>NZ_CP133780.1:0-4800000 GCF_034348165.1 Pseudomonas sp. CCI1.1
TTGTACTATCTAACATTGATTGAAATGCATTGACGATTTTTCAAAGCCATTTTCTTGCCAAAAGTGGTATACAAAAGTGTTAACAGGTAAAAAGAAAAAAAGAAAAAAAAAATGGGTGTGTGTGTGTGTATATAGATACATGTGCAAAAAAGTATATAAAAGCTAGGTAAAAAAAAAAAAACAAGTACACATGTGTGTGTGTATATATATATATATATATATATATATATATATATATATATATATGTGTGTGTGTGTGTGTGTGTGTGTGTGTGTGTGTGTGTGTGTGTGTGAATCAACAACATGATTGAGTTATTTTCATTTTGTAATGTCATAGAAGAAACGAACATCAAAGAAATGAGCGTTCCACGCGAGCCTAATTTCGTTAAATTATACATAGATGGTTTGAGCCGAATTTTTGACCTTTCCGGGGGTGAAAATAAATTTCTAATCGAACTATTAAAGTACGTTACATACGATAATGAAATTACGCTGAATAGCGGCGTTAAGAAAAGAATTTCAGAAAAGACTGGATATAAAGCACAAACAATTGATAATTATATCTCAACATTAAAAAGACATAAAATTATCAGAGCAACAAATTATCGCGGAATTTTTATGATTAATCCCGAGATTTTCGGGAAAGGAGATTGGAAAGAAATTTATAAGTATAGAGCGAAATTTCAAAAGTTATGTGTGAGTTTTGAAATTACAAATGATATGAAAGATATAAAAGATGCAAAATTCAATGTTAAATGTGTTGATGATGAAGAGAAGATTGAGTTAGTAGCACAGTCAAAAAATCTTACAACAGAAGAACTTTTCAAAGAGTTAGAAAAAGATGAAATGGATTTTTTCTTAAATGCAGAAAATCAAGATGAGGAAATAGAACAATGAATGGAAGAGGATTTGATGTTTTGATATTGCCTTTTCTTATCGTTTTTATGTTTCTTTTGAACGTTAAATATCCTTTTTTGCCACCGTTTACAAACGGAATGGCAAAAGACGGATCGGGAAAAGTGATTGTAGTTACACACGAAGAAGCAGTAATAAACAAAGAAAAAGAAAAGCAACGAGTTGAGCAACTTGCAAAAGAAGCGGAAGAAATTAAAGCCGAATATGCACAGGCATATAAAGATTGTAATGGCAAGTCTTACGAAAAATATGGTTCGACAAGTGCAATATCTGTTGAGTACCGCTTCAATTCTTACACTAAAACATGTAGCAAAACAACAATGACGGGAGATCTAACTCCTGGCACTACAGGAGAGTATAGGGAAAATTTTAAAATCACTTATGAAACTGAGTTTGTTCGTAGTGAGTTAAGAGATTATATGCTCGTTTATCGTCAGTAAGTCAAAAGCAAAAAGCGGTTAAAAGCGTTTCGGCTATCCCTGCACTTTGTGCAGGGCAAAGCATACGGCTTTGCAAAAAAAGGCACGTCAAGGTACAATTTTTTTATTTTCTACAATCTGCGCCGGTGATTGCGTTCATCGGGGTGCGAATCTCGTGGCTCATGGTGGCCAGGAACGTGCTCTTGGCGCGATTGGCCTCGTCGGCACGCTCCTTGGCGGCGCGCAGTTCATCGAATAGCTGGCGTCGGTCACTGATATCGATCCAGCCACCGATGATGCCTTGGACTTCACCCGTGGAGTCGCGGTAAGGCAGGATCCAGTGGTAGATGGTCAGTTTCCTGTCGTGGATATGCAGGCTGCGATCGAGGATCAGCGGGTTGCCCTCGGCCACCACGCGCAGATAGTCAGCATGGTACTGGGCCGCCTCCGACTCCAGGGCCATGCTCATCTGGGTCACGCTTTTGCCGATCACGTCTTCACGCTTGACGTCGAACACCTGCAGGTAGCTGTCGTTGCAGGTCTGCAGCAGGCCATTGCGGTCGCGCACGTAGATCGGATGCGGCGTCTCATTGACCAGCGCGCGCATGAACTCGAACTGATCGTTGAGGGCGCGTTCGGCCATTTTTCGATGCTTGATCTGGCGCCGCATGTAGGCGTTCCAGGCCAAGGAAATCAACAGCAACAGGCCGGTGCCGATGATGATGCGCGCGATCAACTGATGATAGTTTCGCCAGTAACTGTCGGACGCGGCGGTGTAGCCCCGCCAGCGGCTGTTGATCACGCCCATTTCATCCGGGGCAATGCTCAGCAGGGCCTTGTCGAGGATCGAGCTCAACTCCGTGGCTTGGCGCGAGGTGGCCAGGGTGAATGTTGCGGGGGTGGTGCCGATGCTGGCGCTGATTTGCAGGCGGTCCTGGAAAACCTGGGAAGACAGGAAGTAGTTGGCGATCACCAGGGTGTTCACGGCCCCATCTACTTGTCCCTGTGCGAGCAGCTCGGATGCTCTGAATGTATCACTGGTTTCCACCAGGTGAATCTCAGGAAAGTCCTTGGTCAAGGTTGCGGCCAAGGGGTTACCCTGGGTTATCGCCAGGCGCTTTCCGGCCATTTGCTCCATGTTCGACGGCGCTCCTGGCTCTTTGCGCGTCAACAGCACATAGGAGTTTTCGAGGTAAGGGCGGCTGAAATTAAGTTGTGGGTCTCGCTCGTTGCTGGGAACGATGGCCCCGATCATATCGACTTTCTGGGTCGCGACCTGGTCGATCATCGCGTTGACGTCGCGCCCACGTTGTACCGAAAAACGCAGGCCGGTGCGCAGGCGGATCAATTCCAGCAGGTCCGCGGTGATCCCGCGAAAGTTGCCGTCCGCATCGAAAAATGTCAGTGGCGCGAAGGTTTCGTTGACGATGACCGTCACCACCGGGTGGTCTTTGAGCCAACGCTCTTCGCGCTGGGTCAGTTGCAGTTTCTTGTCGGTCAGCAGGATATCGCTGCCGGCGCTCCAACGCTTGGCGATGCTCTCCCGTTCATTGATGGGCACCGAAGCCAGCGCTGAATCGACAATGCTCAAGAGCATCCGGTTGTCCTCACGCGTGGCAAAGCTGAAACCATAAGCTTCATGCTTGCCGAAGTTGGCCATGCGAATGTTTTTGAGGTAGCCCTTGTTGATCATGTAATGGGTGGAAATGGTGTCACCGAGAAACACATCCGCCTGGTCGAAGGCCACTGCATTCAAGGCATTCTGATAAGAGGGGTAGGCGCGGATGATCGCCTTGGGGTACAGCTTTTCCACCTCATTAAGCGGCAGGTAGTGATAGACAAGGCTCAGGCGCAGCCCGTCGAGGCCTTCACTGAGGCTGCGGGTTTCTCCCTCGCGTGTGACCAGGACTGGCTGGTCTACCGCATAGGGTTCGGAGAGGATCAGATTCGGCGTTGCAGCCTCAAAGCCGTTGGAGGAGCCCAACAAGTCGATTTCCCCGGCTTCCAGGGCGCGAATGGCAGCCGCCCGGGACGGGTAGCGCATCACAGTGATGGGCAGGGAGAGTGCCTTGGCCAGCAATCCCGCGTAATCGGCGGTAAGGCCTTCATAATCATGTCCGCTGGACGTGAGGTCAAAGGGTGGGTAGTCAGGACTGGATGTACCCAGCGTTAGTTCACGTTTGTTATGCAGCCACTGGCGCTGGGCCTTGTCAAAATGAGTGTCCAGTTGTACAGCTCCCGCACGACTCAAGAGGGTGAAGCGTTCCGGGCTGGTTTGGTGCTCTGCCAGCACAGTTGTGCTGAAGTACAAACCGGCACTTAATATAATCAGATAGTCCTTTATACGCCTGGGCATCCGCTTTCTCACACTAGCGCGTTTCGTTTTGCCAACTCGATGAGGTCGACCAAGGATTTGGCTTGGAGTTTTTGCATTAATCTTTTCTTATAAGTACTGACGGTCTTGTTACTCAGGAACATACCTTTGGCGATTTCCTTGTTAGTGCGACCTTGTGCAAACAGTTGCAGCACCATCAGCTCCCGGTCGTTGACGGTCTTGAACAGTTCCAGCTCCTGAGCATCCATGCCTTCCGTTCCGGGGCCATTCAAGGCCTGGCTGGGGAAGTAGTTGTAGCCGGATAGCACCGCGCGGATGGCGCTCAGCAACTCGCTCAGGTCACCCTCCTTGCACACATAGCCCTCTGCCCCCGAGCGCATGCACCGCGTGGCAAACAACGTCGGACATTGAGCCGTGAGGACCAGGGTTTTCATCGAGGTGTTCATGGCGTTGAACCGGCAGAGCACCTCAAGGCCATCAAGTTTCGGGATGCTGATGTCGAGAATCACCAAGTCTGGAAGGCATTCACGCACCATCTGTATGGCATCGCACCCGTTATCTGTTTCGCCGACGACTTTGTAACCTTCATGTTCCAGCAACATTCGAATGGCAAGCCGGATAACGGGATGGTCGTCGATAATAAAAACTGAGTTCATAGTCACATTCCATGCAGGTGCAGATAAAGCGGGCACATTAGCTCAGAAGGTGAGTCCGCAGTATGAAGCTCGCAAGGAGTAGATGCAGAACAGGAAAGTTCCTACATTTAAAAAGGTATAGACCTACAAGTTGTTAGGTAATCGTGACAAGGCATGTGAGCGTTTCGAGGTCGATCATGACAAGACGCAAGGCTGGGGAATTTACGGCGGGCCTCGTATCTATTTTCGTTGAAAGGAATGTTTAAAATCCTACATGAGGGGGTCGAAAGTTAAGCCGATTAATATTTCAAGATCATCTTTGTTCAAAGGTTTTGGCAAATAGCCAAGGAGGGGGCCTGAATTCAACACATAAGTGCAACGCTCACCCCTGTATGCACTTCGTACGGCGTCTTCCAGCCCAAGCGCTTGCGCGGGCGTAGATTGATCCTCGCTACTGTCCGATTGACGGCTTCGACGGTCAGCTTGCTGAAGTCGCTGCCCTTGGGGAAATACTGGCGGAGCAGACCGTTGGTGTTTTCATTGGTGCCACGTTGCCAGGATGAATAGGGGTCTGCAAAAAAGACCTGGCACTGGCTCCGTAGCGCGATGCGTTCATGCCCGGCAAACTCCCTTCCGTTATCCAGCGTCAGCGTGTGAGCGGCATGGCCCTGAAGCATCAGATTGATCGCCCGCGTTACCTGCCGGCGCGTTCTGCGCTTGACCGGATAGGCGCTCAGATAGCCGCTTTTGCGATCAACCAGGGTCACCAGGTTACCGCCCAGTCCATGTACCGTATCGCCCTCCCAGTCCCCCAGGCGCTCGCGGCTTTCGACCTCGGCTGGGCGTTCACTGATTGACACGCGATTACGCAGCTGCCCGCGCCGATCGTGGCTTCCATAGCGTTTCCGGTAGCGCTTTCGGCGATGTCGCAGATAGGTATAAAGCTCACCACCGGCGCGCTGTTCGGCGGCAATGAACCGATAAATCCACTCATGGCTGACCGCCCGGCTTGGCTGCTCCTGCTTCAACCGCTGGGCGATCTGCTCCGGACTCATGCCATGCTTGAGCCACACCGGGAGATGATGGCTGAGCCATGTCGCCGGCTTGCAAAACTTGCGCGCACCCGCTCGACGAGCATCACTTTCATGGGCCGCAGAAACAGCCTTGTAGATATTCTGGGTGCTGTTGCGGCGAACCTCGCGACTGATCGTCGAGGGATGCACGCCGACCCGCTTTGCAATGCTCGCCTGGCTCTCTGCGGCGCTCAAGCCAGCCTCAATCTGGTAACGTTGTCCCTGAGTCAGCTGCCGGTAATGCGTAGTCATCTGCGCTTGAATCCTTCGGTGTGAGAGCCTGGATTCTACCGGTGGCTGGCTCTCTGCCTCTCGTTTCAAGCGTTGCGCTTATTCTATGAATTCAGGGGGAGATTTCGTTGCGCGGCTTGTGTCGTCAGGTTGACCAGTTCTGGCGTAGGTAAGCCGCTCAACAGGATGGCACTGCTGATGAAGCGTCGGCGGCTGGCGATTTCCACCAGTTCAAGCCCAGGCAGGTCTGGCAGGCATTGGTCGCATAACATCAGGTCGAAAGGGTGTTCGGACTGGCTCATCGCGCGTATGGCCTGCTCGGCGTTTTCCACCGCGGTCAGTTGGTCGAAGCCGAAACTTCTGAGCAGGCATTGGGTGGCCAGGAGTTGAAAGGGGTGATCCTCCACCAAAAGAATACGGAGAGAATAGCTGGGCATAAAGAGCACACAGTAAGGCAAGCGTCGATGGGGGCAGTAGGAATGACTCGGCTGGTCCGTTGGGAGCGCGCGTGATTATTCTTCGAGTGTCTGTACGAATTCGATCAGGCCGCTCTGTTCCCGTCGTAGGGCAATTCGCTTCAGGGAACAGGTTGCCTGATGAAGTCGTTATTGGGGGCCGGAGCGCCCGGTCATTTCTCGTGCCATTTCGGTGGCGTAGCTGTCGGTCATACCGGCGATGAAGTCGATCATCCGCAGGAACGAGGCGTGCAGTGACCAGGCGGGGTCTGGCGCGCTATTGCCTAGCAGGTCGAGAATGCGCCGGTTCTTGAACGACGGGGTGCGCCCGCCATGTTGTTCAAGGGCCGCGCCGCAGAAGGCGTTCAGCAGGATTTCCAGGGTGGTGTAGGCCCCGATTTCATGCAACGTCTTGCGCTTGTCCTGGAAGATTTTCTTGCGCGCCATGTCCTTGGCATCCAGCACGCAGCGCTTTGCCGGGCCGTGCATGTGCTCCACCAGATCCCCCGGCAGCGTGCCGGCCAACAGGGCGTCCTGTTGTTCGACGAACGCCTGCGCCGCTGCGTTGGTCAGGTGCTCGATGGCTTTGCCGCGCAGGATCGCCAGCTTGCGGCGGCGCGAGTCCATTGGCCCCAGTTGGCGATAGGTTTGTGGCAGATCATCGCCGACCAGGTCCAGCAGCAATGACTCGACTTCGGCGTACTCCAGCAACTCCATTTCCAGGCCGTCTTCCAGGTCGATCAACGCATAGCAGATGTCGTCGGCGGCCTCCATCAGATACACGAGCGGGTGACGCGCCCAACGTTGTTCCTCCAACTGAGGCAACCCCAGCTTGTGGGCGATTTGCTCAAGAATCGGCAGCTCGCTCTGGTAACAGCCAAACTTGTGTTTCTTGTAGCCCAGCGAGTCGGCGTGGCGGGCGGTCCAGGGGTATTTAAGGTAAGTGCCCAAGGTGGCGTAGGTCAGCCGCGTACCGCCGTCGAACTGATGGTATTCAAGTTGGGTGAGCACCCGAAAACCCTGGGCATTGCCTTCGAAGTTAAGGAAGTCATTGCGTTCGGCGCTGCTCATGTCATCCAGCCAGCCGCGCCCGGCGGCCTGTTGGAACCAGTGGCGAATGGCGTCTTCGCCAGAGTGCCCGAACGGTGGGTTGCCGATGTCATGGGCCAGGCAGGCCGATTGCACCACCATGCCCAGGTCGCTCGGGTCGCACCAGTCGGGCAGGGCGCCGCGCAGGGTTTCGCCTACGCGCATGCCCAGGGAGCGCCCCACGCAGCTGACTTCCAGCGAGTGGGTCAAGCGTGTGTGGATATGGTCGTTGCTCGTCACCGGGTGTACTTGGGTCTTGCGCCCCAGGCGCCGGAACGCGCCAGAGAAAATAATGCGGTCGTGATCTTTGTGAAAGGGACTGCGGCCCAGTTCTTCAGGGCTGTGCAGGGGTTTTCCAAGACGTTCGCGGGTCAACAGGGTGGGCCAATCCAAGGCAGAGGCTCTCCGTAGGGTGAATGACAGCGCCAGCTTCCCGGTTCGGCCTTTATGGGGCAAGCGAATCCAGCGGTCGGCCGCGTCAGTATCAATTAACAGGCAGCGCAAAAAACCGCAATGACCAGCAGTTGTCTGGTCGTTGCGGTCATTGGCTTTCGAAGGTCAGCTTTTGCGCGAAGCGCCTTGCATGGCCAACTTGATCAGTGGGATCAACCCGGCACCCAGCCGCACCAGGCGCGTGATGCTGCTGATACTGCCGCCCTTGGCGCCCTTGCCGGTAAAGAAGCCCATCAGCGTAACCGCCGCCACGCCCCACAACGGCGCGTGCTTGATGCCCAGGCTGTCCTGCCAGTTGTGGCGCATGTTGCGCATTTTGTGCAGGGGGGCCATGAGTTGTTGGGACTCATGCCGGATTTCCTGGCGGTGCATTTCCATGCGCAGGCGGATCAAGGCTTTGCGCATTTCCCGGCGTGACGTATTTTGCGGGATCTCAGTCATGCTCATGGCAGCAGGCGCTCCCGGTCATTGGCCAGTTCTTCGAGCGTGGCATGGAAGGGCGTGGACTCATCGAATACCGCCGCCTTCAAGCGCACGCCGCAGAACGCAGCGGCCAGGCTATAGAACACGCAGAGGCAGATGATGCCGGTCAGGCGATAGCCCGTGTCCCACACCAGGATCATCACCAGCGTCGACAAGCCCACCAGCAACAGCAGGGCAAACACCAATGCCAGGCCGGCAAACAGCAACAGGCTGACGGTACGGGCCTTTTGCTCTTGTAATTCAATGCCGAACAACTCGACATGACTGTGCAGCAAGCCCAGCACAGCTGCGCCCAGGCGTCGGGAAGTTGAACCGCTTGCTGAGGAATGTGCGCTCGTGGATGAGCTGGATTCGCCGATAGACATGGTTAGCGCCTTGTAGCCAATAGACCGATCAAAAAACCTACGCCGGCAGCAATGCCGACTGACTGCCATGGGTTGGCTTGCACGTAGTCTTCAGTGGCAGTGATCGCCGCCTGGCCGCGCTCGCGCAATGAGTCTTCGGTCAGTTGCAGGGTCTGGCGGGCCTTGAGCAGGCTCTCATGGATCTTGGTGCGCAGCTCGTCAGCCTGGTCACCGGCCAGCACGGCAGTGTCGTCCAGCAGCTTTTCGGTATCGCTGACCAGGGTTTGAAAATCCTCCATCAGTATCTCTTGAGCAGTCTTTGCTGTTTTACCGGCCATGGTTATCTCCGTGGGTAGCTGATCTGTACGTGTGGTTTCGAGTCGCGGCGTTCGCTGAAGGTTCACTGCAATTGTGTGGTACAGCTTTTGCTTTGCCTTGGTGCGTAGGCCCTGGAGCCTGCGCTGAATCCGGGCGGTCGAGGTGAAAACCTTGAAAAACCTTACCCTAAATCACTTAACTTCGCGGAAAAACCCTGTCGGCAACGGCCTGTTGTGTTGATCGCTGCGCTAAAGCGGTTCACGCCCTCTGAAGATGGGCGAGGCCGGCGGTGCCAATTTAGTGCGCGAAACCCTGGCTTGAACCGCTTTGGTGCTTTTTGCCTTGATGCAGGCCTGCCAACCTCCATGGAAAACTTGCAAAGCGCGGTGGACACCCTCGTCCACAGTTCCAACACCTTGTTCATTCTGATTGGCGCGGTCATGGTGCTGGCCATGCACGCCGGCTTTGCCTTCCTTGAGGTTGGCACGGTGCGCCAGAAGAACCAGGTCAACGCCTTGTCGAAAATCCTCAGTGATTTTGCGATTTCAACGCTGGCCTATTTCTTTATAGGCTATTGGATCTCCTACGGTGTGAGCTTCCTGCAACCGGCCGCCGTGATCAGCGCCGATCATGGCTACGGCCTGGTGAAGTTTTTCTTCCTGCTGACGTTTGCCGCGGCGATTCCGGCGATCATTTCCGGTGGGATTGCCGAGCGTGCCAAGTTTGCGCCGCAGCTGTGTGCCACCGCGTTGATCGTGGCGTTTATCTACCCGTTCTTCGAAGGTCTGGTGTGGAACGGCAACCTTGGCCTGCAAGCCTGGCTGCTCGCAACCTTTGGTGCCAGCTTCCACGACTTTGCCGGTTCCGTGGTGGTTCACGCCATGGGCGGCTGGCTGGCGCTGGCGGCGGTGTTGCTGCTGGGACCGCGCAATGGGCGTTATCGTGAAGGGCGTCTGGTGGCGTTCGCGCCGTCGAGCATTCCTTTCCTGGCGCTGGGCTCGTGGATTTTGATCGTGGGCTGGTTCGGCTTTAACGTGATGAGCGCCCAAACCCTCAATGGCGTCAGTGGCCTGGTGGCCGTCAATTCGCTGATGGCCATGGTCGGCGGCACCGTGGCTGCTCTGGTAATTGGCCGTAACGATCCTGGGTTTCTGCACAACGGTCCTTTGGCCGGGTTGGTGGCAATCTGCGCCGGTTCCGACCTGATGCACCCGGTGGGCGCGCTGGTCACGGGCGTGGTGGCTGGTGGCTTGTTCGTATGGTGTTTTATCGCTGCCCAGTCGCGCTGGAAGATCGATGACGTGCTGGGCGTGTGGCCATTGCATGGCTTGTGCGGTGTGTGGGGCGGCATTGCCTGCGGTATTTTCGGGCAGGCCGCCCTCGGTGGGCTGGGCGGCGTGAGCCTGATCAGCCAGTTGATCGGCACCGGGTTGGGCGTGGCCGTGGCGTTTGGCGGCGGCTTGCTGGTGTACGGTGTGATCAAGCGTGTGCAAGGGCTGCGCTTGAGCCAGGAGCAGGAGTATTACGGCGCAGACCTGTCGATTCACAAAATCGGCGCGGTCAGTCAGGACTGATCGGCGCGTCTTCGTCAGTGTGTTCCGGTGGGTAGAAACCGTGCAGCAGGCGATAGTGGTTGCGCCGTACTTCGTTCACTCGCGCCTGCACCTGTTGGTCCGGCAGACCCAGCAGGATCAGGGCATGGGAGGCGAGCATCAGGCTCGACTCCAACAGCTCGGGCACCACTTCGCTGGCGCCCGCGGCCTTGAGCTCAGCCAACTGGCTGTCATCGCGGGTGCGCACCAAAATCGGCACGTCAGGGTTGATCTGCCGTGCCTCCTTGAGCACCACCAGCGCGACATCGCTGTTGTCCACCGCGATCACCACCAACCGCGACCGTTCCAGGCCGACGGCGCTGAGCAAAGCGCCACGGCGGCAGTCGCCGTAATGCACGCTGCTGTCCTCGGTGGCGGCTTCCTGCACCCGTTCGGGGTCATCATCCAGGGCGATAAACGCCTGTTGTTCGCGGCGCATAAAGCGCCCGATGGACTGGCCTACCCGGCCATACCCGCAAATCACCACGTGCCTATGCAGTTGGGCGTTGAGCGCGGTGATGTGTTCCAGTTGCACTTGTTGGTTGGGCTTGCGATGCAGGCGCAGGGCGATGGCCGGTGCCGCACGTAACAGCAGTGGTGTCAGCAGCATTGAGCAGAAGGTGGCAGCCAGTAGCAGGCCGTTGAACTCATCGGGAATCAACCGGCTCTGCTGCATTTGCGCCATCAGCGCAAAACAGAATTCGCCGCCCTGGGCCAGTGCCAGGCCGCTGCGCCAGGCCGTTTCGGTGTCGCTGTCACGCCACTTGACCAGCGCCGCGACGACCATGCCTTTGACCAGCATCAACGTGAGCGTCAGGCCGAGGATCAACAGGCTGTGGCTGACGAACAACTGCAGATCGATGAGCATGCCGATGCTGACAAAAAACAGCCCCAGCAGGATGTCGCGAAACGGGCGGATATCGGCTTCGATCTGGTGTCGGTAATGGCTCTCGCCCAGCAGCATGCCGGCCAGGAACGCGCCGAGGGCAGGGGACAGGCCCAGCAGGTGGGTGAGCCAGGCGGTGAGCAAGACAATCACCAGCGCCAGCAGCACAAACAGCTCCGCCGAATGAGACGCGGCGACTTCACGGAACAGGCGCGGCAGCAACCAGCGGCTGGCGAACAACAGGCCCACGAACAGCACCACGGTCTTAGCCAGCGTCAACGGCAGCGCCCAGTACCAGGCGTGGTCGCTGCTGCCGGCAAACACCGGCACCAGTGTCAGCAGCAACACCGCCACGACATCCTGGAACAGCAACACGCCTATCGCATTCTGGCCATGACTGCTGAAGATTTCCCCGAGGCTGGTCAATTCCTTGCTGACAATGGCCGTGGACGATAACGCCAGCCCTGCGCCCAGCAATAACGCGATGCCAGGCGCGAGGCCTAAGCTCATCAACAAAACGCCCAGCAATGCCCCGCACCCCAGCACCTGCAGGCTGCCCAGGCCAAATACCACGCTGCGCAGCGCCAACATTTTCGACAGGGAAAACTCAAGCCCCAGGGAAAACAGCAGGAACACCACGCCCATCTCGGCCAGGTCCGGCAGGTCTTCGTTGTCATTGACCCAGTCCAGCGCGGTGGGCCCCACTGCCAGGCCCACGCACAGGTAGCCCAGCACGGGAGGCAACTGCAGCCGGCGAAACAACGCAATCACCACCAGGGATGAAGCCAGAATAATCAGCAGGTTGGCGAACACAGGCATCTCCGTTGCAGGGTGAGCGGCAAAAAGCCGCGAGAATCGCTGAATCAGTTATAGGCCATGGTGATCTGGGTCAGGCTTTTTGCACCGTAGGAGCGAGCAAGCTCGCTCCTACAAGGGGCTTGTTGGGCTTAGAATGGAGATTCGTTTTGTGACCGAGTCCTTTCATCATGCTTCCTGAATGCCAGCTGTTCGGCACCCTGGGTTGCCATTTGTGTGAGATCGCCGAAGCCGAAGTCATGCCGCTCGTCGAACACGGGCTGTTGGTGGAGTTGGTGGATATCACCGATCCGCAGGACCTGACAGACGTCTACGGCCTACGGATTCCGGTGCTTCGCCGCACGGACACCGGGGCGGAACTGGACTGGCCGTTCGACACCGAGCAGGTGGTTGCCTTCCTGCGCTGAGATTTATGCGATGGCGGCTTTTCAAATATTCAGTTACTGTATATTCGTACAGCGATTGAATAGAGGGAACGCCCGTGGTGAATGTTGAACAACTTAAAAGCAGCGTCAATCGCATGTCCGCCGATGTGGTGCGTGACGCGGTGAACGAACTGCGCCTCGATGGCTTGGTCACGGAAGGCAAGACGCCGTTTAACAAAGTGCATTTCAACACCTGCTTCGCGGAAATCGAGGCGCTGTTCCAGCGCGCCGGTTATCACAAGCAGCTGGATGTGGTGGGTTATCAGGGCTTGCTCTACGCGCTGTATGACCCAGGCCGTTGGGAAGCGGTGGACGTGCTGCGCTGGCTCAAGGAATTCACCGAGGCGGCGAGCGCCTCGCCGGTGCTGCGGGCTCAACTGGCCAAGGCCTGAGATAGGCCCTAGGCAATCGCGCGCCATGGGCGATAATGCCCGCCTGTTTTCCAGGCTTTGAGCGTCGGCATGTCCACTTTGGTTTTTTCCCCCTCCCAGCACCAAGCCAGCACCCTGTACTTGCCGCCGGGCTCCTGGGTGACGGTGCTCGATTGCCTGTGCGCACACTTCCCGGCCATTGGCCGCGAACAGTGGCTGGACCGCATTGCCCGCGGCCGGGTGCTGGATGTCAATGGCAACCCGATCAGCCTGGGCCTGGGCTACAAGGAAGGCCTGTGCATCTATTACTTTCGCGAAGTGCTCAACGAGAAAGTGATTCCGGTGCAGGAAAACATCCTGTACGCCGATGAACACCTGGTGGTGGCGGACAAACCGCATTTCCTGCCAGTGACACCCGCTGGCGAGTACGTCGAGCACACCTTGTTGCGACGCTTGATCCGGCGCCTGGACAATCCCGCCCTGGTGCCTCTGCACCGCATCGACCGGCATACGGCGGGGTTGGTGCTGTTCTCCGCCAACCCGCACAGCCGTTCGGCCTATCAGCAATTGTTTCCCACACGGCGTATCGACAAATTCTACGAAGCCATCGCACCGGCCTTGCCGCACCTCAGCTTCCCGTTGGTGCACAAAAGCCGTTTGGTGGATGGCGAGCCTTTCTTTCGCATGCAGGAAGGGCCGGGGGCCAGCAACACCGAGACGGCGGTAGAAGTGCGCGAGAAAAACGCTGATCTATGGCGCTACGGCCTGTTCCCGGTGACCGGTAAGAAGCACCAGCTGCGCGTGCATATGACGGCGCTGGGGGCAAGCATCTGTAATGACCCGTTTTACCCCGAAGTAATCAAGGATGCCGAGGACGATTACGCCAAGCCACTTAAGCTGCTGGCCCAGGGCGTGCGCTTTATCGACCCGGTGAGCGGTGAACAACGCAGCTTCCGCAGCCAGATCACCCTGGACTGGTAAACCCCAGGAACAACAAGGCCCGCGCTAGGCGGGCCTTGTGTGCAAGCGTTAAGGCTTACAGGTCTTTAACGGTGCGAACCTGATCTTTGTTGATACGGGTGTGCTTGCCGTCCAGTTGTTCGAATTCGTAGAAGCCCGAATCTTCATCGTATTTCGGGGTGTCGACGGCCTGGATTTCGCGACCGTCATTCAGGGTGATCACTGTTGGCGAGGCGCAACCGGCGAGGGTGGCGAGGCCCAGTGCAAGCATGAGAGCGGCGATGGTCCGTTGAGTCATGAGTTTGTCTCCGAGAGAATACTTTTAAATTGCTGACCTTGTGACGTACGGGACGCCGGCAAAGTTCCTTGTGCAGGGTTCATTCTGACATGCCAGCCCCGGGGTGCAACAGCTCGGGCGTATTAAGATTGGCCAGGCGTGGGTCATCGGCCGGGCATTCCACGGCCACCGCGCCCAGTTGCAGCCAGAGCTTGCGCGGGCTGCGCTCACCCGCTTGCCATGCCTCTTCCACCTGGTTTTTCAGGCTTGTGGGAATGATGCACAGCAAGGGTTCCCAGCATTCACCCTGGCGCACCATCACCGGTATCTGCGGGTTGCGTCGTGCGGTCGCACGCAGGTCGGCCAGCAGTCGCGCATCGACCTGCGGCACATCGCAAGGCAATATCAGCAGATGCGCATGGCGTGCGGCGAAGAGTCCGGCACGGATACCGGCCAGCGGGCCGGGGAAGTCCGGGTTGTCGTCACTCACCTGCTGGTCGGCATAGGGCGCGTAGCGTTCATGGTTGCGGTTGCACGAGATGATCAGGTCATCGGTGAGCGGCCGGGCCAACTGGTGCAGGTGGGCGATCAAGGGCTGGCCTTGCCATTCCAGCAGCCCTTTGTCCTGGCCGCCCATGCGTTGGCCGCGACCACCGGCGAGCAATAGGATCGAACACGGCAGTGAGGAAAATTCAAACGTCATGGTGGTTGCGCTGCGGCAGGGAAACAGGGGCCTGTGATATAACACCGGGCTGTTCCTTCGACAACCGGACCGTGCCATGAAAGCCAAGGCCGATGCGCCCTTTGTACCCCTGAATATTGCTGTATTGACCGTCAGCGACACCCGCACCCTGGAGACTGACACCTCCGGCCAGGTCTTCGTCGACCGCCTCACCGCCGCCGGCCACCGCCTGGCCGAGCGCGTGCTGCTCAAGGACGACCTCTACAAGATTCGCGCCCAGGTGGCCCACTGGATCGCTGAAGACGTGGTGCAGGTGGTGCTGATTACCGGCGGCACCGGCTTCACCGGTCGCGACAGTACCCCTGAAGCAGTGAGCTGCCTGCTCGACAAGCAGGTCGATGGTTTTGGCGAGCTGTTCCGCCAGATATCCGTGGCCGATATCGGCACCTCCACCGTACAATCGCGCGCCTTGGCGGGGTTGGCCAACGGCACCCTGGTGTGCTGCCTGCCAGGCTCCACCAATGCCGTGCGCACCGGTTGGGACGGCATCCTCGCCGAGCAGTTGGATAACCGTCACCGTCCGTGCAACTTCGTCCCGCATCTGAAGCAGGCAGAACCTTGTGAATCCCGTGGATAAGCCCGGCAAGACCGGCGCCCTGATGCCGGTGGAGGCAGCCCTGCAACGTTTGCTCGACATGGCCGCCGCCGCGCCGATCCGCGAGGAGGAAGTACTGTCCCTGGCTGAGTGTGATGGCCGGGTATTGGCCCAGGATCTGATCTCCACACTCGACCTGCCACCGTGGCCCAACAGTGCCATGGACGGCTACGCCGTGCGCCTGGCGGACTGGACCGGCGAACCCTTGGTGGTGAGCCAGCGGATTTTCGCCGGCACTGCCCCTGAACCCTTGGCGGCCGGCACCTGCGCACGCATCTTTACCGGCGCGCCGGTGCCCCAAGGCGCTGACTGCGTGCAAATGCAGGAAAACGCCGTGGTGCATGCCGACCAGCGCGTGAGTTTCACCGAGCCATTGCAGATGGGCGACAACATCCGGCCTCAGGGCCAAGAGACCACGGTCGGCGAGACCGTACTCAGTGCCGGTACCCGCCTGGGCCCTATCGAACTCGGTTTGGCCGCGTCTCTTGGACGTGATCGACTCGAGGTGGTGCGGCGCGTGCGCGTGGCCGTGTTGTCGACCGGCGATGAACTGATTGAGCCAGGGTTGCCGCTCGGCCCTGGGCAGATCTACAACAGCAACCGCCGCGTGCTGTGCAGTTGGCTTGGGCGCATGGGCTGCGAAGTGATTGATGCCGGGATTCTACCGGATGATCTGGAACAGACCCGCGCGCGCCTGGCGGGGCTGGGCAGCGTTGACCTGATCCTCTCGACCGGCGGTGTGTCGGTGGGCGAAGCGGACTTCCTTGGCATTGCCTTGCGGGAAGAGGGTGAGCTGGCGCTGTGGAAACTGGCGATCAAACCGGGCAAGCCGCTGACCTTCGGGCATTTTCGTGGCGTGCCGGTGATCGGCCTGCCGGGAAACCCGGCCTCGACCCTGGTGACCTTTGCGCTGTTGGCGCGCCCGTATCTGCTGCGCCGTCAAGGTGTGCTGCAGGTGCAGCCGCTGCGCTTCGAAGTGCCGGCAGGGTTCGTCTGGCCCAAGCCCGGCAACCGCCGCGAGTACCTGCGCGGGCGGATCGAACAGGGCAAGGCGATCATCTACCGCAACCAAAGCTCCGGGGTGCTGCGCAGTGCGGCGTGGGCTGAAGGCTTTGTGGAGGTAGTGGAAGGCACCACGCTGGCCATCGGCGACCGGGTCAACTTCATTCCTTTGAGCGAAGTCCTGAACTGAACACAGATCAAAAATGTGGGAGCAGGCAAGCCAGCTCCCACAGTTGGATGTGTGGGGAGCTCATGAGCAATCAGTAATCGTTACCCTGCTCAGTGACATCCCGCTCTACTGGCCCTGCTTCCGGGTCGTAGCCGGCCGGGAACTTGCCCTTCAACGTCCAGGCAAACGCAATGATCTCGGCAATCGTGCGGTACAACTCTTCCGGAATGCTGTCCCCCAGTTCCATGCGCGCCAGCAGCTTCACCAACTCGGCGTTTTCATAGATCGGTACTTCATTCTCCCGTGCCAATTTGAGGATGGCTTCGGCCAGGGCGTCGTCGCCTTTGGCCGTCAGGGTGGGGGCCTGTTGGCCGTCGTACTTGAGGGCGATGGCCTGGCGGGGTGGGGCGGCGTTTTTCATGCGGTTTCATCCACCCAGCGTTGCTCCAGTCCGGTTTTTGGCCCACGGGGCGGGGTGCCCAGATGGCAATCCAGGTCGCCGACGTTAAGCCCGGATGACACCAGGCGCTCGCGCAGGCTGCCCAAATGGCTTTCGATCAGGCTGGCGGTGAATGGGCGGCTGGCCCACAGCTGACTGGACAGTTTGCCTTGAGACAACTGCGCCTGAACCTGCAGTGGCCCCAGCGGCTCCATGTCGAAGGCCAGTTCTACGCGCCAGAGCATCTGTTTCGGGTCTTTTTTATCCTTGCGCTCGGGCTGGTCCTTGTCTGGCGCGGGCTCCTCGCGTTGGAACTTGACCTGCAACGGCACAATGTCTTGCAGGGTGCGCATGGGGATCTCCAACTGCCAGGTCGTTTGCAGGCGGCCATCGGCGGTGATGCCGGTCTGTTCCAGGCTCGACAGTTGATGGCTCTGCAAGCGCGAGATCGCCCCGGCGGCCAGGCGTAGCAGGCTTTCCAAGTCGCCTTCACCTTCCAGTTTTGCCATGAGCCGCTCGGGCAGCGGGAAGCCGGCGGGTATCTGCCGGGCGCCGACCTGGCCGAGGGTGTTCAACGGGCTGCGCACGAAGTGCGGCAACACCTGGGCCAGGGTATTGGCGGCGAGGATCGCATTCAGGTTGGTACTGGCAGGCAAGGCGGGCAAAAGGTCTGCGACCAGGCGTAACAGCGCGCCTTTCATGTCCAGCGGTGGGATTTGCGGGTTCTGCCCGGCAAGCAATTTGGCTTCCAGAAAGGCGCCGCTGTTCTGCACCACCTGGGCCAGTATCTTGGGGTTGCTGACCTGTGCCAGATCGGGCAACGCCGCCAGCAAGCGCTCGGCGGCGGCCCGCAGCTCGGCCGATGTGCTGTCGCCACGGGGCAGGTTTTGCAAGGCGGTGAACACCGCATCCAGCGAGCCTTGGCGACTTTGCTGAGTGGCAAGTTGCTGCGTCACGGCCAGTTGGTCCTTCAGGCCGCTTAGCGGTACGAAGTTCAGGGTCTGCGCGTTCTGCACCACGGCGCTGAGCAAGCTGCCCACCCTCAGCGGTTGAGGGCTTTCCAGGGTGAGGGTGGCACCGGCCAGGGCGTTATTGAGCACACTCACCAGCGAGCGATAGATCGCCGGTTGCGCCGTGCCCTGGGGCAGCATCTGCGTGGTCAGCACCTTGGCCTGCAATAACGTACCCACCGGTATTTGGTTAGTGTCGAGGCGGGTGAGGGCGGCCACGTTGGCACTCATGGCTTGCTGCAAGGTAATGGCCAGGTTGCCCGCAGGCGTCTGGCTCACCGCCACATTGCTGCCCAGGGGCAAGGGCTGGGCGCTGCTGGCTTGCACCAGCGTCTGGCGACCGCCGGCGAGGGTCAGTTTGAGCAATAACTGAAAGGCCTCGCCGCCTTGTTTAAGCGCGATGACCTCGGCGTTCACGGTTTTCCCCGGGTCGATCAACCCGGCCTGCGGCTCCAGCAGTTTGAGCAACGCGCCGGCCCCAGGCAGCGGAGTGGGCCCGGGTGCGGAGGTTGGCGGCAGTGGAGGAAGGTTGATCTCGCCGGTCATCGTGCGCATCGTCTCTGGGGAAATTGCCCTCTTTAGAGTAGGACATCGCATGTATAATGCCGTCCGTCTGCAAAGAGAGCGGTAAAAACCTCACAACTATTTGATCCAGCTCTCTAAAATCGGTCGCCAAAGTCGTTATTGTGCATCTCACTATAACGGCCGCTGCACCGCCGACTTGAACCGTAAAGGCCCGCGATCTTTTGACCAGCCCTCTTCTTGAAGCCGTAGCGCTTGCCTGTGAACGCGACCTGCGCCTGCTGTTCGAGCAACTCGACCTGCGGCTTTCGGGGGGCGACATGGTGCAAATCAGTGGCCCCAATGGCAGCGGCAAGACCAGCCTGCTGCGCCTGCTGGCCGGGTTGATGCAGCCGACGGCCGGCGTGGTGCGGCTCAACGGCAAACCGTTGCACGAGCAGCGTAGCGAGCTTGCGCGCAACCTGGTCTGGATCGGCCACGCCGCTGGCATCAAGGACGTACTCACCGCTGAAGAAAACCTCAGTTGGCTCAGCGCCCTGCATCATCCTGCTTCCCGTGACGCCATCTGGCAGGCCCTGGCCGCGGTGGGCCTCAAGGGCTTTGAGGACGTCCCCTGCCACACCCTGTCCGCCGGCCAGCAGCGCCGCGTGGCCCTGGCCCGCTTGTACTTGCCCGGCCCGCCGTTGTGGATTCTCGACGAACCTTTCACGGCCCTCGACAAACAAGGCGTGGCTCAACTCGAAGCACATCTGGCCCAGCACTGCGAGCAAGGTGGCCTGGTGGTGCTCACCACCCACCACACCTTGGCGCGTATGCCCGCTGGCTACCGTGAGCTGGACCTTGGGCGGTGGTCGCTATGAGTGTGTTCGCCCTGTTGGTCGCCCGCGAAGCCCGGCTGTTGTGCCGTCGCCCCGCCGAACTGGCCAACCCGCTGGTGTTCTTTGCCATCGTGATCGCGCTGTTCCCGCTGGCGGTTGGCCCGGAGACTAAACTGTTGCAAACCTTGTCCCCAGGACTGGTGTGGGTCGCCGCACTTTTATCGGTTCTGCTCTCGCTGGACGGGCTGTTTCGCAGTGATTTCGAAGACGGTTCCCTGGAACAGTGGGTCCTTTCGTCGCACCCTTTGCCACTTCTGGTACTGGCCAAGGTGCTGGCACACTGGGTTTTTTCCGGCTTGGCGCTAGTCTTGCTCTCGCCACTGCTTGCCATGATGCTCGGGTTGCCCGTTGAATGCCTGCCGGTGTTGCTCCTGTCCTTGTTACTCGGCACGCCGGTGCTCAGCCTGTTGGGGGCGGTGGGCGCAGCGTTGACCGTCGGCTTGAAACGGGGCGGCCTGTTGCTGGCCCTGTTGATTCTGCCTTTGTATATCCCGGTGTTGATCCTGGGCAGCGGCGCTTTGCAAGCCGCGCTTATGGGGATGCCGGCGACCGGTTACCTCTTGTGGCTGGGTAGCCTGACCGCCCTGGCGGTAACCCTGACACCCTTTGCTATAGCCGCCGGCCTGAAAATCAGCGTCGGTGAATAATGAGGTCTGACCCGGCGTCAATAACGCTGAGTCAGTAAAGACCCTGAGCTTTTCGCCACGACGAAAAGCACCGTGATGGAAACAGCAATGAACTGGACCTGGTTTCACAAGCTCGGCTCGCCCAAATGGTTTTATGGCATCAGCGGCAAGCTGCTGCCGTGGTTGAGTATCGCCGCCATCCTGCTGATCGGCATCGGCCTGGTCTGGGGCCTGGCCTTTGCGCCGCCGGACTATCAGCAAGGCAACAGCTTTCGCATCATCTATATCCACGTGCCTGCCGCGATGCTGGCACAGTCCTGCTACGTGATGCTGGCGGTGTGCGGCATCGTCGGCCTGGTATGGAAGATGAAGCTGGCCGATGTAGCCCTGCAATGCGCCGCGCCCATCGGTGCGTGGATGACCGCCGTGGCGCTGGTGACCGGTGCGATCTGGGGCAAGCCGACCTGGGGCTCATGGTGGGTGTGGGATGCGCGCCTGACCTCGATGCTGATCCTGCTGTTCCTGTATTTCGGCCTGATCGCCCTGGGCAACGCCATCAGCAACCGCGACAGCGCCGCCAAGGCTTGCGCGGTGCTGGCGATTGTCGGCGTGATCAACATCCCGATCATCAAGTACTCGGTGGAGTGGTGGAACACCCTGCACCAGGGCGCCACCTTCACCCTCACCGAAAAACCGGCGATGCCCGTGGAAATGTGGGCGCCGTTGCTGCTGATGGTGCTGGGTTTCTACTGTTTCTTCGGCGCCGTACTGCTGCTGCGCATGCGCCTTGAAGTGCTCAAGCGTGAAGCCCGTACCAGTTGGGTAAAGGCCGAAGTGCAAAGCTGCCTGGGAGCACGTGGATGAGTTTTGCTTCTTTCAGTGATTTTCTCGCCATGGGCCACCACGGCCTGTATGTCTGGACGGCCTATGGCATCTGCCTGGCGGTGCTGGCCCTCAACGTCGCCGCGCCGATCCTGGCCCGCAAGCGTTACCTGCAACAAGAGGCGCGACGTCTGCGCCGGGAGACCGAAAAGTGAATCCGCTGCGTAGAAAGCGTCTGTTGATCATCCTTGCCATCCTGGCCGGCGTCGGCATTGCCGTGACCCTGGCCCTGAGCGCCCTGCAGCAGAACATCAACCTGTTCTACACGCCCACCCAGATCGCCAATGGCGAGGCACCGGTCGATACGCGCATCCGCGCTGGCGGCATGGTGGAGCAGGGCTCGTTGAAGCGTTCCGGCGATTCGTTGGACGTGACCTTCGTGGTCACCGATTTCAACAAGGCTGTGACCATCACCTATCGCGGCATCCTCCCGGACCTGTTCCGTGAAGGCCAGGGCATTGTCGCCCTGGGCAAGCTCAACGCCGACGGCGTGGTGGTGGCTGACGAAGTGCTGGCCAAGCACGATGAAAAATACATGCCGCCCGAGGTCACCAAAGCCTTGAAAGACAGCGGCCAAACCGCGCCCGCCACCCCAGTCAAGGAGGGCTGAGCCATGACGTCCGCACTGTTTATTCCGGAGCTGGGCCAGTTGGCGATGATCCTCGCGCTGTGCTTTGCCGTGGTCCAGGCCGTGGTGCCCTTGCTCGGTGCCTGGCGCGGCGACCGCCTGTGGATGAGCCTGGCGCAGCCTGCCGCCTGGGGCCAGTTTGCCTTCTTGCTGTTCGCCTTTGGTTGCCTGACCTACGCCTTCATGACCGACGATTTTTCCGTCGCCTACGTCGCCAACAATTCCAACAGCGCTTTGCCCTGGTACTACAAGTTCAGCGCCGTGTGGGGCGCCCACGAAGGTTCATTGCTGTTGTGGGCCTTGATCCTCGGCGGCTGGACCTTCGCTGTATCGGTGTTCTCGCGCCAATTGCCGCAAGTGATGCTGGCGCGGGTGCTGGCGGTGATGGGCATGATCAGCATCGGCTTCCTGCTGTTTTTGATCATGACCTCCAACCCGTTCACCCGCATCCTGCCGCAGATCCCGGTGGACGGTCACGACCTCAACCCGTTGCTGCAGGATATCGGCCTGATCGTGCACCCGCCGATGCTCTACATGGGCTATGTGGGCTTTTCTGTGGCCTTCGCGTTCGCCATCGCCGCCTTGCTCGGCGGGCGTCTCGACGCCGCCTGGGCGCGCTGGTCACGGCCATGGACCATCGTCGCCTGGGCCTTCCTCGGTATCGGTATCACCCTGGGCTCGTGGTGGGCCTATTACGAACTTGGCTGGGGCGGCTGGTGGTTCTGGGACCCGGTGGAAAACGCCTCCTTCATGCCGTGGCTGGTGGGTACCGCGCTGATTCACTCCCTGGCCGTCACCGAAAAGCGTGGCGTGTTCAAGAGCTGGACGGTATTGCTCGCCATCGCGGCGTTTTCCCTCAGCCTGCTCGGCACTTTCCTGGTGCGCTCGGGCGTGCTGACCTCGGTGCATGCGTTTGCCTCAGACCCTGAGCGCGGCGTGTTCATCCTGATCTTCCTGCTGTTTGTGGTCGGCGGTTCCCTGACCCTGTTCGCCCTGCGTGCTCCGGTGGTCAAGAGCCACGTCGGTTTCAACCTGTGGTCGCGGGAGACCCTGTTGCTGGGCAATAACCTGGTACTGGTGGTGGCTGCATCGATGATCCTGCTCGGCACCCTCTACCCGCTGGTACTGGATGCCTTGAGCGGCGCCAAGCTGTCCGTGGGGCCGCCGTACTTCAATGCGTTGTTCATCCCGTTGATGGGCCTGTTGATGGTAGTGATGGCGGTCGGCGTGCTGGTGCGCTGGAAAGACACCCCGGTGAAATGGCTGGCGGGCATGCTGATGCCGGTGCTGCTCGGCAGCGTGGCCCTGGCGGTGATCGCCGGGTTTGCCTACGGCGACTTCAATTGGGCGGTACTCGCCACCTTCCTGCTGGCGGCCTGGGTGTTGCTGGCGGGGGCGCGGGACATCGTCGACAAGACGCGCCACAAAGGCCTGATCAAAGGCCTGCCCACTCTGACCCGCAGCTATTGGGGCATGCAGATCGCCCACATTGGTATTGCGGTGTGCGCCCTTGGGGTGGTGCTGTCCAGCCAGAACAGCGCCGAGCGCGACCTGCGCCTGGCGCCGGGCGAGTCCATGGACCTGGCCGGTTACCACTTCATCTTCGAAGGTGCCAAGCACTTTGAAGGGCCGAACTTCACCTCCGACAAAGGCACGGTGCGCGTGGTGCGCAATGGTAAGGAAATCGCCGTGCTGCACCCGGAGAAACGCCTGTACACCGTGCAAAGTTCGATGATGACCGAGGCTGGCATTGACGCAGGTTTCACCCGTGACCTGTATGTGGCCCTCGGTGAACCTCTGGGCGATGGCGCCTGGGCCGTGCGCGTGCATGTCAAACCGTTCGTGCGCTGGATCTGGTTCGGCGGGTTGCTCACCGGGTTCGGCGGGTTGCTCGCAGCGCTGGACCGGCGCTATCGGGTCAAGGTCAAGAGCCGGGTGCGTGAAGCGCTTGGCCTTTCGGGAGCTGCGGTATGAAGCGTTGGTTGATGGTTGTGCCGCTGGCGATGTTCCTGCTGGTGGCGGTGTTCCTGTATCGCGGGTTGTACCTGGACCCGGCCGAGCTGCCTTCGGCGATGATCGGCAAGCCGTTCCCCGCCTTCAACCTGCCAACGGTGCAGGGTGACAAGACCCTGACCCAGGCAGATTTGCAGGGCAAGCCGGCGCTGGTCAACGTGTGGGCCACCTGGTGCATCTCTTGCCGCGTCGAACACCCGGTGCTGAACAAGCTGGCCGAGAAGGGCGTGGTGATCTACGGCATCAACTACAAGGACGACAATGCGGCGGCCGTGAAGTGGTTGGCGGAATTTCATAACCCGTACCAGCTGGATATCCGCGACGAAGACGGCAACCTGGGGTTGAACCTGGGCGTGTACGGCGCGCCGGAAACCTTCTTCATCGATGCCAAGGGTGTGATTCGTGACAAGTTCGTCGGCGTGATCGACGAAACGGTGTGGCGCGAGCAACTGGCCGCCAAGTACCAGGCCCTGGTCGATGAGGCCAAGCCATGAAGCGTTGGTTGACCGCTGCCGTTTTAACCCTGGGCCTGGCCGGCGTGGCCCACGCCGCCATCGACACCTACGAATTTGCCAACGACGCCGAGCGCGAGCGTTTCCGCGACCTGACCAAGGAACTGCGCTGCCCCAAATGCCAGAACCAGGACATCGCCGACTCCAACGCCCCGATCGCCACCGACCTGCGCAGAGAGATTTTCCGCATGCTGGGGGAGGGCAAGGACGACCAGCAGATCATCGACTTCATGGTCGACCGCTACGGTGATTTCGTACGCTACAAACCGGCACTCACCGGCAAGACCGCGCTGCTGTGGTTTGGCCCGGCCGGGCTGCTGCTGGCCGGCGTGGTGGTGATGGCTGTGATCGTGCGTCGGCGCCGTGTCGCACCGATTGATGGCGCCGATGCGCTGTCCCCTGAAGAGCGTAAACGCCTCGACCAATTGCTGGACACCAAGACTGATGATTGATTTCTGGCTCGCAGCCGGTTTGCTGCTACTGATTGCCCTGAGTTTCCTGTTGATCCCTGTGTTGCGTGGCCGTCGTGCCCAGCGTGAAGAGGATCGCACCGCGTTGAACGTGGCGCTGTACCAGGAACGCGTCGCCGAGCTGCAAGCGCAGCAGGACGAAGGTGTGTTGAATACCGCGCAACTCGACACCGGCCGCGCCGAAGCGGCCCGCGAGTTGCTGGCCGACACCGAAGGTGTGGAAAAGCCCCGCGAATCGCGGTTAGGCAAACCGCTGCCGTTTTTGGCGGCGTTTCTGGTGCCTGTGCTGGGCGTGGCGCTGTACCTGCATTATGGGGCGAGCGACAAGGTTGAACTGACCCGTGAGTTTTCCCAACCGCCGGTGTCCATGGCCGACATGACCCGCCGCCTGGAACGCGCCGCCGCCGCGCAACCGGATTCGGCAGAAGGTTTGTACTTCCTTGGGCGCGCCTATATGGCCCAGGACCGTGCCGCCGATGCCGCCAAAGTCTTTGAACGTACGGTTGCGTTGGCCGGGCGCCAACCGGAACTGCTCGGCCAATGGGCCCAGGCGCAGTACTTTGCCGACAACAAACAATGGTCGCCTCAGGTTCAGGCGCTGACCGACGAAGCCTTGAAGCTCGACCCCAAGGAAGTCACCAGCCTTGGCCTGTTGGGTATCGCTGCCTTTGAGGGCCAGCGTTATCAGGAAGCCATCGACTACTGGAACCGCCTGCTCGCGCAACTGCCGCCAGAGGACAATTCCCGTGTCGCCTTGCAAGGCGGAATTGACCGCGCAGCAGAGAAGCTCAAGGAGAGCGGTGGCAGCCTGGCTCAGGCGCCCAAGGCGCTGCTGACCGTGCGGGTGGACGTATCTGCCGAGGTGAAAGCCAAGGCCCTGCCAGGCGACAGCGTGTTCATCTTCGCCCGCGCCGTAAACGGCCCCCCGGCGCCCTTGGCGGCCAAGCGTGTAACCGTCGACGCATTGCCGGTCACCGTCGAACTGGGCGATGCCGACGCGATGATGCCGCAGTTGAAACTGTCCAACTTCCCCGAAGTCCAACTGGTTGCGCGCATATCCCGGGCCGGCCAACCGACCGCTGGCGAATGGATCGGCCGCAGCCAACCGTTGGCCAGCAGCACCAATGCGCTGCAGCAATTGACCATCGACACTCCGGACCAGTAATTCTGAGGACACACCCATGACCGCATTTGCACGCATCACCCTGCTCAGCCTGGTACTGGGCCTGAGCGCCTGTGCGGTCCACCGCCCACCTGCGGCGCCGACCGGCCCGACTATTCCACCGTCTGGCCCCTCGACCCAGCCGAGCACCAAACCATCTGGCCCGGTGACGCCGCCGCCCAAGCCTCTGCCAAGCAAATCCCCGACCTTCGCCCCACCGCCGGGCGCCGCCAGCCACTGGGACGGCAAGATGCAGGTGTACGTGCTGGATGACCAGCCTGACACCTTCTACCGCCAGCGCACCTACTACCGCTGGAGCAACGGCTGGAGCCGGTCCATCAGCCCCAACGGGCCATGGGAAGAAACCAACGTGCAGGGCGTGCCGCCGGGGCTGAGCAAGCAGTACGCGCAATGACAAAAGGCGACCGTGTTCAGGTCGCCTTTTTTATTTCCGATTTGAAATGCTCTCCACTGTGGGAGCGGGCTTGCCTGCGATGACTATAGGTATCTACACAACTTTGTAGATTGTAGCCGCCGTTGGGCGGAACCCTAAGTGGCTGTTACCTCAATAACGGATATGTACTCGGTCTGGATCCAACATATTGGTCGGCTGCCAAGCCGCCTTCGCAGGCAAGCCAGCTCCCACATTTGGATCGCAGCGCTTCAGTTGGCCCAGCGTCGGCTGTCAAGCCGTCACGGGAGCAAGCTCCCTCGCATCGCCCTATAGTTGGGCGGCAGCTTGCCTGACAGCCGACACCTGACCAATTGTGGGAGCTGGCTTGCCTGCCATGACGGCCTGCCAGCCGATACCTATCTACCTGACGCCCCGCAATCCAAGTGTGGGAGCGGGCTTGCTCGCGAAGGCGGCCTGACAGTCGATCGGGATGTTGGATCTAACCCGGCGTCCTGTCGGGTTACCCCCGCACTCAAGATGTACTTGGTTCGTCCGCCCGCACCCACTTCACACCGGCGCAGTCTCCTGGCCTTTCAATGTGCGCCTGGCGATGACAATGGCCAGCACCGCCAAGCTGAAGGTGGCCCAGACCATCAGTTGAGTCCCTCCTACAAATGCCTGTATAGCGTTGCCCATGACTTCACTGGCCTGGTCGTGCGCCAGGGTGGCCGAGATTGCGTGGCGCCTGCCAAGGTTTCGCTTGCCAGTTGCATTTGCATAGCGCTCAAGAAGTCCGGTAGGTGCAGCGTGCCACGGTAGTACGCCGTCACCAGGCCACCGAGCACGGTGGTGCCGAGTACTACGCCGACTTCATAGGCCGTCTCGCTGATGGCTGACGCGGCGCCGGCTTTGTTGGCTGGGGCGGCCGACAGGATCACGTCGTTAGAGACGGTAGCAATGGCGCCGACGCCAATGTTCAACAAGGCAAACGCAACCACGATCACCGTCAAACTGCTACCGAGGCTGGCCACCAGCAAAAACGCGCCGGCGGTGAAGGCCAGCAAGATGGGAATCAGGACATTGACCGAGACGCGCTGGGCGACCGGGACGATCAGGATCCCCACCACAATTGCCATGAGTTGGCCCGGTATCAGCGCCAGGCTGGCGTTCAAGGGCGACATGCCCAGGACGATTTGCA
This sequence comes from Pseudomonas sp. CCI1.1, assembly GCF_034348165.1. Taxonomy (NCBI): domain Bacteria; kingdom Pseudomonadati; phylum Pseudomonadota; class Gammaproteobacteria; order Pseudomonadales; family Pseudomonadaceae; genus Pseudomonas; species Pseudomonas sp. CCI1.1. The sequence continues at coordinate 27,320 of NZ_CP133780.1, forward strand.
GCAACTGAGTGGCAAAGAACACGAAGCCGATCAGGAAGGCCAGGCTCATCAGGTTAATGGTCACCGAGCCGCTGAACGTCTTGTTGTGAAACAGGCTCAGGTCCATCAAGGGGGTAGGGAGGCGCAACTGACGGCGTACGAATTGCCAGCCGCTCACGATTGCAACGGCCAATACCGCCAGTGCCCAGGCGTCCGGCCCTTCACTGGCGACATGCTTGATGCTGTACACCAGCGCACTGAGGGCGACCATCGAGAGCGCAATGCTGATGACATCCATCGGCCCCGACGCGTCCGGCTCGGACTCAGGCAGCAGCCAGAGGCCGAGGATCAACAGAGGCACCAGCACCGGTACGGCCAGGAGAAAAATCGACCCCCAACTGAAGAACTCCAGCAATATGCCGCCGACCAACGGCCCAAGCGCAGAACCGACGGTCAAGGTGGTTGCCCAGATCGCCACGGCCAGGCGACGCTCTTCCCGGTCCTCGAACACTGAGCGAATCAGCGCCAGCGTTGACGGCATCAACATCGCCCCGAAAACCCCCATGCATGCGCGTCCCACGACCAGCTGCGTGGCGGTGCTGGAATAAGCGGTCATCACCGACACCAGGGTAAACCCCAGTGAGCCGATCAGCAGGAGTTTGCGATGGCCTTTGCGATCCCCCAGGCTACCCATGGAAATGAGCAATCCTGCCAGCATGGGCGGCGGCATGACCTCCGCCACGATGTCCAGGTCTACCGAAGATTGGGCCAAGGCCATGCCGAAGCCGAGAATGGCTGCATGGGGCAATGCCTGACACAGGGCCATCAATTCATTCGGCACATGCACACTCCCTGAACGGCACGCGCCTACTACAATTACGTCGAACGCTATGTTCTAGATTCTTGTTTAAACTGTCAGCTGTAGGATGAAAAACATTCCCATGTAGGAACGTGCTGAGCTTTCTATAGATTGTGAGTAGGGGCGACCATTGAGCATTTGTTTCATGTTGTATCGTTGTTACAAATTTACATACTCACTCCAATAAGTCCGGAAAGCCTGGTGCACGTGCCGAGCGTGGTGCGCGGTGGGTCACACTCGGGTAATGTGGCCGCCGCCGGCCTGCAAGGGCAGGTTGGCTGGAAATACTTTCCAGCCCTGACGATGGCTTGACGCGCCGAATGCTGACACCGGGGCGCCGGTACAGGTCTGGAGACAAGCGAAGAGGGTGTTTTGATGGCGGGCAGGTTGATCTATCTCATCGGGCCATCGGGGTCGGGCAAGGACAGCCTGCTGGACGCCGCGCGCCCACGCCTGGTCGAGCGTGGGTGTCGCCTGGTGCGGCGGGTAATCACACGGTCAGCGGAGGCGGTGGGCGAAGCGGCGCAAGGCGTGAGCCCCGAGCAGTTTGCGGCGATGGAGGCCGAGGGTGCATTTGCCTTGAGCTGGCAGGCTAATGGCTTGTCCTACGGCATCTCCAAGGACATCGACGATTGGCTGGCCGCCGGCGACGATGTTTTGGTCAACGGCTCCCGTGCCCACCTGGCGCAGACCCGCGAGCGTTATCCGACCTTGCTGGTATTGCTGCTGACGGTGGACCAAGCGGTGTTGCGCCAACGTCTGATTGCGCGTGGGCGGGAGTCGTTGGCGGATATCGAGCAACGCCTGGCGCGCAATGCGCGGTTCACTGCCGAATTGATCGCAGGTCACGGCGCGGGTTTGTTCGTGTTGGATAATTCCGGCCCATTGGCGCACACCGTTGAACGCTTGCTGTGCTGCCTGGACCACCGGCATTGCGTATGAGCCTGACCCAAGTCCCGGTAGGTTAGGACAACCCCGTCATGTAGTGCTTGATGAGGCCAGGTCTCAGATAAAACCCTGGCACTGAGCTTATTTCTTTCTGATGTGTTTGAGTGGGTTGCTGAATGTTTGAAGTTTAACTGTCGACCCGATTAAATTAACGCTTTGCGCGTTTTTACGTCTGTAGTATCAGGGTTTTAGCGTGATTGATAAGGGGCGGCTGTGCTGCGCTGAATAAACTGTGTGCGGATTTTTTGCGGTCGTGTTTATAGGGTTTTCTTGCAAAGAATTAGCGATGGTGAAGGCGTTTTCAATATGGGAGCTTTATCGGGCTGACTACGGAACAGTCGGCATCGATAACTCCTGTACATGGACGATTCATTTCACTGTTCAGAGTAGTAAAGTGCCATGCATATCCCAGTTAGACAGTCTTTCCAGTCGCATCCCCCTGAGACATTGAACTCCAATTTTTCACCTGATGAGAAGCAAGTTATTCGTTGGGCCAATAATAAAAAATCTTTCACCACGGACCAGGCGGCGAAACATATTACGCGCAGTAATGCGAAGTTTAAGGACAGTAATAGAGATGGAAAAGTTGTGGTGGGGTTTAACTTTTCCGGGGGGTTCAATGCGGCGCAGAAAGAGCGAGCCAGGCAAGCCCTTCAATACTGGGCGGATATCGCCAATATCGAATTTGTTGAAAATGGCTCAAACACCGATGGCAAGATCACTATCAAGGGGACTGGCGGATCGGGAGGCTGGGCAACCTTTCCGTTCGGTCAGCATGCAAAAGTCCAGGCCAATATAGGCACTTCGGGTGGGCAGAACCCGACCATGGGCAGCCACTTTCTGGGTTTGTTGATCCATGAACTGGGGCATACCCTGGGGCTCAGTCATCCAGGTGAATACAATGGCCAGGGCTTCAACTACGAGCGCAGTGCCGAATATGCACAGGACACCAAGGCACGCAGTGTCATGAGCTATTGGGCCGAGACCCATCAACCGGGGCACAAGTTTGCCGGCCGCAGCCCGGCGGCACCGATGATGGACGATGTCGCGGCAGCACAGCGGCTCTATGGCGCCAATACGAAGACCCGCAATACCGACACTACCTATGGCTTCAATTCCAATGCCGGTCGCGAGGTCTACAGCCTCAAGCAGGGGAGTGACAAGCCGATTTTTACCGTCTGGGATGGCGGCGGTAACGATACGCTCGATTTCTCCGGGTTTACCCAGAACCAAACCATCAACCTCAAGGCTGAGGCGTTTTCGGACGTGGGAGGCTTGCGCGGGAACGTATCGATTGCCAAGGGCGTCATTGTCGAAAATGCCATCGGCGGTGCCGGCAACGATACCTTGACGGGAAACGAGGGCAACAATCGCCTTACGGGCGGCAAGGGTGCCGATAAGTTGCACGGCGGTGCAGGGGCAGACACGTTTGTGTATCACCGCATCGGCGATTCGACACCGCAGAACCCAGACGTTATTCAGGACTTCCAAAGCGGGCTCGACAAGATCGACCTCACCGGCGTTCTCCAGGAGGCAGGGTTCAAGTCGTTGAATTTCGTTGATAAATTCGGCACAAAAGTGGGAGATGCCGTGCTCGGTCATGACTCGAAGACTGGCCGTTCCACGTTGGCTGTGGATACAACGGGGAACGGCACGGCGGATCTGATGATCGCCAGCCAAAGCCAGATCAAGCAGACGGATGTGATCTGGAACGGTGAGGCGCCGACTGTCACACCGACGCCTGGGCCCACTGTTGTCCCTGTGTCGGAACCCGTTCCCAGTCCCATTTCGGAGCCGACTGACTCCAAGCCTGATCCCAAGCCTGACCCTGACCCACAGCCAGAGCCGAGGCCAAGCCCCGGCCCGGCGCCCCGGCCGGGGAGAAGGTTTATCCAGAAAGTTTTTTCATCGTTCAAGGGGTTTGTAAATAAGGTGCGGTCGATATTCCGGTGAGTCCGGTGGCTATTGGCTAGTCCCTTGATCAGCCCAGAGCATGCCATCGCAGCGTCTGACCAACAACACGCGTACCTTTCACCGCCTTGAGCTTGCAGCTTTTCCTGACGGTGATTGCCTGGGAATGCCAGCCCCTGCAACCCAACGATTGCGCTTGCACCTTTGTGCCGTAGCGCCGCTCTCCCGGTTACCTCTGTCCAGGCTTGGACGCGCGCATCACCGCGTTCAAGCCTGCCTGCCGTACGTTTTCTCCCTTCAGCCGTGTCCTTTGCAGCGAGCTATCAGCGCTCGGTGATCGTTCTGCTTCGTCGCTTCATAGGGCGCCTGCAAGGCTCTGCTCAACCGTCGAACACTCCCGTTGAGGCACACACTGGCCGTATTGCAGTGCGTTTTTCATGTTTCAGTTTTGGAGCGTCAGCCGGATCGGTTGTTGCAGTACATTCAATGACCGTCCTCGGCCAGACTAAAGCCGTTGTATGAGCACTGCAGGTTTTTTCTTTCAATACGAACTCTGCTATTCGTCTGTGCATTGGGTTGTTGTGTAGGACGGGTTAAAAGTTGCCAGTCGGGTATAGGTTTTTGGGCGATTGGGGTGTTGTCTGATTGTGAATAACGCTTTGCAATAAAAATTATGTAAAGTGTGTTTGTGAGGTTTAATGTTCATGCAAAACAAAGAGTTATCATGTTTGCGGTTAAAGTGCTATCTGTTCTGGGGTTTCGGAAGTTTTCAAGTATAAGATTAAAGTGTTTTTAAATTTTAGAGTGTGTCGAGTTGAATTATTTCACCGCTGGTGTACGGCAAGGGAGTGTGCGAATTTAACGCTGTGCCGATAACTACTGCTGCTCTTGGTGGGCGGGAATCGGTATCTCGAACGTGCTGATGTTACAGCCTCGAGTCTGATTTTTATGAGGACGTTGGTTTATGAGAGTGCCAGGACCATCCACACCTAATATTGTTATACCCAAGGAACCAGCTCTTAATAGCAGTATCAGCCCAGAAAGCGCTGCCGGGGCCTATACACGCAATAGTAAAAAGCCGGTGTTTACTACGGAACAGGCGGGAAAACACATCACCCGCAACGGTTTCAAGGTTCATGATAATAATGGTGACGGCAAAATTACCTTGTCCGTTCGCGTCTCCAAGGGCTTTACCCCGCAGCAGGCAGAGCAGGTCAGGCAGGCACTGCAATCCTGGCAGGATGTCGCTAACGTTACATTTACTGAAAAACCGCAACATTCAGACGGTCATGTTGATATCAGTGAAATGCCCGGAACACCGGGGGGAGTGGCCTCACTGCCTGATAAGTTCATGACTCGAACCTTCGTAAATATTGGAACGGCGAATGCGGGGGCGAACCCTCCACTGGGTCATTATTTTCGCGGAGTGCTTATCCATGAAATAGGTCATTCAATCGGCCTGGAACACCCGGGGCGTTATGATGGTTTTGGTAACTATGGGCGTGACGCAGTCTATGCAGGGGATACTCGAGCGCGTTCGGTGATGAGTTACTATTCAGAAAAAAACCAGCCAGGCCACGACTTCAAATTGTTGAACCCTTCTGCGCCGATGATGGATGACATCTCGGCTGTCCAGAAACTGTATGGGCCGAATACCAATACGCGCAATACCGATACAACCTATGGGTTTAATTCCAATACGAACCGTGAAGCGCTTAGTTTGAAGTCGCCAAATGACAACCCTGTTTTTTGTGTGTGGGATGGTGGTGGGAAAGACACGTTGGATTTCTCTGGGTATTCACAGCCTCAGAAAATCAATCTCAATGCCGAGTCTTTTTCGGATGTCGGTGCGTTGAAGGGTAATGTCTCCATAGCCAAGGGCGTCACACTGGAAAACGCGGTGGGCGGCAAGGGAGATGACGCTCTCATAGGTAACCAGGTCGCCAATCGTCTCAAAGGGGGCGGTGGAGCAGACCGGTTGTCAGGGGAGGGGGGCAGACACTTTTGTCTATGACCATGCCAATGATTCCACGCCGGATAACCCCGATGTAATTCTGGATTTTGAAAGTGGTGCAGACAAAATTGACGTCTCCGGGGCTTTGAAAAGGGCCAATCTCAGTGCGCTTAAATTCGTTGATCGCTTAACGGGTCAACCCGGCCAGGCTGTGATGAGTTACAGCGAGGGCAGTAATGAGGGAAGTCTGGCCCTGGACCTGACGGGCAACGGCAAGGCTGACCTGTTCGTAAAAAGCATCGGCCGGATAAACGCGGGTGATGTCGTGGCACACGGCGATACCCCTACGCCAAACCCTGAACCGAAAGACCCCAAGCCTGCGCCGCGGCCTCAATTCGACGAGCCCAAAACCAAGCCTGAGCCCAAACCGAAGGAGCCAAAGCCTGAGGAGCCCAGGCCAAGTCCAGACCGCTGTGAGCCGAAGCCACAGCCAGACCCTTGTGAGCCGAAGCCAAGTCCAGACCGCTGTGAGCCGAAGCCACAGCCAGACCCTTGTGAGCCGAAGCCAAGTCCAGACCGCTGTGAGCCGAAGCCACAGCCAGACCCTTGTGAGCCGAAGCCAAGTCCAGACCGCTGTGAGCCGAAGCCACAGCCAGACCCTTGTGAGCCGAAGCCAAGTCCAGACCGCTGTGAGCCGAAGCCACAGCCAGACCCTTGTGAGCCGAAGCCAAGTCCGGACCGCTGTGAGCCGAAGCCACAGCCAGACCCTTGTGAGCCGAAGCCAAGTCCGGACCGCTGTGAGCCGAAGCCACGGCCAGAGCCTTGTGAGCCGACGCCACGTCCAGACCTGTGTGAGCCAAAGCCGCGCCCGTCCCCGCGTGAACCCAGGCCACGGCCTGAGACCCGCGAGCCGACGCCACGTCCAGACCCGTGGGAGCCAACGCCACGCCCGAAGCCGCGTGACCCTCGGCCACGCCCGGAGACCCGCGAGCCGACGCCACGTCCAGCCCCGTGGAAGCCCACGCCACGCCCGCACCCGCGTGACCCTTGGCCACGCCCGGAGACCCGCGAACCGACGCCACGTCCAGACCCGTGGGAGCCAACGCCACGCCCGAAGCCGCGTGACCCCCGGCCACGCCCGGAGACCCGCGAGCCGACACCACGTCCAGACCCGTGTGAGCCAACGCCGCGCCCGAAGCCGCGTGACCCCCGGCCACGCCCGGAGACCCGCGAGCCGACACCACGTCCAGACCCGTGTGAGCCCATGCCGCGCCCGTCCCCGCGTGACCCCAGGCCACGGCCTGAGCCCCGCGAGCCGACACCACGTCCGGCCCCGTGTGAGCCCATGCCGCGCCCGAACCCGCGTGAGCCCCGGCCATGGCCGGTGACCCGCGAGCCGACGCCTCGTCCAGATCCCTGTGATCCGCAACCGGATCCTTGCGAGCCGAGAGCTGCCAGTCGAAACGATCAGTCGGCGTATTCAGCGCGGTCTTGGAACGGGCGCCATTCACCGGCAGCCGCACGCTGAATACGTTCAAGTAGCGTGCTGCTTTTATAAGTAAAAAAGTCGCGCTGATTGCTCGATTTAAATCGAGTCTGTTGCAAAATCAAATCATGTATTACGCAGTGTATAAGTGCAAACAATCAGCAATGGCTTGATGTTCGTCAGTAAAGCGGGTGCTGTGATACTTATATAAAGATTGGTTTGTCGGGTAATTAATTTTCTTGGGTTGTGAATGGTTGAATGGGTGGGCGGTTATGCACGGACTGGCCGTAGCGGCTCGGAAGGGGAGGTTGATCGACTTAAAGATTTGAATGGCTATTAATGAAGTTGGATGTCTAGGAATTCACCGGTGACTTACGTGTGAAGTGTTGTGTTGTTGTTTTTAACTAACTGAGAAACGTGATTATGATCAATGCAAATACACCCGCTGCAAATTATTATGTGCCCACACCGAACGCGGCCCCTCAGCCGTCTCAGGTGCTACGTTCTGGCAATCCAGCTGAAAGTGAGGCTGCCAGTTTCCTTCATCGCGACGCGAACTTAGCAGCCGACAAACAAGCCTCAACAAACTCTCAATTGCTTAATCTTTCTGCTCCGCTGATAGGGGCACGCACTCATCAGCAGCGAATGTATGGATTGAGTCTAAACTCGGGGCTGCTTCGACTTGGAGACATCCATTCCGGCAACGTGGTGACGGCCCGTTGCTATCCGATGGCAGAGGAAAATACCAAACCCACTCCTGAGCCCCGGCCAAACGGCGGTACCAAGCCGGCAGCCGATCAGCCCCAGCCAAACGGCGGTACCAAGGGGGCAACAGATCAGTCTCAGCCAAACGGCGTTACCAAGCCGGCAGCCGATCAGCCCCGGCCAAACGGCGGTACCAAGCCGATAGCCGATCAGCCTCGGCCAAGTGGCTACACCACGCCAGTAAGTGATAGGCCCAAGCCCAACATCGACACCACGCCAGTCGGTGGTAAGCCCAAACCCAGCGTCGACACCCTGCCAGTCGTTGATAAGCCCAAACCCAGCGTCGACACCATGCCAGTCGTTGATAAGCCCAAGCCCAACGTCGGCACCCTGCCAGTCGTTGATAAGCCCAAGCCCAACGTCGGCACCCTGCCAGTCGTTGATAAGTCCAAGCCCAACGTCGACACCCTGCCAGTCGTTGATAAGCCCAAGCCCAACGTCGGCACCCTGCCAGTCGTTGATAAGGCCAAGCCCAACGTCGGCACCCTGCCAGTCGTTGATAAGCCCAAGCCCAACATCGACACCATGTCAGTCGTTGATAAGGCCAAGCCCAACGTCGGCACCCTGCCAGTCGTTGATAAGGCCAAGCCCAACGTCGGCACCCTGCCAGTCGTTGATAAGCCCAAGCCCAACATCGACACCCTGCCAGTCGTTGATAAGCCCAAGCCCAACATCGACACCATGTCAGTCGTTGATAAGCCCAAGCCCAACGTCGACACCCTGCCAGTCGTTGATAAGCCCAAGCTCAACGTCGACACCCTGCCAGTCGTTGATAAACCCAAGCAACCCCGTGACACCAGAACCGATGACACCACCTATGGATTCAACTCGAATACTGGCAAGGCGGAAACGACCCTGACGTCCGCGGCTGATAAGCCAGACTTCAACGTATGGGATGAGCGTGGGAACGATACCTTTGATTTCTCTGGCTTCAAGCAGGATCAAATCATCAACTTGCGCGGTGGTTCGTTTTCCAGCGTGGGGGGGATGAAGGAAAACGTCAGGATCGGCGAGAAGACGGTGATCGAAAATGCTGTGGGGGGCCATGGTAACGATCGCATCATCGGTAACAGTGCGGATAATGTGCTCACCGGTGGCGCGGGGGCCGATACGTTGGTGGGCGGCGGCGGTTGGAACACCTTCAAGTTCAACGCCTTTAGCGATTCAACCCGTGCCAATGCCGACTTGTTGTTGGACTTCAACACGGGGCAGGACAAGATCGACCTGTCGCAAATGGTGCTCGACGGCAAGGTAGCGTTGAACTTCGTCGAGAACTATACGGGGGCGGCAGGCGACACCATCATCAAGTTTAATCCGCAAACGGGACGTTACTTGCTGGCGGTCGACCTGGATGGCGATGGCAAGACCGACTTCCTGATCAAAAGCACCCGAATGATCAGTCCAGAAGATGTCATCGGGCTCAACATCAAAGAGGGCAGTTATCTCTAATGCCTTGATCGCGCGCCTTTGACGGGCGCCACTGCTGGAAGCAAGGCGGGGGCGGGACTTACTCACGTGTTGATTAAGTCCCGCCCTTTTGTGCGTTTTGAAGTGGCGCACGGGCTCGTCAGGATGCTTGGACGGTGGCCAACGCGGCTTTACGTGCAACGCTCATGAAACGCAACAACGCAACCAGCGCAAATGCACTGCCCACCAGCATGACGGCCAACCAGCCGCCATGTTCATACACGCTGCTGGCAATCGCTGAACCGAACGCACCGCCGATAAAAATGCTGGTCATGTACAGCGCGTTCAGGCGGCTGCGGCTGTTGGCATCGAGGGCGTAGATGGCGCGCTGGCCGAGGACCATATTCATCTGCACGCAGAAGTCCAGAACCACACCGGTGACTGCCAGGCCGATCACGCTGTAAAGCGGGTGTACCAACGCCGGCAGGAAACTCAGCGCGCCAAACAGCATCGCCAGCAACGAGGCGCGGTGGGTATGGCCTGCGTCGGCCAGGCGACCGGCCATGGGCGCGGCGATGGCGCCAAGTGCACCGACCAGGGCAAACAGTGCGATCTCGCTTTGGCTCAGGCCGTGGTTACGCGCCAGTTCCAGTGGTACGGCAGTCCAGAACAGGCTGAAGGCGGCGAACATGCAACCCTGGTAGAACGCCCGCTGGCGCAACAGCGGTTGTTCACGCAACAGGGTGCCCAGGGAGCGCAGCAACTGGCCATAGCTGGCACTGTGATCGGGTTGGCGCTTGGGGATTGTCAGCATCAGCACCACGCTGATGAACGCCATCAGTGCGGCGGCCGCCATGAACATCGCACGCCAGCCGAAGTGATCGGCCACCACGCTCGACACCGGCCGTGCCAGCAGGATGCCCAGCAGCAGGCCGCCCATGATGCTGCCGACCACCCGCCCACGGGACTCGGCCGGCGCCAGGTGTGCGGCCAGCGGAATCAGGATCTGCACCGAGACGGAACTGAAACCGATCAGCAGCGACACCAGCAGGAACAGGTTCGGCTGTTCGATAAACGCCGCACCCAGCAGGCTGGCGATCGCCACGACGGTGGTGGCGATCATCAGCTTGCGGTTTTCCAGCAGGTCGCCCAGAGGCACCAGGAAAAACAGGCCCAGGGCATAGCCGATTTGCGTGAGGGAAACGATCAGGCTGGCCATTGCCGGCGTCAGGCCAATGTCCGGGGCAATCAGCTCGATGATCGGTTGCGCGTAGTAGATGTTGGCGACAATGGCGCCGCAGCAAAACGCGAACAGCATGACCATGCCCCGGGTCATGGTGCCTGCAGCGTGAGAGGTTGCGTTCATGGTGTACTCATAAAGGCGAAGGACGATGGCGTGAGAGAGTAAAGACAAGGCTCGCAAGTGAGTAGGCTGCTTGTGGTGATATCACTTATGCCGGCTGATGATACATTCAGACACATCTGCCCTACGCAAAAAAGTGGGAGCTGGCTTGCCTGCGATGGCGGTGCACCAGTCACCAGAAATATGACTGATAGATCGCTTTCGCAGGCAAGCCAGCTCCCACAGGTTTGACCGAGTTGATTCAGTCAGATGGATTATTGGCCAGAGTAGATCTGGTCAAACACCCCGCCATCATTGAAATGGGTCTTTTGCACTGTGCGCCAGTCGCCGAAGGTCTTCTCCACCGACAGGAAGTCCACCTTGGGGAACCGGTCGGTGTACTTGGCCAGCACCTTAGGGTCCCGTGGGCGCAGGTAATTGTTGGCCGCAATTTCCTGGCCTTCGGGCGACCACAGATACTTGAGGTAGTCCTCAGCCACCGCACGAGTGCCTTTTTTCTCGACCACTTTATCCACCACCGACACCGGCGGTTCGGCTTCGGCGGAGACGCTTGGGTAGACCACTTCGAACTGATCACGGCCAAACTCACGGGCGATCATTTCCGCTTCGTTTTCAAAGGTCACCAACACGTCGCCAATCTGGTTGGTCATGAAGGTGGTGGTGGCGGCGCGGCCACCGGTGTCCAGCACGGGCGCTTGCTTGAATAACTTTCCAACGAAGGTCTTGGCCTTGTCTTCATCGCCGCCGTTCTTCAACACGTAGCCCCAGGCCGACAGGTAGGTGTAGCGGCCGTTGCCCGAGGTCTTCGGGTTGGGCACGATCACTTGCACGCCATCCTTGAGCAGGTCGGGCCAGTCTTTCAACGCCTTGGGGTTGCCTTTGCGCACGATAAAGACTGTGGCTGAGGTGAATGGCGCACTGTTATTCGGCAGGCGTGTCACCCAGTTGTCCGGCACCAGCTTGCCGTTGTCGACCAGGGCATTGATGTCGGTGGCCATGTTCATGGTGATCACGTCGGCGGGCAGGCCGTCGATCACCGAGCGCGCCTGTTTGCTGGAGCCGCCGAAGGACATCTGCAACGTCAGCTTGTCGTCCGGGTGCTCGGCTGCCCAATGCTTCTGGAAGGCGGCGTTGTAGTCCTTGTAGAAATCGCGCATCACGTCGTAGGAGACGTTGAGCAGGGTGGTCGCTGCCTGGGCGGAGCCCGCCAGGGCCATGCCGGCGGCCAGTAGGGAGGCGCTGAGGATTTTTTTCACTGCTCATTCCTTGTTGTTCGAGAAGAGGGAGGCAATTTGCCAGCGACTATAGCCGGGCCTTCATAGAGCTTTAAAGATTAAAAAGAACTTTGCTTATTCCAGTTTGCGAAACAGATTGCTGCCACAGCGCGCACAAAACGCGGCGTTGGGTTCATGGCTGTCCTTCTTGCACACTGGGCAGTCGGTATGCAGCTGTTCGCCGCGCATGGCACTGGCCAGTTCAGCGGTAAAAATACCCGTCGGCACGGCGATGATCGAGTAACCGGTGATCATCACCAGCGATGAAATAACCTGGCCCAGGGGCGTCTTGGGCACGATATCGCCGAAGCCCACGGTGGTCAGGGTGACGATCGCCCAGTAGATGCCCTTGGGAATACTGGTAAAGCCATGTTCCGGGCCTTCGATCACGTACATCAAGGTGCCGAACACCGTCACCAGGGTGCACACGCTGACCAGGAACACCACGATCTTCTGCTTGCTGCCGCGCAGCGCCGCCATCAGGTAGTTGGCCTGCTTGAGATACGGGCTGAGCTTGAGCACGCGGAAGATGCGCAGCATGCGGATGATGCGGATGATCAGCAGATACTGGGCGTCGCTGTAGTACAGCGCGAGGATGCCGGGGACGATGGCGAGCAGGTCCACCAAGCCATAAAAGCTGAAGGCATAGCGCAGCGGCTTGGGCGAGCAATACAGGCGCAGGCCGTACTCGATGGCGAAGATCAGCGTGAAACCCCACTCGATATAGGCCAGCACGTCGGCGTAGTTCTGGTGAATTGTGTCGATGCTGTCGAGCATCACGATCACCAGGCTGGCGAGGATGATCAGCAGCAGGATGCCGTCAAAGCGCCGCCCGGCGACGGTGTCGCTTTGGAACACCATGATGTAGAGGCGCTGGCGCCAGTCGTTGTCGCTGTCCATAAACCCTGCCTGAAACGAATATCGAGCAAGCCTAGGGCGATTCGTACGGGCTGTCCATGTGAGGCTTGTGCAGCATTCGCTGACCGGCGCGCACCAGCCAGCACGCGAGGATAAACGGCGCGGTCAGCGCGGGCAGGTGCAGGGCGGCGAAGCCTGGGGTGAGCAGGATGGCCAGGCCGATACCCAGCAGTGGCAACCAAGGCTGGCGACGCGACGAGCACAGAGCCAGGGCGGCCAGCGCGGGGTTATAGCTGTGCAGGCCGAGCAGAGCGCCAGTGGCGTCGTTCAACCACAGGCCGGCCAGCATGCCGAGAGTGGCGCCGCCCAAGGCCCACGCGACGGCGCGACGGTCGGCCAGCAGCAAGCCCAAGGCGATCAGCACCCCCGCCAGGGGCTGGTCCAGCAGCATGATTTGCCCAAGGCCGGTGAAGGGCGCGGCCAGTATAGCGACAGTGTCGGGCTCGCTCAGCGCAAGGGTGTTCTGCGGGACCTGGCCGAGCAGCAACCAGCCCAGCCCAACAAAGGGCGCGGTGTACGCTGGCAAATCCAGGGGTTGGGTCGCGTGTTTCAACCAGTGCCGGGTGAGGATGGCACTCAAGCCGCCGCACGCCAGGATCAGCGGCGGCACCAGCGCCGACCAGGCAAAGTGCAGGCTGATCAACAGGCCCAGCAATACGCCGTTGTAGCTATACAGCCCGGCCTGGCGCTCGGCCTTGGGATACCCCCGGCGCTGGGCCGTGAGCAACCCCGCGACACCTCCCAGCAAGGCACCGCCGAGCAACGCCGGGGCGCCGATCAGGATCGCCAGCAGGCACAGCAGGCCGCACAGCGGGTGGCGCTGCAGGAAGATTTGGCTGAAGCCGTTGAGCAGGGCTTCGGCCCAGTCGGGGCAGGTTGGGTTGTGCATTTGGGTTGAGTCAATAAGACCGAGTTGCCCTCCTCGCAGGCAAGCCAGCTCCCACATTTGATTGATGTTCGACATGCAAACTCGATCAAATGTGGGAGCCGGGCTTGCCCGCGATGAGGCCCTGACAGGCGCTAAATCAGCGTCTCTATACGCAGCGAATTGGTGGACCCCGGCTGCCCGAACGGCACCCCTGCGGTAATCACCAAGGTATCGCCACGCTGCGCCATGCCCTGGGCCTGGGCAATTTCCAGCGCGGTGGAACACACCTCATCCACCTGGCGCAGCCGATCATTGACTACCGAGTGCACGCCCCATGCCACGCTCAGGCGTCGCGCCGTGGACAGGTTGGGCGTGAGGTTGAGAATCGGCGCCACGGGCCGTTCCCGCGCCGCACGCAAGCTGGAACTGCCGGACTCGCTGTAGTTCACCAGCACCGCTACCGGCAGGATGCTGCTGATGCGGCGGATCGCGCAGCTGATGGCGTCCGACACCGTGGCATCTGCCTTGGGCCGGCTGACATCCAACTGTGCCTGGTAGTCTGGGCCGTTTTCCACCTGGCGGATGATCTTGCTCATCATCTGCACCGCTTCCAGCGGGTACTCGCCCGAGGCGGTTTCCGCCGACAGCATCACCGCGTCCGCACCTTCAGCCACCGCATTGGCGACATCGGTGACTTCGGCGCGGGTGGGTGCTGGCGAGAAGCGCATGGATTCGAGCATCTGCGTGGCCACCACCACCGGCTTACCCAGTTGGCGGCAGGTGCTGATGATGTCTTTCTGGATCTGCGGCACGCTCTCGGCCGGCACTTCCACGCCCAAATCACCCCGGGCCACCATGATCGCGTCGCTCAGTTCGGCGATTTCGCGCAGCCGTTGCACCGCTGACGGCTTTTCGATCTTGGCCATCAAAAACGCCTTATCACCAATCAGCTCGCGGGCTTCGCGGATGTCTTCCGGGCGCTGCACAAACGACAGCGCCACCCAGTCCACACCCAGCTCCAGGCCGAAGCTCAGGTCGCGGCGGTCCTTGGCGGTGAGTGGGCTCAGTTCCAACAGCGCTTGTGGGACGTTCACACCTTTACGGTCAGACAGTTCGCCGCCATTGAGCACGGTGGTGTCGATGGCGTCGGCATGCTTGGTGATCACGCGCAGGCGCAGCTTGCCGTCGTCGAGCAGCAGGTCCATGCCCGGCTCCAGGGCCGCGATGATTTCCGGGTGGGGCAGGTTGACCCGGCGTTGGTCCCCCAAAGTTTCATCCAGGTCCAGGCGCAGGGCCTGGCCGCGTACGAGCTGCACCTTGCCTTCGGCAAAGCGTCCCACCCGCAGCTTCGGCCCTTGCAGGTCCATGAGGATACCGAGCGGGTAGTTGAGCTGGCGCTCGACCTGGCGAATCCACTGGTAGCGCTGGGCATGGTCGGCGTGGTCACCGTGGCTGAAGTTGAGGCGGAAGATATTTACCCCGGCCTCCACCAGCTCGCGGATGTCATCGATACCGTCGGTGGCCGGGCCCAGGGTGGCGAGGATTTTGACCTTCTTGTCAGGCGTCATGGTTGGCAGTCTCAAGGATCAGGATGGCGCGGAAGTCGTTGACGTTGGTGCGCGTCGGCTCGGTGACGATCAAGTCGCCCAGGGCGGCGAAATAGCCGTAGCCGTTGTTGTTGTCCAGCTCATCACTGGCCGACAGGCCCAGGGCTTCGGCACGGCGGTAGCTGCAGGGGGTCATGATCGCGCCGGCGTTGTCTTCAGAACCGTCGATGCCATCGGTATCGCCGGCCAGGGCGTACACGCCGGGCAGGCCCTTGAGGCTGTCGGTGAGGCTCAAGAGGAATTCCGCGTTGCGCCCGCCACGGCCGTCGCCGCGTACGGTGACGGTGGTTTCGCCCCCCGAAAGGATCACGCACGGCGCCGCCAGTGGCTGGCCGTGCTGCACGATCTGGCGGGCGATGCCGGCGTGTACCTTGGCCACATCGCGGGCTTCGCCTTCCAGATCACCGAGGATCAGCGGGCTGAAACCGGCCTGGCGCACTTTTACTGCTACCGCTTCCAGGGATTGCTGCGGGCGGGCGATCAATTGGAAGTGGCTGCGGGCAAGCACCGGGTCGTCGGGCTTGACGGTTTCCGAGGCCGGGTTCTGCAACCAACTGCGCACCGAAGCGGGGGCGTCGATGTGGTAACGCTTGAGGATCGCCAGGGCCTGTTGTGAGGTGCTCGGGTCACCGACGGTCGGGCCCGAGGCAATCACCGTGGCCTGGTCGCCCGGTACATCGGAGATCGCGTAGGTGTACACCGTGGCCGGCCACGCAGCCTTGGCCAACCGACCGCCCTTGATCGCCGAGAGGTGCTTGCGCACGCAATTCATCTCGCCAATGGTGGCGCCGGATTTAAGCAGGGCTTTGTTGATGGCTTGCTTGTCCGCCAGGGTGATGCCCTCGGCGGGCAGGGCGAGTAGTGCCGAGCCACCGCCGGAGAGCAGGAAGATCACGCGGTCGTCTTCACCCAGATGGCTGATCAGTTCCAGCACGCGCTGGGCCACGGCCAGGCCGGCCGCATCCGGCACCGGATGGGCGGCTTCGACCACTTCGATTTTTTTGCATGGCGCGCCATGGCCGTAGCGGGTGACCACCAGGCCCGAGACCTCGCCCTGCCAACAGTCTTCGACGACCAGTGCCATGGCGGCCGCGGCTTTGCCGGCTCCGATCACGATCACACGGCCACTGCGGTCGGCAGGCAGGTAGGGTTCAAGGACTTGCCGGGGGTGGGCGGCGTCGATGGCTGTGGCAAACAGCTCGCGAAGCAGGTGTTGCGGATCGACCGACATAAGCGGGCTCCCGGGGGATTCTTGTTATTAGAGGTGCAGCGATCGTTCCCACGCTCTGCGTGGGAATGCAGTCCGGGACGCTCTGCGCCCAAAGCGTGACGCGGAGCGTCACAAGAGGCATTCCCACGCGGAGCGTGGGAACGATCAGCGGTGTGGGTTATTTTTCGCGAATCGAGAAGTTCGCCATATGCTCCAGGCCCTTGATCAGCGCCGAGTGGTCCCAGTTGCCGCCGCCAATTGCCGTGCAGGTGCTGAACACTTGCTGGGTGCCGGCGGTGTTCGGCAGGTTGATCCCCAGTTCCTTGGCACCGGCCAGCGCCAGGTTCAGGTCCTTCTGGTGCAGGTTGATGCGGAAACCCGGATCGAAGGTGCCCTTGATCATGCGCTCGCCGTGCACTTCCAGGATCTTCGACGATGCAAAGCCACCCATCAGCGCTTCACGCACTTTGGCCGGGTCGGCGCCGTTTTTGGAGGCGAACAACAACGCTTCGGCCACCGCCTGGATGTTCAGCGCGACGATGATCTGGTTGGCCACCTTGGCGGTCTGGCCATCGCCATTGCCGCCTACCAGGGTGATGTTTTTGCCCATGCTCTGGAACAGCGGCAACGCGCGTTCGAACGTCTGCGGTTCGCCGCCGACCATGATGCTCAAGGTGCCGGCCTTGGCACCGACTTCACCACCGGACACCGGTGCGTCCAGGTACTGCGCGCCGGCCTGGTTGACCTTGGCGGCGAATGCTTTGGTCGCAGTAGGGGAGATCGAGCTCATGTCGATCACCACCTTGTTCGGTGACAGGCCCGCAGCTACGCCGTCGGCGCGAAACAGCACGTCATCGACTTGAGGGGTGTCGGGCACCATGACGATGATGAACTCGGCTTCCTGGGCCACTTGTTGCGGGTTGGCCAGCGCCACGGCGCCGGCGCTGATCAGTTCAGCCGGAGCCTTGCCGTGATGTTCGGAGAGAAACAGTTGATGGCCTGCTTTCTGCAGGTTGGCGGCCATGGGTTGGCCCATGATGCCGGTGCCGATGAATCCGATTTTAGCCATGATCAAAATCCTCGTTTAATGTGGGAGCTGGCTTGCCTGCGATGGCATCACCTGGGTATGCCTGATACAGCGAGGTGTCCGCATCGCTGGCAAGCCAGCTCCCACAGTGTTTTGTGTTGTGTCAGTTGTCAGATGGCGTTATGGGTTTTGAGCCAGCCCAAACCCGCCTCGGTAGTGGTCAACGGCTTGTACTCACAGCCGACCCAACCCGCGTAACCAATGCGGTCCAGATGCTCGAACAGGAAGCGGTAGTTGATCTCACCGGTACCTGGCTCGTTGCGCCCTGGGTTGTCCGCCAGTTGGATGTGGTTGATCTCGCCCAGGTGCGCCGCCATGGTCCGCGCCAGGTCGCCTTCCATGATTTGCATGTGGTAGATGTCGTATTGCAGGAACAGGTTGGCGCTGCCCACTTGCTCGCGAATCGACAGGGCCTGCGCCGTGTTGTTGAGGTAGAAGCCCGGAATGTCGCGGGTGTTGATCATCTCCATCACCAGCTTGATACCCGCCGCCTGCAGCTTCTCGGCGGCGTACTTGAGGTTGGCGACGAAGGTCTTTTCTACGGTCTCGTCATCAACGCCTTGTGGCCGGATACCCGCCAGGCAGTTGACCTGGGTGTTGCCCAAGACCTGGGCATAGGCGATCGCCAGTTTGACCCCGGCACGGAACTCCTCGACCCGGTCCGGGTGGCAAGCCAGGCCGCGCTCGCCCTTGGCCCAGTCACCGGCTGGCAGGTTGAACAGCACCTGGGTCAGGCCGTTGGCGTCCAGCTGCGCCTTGATATCGGCAGAGCTGAATTCATACGGGAACAGGTACTCCACGCCCTGGAAACCGGCATCGGCAGCCGCTTTGAAGCGGGCAAGGAAATCCTGTTCGGTAAACAACATGGACAGGTTGGCAGCAAAGCGCGGCATAGGGTTCTCCTTAATCGAGCAGGGAAATGGCAGTCGGCGCATCGTTGCCGACCAGGGCCAGATCTTCGAATTCATTGACGGCGTTGATCTCGGTGCCCATGGAAATATTGGTCACCCGTTCCAGAATAATCTCAACGATCACGGGCACCTTGAATTCTTCGATCATCTCTTGGGCGCGGCGCAAGGCAGGTTGGATCTGGCCTGGCTCGAACACACGCAGAGCCTTGCAGCCCAAGCCCTCGGCAACCGCCACATGGTCGACGCCGTAGCCGTTGAGTTCGGGGGCGTTGAGGTTGTCGAAGGACAGCTGCACGCAGTAGTCCATCTCGAACCCACGCTGGGCCTGACGGATCAGGCCCAGGTAAGAGTTGTTCACTACCACATGGATGTACGGCAGCTTGAACTGCGCGCCCACCGCCAGTTCTTCGATCATGAACTGGAAGTCATAGTCGCCCGACAAGGCCACCACTTTGCGGCTCGGGTCGGCCTTGACCACGCCCAGCGCTGCGGGAATGGTCCAGCCCAATGGGCCGGCCTGCCCGCAGTTGATCCAGTGGCGGGGCTTGTACACATGCAAGAATTGCGCGCCGGCAATCTGCGACAGGCCGATGGTGCTGACGTAGCAGGTGTCTTTTCCGAACACCTGGTTCATCTCTTCGTACACGCGTTGCGGCTTGACCGGCACATTGTCGAAGTGAGTCTTGCGGTGCAGGGTGGCCTTGCGCTGTTGGCAGTCATGCAACCAGGCACTGCGGTCCTTGAGCTTGCCGGCGGCTTTCCACTCGCGGGCCACTTCAATGAACATCGTCAGCGCGGAGCCGGCGTCAGAAACGATGCCCAGGTCCGGCGTGAACACGCGGCCAATCTGGGTCGGTTCGATGTCGACGTGAATGAATTTACGGCCCTCGGTGTACACCTCGACCGAACCGGTGTGACGGTTGGCCCAGCGGTTGCCGATGCCCAGCACCACGTCCGACTTGAGCATCGTCGCGTTGCCGTAGCGGTGCGAGGTTTGCAGGCCGACCATGCCCACCATCAGCGGATGGTCGTCCGGGATCGTGCCCCAGCCCATCAGGGTCGGGATCACCGGGATGCCGGTCAGCTCAGCGAACTCCACCAGCAACTCGCTGGCGTCGGCGTTGATCACGCCGCCACCGCTCACCAGCAATGGGCGTTCGGCTGCGTCGAGCAGAGCCAGGGCTTTTTCCACTTGCACACGGGTCGCCAGCGGCTTGGCTAGAGGCAGCGGCTGGTAGGCGTCGATGTCGAATTCGATCTCGGCCATCTGTACGTCGAACGGCAGGTCGATCAACACCGGGCCAGGGCGGCCGGAGCGCATTTCATAAAAGGCCTTCTGGAACGCGTAAGGCACTTGGCCGGGTTCCAGCACCGTGGTTGCCCACTTGGTCACTGGCTTGACGATGCTGGTGATGTCCACGGCCTGGAAGTCTTCCTTGTGCATCCGGGCGCGGGGGGCTTGGCCGGTAATGCACAGGATCGGGATCGAGTCGGCCGAGGCGCTATACAGGCCGGTGACCATGTCGGTACCCGCCGGGCCCGATGTGCCGATGCACACGCCGATATTGCCGGCCTTGGTGCGGGTGTAGCCCTCGGCCATGTGCGAGGCGCCTTCAACGTGGCGAGCAAGGACGTGATCGATGCCACCCACCTTCTGCAAGGCCGAATACAGCGGGTTGATCGCGGCGCCTGGGATACCGAAGGCGGTATCCACACCTTCACGGCGCATCACCAGGACGGCGGCTTCGATTGCTCTCATTTTGCTCATGGTTTTGGTGCCTCTTGCGTTTTGTAATTGTATACAAGTGGTGTCTGTCCAAAGTGTATTCACGGCGAGCGGCGTTGGTCAATGCCTTTCGTAAACTGACCTTTGCGTTCGTCGGAAGCGCTTTTTTCGACGTATGGAGCCTTTGTTGGAAAATATTGTATACAAAAACAAATATCATTGTGTTCTATTTGTATCATCGAGCATCTGATCAAACAGACCTCACCGCGTTACCCATAACAAGATAAGGACGGCACCTATGAGCGCTTTAACCTTGAAACTCGCCACCCAACTGGCCACCCAGGCCCTTACTGCAGGCCGCACCATTTCGGCTGCGCCACTGACCATCGCCGTGCTCGACAGCGGCGGCCATCTGGTCACCCTGCAACGCGAAGACGGCGCCAGCCTGCTACGCCCGCAAATCGCCATCGGCAAAGCCTGGGGCGCCATTGCCCTGGGCAAGGGTTCACGTTTGCTGGCACTGGACGCCCAACAGCGCCCGGCGTTTATCGCGGCGTTGAACAGTCTGGGTCACGGCAGCGTCGTGCCGGCACCGGGTGGGGTGTTGATTCGGGATCAGAGTGGCATGGTGCTCGGCGCAATTGGGATCAGCGGGGACACGTCCGATATTGACGAGCAGTGTGCGATCACGGCGATAGAGGGGGTGGGGTTGATGGCGGATGCGGGGGTGTCGGCTTGAATCGTTCTGACTGTGAGTAAGCTATCGCAGGCAAGCCAGCTCCCACATTGGCGGTGTTCACAAATCCAACTGTGTGAATCCAATCAGTGTGGGAGCTGGCTTGCCTGCGATGCAGTCGACTCGGTCTACAGTCAAACCCAAATAGCATCCCACAGCGGATAGTCGCCAAACTTCTTTACCAGCCCAGCCCTGAGTGGATTAGCTACGATGTAGCGTGCAATCCCCTCAAGGCTTTCCTCTCGACGCACGGCATGATCATGAAAGCCCGGCTGCCAGAGGCGACCTTGGCGGCCAGCCACCGCATTCACAATTCGGGTGCTCTTGGACTTCACTTGTCGCATCAAGTCGGCAAGCGAACCTTTCTCCAGAGCAACAAGCCAATGGAAATGATCAGGCATTACTACCCAGGCCAATGAGGTTGCGAGCCCTTTATATTGAACGATTCTGAATTGGTGTACGACCAGACGGCCAAGTCTGAAGTCGCTGAAGATGGGCTCACGTTCAAGGGTGTTGGTGGTGAGCAGGTAAATGCGGTTGGATTCGTTATAGCGGCCGTTGCGCAGGCGTTTTGAAGCAGGTAGATCAGGCATTCCTTGGCCTCTCTTCAGATGGTGTTCTGAGAGGCTAGACTGAGGGGCGAAGGCTGATCGGCAGGCTTTTAGCAGGATGTGTCTGGATGGGCGCTATCGCGGGCAAGCCCGCTCCCACAGGGGATTATGACCAATTTACATTTTGTGTCCCGCGCAAATCCGTGTGGGAGCTGGCTTGCCTGCGATAGCCTCTGCGCGGTCTATCAATCCGGCTCACACCCCTTGAGCACCAACCGAATGATCGTCTGCGCCGCCGCCTCATAATCGGCCTCATCCAGCTTGGCCTTGCCGGTTACCGCCGAGATCTGCCAGTCGAAATCGGCATAGGTCTGGGTGGCTGCCCAGATGCTGAACATCAGGTGGTTGGGGTCAATTGCTGCGATCAGGCCACGGTCAACCCAGCTCTGGATGCAGTCGATATTGTGCTTGGCCTGGGCATTGAGCTGTTCAACCTGGTCGGTGCTCAGGTGTGGGGCGCCGTGCATGATTTCGCTGGCGAACACCTTGGAGGCAAACGGCAGGTCGCGGGAGATGCGGATTTTGGAGCGGATGTAGTTGCTCAATACTTCCTTGGGCTCGCCTTCGGGGTTGAACGGCGTGGAGGCGGCCAGGATCGGCTCGATAATGCTTTCGAGCACCTCGCGGTAAAGGTTGTCCTTGGATTTGAAGTAGTAATAGACGTTGGGCTTGGGCAGCCCGGCCTTGGCGGCGATGTCGCTGGTTTTGGTCGCGGCGAAGCCCTTGTCGGCAAACTCCTCGCTCGCCGCCCGCAGGATTTTTTCTTTGTTGCGCTCGCGAATGCTGCTCATAAACCAGACGTTTCCTTGCCATGACAGGCGGTTGCGCATGGTAGCACCGGCCATCCGCAAGCCTCAACAATCTGCCCGCAACGCCTTGCGCCGCGCTATGCTCGCGCCATCTCTCTCTAACGGAAGTTCGGTTCATGGCAGGAAGCAGCTTGTTGGTGTTGATCGACGATATCGCGGCGGTACTCGATGACGTCGCGCTGATGACAAAAATGGCCGCCAAGAAGACATCGGGCGTGCTGGGCGATGACCTTGCACTGAACGCCCAGCAGGTCTCCGGCGTGCGGGCCGAGCGGGAAATTCCCGTGGTGTGGGCGGTGGCCAAGGGTTCGTTTATCAACAAGTTGATCCTGGTGCCGACGGCCCTGTTGATCAGCGCCTTTGCTCCGTGGGCGGTGATACCACTGTTGATGCTTGGCGGTGCCTATCTGTGTTTCGAGGGCTTCGAAAAACTCGCGCACAAATTCCTGCACAGCAAGGCTGAAGATCAAGCCGAACACGCACAGTTGGCTGAAGCGGTGGCCGATCCGGCAACCGATCTGGTGGCGTTCGAGAAAGACAAGATCAAGGGTGCCATCCGCACCGACTTCATTCTGTCCGCCGAAATCATTGCCATCACCCTCGGCATTGTCGCCGACGCGCAGCTCACACAGCAGGTGATTGTGCTGTCGGGTATCGCCATTGTCATGACCATCGGCGTATATGGATTGGTGGCTGGTATCGTCAAGCTCGACGACCTGGGGCTGTGGCTGACGCAGAAGCCGGGCCAGGTGGCACGCAGTATAGGCGGCGCGATTCTGAGTGCGGCGCCGTACATGATGAAGAGCTTGTCGGTGATCGGCACGGCGGCGATGTTTATGGTCGGTGGTGGCATTCTCACCCATGGCGTGCCCGTGGTGCACCACTGGATCGAGACGGTGAGCCAAAGCACAGGGGCGCTGGCGTGGCTGATGCCGACGTTGCTGAATGCGGTGGCGGGGATTATTGCCGGTGGGGTGGTTCTGGTATTGCTCACCTTAGTGACCAAGCTCTGGGTTGTTTTAAAATCCAAACCATAACGTGCCCATGCTTTCTCAAAACAAGCAGTGCCAGGCGGCGCTGCTTGTTTTTCAGCTAACAGCGCTTCACTTAATGAAAGACATCGTAACCGTGATCGGCAAAATTCAGTAGAAGCCTTGCCTCGGAACCCTCGGTCGTCAGATGCTCAGTGGTCAGCCTGTTATAGTACAAGCGAGGCAAGGCGCTGCTCATCCCGTTAATCATTTGGTCGCCCACTGTCGAATTGTTTCCTCCTAGGCTATCGATATATTCAAGCACTCGCTCCGCATTCGCGGCGATATCAGCGCGCTCACTGTCGCTGAGGCTGGGATCGTTCCAATTGCCTCCAACCTTATCGTAGAAATCGTCGATCCTGTGTTCTTCAAGCCGCGCTGCATAGGGATTCGTGAATGGATCCAGGTGAGCGGACGTCGGCATTTTATCGGCGGGCAATGGTGTAAGCAGATTGTCGAACAAGGGGTTTTTGGTGATTTCGTCTACGGTCCGATAATCGCCAGCTGCCCGGCCGGTGTTTTCGGTTGGGGCTTGCAGCTTCGGCATACCAAACTGTTGTGCAATGGCGTCTATCGAGCCAGCCGCCAAATTCAAGGTGTTCGGAATGAACATGATGTGTCCTTTTGAAGAAGTTTAATCAGGAATACCTCGGCGGCCTTGGGTGAGCCGCCGGGTCAGTACCTGTGTGTAAACTTTCATTCAAGAGGTTCCACTGTTTTCGCCGTCTGGCGGTGATCAATGGCTCAAAGTGTGACGATAGATGGCGTTTACAGGATTGAGGCCAAGGCCATTGCGATGACCTTGGCTTTGGTCAATGACGTTTACTCGGCAATCTGCAATTTGCGCGATTCCGTATAGATATACCGCACCTTCTCATACTCGAACGGCGAGTTCATCTGGCCGTAGCGGAAGCTGGTCTGGTAGCGCTTGTCCACGGCGCGCAGGGCCCAGACTTCCGGATGGTTGGAGCTGACTTCGGATACGTTGAGGAAGTTGATCTGCGATTCGGCGCTGTAGTCCACCAGCAAGCCGGTGGTGTCACGCAGGTTCGACGGGCCAAAGATCGGCAACACCACATAGGCGCCGCCCGGTACGCCGTAGAAGCCCAGAGTCTGGCCGAAGTCTTCGCTCTGGCGCGGCAGGCCCATGGCGGTAGCCGGGTCCCACAGGCCGGCGATGCCAATGGTGGTATTGACCAGCAGGCGCCCGGTGGTTTCCAGCGAGCGGTGGCCCTTGAGCTGCAACAAGCTGTTCATCAGGTTGGGCACATCGCCCAGATTGTTGAAGAAGTTGCTCACGCCGGTGCGCAGGAAGCTCGGCGTGACGTAGCGGTAACCGTTTACTACCGGCAGGAATACCCACTGGTCGAAGCGATAGTTGAAGTGGTACACGCGGCGGTTCCACGACTCCAGTGGGTCGTAGACGTTAAGCGCGGTGAGCGTGGAGCGTTCGAACTCACGCTGGTCCAAGCCTGGGTTGAACTTGAGCTTGGTCAGCGGCTCCTTGAAGCCGTCGGCATCGACCTTGACGGGTTCTTGGGCCTTGCTGTTGTCGGCATTGGCCACGCCTGCGCACATCAGTGCGGCGAGCAGCAGAAGATATTTAGCCACGGAAGAACTCCAGCATGGCGTCGGCGTTGACGCGGTAATTGAGGTTGCCGCAATGGCCGCCCAGCGGGTAGACGGTCAAGCGATCGCCGAAGGTTTTACGCAGGAAGCCCAGGTCGCCAGGGCCGAGGATTACATCGTCGGCGTTATGCATCACGGCAATTTTCGGGCTGTCGCGCAGGTAGTCCTTGAGGGCGTAGAGGCTGACCTGGTCGATCAGTTGCAGCAGGCTGCCGCCATCGGAACGCGCGCGCCACATCGGGATCACTTGTTCGGTGAGGTAGCAGTCGAAGTCACACTGCAGGGCACGCTTGAGGAACGGCGTGAGGCTGGTGCCTTCGGTGATCGGGTATTTGGGTGGAATGATCAGGCCGCGACGGTTGATCAAGTCGGAAGTGAACGCAATGTCAGCGGCCGAGAAGCGGAACGAGGTGCCGATCAGCATGGCCATCTGTTCATTGCTCAGGTGCTGCTTGGACTGCTGGAAGTCATAGAGCAAGGCATCGTTGAGGTCGATGTAGCCTTTCTGCTGGAAGTAACGCGTCAGTTTGCTCAGCACCAACTCATAGAAGGTGGTGCTGTTGTTGATGCCCTTGACCTCGGTCTGTACCAGCTTGTCGAGGTTGGTGATCGAGGTGTAGAGGTTGACCGGCGGGTTGAGCAGCAGCACTTTCTTGAAGTTGAAGCTACGGCGGGTCTCATCCAGCTTGCTGACAAACGCCGCATCCAGGGCGCCCAGGCTGTAACCGGTGAGGTAGAAATCAGTCACTGGCAACGAGGCGTTCTGCGCGCGTACGGCTTGCATCACGCGGTACATGTCTTCGGCGTCTTCCTGGGTGATGCCCGGGGTGGCGAAGCGCGAAGCGGCGCTGATGAAATCGAAGCTGGTTGGCGAGGAGAGCTGCACCACATGGTAGCCGGCCTGGTAATACAGCTTTTTCAGGTATTCATTGATGCTGCTATCAAAGCGTGCACCGGTGCCGGCGATCAGGAAGATCAAAGGCGCAGCACGGTCCTGCTTGGCAATGCGGTAAGTGAGTTTCTTCACCGCCCAGAAATTGTCCGGCAGGCTGAACTCGCGCTCGGGGCGCATCGTCAGGGTGTAGTCGGACTGGTTGATCTCGTCATCTGTCGGCAGGGTTGGCCGCAGATCGGGAGGCGTGGTGGCGATGGTTGCTTCGAACGGGTTGGTCAAAGGGTAGCCATAGCTGGCTTGGTCGATATCGACGGCCAGTGCTGACGCACTCAAAAATAGGCTGCCCAGCAAGGCAGCACAGCGCAAGGAACGGAGCATGACTTAATCCCTAAGAGGAACGGGCTGAATGAAGTTCGCAGGCTATGACCACCGCCTTGTCACCGAAGTGCCAGCACTCGGCACGAAAAGTCGGAAAAAACGTCGGAATCGGGGTAATAGTAGCGAGACGATACACTTTGCCATGCTTTGTTGAACAGATATCTGTGCGAACACCTTGCTAACGGCCGCCGTGGGATTAAGCTGGGCGCCGTTTTTGCCTATCGGAGTGCCCCATGTCCCGTCGTTTGCCGTTGATTCTGCTGCTTATTGCCTTGCCGTTATGGCTGGCCGCCAGTTATGCCGCACGCTACGGCTTCATGGAAGATGGGCAGTGGGTTGGCATCTGTGCTGATGAGGCCAGTCGCTGGGAATGCCAGGTGCGTTCGAACCTGGGTTTGATGATCCATTTCAAGCTGCTGGGGTGGGCGGCGTTGATCACCTCGGTGCTGGGCTTTTTTGTACCGGGGCGTGCGGGATGGGCGTTGGCGGTGGTGGGCTTGGTGTTCGGGTTGCCGGCGCTGGCGTTGTACAACACGACGTTTGCGGTGTTTGCGGTGGTGATTGCGGGGTTGCGGTTGGTCAGGAAGCCGCGCGGCGCCTGATGTGGCCTCAGCGCAGGCAAGCCAGCTCCCACATTTGACCGTGCTCACAGATAGAAATGTGTGAACCCAATCAACTGTAGGAGCTGGCTTGCCTGCGATAGCGGTGTTACGCCTTGCGCACTCGCAAGCACCGCCACAAAGCCGCAACCATCAGCACGCTGACCACTGCCCAACCCCAGGCCTGCTGGTTCAACAGCCCTTCACGGTACAACTGCGGCGCAACGCCGGCACCGATGATAAAGGCCAGCAACGCAATCTCCCGACGTGGTCCGGTCACCGGGCGTACCAGGTACACCAGGGCCGGCAACACCAGCGCCGCGCTTGGGAAGCTGCGATAGCGCGGGTCAAACACCAGCGCTAGCATCATCACCGCACCGGCAAACCCGGCGATTGCCATCAGCCAGCCCGCGCGTTGCTCCAGCCAGCTGAACCCGCGCTCACGCCAGCCTTCCCGTGCGCTGAGGGCGAGTGCGGCGTGGGCCAGCACCAGCAAGTTCAACATCACCAGCAAGCCTGCCCATACCCATTCATCGCTGAAGCGCGCGGTAACGCGGGTCAGTTCGGCCCAACTGCCGATGGAGCACGCTGCGACGGCCCCTAGCAACGGCAGTATTAATGCAGAGCGAGTGCTGCGAACGCGGCCGCCGAGCACCAGGGTGCCAAGCAGGATGAGCCCGCCGACGCCCAGCCACAGCCGCCAGTAGGGCACATTGGTCACCGGGCCGGCGAGGATACCTTTGTCCTGACGGTCTGCATCGAACAGCCCCCAGTAACCACCCACAGCCCCTTCACTCGCACGTTTCCATGGCTGGTCAAAGGCTTCGATCAGGTTGTAGCGCCAGCCATTGGCTTCGGCCATGGCCACGAAGCCGCGCATGAACCTGGCCTCATTGACCCGGCTGGGCACGGCGGTTTCGCGCTGCCGGCCTTCGCTGGGCCAGCCGGTTTCGCCGATCACGATGTCCTTGGGCGCGAATTTATGGCCGAAGGTCTGGCGCACATCGCCCACGTGCTTGAGCGCCTGGTCGATGCCGGACGGCTCATCTTCCCAATACGGCAACAGGTGAATGGTCAGGAAGTCCACCGCCGGCTCGATTTCCGGGTGTTGCAACCAGAACTCCCAGACATCGGCATAGGTGACGGGCTGCTTGATCTGGCTTTTAACCTGATGGATCAGCGCCACCAGTTGCTTGGCAGTAACTTCCTTGCGCAGCAGGGCTTCGTTGCCGACGATCACCGAGGTCACTACATCCGGGCTAGCGTTGGCCGCCGCGATCAACTCGTTGATCTCTTTTTCGGTCGCCACAGGGTCGCTGCTGACCCAGGCCCCGGCCATCACTTTCAACCCATGCTTGCGCGCCATGTCCGGCAGGGCCTCCAGGCCGGTCATGGAATAGGTGCGAATGCATTCAAAGCGCGTAGCCAGTAGCGCCAGGTCGGCGTCCATGCGCTCGGGGCGCAGCGTGAACGGTTGGTCGAATGGGGACTGGTCTTTGTCGAACGGTGTGTAGGACGCACATTGCAGCTTATGGCTGGCGCTGGCGACGTCTGGCAACACCACGGGCCGGCCGAGGCCGTACCAGTAGCCGACAAGGGCAAGCACGCCGAGGATCAAGGCGAAGAAATAGGGCAGGGCAGGGAAGCGGGCAGTCGCGGGCATGGTCGGCTTATCTGGGGGAGCAAAGGCGCGCATCTTACCCGGATTTGCCGCAGCCCAGTGCGGCTGCATAATTTTGACATGCAAACTTCGGGCGGGATTCTGGCGATAACGCCTACAAAGCGTCCTGCTGGCGATGTGATGTCGTTTCCTGCTCAACCAAGGTCGCTGACAGAGCAGGGCAAATGCCTACGCAGGTTGAAGATAAAACTGTCAGTACTCCACTGATGCCTCAGCAACCGGATCGATGCGCGTGAAGGGGGCGCGGTGCACCCTATAACAATAGTTTGACGTCGCTCGGCATCCGTCGGGCGCAGCACTTTCGGGGAAGTACTATGAAGATGCGACGACTCTTGGGCGCAGCTGCCACTCTGGTAGTTGCGATGGGCTCCACACTGGCCAGTGCCGACAGCAAGACCCTGAGCATCGGCTACGTGGACGGCTGGTCCGACAGCGTGGCCACCACTCATGTGGCGGCAGAGGTGATCAAGCAAAAACTCGGCTACGACGTAAAACTGCAAGCGGTTGCCACCGGGATCATGTGGCAGGGCGTTGCCACTGGCAAACTCGATGCCATGCTCTCCGCCTGGCTGCCGGTGACCCACGGGGAATACTGGACCAAGAACAAGGACAAGGTGGTCGACTACGGCCCCAACTTCAAGGACGCCAAGATCGGCCTGATCGTGCCGGAGTACGTCAAGGCCAAGTCCATCGAAGACCTCAAGACCGACACCACCTTCAAGAACAAGATCGTCGGCATCGACGCCGGTTCAGGCGTAATGCTCAAGACCGACGAAGCCATCAAGCAATATGGCTTGGACTACAAACTGCAAGCCAGCTCGGGTGCGGCGATGATTGCCGAACTGACCCGCGCCGAAGACAAGCAGGAGTCGATTGCGGTCACCGGTTGGGTACCGCACTGGATGTTCGCCAAGTGGAAACTGCGTTTCCTGGACGACCCAAAAGGGATTTATGGTGCTGCTGAAACCGTCAACAGCATCGGCAGCAAGGGCCTGGAGAAGAAAGCGCCGGAAGTCGCAGCCTTCCTGAAGAAATTCCAGTGGGCCTCCAAGGATGAAATCGGTGAAGTCATGCTGGCGATTCAAGAAGGCGCCAAGCCGGACGCCGCGGCCAAGGACTGGGTAGCCAAGCACCCCGAGCGCGTTGCCGAATGGACCGCTAAATAAAAGCCACCGATGCAACCCTGTGGGAGGGGGCTTGCTCCCGAAAGCGGTGTGCCAGTCACAGATTTTTGACTGGCACACCGCTTTCGGGAGCAAGCCCCCTCCCACATTCGTTTTGCACTGACTCAAATCTTCCTGCGCCCCAGCAATCCCTCGCTACACTCGATCTACTACTAAGGTCGTCTGGAACCCATTGCGCAGCCGCATACAGTGGATACGTTCCAAAATAATAAAAAGCTGTGCTGCGAGGATAAAAACAATGAACGACAGCATTTACCTCTCGATTCAAAACAGCCCGCGTTTCAAGGAGCTGGTCAGGAAAAGGGAAAGGTTCGCCTGGATTCTCTCGGCGATCATGCTAGGGCTTTACTCCGCTTTCATCCTGTTGATCGCCTACGGGCCACAAGTGCTGGGGGCCAAGATCAGCCCCGGTTCCTCGATTACCTGGGGCATCCCCCTGGGCGTCGGGCTGATTGTGTCGGCCTTCATTCTCACCGGCATCTACGTGCGTCGGGCCAACGGCGAATTTGACGACCTGAACAATGCGATTCTCAAGGAGGCTGCGCAATGATCCGGCGTCTATTGGCTCTATTCGGTGCTTCGCTGTTGGCTCCGGCCGTTTGGGCGGCGGACGCATTGACCGGTGAAGTGCACAAGCAACCGCTGAACATCTCGGCCATTGTGATGTTCGTCGCGTTTGTCGGCGCCACCCTGTGCATCACTTATTGGGCGTCCAAGCGCAACAAGTCGGCGGCGGACTACTATGCGGCGGGCGGCAAGATCACCGGTTTCCAGAACGGTCTGGCGATTGCCGGTGACTACATGTCGGCGGCGTCCTTCCTGGGGATTTCCGCGCTGGTGTTCACCTCCGGCTATGACGGCTTGATCTACTCGATCGGCTTCCTTGTGGGCTGGCCGATCATTCTGTTCCTGATCGCCGAGCGCTTGCGTAACCTGGGCAAATACACCTTTGCCGACGTGGCGTCCTATCGCCTGGGGCAAACCCAGATCCGCAGCCTGTCGGCGTGTGGCTCGCTGGTGGTGGTGGCGTTCTACCTGATCGCGCAGATGGTCGGCGCGGGCAAGCTGATCCAGCTGCTGTTTGGCCTTGATTACCATGTGGCGGTGATCCTGGTGGGTATCCTGATGTGCATGTACGTGCTGTTCGGCGGCATGTTGGCGACCACCTGGGTGCAGATCATCAAGGCGGTGCTGTTGCTGTCCGGTGCCTCGTTCATGGCGCTGATGGTGATGAAGCACGTCAACTTCGATTTCAACATGCTGTTCTCCGAGGCGATCAAGGTTCACCCCAAAGGTGAGGCGATCATGAGCCCCGGCGGCCTGGTGAAAGACCCGATCTCGGCATTCTCCCTGGGCCTGGCACTGATGTTCGGTACCGCTGGCCTGCCGCACATCCTGATGCGCTTTTTCACGGTAAGCGACGCCAAGGAAGCGCGTAAGAGCGTGCTGTACGCAACCGGCTTCATCGGCTACTTCTATATCCTGACCTTTATCATCGGCTTCGGCGCGATCCTTTTGGTCAGCACCAACCCGGCGTTCAAGGATGCCGCGGGCGCCTTGCTCGGCGGTAACAACATGGCGGCGGTGCACCTGGCCAACGCGGTGGGTGGCAGTATCTTCCTGGGCTTCATCTCGGCCGTGGCGTTTGCCACCATCCTGGCGGTGGTTGCCGGCTTGACCCTGGCGGGTGCTTCGGCGGTGTCCCATGACCTGTATGCCAGCGTGATCAAGAAGGGCAAGGCCAACGAGAAAGATGAGATTCGCGTGTCGAAGATCACTACCGTAGCCTTGGGTGTATTGGCCATCGGCCTGGGTATCCTGTTCGAAAGCCAGAACATCGCGTTCATGGTCGGCCTGGCGTTCTCCATCGCCGCCAGCTGTAACTTCCCGGTGCTGCTGCTTTCCATGTACTGGAAAAACCTCACCACCCGTGGTGCCATGATTGGCGGCTGGCTGGGCTTGATCAGCGCCGTGGGCCTGATGATCCTCGGTCCGACCATCTGGGTGTCGATCCTGCACCATGAAAAGGCGATCTTCCCGTACGAGTACCCGGCGCTGTTCTCGATGATCATCGCGTTCGTCGGCATCTGGTTCTTCTCCATCACCGACAAGTCGGCGGCGGCGGAGAAAGAGCGTGCGCTGTACTTCCCACAGTTTGTGCGTTCGCAGACTGGCCTGGGGGCGAGTGGGGCGGTTAATCACTAAGTCGTCAGCTGCATAAGAGATACCCCGGTCGCAACGCCGGGGTATTTTTTTGGTGCGCCAGGCATGGCGCGTTGCGCGCAAGCGCAACCAGCTTGGCTGTGGTGGCCACGCTGGTGACTGGGAGGTGAAAGTCCTCTACACACCCGGCAAGGGGAAGTGTTAGCCAGAGGCAAGGGTGTCGCGGGTGACTGCGAATCTGAAGGAAGCCCGAGGCAAAATGCTGGCCTGACGAACAGGAAGCGGATAGAGGCGGCGCAGCGGGGTAAGAAGGCCAAAATCTTCAAAGCCCAATACTTGCACGGAACGCTGTGACGTAGATCCGACAGGCATAAGCAGGAAGGTCGCGCGAATTACCCTGGGAGATCTGCACGTTTGCCAGTGTGCTACCGAGCGTCGAGAGGCGATGGGATGAGCGTGCAGAAGTCAGCCGAAGCCGTAGTAAGTGGCGAATAACCGCGCCACCAAGGGCCGAACAGGTTATGCCGCCAGTAGGCGTCAGAGTCTCGTTGAATACCGAAATGCAGAAATTTCTCCAAGAGAAGACTGTGACTCCGAGTCCCGGACAGAATCCGAGGATGACGGCTGACAGCGCAAAGGTATCGACGGCATCTGTGACGTGGACGAACGCGGAGCCGGACACGCTGATGGCGCGGGTGCTTGCACCGGCCAACCTCAGACGTGCGTATCAGCGCGTGGTCAGCAACAAGGGCGCGCCGGGTGCCGATGGCATGACGGTCGACGACTTGGCGGACTACGTGAATCAGTATTGGCCGATCCTCCAGAGGAGGTTGCTGGCCGGCGAATACCACCCGCAAGGTGTACGCGCCGTCGACATCCCCAAACCCAAAGGCGGCACCCGACAACTGGGCATTCCCTGCGTCGTGGATCGCCTGATCCAACAGGCACTGCTGCAACAGCTCACGCCGATCTTCGACCCGCTGTTTTCGGATTACAGCTACGGCTTCCGTCCGGGCAGAAGCGCCCACCAAGCCATCGAGACAGCCCGCGCCCATGTGGCGGCAGGGCATCGCTGGTGCGTGGAACTCGATCTTGAGAAATTCTTTGACCGGGTCAACCACGATCTCCTGATGGCGTACGTGGCGCGCCAAATCGTAGATAAACGCGTGCTCAGACTGATCCGGCGGTACCTCCAAGCCGGTGAGATGTCGGGTGGGATCGCCAGCCGACGGCAGGAAGGGACGCCGCAAGGCGGCCCGCTCTCGCCGTTGCTGTCGAACATCCTGCTCAACGAACTCGACCGCGAGCTGGAACGGCGGGGTCATCGCTTCGTGCGTTATGCCGACGATGCGAACATCTATGTGCGCAGCCCTCGTGCTGGCGAACGAGTGATGGCCAGTGTTGAGCGCTTCCTGAATCAGCGCCTGAAACTAACGCTGAATCGGGATAAGAGCCGAGTAGCCGGGTCTTGGATGTGTGATTACTTGGGTTACGGGATGAGCTGGCATCAGCAACCGAGACTGAGAGTGGCGACGATGAGCCTGGGTCGCTTGCGCGACCGGCTCAGAGAGCTGCTACGTAAAGCGCGGGGCCACAAGGTGGCGACTGTCATCGAGCGGATAAACCCCGTGCTGCGCGGATGGGCGGGCTACTTCAAGCTGAGCCAGAGCAGACGGCCACTTGAGGAATTGGACGGCTGGGTGCGTCACAAGCTTCGCTGTATCGTCTGGCGTCAATGGAAGCGGCCCTCTACGAGGGCGCGCAACTTGATACGCTTGGGACTTAATGCGGCGCGGGCGTGGAAATCGGCAGTCAATGGCCGAGGCCCATGGTGGAACTCGGGAGCGCCCCATATGAATCAGGCGTTGCCGAAGAAGCTGTGGGACCGCCTCGGGCTGGTCTCGATACTGGATACGATAAACCGACTTAACCGTATAACCTGAACCGCCGTATACGGAACCGTACGTACGGTGGTGTGAGAGGACGGCGGATGTGAATCCGCCTCCTACTCGATCCTGGGCTGGCCTCATCGCGGGCAAGCCCGGCTCCCACACTGGGTCGTGTCCTTTTGTTGGAATGCGGTCCAATGTGGGAGCTGGCTTGCCTGCGATGACGGTAGATCAGGCCACACCAACAAAAACGGCCTCCACTAAGGGAGGCCGTTCTCAATGCAGCTAAGCAGTTGAATGCTTACTTGCGGTCTTCCAGCTTGGTGATGTCACGCGACTCGTAGCCGGTGTACAGCTGGCGCGGGCGGCCAATCTTGTACGGGCTGGAGAGCATTTCTTTCCAGTGGGAGATCCAGCCCACGGTCCGCGCCAGGGCGAAGATCACGGTGAACATGCTGGTTGGAATGCCGATCGCCTTGAGGATGATCCCCGAGTAGAAGTCGACGTTCGGGTACAGAGAACGTTCGATGAAGTACGGGTCGGTCAGGGCGATCTCTTCCAGGCGCATGGCTAGTTCGAGTTGCGGATCGTTCTTGATGCCCAGTTCCTTCAACACTTCGTCGCAGGTCTGCTTCATGACGGTAGCGCGCGGGTCGCGGTTCTTGTAGACCCGGTGACCGAAGCCCATCAACTTGAACGGATCGTTCTTGTCCTTGGCCTTGGCGATGAAGGTGTCGATGTTGGACACATCGCCGATTTCATCGAGCATGGTCAATACGGCTTCGTTCGCACCGCCGTGGGCAGGGCCCCACAGTGCGGCGATACCGGCGGCAATACAGGCGAACGGGTTGGCACCCGAAGAGCCCGCCAGGCGCACGGTAGAGGTGGAAGCGTTCTGCTCGTGGTCGGCGTGGAGGATGAAGATCCGGTCCATGGCCTTGGCGAGCACCGGGCTGATCGGTTTGATCTCGCACGGGGTGTTGAACATCATGTGCAGGAAGTTTTCCGCGTACGTCAGGTCGTTGCGCGGGTACATCATGGGTTGGCCCATGGAGTACTTGTAAACCATTGCGGCCAGGGTAGGCATCTTGGCAACCAGGCGGATCGCGGAAATTTCGCGATGCTGCGGGTTATTGATGTCCAGGGAGTCGTGATAGAAGGCCGACAGGGCGCCTACTACACCGCACATGACGGCCATCGGGTGGGCGTCGCGACGGAAGCCGTTGAAGAAGGTCTTCAACTGCTCGTGAACCATGGTGTGGTTCTTCACGGTGCTGACGAACTGGGCTTTCTGCTCGGCTGTTGGCAATTCGCCATTTAGCAGCAGGTAGCAGGTTTCCAGGTAGTCCGACTTTTCAGCCAGTTGCTCGATCGGGTAGCCGCGATGAAGCAGAATGCCATTATCACCATCGATATAGGTGATCTTCGACTCGCAGGACGCGGTCGACATGAAGCCTGGGTCGAAAGTAAAACGGCCCGTGGCCGTCAGGCCCCGTACGTCGATAACATCAGGACCAACGGTGCCGGTTAAAATGGGCAGCTCGACGGGGGCTGCGCCCTCGATGATCAACTGCGCTTTTTTGTCAGCCATGTGGCCTCCTATTTATGCTTCAAATCATCAGACAGACCCCCCACGCAGGGCCCGCACCACTATATTGATATAAATCCAGATGTCAATTTGCCTAAAGTCTTGCGCCAGAAGGCTTTAACCGTACTTTTTCGTCGAAATTGACTGCCATTTACGCCTTTTATCCCGCCAGCGCAATCAGCTATTAGGGTGAGGTGTGCGCGTTGTCATTAGTAACCTAACTGTCTATACTCGGCCACCGACCGCCAAGGGCTTTTGGGCTTGCTTTCATTGGGGGTCGCACTCCCTGGGTGGTGCTTACCTGACCAGTCGCACTCCCCAACAACTTTGCCCTGATTGTTAGGGGCTCTTCAGTGTGAAAAAAAGCCGTGAATAGCCAACGACCTGTAAACCTAGACCTAAGGACCATCAAACTCCCCATCACCGGCGTTACGTCGTTCCTGCACCGTGTTTCCGGCATCATCCTGTTCCTGGGCTTGGGCATCATGCTTTATGCATTGAGCAAATCCCTGGGTTCCGAGGAAGGATACGCCGAGGTGAAGGCATGCTTGACCAGCCCGCTGGCCAAGTTCGTAGCATGGGGCCTCCTGTCCTCTCTTCTGTATCACCTGGTAGCCGGTGTGCGCCACTTGATCATGGACATGGGCATCGGTGAGACGCTGGAAGGCGGCCGCCTGGGCTCGAAAATCATCGTCGCCATTTCCGTGGTGCTGATCGTTCTGGCAGGAGTTTGGATATGGTAACCAGCGTAACGAATCTGTCGCGTTCGGGCCTCTATGACTGGATGGCACAGCGTGTGTCTGCGGTCGTTCTCGCGGCTTATTTCATTTTCCTGATCGGATACCTCGTCGCAAACCCGGGCATCGGCTATGAGCAATGGCACGGCCTGTTTTCCCACAATGCGATGCGAATCTTCAGTCTGCTGGCCCTTGTAGCCCTGGGCGCTCACGCCTGGGTTGGCATGTGGACCATCGCGACTGACTACCTGACGCCGATGGCGCTGGGCAAGTCCGCGACTGCAGTACGTTTCCTCTTCCAGGCAGTATGCGGCGTCGCGATGTTCGCTTACTTCGTCTGGGGTGTGCAGATTCTTTGGGGTATCTGATTCATGGCTAACATTCCAACTATTTCATTCGACGCCATCATTATTGGTGGCGGCGGTGCTGGCATGCGCGCTGCGCTGCAGCTGGCCCAGGGCGGTCACAAGACTGCCGTGATCACCAAGGTGTTCCCGACGCGTTCCCACACCGTATCGGCCCAGGGTGGTATCACCTGCGCCATCGCCTCCGCCGACCCGAACGATGACTGGCGCTGGCACATGTACGATACCGTCAAGGGTTCCGACTATATCGGTGACCAGGACGCTATCGAATACATGTGTCAGGAAGGCCCGGCCGCGGTGTTCGAGCTGGACCACATGGGTCTGCCGTTCTCCCGTACCGAGCAAGGCCGTATCTACCAGCGTCCATTCGGTGGCCAGTCCAAGGATTACGGTAAAGGCGGCCAGGCTGCCCGTACTTGCGCTGCGTCCGACCGTACCGGTCACGCGCTGCTGCATACCCTTTACCAAGGCAACCTGAAAGCCGGTACCACGTTCCTGAACGAGTACTACGCGGTTGATCTGGTGAAGAACGGCAAGGGCGAGTTCGTCGGTGTGATCGCCATCTGCATCGAAACCGGTGAAACCACCTACATCCGCGCCAAGGCGACTGTGCTGGCGACCGGTGGTGCAGGTCGTATCTACGCTTCTACCACCAATGCCCTGATCAACACCGGTGACGGCGTCGGCATGGCCCTGCGTGCTGGCGTACCGGTACAAGACATCGAAATGTGGCAGTTCCACCCGACCGGCATCGCCGGCGCCGGTGTACTGGTGACCGAAGGTTGCCGTGGTGAAGGTGGTTACCTGATCAACAAGCACGGCGAGCGTTTCATGGAGCGTTATGCTCCGAACGCCAAAGACTTGGCTGGCCGTGACGTTGTGGCACGTTCGATGGTTAAAGAGATCATCGCCGGTAACGGCTGTGGTCCGAATGGCGACCACGTACTGCTCAAGCTCGATCACCTGGGTGAAGAAGTGCTGCACAGCCGCCTGCCTGGTATCTGCGAGCTGTCCAAGACCTTCGCCCACGTTGACCCGGTAGTTGCTCCGGTTCCAGTGGTTCCAACTTGCCACTATATGATGGGCGGCGTGCCGACCAACATTCACGGCCAGGCAATCACCCAGAACGCCGACGGCCAGGACGAGATCATCCATGGTCTGTTCGCAGTAGGTGAAGTGGCTTGCGTATCGGTTCACGGTGCCAACCGCCTGGGCGGCAACTCGCTGCTCGACCTGGTGGTATTCGGCCGTGCGGCCGGCCTGCACCTTGAGAAGGCGCTGACTGACGGCATCGAATACGATGACGCCACCGACGCCAACATCGAAGCGGCCCTGGCGCGTCTGAACGCTCTGAACGAGCGCACGGATGGCGAAGACGTAGCAACCCTGCGTCGCGAGCTGCAAAGCTGCATGCAGAACTACTTCGGTGTGTTCCGTACCGGCGAATACATGCAGAAGGGCATCGCCCAGTTGGCTGACCTGCGCAAGCGCATCGCCAACGTCAAGATCAACGATAAGAGCCAGGCGTTCAACACTGCTCGTATCGAAGCCCTTGAGCTGCAAAACCTGCTGGAAGTGGCTGAAGCGACGGCGATCGCCGCCGAGGTTCGTAAAGAATCCCGTGGTGCTCACGCTCGTGAAGACTTTGAAGATCGCGACGACGAAAACTGGTTGTGCCACACCCTGTACTTCCCGGGTGACAAGCGCGTAACCAAGCGTGCCGTGAACTTCTCGCCGAAGACGGTGCCGACGTTTGAACCGAAGATTCGGACTTACTAAGGGTGGCTGCCATGTTGAAAGTCAGTGTTTATCGCTACAACCCTGATCAGGACGCCGCGCCGTTCATGCAGGAGTTCCAGGTCGATACCGGTGGTAAAGACCTGATGGTGCTGGATGTACTGGCACTGATCAAAGAGCAGGACGAGGGTTTCTCCTATCGTCGCTCTTGCCGTGAAGGTGTGTGCGGTTCCGACGGCATGAACATCAACGGCAAAAACGGCCTGGCGTGCATCACGCCGCTGTCCGCCGTGGTCAAAGGCAACAAGCTGATTGTTCGTCCACTGCCAGGTTTGCCGGTTATCCGTGACCTGGTCGTCGATATGAGCATCTTCTACAAGCAATACGAGAAAGTTAAGCCGTTCCTGCAGAACGACACGCCGGCTCCGGCCATCGAGCGTCTGCAGTCCCCGGAAGAACGTGAAAAACTCGATGGCCTGTACGAGTGCATCCTGTGCGCTTGCTGCTCGACATCCTGCCCGTCCTTCTGGTGGAACCCGGACAAGTTCCTGGGTCCAGCTGCGCTGCTGCAAGCCTACCGCTTCCTGGCAGACAGCCGTGATACCAAGACGTCCGAGCGTCTGGCTTCGCTGGATGACCCGTTCAGCGTATTCCGCTGCCGCGGGATCATGAACTGCGTCAACGTATGTCCTAAAGGCCTGAACCCGACTAAGGCCATTGGTCACATCCGTAACATGCTGCTGCAGAGCGGCGTGTAACTGACGTTGTAGTAAAAGCAGGACCGTTGTGCCCGTAAATGCTGCGGCGCAGGCTTCAACCGGCGCCGTAGTTTTAACTTGAGCAGCGACTTACAAAGCCGCGGCTCTTATTTTGAAGAAATGAGACAAGCAGGGGCATTCGGGTTGGTACCCGAACTATCAGCGTGATCCTAAGTGGCTTGTTTTGGTCGCTGCACTTGGCCTTTTGCAAGCAAACTCGGTGTTTTCGCCGGTGGTGTCCCCAAATCGAGGGTGACCAAGCATGCAAGAAAGCGTGATGCAGCGCATGTGGAACAGCGGCTATCTTTCAGGTGGTAACGCTGCCTATGTGGAAGAGCTTTATGAGCTCTACCTGCACGACCCTAACGCTGTGCCAGAAGAATGGCGCACCAAATTTCAGACGTTGTCTTCAGACGGCAACGCTGCCACCGATGTATCGCACGCAACAATTCGCGATCAGTTCGTGCTGCTGGCAAAGAACCAGCGCCGCGCCCAACCGGTTTCCGCCGGCAGCGTGAGCAGTGAGCATGAGAAGAAGCAAGTTGAAGTACTGCGACTGATCCAGGCCTACCGTATGCGTGGCCACCAGGCAGCCCAGCTTGACCCGCTGGGGCTGTGGCAGCGTCCTGCACCTGCAGACCTGTCGATCAATCATTACGGCTTGACCAATGCCGATCTTGATACGACCTTCCGTGCCGGCGACCTGTTCATCGGCAAAGAGGAAGCGAGCCTACGCGAAATTCACGAAGCGTTGCAGCAGACATATTGCCGCACCATCGGCGCTGAATTTACGCACATCACCGATTCCGAGCAGCGCCAGTGGTTCCAGCACCGCCTGGAAGGCGTGCGTGGCCGTCCGGTATTGTCCGCCGATGTGCGCGGCCACCTGCTGGAGCGCGTGACCGCGGCCGAAGGCCTCGAGAAATACCTGGGCACCAAATACCCAGGCACCAAACGTTTCGGCCTGGAAGGCGGCGAAAGCCTGATTCCGATGCTCGACGAGCTGATCCAGCGTTCCGGTTCCTATGGCACCAAGGAAATCGTGATCGGCATGGCTCACCGTGGTCGCCTGAACGTGTTGGTCAACACCTTCGGCAAGAACCCGCGTGAGCTGTTCGACGAGTTCGAAGGCAAGAAGAAGGTCGAACTGGGTTCCGGTGACGTTAAATACCACCAGGGCTTCTCGTCCAACGTGATGACCACCGGCGGTGAAGTTCACCTGGCCATGGCATTCAACCCCTCCCACCTGGAAATCGTTTCGCCAGTGGTCGAGGGTTCGGTACGTGCTCGCCAGGATCGTCGTAACGATTCCACCGGTGAGAAGGTTCTGCCGATTTCCATCCACGGTGACGCGGCATTCGCCGGTCAAGGCGTGGTCCTGGAAACGTTCCAGATGTCGCAGACTCGCGGCTTCAAGACCGGTGGTACCGTTCACATCGTCATCAACAACCAGGTGGGCTTCACCATCAGCAACCCGTTGGACGCGCGTTCCACCGAGTACGCCACCGACGTTGCCAAGATGATCCAGGCGCCGATCCTCCATGTGAATGGCGATGATCCGGAAGCCGTGCTGTTCGTGACCCAACTGGCTGTCGACTACCGCATGCAGTTCAAGCGTGACGTGGTCATCGACCTGGTTTGCTACCGCCGTCGCGGTCACAACGAAGCGGACGAGCCAAGCGGCACCCAGCCGTTGATGTACCAGCAGATCACCAAGCAGCGCACCACCCGTGAGCTGTACGCCGAAAGCCTGACCAAGGCCGGCGTGGTTGACGATGCGCGTGTTCAGGCGAAAGTCGACGAATACCGCAACGCGCTGGATAACGGCCTGCATGTAGTGAAAAGCCTGGTCAAGGAGCCGAACAAAGAGCTGTTCGTTGACTGGCGCCCATACCTGGGTCACACCTGGACTGCACGTCACGATACCTCGTTCGATTTGAAGACGTTGCAGGAACTGTCCGCCAAGCTGCTGGAAATTCCCGAAGGCTTCGTCGTACAGCGCCAGGTTGCGAAGATCTACGAAGACCGTCAGAAGATGCAAGCCGGTGGCCTGCCGATCAACTGGGGTTACGCCGAAACCATGGCGTACGCGA
Organism: Pseudomonas sp. CCI1.1; assembly: GCF_034348165.1. NCBI lineage: Bacteria > Pseudomonadati > Pseudomonadota > Gammaproteobacteria > Pseudomonadales > Pseudomonadaceae > Pseudomonas > Pseudomonas sp. CCI1.1. The sequence continues at coordinate 68,476 of NZ_CP133780.1, forward strand.
CCCTGGCGTTCGAAGGTCACCCGATCCGCATGACCGGCCAGGACATCGGCCGCGGTACGTTCTCGCACCGTCATGCTGTATTGCACAACCAGAAAGACGCGGGCACCTACATCCCGTTGCAGAACCTGTACGAAGGCCAGCCACGTTTCGACCTGTACGATTCGTTCCTGTCCGAAGAAGCCGTACTGGCGTTCGAATACGGTTACTCGACCACCACGCCGAACGCGCTGGTGATCTGGGAAGCCCAGTTCGGCGACTTCGCCAACGGTGCCCAGGTGGTTATCGACCAGTTCATCACCAGCGGCGAGCACAAGTGGGGCCGTCTGTGCGGTCTGACCATGCTGCTGCCACACGGTTATGAAGGTCAGGGCCCTGAGCACTCCTCGGCCCGTCTGGAGCGTTACCTGCAATTGTGCGCCGAGCACAACATTCAGGTGTGCGTGCCGACGACCCCGGCGCAGATCTACCACTTGCTGCGTCGCCAGGTGATCCGTCCGCTGCGCAAGCCGCTGGTGGTACTGACGCCGAAGTCGCTGTTGCGTCACAAGCTGGCCGTTTCGACCCTGGAAGATCTGGCCCAAGGTTCGTTCCAGACCGTGATTCCAGAGATCGATACGCTGGACGCCGCCAAGGTCACTCGCCTGATCCTGTGCAGCGGCAAGGTCTACTACGATCTGTTGGAAAAACGCCGTGCCGAAGGCCGCGAAGACATCGCCATCGTGCGTATCGAGCAGCTTTATCCGTTCCCGGAAGATGACCTCATGGAGATCATCGCGCCTTACACCAACCTCACGAACGTAGTGTGGTGTCAGGAAGAACCGATGAACCAGGGCGCCTGGTACAGCAGCCAGCATCATCTGCGTCGCAGCATCGGCAACCACAACAAGGCTTTGGTCCTTGAGTACGCCGGTCGTGATGCTTCTGCTGCACCTGCCTGTGGTTACGCGTCGATGCACGCCGAGCAGCAGGAAAAACTGCTGCAAGATGCTTTCACTGTTTAACGCCTTCGCGCTGACTGAAACCGAATTTTAAGGACCTACAGATAATGGCTATCGAAATCAAAGCCCCGTCATTCCCGGAATCGGTTGCCGATGGCACCGTTGCCACCTGGCACAAGAAACCAGGCGAGGCCGTCAAGCGTGACGACCTGATCGTCGACATCGAGACCGACAAAGTCGTTCTGGAAGTGTTGGCCGAAGCTGACGGCGTGCTGGGCGCAATCGTTGCTGAAGAGGGCGCTACCGTTCTGTCGAACCAGGTACTGGGCTCGATCGAAGAGGGCAGCGCTGCTGCCGCTGCTCCTGCTCCTGCCGCTGCTGCACCGGCTGCTTCTGCGCCTGCCGCACCGGCTGCGGGTGGCGAAGATCCAATCGCTGCACCGGCTGCGCGTCAACTGGCTGAGGAAAACGGCATCAACCTGGCTTCCATCAAGGGCACCGGCAAAGATGGCCGTGTGACCAAGGAAGACGTGGTTGCCGCAGTTGAAGCCAAGAAGAACGCTCCGGCTGCCGCACCTGCCAAGGCTGCAGCGCCTGCTGCCGCTGCGCCTGTGTTTGCCGCTGGCGACCGCACCGAGAAGCGCGTACCGATGACTCGTGTACGTGCCACCGTGGCCAAGCGCCTGGTTGAAGCTCAGTCGAACATGGCGATGCTGACCACCTTCAACGAAGTCGACATGACCGAAGTCATGGCCCTGCGTTCGAAGTACAAGGACCTGTTTGAGAAGTCCCACAACGGTGTGCGCCTGGGCTTCATGTCGTTCTTCGTGAAAGCGGCCACCGAAGCGCTGAAGCGCTTCCCGGCAGTCAACGCTTCGATCGACGGCGGCGACATCGTTTACCACGGCTACTCGGATATCGGCGTTGCCGTCTCCAGCGACCGCGGCCTGGTGGTTCCAGTCCTGCGTAACGCCGAGCTGATGAGCCTGGCCGAAATCGAAGGCGGCATCGCTGGCTTCGGCAAGAAAGCCCGTGACGGCAAGCTGACCATCGACGAGATGACCGGCGGTACCTTCACCATCACCAACGGTGGTACCTTCGGTTCGATGATGTCGACGCCGATCGTCAACCCACCGCAGGCCGCGATCCTGGGCATGCACAACATCATCCAGCGTCCGATGGCCATCAACGGCCAAGTCGTGATCCGCCCAATGATGTACCTGGCACTGTCTTACGATCACCGCCTGATCGACGGTAAAGAAGCCGTGACGTTCCTGGTGACCATCAAGAACCTGCTGGAAGACCCGGCTCGCCTGCTCCTGGACATCTGATAGAAGCAGTTGCACGTTGCGAGCTACAAGCTGTAGGAAAAAGCAGCTTGGCTTGCAACGTGTGACTAGAAGCTTGTCGCAAATAGAGGATCTATTTTCATGACACAGAAATTTGACGTTGTAGTGATTGGTGCAGGCCCTGGCGGCTATGTTGCCGCCATCAAGGCTGCGCAACTGGGCCTGTCCACTGCTTGCATCGAAAAATACACCGACAAGGAAGGCAAACTGGCGCTGGGCGGTACTTGCCTGAACGTGGGTTGCATTCCGTCCAAGGCGCTGCTGGACAGCTCCTGGAAATTCCACGAAGCCCAAGACGGCTTTGCGATCCACGGCATCAACCATGCTGGCGTGACCATGGACGTACCCGCAATGGTCGGCCGTAAAGCCAACATCGTCAAAGGCCTGACTTCCGGCGTTGCCACCTTGTTCAAGGCCAACGGCGTGACTTCCATTCAAGGCCACGGCAAGCTGCTGGCCGGCAAGAAAGTTGAAGTCACCAAGCCAGACGGTTCGGTTGAAGTCATCGAAGCCGAAAACGTGATCCTGGCACCCGGCTCGCGTCCAATCGACATTCCGCCTGCTCCTGTTGATAACAACGTGATCGTTGATTCGACCGGCGCCCTGGAATTCCAAGCTGTGCCTAAGCGTCTGGGCGTCATCGGCGCTGGCGTGATCGGTTTGGAACTGGGTTCGGTATGGTCCCGCCTGGGTGCTCAAGTCACCGTGCTGGAAGCCCTGGATACATTCCTGCTGGCTGCCGACACCGCGGTGTCCAAGGAAGCGCTGAAAACCCTGACCAAACAAGGTCTGGACATCAAGCTCGGCGCCCGTGTTACCGGTTCCAAGGTCAACGGCGAAGAAGTCGTAGTGACCTACACCGATAAAGACGGCGAGCAGACCATCACTTTCGACAAGCTGATCGTCGCCGTGGGCCGCCGCCCAGTGACCAACGACTTGCTGGCTTCCGACAGCGGCGTGAACATCGACGAGCGTGGTTTCATCCACGTTGACGATCATTGCGCCACCACCGTGCCTGGCGTCTATGCCATTGGCGACGTGGTTCGTGGCATGATGCTGGCCCACAAGGCTTCCGAAGAGGGCATCATGGTCGTTGAGCGCATCAAGGGTCACAAGACCCAGATGAACTACGACCTGATCCCATCGGTTATCTACACCCACCCGGAAATTGCATGGGTCGGCAAGAACGAACAGCAGTTGAAAGCTGAAGGCGTTGAAGTTAACGTCGGCACCTTCCCGTTTGCCGCTTCTGGCCGTGCCATGGCAGCCAACGACACCGGTGGTTTTGTCAAAGTCATCGCTGATGCCAAGACTGACCGCGTATTGGGCGTCCACGTGATTGGCCCAAGCGCTGCAGAACTGGTTCAGCAAGGCGCGATCGGCATGGAATTCGGCACCAGTGCCGAGGACTTGGGCATGATGGTCTTCTCCCATCCGACCCTGTCCGAAGCGCTGCACGAAGCTGCGTTGGCAGTGAATGGCGGCGCCATCCACATTGCCAACAAGAAGAAGCGCTAAGCGAGATAATAAGAAACCACGGCGGAGTTGCCCGTCGTGAGCCTTGCGCGCAAGACTCACCGCGGAATATCCGCTGGACGCAGCCTTGCGCAGCTTTACGGGCCATAAGCCCCGCAAGTTGCGCGAGCAGCAGTCACAGGTGGCGCGGCACTCATAATGAGCGCAGCGCCGAATGCGCAGTACCTAACGAAGACGGTAAAAAGCATGAATCTTCACGAGTATCAGGGTAAGCAGCTGTTCGCTGAATACGGCCTGCCAGTTTCCAAGGGCTACGCAGTAGACACCCCGGAAGCAGCAGCAGAAGCTTGCGACAAAATCGGCGGCAGCGAGTGGGTTGTCAAAGCCCAGGTCCACGCCGGTGGTCGCGGTAAAGCGGGCGGCGTCAAGCTGGTTCGCAGCAAAGAAGACGCCAAGGCCTTCGCACAGCAGTGGCTGGGCAAGCGTCTGGTGACTTACCAGACTGATGCCAATGGCCAACCAGTCACCAAGATCCTGGTTGAATCGTGCACTGATATCGCTAAAGAGCTGTACCTGGGCGCTGTCGTTGACCGTTCGAGCCGTCGCATCGTGTTCATGGCTTCCACCGAAGGTGGCGTGGACATCGAGAAAATTGCTCACGAAACCCCAGAAAAAATTCTGAAGGCCACTATCGATCCACTGGTTGGCGCTCAGCCATTCCAGGGTCGTGAACTGGCTTTCCAGTTGGGCCTGGAAGGCAAGCAAGTTGCCCAGTTCGCCAAGATCTTCGTAGGTCTGGCCAAACTGTTCCAGGATCACGATCTGGCCCTGCTGGAAGTGAACCCGCTGGTGATCAAGGCTGACGGCGATCTGCACTGCCTTGATGCCAAGATCAACATCGACGCCAACGCCATGTACCGTCAGCCTAAGCTGAAGACTTTCCACGATCCGTCGCAAGACGATCCGCGCGAAGCGCACGCTGCCAAGTTCGAACTGAACTACGTAGCCCTGGAAGGCAACATCGGCTGCATGGTCAACGGTGCCGGCCTGGCCATGGGTACCATGGACATCGTCAACCTGCATGGCGGCAAGCCAGCCAACTTCCTCGACGTAGGTGGTGGCGCTACCAAGGAACGCGTTACCGAAGCGTTCAAGATCATCCTGTCCGACTCCAACGTCGCTGCAGTACTGGTCAACATCTTCGGCGGCATCGTTCGTTGCGACATGATTGCCGAAGGCATCATCGGTGCAGTGAAAGAAGTCGGCGTTAAAATCCCGGTTGTTGTTCGCCTTGAAGGTAACAACGCTGAACTGGGCGCTAAAGTACTGGCAGAAAGCGGTTTGAACATCATCGCGGCTACCAGCCTGACCGACGCTGCTCAACAAGTTGTCAAAGCTGCGGAGGGCAAGTAATGAGCGTCCTGATCAATAAAGACACCAAAGTTATCTGCCAGGGTATTACCGGTTCGCAAGGTAGTTTCCACACCCAGCAAGCCATCGAATACGGCACCCAGATGGTTGGCGGCGTAACTCCAGGCAAAGGCGGCACCGAGCACCTGGGCCTGCCCGTGTTCAACACCGTGAAAGAAGCAGTAGAAGCCACTGGCGCCACCGCCAGCGTGATCTACGTTCCAGCTCCTTTCTGCAAGGACTCGATCCTGGAAGCGGCATTCGGCGGCATCAAGCTGATCGTCTGCATCACCGAAGGCATTCCTACCCTGGACATGCTGGACGCTAAAGTTAAGTGCGACGAACTGGGCGTAGTCCTGATCGGCCCTAACTGCCCAGGCGTGATCACCCCAGGCGAATGCAAGATCGGCATCATGCCAGGTCACATTCACTTGCCAGGTAAAGTCGGTATCGTTTCCCGTTCCGGCACCCTGACCTATGAAGCTGTCAAGCAGACCACTGACGCCGGTTTCGGTCAGTCGACTTGCGTCGGCATCGGCGGTGACCCGATCCCAGGCTCCAACTTCATCGACATCCTGAAGCTGTTCCAGGAAGACCCGAAGACCGAAGCGATCGTAATGATCGGTGAGATCGGCGGTTCGGCTGAAGAAGAAGCGGCTGCCTACATCAAGGCACACGTGACCAAGCCGGTTGTTTCCTACATCGCTGGTGTGACTGCCCCTGCGGGCAAGCGCATGGGCCATGCTGGCGCAATCATCTCTGGCGGCAAAGGCACTGCAGACGAGAAATTCGCTGCACTGCAAGACGCAGGCGTTAAAACCGTGCGTTCGCTGGCAGACATCGGCAAGGCCCTGGCCGAGCTGACCGGTTGGGCTGTCAAGTAAGCCTCGCGCTTAGCTGACGCTTCACCACACAAAGGCCACCTTCGGGTGGCCTTTGTGCTTTCTGGGTATACCCAGATTTGGGGATGTACTCGGTTCAATGTGGGAGCTGGCTTGCCTGCGATGCAGACACCTCGGCGCATCAGCCATGCCCAGTCGATGCCATCGCAGGCAAGCCAGCGCCCACAGGGTTCTGTGTTGCCCAATTAAGTATGAAAACGCGACATTGAAATGTCGCTTATCGGACAGTCCGCCCCGCAACAGTGCGTTTGTCAGCCTAATTCTGTACTCTAGCCGCCTCTTTATGCGTCCGAGTCCCAAAAGGAAGCTGCGCGCTAGACCGGTCGGTCCCCACAAGGGCCGGCAGCATTTCCCTCATCCATAGGGAAGCCCTCTCTAAATTCCGATTCAGTAGTGTGGTATTTCCTCAAATGAAAGTGTTGAAAAGCCAGGATATCCTGGCGCTGGGCTTTATGACCTTTGCCCTGTTCGTGGGCGCCGGCAACATCATCTTCCCGCCTATCGTTGGTTTGCAGTCCGGGCCGCATGTCTGGATGGCGGCGCTGGGCTTTCTGATCACCGCGGTCGGTTTGCCGGTGGTCACTGTGATCGCCCTGGCCAAGGTCGGTGGTGGCATGGATGCGCTGAGCAGCCCGATTGGCAAGATCGCCGGTGGCCTGCTGGCGGCAGCGGCCTACCTGGCAGTGGGCCCGCTGTTTGCGACCCCGCGCACCGCAACAGTATCGTTTGAAGTGGGCCTGGCGCCCTTGACCGGTGAGAGCCCGTTGGCACTGTTCCTCTACAGCTCGGTGTATTTCCTGGTGGTGTTCTTTGTCTCCCTGTACCCAGGTCGACTGCTGGACACCGTGGGCCGTTTCCTGGCGCCGCTGAAAATCATCGCCCTGGCTATTCTCGGCATCGCTGCGTTTGCCTTGCCCGCCGGTGAGGTGGGGGTTGCCACGCCGGAATACGTTGCCGCGCCGTTCTCCCAAGGCTTTATCAATGGTTACCTGACCATGGATACCCTGGGCGCCCTGGTGTTCGGCATCGTGATCGTCAACGCGATTCGCTCCCGTGGCGTCGAGTCACCCAAGCTGATCACTCGCTACGCGATCATTGCCGGGCTGATTGCCGGCGTGGGCCTGGCACTGGTGTACGTCAGCCTGTTCCGCCTGGGTTCGGGCAGCCATGCCGTGGCCGCGGGTGCCAGCAATGGCGCGGCGGTACTGCACGCCTATGTGCAATACACGTTCGGCTCCCTGGGCAGTGGTTTCCTCGCCGTGCTGATTTCCCTGGCATGCCTGGTGACCGCCGTGGGCCTGACCTGTGCCTGCGCCGAGTACTTCAGCAAGATCCTGCCGCTGTCCTACAAGACCCTGGTGGTGATCCTGGCACTGTTCTCGCTGTTTGTGTCCAACTTGGGCTTGACCAAACTCATTGCCTTCTCGATCCCGGTGCTGACCGCGATCTACCCGCCATGCATCGTGTTGGTGGCCTTGAGCTTCTGCAAAGGGTTCTGGCAGGAGCAGGGCCGTATTGTCGGCCCGGTGATGCTGGTGTCGTTCATCTTTGGCTGCATCGACGCACTCAAGGGTGCAGGCCTGGCGGGTTGGATGCCTACGCAACTGGTAAACCTGCCGTTGAGCGAACAAGGCCTGGCGTGGCTGGTGCCGTCGGTGATGACGCTGGTCGTGGCCGTGGTGATTGACCGTATGCTGGGCAAGCGCAGCGAAGCCATCGCGTAACGCGCGGTTGAGCTCTACTGAAATGCCCCGTATCAAACGATACGGGGCATTTTTTTTGAGTCGCTGGCAGTGTCTTTTTTTTGGGAATGGCGTCAAAAATCTCAAGTTGAAAACACTGGTCGGTGTGGGAGCTGGCTTGCCTGCGATGGCGGCACATCGGTTGTGCGCGGTGGTGACTGCAAAGACGCTATCGCAGGCAAGCCAGCTCCCACATTTGGACTGTGTCGGCCCTATCATCCTGTGTACAAGGACCTGCATGTCGTTCGTTGAAGTCAATTGGATCCATTTGATCGCCGCACTCTGGTTTGTCATCTGCTGGGGCGGCTACACCCGTTACGCAACGTGGAAAGCCCGGGACACGGCGTGCCTGGCCAGTGTGTTGCACCTGTACCGTGAAGACTGGATGCGCCGCATGCTGCTGCGCGACAACCGTATCGCCGACGCCAGTGTGATCGGTAACCTGGAGCGCAATGCCTCGTTCTTTGCCTCCAGCACCTTGATCATCCTCGCCGGTATTCTCACGGTGCTGGGGGCTTCGGAACGCGCAGTGTCACTGCTGGCGGACATTCCCATGGTGCAGCAGGCATCCCAGGGCATGTCGGAGATCAAATTGCTGTGCCTGGCACTGGTGTTCGTCTATGCCTTTTTCACCTTCAGCTGGTGCATGCGCCAGTACAACTTCGCGGCGGTGCTGGTGGGCTCGGCGCCCATGATCGGTGAACGGCACGTGTCAGAGCAGGAGCGCAAGGCGTTTGCTTTGCGGGCGGCTCGAGTGATTTCGATGGCGGCCAACCAGTTCAACTTTGGCCTGCGCGCCTATTACTTCGGCATGACCATGCTGGCCTGGTTTGTCAGCCCCTGGTTGTTCATGTTGATGAGTAGCGGGGTGGTGCTGGTGCTGTACCGCCGCGAGTTCCATTCCGATGTATTGCAGGTGATGGTGTATACCCCGACCGATATGCCGGGAGCCGACGTTGTAAAAGACGGCGCACAGTAGCGCTGCAAGCAAATCGCAGACAAAGAAAAGCCCGCTTTAATCAGCGGGCTTTCTTTTGCTGCAATACTGCTTTAAACCCTGCGATTACTGCTTGGCAGGTTCTGCAGGTGCGGCAGGTGCAGCTTCTTTTGCAGCAGCTTCGTTCGATTCGGCCTGAGCTTTGGCAGCTTCAGCGTTTTCTTTCGCAGCGTCGTTCACTTTATCCTGTGCTTTAGCCATGTCTTGCTGTGCTTGCTCAGAGTGTGCAGCGGCATCTTGGGCTTTGTCTTCGGATTTCTTGTCGCAGGCAGCCAGACCGAGAGCAGCGGCCAGCATCATGGAAATAGCTAATGTCTTACGCATGGGGTGTTTCTCCTTATTGAAGATATCTACTGGCCTTTCGAACCCAAGGGGCCAGCATTAGTTCCTTATGTCCCACAGATATATAGCATGTTTCGTACAGGAACTTTACCCAGTCATTCCAATCCGCCGAATTCACACTAATAAGAGTCTAAAACAATGACCGTAAACCCTTTGTTGGAGCGTGCCGTGCGCTTCGTTTCGGCCCTGCGCCATTGCCAGGTGCTGGGTGTGGCGGTGCATGAAGCCAGCGAGGAGGGCATGACCCTCGTACTGCCTTATGGGCCGCATATTGTCGGTGATCCCCTGACCGGGGTGATCCACGGCGGCGCGCTGACCTCATTGATGGACACCGCGTGCGGCATGGCAACCCTGTGCGTACTGCCCGAGTTCGAGGTGTGCCCCACCCTGGACCTGCGTATCGACTACATGCATCCCGCCGAACCCCATAAGCCGGTGTATGGCTTCGCGCAATGCTACCGGGTGACCACCGACGTGATCTTCACCCGTGGCGTTGCCTATCAGGATGACCCGCAACAACCTATCGCCCATGTGGTGGGCACATTCATGCGCATGGGCAAGCGCCTCAAAGGCACCCAAGGCTTGGGCACGGTCATCAAGGGAGAGCAGGCATGACGCATCGGTTCAAGACCCGTCTGGAGCAAGCCCTCGATCGTGGCGACTGTGACGCGCTGCTCGAGTTGGTGCCTTATGCCAGGTTGATCGGCATCGAATGCACCCGGCTGGGGGATGAGTTGCTGTTTCGCCTGCCGGCCAACCAGGACAATATTGGTAACCCCATATTGCCGGCGCTGCATGGCGGGGTGATCGCCGGCTTCATGGAGTTGGCAGCTGCCCTGCACCTGATGGTGTTTACGGGCGCTCCGGGCCTGCCGAAAATCATCGACTTCTCCCTGGATTACCTGCGCGCCGGCCAGTTTCGTGACACCTATGCCAAGTGCCAGGTATGGCGTCAGGGCCGGCGCGTGGCCAACGTGGCGATTACCGCCTGGCAGAGCACACCGGCCGAACCGATTGCCACCGCCCGCGCACATTTCAAGATTGAGGAATTGGCCCGCCCTTGAAATCCTGGCCTGAGCCCCCAACTTTGATGACAACCCGCCGCCAACCCTTTCGGGCGCGGCCACTGCCATCCAATTGGAGTTTGATGACCATGAGTGTGGAAACTCAAAAGGAAACCCTGGGCTTCCAGACCGAGGTGAAGCAACTGCTGCACCTCATGATCCATTCGCTGTATTCCAACAAGGAAATTTTCCTTCGCGAATTGATCTCGAACGCCTCTGACGCTGTCGACAAATTACGTTTCGAAGCCCTGTCCAAGCCTGAGTTGCTGGAAGGCGGCGCGGAACTCAAGATCCGTGTGAGCTACGACAAAGACGCCAAGACCGTCACCCTCGAAGACAACGGTATCGGCATGAGCCGTGACGATGCGATCACCCACCTGGGGACCATCGCCAAGTCCGGCACCGCAGATTTCATGAAGAACCTGTCGGGCGACCAGAAAAAAGACTCTCACCTGATCGGCCAATTCGGCGTGGGCTTCTATTCGGCCTTCATCGTCGCCGACAAGGTTGAAGTCTTCAGCCGCCGCGCCGGCCTTGACGCCAGCGAAGGCGTGCACTGGGCTTCCAAGGGCGAGGGCGAATTTGAAATCGCCACGATCGACAAGGCTGACCGTGGCACGCGCATCGTGCTGCACCTGAAAGCCGGTGAAGATGAATTCGCCGATGGCTGGCGCCTGCGCAACATCATCAAGAAGTACTCCGACCACATCGCGTTGCCGATCGAGTTGCCCAAGGAACAGACCGTTGCCGAAGGCGAAGAAGCCCCGGCGGTAGAGTGGGAAACCGTCAACCGCGCCAGCGCCCTGTGGACCCGTCCGCGTACCGAGATCAAGGACGAGGAATACCAGGAGTTCTACAAGCACATCGGCCACGACTACGAGAACCCGCTGAGCTGGAGCCACAACAAGGTTGAAGGCAAGCTCGAATACAGCTCGCTGCTCTACGTACCGGCCCGTGCTCCGTTCGACCTGTACCAGCGTGAAGCGCCAAAAGGCCTGAAGCTGTACGTGCAGCGCGTGTTCGTAATGGACCAGGCGGAATCCTTCCTGCCGCTGTACCTGCGCTTTATCAAAGGTGTGGTCGACTCCAACGACCTGTCGCTGAACGTGTCGCGGGAAATCCTGCAGAAAGACCCGATCATCGACTCCATGAAGTCGGCGCTCACCAAGCGCGTACTCGACATGCTGGAAAAGCTGGCGAAGAACGAGCCTGAGCAATACAAGAGCTTCTGGAAAAACTTCGGCCAGGTCATGAAAGAAGGCCCGGCGGAAGATTTTGCCAACAAGGAAAAAATCGCCGGTTTGCTGCGTTTTGCCTCGACTCAGGGTGAAGACGGCGAGCAGGTTGTGTCCCTGGCTGACTACCTGGCACGTGCCAAGGAAGGTCAGGACAAGATCTACTACCTGACCGGCGAAACCTACGCCCAGGTCAAGAACAGCCCGCACCTGGAAGTCTTCCGCAAGAAAGGCATCGAAGTGCTGCTGCTGACCGACCGTATCGATGAGTGGCTGATGAGCTACCTCACCGAGTTCGACGGCAAAACCTTCGTCGACGTGGCCCGTGGTGACCTGGACCTGGGGAACCTGGACTCCGAAGAAGAGAAGAAGGAAGCCGAAGAAGTCGCCAAGTCCAAAGAGGGCCTGGTTGAGCGCATCAAGGCTTCCCTGGGCGAAGCGGTGAGTGAAGTGCGGGTTTCCCACCGCCTGACCGACTCTCCTGCGATCCTGGCCATCGGCGAGCAGGACCTGGGCATGCAGATGCGCCAGATTCTGGAAGCCAGCGGCCAGAAAGTGCCGGATTCCAAGCCGATCTTCGAATTCAACCCGTCTCACCCGCTGATCGAGAAACTCGATGGCGAGCAGAGCGAAGAGCGGTTTGGTGACCTGTCGCACATCCTCTTCGACCAGGCCGCCCTGGCAGCCGGCGACAGCTTGAAGGACCCGGCCGCGTATGTGCGCCGACTGAACAAGCTGTTGGTTGAATTGTCGGTTTAACACCGTTGTAGAAAAACCCGCTTCGGCGGGTTTTTTCGTTTGTGCGCACCTCAACTGGAGTGAATCATGAGCCAAGTCACTGTACGTTCCGTGGTCTATCAGATTGATGGCCAGTCTTATGAAAGCCGTCTGGCGTTCGATGCCAGCCACAAGGGCCCGTTGCCGGGACTGCTGATGGCGCCGAACTGGATGGGCGTGAGTGTGGGGGCCGAAGAGATCGCGAAGGCCGTTGCCGGCAAAGGCTACGTGGTGTTGATTGCCGACCTCTACGGGCAAAACGTACGTCCTTCAAATGGCGATGAAGCGGGCGCGGCGATGATGCCGTTGAAGAATGATCGCCCGTTGCTGAACAAGCGCATGCAAGCAGCGTTAGAGCAACTGCAAGGCCAGACTGAGGCAGCAGTGGACACCTCGAAACTGGCCACCTTCGGCTTCTGCTTTGGCGGTTGCTGCTCCCTGGAGCTGGCCCGTACCGGCGCGCCGCTGAAGGCTGCCGTGTCGTTCCATGGCACCCTGGATACACCGAACCCGGCGGATGCGAAGAACATCAAGGGGTCAGTGCTGGTGCTGCATGGCGCCTCGGACCCGTTGGTGCCCCAAGAGCAACTGCCGGCGTTCGAAGATGAAATGAACGCGGCGGGTGTGGATTGGCAGTTGCTGAGCTACGGCGGTGCGGTGCATTCCTTCACCGACCCCCATGCCAATGTGCCAGGCAAGATGATGTACGACGCCAAGACCGCTGCGCGGGCTTTCCAGTCGATGCATAACTTGTTGGATGAAGTGTTCAAGGGCTGATTCCTCAGCGCCTGATCGGACGCCATCGCAGGCAAGCCAGCTCCTACATTCTAAAATGTGTATACCCATCAAATGTGGGAGCTGGCTTGCCTGCGATAGCTATTTCACAGGCAACTCGATTCTTTCTGACTCCCCCGGCACGGTGGGCCAATCCCCGGCCGCCCAACGCTGTCTCGCCTGCTCGATCACCGCCGGATCACTCGCCACAAAATTCCAGTTGATCCGCCGTGGCCCATCCAGCGGCGCCCCGCCAAATACCATCAGGTGGCAATCACTCTCGGCATACAGGGTCATCTCCTGCCCAGTCGGCAATACCACCAAGCTGTTGACCTCCAGGGCTTCACCGTCCAACTGCACCTCACCCTCCAGCACATACACCGCACGTTCCTCATGTTCATCAGGAATCAACAGGGTGGTGGCGGTTTGCATCTGTACCTCGGCATACAGCGTCGGCGACAGTACCGGCACCGGTGACCTGAGGCAAAAACCATCACCGGCGATCAAACGCACCTGCACGCCGAGGTTATCGCTTTTCGGCAAGCTCGCCGCTGGGTGATGGCTGTAGTGTCCCGGCCCGGTCTCGTGGTCCTTGGGCGAGGCCAGCCATACCTGCAGGCCATGCAGGTTGAAGCCACTGGCCTTGACCGCTTCAGGTGTGCGCTCGACGTGGGCAATCGCGCTGCCGGCGGTCATCCAGCTGACATCGCCGGCTTGCACCACCTGGTCCGAGCCAAGGCTGTCCTTATGCTGCAAGACGCCTTCAAACAGGTAAGTAAGGGTGGACAGGCCGATATGGGGATGCTGGCGGATATTCATGCCGTTACCCGGTGCGTAGCGGGTCGGCAGCATGTGGTCGAAAAACACAAAGGGCCCGACGCTGCGGCATTCACGCGAGGGCAGGGGCCGCAGGATAGGCTGGCCTTCTACATCTTCGGGGCGAGGGCGAATCACGGTGAGAGTGGTCATGGGCATCCCAGTCTGAGCGGGTTAGATGCTTTGAGCATAACCCGCTCGATGGGAAGGTGGGGCTATTGGCTGAAGGCACCTTCCGACAATTTTGTCTCGATAGTGACTTCGGCAGTGGTCATCAGCTTATGTACCGGGCATTTATCGGCGACGCGGTGCAGTTCATCGCGCTGGGCGTCGGTGAGTACGCCCTTGAGGGTCAGCTTGACGTTGAGCTTGTATTTACCCTTTTGCTCTTCGGCGCTGTCGTGAGTGACCTCCACGGTCACGCCGGTCAGCGGGATAGCTTTTTTCTGCGCGTAGAGCCTCACAGTCAAAGCTTTGCACGACGCCAGCGCAGCATCGAAATAATCGTGGGGGGAGGGCGCCGAATCGTCACCGCCCAGGCTCTTGGGCAGGTCGGTAAACAGCTCGTGATTATTGATATTCACGCTGTGACGAAAGTTTTCAGCGTTCAGCGTATTGACGGTAACAGGCATGGCAAACCTCATAAGGGCGCAGGATGAAGGTCATGCAGTTATAGAGCATGCTGGCACTCCAGTGTTCCGGTTTTTTCCATGCTGAACCCTGAAGGCTGGCGCAAGGTCTACCCGTATCAGCCCATATTGAGGTTTTACCGTGTCTGGAACCCGCCTGAGTCTTGCCTTGTTGCTTGCCATCAGCAGCCTTGCCGCGCAGGCTCGTGACTATGCCTACAGCGACGCGCACCTGCATTACGTGGATTTCTTTCAGGAGAGCGCCGGCATGGACAAGCTGCTCAAGGCCATGGCGGACAACCGCATTGAGCACGTCATGATTTCCGGGATTCCCGTGGCCAAGAAATGGCACGAAGACGAGCCCAAGCGCCCGCGCTATTACGCCGGTGACGACGCCGATGCTTATTGGTACAGCGCCACGGATGTGATCGTCGCGGCGGCAGTGAATAAACTTTCTCCTGCGCAACGCCAGCACTTTCACCCGTTCCTCGCCGGTTTCAATCCCAACGACAAGAACTCCGCCGCCCACATCCAGCGCATGCTCGACCTCAACCCTGGGCTGTGGCAGGGCATCGGTGAAGTGTTTACCCGCCATGATGACCTCACCGCGCTGACTTCCGGCGACACGCCGCGTGCCAATAACGAAGCCATGACGCGCATCTACCACCTGGCGGCCGAAAACGACCTGCCGGTGCTGCTGCATTCCAACATTACCTCCAAACGTGAGCGCAACCCACTGTACCTGGCGGAAGTCGAGCAGCCGTTACGCAACCACCCGCACACGCGTTTTATCTGGGCCCATGCCGGTACCAGCAAGGAAATTCACCGTCATCAGGTGCAGATGGACTTTTTGTTGCCTACCCTGACGCGCCTGCTTGAGGCGTACCCCAACCTGTATATCGACCTGTCCTGGAGCATGCTCACGCCCTATCTGCTGGATGACGCCGGCAAGCCACGGCCGCAATGGGTTGCGCTGGTGGCGCGCTTCCCGGATCGCTTCATGCTCGGCTCCGATGTTGTGGGGCGCTTCAATAAGTTGGGCAAGGAGATGCGCCGTTTCGATCCTTTCCTCGATGCGTTGCCCGAAGACGTTGCCCACAAGGTTGCGCGCTACAACTTCCTCGCCATCCTGCCCAAGCCGCATCGCGATGGCGACGCGCGTTGATATCGCGTTTTGATCTTACGCCAATGACCTCAGGTGCCGATAACGTCCAAGAGACCCGCTGCAGGTGGATGCAGTACTTTTGGAAGGAACCCTGGCATGAATATCCGCAGTTTGAATATCGCCCCTCGCGCCGGCCTGGGCTTTGGTGTGCTGGCGTTGATGGTGTTCGTCTTGGGCGGCTTTGCCCTGTTGCAGATGGCTAATATGCGCCAGCAGTCGGACCAGGTGGAGACCAACTGGCTGCCCAGCGTCATGGCGGTGGGGGAGATGAATCAGGATGTGTTGCGCATTCGGGCGCTGACGTTGCGCTTGCTGGTCAACCGCGACCCCCAGGCGGTGGCGCAGAACGAGCAGAAAATCGCCGAGATCAAAACCGGCTTGCATCACGCTGAAGGCGTGTACGAGGCATTGATCGTCTTGCCTGAGGAGCGGGTGCTGTTTGATCGCTTCAAGGTCGAGGAGCAGCAGTACCTGCAACGCCAGGAGCAAGTGGTGGGCTTATCCAAGGCCAATCGGCTGGAGGAGGCCATTGCGGTGGTCAATGGCGAAATGAATCAGATGGCCGACCAGATGGCCGTGACGCTGCGTGAGTTGGTCAATCTGAACAAGTCCAGCGCCAACGAGGCCGCCCGGCTGGCACAGCAGGTGTTCAGCCAGTCGCGGGTCTGGGTGATGGTCATGATTGGCGTCACGGCGTTGATCACGATTGGCCTGGCGGTGTGGCTGACACGCAGCATCGTGCTGCCGTTGGCACAGTCGTTGAAAGTGGCCCAGGGCGTTGCCAGTGGCGACTTGACGGGCGACATCAGGCTCAGTGGCAGCGACGAGCCGGCGCGCTTGCAACAGGCGCTCAAGCGTATGCAGGAGAGCTTGCGCGACACTATCCGGCGCATATCAGAATCATCGAACCAATTGGCGTCGGCTTCCGAAGAGCTCAGTTGCGTCACCGAGGATGCGACCCGTGGTTTGCACCAGCAGAACCAGGAAATCGAACAGGCGGCCACGGCCGTCAATCAGATGACGGTGGCGGTGGAGGAGGTGGCGAGCAATGCCGTGGCCACGTCCCAGGCGTCTCGCGAATCCGACCGGATTGCCCAGCAAGGGCGTGAACAGGTGCAGCAGACGGTGGTGTCGATTGAAGCCCTCGCGACCGATGTGACCGCCAATGTGACCCAGGTCGAAGCGCTGGCGCAAAAGGTCTATGGCATCAGCACAGTGCTGGATGTGATTCGCTCGATTGCCGAGCAAACCAACTTGCTGGCACTGAACGCGGCGATTGAAGCGGCGCGAGCGGGGGATGCCGGGCGCGGGTTTGCGGTGGTAGCCGATGAAGTGCGGGCCTTGGCCCATCGCACGCAACAGTCGACCCAGGAAATCGAGCAGATGATCAGCGGGATTCAGCAGGGCACCGACCAGGCTGTCAGCTCGATGCAGCAGAGCAATACTCGGGCGCGCTCCACACTGGATATCGCCAAATCGGCGGGCATGGCCCTGGAAGAGATTGCCTCGGCATTCACCTTGATCAACGAACGCAACCTGGTGATCGCCAGTGCCTCGGAGCAGCAGGCGGCGGTGGCGCGGGAGGTGGATCGTAACTTGATGAATATCCGCGACCTGGCGCACCAGACATCGACCGGGGCCAATCAGACCAGTGCAGCGAGCCAGGAGTTGTCGCGGTTGGCGGTGGATCTGAATTCGATGGTGGCGCGGTTTTCGGTGTAGGGCGGGGAACCGGGTTGGCCCAATCGCAGGCAAGCCAGCTCCCACACTGGACCGCGTTTCTTCAAGGTGAGCACGGTCGAATGTGGGAGCTGGCTTGCCTGCGATGAAGGCGACGCGGTTTCAAATCAAACGCAAAAAAAAGCCCCGAACCAGTCGGGGCTTTTTCGTGTGATCAACCTGCGGGCTTACTTGCCCTGCCAGCGCTTGAGTACCAAGGTGGCATTGGTGCCACCAAAACCAAAGCTGTTGCTCATCACGGTGTCGATCTTGGCGTTTTCAACGGTCTTGGTCAGGATCGGCATATCGGCCACAACCGGATCAATCTCGTCGATATTGGCCGAGCCGGCCATGAAGTTGCCTTCCATCATCAGCAGGCAATAGATCGCTTCGTGAACGCCAGCGGCGCCCAGGGAGTGACCCGACAGGCTCTTGGTGGAGCTGATTTTCGGAGCCTTGTCGCCAAATACCGCACGCACGCCTTCCATTTCCTTGGCATCGCCGACCGGGGTCGAGGTGCCGTGGGTGTTCAGGTAGTCGATTGGGGTGTCGACGGTGGACATTGCCATCTGCATGCAGCGGATGGCGCCTTCACCGCTTGGCGCAACCATGTCGTAGCCGTCGGACGTCGCGCCATAGCCAACGATTTCCGCGTAGATCTTCGCGCCACGGGCCAGGGCGTGTTCCAGCTCCTCGACCACCACCATGCCACCACCGCCGGCGATGACGAAACCGTCACGCTTGGCGTCGTAAGCGCGGGAGGCTTTTTCTGGGGTTTCGTTGTACTGGGTGGACAATGCACCCATGGCGTCGAACAGGAACGACTGGCTCCAATGCTCTTCTTCACCGCCGCCGGCAAATACGATGTCCTGCTTGCCCAGTTGGATCTGCTCAACGGCAGTCCCGATGCAGTGGGCGCTGGTGGCGCATGCGGAGGAGATCGAGTAGTTCACGCCCTTGATCTGGAATGGCGTAGCCAGGCAAGCGGAAACGGTGCTGCCCATGGTCCGCGTGACACGGTAAGGGCCGACGCGCTTCACGCCTTTTTCGCGCAGGATATCCAGCGCTTCCATCTGGTTGAGGGTCGATGCGCCGCCGGAGCCGGCGATCAGGCCGGTGCGTACGTTCGAAACCTGGTCTTCGCTCAAGCCGGAGTCCGCGATCGCGTCTTTCATGGCCAGGTAGGCGTAGGCGGCAGCGTGGCCGACGAAGCGATAGATCTTGCGATCGATCAGTTCTTCGAGGGGCAGGTCAATGGAGCCGGAAACCTGGCTACGCAGACCCATTTCGGCATATTCCGGGTTGAAGCGGATGCCAGGGCGACTTGCACGCAGGTTAGCGGTGACGGTCTCTTTGTCATTGCCCAGGCAAGAAACGATGCCCAGACCAGTGATAACGACGCGGCGCATGCGGATAACCCTTAAAAGTTGTCAGTGGAAGTAAATACGCCGACCCGAAGGCCTTCGGCAGTATAGATCTCGCGACCGTCGACAGTCACCGAACCGTCGGCGATGGCCAGGTTCAGCTTGCCCTTGAGGACGCGCTTGATTTGAATGTTGTAGGTGACTTTCTTGGCGCTCGGCAGTACCTGGCCAAAGAACTTCACTTCGCCCGAACCCAGGGCGCGACCGCGGCCCGGCAGGCCTTGCCAGCCCAGGTAGAAACCGACCAGCTGCCACATGGCATCAAGGCCCAGGCAGCCTGGCATCACAGGGTCGCCTTCGAAGTGGCAAGCGAAGAACCACAGGTCAGGGGTGATATCCAGCTCGGCGACCAATTCACCTTTGCCGTACTTGCCACCCTCTTCGCTGATATGGGTGATGCGATCCACCATCAGCATGTTCGGGGCGGGCAGTTGCGCGTTACCTGGGCCGAACAGCTCACCGCGACTGCAGCGCAGCAGGTCTTCCCGAGTAAAGGCGTTTTGTTTGGTCATGCGAGCTCCTCAATAATCCCATGCGGCAGGGTAGGGCAAATCTTCCCGAACCGAATGAAGCGTTCATGCCTCATAGCGGCAGCCTACACATAGACTATTGCGTTGTAGTGAAAGTCACAGCGGCAAGGCACTGAATGTACACTTGTTCACTGAAATTTTAAACCGGGCCTGTTTATCAGCCCGTTCGGGTGCCTAAGACTGCCCCACTTTCGTCTTTCACGCCAGTCGCAGTTGGCTGATGGCGCGGCGCTATTGCACCCAGCGCTGCAGGATTTGCTGCAAATCCGTGCGTTTGAACGGCTTGGCCAGGTAATCGTTCATTCCGGCTGCCAGGCAGGCTTCGCGATCGCCCTGCAAGGCGTTGGCCGTCAGGGCGATGATCGGCAGATCGGCGCAGCCAGGCAGTTGGCGAATCTGCCGCGTGGCCTCGTAGCCATCAATCAGGGGCAGGCGGCAATCCATCAGGATGGCGGTGAAAATCAAGCTCTCGGCGCTGCGGATCGCCTCGGCGCCGTCCGTGGCCAGGCTGACTTCGAAGCCCAGGCTGCGCAGCATCGCTTCGACCACGGTGCGGTTGACCGGGTTGTCCTCCACCAACAGTACGTGGCGCCCATCGCCCGCGCTGGCTTTGCCAAGCGCATCAGGAGCGGCGACCGGCACATGCTGCTGGTCAATGGCCAGCGGAATCTCCAAGGTGAACACTGAGCCTCGACCTTCTTCGCTCTGGGCGCGCAAGGTGCCGCCCATACGTTCGGCCAGGGTGCGCGCAATCGGCAGGCCCAGGCCCGTGCCACCGTAACGCCTGGAAATGGAGCTGTCGGCCTGCTGGAAGGCATCGAACATCAAATCCAGGCGTTCGGCAGAAATACCGATGCCGCTGTCGCGCACGGTGCAGGTGAACCACAGCAACTCATGGTCCAGGGTTTGCCAGTGGGGCTCGACGGTCACGCTGCCATGTTCGGTAAATTTCAATGCATTGCCGATCAGGTTTACCAGAATCTGGCGGATCCGCGTCGGGTCGCCGCGCACCCGCAGGGCTTCCAGGCCCATGGGGATGGGCAACTCCAGGCTCAGCCCGCGCTGTTGGGCACTGTGCTGGAACGCTTGGGCGCAGCTGCTGATCAGGTCCGCCAGGTTGAACGGAATATGCTCCAGCTCCAGTGCGGCGCGTTCAATGCGTGAGAAGTCGAGGATGTCATTGATCACCTTGAGCAAGTGCTCGGTAGACTCCGAAGCCAGCGCCGCATACTCGGTCTGCTCCTCGGTCATCTCGGTGGTTTCCAGCAGTTGCAGCATGCCCAGCACGCCATTCATGGGCGTGCGCAGTTCATGGCTCATCATCGCCAGGAAATCCGACTTGGCGTTGTTCGCCCGCTCGGCTTCTTCACGGGTCTGGATCAACTGGGCCATGGCTTGTTGCTGTTCGCGACTGGCCTGGTGAAGGCCCTCGGCCAGGTTGTTGATATGCCGCGAGAGGTCGCCCAGTTCCGAGTCATCGACGATGGGCAGTGGCGTCTTGTAATCGCCTTGCTGGATGGCCTTGACCGCATGCCCCATGGCGCTGATCGGCTTTGACAGGCTCGCCGACAAGCGCCGCGCCAGCAGGAAGGTAAACAGCAGGGCGAACAAGGCCAGGATCCCGGCCTTGAACAGGATCTCCTGCTGGCGCTGGCTGAACGCATCATTGGACATGCCCACGATCACCCGCCCCAGGTAGTCCGCGCGGGGGGCCTTGGGTTCGTTGAGGTTGTCCTGGAAAAAGTCATTGTTGAGCTGGATGTGTTGCAGGCGGATCGGTGCCTGGAACACCTTCACCGACAGCGAGCGATCATGTCGCTCGGACGGCTGCTCCACGTACACCAGGATGTTCTCGGCGCTGTCCTGGATCTCCAGGAAGCGTACATGGGGCGTGGCCAGGGTTGCACGCAGCAGGGATTCAAGCACGTCGTTGTTGCCGGAAATCACGCCGTACTCAGTGGCGGGCGCCAGCTGGTTGGCGATCAATTGACCGGTGTGGTCCAGTTCCTGGCGCAAATCCTGGATGCGCACAAAGGTGAAGAAGGTGATGAGCAGCAGGGTCAACAGCAGCGCGGGGCCCAGGGTAATGAGCTGGGTGCGGGTGTTGATATCCCAACGACGACGCAAGGTCATGGACGTTGTTCTCCTTCGGCCAAGCGGGCGGCAACGGCGACTTCATCGACCTGTTCGATGCCCAGTGAGCGTGCGACTTGCGGGTTGCCCACGACTTTGAAGTGTTCAGGGTAGAGCGTGTGCGGCCAATTGGCCGGCGGCTGGTCCAGCAGATGGTCCAGCACGGCGAGCCAGTCGGCCTGATCGCTGTAGGTGCTGGCCAGGCTGCCGGCCCGCACAAAGCCGGCATTGGGCCCCACCAACGGCAGTTGTCGGGCGTAACTGCTCAGCAACAGGTTTTTTACGGTTTTGGGGTTGTACAGGTTCGGATCGTCCAGGCCCAGTAGCACGTCGCTGTTCTTGAACAGGTTTTGCAACGGGCGGCTGTCACTGGTGTTGTCCCAGAGCTGGGGCACGATTTCCAGGCCGATGGGCTTGGCGGCCTGCATCAGTTCGCGCAGCAGGAACTCACTGCCGGCATCGTAAAGCACGCCAACGCGCTGGGCCTGGGGCAGGATATGGGCGATCAGGCGCAACTGACGCTCCAGCGGCGGGTCGCTCCAGAGCAGGCTGATTTTCGCCGGGTGCGTGTTGCCCAGGCGTTGCCGGGCCTGGAGGCGGCTGATGCGCAACACCAGAGCGGGCGGCCCCTGGGCATCCTGCAGGCGCCAGTCGAGGCCGGGCAGGTCGAGGAGGATCAAACGGGTGCTGGCGGGCAAGTCCCTGGGCGCCGGCAACTCGTTGAGGGGGGTAAAGCTGACCTGGTCGTTGGGGCGCTGTTGGGCAAGGGCCTGAGTAAAGGCGCGCACACCGGCACCGTCCTCGGCGGCCGTGAGCAGGATGCTGGCACTCCAGGCCGGCGCTGCCAGCAGCAGGCACGCCAGCAGCAGGCCGCGGCGCCACAATCGTGAAACCAGGAGGCGTGTCATCCGTGACTGATCGGCCATGTCAGAAGTCCAGCTCGGCGCTGAAGTAGAGAACGTGGCGATGGTCGTAGTTGTTGTCCGCCCAGGTGGTGGGTTGGTTATCCAGGCGTTGTTGCAACATGCCCGCCAGCTCCACGTTGGTTTTGCCTACGGCAATGCGCTTGGCCACCCGCAGGTCGACCCGCTGGAAGCGATATTGGTTGAGTGCGTCGTCGCCATAGTAGAACAAGGCGCTGGACCACCCCTGGCCCCATTCACGCAGCCAACCGGCCGAGCCGCTGTTACGCGCGGTTTGCGCTTTGTCCAGCGGGTTGCTGGAGGTGGCGTCTACATAAGCATAGGTCAGGCGCAGGCGGTCGGCGCTACTCACGCGCCAGTCGAACTGTGACTCGGCACCGGTGAAGCGCGAGCTGTTGGCGTTACTGGCGATGTACTGGTTGTTGCGCAGCGGCGAGCTGATCATGTCGGTGATTTCGTCATAGAACAGCTTCACGTCGACATTCAGCCCCAGCTCGGCAAAGAAGCCGTTGTAGCCCAGCTCGCGTGAGCGCATCAACTCTTTGTCGAGGTTGCCGGGGCCGCGCGTCACGACAAAATATTGCCCGGCGTTTTGCCCGTAGGTCGGGGAGCTGAGATTGGTGACACGGTAGCTCCAGTTGACGTTGTTCTCGAACATGTCCGGCGAGCGGATCGCCTCGGAGTAAACCGCGCGCAAGCCGTGGCGGGGGTTGATCAGGTAATTGACCGCCACACGGGGCGTCAGCGAGTTGCCGCTCAGGTGCGTGTCTTCGTACATGGCGCCACCTTGCAGTAGCCAGTGTTCGCTGGCGCGCCATTCCAGATGCCCGAACAGACGCCAAGTGGTGTCGTCCAAGGTGCCATTGAAATAGGTCTCGGAGTCGGCGCGGTCGTAGCGGTAATTCATGCCGCTGACCAGGCGCAGGCTGTCGGAGAGGCTGAGCGTGTCCTGAATCTCCACGTCGTAGCGGCTTTCACGGGCGCTCTGGTCGATATCGCCGCACACGCTCTGGTTGGCGCCGTTGCGCCACTGGCCCAGCACCTGATTGGCCAAGGCCTGTTCGGCGGCGCTGCCGGGTGGTGCGGAGCCTTGGCTGTAGGTGTCCATGTGCCGCGCCAGCTGTTCGGCATAGTTGGGGTTGAGCTGCCATAGCTGGGTCAGCTCCGGGCTGAACGAGACCTTGGCGTCACAGGCTTTCCAGATTTGCTTGCGGTCCCATTGCTGTGCCGAACCTTGGATATACAGGCTGTGGTCGGGGTTGAAGTCGAAGTTCCAGCGCAGGGAGCCCGCATAGTCTTTGGCGGTGGCGTCGGAATTGCTACCGCCTTCGGTAATCCCGGCAAACACCGGGGTGTAGGTATAAGGGCGCTGGTTCGTGCCTTCCTTGACGTTCAGTTGCCAATCGAGGCTTTGTTGCCCATTCAAGGTCTGGCTCACCGCCAGGCTGAAACGGTTGAGACGGCGCCCGTCACGGCGGTCGGCGCCGGCTGCGTCGCTGTCAAAACCATCGTCCTGTTGCCCGGACAGGGACAAGCGCAAATCGCCGGTCTCCCAGCCCACACCCTGGCTGGCATAGAAGTCATTGATGCCACGTTCGCCACGGACCACCTTTATCCGTGAACCCTGGCTGTTGGCCGGCGAGCGGGTGAGGATATTCACCACCGCCATCAGTGCATTGGCGCCGTAGCTGACGGTGTTGGGGCCGCGAAAGACCTCGATGCGCTCGATATCCTCCATGGCCACCGGGATATCGCTCCAGTCCACCGTGGCCAGGCCAGCGCGGTAGACCGAGCGCCCGTCGATCAACACCTGCATGCGCCGGGCATCACTGGCGCTGGTGCCGTGGTAGTTCACCGAGGCCTGGTTGCCGCTGGTGTAGCCGACCATCATCCCGGGAACCAGCCGCAGCAGTTCCGAGATGTCCCGGGCACCACTGGCCTTGATCAGCTCGCTGTCGATCACCGTCATGCTGCCGGGCACGGCGGCGGCCGATTGCTTGAGGCGCGTGGCGGTCAAGACCTGGGGGAGCGGCTGGCTGTCGAGGAACAGGTCGTCGGCCTGTGCGCAGGTAGCGCACACCAGCATCAATAACAGTGATGAGCGAGGAGGAGGGCCTAGATACACGGCACGGCCTTGTTAATTGCGGATAGCCGACCATGTTAACCGAGGCGCGGCTATTTGCCAGTCGTCGGACTTGCATTTACTTCGCACACCCGTGGCATTTTCTGACAAAACCGCGAATTGATAGGGGGGCTGGCCGCAAGCCGGGCGCCCCGTATAATGCCGCCATCGCCACTGGTATGGATTAACGGATTGCATATGACTGAACAGCGCCCTATTGCGGTCCTGGGAGGCGGAAGTTTTGGTACCGCCGTGGCTAACCTGCTGGCCGAGAACGGCCACGCGGTGCGTCAGTGGATGCGCGACCCCGAGCAGGCCGAAGCCATTCGCGTGCATCGCGAAAACCCCCGTTACCTTAAAGGTATCAAGATTCATCCTGCCGTCGAACCGGTGACCGACCTGCTGGACACCCTCACGGCTTGCGACCTGTGCTTCGTCGCGCTGCCTTCCAGCGCCTTGCGTTCGGTATTGGCGCCCCACGCCGAACGCCTGGCTGGCAAGTTGTTGGTCAGCCTGACCAAGGGTATCGAAGCCCACACCTTCAAGTTGATGAGTGAAATCCTCACCGAGATCGCCCCTCAGGCGCGCATTGGCGTGCTGTCCGGGCCAAACCTTGCGCGGGAAGTCGCCGAGCACGCGTTGACCGCCACCGTGGTCGCCAGTGAAGACGAGGCCTTGTGCGAGCGCGTCCAGGCGGTGCTGCATGGCCGTACTTTCCGGGTCTACGCCAGCGCTGATCGCTTCGGCGTCGAATTGGGCGGCGCCTTGAAAAACGTCTACGCGATCATCGCCGGCATGGCCGTGGCCCTGGGCATGGGCGAAAACACCAAGAGCATGCTGATCACCCGTGCCCTGGCCGAGATGACGCGTTTTGCGGTGAACCAGGGCGCCAACCCCATGACCTTCCTCGGCCTGGCGGGCGTGGGTGACTTGATCGTCACCTGCTCATCGCCTAAAAGCCGCAACTATCAGGTTGGATTTGCCCTGGGCCAAGGGCTGAGCCTGGAGGAGGCGGTGACGCGCCTGGGTGAAGTGGCCGAAGGGGTCAACACCCTCAAGGTTTTGAAGGCCAAGGCCCAGGAAGTGGGCGTGTACATGCCGCTGGTCGCCGGGCTGCACGCGATCCTGTTCGAAGGGCGCACCTTGAACCAGGTCATCGAGTTACTGATGCGGGCCGAGCCCAAGACCGATGTCGACTTCATTTCCACCAGTGGTTTTAACTGAGGAGCGCGTCATGAACGATCCCAAAGCTGCCCCCCCATACGAGTCGATTGTCTTGCGCATCCTGTGGATGCTGGTGTTTGCGCTGGTGTGGCAGGTGGCGCAATTCCTGCTCGGCGCGTTGGTGGTGGTGCAATTGATTTACCGGCTGGTCTACGGAGCGCCGAACCTGGGCCTGATGAACTTTGGCGACAGCCTCAGCCAGTTCCTGGCGCAGATTGGCCGCTTCGGCAGCTTCCACACCGAGCAAAAGCCCTGGCCGTTCGCCGATTGGCCAACCCCACGTGCGCCCGAAGGCGAAGCGGCCCACAGCGTACCGCCGGCACCGCACCCGGTGCGTGATGAAGAGCCGAAGCTATGAAGGTATGGATTCTGCGTCACGGTGAAGCTGAAGGGCACGCACCCACGGACGCCGAGCGCAACCTTACCGAGCATGGGCGTGCCGAAGTCTTGCGCAGTGCTGCGCACCTGATTGGCCAGCCCTTGGGCGCCATCATTGCCAGCCCTTATGTAAGGGCGCAACAGACGGCGCAGTTGGTGCGCGATGTGCTGGGGTTTCAGCCCGAAATCCGTACTGTGCCGTGGCTGACGCCCGATGGGGATGTTCAGCGAGTGCTGGAGAAACTCGACAGCGATGACGACGTGCTGTTGGTCAGCCACCAACCGCTGGTGGGCAGCCTGATCAGTTTTTTGCAGCATGGGCATCAGCGTCAGCCACAGCCGATGTACACGGCCAGCCTGGCGGAGCTTGAGGGTGATTTTCCATTGGCGGGGTTGATGAGTCTGGTGGGTGTGAAGAATCCCTAGGCATCGTGCGACGCTGTGGCGAGGGCGCTTGCCTGCGCGACAGCCTGCCGCCGACGCCTATCTCGCTGACACCCCGCGATCCAACTGTGGGAGCTGGCTTGCCTGCGATGACGACCTGACAGGCGACACTGTTATACCGAGTACATATCCACTGCTGCGGTAACGGCCACTTAGAGTTCCGCCCAACGGCGGGTCACTTTTGGAAAAGGACCCGGAATTCCGGCCAGCGTGGTTCGACGGGGCGCCTGAGATCAAGATCAAGAGCAGATCAAGAGCGGCTCGCTTCGCATCGTGGTTAGCGACAAGCCATTTCCTTTACCTGTGCTATACCGTCAACCAAGCAAGTGCTTGGTCGGCTGTATCTCGGATCACAAAGGAGCGCGTCCCATGCCTGTCGCTTTTCGTTTGCCGTTGCAGGTCTTCTTCGAGCGTGAAGCGCGGCACCCGCGCAAAGTCTTCCTCGTTCAGCCCATCGGCGGCGGTGAGGTGCAGGCCCTCACCTGGGGCGATGTCGGCCACCAGGCCCGTTGCGCTGCGCACTGGCTGCGTGCGCGGGAGTTGCCCCAGGGCTCGCACATTGCGCTGATTTCAAAAAACTGCGCCCACTGGATCATCGCCGACCTGGCGATCTGGATGGCCGGGCATGTGTCGGTGCCGCTTTATCCCAACCTCACCGCGGACTCAGTCGCCCATGTGCTGACTCACTCGCAGGCGCGGTTGGCGCTGATCGGCAAGCTTGATGATTGGTCGGCGATGGCGCCTGGCATCCCTGCGGGTGTCCCGACTATCAGCCTGCCGCTGTGTCCTGACGGGGCTTTCGATTTCAACTGGGCGAACCTGCAAGCCTGCTCGCCGATTCAGGACAACCCGCTACCGGATGCCGACAGCCTGGCTACCATCATCTACACCTCCGGCACGACCGGCCTGCCCAAAGGGGTGATGCACAGTTTCGGCGCCTTGGGGTGTGCTGCCACGCGCGGTACTGAGTTGTTTGGCCTGGGAGAGGATGACCGGTTGCTGTCGTACCTGCCGCTGTGCCATGTGGCGGAGCGAATGTTTGTGGAAATGGCGTCGATCTATACCGGGCAAACCGTTTTTTTTGCTGAGAGCCTGGAGACCTTCCTGACCGATTTGCGCAGGGCGCGGCCGACGGCCTTGTTTGGCGTGCCGCGCATCTGGACCAAATTCCAACTGGGCGTCTACGCCAAAATCCCGGAAAAAAGGCTCGATATGCTGTTAAGCCTGCCTTTTATCGGCAAGCGCGTCGGCCATAAAGTCCTCGCCGGTCTGGGGCTGGATGCGCTGCGTATCGCTCTTTCCGGCGCGGCGCCGGTGCCCGAGGCGTTGCTGCGTTGGTATCAGCGCCTGGGCCTGGATGTGCTGGAGGTATATGGCATGACCGAAAACTGCGGCTATTCCCATGTGTGTCGCCCAGGTGGGCAAACGCTTGGTTGGATCGGCCAGCCCTGCCCAGGCGTGCAAGTGCGTATCGACCCGTCAGGCGAAGTGCAGGTACACAGTGGCGCGACCATGTTGGGCTACTTCAAGGACCCTCAGAAAACCGCGGATACGCTCACCGCAGATGGCTTCCTGCGCACGGGTGACAAGGGCGAGCAGGACGCGGACGGTCGCCTGCGCCTGACCGGACGCCTCAAGGAAATTTTCAAGACCAGCAAAGGCAAATACGTGGCCCCGGCGCCGATTGAAAACCGCCTGGCCGAACATGCACGTATCGAACAGGTGTGTGTGGTCGGCGAGGGGCTCAGCGCGCCGATAGGGCTGTGCGTGTTGTCGGCACCCGGCGAGGACCGCCAAGCCCTCGGCAGTGGTCTTGAACGCTGGCTGGCACAGGTGAACGCGGGCCTGGACAAGCACGAACGCATGGGGCAATTGGTGGTGGTGAAAGACCACTGGGCGGTGGAAAACGGTTTTCTCACGCCGACCTTGAAGATCAAACGCAACGTGATCGAGTCGACGTACGGGCCACAATTGCAAGCATGGAGCGCGCGCGCCGAAACCGTTCTGTGGCAGGATTAGGGTCGTAATAAAACCAACAAGGACAACCGTATGAGCCTGTGGCGTACCCAACCGAATATCGAACACCTCAACGCGATCCAGAAAAACACCATCGGTGAAATGCTGGATATTCGTTTCGAAAGCTTCGACGACGAATCCCTTACCGCCAGTATGGTGGTCGACCACCGCACCCATCAGCCCTACGGCCTGCTGCACGGCGGGGCCTCGGTGGTGCTGGCCGAAAGTGTCGGCTCCATGGCCGCCTACTTGTGCATTGATGCAAGCAAGTTCTATTGCGTGGGCCTGGAGGTCAACGCCAACCATCTGCGCGGTGTGCGCAGCGGTCGGGTGACGGCGGTGGCCAAGGCTATTCATATCGGGCGCACTACCCAAGTGTGGGACATCCGTTTGAGCAGCGACGAGGGCAAGGCCAGTTGTGTCTCGCGCCTGACCATGGCCGTGGTGCCGCTGGGTGAACAACCGCCGGCGCGATAGGCGTGGCGTGAGTGTCATCATTCCTGGCAGTTACAGTCATTGCTGTAGAGGCCGGCCATGGTGACAATCCCCCTCTGTTTTTGTTGATGGAACCTGTATGTCGCAGCACGTGTTTTTTACCCACGCCAATGGCTTCCCTTCGGCCACTTACGGCAAGCTGTTTGCCGCCCTGGCCCCGGAATATGCGGTGGCACATCTGCCGCAGCACGGTCACGACCCCAGGTTCCCGGTGGATGATAACTGGCAGAACCTGGTGGACGAACTGATCCACCATCTGGAGCAGCAGCCAGAACCGGTATGGGGCGTTGGCCATTCCCTGGGAGGCGTGCTGCATTTGCACGCGGCCATGCGCTGCCCGCACCTGTACCGGGGCGTGGTGATGCTGGATTCGCCGGTGCTCACCCGCGCAGACCGCTGGGTGATCCGCGCTGCCAAGCGCTTTGGTTTTATCGACCGCCTCACCCCGGCTGGGCGCACGCTTGGCCGGCGCGAAGAATTCACCGACCTGGACACCGCGCGCAGCTATTTCGCCGGCAAGACCCTGTTCCGTGGCTTTGACCCCGATTGCTTTGACGCGTACCTGCAACATGGTCTGCAGCAAGTGGGCGATCGCCTGCGCCTGCGGTTCGACCCAGCCACCGAAATCAGCATCTATCGCGGCGTGCCCCACACCAGCCCGGGCCAGGTGCGCCAGTTGAAGGTGCCGCTGGCCGTGGTGCGTGGCCGCCAGAGCCGGGTGGTGATGCGTCACCATGCCAGCGGTGTCGACCGCTTGCCCATGGGCGAAATGCTCACCATGCCCGGGGGCCATATGTTCCCTCTTGAACGCCCCCAGGACACCGCTGCCTTGATCAAAAACCTGTTCGCCCGCTGGCAGGCCCGCGAGCGCAGTTGCGCATGAGTACGCCTGTCGAAGAGGTTCGCCTGAGCTTGCCGCACATCGAATTGGCCGCGCATCTGTTCGGGGCCGAGGATGGGCTGCCGGTGATTGCTTTGCATGGCTGGCTGGACAACGCCAACAGCTTTGCGCGCCTGGCGCCCAAGTTGCACGGGTTGCGCATCGTCGCCCTGGACATGGCGGGGCATGGGCATTCGGCGCACCGCCCGGCTGGCGCCGGTTATGCCTTGTGGGATTACGTCTACGACGTGCTGCAGGTGGCCGAGCAACTGGGCTGGAAACGTTTTGCATTACTTGGCCACTCCCTTGGCGCCATAGTCTCCCTGGTGTTGGCCGGGGCCTTGCCGGAGCGGGTGACACACCTGGGCCTGATCGACGGCGTGATCCCACCGACCGCCAGCGGCGAGAACGCGGCCGAGCGCCTGGGCATGGCGTTGCAGGCGCAATTGAGCCTGCAGGACAAGCGCAAACCCGTCTACAACAGCCTTGATCGGGCCGTTGAGGCGCGGATGAAAGGCGTGGTGGCGGTCAGCCGTGAAGCGGCGCAACTCCTGGCCCAGCGCGGTTTGATGCCGGTGCCGGGCGGTTACACTTGGCGCAGCGATAGCCGCCTGACCCTGGCGTCGCCGATGCGCCTGACCGATGAACAGGCCATGGCTTTCGTGCGAAGGGTAGGGTGCCCTACGCAGTTGGTGGTCGCGGCTGACGGCATGCTGGCGAAACATTCCGAATTGCTTTCTCAGCTACCTTTCACGATTACCACGCTGCCAGGCGGCCATCATTTACACCTGAATGACGAGCCCGGTGCAGCTCTTGTTGCAGACTGTTTCAATCGGTTCTTCTCCACGCCTTGACTTGGCGGGGTCAACTGCCGAGGCTGGGCGGATTGAAAGGGAGTCAACCATGAACACACTCGATATCGCTGTGACCAACATTGGCCAGGGCTCGCTGATCCGATGAGCCTGGGTAAAGGATGTATCCGTGCCCTAGGCCTTTGCTGTTTCAGCCCCCTGGTATTTGCCGCCGATCTGCCCGGCAGCCAGGATTTACCGGCGGTAGCCCGTCAGGTTGATGCGCAAATCGTCGATTACCGCCCTGCTGAAGACAAGGAACGCATCTACCCCATGGGCGCAATCCGCAAGATCAGCGGCCAGTTGCGCTACGAAGGCCAGGCCATCGCACGCGGCCCAGCCACTGCCATCACCTATGAACTACCCGCCGAACACAGCTCCAGCGCCGCCTTTACCGCAACACGCGAAGCCTTGCAGGCCAAGGGCGCGCAGTTGTTGTTCTGGTGCAAGGCCCGCGATTGTGGCGAAAGCAGCCTGTGGGCCAACGAGGTGTTTGGTAACGCCAAGCTAGTGGGCGCCGACGGCCAACAGGAGTACCTGCTGCTTCGCCTGGCCGCCCCGCAGGACAATTCCCTGGTCGCGCTGTATGGCATTACCCGCGGTAACCGTCGCGCCTACCTGCATGTGGAGCAACTCGACGCCAGCGCGCCTCTGGGCAACCTGCTGCCCACCTCGGCCACCCTGCTGCGTGAACTCAAAAGCACCGGCGAGCTGGATTTCCCCGCGCTGGGCGCCGAGCCTGATGACACCTGGCTGACCTTGATATCCCGTGCCTTGAACCTCGACACCACCCTGCGCGTGAGCCTGAGCGGGCCGCACACCGAGGCCTGGCGCCAGGCGCTGGTGGAGAAGGGCGTGCGCACCGCCCGTCTGGAAACCGGCGCCGGTGAAACCCAAGGGCTGCATCTGCATCTGATACGCTAAGCATCACACGGGCGAACGGACCCGCGCCGTTCGCCTAAGCTCTCTTCCTACAGCCTTCTTCTCGAGATACCCGATGCTCAATAACGATCGCCTGCTGGTGCAAATCCTGCTGCTGGTGCTGTTTGGTGCCAGCTTCTGGGTCATGGCGCCGTTCTGGTCGGCGCTGTTCTGGGGCGCGGTGCTGGCATTTGCCAGCTGGCCGCTGATGCGTTTGCTCACCCGTTGGCTCGGCGGCCGGGAGTCCCTGGCCGCTGGCATCTTGACGTTGGGCTGGATGTTGCTGGTGGCGGTGCCATTGGTATGGCTGGGGTTCAACCTGGCGGACCATGTGCGTGATGCGGTGGCGCTGATCAAGGACATCCAGGTCGACGGCTTGCCCGAGGCGCCGACCTGGTTGGGGTCGATCCCCTTCGTAGGCGAGCGCCTGGTGGCGACCTGGGACAGCATTGATCAACAAGGCGCGGCGCTGATGGTGAGCATCAAGCCGTACCTGGGCCAGGTCGGCAATTGGTTGTTGGCGCGCAGTGCGCAAATTGGCGGCGGCATTCTCGAGCTGACCCTGAGCCTGGTCTTCGTATTCTTTTTCTACCGTGACGGGCCGCGCCTGGCGATGTTTGTGCACCGCCTGTTGGAGCGCCTGATCGGCGAACGCGCCGGCTATTACATCGAACTGGTGGCTGGCACGGTACAGCGAGTGGTCAATGGTGTGATCGGCACCGCTGCGGCCCAGGCGCTGCTGGCGCTGATCGGCTTTCTGATCGCCGGCGTACCGGGCGCGCTGGTGCTGGGTATCGTGACTTTCCTGCTTAGCCTTATTCCCATGGGGCCGCCGCTGGTGTGGATCCCGGCCACGGCGTGGCTGGCGTGGAAGGGCGACTACACCTACGCGGTATTCCTGGGCGTGTGGGGCACGTTCGTGATCAGCGGCGTGGATAACGTGCTCAAGCCGTACCTGATCAGCCGTGGCGGCAACCTGCCGTTGGTGATTGTGTTGTTGGGTGTATTTGGCGGGTTGATAGCGTTCGGCTTTATCGGCCTGTTTATTGGCCCGACGTTGCTGGCGGTGGCCTACAGCCTGTTGACAGACTGGAGCGCGAGCCAGGCGCAAGTGCGTCGTGAAGACAAACCGTGTAACTGATGGGTGTACCTAACTGTGGTGCGGCACTGTAGCTGTGGAAGGGAGATTGCCCTCATTTCAGTCAGTTAGGCGAAGATCCCCTGTGGGAGCGGGCTTGCCCGCGAAGGCGGTGTGTCAGTCGCCGCATCTGTGACTGCACTACCGCTTTCGCAGGCAAGCCAGCTCCCACAGGTGCGGCGTCGTGCCATGGTTGTGTAATTGGATACTTCACCCCCTCGGCAACCACATCACCGCCGTCAACCCACCGTCCGGTGTATCTTCCAGGCTCAGGTGGCCGCCGAGTCGCTCGACGGCCTCCCTGGCAATGGTCATCCCCAAACCGACCCCTCCGGAATTGCGGTTGCGCGACCCTTCCAGGCGAAAGAAAGGCTCGAACACCGCTTCGCGCTTATCGGCGGCGATTCCCGGGCCGTGGTCGATCACCCGGATTACCAACGCACCGCGGCTGTCGGCCAGTTCCACCCGGGCGGTGCCGGCATAGCGCAGGGCGTTATCGATCAAATTGTTCAGGCATGAACGCAGGGCCATCGGCTGTACCTGCAACGGTGTACAGGTGCCGGCAAACTGCACGTCGCGGCCTTGGTCCTGGGCGTTTTCACTCAGGGATTCCACCAACGCCTGTACATCGAGCCAATGCCGTGTCTCGCTGGTGCGCTGTTCGTGCAGGTAGCTCAAGGTGGCATCGAGCATGCCGATCATGTCGTCCAGGTCCTGGCGCATCTGGCCTTGCAGCTTGGGGTCTTCGATTTGTTCCAGGCGCAACTTGAGGCGCGAGAGCGGGGTGCGCAGGTCGTGGGAGACCGCGCCGAGCATGCGTGCGCGCTGGCTGACTTGTTCGCGGATGCGCTTTTGCATCAGGTTGAAGGTCGAGGCCGCTTGGCGTGCTTCGCGAGGGCCGGTTTCCACCAGGGGCGGGCTGTCGAGGTCGACGCTCAGGCGCTCGGCCGCTGCGCTCAGGCGCTGGATTGGCCGGCTCAGCAGTTTGGCGCCGTACCAGGCAGCGATGATCAGCGAGATAAATTGAAATGTCAGGGGCACCACCGGGCCGCCGAACCAGGGGCGAGGCGCTTTGCGCAAGGGCGTGAGGCTGCCATCTGGTTGTTCGACGAAGGCCGCGCGGGGTGGTGGCGGCGGGCCGTAGTGGTGGAACCAGAAGAACGCCAGCACATGGGCCAGCACAATCGCCACCAGCAACAGGCCGAACAGTCGCCCGAACAGCGTGTTGAAGGGCGCGCGCATCAACCGATATCCCGGGCGTCGAACAGGTAGCCTTCGCCGCGTACGGTCTTGATCAATTGCGGAGCCTTGGGGTCATCCCCCAGCTTCTGGCGCAGGCGCGACACCAGCAGGTCGATGCTGCGATCAAAGGCCTCGATGGAGCGCCCACGGGCCGCGTCCAGCAGCTGTTCGCGGCTCAGCACACGGCGGGGGCGTTCGATAAACACCCACAACAAACGAAACTCGGCGTTGGACAACGGCACCACCAGGCCATCATCGGCCACCAGCTGGCGCAGCACGCTGTTCAGGCGCCAAGTGTCGAAACGGATATTGGCCCGCTGTTCGGTGCGGTCATCACGCACCCGGCGCAGGATGGTCTGGATACGCGCGACCAACTCCCGCGGCTCGAACGGCTTGGACATATAGTCATCGGCGCCCAGTTCCAGGCCGATAATGCGGTCGGTAGGTTCGCAGCGGGCGGTGAGCATCAAAATCGGAATATCCGACTCGGCGCGTAGCCAGCGGCACAATGTCAGCCCGTCTTCGCCCGGCAGCATCAGGTCGAGCACCACCACATCGAAGGTCTCCGCTTGCATGGCCTGGCGCATGGCGGTGCCGTCGGTGACGCCCGAGGCGAGAATATTGAAGCGTGCCAGGTAGTCGATCAGCAGTTCGCGGATCGGCACGTCGTCGTCGACAATCAGCGCGCGAGTATTCCAGCGCTTGTCTTCGGCGATCACCGCGTCTTTTGGCGCTTCGTTTACAGGGTCGCAAGGGGTATGCATAGCGAGGTCATCTGCCTGAGTGTGGCTGTCAGCATAGGCGCCCAGTTCCAGGGCTGGAAGTGCTGGGCGGACGGTCATGTGCGCGAGGCTAGCCGGGCGGCGTATTGGGGGCGTGTCGTGAATGTATCGGGGTTGAAACAATTGCTCTGAATCGCCGGTATTGGGCGCTTGATCAGTATTTACCGATCATCGGATCCCGCAACGGCGCTGCTTGCGCTACAATCCGCGCCGATTTCGACTTGCCTGAGAGCCCATTCCAATGTCCGTCTGCCAGACTCCTATCATCGTCGCCCTGGATTACCCCACCCGTGACGCCGCACTGAAGCTGGCTGACCAGTTGGACCCCAAGCTTTGCCGGGTCAAGGTCGGCAAGGAACTGTTTACCAGTTGCGCGGCGGAAATCGTCGGCACCCTGCGTGACAAAGGCTTCGAAGTGTTCCTGGACCTGAAATTCCATGACATCCCCAACACCACGGCGATGGCCGTCAAAGCCGCGGCCGAGATGGGCGTGTGGATGGTCAATGTGCACTGCTCCGGTGGCCTGCGCATGATGAGCGCCTGCCGCGAAGTGCTGGAACAGCGCAGCGGCCCAAAACCGTTGTTGATCGGTGTAACCGTGCTCACCAGCATGGAGCGTGAAGACCTGGCAGGTATTGGCCTGGATATCGAGCCGCAGGTTCAGGTGTTGCGCCTGGCAGCCCTGGCGCAGAAAGCCGGCCTCGACGGCCTGGTGTGTTCGGCCCTGGAAGCCCAGGCCTTGAAGAACGCTCACCCGTCGTTGCAACTGGTGACACCGGGTATCCGTCCCACCGGCAGCGCCCAGGATGACCAACGCCGCATCCTGACCCCACGCCAGGCCCTGGATGCGGGCTCGGATTACCTGGTGATTGGCCGTCCGATCAGCCAGGCGGCGGATCCTGCCAAGGCGTTGGCAGCGGTCGTCGCCGAGATCGCCTGATTTTTAGAGTGAGCAAAAATGTGGGAGCTGGCTTGCCTGCGATAGTATCAACTGGGTATCACTTAGAAACCGAGTTGCTTGCATCGCAGGCAAGCCAGCTCCCACATTTGTTTTTGTGTTGTTTCAGCTGACTTTGAGCACCAACTTCCCGAAGTTCTCGCCATTGAACAGCTTCATCAGCGTTTCCGGGAATGTCTCCAGCCCTTCGACAATATCTTCCTTGCTCTTGAGCTTGCCCTGGGCCATCCAGCCGGCCATTTCCTGGCCCGCCGCCGCGAAGTTCGCCGCGTGGTCCATCACCACAAAGCCTTCCATGCGCGCACGATTGACCAGCAATGACAGGTAGTTGGCCGGACCTTTGACCGCTTCCTTGTTGTTGTACTGGCTGATTGCGCCGCAAATCACTACGCGGGCTTTGAGCGCCAGGCGGCTGAGCACGGCGTCGAGAATATCCCCGCCGACGTTATCGAAATACACGTCCACGCCTTTGGGGCACTCGCGCTTGAGGGCGGCGGGCACGTCTTCGTTTTTGTAGTCGATGGCGGCGTCGAAGCCCAGCTCATCCACCAGGAACTTGCACTTTTCGGCGCCACCGGCGATCCCCACCACGCGACAGCCTTTGAGCTTGGCGATCTGCCCGGCGATGCTACCCACGGCACCGGCAGCACCAGAGATCACCACGGTGTCACCGGTTTTCGGTGCGCCGGTGTCCAGCAGGGCAAAGTACGCCGTCATGCCGGTCATGCCCAGGGCGGACAGGTAGCGGGGCAGGGGCGCTAGCTTGGGGTCCACCTTATAGAAACCACGGGGCTCGCCAAGGAAGTAATCCTGCACGCCCAGTGCACCGTTCACGTAGTCCCCCACCGCGAAGTTCGGATGCTTCGAGGCAATCACCTTGCCTACGCCCAGGGCGCGCATCACTTCGCCGATGCCTACTGGTGGGATGTAGGACTTGCCTTCATTCATCCAGCCACGCATGGCCGGGTCGAGGGACAGGTATTCATTGCGCACCAGCACCTGGCCTTCCTGGGGTTCGCCCACCGGTACTTCCTGGTAAGTGAAGGTCTCGCGCGTGGCGGCACCGACCGGGCGTTTGGCGAGCAGAAATTGGCGGTTGGTCTGGGCGGTCATGGCAAGGACTCTTTAGAAATGGAACATGAGTGATAGACCCTCAGTGGCAGAAGGGCAAGGGTGTGCGGCGCAGGCGAATGCCCGGCAATAGGCCTCATTGATAATCAGCCGGTCCGCTTTATCACTGCGATTCATGCAGCGCCAACCGGCCTTCTGATAGTGCTGACGTGCGGCTCCCGGCGTTGGCTAGACTCGCTCCATCGCTACTAACCCCACAGGACAGTTCCCATGAGCATGACGTTTTCCGGCCAGGTCGCCTTGGTGACCGGCGCCGCCGCTGGTATTGGCCGCGCCACCGCGCTGGCATTCGCCGCCGAAGGCTTGAAGGTGGTGGTCGCTGACCTTGATGTGGCGGGAGGTGAGGGCACTGTGGCATTGATCCACCAGGCTGGTGGCGAAGGGATATTTGTGCGCTGCAACGTCACGCTCGACGCGGACGTGCAGCAATTGATGGCACAGACCGTCGCCACCTATGGACGCCTGGACTACGCCTTCAACAACGCCGGCATCGAGATCGAGAAGGGCAAGCTGGCCGACGGCAGTCTTGATGAGTTCGATGCGATCATGGGGGTTAACGTCAAAGGCGTGTGGCTGTGCATGAAGTATCAGCTGCCGTTGCTGTTGGCCCAGGGCGGTGGGGCCATCGTCAACACCGCATCGGTGGCGGGGTTGGGGGCGGCACCGAAGATGAGCATCTATGCGGCGTCCAAGCATGCGGTGATCGGGCTGACGAAGTCGGCGGCCATCGAGTATGCGAAGAAGAAAATCCGCGTGAATGCGGTCTGCCCGGCCGTGATTGATACCGACATGTTTCGCCGCGCCTATGAGGCCGACCCACGCAAGGCTGAGTTTGCCGCCGCCATGCACCCGGTCGGACGCATTGGCAAGGTTGAGGAAATCGCCAGCGCCGTGTTGTACCTGTGCAGTGATGGCGCAGCATTTACCACCGGTCAGGCCCTGGCGGTGGACGGCGGCGCGACAGCGATCTAGGACGGCAGGTCGCGTGGCATTCGAAAACAGAGCCAGGTGCTGTGGGGCGTTTCCATGGCGGGCAGTGGGCTGCGCCCGAATATGTTTCACTAGGTAAATAACCCAATAAAATCAATACTTTAATAAAAGTTGGCGGCCGGTTTTACTGAGCTTCTGTGCTTAACTGTTTTGGGTTAACAGACAGTTGAAGTGAGTGGCTCATGGATTTAGGGATCGATCGACAAGCCCTGGTACCGGTTGTTCAGCAGATCGTCAGCGCGGTGGCAGAATGGATTCGCAAGGAGGGGGTGAGCCCTGGCACACGCTTGCCGTCCATTCGCCAATTGGCCCTCGATAACCTGCTGAGCCAGGCCAGTGTGATCGAGGCATTCGAACGATTGGTGGCCCAGGGGCTGCTGGCCCCCCGACATGGCTCGGGGTTTGTGGTGGCGTCACCCACGACGGTCCACGAAAACCATTGGTATGAAGGTGCGGAACAAGGCTGGGGTGCATTTACCGATAGCCCGCTGGGCGAGCTGAAGTTGGGCTGCGGTTGGTTACCCGACACTTGGCGCGAAAGCGATGACATCAACTACGCGATCCGCGAACTGAGCCGTACCGACACTGGCGGCCTGTTCAACTACAGCACACCCTTGGGGTTGCCGGCGTTGCGCGAACAACTGCTCAAACGCCTGACCCAGATACACGTGCCCACCAGCCTGGACCGTATTCTCACCACCCACGGCGCCAGCCATGCCCAGGACCTGCTGATACGCACGCTGCTCAAGCCAGGTGATAAGGTGGTGGTCGAGATACCCGGGTATGGCAATCTCTATCGCCAACTGGCCTTTCAGGGCGTTACGCTGCTGCAAGTGCCGCGCACCCGTGGTGGCCCGGATATTCCGGCATTGGAAGCGCTGCTGCACACCCACCGGCCCAAGTGCCTGTTCATCAACAGCCTGTATCACAACCCCACGGGGACCAGTTTGAGTCGTCCGGTGGCGGAGCGCTTGTTGGAGTTGGCACGCGAGCGCGACTTCCTGATTATCGAAGAGGACGTTTACGGCGACCTGCAACATGCCAGTTGCACACGCTTGTCGGCGCTTGCCCATGATGAGCGGGTGATCTATGTGTCGAGCTTTTCCAAGACACTGAGCAGTGCCCTGCGCGTGGGTTACCTGTGCGCCAATGCCGCGATCATCACGCAATTGGTCCAGCTCAAGACCCTGACAGGCATCGGCACCTCACGGTTTGCCGAAGCCATGGTGGCGACGTTGCTGAGTAACGGCACTTACCGTAAGTGGATGCAGCGCCTGCGCAAGCGCCTGACTGCGCAGATGGCTGCCACTCTGCAGGTGCTGGAGGATGAAGAGTGGCAGGTATTTGCCGCACCCGCGGGCGGGATGTTCCTGTGGGCACGACCAGGCTTGGCCGACCCCTTGCGATTGCAAGCCTGCGCCCAGCGGCTGGGTGTGTTGCTGTCGCCGGGTGCGTTGTTCAGCCCCACGGGTGAGCGCAGCGAATGGCTGCGCATCAATGTGGCCTACGCCGCTGATCAACGCGCATTGACGCTGTTCCGCGCTATGGGTGCAGCGAGATCGACCTCGACCATTCTGAAAACGACGCACATGTAGCTTTTTGCCATTATTCCGGCGCCAGCGGCTTGTGCTCAGTGCCTCGGGGTTGCGAATCTCGCTGCTTGTAAACCTGGCTTATGGCATTTGCCATCGCAAGAGGATCAAGTGCAATGATTTCGGGCGTGCAACGACGTTTCGCCAACCTCGGTATGGCAAAAAAACTCGGCTTGGGTTTTACCCTGGTACTGCTGTTGACGGCCCTGGTAGCGGCCATCGGTGTGTGGTCCCTGCAGACCATCGGCCAGCGCTTCGAGGGCCTTACGTCGATGTCGAC
Organism: Pseudomonas sp. CCI1.1; assembly: GCF_034348165.1. NCBI lineage: Bacteria > Pseudomonadati > Pseudomonadota > Gammaproteobacteria > Pseudomonadales > Pseudomonadaceae > Pseudomonas > Pseudomonas sp. CCI1.1. Next base: position 108,265 of record NZ_CP133780.1, read on the forward strand.
GCTCAACAGCGACCTGCTCAAGGTGCGCTTGATCGAGCAAGACTATGCGTTGCACGCCGACCCCAAGGCCGTTGAGGCCCTGCATGCCAGTGTCGATGCGCTGATGGCCCAGGCCACGCGTCTCAAGGCACGGTCCGCCAGCAACGAGCGAGTGATGGGTGATGTTGAGCAAGCTTTGGTCGCCTATCGCCAGGCATTCGATGAGTTCGTCGAGTTGACCCAGACCAAAGACCTCGCCCTGGAAATGGCCAGTTGGTCGGTGTCCAGCGTGGCCAATAACCTGGATGTGCTGCAAGCCGGGCTGGCGGACGACGGCGCCTATGGCCTCAAGGAAAGCCAAGGCAAGGAGGGCGCGGCGTTTATCGAGCAGGCAGGGCAGGTCAGCCAGGTGTCGCGGCTGATGTTGCAGGCCATGAACGAAGCGCGGGTGCGCCTGGATCAGAGCCGCAGGGCGGACGCAGACGACGCCGCGCAGGGCAAGATCGAGCAAGCCGACCAGGCCCTGGCTGAAGTCGAGACACTCAAAACCACGGTCAAGGACCCCGGCTACCAGACCGTGCTCAACGAAGTCGCCGGGCATATCGCGTCGTTCAGTGAAAAGCTCGGCGAATACACCGGGCTGCTGGCCCAGGAAAAAGTGGTCTACACGCAATTGCATGACCGCGCCGAGCAAGTGGTCAGCCGGGTCAACCAGGCGTATGCCGCCGAAGACCAGTCCATGCAAACACAGTTGCAGCACAGCACGTTGCTGATCATCGGCTCATCCGCCCTGGCGCTGCTGGTGGGCTTGATCGCTGCATGGGTGATCACTCGCTTGATTGTTGCGCCGTTGCGCGCGGTGATCGCCGTGGCCCAGCAGATCGCCTCGGGTGACCTGAGTGGGCGCATGGAGATCAGCCGTCGTGATGAAATCGGCCAGTTGATGCAGGCGATGCAGCAGATGGGCAATAGCTTGAGCCAGATGGTCAGCGGGTTGCAGGCGGGGATCGAACAGCTCGCCAGCTCCGCGCATTCATTGTCCAGCGTCACCGAGCAAACCACTGCCGAAGTCAGCAACCAGAAGGACGAAACCGAGCAAGTCGCCACGGCGATGAACCAGATGACCGCCACGGTGCACGATGTGGCACGCAATGCCGAGCAGGCGGCCCAAGCCGCGCAGACCGCGGATGCCAAAGTCGATAGCGGCCAACAGGTGGTACGCATGAGCCTTCAGCGTATCGAATTGCTGGCGACGTCGAGCAACAGTGCCAGCGCCAGCATCGAAAGCCTCAGCGCGCAAATCCAGAATATAGGTACCGTCTTGAGCGTGATCCAGAGCGTGGCCGAACAGACCAACTTGCTGGCTTTGAACGCTGCGATTGAGGCGGCGCGTGCCGGTGAGCAGGGGCGTGGCTTTGCGGTGGTGGCCGATGAAGTGCGGGCACTGGCCAAGCGCACCCAACAATCGACCGAGGAAATCGAACGGCTGGTCAGCACGCTGCGCAGTGCGGCGCAGTCCTCGGTGCAGCAGATCCAGCAGAGTGGCGAGCTGGTGAAACTGGCGGTCAGTGATGCACTGGAGACCGAAGGGGCCTTGGGCAGCATTGCGGCGGCTGTTTCATTGATCCAGCAGATGAACCAACAGATCGCCGCCGCCGCCGAGGAGCAAAGCTCGGTGGCCGAAGAGATCAACCGCAGTGTCACCAGTATTCGGGCGAGTGCCGATCATTCTGCGTTGAGCATGCAAGGCAATGCCGCCTCGAGCATCCAGTTGGCGCAGTTGGGCGCGCAACTCAAGGGGATGGTGGGGCATTTCCGCCTTTGATCGCAGCGTAGACGCTGCGATCTGAGGGCAGGGCGATCAGGCGTGGTTGGCGAGGAAGGTCAGCAGCGCCTCGTTGACGAAATCCGGGTTCTCGCGGCTGGAGATATGCCCGGCTTCGGGGATCAGGATCAGGCTGCAACCGATCAGGTCGGCCATTTCCTCGGACTCGGCGGGTGGCCGGGGTTTGTCCTGCTCGCCGCACATCACCAGGGTGGTGTCGGAGTCCAATGCAGGTAAGTGCGCCAAGATGTCTTTGCGGCTGAAGATCAGGCGGCCCAGTGGCACGATACTGTCCAGCAAGCGTTCTTTGGGGAAGCCTTGCAGTGACTGGCGAAAGTCCTGGTACAGCGCGGATTCGCGGTCGATGTTCGGGCGGAAGAAGATCGGTGCGATCACATCCAGCAACGGTTCGGGGATCGCCCCGGCGTCTTCAATCATCTTGAACAGCGAGAAATAGTACTGGCGCGTTGCTTCGGGTTCAGCCCCTAGGTAGGTGTCCATCAGCACCACGCTGTTGATGCGCTCGGGAGCCAGCAGCGCCAGGCGTGCGCCCCACATGCCGCCGACCGAGAGCCCCACCAGGTTGGCTTGCTCGATGCTCAGGTGATCCAGCAGCGCCAGGGCCTGGCGGGCGAGGTCATCCAGGGAATGGGTGTTTGCTGGCAACGGCCCGGACTCACCGTGGCCCCACAACTCGGGGACGATCACGCGGTATTGCCGCGACAGCGCTTCAATCTGCGGCGCCCACATGTCGCTGGCCCACAGGTAACTCGAACCCAGTAGCACGACGGGGCCGGCGCCCTGGTCGATATAGTGCAGCGGTTGTCCATCAATCACGGCGACAGGCATAACAGGCCTCTAGTTTCACGGAGTGAGGGGCACTTTTTTACGCTAGTCGGGGGCGGGGGGATAGGGTCATATTAATGGCATGTGGCAGAATCGGATTTTCCTTAGCGGCCCCATTGTGGGAGCTGGCTTGCCTGCGATAAAGGCCTGCCAGCCGATGCTGATCTACCTGACACCCCACCATCGAACTGTGTGCGGGCTTGCTCGCGAAAGCGGCGGGTCAGTCAACATCAATCCTTGCTGAGCCGACGTCGTCGCCGGCAAGCCCCACCTTTGACCTTCGTTGCTTTGAGCATTGCGCTCGCGTTGCCATCAATCGTAAATAGCTTTCTTCTTCCACTCGGCGTCAGCGTCAACAACTTTCAAGCCCTCGGTCAGCTCGTTGACTTCGTCCTCGGCAGGCTGGCTGTTAGTCAGCACTGTGGAGTTGGCGCGCGCCAGTTGGGACTCCAGCAGTTGCAACTGGGCGCTGTAGAGCACCGGCTCCGGCTGTTTGCGCAGGTACTGCACGCCGCGTTCGAACGCCAGGCGTGCCTGGCCGGGTTGGCCTTGCAGCAGGGCGTGCTGGCCGAGGTTGTTGAAAAACTCGATGTGCAGCAGCACCAGGATATGACGGATTTCCTTGATCCAGTGCTTGGCTTCGTTGGTCGGCAGGAAGCCATCCTGCGCGGCGCGGGTGACTTGGCCGTGCAGGGCTTCGAGCAGGAAGCGCACGTCCTTGGCCTTGGCCTCGGTCTGGATCGGTGCCGGTGGGTTGGCCACCGGAATCGATTCGCCTTGGGCGATCAGCGCATTCAGTTCGGTGATACGCGCCTTGAGCGGTGTGCTGGACTTGTTGAGATTCAACAGGCGCTGGTTGACGTTCAGTTCCAGGCGAGCCAGCAACAGCTTGAGCGCTGGGGTCATCAGTTGGCCGGGGAAGGTCTCGGTAATTTCACCGCAGCGACGCAGCCGATCGTTAAGCTCGATCTCGGTACGCTTCTTTTCCAGCTTGTTGTTTTCCACCACGTGGTTCATGTAGCCAATGGCGATCAGTATTACGATCCCGGCTATTACCAGCAGGGTGATCATGAGTGGTGTCACTGGTGTGACCTCTTTAATAGGGTTTGCTGTGGAGTGTAGTGACTGGGTCATCCGGCGGATAGGACCGATCGACCAGTTGCCCAGGTGATTTCTTCTATATAAGTAGGCGTTCCCTGAATGGATGCACATTGCCATCATTTGCCTGGGTGAACTATAGCGTCTTGTCGAACGCCAGAATATAGGCGTCAAGGCTCGGACGGTGCCAATGCCCGCGAAGGCCGTGAAACCATGGCGAAGTCATTGATTTAAATAAATTTATCCTTGGGGGTTGACGACCTTTCAATCCATCCATAGAATGCGCGCCACTTACAGCGTAAAGCACACAGCGAAACGCGGTAGGGAGTGAATGTTGTACGTGTGTCCCCTTCGTCTAGTGGCCTAGGACACCGCCCTTTCACGGCGGTAACAGGGGTTCGAGTCCCCTAGGGGACGCCATATGCGGGAATAGCTCAGTTGGTAGAGCACGACCTTGCCAAGGTCGGGGTCGCGAGTTCGAGTCTCGTTTCCCGCTCCAATTTACAAGCAGTGTGGCCTTCGGGCGGCATTGAGTGAAACCAGGACCAAGTCTTCGGACAAGGCCTCTGGGCACTGGAACACACACCATGTGTTTCAGTAGCGTGTCCCCTTCGTCTAGTGGCCTAGGACACCGCCCTTTCACGGCGGTAACAGGGGTTCGAGTCCCCTAGGGGACGCCATTTGCGGGAATAGCTCAGTTGGTAGAGCACGACCTTGCCAAGGTCGGGGTCGCGAGTTCGAGTCTCGTTTCCCGCTCCATATTTAACGAAAACGCCGATCAGTGATGATCGGCGTTTTTGTTTGTGCGCAATTTACTTCGCCAGCGCACCGCCCCCGTTCAAAGCGTCGAAGGAATCTCCTGCCGTGGCATAAAAAACCGCGCAAACAGTTCGGACTGCGATTTGATATTCAGCTTGCTGTAGATGTTGCGGCGGTGAACCTTGATGGTTTCCGTCGACAGCGACAGCTTGCCGGCGATCTCTTTGTTGGAGAACCCACTGAGCAGTAACTTGAGTACGTCCTTTTCACGTGCCGTTACTTGTGCTTCCAACTGAGTAAGTGCCTCAGCCCATGGGGCCGGCTCGGCAAGATTTTTTGCCGGGTCAGTTTCAAAGCCCATGCGTTGATGCATCATTGCCGTTACCCACGGCTTGATCATGTCCAATACCGTTATCTGCGCCTGGGTGAATCGCAGGTTGCTGCCAAACGACATGCACAGCGTTGTACCGGCATCGAGCCTTACATTGTATTGCGCCTCATCGACCGAGATGTATTGCGCGAAATATTGCTGGTAGTACTCGGTTTCCCGGAAGTGTTCCGGCGCAATGTCGAGCAGATGGAAGAACCCGCTCTGTGGGTTTTCTCGATCAGCGATATAAAACGGGTCCAGCAGATACAGGCCTTTCACATAGCGGTGAATAAAGGCGCCGATTTCTTCGCTGTCTGCTACTTCGGGCAGGCTGATCACACGCACTGCGTGGTCGCCAAAAACCAGCACCACCCAATTGTCTATCTGCACATATTCATTCAATACGCGAATCAACGAACTCCAGAACTCAGGGCGATTGAGCTGCATGATCAGTTTTCCAACCGATCGGTGCCAAGCCAGGCTATGAAGGTCAAGCGACATGTTCTACCCCTTTAGGGTTAGGGCTTTGCAGGCCAGAGCTAAGTACTTGTAGGTATTTACTATTCGCCGAGGCTCGGTATATTCACCCCGAGCTTACGATAGCCATGAGGGCGCGTCGTGTGGACAGGGATAGTCATATGAGTCGAGCACACTTGCGAGCTATTTTTTTAGCTTCGCTTATGGGCGCTGCAATCAGCACGCCCGCAGCCGCCGCTGAATCTTCGGTGTATCTGTATAACTGGTTCGGGTTTCTTGAACCGCAGACGCCCAAGCAATTCCAGCAGGAGACCGGCATCAAGCTGCATATGGATGCTTTCGACAGCGCCGAAATCATGCAGAGCAAGGTCATGGCTGGGCGCACCGGCTATGACCTGGTGGTGGCCACCTCCAATGTATTGCCGGGCTTGATCAAGGCCGGGGTGCTGGAGCCGCTGGACCGCGCGCAGTTGAGTAACCTTTCGCACATCGACCCTGACATCCTCTCCCTGCTGGCGGTCAATGACCCCGGTAACCGCTACGCCGTGCCCTATGTCTGGGGCACCACCGGCATTGGCTACGACGTGGATAAAGTCAAGGCGGCGCTGGGCGATGACGCCCCGGTGGACAGCTGGGACCTGATCTTCAAAGAAGAAAACATCAGCAAGCTCAAGTCTTGTGGCGTGGCCATGCTCGACTCCCCCAGCGAGATCATTTCCATTGCCCTGCACTACCTGGGGCTGCCCAGCAACAGCACTGATCCCGAGGATTACCAGAAGGCCCAGGCGCTGTTGTTGAAAATCCGTCCCTATGTGCTCTATTTCGATTCGTCCAGAATCGACACCGACCTGGCGGACGGCAATATCTGTGCAGTCGTCGGCTGGGCCAATGGTGCCCTGGCGGCGCAGGCGATTAATGAAAAGTCCAACAGTGGCCGCAAGATTGCCTACAGCCTGCCGCGCGAAGGCGCCTTGGTCTGGTCTGAAAACTGGGTGTTGCTCAAGGACGCTCGCCACCCAAAGGCAGCTCTGGCGTTCATCAACTACATGCTGCGGCCACAGGTGATAGCCAAGACATCCAACTACATGCTCTATCCCAACGCCAATAAAGACGCCACTGAGTTCGTCGAACAAAAGTTGCGGGATAACCCTTGGATCTATCCCGATAAAAAGACCATGGCCACACTGGTTCCGCTTGAGCCCTTGCCGCTGAAGGCGGAGCGCATTCGCACACGGGTCTGGACCAAGGTCAAAAGCGGTACGTGACGGGGACGAGGTCGGGGAGGGAGACAGCATGCGCCAGGGTGGTGATCAGCGCTATTTAGAGTCGGACGACTACAAGGCCTACAAAGAGATTGAAGAGCAGATCGGCCTGTGTACGCCAGAACAGGCCTGGGCCATGTACTACGTTTCGACGGGCATGGTGCGGGAAAATATTACCCTGGCGGTGATGGAGCACATTGGCCGGGGTAATCGTGCCCTGTTGCTTGAGTTTCCAGATCTGGTGCGAGTCGCAGGGCGTGACGCTGAGCCGGGTGAGATCGCCTCAAACTGGCCTCTGCTGCGAAGGCGTCGTCGATAAGTCTACTGTGCGTATCTCTGGATGGGCGAGGTGCAGGCGGTTGTAGGTTATTATTGTGAAGCTTGTAGGGAAAGTCTGTGTTTTTTGTAGGGTGGATGCCTTTTCGCCCTGTGCTCTCTACTCTGGCCACCCATTCTCCTTGTCCACTTCAGAGAACTGACCGGATGCTTCAACTCGATTTCTATTCAACCCTCGTTGCCGCTTCACTGGTGCTATTGCTGGGGCGCGGGCTTGTGGCTCGCATCGGCTTCTTACGTACCTACAACATTCCGGAACCCGTAGCCGGTGGCCTGTTGGTCGCCATGCTGCTCCTGGCGTTGCGCGGGTTTGCCGATATCGAAGTACGCTTCGATCCTTCATTGCAAACCCCCTTGATGCTGGCGTTCTTTGCCACCATCGGTTTGAACGCCGATTTTGCCAGCCTGAAGAAAGGCGGGCGGATCCTGGCGGTGTTTCTGCTGGTGGTAACGGGCTTGCTGGTGGTGCAAAACGCCATGGGTATCGCGCTGGCCTCGGCGCTCGGGCTTGACCCATTGATGGGCCTGCTTGCGGGTTCGGTGACTCTGTCCGGTGGGCATGGCACCGGTGCGGCCTGGGGCGCGGTGTTCAGTGAGCAGTATGGCGTGGCGTCTGCGTCTGAACTGGCGATTGCCTCGGCGACCTTTGGCCTGGTGCTCGGTGGCCTGATCGGCGGGCCCGTGGCGCGTTTTCTGATCAAGCGGGTCGAGGTGCCAGGTATTGGGCAACCGCAGTCGAGCCTGGCCAAGGGGTTCGAACAACCGAATGAAGAGCGCCTGATCACCGCGTTTTCGTTTATCGAGACCCTGGCGCTGGTGGCGATCAGTCTGCAGGGCGGCAACTTGTTGAATGCCGCCATCCAAGGCACCGCGTTCGAATTGCCGACGTTCGTGTGCGTATTGTTCGTCGGTGTGGTGCTGCGCAATGGGCTGTCGATGCTCGGCTGGCATCAGGTGTTCGAGCGCGAAGTCTCGGTGCTGGGCAATGTCAGTTTGTCGTTGTTCCTGGCGATGGCGCTGATGTCACTCAAGCTCTGGGACTTGGCGGCACTGGCTTTGCCGATTGTCATTCTGCTGGCCGCACAGGCATTGCTGATGGCGCTGTTCGCGATTTTCGTGACGTTCCGGGTGATGGGCCGCAACTACGATGCGGCGGTGCTGGCGGCAGGACATTGCGGCTTCGGGCTTGGCGCAACGCCCACGGCGATTGCCAATATGCAGGCGGTAACGCAGCGCTTCGGGCCCTCGCAGATCGCGTTTCTGGTGGTGCCGATGGTGGGCGCGTTCTTCATCGATATCGCCAATGCGGTGGTGATCAAATTGTATCTGGCGCTGCCGTTCCTGGGGGCCGCTGGGTAAGTTTTTCAACGCCTGCCTACGGCGTTCATCGCCTGGGCCAGGCGCCGCGTGGCTTGCTGGATTTCATCCCGGTCGAGGGAGGCAAAGCCCAGGCGCAGCGCGTTTACCGGCTGGTCGTTGGGTGAAAACTGACGACCGCTGCGCACCACGACGCCGTGGTCCAATGCGGCGCTTGCCAACTTATCGACGTCTATTTCTTCCTCGAAACGTACCCATAGCGCCAAGCCCCCCTCGGGTTCGCGCACCTGTATGCGAGCGCCAAACGCCTGGTCCAGGCAGTCCTGCAGCACGGATCGGCGCGCCCGATATTCTTTCGACACGCGGCGCACATGCTTCTTCAACTCCCCGTCATTGATCAGGTCTGCCAGCATGGCTTGAGCGACCGCGTCGGCATCGCCCAACATCAGCGCGGCATTGCGCTGCAGGGCTTCAATCACAGAGGTGGGCGCGACGATATAGCTGCAGCGGAACGTCGAGCCCAGCACTTTGGACAACGAGCCGATATACAGCACATGGCGTTGGGCGCGGTCACTGGCCAGCGGTAGGTAAGGGCGGCCACTGAAATGATATTCGTGGTCGTAGTCCTCTTCGATAATGCACAAGTCATGCAGCGCGGCCAACGCCAGCAAGTGTTGCCGGCGGGCGGCATGCAGGCTCACGGTGGTGGGGAACTGGTGATGGGGCGTGAGGTAAATCATGCGCACCTTGTGCTCACGGCATAAGCGCTCGACCTGGTCGGTGCGGCAACCTTCATCGTCGATGTCGACCGTGACCAACTGAGCCCCGAGCTGACGGAAAATTTCCCAGGCCGGTGGGTAGCTCAAGCGTTCCACCAGTACCACGTCGCCGGGCTTGAGCAGCAGGCTGGCGCTCAGGTACAGGGACATCTGGGTGCCCTGGGTCAGGCAGATATTTTCGGCAGTGACCGTCAGCCCACGGTTGTTACGCAGCATCTCGGCCAGGGCACAGCGCAAATGATAGCCGGTGCCCTCACTCCCGTAACGCACGGTATTGGAGGCGAAACTGTTGCGCAATGCATGGCGATAGTAACGGTGCAAAACGGCCTGGGGCAGCAGGCGGTGGTCGCTGGTGCCGTTGTCGAAAAACAGCGCGCCGTGTCGATGCTCAAGCGCGACCACTTGGGCGTTATGGGTGAAATAGGGTACCGCTGGTTGGTGCAGTAACTGCGGTGCGAAAGACGGTTGTGTAACGCTGGGCAGTTGCGTGGGTGTCAACTGCGCATTGACGAAGGTGCCACGGCGCGGCTCGCTGATCAGCCAGCCCTTGGTCATGGCTTCTTCGTAGGCCAGGATCACCGTCTTGCGGTTGACGTCGAGCAAGTGTGCCATTTCCCGCGTGCCCGGCAGTAACGTCCCGGGCGGCAGGCGGCCTTCGAGGATGGCATTGACCAAGCCTTCGGCGATTTTGCGGTAAGTCGCCTGGCTTGCACCTTCTTCAAGCCGGAGCAGTGGACGCCATTTACGCATCTGGACCATCTGAAGTATCCAAATCTGGAGGTTTTAATGGGCCTAGTCTAGCGCAACAATCAAGCCTTACTTATCCCGAGGTCTTTATGAATAAACGTCATGTCATCGAACTGTCGCCCTCGGGGAAAACCTTTGAAGCGGGCGATGAACTCTTGCTCGACGCCATGCTCGCCAGCGGCTTGGCCGTGCCGTTCTCCTGCCGCCGTGGCGCCTGCGGTTCGTGCAAGGTGGTGGTCGCCGAAGGTGCGTACCGGGCCAAGCGCCTTGCGCCGGGTGCGCCGGCGCCTTCTTATCCTCTGGCAGCCAATGAAATGTTGTTATGCCAGAGCCACGCCTGCGGCGACATGCGCCTGCGTATTCCCGGCTGGTCGCTGGATACGCCCGCGCTGGTAGTGGCGGCGCAAGTGCATAGCAAGCGTGCGCTGGGCCCCGATGTGATCGAGTTGGTATTGATACCCGAAAGCCCAGTGGCGGTGCGGCCTGGTCAATACCTCAAGTTCCGCCTGGCGGACGGTGACACGCGCTGCTTTTCGGTTGCCAACCTGCCCGCCGATGATGAAGGGCGGTTGATCTTCCAGATTCGAAGGGTGAGTGGCGGGTACTTTTCCGAGGGTATCCTGGGTGATCTCGGCGCGGGTGAGCGTCTTCACGTGGAAGGGCCGTTTGGTGCCTGTACCTGGCAGGACGATGAGGCGGCGCCCGTGGTCCTATTTGCCACGGGCACTGGTTACGCGGGCATCAAGCCTATCCTGCTGACCGCGCTCAAGCGCGATGTCGAAGTGACGTTGTATTGGGGTGGCGCGCAATCGGCGGACTTTTATGACAGCGCCTTCCTCGACCACGCGATGCTTGAGCATCCCCGTTTTCGCTGGCATCCCGTGCGGTCATCAGAGGGCAGGGTGCAGGAGGTTGCATCGGGTCACGGGCATCGCTGGGAGCAGGTCCAGGTGTATGCGTGCGGTAATGGTGCAATGCTCAGCCAGGTGCGCACCCATTGCCTTGAAGCGGGGTTGGCTAGCCACCGGTTTATCGCGGAGGCGTTTGTTGCCAGTGGTCGGTCAAGTGCGGAAACGGTTTCCCTGTCGTTCGACCCGGTCTGGGAGAAAGTCGGCCCGCGTTATTCCTTGGACGGCATGTTGGCTGCGCGGGAAAAATCCATGCGTGCCCTGGGGGCCATTGCCAGCCAGTTGAAGATCGGCATGACCACCGGCGAGGCCCTTGAGATGGCCGCAAGGCAACTGCAGGCCATGGGCGCTTCGCACACCTGGCATCCGACCTACATTCGTTTTGGCGCCGACACTGTGCGCCCGCCGCGCGAGGGTGTTTGTCGTCAGCGCAGGCTGCGCGCTAATGACATTGCCGTGGTCGATCTTGGCCCGGTGTGGGATGGCTACGAAGGGGACTATGGCGATACGTTTGTGTTCGGCGATGCGCCGTTGCACCAGGCCTGCAAAACGGCCGTGCACGAAGTGTTTGATGAAACACGCCAGGCGTGGCTGCGTGGCCTGACTGGGCGTGAACTCTACGACTTCGCCGAGCAGAGCGCCCTGTCCAAAGGCTGGAGATTGGCACGCAACCTGGCAGGGCACCGCCTTGCAGATTTCCCCCATGCGTTGTTCGAGAGCAAAGTGTTGGCTGACCTGGAGATCCCACCGAGTGAAATGGCCTGGGTGCTGGAAATACAGCTGTGCCATCCCACGGAGCCGGTCGGTGGTTTCTTTGAAGACATGCTGATGTTGCAAGGCTGATGTTGCCAAGTTGTGCTTGGCGCGATAGCCCTGCAAAGCGAGATCTCACCCACACCGCCGATCTCCTGTGGGAGCTGTCGAGCTTTAGCGAGGCTGCGAAAGCGGTGGTTCAGGCGCTGAAGAGGGTGCCTGTGCCGCCGCCATCGCAGCCTCGCCGGGGCTCGACAGCTCCCACATTGGGGCGGTGTTGTTGTCGGGAGTTGTGCTTGGCTCGATGGCCCTGCAAGGCGGGATTCCACATACACAGCCGATCCCCTGTGGGAGCTGTCGAGCTTTAGCGAGGCTGCGATAGCGGTGGTTCAGGCGATGAAGAGGTTGACTGTGCCGGCGCCATCGCAGCCTCGCCGGGGCTCGACAGCTCCCACATTGGGGCGGTGTTGTTGTCGGGAGTTGTGTTTGGCTCGATGGCCCTGCAAAGCGTGATTCCACATACGCCGATCTCCCGAGCTTTAGCGAGGCTGCGAAAGCGGTGGTTCAGGCGCTAAAGAAGTTGCCTGTACCGCCGCCATCGCAGCCTCGCTGGGGCTTCAACTGGGTCAGAGCTTCGGCAATTGCCCGACGCGGCCCATCATTTCGGTGACGATCTGCAGGTCCAGCAAGAACTGTTCAACCGTCTTGAACTCACTGTCAGTGTGCCCGGTGTACTTCTCTTCCGGGCGGGCCAGGCCGAATTGCACGCCGTTGGGCAGGTCGTGCACCGAGGTTGCGCCGGCCGAGGTGCCGAACTTGTGCGCCATGCCCAGGTTTTCAGTGGCCACTGCCAGCAAGGCTTTTACCCATTCCCCTTCAGGGTTGCGGTACATCGGCGTGTCCAGCGAGTAAGTGAAGCTCACGTTGACCTTGGCGTTCTTGTCCCAGGTGTTCAGCTTCTGCTCGATTTGCGCCTTGAGCGCCTCCGGGGTTTTACCTTTCGGTGCGCGCAGGTTCACGGCCAGTTTGAAGGCTTTGTCATCCTGCCCCACAAACGTCAGCGAGGTGGTCAACGGCCCCATGAAATCATCCGCGTAGCCCACACCCAATTTGCCGCCCAGGTAATCCAGGCCCCAGTTGTCGGCGGCATACCGCGCGGCATCGGTGATGTGGTTGTGCTGGAGGGCGACCTTGCCGTCGAGGCTGTGGATCAGGTCCAGCATACGCGCCACCGGGTTGACCCCGGTTTCAGGCTCGGAGGAGTGAGCGGATACGCCGGTAACCGTGAGTTTGACGTCCTTGCCATCGACCTTGGCCGTCACCTGGAAATTGCCACCATTGCGCTTGGCATAGTCGTCACCGGCCTGTTGCAAGCTGGCGGCCAATTCGGCTGGCGTATCGCTGACCAGCGTGGCCACCGAGGCCGATGGAATCTGGTTGTTCGCCTTGCCGCCGGTCATCGCGATGATTTGCGCGCCTTTGCCTTCGCCCTTGCGCACCGGGAAGGTGGCCATGACCGTACCCGAGCCTTTCTCGGCGATCACCACCGGGTAACCGCCATCCAGCGCCAGGTTGTATTGCGGCACGGGATTGCGTTCGAAGTAGTAAGGAATGGCATCACCGGCGGTTTCTTCAGTGGTGTCCACCAGCAGCTTGAACGTGCGCGCCAATGGCAGTTTTTCTTCCTTGATGACTTTCATGGCGTACATCGTCACCACGATGCCGTTCTTGTCATCCTCGGTACCGCGGCCATACATGCGGTCGCCAATCAGCGTGACCTTGAACGGGTCGAGTTTGGTACCGTCTTGCAGCACCCAGTTTTCCGGAGTCACGGGCACCACATCGGCATGGGCATGCACACCCACGACGTCATCACCGCTGCCCTCCAGGGAAATTTCGTACACGCGATTATCGACGTTACGGAAGTTCAGGTTGAAGGACTTGGCCAAGGCCTCGATCTTCGCCGCGATCTTGAGGAATTCCGGGTTTTTATACTGTGGCAGGCCGTCCACGTTGAACGTGGGGATTTCCACGAGTTCGCGCAGGGTTTCGAGCGCGGCTTTGCCGTACTTCACGCGGGTATAAATGCCCAGCAGGCGATTGATCTCGTTCTGCTGCTCGGCGCTCAGGGTTTTGTTGCCCAGAAACGCGCTGATAGCAGGGCCGGTGTCAGCCGATTTGCCCAGTTCGCTCTTGGCCAGGGTGCCGAGGAAACTGCGAAAATCGGTGGCCGAGTTCTCGCTGAAATGCTTCAGGATGGCTGCGCTTTGGTCTGCGGTGATGTTTGCGGATGCGGGAGTGGCAACTGCCGACAGGCTCGCGGCGAACAAGGTGGCAGCCACCAGTTTTTTCAGTGGAAAGTGCATGGTTAAAGGCATTCCTTTGCAGGTAGTGAGTAGGAGGTTTCTGACGGAAGAGTCAGAAACATTTCCACACACTACCATTACTCAGGTGCCCAAGGTCAATGCTGGCCAGGATGGGCCGCGGGATACTCCTCCGTCACGCTCAAGGCTCTAGCGTAAGGCCCATCCCACAGTTGTTCATGCAATTGGCCTACGCGCTTGGCCATCGCCTCACTGCGCATCACCACTTCCAGATTGCGCGAATTATCCAGGTAGCCGCCCAACCAATTGCTGGTGCCGACCCACGCCACTTGGCCGTCGATCTCCATGGTTTTGCTGTGGATCACCCGCGCATAAGGGATGAAGCCTTGCTTGGCTTCGGGCAGGGTGACGATCTTGATCTCGACATTGGGCAGTACCGCCAGGCTCTTGAGATAAGGCAGTTCCAGCGGGTCGGTGTTCCAGTTGGATACCATCAGCTTGATCAACACGCCACGGGCAGCAGCAGCGCGCACGGCGTTGTCGATCACCGCGTAGTACGGCCGGGTTCGATCCGGTCCGTAGGACAGCGGCGCGTAGTCGAGCAATTGCACGCGTACTTCTTTTTTGGCTTCGCCCAGCAGGCGCGGCAGTTCCAACTGTGAGTCGCCCACGCCGGGCGGGTTGTAGCGTTGCGGGCTGGCCACCAGGTAGTTGCCGGTACGTGCGGGTGCCGGGCCACTGGCGGGTAGCGGCACCGGTTGTTTACCCGCCAGCGCGGCCTGGGCTTGCCAGTCTTGCTCGAAGATCGCCTGCACCTGGCCCACCACCGTTTCGTCAGTGATGCGCAGCCCGGTTTCGTGGATATGCTCCAGGGCGCGCCAGTCGAAATTCTGACTGCCGACAAACGCCTGCTTGCCATCCACCAGCAGGTACTTGGCGTGGATGATGCCGCCGCTCAGTTGCCCGTAGGGCAGCACGCGCAAGGTCAGGTTGGGAATGGCGCGCAAGCGTTCCAGGGTGGCGGCATCCGACAGCTTGATGCCTTTTTCTTCGAGCAGGAAACGAATCTTCACGCCGCGTTTGCCGGCGGCTTCCAGGTGTTCAAGCACCGTATTCATCACCGAACCAGGGTGGTCCGCGGCATAGAATTGGCCGATATCAATGCGGCTTTTGGCGCCGTCGAACAGCTCGATCCATACCGGGCCGGGCTGGCGCAGATCGTCGGTGCCCAGGGCGGTGTCCACGGGTACGGTATGCACCAGTTCAAAGCCTGGAATGGAAAAGTCCGCCTGGGCCAGCGGACTGAGGAGCAAGCCGGTCAGGCCGGCGATACGCAACTTCATCGAAAGGGACATAAGCGTCTCATCGCACCAAAGGAAAAGGCGAGCGCCCAAGGCGCCCGCCCTGTAGGTCAAGCCGTGCGGCTGTGCAGCGGGGTGGGCACGCGATGGGGCACTTCATCCTGTGCGCGGGCACCGGTGGCGGCGCGGATCAACAGGATCTTCAACTGGTCGTTGATGCGCTCCAGGCTGTCTTGGAAGAAGTTGTGAAACACCACGCAAAACAGTGCGATGGCGATACCTAATCCCGTGGCGAACAACGCCGTCCCGATACCCCCGGAAATCTGCCCTGGGTCCGACACGCCCGCGGTGGCCAGTGCCTTGAAGGTGTCGATGATGCCGAGAATGGTGCCCAGCAGGCCCAGCAGCGGGGCGGCGGTGGTGATGGTCTCGATGATCCACAGGCTGCGGGCCAGTGGGGCGCGCGTCTTCAGGTACTGGGTATCGATTTCGTCGTCCAGGTCTTTGCGCGAACCGTGGGTTGCCTTCTGGGCCAGCACCGGCAAGATCATGTTCAGCGGCAGGCTGTCGCGACGGGTCAGGTTCTCCGGCAGGTCACGCTCGCTGTGCACATTGGCGCCCAGGGCGTCGATCAATGCGCGTGCCTGGCGGCGTACGTAGGCGAAGTAGATACCGCGTTCGATGGCGATGAAGATCGCAATGGCCATCGCCGCGTACATCACATAGAAGGTGACGTCGTGGAGCAGGTTCATATCCATGATGGTGTTCCTCTTGGGGTGAGTCTTAGAAATTCGCTTCCAGCGAAACGGTGACGGTACGGTCCAGGCCGACGATGTACGCCGGGTCGCCATCGCGGAAGCCGCTGTAGCTGGCCGCGTTGGTCTTGGTGGTGTACACGCCGTCCAGGTATTTCTTGTCGAACAGGTTGTCGACGTTCAGGCGCAGGGTCGCGTCCTTGACCACCTTCTTGTCCACCGGCAGGTAAATACCGGCGCCGAGGTTGAACACGGTGCGACCGGAAATCGCCTCGTCGTTGGTCAGGTCGCCGTAGAGCTTGCTGGTGTACTTGCCGCCGAAGGTGCCGTAGAAGCGCCCGTCGTCATAACCGATGTTGGCCGCCAGCATGTTCTTGGGCACGTTGGCGAACTGCTTGCCACTGGTGGGCAGCACGATGGGTTTGCCGGCGTTGTAGACGGTCAGGTCATCCTGCTGCTCGGCCTTGGTGTAGGTGTAGGAGGTGTAGTAATTGAAGTGGTGGGGCAACTGGCCGCTCCACTCCAGCTCCAGGCCTTTGTTGACCACGGAGCCGGCGTTGATGTCGGCAAAGTCGCCGTTGATGTCCCGGGACGACACCTGGCGGTTCTTGAAGTCCATGTAGAACAGGGTGGCGGCCAGGCTCATGTCGTCGCCGCTGTAGCGCCAGCCCAGTTCATGGTTCCAGCTGGTTTCCGGCTCGGCGTCGATCGAGCCGGCGCCTTTGTCGTAGAGCACGTAGTTCTGCGGCACGCGCATGTTGCGCGACACGCTGTAGAACAACTGGTCACGCTCGTCCAGCTGGTATTTCAGGCCGGCGTTGGGCAGCAGTTTGTTGTAGGTCTGGTTACGTTTTTCCGGGCGTTCGTTGAGGCTGCCGTGGTTGGTGCCTTCACGCTCGACGTTCATGTAGGCCAGGCCTGCGATGAAGGTCCAGTCCGGGTTGATGTACCAGGTGTCCTGGGCCCAGACCTTTTGCGCTGGCGTCACGGTGAAACGGTCGCGGCCCTGCACGGTGTTGCCGTTGGCATCGACGATGGCGCTGTTGGAGTCCGGCCAGGTGTCCACTGGCTTGCCGTTGCTCTTGAGCGGAATGAACGGCTGGGTTTGACTCTGGCGTGCGCGCTCGTACCAGTAGCCGAATTGCAGGCTGTGGTCGCCAAGGTCCCAGGTCAGCTTGGTGGTGATACCCGGACGCCAGGTTTGCGTGCGTGAAGGGCGGTAGTACACGCCGCTGTTGGGTGTGCCGTCGGCGTTGTATTGGGCGGCCGTGGGCAGGTTGCCGAGGTCGAACACACCGCCCTGATTGGAGCCACGGTTGAGGGCATAGCTGGATGAACCGACGCCGCTGCCATTGCCCCAGTAGTAATACGGGATCACGGACAGCGCGAGGTTATCGGCCAGTTTGAACTGGGTGTTGAGCACGGCGGTGAAGGTCTGGAACGGGTTCTGCGCCAGGGCGTAATAGCTGTTGTATTTGCCGTTGCTGCCCACGCTGGGGGTGGCAGGGTAAGGGTCGTACTTGCGGCCATATTGCTGGAACTGCGCCTTGGTCAACTGGCTGTAACTGTTGTTGTCCTGCTCGTGGTATTTGAGGATCAGGTTGGCGGTGTTGCCATTGCCGGCGTCGAAAAAACTGTTCCACTCCACCTTGTCCGCGCGTACCGCGCCCGAGCCGCGCCACATTTCACCTTCTGTGTGGGACACCGACAGCCAGTTGCTCAGGCCGTTGATTTCGCCGGTGTTGAGGCGGGCAAAAGTCTTGCGCGTGGCGTTGCTGCCGACGACCTGTTTGACGAAGGCACCGGTTTCCTTGGTCGGGCGAATCGTGACGATGCCAATGTTGCCGCCGCTGGAACCAATGTGCGGGCCGTCGGATTCCGCAGCGCCCTGGGTGACGAAGATCTGGTCGATGTTTTCCGGATCGCCCAGCAGGTTGGAATACAGCGCGTAGTTGCCCGAATCATTGATCGGCATGCCGTCCACCGACATGCCCACCTGGTCGGAGTTCATGCCGCGCATGGTGAAGCGAAAGCCCGACAGGCCAGTGTTGTCTTCACTGGAGATGTTCAAGCCCGGGGTGTACTTGAGCTTGTCGATGGCATTGCCGGTGGCCGCCTGTTTATCCAGTGCTTCCTTGGTTACCGTGGAGCGGCCCTTGATGCTTTCCTCCGGCACCATGTAACCGCCTCCTGCGGTCGCCTTGCCTTGTACCCCAATGGTGCCGACGTCACTGTCGCTGGTCTCTGCCATGACCATTCCCTGGGTCATGCTGGTCGCGGCCACTAGTGCCAGATGAATACGGGTGAACTTCATCACTGTCGTCCTGGTGTCGGGTGCTTATTGCACGCTGTAGTTGAAGGTGGCGGTGAAGCGCTGCTCATTGCGCCCCCCGAAGGCTTGCTCGGGGAACGGTTTGACTTGCTTGATGCGACGCAAGCTATTGGTGGCGGCCCGGTTGAGCAGCATGCTCGAGGCCTGGGTTTGTAAACCCGAGTCGAGGACACGGCCTTGACGGTCTACCAGCAACCACACCACCACCTCGCCGCTCGGGCGTTCGAGGGACGCCTGGCGCCCGGTGGGGTACTGCTTGTAGGTGTCCAGTTCGTTGCGCAAGCCTTTGAGGTAACCGCTTTCCAGGGCCTGGCCATCGACCTTCGGTGGCGCCGGTGGGGCAGGCGTCGGTGCCGCTTGGGTGACGACGGCCGGGGCTGGCTTGGCCGCCACCGGTGGCGGCGCCGGCAGGGGCTTGGCGACCACGGGGGCAGGCTTGGGCACAGGTTTTGGCTTGGGTTCAGGTTTGGGTTTGGGCAGCGGCTTGGGCGGTGGCGGCGGGGGCGCCGGCTCGGTCTCTTCCTCTTCGATCATCGGCGGCGGCGGTTCTTGCTCCACCACCGGTTCCGGTATGACTTGCGGTTCCGGCTCGACCAAGGCCAATTCGACCGCCGACTCGTCATACACCGGCTCGACCTTCAATGTCTGGGACTGGATACCCAGTGCAATCAGCACCAAGGCGATCAGGGCCGGCACACTGCCCAGCAGCTGACGCACGCGAAACAGAACGTACATGGTCAGGACTTACGCGTAGCAATGGACACGGAGGTGAAGCCACCCAGGCGCAGGGTGTCCATCACTTCCACCAGGCGCGAAACCTCCACGCCTTTATCGCTGTTGACGATGATCGTCGACTTGGTATCGGGCTTCTCGGCCGCCTTCAGCGCCGGCACCAGGGCCTCCACCGTCAGGTCCTTGCCGTCCAGTTGCAACTGGCCTTCCAGGCCCAGGGTGAGGATGAATTTGTTTTGCGGCTTGAGCTGCTGCGAACTGCTGGCGCTGGGCAATTGGGTCTTCATGCCGAGCGCGGGAATCACGTTCAGGCTCACCAGTACGAAAAACACCAGCAGGAACATCATCACGTCGATCATCGGGATCAGCTCGATGTGCGCCTTGCGTTTCTTGGGTTCGTCCCAGGTTCTCATTCCGTTACCCCGTCATTGAATTAGGGGCAAAACGCTAACAGCCAAAAATGACCGATTGGTTAACTTTAATTGACCGTTTAGAGGCTCTAGGACGCGTCTTTCAGAAAACTTACCGGTCAGTTTTCGGGCGTAATGAAACTGACACTCGGGGCCTCCATGCTTGAGAAATTTATCTTGAGAGCCGGCTCCCATGCCCACTGCACTGCCTCAATTGACGACCCCGCGACTGCTGTTACGCGCCCTGCATATGCACCAGGCGCAGGTGCTTTTCACGCTTGCCAACGGGCCGAAAATTGCCGACAACACGGCGAACATTCCATCGCCCTACACCCTGGAAACCGCCCAGGATTTTATTGCCGGGGCCGCCGACAAGTACCGCACTGGTGAACTGCTGAACCTGGGGATGCATGTGCGCGGCACCGACGAATTGGTCGGCATGGTCAGCCTGCGCATCAATGCTCGCCATCACTATGGGCACTTGGGTGGCTGGGTGGCGGCGCACTGCCGTAACCAGGGGTATGCGGCAGAAGCGGCGAGCGCGGTGATGGATTTCGGCTTCGAGGCGCTAGGGTTGCAGCGCGTGGGCAGCCAGTGTTTCGCGCGCAACAAGGAATCGGCGCGGGTCATGGAGAAGATCGGCCTGCGCTATGAAGGCTGCATGCACCAGGCGTTCCTGAAGAACGGCGTGTATGAGGACTTGCTCGGGTTTGCCAGCGTGCGTGATGACTGGGAGCGCTGCTTGTGAGCGGCGACGTCGACCACGGCCGACGCCGGGTCCTCGGCGGGTTGGTGGTCGCTACCGCCTTTTCCATCCTCAGCCCGTTTGCGCGCAGTGCCGGGGTGGATTATCCGTTCACCCTCGGCGTGGCTTCCGGCGACCCGTTGCCAGATGGCTTTGTGATCTGGACGCGCCTGGCGCCGTTGTTCAACGCCGCGGATGGCCGTGGCGGCCTGAGTCGCTCGGTGCCGGTGCGCTGGCGGGTGGCCAGCGATGCGGCGATGACGCGCATTGTGAAGCAGGGCGAAGTATTGGCGACGCCGCGTTTCGCTCATGCGGTGCATGTCGAGGTGGCGGGGCTGGCGGCAGATCGGCCGTATTGGTACCAGTTTGAAGGGCTCGGTGCGCAGAGCCCGGTGGGCCAGTCGCGCACGATGCCGCCGTTGCAGGCCATGGCCTCGGCCCGGCTGGGGTTTGTGTCCTGCTCGCACTGGGAACGTGGCTATTTCAGCGCCTACCGACACCTTGCCGCCGAGCAGCCGGACCTGGTGTTTTTCCTCGGTGATTACATCTACGACAGTTCCTATGCTGCGGATTCGGGCAAGGTGTTTCGTTCTCACGGCAGCGGCAATGCGCAAAGCCTGAGTGATTACCGCAACCGCTACGCACTGTACAAGACTGATCCAGACCTGCAGGCCCTGCACGCCGCGGCTCCTAGCGTCGTAACCTGGGACGATCACGAAGTACAGAATGACTACGCCAACCGCTGGTCCCAGGACCCGAAAGTGGCGGTGGCGCAGTTTCTTAAACAACGCGCGGCGGCTTATCAGGCGTTTTACGAACACATGCCCCTGCGTGCCAGCAGCGTGCCGAAGGGGCCGGACATGCGCATTTACCGGCGCCTGGATTACGGCCGGCTTGCGCGTTTCCATGTGCTCGACGGTCGCCAGTACCGTTCCGAGCAACCGTGCATCGCGGCCAATGGCAGCCACCAGGGGCATATTGTCACCGCCCCCTGCAGCGACCTGCGTGACCCTGGCCGCACGTTGCTCGGCTGGCAGCAGGAAGCCTGGCTGGACCAGGGCTTTGCTCAGTCTGGAGCGCAATGGAATGTGATCGCACAAGACCTGCTGGTGGCGCCGCTGATGCAGCGTGACCTCACCAACCATAAGCTTGGCCGCTGGACCGATGGCTGGGATGGCTACATGGCGAACCGCTCACGGATGCTGGCGTCGATCGTGCGCAATCGCGTGAAGAACCCGGTGTTCTGGGGAGGGGATATTCATTCGTTCTGGGCCACCGACCTGCATGCCGACGCAGAAAGGCCGGACTCGGCGGTGGTCGCCACCGAGTTTGTTGGCTCGTCGGTGACCTCCGACGGTCCGCCCTATGACGCGTTCATGAAGATCATGCCGCTCAACCCCCATGTGAAGTTTTTCGACAGTCGCCAGCGTGGGTATGTGTCGGTGGAGTTGGCGGCCAATAGCATGTTGACGAATTTTCGTGCGATCAGTGATCCGCGTGACCCGGCGGCGACGGTGTCGACGTTGAAGTCGTTCATGGTTGAGCCGAGCAGGGCGGGGGCGATTGCCGTGTAGCCTGTTTCTTTGGGGCGATCCAATGTGGGAGGGGGCTTGCCCCCGATAGCGGTGTGTCAGTCACTGCATCTGCTACTGCACTAACGCTTTCGCAGGCAAGCCAGCTCCCACAGGGGAACTGAGCTTAACTGAATGGCATTAAGGCAAGCCTCCTCCCGCATTGATTTCATAGCGCACCGAGAGCGCGCCTTTTTTCTCCGACAACGCCAGGATCGTTACCTGGCCCAGTTCGCTCAGCGCTTGGACATGAGTGCCACCACAGGCGTAAGCCGGTAATTCGCCGAAGCCGACTTCGCGGGTGCCATCTTCCAGCGTCATATAGCGGGGATAGTCGGCGGCGATCCATGTGTTGACCCACTGCTGGAGCGTCTGCGCATCCATGTCTTGCGCGGTCTGGCCACGGATAAAGGTGATCTTGCCTTCGCCGGGCCAGTGGTGAGCCTTGATCGGCATCCAGCCCAGGCGTTCGCCGGCATTGCCAATTAAGTGCCCCGCCGAATGCAGACGAGTGTGCAAGGCGCGCCGCTGTGCGTCGACTCGTGCAGTGGCGGGTCCTGGTTCCAGGGGCTGGTCGACGTAGTGCACCACCTGTTCGGCTTCCTGCACGACCCGCAGTACCTGGCTATCGCCGAGCCAGCCGGTGTCGAACGGCTGGCCGCCGCCTTGGGGATGGAAAATGGTCGACTGCACAATCACGGCGAATTGCTCTTCGTGCGGGGTGCAACTGAGCACTTCCAGCTCGGCCGTCAGGTGGTCGTGGGTAAAAAACAGGCGCTCGGTCATTATTTACATCCGCATCAGGGTTCTGTGGGCAGTATAAATAGTGCGCAGATGGGTGATAATCCGCTCAATTATCAATGGACCTGTGCGTCATGAGCATCAATCTTCCTTTACCGTTATTGGGTGAAATGGCGATTTTCGTCAAGGTCGTGGAAACCGGCAGCTTCTCCGAAGCGGCGCGGCAACTCAGCGTTTCACCTTCGGCGGTGAGCCGCAGCATCTCGCGCCTGGAACAAGCCCTGGCCACGCGCCTGCTGCAACGCACCACGCGCAAGCTGCGCCTGAGCGAGGGCGGCGAGGAGGTGTTCAAGCGTTGCCAGGAGATGGTCAATGCGGCGCGCTCGGTGATGGAAATCAGTGGGCAATTTACCCATGAAGCCGAGGGGCTGGTGCGGGTCAGTGTGCCCAAGGCGGTGGGGCGATTTGTGGTGCACCCGCATATGCCGGAATTTTTGCGGCGCTATCCCAAGGTGGATGTGCAATTGATCCTGGAAGATAGGCATGTGGATTTGATCGACGACAACGTCGACTTGAGCATCCGCATCACCGACAGCCCACCGCCAGGCTTGGTCGGGCGCCAGCTGTTGCCCATCGAACATTTGTTGTGCGCGACGCCGCAATATCTGGCCGAGCACGGTACACCGAGCCATCCCCATGATCTGCTTGGGCACAGTTGCATTTATCTGGGTGAAACACCGGGAGATTCACGCTGGAAGTTTCGCCAGGCTGGCAAGGCGGTAACGGTCGGCGTACGCGGCCGGTATGCGGCGAACCACACCGGGGTGCGGCTGGAGGCGGCGTTGCAGCATGTCGGGATTGCCAGCTTGCCGTATTTCACCGCGCGGCATGCATTGGAAGCGGGGGAGTTGGTGCAGGTGTTGCCGGGGTGGGATTTTATTGCCTCGTACCATGGCGAGGCGTGGCTGCTGCATTCGCCCACACGGTACCTACCGCCGAAGTTGCGGGTGTTTATCGATTATCTGGTGGAGTGCATGGCCAAGGAGCCCACGCTGCGGCGGCGGTAGGAGCGCGGTTGCTCGTTCCCACGCTCTGCGTGGGAATGCCACCTTGGACGCTCCGCGTCCTGCCTTTATGCCTGTGCACGGGTGACGCAGAGCGTCACAGGATAGGTTCCCACGCAGAGCGTAGGAACGAGCATAGTCGTCAGTGTTTGCTCTGGTCCTGAGGCATCGCCAGCAGCTGTTTTTCCTGGTTCCAGTCGAACGGTTCGTCGTTCTGTTCGGCTTCATAGCGACGTTCTTCCAGGGCCTGGTACAGGTCCAGTTCTTCGTCGGGCATGAAGTGCAGGCAGTCGCCGCCAAAGAACCACAGCAGGTCGCGGGGCACCAGGTGGGCGATTTGCGGGTAGCGCAGGATGACCTGGCTCATCAGGTCCTGGCCCAGGTACTGGCTTTCGATCGGGTCGATTGGCAACAGGGCGCGCAGTTCGTCGAAACGCTCCAGGAACAGCGAGTGGCTTTCCTCGGGTACCTGTTCGGCTTCGCCGACGGCAACCAGGATGCTGCGCAAGTGGTCGAGCAAGACGAGATGATCGGCAACGACGTTGGACACGAGATAAGGCCTCTAAAGCAAAAACGGGCGCGAGAGTATAAGCCTCTCGCGCCCGTTTTTATATGACCGCTCGACTCAGCGGACTTTACCTTCTGCCTGCATCAGCTCTTCCTTGCTGAAATCATCCACGTCGATCACCTTGCGTCGCGCCGCCTCGGCATCGCGCAGGGTTTGCGCCTCGGCCGGTTGCAGCACGCCGGCCTGCAGGGCCGCGTCGATGGCATGCTCGCCGGCAGCCGGCTTGACCTGGCCGCTTTTGAGCGCGCTGTGGAGTTTTTTCTGCAAGGGGTGGCTGGCACCGAGCAGGTCGTAGGCATGTTGCAGGGCGCCCACGGGATCTTCTGCTGATTGCGGGCGATAACAGCCGGCCAGCAATTCTTCCAGGGTCGGGTCGCCCTTGGCGCGGCCGATCACGGCTGCCACTTCGGCATCCAGCGCATCGGACGGGCCGGTATGACGACGCCCGAATGGGAACACGATCACCCGCAGCAGGCAGCCCAGCACCTTGTTCGGGAAGTTGCTCAGCAGCTCATCCAGTGCGCGTTCCGATTCGCCCAGGCTTTCTTCCATGGCCCACGCAAACAGCGGCTCCAGATGGTCCGGCGAGTCCAGGTCGTGATAACGCTTGAGCGCCGCCGAGGCCAGGTACATGTGGCTCAGCACATCACCCAGGCGGGCGGACAGGCGTTCGCGGCGCTTGAGTTCGCCACCCAGCAACATCATGCTCAGGTCGGCCAGCAGGGCAAACGCAGCCGCCTGGCGGTTCAGGGCACGGAAGTAGCCCTGGCTCAACCGGTTGCCCGGGGCTTTTTCGAAGTGCCCGAAGCCCAGGTTCAGCACCAGGGTGCTGGCGGCGTTGCTGACGGCAAAGCCGATGTGTTGCATCAGCAGGCCGTCGAATTCCTTCAACGCCTGGTCATGGTCTTCGCGGCCGGCCAGGGCCATTTCCTTGAGCACGAAGGGGTGGCAGCGAATGGCGCCCTGGCCGAAGATCATCAGGTTACGCGAGAGGATATTGGCGCCTTCCACGGTGATGAAAATCGGTGCGCCCTGCCAGTTGCGGCCCAGGTAGTTGTTGGGGCCCATGATGATGCCCTTGCCGCCGTGCACGTCCATGGCGTGGCTGATGCACTCACGGCCACGCTCGGTCAGGTGGTACTTGAGGATCGCCGACAACACTGACGGCTTCTCGCCCAGGTCCACGGCGTTGGCGGTGAGCATGCGCGCACTGTCCATCAGCCAGGCGTTGCCACCGATGCGTGCCAGGGCTTCCTGGATCCCTTCGAAGGCCGACAGCGGTACGTTGAACTGTTCGCGCACCTGGGCGTATTGGCCGGTCACCAGGCTGGTGAACTTGGCAGCGCCAGTGCCGACGGCGGGCAGCGAGATCGAACGGCCGACCGACAGGCAGTTCATCAGCATCATCCAGCCCTTGCCGAGCATCTCCTGGCCACCGATCAGGTATTCCAGAGGGATAAACACATCCTTGCCGGAGTTGGGGCCGTTCATGAAGGCGGCGCCAAGCGGCAGGTGACGACGGCCGATTTCCACGCCAGGGGTGTCGGTAGGAATCAACGCGAGGCTGATGCCCAGGTCCTCTTCCTCACCCAGCAGGTGGTCTGGGTCATAAGCCTTGAAGGCCAGACCGAGCAAGGTCGCGACCGGGCCGAGGGTGATGTAGCGCTTTTCCCAGTTCAGGCGCAGGCCGAGGGTTTCCTTGCCTTCCCATTCCCCTTTGCAGATCACCCCGGTGTCGGGCATGGCGCCCGCATCGGAGCCGGCCAGCGGGCCGGTGAGGGCGAAGCACGGAATGTCGTCGCCGCGGGCCAGGCGCGGCAGGTAGTGGTTACGTTGTTCGTCGGTGCCGTAGTGCAGCAGCAGTTCGGCGGGGCCGAGGGAGTTGGGGACCATCACGGTGGAGGCCAGGTCACCGCTGCGGGTCGCGAGCTTCATGGCAACCTGGGAGTGGGCATAGGCGGAGAAGCCCTTGCCACCGTACTCCTTGGGAATGATCAGGGCGAAGAAACCATGGGTCTTGATGTGTTCCCAGGCTTGCGGCGGCAGGTCCATGGCCTGGCCGATTTCCCAGTCGCTGACCATGGCGCAGAGTTCTTCGGTGGGGCCGTCGATGAACGCCTGCTCTTCCTCGGTCAATTGCGCCTTGGGGTAGGCCAGCAATTTGTCCCAGTCGGGGCGGCCACTGAACAGTTCGCCATCCCACCATACGGTACCGGCATCGATCGCATCGCGCTCGGTCTCGGACATCGGCGGCAGCACTTTCTGGAACCAGCTGAACAGCGGCTTGGTGAAGTATTGGCGGCGCAGGTCGGGCAGCAACAAAGGCGCGGCCACCACGGCCAGGAGCACCCAGAAGATCAGCAGCAGCCAACCCGGTGCGTGGCTCCAGGCGCCCATCGCCAGCAGGTAGACGGCGACCACGCCCAGGGCGGGCAGGGGGGCAGTACGGCGGTGTGCCAGGTAGGCAATGCCGACCACCAGCACCAGTATCCACAACAACAGCATATTCAATCCTCCGTGAACCAGGGGCGAAACCACCAGGGAGCTTAGTCGGCATCCGAACAAGCCGGGTGATCAGGGTGTAACAAGGTGTACTGGGCAACCCATCAGCCGGCGCCGGCATTTGGCCGAATCGTCGTTATCTCTCTGGCAGGCCTGGTGGTTAAACTCCAGGCTCCCCTCGGAGATCAAGCTCATGAATACGTACTTGAGTCCCAGCCGCTTCATCGATAGTGACCACCCTGTGGTGGTGGAGTTCGCCGAGAAACATCGCGGAACCCGCCCGGATTTAAGTGACCAGGCAGTCAGTCTTTACTACGCGGTGCGTGAGGCCATTCGCTACAACCCCTATACCTTCAGCCGTGACCCCAACACCTTGAGCGCCAGCTTCGCCCTGGCGGCCGGCGAAAGCTACTGTGTGCCCAAAGCTACGTTGCTCGCCGCTTGCGCGCGCCACTGCGGCATTCCCGCACGCATTGGCCTGGCGGACGTGCGCAACCACCTGTCCACACCGCGGCTGCTCGCGCTGCTCAAGAGTGACGTGTTCGCCATGCACGGTTATACCGAGCTTTACCTGAACGGCCGCTGGGTCAAGGCCACTCCGGCGTTCAACCAGCAATTGTGCGAGGTGTTCGACGTGCCGCCGCTGGAATTCGATGGCCTGCACGACAGCGTGTTCCACGCGTTCAATCGCCAGGGTCAGCGTTCGATGGAGTACGTGGTGGACCACGGGCAATTTGCTGACGTGCCTGAAGCATTTTTCTTCGGGCATATCCGTCAGTGCTACCCGCACCTGTTTGCCGACGATGCGCCCACCCTGCTCGGCGATATGCAGAGCGATTTAAGCCGCGGCTGAACCGGCGTATGCTGCTGCCTTCATCCAGCCAAGTTCATCCACAATAAGGCGCGGTCATGCTGAAGATCTGGGGTCGTAAAAATTCATCAAACGTCAGGAAAGCACTGTGGTGCGCCGAGGAACTCGGCCTGGACTATGAAGCAATTGATGCGGGCGGGGCTTTTGGTGTGGTCGATACCCCCCAATACCGGGCCATGAACCCCAATGGCCGGGTGCCGGTGATCGAAGATGGCGACTTTGTGCTGTGGGAGTCCAACACCATCGTGCGTTACCTGTGCGCCAAGCAGGCATCGGACTTTTACCCCAGCGACTTGCAAGCCCGGGCCAACGCCGAAAAGTGGATGGACTGGACCACTTCCACGCTCGCCGACCCGTTCAAGGCGGTGTTCTGGGGCATCGTGCGCACCCCGGCTGACCAGCAAAACTGGGACAGCATCAATGCCGGGCGCCAAGCCTGTATCGACGCGCTCAAAACCGTCGAACAAGCCCTCGCCGAGCAACCCTACCTGTCCGGCCAGGCGTTCGGCATGGGCGATATTCCCTTGGGCTGCTTCATCTACGCCTGGTTCGAGATGCCCATCGAACGCCCGGCAATGCCGAATCTGGAGGCCTGGTACCAGCGCTTGCAACAGCGCCCGGCCTACCGCAAGGCGGTGATGACCGCGTTGACTTAATACACACTATTAATACGGGTGACTGTACTTGTGCGGCATGGGCAAGCACCATGCCCGCATTGCATCGCCGGTTGAACTACCTGCGGTGTGCCCTCATCTATTCTTTCTATTCCCTTCTTTGGTGCGTATTCCGATATGAGTTCCGCTCTGTCCATCCGGCAGCTAACCAAAACCTACGGCAACGGTTTCCAGGCCCTGAGTGGTATCGATCTGGACGTTGCCGAAGGTGACTTCTTCGCCTTGCTGGGCCCCAACGGTGCCGGCAAATCCACCACCATCGGTATTCTCTCCACCCTGGTCAACAAGACCAGCGGCACGGTGAATATCTTCGGGCATGACCTGGACAAATCCCCGGCGGCGCTCAAGCGCTCCATTGGCGTGGTGCCCCAGGAATTCAATTTCAACCAGTTCGAAAAGACCTTCGACATTGTCGTGACCCAGGCTGGCTACTACGGCATTCCGGCGAAAGTCGCCAAGGAACGCGCCGAGCAGTACCTCACCCAACTGGGCCTGTGGGACAAGCGTGACGTGCCTTCGCGCTCGCTGTCCGGTGGCATGAAGCGACGCCTGATGATCGCCCGTGCCCTGGTGCATGAGCCGCGCCTGTTGATCCTCGACGAACCTACCGCCGGCGTGGACATCGAACTGCGCCGCTCGATGTGGACCTTCCTCACCG
The DNA here is from genome assembly GCF_034348165.1 of Pseudomonas sp. CCI1.1. NCBI lineage: Bacteria > Pseudomonadati > Pseudomonadota > Gammaproteobacteria > Pseudomonadales > Pseudomonadaceae > Pseudomonas > Pseudomonas sp. CCI1.1. The sequence goes on from NZ_CP133780.1 coordinate 136,969, forward strand.
AACTGAACGAGAAGGGCATCACCATCATCCTCACCACCCACTACCTGGAGGAGGCTGAGCAGTTGTGCCGCAACATCGGCATCATCGACCACGGCACCATTGTCGAGAACACCAGCATGCGCAACCTGCTGGGCCAGTTGCATGTGGAAACCTTCCTGCTCGACTTGAAAAACAATCTCTCGGTGGCGCCGCAGTTGCTCGGCTACCCAAGCCGGCTGGTGGACAGCCACACCCTGGAGGTGCAGGTGGATAAGGCCATGGGCATCACCGCGCTGTTCACCCAGCTGGCGACTCAGAACATCGAAGTGTTGAGCCTGCGTAACAAAACCAATCGCCTTGAGGAGTTGTTCGTGTCCCTGGTGGAGAAAAATCTGGCGAAGGTGGCGGTATGAGTTCCGAACTGCAACCCAACCTTGTCGCGCTGCAAACCATTGTCTATCGCGAAGTGAAGCGCTTTACCCGGATCTGGCCGCAGACCCTGCTGCCGCCGGCGATCACCATGGTCCTGTACTTTGTGATCTTCGGTAACCTGATCGGCCGGCAAATCGGCGACATGGGTGGTTTCACCTACATGGAGTACATCGTGCCGGGCCTGATCATGATGTCGGTGATCACTAACTCCTACGGCAACGTGGTGTCGAGTTTCTTTGGCAGCAAGTTCCAGCGCTCCATCGAAGAGCTGATGGTCTCGCCGGTGTCACCGCACACCATCCTCATCGGCTACACCCTGGGCGGCGTGTTGCGTGGCCTGATGGTGGGGGTGATCGTGACGCTGCTGTCGCTGTTCTTTACCCACCTGCAGGTGCATCACCTGGGGGTCACCATTCTGGTGGTCGTGCTGACGGCGACGATCTTCTCGCTGCTGGGCTTTATCAACGCCGTGTTCGCACGCAACTTCGATGATATTTCCATTATCCCGACCTTCGTGCTGACGCCGCTGACCTACCTGGGCGGGGTGTTTTACTCCATCACCTTGCTGCCGCCGTTCTGGCAGACGGTGTCCTTGGCCAACCCGGTGCTGCACATGGTCAACGCCTTCCGCTACGGCATTCTGGGCGTGTCGGATATCAAGATCAGTGTGGCGATCACCTTTATGATCGTCGCCACCATCGTCTTGTATATCGGCTGCGCGCGGTTGCTGGTGAGCGGACGTGGGATGCGTACCTAGCCGCTGACGGCACGCGGTAAAAAATGTGGGAGCGGGCTTGCTCGCGAATGCGGTAGATCAGTTGCTGATGCATTGACTGACACGACGCCTTCGCGAGCAAGCCCGCTCCCACATTTGCTCTGTGCAGGGCTTTAAGCCTTCAGTGCCAGCTCGATCAGGGCATGCAGTTCTTCTACCGCCAAAGGCTCTGCCGAAAACAGAATACGAAACACCGTCGGTGCGGCGAGCAGGTTGATCAGATGGTCAACGCTCGGTGGCTGTTCCTGCGGGTAGCGGTCAACAATCACCTGCAACTGCCCACTCAGGATGCTCACGCAATACCCTGGCGTCGGGCTGCTTTGCACGTCGCGCATCATGTTGCGGCCTACGTCCGAACTCATCTCATCCAGGTATTGCTCGGCCCAGGCTTGCAGGTCGCCACGCAGGCTGCCGGTGTTGGCCGGTTCGGTATCGGGGCGCATTCGGGCCAGGGCGACGTCGGCGAGCAGTACTGACAGATCGCCCCAGCGCCGGTAAATGGTCGACGGCGTGACGCCTGCACATGCCGCAATCATCGGCACGGTGACACTGGAACGCTCATGGGCTTCCAGCAATTCGCGCACCGCTCTGTGGACGGATTCTTGTACCCGGGCACTGCGGCCCCCCGGGCGGAGGCCTTCTTTGATCGCCATGGGCAAGACCTTAACACAAAGAATTTGCTTTAAGCGCCAGCGAATAGCACACTGCACAAAAGCAAAATATTAGCTTTAGCGGAGCGTGCCCATGTCCAGTGTCATCTCTCAGCGGTCCAGCCTGGCGTTTCTAGTGATCATGGTGCTGACCTTTCTCGCCGCCTCCAGCGCGCCGACGCCCTTGTACCAGGTGTACCAAGACCACCTGCATTTTTCGGCGGCCATGCTCACGGCCATCTTTGGTGTCTATGCCGTGAGCCTGCTGGCGGCCCTGCTGACGGTGGGGTCGCTCTCGGATTACCTGGGGCGCAAGCCGGTGATCTTCGCCGCGCTGCTGCTCAATAGTGTGGCGATGCTGCTGTTTATCCACGCTGACAGCACCGCCTGCCTGCTGGCCGCCCGCGCGTTACAGGGCTTCGCGACTGGCACTGCCACAGCGGTATTGAGTGCGACGCTGCTCGATACCGACCGCGTCCGCGGCCCGATGCTCAACAGCCTTGCACCGATGCTCGGCATGGCCAGTGGTGGCCTGGGCAGCGGGTTACTGGTGGAGTACGCGCCATGGCCAACCCAATTGATCTATTACACCCTGCTGGGCTTGATGGTGTTGCAGGCTCTCTATGTATGGCGCCTGCCTGAAACGGTCAGTCGTATACCCGGCGCCTTGCAGTCCCTGGCGCCAACCCTGCATGTGCCGCCGCAGGCGCGCCGCGCCTTGTGGCTGGCGATGCCATTGAATGTGGCCGTGTGGGCGCTGGGTGGGTTCTTTTCCTCGTTGGCGCCGTCGTTGGTGCGCGTCGCCACCGGGTCGACCTCGCACTTGATCGGCGGCGGGCTGGTGGCGGTGGTGACCTTGAGCGGCGCGGTGATGATCTACAGCCTGCGCAATCACGCGGCTGACAGGGTGATGCGCTTGTCGGCTGCACTGCTGGCCGTGGGCGTGGGGTTGCTGCTGGTTGCCGTAAACACCGCCAGCCTGTGGCTGTTCTTTGTCGCCAGTGTGATCGCAGGCCTGGGCTTCGGCGGCGGTTTCATGGGCAGTGTGCGCAGTATCGTGGGCCTGGCGTTGCCCCATGAGCGGGCGGGCCTGATGTCGGCGTTCTATGTATTGAGCTACCTGGCGTTCTGCGTGCCGGCGCTGTTGGCGGGTAACCTGAGCCGCGTCTTTGGCCTGATCGCGACCACGGACGGCTACGGTGCGGTGCTTATCTTGCTGTCTCTCGGCGCGCTTGTTGGGTTGTTGTGGCGGGACACGGCGCAGGCAAGGGCCAGCGCATGATTACGATTAATATAGGTAAAATAGATAACAGTTAGAGATATTACCCGTTATATAGATATTCGATCAGGTTCTATCATGGCCCCAACCTCAAATGAGGAAGAGGATTAACCCATGACCTGCTCGACCACTCACCGCTACAAACCCTTCAGTCACTTGGCCCGTCCCCGGGAAGTGATTCGCCAGTTCACCCCGAACTGGTTTGCCGCGACCATGGGCACCGGTGTGCTGGCGCTGGCCTTGGCCCAGCTGCCAGTCAGCCTGCCAGGCCTGCATGCCGTCGCCGAGGGCCTGTGGCTGTTCACCATTGGCCTGTTTGTGCTGTTCAGCGTGCTGTATGCCGCCCGCTGGGTGATGTTTTTCCACGAGGCGCGGCGCATCTTCGGGCACTCAACGGTCTCGATGTTTTTCGGCACCATCCCCATGGGGCTGGCGACCATTCTCAACGGCTTGCTGCTGTTCGGCCTGCCGCGCTGGGGCGGTGATGTGATCCCGTTGGCCGAAGCCTTGTGGTGGCTGGACGTGGCCATGTCCCTGGCCTGCGGCGTGCTGATCCCGTTCATGATGTTCACCCGCCAGGAGCACAGCATCGACCAGATGACCGCCGTCTGGCTGTTGCCCGTGGTGGCGGCCGAAGTGGCAGCGGCCAGCGGTGGCTTGCTCGCGCCGCACTTGGCCGATGCCCATTCGCAACTGGTGATGTTGGTGACCAGCTACGTGCTGTGGGCGTTTTCCCTGCCGGTAGCGTTCAGCATTCTGACCATCCTGATGCTGCGCATGGCCTTGCATAAGTTGCCTCACGCCAATATGGCAGCGTCGAGCTGGTTGGCCCTGGGCCCGATCGGTACCGGTGCCTTGGGCATGTTGCTGCTCGGTACGGATGCCCCTGGGATCTTCGCCGCCAATGGCCTGGCCAGTGTCGGTGAAATGGCCCACGGCCTGGGCCTGATTGCGGGCATTACCCTGTGGGGCTTCGGTTTGTGGTGGATGTTGATTGCGGTGTTGATCACCCTGCGTTACCTGCGCGCCGGTATCCCGTTCAACCTGGGCTGGTGGGGTTTTACCTTCCCATTGGGGGTTTACGCCTTGGCCACGCTTAAATTGGCGAGCCTGTTACAGCTGGCGTTTTTCAGCGTGTTTGGCAGTGTGCTGGTGGTTGCGCTGGCGCTGATGTGGCTGATCGTGGCCAAGCGCACCGTGCAGGGCGCTTATAAAGGCGAGCTTTTTGTTTCGCCTTGTATTGCCGGGCTAGCGAATAAGTAAGCAGGATTAGGTAAAGTCGTGGCCTGATAAATAAAGGCCACGCAGGAACACGGACGACGATGAGCCATCCTTCCCAATTTACCTTGCTGCGCACGCGGCGCTTCTTGCCGTTTTTCATTACCCAGTTGCTGGGCGCGTTCAACGACAACATCTTCAAGCAGTCGCTGATTCTGGCCATCCTTTACAAGCTCACCATCGAGGGTGACCGCTCCATCTGGGTCAACCTGTGTGCTTTGTTGTTTATCCTGCCGTTCTTCCTGTTCTCGGCGTTGGCCGGGCAGTTTGGCGAGAAATTCAACAAGGACGCGTTGATCCGCGCGATCAAGATCGGCGAGATCGTGATCATGGCGGTGGGCGCGACGGGTTTTCTGACCAATCATCTTGAACTGATGCTGCTGGCGCTGTTTGCAATGGGCACTCACTCGGCGCTGTTCGGCCCGGTGAAGTACTCGATCATGCCCCAGGCCTTGCACGACGATGAGTTGGTGGGCGGCAACGGCCTGGTGGAGATGGGCACGTTCCTGGCAATTTTGGCGGGCACCATCGGTGCCGGGATCATGATGTCTTCCACCCATTACGCGCCGGTGGTGGCGGTGGCGATTGTGGCCGTGGCGGTGCTGGGCTACCTGGCCAGCCGCAGCATCCCGCGCGCAGCGGCGTCGACACCGCAGCTGCGCCTGGACTGGAATATCTTCACTCAGTCGTGGGCGACGTTGCGCATGGGCCTGGGGCAGACGCCGGCGGTGTCGCGCTCGATTGTCGGCAACTCATGGTTCTGGTTTGTCGGCGCGATCTACCTCACGCAAATCCCGGCCTATGCCAAGGAATGGCTGTACGGCGACGAAACCGTGGTGACCTTGATCCTCACGGTGTTCTCGGTGGGCATCGCCCTGGGCTCGATGCTGTGCGAAAAACTCTCCGGGCGTAAGGTGGAAATCGGCCTGGTGCCGTTTGGCTCATTTGGCCTGACCGTGTTCGGCCTGCTGCTGTGGTGGCACTCCGGCGGCTTCCCGCAGAACGTGCAAGCCAACGATTGGCTCGCGGTGCTCAGCTACGGCCAGGCGTGGTGGGTGCTGCTCGATATCCTCGGCCTGGGTGTGTTCGGTGGCTTTTACATCGTGCCGCTGTATGCGCTGATCCAGTCGCGTACCGCCGAGAACGAACGGGCACGGGTGATCGCGGCGAACAACATTCTCAATGCACTGTTCATGGTGGTCTCGGCCATCGTGTCCATTCTGCTGTTGAGCGTGGCCAAGCTGTCGATCCCCGAGTTGTTCCTGGTGGTGTCGCTGCTCAACATCGCGGTTAACACCTACATCTTTAAAATCGTCCCCGAGTTCACCATGCGCTTCATGATCTGGCTGCTCAGCCATTCCATGTACCGCGTGGAGCATCGCAACCTGCAAGCCATCCCGGATGAAGGCGCGGCGTTGCTGGTGTGCAACCATGTGTCGTTTGTCGATGCGCTGTTGATTGGCGGTGCAGTACGTCGGCCGATTCGCTTTGTCATGTACTACAAGATCTACCGCTTGCCGGTGCTCAATTTTATCTTCCGCACCGCTGGGGCGATTCCGATTGCGGGGCGCCATGAAGACATTCAGATCTACGAACAGGCGTTCGCGCGCATTGCCCAGTACCTCAAGGATGGCGAGTTGGTGTGCATCTTCCCGGAAGGCAAGCTGACAGCCGATGGCGAGATGAATGAGTTTCGTGGCGGGGTGACACGCATCCTGGAGGAGACGCCGGTGCCGGTGATCCCGATGGCGTTGCAGGGGTTGTGGGGGAGTTTCTTCAGCCGCGATCCGAACAAGGGCTTTTTCCATCGGATCTGGTCGCGGGTGGTGTTGGTGGCGGGTGAGCCGGTGGAAAGTGAGACGGTGACACCGAATGCTTTGCACGCATTGGTTGGAAAATTACGCGGAAGTTTAAGGTAGTTTTTCGTCGGTAATGGAGGCTCATCAACGATCCGGATTGTGCGCTGGTCTGGTGCTTGATGAGTATCTTCTGCACAGGCGTCGGTAAGTTTCCACTCGGTTTCAGGAACGTTTTCGGTCCGTAGCACCACCTAACCGTCGTAATCCCAAATGCATGTTCGGAGGTTAGTGATGGAAACGTCGCCTGTTGCACCATCGACTGCTTCACGCTCCAGCGAAGATGAAAAAAACGACGCCGGCTATCGACAGGCGGCTGACCCTGCAGCGCAGGGTGCTCAGGCTGCTCCGAACACGGCCAGTGTGCCCTTTATGTACAGCAATGAGCATGATGCTTCCCGGGTAGAGACCAGCTCTGCCCGGGTGGGGCCGGTGACCTATGGTGGCGATAACGAGCTTCAGAGGCAGCCAAGGCAATCCGATGCGTCGCAGGAATGAAAATGCGCTGCTGGCGGAATTCGGTTTGCCGATACGGCCTAGGTATTTCGAATAGTCATCAGTACCATTGCGCATGATCTGCAAGCTCAGGGCCTGTTGTAATGCTTCAAGTAAGGCCCTGAGAAATGTGAGTGTTGCTGTCGGAAAATTCTCGAAACTTACTGCATAGGGTAAAAAGTCATTCAGCTGACGGAACGGTTTCGTCAGGCCCGCCACATAGTCATCGCAGCTAATTAATGCTAAGGATGACTTTCTATGAATATGCCTGTTGGTTCTCCGTCTCTTCACCACTCTCCAGCCCAAGGGACCGTTACGGGCCAGCTAAATTATTTGACGGGTATTGATAAATCTCAAAGTAAATCTGGCGTGACGTCGGCACCCGTGAAGATCATTCCAAATATGCCTTTCAGTGAGGATGGAATACAGATAGAGCTGAATGTTAGAGGTGGCAAAGGATTTTTCGGGCCACCAAAAGAAGAGAATTTGGTCATCACGACGGGAAATGCAGCCGATAAAGTCCATATAAAAAAATCTAACGATGGAGGGCTGATTGCTGACATTAACGGCAAGTCCTATGAGATTCCACTTTATCAGGATGAAAGAAGTCGTCAAAAGATTGAAATCCACACCAATGGCGGAGACGATGACGTGTCTGTTGCCGATGATCTTGAGCTGCCGGTGAGCGTCAAGCTGGGCGATGGTAATGACAGATTCAAAGCCGGCGGGGGCAGGACCAATGTATATGGCGGCGCAGGTAACGATACGCTGACGCTGGGCGCAGGGGTTGCTTATGCCGAAGGTGATGACGGTGATGACTCCATTACTGCAGGCCTAGGTTACAGCGTCATGTATGGGGGTAACGGCAACGACAAACTACGTGGCGGGAGCGGCGGCAGTTACATGGATGGGGGGCGCGGAAATGATCTATTAGAGGGCGGCTCCGGACATAACGTCATGCACGGTGGCAGGGATGATGATGTTCTCATTGGTGGGAAGGGGCGTAACATCTTTTACAGCGGTAGAGGGCTTGACACGATCAACTCAGTATCGGATGTCGATTCTATCTATGCGAAAGACGGCGACGGTATCAAGCGAACGTTCGGTTCGCAGTTGAAGATAGTGTCTCCAACAGAAGTCGGGAGTAAGGCCTTTAATGTCGAGGGGACTGAGGAATTCAAGCAGCGTTTTAACGACGACCTTGAATTTTTGCAAAGTTCTCCAACGGGACAGAAAATGTTGGGTGCATTGGATAAAACGCCTGAGCGAATCAAGGTTGTGCAACAGCCCGAAGGGGAGGGCGCTTTTTATAACTATGGGCGTAAAGGGGTCGACGCGGGTGACCCTCGTCAAGAACCACCGAATGATTGGGCTCATGGTTATATCAATGACGGTATCCCGGGCGCTCCGGCAGATGACGCAACGATTCTATTCGACCCTTCATTTGTGGTGGAAGAGCATAAGCGGCCGCCCATTATTCCGCTGTTTCACGAGATGGGGCATGCCTATAACGGTGTCAATGGCACCGCATTGGCTGGTGAAACTTTTGTAGGGGCTGATCAAGCTGATCCTGACCGGCCGCAATTTGAGTCAAACAGGGAGCGGCAGGCAGTAGGCCAGCCGACTAATGCGCCACCTTTCGACTTCGACAACGATCCTTCAACGCCACCTACGAATACAAACCCGGCATGGGCCACTGAGAATGGCCTTGCTGACGAGCTGGGAACTTCGTTGCGTGAGCGGTACTTTGCTCGCTGATTAAAGGAAGTCGCTCCCAATGCCGGGAGCGACCAATGACTCAGGCGCTGATCTTGAGGCCTATCAACCCACAAATAATCAACGCCACACTTGCCAACCGAAACAACGCCATGGACTCCCCAAACAGGATAATCCCGGCAATTACGGTGCCCACGGCGCCCACGCCGGTCCAGATGGCATAGGCGGTGCCCAGCGGCAACTCCTTCATGGCCAGCCCCAGCAACCCCAAGCTGACAGCCATGGCAGCAATCGTCAGGGCGGTTGGCAGTGGCTTGCTGAAACCGTCGGTGTACTTCAGGCCGACGGCCCAGCCCACTTCAAACAACCCGGCAAAAAACAGAATGATCCAGGACATGATGACCTCGCTTCTATCAAAGTGGGGTCGTCCCCGGGTAAGCGCTTGATAGCGTCGCGAGGTCGTCCTCGCGTAGCTCGCTAGAGTGCCGAAATTAAATCAGGTGATCAAGTTTACGGCGCGGCCTCCAGCGCACGGCTGTTTTGTGCTCGCTCATGCGACGTCAATGGCTGCCCATTTTTAAATCGAGGGGTTTGGGAGGAATCGCCGGTGTGCAGGTTGAGTTCTATGTTTTAGCGCAGGAGTCAGGAAGTTTTCGCCCAATGGCAAGGAACGGCCTCCACCCGTAACACCACATAAGGTTCGTAAGCCCGAGTGTTAATTGGAGGTACACAATGGAAACTTCTTCTGTTGCAGCATCACCCGGTTCACGATCTTACGAAAATGAAAATAACAACGAAAGTCATCGCCAGGCGGCTGATCCTGCCAGGCAGGAAGCACGCGCTGCTCCAAACACGGCGAATGTGCAGCTGATGTTTAACAACACAAATGATGCTCCCCCGGTAGAGTTCAATTCTTCCCAGGCGGGACCGATTACCTATGGTGAAAACACCAGCGGCGATAATGAGTCTCAGCGGCAGGCGAGGCAAGCTGCTGCGCCGCAGGGCGAACCGTACTACCGGTCTGGTCCTAGTCGAGAGGAAGTCAAGGCTGCTGCCCGTGGTCAGCAAGGACAAATAAATTTTGCCGGGCAAGAGCCTGCTCGCATCAGTACTAACCGTTATAAAGATGACAATGTCACCATTGAGCGCGGCTCCGCCAATGACGCTGATGACCCTTCAAAGCAAAGTGAGCATGTTCTGTTATCTACCGGTGATGGCGACGACAGAGTCCATGTTGAAAGAGGCAGAGATGGAGGGCTTGTTGCACACGTTAATGGACAGTCGTACCACCTGCCTTTCCAAAATAACTCTGCTGATCAACAGCGTCTTTACATTGATACCGGGGGTGGGCGCGATGGCGTCAGTCTCGACTATGGAGGGCGTGAGCAAACCTTTGTCAATCTCGGCGCGGGTAACGATATCTTTTATGGCGGGGCAGGCCGGACGAATGTATTTGGTGGAGACGGTTCTGACATCATCAACCTGGGCAGCGGTGATAGCTATGCAGAGGGAAATGATGGCAATGACTTCATCACCGGCGGTACTGGCAATACGGTGATATATGGTGGCAAGGGGAGTGATGAGCTGCGTGCGGGCGGTGGTCCGGATGCAAAAATCAGCTACTTGGACGGAGGACAGGGTAACGATTTAATTTATGGCGGCAGAGGGCGCAATATATTGCATGGCGGGGGCGGTGACGACATCATTAATGGTGGTGACCGCAATGTTATATACACGGGACGAGGGCAGGACACCGTCACGACTTATAACCCATCCGATATCGTATATGGGCAACGCGGGGTGGATAATTTTAATGGTGTGCGTTCACCTGCAAGCGTTCGTCATTTAGGCGCTTCGAGTAACGGTAGCAGCATCAAGATCAAGGGGAGCGAAGACTTCATCCAAAACATGGAAGACAACCTGGAGTTTCTGCGCAGCTCACCCACAGGGCAGGGGATGCTGGCAGAAATCGATTCCCTTGCCGCGCCGATAACCCTTCGAGAGGGATTGGATGGAAGCTCATACCATCACCGCGATCCAGATAGCCCTCCCTCGCCTCAAGACGCCAATCGTCTCGAAAATGACCCCGCGTACGGCTTTATATCAAACGGTGTCCGAGGGGCGCCTGCGACTAATCCCGTGCTGATTCATGAGCGAAGTTTCATCACTCCCGGACACGGGCGCCCCCCTGCCGTGATTCTCTACCATGAGCTTAGTCATGCGGTCAACGGCGGTCAGGGTACCTTTCTACCGGGCTATACGTTTGTAGGCCATCCTGATCCGAATTTTGCCTGGGAGAGAAACCTGGAACGCCAGGCCGTTGGACTTCCTACCAGTCATCAGCCTTTTCAGTTCCTCGGTCGTAACTTTTCGGCCTCCACCTACAACCCGTGGCCGTATAACGAAAACGCTCTGCTGGCGGAGTTGAATTTGCCTCTACGTCAAAGATACTTCGACTAAGGCATTAATACATCGCTCAGCGGTGTTGAAGCATAGGTGCAAGCAAGGCCCTGCACTTGCTTGCGCCACGTTCGTTATAGGTAGGGCAATCGCTTGGTGCGTCGCGAGGTCATCCCCGCGAAGTTCTCTGGAGAGCTGAAATTACGCGGCGTCTGATGCGCGGCGGTCTTCCTTCTCGCTCATGCGACGGAAGTAGGTAGAAAGCAATGCGCCGGAAATATTGTGCCAGACGCTGAACAACGCGCTGGGTACTGCCGCCAGCGGCGAAAAGTGTGCACTGGCCAGCGCGGCACCCAGCCCGGAGTTCTGCATACCGACTTCCAGCGCCAACGACTTGCGTTGCGCCAAGGGCAACTTGAACAGGCGCCCGGTGAAGTAGCCCAGCAGGTAACCGAAGCTGTTGTGCAGCATCACCACCGCCATGATCAGCAGGCCCGATTCGGCAATCTTCGCCTGGCTTGCGGCAACCACGGCCGCGACGATGATCACAATGCTGACCACCGACACCAGCGGCAGTACGTCCACTGCGTGACGAACCCGTTCTCCCAGCACCCGTTGCGCGACCACGCCGAGCACGATCGGCAGCAGCACCACTTGCAGGATCGACCAGAACAGCTCCATGAACGATACGGGCAGCCAGGCCGAGGCCAGCAGCCAGATCAACGCCGGTGTGAGCAGCGGAGCGAGGAGGGTGGTGACCGCGGCAATCGCCACCGATAACGCCAGGTCACCCCGGGCCAGCCAGGTCATCACGTTGGACGACGTGCCACTTGGGCAACAGCCGACCAGGATCACGCCAACGGCAATTTCCGCCGGCAAATGGAACGCCTGGCACAGCAACCATGCCACGCCCGGCATGATCACGAAATGCGCGACCACGCCCAACGCTACGCGCCAGGGGTGGCGAGCGACTTCGGCGAAGTCTTCCAGTTTCAAGGTCAACCCCATGCCGAACATCACCAGGCCCAGCAGTGGGACGATGGCGCTTTTCAGGCCGATGAACCAGCTGGGTTCGAGGAAGGCGAGCACGGCAAATATCAACACCCAGTAAGCGAAGGTATTGCCGACGAAGCGGCTCAAGGCGGCGAGTGCACGCATGGGGATGTCCTTTTTTATTCGATTTCCGAGTTGTCGATGCAATCAAATGTGGGAGCTGGCTTGCCTGCGATAGCGGAGTGTCAGTCGGCACTCCTCTGGCTGACACTCCTTTATCGCAGGCAAGCCAGCTCCCACACTGACCGTGCCCACATTGGATCGGTGTTGCTTAGATGCCCTGTGGCGTCTCTTCGCCGCCCAGTGCCTCAACCAACGCTGGCAGGAAATCGCCGAAAGTCAGCATCATCAAGGTAAAGCTGGCATCCAGTTGGCCCAGGGCTTCATCGCCGCCGTCCTGTTCCGCCTGGTCTTGCAGCAGGTCTTCGAACTTCAGACGCTTGACGGTCATCTTGTCGTCGAGCATGAAAGACAACTTGTCCTGCCACGCCAGGGACAGTTGGGTCACGACCTTGCCGGTGGTCAGGTGCAGTTGGATCTCTTCGCTGGTCAGGTCTTGGCGCTTGCAGCGCACGATGCCGCCGTCTTCGTGGGTGTCGCGCAGTTCGCATTCGTCGAGGACGAAGAAGTCATCGGCCGGTTTCTGGGTGGTGACCCAGTCGGTCATGATGGCAGTTGGTGCAGTCTTCACCGTCAGCGGACGGACGGGCAGGGTGCCGATCACCTCGCGCAAGGTCGACAGCAGGTCTTCGGCGCGCTTTGGGCTGGCCGAATTGACAAGGATCAGGCCCTGTTTCGGCGCGATCGCAGCAAAGGTCGACGAGCGACGAATAAAGGCACGCGGCAGGAAGGCCTGGATGATTTCATCCTTTATCTGGTCGCGCTCCTTCTTGTAGACCTTGCGCATCTGCTCGGCTTCGATCTCTTCGACTTTCTCTTTAAGTGCATCACGCACCACGCTGCCCGGCAGGATGCGTTCTTCCTTGCGGGCGGCGATCAGCAGGAAATCTCCACTGACGTGAACCAGGGGAGCATCTTCACCTTTACCGAAAGGTGCGACGAAACCGTAAGTGGTCAACTCCTGGCTTGCACAAGGGCGCGCCAGCTTGGTGGCCATGGCCGCTTCCAACGCCTCGGCATCAACAGGCAGATCTTGGGTCAGGCGATAGATAAGCAGGTTCTTGAACCACATGGGGTGAGTCTCTCCTCTATACAAAGGGGGGCATTATTCTCTTGATCACGCCGCAGGCCAACCCTGCCTAAGCCATTGGAAGGGCTGAAAAAAAAGATTTAAGAAAGTGCTTGCCAGACTTAGGGTCGCTCCGTAGAATGCGCGCCACACCGAAACGAAGGGTGATTAGCTCAGCTGGGAGAGCATCTGCCTTACAAGCAGAGGGTCGGCGGTTCGATCCCGTCATCACCCACCATTCGCTTCAGTGTTACGCGCAGCGGTAGTTCAGTCGGTTAGAATACCGGCCTGTCACGCCGGGGGTCGCGGGTTCGAGTCCCGTCCGCTGCGCCATATTCGGTCACCTGGAACGCTGAACGCCAGGTAGCCAAAGAAAGCCCGCTCATCGAGCGGGCTTTTTTCTGTCCGAAATATGGCAAAAAATCGTGCGCTAAACTTTTTTTAAATAAATTGCATTTAAATCAAGACATTACGATTTTTTGGTGTATGATGCGCCCACACCGAAACGAAGGGTGATTAGCTCAGCTGGGAGAGCATCTGCCTTACAAGCAGAGGGTCGGCGGTTCGATCCCGTCATCACCCACCATTCGCTTCAAGTGTTACGCGCAGCGGTAGTTCAGTCGGTTAGAATACCGGCCTGTCACGCCGGGGGTCGCGGGTTCGAGTCCCGTCCGCTGCGCCATATTCGGTCACCTGGAACGCTGAACGCCAGGTAGCCATAAGAAACCCGCTCATTGAGCGGGTTTTTTTTCGCCTGCGATTTAACGCACCTTACGGCGCGTTGCGGCTGTGGCGGTAATCGCTGACGGCTTCGTACACCGCTTTGCGTAGTCGGTTGATCCCGCCGATGGGGCGGTGCGCTTCCAAACCGAACCAGGGGTTGAACGACTGATTATCGCACGCCAGGTTCTGCGCCGGCGTGTCGAAGTCCTGGGCGGGAATCCTGACCTTGGCCACCGTTTCATACGGCGCGTCGCTTTCCTTCCACTCGATGCTGGTGTCTTCGATGGGCATGAAGGCCTGCGGGTTTTGCCGCTGGATCTGCAGCACAAAACACGCGTCTACGCGGTCGGTGGACAGTTGCTGGTTGAGCGCGCTGCGCAGGAAGTTGGGCAGGTCCTGGTTCTGTTTGGGCAACACATAATCCGGGCAGCTTTGCGGGTCGGGCGCCACGCGAAACTTGGCGTTGGCCGCGCCAAACTTATAAGGCGACACTGAAAAGTAAGTCGTCTGCGTCGGGCTGGCCGGGGCGGGCGCCAGGGTTGCCAGGGCGATAAACAAGTGACGCACTTGCCAGCTGCGCGGATCGAGCTTGGGAAAGAACGCCAGGACCTTCTTGCCATCCGCTTGCGCACCGATGTTCTGCGCGTATTCCGCGACATCGCTGACAAAGAAGTTCGGATGGCTGAACATCACGAAATCCTGCTCGGTGCGCGCTTGCTGGTCGGCCATCAGTTGCTTGCCCGGCACATCCAACAGCTTGATCGCCATGCCGCGGGCATCGCGGATGCTATCGAATTGCGGGTAGGCGTTGCCGTTGGACAGGCGCATCGTCGCCTGCCAGGTCTTGCCCGGCTCGGCGAACACACCCTGGCGCAAGGCCGGGTCGAGATCCGCCAGAACGCTGACCTCGGCTTTCACGCACCCATGGGCCTTGGCATGGGCATCGCGCAGGTAGCGAGTGCCTTCGCGATGCTGGTCAACGATGCGCACGGCGGTCTGGATGATGCCTTGGGTCATCGCCGCCTCACCCGGCGGGATCTGTTCCTTCACCGACACCGGGCCCCTGTGCTGCCAGGCGAACCAGGCCGTGGCCAACACCCAGCCCAGCAGGCCCAGGCCCAGCAGCCACAGCAGGGTTTTGCCCACAAAGGCGCCAAGGCGCAGCCAGAGACGAGCAAGCATGGAGCGGTCCTTGTTTTGCGATCGGATAATCATGGCAGTTGTTGCTCCAGCGGGCCGCCCAGCACTTTGAGGTATTCGAGCAGCGCCCAGCGTTCCTGCGGCAGCAGGCCACGGCCGATAACGCCATTGCCACGTTCGCCGGCACGGAATTCGTGGCCGCTGTTGTGGTTGCCGGTGACTCTGGTATCGAACAGGAAGGCGTTCTTGAAGGCGGTGGTCTCAAACCCCAG
This sequence comes from Pseudomonas sp. CCI1.1, assembly GCF_034348165.1. Classification (NCBI taxonomy): domain Bacteria; kingdom Pseudomonadati; phylum Pseudomonadota; class Gammaproteobacteria; order Pseudomonadales; family Pseudomonadaceae; genus Pseudomonas; species Pseudomonas sp. CCI1.1. Next base: position 152,206 of record NZ_CP133780.1, read on the forward strand.
GTGACGCGGGTCGTAGTTGAAGGTGCCTTTATAGAAAGTGGTGCTGCGTTCGTCCTGGGGCGAGAGCAGTTGGTAGATCGTCGGCACCGAACCGTTGTGCAGGAACGGTGGGGTGGCCCATACGCCTGCCAGTGGCCGCGCCTTATAGGCACGCAACTCGCGTACGCCGATGGGCAGGCCGAACCCGTCCAGGCCCGGGCGCTCGGCCGGGGTCACGCCCGCCGCACGGTAGGCATGCTCTTCGACGAAGGCGGTGACATAGGCCAGGCCTTGGGCCACCGACATTTTTTTCAGGTCCAGCGGCGCGGTGGGGGTGGGGTGCAGTTCGACATTGAGCCGGGCCAGTTCGGCCGGGTCCCATTGCAGCGCGCTGAGGTCATAGCGTTGGTCGGCAATGTTGTTGGCTGTGCCGGGGTCGGTGCCGATGTAGTCCACCGGCAGCATTTTCAACTGCTGCACCGGTCGGCCGTTTTCTTCGGTAACGGTGGGCAGGTGGCAGCCGGCGCAGTTCTCGGCAAAGAGTGCGCGGCCCTGGGCGGCGAGGGGTTTGTCGATGGCACCGAACAAGTCTTGCGGCCAGGTCGGCGGCTTGAGCCGTTGCAGGGTTTCTTCGATCAGGTGCAGGTCGCGCACCCGTACGCTGGATGGGTAGCGGGCATCGCCCTTGAGCGGTTGCCCGGCTGCGTCGAAGAACGCCAGAGTCGCGCCTACGCCAAGGGCTTCGCCGATGTTGCGCGCCATGGGCTGCTGGGCCGAGCCATTCCACTGCACCCAGTCGAAGGTCCAGATATCCCACAGCTGTGGGTAGTCCACCGGCGCATTGGCGACGCGATAATTGTCGGGGGAAATGGCGTCGCCAAAACTGGCGTTGGCGATGCGTCCAAAGGCGTCAGTACGGCCCGGGCCTTCTTCGGTGGGGTAAAGGCCACGGTGGGTGTCATTCCAGGCGACTTTGAGGAACTGGTTCAGCGATTGCTTGAAGTCCTTGCGCAGTTGATCGCGCCGGGCATCGTACTGATCCCCCAGCACCTTGTGAGCAAAACGCTCAAACTTCCATGGGTTGTAATAGGTAGCGGCCAGGCTGGCGACCAGGGCCTGGCCGAAACTGCCACCGCGCAACGTGGGAACGCTGGAGGGCAGTACGTGTTGCGCCGAGCCACCGTCGATGCGCAGGGCCTGGCCCTTGTAGTGCAATTCGCCGGTGTGGCAGGCCGCACAGGTGATATCCAGGTACTGAGCCCTGCTGTCGGCGTTCTGGTGCCGGGCGAACCCTACTGGCAGGTTGCCAGGGTTTTGCGCGGTGGGCGTCTGCTTGGGGTCGACCAGGAAGCCAAAGCGCGCCAGGTACTCCGGCGCGGCAAAGCGTTGCTCGGAAAACGGCAGTTCCAGGGCGGTGAACCAGTCGTAGTGCAGGCCTTTTACTTGGGTGCCCTGGGGCGTGAAGTAGTAGGTCTGGCGGTCGTCGGCACTCCATTGCTCCTGGTAGTGCACCTGCTTTACTGGCACGTAGTCCGGCAGCTTGGGGTTGAGGGTGTAGTAGAGCACCACGGCCAGAATCAGGCCCAGTGCGATCAGTATCAGGAGTAAAACACGGGAAAAAATGCGCAAGATAACTATCCTTGTCGAATTGTCGCGTTGTTATGCCACTGCGCCACAGGTGCGGCAAGTAGCAATTGGCCCGCTATCAGGCGGTCCCGCGATCCGTCGCGGGGCCCTATGATAAATGGAAATGCTTTTAAACACGTGAACTTATCAGAAGTTTCCTGCTCACATGCCGGTAGCCATTGGTCGTGGCCGCCTGATAAGCTCGCGACTTTATTCGAATGCCCTTATGGCGCATGAACAAGGAAATAGCATGAAACAGCATCGGTTGGCGGCGGCGGTGGCCCTGGTTAGCCTGGTACTTGCGGGTTGTGATTCGCAGACCAGCGTAGAGCTGAAAACCCCGGCGCAGAAAGCTTCCTACGGCATCGGCCTGAACATGGGCAAGAGCCTTGCCCAAGAAGGCATGGACGACCTGGACTCCAAAGCTGTTGCCCAGGGCATCGAAGATGCCGTCGGCAAGAAAGAGCAGAAGCTCAAGGACGATGAGCTGGTTGAAGCGTTTGCCGCACTGCAAAAGCGTGCTGAAGAGCGCATGACCAAAATGAGCGAAGAGTCGGCAGCCGCTGGCAAGAAATTCCTCGAAGACAACGCCAAGAAAGACGGTGTTGTCACCACCGCTTCCGGCCTGCAGTACAAGATCGTGAAGAAGGCCGACGGCGCCCAGCCTAAGCCGACCGACGTGGTGACTGTTCACTACACCGGCAAGCTCACCAACGGCACTACCTTTGACAGCTCCGTAGATCGCGGTAGCCCGATCGACCTGCCGGTCAGCGGCGTGATCCCGGGTTGGGTCGAAGGCCTGCAACTGATGCACGTTGGCGAGAAGGTCGAGCTGTACATCCCGTCCGACCTGGCCTACGGCGCCCAGAGCCCGAGCCCGGCGATCCCGGCCAACTCGGTGCTGGTATTCGACCTGGAACTGCTGGCCATCAAGGACCCAGCCAAGGCAGAAGCGGCTGACGCACCTGCTGCACCAGCCGCCAAGAAGTAATCGGCGCCTGAACACACAACGCCCCGTCTCGACGGGGCGTTGTTGTTCTCGGGACTGGCCAAGGACTGTAAAATTTTCTGTGGGAACGGGCAGGCCGCCGCGGGAGCAAGCTCCCTCGCCACAGGGGTCAGCCTCGTGCCGGAGTCGTGCAGATGCAGCCCCTACGTGAAGCCTCAAAAAATCCAAACGAACGTCTGCAACCGGACACAGTCTGATATAAGACTCGAGCACGGGTAGCCGCACATACATGCCAAGTCAATGAATTCTTGGGTTTTTTTTATGTGCGCAAAAAACGCCCGATCTGACTGTAGGCCTTGTAGTCCGTGGCTTTCAGCCGATAAAACAGGCTCTGTTCACAAGGTTATCCACAATTTGTGTGGATAACCTTTTATATCGCCTGGAACTGGAGTGTCCTATGAAACCACCGTTCAATTTCACCCGTTTCCTGCCTATGGCCGCACGCTTGCTCGGTCGGGGGCGTTTGCCAACCTTGCTGTTTGCCGTCGCTGCCAAAGGTTCAAGCCAAGGCAATCGGCTCGGCCAGCTCAAGGACGATCTCAAATTGCTTCAGGCCCTTTGCCTGGCTTACTGGCGTGGCGAATACCGTGCTATCAGCCCCAAGGCGCTGATTTCGGTGGTAGCGGGGCTGATGTACTTTCTCAGCCCGATTGATGCCATTCCGGACTTCCTCCCTATGTTCGGCATGCTCGATGACATCGCCGTGCTGGCATGGGTCATGAAGACCCTGAGCGGCGAACTGAGCGCGTTTCGTGCCTGGCGCGATGGGCAGCGCCCGGAAAAACTTGCGGTGGTTGAGCGCCTGCCAGCGACGCCTGAGCTGCTGGCCCGGGAAAACCCGCAAAAAAACTAATGTTGCCCGGTATCCCCTGCGACCTTTGTGGCTGTTAGGATTACACTCCTAAGGAAATAACTTACTTAGTAAGTGTTTTTATCCTACGGGGCAGTCATGGATATCCAGATCATTTCACGCGATGGCGCACCCGAATACGCGGTGTTGCCATGGGACCAGTACCAGGCGCTGCTAAAAGCTGCCGGTCAATTGCAACCAACACGCGCTTCTCCTTCTGTTGCACCCACCGCTATCGAGCAGGACCTGCGTCCGCTTGCAGCCCTGCGCGGCCTGCGTGAGGCCAAGGGCCTGGCAATCGAGGCCCTGGCGCGTACCGTGGGCATCAGCCCTTCGTATCTTGGATTGATAGAAAGTGGTGAACGCCAGCCGGATGCCGCCATTCGCCGCAGCCTGGCCTGGGAATTGGGCGTTGCAGGTTGGAGGGATGAGTCTTGAGCTTACGTATTAGTCGTCAACACTGGGATGGGTTGCTCAACGAACTGGATCAGGCGCGGCGCCAGCGCCATTTGCTCACCTACCGTGCGCTGCTTGAGCGCCTGCAATTCCCGACGCCGGCCATGCAGACCCTGGCTGCGGCCCTGGAGCACCTGGCGGCACTGGATGCCAAGGCGGAGCAACCGCTGCGCAGTTCCCTGGTGATCAGCCAGGGTGCCAGCCGCCTGCCGCGCACCGGTTTTTTTGAGTGTGTTGAGCGCCTGGGGCGGTTCAGCGGGCCTTCCGATGGTGTGGCCGCCGCGTCCTGGCATGCATCCGAAGTGGTGCGGGTGTTCGAGTACGAGTACCCGGAATCCGCCGAGGCCTAAAGCGCCTGGGCGCAGGTGTCCATGCTGTCGATCACGTGGATGCTGTAGCCCGCCACATCCTTGGCATGGTGCTTGGCTTGTGAAGCCAGCTCTGCCAACTGGCTGGCATCGAGTTGTGCGCAGGCCTGAGGATACAAATGCACTACACCGATGGACAGCGACAGCAACGCAAACTCCTGGCGCGCGCCCTGGCGATTGAGGGCCACGAAGCACCCAGCCTCAAGGTGTTCAGCGCGGTAGAAGCGTCGGCATTGGGTGTGGAAATCGTCCAGCAGTTGGTTGAGCCGCTTGCGCCAGTCCTGCGGGCCCAGCACCAGCAGAAAGTCATCGCCGCCAATGTGCCCGACAAAGTCGCGGCTGGGGTCTACCCGGTCGTTGAGGCACTGCGCCAGGCACAGCAGCACTTCATCCCCGCGCCCGTAGCCGTAGATGTCGTTGAACGGTTTGAAACTGTCGATATCCACATAGCAGATCACCGACTCGCGCTGTTGCTGCAGCAGCCGGGTGAGGCATTGCTGGATCGGCACATTGCCAGGCAACAAGGTCAACGGGTTGGCGTAGCGGGCCTGCTGGATTTTCAGCTCCGTGATCAACTTGAGCACGTCAATGACCCGACCCAGCCCCAGGTAATCACCGTTCAGGGTGATGATGAAATCCTCTTCGATGCGTTGCCGCGCGCGGCTGGTCAATAAGCGGCTGACCTGTTGCAAGGACTGGCTCAGTTCCACCGCCAAAAAATCATCGCTCATCAAGCGACTGATGGGTTTACGTGCAAACAGATCGGTCGCGAACGGCTTGAGCAACGCGTCCGACAACGAGTGCCGGTGCACAATGCCGACCGGGCAACCACGGCCGTCCAACACCGCCAGCGAGTTGAGGTTGGCCTGGCGGCGGAACGATTCCAGCACTTGAGCGGTGGCTGTGTCTTGATCCACGGCGGGCTGCTCATTGAGCAGGGCGCTCAAGTCACTGCCTTCGTCATTGAGGGCCAGCGTGGCGTTATCCGGCTTGGGCAGCATCAGGCGCGCTTCCTGCGGCGGCTTTTCCTGAGGGCGGCAGAGCAGGTAGCCCTGGACCAGGTCGACGCCCATCTCGGTCAACACCGCCAGTTCTTCTGGCAGTTCGATGCCCTCGGCAATCACTTGGGCGCGGGATGCCCTGGCGATCTGCAGGATCGAGCCGACAAACTCGCGCTTGAGGGCGTCCTGGTGAATGCCGTCGATAAAGTGCCGGTCGATCTTCACGTAGTCCGGGCGCAGTTCCGACCACAACCGCAAGCTGGAATAACCAGCGCCCAAGTCATCCAGTGCGATGGCAAAACCCATGTCGCGGTAGTGGTGCAAGGCAGTTTGCAACAGCGCGAAATCGTCGGTGGGCGCTTGCTCGGTGAGCTCGATCACCACTTGGCTGGGAGAAATACCGAAGTCGCGCAACAGTTGCAGGGTGCGCCCTGGCTGATGCGCGTGCTCCATCAAGGATTCCGGCGAGATATTGAGGAACAGCTTGCCGGGCAGTTTCTGCTCGCTGAAGCGCCGGCACGCACTCTCTCGACACGCCATGTCCAGTTCGCTCAGGCGCCCGGCATGGCTGGCCACCGAAAACAGCGCAACGGGGGAGTGCAGCGGGCTGTTGGACGGGCCACGACTGAGGGCTTCATAACCGAGGATGCGCCGCTCCGACAGGCAGATGATCGGTTGGAACAGGCTGTGCAAACTGCCTTGAGCCAGGATTGAGCCCAATGCATTCAGCTGTTCGGTCATGGTCATGGCGGTCTCGATCAAAAAAAAGGACCGCAGGCGTAAACCTGCGGTCCTTTTATTTCACGACAGAATGATGTCTATATGATGACACTCCGAGGAGCGATCACATTAAATCGCCATCATTTACTGCTTGGCCACCTGCTTGGTGATTTTCAGGTAATCCAGCAGGATCCGGCCAGTCTCGGCCAAGTAAGCGTCGTCTTCCGGCTTGGTTTTATCCGCCTCGGTCGGCAGCGCGTCTTCATCTTCTTTCTTCAGCTCTTTGAGCGGGTCTTCACCCTTGGCCTTGCGGCGGGTGTTTTCCAGTACCAGTTGCTGATTCTCGATGCTGGAATGCTGTGCACGGCGATCCGCTTCGTTGAGGCTGACGGTCTTCTCTTCCATCAGCTTCTTGGCCAGGGCCAGCTTGTCGCGGATAAACACGAACTCGGCATCCTTGGCGGAGCGGGTGTCATGATCAGCCTTCAACTGCGCCAGGAAGGGCTTGAACGGATCCGACGCCGGCTTGATCGCAGGGCGGATGGTGTCCCACGGCATGGCTTCAGGCAGGGCGCTTTCGCCGATTTCCTTGGTGTCGATGATCGACGGGAAATCGATATCCGGCAGTACGCCTTGATGCTGGGTGCTCTGCCCGGATACCCGGTAGAACTTGGCCAGTGTCAGTTTAAGCTCGCCATGATTCAGCGGCTGGATGGTCTGCACGGTGCCCTTGCCGAAGGTCTGGCCGCCGATGATCAATGCACGGTGGTAGTCCTGCATGGCGCCGGCGAAAATCTCCGAGGCCGAGGCCGAGAGGCGGTTGACCAGCAGCGCCATCGGCCCTTTGTAGAAGGCCCCCGGGTTCTCGTCTTCGAGCACGTCGACACGGCCGTCAGCGTTGCGTACCAGCACGGTCGGGCCCTTGTCGATAAACAGGCTGGTCAGCTCGGTGGCTTCCTGCAGGGAGCCGCCGCCGTTGTTGCGCAGGTCGATGACCACGCCGTCGACTTTCTCTTTCTGCAGTTCTGTCAGGATTTTCTTCACGTCGCGGGTGGTGGACTTGTAGTCCGGATCCCCGGCACGAAACGCCTTGAAGTCCAGGTAGAAGGCCGGGATTTCAATCACGCCCAGCTTGTAGTCCTTGCCATCCTGCTTGAGGTTGAGGACTTTCTTCTGCACAGCCTGGTCTTCGAGCTTCACCGCTTCACGAGTGATGGACACGATCTTGCTGGTCTGGTCGTTCGGTGCATTGGTGTGCGGAATCACTTCCAGGCGCACCACGCTGCCTTTAGGCCCACGGATCAGCTTGACCACTTCGTCCAGGCGCCAGCCGACCACATCGACCATCTCTTTGTCGGCCTGGGCCACGCCGATGATCTTGTCGGCCGGTGCCACTTGCTTGGTTTTGTCAGCAGGGCCTGCCGGCACCAAACGTACGATCTTCACCTGGTCATTGTCGCTTTGCAGGACGGCACCGATGCCTTCCAGGGACAGACTCATATTGATATCGAAATTTTCCGCGTTATCTGGCGACAGATAATTGGTGTGCGGGTCGTAGGACATCGCAAAGGTGTTGATGTAGGCCTGGAAGATATCCTCGGCACGGGTCTGGTCCAGGCGTGCCAGCTGGTTCTTGTAGCGCTTGGTCAGCAGTTCTTGAATGGCCTTGGGCTCTTTGCCGGCGATCTTCAAGCGCAGCACTTCGTCCTTGACGCGTTTGCGCCACAGGTCGTCCAGCGCCGCGGTACTGGTCAGCCAAGGAGCGTCCTTGCGGTCCACCAGAAGGGTTTCTTTCTGTGTGAAATCGAGCTTGTCGATACCTTTGTTCAGCTCACCCAACGCGAAATCCAGACGCGCTTTGACGCGGTCCAGGTAACGCTTGTAGATGGTGAAGCCGGGCTGCAGGTCGCCGCTCTTGAGGAAGTCGTCGAATTGGGTCTTCCACTTGTCGAACTCAGCGATATCGCTGGCCAGGAAGTAGCTACGCGAGGGGTCCAGCAGCTTGAGGTAGCTGTCGTAGATGATCACTGAGCGAGCGTCGTCCAGCGGCGGCTTGCTGTAGTGATGGCGCTTGAGCAACTCGACGACGTTAAGGCTGGCAATCACCTCATCGCGATCAGGCTGAAGGTTGTCCCAGCTATTGGCTGCGAACGTATTGGTCGACATCGACGCGAAGCCGAGACCAATGAAAAAAGCGAGGGCGGTGCTGGGGAACAGATGCTTCATGCTGATTCGACGCGGGGGCAATTGATAACGCATATTAGGCCGTCTTTGAGGGAGCCGGTTCCATATGGTCCGGTCGCATAATGCAAAAAGCCCGGCGCTACAGCACCGGGCTCAGTCCAGACTCACTATGGAGGCACTGTGAAAGCATTGCAAGGCGTTGACGGTGATGTGGGGGCCTAGAACAACCTCGTCCTACGTTCGGTGTAGTCCATATTGCCAACAGCCTGACCGAATCCTAGATTGAAATGCAGTCAGTGTGGGAGCTGGCTTGCCTGCGATAGCGGTGCACCAGATGAAGAATTCTTCACTGTTGCACCGCTATCGCAGGCAAGCCATCTCTTGCGGGTTGATCTCTATTGATTCAGGTCCAGTGGTGGATCGGCCAGCCGGCCTGTTCGGCATGGGCGCGCAACACCGGGTCCGGGTTCACCACCTGCGGGTGATCCACCTTGAGCAGCAGCGGTAAATCATTGCGCGAGTCCGAATAGAAATAGGCACCTTCAAGGGTTTCGCCTTCCTGCTCCAGCCATTCCAGCAACCGCGTGATCTTGCCTTCACGGTAAGTCAGTACACCCTCTGTCTTGCCGTCGTATACCCCATGGCTGACGCTCAGGTTAATCCCCAGCACTTCCTCGATACCGATACGCGCAGCAATCGGCGTGACCAGGTGAGTGCCCGAAGCCGAAATCACCAGGATTCGGTCGCCGTTCGCGCGGTGGCGGGCGATGGTCTTGGTGGCGTCGCTGTAGATCAGCGGCTCGATGACGTCCTCGACCCACGGCTCCACCAGGTGCTCGATTTCTTCCGGGGTACGGCCGATCATCGGCTCCAGGCTGAAATCCATGAAATCTTCCATCAACAGCTTGCCCTGGCTGTAGGCATCCATCAGCTCGTTGTTCCTGCGCATGAACGACTCAGGATCCACCCAGCCAAGGCGGCCCATTTGTTCGCTCCACAGCGTGGCGCAGTCGCCGTGGATCAGGGTGTCGTCCAGATCAAAAATTACCAATGCCATCGGTGATGCTCTCTCTCAATAGGTCGCTGCCTGTCAGGCTACTTCACACAGTGCGCTGGGGTCGATGGAAAGTGCCAGGCGCTGGCCATCCGGGTGCAGGTCGTCGGCCGAACGATTGAGCACGTCCACCACCAGCTCGACGCCACGGGCTTCGATGCGGTAGCGAATCACGTTACCCAGCAGGCTGTGGCTACGCACCAACGCATCGAGCTCGCCGCTGCGGCTCAACTCGATGGCCTCGGGGCGAATCGCGATGCGCCCGCTGATCGGCCGCTGCAGCAGTTGGCTGGCCTTGTCGGCATCGAGCAGGTTGTAGTTGCCGATAAACCCGGCAGCGAACACATCCACCGGCGCGGTATAGAGGGTTTCGGCATCACCGCTCTGCACGATCTTGCCCTGGTTCATCAAGAAGATGCGGTCGGACATGGTCAGCGCTTCTTCCTGGTCATGGGTCACGAAGATCGTGGTCAGCCCCAGCTCGCGCTGGATCTGGCGGATCTGCTCGCGCAAGTGCTTGCGAATACGTGCATCCAATGCCGACAGCGGTTCATCCAGCAGCAGCAGGCGCGGGCGCGTCACCAGGGAGCGGGCAAGGGCGACGCGCTGGCACTGGCCACCGGACATCTGGTGCGGATAACGGCCGGCCAGGTCCTTGAGCTCCACCAGTTGCAGCACTTCTTGCACGCGCTTGTTGCTGTCGTCGGCGTTGACCTTTTGCATGCGCAGGCCGAAGGCGACGTTCTGTTCCACGGTCATGTTGGGGAACAGCGCGTAGCTCTGGAACACCATGCCGATCTGGCGTTTCTGTGGGCTCAGGGGCACGATGTCCTGGCCATCCAGGAGGATCTGGCCACTGTCTACCGGCGTAAGCCCGGCGATGCAGCGCAACAAAGTGGATTTGCCGCAACCGGACGGGCCGAGCAGGGTGACGAACTCGCCTTTGGCGACCTCGCAATTGATATCGCTGAACACCGGGGTGCCGGCGTAGCTTTTTTGCAGGTGTTGGACGCTGACGAAGCTCATTGGCTTTTGTCCTTGTTCAAGAGAGTGGCGGCCCAGGTCAGTACCAGCACAAAGAAGAAATAAGAGATCACCACGGCGCTGGTGAAATGGCCACTGCTGTTGCGCATGTTGTTGAGGTACACCTGCAGGGTTTCGTAGCGGGTGCCGACGAGGATGTTGGCGAACACGAACTCGCCGAACAGGAACGAGAACGACAGCAGCAGCGCCACCATCAGGCCCTTGCGCAGGTTGGGCAGCACCACCAGGATCGCGGCCTGCCAGGTGCTGGCGCCGAGCAGTTGCGAAGCGTCCATCAGGTCGCGCAGGTTGATGGCTTGCAGGTTGTTGGTGATCGCGCGGTACATGAACGGCAGCGCGACGGTGAAGTAGCAGCCGATCAAAATCCACGGCGTGCCCACCATCGCCAGCGGCCCGGACCCGTACAGTTGCAGCAGACCCACCGAGGACACCACCGGCGGCACCGCAAAGGGCAGCAGGATCAGGATGTTCATCAACGCGTCGAGCTTGGGAAAGTGGTAGTGCACCACGAACAGCAGCGGCAAAATCAACACCACCGAAAGGATCAGTGCGCCCACGCACACCAGCAACGATTGCCCGAAGGCCATCAGAAAGCGCGGGTCGCTCCACAGCTGTACATACCATTTCACGCTGAAGCCGGCAGGCAGGATGGTTGCCGACCAACTGCTGGAAATCGAGTAGACAAAGGTGCCTACCAAAGGCAGTACCAGGATCAGGAACAACAGGTACACCACCACCCGGTGGTAGAGGGAGGCCGAGCCGGCTTCAGCGCGAGACATGGTAGCTCCTCTTGAGCAGCAGTTGATGCACCACCGTGACCACGGTCATCAGCGCCACCAGCACCACGGCCAGGGCGCTGGCCATGTTCGGGTCCAGCGACACATCGCCGGAGACCAGGCCGGCAATGCGAATCGGCAGTACGTTGAAGTTGCCGGTGGTCAGTGCATAGACCGTGGCATAGGCGCCGAGGGCGTTGGCCAACAGGATCACAAAGGTACCGAGCAGCGCCGGGGTGAGCACCGGCAGGCCGATATGCCGCCAGAACTGCCAGCCATTCGCACCGAGCAGGGCGGCCGACTCGCGCCAGTCTTCGCGCAATGCGTCGAAGGCCGGGTAGAGCAGCAGTACGCCGAGGGGAATCTGGAAGTAGGTATAGAGGATGATCAGGCCGGTTTTCGAGTACAGGTTGAAGTCCTCAATGATCCCGGCCTGCTTGAGCATGAGGGTGATACTGCCGTTGAACCCCAGCAGGATGATGAACGCGAAGGCCAGGGGTACGCCGGCGAAGTTGCTGGTCATGTTGGCGAATGCGGTGACGAAGTTGCGCAGCGGCGAATCCACTCGGCGCAATGAGTAGCTGCCCAGGGTGGCGATGATGATGCCGAAGATGCTGGAGTAGAAACTGATCTCCAGGCTGAACTGGATGGCCTGCCGGTAGAACTTCGAGGTGAAGATGCGGGTGAAGTTTTCCAGGCTCCAGCCGGACTCTTCGGTTTGCAGGCTGCTGATCAGCACCCATACCAGCGGCGCGATCTCGAACACGATAAAGAACAGTGCGAAGGGCAGCAGGCATAGCAGGGCCAGCCATTTGCCGCGGGTCAATGCATTCACTTGAGCAGCTCCCGGCACACAGGCTTGTTGTGGGGCACGCCCAGCAGTTCGCAGATGGTGCCGCACAGGTCGGTTTGTTTCGGCGCAGCGTCGGTGTCCAGGCTGAAGGCGTCACCGATGACAAACAGTGGCACTTCCCGTTCTTCGCGCAACAGGCCGTTGTGGGAGCGGTCGTTGTTCATGCCGTGGTCGGCGGTGACCAGTACCTGGTAGCCGGCATCGAGCCAGTCTTGCAGGTAGTCGGCCAGGATAATGTCAGCCGAGCGTGCGCTGTTGCGGTATTGCGCGGTGTCGAGGCCATGCTTGTGACCGGCGTCGTCGATGTTCATCGGGTGCACCAGCAAAAAGTTTGGCGCGTGCTTGAGCCGCAGGCTTTCGGCGTCGGCGAACAGGTGGGAATCGGGGTAGTGGTCATTCCAGTAGAAATGCCCGTGCTGGATCGCCAGCGCCTTGTCGTCGGTATGACGATCGCGGGCGGCGAGAAAGGGCGTGCGGTTATACAACTCGCTGACCCAGTGGTAAGCCGCCGCAGCGGTGCTCAAGCCGGCGTCGGTGGCGTAATGGAAAATGCTGCGCTGGGTGGACAGGCGCGAGACGTTGTTGTGCACGACACCGCTTTGGATCGGCGGCACGCCGGTGAGGATGCACTCGTACAACGGGCGGGACAGGGCAGGCAGTTCACATTCCAGTGTGTAGAGGGCTGCGCGTCCTGCGCCGACATAGGCCTGCAAGTGCCCCATGGCGTGCCGGGCAACCTCGAAGTTGAGGCCGTCGAGCACCACAAGGATGACAGTGTGCTTCATGGGGGCTGGGGCTCCGCAACAGAGGGTATGGCTCAGTATCAACGTGGAATGGGATCAAATGTGGGAGATGGCTTGCCTGCGATGGCGGTGTATCAGTGGACACAAATGTTGAATGTCAGACCGCTATCGCAGGCAAGCCAGCTCCCACACTGACCGCCTTTGGATCAGAGAGACCGATTACTTCATTTCTACGATGACTTGCTCGTTCCACATCTGTGGCAGCTTCTTGGACGTCGCTTCCCAGGCATCGGCATCCTTGATCGGCTGCGGGTTGGCCTTGGTGTACTGCTCGCCCGGGATCAGGTTTTTGGCAACGTCTGCCGGCAGTTTCAAGTCGGTTTCAGCCCGGATCGGACGCGCATTGCCGCGCGCCAGGTTGAGCTGGCCGGCATCGCTGAAGATGTATTCGCGGGTGAGCTTGGCGGCGTTCGGGTGCTTGGCGTATTTGTTGATGAGGGTGGTGTAGCCGGATTTCACCGAGCCATCCGAGGGGATCAGCACCACGTAGTCATCGGGGTTGGCCATCTTGGCCTTATAGCTCAGGCCGTTGAAGTCCCAGACGAGGCCCACTTCGACTTCGCCTTTTTCCATGGTAGCGATGGTCGGGTTGGACAGCGAGAGGCGACCTTGCTGGGCGATCTTGGTGAAAAATTGCAGGCCCGGCGCGATGTTTTTCTCGTCGCCTTTGTTGGCGATGGCCGCGGCGAGTACTGCGTTCGAAGCCTGGGCGGCGGTGCTCACGTCACCCACCGATACCTTGTATTTACCGGTTTGCAGGTCAGCCCAGGTGGTGGGCACTTCGGAGCCGTGCAGCAGCTTCTTGTTGACGATAAAGGCAATGGTACCGGTGTAAGCCAGGGCCCAGTGACCGTCCTTGTCTTTCGCCCAATCCGGCACCTGTGCCCAGGTGGATGGTTTGTACGGCTGGGTCACTTCTTGCTTTACCGCGATCGGGCCGAAGGCCGCGCCCACGTCACCGATATCGGCGCTGGCGTTATCTTTTTCGGCTTTGAACTTGGCGATTTCCTGGGCCGAGCTCATGTCGGTGTCGATGTGCTTGAGGCCGTAGGTTTTGGCCAGGTCTTCCCAGGTGCCTTTCCAGTTGGCCCAGTCATCGGGCATGCCGACGCTGTTGACGGCGCCTTCCGCTTTGGCGGCGGCTTCCAAGGTTTTTAGATCGGTATCAGCAGCCATGGCGGCGGTGCACATGGCAATGGTCGAGCCTAACAGTGATGCCAGGAAAAGCTGTTTCATCCGAAGCTCCTTTGGGCGTTTTCAACGCGGCGTTTTATCTGAACGTTAGCGGTGGTTTGGTCTAGGTCAGCAATACCTGAGCCAATCTAGGCCCCCTGGATGACAGTTTCATGTCGATGTCGTTTTTGAAGCGCTGATGTCGTTCAGCTCTGACTTAGCGTAGACCATGCCCAAGTGCCCGCAGGCCTTGGACTTGGCCGATGTATTGCAGGGTGTGGAAGACGCAGTCGACAGCCTTTGTCATCTGTCGGTCATCTGGAGTGCCTAGGCTGGCACCCAGCAGCAAAAGCCCAGATAGAGCGCGTTTTATGCACCTGAACGGTGCTGGTCTAGTCCAGATAGGTAACGTTGATGCGTGATGAGGCAATCAAGGCGGTAACTTCCATCGGCCTGGCGCTGCAGGAGCAGATCGACCACGGCCTGTTGCCGCCTGCCAGCAAACTGCCCGCCGAACGCAAGCTCAGCGAGTTGTTTGGTACCACTCGGATTACCGTGCGGGAAGCCTTGTTACAGCTTGAGGCCCAAGGGCAGATTTACCGCGAAGAGCGTCGGGGCTGGTTCGTTTCGCCGCCACGGCTGGCCTATAACCTGATGCAGCGCAGCCACTTTCACGCCATGGTCAGCGACCAGGGGCGCGAGGCTTCCACGCAGGTCATCTCAGCACGCTTGCAACCGGCGTCGGCGGCGGTGTGCGCGTGGTTGCAGTTGCCGGCGTTGTCGAGCGTGATCCAGATTTGCCGGGGGCGCAGGATTGACGGGCGCCTGGTGTTGTATGTCGAGCACTATCTGAACCCGCAGTATTTTCCGGGGATCCTGGCGTGTGATTTGAATCAGTCGATGACTGAGCTGTATGCCAGCAAATATGACTTGCACTACGGGCGGGTGCGTTTCGAGATTGTGCCCACCTCGCTACCGGTGGAAGCGGCCGCTGCGCTACGCGTCTCGGCAGGCAGCCCGGGCTTGCGCATCGCCCGGGTCAATTACGACCAGCATCAACGCCTGATCGACTGCGACCTGGAGTTCTGGCGGCATGATGCGATTCATGTGGGTGTGGATGTGGTGTAGCGGCTGGTGCACCGCGAGCCCATGTGGGAGCTGGCTTGCCTGCGATGGCATCGACTCGGTGCGCCTGATAAACCGAGGCGTCCGCATCGCAGGCAAGCCAGCTCCCACATTGAACCGAGTTTATCTCTGACGGATCGGTGGCTTGCCTAGGGTGTAAGTGCCTTGATCACTTGGTCTACATTGGTTTCCAACTCCGTCACCGGGTCGGCGCCGTCCACATTCAACACCAACAGTCTGGAGCCGCCGGCAGTGACGGCGGTTTTGACTGCATCGCTGGGTTGACGGTGATGCAGCACCACCGCCACAGCGTTGTCCTTCAACGCGCTGCTGAGTTTTTGCAGCGCCTCGGGCGTCCACTCGGCGTCGGGCCGTGCATCGGTGCTGAGCACTTCCAGGTTCAGGCTGCTGACCAGGTACGCGAAGTGATCGCTCAAGCTGAGCACACTCAGGTTGTCGGCCTTGGCCAATCGCGCCTCGCTGTCGGCGGTGAGCTTGAGTAAACGCTGTTTGAGCGCGGCCAGGTTAGCGTCGATCCTGGGTTTGGCAGCCGGCGCCAGGCGGCTCAGGTCGGCGGCCATCACGTCGGCCATGCGCCCCATATTGTTGCTCGATTGCCAGGGTTGGCTGTTCAAGCCATCGGTGACCCCCGGTTGTACTGCGATACCCGGCAAGCCGCCGTCCACCGGGCGTGCGGCATCGACTTCGACGATGCGGATATTGCTGCGCCGCGCCACGGGGTACAGCGGGTCATCGGCCCACAGCGAGCGCAGGCCGATGGCCGCGTCGGCGTCCAGCGCCAACTTGTTCAATGCCGCAGCACCGCGGCCGGTGAAGTAGGACACCTGCCGCGAACCCGGCAGATTGGCCGGTGCGGCGCGTTCAAGCGCTACGTTGGTGCCTGTGAGCAGCGCCTCGGCCAAGCCGTAGGTAATCGGCAGCGACGCCAGCACCTTGACCGGCGGCTTGGTCTTGGTCAGGGCTGCGTGACCGAGGCCCTGGTTGACTTTGAAGTCCTTGGCGTCGAAACCGTCGACGGCCAGTGCCGACGTACTCATCAAGCAAGCGATGGCCAGGGCCAGTGGGCGAAAGACAGGGCGCATTATCCAAGATTCCCTTTGAGGCTGGGCACAACGCCACGGGCGATGGCCGCGAAGGCGAAGGCGATACCGGCAACCAGAATGATGGCGGCGCCGGATGGGATGGGCAGGTCGAAGATGATCGGCAGCAGGATGCCGCACAGGGTGCTGACGGTGGCGATCAGCACCGAGATCCAGAAAAACCCTTTGAGTGACTGGCTCAACAGGCGCGCCGCAGCGGCAGGAATCACCAGCAAGGCACCGACCAGGATTGCGCCGATGACCTTGACCGCGGCCACGGTGATCAGGGTCACCAGGATCACGAACAGGTAGTCCAGGCTTTTCACCGCCACCCCGCGCACTGCTGCCAATTGCGGGTTGAAACTGGCCAGCATGATGCGGTTGTACAGCGGCAATGCCAGGGCCATCACCAGCGAGCCGACAATGGCCAGTACCAGCAGGTCGTTGCCGTTGACCGTCAGCACCGAGCCAAACAGCACGTTCTCGAGAATGTGCACGTTGATCTTGCCGGCCAGGATCAGCAGCAGGCTTGCCCCCAGTGCCAGGGACACCGACAGGAACACGCCGATCAAGGTATCGGGCGCCAGGCCGGTGCGGTTACGCAGGTAATTGAGCAGGATGCCGAACAGCAGGCAGTAGCCAAACAGGCTGCCATAAGGCCCGGTATAGGGTTCGCCCAGCAGAATGCCCACGGCCACGCCGGTCAGCGCGGCATGGCCGACCGCTTCGGAGAAAAACGCAAAGCGCTTGACCACCACCAGCGTACCCAGGCCGCCGAGTACCGGGCCGATCAACAAGCCGGCGAGCAGGGCGTTGACCACAAACCCGTAGGCCAGGGCTTCGGGCAGGTAACCGGCAGAGGCCCAGCCCTGGACCATCAAGCGAAAGGCTTCATAACTCATGGCGCCGGGCTCCGAGGGTGAGTGGAGAACAGAGTGAGCAGGCGGTCCGGGGTCAGCGCCTCTTTCGGTGTGGCGTCGAACAGCACGCGGCGGTTAAGACCGGTGACGCGGTCGGCCAGGCGGCCCACGGCCTCTAGGTCGTGCTCGATCCACAGCACGGTAATCCCGGCCAGGCGCCAGTCGTTCAACAGCCGTTCGAACACCTGGATACCCGCCTCGTCGAGGGCCGACATCGGCTCATCCAGCACCAGCAACTGCGGCGCAGGAATCAGCCCCTGGGCCAGCAGTACGCGCTGGCGCTCACCGCCGGACAACGCGCCCATGCGGCGCTTGCGCTTGTCTTGCATGCCAACGCGCTCAAGGGCATCGCCAATCGCCGCTGCGTAATGCCTGGAAAGGCCCAGAAACGCCGGACGACGCTGGCACATGGCAGCCATGAAATCGTCCACGGTCATCGGCAAGCCGCGGTCAAATTCCAGCGCCTGGGGCACGTAACCGATGGTGCCGGGTGTGGTTGGCCATTCCAGGCTCAAACGCCCCTGGTGCGGCGTCTGCCCCAGCAGGGTCTTGATCAGCGAGCTTTTACCGCCGCCGTTGGGACCTACCAGTGCGTGGATGCTGCCCGGTTGTACCTGGAAACTCACGCCATCGAGGATTGCGGTGCGCCCCAGGGTCAGCGAGACCTGGTCGAAGTTCAGGGTGGGGCCGACGTTGACGGCGTTCAGGTGCTGCGCGGCGGTCATGCTCCCGACTCCTGAATCGCCCGTACCACGGTGTTGAGGTTGCCGGTCATCTCCACTTCGTACTTCTCTGCGCTGTATTCGCCGTAGGAAATATGCGACAGCGGGTACAGCTTGACCCCGGATTCACGCTGGATGGTATCGACGTAGGTGGACGGGAAATCCATCTCCGAGAAGATCACTTTCACATCCAGAGCACGCAGTTCATCGATGGTCTTTTTCAGCTGGCTGGGGCTTGGCTCGATACCGTGGGCCGGCTCGACCACGGCGGTGACTTCCAGGCCAAACTCGCGCAACAGGTAGTCGTAGGCCGCGTGTACGGTGGCGACACGCAGGTCGGGGTTGGGCGCGCTGGTCAGCTTGGCCAGGGCGTCGGCGCGCATCTGGCGCAAGCGCTTGCCGTAGGCGCGAGCGTTCTGGGTGTAGGTTTTAGCGTTGTCCGGGTCGAGCTTGCCCAACTCACGGGCAATGTTATTGACCTGGGCAATCGACGCGCTGATCGACAGGAAGGTGTGCGGGTTGACCACCTTGCCCGCACCGCGTGCCGCGTTACCTGTAGCGGCGAGCAGCGGCACGTTGGCATTGGCTTCGATCACCGGGATGTCCGGGCGCTCGCTGGTGGCGATCATACGGTCGGCGAAGTCGTCATGGCCGACGCCGTTGAGCACGATCACATCCAGGGTGCCGATGCGCTTGATGTCTTCGGCGCGCGGCTCGTAGGCGTGCGGGTTGAAACCGGCGGGAATCAGCGGCACCACCTCGGCCTTGTCGCCCACGATATTGGCCACGTAGCTGTAATAGGGGTGCAAGGTAATGCCGATACGCAGGCGCTTGGCCGCCTCGGCATTGGCAAGGGGGGTGAGCATCAGGCTGAACAGGCCAACCAGTAAAAGGCGCAACAGGGGCGATGACATGGACATGGGCAATCGGTCTTCTCGTTCAGTGACGGTGCTGGCGGGTGACGCCAGCATCGAATTGCGCGACCACCTGCTGCCAGCCGGCCGCGATCAGCGCCTGGTCAGTGAGGTCGGAAGGGGCGGCAAGGTTGGCGCTGCGGTTGAGCCAGATATCCGGCTCACTGCCTTGCACGCGCATCAGCAGCGAACCGCTGGTGGCCGGCGCCTGGCTCAAGCCCAGGTAGGCGGCGGGTGCCAGCAGCTGCCAGCGATGGCCGCCACGGCTGACCGAACTGGCATCCTGGGCAAAGGGCGCGAAGCCTTCTTCGGCCAGTTGCTCAGGCGTCGGCAGGGCGCTGTGTTCCTGCTGCAACAGGTGGATTTCATCCAGGGTCACCCGCAGGTCGGCGTAGATGCCTTGCTCGGCGGCGCTCAGGTCGCGGCGGGCGTCCAGCTGGTGGCTGGGCACTGCCGCGACTTCCTGGGTTTCCCCGTGCAGCGCCACGACCGTGCCCGCCACCGCGAGGATGATCAGGCACAACAGCAACACATAAAGGGTTTCGTGGCCCGCGCCCGCGGGGCGTACAACCTGTGTGGTACTCATTGCGACGGGATATCCGCTTGGTCGATTTCCACCACGTGGCCGGGGCCGGCATCGAACAGCACGTAGAATTCGGCGGCGGGCTTCTTGAAGGTCAGGGTCGAATCCTCGCCAAGCTTGCCCGGCACCAGGATGGTTTCGTCGTAGCCGATCACATCCAGGGTTACGCCGGGGGCGCCACTGCCGTCGGAAAAACCGCCTTTGCACTGTATCTGCTCGCCGGGGATTTCTTTGCATTCGCACATCGGGTTGTGGGCGAAGGCGGTGGTGCTCAGGCCGGCGCACAGCAACAGCGCGGCGCGGGTGAGGCGCTTGAACGTCATGGTTTGACTCCTTGCTTGTTCAGCCAGGCAATGGTGGCAGGCGAGGCCTGGCTCAGCGGGATGGAACCCTGGTGCATGCTGCCGTCCCACCCTTCCATGGTCACCCATATTTCGGCATCCGCCGGGGTGCGTTCTGGGATCGGCAGGGCGGCGCCCATGCGGTACGGCGTGCCGAAGAAGATCACTCCGGCGGCGCGCAGGCTGCGGGGTTTGCCGATACGCAGGTAAGTGGCCTTGACCTGCTCGGCACAGGTATCGCACAGGGCAGCGTTGAAGAACTTCATCGGGCCAGCCGGGTTCGGGCTCGGGCCTTCGTTGCGAAACTCAGCCAGCGTCAGGCTCCAGGGACCGACTTGCACCTGCCCGGCCACGCGCTCGCCGATGCCGGTATCCCCGCGAAACAACGCGGCGTCGGCAAAGTATTTGGGCATGAACCCCAGCGGCACCAGCAACAGCAGGATGTTGACATGGAAACGCCATTTCAGCCAAAAGGCGCGCAGCGGGGACGGCGGTACGGTTGCAACCTTGCTCATCGCTGGGCCTCCGAGGTGTCGGCGTGCATGGTCGGGATGGGCGCGTGCTGACGTTGTGTCTTGGCCTCGCGCTTGAGGGCGTTGAGGGTGGCCAGAGCGGTGCGCTTGGTCCAGATCAGCAAGCCGCTCAATACCATCATGCTCAGCACCAGGCCGAAGAATGCCCAGATCAGCTTGATCCACAAACCGCCAAAGTCCCCGGTGTGCAGTGGGCGCATCGACTCGGTGACGAATTCCAGCGGGGTACGGTCGGACAACAGGTTCGAGACCGCGATTTCACCGTCATAGGGGTTCAGCTGTGCGGTCTGGAACATCAACGGGTACCAGCCACGCCCGCCGATCTGCAGGTGGCTGTAGGCGTTGCTTGGCATGAACACAAAGCTGGCGTCCAGGCCGGGGATCCGCTCGGCGGCGATGTCGATCGCCTTGTCGATAGGGATCATCGGTGCCGGCACGCCCGGCGCCGACAGCGGCACCTTATCCCGTGCGATCACTGGCACGATGGGTTCACTGGAAATGGATATCTGGTTGTCGCCCAGGACAGCCTCGATCAGGAACCAGGTGCCGGTGATAGAAATGACCGCGATAAACCAGATCGACCAGATGCCACTCAGGCGGTGAAAGTCGCCCCAGAAGATCCGCGCACCGTGGCGGATGCGCAGGGTAGGGCGCAGGAAGCCTTTCCAGAAGCGCTTGTACACCACCAGCCCGGTGACCAGTGAAGCCAGCAGCGGCAAGCCCAACGCAGACACCAGGTACCAGCCCCAGCTGTACCCATTGGTGAACGGCACCAGCCACCAACCATGCAGGGCGCGGGTGAATTGCTGGAAGTTGAACGAGGGGCTGATGCCCTGGATCGCGCCGGTGTAGGGATTGGCATACACCTCCACGGAGCGCCCGTCCGGGTAGCTGAGGCCGACGCTTAGCGCGAAGTGCGATTCATCCGGGCGGATGATGGACTGGACGATGGCCTTGGGCTCATCGTGCTTGATGGCCGCGATCACCTGGTCAAAGCTCAGCGGCTGAGCGTCATCCGACGGCTTGCTGGCGCGGATATCCGGGTTGGCCAGCCACACGATTTCCTGGCTCACCACGGCCAGGGTGCCGGTGACGCAGACGATCAGTACAAAGAACCAGATGGGCAACGCCAGCCAGCTATGGACGAGAAACCAGAGTTTGGAGCGTGACTTCTTCGACATATGAATGAGGGTCTTGATCGGAGGGGGCAATAGAGGCCCGGAAAAGGCCAGTCGTAGCTTTTGCTGACGCGACAGGCTGTATCTAAGTTAAGACGGATGAGCATGAGAAATCCCTAAGGTGGATATGAAAGAAAATGTTTCAGGTTCACATTCAGGCCGCATTTATGCGCTGATCGAACACGCAGTACGCCAGCCCGCAGGCGTTCAGCGGCTTGCGTTAGGCCGGGGCAGACCTCCAAGGACGTGATCATGCCGCTGTGTGATGTCGTCAGCAGCCACGCATCTGAGCGCCACTTCCTCGCGGCCAACCCCTGGCTCAGCTGAAGTGCGGCTACGTAGTTATATAAGTAGAAGTAACGCTCTCTATACTCACTGAGCGTGTTGCTTTCAGTATTATTTGTTTTTCAAATAGCTGGGCTTGAACGAAAGCGCCCCTTGTCATTACGGGGTGTTGGCGCGGGTGCAGGTTAATTCCAGAGGAATGACAAGGTTATTGTATTGACACATTGGCGGGCATCGGCTTTAGTGAGTGCGGACTTGGAAGTCGCAATAGTATAAAAAGGAAGTTAATCGCATGACCGTGCTAGTCGTTTATTCGCGCCATCACGTGGTGAACCGTTATATCTCTCTGGTGCCGGTGATCAAGTTAGTTACTTGATTGTGGTCTGTCGCCTGCCCGTCGATTGTCATTGCTGCGAATCATACTTTTCCTGTGCTGGAAAAGTACGCGTCCCTATGCCTTAACAGAGAGTTCAAACTCATGTCGATTTTTGATCAAGCCATGCATCGTTCAGTTCAATGGCAAGACTGGCGTTGGCAGCAGAAGAATGCCATCCGCGATGAACCTGCACTGCGCAATGCCTGCGGTGGATGGGACGAGGCCACAACGGCGCATATCGAGCACAACTTGCAAGATCGCAAGATGCAGATCACGCCTTATTACATTGATTTAATCAAGCGTTCACTCACCAGCGCAGAGGTGATGGACCACCCCCTGTGGCGCCAGGTAGTACCGTATTGGAGCGAACAGGTGCAGGGCGACTACGACGGCAGTTCCGAAAACTGGGAACTCAATCATGAGATGAAGACGCCCATCTGCCAGCACAAGTACGACAACCGCGTGATCCTGCGCACCACCAACACGTGCAATGCCTATTGCCAGTTCTGTTTCGAGGCGCTGCGCACGCTGCAGGTGGGCACCGACAAAGCTAACGCCAACACTGACTCGTTCAAGGATTCGGTGGAGTACATCCGCGGTAATCCAGCGATTGAAGAGGTGATTCTCAGCGGCGGTGACCCACTGATGCTGGCCGACCGCAAGCTTGAGGAGATGCTGGCCGCATTGCGCGGCATTCGTGATGATCTGCTGATACGCATTCATTCGCGGGCCTTGAGTTTCAACCCGTTTCGCGTGACCGATGAGTTGGTGGCGATGCTGGAGAAGTACAAGGTCAATGCATTTGGTGTGCATGTCTGCCAACCGCTTGAGCTCAGTGCTGATTTTGCCGTCGCGGTTAAACGGATTCAGGGTGTGGTCCCGATTGTATTCTCTAACATGCCGCTGTTGCGTGGCGTGAATGATGATGAAGCGACGTTGCATAAATTATTCATTGATCTTTATCGTTTGGGCGTAAAGCCATATTACTTATATCACTTCATGCCGTTTTCACCCGGTGCTTCAGAATATAAGGCGTCGATCAGCCAAGCCATCGCCATCATGGATCGGCTCAAACGCCGTGTATCGAATATTGCCCTGCCCGAGTATGTACTGCCGCATGCACAAGGCAAGTTCACCGTGCCATTGTTGGACTTTGAAAAGCCTGAAGACTTACCGCATTTTGAAGTCCGCGATGGGCAGCGGACTTACCGTTTTCGCAACTGGGAGGGCCAATGGTGCAGTTGGCAGGATGCGGTATGAAACAGGATGCGATTCTGTTTATTGATGTAGATGACAGTGCTTGCGCTCGCTACCGCTACCGGGAACCGCATTTCACGGTGGCCCGCGCCCACGGTTTGGCGTGTTTGACGGCCGCCGTGGCGGGGCGCAAGCACCTGCAACGTCTCAGGGACGACAGTGACGAAGTGTTCCTGCTCGAAACGCTCAGTGAGCAGTCTGTCTTGGAGTTGGTCGGACAGTTGGACGGGCGTTATCAGGTGCGTGGGATTTTCTGCCAGGCCGGGCACCCGTCCGCACAAGGGGAGGTGGGCTGTATCGTCGCGCAGGCGTGTCAGCGGTTGGGCTTGGTCTACAGCCACCCGGAGGCGATTGCCGCGTGCAATAACAAGTTCTTGATGCGCCGCGTGTTGAAACAGCATCAATTGCGTTCGGTACCGTTCGTGCTGTGCAACAACGAACAGGAACTCCAGCAAGGCGCCGAGCGCGTGGGTTATCCACTGATCGCCAAACCGCCCTTTGGCGGGGCTTCGGCGTTTATCAAAAAATGCTCGAGCTGGGAGGAGCTACGCAGCCACTATTGGCATTTCGTAAGTGATCATGGCGCCGCCGCTTATGCGGACTTCTACGGCTGTGCGCACGCCCTGCCGCTTGAGGATGGGCTGCGGCGTGAATACTTGCCAGGCCACAGCATTCTGCTGGAAGGTTATATTCCAGGCATCGAAGGCAGTGTGGAATGTGTGATTGTCGGCGAGCGTGTCCATCCGCTGCTGATCAATGAAAAACTGCTGCTGACCGAGCGCAGCGGCACGGTCCTGGAGAACCTGCTGATTTCCCCGCCGACGTCGTTCAGCCAGGCCCAGTGCGAGCAGATCCGCCAGTACGCGGTGGACTGCCTGCACGCGGTGGGCCTGACCAACGCTGTGGTGCATTTCGAGTTTCGCATGACGGACGCAGGGCCGGTGGCCATCGAGATCAACCCGCGTCTGGGCGGACTGTATGTGAACTCGGCGTTCCGCGACCTGGCCGGTATCGATCCTTATCAGCTGTACATGGGATTGTTGTTGGGCGAGAAGGGCATCAATGCACAGTTGGAGGCTGGCGCACATAAGGTTGCCGATGCGGGGCAACACTACGCGATGCTGGCGATTTATCCGCAGCACAGTGGCCTTTTCAGGGGCATTGACGGCCTGCAGTTCCTCGACCAACACCGCTCGGTGCTGGAATACGCCCCGCAGGACCCCGGCCACTACATTGACGCGGATATCGAGGAGCATTATTTGCTCAAATGCTGGGCCCAGGTTGGCAATGCCGCCGACGCCCATGCCTTGCACGATGCGTTGCAGCAACATCTGCGCATCCTCATCGATCCACCGGTTGCAGGATAGCGATATGGACATCCCTCAGATCTCGGCGCTTTTGCGCGAACATCACTTCTGTCATCGCCCGGACTTTCGCGAACTGGTCAACGTTGAACCCGGTGAGGAACAAAGCTTTCGCGCGTATTGGGATAACCTGGTGCGCGACGAGGCGTTCAGGACTTACACCCACCGCGAACGGCGCATCTTGCGCTATCGTCTGTTACCGTCACGGCAATTGCAGATCGACAGGAATACGGCGTTCAAATCGCCGGTCACCTACGCGGTGAACTATCGCCAGGGCGTGAATCACCTGAGCTATAGCGAGGAGGGCTTTATCGAGCATCCCCTCATGCACAAGCTGCTGGCGACGGACCTCGCGGTGATTGCCCCGCACCTGGGCGAACAGACCTATACGATCGATATCCATCAGTTCCGGGTGCGGGCGGACGTGTCATCGAGCAGCCCGACCACATCGGGGATTCACCAGGACGGCCTGGATTGGGTGTTCATGCACTTTATTGGCGAATGCAACACGGTGCCGGTGGTGTCGGAGGTGTTTGCCGACGAAACGGAGCACAGCCGGCTACTGAAACTGCCGATGGAGAAATTTCTGGAGACTATCGTGATCAACGACCGTGGGTTCTACCATCGGGCCGGGGAGGTGCGACCGCGGGTAGAGACGGAACCGGCCTGGCGCGATGTGCTCTTGGTAAGCCTGCGCAGTGTCGAGGGGGCACAGCCTGCATGAGTCACGATCAACAACTGAATCTGTCGACCCGCAACGCTCGCCTGATCATCTTTGCCCGCGGTGTGTCGGATTTTGGCGCATTCCTTAACATGGTGGCGTTGTCCACTTATGTGTACTGGCTCAGCCAGAGCGTGGTGTTTGTCAGCATCTTCCTGGCGTGCCGGGTCACCGGCGGGATTGTCGCGAGCCTGTTTGGCATTCCGTTTTTCCGGCGGTTTGCCGGGCGTGGGACGTTGGCGGGGTTGGACCTGGCCCGGGCGCTGTTGCTGATGCCGCTGCTGGTGTTGTTACCGGCCCATCAACTTACCCTTCTTCCCTTTATCGCCTTCGGTATCGGCCTGTGCAATTCGCTGTTTGCCATTGGCCTCAACAGTCAGTTGCCCACTTGGGTCGCGCTTGAGCAGCGGGTGAATACCAACGCATGGATCACCTCGGCGGCCGCCACCGGCGCGGTCTTCGGCAGTTTGCTCTCCGGCTTGCTGATCGCCACGGGCGGATTTGAAGCGGTGTTTGCGGTCAACATCGGCACCTATGTGATTGCCGCTTGCCTGGTCTTGCCCTTGCGCGCGTTGTTTAGCGTTGCTGTTGCCGCGCATCGCGGACTCGCCGCCGAATGGCATGAGCTGACCAAGGGGTTGCGCGGTGCGCCGGTGCTGGCTGCGATGTTGCTGATCAGCATGTTAGACACCCTCGGCAGCGCGGCCCATAACGTCGGTTGGCCAGTGCTGTCGCAGTACATTTCACCGGACACGGCCAAAACGGTCATGGGCTATCTGCTGGCCGTGTGGGCCTGTGGCAAGTTTGTTGGCGCGCGCATCGCCAGTGCAGTGTTGAAAGGTCGTGGCACCCAAGGCATGGAGCGCTTGTTCATGCTCGGTGTGGCGTTGATGTCCAGCGGCTTTATCCTGACATTCCAGCAGACCGAACTGTGGCTGGCGCTGTTGCTGGTGGTGTGGGCGGGGCTGGGCGATGGATTGTCCGAGGTGGCGTTGATCTCCCGTGCGCAAAGCGAGCCCGATAGCTTGCGCTTGCCGCTGTTCAGCCTCTTGACCCTGATCCAGATGGCCGGTTTTGGCGTGGGCATGCTGGTGGTCGGGCCG
The DNA here is from genome assembly GCF_034348165.1 of Pseudomonas sp. CCI1.1. Classification (NCBI taxonomy): domain Bacteria; kingdom Pseudomonadati; phylum Pseudomonadota; class Gammaproteobacteria; order Pseudomonadales; family Pseudomonadaceae; genus Pseudomonas; species Pseudomonas sp. CCI1.1. The sequence goes on from NZ_CP133780.1 coordinate 178,624, forward strand.
TTCTATGTGACGTGGACGCCGGCCCAGGTGATCGTGTTGTTCCATGGACTGCCATTGACCGCCTTGTTGGTCATGACGATATGGCTGGGGCGCAATGCCTACCGGGGTGTCAGATCGACAAACCCTTGAAGTGTTCCAACGCCACGCAGGCCTTTACTTTGCCGGAGCAGGCCGGTTGGAACCTGGGGCAAGGCGTGGCGTGTTGCAGGCGCGAGCAAGCTCACGCCCACAGGGTTAATGTTGCTTGAACATCTCCATGGCACGCTGGCGGATTTGCTCCTCGGTCAGGTCCTCCTTATGGGTGGCCAGGAACCACAGGTGCCCGAACGGATCCGTCACACTCGCCGAGCGATCCCCATAGAACTGATCCTGCGGCTCGGACACTGCGCTGGCGCCGGCATCAACCGCTTGTTTGAATTGTGCGTCCACATCATTCACATACAGGTGCAAACCGACACTGGGATGCGCGTCCGGATTGCGCAGGGCCGTTTCATCGCAGGGCGTGCCCAGCATGATCACCGCTTCGCCAATACGCAGCTCCGCATGGCCGACCCTGCCGTCGGGCATGTCCAGGCGCATGAACACTGAGGCGCCAAAGGCCTTCTTGTAGAACTCGATCGCCTTTGCGGCCTCGTTGATGCCCAGATAGGGGGTAATGCCGTGATAACCCTCGGGAATAGGTTTAACGCTCATAACGTTCTCCTTTGATTGTGGTTATGGGGTTACAGCCTTTTCACTATAGGTCACGTTGCATTGCGCAACTGGCTTTACCGATCAGCATCAGGCGTGGGCTCCAGCAACTGCGCACCAGGGCCACGCTCACCCAGCTGGTCATCGTGATTGCGCAGCGGGCACGCCTCCATCGACAGGCACCCGCACCCGATGCAACCATTGAGCTTGTCGCGCAGCAGCATCAGTTTGTTGATGCGCTCATCCAGATCTTCACGCCACAACGCCGACAGCCGTTCCCAGTCGTGAGCGTTCGGTGTGCGCCCATCGGGCAGGGCCCGCAAGGCCTCGCCAATGGTCGCCAGCGGAATGCCCAGACGTTGGGCGATTTTGATCAGCACCACCCGGCGCAGTACATCCCGTGGATATCGTCGTTGATTGCCGGCATTGCGATTGCTCTTGATCAGCCCTTTGGATTCGTAGAAGTGCAGCGCGGTGACCGCCACGCCGCTGCGAGCGGCCAACTGACCGACGCTGAGTTCGTTGCTGAGCATGTAAGGCTCCCAAACAGTGCTTGACCTCGACTTAACTAGAGGTTTTACCCTGCGTGGCATCGAATCGCAAGATTCTTCCTACAGAGAGAGGGGGTTTTCATGCAGGTATCAGAGAAGAGTCGCAGCTTCACTCAGCTGATCGAATTTCACATCGAACCCCGTCAGCAATCCGCCCTGGTGGCCGCCTTGACCACCCAGAGCGAGCGTCTGGCCGTGCGCCATGGCGGCTTCTTGAGTGCCAGCGTACAGGTCAGCGATGACGGACGCAGGGTGCTCAATTACTTGCAATGGCAATCGCGGGAAGAGGGTGAGGCGGCCTTCAAATGTTTTGAGCAGGGCGGCGAAGATTTCTGGACGCTGATCCGCGCCCACCGGGCCACGGCCGTGACCTTTGGCGCATTCCAGGTACTGCGCAGTTTTGAGCGCAGTCAGGACGATGCCTTGCACTGCCGACTAAATGGATAGGTGCAGCATCCGTTCGCCTTGCGCATTTTTCCCGGGCCTGCGCTTGTTGACCGCCAGTTCGCCGATCTTGATCAGGCGAGCGCGAGCGATGTTGCGGCTCAGTCCCAGCAAGGTGGCGGTGTGTACTTGGTTGTAGTGGCTGAAGTGATAAGCAGCGCGCAATAAGGCGTCCTCGACCTTTTCATGCAGGGCGCCGGACTGTTCCTCGAAGAGCCTTTGAAACGCCCGCGCCAGCAGGGCTTCTGCACAGGTATCGGTGTCGCTGTCGTTCTGGCGTTCGATGCGCAGGTTCGACAGGCGCAGGTCGTCGGGTTCGATCACAGCGTTGCGGCAGACCAGCAGGGTGTGATGAATCACGTTTTCCAGCTCACGGATATTACCCGGCCAGCTGTAGCGCTTGAGCTTGTGCTCGGCCTCGTGGCTCACGCTGATCGGACCGTAGCCCAGGCGCTGGCTGTAGGTTTGGATGAAGTGCCGGGTCAGCGGCAGGATATCGCCGGTACGTTCGCGCAGCGGGCTCAGTTCCAGGCTGACTACATTGAGGCGGTAGTAGAGGTCTTCACGGAAATGCCCGGCGTTGATGGCCTGTTCCAGTTGTACATTGGTGGCGGCCAGGACTCGCACATCGATTGCAATGCTTTTGCGCGAACCCAGGCGCACCACCTCACGCTCCTGTAGCACCCGCAGCAGTTTGACCTGGATGGCCATCGGCAAATCGCCGATCTCATCCAGAAACAAGGTGCCGCCGTCAGCCTCTTCGAACCAGCCGGCCTTGGCGCTGAGGGCACCGGTAAAGGCGCCTTTCTCATGGCCGAACAACTCGGCTTCCACTAGTGCTTGCGAAAAAGCCCCGCAGTTCACTGCCACGAAGGGCCGATTTCGCCGCGTACTGAGGTGGTGGATATGCCGCGCAACAAGCTCTTTGCCGGTGCCGGTTTCGCCGATGATCAGCACGCTGGCCTCGCTGGGGGCCACTTGCTGGATATGGTCGAGCAGGGCCTGGGACTTTGGGTCTTCGAAGACCTGGGCTGTGGCGCGGATCGAGGTCGCGAGGGCAGGCGAGGGCGGCAGGGTGAACAGCTGCATGGTGACCTCTCATGGGAATTCAAGCTTTGTTGAAGGGCTGTTGCCGGGTGGACAGTGGGCTGCGCGCAAGGTCTTTATAGAGGTATCGTCTTAATTCGTAAATGAAGGTGTTTCTATATTTATAGAACTTAAATGAATATAAAGGCGTTCCCCCTGTGGACGCCGATACGCGTGATAGCGACTATCACGGACGATGATTTTTCAGCGAGAAGGGGCGGGAGTAGCCTGTGTTCATTGACTCGAAACCATCTTCGCAGGGCCATCGCCATGAACCGTTTCCTCGCTGTTTCCCTTTTACTTGTCACCTCTGTCCTTGCGGGGTGTGCGACCCAGCCATCCCCGGAAATGCGCCCTTATACGGCCGAGGAAACCAAGCAGTTGGCTTTGGAGGCCCTGGGCCGTCGCGGCTTGTCGTTTGACGACTATCAACGCCAACGCGCCGCGTTGCTTGGCCAGCCAAAGCCCTTCGGCTTTGATCACCAGGGTGAAATGAACGCCGAGCGCAGCGTGGTTTTGCATGGTCGGCCCAGTTGAGCGCGCTTCATGCAGCAAAAAGCCCGAGGTTTCCCACAAGGAACCTCGGGCTTTTTGTTTGCCATGGGGCTACTTCAGCCTGTTAAGCTCAATTCCAGGAGCGTTCCTACGCACATTTAAATAAAGTTACCTTCTTTAATGGCATTCGATCGGTTAAACCTGACGACCTCTGTTCTGGTCGATGCCCCCCGAGACGCTGTTCTTGGGAATACGCTCTGCGAGTTTTAACCTCATGAATAAACGTCCGCTGTATTTCGACTACGCCGCCACCACGCCGGTGGATGAGCGAGTTATCCAGGTGATGGTCGAGTGTCTGGGTTTCAACGCCCACTTCGGCAACCCTGCGTCCAGTTCCCATGCATTCGGCCAAGCGGCCCGGCAGAAGGTTGAACAGGCGCGTCGCCAGGTAGCCGAGTTGGTGGTGGCCGAGCCCGAGCAGATAGTCTGGACCTCCGGTGCCACGGAATCCAACAACCTTGCGCTCAAGGGCGTGGCCCAGGCCCGTGGTGTGGCGGGTGGGCATATCATCACCAGCCAGATCGAACACAAGGCCACGCTGGACACCGCGCGGCAATTGCAGGAAGCCGGAGTGGCAGTGACTTACCTGGTACCGGATGCAGACGGCTTGATCAGCGTCGAAGCGGTCAGCGAAGCCTTGCGCGAGGATACCTTTCTTGTCTCGCTGATGCTGGTCAACAACGAACTGGGCACCCTCAACGATATCCCGGCCATTGGCGCGCGGGTACGTGAGCACGGCGCGTTGTTCCATGTGGACGCGGCGCAAGGGGCAGGCAAAGTGGCTATCGACCTGGCCCGGTGGCCGGTGGACTTGATGTCGTTCTCTGCTCACAAGCTGTATGGGCCCAAGGGTATCGGCGCGTTATATGTCGGGCCTCGGGCGCAGCAGAAGGTATTGGCGCAGATTCACGGGGGGGGCCACGAAGGCGGTTTGCGCTCCGGCACCCTGGCGACTCATCAGATTGCCGGCATGGGCGCGGCGTTTGCTCTGGCGGCGGCGTCTTTCGAGGATGAGAAGGCCACGATTGTCGCGCTGCGCCAGCGCTTGCTGGATCAATTGGCGTCGGTTGCCGGCTTGCGTCTTAATGGCAGCTCAACCCAGCGTATTCCACACACATTGAGCCTTACCTTCAGCGAAGGCGAATTCAATTCAGCCGCATTGAGTGCAGGCATTGCCTTTTCCGCGACTTCGGCGTGCAATTCGGCCAGCAATGCGCCGTCCCATGTGCTTCTGGCCTTGGGGCATGACGCTCGCAGTGCCGCTCGCACTATTCGCTTGAGCCTGGGCAGGTTTACCACCGAACAGGATATCGACCAGGCCGCGCAGTTGATCAAGGCCGCATTGGCGAGTGCGCCAGCGTTTTGGGCAGTCTGATTTATCATCGCAGTACATAACAATTATTAGTGGTTAGCAGGAGACACAATGAGTACGCAGCCTTTGACCAATGGAGCGGTTCCCCAGCGCCTGGCGCACACCCGTGAACTGATGCGCCGCGAAGGCATTCATGCCTTGCTGGTGCCATCGGCGGACCCGCATTTGTCCGAATATTTGCCGGGTTACTGGCAAGGGCGCCAGTGGTTGTCCGGTTTTCATGGCTCGGTGGGCACTCTGATCGTCACGGCGGAGTTCGCCGGGGTCTGGGCGGATAGCCGTTATTGGGAACAGGCGACCAAGGAGCTCAAGGGCAGCGGTATCGAGCTGGTGAAGCTGCAACCGGGTCAGCCCGGGCCGCTGGAGTGGCTGGCCGAGCAAACCCCTGAGGGTGGCGTGGTGGCGGTGGACGGTGCGGTCATGGCCGTGGCCTCGGCACGTACCCTGGGTGGCAAATTGGCCGAGCGTGGCGCGCGTCTGCGTACCGATATCGATGTGCTCGATGAAGTCTGGCAAGACCGCCCAGCGTTGCCGAACCAGCCGATCTATCAGCATCTGCCGCCCCAAGCCACCGTCAGTCGTGGCGAGAAACTGGCCGCCTTGCGTGCCAGTTTGAAAGACAAGGGCGCCGATTGGCATTTCATCGCGACGCTGGACGACATCGCCTGGCTATTCAACCTGCGCGGCGCTGATGTGTCGTTCAATCCGGTGTTTGTGTCCTTTGCCTTGATCAATCAGCAACAGGCCACTTTGTTTGTGGCGTTGGGCAAGGTCGATGCGCAACTGCGGGCGGTGCTTGAGCAGGATGGCGTGACCCTGCGTGATTACAGCGAGGTGGCGCAAGCGCTGCGAGCGGTACCGGCGGGCGCAAGCTTGCAAGTAGACCCTGCCCGCGTCACCGCCGGCTTGCTGGAAAACCTCGACGCGGGCGTCAAGCTGGTTGAAGGCCTCAACCCCACCACACTGGCTAAATCCCGCAAGAGCCTGGCGGATGCGGAACATATCCGCCAAGCCATGGAGCAGGATGGTGCGGCGCTGTGCGAATTCTTTGCCTGGCTCGACAGCGCCCTGGGTCGCGAGCGCATTACCGAACTGACGATTGACGAACACCTGACCGCTGCACGTACCCGCCGCCCAGGCTATGTATCGCTGAGTTTCAACACCATTGCCGCCTTCAACGCCAACGGCGCGATGCCGCATTACCACGCCACCGAAGAAGAGCATGCGCTGATCGAAGGTGATGGCTTGCTGTTGATCGACTCGGGCGGCCAATACCTGGGCGGAACCACGGACATCACGCGGATGGTGCCTATCGGTACACCGAGTGAGGAGCAGAAACGCGATTGCACGCGGGTGCTCAAGGGTGTGATTGCTCTGTCCCGTGCGCAGTTCCCCAAGGGCATTCTTTCACCGTTGCTGGATGCCATTGCCCGTGCGCCGATATGGGCAGAAGGCGTGGACTACGGTCACGGCACAGGCCACGGCGTGGGTTATTTCCTCAACGTACATGAAGGTCCGCAGGTCATTGCCTATCAGGCTGCTGCGGCGCCACAAACGGCGATGCAGCCAGGGATGATTACTTCAATTGAACCGGGTACTTATCGCCCTGGCCGTTGGGGCGTGCGCATTGAGAACCTGGTGTTGAACCGTGAAGCGGGCAAGACCGAGTTTGGCGAATTCCTCAAGTTCGAAACCCTGACCCTGTGCCCAATTGATACCCGCTGCCTGGAGCCGTCGTTGCTCACGGCGGATGAGCGTGAATGGTTCAACGCGTATCACGCCCAGGTGCGTGAGCGTTTGAGCCCGCTGCTCAATGGTGCAGCGCTTGAATGGTTGCAGGTGCGCACTGCGGCGATTTGATCGGTTGCAGCCAAGGCATTGCCGGCTGCAATCAACACCTAGCTGAGGGCTTCACGCACAAAGTCCAGGCGGTCCTGGCCGAAGAACAGCTGGTTTCCTACAAAGAAACTGGGAGCGCCGAACACGCCGCGCTTAATGGCTTGTTCGGTTTTGTCCTTGAGAGCGTCCTTGACGGCTGCATCATTGGACAGAGCCAGTACCTGCTCGGGATCGAACCCCTGTTCGGTGAGCACATTGGCCACGACCTCTGGGTCGCCCAGGTGACGGCCTTCCACCCAGAGTGCGCGGAACAGGCAGTCGATGAAGTCGAGGAAGCGCTCAGGCTGGTGGATTTGAATGCCGGTGACGGCGCGCATCAGCACCAAGGTATTGATGGGAAAGTGCGGGTTGAACCTGAGCGGCACGTTGTAGCGTTTGGCGTAACGCGCCAGGTCATCGAGCATATAGCGCCCCTTGGCGGGCACCATGATCGGCGAGGCATTGCCCGTGGCCTTGAATACACCGCCCAACAGCATCGGTTGATACACCACCTGTGCGCCGGTTTTAGCGCACAGCGCCGGCAACTGGGTATAGGCCAGGTAAGTGGCGGGGCTGCCGAGATCAAAGAAGAACTCCAGGGTTTTACTCATGGTCTGTACTCACTGCTTATTGTTATAGAGGGAGTCACCAGGTTTCATTCCAGGGGCGCAGGTCCAGTTCGAACGTCCAGGCGTCCCGTGGCTGGCGATGCAGGAACCAGTAGTTGTCGGCAATATGGTCAGGGTTGAGGAGGGCGTCCTGATCCTTGAGGGCGTATTTTTGCGGGAAGTTCTCGCGAATGAAGTCGGTATCGATGGCACCGTCCACCACCACATGGGCGACATGGATGTTCATCGGGCCTAACTCCCGCGCCATGCTTTGTGCCAGGGCGCGTATCCCATGCTTGGCGCCGGCGAAGGCGGCAAACCCCGCGCTTCCGCGCAAGCCGGCGGTGGCTCCGGTGAACAGGATAGTTCCGCGGTTACGCGTGACCATGCGCTTGGCGACTTCCCGTGCGTTCAGGAAGCCGGAGAAGCACGCCATCTCCCAGATCTTGAAGTACTTGCGTGCGGTTTCTTCCAGAATGCTGCAAGGCACATTGGCGCCGATGTTGAAGACGAACGCTTCAATAGGTCCCAGCTCGGTTTCGATTTGCTCGACCAGTGCGATCACGTCCTCTTCTTTACGTGCATCACAGGCAAAACCATGGGCTTCACCGCCCGCCAACTGAATGCTGTCTACCAGGGGCTGCAGTTTGTCGGCGCTGCGACGGGTGACGCAGGCGATGTAGCCTTCGCGGGCAAAGCGTTTGGCTATGGCGCCGCCGGTCGCGTCACCGGCACCCACTACTAATACGATTTTCTTGTTGTGCGGCATGGGAACTCCATTGGCTCGATGGTCGAGCAGGAGTTTAGCCTTCGTGCCGCAACTGGCCTGAATTTAAGATGAGCAGTCAGGAAAGACTGCTCGGGCAGCTATTTGCAGATGACGATCATACTGCGGCTGGTATAGCCAGCTGGGTTGAGGCCGAAAGGATAGTCCCCAGGCTCTTCGGAGTTATCGCCGGATTTGGCTATCACCCGGTAGCCCTTGGCACCGCATGAGTTGGCTGCACTGGTGTAGCACTGGTCCCAGGAGGAGGACAGGCCTGAACAGTTGATATGCAGCCCTTTTTTTCCCCGTTTCACTTCTGTTTTTGTGGTTGCAGCACAGCCAGCGATGCCCACAACCAGCAACAGTATCAAAATTCGTTTCATTCCCATCCTTAATAGCCGCCCTGCAAAAGAACAGAGCCGCTTTACTCGCTCTCGAGCGAAGCGTTCATGCTGTCCGTGTCGAAATTCTCCATGAATGACATTCGGTTACGGCCTAAACATGGCCTAAATGAGCGGCAAATACCAGAGCTGGCTTTAAAGATGATCAGTCGGCAGGCACCAGTGGTTTGGATTCGTTGCGCATCGTCAACGTCGCGCCTACGCTAGCCAGGATAATGCAGGTGATGGCCAGCCATTGGGCCAGGGATAAATGCTCATGCAGAAAGAACAGGCCGGAGAGGGCGCCGAACGCCGGTTCGATACTCATCAACGTGCCGAATGTGCGAGCGGGAAGGCGAGTCAGTGCGACCATCTCCAAGGTGTAGGGCAAGGCGGTGGACAGAATTGCGACGCCAATGGCGACAGGGATCAGGGCGGGCGTCAGCAGCGCGGCGCCCGCATGCACGATGCCGATCGGTGCGACGAACAGGGCCGCAATCATCACGCCGAGTGCAGCGGTCTGAACACCATTGTCGTTCCCAGCCTTTTGGCCGAATAAAATATAGAGGGCCCAGCATCCGCCTGCGCCCAGTGCGTAAGCCGCGCCGACCCAGTCGATACCGCTACTGGCCTCGCCCATCGGAATTAACAGCAGCAGGCCGATGATCGCCAGGGCAATCCACAGGAAGTCGACAGCTCTGCGCGAGGCATAGATAGCGACGGCAAGCGGGCCTGTGAATTCGAGTGCTACTGCAATCCCCAGCGGTACGGTACGAAGGGACATATAGAAGAGGAAGTTCATGCCGCCCAGCGCCATCCCGTAAATGATCACCGTGCGCAAGGACTTGGCCGTCAGCGTGGCGCGCCATGGGCGTAATAGCACCAGCATGATCACACTGGCGAAAATCAAACGCAGAGCAGTGGTGCCTTGTGCGCCAACAATAGGAAACATGCTTTTGGCCAATGACGCACCGGATTGGATGGACGCCATGGCGATCAATAGCAGGCCGATCGGAAACAATGCGGATGCCAGGCTGCGAGGAGGGGTGGTCATTGCGGGAGTTCTTCCGAAGTCATGATCGATAAATACGTGGCGCTATGATGCTTAACTGTCAATGAATGAGCAATATATTGCTCAAATGCTGACTCGTAGCTATCTATATAGTGGAAGCATCGGTTTTTCGAGGTTTTTGATAGAAAAACCGAATAATTGGGTTGACGGCAGATTCTGGAAGCCTATAATTCGCCCCACTTCCGGCGCAGTCGAAACGGAAACTCCTTGGTAAACAATGAGTTACGCAGTTCTCGACAGCAAGTTGCTTCAGTTCATCGAAGCCAAAAGGAAGTTGAAAAAGAGGTGTTGACAGCAGCGTGTAACGCTGTAGAATTCGCCTCCCGCTTACGAGAGATCGCAAGCGCAAGTGGTTGAAGTTGTTGAAGAAATCTTCGAAAACTTCTGAAAATAACTACTTGACAGCAAATGAGGCTGCTGTATAATGCGCGCCTCGGTTGAGACGAAAGATCTTAACCAGCCGCTCTTTAACAACTGAATCAAGCAATTCGTGTGGGTGCTTGTGGAGTCAGACTGATAGTCAACAAGATTATCAGCATCACAAGTTACTCCGCGAGAAATCAAAGATGTAACCAACGATTGCTGAGCCAAGTTTAGGGTTTCTTAAAAACCCAAAGATGTTTGAACTGAAGAGTTTGATCATGGCTCAGATTGAACGCTGGCGGCAGGCCTAACACATGCAAGTCGAGCGGTAGAGAGAAGCTTGCTTCTCTTGAGAGCGGCGGACGGGTGAGTAATGCCTAGGAATCTGCCTGGTAGTGGGGGATAACGTTCGGAAACGGACGCTAATACCGCATACGTCCTACGGGAGAAAGCAGGGGACCTTCGGGCCTTGCGCTATCAGATGAGCCTAGGTCGGATTAGCTAGTTGGTGAGGTAATGGCTCACCAAGGCGACGATCCGTAACTGGTCTGAGAGGATGATCAGTCACACTGGAACTGAGACACGGTCCAGACTCCTACGGGAGGCAGCAGTGGGGAATATTGGACAATGGGCGAAAGCCTGATCCAGCCATGCCGCGTGTGTGAAGAAGGTCTTCGGATTGTAAAGCACTTTAAGTTGGGAGGAAGGGTTGTAGATTAATACTCTGCAATTTTGACGTTACCGACAGAATAAGCACCGGCTAACTCTGTGCCAGCAGCCGCGGTAATACAGAGGGTGCAAGCGTTAATCGGAATTACTGGGCGTAAAGCGCGCGTAGGTGGTTTGTTAAGTTGGATGTGAAATCCCCGGGCTCAACCTGGGAACTGCATTCAAAACTGACTGACTAGAGTATGGTAGAGGGTGGTGGAATTTCCTGTGTAGCGGTGAAATGCGTAGATATAGGAAGGAACACCAGTGGCGAAGGCGACCACCTGGACTAATACTGACACTGAGGTGCGAAAGCGTGGGGAGCAAACAGGATTAGATACCCTGGTAGTCCACGCCGTAAACGATGTCAACTAGCCGTTGGAAGCCTTGAGCTTTTAGTGGCGCAGCTAACGCATTAAGTTGACCGCCTGGGGAGTACGGCCGCAAGGTTAAAACTCAAATGAATTGACGGGGGCCCGCACAAGCGGTGGAGCATGTGGTTTAATTCGAAGCAACGCGAAGAACCTTACCAGGCCTTGACATCCAATGAACTTTCTAGAGATAGATTGGTGCCTTCGGGAACATTGAGACAGGTGCTGCATGGCTGTCGTCAGCTCGTGTCGTGAGATGTTGGGTTAAGTCCCGTAACGAGCGCAACCCTTGTCCTTAGTTACCAGCACGTTATGGTGGGCACTCTAAGGAGACTGCCGGTGACAAACCGGAGGAAGGTGGGGATGACGTCAAGTCATCATGGCCCTTACGGCCTGGGCTACACACGTGCTACAATGGTCGGTACAGAGGGTTGCCAAGCCGCGAGGTGGAGCTAATCCCATAAAACCGATCGTAGTCCGGATCGCAGTCTGCAACTCGACTGCGTGAAGTCGGAATCGCTAGTAATCGCGAATCAGAATGTCGCGGTGAATACGTTCCCGGGCCTTGTACACACCGCCCGTCACACCATGGGAGTGGGTTGCACCAGAAGTAGCTAGTCTAACCTTCGGGAGGACGGTTACCACGGTGTGATTCATGACTGGGGTGAAGTCGTAACAAGGTAGCCGTAGGGGAACCTGCGGCTGGATCACCTCCTTAATCGACGACATCAGCTGCTCCATAAGTTCCCACACGAATTGCTTGATTCATTGAAGAAGACGAAAGAAGCAGCCCGAAATTGGGTCTGTAGCTCAGTTGGTTAGAGCGCACCCCTGATAAGGGTGAGGTCGGCAGTTCGAATCTGCCCAGACCCACCAATTTTGTGTGGGAAACGCCTGTAGAAATACGGGGCCATAGCTCAGCTGGGAGAGCGCCTGCCTTGCACGCAGGAGGTCAACGGTTCGATCCCGTTTGGCTCCACCACTACTGCTTCTGTTTGTATAAAGCTTAGAAATGAGCATTCCATCGTTGTGATGGTGAATGTTGATTTCTAGTCTTTGACTAGTTCGTTCTTTAAAAATTTGGGTATGTGATAGAAAGATAGACTGAACGTTACTTTCACTGGTAACGGATCAGGCTAAGGTAAAATTTGTGAGTTCTCTTAGTTGAGAAATTCGAATTTTCGGCGAATGTCGTCTTCACAGTATAACCAGATTGCTTGGGGTTATATGGTCAAGTGAAGAAGCGCATACGGTGGATGCCTTGGCAGTCAGAGGCGATGAAAGACGTGGTAGCCTGCGAAAAGCTTCGGGGAGTCGGCAAACAGACTTTGATCCGGAGATGTCTGAATGGGGGAACCCAGCCATCATAAGATGGTTATCTTGTACTGAATACATAGGTGCAAGAGGCGAACCAGGGGAACTGAAACATCTAAGTACCCTGAGGAAAAGAAATCAACCGAGATTCCCTTAGTAGTGGCGAGCGAACGGGGACTAGCCCTTAAGTGGCTTTGAGATTAGCGGAACGCTCTGGAAAGTGCGGCCATAGTGGGTGATAGCCCTGTACGCGAAAATCTCTTAGTCATGAAATCGAGTAGGACGGAGCACGAGAAACTTTGTCTGAATATGGGGGGACCATCCTCCAAGGCTAAATACTACTGACTGACCGATAGTGAACTAGTACCGTGAGGGAAAGGCGAAAAGAACCCCGGAGAGGGGAGTGAAATAGATCCTGAAACCGTATGCGTACAAGCAGTGGGAGCCCACTTTGTTGGGTGACTGCGTACCTTTTGTATAATGGGTCAGCGACTTATTTTCAGTGGCGAGCTTAACCGAATAGGGGAGGCGTAGCGAAAGCGAGTCTTAATAGGGCGTCTAGTCGCTGGGAATAGACCCGAAACCGGGCGATCTATCCATGGGCAGGTTGAAGGTTGGGTAACACTAACTGGAGGACCGAACCGACTACCGTTGAAAAGTTAGCGGATGACCTGTGGATCGGAGTGAAAGGCTAATCAAGCTCGGAGATAGCTGGTTCTCCTCGAAAGCTATTTAGGTAGCGCCTCATGTATCACTGTAGGGGGTAGAGCACTGTTTCGGCTAGGGGGTCATCCCGACTTACCAAACCGATGCAAACTCCGAATACCTACAAGTGCCGAGCATGGGAGACACACGGCGGGTGCTAACGTCCGTCGTGAAAAGGGAAACAACCCAGACCGTCAGCTAAGGTCCCAAAGTTATGGTTAAGTGGGAAACGATGTGGGAAGGCTTAGACAGCTAGGAGGTTGGCTTAGAAGCAGCCACCCTTTAAAGAAAGCGTAATAGCTCACTAGTCGAGTCGGCCTGCGCGGAAGATGTAACGGGGCTCAAACCATACACCGAAGCTACGGGTATCACGTAAGTGATGCGGTAGAGGAGCGTTCTGTAAGCCTGTGAAGGTGAGTTGAGAAGCTTGCTGGAGGTATCAGAAGTGCGAATGCTGACATGAGTAACGATAATGGGTGTGAAAAACACCCACGCCGAAAGACCAAGGTTTCCTGCGCAACGTTAATCGACGCAGGGTTAGTCGGTCCCTAAGGCGAGGCTGAAAAGCGTAGTCGATGGAAAACAGGTTAATATTCCTGTACTTCTGGTTATTGCGATGGAGGGACGGAGAAGGCTAGGCCAGCTTGGCGTTGGTTGTCCAAGTTTAAGGTGGTAGGCTGGAATCTTAGGTAAATCCGGGATTCCAAGGCCGAGAGCTGATGACGAGTTAACTTTTAGTTAACGAAGTGGTTGATGCCATGCTTCCAAGAAAAGCTTCTAAGCTTCAGGTAACCAGGAACCGTACCCCAAACCGACACAGGTGGTTGGGTAGAGAATACCAAGGCGCTTGAGAGAACTCGGGTGAAGGAACTAGGCAAAATGGCACCGTAACTTCGGGAGAAGGTGCGCCGGTGAGGGTGAAGGACTTGCTCCGTAAGCTCATGCCGGTCGAAGATACCAGGCCGCTGCGACTGTTTATTAAAAACACAGCACTCTGCAAACACGAAAGTGGACGTATAGGGTGTGACGCCTGCCCGGTGCCGGAAGGTTAATTGATGGGGTTAGCTAACGCGAAGCTCTTGATCGAAGCCCCGGTAAACGGCGGCCGTAACTATAACGGTCCTAAGGTAGCGAAATTCCTTGTCGGGTAAGTTCCGACCTGCACGAATGGCGTAACGATGGCGGCGCTGTCTCCACCCGAGACTCAGTGAAATTGAAATCGCTGTGAAGATGCAGTGTATCCGCGGCTAGACGGAAAGACCCCGTGAACCTTTACTATAGCTTTGCACTGGACTTTGAATTTGCTTGTGTAGGATAGGTGGGAGGCTTTGAAGCGTGGACGCCAGTCTGCGTGGAGCCATCCTTGAAATACCACCCTGGCAACTTTGAGGTTCTAACTCAGGTCCGTTATCCGGATCGAGGACAGTGTATGGTGGGTAGTTTGACTGGGGCGGTCTCCTCCTAAAGAGTAACGGAGGAGTACGAAGGTGCGCTCAGACCGGTCGGAAATCGGTCGTAGAGTATAAAGGCAAAAGCGCGCTTGACTGCGAGACAGACACGTCGAGCAGGTACGAAAGTAGGTCTTAGTGATCCGGTGGTTCTGTATGGAAGGGCCATCGCTCAACGGATAAAAGGTACTCCGGGGATAACAGGCTGATACCGCCCAAGAGTTCATATCGACGGCGGTGTTTGGCACCTCGATGTCGGCTCATCACATCCTGGGGCTGAAGCCGGTCCCAAGGGTATGGCTGTTCGCCATTTAAAGTGGTACGCGAGCTGGGTTTAGAACGTCGTGAGACAGTTCGGTCCCTATCTGCCGTGGACGTTTGAGATTTGAGAGGGGCTGCTCCTAGTACGAGAGGACCGGAGTGGACGAACCTCTGGTGTTCCGGTTGTCACGCCAGTGGCATTGCCGGGTAGCTATGTTCGGAATAGATAACCGCTGAAAGCATCTAAGCGGGAAACTAGCCTCAAGATGAGATCTCACTGGAACCTTGAGTTCCCTGAAGGGCCGTCGAAGACTACGACGTTGATAGGTTGGGTGTGTAAGCGCTGTGAGGCGTTGAGCTAACCAATACTAATTGCCCGTGAGGCTTGACCATATAACACCCAAGCAATTTGCGAACTCGAGAGAGACCAGATTGCGGTGTGTGAAGACGCAATGAACCGAAAGTTCGACGCTCACAAAACACCACGATCTATCACATACCCAATTTGCTGAAGCGAGGCCAGCTGGCCACGACTCAGTACCCGAATTTCTTGACGACCATAGAGCATTGGAACCACCTGATCCCATCCCGAACTCAGCAGTGAAACGATGCATCGCCGATGGTAGTGTGGGGTTTCCCCATGTGAGAGTAGGTCATCGTCAAGATTAAATTCCGAAACCCCAATTGCGAAAGCAGTTGGGGTTTTGTTTTGGGCGCTCGAAAATTCCAGCGCTTCTGGCAACATTAAATAAGCTGCCGTTGAGGGAATTCGATACAAAGTGTTTCTGCATTTTTGCTATGGTGCAGCACATTTTCACAAGGATTGATCCTTATCCGCAGGATGCGGCGTCGACCTTTTCCAACGAGATGCTGTAGAAATGCCTGAACCGATACCTATCAAAGATCACGAAAAAGAAAACCGCCTGGTCAACAAGCGCTTGCTCGCCTGTGCGGTGCTGGTGATTGGGATCACCTGTGCGCTGGTAGGGCGCATGTATTTCCTGCAGGTGGTGCAGTACGACTACCACTCCACAATTTCGGAAAACAACCGGGTCCACGTACTGCCCATCACACCGACTCGCGGCTTGATCTATGACCGTAATGGCGTGGTGCTGGCCGACAACCGCCCTAGTTATAACCTGACCATCACCCGTGAGCGCACCGCCGACCTCAAGGGTGAGCTGGACGAAATCGTCAATCTGTTGCACCTGCCTGCCGAAGACCGTGCGGTGTTTGATAAGGCGCTCAAGCAGGCCCGTCACCCGTTTGTTCCCGTCACGTTGTTCTACGAATTGACCGAAGAGCAGATCGCCGTTTTGGCCGTCAACGAGTTCCGTCTACCTGGTGTGGACGTCGAGCCACAATTCGTTCGCCATTACCCCCTGGGCGCGCACTTTGCCCACTCCATCGGCTACGTCGGCCGCATCAACGAAAAAGAATCCAAGACCCTGGATTCGGTGGAGTACCGCGGTACCCAATCCATCGGCAAAACCGGAATCGAGCGCTTTTACGAGTCAGAACTGCATGGCCATGTCGGTTATGAAGAGGTCGAGACCAACGCACAGGGCCGTGTGCTGCGCGTGCTCAAGCACACCGACCCGATCCCTGGCAAAAACATCGTCCTGAGCCTCGACGTCAAGCTACAGGAAGCCGCCGAAGAGGCCTTGGGCGACCGTCGCGGTTCAGTGGTCGCCCTGGACCCGCAAACCGGTGAAGTACTGGCTATGGTCAGTAAACCGAGTTTCGATCCGAACCTGTTCGTCACCGGCATCAGCTTCAAGGAGTACGCCGCGCTGCACGACTCCATTGACCGGCCGCTGTTCAACCGCGTGCTACGCGGGCTCTACGCGCCAGGTTCAACCATCAAGCCGGAAGTGGCCATTGCCGGTCTCGACAGCGGTGTCGTTACCCCACAAACCCGAGTGTTCGACCCGGGTTACTATCAGTTGCCAGACTTTGACCACAAATACCGCAACTGGAACCACAGCGGTGACGGCTGGGTGGACATGGACGCGGCCATCATGCGTTCCAACGACACTTACTTCTACGACCTGGCCCATAAGCTCGGGATCGACCGCCTGCACGACTATCTGGCCGAGTTCGGCCTGGGCCAGAAAGTGTCCCTAGATATGTTCGAAGAGTCTGCCGGCCTGATGCCATCCCAAGCCTGGAAGCGTGCGACCCGTCGCCAGCCGTGGTTCCCAGGCGAAACCGTGATCCTCGGCATTGGCCAAGGCTATATGCAGGTGACGCCACTGCAATTGGCCCAGGCCACAGCATTGATTGCCAACAAAGGTGTATGGAACCGCCCGCACCTGGCCAAGACCATCAATGGCGTGGCGCCTGTAGATGAGCACCCAATGCCCAACGTGGTGCTCAAGGACCCGCGTGACTGGGAGCAGGTCAACCACGGCATGCAATTGGTGATGCACGATCCCCGCGGTATCGCCCGAGCGGCAGCGCAAGGCGCGCAATACCGCATCGCCGGCAAGAGTGGTACCGCCCAGGTGGTGGCGATCAAACAGGGTGAGCGCTACAACCGCAACAAGACCTTGGAGCGGCATCGCGATAACGCCTTGTTCGTCGGCTTCGCGCCGGCCGAACATCCGAAAATCGTGATTTCAGTCATGATCGAAAACGGTGAGGCCGGCGGCCGTGTAGCCGGGCCTGTGGTGCGCCAGATCATGGATGCCTGGCTGCTCGACCAGGAAGGCCACCTCAAGCCGCAATACGCGGCGCCGGCCAAGGCTCCGGGTGATCCACGGGTTTGACTCAGACCTTCCATTCGTCCCAGCGCGCTACGCCGTCATAGGCCAGCCAGGGCACTTCATGGGCCGTCCAGATATGCGAGGTGGGCCTGGCGCCCGGATCATCATCTAGCGTCGCCACCCGCACGATCACGTGGGGCTGATGCCCACGTTCAGCAATCAGATGCGCGCCGCAACGCGAGCAGAAATGCCTGAATTTGCCCGGCGAAGATTCAAAGGACGACAGCAGCTCCTCACCCTGCGTCCAGCGAAAATGCTCACGCATCACCCCGGCCGTGGCAACAAACGCGGCCGCGTGTGCCTTGCGGCAGCTTTCGCAGTGGCAGTGGCTGATGGGCATGTCCAGGCTGTCGACTTGGTAGCGCACACCTTTGCACAAGCAACTTCCATTCAGTGGGTCAGTCATAACCTATGGCCAGGCAAGGAGGGGGTCATCATCATCGCGCACAACGCAAGGTTGCGCATTGGTTGATGTCGCCTAGTGTTCAGTGAAGGAGGTGACTCATGCACGTATTAGATCGCATCGAACGCAAGGTGCTGCTCAGCGCATCACGTAAACAGGTCTGGGAGGCACTCACGCAGGCCGAGCAATTTGGTAACTGGTTCGGTATCGCGCTTAAAGGTAAAACCTTTGTGGCCGGAGAAACCATCGAAGCGCCAATTACCTACCCAGGTTACGAACATGTCGTGTGGAAGGCCAGGATCGAACGCATCCTGCCCCAAACGCTGTTTTCTTTCTGGTGGCATCCTTTTGCAGTGGAAGAGGGCGTCGACTACGACAAGGAAACACCGACGCTGGTGGAGTTCACGATTGAGGATCGCGCTCCAGGCATCCTCTTGCGGGTCGTCGAGTCCGGGTTTGACCAGATCCCCGAAGCGCGGCGCCAGAAAGCCTTCAAGATGAACTCCCGTGGCTGGGACGAACAAATGGGCAATATCGAAAGCTATCTGAATCAAGCCTGACCCGAACGGGCATCATGGTTGATGCCCGGCTTCACGCCAGCGTGCATTCGATTGCTTTAGAAACTCATCTGCCACTGGCCGACCACCGCATGATTGCGGCTATTGCTACCCAGCTCGCCGTTATAACCGACACCCAGGTTCTGCTGCGCAGACAAACCCACCGCCAACCCCACTTCAACCATCAAGCCGTCGCGGTCCAGTGCGCTGCCTTCAATATTGAACGCGTCGCCGCCAATCAAAAAAGCCTGCCGAGTCTTACTGTCGACATTGCCATAGAGGTGCCGCCAGCCGAAGCTGGCCTGCGGGGTCAGGCTGATGCCATTGTCCAGTTGGCTCAGATGAGCCAGGCGCACCCCGAAGGTACTGCTGACATTGTCCTGGGTTTGTGCATCCACCTTGAGTGAAGCATCGCCGCCTTTCTCGCGGTAGTTGTCGCGGTGATAGCGCTGATAGCCGAGGTTGGCGAAGGGTTCGATATTCAATCGGCCGTTACCCAGCATGTAACCCATCTCGGCAAAGGCTTGCTGGCTATTGGCATCGTAATCACCCTTGGGGCGCTCGCTGAAACCTGCGAATTCCACTGTGCGCTTGTTGTTACCCCTGTGCTGGCTGTACGCAGCCCCCAGGCGCAACGCAACTGGGCCATCCTGGCGTACGGCATATGCCCCCGCGTGCCAGCTGCGCAATGAATTATCGACGTTGTGGCTGTCCATATCGGTCTTCGAATAGCCGCCCAGTACACCCAGGCGCCAGAGAGGCGACAAGGACCAGTCAATACCCAGCAGACTGCCTTGTGTGCGTTGCTGTGAAGACGCATTGCCGTGTTGACCATCAAGCTTGCCGTAGCTGCCGATACCTTGCAGCCACACGCGGCCTCGCGCGTTTGGATCATTCAAGTTGCGGGCACTGCTGGGGATGCCACTTATGGCCAGCTCAGGTGTTTGTACTGGATCAAGCCCGACGAGCAAGCTTGAACTGCTGCTCATCTGGCGCATGGCCGACAGCATGGACGTGGCCACCTGGCTGCTGGCCGCCAGTGTGGCACTGGCGAGGTTGGCGTTGCTGCTGCCTGCCAGGCCCTCGAGCGCGGCGCTGGCCGTAGTCTCCGAGGTGGCCAGCAGCGCGTCGTAGAGCGGGTTGGGGTTTCGCATCATGGAGGGCGGGGGGAAACTGCCATCCCAGTTGCTCCAGTGGCGCCACGTGATGGACTCGATGCTGTTGACTGCGTGGGCGGCGTTACGGGTACGGGCGTAATCGATGAACTCGACATCGTTGCGTGTGTAGCTCAGGTTCACCCGGTTATTGTCGTAGCTGAGTGTTGGCGTCAGGAAGGCGTAGTAGCTGCGCAGGTTGGAGTCATCAAAGGTCCCCGTGATGCTGCCTGCTTGCAGGACCGTGTACGTGCTGTGCCAGGGATAGTCCATCGAGTAACCCGGCTGCGGCCACAAATAGGCACCGTTGAGGCTGGCATTGCCGACCACATGGGTTGTCGCAGCACTGCCGTCGGGATAAGTAGCGAACTCGAATGCAGAGCCTGGCTTCATGATCAGGTTGCCGTTGACCTGAGGAGCGCCGACAACGGTATCCGTGATCAATCTCCCGCTGACGGTAAGATTGTTGACTGAGCCTCGGCCCCGGTAAGTCGCGCCTTGGTCGACGATCACGTCACCAGCGATGTTGCCCTGGTTGTTTAAGTGACCATTGGCAGAGAGGCGTGCGCCTTCGCTGAAATCGCCGCGACCATTGAGTACCCAGTAGCCGCGACTCACTTGTAGTACGTCAAAATTGCGCGTCGCCTCGACCGTCCCGTCGGGTTCACGCGTATCTGAAGGATAATATTGGTAGCCCTCCAGAATCATGGTGTTATGCCCTGCGCCGCCGTCAACTAACCCCTCAAAACGGGCGCCGGGGTACAGCGTCAAGGTGTCGTTGCCGCCCCCCATGTCCAGGGCTACACCATTACTCCCGCTGATCAGGGCACCGTTGAATACCCGGTCGTCGAAATTACCGATAAAGCGTGCGCCATAGCCATCAAGCCCACGCAGGTCGACGAAATTTCTCAGCTCCGTTGCGCCGGTTGCCGGCCCATCATGGCCATCACTGACTAAGAGGCCATTGTTGGCACCTGTGATTGAGCCGGTACGTGGAATGCCTGTGGAAGGATCAAACCTGCCGCCGTTAAACAGGTAGCCACCGCCAATCGATACCCCATCGCTGGTGTTGGCTCGGCCATTATTGTCCGCTCCACTGGCGCCCAATGCCCGGATAACGCCAGAGTTTTCGATGTGGGCAATGCCCCCTACGCGTAGGCCATCGCCATCGATATTCTCCAGGCGTCCCTCTCGTCCGCCAGTGATCGTGCCGTCGTTGTAAACCATGGCATCGCCCGTTATCGAAACCCCAGCGCCGTCACGTCCGGTAAGCGTGCCATTATTGCTCAGCAAATTGAGTTGTTCGCCTGAGATTGCATGCCGGGCGCCCGAGATTACCCCGGTGTTGTCGATGCGCACATCGGTCGCAGCGCCCAGGCTGATCGCGTCTAATTTATCGGCACTGATCGAGCCGTCATTTTGAATGAAGACATTGCGTTGCCAATCAGGCAGGTTTTGGCGAACGCTGACGGCGGTCGTAGGGGTGGTGATGCTGCCGGTCTTGGTCACCCACAAACTGGGATTGTAAAAATAGCCACTGCCCACGGTGAGCGGGGTATTGGTTGGGGTATCGATGAATGCTTGAGCAAGGCTGGCAGGAGAAAGCGAGGCGCCGGAAACAATCAACGAAATAGTCAGGGCCAGACGGCGGGGGACGAACGACATGCGCGAAATCCTTTTCTTGAATCGCGCTATCTTCCTATATAGCCATTTGATATTGCCAGCGCATTCTTATCCTAAAAAGCGATGACATCCTTTTTATGATATTGCGCGCTAGGTGTGCGTTTACCCGACGCCTTGGCCCGGATGCCGAGTAGAATCACGCCCTGAACGCGATTCTTGAGGTGCGGTACGGTGGATTTACAGCAGGGTTTTGTCCTGACCCGGCATTGGCGCGATACCCCGGCGGGTACCGAGGTCAGCTTCTGGCTGGCCACCGACCAAGGGCCACGGTGCATTCGCCTACCCGTGCAGACCTCGGTGGTGTTCATCCCGCAAGCCCACCGCAAGCCGCTCGATTGGCTGCTCAAGGGTGAACGTGATCTCGAGTTGCGCCCCTTGCAGCTATGCGACTTTCATCACCGCCCGGTTCTGGGCCTCTATGCGCGCCAGCACCGCCAGTTGATGGATATCGAGAAGCGCCTGCGCGCTGCTGGAGTCGATGTCTACGAAGGTGACGTGCGCCCGCCGGAGCGCTACATGATGGAGCGTTTTATCACCGCTCCCGTCTGGTTCGGGGGCACCGCTGATGCAAGCGGCACCGTGCTCGACGCGCAGATGAAGCCTGCCCCCGACTATCGCCCGCCCTTGAAGCTGGTGTCCCTGGACATCGAGACCACCGCCCAGGGCGATCTCTATTCCATCGCCCTCGAAGGCTGCGGCGAGCGCCAGGTGTACATGCTCGGCCCGCCGAACAAAACCGACGCGGTGGATTTCAAGCTCGACTATTGCGACACCCGTGCTCAACTGCTCGAACGCCTCAACCAATGGCTGGCCACTTTCGACCCCGACGCGATCATCGGCTGGAATGTGGTGCAGTTCGACCTGCGCGTACTCCACGAACACGCCCAGCGCCTGAACGTGCCGCTGTTGCTGGGGCGTGGCGGTGAAACCATGGCCTGGCGCGAACATGGCAGCCGCAATCACTACTTCGCGGCGGCGGCGGGGCGGTTGATCATCGACGGTATCGAAGCGTTGCGTTCGGCCACTTGGAGTTTTGAATCCTTCAGCCTTGAAAACGTCGCGCAAACCCTGCTTGGCGAAGGCAAGGACATCTCCACGCCGTACCAGCGCATGGACGAAATCAACCGCATGTTCGCCGAGGACAAACCCGCCCTGGCGCGCTACAACCTCAAGGACTGCGAACTGGTCACGCGGATTTTCGAGAAGACCGAGCTGCTCAAGTTCTTGCTCGAACGCGCCAGCGTCACCGGGTTGCCGGCCGACCGTAACGGCGGCTCGGTGGCCGCCTTCACCCACCTGTACATGCCGTTGATGCACCGCCAGGGTTTCGTCGCGCCGAACCTGGGTGACAAACCGCCCCAAGCCAGCCCCGGCGGGTTTGTCATGGACTCGCGCCCGGGCCTCTATGAATCGGTGCTGGTGCTGGACTACAAAAGCCTTTACCCATCGATCATCCGCAGTTTCCTCATCGACCCGGTCGGCTTGATCGAAGGCCTCAAGCATCCTGACGACAGCGACTCGGTGGAAGGCTTTCGCGGCGCACGCTTCTCCCGCACCCGGCATTGCCTGCCGTCCATCGTCACCCGGGTGTCCGAAGGCCGCGAAGAGGCCAAGCGCGAGCGCAATGCGCCGTTGTCCCAGGCACTGAAGATCATCATGAACGCCTTTTACGGTGTGCTCGGCTCCAGCGGCTGCCGGTTCTTCGACACCCGGCTGGCATCCTCGATCACCCTGCGGGGGCACCAGATCATGCGCCAGACCCGCGCGCTGGTTGAGGCCCAAGGGTACGAGGTGATTTACGGTGACACCGACTCCACCTTCGTCTGGCTGGGCAGCGCGCACTCTGCGCAGGACGCCAATCGCATCGGCCTGGCGCTGGTGCAGCACGTCAACGACTGGTGGCGCGCGCACCTGAGCAACGAGTACGGCCTGCAAAGCGCCCTGGAGCTGCAATACGAAACCCACTTCAGCCGCTTCCTGATGCCGACCATTCGTGGCGCCGAGGAGGGCAGCAAAAAGCGCTATGCGGGCCTGGTCGTGCGCGAAGATGGCGGCGAAGAAATGGTCTACAAAGGCCTGGAAACCGTGCGCAGCGACTGGTCGCCCCTGGCCCGGCAATTCCAGCAGGAACTCTACCAACGCATCTTCCATCGCCAACCCCATCAAGACTACATACGCGATTACGTGCGGCGTACCTTGAGCGGCGAATTCGATGAGTTGCTGATCTACCGCAAACGCCTGCGCCGGCCCTTGCACGACTACGAACGCAACGTCCCGCCCCACGTACGCGCCGCGCGCCTGGCGGACGAGTACAACGATCGCCTGGGCCGCCCGCGCCAGTACCAGCGCGGTGGCTGGATCAGCTACGTGATCAGCGTCAACGGCCCGGAACCGCTGGAAGTGCGGCAGGCGCCCATCGACTACGACCACTACGTCACGCGCCAATTGCAGCCCGTGGCTGACGCAATCCTGCCGTTCGTGAATGACGATTTCGGTACCCTGGTAGGCGGGCAGATGGGGCTATTCTAGGTAATCACCACAGGCTCAATATTGCCCATCGCTCAGGAGGAAACGCCCATGTACACCCTTTACGGCACCGACGAATCCGGATCCTGCATGATCGAAATCGCCCTGCAGCGCTGCGCAGTGCCGTGGCATCGCGTGCAGGCCAGTTCCTGGCAGGACGGCGAGGGTAGCGACGCCCTTGCACGTATCAATCCACTCAAGCAGATCCCCACCCTGGTCACTCCAAATGGCCAGGTACTGACCGAAAGCGCCGCGATCCTGATCCACCTGGGCCTGGAGTATCCCAAGGCCGAGTTGCTGGCTGGCGATCGTACGCAGATCCTGCGCGGCTTGCTGTACATCGCCGCCAACTGCTATTCGGCGATCGGCATCATCGACTACCCGCAACGCTGGTTGGGCAACGCCGATGAGGCGCAGCAAGCACAACTGGTCAGCGGCACACGGCGCTACCTGCATCAGGCCTGGGTCGTGTTTGCCGATCAGTTTGCCGGCCAACTGTTTACACCCAGCAACGCGCCGAATGCACTCGGCATCATGGCGGCGGCGGTATCGCGTTGGGACGACGCGCGCGAGGTGCTCGGCAACCTGGCGCCGGGCTTTGCGCAGAGCCTGGAGCGGGTAGACGCCGACCCTGTCGTGGCCCCCGTTTTTGCCCGGCATTGGCCGCAGTGGAAGGTCTCGTAACCGGAAGAAACAATGACCAGGCCACTGTCCAAGCCCTTGCGTAGCGGGCTTCCTGACCTACGCTTCTCAAGGTGGTGTAGGAATCATCCTTGAATTTGGCTGTCGCAGACATGAAACTCAAGAACCCTGCATGGAATTCAAAGGAGGTGCGCATGCTCATCCGGTCGCTGACCCTGGCTACCTTGATGGCTTTTACGGGGCCGTTGTTGGCCGCTGATGATAATCCGCTCAAGCAGGAGTTGGGCAAGACGCGCCCCCTGGTGGTCGTGGAGCTTGATGCTGGAAACCCGACACTGGCAACGCTGAAGAAACAACTGGAAGAGGCTGCCATCAAGCAGTCCTTCGAAGAGCGCAGCATGGTGTTCTATACCGTGAAGTTCGGCAGCATTGGCGCTGAAGGAGAGAAGTTCGCCAAGGACCCAAAGGACAGCAAGAAGCTCACGCCGCCTGAAACCAACGCGCTGATCCGCGCCCTCAAGCTCGGCGTCGGCAGCGGCACCAAGGTGATTCTGATCGGCAAGGACGGCGAGAAGAAACTCGAAAAAACCGTGCCACCGGACAGCCTTGACCTGAAGGAGTTCTTCAGCGCCATTGACCAGATGCCTCAGGCGGAAAAGGAGCTTGCCGCACCTGCGGAGCCGGAGCCTGTTCCAGCCGCGCCAGCGGCTGCGGCCAAGGGCACCAAGCCCGCCAAGCCCGGCAACAAAGCCCCCAAGCCGCTGGAAGATTGAACAGGTCCCCTCCCACCGTTCTGGTGGGAACCGGCCTCAGGCTTTCCACGGCTTGAGCCAAAACCCCAACCCCACCAACACCAGCGCGCCGGCCAGGCTACTCAACCCCAACTGCCACCCATCGTTGTGCAAGGGGTGCAGGGCCAGCGCCGCCACACCCAACAGCACCCCGCTCAAGCCCCACTGCAATGGCCAGCCCAGTTGGCCGAGCAGTTGCTGGCGGTGCATCAGCAACAAGTTCGTCACCACGACGCCACCCAACGCCGCCAAGGCGATCCCCGGCAGGCCGATACAATAGGGCAGCACCACCAGCAAGGCGGCGTTGACCAGGCTGCCCAGCAGTTCGCAATTGAGCGGCAGGCGCGTGTCGCCGCTGGCATAGGCATAGCGAGCGAGCATCGCGTTCCAGGCGCCAAACACCAGAGGCGTGGCGAACCAGGCCAGCAGCGCCGGCAGTGGGCCATCGACGCTCTGGGCGGGCATCAGCAGATGGATCAGCGTGGGGCTGGCGCCAATCAGGCCGAAGGCCGCCGGCAGGCTCAGCAGGGTCGCTGCATCCAGGCCGCGACGCAGCAGGGCCAGGCGCTGCTGACCTTGTTCGCCGCTCATCATGCCCAGCAGCACTTGGTTGAGGCTCATCAGGGCGATCAATGGCAGGTTGATCAGCTTGCGTGCGAGGTTAACCCACGTCACAGCGCCTTCCCCCAGGAAACTGGCGATCAATCGCTCCAGTAGCGCCAGGCCCTGGCTGGCCACGTTGCTGGCCAACAACGGGCCGATGCGGCCCAGCAATTCGCGGCCTGCCAGCGGGTCGCCGCTGATCTGCCACGGCCGCCAGCCGAAAGACCAGACCGGCACCAGCAACGGCAGGCACATCAACACACTGCCGGCAAAAAAGCTCATGGCCAGTTCGGCACTGTCGCTGGAGCTGCCACGGATAAACAGGTACAGCACCGGTGGCAGATTGAACAGTAAAGAGCCCAGGCCCGGCAGGACAAAACGTTGGCGTGCCTGTAAGGGAATACTGAACAGCCCATGCATCACCAGGCCCGGCGCACAGGCGGCCAGCCAACGCAAGTTAGCGGCGGCTTCGGCATGGGCCGCCACGTCCAGGCCGGGGCCGATCAGGCGCACCCACAGCGGCGCGCCCAGCGCCAGTACGGCAAACAGCGCCAGGCCCACTCCCAGCAGGCGTGGGGATAGGCTGGCCAGCCAGGCCTGCTGGCGGTGTGGGTCGCGTTGTTGATAGAGGGGCAGGGCAGCCGCCGCAAGCAAGCCGGCGGCCAGGGTCATGCGCAATGCTTCGGGCAAAAACACCGCCACCAGAAACCCGTCGCTGCGACTGCCCGCGCCCCAGGCCGCCACCAGCAGCCATTCGCGGGCGAAACCGGCGACCAGCCCTGCGAGGGTCGCGAGGGTCAGCCAGAGCGTGCTGCCGAACATCAGTGAAACAGGGTGAACAGGCCTTTGCCACCCACCTTGTAGTTCAGATCATGGCAACGTTCGCCCATGATTTTGGCCCCGGAACCGCCAATGATTTTGTAGGGGGCTACTGCCTTGGCCACCACGGTATTGGCGCTGATCACTGAACCATAGCCCAGGTGCGTGCCGTAGCCGATCAACGCCCGGCTGCCGATCCACACGTAGTCGTCGATGTAGATCGGCCCGGAAATCGACCAGAACTCCGGTGCCTGCAAATCATGACTGCCGGCGATGATCAGCACGTGGGAGGCGATCGCCACGTGGTTACCGATCACCAGCCCGGCACGGGCGTCCACCTGGCAATGCCAACCGATTACCGAATCGTCGCCGACCACCAGATTGTGCATGCCCAGCACCTCGGTGTTACGCCACAAGCTGGAGCTCTTGCCGATCTTCGCGCCACCCAGGCGCAGCCAGGCGATGCGTACATGGTGGCTGGGGATCTTGTTGATCAAGATGTTGTAGGCCATGTCCCAGACACTGCGCCACCGGTCTTTGACGGTCGCCCAGTTTTTGCCGTAACGCGGCAGTAGCTGGGCCGCAAGGTCCTGTTTCATCCGGTGGAACAGGCGGCGCGCCACCGGGTGCTCAATCGCGGTTTCCAGATCGATGGAGCTGATCCAG
This sequence comes from Pseudomonas sp. CCI1.1, assembly GCF_034348165.1. Taxonomy (NCBI): domain Bacteria; kingdom Pseudomonadati; phylum Pseudomonadota; class Gammaproteobacteria; order Pseudomonadales; family Pseudomonadaceae; genus Pseudomonas; species Pseudomonas sp. CCI1.1. Next base: position 205,808 of record NZ_CP133780.1, read on the forward strand.
AAGCGCTTGTTGTCGCCTTCGCCTTCTTCAAATACCACGTCGTTGGCCAGGCACCAGTCCAGCGCCTCTTCCAGGTCCGGCAGGCTCACGCCCATTTCAGCGGCCAGCGTGGGGAGGCGGTCACGCAAGTCGGTGGAGTGGATCATCCGGTGCTTCATGGTTGGTTATCCTTTGGCGCAATAGCAGCAACAGGGGCGGTAATGGAGGGGCGCAGACGCACCTGTTGCAGGCTCATGCCCATCAACAGCCAGAACAGCGCGATCAGTACAAAGGTGAAGCTGAAATAATGGTCGAAAATCCCCGTCAGCAGTGCCGCCAACACACCACAGAGGCACCCCAGCCACAGCGCATTGTCGGCGGTGACTTTGCGCACCTGGCCCAGGGGGCGCACTTCGCGCCACCACAACAGGGTGACGGTGATAAACAGCAGCATCCCTGGAATGCCGACTTTGTAGATGAAGTTCAGCCACAGGTTGGAGATCCCCAACAGATTGGAGCCGGGCACGGGCGGGTCGATCTTGAAGCCGATCCCCAGGGGGTAGGTCGCCATGGCGGTGGGGAACCGGGCGTACTCGTCAAAGCGGATTTCGGTACTGGCGTTGGTGGTCGAGAAGATGGTCAGCAAGCGCTCCTGCAACGGCGGATAGAACATCACCAGCGCAACGGCGAACGCCGCCCCGATACCGATAATGCGTCCGCTGTTCGGCACGCGCTTGTAGGCCAGCCAGATCAATACCAGCGCCAGGGCCACGATGGCACCACGGGAAATACTCAGCAGCAGGCCGGCACACCCCAGCACCGCCACCGCCAGGCCCAGGGCCCGACGCCAGCCGCTGCGGGTCCAGCCATAGAACAGCGCCAGGGGAATAAACAGCACCAGCACGCCACCGGTCAGGTTGGGGTGCACCCAGGGCGAGGCCATGCGCGTGTAGTTGGCAGAGAAAATATCCTTCACCGCTTCCGGGTGGGCGTATTTGAGGTCGGTGAGAATATCGATCATCGACATCGCATTGCGCGTCTTCAGGAACATGAAGATCGACAGCAGCAGCATCGCCAGGTTACCCAGCAACAGGGCGACCACCACCTTGTCGCGGTCGGCGTCGGTGCGCAGCAACAGCGGCACGATAAACAACATCGACAGGTTCATCAGCCAGCGCACCCAGTTCACCGGGCCGTTGCCTTCGGCATGGATGATCAGCATGCCCCAGATGAACGGAATGGTGCTGAACAGCATCAGCCACATCAGCGCCCGCTCGGTCGGTCGCCACAGCATGAAGCCACGGGTCTTGCCGATGAAAGATTGCCAGAACACCCCGACCCAGGTCAGCCCCAGCACCGCCTCGCTGACGGTGGTGCGGATGCCCAGTTGCAAGGTGGTGTAGGGAATACTGGTGGCCAGTACCGCGAAAATCAGCAAGCCCCACAGGGGAAAGCGGATCAGGGTCAAGGCCACGGCCACACCGGCCACCACCAGCATGACCTTGATCGGCGACAGAGCCAACAGCAACCCGCCGAACAGAAGGCCCAGCAGCAGACTGACGAATTTTCCTGGCAGCATTAGCGGTCCAATTCCTTGAGCAAAGTGTCCAGGCGCGCGCGATAAGCCGGTTCGGCAAATTGCCGGGCCCAGGCGCGGTGTGTGTCGCCGTCTTGCATGGCCTCGGCGCCTGCCAGTTGTTGCATGACCTTGTGCAATTGCTCGGCGTCATGGGGGGCGAAGCGCGGGGCGTCGGGCGGCGCGATTTCATCCAGGGCGCTGCCGCGTGCCACTGCTACCGGCGTGCCGACACTCAAGGCTTCCACCACCGGCAAGCCAAAGCCCTCGGCATAGGACGGCTGCCACAGGCACGCCGCATGACGGTAGAGCGCTTGCAGTTGGCTGTCCGATAAACCGCTGCACCAATGCAGGCCCGGCAGCTCACCGAGTGTCGCCGGTACATCGCTGGGGTGGCCCACCAGAACCAAGTCCGGCACCTCAGGGTTCAGCGCACGGCAGGCCTGCCATTGGCGCAGAAAGAACTCCATGTTCTTGCGCGGCTCCCGCGTGCCCACCACCAGCCAGTAACGCGCCGGCAGGTTGGCGGGCAGCGGTTCTGGCGCTGCATTCAATTCGGGCACCAAGTTGTTCAGCACGCGGAACTTGGCCCGTGCCCAGGGGAACAGGCGCGCGGCTTCATTGCAGGAAAACTGCGACGGGCACCACACCCGATCAGCCTGCCACACCGACCAGGCAATCGAGGCCCCGTCGATCAGGCGGTAGGCCAGGGCCTTGAGTTTGGAGCGATGGAAGTTGCGGTGGGTCAACTGAAACAGGTCATGCAGCACCAGTACATAGCGGGTGCCGGCGGGTTTACGGCACAACGGCAAGCCCATATTGGCGGTGGCGATGTACAGGTCGATCTGCTGCTCGTGCAGCGCCCTGGGCAAGAACCCGCGCTCGAACCGCAGGCGCACTTGTGGGCGTTGCAGGCCGTCCAGCGGGCTGGCCCAGGCCGGGCAAACGGCAGTCTGGCGCTGCGGATGCTCCAGGGGCGCTTCGCTGAACAGCACCACCTCGGTGTTGCCCCGCGCGCGCAGGGCGTCTTCCAGGGCCACGACCTGGCGGGCGATGCCCGAAGACGGCGCAACCGTGGCGGGGCGATAGTCCAGGGCTACACGCATGGCTGAGACTCCTTGGCGGTGAGCAAGCTGCGGTAGAGGTGCTCCAGTTCATTAGCCGCCACCGCCCAGTCGTGGTATTGCCGCGCGTAGTCGCGTGCCGCATCGGCCAGTCGCCCGGCCAGCGCCGGTTCATCCAGCAGGCGCACAACGGCGTCGGCCAGGGCCTCAGCGTTTTCGCCGGCCAAGTAATGTACCTGTGGCTGTACCGCCAACCCGGACACGCCCTGGGCCGTGCTCACCAGCGGCAAGCCGGCGGCCATCGCCTCCAACACCTTGAGCTTGGAGCCGCCGCCATGGCGCAACGGGGCGACAAAACCGGCGCAGCGGCGTTGCAAGGCACACAGGTCGGGAACAAACCCCAGCCACTCGATACGTTCATCGGGCCAGCGCTCGCGCCAGTGTTCGGGTAAGCCATAGCCGACCACTGCCAGGCGTGCGCTCGGGCACTGCAACCAGAGCCTGGGGAAGATCTCGTCGAGCAGCCACTGCACGGCGTCCAGGTTCGGTGCGTACTCGTAGTTACCGACGAACAACAGGCGCTGGCTCTGCGCATCGGCGCTGACCTCGGCAAAGGCACGACTGTCGACCCCATTGACCACCACGCTTACCGGCGTCGAGGACAACGGCCGCATGGCCTGAGCGTCCGCCTCGGTCACGGCGACCACATGAGCGGCGGCATCGAACGCCTTGCGTTCCCATTGCCGGCAGCGCCACTGGTCATACTGTACAAACGGTGCGGCCCACTTGGGGAAACGGTCGTAAGTGGCGCCGCCGAGGCTCGATTCCAGGTTGTGCTCGGTCAGCACAAACTCGCGCCGTTGCTGCTGCAAAGTGCGCAGAAACGGTTGCAGGCTGTAGCTGTGTTCTACCTGAATCACGTCCCAGCGCTCATTCAACAGTTGCGCAAACTGGGCCTGCAACGGTGCCGACAGGCCGTTGACCGTGGTCAACAGCGGCCAGGGCGCGAACAGGCCGCCGAGCAGGGTCAGCGGATGTTTCAGCGGCCGGCGTGGAACCACGATCAGGCGTTCAAGCAACGGCTCCAAGGCCGCATGCGCCGCGTCATCGGCCGGCGTTTTCGATTGCGCCAGCAGCGTGATGCGATGCCCGCGCTCACTCAAGGTGCGCAGCAAATGGTACTGCCGCGTCTTGCCGCCGCTGGTGGTCGGCCACGGCAGGTAGGGCACAATCCAGAGGATTCTCATGTACAGCTCTCCATGCCCGGGGCTACCACACCAGTATCTGCAAACTTGGCTTCACCGCTGGGCGAATACCGTTGTCGTCGCTCAGGGTTTGCCGGGCGCCGGTCAGCGGGTCCAGCAGTTCTGCGTGTTTGATGCCGGGCAGGCTGATGCTGCTGCCTTTGGCGCTCCAATACATCAGCAGGTGTTTTCCGTCAGGGCGGGTCCAGGCCACGCTGTAGAAGCTGTCCGGTACATCCTGCAACTGCGGCGTGTTGCCGGGTTCAAGCGTGGGGCCGGTAATCTCCAGGAAGCGGGCGAGGGCGGTGTATACCGGCTTGGGTTCGCCATCAAGGTTCAACAGGCCGTAATGCTGGTCGCGTGGCGAGGCGCGTTGGTCGAGGTCGGACAGCGCGAACAGGAAAATCTTCTGGTAGTCCTGGGACGCCATCAACGCCAGGCGGCGCAAGGTGTAGTCGGCCTGCCCGTCGATACCGATCAGGTCCTGCATCTCCTTGGGGCCGGCGTAGCTGGACCAGCCCCACTCGGTGGCCCATACGTTCTTGATCCCGGCGCCGTGCAGCATTGAGTTGAGTTGATCACCGCGCAGCAGCACTTCGTTCTTGCCCGGCTCATCGGTTTCCGGGGTCATCGAATAAGGGTGATAGGCCGCGACCATGCCCAGGTTTTGCACACCCAGCGCGCCGAGTGCTTCAAACATCAGGGTTTTGCCACGCGGCGGCATTTGGCTGTAGTACGCCATGCCGCCCATGACCTGCAGTTTGCCGGGCGCGGCAAGGTTCAGCGCCTGGTGACTGGCCAATAACAATTGCCCGTACTCCTTGGCGTCGACTTTGGGGCGCCAGTTGTTCGGCAGGTTCTGCTCGTTCCATACCTGCCAGGCATCAATAGTGGGGTAGCGTTTGGCCAGAAGTGCCAGGCGCAACGCATACACTTCCGGATCCCGCGGTCGGTACTGATCCTGGAACTGCGCACCCTTGGGGGCGGTGGTGATAAAGGGCGCCGAGCCCACCAGGTAAAACACCGAGCGGATTTTTTCAGCGGTCAGGGTGCGGTCCAGTTCATCGAAGGTGTTGAGCTGATAACCGTCTTCTTTGGGTTCCAGGCGATCCCAGTGCAGGTCGACCCGCACCCATTGCAATCCAAGCTTTTTATACTGCTTGATCTGCTTGTGGTACTGCTCGGGTGTGAACCACAGAAAGTGTGCGTTTACGCCGAGAAAGTCCTTCCAGACGACGGTGCGCTCCGGGGCCAGGTTCACCGGCTGCGCATCGACTTTTTCACTCAACAGCAGGGCGCTACCGACGGCGATTGACAGCGCCAGCGGCAAGTAGCGCCACAGTGGGCGAACGGATGACAGGTTCATCGCAACGGCTCCTCACAAGCATCCCGAAATAATTCAGCAAACCGCTGGGCCGTGTTGGCCCACTGGCGTTGGTGGCCGATTTCTCCAGCCCGGGCGGCCCATTGCTGCGCCTGTTGCGGGTCAAGGATCAAGCGGCTCAAGGCGTTGCTCAAGGACGCTGTATCGCCCTGCTGATAGGTGATGCCATTACCGCCAGCCACCTCTTCGGCAAAGGCGCGGGCGTTGGAGGTGATCACCCCGCGCCCGCATGCATTGGCCCACGACAGCGCGCCACTGGTGCCGCGCATTTGCCCTAGGAAACTGAGTTTTTTCGATTCGCGATAGGGCAGCACCATCACGTGGTGCGCCTGGATCGTAGAAGGGATCTGCGCCGATGGCAGGTTCAGTTGCCAGTCCACCACATCCTCAAGATGCAGGGCGCTGATCTGCTCGCGCAGGCCATCAAGGTAGTTGCCGGCGGGGTCAAAGGTCATTTCCGGCGCGGTGCCACCGGCCAGGGTCAGGCGTACCTGGCTTCGGCATTGCGGGTGGGCGGCCAGTGACTGGGCCAGGGCCTGGAGCAGGTCTTCAATGCCCTTGCCACGGTAGATAAAACCGAAATACAGCAGGCGCAACGGTGCCAGTGGCGGCAACGCCTGGGGCACGATGGGCAGGTTGCCATGGGCAATCACCGCCACCTGTTGCGGGCGCAGGCCCATGCGCTGGCGCAGGCAGTCGCCGCCCAGGCGGGTGAGGGTGATCAGGCGGCGCATGCCTTTGGCCAGGCGCCGCTCTTCGTGCAAGGTCAACGGGTCGGCCAGCAGCGCCGCCGCCTGGGGCAGCGGATGGGGCAGGCGTTCAAGCAGGGTCAAGGGGAAAAACAGCTTGGCCCGGCGCCAGATCAGGCGCTCCGGGTCATGCACCGTGGCGGTCAACGGCAGGTGCGGTTGCGCCCGGCGCAGGTACTCCAGCGCCTGGAACTCACCGAAGCGCCCACCCCCCAGTTCGGCATGCACCAGGTCCACGCCGCGCCAGTCGAAGGCCTGCAGGCGCTTCAACTGTTCAGGCAATTCCAGGCAGCCGGCGAGCGGGGTCACCACCTCTAGCCCCTGTTCGATCAACGCATGGCGCAGATGCGCGGCGTAATCGGCGATCCCGGTCTGCTCCGGTGGCAGCGGCGCCAGCAGTGCGATACGCATCAGGCCGCCCCGCGCCAGCTGTTGAGTCGTGCCAGCACCTTGGCCGGCACTTCGAAGCGACGACGGTTGAGGATCATGCCGTCGACTTTGCCGAACGCGGTGGTCAGCAACGACACGGCATTTTCGATCATCGGTACGGTGCTGGTGCGGGCCTCGATCACCAGTACGATCTGGTCAGCGCGGCGCAGCGTCAGGAAGGCCTGCGGGTTGGAGGACAGCGCCGAGGCGTCCAGCAGCAACACCTCACCCGGCGTTGGCGCGCTCGCCCCATCGACCGAGACGCGGTGACCACGCTCCTCCAGCAGACGCTTGAGTTGCGAGGCGATAAAGGTCACACCCTCGCCATGGCGCGCCGAGGTCAGGCCCAGGGCAAAACCGTCGGCGGCAATACGATCCAGGGGCAGCAGGCTGTACAAGCGATAAAGGCTGGCGGTGACGGCTGCCGGCGTTGCGTCTTGCACATCGGGAATGCTGCTCCACAGCGGCACATGGAACATCTCCTGCAAGCGCGTGCCATCGTGGATGCGCTGGTCCAGCAGGTACAGCACATAGATGGTTAGCAAGCCCACGGCCACGCCAGCAGGAAGGGCGAACAACAGCATCAGCAGGCTCTTGGGAAACACGCGGGCCGGGTTGAGGGTGGCGTGTTCGATCAGGGCGATGTTGCTGATCTGGCTGTTGTCCAGTTCGTGGTCGATTCGCGCCTGTTCAAGATTGTCCGAGTACAACGCATAGCTCTTTTCGGCCGTGCGCAGTTGTTGGCTCAGGGTGTTGAGTTGCGGTTCATCGGTCATCGCCTGGTCACGCTGGGCGCGCAGTTCGGCAAGGGTCTTGTCGTAGTTCTCGATTTCCCCGGCCAGTTTGCGCTCTTGCAACTGGGCGTCGATCATTTGCTGTTTAACGTTGATCACCAGGCTGTTGGGCGCGGTGTTCTGCGAGCGTTCCAGGCGTGTAGCTTCCTGGGCGCTGAGGGCTTCCATGTCGCGGATGTTCTGCTCGATCTGATTGACCTGCGGCGTGCCCGGCAGGTAAGTGCGCAGCAGCCGAGCCCGCTCCACTTGCAGCGCATTGAGCTGGCGCTTGAGGTCGAGCTGGGTGGGGTTGAGGCTGGTTTCGCGCATCGTGACCACGTCTGCCGGCTGGCTCTTGATCTGCTGGCTGGCGTTGGCCAGGAGGCTGCGAATCCCCGCTATCTGGTTCTGTGCGCTGACCTTGGCATCGGTGACGCGGTCGATCTGGTTGGTCAGGTTCTTCAGGCGTGCATCGACACTGATCGAGTCGATCTGCTTCAAGCGGCCTTGCAACTGATCTTTCAGACTCTGGATGTTCTCTGCCACCTTGGCGCGTTCGGTTTCATAGAAGGTGTGCAGGCTCTTGCGCCCGAGAATTCGTGCACGCTCTTCAAGGTAGGCATTGACCCATTCCTCGACGATTTTTTGCGCCACCGCCGGATCGTCCCAGGTGAAGGAAATCTCGATCACCGAAGAACCCGGCTCGTGACCGGCGGTAAAGTTCTTCTCCAGTGAGGTCGCCAGGCGCTCCAGCGGGCTTTGTTTCTCGGCAAGGCCGACGAACTGCAGCACACTACGAATGCCATTGATGACTTCGCCCACGCCCTTTTTGATGTAGAACTTGGTGACCTTCCAGAAGCCTTGCGGCGGTTCGGCGGTCATCGCCATATAGCGTTCGGCGACGATATGCACGATGGGCCGGCCCGTGAGCATTTTTTCTTCGTCGACAATCGGGTCGTGCTGGGTGCTCGGGGCAATCAGCGTCTGACGGTTGGCGGCTTCGATCGGCAACGTGGTGTTGTCCCGGCCCGGCTTTACCAGCAAGCGTGCGTCCGACTCGTAGCGAGCCGGCAACAGGAAGGCACCCAGCACGGCAACGACGATCGTGGTGATCACGGCCAGTTTGAATTCGCGGCGGTAGATGAAAAACAGCCGCAGCAGGTCGCGAAGAGAGCGGATTTCGATCACAGGATCACTCCATTGCATATGGGGGTTACGAAAGGCGGGAACGCTTGGTTCGAGTGATACGAAGCCCGCTTCATAATCCTTGGCCTGCGTTGATGGTTGGGTTGTTGTAGATGGTGTTGCCGCTGTTTTTCACGTCGCTCTTGTTCAGGTCGTAATTCAAGCCAATGCCAATCCCTTTGTTGATCGGAAACAGCTTGGTGAAGTACATGTCCACGGCCTCCACCGTCGCGCCGATGCCCGACTGCGGCACAAAGATCAAATCGCCGCGCTGCAACGCCACCCGCGGGTGATTGGGGTTGGTCAGCATGCTTTCCAGGCTGATGAAGTACGTCCTGTACTTGCCGTCGGGCCCGGTACGCAGCAAGGCCACGTTGGAGGCATCCGCCGAGGGCAATACACCACCGGAGCTGAGCAGCGCCTGCTCGACGCTGACGTTGCCGGCCAGGTCGAAAAACGCCGGGTTGGACACCGCGCCGCCGATAAACACCTTGTTGCTCGGTGCGCTGGCGATGTTCACCGTCACCGCAGGTTCGCGGTAGATGCGCTTATACTTCTCGGTGATCTCCTTGCCCAGGTCTTCGGGCGTGCGCAAGGCCGCCTTGACCCGGCCAATGTTGGGCACCGAGATCACGCCGTCGGGGCGCACCACGAACACCGTCATGTCATCGGCCGCCGCCGGTTCCTGGGCATCACGCACGATACGCAGCGAGTCGCCGCTCTGGATCAGCACCTGCGGCGGTGGCAGGTCGGCCAGGGTCAGCGCCGCTTGATGGCCGGCCTTGAGCGTAGTGTTGTCAGGAAGCGGCACCCGCGCGGGGGTCGAACAACCGGCCAGCCAGATTGAGGTGCTCAAAAGGCCGAGCAGGGTAAGACGGAAACGTCGGTTGATAGTCTTCATGACGGCTCAAGTCCAGTAGGTGGAAAACATGCCCAGGCGCCGTTTAAGCGCGTTGGGCAGGTGGCGTTCAAGGTGGCCGAGGCGATAGCCCAGCAATTTAAAGGCACTGCGCACCACCACTTCGGGGGCGCGATACAGCGCGTTGGCCTCGCGCAATGCGTGCAGTTCGGCCAGCACATAACGTTTGCCTTCGCCGCCGGCGTCGCCAAACGCCTGGCGAATCCACGGTTCGCGGCCGTAGAACACACCGATATCGAAGTAGCGGCGAAACTCTTCCAGCAAGCGGTAATCGTGGGAGTGATACACCTGCGCGCTCGCGGCATAGCGCACCTGGTAACCGGCCAGCAGCATGCGCGCGGCCACATAGGCGTCTTCACTGCCAATCACATCCCGGGGGAAACCGCCCACCGCGCTCAGGGCGCTGCGCCGGTACACCGAAAACGAGTCAGAGCTGAAGCAGGTCTTGATGCCCAGTTGCGCTGCATCGTCCAGGCGCTTGGTGCGGCTGGCCGCCGGGTAATTGAAGTGCCGCGACTGCGCGCCGAGCACGCCGGCGCCGGGGTGCGGCAGCTGCCGTCCATAGGCCACGCCATTGAGCGGCTCCAGTTGCAGCTCGCTGATCAGGTTGGCGAAGGTCTCGGCGGTGGCGGGAATCGCGTCCTGGGTCATCACGATCAAGGCGTCGCCGCCCACCTGTTCACTGGCCCAGCGCCGGGTGCCGCCGTGGTTGAAGTCGCGGGCATCAATCACCTCCACACGTGCGCCAAACTCGCGAAAGCGCGCCACGGTGTCATCGCTCGATGCGCTGTCGACCACCAGCATCTCGTCCGGTTGCAACGTCTGCATGCGCAGCGCTGGCAACAGGCGGTCCAGGTGACTGGCCGCGTTGCGGGTGGGGATGATCAATGACGTACGCATCAGGGCTTCACTTCAACTGGCGCGCGGCCGTAGATGTCGTCATAACGCACGATGTCGTCTTCACCCAGGTACTCACCGCTCTGTACTTCGATCATCACCAGGTCGATGATGCCGGGGTTGGTCAGGCGGTGCTTGTGCCCGGCGGGAATGTAGGTGGACTCGTTCATGTTGAGCAGGATCTCGCGTTCGCCATTGGTGATCATCGCTGCGCCGCTGACCACTACCCAATGCTCGCTGCGGTGATGGTGCATTTGCAGGGACAGCGAGCCTTTGGGCTTGACCACGATGCGCTTGATTTTGAACCGCGTGCTTTCCTCCAGCACCGTGTAGGTGCCCCAAGGCCGGGTGACAGTGCGGTGCAGGCTGAACGCCGGGTGATTCTGGCGCTTGAGTTCGGCAACGATATGCCGCACGTCCTGGCTGCGATGGGCGTCGGCGATCAGCAGGGCGTCCGGGGTGTCGACGATGATCAGGTCGCGCACGCCCACCGCACCGAGTACCCGCTTGGGCGAATCGATGTAGCAGTTATGCACGTCGTGCAGGATCGCCTCGCCATTGATCTGGTTGCCATTGTCGTCACTGGGCGTGAGTTGGCGCAGGGCTTCCCAGGAGCCGATATCGCTCCAGCCAATGTCGCAGGGCACGACCGCGACCTGGGCGGATTTTTCCATCAGCGCCACATCAATGGAGATATCCGGCGCGGTGCCGAAACCTTCAGGGCTCAGTTCGCGCTGGCGACTGCTGCTGTTTTGCAGGCTCTGGCTGTGCTCCAGTGCAGCCTTGGCCGCCTCCAGAACCGCCGGGGCGTGGCTGGCCAATTCTTCCAGCAGGGTGGCTGCCTTGAAGCAGAACATGCCGGCATTCCACAGGTGCTTGCCGCCGTCCAGGTAGCCTTGGGCGGTGGCTTGGTCGGGCTTTTCGACAAAGCGCTGCACCCGAAACCCAGCGCCCAGTGCCGGCCCTTGTTCGATATAGCCAAAGCCGGTTTCTGCTCGGTCAGGCTGGATGCCAAAGGTCACCAGGTAACCGGCCTCGGCCAACGCGCGGGCTTTTTCCACCGCCTGGGCAAAGGCGCCTTCATCGAGGACCAGATGATCGGCCGGCATCACCAGCAACTGCGCGTCTGCGCCGAAATGCTCCTGCACATGCAACGCAGCCACGGCGATGGCGGCGGCGGTGTTGCGGCCAAACGGCTCCAGCAGCAGGTCGAGGCCCAGGCGCTGGGTGTTCACCGCGCGGTAGTCGTCCAGGGTGCGAAACAGCAGGTCGCGGTTGGTCACGGTCAGGATGCTGTCGACGCCCGGCAAGTGACTGGCCCGCAGGAAGGTCTTCTGCAACAGGCTCTGGTCGTCGCGCATGCGCATGAACGGCTTGGGCATGTTCTGCCGCGAAACCGGCCACAGCCGCGTACCCGAACCACCGGAGATGATGCACGGGATCAATCCGTTAAGTGGGTTCATCAATAGACTTCCTTGGTGGAAAGAACGGCCGGGACCGTCATGAAAACGATGTAGAGGTCCAGCCACACGGACCATTTGGCGATGTATTCCAGGTCGTATTCGACCCGTTTCTGAATCTTGAACAGCGTGTCGGTCTCGCCGCGGTAACCATTGATCTGCGCCCAGCCGGTGATGCCAGGCTTGACCCGATGGCGCGAGCTGTATTCGCTGACCGCTTGCTCGAAAGGAATCCCGGCCGCCTTGGTGGCCGTGGCGTGGGGGCGCGGGCCGACCATCGACATATTGCCCAGCAGTACGTTGAACAGCTGGGGCAGCTCATCGATGCTGGTCTTGCGGATGATCCTGCCGACCCGGGTAATGCGCGGGTCCTGGCGCGTGGTCTGGTTTTCGGCGTTGAGGTCGGTCTGTTCGACGTACATTGAGCGGAACTTGAATACCCGGATCAGGTTGTCGTTGTAGCCAAAGCGCTTCTGGCGAAACAGCACCGGGCCCTTGGAATCGAGTTTGATCGCGATGGCGGTCACCAGCATCACCGGCGACAGCAGCAGCAGGCCGATGCTGGCCAGCAGCAGGTCTTCACAACGTTTGATAAAGGGCGACCAGCCCCGCAGTGGCAACTGCGAGGTGTTGAACATCAGGATGCCGCCCACATCGGTGATGCGGTTATGGCCGTAGCGCAGGGCGGCCATATCCGGCACCAGCATGACGTTCACCGACATCTGCCGCAGGCGCTTGACCAACCCATTGATGCGCTGCTCGGCAGCCCAGGGCAGGGTGATCATCACCTGGTTGACCTGTTCGGAGCGGATCAGCTTTTCCAGGTCGCGGGTATTGCCCAGCAACGGCAGGCGGCTCAATTCCTTGGGAATGCGCTCGGTACGGTCGTCGATAAAACCGATCAGGCCGGAGCGGATGTCACTGTTGCGCGACAGGTGTTCAGCCACATGCACGGCCGTGTCGGTAAAGCCCAGGATCACGGTGCGCTGGAGGAATTTGCCGTTATCCATCAGATGGCGGTACAGGCGCAGCATCAATATCCGCTCCACGCCAAACAGCACCAGGCTCATGGAAAACCAGGCCGCCAGGTTGCGTGGGCTCAACTGTGGGAAGAGCAGCAGGATCTGGTACATGAACAGCAGGATGCAAAACGCCGAGACCCAGGCCACCAGCATCACGCGAAAACGCAGGCGGTTGCTGAACAGATCCTCGGAGTACACCCCCAGAGCCTGGAACAGAATGATGGTCAGGAGCGCAAAAAACACCAGCAGGCCCAGGTAGTGGTTGCGCATGTGCTCGGCGACGGGGTCCGGGTAGAACAACAGAATAATGGCCGGCACCACAGCCGTAAGGCCGTGGATCAGTTTCACGAAAACGACAAAAAACTCAACGAAACCGGGACGAGTCAGAAACAGGCTATCGACCGACGATTTACCGCGCATAAATCAGATCCTCAATACACCACCAGAACGTTCCTATTCGTTTGCTCATCCATAAGGCAGCTTTGCTTTACAAGTGGTGCAAATCGAACAACTGCTGTTGCTGGGTAATACGTAATGCCTGTTCAGACGCAGGAATTTACGGAGTGATGGCTAAATAGTGGCTCTCTTGAGGGTCCGTGTCAATGTTTTGGCTTTTTGGCCTTTGCCGTCAATGGCTCTCGTAAGGCCTCCATGATATGACGATTAATTGACATAAGAGGGGACGCTTTCAGAAAAATCGAGAATTGATGCTGGCTTTTTGGAGTGTAGGAACAAACGTAGGGATTTGCCTGGCAGCGAAAAAAAGCTTTCTGACGATGGCAGGAAGGGGAAGTTGTAGGAGCGAGCATGCTCGCTCCTACAGGAGGGGCAGTGCCTAGAAGTTGCCTTTGAGGCTCAGGGTCAGGTTGCGCGGCTCTCCATAGAGATTACCCCAGCCTGAGGTGCCCACGGTCTGGTAGTAATTTTTATCGAACAGGTTGTTGCCATTGAGCGCCACGGTCCAGGTGTCATCCACCTGATACGCCAGGCGTGCATTCCACAACGCATACCCGGCCTGTTCCAGTTTGATGGTTTGCAGCCGGTAGTTGCTGCTTTGGGCGTTGACCCCTGCGCCGACTGTCCATTTCGACAGCGCACCGTCCAACTGGTAGTCGCCCCACAAGCGCAGCATATGCCGTGGCACGTAAGTGTTGGACACCGCGCCTTCGGCTGCGCTGTCGATGTTCTTCAGGTTCTTGGTTTGCGTGTAGGTATAGCCGCCAAACACTTGCAGGCGCTCGATCAATTCGCCGCTCAGCTCGGCCTCGACCCCTTGGGCGCGAACTTTGCCCGTGTCGGTGTAGCAGTAGCCGTCGGAGGAGCTGCCGCAGCGGGTCTCGAAATCGGTTTGGGCGGCGTTTTTTTCGATGGCGCGAAACAGCGCCAGGGAGCTGTTCAGGCGCCCGTCAAACCATTCGCCCTTGATGCCCAACTCATAGTTCTCACCCATTTTCGGCTTGAGGGCCGAACCGCTGACCGTAGCGTAGGAGCTTTGTGGCTGGAAGATATCGGCGTAGCTGGTGTACACCGAAAGGTTGTCATTGAGGTCGTAGATCAGCGCGGCGAACGGCGTGACCACCCCGGTTTCCTTGGTGCGTGCATCCTGGTCGGTCCACTCGCCCCAGGCCAGGTTCAGGGACTCACGGCGGTTTTCATACCAACTGACGCGACTGCCCAAAACCAGCATCAAAGGTTCGGCCAGACGCAGGCGCAAGGTGGCGTAGGCACCGTATTGAGTGGCGGTTTCCTTGACCGTGCCGCCACGGTACATGTTGGGCCAGAAGGTGTCGTCGGCAGGTTCCGGGAAGTGGTGGTTGGGGTTGAAGACGCTTTGGCGCTGGGGCAGGTTGCGGATCGCATAGACATCGTCCTGGGTGCCACGGCTGCCATTGGCGCCGAGGATCAACTCATGTTGCAGGCCAAAGGCTTCGAATTGACCATCGATGTAGGCGTCCAGGCCGTAGTCTTTGTGATCGTAGTCCAGCAAGGCTGCATAGCTGGTGAGCGTGGGGGCCGGGTTGCCATAGTCCACGGTGCTTTCGCTGGCGGCGTATTTGATGTCTTGCAGGTTGCGGCTATGCACGGCGCTGACTTTGAGCTTCCAGTCGTCGTTGAAGTGATGGGTCAGATCGGCGAACAGCGTGGTGCGCTGGCTTTGCCAATCGTTCCAGGCCTGGCCCAGGCAGGTGGAGCGGCTCAGGCCGAGGCTTTTGCCGTCACGATAACGCGGCAGGCCGCTCCAGCACGGCGTGGAGTCGACATCCTCATAGCTGGCCCCGAAGCCCAGGGTGGTGTCAGGGCTGACATCCATGTCCAGGGCCGCGTAAAACGCCTGGTCCTGACGCTTGGCAAGGTCCATGTACGAGCCACGATTCTGTTGGCTAACCGCCGCGCGGCCACGCACCGTGCCGCTGTCGTTCAATGGGCCGCCGGTGTCGAATTCGGCGTGATAGTTATCCCAGGTGCCCGCCGAGAGGCCAAGGCTGGTGGTGGGCTTGTCCTGGGGCCGTTTGCGTACGAAGTTCACCGCACCACTGGCGGTGCCGGCGCCCTTGAGCATGCCAGCAGCGCCCTTGAGGACTTCCACCCGATCATAGATCGCCATGTTCGCGCTGAAACTGTCGGCCTGTACGTAGTCCTTGCCGATATCCAGTGGCACGCCGTCGAATTGGTATTGGCCGAGCATCTTGAAGCCCCGGGAGTAAAAATACTTGCCGCCCATGGGTGATTCGTAGCTGGTGATGCCTGGGGTGCGCTCCAGCAATTGGTCGATGGTGGTGATGTTCTGGTCATCCATCAGCTTGCGGGTCATCACACTCACCGATTGCGGCGTGCGTCGCAGGCTGTGTTCGCCCTTGCCGATGGTCACGGCGCCGGTGGTGTAGGAGCCGGTGCCTTCGGTGGTGGCGCCCAAACGATCACCGGTGATGGTGGTGGCGCCCAGGTTCAGCGTCGAGCCGGCTTGCTGCTGGGGTAGCAGTAACCAAGCGTTCTGGCCCTGGCTTTGCGCCTGCAAGCCCTGGCCCTGAAGTAACCGGTTCAGGGCCTGTTGTGGGGCCAGGGTACCGCTCAGCCCCGGGCTGCTTTTGCCTGCCACGCTGCCAGCGTCATACGACAGGCTGATACCGGCCTGCCGCGCAAACTGATCAAGGGCGCCCGCCAGCGGCCCAGGCGCAATATTCCAGGCGCGGGCCTGGCGCTCGCTGCCGGGCTCCTGGGCACTTGCGGTATACGGCAAGGCGCTGGCCGCCACGCACGCGCCAAGGAGGGTGGCATTGAGGGCGTGTCTGAGGGGTGAACGTTTGGAGGGGAACGCTTGCATGACCGCGGGATGCTCCTGAAGGAAGTGGACAACACGGGCCTGTTGATCGGCCTCTCCTTACAGGTCGAATGGCAATGAGAATTCACCTCATTTATTTTGCAAGGTCACACGCGAGCGGAGACGGTCACCCAGTAACGGCTACGGTAGGTCACATCGATTGCCAGCGATTGCGCCACCAACTTGAGCACCTGGTCGGTGTCGTCCAGTTGGTAAGTACCCGACACCCGCAGCCCCGCCACGGCTTCGCTGCAACGCAGCAACCCATTGCGATAGCGGCCCAGCTCGGCCAGGAAGTCCTCCAGACGCATGTTGTGGGCGCTGATCACCCCGTCACTCCAGGCCCAAGGGTCCAGGCCGTTGTTGGGGGACGGGCGGATACCGCTACGGTTGAACACCACCTGTACGCCAGGCTTGATCACTTGGCGTGCCGTGCCGTCATGGCGGTCGGCAAACACCGCCACCGCACCCTGCTGCACGGCCAGCAGGGTGCCTTGGGGTTCTTCGCGCACCAGCAAGCGTGTGCCCAGGGCGCGTAGGTAACCGTCGCGGGTATGCACCCATAGCGGACGGCGGTCGACGCCGGTATTGATCAATATTTCACCCTGGCGCAGGTTCACCAGCCGTTGTTCGGCGCTGGAGGTAATGTCGACGGCGCTGGCGCTGTTGAGCTGGACTTTGCTGCCATCCTCCAATGCTACCCAGCGCCGCTCGCCAGTGGCGGTGCGGTAGTCCGCCATCAAGGCGGGCAGGGGCGTGTAGTCGCGACCCAGCCAGGCCAAACCTGCGGCGCCGGCAAACAGCCCGAGCATTTTCAGCCCTTCACGACGGCTGATGTGCCGGCGTGCGCCGTCGAGTGCATGGCGACTGACATGCGCCGGCAAGTGGTTGAAATCGTCATTCAGGGTGGCGACCCGTTGCCAGGCCTGCTGATGCGCCTCGCTGGTCTGCAGCCACTGCTCAAAGGCCGCGGTGCTGGCGTCGTCGGCGGTGTTGTAGCGCAGCTTGATCATCCACTGGATGGCCTGGTCGACCAGGCGCGAGTCAGGAGTCGGCATAGCGCAACCGGTAACAGGCGTGCAGCGCCTTGGACAGGTCGCGCTCCACTGTGGCCTTGGACACGCCCAGGCGCAGGGCGATCTGTGGACAGGTCAGGCCGTCCAATTGGGCCAACAGAAACGCCTCGCGCACCCGTGGCTTGAGCTGGTCGAGCAAACGGTCGATGCGCTCCAGGCTGTCGAGGATCAGCAGCCGTGTTTCCTCGCTCGGCACCTCCATTTGCGCAAAGTGCGCCAGGCTTTCCAGGTAGGCGCGTTCCAGTTCGCGGCGCCGGTATTGGTCGATCATCAAGCTGCGCGCGATGCTGCTCAGGTACGCGCGCGGCTGCTGCAAGGTCTGTTGCTGACGCGCGTTGAGCAGGCGCACGAAGGTGTCCTGCGCGAGGTCGGCGGCGCGCTCATGGCAACCCGTGCGCCGGCTCAACCAGCCCCGCAGCCAGGAATGGTGGGCTTGGTAAAGCTGGCCGATGGCAGCAAGGTCCAGTGGGTGATTGCTCGACATGGTCATCCTGGCGCAGCAGGCTTAATTGATAATGTTTCGCATTCTAGACGTTGGTTGTGGCATTCAGCAATCACTCGGTTCGCTGCGTGAGCAATGTATCCAGCACAATTTTTTGTAGCGCCTGCCAGCGCCGATTAATCTGGATTTTTTCCCAGCGGACGGTTCGACCATGATCAGCCTCGTCACACTTGGTGTTTTTTCCGGCGCTGTGTTGCTGTTGTTGCTGTCACCGGGGCCGAACATGGCATTTGTCATCAGTCAGGGCGTCACCCATGGCTGGCGCGGCGGCGTTGCTTCGGCCCTGGGCATTGGCGTGGCCGACCTGTTGCTGACAGCGTTGACCGCCATGGGGGTGACGGCGTTGGTCGCCAGTTGGCCGCCAGCGTTCGACCTGATCCGTTATGCGGGCGTGATTTACCTGCTGTGGCTGGCCTTCAAAACCTTGCAAAAACGCCCCGGCCTGGACACCGCTCACGTCGGCCGCGTGGCGTTGGGCCGAGTGTTTCTGCAGGCCATGCTCAACAGTTTGCTCAACCCCAAGGCGTTGTTGTTTTTCATGGTGTTCCTGCCACAGTTTGTGCGGCCCGAGGCGGGGCCCATCGCCTTGCAACTGATGGTGCTGGGCGGCGTGCTGACGTTGATCGCGAGCGTGTTTCACATGCTATTGGGCCTGTTTGGCGGGGCGCTCAGCCGCTTCTTCGCCAAGCGCACCAAAAGCGCCTGGCTGCAGAAGTGGGGCTTGGCAGCGGTGCTGACGGCGTTGGCCGTGCGCTTGGCGGTGATGTCGCGTCCTGCCTGAATGACAGGCGGGAAGCCAAGCAAGTTTCTTTGTGGCGGGGGCCCGACAGCCGACGCTCATCTACCAGACACCCCGCAATCCAACTGTGGGAGCTGGCTTGCCTGCGATGGCGGCCTGCCAGCCGACGCTTCTCTACCTGACACCCTACGATCCAATCGTGGGAGCTGGCTTGCTCGCGAAGGCGGCCTGCCAGCCGACACCGGGTATCAGACCGAGCACATATCCATTCCTGCGGTAACGGCCACCTATTTGACTGAAAGAGATACCTTTGGCCAGCTCTGCCGCGACTACCAGGTCAGTCGAAAGACTGGCTACGACTGGACAGCCGTTGAGCACCGAAAGAATCAAAGGGAGTTTCGTACAGCGGACTAGGACTTATCTCACGTTCAAGCGTTGAAACCGGTTCATTCCCACGGACCTTCCCAGTCGCTGCAAATTCAGCGACCGGACGTGAGAAATCCAACTTCACCCCAGCCGCGCAGCTGCCCGCGCAACAATCTCCCCGCGCACTCTGCGTGACTCCACCGTGCGCTTGTTGGCTTCCTCCAGCACATGCCGGGGCGCCGTCTCCGGGCGGCCTGAGTCAAACGGTGGGGCTGGCGCGTATTCGATCTGCAGTTGCACCAGTTGCGCCGCCGCTTCGCTGTACAACTCCGCGGCCAGAGTCAGGGCAAAGTCGATGCCGGCGGTGATCCCGCCGCCGGTAAACAGGTTGCCGTCACGCACTACACGTTCCTGTACGGGAATAGCACCGAGCGGGGCGAGCAGGTGGTGGTAGGCCCAATGGGTGGTGGCCTTGCGACCGCGCAGTAACCCTGCCGCGCCCAATACCAATGAACCGGTGCACACCGAGGTCATGTAGCGCACTGTCTGTGCCTGGGCCTTGAGGAAGTCCAGGGTTTGCGGGTCTTCCATCAAAGGGCCCACACCGGCGCCGCCGGGTACGCAAAGCACATCCAGGTTCGGGCAGTCGGCATAAGTGATGGTCGGCGTGAACACCAAGCCCGTGCTGGAGGTGATCGGCGCGAGGTCTTTCCACACCAGGTGCAGTTTCACGTCTGGCAGCGAACCGAGGACATCATAGGGGCCGGTAAGGTCCAGTTGCTGGATGCCGGGGAACAATAGAAAACCGATCTGCAAAGTCATGGTTCAAGCTCCGAAAAGGAATGGACGCCCTCACTGTAGAAGCCTAGGCTTTGGCGAGTACGCCATAGAGCCCACTAATCGCGCCAACCATGCCAAAAATTATTCATGTACTCGCGTTTGAGAATGCCCAGGTGCTCGATGTCACCGGGCCTCTACAAGTGTTCGCATCGGCTAACGATCTGGCGCGCCAACGTGGTTTGCCATTGCCCTACGCGGTCAACGTCATTGCTACTCAGGCTGGGCCGGTAATGACGTCGGCCGGCCTGGCGCTGCTGGCCGAGCCGCTGCCCGCCATTGACCAGCCCTGCGACACGCTGGTGATCGCCGGTGGCTGGGGTGTGTACGGTGTTGCCGAGGACCCGACGCTGGTGCAATGGGTGCGTGATAAATCCCTGCACACCCGGCGCATGGCCTCGGTCTGCACCGGGGCTTTTCTGCTGGCCGCCAGTGGTCTGCTTGATGGTTGCCGCGTGGCCACGCACTGGACGCGCTGTGAAGAACTGGCGCGCAAGTTCCCTGCACTCACGGTGGAGGCCAATCCGATTTTCATCCAGCAGGGCGCGGTGTGGACGTCTGCTGGCGTGACCGCCGGGATCGACCTGTGCCTGGCCCTGGTAGAGGATGACCTGGGGCGTGCGATTGCCCTGGAGGTGGCGCGCCACTTGGTGGTGTTCCTCAAGCGCCCTGGCGGTCAGTCGCAATTCAGCGTGACGTTATCCCTGCAAAAGAGCGACAGCCGCTTAGCCGAGCTGCATGCCTGGATCGCCGATAACCTGACGCTGGATTTGAGCATCGCCACCCTGGCAGCCCAGGCTGGTATGAGCGAGCGCAGCTTTGTGCGCCACTACCGCACCGAGACTGGCCAAACCCCGGCGCGGGCCGTGGAACTGATTCGCGTCGAAAACGCACGCCGGCAACTGGCAGACAGCACGACCTCCATCAAACGTATCGCCATGCAATGCGGTTTTGGCTGTGAAGAGACTTTGCGCCGCAGCTTTCTAAGGGCTTTGTCGGTGACGCCCCAGGCTTATCGAGAGCGTTTTTCACCGCTCCAGTAGTTCCAGCAAAGCTTGAAGCGTGACCTGGGGCGCTTCCTGGAAAACGTTATGACCCACGCCGGGCAACACCTGGCGGCGATAAAAACCGCTGAAGTGCTCCACGTCATCATCCTCCAGCGACGGCGGGCCCACGCCATCGTCGGCCCCACACAACGAAATGCTCGGTACCGATATCGCCGGTTGGGGCACCAGCGCCTGCTCGATGTATTCCAGCGCGGGATCACCCGGCGCATACATAAAGCGATGGCGATAGGAATGAATCACCACCTCGACAAAATCCGGGTTATCAAACGACGGCGCGGTCAGGGCGTAGCGGCTTGGCCCTTCGGCCCAGGACGGTGACCACAGCGTCCAGAGCAATTGGCAGAGTTCACGCCGGTTGGCCGTCAAGCCGTCGACCCCGCGCTGGGTGTGAAAGTAGTACTGATACCAGAGCCGGTGCTCTGTCTCAGGCGGCCGGGGTTTGAGCGACTGGCTGATGGCCTGGATGTTGTAGCCATCGCCGGTCACCAGCCCGCGCACCCGCTGTGGCCATAGCGCCGCGACAATACAGGCGGCGCGCCCACCCCAGTCAAAGCCGGCGAGGGTGGCTTGCGGGATCGACAATGCATCCATGAAGTCGAGCAAATCCTTGGCCAGCGCCGCCTGTTGGCCGGAGCGCATCACTTGCGTGTTGATAAATCGCGTCGGGCCATAACCGCGTAAATACGGGACCAATACCCGATAACCACGTTCAGCCAGCACCGGCGCGATGTCGTCGTAGCCCCGTGGGTCGTAAGGGAAGCCATGCAACAGGATCACCGGTTCGCCATCGATGGGGCCGTGGGTTTCGTAAGCCACATCAAGCAGGGTTGTGCGCACATACAGCAGCGGCGCAGGGGACGTCACGGTTGCCATACGGTTTTCTCCCCGCTGAGTTTGCGGTCCAGGAACGTTGCCGCACTGATCAATGCCAAGTGGCTCAAGGCCTGGGGCGTGTTACCCAAGTGCCGGGCCTGGCTGTCGAACTCTTCGGCGTACAACCCCAGCGGGTTGGCGTAACGCAGCAACTGCTCGAACTCCAGATGAGCTTTTTCGACTTGCCCGGCGCGCGCGAGGCATTCGACGTACCAGAACGAGCAGGCGGCAAACGCGCCTTCGACGCCTTGCAGCCCATCGATCTGGCTGTCGTCATTGCGGTAGCGGTAGACCATGCCGTCGCGCACCAGGCTTTTCTGGATCGCTTCCAGCGTCGCCAGCCAGCGCGGGTCGGTGGCTGCAACGAAGCGCACCAGCGGCATCAACAGCATCGAGCCGTCCAGCGCCGTACTGCCGATATGCTGGACGAAATGCCCGCGTTCTTCGTTCCAGAAGTTGCTCCAGATGTCGGCGTAGATCGCCTGGCGCGTCTGGTCCCAGCGTGCGAACGGGGCCGGCAGCGAACGTTTGGAGGCCAGGCGAATGGCACGGTCCAGGGCCACCCAGCACATCAGGCGTGAATGCAGGAAGTGGTGCTGCTCACCGCGCATTTCCCAGATGCCTACGTCTTTGCGGTTCCAGATCTCACACACTTGGTCGACCACTTCCACCGTGTGTTTCCAGCCTTGGTGGGAGATGGCTTCGCCGTACTTGTTCACCAGATAGACCGCGTCCATCAGTTCGCCATAGATATCCAGCTGGATCTGATCGAACGCCTCATTGCCCACCCGTACCGGTTGGGCGCCGCCGTGGCCGCTCAAGTGGTCGAGGGTGGTTTCCGGCAGTTCCTGGCGACCGTCGATGCCGTACAGGATGTTGATCTTGGTCGGCTGGCCGCAGCAGTCGCTGACCCGACCCCTGAGCCAGCGCATATAGGCGTTGGCTTCCTCGACGAAACCCAGGCGCATGAACGCATAGACGGTGAACGACGCATCGCGGATCCAGGTATAGCGGTAGTCCCAGTTGCGTTCGCCGCCGGGCGTTTCCGGCAGCCCGAACGTGGCCGCGGCGATGATGGCGCCGTGTTTGCGCGAGGTCAGCAGTTTCAGCGCCAGTGCCGAGCGGTTGACCATCTCGCGCCAGCGCCCGCGATAGTTGGACTGGCTGATCCAACCGCGCCAGAACTTCAAGGTGCGCTCCAGGTAGAGGTCAGTACAGTCGTTGGTGACGCGCGCATCCTCCTGGCCACCGAGGACAAATTCGGCGCCTTCATCCTGGGCGAGGGTAAAGGTGGCGATGGCGGTGTTGTCTTGGAGGGTCAGCGGCTGGCTGCCGGTCAGGCGCAGGCCGGGTTGGCCGCTGGCGGTGAACACGACACTGGCAGCCTCGGCCTTCGCCTCGGTAGCGGCCCGGGCATAGTCGTGGCGCACGGCGCAGCTTAAGTGGATAGTCGCCTTGCCACTGACCACCCGTACCCGCCTGATCAGCAAAGGCAGTTCATCGACGTTTTCGCTGACGGTCAGCAGGTCGGTGATCTCCACCACCGCTTCATCGCTCAGCCAGCGGGTCTGCAGCACGTTGGTGTCGGGCAGGTAGATCTGCTCGCGGCGGGCGTTGGGCAGGTCCGGGGTAAGCTGAAATGTGCCGGCCTCGGGCGTGTCGAGCAATGCGCAAAACACCGACGGGCTGTCAAATTCCGGCCAGCAGAAGAAGTCGATGCTGCCGCGGTCGTTCACCAGTGCCGCGCTGCGCATGTCGCCAATGATCCCGTGGGCATCAATGGCGCTTTGAGGTTCGTTCTTGAAATCAACCATTGCCACGGAACTCCGGGTAGAGGCTCATACCGCCATCGATGAACAAGGTGCTGCCAACCACATAATCAGAGGCATCGCTGGCCAGCCACACCACGGCGTTGGCCACGTCTTCGACGTCACCGACACGACCATAGGGAATCAATTTAAGCAGCTCTTGTTCTGCCGCGCCTTCGGTGGCCGCGCGGTTGATCGCCGTGCGAATCGCCCCTGGCGCAATGCCATTGATACGGATGCGCTGTTCGCTGACTTCCTGGGCGAGGGTGCGCATCAGCATCTCCACGCCGCCCTTGGACGCGGCGTAATTCACATGCCCGGCCCAGGGGATGACTTGATGCACCGAACTCATATGGATGATTTTGCCGGCCGCCCGTGACACACCTTCGCGAACGCCCTGGCGATTGAAGATACGCACCGCCGCCCGCGCGCACAGGAACTGCCCGGTGAGGTTGACGCCAATCACCGTGTTCCAATCCTCAAGGGTCATGTCGACCAGATTGGCATCTTTTTGCAGGCCGGAGTTGGCCACCAGAATATCCAGATGGCCGAAGGCGTCGAGGGTTTGGGCGAACAGGCGTTCGACATCGGCCTCCTTGGACACATCGCCGCCAATCGCAAGCGCTCGGCCGCCGTTGGCATTGATCTGCGCGGCGAGAGCCTCAGCCGGTGCCGCCTGGGAGTTGTAGTTAAGCACCACCGCGGCGCCCGCTGCGGCCAGGGCTTTGGCCGCGCCCGCGCCAATGCCGGAACTGGCCCCGGTGACCAGGGCCACTTGTTGCTGCAAGGAAATCTGCATCGCCCACCCACCGTTTTATGAGAGTCCTTCTTGCTGACTGGCGGCGGGGAGCGGAAGTTCACCCCCTCGCGTTTACGCCCAGCGCGGGTAAAAGCGCGACTTTATCGTATGATGCTGAAAACAAAGGGCAATACAGGAAGCGATGGAATGCAGGCGCGGGCCGATACCAGATTGATCAAACTGTTAGTCAGCGGCGTCTTGGCCGTTTTATCACTGACTCAAACAGCCCTGTGCCTTGCCGATAACAGCAATGGTAAAACGCTGTATCTACAGCGCTGTGCTGTATGCCATGGGCCCGATATCAAAGGCACGGGGCCATTGGCTAAAAAAAGCAATCCGCCAACCCCTGACCTGACAACCGCCGCCTTCAAGAAACGACTCCATGAATATCCTGGCGTTATCGTCTCCTCGGTCATCCTTCGCCCCAATGGCAACCTGATCCCCAAGACGCTGCAAGACAATGGCGTAAAGATCGCGCCACATGCCTGGAGCGTTAAAGACTTTCGTGATTTGCATCAATACATGAGTGAGGTCATTTCAAACAAATAGTGGGTGGGCGATGAGCAGCAATTGCCCCACTTAATAGGAAGCATTACTATTCACGCCCCGCCTCCCCAGTGCTCTCGCGATGACTCCTCAGCCGCCCCGCAGAACAGGCTTTTTCGAGCACTACGAAGAGTTGATCGGCACCTGGACACGCCGCCTGAGAAACCGTCAGCAAGCCGAAGACCTGGCGCACGACACCTTCGTGCGTGTGCTTGAGTCCGCTGCCTGCGAGGTGGCGCAACCGCGCGCCTACCTGCATCAAACCGCGCGCAATATTGCGGTGGACGCCTACCGCCGCGAAGACCGTCGCGAGACGTTGACGCTGCAGGTGGTTGATCACAGTACGCCGCACAGTAGCGACCCGGAACATTACATGCACGCGATCCAATTGGCCGACGCCATCGAGCGGGCGCTGGCCGAATTGCCGCTCAACTGTCGCAGGATTTTTATCTGGCAGAAGATCGAAGGGCTCACCCAGCAGGAAATCGCCACACGCCTGGGGCTGTCTAAAAACATGGTGGAAAAGTATATGATCCGCACCTTGCGGCATCTGCGTGATCGTCTGGATGCGAGCGCGCCATGACCGGCTTTGAAACAGGATCTTCCACGATGGATAACCGTGTCCGTGATGAGGCCGCGCAGTGGTTTGTACGCCTGCAAGACGGCCCATTGAGCGCCCAGGAACGTCAACGTTTCGATGCCTGGCGCAGGTCGCAGCCCGCGCATCAGTACGAAATCGATGTGCTGCAAGGGCTATGGAGTGCGACGGATTTGCTGCCCAAGGCCCGCTTGCAGGCGCTGGGCGATGCGCCAACCGAGCGCCTTGGACGGCGTGCGCTGCTGCGTTATGCCGTGGCCGCCAGTGTGGTCGCCGTTGCAGTGGGCCTGGGTGCGTACAGCGGTCTGGGGCAGCCAAAGCCCTACAATGCCGAATTCAGCACGCGGTTAGGCGAGCATCGTCAGGTGACCTTGCCTGACGGTTCCGTGATGGACCTCAACAGCCGCAGCGTGGTCGCGGTTCGCTACGAAAAGAGCCGTCGGGGCGTAGAGCTCAAGCAGGGCGAGGCGATGTTCAGCGTGCAACATGACGCCGAACGCCCGTTTGTGGTCGCAGCCGGGGCAGGGCAGGTGACCGTCACCGGCACGCGCTTTGATGTACGTCGGGAGGCGGACCAGACCCGCGTGGCGGTCGAAGCCGGCACGGTCAAGGTGCAGGGCCGGGCATCCGATCACATCGTCACGCTCACCGCCGGGCGTGGCACCCATGTCGATCCCCAAGGCCAAGTGGCGGCGGCCTACGCGGTGAACCCTGAAGAACTGACCGCGTGGCGCAGCGGTAAACTAGTGTTCAACAACGCCACCCTGGTAGACGTGGCGCGGGAAGTGTCGCGCTACCGCGAGCAACCGCTGCGGGTCAGTACGGCAGCGGTGGGCAACCTGCGCTTGACCAGCGTCTTCAAATCCAGCGACACCGACGCTTTGCTCAAGGCCTTGCCCCACATCCTGCCGGTCGCCTTGCGCACTTTGCCGGACGGTAGCCAGGAAATTATTTCACGCTGACGTTCAGGTTTTTTTCGAGTTCTTCGTCTTCTCGTACAACTGCAACTGGTTTGCATTAACGGCTGCGCATGCTTGCGATCACAGGACTAGGTTCGACGTGAAAAAACTTGCTCTTCACAACAATAAAATTTCCCGCTGGGCGCCCTTGGCCCTGGCCGTTGCCATCAGTACCGCACAGGCTGCCGAGGGCATCCACATTCGTGCCCAATCCCTCGGCGCAGCCTTGAGCCAATTGGGCCAGCAGACCTCGCTGCAAGTGTTCTTCAGCCCCGATATGGTGGCTGGCAAGCAAGCTCCCGCGGTCGATGGCAACCTCTCGCCCGAACAAGCCCTGCGGCAATTACTGCAAGGCAGTGGCCTGGATTACCAGATTGACGCCGGCTCCGTGACCTTGCGTCCGGTGCGCAGCGGCACCGGTGAAGCGGGCTCACCGCTGGAACTGGGGGTCACCGATATCAAAGTGGTGGGCGACTGGCTTGCCGACGCCGATGCCGAAGTGGTGCAGAACCACCCCGGTGCGCGCACGGTTATTCGCCGCGAGGCCATGGTAGAGCAGGGCGCGATGAACGTCGGTGATGTGCTGCGCCGTGTGCCTGGCGTGCAAGTGCAGGAATCCAACGGCACCGGCGGCAGTGATATTTCCCTAAACGTCGGTGTGCGCGGGCTGACGTCACGCCTGTCGCCGCGCTCCACCGTGCTGATCGACGGCGTACCGGCTGCATTCGCTCCCTACGGCCAGCCACAGCTGTCGATGGCGCCGATTTCTGCCGGTAACCTGGAAAGTATCGACGTTGTCCGTGGCGCGGGTTCGGTGCGTTATGGGCCACAGAACGTCGGCGGCGTGATCAACTTCGTAACCCGTGCGATCCCGCAGGACTTCTCCGGGGAAGTCGGCACCACCCTGCAAACGTCTGCCCACGGGGGCTGGAAGCATGTGGAAAACGCCTTTATCGGCGGCACGGCCGACAACGGTATCGGTGCCGCGCTGCTGTACTCCGGGGTCAATGGCAACGGTTACCGCAACAGCAACAACGGCAACGACATCGATGACGTGATCTTCAAGACCCACTGGGCGCCGACCGATCAAGACGATTTCTCGCTGAACTTCCACTATTACGATGCCAGCGCCGATATGCCCGGCGGCCTGACCCAGAAGCAGTTCGATGCCAACCCGTACCAATCGGTGCGTGACTGGGACAACTTCAGCGGGCGCCGCAAGGACATCTCCTTCAAGTACATCCGCCAGATCGACGACCGCACCCAGGCCGAAGTGCTGACTTACTATTCCGACAGTTTCCGTGGCAGCAACATTGCCAACCGCGACCTCAAGACCCTCAGTTCCTACCCGCGCACCTACTACACCTTCGGCATCGAGCCGCGTGTGTCCCATGTGTTTGACCTGGGGCCCAGTACCCAGGAAGTCAGCGTGGGCTATCGCTACCTCAAAGAAGGCATGCACGAGGAGGCCACCAGCCTGAACCTGGTCAACAACGTACCGACGCCGGGCGGGCAGAGCGACGGTCACGTGTATCAGGACCGCACGGGGGGCACTGAAGCCAACGCCTTCTATATCGATAACAAAATCGATATTGGCAAATGGACCATCACCCCGGGCATTCGCTTTGAAGATATCCGTACCGAATGGCATGACCGCCCAGTCGTGGCCCTGAACGGCAAGCGTACAGAGGAAAAACGCCGCGAGGTCCACAACAACGAACCGCTGCCGGCGCTGAGCGTGATGTACCACGTGTCTGAAGCCTGGAAACTGTTCGCCAACTACGAAACCTCCTTCGGCAGCCTGCAGTATTTCCAACTGGGCCAGGGCGGTACCGGCGACCAGACGGCCAACGGCCTGAACCCGGAAAAGGCCAAGACCTACGAGGTCGGTACGCGCTACAACGACAGCGTCTGGGGCGGCGAAGTGACGCTGTTCTACATCGACTTCTCGGATGAACTGCAATACGTCAGCAATGACGTAGGCTGGACCAACCTCGGCGCCACCAAGCACAGCGGCATCGAAGCATCGGCCCATTACGACCTGTCCAACCTCGACCCGCGCCTCGACGGCCTGACCGCCAACGCGGGCTTCACCTACACCAAGGCCACCTCCGAAGGTGATGTGCCGTTCAAGGGCCGCGACCTGCCACTGTATTCCCGCCAAGTGGCGACCCTGGGCCTGCGTTACGACGTCAACCACTGGACCCACAACCTGGATGTCTATGCCCAGTCCGGCCAACGGGCGCCAGGCACCGGAACCACCTACATCACCCAAGGCACCGCGGATGGTCAATACGGTGATATCCCAGGGTATGTCTCGGTCAACGTGCGCAGCGGTTATGACTTCGGCGCGCAGTTGTCGAACCTGAAGCTGGGTGTGGGCGTGAAAAACGTCTTCGACCAGCAGCATTACACGCGCTCCAGCGATAACAATGCCGGCTTGTACCTGGGCGAGCCTCGCACCTTCTTTGTACAGGCAAGCGTCGGGTTCTGATCTGTCGTCTCTGGGGAAAATCGCAACCTCAGGGGGGCGATTTTTTTTGCCTGGGCAAAGCGCTCCGCGCACTCATTGCTGCAAGACCACACTCTGTTTCCTACATCACCACAGCACAGATTATGG
This sequence comes from Pseudomonas sp. CCI1.1, assembly GCF_034348165.1. Lineage (NCBI taxonomy): Bacteria > Pseudomonadati > Pseudomonadota > Gammaproteobacteria > Pseudomonadales > Pseudomonadaceae > Pseudomonas > Pseudomonas sp. CCI1.1. The sequence continues at coordinate 234,598 of NZ_CP133780.1, forward strand.
CTGGATCAGGAACTGATTCCGACGCAAAACCACACATGGGAAAGCTGATGGGCTTCGACACTGCGTTGGAGCGACAAGCTGAAAATCGCCCACTGTATGGAGAAACTTATGTCGGTATCGATGTTGGATACACCCGTCTCTGCTTCATCAACGCCTGACCTTTCACAGGCCAGCGCCAAGGCCGAGGTCAAAAACACGCGCCAGGCTGCACCTTCCTTCAAGGGCCAGAATGCTGCCCATGTGAATTTTCAATCGGGGGACAACAAAGCCGGGCCGGTATTCGGTAACCCCCAGGCACCCACCTCCGCAGCTGACGTGCGTGGACATCACCACAGACCACCGGCGATGCAGAATTTCCTGGGCCAACTCCCGCACTGGATCAGTCATTGGTTCTTCGGACATCGGCCGTCTATGCATCCTGGCTGTGGGCATCCGCCGCCAAAGCCGAACCCAGGTTGCAGCAACCCGCCACCCAGGCCGAACCCCATTGGGAGTAATCCGCCACCGAGGCCGGACCCCACTGCAGGTCGGCCGTATCCGCCCGCCCCCGGCAGGCCTGATCCGCAGTACTCGCTGAAAAATAGAGAAGAGCTGGCGCAGCAGTTGCGCGATAACTTCAATGCCTTCAGAGACCCGAAGAACCCTGGTTCCATTAGCGTTGACAGCATTCTTGCAATGGCAAAAAGAGGGTGGTCGCCCAACCCCGTCATGAACGAGAACATTCGCCTGGCCAATGAACTGCTACGACGTCCGGAACTGATGGCCGCATTGGACCGGCACGGTTCCACGGGCGCTTTGGATGGCCTGATCGACCGGCACAGCCTGAACGCGGTAATCAAAGGAGAAAACTACTTCAAGTACAAGAGCGACAAGGAACTGGCCGGTGAGCTGCTTGAGCATTTCGACGAGTTGAAAAACGGGAGCGGGGGCTCAAGCCTTAAAATCCGCGACCTGAAAAAGTGGGCCTGCCAGCCACTTACCGGCGACGCAGCCAAGGACCATCTGATTCAGTTATCCCAGGAAATAATACGCAAGCGCAGTGATCTGCTGGAGAAAATGGATAACCGCGCCAGTAAAGATGACGACGGGAAAATCAGCCGTACAGGACTGTACTTGTTGTCCCGCTGACCGCTCTTCAGGCGCCGCCTCTCGGGGGCGGCGCCAGTCCAATATGTTTCAAGGAACGAATTACGCCCATTTGCCACAGAGGTGATACTTGCGGTTGTAATTCGACCCGCCGCTTTTCAGATTCTGAATGAGGGAAAACATATGACTTCAGCCTCGTTTAATTCTTCCCCAAACGGTCCCATCGACCTGTTGCGCAGTACCCAACGTACAAGTCCACCAGTATCCAAGGAGCGCGGCCCCTCGCGTAGCTTCCCTTTTGCGTCGACGGAATATGAGGCAGAAGCACGGCGTATGAAGGCTTATGCCGGCGAGCGTAGATTCCAGGCGCCCGTGTCGGACGACTTTTCCCGGGGCATGCTGGCAGACCCGCAGGTCAGGGGGGAGGGCGCCGATTCGTTGAACGACACGGGGTTGATCAATTGCCTGGCAGGCTGGTGGCGTAGGCGCAAGCTGGGTTAACCGCGGCTGACCACGGTTTTACATATTGTCATTGGTAGGTATCGTTGACTCGGAACTGCCGAGTTCCTCCAACCACACATGAGGTGCCTGCCTGGGTAGAGTCCATTCGTTGATTTTGCCCATCAAGGTAAAAATCACCCTGCGGATATGCATCTGAAAAGTGTTGGAGAAAACCCATGACAATCGAGGGTGTATTACCTTCCGGACGGCCTCTGCCCCCCGACAAGCCGGCCGTATACTCAACTACGTCATCAGCGGCCATCCACCCTGAGACCTGGCATCAGCCCCCTTCATCGACGTCGGGCGAGGGGTCGCGCAAGCCTTTTCTTTTACGCGGAACATTGTCCGCTCTACGCCATCGTGACTTGCAGAACTTTCCCATTGGGCGGGCCAGTGGTACCCCGCCGGGTGCTAGCTCAACGGACAACCAACTGGCGAAGGCCCTGGAAAAATCCTTCGGCCTGCTGCACTCCTTTCTGAATGATGGGCGCTTGACGTGGATGTCTTTGCAGCGGATCGCCGTTCATCCTATGGGTGAAAGCGAGGCGTTGGACGGCGTGATTCAGGTCGTCGGGGAAATGCTCAAGCGCCCGCGGTTAAGTGACGCGATCTTCAGTCGTGACGGCGATATCACCCGTGACAGCCTCCGCGCGGCGGCCCAAGCGTTGCAGGGGAACAGCTCGGCAACCGAGTTCAGTCAGGACCCGTTTCATGCGCAAGGCAATGCGCAGGTGGTGGAGGCGCTACAAAGCCAGTTTCCGCTGTTGAGAGACAAGGCCATGGACCGAACCTACCTGTTTGAACCGCATCAGTATGTTGAAATAGCCAGGCTGCGGGAGGTCATGCAGGACCCGCATGAGGTTGATCAGCAGGGCGCGCCGGTGCTGGATGCGTCCACGGGCATGCCCCAGTCCAAATACAGCGAACTCTGTGTCTACACCGCGAAGAACATTATTGAGCGTCCAGGTTTGCTGCCTTCGTTGGAGCGCGCCAATGGCACACGACTATTTGGCCCGCCTCACAAAGAGGGGTGGCTCAGCAACAAAAGCCTCGAACGGTGGCATGAGCAAGACGCCGCACGCAAGGCACGCTGAAAGGCAAGCTACACCTTGAGGACTTTGCCGCTGATGGCCACCGCCGCCAGCAATACGGCGATCAGGATGAAGGCAGTGCTCAAGCTGCTGCCGTGGGCGATAAAACCAATCACGGCGGGGCCGGCGAGAATGCCGGCGTAGCCCAATGTGGTGATGGCAGGCACTGCAATATGCTCCGGCATTACCGTTTGCTTACCCACGGCGGTGTACAGCACCGGCACGATATTCGAACACCCGGCCCCCACCAGCGCATACCCCAGCAGCGCAGTTTCCCACGCAGGCAATAGCGTCGCGAGGAGCAAGCCGGCACAGGCCAGCGTGCCGCCCATCACGATGACCCGCGTGGGGCCCAGGCGTCGAACAATCGCATCACCGGTCAGGCGTCCAGCGGTCATGGTCAAGGCAAATGCCGCGTAGCCCAGGCCGGCGTAAGCCTCATCCAGGCCGCGCTCGGCGCTGAGGAACACAGCGCTCCAATCCAGTACGGCGCCTTCAGCCAGGAACACGATGAAACACAGGCAACCGATAAACAACACCACACCATGGGGCACTGCAAATGCCGGCCCCGAACTTTCACTGCCATAAGGCAGTAAGTGCGGTGCAGCCTTCAACAGCGCGGCCAGTGTAATAACCACCACCACCAGGGTCGCCTGCAATGGCGACAGGCCCAGGCCCAGCAACCCCGCAACCCCCGCAGCGCCGACAATGCCCCCCAGGCTGAACAAACCATGGAAACCCGACATCATGGTTTTGCCACTGGCGCGCTCAACGATCACCGCTTGCAGGTTCACGGTGGAGTCCACGGTGCCCAGGCCTGCGCCAAACAGGAACAACCCGGCAATCAGCAACGGGATGGAACTGACGGTGGCCAGCATCGGCAGGGCCAGGCAGATCATCAGTGTCCCTGCGCTCAGCACGCGTCGGCAACCGTAACGCGAGGCCAGCGCGCCCGCTGCCGGCATTGCGATGATCGACCCCACCCCCAGGCATAACAGCAGCAGGCCAAGGGTGCCTTCATTCAGGTTCGCACGCGCCTTGGCGTACGGCACCAGCGGCGCCCAGGCGGCGATACCAAAACCTGCGATAAAAAAAGCGATGCGGGTCGACATCTGCTCCAGTCGCCCGGGAACCACGGGGGCAGGAGTGGGAATGGCAGTCATGGAAAATCCTTGGTTTGGCGTTCAACGAACGATGTCCGGCGCGACATCCTTGCATATCAGGCTCTCTTGAGCGAATCGGGTTCCGTTGGTGTTCAGGATTAAAGGTACGGGGTGCAAGCCTCATTTTTTTACAAACACGGAACGCTTTGGTGGCCGGTCACCACGTAGAAATGATCGAGCCTGTAGGAGGTGGGCTGGAAGGTGTGTAATCCCTGCAGGAGTGGCTGAACCCCAGGTTTCTTGTGGCGGATTACCACCTTCCAGCTCACTTCCCACAGACCGGCCGTTGTGTAATACGCTGCTGTCCCGATAGTAGATAAGTGAACGGACGAACCGATGAAGAATTTCCGGTTGGCGTGGTTATGACCCGATTCTACGACGCGCGCGGCAATATCTATGGGGTGGTCAGCCCCGCCTATTTATGCCGCCAGGGTATTGCCGTGCCCGACACTGCCGGCTTGGCTGCGAGCACGCGTAAGGCGTGGGCCGCATCGGCGATTGCGTCGGAATGTGGTTGGGGTTCGTTGCCGCGTCCTGCTGGTGCCAAGGCGCATCGCTGCGATGGTTTGTTGGTCGGGCCATTTCAGGCCCAGCCACCGTTTGATCTGCTGATCATCAATACCGACGGCTCTCTCGCCGAACGCAGTGGCAATGGGCTGACTATCTTTGCCCAAGCGTTGACCGACCAGGGTTTGCTGGTCCATGGCAGCGAGTTGCGGGTGTATCACGACAAGCCGGATGCGGTATCGCCCGTAATCACCTGTGTCGAGCCGGCTGAGCATGAACAGGTGCCAGGCTTCTGGCTGGCCTTGGGCCGGCCCGAGTTTGGCCCCTTGGCGGTGGGGGCGGTTGGCGTGAGCCCGGTGGCTGTGGGGCGGCATGAACTCAGTCATGTGGCAGCCTTGACGTCGCTCAATCCGCAATGGGGGAGCAGTCAATTTGTCCGGGTTGGCAACCCCCATTGTGTGACGCTGGTTGAGCAGGTTTCGGCATTGCCAGGCTGTGACACGATGCATCAGTCGGTACTTTTCAAGCAGTTGAAGGCCATCGCTTTTGCACCGCCGGCAGGGTGCGGCCAACCCTGTGTCGGTGGGGTCAACCTGCAATGGGTTGCTCGAGACGCTGGCAATCGAATCATCGCACGCGTATTTGAGCGAGGAGAGGGGCCTACGGCGTCCTCGGGGACCAGCGCCAGTGCAGTGGCGTGCGCGGCATGGCGAGCAGGTTGGGTTGAGGGGGGCGACGTAGCGGTGGTAATGCCGGGTGGCACGGCGCCAGTGCGCTTGCAGATCGAATCAGGAGACGTGCTGAGTGTTAGTCTTTTCGGGACAGCGCAATTAAAAGTCTGAACATCGGAAATGACTGATGCCTTAAATAAGCGTCAGCCGTTTCCTTAAAACTCAGTTAAGAGAGTACAAGCCGCAGTCAGAGTTTGCCTCTAATTATTAGATGATTTTTTGGCTGTATTTATATTCTGTAAAAGACACTTCCATCTTTGCTGTACGAAACTTCTTTATTATTTCTGAAGGGCCGAAAGTCGCCTGAAATCGCTAAGCTTTAGCGCATTCAGGTGCTTTTTCTCAATCCAAATGGCGTTGACGAGGGAAAGCTGTTCAAACGAAAAGTTGAAGACGGGTAACAAAGGATGGTTAACGCGTTTGTTTCGTCACGTTTCAAATTGGTCCTTGCAGGTATAAAGACAGATTTTCAGATAGTGGCATTCAAAGGCAGCGAAGCCCTCGACCAGCCCTACTTTATACAGGTGCAGTTAGTCAGCGAAGACCCCTTCCTTGACCTGGAGGCATTGCTTCATCAACCCGCCTATCTGCACTTCGGCGAAGCAGGTCAGGGCTTGCATGGGCAAATCTTTGCCATCGGTCGGGATGATCCCGGTATGCGGCTCGCCCTTTATCACCTGACACTGGCGCCACGTCTGGCATCCCTTGCCTATCGTTGCGACCAGCGGGTTTTCCAGCAGCGCAGCGTACCGCAGATCATTGTTGCGGTCCTCGAACAGCACGGCATCTTCGCCGACGCCTATGCCTTTGAGCTCGGGCCGGTGGTGTATCCACCACGCGCCTTTTGCGTGCAGTACAGGGAGTCCGACCTGCATTTCATCCAACGGCTGTGTGAAGAGGAGGGCATTCACTATCACTTTCGTCACAGTGCAGAGAATCATCTGCTGGTGTTTGGTGATGACCAGACGGTGTTTCGCCGGTTGCCGGTACAGCGTTATTGTTCCTCGGCTGATCCATCGCTTGGGGCCCCGGTCGTCCAACGTTTCGACCGGCGCCTGGTCACGCGCAGCCGGCGCACCGTACGTCGTGACTATGACTTTGAGCACCCTTCGTTTCGCCTGCATGACCAAGCCGGTGCCGGGCCGGCGGATCCTTTGGAAGACTATGGCTACCCTGCTGGCTTTACGAGCCATGCACGTGGTGCGAAGCTGGCGCGACGCAGCCTGGAGCGTCACCAGCGTGATCGCCATCGAGTGCTGGGCAAGAGCGATCAACCGGCGCTATGCAGTGGCCACTTCCTTGAACTGTGCGATCACCCGGACCCAGCCTGCAACGACTTATGGTTGCTGACCTCGGTGCGTCATGAGGGTTACCAGCCGCAGGTGCTGGAGGAGTCGATCGTTGATGCCAATGGGTTCCAAGGCTATCGCAACCGGTTCACTGCAACCCCCTGGCGCGCAGTGCATCGACCTGCCCTCAAGCACCCCAAACCGACGATCAGTGGCAGCCAGACCGCGACGATAACCGGGCCTGCCGGCGAGGACGTGCACTGCGATGCCTATGGCCGTGTGAAGGTGCGCTTTCATTGGGATCGCGCGGACAAGGGCGACGAGACGAGCAGTTGTTGGCTGCGCGTGGCGTCCGGTTGGGCGGGTGATGGGTTTGGCGCCATGGTCATTCCACGGGTGGGCATGGAAGTGCTGGTGAGCTTTTTGGAGGGCGACCCGGACCAACCCCTTGTCACCAGTTGCCTGCCCAATGCATCGCACTTGCCGGCGTACGCTTTGCCGCAGCACAAGACACGCAGCGTACTGCGTAGCCGCAGCTCGCCGGGCGGCGGAGGCGCCAACGAGTTGCACTTGGAAGACCGGCGCGGCGAAGAACTCATCTACCTGCGTGCCCAGCGTGACCTGGAGCAACGGGTGGGGCATGACAGTCGCCTGGAGGTGGAGGGCGATAGCGTGACTCGCGTTGGCAAGAGCTTGTTGATCGAAGCCGGGCAGCAGGTTCATCTCAAGGCCGGCGCCAGCCTGGTGATAGAGGCCGGCGCACAACTGAGCTTGAAGGCAGGCGGGGAACACCTGGTGATGCAAGCCGGCAGTATTTCCAGCAGCCGGTCCATCACTCTGGGCGGTTCGCCGTCTGCAAGCCGTTCGGTGAACCCATCAGGGGTTGCCGGCACGCAAATCTCTGCTGTGCAAAACGTCATCATGGACTTGGCCAAGCAACTGGGCGCCGACTTTTGCCCTCTGTGCGAAGGCTGCCGCGAAGGCCTGTGCGATATCCCAGGGAGGGCGGCCTGATGGACAGCTTGCTCCATTGTTGGATGGCCCAACAACAGCAGAGCGGACACCCATTGTGCCTGATGCTTGATGGTAACCACGAGGCTCGCCAACGCCTGATGGCAAACCGTGCTCCGTCGCACTATTGCAACCTCTACAGCGAGACCGCTGCGGCGGAGTTGGCGAATACAGGCCCGCTCATACTGTTACTGGAACAACTGAATGAGCCTGCCTTGGCCGACCTGTTGCTACACCCCGAGTCGAACTGGGGCTGGCTTGCCAGCCTGTCGGCCAGCGACCTGGTGGGTGTGGCGCGCCATTGGAGCGAGAGACTGCGGGTGGCGCCAGAAGGCCGTCAGGTGCTTTATCGCATTCACGACAATCGCACCCTGGCCCGTGCCTTGGCCCATCTGGGCAAAGAGCATTGGCCCGCCTACCTCGGACCACTGATCAGCGTGTGCTATTGGCATGAAGGCCGTTGGCATCACCACGAAAATCCTGCGCCGGGCGACTACCCTGCGCCTGATCCAGCGCCGTGGCTCGACACACCCAACCCTCACGCCGAAGCCATCCTGCACGCCAATATCCTGCGCTACCTGCTGGCTGAGCACAGTGAAGACCTGGCGGCATTGGTCGAATTCCAAGACCCCAGGATTTGGCTGGCCCAGGTACTGGAGCAGGCACGCAGCTGGCAATGGCGGGAGCCGGCGCAGCTCGAGTTCCTGGTGGTACGCCGGTTGGCAGAGGCGACCGGCAGCAGTGTTATTAATTGGTTACCGAGGATTGGCGAGGCGCCAGGGGAGCATTTTGAACGAGTGATGGAGCAGTGGCACAGCGAGGTAGGGAAAGGTGAATAGGTGGATAGGGTGGGTGCTGGTGGTTATTACGGGTGCGTGGCTTTCGGGGTGTACGGGGAGGACGGTGGAGCGTTTTACATTGGAGGTGGATTTGCCGGCGCAATTTGAACTTAAAACGGCTGCCAACTACCGGCCCGCAACGGGTGAGACCTGCACCTTGCCTCGGCGGCGAGGCAAAAGACCTGAGCGAAAAGTCTTTTTTACAGACTACAAGCCTGTAGCGAGCAGCGTGAGTTATGAGTTGCCATTGACTGAAACGGTAGAGGGTTGTCCGTTGGTACTACGCAGTGTGGAGTTTGACTTCTATGCGAAGTGGGGGACGCGGAGTACGGATGTGGGCGGGAATTTCGGGAGTATTTCCATTCGCGACCGTTTGGAGGCCGACCTACCTGGGATGCCCGAGTCGGGTGTGCAGGAAATACGTGGGCAATGTAAATGGCACTTTCGGACGGTCGGGCCTTTGCACGCGATTAGAAAACTTCTGATCTGCAATTCATTGGATTCGATGGGCAATTTGCAAGAGTCGCGGGTAGGGGGCGTGGCGCAACGTCCGCAATTACCGGGGAAAAAGCTGAGGTTGGTGCTATCTGTCAGTGAGGATGAGTTACCTGCCTTTGATGATAGGTGGGTAGCTGTGCCGGGTGGATGGCGGCGATGCAGAGGCAAGAGTTTCGAAGACCTTTTTGCATATTGCGCAGGTAACACCACGGACTTCAAACCCATAAAAATGCCGGACGGGCGCATATGCGACGTCTATCCAACATGCCAATAACAAGGACGAATTCATGAAGCTGGATGCATGGAAGCACGCTTTTTTCAGTGAACGAATGCCTGCTTGCGCATTGAAAGGGCACTGGGTAAGTTTTCGTTTAGTCGATATGGCGGGCAATGGAAAAGCCTATGGCGGACAATCATTTTCGGTCCATGACAGTTCAGGGAGGCAGTACGTCGGTAAATTGAATGGTGAGGGTTTTGCCAGTCTGCAGGATTTCTATTGCGGCCCTGTTGTTCTCATGTTGGATGATTTGTATAGCGGGACTGAGGAGCCGTACTACCAGCTAAGAACGCGCCGAACGTACAAACTACCTATCACCGAACTTCAAATTCGCGCTGAGCGAACTTTTTTTGCTAGTGCTGACGGAAGACGCGTTGAGGGGGCGCCTGCCTACCCACAAGCGGATGGAGTTTATCAGGTTGAAGTAAGCGATTTGGTACGCCATAGCGCTCATCTGCCCCGACCTGCTTCGTCAGCTTTGCGACCCAAGCGTCACGCATTGAAAATGATGGCCGATCTGGGCTTCGGCCCGCCTCAGCCCTCATTGGTGGGTATCGTACTGTTCCCCAACAAGCACACCGTTCTAGAAGTACGACCCCTACGGGCGTTACGCCCAATGTTATCCACCGAAGACAGCTTCTGCGCCTTGAACCTATACCAACTGGCATTGTTTGCTGCGTTGAGTTACTGCGATTTTGGGCAGGTCCCCGCAGAAAGACCGTTAGACGAAGTTCGGTTTCCGTTAGATCCGAGCGTTGGAAATTTATTCGCTGAACAGCTTTCGGTGTATCACGAAGCCTGGCGAATTGATCCGAAGCAATCACACCGTTTTTACCCCCTCTACGAAGATATCCCTTACTCCCAACGCTTCGAAATCCTGCCTTTCGATCCGCAGTTGTATCCACAAAATCGCCCGGAACGGAAGGAAGAACAGGAACACCCCGCACGCTTGCACTTTTTCGATGATGAAAAATTCGGTACTGACACCCAGGCTTTCATCACCCACCACGATGAAGCCATCCTGATTTCTGTGCGAGGAACGGTCAGCCGTGCCGACGCATTACGTGACGCCGACGCCCATCAGGTGGCTTTTGAAGGCGGTATTGGAAAAGCACACGATGGTTTTTACCAGGCCTATCGGGCTATGCGTAATTTCGTATTGCAATATCTTGATCAGTTTCACACAGGTCAGCGCATCGTAATTTGCGGTCACAGCCTCGGCGGCGCCATTGCATTGCTGTTGGCCGAAGGACTGCGCCGAACCCCAGACGCCCACTACAACATTCTGCTCTACACCTACGGCGCCCCCCGCGCCGCCGACGCCGAATTCACTGCCGGCGCCTCAACATTGGTCCACCACCGCATCGTCAACCACAACGACCCTGTCCCCAGCGTCCCGGCACCCTGGATGAATACCACCGCCAAGCTCTGGATTCCCGGAGCCATCACGCTATTCAGCCACCCCGTGCCCGGTGGCCTGTTGTTCGCCGCAGGGCTGGTGCGGGTGGGTGGTAACCCTTATCGACATCATGGCGAGCAATATCACTTCATGCCGATCACGCTCCCGGATGGCAGCCACTCCTCGGTGTTATGGAAGCCTGGCTGTGAATCCCTCCAAGAAGCGGGTTGCAACCGCGCATTGCAACTGCAGGGCGACATGCCCGAGCGCGATAATGTGCTGAGGCAGCTGTTTCAAGCCGACCAGCACTTCATGACCACCAGCTACATCCCCGCGGCGTGGGCGACATTGCGCCGCTGGCAACAAACCCTGGAGAGTGAGGGCGCGTTGGTGACTCAGAGGGAGTTCGAGCTGCTCGACCGGGCCTTTGAAGACATGCGCGAGCAACTCCGGGCCAAGCGGCGTGAACTTGCGCTACGGCGCCCTGCCAATGATCGTAGCCATGAACCTACTGATGCCTTGAACGCAGAGATCGACCGGTTGCACACCAGTCGTGAGCGCTTGGCAAGCCTGCGCTGGCGACGCCTGGAAGCCCGCGATGTCTACGGCAGCCATGCCCGTTCTGCACATCTCCAATCGAGCCTCAAACGTTGGTTCAGCCACCGCGAGAATCGTGAGCCGGCCCAATTCGCCAGCATCCCGCCGCCTGCCCACGACGAACAGGCACGGGGGCAAACGCTGGACATCGACTCAATCGTCTAACCCGCGCGGTTACATAAACTCTACCTGCGCCGGTTGCCGCTTCATCAGCACCTTGCCGTTGCGAATCGAGTACAGCGGCAAGCCCTGGCTACGTATGACTTCGTAGTCGCTGTCGGCCGACAGGATCAACAGGTTAGCCGGGCGGCCTGCTTGCAACCCATAACGATCACCCAGGGCCATGGCTTTGGCACTGTTGTCGGTGACCAGGTCCAGGGCGTTTTGCAAATTGCGGTAACCGAGCATATGACAGATGTGCAGACCGGCCTCCAGTACTCGCAGAATGTTGCCGTTACCCAGCGGGTACCAGGGATCGACGATGGAATCCTGGCCGAAACACACGTTCATGCCGGCCTCAAGCAGTTCGTTCACACGGGTGACACCGCGCCGTTTCGGGAAGTTGTCGAAGCGGCCCTGCAGGTGGATGCTTTCGGTGGGGCACGAGACAAAGCTGATGCCGGAATGCCCCAGCAGGCGAAACAGCTTGGCGCAGTAAGCATTGTCGTAGGAACCCATGGCGGTGGTATGGCTGGCGGTCACGCGGGCACCCATGTCGCGGCTGCGGGCTTCTTCCGCTAGGACTTCGAGAAAGCGTGAGTGGGGGTCGTCGGTTTCGTCACAGTGCACGTCCACCAGGCAACCGGTGCGTTCGGCCAGGTCCATGAGGAACTTCACCGAACTCACGCCTTGGTCGCGGGTGTATTCGAAGTGCGGGATGCCACCGATCACATCGGCACCCAGGCGAATGGCTTCTTCCATCAACTCACGACCATTGCGGAAGGACTCGATGCCTTCCTGGGGAAAGGCGACGATTTGCAGGTCGATCAGGTGCGTGCTCTCTTCACGTACCTCCAGCAGGGCCTTGAGTGCGGTGAGGTCCGGGTCGGTGACGTCGACATGGGTGCGCACATGCTGGATGCCATGGGCGGCGAGGGTCTGAATGGTTTTTTTGGCCCGGGCCTTGGTGTCTTCCAGAGTAATGGTGGCCTTGCGTTCGCCCCAGCACTCGATGCCTTCAAACAGCGTACCGCTCATGTTCCAGCGCGGCTCGCCGGCGGTGAGGGTGGCGTCGAGGTGGATGTGGGGCTCGACAAAGGGCGGTATGACCAGGTTGCCGGCGGCGTCCAAGTCGCCGGCCATCAGCGCCGGCTCCCCCGTTTGCGCAGTGATGCTGGCGATCCGGCCGTGTTCCAGGTGCAGATCATGCAGGCCTTCACGGTTGCGCAGGCGGGCATTGATGATGTGCATGGGCAAGTTCCTCTTGGCTAAAAACAATCAGGCAGACAGCCGCCAGATCCTCAGGGCGATACCGATGTCCAGGCGGTCATGGCGCGTAGTATGGCGCTGAGCAGCACATAGGTCAGCGATGCGGCAAAAATTCCCACCAACGGCGCGACCCACGGCGAGTTGAATGCGACCACGGTGCCCACCCCATACGCGATCAGACCTGGCCAATTGAACGCCGGTAAGCGAGCCTCTGCCAAGCGGGGATAGTGGCCGCGATAGCGATAAAAGAAGTCCGCCATGATCACGCCTCCTATCGGCGGGATGACCGTACCCAGCAGGATCAGGTACGGCACCAGCAGGTCGTACATGCCGAACAAGGCGAGCAGGGTGCCGATCACCGCGCCGGCCAGGGTCACGCTCTTGCGACGCTGGGTGCGCAGCAAGTTGCAACCGGCGACGGCGAAGTTGTAGATGGTGTTGTCCTGGGTGCTCCAGATATTGAGCAGCAACATCGCCATCGCCGCCGTGGCGAAACCTTGCAGCAGCAAGACTTCCACTACATCCGGTTGCTGATAGACGATGGCGCCATAGGCCCCGATCAGCACCATCAAGCCGTTGCCGACAAAAAAGCCGATCAGGCTGGCCAGCACCGCAACCTTGGCCGAGCGCGAAAACCGTGTCCAGTTGGTGGCCTGAGTTGCCCCGCTGACAAAGGTCCCGAACACCAGCGTGATGGCGGTGGACAAGTCCAGCTCAGCGCTGGGCACCACCGCCAGCAGCCCCTCCCACCCGCCGACCTTCACGGTGGCGACCCACATCGACAGCGTCAACAGGATGCCCATGGCCGGTACCGCGATGTAGGACAGGATTTCCAAGCCGCGGTACCCCACGTAGGCGGTGGCGCAGAACAGTAAGCCAAATACCACCATCAGCCCCAGCACACTGCCTTGGCTCAATTGGAAATACTTGCCTAATACCACCGCAGCCGTGGCTGTGCCCCAGGCATACCAGCCGATCTGGGTAAAACCGAGGATCAAGTCACTGAGCTTGCTGCCCACTTCGCCAAAGCAGAAACGCCCCATCAACACCGAGTTCAAGCCGCTCTTGAACGCGATGTAACCCAAGCCTGCGGCGTAGATACCCAACAACAGGTTACCCAGGGCCACGACGCCGAGCATATCCATGAAGCTGAACGCTACCCCCAGCTTGCCGCCGGCGAACATGGTCGCGGTAAAAAAGGTGAACCCCAGCAACACCATGGCCGTAGAGGCCAGGCCCTTACGCGCGTGCAAGGGGACTTCGCTGAGAGGGTAGTCGTTGCCGGGTTCTTGCTGCGTCATGGGGGCTGCTCCCTGAGTGGTGACCCAGGTCGTGTGCATCCTGCGTGCCAATGCAGGTGCAGGCAGGTATGGGCTGACGGGAGCAAGCCTTTTATAAGGTCGCCCCCTCCCAATCAGCGCAAAAGCAGTGCAGCGGTGAGCCAAACTGGCTCAGTCGAACAGCGTCTGTGCGGGTTTCCCAAATGGATCAGCCCGCCGGCGCTTCGAAAAAAACCACCCGCAGGTGGTTCTTACTCACCGCGATAGATGCAGCCACTGGTGCACGTCTCGTGGATACGGATCGCACTGAGTTCCGGCAGCAAGGGTTTCAGTTCATTCCAGATCCACTTGGCCAGCACTTCGCTGGTGGGGTTTTCCAGGCCGGGAATGTCATTGAGGTAGTTGTGGTCGAGGCGTTCATAGAGCGGCTTGAAAATCGCTTTGATCTCCGAGAAGTCGCGAATCCAGCCGGTATGGGGATCCAGGTCGCCGCTCAGGTGGATGGCCACCTTGAACGAGTGCCCATGCAGACGCCCGCATTTGTGGCCTTCCGGTACGTGGGGCAGGCGGTGGGCGGATTCGAAGGTAAACTCTTTGAAGATTTCCACAGTGTTTTCAGCTCGGTCAGGTGTCTGGCAGGCGGCGAGTTTAACAGTTTGATCAACCTCTGCGCATACCGCCCCTCGGCCGCAGGCACCCATGCGGTCAAAGGGTTAGCAAACGGTCGCCGAGCTTGCCGTTATCCGCCAATGCCAAAAACTCATCCCCCAGTCGTTGGCTCTCGCTCATGGCAGTTTGCCAATATTTGTTGCGGCCTGGATCATCGCCCATGAAACGCTTGAAGTCGCTGCGGTCTGGCAGCTTGCCGTGGGGCAGGCGGGCCAGGTAGTCCCTGGACGGCGCCAGCAGTAACACATCCTGCAAGCCCTGCTGGTTGCTGCGTCGCCATGGCAGGCCCTTGTCGAACCAGCCGGGGATGACCCGGTCGGTAAAGTGCGGGTACAGCACAATGTCATCGCCGTGGTAGGGCAGGTCGAGGTGGTAATCCAACAGGCCGCCGTCGCGGTAGGTGCCGACCCCGGCACCGGGCAGGTCGCGCACGCCTTGCATGACCATGGGGATCGAGCCGGACGCGAGCAACGCCTGGCGCAGGTTGCCCACGTCCAGGGTGAGGAAGCGCGAGGGGAAATCTTTCAGGGGGTGTACCGGAGGCGCCTGGCGCGGGTCGTGGATGATCAGCCGTTCGAAATGCCGCGACAGCCGTGCGCGGCCCCGCAGATTATCGGCAATCACCGATGACAGGCCCAGCCCCAGCCGCCCACGGTGGTCATCGGCGAGCAATCCGTGGCTCTTGACCACCATGATGTTCAGCCGATAGTCGGGGTTGTCCAGCACCCGCGCATCGCGCCCGGCCAGCAGGTCGTCGAGCATGCGTTGGCAGCTCTGGCTGACTTGCGCCATGGTCACGCCTTTGGCAAAGCGCTGCTCGTTGTACAGGCGGCCCAGGTCGAGCAAACCTTGCACCGGGTCGGGCAGGCAGGCGCTGGCGAACCGCCACGAGCCGATGGACGCGCCGATCAGCGCACGCTCGCGCGGCGCACGGGGCAACCAGTCACCGAACAGCGCCAGGTCCAGCCCTTGGATACCCAGGGCCTTGGGGCCGCCCGCCGCGCCGGGGAGGATACCGACGTCGGCAGGCGCAAGGCCCTGCTCGCGGATGCGGGTGAAGGCGCGTTTGCCGGCCTTGAGGGTCAAGGCCGGGAACTTGATATGGATGGCTGTCATACCGGTCTCTGTTGAGGCGAGCGGGGCAGTATAAGAAATCTCGCAGGCAGTGGGAAAAATGGCTTAACCGGAATTGCCATGGTGGCAATTCAGTTTCAGTTAAGTTGCAGCGCGTACCGTGGCCGGCGTAGGAAAACATCATGTAACGGAGACTTATCATGAAGCGCCTCACTGCCCTGGGCGCCGCCGCTATCATCCTCGTTACGGCGACCCCGGCCGCCGCCGTGGACCCCGACAAGCCACTGATCGTGCCGGCCACTGTTACAATTGTCGCTTTCGATCAATTGGACGCTACGGCCCTGGCCCTTCACCCTGGTTCGACGCTGCTGGACACCGATTTGGATGAGGAATACGGCAAGTACGTTTATGAAGTCGAGCTACGAGATACCGACGGCATTGAATGGGATGTTGAATTGAATGCGCTCACCGGGCAGGTTCTCAAGAATCATCAGGATACGTAATGAAGGTAAATTTACGCGTCGGCAGTCGCGTGGCGCTGGTGCTCATGGTGTTTTGTTCCAGCCTGGCGGCCCGCGACCTCAACCAGGACGAAGCCCTGGCCCTGCGCCAGCAAGGCGTGATCCTGCCATTGGAACAGCTGTTGCAGCAGGCCATGGCGCGATACCCCGGCTCGCGGCTGCTGGAGGCCGAACTGGAAAAGAAACACGGGCAATACGCCTATGAAGTGGAACTGGTGACCACCGAGGGCGTGGTGCGCGAGATCAAGCTGGATGCCACCAATGGCGACCTGATCAAAGATGAGGAAGACTGATGCGCCTGCTCCTGGTGGAAGACAACGTGCCCCTGGCCGACGAACTGATGGCCGGCCTGCAGCGCCAGGGTTATGCAGTCGACTGGCTGGCCGACGGCCGGGACGCCGTGTATCAAGGGCGCAGCGAGCCCTATGACTTGATCATTCTCGACCTTGGCCTGCCCGGTTTGCCCGGGCTTGATGTGCTGGCCCAATGGCGCGCCGCCGCGTTGGCCATCCCGGTGCTGATCCTTACCGCCCGCGATTCCTGGGCCGAGCGCATCGAAGGGCTCAAGGCCGGCGCCGATGATTACCTGAGCAAACCCTTTCACCCTGAAGAGCTGTACCTGCGCATCCAGTCGCTGTTGCGCCGCTCCCACGGCCAGACGAACCAGCCCACCCTGCAAGCCGCCGGCCTGCATTTGGATGAAGGTCGCCAGTGCGTGCTACGCGACGGCGCCGAGATCCAGCTGACGGCTGCCGAGTTTCGTTTGTTGCGCTATTTCATGCTCCATGCCGAACAGATCCTGTCCAAAAGCCACCTGGCCGAACACTTGTATGACGGCGAGACCGAGCGCGACTCCAATGTGCTGGAGGTGCACGTCAACCATCTGAGGCGCAAATTGGGCCGCAGCGTGATCGAGACCCGCCGCGGCCAGGGCTACCGTTTCGGCGCCACCCCGGCATGAGGTCGATCCAGCGGCGCTTGAGCCTGGGGTTGATCAGCGTGATGGTGATCGTCGGCGTGGTGCTGGCGCAAACCAGCCTGTGGTTGTTCGAGGCGGGTTTGCAGCGCTACCTTGAAGCGGGCTTGCGCAACGACAGCGAAAACCTGCTGGTGGCGCTGGTGCGTGGGCCCAACGGCGTGCAGTTGGATGAGCAACGCCTGTCGCCGGCGTACCAACGGCCATTTTCCGGGCATTACTTTCGTATCGACTTTGCCGATGTGCATTGGCGCTCCCGCTCACTGTGGGACCAGGAACTGCCCCGGCTCCCGGTGGCGGGGCTCAAGGGCAACCTGCAACTGGGACCCGAAGGCCAGCAACTGTTGGTGCTGCGCTCGGACTACAAGCGCTTTGGCCAATCGATTTCCATCAGCGTGGCCCAGGACTACACGCCTGTGCGCGAGAGCTTTCGCCTGATGCGTCAGGTCGGCCTGGTGATGGGGCTGGCGGCGCTGCTGCTGGTGCTGATCCTGCAACGGGTCACCGTGCGCCGTGCCCTGCGCCCCCTGGAGACCGCACGTAACCAGATCGCCCAACTGCAACAAGGCCAGCGCTCGCAACTCGATACTCAGGTGCCGCTTGAGCTGGAGCCACTGGTGGCGCAAATCAACCACCTGTTGGCGCACACCGAAGACAGCCTCAAGCGCTCGCGCAACGCCCTCGGCAACCTGGGGCATGCGCTGAAAACCCCGCTGGCAGTGTTGTTGAGCGCGGCCTCCAGTGACGCCCTCAAGGATCATCCGCAACTGAGCCAGTTGCTGCGCGAGCAATTGGAGCAGGTGCAGCAGCGCCTCAACCGTGAACTCAACCGTGCGCGCCTGGCGGGTGATGCGCTGCCGGGCGCGTTGTTTGACTGTGAACAAGAACTGCCCGGTTTACTGGCCACCCTGCGCATGATCCACGGCGAACACCTGGACCTCAGCTACCAGGTGGCGCCGGGCCTGCAACTGCCTTGGGACCGTGAAGACCTGCTGGAACTGCTGGGCAACCTGTTGGACAACGCCTGTAAATGGGCGGACGCCGAGGTACGCCTGAGCGTTAGCGAGACGCCCCAGGGCTATCGGCTGGCGGTGGAAGACGACGGCCCCGGCATTCCCGAGGCCCAGCGCGACCAAGTGTTCAGCCGTGGCGCACGCCTGGATGAGCAAAGGGTTGGCCATGGCCTGGGTTTGGGGATCGTGCGGGATATCGTTGAGGTGTGGGGTGGGGTGTTGCAACTGCAAGAGAGCGAGCTGGGTGGGCTCAAGGTATTGATCCAGTTGCCACGGCGCTAGCATTCACACACCACCGCTCAAAATGTGGGAGCTGGCTTGCCTGCGATAGCATCGACTCGGTTTGCCTGACATACCGAGGTGTCTGCATCGCGGGCAAGCCCGGCTCCCACAGTAAAGCCTTGCTACATTCAGACCCTGAACTGATCCATCAACCCCTGCTGCTGATTTGCCAGGCTGTTCAACGCCTGGCTGACCCGCGCCGATTCATTGGCCTGCTCCGACAACGACTCGGTCACATCGCGAATGGTCGCCACGTTGCTGTTGATCTCTTCGGCCACGGCGCTTTGCTCTTCGGCGGCGCTGGCGATTTGCAGGTTCATATCACTGATCACCGTGACCGCATCGCCAATCTGGCGCAAGGCGGTGACGGCCTGGCCGACCTGTTCGACGCTGCCCTGAGCCTGGCGATAGCTGTTGCCCATGGAGCCGACCACGTCGCTGGTACCGGTTTGCAATTGTTCGATCACCAGGCGGGTTTCTTCCACCGATTCCTGGGTGCGCCGCGCCAGGTTGCGCACTTCGTCGGCGACCACGGCAAAACCGCGGCCGGCTTCACCGGCGCGAGCGGCTTCGATGGCGGCGTTGAGCGCCAACAGATTGGTCTGCTCGGCGATGCCGCGAATCACTTCAAGCACCGAGCCGATCTGTTCGCTGTTGGCGGCCAAGCCCTCTACCTGGGTCATGGCGGTGCTCATGTCGGCGGCGAGCTCGCCAATGTTGGCGGTGGTGCGGTCGATAACCGTCAAGCCTTGACGAGTTGCCTGGTCGGCATCTCGGGCGGCTTGGGCCGCTTGGGCGGCGCTGCGGGCCACGTCCTGGGCGGTGGCGCTCATTTCGTGGGATGCGGTAGCCACCTGATCCACCTGGCGGTACTGCTGCTCCATGCCGGCGCTGGTTTGCGTGGCAATGGCCGCGGACTGGTCGGCAGTGCCGCGGGCGTCCTGCACCGAGCGTTTGACCTCGGCAATGATCGGCTGCAGCTTGTCGAGGAAGCGGTTGAACCAGCCTGCCAATTGGCCCAGTTCGTCCTGTTTGGCGTAGGCCAGGCGCCGGGTCAGGTCGCCTTCGCCGCTGGCGATATCCTCAAGCATGTGCGCCACGCCAAGGATTGGCCGGGTCACGCTGCGCGCCATCAGCCACACCAGGATCAAGCCGACCACGGCGGCGAGCAGGCCCAGGCCCAGTTCTAGCAGGGTGCCTTTGGCGTTGTCGGCGTCCAGCTGGTTTTTCAGCGCTTCGGCGGGGGCGACCAGGACTTTTTCCGGTACATCCAGCAATACGCCCCACGCCTTACCGCCGGGAATCGGCGCAAAAGGCGCCAGTACCTTGAGTTGATGGTCGGTGCGCAGGCTGTGGGTCTGGGTACTGCTGGCCAAGGCACTGGTCAACTGTGCGCCGCTGGCCGGGTCGACCTGCTCCAGGCGTTGGCTGAGTTTGCTGGCATCCGGGCTGTAGCCGGCCAGTAAGCCGGTCGGGCTGAGGATGCTGACCTGGGTCTGGCCGTCGTACAGTTTCTGGCTGGCCTGTTGGCTGACCGCCTGCAGGCTGTTGAGGTTGATATCCACCGACAGCGAGGCGATGACTTTGCCATTGACCATCAGCGGGAACACGATGCTGGTCATCAGCACGTTCTGGCCGTCGATCACATAGAAGTAGGGCTCGATCACGCAGGGTTTGAGAGTCGTGCGCGGGCAGGTGAACCAGGCGTTGGCTTTTTCGCCGCTGGGGCCGATGGAGGTGTCGGCCATGTCGCTCTCGGGCAGTGCCATCGAGGTGATTTTCCCCGGTGTCGGTTGCGACCAGTACAGTGCGAAACGGCCTTTGTCATTGCTGCCTAGTTCTGCCTGGTTGGCGAACAGTTCGTCTTTGCCGTCCAGCGCATTGGCTTCGAACACCAGGGACAGGCCGAGCAGGTCGGGGTTGGCCTGCAGGGCGGCCTTGACCTGGCGGGTTAGGTCTTCACGGGTGTCGAAGGCATCGAGAAAGCGCTTCTCGGCCTGTTCGCGCAAAAACAGCACCTGGCGGGAAAAACCATGGCCGTATTGGTAGGCATCCATGAACTGCTGGCGAATGCCCAGCGCTTGCACTTCGCCTTGGGCCTCGATGCGCGACTGGGCGGCTTCGTCGAGCATCTGCATGCTGGACGCCTTGACCTGCTGGGAGCTCTGCGCCATGCGATACAGCGACAGACCCACCAGCAGGGTCACGATCCCCAGCAGGCAGAGGCCCGCCAGCAGGGTGATTTTCCATTGAATGGAGAGCTGCCTGAGCGACATCGGGACATCCTTACCTGAAAGCACATAGAGACAGCGTATCGGCCAGCGCCTGTAATTCTTTATGCGTGCAGAGGGCTTTGCCTCACCACAGTTTTTGACATGACAGCCCAGCTCCTGCAAAGTGCGCGCCCTCTAATAAGACCTCTTTCAAGCTTGCACGCCGGCAGCTGTTCCCATGGGCCGCGCGCGGGCATGCCTGTCTTTTTTGTTTCTGCTTGAGGTAACCATGATTAACGCAGTCATCGCCGCGGTCGGCACCATGCTGGTACTCAGCCTGTCCCGCGTGCACGTGGTCATCGCCATTATCGTCGGCGCCCTGGTGGGCGGCTTGACCGGTGGCCTGGGTATCGAGGCCACGCTCAAGGCCTTCAACGGCGGGCTGGGCGGCGGCGCAACCGTGGCCTTGTCCTACGCATTGCTCGGGGCTTTCGCCGTGGCGATTGCCAAGTCCGGGCTGGCCCATGCGCTGGCGGACAAAGCCTTGCTGCTGGTGGACCGCCAGGACGCCAGCGGTGGCAACCACGTCAAATGGCTGCTGATCGGCCTGTTGTGGGTGGTGGCGATTGCCTCGCAGAACATCTTGCCGATCCACATTGCGTTTATTCCGCTGCTGGTACCGCCGCTGCTGTATGTGCTGACCAAGCTGCAACTGGACCGTCGCCTGATCGCCTGCGTGATGACCTTCGGCCTGATCACCCCGTACATGTTTCTGCCGGTGGGCTTTGGCAATATCTTCCTCAATCAGATCCTGCTGGCCAACGTCGCCAAGAGCGGGGTGGATATCAGCGGGGTCAATGTCACCCACGCCATGGGCTTGCCGGCGCTGGGCATGGTGGTCGGCCTGCTGGTGGCGGTGTTGATCAGCTACCGCAAAAAGCGTGTGTACGACCTGAAGAAAATCGAGCGTGTCGAGCAAGTGGCGGTGCAGTACAACCCGCTGACCCTGCTGGTGGCCGGCCTGGCGATTGCCTCGGCGTTCATCATCCAGTTGTGGCTGGACTCGATGATCATCGGCGCCCTGGCCGGGTTCCTGATCTTCTCGGTGTCGGGCATCGTGCGCTGGCGCGACACCGATGACCTGTTCACCGAAGGCATGAAGATGATGGCGATGATCGGCTTCATCATGATCGCGTCCTCAGGTTTTGCCGAAGTGCTCAAGGCGACCGGTGACGTGAACTCGCTGGTGCAGGCCTCGGCAGCGTTCATCGGCCATAGCCGGGGCGTCGGCGCGTTGTTGATGCTGCTGGTGGGGTTGTTGGTGACCATGGGCATCGGCTCGTCGTTTTCCACGGTGCCGATCCTCGCGGCGATTTTCGTGCCGCTGTGTGTGCAACTGGGCTTCAGCCCGCTGGCCATCGTGTGCATTGTCGGTACCGCCGGTGCCTTGGGCGACGCCGGTTCGCCCGCCTCGGACTCCACCCTCGGGCCCACCTCCGGCCTGAACATCGACGGCCAGCACCACCATATCTGGGACACCGTGGTACCGACCTTCCTGCACTACAACCTGCCGCTGCTGGCGTTCGGCTGGCTGGCTGCGATGACGCTCTGATCCAAGTGAGCCCCCTGTGGCCAGAGATTGCTCCCGCTGGGCTGCGAAGCAGCCCCAAAAAGCTTGCGGGCGCTGCGCACCCGAGCGGGAGCAAGCTCTGGCCACACAAGCTCGCGCCTACAGTAATCGCTCACATGGCCGTTAACCTCTCAAGTCGCCACTAACAAGAGAGAAAAGCCATGCGTCTGAGTTTGAAGGCCAAAGTCCTGGCCCTTGCTGTCGTGCCGGTGTTGTTGTTTGCCGTGGTCATCAGCCTGACCACCGTGTGGATTCTGCAGGGCCAGGCCCGCAACGAGGTGGATGAAACCCGTCAGCGCCTGCTCAACGACGCCAAGGCCACCCTGCAAAGTTATGTCGAGGTGGCTATGACCACCATCAAGCCGCTCTACGACGCGGCAGCCCCCGGCGACAGCGCGGCGCGGGCGCAGGTGGTCAAGTTGCTGTCCAATACCAGCTACGGCAAAGACGGCTATTTCTTCGGCTACGACTCCGAGACCATCCGCCTGTTCAAGGGCAACAGCCCGGACGGCGTAGGCAAAAGCTTCAAGGACAACCGCGACCCCAACGGCGTCTACGTCAACCGCGACCTGGTCAAGGTCGGCAAGGACGGCAGCCACTACCTGCAATACAGCTCGACCCAGCCCGGCCAGACCGAACTGGTGCCCAAGCTCGGCTATACCGAGTACCTGCCCAAGTGGGACATGGTGATCGGCACCTCGGTGAACCTCGATGGCATTGACGCCCAAGTGGCGGTGGTGCAGGCAAAAGTCGAGAAGCGCATGCAAGGCGTGCTGTTGAGCATCCTCGGCGTGGCCGTGGTGGTGTTGCTGGTGATCGCCGCCGTGGGCATGCTGCTGGCCAATACCATCCTGCGCCCGCTGCACCTGATGAAAGCCAACCTCGATGACATCGCCGCGGGTGAAGGTGACCTGACCCGCCGCCTGGCCATTACCAGCCAGGATGAACTCGGCGACCTGGCCGGTGCATTCAACCGCTTTGTCGATAAAATCCACGGCCTGGTGCGCCAGATCACCGACATGACCGCCCAACTCACCGGGTTGGTGAGCCAGGTGTCCGACCAGGCCCAGCGTTCCGAACAGGCCATGGAACGCCAGCGCCACGAGACCGACCAGGTGGCCACTGCGATCAACCAGATGTCTTCGGCGGCGCACGAAGTGGCACGCAGTGCCCAAGGCGCCGCCGTCGCTGCGCAGCAGACCGACGCCGAAGGCCAGGCCGCCAAACGTGTGGTAGACGGCAGCATCGCGCAGATCCATGCGCTGGTGAACGACATTCGTAGCAGCGGCGTGTCCCTGGACAGTCTGCAGCAGGATGTGTCGTCAATCGTCAGTGTGCTCGGCGTGATCCGCTCCATCGCCGAGCAAACCAACCTGCTGGCGCTCAACGCTGCCATCGAGGCCGCACGGGCCGGGGAGGCTGGGCGTGGCTTTGCCGTAGTCGCCGATGAAGTGCGCGCCCTGGCCAGTCGCACCCAAACCAGCACCCAGGAAATCCAGGGCATGATCGATCGCCTGCAAAAAGGCACCGAGGCGGCCGTGGACGCTATGCGCCGCTCCAGCGATGCCGGCGACGGCACCTCGGCCCAGGCAAACCAGGCCGGCGCGTCCCTGGACACCATGGCGCAACTGATTGGCACCATCAACTCAATGAACGCCCAGATCGCCAGCGCCGCGGAAGAGCAGACCGCCGTGGCGGAAGAGATCAACCGCAGCGTGCATCAGATTGCGGTAGCGGTAGACAGCGTGGCGGACGAAACCCAACTGGGCGCTCAGACGTCTCGCAGTCTGGCCGACCTGGGCCAGCGCCTCGGACAGTTGGTGGGCCAGTTCAGGATCTGACCCATTCAACCCATGGCAGGGTTTAAACGTCGCGCATCAGCAGGCCAAAGCGCAGGTCCATCTGCGCCGGAATCGGCACATACACCGTATGCCCGTCCCCCGGCGCCACCTCAATGCTTTCGCCCTTGGCGTTATGCAGGCTCGGCAAGTCAAAATGAAAATTGCCCGCGGGCGTCATCAACTCCAGGTGGTCGCCCAGCGCAAAGCGGTTCTTGACCTTCACCTCCGCCAACGCGCCACGGCGCTCGCCGGTCAGCTCCCCGACAAACTGCTGGCGCTCGGAAACCGAGCTGCCGTTCTGGTAGTTCTGGTATTCATCGTGCACGTGGCGGCGCAGAAAACCTTCGGTGTAGCCACGCTGGGCCAGGGACTCGAGGTTGGTCATCAAGCCGCGGTCAAATGCACGCCCGGCCACTGCGTCATCGATGGCCTGGCGGTAGACCTGGGTGGTGCGCGCGCAGTAAAAGTGGGACTTGGTGCGGCCTTCGATCTTCAACGAATGCACGCCCATCTGTGCCAGGCGCTCCACATGCTGCACGGCCCGCAGGTCCTTGGCGTTCATGATGTAGGTGCCGTGTTCGTCTTCGAAGGCGGGCATGGGTTCATCGGGGCGATTGGCTTCCTGTAGCAGGAACACCTGATCGGTGGGCGTGCCGATCCCTAATGTGGGTTGATATTCATGGACGATATCGCCAGTGGCATTCTCCACTGCCGGCGTGGCCTGGTATTTCCAGCGGCAGGCATTGGTGCAGGTGCCCTGGTTGGCATCGCGCTTGTTCATGTAGCCCGACAGCAGGCACCGCCCGGAATAGGCCATGCACAAGGCGCCATGTACAAACACCTCCAACTCCATCGCCGGCACTTGCTGGCGGATTTCGCCGATCTCTTCCAGGGACAGCTCCCGCGACAGAATCACCCTGCAAATACCCTGTTGCTGCCAGAACGCCACGCTGGCCCAATTCACCGTATTGGCCTGTACCGACAGGTGAATCGGCATCTGCGGGAAGTGCTGGCGCACCAGCATGATCAACCCCGGGTCGGACATGATCAGCGCATCCGGGCCCATGGCGATCACCGGCGCCAGGTCCTTGAGGAAGGTCTTGAGCTTGGCGTTGTGGGGCGCAATGTTCACCACCACGTAGAAGCGCTTGCCCAGGTCATGGGCTTCGTGGATGCCGAGGGCCAGGTTGGCGTGGTCGAACTCGTTGTTGCGCACCCGCAGGCTGTAGCGCGGTTGGCCGGCATAGACCGCATCGGCACCGTAGGCGAAGGCGTAGCGCATGTTTTTCAGGGTGCCGGCAGGGGCGAGCAGTTCGGGGGCAATCATCGAGGGCATGGCTGTAGGTCGCAAAAGGCGCGAGGGTAGTGCAGGGCCGGGCGCCGTTCATTGATCCACGTCTACGCATGGCGATCTATGCTTGTTCGATAAACAAGGGCACTCCCACGTTTGGCTGCGGACTAAGCAACAGGGCCGCCATCGGCCCTGTTTTTCTGACATGGACCGGACATGAATCAAACCAACCTGCAATTCAAAACCCTGTTGCTGCTACTGGCCTTGGTCACCGTGGCTTTTATCTGGATATTGCTGCCGTTCTACGGCGCGGTGTTCTGGGCCGTGATCCTGGGCATTATCTTTGCGCCGATGCAGCGCCGCCTGCAGCAGCGTTTTAGCTGGAACCGCAACCTGACCTCCCTGACCACCTTGATGGTGTGCCTGGTGATCGCGATTCTGCCGGTGATCATCACCAGTGCTTTGCTGGTGCAAGAGGGGGCCACGCTCTACAAAAACATCGAGAGCGGCAAACTCGACGTAGCGGGTTATATCGAGCAATTCAAGAACGTCCTACCACCGTATTTCCAGCAGTTGCTCGACCGTTTTGGCATGGGCAACCTCGAAGGGCTGCGGGAAAAGGTCGTCAAGGGCGCGATGCAGGGCAGTCAGTTCTTTGCCTCTCAGGCGTTCAGCTTCGGCCAGGGGACGTTTGATTTCCTGGTGAGCTTTTTCATCATGTTGTACCTGCTGTTTTTCCTGCTGCGCGATGGCCCGGAACTGGTACGCAAAGTGCGCACAGCCGTACCGTTGGCCGAGCCGCAAAAGCGTCGCCTGCAGCTCAAGTTCAACCGCGTGGTGCGCGCCACGGTCAAGGGCAACGTGCTGGTGGCTGTGACCCAAGGTGCGCTGGGAGGTTTGATCTTCTGGTTCCTGGACATCCCCAGTGCCTTGCTCTGGGCCGTGCTGATGGCGTTCCTGTCGCTATTGCCAGCGGTGGGTGCCGGGCTGGTCTGGGGGCCGGTGGCGGTTTACTTCCTGTTGAGCGGTTCGATCTGGCAGGGCGTGGTGCTGGGGCTGTTCGGGGTGTTCGTGATTGGCCTGGTGGACAACGTACTGCGCCCGATCCTGGTGGGCAAGGACACCAAGATGCCGGACTACCTGATCCTGATCTCGACCTTGGGTGGCCTGTCGGTGTTCGGCCTTAACGGCTTTGTCATCGGGCCGCTGGTGGCGGCGTTGTTCATGTCGTGCTGGGCGTTGTTCGTCGAAACCAAGCCGCGGGTCAAGTTGCCGCTGCCATAGCGTTCAGGCTTCTAGCCTGAAGTCGGTTGCCATTCGGCGTTGTGTTTCGGCATCCGATAACGAAGTGAGCGGGCCGCTGATCGGCTCGCCATCGCGCACCACATACCAGCAGGCGAGCAAGCCCAGTTTGCGCAGAGGGGCGGGGACGGCGCTACCGATGACAGACATGATTTGAACAGTGGGCATAAGTACCTCCAAACGTTATGGAGGTCACCTTACGGTTTGCCGGTGCTTGGGAAAAATCACCTGGCTCGATAGTCGACATCAATGCCAGGCGTTAATCCACCACCTGGTCGAGCATGTTCACCACTTCGTGCTCACTGAGCAGGCCCTTGCGCACCAGGTTTTCGGCCAGCAATGCCAGGAACTTGGCGCTGCGATGGCCTTCAAGGTGCTTGAGTTCAGTCAAAGCGTTATAGACCTTGCTGGAGGTGCACAGGCCGGCGGTGCGGTGCGGGTTTTGCGTGGGCATGGTCAATCGTCCTTAATTGTTATTGGCTGGACTGGGTCGATAGTGCGACTGTTTTGTGACGCAAACATGACAGCGCAGCCCGCCATCGATCAAGAGGATATTCGACGCTCATGATGTGGGATTGGCGCTCGTGCGTTGTTCTCACAGCGACATCGGCAGGATAAATCCGGACTTTTCAGGATCGAGTAGGAGGCGGATTCACATCCGCCGTCCTCTCACACCACCGTACGTACGGTTCCGTATACGGCGGTTCAGGTTATACGGTTAAGTCGGTTTATCGTATCCAGTATCGAGACCAGCCCGAGGCGGTCCCACAGCTTCTTCGGCAACGCCTGATTCATATGGGGCGCTCCCGAGTTCCACCATGGGCCTCGGCCATTGACTGCCGATTTCCACGCCCGCGCCGCATTAAGTCCCAAGCGTATCAAGTTGCGCGCCCTCGTAGAGGGCCGCTTCCATTGACGCCAGACGATACAGCGAAGCTTGTGACGCACCCAGCCGTCCAATTCCTCAAGTGGCCGTCTGCTCTGGCTCAGCTTGAAGTAGCCCGCCCATCCGCGCAGCACGGGGTTTATCCGCTCGATGACAGTCGCCACCTTGTGGCCCCGCGCTTTACGTAGCAGCTCTCTGAGCCGGTCGCGCAAGCGACCCAGGCTCATCGTCGCCACTCTCAGTCTCGGTTGCTGATGCCAGCTCATCCCGTAACCCAAGTAATCACACATCCAAGACCCGGCTACTCGGCTCTTATCCCGATTCAGCGTTAGTTTCAGGCGCTGATTCAGGAAGCGCTCAACACTGGCCATCACTCGTTCGCCAGCACGAGGGCTGCGCACATAGATGTTCGCATCGTCGGCATAACGCACGAAGCGATGACCCCGCCGTTCCAGCTCGCGGTCGAGTTCGTTGAGCAGGATGTTCGACAGCAACGGCGAGAGCGGGCCGCCTTGCGGCGTCCCTTCCTGCCGTCGGCTGGCGATCCCACCCGACATCTCACCGGCTTGGAGGTACCGCCGGATCAGTCTGAGCACGCGTTTATCTACGATTTGGCGCGCCACGTACGCCATCAGGAGATCGTGGTTGACCCGGTCAAAGAATTTCTCAAGATCGAGTTCCACGCACCAGCGATGCCCTGCCGCCACATGGGCGCGGGCTGTCTCGATGGCTTGGTGGGCGCTTCTGCCCGGACGGAAGCCGTAGCTGTAATCCGAAAACAGCGGGTCGAAGATCGGCGTGAGCTGTTGCAGCAGTGCCTGTTGGATCAGGCGATCCACGACGCAGGGAATGCCCAGTTGTCGGGTGCCGCCTTTGGGTTTGGGGATGTCGACGGCGCGTACACCTTGCGGGTGGTATTCGCCGGCCAGCAACCTCCTCTGGAGGATCGGCCAATACTGATTCACGTAGTCCGCCAAGTCGTCGACCGTCATGCCATCGGCACCCGGCGCGCCCTTGTTGCTGACCACGCGCTGATACGCACGTCTGAGGTTGGCCGGTGCAAGCACCCGCGCCATCAGCGTGTCCGGCTCCGCGTTCGTCCACGTCACAGATGCCGTCGATACCTTTGCGCTGTCAGCCGTCATCCTCGGATTCTGTCCGGGACTCGGAGTCACAGTCTTCTCTTGGAGAAATTTCTGCATTTCGGTATTCAACGAGACTCTGACGCCTACTGGCGGCATAACCTGTTCGGCCCTTGGTGGCGCGGTTATTCGCCACTTACTACGGCTTCGGCTGACTTCTGCACGCTCATCCCATCGCCTCTCGACGCTCGGTAGCACACTGGCAAACGTGCAGATCTCCCAGGGTAATTCGCGCGACCTTCCTGCTTATGCCTGTCGGATCTACGTCACAGCGTTCCGTGCAAGTATTGGGCTTTGAAGATTTTGGCCTTCTTACCCCGCTGCGCCGCCTCTATCCGCTTCCTGTTCGTCAGGCCAGCATTTTGCCTCGGGCTTCCTTCAGATTCGCAGTCACCCGCGACACCCTTGCCTCTGGCTAACACTTCCCCTTGCCGGGTGTGTAGAGGACTTTCACCTCCCAGTCACCAGCGTGGCCACCACAGCCAAGCTGGTTGCGCTTGCGCGCAACGCGCCATGCCTGGCGCACCAAAAAAAGGCCCCGCGTGTGGGCGAGGCCTGTGTCTGTCAATGGATTAAAACTTACCAACCATGGCGGTAGTAGCCGTGGGGCGGGCCGTAGTAGCCGCGAGGTGGCCCATAATAACCGCGCGGTGGGCCGTAATAGACGGGCGCCGGGCGGTAGTAAACCTGCTGTTGCACATACACTGGTGGCGGTGGCGCGTAGTAGACCGGCGGCGGCGCGGCATACACCGGCTGCGGCTGCACATACACCGGTTGTTGCACGTACACCTCACGCGGCTGGCTGGCAACCACAGAGCCGACTACCGCTGCGCCGACAAGCGCACCGAACACGGCCGGGCCACCCCAACCACCACCGTGGGCGGAAGCTTGGCCGGCCATTGCGAGTGCGCCGATAAGCAAGGCGATCCTGGGAAGTTTACGCATGATGGTCATTCCTCAATTAGCCCCTGCGCTTGTGGTCTGCAATCAATAGACTCAAGGATTGTCGCGGGGATACTTTTAAGACAACGTATTTCGAGAAAACAGCACGGCCAGTGAGTAAAGGTTGTGTAAGGTCTGTACCGATTTGCTTACTTCAAGGAGTTATCCATGCAGATGCACCCCAACAAGGACACCCAACTGTGCATGTCACTGTCGGCGCGCCCTGGGAACTTTGGCCTGCGTTTTCATAACCACCTGTATGAACAACTGGGTCTGAATTTTTACTATAAAGCCTTCAGCAGCCAGGACCTGCCCGGCGCGATCGGCGGTATCCGCGCCCTGGGTGTGCGCGGTTGCGGGGTGTCCATGCCGTTCAAGGAGGCTGCCATTGCCTTGGTGGACGAACTCGACGATTCGGTTCAAGCCATCGACTCCCTGAACACCATCGTCAACACCAACGGCCACCTCAAGGCTTACAACACCGACTACATCGCCATCGAGCAACTGTTGAAAAAACACGCGGTACCCAAGGACTCCAGCTTCGCCCTGCGCGGCAGCGGCGGCATGGCCAAGGCGGTCGCCAGTGCCTTGCGTGACGGGGGGTACGCCAATGGCGTGATCGTGGCACGTAATGAGGTGGCGGGCCAGGCATTGGCCAGGAACCTGGGGTACGCGTGGCAGGCGGATCTGGGCAGCCTGCGGCCACAGATGCTGATCAACGTGACGCCCATTGGCATGACCGGCGGTGCGGAAGCGGATGCGTTGGCGTTTGACGCCGAGGCAATCGATCAGGCCGAGACGGTCTTCGATGTGGTGGCGATCCCAGCGGAAACGCCGTTGATCGTGCGTGGCCGTGCCCAGGGCAAGCGGGTGATTACCGGGCTGGAAGTGATCGCTATCCAGGCGTTGGAGCAGTTTGTGCTTTATACCGGTGTGCGGCCTACGCAGGAGCAGTTCGAGGCAGCGGTGGCCTTCGCCCGCAGCTAAAGCCTTACGCACAACCATTCGGTGATCTAACTGACGCGCACGCGATCCAACTGTGGGAGCTGGCTCGCCTGCGATGGCGGCCTGCCAGGCGACGGCTATCTACCTGACACCCCACGATCCATCTGTGGGAGCTGGCTTGCCTGCGAAGACGGCCTCACAGTCGACGCCGTAATACCGAGTACATATCCATTCCTGCGGTAACGGCTACTTAGGGTTCCGCTTTTACAGCGGCTCACTTTTGAAAAGAGCCCAAAAGTAAGCAAAAGGCTCTTGCCCCACCACTCGGCACCTCGCCTAGGCTCGGTGTGCCCGAACGCAGGCTTGAATCCGTGGGCCGCCGCCACGCGCCATCCATGGCGCGGGGCGGCTAACCCGGCGTCCTGCCGGGTTACCCACGAATTAAAGCCTGCGTTCGGCCAGCGTGGTTTAACGGGGCGCCTAAGATCAAAAGCAGAGCAAGATCAAGAGCGGCTCGCTTCGCATCGTAGTTACCGTTGGCTGCTGCAACCTACAAAGTTGTGTCGATACCAATGGCTATCGCAGGCAAGCCAGCTCCCACATGTTTATCTGCGTTATACCTGTTCCAGCTGCGTCAGCCGTTCTTCCAGTGCGGCAATCCGCGCTTCCAGCTCTTCAATGCGCTCCACCGAAACAGCCCCTGCGCTACGCTCTACCGGATTCCCCCGCGCGGTCATAATCGCTTCAATATCTGCCGGGTCCCCCAGTGCATGGGTATATCGGTCTTCCCGCTGCCCCGCCTGACGCGGCACCAGCAGCGCCAGTCCTCGTGCAATCAGGCGCTCGAGCTGATGCACAACCTGTTCGGCATCCTCAAAGTCATGCATACGCCCACTGCGGGTGAGCAACTCATTGACGGTCTGCGGCCCCCGCAGGAACAGCAGCCCGGTCAGGATCACCTGGGCCGGCACCAGTTCCAGGGCCTTGTCCACACGGTGCTCCCAGCGGTCGGCGCGGCTGCCCATCACCAGGCGCGTGAAGCCTTGGCCTTCGAGCGCGCGCAGGCTCTGGCCGACCTGGCCTTGGCTGAGGTTCATCACCGGCTCGCGGCTGGTCTTCTGGTTGCAGGCCAGCACCAGGGCGTTGAGGGTGAGGGGGTAGGTTTCCGGGTTGGTCGCCTGTTTTTCGATCAGGCAGCCCAGGATGCGGATTTCCGTGCTGTTCAGGCGCGGCTCAGGGGTGTCGGTGTCGTGCTCGGCGGTCATCGCGCTTTCCCTATGCAGTGAAGCTCACCAGCGTAATCCTCAAAAAATAAAAGACAAGCACCGGGCATGGCTATAATCGCCGCTGGTTCCAACCCTGCCATTATCAGTGAGACTGACATGACCATTTCCCTGTACGCCGCTTCTATCCCAGTCTTCAAGCAAATGCTCAACGCGTTGAGCGATGTGCTGAAGAAAGCAGAAGCCCACGCCAGCGCCAAGAACATCGAGCCCAACGCCTTGCTGCAAGCGCGCCTGTTCCCGGACATGTTCCCGTTGGTGCGCCAAGTGCAGATCGCCGTGGACTTCGCCAAAGGTGTGTCGGCACGCCTGGCCGAGATCGAAGTACCGAAGTACGAAGACAACGAAGTCACCTTTGCCGACCTGCAAGCACTGATCGCCAAGGTCCTGGCCTTCGTCGACACCATCAAGCCCGAGCAGATCGACGGCAAGGAAGGTATCGAAATCATCACCCGCCCAGGCACGCCGAAAGAGAAGCGCTTCAGCGGCCAGTCCTACCTGCTGACCTACGGCCTGCCGCAGTTCTTCTTCCACATCACTACCGCTTATGCCTTGCTGCGTCATAACGGTGTGGAAGTGGGCAAGCGTGATTACATGGGCGCGTTCTAAACTCACGCTTCAATAAAAAACCGGGGCTTGTTCTGAAATGAACGGCCTCGGTTTTTTTTTGCAGGATATTCTTTTCACCAATGCTTTGTTACATATCTTGATGCAACCAATATTAAGTAAATCTCACTCAGGAGTGCCTATTAAACTTTCAACCGAAGAACCTGGAGACCACAAACTAAATGCAGCTTTCCTCCTCTGCGTTAACGTCGACAACCCATAACGCTTATTTCGAAGATACACGCAATACCTCCGTCAGCCAGGATTCGTCTTCACGTTCGTTTGCGATGAGCCGGACCCGTCGAGAGGCTCCCGGTAACGAAGCGGTTCTATCAACTTCTGACCGTGCTCAAGCCGACAGTGAATTGGCCGCCCGTTATGCAGAAGCCCTGGAGAGTCGAGCCCGTGATGAGCACACTATTATTCCGAATATTCCAGACGCGTCGTCTCTCGGCCAATGGCGTACACAGTTGCGTAATACATTTGCAGACCCGTATCTTGCCTATGTGCTGAAGAGGCAGGGTTTGGACCCGACCACCATGGAGATCGCCCCAGACGGGACGCTGAGCGTTAAAGAAAAAAATGGAGCAATTGCCCGATTTACTTTAAAAGACCACCCTCGCTGGGCGTTATACGCAGGGCCAATTCTGGCCGCATTGAAAGCCTATGCTCCCGACGGGATAAGCTACTCGGCCGTGCGCGCCGACAGTGTACCGCTCAAGTTGATCGCCCAGTTTTATGGAGAGACGATACATAACGATTCAACCGAGGATCGAGCACGAGCTCAAGCGTTGCAAAAAAACAACGCATTTGCGACGTCGGGCGTTGGTCAAGCGCGTTCTGAAGAAACCCTGATGTTACAAAAACAACAACTTGCCGATAGACGCGATCTGCAAGCCTTCCAAGATGCCCTGGTCGAAGCTAATGCTAAGGTAGGCAAGTATCTGGATCAACAAGAGCGCTTGCATCAGAGTAACCTCTCTTTTCGCCCTGGCTTCCAGCCTCCCTATGATCGTGAAGCCGGATTTCTATCCTACCTGCAATCGCAACTGTTCACGATTGGCCCTGAATCTGGTTTCCACTTGGATAACCAACCAATGGCCGGACGACAAGTGAACCTCTTGCAGTTCATGACGGCCAATGGTTGGAAACATCCGGTTAATACAGAAGAAATGCGACAAATTGGCCTCAGTTTAGCAGAGCTCCAGTACCCACAACGGCGTCAGGATTTGGGCGGAGGACTAGCGTGGCCAACGCCGCTCGATACGACGCAACAGCAGGCGATCTACGATGCTGTTTCCTATAACGCGATGGGGCTACCCGAATTCGACCAGTTGAAATTGAGCCAAAACGCGTTCGGGTATCTGACACAAACCATCCAATGGTCCGAAGCAGAGTTGAAAGATCCCCGACAAGCGATCTTGAGGCTTTTGCAAAGCCCGGCTGCGCAGTCCTTGGGCGAAGCCTTGCGCGATAAGTTCGAGGGGGTCGGCAGTGTTGAGGACTGGGTACTTTCGGCTCTCCAGATAGGCCTCAATCAGGATGCGTTATGGAAACCGGGCGAAAAGAACAAGGTGGCCGGGTTTGATCTGTCGGCGCGCGAGAACTGGGGAAAACCGCTGTCATTTGTTCTGAAGGGGCTCACTGATCATCTGAGCAAGTCATACGGCGGTAACGCTCCTGTTGCGGCCTATCTGCCGTTGTCGCACCACGCTCCGGAATTACTGGTCAAAGATGTCCCGGATCATGTGACTTACGGCTCACCGGGTTGGGTCAGTTTGAAATCGATCGTTGCCAAAGCTGAAATGCGCTCTCCAGGTGTGGCGGCGACTAAAACATATGAGCAGTTGCTCAAAGACGACTTGAGGCCCATAGACGATGCCGGGATACAAGTGGAAGCGTTGGCGGCGCGAGAGGGGTTGATTCATTGGGCAGTGGCGGATGGGGCCATCGAAAAACGGGAGGATAACAATTATACGGATGAAGAAATTGAACGTGCCGGCGTCCTCGCCAACGAGCGCTTCGAGTTATTGACAACGGCTTCAGAAGCGCAACGCACGATATTACATAGTCGCTCGGAATTAGGGCTCAGTATATTGAGGGCCCCCTGAATTCAACACATAAGTGCAACGCTCACCCCTGTATGCACTTCGTACGGCGTCTTCCAGCCCAAGCGCTTGCGCGGGCGTAGATTGATCCTCGCTACTGTCCGATTGACGGCTTCGACGGTCAGCTTGCTGAAGTCGCTGCCCTTGGGGAAATACTGGCGGAGCAGACCGTTGGTGTTTTCATTGGTGCCACGTTGCCAGGATGAATAGGGGTCTGCAAAAAAGACCTGGCACTGGCTCCGTAGCGCGATGCGTTCATGCCCGGCAAACTCCCTTCCGTTATCCAGCGTCAGCGTGTGAGCGGCATGGCCCTGAAGCATCAGATTGATCGCCCGCGTTACCTGCCGGCGCGTTCTGCGCTTGACCGGATAGGCGCTCAGATAGCCGCTTTTGCGATCAACCAGGGTCACCAGGTTACCGCCCAGTCCATGTACCGTATCGCCCTCCCAGTCCCCCAGGCGCTCGCGGCTTTCGACCTCGGCTGGGCGTTCACTGATTGACACGCGATTACGCAGCTGCCCGCGCCGATCGTGGCTTCCATAGCGTTTCCGGTAGCGCTTTCGGCGATGTCGCAGATAGGTATAAAGCTCACCACCGGCGCGCTGTTCGGCGGCAATGAACCGATAAATCCACTCATGGCTGACCGCCCGGCTTGGCTGCTCCTGCTTCAACCGCTGGGCGATCTGCTCCGGACTCATGCCATGCTTGAGCCACACCGGGAGATGATGGCTGAGCCATGTCGCCGGCTTGCAAAACTTGCGCGCACCCGCTCGACGAGCATCACTTTCATGGGCCGCAGAAACAGCCTTGTAGATATTCTGGGTGCTGTTGCGGCGAACCTCGCGACTGATCGTCGAGGGATGCACGCCGACCCGCTTTGCAATGCTCGCCTGGCTCTCTGCGGCGCTCAAGCCAGCCTCAATCTGGTAACGTTGTCCCTGAGTCAGCTGCCGGTAATGCGTAGTCATCTGCGCTTGAATCCTTCGGTGTGAGAGCCTGGATTCTACCGGTGGCTGGCTCTCTGCCTCTCGTTTCAAGCGTTGCGCTTATTCTATGAATTCAGGCCCGTTTTCCCGAGGAAACCTATGGGAAAATAGACTTCGAGAAAAAAACAATCTATCCCACCGAGAAACACCGCGACTTAAAAGGCCCCTATTCGATATTGGATATCTATTCCGCCCCGCAGCAACATGTCAGATGGTTTTCCAATGATCCCGCTGTTCCGATTGAAAAAATAGCGGCTGACGTTCACGAGATGGGATCTTTAAACGAAGCGTTCGAATCACATGTCTTGGAGTATTTCGACGGATTTAAAGACGCCATGAGCGTGAATGTTAAACATCAGATGTCTTTGCTGCCTCAGGAGGATCAGGAGGCACTGCAGCACGGCGCGTTGAAAATCTATGGGGAGGAAAAAGTCACCCAAACCATTACATCGGCAGGTTACAAGATTCAATACGATGTTTCGGAGACTGAAGAAGTTAAAAGTAGCTCTGTATTTCTTGAGACGCTGCATAAAGGCAAGAAACGGATTTACGAATTCAATCCCGCGACGGGCGGGCTGCAGCATCGCGCAGATTTAGCGGAGGGGCTCAAGACAGGGCTGCAAGGCGAGTGGAGCCCCGTTGCTACGAATAAACCCAAGGTCAGAGTTCGATCCAACACCAAAATCAGTGAAATTAATGCCAATGATTCGGCAGAACGTAAAGAGCGAGAATCAAAGCTTCAAACTTCATCTCCTATCCAAGCCTTCAGTTCGCAGCGAACGCAGCATATAGCAGACGCAGTCACACGCCATTTTTTCAGGGCCGACGAACGTGAAACGGTGGTCAACGCGGCCAGAGGTGTCACCACGTTCGACACTGAAGTGACTGAGTTCGAAAAAATCCAGGCGGTGACCCGTGCACTGATACCGGGAGCGTCGGCGCTTCACAGTTTTCAGCAGGGTAGGGTTGGTGAAGGGCTGAAATTCCTTGCATTTGACGTGTTTGGTTTTGTTGTCGCAGGTGCAGGCGCCGTCGGAAAAATTTCAAAGATCGCGAAGGTAGGTGGGCAGCTAGGGCGCGGAGGTGTTACAGGCAGGCTGGGGCGGGCATTTATAAGCGCCGCCAACCCCTTTGCAGGCGGGGCGGCCATCGGGACTAGAGGCCTGACAGCGTTTTCTTCGGTAGTGGGCAAATTAAGCCTTGGCTGGAAAAGCGTTGCGGCTAACATTAGTGTTAACAGGGTTTTTCAGCACAAGCCGAAAAATGTAATGGTTGGCACTTCTGCGGGCGAGGACGCGACAAAGATTATCGCTCAGCTAGATTCCGTCAGTGGTAAATGGTACCGATTCAATCCGCAAACAAACGAGCGATACGGGATGCCCCTTCAGGGATTCACTGCGGCCACTTCGCCACCTTGATGGATATTCAGCCGCCATGAAAAACGCCCGAGTCGGTTCAGGAGTGAACGGCTCGGGCTTTTTTTGCTCAATCAGGCGGTCTGATCTTCTTTACCCAGGCACGCCGCCGCAGTAAACAACACATCGGTAGATGAGTTGAGTGCCGTTTCGGCCGAATCCTGCAGTACGCCGATGATGAAACCAACGGCGACAACCTGCATGGCGATTTCACTTGGAATACCAAACAGGCTGCACGCCAGCGGGATCAGCAGCAGCGAGCCGCCCGCCACGCCGGAAGCCCCACAGGCGCAAATGGCCGCGACCACGCTGAGCAGCACGGCGGTTGGCAGGTCCACGGTAATCCCAAGAGTGTGCACAGCCGCCAGGGTCAGCACGGTGATAGTGATGGCGGCGCCGGCCATGTTGATGGTGGCACCGAGGGGGATCGACACCGAGTAGGTGTCTTCATGCAGGCCCAGGCGTTTGCTCAACGCCAGGTTGACCGGAATGTTCGCTGCCGAGCTGCGCGTGAAGAAGGCGGTGATCCCGCTTTCACGCAGGCACATCAGCACCAGCGGGTACGGGTTGCGGCGCAGTTTCCAGAACACGATGGCCGGGTTGATCACCAACGCCACGAAAAGCATGCAGCCGATCAGCACCACCAGCAGATGGGCATAGCCGAGCAGGGCACCGAAACCCGAGGTGGCCAGGGTGGAGGCCACCAGGCCAAAGATGCCCAGCGGGGCGAAGCGGATCACCACGCGTACGATCAGGGTGACGCCGTTGGACAAGTCGTCCAATACCGTACGGGTGGTTTCACCGGCATGGCGAATGGCGATGCCCATGCCAATGGCCCAGGCCAGAATGCCGATGAAGTTGGCGTTCATCAGCGCACTGACCGGGTTATCCACCACGCTGAGCAACAGGCTTTGCAGCACCTCGCCGATACCGCCGGGGGCGCTTACCGTGGCGTCATGGGTGACCAGTACCAAGGCAGACGGGAACAACATACTGGCGACCACTGCAACCACGGCGGCGGAAAAAGTGCCGAGCAGGTACAGAAACAGGATCGGGCGGATGTGAGTTTCCTGACCGTGCTTGTGGTTGGCAATCGAGGCCATGACCAGCACAAACACCAGGATCGGCGCGACAGCCTTCAGTGCCGTGACAAATACCTTGCCGATAAAACCGGTGGCGCGCGCGGCCTCGGGGAACAGCAAGGCCAACACGATCCCGGCAATCAGGCCGATGACAATTTGGGTGACCAGGCTGACGCGCATTAAACGTTGCAACAGGGAAGGGGCAGCAGTCATAAAGAGTTGTCTCTAGTTTTTTTAGTAGGGCACAGCATTGCAGGCAGAAAGCACTGTAGGAAGCAGGCGCGAAGTCTAGCATGCTGTAGGACGCGTCTCGTTCGCTGCGGCATTCCGTCACCCGTTTCAGTCGGGCTTGGTCAGATCCGCACATGTTCTGTTAAGATTCATCCCTCTCATCTTTCCTATCCGTCAGCGGGCCCCTCGGGCTGTCGTTGATGTCGTTGTTTCTGGAGTTTTCATGTTGTTTCCTATCCTGCTGCTGTCAGCCGCCGGTTTTACCGTGCTGACCACAGAATTCGTCATCGTCGGCCTGTTGCCCTCGATTGCTCGGGACCTGAACGTCAGTGTGTCCCAGGCCGGGCTGCTGGTGACCTTGTTCGCGTTCACCGTGGCCGCGTTCGGCCCGTTCCTCACTGCCTACTGCGCACGCTTCCCACGCAAGCGTCTGTTCATCAGCATCTTGATCATGTTTGCAGCGGCCAATACGGTGGCGGCACTGGCGCCGAATATTTGGGTAATGGCCCTGGCCCGTTTGATCCCGGCCCTGGGCTTGCCCGTGTTCTGGGCCCTGGCCAGCGAAACGGCGGTTGACATTGTCGGCCCTGAGTTCGCCGGGCGTGCGATTGAAAAAATCGGCTTTGGCATTGTTTGCGCCACCGTATTTGGTATTCCGGTGGGCACGCTGATTTCCGATATGTTCGGCTGGCGCACCGCGTTCGCCGTGCTCGCGGTGATTGCCCTGGCCAAGGCATTGCTGCTGTACGTCTACCTGCCGGTTACCCCGGCCAAGCACCAGCAGGCCAGCTTGCGCTCGCAATTCAAGATCCTGCGCAGCCCCGTGATGCAGGGGCATATCCTGCTGTCGATCCTGGTGTTCAGTGGCATGTTCACCGCCTATACCTACTTGGCAGATATCCTTGAGCGCCTGGCCGGGTTCGACGGCACGTTGGTGGGCTGGTGCCTGATGGGCTTTGGCGCGGTCGGGCTGATCGGTAACTCCCTGGGCGGACGTGCCGTGGATCGTCATCCGTTGATTGCGTCCATGGTGTTTTGCGGGTTCATGATCGCGGGCATGGTGGCGGTGGTGCCGGCGATTCACTCGACCATCGGCCTGGCCGCGGCGATGGCGGTGTGGGGCGTGACCCAGGCGGCGATGTTCCTGGTCAGCCATGTGCGCTTGATGAAGGCCGCGCCCCATGCACCGGCGTTTGCCGCGTCGCTGAATATCGCCGGCGCCAACCTCGGCATTGGCCTGGGCGCGATGGTGGGCGGGCATGTCATCGACACCCTGGGCCTGGGCAGCCTGGGGTTTGCCGCTTCGGGGTTTATCCTGGTGTCGATCCTGCTCGCACTGTGGCTGATGACCGCCAAACCCACGGCGCTCAATGCCTGAGCGATCAGGGCAGGGCGGTAAACAACTCCCGCCGGGCACCCTCGGTAATTGCCACAATGCCGGGGTGCTTGACCTTGCGCTCCACTGAGATTGCATAAAACGACTCGGTCACTGCATCGGTCTGGCCGATCAGCGCTACGCCGTATTGGCGCACCACCTCGTCGGCGATCACGCTGGGCGCGATAAAAATTCCGCTGCCGGATTGCCCGAAGGCCTGCATCAAAGCGCTGTCGTCGAACTCGCCGATGATGCGGGGTTGAATTTGCTGTTCGGCAAACCAGCGCTGCAAACGGCTGCGCACCACGGTCTCAGCGCCCGGGATCAGCAGCGGTGCGCCCTGCAAACACTGGGGAAAATCCCCCCCATGCTGGTCAGCCAACGTCTGGGTGGCGAAAAAACTGATGCCGCATTCTCCCAGCTTCTGGCTGTAGCCCTTGATGTCCAAGTGCGTGGGCATGGGGCTGTCGGAAATCACCAGGTCCAGGCGCTGGATCGCCAGGTCGGCCAGTAAACGTTCGAGTTTGTCTTCACGGCAGGTGATGCGGATCGGTTCGCTCAACTCCATGGTCGGCGCGATCAACCGGTACACGATGGATTTGGGCACCACATCCGCCACCCCAACGCGGAACGGGATCTGCTGTTCGTCGGGCTGGGCGCGCAGCATCGCCTCCAGTTCGTTGCCGGTCTGGAACATCTGCTCGGCGTAGGGCAGCGCCTGGCGCCCGGCTTCGGTCAGTTCAAGCTGGCGCCCGACCCGCTGAAACAGGGCAATACCGAAGGTCTGCTCCAACAGGCTGATCTGCCCGCTGATGGTCTGCGGCGTGAGGTTCAATTGCTCACAGGCGCGCACGATGCTGCCGGTCTTGGCCACCACCCAGAAGTAATGCAGTTGTCGATAATTGAGCATCACGGCCTACACTTCGTAAAAATCGAAGTATACGCGAGAAAAATACGAATTTTCCTGAACTGTTCGCCTGCATAGAATGCCTCGCTATCGAGGGGCCACTACTTGGACCCAATGGTTCTAACGAGGAAGACATCATGAAACTCAATTCCCTGGGCGCGGCGTCGTTGCTTGCGCTTTCATTGATAGGGGTCAGCGGCTGTGATCAAGTCGAGAAAAGCGCGCAACAGGTGCTGGGCAAAGCCACCGAGTCGGCCAAGCAGGCGATCGATGACACCCACAAGGCCGCCGAACAGGCATTGAGTGAAGCAACCCAGGGCTTGATCAGCCCTGAGAAGCAGGAAAAAGACGCCGAAAACGCTGCTGAATCCGACACCAAAGAAACCTAATTCCCCAGCACTACCACGTCAGGACTGACCTATGGATTACCTTTTACAACTGGCCGCCAGCCCCACCGCCTGGGTCGCATTGGCTACCTTGATCGTCATGGAAATCGTGCTGGGCATCGATAACCTGATCTTTATCTCGATCCTCACCAACAAACTACCGGAGAAGCACCGGGCCAAGGCGCGGCGCATTGGTATCAGCATGGCGTTGATCTTGCGCCTGGGCCTGCTGAGCACCATCGCATTCATCGTGCAATTGACGACACCGGTGTTCGAAGTGTTCGGCCAGGCGTTCTCGTGGAAGGACATGATCCTGATCGCCGGCGGCCTGTTCCTGGTGTGGAAGGCAACCACCGAGATCCATCACAGCATGGACCCGGAGCCTGAAGAGAAGGCAACTGTCAGCAACACCGTGACCATCGGTTTTGCCGCCGCCATCGGCCAGATCCTGATGCTCGACCTGGTGTTCTCCATCGACAGCATCATCACCGCCGTGGGCATGACCGAGCACTTGCCGATCATGATCATTGCCGTGGTGGTCTCGGTGATCGTGATGCTGGTGGCCGCTGAGCCGTTGGCCAAGTTCATCAACGACAACCCGACCGTGGTGATGCTGGCCCTGGGCTTCTTGATCATGATCGGCATGACGCTGATCGCCGAAGGCTTCGGCGCCCACGTACCAAAAGGCTACGTGTATGCGGCCATGGCGTTCTCGGCTGCGATCGAATGCTTGAACATCGCCCGGCGTAACCGGCACGCACGTTTGCTCGCTGCACGCCAGTAATCGCTGAACAAACAGGCCGGCTGTGCTCACAAGAGCCCAGCCGGCCTTTTGCTGTCTGCTAGAATCGGCCCACTTGTTAGCTTGAGGTCCCCCATGAACGAGCCGATTCGCCTTACCCAGTACAGCCACGGTGCGGGTTGCGGTTGCAAGATTTCGCCCCAGGTGCTGGAAGTGATCCTTGCGGGCAGCGGTGCACAGAACCTCGACCCCAACCTGTGGGTGGGCAATGCCTCCCGCGACGATGCGGCGGTATACGCCATCGACGACGAGCGCGGCGTGGTGTCCACCACGGACTTTTTCATGCCGATTGTCGACGACCCGTTCGACTTCGGCCGCATTGCCGCCACCAATGCCATCAGCGATATCTACGCCATGGGCGGCGATCCCTTGATGGCCATCGCCATTCTCGGCTGGCCGGTCAACGTGCTGGCGCCGGAGATTGCCCGCGAAGTGATTCGTGGCGGTCGGGCGGTGTGCGACGCGGCGGGCATCCCGCTTGCGGGCGGGCATTCCATCGACGCGCCGGAGCCGATCTTCGGTCTGGCCGTGACCGGCATTGTGCAAAAGCGCCATATGAAGCGTAACGACACGGCCACCGCCGGTTGCCGCCTGTACCTGACCAAGCCCCTGGGCATCGGCATCCTCACCACCGCCGAGAAGAAGGGTAAACTGCGCGAGGCGGATATCGGCCTGGCCCGTGACTGGATGTGCACCCTCAACAAGCCTGGCAGCCGTTTCGGCAAGTTGGCCGGCGTGATGGCCATGACCGATGTCACCGGTTTCGGCCTGCTCGGCCACCTGGTGGAAATGGCCGACGGCAGTGGCCTGACGGCCCGCATCGATTATGCAAAGGTTCCGCGCCTGCCAGGGGTGGAGTATTACCTGGACCAGGGCTGTGTGCCGGGTGGCACCTTGCGCAACTTTGAAAGCTACGCCAGCAAGCTGGGGCGTGTGCAGGAACTGCACAAGCGCGTGCTGTGCGACCCCCAGACCAGCGGCGGCCTGCTGATCGCCGTTACCCCGGAGGGTGATGCCGAGTTCCACGCCGTCGCCGCCGAGCTGGGCCTGGCCCTTGAGCCTATCGGTGAACTGCTGGAGCGACAGACCAACGCGGTTGAGGTGATTTGATGGCGACGGACATCACCAATTACCGCGACATTTTCCTCAACGACCGCCCGATGATGGATACCCGCGCGCCGGTCGAATTCACCAAGGGCGCGTTCCCCGGGGTGATCAACCTGCCGCTGATGACCGACGACGAGCGCCAGCGGGTCGGCACCTGTTACAAGCAGCAAGGCCAGCAAGCGGCGATCGTGCTGGGGCATGAGTTGGTGTCCGGGGCGATCAAGGCCGAGCGCATCGAACAGTGGGCGCAGTTTGCCCAGGCTAACCCCAATGGCTACCTTTACTGCTTTCGGGGCGGCCTGCGTTCGCAGATCGTGCAGCAATGGTTGAAAACCGAAGCGGGCATCGAATAT
Source organism: Pseudomonas sp. CCI1.1 (assembly GCF_034348165.1). Taxonomy (NCBI): domain Bacteria; kingdom Pseudomonadati; phylum Pseudomonadota; class Gammaproteobacteria; order Pseudomonadales; family Pseudomonadaceae; genus Pseudomonas; species Pseudomonas sp. CCI1.1. The sequence goes on from NZ_CP133780.1 coordinate 277,663, forward strand.
CCCCGCGTGGGCGGTGGCTACAAGGCCATGCGCACCTTCCTGCTGGAGACCCTGGAGCAGGCGACTGCCCAGTGTGATTTCGTACTGCTGGGCGGCATGACCGGCACCGGCAAGACCGAAGTGCTCGGCCAACTGCGCAATGCGCTGGATTTGGAAGGGCACGCCAACCATCGCGGTTCCAGCTTCGGCAAGCGTGCTACGGCGCAACCGTCCAATATCGACTTCGAGAACCGCCTGGCGGTGGACCTGTTGAAGAAGCGCGCGACGGGCATTGACCAGTTCGTGGTCGAGGACGAGAGCCGCATGATCGGCAGCTGTGCGCTGCCGCTGCCATTGCACAAGGGCATGCAGACGTTTCCGATGGTGTGGCTGGAAGACAGCGTCGAGGGCCGTGTCGAGCGCATCCTGAAGGATTACGTGGTGGACCTGTGCGCCGAGTTCATTGAGGTGTTTGGGGAAACCGGCCAGCGATTATTTGCCGAGCGCCTGACCCAAAGCCTGGCCAATATTCACAAGCGACTGGGCGGCGAGCGTTTCCAGCGGTTGCAGGCGGTGTTGCAGGATGCCCTGGCCGAACAGGCACGCAGCGGCGCAGTGGAGTTGCATCGGGTATGGATTGAAGGTTTGCTGCGTGAGTATTACGACCCGATGTATGCGTTCCAGCGCGAAAGCAAGGGCGCGCGTATCGAGTTTGCCGGGGAGCAGGGTGCAGTGGTGGAGTATTTGCGCGAGCGGGCGGCCCGGGTGGGGTGACCTTTGGGACGCCATCGCAGGCAAGCCAGCTTCCACCTTTTGAAGTGTGAATACATACAAAGGTGGGAGCTGGCTTGCCTGCGATGAGGCCATCGGCCCCACTGAAAATCTAAAGAATTACCGCTCCAATCAACCCACACACCACCCCCACCAGCATGGTCAAGCCGGCCACCGTCACCAGCACCCGCGCATCGAAATCCTTGCGCAGCATCAACAGCGACGGCAGGCTCACGCTCGGCAGGGTCATCAGCAAGGCCACGGCCGGGCCGGTGCCCATGCCCAGGGCCATCATGGTTTGTACGATGGGAATCTCTGCCGCTGTCGGAATCACAAACAGCGTGCCCACAATCGCCAGCGGCACCAGCCACACCAGGCTGTCGGCCATCGCTCCGTCCACATGGGGAAACAACCAAACCCGTGCCGCGCCGAGGATCAGCACCGCCAGGATATAAACCGGGATAGTGCTCCAGAACAGCTGCCACAGCGTGCGTAACCAGCGGCTCAAGAACGGTTGCGACTCCACTGTGCTGACGTCGGCAACGGCTTCAAGTGCTGCTTCCGGCACGTGGTCCGGGCGCGCAATGCGCTGTGCCACCAGGGACACGCCCACCACCAGCACAATCCCCGCCACCAGCCGCAGCGCGGTGAAACCCCAGCCCAGCACAAAGCCCATGAATACCAGTGTGGCCGGGTTCAATACCGGGTTGGCAATCCAGAACGCCAGCGCCGCGCCGACCGACACTTGCTGGCGGCGCATGCCCGCCGCCACCGGGGCCGCGCAGCAGCTGCACATCATCCCCGGCAGGGCGAACAGCCCACCGCGCAGGGTCGAGCCCAGCCCGGCGCGGCCAAACAGGCGCAGCAGCCAGTCGCGAGGGATCAATACCTGCAGCAATGAACCGAGGATCACTGCCAGTACGGCGGCTTTCCAGATGGCCAGGAAATACACCTGGGCATAGGCCAGCGCCGCCGCCAGGGGCGAGCTTTGCTGGTCATTGAGAATCGAGGCGCCAATGCTGTGGTTGTCGGCCGCTACAAACGCCTTGAGGTAGTAGGGCGACCACTTCACATAGTAGAGGCCGATGCAGGCCACCAGGAGAAACAGCGCAGGTTTGCACCAGAATGCCCAGCCGCGGTTGGGCTGGGTGGAAGCGAGGTTGGACATGGAGAGGATCCGCAGGTGAGTCGATAGCCCGGCATCATACGCCCCTGCGGCCCAAGCTTCAGATATCTGCGCTGACCTGGGTCGGGTCCGGGCAGTTTTCCCCGCCGTTATTCAGCCCTTGCTTGTAGTTGCGGCTGAGCAGCGAAGCCTTGCCGTTGTGCCAGGTCAATGTCAGCACGTACAGGGAGTCGTAGTCATTGCCAGACCAATCATCGGTAATGGTGTGTTTTTCGCCAGCGGCTTCGCTGGCGACTTTGTTGATCAGTTCCGGCAAGTAACCGTGGGACCAGGCCGTGTAGATGGTCGCGTTGCGGTACTTGTCCTCGACCAGTTCTTCGGCCAGGGCACTGGTGTCATTCGCTGAGAACTCGATATTCACCGGCAGGCCGAGCTTGATCGCGCTGGGGCTGATGGTGATCAGTGGGCGAATGTAGCTGTAGGAGTTATCCAGTTCGCCTTCCTCGACGTTGCGCGTCGGGTTGGCAGCGAACACATAGTTGGCTTTGCCGAACTTTTCCGGCAACAGGGTCGCCAGGTTCATGGCGCGGTTCAGGCCCTGGCAATTGAGTTGGCCCAGGCCACCGGCGGGTTTTTCACCATGGCGCAGGAATACCAGGGTTTGCACGCCATCGACCGGTTGCGCACGGCTTTCACGGGCGTCCAGGGCGGTGACGATAGCAGCGCTGACCAGCAGCAGCGGCAATACCATGTAGGAATAACGTTTGAGTCGTGGCACAAGGCGCAGAGGCTTGATCTTCATGATAGGTTCGAGTCTTCGTGCGTCGGGTTAAGGCGGGCAAGCCCGGCCCCAGTGACGCATCAGCGTCCTGCGGTGTTCCCTGTCGATATAGCAAGCAGCCTCCATTCATTGTTCGGGCGCTCTTTAAGAGTGCATTCGGGCGCTTTGGTTCGCCCACGCGGGATACTAGCCGGCAAATGTTGCGCAACGATGACCCATGCACGGCGGCAGGCAGATGACTATGATGGGGCTTTCCGACCAGGGGGTTCTCGATGAACGCACTCGCCGCTTTCCCGATCAATAGCAAATGGCCCGCCCAGCACCCAGAACGCCTGCAGCTGTATTCGCTACCCACGCCCAACGGCGTCAAGGTGTCGATCATGCTCGAAGAACTGGGCCTGCCTTACGAGGCGCACAAGGTCAGCTTCGACACCCAGGACCAATTGTCTCCCGAGTTCCTGTCCCTGAACCCCAACAACAAGATCCCTGCGATTATCGACCCCAACGGCCCGAGCGGGCAGCCGCTGGCACTGTTCGAATCCGGCGCGATCCTCGTTTACCTGGCGGAAAAGACCAGCCAGTTGCTCTCCGAAGACCCGGCCACCCGCTATGAAACCCTGCAATGGTTGATGTTCCAGATGGGCGGCATTGGCCCGATGTTTGGCCAACTGGGGTTCTTCAACAAATTCGCCGGCAAGGCTTATGAGGACAAGCGCCCGCGTGATCGCTACGCCGCCGAATCGCGGCGCTTGCTGGGCGTGCTGGAAAAGCGCCTGTTGGGCCGCACCTGGATCATGGGCGACGAGTACAGCATCGCCGACATTGCGACCTTTCCGTGGGTTCGCAACTTGATTGGGTTCTACGAGTCCGGTGATCTGGTAGGCATCACCGATTTCCCTAACGTACTGCGCGCGCTGGACGGCTTTGTCGCACGTCCTGCGGTGATCCGTGGCCTGAACATTCCGAGCTGAAGCATGTCGACTTTCGATTTTCAACAACTGGATGTATTCAGCAGCGTGCCGCTCAAAGGCAACCCCTTGGCCGTGGTGCTGGGGGCCGATAGCTTCACCGACCAGCAGATGGCGGACTTTGCCAATTGGACCAACCTCAGCGAAACCACGTTTTTACTGACGCCGCGCGACCCACGTGCTGACTATCGGGTAAGAATCTTCACCACCCTCAAAGAGCTGCCGTTCGCCGGGCATCCGACCTTGGGCAGTTGCCACGCCTGGTTGCAGGCTGGCGGCGTGCCACGTGGGGAGGAGATTATCCAGGAGTGCGAAATCGGCTTGGTGCGTATTCGTCGCCAGGGTGACCAACTGGCGTTTATCGCGCCGCCATTGTTGCGTGCAGGGCCCGTGGAGGCGCCGTTGCTGGAGCGCGTGCGCCTGGCTTTGAAGCTGGCGCCCGAGGCGATTGTGCGCAGCCAGTGGGTCGACAATGGTGCGGGTTGGCTGGCGGTGATGCTGGCTGATCGTGACGCGGTGCTTGCGTTGCAACCGGACTATGCGCAACTGCTGGGTCTGGCCGTAGGGGTGATCGCCCCCTGTGATCCGACGCGTGATGCGGTGGACGCGCACTTTGAAGTGCGCGCTTTTGTCGCTGGCGATGGCGCCGCCGAAGACCCGGCCACCGGCAGCTTGAATGCCGGCGCGGCCCAATGGCTGCTCGCCGAGGGCCTGGCGCCCAGCCGTTACGTGGTCAGCCAAGGCACGGCGATTGGGCGAGCGGGGCGTATTCATATCGAGCGCCAGGGCGATGAAATCTGGGTGGGCGGCGCCGTAGCGTTGTGCATCGAAGGGCGTCTACAGCTTTAGATCAATGAATTGTTACGCACCCGGCAATACACTATTGGCCCCTCGGCATTTGTGTTGCCGGGACTTGGGGGCATAAGCTTTCGCCCCAAAGTGTTCAGCCATTTTTCAGGATTGCCATGACCAGCCAGTTCCCCCAAGCCCGTCCACGTCGCCTGCGCCGCTCCCCGGAATTGCGTGGCCTGTTCCAGGAAAGCGAATTCACCCTCAACGACTTGGTACTGCCGATTTTCGTCGAAGAAGAAATCGACGACTTCGTGCCCATCACCAGCATGCCGGGTGTGTTGCGCATTCCTGAGAAAAAACTCGCCGGTGAGATCGAGCGTTACGCTCGCGCCGGCATCAAGTCGGTGATGACCTTCGGTGTGTCCCACCACCTCGACGCCAGCGGCAGCGACACGTGGAAAGAACGCGGCCTGGTTTCGCGCATGTCCTCGATCATCAAGGACGCCGTGCCGGAAATGATCGTGATGTCCGACACCTGCTTCTGCGAATACACCGACCACGGCCACTGCGGCGTGATGCACGGTGCCCATGTCGACAACGACGCGACCCTGGTCAACCTCGGCAAACAAGCCGTGGCCGCCGCCCGCGCCGGCGCCGACGTGATCGCCCCGTCAGCGGCGATGGACGGCCAGGTCCAGGCCATCCGCCGCGCGCTGGATGACGCCGGCTTCACCCACATCCCGATCATGGCCTACTCCACCAAATTCGCCTCGGCCCTCTACGGCCCCTTCCGAGAAGCCGGCGGCAGCGCGCTCAAGGGCGACCGCAAAAGCTACCAGATGAACCCGATGAACCGCCGCGAAGCCGTGCGCGAATCGCTGCTGGACGAACAGGAAGGCGCTGATGCGCTGATGGTCAAGCCTGCCGGTGCCTACCTCGACATCATCCGCGACATCCGCGAAGCCTCGCGCCTGCCGGTGGCGGCGTACCAGGTGAGCGGTGAGTACGCGATGATCAAGTTCGGCGCACAGGCCGGGGCGATTGATGAGGATCGGGTGGTGCGCGAGACGTTGGGGTCGATCAAGCGGGCGGGGGCGGATTTGATATTTACGTATTTTGCGATGGATTTGGCGGTGGCGGGGATCTAAAGGAGCTGAGTACACCGGTGGCGAGCGAGCTTGCTCGCGTGGGGCTGCCTAGCAGCCCCGTATCTCGGCCAGGAAATTATTTAATGGCGTTTTTTAATGTTAAGGCAACATGGTTTAACCACCTTTGCCCATCACTCCATTCATTAGGGTAATAGTAATAACAGCCGATATCAGAGAGTAAAAAGTCTTGAAGATCTTGCTCTGTTTTTTTGGCTGAGATTAGTTTTTCTAGCTCTGATAGCACTATTTTTATCGTATCTTCAGGCGACTCCGAAATAAAAAAATCAATTACGTCGTTTGCGCTTTTATGATCATCAACCCAATCTTGATTGAAGTATCCAGCAAGAAATTGCTGCAGCTCGGGGTAGTCTTTATTCATGGGTTTGGAAACCCTGTGTGAATTCGATATCCAGTATGCATTTTTTGGTCTCTGCGAATAATTAAGTAAATTTCTTTTCCGGGTACAGGTGTCGTAGTGTTCTTTTTGAAACTTGTGCCGATTGGCTCTGGGGATAGTTGAGTGATGACTATCTGCTGGTTGTTTCCTTCTAGGAAGTCTTTGATTTTGTCTTGATTGTTATCCAATACCTTTGAAACGGCGAGTTCAGCTGTTGCGCGATCATGAAACGTAGAGGCTGCCGGGATATGTGGTTCCTGTCTCAAGCGGTCAAGCAGCTGTTGATCAGTTCTACCGACATGCTTTTGCATTAGATGTCCTCCTGCCGCCTCATGTGCGGCTAAACCTCCTCCTGGAACGATTACGCTATACGGACCTTCAGGGCAGCTTGTTTTTTTACAGCTCAGTCCCAGCGGGTCTACCCAACCTGTCGGATTGGGCACATACCGGTACCCATTGATCCCCCCCGCCAGCTTCATTGGATCTGGCGTCAGGTAACGACCAATATCCGGATTGTAGTAGCGATGGCGGTTGTAGTGCAGGCCGCTTTCTGCATCGAAATACTGGCCTTGAAACCGCAGTGGATTGTCGACTTTGCCCACGTCGAGCCGGGCGATCTGGCCGTAGGCGCGGTAGTGGGCGGACCAGACGATTTCGCCCTCGGGGCGGGTCAGTTCTTGCGGGGTGCCGAGGTGGTCGAGTTGGTAGTGGTAGGGCTTGGTTTCTTTTGGGCCGAAACCGTCCAACAGTGCCAGTGGGCGGAAGCTGCCGGGTTCGTAGAGGTAGCTGCGATGGCGTTCTGCATGGTGTTCGGCAATTAGCTTGTCGCCTTGCCAGAAAAACTCGGTGGTTTTGTCGTCCACGGTTTTGCTGATGCGGCGTCCAAATGGGTCATAGCGATAGCTGGCGGTTTGGCCGTTGGGCGTTGTAACCCCGACCAACCGATGCTGGGAGTCGTAGCGGTACTCAGTGACAACTTGCTGGCCTTTACCGCGTCGTTCGCGGATGAGGTTGCCGAAGGCGTCGTAGTCGTAATGGCAGTCGCCTTGGATCATCAGACGATTCGCCGCGACGATGTCCGGGCCCGGGCGGTCTTGCATTAGCAGGTTGCCGGCCGGGTTGTGGGCGAATCGTTCCTGTACGTCATGGGAGTGGTCGGCGCGGGTCAGGCGATTAAGCGGGTCGTAGCGGTAAAGGTGTTCGCCTTTGCGGGTGTCGAGCAGGCGGGTGAGGTTGCCGGATTTGTCGTAGTCGTATTGGCGTTGGTAGAGGTGGTTTTGCTGTTGGGTCACCGCGTGGGCGTGCAGGCGGTGTTGGTCATCGTAGTGGTAGTGGCTGAGCAGTTGGCCTTGCTGGCGCTGATGTTCGCGGCCGCTCTTGAACAGATGTGAGGTGAGTACTTCACCGTTGAGTTCGACCGTGGCGAGGTGGCCGCCTTTGTCGTGGTTGAAGGTGATGCGATTGTTGTCTGGCAGACACAGGTTTTTCAACTGGCCGCAGGCGTCGTAGCCGTAGCGCAGGGTGCCCCATCCCTGGTGTTCGGCGGTGAGGCGGTTTTGGCGGTCGTACTCGTAGGCCAGCGCCCAGTGGCCGTCTTCGGCGCTGAGGAGGTTGCCTTGGCGGTCGTAGGCATAGTCGACAACGCTGTCATCGGGCAGGGTTTTTCGGACGAGGCGCCCGGCGTGGTCGCGCTGGTAGTGGGTGATTAGCTGACTGCCATCGTCGCCGTATTCGGTCTTCTCCAGCAGGTGGCCGTTGAGGTCGTAGGCGTAGGCGGTGCGCTGGCCGTCGAAGCCGGTTTCCTGGCGGATCAGGCCGTTGGGGTGATAGTCGAGTTGGTAGGTTTCGCCGGCTTCGTTTTCGATCTCGGTGAGCAGCAGCCGGGCGTTGTCGTAGCGGTACTTGACCTGGGTGCCGTCGGCGTTGAGACGGCGGCTGATCAGGTGCAGGCCGTCGGCGTATTCATAGCGGGTGACGTGGCCGAGTTCGTCGCGTTCGGCGATGATTTTGCCGTAGGGGTTGTAGCTGAATTCCCTACAACCACCGCCTGGCAATACAAGACGAATCAACCTGCCGACGCAGTCCCAGTGATATTGCGTCAGCGCACCATGCTCATCCTCACAGGCAACTTGCCGCCCCAGATCGTCATAGCGATAACGCTTGATCCCACCATTGGGTAATTGCTCCTCAAGCAGTTGCCCGCGTTCGTTCCACACCAGCCGATGGCAACTGCTGTCGGGATACCAAACCCCAACTAATTGCCCATGTTTGTCATAGCTGTAGTCAGTCGAATTGCCATCCGGGTCAATCTTGCGGATGACATCGCCCTGAACATTGCGCTCATATTTCCAGACCGCCTCCCCACGCCTGACAACCCGAACAAAACCGTTGTCATGTTCGTAGGAAGTCGGCTCATCATCCCCCGGAAACAGCGCCACCAAGCGTCCGGCGTCGTCATACTGATAGGCCGTCACCGCGCCCATCGGGTCTTGCTCGACGGTCAGCCGGCCCTTGGCATCGTAGGATTTGTAATGCTGAGCGCCATCCGGATCGATGCGCTGCACCAAGCGCGCCCGGTCGTCATGGACATAGACTTCCTGGCTACCATCGGCGTTATGCACGGTGACGTGGCCGTCATCGCCCCAGGCATAACGCGTGTCCATCTGCGAGAAGCTCGCCCAATGCCGGACGCAACGCGCCGCCTTGCCAGCGCGTTCCCACGCCCAAAAGAAACTCGCCCCACCGGCCAGTTGGCGTTCAAGAATGACGTGCTGATCGTCGTAGCGATAACGCTCGCTTTCACCGACAGCATTGGTCGCGCAAACCAGTCGTCCATGTTCGTCATAGGCGTAGGAAACAAGGTTCTGCTCGGTCTCCCACACGTAGGGCTCACGCCCTTTGGCGCGATGCACCTGGTAGTCCACCGCAACGATGCGACCCAACTCATAACGCAACAGCAACGAGCGACCCGCACCGTTATCCAGCCGCTCAATCCGCCCTGAACGATCCCGGCAAAGGCGCAGGCGGTTGTCATACGCGTCGCTGATCGAGACCAGCACACCGTCGCGAAAGTGATAAAAACGCGAGGCCTGGGCCAGCACCAACTCGTCAGGAGCCGAACCCAAGTAGATCGCCGCTTCCGCCAGGCTATTGGTGATCGCGGGCCGAGAGTCGGTGGGCAAGGGCAGGGTAGTCGAGCGGTTCTCATGGTCAGTCCACACCACCAAATCGCCCGACACCACCAGCCGATGAGCCAGCGCATGACTCCAGCCAAACCCCAACCCACAATCAATGTCCACCGCACTGGTGCGGTACAGCCGCGTCCACTCAAACGGCAAGATCCCATCCAGCACGCCATCGGTGAGGGTCAGCAATTCCTCGCCAGTGACCATCGACACCGGGCAACCGTGGGTAACGGTCTTGTCCGCTGGCGCCGCCGCGTCCCCCTTCGGATTTGAAGCCATGGCCGGCGCATCATCGACAGGCTCATGACGGACCAACGTCGTGCGCTGGGCCTTGCCGCGCACCATCGGCACCGGGTTCGAAACCAGCGTGTCGCCCGCCTTCAACGGCACAGCCGGCACCGTCTTAATCGGCGTCGCCGCACTGCTCAGCAACACCGGCTTGGCGGCCTCGACATGGGTTTCCAGCCGAGGCCCCGCCACCTGCTTGGCCAGCAACTCCAACAACGCCCGCGCCCGCCCGGATTTGACGTGATTGAGCACACGAGCCCCCAATCGCACCACCACGCCCATCGCACCCAACACGCGAATCAGCAGCAGATTGATCAGCACCTCACCGGTAATCTCACCCCACAGTTCAGCCATCTCCGGTGGCGGGAGCATGCGCATCCAGCTGACCAGCGCCGTCAGGTCGATAAACAGCAGCGGCTCATCACTGAGCACCAACAAGCCTTGGGCTATCGCATCACTGCCCAGTGTCAGCAGTTCATCGAGCTCGGTTTGAGAAAGGTATTGCAGCAGTTTTTCGCTGTTGGGCTTGAGGTCGGCCAGCAGCGCAGACAGCTCGCCAATGTTGTCCCACAGGCTGTAAAGCGCTTTGCCTAACCCACTGGCAAAAGCCGCTTCCAGCAAGCGGCGCCGCTCAAGCGGGCGGGCGTCTGCATAATTTTTCCACTGGGCCTGGAAGGTGTCGGTCCACTCTTTGCGCAGCCGGGCTTCCAACGCTGCGATCACTGACTGGTAGGACGCATACAGTGCTTTGAGGTGATCCTGGGAAACGTTGGGGTAGAAACTCACCCGGTATTGCTGGTTGCGATCACACTCGGTGACTTCGAGGATGCCACTCGGGCCGATGGTCTTATGGAGGGGCTCGCCCAGCGGGCCGCCGTCTGGATCAACGCGTTGCACGATCACCGGGGTGTTGCCGATGGGTACGAACCTCGTGCTCTGGAACATATGCACCAGGGTCAAGGCACCCGTGGCCTGGCAGGTGGCGACGGTGCTGCTGGGAAACAGGGAGCGATTGATCGGGGCAACCAGCGCGACGTCATCCCCGACCTTGAACACCTGTTCGACGTCCAGCGCGGAGAAGCTCCAAAAGCTTTTGGCCCACTCGTCAAAGGTGTCCAAGCAATCGCGAAAGTCACGGAAGACGCCCTCGACGTCGACCGTTTCCACGTTCATTGGCGTCAGCGCCAGCCTGCCAATGGCCGGGTTCAAGTGGCGGCCCCGTCAACCGCACGCGTCACGAAAAAAACCATCTGCATTCCCTCGCACTGTTTGATCAGGCGAGGGACTTTGCAGAGGTTTGCCGGGGTGAGGAGTAGAGCTTATCCGGCAGTGGTGTGGGATGTTTCAGTTACTGCCAGACACTGGGTTCGGCATGCCGACGAACCCCGGTTAGACTTACCTGTCGATATCAGCACTGCCCGGCCTGTCGTTAACCAAGGAAGCCTCATGTATTCAACCCGTCTGCTGTTCTGCCTTATTCCGTTGTGGGTACTGGCCGGTTGCTCCACCTCCCGTGGCCCCCAGCAGCCCGAGCGCAGTGAAGCCGAGGTCAAGGCGCAGATCGTGCGCCTGCTGCCGGCCAAGGTGTCGGACCGCAACGGTTGGGCCCAGGACATCTACACCGCCTTCGACACCCAGAAAATCTACCCAAGCAGCGAAAACATCTGTGCGGTATTGGCGGTGACCGAGCAGGAGTCCACCTATCAGGTCGACCCGCAGGTGCCGGGCATGGGCAAGATCGCCCAGGATGAAATCCTGCGCCGCGCCGCCAAGGTGCATGTGCCGGCATTCGTGGTGCGCAGCGCCTTGCAACTGCGCTCGCCCACCGGCAAAACCTACGCCGATCGTTTGAATGCCGCCCGTACGGAGAGGGATTTGAGCGGCATCTTCGACGACTTCATCAGCATGGTGCCCCTGGGCAACACCCTGTTTGGCGGGTTCAACCCAGTACACACCGCAGGCCCCATGCAGGTCAGTATCGACTTTGCGCAGAAACAGGCGCGGGGTTATCCCTACACGGTGGACGGCACAATTCGCCGCGAAGTGTTCACCCGTCGCGGCGGCATGTACTTCGGCATCGCCCACTTGCTCGGCTACCCGGTGAGCTACGACCAGCCGCTGTACCGCTTTGCCGACTTCAACGCCGGTTGGTACGCCAGCCGCAATGCCGCGTTCCAGGCTGCAGTCAGTCGTGCTTCAGGCAAAGAGCTGGCGTTGGATGGGGATTTGATCCGCTATGGCTCATTGCTGCCCGGCACCACCGAGCTGGCGGTGCGTTCACTGGGGGCGAAGTTGGATATGCGCAACCCGAGCATCCGCAGCCAACTGGAGCAGGGCGAGCAGTTGGATTTCGAGGACACCACCTTGTACAAGCGCGTTTTCAGCCTGGCCGACCAGGCGGCCGGCAAGCCGCTGCCTCGGGCGATCCTGCCGGGTATTGTGCTCAAGAGCCCGAAGATCACCCGCAACCTGACCACGGCCTGGTTTGCCAAGCGCGTGGATGAGCGTTACCAGCGCTGCATGAAGCGCTGATCAACCGCGACGCTTGACGAACCGGCGCCACAAGCCCACCCACAACCACACCACCGGGAACGCCAAGATCACGAAGGGCAGCACATAGCTGGCACGTTCCAGGGCGTCTGCGGTGCCGTTCACCAGGTTGTCTCCCAGGTTGCTGAACATCCGGGTGAACCTTGACACCTGGTTGGCGCCGTCCGAGGAACGGAAGTTCAAGGTCACGCGGTTGGTGTCGAGGCGGCGTTGCTGGCCGGCGGCAACCTGAGCCAGTTCCTGCAGCTCGTTTTCAATGCCGGCTTGCTCTTTGCTCAGGACGATCAGATCGCTGACGGTGATGTCCTTGCGCTTGGCCAGTTCATCGAGGCGTTGCTGCTGAGCTTGCAGGCGGTCCTGGCGGCGGCGCACATCCGCCACGGCATCGGCCAGGTCTTCGGCAGTGGTGATGCGCTGGCCGAGCTTACCGCCTTCGGCCGCCAGGGCGACCATCGGCTCCACACCCGTGGGCGCGATCCGCAGGATGATCTGGCCACCTTGGCCGTCTTCGGTAATGCCAAGGATATTGCAGGCACCAAAGCGCGCCGTTTCACACGCCTCACGAGTGGCCTGCATACGCGGCGCAAGCAGGCCGCCGGGCAGGGCCAGGGTCAATTCATGCTCATAGGCCAGTTGCGCCCCGGCCTTGCCCTGTTCGCCATTGATGACGGTGGCGCGAGAATGGTCCTTGGGGGAACAACCGGCCAAGGCCAGGCCAGCAAGCAAGATCAACAGCGGCGCGCGAAGCGGGTGGGAGTTGCCGTCCAGGTGGCGCATGGCGTTTCCTTGAAATGTGCAGGAGAAATTGGCCGAGATTAAAGCGGGTCTGACCCATTAACGCAAAGCATTGCCCGGGATTTGCCCGGCTGATGGTGGTGGCTGCCGGGTCGAGGCTGGCGTACACCTCAAGCCTCACACCAGGGAAGCATCCGCCATGAACGCTCAGACCGTCCCCCAAGGCTTTGTCCCATTGCCGCGCAGCAGCCCGTTGCTGGAACTGCTCGGCCCGGCGTATTGCCGTGGCGAAGGTTTGCAATTGGAAGTCGGCCTGCGCGCCGATCATCGCCACGCCAATGGGCGAGGTACGGTGCACGGCGGGGTGCTGGCGACGCTGGCCGATATCGGCATGGGGTACGCCATGGCGTTTTCCAGTGAGCCGCCGTTGCCGTTGATTACCGCCAGCATGACCGTGGATTACCTGGGCGCCGTGCAGGTAGGGGAGTGGATGGTGGTGCGTCTGGAAAGCCATAAGCGCGGACGGCAGATGGCGTTCGCCACGCTGAGTTTGCAAGTGGAGGAGCGCGTGGTGCTGCGGGCGAGCGCGGTGTTTGCGGTGCCGCAAGCTGACAGGCAGTGAGATCAAATGTGGGAGCTGGCTTGAACTGGCCTAATGATTTTGGACACTTCAATCGGGCGTTATGATAGCGCTCAAATCTGAGGTGTTTGGATATGCGTAAATCTTATTCGAGTGAGTTCAAGCTCAAGGCTGCCAGCATGGTGCTGGATGAAGGCCAGCCGGTTACTGAGGTCTGTGCCAGCCTAGATATCGGCCCCACTGCTCTACGCCGCTGGGTCGATCAAGTGCAGAAAGAACGCCTGGGTTCGACCCCGGTAGGGGCCAAGGCGATTACCGCTGATCAGCGAGAAATCCAGAGGCTCAAAGCCCTACTCAGGGAGAAAGACCTGGACATTGAAATCCTAAAAAAGGCCAGTGCTCTCCTGCTTTTGGACGCCAAAGATCATTCACGCTGATCGATGAGCTGGACGAGCAATACGGCGTTAAAAGGTGTTGCCGGGCGTTTGGGATCAACCGTAGTAGTTTCTACGCCTGGCGCCAGCGCCAGGGCAGAGCAAATCCTGAACGGGACAAGCTCAAAGCCGCGCTGGTCAAGCACCACAGGGCGTCCAGAGAGTCGGCCGGCGCACGTACTTTGTCCAAGGAGCTAAAAGCCAAAGGGCATCGTATCGGACGTTATATGGCTCGCAGTTTGATGCGCGAAGCTGGCATCGCTAGTCGTCAGCGCAGGCGCCATAAGTACAAGTCGCCGGGCGTTGAGGCATTGGTTGCGCCGCACGTGCTCAAGCGAAAATTTGATGTAACGGCGGTTAACCAGGTGTGGTGTGGCGACGTAACTTACATCAAGGTCGGCAAGCGATGGATGTACTTCGCCGCCGTTCTGGATTTGTACGCTCGGAGGATCGTGGGTTGGTCGTTCTCGATGATTTCTGATGCCAATCTGACCTGCGAAGCGCTACGCATGGCGGTTGAGCTACGCGGCCGCCCCCAGGATGTGTTGTTTCATTCAGACCAAGGTTGTCAGTACACCAGTCATAAATTCCGAAACGAGCTTGTGAAACACGGATTTAGACAAAGTATGAGCCGTAAAGGCGAGTGCTGGGACAACGCCCCCATGGAGCGTTTCTTTGGTAGTTTGAAATCAGAGTGGGTTCCTGAAACGGGCTACAAACTGGAACATGAGGCCCGGGCAGACGTGCAGCGCTATGTCTCGCGCTACAACATCAGCAGGCCTCACAGCTACAACGACTACCGGTCGCCGGTCGCGAAGGAAAGGTTGGCGGCGTGAACCTTAATCGGTGTCCAAGATTACTTGACCAGTTCAGCTTGCCTGCGATAGGGGTGTGTCAGTTAGCAATGATCTGACTGATAGACCGCTATCGCAGGCAAGCCAGCTCCCACATTTTTATCGAGTTCATTCAGGGGATATCGATAAAAGAAAAGGCCTGGCTTTTCGTGGAGCCGGGCCTTTTCTGTGTTGCTCTTATTGGCATGGGGGCCGCTACGCAGCCCAACGGGAGCAAGCTCCCTCGCCACAACCGCGATCCGGTTCAGTTGCGTTCGAGCGCCAGGGCGACACCTTGGCCGCCGCCGATGCACAGCGTTGCCAAGCCTTTCTTGGCATCGCGCTTGATCATTTCGTGCAGCAGGGTCACCAGTACGCGGCAGCCTGAAGCACCGATCGGGTGGCCGATGGCGATGGCGCCGCCGTTGACGTTGACCTTCTGCGCGTCCCATTCCAGCTCTTTGCCCACCGCCAGGGATTGCGCGGCGAAGGCTTCGTTGGCTTCGATCAGGTCTAGATCAGCCAACTGCCAGCCGGCCTTGTCCAGGCAGCGGCGGGTGGCCGAGACCGGGCCGATGCCCATTATGGCCGGGTCGACGCCCGCGTTGGCGTAGCTGGCGATACGCGCCAGTACGGGCAGGCCGAGAGCCTTGGCTTTGTCGGCGCTCATCAGCAGCACGGCCGCAGCGCCGTCGTTCAGGCTGGAGGCGTTGCCGGCGGTGACGCTGCCGTCTTTCTTGAACGCAGGCTTGAGCTTGGCCAGGGATTCGGCGGTGGTGCCGGCGCGGGGTTGTTCGTCCACCGCGAAGGCCACCGGGTCGCCTTTGCGCTGGGGAATCAGGATTGGCGTGATCTCATCGGCAAAGCGCCCGGCTTCGATAGCGGCGGCGGCTTTTTGCTGGGAGGCGGCGGCAAAGGCGTCCTGGGCTTCGCGGCTGATGCCGTACTTGTCCACCAGGTTCTCGGCGGTGATGCCCATGTGGTAATCGTTGAACGCATCCCACAGGCCGTCGGTGATCATGCTGTCGATCATCTTCGCGTGGCCCATGCGCAACCCGGTGCGTGCGGCAGGTAATACGTACGGGGCCAGGCTCATGTTCTCCATGCCACCGGCAATGATCACCTCGGCGTCGCCGCAACGAATGGCCTGTGCGCCCAGGTGCAAAGCCTTGAGGCCCGAACCGCAGACCTTGTTCAGGGTCAGGCTCGGCACGGCGTGGGGCAGGCCGGCAATGATCGAAGCCTGGCGCGCCGGGTTCTGGCCGCTGCCTGCGGTGAGCACCTGGCCGAGGATCACTTCATCCACTTGCGCCGGGTCCAGGCCGGTCTGCTCCAGCAGGCGACGGATTACGGCGGCGCCCAGTTCCGGGGCCGGAATGTTCGCCAGCGAACCTTGGAAGCTGCCCACGGCGGTGCGGGTGGCAGCAACAATCACGACGTCTTGCATGGAATCTGTCCTCACTGGAAGTGCATTTCTGGAACGTGGTCCGGGACGATCAGTTTACCGGCGGTCTTGCTCACAATCTCTTCAACGCTGACGCCAGGTGCGCGTTCCTTGAGGACAAAAGCGCCATTTTCGATTTCCAGGTACGCCAGGTCCGTGAGCACACGCTTGATGCAGTTGGCACCGGTCAGCGGCAGGCTGCATTGGCTGAGCAACTTGGACTCACCGTCTTTGGATGCGTGAGTCATGATCACAATGATGTTTTCTGCGCCGGCCACCAGGTCCATGGCACCGCCCATGCCCTTGACCAGTTTGCCGGGGATCATCCACGAAGCGATGTTGCCCTGTACGTCCACTTCGAATGCGCCCAGTACGGTGAGGTCGACATGCCCACCGCGAATCATCGCGAACGACTCGGCGGAGGAGAAGATCGAGGCGCCGATGCGTGCGGTGACGGTCTGCTTGCCGGCGTTGATCATGTCGGCGTCGATGGTTTCTTCGGTCGGGAACGGGCCCATGCCAAGCAGGCCGTTTTCCGATTGCAGCATCACTTCCATGCCGTCGGGGATGTAGTTGGCCACCAGGGTCGGAATGCCGATACCGAGGTTGACGTAGTAACCGTCCTGCATCTCGCGGGCAACGCGTTGAGCCATTTGTTCGCGGGTAAGCGCCATGATTGTTTCCTCTTATTGTTCTGGACGGGGATTATTTGCGGACGGTGCGCTGTTCAATGCGCTTTTCGAAGGTGCCGCAGATGATCCGGTCGACGTAGATGCCAGGGGTGTGGATCTGCGCCGGGTCCAGCTCGCCTGGTTCGACGATTTCCTCGACTTCGACCACGGTGATCTTGCCGGCGGTGGCGGCCAGCGGGTTGAAGTTCTGGGCGGTATGACGGTAGATAACGTTACCGAAGTGGTCGGCTTTCCAGCCTTTGACGATGGCAAAGTCGCCGGTGATGGACTCTTCCATCAGATACGGGCGACCCTTGAATTCGCGGGTCTCCTTGCCTTCGGCAACGGGGGTGCCGACGCCGGTGGCGGTAAAGAAGGCCGGGATGCCTGCACCGCCTGCGCGCATTTTTTCTGCCAGGGTGCCTTGAGGGGTAAGCACCACCTCAATCTCGCCGCTGAGCAGTTGTTTCTCGAAGAGGGCGTTTTCACCCACGTAGGAAGCGATCACTTTGCTGATCTGCTTCTGTTCCAGCAGCACACCCAGGCCGAAGCCATCGACGCCACAGTTGTTGGAGACCACCGTCAGGTCGCGGGTACCTTTGCGCTTGATTTCGGCAATGAGGTTTTCCGGAATGCCACACAGGCCAAAACCACCGGAGAGCACGGTCATGCCGTCTTCCAGGCCTGCCAGCGCTTCTTCATAGGACGCCACGCGTTTATCGAAACCTGCCATATGCACCTCTTTTATTGTTTGTGGTCCAGCCAGTGAGTTGAGTGTTGCGCCAGCGGATTGATTTGTTAAGTTGTTTTTTAAGGTTGATTGATTTAGAAAACAGCATAGTCCAGTCGTCGTCCGGAGCTGCGTCATGACCGTTAAACAGATGCGTGCCTTTCTCGCTGTTGCTCAGAGTCTGAGTTTTGCCGCTGCCTGCGAGCGTTTGCACCTCTCCCAGTCGGCGTTGAGCTTGACCATCAAGGGCCTGGAAGAAGGCTTGGGCGGGCGCCTGTTCAGCCGTAATACCCGTAACGTCGCGCTGACCCCTGAAGGTGAGTCCCTGTTACCCCTGGCCCGCCGGTTGATTGCCGACTGGGACAACGCTGAGGACGAACTGCGCCAACGTTTTACCTTGCAACGGGGGCGTGTCACGGTGGCAGCGATGCCATCGTTTGCTGGCAACCTGCTGCCGCCCATCCTGAAGATATTCCGCGCCCGTTACCCTCAGGTGAACGTGACGGTGCATGACCTGATCAATGAGCAAGTGCTGGAGATGGTGCGCGACCGTCAAGTGGAGCTGGGGGTGGCCTTCGAGCCGTCTGAGGGCTCGTCATTGGCGTTCACGCCGTTGTACCTGGATCGCTTTGTCGCCGTGGTCCCAGGAGATTCAGCCTTGGCACAGCGTGCTGAAATCGACTGGAAAGCCTTGTTGGAGCAGCCGTTCATCACCCTGCAGCGGCCTTCCACTGTGCGGGTGATGCTGGAAGAACACCTCGGCGCCTTGCAGATGAAATTGCCCGTTGCCTTGGAAAGCCATCAACTGGCGACGGTGGGCAAGATGGTTGCCAGCGGTTTGGGGGTTAGTGCAGTGCCAGCGTTATGCGCCAGGCAGATGGAGGAGGCGGGAGCCCATTGCATTACCTTGACTGGCCCGGTGATCGAGCGGCCGATTGGGGTGCTGACCAAGCCGGGGCATGAACTGTCGGCGGCGGCGCAGGTGTTGTTTGATATCTTTCGGGATG
The DNA here is from genome assembly GCF_034348165.1 of Pseudomonas sp. CCI1.1. Lineage (NCBI taxonomy): Bacteria > Pseudomonadati > Pseudomonadota > Gammaproteobacteria > Pseudomonadales > Pseudomonadaceae > Pseudomonas > Pseudomonas sp. CCI1.1. The sequence continues at coordinate 296,082 of NZ_CP133780.1, forward strand.
AGGCGGGGAAGGGCAGGTTTCCAACTTTTTAAATCAGTAAATACACATGTGGGAGCTGGCAAGCCAACTCCCACATTGATTGAGTACTACTTAGTAGTAACGGTCGATCACTTTAACTTGCGAGCTGTCTTTGAAAGACGCCCAGGCATTGTTAAGTGTGTCGAACACTTGCTCGATAAAGTTGCGATCAGCGGCGGCCTTCTTGCCGACATAACCCTGGCCACGGCGGTACATCTTCAGGCGCGCCGCCAGCTCACGGTTGTTACGGTCAAACTCGGCTTCTTCGGTATGGGGCGCCAGGCAGTCAATTTGCACTTCGCCGGATTTGCCAATCCACAGGATATGGTCGTCGAGTGTGTCTTTCTGCGCTGCGAACATCTCAGCCAATTCATCGATAGTGGGTTGGTTGTTCAGATTCATGTGTAAGCCCCTTGACCAGTTGGCGATCTATCAGTTGATTCGTTAATACCAGTAAGTTGTCTCCGGTCACTAAAACCGGGCGTCAGCGACGGGCTGCCGAATACGGGCAGGGTCTTGAAGCTGATGCATGTAGTCTTGCTGATGGACTGCTACGCAATGCTCTGATCACGAAGACAAGCCGCGTTTGAGCGCCTTGTACCTGTCCCTTCCGGGGCCGGTCAGCTTCATCAATCTGCCTTGTGGGCAGTGCACATCCGGAAAAACAGCTCGGCGGTCAGACGAGCCTGTTCAAAACGCTTGTTACCAATGCTCTCGATCCGAGAGACGTCTAGATCATGCAAGGACAAAAAGGTTACGTCAACGGTTATGTAGTGATTATTTTTGCTCACTACATAAATTGCCGCGGGGACGGGGGAATGCGCGAAAACGTGACTTGGGCGTCATTTTCTGTGCGGTGGGTCGCAGGGTTTTGGTGGCGAGTTTACGCAGATCCCCTGTGGGAGCTGGCTTGCCTGCGATGGCGATGTGTCAGTGAGTACATGTTCGCCTGACACACTGCTATCGCAGGCAAGCCAGCTCCCACATGTTGATGCGTCGCTATCTCAATCTCTCGGACAGTAAGGGTAATAGCCGCTCGCACGAGGCCTGGATCTTCACCTGCAACAGCTCATCACCCCGAGTCTTGCCCAGGTTGATGGCGATCACCGGCTTACCCTGATCGACCATCGCCTTGCACAGGCGAAACGCCGAATAGGCCATCAGCGATGACCCCACCACCAACAGTCCTTCGGCATGCTCTACCGCCGTCATTGCCTTGAGCGCCGTCGCTGGTGCGACGTTCTCGCCAAAGAACACCACATCCGGTTTCAGCCGTTCGCCATTGCAATGTGGGCAGTGGGGTACCTGGAAGCGCTGTTCAAAGGCCGGATCGAGCAAGGTGTCGCCATCCGGCGCTTGCACCGCATGAACCTGTGCCATGTGCGGGTTATCGACCTCCATCTGCCGCTGGATCACGTCGCGCTCGCTACGCAATTGGCAATCCAGGCACAGCACCCGATGCAAGCTGCCATGCAGCTCGATCACACCCTGGCTGCCGGCCTGGTCATGCAGGGTGTCGACGTTCTGCGTAATCAGCCCGCTGATGTGGCCACGGTGCTGCAGCGTCGCGAGCGCCAGGTGGGCCTTGTTCGGCTGGGCAATGCGCACCCGTGGCCACCCCAGCATCGCCCGCGCCCAGTAGCGGCGCCGCGCCTCGGGAGTGGCGAGGAATTCCTGGTACATCATCGGTGGCTTGCCCCGGCGTACACCTTCCCCGTCCCGGTAATCCGGGATACCTGAAGATGTACTGATCCCTGCGCCGGTCAGCACCAGGAAACGCCGGCCGGTCATGGCCCGGTGCAGGGTGTCGAGATGATCTTCCTGATGGTCCAGCGTGTCGAGCATGGGTTCCCCCTATTCGCCGCGGATGTATTGTTCCAGTTGCTGGATCAAGGCCGCTTGTTCGGCAATTGCTTCCTTGACCAGGTCACCGATGGACAGCAGGCCCAGCAGTTTGCCGTCTTCGACCACCGGCAGGTGGCGCAGGTGACTGTCGGTCATGATGTTCATGCATGCCTCGACACTCTTGTGAGTATCCACCGTGATCACCGGCGAGCTCATCACCTCATGGACCTTGGTGGTGACCGATGAGAGGCCCTTGAGCATGATTTTGCGCGCGTAATCCCGTTCACTGATGATGCCGACCACCACGTCATCCTTGACCACTGGCAAGGCACCGACGTTTTTCTCGGACATCCGCACCAGCGCTTCAAACACGGTGTGGTCCCATTTGATCGTGTGGACGTCCTGGTTTTTCTGATCCTTGGCTTTCAGCAGTTGTGCAACGGTCTTCATGGCGGCCACTCCGGTGTTGTTGTTGGTAGTCCAGATCCCCTACAGAATCCTAGACCGAACTCGCCGGAGCAAGGGCCAATGCGGCGTTAAACCTGTCGAAAAACGTCATGTGCCGGTTTTTTTTGGTATCTATCCCGCATTTACCGGTTTTTTCCCGCGTTTGGGGCTGGCGCCGGCCTTGCGCGGGGCGGCCTTGCGCTTCTTTTTCCAGGGCGTTGCACCTCGTCCAGCCGGGCTGGCGGGGCCAGTGATAGTCATGCGCATGCCGTTACAGCGTGCCACCTGCTTGCTCATCCACGCCGCTTGCTTGGCGACGAATTCCTCCAGGCTCATTTCGCCGCTTTGCACCATGTCCAGTGCCTGTTCCCAGATGGCGGTGGTGCCGGGGTCGGCGATGGCGCGGGGCACTGCGTCAATCAGGCTGAACGCGGCCGGGGTTGCCGACAGGGCCTTGCCGTTTTTCACCAGATAACCGCGGTCCAGCAAGCCCTGGATGATCCCGGCGCGGGTGGCCTCGGTGCCGATGCCAGTGGTGTCCTTGAGTTTTTGCTTAAGCAACGGGTCCTCCACCAGCTTGGCGACGTTTTTCATGGCCTTGATCAGGTCGCCTTCAGTAAAGGGCTTGGGCGGCTGGGTCCATAGGTCCTTGAGGTTGACCTTGGCCACGGCGTAGTCGTGGCCCTGCACCAGCGTCGGCAACGCTTGGGGCGCAGGCGCTTCGCGACCTTTGGCGGGTGCCAGCGCTTCGGGCAAGGCGCGTTTCCAGCCCGGCTCGATGATGACTTTGCCCACCGCGCGCAACGCGTGGCCGACACAGTCCAAATCGGCCTGGGTGCGGTCGTATTCATGGTTGGGCAGGAACTGCGCCAGGTAGCGCGCACGAATCAGCGTATAGACCGCACGGTGCTTGCCGGTCAGTTGGCTGACCTCCTTACCGGCTCCGGTGGGGATGATGCCGTGGTGGGCGCTGACTTTCGCGTCGTTCCAGGCCCGCGAACGGCGCCGAGGGTCGATGTGCGACATCAGCTCGTTGACCGCCGTGTCCCTACGGCCCAGCGCCGCAAGAATCTTCGGCGCTTCACTGTGCTGGCTCAACGGCAGGTAGCCGCAATCGCTGCGCGGGTAGGTGATGGCCTTGTGGGTTTCGTACAGGGATTGAGCGATGTCCAGGGTTTCCTGGGCGCCCAGGCCGAGCTTCTTCGAACAGATCTCCTGCAAGGTGCCGAGGTCGAAGGGCAGGGGCGCCACTTCGCGCATGCGCTCGGTACGCAGTTTCACCAGTCGCGCCGTGGCGGCGTTGAGCATGGCGTCGGCGGCGTCCCGCGCCAGTTGCGGGTTGAGGCAACGGCCCTGGTCGTCACAGGCATCGTCAGGGGCGCGCCATTGGGCGGTGAAGGTCATGTGCTTGTGACGCAGGTCGACATCAATGGCCCAATAGGCCACCGGCACGAAGTCGGCAATGCTGCGATCACGGTCCACCACCAGGCGCAGGGTCGGGGTTTGCACGCGGCCTACCGGCAGCACGCCCTGGTAACCGGATTGGCGCCCCAGCAGGGTAAACAGGCGACTCATGTTCATGCCGATCAGCCAGTCGGCACGCGAGCGCCCCAGGGCCGAATGATACAGGCTGAAGGTTTCTGCACCGGGTTTGAGCGCCGCCAGGGCCTTGCGAATGGAGGCGTCGTCGAGCGCCGACAACCACAGCCGCTGGATCGGCCCGCGGTAGCGGCAGTGTTCTACCAGTTCACGGGCGATCATCTCGCCTTCACGGTCGGCGTCGGTGGCGATCACCAGTTCCTGGGCTTCGCCCAGCAAGCGCTTGACGGCCTTGTATTGGCTGGCGGTCTTGGGCTTGACCAGCATCTTCCATTTTTCCGGGACGATCGGCAGGTCGGCCAGCACCCAGCGTTTGTATTTGGCGTCGTAGGCGTCGGGCGGGGCGGTTTCCAGCAGGTGGCCGATGCACCAGGTGACCGTGACTCCATTACCCAGCCAGCACCCATCGCCACGGCGGCTGGCGCCAAGCACAGCCGCGATATCCTTGGCCTGGGAGGGTTTTTCACAGAGGTACAGCCGCATGGTCATCACATCAGATCGGGTTGATGCCTTGCAGGATGCTTATTTGAAGGGGTTTGAGCAACCATTATCTGTATGGATGTACAGCAATTTGTGTGGGTGCCATACGTCGCTGTAGGAGCGAGCTTGCTCGCGAAGGTCGTTAACGATGCCGCGGGGCGCCTGGTGCCCCGCGTTGCTCTCAGGTTCTTCGCGAGCGAGCTCCTACAAGGAAGAGGTATCAGTTTTTTTCGATATCCACATGCCGGGTTTCCTTGAGGCAGAACAACCCGACGATCAGGCTCACGCCCGTCACCACCACCGGGTACCACAACCCATAGAAGATATCGCCGGTGTACACCACCAGGGCAAACGACACAGTGGGCAGGAACCCGCCAAACCAGCCGTTACCGATGTGGTAGGGCAGGGACATCGAGGTGTAGCGGATGCGCGTCGGAAACAGCTCCACCATCAACGCCGCCAAGGGCCCGTAGCACATGGCGGCGATGAAGATCAGCACCACGATCAGCACCACCACCATCAGCTTGTTGACCTGGGCCGCATCTGCCGATGACGGGTAACCGGCCAGGGCCACGGCGCCACGCAGGGCCGCTTCATCAAAACCGTCGATACGCACATCGCCGACGCTCACTTGCACCGGGCTGCCCGCAGGGGCGGCGGCGCTGCTGTAGGGCAGTCCCTGTTTGACCAGGAAGGTCTTGACCTTGTCGCAGGGGCTGTCAAAACGTGCCTTGCCCACCGGGTCGAACTGGAAGGTGCAGGTGGCCGGGTCGGCCAGTACGGTGATCGGCGCCTGTTGGCTGGCCTGGTCCATTGCGGGATTGGTGTAGTGCGCCAGGCCCTTGAAGATCGGGAAGTACAGCGCGGTCGCCAACAGCAGGCCGAGCATCAGCACCGGCTTGCGCCCGACCTTGTCCGATAGCCAGCCAAACAGGATAAAGAACGGTGCGCCGATCACCACGCTGATGATCAACAGCATATTGGCCAGGGCTGGGTCCATGCGCAGGAACTGGGTGAGGAAGAACAGCACATAAAACTGCGCTGCGTAGAAGGTCACCGCCTGCCCGCCGTTGATGCTGAACAGCGCGATCAGCACCACCTTGAGGTTTTCCCACTTGCCGAAGGACTCGCGAATCGGCGCCTTGCAGGCCTTGCCTTCCTCTTTCATCTTCAAGAAGGCGGGCGATTCGTGCAGGCTCATGCGGATCCAGGTCGAGATGCCCAGCAGCACGATGGAAAACAGGAACGGAATGCGCCAGCCCCAGACCTCGAACTGATCGCCGGTGAAGTAACGGCAGGCCAGCACCACCAGCAGCGACAGCAGCAGGCCGAGGGTGGCGGTGGACTGAATCCAGCTGGTGTGCAGGCCGCGCTTGCCCGGTGGCGCATGCTCGGCCACGTAGGTAGCGGCGCCGCCGTACTCACCGCCCAGCGCCAGGCCCTGCAGCATGCGCAGCACAATGAGGATGATCGGTGCGGCAATGCCGATGCTGGCGTAGGTCGGCAGCAACCCGACGCAGAAGGTTGCCACGCCCATCAGGATGATGGTCACGAGGAAGGTGTACTTGCGCCCGATCATATCGCCCAGCCGGCCGAACACCAGCGCTCCGAATGGCCGCACCACAAAGCCTGCGGCGAAAGCCATCAAGGCAAAGATAAACGCCGTGGTGTCGTTGACCCCGGCGAAGAACTGCTTGCTGATCACCGCCGCCAGGGCGCCGTAGAGGAAAAAGTCATACCACTCGAACACCGTCCCCAAAGAGGAGGCGAAGATGACCTTTCTTGATTCGTTGGCGGTACTTGCACTGGCCGCCGAGCCCAGGGGTTGAGCATGTTCTGACATCGGGTGTCCCTCACAGTGATTATTTATTGTTTTTCCACTGTCGGCGCCAACCTCGGCGCCGGTGTTTTTCAACTTCATATAGCGTTAATGATTACGCGGGGTGCCCTGTGGTGCGCGGTGCTGGTGGGCTTTTCGTGAGCAAGCTCGCTCCTGCAGTGTTGGGTGACAGAATCAGCTGTGCGGCCTTCTCCGCGATCATCAGCGTGGGTGAGCAGGTATTGCCGGAGGTGATGCGCGGCATGATCGACGCATCGGCAATGCGCAGGCCGGGAATGCCGTGTACGCGCAGTTGGCTGTCGACCACGGCGTCTTTGTCATCGCCCATGCGGCAGGTGCCCACCGGATGGAAAATCGTGGTGCCGATCCGTGCAGCGGCCTCGTGCAGTTGTTCTTCAGTTTGCAGGGCTTCGCCGGGCAGGTATTCCACCGGTTTGAACTGGCTCAGGGCCGGAGCGGCGACGATGCGCCGGGTCAGGCGAATAGCGTCGGCGGCCACGCGCAAGTCTTCGGGGTGGCTGAGGTAATTAGGTTGTATCAGCGGCGCATCCGCCGGGTTGGTCGAGCGGATATCCACCCGGCCGCGACTTTGCGGGCGCAGGTCGCAGACCGACGCGGTAAATGCCGGGAAGCCGTGCAACGGTTCGCCAAAGCGTTCCAGGGACAGTGGCTGCACATGGTATTGCAGGTTGGCCGAGGTCTGCTCCGGGCCGGAGCGGGCAAACGCGCCAAGCTGGCTGGGCGCCATCGACAGCGGGCCGCTGCGGTCGTACAGGTAGCGCAGGCCCATGCCCATCTTGCCCCACAAGGTACCGGCGATCTGGTTCAGGGTGCGGGCATTCTCCAGCTTGTAGATCAGGCGCAGTTGCAGGTGATCTTGCAGGTTGCCACCAACCCCTGGCAGCTCGTGCACCACGTTGATACCCAGCGGCTTGAGCACATGGGAAGGGCCGATCCCTGAGCGTTGCAGAATCCCCGGTGAACCCACGGAGCCGGCGCACAGCACAATCTCCTTGCGCGCCTTCCAGCTCATCGACTGGCCGTGTTGACGCCCCAGTACCTGGCAAGCACGCCCGTTCTCCAGTAGCACACGCTCAACCTCTACCTCAGTCAGCACGGTGAGGTTAGGGCGCTGGCGGATCGGCTTGAGAAACGCCTTGGCCGCATTCCAGCGCACACCGGCTTTCTGGTTGACCTGGAAATAGCCACAGCCCTCGTTGTCGCCCTGGTTGAAGTCATTGATATTGGCGATGCCGCTTTGAGCCGCCGCCTCACGAAACGCATCGAGGATCGGCCACGACAGGCGCTGTTGCTCGACGCGCCACTCGCCGCCCTCGCTGTGGAATTCAGAGCCGCCGGCAAAATGGTTTTCGCTCTGTTTGAACAGCGGCAGTACGTCTTTCCAAGCCCAGCCCGCGTTGCCCGCCGCCGCCCAGCCATCGTAGTCCTGGGCCTGGCCGCGCATGTAGATCATGCCGTTGATGGACGAGCAGCCGCCCAGCACTTTGCCCCGAGGGTAACTCAAGGCGCGTCCCTGCAGGCCGGCTTGGGGTTGGGTCTTGAAGCACCAATCGGTGCGTGGGTTGCCGATGCAGAACAGGTAGCCGACGGGGATATGGATCCAGGGGTAGTTGTCGCGGCCACCGGCTTCCAGCAGCAGGACACGGTGAGCCGGGTTGGCGGACAGACGATTGGCCAGCAGGCATCCGGCAGGGCCGGCGCCGACGACGATGTAATCGTATTCAGCAGTTGCATTGGGCATCTGGGGTCTCGCTTGTTTTTCTTATTGGGCCCATCCTAGTTGTTAGTTTTCGTCTTAAAAATGTTAGTTTTTACCCACCCGCTGTGCGTTTTTAAACAACGCCGGCTGGCCCAGGCTCTGGAGGCGATATGTTCGACTGGAATGACCTGCGGTTTTTTCTCGAGTTGCAGCGCAGTGGCCGCCTGCTCACCGCCGCCCAACGCCTGAAAACCACGCATGCCACCGTGGCGCGGCACATCGACGCCATCGAGAAAAGCCTCGGCACGGCGCTGTTTGTGCAGCACGCCCAGGGCTATGAACTGACGCCCGCCGGCGAAGCGCTGCTCAAGCATGCCGAGGCTATGGAAAATGTGGCACTGCTGGCTGAAGATGAACTCACCCATTCTGCTGCGCCCCTGGGCAAGATCCGCCTCGGCGTAGCCGAAGGCCTGGGCGTGATGTTTCTGGCCGCACGCATGGGCGGGCTATTTGAACGCTACCCAGGGTTGGAGGTGGAGCTGGTCGCGGTGCCGCGCTTTGTCAGCATCCTCAACCGCGAGGCGGAGATCAGCATTCACTTGGAACGCCCCAGCGCCGACCAACTGGTGACGCGCAAACTCACCGATTATCGCCTGGCGCTGTACGCCAGCCGTGCCTATCTGGCGCGTAACCCGCCCATCGAAAAACGTGAAGACCTCGCTGCCCATGCCTGGATCGATTATGTCGACGACTTGCTGTTCAGCCAGGAACTGAAGTTCCTCAACAGCTTCTGCCGTAGCCCCAAGGTGGTGTTCCACAGCACCAGCGTGATCGCCCAGCACCAGGCGGCGCGTTCGGGGTTGGGCATTGCGGTGTTGCCGTGTTTCATGGCAGCTGGCGATGAGGCGTTGGTGCCGTTGTTGCCGGCAGAGGGCATTCAGCGCAGCTATTGGATCAGCTCGCGCCGGGAGCTGCACAAGTCGGTGCGGTTGCGGGTGTTGTGGGATTATGTAGTGGGGTTGTGCGCGCGGGAGCAGGGCTTGTTGCTCGGTGAATCCCGCTGACGCACACGGATTAAACGGTGGGAGCTGGCTTGCCTGCGATGGCGGCGTGTCAGCTTGCACATGAGTGGCTGATACACCGCCATCGCAGGCAAGCCAGCTCCCACATTTGGATCGGGGTGTGTCAGGGGCAGTCTAGAACTTTACTACCTGATGCACCTGCTCGGCACAGGCCCGAGCCTCTTCAATCATCTTTCCGAACGCATCGCTGGTGACTTCGGCATGGGTCAGCCAGCGCTTTTTCTGGCTCAGGCGATAGTGGTAGCGCAGCGAGCCGTCCTCGAGTTTGCCGTCCAGGTCGAGGTCGTACCAGGGCGAGCGCACCTTGCAGCCGGGGATGGCTTTTTCCATCTTCCCGCCAGCCAGGGTGTAGGTGTAGTCGTAGGTCTCTGGGTTGCCCAGGTAGAGGTCAGCCTGTTGCCCCTGGCGGCGATAGTTGATGTAGCCCTCCCAGCGGTCTTTCAAGGACGGGTCGGTGTAGACATAGTCATTGGCCAGTTTTTCCAGGGCGCGCTGATCGTTCATGCGGGCGGTGACGCTGTAGCCGTCATGTACCACAAAGCGGGTGGGTTCGCGGGTGATCTGGCAGTCGCTGATGTCATTGCCGAAGTTGGCGCAGATGTTCTGGTCGGTGGCGGTGGTGCCTTGCTGGCGGTCAGCGACGCTCAGTTGCATCAACGGCAAGCGGCTGAAGGTAATAGTCGCCTTGACCGCGCCATCTCCCTCTTTGCCGTACTGCACCTGTTTGTCCAGGCGTATCGAGACTTCGGGGCGCTCCAGTGGGATGTGTTCTTCACGCACCTGGCCCTGCGCATCGTTGACCAATACCCACCGGTCCTGAATGTCGGGCATGGTTTGGCCAGGGGCGAAGACCGGGTTGGTCGGGTCAAGCCACCACACCTGTCCATTCACTTCGGCACGCACGATGGCATGGTTCGGCGCCTGGGTGCCGGGGATCAGCAAGGCATCGACCACGTCGCCACGGCTGACCCACGCGGTCTCAGCCTTGATGCCGCTGGCCTTGAGCATGGCCGTCAGCAGGGTCGCCAGGTCCTTGCAATCGCCGTAGCCGTGCTGCTCGATTTCCGCCAGGCTGAACGGCACATAGCCGCGCTCGGTCGCCCGCCAGTCACCCAGGTAGCGGTAGTGATCATTGATGTGCTGCATCAGCGCGGCCACTTGCTCAGCCGGCGCCAGGCTGCGTGCGGCGGCCACCGCGGTGGCGGCTTGCGCCGGCAGGGTGGCGCCGAGGATCTGGTTGTAACGCTGGGCGAAATCACCGAAGTACGCCTGGCGGTCCACGGCGCTGCCCACTTCAAGGCGTGGGACGCGCAGCAGTGCGGCGGCGGAGGATTCATTGATGTAGTTGAGGTAGGTCGGGGCTTTTTGCACCACGTCCAGGGTCTTGCCGTTGCTCGAAGGCGTTACCTTGAAACCGTCGAACAATTCACTTCGCCACTGGATCGGCCGTTCGGCGGTAAAGCGCGCCTTGAAGCGATCGCGGCGGGCTGAGCTGGGCCCGAATTTGAGCACATAGTGGAACTGAGTCATCAGCGGTTTGGCCGGGTAATGCTGGCGTACCGTGTAGCGGATCTGCGTGCCCACGCGCAGGTTGGGGAAGGCCAGGGAGGTTTGCTTGTCGCGGCTGAAGCCTTGGTCCGGGTTGGGTGCGTTGCGGGTATCGATTTGCGTGGCAGCCAGGGCGACCGGCTTGGCGCCAGGCTGAGTGGACTGTGCACTGACCACTTCAAAGGTGTCGGCTTCGGAGTAGTCGAAGTCGATGCGCGAGAGCATTTCGCGGCCGTTGGCCTTGAGAATTGTGTAGTGGTAGGTGGTGGTGCAGTCAGTGCTGGCGTCGCGGTTGAAGTGGCAGTGCAGCTCGGTGTCACTGGCCAGCGGGGCTTCGGCTATGGGTTGCAGGGCCGCGCTGACGGAATGGGAAACCAGCCCCAGACTGATGACAATCAAAGGGCGGTGAAACGGAAAACGGTACATGGGCGCCTCGGGTGACACATTGAAACAGCTACCCGGCGGGTAGCGAGAAGGCGCCGGATGATAATGGATCTCAACGGCAAAGGCCAGGATTGTTCGACAATTTATCGGGCTGAAAGGCCCGTGCTAGAGCCTTTCTTTGATTTGGATCAAGGTTTTTATGCCGCGAGCGCGTCACGCGCTTAGAGGAACCAGCGATATTCCCGCGCCTGGATCTCCTGCTGGAAAGCCAGGTGGTCCTGGCGTTTGTTCTCGCAATACACCTCGACAAATTCCGCGCCCAGCTTGTCGCGCAGTACTGGTTGTTGCTGCATGGCACGCACGGCGTCGAGCATTTCCACCGGGAAATCGGCGCCGCTGTTGCGGTCCTCGTTCAGTGGCGCGATGGGTTCGCGCTTGGCCTCAAGCCCATGCTCCAGGCCCACCAGGATCGCCGCCAGCACCAGGTAAGGGTTGGCATCGGCGCTGGCCAGGCGGTGCTCGATCCGCAGGTTGCGCGGGTCGGACTCGGGGATGCGCACACAGGCATCGCGGTCTTCAAAGCCCCAGCTCGCCCGCGTCGCAGCGTTAACCGTGCCGCCCAGGCGGCGGAAGGCATTGTGGTTGGGCGAGAAAATCGGCATGCAGTGGGGCAGTAATTCCAGGCAACCGGCTACGGCGTGGCGCAATGGCTGCTGCTGATGGGCCGCTAGCAAGTTATTGCCCGCTGCGTCGTAAAGGCTGACATGCACGTGCATGCCGCTGCCGGGAAATTGCAGGTAGGGTTTGGCCATGAAGCTGGCGCGGTAACCATGCTTGAGCGCGACGCCACGGGTGCTACGGCAGAACAGGGCGGCCCAGTCGGCGGCGCGCAGGCCGTCATCGCAGTGGCCGAAGTTGATCTCGAACTGGCCGGGGCCGATCTCGGCGGTGATCACCGTGATGTCGATGCCTTGGTCCTTGGCGGTTTGCGCCATGTCGTCGAGCACGTCGCTGAAACGCGACAGCCGTTCGATATGCAGGTTGGGCTGGTCGTCGGCATCCCCACTGAGCGGGTCGCGGGCAAATTGCGGCAGGCCGTTTTCCAGCTGTTTATCGAACAAGTAGAACTCCAGCTCAAACGCCACCACGGGATGAATGCCCTGATGCTGCAAGCGTTCCAGCACCTTGGCCAGGACTTCGCGGGGTTCGAACTCGATGGGCGCTTCGGTGCCGTCCGAGGTGATGAGCATTTGCCCCAATGGCTGCGACTCCCAGTTCACCGGTTTGAGCGTGCCGGGCACCAATCGGCGATTGGCGTCCGGGTCGCCATCGTTGAAGCAGTAGTCGCCAATCTTGAACAGCCCACCCTGGGCCCCCAGTAGCACCGCATTCTGCGGCAGCTTCAGCGGGCTGCCGGCGGCGATTTTTTCAAGCATCTCCACTGGGTAGCGCTTGCCGTAGAAATGCCCGGGAATGTCCAGGGCGATCAGGTCGACATAGCGCACGTCGGGGTGGTTCTGGCGAAAGCTCCGTACTTCGGCCAGCAACGTGGAGGAATGGCTTTTCACGGGTGCAGCTCCTAGTTGTAAACCCACAAGACGCGGGCGGGCAGGTCGGTCAGGTTGGCGTAGCGGCAGTGGGCGAAACTGGCGAGGTGGAAGCTGTCGCCGGGGCCGAGGGTGACTGGCTCGGCTTCGTCATCCACCCACAGGGTCAACTCGCCTTCGAGCACAAATCCGGCCTGTTCGGCACGGTCGCTCATGCTCTGTTCGCCGCTGTTGGCACCGGGGGCCAACAGGCTGTCAAGCATCGAGAACGCACCGTTCATGCTCGGCGACACCAGGATGTCGGTGATGCCGTTGGCGTAATACACCGTGCGCCGCTCGTTGGGGCGGGTCACCCAATCCACCGCCTTGGGTTTGGGCAGGCTGTAGAAATACGTGGTGGGCACGTCGAGGGCGTGGCTGATGGCGGTTAAATCGGCCACGGTCGGGCGCGACAGGCCACGTTCGACCTGGGACAGAAATCCCACCGATCGTTCGATTTTTTGCGCAAGTTGGGCCAGGGTGAGCTTCTTGTGCTTGCGCAGGTCGTGGATCAGCGCCGCGAGGGTGGCGAGTTCTTCTTGTGGGGTCATGAAATTTATATCGAATAATTTCATGAAAAATTACATGATAAATTTCACGAAGGCAATCTCTGGCCACAGGGAAACCCGGCTGAATGATTGCGCGCCGCCGCGGTCGGAACCTGGGTACGCACCATTAATTGAAGGAGCACCCATGAAGTCGAAAACCTTAGCCGCTTGCCTGCTGGTCGCTGCCAGCTTTTCCTCCGTCAGCGCTGTCGTGCAGGCCGGCGATACCCCTCAGGAAACCGTGCAACCTTCAAACATCAACGCCCGTGACTTGAAAGAGGGTGATCGCGCCCCGGACATCTTGATGCGCGAGGAGTCAGCGATTAAAGACTGGAAAAAACGCGGGCTCAAACAGCCCGAAGAAGAAAGCCAATGGGCGCGTGTAGGTGACAAGTACGTCCTGCTCAAGACCACCAACGGCACCATCCTGGAGATTACGCCAGTCAAGAAATAATTCCGCCGGGGCACCTGCTCGCTTCATGTTTCTTGCGTTAAGGTAACCGACCGCAATGGTCGCGTTACCTTTGAAGAACGAGAGCAGGATGCTTGCCACCATCAGAAACTACCCCCGCACTGTGAACCTGTTGCTGTGCGCCACGTTGCTGCTGACGCTGGCCAAGGCCATCACCTTTCCTTATCTCGTGATCTACCTCACCAGCCATTTCGCCTTGGACATTACCCAGGTCGGCCTGGTAATCGGCAGTTCGCTGATCGTCGGTTCACTACTCAGTGTCTACGGCGGTTTCCTGGTCGACCGCATCAACAGCTATCGCCTGTTGCTCGGCTTGAGCCTGGTGTTTGTGCTGGGGTTTATCGGTACGGTGCTGGCGCAGAATATCTGGGCGTTCTATGGCTGCCTGATCCTGATCAACCTGGCCTACGCCGTCATTGATATTGCGGTGAAAGCCGGCTTCGCCAGCCTGCTGCCCGAAGACGCGCGCAGCGAAGTATTTTCCATCAAGTACACCCTCACCAATATCGGCTATGCCGTAGGGCCGTTCTTTGGCGCGATGGTGGCCAAGCTGGATATCAGCTTGCCGTTTGTTCTGTCGGCGCTGTTGGGGCTGGGGTTTTTTCTGCTGTATGGGCGCTGGGGTGACCGTAACTTGGCCACGGTGGACGCCACGCAAAAGCCGCTGCCGTTCCTTGCCGTCGCCCGCGTTTTGCTGCAGGACCGTCGCCTGGTGTGCTTCACCCTCGGCGGTTTACTCAGCGCGGTGGTGTTCGGCCAGTTCACGGCCTACCTGTCGCAATACCTGGTGACCACCACGACCGCCGAATACACCTACACGGTGATCAGCGCGGTGCTGACCACCAACGCCGTGCTAGTGATTGCCTTGCAGTACCTGATTGGCCGGCGCATCTCGCACCGTTACCTGAGCCAGTGGCTGAGCGCTGGCTTGAGCATGTTCATGCTGGGGTTGATCGGCTTCGGGCTGTCCACCAGCGTGTTGGGCTGGGTGCTGGCGATGGCAGTGTTCACCGTCGGGGAGATCATCGTGTTCCCGGCCGAGTACATGTTTATCGACCGAATTGCCCCGGACCACCTGCGGGGCATGTATTACGGGGCGCAAAACCTGTCCAACCTTGGTGCCGCGCTGGGGCCGGTGCTGTGTGGGCTGGTGTTGGCCAGCCTGCCGGCCCATTACATGTTCTACATGCTGGGGGCGTTTATCGTTGCCGGCGGGGTGTTTTATTTCATGGGAGCGGCGATAAAGGCAAATCATCCAGCGTGAGCTTGCCGACGTTGTTGCTTTGCAGCTCGTAGCGCAATTCATCCACCATTTTCGCTACTTCCTGCGGGGTCTGCAGGCGGTTGGTGCTGATGCCAGTGACCACCAGGTCGACGCGGCCGGTCTCGGCATCATAGACCTTGAGGGTCAAGGACGCGTCCCGGCACAGGGTGAATTCGCACGTCAGCGGTGACAGGCCTTCTTCGATGCAGTTGCGCAGCTGAGAGAGGGTAAACATGCGGGTTCCTTCTAGGCATAAATACGATCCCTTGAAGGTTATTGCTTGCACCGCCGCTCAATAAGGCGAATTCGCACTAGACGCACTAGTGCATTTGCAGGGTCAGGGCTTGTTTTTCAGGCGCAAATCACCGGCAAACAGCCCGCGTTCACGAGCCCAGACGATCGCTGCACTACGGCTGTGCACCCCCAGCTTGGAATACACCGTGGCCACATGGTTACGCACGGTGTTGGGCGCCAGTTTCAGGCGCGAGGCGATCTCTTTGTCCGCCAGGCCCTCGCAGATCAGGCCCAATACATCGCGCTCGCGGGCGGTGAGGTCGGTGAAGGAAACATTCGGCAGGTTGGGGCTGTTGACGCTCTTGGCGTTGGCCAGCTTCTCGATCAGGGTCTGGCTGAACCAGGACGCGTCCTGCATGACTTCCTCGATGGCCGCCACCAGTTCCAGCTCCGAGCGTTTGCGCTCGGTGATGTTCATCAGCACCATCAGGTAGCAGGGCACGTCCTGGATAATCACGGTGTCGGCGGATACCACGCAGTCGATCACCTCGTTGCCTTTCTTGCGCACCTTGAGGTCCTGGCCTTCAAGGTTGCCGGCTTTTTCCAGGGTGGCGAACAACTGCGCGCCGGCCTGGGGGCTGTCGATGAAGTTGATGTCTTCGATGGATTTGCCGATCAGTTCCTCGCTGATATAGCCGGTGATGCTCATGAAGGCTTCGTTGATGTCTACCACCTGGCGGTTGTCGGCACTGCATACCAGGGTCGGCACGGGCGTCAGGCGGAAGGATTTGGCGAAGCGTTCTTCGCTCTGGCGCAGGGCGATCTCGGCTTTACGCCGTGGCTCCAGGTCGGTGAAGGAAAACAGCATGCAGTCTTCCTCGTTCATGTCCAACGGTTGGCCGGCGACGATCACCAGTTTGCTGCCACCTTCGGGCAGTCTCAGTTCGGCCTGCATCTGCGGGATGGTCGCGCCTTCGCCCAGGCGCTGGATCGCCAGGTCCTTGCGCTCGGCCTGTTCCAGCACATCCAGTTCATACACGGATTTGCCGATGACCTGGTCGCGGTTGTAGCCGGTCATCTCCAAAAAACCCTGGTTGACCTTGATGTAGCGCAGGTCGCTGAGGCGACAGATCACCGCGGGCGCCGGGTTGGCGTTGAAGGTTTTCTCAAAACGTTGCTCAGCGCTGGCCCATTCGGTGGCGTCGCTGAGGATCAGCACCAGCAACTCCGGCTCACCCTGGGCATCGGTCAGCACCAGGCTGCGCAGGCGGTGCACCCAGCTGCGATGTTCGTCGTCGGCGGGCGTGACTTCCACCACCACATCGCTGAACTCTTCACCGGCAGCCACGCGGCTGAGGGGGTAGCTGTCCAGTGGCAAGGGATGGTTGTTGCGATAGCGCAGGGCAAAGCGCTTGGCGTACGCCTCGGTATTGGCGCCCAGTTCCTTGACCTCGCTGACCCCATGCATGGTCAACGCCGCTTCATTGGCCCACAGAATGGTCTGGTCGACCTCGGCCAGAATCACACCGTCGGACAGTCCCGAGATGATGGTCTGCAGTTGGCGGCGGTTGGTTTCTTTGGCGAGAACATCCTGGGTCATAACGTCTCCGATTAGGGCAGGGCAAGGCACATTGGGTTACGACATCCTGGCGTCAGGATAGTGCAGAGTAATTGCCCACGGGGCAGTGCGAATGCACCAGGGCGCCTGGTGCATATGGGCCAGGACTGAACGTATGTCGTTTCGCCACACTCACACCCATCAAGGCGCATTGCCTTGCTCCTCAATTTGAAAAGGACCTTTGTATGACCACTGTCTATGAAACCAATCGATCGCTGTTTCGAGTGTCGTGGAGCTCGGTATTGGCCGGTAGTGCAATCGCACTGGTCACCTACCTGGTTTTGAGCGTGTTGGGCACCGCCATTGGCGCCAGTGCCGTTGACCCGATGGAAGCGGGCAACCCGTTGAGCGGTTTTGGCACGGGTGCGGGTATCTGGCTGTTTGTATCGACACTGGTCGCCATCGCGTTGGGCGCCTTCGTGGCCGGCCGCACCGCGCCGGATCGTGGCGGTCTGCATGGGGTGCTGACCTGGACCTTGACCACCTTGCTCACCACTTGGCTGTTGGCGGGCCTGGCTTCCAGCGTAGTCGGTACGGCCGGCAACGTGGTGGGTAAAGGTCTGTCTGCTGCGGGCAGTGGCATTGCTGCCGCCGCGCCGGGGATTGGCAATAGCATCAAGCAACAGTTGAATGAGCAGGGCATCGAGCTGGACTGGAACAGCCTGCAAGGCCAACTGGATACGTTGCTCAAGCAGAGCGGCAAGGCTGAACTGGACCCTGCCAATGTCGAGCAGAAAGCCGATCAGGCAGCTGCCGATGGCAAGCAGTCGGCTACCGATGCAGCGACCAATCCTGCCCAGGCCGGTGATGAGCTCAAGCAATGGTTCGAACGTGTGAAAGCGTCCGGCGAGCCAGCATTGAATGCAGCGGATAAAGAGGCGCTGGTCAACATCGTCGCGGCCCGCACTGGCAAGAGCAAAGAAGAAGCCACCCAGATCGTCGACAACTATGCCCAGGCTTATCAGCAAGCCATGCAAAAAGTCGATGAGCTGAAAAAACAGGCTGAACAGAAAGCCCGTGAAGCCGGTGAAGTCGCTGCCAAGCAACTGTCCCGCGCCGCCTGGAGCACCTTGGCCATGCTGCTGTTGGGTGCGGCGTTGAGCTTCTTTATTGGTCGTATCGCGCTGACTACCCGTCGCGTGCCTTTGGCTTAAAGATGTCTGCGGCAAGGACGCCGCCTGTGTGAAGGGGTAAAATGCTGGCATTTTACCCTTATCCCACAAAGGTGACCCTTGAGCGCAGGCAAAGCCGTCGGACTGTTATTACTCACTTCCCTGTTGGCGGCGTGCGGCACCTCGCCGCCACGCACGCCCAACGACCTCTGCGGTATCTTGCGCGAAAAAGACGACTGGTACGACGCCGCCAAGGTCACGCAAAAGCGCTGGGGCGTACCGATCCAGGTGCCGTTCGCCATCATGTATCAGGAGTCGGGCTTTCGCCACGACGCCAAGACCCCGCGTAAATACCTGCTGTGGATCATCCCTTGGGGCCGCGTCTCCACGGCTTCCGGCTATGCCCAGGCCAAGGATGAAGTGTGGAACGACTACCGCAAAGCCACCGGCCGCAGTGGCGCTGATCGCGAAGACTTCGACGACGCCATCGATTTCATCGGCTGGTACATGGACAAGACCTACACCATCAATGGCGTCTACAAGTACGACGCCTATGGCCAATACCTGAACTACCACGAAGGCTGGGGCGGCTACCGCCAGCGCACCTACGCCAGCAAAGCCTGGCTGCCGCCGGTAGCGAGCAAGGTACAGGCGCGTTCGCAGATGTATGCGCGCCAATATGCCGGGTGCAAGGATGAGTTGGGGCGTGGGTTCTGGAGCCGGTTCTGGCATTGGTTGTAAAAGGTCGACACAGCGACCTCTGAATGCATGCAGATTCAATGTGGATTCTGACGCGGCTGTATGCATTCCAGCGAACGGTCCACCATCACGCTGGCCATTCCCCTGCACTTGCCAAACCCATCCGATTCTGGGAAAACCCCAGCCTTTGGCCCCTTCAATGAGAACCCCATGAGCAACGACGAACTGCAGGTCACCGACATCCGCCTGGGCGACGGCAAAGCCGTGGTCAAGGGCGCGCTGATCACCACCCAATACACCGGCACCCTGGAAGATGGCACGGTGTTCGATTCCTCCTGGGAGCGGGGCAAACCGTTTCAGTGCGTGATCGGCACTGGCCGCGTGATCAAGGGGTGGGACCAGGGCTTGATGGGCATGCAGGTTGGCGGCGTGCGCACGTTGTATGTACCCGCGCACCTGGCCTATGGCGAGCGCTCGATGGGCGCGCATATCAAACCCAACAGTAACCTGCGCTTCGAGATTGAATTGCTGGAAGTGCTGACGCGGGATTGAAGAGGTTGAACATGGACGTTGATCTACATCTGTTGCCTGGCAGCTCCTTGGAAGGCATTCGGGTGGTTGAGCTTTTGGGTTGCGATGAGGCTGAGTTGCAGCAGTTTTTTGAACAGGCACCCCCTGAATTCAACACATAAGTGCAACGCTCACCCCTGTATGCACTTCGTACGGCGTCTTCCAGCCCAAGCGCTTGCGCGGGCGTAGATTGATCCTCGCTACTGTCCGATTGACGGCTTCGACGGTCAGCTTGCTGAAGTCGCTGCCCTTGGGGAAATACTGGCGGAGCAGACCGTTGGTGTTTTCATTGGTGCCACGTTGCCAGGATGAATAGGGGTCTGCAAAAAAGACCTGGCACTGGCTCCGTAGCGCGATGCGTTCATGCCCGGCAAACTCCCTTCCGTTATCCAGCGTCAGCGTGTGAGCGGCATGGCCCTGAAGCATCAGATTGATCGCCCGCGTTACCTGCCGGCGCGTTCTGCGCTTGACCGGATAGGCGCTCAGATAGCCGCTTTTGCGATCAACCAGGGTCACCAGGTTACCGCCCAGTCCATGTACCGTATCGCCCTCCCAGTCCCCCAGGCGCTCGCGGCTTTCGACCTCGGCTGGGCGTTCACTGATTGACACGCGATTACGCAGCTGCCCGCGCCGATCGTGGCTTCCATAGCGTTTCCGGTAGCGCTTTCGGCGATGTCGCAGATAGGTATAAAGCTCACCACCGGCGCGCTGTTCGGCGGCAATGAACCGATAAATCCACTCATGGCTGACCGCCCGGCTTGGCTGCTCCTGCTTCAACCGCTGGGCGATCTGCTCCGGACTCATGCCATGCTTGAGCCACACCGGGAGATGATGGCTGAGCCATGTCGCCGGCTTGCAAAACTTGCGCGCACCCGCTCGACGAGCATCACTTTCATGGGCCGCAGAAACAGCCTTGTAGATATTCTGGGTGCTGTTGCGGCGAACCTCGCGACTGATCGTCGAGGGATGCACGCCGACCCGCTTTGCAATGCTCGCCTGGCTCTCTGCGGCGCTCAAGCCAGCCTCAATCTGGTAACGTTGTCCCTGAGTCAGCTGCCGGTAATGCGTAGTCATCTGCGCTTGAATCCTTCGGTGTGAGAGCCTGGATTCTACCGGTGGCTGGCTCTCTGCCTCTCGTTTCAAGCGTTGCGCTTATTCTATGAATTCAGGCCCGATTACTTCATCGCGGTGAATGGCGAACCGGCTACCCCGAC
The DNA here is from genome assembly GCF_034348165.1 of Pseudomonas sp. CCI1.1. Lineage (NCBI taxonomy): Bacteria > Pseudomonadati > Pseudomonadota > Gammaproteobacteria > Pseudomonadales > Pseudomonadaceae > Pseudomonas > Pseudomonas sp. CCI1.1. The sequence continues at coordinate 316,362 of NZ_CP133780.1, forward strand.
CGAAGCACGGGAAGAGTTACGCGGCCAATTGCCCGCTGGCTGGCATTGCAGTCGCCTGTACTGGCTGGGTTACCGCGATGCGCAGGGCCACTTGGTCGCCGTGGTGAATATCGCCGCTGATTTGCTCGCCACCGGGGTGTGGCACATCGGGTTACTGCTGGTGCATGCGCGCTGGCACGGCAGCGGGCTGGCGCAGCGTTTGCACACCGACCTTGAGGCGTGGGCGGTGGCAAAGGGCGCTCAGTGGCTACGGCTGACGGTAGTGGTGGGCAATACCAGAGCCGAGCGTTTTTGGCCCAGGCTTGGCTATGTACAGGTGCGCACCCGTGAGGGGATCACGATGGGCCGGCAGGTGAATAGGGTGTCTATCCAAGTGAAGGTTGTGGCTAGCGCGAGCATTGAAAACTACCTGGCGCTGGTCGAACGGGATTGCCCAACGTGGGGTTGAGAAAGGCGTTCCTGAACCCATCCTGAAGAATCTTCTTATTCACCAGGCTGCCACTTTCCTACGGTTTACTCCGCCAACATCGGGGCGTAAGCTTCGCGCGTTTTCATCAATACCGGAGACCCTCAGTGGGTACTTGTTCGAGTGACAGTCGTCGGCCGGTTTCGGTAACCGGCCTCTTGGCAAGGTAACGCGCATTTTCCAGATGCCGTTGTCTCGCCTCACAAAGCGAGAAGCGGCATCCCGGCGGTGACCAGTCCTGGCACCCGCCTGATTCCCTCTCATCGACGCTGACCAGCACCTGGGTAACGCCTGGATGCTACGGACGCGCCTGCCTGTTACGGCGGGCGGGCCAGGTTCGGCTGTGCCTGTGTGACGGGCGCGGTGTGGACGGGCAGTACCTGCACGACGGTTTTTCCTCGCGCAGGAGTTACACCATGAACCTCACTTTGCTCAAAGAGTTCTTCGCCGGTTTCCTGCGGACCCGGCATATAGCCCGGCATTTTCGCCGCCTGGCGATGCTGGAGACCGTGACCGATGCCAGTGTCAGCCGGGAAGTACCGCCCAGCCTGGCGCAGACACTGGTGGCGTCTGCCAACCGCAGCACTGTGCAATTGCTGGGCGTGCTGGGCAGCCACACCGAGGGCCTGAACACTCAGGAGGCCGACGCCCTGCGCGTGCAGTACGGCCTCAATGAAGTCGAACACGAGCAGCCGCTGCCGTGGTGGGTGCACCTGTGGCATTGCTACAAGAACCCGTTCAACCTGCTGCTGACTCTGTTGGCGGTGATCTCTTGGCTGACCGAAGACATGAAGGCCGCCACGGTGATTTTCTCCATGGTGGTGCTCTCGACCTTGTTGCGCTTCTGGCAGGAGGCCAAGTCGAACAAGGCCGCCGACGCCTTGAAGGCCATGGTGAGCAACACCGCGACGGTGCTGCGCCGCGATGCTGCCAAGCGCATTGAACTGCCGATCAAACAACTGGTGCCAGGCGATCTGATTGTATTGTCGGCCGGCGACATGATCCCCGCGGACTGCCGCGTGCTCAGCGCCAAGGACCTGTTCGTCAGCCAGGCGGCGATGACCGGTGAATCCATGCCGGTGGAGAAGTTTGCCCACCAGCAGGACGCCCACACGCGCAACCCGCTGGAGCTGGAAAATATTCTGTTCATGGGCACCAACGTGGTGTCCGGCGCCGCCACGGCGGTGGTCCTGGCCACCGGCAACAGCACGTATTTTGGTGCCTTGGCGCAACGCGTCACGGCGACAGACCGTGCGACCACCTCGTTCCAGCAGGGGGTTAACAAGGTCAGTTGGTTGCTGATTCGCTTTATGTTCGTGATGGCGCCGCTGGTGCTGTTCATCAACGGCTTCACCAAGGGCGACTGGACCGAGGCGTTGCTGTTCGCGCTGTCGATTGCGGTTGGCCTGACCCCGGAAATGCTGCCCATGATCGTCACCTCGACCTTGGCCAAGGGCGCGGTGTTTCTGTCGCGCAAAAAGGTCATCGTCAAGCGCCTGGACGCGATCCAGAACTTTGGCGCCATGGACGTGCTGTGCACCGACAAGACCGGCACGCTCACCCAGGACAAGATTTTCCTGGCGCGCCATGTGGACGTGTGGGGCCAGGAGTCGGACGACGTGCTGGAAATGGCCTACCTCAACAGCTACTACCAGACCGGCTTGAAAAACCTGTTGGATGTGGCCGTGCTCGAGCATGTGGATATCCATCGCGAGTTGAAAGTCGGCACCGCGTTCAACAAGGTTGACGAGATTCCCTTCGACTTCAACCGCCGCCGCATGTCGGTGGTGGTGGCCGAGCAGCATCAACCGCACTTGTTGATCTGCAAAGGGGCGGTGGAGGAAATTTTGTCGGTGTGCAACCGCGTGCGCCATGGCGACGTCGATGAAGCGCTGACCGACGAATTGCTGGCGCGCATTCGCCAGGTGACGGCGGCTTTTAACGAAGAAGGGCTGCGGGTAGTGGCGGTAGCGGCGCAGCCGATGCCGGCAGGGCGTGATACCTACAGCCTGGCGGATGAAAACAACCTGACGCTGATCGGCTATGTGGCATTTCTCGACCCACCCAAGGAAAGCACCGCCCCCGCCCTCAAGGCCCTGAAGGCCCACGGCGTGGCGGTGAAAGTGTTGACCGGCGACAACGAACTGGTCACGGCGAAGATCTGCCGCGAAGTGGGTCTTGCGCAACAAGGCTTGCTGATGGGCAACGACATCGAGTCGATGAGCGACGCCGAACTGGCCCTGGCCGTGGAAACCACCAATGTGTTTGCCAAGCTCACCCCCAGCCACAAGGAACGCATCGTACGGCTGCTCAAGGCCAACGGACATGTGGTGGGCTTTATGGGCGATGGCATCAACGATGCTCCGGCGTTGCGCACGGCGGATATCGGTATTTCGGTGGACAGCGCGGTGGACATCGCCAAGGAAGCGGCCGACATCATCCTGCTGGAGAAGAGCCTGATGATCCTGGAGGAGGGCGTGCTGGAGGGCCGGCGCACCTTCGCCAACATGCTCAAATACATCAAGATGACCGCCAGTTCGAACTTCGGCAACGTGTTCTCGGTGTTGGTGGCCAGTGCCTTTATCCCGTTTTTGCCGATGCTGCCGATGCACCTGCTGGTGCAAAACCTGCTGTATGACATCTCGCAGATTGCGATTCCGTTCGACAACGTCGATGACGAGATGCTTGCCACGCCGCAACGCTGGCAGCCGGGGGAAGTGGGGCGCTTCATGTTGTTTTTCGGGCCGATCAGTTCGATCTTCGACATCACCACGTTCGCACTCATGTGGTATGTGTTTGATGCCAACACTCCAGACCACCAAACGCTATTTCAATCCGGCTGGTTTGTGGTGGGGCTGCTGACCCAGACCCTGATCGTGCACATGATCCGCACGCCAAAAATCCCATTCCTGCAAAGCCGCGCAGCGCTGCCGTTGATGTTGATGACCGGCGTGATCATGGCCGTGGGGATATTCCTGCCGATGGGGCCTTTGGCGCACTACTTCAAATTGCAGGCGCTGCCGTCGCTGTACTTCGTGTTCCTGCCGGTGATTTTGCTGGCGTACATGGCGCTGACCCAGGCGGTGAAGGGCTACTACATCCGCAGGTTTGGCTGGCAGTAACAGGTCCCATGCAACATCGCCAAACCCTGTGGGAGCCGGGCTTGCCCGTGATGGCGGTGTATCAGTCGCCAGACTCATGGGTCGGTGTACCGCTATCGCAGGCAAGCCAGCTCCCACAGGGACCTGCGGTGTTTTTCAATTTGTCGCTGCATTCATGGAGATTTTTTATGCAGGCAATCAACAACATCAACCTCAACTCCCTGGTCGACACCGTGGTCAGCCTCAGCGCTGCGTTTATTCTCGGTGGCCTGATCGGGTTCGAGCGCCAGTACCGCCAACGCACCGCCGGCTTACGTACCAATGTGCTAGTGGCGGTAGGCGCGGCGATCTTTGTCGACATGGCCAACCGCCTGGGCGGTGCGGAAGGCGCGGTGCGCGTGGTCGCTTACGTGGTGTCGGGCATCGGCTTTTTGGGGGCGGGTGTGATCATGCGGGAGGAGGGCAATGTACGCGGGCTTAACACTGCCGCCACCCTCTGGGCTTCGGCGGCGGTGGGCGCCTGCGCCGGGGCCGATCTGATCCTCGAGGCTTTGCTGGGCACGCTGTTTGTGCTGGCGACCAACACCTTGCTGCGGCCGATCGTCAATAACATCAACCGCCAACCCTTGGACGTGGTGTCGGCAGAGGTCACCAATATCCTCTATGTCATTGCGCGCCGCAGTCAGCAACAGGCGGTGATGGCATTGCTGGAAGCCGAGTTGGCCCGCTGCAACTACCCGGCCAGTGATGTCGATGTGCGGCCATTCGGCAGCGACGAAGTGGAAATCGAGGCCATCCTGGCCGCCACGTCGGTGGATGGCGATGAACTGGATGCACTGGTGGCGCGCCTCTCAACATCAACCCTGGTGGTACAGGCTTTCTGGAGCCCGAGTACCACCGATTGATCTCCTTTGGGCTGGCCAGGATTGGCTAAGCTTGTTTGTGGAAAAATCCTACATGTAGTCCGGATTATCCCTTCAGTTGAAACATCATTGCGTTGCTAAGGTTGGGCACTTGCGGCTGTTGGGTCGTTGAGGTCCGGCGTCCGTGGTTATGCTGAGTTAATTGAAGGGGCCAGACACCGCCTCGTTACCGTCCTCAGAAGGCAGCGCCGCTCGTCGGAACTGTCAGTTCTCACAGGTACCCAGGTCCGGTGTGATGTGTAAGGGTATTTTGTCCACATAGGGAAGTTTTATGAGCAAAGCATTAATTGTGGATGACCATCCGTTTATCCGGGCGACGGTCAAATATCTCCTGAAAGTGGAGGGGTTTGATGAGATTTTCCAGGCAGGGGATGGCGCAGATGCCATGCAGTTGGCGAGGGAGCAACGTCCCGAGCTGATTATCCTCGACCTGGCGATGCCTAAATTAGGCGGGTTGGAGGTTATCAGCCGCATCAAGGCGTTGGGCCTGCCATGCAAGATTCTGGTACTGACCTCCTACCTGGCGGTGTTTTTTTCTACCCGCTGCATGCGTTCCGGTGCCATGGGGTTCGTCGCCAAGACCGGTGAACTGGATGAGCTGCAAAAGGCTATCAAAGCCATCATGTCGGGCTACAGTTGCTTCCCCAGTTTGCCGACCAGTTCGGTGCGTCGCGACGATCTGCAAGAAACGGAACGGCAGATGATCGACTGCCTGTCGGATCGTGAATTGACCGTGTTGCAGATGCTGGCCCTGGGGCTGGGTAACAAGGAAATCGCCGAGCAAATGCTGCTGAGCCACAAGACTATCAGTACCTACAAGACTCGACTCAAGGAGAAGTTACGAATGTCCTCGGTAGTGCACTTATCCAAGTTTGCCCAGCGCAACCATCTGATCTGATCCGAACTGAAATGGTCACCACCGCGTTGATGAGGTTCGCCACGGTCCTTTGGATGAGCCTGTTACCCCTGATCGCGGTGGCCCTCGAAGAGCCTCACGCTTTGCGGCTGTTGGGGCACTCTCATATCGAAACCCCGCAAGTGACGCTGGACGAGGCCGACTGGCGTTGGCTGCGTGAGCGGCGCTCATTACTGATGGGCGTCTCGGCGCCCGATTACGTACCATTTGACTTGACTAACAACAACGACGAGCTCGAAGGTATCACGGCCGATTTTGCCGCATTGGTCGGCCAGGCCCTGCATATCTCCATCGAGGTTCGGCGTTACGATACACGCGATGAAGTGATCGAGGCCCTGAAGCAGGGAGCGGTGGATTTCCTCGGTTCCGCCAATGGCTATGAAGCGGCCGATCCGCAACTGCTGTTGTCTCGCTCTTATGCCAACGATCAACCGACCCTGGTGACCCGCAGCGGTGACAGCCAGGTGTTGAATGATGACCTGGCCGGCAAGCGCGTGGCGATGCTGTATCACTATATGCAGCCCGACGCCGTACGGGCGTTTTACCCCCAGGCCCAGCTGGAACTGTTTGCCTCGACCTTCGAAGCCATTGGTGCCGTGGCGTTTGGTCGTGCCGACGTCTACCTGGGGGATGCCATCAGTAGCAACTACCTGATCAATCGCAACCACCTCAACAATGTACGCATGGCGGATTTTTCCGGCCTGGAAGTCAATCCGTTTGCGTTTGCCGTCACCCGGGAAAATACGCGTTTACTGCCCATCCTCAATGCTGCGCTGGAGGCGATTCCCGCCAGCGAGCAGATGGAAATTCTACGCCGCTGGAGCGGGGGTAACCTGGGCATAATCGGCGTTGACCGGCTGCACTTGAGCGCCAGTGAACAACGCTGGGTGCAGAAAAATCCACGGGTCAGGGTCGCGGTGCTCAATGATTTCCTTCCCTTATCGTTTATCGGCGATCAAGGCCAATTTGAAGGGCTGAGTGCCGAAGTGCTGTCGCGCATCAGCTTGCGTACCGGCTTGAAGTTCGATGTGGTGCCAGGCAGTTCGTTGCCGCGCCAGATCAACATTGTCAGCGCGGGCACGGCGGACATGCTGGCGGTCGTCACGCCTAGCGTGGAGCGGGCTGATAAAGTGCGCTTTACCCGGCCCTACTTGACCAACCCCTTTGTGCTGGTTACCCGCGACGGTCCGCACAGCCCGCTCACGCTGGAGGACATGGTCGGCAAACGCCTGGCCATGGTGGTTGGCAATGGGCTGCACGATGAGATAGCGCAGAATTTTCCAGGCGTGATCTTTGTCGACGTGGAGACCCCCCAGCAAGCCATGGCGCTGGTGGCCAATGGTGACGCCGATGGCGCGGTCAACTCATTGATCAGCGCACGCTATCTGATCAACCGGTATTACCGCGACCGCTTGCGTGTCACCAGTACGGTCGGCACCGAGCCTGCACGCGTGACCTTTGGGGTCAACCGCAGTCAACTGGAGTTGTATTCGATCCTCGACAAGGCACTGCTGAGTATCACCCCGCAGGAAATGGACGAGTTGATTGGCCAGTGGCGCAGCGAGGTCATCATCGAGGACAGTTACTGGTTGCGCTATCGCAACGTGATTCTTCAAGGCTTTGGGTTGGCGGCGCTGTTGTTGGCCGTCACGCTGGGCTGGGCCATTTACCTGCGCAGCCTGATTCGCAAGCGCCTGCAGGCCGAGCGGGCGCTGAGCGATCAGATGCGGTTCATGAGTGTATTGATTGACGGCACGCCGCACCCGATTTATGTGCGTGATCGCCAAGGGAGGCTGATGGCCTGCAATAACGCCTACCTCGACGTGTTTGGCTACAAGCTTGAAGACGTGATCGGCAGGACGGTGGTGGAAACCGACGTCGAAAACCCGCCACAGGCCCAGTCGTTTCATGAGGATTATCTGCGCTTGATGGCTGGGGGCGAGCCGCAGATTCATGATCGAATACTCAAGGTGCCCAACGGCGATGTGCTGACCATTTACCAGTGGATGCTGCCGTACCGCGACGGCGACGACAAGGTGGTGGGTATGATTGCCGGTTGGGTCGACGTGAGCGAGCGGCACCGCTTGCTCGGCCAGCTACAGGAAGCCAAGGACGATGCCGACGCCGCCAATCGCGCCAAGACTACCTTCCTGGCGACCATGAGCCACGAGATCCGCACGCCCATGAATGCCGTGATCGGCATGATTGAGCTGGCGTTGAAAAATGCCGAACAGGGGCGGGTCGACCGCGACGCCCTGGAGGTGGCCTCGGTGGCTTCGCGGGGGATGCTGGAGTTGATCGGCGATATTCTCGATATCGCGCGGATCGAGTCCGGGCACTTGTCGCTGACCCTGGAGCCCGCCAACCTGCATGAGCTGTTGGCGTCGGTCGCACGGGTGTTCGAGGGGCTGGCCCGAGCCAAGGGGTTGGCGCTGCAGGTTGAATTGGACCCGCTGATTGACCAGGCGGTGCTGGTCGATCCGCTGCGATTCAAGCAAGTGGTGTCCAACCTGCTGAGCAATGCCATTAAGTTCACTCCCCATGGGCAGGTCAGCCTGGTTGCACGGGCGGTGGTCGAGGGCGATCGCTTGGCCGTGCAATTATGGGTGCAAGACACCGGCATTGGAATTAGCGTCGCCGACCAGCAGCGGCTGTTCAGCGTGTTTATCCAGGGCAGCAACAATCAACAGTCGGCACGCAGCGGGTCTGGGCTGGGGTTGGTGATCAGCCGCAGCTTGTGCGAAATGATGGGCGGCCAATTGCACTTGAGTAGTGTGCTGGGGCATGGCACTCGGGTGGACGTGACGTTGGCCCTGGCCATGACCGCCACGCTGCCGGCCCCGATTGAGCCTGTGCAAGAGGCGGCGCCTGAGGGCCGTGCGCTGAGCATTCTGGTGGTGGACGACTACCCGGCCAATCGCTTGCTGCTGGCTCGACAGTTGAGCTTTCTGGGCCACCGTATCGTCACGGCCGAAGACGGTGTGCAGGGGCTGGAGCAGTGGCGAGCGGGGCAGTTCGATGGCGTCATTACCGATTGCAACATGCCCTTCAAGAACGGCTATCAGCTGGCACAGGACATTCGCGCGCAAGAGCGTGAGCAGGGTCTTGAACCCTGCCTGTTGCTGGGGTTCACCGCCAACGCCCAGCCGGAGGAAGCTGAGCGCTGCCGGCAGGCGGGCATGGATGGGTGCCTGTTCAAGCCAACCGGGCTTGACGACTTGCGGTCGGCGCTGGCCTCGCGTTTGGCAGACGCGGGCCCGCAGCCTGTGCCGACATTCGATTTGAGCACACTCGTCGCGCTGACCGGCGATGATCACGCAGCGCTTGTCGGATTGTTGGCGCCGTTGCTTAAAAGCCTGGGGGAGGACCGTGCCTTGCTGCCACGCCTGGCAAGCCAGGCAGATTTTGCCAAGCTGCACGACCTGGCCCACCGTGCCAAGGGCGGCGCGCGAATGGTCAAGGCAAACCTATTGATCAGTGGGTGTGAAGCATTGGAGGCCGCATGTGAACAGCGCGACCGTCAGGCATTGGGGCCCGCGGTTGACGGCGTGAACGAAGCGCTTGATGTTTCGCATCGTGGCTTGAAAGCTTATTGCAATCAGCCCTGACTGCGGTTGATCGCCATTCGGGAAATTTGGGAAAACTCTTACACAAACCGGGAACATGCCTGATTTTGTCGTCGGCATATGTCTGGAGAATGGGCTGCGCTCACTGCCGAGCACTGCCTGCCCAGGGGTTTGCCATGCCGAACAAAGCACTGACCATCCTGATTGCCGATGAACAGCATCTGCAACGCTTGTACATCGAGAAAATGCTCAACCAGTTGGGTTATTACCGGATCGTGCCGGTGCAAACATTCGAAGAGGTGCGGATTCTCACTGCCATTCCTGCCGAACCCTTCGACGTGCTGATAATCAATGCGGGGCTGATGGCCCAAGCCCATGAGCCTCTGCCCCAGGTGCGTCATGTACTCGTCTACGAGCATCTGGACCTGGGCGCCCCTTGCGGCGTAACGCCGGCTGTGCGAGTGCGATTGCCGGGTGTGCCGGACCACGTCAACCTCGAACACTTCATGGACATCGTCGACCCCTGCGAGACTGCCAACGGCCTGCGGGTGTTGCCGTGGCTTCGAGAGCTGTCCCGCATGCCGGTGGCCCGGGCCTAGTCCACAGCCATTGTTTGTAGGCGCTCGCTCGCGAAAAACTCGCAGGCGCTGCGTTTATTCAGGAAGCACGCGTTATCGTTGACGTTTTTTTGCGAGCAAGCTCGCTCCTGCACGAAGGCGATTCAAGGGTGCATCGTGTTTACCGTATGCCACGAAATCTACGGGCCAGTTCAATCTTCGCAGAAGCAGGCAAGAGAAGGCATCGAGCACACGCCACTACCGGCCCATGCTCGCCCACTGCAGGAGTTTGCCAAACAGAAATTCCAGGCCGATCTAATGTTTTTCACCGATCAGTCGGCTTTGCCGTGTTCCCGCAAACGCTCGGCGGCACTGCGTAACAACTGCTCGGTCCCGTCCCAACCCAGGCAACCATCGGTCACCGAAACGCCGTATTTCATCGACGCGCTCAGCGGCTGGCAGCCTTCGAACAGGTGACTCTCAAGCATCATGCCGACCAGCGAGGTATCACCTTGCAAACGCTGCTCCAGCACGTCATTGAATACCGCCGGTTGGCGCAGCGGGTTCTTGCCGCTGTTGGCATGGCTGCAATCGACCATGATTCGTGGCGCTACTTTGGACTTGGCCAGGTCATGCTTTACGTCGGCCACGCTTTGCGCATCGTAGTTGGGCCCACGATGGCCGCCGCGCAGCACCAAATGAGTGTCGGGGTTGCCGGGCGTCTGGATGATCGCCGGGTGGCCCTGGCTGTCGACGCCGAAATGACGATGCGGGTGAGAGGCTGAGCGCATTGCATCGCAGGCAATGGCGACGCCACCGTCGGTGCCGTTTTTGAAGCCCACGGGCATGCCCAGCCCGCTGGCCAATTCGCGGTGAATCTGCGATTCGGTCGTGCGTGCGCCAATGGCGACCCAAGTGAGCAGGTCATCGAAGTAGCCGGCGGCCATGGGTTGCAGCAACTCGGTGGCCACCGGCAGGCCCAGGCGCAGCATTTCACGCATCAGTTCGCGGGACAGGGTCAGGCCGGCGGCCATGTCATCGCTGCCGTCCAAGTGCGGATCGTAGGCCAAGCCTTTCCAGCCCACAGTGGTGCGCGGTTTCTCGACGTAGGCACGGATCACCAGCAGCATCTGGTCGCTGACTTCAAGCGCAAGCTTCTTCAGATTGCGCGCGTATTCCATGGCCGATTCCGGGTCGTGGATCGAGCACGGGCCGACAATCACCAGCAAGCGTGAATCTTCGCCATTGAGGATGGCGCGCACGGCTTGGCGATGGGCGTGGACTTGTTCGTTGAGGAACGGGCTGAGCGGGAGTTGGTGCTTGAGTTCAAGAGCGCTGGGCAAACGCTGGGTCAGGGCTTCATTGGCGCTGTTGAGGGCAGAGACGGGCAAAGCGGCGACGGAGGAGTTCATATTCAAGGCTTCCTGGGCAAGCGGCGGGCGATTCCCGCACGCTTGGCCTACTGGGGTGTTCGACAATTGGCCGTATCGGCTACGTGTGTTGGCTTGCCACCACGGGGTGACCGGTCGGAGGCGGCAGGCTGTCCCGAACGGAGCTGGCTAAATCGCCATGCAGTGCAAGTGTCGTAGCGGTAATAGGTGGCGTAGTTCATGGTGTGATTCCTTTAAGTGAGCGTGAAAAACAAATTGTCAGGCGCTGAAAAAACAAAACCCCCGGTCGGGGAGCCGACCGGGGGTTTAGATTTCTCTGGTAGGCGACCCCTTGAGTAGTGGGCGCCGATTTCAGGTATCAGGCGCGCCAGTGGCTAAACCAATACCCAAAATAAAAGCCGGCCAGTGCGCTCGAACCATTCACATGGGTAGCCGACACCGAGCGCAAGGCGCTGGCAGCAGGGCAAACCTGAGTGTGGGTGAGTGGCAACATGGGGCTCTCCAAATGATGGGGGGAGCTTACTAGAGGCGTGCGGGTGGATTCAATCAGTAATTTCTATCGCGTGGCAGTACTTACCGCTATGGGCATAGGTATCTACACAACGTTGCTGCGACGCTGGACCTGTGGCGAGGGAGCCTGCTCCCGTGACGGCCTGACAGCCGGCGCTGATCTGGCTGAGGCACCGCGATCCAAATGTGGGAGCTGGCTTGCCTGCGAAGACGGCCGGACCGTCAACACAGTTGGACCGTGTACATATCCATTCCTGCGGTAACGGCGATACCTATGCCGCTATGGGGCAAGTGTGGATATGCTGACGGCTCTCAAACAATGATTGCCAGGACGCGACCATGACTGCCTTGACCCTTGCTGCGGCGCAAACCGTTTCCATCCCGGGCGATATCGCTGCCAATATCCAGCGGCACCTGGCGTTGATGCGGGCCGCGGCTGAACAGGGTGTGCAATGCCTGGTGTTTCCAGAACTGTCACTGACAGGCTACGAGCCGTTCCTGGCGGCCGATTTGGCCATCGACCCGCAAGACGCCGTGTTGACGCCGTTGCGTGAACTGGCGCGGGAGCTGCAGTTGACGGCCGTGGTGGGCATGCCGGTGCGCTTGGCGCCAAAAACAGGTGTGCTGATCGGCGCGCTGGTGCTTGAGGCGGACGGTTCAGTAGGCGTCTACACCAAGCAGCATCTGCACCCCGGCGAAGAGCTGGCATTTGCTGCGGGGCAGGGCGGCGAGCCCCTGGAATTGGCAGAGGAGCGCATCGCGCTGGCGGTGTGTGCGGACTTTTCCCAGGCCAGCCATCCACGTCAAGCGGCGGCAGCGAGCGCCACGGTGTATGCCGCCGGCGTACTGATCAGCGAGGGAGGCTACGCGGCGGACAGTGCTTTGCTTGAAGGCTATGCGGCCGAGCATGGCCTGTTGGTACTGATGGCTAACCACGGTGGCCCATCTGGAGGCTGGGCTTGTGCCGGTCGCAGTGCGATCTGGACCGCCGATGGCAACTTGCTTGTTGCCGCCCCCGGTGTCGGCGACGCGTTGGTGATCGCCCGTCGCGACGGCGGGCAGTGGACCGGCCAAGTGGTCGCCCTCTGAATGAGGTTTCATTTGCGCCGGGCCATCGAGCAGGACCTGCCGTTTGCCCGCACCCTGACCCAGCAGGCCATGAGCCATTACTACCGTCAGAACGGCTTGTTGTGGTCCAGCGACGGCTTCGACGTGGCCTGGGCGGGCCGCGAGAACTGGCTGATCTGCAACGATGACGTCGTCATGGGCTTTATCAGCCTGAGCCGCGATGGCAAGGCCCTGTATATCCGCGAGCTGCACCTGCTGGAATGCTGCCGCAAGCAGGGCGCGGGCACATGGGTGCTGGAGCAAATGGCGCTCAAGGCACGCGTCGAGGGCCTGGGCTTTCTACGTTTGACGGTGTTCAAGACCAACCCGGCAAGAAGGCTGTATCAGCGCTTGGGGTTGAGCATTGTCGGTGAAGAGGATGGCTTCTGGCGGATGGAGCGTGAGTGTCGCGCACTCACATCGGACTAAAACATGCACGTCCTACAAATAAGCGCATACTGCTGTCAGTTAGTGCTTTGTTCGTCGTGGGATTGAGCTCTTGGCTCATCCACGATAACGCCCTCTTTCATGCCCAGAAGTACCGCCACTTTATGGGCTTCTCCACGCCGTCCCTTTTTGCGCCCGGAGAGCACTTGATACGTGGTTGCCGGGTCTACGCCATGTTCCCGGGCGAACGCTTGAACTGACTTTCCTTGATGTTCCAGCCAGGCCTTGGCTTGTGCAGCAGTACGGATTCCGGGCATAGTTCAAAACCGTTCAAGTTTGTTTAACGAAGTGATGGTGTGACACCTCTTGGGGTGTGCCAATTTAGGATCATACATCCAAATGAGTGGAATCGGTTCGCGCTTAAGGCAAGAAAGAGAGCGACTTGGCCTGTCGCAGAAAGTTTTTGGAGAAATTGGAGGCGTTGAAGCGAACGCCCAAGGCAAATATGAAAGCGGTGGTCGTGCACCCAAGGCCGACTATTTGTCTCGCGTCGCCGAAAAAGGTGTGGATATCCTGTACGTGTTGACCGGCAGCCCAACGCCGATCCAGCTGGATAACCTGAGCAAGATCGAAGAGAAAGTGCTGGGCAATTACCGAGCGATGTTCAAGGAAGACCAGGACGCAATCCGTCGCTTGACCAGTACCTTGGCTGAGCATTCATCCGTGGTGAACGGAAAAGCCAAGTCGCCCCCCCAGGAATCCTGACCTTTAGCCCAGGAAACAGGGCTGTTCGCCAGCCGGCGAACAGCCGCAGCACGTTTAATCTCTATATATATGACACTTGCAACTAGGTCTGCGCCTTGGTTTTTTGCTAAGGTGTTCAGCAACCTATAAGACCATATCGCGAGGTGTCTGCTTGATTAGGGTGCTAGTAGTCGATGACCATGATCTCGTTCGTACAGGCATTACACGAATGCTGGCTGACATCGACGGCCTGCAAGTAGTCGGCCAGGCGGAGTCGGGGGAGGAATCCCTGATCAAGGCCCGGGAGTTGAAGCCCGATGTGGTACTGATGGACGTCAAGATGCCTGGGATTGGCGGTCTTGGTGCCACGACCAAGTTATTGCGCAGCCATCCGGACATCAAGGTCGTGGTGGTCACGGTGTGCGAGGAAGACCCGTTTCCCACCCGTTTGCTGCAAGCCGGTGCCGCCGGCTACCTCACCAAGGGCGCAGGCCTGGCCGAGATGGTGCAAGCCATTCGCCTGGTATTTGCCGGCCAGCGTTACATCAGCCCGCAGATTGCCCAGCAATTGGCGATCAAGTCGTTCCAGCCCACCAGCGATTCGCCATTTGATGCGCTGTCGGAGCGGGAAATCCAGATCGCCCTGATGATCGTCGGTTGCCAGAAGGTGCAGACCATCTCTGACAAGCTGTGCCTGTCGCCCAAGACCGTCAATACCTACCGTTATCGTATCTTCGAGAAGCTTGCCATCAGCAGTGATGTTGAATTGACCCTGCTCGCAGTGCGCCACGGCATGGTGGACGCCAGCGCCTGACATGACCACACCGTTTGATCCGAGTGCCTTTCTCTCCACCTGCAGTGGCCGCCCCGGCGTGTACCGCATGTTCGACAGCGAGGCGCGCCTGCTTTACGTGGGCAAAGCCAAGAACCTGAAGAACCGTCTGGCGAGCTACTTTCGCAAGACCGGCCTTGCGCCGAAAACCGCCGCCCTGGTGGCGCGTATCGCCCAGGTCGAAACCACCATCACCGCCAATGAAACCGAGGCGCTGCTGCTTGAGCAGACGCTGATCAAGGAATGGCGGCCGCCTTACAACATCCTGTTGCGTGATGATAAATCCTACCCTTACGTGTTTTTATCCGACGGCAACTTTCCCCGCCTGAGCATTCACCGCGGGGCAAAGAAGCAAAAGGGCAAGTACTTCGGGCCTTACCCCAGCGCCGGGGCGATTCGTGAAAGCCTGAGCCTGCTGCAAAAAACCTTTTTTGTGCGTCAGTGCGAAGACAGCTTCTACAAGAACCGCACCCGGCCGTGCCTGCAATACCAGATCAAGCGCTGCAAGGCGCCCTGCGTGGGCCTGGTGGAACCTTCGGAGTACGCCGAGGATGTGCGCCATTCGGTGATGTTCCTCGAAGGGCGCAGCAACGCACTCACCGATGAGTTGTCCGGGGCCATGGAGCAGGCCGCCAGTACCCTGGATTTCGAAAAGGCCGCCGAACTGCGCGACCAGATCTCCCTGCTGCGCCGTGTCCAGGACCAGCAAAGCATGGAAGGCGGCACCGGTGACGTTGACGTGATCGCCGCGTTCGTCAACCCGGGCGGCGCCTGTGTGCACCTGATCAGCGTACGAGGCGGGCGGGTATTAGGCAGCAAGAACTTCTTCCCGCAGACCGGTATCGACGAAGACGTGGCGGAGGTCATGGCCGCATTCCTTGGCCAATACTACGTCAGCAGCCCTGAGCGCGACCTGCCGTCTGAACTGATCGTCAACGTGGTGCACGAAGACTTCCCCACCTTGATCGAGGCCATCCACGAGCTGCGCGGCCGCGAGCTGGACATCAGCCACCGCGTACGCGGCACCCGTGCTCGCTGGCAGCAGCTGGCCGTGACTAACGCCGAACAGGCCCTGGGCGCGCGGCTGGCGAACCGACAGCACGTCGCTGCACGCTTCGACGCCCTGGCCGAGGTCCTCAACCTGGACGAGCCGCCCCAGCGCCTGGAGTGCTACGACATCAGCCACTCCAGCGGCGAGGCCACAGTGGCCTCTTGCGTGGTATTCGGTCCGGAAGGGCCGATCAAGGCCGACTACCGGCGCTACAACATCGAAGGCGTTACCGCCGGCGATGACTATGCCGCCATGCACCAGGCGCTCACGCGGCGATTCAGCAAGTTGAAGGACGGGGAGGGCAAGCTCCCCGATATCCTGCTGGTAGACGGCGGTAAGGGCCAGTTATCCATGGCCCGTGACGTGCTCAACGAACTGGCGGTGCCCGACCTGATCCTGCTCGGTGTGGCCAAGGGCACCACGCGCAAGGCTGGTTTCGAGACGTTATACCTGAATGATGCCGCCCATGAGTTCACGTTGAAGGGCGACTCACCCGCGCTGCACCTGATTCAACAAATCCGCGACGAAGCCCACCGTTTCGCCATTACCGGCCACCGCGCCCGCCGTGGCAAAACCCGGCGAACTTCAACCCTGGAAGGGGTGGCAGGGGTTGGCCCGACGCGGCGTCGCGACTTGCTTAAACATTTTGGTGGCTTGCAGGAGCTCTCCCGTGCCAGCATTGACGAGATAGCCAAAGCACCCGGTATCAGTAAAAAGCTCGCTGAATTGATTTATGCCAATCTGCACAGCGAATAGAATGCCTTCTCACCTCGTAGCCAGTTGTGCCGATGAATATCCCTAATCTGATCACCGTTCTACGCGTCCTGCTTATCCCGATTTTCATTTTGTTGTTCTATTTGCCGTATGAATGGAGCTACGTCGCGTCCAGTTCGGTATTTGCCTTCGCAGCCGCCACCGACTGGCTCGACGGCTACCTGGCCCGCCGCCTGGAACAGAGCACGCCCTTCGGCGCGTTCCTCGACCCCGTGGCCGACAAACTCATGGTGGCCGTCGCCCTGGTCCTGCTGGTACAGGAACACGGCAACCTGTGGCTGACCCTGCCGGCCGCCGTCATCATCGGCCGCGAGATCGTCGTCTCGGCCCTGCGCGAATGGATGGCCGAAATCGGCGCCCGCGCCCACGTGGCCGTCTCCAACATGGGCAAATGGAAAACCGCCGCGCAAATGCTCGCGCTGGTGATCCTGCTGGCCAACCCGTCGGACTTCTCGTTCTGGGTGCTCACGGGCTACGCCTTGCTGCTGGTCGCGGCCGGCCTGACCTTGTGGTCCATGCTGCAATATCTGCGTGCGGCCTGGCCCCATCTGCGAACCACCGTTGAAAAGAAATAAAACTTTTTTGAATCAAGGGGTTGACGGGTGCTGAGGATTCTATAGAATGCGCATCACCAAGCGGGAATAGCTCAGTTGGTAGAGCACGACCTTGCCAAGGTCGGGGTCGCGAGTTCGAGTCTCGTTTCCCGCTCCAAGCATTAATGAAAAAGCCACTCTAACGAGTGGCTTTTTTTTGGTGCGCCAGGCATGGCGCGTTGCGCGCAAGCGCAACCAGCTTGGCTGTGGTGGCCACGCTGGTGACTGGGAGGTGAAAGTCCTCTACACACCCGGCAAGGGGAAGTGTTAGCCAGAGGCAAGGGTGTCGCGGGTGACTGCGAATCTGAAGGAAGCCCGAGGCAAAATGCTGGCCTGACGAACAGGAAGCGGATAGAGGCGGCGCAGCGGGGTAAGAAGGCCAAAATCTTCAAAGCCCAATACTTGCACGGAACGCTGTGACGTAGATCCGACAGGCATAAGCAGGAAGGTCGCGCGAATTACCCTGGGAGATCTGCACGTTTGCCAGTGTGCTACCGAGCGTCGAGAGGCGATGGGATGAGCGTGCAGAAGTCAGCCGAAGCCGTAGTAAGTGGCGAATAACCGCGCCACCAAGGGCCGAACAGGTTATGCCGCCAGTAGGCGTCAGAGTCTCGTTGAATACCGAAATGCAGAAATTTCTCCAAGAGAAGACTGTGACTCCGAGTCCCGGACAGAATCCGAGGATGACGGCTGACAGCGCAAAGGTATCGACGGCATCTGTGACGTGGACGAACGCGGAGCCGGACACGCTGATGGCGCGGGTGCTTGCACCGGCCAACCTCAGACGTGCGTATCAGCGCGTGGTCAGCAACAAGGGCGCGCCGGGTGCCGATGGCATGACGGTCGACGACTTGGCGGACTACGTGAATCAGTATTGGCCGATCCTCCAGAGGAGGTTGCTGGCCGGCGAATACCACCCGCAAGGTGTACGCGCCGTCGACATCCCCAAACCCAAAGGCGGCACCCGACAACTGGGCATTCCCTGCGTCGTGGATCGCCTGATCCAACAGGCACTGCTGCAACAGCTCACGCCGATCTTCGACCCGCTGTTTTCGGATTACAGCTACGGCTTCCGTCCGGGCAGAAGCGCCCACCAAGCCATCGAGACAGCCCGCGCCCATGTGGCGGCAGGGCATCGCTGGTGCGTGGAACTCGATCTTGAGAAATTCTTTGACCGGGTCAACCACGATCTCCTGATGGCGTACGTGGCGCGCCAAATCGTAGATAAACGCGTGCTCAGACTGATCCGGCGGTACCTCCAAGCCGGTGAGATGTCGGGTGGGATCGCCAGCCGACGGCAGGAAGGGACGCCGCAAGGCGGCCCGCTCTCGCCGTTGCTGTCGAACATCCTGCTCAACGAACTCGACCGCGAGCTGGAACGGCGGGGTCATCGCTTCGTGCGTTATGCCGACGATGCGAACATCTATGTGCGCAGCCCTCGTGCTGGCGAACGAGTGATGGCCAGTGTTGAGCGCTTCCTGAATCAGCGCCTGAAACTAACGCTGAATCGGGATAAGAGCCGAGTAGCCGGGTCTTGGATGTGTGATTACTTGGGTTACGGGATGAGCTGGCATCAGCAACCGAGACTGAGAGTGGCGACGATGAGCCTGGGTCGCTTGCGCGACCGGCTCAGAGAGCTGCTACGTAAAGCGCGGGGCCACAAGGTGGCGACTGTCATCGAGCGGATAAACCCCGTGCTGCGCGGATGGGCGGGCTACTTCAAGCTGAGCCAGAGCAGACGGCCACTTGAGGAATTGGACGGCTGGGTGCGTCACAAGCTTCGCTGTATCGTCTGGCGTCAATGGAAGCGGCCCTCTACGAGGGCGCGCAACTTGATACGCTTGGGACTTAATGCGGCGCGGGCGTGGAAATCGGCAGTCAATGGCCGAGGCCCATGGTGGAACTCGGGAGCGCCCCATATGAATCAGGCGTTGCCGAAGAAGCTGTGGGACCGCCTCGGGCTGGTCTCGATACTGGATACGATAAACCGACTTAACCGTATAACCTGAACCGCCGTATACGGAACCGTACGTACGGTGGTGTGAGAGGACGGCGGATGTGAATCCGCCTCCTACTCGATCCTGTGTGATTTACGGAATGGACGCTTAGGCGTCTTTTTTTGTTTGTGCGCACAACCGTAGGGCGCGCGCTCAAATTCGTATTGTTACTAGATCCGCTCAGTTCGCCTGGGTCGCCAGGCGAACTACTGTTCGCTCAACTTCCCGACGCGCCTCGACGCTTGGGGAGGGCGTCACTTCTGGCACCGATAATCCTAAGTGACGGTGGTTTCCAGGCAGTGGAATTGCCCCATCGTGCGGCACACGGATTTTTGTGCGCCTGCGCGCTCAGCGCGCGCGTAGTTCCAAAATTGGCAACGCCCCGTGGCAATCGCCAACCCTTGGGATGCCCGGATTTGGCCGTACTCAAACGGCGTATGGACGTAGAAGAGTTGCACAAGCCCATCGGACGGGTTGCCGCCGGTGGCCCCCCCAATATTTCGGCGTTGCGCAGCCTGCAATGAGCGGTAGGGCGATGGCGACGATGACGGATTTCATTGTCGAGGGCGGTCCTTCAAGAGTAAAACATGACGTTTGTAGGAGGTGTTTCCACTAGCCTGTCTCAACGTCGGTTGCCTAAGGCGGCCCAAACTTGACCGACTGGCAGCCACTGGACAGCAGCAATTCGCCTTCATCGGCCTCAAACCCGACGACCTTCCTGTCCTGGTCGACGGTGATGGAAAGGATGCAGCGATTCGGGTTATTGACGGTTGCCCAATAGTTGGTGTGCACCATCACATTGCCCTGCCTTTCCGCGCTTTGTGCCACCACCTCATTGCTGTTGTAAGACGTGTCGCGGTACCACTGCATCACCACATGCTGGTCGTCCGCGGTGCGATCCATTTTTTGGGGTGGACCAAAGAAATTGATGGCGTCCTGCGCCGGGCGGCCTTTCCATTGGCTGCGCGCGTACATTTCCGGGACGGTGTCAAAACTGACGCAGCCGGTCTGCAGCAGCGCGAGGGCCAAGGCCAATGCACCTGTGTATTTCATGTTGATCACTCATTATTCAAGCGTGCCGGTTGACGCTGGAGGTCATTTTTTCTCAGGTGCGCCCAAGAGGAAGTTGAGGTCGCGCATCACGTCCTCGGTGCTGCTCTTCTTGGACTCAATGCGGATCGGCTGATTACCCGGCAACTGATTGAAGAGGCCTTGCTGCGTGATCGCCACCAGTTGAGCGTTATCGATGGAGCCGACGCCCATCGGCATCATGGCGTTGGACTTGCGTTTGCCCGGTGCGCAGGCGAAGTCATAGCCACGCTCCAGCCAGCTCTTGGGCACCGGCACCCAACGTTTAGGCGCCGGCAGCACCGTGGTCGCCCCGGCGCGCAGGTAGGCGGTGGCAGAGTTCACCCTGAGCTGTCGCTCCGGGCATTGCAGCTCCAGCGCGTAGCTCACGTAGTTGGGGCTGTTGGGGCTTTCGAATACCTGCACGACCGTCAGCTGTGTGTTTTGCGGGTGTTGTTGTGTGGCTTTTACCGACTGTGCATCGGCGAAGAACAGGTCTCTGTTGGGCGTGTCGCCGGTGCCAAAGATCATCCACCAGTCGGTGGCCACTGCGGGGGCTGCGCTTAGCGATAAGAGGGCGAAGGTCGAACCTGCGAGCAGGCGCTTTCGCAAACCGAGGGGGATGTTGTTGTACATGGTCAATCGACTCCTGTCGTGGACGCGGGGAGGGCTAGAGCTCAACGAAATGAGCGAGCGGGCACATCCTAGGCAGCGTCGCCCGTGCCATTCAATAATGTGGGCGCAATCAGGACGCGTCCTGCGAACCCATGCGCTGGGTCTGTAGGAGGTGTCTTTCAATAGCGTTGTGCGTGACTTATCCAAGCATTGAAAACGCCCCAGAAATTGAATGGGTGTCTAAGTGTTGGGGGCGCCCTTCACCCTCGGCAGCCGACTGCGTGCACTCTTATGCCTCAAACGGCCATCTATCGAATGCTGAGCGCTGACGCAGGTTTAGCGTGCTGAGCATGAACACCATCTTTGCCGGCAACGCCGCCATGTGGCGCGCCCGGCACGCCGACGTCCGTTCCCATAGGCCGGTGCGCGCGATGCCCGCACCGGCTGTCAGGGTTACTTCGTGCAGGTCAGGCGCGAGTACTTCGGCGGCTCAAGCAGGATGCCTGGAGTCATGACCGTCGAGCAGTTGAACACACGGCCCTTGGCGGTCGTGGCTTTGAAGTTCAGTTCAGCGCCGCCCAGGAAGTCCTCCTTGCTCTTGGTGACCGGGCCCATGGTCAGCTCATCCGTAGAGGCCAAGCCAATCGCCTCTGCGGTGACTTTGTGTATCTGCAGTACGTTGGGGTTGGTGGTGCAGCCCGCCAGCAGGCTGGCCAGTGCAAGCAGGAGGAGGGCGGTTGAGGTCTTGGTCATCGTGAGGCTCCTTGCGAGTGACGGCGGCAGGAAAATTGCGCGCGTGCCGCCTGTGGGAATCATGAGGGAACAGGGATTTGCCCTACGGCGGCGGAGTCTAGGAGCGCGTAAAAGACCCCCACAATCACCTGGAGGAAATCGAGACGGAGGCTACGGTGGAGCGTGTTGGAGTTGACGGAAATCGAGCGGGAGAGGGTCAGGCCACCGAGGGAAAATCGAGGCTGAAGGGTGACGAAGGTGGGCATGGGGATATGCAGATCCTCCACGGCGATGGGGCTTTCGCAGGCATGCTCTAGCTGGGTAGAAAAATCCATCGCGAGGGTGTTAGTGACAGGCTGCCGGCTAGATGTCAAACCCGCAGGTACTTCCATCGTTCGCTGACCCATGACGGCATCACTTCTTATGGGGGAGGGTGTTCGCCTCGCTGGTTTCCCTGACCGCAAACATTAGGCAGCGCACCGCTTCACGATCCTGTTCCGACAAGCAACGGTAGTAGTGGACCAGGCGCTCTTCTTCTCGATTGAGTTGTCGGGACCGCAGGGCTGTACTGACGGCGGTACGCAATGAGGGAAAAAATGAGGTATTTAGCATGATCCAAGTTCTTCATGAGGTGAATGGAGACGTGGGCTTCTTGCCCAGAACAACTGAATACATAACGTTTATTTTAGAAAAGGGCTTGTCGTTTTTCGTGACTGTTGGGTATTTCAGATGGGGCCGTCGGAAGTGTTTGGAGAAAGTGTAGGAGCGATCTTTCAAAGGCGGTGGAAAACACGCGATAGGGGGGACGCTACCGCGGATCGGGTCCTATGCGGTGCCTGAGAGGTCCCAGTGCTGGCTTTCGATCAGGTAGTCACGAGCGGTTTTCATTAAATGATTCAGAGGCACAGACCGTCGACTACGTGCGCTCAGCGTCAAGTAACAATGGGCTGCCTCACCTTGCGACTTAACCCCGGTGTCTTGCCCGTAACACGTTTGAACGCGCGACTGAAAGCGGCCTGGGATGTATAGCCCAAGCGTTGTGCTACCTCTTCGATCGGCAGCCTTTCGAGGGTCAGCCACTGGCTTGCGAGCCGCATTCGCAGTTCGGTGACATAGCGCAGCGGCGTCATGCCAATCGTCACCTGGAAGCGATCCGCGAAGGCTGAGCGTGAGGTATTGCATTGCTCTGCCAATTGCGCAACGGTCCAGTCGCGGCCCGGTTGTTGATGGAGCGCGAGCAGTGCACCGGCCAAGCGTGGATCGCGCAAGGCGGCGACCAGGCCAGAGGCATTACCGCAGGCACACTCTACCCAGCCGCGAACGACCATGGCGGCCACCACGTCGGCCAACCGCGCGAGGATACCGGCGAAGCCCACACGTGCGGCGCTGACCTCGCGTTCCATGGTGGTCAGGATAGGCACCAGTCCAGGGTAGCGCTGGCCGTCGGCATCAATCAACATCAGGCCCGGCATCAGTTTGCCGAGGCCATGGATGCTGCCCAGTTCAAACTCCATACAACCACTGAACAAAATGGTGCTCGGCGTTGGGCTGGCATCGGTTCCGGTGTGCACCGCGCTCACGGTGTCACCGAGGGGGACGCCGTCTAGGCGGTCGATGTCCTGAACGGGTACGTCCGCATGGGAATACAGTTGATGGGCCGCGCCGTGGGAGATGAACACGGCGTTGCCGGCAGACAGCGCGTAGGTGGTGCCGTCCTCCATTCGCAGTACCGCATTGCCGACGGCCATGAAATGGAACCAGGCATGCCCAGGTTTTTCAGCGAAGCCCAAACCGAAACTCGGACTCGTTTGTATACGCCGGTATTCGACGCCACGCAGGCGCATACCGCGCAACAGTTCGTTGATGAGATCCGAGGAAAGAGCAAACTGTTCTGCAGACATTGTTCAGGTGTTTTAGTCAAAAATGAGAGATTTTGGATCATAGATCATCCAGATTCGCGCGCCTAGACTGCGGGTCGCAATGATGATTGGGAGATCCCTGTAATGACTGACTGTGTATGTGACGCCGTATCCAACCGCCATCCCGGTGCCTTCTCGGAGGCAGAGCCTGCGGCCCCCGCGTGGATGGCCGTCTTCTCACTGGCAATGGGAGTGTTCGGATTACTGACTGCGGAGTACCTTCCGGCCAGTTTGTTAACACTGATGGCGACTGATCTGGGCGTGTCCGAAGCGCTGGCTGGCCAGGCGGTAACGGTGACAGCAGTGGTAGCGTTGTTCGCCGGTTTGTTGGTGCCAGGCCTGACCCGCGGCATCGACCGACGTTGGGTGTTGCTGGGGTTTTCCACGTTGATGGTTGCCTCCAATCTGTTGGTCGCCGTTTCTTCCAGCTTTGCGGTGCTGCTGTTGATGCGCATTTTGCTGGGGATTGCCCTGGGCGGGTTCTGGAGCATGGCTGCGGCCGTGGCGATGCGCTTGGTGCCGAGTGCTTTGTTGCCTCGGGCGCTGTCGATCATTTTCAGTGGGATTGCCATCGGGACGGTCGTTGCCGTGCCACTGGGCAGTTATCTGGGCGGGCTATACGGCTGGCGCAGCGCGTTCTTTGCAGCGGCGGCGGTAGGCATGGTGACCCTGGCGTTTCAGTCATTGACTTTACCGCGCCTCGCGCCGCGCCGGCCGGCACGTCTGCGCACGGTTTTCGACGTGTTGCAGCGCCCAGGCATCGCCATGGGGATGTTCGGTTGTGTGCTGGTGCATAGCGGTCACTTCGCGATGTTCACCTACGTTCGGCCATTTCTTGAAGGTACTACCGGCATCGGCTCGCAAGGGCTGTCGCTGATGTTGTTGGGGTTCGGCGTGGCGAACTTCTTCGGCACGCTGTTGGCTGGCAGGCTGCTGGAGCACCGCCCGCTGGCGACTCTGGTGTTAATGCCTGCGCTGGTCGGGGTTGCAGCACTGGCGTTGGTGCTGTTGCCACCCTCGTTGCCGGGGCAGGCGGTACTGCTGGCAATATGGGGCTTGGCCTTTGGCGGTGTGCCGGTGGCGTGGTCGAACTGGGTCGCCAGCGCGGTACCTGACCAGGCGGAAAGCGCCGGGGGTATGGTGGTGGCCTCTGTGCAGTCCGCCATCGCCATGGGCGCCGCCGCTGGCGGTGCAGTGTTCAGCCTCGGTGGCAGCGCGGGCGTCTTTATAGCGGCGGCGGTGCTGATGTTGCTGGCTGCGTTGTTGATTGCGCTGCGTGTCCGGGTGCCTTCTGTCCATGTCGTCAATGCTGGGAGGGCTAGCGCTCAAAATGAGCACTATTGAATTTCTAGGTAACCCTTGACGGTCCCCCGTGACGCGCACTCAATCGACCCCGGCCATCCGAATCGAGGCCATCTGGCACGTCATCTGAAAAGGGACCAAGGGCATGGGCGTTTTCGATTACAAGGGCATGAAGGGCGACCCCGCCAAGGCGCTGCTGAGCAACGCCTTGGCTTTATCCGAGTACGCGTATGATTCCACCGGCCAACCCCTGGCAACCGGTGGCTGGGCGCCTATCGGTGCGCAGGCCCTGGGCGTGACGCAGCATGTGGACAAGCAAGGCACCTTCTGGGGCGAGACAGCCTTGGCCCCTTCGGCCAACGTCGAGATTCTGGGGCAGTACGATGGGCTTGGCAGGCTGATCGCCATGGGGATTGCCTTTCGTGGCACGTCCTTTGGCTTGACCTGGGATGGCGCGGGTGACGTGGCCAGCGACCTGGCGGCCGCAGCACTGCCTGGATACGCCGCCAATTACGCCAAGTTCGCCTTCAGCGCCTTGCTCGAAAACGTCGCTCGTTACGCCGCGAGCCAGGGCTTGAGCGGCAAGGATATCCTGGTCACCGGCCATAGCCTCGGCGCACTGGGCGCCAACAGCCTGGCGACCTTGAGCCACGATCACTGGGGCGGCTTTTATCAGGATGCCAACTACGTAACCTTTGCCTCACCCGCTCAACGCTCGGGTGATACCCCGGTGTTGAATATTGGCTATGAAAATGACCCGGTGTTCAAAGCCATTGATGGCAAAGGCATCAATACCTCGGCACTCTTCTGGGGCAACGACCGGGGCTGGGATGCGGCCGCCAACAACCTCGTCAGTTTTACCGATAATTACGCGTCGTTCTCGGCACATTTACCTAATAGTCTGAATTGGGGCGTGGCCAAGGCTCACTCCCTGGACGGTTACATCCAAGGTTTGGGGCGTATCGCGTCCTCCGAGTTCTACGACCTGACCAGCAAGGATTCGACCATCGTGGTCTCCAGCCTGACCGAGGCTGCGCGTGAAACCACCTGGGTACAAGACCTGAACCGTTACGCTGAAAAACACACTGGCAATACCTTCATCCTCGGCACCGAGGGCAACGACCTGCTCAAGGGCGGTGTCGGCAACGACTTCCTGGAAGGCGGCGCCGGTCATGATCGTTTTCGCGATGATGGCGGCTACAACATCCTGCTGGGCGGGCAGGGCGATAACGTCTTCGAACTGCACAAGCCACTGGCCAGCTTCGGCTTTGCCAACGATGGCGATGGCACGCTCTACATCAACGACGCCTATGGCGGCATCAGTATGACCCGCGATATCGGTGCATTGGTGAGCCAAGAGCAGTCCTACATCATGTGGAATTCAATCCCCTGGGGCACCCACGACGTCACCTATAACGTAACCGGCCAAGGCCTGCTGGCCGGCACAGCCTTGACGCCCTACACGGCCTCTGCCAACGGCGATGCGCAGGACAATGTCCTCACCGCTCATGCTGCGGGGGAATGGTTGTTCGGTCTGGGCGGCGACGATCATTTGATCGGTGGGCAGGGTAGTAATGTTTTCGTCGGCGGGGCAGGCAATGACCTGATGGTGTCGGGCGGGGGCAGCAACACTTTCCTGTTCAACGGCCTCTTTGGCAATGATCGGGTCGAGGGCTACCAGGCCAGCGATAAGCTGGTGTTCATGGGGATTCCTGACCTGGGCCAGCAATACGATTACCGTTCCCATGTCTCGATGTTCGAGGACAATGCGCTGTTGTCCTTTGGCGACAACTCGGTGACGTTGGTTGGCGTGAACATGACTCAACTCAATGGTGCAGGCATTTATATTTCCTGAATACCCACACAATGGGCTGTTGAACCTGTGGCGAGTGAGCTTGCTCCCGTGACGGCCCCTCAGCCGACACATACCTACCTAACGCCCCACGGACCAAAATGTGGGAGCTGGCTTGCCTGCGATGGCGGCTGTCAGACCGCTACGGGAGCAGCGGATATCTACCGCGGGTTTGTCATCGAGCTCAAACCCGCTACCTCATAGCCTCCGTTACTTGAGCGTAACGTCGAGCATCGGCGGGATGTAACCGTAGTCATACTCGGCGACCACGAACGTTTGCTGCCCTTTGATCTTGATGCCCACCGTCGGTGCTTCGGTGCCGCCGATACGGATCTGCGTGCCGGTGTTGTCGGTCGGTACGCTGTCGATGAAGGAGGTCACCAGGCCGTTGGGCATGACGCAGTGCGAGTAGGTCTGAAACGGTTGGGAGGACGGGTTGCCCAGTACCAGGCCAGAGCCGTTCAACGGCACATACGGGCCGAACAGCGAATCGGCGACGAAGCCGTATACCCCGTCCGGGCCGGTTACACCGTCGGCGTAGGTGAAGGTGTGGCTGATGGTGAACAGGTAGTACTTGCCGTCCTGGAACACAAAGTGCGGGCGTTCGGTCTGGTCGTTGACGCCGACCGCGGTCAGCAGCGGTGGCAGCATTTCCCAGTCGTCACCGTCTTCGTCGCGGGCCACGGCAATCCCGACGCAGGCGGTCTGGAAGCGCGAGTTACCGACGTCTTCATAACCTGGCGGCACGTCGCCGATTTCGGCTTTACCGACCTTGTGCGAGCCGCGTTCGCCGGCCACGTTACCTTCGAACAGCATGTACAGCTTGCCGTCTTTCGGGTCGCGAAAAGGCCATGGATCGCGAAAGCCCCAGAAGGCGTTTTGCGCTTCGGTCTGGTACATCTTGCCGTCCGCCTCGAACAGCGGCTTGACCTTTTCGAAGCCCACCAGGCTGACGCCATGCTCGGTGGTCACCACGCGGCCACGCACTTTGACGATGGTCGCGCCGGGCGTGACGGCGGTGTAGTACAGGTCCACTTCGCCTTGTTCGTTCAGCAGGATCGGTGTACCAGCCCATTCGCGCACGGTGGGTGAAACCCCTTCAGCCATCACTCGGCCGCCGAGCTTCCAGTCTTTGCCAGTGCGAGAAAACCAGTAGTACATCTTTGCCCGGCCATGGCGATCGTTCCAGTCGCGGATGACGTCGTAGTTGCCATTCTGATCGAGGTATTGCGGGTCGTTCGGGTGGCGATCCGCAGTGAGGGTGAAGATCACCGACCAGCCGTCAACGGAGGTGATGTTGCCGTCGATATCACGCAGCGGCATGGTGTCCCAGATAAAAACCTCGTCACTCAATACCGGGAAGTTCGCACTGACCAGTGGCTGGGTGGTGGTGGGGTCGTCCGCACGCACTTTAAGCGCATCGGCTCGGGTCCACAGGCTGGGTTGATGGGGTGTTTTTCCAAATTTCGAAGGGGTGTTTTTCATAGGAAACCTCGTCCATG
Organism: Pseudomonas sp. CCI1.1; assembly: GCF_034348165.1. Classification (NCBI taxonomy): domain Bacteria; kingdom Pseudomonadati; phylum Pseudomonadota; class Gammaproteobacteria; order Pseudomonadales; family Pseudomonadaceae; genus Pseudomonas; species Pseudomonas sp. CCI1.1. Next base: position 344,267 of record NZ_CP133780.1, read on the forward strand.
TAGGGATTCAAGTCACTGTATTTATATACAGTAATTCGAATTTAAAAGACTCGGATCTGTGGGTCAAGGATAAAAATGCATTTATGCATTTTTTGAGTTTTTCATTCAGCTGATACGTTTCACCTTGTCCCGTTTACAGAAGTTATTCCATTGGCGTGGCGCAGTGATGGCCATGAGCGAGAGGGTGGTTAGTTCAAGCCACGCATGAACTGGTCACTGATCAGGTCAGCCAGCATCCGCACGGGTTCGGTAAGGCTTTGGCGAGAACGGTGTATGAGTCCGATATCCCGGTGAAAGGTGTGTATGCCCAGATCGAGTGCTCGAACACCCATAGGCCACTCCGGATCTCTGCACGTTTGCGGCACCAATGCGACGCCTACGCCCTTTTTGACTAATTGAAGGATGGCCTCCAGCTCATCCAGTTCGCACACCTCATGCAGCGTGAAATGCATCTGCCGCACAAAACGATCAACCTGCCTGCCGCCGAACGATGAGCGGTCATAGCGAATGAAAGGATGGCTGGACAACAGCGCCGACCAGTCTTCACCGGGCACTTCGCTCGGTACTATTAGCCGGTAGGGCTCCCGCGCCAGCGTCGTCCAGTGCAGGTCACTCTGAAGCGAGAAGGGTGGGCGAATGATGGTGGCCATGTCGATCTCGCCAGCGTCGACGAGGTTGACCAATTCCATCGACAGCCCTGGAATGACTCGCGTGCGACATTGCGGGCATTGCTGGTGAAACCTGGCCAGCGATTCGGGCAAATATGAGCGCTGCACCGACGCGATAGCGCCGATAGTCACCCGCTCGTGGGTGGGTTGTCCCATTGTCGAGGAGCCCAGGTTGTCGTAAAGATTGAGCAATTCCTGAGCTTGCAAGAGTACCTGGTGGCCCATTCTATTGAGATGCGCAGAGCGTCCTTTTCTGTCGAAAATTTCAACGCCCAGTTCAGCTTCGAGGCGCTGGATTTGCGCGCTCACAGCGGCCTGGGTCAGGCCGATTCTGTTGCCGGCAGCGGCAAAAGTGCCTTCCCGCGCAACAGCGATGAGTGTCTTGAGTTCTTTGATCATTCATAAATATTAATTGTGTTTCTAAGAAATATATATTGATTTTTATGTTGGGTTTTCCGTCCTACGATGTTTTCCATTCCCGGCAACGGCTGAGCCAAGCGAGGCAATGACGGGGGAATGTTCGCCAAACCCACAAAAAAAGCACTGGAGATCTGATGAGCCTCTCGCCATTCCACCTCGCAATACCTGTTTACGACCTGGCTTCAACACGGACCTTCTACGGTGAGGTTTTTGGTTTAGAAGAAGGGCGGTCCAGCACTCAATGGGTCGATTTCAATTTCTATGGTCATCAACTGGTGATTCACGAGCATCCCAAAACCGCCTCTCAAGAAAGTGTTCATAGCAATCCGGTCGATGGTCATGATGTTCCTGTTCCGCACTTCGGCATCATTCTGGGTTGGGAGCAATGGGAAGCGCTGGCCGAGCGACTGAAGTCGTTTGGTACCGAATTTGTGATCGAACCGTACATTCGTTTCAAAGGTCAGGTTGGCGAGCAAGCCACCATGTTCCTGTTTGATCCTTGCGGCAATGCCCTTGAATTCAAGGCGTTCAAGGATATGGGCCAGCTCTTCGCGAAATAAGAACACCCATGGCACAGCTGAGCTGTGCCATGGGGGCTCACGTGAGCTGCAAGCTCATGACTCTAGCAACTGCTGATAACGCAGACCTTTCATTCCAACAAGAAGGCTAGACATGAAACGTATTCCCTTGGTGTGGCAAATCGTTGCCGGGCTGTTGCTTGGCGTGCTTGTCGGTTGGTACTTCAATACCCATCCGCTCTATCAGGCATGGGTCAGCGTGCAGGTTCTGAAACCGCTTGGTGACATCTTTATCAAGATGATGAAGATGGTCGTTGTGCCAATCGTGTTCTGCTGCATGATTCTGGGCATTGCCGGTGGCCCAGACAGCAAGTCATTTGGCCGCATGGGTGTGCGCTCGCTCGGTTATTTCTTTGCGATTACCGCGCTGGCCGTCGTCATAGGCTTGTGTTTCGCAAATCTCTTCGAACCGGGAACAGGTACCGATATTTCCGGTGTTTCGCACGGTGCCGCATCCATCACGCTGGAGCCGCCGAAAGGAGCGCTGGTAATATTGCAGAACATCGTGCCCGATAACGTATTGGCTGCGATGTCGGAGGGGAAGTTGCTGTCGGTGTTGTTTTTTGCCGTGCTGTTCGGCCTGGCATTGAACGCCTTGCCGAAAGAGAAAAACGCACCGGTCATCGCACTGCTTCAAAGTGTTTGCGATGCGATGTTCAAGGTTGTCTCCATGGTTATGGCTTATGCGCCTGTGGGTGTGTTCGGCATGATCGGCGCGACCGTGGCGACGTTTGGTTTCGCTTCCTTGTTGCCATTGCTCAAGTTGATTGGTGTCGTGTACCTGGCGCTGATTGTTTTTGCGTTGGTGGTACTTGGCGGTATTTGTTACTTGATAGGCGAAAACATTTTCAAGTTGATCGGGTACTTGCGCGATGAGTTGATGCTCGCCTTCTCAAGTGCCGCCTCAGCCGCAGTGATGCCGCAGTTGATGACAAAGATGGAAAGTTACGGCGTGCCGCGTCGGATCGTCAGCTTCGTGGTGCCGGTGGGGTATGCGTTCAACCTCGATGGTGCGTCGATTTTTCTTGGGGTGGCGACGATCTTTGTCGCGCAACTCCATGGCATCGACCTGTCGTTATCCCAGCAGATCCTGTTGGTGGTGACCATGGTGCTGACTTCCAAGGGCGCAGCAGGGGTGCCAGGTTTCGCCATCATCATCTTGTCAGCGACATTGGCCTCAGCAGGTCTTCCACTGGAAGGCGTCGCGTTGATCGCTGGCATTTTCAGGATCATCGACAGTGGTACCACTACGTTGAACGTGTTGGGCAATGCCATTGCGCCGTTAGTCATCGCCAAGTGGGAAAAGGTCGAGCTCAGACCTTCAACGGATTATCCAGCCGCACGGGTCTAGTCGTTTGCAGGAGCAACGATAGGCGAGAACGCAGGAGGTCATTCGTCAGGTATTGCTAATGTTTTGTAGACGACCGGTCTAGTTTTGGATAGGCTCTCGTCATTATGAAAAAATCTAATCTGGACATGCGACAGCACATCATCGATGTAGCGAAGACACTGATGACCCACAAGGGCTATACCGCCGTCGGTCTTATGGAAGTATTGACGACGGCGGGCGTGCCCAAGGGCTCGTTTTATCACTACTTCCGCTCCAAGGAGGAGTTCGGCCAGGCACTACTGGAAGAGTATTTCCAAGAGTATATCGGTCGGGTAGACATCGTCATGGCAGCGCAAGGGACTGGCGCCGAGCGGCTGATTGGCTACCTGAGTTACTGGGCGAAGACACAGGCGTTCGATCATCCCGAGGAGAAATGCCTGGTGGTGAAACTCGGCGCAGAAGTGTGCGACCTCTCGGAGGACATGCGCAGCGTACTTGAAGCGGGCACCGCGCTGATTATCCAGAGGATCACCCGGTGTATTGAACAGGGGATGGCTGACGGGTCCATCACGTCGACCCAGAACGCCGAGACATTGGCTGAATCGTTGTATCAACTGTGGCTTGGGGCTTCACTGTTAGTGAAGGTGCGAAACACAACGGCTGCTTTCGAAACAGCGCTGAACACGAGTAAGCGCCTGCTGGCATAGGGGCGTTTTTTTTTACCACTTTACTAGACGACCGGTCTAATTTATCGAGAGGCTTTATGACCGATATCACCACGGATACCGACCTTTTTTCTCCCATGCATCTGGGGGCGCTGCAATTGGCTAACCGGATAGTCATGGCGCCCGTCACACGTAGCCGGATGGCCGACGACGGTGTGCCAAATGAAATGCACGCCACTTACTACGCTCAACGTGCCAGTGCCGGCTTGATCATTGCCGAAGCGACGAACATTTCTGCCCAAGGACGTGGCTATGCCATGACTCCGGGAATCTGGTCGCAAGAACAGGTGGCCGGCTGGAAAAAGGTCACCGACGCAGTGCACGCGGCGGGCGGCAAAATTGTCAGTCAGTTGTGGCACGTGGGACGTTTTTCCAGTGTCGAGTTGCAACCCAACGGCGAAGCGCCGGTAGCGCCTTCGGCGATCAAGGCTGAAGGTAGCACCTACACCGAAAATGGCTTTGTCGAGGTGTCGACGCCTCGTGCGCTGCAAACCTCGGAGATCCCGGGGATCATCGAGCAATACAAGCGGGCCGCCGAGAACGCCAAGCGAGCCGGTTTTGATGGCGTAGAAGTGCATTCGGCCAACAGCTATCTGCTCGATCAATTCCTGCGTGATTCCACGAACAAACGCACCGATCAATACGGTGGCTCCATTGAGAACCGGGTGCGACTGACCTTGGAAGTCACCGAAGCCGTGGTTTCGATATGGGGTAACGACCGTGTCGGTATTCGCCTTTCACCGGTGACCCCTGATGCCGGTAATACGCCTCCTGACAGCAATGTCATGGCGACTTATGGCTACCTGATCCAGCAGCTCAATCAATTGAACCTGGCGTACCTGCATTTTGTTGAGGGCGCCACGGCGACCTCCCGCACCATGCCCGAAGGCGTGGACCTGGATGCACTGAGTGCCCAGTTTGAAGGGCCATTCATAGGCAATAACAACTATGACCTGGCGATGGCAATCGAACGCCGGGCGCAGGGCCGGATCGATGCGGTTGCATTTGGTCGCTTGTTCATTTCCAACCCCGACCTCGTCGAGCGTCTGCGTCGCGGTATTGAGCTGACCATCGCTCCACGCGAGAGTTACTACGGCGGGGGTGCAAAAGGTTACATCGATTGGCCAACCGCTGACGCCTCACTAGCAAGGTCCCGCGCTAATTAAGGCGCAGGCGTCGCAATAGCATTCATTGCAAAAAGGTATTGAACATGAATTACCTGCAAAACAAGGTAGTCATCGTCACGGGCGCATCCTCAGGCATCGGCGCGGCAACCACCCGGGCGCTGGTAGCGCAAGGTGCGCGTGTGGTTGCCGCCGCCCTTGATGGAGAGGCGTTGGAGTCTTTCGTCGCCGACCTGCGCGAGGCCGCAAGTGAGGTGGTCGCGTTTACTACTGATGTGACTCAACCGGATCAAACCCAGGCACTTGCCAGGTTTGCCCGTGAAACATACGGCGCCATCGACATTCTGGTGAACAACGCTGGCCTGATGCTTTTTTCCCGTTGGGTTGATCTGGCCGTGCAGGATTGGGAAAAGATGATCGATGTGAACATCAAGGGTTACCTCAACATGACGGCTGCAGTATTGCCGTTCATGTTGGAACAGAAGTCCGGGCAGATTCTCAATATGGACTCTGTTGCAGGGCATCAGGTAGGGCCGTCTGCGGGTGTCTACAGTGCGACCAAGTTTTTCGTCCAGGCCATGACCGAGTCCATGCGCAAAGAACTTGGCGTGCAGCACGGTATTCGCGTTAACACGATCAGCCCTGGCGTCATCAATACAGGGTGGGCGGACAAGGTCAGTGATCCGCAGGGGCGCAAGGCTGCCCAGGCGCTGAACCGGATTGCAATTGGGCCTGACGATGTCGCCCGTGCAGTGATTTACGCGCTCAACCAGCCGGAAAACGTCACCGTCAATGACTTGATCATCTCGCCGACGCGCCAGGATTGGTAGCGGGCGGCGGTCATTGACTCATTCAGCAAGACCCCTCGGCTATGTCAGGCGAGCGGTGTGGCATCTCATCCCCCATGAAAGGAAAAACAAGCATGTCGAAGAATATCAAGGCAGTACCCACCCACGAGTACGACGCTGTCATCGCCACAGCCAATCAGTACGTGGAAGGTCTGCGTACCGGTAATGCTCAAAGCGTTGCACAAGCCTTCCATCAAGACGCAGTGATGTATGGGTTCACCAATGGCGAGTTGCTCGGCGGCCCGATCAACAAGCTGTTTGATTTCGTTGCGAAGAACGGCGGCGCACCCCAAATCACCACTCGCCTTGACGTATTGGCAATTACGCCGAGCACCGCAGTAGTACGTGTCGATATGGAAAACGATGCGATTGGCGCCGATTACAACGACTACCTGACACTGATCAAAATTGAGGGTGTCTGGAAGGTGATTGCCAAGGTGTATCACCAGTTCGACGCGTAAGCATCAACCGATCCCGGCACGCCTGATGCCGGGATCGCCGGGCTGTCTATTCAAAGGGTCATACGATGCCAATGGTTGAATTCTCCGCTGTTTTGAACGCCGTGCACAACGCGCCTGAAGCGTGATGAAGAAGTTTGGTGAGATCCAGCAATGGCACCCTGCGATTGTCAAAAGCAGCCTCGAAGACGGCGAGTCCGATGGGGCTGTTGGGTGTCTGCTTGCTCAGTGTCGATGAGTCCAACGGTAGGCCCTTAAAAATAATGAACCCTGCCTGCGCCTGTGCACCCAAAGTTACATAACCTGGAGGTGCATCATGCAAACCACTTACTTCTGGATAGGCCTGGCAGTGATCCTCGTACTGCTTGATGCGTGGATCATCAACAGCATCTGGCGCAGCGATAACGCCTCGGCGAGCAAGGCAGGCTGGAGTGCGGTAGTCGTGGTCCTGCCGTTCCTGGGCGCCGCGATATGGGCGATTGCCGGCCCAAGGGGTGTCACCAAGGGGCCGTCTTCTCCCGAGCACAGCAAGGGCTGAGTCCGGGCCGCGCTATGAACAACCCAGACCCCGACGACTTACAGAGCCGCAACTACCCGGTACCGGAAGATATGGCCTTGCAGCGCAAGGTCTGGCGCTTTGAAAGGGTGGGTTGGTACGCGCTGCTGGTGCTGATGGGGCTGAGCCTGGCGGGCCTGTTTTCCAGCGGGCCGCTGAGCACTCGCGAAGTGCGCAGTGCCGATGGGCAGTTGCGCGTGGAGTACCAACGCTTTTTACGCAATGGCGCCTCCGATGGGCTGGTGATTCATGTGCAAGGCAAGGCGCAACAACCCCTGGAGGTCGAGTTGAGCGGTGAGCTGCTGCGCGGTTTCAATATCGAGACGCTCCAGCCGCAGCCGCTCAAGGCCAGGGCGGCCGGGGAGGGTGTAAGCGTCTGGATGCTGAGTGACAGCGCCGGCCAGGCCGTGTTGTACCTGACCTTGCGCAGCGACACGGTGGGCAGCGTGGATACCCAGGTGTCGCGACCAACAGGGGCGTCCGTGCGCTTCTCTCAGTTCATCTACCCTTGACCGTCAGCCCAAACCCTAACGGCGTGAGCGGCACAGTTTTTCGATCAAGGAGATCAACGAATCATGGCCCACGGGCTTGCTGACATGCGCATTAAAGCCTGATTCAGTCGCCTTTTTCTGGTCATTGCCTGCGCCGTAGCCGGTCAATGCAATGGCGGGAGCCTGTCGAAGGTGGCCTACTTTACGCAGCTTCTGCATCAGCTCATGGCCATTCATTTTCGGCATGCCGATGTCCGAAATAATCACGTCGTAATGGGCATCCCGGGCTGTTTCAAGCGCGCTTAACGGGTCGCTGAAGGCGCTCACTTGGGCGCCTTCCATTTCCAGCAGCATGTTCAGCACCTCAAGGACTTCGGCTGAATCATCGACCAGTAACACCTTGAGGCCATTGAGGCGCTGATCTTCGTTCTGGGTAGCGCCGCTATCCAGCAGATGATCCTGCTGTTCGCACAGCGGCAACCAGATCGAAAAGGTGCAACCGAAGCCCAACCCTCGCGAATGCACGCTCACCGAACCGCCGTGGGCCTCCACCAGCTGCCGCACCAACGACAAGCCAATCCCCAGGCCTTCGCGCTGGTGAGTCTGGTGCTGGTTTTCCGCTTGCCCGAACAGGTCGAAGATTTCTTCCAGGCTTTCTTGGGCCAGGCCCGCGCCGCTGTCGATGACGTCCAGTTGCGCGCGCCCGTCCGAGCGGCTGACCACCAACTGCACCTGGCCGTCTTCGGGGGTGAATTTCAGGGCGTTGTTGACCAGGTTCCAGATCACTTGCTCGATGCGCGTCGGGTCTACGTCAACGATCAACGGGCCCGGCACCGAAGGGGTTTGAAGGCTGACCTGGCGACGATGACCGTCGGCAAGCACCACGCTATGAATGTCCTTGAGGGTGCGAATCAGGTCGATCGGTTGCTTTTTCAGCTTCAGCTTGCCCGTGCGAACCCGGGCGACATCCAGCAGGTCGTCAATGATCCGCGCCTGGCTGGACACCGCTTCGCAGATGGTATTGACCGCCTTGATGGCCGGGCCCGCGACCTTGGTGGCGGGCAAGCGCCGCAACAGTTCGGCGTTCAGCTGGATCAGGTTCAACGGATGCTTGAGTTCGTGGGACATCACCGCGAAGAACTCATCCTTGAGATGGCTGTTGGTCTGGGTTTCCTTCAAGCGCTGATTCTGTTCGTCCTGGGTGCGTTTGTGGCCGGTAAGGTCCCGGGCAATCTTGACGTAGCCGCGCAAACTATTGCTCTTGAGCTGGGTGACCTCGCCGCTGCAATAGAAGCGGCTGCCGTCCTTGCGCACATGCCAGCGTTCATCTTCGCCACGCCCATGTTCGCGGGCGGTGCGCAGTTCTTTCTCCGGCACGCCAGCGGTGCGGTCTTCCGGGGAGAAAATCAGATCGTAGTAAGCGCCCAGCACCTCGTCCTTGGTGTAGCCGAAGATCAGTTCGGCACCGGTGTTCCAGTCGGTGATGGCGCCATGGTCATCGAGGATGATGATGGCAAAGTCATGGGTGCTCTCGGCGACCAGGCGCATGCGCTCCTCGCCCAGGCGCAGTTCCTCTTCGGCCTGACGCCGCTTGGTGATATCAATGAAGGTCAGCACGGTGCCATCAATGTGATCTTCGCTGGAGCGGTAGGGCAGCAACCGCACAATGTACCAGCGGTCGTCGTTGCTGCTGATCTCCCGCTCGATCATGCTCAGGGACTCAAACACGGTGGTGGCGTCTTCGGTCATTTGCGGGTAATCGAGGCGATGGGTGATGTCCAGCAACGAGCGCCCGGTGTCTACCGGCAGCATGCTGAAAATATCCGTGGCCCGCGGTGTGAACCAGCGAATGCGCATGTTGCGGTCGACGAAGACCGTGGCGATGTCGGTGGACGCGATCAGGTTGGTCAGGTAGTCGTTGACCTTGTCCGTCTCTTCCACCTTGGTCTTGAGCTCGAAATTGACGGTCAGCAATTCCTCGTTGATCGACTGCAGTTCTTCTTTGCTGGTTTCCAGCTCCTCGGTGGCCGAGCGCAGTTCTTCGTTGACGGCCTGCATTTCTTCGTTGGAGGCCTTGAGTTCCTCGCTGGAGACTTCCGCCTGTTCGATGGTGTCCTGCAAGTGCAACTTGGTGCGTTGCAGCTCGCGCTCCAGGTTGCTCATGATCGCGTTTTCGGCCTGGGTGACGGTGTCGATGTCGGGCAGCAACGGGTCGACGGCGGTTTCCTGGAAGATCACCAGCACGTAGTCGTTTTCGGTCGCTTCATCGCGGTAGGGGCGGGCGCTGATGTCCACCAGGAAGGGGCCTTGCTCGCGTTGGATGCGGATCTTGCGTGAGGACACTGGGTTATTCGACTGCTGGACCTGGAACAGCGTGGTGCGAATATCCAGGCGCAAATCGGGGTGCACCAGCGTGACCAGGTTGTGCGTCACCTCGCCGGCCACGTAGCGCAGGAATCGACCAGCGCCTTCGCTCATGTGCAGGATATCGGCCTGCATATTCACGATGACGCTGGGCGGCGCGGCTTTTTCCAGGGCGCGCAGATGGATGTCTGCGAACGAGACCTTGCTGGGCGCCTTGGTTTCAATCGCCAGCGTCGTGGCGCTCGGGCGCAGATAGCCGCCTCGCGGCATGGTCGGGGCGCGGCGCACGGCGGACGAGCCGGCACGCACCCTGAAAATGCGGTTGCGCTTGTCCACCGGTACAAACAGGTCCAGGCAGCCGTCGGCCGACTCCGAGGAGCCGAGGAACAGGTAGCCACCGGGACGCAACGCGAAGTGGAACATTTGCAGGATGTCGCGTTGCACTTCGCGGTCCAGGTAGATCAACAGGTTGCGGCACACGATCAGGTCGATCTGCGAGAACGGTGGGTCGGCCAACAGGCTGTGTTTGGCGAACAGCACCTTTTCGCGAATTTCCTTGCGCACCCGGTAGTGCTGGTTCTTCTCCTTGGCAAAGTACTGGCGCAACCGTTGAGGCGGTACGTCGGTGATGATCGCTTCGGGGTACACGCCGTTGCGGCCATGGGTAATGGCCCGCTCATCTATATCGGTGGCAAACACCTGCATCTTTGCACCGCTGGCGTCCAGCGCCAGTTGCTCGGCCACCAGCATCGCCAGGCTGTAGGCCTCTTCGCCGGTGGAGCAACCCGCCGACCAGATGCGCACCTCCTCACGGTGCGGCACGCTGTCTTCCAGTGACTTCACCAGGTTGGGGATCACGTCCCGCTCAAGGGCTTCGAAGGCCTCGCGGTCGCGGAAGAAGTTGGTCACGCCAATCAGCATGTCGCCCAGCAAAGCCTTGGTTTCGTCCGGGTTGGCCTGGAGGAAGTTGTAATAGGTGGCGAGGTCGGGTTGGGCCGTGACCTGCAAGCGCCGCTCGATACGACGTAACACCGTGGCGCGCTTGTAATGCTTGAAGTCATGCCCGGTACTGGCGCGCAACTGGATTAGAATATCCAGCAACAGCTGCTCGGCCACGGCGGCATCGCGTTCGGTACTGGGTGGGGTGGTCTTGATCTCAGGGTCGTTGGCGGTGGGCAGCACAATCGACTGGGCATTGCGCCACAGTTCCAGCAGCTTTTGCGGCATTTCCACCACCGGCAGCACCAGATCGACCATCTGGGTTTCGATGGCCGCCAGCGGCATGCCATCGTACTCGGCGTCTTCCGGCGCCTGTACCAGGGTGATACCGCCTTGTTCTTTGATCCGCGACAGCCCCACCGCACCGTCTGAGCCGGTACCAGACAGGATCAGGCAAAACGCGCGTTCTTTATGGGTGTCTGCCAGGTCGCGAAAAAACAGGTCGATGGCAATGTGCGATCCACCTTCGCGCACGGCAGGCGAGACCGCCAGGTAACCATCGTTCATCTTCAAGAGCTGCGCCGGGGAGATGACGTACACGTGATTCTTTTCGATGGGCGTGGCGTCATTGACCTGCGACACCGGCATGCGGGTCGTTTCCTGGATGATCTTGTCTGCCACGCTTTGATGGTCGGGCGAAAGATGCAGGACCACCACGAAGGCCATGCCGCAGTCTTTGGGCATGTGCTCGAAGAACGCTTTCACGGCTTGCAGCCCGCCCGCCGAGGCACCGATACCCACCATCGGAAAATTCAAGTTACTGGGGGTCAGATCTTTGCGTTGCGGAACGTTGGGGGACCGCGGGGGGGCAGACTTCATAAATACCAACCTTGGATAACGGCGCACAGGAAGACGGGTGTAGGGGGAAGAACTTGAACAACGTGGGCGAGGGCTGAACCGACAGTGAAATATAGCTGAAAACCTGCTGCCAACAAAAAAAGCCTTGAAGCCACCCGGTCATTCGACGGACCACTTACTGCCGGTTGAGGCGCGCAACCTGCGGAAGGTTTAATCAAACTGACGAGTGGCCATCGCGGTTGCACGGTTATCCGATTTTCTGAAAATCCGTCTGAACTTCGCTTCCTGGCGAACCCTCGCAAAGAGAAACCCACCCAGGAGACGTTCTGATGAACAGCTACCCAAAACCACCCTTCAACGCCCAGCAACAGCCCGTACCCGGTGAGCAGCGCAAGATGGACCCGATGCCCGATTGCGGTGAGCAGTCATACCAAGGCTCGGGCCGGCTCGCCAATAAAATCGCCTTGGTCACCGGGGCCGACAGCGGCATCGGACGGGCCGTGGCCATTGCCTTCGCACGTGAAGGCGCGGACGTGGCGGTGTCGTATCTGGATGAACATGAAGACGCCAAGGAGACCGCACGCTGGGTCGAGGCGGCGGGTCGTCAATGCCTGTTACTGCCCGGCGACCTGGGCGATGCGGCGCAGTGCACGGCCATCGTCAACGACACCGTGGAGAAGTTCGGCCGCATCGATGTGCTGGTCAACAACGCAGCGTTCCAGATGACCTATCAATCGCTGGAAGACATCCCCGACGAGGACTGGGTGAAAACCTTCAACGTCAACATCACCGCGATGTTTCGCATCTGCAAGGCCGCGCTGCCGCATATGGCCGAGGGCAGTTCGATCATCAACACCAGCTCGGTCAACTCCGATATGCCCAACCCCAGCCTGTTGCCCTATGCGGCCACCAAGGGCGCGATTGCCAACTTCACCGCCGGCCTGGCGCAGATGCTCGGCGAGCGGGGGATTCGCGTCAACAGCGTGGCACCCGGGCCTATCTGGACGCCGTTGATCGTCTCGACGATGACGCCGGACATGGTGAAAAACTTTGGCGGCAACACCCCATTGGGACGCCCAGGCCAGCCAGTGGAAGTGGCGCCGATCTATGTGCTGCTGGCGTCGGATGAAGGCAGCTACATCTCCGGCGAACGCTACGGCGTGACGGGTGGCAAGCCGATACTTTGATCAGTGATTGAGGAGGGCAGTATGAGCGAAGCCTCGAAGCACCACGAACCGAATCCTTCTGAGCGCAAGGTGCGCCCGCCGGCGGCTAAGCGAAACGATAAATCGCAGGCACCGGCAGGCGGACAACAGGCAAAGGAGCAAGGCGGTGTTGCTCCCGGAGGGCCTTCGACAGACCCTGAGTCAGGGGCGTGAACGCGAGGGGGTACACACTCGGCCTGACATCCTGATGGGTTGTCAGGCCGCTATCGCAGGCTGACGTTATTTGCGCTTGGAACGATGAATTCGCATCCACTCCCGATAGGCCACTGTGCGCTGCGCATCCGCACGTTTCTTCGCCTCGGTAAACCGCGCCCACGTATGCGCATCGCCGCTGTAGGACTCAATGATCTCGTACGCCAACGCGTCCAATCGATCCGCTTCGAAGAACATCTCGGCGTTTCGCGTGACCTCGTCGTCCCGCCTGTTTGTAGTTGTGTAACCAAGAGTCTGACTGTTCATCCTCTGAGGCCCTCCGCCCATTGAATCTGTGTCGCGCCACTCCAGCGCACCTGGGTAATGCCGTATTTCTCCGCCATCGGTTTGGACACACGCTTGAACGTGTGTTGCCCAAATTTGGGGATCACCGCCACACCAGCGTCACAACTGGCCCAATGCCAAGCCTCGGCATTGTCCATGCGCGGTGCGCGCACGATGAAGGACTTGGGCTCGCCATGCAGCTGGTACTCGATAGTGAATAGGTCGTTGTGTTTCATGAGGCCTCCTTGATACTCATGAACTACAGATATTTGACGTCAAAAATAATTCAAATAAGTTGTCCGACAATTCGATGACTGGGCGCAAGGCATGGATGAAGCCTAATCATCTACCGTAAAGGTGACCCATCCGGGCCCATCGGCCGGGCGTTGCAGCTCGGCGATGACACCGCTGACGGAGGATCCGTCGGGCAAATTGACGGTGATAAAGTTGGGATTGCCTGGCCAATCCATTGGCGTGTCAAAGTCCAGGCGCGCGATGGTCGGTTTACCGCTACTTGTCATTTGGATGTTTTTTGATTCGTTAAGGCATTCATCTGAAGGTGTTCCAAGATGGCGCGAGGCAGTGATGACACTGGCAATACCTTGGTAGTCGTAAGACATGCTGGGTTACCTCATGTAAAGGGAACAACGAAGATCAAATGTGGGAGCGGGCTTGCTCGCGAAAGCGGTGGATCAGTCACATCAATGTTTAATGGACCGACGCCTTCGCGAGCAAGCCCGCTCCCACAGAGGAGTTGTGCTTGACTGGCTGCTATTCGGGGTTTGCCCCGTTTTCATTTGTGACGAGCCGAATATTTGCGCGCAACGACAACGCCGCCCACTAGCAGCGCTGCGCCTATTGCAACCATCCCATAGGGCGTACGGCGGGTTTGCCGCCAGCCGCCTTCGACACGACGTTCGCCGCTTGCCGGGGTGTAGAGGTTGCCCGTAGAGGTCGCGGCGCGCTGGCTGCGCTCCAGGCCGAGGCGGGTGAGCCAACCGGATAACCGGGCAAAGCCGGGCAGCAAAAAATGCGCGACGCGGGCCACGGTGGCAGCGCTGCCTACCGTGGTGCTGTCCCTCGGTTGCAGCGCACAGGCCACCATCGCTTGCGCGACTTTATGTGGGTCGTAGACCGGTGGCGGTGGCGTCAACTCGTGGCCGGTAAAATTGCCGCCATCGCGAAAGCCCGGTGTGTCCATCACGGCGGGATAGATGTCGCACACATGAATATCCGGGTAGTCAGTCAGCTCGCCGCGCAGTGCCTCAGTCAGGCCGCGCAGGCCGTATTTACTGGCCGAGTAGGCGACGGCATAGGGCTGGGCTACCCAACTGCCCAGCGACAAGGTGTTGATCAGAGTGCCGCGGTGCTGGGCTTTGAAATAGGGCCACGCCACGTGGGCGCCGCGCAGGTACCCGAGCAGGTCGGTTTGCAGCACCTGTTCGTGGGCTTCCAGGGGCGTGTCCTCGAAACTGCCGACGGCGCCTACTCCGGCATTGTTGATCCAGATATCGATGCGGCCATTGCCGAAGGCCGCCGCTTGTTCGGCAAGGGCGCGCATCTGGTCGCCCTGGGTTACATCGGTTTTAACGGCGATGGCCTCGGCGCCACGCGCAGCGCATTCCTCGGCGACCTCTCCCAAGGCCTTTTCATCTCGGGCCGCCAATACCAAGCGGGTACTTTGCTCGGCAAAGGCGTGAGCAGCCGCGCGACCAATGCCACTGGAGGCGCCGGTGATCACCACGGTCTTGCCGTGCAGTTTCCCCTTGGCCTGCATGACGCCAGGCGAATCCTCGGGCACGTGGACGGGCACCGGGTGCAGTTGCAAGCGGGTACCGTCAGTCAGTACCAGGGTCAGGTTCTCGAGGGTGCCAGCGACGCGGTCGGGAAATACCGGTTCGCCTGTGGCGTCGAGCTCATCATAGATAAACGTCTGGCCCTCAAGCCATCCGACTGCTGTCATCAGTTCAGGGCCCAGGTAGTACTTTCCGTCCAGGAAAAACCCGCTGAAGTTCGGTGTGCGCTCCAGGTTTTCCAGGGCGTATCGCTCGCCAGGCCTCATTCCGGTTGCGGTATCAATCATCATGACATCCTCCTTTGGCTGGTCTTGGGGTAGAGAAGGGCCCGCAAATGATCGTTCAATCCAAATGACTGAATGGCGGTGTCAATGTTGATGGGCCTTGAGGGTCGGGTCGGCGATCTGGATAACCGTGCCCTGGCGCCACGCGTCCGCGCCGGGCGCGATGGGCGGCGCGGGGATATCGGCACGCGTCTTTTTCTTGTCGGCACTGTCGATGCCCAGTCGTTTATCTCGTTCGGCGACCATACGCGGGTCAGCCTGGCCGTCTGCGGTAAACCCCATCATCAACTGAGGCACGCCTAACGGCAGGCGTTTATCCAGATCGGTATGCCAGGTGTGCCAGGTCTTGCCGTAGGTGTGCACCAGCTTCTCCATCAGCGCATGTTCCGCCGCCTCAGGAATGCCCGGCGCGACCAGTTGCCCTGACTTCACTTCATGCACATGGCTATGCCACAACGCCTTTTCAGGCGCGGGCAGCGTGTTGAACTGCGCCTCGCTGATGATGTACTCCACGCCCATCAACTTGGCATCCTTGCGGTTGCCGTCGTAGATCACACACTGGATGACCTCCTCGTTGAGGATTGCGCAGTAGTGATGGGCTTCCATTTGCACATCGGGATGGCCGTTGTAGAAGTGAAAACCGTCCAGGTAGGCGTTCAGGGCATCAATCGGTGGGCGTGATTGCAGCAGGGCGGCGCCGGCTTCCAGCGTTCGGGTCGAAGGCGTTGTCGGCTTCCCAGGTGCCTCGACATTCGAAGGTGAGTTGTTGCCAGCGCAGGCGCTGAGCAGGGACAGCGCAACTGCGGCGGATAGGGATTTTGTCACTCGATGGGTTGGGGTGTCAGTCATGGTCGGCTGCCTCCTGTTGCCGGTATGGTCACGTTCGAGGATCTGCGTCAGGGCTGATCCTGTTCTCGTTGGAAAGACGCGCGTACAGGGCGTTCAAAATGCTTTGAGTTGAACACTCACTCATTCATCAGGTCGTTTTTTATAGAGGCGCTGACAGCGCAATTGCTTACCTGCCAGTGAGGTGTTCATCCCATGCACAAGACTGAAAATCGAGCGTCGACGCTGCTTACCCAATTGCTCCGGGCACGCGGGCCGGGCGGTCAGGAAGACGAGGTGCGCGCCATTTGCCTGGAAAGCCTGACGCCGTTGTGCGATGAGGCCTGGGTCGATCGGGCGGGTAATGTGGTGGGTTTGATCAATGGCAAGCACAACGATGCCGAGCCTGCCGGTGCGGTTAAAGTCATGGCACATATGGATGAAATCGCCATGGTGGTTAAACGCGTCGAGGCGGATGGCACGTTGCGGGTGACGGCGCTGGGTGGGGCCAACCCGGTCAACTTTGGCGTGTGCCCGGTGGATATCCTGGGGGACGCACGCATCCTTCCTGGCGTGCTGTCCTTTGGCTCGATGCACGCCACCAGTAATACGGCACAAGGGGCTGATGTGCTCTCGGGCGATGTGCACTGGAACGACGTTCATGTGATCACGCGATGCACTGCCCAGGCATTGTGCGAGTACGGCATTCGGCCCGGAAGCCGTGTGGTTCTGAGCCGTCATTGGCGTGAGCCCTTCCAAGTGGGCGATGCCATTGCCGCGCATTTTCTGGATGACCGCGCCCCGATTGCTGCCGTTCTGCATACAGCCCAGCTGCTGGCTTCGCGCCGGGAGGCGTTGGCCAGGGATGTCTATCTGGTATTCACCACGCTCGAAGAGGAGTGCAATGCCGGGGCAATGTATGCCGCGTCGACGCTACCCGGCGACACCACCATCGCGGTGGAGGTGGGGCCGGTCATGCAGGAATACGGCACGCGCCTGGCCGTCGACCCGATCATCAATACGGGGGACCAGAAAGGCTATTACACCCGGGCGGTGGTCAACGACCTGGCGGCTGCCGCAGAGCGCTGCGGCTACAGCCCCCAATATGCGCTGTTGGTGGATTTCGCTTCGGATGCCAGTGCGGTCATGAGTAACGGGACCTGCGCCCGCGCCGGCTGCCTGGCCATTCCAACGGAAAATACCCATGGTTATGAATTGATTCTGGATGGGGCGGTGCAGGCCTGTGCCGCGACATTGGCCGAGTACCTTGCAGCCTGATAGACGGTGCAAGGTACGCTGACCGGTGGGGCTCAGATTGGGCCGCTTGGAGAATCTGTCTCCTGCCTGATGTCATCGGCCGCATTGGGTTGCCCCAGCTTGCTGTATTGCTCGCGCAATTTTTGCAACTCTCGCGACCCAAGCTTATCCAGGCTTAAGGCCGCATTGTGAGCTTCTTTGGTGGCACGAATCAGCTCGTCCAGTTTCAGATGAAGAATATCGTTGTCGCGGTTCTGGGTATTCTGGATCAGGAACACCATCAGGAAGGTGATGATGGTAGTGGAGGTGTTGATGATTAACTGCCAGGTGTCGTTGTAATGAAAGTAAGGCCCGGTGAGCGCCCAAACAGCAATCAAGCTGACGGCTGTCAGAAAGGTTTTTGAGCTGCCCGCCTGGTTGGAGAGTTTTTGGCAGAATTTCGCGAACTTCATGGTGCTGTCTCCTGGGGGATGTTCCTCTATAGACCCCAGCAGAATTTCGAAATTCTTTTTTACAAATCGTTTTTTTTGACAAAAATCAATGAGCAAATCCCTCTTGCACAGGAGTACTCAGCATGTCGGTCGCTGCTTCTATCGTTGAATACCTCAAGCACCATCAGTTGGTCATCACGACGGCGGAGTCGTGTACCGCAGGCAAGATCATCACCTTGCTTTCGCAGGTCGACGGCAGCGGTTCGTGGATCGAAAGCGGGTACGTGGTGTATTCGCCAGAAGCGAAACAGCGGCTGTTGAACGTGCGTCGCTATACCATCGATACCTTCAATCTCACCAGCTGTGAGGTCGCCCAGGAAATGGCCCAAGGCGCGCTGCGCGACAGCCCCGCTGATGTGGCGGTCGCCACCACTGGCCTGCTGGGGCCGGATGGAATTGATGGCATTCCCCCAGGCACTGTCTGTTTTGCCTGGGCCTATCGAAACGGCGGGGCACTGAGTGTGTTCAGTCGCAAGGAACGCTTTATGGGTTCTCGTGAGCAGGTGCAGTTGGCCGCGTCTCTTCATGCATTGAAATGGCTGCCGCATTTTCACCAACGGGCGATGGCCGGTGAACGCGCCTAATGCTGCCAAGTGCGCGCGTTTACGGCTGCGGTTCGATGTCCATCAGCAAGTCGCCGTTGGTCAAGGATTCAGCCTCCTGCACCACGCCACGATAGGCCTGACCATTCCATTCAAAGCTAATCCAGTGGGCCTTCGGCAATAGCTTTGGCCATGGCGGTGCAAGCCGCAACTGCACGCCGGGCGCAGTGCGCACAAGTTGCCCCATGCATTCGCTGGCGAGCGTGTTCACACCGAACAGCGTGTCATGCAGGTATTGAATGTTGACCGGTTGCAACGTTGCGTCAGTAGCGTCTGGCATATCTGTTACCCCACCGATGACAGCCAGAAAGACTGTCTGGCGATGACCATTTCTTCACGTATTTCCCGCACAAGCCGGTTGATCCCCGAAACACCGTGGTAGTGGGCGCGGTTGATGTTGGCGATGGTGAATTGGTCCATACCGTGCGCCGTTACAGTGACTGAAAGGCTGCCGTCCGCGTTGAGTGCGCACTTGACCGCGCACTTGGGAAGGCGAGCGGACAGGGCCGTTTCGATTTCGGCTTTCGTTAACGTATCCATGAGTTCACCGCATAAAGGACTCAGCGCGGTAAGGCTAGCTCATAATGACGGGGCGTAAATACTGGCAAGGTGATAGCTTTGTAAGAAGGGTCGTCCACAACTTTGCGTCGAAAGCCTCTACTTGAAACTTTGGCTGAAGGTTCGCTCGTTGTTAAATCAAGCGGGCAGGATGAGGGGGGATTATAAGGTGTAGCCTGTTCAAACTATTGGGTTTGAAGGGGCAGCCAGGCTGCCCCTCCCACCGTTACTCAAGAACCCGACTTCCGACCGCCGCCATGGCTGTGCTGCCCACCTTTACGGCCGGCTTCCGAGGCTTTTTCACGGTCGTTGGCGAAGTTGCCGCCCGACGCCTGGCCGCCTTTTTTACCGGCTTCGGAGGCTTTTTCGCGATCATTGGCAAAGTTGCCCGGGTTTTTATTACCTGTAGTCATGATAGTTCTCCAGTCGCTAAGTTTGCGTTTCGTTAGTTGGCCGTTTCGCAACGGACACTTATTCCGATATTGGCTTTTTGAAAAATGTTTTACCGATTTTTCTAACCGGCGACGAACGGTAATTTGGTTGAAAAAAGTTATACAAAGATGCGGTTGATGCGCCGCTTCGTATAACTTTTATTGCCGGCCAGCGCTTTGATATTAATCAGATCGAAACGGCTGGTTTAGTTAGCGGTCCTGCCATTCGTCTTTTTCGTCGCACTCTAAAAAAGGGTGTGGTTCCTAACCTGTGAACGGGAGCTTTTCAGCCATGAAACACAACCCATCCAACCCACAGTACCGGCCGCTCGAGCATCCAGACGCACCCAATGAAGACGGTTGCGTCATCGGCACTGCCGGGCGCGACGAAGACCCCAACGCGACTACCGATTGGGACCATCCCGACAGCGCCGCAACACCCGCTGACGCCACCATCAAACCCGCCAGCGGTACGCCCGGCATCGACGCCGTGCCCGAGTCGGAAAACCACGGCGCCAATTGAGAGAACTGCGCTACAAGTGCCGTTTCGCTTGGCCTGCAGCGCATTACCGCTGGTCGTGAGGCGCCGGTTTATTTTGAAATTTTCCACGCGCAGGCCACTTCCCATGCAAGGTAGGCGCGCATTCCAGCAGGGCGCCTTTTTCCGTAAGCCTGAGGAGATTTGTTCATGTTTCTACATAACAAGCGACTTCAATACACCGTGCGTGTCGCCGAGCCCAACCCGGGCCTGGCTAACCTTTTGCTCGAACAGTTTGGCGGCGCTCAAGGTGAGTTGGCCGCCGCGTCCCGTTACTTCACCCAAGCCTTGGCGGAAGACGACCCGGGGCGCAAAGATTTGCTGATGGACATCGCCACCGAAGAACTCAGCCATCTGGAGATCGTCGGCTCCATCATTGTCATGCTCAACAAGGGCGCCAAGGGGCGAATGGCCGAAGGCGTGGAAGAGGAGGGCGAGTTGTATCGTGCCCTCAATGGCGCCGGCAATGACTCGCATATCACCAGCCTGCTGTACGGGGCGGGTTCGCCTTTGACCAACTCTGCCGGCGTGCCGTGGACCGCCGCCTACATCGACACTATTGGTGAACCCACCGCAGACATGCGCTCGAATATCGCCGCCGAAGCCCGGGCCAAAATTGTCTATGAGCGGTTGATGAACGTCACCGATGACCCGGGTGTAAAAGATGCGCTGGGGTTTTTGATGACGCGGGAAATCGCTCACCAGATATCCTTCGAAAAAGCGCTGCATGCGATCCAGCCGAATTTTCCCCAGGGCAAGTTGCCGGGCAAACCGGAGTTCACCCAGGTGTACTTCAACATGTCCCAAGGCGCGGAGAACCTGCGCGGGCCCTGGAACCAGGGTGACGGTTGGGAGTTTGTGGAAAACCCACAACCGGCGGTCGATGGCGGTGACGGCACCGCCAGCGTGCAGTTGGACGCCGACGATGAAGCGGTGCTGAGCGCGATGAAAATCCGCACGCTCTCGGACCCCACCAGCGACCCCACCACCGGCGCTGACCTGGGGGCGGGCCTCAAGCCCAAGCCCGACCTTTGATTGAGAACAGCCGCACGCTGAAGGGCGTGCGGTGCTTTCGACTTTCTTGACGAGGACAACGACATGGCAACCCCACAGGAAAACCTGCTCGACTGGCTACGTGATGCCCATGCGATGGAGCAACAGGCCGAGAAAATGCTCAAGGCACAGTCCGAGCGCCTGGAGAATTACCCCCAACTAAAGGCGCGAATTGACGAGCACATTGAGGAAACCCTTGGGCAGCAGCAACTGATTGACGAATGCCTGACGCGTTTGGGAGGCAGTGCTTCGACCCTTAAAGACGTGGGCGGCAAGCTGATGGCTTTCGGTCAGGCGGTCGGTGGCTCGCTGATGAGTGACGAGGTGATCAAGGGCGCGATGGCCGGCTACGTGTTTGAAAATATGGAAGTGGCCAGCTACACGGTGCTCATCGCGGCCGCGAAGGCAGCGGGTGATGCCGAGACACAAGCGGCGTGCGAAAAGATTCTACCCCAGGAAGTCGCCATGGCTCAGTGGTTGCTCGAGCACTTGCCAGAGCTTACGCAAGCGTTTTTGCAACGCTCTGAGGCGCCTGACACACAAGCCAAGCGTTAATGACACGTGCGGTGCCCTTGGGGGGCGCCGCGTCCGCTCGGCACAAGATGGCACTGCGCAGCGTTTTCACGGTCCATGGAACACGTACCACGTATCTGGAGGTGAACCTTGGCGACAAAGAAGAAGCCTGTGGTCGACGGTATGGAATTGGCAATGCTGTCTACCAGCCGCAAAGACCTGTTCTTTGCGGCCATGCAAGCCAGCCACAGTGCAATGATCGTGACCGACCCCGCGGGGCCTGATAACCCGATCATCTTTGCCAACCAGGCGTTCCTAACCCTGACAGGCTTTGAACTGGACGAAGTGATCGGACGTAATTGCAGGTTCCTGCAGGGGCCTCAAACCGACAAAAACGCGCTGCACCAAGTGCAGCGCGCGGTTGAGCAGCACCATGAGGCCTGTGTCGAGGTGCTCAACTACCGCAAGGATGGCTCGACCTTCTGGAACGAGCTGTTCATTTCGCCGTTGTTCAACGAACGAGGGCAACTGGTGTATTTTTTCGCATCGCAGTTGGACGTGAGCCGGCGCCACGACGCAGAACAGCGCGTGCGTCGCGCGCAAGACCTGGAAGCGCTGGGGCAACTGACCGGTGGCATTGCCCATGACTTCAATAACCTGCTGCAAGTGATGATGGGTTATCTGGACTTGATCCAGCAGAGCGCCAAGCGCCCCGGTAGCGATCCGCAGCGCATCGTCAACAGTGCCAGCCGTGCCAGGGCAGCGGCGGAAAAAGCTCAGACCCTGACCCAGCAGTTGCTGGCGTTTTCGCGCAAGCAACGGCTCGACAGTCGGGTGATCAACTTGAACAGCTTGCTCAGCCGCCCCGAATTCATGGCACGTGCGCTGCAGGGCGTCGAGTTGCATGTAGAACTTGCCGAAGATCTGTGGAACTGCCGCATCGACCCTGTCCAGGCGGAGCTGGCAGTGCAGCACCTGTTATCGAATGCCCAGGATGCTTTGCGCGGGCGTGCGGACCCAGCGGTAACCGTCCAGACCTGCAACGTCCAGGTACCGGGCGATGTCGGTGCCGAGCGGGATGGGTTGACCGAGGGCTGTTACGTGAGTATTTCGGTCTCGGATAACGGCAACGGCATCGACGCAGGTATTCAGGACAAAGTCATGCAGCCGTTCTTCACCACCAAGGAAGAAGGCCAGGGCTCAGGCCTGGGGTTGTCGATGGTGTATGGCTTCGTCAAGCAATCGGGCGGCACGGCGCGGATTCATTCAGACCCGGGCATCGGTACGACCATTCGCTTGTACTTTCCTGCAGATGACAGCCAGCTGTGGGTCGAGCAGACACCCACAGCCATCTCACCGCAAGGTAACGAACGCATCCTGATTGTAGAGGACCGGCCCGAGGTGGCCGAGTTGGCGCAGGTGATCCTGTCTGACTACGGTTACCACACGGACATCGCCCTCAATGCCGCCGAGGCATTGGGCATGCTCAAACAGGCGACGTATGACTTGGTGTTCAGTGACTTGATCATGCCCGGCGCGATGAATGGCGCGGCGTTGGCGCGGGAGGTGTCGCGCTTGTATCCGCACATCAGGATCTTGCTGACTACCGGCTATGCGAAAGACGCGTTGGCCCGCGCGGAGATAGAGGTGCATGAGTTCGAGTTGATTCCCAAGCCGTATCAGCCTGCTGATTTGCCGCGCAAAATCCGGGCGGTGCTCGATGCCTGATCGAGCAGGCCAATGCGCTCAAAATGTGGGAGCTGGCTTGCCCGCGAAGGCGGTGTGTCCGTCACTGCATCTGTTACAACACGACCGCTTTCGCAGGCAAGCCAGCTCCCACAGTTGATCTTCGTTGCTTTGAGCATTGCATTCCACGGGTGCCCGCCCGCAGAGCTACCTCAGCACCGCCAACGCCAGGTTAAGGGCCAGCACCAGCACAATTGAAAACCCGAATATCCTGCGCGCCCAGCCGGTCGGATCAGTCAGCCGTGTACTGCTGGCCGCCAGGTTGAGCCAATACCCCCCAAGCCCGAGCATCACCACAAAATACAGCGCCGCCATCTGCGCCACCGCGCCCAGCATCAGGGCGCTAGCGAGAAAGGCCAGCATGTACGCCTGGATCTGCCGATGGGCTTGGGCCAGGCTCAACAGCGGCAAGCCTGCGGCGCGGAAATCCTCGCGGCGCATCACGGTGATGGCGTGTGAATGCGGCATCTGCCAACAACAGAACACCACGATCAGCAGCATGGCCGTGAGGTCAAACCGCCCGGTGACCGCGCAATAGCCGATCACCGGGGGCATCGCCCCGGAGACGCTGCCGATCAAGGTGGCCCAGTGGGAACGCCGCTTGAGCCAGTAGGTGTAGACCCCCGCATAGATCACCAGCCCGACCATTGCCAGCCCACACGCCAGCGCATTGCTGCCGGCCCACAGCAAGCCAAAACCGCAGGCGCCCAGGACGATCCCATAGCCTGCGGCAGTGGACACCCTGATGGCGCGCAATGCCAATGGCCGATGACAGGTACGCACCATGCGCCGGTCGATGTCGCGGTCAATGCAGTTGTTGATGACACAACCGCACCCGATCACCAGGGCGGTGCCGAGCAGGGTGGCCAGCCCGTGTGTCACCGATGCCATATGCCCGCTGGCAGCGAGCAGGTAACCGCCCAGCACCGAGGCCAGGTTACCGACAATAATGCCCGGCTTGGTGAGCTCGATGGCGGTATTGAACAGCCCCCGCCAGTGTTTCAGTGCGCCAGCATGTTGTGATGAATACTGTCCATGATCCATAGCGAAAGCCCCACCAACAGAAGAATGATGACCGCCGAGAAAATCAGCGCAATCAGGTTCCAGCGTTGTTCTTCGGCCGTGTCCAGGTGCAGGAAGAACTTGAGGTGGACCACGATTTGTATTGCGCCCAACGCCACCACAAGCCAGGCGGTGAAGGTGCGCGGCAGTGACGGGAACATCACCAGGCCGAACGGGATCAGGGTGAGCAGTACTGACACCAGGAACCCGACCAGATAGGAGCGACTGCTGCCATGGCTGGTACCGGCACTGCTGTGAAGCGAGCTTTGCTTGTACATGTCACACCACCCCCAACAGATAGACCACGGTAAAGACGCAGATCCACACCACGTCCAAAAAGTGCCAGAACAGGCTCAGGCAACTGAGCCGGGTGGCGTTGGTGCTGGTCAGGCCGCGTTGCTTGACCTGGACCATCAGCACCGCCATCCAGATCAACCCGGTTAACACGTGCGCGCCGTGGGTGCCGACGAGGGTGAAGAAGGCCGTCAGGAAGCCGCTGCGGTTCGGCCCGTAGCCTTCTGCGATCAAGTGGTGGAATTCGTTGATCTCCATGGCGATGAAGCCCGCGCCCAACACGAACGTGAGCCCCAGCCAGCGCAGCACATCGCGTTGCTTGCCGTGGTTCATGGCGAGCATGGCGTAGCCGTAGGTGATACTGCTCAACAGCAGCAGCATGGTTTCGGCGAGCACATAGGGCAGTTCGAAAATATCCATGCTCGACGGCCCGCCCGCCACGCTGTCGCGCAACACGGCGTAGCCGGCGAACAAGGTCGCGAACAGGATGCAGTCGGTCATCAGGTAGATCCAGAACCCGAACAGGCTCAGGGAACCGGCGTCTTCATGCCCTTGTTCGTGGGTGTGGGCGATGTCTTTTTCCATAACGATATTGGACATGGGTCAAGCCTCTGCCAGGTCTTTGAGACGTGCCGTTTCGATGCGCGCGACTTCCTGCGCGGGCACGAAGTAATCGGTGTCTTCGTCGTAGCTGCGCACCACGAACGCCACCACCGAGGCCACCAGGCCGAACGCCGCCATCCACCAGATGTGCCACACCAACGCAAAGCTGCAGACCAGCGCAAACAGGCTGATCACCAGGCCCGACGCGGTATTGCGCGGCATGTGGATGCTGCGATAGTCGGTGTGGCTGAGGGTGCTGACGCCGCGCTCCTTCATGCCCCAGTACGCGTCCAGGTCATTGACCTTGGGCTGCTCGGCGAAGTTGTACAGCGGCGGCGGGGACGCGGTGGCCCATTCCAGGGTGCGCCCGTCCCACGGGTCGCCGGTGAGGTCGCGGTATTGATGACGGTTGCGGATGCTGACAAACAATTGCAAGGCTTGCGCCGCCACGCCGCAGAGGATGATTGCCACTCCCACCAACTCCAGCAGCAGCCAGGGCCGCCATTCGGGGTTGTCGAAATGATTGAGGCGGCGCGTCATGCCCATGAAACCCAGCACGTAGGAGGGCATGAACGCGAAGTAAAAGCCCACCAGCCAGCACCAGAAAGCGATGCGCCCCAGCTTGTCGTTCAAGCGGAAACCGAACGCTTTGGGGAACCAATACGTCAGGCCGGCCATATAGCCGAACACCGCGCCGCCGATGATCACGTTGTGAAAGTGCGCGATCAGGAACAGGCTGTTGTGCAGCAGGAAATCGGCCCCCGGCACCGCCAGCAGCACCCCGGTCATGCCGCCGATGCTGAAGGTCACGATAAAGCCCAGGGTCCACAGCATGGGCGTTTCGAAGCGCACGCGGCCGCGGTACATGGTGAACAACCAGGTGAAGATTTTCACCCCGGTCGGCACCGCGATGATCATCGTCATGATGCCGAAGAACGCGTTGACGTTGCCCCCCGCGCCCATGGTGAAAAAGTGATGCAGCCACACGATGAACGACAACACGGTGATCGCGATGGTCGCCCATACCAGCGACACGTAGCCGAACAGCCGCTTGCTGCTGAAGGTGGCGGCAATCTCGGAAAACACCCCGAACGCGGGCAGGATCAGGATGTACACCTCCGGATGCCCCCAGGCCCAGATGAGGTTCACGTACATCATCGGGTTGCCGCCGGCCTCGTTGGTGAAAAAATGCATACCCAGGTAACGGTCCAGGGTCAGCATCAACAGGGTGGCGGTGAGGATCGGGAATGCCGCCAGGATCAGCACCGACGTGCACAGCGCATTCCAGGTGAACACCGGCATCTTGAACAGCGTCATGCCTTCGGTGCGCATCTTCAGGATGGTGACGAAGAAATTCACCCCCGTGAGCAGCGTGCCGATGCCGGATATCTGCAATGACCAGATGTAGTAATCCACGCCGACGCCGGGGCTGTAGCCCAGCTCGGATAACGGCGGATACGCGACCCAGCCGGTGCGCGCGAACTCACCGACCCCCAGCGAAATGTTCACCAGCGCCGCACCCACCACGAACAGCCAGAAACTCAGGGCGTTGAGAAACGGATAGGCCACATCCCGAGCGCCGATCTGCAACGGCACGACGATGTTCATCAAGCCGACCACGAAGGGCATAGCCATGAAGAAGATCATGATCACGCCGTGGGCGGTGAAGATCTGGTCGTAATGTTCCGGCGGCAGGTAACCCGGCCCGCCGCTGGCGGCCATGGCTTGTTGGGTGCGCATCATGATCGCATCAGAAAACCCACGTAGCAGCATCACCAGGGCGACGATGATGTACATGCAACCGATCTTCTTGTGGTCCACCGAGGTGAACCATTCGCGCCACAAATAGCCCCACTTGCGTTTCCAGGTAATCGAGCCCACCAACGCCACCCCGATCAGGCCGACGATGGCCAGGGTGTACATCACAATGGGTTCAGTGGTTGGGATCGCGTCCCACGACAGTTTTCCGAACATGGTTACCGCTCCTCAGCCAGCAGACTTGGGTGTTGATCGGTGCGTTGTGCAGCGTCGCTCAATGGCGAGCGCCGGGGTTTATTGGCCTTGTTCATGCCTTCGTATTTATCGACGATGTCCAGGAACAAGCGCTCCTGTACCGCCGAGTAATAGGTCACCGGGTGCTTGAGGGTCGGCTTGGCCAATTGCGCGTAAGTGCTGTGGTCCAGAGAGGTGGCCGCGCCCTTGACCTTTGTCACCCAGGTTTGAAAGTCGGCAGTGCTCAGGGACAGCGTGGTGAAGTGCATGTCGGAAAAACCGGGGCCGTTGTAGTTGGCGGCAATCCCTCTGAACTCACCGGTTTCGTTGGCGATCAGGTGCAACTTGGTCTGCATGCCGGCCATGGCGTAGATCTGCCCGCCGAGTGCGGGAATAAAGAACGAGGTCATGGCCGCGTCGGAGGTGACGGTGAAACTCACCGGCGTGTGTACCGGCAGGGCCAGTTCGTTGACGCTGGCGATGCCCAGGTCAGGGTAGATAAACAGCCATTTCCAGTCGGTGGCCACCACCTGCACATTGATCGGCGGGGTGTCTGACTCCAGCGGGCGATAGGGGTCGAGTGCGTGGGTGGTCTCCCACGTCACCCACCCCAGGACGATGATGATCAGCAGGGGAACGCCCCATACCACCGCTTCGATTTTGTGCGAACTGGCCCAGCGGGGGGAGTAACGCGCTTTTTTATTGGTGGCGCGGTAGCGGTAGGCGAAGACAAACATCATCACAATCACCGGAACGACCACCAGCAGCATCAGGCCCGTAGCGAGAATAATCAGGTCGCGCTCATCGGTTGCTACTTGCCCCTTGGGGTTGAATACCACCA
The DNA here is from genome assembly GCF_034348165.1 of Pseudomonas sp. CCI1.1. NCBI lineage: Bacteria > Pseudomonadati > Pseudomonadota > Gammaproteobacteria > Pseudomonadales > Pseudomonadaceae > Pseudomonas > Pseudomonas sp. CCI1.1. The sequence continues at coordinate 372,215 of NZ_CP133780.1, forward strand.
GGTTGCAACTGGTGAGTAAGAAGAGGCTGGTGATAGTGACCAGGCAATAACCCATCGCTCGTTTCATGCCTTGCTCCTGTATTGGAAACTTGCGTTTTGCTGTGCCGAATCAGTGCTCAATCGTTAACTAAGCGAAGCGCTTGTTAACCTCAGGAGCCGTCAGGTGTTAAACACTCGGCAATAAGGTGCCGTCAGTAGATAAAGTGCTTCTACTGCCCGGTTTTATTGACTTTTTCTGCCACTCTGCAGGGCGCATTTCGCCGCGCTCCCGAACATTTTGAATAGAGCCCGATGGGTTGGTTTAACAATTTGTTTCCTCGCCTGACGAACGGTTTAACAGGCGAAACGGTAAAGGGTTTTTATCGGTGCATGATGGAGGTGGCCTTGCAGAAAGTCTGAATTCTGGTTAGGGATTTCAGTCGTTAGTTGATGGCCAACCCCACTAACGGTTTTGGAGAAGCGCTATGTTTATACGTGGCAACACCTATAAAGCCTGGGTCTCAAAAGCACTGGAAGAAAAATGCTTCACCCGGGAAGTCGAAAACGGCTGCCATATCGAAGTCAGGGCCCGAGAGCGGGACGATGCTGATATTGAAGTGCTGCTCTGTGTTTATACCGCGACGGGACAATGTGTGGTTGAACGCATCAAGCAGTTGCCGGGTGCCGAATGGACGGTGAATGACGCGCTCAAACGCGGTATTGACCAGGCGGAACGGATTGCCGGAGGTGAGTCCGGCCGACTGCCCTGTGCTGACGCTCACGTGCACGACGACGATTGAGTGGCTCCGCGATCTTGAATGTGGGAGCTGGCTTGCCTGCGATGACGGCCGACAGCCGGCGCCTATCTTCCTGATCCCAAACGATCCAAATGTGGGAGCGGGCTTGCTCGCGAAGGCAGCCTGACAGCCGACGAGGATTTTGGTCCGACAGGCAAGCTTGGACCTCGGTGCGTCGGTTGGACAAGCGTCGGCTGCCCGGCCGTCACGGGAGCAAGCTCCCTCGCCATAGGGTGTAGCGTGCGGCAAAATAAAAAAGCCCGCACAGAGTGCGGGCAAGACAGGAGTTTTTACCAAGAGCCTGGAGTGAACAGACTCAGTATTAAGAAACAAAAGAAGCATGAGCAGTTTTATTTTTTTAATGCGAGGCCGACGAACGGTAGTGCAACAGCAAGTGCGTGATCGTCGTCATTAAAACATTAAAATTTCTGAACCTTCGTTCTGAGCAAATAACAAAAAAATCAGAAGGAGAGGTTATGAAAAATTCTTTATATGTCATCGAATACGAATACCACCACGAGCCTAAGTCTTTCATTATAAGAGCGGAGGTGATGAATAACGCAGAGGCGTGGCATTGGGCCTGTTGCGATGCAGGCATTGGCATTATTCCCAGGTCGCGTAATGAAAAGATCAAACGCATCAGTAAACCGCTGGCCGAGCGCTACGGTCTTGAGAATGTAAGATGGCGCCCGTCTGGGAGTATCCCGTTTATTGCAAAGCCTTATGTGCCGCCGCCACCCGAATGAATGTATTTTTAATGGACGGTGTCCATGCGGTTGGCGGTAGGGGCGAGGCGCGTGTTTACTGTTGTTTGCGTCGCTCCTGCAACATGCACAACTTTTGCACGCTGCGTTGAAGTGCCTCTTTCATCAGGTCGGCTGCATAGTGTTGCTTGCAGGCCGGGCAGAGCATGTCAGAGGCCGACGACACCAGAAAGTCGGGGTCATCCAGCGTCGATTCGTAGGGTTGTTTGCATTGCAGGCAACTTCGGTTCGCTTGTAGATGGATCACATCGATTCCTCCCTGAATGAACGGCCACTCTCGATTAAGAAATGGGCGTTTTCAACTGCTAAAAAGGAAGAATTCAAACAAGCGATTAGTTGATGTTTTAATGCCAGTATCGAGAGTCGGCGGGGCGGGGATGACGCTTGGACGGCTGCCGATGTTTTAGAACCCTGGCAGGTTTATCGACAGGCGCGTCCTCACTCTCGGCTCTGTGGGTTCAACTGTTGGGTTTTCTGCTGCGGGTTTTTTGCCCGGCGGCGGTCGCCTGGCGCTTTGATCGGTCCGGGTTGGGCGGGGTGACGCTACTTTCTATCGAGCCTGCCAGGCCGTCAGTCGGCGGGGTTGTCAGCTCCTCCCTGGCTTGTAACCAGTGCACGAAATCCTGACCGTCAGGCTTCCCTTGCTGTTCCCAAATGCGGTACGCGGTGAGTCGGATCGTTTCTTCGTCCATTGTGAGGCTCCCCTATTGAATAAAAGGTGCTAGGAGTGAATGAAGCTGCTCACGAACTCCGCCTTGATCACGGGCAGTTCGATCCCATGGATCAAGCCGGCGGTCAGCGCTTGTTGCGGATCAAGAATGCGGGGCGCGGCGATCAGGTACTTTTCGGTCTCCAGTTTTTCGACGGCATCGGCGGTGCGCTCGGCCACGATGCGTGCGTACAACTGCAAGTCGTAATCGAGGCTCATCGCGTATTCGGACATGCGCGAATGGTCAACCGCGCCTTGCACATGCCAGTGGAAGGGGTGGAACAGGAATTTGCTGTGCTTGCAGGCGGTCCTGCGCTCACCAGCCAGAAAGATGATATTGCCCATGGATTCCACGGTGCCGAGGTTATGGGTATGCACCGGAATCGGCAGGGACAATAAAAAGTTGTACATCGTAAAGCCGTAGCTGCATTCACCACCCATGGTGGCGATATTCAGTACCAGGCCCTGGGCATCTTGTTGTACGGCCAACGAGGCTTTTTCAATCAGTTGGCTGCACGTAGAAGCGGTGACCGGTGCGGTGAAGTTGATAATGTGTAAAGGCATGGTGTCCCTCATCAATGAAAGCAGGGGAGCATGGCTCCCCTGCATCAAGCACATCAGCTTTTGCGTCCGCCGCCGTGGCTGTGTTCGCCACCTTTACGCCCGGCTTCGGAAGCTTTTTCACGGTCGTTGGCAAAATTGCCGCCACTGTTCTGGCCGCCTTTGCTGCCCGCCTCGGCGGCGCGTTCGGGGTCATTCTTGAAATTGCCCCCGCTGTTCTGGCCGCCTTTGCTGCCGGCTTCAGCGGCGCGCTCGGGATCATTCTTGAAGTTCCCGCCACTGTTTTGGCCACCTTTGCTGCCGATCTCCTGGTAGAACTCTTTGTCATGGGACGCAGAAGTGGCTTCGCCGCCTTTTTTACCGGCTTCGCTGACGCTCATGTTGCCTTGCTTGTCTTGAGTAGTCATGTTCAGTTACCTCGTCGTTATGTCGGTAATGTAACGTTCACTTCGATTGTGCTTGAAGCGTGCACTTGGTCGCGGGCATCAAGCTGCACGATTACAAGTGCCTTTCACACAAGGGTGGCGTTTTAGATGCACTTATCGTGGCTTCGGCTTGTTCAGCAAGTTGCTGATGTTCGTAACACGCAGACGTATTAGAACGCAGGCCGGTCCTTGCTTTAGTTTGCACTTCTACAATCGGCCTGCGAGCTGGCTCGCCGCGCTGATTATCAATGGACGCACGCATGATGAATGCCCTTTGTTAACGAACGGAACAGCGGTACTGCCCGTGTGGTCAGGACTTACGCCCCCCACCATGACTGTTCTGGCCGCCTTTACGCCCGGCTTCCGCGGCTTTCTCGCGGTCGTTGGCGAAATTGCCGCCAGAGGCCTGTCCACCTTTCTTTCCCGCCTCTGATGCTTTTTCGCGATCGTTGGCAAAGTTTCCAGGGTTTTTATTGCTCGTCGTCATAACAATACTCCCAGTTTTGAAATGTCGTTTCGCTAGTTGCCCGTTTATGCAACGGACATCTTTTCTGATAAGGGAAAGTGCGCAGATGTTTTGAAATTTTTTAAAAAGGGCGATGAACGGTAGAGTGGCAGATGAAACTTGTACAAGTAGGCTCAGAAAGTGCCGCTTCGTATAAGTTTTTCTGCGTCGATTGATATTGAATTAATAGCGACCTTAACGGTTGGTTTAGCATTCAATACCCTGTTTTGATAGTGGTCATTAAAGGCGCTGGCTCCTCTGGCCGGCGCTCAGCCGCACACTCTGTTGCTGCAGCCCGCACAGACTGCTTGTATGCTGGCACTCTGGAACCGGTTGCCCCTGTGAGTACCGACGTTCGAATGATGGCTGGAACGGAAACCGGACTTCCTTAAGGTGCTGACGTGAAGCGTGATACCCGTCTTGTGATGCTCTTGCTGTTGGTGATCGGCTGTTCCCTGACTTCGCTGACGATTTGGAAAGTCCTGTCTTCCCGCGACCGTGCGCTGGCGGAAGTGGACGTGCATGGCTTGAACCTGACCCAGGCCCTTAACACCTATACCGAAGGCATCGTGCGGCAAAGCTCGTTGCTGTTGCTGGGGCTGGTTGAGCGCCTGGAAACCGAAGGCAGTGGCCCGGTGCAAATCCAGCGAATCAGCACGCTGATCAACCTACAGCAGCCGCTGATGCCGCAGCTCAGCGGCATCACCATTTATGATCATCAGGGCCGGTGGCTGCTGTCTTCCAATCGTGCGATTCCGGAGGGCGCCAATAGCAGTGATCGGGTCTATTTCATCCACCATCGCGACGATCCGAGCGCTGAACCTTTTATTGGCCCGCCGATTCAAAGCCGCGCCAACCATGAATGGGTGGTGACCATCAGCCGCCGTTTCAACGACGCGGCCGGCAACTTCGCTGGCGTGGTCGCTGTGACCCTGGGGGTGGAAAACTTTCTGCGGGTATTCGGCAAGCTCGATGTAGGCCAGGAGGGCGCCATCGGCCTGTCCTACGCCGACGGCACGTTGCTGGTGCGTTACCCCTTCCGCGAGCAGGACATGGGCCGCAACTTTTCCACCTCGCCTATTTATTCCAAGTACCTCGTCGACCAGCCTGTGGGCACTGCGGCCTATACCTCCAGCCTGGACGGGGTAGAGCGACTCTATGCCTTTCGCAAAAGCGAAACCCTGCCGCTGATCACCACGGTCGCGTTGGGCAAGCACGAAGCCCTCGCGGCGTGGCGCATCGAGGCGGCACTGTCAGCGGTCGTGGTGGCGGGGCTGCTGGGGCTGACGGGACTGATCGGCTGGTTTCTGATCCTGGATATCCGCAGGCGTACGGCGGCGGAAGAGGCATTGCGTGTCGCCCAGCAACAGTTGCTCGACTCCAATCGGCAGTTGGCACTCTTGGCGAAGAAGGACGCGCTGACCGGCCTCGCCAACCGCCGCTGTTTTGACGAAACGCTGGCCGTGGAAGCGCGTCGGGCGCAGCGCGAAGGTACGTCGCTGGCATTGCTGATGCTCGATATCGACCATTTCAAACGCTTTAACGATGCCTTTGGTCACGTCGCGGGAGATGCGTGCTTGCAGGCAGTCAGCACGTTATTGGAAACGTGCGTGCGGCGCCCGTCGGACCTGGTGGCGCGCTATGGCGGAGAAGAAATGGCGATCATCCTGCCCGCGACTGACAGCACAGGCGCTGCGGTGGTCGCGCAACGCATTCTTTCGCGCCTACAGCAGGAGAACATCACACACCCAGGCAGCCCCTTCGGGCGCGTGAGCGTGAGTATCGGCGTTGCGACGGGCATGGGCTCACGGCTGGAGCCGGTGTTGGGTTTGGTCGAGGCGGCCGATGCAGCGCTTTACGGTGCGAAGGCGGCGGGGCGCAATGGGTTCAACGTGCATCCTGCGCACGTGACGTCGAGCGGCTGAAACGGCTTTTACCTGGGTATGCGCGGCTCACATCCCAAGCGTCGGGATCATGAGTTCGCCGCACTCCATCAGTTGGCCAGCGGTGACTTGCAGCTGCGGGGTGGGTTTGGCCGCATAGCCTGCGATGAAGCCGGCACTTAGCAGTGCCAGGCAGAGGACGGCTTTTTTCACAAGCATGCGCAGGGTCTCAATCGGTTCAAAAGGGTGAACCACAGATTGTGCGTTCGAGAAAAGGTTCCCGCCCGCGCAGAAGGCACCTTATGGAGCTCAGCGAATGAACCTGACGTACACACGTTCAGGGTCGTTATCGTCCAGATTCTCGATCTGCCCGCTGGGAATAAAGCCGGCTTTCGTCAGCAGGGCCTGGGACGCGCCGTTGGAGGCATTGGTCGATGCGAACAGCTTGGGCGTCTTGCAGGCTGCTTCGGCCGCTGACAGCAGACGAAGGGCGACGCCTTGGCGCTGGTACAGCGGTGAAACCACCACCAGCGCAATAAACCCATGGTTGAAAAAGTCGTGGGTGAGCACCAGGTAGCCGGCGCACACGTTAGCGTCGGCGGCTACCAAGCATTGCTGGCGAACCACGGCGTCATAGATAAACACACGACGGCTGGCATGCTCGGTTGCGTAGGCATCCAGTGCGACCAAGGCATGCACATCGTCGGGGGTGGCTTGGCGGATCAGCCAGTGTGGGGCAGCGGGAGGAAGAAGGTATTCAGCCATGGTCGTGGAGCATCCTCTGTTTGAACATTTGCCCCCACGTGCTTGATGACAGTCCCTTGTGCATTGATGAGGCGATGCTATCGCCCGCTATAGCACAGTTACAGGGTGCGAAGGGGTTACGTTTGTTGGCCTGGTTGCGGTCGTTGTTTAGAAATGTTTATGTGTCCCAATGGTTATCTCGACTTGCGCAGGAAGCGCATCGGCCGAGGCCATTCAGTCTTTTAACAGATACATCCCAAGGAGTAACACCATGCAAGGAAGCACATCGTTCAAGTACCTGGCGTTTTCGTTGATCCCGTTGATTGCCGCCTGTACCACGCCCACACGCCAGTCCGCCGTCCTCCCTGCGCCAGCCTTGCCGTTGGATAACTGCGCGGTTGGCTGCCCCACCGGCGGCAGCCCAGTGACGTTGAACCGCCAGGCCTACACGTTGAACAACAACGGTTCGACCAAGTTTGCCAATTGGGTGTCCTACAAGATCACCAAGGCCACGGCGGCCAGCGGGCGCGCCCGTGACTGGCGCACCGACCCGGATATTCCAGCCGGGGAAACCCTGGACCCGGTGGATTACAACGGCGCCAACGTCGCGCTCAAAATCGACCGTGGGCATCAGGCCAACCTGGCTTCGATGGCCGGGGTGGCCGATTGGCAAACGCTCAACTACTTGTCGAACATCACCCCGCAAAAGGCCGAGCTCAACCAGGGGCCCTGGGCGCGCCTGGAAGACCAGGAGCGCAACCTCAGCAAGGAACCAGGCGTCGATCAGGTGTATGTGGCTACCGGCCCGTTGTATGAACATTTTGTCGGCTCGTTGCCGGGCACGAACAAAGTGCACACCATCCCCAGTGGCTATTGGAAAATCATCGTGGTCGGCAGTTCGCCGGAAACGGGCCTGTACGCCTCATTCGTGTTGAACCAGGAAACCCCCAAGGGCGCAGACTTCTGTGATTACCAGGTCACCGTGGATCACATCGAAGAGCGCTCCGGGCTGACGTTCTGGAGCACCTTGCCGCAAGCGCTGCAAGCCACACTGAAGGCCAGGCAGGGCCAGTTGCCGAGTCGGATCGGCTGTAACCGAACCAAAGCCTGACGCCTAGTCGGCACACACCAACGAGGGCCTGCGGCTGTTGTTCTTGCCCAGGCGCTCATGCGTGGCGACGTCTGTGGCCTGTTCACGCAGTGCTTCTTCGAGCGCTTGCAGATGCTTGGAAAGGATTTTCACCGACCCACTCGGGTTGGCGGGGTCGAAGGGGATCCGGCCATTGGCAATCAGCACCATAGCCAGTTCCCAGGCGCGTTGTGAGTCGTTCATGACAGGGGTTCCTTCTTCAGCGTGATCGATATAGAGCTGTGACCCGCTGCCAACGCACCGGTATCAACTGGGTTATTGCCGAAATTTCGATCATTTCAACGATTCAGTTGCGCTGAAACCATCATCTTTTTAGATGGTGGTCGAGACGTGTCGAAAGAATGAACCACCGCGGCGCGGTGGTCACCTAATCCGTATGAATCGGTCGTTTCCCATTCAATGATCCGAGGGGGCAACCATGGACTCTGTACTGCGGGCTGTGGCGATTTACCTGGTGCTGCTGGTGCTGTTCAAAGTTGCCGGCAGGCGCACGCTGGCCGAGCTCACCACCTTTGACCTGGTGTTGTTGATGGTCATCGGCGAAGCCACCCAACAGGCGTTGCTGGGCGAAGATTTCTCGATGACCAACGCCGTGCTGGTCATCGCCACCCTCATTGCCATCGACATTGGCTTCTCGCTGGCCAAGCAGCGTTCAGCCTGGTTCGCACGGGTGCTCGATGGCGGGCCGACGGTGCTGGTCGAGCAAGGCCAGGTGCTGCATAAAAGGCTCAAGCATGCGCGCCTGGACGAGGGCGACATTCTTGAGGCGGCCCGGTCTACCCAAGGGCTTGTCGAACTCAAGCAGATCCGCTTCGCGATTCTTGAGCGCAACGGCAAGATTTCGGTGATCCCGTTTGAATAACACGCGGCCCCATTCGTCAGCCAAGGGGCTATTTTTTGAACGCCAGCGCTTCTGTTCCAGACAGATAGATCATGGGCGGACGAATTCTGCTTTCGTCACGCCGATAACACACACTTGCCAACAGGTGAACGATCATGAAGAAGCTTTATATGTGCGTGGGCCTGTGCAGCGCGTTCCTGCTGCACGGCTGTTTTGACAACGCTGACAACGCCACTAAAGACAACAACAGTGGCACCCAGTCGTCGGTGCAGATGCAGGAAGGCAAGGCGGACGAGAGCAAATAGAGCGGCCTGCCAGCCGCCGCTTATATCATTGATGCTCATTGCCGAATGTGGGAGCTAGCTTGCCTGCGATAGCGGTGGTTCAGTTAACGATGCAGTGACTGACAGTCCGCCTTCGCGGGCAAGCCCGCTCCCACAGGGGACCTGTGCCAGGCGCTGATTTTGTGGGCAATGCATGGCCAGCGTGGGAGCTGGCTGGCCTGCGAATGGATCGACTCGGTTTACCTGATGAACCGAGGTGCTTGCATCGCAGGCAAGCCAGCTCCCACCGTTGATCGCGACCTATCAACGCATATGCAAAATAATCGGGCTACTGCTCGCAGGGTCAGTATGCCCGCGCAACTTGCCCACGGCCTTCGCATCGACCGCGCCGCCGTGGTTGCCCCAGGTACCGCGCACGTAGCTCAGCACGTCGGCGATTTCCTGGTCGGACAATTGCTCACGAAACGCGGGCATGCGGTAGGCGTCTGGCATCCCGGCGGTGACCACGCGTTGTGAGCCGTTGAGGGTGATGTTGATCGCGGAGGCGTTTTCCGTGGCTAGGGCCGAGGTGGCGCCGGCCAGGGGCGGCATCCAGTCGGGCTGGCCTTTGCCGTCGAGCCCATGGCAGGAGGCGCAGCGGGTGGCGTACGTGTGGGCACCGGGGACATCCGAGCGCGCCGTTACCGGCTGATATTGCCAAGGGCTGCCGTCACGCTGCGGGTCGCCGGGCAGTGACTTGAGGTAGCGAGCGATCGCGGCCAGGTCATCGTCCTGCATGAACTGCGTGGAGTTGTTGAAGGCCTCGGTCATCGACCCGTAGACCACGGCATGCTGGTTGCGACCGGTCTTGAGGAACTGCACGATCTGTTCCTCACTCCAGCGCCCCAGGCCGGTGTTGTGGTCCTGGCGCAAGCTGGGGGCGTACCAGCCGTCGAGCAGAGCACCGGCCAGGAACGGCGCGCCGGATTCGTCCAGGGCCTTTTCGTTGAACGCCAGCCCCCGAGGCGTGTGGCAACTGCCGCAGTGGCCGGGACCTTGGACGATATAGGCGCCCCGGTTCCACAGTGCGTCCTGGCCGGGCTTGGCGGCATAGGTCGCGGTCGGTGCAAACACACCGTTCCACAGGGCGATGGGCCAACGCAGGTTGAGCGGCCAGGGAATGTCGCTGGGGATATTAGGCTGGTTGGCCGGTTGCACGCCTTTCATGAAAAATGCGTACAGCGCCTGGATGTCATCGTCGCTGAGCTTCACATAAGACGGGTAGGGCATGGCCGGGTAGAGCCGTCGCCCGCCGGGTGCTACGCCGTGGCGTACGGCGCGGTCGAAGTCGGCCAGGCTATAGGCACCGATGCCATGCTCGCGGTCGGGGGTGACGTTCGTGGCGTGGATCGCCCCCAGCGGCGTGGCCATTTCCAGGCCCCCGGCGAAGGGCGTCTTGCCTGGCAGGCTGTGGCAGGCCACGCAGTCACTTACGCGGGCGACGTATTCGCCGCGGCTGACCAAGGCGGGGTCGAAACTCGTGGCCTGTTGCTGTTCAAAAGGCGAGGCAGGCTCGCGGGTGACATACCAGGCCAGCAGGCCGGCGGCGACCACGCAGGGCAGCACCAGCCACCCTGCGGTTCTTGCGAATCGGCGGTTATTCATGGGCATTCCCTGTCGGTTAGCTGAAGGTGTAACGGCTCAAAGGCAGACTGCGGATGCGTTGGCCGGTCAGCTGCGCCACGGCATTCGCCACGGCCGGGGCCACAGCCGGCAACGGCGGTTCGCCGATACCGCCCATTTTTTCTCCGCTCTCCACGATCTTCACGTGGACCTGCGCCATACGGGAAGGCGGCAGCACCGGATAAAGGTCATAGTTGCGCGCCCGTGGCTTGCCATCCACGTACACCGCTTCCTCCAACAAGGTTTGCGACAGGCCCAAGGCCACGGCACCGTTGACCTGCGCCTCTACAATCGCCGGGTTGACGATGCTGCCCGGGTCAATCGCTTCCCAGATGTGATGAACCTTGACCTGACCGTTCTCGATCGACACCTCGGCCACCACCGCTGCATGGGAGCCAAACGGCGAGGCCATGGCCACGCCGCGTGCACGGCGGGTGCCGTCTTCGGCGGTGTAGGGCCCACGCTTCCAACCGCCAGACAGCTCGGCGGCCGCTTGCAGCAGGGTGGTCAGGCGCGGGTTGTCGCGCAGCAGGTGCAGGCGCAGTTCATAGGGGTCATGGCCGCCTTTGTCGGCCAGTTCGTCCAGGAAGGCTTCGTAGAAAAAGTCATTGAGCGAGTTACCCACCGAACGCCAGTAACCGAGCATGGCGGGACCTTTGACGTAGATCTGCGCAATGCGTTTGTTGGGGATCGCATAGCTCTTGCCCGACAAGCCTTCCAGGGCAGTAGGGTCGATAGCGTCGCCCTGTTTGCCGGCGATGGCTTCGGTGGGGCCTTCGGTGGCGCTGACCGCTTCGATGGCCACCGGCAGGCCTTTGTCATCCAGTGCGGCGCGGAACTTGACCACGGCGACGGGGCGCAATACATCGCGCACGAATTCTTCTTCACGGCTCCAGATCAGCTTGATCGGCCGGCCCACCGCCTTGGCCAACGCAATGGCTTGCGGGTAAGGGTTTGCCGAGTCATACAGGAAATGCCGGCCGAAAAAGCCGCCCAGCAACGGTGAGTGCAGGGTGATTTGCTCAGTGCTCAGGCCGGTGCGCTTGGCGATGTCGGCACGGAACATATCCGGCGCCTGGTTAGGCAGCCACACCTCCAGCGTGCCGTCGGGGTTAAAGCGTGCCAGGGCTGAAGGCGGTTCCAGCTGGGCATGGTTGAGGTACTGGTTGTGGTAGGTGGCTTCGACGCGGGTTTTGGCGCTGGCCAGTGCGCCGGCCACATCGCCTTCGTTTTCGTCATCGCGGGCCGGGCCTTGCTGGGCGGCGAGGAAGTCGCGGTACTTGTCGCTGGAAAAATCCGCCGGCATCGCCCGCACGGTGGAGTCGGCGGCGGCTTCAAGCCATTCGACCTGGATGGCTTCGACGGCCCGCTTGGCATGCCACCAACGCTCGGCTACCACGGCCACGGCGCCGGGCAGGGTGTGAACCGAATGCACGCCTTTCATGGCTTGCACCTGCGCCTGGTTGCGCAGGCTGCCCACGGTCATGCCCAGGCGTGGCGCATGCTGGACGGCAGCGTGGAGCATGCCGTCGATTTTCAGGTCGATGGTGTACTGCGCCTTGCCGGTGGATTTGTCATAGGCATCCAGGCGCTTGACCGGCTTGCCGATCCAGCGGAACTGGCTCGGGTCGCGCAGGGTGATGCTGGCCGGGTCGGGCACCGGCATATCCAGGGCGGCACCTGCCAGTTCGCCGTAGCCCAGGGAGCGGCCGGAAGCGGCGTGCACCACGCGACCGGGTTGTGTGGTCAGCTCGCTGAGCGGTACGCGCAGTTGCTCGGCGCCGGCTTGCATCAGCATCGCGCGGGCGAGGGCGCCGAGGCGGCGCATGGTCGGGTAGCTCATGCGCACCGACATACTGCCGCCGGTGATGCGCAGGCCATTTTCCATCACCACATAGGCTTCGCCGGGCGGGGCCGCTTCGACAATGAACGTGGCCGGGTCGGCATCCAATTCTTCACCGACGATCTGCGCCATGGCGGTGTGAGTGCCTTGGCCGCCTTCCATGAAGGGGCTGAGCAGGCGCACGCTGCCGTCGGGGCGAATTTCCAGGAAGGCGGGTACTTGAGTGCCGCGTTCAGCGGCGGCGCCAGTCGCGGCTTGCACGCGGGAGGTGCCCAGTGGCAAGCCGAAACCGATCACCAACGCGCCCACCGCGGTGCTGGCCAGGAAGCGGCGACGGGACAGGTTGATCGGTTCGCCCAGGGGCACGCCGGGAATGATCTCGTTGGTGTTCATCAGGCGGTCTCCTTCCCGGCGGCCAAGGCATCCATGGCGGCATGGATGGCGTTGTAGGTGCCGCAACGGCAGAGGTTGACCATCGCCGCGTCGATCTGCGCCTTGGTCGGCGCGGGGGTGTGCTTGAGCAGCGCCGTGGCCGCCATCACCTGCCCGGACTGGCAGTAACCGCATTGCGCTACTTGATGTTCGACCCAGGCCGCCACCACACGCTTGCCCACGTCATCGGCCTCGACGGCCTCGATGGTGGTGATCTCGCGACCGACCACGCCGGCCACGGGCGTCACGCAGGCGCGCACCACATTGCCGTCCACCAGCACCGAACAGGCGCCGCACTGGGCCAGGCCGCAGCCGTATTTGGTGCCGGTCATGCCCAGGTTATCGCGGATCACCCACAACAACGGGGTGTCGGCTTCGGCATCGACCTGATAGGCCTTTTGGTTGATACGTAATTCCATGCGGGCTCACCTGCTGATCATCGGTTGGTGGTGCTTTTTCTTATCAGGGACGTGCTCGGTGGCATACCCTGGTGTCGCTCATGGGCGACGGGTTATGGCGGCGGGGTTGAGAACCTGTTTCATCTTGGCCACGCGCGCATGGTTGGACTCTAGACCACGGCGCAAGGGGTATCTATCCCGGCAGGCGATAAGTCGGAGGATCAGGCAAGTATTCGCGAGGATTGAGCGATAGAAGCAGTGGCTGATCCGAGATTTTGGCTGATGTGCCGTGATCTTCTGTGGGAGCTGGCTTGCCTGCGATGACGGCCTGACAGGCGATGCTTCTCTATCTGACACCCCGCGATCCTACTGTGGGAGATTCTATGGTTGAGGGGCAACCCTCAACCAACTTTTGGCTGATATTCGCTTTGCCCTTTCAGCAGAGCGAACACCACCCTAGCAAGCTTGCGGGCCAGTATTACCAGCGCCTGTGTGGTGCTATAGCCTCGCGCCCTCTGTGCTTGATAAAACGCTTTCCATGTCTCTGTTCGGCTAGCCGCCATCGCTGCGTTATGCAGCAGGCGCCGAGCTTCTGAGTCGCCGCGCTTACTTAAACTACGACGACCATCCTTCTGTCCTGACTTGTTGACGCGCAAATCCATACCAAGAAAGGCGATAAACGCGTCCGAATTCCTGAACTCTCCCCGTTGGAAGGTGGCAATCAAACGCGCGCCAGTCAAAAAACCGATGCCTTCGACTTTCAAGCAACGCTTCAACTGACCCAGTAAACCTGCTTCTTTCAGGCAGTCACTGATCATTTTTTCGATTAACCCTTCCAGTCTCTGCATCGACTTCACCTGCTCGGCAAACGAGGCCTTAAGAAGCGGCTCGTTCGCCCAGCTTTGCGTCAGGCTGACGCGCGCCTGAACCAAGGCTGCGCGCCGACGAAACAGGCTTAGAAGATGGCGATACAGCGGTGATGGAGGTGTCCAGGGACGCAGTTCGTCTGCCTCCTTTCTCAAATAGCGGACGAGCAGCTTGGCATCCAAAGCATCGGTCTTGGCCCGGATCTTCACGCTTTCGCGGTAATGCTTGAGCTCATAACCTCCAACCATGTAAACCACGCAACCAGCTTCATGAGCTAGATCAGCAAACTCCAAGTGGTAGATATTGGTGGCTTCAATTGCGATGGCCACTTTGCAGGACAAGGCCTTCAGCCATTTTTTGATAGCGGCTTTGGTGTTTGGGATTGTTTCTAACAGATCGACTTCAGCGTGATAAATCACCAGTTCATTCTTAGCGACATCGACGCCTACGATTGGCTTTGAGACAGAAACTGGCATTGCCATGGGGCTTCCTCCGGGCTAAGGTTTTGAGCACTTGAAGGGCTCACCCAGAGGCGCAGGCTTGTTCCTATCGTCGGTCATAGCCAGATGCATTCTTTATCGGCGCTTGGGTGAAAGGAGGAGGGGCGAAATCTCCCACGGTCTGTACTGCGTCAACAGTCAGAATCGGGCTTTGTCCCTTCTCCTCCCTTCAAGTCCTAGCATACAAGCGGGCTTGCGCGCGAAGGCGGCCTGGCAGGCAACACAGTTGGATTGGGTACATATCCATTGCTGCGGTAACGGCCACTTAGGGTTCCGCCCTGACGGCGGGTCACTTTGGAAAAGAGCCCCAAAGTAACCAAAGGGCTCTTGCCCCACCACTCGGCACCTCGCTTGGGCTCGGTGTGCCCGAACGCAGGCTTGAATTCGTGGGCCGCCGCCACGCGCCATCCATGGCGCGGGGCGGCTAACCCGGCGTCCTGCCGGGTTACCCACGAATTCAAGCCTGCGTTCGGCCAGCGTGGTTTAACGGGGCGCCTAAGATCAAAAGCAGATCAAGATCAACAGCGGCTCGCTTCGCATCGTGGTTACCGTTGATCGCTACACAATTGAGTAAATATCTCTGCTTTCACACAACCCCATCAATCAAAATATGCGCCTGCCCGCGGCTGCAGCGCTCGATGCGTGCCTGCACCTGGTAAACCTCGCGCAGCATCGCTTCGTTGATCACCGCGTGGCTCGGCCCGCTGCCCTGGGCTGTGCCGTCGGCGATGACCAGCACCTGGTCGGCAAAGCGCAGTGCCTGGTTCAGGTCATGCAGTGCGATGAACACAATCACCTCGCGTTTGCGCGCCAGGGTGCGCATGAAATCCAGTACTTGTACCTGGCGATGCATATCGAGGGCGCTGGTGGGTTCGTCCATCAGCAGTACGTCGGGTTCGCGCACCAGCGTCTGGGCGATGGACACCAGCTGTTGTTGGCCGCCGCTGAGTTCACCGAGGTTGCGAAAGGCCAGGCCGGTGATGCCCAGGGCGCTGAGCATTTCGTCGACCAAGTTCAACTCGTCGTCTTGTACCACCCACCCCGGCGTCAGTTGTTTACGCGCCAGCAGTACCGATTCGTACACCGTCAACCGGGCGCTGGCGTTCAGTCCTTGGGGCATGTAGCTGATGGCTTGTGCACCTTTTTGCGAGCCCTGCAGCAGCACCTCGCCTGGCCCGTCGATCAGCCCGGCCATGCGCTTGAACAGGGTGGATTTACCGGCAGCGTTGGGCCCGACCACCGCCACCACCTGGCCGCCGACAAAGGCTGCGGTGTTCACTTCGCGGATGATGGTGCGCTGGCCGTAGCGGGCGCCGAGGTCTTTCAACTGGAGACTTACCATGAGTTTTTCTTGCCGCCCAGGATCAGGGATATAAAGAACGGCACGCCGATCAGTGACGTAACCACGCCTATTGGGAAAATCGCCCCCGGAATCAGGGTTTTGCTGACCACCGAGCTGGCTGACAGAATCAACGCGCCGGTGAGCAGCGAGGCGGGCAGGAAGAAGCGCTGGTCCTCGCCAATCAACATGCGTGCGATGTGCGGGCCCACCAGGCCGATAAAGCCGATGGTGCCGACAAAGGCGACCGGGAACGAGGCGAGCAGGCTGACCATGATCAACGTTTGAAAGCGCAGGCTGCGCACGTTGATGCCGAAGCTGGCGGCCTTGTCGTCACCCATGCGCAGTGCGGTGAGGGCCCAGGCGCGCTTGGCGAAAATCGGCAGGGTGACCAGGATGATCAGGCAGATCACCCCCAGCTTGGGCCAGGTGGCTTTGGTCAGGCTGCCCATGGTCCAGAACACCACGGCTGCCACGGCTTGTTCGGTGGCGAAAAACTGTACCAGGGCCAGCAGCGCGTTGAAGGTAAAGACCAGGGCAATGCCCAGCAGCACAATGGTTTCGGCCGTCACCCCACGGCGCAGGCTCAGGAAGTGGATCAGCAGCGCCGAGAGCATCGCCATGATGAACGCGTTGACCGGCACCATGTACTGCGCCGCCAGCGGAAACAACGCCACTCCAAACGCCAGGCCCATGGCCGCACCGAAACTGGCGGCGGCAGAAATGCCCAGGGTAAAGGGGCTGGCCAGCGGGTTGTTGAGGATGGTCTGCATCTGCGCCCCGGCCAGGGACAACGCCGCGCCAACGGCGACCGCCATCAGGGCGACGGGCAGGCGGATGTCCCACATCACCACACGCACTTGCGGCGCGGCACTGTCGGGCGAGAACAGGGCGCCGAGCACTTCGCTGAGGCTGTAGCTGGCCGGGCCCAGGGCCAGGTCGAGCAGCACGCTGCACAACAACAGCAATGCCAGGGCAAGGAGGATCAGGCGTTTGCGTATCACCAGGTTGCGGTAGGTCGGGGCGCTCATGGCTTGAGGCTCACGAAGTAACCCGACTCATAAGGGACGGGCAGGAAGCGTTCGTGCAGTTCTCGAAACGCAGCGTCCGGGTCCAGGTCGGCAAACAGGTCGGGATGAAACCACTTGGCCAGTTGCTGGATCGCCACGAACTGATACGGGCTGTTGTAGAACTGATGCCAGATGGCGTGGAAGGCTTGCGGGCCCTGGGCCTTGATACCGGCATAGGCGGGGCGCTGGGTGTACCACGCCAGCTTGGCTCGGGCCTGGGCCATGTCGGCGCCCGGCCCCACGCCAACCCAATGCCCGCCGGGGGCAAACGCCTCCCAATTGGCGCTGGTGACAACGACCTGGTCGGGGTTGGCCACGATCACCTGTTCGGGGTTCAACTGGCCAAAGGTGGTGGAAATAATGCCTTTGGCGATGTTGTCGCCGCCGGCCATCTGCACGAACAGGCCGAAGTTTTCATTGCCAAAACTCAGGCAGCAGTCGTCGGTGTAGCCACCGATACGCTCGATAAACACTGACGGGCGCGCCGGTTGCTGCGCCGCAATCACGTCGGTCACGCGGCGGATCTGCTGGTTGC
This sequence comes from Pseudomonas sp. CCI1.1, assembly GCF_034348165.1. Lineage (NCBI taxonomy): Bacteria > Pseudomonadati > Pseudomonadota > Gammaproteobacteria > Pseudomonadales > Pseudomonadaceae > Pseudomonas > Pseudomonas sp. CCI1.1. The sequence goes on from NZ_CP133780.1 coordinate 389,503, forward strand.
GAAACGCAATGAAATCCTCGGCCCGTTGCTCTTTGCCGAACAACTGGCCGAACAGGCGCATGGTCGGCTCGGTGTTGGTCATCGGTTGGTTGCGAAAATCCACGTACACCACCGGGATGCCCAAGGCATCGAGCTTCTCGATATAGCGCGCATCCTCGGTGGCATGCTGCGCCTCGATATTGAGGATGATTACGTCGGGGCGTTGGGAGATGGCCTGCTCGATATCAAAGGTGCCGTCTTCAAAGCCGCCGAAGGTGGGGATCTTGGCGATGGCGGGAAACGCGCGCAGGTAGGCGTTGTAGGTGTCCGGGTCGGACTGGATCAGGTCCTTGCGCCAGCCAACGATCCGTTCAATCGGGTTTTGCGTGTCCAGCGCCGCCACCAGGTACAGCTGGCGGCCCTCGCCAAGAATCACCCGCTGCACCGGCAGCTTGACCTTGACCTGGCGCCCAAGCAGATCGGTGACGGTGGTCAGCGCCGCCATGCTCGGCAGGCTAGCCCCCAACAACCCGGTGAACAGCAGCGCCGCTAGAAGGTGGCAACGTCGAACAATGCAGATCATGAATCAAGCCCTTGCAGGTGTCAGAAATCGACCGTGGCCGAGAGGAGGAGGGTGCGCGGCGAGCCTTGGGAAAACGCACCGTAGGAGGCGACGCCTGACCAATACTCGCGGTCGAACAGGTTCTGCACCGTGGCGCGCAGGGTGGTCGGGTGCTCGGCGATACGCGTGCTGTAGCGTGCGCCGATGTCGAAGCGGGTCCACGCATCGAGCTGTTGGGTGTTGGCCTGGTTGACGTACTGGCTGCCGGTGTAGATGGCGCCTGTGGTGAGCGTCAGGCCCTCGACCCATGAGGTGTCCCATTCGGCCCACAGGTTGGCTTGCACGTCGGGCACGCCCACCGGTGTGTTGCCGGTGTTGGCGGCAATCGCGGTTTTGGTCAGTTGGGCATCCAGCAGGGTCACGCCACCGAGCAGGCGCGTGCCGTGGGCGACTTCGCCCAACACACTGAACTCCAGGCCACGGTTGCGCTGTTCGCCCTGTACCGAGAAGCGCCCGGCGGCCAGTTCGCCGCTGGGCTTGTGGATCTGGAACAGCGCCAGGGTCGCCATGAAGGTGCCGTAGTCGACCTTGACCCCGATCTCATGCTGTTTGGACACGTAAGGCGCAAACACCTCGCCGGCGTTGGCGGCGTTGGAAGGCGCCACGTCACCCTTGCTCAACCCTTCAAGGTAGTTGTAGTAGAACGCCACATGCTCCCAGGGCTTGAGCACTGCGCCGAACAGCGGCGTGACCTTGCTGTCGTCGTAGGTGCTGGTGGCCACGCCGGCGCTGTTGTAGTTGCTGGACTGGATACGCTGCTGGCGCAGGCCGACGGTGACTTGCACGCGTTGGTCGAGCACCGACAACGTATCGGCGATGGCTACGCCAGACAGTTCGCTGGCTGATACTTTCGGCGTGGCGGGCTTGGCGATCGCAGGCTTGGGCCGGTCCACCGGATGGTAGAGATTGGACAGCACCGGGGCCCCGGAAATAATCCCCCGCGACAGCTCGTCGCGATAACGGCTGGCCTGCACGGTGGCGCTGTGGCTGATCGGTCCGGTTTCGAAGCGCAGCCGCGCACCGGCGTCGACCGTGTAGCGCTGCACATCGAAACGGTAATAACCGGGGATCGAAGACGTGTCGCCGGCAGCGTTGATGAGGGTCGGCGTCTGGTCGGACATCCGCGCTACTGCCGATTTGCCGCCACCGGCATGGGCAAACAGTGTGAGCGCGTCGGTGAGGTCGTATTCACCGTTCAGCAGCGCGGATTTATCTCGCGTGCGCGACCAGCCCCAGTCCTGGCTGACGTTGGTGCGGCCGTTGGCGGCGGAGGGGACGTCGACGCCGGCAGCAATCAGGAAGGGGCGCGAGGCGGCGTCGAGTTTCTCCTGCTGGGAAATCAGATCAAGGCTGGTGCGCAGGCGTTCGCCCTGGTAGTCCAGGGACAGCGCGCCAATGCCTATATCGCGCGACTGCTGGTCGATCACCGTGTCACCGTTCTGCAGGCTACCGTTGAGGCGTACGCCGAAGCGGCGCTCGTCGCCAAAGCGCCGGCTGATATCGAGGTGGCTGCCGACCTGCGCGTCCTGGGTGTAGCTGGCGGTGTAGCGGGTCAGGTCTTCATCCAGGGAGCGCTTGGGCACCACGTTGATCACGCCGCCTACCGCGCTGTTGGGTGACATGCCGTACAGCAGCGCACCGGGGCCTTTGACCACTTCGATGCGCTCGGCGTAGTCGGTAAACACCCGGTAGTTGGAGGCCACGCCGTACACGCCGTCGAACGCCAGTTCTCCCAGGTTGCCTTCACCCACCGGGAAACCGCGGATGAAGAACGAGTCGACAATCCCGCCCGTCTGCCCGGTGGAGCGCACCGAGGAATCACGCTCCAGCACATTGCCGACCGTGGTTGCCTGCTGGTCCTGGATCAGCGCGGCGGTGTAGGCGCTGACACTGAACGGCGCATCTATCACGTCGGTATTGCCCAGCATGCCCAGGCGCGCGCCGGTGGCTGCCTGGCCGCCGGCATACAGCGGCGGCAGGTCGCTGGCGCGTGGCTCGGGGGCGCTGACGGTGATGTCCGAAAGCGTGACTTGACCCGGCACCAGGGTGTAGCTGCCGTCGCTGCGCTGCACCATGTCCAGGCCGCTGCCGGCCAACAGCCGCGTGACCGCTTCCTGGGGCGAGTAACGGCCGGATAAGCCTGGGCTGGTCAGGCCCTCGGTGAGTGCCGGGAGAAATGACAGGGCAATACCGGCGTCCACGGCAAAGCTCGACAACGTGGCGCCGAGCGGGCCGGGGTCGATGTGGTAGGTGCGCACCGTCACGCTGTCCCATTGCGCCGGCACGTCCGCCAGGGCGGCACCGGCCAGGGCCAGGCTGAGCAGCGCGCTGCGAATCACAAGCATGGAGGGCAGCCCTATGGACGAAAGGGAAAAGGGGTATGAGTGTTTGCCAGCCGAGCGCGAAAAAAGTATCACCCGCGGCGCGTTTTATTTTGGCGCCGCCTCAAGCCGGCGACAGGCTGACCCAATAACCGTTCAAATGGCCGCTGGCGCGCACCGGGTAGGTCTGCACCAGCATGTTCAAGGTGCGCTGGGTATCGGCGATGGGGAAGGCCCCGGAAATACGCAGGTTTGCAATGGCCGGGTCGTAGCGCACGAAGCCACGCCGATAGCGGGTCAGTTCCGCGACAAAGTCTGCCAGGCGCATGTTGTCGGCCATCAGCATGCCTTGGGTCCAGGCGCTGATATTGCGGTCGGCGGGGGTGAGCGCGCCGAACTGTTGCGCGGAAAAATCCGTGCGTTGCCCGGCGCTGACGATCAGTGGCGCGCTCTGGCTATTGTCGGCCAGCTTCACTTTGACCGCGCCCTCAAGCACCGCCAGATGCGTGCGTGCGCCCCGTTCGCGTACGGTAAAACGCGTGCCCAGGGCGTGCATATGGCCCTGGCGGGTGCTGACCAGGAACGGGCGGGATGCATCCTGTGCGGTCTGCACCAGTATTTCACCTTCGCGCAGGCTCACCAGGCGTTGCTGGGTGTCGAACCGCACGTCGATGGCGGTCTCGGTGTTGAGGGTCAGGCGCGAGCCGTCGGCCAGGGTCAGTTCGCGACGTTCGCCGATGCGGGTGCGGTAGTCGGCGCTCCATTGCTGGGACTGCGCCAGTTTCCAGCTGCCCCAGCCCACCGGCATTACCGCCAGCAACAAGGCCAGTTTGCCCAGGGCTTCGCGGCGTTGGGGGTTGCTCGGGCGGTCCAGCGCCGACATCGCCAGGGACGGCGGCAGGCCACCGAGCTTGCTTTGCAGCAATTGCGCGCGCGCCCAAGCCCGGCCACGCTCAGGGCTGCTGACCTTCCAGCGCTCCCACTCGGCGCGTTCGCTGGCGCTCAATTCGTTCTCGCTCAGGCGCATCAGCCATTCGGCGGCCTCTTCAAGGGCGTCGGTGGGCAGCGGCGGTTCCTTGCCCAGGCTGAGCACTTATTCCACCCGCATCAGGCACTGGACGAGTGCCTGTTTCATGTAACGCTTGACGGTAATCAGCGACACGCCCAATTGCTCGGCGATGTCCTGGTATTTGAGGCCGTTGAGCTGCGACAGCAGGAACGCACGCTTGACCAGCGGCGGCAGCGCGTCAAGCATTGCGTCGATTTCGTGCAGGGTCTCCAGCACCAGAAAGTGCGCTTCCGGCGACGGCACCTCGTGGGCCGGCACGCTGGCGAGCGCTTCCAGATAGGCACGTTCCAGGGCCTTGCGCTGGTACCAGTTGACCAGGATGCCCTTGGCCACGCAGCTCAGGTAGGCGCGTGGCTGGTCAATCACCGTGACCTGCGAGGCCAGGATGCGGGTGAAGGTGTCCTGGGCCAGGTCCGCCGCATCCATGGCATTGCCGAGTTTGCGTTTGAGCGTGGCGTACAGCCAGCCGTGATGGCCGCTGTACAGCGCCTCGATTGCGCGCAGGTGAGGGGTGTTATCGGCGGGAAGGCTTTCGCTCATGGCGCGCAACCGTGCAATTGAGAAGTATTCCCAATGCTAAGTGCAAACCCGTCGGTTGCGCAACGCGAGAATCGCAATCAGCGCCATGGCATAGGCCACACACACAAACAGGTAGGTGTACGCCAAGCCATAGACCTGGCTGAGCAAGCCGCCGGCGCAGATACCCACGATCGAGGCAAATTGCGCCGTGCCCTGGGCGATCCCCAGCACATGGCCTTGCTGCGTGCTGTCGGCGGTCCTTGAAACCAGCGCCATCAGTACCGGCGTGGTCGCGCCCAGCAATACGCCCCAGACAAAATAGGCGAGCACAAACACCAGCGGGTTGCGGGTGAGGCCGGCGAGGGCTGTCAGCGCGATGCAGCCGGCCACCACCCAGGTGAGGCGGCGCAAGCTGTCTGCCTGGCTGCGACCTTCGAACTGGCGCGCCCAGGCGGTGGCCGACAGGATAAAACCCAGGGCCAGCAAGCCGTAGCACAGGCCGACCAGGGCATTGCTGACGGCGAACGTCGTACTCACATACAGCGCGAACGAGGTCTGCGGCAGCATCCGCGCCAGCAGCAGAATGCCCATCACCGTCAACAGCGGCAGCAGGGCCGAGGCCTGCCAGGTGCCGCCCGTTGAGGGGGCTGTGGTTTTCTTCACCGGTGGCACGTTCGGCAAGGTCAGCGCTGCAATCACCGTGCACACCGCACAGAGCGCCGCGGCGCTGAGGTTGATCCAGAAGAACGTCGCATGGTCGAGGATCAAGCCGCCGACCACGGCGCCGAGCAGCGAGCCGACGTTGGTGGAAATCTGCAGCAGTGCGAACAGCCGTGCACGCCGTGACGGCACCTCGATACTCACGCCATACGCCTGGGCCGGGGCGATGTAGCCGGCACAGGCGCCTTGCAGAAAACGCAGCACCAGAATAGTCCAGAGGTCGCTGAACAAGGCCAGCCCCAGTTGCGTCAGGGTCAGGCCCGCCAGTGCGCGAATCATCATCAGCTTGTGGCCGTAGCGATCGCCGATGCGGCCCCAGAACGCGCTGGTCAACAGAATGCCGAGCATCGGCCCCACGTACACGGCGACGCTGGCGAAGCTGAACAGCGTGTCGGAGTCGGTCAGTTGGCGTAAATGCACCGGCCAGAACGGCCCGCTCATTTCCATGGCGCCCATGGACACAAGCTGGATCGTGAACAGCAGGGCAATCAGGACGCGGGTGGGTGGCATGGAGCAGTCTCGCTATACAAAAAAAGTCGCGGCTGGGGTGATACTTTTTCACGCGTCGACTGGCATCAAGCGTAATTCTCACTTCACTTGATCAAAGGGCCCTGACGTCATGCCTGTTGCCAGCCGGTTAACCCTCGCTATTCGTACCGCCCTGTTGCTGGCTGCTGCCAGTGGCAACGCCTGGGCCGCCACCGCCGAGTCAACCGACGACAGCGCGCAGAGCCTGACCCTTGACGCGACGAACGTCAACGCCCGCTATCTGGGCCCCACCGACCTGCCCGAGGTGCTCGCTGGCGGCCAGGTGGCCCGTGGCGCGCGCCTGGGCATGCTGGGCAACAAGGACGTGATGGACACGCCGTTCAGCGTGACCAGCTACACTGCCAAGACCCTCGCCGACCTGCAGACGGTGACCGTGGCCGATGCCCTGGAGCGCGACCCCTCGGTGCGTTCTACCGGGCAGACTGGCGGTATTGTCGACTCGTTTTTCGTGCGGGGTTTTGCGATTGGCGAGGGCAACCTGGGCGAGTTGGCCTATGACGGCGTGTATGGCGTGGCCCCCAACTACCGCGCATTCACCGAGTACGCCGAGCGCGTCGAAGTGCTCAAGGGGCCGGGGGCGCTGATGTACGGCATCTCGCCCAACAGCGGCGTGGGCGGTGTGATCAATATCGTGCCCAAGCGCCCGCTGGACCAGGACCTGACGCGCTTTACCGGCAGTTATGCCTCCGACACCCAAGTCGGCGGTCACCTGGATATCAGCCGCCGTTTCGGTGAGGAAAACCAGTTTGGTGTGCGCTTCAACGGCAGCCTGCAAGGGGGCGACACCGCCGTGGACGATCAGCATCGCGACGTGGGGGTGGGCGCCATTGCCCTGGATTATCGCGGCGAGCGCCTGCGCCTGAACCTGGACTACATCAGCCAGAAAGAAAGTTTTGAAGGCGCCTCGCGCCCGTTCACCCTGGCGCCGGGCGTGCAGGTGCCTTCGGCCCCGAATGGCCGCACCAGCCTGCCGCAGAAGTGGGGCTGGTCGGACACCAAGGAGCAATCGGCCTTGCTCGGCGGTGAATATGACCTCAGCGATTCGCTCACCGTGTTCGCCCATGCCGGCGGCGGGCGGTCGGATGTCAAGCGCCTGTCGGACCAGGTGCCGCGCATCCTCAATGATGCTGGCGACACCAGTAATATTCCGGGTTACTACAAGTTCAACGTCGACCGTTCCACCGCCGATGTGGGCCTGCGTGCGCAGTTCGCCACCGGCCCGATCACCCACACCACCACGCTGATGGCGACCCGTTACCAGGATGAGCTGTCTCGCGGCATCAACAACGGCACCGAAATCCGCTCCAACATCTACCACCCGGTGGACACGCCCAAGCAAAACCTGCGGGCGCCGAAAGTGCTGCGCATCTCCGAATCGGAGCTGTCCGGCGTGGCGCTCACCGACACCCTGGGCTTTCTCGATGAGCGCATCCAGTTGACCCTGGGCGTGCGGCGCCAAGACATCGAGTCGCGTAACTACAACGCCGCAGGCGCGGTGAGTTCGCGCTACAAGGACGCTGCGACCACGCCTTTGGTGGGCGTGGTGGTCAAGCCCTGGGATGACGTGTCGCTCTACTACAACTATGTCGAGGGGTTGAGCAAAGGCGATATCGCGCCGGGTACGGCCAGCAATGCCGGTGAAACCTTCGCGCCTTATGAATCCAAGCAGCACGAACTGGGCGTGAAGTATGAACACGGCACCCTCATGACCACCCTGGCGTTATTCCAGATCGAGAAGCCCAGCGGCGAATTGGGCGCCAACGGTGTGTACTCCGTGCAGGCCGAGCAGCGCAACCGTGGTGTCGAGCTGAGCGTATACGGCGAAGTGGCGCCTGGCACGCGCTTGATGGGCGGCGTGACCTTCCTCGATGGCGAGCTGACCCAGTCGGCGAGCGCCGCCAACCGAGGCAACAAACCGGTCGGCGTGCCCGATATCCAGGCCAACCTGTGGGCCGAGTACGACACCCCGTGGCTGGAAGGTTTTACCCTCACCGGCGGGGCGATCTACACCGACAGCCAATATGTCAACCAGGCCAACACCCAGGAGCTGGATGCCTGGACGCGCATTGATGCCGGCGTCCGCTACGCGACCAAGATCGAAGGGCGGCCCACCACCTTGCGCGCCACCGTGCAGAACGTATTTGACCGCGAGTACTGGTCGGGCGTCGCGTCTTACGGCGCCTTCTCGCCGGGGTATCCACGTACTTTGCAGCTGTCGGCGACGGTGGACTTTTAACCCTGCCGCCTAGCGGAACCCGCCCGAGAGTTTGTCCTTCAGGTAGTTGACCAACGCACTCACCGACTTGGGTACATGGGGCGAGTAGGGCCGAATCAGGTAGATCTCATCGGCAAACGCGCCCTTGAGGGTCCAGTCCTTGAGCACCTGCACCAACTGACCAGCGGCCAGCGCCGCCTGGGCGCTGAAGTCCGGGAGCAGGGCGATGCCCAGGTGGTTGAGTGCGGCGTCGCGCAAGGCTTCGCTGTTATTAGTGGCGAAGCTGCCGGCGATAGGCACGGTGAGGCGCTCGAGGGGCTGGCTGCCGCGTTCAAAGGTCCAGGCGGGCTGGTCGGTGCCGCGTGGGTAAAACAGGCAGTTGTGGGCCGACAGCTCGCCCGGCTCCCGGGGTTTGCCGTGGCGTTGCAGGTAATCATGGGTGGCGACCAGCACCGAAGTGGTGTCGCACAGCTTCCAGGCCACGTGGGTTTCGGGCACCTGGAAGCCGTGGCGCACCGCCAGGTCGTAACCCTCGGCGGCCAATGAGCTTAAGGCATCGGAGACGTCCAATTGGATACGCACCTGAGGGTACAGCTGCAAAAAGCCGGACAGGTGCGGCACCAGTTGTTGCCGGGCGAACGCCACGGGGGCGGTCAGGCGCACCAGCCCGCGTATTTCCCCGACCGAGTCGCGCACCGAGGAAAAACTGCGGGCGATCTGCGCGTAGGCGCTGCGTACTTCGCGGGTCAACGACAGCCCCGCATCGGTCAGCCGCACGCTGCGGGTGGTGCGCGTCACCAGCCGCGTGCCGGTGGCCTTTTCCAGGTCGGAAATGCGCTGGCTCACCGCCGATTTACTCACCCCCAGGCGCGCGGCGGCAGCGGTGTAGGTGCCTTGTTCCTCCAGCACTGACAGCCAGTGAATGTGGGTCCACAACCCTTCGATCTCAGCCTTTTCCATGGGTGTATTGTTCGCATATAAGGACAATAAGTTCTGGATTCTGCTCTGGTTCGGAACAAAGCGAAAGCCTATCGTGTGGACCAACGCCACCCATCTGGATCGACTGCCATGACTGCAACCATCGAGCACTACATCAACGACCAGCGCGTCAGCCGCGATGACCGTTATCAGGACGTCTACAACCCGGCCACCGGTGAAGTCACCGCCCGTGTGGCCCTGGCCAGCCGCCAGACCGTGGCCGAAGCCGTCGCCGCCGCCCAGGCTGCGTTTGCCGGCTGGGCCGACACCCCGCCGATCCGTCGCGCCCGCGTGTTGTTCCAATACCTGCACCTGCTGCGCGAACGCAAGGACGACCTGGCGCGCATCATCGTCGCCGAGCACGGCAAGGTGTTCACCGATGCCCAGGGCGAAGTCGACCGTGGCATCGACATTCTCGAATTTGCCTGCGGCATTCCCAACCTGCTCAAGGGCGAACACTCCGACCAGGTCTCCCGTGGCATGGACAACTGGACGATGCGCCAGCCGCTGGGCGTGGTCGCCGGCGTGACGCCGTTCAACTTCCCGGTGATGGTACCGATGTGGATGTACCCCATCGCTATTGCGGCGGGTAACACCTTTATTCTCAAGCCCAGCCCGACTGACCCGAGCGCGTCGCTGTTCATGGCCGAGTTGCTGCATGAAGCCGGCCTGCCCAAAGGCGTGTTCAATGTGGTGCAGGGTGATAAAGAATCGGTGGACGCGCTGATCGAACACCCGGACGTCAAGGCCGTGAGCTTCGTCGGCTCCACGCCGATTGCCCAATACATCTACGAGAGCGGCGCCCGCAATGGCAAGCGCGTGCAAGGCCTGGGCGGGGCGAAAAACCATATGGTGGTGATGCCCGACGCCGATATCGAACGCACCGTGGATGCGCTGATGGGCGCCGCCTACGGCAGTGCCGGCGAGCGCTGCATGGCGATCTCGGTGGCGGTGCTGGTGGGTGATGTGGGCGACAAGGTGATCGCCGCTTTGACCGAACGCGCCAAGTTGCTGCGCATCACCGATGGCCGCGATCTCAAAGCCGAGATGGGCCCGATCGTGTCGCGGGCCGCGCTGGAACGCATCAGTGGCTACATTGAGCAGGGTGTACAAGCCGGCGCGCAGTTGCTGCTCGATGGCCGTGACTACGTGCCCACCGAACCCGGCCTGGAAAACGGCTTCTGGCTCGGCGCGACCTTGTTCGACCACGTGACCCAGGACATGAGCATCTACCGCGAAGAAATCTTCGGCCCGGTGTTGGCCTGTGTGCGCGTCAACGACTTTGCCGAAGCGGTGAAGTTGGTCAACGACCACGAGTTTGGCAACGGCGTCAGTTGCTTCACTCGCGATGGCAACATTGCTCGTGAGTTTGCGCGGCGTATCGAGGTGGGCATGGTCGGTATCAACGTGCCGATCCCGGTGCCCATGGCCTGGCACGGGTTTGGTGGCTGGAAGAAGAGCCTGTTCGGTGACATGCATGCCTACGGCACCGAGGGTGTGCGCTTCTACACCAAGCAGAAGTCGATCATGCAACGCTGGTCGGAGAGCATCGAGCAGGGCGCGGAGTTTGCAATGCCGGTGTCCAAGTAAGGTTTAAGCTGTGCTGCTGGATCTGATGTGGGAAGGCTCAAGCCCTCCCACATTTTTTTTGCCTGTTGACGGTTAAACACATAAAAGTCCAGTATGGAATTATAAGTACAAAATAGCTGCTGCACGTTTTTCTTCACTCTTGCCAAACCAACAACAACTTGCGAGAACCCCTCCATGAAGAAACGCCATCTCCTTCCCGCCCTGGCCCTGAGCCTGTTTGCTTCCAGCCACCTGCTGGCCGCCGAGAAAACCCTGCGTATCGGTATCGAGGCGGCTTACCCCCCGTTCGCCTCCAAGACCGGCGACGGCAAGATCGTCGGTTTCGACTACGACATCGGCAACGCCCTGTGCGCGCAAATGAAGGTCAAGTGCGTGTGGATCGAAGGGGAGTTCGACGGGCTGATTCCGTCCCTCAAGGTCAAGAAGATCGACATGGCGTTGTCGTCCATGACCATCAACGAAGACCGCAAGAAGTCGGTGGATTTCACCCACAAGTACTACTTCACCTCGTCGCGCCTGGTGATGAAGGACGGCGCCGTGGTGGATGATCAGTACGCCAGCCTCAAGGGCAAGAACGTCGGTGTACAGCGCGCCACCACCACCGACCGCTATGCCACCGAGGTGTTCGAACCCAAGGGCATCAACGTCAAGCGCTACAGCAACAACGAAGAAATCTACATGGACCTGGCAGCGGGGCGCCTGGATGCGATCTTTGCCGACACCATCCCCCTGAGCGACTTCCTGTCGATGCCGCGCGGGCAGGGTTATGCCTTTGTCGGCCCGGAGCTCAAGGACCCGAAATACGTGGGTGAGGGGGCCGGCATTGCAGTACGCAAGGGCAATGGCGAGTTGGTCAGCGAATTGAATGCGGCGATCGACGGCATTCGCGCCAGTGGCGAATACCAGAAGATTTCACAGCAGTACTTCAAGGCCGATATCTACGGCGACTGATGCAAAGACGCGGTCAATGTGGGAGCTGTCGAGCTTTAGCGAGGCTGCGAAAGCGGTGGGTCAGGCGGTGCAAATGTTGACCTTGCCGGCCCCTTCGCAGCCTCGCCGGGGCTCGACAGCTCCCACAGGGAATCGGCGCCGTGGTCAGAAAGGGCTCAACCCTTGAGTTCCTTCAAGTGCTTGTAGACCGTCGCTCGCCCCATGCCCAGCACATTGGCCACATAGTTGGAGGCGCTCTTGCCCTTGAATGCGCCTTCGGCATGCAGCGCCAGCACCAGTTCGCGTTTGTGGTCGCGGGTCAACAGGTTCAGGCTCAACTGACGCTCGCGCAGCCAGGCATGCAGGAAGGTGTTGATGCGTTCCTGCCAGTCATCACGGAACAGCGCGTCCGGCTGTGCGATCAGCTTGCTTGGCGACAGGAATAAATCCAGCGCCGCCTTGGCTGTTTCGAACATTGAAATATTCAGGTTGATGCACAACACAGCCAGCCTGCGCCCTTTGTGGTCGTGCAGCACGGTGCTCAGGCTGCGGATTTTCTGGCCATCCCAGTTGAGCTTTTCGTAAGGGCCGATATTCACCTCGCTGACGTCACCGTCGAGCATGTCCTCCAGGGACGAGTCGTCACCCAGGCTGCGTTTGGACAGGTTATTGGCGATGTAATCCACGGTTTGCGTGCGCAGGTCATGCAACACCACTTCCGCATGGGGAAAGAACAGCGTGGCGATTGCATCGGCAATCGCGCGGAAGTTCTGCATGACCTTGTCTTGTTCGGCGGTGTTCATCAATGGGGCTCCAGGCGGACCGGGGAGAGCATACCAGCGTCCAGGCCGAACCGGGTCAGTGCCTCCGGCAGCGGTTCGCCGCGCACCAGGGCGGCGCTTGCCTGGCCCATGGCGGGTGAGGTCTGGATACCATAGCCGCCCTGGGCCGCGACCCAGAACAGCCCCGATACTTGCGGGTCAAAGCCTGACAGCAAATCACCGTCCTGCACAAAACTGCGCAGCCCGGCCCAGGTGCGCGTGGGGCGGCGGATGGTCAGGGTGGTGGCTTCCTCGATCTGGTAAATGCCCATGGCAATATCCAGCTCTTCGGGTTGCACATCCTGGGGTTCTACCGGGTCGGCGTTGGCCGGCGAGCCGAGGAACATGCCGGCATCCGGTTTCATGTAGAACGCTTCGTCGAGGGCCACCAACATCGGCCAGTCGTGGCTGTCCATGCCCTCGGGACCAGCAAAGACAAAGGCCGAGCGGCGCTTGGGCTGCAAGCCGATGGACGCTGCGCCCGCCAGCCCGCCGATATGGTCGGCCCAGGCACCGGCGGCGTTGATGATGACCGGCGCGCTGAAGATTGCAGCCTGGGTGCGCACCTGCCACAAGCCATCGGCGTCGCGGCTCAAGCCCAGCACATGGCTGTCGGTGCGCACTTCGCCCTGGTTGCGGCGGATACCGCGCAGGTAGCCTTGATGCAGGGCGTCGGTGTCGATGTCACAGGCGGTAGGGTCGTAGATTGCCCCGTGGACTTTTTCACGGCGCAGGATCGGCAAGCGTGCACAGGCTTCATCGACCGTCAGGCGCTGCACCTGCGCCACGGTGGCCTTGGCGCTCAGGTACTGGCTGTCGAGTTCGGCCGGGTCACCGTTGAAATCCACGGTCATTTCGCCCCGGGGCGTCAGCAGTGGGTGTTCGCAAAAGCCTGCGGGTGGCTGGTCGAAGAAGGCCCGGCTGGCCAAGGTCAGCGCCCGCACTTGCGGGGTGCCATACGCGGCGGTGTAGAGCGCCGCCGAACGCCCGGTGGAGTGATAGGCCGGGTGATTTTCACGCTCCAGCACCAGAACCTTGCCGTGCTGCGACAACCAGAACCCGGTGGACGCGCCGGCGATGCCGCCGCCGATAATGATGAAGTCTGCCTGGTGCATAACACTCTCCTGATTAGCGTTGGCGTTGGTACAGGGCATTGGCCAGTGCGATGTCTTCCAGGCCCAGGCCGATGGAGCGGAAAAAGACGTGACGATCGTAGTCGGGGCGTTGGGCCATGTCGCTGAACAATTCGGGCAGGTCGCCGACAATCGTGCGTTTGTCCCAGCCGTGCCGCTCGCTGGCGATCAGCATCTCACCGGCCGAATCCGGGGTGGTCTGGCGGTAGTCGCAGAACACGTGCATCTGGTTAAGGCAGTGCGGCGGCACTTCATGGGCGCGTGGCGCGTTGGTGCTGATGGAGGTAATCAGCGCGGGTTTGCTCAGGCGCGAGGGGTCGATGACCGGCCCGGCGGAGGAGGTGCACAGCAGGATCACATCCGCGTCTTCCAGGGCGGCCTCACAACTTGCGACGAGGCTCAGGCGCGGGTCCAGGCTGGCCAACTGCGCACGCGTTTCGGCGCTGGCGCTGCCCAGGCTTGGCGAGTACAGGCGGATTTGCTGCCAGTCGCGCAGGTTCTGCACATAATGCAGGTGCGCCTGGGCGACCTTGCCGCTGCCGATGATCGCCAGGCGTTGCGCCGCCGCCGGGGCCAGCGCATCCACCGCCAAGGCCGTGGTGGCGGCGGTGCGTGCGGTGGTCAATTCAGCAGCATCGCACAACAGCAACGGCTGGCCGCTGTGCATCGACATCAACAGGGTCCAGGCCGTCACCAGGGGGCCTTGTTCACGCACGATGTAGGGCGAAGTCTTGAGCCCGTACACCCCGTCTTCGGCCAATACGCCCAGGTAGTTGATGAAGTCCCCGGCGCCATCGGGAAACGCCACCAGCTGTTGCGCCGGCTGCACCGCTTGCCCGGCAGCGAGGTCGCGGAACAGTTTGCTCAGGATCAAAGGCACGTCGACTTGAGCCAGCAAGGTGCGGGCCTGGACCTGGTCGATAACGAGGGGCGTCGTGGACATGGGGCTCTCCGGATAAACTAATTTGTCCATTATGGACTTTTAGTTTTTATCCGCAATAACCGGGGGGAAAAATGAGATCATTGTGGAGGGAGCCATGAAGACCAAATGTGGGAGCTGGCTTGCCTGCGATAGCGGTGTGTCAGTCGGTCCATCAGGTGGCTGACCCGCCGCTATCGCAGGCAAGCCAGCTCCCACAGGTAATCGATGATGTTCTGGAGGACGAGTTACCGCCTGCCCGAGCGCGTGCTCACATCCACCCACACCGCCAGCACCAAAATGCTGCCCTTGACGATCATCTGCCAGTAGCTGTCCACATCCAGCATCGACATGCCGTTGTCCAAACTGGTAATCACCAATGCCCCAAGCAACGCGCCATACACCGTGCCCGAACCACCGCGCATCGAGGTGCCACCAATAAAGCACGCGGCGATGGCGTCGAGTTCGCCCATGTTGCCCGCCGACGGTGAGCCCGCCGCGAGGCGCGCGGTGTTGACCAGGCCGGCGAGGGCGCACATCACGCCCATGATGCCGAAGATCCACAGTTTCACCGCTTGCACATTGATGCCCGACAGCCGCGTGGCCTCCATATTGCTGCCCACCGCATACACCCGGCGGCCGAACACAGTCTGGTGCGTGACATAGCTGAACACCCCCAGCAGCGCCAGCAACAGCAGCACCGGCACGGGGATGCCGTCGTAGCGGTTGAGGGTGGTGACAAAGCCTGCGAGCACCGCGCCAATCAGCACCACGCGCAGTGCATCGCGCAGCCGTGAATGCGCGGCCAACCCATGCAGCGCACGGTTACGCCGTTGTTTCCAGGTGAGGAACAGTGTCAGGGCAAACAACAATACGCCAAGCCCGATGCCGACGTTGTGGGGCAAATACCCCTGGCCCACATACACCAGCGACGGCGACACCGGCGCAATGGTGGTGCCGCCGGTAATCCCCAGCAGAATCCCGCGAAACGCCAACATTCCGCCCAGGCCGACGATGAACGAGGGGATGCGCAGGTAAGCGGTCATGTAGCCGTTGGCCAAGCCGATCATCAAGCCGCACAGCGCCACCAGGCTCAGGTTGGCCAATAGCGGCACGTGATAGACCACATCCAGAATCGCCGCCAGCCCGCCCAACAGCCCGAGCAACGAGCCCACCGACAAGTCGATCTCGCCGCTGATAATCACCAGCACCATGCCGCACGCCAATATCCCGGTGATCGACATCTGCCGCAGCAGGTTGGAGAGGTTGCGCGGGGTGAGAAAACCACCCTCGGTCTGCCAACTGAAAAACAACCAGATGAACGCCACGGCGATCACCAGCGCGAGCATCTTGTAGCGGGTAAAAAGGTGTTTGACCTGATTCATCTACGCGGTCTTCCGATTGTTATTGTTTTGGCTGAGCGCAGCGGCGAGCACCTGTTCCTGGGTGAGCCCGTCATTGATGAAATCCCCGCGCAACTGGCCGTCACCAATTACCAGTACGCGGTTGGACACGCCGAGCACTTCGGCCAATTCCGAGGACACCATGATGATCGACACGCCTTCGGCCGCCAACGCGCCCATCAGTTTGTAGATCTCGTACTTGGCCCCAACGTCCACGCCACGTGTAGGTTCGTCGAGGATCAGCACCTTGGGCTGGGTCATCAGCATTTTCGCCAGCACGGCCTTTTGCTGGTTGCCGCCTGAGAGGCTGGTGATCGGCATCGACGGGCTGGCGGTCTTGAGGTGCATGCGGCTGATTTGCTGGTCGATGCTGCCCAGTTCGGCCTCGGCGTTGATGCGGGTCAGGTGCGCGTAGGTGTCCAGCACCGCCAGGGTGATGTTCTGGCCCACGCCCAGGTCGGGGATGATGCCTTGGCGCTTGCGATCTTCGGGCACCATGCACAGCCCGGCGCGGATCGACTTGAGCGGCGTGCGCGTGTCGATCACCTGACCCTCCAGCCACACCTCGGCGCTGTAGCGCCCGGGGTAGGCGCCGAACAGCGCCGACACCAACTCCGTGCGCCCGGCCCCCACCAAGCCGGCGATGCCAAGGATTTCACCGCGCCTGAGCACGAAGGAGATGTCGTCGACGCGCTTTCGCTTGGGGTTGTCGACGTCGTAGCAGGTGACGTTACGCGCCTCGAAAATTACCTCGCCCACCTCATGGGGCTCGGTGGGGTAGAGGTTGCTCATTTCGCGGCCGACCATCTGCGTGATGATCCGGGGGATGTCCATGTCGGCCATGGCGGTGGTCGCGATGTGCTTGCCGTCGCGAATCACGGCAATGGTATCGCACACTGCCGCCACTTCATCGAGCTTGTGCGAGATGTACACACAGGCCACGCCCTTGGCCTTTAGGCCCCGGACAATGTCCAGCAGCACCTCGATTTCGCCACGGGTCAGGGCCGAGGAGGGCTCGTCGAGGATCAACAGGCGCGCCTGTTTATTCAGCGCCTTGGCGATCTCCACCAATTGCTGGTAGCCGCCGCCATACTGCGACACCGGCAGCGCCACATTCATGTCCGGCACCTTGAGTTCACGCATCAACGCCTCGGCGCGGTGCAGCATCGCCGGGTAGTTCATGCGCCCACCGGGCAGGGTCAGTTCGTGGCCCATGAAAATGTTCTCGGCCACCGACAGGTCGGGCACCAGGGTCAGTTCCTGATGAATGATGACAATCCCGGCGGCCTCGGTTTCGCGGATGGACTGGGCCTTGAGCGGCTGCCCATCCCAGAGGATTTCCCCTTCCCAGGTGCCGTGCGGGTAGACCGCCGACAGCACCTTCATCAAGGTGGATTTACCCGCACCGTTCTCGCCGCACAGGCCCACACACTCCCCAGGTTTGACCTTGATATCGATGCCGTTGAGGGCGTTGACACCGCCAAAGCGTTTGACGATGCCGTTCATTTGCAGCAGGTAATCGGCGGCCACGGTCATTGCCCGGCGATCTGCTCTTTGGTGTAGAAACCGTCCTTTTCCAACAGGTCGATATTGGCTTTGGTCAACGGCGTCGGCGTGAGCAGGATAGTATTCACCTGCTTGCTGCCATTGTCATATTGCGAGCTGTAGGTGGGCTTTTCACTGCGGGCCAGTTGTACCGAAAGCTTGGCCGCTTCGGTGGCGATCAGCTTGAGTGGCTTGTACACGGTCATGGTCTGGGTGCCGTCGATCACGCGCTTGATCGCCGCCAGGTCAGCGTCCTGGCCGGAGATCGGCACCTTGCCCGCCAGCTTCTGCGCAGCCAGGGCCTGGATCGCACCGCCGGCGGTGGCGTCGTTGGAGGCGACAATAGCGTCGATCTTGTTGTCGTTACGGGTCAGGGCGTTTTCGACGATGCTCAAGGCTTCGGTGGGGTTCCATTCCTTGACCCATTGCTGGCCGACGATCTTGATATCACCTTTGTCGATGGCCGGTTGCAGCACCTTCATCTGACCTTCGCGCAGCACCTTGGCGTTGTTGTCCGTCGGCGCGCCGCCCAGCAGGAAGTAATTGCCCTTGGGCGCCGCTTGCAACACGCCGCTGGCCTGCATCTCGCCGACTTTTTCGTTATCGAAGGAAATATAGGCGTCGATGTCGGCATTGAGGATCAGGCGATCATAGGACACCACCTTGATCCCGGCCTTCTTGGCTTCAGCCACTGCGTTGGTCAGCACCGTGGCGTTGAACGGCACGATCACGATCACATCGACGCCCCGGGAGATCAGGTTTTCGATCTGGGCAATCTGCTTCTGCTCGTTGGCATCGGCAGACTGCACGAACACCTTGGCATCGAGCTTTTGCGCGGCGGCAACAAAGTAATCACGGTCACGAGACCAGCGCTCCAGGCGCAGGTCGTCGATGGAAAAACCGATTTTGGGGTGCGCAGGGTCGGCCATCACCGGCAGGGCGAGCAGTGCCAGGGCTGCGGCGAGCAGGGCAGGTTTGAATGACTTCATGGTGGTGCGTCCTTTTATTGTTGTTGGAAAGACACAGCGTGGTGCGGGTTGAACTGTAGAGCGTCACTCGACGCTCTGTGCAGAGATTTGTCGTGCAAATGTCACCGATAGATAAACCGATTCACAACGCCTTCAAGCATCTCCTGGCGTCCACTCACCGCCTGTGGGTCCAGCGCGTTGGCAAAGGCATGTTCAGCCAATGACTCCAGGCTGAACTCACCGGCCAACACCGCCTGGCCCAATGGTTGGCTCCAGCCGGCATAGCGCTGGTCCTTGAACTGCTGCAAGCGGTCGTCCTGCACCATCGCCGCCGCACGCTCCAACGCCAGGGCCAGCACATCCATGGCGGCGACATGCCCATGGAACAGGTCCACCTCGTCGAGGCTCTGGCGGCGCACCTTGGAATCGAAGTTATAGCCGCCGTTCTTGAACCCGCCCGCCTTGAGAATTTCATAGGTGGCCAGGGTCATTTCCTCCACGCTATTGGGGAACTGGTCGGTGTCCCAACCGTTCTGCGGGTCGCCGCGGTTGGCGTCGATGCTGCCGAAGATCCCCAACGACACGGCGGTGGCGATCTCATGATGAAAACTGTGCCCGGCCAGCGTCGCGTGGTTGGCCTCGATGTTCACTTTGATTTCGTGTTCCAGGCCGTACTCATGCAGGAAGCCGAACACGGTGGCGCTGTCGTAATCGTATTGGTGCTTGGTCGGCTCCTGGGGCTTGGGCTCGATCAACAGGTCACCCGTAAAGCCGATCTTGTGCTTGTGCTCCACCACCATGCGCATAAAACGCCCGAGCTGTTCGCGCTCGCGCTTGAGGTCGGTGTTGAGCAAGGTTTCATAACCCTCACGACCACCCCACAACACATAGTTGGCGCCCTTGAGCCGCAGCGTGGCATTCATTGCACTGAACACCTGGGCGGCGGCGAAGGCGAACACCTCTGGGTCTGGATTGCTCGCGGCCCCGGCGGCAAAACGCGGGTTGCTGAAGCAATTGGCAGTGCCCCACAGCAGCTTGATGCCGGTCTGTTCCTGATGGCGCTCCAAGTGGTCGACCATCTGCGCGAAGTGGTTGCGGTACTCCTTGAGCGAGCTGCCTTCGGGCGCCACATCGGTGTCGTGAAAGCTGTAGTAGTCGATGCCCAGCTTGGAAAAAAACTCAAACGCCGCCTCGGCCTTGCCGATGGCCACCTCCATCGGATCGCCACTGCGCTGCCACGGGCGCTTGAACGTCCCCATCCCAAACATATCCGCCCCCGGCCACACAAAGGTATGCCAATAACAGGCTGCCATGCGCAGGTGCTCCCGCATGGGTTTGCCGAGGATCAGTTTGTTGGCGTCGTAGTGACGAAACGCGAGGGCAGAGGTGCTGGCAGGGCCTTCGAAGCGCACCTTCTCGACACCGGGGAAGTACGGCATGGGGTTTTCCTTATTGTTCTGGGCGGTGTCTGGATACTAGCAATGGCACCTGGGCGGCTGATTATGAAAATCACCAAGGTGTAGTGCGATTTTGAGTGGTGAGGGTTAGTCTGTCCCTACCGGCCTAAGGACAAAAACAATGAAAACCCTACCGCCCGTTCACCGCATCGCCTTGCTGTTCAACGGCAGCAAAATCTACGACCGCGGCATCATCGCCGGCATTGGCAATTACCTGAGCAGCACCCGCGCATCCTGGGACCTGTTCCTGGAAGAAGACTTCCTCTGCCGCCTGCGCGGTATCGAGCGTTGGCAGGGGGACGGCATCATTGCCGACTTCGATGACCCGCTGATTGGCGAGGCGCTGGCCGGCAGTCGGCTTCCAGTGGTGGCGGTGGGTGGCTCTTATGAGGATGTCAGCAAGTACCCCAAGGGCATTCCTTATGTGGCCACCGATAACCATGCCCTGATGAAGCTGGCCTACGAGCATCTGGTGGAGGCGGGGTTGACGCGGTTTGCCTGTTTCAGCCTGCCCGAAGCCCAGGCCAATCGGTGGGCCCAGGAGCGTGAGAAAGCTTTTCGCCGCTTGATGCAGCGCGATGGCTTGCAGGTAGAGGTGTATCGCGGCCTGGGCACCAGTGCGCCGTTGTGGGACAGCGCGGTGGAGCAGCAGATTGCCTGGCTGCACAGTTTGCCCAAGCCTATCGGCATCATCGCGGTGACCGATGCCCGCGCTCGGCAATTGCTGCAAGCCTGCCTGACGGCGGGTATTGCGGTGCCGGAGGAGGTGGCGTTGATCGGCATCGATAACGACCCGCTGACCCGTACCCTCACGCGGGTGCCGCTCAGTTCGGTGATCCAGGGCACCGAGACCATGGGCCGCACCGCTGCGGCGCTGTTGCATCAGATGCTGCACGGCAAACCCTGCACGGGCACGCAGGTGCTGGTGCCGCCGGACGCCATCAACGTGCAGGCCTCCAGCCTGCATCAACCCCTGGGCAATCCTTACGTGATGCAGGCCTTGTTGTTTATCCGCCAGTACGCCTGCCAGGGCATCAAGACCGATCAGGTCGCGGCTTATGTCGGTGTTTCCCGCTCGTCCCTGGAAGCGCATTTTCGCAAGGCCCGCGGCTGCAGCGTGCATGATGAGATTCTGCGCTTCAAACTTGTCGCTGCCGCCAAAGGCCTGGAAAACCACAGCCTTGCGATTGCCGACATTGCTGCACGCTGTGGCTTCACCTCTGCGCAGTACCTGCATACGGTGTTTCGCCGCGAATTTGGCTGTACGCCGCGTCAGTATCAGCAGGGCACGAACTAGAACACCGCTTTGACCTGCAAGCCCAGCACCAGCGCATTGTCGATGCTCTCCCCGGAAAAAGCTCCCGGCTCGATGATGTATTGCACATCCGGGCGCAAGGTCAGCCAAGGCGTGGCCTGGTAGCCATAACTGAGCTCGATCAGCTGTTCGGCCGTGTCCAGGTCGGGATAGGCCGTCCCGGCGTTGAACGCAGTCAACTCTTGCACATCACGGCTGCGCGGGTTCGGCACCGCACGGCCGTAGCCCAGGGCGACGGTATCGCGCGGGCGACCTTCGAACGGTTTGTACAGCACCACGCCTGCGCCATACCACTTGGTGAACGGCGAGGCCGCTTGGCTGGCGGCAGAGTACTGGCCGAAGGCGTGCAGGCTACGGCCTTGGGATGATTGTGAGGCCCACACAGCCTGGTCGATCAAGAGGTAGTGACCGCCGCGTCCGCTGACGTCCTTGTTGCTGCCAATGCGTTTTACATCGGAACTGTCGTAGTAATACCCGAGCTTGTATTCCCCGGGCAGTGCGCCCGCATGCTTGTAGATAAGCTCGATGGGCACCACGGTGCCGGTGGTGTGCTTGGGTCCCAGGTGCCAGGCACGGCTGGAGTTGCCGTTGCTGGACGGGTCGACATTGAACGCCGCCACGCGCAGCTGCCAGTTGGGCGAAAAGTCGTACTTCAACCGGGCACCGAGGTGCGCATTCGGGTAGTTGGCCCAGCCACTGCCGCCGGACATGTTCAGCGGATGCCCGCAGAAGCCGGCGTTCATGAAGTTGCACAGGATGCCGCTGTCCAGACCGCCGAGGTCATTGCCCATGGCCATATAGCCCAGCTTGAGGTTCAGCGCCGGGGTGAACAGCGTGCGCTCGTAGCTCAGTTCGGTGAGGCGCGTGTAGAGGCCACCGTAGTTTTCCTGGATCGGCAGGCGGTTGCCCACCAGGTCCTCGGAGGCGCTGTTGCCGCGTCGGTCGTTGATGGTCAGCTGGATGCGGTCGCCGTTGGTAAAACCGTAGAGCTTGCCCAGGTCGAACTGCACGCCGAGCTTGACGTTTTGCGAGTAGCGCGCCGAACGATGCTGGCCGCCGTGGGCGTTGTAGGCGGTCTCGCCGCTGTAGTCACCGGTAAAGCGCACACCTTGCGCGTCGAGTTCGCGGCGCAGGCCGCCCCAGTCGCCGGTCAGGGTGGTGTCGTCGGCTTGAACGGGCAGGGCGGCCGCAAAGGCCAGGCCCAGCGCCAGGCGCCAGGCGGTATGAGGAGTAGGGGTCATGGGGGATCTTTCCAAACACAAAGCGCGGTGCCGGAGCACCGCGCGAACAGAGCGCGGTTACGGCAGGGCGTAGGCGATCACGTAGTCGCCACGGTCGGTGGACTGGCGTGCGCCGCCGGCGGTGACAACGATGTATTGCTTGCCGGTTTTCGGCGACACGTAGGTCATCGGCCCACCCTGGCTGCCGACGGGCAGGCGGGCTTTCCAGATTTCATCGCCATTGCCGCTGTTGAAGGCGCGCAGGTAGAAGTCCTGGGTGCCGGCAATAAAGATCAGGCCGCCTTGGGTGGACAGCGTACCGCCCAGGGTCGGCAGGCCCACCTTGATCGGCAGGTGCATGCGGATACCCAGGGGGCCGGTGTCTTCAACGGTGCCCACCGGTACTTGCCAGGCGACCTTTTGCGTCTTCATGTCGATGGCGGTCAAGGTACCGAACGGCGGCGCCTGGCACGGAATGCCGGCCACCGACAGGAAGCGGTTTTTGTTCACCGCATACGGCGTACCCTTGAGCGGCACGGCGCCCATGCCGGTGTTCAGCGCTTCACCACCGGAAGAGGCCTGGGCCTTGTTCTGCGACGGTATCATCTGGATCCACAGGCCCAGGCGCATGTCGTTGACGAAGATAAAACCGTGCACCGGGTCGGTGGAAATGCTGCCCCAGTTCATGCCGCCCAGGGAACCCGGGAAGCTCAGGGATTTATCGGTGCCCGGCGCGGTGTACAGGCCGTCGTAGCGCATGCCCTTGAAGTCGATGCGGCACAGCAACTGGTCATACGGCGTCGCGCCCCACATGTCCGACTCGGTCAGGGTTTGCGCGCCGATCTGCGGCATGCCCACGGATTTCGGCTGGGTCAGGGAATACGGCTCGTTGGGAATGTTCGCGGCTTTGACCGGAACTTCCTGCACGTCCGTCAGCGGCTTGCCCGTGGCGCGGTCGAGCACATAGATCTGCCCGGCCTTGGTGCCGATGACTACGGCGGGTACAGCCTTGTCGCTGCCTGGCGGGGTGAAGTCGATCAGGCTGGGCTGCATCGGCAGGTCGAAGTCCCAGAGGTCGTTGTGGACCGTCTGGTACACCCACTTCTCGGCACCGGTGGAGGCGTCGAGTGCCAGCACCGAAGCACCGTATTTGTGGTTGAGCTGGGTGCGCTCCACACCGTAGATATCGGTGGACGAGCTGCCCATCGGCAGGAAGACCGTGTTCATCAGTGGGTCGTAAGACATCGGCGCCCAACTGTTCGGGGTGCTGCGCACGTAGGTGGCGTCGCCCGTCGGGGCCTGCTTGTCTTCAGGGTTGCCTGGGTCGAACGCCCAGCGCATTTGACCCGTGATCACGTCAAAGCCACGGATCACGCCACCGGGCATATCGGTCTGCACGTTGTCTGCCACGCGACCGCCGACCACCACGGTGGTGCCGGCCATCAGCGGCGCCGAGGACAGTTGATAGTAGCTGTCCGGCACATTGCCCAGACCGGCCTTGAGGTCCACCTGACCATGGGTGCCAAAGTCTTCGCAGAACTTGCCGGTGTCGGCGTCTACGGCGATCAGGCGTGCATCAATGGTGTTGGTCAGCAGGCGACGCTGGCACTGCGCACCGACAGGCACGCTGGCGGTCAGGATCGGCGAGCTGTTGGGCTGGGTCGGCTGGGCAATCGGTGCGCTGGCGTCGAAATACGCCATGCCCCGGCAACGCTGCCACACTGCCGACTTGGCGTTGACTTCGTTCTTCCACAGTTCTTTGCCGGTGTCGGCATCCAACGCGATCAGGTTGTTGTGCGGGGTGCAGATAAACACTTTGTTGCCGACCTGCAGGGGCGTCAGCTGGTCTTCGGCACCGTTGCCGTCGCTGATGGCCACGTCGCCGGTGTGGTAGGTCCAGGCGACTTTGAGCTTGTCGATGTTGTCGCGGTTGATCTGGTCCAGCGCGGCGAAACGGCTGCCACCTTCGGTATTACCGTAGTGGGCCCAATCTTTCTGCGCATCGGCCGCCGCCACCGGGGTCATGCCCGGGCCTGCACCGGTGGGCGCAACGCTTGGGTGCGCGACAAACATATTGCCCGCCGCCACCGCCACGCCCAGCGCCAACACGGCGGCGACGCCATAGGCACCCCGCGCCGGTTTGCCGGCCAGCAATGGATACACCAGCGCCACAACCACGCCAATCACCGCAAACATGAACAGTCGCGAGAACAGCGGCCAGTATTCCAGGCCCACGTCGGCCACCGCCCACACGGCAGTAGCCACTAGAAACGCGGCGAACAACCAGGCGCCGGCAGGCTTGCAGCGGGCAATCAACAGCCCGGAAATGGCCATGGCCACGCCGCCGAGCAGGAAGTACCAGGAGCCTCCCAGGCTGACCAGTTTGGCGCCGCCGACGGCCAGCGCAAGGCCGAGCAGGGCGATGACGACGCCCAGGCCCAGGAGTAAGAATCTAGAGACGCCAGCGGCGCGCGATGCTCGTTTCATGTCGAATGGACTCGAGTGAGAGAGGGCAAAGACGCGATTTTAGCAAGATAAGTAACCAGTTAGTACATTTGAGTCCTGCAATAGACTGTTGCAGGTACTGCGATGATGGGCAGGGCCGCCTCTGAGGCGGCATAGATGGACCCGGCGACGCGTACCCTGTGGCGAGGGAGCTTGCTCCCGCTGGGGCGCGAAGCGGCCCCGCTCCTATTTTAAAAGACTGGGACTGCTACGCACTCCAGCGGGAGCAAGCTCCCTCGCCACGGTACAGCGCTGCCTTTATTGGGCGGGCATCAGAACTTGAAGCGCCCCACCAGCCCATTGAGCTGGCCGGAAATATCCGTCAGCCGCCCTGAACCGGTCTGCGCCGAATGCGCAAAGCCTTCCACCAACTGCGCGTCAGCGTGGATCTGCGCGATATGCCGGTTGATCTCTTCGGCCACCTGGTGCTGCTCTTCGGCGGCGGTGGCGATCTGAGTGTTCTGGTCGCGAATCGAATCCACCGAGCCGCGGATCTTGTCAAAGCTGTCACGGGCCTGCTGGATGCGCTCCACGCTGGTGTTGGACACCAGCAAGCTGCCTTGCATCTGCTGGGTGACTTCCTGGGTGCGGCGGGCGAGGTTGCCCAGCAGGCTGTCGATTTCGCCGGTGGAGTCGGCGGTGCGACGCGCCAGTGCACGCACTTCATCGGCGACCACCGCAAAGCCGCGGCCCTGGTCGCCAGCGCGGGCAGCTTCGATCGCGGCGTTGAGCGCCAGCAGGTTGGTCTGTTCGGCTATCGAACGGATGGTATCGAGGATGGTGTTGATGTTCTGGCTGTCTTGCTCGAGCAACTGCATGGTCTGTGTGGATTTTTGCAGGTCTTCGCTGAGCTTGAGCACGCTGCCGGTGGCTTCGCCGATGTGCTGCTGGCCGGTGTGCACGTCGCGATAGCCCTCATCGGCACTCGTGGCGGCGGCGCTGCATGAACGCGCGACTTCGTTGGCGGTGGCAACCATCTCGTTGAACGCAGTGCTAACCAGTTCCACGGCTTCGCGCTGGCGGCCGGCGGCCTGGTTCATATTGTTGGCCACGGCGCTGGTGTCGGCGGCGGCGGTTTGCAGGTCTGAGGAGGCGTTGCCGATGCGCTGCACCAATTGCGCGATCATGCTCAGGAACTGGTTGAACCAGCCGGCCAGGCTGGCGGTTTCGTCCTTGCCTTGCACTTTGAGCTGGCGCGTGAGGTCGCCTTCACCTTCGGCGATTTCCTGCAGGCCGTCGGCCACACCGCGAATGGGACGCACGATCACACGGGCGAAACTAGCGCCTACTATCGCGAACACCACGGCCAATACGGCGGCAATCGCCGCGATCAACCACGTCAGGCGGGTGGCGCCGGCCATCACTTCGTCGCGCTTGATCAGGCCGATAAAGCGCCAGCCCAGGTCTTTGGAACTGACCACGTTAGCCATGTAGGCCACGCCGTCGATGCTCACCTCGGTCACGCCATCGCCGTGCTTGGCCAGTTCGGCGTAGTTCGCGCCCAGGCCCGCCAGGGGCTTGAAATTGTGCGTGGCATCGCTGGGGTCCACCAGCACGTTGCCGTCGGCTTCCACCAGCATCAGGTAGCCGCTGTCGCCCAGCTTGATGGTGCGCACCAACTCGGTCAGTTGCTTGAGCGACACGTCCAGGCCAACCACCCCAAGCACATTGCCCGTGGCATCTGCCACGGTGCGCACGGTGCCGATCAGCACCACATCGTCCGGGGCCCAGTAGTAGGCGCCTGTGCGCACGGTCTTGCCTGGCGCTGCGATGGCGGCCTGGTACCAGGGGCGGGTGCGCGGGTCGTATTGCGTCAGTTTGGCGTCGTCTGGCCAACTGGCGTAGCCGCCATCGCTCAGTCCCAGGGACAGGTAGGCGGTGCTGGGGTGGCTTTTGGCGAACTGATCGAAAATCGCCAGCAGCTCTGTGTTGGTCGGCGTAAGCGGGATTTGCGCGGCATCGGCGCCGGCATAGCTTTTGAGGTTCTTGGCCGCGATCACGCGCGGGTCCTTGGCGACGAAGTCGACATTCTGGCTGATGCCGTCGAAAAACTGCTGCATGCCATTGTCGATCTGGCGGATCTCGCGGCCGCTGCTGTCGAGGAAGTTGGCCAGCGCACCCTCGCGCAGATTCAGCACCACGATAATGGCGACCAGGATGACCGGCACGCACGCGATGGCCGCAAACGCCCATGTCAGCTTCTGCTTGATATTCATGACTTCACCCGCGGGTATTTATAGTTTTGGCAAGGGGAGAAAAATTAGTGCTGCGTGTCGCAGGCGTTTTTGTGAGAGGCGAGGCCATGCGTACCCTCGGTATATCGGCCGAGGGAGTTGGCACTTGAGCAGGGGGAATCAGGCGATCGGGTCACCGACCAGGGCATCGCGGCGCATCGACTGCAGGTTCTTCTCGATGGTTTCGCAGATGCTTTCCATCTGGATCTGGTGTTCGCTGGAATTGAACGGGCTTTGCAGGTCGGTGCCGATGCGTTCGATGGCCAGCAGCATGAAGCCCACGACTGTGGAAGCCAGCGGCGTGAACCAACCGAGGGATTCCACCAGGCCCACCGGTACGATCAGGCAGAACAGCGAAATGAATAGCCGCGGGAAGTACACGTAAGGGTAGGGCAGTGGCGTGTTGGCAATCCGCTCCATGCCGCCCTGGGCGTTGGAGAGGTCCACCAGGGTCGACTCCAACCGCGCCAGGCGGATGCTGTCCAGGCGCCCGGCCTGGTATTCGCGCGCCAGCAACGAGGCTGAGCCGGTGAGGATGTCATTGGCGAAGTTATTGGTGGCGCCGTTGCGCGCAAATTCTTCGGCGGGGATAAAGGCTCGCACTTCCTCCGGGCACGGCTGGCCCTTGAGGTGCGCAGCCAGGCAGTTGACGTAAGCCACGTGACGGCGCAACAGCGTCGACTTCACCGGGTTCACCTCACCGGGGGCGTCATCGAGCAGGGTCAACACTTGCCGGGCAAAACTGCGCGAGTTGTTGACCATCGCACCCCACAGCGTGCGTGCTTCCCACCAGCGGTTATAGGCGCTGCTGTTGCGAAAACTGATCAGCACCACCAGTGCCGAGCCGAGCAAGGTCAGGGGCATCAGCGGCAAATTGATCTTGGCGGTGAGAAACAGCATGAAATCCACCGTCACCGCCACATCCCACAACAACAGCCAGAACAACGCCCAGCCCACATAGCCCATGGTCTTGATGATCAGGCGGTATTTCTTCAGAAGGGCAGCTTTCAAACGAGAACCTCGCGGCGGGCGGTTGGCAACAATCCCCTGTTACGACGCCGTCGAGGAAGGAAGGTTCGCAGTGTGCTGAATCGATTAGTCCTCTAACCGCCAGGCGGAGAGAATGTAACCAAAGGTTGCGCGTAAGTGTGTGCTACGGGGCATTTGACGGTGGAACAACTTTGGTACTGATGACGTCTTGTCCGGCAATCGCTGTACATTGCGTTCGAGGCAAAAAGCCATTAATGGCAGGAATTTTGAAGTGATTTGTTTTGGGGCCGGGCTGCAGGGATTTCGTAGCTGAGATCAGTGGCATCAAGTTGGATGATCAGGGCTCTTTCATGCGTGTCAGTTCGTTGAAGTTGGCTATGTGTAATACCGCGCAAGCGCTCGAACGTCATAAGGATTTTGAATCGTGCATGAGAGCGCATTACCACGTGCTGCTCGTGCCCTATTCAAAACGACCGTTTTTCTACAAGAGTGCCCTTAAATACAGCCGCTTGATGGTGTCGTTTGCATTATTGAGCCAATACTTTTCCACACCGCTTCCGTTGTTGGCAGAAGTTAAAGCCTTGTGCGTAACGCGCAAATATTGTTCGAAAAACAGCCTGGAATCGATTTTTTTGCTATTCCGGGCCCTGGGTTTCATGGAGGTTGCGCCGCACCCCGAAGACAGTCGCTTCAGGGTGTATGCACCCTCGGATGAAGCCTGCCGCGAAGCGCGGTTGATGCTCACCGCCCTCACGGAGTCGTTGGCGCTGCTCTACCCCGAACGGGAAGTGTTCCGGCAGATGCGTGACTTGGATGACCGTGAGTTCCTGGCGCTCTATTTCAAAGGTTTTGCCATGATTCTCGCGGCCGAGTTGACGGTGGATGTCTTGCTGCCCGAATGTTATTGGCTGGTGAAACGCGATGCCGGCCATCTGTTGATGCTGGCGATCTACAACGATGCCTTTGCCCCTGAGAACGACCGCGCCACCTTCCGGTCGTCTTCCTACCTGGCCTTGGCCAAGCAACTTTCCGTGTCCAAGACCCACATTATCCGTATGGTGCAGGAGGGGGTCGAAAAGGGTTATTTCAAAGCCCACTCCAAAACCCGGCTGGAAGTTCTGCCACCCTTTGCCAGCCTGGTAAAGCGGTTCATGGCCTTTTCATTTGCGATGGGCCTGCATGCTATTGAGATGGGAGCGTAAGGATGCCTGCTAACTTGAAGTTGCGGCCCAGAATGCGCAGTTTGTTGTCACCTGCGGTGACCCAAGCCGAATGGGTCGGGATTATTGCCTGGGTCGGCATGCTCCTGATTCCTGCGGCCCTGAAGTTGGATTTTTATATGTTGGCCGTCACGGTGGGCCTGCTGATTGTTTGCCGGGTACATGCCACCACCACGAACTTTCTGCTCTGGCGAGTGCTGGGAGTCACCTATATGGTGTTGTTGTCCGTCGGCTTCGCTTATCTGATTCATATGCACGCAGAGTTGCGTATCTATGGCTTGCCGTTGGCGGTGACCCTGGTGGTGGGCAGTGCGATCTTGTTTATCAGTGTCCAGGATTATCTGGCCGATGCGCTATTGATCTGGCTGATCCTGTGGCCGCCCATGCAGGCGGATATATACGCCGGCACCGAGGTGTATTTGCTGCTGTTCTGCGCGGCGTCGGTGTCCATCGGGTTTATCTTGAGTTATTCCTACTTGAAGAACCTGCGTTCGGTATTGCTGGTGGAAAGCGAGTTTCGCGCCTTGGCCGAGACCGACTACCTGACGTCCATCCTCAACCGGCGCGCCTTTATGCAGAGCTTTGAGAAGTTGCTCGGTGGGGAGCGGGGCGGCTACTTCATCATGTTGGATATCGACAGTTTCAAGGAAAAAAACGACCTGTATGGCCACGACGTGGGGGACAAGATTCTGCGCGCCATGGCGCTGTGCCTGAAAAACGCCAAGGGCAGCCACAGCTTCGGACGAATCGGCGGGGAAGAGTTCGGCGTGTTATTGCAGGGCGACGATGTGGAGGTGGCCTGTGATTATGCCCTGGACTTGTTGCAGGCGATCCGCAGCAGCGTGCCTGCGCCCCACCATTACACCTGCAGTGCGGGGATGGCGCGTTTTTCGCCAGGCGACGAGTTGTCGGCCGTACTCAAGATGGCGGACAAGAACCTGTACGGCGCCAAGCGCAATGGCAAGGACTGTGTGCACCTGGACGGCGCATTGCTACAGGCGGTCTTGTCCTGACGCGTGCCGTCTAGTGCTGTGACAGAACGCTCGCCAGCAACCCAGGGAAGCGGCTTTCCAGCTCGTCACGGCGCAACGAGTTCATATGGGTGGTGCCCACATTGCGCGTGTGCACCAGGCCGGCATCGCGCAATACCCGGAAGTGATGGGACATGCTGGATTTGGGCCGCCCCCCGTCGAGTTCGCCACAGGTGGCCTCTGGCACGTTGGCCAGGTAGCGCACGATGTCCAGGCGCACGGGGTCGCTCAAGGCGTACAGCACACGCTCAAGCGTCAATTCTTGGGGGGTAGGGTGTTTGAAGGCTCGCATGGGGCGGATCATAACAGGGGGGTAGCGTTCAATACCATAGTTCGATTACCATCGAACTATCGAATCACCCACCCCTTCCTGGAGTTCTCAATGTCGGCTTTGTTCGAACCGTTCAAACTCAAAGATGTGACCTTGCGCAATCGCATTGCTATCCCCCCGATGTGCCAATACATGGCCGAAGACGGCATGGTCAACGACTGGCACCACGTCCACCTGGCCGGCATGGCCCGTGGCGGTGCCGGCCTGCTGGTGGTCGAGGCCACCGCGGTCGCCCCTGAAGGACGCATCACCCCAGGCTGCGCTGGGATCTGGAGCGACGCCCACGCCCAGGCATTCGTGCCCATGGTCAAAGCCATCAAGGCCGCAGGTTCGGTGCCGGGCATCCAGATCGCCCACGCCGGTCGCAAAGCCAGTGCCAATCGCCCCTGGGAAGGTGATGACCACATCCCGGCCTCTGATGCCCGTAGCTGGGAAACCATCGCGCCGTCGGCCATTGCGTTCGGTGCCAACCTGCCCAACGTACCGCGTGCCATGACCCTGGAAGACATCGCCCGTGTGCAGCAGGACTTCGTCGACGCGGCCCGTCGCGCCCGCGATGCCGGTTTTGAATGGATCGAACTGCACTTCGCCCACGGTTACCTGGGCCAGAGCTTTTTCTCCGAGCATTCCAACCAGCGTACCGATGCCTACGGTGGCAGCTTCGACAACCGCAGCCGCTTCCTCCTCGAAACCCTGGCTGCGGTGCGTGAAGTCTGGCCGGAAAACCTGCCGCTCACCGCCCGGTTCGGCGTGATCGAATACGACGGTCGTGATGAGCAGACCCTCACCGAGTCCATTGAACTGGCGCGCCGTTTCAAGGACGGGGGCCTGGACCTGTTGAGCGTCAGCGTCGGCTTTACCATTCCTGACACCAACATCCCATGGGGCCCGGCCTTCATGGGCCCGATTGCCGAGCGTGTACGCCGTGAAGCCGGTATTCCGGTGACCTCGGCCTGGGGCTTCGGCACGCCGCAACTGGCCCAAGGCGCTTTGCAGGCCGGGCACCTGGACCTGGTTTCGGTAGGGCGTGCGCATCTGGCCGACCCGCATTGGGCCTACTTTGCTGCCAAGGAGCTGGGCGTGGACAAGTCCTCCTGGACCTTGCCGGCGCCTTACGCGCATTGGCTGGAACGCTATCGCTGAGGTACGCCTGCGCGTGCATGAGCCACTCGATTGAGTGGCTTTTTTTCGCCTGTCGCTTTTCGCGACCTACGCGGTGAAAAATAACAAATGAGAATCGATGTCAAACGAGAATCCGCTGATATATGATGCGCCGCGAATTCTTGGCAGGTTTGCCGTCCCATCTGGCTCATTCACTAGGTTCTACACCCATGCGTCGTACCCTGATTTCCATCTGTGTGCTCCAGGCGTTTTCCCCCTTCGCGTGGGCAGAGCAGGCACCTGCCGAGAACGCCAGTATCGAGCTGCAAGCGACCAATGTCACCGCCACCGCGGACCTTGAGTCGGCCCAAGGCCCCGTGCAGGGCTACCACGCCACACGTTCAGCCAGTGCGACGCGCACCGACACCGCCATTCATGAAACTCCACAGTCCATCAGCGTAGTGTCCAAGGACGTGGTCGAAGACCTCGGTGCAACGCGCCTGCAGGATGCCCTCGATTACGCGGGCAGCGTGGGCCGCGCCAACAATTTCGGCGGCCAGGGCCTGACCACCTTTACCGTGCGCGGCTTCACCACCGGTGAGTTCTACCGCAACGGTTTCCCGATCAACCGCGGTTACCCGAACATGCCGGACGCCAACACCATCGAGCGTCTTGAAGTGCTGCGCGGCCCTGCGACCATGCTCTACGGCCGTGGCGACCCAGGCGGTACCTTCAACGTGGTGTCCAAGCAGCCGCTGGCTGAACGCACCGTCACCCTGGGCAGCCAGCTCAATGACCAGGGCATGAAGCGCGGCACCCTGGATGCCTCCGGCCCGCTGGACGAGGAAGGCCGCCTGGCCTATCGCCTGAACGTGGTGGGCGAGGGCGGCGACACCTTCCGAGATCACGTCGAGACGGAACGCTACGGCGTGATGCCGGTGATCACCTGGCAGGCCACCGATGACACCAAGGTGACCTTCGAAGGCGATTTCATGCGCAACAACCACCCGCTGGACCGCGGCCTGACGCGTTTCCCCAACCAGCGTGGCACCCCCTCGCGCGATACGTTCTGGGGCGACAAGGATGCCGGCAAGCTGCACAACGACAACAACATGGCGCAGTTGCGTTTCGAGCACGTGCTTAACGACAACTGGACCCTGGGCGGCGGTTTTCAATGGTTGGACGGCAGCCTGAAGGGCAACGCCATTGAGGCCAATGGGCCGGGTAGCCTGGGCGCCGATGGCCGGACCCTGCAACGCAACTTCAACTACCGCAAGCTGGAATGGACCGACAAGGACTATCAGCTCAACCTGACCGGGCACTTCTCCACCGGCGGGTTCGATCACACCTTGCTTACCGGTATCGAGTACGAGGACTACGACTACAAGTCGATTATCCAGCGTTCCAGCGCCGCGGCGGGCACCTACCCAATCGATATCTTTGATCCGGTGTACGGTCAAACCCGCCCGGCGCTGACCCGAACGCCGACCCACGATAAGGAAAACCTCAAGACCTACGCCGCTTTCGTACAGGACCAGGTCGCCCTCACTGAACGGCTGAAAGTACTGGCCGGTGCCCGCTTCGAGCGTTTCGAGCATGACTACCAGAACTATGTAGGTAAAAGCTGGCAGGCCGCCGACAACGCCGTCACCCCGCGCGTGGGTGTGATCTACGACCTCACCGACACCGTCGCGGTCTATGCTGACGCCGCACGTTCGTTCAAACCCAACACTGGCGCCAGCCGCGAAGGTGGTGGTTTTGCGCCGGAGAAAGGCAAGTCCTATGAGATGGGCATCAAGTGGGAGGCGCTGGACCGGCAGTTGAGCGTGGATGCGGCGATCTATCAGATCGAGAAGAAGAACGTGCTGACCACCGACCCCGTGGACAATACCTTCAGTGTTGCGGCCGGCCAGGTGCGCAGTCGGGGCTTCGATCTCAATGTGGCGGGCAACCTCACGCCCGAATGGCGCGTGATCGGCGGTTACGCCTATGTAGATGCAGAAGTCACCCGTGATAACACTCTGCGCTCCGGCACTCGCTTGATGAACATCCCGCGCAACAGCTTCAGCCTGCTCAACGTCTACGAGTTCCAGGACGGCGCGCTCAAAGGCCTGGGCCTGGGCGCCGGCGGCAAGTACGTCGACCAGCGCGCCGGCCAGACCGCCAATACGGCATTCTCCATGGACGCCTATACCGTGGTCGACCTGCTCGGTTACTACAAGGTCAATGAGCGTGTGCGCTTGAACCTCGATGTGAAGAACCTGTTCAACCGTGAATATGAAGAGGGCGCGTTCGGCAATATCTACGCTTACCCCGGTGCACCGCGAACTGTGCAGGTGGGCATCGCCTACACCCTGTGATGAACAGCTGCGGTACCACGCAGGGCCTGTGGCGAGGGAGCTTGCTCCCGCCACGGCGCCTATCTACCTGACGCCCCGCGTTCCAACTGTGGGAGCTGGCTTGCCTGCGAAGACGGCCTGCCAGCCGACGCATTTCTACCTGACGCCCCGCAATCCAACTGTGGGAGCTGGCTTGCCTGCGATGGCGGCCTGCCAGCCGACACAGGGTGTCAGACCGAGTACATATCCATTCCTGCGGTAACGGCTGCTCAGGGTTCCGCTTTTACAGCGGGTCACTTTTGGAAAAGAGCCCGGAATGCCGGCCCAGCCAAAAGTAACCAAAAGGGCTCTTGCCCCACCACTCGGCACCTCGCCTAGGCTCGGTGTGCCCGTAATCCGCCAGTGATTTGGGGGGGCGCCTAAGATCAAGATCAAAAGCAGAGCAAGAGCACGAGCGGCTCGCTTCGCATCGTGAGCTGGGCGAAAGTTAACAGTCAGGAATGACGCGGGGTTACAACGGCGTCAACACATTCATCACCGTGTCCAGCGCGACCCGCGTGTCATCCAGTTGCACCAGCGACGCATGCCGCGCACCCAGGGCATCGCGGTTCTGGATCGCCGTGAGGATCGCTTTGTGCCGAGGCAGACTCAGGCCCTGGATATCCGGACGGCGGTTGGTGATGTTGATCGACTCGCGCAACGGCAGCGAGAGCATGTTGCACATATAGGCGAGCAGGTCGTTGCGGGTGGCGTCGGCAATCGCACGGTGGAAGTCCAGGTCGGCCTGTAGCAGCTCCTCGTGGGTCTTGGCGGTTTCCATGCCTTGGTAGGCGTGTTCGATAGTGGCGATGTCTTCATCGGTGGCGGTGGTCGCGGCCATCGCGGCGATTTCCGGTTCGAGGATGCGGCGCACCCCGGCCAGGGTGTTGAAGAACTCGCTGTGGGGCGTGGACTGCATCAACCAGGACAGCACGTCCGGGTCGAGCAGGTGCCATTTCAAGCGTGGCCGCACCACCGCGCCCACCCGTGGCTTGGAATACACCAGGCCCTTGGCGCTGAGCACCCGCGTGGCTTCGCGCAATACCGAGCGGCTGACCTGGTATTCCTCGCACAGCGTAGCTTCCATGGGCAAGCGTTCTTCAGGCTTGAAACGACCGGAAACGATGTGCATGCCCAGATCCTGAACGATCTGGGCATGCTGGCTCTTGCGCGGCTTGGGCGGCTGGTGATCCATAACGACGGGCAGGCTCTGGCTTAGATTCGCCGCATCATAGCATCCCAATTAGTGGGAATGCCGTGGGACTTCTGCCCCGCGACAGCCCACCAGGAAGTCAAAGTCACAGCCTTGGTCGGCCTGCAGCACATGGTCGATGTACAGCTGGCGATAGCCGCCGACGATGAGGTTTTGTGCTGGGGGCAGGTCGGCCATGCGCGCTGCCAGCTCGGCGTCTGGAATGTCCAGGTGCAGGCGGCCATTGGCGCAATCGAGTTCGATCCAGTCACCTTCCTTCACTGTTGCCAACGGCCCGCCGGCAGCGGCTTCCGGGGCCACGTGCAACACCACGGTGCCGTAGGCGGTGCCGCTCATGCGCGCATCGGAAATGCGCACC
The DNA here is from genome assembly GCF_034348165.1 of Pseudomonas sp. CCI1.1. Classification (NCBI taxonomy): domain Bacteria; kingdom Pseudomonadati; phylum Pseudomonadota; class Gammaproteobacteria; order Pseudomonadales; family Pseudomonadaceae; genus Pseudomonas; species Pseudomonas sp. CCI1.1. Next base: position 425,137 of record NZ_CP133780.1, read on the forward strand.
ATGTCCGTCACGCCCTGGGCCAGCAGCTTGGCCGGCAGGCCCATGTTGCCGACTTCGGCCATGCCGGGGTAACCCTTGGGGCCGCAGTTTTTCATGACCAGGATCGAGTTGGCATCCACGTCCAGCTCCGGGTCGTTGATGCGTGCCTTGTACATGTCGAAGTTCTCGAACACCACGGCGCGGCCACGGTGCTGCATCAGTTCGGGGCTCGCTGCCGAAGGCTTGAGCACCGCGCCCAGGGGCGCGAGGTTGCCACGCAGCACGCAGATGCCGCCGTCGGCGCGGATCGGGTTGTCCAGGGTGCGGATCACTTCGTCCTGGCCGTAGATCGGCGAATCCTGGGTGTTCTCGCCCAGGGACTTGCCGTTGACCGTCAAGGCGTTCGGGTGGGGGATCAGGTTGGCCTCACCCAGGCGACGCAGCACCGCGGGCAGGCCGCCGGCGTAGTAGAACTCTTCCATCAAGAAGCGCCCCGAGGGTTGCAGGTCGACGATGGTCGGCATACCGCGCCCGATGCGGGTCCAGTCATCCAGGTCCAACTCCACGCCGATGCGCCCGGCGATGGCTTTCAGGTGGATCACCGCGTTGGTCGAACCACCGATAGCTGCGTTTACGCGAATCGCGTTTTCAAACGCTTCTTTGGTGAGGATCTTCGACAGCTTCAAGTCTTCGCGCACCATCTCGACCGCACGCATACCGGACATATGCGCCAGCACATATCGCCGCGCATCCACCGCCGGAATCGCCGCGTTGTGGGGCAGGGACGTGCCCAGCGCCTCGGCCATGCAGGCCATGGTCGAGGCCGTGCCCATGGTGTTGCAGGTGCCCGCCGAGCGCGACATGCCGCCCTCGGCCGCGAGGAAATCATCCAGGGTGATGGTGCCGGCCTTGACCTGTTCGCTGAGCTGCCACACCACCGTCCCCGAGCCGATGTCCTGGCCCTTGTGCTTGCCGTTGAGCATCGGCCCGCCAGTGACCACGATGGCCGGCACATCACAACTGGCGGCGCCCATCAGCAGCGCTGGGGTGGTCTTGTCGCAGCCGGTGAGCAGTACCACGCCATCAATCGGATTACCGCGAATCGCTTCTTCCACATCCATGCTCGCCAGGTTGCGCGTGAGCATGGCGGTAGGGCGCAGGTTGGATTCGCCATTGGAAAACACCGGGAACTCCACCGGGAAGCCTCCGGCCTCGATCACGCCACGCTTGACGTGTTCGGCTATCTGACGGAAGTGCGCGTTGCACGGCGTCAGCTCCGACCAGGTGTTGCAGATGCCGATGATCGGCTTGCCATGGAACTGATGGTCGGCAATGCCTTGGTTCTTCATCCAGCTGCGGTACATGAAGCCGTTCTTGTCGGCAGTACCGAACCACTGGGCAGAGCGTAGGCCGGGCTTTTTGTCAGGCATGATCGATTCTCTTATTGTATGACTATATGTTCTATGCGTGCTTAAACATAAGCGCAAAATCGCCGCTTTGGAAGTGTTGTTTTGCAAATAGTCATACTATATAGTCGGTCTTAACTGAGGTATGGCCCTGGCGGATTTCGTCAGAGGCGTCCCCCGAGCTTCTATAAAAACAACAATCGGAGATCGACCCCATGAGCCAGGAACTGCGGCTTATTCGGCGCATCACGCTGAAACTGATTCCGTTCCTGATCCTGCTGTACCTGATCGCCTACGTGGACCGTTCCGCCGTAGGGTTCGCCAAGCTGCACATGGGCGCTGACGTGGGCATCGGCGACGCCGCCTATGGCCTCGGTGCCGGGTTGTTCTTCATTGGCTATTTCCTGTTCGAGATTCCCAGCAACCTGATGCTCGACCGCTTCGGCGCGCGGCGCTGGTTTGCGCGCATCATGATCACCTGGGGCGCCATCACCATCGGCATGGCGTTCGTGCAAGGGCCGCACAGCTTCTATGTGATGCGTTTTCTGCTGGGCGCGGCGGAGGCGGGGTTCTTTCCCGGCGTGCTGTACTACATCACCCAATGGTTCCCGGTGCGCCATCGCGGCAAGATCCTCGGGCTGTTCATCCTCTCCCAACCGATTGCAATGATGATCACAGGTCCAGTGTCCGGCGGTCTGCTCGGCATGGACGGCATTCTCGGCCTGCATGGCTGGCAGTGGCTGTTTATCGTGATCGGTACCCCGGCGATCCTGCTGACCTGGCCGGTGCTGCGTTACCTGCCGGACGGCCCCCAGAAGGTCAACTGGATGAGCGAGGAAGAAAAAGCCTGGCTCACCGGCGAGCTGCACAAAGATCTGCAAGCCTACGGCCAGACACGCCATGGCAACCCCTTGCATGCGCTCAAGGACAAGCGCGTGTTGTTGCTGGCGCTGTTCTACCTGCCGGTGACCCTGAGCATCTACGGCCTCGGCCTGTGGCTGCCGACCCTGATCAAGCAGTTTGGCGGCAGCGACCTTACCACCGGCTTCATCTCCGCCGTGCCCTATATCTTCGGCATCATCGGCCTGTTGATCATCCCGCGCAGTTCCGACCGTTTGAACGACCGTTACGGCCATCTCGCCGTGCTCTATGTGCTGGGCGCCATCGGCCTGTTCTGCAGCGCCTGGCTCACGGTGCCAGTGCTGCAAATGGCCGCGCTGTGCCTGGCGGCGTTTGCAATGTTTTCCTGCACCGCCGTGTTCTGGACCCTGCCGGGGCGCTTCTTTGCCGGCGCCAGTGCGGCGGCCGGTATTGCCTTGATCAACTCGGTGGGCAACCTCGGCGGCTATATCGGCCCGTTCGTGATCGGTGCGCTCAAGGAGTACACCGGCAACCTGGCCTCAGGCTTGTATTTCTTATCCGGTGTGATGGTGTTCGGGTTGCTGCTGACCCTCGTGGTCTACCGCTTGTTGGAACGCAAGCACGTGCTGCCCGTCGACCAATTCGCCGCCAGCGCCCGTGGCGCCACACGCACTTAAATCCAGGAGAACCTGCATGCGTTTAGTTCAGTTCGAGTTGAGCAACGGTGAGCGCCGCGTCGGCGTGGTAGAAGGCAACCAGGTACGCGAAGTGCGCGGCGCCCACAGCGTGCGTGAACTGGCGCTGGCCGCCATCGAAGCCGGCGGCAAGTTGCAGCAACAGGTGCAAGCCCTCGGCCTGGGCGCCAGCCATGACTACACCGCTTTGTTGGCGGACCACAAAATCCTGCCCCCGCTGGACCACCCCGACCCGGCCCACATGCTGATCAGCGGCACCGGCCTCACCCACCTGGGCAGTGCCTCGGCCCGCGACAAGATGCACCAGCAGGCCGGCGACGACAGCGCGATGACCGACACCATGCGCATCTTCAAATGGGGCGTGGAGGGCGGCAAACCAGGCGCCGGCCAGGCCGGTGTGCAACCGGAGTGGTTTTACAAAGGCGATGGCAGCATCGTCGTGCGCCCGGGCCAGGCCTTCCCGGTGCCGCCGTTTGCCGAAGATGCCGGCGAAGAACCAGAAATCGGTGGCCTCTATGTGATCGGGCATGACCGTAAGCCCTATCGCCTGGGTTTTGCGGTGGGCAACGAGTTCTCCGACCATGTGATGGAGCGCAAGAATTACCTGTACCTGGCCCATTCCAAGCTGCGCAGTTGCAGTTACGGCCCGGAGCTGCGCGTGGGCGAACTGCCCGAGCATCTGGCGGGCACCAGCCGCATCCTGCGCAACGGCGAGGTCATCTGGCAGAACGAATTCCTCAGTGGCGAGGCCAATATGTGCCACAGCCTGGAAAACCTCGAATACCACCACTTCAAATACAGCCAGTTCCTCAAGCCGGGTGATGTGCACATTCACTTCTTCGGCACCGCCACCTTGTCATTCGCCGACGGTATACGTACCCAGCCGGGCGATGTGTTCGAGATCAGCCAGGCTGAATTCGGCGCGCCGTTGATCAACGGTATCGGCAGCAGCGATGCGGCATTTGAACCCGGCCAAGTCACCCCCCTTTAAGGAGATCAACATGACCCCGTTCCTCGGCCACAACTACATCGGCGGCCAGCGCAGCGCCAACGGTAGCACTAAGCTGCAAAGCATCGACGCCACCACCGGCGAAGCCTTGCCCCAGGATTTCTACCAGGCCACCGCCCAGGAAGTGGACGCCGCCGCCCAGGCCGCGGCCCAGGCGTACCCGGCCTATCGCGCCTTGAGCGCCGCACGACGTGCGCAGTTTCTGGATGCGGTGGCCGATGAGCTGGACGCCTTGGGCGATGACTTCGTCGAACTGGTCTGCCGCGAAACCGCATTGCCGGCCGCACGCATCAAAGGCGAACGCGGGCGCACCAGCGGCCAGATGCGTTTGTTCGCCACCGTGCTGCGCCGCGGTGACTTCTACGGCGCGCGTATCGACAAGGCCCTGCCAGAGCGCCAGCCGTTGCCGCGCCCAGACCTGCGCCAATACCGCATCGGCCTCGGTCCGGTGGCGGTCTTTGGTGCCAGTAACTTCCCCCTGGCATTCTCCACCGCCGGCGGTGACACGGCGGCTGCATTGGCCGCCGGTTGCCCGGTGGTGTTCAAGGCCCACAGCGGCCACATGGCGACCGCCGAGCGCGTGGCCGATGCGATCATTCGTGCCGCCGAGGCCACCGAGATGCCGGCCGGCGTGTTCAACATGATTTTTGGCGGCGGCGTCGGTGAGGCGCTGGTCAAGCACCCGGCGATCCAGGCGGTTGGCTTTACCGGCTCACTCAAAGGCGGCCGCGCCCTATGCGACATGGCCGCGGCGCGCCCGCAACCGATCCCGGTGTTTGCCGAAATGTCGAGCATCAACCCGGTGATCGTGCTGCCCCAGGCGCTGCACGCCCGCGCCGAGAGCATCGCCCGCGACCTGACCGCCTCGGTGGTGCAAGGCTGCGGCCAGTTCTGCACCAACCCAGGTCTGGTGATCGGTATCGCTTCGCCTGCGTTCACCGCGTTCACTCAGCAGGTCGCGCAATTGATTGGCGAGCAACCGGCGCAAACCATGCTGAATGCCGGCACCCTGGGCAGCTACGGCAAGGGCCTGGAAAAACTCCGCTCTCACCCGGGCATCCAGCATCTGGCGGGCAGCGCGCAATCGGGCAACCAGGCGCAACCGCAGCTGTTCAAGGCGGATGTACGTCTGTTGATTGACGGCGACGAAGTGCTGCAAGAGGAAGTGTTCGGCCCCACCACGGTGTTCGTCGAAGTGGCCGACCAGGCCCAACTCAGCGCCGCCCTGCAGGGGCTGCACGGGCAGTTGACCGCCACGCTCATCGGCGAACCGACCGACCTGCACCAGTTCGCCGAACTCACGCCGCTGCTGGAACAGAAAGTCGGGCGCATCCTGCTCAACGGTTACCCCACTGGCGTGGAGGTGTGCGATTCCATGGTTCACGGCGGGCCGTACCCGGCGACTTCCGACGCCCGTGGCACCTCGGTCGGCACGCTGGCCATCGACCGTTTCCTGCGCCCGGTGTGCTTCCAGAACTACCCTGATAGCCTGCTGCCCGACGCGTTGAAAAACGCCAACCCCTTGCGTATTCAGCGCCTGGTAAATGGCACGCCATCGCGCGAATCGCTGTAACTGATCAGGAGGCTTCATGTCGTTGAGCGCAGTCACCCCGCACCGTGCCCGGTTGGGCGAAGGGCCGTTCTGGGATGTACCGACCCAGGCCCTGTATTGGGTGGATATCGCCGCCCGCCAGGCGCTGCGTCTGATGGGTGGGCAGTTGCAGGTGTGGCAATTGCCTGAGCACGTCTCGGCGTTCATCCCCTGTCAAAGCGGTGATGCGCTGGTGACCTTGAGCAGCGGCGTATATCGCCTGGACCTGGCCACCGAAGCCTTGACCCTGCTGTGCGTAGCCGACCCGCAAACGGGCAACCGCGGCAATGAAGCACGCTGCGATGCCCAGGGCCGGCTGTGGTTGGGCACCATGCAGAACAACATCGGCGAGCAGGGCGAAGACCTGCCGATTACCCGGCGCTCCGGTGGCCTGTTTCGCATCGATGCCGATGCGCGGGTCACGCCGTTGCTGGCGGGCCTGGGCATTCCCAACACCCTGCTCTGGAACGAGGAGGGCAGCCAGGTGCATTTCGGCGACAGCATGGACGGCACGCTCTATCAGCATTCGATCCAGGCTGACGGTCAACTCGGTGCCGCCCAGGCCTGGTTCGGGCCGCACACACGCGGCGGGCCGGATGGCTCGGCCATGGACGCCGACGGCTACATCTGGAATGCGCGCTGGGACGGCAGTTGCCTGCTGCGTCTGACGCCTTCAGGTGAGGTGGATCGCATTATCGAACTGCCGGTCAGCCGTCCCACCAGTTGCGTGTTCGGTGGGCCCGAGCTCACCACGCTGTACATCACCAGCGCGGCGAGTCCCTTGGATCACCCCCTTGATGGTGCGGTATTGGCCATTGAAGTCGATGTTCCTGGCAAGCCTTGCCATCGTTTCGCCGGTTAAACCCAAGACTTAAAAAAACAACAACAAGAGGTGTCGTTCATGAAAAAGGTTCTACGCGTTCTGGCTGCCGCTGTTGCGTTAAGCAGCCTCAGCAGCATCGTATCCGCTGAAGACGTGAAGATCGGCTTTCTGGTCAAGCAGGCCGAAGAGCCCTGGTTCCAGACGGAGTGGGCGTTTGCGGAAAAAGCCGCCCAGGACAAAGGCTTCAAACTCATCAAGATCGCGGTGCCCGACGGCGAGAAAACCCTCTCGGCCATCGACAGCCTGGCCGCCAACGGCGCCAAAGGCTTCGTGATCTGCCCGCCGGACGTGTCCCTGGGCCCTGCGATTGTCGCCAAGGCCAAGGTCAACGGTTTGAAAGTGATGGCCGTGGATGACCGCTTTGTCGATGCCAAGGGCAACTTCATGGAAGACGTGCCGTACCTGGGCATGGCCGCGTTTGAAGTCGGCCAGAAGCAAGGCGCCGCCATGGCCGCCGAAGCGAAAAAACGTGGTTGGGACTGGAAGGACACCTACGCGGTGATCAATACCTTCAACGAACTCGACACCGGCAAGAAACGCACCGACGGCTCGATCAAATCCCTGGAGGAAGCCGGGATTCCCAAGGACCACATCCTCACCGCCGCGCTCAAAACCCTCGACGTACCTGGCAGCATGGACGCCACCAACTCGGCCCTGGTCAAGCTGCCGAGTGGGGCGAAGAACCTGATCATCGGCGGCATGAACGACAACACCGTGCTCGGCGGCGTGCGTGCCACCGAAAGTGCCGGTTTCGCCGCAGCCAACGTGATCGGTATCGGCATCAATGGCACCGACGCCATCGGCGAATTGAAGAAAGCCAACAGCGGCTTCTTCGGCTCAATGCTGCCCAGCCCGCACATTGAAGGCTACAAAACCGCTGAGATGATGTACGAGTGGGTTACCCAAGGCACCGAGCCGCCGAAATACACGGCCATGGACGAAGTGACGCTGATCACCCGTGAAAACTTCCAGGCGGAACTGACCAAGATCGGGCTGTGGAAATGACCGCTGCGGCCCTGCGGTTTGACGGCATCGGCAAGACCTTTCCCGGGGTCAAGGCGCTGGACGGCATTTGCTTCACCGCCCACCCCGGGCAGGTGCACGCGTTGATGGGCGAGAACGGCGCAGGCAAGTCGACCCTGCTGAAGATCCTCGGCGGCGCCTACATTCCATCCAGCGGCACGGTGCAGATCGGCGCGCAGACCATGGCCTTCAAATGCGCCGCCGACAGCATCGCCAGCGGTGTGGCGGTGATTCACCAAGAGCTGCACCTGGTGCCGGAAATGAGCGTGGCCGAGAACCTGTTCCTCGGGCATTTGCCCACGCGCTTTGGCGTGGTCAACCGGAGCCTGCTGCGTAAGCAGGCCCTGGCGTGTCTCAAGGGGCTGGCCGATGAAATCGACCCCGACGAGAAACTCGGGCGCCTGTCCCTGGGCCAGCGCCAACTGGTGGAAATCGCCAAGGCGCTGTCTCGCGGCGCCAACGTGATCGCCTTTGATGAACCCACCAGCAGTTTATCGGCGCGGGAAATCGACCGCTTGATGGCGATCATCACGCGCCTGCGCGACGAGGGCAAAGTGGTGCTCTACGTGTCGCACCGTATGGAAGAAGTGTTCCGTATCTGCGATGCGGTGACGGTGTTCAAGGACGGCCGCTACGTGCGTACTTTCGAGGACATGAGCACGCTGACTCACGACCAGTTGGTGACCTGCATGGTCGGTCGCGATATTCAGGACATCTACGATTACCGCCCGCGCGAGCAAGGCGAAGTGGCGCTCAAGGTGGACGGCTTGCTCGGCCCGGGCCTGCGTGAACCGATCAGTTTCCAGGTGCGCAAGGGCGAGATCCTGGGCCTGTTCGGGCTGGTGGGGGCGGGGCGTACCGAGCTGTTTCGCCTGCTCAGTGGGCTAGAGCGCGCCAGTGCCGGCAGCCTGGAACTGTGCGGGCAAGCGCTGCAACTGCGCTCACCCCGGGACGCCATCGCCGCCGGGGTATTGCTGTGTCCGGAGGATCGCAAGAAAGAGGGCATCATCCCGCTGGGCAGCGTCGCTGAAAACATCAACATCAGCGCCCGTGGCGCCCATTCCACCTTTGGCTGGCTGTTGCGCGAAGGCTGGGAGAAAGGCAACGCCGACCGACAGATCCAGGCGATGCGGGTCAAAACGCCGAACGCGGCGCAGAAGATCCTGTACCTGTCCGGCGGCAACCAACAGAAAGCCATTCTTGGCCGCTGGCTGTCGATGCCGATGAAGGTGTTGCTGCTCGACGAACCCACTCGCGGTATCGACATCGGCGCCAAGTCGGAGATCTACCAGATCATCCATAACCTGGCGGCCAGTGGCATTGCGGTGATCGTGGTGTCCAGCGACCTGATGGAGGTGATGGGCATCTCTGACCGCATCCTGGTGCTGTGCGAAGGCGCCCTGCGCGGCGAACAACTGCGCGAGCACGCGACTGAATCCAACCTGCTGCAGCTGGCCTTGCCACGCGGCCTGGCGAACTGAGAGACGACCATGACCATTCAAAACAACGCGTTGCCCTCGGCACGCAAACCCCTCGATATGCGTGCATTGCTCGATAACTGGGCGATGCTCTTGGCGGCGGTGGGCATCTTCGTACTGTGCGCGCTGCTGATCGATAACTTCCTCTCTCCGCTCAACATGCGCGGCTTGGGCCTGGCGATTTCGACTGTCGGTATTGCCGCATGCACCATGCTGTTCTGCCTGGCCTCGGGGCACTTCGACCTGTCGGTAGGCTCGGTGATCGCCTGCGCCGGGGTAGTTGCGGCGATTGTAATGCGCGATACCGACAGCGTGATGCTGGGCATTGGTGCAGCGCTGCTGATGGGCCTGATGGTGGGGCTGATCAACGGCATCGTGATCGCCAAGCTGCGGGTCAACGCCTTGATTACTACGCTGGCGACCATGCAGATCGTGCGCGGCCTGGCTTACATCTTTGCCGACGGCAAGGCGGTAGGCGTGTCCCAGGAGCAATTTTTCGTGTTCGGCAACGGCCAATTGTTCGGCGTGCCGGTGCCGATCCTGATCACCATTGTCTGCTTCCTGTTCTTCGGCTGGCTGCTCAACTACACCACCTATGGGCGCAACACCATGGCCATCGGCGGTAACCCGGAGGCGGCGCTGCTGGCGGGCGTGAACGTTGACCGCACCAAGATCCTGATCTTCGCCATCCATGGCCTGATCGGCGCCTTGGCCGGGGTGATCCTGGCTTCGCGCATGACCTCTGGCCAACCGATGATCGGCCAGGGTTTCGAGCTCACGGTGATCTCGGCCTGCGTGCTGGGTGGGGTGTCGCTGAGCGGCGGCATCGGCATGATCCGCCATGTGATCGCCGGGGTGTTGATTCTGGCGATCATCGAGAATGCGATGAACCTGAAGAACATCGATACCTTTTACCAGTATGTGATCCGCGGTTCGATCCTGCTGTTGGCCGTGGTCATCGACCGCATGAAACAACGCTGAACCCAGGCGCTGTGAAAAACCAATGTGGGAGCTGGCTTGCCTGCGATAGCGTTGGTTCAGGCAATAATTGAGTAGCCTGTGCCACCGCCATCGCAGGCAAGCCAGCTCCCACAATTTAATCAGCGGTGAACTTGAAAATAGTGTGTTGGGTGTAAGTCTGCCCTGGATTCAAACGCGTTGAGGCAAAGCTCGGCTGGTTAGGCGCATCCGGAAAATGCTGGGTCTCCAAGGTAAACCCACTCCAGTGCTGGTACGTCTTGCCGCCTTTGCCCTTCACCGAACCGTCCAGGAAGTTGCTGGTATAGAACTGCACGCCAGGCTCTGTGGTGTAGAGCTGCAAACGTCGGCCTGATTCAGGATCATGCACCTCGGCGGCCAGTTGCTTGACGTCGCCTTTGGTATCCAGCGCCCAGTTGAAGTCGAAGCCACCTTGCTTGGGCTCGGCGAATTTGAGCTGCGGATGGTCTGCCTTGATGTGCTGGCCGATGGGTGTGGGCTTCAGGAAGTCCATGGGCGTGCCCTTGACCGGCGCCAGTTCGCCGGTGGGAATCAAGGTGGCATTCACCGGTGTGTAGTGGCTGGCGTGCAAGGTGGCGACCTGCTTGAGAATGTCGCCGTTGCCCGCGCCGGCCAGGTTGAAGTAGCTGTGGTTGGTGAGGTTGAGCACCGTCGGTTTGTCGGTGGTGGCGGTGTAGTCGATGTGCAGTTCGTTGTGGTCGTTGAGGCGGTAGGTGACCTCGGTTTTCAAGTTGCCCGGAAAGCCCATTTCCCCATCTTTGGACAGGTAGGTGAGGGTGACGCCCACCGAATCCTTGTCCTTGACCGATTTGGCTTGCCACACCTGCTTGTCGAAGCCCTGGGCGCCGCCATGCAATGAGTTAGGGCCGTCGTTGAGCGGTACCTGGTAGCGTTTGCCGTCGAGTTCGAAGGCGCCGCCGGCCAGGCGGTTGCCGAAGCGGCCAATGGTCGCGCCGAAAAACGCGGTACCGCCTTGATAGCCTTGCACGTCATCGAAGCCCAGCACCACGTCGTCGAGCTTGCCGTGTTTGTCTGGCACTTTTAGCGACTGCAGCACGCCGCCGTAGGTGATCACCGTGGCTTGCATGCCATGGCTGTTACGCAACACGTACTGTTCGACGGCGGTGCCATCGTTGGTTTTGCCGAAGGGTTTGTGTTCGCTGCTAAGGCCGGCGGCGTGCGCGCCACCGCTGGCGATCAGCATGGACAGCGCGAGGCCGGACAGCAGGTATCGAGGGTGCTTCATGGTCGAACTTCCTTTTGTTGTTTTGCTGGAATAGTTCTACTAATTTGAGATATTTTGTCGATATGACAGCAGATTTATAGCCTTTAACGCCGTTCTTGCAAAATAAAATAAGACTAATTAAGCGGAGCACTGATTGTTATGACTACCCAGCAAGCGATTTATCCCGACCTCAAGGACAAAACCGTGCTGGTTTCCGGCGGGGCTTCGGGGATTGGCGAGTTCATGGTGCGGGCCTTCGCCGCGCAGGGTGCCAAGGTGGCGTTTGTGGACCGTGCACAGAGCCAGGGTGAACGCTTGGCGGCGCTGCTCAACTCCAAAGGGCACAGTGTCGAGTTCGAGTGCTGCGATATCACCGACGAGATCGGCTACCGCGCGGCGATCGGGCGCTTCGAGCATTCCCTGGGGCCGATCACGGTACTGGTCAACAACGCAGCGAACGATGTGCGCCACAGCCTGGAAGAAATCGACTCGCACATGTTCGACCAGCTGATTGCGGTCAACCTCAAGCACGCCTTCTTTGCCGCCAAGGCGGTGGTGCCCATGATGAAGGAGGCCGGTAGCGGCTCGATCATCAACCTGGGCTCGGTGGGCTGGATGATGGCCTCGGCCGGCTACCCCGTATACGCCGCCAGCAAGGCCGCCGCCCACGGCATGACCCGAGCCCTGGCGCGTGAGCTGGGGCCCAACCGTATTCGCGTCAACACCTTGGTGCCGGGTTGGGTGATGACCGAAAAACAACTGGCCATGTGGGTCGACGACGCCGCCAAGGAACTCATCGCCCGCAGCCAGTGCCTGCCCGGCAGCGTGATGCCAGAACACATCGCCAACATGGCGCTGTTTTTGGCCTCGGATGCCTCGGCGATGTGCTCGGCGCAGAACTTTATCGTCGACGGCGGGTGGGTATAAAACGCGATTTTCAGAATGATGCACATCGAGTGTGGGAGCGGGCTTGCTAGCGAAGGCGGTGTGCCAGTGAACTTATTAGGTTCTGACACACCGCCTTCGCGAGCAAGCCCGCTCCCACAGTTAAATGGTGGTGCTTACTCGATGGGGTAACGCTTGAACGCCGGGTGCTGCTCCAGGCGTTCAGCATGGCGCTTGAGGTTGGGGAACGCATCGGCTTTCACCACCGAGGGCACGGTGAACTGGCTGAACGACCAGGCGACCGCTGCGGTAATCGACGCCTGGGTCAGCGCTTCATTGCCTGCCAGCTGCTTGTCCAGCAGCGCATAAGCCGCCAGCAGTTGCCCGGTAACGCGCTCAAGCCACGGCGCATGCAATTTTTCAGCGGGGCGAAGGTTGTGTTCATAGACGATCTGCACGCTTTTCTCGCATGCCGCCAGCGCGAGCCCAAGCAATTGCAGGTCACGGGCACGTGCCGCCGGTTGTTGGGGCAGCAGCTTCTTGTCAGCCGGCGCCAGCGTTTCCAGGTAATCGAGGATCAGGCTCGAATCCATCAGCACCGTCCCATCGTCCAGCACCAGGGTAGGGGCCTTGACTACGGGGTTGATCTGGGCAAATTCAGCGTAAGTGCTGAACACCGACAGCGGTTCATGCACAAAGTCCACCCCGTATAACTCCAGGGAAACAGCCACGCGGCGTACGTAGGGCGAGTCCAGCATTCCGACCAGTTTCATGCAGCCTCCATTGCTTACAGGGTGTTGGGCTCAAAAGATTACGGGCACGGGCCGGGCGTGCGCAACGGCGTTGTGCAGCAGCCGATACGCTTGCACCAATTGATCGAGGCTGAACGCCAGGTTGCGCCCGCTGGGGTTGGGCAGTACCCAGACCGAGGCGTCGCCCAGTGGCTGCGCTTGCAAACCCCAGGCGACCTCGCGCTGGCCGCTCAGCGCGCTATAGCCGGGCTTGCCGAGGAACGCCACGAAACGCGGGGCATGGCGGCGGATCTTGTGTTCGAACGCCGCCGCCGCGTCCTGGAATTCATGCCGCGCCAACTCGCCTGCACTGGCCGTTGGCCGTGCCACCAAGGTGGTCAATCCGCAACCGTAGTGCAGCAAGGTGGCGCCGTCTTGCGGGCGAATTTCATGGGGCGTGAAACCGGCCAGATGCACGGTGCGCCAGAAGCGGTTGCTGCGATTGGCAAAATGCAGGCCGAGGGCTGCCGAGCCCTTGCCAGGGTTGATGCCGCAGAACAGTACGTGCAAGTGGTCGGCGAGGAGGTCGTCGAGTCGCTCGTTCATGCCGGATCTTCCATGCTGATAGGTGTGACGAGTCATCAACCTTTGGTTTAGTCTGGAACGCTTAGTGGATCACAAGCGCCTCTGGAGCATTGATTATGACCGAGTACGTACCTGCCAAAGTCTGGACCTGGGACACCGAAAGCGGCGGCACCTTCGCCAGCATCAACCGGCCCATCGCCGGCGCCACCCACGAAAAGCCGCTGCCGGTGGGCAAGCACCCGCTGCAGTTATACTCCCTGGCCACGCCCAATGGGCAGAAGGTCACGATCCTGCTGGAAGAACTGCTGGCCCTGGGGCACAGCGGCGCCGAATACGATGCCTGGCTGATCAAGATCGGCGACGGCGACCAGTTCGGCAGTGGCTTTGTGGCGGTGAACCCGAACTCGAAGATTCCAGCGCTGATGGACCACAGCGGCGCCACGCCGATTCGCGTGTTCGAATCGGGCGCGATTCTGCAGTACCTGGCCGAGAAGTTCGGTGCGTTCCTGCCCACGGAGCCTGCGGCCCGGGCTGAATGCCTGTCGTGGCTGTTCTGGCAGATGGGCAGCGCGCCTTACCTGGGGGGCGGCTTCGGGCATTTCTATGCCTATGCGCCGAGCAAGATGGAATACCCGATCAACCGCTTCGCCATGGAGACCAAGCGCCAACTGGATGTGCTGGATAAGCGCCTGGCGGTCAGCCAATACATCGCCGGGGATGAATACACCATTGCCGACATCGCGATATGGCCTTGGTACGGTGGGTTGGTCAAAGGCCGCTTGTATGGCGACTCGGCGGAGTTTCTCTCTGTGCATGAATACAAGCACGTGCTGCGCTGGGCCGACGCAATTGACGCCCGGCCGGCGGTGCAGCGCGGGCGGCGGGTGAACCGGGTGTCGGGTGAGGAGCAGTTGCCAGAACGGCATGATGCAAGTGACCTGGATTGATTCAGATCCAGTGTGGGAGGGGGCTTGCCCCCGATGGCGGTGAATCAGTCACAGATGTAACAACTGATCCACTCTCATCGGGAGCAAGCCCCCTCCCACATTTAGTTTTCCTTCGCTTCGATTTATTTGTAGCGTTGTTCGAATACCGCCACCTGTTCGGGCTTGATCAGTTCAAACGGCACCCACACTTGGGCTTCAATCGGCTCGCCCTTGATCATCTTGATCGCCGCTTGCACCGCCTGGGTCGCCTGGGCCTTGGGGTCCTGGAACACTGAGGCAGCAAGCAGCCCACGCTTGATCGCTGCCAAACCGTCGGGCAAGCCGTCGATGCCGACGATCGCAATCTCGCCCTTGGCCTTGCCGGCTTGCTGCAACGCCATGGCCGCACCGATTGCCATTTCATCATTGTTGGCGACAATGGCATCGAACTGTGTACCTGCCAGCAGCCAGTTGCTGGTGAGGTCCATGCCTTTGTTGCGTTGCCACTCGGCGCTTTGCTGCTCGACGATCTTGATACCGGGAAAGTCCTTGAGCACCTGCCTGGCGCCTTCGGTACGGTCATGGGTGGCGTTCTGTGCAAGGTCGCCCATGATGATCGCCACATTGCCCTTGCCGCCCAGTTTTTGGGCGAGGTAGCGCATCTGCAATTGCCCCGCTTCGATGTCGTTGGAGGCCACCGTGACCACGCCCGCAGGCAGCGTACGCTCATCCGGGTGGCGGTTGACGTACACCAGCGGTGTCTTCGCCGCCACGGCGGCGCGGGTGATGTTGGCAGTGGCGGCGGTGTCGACCGGCAGCACGATCACCGCATCGACCTTCTGGTTGAGAAAACCTTCGACTTGATTGAGCTGGCGCACCACATCGCCCTGGGCGTCTTCAAATTGGATCTGCACGTCCTGGTGTTTGGCTGCCGCCTCCAGGCCGGTGCGCACGTAGGTCATGAAGTTATCGTCCACCCGGGCAATGCTCACGCCGATGCGATAGGCGGCGAAGGACCACTGGCTGAACATCAACAACAGCGCGGCCACTAGTAATGAATAACGGTGCATGAGGCTGTTCCTTTTATTGTTATAGGGTGAATGCCTGGCGGAAACGCTCCAGAGCCGACTCGCTGTCGCCGCTGGCCCAGCCCTCCAGGCCGACCACACCGGTGTAACCCATGGCGTGCAAGGCCCGGGCAATGGCCGGGTAGTGGATTTCGCCCGTGCCGGGCTCTTTGCGCCCAGGCACATCAGCGACCTGGATTTCGCCGATGGCGCTGCCAGCGCGCTGGATCAATTCGATGAGGTTACCTTCGCCAATCTGCGCGTGGTACAGGTCCAGGTTCATTTTCAGATGCGGGCTGCCGACGGCTTCGATCAGGGCCAGGGTGTCGTCGGCACGTGCGAACGGTGTACCTGGGTGGTCGACGGCGGTGTTGAGGTTTTCCAGCAGGAACACGCGGCCGGCGTCTTCCCCCAGGCGCGCGATTTTCTCCAGGCTCTTGCAAGCGCTCAGCCACATGCGCCCGTTGGTGTGGCTGACGGCCTGCACGGGCAGGCCGCCTTCACCCAGGCCCGTGCCATGCAGGTTGAGGCTGGGGCAATTGAGGCGCTCGGCAATGCCCAGGGACTCACGGGCGCTGTCGAGCAATTGGCGGATGCCGTCGGGGTCGGTGAGGGTGCCGCTGAGGTAGCCGGTCATCGAGGTGAAGTCCGCGCCGGTCGCCGCCAAGGCCTGAATGTCCTTATCGGCCCAACCCCAGATTTCGGTGCTGAAACCCAGGGCATGTATACGTTTGACCCGTTCGATGAAGGGCAACTCGAGGAACACCATTTCGGCGCTGACGGCCAATTTGAACGGCATCATTCGCGGGCTCCTTGTACGGCCACGGCCTTGCCGGTTTGGTACGACTCAATGCAGGCACGGGCAATTGCCAGGGCTGCGCGCGCATCTTCACCGCTGGCCAGGGGCTTGGCGCCGCTGCGCAGGCAGTCGACAAAGTGGTTGAGCTCGGCGATGTAGGCGTCGCGCAACAGGTCGGTGTCCATCCGCTGGGTGTCTGCCTGGATGCCCTCGGCCAGGTAGCGCACCAGGTCGCAGTCGTTAAGGCTGCCCATGCTCAGCATGCCCTTGCTGCCGAACACTTCGCCGCGCACGTCGTAGCCATACACGGCCTGGAAGCTGGCTTCGGCGGTGGCAATGGCGCCGTTGTCAAAGCGCAGGGTGACCACGGCGGTATCGAGCAAACCTTGGCTTTTGAATTGCGGGGCAATCAGCGCGTCGGCCATCACCTGCACCTGTACCACTTCGGCCCCAGGGTTGAGGTAGCGCAGGGTGTCGAAGTCGTGGATCAGGGTTTCGAGGAAGATCACCCATTGCGGCGAGTTGGCCGGGTTGTTCAGCGCCGGGTCGCGGGTCAGCGAGCGTAGCAGCTGCGGCGTGCCAATACGTCCAGCGACGACGTCGAGGTGCGCTGTGCGAAAGCTTCTGGCGAAGCGCCGATTGAAGCCGACCTGCAACGGCACCCGTGCATCGACAGCGGCGGCGATGGCGCGGTCGGCTTCGTCCAGCGTGATCGCCATGGGCTTTTCGCAGAAGATGCCCTTGCCGGCACGTGCGGCCTTGATCACCAGCTCGGCATGGCTACGGGCAGGTGCGGCGATGAGTACGCCGTCGATGTCCGGGTCGTCCAGCAGCTGTTGCGGGTCGGTGTAGGCCTTGTCCACCCCCAGTTCTGCTGCCAGGCGAGCGGCCTGGCCTGGAACCGGATCGGCGATGGCGGCGAGGCAGGCACCGGGGATATGGCGTGCAGCGGTAAGGCCATGGAAGCTGCCCATGCGACCGGCACCGATCAAACCCAGGCGGATGTTGTGTGTGCTCATGAAACGACCCCTTTTGTTGTTGTGGGCCCCCAGGACCGTCCTAGGTGACACAGGGGCGGGAGCAAGGCCTATGCCAATTTATAAATAGCTGATTTATAAAGGCTTATTATTTTAATCAAACTAAAAGTGTTCATTTTCACGACATGTCTATACTTACATGTCGGAAATGTGAACATGGATAACCGCAATGACCCAGGCGTTCAGTGTGCAAGACCTCGAATACCTCACGAACCTGGGGCCTGCCGCGCTGAACGATGGGCCCATCGCCGCGTTGGAACAGGCGTGGCGAGAGTGCCTGGCTGGCAAAGTCGTGCGTCCGGACGGGGTGCGCCAGGTCATCTGGGATTCCTGGCGACGCAGTGTCGAGGCGGGTATCGAGCCCGGTAACAGCGACTACCGCTTTGTTGCGCCTCATGCGCTGGCGGCGACCCTGGCCCACCATCGCGCCCTGATCGCCGCTGCCGCGCAAGTCATGCATGGATTGCTGGCTTACAACCCGCGCGGGCATATCAACCTCACGGATGCCGAGGGCACGACGCTGTATTTTTGCGGGGTGGACATCACCCCGGTGGGCAGTCGCTTGCTCGAATCGGTGCAAGGCACCAACTGCACCGGCCTGGCCCTGGCCGAAGATCGCCTGGTGTATGTGCTGGCTGAAGAAAATTTCGCCAGCGGCCTGCGCCAGCGCCACATGCACTGCGCCGCCGCGCCGATCAAAGATGCCCAAGGCCAGACCCTGGCCATGCTCACCCTGACCGCCGAGCCCGGCTGGTTTCATTTCCATACCCTGGGCACCGTTCAAGCGGCGGCCGAGGCGGTGTCGCGGCAGATGGCGCTGCAGGTGTTGCTGGAAGAACAACAGGCCGTACTCGAAGTGCTCAACGAAGGCTTGGTGGTGCTCGATGAGCGTGGCTGCATCAAGGCGCTCAACCGTTATGCGCGGCAATTGTTCGGGGTAGGGCGTGAGTTGATCGGCAGTCCTTTCCAGCGCCTGGGCCGCAGTGAACTGAGCGACGCGCTGGGTGAGCCTGTGCGCGACCGCGATTGCACCTTCCACTTGCACGACGGCAGCCAACTCGCCTGCCTGGTTTCGGTATGCCCACTGGAGCAGGGTGGGGTGATCGTGTCGGTGCGCGAAAACCGCCGTATCCGCGAGATTACCCGGCGCATTATCGGCACCCAGGCCCGCTATACCTTCGAGACCATCCTGGGCACCTCGCGGGCCATACAAGACGCACTGCACTTGGGGCGTATCGCCAGTCGCAGCGAGTCCACCACCTTGATCCTCGGCGAAAGCGGCACCGGCAAGGAGCTGTTTGCCCAGGCCATTCACAACGGCAGCGAGCGTTGCAACGGCCCGTTTGTGGCGGTCAACTGCGGCGCGATCCCACGGGACCTGGTGCAGAGTGAACTGTTTGGCCACGTCGAAGGCGCGTTCACCGGCTCGGCGCGGGGTGGGGCGGCAGGCAAGTTCGAACTGGCGGATGGCGGCACCATCTTCCTGGATGAAATCGGCGACATGTCCTTCGACGCCCAGGTCAGTCTGCTACGGGTTTTGCAGGAGGGTGAGATCACCCGCGTCGGGGCCAAGCAATCGCGGCAAGTCGACGTGCGCATCATCGCCGCCACCCATCGCAACCTGAGCCAGGCGGTGGCCGAGGGCGCGTTTCGTGAAGACCTTTACTACCGACTCAACGTGCTGAACCTGAGCGTGCCGCCACTGCGTATGCGCCGTGACGATATCCCATTGCTGGCGCGGCACTTCCTGCAGCGCTGTGCCCGCTCGCTACGTAAAACGGTGCAAGGTTTCGCGCCGGATGCGTTAGCGTTGCTGTCAGCCCATGGTTGGCCGGGCAACGTGCGGGAACTGGAGAACGTTATCGAACGAGCGACCAACCTGGCGATGGGCGAGCTGATTCAATCGGCCGACTTGCCGTTGGAAACCCAGCAACGCCCGATGTTGCGCGCCTACCAGCCCCAGCCCGCGCAGGATTTGAGCAGCCATGAAAGGCACGCCATCGTTGCCGCGCTCACCAGCACCCGCGGCAACATTCGCCTGGCCGCACAGCAACTGGATGTGTCGCGGGGCGGGCTGTACAACAAGATGAGCCGGTTTGGCTTGAGCGCCGCCGATTTCCGTGAGCGCTGAAACCTCAAGCCAAACCGATCAGCTGCACAGGTTTTCCGGGGTCACTATCTGCGGCGGTATATGCACGCGGTGCCTCAATGGGTCAAACCCCTCATCACTCTGCAAGCGCACCAGCAACTCCACCAGCGCCACGGCCGTTTGCCGTGGCTGCGAGTCCATCACCACATCAATCAAGCCGTTGCTCAGTGCCTGACGCGACAACGGCGTGGACTCTTGCAGGATGCAGCACAGCGCCGGGCGCTTGGGCAGTTGCGCCAGGGCGTTGATCACGCCGTCGCCACCACCGCCGACCACACATAACCCACGCAAATCGGTATGGCGGCTGAGCAGATCGAGGGTGGCTTCTTCGGTGATGTCGCAGTTGTCCAGGTTGATCAGCGGCTCCAACGGTTTGAGCCCCGGCGCGTGTTCGGCCAGGTAGCTGTGCAAGCCTTCGACCCGTGCCTGATGGCCGAGGAAACGATGGCCGCCCAACAGGATGCCCACGCTGCCTTTGCGTGCGCCGCAGGTGCGCGCCAGCAGCCAGCCCATGGTGCGCCCGACCACGTGGTTGTTCTGGCCTACATAGGGTTCGCCAGCGTGTTCATGGATATCCGAAAGCAGGGCAACCACCGGCACGCCTGCTTCACGGATCTGCGCCAGGCAGGCGTTGATCAACGGATGGGCGAAGCTGACCACCGCGAGGGCGTCGCACTGCACGGCCAGTTGTTCGATTTGCGCGACGATGACGCCGGGCGTGCGGTCGTTGATGTAGTCGAACTGGCAGCTCAGGTTAGCGGTGGCGTGATGCTGCGCTGCCTCGCTAATGGCGTGGGCCAACTGCGCATAGAAGGCTTGGGCGGTCCCCAGCAACAGCACGCCGAAACGGTAGGTGGGCCGACGTTCGCGAATGCGCTGGCCGATCAGCCGTGCGGCGAAATAGCCCACCGCTTCGGCGGCCTGAAACACCTGTTCGGCGGTGCCGGGGTTGACCGGCGCGCGGGCGTTCAATACGCGGTCGACGGTGGCTACGCTGAGCCCCGCATGGGCGGCGACGGTGGCGATGGTTGGGCGTTTGTTGTTGTGCATGGCAGGCCCCTTGAGCGTCTTGATAGAAAACTATCAAGCCCCGCTGGGCCTGGATGATAGCTTGATAGGGAATGGATTCAAGGCCTTGAGGGTGATTTAGCCGCACTCTATCGTTGGTTTCGCAAAGCCCCTGAAACCCACGCTTGCGGAGAACAATAACAATGCCTGGACACACCGCTCACCGCGCTCGGCGCGATTACAGCCTCACCGGCCCCGAAGCCGCCCGGGCCGCCGACAAGGGCCTGGTCTCGGCCCGTTGGTACCAGTCGCCCATCCCGCGCAATCGCATGAAAGCCCTGATGCAACGCCGCGACGCTCCGGCGTTGCTCGACACCGCCCTGTGGTTCTCAGCGTTGTTGGCCACCGGTGTCGGCGGCTACTGGTTCTGGGGCAGTTGGGCCTGCGTGCCATTCTTCATCGCCTACGGTGTGCTCTACGGCACGGCCTCCAACCCGCGCTGGCACGAAACCGGCCACGGCACGGCGTTCAAGACCCGCTGGATGAACGATGCGCTGTATCAGGTGGCGAGCTTCATGTGCCTCTTCGAACCCCACGTGTGGCGCTGGAGCCATGCCCGCCATCACACCGACACCATCGTCGTCGGTCGCGACCCGGAGATCGTTGAACCGCGCCCGCCGAGCTTATGGATGATGGCCCTCAGTCTGTTCAACCTGCCCCTGGCCTGGAAGACCTTCAGCGGCGTGGCCCGCCATACGTTCGGGCGAATGAGTGCCCAGGAGCAGGACTTCATCCCCGAATCCGAGTGGCCCAAGGTGTACCGAGATGCGCGTATCTGGGTCGGCATCTACGCCCTGATCATCGGCACCGCGCTGTACCTGCACAGCGGGTTGCCGCTGATGCTGGTGGGCCTGCCCAGCCTCTACGGCGCGTGGCTCGGCTACCTGTTTGGTCTCAGCCAACACGTGGGCCTGGCCGAAGATGTGCTCGACCACCGTAGCAATTGCCGCACCATCTACATGAACCGCGTGTTGCGCTTTATCTACATGAACATGAACTACCACCTCGAACACCACATGTACCCGATGGTGCCTTACCACGCGCTCAGTCAACTGCACGAAGAGATCCGCAGCGACTGCCCGCCGCCGTATGCCAACCTGTGGCAGGCCTACCAGGAAATCATTCCGACGATCTGGCGCCAGCGCAGAGACCCCAGCTATTTCGTCCAGCGCCCTACCCGTGGCGAGCAAGCTCGCTCGCCACAGACTGAAAGCCAGTCATTGGAGATAAATGCATGAACGATCAATGGATCGACGTCTGCGCCGTGGGCGAAATAGAAGCAGAAGACGTGCTGCGCTTCGACCACGGCGCGCAGACCTACGCGGTGTTCCGTTCAGCCGATAACGAATTCTTCGCCACCGCCGGCCTGTGCACCCACGAGAAAATCCACCTGGCCGACGGCCTGGTGATGGACCATGTGATCGAATGCCCCAAGCACAACGGACGCTTTGATTACCGCACCGGCAAGGCCCTGGGCGCGCCGGTGTGCGTCAACCTCAAGACCTACCCCGTGCGGGTAGATGCGGGGCGGGTACTGCTCGCCGTCACGGCCGAAGAATGAACGCTCCCCTGATCATCGTCGGCGCCGGCCATGCTGGTGGCCGTGCGGCACTGACCCTGCGTGACGAAGGTTACAGCGGGCGCCTGATCCTGATTGGCGATGAAGCGCACTTGCCCTACGAGCGGCCACCGTTGTCCAAGGGCTTGCTGCAAGGCTCGACCGACTTGGCGCAATGCAGCCTGTGCGACAGCCAGCAGTTGGCGGCGCTCGAGGTAGAGCATATCGCCGCCAACCCGGTCAGCCGCCTGGAGCCGCAGCACCACCGGTTGCAATTGGCCGACGGCCAGTGGTTGAGCTATGCCGGCCTGCTGCTGGCCACCGGAGGCCGGGCGCGGCGTTTGCCCCAAGAGCAGGCCAACGTGTTTTACCTGCGCACCCATGATGACGCGTTGGTCTTGCGCAATGAATTAAAGCCAGGCGCCAGGCTGGTGGTGGTTGGCGGTGGTTTTATCGGCCTGGAGGTGGCAGCGACGGCGCGGGGCCTGGGCTGCGAGGTGACGCTACTGGAAGCCGGGCCACGGCTGGCAGGGCGGGTGTTGCCGCCGGTGATCAGTGACGCGTTGCTGGCATTGCACCGTGAGCAGGGTGTGGACGTGCGTTTGAACGTCGCCCTGGAGTGCATCCACGCCGACGCCGTGCAACTGGTCGACGGGCAGCGGCTGCCCTGCGACCTGGTGGTGGTCGGCATTGGCATGCAGCCCAACATCGAGTTGGCCGCGGCGGCGGGCTTGGACGTCGGGCAGGGCATTCGTGTCGACGCGCAGTTGCGCACCAGTGCGGCGGATATCTACGCGGCGGGGGATGTGTGCGAGTTTCGCCTGGCGGGCCTTTATCAGCGCCAGGAAACCTGGCGCAACGCCGAAGCCCAGGGCCGTCTCGCGGCGTTGAACCTGCTGGGGCAGGCGTTGGCGTTCGAGATGATCCCGGGTTTCTGGTCCGATCAATACGCGTGGGGCTTGCACACCGTCGGGGTGATGACTGCACTGATGGTCCGCCGGCAATTGCCCGACGGCGGCCTGCTGCTGTTCTACCTTGACGACCATCACCGTTTGCAAGGCGCCTGCGGTTGGGCCATGGGTCACCGCGCAGCCAAGGACATCAAGCTGTGCGAGCACTTGATCACCGCCCACATCCCGCTTAACCCGGCCAGCCTGGCCGACCCCGAGGTATCCCTGAAGCTGTTATTGCGAGGCTGACCATGCGCCAGTTGTTAGTATTCCAATCGATGTGGGCCATGCAAACCGAGCCCGGCAGCCTCGAAGCGCAATTGGACCGCATCGCCGCCGCCGGTTATGACGGCATCACCGAGCATTACTGGGCGCCGGCATCGGTGCAGCGCCTGCACGCGGCGGCCACGGCCAGTGGCCTGCAGATTGAAGGGCAACTGTTCCCGCAATCGGTGGATGATCTGGCCAGGGCATTGGAGGTGATCAGCCGTTACGGCTGTCACCACCTCACCTTGCAAGCCGACGTGCGCCCACGTACCCAGGCCGAGGCGGCCAGGCTGATCGACGGCTGGCAACGCCTGGCCGAACAGGTGGACTTCCAGATTTTGCTGGAAACCCACCGTTATCGGCTCACCAACGACCTGTTGTTCACCCTCGACCTGCTGGCACAGATGCCCGATCTGAAACTGCTCGCTGACCTGTCCCACTACGTGGTTGGCCGCGAGTTGCCCGAGCCCGGCAGTGTGGAAGACGACGAACAGATACGCACCATCCTGCGTCACAGCTGGGGCTTTCATGGCCGCATCGCCAGCAGCGAACAGGTGCAGGTTGGCCTGGATTTTCCCCAGCACCAACCGTGGGTCGAGCGATTTACCGGCTGGTGGCGCTATGGGGTCGAACACTGGCTGGGCCGCGCTGACACCCCGCAGAGCCTGTCCTTCACTTGCGAGTTGGGCCCGCCACCCTATGCGATTACCGACGCACAGGGGCGCGAACTCACCGATCGCTGGGCCGAGGCGCTCAAGCTCAAAGCCCTGATTCGCCAGGTGTGGGCCAGTTGCCATCGATGATCTGCTAATCTGCGCGGGTTCAAACCGCCCTCAGCCTGTGGAATGCCCATGAAAACCTGCCCCGTCCGTCCCCCGCTCGAACCGCAATCGGTGTGTCACCCGATCACCAGCAGCGCGATCTTCATGGTCGCCACCCTGGCGCCTGATGCGGTTGAAAACGTGCGGGCCTGGTGCGCCGACATCGCAGGCCTGGTGCGCTCGGTAGGCAAGCGCGTGCCCTCGGGCAACCTGACGTGCGTTTGCGGGTTTGGCTCGGATGCCTGGGACCGCCTGTTCGGCGCGCCGCGCCCGGCGGCCTTGCATCCGTTTCGCGAGTTCGGTGTGCAAGGGCGCAAGGCGGTGTCGACCCCAGGTGACATCCTGCTGCACATCCGTGCCGAGCAGATGGACCTGTGTTTCGAGCTGGCAACCCAACTGATGGCCGCCCTGGGTGATAGCGTGAAGGTGGTCGATGAGGTCCAGGGCTTTCGCTACTTCGATATGCGCAGCATTATCGGTTTCGTCGACGGCACCGAGAACCCGGTGGGGCGCAAGGCCGAGGCCTTCACCCTGGTGGGCGATGAAGACCCTGAGTTCGAAGGCGGCAGCTATGTGCTGGTGCAGAAATACCTGCACAACATGACCGCGTGGAATGGCTTGACGGTGGAGGCTCAAGAGAAGGTGATCGGGCGCACCAAATTGTCGGACATCGAACTGGACGACGACGCCAAGCCGAGCAACTCCCACAGCGCCCTGACAGTGATCACTGACGAGGACGGCGAGGAGGTGAAGATCCTGCGCGACAACATGCCCTTCGGCCGCCCTGGTGCCGGGGAGTTCGGCACCTACTTCATCGGCTATGCACGCTCGCCGCAGCCGTTGGAGCAGATGCTGGAGAACATGTTCGTCGGCCGCCCGGCCGGCAACTACGACCGCTTGCTCGACTTCAGCACGGCCGTGACCGGCGGCCTGTTCTTCGTGCCCTCGGCCGACTTGCTCGAAGCGCTGGCCGACCGCGAACCGGTGGCTTAACTCAACAACCCGGTGCTGACCGCCACAATCAGGAAGATCCCCAGCAGCGCACGGTAGATCACGAACGGCCAGGTGGAGAAACGCTCCAGAAATTTCATCAGGCCCCAGATGGCAAAGAACGCCGAGACGCTGGCCACCACCAGGCCAAAGATCAAGTGCGGCCAGGCGTGGGCGGGCAGGTCGGCGCGCAGCAGCACCCATAACTCTTTCAAACCGGCCAGGGCGATGGCCGGCAAGCCTAACAGGAAAGAAAACCGCGCCGCTTCTTCGCGTTTGAAATTCAGGAACAGCGCCGCGGTCAACGTGGAGCCCGAACGCGATACGCCCGGTATCAACGCGCCAATCTGTGCAACCCCCACGATCAGGGCATCGCGCAGGCGCATTTGGCTCACGTCGCGTGTATGCCGGGCACGCAGTTCGGCCACTGCCAGCAGCACCGCCATCACCACGCAGGAAATGCCGATCACCATCAGCCCGCGCAATGGCGAGTTGCAGGCATTCAAGGTCGACGACAACGCCAGCCCGGCGATGCCAATCGGGACGGTTGCCAGCACAATTGCCACGGCGAGCTTGAACCAGCGGTCGTTGTAGTCGCCGCGGCGCACCGCACTGATGCTGCCCGTGGTGACCTGGCGCACATCGCGCCAGAAGTAACTGACCACTGCTGCCAACGCTGCCAATTGCATGGCTGCGGAAAACGCCGAGCCAGGGTCTTGCCAGCCGAGCAGGGCGGGTACCACGCGCATATGGGCGGTGGATGACACCGGCAGCAATTCAGTAATGCCCTGGATCACCCCAAGGATGAAGATTTGCAGGTAATCCAGGGAGGCAAAGCCCACATCCAGGCCGGCGGTACAGACGTTGGTCAAAATACGTGTCCTTGAGCAAAAGGGGGAACCGGCGAAGTTTATTCTAAATGTTTCAGGATTTCGGCCAGGGCAACCGCTATTTGCAATCGGTTCAGCCAATAGAAAGGATTCGCCAGGCCATTGGCGTGGGCAGCACTTTTGTGAACAATGGCGCCCTGCGTTTTTCCACCGAGAGCCCCATGCCTGAAACCACCGTCGAATTGATCCAGACCGGCCCCGAAGAAGCCGAACTGATCCGCAATCTTTACCAGTACTACGCCTATGAGTCTTCGGACTGGGAACAGGAAGATGTCGAGGCCGATGGGCGTTTCTACATCCATGACGAACACTTGGCCCGCTACTGGAGCGACCCGCAATGGAGCGCCAACCTGCTGCTGGTAGACGGCTACATCGCCGGCTTCCTGTTGATCGAAGGCAGCGAACTGCCTGGCATCGACGCCCTGGAACTGGCCGACCTGTTCATCCTCAAGCGCTACCGCCGCAAGGGCATCGGCCGCGCCATCGCCAGCCAGGTGCTGTGCAGCGGCGCGGCTAATTGGCTGGTGCGATTCTATGATCAGGACGAGGTGTCCCAGGCGTTCTGGCGCGCCGTGCTGGATAACCTGCCGCGCCCGGTGCAGAGCATTGAATTGGACGATGACCCGCAGTTGGTGAACTACCTGATTACCCGGGCATCGCTGCATTAAAAGCCTGCTGCATCGCCTGGGGCGGCTGCCCGAAGGCCCTGAGGAACGCCTGGCGCATGCGTTCGCGATCACCAAACCCGGTTTCGCGGGCCACCACCTCTACCGGGTGACGGCTGATTTCCATCATCGCCCGCGCAGCTTCCACCCGCAGGGCTTCGATGGCTTTGGCTGGGGTTTGACCGGTTTCTTCGCGAAACACCCGGCTGAACTGGCGGGGGCTGAGCCGGGCAACGTCGGCCAGGGCGTCCACCGACAAATCATGGGTGAGGTTTTCACGGGCATAGGCCAGGGCCAACTGCACGCGGTCGGACTTTGGGTCCAGTTCCAGCAAGGCCGACAGTTGCGACTGCTCGCTGCCGCGGCGCTGGGCAATCACCAGCTTGCGTGCAATGCGCCGGGCCAGGCCGCTGCCCAGGTCGTCCTCCACCATCGCCAGCGCCAGGTCGACCCCGGCGCTCATGCCCGCACCGGTCCACACCTGGCCGTCGACAATGAACAACTTGTCTTCTTCCAGGTGGATATCCGGATAGCGTTTGCGAAATGCCGGCGCATGGATCCAGTGGGTGGTGGTGCGCTTGCCCGCCAGCAGGCCTGCCTCGGCCAGTACAAAGATGCCCATGCATAAGGACGCCACCCGGCGCGACTGCGCGGACGCGGCCTTGACCAGCTCCAGCAGGTTGGCTTCGGGCAGGCGAAACTCCAGGTAGCCGCTGACAATCAAGGTGTCATAGCCCTCTGGGCGCAGCGCGCTGGTGTTCACCGAAAAACCCTGGGAGGTCATCACGGCGCCGCCGCTTTCCGACACCAGGTGAAACTCATAGGCCGGCTCGCCGCGCAGCAGGTTGGCGCACTCGAACACCGAGCCCAGGCTGAGGCTCAACGACTGGAAATTCGGGTAAACCATCAGCGCAACGCTGTGCATTGCATCTCTCCAAGGGGCGGGGGAGAGGCGATTGTCGGCGCGTGCCCGGCAAACGGCAACCGACTTTGGTGCATGTCCGCAATCCTTGCGGATATGACATTGTGAGCCACTGCCTCGCTGCCTAACATGAGACAACTGTTATTCACACCGACCGAGGCACTGGAAAATGAAAGTATTAATGGTACTGACCTCTCACGACCAGCTTGGCGATACCGGGCGCAAGACCGGCTTCTGGCTCGAAGAATTCGCCGCACCTTATTACGCGTTCAAGGACGCTGGCGCCGAAGTAGTGTTGGCTTCCCCGGCCGGCGGCCAGCCGCCGCTGGACCCCAAGAGCGATGAACCGGATGCGCAAACCGAGCAGACCGAGCGCTTCGGTAAAGACTCGGCTGCGCAGCAAGCCTTGGCGACCACCGTGAAGCTGGACTCGGTCAACGCCGCCGACTTCGACACCGTGTTCTACCCAGGCGGCCACGGCCCGCTGTGGGACCTGGCGGAGTCGCCGGTGTCCATCGCGCTGATCGAAGCCTTCGAGCGGGCCGGCAAGCCCATCGGCTTTGTGTGCCATGCACCGGGTGCCTTGCGTCACGTCAAGGCGGTTAACGGTGAGCCGTTGATCAAGGGCCGCCGCGTCACCGGGTTCTCCAACTCGGAAGAGGCCGCTGTGCAGTTGACTGAAGTCGTGCCGTTCCTGATTGAAGATGAATTCAAAAAACTGGGCGGCCAGTATGAGAAGGGCGCTGACTGGCAATCCTTCGTCCTCGTCGATGGCTTGCTGGTGACTGGGCAAAACCCAGGCAGCTCCAGCGAAGTGGCCAAGGCCCTGCTGACACTCTGCGCTTAAGTTAATCAACCGATCTACACGGTGGCGACTCCCAGGAGTTGCCACGGTTTTCGTTCGTCCTGAATTTGGAATATCGCCGTGCCTGACTGCATCCTGAACACCCCGATCAAGCTGGGGCATCACCGCTTGAACAACCGTGTCGTACTGCCGCCGCTGACCCGCCAGCGCAGCGCCCAGCCGGGTAATATCGCCACCGACCTGATGGCCGAGTATTACCGTCAGCGGGCCAGTGCCGGGTTCATGGTCAGCGAGGGGACGCAGATCGAACCCCGGGGCCAGGGCTACGCGTGGACGCCGGGTATCCATACACCGGCGCAAATCCAGGGTTGGCGCAAAGTCACCGCAG
The DNA here is from genome assembly GCF_034348165.1 of Pseudomonas sp. CCI1.1. NCBI lineage: Bacteria > Pseudomonadati > Pseudomonadota > Gammaproteobacteria > Pseudomonadales > Pseudomonadaceae > Pseudomonas > Pseudomonas sp. CCI1.1. The sequence continues at coordinate 453,789 of NZ_CP133780.1, forward strand.
CGGTGCATGACGAGGGCGGTGTGATCTTCGCCCAGCTATGGCATGTGGGGCGGGTGTCCCATCACGCGCTGCAACCCGACGGTGGTGCACCGGTGGGGCCGTCTGCACTGGCGGCGTTGCAAGCCAAAGCCTTCATTGAAACCGGGCCGGGTGTGGGTGAACTGGTGCAGCCACCGGTACCCCGCGCCTTGACCGCGCTGGAAATCGAAGAGCTGGTGGGGCACTACGCCCAGGCTGCACGCAATGCCCTGGACGCCGGGTTCGACGGTGTGGAAATCCACGCGGCCAACGGCTACCTGGTCAACCAGTTCATCTCGGCCCATTCCAACCTGCGTGAGGATGAGTACGGCGGCTCGCTGGACAATCGCCTGCGCTTGCTGCGCGAGATTGTCGAAGCGGTGTGCAAGGTGGTGGGGCCGGAGCGCCTGGGCGTGCGCTTTTCGCCGCTGTTCAGTGGCACCGACCAGGACCGGGTCTACATCGGCCTGGTGGAAGAAGACCCGCACCTTACCTATATCGAAGCGATCAAAGTGCTGGAAGCGTCGGGCATCGCCTATGTGTCCATCGCCGAAGCCGACTGGGACAACGCGCCCGACCTGCCCGAGACTTTCCGCCAGGCCGTGCGCCGCACCTTCAGCGGCAGGATCATCTACGCCGGCCGCTACACCGCCGAGCGCGGCGCACGGCTGGTAGAGACCGGGTTGGCGGACCTGATCGCCTTTGGACGGCCCTTCATTGCCAACCCGGACTTGCCCCAGCGGCTGTTCAATGGCTGGCCATTGAATGCGTTGAAGGCCGAAGGCTTGTATGGCGGGACAGAGGCGGGGTATGTGGACTATCCGGTGTATGCCCAACAGCCGTGATAGCCCATGATGGCCTGTGTTTTATCCAGTGTGGGAGGAGGCTTGCCCTAACGCCGGTCAGTTAAACGAACGCTATGCTCGAAGCAATGAAGATCAAATGTGGGAGCTGGCTTGCCTGCGAAAGCGGTCGTGCAGTAACAGATACAGTGACTGACACACCACCTTCGCGAGCAAGTCGAATCGCCTCACTTCACCCGCAACACAATCTTGCCGATATGGTCCCCACCTTCCATCCGCGCATGGGCCTGGGCGGCGTCGGTGTAGGCGTAGACCTGGTCGATCATCGGTAGGCAGCGCCCGGCACTGAGTACCGGCCACACGTGTTCGCGCAGTTGCTGGGCAATCTCGGCTTTTTCTTCCCGGGTGCGGGCGCGCAGCAGTGAGCCGGTGATCACCGCGCGTTTGCCGAGGATGGTCAGCAGGTCGACGTCGTTGGCCTTGCCGCCACCGAGGAAGCCGAGGATCACCAGGTGGCCGTCCATGCCCAGGGCCTTGAGGTTATTGTTCAGGTATGAGGCACCCATGATGTCGAGGATCACGTTGACGCCTTTGCCGTCGGTCTGTTTGGCGATGACCTCGGCAAAGTCCTGTTCGCGGTAGTTGATCGGCTCGGCACCGAGCTTGGCAATCGCCGCGCATTTGTCGGCGCTGCCCGCCGTGGCGAATGCCTGGATGCCGAACTCCTGGCAGAGCATCAACGCGGTGGTACCGATGCCACTGGTACCGCCGTGGATCAATGCGCGCTGGCCCTTATGGGCACCGCCGAGGCCGAACAGGTTGGCCCAGACCGTGAAGAACGTTTCCGGCACGGCAGCGGCCTGAATCCAGTCCATGCCCGCAGGGATCGGCAGCGCCTGGCTGGCCGGCACCGCGCAATACTGCGCATAGCCGCCGCCATTGGTCAGGGCGCAAACCTTGTCGCCCAGGCTGTATTCGTTCACGCCAGTGCCCAGCGCCACCACTTCACCGGCCACTTCCAACCCCGGAATCGGGCTCATGCCGGGCTTCATCGGGTATTTGCCCGCGCGCTGCAAGGCGTCTGGGCGGTTGACCCCGGCGGCGTGCACGCGAATCAGAATCTCGCCTGGCCCGGCCACTGGCACGTCGGCGCTGCGCGGCTGCAAGACCTCGGGCCCGCCAGGGGTGGTGATTTCGATCAGGGTCATTTCTTGGGGAAGCGTCATGGAAAAATTCCTGTAGCGATGAGCGTATGGGTTGGGACCGTAGCGCGGGGTCGGCAGTTCAGCAAGATCATGCCGGGTTCTTTGGGCAATGCAAACGCAGGATTTCAGCACAAGCCTGCAAGTGCGGCGACGCGACGTTGGACACACTGACTGCCGGTCATTTTCGACGCAAACAGGTGGCATATGAACCAAGCAAGAAATCAGGATATCGGGCTGTTGTTTCTGCGGGTCAGCGGGGCGTTGTTCCTGCTGTGGGTGCATGGGTTGCCCAAGTTGTTCCACTACAGCGAGCAATTGAAGCTGATCGAGGACCCGTTTCACCTGGGCGCCCATGTCACGTTGCTGCTGGCGATCTTTGCCGAGGTGCTGTGCCCGCTGCTGATCATCGCGGGCGTGCTGGTGCGCCTGGCGTGCCTGCCGATCCTGGCGGTGCTGGTCATCGCGTTGCTGGTGGTGCACCCGGAGTGGACGCTGTTCGAAGGTCAGTTCGGCTGGCTGCTGTTGATCATCTTTACCAGCATCCTCATTGCCGGGCCGGGCCGGCTGGTATTGGCTCAGCGCTTTGCTTGAAATCGAGTAGGAGGCGGATTCACATCCGCCGTCCTCTCACACCACCGTACGTACGGTTCCGTATACGGCGGTTCAGGTTATACGGTTAAGTCGGTTTATCGTATCCAGTATCGAGACCAGCCCGAGGCGGTCCCACAGCTTCTTCGGCAACGCCTGATTCATATGGGGCGCTCCCGAGTTCCACCATGGGCCTCGGCCATTGACTGCCGATTTCCACGCCCGCGCCGCATTAAGTCCCAAGCGTATCAAGTTGCGCGCCCTCGTAGAGGGCCGCTTCCATTGACGCCAGACGATACAGCGAAGCTTGTGACGCACCCAGCCGTCCAATTCCTCAAGTGGCCGTCTGCTCTGGCTCAGCTTGAAGTAGCCCGCCCATCCGCGCAGCACGGGGTTTATCCGCTCGATGACAGTCGCCACCTTGTGGCCCCGCGCTTTACGTAGCAGCTCTCTGAGCCGGTCGCGCAAGCGACCCAGGCTCATCGTCGCCACTCTCAGTCTCGGTTGCTGATGCCAGCTCATCCCGTAACCCAAGTAATCACACATCCAAGACCCGGCTACTCGGCTCTTATCCCGATTCAGCGTTAGTTTCAGGCGCTGATTCAGGAAGCGCTCAACACTGGCCATCACTCGTTCGCCAGCACGAGGGCTGCGCACATAGATGTTCGCATCGTCGGCATAACGCACGAAGCGATGACCCCGCCGTTCCAGCTCGCGGTCGAGTTCGTTGAGCAGGATGTTCGACAGCAACGGCGAGAGCGGGCCGCCTTGCGGCGTCCCTTCCTGCCGTCGGCTGGCGATCCCACCCGACATCTCACCGGCTTGGAGGTACCGCCGGATCAGTCTGAGCACGCGTTTATCTACGATTTGGCGCGCCACGTACGCCATCAGGAGATCGTGGTTGACCCGGTCAAAGAATTTCTCAAGATCGAGTTCCACGCACCAGCGATGCCCTGCCGCCACATGGGCGCGGGCTGTCTCGATGGCTTGGTGGGCGCTTCTGCCCGGACGGAAGCCGTAGCTGTAATCCGAAAACAGCGGGTCGAAGATCGGCGTGAGCTGTTGCAGCAGTGCCTGTTGGATCAGGCGATCCACGACGCAGGGAATGCCCAGTTGTCGGGTGCCGCCTTTGGGTTTGGGGATGTCGACGGCGCGTACACCTTGCGGGTGGTATTCGCCGGCCAGCAACCTCCTCTGGAGGATCGGCCAATACTGATTCACGTAGTCCGCCAAGTCGTCGACCGTCATGCCATCGGCACCCGGCGCGCCCTTGTTGCTGACCACGCGCTGATACGCACGTCTGAGGTTGGCCGGTGCAAGCACCCGCGCCATCAGCGTGTCCGGCTCCGCGTTCGTCCACGTCACAGATGCCGTCGATACCTTTGCGCTGTCAGCCGTCATCCTCGGATTCTGTCCGGGACTCGGAGTCACAGTCTTCTCTTGGAGAAATTTCTGCATTTCGGTATTCAACGAGACTCTGACGCCTACTGGCGGCATAACCTGTTCGGCCCTTGGTGGCGCGGTTATTCGCCACTTACTACGGCTTCGGCTGACTTCTGCACGCTCATCCCATCGCCTCTCGACGCTCGGTAGCACACTGGCAAACGTGCAGATCTCCCAGGGTAATTCGCGCGACCTTCCTGCTTATGCCTGTCGGATCTACGTCACAGCGTTCCGTGCAAGTATTGGGCTTTGAAGATTTTGGCCTTCTTACCCCGCTGCGCCGCCTCTATCCGCTTCCTGTTCGTCAGGCCAGCATTTTGCCTCGGGCTTCCTTCAGATTCGCAGTCACCCGCGACACCCTTGCCTCTGGCTAACACTTCCCCTTGCCGGGTGTGTAGAGGACTTTCACCTCCCAGTCACCAGCGTGGCCACCACAGCCAAGCTGGTTGCGCTTGCGCGCAACGCGCCATGCCTGGCGCACCAAAAAAAGGCCGGGCGAGCCCGGCCAAACAAGGAGAGGATGTTTCAAGGTTCAGCGGTTCAGGAACCCCAACAGGTCTTCATTGAGCTGTTGAGCGTGGGTCACGGCAAACCCGTGCGGCGCATCCTTGTACACTTTCAGTTGTGCGCCCTCGATCATCTGCGCCGCGACTTTGCCGGTGGTGTCGAACGGCACGATCTGGTCGCCGTCGCCATGGATCACCAGGGTCGGTACGTCGATCTTGGCCATGTCCGGGCGGAAGTCGGTTTGCGAGAACGCGGTGACGCAATCCACGGTCGACTTGAGCGAGGCAAGCATGGCGATCTGCAGGGTCTGGCTGAGCACACCCTCTGAAACGTGCTGGCCTTTATTGAGACCGAAGAACGGCGTGTTGAAGTCGCTGATGAACTGCGCACGATCCTTCAACAGGCCGGCCTTGATGCCATCGAACACCTCACCAGGCACGCCTTGGGGGTAGTCGGCTTGCTGGCCGAAGATCGGCGTGACCGCGCCCAACAACACCAGGCCGGCGACACGGGCACTGCCGTGGCGGGCGATGTAGCGCGCCACGTCACCGCCACCCATGGAGAAGCCCACCAGGGTCACGTCCTGCAGGTCCAGGTGTTCGATCAACTGGGCGATATCGTCAGCGAAGGTGTCGTAGTCGTTACCGGTCCAGGGCTGGTCCGAGCGGCCAAAACCACGACGGTCAAAGGCAATGGTGCGAAAGCCACGGCTGCTCAGGTATTCCATCTGGTATTCCCACATGTCCGCATCCAGCGGCCAGCCGTGGCTGAACAGCACGGGCTTACCGCTGCCCCAGTCCTTGAAGTAGATCTGGGTACCGTCTTTGGCAACGAATGTGCTCATCTGAAACTCCTTGCAGGGCTGAAAAAGGGCGGTGAAAAAACCGCATCACTATTGCCGTAAACCTGAGCCGAGGCTTGTATGGGTGTGCTTGTCTCACCAACTGAACTTGAGCTCCATGCCCAGATAATTGCTGTCGTGCCCACCGGCATCACGCAGGGTCTGGCCGACCGCGTAGTGCACGGCCTCGACCGCACCGCTGAGGTTGGGCGTAAAGGCGTAGTCGGTGCGCAGTTGACCGTAGGCGCCGGTCCAGCGCTCACCTTGGCCCGCCGTGCCAGCCACGGGCAGGTTGGGCTGGGTGTAGACGGCGTCTGCGGTGGTCTGCCGCCACAGCAGGCCGACGGCGGTTTGCACGCTGAGCTTGGCGAGGGGCTTGACGGTAATCGACGGCTTGACGTGGATCAGGTTGCTGTAGCCGGTATAGCCCGCCAGGGAAAAGTAATAGCCATTGGGGAACAGCGGGTTGAAGGTGCCGACCCGGCCGTCACCGGCCTGGCGGTCACCGGAAGCGATATCCAGTTGCAGGCCGATACGCGGCTTCCAGGCCAGCGTGTCAAAGGTGTAGCCGGTGCGGCTGCCACCGGCCCAGGCGCGAATCGTCTTGCTACCCACCGAGCCCCGTTGCAGCATGGCTTCGACGTCCCAGTCGAAACCCTGGGCTGCGCCACCGAGGCGGGCGTCCAGCAACTGGCGCGTCTCTTCGCCGTCGGCGTCCAGGTAATGAGCGGCGCTGCGCTCGTACACGCCGTAATAGGCCGACAGCTCATTGGTGCCGCCCACCAGCCGCTCGACCCGCAGCATGTGGAAGCGCGCGTCGCTGTTGGACTTGTCGTCGAAATGCCGGCCATCCTGATACTGCACCGGTTGGCTGGCGATCCCGATAAAGCGCCATTGCGACGTTTCCCAGTCCGCCCACAACGCATCGAAGGACTGCCGCACATTCGGCCCGTCCCGTGACGAGATGAAACGCTGCAAGTCGAAGGCGAAATCCTGGCGGCCAGCCCTTGCCTTGAAGGTGCCGGCGCTGAAGGTCTTCACGTATTCGGCAAAGGCCAGGCGCAGGTCGACGCGGTTCTGGTCGGCACCGCCAATCGTGGTCTTGTCATAGGCCCGCACATCTTCCAGCTGGGTGAACAGCCGCCAGTGTTCGTTCAGGTGCAAGTCGGCGTGCACCTGAAAGCGCTGGATCAGGTAGCGGTCACGCGGTACATCCCGCACGCCGAACCCGCTGGCGTCGTTCATCTCGAAGCGTTCACGCAAGGTTGCGCCCAACGACAAGTAGGTGAACGGGTTGGCGGCGGACAGTGGGATGTACTTGAGGTTGTCCAGCGGTTGCGTGCGCAACGCCGGGTCCTTGAGCACAGACCAGTCCTCCTGCCAGCGGTTGGCCTTGATCACCGGGCGTACCGGCGGATCGTCGGCCTGCACGCTGCCAGCAAGCAACGGCCACAGCACCGCCAGGCTCCAGCCTGCGTGACGAATCATTTTGCCGCGCTGAGTTGGTGGATTTCTGCGACATAACCGCCGGGGAACTCCACCAACGCACTGCGCCGACCTTTGCTGTCGAACGCCGGCACCAGCACGGTGGCACCAGACCCGGTGGCCTTGCCCAGGGTGGCGGCGAGGTCGTTGACCTGATAACCGGTGGTGTCGTGGCCGAACGGGTAGGGCAGTTGGCCGTTGGTGACCAGCACCGCCATGCGCCCGAACGGCGATTCGATATCCACGCGGCGGTAGTGGCCGCCGGCCTGGCCGACATCAACCCCTGGGGCGTGCTTGTCGTCGCTCACTACCTTGCCGTGGGAGAAACCCAGGAACGCCTTGATAAACCGCTCGGCGCTGTCGTGAGACACATACACACGGTTTTCCGGCACGGTGTCGAAGGCGGTGTAATCCGGGGTCTTGGTGTGCCAGTAGAGCTGCATGTTCACACCACCCGGCCACTGCACCACGGCATCACGGCCGATGGGGTCGGGGAAATCGCTGACGATCACATCGGCGCCATTTTCCCGCGCGGCCTTGAGGGCCACGTCCATGTCCTTGACCAGATAGCCGTTGCGTTCCTGGCCGAACGGGTGGGGTACGGGGGTGGTAAAGCCGAACAACGACACCGTACCCGCCGGGGTTTGCAGCAGTTGCGAGGTGGTGCTGCTCGGTACCGGCAGCACATTGACCACGACCTGTGGCGTGCTTTTGCCGCCGAAGGTGGCGAGGAAACTCTGGGCAAAACGGTCCACATCGGCCGGTGCCACATACACATGGCTGGTGTCGTATTGCGGCGCCACGGCCACGCTTGGGGTGGCGGCGAACGCGCTGTTCATCATCGCGCTTGCCAGCAGCGTCAATGCCAGCGATACCTTGGTTGTTGTGTTACCCATGCCCGTTCTCCAGCGCTTCTGAGGGTTCGAAAGCCGTGAGGTTAGGGGGGCAGGGCGGTGGGGAATTGTATGGACGTGCTCGGTTGAACGTTTCAGCTACCTGACGCCCCTCAATTTAAATGTGGGAGCTGGCTTGCCTGCGATGACGGCGTGTCAGTCACTGCATCTATGACTGCACGACCGCTTTCGCAGGCAAGCCAGCTCCCACATTTGATCTTCGCTGCTTTGGGCATTGCGGTCAGGCCACCATGATGATCTTCGATACCAATTCCACCACCGTCTTGGCCTGCAGTTTCTTCATCAACCGCGCCCGGTGCACCTCAACGGTGCGGTGGGAGATCGCCAGGCGCAGGGCGATTTCCTTGGATTTGAAGCCGTTGACGATGTGCATGGCAATTTCCCGCTCACGGGGCGTGAGGTCGCCGGTGCCCTGGTGCATGCGGTCCAGGCGTTCGAAGTGCCAGATCATCAGTTTGAATGGGTCTTTGGGGGTGAGGGTGTAACCGTGGGACTTGGCCCAGAACACTTCGCCGTTGTGGTGCTGCATGAAGCGTTCATCGGAATAAAAGCCGTTGTCGCTGTCGAGCAGCCAGTCATGGCTGCGCTTGCCGATGGCGTGGTAGTCGGCCTGGGACGGGTAGATCAGCAGGGTTAGTTGGTTGACCAGTGCATCGCGCGCGTAGCCGAACAGCTTCAGAAAAGCGTCGTTGCAGTCGAGAATCACGCGGTCGCTGGTGACGATCTGCGGGGCAGGGGACAGCTTGAACGCCAGGCGTTCGAGGTCGGGAAATTGCTGGGCTAGCGCGGTCATGGGGCATCCTGCCTCGTTGTTCAATGCCCTGGGGCGCTACTTACCCGTGTAAGTAGTTACACGAATTGGCGCACGATCAGGGGTGGGTCATTGTAAGTAAAGTCCGAATCAAGAACAGAAGAAATTGATTATGCCTGCTGATTGCGTCTCCATTGTTGCCGCTGGTCACTCCCGCTTTGGTCGCCTGGAAGGCATGACGCTGGAAGACCTGATCGTCCAGGTGACCCGGGAAGCCCTGAGCGACGCCGAGATTGACGCGTCGCAAATCGATGCGTTGTTCCTCGGTCATTTCAACTCGGGGCTGGTGCCCGACGGGTTTGCCGCCTCATTGCTATTGCAAGCCGACCCCGGTCTGCGCTTCAAACCTGCCACCCGCTGTGAAAACGCCTGTGCGTCCGGCTCGGCAGCGATCCAGGCGGGGGTCAATGCGATTCTCTCCGGCAGCGCCGAGCTGGTATTGGTAGTGGGCGCCGAGAAGATGACCCACACCAGCACCGCCGCAGTCACCCAAGCCTTGGCCGGGGCCGGTTACCAGAACGATCCGGCCGAAGCCGGTCTGAGTTTCCCGCAGTTGTTCGGCCGCGCCGCCCGCCAATACGCCGAGCGTTACCACTGCCCGCTGGGCTCGATGGCGGCCATCGCCACCAAAAACCACTCCAATGCCATGGCCAACCCCTTGGCGCAGATGCATCGGGAGATGAATTTCGAGCACTGCAATAACGTCTCCCAAAGCAACCCGTTCGTGGCCGAGTCCCTGCGCCTGACCGATTGCTCGTTGATCAGCGATGGCGCCGCCGCCATCATCCTCGCCTCGCCCAAACGTGCGCGGGCGTTTCGTCGCGAGGTGCAGATACGTGCAATGACCCAGGTCAACGACACGCTGCCCATCGCCCAACGCGACATCCTCGCCTTCGAGGGCCCGCAGCGGGCGATTCACTCAGCATTGCGCGGCGCAAATGTGACCCTGGCCGACCTGAGCTTCGCCGAAGTGCACGACTGCTTCACCATTGCCGAGTTGCTGATCTACGAAGCCATGGGCCTGGCGCCCAAGGGCGAAGGCCATCGCGTGCTCGACAGCGGCGTGGTGCGCGCCGGCGGGCGCTTGCCGGTGAACCTTTCCGGCGGGCTCAAGGCCAAGGGGCACCCCGTCGGTGCCACGGGGGTGTCCATGCATGCCTTGGCGTTCCGGCAATTGACCGGCGAACCGATTGGCCTGGCGGTGCCCAACCCGGAGTTTGGCCTGGTGTTCAATATGGGCGGCATGGCGGTGGCCAACTACGCCTCGGTCCTGCAGGCACGCCGGAGCTGAGCCATGAACATTGCCAACTGGCTGCACGACACCCAGCGCCGGGCCCCGCAACGCCCGGCCTTGTTCGACGGCAGCGTGCAAGTGGCCGACTACGCCACCTTCGCCGCCCACGTGCGCCAACGCGCCGCGCACCTGGTGGAGCAGCATGGCCTAGTGCCGGGAGACGCGGTGGCGCTGCTGATGAAAAACAGCTGCGACTACCTGGAACTGCTCTACGCCATCTGGTGGATGGGCGGCGTGGCGGTGCCGATCAACGCCAAGCTGCACCCCAGCGAAGCGGCTTGGATTGCCGATAATGCCGAGGCGCGGTTGATCTTTACCGACGGCGGCCAGGTATTTTCATCGCGGGATTTGCCCGCGCATTGCACGGAACTGGACGGCCACCCGCTGCCGCCCAGCCATGGTTGGCCCAGCCTGGAGCAGCCGGTGCCCCGCCAGGATCACGACCTCGCCTGGCTGTTCTACACCTCCGGCACCACCGGGCGTTCCAAGGGCGTGATGCTGTCCCACGGCAACTTGATCGCCATGTCGCTGTGCTACGCCACGGATGTCGATCAAGTGAGTGCCGACGATGCGGCGCTGTATGCCGCGCCCATGTCCCACGGCGCCGGCCTGTACAACTTCATCCATGTGCGCTGCGGCGCCCGCCATGTGGTGCCGGCCTCCCATGGCTTCGATGCCGCCGAGCTGTTCGGGCTGGCCGAGCACATGGGCGATGTGTCGTTGTTTGCTGCGCCGACCATGGTCAAACGCATGGTCGAGCAGGCGCGGCGCCAGGATTATCACGGCGCCGGCATCAAGACCATCGTCTACGGCGGCGGCCCCATGTACCTGGCCGACCTGCGCGAAGCAGTCGACACCTTCGGCCCGCGCCTGGTGCAGATCTACGGCCAGGGCGAGAGCCCGATGACCATCAGCGTCTTGCCACGCGCCTTGATCGCCGAGCGCCAGCGTCCCGACTGGGCCACCTTGGCCGCCTCGGTGGGCCACGCGCAAGCCTGTGTCGAGATCCGCATTCTTGATTCCGAGCACCAGCCACTGCCCACCGGCGAGCGCGGTGAAATCGCGGTGCGTGGCGCCACGGTGATGCAAGGCTATTGGCGCAACCCGCAGGCCACGCGCCAGACGCTGGTGGACGGCTGGCTGCTGACCGGCGACATCGGCTACCTCGACCCGGCCGGCTACCTGACCCTGACGGATCGCTCCAAGGACGTGATCATCAGTGGCGGCAGCAACGTGTACCCGCGTGAAGTCGAGGAAGTGCTGGCCCAGCATCCCGAGGTGTTCGAAGTGTGCGTGGTGGGCGAGCCGGACGCGCAATGGGGTGAGTCGGTGGTGGCCTTTGTCGTGACGCGCAGCGGCCAGCCGCTGGACGAAAGCGAGCTGACGGCCTGGTTCCTGGCGCGCATGGCCTCGTTCAAAAAGCCGAAAAAATATGTGTGGCGCAGCGATTTGCCGAAGAACAGCTACGGCAAGATTCTCAAGACCGACTTGCGGCATTGGCTGCAAACCGCGAGTATCGCCGCGCTTTAACATGGATCGATAATCAGACAAGGAGTCCCGACGATGGGCAATCCCGCACAAGACACCGTCCGCAAGCGCCGCCGTGCGTTTCTGGGCGCCACCTCCGGCCACTTGATCGAGTGGTACGACTACGGCGTGTATGGCTTTCTCGCGGTCTATATCGGCCAGGCGTTCTTCGTCTCCGATGACCCCACCACCAGCCTGTTGGCCAGCTTTGCCGCGTTTGCACTGAGCTTCTTTATCCGCCCTCTGGGTGGGCTGTTCTTTGGCCCGCTGGCGGACAAGATCGGCCGGCGCAAAACCCTGATCATGGCGCTGGTGATGATGACCGGCTCCACGGTGATGCTGGGCCTGTTGCCGACCTACGCCAGCCTGGGCATCGCCGCACCGATCCTGTTGATTCTGGTGCGCTGCGTACAGGGCTTCTCGGCGGGCGGCGAAATCGGCACCGTCACCAGCTTTATCTCTGAATACGCCGGCCCCGGTCGCCGCGGCTTTGCCACCTGCTGGCTGATGGTTACCGCCGTACTCGGCCTGCTGCTCGGCGGCGCTGTGGCCAACGGCATGACCTGGGGGCTGGGCGCCGAGGTCATGCAGGAATGGGCCTGGCGCGTACCGTTCCTGATCGCCGCGCCCCTGGGCTTTATCTCCATGTACATCCGCCTCAAGCTCGAAGACAGCCCCGAGTTCCTGGCCCTGCAACGCGCCGGGCAAACGTCGCGGGCGCCGCTGCGCGAGGTCTGGCAGTGGAAGCGTGCGATCGCCCTAGTGTTCTTTATCATCACTTTGCACAGCTCGATTTTCTACCTGGTGCTGACCTTTGCCTCGACCTACATGGCCAAGATCCTCAAGTTCGACAGCGGCACCACCTTGCTGTACGTGTTCGTCGCCAGCTTCTCGGCGGCTTTCGTGATGCCATTTGGCGGGGCCTTTACCGATAAATACGGGCGCAAGCCGTTCCTGATGGTGATCGGCACCTTGGCGACCCTGGCGATGTTCTGGCTGTTCAAATCCGCCCCCACCGCCACCCCGGCGACCTTCTTCGCGCCGTTGATGGCGGTGGCGATTTTGTTCGGGCTGTACGCGTCGTCAACCTATGCGCTGATGAGTGAACTGCTGCCCACGCGCATTCGTTCCACCGGGATTGCGGTGGCCTATAACGTGCCGGTGGCGGTATTTGGCGGCAGCGCACCGTTGATTTCCACCTGGCTGATCAAGGTGACAGGCGACATTACCTCGCCGTGGTATTTCTACGTGGCGACCGGGGTGGTGTCGTTGCTGGCGTTGGTGGTGTTGCGCAAGGAGGATTTTGTCGCCAGCGGTCACTCGACAACCGTGCCTGCCAGCGCTGCGTTGGCTTGAAGCACGAACACCCCGTAGGAGCGAGCTTGCTCGCGAAAAACTCATAGGCGCCGCGCTTATTCAGGCAGCACGCGTTATCGTTGAGGTTCTTCGCGAGCAAGAACTAGGCGTCCCCCTCGCTCCTACAGGTACAGAGAATTGCCATGCCGGCCACCCGCTTGACCCTGATCTGCCACGCCATCACGCCCCTGCAAAAGCAGGGGCGTTTCTCTGATGACGAATCCGTCACGATGGACTGGCAGGGCGCGGCCCTGTCCCTGGCCGGGCGCTACAAACAACAGGCACGCCTGGTGTGCGGCCCTGAAGTGAGAGCCCGTCAAACCGCGGGCTTGTTCGGCAATAACGCCCAGGTCGAACCCGCCTTACGCGACCTGGATGTCGGCATATGGAAAGGCCAGGCTATCGGCCAGCTCGACAGCGAAACCTTGAACACCTGGGCCACCGACAGCACCAGCGCAGCCCACGGCGGCGAGTCGGTGGGTCAGTTGTGCATGCGGGTCGGCCAATGGCTTAAATCCCTCGAAACCCAACCCGGCCATGTCATCGCCGTGACCCACCCGTTCGTCATCCGCGCGGCGATGCTGTACGTCATGCAGTTGCCTGTCTTGATGTTCTACCGGATTGATGTTGAGCCATTATCGTCGGTGGAGTTGCGGTTCAATGGGTATTGGCGGTTGCGGTTAATGGCGTGAAGTACGCATGCCTTACCGCAGGGCACAGACATGTGGCAAAATGGCATCACTTGTTGGTGCCATTGTCTGGCCCACGACACACGACTTTTTGAATTGCCCTAATGATTGACGGGCTGCGTAAGGGATTCTATGCAGATGAACAAGTTGATTGCGGTCAAGACAGGTACGAATAAATTTGAATTCGAAAATCAAGAGAGCCTGAAATGGAATGGCTTTTTTGATGTGGACACGATTCGTTTGATTCTGGGTAATAACGGTTCTGGTAAAACTGCCTTGTTGTGTGACATGGCAGCGTATATTTCATCGCCTGTCTCTACCCCTCGAAGAGCCGTTTATGATGATCGCGAAACATCTTCGGAGAAACTGTCTGACGAAGAGCTTGAACGTATTGGTGTAATTTACTTCTCTCCCGTTCCCTACCGGCGCCGGCTACCTTTTCGTAACCGATTCGTCGATGCTTCTCCTCGGTTTGGAAAGGTAGAGAATTCTGCGCGAGCCGAGCAGTTCTACCAAGTGGCCAGCGATCTGGAATTGAACGCAAGTTTGAGGGCAGAAGTATGTTATGAATTTGAGCTGTTCAAGACCGTGTTGGCGCCTGCGCTTGTCGTCATGAGCAATCTTGCCGGGTTTCAAACGGCGCACAAGCCGGTGATTACATTTTTATCTGAATACGCGAAAATTCAAAAAAAGCGCCAGTTTGTAAGCTCGGATTACTATGAGAATGAACGTTTGAACATCCAGATTGAGCGTTTGCTTGATACCTGCGTGCTCAGGTTGGAGCGTTTTGCTCTATCGAAACTTCCCCGTGGTAAAAGCAATAAGTTAGTAATGCTCGCTGCCTTAACGTCGGTGGCAAAAAAAATCCCTGATCATGATCGTATTGGGCGATTTTTCTTTAATTTTTTTGAACTCGCCAGCGATGGACGTTACGACGAAGATAAGGAAGTGTTCGATTTGCTGATGATGACTTATCGTGCCACGCTCAATTTTATAAAGGTTGGGGCGAAGGATGATATCCGCAAACACCCCCGGTCCTATTCATTTGCTATAGGCTCGGCAGAGGAAATCAAGCAGATAAAAATGTCGACCGCTGCAGTCGAAGTGCGTTGGACAGATCAAAGCTCGGGTGTAAGGGCCCTGGTTGACCAGTTTTTTTTGCTCCGCCAAGGTTTTGTAACCATGGCGGGAAAGAAATTAAAGCACGTCATGGTGCTTATCGATGAGGGCGATGCCTATCTTCATCTTGAGTGGCAGCGCCGTTATATTTCCTTGCTGAATAAATTCCTGGCAGGGGTGAAAGCGGAGTTTGACATGAAGATTGTGCAGGTAGTGGTTGCCACGCACTCCCCTGTGATAACGGGTGATTTTCCAGCGTGCATGGTAACTAACCTGGATGACAGGGTCACACCTCAGAATACGTTTGCAGCTCCATTGGAAGACATTATCCTGAACTCTTTTGGGACTGCTGCCATTGGTGAGTTTGCGGCGGAAAAGATAAATGCACTCCATCAGCGTCTTGAACAGGGCATTTCTTCGGCCTTGGATAAATTATTGCTTGAGAGCATTGGCGATATTGGCATCAAGGAAGCGTTATATCGTGCTCCGGAGAGGCGATATTCATGATTGTTAACATCGCGCGGGTGTGGGAGGACATCGCAGTCAGGCACAAATTATTCATGCTATGGAAGCTGCAAGGACTGACTGATGCCTTAAAAGGATTCGTCGGGCCGGCCATGACTCAGCATCGTCTTGTCGAGTTCTTGGATAAACACAGGGAGGCCATATGTGGGTGTGACCCGTTGGCGCTGCCGGGTGTGATTGTTGCCTTTAGTCAGACTTTTGCCCGTGTTGTTGATATTGACTATTTGAATGGTTTTTTCAAAAAGTATCTGTGCTATAAGGAGTTTTCAGCTAAAGAGAGGGTGGTCCTGTTAAAAAGATGGGACGCCTATGCATTGTGTACATCCATCCGATCGAAAATTTGCCCTTATTGCCATATAACGCCCATTGACACTTATGTAAGTCCTGATGGGTTGAAAGCGTACAGGCCAAATATTGATCATTATTACCCGCAGGCCGAATTTCCTTTACTAGCGTTAACCATGGGGAATTTCATCCCCTGCTGCGAAAAGTGTAACGGGCCACAAATGAAAGGCACTACCCGGTTTGACTTGACACCTCATCTGCACCCCTTGGTGGATGCGGAGAATATATCTTTCAGGCTTGCATATAAGGGCGGGGGGCTAGACTTGAATAAATTGAGACTTCAGGCTGACAGTACGTCCTACGAAATTGAGGTGATGGCAACCAATGGCACATGCCTGAAAGTGGATAATTCAATTGCGACCTTTCGCTTAGTCCCTCGTTATCAAGTCTGTGTACCCGATGCGCTATTAGTGGCGAAACGCTCCAGACTGGGGGGCAGATATAGGATGTTGACCAAGATACTGACAAAGTTGAATTTCTCTGACAAACACCCCTTGGGCTTTGATGAAACGAACGACAGTTATAAAAATGTGATCGCAGGTAAGCTCAAACTTGACATCGCCCGGCAGTTCAAGGTGATTTGACCCAGCAGGGCAACCCAGTAACATGGCAACATTTCACGCCCTGTACTGAGAGCACCCCATGAAACGCATCCTGATCATTGGCATTGGCGCCGGCAACCCTGACTACATCACGATGCAGGCCGTGAAGGCGCTGAACCGTACCGACGTGTTCTTCCTGATGGACAAGGGCCAGAGCAAGGACAAGCTGATCGACCTGCGCCGGGAAATCTGCGACACCTACATCACCGAACCCGGCTACCGTTTTGTCGAGGCCGATTGCCCGGAGCGGGTGCGTGGTGAAATCGACTACACCACCGCCGTGCAAGACCTCAACCGCGATAAGCAGCAGACCTTCGAACGCATGATCAACGAAGAAATGGCCGACGGCGAAGTCGGGGCGTTTTTGGCCTGGGGCGACCCGGCGCTGTACGACAGCACCATTCGTATCTTGCAGGCGATTCTTGCCAGCGGTCGCTGTGTGTTCGAGTTTGAAGTGATCCCCGGTATCACCAGCGTGCAGGCCCTGGCGGCGCAGCATAAGGTGCCGCTCAACCGTATCGGCAAGTCCATCGAAATCACCACTGGGCGACGGCTGGCGGCGGGACAGGCGAGTGATGCCGATACCCTGGTGGTGATGCTCGACGCCGAAGATTCCTACCGCAGCGTAGCGGATCAGGACCTGGATATTTACTGGGGCGCCTACCTGGGCACGCCGGACGAGATCCTGATCAGCGGTAAAGTGGCGCACGTGGCAGAAGAGATCGAACGGGTACGCAAGGCGGCGCGCCTGGAAAACGGCTGGATCATGGACACCTATTTGCTGCGCAAACCCTGAGGTAAACCCGATGCTCAAACAGCTTGCCCTCGCCTTGGCCCTGGTGGCCGGCGCCGCTCATGCCGACACCGGCTTGCACACCGACTTGCCGTTGTCCTACCTGGAACAGACCCAGGGCGATGCGCGCAACCAGCCGCTGGTGATCTTCCTGCATGGGTTTGGCAGCAACGAGGAAGATTTGTTTGGCATCAAGGACGCGTTACCGTCTACCTGGACCTACCTATCAGTGCGTGCGCCACTGCCGGTGGAGCCGCAGGGGTATCGTTGGTTTACCAAGACCGATGAGCCTGAGTACAACGGCGAGACCGATGAACTGTTCAGCAGCGCCCGTCTGATCAAGGACTTTGTGCTCAAGGCCACCGCCAAGTACCGCACCCAAAGTGATCGGGTGTTCCTGGTGGGGTTCAGCCAGGGCGCGATCATGTCTTACGAGGTGGCCTTGCGTGAACCCGAGTGGGTGCGCGGTATCGCCGCACTCAGTGGCAGCGTGCTACCGGGGCTCAGGTCTGCGCTGAAACCGGATGCGTCCATGGGCAAGCTGGCGATCTTTATCGGCCATGGCACCTTGGACCAGGCGCTGCCCTTCAGCTCGGCCACGCAGGCGAACAAGGTGCTGACAGGGTTGGGGCTCAAGCCGGAGTTTCATGAGTACCCGGGGATGAATCACACCATCAGCGAAGCGGAAATCCAGGACTTAAAAGCCTGGCTTGAGAAAAGCCTGAAGTGAAATGCGGTTAAAAATGTGGGAGCTGGCTTGCCTGCGATAGCCATAGGTATCTACACAACTTCGGCACGACGCTAAATCTGTGGCGAGGGAGCTTGCTCCCGTGACGGCCTGGCAGCCGACACAGATATAACTGATGCCCCGCGATCCAATGTGGGAGCTGGCTTGCCTGCGAAGACGGCCTGGCAGTCAACACAGTTGGACCGTGTACATATCCATTCCTGCGGTAACGGCCACTTAGGGTTCCGCCCTTACGGCGGCTCACTTTGCAAAAGCGGCAAAGTAAGCAAAACGCTCTTGCCCCACCACTCGGCACCTCGCCTAGGCTCGGTGTGCCCGTAATCCGCCAGTGATTTGGGGGGCCGCCGCCACGCGCCATCCATGGCGCGGGGCGGCTAAACCGGCATCCCTGCCGGTTTACCCCCCAAATCCCTGTCGAATTCCGGCCAGCGTGGTTTGACGGGGCGCTTCAGATCAAGAGCAAGATCAAGAGTGGCTCGCTTCGCATCGTGGTTACCGTTGAGCTTACAGAGTTATGTAGATGCCTATGCTGCGATAGCGGTGGCTCAGTAAAAGATTCAGTGACTGACACACCGCCATCGTAGGCAAACCCGCTCCCACATGGGTTTTGTGTTGGCTGGAAGAGGGGGCTACTTGCCGCCTGTAATCTGCTTCACCAACTGCGCATGCCCCTTCACATCATCCGCCCGGGAAATGGCCTGAATCACCAGCAAATGGTTGCCCGAACCACCCAGGAATGTGGAGTTCAAGGTCTTGCCACCACCTTGGGTGGCGCTGCTGTCCACTTGGCGCAGGCCCAGGCCCTTGTAGGTGAGTTTCTTCTCGCCCAGTTTCTTGAAGTCAGGCAGGGCAGCGCTCTGGTCCTTGACGAAATCGGCCACGGCGCCGTCTAGGAACTGCGGGTCGTTATCCTGGATAGTTGCCCCATCGTTGCGCACGGTTTCGGCGACGATCACCACACTTTTCGTCGTCGAGTTAGCGTACAGGGTGCCTTGGGTGTCAGCGGTGCCGTCTTGCGCTGTGCCGGAGGGCAGGGTGTCGGCGCTGTAGGCCTTGGGCAGTTTGAAGGTGAACTTGCCACCCAAGGTGGAGATGGTCTGGGTGGTGGGCTTTGCAGCAGCGAATACGCTGCCGGCGGTGAGCGCGAGGGCCAGCAGCATTGCGGTCTTGGTGAACGTGGCCATGAAGCACTCCGGGGATGAACGAAATTGCGGCGTATTCTGTCAGAAAATTCGCAATCTCGTTCATCGGCCCCGTCACACTTTGTCGGAAGACTCTTCCTCAATCCTGTCCATTTCAAACAGGCGCGCCAGTTCCGCACGGGCTTCCTGGGCGGTTTGCATGACCTTGGCCGCGTCGTCGTACACCGCGTGTTGGGCGGCGAGTACCTGCTGGTCGTGGGTCTTGAAGCGGTTGATGCGCGCATCGGCCTGGGCCTGGCTCAAACCGAGGCCGACCAGGGTACGGCGGCTCATTTCCAGGCTGGAGTAGAAGGTTTCGCGCACCGGTGAAGCGTCCAGGTCCACCAGGCGGTGTACGTGCTGGCGGTTACGCGCACGGGCGATGATCTTCATGTGCGGGTAGAGGTTGCGCACCAACTCGGCGGTCTTGATGTTGATCTCTGGGTCGTCCATGGCGATCACGAAGAATTCCGCCTGATCGACTTTGGCCGCGTGGAGGATTTCCGGGCGCTGGGGGTCGCCGTAGAACACCGGCATACCGCCGAAACTGCGGGTCAGCTCGATGGTTTCCACCGAGGTGTCGAGGGCGATGAACGAGATGTTCTGCGCGCGCAGGATGCGCGCCACGATCTGGCCCATACGGCCCATGCCGGCGATGACCACGCGGGGCGCATCGCTTTCGATGGCGCGGTATTCCTCGGGTACTTCCACCGGCTTGACCTTGGGCTTGAACAGCTTCGGGCACACCAGCAACAGCAGCGGGGTCACGGCCATGGACAGCGTGATGGTGAGCACCAGCACGTCGTACAACTGCGGTTCGAACAGGCCCTGGTCGCGGCCGATCTTGAACACCACAAAGGCGAACTCACCCCCCGCCGCCAGCACCACGCCCAGGCGTAAAGCGCTTTCGCGGTTGAGGTCGCCCACCATCCGCCCGACGGCGTACAGCAGCGGCAGCTTCAAGCCGATCAGCAGCAGGGTCAGGCCGATCACCACCAGCGGTGTGCTGAGCAGCAGACTGAGGTTGGCGCCCATGCCCACGCTGATAAAAAACAGGCCCAGCAGCAGACCCTTGAACGGCTCGATCTGGGACTCCAGTTCGTGGCGGTATTCCGAATCCGCCAGCAGCAGGCCGGCGAGGAAGGCCCCCAAGGCCATGGACACGCCCACCAACTCCATCAGCCAGGCGGTGCCGATCACCACCAGCAACGCGGTGGCGGTGGACACTTCGCGCAGGCCGGTCTTGGCGACAATGCGAAACACCGGGCGCAACAGGTAGCGCCCGCCGATGATCACCACGGCGATGCTGCCCAGGATCTGCAGCACATGTTGCAGGCCTTGGGCCTCGGTGGTCGGATGATCGCTGCCGGCCAGCAACGGCACCATGGCGATCAGCGGGATGGCGGCGATGTCCTGGAACAACAGGATGGCAAAGGCCAGGCGCCCGTGGGGTTGGTTGAGTTCCTTGCGTTCGGCCAGGCTTTGCAGGCCAAACGCCGTGGAGGATAGTGCCAGGCCAAGGCCCAGCACGATGGCGCTGTTCCACGACTGGCCAAACAGCCACAGCGCGACCGCGCCCATCACCACACCGGTGAGCAGGACCTGGGCCAGACCGACGCCGAACACCGCCTTGCGCATCACCCATAAACGTTTGGGTGACAATTCCAGGCCGATGATGAACAGCAACAGCACCACGCCCAGTTCAGAAAACTGCGCCACGCTTTGCGGGTTGCCGATCAGGCCGAGAACAGACGGGCCGATGATCACACCGGCAAACAGATAGCCCAGCACCGCGCCCAATTGCAGGCGCTTGGCCAGGGGCACGGTCAGCACGGCGGCGAACAGGAACACCACGGCTGCTTGTAACAGGTTGCCTTCATGGGGCATTACGAACTCCAGCATTTGCATCGATCAACGGTAGGAGCGAGCTTGCTTGCGAAGAACGCAAGGGCACCGCGTTGTGTCTGGTTTGTCGCGTCATCGTTGAGGATTTTCGCGAGCAGGCTCGCTCCTACGGTGGGGAGGATAGGGCGCTATTAGAGCGCTTTTTCACATTTGGAAACTTGTATTTTTGACGCGACAGTCAATGGATGTTGGCGCTCATCCCATTCTTACACCGGTTTTACGAAAGTATTAATACCATTTAATTCAATGGCTTTCGCGCAGGTCTACTAACGTTTCGAAAAACTGAACCAGTAGTCACCACGGTCAGGTGTTTCGAATTCGATGCGTGTGGATCGTTGAAACAAGGCGTGCACGCAGTCACGGATGAAAGGCTTGGACCACAAGGAGTAGAACGTGGATAGAAGACTTGCGACTGCCGCTTTACCTCGTATTTCTGCGCTTTCTCTTGCGATCCGCCTGGGCGTGGCCGGGCTGGTGATGGGGCTGGCGAGCCCGGATGTGTTCGCCGCCTGTAGCCCGGCGAGTCCCACCGCTGGAGCGACGGTGACCTGTACGGGTGTGCCGACATTGCTGCTGATTCCCAACACCTTCAACAGCGCTGTCAACACCCTCACGGTCAACGTCACCGCCGGGACGAAGCTCAATACATTGGTGGGTGGTGTCGCGCTGAGCCTGACGGGCAACAACACGACATTGAACAACGCCGGCACCATTGACCCGGCAGTACTTGGGTTGGTTTCAGCCCTGAGCGGTGGTGTGGTGATCGGCAACTCGACAGCCAATGCGCTGAACATCACCAACGCGGCCACCGGCGTTATTAACGGTACCGGCGCGCTGCTTGGGTTGAACCTGGCCTCGCTGGGCGGCATGGCACTCAATGCCACCAACGGCGTAGGCGGCACCACCACGATTGTCAACGACGGCACCATTGGTTCGTCTTTCTTGCTCGGCCTTTCGCTGCTTTCCTCCGACACCCCGGTGGTGGCGGTACAGGGTGGCGGGCAGGTCAATATGACGAATAACGGCACCCTGACCGGGCGCGTGGCGTTCGAGAGCTCCACTACAGGGAACACGTTCCGCAACACCGGCACTATCTCTGGCGGCGTGTCGATGGGGGCCGCCAGTACCAACACCTTTACGGCAGTCACGGGCTCGCAAGTGACCAACGGCGGCGGCCTCGGCTTAAGCCTTGGCGGACTGATCGGCGTGAACCTGACGTTCGCGCCCACCGGCCAGGTGGACGGCGGCGCAGGCGGCAGCAACTCGCTGATCCTTGAAAACACGACGGGCGTGGGTGGTGGCAGTACAGGCACCGGCACGGCTTCAAGCGCCAACTATGTCAACTTCAACAACCTGGCCATCAATAGTGGCACCTGGACGTTGCAGGGGCCGTTGGTCAGCGGCAGCACTACGCTCAATGGCGGTGTGGCGCAATTCAATAACAACGCGACATTTGGCAGCGGTGTGCTCACGTCCAACGGCGGCGCTATCGAGGCCACCGGCAACGGCCTGACACTGGCCAACCTGATGACCCTGGGTACCGGTGGTTTAACGGTACAGGGCGCCTCGACCGGGCTGAACCTGAGTGGTGTGATCTCGGGCGCCGCGGGTGTGAGCAAAGCGGGTACCGGCGAATTGATCCTCAGTGGCACCAACACCTTCCAGGGTGGTACCACCTTGAACGCCGGCACGCTTACATTGGGCAATGCCGCGGCGCTAGGTACCGGTGCCTTGACCGTTGCGGGTGCGAGTACGTTGCAGAGCAATGCAGCCTTGACCACCAGCAATGCAATCGCCTTGAACGCCAATCTGACCGTGGACGGCGTGAACCCGCTGACCCTTGGCGGGGTTGTCAGCGGTGGTTCCGGGTTGATCAAGGAGGGCGTATCGAGCCTGGCGCTTACGGGCAACAATACTTACACCGGCGCCACGGCCCTCAACGCCGGTTCGCTGGTGGTGGGCTCCAATACTGCGCTCGGCGCCAGTGTGTTGAACGCCTCGGCGGGTACCACGTTGGATGCCAGTGCAGCAGTGAGCCTGGGCAATAACCTCAACCTGGGCGGTAACCTGACCCTTGGCGGCAGCAACGCGCTGACCCTTGGCGGTGTGGTGGCGGGCCTTGGTGGGTTGATCAAGAACGGCCCGGCGGATCTGATCCTCAATCAAGCGAACACTTACCTGGGCAACACGGCGCTCAACAGCGGCAAGCTGGTGATTGGCGCTACCGGTGCCTTGGGTGCGGGTACGTTGAATGCAGCCGCAGGCACGACCCTGGACGCCAGCACCAGTGCCACGCTGACTAACGCGATCAACCTGGCCGGTAACCTTGGAATCGGTGGCAGCGCCAACCTGACCCTGGGCGGCACAGTCAACGGTGCAGGCAGCCTGACCAAGAACGGCACAGCCGGCCTGACACTGAGCGGCAGCAATAACTTCCTGGGTGGCACCACGCTGAATGCCGGCACGCTGACCGTCGGCAGCAACACGGCGCTTGGCCTGGGCAACTTGACCGTCGGCGGCGCCGCCACCCTGGACAGCACCTCGGCGGTGGCGTTGGGCAATGGTATCGCCCTCAACGCCGGGCTGACCGTCGGCGGCACCAATGGGCTGACCCTGGGCGGTGTGGTCAGCGGCGCGGGTGCGCTGATCAAGGATGGCCTGGCCAACCTGACCCTTAACGGCATCAACACGTTCACCGGTGGCACCAGCCTCAACGCCGGTACGTTGACCTTGGGCACGGCAGGCGCATTGGGCGCAGGCCCCTTGACGGTCGGCGGTGCGGCAACCCTGGATAACAGTGCGGCCCTTACCCTGGGCAACGGGATTGCCTTGAATGGCGACCTGACGCTCGCGGGCAACAATGACCTGAACCTCAGCGGCGTGCTCAGCGGCGCCAGTGCGCTGATCAAAAATGGCTTGGCTGACCTGACCTTGAGCGGCGACAACACTTTCACCGGGCCATTGAATATTATCTCCGGCAGCGTCACCACCGGCAGCACCGGTGCATTGGGCAACACCTCTGGCGTCAATGTCAGCACCGGCGCCGCACTGAACCTGGGCGTCGATTCCAGCCTGGCCGGCCTCAGCGGTGCGGGTGGCGTGGCAGTCGGCGGCGGTTTGAATCTCACCGTGGGAGGGGTGAACACCAGCAGTACTTTTGACGGTGACCTCAGCGGCGCGGGCAGCTTGATTAAAGTGGGTACCGGCACGCTCACGCTCAACGGAATCAATGGCATCACGGGTAACACGGCGATCAACGCGGGCACTCTGGATGTCGATGGTTCTCTGGGCAGCGCGTTGGTCAACGTGAACAGCGGCGGCACCCTCACCGGCAGTGGCTCGCTCTTGGGTACGGCGAATATCAATAGCGGCGGGCACCTGGCGCTGGGCAGTGGCACGACCTTGTCGGCCGCTGGCCTGAACATGAGTGCCGGGGCCAGTCTGGATGTGGCGCTTGGCGCACCGTCGCTGACCTCGCTGATGAATGTCGGTGGCAACGTGAATCTGGCCGGCGACCTTAATGTGAGCGATGCCGGTGGCTTTGGCGCTGGTGTGTATCGCTTGATCAACTACACCGGCGGCTTGACCGGCGCATTGGACGTCAACACGGTGCCGCTGGGTTATGGCCTGGGTGATCTGCTGGTACAGACCTCAGTGGGCAGCCAGGTCAACCTGGTGGTAGCGGCGCCGAATATTCGTTTCTGGGACGGCAGCAACATCCTTGCCAACGGCACTGTTGACGGTGGCAGCGGCACCTGGACAGCGGGGGGCACCAACTGGACGTCGGCCGACGGCCTTTCCAACCAGACCTGGGGCGGTGGCTTTGCGGTGTTCCAAGGTGCTGCGGGCACTGTCAGCGTGGATGGCGTACAAACCATCACCGGTCTGCAATTCGTCACCGATGGCTACAGCCTGGTCAATGGCACCGGTGGGCAGTTGAGCACCGGCAGCGGCAACTTCGCCGTGCGCGTCGACCCACTGGCGACTGCCACCCTCGGCGTCGATATCACCGGCGCGGGCATGCTGAACAAACTCGATACCGGCACGCTGGTGCTCAATGGCGCCAACAGCTACACCGGCGGCACCTTGCTCAATGGCGGTACGGTGGTGGTCGGCAGCAACACCGCGCTGGGCACTGGCACGCTGACCGCTGCGGCGGGCACCACCCTGGACAGCAACGCCTCTGTAACCCTGGGCAATGATGCGGTACTCAACGGCAGCCTGACGGTCGGCGGCAGCAACGCATTGGCGCTCAATGGCGCCATCAGCGGCACCGGTGGCCTGGTCAAGAATGGCACGGCAGGCCTGACACTCGGCGGCACCAATACCTTCCTGGGCCCTGTGGCCTTGAACGCAGGCGGGCTGATCCTGGCCAGCAATACGGCGCTGGGCGCGGGCGTGTTGAATGCCGCAGGCGGTACCACCTTGGACGCGAGCACGGCGGTCGCCACCACCAACGCGATCAATCTGGCGGGCAACCTGGGCATCGGCGGCACCGCTGACCTGACCCTCGGCGGCGCAATCAACGGTGCAGGCAGCCTGACCAAGGAGGGCACGGCCAATCTGATCCTCAGCGGCGCCAACGCCTACCTGGGTGGCACCACCCTGAACGCCGGTACGCTGACCTTGGGCAGCGCCACCGCCCTTGGCCTGGGCAACCTCACCGTTGGCGGCGCGGCGACCCTGGATAACACGGCAGCGCTGAGTGTGGGCAATGGCGTCGTGCTTGACGCCAACCTCGCCGTCACCGGCAGCAACGACCTGACCCTGGGTGGCCTGGTCACCGGCACGGCTGGCCTGAGCAAAGACGGCGCGGCCAACCTGACCCTCAATGGCGTCAACACCTTCCAAGGCGGCACCAGCCTCAACGCCGGCACGCTGACCCTGGGCACGGCAGCAGCCCTGGGTACCGGCGCCTTGAACGTAAACGGTGCAGCTACTCTGGCCAACAGCACACCGCTGGTATTGGCCAATGCGGTCAACCTCAACGCTGGGCTGACCGTGGGCGGTCTCAACAACAACCTGACCCTGGCCGGCGTGCTGGCCGGCAGCGGCAGCCTGGTCAAAACCGGCACGGCGGATGTGAGCCTGACCGGTACTAACACCTTCAACGGCCTGTTCGATGTGCAATCAGGCAGCCTCACCACGCTGGGCAACGGAGCACTGGGTGTCGGCGCCGGGGTCAACCTGGCGAGCGGTACTTCCCTCAACCTGGGCGGCAGCGCCAGCCTGGGCGCACTCACGGGTACCGGGCTTGCAACCGTAGGGGCCGGCAGCACCTTGAGCGTCGGCAACAATAATCTGGACAGCACCTTCAACGGCGTCGTGGCAGGCCTCGGTAACCTGGCCAAAGACGGCACAGGCGCCTTGACCCTCGGTGGCCTCAGCGTGGTGACCGGGGACGCCCAGGTCAACGCCGGCAGCTTGCTCGTCAATGGTTCCCTGGCCAGCGCCAACGTGGCGGTGGGCAGTGGTGCCACCCTCGGTGGTACCGGTACTTTGTTGGGCAACGTGAGCATCGCCGACGGCGGCCACCTGGCCGTCAATTCCGGCGCGACCCTGACCACCGGTTCGCTGCTGCTCAATGCCAACGCCAACCTGGATGCGGGCCTCGGCGCGCCCGCGACGGGCGGCACCGCGCTGGTGCAGGTCAACGGCAACCTGACCCTGGACGGTACCCTCAACGTCACCGATATCGGCGGCTTCGGTGCGGGTATCTACCGCCTGATCGATTACACCGGTGGCCTGACCAACAACGGCCTGCTATTGGGCAGCCTGCCGGTGAACATTCCGGCCAGCGACTTGGACCTGCAAACCGCGATCGGCAACCAGATCAACCTGCTGGTCAACGGCAGCACCAACGTGCAGTTCTGGGACGGCAGTCAAACCACGGGCAATGGCACCATCGAAGGCGGCAGCGGCACCTGGAGTGCAGGCGGCAGCCAATGGACCGGCGTCAATGGTGCATTCAATACAGCCTGGACGCCCAACAGCTTTGCCGTGTTCCAAGGCACGGCGGGCACCGTCACGGTTGACGGCGCGCAAGCCATCACTGGTTTGCAGTTCGTCACCGATGGCTACAACCTGGCCGGCGGGGCAGCGGGCGCCCTGACCCTGTTCAATGGCGTGGGCGGCAACACCGCCGTACGTGTCGATCCCGGCGTCACTGCCACCTTGGGCGTGGCGCTTAACGGAGGCGGCACCCTGGCCAAGCTCGACACCGGCACCCTGGTGCTCAACGGCGCCAACAGCTACACCGGCGGCACTGCCCTGGATGGCGGCACCCTGGTGGTCGGCAATAACAGTGCCCTGGGCAGCGGCCTCTTGACCACCGCCAACGGCACCACCCTGGACAGCAACACCGCGGTCAGCCTGGCCAATGCACTCAACGTCAACGGCAGCCTCACCCTCGGCGGCAGCAATGCCCTGACCCTGGCCGGCACGGTGGCGGGCACGGGCAGCCTGATCAAGAATGGCATCGCCAACCTGACCCTCAGTGGCAACAACACCTATGCTGGCCCAACCGCACTCAACGCAGGCGGCCTGATCCTGGCCTCCAATTCGGCCCTGGGCAGTGGTGCCCTGAACGCGGCCGCCGGCACCACCCTCGACAGCAGCACGGCGGTCGCCCTGGCCAACACGGTGAATCTGGCCGGCAACCTGGGCATTCTGGGCACCGCCGACCTGAGCCTGAACGGCTTGGTCAGCGGTAGCGGTGGGCTGACCAAAACCGGTGCGGGCAACCTGACGCTCAACGGTGCCAATGCCTACCTGGGTGGCACGCAATTGAATGCCGGTTCCTTGACCCTAGGCAATGCGTCAGCCCTGGGCAGCGGTGCCTTGGCGGTCAATGGGGCAACCACCCTGGACACCAACACGGCGTTGGCCCTGGCCAATAACACCAGCCTGAACGCCGCGCTCACCGTCGGCGGCAGCAACGATCTGAGCCTCAACGGTGTAGTGGACGGCAGTGGTTCGTTGACCAAGGCCGGTGGCGCCAACCTGACCCTCAACGGCACCAATACCTACAGCGGCGGCACGGCCCTCAATGCCGGCACGCTGACCGTCGGCAGCACCACGGCCCTGGGCTCGGGCGCATTGACCGTCGGCGGTACGGCGACCCTGGCCAACAGCACGCCGTTGGTGTTGGCCAATGCGGTCAACCTCAATGGCGACCTCACTGTCGCAGGCAGCAACAACCTGACCCTGGCCGGTGTACTCGCTGGCAATGCAGCGCTGATCAAGAATGGCGCGGCGGACCTGCTGCTGACCGGCAACAACAGCTTCAGCGGCCCACTCACCGTGGCGGCGGGCAGCGTGACCACGACGGGTAATGGTGCGCTAGGCACCACCTCCGGCGTCACTGTCGGCAGCGGCGCCAGCCTCAACCTGGGTGGCAACGCCAACCTCAACAGCCTGGCCGGCAACGGCGTGGTACAGGTGGCTGGCGGCAACACGCTGGCGGTGGGTGGCAGCAACCTGGATAACAGCTTTGGCGGTGCGCTCAACGGTGCCGGCAACCTGGATAAAAACGGCAGCGGGGTGCTCAACCTGAGCGGCACCAATGCCATCAGCGGTGCGGCCAACGTCAACGGCGGCACCTTGAATGTCACCGGTTCCCTGGCCAGCGGCACAGTGGCGGTGAACAGCGGCGCAACCCTGGCCGGCATCGGCTCATTGGCCGGCGCGGTGACCGTGGCCGACGGTGGGCACATCGGCTTGGCCACCGGCAGCACGCTGTCGGTGGGCTCGTTGGTGCTGGGTGGCAACTCGAACCTGGATGTCGGTCTCGGCACTCCGGTGCTGGGTGGCGGCACAGGCCTGCTGAATGTCGGCGGCAATCTGACCCTGGACGGCAACCTCAATGTCACTGATATCGGCGGCTTTGGCAGCGGCGTCTACAACCTTATCAACTACACCGGGGCCTTGACCGATAACGGCCTGGCTCTTGGCACACTGCCAGGCAGCGTGGTGCCGGGCGACCTGCAAGTGCAGACCGCGATCACCAACAAGGTCAACCTGCTGGTGACTGCGCCCAACACCACCGTGCAGTTCTGGGATGGCAACAGCCTGATCGGCAACGGTGCGATTGACGGCGGCAACGGCACCTGGAACGCCGGCAATACCAACTGGACCAATGTCGACGGCACCCTCAACCAAGGCTGGGCCAACAGCTTCGCGGTGTTCCAAGGCGCGGCGGGCAACGTGACGGTGGACGGTACGCAAAACATCACCGGCATGCAGTTCGTCACTGATGGCTACACCCTGGGCTCCGGCACGGCGGGCGTGCTCAACCTGGTCAATGGCGGCACCGGCAACACCGCGGTACGCGTCGACCCCAACGCCACCGCGACCCTGGGCGTGACCCTCAACGGCGCTGGCACCCTGGCCAAGCTCGACAGCGGCACCCTGGTACTCAACGGCAATAATGGCTACACCGGCGGTACCGCGCTCAATGGCGGCACCCTGGTGGTGGGTAATAACAGTGCCCTGGGCACAGGCGCTCTGACGGCGGCCGGTGGTACTACCCTGGACAGCAACGCGGCGGTCAGCCTGGCCAATGCGGCCGTGCTCAACGGTGCCTTGGCGGTGGCAGGCAGCAACGCGCTGACCCTTGATGGGGTTGTCAGCGGCAGCGGCAGCCTGGTGAAAAACGGTGCGGCAGCGCTGACGCTCAATGGCGTCAACAGCTACAGCGGCGGCACTGGCCTGAACGCCGGTCAATTGATCCTTGGCAATAATGCTGCCCTGGGCAGTGGTGCCTTGACGGTCGGCGGCGCGGCGCAACTGGATGGCAGCACCGACCTGCAACTGGCCAATACCCTCAACCTGGGTGGCGCGCTGACCCTGGCCGGCAGCCACGACCTAGCCCTCAACGGCGTGGTCAGCGGCAGCGGCGGCCTGGTGAAAAATGGCAACGGCGACTTGTTGCTGACCGCGGCCAACACCTACAGCGGCGGTACCACGCTCAACGGCGGCAGCACCACGGGCAACACCACCAGCCTGCAAGGCGCTATCGCCAACAACGCGGCGTTGACCTTTGAGCAAGCCATCGACGGCACCTACACCGGCAACCTCACCGGTACCGGTGTGTTGAACAAAACCGGCACCGGCGCGTTGTTGCTCAGCGGCAACAACACCTTTACCGGCAACACCAACGTCAACACCGGCAGCCTGCTGGTCAACGGCACCTTGAACAGCGCCGCAGTGCAAGTCGCCAGCGGCGCGACCCTCGGCGGCAGCGGTACCCTGGGCGGTGCGGTGAACATGGCTGACGGCTCGGTGCTCCAGGCCGGTGCCGCGACGCCGCTGTCGGTGGGTTCGCTGGCCTTGTCATCGGGCACCACCCTGGACTTCGCCCTCGGTGCGCCGGGTGCCTCCAGTACAGCGGTGAACGTGGCGGGCAACCTGACCCTGGACGGCACCCTCAACGTCAGCGATACCGGCGGCTTCGGTGTCGGCGTGTACCAGCTGTTCCGCTACGGCGGCAGCTTGACCGATAACGGCCTCACCTTTGGCACCTTGCCGGTGGCACTGGGTAACCTGAGCCTGCAAACGGCGCTGGCCAACCAGCTCAACCTGGTGGTGCAAACCACCCCAGGGCAGATCCAGTTCTGGAACGGCGGCACCACCAACCCCGATGGCAGCATCACCGGCGGCAGTGGTACCTGGGGCCCAGGCACCAACTGGACCGACCCCACCGGCACTCAAGGGCAGGCGTCCACCAATCAGTTCGCGGTATTTGGCGGGCAGGGCGGCACCGTGACCGTAGTTGGCAACCAAGGCTTCACTGGACTGCAAGTGCTGGACGCCGGCTACACGCTGGTCGCCGGCGCAGGCGGTAGCTTGAGCCCGACCAATGCGGCCGATGGCAGCCTGGCGCCAGTGCGCGTCAATTCCGGCGTGACCGCTCAGATTGATGCACCGCTGGTGGGAACCGGCGGCATCAACAAGCTGGATGCGGGCACCTTGCTGCTGACTGGCGCCAATACCTACACCGGCGGCACCACCGTCAGTGGCGGTACGCTGGCGGGCACCACCACCAGCCTGCGTGGCAGGATCCTCAACAACGCGCGGTTGTTGTTTACCCAGCGCACCAATGGCCAGTTCAGCGGCACCTTGAGCGGCACCGGTGCGCTGATCAAGCAAGGCGCAGGCGCGCTGTTGCTGACCGGCAACCAGCCGTTCAGTGGCACCGTGGCGGTGGAAGAGGGCGTGTTGCAAGTGGGTAACGCGGCCAACCCAGGCGCGGTGCTTGGCGGCCAAGTCACTGTGGCCAACGGTGCGGGGCTGACCGGTAACGGCAGTGTCGGTTCGCTGGTCAACAACGGCTCGGTGACGCCCGACGGTGGCAAGCTGACCGTTGCCGGCAACTTCACCAACGCCAGCACCGGTGCGCTGAACCTGGTGATCACCCCATCCACCACCGGCTCCCTGGCCGTGGGCGGCACCGCCAACCTGGGCGGCACCTTGAATGTGGTCAACCTGGCACCCTATGCCGGCGCCACCACCTACACCCTGCTGACGGCGGGCGCGGTCAACGGCACCTTTGCCACCACCAACCTGGAGAACCTGGCATTCCTCACTACCGCGTTGAACTACAGCCCAACCCAAGTGGCCCTGGCGGTCAGCCGCAACGACGTCAGCTACGCCAGCGTGGCGGCCACCGGTAACCAGCGCGGCGTAGCGGCGGCGTTGGGCACAGGCACCGCAGTCGGTGGCGCAGCGGTGCAAAATGCACTGCTTAACGGTGATGCAGGGGCGGCACGTGCGGCCTTCGACAGCTTGTCCGGCGAAATCCACGCCAGCACCGCCAGCGCCATGCTTGAAGACTCGCGTTACGTGCGTGATGCGGTCAACGAGCGCCTGCGCCAACCCGGTTGCTACCGCGAGGACGACCCGCGCAATGCCCTGGCACCCAGCGAAAACCACCTGAGCAGCGCCGGTTGCCACGGCGAGATGGTCGGCTGGATGCGCGTGCTCGGCACCTGGGGCCACATGGGCGGTGACAGCAACAGCGCCAAGCTGGACCGCAACCTCAGCGGCTTCCTGCTCGGTACCGACAAGCAAGTGGACGACGCCTGGCGCGTGGGCGTGGCCGCCGGCTATACCCGCAGCGACCTGGACGCCAAGCGCCGCAACTCGAGCGCCGATGTGGACAGCTACCACCTGATGGCCTACACCGCCTACCAGCAAGAAGCCTTCGCCGCACGCATGGGCGTGGCGTACAGCTGGCATGACGTTGAAAGCAAACGCAACGTGGCCGTCGGTGGCGAAGGCCAACGCCTCAAAGCCGATTACAAGGCACGCAGTGCGCAGGTGTTCGGTGAAGTCGGCTACACCATTCAAACCCCTACCGTGGCCCTGGAACCGTTCGCCGGCCTGGCCTACGTCAACTATGACAGCGACACCATCAAGGAAAAAGGCGGCTCGGCAGCCCTGCGTGGCGATGCCGACCAGGACATCACCTACTCGACCTTGGGCGTGCGCATTGGCCAGACCATCACCCTGGGCAACGGCTCGAAAATCACCCCACGGGGCAGCATCGGCTGGCGCCATGCCTTCGGTGACACCAAGCCCGACGCCGACCTGAGCTTTATCAATGGCGGTGGCTCGTTCAGCACCCAGGGCGTGCCGATTGCCAAGGACAGCGCGGTGGTGGAAGCGGGCCTGGATTACCAGATCAGCCAGAACGGCAGACTGGGCCTGGGCTATTCCGGCCAACTCTCGCGCAACGACAAGGACCACGCCGTGACGGTGAGTTTCTCCCTCGGTTTCTGATCAAGGCCGAGTTTTTTTGAACCGCCCGCAAGGGCGGTTTTTTTTGGTGCGCCAGGCATGGCGCGTTGCGCGCAAGCGCAACCAGCTTGGCTGTGGTGGCCACGCTGGTGACTGGGAGGTGAAAGTCCTCTACACACCCGGCAAGGGGAAGTGTTAGCCAGAGGCAAGGGTGTCGCGGGTGACTGCGAATCTGAAGGAAGCCCGAGGCAAAATGCTGGCCTGACGAACAGGAAGCGGATAGAGGCGGCGCAGCGGGGTAAGAAGGCCAAAATCTTCAAAGCCCAATACTTGCACGGAACGCTGTGACGTAGATCCGACAGGCATAAGCAGGAAGGTCGCGCGAATTACCCTGGGAGATCTGCACGTTTGCCAGTGTGCTACCGAGCGTCGAGAGGCGATGGGATGAGCGTGCAGAAGTCAGCCGAAGCCGTAGTAAGTGGCGAATAACCGCGCCACCAAGGGCCGAACAGGTTATGCCGCCAGTAGGCGTCAGAGTCTCGTTGAATACCGAAATGCAGAAATTTCTCCAAGAGAAGACTGTGACTCCGAGTCCCGGACAGAATCCGAGGATGACGGCTGACAGCGCAAAGGTATCGACGGCATCTGTGACGTGGACGAACGCGGAGCCGGACACGCTGATGGCGCGGGTGCTTGCACCGGCCAACCTCAGACGTGCGTATCAGCGCGTGGTCAGCAACAAGGGCGCGCCGGGTGCCGATGGCATGACGGTCGACGACTTGGCGGACTACGTGAATCAGTATTGGCCGATCCTCCAGAGGAGGTTGCTGGCCGGCGAATACCACCCGCAAGGTGTACGCGCCGTCGACATCCCCAAACCCAAAGGCGGCACCCGACAACTGGGCATTCCCTGCGTCGTGGATCGCCTGATCCAACAGGCACTGCTGCAACAGCTCACGCCGATCTTCGACCCGCTGTTTTCGGATTACAGCTACGGCTTCCGTCCGGGCAGAAGCGCCCACCAAGCCATCGAGACAGCCCGCGCCCATGTGGCGGCAGGGCATCGCTGGTGCGTGGAACTCGATCTTGAGAAATTCTTTGACCGGGTCAACCACGATCTCCTGATGGCGTACGTGGCGCGCCAAATCGTAGATAAACGCGTGCTCAGACTGATCCGGCGGTACCTCCAAGCCGGTGAGATGTCGGGTGGGATCGCCAGCCGACGGCAGGAAGGGACGCCGCAAGGCGGCCCGCTCTCGCCGTTGCTGTCGAACATCCTGCTCAACGAACTCGACCGCGAGCTGGAACGGCGGGGTCATCGCTTCGTGCGTTATGCCGACGATGCGAACATCTATGTGCGCAGCCCTCGTGCTGGCGAACGAGTGATGGCCAGTGTTGAGCGCTTCCTGAATCAGCGCCTGAAACTAACGCTGAATCGGGATAAGAGCCGAGTAGCCGGGTCTTGGATGTGTGATTACTTGGGTTACGGGATGAGCTGGCATCAGCAACCGAGACTGAGAGTGGCGACGATGAGCCTGGGTCGCTTGCGCGACCGGCTCAGAGAGCTGCTACGTAAAGCGCGGGGCCACAAGGTGGCGACTGTCATCGAGCGGATAAACCCCGTGCTGCGCGGATGGGCGGGCTACTTCAAGCTGAGCCAGAGCAGACGGCCACTTGAGGAATTGGACGGCTGGGTGCGTCACAAGCTTCGCTGTATCGTCTGGCGTCAATGGAAGCGGCCCTCTACGAGGGCGCGCAACTTGATACGCTTGGGACTTAATGCGGCGCGGGCGTGGAAATCGGCAGTCAATGGCCGAGGCCCATGGTGGAACTCGGGAGCGCCCCATATGAATCAGGCGTTGCCGAAGAAGCTGTGGGACCGCCTCGGGCTGGTCTCGATACTGGATACGATAAACCGACTTAACCGTATAACCTGAACCGCCGTATACGGAACCGTACGTACGGTGGTGTGAGAGGACGGCGGATGTGAATCCGCCTCCTACTCGATCTGAAAGCTGGGCTTGCTCGAATACCCCGTGTAGAAGCGAGCGTGCTCCCACAGTTTGATTGGCGTGAGCTCAGAAACGGGTGCCGTCTTCGGTCGAGTACATCCACCGCAACAACGAATGCCGCCCGCTGATCCCCAACTTGATCGCCGCACGCTTGAGGTAGCTCTCGATGGTGTTGACCTTCAACGCCAGTTGTTCGGCCAACTCCGGCGCGGTGCGCCCGGCCAGCAGGCCTACGCACACTTGCAGTTCACGGTTGGACAGGGTCAGCCCCGATTGCACCAGGCGCTCCTGAATGCGTCGGTGCAAGGTGTCGATGCCCTGATGTTGGGGCACTGCGCACGGGCTGTCTGGGAGCGATGGCTGCAGCGCGGTGATGTGTTTTTCCACCATGGGCAGCAACAGCGCGGAGAAGTCTTGGAGCATGCTGCGTTCTTGCGCGGAAAAGCTGTCGGACGGGTGCGAGCGATACACCGACAGTACATAGCGCACATCGTCCTTGCGGCCCGTGAGGTGCAGTTGTGCGGCGAGTTGCTCGCTGCCCAAGGCCGCCACCGAATCGGTGTACACCGGGCTGATCTTGCGGCGGCCAAGGCCTTCGCGGCTGACGTGCAATTGGGTGATATGGGTGGCGTCCACTGCCAGTTGGGTGAGGATCAGGTCATGCAGCATGCGTGGAAAATGGCGGCTGCCGGTGCTGGCGATGACCTTGCCTATCTGTGGGAACAGGTGTGAGTTCATCAATTCGTCCGTGAGTTTCGTGCAGGTATTCGGTCTTATAGCGACGGGGGTTAAGAAGGTAACGAATGTGAATAACCTGCAGTGATAGTGCGTCCCGCTGCAGACATGCTAGTACAGGCTGGCTAAAGGAGGGGGATCCAATCTGCGAAAAAAAAGCATTAAACATGTAGAACGGCAGTCGGATCCTTCCGACCGCCGCCCAGGCACCGCAAAACGTACGGCTTGATGCGCTATTTCATCGCATAAACCGCTGTGGGGGCTGGCCGCAGGTTGGCACCGCTGCACTTGGCCAGGGCCTGTTGGATATCCGTCAGCAGGTCGGCAACGTCTTCAAGCCCCACCGACAAACGCACCAGGCCCTCGCTGATACCGTGCTGCGCAAGTTGCTCGGGGGTGTAGGTGGAGTGGGTCATGCTCGCCGGGTGTTGGGCCAGTGATTCGGC
Organism: Pseudomonas sp. CCI1.1; assembly: GCF_034348165.1. Lineage (NCBI taxonomy): Bacteria > Pseudomonadati > Pseudomonadota > Gammaproteobacteria > Pseudomonadales > Pseudomonadaceae > Pseudomonas > Pseudomonas sp. CCI1.1. Next base: position 489,420 of record NZ_CP133780.1, read on the forward strand.
ATCTCCCAGGCTGACCGCACGGGTGAACAGTTGCAGTGCGTTCATAAAGCGCCGGCCCGTCTCGATCCCACCCTTGAGTTCAAAGGCAATCATGCCGCCGGGCAGTTTCATTTGCCGGGTCGCCAGTTCGTACTGGGGGAAGGAACGCAGCCCGGGGTAGATCACACTCTCCACGGCCGGGTGCGCCTGCAAGGCTTCGGCCAGCGCCTGGGCATTGCTGCAATGACGGTCCATGCGCAGGGCCAGGGTCTTGAGGCCGCGCATCAGCAACGACGCGTCCTGGGGTGACATCACTGCGCCGGTCAGGTCCTTGAGCCCTTGCAGGCGGATGCGCTGTGCCAGCGCCTGGTTGCTCACCGCAACACCTGCGGTGATGTCGCCGTGGCCGCTGAGGTATTTGGTGGCCGAGTGCACCACCACATCGGCACCCAGTTCCAGGGGGCGTTGCAGATAGGGCGTGCAATAAGTGTTATCGACCACCACGGTGACATTCGGCTGTTGATGGGCCAACTCGGCCACGGCGGCGATGTCGATCAGGCGCAGGTTGGGGTTGGCCGGCGTCTCGCAGTAGAGCATGCGCGTGGCCGGGGAGAATGCTGCTTGCAGGGCGGCCAGGTCGGTCAGGTCGACATGCCGCACCTTGATACCGAATTCGCCCAGGCCATGGTGCAACAGGGCGAAGGTACAGCCATAGAGGGTCTGGCTGACGATGATCTCGTCGCCCGGGCGCAACAGGGTCCAGAACGTTGCGGCAATCGCGCCCATGCCGGAGCTGAATGCTACGGCGGCCTCGCCGTTTTCCAGGCTGGCCATGCGTGACTCCAGCAGGGCCAGGGTGGGGTTGGAAATGCGCGTATAGAAGTGGCCGCTGGCTTCGCCGGCAAAGCAGGCGGCGCCGTATTCGACGGTGGGGAAGGCGAAGGTGGCAGACAAGTAGATGGGCGGAACGAGGGCGCCGTGATGGTCAACAGGGTCATAGCCATGGTGAATGGCACGGGTGCAAAAGCCGAAGCTGGTGTGTTGAGTGTGCATGTCGGGCGCTCCTTATTTCCTACAATGCTATGCTCATAACCACAGATGAACTTTGCGAAAAAGCCTGCAAAAACCCGCGTTTGTGGATCAAACATCGATAAAAATAATGATTAGAGGCACGTTATGCCCATCAAGCTGGACCGTACGGACAAAGCCCTTTTAAACGCGTTGCAAGGCAACGCCCGCCTGACCGTGGCCGAGTTGGCAGAGCGGGTGGCCCTCACCACCTCACCGTGCTGGCGCCGGGTGCGCACCCTGGAGGAGAGCGGGGTGATCAGTGGCTACCAGGCGATCCTTTCTCCCAAGGCGCTGGGTTATGGGGTGACCGCGTTTGTCAGCATCATGATGGAAAGCCACACCCAGGAAATCGCCCGCGCGTTCGAGCAGCGCCTGTTGGCGATTCCGGAGATTGTGGCGTGCCATAACGTCTCGGGGCGCTATGACTTTTTGCTGGAAGTGGTGGCCAAAGACCTGGAATCGTTTGGCGAGTTTGCCCGCGAGGTTTTGCAGACGTTGCCCTGCGTCAAGGAGATCTATTCGAGCTTTTCCTACAAGTCGGTGCGGCCGTTGCGGGTGATTCCGTTGCCGGGTTGACGGGAGGCTTACGGCGCGAGCCGATGCGTATCCACCCGACGCCCCGCGATCCAACTGTGGGAGCTGGCTTGCCTGCGATGGCGGCCTGCCAGCCGACACCTATCTACCTGACGCCCCGCGATCAATTTGTGGGAGCTGGCTTGCCTGCGAAGGCGGCCTGACAGCCGACGCAGTTATACCGAGTACATATCCATTCCTGCGGTAACGGCCACCTAGGGGTCCGCCCTTACGGCGGGTCACTTTGGAAAAGCCCCAAAGTAACCAAAGGGCTCTTGCCCCACCACTCGGCACCTCGCTTAGGCTCGGTGTGCCCGTAATCCGCCAGTGATTTGGGGGGCCGCCGCCACGCGCCATCCATGGCGCGGGGCGGCTAAACCGGCATCCCTGCCGGTTTAGCCCCCAAATCCCTGTCGAATTCCGGCCAGCGTGGTTTAACGGGGCGCCTGAGATCAAAATCAGAGCAAGAGCAAGAGCTACTCGCTTCGCATCGTGGTTACGTTGGGCCGCTTTTGCTTTTGTGTGCCACCCCATGCAACAACAGCGCCTCAAATACCCGCTGCACCCGTGGCTCATCACTGTGGGCCACATTGAAGCGCATCGAGTCGCGATGGGCCGGGTCATAGCCAAACAGCGCACCGGGCGCCAGCACCATGCTGCGTTTCAGGGCTTGCTGAGCCAGGAGTTCGCCGTTCACGCCAGGCGGCAGGCGTGCCCAGATGAACATCCCGCCTTCATACGCCATCGGCAGTTCGCACCCGCAGCGCTTGAGCCATTGTTCGACGCGCCCTCCGGCCTCCATCAGGCGTTGCACCATGCGCTTGCGATGCTTGGCATAGCTGCCTTCGCTGAGCATACGGTAGACGATTTGTTCGAACAGTTCGGAGGTGACGCCGCCGCTCATCAATTTCATATTGGTGAGGTTGGCGGCCAGTTGCGGCGCGGCCACGACGTAGCTGACGCGGGTGTTGGCGCTGAGGCTCTTGGAGAACCCCGACAAGTAGGTGACCTGCTCCAGCCCGGCGACGGCGGCCAGGCGTGGAGGAGGGTTGGGATGCAGGTCGCCATAAAGATCATCCTCGACGATATGGCAGTGATAGTGCTGGGTCAGTTGCAGCAGCCGAAACGCCTGGCTGGGGCTGAAGGAATGCCCGGTGGGGTTATGCAGAACGCTAGTGGTCAGGTAAAGGCTGGGGCGGTGTTCGGCCAGCAACTGTTCGAGGGCCGCGAAATCGAACCCATCGGGGCGGCGCTCAATGGTAACGACCTTGACCCCATGCAGCGCCAGGTTGGCGTGGAAGTTGAAATAGCACGGCGCGTCGAGCAACACCGTGTCGCCGGGGCGTGCAAGCAGGCGCATGAGCATGTCCAGGCCCTGCACGGTGTTGGGGGTTGTGATGATTTGCTCCACCGGCACCGACAAGCCTTCGCCATGCAGTTTCTGTTGCAGCGCCTGGCGCAACGGCAACAGCCCCGCCGGCGTGCCCAGCCCGGCGATGCGCAGCGACGGCGCACGCACCACGCTGCGCATGGCCTGGCGGATCGCTTCGCCATTGAGCCAGTCCTCCGGCAGGTGCCCGCCACCGGGCCGCAGTTCGCCACTGGCGGTGGCCAAGGGCCGGCGCAATACGCTGAGCAGGTCTTGGGGCAGTAGATCGACCCAGGTCGCCGAAGCAGGGCGTGTGCTGTCCATCGCCACGAAGTAGCCGCGGCCCTGGCTCGAGGTCAGCAGGTGGCGACCGCGCAGGCGGTCCAGAGCCTCATTGAGGGTGAACTTGCTGACGCCGAGGATCTGGGTCAGCTCACGCACGGATGGCAGTTTGCTGCCCGGTGCCCATTCGCCATTTTCGATGGCGTGGCTGAACGCCTCGACGATCTGCTGGACCTTGGGCGTGCCTTCTACGAAAGCGATGGCGGATACAAACATGACGCGTCCTTGTGTTTGCAGGTGATTTTACCGGTGAAGTGAGGCCGGATTAGGCATCACTTTACCTGCCTTGCGCAATGCCACTCCCCTAGACTGCGCGGCATCTCGCCTGGAGATGGCGATATTTCCTACACCTGAGCAATGGATTCTGCATTTCCATGAAGACTTATATGTGCGCACCCTGCGGTTTTATGTACGTAGAAGAACTGGGTATTCCGGAGGACGGAATTCCCGCAGGCACCCCTTGGGAAGAGGTGCCTGAAGACTGGACATGCCCGGATTGCGGCGTGACCAAGGCCGACTTCATGGCCATCAATCTTCCTGAACGTCAATTCGCCTGACACTCCATCAACGAAAGGAATCGCTCCATGGAAAGCAAACTGATCAACGCCACCGTCCCGTTCTGCACCGGTGTGGCCCACCAGAAATACCTGGGCGCCGAAAAGGGCCTGCAAACCGCCATCGAAGGTGACTGCACCCACTGGTACATCGACGGCAGCCTGTTCGGCGAAATGGTCGATGACTGGACCGAGGCGCGTATCGAAAGCCTGCAGGCGCAAATCACGGCGACTGGGGTCAAGCCGGTTTTCCACGGCAACTTCAAGGCACCGTTGGGCAGTGATGTAGAAGCCTTCCGCAGCGCTGCCGTGGAGTATGTGAAAAAGGAAATCGACATCGCCAGCCGCCTGGGCGCGCCGTTGATCATTCACGGCGGTTGCATCGTCGAGCCGAAAATGGTGCTGATGGCCAAGAAGGTTGCCCTGGAGCATTACCTCAAGTCGGTGCAGGAACTGGCGCGCTACGCCGAGGCCAAGGGCACGGATATCTACCTGGAGAACCTGTCCAACTACGTCAACTATCGGCCGTTCCACTACATCTTTACCCATGAAGCGGAATACGCTTTTGTGTTCGAGCGCCTGCAAGCCCACAGCAATGTGTACTTCTTCCTCGACGCCGGCCATGCCAACATCGAGAACGGCCTGCCGGCAGAAGTGGTGCGCAAGTATCACCACCTGATCAAGGGCATCTCTTTCAGCAATAACAACGGCGTGCAAGACCAGCACTTCGGCATCCATGACGGTAACTGTGATTACGCCGATGTGGTGCAGGCCATTGTCGAGACCAACTGGAAGGGCCTGGTGGCGTTTGAAACCCGTAACCAGACCGCCAAGGCCGCGCTGGCTGACCTTGCGGTGATGTACCGCGAGTCCCTGACGACTGAAATCGCCGTCGCCTGACCGGCCTGGGGCGGGCGCTTGAGGCGCTCGCCTCGTTGCTGTTGTTCTCTTAATTCAAGGTCCCTGGCCATGACAAGTGCGTTAACCCTGTCGTCGTTTCTCTACTTTTTGCTGTTTTGCGCCACCATGACCTTCAGCCCCGGCCCCATGACCTTGTTGTTGTTGAGCCTGGGCCTGAAGGACGGCCTGCGCAGTTCGATCCCCGCGCAGATCGGCGCCAGTGTGTCTTACCTGATTTCCATCCTGATCTTTGCCGTGGGCTTCTCGGAACTGATCAAGGGCAACCTTGCCATTACCCAGACCATCCAGTTTGTCGGTGTGGCCTATATTCTCTACCTGGCCTACAAGCAGTGGACCAGCAGCGGCGTGTCGATCAACAACGCAGGTGCCGTGGAGGGTTCGCGCAGCCTGTTTGGCAAAGGGCTGTTGACCGGGTTTTCCAACCCCAAGACCATCATCATGTTCAGCGCCGTGTTCCCGCAGTTTGCCGGCGCCGGTGAACACAGTTCGGCGGCGGACATCGCCATCCTTGGCCTGACCTTCCTGCTGCTGCAATTTGCCAGCGGCTGCCTGTATTGCTATTTCGGCCAGCGCATCAAGCACGTGCTGGAAAACCCCAAGCGCCGGGTGTTGTTGCAGCGGGTCACGGCCGTCTTGCTGCTGGGCGTCGCCTTGATGCTGGCACGCGGGTTTTCGCACTGAAGTATTAGCCAATAAGCGGTAGTGGCGATTTGACGTCGCCCTGTTAGACTCCAGGCATTCACCCAGGATCGCCCCCACCATGCCAGCCGTCGGAGGAAAAGGACTTCCGCTCGCTTTGCGCTTGTACAAATCTCGCCTGCTGGGGCTGACGCTCGGCTTTGTGTGCGTGGCGTTCGGCATGTATCCGTTGAACCCCTCTCTGTGGGTATGGGCTTGGATGCTGGTCAATGCCTTTGCGTGGCCGCACCTGGCTTTTCAATGCTCGTTGCGCTCGGCCAATACCTTGCGCAGCGAACGCCGCAGCCTGCTGTTCGATTCCTTTTGCGGTGGGTTCTGGGTTGGCGCGATGCACTTCAACCCGCTGCCCAGCGTCACCACCCTGTCGATGATGAGCATGAACAACGTCGCCATCGGCGGGCCGCGCTTCCTGTTCGCGGGTTGGGTGGCGCAGGCACTGGGACTGGGCACCGCGTTGTTGCTGTTCACACCTGGGTTTGTCGCCCTGACCACCCAGGCCCAGCTGTATGCCTGCCTGCCGATCCTGATGCTGTATCCCCTGGCCCTGGGCTGGATCTGCTATCGCCAGGCCGTCACCTTGGCCCGGCACAAACGTGAACTGCTGGCCTTGAGCCGCACCGACAGCCTGTCGGGCCTGCTCAACCACGGCGCCTGGAAGGACCATCTGGACCTCGAATTTCAACGTTGCCGCCGTGGCCCGGCCGGTGCCGCCATCGCGTTGATCGACATCGACCACTTCAAGACCATCAACGACACCTACGGCCATGTGACCGGCGATATCGTCCTGCGCCAACTGAGCAAGGTGCTGCGCCAGAACCTGCGCACCACCGACCTGGCCGGCCGTTATGGCGGTGATGAGTTCTGCGTGATCCTGCCCGATATGCCCCTCAACCGTGCCACCGAGGTGATGGAGGCCTTGCGCGGTCGCTTCAACGCCTTGGCCTACGCCCAGGACCCAACACTGCGAGTGAGCCTGAGCATCGGCCTGGCGCCGTATCAGCCGAGCCACGCCGACTCCATCAGTTGGCTCAACGATGCCGACCAGGCGCTGTATGAAGCCAAGAGCAGCGGGCGCAACCGGGTCAGCTCGGTACAGGGCAGTTGGTTGCGGTCAGTTTAGTGGGGTAGGGTGGCGGGGCACCCTCCAACAAAAAACAAGGATCGGTCCATGTTCTTCACCTTCCCGCGTACCCTGTTGGCCGCTACCCTGGCCTTGTCTTTCAGCCTGCCGGCCTACAGCGCCGAGCCTCATAAACAGATCCAGCAACAGGCCGAACAATACAAGGCCCAAGCCTTGAAGCTGCTGGAGCGCCTGGTGAATATCGACTCGGGCTCAGGCTACGAGCCGGGCCTGACCCAAGTGCGCGATATCGCCGTGGACGAGTTGAAACAGTTGGGTTTCACCATCGAATTGGTGCCGGATAAAGCCGCCAACAACAGCCATGTGGTCGCCACCCTCAAAGGCACCGGCAAGGCCAAGATCCTGCTGATGGCCCATATGGACACCGTATTCAAGGAAGGCTCGGCTGCCGAGCGCCCCTTCCACATCAAGGACGGCCGCGCCTACGGCCCCGGCGTGATGGATGACAAGGGCGGCATCGTCGCGGGCATCTATGCGCTCAAAGTCCTCAAAAGCCAGGGTTTCAAGGACTACGCGCAGATCACCTTCCTGCTCGACGCCAGCGAAGAAACCGGCTCCGACGCCGCCTCCGAACTGATCCGCAACACTGCCAAGGGCCACGACGTGACCCTGAACCTGGAACCCGGCCGCCCCGCCGACGGCCTGGTGGTGTGGCGCAAAGGCAGCGCCACCGCCGTGGTCGAAGTCAAAGGCAAGGCCGCCCACGCCGGCGTCGCCCCGGAACTGGGACGCAACGCCGCCATGGAAGCCGCGCACCAGATCCTGCAACTGGGCAAACTTGGCGATGAAGACAAGAAAACCACCATCAACTTCACCGTGCTCAAGGCCGGTGACCGCACCAACGTCATCCCTGACCAAGCCACCGCCAAGGCCGACGTGCGTGCGGCCTTGCCGGAAGAGTTCGACCGGATCGAGAAAGACCTGGCCCGGGTTTCAGCCAACAAATTGATCCCGGAAACCGAAGTGAACACCAGCCTGCAGCGCGGCCTGCCACCGATGCCGCAGACGGCCGAGTCGGATAAGTTGGTGGCGATGGCCCAAGGGATTTATGGCGAACTGGGACGCAAGTTGACCATCGAAGGCAGCGGCGGCGCGGCGGATGCCAGCTTGTCCGCCGGTGTAGGCACGCCGACGCTGGATGGGTTTGGGATAGTGGGGGGCAATATTCACACGGCGGAGGAATATGCCGAAGTGGAGAGTGTGGTGCCGCGGGTTTATTTGTTGAGTCGGATGATTATGGAGTTGTCCAAGCGCTGATCAGATCGAACGAAGCGGGTTTGAGTGTGGGAGGAATGCCAGTCAGGTAAACGCAGATCTCCTATGGGAGCGGGCTTGCCCGCGAAGGCGGTGTGTCAGTCGCTGCATGTGTTACTGCACTACCGCTTTCGCAGGCAAGCCAGCTCCCACATTTGATCTTTGTTGATTTGAGCGTTGTGTTTGCTTGGTTGACTCGCATTGGGGTCAGCCCCTCCGACATCGAGTACTGCATTCAATGTGAAAGTCACCATGTGGAAGGGTCTTCGAGACTGGCTTTTTGGAGGTCGTCTTTCCAGACCTCGTTGGCCAGTCGATAAATGTCTGCAAAGAAGCCTCGGGGGTCGGCTATTTCTGTTTCGTCCCAGGCCATCGTTGAATACTCATCGGGGTCGTCTTCAAAGAACGAGCTAAAGTCAAAATTTTCAGTATTTAGAGCGAAGGACAAATTTTCCATCAGCTTATATTTGTGGCGGTGGGAGAATTCGTTGTAAGGATCCAGGCAGTATCTTAGGATCAAAGCTTCTCGATCTTTCTGGTTGTTAGGGTTGTAGGCGTGCAGTTCTTCTCCCCCTGAATTCAACACATAAGTGCAACGCTCACCCCTGTATGCACTTCGTACGGCGTCTTCCAGCCCAAGCGCTTGCGCGGGCGTAGATTGATCCTCGCTACTGTCCGATTGACGGCTTCGACGGTCAGCTTGCTGAAGTCGCTGCCCTTGGGGAAATACTGGCGGAGCAGACCGTTGGTGTTTTCATTGGTGCCACGTTGCCAGGATGAATAGGGGTCTGCAAAAAAGACCTGGCACTGGCTCCGTAGCGCGATGCGTTCATGCCCGGCAAACTCCCTTCCGTTATCCAGCGTCAGCGTGTGAGCGGCATGGCCCTGAAGCATCAGATTGATCGCCCGCGTTACCTGCCGGCGCGTTCTGCGCTTGACCGGATAGGCGCTCAGATAGCCGCTTTTGCGATCAACCAGGGTCACCAGGTTACCGCCCAGTCCATGTACCGTATCGCCCTCCCAGTCCCCCAGGCGCTCGCGGCTTTCGACCTCGGCTGGGCGTTCACTGATTGACACGCGATTACGCAGCTGCCCGCGCCGATCGTGGCTTCCATAGCGTTTCCGGTAGCGCTTTCGGCGATGTCGCAGATAGGTATAAAGCTCACCACCGGCGCGCTGTTCGGCGGCAATGAACCGATAAATCCACTCATGGCTGACCGCCCGGCTTGGCTGCTCCTGCTTCAACCGCTGGGCGATCTGCTCCGGACTCATGCCATGCTTGAGCCACACCGGGAGATGATGGCTGAGCCATGTCGCCGGCTTGCAAAACTTGCGCGCACCCGCTCGACGAGCATCACTTTCATGGGCCGCAGAAACAGCCTTGTAGATATTCTGGGTGCTGTTGCGGCGAACCTCGCGACTGATCGTCGAGGGATGCACGCCGACCCGCTTTGCAATGCTCGCCTGGCTCTCTGCGGCGCTCAAGCCAGCCTCAATCTGGTAACGTTGTCCCTGAGTCAGCTGCCGGTAATGCGTAGTCATCTGCGCTTGAATCCTTCGGTGTGAGAGCCTGGATTCTACCGGTGGCTGGCTCTCTGCCTCTCGTTTCAAGCGTTGCGCTTATTCTATGAATTCAGGCCCTTTGATTCTTCTCTGTCGTAGATGTCAAAAATTCCTACGAAATAGCGCAGGCTTGCGTCGAAAGGGATGTGCTCGGAGGATGGATGAAATAACATTTTTACTCCTTAATCGGGAACAAGGTAAAAGGTGTGCCGTCTTTACGAAACTTCATTTCGGCACCATTCATTGAAGGGTTGAAATGTGGATGGTTCGGATCCGTCTTGTTTGGTCTGTAACCACGTCCAGCACCTGGCAGTTCTAGTTGGACAATATCATTCTTGTTGCCATCTATTCCGGTATAGCGCGAAAGTCCTCGTTCAACCCTTGATGTTGCTTTGGTCCATGCTTGAAGTTGAAGCTTCCAACTGTTGAATTGTGAGCTGGGAGTCCCTTTTTTCTTGGGCGGTAATTTGCCCGTTATTGGATCTTTCCCATCTATTGAGCGCTGGCTCACTTTAGATGACTCAACTTCTGGTCCATGCTTGCCAACCATATGCATGTCGTACTTTTTTTCATATTCCAAAATTCGACGCTTCGCATTCGCCTCACTTAGGGAAACTCTGAAAAAGACTTCCAAATCTGGTGAGATACGGCTGTCCCACGAACTGAACGGTTGAGCCCCGATGAAGCAAATGTCTTTCGCTGATGCCGAGTACGCAGGCAAACGTAAGCAGACCCGCCGTGAGCGTTTCCTGATTGAGATGGATCAGGTCGTGCCCTGGAAAGGCCTGATTGCGTTGATCGAGCCGCATTATCCGAAGGGTGAAGGCGGTCGTCCGGCGTATCCGTTGATGGCCATGCTGCGGGTTCATCTGATGCAAAACTGGTTCGGCTACAGCGATCCGGCGATGGAAGAGTCCCTCTACGAAACCACGATTCTGCGCCAGTTTGCCGGGCTGCATTTGGATCGGATTCCGGATGAAACCACGATCCTCAACTTCCGCCGGCTGTTGGAAAAACATGAGCTGGCCGGTGGGATTTTGCAGGTCATCAACGGCTATTTGGGCGACCGAGGTTTGCTGCTGCGTCAGGGAACTGTGGTCGATGCGACGATCATTCATGCGCCCAGTTCGACCAAGAACAAGGACGGTAAACGCGACCCCGAAATGCACCAGACAAAGAAAGGAAATCAGTACTATTTCGGGATGAAATCGCACATCGGTGTCGATGTTGAATCCGGTCTGGTACATAGCGTGGTGGGCACGGCGGCGAATGTGGCGGACGTGACTCAGGTCGATCAGTTGCTGCATGGCGAGGAAACTTACGTCTCTGGCGATGCCGGTTACACCGGCGTGGAGAAGCGTGCGGAGCATCAACATCGCCAGATGATCTGGTCGATCGCAGCGCGCCCCAGCAGCTATAAGAAGCATGCAAAAAAGAGCCTGATCGGTCGCATGCGCCGCAAAATCGAATACGCGAAAGCTCAAGTCCGGGCCAAGGTTGAGCATCCATTCAGGGTGATCAAGCGCCAGTTTGGTTATACGAAAGTCCGCTTCCGAGGCTTGGTGAAAAACACCGCGCAGCAGACCACACTGTTTGCCTTATCGAACCTGTGGATGATGCGAAAACGACTGTTGAATGCAGGCGAGGTGCGCCTGTGATGTGGACAATGAGCCCTGAAAAGGTGCTATTCCGCAAAAAACAGTGAACTGACAGGAGGAAAGGTCTGATTTTCGATTAAGTCGGTGTTTTTTGAACCTCAGACAGCGAGGCCGTTAAAAACGGCTGCTTACTTCAGACCTTCCTTAGCTCCTCTATCTTAGCTCGTCTCTGCTCACCAGCCGTCTGAGGTGCTGACGGTTGTCCCTCATCAACTCGTGCGTTCTCAATTGGATTATCTTGTGAGGTTGTAGGCTTACACCCATTGCTACCGGGGCATGTATTTAGGCCTAGCTGATCCACCCACCCCGTGGGATTGGGCACATACCGGTACCCATTGATCCCCCCCGCCAACTTCACCGGGTCCGGTGTCAGGTAACGACCAATATCCGGATTGTAGTAGCGATGACGGTTGTAGTGCAGGCCGCTTTCCGCATCGAAATACTGGCCTTGAAACCGCAGTGGATTGTCGACTTTGCCCACGTCGAGCCGGGCGATCTGGCCGTAGGCGCGGTAGTGGGCGGACCAGACGATTTCTCCCTCGGGGTTGGTCAGTTCCTGCGGGGTGCCGAGGTGGTCGAGTTGGTAGTGGTAGGGCTTGGTTTCTTTTGGACCGAAACCTTCCAATAGTGCTAATGGGCGGAAGCTGCCGGGCTCGTAGAGGTAGCTGCGATGGCGCTCTGCATGATGTTCGGCAATCAGCTTGTCGCCTTGCCAGAAAAACTCGGTGGTTTTGTCGTCCACGGTTTTGCTGATGCGGCGTCCAAATGGGTCATAGCGATAGCTGGCGGTTTCGCCGTTCGGTTTTGTGATGCTGATTAACCGATGCTGGCAGTCGTAGCGGTACTCAGTAACGAGTTGCTGGCTTTTGCCGCGTCGTTCGCGGATGAGGTTGCCGAAGGCGTCGTAGTCGTAGTGGCGGTCGCCCTGGATCATCAGGCGGTTGGCCGCGACGATGTCGGGGCCGGGGCGGTCTTGCATGAGCAGGTTGCCCGCCGGGTTGTGGCCGAAGCGTTCCTGTACGTCTTGGGAGTGGTCGGCGCGGGTCAGGCGGGCGAGGGGGTCGTAGTGGTAGCGGTGTTCGCCTTTGCGGGTGTCGAGCAGGCGGGTGAGGTTGTCGGATTTGTCGTAGTCGTACTGGCGTTGGTAAAAATGGTTTTGCTGTTGGGTTACCGCATGGGCGTGTAGGCGGCTCTGGTCGTCGTAGTGGTAGTGGCTGAGCAGTTGGCCTTGCTGGCGCTGGTGTTCGCGGCCGCTCTTGAACAGATGTGAGGTGAGTACTTCACCGTTGAGTTCGACCGTGGCGAGGTGGCCGCCTTTGTTGTGGTTGAAGGTGACGCGGTTGTTGTCCGGCAGGCACAAGGTTTTAAGCTGCCCGCAGGCGTCGTAGCCGTAGCGCAGGGTGCCCCAGCCTTGGTGTTCGGCGGTGAGGCGGTTTTGGCGGTCGTATTCGTAGGCCAACGCCCAGTGGCCGTCTTCGACGCTGAGGAGGTTGCCTTGGCGGTCGTAGGCATAGTCGACAACGCTGGCATCGGGCAGGGTTTTTCGTATGAGGCGCCCGGCGTGGTCGCGCTCGTAACGGGTGATTAGCTGACTGTTATCGTCGCCGTATTCGGTCTTTTCCAGCAGGTTGCCGTTGAGGTCGTAGGCGTAGGCGGTGCGCTGGCCGTCGAAGCCGGTTTCCTGGCGGATCAGGCCGTTGGGGTGGTAGTCGAGTTGGTAGGTTTCGCCGGTTTCGTTTTCGATCTCGGTGAGCAGCAGCCGAGTGTTGTCGTAGCGGTACTTGATCTGGGTGCCGTCGGCGTTGAGGCGGCGGCTGATCAGGTGCAGGCCGTCGGCGTATTCGTAGCGGGTGACGTGGCCGAGTTCGTCGCGTTCGGCGATGATTTTGCCGTAGGGGTTGTAGCTGAATTCCCTACAACCACCGCCTGGCAATACAAGACGAATCAACCTGCCGACGCAGTCCCAGTGATATTGCGTCAGCGCACCATGCTCATCCTCACAGGCAACTTGACGCCCCAGATCGTCATAGCGATAACGCTTGAGCCCACCATTGGGCAATTGCTCCTCAAGCAGTTGCCCGCGTTCGTTCCACACCAGCCGCTGGCAACTGCTGTCGGGATACCAAACCCCAACTAATTGCCCATGTTTGTCATAGCTGTAGTCAGTCGAATTGCCATCCGGGTCAATCTTGCGGATGACATCGCCCTGAACATTGCGCTCATATTTCCAGACCGCCTCCCCACGCCTGACAACCCGAACAAAACCGTTGTCATGTTCGTAGGAAGTCGGCTCATCATCCCCCGGAAACAACGCCACCAAGCGTCCGGCATCGTCGTACTGATAGGCCGTCACCGCGCCCATCGGGTCTTGCTCGACGGTCAGCCGGCCCTTGGCATCGTAGGATTTGTAATGCTGAGCGCCATCCGGATCGATGCGCTGCACCAAGCGCGCCCGGTCGTCATGGACATAGACTTCCTGGCTACCATCGGCGTTATGCACGGTGACGTGGTCGTCATCGCCCCAGGCATAACGCGTGTCCATCTGCGAGAAGCTCGCCCAATGCCGGACGCAACGCGCCGCCTTGCCAGACCGTTCCCACGCCCAGAAGAAACTCGCCCCACCGGCCAACTGCCGCTCAAGAATGACGTGCTGATCGTCGTAGCGATAACGCTCGCTTTCCCCGACAGCATTGGTCGCGCAGACCAGTCGTCCGTGTTCGTCATAGGCGTAGGAAACAAGGTTCTGCTCGGTCTCCCACACGTAGGGCTCACGCCCTTTGGCGCGATGCACCTGATAGTCCACCGCGACGATGCGACCCAACTCATAACGCAGCAGCAACGAACGACCGGCGCCGTTATCCAGCCGCTCAATCCGCCCTGAACGATCCCGGCAAAGGCGCAGGCGGTTGTCATACGCGTCGCTGATCGAGACCAGCACACCGTCGCGAAAGTGATAAAAACGCGAGGCCTGGGCCAGCACCAACTCGTCAGGCGCCGAACCCAAATAGATCGCCGCTTCAGCCAGGCTATTGGTAATCGCGGGCCGAGAGTCGGTGGGCAAGGGCAGGGTAGTCGAGCGGTTCTCATGGTCAGTCCACACCACCAAATCGCCCGACACCACCAGCCGATGAGCCAGCGCATGACTCCAGCCAAACCCCAACCCACAATCAATGTCCACCGCACTGGTGCGGTACAGCCTCGTCCACTCAAACGGCAAGATCCCATCCAGCACGCCATCGGTGAGGGTCAGCAATTCCTCGCCAGTGACCATCGACACCGGGCAACCGTGGGTAATGGTCTTGTCCGCTGGCGCCGCCGCGTCCCCCTTCGGATTTGAAGCCATGGCCGGCACATCATCGACAGGCTCCTGACGAACCAACGTCGTGCGCTGGGCCTTGCCGCGCACCATCGGCACCGGGTTCGAAACCAGCGTATCGCCCGCCTTCAACGGCACAGCCGGCACCGTCTTAATCGGCGTCGCCGCACTGCTCAGCAACACCGGCTTGGCGGCCTCGACATGGGTTTCCAACCGAGGCCCCGCCACCTGCTTGGCCAGCAATTCCAACAACGCCCGCGCACGCCCGGATTTGACGCCACTGAGCACCTGAGCACCCAGGCGCAGCTGTACTCCAATACCCCGCGTGGCCCAGATCAGCAGCAGATTGATCAACACTTCGCCGGTGATTTCACCCAGCAGTTCGTACATGTCGGGTGGCGGCAGCATGCGTACCCAGGCCACCAGCGCCGACAGGTAGATAAACAACAGCGGCTCATCACTGAGTACCAGCAACCCCTTGGCCAGCGTGTCTTTGCCCAGCTTGAGCAGTGCATCCAGCTCGGCCTGGGACAGGTATTTCAGCAACGTTTCGCTGTTGGACTTGAGGTT
The DNA here is from genome assembly GCF_034348165.1 of Pseudomonas sp. CCI1.1. Taxonomy (NCBI): domain Bacteria; kingdom Pseudomonadati; phylum Pseudomonadota; class Gammaproteobacteria; order Pseudomonadales; family Pseudomonadaceae; genus Pseudomonas; species Pseudomonas sp. CCI1.1. The sequence continues at coordinate 504,430 of NZ_CP133780.1, forward strand.
GGCGAGCAGGTCGTACAGCTCGGTGATGTTGTCCCACAGGTTGTAAAGCGCCTTGCCCAGCCCGGTCGCAAAGGCAATGCCCTGAATGCCGCTACGCTTGTAGGCTGGCGCTTTGGCAAAGTCTGCCCATCGAGGCTTGAAGTGCTCGGCCCATGCCGTGCGCAAATCCGCTTCCAGCCCGGCGATCACAGACTCATAGGACGCATACAGCGCCTGGACGTGAGCCTTGGAAACAGTGGGGTAAAAGGTGATTTCGTACTGTTGGTCGCGGCTACAGTCGCTGACTTCAAGAATGCCGCTGGGGCCAATGGTCCGATGCAGTGGCGCGCCTACCGGGCTGCCGTCCTGTGCAACGGCTTGCAGCCTCACGGGCGTGTTGCCGATAGGCACGAACTGCGTGCTTTCGAACAGATGTACCAAGGTCAGCCCGCCCTGGGCTTTGCATTGAGCGACCGTGCGACTGGGTTTTTTGGAAGAAGCCGGCGCGACCAGTGCGACCTGTTCTCCCACCTTGAATACCTGCTCCACGCTAAGTGCCGAACCACTTAAGAAGCTGTCGGCCCACGTATCAAAGGTATTCAGGCAGGTGCGGAAGTCCGCGAATACGCGCTCAACCTTCGGCGCTTCGGGATCCATGGGCACTAGCACCAGGTTGGCCAGCACCGAGATCAAGAGACAGCCCCATTCATCAGGGCTCTAACGAACACCACCATCTGCAATCCCTCGCACTGTTTGATCAGGCGAGGGACTTTGCAGCGGTTGAAAGAGGAGGGGAGTAGAGCTTATCCGGCAGTTACGTGGGACGTTTCAGTAACCTTATCGCGCAGCACCAGACTGCACAGTGCGGGCAAAAACAACAGCGTCAACACCGTGCCCACCAATACGCCGCCAATCAGCACATAGGCCAGGGACGACCAGAATACCGACAACGTCAACGGAATAAACGCCAGCGCCGCCGCCAGTGCGGTAAGGATCACCGGCCGCGCGCGCCGTACCGTGGCTTCGATGATGGCCTCGCGAATTGCCATGCCGTGGTCCTGGTTCTGGCGGATCTGGTCGGTGAAGATCAGCGTATTGCGCATCAGAATGCCGCCGATGCCAATCAGGCCCAGGATCGCGTTGAAGCCGAACGGCTGGTTGAACAGCAACAAGGTCGGCACTGCGCCAATCAGGCCCAAAGGCGCGGTAGCGAACACCATGAACATCACGCCGAACGAGCGCACCTGGAACATGATCACCGTGAGGGTCAGCAGGATCATGATCGGGAACAGCGCCGCCAGGGCGACGTTGGCCTTGGCGCTTTCCTCAACCGGGCCGCCGATGTCGATTTTGTACCCGCTGGGCAGTTTGGCGATCAGTGGCTGCAGGTCTTTGTACACGGCCATTTCCACATCGGGCGGTTGTACGCCGTCGATGATGTCGGCGCGCACTTCCACGGTGGTGGCGCGGTCGCGGCGCTTGAGGATCGGCTCTTCCATTACCGCCTGGAAATGCCCGACCTGGGCCAGCGGCACCGACGTACCGGCGCTGTTGGTCAGCGTCATGTTGTTGAGATTGGCCAGGTCTTCGCGTTGGCTGCCTTGGGCGCGGGCCACCACTGAGACGGTGCGGTTACCTTCGCGCACTTCGGTGATCGGGTTGCCGCTGAGCAGGGCGTTGAGTTGGGACTTGACCTCGTCGGGGGTAAAACCCAGCAAGCGCAAGCGATCCTGGTCCAGCACCAGGCGATAACCGCTGGCGCGTTCGCCCCATTCGAGGAAGGTGTCCCTGGTCAGCGTGTTGCCAGCCACAACCTGACGCACGTCTTCCGACAGCCCGCGCAGCACATTCAGGTCCGGCCCGGAGACGCGGAACACCACCGGGAACGGCACCGGCGGTCCGAAGACGAGCTGCGTGACCCGTACCCGCGCCGACGAAAATTCGCCTGCTGCAATGCGCTCGCGCATCCGCAGTTTCAGTGCGTCGCGGGCGTGCGAATCCGGGGTTTGCACAATCAATTTGGCAAACGCCGGGTCGGGCATTTCAGGGTTCAACGACAGGAAAAACCGCGGTGCACCGCCCCCCACATAGGTGTCGACCATACTGGTCTGCGGCTCTTGCAACAGCGCCTTCTCCACCTGCGCCGCCACGGCTTCGGTGCTTTTGAAGGCGCTGCCGGGTGGCATATACACTTCCAGAATCAGTTCCGAGCGGTCGGAGTCCGGGAAGAACTGTTTCTTCACCACCGCCATACCCAGGCCGCACGCCACGAACGCGGCCACCACCAGCCCGGTCACCAGCCAGCGCCCGCGCACGCAAGCCTCCACCAGGCTGCGCAGTTTCTGGTAGTAGCGCCCGGCATAAATCGCATCATGCCCGCCGGGCACTGGCTTGATCTGCGGCAACAACTTCACGCCCAGGTAGGGCGTGAACACCACGGCCACCAGCCAGGATGAAATCAGCGCGAAACCCACGATCCAGAAGATATTGCCGGCGTATTCACCCGCCCCGGAGCGCGCAAACCCAACCGGCAGAAAGCCGATAATGGTGACCAGGGTGCCGGTCAGCATCGGCGCCGCCGTGGAGCTCCAGGCGTAGGTGGCCGCGTGGATGCGGTCAAAGCCTTCTTCGAGTTTGACCACCATCATCTCGATGGCAATGATCGCGTCGTCCACCAACAGGCCCAGGGAGATGATCAATGCCCCGAGGGTCACGCGGTCGAATTCGCGGCCCGTGACCAGCATGATCACGAACACGATCGACAGCGTCAGCGGCACGGCCGCCGCCACCACCAGCCCCACGCGAAAGCCCAGGGCCAATAGGCTGATCAGCATCACCACCGCCAGGGCGACGAAGAATTTGAGCATGAATTCATTGACTGCCAGGCTGATGTTTTTCGCCTGGTCGGAGACCTTGGCGAAGTTCACGCCCAGGGGCAGGTCGGCCTGAATCCGCGCTTCTTCGGCTTGCAGGCTCTTGTCCAATTCCAGGCCGTTCCAGTGCTTCTCCATGATCACGCCCAGCATCAACGCCGGGTCGCCCTGATGGCGGATGCGATAACTGGGCGGGTCTTCATAACCGCGGCTCACGGTGGCCACATCGGCGATGCGCAATACGCGGCCATTGACTTGCAGGGGCACGTTCTCGATCAAGGCCAGGCTGTCGAACGCGCCGTCGATGCGGATATAAGCGCGGGCGCCCGCCGTTTCGACGAAGCCTGAGGGCGCCACGGCGTTTTGTGCGGCGAGGGCGGTGAAGATCTGTTCGGGCTTGATGCCCAGGGTTGCCAGGCGCTCATAGGAAAACTCCACAAACACGCGTTGGGCCTGTTCGCCAAGGATATTGACCTTCTTCACCCCTGGCAGGTTGAGCAAACCCTGGCGCAGCTCCTCGGCCATTTGCACTTGTTGGCGATGGGGCAGGTGTTCGGCTTCCAGGGCGTACAACGCAAAGTACACGTCGGAATATTCATCGTTGAAAAACGGCCCGATCACGCCCTTGGGCAGGCGCGTGGCTTCGTCGCTGAGTTTTTTGCGGGTCTGGTAGAACAGTTCCTGGATTTCGCTCGGGCGTGTGGACTCCAGGAAGGTCATGCGCATCGACACAAAGCCTGGCTGGGCGATGGTCTCGACGCGGTCGTAGTAGTCCAGTTCCTGCAGGCGTTTTTCCAGGCGGTCGGCCACTTGCTCCTGCATCTCCTGGGCGGTGGCGCCGGGCCAGGCGGCGGTGATGGTCATGACCTTGACGGTAAACGAAGGGTCTTCGGCGCGCCCCAGCTTGCCGAACGCGAAGACCCCGGCGACGAGGATCGCAATCAGCAAGAACAAGGTGACGGCGCGGTGTTTGACGGCCAGTTCGGAGAGGTTGATCCCGCGCATACTCATTGGTCCTGCTGACGGTTGAGGGCCAGGGCCTGGGCGGGCAGCAAGCGCACCGTGTCGCCGCTGTGCAGCAGGTGAGCGCCGAGGGCGACGATGGTTTGGCCGGGTGTTAGGCCGCTGTCGAGCAAGGCGTCTTCCTGGCCGAGGCTGGCGACCTTCACTGGTGCGAAGCTGATCTTTTGGTCATCGCCAATCAGCCAGACGCCCGTGCCTTGCCCCGCATCCTGCAAGGCGCCAATCGGCACGCGGGTTTGCAGCGGCTGGCCATTGCCTTGCAGGCGTACGGTGATGGTGGAGCCGAGGGCGAACCGCTCGACCGGACCCTGCAGCACATAACGTGCGCGGTAGGTGCGGGTGACCGGGTCGGCGCTGGCGGACAGTTCGCGCAGGGTGGCGGTCACGGCCTGGTCCGCTGCGCCAAAGGGAAGCGCCAGGGCTTTTTGCGCGGCCAGGTCACGCCGGTTCTCCGGCAGGTTGACGATGGCTTCGCGGGCGCCGTCATGGGCCAGGCGCGCCACGATTTGCCCTTCGGCCACCACTTGGCCGCGATCGGCCAGTACGTCGGTGATGATGCCGTCGCCATCGGCCTTGAGGACCGAATAAGTGCGACGGTTTTCGATCTGGCTGGCGTCCGATTGCGCCGCGGCCAGTTCGGCCTGGGCGACGCGCAGGTTGGTGGCCGACTGGTCGAAGATCTGCCGCGACACCGCGCCGGTACTGGCCAGGCGCTGGTAACGGTTTTCATCATCACGGCGCTGGCGCAGTTGGGCCTGGGCGGCGTTGACGCGGTTCTTGGCCGAGCGCAGCGCCAGTTCGAAGTCGCCGATGTCCAGCACCAACAGGGTGTCACCACGGAAGACGTGCTGGCCGGGGTCGACCTTGCGCTCGATCACCTTGCCGCTGACCCGAAAGCCCAGGTCACTTTCAGTGCGTGCCGCCACCACGCCGGTATAAGCGCTTTGCTGGGTGCCGGCTGCTTCGACTTTGACGACCAGCACCGGGCGCGATGTGGGCGCCTGGGCGGCGCTGTCGGCCTTGCTGTTACAACCACTGAGGACCACCAGCAGAGCCAGGGGCGTGAGAAGGCGCAGGGGGAGAGGGGGCATGACGAACTCCAGGGTGACCATAGGGCAAAAAATTATGGACATAATTTTTTGCTCATATTATGGTCGAAATATAAATTAATCCAGCCCCCGGATATTCCCCATGGCAAACGCCCCGGCACCCTCACGCAGCTTGCTGTTCTTGCTGGTTGCCCTCACCGCATTGGGTGAAGTCTCGACGCAACTGATCATCCCCGGCCTGGGTGCCATCGAGCACGCGCTGCAGGCGCCGCAAGGCTCGGCACTGATGGCGCTGTCGGCGTTCGTTGCTGCGTTTGGCCTGGGGCAGCTACTGTTCGGGCCGCTGTCGGATCGCATCGGCCGGCGGCCAGTCTTGATCGGGGGCCTGGCGCTCTACGTAGTGGCGACGCTGGCGATGCTGCTGGTCACCGACATCCAGCAGTTTATCGCCGCTCGGGTGTTGCAAGGCCTGGGCGCGTGCGCCGCGCTGGTACTAGCGCGCACCGTGGTGCGCGATGTGTGGAAAGCCGAGGCAGGCCCGGCCCTGGCGCTGACGATGATCGGCATGTTGTATGCCATCGTCGTTGCGCCGATAGCAGGGGGCTTGCTGATCAAATTACTGGGGTGGCGTGCGCCCATCGCCCTGGCGTTGGTGATCGGCAGCCTGGTGTTATTGCTGGCGCTGCTGTTCTTTCGCGAGAGCAATCATCACCTCGATCCCAGGGCCGCACACTGGCGCACCCTCGGCGGGCAGTATCTGGATCTGCTCAAGGGGCGCCAGTACCGTGCTTACGCGGTGGCCCTGGCGTGTACCTATGGCGCGATGTTTGCGGTGATCGCGGGTTCATCGGCGGTGTTTATCAATCTGCTGGGGTTCAGCAGCCTTGAGTACGGGCTCAACTTCGGGCTGATTGTGTCGATGCTGATCGTCGGCTCCACCTACACCCGGCGTAACATTCAGCGCCTGGGGCCGCAGCGCATTGTGGCGATGGGTGTGACGATGGTGGCGGTGGGCGGGGTGGCAGCCCTGGCGATTTACCTAGTGTTCGGGTTGTCGGTAGTGGGGCTGGATATTCCCATCGCCCTGGTCACGCTCGGCGGCGGCCTGGTGCTGCCGGGATCCGTTACCGGGGCCGTGATGCCCAATGCGCACCGTGCGGGTTTAGCCGCCGGGCTCATGGGATTTGCACAGATGTTCGGCGCCACGTGCAGCGGGTTGCTGCTGAGCCAGTTACGCGATGGCAGTGCCGCGCCGATGATCATTATCCAGGCCGGGCTTGCACTGTCGGCACTGGTTGCCTTTCAACTGCTGCGCCAACGCCAGGTTAAAACGCTGTCCTATATATAGAACAATCAGGGCCATTTTTACCGGCTAGTGCTCAAGGGTGAGGCGATTTAAGGTGTACTCACTTTGGAGGTACACCATGAAAAAGCTGATTGGTATCTACACCAGCCCCCGCGCCCACTGGGTCGGCGATGGCTTTCCGGTACGCACGCTGTTTTCCTACGACACCATGGGCAAGCACATCAGCCCATTCCTGTTGCTGGATCACGCAGGTCCGGCCGAATTCACCCCGACTGAACAACGTCGCGGCGTCGGCCAGCACCCGCATCGCGGTTTTGAAACCGTGACTATCGTCTATGACGGCGAAGTCGAGCACCGCGATTCCACCGGTGCCGGCGGCAAAATCGGCCCAGGTGATGTGCAATGGATGACTGCGGCCAAGGGCATTCTTCACGAGGAGTTCCACTCCACAGACTTCGCCCGTCGCGGCGGCGCACTGGAGATGGTGCAACTGTGGGTCAACCTGCCGGCCAAGGACAAAATGGCGGATGCCGGTTACCAGACCATCGTCGATGGTGACATTCCGGTGCTGCCATTGGCGAACGACGCTGGCCACCTGCGCCTGATCGCCGGGGAATTTGCCGGTACTCAAGGCCCGGCCCGCACCTTCACGCCGATAGACGTGTGGGACTTGCGCCTCAACGCCGGTAAAGCGGTCACGCTGGACCTGCACGCCGGGCGTAACACCGCTTTGGTGGTGCTCAGCGGCACGTTGTTGATCAACGGCGAGGAGGTCGCACGCCAGGGGCAGTTGGCGCTGTTCGAGCGCGACGGTAAGCAACTGACCCTGGAGTCCAACGACGACGCCAAGGTGCTGCTGCTCAGCGGCGAACCCATCGACGAGCCCATCGTCGGCCACGGTCCGTTCGTGATGAATACCGAGCAGGAGATTCACCAGGCATTTGCCGACTTCCAGTCGGGAAAATTCGGGCAGATGCACGCCTGACGGTTCACCGCCACCCCCTGTGGGAGCTGGCTTGCCTGCGATAGCATCATCATGGTGTAGCTGATACACCGCGGTGTGTGCATCGCAGGCAAGCCAGCTCCCACATTTTGTTTCCAGGGTTCTGATTTCATGCGATCTTCTCGGCATTCGCCCTGGAGTCGCCTGGATGCCCTCATTTATCGCTGATCACCCGATGCTGTGCGCCGTGGCGTTGATCCTGATCGACATCGCCGTGTGGCGCCTTATTTCCCCAAACCTTGCCAACTGGAAACTCGCAGCGCGGCTAGTGATCTTTGCGGTGTTCAGTGTCGTATTGTTCAACGACGGCATGAACCCCATGCAGGCGGCGCCCTATGCCGATGACACCACCTTGCACCTGGCCGCCACGGCATTGCAGATCGGCTGGTGGCTGTTTGCGGCGCGCACCCTCACGGTATTGCTCGGCGCAGTGATGATGCAGCGGGTCGGCCATACCGGGCGCTTGTTGCAGGACCTGATGGGCGCGGTGATTTTCCTCATTGCGATCATCGCCGCCATGGCCTACGTGCTCGACCTGCCGGTCAAGGGCGTGCTGGCCACCTCGGGCGCCGTGGCGATCATCGTCGGCCTGGCCTTGCAAAGCACTCTGAGCGATGTGTTTTCCGGGATCGTCCTCAATACCACCAAGCCTTACCAGATCGATGACTGGATCTCCATCGACGGCACCGAAGGCCGCGTCACCGACATCGACTGGCGCGCCACGCGCCTGCAAACCTCCCAGGGCAGCCTGGCGGTGATCCCCAACTCCCTGGCGGCCAAGGCCAAGATCATCAACTTCTCGCGCCCGGCAGACATGTTCGGCTTGGCGGTCAGCCTGCAAGTGAGCCCCCATGCGCGCCCGCAAACCGTGATCGAAGCGCTGGAACGTGCGATGCAGGGCTGCCGGCCGTTGCTGGCCCAACCGGCGCCCAGCGTCGCGTTCAAGGCGTCCACCGGCAGTGGCGTGGAGTATGAGATCAGCGGCTTTGTGCCGGCCATGGGCCTCAAGCGCGAAACCCGCAACCAGCTTTACGACCTGGCCTACCGGCATTTGCAGGCGGCGGGCGTGGGCCTGTTGTCCGCCACCGAAGGCAGCACGCCGCCTGCGGTGTCTGGCGCCCGCGCCTTGCTGGAGCGCTCGACGATCTTCTCCACCTTGCGCCAGGAAGAAAAAGACACCTTCAGCCAGAACATGACCCTGCACACCTACCGCGCCGGTGAGATGATCCTGGCGGCGGGGGAGGTCAGCGATCACCTGTTCATCATCGAGTCCGGCGTGGTCTCGGTGCTGTTGATCAAGGACGGGCACACGTTCGAGGCAGGGCGCATGGGCCCGGGGGAGGTGATCGGTGAGTCCGGCATTCTCTCCGACCAGGCGGCGCTGGCGGATTTTTCGGCCAAGACCTACTGCACGCTCTACCGCATCGAAAACGAATACCTCAAGCCGTGCCTCGACGCCCGGCATGATATCGGTGAAGCCATGAAGGCGCTGCTGGACTTCCGCCGCCATGCCGCCCAGGCCCTGACTGAAGACGCGCCCGTGGTACCGGTCAAGAAGGGCTTCATCCAGTGGCTGAGGAACCGCGGCCTGTAGATTGGTCACCTGTTCTTCGCCCGGATTGGCTATTTCTCCAGGACGCCGGGGTGACTAACCTGCTCACCAATCCCACTGTCCTGGAGCAACACCATGCAAACCCGTACCGATTTCTACACCGCTTCCCCAGACGCCATGAAAGCCATGCTCGCCCTGGAAGCGGCAGTCGGCAAACTCTCCATCGAACTGCCACTGCTGGAACTGGTGCGCCTGCGCGTATCGCAGATCAACGGCTGCGCGTTCTGCCTGGACATGCACACCGCCGATGCACGCAAGGGCGGCGAAACCGAGCGGCGCCTGTACACCGTGTCGGCCTGGCGTGAAACCCCGTTCTTCACCCCGCGCGAGCGCGCCGCCCTGGCTTGGGCCGAAAGCCTGACCCTACTCAGCCAGACCCACGCCCCGGATGGAGACTTCGACGCACTGGCCGCCCAATTCAGCCCCCAGGAACAAGTCGACCTGAGCGTCGCCATCGCCACCATCAACAGCTGGAACCGCCTGGCGGTGGGTTTTCGCAAGATGCCCAAGTAAGGCCTTCAGTTGGCTTTGAAATAGCTGCGCGGCGTGGTGCCGGTCATGCCTTTGAAAAAGGCGATCAGTGCACTGTCGCTGGCAAAGCCCAGTTCAAAGGCGCAGTAGCCCAGGCTGCGCCCGGTGGCGAGCAGTTCGATCACCCGCATCAGACGCCACTGTTGGCGCCATTGCTGATACCCCAGGCCGGTTTCCTTGAGGAAAATCCGGCCGATGGTCTTGGTGCTGGCGCCAATGTGCTGTTCCAGGTCCTGCAGCGTGGGGGGCAGGCGGTCGAGCTGGGCTAGCAGCGGCGCCAGGCGCTTGTCCCGTGGCAACGGCAGCAGCATGGGTTGTGCGGCTGCGTGGCGGATTTCATCCAGGCACAGCCCCAACAAATGGGCATAGCGACCCGCCTGCCAATCAGTCTCGAACGGCGCCAGGGCCATGGGCTCCAGCACTGCCCTGAGCAAGGCACTCACTTCGATCACCCGCACCTGGGCCGGTAATTGCTCGGCCAGGGCCGCACTCACATACACCGACCGATAGTCCACCGCCTGCTGCATCACCGCACGATGGGGTAGGCCGCTGGGGATCCAGGCTGCGCGGCTAGGTGGCAACAGGCACAGTTGATTGTCCAGGGTGATGCGCGTGCAACCTTGCTGGGTGAACAGCAGTTGCCCGCGCTGGTGCACATGCAGGCCCGAATCGTGATTGCCCAACACCGCCGCGATGCCGATCACGGGAGCTGAGTAAACATCGGGGTTGAAAGACGCGGTAGCGGCAAGCCAGGCCATGGGTTGTCCGATTTGATGGATAAAGTGTCGAAGTCTGGATAATAGCCCAGCTGGCGCGCCCTAGAATCCGTCCGTTGTGTTTATGGAGGGATCTTGTGATGACGTTTAAAAAATTGCTGGCGCTGACCATGGCCCTGCTGATGTTCCCGCAGTTGGCCCAGACCCTTTACAGCCCGGCCTTGGGCGATATCGGCCGGGCCTTTGATGTCGCGCCCGAGCGAGCGGGGCAGACCTTGTCGGTGTATTTCCTCGCCTTCGCCCTGGGCGTGGTGGTGTGGGGCCGGTTGAGTGATCGTTTGGGGCGGCGGCCGGTGATGCTGATGGGGCTGGCAGTCTATGTGGGCGCTTCGGCGCTGGCCTTGACTGCGACGACATTCAACGCCTTGCTGCTGGCCCAGGCCTGCGCGGCATTGGGTGCGGCCGTGGGGTCGGTGGTCACGCAGACAGTGCTGCGTGACCGTTTCCACGGTGCCGAACTGGCCCAGGTGTTTTCCGTGATGGGCGTTGCGCTGGCCGCCAGTCCTGCTATCGGCTTGTTCAGCGGTGCGAGCCTGGTGGAGTTTTTCGGTTACCGCGGTGTGCTCTGCACGTTGCTGATGCTCGCGGGGGTGTTATGGGGCTGGTGTTGGTGGGCCTTACCGGAGACCCGTCCGGCATCGCTGCCCACCGCCGCCCTTGGCCAGACGCTCGGCCTGATGCTCAAGGATGCCGGAGTATGGCGCTCGGTCGGGTTGGTCGCGGCGTTCAATATTGCGCTGTTCAGCTATTACAGCGTGGGGCCGTTTATCTTCGCGCAGCAGGGGCGTTCCACCGCCGAGTTTGGTTACAGCGGTGTGCTGCTGGCGCTGGGCTCCGGCTCGGGTGCATGGCTGAACAAAGCCTTGCTCAAGCATGGGTGGAGCGGCGAGCGGTTGGTGGTTGTCGCCGCCGCGGTGACCGTGGTGGGGAGTCTGTTGGTGTTGGCCCTGCAGCACAGTTGGCTGTTGGTGTGGCCGATGCTGTTGGTGGTGCTGGCCTTCGGCATGGCGATTCCCAACGTGCTGGGGGCGGCCCTGGTCGATTACCGTGACCGCCTCGGCACCGCCGCCGCCCTGTTTGGCTTGCTGTACTACCTGGTGATTGGTGGCGGGCTGGCTTTGGTGACCTGGTCCCAGGATCTTGGCTGGAGCCTGTTGGTGTGCGCTTTAGCGGCGTTGTGGCTGGCCACGTCGCGGCTATTCAGAAGTTGACCGACGCGCTCAGGCGCGCGGTCAACGGTGCGCCCTGGAACAGGTAGTCATCACCCATGTATTCGCCGGCGTCGCGCCAGTAGCGCTTGTCGAACAGGTTATCGACGCTCAGGCGAAACACCGTTTCGTAGCCATCGACCTTGGTGGTGTAGCGGCTACCGACGTTGACCACCGCGTAGTCGCCCACTTCCACATTGCCGGTGCGATTGGCGGACTTCTTGGCGCTGTATTGCACGCCGCCCAATACCGCCAGGCCGTTGACCCAGGGCAGGGCGTAGTCGGCGTACACGCTGGCGCGCAGCTTGGGCACGTTGATCGCCTGATGGCCTTCGTACGCCGGCGTGCCGCTGCCGCTCACCCGCGCTCGGATCGCGGCCACGCTGGTGGCGATCTGCAGACGGTCGGTGGCCCAGCCGTTGGCGGACAATTCAATGCCGGTGTTTTTTTGCTGGCCCTGCTGCACGTAGTTGAACGTGTCACCTTCGGGTTTGGCGTACTGGTAAGCCTGGCGCGTCTGGAACACGGCGGCGGCGAAGCTGATACGGCGCCAGTCGTATTTCACCCCGGCTTCGAGCTGGCGCGAGACAGTGGGGGCGAGTGTTTCATCCGCATTGTTTGCGAACCACGGCGCGGTGCCGCCCAGGGACAGGCCCTTGCTGTAGCTGGTGTACAGCGAAACGTTGTCCACTGGCTTGTAGATCAACGAGGCCTGGGGCAGGAACACGTATTGCTGGGTGTGGCGCGTCTGGTTGCCGGTCACACCGTCGAAGGCTTTTTCGTCCAGGCGCACTTCACGGCCGCCGAGGATGGTTTGCCATTGCTCGTTGAAGCGGATGCGGTCGGTGACGAACAGCCCGTACTGGCGGCTGTCGAGGTTGCGGTGGCTGTCGTTCAACGGCTTGTCGGTCGGGGGAAAGCTCGGCACCTCTTCGTTGATATTGGCGGTGCCGATGAATTCGTTGACCGACTTGCGTTTGTCGATCACCCGGCGAAACGCGCTGGTGCCAAAGGTCAGTTCGTGGCCGATGCCGGCGGTGTCGAAGAGGCCGGTCATGGCCGCCTGGATTTCGTCGTCGCGGCGAGTGTCGTCCGGGCTGCGGTAGTCGTAGACGTCGTAATTGCCTTCGGGGCTGAAGTAGTTCGGCACGCTGGCGGCACTGCAACTGGCCGAACCATAGCAACCCCAGGCAAACGAGCTGTAGTCATCAATCACCACCTTGCTACGCGCCGCGCTGACACTGCCTTTCCACTGATCGCTGAAACGGTACTCGAACTTGCCGTTGAGGTTCAGCGAATCAATCCCCACCTGCTTGCCGCCCGTCTGGTGCCCCAGCAGCTTCTTCGGTGAAGCACCGTGGGGCACTTCGGTGCCGCCCAACAGTTGATACCCCGGTACCGAACGCTGTTGCTTGTTCTGGTATTCGGCGTCCAGTTGCAGCACGGCGTCGGGGCTGATGTTCCAGTCAAAGGCCAGGGACACGAAATCGCGCTGGCCGTTGGCGTGTTCCACATAGGAGTTGAGGTCTTCATGGGCGACGTTGGCACGCAGGCCGAACTGCTGCTCGCTGCCAAACCAGCCGCCGACATCGGTGGCGATATAACCGCTGCCGCGATCATCGGTGGACACCGTCACCGAGCGCACATCCTGGGGGCGTTTGGTCACGTAATTGATCACCCCGCTGGGCTCGGAAATACCGCTCTGCAAACCGGCCAGGCCCTTGAGCACTTCCACCTGCTGCTTGTTTTCCAGCGCGACGTTCTGCTCGCCGGTGATGGTGCGCCCATTGATCTTGTAACTGCTGGCCGCGTTCAGCGAAAAGCCACGCACCACGAAATTCTCGTAATAACCGATAGGCGCATAACTGTCGCCCACTGAGGCATCGTTGCGCAGCACTTCACTGAGCAAGCGTGCCTGCTGGTCCTTGATCAGCGCGGCGTTGATCACGGTGATCGAGGCGGGGGTGTCCAACAGCGGCGCTTCATCAAAGCCGCCCACCGACGCGGTTTCACTGCGGTAGCCCGACTCATCCTGGCCCTGAACCTTTACCGTCGGCAACTCGATCTCGGCGGCCAGGCTGCTGCCGATGCCGCCACTGAGCAACAGGCCGAGGGCGAAACGTGAAGTGACGACGGGGCGAAAACGCAAAACCATGGGTAAAGGCCTTAAAGCGTTGGGCGGGGGGCGCATAAGCTAGGCATAACGGCGGGATTTTACAAGTTATGCAGCAGGGCTCTGCCACACCGCTAATCGAATGTGGGAGCTGGCTTGCCTGCGATAGCGGCGTGTCAGTCGCTGAATTATTGCCTGAACCACCGCTATCGCAGGCAAGCCAGCTCCCACAGGGGATTGGACTTCAACCAAAGCGCTTCAGGGTCTCGCTGGGCAGCTCCCGGAACAAAGCACGATAGCTGTTGGAAAACCGCCCCAAATGCCAGAACGACCAATTCATCGCCACCTCGGCTACGGTGGTATCAGCGCCACTGAGCAACTCACGCCGTGCCCCATTCAACCGACGCAACCTTAACCACTGCGCCGGGCTCATTCCCGTATAGGTCTTGAACCCTTGCTGCAATTGGCGCAACGGCACACCCGCAATCTGCGCCAGTTCCAACAGGTTGGCGGTTTCATCCGGTGCATCCGCCGCCCATTCGCCGATGCGCGCCATCAATTGGCGTTCTTCATTGCGCTTTTGCAATGAACTGCCGTCCAGGCACACGCAGGCGTTATCGAGGATAAACAGGCAGTCGTCGAGCAGTTGCTGGGTGAGGGCATCGCGGCTGATGGGGTCGGTCAGTGCCGACAGGCGCGTAAGGGTGCCGCTCAGCCAGCGAGTGAACAGCGCATTTTGCCGACAGGTCAGCGGTGCCATGAACAAGCCTTCGAGTTTGGCTATATCCAGGCCCTGGCGCTGGACGAACTGCGGGCCGAACACCACGGCCACTTCGCGGTAGTTTACCGGGGTGATCCAGGTGTTGCGGCTTTCGCCATTGAGCAGGTACAGCGCGTTGTCACTGGCGTCGAAACAGAACGCCAGGGCGCCGGCAGGTGCGTTGAAATGCTGCTCCACCCGGGTGTTCATGCACTCTTCGTACACCTGCACCCCGTGCAGGTCGAGGTAGCGCACCTGCCCGGCAAAATGCCCGGGGGACATCTGCTGGTACTGCTGCACCCAGCCGGGTGTCGCACTGCATTGGGCGGCCACATCGCCGGTGGCGAAGGCCTGTACGCGCAAAGCGGTTGCCTGTGTCATAGTGATCCGTGCGCACTCTATTGGTGCGTTGTGCCGCGTGCAAAGTGGATAGATGCCGTTTCAAGGCTGGCCCAAGATAGACCTCAATGCGCTGGGAGTACAACCCAGCGTCGCATCCCACCCAAGACGAGGTCCTTATGAACGCCCCCTTCGATCAGCTGTCCACCTGGCTGAAAGAACACAAGATTACCGAAGTCGAATGCGTGATCAGTGACTTGACTGGCATCGCACGCGGCAAGATCGCACCCACCAACAAGTTCCTGCATGAGCGAGGCATGCGCCTGCCGGAAAGTGTGTTGCTGCAAACGGTAACCGGGGACTTTGTCGACGACGATATCTATTACGACCTGCTGGACCCGGCCGATATCGACATGATTTGCCGCCCGGTCGCCAACGCCACTTACGTAGTGCCGTGGGCCATCGAGCCCACCGCCATCGTGATCCACGACACCTTCGACAAGCAGGGCAACCCCATCGAACTGTCGCCGCGCAATGTGTTGAAGAAAGTCCTGCAGCTCTATACCGACCAAGGCTGGCAGCCGATTGTCGCGCCGGAAATGGAGTTCTACCTGACCCAGCGCTGCGAAGATCCGGACCTGCCCTTGAAAACCCCGATTGGCCGTTCTGGCCGTGCTGAAACCGGGCGCCAGTCGTTTTCCATCGATGCCGCCAACGAATTCGACCCGCTGTTCGAAGATGTCTATGACTGGTGCGAAGCCCAGGGCCTGGACCTCGACACCCTGATCCACGAAGACGGCCCCGCGCAGATGGAAATCAACTTTCGCCATGGCGACGCCCTGGACCTGGCCGACCAGATCACGGTGTTCAAGCGCACCTTGCGCGAGGCCGCTCTCAAGCACAACGTCGCCGCCACCTTCATGGCCAAGCCGGTGGCCGACGAGCCCGGCAGCGCCATGCACCTGCACCAGAGCGTGGTCGAAATCGCTACCGGCAAACCGGTGTTCGTCGATGCCGACGGCAACATGAGCCCGTTGTTCCTGCATCACATCGGCGGCCTGCAGAAGTACATCCCCAAGCTGCTGCCGATGTTTGCCCCCAACGTGAACTCGTTTCGGCGTTTTTTGCCGGACACCTCGGCGCCGGTCAACGTCGAATGGGGCGAAGAAAATCGCACCGTCGGCCTGCGCGTACCCACGTCCAGCCCGGAGGCGATGCGCGTGGAAAACCGCCTGCCAGGGGCCGATGCAAACCCGTACCTGGCCATTGCCGCGAGCCTGTTGTGCGGTTATCTGGGCATGATCGAGCACATCGAACCCAGTGCCCCGGTGGAAGGCCGCGCCTATGAACGCCGCAACCTGCGCCTGCCGTTCACCCTCGAAGATGCGCTGGCGCGCATGGAGGATTGCGACCCGGTCAAGCAGTACCTGGGCGAAAAATTCGTGCGCGGCTACGTCGCGGTCAAGCGCGCCGAGCATGAGAATTTCAAGCGGGTGATCAGTTCCTGGGAGCGCGAGTTCCTGCTGTTGAGCGTCTGAAAACAAGCATAAGAGGGGTGACGATATGCGTCTTGTGAACAAGCTTCTTCCACTGGCCCTGGTCGCGGCGTTCAGCGGTGCCGGTCAGGCGGCGCCGACGGTGAGTGTCTACAACTGGACCGATTACATTGGCGAGACCACCTCGGCGGATTTCCAGGCCAAGACCGGCATCAAGGTGATCTACGATGTGTTCGACTCCAACGAAACCCTGGAGGGCAAATTGCTGGCCGGGCGCACCGGGTATGACGTGGTGGTGCCGTCCAACCACTTCCTGGCGCGCCAGGTGAAGGCCGGCGCGTTCCTCAAGCTTGACCGCGCGCAGTTGCCCAACTTCAAGAACCTGGACCCCAAGCTGCTCAAGTTACTGGAACAGAACGACCCCGGTAATGCGCACTCGGTGCCGTACCTGTGGGGCACCAATGGCATTGGCTACAACGTCGACAAGGTCAAGCAAGTGCTGGGCATCGACCGCATCGACTCGTGGGCGGTGTTGTTCGAGCCGGAAAACATCAAGAAGCTGCATGAGTGCGGCGTGGCCTTCCTCGATTCAGCGGATGAGCTGTTCCCGGCGATCCTCAACTACATGGGCAAGGACCCACGCAGCGAGAATGCCGAGGACTACAAGCAGGCCGAAGCCAAGTTGCTCACGCTGCGGCCGTACATCACCTATTTCCACTCTTCCAAGTACATCTCCGACCTTGCCAACGGCAATATCTGCGTGGCCTTCGGTTATTCCGGCGATGTGTTCCAGGCCGCCAACCGCGCCAAGGAAGCCAAGAACGGGGTGAACATTGCGTATTCGATCCCCAAGGAAGGCTCCAACCTGTGGTTCGACCTGTTGGCGATTCCGGCCGACGCGAGCAACCCTAAAGAAGCCCATGCGTTCATCAACGACCTGCTGGAGCCTGAGGTGATTGCCAAGGTCAGCGCCTCGGTGGGCTATGCCAACGCCAACCCGGCCGCCAAGCCGTTCATGGCACCGGAACTGGTGAACAACCCTGAGGTGTATCCGCCCCAGGAGGTTCTCGACAAACTCTATATTTCCACCACGCCCACGCCGGCGACCATGCGCGTGATGACCCGCGCCTGGAGCAAAGTGAAGTCCAACCGATGATGCAGTCCAATGAACATGCCCCGTCCTATTACCGCGCTTCGGCGAATGCCATGGTGCAGCGGCCCGCACTTGAGGCAGACCTGAGCGCCGATGTGTGTGTGATCGGCGGCGGTTTCACCGGGGTCAACACCGCCATTGAACTGGCCCAGCGCGGGCTTTCGGTGATCCTGCTGGAGGCGCGCCGCATCGGTTGGGGCGCCAGCGGGCGCAATGGCGGGCAATTAATTCGGGGTATCGGCCATGATGTCTCCGGGTTTGCCAAATACGTGGGCGAGGAGGGCGTGCGCTATATGGAGCGGGCCGGTATCGACTCGGTCGCTCTGGTGGGCCAGCGCATTGCCGAGCACGGCATCGACTGTGACCTGCGCTGGGGCTTTTGCGAACTGGCTAACACCCCGGCGCAGTTTGCCGCGTTCAAGGGCGAACAGGCGCACCTGGCGGCCATGGGGTATGCCCATGAAACGCGGCTGGTCGGCCCACAAGACATGGCACAGGTGGTGGGCTCTACGGTGTATGCCGGCGGCCTGGTCGACATGGGTTCCGGGCATCTGCACCCGCTTAACCTAGTTTTGGGTGAAGCGCGTGCGGCCGAGGCCCTTGGGGTGCGCATCTTTGAGCACAGCCCGGTGCTGGAGCTGATCCATGGCGAGACGGTGCAAGTGCGCTGCGCAGGCGGCAGCGTGCGCGCAGCCAACCTGGTGCTGGCATGCAATGCCCATCTTGAGGAACTGGAGCCGCGCTTGAGCGGCAAGGTGCTGCCGGCGGGCAGCTACATCATCGCCACCGAGCCACTGCCTGAACCAGTAGCCCAGCAGTTGATCCCGCGGAACCTGGCGCTGTGCGACCAGAAAGTCGGCCTGGATTACTACCGGCTGACTGCCGACCGGCGCCTGTTGTTCGGCGGTGCCTGCCACTACTCGGGGCGCGACCCCCAGGACATCGCCGCGTACATGCGCCCGAAAATGCTCAAGGTGTTCCCACAGTTGGCCAACACGGCTATCGAGTTCCAGTGGGGTGGCAAGATTGGCATCACCGCCAACCGCTTTCCCCAGGTCGGGCGGCTCAAGCAGTACCCCAATGTGTTCTATGCCCAAGGCTATTCCGGTCACGGCTTGAACGTGACGCATTGGTGCGCACGGCTGCTGGCCGAAGGGGTACATGCGGGTGCAAGCCAGGGCCTGGATATCTTCAGCCAGGTGCCGCACATGACCTTTCCCGGTGGCAAGGCGCTGCGCTCGCCACTGCTGGCGTTGGGGATGTTGTGGTATCGGTTGCGCGAAGCACTCTGATTCCTGACCCAATGTGGGAGGGGGCTTGCCCGCGAAGGCGGTGTGTCAGTCACTGAATCTTCAACTGAACCACCGCTATCGCAGGCAAGCCAGCTCCCACACTGGTTCTGCGTTGCTCACAAAATCATCACCCGGCATAGACACCCTGTGAGACGTCAGTCAGATAGCCTCAGGTTCGGTCAGCACTTTGCGAAAGGTTTCCACCAACGGCCTCAAGTTGACGCGGTGCCATGCCGCCCACAGCGGTGTGGTGTAGTCCAGCCACGGCAGCTCGCGCAACACTACGCCTGGCGGTGCGTTGCGGCTCAGGCCTTTTTGCACCATCGCCACCCCCAGCCCGGACGCCACCAGGCCCAGTGCGGTAAAGGGCTCGCTGGCCTCCATGGGGATTTGCGGGGTGAAACCGGCACGGATACAGGCGGCGACGAAATCATCGGCCGGGTTGGCGCCAGGTTTGCGCTGCACGCCGATCCATTGTTGGTCGGCCAGGTGCTCGGGTAACAGTTCATGTTGTTGAACCAGCGGATGCTGTTCGGGCAGGGCCAGCAGCATCGGGTCATCGAGGACTTGCCAGGCGGTCAGGTCCGGGTCGTCGGCGGCAGGTGGTTCGCCCACCAGGGCGATGTCCAGGCTGCGTTGGCGCAAACCTTCGAGTTGTTCCAGGGAGGGCAGGTTATACAGCTTGATGTGCACGGCGGGCCTATCGTCGCGCAGTATGCGCAAGGCATTGGGCAGGACACCGGCGTGCATGGCGTTCTCGATATAACCGATGCACAAACCGCCTTCTTCACCACGGCCCAGGCGCTTGCCCAGGAACTCCAGGCGGTTGGCGTGGGTCAGCAGGGCCTTGGTTTCGGCCAGGAAGGTCTGGCCGTCGCGGGTCAGGCGGATGCGCTGCTGGCTGCGCTCGAACAGGGTCAGGCCCAGGCGTTCCTCGAGCTGGGCGATCTGCCGACTCAGGGGCGATTGGGAAATGTGCAAGCGCTCGGCGGCGCGGCCGACGTGTTCTTCTTCGGCCACCACTTCGAAGTAGCGCAACTGGCGTAGATCAATCATGTAAGACCTTCAAGGACTCAAGTTGGTCGCAGTATGTCTTGGACGGTCTGATCTGCGCAATCTAGCATCTGCTCAACGGTCACAGCGACCTCGCACCGATTGAGGAACCACCATGAGCTTGAAAGACACACTGCCCGGCGTACTGGGCTTTGGCACCGCCCCCTTGGGCAATATGTTCCGCGCCATCCCCGAAGCAGAAGCCCAGGCCACCGTCCAGGCCGCCTGGAACCAGGGCGTGCGTTACTTCGATACCGCGCCGTTCTACGGCTCGGGCCTGTCGGAAATTCGCCTGGGCCAAGCGCTGTCCAACTATCACCGCGACGACTACGTGCTCAGCACCAAGGTCGGCCGGGTGATTCTCGATGAAGTCGAAGAAACCGCCCGTGACCTTGGCGAAAAAAGCGGCGTATTCGAAAACGGCCGGCCCAATAAAATAATCAATGACTACAGCGCCGACGCCACCCTGCGCTCCATTGAAGACAGCCTGACACGCCTGCAAACCGATCGCCTGGACATCGTGTGGGTTCACGACATCGCCCAGGATTTTTACGGCGACCAATGGCTGGAATACTTCAACCAGGCCCGCACTGGTGCCTTCAAAGTACTCACCCGTTTGCGCGAGCAAGGAGTGATCAAGGCCTGGGGGCTGGGCGTCAATCGTGTCGAGCCTTGCGAGTTGACCCTGGACCTGGCCGAAGCCCAGCCTGATGGTTTTCTGCTGGCGGGTCGCTATACGCTGCTGGACCACGACCGCGCCTTGCAGCGCCTGATGGACGCGGCCCACGCCCAGCAGGTCGAGATCGTTGTCGGTGGCCCGTACAGCTCCGGCATCCTCGCTGGCGGTGCGCACTTTGAATACCAGCAAGCCGGCCCGGCGATCATTGCCAAGGTCGAGCAGATCAAGGCAATTGCCCAGGCGTTTGGCGTCAGTATCAAGGCCGCTGCGCTACAGTTTTCACTGGCCCATCCGGCAGTGGCAGCGGTGATTCCTGGCGCCAGTCGTCCGGGGCGGATTGCCGAAGACGTCGCGGCGTTGTCTGAACAGATTCCAGCAGCCTTCTGGCAGGCGTTGCGCGAGGCCCGCTTGATCTCGGACCGTGCACCTTTGCCTCTCTCACGTTAAGGAGCTTGAGCATGAAAATTGATGTAAGTGGCAAAGTGGCTATTGTCAGCGGCAGCACCGCCGGGATTGGCCTGGGTATCAGCCAGGCCCTGGCGCAATCCGGTGCCACGGTGGTGGTGATCGGGCGGGATGCAGGCAAGGTGGACGACGCCTTGGCCAGCATTCGCCAAGCGGTTCCGGCTGCTCAACTGCGTGGTGTGGTGGCCGACCTCGGCACCGTTGAAGGCGCACAGAAACTTTTCGCCGCCGAACCCCGCGCCGACATTCTGGTCAACAACCTGGGCATCTTCGACGCGGTGGATTTCTTCGACGCGCCGGACAGTGAGTGGGCGCGCTTCTATGAGGTCAATGTGATCTCCGGCGTGCGCCTGGCGCGGCATTATGTGCCGGGTATGGTCGAGCAGGGCTGGGGCCGGGTGATCTTCGTGTCGTCGGAGTCTGGCGTGGCGACGCCGGCCGACATGATCAACTACGGGGTGACCAAAAGCGCCAACCTGGCGGTGTCCCACGGCCTGGCCAAGCGCCTGGCGGGTACTGGGGTGACGGTGAATGCTATCTTGCCGGGGCCGACCTTTACCGATGGCCTGGAACACATGCTCAAGGACGCCACGGCCGAATCCGGGCGCAGTGCCCGAGAGGAAGCGGATGTATTTGTGCGCCATGCGCGGCCCACCTCGATCATCCAGCGCGCGGCCAATGTGGATGAAGTGGCGAACCTGGTGGCGTACATTGCTTCACCGCTGTCTTCGGCGACGACCGGTGCCGCGCTGCGGGTCGACGGTGGCGTTGTCGACAGCATGGCAATCTGATTTTTTCCTGACTGGAGTATTGATCGTGGCAACAGCGTCTTCTGTGATTGAAATTGCGGTGTCGGCCGACCAGGTCTGGCAACTGATTGGCGGCTTCAACAGCCTGCCTGACTGGCTGCCTTTGATTGCCAAGAGCGAGCCGAGCGAGGGTGGCCGTGTGCGTCACCTGACCACCGCTGACGGCGGCGCGATTGTCGAGCGTTTGCAGACCTTCGACAACGTGGCGCGCACCTACAGCTACACCATTGAAGCGTCGCCGTTTCCGGTGAGTGCTTACTTGGCGACCTTGCAGGTTGAAGCGCTGACGGACACCTCGGCGAAAGTGACCTGGTCCGGCGTGTTCACGCCGGCAGCGGGTACCACCGAGGCGCAAGTCGAGGCATTGTTTGCCGGTGTCTACGAAGGCGGGCTTGAGGCGTTGCGCGGTAACTTCTAAAGAATGTGGTGAGGGAGCAAGCTCCCTCGCCACAGGTGGGTTTTAGCCTATATGGAGCAAGGCTGCCGCGACAGCCTCTGCCGGCGTCATCTGCGCCGTATCCAGCCTGAACGGTGGGGTTTCCCAGCGTTCGTACTCATGCGCCTGCACCGATTCCCAGGTCGGCGGCACCAGCCCGGGAATATCGCCCACACGCCCTTCGACTCGACGCCGATGCGCCTGCTGATCGGTACACACCACCTCGATATTGCTCAGCGCCACACCGGCCGCTGTCGCCACCGCTTGCCAGGCATCGCGGCTTTCCTTCACGGGGTTCACACAATCGGCGATCACCCGCTGCCCCAGGCGCAGGTTACTCAGCGCCAGCGCATTCGCCACCGCGTAGCCGCTGGCCCCCACATCGCCTACCAACACCGCAGCCTCCCGCAGCGCCTGCTCAATCACATCGATACGCAGGTAAACCGCGCCCAACTGTCGCGCCAGCTCCCTGGCAATCGTGGTCTTGCCACTGCCGGGCAAGCCGCTGAATACAATAAGCATGACCCTTCAACCCTTTGTAGGCGCGCTGCTCGCGAAAAACGCCAACCATAACGCGCACTCCCTGAATAAACGCGGCGCCTGTGAGTTTTTCGCGAGCAACCTCGCTCCTACAGTGGTATTAGAACCGCTTGACTCATTTCACCCACAGGAGCGCCCATGACCCTGCCGTTCGTGAAGATGCACGCCCACGGCGACGACTTCATTATCATTGACCGCCGTGGCGAGGATAACCCTATTACTGCGCAGATTGCCCGCCACTTGGGTAACCGCCGCACCGGCATCGGTTTCAATCAGCTGGCGGTGGTGCTCGACTGTGAGGAGGCTGCTGCGCGCGTTCAGTTCTGGAACCCGGACGGAACACGCTTGCAAACCTGCGGCAGCGCGACGCGTGGCGTGGCGGATCGCCTGATGCATGAGGCTGGCACCCAAAGCATCGTGCTGGGCAGCGACCGTGGCTTGCTGACATGCACACGTGCTGATGGGCAGCGCGTGTCGGTGGATATGGGCCCACCCTCGCTGGACTGGGCGTCGGTACCCTTGGCCAGGGCGATGGACACCTGCGTGTTGCCTATCGACGGCCAGCCGGCGGCGTGCAGCATGGGCAACCCGCATTGCACGTTTTTTGTGGAGGATGTGACGGCGCTCGATATTGAAGCCATGGGCCCGAGCCTGGAAGTTCACCCGCTGTTTCCGGCCAGGACCAATGTGCATTTCGTGCAAGTGCTGGACCGCGGCCATATCCGCCTGCGTATCTGGGAGCGTGGCGGAGGTGTGCCGCTGGGGTCCGGTTCATGCTGTTGCGCGGCGGTCGTCAACGGCATCCGGCGAGGGCTGCTCGATGAGCGTGTGGAGGTCCAGTGCGACGGCGGCGCGGTCACGGTGCAATGGGACGGGCGGGGCGGGGTGATATTGACCGGCCGGGTCGAGCCGATCATGCAGGGCACCGCGTACCTGTACTAGAATTTCACGGTAAACGTGGTGCCGGCGCTCGCACATGAACTCACCGCCACGTCGCCGCCATGTACTCTGGCCAGTTCGCGCACGATATACAGGCCCAGGCCTACGCTGCGCACGTCGCTGCCCTGGTCGGTGCCGCGGGTCATGGGTTCGAACAATCCGGCCAGCAGGGTTTGGGGAATCGCCGGGCCGTGGTTGTGCACCGCGACCGCGCAGGTGTTATCGCCCAGGCGCGAGGTAATGGTGATCGGCTGCAGCAAGTCGCCATAGGCCACGCTGTTGGCCACCAGGTTACCGATCATCTGTTGCACGCGGTCGGCGTCCAGGCACGCGTCGCCCTGGCCCTCGGCGTGATGCACCAGCGTGGCCTTGGGGAAGGCCACCCGCAGTTCGTCGACGCTGCGATGAATAACGCTGTGCAGGTCCAGCGGTTGCGGCTTGATGGTAATGCCCTGGCCGACCCGGGCCTGGGTGAAGTCCAGCAGGTCGGCGATCATGCGGTGGGCGCGTTCGGACGACTGGCCGATGTGCCCCAACAACTGGCGCTCCTTGGCCGTGCGCTCGCCACGCTGGAGAAAGTCGGAGGCCATGCGGATCGCGGTGAGTGGGTTTTTCAGGTCATGGCTGACAATCGCCACCATCTGCTCGGCAAACAACGCCCGGCGCTGGGCAATGGCATAGGCCTCGCTCAGTTCGGCCTGGGCCTGTTGCAGGGCCAGTTCCGTAGCAGTTTTTTCCTGCAGCAGGGCTTCAGCCTGCTTGTGGGCATTGAGCAGCTCACGCTCGTACTTGTCACGGTCGGTGGTGCCGAACAGCGCCAAGTCATACACCACGCCGTCGGGCTGCTGGCGCCGGTTGGCGTTGAGCAAGACCGTGACTTTGTGCCCGTTGCAATGACGGATGTCGAGCTTCACCTCGGTGACGCTGCCATGCATACGCAGCATCGGCGCCAGGTGCGTCTGGTAAAAAATCCGCCCGCCCATGGCCAGCAGGTCCTGGAAACGCCGGCCCAGCAGCTGGGCCGCAGTAAAGCCCAGCCAGTCGCACAAGCGCGGGTTGACGTGCAGGATCGTGCCATCTTCCTGGGTCACCGCCAGGGCACACGCCGCGCTGTCAAACAGCGGGTCAACGGGCATCGGCAGCCGCCCAAGGGGCCAGGAACCGGTCCATCGCCGTTGCACACGCCTGGGGGGCGCTCATATGCGGGCAATGGCCGACATTCTCGACCAGGCAATAAGTGCTGTTAGGTAGTACGGCGTGCAGGTATTCACCCACGGCCACGGGGGCGATCAGGTCGTCGGTCGATTGCAGAATGAGTACCGGGGTGGTCAGGCCGAACACATCCTGGCGGTTATCCGAGAGGAAGGTCACGCGGGCGAACTGCTTGGCGATGTCCGGCTCGGTGCGGCAGAAGCTCTCGGTGAGCGCCTCGCTCAGGTGCGGCTGCGTCGGGGCGCCCATGATCACCGGGGCCATGGCGCTGGACCAGCCCAGGTAGTTGCTGTCGAGGGTGTCGAGCAGGTCGTCGATGTCGTCGCGCTGGAAACCGCCGACATATTCCTCGGTATCGATATAGCGTGGCGATGGGCCAATCATCACGTGTGCGGCAATGCGGCCCGGGAGGAAACGGTCGGCGAGGGTGCCGATCATCGCGCTGACCGAGTGGCCCACCAGAATCACCGGGCCTTGGGCATAGGCGTCGATAATCTCGTTCAGGTCATGGGCATAGCCATCCAGGCGGCTGTATTTGGTTTTGTCGAACGCACTCAAGTCCGACAGGCCGGCGCCGACCAGGTCATACAGCACCACGCGAAAGCGCTCGAGAAAGTGCGGTGCCAAGGCATTCCACATGGCCTGGTTGCAACCAAAGCCGTGGGAAAACACCAGCGTCGAGGGACCGTGGCCCATCACATGTATATTGTTGCGGTGACGTAGGTCCATGGGGTTCTCGTGGATGGCTAATTGCTATGCAGCTTAGCGGGCAGTTTAGATAGTCGCAGGCCCTGGGTCACGCGTTTGCGTGCAGATAAGGTAAAGTCGGCGTCTTCAGGGAGAGACTTCAGGTAACCATACATGATCGTGCTTGTGCGGCAATCGGTGTTCAGCCTACTGGCCCTGGTGTTTTCCAGCCTGTTCATCGCCGCTCATGCGGACACCTCGCCGATTGGGGTTGCCCTTGATCAGCGGGTTATTGACCTGACCAATACCCTCGACTCGGGCACCGTGCTGCGCCTCAAGCAACAACTCGCCGACCTTGAACAACGCAAAGGCGCGCAAGTGGCCGTATTGCTGGTGCCGACCACCGGCAGCAGCGGCATCGAAGACTATGCCAACCAACTGTTCCGCGCCTGGAAGCTGGGGCGCAAGGACGTCAACGACGGCATCCTGCTGGTGGTGGCCAAAGCCGACCGCACAGTGCGCATCGAGGTGGGTTATGGCCTGGAAGGCATCGTCACTGACCTGCTGGCCCATCGCATCATTGAAGAACGTCTCACTCCAGCGTTTCGTCAGGGCGATTTTGCCGGTGGCATCCAGCAAGGCGTGAGCGCGCTGGTGGTCCTGGTGGACGGCGGCGACCTGCCTGAAGTGGCCGGGCCGGGGATCAACCCCCAATTTTTCGCGATATTGGCGGCGTTTGTCCTGGGGGCGCTCGCCGGTACACTGATCGCCGCTGGCAAGTTGCACTGGCGCAGAGCTTTGATCATCGCAGTTGCGGCCACGCTGTTGCTGACGGTATTGGCCGGTGGTCGGGACTGGCCGATGTTCCTCGTTGCAATGCCGCTGACCTTGTTGATTGGCGGCGCGCTATTCGGCGCGTTGTGGCAGGTGCGCACGCTGTTTTACGGCGTGATCGGGCTGCTGGGTTATATCCTCGGGTTGGTGGTGGCAAACCATTACGTAGACGTCAGTTTCACCCACTGGTTGCTGTGGCCCCTGGGCGTCTTGGTGGTGCTGGGGTTGTACCTGGTGCTGGTGCTGCTCATGAGGCAGACCTGGCGCACCAGCCGCGCAGGTTTTAGCGTACGACTGCTGGCGGCGGTGGCCGTGTATGGGGTGGCGGGGCAGGTGATGGACGGCGATCGCGACGCCTGGTTGCTGGCATTTCCTATCGCATCGTTTGTTGCGCTGATTATCTTTGGCAAGGTCGGCGAAGGTTCTGGCTCCGGCGGCGGGTCCAGCTCAGGTTCCAGCGGCTCCAGCACCAGCAGCAGTTCGTCGGGCGGTGGCGGTTCCAGCGGTGGCGGGGGGGCTTCCGGCAGTTGGTAGATGACTCGGCGGCTGTCCCATAGCGGAACAACCGCTGAACTGTACCTTTGAGGGTGAAGCCCCTGGGTACTGGTTGTTCGGCAAAGCCCTGAGTGCTAAAGCGGCTTAGACAGTGGAGTTGTCACGCCTTGGTCCAACCGCCGTTGCCGTCAGGTTTTATTTCGAAGTCGATCGGTTGACGCAGGGCATTGGACGCGGAGTCGTTTAAGGCCTTGTCATCCCAAGTTGGGAAGGCGGGCAGGGTGCCGGTGCCGTGATATCCAGCCCTAGTATTGACCTGGGCGTCATCGACGGTCTTTTTGTCTGAAGGCAAGAAATTGCGATCCAGCCGAGTGCGGTTGGCGTGGTCGCGCGTCGCATTGCCAATGTTTTTCCAGCCGCCCTTGCCATTGGACACTTCGGCATCTTCTCCAGCCTGTTTGTCCAGAGAGTTTTTCCTCGGTACATCATTATCGATAGGGTGTTTGGCAGCGGGCTGGTACGCGGGTACGAATGGGGCGGAGCCATTGATTGAAGACATGATTGCACCTCTCTGATTGCTTGGAAATTGACCCTGTCAGAGGGTGGCCCTGACAGGGCGTTTCGCAGGCTACAGCGCCTGGGGCAGGCGCTCAACGAGGTCTGTTTTGGCTGGATGTAACAACGTGAAACCGCATCAGGTGTTGGTTTTCGAGTGAGTCAAAAGGCTATAGGCGCAGTCCGGCCCACGCTCCGAAAAGTCAGGCTGGCTGTCAGATAGCGCAGCGCAGTGCCAGCTTTTCACTCACCGAAACACATTCGGTCGTTGCAGGTCTTTTGGTTGCCTCACGCTTGGAAACACTTTTGCAATCACTCGTGCAACGGCTTGCATTAAAGCGTCTTCACCATCTCATGCCACGCCATACCCCCATGATCCGACGGCGAAGGGCGCACGTAGGTGTAGCCCATTGCTCGGTACAACGGCACATGCTGCGCCTTGCACATCAGGTGGAGGGTGCGCTTGCCCATTGCCTGCATGCGTTGCACGAACTCAGTCATCAGCCGTTTCGCATAGCCCTTGCCTTGATGGGCCGGGTCGACCACCACCGACATGATCACCACATTCGGTGCCTCGGCCACATGGCCCACCAACTCCTTGAAGGCCTCGTCCGACATTACCACTTCATGGGCGCACCCTGAGTTGATGAAGCCCACCACTGCGCCATCTTCCTCCAGGATCAAAAAGCCCTCGGGATACTGCGCGATACGCGTGGTGATCTTTTCAAGCGTGGCGGCTTCGTCGCCCTCGTAGGCGCTGGTTTCGATTTCAAAGCAGCGTGCTGCGTCGGTGGGCAGGGCGTTGCGCAGGGTGAGGGTGGGCATGGGCCGTTCCAGAGATTTTCAGTGAAAGGCCACATCATAGAGAAACGTTGCACCTTTGGCACCGCAAGGCCGGCCCTGACGGGTGAAGCGTGAGGTTCAACTTTGGTGCTGCGCAATCAAACTGTGGGGCTTGCCTGCGATGACGGCCTGAAGGCCGACACCTATCTATCTGACCCTACGCGATCCAAATGTGGGAGCTGGCTTGCCTGCGAAGACGGCCTAACAGTCAACACAGTTGGACCGTGTACATATCCATTCCTGCGGTAACGGCCACTTAGGGTTCCGCTTTTACAGCGGGTCACTTTTGGAAGGACCCAAAAGTAACCAAAAGGTCCTCGCCCCACCACTCGGCACCTCGCTTGGGCTCGGTGTGCCCGTAATCCGCCAGTGATTTGGGGGGCCGCCGCCACGCGCCATCCATGGCGCGGGGCGGCTAAACCGGCATCCCTGCCGGTTTACCCCCCAAATCCCTGTCGAATTCCGGCCAGCGTGGTTTAACGGGGCGCCTGAGATCAAAAGCAAGATCAAAAGCAGATCAAGAGCGGCTCGCTTCGCATCGTGGTTACCGCCTGGGTAGGAGCGGGTAGGATTGAGTTTCGCAAAAACCAGAAAACCCGCCGAGGCGGGTTTTCTCACAACTTACTGCACAGCAGGCGAATCAAGGCCATGTTTTTCAATCACCGTAAACACATCCGCCACATCCTGGACCATGATCCGGGCGGTATTGGCAACTGTGCGCGGGTTCGCATACCAGGAAGAATCACCCCCGGCAGACCCGAAGGTCTCCCACGCACAGCCGCCATACCGACAGGATGCATCAAACCCCACCCACCAACTTCCCACTGTCCATCCGGCGCTTATACGCACTGTCCCGACTCGCCAACCAGAAGTACAACGGCGACGTCACCACCAACCCCACCACCCACGAGAAGTCCGCGCCGTTGATGTGCTGCGAAATCGGCCCCACGTACAGCGGCGTGTTCATGAACGGAATCTGCACCACGATCCCCACCGCATAGGCCAGCAGCGCCTGGGGGTTGTACTTGCCGTAGATGCCGCCATCCACGCGGAAGATCGAGGCGATGTCGTATTGGCCTTTGTGAATGGCATAGAAGTCGATCAGGTTGATCGCCGTCCAGGGCACCAGCACCACCAGCAGCACCAGCACCATGTCAACGAAGTGGCCGATGAAGTCTTGGGAGGCAAACACCGCCGCAATCGAACAGGCGGCCAGCACGATGATGGAGATCACCGCACGGCTTTTCGCGGTCGGGATCCAGCGGTAGGCGAAGGTCTGTACCAGGGTGATGATCGACAGCACCGCGCCGTACAGGTTGAGGGCGTTGTGGCTGATCACGCTGAGCAGGAACAGCACCAGCATCAACGGGCCGATGGCGCCGGTGGCGAGTTTGACGGCGTCCATGGTGTCCATGCCTACCGGCGTGGCGAGCACTGCCACGGCGCCGAAGATGAACGCCAGGCTCGACCCCAGCGCCGAGCCCAGGTAGGTGGTCCAGAAGGTGGCGGCTACCGGCACGTCGGCGGGCAGGTAGCGGGAGTAGTCCGACACGTAGGGCGCAAACGCGATTTGCCACAGTGCAGCCAGGGAAACAGTGGCCAGCCAACCGGAGATGTTGAAGCTGCCACGGGTGAGGAAATCGGTGGTCTGCACATGGGTGAAGATGTAGCCAAAGCCCAGCACGATGCCTGCGCCGAGGACCCAGGTACCGATGCGGTTGAGTACGTGGATGAAGCGGTAGCCGATGATGCCGATGATCCCGGAACCGATGGCGCCGATAACGATGCCCACCGGCACCGGCACGGCGTCCACCACGCCATGCAGGGATTTACCGGCCAGCACGATGTTGGAGGCGAAGAAGCCGATGTACATCACCCCGGCAATCACCACCACCAGCAATGCGCCGAGGGAGCCGAACTGTGCACGACTCTGGATCATCTGCGGGATACCCATTTGCGGGCCCTGGGCCGAGTGCAATGCCATCAACACACCGCCGACCAAATGGCCGACAAGGATGGCGACAATGCCCCACACCAGGTTGAGGTGGAACAGTTGCACACCCAGTGCGCCAGTGACGATCGGCAACGGCGCGATGTTGCCGCCGAACCACAGGGTGAACAGGTCTCTTACCTTTCCATGGCGATCTTCCGGGGGCACGTATCCAATCGTGTGTTTTTCGATGAGCGGGGCGGAGGATGTTGCAGTGGTAACCATGACGAGCTCCAAGGCAAGGTGAGTACGTGGGCGTACTTCGCTGTGCGGCGCATGGGCACCGCTTTGTTGTTGGAGTGATCATCTGCAATGGGCGCAGGCAGGTAAATTAGTAAGTTTGTTGCTATAGACCTTAAAAAAAGTATCTCGTGAGGTTTTTTGCTCCGGTATGTTGCATGCACGTCAATGGCTTGAAAAACCGGTGTTTCTGCGCACTTGTTTGGGGCAAAAAACCACGTTTAGGGAGGTGCCGATGGCAGCCTATAACCTGCGTCAGCTCAGATATTTTGTGACCACGGCCGAATGCGGCAGCGTTGCCGAGGCGTCGCGCAAGCTGTATATCGCCCAGCCGTCGGTTTCCACGGCGATCAAGCAACTGGAAGACAGCTTTGGCGTGCAACTGTTTATCCGCCATCACGCCCAGGGCGTTTCCCTCACGCCCAGCGGCGCGCGCTTTTATCGCAAGGCGTTGGAGCTGTTGCGGGTAGCCCATGAGTTCGAGCAGAACGCCCTGGCCGATAACGATGTGGTGGCCGGGCAGATTGACATCGGTTGTTTTGAAACCGTGGCACCGTTGTACTTGCCACGCTTGATCGCCGGTTTCAAGGCGCGCTGGCCGGGCGTGGAGATCCGTATCCGCGATGGCGAGCAGCAGGAGCTGGTGCAGGCGCTGACGGCGGGCAGTATCGACGTGGCGATGCTGTTTGAGCACGACCTGGGCAGCACCATCGAGACCACGCCGCTGATGCCGCCGCAACAGCCCTATGCGTTGCTGCCGGCCGACCACCGCTTTGCCCAACAGGCCAAGGTGTCCCTGGCCGACCTGGTGCTGGAGCCGATGATTTTGCTGGACGTGTTGCCCAGCCGTACCTACTTCGTGAGCATCTTCGAAGAGCGCGGGCTGACCCCGAATATTGTATTTAGCTCGCCCTCCATCGAAATGGTGCGGGGCATGGTGGGGCGGGGGTTCGGGTTCTCGATCCTGGTGACCAAACCGTTCAGCGAGTACACCTATGATGGGCAGAAAGTGGTGTGCATTCCCTTGGTGGAAACGGTCACGGGGTCGGGGTTGTCCGCCGTCTGGCTACGCCGCGCACCCTTGACCAAACCGGTGCAGTTGTTTGTCGACTACTGCCGCGAAGAGTTGGCGCGACTACTGGGCTGAACACCAAACCCCAATGCCGATCAGTTAAGCGAACACAGTGCTCAACGCAACGAAGCTCAAAGGTGGGAGCTGGCTTGCCTGCGAAAGCGGTCGTGCAGTAACCGATGCAGTGATTGACACACCGCCTTCGCGGGCAAGCCCGCTCCCACAGGGATTTGCGCTTAACTGATCGGCATTGGGGCTGGCCCCTCCCACATAGGTGGTGCGATATCTTCAGGTACTGATAAAGCCTAGCAACCGCTGCAACATCGCATCGCAGCCATCGAGCTGCTCCAGGCTCACAAACTCATCGGGCTTATGCCCTTGGTCCATGCTGCCTGGCCCGCATACCACGGTGGGAATACCCACCGCATCGAACAGCCCGCCCTCGGTACCAAACGCTACGGTGCCGAATGCCTGCGAGTCGCAAAACGTCGCAATCAATTGCGCCGCCTGGCTGCGCTCATCCGTGACCAGCCCTGGGTAGGCCGACAACTCGGTGAACCGAATCGAACTCTGCTTGCTGACCGCCTGCATGCGCGGCAACACCTGCTGCCGCGCGTAGGCCTGCAGCTCTTCAGCTACTTCGCCCGGGTCCATGGAGGGCAGGGCGCGCACCTCAAAGTCAAAGCGGCAGTCGGCCGGCACGATATTCAAGGCCTTGCCGCCGTTGATCATGCCGGTCTGTACCGTGCTGAACGGCGGGTCAAAACGTGGGTCCTGACGCGCGCGCAGCCGTTGGCCAATGCGCCCCAGTTCACCGATCAACTCGGCGGCGTGTTCAATCGCATTCACACCCGAGGGCGCATAGGCCGAGTGGCACGCCTGGCCCTGAACATCGCAGCGCATCGCCAACTTCCCCTTGTGGCCCAGCACCGGCTTGAGCTCGGTCGGCTCGCCGATGATGCACAACATCGGCTTGACCGAACGCTGTTCAAGAACGGCGAGCAGCGAGCGCACGCCCAGGCAGCCGACTTCCTCATCGTAGGACAGGGCGATGTGCACCGGCAGGCGCAATGACGCCTTGACCAGCGCTGGCACCAACGCCAGCACGCAGGCGATATACCCCTTCATGTCGGCGGTGCCGCGCCCGAACAGCTTGCCGTCGCGCTCGGTCAGCGTGAACGGCGGCAGGCTCCAGGGTTGCCCATCCACCGGCACCACGTCGGTATGCCCCGACAGCACGATACCTGGCAGTTCCACCGGGCCGATGCTGGCAAACAGGTTGGCCTTGCTGCGTTGCGCGTTGTAGACCAGCTCGCTGGTGACGCCAAGCCCGGCCAGGTAATCGCGCACATACTCGATCAATTGCAGGTTGGACTCGCGGCTGGTGGTGTCGAAGCCCACCAGGGTTTCCAGCAGGTCGCGGCTGCGGCTCATCGGTCGTCTCCGGCCACACCGTAGCCGGGGGAGCGGTCGGGGGCGAGGGCGCGATCGATATAGTCCTGCACCTGTGGGCGGTAGGCATCCCAGAGTTTTTGCAATTCGCCAATCGGCGCCTCGTCGGCCCAATCCACGCGCAAGTTGATAATCGGCCAAGTCAACTCGCCCACCACCACCAGCGCGGCGGAGTGCACCGGGCCGGCTTCGCCACCGGCGGCGATGGCGGCATGCATCGCGGCCAGAAGACGGTCTGCGAGCTGGCCTTCGCCCTGTTCGAAGGCCGTGACCATCGCGGTGATCACTTCAGGGGCGGCGAGCATATTGCCCGCCGCCACGCATTGCTCGCCCGATACCGCGTGATGGGTACCCAGGGTCTGACTGCCGCTGAAATGCACGCTGCGGCCCAGATGGTCAATCGCCGTCAGTTGCCGGTACTGGCTGTAGCCGTTGCGGGTGAGCGCTTTATCGACGGCGTCGGCGGGAGCCAGGCCCTGTTCCAGCCCGTCGAGGACGTCCGGGCCGAGGGCCGGCAAGGTGATGTTCTGGGTCGACACGGCGCCCACACCGGGCCGCAGCCACGGGCAGCGGGCGCCCACGGCGATGCTCGATGAGCTGATGGCAATGCCCAGTTGGCCGGTCTCTGCACAACGGCCGACGATAGAAAAGGTCATGGCTAGCCTCCTTACTCTGGGATAACCGCGATCACATCAATTTCCATCAGCCACTGCGGCTGGCCCAGGGCCGAAACCACCAGCCCGGTGGAAATCGGGAACACGCCCTTGAGCCACTTGCCGACTTCCTGGTACACCGGCTCGCGATAGCGTGGGTCGATCAAATAGGTGGTGGTTTTGACGATATGGCTGAGGTCGCTGCCGGCTTCTTCCAGCAGTTGCTTGACGTTCTTCATCGCCTGCTCGGCCTGGGCCCGTGGGTCGCCGAGGCCGACCAGGTTGCCGTCGAAATCAGTGCCCACCTGGCCGCGTACGTACACGGTGTTGCCGGCGCGCACGGCCTGGCATAGGTCGTTGTCCAGGCTCTGGTTGGGATAGGTTTCTTTGGTGTTGAACATGCGAATGCGAGTGTGAGTAGGCATCAAAAAACTCCTGGGAAAAATGATCAGGCGCTGACAGGGGACTGGCGGGCAACCGGGGCGGCTTCGCGGTACTCAAGGTACTGACGCTGGATGGCGATATGGTCGGCCACGTATTTGGCGTCGTGCCACACGCCCCAGATAAACGACGAGCCACGCCGCGATTGCCATGGCAACCCAAGGAAGTAGATGCCCGCTTCGCTGGAGACACCGCGCTGGTGTTGCGGCTTGCCAGCGGCGTCGAAGGCGTCTACCTGCAACCAGCTGTAGTCCACGGCAAATCCGGTGGCCCAGATGATCGAAGTGATGCCAGCCTCCGCCAGGTCCAGTGTCAGGATCGGCTGCTTGATGCATTCAGCGTCGGGGAACACGCGACGTGCCTCGGGCTCCAGGGGCAGGTCGAGGCCGTTGCGCTCGATATAGGCGTCGGCCGCATCCAGCAAGGCCAGGTAGTTTTCATCACCGCGCGCCAGGTTCTCCACCAGGTTGGGTTGGAACGTTGCCACCGTGCCGTCGAAGGCGTGAGTCAGGCCGACCAGGGTCATGCCTTGCTGGGCCAGCTCGCGAAAGTCGATGGTCTTGCCGCCGTGGGCGCCACTCACGGCAATGGTGACGTGCTCGCGGCCGGGTTTCATCGCCGCCTGGTCCCACTCGCCCAATACGCCCAACCACCAGCAGAAGTCGCGGTTGCGATAGGCGCGAGGAGGGCGGTCATGGGCGCCGACCGACAGGTACACCTGGCGACCGGAACGCTGCAATTCATCGGCAATTTGCACCCCGGACGAGCCGGCGCCCACCACCAGCACAGCGCCGGCTGGCAGTTGCCCAGGGTTGCGATAGTCGGCGGAATGGATCTGGTGCAGCGCGGTGTCTTTAGGCGCGATAGCGGGAATCACAGGCTTCTGAAAGGGCCCGGTGGCGGCTACCACGCGGTTGGCTTCGATCACGCCTTCGCTGGTGTGCACGGTAAAGCCGGGGCGCCCCTCGTTGCGTACTACTGAGGTGACGTCCACGCCGGTGCGGATCGGCGCGTTGAATTTACGGGCATAGGCTTCGAAGTAATCGGCGACGCGCTCTTTGGGTGCGAACCCATCGGCGGGGACGTCATCGAAATGCAGGCCGGGGAAGCGGTCATGCCAGGCCGGGCCGTTGGCGACCAATGAGTCCCAGCGGCCGGTGCGCCAGCGCTCGGCAATACGGCTGCGTTCCAGCACCAGGTGCGGCACGCCTTGCTTGCTCAAATGCTCGCTCATGGCCACGCCAGCTTGACCTGCGCCAACCACCAGCGTGTCTATTTTTGTTATCGCTACAGTCATGTCTCTATCCTTGCGTAATGCAGTTGGATTCAGCTCGGGCATGACGTCAAGTTAGGCGGCGGGGGGGGATTAATAAAATATTATTAAGTTGGGAAGTGAGCATAAATATCGGATGCAGAGCCGGCGAATGCCTGCCAGACAGCACATACATGCAATTCCCCACACCTGCCAACCGGCCACACTCTCCCCATCGCTCAATGCTCCGGGGAAACACCCAGCCATGGAATCAACCGCCAACACCCGCCCCGACGAAGTCGTCACCCTGGTCGTCAAGCACCGGGTCAAACCCGGCTTTGAAGTCGAGTACGAAGCCTGGCTGCGCCGCATCGTGCGCATCGCGGGCGAACGCCCTGGGCACCTTGGCGTTGACGTGGTGCGCAGCCAGCAAAACGGCATGGTGCTGTTCACTTGCGTGCTGCGCTATAGCTCCACCAACGCCCTTGAGCTGTGGCTCGGCTCCCCGCAACGCCAGGCCCTGATCGACGAAGCCGCGCCCATGCTCGCGGATGGCGACCAGACGGAAATCGGCGCGGCCAATGAATTCTGGTTCACGCCCCAGGCCGAGGGCGGTGCCAAGCCGCCGCGCTGGAAGCAGGCGGTGGTCAGCCTGTTTGTGATCCTGCCGCAAACCCTGCTGCTGCCGTTTATCTGGGGGCCGATCCTGCGGTTGCACCCGTTTTTGTCCAACTACGTGGTCTCCACCTTCCTGGTCACCCTGACCATCGTGTTGCTGGTGGTGTACCTGCTGATGCCGGCGGCCACCCGCCTGTTCGCTCCCTGGCTTGAAGCCTCTGTAAAGGAAACCCTATGAACGCCGATCTGATTCTGTTCAATGGCCAGTTCCACACCGTGGACCGGGAAAACCCACGCGCCACCGCCGTGGCCATCCACCAAGGGCGCTTTGTCGCCGTCGGTACCGACGGCGAAGCCATGGCCCTGCGCGGCAGCGGCACCCAGGTCATCGACCTCAAGGGCCGCACCGTGATTCCCGGCCTCAACGACTCGCACTTGCACCTGATTCGTGGCGGTTTGAACTACAACCTTGAACTGCGCTGGGAAGGCGTGCCGTCCCTGGCCGATGCCTTGCGCATGCTCAAAGACCAGGCCGACCGCACGCCCACGCCGCAATGGGTGCGCGTGGTGGGCGGCTGGAACGAATTCCAGTTCGCCGAAAAGCGCATGCCCACCCTGGAAGAGCTCAACCAGGCCGCCCCGGACACCCCGGTGTTCGTGCTGCACCTGTACGACCGCGCCTTGCTCAACCGCGCAGCCCTGCGGGTGGCGGGCTACACCAAGGACACGCCGAACCCGCCGGGCGGTGAGATCGTACGCGACAGCAACGGCAACCCCACCGGCATGCTGGTGGCGCGGCCCAACGCGATGATCTTGTACTCGACCTTGGCCAAAGGCCCGAAACTGCCTTTGGAATATCAGGTCAACTCCACCCGCCAGTTCATGCGGGAACTCAATCGCCTGGGCCTGACCAGCGCCATCGATGCCGGCGGCGGCTTCCAGAACTACCCCGATGACTATGCGGTGATCGAGCAACTGGCCAAGGATCAACAGTTGACGGTGCGCATCGCCTACAACCTGTTCACCCAGAAGCCCAAGGAAGAGCTCAGCGACTTCAAGCATTGGACCGGCAGCGTCACCCTGCACCAGGGCGATGACTACCTGCGCCATAACGGTGCCGGCGAGATGCTGGTGTTCTCGGCGGCGGATTTCGAAGACTTCCTCGAACCCCGCCCGGACCTGCCGCTGACCATGGAACAGGAGCTGGAACCGGTGGTACGCCACCTGGTGGAACAGCGCTGGCCGTTCCGTCTGCACGCCACTTACGACGAGTCCATCTCGCGCATGCTCGACGTGTTCGAGAAGGTCAACCGCGATATTCCGTTCAATGGCTTGCCGTGGTTCTTCGACCACGCCGAAACCATCACCCCGAAAAACATCGAACGCGTGCGTGCCCTCGGTGGCGGTATTGCGATTCAGGATCGCATGGCGTTCCAGGGCGAATACTTCGTCGAGCGCTACGGCGCCAAGGCCGCCGAAGCCACGCCGCCGATCAAGCGCATGCTGGCCGAAGGCGTGCCGGTAGGGGCGGGCACCGATGCCACCCGCGTGTCGAGCTACAACCCCTGGACCTCGCTGTATTGGATGGTCAGCGGCCGCACCGTCGGTGGCCTGGAGCTGCACGCCGAGGGCTTGCCGCGCCTTACCGCATTGGAGCTGTTCACCCACGGCAGCGCCTGGTTCTCCTCCGAGCAGGGCAAGAAAGGCCAGATCAAGGTCGGTCAACTGGCGGATGTCGCCGCGTTGTCGGCGGACTTTTTCAGCGTCGAAGAAGAAGCCATCAAGTGGATCGAGTCGGTGCTGACCGTGGTCGGCGGCAAGGTCGTGTACGGCGCTGGCGACTTCGAAGATTTCGCACCGCCACGGGTACCGGTGCTGCCGGACTGGTCGCCGGTGGTCAAGGTGCCGGGGCACTGGCGCCCCACGTCGCCGATGCAGGCCCAGGTTCACCAGTGCAGCGGCCCCTGTGGCGTGCATGCCCATAGCCATGAAAAAGCGCGCCTTTCCAGCGTGCCGGTCAGCGACTTCCAGGGTTTCTGGGGTGCGTTCGGCTGCTCCTGCTTTGCCTTTTGAAGAACACCCCATCCCTAAAGGAGTTACCCATGACTTACAAGCGCTTGAACAAAGACGATGCTGTTGTTTTGTTGGTTGATCACCAGACCGGCCTGATCTCCCTGGTGCAGGATTTCTCCCCCAACGAGTTCAAGAACAACGTGCTGGCCCTGGCCGACGTGGCGAAGTTCTTCAACCTGCCGACCATCCTGACCACCAGCTTTGAAAGCGGCCCCAACGGCCCATTGGTGCCTGAGCTCAAAGAACTGTTCCCCGACGCGCCGTACATTCCGCGCCCTGGCCAGATCAACGCGTGGGACAACGAAGATTTCGTCAAGGCCGTCAAGGCCACCGGCCGCAAGCAAATCATCATTGCCGGTGTGGTGACCGACGTGTGCGTGGCGTTCCCGACCCTGTGTGCCCTTGACGAAGGCTTTGAGGTCTTCGTGGTCACCGACGCTTCCGGCACCTTCAACGAAACCGTGCAACAAGCCGCCTGGGCGCGTATGACCGCCGCCGGTGCACAACTGGTCAACTGGTTCTCGGTGGCTTGCGAGCTGCAAGTGGACTGGCGCAACGACATGG
The DNA here is from genome assembly GCF_034348165.1 of Pseudomonas sp. CCI1.1. Classification (NCBI taxonomy): domain Bacteria; kingdom Pseudomonadati; phylum Pseudomonadota; class Gammaproteobacteria; order Pseudomonadales; family Pseudomonadaceae; genus Pseudomonas; species Pseudomonas sp. CCI1.1. Next base: position 542,845 of record NZ_CP133780.1, read on the forward strand.
AAGGCCTGGCCAACCTGCTCTCGCCGCGCATTCCCAACTACCGCAACCTGATGAACAGCTACTCGGCGTTCGCTGCCAAGTAACCTGGTCGGTAAAACACCGCAAAACCCTGTGGGAGCTGGCTTGCTTGCGATAGCGGTGCATCAGTCAACAGCATTGCTGGCTGATACACCGCTATCGCAGGCAAGCCAGCTCCCACATTTGATTGTGTTCACATTTTGGTTTGTGGTGTGACCACTGACAGGCTATAAAACAGCCCATCGTCCCCTGAGAAGCGACAATGAACCCCTTCGAAGACATGCGCCTGTTCTGCCAGGTCATGGAATCCGGCAGTTTCACCGCCGCCGCCGAGCAATTGGGCTTGTCCAAGCAATTCGTCAGCCGCCGCCTGATCCAACTGGAAGACCGCCTGGGCGTGCGCTTGCTTAACCGCTCCACACGGCGCCTGGACGTCACGCCGCTGGGCCAGAGTTACTACGAGTCGGCCTTGCGCCTGCTCGGTGAGGTGGAACAAGTGGAGCAGGGCATCGCTGGCCAGAACAGCGAGCCCCGAGGCACCATTCGCCTCAGTGCACCCTTGTCGTTCGCCATGGCGCACCTGGGTTGCCTGTTGCCGTTGTTTCTGCGTCAGCATCCGCAGGTCTGCGTTGAAGTTGACCTGAGCGACCGCCCGGTGGACTTGATCGGCGAAGGCTACGACCTGGTGCTACGCATCGGCACCCTGGAAGATTCCACCCTGATCGCCCGACGGATCGCCGCTATCGAGCGGGTGTATTGCGCCAGCCCCGACTACCTGGCGTTGCGGGGTACGCCTTCGAAACCCGAGGATTTAACCACGCACGACTGCCTGCCCTACGGCCACGGCCGCCAGGTGCACTGGCGCTTCAAAGGCAAGGTGCAAGCCTTGAGCGTCAGTGGGCGCATGCGCGTCAATAACGGTGACCTGCTGCGCGATACCGCGATTGCCGGTCTGGGCGTTACCTATCTACCGACGTTCATTGTCAGCGACGCCTTGAAGGACGGTCGCTTGGTCAAGGTATTGGAAGACTTCGCCCCAGAGGCCTTGACCCTGTCGGCCGTGTACCCGCAGCACCGACAGAGTTCACGCCCGGTGCAAGCGCTGGTGGAGTTCCTGCGCGAACGCCTCGCTAGCGGCTGCTGAACAGTTGGCGGATCAGGTTGGGCGTGCTGCCCGTCCACCGCTTGAACGAACGCCGAAAATTCGCCGCATCGTTGAAGTTCAGGTACGCCGCGACTTCCTCGTTACTTAAGCCCTTGGCCAGGTACAGGTGCAACGCCACATGCTTGCGCACCCGGTCGACCTGTTGCTGAAAACCGGTGTCGTGCCGTTGCAACTTGCGCTTTAGCGTGGCCGGGCTCATGGCGAAAATGTGCGCGGCCTGTTCCAGGCTGGGTGGTTGGCGCACATGTTCGCGCAGGTAGGCATAGAGGCAGTCCAGAAAACTTGTGGCAAAGCCCAGTTGCTCGATTTGTTCAAGGGCTTGCTGGCGCGCGACCTGGCCCGCCGTGGCCGAAGCGCCCGGCCAGTTGTGGGTGAGGTATTCACGGGGGATGCACATCATATCCAGCGGGCGTTCGAAGCGCGTGTGCTCGCCCAGATGCACCCAGTATTGCTCGACATACCGAGGTTCGGCATGGTTGAAACTGCACACCCATGGCAAGCGCTGGCCGCTGAGCCATTGGCTCATGGCAACCAGCGAGGTCATGCTGGCTTCGAGCAGAAAGCGCCAGTGTTCGCCGGCGCCGCAACTGTCCAACCAATACAGGTAAGCGTGGTGCTCATCCAGTTCCAGTTGCAGCGTGGCCAGCGGGCTGAGCAGCACTTGTTGCTGGATCAGGATGTCCAGGGCCTGATGAAGGTTCTGTGCATGCCCCAGCGCATGGCTGGCGGCGCCGTAGTAGCCGGGCAGCAGGCGTTGGCCAAACAGGAAACTGCTGTCATCGGCGTCCAGTAGTTTGCGGCTGTTGCCGATCAAGCCCAGAAACTGTTGCGGGCTCAACCGCGCGTTGCCGGCCAGGATGTCTTCGTGGAACAGGCCGGTGCCCCGCAGCAGGCGATGGCTGTCGATGTCCCGGGACAAGCCCAGGTCGATCAACGTGGCGGGTTGATAGTGACCGGGGATGAAGCGGCTGTCGTTTTCATACCAGCTGGTTTTCACGGCCATTTCAGGCGCTTTTCGTAAGGGGTTGCTTGGCCCGGGCCAGGCCCATATTCAGCCGCGTGAGCAGCTCGTGGGGGGACTCTTGCAAGGCCATTGCCACCGCCGTGGTCGCCGCCAGTTGCAGGCGTTCGCCCTGTTGCCGGGTCTTGTGGGCCAGGCTCTGCACCGCGTGTTGCAACTCCAGCGCCAGGCCCTGGGCCTGACGCTCGCCGGTATTGGGCAGCAGCACCACGAAACGATCGCCCGCCAGGCGGCACAACAGGTCTTGGCGGCGCAGGTTGAGCAGCAGCACGTGGCTGACCGCCTGTAGCACCGCATCGCCCTCGGCATGCCCGTAGACCTGGTTGATGGTGGCGAAGTTATCCAGGTCCAGGGCGAGCAACGACAGTGGTTGTTGCTGCGCTTGGCTGTCGCGCAGGCTGTCGATGAGTTGGCGCTTGAGGTAGTCGGCGCCGGCCAGGGGCGTGAGTTTGTCGAATAGCCGGTGCTCGCGAAACAACCGCTCGCGTTTTTCCATTTGCGCGCTGATCGCCAGTTGTTCGTGGTGCCAGTGATAAATGCCAATCGTCAGCAGGATCATGCCCACCGGCATTGGCCCTGACTCCAGCCAGTGATCCCAGGACACGCTATCAGGCAGGCGGATGAATTCGTCGAGGCTGTCGATCCACCAGGAAAAAAAGATGCACGACAGCCCCAGCGCCAGGTATTGGGTGACCCGTCCGGCGGGGCGGCTTTTCAACACCAGGCCCAGCCAGATCAGCGCGAGCAGCGCCGAACCGCCTTCGCCGATGATATCCAGCCACACCCATTCGCTGACGCTCTTGAGCTCGCCGCAGGCCAGGTGCAGGAGCAGCCCGAGGTTGGCGGCGATCAGGAGCAACGCGAGTTTCCAGCGGTGGGGTTTGAGCACGGAAAACATGGCCACGGGTCCTTGGGCAAATGAGTAATGGGCGCCAGCACAGCAGATGGATGTGACGGTTGGATGACGGGCGGGGAGGGTCGAATCAGCTCATGCCCTTGGCCTATTTTTTAGCTGGACATAGAGCCCATGTGGGAGCTGGCTTGCCTGCGAAGACGGCCTGGCAGCCGGCCTCTATCTATCTGACGGTCAGCGTTCCAAATGTGGGAGCTGGCTTGCCTGCGATGGCGACCTGACAGGCGACACTGTTTATACCGAGTACATATCCATTCCTGCGGTAACGGCCACTTAGGGTTCCGCTTTTACAGCGGCTCACTTTTGAAAAGCGCAAAAGTAAGCAAAACGCTCTTGCCCCACCACTCGGCACCTCGCTTAGGCTCGGTGTGCCCGTAATCCGCCAGTGATTTGGGGGGCCGCCGCCACGCGCCATCCATGGCGCGGGGCGGCTAAACCGGCATCCCTGCCGGTTTACCCCCCAAATCACTGTCGAATTCCGGCCAGCGTGGTTTGACGGGGCGCCTAAGATCAAGATCAAGAGCAGATCAAGAGCGGCTCGCTTCGCATCGTGGTTACCTGGGCGGCACATTCGACTTCTCTGTCGATTGAACTGCCGTCTTCGCAGGCAAGCCAGCTCCCACATTTGGACTGTGGGGTGTCAGAGAGATAAGCATCGGCTGTCCGGCCGCTATCGCAGGCAAGCCCGCTTGCTCCCGCATCTGGCCGAGGTCATTTCAGCTCATTTGTACCCTCCAGAAGCCTGTAAACCCCGCTTTGACAGGCTCTGCCCGCAACCCTGTCACAGAACCGTCACGCCTCATCCCTAGCTTGCCCTCCCAGTTGCCGGGCCCCTTGCCTGGCGCCAACGGATTCTTGGGGAGGGTTTCATGTACAAGCGCACCGGGCTCGTCAGCTTTACGCTTACCGCCTTGGCTCTGGCGATAGCCTGCGAGCGGCTCAACGCCGCCGAAGCGGCGACCGAGCATGTCGATGTGGTCGGCCAAGCCGCTGCGATCGACAGCGCCCTCAAGGAGCAACGCTCTTCCGACAGTATCAAAAGCGTGGTGCATGCCGACGGCGTCGCCCAGTTGCCGGATGAGAATGTTGCCGAGGCGGTGCAGCGCTTGCCGGGCATCAGCGTTGAACGTGACCAGGGCGAAGGCCGCTTTGTCAGCGTGCGCGGCCTGGGCCCGGACCTCAACAGCGTGACCATCAACGGCACCCTGGTGCCATCCCCCGAGAGCGAACGCCGCGCCGTGGCCCTCGATGTTCTGCCCTCGGAATTGGTGCAGTCGCTGTCGGTGATCAAGACGCTCACACCGGACATGGACGCCAACTCCCTCGGCGGCACTGTCGATGTGAAGAGCCTCTCGGCGTTCGACCACAAGGGCCTGTTCTACACCGGCAGCACCGAGGCCAGTTATGACAAGAACACGCACCAGACCAGCCCGAAATTCTCCGGCGCCGCCAGTAACCGGTTCAGCCTCGGCGACGGTATCGACAACTTTGGCGTGGCCGCGGCGCTCAGTTGGCAGAAGCGTGATTTCGGCTCGGACAACGTCGAAACTGGCGGCGCCTGGGACTTCACCAACGGCGCCCGGCTCAACGAATTCGAGCAGCGCGACTACGACATCAGCCGTGAACGCGCCGGTGGTGGCCTTAACTTTGATTACAAGCCCGATGACCTGAGCAGCTACTATCTGCGCACCCTCTACAGCCGCTACAAGGACACCGAAACCCGCAACGCCGCCAGCCTCGAGTTCGCTGACCCGCAAGCGCCCGGTGAATTGGGCGAAGCCGAGGGCAAACGCAAGCTCAAGAACCGCGAGGAAACCCAGCAAATCCAGTCCTACGTATTGGGCGGTGAACGCCTGCTCGGCCTGTGGACCTTGAGCGGCCAGGCCGGTTACAGCCGTTCCAGCGAAGACAGCCCGGGGCATATTGCCGGTGCGACCTTCGATGGCGGTGATTTTGCCGACAGCGGCTTTTACGACAAGGCCAAGCCGCGGCCCATCGTTGGCAGTGGTTTTTACGACCCCGCCAATTTCAGCCTCGACAAAGTCGACTGGGAAAAACAGCACACCCAGGACACCGAGAAAAACCTGCGCCTGGACCTGGCGCGCGACTACGACCTGCGCGGTTACGCATCCCAGTTCAAGTTCGGCGGCAAAGTCAGCCGACGCCACAAGGACAATGACCTGGAGGCCTGGGTCTACAAGGACCTGGATGAAGAGGGCTTGAGCGATGAACAACTCAACCTCACTCAGTTCCAGAAGGGCAGCGTCGACTACCGTCTCGGCCGCTTTGGCCCAGGCATCAGCGCGAGCAATATCCGCCAGTTGATCGGCGGCCTCAATCGCGATGACTTCTATGACCCCACCGAATCCACGGTCAACGACTTCACCATCCGCGAAGACATCAACGCCGGCTACCTGATGAACACCGTCGATATTGACGACTGGCGCTTCATTGCCGGCATGCGTTACGAGGGGACTGAATTCGAAGCCAAGGGCACCGGCGCCACGGACGGCCAGTTCAGCGCCACCGAGACCAAGCGTCGTTATCACCATTGGCTGCCGGGCTTGCATGCGCGCTACCAGATTGACAAGAACACCCAAGTGCGCGCCGCCTGGACCAAATCGGTGGTGCGTCCGACCTTTGGCCAACTGGCCCCAGGTTTTGTGATCGACGATGACGAAGCCACCTTCGGCAACCCGGACCTCAAGCCTCTGGAGTCGAGCAACCTGGACCTGGGCATCGAACATTTCATGGGCCGTGCCGGTACCGTGTCGGCATTCGTGTTCTACAAAGACATCCAGAACTTCGTCTACAACACCGATGTCGCCGGTACCGGGGCCTGGGCCAACTTCGCCGAGGCGCACACCTTTGCCAACGGCGACAGCGCCAAACTCTATGGCCTGGAGTTGGCCTACTCACAGAAGTTCGACTGGCTGCCTGCGCCATGGAACGGCCTGATGATCGGTGCCAACAGCACCTTCAGCCGTTCCAGCGCGGACATCGAGGGCTTCGACAGTGCCAGCGGGCGCAATCGCAAGCGCAATATCAGCCTGCCCAACCAATCGGACACGGTCGGCAACCTGATGCTCGGTTGGGAAGACGACACCCTCAGCCTGCGCCTGTCGGCCAATTACAAATCGGCCTATTTGTACGAGTTGGCGTCGATCAATGACAAGGCCCATGACCTGCACGTCGACGCGCAAACCTTCGTCGATTTCAGCGCGCGCTACTCACTGACCAAGAACCTGCAGGTCAGCTTCGAGGCACAGAACCTCACCGACGAGTCGTACTTCGTCTACACCGGCCACCGTAGCTACAACGGCCAGTACGAAGAGTACGGCCCCACCTACAAGCTGGGCCTGACATTCACCCATTTCTAACGATAACGCGTGCATCCTGAAGGATTTGTCTGTTCATGAGAATTTCCAAGCTGTGCCTGCTGGTCGTACTGGTTAGCAGCGCCAATGCGTTCGCCACTGACCTACCGTTGACCCCGTGGGCACCGAGCCTTAACGCCCAAGCCGTTGCCTTCCTGCCCGGCGGCACCCAGCGCGTAGCGGCCAGTGCCCGCGACGGCCTGCTGCTGCTCGACGATAACGGCGTCGAACTGGCCCGCTTCAAAGGCCGTTTCAGCAGCCTCGACACACGCACTGCCGGCACTCAATCGCTGATCGCCAGCCTCGACAACGACCGCCAGCAGGCCTTGCTGATCGGCCTCGATGGCGCCGGCAAAACCTGGGGTACGCCGCTGTACCTGCCGCCCCGCGACTTTGCGGTAAACAGCCTGTGCCTCTATCGCGATGCGACGGCCAACCTGTTTGTGTTTCTGGTCGGTGAAGAGGGCAAGGGCGAACAGTGGCTGGTGGGCAATGGTGCGACCCTGTTGGCCCAGGCGCAGCGTGTTCGCAGCCTGCCACTGCCGCCATCGGCGCAATACTGCCAAGTGGACGATGCGACCGAGCGATTGGTGGTGAATGAGCAAAACGTCGGCTGGTGGGCCTACCCGGCGCACCCGGAAGCCGAGGTGAAGCGCACGCCCGTGGCGCTGTTCGACGATCCCCAGCGCGAAGCCGGCGTCATGGCGCTGGTGCCGGGCGGGATGCTCGCGCTGGACCCGAAAACCGCGCAGTTGTACCTGTTCCAGCAAGTCGGGGAGCGTTGGGTCGGGCAATCCAGCCTGGCCTTGCCGGGCCTCAAAGAACCGGAGCAACTGGCGATACAGGGCCGGCAGGTGCTGGTGCGGGACGACAACAGCGGCCAGCTCTATCAGGGCCGTCTCGACTGGCAAGCCACGCCGGTGCCGGTTGCGCCGATACTTGCCCAAGTCGCTGCACTGCGCCAGACCGAACCCGTGGGTCGCCAGGGCGACGCGGCGGATGACCCGGCCATCTGGATTCACCCGGAAACACCGGCCAAAAGCCGTGTGCTGGGGACCAACAAGAAACAGGGCCTGCTGGCCTACGATCTCGACGGCAAGCTGCTGCAGGAACTGGCAGTGGGGCGCCTGAACAATGTCGACCTACGCCCAGGCTTCAAACTGGGTACGCACACCGTCGACCTGGCCGTGGCGAGTAACCGCGACCGCAACAGCTTGAGCCTGTTCAGCATCGACCGTCAGAGCGGCGAGCTGCGTGAAGCCGGTGAGGTCTCCACGCCACTCAAGGACATCTACGGCATCTGCCTGTACCAGCCCGCCAGCGGTGAGCTCTACGCGTTCGCCAATGACAAGGATGGCACCTTCCTGCAATACCGCCTGAGTGCACCGGCTGGCCGTGTGCAGGGCGAGTTGGTGCGTCAGTTCAAGGTCGACAGCCAACCCGAGGGCTGTGTGGCCGATGACCAGCGCCAACGCTTGTTTATCGGTGAGGAAGATGTCGGCGTGTGGGCGATGGATGCCCGTGCCGACCAACCGGCCATGCTCACTTCGGTGATCAACGTCGGCCCGCAACTGCATGCGGATGTCGAAGGCCTAGCGCTGTATCAAAGCCCCGCACGGGATTACCTGGTGATCTCCAGCCAAGGCAATGACAGCTACCTGGTGCTGGACGCCGAGCCGCCATTCGCTGTGCGCGGCGCCTTGCGCGTTGGCCTCAATGCGGCCGCCGGCATTGATGGCGCCTCGGAAACCGATGGCCTGGAGGTCACTGCCGTCAACCTCGGCGGGCCATGGAGCCAAGGCATGCTGGTGGTGCAGGACGGGCGCAAGCGCATGCCCGAGCAAGCCCAGAACTTCAAGTTCGTGCCCTGGGCCGAGGTGAGCCGTGCGTTGAAATTACCCTGAGCTGTCATCACGCAGTCATCCGTTTTTAATCGAATAGGAGCTTCACCATGCACGCGACGATGGAACATATGACGATCTGGAGCTTGATCAGCGACGCCAGCCTGTTGGTCAAGGCTGTGATGGTCACTTTGCTGCTGGCGTCCTTGCTCAGTTGGTACCTGATCATTCAGCGCAGCAGTGTGCTGCGTGGTCTGGAACGCCAGCTTGACGGCTTCCTGGCGCGCTTTCGCGTGGCGTCGGACCTGCAACCCTTGTATCGCGAAACCGTGCAGGCGGGCGAGGGCGGTGTGGCGCCGATCTTTATTGCCGGCATGCAGGAATACCAGCACTTGCACCACCACGATCCGGCAGTGCTCGAGGGTGTGGAGCGCGCCTTGCAGGTAGCGATCACCGAGCAGGAGCTGGAGCTGGAAAAGGGCTTGCAGTTTCTGGCCACGGTGGGGTCGGTCAGCCCCTACATCGGCCTGTTCGGGACCGTGTGGGGCATCATGAATTCGTTCCTCGGCTTGTCCCAGGTGCAACAGGCCACCCTATCGACCGTAGCACCGGGTATTGCAGAAGCCTTGATTGCCACGGCCATTGGCCTGTTTGCGGCGATTCCGGCAGTGGTCGCCTATAACCGCTTTGCGGCACGCAGCCAGACCTTGCTCACGCGCTACTACGCTTTTGGCAATGAGCTGCAAGTGCACCTGCACCGCACACTGCGCGGTACCTCGAACAACCTGGCCGTGGCCGCCTGAACAAGGAGCAAAGCGATGTTGATCAGGCCGCAACGCAAGCACGGGCCCAAGGCCGAGATGAATGTGGTGCCCTACATCGACGTGATGCTGGTGCTGCTGGTGATTTTCATGGTCACCGCGCCCATGCTCACCCAGGGCGTGAAGATCGAACTGCCCAAGGTCGCCGCCGAGGCGTTGGCCACCGATACGCGCCAGCAGATCCTGACGTTATCGGTGAAGGCGGACGGTGGCTACTACTGGAACCTGGGGGGCGAACTGGATACCCGCCAGCAGACCGACAGCGCGGTGACCCTGGAAGAAATGAGCGCCAAGGTCATGCAGGTGGTGGCGGCGCGCAGCGATACCCAGGTGTATATCCGCGCTGATGACAATGCCGGTTATGGCCGTGTGGTGGCGGCCATGGCGGTGCTGCAGAAGGGCGGCATCAGCAATCTTGGGCTGGTGACAGAGGCCCCACAATGACGGTGATGATCATGCACAGTCCGGCACTGGCCTTGGCGCCTGACAGCGATGGTTTCTGGCGTAAAAGCCTGGCAGCGAGCCTGGCCGTGGCGCTGCATGGTGCGGTGGCAGTGGCGTTGATGCTGGGCTGGTCAACGGAGCGACCGGGGGTGCCAGCGCCACGGGTGATGCACACGCAGTGGGTGGTTTTACCCGCGCCGGCGCCTGCGCCGACACCTGAACCCGTCGCTGCCGCACTGCCAGAACCTGTTGCCATCCCGGTACCAACCAAACCGACGGTCGATCCGCAGGTCCAGGCGCAAAAGCTCGAGAAAGCCGCGCTGGCGCGCAAGCGGGTGGAAGAAAAGAAACTCGAGCAACAACAGCAGCGCATGGCGACCGAGCAGCGCAATCAGGCGTTGGAACAGCAGCGTCTGAGTCAGGCGCGTGCCGCTTCGGAAAAAGCCCGAGCCGCCGTGCCTGTGCCTACCCCTGCATTCGACAGCCGCCAGTACCAACCCTTGAGCAAGGCCGCCCCCGACTACCCCGAACGCGCCTTGGACAAGAACATCGAAGGCGACTGTTCGGTGGAGTACACCGTCAACACCCAGGGCCACGTGGAAAACCCCAAGGTGCTGGACGGCTGTCACCCGTTGTTCATTCGGCCCTCATTGGCGGCGGCCAATACTTTTCGCTACCAGCCGAGAATCGTCGATGGCAAGGCTGTTGCCGTACCGGCAGTGCGCAACACCTTCCACTACCGCATCAAATGAGCTTCTCCAGCCACCTCCCCAAAACCTGTGGGAGCTGGCCTGCCTGCGATAGCGGTGGCTCAGTTGAATATTCAGTGACTGACACACCGCCTTCGCGGGCAAGCCCGCTCCCACAGGGGATCTGTGCCAGGCGCTGATTTTGTGGGCAATACATGACTAGTGTGGGAGCTGGCTTGCCTGCGATAGCGGTGGTCCAGTTGAAGATTCAGTGACTGACACACCGCCTTCGCGGGCAAGCCCGCTCCCACAGGGGATCTGTGCCAGGCGCTGATTTTGTGGGCAATACATGACCAATGTGGGAGCTGGCCTGCCTGCGATAGCGGTGGCTCAGTTGAATATTCAGTGACTGACACACCGCCTTCGCGGGCAAGCCCGCTTCCACAGGGGATCTGTGCCAGGCGCTGATTTTGTGGGCAATACATGACTAGTGTGGGAGCTGGCTTGCCTGCGATAGCGGTGGCTCAGTTGAATATTCAGTGACTGACACACCGCCTTCGCGGGCAAGCCCGCTCCCACAGGGGATCTGTGCCAGGCGCTGATTTTTTGTGGGCAATACATGACTAGTGTGGGAGCTGGCTTGCCTGCGAAAGCGGTGGCTCAGTTGAATATTCAGTGACTGACACACCGCCTTCGCGGGCAAGCCCGCTTGTATGCTAGGACTTGAAGGGAGGAGAAGGGACGAAGCCCGATTCTGACTGTTGACGCAGTACAGACCGTGGGAGATTTCACCCCTCCTCCTTTCACCCAAGCGCCGATAAAGAATGCATCTGGCTATGACCGACGATAGGAACAAGCCTGCGCCTCTGGGTGAGCCCTTCAAGTGCTCAAAAACATAGCCCGGAGGAAGCCCCCATGGCAATGCCAGTTTCTGTCTCAAAGCCGATCGTAGGCGTTGATGTCGCTAAGAATGAGCTGGTGATTTATCACGCTGAAGCCGATCTACTGGAAACGATCGCAAACAACAAAGCTGCTATCAAAAAATGGCTGAAAACGCTGTCCTGCAAAGTGGCCATCGCAATTGAAGCCACCAACATCTACCACTTGGAGTTTGCCGATCTAGCCCATGAAGCTGGTTGCGTGGTTTACATGGTTGGAGGTTATGAGCTCAAGCATTACCGCGAAAGTTTGAAGATCCGGGCCAAGACCGATGCTTTGGATGCCCAGTTGCTCGCCCGCTATTTGAGAAAGGAGGCAGACGAACTGCGTCCCTGGACACCGCCATCGCCGCTGTATCGCCACCTTCTAAGCCTGTTTCGTCGGCGCGCAGCCTTGGTTCAGGCGCGCGTCAGCCTGACGCAAAGCTGGGCGAATGAACCACTGCTTAAGGCCTCGTTTGCCGAGCAGGTGAAGTCGATGCAGAGACTTGAAGGGTTAATTGAAAAGATGATCAGTGATTGCCTGAAAGAGGCAGGTTTGCTGGGGCAGTTGAAGCGTTGCTTGAAGGTCGAAGGCATCGGCTTTTTGACTGGCGCGCGCTTGATTGCCACCTTCCAACGGGGAGAATTCAGGAATTCAGACGCGTTTATCGCCTTTCTTGGTATGGATTTGCGCGTCAACAAGTCAGGACAGAAAGATGGTCGTCGTAGTTTAAGTAAGCGCGGCGACTCAGAGGCCCGGCGCCTGCTGCATAACGCCGCGATGGCGGCTAGCCGAACAGAGACATGGAAAGCGTTTTATCAAGCACAGAGGGCACGAGGCTATAGCACCACTCAAGCGTTGGTAATATTGGCTCGCAAGCTTGCTCGGGTGGTATTCGCTCTACTGAAAGGGCAAAGCGAATATCAGCCAAAGGTTGGTTGAGGGTTGCCCCTCAACCATAGAATCTCCCACAGGGGATCTGTGCCGGGCGCTGATTTTTTGTGGGCAATGCATGACTAGTGTGGGAGCTGGCTTGCCTGCGAAAGCGGTGGCTCAATTGAATATTCAGTGACTGACACACCGCCTTCGCGGGCAAGCCCGCTTCCACAGGGGATCTGTGCCGGGCGCTGATTTTGTGGGCAATACATGACCAATGTGGGAGCTGGCTTGCCTGCGAAAGCGGTGGCTCAGTTGAATATTCAGTGACTGACACACCGCCTTCGCGGGCAAGCCCGCTTCCACAGGGGATCTGTGCCAGGCGCTGATTTTGTGGGCAATACATGACCAATGTGGGAGCTGGCTTGCCTGCGATAGCGGTGGTCCAGTTGAAGATTCAGTGACTGACACACCGCTATCGCGGGCAAGCCCGCTCCCACAGTGGAATGTGTTCAGGCCAGCGCTTTCTCGTGGGGTTCGATCACGCTGTAGCGGTTCGCTGGCACTTCCAGGCCGAGATTGTCCCGTAGGGTGTGGCCGCTGTACTCGGTACGGAACAACCCCCGCTGTTGAAGCACCGGCACCACCCACTCAGTGAAATACTGCAAGCCATCCGGCAGTACCGAATTGATAATGAAACCATCGCTGGCACCGCTCTCGAACCAGGTTTGGATCGCATCCGCGACCTGTTGCGGGGTGCCGACAAAGTCGCGCAGGGGCCGTGAGAAACGCAGGGCTACTTCGCGCAGGGTCAGGCCTTCGTCACGGGCCAGTTGCTTGATACGCTCGGAGCCACCTTTCTGGCTGTTGGCGCCCAGGTCGCCCAGTTCGGGAAAGGGCGCATCCAGCGGGTACTGGCTGAAATCATGGTCGTTGAACGGTCGGCCGAGGGCGACGATGGCGTCCTCCACAGTGACCAGCGCCACGGCTTGCTGGTAGCGGCTTTCCACTTCGGCGGCATCGCGCCCGACAATCGGGCGGATACCCGGCAGGATCGACAGGCTGTCCGGGTCGCGGCCAAAGCCCTTGGCGCGGCGTTTCAAATCGGCGCTGTAGGCCTTGGCCTCGTCGATAGTTTCCACGTGCACAAAAATCGCATCGGCGTTTTCAGCGGCAAAGTTACGCCCATCCTGCGAAGTGCCCGCCTGGAAAATCACCGGTTGGCCCTGGCGCGAACGCGCGATGTTCAGCGGGCCTTTGACCGAGAAGAATTCGCCCTTGTGGTTAAGCGCATGCAACTTGCCTGGGGTGAAGAATTCGCCGCTGTGTTTGTTATAGGCAAAGGCGTCGTCCTCCCAGGAATCCCATAGGCCCTTGACCACATTCAAATGCTCCTTGGCGATGCGGTAACGCACGGCGTGGGGCGGGTGTTCGGCCTTGCCGAAATTATCGGCGGTGCCGCTCAGCCACGAGGTGACTACGTTCCAGCCAGCGCGGCCGCCGCTGATGTGGTCCAGGGAGGCGAACTGGCGTGCTACCTGGTAAGGCTCGGTGTAGCTGACGGTCACGGTGGCGACCAGGCCGATGTGAGTGGTCAGCGCGGCCAAGGCCGAGAGGATCGTCAGCGGCTCGAAACGGTTGAGGTAATGGGGGCTGGACTTGGGGTGGATATGCAGGCTGTCGGCGATGAACACGAAGTCGAACCGGGCGGCTTCGGCCAGTGCGGTCTGCTGCTTGTAGAAGCCGAAATTGGTGCTGGCGTCGGGTTGTGCCTGCGGGTGGCGCCATTCGCCCCAACCGTGGCCGACACCGTGCACCATGGCACCGAGTTTCAATTGACGTGGCTTGCTCATGTTCTGCTCCTTAGCGCGAGGCTTGTTCGAGGGGGATACGCTTGGCGTTGAAGCTGGAATCGAAGCCCTGGGAGACGTCGATGTGTTTGCTCAGCAGGCCTTCTTTTACATAGGTGTCGGCGGTGGCTTGCAGGCCATGGATCACCGTATCGTCAATCGTGACCGGGGAAAGATGGGTGTCCTTGGCCACTTCGATATGCACGGCCAGTGGCAGGCCAGTGATCTTGGCTTGGGCAGCTGCGTATTGCTCGGGATGGGTATTGGCCCAGGCGTAGGCGCGATCAATGCGGGCGACAAAGTCGTCCAGTTGCACACGTTTGTCGGCAATGGCCTGGCCGGTAGCGGCGAAGTACAGATGATTGCTCAGCAGGTGCTTGCCGCTCACCAGCACGCGAGCATTGCTCTGTGAGGTGACCACGGTGGTGTAAGGGTCCCACGTCGCCCAGGCATCGGCGGTGCCGTTGTCGAGTACCAACCGGGACTCGGCGGGCAGCAGGAAGATGAACTGCACATCCTGGGTGGTCAGCCCGGCATCGTTCAGGGCCTTGATCGCCAGGTAGTGCCCGATGGAGCCGCGCCCGGTGACGATCTTCTTGCCCTTGAGGTCGGCCGCGGTCTTGATCGGTGAATCCTTGGGCACCAGCAGCGCCGTGGTGTTACGGCCTTCGGCATGGATGATGCTGATCACCTTGATCGAGGCACCGGCGCCGAGGGCGAACACATAAGGGGCATCGCCCAGGGCGCCGACATCCACAGCGCCGGCGTTCAGCGCTTCGCCCAGGGGCGAGGCCGAGGGGAATTCCGACCATTTGATCTCGTAGGGCACGTTCTGGCTTTCGCCCGAGGCTTCCAGCAGCGCCTTGATCGTGGATTTCTGGTTGGCCACGCGCAGCGGTTGCAGGTCGCCAGCCTGGACGGTGGAAAGCAGGCCGAGGGCGAGGGCAGCGCCCAGCAACAGGCGTTTGAATGGAATGGCGTACAGCATGGGAAAAACTCCAGGCGTTAGGTAAAGGAAAGTACCTCCGCCTGGAGAAGGGGTCGGTTGGGCGAAACGGTGCAGCGGTGAATCAGATCACGTAGAAGCCATGGGTGCCGTCGCGGGCCAGTTGTTCCACGAGGCCGAACTCCCAATCCAGGTAAGCCTGCATGGCTTCCCGAGGGTTGTCGGTGCCTTCGTAAGGGCGGCGGTAGCGGTCGATACGCGGGGACGCCAGGTGGCTTTCGCCTGACTCAAGGGGCAGTTGCGCTTGGATCCAGCCGGCCGTGCCGTCCTGCAGCAAAAAGACCGGCTTGCCGGTGAGGGCCTCGACTTCCGGCACGGCCAGGCGCGCCAGTTGGCTGCTGCCGCAGGTCAACACATAGCGCTGGGCGCTCGGTACCTTGCTCAGGGCCTCGGGCAGTTGCGCGCGCAGCACCCACCAGGCGCCGGGGATATGACGTTTCACGTAGTTGGCGCTGGCCGTGAAGTCCAGCACCTGCGTGTCGCCATGGCTGAGCCAGTCGGCAAGGGTGTGGGGGCTGATCAGTTCGGCCTGGGGCGGCGGCGGTACTGGCGCGACCCATGCGCCGCGCTCGCTGAAGTGCTCCGCTTGCAGGTCATCCAATACGTACACCTGCCAGCCCAACTGGGCCAGCCACGATGCGGACATATTGGCGCGCACGCCGTCGTCGTCCACCAGTACCAGGCGCGCACCGCGCACACTGGCGACGTGATCGGTTTCCTGCACCAGTTGCCCGCCCGGGGTGGCGCGGGCGCCCGGCAGGTGGCCGGCTTCGAATTCTTCTACGGTGCGCACATCGAACAGGTAGGTGGTGCGGGTCGCGTCCTGTTGCCAGCGGTGCAGGTCATTGAGCGTCGCACGCTTGACCCCGGCTTTATCGGCAACACCACGTGCCTTTTGGGCGGCGAGCTGGCGATGGTTTTCCGAGGTCGGCGCAAAGCGGCGCGCCTGGCCATGGGCGAGGGTCTGCCCGGCCAAGGTCCAGCCGATGGTGCCGTTGCGCAGGGCTGCCACCGGGTTGGGGAGGCCGGCGTTGATCAACGACTGGGTGCCGATAATGCTGCGGGTGCGCCCGGCGCAATTGACGATGATGCGCGTGGCTGGATCGGGCGCCAGCTCACGGGCGCGCAACACCAACTCGGCCCCCGGCACACTGATGCCGGTGGGGATGCTCATGGTCTGGTATTCGTCGAAACGGCGCGCATCGAGCACCACCACATCGGCCTGGCTGTCGAGCAGGGCCTGGACCTCTTCGGCGGCCAGGGACGGCGTGTGACGCTGGTTCTCCACCAGCTCGCCAAACGCCTTGCTGGGTACATTGACGTCGATAAACAGCTCGCCACCGGCCCGACGCCAACCGTCCAGCCCATCCTCCAGCAGGCTGACCTGGGTGTAGCCCAGTGCAACCAGGTGTTCGGCGGCGCGCTGGGCCAGCCCTTCGCCGTTGTCGTACAGGGTGACTTGGGTATCGCGGCGTGGAATGCGCGCGTACACCTCCAGTTCAAGCTTGGACAAAGGGATATTCGCGGCGAACAGAGGGTGGGCCTCGGCAAAGGGGGCTTCTTCGCGTACGTCGATCAGCGCGACTTCTTCGCGTGCCAACAGGGCCTGGCGAATCTGCGCAAAGCTGCGGGTCGATAGGGTGGTCATAGGGCAGGGCTCTTTTCTTTGGACAGGTCCCAGATGTTCGGGAGATAGGCGTTGGAATAACCGGAGATAAACAGTTTCTCGCTGCCGTCGGGTTGATACACCGCCCGGCGCACCGCGCCGATATTGGCGCCGTATACGTGGATGCTGATGGACACTTGGTCGCCGTGGGCATTGCTGACCTGATGGATATCGCCGACTTTGGGCGACACCGCCTCGACCTGGCCCGGCAGCAATTGCACGGGTTCGCCTAGCGCTACCAGGCTGCCGCCCGGTGCCCGGGCAAACCCCTGGGAAACCTCCGCGCCGCGCAACATACCGATCAGCCCCCACACCCGGTGGTCATGAATCGGCGTGCGTTGCCCTGGCCCCCACACAAAGCTGACCACGCTGAATCGCTGGCGCGAATCGGCATGTAGCAAGAATTGCTGGTAGCGCTCGGGGTCGGGCTGGGCGAATTCGTCGGGCAGCCAATCATCGTGGCTGACCAATTGCGCCAGCAACTTGCCGCCACGGTGCAGCAGGTCGCCTTCACGCGGGTTGCCGTCGATCAATTCCGCCAGGGCGCCTATGAAGGCTCTGAGTCTCTCGGGGTGTCGGGCCTGGGTCATGACCATTCCATCGGGCTGTTGGTGTATTTTTATCTAAGCATAATGTTTGTTTTTAATATGCTATTTTTTAATGATTAGCTTATAGCCGGAGGTAATTTAGAACCGGTTTGAATAGGGTTAGACGTTATTGATCACTGGCTGGGCTATCCAGACCTGTGTGCGGCCACTATGCTTCACGCACATCTTAATGACTGATCTGTATGTGCGGCCCAAATGAAAATTGACGATATCGATGCCTTTGTCGAAGTGATTCGTTGCCAGTCCATCAGCCATGCCGCCGCGTCGTTGCAGCTGACCCAGCCAGCCATCACCCGCCGCGTGCAGAACTTCGAGCAGGCTCTGGGAGTGGAACTGTTCGACCGCAACACCAAGCCCCTCAAGCCAACGCTGATCGGTACGCGTGTCTATGAGCAATGCCGGTTGATCCTGCGCGAGATGGATGCCCTGCGCGAACTGGTGGCCACCGATGCACCGCCTACCGGCGTGCTGCGCCTGGGCGTACCGCAGACCATCGGCGATGTGGTGCTGCTGGACGCACTCAAACACCTGCGCAGCGAATACGCCGACTTGCGTGCCCAGGTTGCCACCGGCTGGGGCAGCCAATTGGTCGGCAAGATCGAACGCGGCGAACTGGATGCGGCGGTGGCGTTGTTCCCCGCGGGCAAGATCTTTCCGGACAACCTGGTCGGTGAGTCCATCGGCAAGATGGAGTTGGTGGTGGTCTGTGCCAAGGCGCAATTGCCGAAGAAGCCTTGCAAGCTGGCGAACGTGTACCAGAGCGGTTGGATCCTCAACCCGGACGGCTGCGGGTTCCGTGCGGGGTTGCAGCGCACCTTGTCTGACCAGGGCCTGGCGCTGCGGGTAAACCTGGAAACCTTTGGCACTGAACTGCAACTGGGCCTGGTGGCCGACGGCCTCGGCCTTGGCCTGGTGCCACGTCCGTTGCTGGAACGCAGTGCTCATCGCGAGCAGTTGGCGGCGATGCCCCTCAAGGACTTCAAGCCGGTGATGGATTTGTGGCTGATCTATCCGCATTTTCTCGGCAACCTGCAAGGGCCGGTGGATGCTTTTGGTCAATGGGTGGCAGACGCTTTGCACAAGATCCGCAGCGCTGCCTGACGCTCTGCCAGCCGACGCTTATCCACCTGACCCCCCGGCGAACCCAATGTGGGAGCTGGCTTGCCTGCGATGACGGCCTGACAGCCGACATTTACCTACCAGACACCCCCGCAATCCAACTGTGGGAGCTGGCTTGCCTGCGATAGCGGCCTGATAGTCGATACAGTTATACCGAGTACATATCCATTCCTGCGGTAACGGCCACTTAGGGTTCCGCTTTTACAGCGGCTCACTTTTGAAAAGCGCAAAAGTAAGCAAAACGCTCTTGCCCCACCACTCGGCACCTCGCCCAGGCTCGGTGTGCCCGTAATCCGCCAGTGATTTGGGGGGCCGCCGCCACGCGCCATCCATGGCGCGGGGCGGCTAAACCGGCATCCCTGCCGGTTTACCCCCCAAATCCCTGTCGAATTCCGGCCAGCGTGGTTTAACGGGGCGCCTAAGATCAAGATCAAAAGCAGATCAAAAGCAGATCAAGATCAAGAGCGGCTCGCTTCGCATCGTGGTTTGTATCACTGCACGTCCACCCGCTGCACCTGCAACCCCAACTGTTTATATGCCTGCACATCCGGTGCATCCCACTCGGTAATCAGCGTATGAATACGGCTGCATGGCGCCACCACAAAGGGTTCCACCGCGCCGAGTTTGTCTGAGGTGGTCACGGCGATGACGTGGGACGCGCTGTCGAGCAAGGCTTGCTTGACGGCCACTTCACCAAAATGCAGCGAGGTGATGCCCACTTGCGGGTGCAATGCGCACACTCCGGTGAACAACAGGTCGGCCTTGACGCTCTGGATCAGGCGCACCGCTTCATGGCCGCCGGTGGAGAGCGTAGCAGGGTTGAGTTGGCCGCCGGCCAGGATCACTTTTATATGCGGATGGTCGGCCAGGGCGATGGCGATCATGGGGGATGGCGTGACCACGGTCAGGTGCAGTGCATGGGGCAAGCACTGCGCGATCTGCAAGGTGGTGGAGCCAGAATCGAACAGCACGATCTGGCCGTCTTCAACCCGCTCCGCCGCCACGCGGGCGAGGTGGCGCTTGACCTCGTTGGTCTCGCCGACACGGGTAAAGAAATCCTTGCCGGTGTCCTTGGGCCGGGGCAGGGCGCCGCCGTGTACGCGTTGCAACAGGCCGGCGGCAGCGAGTTCGCCAAGGTCGCGGCGGATGGTGTCCTGGGACACGGCGAAATGCTCGACCAACTCAGATGCGGTGACCTTGCCGTCGCGTTCCAGCAGCAACAAGATCTTTTGTTTGCGCAGGGAAGGCAGGTCGATGGCTTGATGAGTGTTATGCATGTTTGTGCGCTTTATTGCGGGTTTGTGCGAGATTAATCATCAGTCCATCTAAACGCAACGGCTGGTTGCCCACGCTCCTGCCGGTTACTCTCTGTGTTCAGTTCAGGGAGAGGTGACCCGATGCCGTTGATCACAACCATCGAAGACTTACGCAAGCTGGCGCAAAAACGTGTCCCCCGCATGTTCTACGACTACGCCGATTCCGGCTCCTGGACTGAGAGCACCTACCGCGCCAACGAAACTGATTTTGCGCGTATCAAGTTCCGTCAACGGGTGGCGCGCAATATCGACGAGCGTTCGATCCGCGCCAGTATGATTGGCCAGGACATGGCCATGCCCGTGGCGCTGGCGCCGACTGGACTGGCGGGCATGCAGCATGCCGATGGCGAAATCCTCACTGCCCGTGCCGCTGCTGCGTTCGGGCTGCGCTACACCTTGTCGACCATGAGTATCTGTTCGCTGGAAGACATCGCCGAGCACGTCGGCCAGCCGTTCTGGTTCCAGCTGTATGTGATGCGCGATCGCGGTTTTATCGAGCAGTTGATCGAGCGCGCCAAGGCGGCCGGGGTGGATGCATTGGTGCTGACCCTGGATTTGCAGATTCTGGGGCAGCGCCACAAGGACTTGATCAATGGTTTGTCCGCGCCGCCCAAGCTGACCCTGCCGAACATTCTCAACATGATGACCAAGCCGCGCTGGGTGATGGGCATGCTGGGTACCCAGCGGCGTGGTTTCGGCAATATCGTCGGGCATGTGAAGGGGGTGGCCGACATGAGTTCGCTGTCGTCGTGGACCGCCCAGCAATTTGACCCGCGCCTGAGCTGGGACGATGTGGCGTGGATCAAGCGGTGCTGGGGCGGCAAGCTGATCATCAAGGGCATTCTCGATGTGGAGGATGCGCGCTTGGCGGCCGATTGCGGTGCCGATGCGTTGGTGGTGAGTAACCACGGTGGCCGGCAGCTTGATGGCGCGCCGTCGAGCATCAGCCAATTGCCGGCGATTGTCGAGGCCGTGGGCAACCGCATTGAAGTGTGGCTCGACGGGGGTATTCGTTCCGGCCAGGACGTGCTCAAGGCCATGGCGCTGGGCGCCAAGGGCACCATGATTGGCCGCCCGCACTTGTATGGGTTGGGGGCGATGGGCGAGGCGGGGGTGACCAAGGCGCTTGATATCATCGCCCGCGAACTGGACGTGTCGATGGCGCTCTGTGGCTATAAGGATATACGCGAAGTAAATCGCGAAATCCTGTTGCCCGGTACCTTTCCTGGAAGCACGGCTTGAGCAAAAAAAACGTAAAAATATAAAAAGAGTTGTCCACGAAAACCGTGGGTATCTCTGTGGATAACTTTGCGAAGGCCCGGCAGCGTTGGCGATTTCAGCGAAGATCATTATTTGATCAACTTGTATTTCGGGCCAACATGGCCAGGGTTTGCGCTTGACAGCCAAGCGCGAACCCAGTGTCGAAAAGCGTATTTACGAGGCGTTATCGCGGCCTGTGGAGTGTGTCACCACCTGGGCAGGCATCTTCGTGCGCATCAGGTTTTCCAGCGCCTGGCCATAGCTGCGTCCGGCGAGGTTCATGCTGTTGTTATGGCTGGCACCGGGCACCAGCAACAGGTGTTTGGGTTGCTGGGCGGCTTCGAATAACTGCTGGCTGAAGCGCGGTGGTACGTAGCGGTCGTCGAGGCCGTGGACCACCAGCAGCGGCATGTGGATGTCGGCAATCTTGTCGATGGAATCGAACTTCTGCGACAGCAACCAGCGCACCGGCAATGAGGTGTTGGCAACGGCCGTGGCGACATCCGCCAGGGAGGTGAACGTGGACTCGATCACCAGCCCGCGCACCGGCAATGGCACCTGCTTGCCCAACTCGGCAGCGAGGTCGATGGCGACCGCGCCACCCAGGGAGTGCCCGTAGATCAGGCGCTTGCCGGGGTCTGGTTGCAGGGTCTGGAAACGCTCCCAGGCAATGCGAGCGTCCTCGTACACCGTGGCTTCCGAGGGCAAGTCGCCCTGGCTTTGGCCAAAGCCGCGATAGTCGATGGCCAGGACCGAAAAGCCCAGGGCATGCAATTGCTCGATGCGAAACAATTGGCCCGTGAGGTTCCAGCGTACCCCGTGCAGGTAGAGGATGGCGGGCGCGTCTTTGTTGGCTGCCGGGTACCACCAGCCATGAATGTTCTGCCCTGCTTTGAAACTGGCGGGCTTGAGTTCGAATTCCTGCACCGCCTTGGGCAGGCCGGTGTACCAGCCGGCGGTTCCCGGCTCGATGCGAAACACAAGTTCGCGCTCCTTGTGTTGCAACACGGCGCAACCGACCGGCAGGCCGACAATCAACACGGCCATGCACAGCCAGACAAACCAGCGCAGGCCCCGGCGGGGCATAGAAGCAGAAGACATGAAGGTTCCAGAACAAAGATGAAGCACGGGTTTTACCAGATGGCCTGGGCGGGTAGGCATTAATGCGACGGCTGTGACGGATGAAAGTGTTACAGCATTGAACAATCCTCGTGCGGGTTGATAGGGTGGACGGCTTGAACCTGCCCTACCTGCAAAGGCCCACACATGAACAACAGCCCCGTGCGCATCACCGCCGAAGAAACCCTCTCGGACAACTGGTACCTGCTGAAGAAATACAGCTTCGACCTGCGCCGTCGCGACGGCAGTTGGCAAGCCCAGACCCGCGAGGTGTATGACCGGGGCAACGGTGCGACCATCCTGTTGTACAACCGTGAGCAACGCACAGTCTTGCTGATTCGCCAGTTCCGCATGCCCACGTTCGTCAACGATTACCCCGGCTACCTGATTGAAGCGGCGGCCGGTTTGCTCGATAACGCCAGCGCCGAAGAACGCATCCGCCTGGAGGCCGAAGAAGAGACCGGCTATCGCGTGGGGCATGTGGAGAAAATCTACGCGGCGTTCATGAGCCCGGGATCGGTGACGGAGCGGATTCACTTTTTTATCGGTGAATACCAGCCAGGCGACCGAGTGGGGGCGGGCGGTGGCCTGGAAGAAGAGGGCGAGGATATCGAGGTGCTGGAACTGGGCTTTGAGCAGGCACTGGCGATGGTGCAGAGCGGGGAGATTGTGGATGGCAAGACGATCATGTTGTTGCAGCATCTGGAGTTGCGGATGTTGAAAGAGGGGTGGTGAGACGCTTGGGAACTCTGCTGATGAGCGCGGGCCGAGGTGGGAGGGATCTACACAACGTTGGAGGTTGTAGCAGCCAACGGTAACCACGATGCGAAGCGAGCCGCTCTTGATCTTGATCTTGCTCTTGATCTGCTTTTGATCTTAGGCGCCCCGTTAAACCACGCTGGCCGGAATTCGACAGGGATTTGGGGGGTAAACCGGCAGGGATGCCGGTTTAGCCGCCCCGCGCCATGGATGGCGCGTGGCGGCGGCCCCCCAAATCACTGGCGGATTACGGGCACACCGAGCCCAAGCGAGGTGCCGAGTGGTGGGGCAAGAGCCCTTTTGGTTACTTTTGGGGCTCTTTTCCAAAAGTGACCCGCTGTAAAAGCCAGCCCTTTCAAGGTCTTCTGTAAAATCCCCTGAAATTCATTCAGGGGGTACCTAAACGATGTGGGCGGAAGTTCTAGCGCGTTTCGAAAAAAAAGCACCTGCCAGTGTCATGGCCAAACTGGCGCTGCAGCAGGCTATTGCCCCCGAGTGGATTGATCAGGTTTTCGAAGAACACCGGCAACGGCAGTATTCTCGTGAGCTATTGTTCTCGACCATCATCAAGCTAATGTCCCTTGTTTCATTGGGCTTGAGGCCATCTCTGCACGCCGCCGCGCGACAACTGGAGGACCTTCCGGTCAGCCTGGCGGCTCTCTACGACAAGATCAGTCGTACCGAGCCTGCTCTGTTGCGCGCCCTGATTACGGGCTGTGCACAGCGCCTGGCTCCAACCATCCGGGAGCTGGGCTGCACGGCGATGCTGCCGGGTTGGCAGGTTCGGGTAGTGGACGGTAATCACCTGGCATCCACTGAAAAACGTCTGGGAGCTTTACGCAACGAGCGCGGCGCCGCTCGTCCCGGTTTTTCGGTTGTTGCATACGATCCCGATCTGGATCAGGTCGTCGACCTTCAGGCGTGTGAGGATGCCTACGCAAGCGAGCGCGTTTGTGTGCTGCCTTTATTGGCCAATGCCGAGCCAGGCCAAGTGTGGCTGGCTGACCGGCTTTATTGCACGCTCCCGGTTATGGAGGCTTGTGAGCAAGTCCAAACTTGCTTTGTCATTCGTCAGCAAGCCAAGCATCCACGCTTGATTCAAGAGGGTGAGTGGCAAGAGCCAGTACCTGTGGAAACTGGCACTGTGCGTGAGCAGATCATCCAGGTCAAAGGCGGTTACCAATGTCGGCGTGTCGAACTGACGCTTCATTCGCCAACGGACTCCGGCGACAGCAGCTTGATGTTCTGGAGCAACCTGCCTGAGAGCGTCAGTGCGCAACAGATCGCCGAACTGTATCGCCGCCGCTGGAGCATTGAAGGTATGTTCCAGCGACTGGAAGCGATCCTGGAAAGTGAGATCGAAACCCTTGGCAGCCCAAAGGCTGCCTTACTGGGGTTTGCAACGGCGGTATTGGCTTACAACGTCCTGGCTGTTCTCAAACGCAGTGTTGAACAAGCTCATCGGGATACCCAGCCTGAAGGATGGGAAGCCTCGATTTACCATTTAGCGGTTCAGGTCAGGAGTGGATATGAGGGAATGCAGATTGCGCTGCCCTCGGAACATTTTCCTGTCATTCCGTTGGAAAAACTGGCTCAGCACTTATTGGCGCTTGCCAGAAATATCCAACCTAAACAAGTTGCGAAAAGCCCCCGTGGCCCCAAGGTACCCAAGCCCAAAACATGGGTTAAAGGCACCGCGGTGAATGCGCATGTTTCAACGGACCGGATAATCAAGGCTGCCAAGACGAAAAGACCTTGAAAGGGCTGGCTGTAAAAGCGGAACCCTAAGTGGCCGTTACCGCAGCAATGGATATGTACTCGGTATAACTGCGTCGGCTTTCAGGCCGCCATCGCAGGCAAGCCAGCTCCCACAGTTGAATCATGGGGTGTCAGGTAGGCGGGCGTCGACTGTCAGGCCGTCACGGGGGCACGCCCCCTCCCACAGGTGTAACACCCAGCCCCGACTGACGGTTATTGTCAGAAATTTCCCACAGGAGTACAAATGTACTCCATGACAAACCTGACTCCCCGCCGCACCGCCATCCTGACCTTCATTCGCGAGCGCATCGCGCAACAAGGCCAGCCTCCCAGCCTCGCCGAGATCGCCGAGGCGTTCGGCTTCGCCTCGCGCAGCGTCGCCCGCAAGCATGTGGTGGCGCTGACCGAAGCCGGCTTTATCGAGGTCAACCCCAACCAGGCCCGTGGCATTCGCTTGCTCAATCAACCTGCGCGTCCCGAGTGGCTGGATGTACCGGTGCTCGGCCGTGTAGCGGCCGGTCGGCCGATTGGCGCCGATGCCGAGGTGCACAGCCGCTTGCAACTGGACCCCGCCACCTTCGCCAAAACCCCCGACTACCTGCTGCGAGTGCAGGGCGATTCGATGATTGAAGATGGCATTCTCGATGGCGACCTGGTGGGCGTACGCCGCACTGCCGAAGCCTTGAACGGGCAGATTGTGGTGGCGCGCCTGGACGGCGACGTCACCATCAAGCGATTCGAGCGCCACGGCGACAGGGTTCGCCTGTTGCCGCGCAACCCGGCGTATCAACCCATCGTGGTCGGGCCCGAGCAGGACCTGGCCATCGAAGGCGTGTTCTGCGGCCTGGTGAGGCAAGGCTGATGGGCGCCGTGGTTGCCCTGGACTCGCTGTTCAATGGCGGGCGAGTCTGGAAGGGCCGGCCCGCCGCGCCCCCGGCCAGCGTACATCCCACGGGGCTGGCGGCGCTGGATGCGGTGCTGCCCAGTGGCGGCTGGCCGGAATCGGCCTTGAGTGAAATCCTGATGGCCCAGGACGGGGTGGGCGAGTTGCAACTGGTGCTGCCCACACTGGCGCGCTTGTCGGCCCTGGGCGAGCGCATTGTGCTGGTGGCGCCGCCCTATACCCCCTATCCCCATGCGTGGCAGAACGCCGGGGTGGATGTGCGCCAGTTGTCCATCATCCGGGCCGAGGAGCGTGACGCGCTGTGGGCGGTGGAGCAATGCCTGCGTTCGGGCAGTTGCGGGGCGGTGTTGTGTTGGCCGCGCAAGGCCGATGATCGTGCCTTGCGGCGTTTGCAGGTAGCGGCGGAAACCGGGCAGACCCTGGCGTTTGCCTGGCGCTCCTTGAGCGAGGCGATCAATGCCTCGCCCGCCGCCCTGCGCTTGGCGGTCGAGGCCAGGCCCGCGCAAGTGCGGGTGCTCAAGTGCCGTGGCGGGCTGGCCCATCCGGCGCCGATTGCCCTGGCGGGGCATTGAGGTTGCCATGCGTTGGGTGTGTATTGTCTTCCCGCAATTGGCGCTGGACGGGGCACAGCGTGTGCACCCCGAACCCGAGCAGCCGCTGGCGCTGCTGGCCGGCACGCCGCAGCGGCGTGTACTGCAAACCGTCAACGCCGCCGCCCGCGCCTTGGGCCTGCGCCCCGGGCAATCGTTGACGGCGGCCCATGCCCTGGTCAAGCACTTTGCCTGTGTCGAATACGACCCGTTGGAGATCGAGCGGCTGCAGCAGTTTCTGGCCGCCTGGGCCTATCGTTTCAGCTCCCAGGTCAGCCTGTATTACCCACGGGCTTTGTTGTTCGAGATCGAATCGAGCCTGGGCCTGTTCGGGCCCTGGCCGCACCTCGAGGCGCGTTTGCGCAAAGAGCTGACCGAACTTGGCTTTCGCCATCGCATCGTCGCTGCGCCCAACCCGGCGGCGGCGCGGATATTGGCAAACGGCTACGACGGCCTGGCCGTGGCCGATGACCGCGCCCTGATGCAGGCCCTGGCATCGTTGCCTATCGACCGCGCGGGCCTTGAACCCCAGGCCGCCACCGCCTTGTCGCGCATGGGCCTGCGCAGCCTGGCCCAGGTGCAGGCCTTGCCACGGCATACCCTGGCGAGACGCTTTGACGCCAGCCTGCTCAAGCACCTCGACGCCCTGAGCGGGCAGCGGCCATTGGCCTTGGATTTTTATCAACCGCCCGACCAGTTCGATGCACGCATCGAGTTGAATTTTGACGTGCAATCCCACCAGGCGCTGTTGTTCCCCTTGCGGCGCTTGACCGGCGATCTGTCCGCTTTCCTGTGCGGGCGTGACAGTGGCGTGCAGCGCTTTGACCTGCACCTGGAACACGCCCAGGCACACGACAGCGTGATCAAGGTGGGCCTGCTCAGTGCCGAGCGCGAGCCTTCGATGTTGTTCGAACTGGCCCGTGGGCGCCTGGAGCAGGTACAGGTCACCGCGCCGGTGCGGGGGGTGCGCCTGGTGGCCGAGGACTTGCCGGTGTTCGTGCCGCAACGCCAGGACCTGTTCGACGACCGCCCGCAACAAACCCTGCCGTGGGAACAGTTGCGCGAACGCCTGCGTGCACGTCTGGGGGATGAGGCGGTGCAGGGCCTGCGTTTTCAGGCCGACCATCGCCCCGAATGCGCCTGGCAGGCCACGACCGACCACCAGGCGTGCCCGAGCTTGAACAAGGTCCGCCGCCCAGGCTGGTTATTGCCGCAACCGACCTTGCTGGCCGAACACGGCGTACAGATCCTGATGGGCCCGGAGCGCATTGAATCCGGCTGGTGGGATGGCGCCGATGTGCGCCGCGACTATTACCTGGTCCAGACCCGCGCCGGCCAGCAGGGGTGGGCCTATCGCACGGTGGGGCAAGGCGATGGGCTGTGGTTGCAAGGGTGGTTTGCATGAAAACCCTTGGGCCGCCACCTACTGTAGGAGGGTGCATGAGTTACGCCGAGCTGCACTGCCTGTCCAATTTCAGTTTCCAGCGTGGCGCCTCCAGTGCGCTGGAGCTTTTCGAGCGCGCCAAGCGCCAAGGCTACAGCGCCCTGGCGATTACCGATGAATGCACGCTGTCGGGCATCGTGCGCGCTTGGCAAGCCGCCAAAGCCGTAGACTTGCCGTTGATTATCGGCAGCGAAATGCACATCGAAAACGGCCCGAAACTGGTGCTGCTGGTAGAGAGCCTGAGCGGTTACCAGCACCTGTGCCGGCTGATCACCCTGGCCCGGCGGCGGGCTGAAAAGGGCCGCTATCGCCTGCTACAGGAAGATTTCGAGCAACCGTTGCCCGGTCTTTTGGCGTTGTGGGTAGCGCAAGACAGCGACACCCAGGCCAGCCTCGACTGGCTGCGCCGCACCTTCGACCAGCGCCTGTGGCTGGCGGTGCATCTGCATTGCGGCCAGGACGATGCGCGCCATCTGCAACAGCGCTTGCAACTGGCCCACAGCCTGCAAATCCCTGCCGTGGCCTGCGGCGATGTGCATATGCATGCGCGGGGCCGCCGGGCCCTGCAAGACACCATGACCGCCATCCGCCACCACGTGCCGGTGGCCGAAGCCGGCACGCGCCTGCACCCCAATGGCGAACGCCACCTGCGTAGCCTCGATGCGCTGGCGGCGCTGTATCCCCAGGCCTTACTGGATGAAACCCTCGCCATCGCGCGGCGCTGCACCTTCGACCTCGGCCAGTTGCGCTATCACTATCCACGCGAGCTGGTACCCGCGGGGCATGACGCCCAATCCTGGCTGCGCACCCTCACCGAAGAAGGCATCGCCCAGCGCTGGCCCGAAGGCATCGACGACAAGACCTTGCAGCAAATCCATCGTGAACTGCAGCTGATCAGCGAGCTGGGTTACGAAAGCTATTTTCTTACGGTGCATGACATCGTGCGTTTCGCCCGCAGCCGTTCGATTTTGTGCCAAGGCCGTGGTTCGGCGGCTAACTCGGCGGTGTGTTTTGCCTTGGGCATCACCGAAATCAACCCGAGCCTGACCAACCTGCTGTTCGAGCGCTTCCTGTCCAAGGAGCGCAACGAGCCGCCGGACATCGACGTGGATTTTGAGCACGAACGCCGCGAAGAGGTGCTGCAATACGTGTTCCAGCGCTATGGCCGCACCCGTGCAGCCTTGACGGCGGTGGTCAGCAGTTACCACGCCACGGGCGCGGTACGTGATGTGGCCAAGGCCCTCGGGCTGCCGCCGGACCAGATCAACGCCTTGGCCGATTGCTGCGGGCGCTGGAGCGATGAGGCGCCGCCGTTGGAGCGCCTGCGTGAAAGCGGCTTCGACCCGGACAGCCCACTGCTGCGGCGTGTCTTGACGTTGACCCAGCAACTGATCGGTTTTCCGCGGCACCTGTCCCAGCACCCTGGCGGCTTTGTGATCAGCGAATACCCGCTGGACACCCTGGTGCCGGTGGAAAATGCGGCCATGGCCGAGCGCACCATTATCCAGTGGGACAAGGACGACCTCGATGCCGTCGGCTTGCTCAAGGTGGACATCCTCGCCCTGGGGATGCTCAGCGCGATCCGCCGCTGTTTCGATTTGCTGCGCCGGCATCGCCACCGGGACTTGAGCCTGGCCACGATTCCCAAAGAAGACCCGGCCACCTACGCCATGATCAGCAAGGCCGACACCATCGGTGTATTCCAGATCGAGTCGCGGGCACAGATGTCGATGTTGCCCCGGCTCAAGCCGCAGACGTTTTATGACCTGGTGATCGAGGTCGCCATCGTACGGCCTGGGCCGATCCAGGGCGGCATGGTGCATCCGTACTTGCGTCGACGGAATAATGAAGAGCCCACGACCTATCCGTCGCCGCAATTGAAAGCCGTGCTGGAACGCACCCTGGGCATCCCGCTGTTCCAGGAACAGGTGATGCAAATCGCCATGGTCGCCGCCGACTACAGCCCCGGCGAGGCCGACCAGTTGCGCCGCTCCATGGCCGCCTGGAAACGCCACGGTGGCCTGGAGCCGCATCAGCAACGCCTGCGCACCGGCATGCTGAAAAACGGCTACACCGAAGCCTTTGCCGCGCAGATTTTCGAGCAGATCAAGGGCTTTGGCAGCTATGGTTTCCCTGAGTCCCACGCCGCCAGTTTCGCCTTGCTGACCTATGCCAGTTGCTGGCTCAAATGCCATGAGCCAGCGGCCTTCGCCTGCGCCCTGATCAACAGCTGGCCCATGGGCTTCTACAGCCCGGACCAGATCCTGCAGGACGCCCGGCGCCATCGCTTGCAGATCCGCCCGGTGGATGTGCAGGCCAGTGACTGGGAGTGCAGCCTGGAGCCCATCGACGGCCAGCAACCGGCGATTCGCTTGGGCTTGCGCATGATCTCGGGGTTTCGCGAGGAAGACGGGCGGCGTATCGAAGCGGCGAGGCAGCAGCGGCGGTTCAACGACATCGCTGACCTGGACGCGCGCGCCGGCCTGGATACGCGTGCCCAGGCGCTGCTGGCGGATGCCGGGGCCTTGCGCGCCCTGGCCGGCAACCGCCATCAGGCGCGCTGGGACGTAGCCGGTGTGCATCAGCAACTGGGCTTGTTTGCCGGCCTGCCGAGCCCCGATGAGACGCGGGTGGCATTGCCCGAGCCCACGGTAGGCGAAGATTTGCACGCCGATTACGCCACCCTCGGTACCACCCTGGGGCCCCATCCCCTGGCGTTGTTGCGCGCCGAGTTACGCCGGCGCCGCTGCCGCAGTTCCCAGGAGTTGCTGGCGGTGGAACATGGGCGCAACGTGAGCATCGCCGGGCTGGTCACAGGGCGCCAACGCCCAGGCACGGCGAGCGGCGTAACCTTTGTCACCCTGGAAGATGAGTTCGGCAACCTCAATGTGGTGGTCTGGCGCGACCTGGCCGAGCGGCAGCGCCAGGCGCTGGTGGGCTCGCGTTTGCTCAAGGTGGACGGCCGTTGGGAGGCGGTGGGTGAGGTGCGGCATTTGATCGCGGGGCGCCTCACCGATTTGACGCCGCTGCTGGATGGAATGGTGGTGCGCAGCCGGGATTTTCATTGAGTTCCAGGGGTTTATGCATTCCTCTGTGTTCAGGATGAAACCATCCACCGCTGGCGCGCTCCAAAACTTGCGACTGTCTTGTCCCTGCACAGAGCCCAATCATGCAATTTTTATCCAACCCCCATGGCTGTGAAGGCTGGGCCGGCGAAATGGCCCAGCGGATTCGCACGTTTGACTGGTCAAGTACCGACCTTGGCCCCTTGGATCAGTGGTCCACGAGCCTGGCTTGCACCGTGCAAATGATGCTCGCCTCACCTGTGCCGATGGTGATGCTGTGGGGGCGGGCGGGGTACATGATCTACAACGACAGCTATTCGGTATTTGCCGGCGGGCGCCATCCCTACCTCTTGGGCACTCCGGTCGAACTGGGCTGGCCGGAGGTGGCCGAGTTCAATCGGCATGTGGTGGATACGTGCCTGGCGGGCGGCACCTTGTCGTTCAATAACAAGGAGCTGGTGCTATCGCGTCACGGCCAACCGGAAAGCGTATGGCTGGACCTCTATTACAGCCCCGTGGCCGGTGACAACCAACAGCCGGCCGGGGTGCTGGCGATCGTGGTGGAAACCACCGAACTGGTGAAGTCCGAGCGGGTGCGCCAGGAGCTCACCCATAATCTGGAGCAACGCGTAGCCGCTGAAGTGCAGGCGCGGTCGGCCGCAGAAGACCAGTTGCGCCAGTCACAGAAGCTGGAAGCGATTGGCGGCCTGACCGGGGGCGTGGCCCATGACTTCAATAACTTGCTGCAAGTGATCGCCGGCAACCTGCATTTGCTCGCCAGGCATGAACCGGACAACCCCCAGGTGCAACGTCGCGTCACCGCGGCCATCGCCGCCGTGGAACGTGGGGCCAAGCTGTCGTCGCAACTGCTGGCCTTTGCGCGTCGCCAGCCCTTGTCTCCGGCGGTGTACAACCCGCAGCGCATCTACGCTGGCCTGGGCGAGTTGTTGCAACGGGCGTTGGGGGAAACCATTCATATCGACGTGCAACTGCCCCAGGACTCCTGGTGCATCAATGTCGACCGCAACCAGCTGGAAAACGCGCTGCTCAACCTGGCGATCAACGCCCGCGATGCCATGCAGGGCGAGGGTGTGATTCGTATCACCGGAGAAAACGTCATCCTCAACCCGGACGATTGCATCGGTAAAAGCATCAAGCCCGGCGAGTACGTGCGCCTGGCAGTGGCCGACACCGGCGTGGGCATGTCCGAGGCGACCCTCAAGCGCGCATTCGAACCCTTTTTTACCACCAAGCGCGAAGGCCACGGCACCGGCCTGGGCCTGAGCATGGTGTTCGGTTTTGTGCGCCAAAGTGGCGGGCACGTGGACATGTGGAGCGAGGAGGGCAAGGGCTCGGTGGTGCAGATGTATTTCCCCCACTGCCTGGAGCCTGAATGCTTCGACGACTACAGTGATGCGGACCTGCAAGGCGGCGGCCAGGAAACCATCCTGGTGGTCGAGGACAATGAAGGCGTACGCCTGACGGTGGTCGAGTTGCTGCAGCAGTCGGGCTATACCGTACTGATTGCCGAGGATGGCGACCGCGCGATGCAAGTGTTGCAGCGCGGCGTGTCGCCGGACCTGATCTTCACCGATGTGGTGATGCCCGGTCGGGTCAAGAGCACCGATCTGGCCACCTGGGCCCGCGCGCAGAACCCGCCGGTGCCGGTGCTGTTTACCTCAGGCCATACCCGCGACATTCTGTCTTCCAATCATCTGCTCAGCGCCGATATCCACCTGCTGAGCAAACCCTACAGCCCCGATGCCCTGACCCAACGCGTGCGCAGGGTGCTAAGCGCAAGACAAGGTTGCCCATGACTTCACAGCGCAACATCCCACCGCTCACCGCCCGGCAAGCGGGCTTTGTCAGGGTGCGTGGCGCCCGTGAACATAACTTGCGTAATGTCGATGTGGATATTCCCCGGGACGCCCTAGTGGTGTTTACCGGCGTGTCTGGCTCCGGCAAATCGTCCCTGGCGTTTTCCACAGTGTATGCCGAGGCCCAGCGCCGCTATTTCGAATCGGTGGCGCCCTATGCGCGGCGCTTGATCGACCAGGTCGGCGTGCCGGATGTAGACAGCATCGAAGGCTTGCCGCCTGCCGTGGCCCTGCAACAGCAACGCGGTACACCCAGTGCGCGCTCGTCGGTGGGCAGTGTCACCACCTTGTCGAGCTTGATCCGCATGCTCTATTCCCGCGCCGGCCGTTATCCGAAAGGGCAGGCCATGTTGTACGCCGAGGACTTCTCGCCGAACCTGCCCCAGGGCGCGTGCCCGCAATGCCATGGCCTGGGCCGTGTGTATGAAGTGACCGAGGCGCTGATGGTGCCCGATCCGTCATTGACCATCCGCCAACGTGCAGTGGCGTCCTGGCCGTTGGCGTGGCAGGGCCAGAACCTGCGCGACATCCTTGTGACGCTGGGCTATGACGTGGACATCCCATGGCGCGACTTGCCGAAAAAGCAGCGCGAC
Organism: Pseudomonas sp. CCI1.1; assembly: GCF_034348165.1. Lineage (NCBI taxonomy): Bacteria > Pseudomonadati > Pseudomonadota > Gammaproteobacteria > Pseudomonadales > Pseudomonadaceae > Pseudomonas > Pseudomonas sp. CCI1.1. Next base: position 575,865 of record NZ_CP133780.1, read on the forward strand.
TGGATTCTGTTCACCGAAGAAACCCCCACCGTACCGGTGTACGCCGGCTTCACCCCGCAGCAGGCCCGCGAGGCGTTGAAACGCAAGCTCGAACCCAGCTACCAAGGCACCTTCAGCGGCGCTCGGCGCTATATCCTGCACACCTTCGCCCACACCCAAAGCGCGCTGATGAAAAAGCGTGTATCGCAGTTCATGCAAGGCAGCGCCTGCCCATTGTGCGAGGGCAAACGCCTGAACCAGGCGGCGTTGTCGGTGAAGTTTGCCGGGGTGGATATCGGTGAGCTGTCGCAGCTGTCTTTGGCGCAATTGGCCGAGCTGCTGCGGCCGGTGGCTGCGGGACAGGACAGGATGAAGCTGTCGGTGGAAAAACGCCTGGCGGCCCAACGCATCGCCCAGGACCTGCTCGAGCGGGTCAACACCTTGATCGAACTGGGCCTGGGCTATCTGTCCCTGGAGCGCAGTACGCCGACCCTGTCGTCCGGGGAGCTGCAGCGTCTGCGCCTGGCTACCCAATTGGGCTCGCAGTTGTTCGGTGTTATTTATGTGCTCGATGAGCCTTCGGCGGGTCTGCACCCGGCGGATGGCGAAGCATTGTTCACGGCGCTTGATCGTTTGAAGGCCGCGGGCAATTCGCTGTTTGTGGTGGAACATGACCTGGAAACCATGCGCCGCGCCGACTGGCTGATCGACGTGGGCCCGGCTGCCGGCGAACATGGCGGGCAAGTGCTGTACAGCGGGCCGCCCGCAGGGTTGGCGGACGTCGAGGCCTCGCAGACCCGCGAATACCTGTTTGCCCCACCTCGCCCGGCCAATGCGCCAAGCCGCGAGCCGGCCGGGTGGCTGAAGCTCACAGGCGTGACGCGAAATAACCTGAAAGATTTGAACGTGGATTTCCCGCTGGGCTGTTTCACCGCGGTGACCGGTATTTCCGGCTCGGGCAAGTCCAGCCTGGTCAGCCAGGCGCTGCTGGAGCTGGTGGGCACGGGCCTGGGGCGTGTGCTGGAAAGCGACGACGAACCGAGCCTGGAAGATGCTGCACCGCAAGCCAGTGGCGGGCGCATCAGCGCCGGGCTGGAGCACATCCAGCGCCTGGTGCAGGTGGACCAGAAGCCCATCGGCCGCACGCCGCGCTCCAACCTGGCGACCTACACCGGGCTGTTCGACAACGTGCGCAAACTGTTCGCCGCCACGCCAGCGGCCAAAAAGCGCAATTACGATGCCGGGCAGTTCTCCTTCAATGTCGCCAAGGGCCGTTGCCCGAACTGTGAGGGTGAAGGTTTTGTCAGCGTCGAGTTGCTGTTCATGCCCAGCGTGTACGCGCCATGCCCGACCTGCCACGGCGCGCGCTATAACCCCGACACCCTGGCGATCAAATGGCAGGGCTTGAATATCGCCCAGGTGCTGGGGCTGACGGTGGAGCAGGCGGTGCAGGTGTTCGCCGAGCAACCGGGCATCCTGCGCTCGTTAGTCGTGCTGCGCGATATCGGCCTGGGTTATCTGCGCCTGGGGCAGCCGGCTACCGAGCTGTCCGGCGGCGAAGCCCAACGCATCAAGCTCGCTACTGAACTGCAACGTAACGCCCGGGGCGCCACCTTGTATGTCTTGGACGAACCGACCACCGGCTTGCACCCCAAGGACGTCGATCGTTTGCTCAGCCAGTTGAATCACTTGGTGGAGGCGGGGCATACGGTGGTTGTGGTGGAGCATGAAATGCGCGTGGTGGCCCAGAGTGACTGGGTGATTGATATCGGCCCGGGGGCAGGGGACCTGGGCGGAACGGTAGTGGCGTGCGGCACGCCCCACAAGGTTGCCAAGAGCAAACACAGCCGCACCGCACCTTATCTAGCCCAATCACTGATCTAACGGGGGCTGATGCCCAACATGTGGGAGGGGCAAGCCCGCTCCCCCATTAAGCCCCGTGTTAGTCAGTGAGGTTGTGCTGGATCTGCTCTTTGGCCAGCTTCACCACATTCTCCACGGTAAACCCGAACTTCTCCTGCAACTTGGCCAGCGGTGCCGAGGCGCCGAAGCTGTTCATCACCACTTTGGCGCCGGTCTGCCCGACGTAGCGGTCCCACCCCAAGGGCCCTGCCTGCTCCACCACTACACGGGCTTTTACCGCAGGCGGCAGGACGCTGTCGCGGTAGGCTTGATCCTGGTCTTCAAACAGCTCCCAACTGGGCATCGACACCACGCGAGCGCCAATGCCTTGGTCTTTGAGCTGCTCATAAGCGGCCACCGCCAGGCCCACTTCGCTGCCGGTGGCGATCAAGATGACCTTCGGTTGATCCGCCTCGGCCAACACATACGCACCTTTGGCCGCGCCGGAAGCTGCGGCAAAGTGGTTGCGGTCGAGGGTCGGCAATGCCTGGCGCGATAACACCATACAGCTGGGCCGATGGGTTTGTGCCAGCGCCACCTTCCACAGCTCAAGGGTTTCATTCGCATCGCCCGGCCGTAGCGTCAACAGCCCCGGCGTGGCACGCAGTTGGGTCAGGTGTTCGATGGGCTGGTGGGTGGGCCCGTCTTCGCCTACGCCGATGGAGTCATGGGTAAACACGAAGATCACCGGCAATTCCATGATCGCCGCCAGGCGGATTGGCGGTTTCATGTAGTCGCTGAACACCAGGAAGGTCGAGGTGTACGGGCGCAGGTAGGAAAGCGCCATGCCGTTGGCAATTGCGCCCATGGCGTGTTCGCGGATACCGAAGTGCAGGTTGCGCCCGCTGTAGTCACCCGCGCTGAAACGCCCGGCACCGTCGAAGGTGAGGTTGGTCTTGGTCGAGGGCGACAGATCTGCCGAACCGCCCAGCAGCCATGGAATTTGTTGGGCGAAGGCATTCAATACCTCGCCGCCCGAAGCACGGCTGGCGACGCCTTTGGCATCGGCGGCAAAGCTGGGCAGGTGTGCTTGCCATTGCTCGGGCATCTCCCCGGCGCGCATGCGTTGCAGCTCATCGGCCCGTTGCGGGTCGAGGGCGGCGAGGGTCTGGTTCCACTCGGCGTACAGCGGCTCGGCGCGTTCGTAAAGGGCATCGCGCAACAGTGTGCGGGCCTCTTCGGGCACGAGAAAACTTGAATCCTGCGGCCAGCCATAGGCGGCCTTGGTCAGGCGAATCTCGTCCTCTCCCAGTGGCTCGCCATGGGCCGCAGCGGTGTTGTGTTTGTGCGGTGAGCCGTAGCCGATCACGCTGTCCACCACGATCAAGGTGGGGGCGCCGGTGTTGGCCTTGAAGGTTTCCAGCGCCACGCTCAAGGCCTGCAAGTCATTGGCGTCGGTGACGTGCACGGTGTGCCAGCCATAAGCCTGGAAGCGTTGGATTACGTCTTCACTGAACGCCAGCTCAGTGTGGCCCTCGATGCTGATGGTGTTGTTGTCATAGATCCAGCACAGGTTATCGAGCTTCAAGTGCCCGGCCAGGGACGCGGCTTCGCTGCTGATGCCCTCCATCATGTCGCCATCACCGCACAGGGTGTAGACGTCGTAGTCAAACAGCACCTGGCCGTCGCGGTTGAAGCGCTCAGCCAGCCAGCGCTCGGCCATGGCCATGCCCACGCTGTTGGCGCAGCCCTGGCCCAGCGGCCCGGTGGTAGTTTCCACGCCCGTGGTCATGCGGTACTCGGGATGGCCTGGGGTCTTGGAGCCGATCTGCCGGAACTGCTTGATGTCGTCCAGGCTGACGGCCGGCTCGCCCGAGCGCTGGCCATGGGCATCGATTTCCACCACGCCGGCCAGGTGCAACAGCGAATACAGCAGCATCGAGGCATGCCCTACCGACAGCACAAAACGGTCACGGTTGGGCCAGTCAGGATGCTCGGGGTGATAACGCAGGAAGCGACTCCACAACGTATAACCCACCGGCGCCAGGCCCATGGGCGTACCCGGGTGCCCCGAATTGGCCTTCTGCACGGCATCCATGGCCAGGGTGCGTAGGGTGTTGATGCATTGGGTGTCGGCAGCAGTGGCAACGTGATTCATAAAACCGTTCTCCCTGGGGTGGCGATCTACAGTGGAGGGCGGGGCGGGGCAAAGGTTTGATCCCATCGCTTGCGCCGCGACGAACGGGTCGTTCTTGACTTCAAACATGACAAGTCTTGTTGGAATGGGCTAGCTTCAAGGGCGTAGACCATCGATCAATCTGTGGAGGTACGCCATGCCAGTGAAACACGACCTGTATCAGGACTTGGGGTTGAGCAAGGAAGTTGTTCACGAACGCAGGGCGCAGGACAAACGGTTGGATGCGCTGCTCACTCAATACGACGACGCCGACGCTGAGGTGCTAAAAGCGGAAAAAGCCAGTGCCAGCGATGAGGATGTGGAAAAGCTGAAGAAGAAACGGCTATTGGTCAAAGACGAAATTGTGGGGCGGCTGGGTTAGGCAATCCCTCGCCACACACTTGGAATGTGCACATTTGTTCAGAATTGTCTGGAGGACAAATGCCGTTTCACTCCTTATGATGCGCCCCGTCCACTCGGCTCTGGGGCTTGTTGCGACGCAAGGATTGCGTTGTTTGAGCCGGGTGGGCATCCTCAGAATTCATGCAATACAGGGCCGAATCGGTCGGCTGCAAATGCTGCCTGTGGGAGCTGGCTTGCCTGCGATGACGGCCTCCCAGCCGACGCCTATCCACCTGACACCCCACAATCCAATGTGGGAGTTGGCTTGCCTGCGAAGACGGCCTCCCAGCCGACGCCTATCCACCTGACACCCCACAATCAAACTGTGGGAGCTGGCTTGCCTGCGATGACGGCCTGACAGTCAACACAGTTGGACCGGGTACATATCCATTCCTGCGGTAACGGCCACTTAGGGTTCCGCTTTTACAGCCAGCCCTTTCAAGGTCTTTTCGTCTTGGCAGCCTTGATTATCCGGTCCGTTGAAACATGCGCATTCACCGCGGTGCCTTTAACCCATGTTTTGGGCTTGGGTACCTTGGGGCCACGGGGGCTTTTCGCAACTTGTTTAGGTTGGATATTTCTGGCAAGCGCCAATAAGTGCTGAGCCAGTTTTTCCAACGGAATGACAGGAAAATGTTCCGAGGGCAGCGCAATCTGCATTCCCTCATATCCACTCCTGACCTGAACCGCTAAATGGTAAATCGAGGCTTCCCATCCTTCAGGCTGGGTATCCCGATGAGCTTGTTCAACACTGCGTTTGAGAACAGCCAGGACGTTGTAAGCCAATACCGCCGTTGCAAACCCCAGTAAGGCAGCCTTTGGGCTGCCAAGGGTTTCGATCTCACTTTCCAGGATCGCTTCCAGTCGCTGGAACATACCTTCAATGCTCCAGCGGCGGCGATACAGTTCGGCGATCTGTTGCGCACTGACGCTCTCAGGCAGGTTGCTCCAGAACATCAAGCTGCTGTCGCCGGAGTCCGTTGGCGAATGAAGCGTCAGTTCGACACGCCGACATTGGTAACCGCCTTTGACCTGGATGATCTGCTCACGCACAGTGCCAGTTTCCACAGGTACTGGCTCTTGCCACTCACCCTCTTGAATCAAGCGTAGATGCTTGGCTTGCTGACGAATGACAAAGCAAGTTTGGACTTGCTCACAAGCCTCCATAACCGGGAGCGTGCAATAAAGCCGGTCAGCCAGCCACACTTGGCCTGGCTCGGCATTGGCCAATAAAGGCAGCACACAAACGCGCTCGCTTGCGTAGGCATCCTCACACGCCTGAAGGTCGACGACCTGATCCAGATCGGGATCGTATGCAACAACCGAAAAACCGGGACGAGCGGCGCCGCGCTCGTTGCGTAAAGCTCCCAGACGTTTTTCAGTGGATGCCAGGTGATTACCGTCCACTACCCGAACCTGCCAACCCGGCAGCATCGCCGTGCAGCCCAGCTCCCGGATGGTTGGAGCCAGGCGCTGTGCACAGCCCGTAATCAGGGCGCGCAACAGAGCAGGCTCGGTACGACTGATCTTGTCGTAGAGAGCCGCCAGGCTGACCGGAAGGTCCTCCAGTTGTCGCGCGGCGGCGTGCAGAGATGGCTTCAAGCCCAATGAAACAAGGGACATTAGCTTGATGATGGTCGAGAACAATAGCTCACGAGAATACTGCCGTTGCCGGTGTTCTTCGAAAACCTGATCAATCCACTCGGGGGCAATAGCCTGCTGCAGCGCCAGTTTGGCCATGACACTGGCAGGTGCTTTTTTTTCGAAACGCGCTAGAACTTCCGCCCACATCGTTTAGGTACCCCCTGAATGAATTTCAGGGGATTTTACAGAAGACCTTGAAAGGGCTGGCTTTTACAGCGGCTCACTTTTGAAAAGAGCCCAAAAGTAAGCAAAAGGCTCTTGCCCCACCACTCGGCACCTCGCCTAGGCTCGGTGTGCCCGTAATCCGCCAGTGATTTGGGGGGCCGCCGCCACGCGCCATCCATGGCGCGGGGCGGCTAAACCGGCATCCCTGCCGGTTTACCCCCCAAATCCCTGTCGAATTACGGCCAGCGTGGTTTAACGGGGCGCCTAAGATCAAGATCAAGAGCGGCTCGCTTCGCATCGTGGTTACCGTCTACCGTTACAGCGTTGTGCAAATACTCATCCTCGCCTCAGGCAAACAGGCCAAGATTTCGCGCCTCGACAGCTCTGCGTCCGTCATACTGGCAAGCATGACTTTCGACTCGCCTCTCGCCGCTTATCAACATGCAATCGCCCAACCAGGTTTCGTCGCCGACGATGCCCAGCGCCGGGCGGTACAAGCCTTGCAAGCCTGTCACGAGGCCTTGCATCAAGGGCGTTCGTCGATTGCCGGCGTTTACCTCTGGGGGCCGGTGGGGCGTGGCAAGACCTGGTTGATGGACCAGTTCTACCAAAGCCTGCGCGTGCCTGCGCGGCGTCAGCATTTTCACCACTTCATGGCCTGGGTCCACCAGCGTTTATTCCAGCTTACGGGCACCCAGGACCCCTTGCAGGCGTTGGCCAGGGAGCTGAGCCAGGCGGTGCGTGTGCTGTGCTTCGATGAGCTGTTTGTGAATGACATCGGGGACGCGATCATTCTCGGTCGCCTGTTCCAGGTGATGTTCGAGGAGGGTGTGGTGATGGTGTGCACGTCCAACCAGCCGCCCGACCAGCTGTATGCCGATGGCTTCAACCGTGAGCGTTTCCTGCCGGGCATCGATGCGCTCAAGCAGCATATGCAGGTGGTGGCCGTGGCAGGTGGCGAGGATCATCGCTTGCATCCCGGCGTGGGCATGCAGCGTTATTGGGTGAATCAACCCGAGGCACTGGCGGCGGTGTTCCGACAATTGAGCCAAGGCCAAGCCGTGAACAGTGTGGCGGTAAGCGTAGGGCACCGCACCATCATGACGGTGCAGGCCAGTGATACCGTGCTTTGGTGTCGCTATGCCGACCTGTGTGAGCAACCCCTGGCCGCCATGGATTTCATGCTGGTGTGTGATCGCTTCCACGCCATTCTGCTGGGAGACGTCCCTAACCTCAGTGCACAAATACGCCCGGGTCGAATTGCCCGTGGCACCGAAGATGGCGCCGAGCGCGTGGTGGCCGGGGATCGAGAGTTGCCGCAGTTGTCGGTGCACGATGACAGCGTGCGACGTTTTATCGCGTTAGTGGACGAATGCTACGACCGCAAAGTGCCACTCTTTATCGACGCCGCGGTGCCGTTGCACAGCCTGTACACCGAAGGCTACCTGGAGTTTCCTTTCCGCCGCACCCTGAGCCGTCTGCAAGAGATGCAGCTGCAACGCTTCGCCACATAGGAAAAATCGCTGTACCAAAGCTCATTGCACGCTTTGATGCGCGCAACCTTCGCACTTTCTGTCAGCTATTTGTCGCTTATCTCCTTCATCTACTGCCGACTCCACGCTTACAATCGCACCTCTCAAAGGGAACCGATTCCCTGGTTGTCGCTATCGAGGAAGGACATGGACACCCCAGACATCCTGGTGCTGCAAGCCAGCTATACCAACGCCGTGCACGCCGACGCCATTGGCCTGCTGCTCAACTCTTACGCTGAAGACCCGATGGGCGGCGGCCACAGCCTGCCAGCCGATCTCTTGCAGCAACTGCCAGCCGAACTGGCCAAGCGCCCACACGCGTTCAGTGTGCTGGCGTTCGTCGGGGGGGAGCCAGCGGGGTTGGTCAATTGTTTCGAGGGCTTTTCGACCTTCGCCTGCCGGCCCTTGGTCAACGTCCATGACGTGATGGTGAAGGAGCAATTTCGGGGTTTGGGGTTGAGTCAGAAGATGCTGCAAAAGGTCGAGGAAATCGCCCGGCAGCGCGGTTGCTGCAAGATCACCCTCGAAGTGCTGGAAGGTAATGCCCTGGCGCAGTCGGCATACCGCAAGTTCGGGTTTGACGACTCAGTGTTTGATCCCGCCCATGGGCGAATGCTGTTCTGGCATAAGCCGTTGTAATAAATAACCGGCAAAAAAAGGGCGCCATTAAAGGGCGCCCAATAAACCTTTGCCAACGGAGCAGAATGGCGCAGGGTGCTACGGATTAAGTAAGCATTAACTCAGCTGTTCGGTTGTGCCTGATCAACAGTCTCAGACTTAACCGATTTGCCATCGGCGCTGGCAACTTGTTGCTCAGCCTTGCCGTGGGTTTTTTCCTGAATGAAGCTGAAGTTGTTGTAGAACTCCTTGGAGCGCTCTGCGCCGCCCTCTGCAAAGGCGGCGGCGGAGGTCAGGGTCATCAGGCTGGCCAGTATCAAGGTCGACATTTTCATCGCGGTATTCCCATTAAAAGTGATAGGTGTCCGGTCGCTCCGTGATCAGATCATGGAGCGACTATGGCGCTATCTTATTAAGTGGGAATTAACGGGAGATGCCGTTGAAGTTAACAGTTTTGTTAACTTCAACGCGCGGGGCTATAACTTCCAATCCAATGCCAGCGTGACGGAACGCGGCTCACCCCAATACACGCCGTTATAAAAACCAACGCGCTCGTAGTATTTCTTATCAAAGAGGTTATTCACATTGACCGACGCCGAAACCTGTTCGTCGAACTGGTAGCGCGACATCAGGTTGACCACGGTATAGCCCTGTTGCGTGATCTTCGCCCGGGTGGTTATCGGCCGGCCTTCGCTGTTGCGCTGCCCGGTCGGGCGGTTGCTGAAGTCGTAGGTTTCGCTCTGCCAGTTCACTGCGCCGCCCACCGTCAGGTTGCGCCAGGCGCCCGGCAGGCGATAGGCGCTGGAGATCTTCACCAGGTTCAAGGGTTGGCTGGTGTTATTGCGTTTGTCCGAGCCATTAACTGAATGGGTGTAGGTGTAGCCGGCGGTCAGGTTCCAGTCCGGCGTGATTTCACCGGCGGCTTCCAGCTCGAAGCCGTTGACCTTGTTACCTTTGCCGCCGGATCTGTAGTACTCCTCGCCCGTGACCGGGTTGGGCGGGACTGAGTCATCCCGCTCGGCGACGTTGTCCTGGGTACTCCAGAAGTACGCGGCGGCCAGGTTCAAGCGCTCGTTCAGCACGCTGCCCTTGAGGCCCACTTCGTAGTTACTGCCGACCACGGGCTCCAGGTACTTCTTGTTGGCATCACGGTAGTCCTGGGGTTTGAAGATGTCGGTATAGCTGGCGTAGACGGTGTACTGCGGCGTGATGTCGTAGAGCAGGCCGGCGTATGGCGTCCACATATCATTGTGGGTCTGACTGGTTTTGCCCGAAGCGGTCAGTTGGTCGTTGGCATCGTATTTGGGCTCTGCGCTTTCCAGCTCCCAACTGCCGTAACGGCTGCCCAGTACGGCGTGCAAGCGGTCTGTGAGGCTCAGCCTTGTGGCCAGGTAACCGGCTTTCTGTTGTTTCTTGCTGTGCTCACCCTTCAGGTCGGTCACCTGGTCGGTGAACTTGCCGATGCCGCCCATGTGCTTCCAGTCCTGGATGGGGTAGTAGCTGGCTGGCAGGTCGCTGCGCATGAAGGGAGAGACATCCCGTTGGGCGGCTTCGCCATAGCCCATCATCAGCGCGTGTTCGCGGCCCAGCAGCGTGTAGCTGCCGGCCAGGTTGAGGTCGATGGCCTCCATGCGCGAGGTGCCGCGCATATGGCTGGCCCAGGCCGTCATGCCGCTGCGGTCGGGGTTGGGGAAACCGGCGCCGCCGTAATACACCTTGCCATCGGTGTCGCTCTGGCGATGGGTATAGGCGGCCTTCAGGTGCCAGTCGCCGCCGAGCCGATGGTCGAGGGTGGCGAAGGTGGTCTTGTCGGTCAGCGGCCAGGAACTCCAGTGCGCCGCCATGTTGATGGAGCGGGGCAGCCTGGCCTTGCCGCCCTGGCTGTTCCAGTAGGGCACGGTGCCCCAGGAGGTGCCTTGTACCTGTTTGTCCTGGTAATCAAAGCCGACGGCCAGCACGGTATCGTCGGAAAGATCGCCCTCGAGAATGCCGTAGCCCACTGCCCGCTGCAGCCCATAGTTGTCACGAAAGGACTGGCTGTCACGGTAAGCCAGCACGCTACGCCCGCGCAGTTTGCCGTCGAACGCCAGCGGGCCGCCGACGTCGACGTAGCTGTAGTAGTTGTCATGGCTGGCGCCACTGATGCCGGTCTTGGCCTGCCAGTGGGCGGTAGGGCGCTTGCGCACCATGTTTACGGTGGCCGAAGGGTCGCCTGCGCCCGTGGTCAGGCCCGTCGCGCCGCGCACTACTTCGATGCGGTCGTAGATGATGGTGTCGGCGTCGGTCTTCATGTAGCCGAAAGTGTTGAGCATCCCGTCAACCTGGAAGTTGCTGATGCCATAGCCTCGGGCGGAGTAGTAGACACGATCGGAGTCGTAATGCTGAACGTTGACGCCCGTGGTCTGGCGCAACACATCCGTCAGGGTGTTGAGATTGAAGTCGTCCATCTGCTGGCGTGTGACCACCGAGATCGATTGCGGGGTTTCCTTGACGGAGAGGTTCAGCCGCGTGGCGGTGCTCATCGAGCCAGTAGTGTAGGCGCCGGTGTGCTCGGTGGTGGCGCCCAGGTTGTCGGCGCTGATGGTGGTCGCGCCCAGTTCCAGGGCTTTGGCGGGGGCTGTATCGGGGTCGGTGTCGGCCAGCGAATCCGGGCTCAGCGCCAGGCTGAACAGGCCGAGGGTGAAGGTCATGGAACGGGTGAAGGGCGCGAACATCACTGCAGACTCCTTGTCGTCTTGGATACCTCCCCAAGCAGGGAGGGCTTGGTTCAAAGACGAAAGGAGCTGCGGAACTTTAGGGTTAAACGAGAATGATTATTATCTTTCTGTTGCAAGCCCCTGGCTTATTTGGCCACCACTTCGGCGCCGTCGGCCTTCTTGGGCTTGATCAGGCTGAAGTCGATCAGCGCCTTCTGCTTGGTCTCGTAAGGGTTGCCGATCAACAGGGGGCGTGGCTTGAAGCTGTCGCTTACCAGACTCTTGCTGTGGTCCAGCTCATCGAAACTCAAGCCTGCCATGTCGGCCCAGGTGTGGATCAACTGCGAACTGCTGTAAGGCCGTTGCAAGTCGCCGGCGAAGCTCCAGTCGTGGCTTTCGCGCCATTTTGGCGAGGCGTAGGCCATGAACGGGATGGTGTACATCGGCGCGGTCGGCTTGCCTTCGTTACGGCCCAAGGTGTCGTGGCCGGCGGAGTCGAACACGTCTTCGCCGTGATCCGACAGGTACAGCAAAAAGCCGTTGGGGTCGGTCTTGGCGTAGTCCTTGATCAGGCTGGAGACCACGAAATCGTTGTACAGCACCGCGTTGTCATAGCTGTTGTAGGTCGGCAACTGCGCATCGCTGACACCCGCTGGCACGCCCTGGCGGTCGGTGAACTTGTCGAAGGTCGGCGGGTAGCGGTACTGGTAGCTCATGTGGGTGCCCAGCAGGTGCACCACGATGAACTTGCGTTCGGCGGTATCGGCCAGGGCCTTGGAAAACGGCGCCAGTACATCGCCGTCGTACTGACGGGCGTTCTGGTTGCGGTTGTTGTTGAGGTACACCTGCTCGTCGGCCTGTTCGGAAAAGGTCGTGAGCATGGTGTTGCGTTTGGTCATGGTCTGCTGATTGGTGATCCAGAAGGTCTTGTAGCCGGCCTGTTTCATCACGCTGACAATCGACGGTGTCTTGAGGTACAGGTCTGGGTTTTCTTCGTCAGCGAAGGTCAGCACCTGTTGCAGCGCTTCAATGGTGTAGGGGCGCGGGGTGATGACGTTATCGAACACGGCCAGTTGGTCGCGCAGCTTGTCCAGTTCCGGCGTGGTGTTGCGCGGGTAGCCGTAGAGGCTCATGCGCTGGCGGTTGGTCGACTCGCCGATGACCAAGACAAGTGTGGACGGCTGGCCGGCCATGCTGTCCTTGAGGTTGTTCAAGGGCGGGATCTTGCTTGCACTGGTGAGCATGCCTTGCATGTTATCCAGCTGCTCGGTGTAGCGACGGTAGGCGACGATCATCTGCCAAGGCACGGCAGGCTCGATGCGGGTTTCGAAACGGTCGATGGCCAATTCCATGGTTTCGCTGGTGGCGATCTGCTTGACCAGTGGGTAGCCCACCACCGCCAGGACGATGGCAATGGCTGCCACGATTGACTGACCGCGCGGCAGGTACACCGGGCGCAAGCGCGTCCACAGGAAGATGGCGAAGGCGGTGTGGGCAATGAACGCCAGCACGATCCACCAGGCAAAGTATTGGGTGGCGTATTCGCCGGCTTCAGAGATGTTCGACTCGAACATGATGAAGATGACGCTCTGGGAAAATTCCTGCTGATAAATGAAGAAATAACCCAGGCTCGCCATGGAGCAAGCCCACAGCACCACGCCGATCAAGGCGGCGAGCAGGCGTGTACGACGCGGGAACAGCAACATCGGCGCCAGCCACAGCGCACTCATGAAGAAGGCCTGGCGGAAGCCACTGAAGCCGGAGGTGCCGGTCAGTTGGATAAGAAGTTGGGTAATACCCGAGAAATACCAGAAAAACAGGAATAACCAGCCAAGGCCGGCCCAATCAAAGCCTTTCGCAGTCGTCGTGCTGCGTTTGAACATCGCCATCCAGCGCCCCATCAGAGAAAGATTGTCGCGCACAGGCGCGCAACATCGGGCCGCCCAGGAAGTGAGCGGCATCGCGGAACGGGAGTATCAAGAGGGGAATGTGAAAACTTTGTGAGTTTTCTGTAGGTATTGCCTTACAACGCGTTCGGCCCGGCTTTCAGCACAGGGCTGGCTTGGCATCCGACGGTTGATCGAGCTGGGCTTGAAGGTGCAAGCGCAGGCGCAGGACTTCCTGTTGCAACTGATCGCGCTCGTCTTTCAACTGGCGCAGTTCATCGCGACGGAGGGTGACGTAGAGGGTCTGTGGCGGACGGGTCATCTGTGCTGTGCTCATTGCTTACCTCGCAAATAGCCGGTAGATCGCGGTGCCAAAACAGGTTTTTGGCAACAGTCGGAAGCAAGTTTGAATTCTTTTTCGCAGCAAGGGAACTTTTTTATTTTTGGCGGTCGTGTGACTTTTGCCGGGGTGATGGTGAAACGATGGCCACTTTTTTGTCATGAAACTACACGGATCCGCTCTGGACTAACCCTCATTAGCCTCATTGCGCTATAAACTATGTCACACATTTTTTAGAAGTTAGGAGCATCAGCACATGCAACTGGGGATTATCGGACTAGGCCGCATGGGCGGTAACATTGCGCGGCGCCTGATGCTCAATGGGCATACCACCGTTGTATACGACCGTAACGAAGCCTTCGTCAAAGCCTTGAGCGAGGAGGGCGCCACCGGCGTCGCCGACTTGAAAGCACTGGTGGCCGGCCTGCAAAAGCCCCGTGCTGTCTGGGTCATGTTGCCGGCGGGCGCGCCCACCGAAGACACCATCAACGCACTGAGCGAACTGCTGGAAGACGGCGATGTGATCATCGACGGCGGCAACACCAACTACAAGGACGACGTGCGTCGCGGCAAAGCCCTGGCTGAAAAGGGCCTGCACTATGTAGACGTGGGCACCTCGGGCGGCGTCTGGGGCCTGGAACGTGGCTACTGCATGATGATCGGTGGTGACACCGAGACCGTGAATCGCCTCGACCCGATCTTCAAAAGCCTGGCGCCGGGCCTGGGTAACATCCCGCGCACCAAGGACCGTTCGGCCTCTGCCGACCCACGTGCCGAGCAGGGCTACATTCACGCCGGCCCAGCGGGTTCTGGGCACTTCGTCAAGATGATCCACAACGGCATCGAGTACGGGATGATGCAGGCGTTTGCCGAAGGTTTTGACATCCTCAAGACCAAGAACTCGGAAAACCTGCCGGAAGACCAGCGCTTTGACCTCAACGTCGGCGACATCGCCGAAGTCTGGCGTCGTGGCAGCGTGGTGTCGTCCTGGTTGCTGGACCTGACCGCCGATGCCCTGGCCACCGACCCCAAACTTGACGGCTACTCGGGCTCCGTGGCCGACAGCGGTGAGGGTCGTTGGACCATCGAAGCAGCCATGGAGCAGGCGGTGCCGGTTCCGGTGTTGTCGACCTCGCTGTTCGCGCGTTTCCGCTCCCGCCAGCAGAGCACCTACGGTGACAAAATGCTGTCTGCCATGCGCTTCGGCTTTGGTGGCCATGTGGAGACTTCCAAAAAATGACCGCCAACGGCAAGAAACCTAAGGCCGAACCTGCTCCACCCACCACATTGTTTCTGTTTGGCGCCCATGGCGACCTGGTCAAGCGCCTGCTCATGCCGGCGCTGTACAACCTGAGCCGCGATGGGTTGCTGGGCGATGGCCTGCGTATTGTCGGCGTTGATCACAACGCCATCAGCGACGCGGACTTTGCCAAGAAACTTGAGGACTTCATTCGTACCGAAGCCTCCAGCAAGGTCAGGGGCAATGCCGAGAACGCCCTCGACCCCGCGTTGTGGGCACAATTGGCCAAGGGCATCAGCTACGTCGAGGGCGATTTCCTCGACGACAGCACCTATGCCGATATCGCCAGCAAGATCGCTGACAGCGGCACCGCCAATGCGGTGTTCTACCTGGCCACCGCTCCGCGCTTTTTCAGTGAAGTGGTGCAGCGCCTGGGCAGCGCTGGCTTGTTGAATGAAACGGACGATGGCTTTCGGCGCGTGGTGATCGAGAAGCCGTTCGGCTCCGACCTGGCCACCGCCGAGGCGCTCAACGCCTGCCTGCTCAAGGTGATGAGCGAGAAGCAGATCTACCGCATCGACCATTACCTGGGCAAGGAGACGGTGCAGAACATCCTGGTCAGCCGTTTCTCCAACGTGCTGTTCGAAGCGTTCTGGAACAACCACTACATCGATCACGTGCAAATCACTGCCGCTGAAACCGTCGGCGTTGAAACCCGGGGCAACTTCTTCGAGAAGACCGGCACACTGCGGGACATGGTGCCCAACCACCTATTCCAGCTGCTGGCGATGGTCGCCATGGAACCGCCGGCCGCCTTTGGTGCCGATGCGGTGCGGGGTGAGAAGGCCAAAGTGGTCGGTGCCATCCGCCCCTGGTCGCTGGAGGATGCGCGGGCCAACTCCGTGCGCGGCCAATACACCGCCGGCGAAATCGCCGGCAAGCCATTACCCGGCTATCGCGAAGAAGCCAACGTCGCGCCGGACAGCAGCACCGAGACGTTCGTCGCGCTCAAAGTGATGATTGATAACTGGCGTTGGGTCGGTGTGCCGTTTTACCTGCGCACCGGCAAGCGCATGAGCATCCGCGACACCGAGATCGTGATCTGCTTCAAGCAGGCGCCTTATGCGCAATTTCGCGATACCGAAGTCGATGAGCTCAAGCCAACTTACCTTAAGATCCAGATCCAGCCGAACGAAGGCATGTGGTTCGACCTGTTGGCCAAGCAGCCTGGGCCGACCCTGGAAATGGCCAATATCGAATTGGGCTTTGACTACAAGGACTTCTTCGAGATGCAACCGTCGACGGGTTACGAAACCCTGATCTACGACTGCATGACCGGCGACCAGACCTTGTTCCAGCGCGCCGACAACATCGAGAACGGTTGGCGTGCGGTGCAGCCGTTCCTGGATGCATGGAAGGAAGATGACGGTATCCAGGCTTACAAGGCTGGTGAGGATGGCCCAGCAGCGGCCGATGCCTTGCTGGCCCGCGATGGCCGCGCTTGGCATAGCCTCGGATGAGTGACGCGACGATTCAACCCATCCGGTTTGTCCTCAGTGATGTGGACGGGACGCTATTGCATCCCGACCACAGCCTCAGCCAACGCACCGCCGATGCCATTCGCGCCATGCGCGAGGCCGGGGTGCTTTTCAGCCTGGCCAGCGGGCGTCCGCCCAAAGCCATGCGGCATTTGATCGAGACCTTTGGCATCGATGTGCCGGTGGCTGGCTTTAATGGCGGTACGTTGGTCAACCCGGATGGCAGCATCCTGGTTGCTCACCATCTGCCGGCGGAAGCGGCGCTGATCACCCTGGCGCTGTTTTCGGCCGAGCCGGACGTGGAAGTCTGGGTGTTTGCCGATGGCGACTGGCTGCGCCGTGATCCGCCCGGGCCCATGGTGCAGCGCGAAGCCGACGGCTTGGGCTATGGGCCGGTGGTGGTGGAGAGTTTCGAGCCTTACCTGGACCGGGTCGACAAGATCGTCGCCGCCAGCAACAACACCCAGTTGCTGGTGGAGCTGGAGGCGCAATTGCAGCCGAAAGTGCAGGGGTTGGCCCAGGTATCGCGCTCGCAGCCGGTGTATCTGGACGTGACCGCGATGCTGGCCAACAAAGGCGAAGCCTTGAAAACCCTGGCCGAGCACCTGGGCGTGCCGCTTGCGCAAACGGCTGCGATTGGTGACGGTGGCAATGACCCGGCGATGTTTCATGTGGCGGGATTGTCGATTGCCATGGGCCAGGCCGAAGAAACCGTCAAGCGCCAGGCCAATGTGGTGACCGGCAGCAATGTCGAGGACGGCGCTGCCGAGGCGTTCGAACGGTTTATTCTCGCGGCACGCTAAGTAACTGACGTTTTAGTGCGCAACTTCCAGCCGATGTTTGGCGTTGGCTGGAAGTTGCCGCATTGCATTACTTCGGCATTGCCCAAGACTGCAACTGGTGGCCATCTTTATCGAGCTCGGCGCGGGCCTGTAACAACAGGTTTTCAAGTTGAGCCGGGTCGGTATACGCAGTGCAGGACAGCTGTTTGCTGCCGATGCGGGTGTTGGTACGGTCGATGACGCTCAGGCTGAGGGCGCCGACGCCATCGTGCCAGGCCACGCACTGAAAGGGCTGGAAAGCACGGTCTGCAATCAAAAGAGCTTCGTTGATGCGCAGCGGAGCGTTCATTTGGGTCTTCTCTCTGTATGCCCATTCAAGTGAGTACCGGCGGTTGGGCTGACCGTGCGGTGGGTTACTTGTACTGATGCACGATGGTGGCGTGCGGGTCACATGCTAGGGCAAGAAAATTTAACTTTTCCTGATTGACGTCATGTAAGCGGCTGTTTTGAAAGCGCCATAAGCGTTTCACTGACGAGCAACTTTCGGCGTGCTACGAAACAAGCATGGCTTTTTGCCCGCACTTATAGCGAAAGGGTACAAGGAAAGCGTCAAGATCTTGCTAGGGTTACCAACGGTCGCCACAAACTGTTGTTTCTAAATAACTTTAACAATCTTGGCGCCAAGGAATAGTCATGATTGCGACACCCGCCCAACGCCGCTTATTGGTGGTCGACCCCTGTGACGATTGCCACGGGTTATTACCCGGTTTACGCACCGCCGGCTGGGAAGTAGACAGCTGTGCCTTGGAGGCGGTGGGGGAGCGCTCCTGCGATGTGGGCCTGCTGCGCTTGCAGCGGGATCACCTGGAGCGCCCCGAAGCGGTCAAGGAGTTGATTGGTCGCAGCGGCACCGAGTGGATCGCCGTGCTCAGCCAGGATGTACTGCGTTTGCAGAACGTCGGCGATTTTGTCTGCGAATGGTTTTTCGACTTCCATACCTTACCCTTCGATGTGTCCCGGGTACAGGTGACCCTGGGTCGCGCGTTCGGCATGGCGCGCCTGCGTGGCAAGGGCCACGCGCCGGTGGATGAGCCCCATGAATTGCTGGGCGAGAGCCGCCCCATTCGTGAGCTGCGCAAATTGTTGTCCAAGTTGGCGCCGACTGAATCCCCGGTGTTGATCCGCGGTGACAGTGGCACGGGCAAAGAGTTGGTGGCCAAGACCCTGCACCGCCAATCCCAGCGGCATGCCAAGCCGTTTGTCGCGATCAATTGTGGCGCTATTCCTGAACACCTGATCCAGTCCGAGCTGTTCGGTCACGAAAAAGGCGCGTTTACCGGCGCCCATCAGCGCAAGATCGGGCGTATTGAAGCGGCCAACGGCGGCACCCTGTTCCTCGATGAAATCGGCGATCTGCCGATGGAGCTGCAAGCCAACTTGTTGCGCTTTCTTCAGGAAAAACACATCGAACGCGTTGGCGGCAGCCAGCCGATCCCGGTGGATGTACGGGTGTTGGCCGCCACTCACGTCAACCTTGAGGCTGCGGTAGAGAAGGGCGCCTTTCGCGAAGACTTGTATTACCGCCTGAATGTGCTGCAAGTGGTCACCGCGCCGTTGCGCGAACGCCATGGTGACGTGGCGATGCTGGCCAACCACTTTTCACGTTTTTACAGCCAGGAAACCGGACGGCGCCCGCGCAGTTTCAGCGAAGAGGCCTTGGTGGCGATGGGGCAACACCCGTGGCCGGGCAATGTGCGTGAACTGGCCAACCGCGTGCGGCGTGGCCTGGTACTGGCCGAAGGGCGGCAGATCGAAGCGGCTGACCTGGGGCTGCAAGGCCAGCAAGCCATGTCGGCGCCGATGGCGACATTAGAAGACTACAAACACCGCGCCGAACGTCAGGCGTTGTGCGATGTGCTCAACCGGCACAGCGACAACCTCAGTGTCGCGGCCCGTGTACTGGGGATTTCCCGGCCGACGTTCTACCGGTTGCTGCATAAACACCAGATCCGCTAGGGCGGGTAAACCCAAAGTGGGAGCTGGCTTGCCTGCGAAAGCGGTAGTGCAGTCACAGATGCAGCAACTGACACACCGCCTTCGCGGGCAAGCCCGCTCCCACAGGGGATTTGTGTCAGGCGCTGATTTTGTGGGCAATGCATGGCCAATGTGGGAGCTGGCTTGCCTGCGAAAGCGGTAGTGCAGTCACAGATGCAGCAACTGACACACCGCCATCGCGGGCAAGCCCGCTCCCACAGGGGATTTGTGTCAGGCGCTGATTTTGTGGGCAATGCATGGCCAATGTGGGAGCTGGCTTGCCTGCGAAAGCGGTAGTGCAGTCACAGATGCGGCAACTGACACACCGCCATCGCGGGCAAGCCCGCTCCCACAGGGGATTTGTGTCAGGCGCTGATTTTGTGGGCAATGCATGGCCAATGTGGGAGCTGGCTTGCCTGCGAAAGCGGTAGTGCAGTCACAGATGCAGCAACTGACACACCGCCATCGCGGGCAAGCCCGCTCCCACAGGATTTGTGTCAGGCGCTGATTCTGTGGGCAATACAGGGCCAATGTGGGAGCTGGCTTGCCTGCGAAAGCGGTAGTGCAGTCACAGATTCAGTGACTGACACTCCGCCTTCGCGGGCAAGCTCGCTCCCACAGGGGATTTGTGTCAGGCGCTGATTTTGTGGGCAATGCATGGCCAATGTGGGAGCTGGCTTGCCTGCGAAAGCGGTAGTGCAGTCACAGATGCAGCAACTGACACACCGCCATCGCGGGCAAGCCCGCTCCCACAGGGGATTTGTGTCAGGCGCTGATTCTGTGGGCAATACAGGGCCAATGTGGGAGCTGGCTTGCCTGCGATAGCGGTGGTTCAGTTAGAGATTCAGTGACTGACACTCCGCTTTCGCGGGCAAGCCCGCTCCCACAGGTGATCTGTGCCAGGCGCTGATTCTGTGGGCAATACAGGGCCAATGTGGGAGCTGGCTTGCCTGCGAAAGCGGTAGTGCAGTCACAGATGCAGCAACTGACACTCCGCCTTCGCGGGCAAGCCCGCTCCCACAGGGGATTTGTGTCAGGCGCTGATTCTGTGGGCAATACAGGGCCCATGTGGGAGCTGGCTTGCCTGCGAAAGCGGGAGTGCAGTCACAGATGCAGTAACTGACACACCGCCCGCAGGCAAACCAATCAGAAGTAATACGGGAATTTCAGGCTGAACGTAAAGTCCGGCGCATCATCGGTCATCCCAATCGCCAGGTTCGGCACGATGGTCAGGTTATCCGAGGCGGCAATCGTCATGCCCACGTTGAAATAGCCGGCGTTGGCATCGCTGGACACCACTGATTGCCAGTCGCCGCCATCGGGCTTGAGCTTGCTCTTGCGCTGCACCAGGTCGGAAACCGAGAACGACATGCTCATCTTCTCGTTCAAGGCAAAGGCGACGCCGACCCCGAATTGGAAGCTGTCGCCCAGGCGTACCTTGCCTCCTACCTTCTGATTGACTTCGCTGCTGATGTCATCGAAAGAATCTTCAAAGTTGTGGGTGTACGACAACGAACCGAACAGCACGGCCGGGTCGAAGGTCTTGACCAGGGAGATGCCCGGCGTGACCGACCAGACCCCGTTACCCGTGGGCAGGCTTTCGGGCACGTAGAGGTTATCGTTGTTAGGTTGCTTGACCAGTTTGATGCCGAAGGGCTCTTTGCCCGTCGGGGCCTTGACGCGCACCGACACCACCGCATCGGGCAAGGTCGAGGTTTCGTCGAGGAACTTGTACGCCACGCCAAAGTTGACATCGCCGATGGTCGGGTCACGGGTCACGGAACCTTCGGAGGTGGCGGTGGCGTCGTTGCCGGCGCCGCCCGACTGGTAGGTGGACTCGCGGTACACCACCGGCACGTTCAGGTCGAACTGCCAGCGGTTGTCGACGTTGTAGCGCCCGGTAAGGTCCAGGGTCCAGCTGTCGGACTTGATCCGGTCCAGGTTGATGTTGCCCAGGAAAATCGAGTCCAGCGCCAGGAAACCATTGAGCGTCAACTGGCGCGCGTCATAACGGGCATAGGTGATGCCCGTTTCCACGCTGAACTTGCCATTGCCGAAAAAGCCGCTGGCCTCGTTGTACAGGTTGCTCACACTTTGCGCAGGGGCCGAGTCGTCCTTGAGGGCCTGGCCGTAGGAGCTGCCACCCCCGCCAGCGCCACCGGATGCCGCGGCTGCGCCCGTACCGCTAGCCGCGACAGTGTTAGCGCCGTTCTTGAAGTCGGCCGGTGATTTGGCCAGGCGCCTGGGGGCGGGCGTTGCCGGTTGGTCCTCGACCTGGCGCACACGTTGCTCCAGCACGGCCAAGGCTTTTTGCTGCACGTCGTAGCGTTGCTTGAGTTCCAGCAGTTCCTTCTTCAGGGTTTCGATGTCAGCGTCTGGCGCGGCATACAGCACGGATGCGGGCAAGAGCGTACTCAAACAAACCACCGCACGTAGCGATAACGATCGATGCATGAAATAAGCCGTCCTTTTCTAATGCGTAAGTGTCGAGGGTCAGCGTAGTTCAATAACCGAGCGTGCGTAGGCCTTTGAGTTGATCCAGGTTGCAGTTCAACGCGGCGTTGTTCAGCCCGTTATTGTTCATCACCACGTTGATCTGGGTGATGTTTCTGACAAGGTTGCTATCGCCGGTCAATACCGTGCCCTGCAGCACGTTCCCCGCGCCGATCTGCTGCAGGCTGTTGCCCTGGTTGTGATTGGCCTGGATGGCCATCTGCACGCCGCCACTGTTGGCCGATACGCTGACACGGCCCGCGGCGCTGTCCCCGGTCACTGTACCGCCCGCCACCAGCACCTGGCCGGACTGCAGGTTATTGGCGGGGCTAACCCCATTTTCGACGTTGATGCCCACATTGTTGTAGGCGGCGTTGCCATCGCCGGCGGTGCGTACACTTTGGGTCACGCCCTGGCCGCTGCCGAGGCCGGCACCACCGACCACATTGCCGGTGCCCGTGTTGGGGCGCGTGCCGGTACCGGTCGAGCCGGTGGTTTGCACGTAGAACTGTGGCGTAATGGTGGTCTTGTCGATCTGCATGTTGGCCGTGCCGGTGATGTTGCTACCTTCGGCATTGGTCCAGGTGCTGCTCATGACAATGCCAAAGCTGATGATGCGTCCCGGCATCACATAACGGCCGCGCAGCTCGGCCATTTCGGCGTCCTTGAGTTCGATGGGCTTGAACCCCGAGGACGCATAAGCAGGCATTGAGGCGGCCAGACACAAGACCGTCAGCCAACGGGAAGTGTTCATCTGCTGCTCCTGGGGCGTCCTGCCCCTTATTGCGCTTCTAGAAGAAGTCGCTCTGGATAAAACCGAAATCCATCAGCTCGGCATCGCCCACAGGCCTGAACTCATTCATCTGGCTCTTGGCGGTCAGCGGCAGGGGCGGGTCGAGCAAGACGTTGGCCTTGTCGTAACCCTCACCCAGTACGGCGAAGACAATGCCATTCCAGCCTTTGACGAAATCGTCACGGGAATAGCGCTTGTGGCCCAATACGGGGTCGCCGATGTACACCCAGTCCTTGTCGGCCCGTTGCAACACCACGAAGTGCTTGTAGCCGCGAATTTCCAGCAGCACCACCACGGGGATTTTCACGGTCAGCAGGGTCTCAGGCGCGATCTTGTAGCCCCGGGCACGCATGCCGATGCTCTCGAGGTAGCGCTTCATGTCCAGCATGGAAAAGCCCTGGGTTCGCACCAGGTCCTGGTCGGCGGTGACCAGCATGCCTTTGATGATGTGTGCTTCGTCGACGTCCAGCCAATAGGCCTGGCGCAGGATGGTGGCGAGTGCTGCGGCACCGCAGCTGAAGTCGGTTTTCTGTTCCACCAGGTTGGCGAACCGGCGCTCGCGAATGCTCTCGACCTTCTTGAAAATCACCGCACCGCCGGGCATGGCGGAAATCGCCATGGTGCCTGCCCAGGTCGTGCCGGTGAGTAACATCAGGAGGGTGAGGGTCGCGATACGCATGATCGAATGACCTGTTGGACACTGGAATAAAAAAGGGCCTTGTCGCCAAGGCCCCGTTGGATCAGAAGCGCACGCCGCTGGCGCAGACGCTGCAACCTTGGCCGATCGACAGGCTGTTGCTGCCTTGGTTGCCCGCACCCGATTGCAGGTTGACACCTACGTTGCCGGAGTTGCGGTTAACCGAGTTGTCGAGGCTTGCGTTGTTGGACACGTACTGAGGCTTGCCATAACCATGGCTGCTGGCGGCCGTGTTCAGGTAGCTGTTGTTGAGCGAGTTCTGCTCGGTGTTGGACGCTGCTGCGATGTTCTTGCCGTCAGCGGTGGTGATGGCCAGGTTGTTTTTACCCTGGTTCCCCTGGCCGGCCTGGCCGTTGTAACCCACGTTGCCGGAGTTGCCGGTGATGGAACCGTCCAGGGAGGCGTTGTTTTGCGTGCCTTTGTTGACGAAGTTGTTATGCGAGCTGCCTTGGTCGACATCGATCACGGCAAACACGGTGGCGAAGTCGCCTTTGGCACTGGAAATGGCGCCGGCGTTGTCAGCCTGGTTGCCGGAACCTGATTGTGCGTTGACCCCGACATTACCGCTGTTGCTATTTACCGAGTTGTCGGCTGATGCGTTGTTCTCGGTGTTGGTGTCGTCGAATTTGTTGTGTTCGCTTTTCTGTACGTCAGTGACCACAGCGGCCACAGTACCGGTGGGTTGTGGGGTTGGATGCCAGCCACCCGCTTGAGCAGCAGCAGCCATGAGTGCGGCGAGAGCGAAAACCATTGGTTTCAGAGCCATTTGAGGTTTCATGGTGTTTCTCCTTGCTTCTAATTAGTTGGTTAAGTGTTGGTACGGTCTAACGAACGTCTACCAAGCGGTTACTTGATAGTGATGCCCAGGGTGTTAGCCACTCGGTTCCCCACCCCGGCACTCTGGTTCACCTGTGTCACTCCTCGGCTGCCGGTGAAGGCCTGGTCGCTGGTCACGACCTGGCGGCTGCCAGTGGTGGGGGTGAGCCCTGAGTCGGTTGCCAGCGTCGTCGTGTTCTGTTGCAACAGGACGCTGTCATCGATGCTCTGCGGGCCAGGGTTGAGGCTGATCCGCACAGCGTTGATGGATTGGTTATTAGCCCCGGCAGACTGGTTGATGCCCAGTACGCCGTTGCCACTGCTGAATGAGTTGCCCTGGATCGCGGCCTTGGCGTTCAGGGACGGGTCGACCTTGCCGTCGACGCGCTGGATGTCGACGTTGGTGGCCTGGCCACCGAGCGCGATGGCGCGGCTGTTGGACATTTGTTGCCCCGTGCCGGCGGCCTGGTTGATCGACAGCACGCCGTCGTATTGCTGGCCGCTGTGGTTGATCACGGCGGTGTTGTCGGCCATGGCCGAGGCGCTGCCCAGCAGGGCAAGCACCAACAGGGCGCGCTTCATCACTTGCCCCCCATCATGCTGCCGAGGTTGTTGAGCGGCGCCATGCCACGCTGGATCGAGTCGCTGATCTGCCCGCCCATGCTGCTGCCGCTGCCCGCACCATGGCCTGCCGCTGCGCCAGCGCCGAGTGTCGACATGCTGTTTTGGGTGGCGCCCAGGCCTGACAGGCTGCCGTTGGGCTGTAGGGAGCGGGCGAGGCTGGAGCCACTGCTGATGCCGCCGATATCCCTGTCGCTGAGTTCGCCGGTCAAAGCGTTGTTGATCTCTTTGCTGGGGTTGGCATTGGCGGTGTTGGGGTAGGGGTCGGGCAGCGAGGTGCGCCCGTACATGTGGCCCTGCACCGTACGCCCGGTCACGATCACACCGTCACCCGCCTGGCTCGTCAGGCTGACACCTGCACTGAGCACGCAACTGATCAGCAGTACGTTTATCGACGAGGCGTGTGTGAGTGTGTTCACGGCGGCAGTCCTTATTCTTAACGCTGACCCTAAACAGCGGTGTCAGGGAAAGAGCAGAAGGCGTGCCGCTTTTTATTAGATGTGGTTATTCAAGGGGTTGGGAGAAAGTCGAGGCAAAGTGATGGCAACCCTGTTTCAGGGTTGAAACAGTCTCAAAGGCGTGAGATAGGCCCATGCTCATCTCACGCTGTCTCAGCCATGTAACACTGCCTGTGACAGAACCATGAATCCGCATACGGCGGGCGATGCAGGTGAGGGAGGTGTTTCAAAAATGGACACCTGCGGCCCAAACGTCCCGCTTCGTGCGAGCGGGCTCAGCCCTTGGGGGCTTTACGCGGAATGGAGTTGAGCACGGGGTTGCCGTCCTGGTTTTGGGTCAGGTACACCGGCAACACCTTGGGCAGGGAGGGCACGAGGTTGTTGACCTCATTGATGTTGTAGATACCGCCGACGCGAATCGCGCCGGTACTGGCGTCTGCGAGCATCACCGGCTTTTTCAGGTAGCGGTTGATCAGGGGCAAGGCGTCCGTGAGGGTCAGGTTGTCGAGCACCAGCTTGCCCTGGCGCCATGCCAGCGCGGTGTCATCGGGATTGATAGCGGCGACCTGCGGGGTCGCGTCACCCTGATGGAAACTGGCTTGCATGCCTGGGCTAAGCGGCACACTGGCATGCTCGCCGTCGCTGGAGATCTGCACCGAGCCCTCCAGTAACATCACCCGCACCTGATTTTCATATTCCCAGACATTGAATTGCGTGCCGGTCACTCGCACCTGGCCTTCGCCGGCCCGCACGATAAACGGGTGGTGGCTGTCGTGCGTGACGTTGAAGAACGCTTCGCCCTTTTTCAGGGTGACACGGCGCTGGTCCTTGTAATGGCTGTAGACCAACTCGGTGCCCAGGTTCAACTCCACTTGGCTGCCATCGCCCAGGGTGACTTTTTTCAAGCCATTGGCTGCTTCGAACCGTTCATAGGAGCTGGGCAACCAGCCCGCTTCCCAGCCGGTGAAGGCGGCAAGCGGCAATGCCGCCAGGCACACCGCTGCGGCCACCGCGTAGGTGCGCAAGCGGCTGGCTGGCTTCTTGATTGGGACCACCACCGCCTCAGGCTTGTCGCGGGGCAGGTGGTCGGCCACGTCCCAGATCTCGAGCATGGCTGCATATTCGAAGGCGTGCAGCGGATGGGCATCGTGCCACTGGGTAAAAGCCTGACGTTCGCCCGCCGTGCAATCTGCAGCATGCAGGCGCATGCACCAATGCGCGGCGGCGTCGGTGATGGCGTCATATTCGGTTTCTGAAAGGGGCTTTTCGCTCATTAACTCATCCTGATTTCCCACATTCTAACCTCCCAAGGTGGACGGCGAGAACCGCATCATGGCGATTGCACATCAATTGGAACTTATTCTTGTTTGTGTGCGCCTAAAAATTCAGGAATTAACCTGTCGTCCACTATGGAGTACGAAAATGTTGAAGAAAACCTTGATCGCCCTGTGTGCTACTTCCGCGCTGTTGAGCGCTGGCGCCGCCATGGCCGACAAGCCGGGTGCAGGCTGGATCACCATTGAGAAAGCCATCGAGGTGGCGAAAACCAAGGCCGGCTACATTGAGGTCTACGCCGCTGAAGCGGATGACAATGGCTATTGGGAAGTCAAAGGTCGCAAGTCCGATGGCATCGTGTATGAGGCGCGCATCGATGGCGCTTCCGGTAACGTGCTGCGTGACCAGAAAGACTGATGCACTCGCCGGGGGCCGTTCAGGCGCCCGGCTCCACCTGGCGGCCAAGATGGGTGATCAGGTACGTCACCGAGTCGGCGTTGGCCAGAATGGTGTCAATCCGTTTATCAGGGACTGACATGAAAATGATCCTCGCGTCCTGCAAGGTCTTGGCACCGGTGGCCTTGAAAATTTTCTTTTCAATTGCAGAACCTGGTTTGAAGTCTTCCCACAGTTCGGTGAGGGTGTCTTGAGTCTTGAACAGCATCGTTGCAGGCGTCATCGTCGATAACGCGGTGCTGCGCAGATCCTCCAGGGTGGTTTTAAGCACTTCGGCGCCGGGCCTTTCGATATTGATCAAGTCTGGGAAGGGTCGCATGCTGTCCAGGTAGGCAATGTCCACGGTGTCGAGCTTCAAGTGCGATAATTCGTGAATCAGCGTGCTGGCCCTGGCGTGCGTCGATATGTTGAACGCCACATTCTCCAGCAGACGGTTCTGGTAGACGTCCAGATTAGGGTCGAAGAATCGGCTCAGAAGATACAGCTTGCGTTCTGTGTCAGCGGGAATCATGAATGCATAATCCGACGCCGGGTCCTGTCGGCTGGTGCCCGCGACAAAACGCATGGAGTTCGGACCGGTCAAGCTGGGGTCGGTGAGTTCATCGATGATCTCGTCGATTATTTTTGTGACTCTCAAGACCTGGTCCGGGGTCAGTGTGACGACACCAAACATTTCCCCTAAAAACCGCCCAACCCGGCTGTCAGGGTCGCGTTGTACAGCAAATTGCGCAACGTTGCGGCGGCAGTTCAGCGCGTAATAAGTCGCAAAGTTCAACGCTTCGGTGATGGCCTGGGCTTTCCAATAGGTCAACGCGCCAATATCGCGGATACCGACCGCTTCAATGTTGATGTCCCGTACCTCATTGCGCCACGTCTTGAGGTACGACTGGGCCCTGCCGAAGCGCGGCTCCTGGCCGTCCAGCTTCAGTACCCATATGCCCTGCGCATTACGGCCGATGTACGGCCCCACCTGCTCGTCGTTGGCGAGGCGCCAATGTTGTGCGGCGTTCTTGACGCTATACACCTTGCCGGCCAGCGGCACGTAGTATTTCGCGTTTTTCTGGTCTTCATACACCTGGCTGAGCGTGCTCTTTTTCAGGTCTTGCAACGCCACGTCCTGTGCCTCGAACGGTTGCAGCCGGGTGCGCGAAGGGCAGGTGACATGCCAGGTGGCGAGGGTGGTGGCTGCGGGCAGTGACTCATCTGTCAGCTCGGCCAGCGAGCGCTCCTTTTCAGTGGGTGGGGCAAGGGCGGTGCCGTCCAGCGCACTGCGCAGGGCGGCCATTTGCGCCACGCCCCTGACGAAATCCTTGAATGCAGCCTGCCACTGGTGTAGCTGCAAGGCTTCGGCCGAGCGCTTGAACAAGGTGTAGCTACGCCATACCACCAGCGGGTAGGCGAGTTTGCCGGCCATGAACTGCACCGCCGTCGGGATTTGCGTGCCGAACAAGCGGGTCGCATGATCCCACAAGGTCTTGGTGCCTTCTTCGAATTGGCTGCCCAGTACCTTGAGCAACATCAATGTGTTCTCGCTGAACAGGTAATGCAGCACATTGCCCGTCACTGCCGAAGCGGCCAGGCGGATATCGGACGGGCTATGCTGGTTGTTTTTCAGCAAATGGCGGTAAGTGGCCTGGTGCGGATCTTCCAGGTGCATAAGCACCCAGTCCTGCAGGATGCCGGGCCTTTGTATCTCATCCAGCAAGGCCGTTTCATCCGCGTATTCCTTGAACACATGCTGTTCGCTGTACGGCGCGTAGAGCACCCATGGACCCTCGCCAGGAAACTGCGGGCCGATCAGGTACACACCCAGCACCTTGGCGGTACTGGCGCCTTCGGTGGCGATCAGTTCCAGCGGTCGAATCATCGCCGTGGTCCCGCTGAGTGAAGCTCGGGCCACGGTGTCCGGCATATCGAAAATCTGCTGGACCAGGCTCAAGGCTCGGGTGGAAAGCCGCTCCTGCAACCGTTGCTCGTCGGCGTGTTGCAGCGCTTGCCACGGCAACTGACGGCAAAACAGACGCCTGCGTTGGCGTGCATCATCGGTTTGCGCCTCAAGGTGGCTTCGCACCTGTTGCTGATAAGCGCTTTTGAGATCCAGCTGTCGCACCATTTGTATTACGGCACTTGCGTCCAGGGCTTGCGGTAATGGCTTTGCCGTGCGTGAACGTGGGCGGATGTGTTGAACCGTCAGATTTGGCCAGTGCCGCAACGCAAAGTCGGTCAGGTTGTCGACATTCACATCGAGCACTGCATCGGTGGGGATCAGGATGTGATCGGGGTTGAGCGCCTGGCCGGGAAAGCGCGCCTCAAGCAGCGTCATCAGCGTGGTGAAGGCATAAGCACGCAGGGGTTGGATGTCATGCAGGTAGTCATGTTCCTCGTCGGCGTTGTTGCAGTACTGCTCCAGAAGTTCAGCCTGGTGGATTTGGTCCTGGGCCGGCGCCATACCCAGCCACACCGGCAGTGCCTGCTGGTTGACCATGGCATCGGCCAGTGTGATTGCCCTGCCAAGGTTGGTGGGCGGAGGCTGTTCGATGACGGCGTCCAACCGATCCTGCAAGGCACGGGCGCGCAGGCCCATGGATTGCAGGTGATCCACGCCTTCCATGACCGCGTCGTTGTAGCTGTCTACTCGGTCATTCAACATGTCCTGATCAATACGTTGCAGCGGGCCCTGGCGAAATGCCTGATGGGGCTCGCGCAAGCTGAACGGCAGATTTTCCAGCAGGCTCAAGCTGTTGATCGGGTGCGCCAGGCGCTGGGTGATTTCATCGCGCAGGGCGTTGATCGAGGCAAAGACTTCGTAGCCCAGGCGCGGGGTCCAGAGCAGCGCCTGGCCCGAGCGCTGCGGGTCGATACCGCCGCGCTCAGTAATCACGAACGTATTGGCCAGCGGTTGTGGCGTATCGACGGCGTTCAAGTCCAACGTCAACCCATAGGCATCCGGCAAAAAACCGTTAAGGCCATGGCGTGTCAAGCGCGACAGACTGTCGGGCTGAAGTAGCGTGTCGAGAATGGCCTGGCTTGTGGGCGCCAGGGTTTTATCCAGCGACCTCAGCTCGGCTTCGCTGCGTAACCCCACCAGCATCGAGTGGGCGTGTTTGGCGTGAGTCTTGACCAGAAACTCATGGGGTTGCTGGCGCATGGCGTGCTTGGAAAACAGCAGCAGGACGCGCTCGATGACGGTGTTGAACGTCTTGAGCGTCATGCTTGGCAATTGCACGAAGACATTGCCTTCGCCCCGCGTATAGAACTTCGTCCTGGACGAGAAGGGCACCGCAGGCGCCTCTTGGGCCAGGCGTTCAATGAAGTGCTCAAGCATGCTCAATGACTGCACTGTCGCACGCTCTTCACGCTCCTGGGCACGCGTGGCGTAGGTATTGATAAACACCTCTTCGGCTTTGGCTGACTGTTGCTGCAGTTGCAGTTCAGCGTTGAGCGTGTCAGCGACGATGCTACGTAAGGTCGGGTGGTGCGCGCGCTCCATCGCCAGCGCACGCTCAATCGCCCGCAGGTTCTGAAGCTGCAGCCGGGCGCGCTCGGCCTTGACGGTCGTAGGGCGGCCATTACCACGGGTGACCGGATGCAAGGTCCAGCGCCCGTTGGTCTCTAGTGTGGCCAGTTGATTGTCCAGCAAGGCACGTACGTCCAGGGCACTGTCGAGCAGGGCTGTGAGGTCCACTTGGCCATCGCTGCGCCGGTAGATTTCCAGGGCGTGGTTAAGGTTGTCCGTTTGCTTGCGCGCAATGTCTTGTACCAAGGTCACGAACACATTGCCGGGTATCGGCCTTGCCGCGATGGTGATCGGGTCCAGGCCGAGCAGCGTGTCGCGCTCATCCAATGAGAGGAAGTTGAGCCATTCGTCCTCGTAGCCTTCGGCCTTGAGCATGCTCAGTAACCGGTCTTTGAGGTCGTCGAGGTTTTCCAGCACCTGTAACCCGCGCGATTGGGTGTAGAGGTACGCGTGGTGCTCGGTGATCATCAAGGTGCTCGCTGGTTCAACGTAATGTTGATGAGGGGCATAAAGGCGCACCTTTTCCACGCTGAGGTTTTCGGCATGGGCGCTGCGGGCGCTTTGGTCGCTGAGGAACAGGGCCTGAAGTGCGTGGCTTTCCTCGGCGGTAATAATCTCGCCCTGGCGCTTGAGCAACACATCGAGGCGAAACTTCTGCGCCACGCCTTGAGCAAAAAAATCCACGCGCGAGGTGCCGCTGTCGATATCTTCATTCCAGTAGGTCTGCAACAGGCTTTCCAACAGCTTCGAGAAAGTACTGGAGCTTTGTTCGATCAAGGCCTCCCAACGCCGGTGATCTTCTTCCCGTTCGGAGGCATTGAAACCAGTGGTGTCATGTTTTGGGTTCGAGTATTCGCGTATCTGCCCTTTGGGCCACCTGTGACGCACATAAAATTGCAGCAGCGCTTCGCTCAAGGTCTGCGAGTTGACCCAGCGTGGCGTTGCTTGCTCAGCTTCGCGGGTTAAGACATTGACCCGTGTGTCCCGTTGATCCAGGTGTTTGAAATGGGGGCGGGCCATGACGCTCAGCAGCGTGTCGAGCATGTCAGGCAAGGTCGGGGTTTTTTGCAGGTGGTCGAGCATGGCCTTGACGTTATCCAGCTGGCAGGCCTGGAGCATGCGTGCCTGCTCCGTCATGACTTCACCTTCGATGAGCTGAGTGGTCAACACCATGGGCGTGTCAGCGCCCAGCGCATTGCGTTGGTCCATCGACAGGTAGCTCAGCAAAGGGGCGCTCTGCAGTGGGTCTTCCAATTGCTCGATCAATTCGCTCAGCAGAGCAGCGTGGCTGTCATAGACCTGTATGCCGTTATCCGGGGTGTAGAGCAATGCCTTGGCGGCGTCGGGTGTCGGGCTGATCGCGAACGCGCCGGCAAGGGGAATGGGGGGCTTGCCGGAAATGTTGATCAGGACCTTTTCAACACGCATGGGGTGATCATGCCGGCTTGTGTCCTGCCGAGACTCGTCGGTAGCCAGGTAAAGGTTGTACAGCCAATCAAGGTCTTTGGCGGTGAGCCCCAGCGTACGTTCACGAGCGGTGGGCGAGGCTTTGCCTTGGGGTTTGAGAAACTCAGGGAAGAAATACGGGGGCGTTAAGCGAACCACAGCCTGTCTCCGGCGTGCCAGGAAAAGCACAGGGTAGGCAGGCGTCCGTGGCGCAAGGCGGTAAATATTCAGCGCTGCGCACGTTGACAACGCAGAGCGTGCGTGGTGTTTAATCGAGGGTCTGGATGTCCCATTCGTTGCCCCTTCCAATCATAAAAACGGAGCTTCAAATGTCTGCGCAGTCCCCGACAGTTGCCACCGCTTGTGCCTCGATCCGCTTCGCTGAACTGGAGGAGTTACTTCATCAGGTGTTCGTTCGGCACGGCACATCGGCGCAGGTTGCTGCGATTCTTGCGCACAACTGCGCAAGTGCCGAGCGTGACGGTGCCCACAGTCACGGTATTTTTCGCATCCCCGGTTACCTTTCGACGCTGGCCAGTGGATGGGTCAACGGCACCGCCGTCCCCAGCGTGACCGATGTGGCCTCAGGCTTTGTGCGCGTCGATGCGGGCAATGGTTTTGCCCAGCCGGCCCTGGCGGCGGCGCGCCCGTTGCTGGTGGAGAAGGCACGCAGCGCCGGCATCGCGTTGCTGGCAATCCATAACTCCCATCACTTTGCTGCCCTGTGGCCGGACGTCGAGCCGTTTGCCGAGGAGGGGCTGGTGGCACTCAGCGTGGTCAACAGCATGACCTGCGTGGTGCCCCACGGCGCGGATCGTCCGTTGTTCGGCACCAACCCCATCGCGTTTGCGGCGCCCCGGGCCGACGGTGCGCCGATTGTGTTTGACCTGGCCACCAGCGCCATCGCCCATGGCGACGTGCAAATCGCCGCGCGCAAAGGCGAGCGGTTGCCACCGGGCATGGGCGTCGATAGCCTCGGGCAGCCGACCCAGGACCCTAAAGCCATTCTGGAAGGCGGCGCACTGTTGCCATTTGGCGGGCACAAGGGTTCGGCACTGTCGATGATGGTGGAGTTGCTGGCGGCAGCGTTGACGGGCGGCAACTTCTCTTTTGAATTCGATTGGACGGACCACCCAGGCGCGCGCACGCCGTGGACAGGCCAGCTTCTGATCGTGATCGACCCGAGTAAAACCGCTGGGCAAAGCTTCGCCCAACGCAGCCAGGAGCTGGTGCGGCAGATGCATGCGGCGGGGTTGCGTCGATTGCCGGGGGACCGACGCCATCGTACGCGGGCGAAGTCGCAGGAAACCGGGATCGAACTGGACGCGCAGGCGTTGCGCGAGTTGAGGGCGTTGGCGGCGGGGTGAAACAGGCTGCGCGGGGGGCGCAGCCTGAATGGATCAGTTACGGCGACCCAGCAACAGGCCGACCACCAGGCCAAAGCCTGCGGAAATGGCCACGGTCTGCCATGGGTGCCCGCCGATGTAAGTCTCGGTGGCATCCACGACCGGCTTGCTGCGTTCACGCACATTGGACACCGATTCCAGGGCTTGCTTGAGTTTGATGGCAACCTGCTCGCGCAGGGTTTCACCTTCCTCGCCCACCAGGGATGCGCTGCTTTTGAGCAGTTTGTCCGACTCTTCGATCAACGCGCTCAGTTCGCTGAACGCTTGGTCCTTGATTTGATCTTCGACAGCTTGGGCGGCGGTTTTGCGGGCCATTGAGTGACTCCTTGCAGGTGGATGTGGCAGTGAACAATGGAGTATCGGGGGGAGGCAAAAGTTGCAGTTTTTTTCCCCATGCGCTCATCCGAGGCAAAATCCGGATCGGGAACTTTGGGCCTACAGTGTAAGATGTCACCTATTTGTGCAGCAGGTAATTCAACATGAGCTTCAATCTCGCCAACAAGACCCTCGCCGAACGCGCCGAGCTGGAAGATGAAAAGTCGCGCCTCTACGACCTGTGGCAAACCAACCTGGGCAAGGCCAAGGGCGAAGCCGCGCGCTTGTTCGGTGAGCGCGCCAAGCGCAAGGGCAAGTGGGCCGAATGGGTGCGTGCCGAACTCGACGGCATGTCGCCGCCGGAGTTTTCCAACATGGTGCGCAGTGAAGTCAACAAGCTGATGGCGGCGGCGAAGTAAAGCACGCCACAATCGCTTCGCGTACCTTGAGCAACAGCGGGTCCAACTGAGCCTGGGTGCGCCAGCCCAACTCCACCGGGTAATGCGGTAGCGCCAGCGGGCAGGGCAGCACGCGCAGGCCGGTCATTTGCGCAATGGCGTGGGCTGCATGCCCGGGAATGGTTGCCACGGCGGTGCTGCCTTGGAGCAGATACGGCAGCGCGGCAAAGTGGCTGGTGGACGCACACACGTGGCGGCGCAGCCCGTGGGCGGCCAAACCTTCATCGGTAATGCCGATAAACCCGCCTGACGACACCAATACATGTTCCCGTGTGACAAACCCCTGCAGGTCGATAGCCTCCTGGCCCGGCGCCAGGCTATGGGGGTCTACCAGGCAACGATAGTCACCTTCCCCCAGCACCTGTCGGCTCAGCCTGCGCTCGGTAAAACCGCCGGCGGTAATGGCCAGGTCCAGCGTGCGGTCGAGCAGGGCGGCGGCGACGATCTGGCTGTAGGTCTGGCGAAAGATCACCCGTAGTTTGGGCAGGCGCAGTGCGATGGCCTCCATCAGGCTTCGGCCATAAGCAATCTCGAAGTCATCCGACAGCCCCAGCACCACCGAGCGGCCCTCGTAGTGCGGGTTTTGCGGGCTGATCATCGCCAGGCTCTGGCGGCAGCGATCCAATGCCTCACTGATCACCGGTTTCAACTGATTGGCTCGCAATGTGGGCGCCAGGCCGCGTCCGGTGCGCACGAACAAAGGGTCGCCGTACAGCTCACGCAAGCGCCGTAGGCCCGCGCTGATCGCCGACTGCGTCACACCCAGTCGCAGCGCCGCACGGCTGGCACTGGACTCGTCGTGCAGGGCTTCGAAGGTTTTGAGCAGGTTGAGGTCAACCTGGGCGATATTCATTTGGCTCATATCATTTAGCACTGAGGTGGGCTTTATTCATGATCGAGTCTGGCCAGAGAATGGGCAACCCCTATCTATCGGAGTAAGCCTGATGCCCGTATCGACTGTCGCAGCCCTGCAAATCGGCGCCTTGCCTGGCGGCAAGGCTGACACCCTGGCGCAGATCCTGGCCTATGAGGATCAAATCCAGCGCAGTGGCGCGCACTTGGTGGTCATGCCCGAGGCGTTGCTGGGCGGCTATCCCAAGGGCGAAAGCTTTGGCACGCAGTTGGGCTATCGCCTGCCCGAGGGCCGGGAAGCCTTTGCGCGGTATTTTGCCAACGCCATCGACGTACCGGGGCCAGAAACCGAGGCGCTGGCCGGGATGTCGGCGCGTACCGGTGCCAGCCTGGTGCTGGGCGTGATTGAACGCAGTGGCAGTACGCTGTATTGCAGCGTGTTGTATTTCGAACCCTCGGGCGGCCTGGTGGCCAAGCATCGCAAGCTGATGCCGACCGGCACCGAGCGGCTGATCTGGGGCAAGGGCGACGGCTCGACCCTGCCGGTGATTGACACCGCGGTTGGGCGTATCGGCGGCGCGGTGTGCTGGGAAAACATGATGCCGTTGCTGCGCACCGCGATGTACGCCAAGGGCGTCCAGGTGTGGTGTGCACCCACCGTGGACGAGCGCGACATGTGGCAGGTGAGCATGCGCCATATTGCCCATGAAGGGCGTTGCTTTGTGGTCAGCGCCTGCCAGGTGCAGGCATCGCCTGAAGCCTTGGGTGTGGAGGTTGCCAACTGGCCGGTGGACCGTCCGTTGATTGCCGGCGGCAGCGTGATCGTTGGACCCATGGGCGATATTCTGGCGGGGCCGTTGGTGGGCGAAGCGGGTTTGTTGACGGCGCAGATCGATACTGATCAGTTGGTGCGGGCCCGCTACGACTACGACGTAGTGGGGCATTACGCCCGGCCGGATATTTTTGAATTGGTGGTCGACGAGCGCGCCAAGCCAGGCGTTCGCTATATCACTGACTGAACGCAATCAACCTGTGGGAGCAGGCAAGTCAGCTCCCACATGTGGTTTTCAGCCACTTACCAGGTGGCAGTGTTCGGTAAGTCCAGGGTGCCACGCTCCACAAAACGCATGGTGCCAAACAGGCCACCCGCCAATTTTCCGCGCAGCACGTAGGGCAGGTTGTTCAGGCTTTGGGTCTGGCTAAGGCCCAGGGTCTGGCGCAACACCGAAAACGCCGAAACGCTGACCGGCACCATCAGTACGGTTTCAGAAAAGCGTGGGATGCTCCCAGCCTGATCGCTGACGCCAGAAGCGAGTGGCCGGCCATTGACCTCCAGATCCAGCGCCACGCCGTTGTAGTCGATTGCCGCTTCATTGGGGTTTTGCACCCGCAGCTTCACCGCAAAGCGCACTTCCAGGTCCTGGCTTTGCAGCGGCTCGATGCCCACCACATTGATGTTCACCGGGTCGCGGTTGGGGAACAGTGCGCAGGCGCTCAAGGTCAGCAGCAACAGCGATACAACCATGAGCTTGCGCATAAAGAAATGCTCCTACTTTTGGGTAACGTCCGGGTCCTGCATGACCTTGAGGGTAGAGGACTCCGGCTCGAATTCATCTTCTTCCAGCTCTATGAACTCTTCGGGCAGGAAAATGTTCAGCAGGATTGCACAGAATGCGCCCACGGTGATCGGCGATTCGAAGATGTTGTGCAGCGCCTTGGGCAGCTCGCGCAGCACTTCCGGCACGGCGGCGACGCCCAGGCCCATGCCTAGGGAAATCGCCACGATCAGCACATTACGTCGATGCAGGCCCGCTTCAGCGAGGATCTTGATGCCGGCCACGGCCACGGTGCCGAACATGATCAGAGTCGCGCCACCCAATACGGGCTTGGGCATCAGTTGCAGTACCGCGCCGATCATCGGAAACAGCCCCAGCAGCACCAGCAGGCCAGCAATGAAGTACGCCACGTAGCGGCTGGCCACGCCGGTCAATTGGATCACGCCGTTGTTCTGGGCAAAGGTCACCATCGGCAGGCTGTTGAACGTGGCGGCCATCGCCGAGTTGAGGCCGTCGGCCAGCAGGCCGGACTTGATGCGCTTGATGTACAGCGGGCCCTTGACCGGTTGCTGGGAAATCATCGAGTTGGCGGTCAGGTCACCGGCGGCTTCCAGGGGCGAAATCAGGAAGATCACCGCCACCGGGATAAACGCCACCCAGTCGAACGAGAAACCATATTTGAACGGCACGGGCACGCTGATCAGCGGTACTTGGGGCAGGGCGGCCATGTCGACGCGGCCCAGCAGCCACGCTACTACAAAGCCCAGGGTCAAACCGATCACGATCGAACCCAGGCGCAGAAACGGGTTGTTGAAGCGGTTGAGTACCACGATGGTCAGCAGCACCAACGCCGCCAGGCCCATGTTGCCCGCCGCGCCCAGATCGCTGGCGCCATAGCCGCCAGCCATGTCGGTGACTGCCACCTTGATCAGTGACAAGCCCATCAAGGTAATGATGGTGCCGGTGACCACCGGGGTGATCAGTTTGCGCAGTTTGCCGATGAATTGGCTGAGCACCACTTCGATAAACGCCGCGAAAAAGCAGATGCCAAAGATCGTCGAGAGGATCTCATCGGTGCCGCCGCCCCGGGCCTTGACCATAAACCCGGCGCTCAAAATCACACTGATAAAAGAAAAACTGGTGCCTTGCAGGCACAACAGCCCCGAACCCACCGGCCCGAAGGTGCGCGCCTGCACAAAGGTGCCGAGCCCCGAGACAAACAGCGCCATGCTCACCAGGTACGGCACTTCGCTTTCCAGCCCGAGTACGCCGCCGACGATCAGGGTGGGCGTGATGATTCCGACAAAACTCGCCAACACATGCTGCAACGCGGCAAAAATCGCGGCGGTGAAGTGCGGGCGATCTTCGAGGCCGTACATGAGGTCGGATTTATAGCGCGGGCGGGGGGCTTGAGCGTCAGACAAAATGATGGCTCGGGTCAGAAAATGGAGGCGCAGGATGCCAGAAAGTGCCAGGCGCCTGAAGTGTAAAAAAATATTTATAAAAACCCTGCGCTAAAGCCGTGGCCCAGCCGATATCAAGCATAGGCCCACACTACAACGACAACAGTGGTGACCAAGGTCTGGGCAGCGCGTTGACGCTGACGGATCGTTTCGCGGCAAGGACGCTCGCAAACACTACTTCTGAGAGCAGCCCTATGTCCCTCCGTCACCTGAATATTGCCCCTCGCGCGTTTATCGGTTTTGCCTTCATTGCGGTTCTGGTGGTGCTGCTGGGCGTGTTTGCGGTCAACCGCATGACGCAAATGCGCCAATCCTCCCAGGACATGAGCGCCAACCAACTGCCCAGCATGACCCACCTGGGCACCATCACCGAAAACGTGCTGCGCATGCGCATTCTGTCGTTTCGTGTGCTGGTCAACCGCGAGCCTGCCGCCTTGCAGGAAGCCGAGACCCGCATCGGTGTGTTGGCTGACAAGGTCAAGACCGCCCAGGCCAAATACGCCACGCTGCCTGCCGGCCCGGAGGAGGCAGCGCTGTACAAGACCTTTGGCGTGACCCTGGACAATTACCTCAAGGCCCAGGCCGAGATGGTGGCATTGTCCAAACAGGGCAAGGTCGATGAGATGCGCGCCCTGATCAACAGCCGTATCAAGGACGGCACTGACCAGATGGGCGAGCAACTGAACAAGCTGATTGCCATCAATGCGGCCGACGCCAAGCAGGCCGACGAGGATGCCGGGCAAAGCTACGAAGGCGCGATCACCGGTGTGGTGGCAGTCTCCGTGGTGGCGGCATTGCTCACCGTGCTGCTGGCCTGGTTGCTGACCCGCAGTATCGTGACCCCGTTGCGCAAGGCTGTGGAAGTGGCTGAAACCATTGCCGCCGGCAACCTGAGCAAAACCATCGAGGACGATGGCAAGGACGAACCGGCACGGTTGCTCAGTGCGCTGTCGACCATGCAAGCCAGCCTGCGCCAGACCATCCAGCACATCGCCGGTTCGGCCACGCAGCTCGCTTCGGCGGCGGAAGAGTTGAGCGCGGTCACCGAGGAAGCCTCCCGTGGCCTGCAACAGCAGAACAATGAAATTGACCAGGCCGCCACGGCCGTCAATGAGATGACGGCGGCAGTGGAGGAGGTGGCGCGTAACGCGGTTTCCACCTCCGAGGCGTCCGGGCAGTCCAACCAGGCCGCGCGGGAAGGCCGTGATCGGGTAATGGAAACCGTCGGCGCGATCCAGACCATGACCCAGGACGTACAGAATACCTCCGCGATGATTGAAGGCCTGGCCGCTCAGGGCCGGGATATCGGCAAGGTGCTGGATGTGATCCGTGCGATTGCCGAGCAAACCAACCTGCTGGCGCTCAACGCGGCGATTGAAGCCGCCCGTGCCGGCGAGGCCGGACGTGGCTTTGCGGTGGTCGCCGATGAAGTGCGCGCCCTGGCCCATCGCACCGCGCAGTCGACCCAGGAAATCGAGAAAATGGTCGCCGGCATCCAGAACGGTACCGGTGAGGCGGTGCAGTCCATGCAACAGAGCAACCAGCGCAGCCAGACCACCCTGGAAATGGCACGCGCAGCCGGCGCCTCACTGGAGCAGATCACGGCGTCTATCAGCCTGATCAACGAACGCAACCTGGTGATTGCCAGCGCGTCGGAAGAACAGGCCCAGGTCTCCCGCGAGGTGGACCGCAACCTGGTCAACATCCGTGACTTGGCCACCCAGTCGGCGGCGGGCGCCAACCAGACCAGCGCGGCCAGCCATGAGCTGTCGAGGTTGGCGGTGGATTTGAATGGGATGGTGGCCAGGTTCGTCGTCTAACAGCCGCCACAAAACCCTGTGGGAGCTGGCTTGCCTGCGATAGCAATCTTACAGTCAGCACATCATGGGTTGGCTTACCGCTATCGCAGCATAGGGATCTACACAACTTGGGCCGGTGCTGACCTGTGGCGAGGGCGCTTGCTCCCGTGACGGACTGACAGCCGACGCTGATCTAACTGACGCGCCGCAATCCAAATGTGGGAGCTGGCTTGCCTGCGATGGCGGCCTTACAGCCGACCAGGATGTTGGATCTGACCGCGTACATATCCGTTCCTGCGGTAACGGCCACCTATGGTTCCGCTCTTACAGCCAGCCCTTTCAAGGTCTTTTCGTCTTGGCAGCCTTGATTATCCGGTCCGTTGAAACATGCGCATTCACCGCGGTGCCTTTAACCCATGTTTTGGGCTTGGGTACCTTGGGGCCACGGGGGCTTTTCGCAACTTGTTTAGGTTGGATATTTCTGGCAAGCGCCAATAAGTGCTGAGCCAGTTTTTCCAACGGAATGACAGGAAAATGTTCCGAGGGCAGCGCAATCTGCATTCCCTCATATCCACTCCTGACCTGAACCGCTAAATGGTAAATCGAGGCTTCCCATCCTTCAGGCTGGGTATCCCGATGAGCTTGTTCAACACTGCGTTTGAGAACAGCCAGGACGTTGTAAGCCAATACCGCCGTTGCAAACCCCAGTAAGGCAGCCTTTGGGCTGCCAAGGGTTTCGATCTCACTTTCCAGGATCGCTTCCAGTCGCTGGAACATACCTTCAATGCTCCAGCGGCGGCGATACAGTTCGGCGATCTGTTGCGCACTGACGCTCTCAGGCAGGTTGCTCCAGAACATCAAGCTGCTGTCGCCGGAGTCCGTTGGCGAATGAAGCGTCAGTTCGACACGCCGACATTGGTAACCGCCTTTGACCTGGATGATCTGCTCACGCACAGTGCCAGTTTCCACAGGTACTGGCTCTTGCCACTCACCCTCTTGAATCAAGCGTGGATGCTTGGCTTGCTGACGAATGACAAAGCAAGTTTGGACTTGCTCACAAGCCTCCATAACCGGGAGCGTGCAATAAAGCCGGTCAGCCAGCCACACTTGGCCTGGCTCGGCATTGGCCAATAAAGGCAGCACACAAACGCGCTCGCTTGCGTAGGCATCCTCACACGCCTGAAGGTCGACGACCTGATCCAGATCGGGATCGTATGCAACAACCGAAAAACCGGGACGAGCGGCGCCGCGCTCGTTGCGTAAAGCTCCCAGACGTTTTTCAGTGGATGCCAGGTGATTACCGTCCACTACCCGAACCTGCCAACCCGGCAGCATCGCCGTGCAGCCCAGCTCCCGGATGGTTGGAGCCAGGCGCTGTGCACAGCCCGTAATCAGGGCGCGCAACAGAGCAGGCTCGGTACGACTGATCTTGTCGTAGAGAGCCGCCAGGCTGACCGGAAGGTCCTCCAGTTGTCGCGCGGCGGCGTGCAGAGATGGCTTCAAGCCCAATGAAACAAGGGACATTAGCTTGATGATGGTCGAGAACAATAGCTCACGAGAATACTGCCGTTGCCGGTGTTCTTCGAAAACCTGATCAATCCACTCGGGGGCAATAGCCTGCTGCAGCGCCAGTTTGGCCATGACACTGGCAGGTGCTTTTTTTTCGAAACGCGCTAGAACTTCCGCCCACATCGTTTAGGTACCCCCTGAATGAATTTCAGGGGATTTTACAGAAGACCTTGAAAGGGCTGGCTCTTACAGCGGGTCACTTTTGGAAAGGCCCAAAAGTAACCAAAAGGCCTTCGCCCCACCACTCGGCACCTCGCCTAGGCTCGGTGTGCCCGAACGCAGGCTTGAATTCGTGGGCCGCCGCCACGCGCCATCCATGGCGCGGGGCGGCTAACCCGGCGTCCTGCCGGGTTGCCCACGACTTCAAGCCTGCGTTCGGCCAGCGTGGTTTGACGGGGCGCTTCAGATCAAAAGCCAGATCAAGATCAAGAGCGGCTCGCTTAGCATCGTGGTTACCGTCGATCGCTTCAGAGTTGTGTAGATACCTATGGCTATCGCAGGCAAGCCAGCTTCCACCTTTGCTCTTGTGTTGTGTCAGTGCCGCCATGCCCCTGGATTCACCAGGTTTACCGGCTTTTCGCCAGCCAGTGCCGCCAACAGATTATCCACCGCACACTTGGCCATCGCCTCCCGCGTCTCATGGGTGGCCGAGCCGATATGCGGCGTAGCCACCACATTGTTCAACCGCAACAACGGCGACGCGTGATCCAGCGGCTCCTTCTCAAACACGTCCAACCCCGCCGCGCGGATAGTGCGTTGCTGCAATGCTTGCACCAGTGCTGCCTCATCCACCACCTTGCCTCGGGAGATATTGATAAAGATCGTCTCTGGCCCCATCAGCGCAAACTCCTCGGCGCCAATCAACTTCTCGGTCTCAGCGGTCAACGGCAACGTCAGGCAGACAAAATTCGCTTCTTTGAGCAAGTCCTTGAGGCTTCGGTACTGCGCGCCAAAGCGCGCTTCAACCGCCGGCTTGGGCGAATGGCTGTGGTAGATCACCGGCATGCCGAAGCCAAAATGCCCGCGCTGGGCCAGGGCTTCGCCGATGCGGCCCATGCCGATGATGCCGAGGGTCTTGCCATGTACATCACTGCCAAAATGCGCCGGGCCGATGTTTTTGTTCCATTGCCCGGCGCGTACCATGTCGGCCAGTTCCACCACGCGCCGGGCGGTAGCCAGGATCAGCGCAAAGCCGGTGTCGGCGGTGGTTT
This sequence comes from Pseudomonas sp. CCI1.1, assembly GCF_034348165.1. Classification (NCBI taxonomy): domain Bacteria; kingdom Pseudomonadati; phylum Pseudomonadota; class Gammaproteobacteria; order Pseudomonadales; family Pseudomonadaceae; genus Pseudomonas; species Pseudomonas sp. CCI1.1. Next base: position 617,940 of record NZ_CP133780.1, read on the forward strand.
CGGTGAGCACATCCGGGGTGTTGCTGAGCAGGATGCCGCGTTGGGTCAGGTAATCGATATCGTAGTTGTCGACGCCCACCGAGACGCTGGCTACTGCTTCCAGCTTGGGTGCCAGGTCGAGCAATCGGGCGTCCAGGCGCAGGCTTGCACCCAACAGGCCGTGGGCAGTGGGCAGTGCATCGCGCAGTTTGGCCAGGCCGGTCTCATCCAGTGCATCAATCAGCGTGACCTCGGCCTGCTCATGCAGGCGGGCCATCAGCGGCGCGGACAGTTTCTTGTACAACACAACGGACTTTTTCATGAGGTCTTTACCTTCAACTCCAGGGTTGGCGCCGGCGAGCGGTCACTGGCGCCGGGCTTGAGGAAAATCGTCAGCACCACCGAAAGCAGCAGCGCGCCGCTCATCAGCAGGTACGAAGCGCCGGGCGAGCCGGTGCTGCTGTTGAGGTAACCCACCAGATACGAGCCACCGAACGAGCCCAAGGCGCCCATGCTGTTGATCAGTGCCATGGCGCCACCGGCGACGTTGGCCGGCAGGATTTCCGGGACGATGGCGAAAAACGGGCCGTAGGGTGCATACATGCAGGCCCCGGCGATCACCAGCAGGGTGTAGGACCACCAGAAGTGTTCGGCGCCCAGCACGTAGGACGCGTAGAAAGCAATCGACGCAATCAATAGCGGCGGCCAGACAAAACGCTTACGTTTCTGCAGCTTGTCCGAACCCCAGGACACCACGAGCATGCCAATCACCGCCGCCAGGTAGGGCAGGGCCGAGAGCCAGCCGGCTTCGACCATGTCCATCTGCAAGCCGGCCTTGAGGATCGATGGCAGCCACAGCACGAAGCCATACACGCCAATGCTCCAGCAAAAGAACTGCAGGGCGAGGATGATCACCTTGGGCGAACGGAACGCCTCGGCGTAGTTCTTCACGGCCTTGATCCCCACCTGCTCGGCGGCCAGGGCGGTTTCCAGGCTGTGCTTTTCGGCATCGCTCAGCCACTGGGCATCCTTGGGACGCTCATCGGCCAACTTCCACCAGATAAACGCCCACAACACCGCCGGCAGGCCCTCGATGATGAACATCCAGCGCCAGCTGAAATGCTGCACCAGGTAGCCCGACACCACCGACATCCACAGCATGGTCACCGGGTTGCCAAGGATCAGGAAAGTGTTGGCCCGCGAGCGTTCGGCACGGGTGAACCAGTGGCACAGGTACACCAGCATGGCCGGCATCACGGCCGCCTCGACCACCCCAAGCATGAAGCGGATGACGATCAGCATGTAGGCGTTGGACACCACGCCGGTCAGCGTCGCCAGGCCGCCCCACAGGATCAGGCTGACGAAGATCAGTTTCTTGACGCTGCGCTTTTGCGCATAGATCGCCCCCGGCACCTGAAAGAAAAAGTAGCCGAGGAAAAACAGCGCGCCAAGCAGCGAGGACATACCCGGCGTGATCATCAGGTCCTCGGCCATCCCGGAGGCGGCGGCGAAGCCGTAGTTGGCGCGGTCCAGATAGGCCAGGCTGTAGGTGATAAACACGATAGGCATGATGTACCACCAACGGCGGGTGGCGAGTTTCACGGTTTCCATGGGGTTGCTCCTGAGCTTGTTGTAGTTGTGGCAACAGGTAATGGGTTACGCAACGGATCGAGTGGGTAATTCGGCGCGGGTCGGCAAACCCTCCATGTCGCCACGGCTCTGCACAGCGCGGCTGCCGATCCAGTTAGCGCGCTGGACCGCCTCGGGGAAGCTTGAGTTTTCCAGCAGGGCGCTGATCATCCCCACGGCAAAGCCATCGCCGGCACCCACGGTATCCACCACCTTGGCTACCGGTACGGCGGCGACAAAACCCTGGTCCATATGAGTGCGGTAATAGGCGCCCTCCGAGCCGAGTTTGATCGCCACGGCTTCGGCGCCCTGGTCGAGATAGAACGCGGCGATGTCTTGCGGGTCGTCAAAACCAGTGAGCAGGCGACCTTCGCCCAGGCCCGGCAGGACCCAGTCGGCCAAAGCGGCAAGCGCATTGATCTCGCGGATCATCTGCGCCTGGCTGGCCCATAGGGACGGGCGCAGGTTCGGGTCGAACGACACGCTGCGCCCGGCCTTGCGCATTTGCGCCATCAGCTCGAACGACAGTGCGCGAGTGGCATCGGACAGTGCTGGTGGAATGCCGGTGGCGTGTAGATGGCGGGCTTGCAGCAGCGTTGGGTGGATGGCCTCGATGGACAAGTGGCTGGCCGCCGAGCCTCTGCGAAAGTACTCCACTTGAGGATCTGCGCCCGCCTCTTCCCGGGATTTGAGTTGAAAGCCGGTAGGGTGCAGGGGGTCGACGGCCACATGGCGGCAATCGAGCCCCTCTTTGGTCAGGGTATCGACCACAAAACGTCCGAGGGAATCGTTACCCACGCGGCTCAGCCAGGCCACGTTGAACCCCAGGCGCGACAGGCCGATAGCGACGTTGCTGTCGGCGCCGGCAATGCGTTTGTGAAACTGCCCGACCTGGGCCAGGTCGCCGGTCTGTTCGGCGACAAACATCGCCATGGTTTCGCCAAACGAGAGGATATCGATCTCAGACATGGGCGTTCTCCACATGGTGTTGGCCAAGGCGGGCCAGGGTCGCGACCTGTTGTGCGGTAACCTCGATCAGGTCATCGCCCTGCAACGGAAATTCCACCGCGCGGGTAATACCTTGAGTCATGTGTTTGAGCAGTTGTTCCCACAGATGCACGTCGGTGGCGCCCGGCGGCAAGGCGACGAGCCTGCCATCGGCGCGACGGGCCACGGCCTTGCAGTGCAGGTAATCCACATGCCGACCCAGCAACCGCGCGGCGGTGAGCGCGGATTGGTCTTGCCACTGCCAGTTGCCGATGTCGAAGGTCATTTTCACCGGCACGCCGAGACGTTCGACTTCAGTGAAAAACCGTTGCATCGGTTCAATGCGCCCACCGTGCAGGGTCTGGTCGTTTTCCACCAGCAGCTTGACCGGGTGGCGGTTGAGCAGGGCGTGCAGGCTTTCTAGGTCGTTTGTGTCGGTGAAGTAGCCGAGCGAGACCTTCAGCCAGCCCGAGCCAAAGGCCTGGGCGCGGTCCAGCGTGGCGGCCAGCTCGGCATTGGGCTGGGCACGGCCGGCGACCCACAGCTCCAAGGGCGAGGAAAATACTGATTCCAGGCCTTGTTCTGCAGCGGCCAGGGCCAGCTCGGCCGGTTGCTCGGTGGTGAGCAATTCTTCGCGCCATTCAATGCGCTGGGCACCAGCGGCGCTCAGCAGCGCGACAAAACTCAATTGGCCCTGCTGGCGAACCAGGTCGGCGCCGTAGCTGGAAAGGCTGATGGAGACGGGGTATTTATGCATTGTTGTTTACCTCTGAAACCGGTTTCATTTTTATACGCAAAACAAAATGTGGGAGCGGGCTTGCTCGCGAAGGCGGTGTGTCAGTCAGCGCAAGAGTGGCTGATCTATCGCGTTCGCGAGCAAGCCCGCTCTCACAGGGGATTGTGTCGAGCCACGGATAATCAGCTCCGGTAAAAAATCCAGGGTGCGCGTGGGGGCGGTATCGCCGCGCAGGCGCTTGAGCAAACAGTCAAAGGCGCTGGCGCCAATTGCTTGCGTCGGTTGGGCGAGGGCGGTGATGCCGCTACCTACCAGCGGGTACCAGTCCAGGTCATCCAGGGCGATCAAGCCCACGTCGCCGAACAGCTCGCAACCCTGGGCCTTGAGTGCACGGGTGCAGGCCAGTGCTGCCACGCCGTTGGCGCAAAACAATGCCTTGGGGCCGGGTTTGGCGAGAAAGGCTTGCAAACGGTTTTCCAGTTCACCGTCCAGTTCCACCACGGCACCTTTCAACGCCGGGCGCTTGGCAATTTCGGTGTTGAAACTCTCCAGACGCTCCAAACGTGAACTGGTGCCATCGGTGGTCTCGCTTACCAGCAGCACGTCGCGGTAACCCTGTTGCTCCAGGTGTTCCACCGCCATGCGCACCGCCGCCGGGTTATCCAGGCCGACCAGGTCGCTGTGCAGCGGTTCGACCTTGCGGTCCACCAGCACCAGGGGCATTTCCCGTTGCAGTTCGAGCAGTTGGTCGAGGTGATGGCCCAGGGTGTTCACGATCAAGCCTTCGATGTTGTACGAGCGCAGCGCGGCCAGATGTTGGCGCTCCTGCTCGTCATCGCGGTCGGTGTTGCACACCACCAGGCTGTAGCCGTGCTGGCGGCAGGCGGTTTCGACGCCGTGCATCACCGCGATGGAATAAGGGTTGCGGATATCAGCCACCAGCATACCGATCAGGCGCGTGCGTCCACGTTTGAGACCGCGGGCCATCTGGTTGGGGCGATAACCGAGTTCGTCGATGGCCTGTTCGATGCGCAGGGCGATGGCATCGGAGAGCAGGGCGCGGTCATCGCCGATAAAGCGCGAGACGCTGGCTTTGGATACTCCGGCGCGCTGGGCGACGTCGAGCATGGTCACGCGGCTGCGCTGGGCGGCGGAGAATGGAGTCACGCTAAAGCCTTTCTTATTGGAGTTGGGAGAGACGCTGAAACCGGTTTCAGAAAACACCAAGTATAAGAAACCGTCAAGTTAATCTTCGACATTCAGACGCGGCAAGCTCGAGACAACTGACGAATGGCACTCGCAACCTGTTAGATCTGACAGTACCCAGAAAGGACGGTTTGGCGTTTACTTTTCCATAACTTGACGGGGGAGGACGGTTCTGTGAACCCGCCGTTAAAATTAAAAGAGGAAAGAACATGTCCATCTCAAAAGTGAGTCACCTTCCTGAAGCGACCAGTGGCGGTGTACTTGCGCTAGACCCGATGGACATCCCAGGTGTCGATCCTCTTGACCCAAACGGTCTCGTACCGGTCTCACTGACTCTTGCGCCTCTGTTGGTCAGGATACCTATGTGGCTCCCGGCGCCTGAACCATTGGATACACCCCACCGGGTGCAACTTCTCTGGGAGCGAGACGGTATTGAAAGGCAGGCTGATCTGAAGCTTATCGATGCCCCTCCTCCACCTCTGCCTGCGTTTGTGCCAATGCACGTGCCATTAGCCATGCTCAGAGAGCGTTCAGGCACTGTGAAACTGTTTTATCGCGTGATCGATTCCGAGGGACAACGCAGCGAGCTTGATCCAAAGGTCACGTTGACCATTGATTTGGAATCCCCGGAATTGCTCCGGCCTGATGACCAACTCAGCTTCGTGAATCCACCCGTCACAGGTGTTGATGAAGCCTATTTGGCGAGCAATGACCCGGTGCGCTTCAATATTCCGCCTTATCGGGGGCGTGAGCGAAATGATCGTATCGAAATGGTGCTATCCAATAGTCCGAACCCAGCTGCTGCTGCGCCGGACGGCGACTATGTACTGGTAGATGTTTCAGACCCGCTGGTCTGTGAGTTGCCAGCGGCTGCGTTTCGTCGCCTGAATAACGGCCCAGCCTATATCTTTTATCAAGTGTTCGACGAGGCCGGGAATTTCAGTACGCGTAGTGCCGGTTTACCGTTTTCACTCGATCTGATAGCAGGTCCAGATGTACCGCTGCCTGCACCCACTATCATGCCGCCGGCCTACGATGACAATATCATCAAGCGCGACGACGCCCGGGCCGCGGTGGTGCTGCTGATTGACCCCTATATCAATTGGGCCGCCGGAGATCACGCCCGGGCTTTTTGGGACGAGCGGCCGCTCGCAGATGTGCCGGTGTTCGACGGCGTCGTAACACAGGTACCGGTTCCCTGGGCCACTATGCGGGGGCCATCCCCAGTCCTGGTGGCAGAAGAGATCCGGATACGTTACGAAATCATCCGCGGTCTGACGATCTACCCGTCATACCGGCGTCGTATCAGCCAGGATTTCACGGTTGCCGGGCAAGACCATGCGGGTGCGCCCGCACTGCTAAACCCCGATCTACCGTTGGCTGAAGTACGTGGCCTGGTGTCAGATGAGGCCAATCTGGTTGACCTTCGCGACAAGGATGTAGGCGCCCGTGCCCGGGTGTTTCTCTATGACGACCCACAGCCAGGCCAGGTATTGAGATTCTTTTGGAATGGTATAGGGCCTGTGGCTACCAAGACAGTTCAAGTCGGGGAAGTCGCCGGCCAATTAGTATTCTCCAGTGTTATTCCATGGGCGGTGATGGAGGGCACTATTAACGCTTCGTTGCCTGTGCATTACACCACCGATAATGGGATTAACCAGCAACAGTCCCGACATACTGAAGTCGATGTTCATACCGGGCCGCTGCTGAGCTTTCCTACTCCGATTATTCAGCACACGCTGGTGGGTAGCACGGGTACGTTTCTCACCTGTTGCTCATCCCCAGAGATATTCGTCGGCGTGAGTTGGAAAGTTGTCGCTCATGGCGATTTTGATTTGAACGATGAAGTTCGATTTTTTACCCATGGCTATAACAATAACGGCTGGGATGACCCCGTGGTGGAGGACAGTCGATTTACTCAAGGCAAGACATTTGATACGCCGGCGGACTTGGTCAATGGGTTGGACTTTACAGTGACGCCTTTCGATCCAGTGGTGTATTCGCTGCGCCAGGAGAGTACTGCTGTCGCGTGGTATGAGGTGTGGCGTGGTGGGCGCAAAATCGGCGAATCCATCCTGCGGCGCTTCAGAGTTGACCTGGCTTATCCCGCAGGTGGTTACTGCCAGGCAGGCGACATTATTCAGTGTTCAAGTGACGGCGTGCCCACCCTGATAAAGAAAAGTTGATGACATCGGGGCAGGGCGTCTGAAATGAGCGGCGGGCACAGGTGCTTCTAGCCGGCAAATGGCTGTACTAAACGAATAGGGTTAAACGAATATTTTTCGCAGTTGTTCGTCGCCCATATTGTCACTAATGGAGAACGATGATGAATAAAAAAACGCGTGATTATTTTGCCAGATTAAACTCTGCTGTTAGCCCGTCGACAGTTGTTTTCTCACAGTTGGATCCGCCAGAAGTTGATTTTGTTCCAGGTTTTCCAGGATTGCTTTCTCGGGAACAGGCGTTGTCCGAATATTTGGAACTGCGAATGCCACGATGGCAAGACTACAGCGACAGTGGTGGCGATCAGGATATCGTGAGAGTGTTTATAAAGCCGGTAGATGATGCGGAGTATGGAGAACCGTTCCTAACGTTCACTTTTAATTTCGATGCAACACTGCCACAAGCCTATGCAACTGCAAATATCGCCCGAGGCAGGCGTCCGCCAGGTCACTGGGATATCAAGTACGAGGTGTATATCAGACGTGCGGATAACTTGAGCGAATCGACCGAGATGCGTTTGATTGTCGATACTGATGCACCGTACGCATCATCTCCGAGTCTTCCGCCAGCGCCTACCCTACCGGCAGGCTTGACACTGCCCATTGACGAGGCCGATTTTCCAGCTGCTCCCAATGATCGGTTGTTTTTTTCAATTCCAGATTATGTTCTCCACGGGCGTGCGCCGGGTGACAGGCTGAGGGCGTTCTACGGCGGTTCCGATACCCCATATGCTCCTGATCCTCCCTCTACCGAGGTGGATTGGCCGGTGACGGACCTTAGGTTCCCGTTGCCCAAGGGTGTTGTTTCGGCTGGACCGGACGCGTTTAACACGCTTCGATATCAGTTACTGGACGCCGCGGGCAATCCCAGCCAGCTTTCCTCCTCCTTGCGGTTGGATGTGGCCTTGCTACCTGCACCGGCTAATCTGAAGCAGCCCTTGATCGGCAGGGCGTTTCCGGGAGATAACCGCTTCGACCGGATTGACGCCTCCATTGACCTGGGAATGATTGTAAGAATTCCCGCTTATGACCATCCGCAGCGGGGCAATGATGGTGATGTCTTTGACGTCATACTGTCGACCAGCGTCCGTACCGAAACCATCGAGGGTACGGCATTGGGCAACGGTACGAGCTTTCCAGTGCCCATTGTTGTTCCACTTCATATTTTGCAAATTCTCTATGGCGCGTTGACAGGTGACGAGCTGTTGACGGTCACTTACGTCATCCGCCGTCGATCCGTCACGTATCCTGCTGCGCCGTCGACGATCATCAATTTGAATTTGCACGTGGTCGGGCCGACTCCTACCGATCCTCCGGAACTCACGAATACCGACCTGGATCCGGTGGTGATCAAGGGGGTAAATGCCGCTGGCATGGAGGGCGCTGACAACGAGCTATTGCCGGAGCACGCCAATCGGCCCGCCAATGCCCATATCACGTTGTGGGATGAGGCCCCAACCCCTGACGCCGAGGATTTTTTCATCCGGCTGTGGTACGAGGGTGAACTCGCCGCCACTCGCCAGATAACGGGCGGGGTTGCCGGCGCCCCGGTCACCCCGCCGCTGCAGATTCCGTGGGCGCTGATCGCCAAGCACGGTAATGCACCGCCTATGAAACAGGTGCATTACACAATCGACGCGGGCCTCGGTACGAATCGGCAGCAGTCTGAGGTGACCTCGGTGGACGTACAGGCCAATGTCCAGGCCCTTGTCATGCCCGAGGTCCAGGACCTGGATTTAATTGGCGGTGCTCCAGGCGTGATCAACTGTACTACCTTCAGGCCTTTGAATATGGACGGACGTATCACTGTTCGTATTCCTCCGTCGGACTTGTTTGAGCCGACCATGGTGGTCCGGGTGAACTGGCAAGGCTACAGTGATAATGATGGCACGACCCCAGTGCTTGCATCCGTAGGGTTCAAAGACTCCCCTCCGTTGACCGCCTCCATGATCGCGCTGGGGTTTCTGGTGACCCTAGACGCGCCTTTCTCCACCCTCATGAAGACGATTCATACACACTCAGGCCAACGGCTCCGGGGGGCGGCAAGGATCAACTACACCATCCAACTGCCAACAGGGCCTTTAACATCGAGCGACGCTTTGCATCGGGCACGCTCGGTCAAAACCGGCGCCTCTCCCACCTACTGCGACGGCACGCCGGTACCCGCAGCGCCTTGACGTGGTTGCGAAAACAGCCTGGGAGCAGCCACGCTGCTCCCAAGGTTCATAGAGGGACAACTCATTTGTTCTCACCGTGCGCATCGAGATTGATTCGGGGGTATTAAGATTAATCCTACATAAATAGGGAACAACTCTGGATAACTTTGGCACCGCTTGATTGGCAGGGTTCCACGCTCTTAGGTACCGGCCAATTTCTTCAATAGGAATGCCAAACCCAGAGGGTTTTCGATGTCGTCAATGTTTAATTTTAAGCTCAAGCCGTTGAGTTTTGCCTTGAAGGCCAACGCGGTTTCATTAGCAGTTCTTATGTCAAGCGTGGCCGAAGCCCGCGTGGTTACGGGCCCGAATGAAACAGTTCGGCCTGGCCCTCCACCTGACAGTTTCGAGCTCAGGCCCGGCTCGGGTCTCACCGTGGAAGGGGCCACTACCAAACAAATCCGTGCCCAGTCTGCCAACTTGACCGTTAATCCGGGCAGCAAAACTCAAGACATCACGGCATTCAATTCGAACGTGAATATTGATGGCGCCGAGATCACTGCGCGGGCGACACAGCCGGCAGCAGTGTTCATGAGTGGCGGGACGCTGTCGCTCAAGAACAGCACACTTACCCACAGCAATGGCGTTGGCCTGGTCGTTTCTCGTCCGATCGGCAGTGACGAGGGGGCAATTGGCTCGGTATTCAACAGCAGCATCACCGGCACCACGCGTGGCGTCAGTGTGGGTGGTAACAGCGCGTTGGCCCTCTACCAAACCGACGTTGCAGGCACTGGCGAAAATGGCGTGGGTCTGTATCTGTTCGGTCAAGCCATTGCGATCGATAGCTCCATCACCGGTGAGCTCAATGGCGTGCGGCTGGATATGGACCGCAGCCCCGACGTGCCAGCTGCATTGATCCTTGATGGCTCATACGTGGAAGGAAAAGCGGGCGCAGCCATTCTGGTCGAAAGCTCAAAGGCGGGTACACCGGCTAATGCAACTATAGATGTGCGCAACGGTGCGACCCTCAAGGGCGGCAACGGCAATATCCTCGAAGTCACCGGTGGCTCCTTCGCCAACATGAATGTCGACGGCAGTACCTTGTTCGGTGACGTCGTGGTCGAGGAGGGCAGCACCGCGAAGTTGCAGCTCAACAACGGCTCGTGGTTGACCGGCCAGTTGAAAAACGTAGCTGAGTTAAGCGTGAACAACGCCTCCCACTGGGCGCTGGTGGGTGACAGCGAAGTCGGTGACCTGAAAATGGCGGGCGGCAGCGTGCATTTTGGTGGGCCTGATGAGTTCTACCGGTTGGATGTCGACAGCCTGTCGGGCGAAGGCACGTTCGTGATGCATACCGACTTTGGCAGCGGCCAGACCGACTTGCTCGCCGTTAATGGCATCGCCGAAGGTAACCACAGCCTGTTGCTGGCGGCCACGGGGTCGGAGTTGGCCACGGCCGAGCCGATTCGCGTGGTGAGCACCGAGGGCGGTGATGCACAGTTCGCCCTGGTCGGCGGAACGGTTGACGCAGGTGCCTACAGTTACGGGCTCAAGCAGGAAGACACCGATTGGTACCTGGACCCTAACCGGCGCGGCACCAGCAACAGCACCAAAGCGGTGATGGCGTTGTTCAACACCTCGCCCACAGTGTTGTACGGCGAGATGACTTTGTTGCGTACCCGCATGGGTGAGCTGCGCTTCAGCCAGGGCAACAACGAAGGTTTCTGGATGCGCGGCTACGGCAACAAGTACGAGGTCAGCGGCAATCAGGATGGTGGCGGCTACACGCAGAACCAGCGCGGCTTTACCTTGGGTATCGACACACCGCTGTACGGCGGCGATGGGCAGTGGGTGGCCGGTGTGATGGCCGGTCACAGCACCTCCGATATCGACCTCAACCGCTCCGGTGGCGGTACAGTCGACAGCTACTACCTGGGCGGTTATGCCACGTGGCTCGATGACGAGAGCGGCCTGTATTTCGACGGTGTGGTCAAGCTCAACCGCTTGCACAACGAAGTCAACGTGAGCATGAGCGACGGCAAAAAAGCCAAGGGCAACTACACCCAGAACGCCGTGGGGGCTTCGGTGGAAGTCGGTCGGCATATCAAACTGGATGACGGCTACTTCGTAGAACCCTACGGACAACTCAACGCTGCGATCACCCAGGCCCAGAGTTATGACCTGGACAATGGCCTGCACGCCAAAGGTGACCGTTCGGCCTCGGTCGTGGGCAAGGCTGGCGTCACGGTGGGCAAGAATATCCAGTTGGACAGCGGTGGTGTGTTGCAACCGTACTTGCGTACTGCGTTGGCCCACGAGTTCAACCACAACAATAAGGTCACGGTAAACGGCGAGCGCTTCAACAACGATGTATTCGGTTCGCGCATTGAAATGGCCGGTGGTGTGGCGATGTCGGTGACTCAGAACGTCAAGCTGCATGCGGACCTCGAGCATACACGTGGTAAAACCGTCGACCAGCCATGGGGTGTCAACTTCGGCGTGCGTTACGACTTTTAATTCATCCATCCACCCGAACAGGGGAGGCTTAGGCTTCCCCTTTTTTTCGCCTTCAGATCAGCACACTCAGCCAGGCTGAGCCCAACAGCAGCAAGGCCATGACTCGGTTGAATGCGCCTACGGTCCTGGGGGAGCGCAACAGGCGGCTAGACCCGGCACCCAATAAAGCCCAGGCGCCGAGGCAGGGCAAGGCGATCAGGAAAAACATCAGGGACAGGTACACCACCTGGCGCTGCCCACCCTGGCCAGCGAACACACTGACCACCGCCAGTGCCATCATCCAGGTTTTGGGGTTGATCAATTGCAGGGCCGCGGCGCCCAACAGGCCCAAGGGTTTTTGCGTGTCATCGGCATTGATGGCCTGGGCTGGCGCCCTGAAGATCTGCCAGGCCAGGTAACTCAGCCAAGCCACACCGGCCCACTGCATCGCCGTTTGCACGTTGGGCAGTTGCACCAATGACTGACCCACACCGCAACCCACCAGCAGCACAATCCCCGATGCCCCCACGCAAGCCCCAATGATGATTGGCAGCGCAGCCTTGAAACCGTAACGGGCGCTGTTGCTGAGCACCAGGATATTGGTCGGGCCGGGGGTGATGGAGGCGACAAAGGCGAACAGCATGAAAGGCACGAAGGTGGACAGCATGGCGGGTGACTCCGGCGGGCTCAGAGCGACCATCTTCACAAGTCCGGGCGTTACCGGTCTGGAAGATTTGTGCAGCGCTTGCGGTACGCGGCCGGTGTCAGCCCATAAGCCCGCATGAACCAGCGGCCCAAATGACTTTGATCGGCGAAACCCAGGGCCATCGCCACGTCTGCCGGTTGATCGCCCTTGGCCAATAGATACCGGGCACGGGCCAGGCGCAGTTGCACCAGATAAGCGTGGGGCGGCAGGCCGAAGGCACTCTTGAACGCGCGGCTCAGGCGAAAGCGGTCGACGCCGCAGGTCAGGGCGAGTTCATCCATGCCGACGTCCTGATGCAGGTGGGCGTGCAGGTAGTCCCGTGCCTTGTGGGCCACCTGCGGCAAGCGCGGGTCATCGCGGTAGCGCATGCGCCAGTAAAGCTGGCCTGTGAGGCGTTCCAATAACTGATCCAGAGCGCTTTGCCGCACGATCCGCAGTTCGCCGTGGTGCAAACTCTCAAACGCCTGGCTGGTGGCCAGGGCCAGGCGTGGATCGCTGGCCAAGGTGCGGGCGAAACTCAGCTGATGATGGGCGGGTGCTTCCTCGAAGACACTGGCGATTTCCCGTTCCAGCCACTGCGGGTCGAGGTAGAGCATGCGGTAAGTGAAGCCGTCGACCGTCGGAGCATTGCCGTCGTGGAGCTCCCCTGGCTCCAGCAGGAATACCTGCCCCGGCACGCTGTCATGGCGCATGCGCCGACAGTTGAATTGCTGTACGCCTTGTTCGGTGACGCCCACCAGGTAGCTGTCGTGCCAATGGGGATCATACGCATGGCCTTCGAAATGCGCGCGCAGGGTCTCGATGCCGGTGTCGGCGTCCTGGGACAAGTCGATCCAATTGTGCGCAGGCATACAACACCGAGGCGGAAAGTGAAGGGTTATTAGCGGCGACGCCTCAGTGGGCGTCTAGAAGGTTTGTGCAGTCTAGCCAAACAACCCGGCGGCGATGTTGATCGAAAAGCCCAGAATGGCGGTGTTGAACAAAAAACCGATCAGCGACTGCCCCAGTACCACCTTGCGCAGGCTACGGGTGGCGACGCCCACATCCGAGGTTTGTACCGCTACGCCGATGGTGAAGGAAAAGTACAGGAAATCCCAGTAGTTGGGCGTGAGCAAGCCTTCGGCAAAACGCAAGGCGGGCTCCTTGCCTGGCCAGGTGTAATAGAGCCTGGCGTAGTGCACGCTGAAAATCACCCCGATCAATAGCCAGGAGCCGATCACCGTCAGCCCGGTGAAACCGTAGTGCAGCAGGCGCTCGGAGGTGGCCAGGTCCTTGCTGCCGACCAGTTCGAAGGTAATGGTCGCCAAGCTGGCGATGGCGGCGATACATACCATGAACAGCACCAGGCCGGCGTTCTCGTCTTCGATTTCGGCGATGCGCTTGACGTCCTCGGCCTTGGCGCGAATGGTCAGCCACAGCATCAGTATCAGGTAGGTCCAGACCCCGGCGTTCCAGCCGATCAGGATTTTACTGGCGAGGGTGTCGGCCGGCACCAGGAGGCCGACGGCAAGGCCGAGTAAGGCGGCGGATGAGAGGCGAGGGTGGGTGCGGGCGAGGAAGGGCATGGTGGCTCACAAAGAACTATGTGTGAGCACCATAGCTTATTCGGGTGTACCTGATCATGAATGCAATCAATAACCCTGTGGGAGTTGGCAAGCCAGCTCCCACATTTGGCTGCGGCGTTGATCAGTTTGCTTTATGGCGCTTGCGCACCAGCTTCATCACCACCACGAAGAACACCGGCACAAACACCACCGCCAATGTCGCTGTGATCATCCCGCCAATCACACCGGTACCAATCGCCTGCTGGCTGGCCGAACTGGCCCCGGTGGCAATTGCCAATGGCACCACGCCGAGGATAAACGCCATCGAGGTCATGATGATCGGTCGCAGGCGCAACCGCGCCGCCTTCAAGGTGGCGTCGATCAAATCCTCGCCCTGGTCATACAGGTCCTTGGCGAACTCGATGATCAGGATCGCGTTCTTCGCCGACAGGCCGATGATGGTGATCAGGCCGACCTTGAAGAACACATCGTTAGGCATCCCGCGTAGCGACACGGCTAACACCGCGCCCAGCACCCCAAGCGGCACCACCAGCAACACCGAGGTGGGGATCGACCAGCTTTCATACAGCGCGGCCAGGCACAGGAACACGATCAGCAGCGACAGGCCCAACAGCAACGGTGCCTGGGAGCCGGACAAGCGCTCCTGCAACGACAAGCCCGTCCATTCCTGGCCCAGCCCGGCAGGCAACTGGCTGACCAGGCGCTGGATTTCGTTCATGGCCTCGCCCGTGCTGTGCCCCGGCGCCGCTTCGCCGCTGATGGCGATGGCCGGGTAGCCGTTGTAACGGGTCAACTGCGTTGGGCCCTGGGTCCACTTGGCTTCGACAAAGGCTGACAGCGGCACCATTTTCCCAGCGTTGTTGCGCACGTGGATCTTCATCAGGTCGGCCACCTGGCTGCGCTGGTCGCCTTCGGCCTGTACCACCACGCGCTGCATGCGGCCCTGGTTGGGGAAGTCGTTGATATACGCCGAACCAATCGCGGAGGACAGCACGTTGCCCACGTCGGCAAACGAAACGCCCAAGGCGTTGGCCTGCTTGCGGTCCACTTCCAGCTGCACTTGCGGTGCTTCGGCCAGGGCGCTTTCACGCACGTTGGCCAGGATCGGGCTTTTCGCTGCAGCGTCCAGCAGTTCAGTACGCGCAGCCATCAACCCCGCATGGCCAACGCCACCACGGTCCTGCAAACGGAACTCAAAACCGCTGGAAGTGCCCAGGCCGTCTACCGGCGGCGGCAGAACCGCGTAGGCAATCGCGTCCTTGAGTTCGCTGAAGGCCATGTTGGCGCGATCGGCAATCGAGGAAGCGGAGTCATCACTGCCACGCTCTGACCAATCCTTGAGCGTGGTAAACGCCAGCGCCGCGTTCTGCCCGGAACCGGAGAAACTGAAGCCCATGATCATGGTGGTATCACCCACCCCAGGCTCGCCGGCGTTATGCGCCTCGATCTGTTCGGCCACCTGCACCGTACGGTTCTTGCTGGCGCCCGGTGGCAACTGGATATCGGTGATGGTGTAGCCCTGGTCTTCCACCGGCAGGAACGAGGAGGGCAAACGGCTGAACAACAGCCCCATGCCCACCAGCAAGACCAGGTAGATCAGCAAATAGCGGCCGCTGCGCTTGAGGGCATAGGCCACCCAACCTTCATAACGGTTGGTGAGGTGCTCAAAGCGCTGGTTGAACCAGCCGAAGAAACCACCCTTGGCATGATGCTCGCCCTTGGCAATCGGCTTGAGCAGCGTGGCGCACAGTGCCGGCGTCAAGGTCAGGGCCAGGAACGCCGAGAATAAAATCGAGGTGGCCATCGACAGCGAGAACTGCTGGTAGATCACCCCCACCGAACCCGGCATGAAGGCCATCGGCAGAAACACCGCCACCAGCACCAGGGTGATACCGATGATGGCGCCGGTGATCTGGCCCATGGCTTTCTTCGTCGCTTCCTTGGGCGACAGGCCCTCGGTGGCCATGATGCGCTCGACGTTCTCCACCACCACGATGGCATCGTCCACCAGGATACCGATGGCCAATACCATGCCGAACATCGTCAATACGTTGATCGAGAAGCCCAGCAGCAACATGGTGGCGAAGGTGCCCATCAGCGCGATCGGCACCACCAGCGTGGGAATCAAGGTATAGCGCACGTTCTGCAGGAACAGGAACATCACCGCGAACACCAGCGCCATCGCCTCCAGCAAGGTGTAGACCACCTTGGTGATCGAGACTTTGACAAAGGGCGAGGTGTCGTAGGGAATCTTGTATTCCACATTGGCAGGGAAGTAGCGCGACAACTCGTCCATTTTCGCCCGCACCAGCGTTGCGGTACTCAATGCATTAGCGCCGGGCGACAGTTGCACGCTGACGGCGGTAGACGGCTTGCCGTTCAGGCGCGTGGAAAACTGGTATTCCTGGCTGCCGACCTCCACCCGTGCCACATCGCCGATGCGCACGGTGGAGCCGTCGGGGTTGGCCTTGAGTACGATGTCGGCAAACTCCGCCGGGGTGGACAGTTGCCCCTTGACCAGCACCGCCGCGGTGATCTCCTGGGTGTGGGTGCCCGGCAAGTCACCGATGCTGCCCGCTGAGACCTGGGCGTTCTGGGCGCTGATCGCGGCGTTGACGTCGGCCGGCGTGAGGTTGAAACCGATCAGCTTCTGCGGGTCGATCCAGATACGCATCGCGCGTTCGGCGCCATACAACTGGGCCTTGCCGACGCCGTCCAGGCGCTTGAGCTCGTTCATCACGTTGCGCGCCAGGTAATCACTGAGCGCGACGTCATCGAGCTTGCCGTCATTGGAGGTCAATGTGACCAGCAGCAGGAAGCCAGCGGAGACTTTTTCCACTTGCAAGCCTTGCTGAGTCACGGCCTGGGGCAGGCGCGGCTCGACCACCTTGAGGCGGTTCTGCACATCCACCTGGGCCATTTCCGGGTCGGTGCCCGGCTGGAACGTGGCGGTAATGGTCGCCGAGCCCAGGCTGCTCTGGGATTCGAAATACAGCAGGTGATCGGCGCCGTTGAGCTCTTGCTCGATCAGGCTGACCACGCTCTCATCCAGGGTCTGGGCCGAGGCGCCGGGGTACACCGCGTAGATTTCCACCTTGGGTGGCGCGACGTTGGGGTACTGCGCCACCGGCAATTGCGGGATCGCCAGGAAGCCCGCCAGCAGGATAAACAGGGCCACCACCCAGGCGAAGATCGGGCGGTCAATAAAGAACTGCGGCATGACGGGTTATTCCTTTACGAGCGGGCTGTCGTCCACTTCAACTTTTTCACCGGGGCGTGCGTGTTGCACGCCCTCGACGATGATGCGGTCGCCGGGTTTGAGGCCACTGGTGACGATCCAGCGGTTGTCGATAACCGCACCCAACTCCACCGGTTGCTGGCTGACGGTCTGCTCGGCATCCAGCAACAACACCATCGGGATACCGGCGCTATCACGGGTGATGGCGCGTTGCGGCACGCTGATACCTTGTTTGTCCACGGCCTGTTCCACGCGCACCCGCACAAAGCTGCCGGGTAACAGGTCGAGGTCCGGGTTGGGGAACTCGCTGCGCAGGATGATCTGCCCGGTGCCCGGATCGACGCTGATTTCGGCGAAGAGCAATTTACCCGGCAACGGGTACAGGCTACCGTCGTCCTGGATCAAGGTGGCCTTGGCCTGGTCCTGGCCGACCTGCTTCAAGCTGCCGGCACGAAAGGCGCGGCGCAGGTCGTTCAGCTCACGGGTGGACTGGGTGAGGTCGGCGTGGATCGGGTCCAGTTGCTGGATAATCGCCAGCGGCGTGGCTTCGTTCTGGCCGACCAGCGCGCCTTCGGTCACCAGGGCGCGACCAATGCGCCCGGAAATCGGTGCGGTCACGGTGGCATAGCCCAGGTTCAGCCTGGCACGCTCGACGGCAGCCTTGTTGGCGGCCACTTCGGCGTTGGTCTGGCGCAGGGCGGCGCGGGCGTTGTCGTACTCCTGGCCGCTGATGGCGTTGCCTTCGACCAATTGGCTGTAGCGCTGTTCTTGCAGGCGCGCCTGGAACGCATTGGCCTCGGCCTTGCTCAGGTTGGCCAGGGCACTGTCCAGGTCGGCCTTGAACGGCGCCGGGTCAATACGGAACAATACGTCGCCTTGCTTGACGTCGTGGCCTTCGTTAAACACCCGCTGCATCACCACCCCGGCGACCCGGGCGCGTACCTCGGCGATACGCGGTGCGGCGATGCGCCCGCTCAGTTCGCTGGTAATAGAAAGGGGCTTGGCCTGCAGGGTTTCGATCCGCACTTTGGCCAGGGGCATTTGTGGCGTCTCGTCTGCCGACTGACCACACGCGCTCAGCGCCAGTGTGAGGGCCAACAGGCAAAACGGCGCAAATAGATTCTTCGACATGCTCTTATCCCAATATTGACTGGCGCATCCTAGAGGCACCTGCGCCGTGGTGCTGTGAAGCTGTGTAGCGGGTCTGTGAAGAAGTGTAAGGTACGGCGCACGTGGCGTCGGGGGCGTATATCCTTGCACAATCCTGCAACACACCAACAAACAGCATTATTTGGAAACACCATGCCCAACATCCTCCTGGTGGAAGACGACGCCGCACTCTCCGAGCTGATTGCCAGCTACCTGGAACGCAATGGCTACCACGTCAGCGTGCTCAGCCGTGGCGATCATGTACGCGAACGTGCACGCCTGAACCCGCCGGACCTTGTGATCCTCGACCTGATGCTGCCGGGCCTCGACGGCCTGCAGGTGTGCCGCTTGCTGCGCGCCGATTCTGCGGGCCTGCCGATCCTGATGCTGACCGCCCGCGATGACAGCCACGACCAGGTTCTGGGCCTTGAGATGGGCGCCGACGACTACGTGACCAAACCCTGCGAGCCGCGCGTATTGCTGGCCCGGGTGCGCACATTGCTGCGGCGCAGCAGCCTGTCCGAACCCCAGGTGGCCAGCGACCAGATCGTCATGGGCAACCTGTGCATCGACTTGTCCGAGCGCACCGTGACCTGGCGCGAACAGGCGGTGGAGCTGTCCAGCGGAGAATACAACCTGTTGGTGGTGCTGGCCCGGCATGCCGGCGAAGTGCTCAGCCGCGATCAGATCCTGCAACGCCTGCGCGGTATCGAGTTCAACGGTACCGACCGTTCGGTGGACGTGGCCATCTCCAAGCTGCGGCGCAAGTTCGACGACCATGCGGGCGAGGCGCGCAAGATCAAGACGGTGTGGGGCAAGGGGTATCTGTTCAGCCGTTCCGAGTGGGAATGCTGAACCATGTTTCGCGTACTGCTGCGCCTCTACCTGATCACCATCGTCACCTACAGTGCGGCGATTTACCTGATTCCCAAGCTGGTGATCCAGCTGTTCGAACACCGCTACATGAACTACAACATCGAACAGTCCCGCGGCCTGCAAAAACTCATGGTCAAGCAGTACCAGCGCGCACCGGTGGAGCGCTGGTCCCAGGTGACCGACCAGTTGAGCCGCGATTTTGCACCGTTGAAAGTGCAACTGTTGCTGCGCCAGGACGCCCGCTACACCCCTGAGGAAGAACAGTTACTGGAGCAAGGCAAACCGGTGATCCGCCTGGGCGAGTGGGGCTGGATGGAGGAAATCAGTTCGCCGATCAACCAGCAGTTCGCGGTCAAGCTGACCGTACCGCCAGACCCGTTGGACATGAACCTGCTGTACTGGTCGATGAACGTGCTGGTCGGCGCCGCCTTGTTGGCGTGCCTGCTGGTGTGGCTGCGTCCGCACTGGCGTGACCTGGAACGTCTGAAAAGTACCGCCGCGCTATTGGGTAAGGGCCACTTGGAGGCCCGTACGGGGCTTGCACCCAGCTCCAGCATCGGCGGCCTGGCGGCGGTGTTCGACACCATGGCCGACGATATCGAGCATCTCTTGAACCAGCAGCGCGACTTGCTCAATGCGGTCTCCCATGAACTGCGCACGCCGCTTACCCGCCTGGATTTCGGGCTGGCCCTGGCGCTTTCCGAAGACTTGCCCCTGGCCAG
The DNA here is from genome assembly GCF_034348165.1 of Pseudomonas sp. CCI1.1. Lineage (NCBI taxonomy): Bacteria > Pseudomonadati > Pseudomonadota > Gammaproteobacteria > Pseudomonadales > Pseudomonadaceae > Pseudomonas > Pseudomonas sp. CCI1.1. The sequence goes on from NZ_CP133780.1 coordinate 637,607, forward strand.
CCGCGAGCGTCTGCAAAGCCTGGTGGCGCATATTCGGGAGTTGGATGAATTGGTGCTGGAATTGCTGTCTTACAGCCGCCTGCAAAACCCGGCGCAATTGCCCGAGCGGGTAGAGGTAGCGCTCGACGAGTTTATCGACAGCGTGTTGGGCAGCGTCGACGATGAGTTGGAAAACCCCGAGATCGTCATCGATGTGGCGCTTGATTGTGCCGTTGAGCGCTTCAGCCTCGACCCGCGTCTGACTGCCCGAGCCTTGCAGAACCTGCTGCGCAATGCGACGCGCTACTGCGACAAGCGCATCCAGGTGGGCGTGCGCGTATGCCCCAAAGGCTGTGAAATCTGGGTGGACGACGATGGCATCGGCATACCGGCTGACCAGCGCGAGCGCATCTTCGAGCCGTTCTACCGCCTCGACCGCAGCCGCGACCGCGCAACCGGCGGCTTTGGCCTGGGCCTGGCGATCAGCCGGCGCGCCCTGGAGGCCCAGGGCGGCACCTTGACGGCCTTGGCGTCGCCCCTGGGTGGGGCGCGGTTTCGTGTGTGGCTGCCTAACCTTTCGTGATCAAAGTACTTTGACTGCTCGGCCGATCCCGTGAATCGGCCCGGTGGGTTTGCCGGTAGGCGAGCCATTGGGCCCTTCCAGCGTCAGTTCAAACAACTGGTTCGGCGCCAGCGGCGGCAGCTTGTCCAGGGGCACCGACAAGGTCTGCCCAGGCTTGACCAGGCCCAGGGATACGGGGCCCTGCCAGCCATCGGCCTTGGTCCAGAACTCCAGGGCTTTGTCTGCGGGAATCTCCATCACCCCCAATGGGATCAACTGGATCTGCCGATTATCACTGGCCTGCACCACCCAGCCCGGTGCCTGGCTTTGTGGCGCCATCAGCACCACCACGAAGCTGGGTGCGGTCATGGGCGGGCGCGTCAGTAATAAAGCCGCCAGCACCACGCTTGCCATCAGGCCGACGGCAGAAAGCCCGCGCCAGAACGCCAGCAGGTTCCACCACGCCACGCCCGTTTCGGCGATTTTGATGCGGCGTTCAATGCGCCGCCACAGCTGTGCCGAAGGCGGCACCGGTTGCGCCAGCGCCACCAGAGGCAACAGACGCTGCTCCCAGGCATCCACCGCTGCGCGCAGTGCCGCATCATGGGCCAGGCGTTGTTGTACCTCAGCGCGCTGTTCGGCGGGCAGGGTCCCCAGCACGTATTCACTGGCCAGTTCATCCAGGCTGTCGTTCATGCCATGCACTCGCGCAAGGCGGCGAGGCTGCGTTTGATCCAGGCTTTGACCGTGCCCAGCGGGGTACTGAGTTTTTGCGCGATTTCGCTGTGGGAGTAACCGTCCACATACGCGTGCAGAATGCAGGTGCGACGCGTCGGGTCGAGCCGTTCCAGGCACTGGTGGATCTGCCCGGAGCGTGCGGCAAACTCGATGGACTGGGCCGGCTCTGCCAGCGGCTCGTACTGATCGTCCAATGGCACGTCACGCCCGGCGCTGCGTACCACGTCCAGGGCCAGGTGGCGAGTCACGCTGAACACCCAACCCCGTGCGGAGCCTCGCAGGGGGTCGAAACTGTGTGCGCCGTGCCAGATCTTGATAAAGGCGTCATGCACGATGTCCTCGGCCAGTGCCTTGTTGCGGGTAATGCGCAGCGCCACACCGAGCAAGCGGCTGCTGTCCTGCTCATAGAGCTGGTGCAGGGCGCGATGATCGCCGCGGGCGCAGGCTAACAGGCACACTTGATAATCAAAGATGAGTTCAGCCAAACCAGAATTCCTGCCACTGAGGAGACGTCTACGCGTGGTAGGCGCGAGGTTGCTCGCGCCTACCTGGCCAGCGTAGCTGAGTTTGCTCAGTTGGCGGCCCAGAAGAGGTAGTCCGCCTGGTATTTCACCATTTCCTTGGCGCCTTTGTTCGCCGTGGTGCAGGGCGCAGCCGGAGCGACCCCGCCTTTGAGCGCAACCCGCTGGATATACACCACGCCACTCATTGCACCTTTGCCCTCGGCTGGATTGGCCTTGACCAGTTGATAGGGCAGGTTGCCGGGGCTCGACGGCGCCACGGCCAATTGCGTGCCGGTGATGGTCGAGCCGTCCTTGGCCTGCCACGTGGCGGGTGGGCCGAAGTAGGTGCCGACCTGCTGGCCATTACGGTCGTTCAACACGGCTTTAGGGCCGACGAAGGTCCACTCGGTCTGGCCGGCAGCGTTGGCCTTGTCGCGGCATTCATAGGTGATTTCGCCGACCCCGGTGGTGTGCATCGCTACCTTGTGGCCATCGGGCACCTTGATGCTGTCCGGCAGGCCCGCCTGGGCAAACGCCGACGGTGCGGCGAGGAGCAAGCTGGACAGGCACAGCAGTGTTTTAGCGTTCATGGTGTTTCTCCATTGGGTAGAACAGCAGGGTTACGTTGATGACTACGGCCCAGGCCCGACCATTGGATGCAGTTTTGTGCAAAAAAAGTGGAGTTTCCAAAAAGGCATAAACTCAGATCGCATCGGTATAAGTGGTTATAAGAAAAATCGCTATCCTGCGGCCAGAAATTTATAAGGCCGCGGGTAGCTGGAATGGATGTAGGTAATATTGGTTTCGTGGTTGCCGGCTTGATCGTGGGGTTTATCGTGGGCATGACGGGGGTGGGCGGCGGTTCGCTGATGACCCCGATCCTGCTGTGGTTTGGCATCAACCCGGCCACCGCGGTGGGCACCGACCTGCTGTACGCTGCCATTACCAAGTCCGGTGGCGTGCTGGTGCACAGCAAGAACAAGAACATCGATTGGACCATCACTGGCTGGCTCACCCTGGGCAGCGTGCCGGCAGTGTTGCTGACGTTATGGTTCCTGGCCAGCTTGCACACCGACCCCAGTGCGATGAACGCGGTGATCAAGCAGGCCCTTGGCGTGGTATTGCTGCTGACGGCCTTGGCGATCCTGTTCAAGAAAAGCCTGTTGGCGTTTGCCCAGCGTCATGCTGGTGATTCCTACCATCTGCGCCCGCGCAATCTGAATGCGCTCACTGTTGTGACAGGTGCGATCCTTGGCACCATGGTGGCCTTGACCTCGATCGGCGCCGGCGCTCTGGGCACGGTGGCGCTGTTTATCCTGTACCCGTTCCTGGCCACGCGGCGCCTGGTTGGCACCGAGATCGCCCATGCCGTGCCCCTGACATTGGTGGCGGGCCTGGGCCATGCCAGCATGGGGAACATGGACTGGCATCTGCTGGGCTTTTTGCTGATGGGGTCGCTGCCGGGGATCTACATGGGCAGCCATATGACTGGCAGGATTCCCGACGGGGTACTGCGGCCGTGCCTGGCGGTGATGTTGATGGCGGTGGGGTACAAGTTGGCGTTCTGAGCACGTGGCCTGACACCCCACGCTCCAAATGTGGGAGCCGGCTTGCCTGCGAAGGCGGCCTCACAGCCGACGACTACCTACCTGACGCCCCGCGATCAAATTGTGGGAGCTGGCTTGCCTGCGAAGGCGGCCTCACAGTCGACACCGTTATACCGAGTACATATCCATCCCTGTCGATTCCGGCCAGCGTGGTTTAACGGGGCGCCTAAGATCAAGATCAAAAGCAGATCAAGATCAAGAGCTACTCGCTTCGCATCGTGGGTACGCGTGGTGTTGGTCGCAACTGTTGCTCCAGCAACAGCAGATCCACAAACTGCTGCGATCCCAGACACTGGCAAGCCATCGCTTCAATCCCCCTTTTTTTCCGCAACCCCCAGGCTACGGGCATTTGCCTGCCCCTGGCACGCTTGCTGCCTAAGCACTGGTACATCCCCTGTGCGAGGTACCGTCCGATGAGTCAGCAAGCCGTGAAATTTGCCTATTGGGTACCCAACGTCAGCGGTGGGTTGGTCGTCAGCAAGATTGAACAACGCACCCACTGGGGCATCGAGTACAACCGCAAGCTGGCGCAACTGGCGGAGGCGGCGGGTTTTGAGTATGGCTTGACCCAGATTCGCTTCACCGCAGGTTACGGTGCCGAGAACCAGCATGAGTCCGTGGCGTTCAGCCATGCGTTACTCGCGGCGACTACCACCCTCAAGGTCATCGCGGCGATCCTGCCCGGGCCGTGGCAACCGGCGTTGGCGGCCAAGCAATTGGCGACCATCGACCAACTGACCAATGGCCGTATCGCGGTGAATATCGTCAGTGGTTGGTTCAAGGGCGAGTTCCAGGCCATTGGCGAGCATTGGTTGGAGCATGATGAGCGCTATCGGCGTTCCGAAGAGTTTATCCGCGCCCTCAAAGGCATCTGGACCCAGGACGATTTCACCTTCAAGGGCGATTTCTATCGTTTCAACCAATACACCCTCAAGCCCAAGCCCCTGGGCCAGCCGGAGATCTTCCAGGGCGGCAGTTCGCGGGCGGCTCGGGACATGGCGGCGCGGGTGTCGGATTGGTATTTCACCAATGGCAACACGCCTGAAGGCGTCAAGGCCCAGGTCGATGATATTCGTGCCAAGGCCGCTGCCAACCACCATTCGGTGAAGGTGGGCGTGAACGCCTTTGTGATCGCCCGCGACACGGAAGAGGAGGCTCGGGCGGTGCTGGCGCAGATCATCGACCAAGCCGACCCGGAGGCGGTCAACGCCTTTGGTGACGCAGCCAGGCAAGCGGGCAAGGCGTCGCCGGAGGGCGAGGGGAACTGGGCCAAGTCCAGCTTTGAGGACCTGGTGCAATACAACGATGGCTTCAAGACCAACCTGATCGGCACGCCGCAGCAGATCGCCGAGCGCATCGTGGCACTCAAGGCCGTGGGTGTGGACTTGGTGCTGGCAGGCTTTCTGCACTTCCAGGAAGAAGTAGAGTATTTCGGCAAACGTGTATTGCCGCTGGTGCGCGAGCTTGAGGCCAAGGCAGATGCAGGAGCGAGCTTGCTCGCGAAAAACGTTAACGAAAAAGTGGCTAGCCTGGTTTAGCGCGCAGGCTAGGCGCTCTTCGCGAGCAAGCTCGCTCCTACGGGGTGTAAAAGGTTTGAGTGGCTTGCAAGGTCAACACCTCAAACCCGTCCGCCGTCACCGCCACGGTGTGTTCCCATTGCGCCGAGAGGCTGTTGTCCTTGGTGACCACCGTCCAGCCGTCTTTCAGGCTGCGAGTTTTAGCGCTGCCATGGTTAAGCATCGGTTCGATGGTAAACACCATGCCTTCGCGCAGTTCGAGGCCGGTGCCGGGGCGGCCGAAGTGCAGGATTTGCGGTTCTTCGTGCATTTGCCGGCCAATGCCGTGGCCGCAGTATTCGCGCACCACGCTGTAGCCGTTGGCTTGCGCGTGGCTCTGGATGGCATGGCCGATATCGCCCAGGCGCGCGCCCGGCTTGACCTGGCGGATGCCGGCCCACATCGCCTCGAAGGTCATGTCCACCAGGCGCCTGGCCTTGGGCGTCACGTTGCCGATCATGTACATCTTGCTGGCGTCGGCGATGAAGCCGCCTTTTTCCAGGGTGATGTCGATGTTGATGATGTCGCCGTCCTTGAGTATTTGCTTGGCGCTGGGCATGCCGTGGCACACCACTTCGTTGATCGAGGTGTTGATGCAGAACGGGTAGTCGTACTGCCCCAGGCTGGCAGGGCGGGCCTTGAGGTCATTGCGGATGAAGGCTTCGACGGCGCTGTCCAGCTCCAGGGTAGAGCGGCCGGCGGCGACGAAGCCGTCGAGCATGTCGAAGACTTGCGCCAACAGACGCCCGGCTTCACGCATCACGGCCAACTGTGCGGGAGTCTTGATCATCAACTGCGCCCCCGGATCAGGTCGGGTTTGTCCAGCAACAGCTTGTTGATCAGCTCGTTGTAGGGCAGGTGCGGGTTGAGTTCGGCGAGCAGGCCGATCTTGATCCAGAACTCGGCTTGGGCGTTGATGGAGCGGTCCATGGCGGCGCTGGCCAGGCGCAGTTGTTCGTGCAGCTGATCGGTGATCTTGACGATGCCCATTAGGTTCACTGTGTTTAATTGATATACGAATCGTATATGGTTCGTATGTCGATCGCAAACCTCCTTCGGCTAAACGGTGATGGGTTGATGGGTTGCGATAGGTTGCCGAAAAAAGGATTCCCACCTAAACGCCGGTCCCCACGCTGCGGGTTAAACGTTTAATCGATGTAGTTCGACGAGGATGCCAAACAAGCCGTTTTCTTTAATATGAGCAAGCGGTTTGCTTATGAGGAAAGGTTACAACCACCCCGGTTTTTGCCGAGTAGGCTTACTGATTGAAAGCGTCTTCCAGGGTTGGCAAGACGTGGCAGGCAAGTGCCTGTCGGATACATATAACTGTTGGCAGTCTCAAAAAAGGAGAGGTTAGCCATGCTTTCAGAACTAGAGCTTCGCAGCATTATTGAAGGAAGTTTCCTGCCTAAACGGTGCGAATGCACCAAAGCCGAAGATGCCTCGTTGACGATCAGGGTCTACGACGATCGCGACCGGGATCGGGTGGATTTGGAAGTCAAAGGTATCCACCCTGACAAGCTCGACAGCAGCCGAGCGATTTGCAACCTGATCACCGGGTTGCGTGAAGACCTCAAGCAAAGCCACGCACCGGTACTGCAACGAGCCGGTGCTCGCGGTTATCACTAGCGGATGCTTGAGTATAAGTTGACCCCGTGGGCCTGGTAGTTGCCAGGCCCAATGTTGACATCCTTCCTGTTTACCAGCGCGCTCTTACGCCGAAATTGCCACTGACACCCTCAAAGTTGTTGTCGTCCAGTTGGGTGCCATAGTTACCCTCCATATAAACACTGACCGTGGATGACAATTGAGCCACAACACCGATGCCCATATCAGCCGTGGAGGACTTGTGATCGCTCTTGATCCGGTCCACCCCGTCGAACGTCACCGTGTCGCTACCGCCGAAGGTGTGCCAGACATTCGCCCGTAGGTACGGCTCCACGGGTGTGTTGCTGATCAGATAGCGACCCTTGAGCCGTGCGCCGATGCGGCCGGTCCAATACTCCTGGGAGTCGAATGAGACCTTGGAAATGCCATCGTGCTGACTATCCAGATCGATCTTCTGGCCGATGACCTGGGCCTGAGGTTCCATCTCCCAATGCTCGGACAGCCTGAACGGGTAGCCGGCCTCGGCGGATAACGCCAGGGCGTGGCCCTTGGTATCCATCTTCACCCCTCGGTCGGACTTGTTGTCGCCATCCAGGCGGGTACCCATGGCCACCAGGTCGACGTACCAGCCGGTCGGATCGGTGAGTATCCAGTAGGCGCCGAAGTTGTCGCCGTCGAGTTTGACCCGCCCAGAGCGATGGTTCTGCCAGCCCATTGCAAAGCCCTTCACGTCGCCGCGCAGGCGGCTCTGGCCGATAAAGAGGCCAAGGCGTTGCGTCTGCCCGCCGCTGGTTTCGGCGGCGTAAAGGTCATGGCCAACCTGATAGCCCTTGACCGTGCCGTCAAAACTCGGCGCCACGGTGCCCGACCAGCTTTTGTTGAAATCACTGCCATAGGCGCGGCCCCAACCTGCCGGCACTGCACCGGTCTCGGTCAGCAGGCTTTGCTCGCCCTGGCGTTCATGGAAGGTGCCCAGCGCCTGCAACGTCATCAGTTGCGCAGCGGGGATGTCTACGGAGTAGACCGGAACTTCCAGGCGATACAGTGGAATCGGCGCGGCACCCGCCACGGCGGTGGGAAGTACAGGGTTACTCGCCGCCGATTGCGGCGACGTGGCTGCAGCGACTTGGCTGGGCGGTGGCGCGGCAGGCTCGATTGGGGGTTGCGGTTGCGCAGTGGGCGGTTCCACGGAAGGTTCATCCGAGTCCACTACAGGGGGAGTGGCGGGGATCGGCGGCACCGGCACCACCACGGCCGGTGTCGGCGGTACGGGTGGGACCGCCGGCGGTTGCACGGCCACCACTGAGGAGCGAAGGAACCAGCTGTTTTTCGTATTGGCAAGGGTGCCGCCCTTGAACAGCAGGTATTCATACGCCCCGGCGGAGACCGAGCCCTTCAAGGCAAACGCATCGTTGCTGCTGACGGCGCCGTTGAGTGCCTGGACCACTTCGATGCCGTTGTTCTGGGTCAGCCCGCCGATACCGCCGAGGTTGCTGACACTCAGTTGGGTGTGACCGCTGATGTTGCCGTCGGACACTACCAGCTTGTCGGTGGCAGAGTTTTCGTCGCCGAGTACGGTTTGCAGGTGCAGCTGGCCGTTGTTGCCCACGTAGTTACCATGCACCGTCAACACGCTGGTAGCGCTGTTGTCGGTGGTCATGTCGACAGTGCCGGCGTTATTGAGCGTCGCCAGTTGCCCGGCGGTGTAGGGGCGGATGCCGCCTTGCGCCACGGCCAGGGTACTGCTGCCGTCGATGTTGAACATGCCGGTATTGCTGCCACTGTCACCGAGGAAAAAATCCCCGGCCAGGTCCAGGCGCGAGTTTTTGGTGAGGCTGACGCGCTCCAAGCCGATGTAGCGGGCCGCGGTGCTGGATGTTGTCGCGTCGAAGATCAGCTGATCGTTGCCCAGGCCGCCATCGATAAAGGGCGTGTGGTTCAGTTTGCTTTCATTCAAGCCTTGCAGCAGGACCGTGTCGTCGCCATCACCCATCAATACCCGGGAGTTGATCCTGCCTTCACCCAGCCATTTGAACGTATCGTTGCCGACGCTGGCACGGATCTCACCATTAATCACGCCGCCGCTGACGGTGATGCTGTCATCGCCGCCGCTGGTGCTGATATTGCCGCCGATGGTGCCGCCGGAAATGATGATGGTGTCGGTGTCGAAACCGGTGACCAGGTTCTCCCGGATTTCCCCCCCGGTCATTTCATAGAAGTTCTTGTCCAACTTCATATTGACCCGGCCAATTTTGCCACCGCGCTGGTAGGCCACATCGCCGTCTTCAAAAGCCTCGTCGATTATGCCGTCATACATTTCAAGCACGTCGCGGCCGTCGCCCTGGAACAGGCCGCCTATTCGCCCACCCATCATGACGACACGATCAACACCGTCGCCTTGCTGCACGATCCCGGTGACCCGGCCGTCGCGGATTTCCACCGTATCTATTCCAGGGCCAAAGGTCACATCGCCATTGATGGCGCCGCCTGTGGAGAGCGTCAGGCTGTTATCCCCGGAAAGATCGGTCAGGCCGGCACTGCTGCCGTTGTTACACGTATAGGTATCGTTGCCGGTTCCCGGGGTGAGAACGCAGGCGGCGTGGGAGGGTTGAGGGTTCATGTACTGCAATGAGATGAGGCCGACAGCTAAAACGGCCCGGGTCGAGAAACCACTGGGCTTTTGCATGGGTGTGTCCTAGGTTTGTTGTAATAACTGCTCCTGTTTTTGGGTTTAGCACAGTTTTCCAGTAGCGCAATTTTTTATGCATGGCGCGCAGGCCACGGAATACGTGGCCTGCGTGATGGCACTTTGGGTTTTTGCCCGCTCAGCTCAAGCCAGTTGTTGACGATAGGGCAGGTCTGGGCCGGTCTTGCCGCAGGTCAGTGCGGCAGCCCGGATCGCGAAGCCCAGCATGGCGTCGATCTGCTCGCGGCTCAGTCGTTGCAGCCCGTCAACCGAATCCAACTGCTGTTCCGTCAGCCACGCAATCAACGCCGCCTGGAAGGTATCACCAGCGCCCACCGTATCGGCCATCACCACCTTGACCGCAGGTTGCGACCAACTGCCATGCTGGCGGCTGAACACCGACGCACCGTCGCCACCACGGGTGAGGAACACCAGTTGGCAGCGGTGTTGCAGCCAACCTTGCAGCACGCTTTCCGGTGTCTGGTCGGGGTAGAGCAGGTGCAGGTCTTCGTCGCTGACCTTGATCAGGTCGGCGTGTTGCACCAGCTCTGCGACACGGGCGCGCCACAGGTGGATATCGGGCTGCGGGTTAAGGCGCACGTTGGGGTCGAGGCTGATCAGACGCTTGCCGCTTTCACGCTTGACCAGGTTGAGCAGGGTGTCTCCAATCGGTTGCACCACCAGCGAAAACGAGCCCACATGCAGCCCGCGAATTTCATCGCCCAGGGGCGGCAGGTGCGTCAGTTGCAATTGCCGGTCGGCGCAGCCTTCGCCGCGAAAGCTGTACTGCGGCGAGCCATTGGCGCCCACGGCCACCATCGCCAGGGTGGTCGGCGCGTCGAACGCCACCAGAAAGCGTTCGCTGATACCTTCGTCATTCAGGACCTGCTGCAAGCGCCGTCCAAGGTAATCGGTGGACAGGCCGGCGAAGAGCCCCGACTCGATCCCCAGGCGCCGCAAACCCACCGCCACGTTGAACGGCGAGCCACCGGCAATCGCCTTGTAGTTGAGCTTGGCGGCCTGCCCGCTGGCATCCTCCTCGCTGAAGAAATCAAACAGCGCTTCACCACACACCAGATACATAGTTGCTCGCTCTCAAAGGGTTGCCACGTGCTGTTGATAACGCTCATACGCCTGTTGATAAGCGCTGACATGGGCAGCCACGGGTAAGGTGCGGCTGGCCGGGTCAATGCTCACGCATTTGTCGCACAGGCGGGCCAGCGGTTCGCCGCTCTGGCACCACGCCGCCTGGATCGCCGCGCCCAGGGCGGCCGCCTCGCTCTGTTCGGTACACACCACTTCGGTGTGCATGATATCGGCGACCATCTGCCGCCACAGCGGGCTTTTCGAGCCGCCGCCGATCAGACGGATGCTCTGGCTTTGCAGGCCGGTCTGGCGCAGCAGGTCGAGGCCATAACGCAGGCCGAAGGTGGTGCCTTCGACCACCGCGCGGCACAGGTTGGCACGGGTCAGGTTGGTCATGGTCAGGCCCTGCAGGCTGCCGGTGGCGTGGGGCAGGGCGGGCACGCGTTCGCCGTTGAGGAACGGCAGCATGCTCACCCCATCGGCCCCGATGGATGCCTGTTCGACCAGCGCGTTGAAGGCATCGAGGTCCAGGTCGAACAGCTCGCGAATCACCCCGGTGGCGTTGGTCAGGTTCATGGTGCAGATCAGCGGCAGCCAGCCGCCGCTAGAGGAGCAGAAGGTCGCCACCGAGGCCTGGGGGCTGACGTTGGGCTGGTCGGCAAAGGCATACACGGTGCCCGATGAACCCAGGCTCATGGTGATCACGCCGGGGGCGATATTGCCGGTGCCAATGGCGCCCATCATATTGTCGCCGCCACCACTGGACACCACCGCGTTGGGGTTGATGCCCAGGCGCTCGGCAATGGCCGGCAGGATCGTGCCCACCGCTTGGTCGGCTTCGATCAGTGTCGGCAACGCGGCTTGCAGGCGGCCGCTGGGGTCGATGTGCTGGAGCAACGCCACATCCCATTCGCGGCGGCGCACGTTGAAGTAACCGGTGCCCGACGCATCGCCGTACTCGGCGCAGGCGCGGCCGGTGAGCCAGTAGTTGAGGTAGTCGTGGGGCAGCAGGATATGGGCAATGCGTGCGAAGACGTCGGGGTGCTGTTCGCGGGTCCAGAGCAGCTTGGACACGGTGTAGCCCGGGGCGATGGCCACGCCCAGGCGCTCCAGGGACCCGCGTTCGCCACCCAGATGCTGCAGCAGCCGGTCGTTTTCCGGCGCGGTTTCGGTGTCGCACCACAACTTGGCCGGGCGCAGCACTTCACCTTGTTCGTCCAGCAGCACCAGGCCATGTTGCTGGCCGGATACGCCGATGCCGAGGATGTCCTGGCCGTCCACCCCGGCTTGTTGCAGGGCGCGGTGGGTGGCTTCGGTGAAGGCGTCCAGCCATTCCTGGGTGTGTTGTTCACGCCGGCCGTTGGCGCCGCTGATCAAGGTGTGCGCGGCGGCGCCCAGGCCCAGCACCTTGCCGCTGGAGGCGTCGAGGACGATGGCCTTGGTGCCTTGGGTGCCGCAGTCGATTCCGAGGAACAGGTTTTGCTGGGTCATGATGGAGTGCTCAGCATTATTATTGGGTTGAAAATACGGTCGATGTGGGAGCTGGCTTGCCTGCGATAGCGGTCCGGCAGTCATCACAGGGTTTACTGGACCACCGCTATCGCAGGCAAGCCAGCTCCCACCTGTTTAATCCGGTTTGTTCAGCAGGTTTTGTAGTGTGGTGGTGACGCCTTTGTCGCGCAGGCTTGCATAACACCGCTCGAACGCTGCCACAAACGCCGCCGACTTGGGAATAGCCGTGCCAAAAATCTCTTCCACCCCCAGCAACCGCTGGCTGATCAGCGCGTCATCGCTCACCAGGTCCTGGCAGAACGCTGCCCGCGGGTCCGGGATACTGTAGCGCGCGCCGTTTTCATCCACACCTTTCAAGTACAGCGCCCAGGCCGCCACCACAAGGGCGGCACGGTCCGTCTCGCGGCCGTCGGCAATCAGGCGGTTGATGGTCGGCACGGTGAACTTGGGAAACTTCGATGAACCGTCGGAGCATACGCGCTCCAACTGGTCGGCAATCGCCTGGTTGGAAAAGCGTTCCACCAGGGTCTGCTTGTATTCGGTCAGGTCGATACCAGGTACCGGCGCCAGGTTCGGCGTGACGTCCAGATCCATGTAGGCGCGCATATACGCCACGAACACAGGGTCGTTCATGGTCTCGTGAACGAATCGGTAGCCCTTGAGGAACCCCAGGTACGTGAGGGCCAGGTGGCTGCCGTTGAGCAGGCCGATCTTCATTTCTTCGTAAGGCGTGACGTCATCGGTGAACTGCACGCCGACCTTTTCCCAGGCCGGGCGGCCGTTGACAAATTTGTCTTCCAGCACCCACTGCACAAACGGCTCGCACACCACCGGCCAGGCATCGTCGATCCCGTGCTGGTCATGCAGTTGCAGGCGGTGGGCGGTGCTGGTCATGGGCGTGATGCGGTCAACCATGGCGTTCGGGAAGCTCACGTTGGCCTTGATCCAGTCATGCAGGCCCGCGTCGTGCAGGGCGGCGAAGGCCAGCAAGGCCTTGCGGGTGACGGCGCCGTTGTGAGGCAGGTTATCGCAGGACATCACCGTGAAGGCCGGGGTGCCAGCGGCGCGGCGCTGGGTCAGCGCGGCGCAGATAAAGCCGAACACGGTTTTCGGCGCTCTCGGGTGCGCCAGGTCATGCTGGATCTGCGGCAGGTGGGCCATGAACTCGCCGTTGCTGTCGTCGATGCAGTAGCCGCCTTCGGTGATGGTCAGCGAGACGATGCGGATCTGTGGGCTGGCGAGCTTATCGATCAGCGCTTGGGCGTCGTCTTCGGCCAGCAGCATGTCGCTGATCGAGCCGATCACGCGCACTTGCGTGTCGTCGGTGTCGCCCAGTTCATACAGGGTGAACAGGTAATCCTGGCCGGCCAGGTCGTCGCGGGCCTTGCGGTCTTCACTGCGCAGGCCGACGCCGCAGATGCCCCAGTCCAGGCCCTCGCCGGTGTTCATCAGGGCATCGGTGTAAAACGCCTGGTGCGCACGGTGGAAACCGCCGACGCCGATGTGCGCGATGCCCTGGCGGGTGTCGGCAATCGCATAGGCAGGCAACTGCACTTGGGGCGCCAGTTGGGTCAGGTTGGCTTTATTCAATTTCATCGGGAAATACTCACGAAATCAGGCGGCAGCGCGCAGTGGACGGGCCACGGCGACGCCATCGGTGTCGAACAGATGGCAGTGCGCCGGGTCCAGGTGCAGCTGCAGCGTCTCGCCGTACTGGCTGGCCATGTCGCCACGGATACGCATGGTCAGCGGTTCGCCGTTGCGGGTGATGACGTGGCAGAAGGTGTCGCTGCCCAGGCGCTCGCCGACGTCGGCGGTGACGGTCAGGGTGGTTTGCCCGGGTGTGGCCATTTCCAGGTGCTCGGGACGAATGCCCAGGGTCACCGCGCTGCCCACGCTCAGGGTGGCGCCGCTCAACGGCAGGCTGATCAGAGTGCCGGCGTCCAGTTGCACCTCGCAGCCTTGGCTGTCGACGCGGGTGACCTGGCCCTTGAGGAAGCCCATCTTCGGCGTGCCGAGAAAGCCTGCCACAAACAGGTTGGCCGGCTGGTGGTACAGCTCCAGCGGCGAACCGACCTGTTCGATGCGCCCGCTGTTGAGCACCACCACCTTGTCGGCCAGGGTCATGGCTTCGACCTGGTCATGGGTCACGTAGATCATGGTCGCTTGCAGTTCTTTATGCAGGCGCGCCAGCTCCAGGCGCATCTGCACGCGCAGGGCGGCGTCGAGGTTGGACAGCGGTTCGTCGAACAGGAAGATCTTCGGGTTGCGCACAATCGCTCGGCCAATCGCCACGCGCTGGCGCTGGCCACCCGAAAGTTGCTTGGGCTTGCGCTCCAGCAAAGGCCCCAGCTCAAGGATGCGCGCCGCTTCGCCGACTTTGCTCTCCACCAACTGCTTGTCGACACCCGCCAGGTCCAGGGCAAACGACATGTTCTTGCGCACGCTCATGTGCGGGTACAGCGCATAGGTCTGGAACACCATGGCCAGGTCGCGCTTGGCCGGGGTGACTTCGGTAATGTCGCGGCCATCGAGTTCGATGGTGCCGTCGCTGACTTCTTCCAGGCCGGCGATCAGGCGCAGTAAGGTGGACTTGCCACAGCCCGACGGGCCGACGAACACCACGAATTCCTTGTCGTTCACTTCCAGGTCGATGCCCTTGATGATGGAAAAACCTTCAAAGCCTTTTTGCAGATTCTTGATTTTCAGGTTGGCCATGATGGGCCCTCCGCTGGGAATTATTATTTGACGGCGCCAAAGGACAAACCGCGTACCAACTGCTTCTGGCTGATCCAGCCAAAGATCAGGATCGGCGCGCAGGCGAGGGTCGAGACGGCGGACAGCTTGGCCCAGAACAAGCCTTCGGGGCTGGAGTAAGAGGCGATCAATGCGGTCAACGGCGCGGCGCTGGAGGAGGTCAGGTTCAGCGACCAGAAGGCCTCGTTCCAGCACAGGATCAACGACAGCAGTACCGTGGAGGCCAGGCCACCCTTGGCGATGGGCAGCAGCACGCGCACCATTTCCTGCCACAGGGTGGCGCCGTCCAGGCGGGCGGCTTCGAGGATGTCCTTGGGGATGTCCTTGAAGTAGGTGTACACCATCCACACCACAATCGGCAGGTTGATCAGGGTGTAGATGATGATCAGCGCAATGCGCGTGTCCAACAGGCCAAAGCTCTTGGCCAACAGGTAGATCGGCATCAGCACGCCCACCGGCGGCAGCATCTTGGTCGACAGCATCCACAGCAGCGTGCCCTTGGTGCGCTGGGTTTCGTAGAACGCCATGGAATAGGCGGCCGGTACCGAAATGAGCAGGCACAGGGCGGTGGCGCTGAAGGAAATCACCACCGAGTTCCAGGCGTAGGCGAAGTAATTGCTGCGCTCGTTGATGTGCAGGTAGTTCTCCAGCGTCGGCGTGAAGATGAACTGCGGCGGCGTGGCGAACGCGTCGATTTCGGTCTTGAAGCTGGTCAGCACCATCCAGAAGATCGGAAAGAAAATCAGGATCGCGATGGCCCAGGCCAATGTGCCGAGCAACAGGCTCTGCAGGCGACGTGATTGTTGAAGCGTCATGGCGCGGCCCTCAAGGCTTGTCAGTCAGGTTTTTGCCGATCATCCGCACCAGGATGATCGCCGCGATATTGGCGATGACCACGGCAATCAAGCCGCCGGCCGAGGCCATGCCCACATCGAACTGCACCAGTGCCTGGTTGTAGATCAGGTAGGCGAGGTTGGTCGAGGCGTAGCCCGGGCCGCCGTTGGTGGTGGTGAAGATTTCGGCGAATACCGAGAGCAGGAAGATGGTTTCGATCATCACCACCACGGCAATCGGGCGGGCCAGGTGGGGCAAGGTCAGGTGCCAGAAGATCGCAATGGCGCCGGCACCGTCCAGGCGTGCGGCTTCCTTCTGCTCCTGGTCCAGGGACTGCATGGCGGTCATCAGCAGCAGGATCGCGAAGGGCAGCCATTGCCACGACACAATGATGATGATCGACAGCAGCGGGTAATGCGCCAGCCAGTCCACCGGCTCGGCGCCGAAGAACTTCCACACGGCGGCGAGAATCCCCGACACCGGGTGAAAAATCAGGTTCTTCCAGATCAGCGCGCCCACCGTGGGCATGATGAAGAACGGCGAAATCAGCATCACCCTGACGATGCCGCGCCCCAGGAACTCACTGGCCTCCAGCAGCGCACTGATCAACACGCCGAACACCACGCTGATCAGCAAGACGCTGCCCACCAGCAACAGGGTATTGGTGGCGCCGGGCAGGAACCCCGAATCGGTGATGAAGTAGCTGAAGTTTTCCAGCCCCACGAATTGGTTTTCGCCGGGGTAGAGCAGGTTGTAGCGGATCAGCGAAAAGTACAGGGTCATGCCCAGCGGCACGATCATCCACAGCAGCAACAAGGCCACCGAGGGGCTGACGAGAAACCAGCCGGGGTTGGCCAGGCGGTTTTTGGTGGGTGTATTCATGGTGATCAGAACCAGTCAGATGCCTACAGAATCTGCGTCGGAGCGCGGTCGCTGTGGGAGCTGGCTTGCCTGCGATGGTATCGCCTCGGTGTTACGGATAGACCGAGTCGTTTGCATCGCAGGCAAGCCAGCTCCCACAAAAGCTCTGCTCCTGTATTTGCGGTGGTGAGGCTGGTTTACTTGGGGTAACCAGCCCGCTTCATTTCCCGCTCGGTGGTGTTCTGCGCGGAGGTCAACGCAGCATCGACGGTTTGCTGACCGGTCAGCGCACCCGAGAAGAACTTGCCCACCTGGGTACCAATCGCCTGGAATTCAGGAATGGTCACCAACTGGATACCGATATACGGCACCGGCTTCTCGGTCGGCTTGGTCGGGTCGGCCACTTTCAGCGATTCCAGCGTCACCTTGGCGAACGGCGCGGCCTTCATGTACTCGTCGCTATAGGTGGATTGGCGGGTACCCGGCGGCACGTTGGCGATGCCATCGGTCTTGGCCACGAGCTGGCCGTATTCCTTGGAGGTGGCCCAACTGGTGAACACCTTGGCGGCGTCCTTGGCCTTGGAACTGGTGGGGATCGCCAGGCTCCAGGAGTACAGCCACGACGTGCCCTTGTCGGTTTTCTCATGGGGCGCGAAGGTAAAGCCGACATGGTCTGCGACCTTGCTCTGGCTCTTGTCGGTAACAAACGAGCCGGCCACGCTGGCATCCACCCAGATCGCGCATTTGCCGCTGTTGAACAGCGCCAGGTTTTCGTTGAAACCGTTGCTGGAGGCGCCCGGCGGGCCGGATTTCTTCATGTTGTCGACGTAGAAGTTCAGCGCGTTCTTCCACTCGGGGCCGTTGAACTCTGGCTGCCACTTCTCATCGAACCAGCGCGCGCCGAAGCCGTTGGCCAGGGTGGTGATCAGCGCCATGTTCTCACCCCAACCGGCTTTGCCGCGCAGGCACAGGCCGTATTGCTCTTTGGATTTGTCGGTGAGTTTAACGGCGAATTCGCCGATCTGGCCCCAGGTCGGGTGCTCAGGCATGCTCAGCCCGGCGTCCTTGAACAGGTCGGTGCGGTAATAGGTGATCGAGCTTTCGGCATAGAACGGCAGGGCGTACAACGAGCCCTTGACCGACAAACCGTCGCGCACTGAAGGGAACACGTCATCAAGGTCGTAGGACGCCGGCAAATCCTTCATCGGCTCCAGCCACCCCTTGGCGCCCCAGAGTGCGGCTTCGTACATGCCGATGGTCAACACATCGAACTGCCCGCCTTGTGTGGCGATGTCGGTGGTCAGGCGTTGGCGCAGCACGTTTTCTTCGAGCACCACCCAGTTCAACTTAATCTCCGGATGCTCGGCCTCGAAGGTTTTCGAGAGCTTCTGCATGCGGATCATGTCGCTGTTATTGACGGTGGCAATGGTCAGGGTTTGCGCGCCAAGGCTGACGGCGCTGAGGGTCATGCAGGTACAGGCAAGCAATGCTTTTGCTGTGAACTTCATCGCGCACTCCATTTCCGCGCCCAGAGGGCTACAGAAGGACGGTTATTGTTGTTGTGTCTTCCTACGAGAAGTCAGGAAGAGTGTGCGTTGATTACAGCCTTCAAAAGCGGCGGTGACAAATCCTTGGGCGCACGCTCACTGATACTTTTTTGCACTCATCGACCACCTGATCGTTCCCACGCTCCGCGTGGCAACGTCGCTAGGGACGCTCTGCGTCCCGGGGTGACGCAGAGCGTCACGGTATGCATTCCCACGCAGAGCGCGGGAACGATCCTCAGTGCAGTGCTTAACGCTTGATCGTTCCCACGCTCCGCGTGGTAACGCCGCTTGGGACGCTCTGCGTCCCCGAGTGATGCAGAGCGTCACGGTATGCATGCCCACGCAAAGCGCGGGAACGATCCTCAGTGCAGTGCTTAACGCTTGATCGTTCCCACGCTCCGCGTGGTAACGCCGCTTGGGACGCTCTGCGTCCCCGAGTGACGCAGAGCGTCACGGTATGCATTCCCACGCAGAGTGCGGGAACGATCCTCAGTGCAGTGCTTAACGCTTGATCGTTCCCACGCTCCGCGTGGTAACGCCGCTTGGGACGCTCTGCGTCCCGGGGTGACGCAGAGCGTCACGGTATGCATTCCCACGCAGAGTGCGGGAACGATCCTCAGTGCAGTGCTTAACGCTTGATCGTTCCCACGCTCCGCGTGGTAACGCCGCTTGGGACGCTCTGCGTCCCCGAGTGATGCAGAGCGTCACGGAATGCATGCCCACGCGGAGCGCGGGAACGATCGATGCCGTCTTTAACGGTGAATAGCACGCTGGGTGCTGGATCGATTGGGGGATTTGGGGTGGGTTTGATCATGGTGAAACTCCTGATTTAAGTGGAGCTGCCACCCTTTCGCCGCGACGCTATGGGGTGGTAGCCGTACGCAGGTTCGCGGACCGGAATCAGGAAACCGGCATACCCGAAGGTATCCCGCGCACAGCCACCATGAAGCCGCACAGTAGACGATAAAAAAACGCCGACTAAAAGCGGAAATGGCACTTTGCATCTGATTAAACCGGGCCGCGACGCCCGACGCTGCCTGTGCAGCGGTGTACGGAGACTAGAGATCGAGTGTCCTAGGGGCAACCTCAAAGCCTTGTAAGACGTTTCTGTTTCCCACCACCTAGATGAACGATCAACCTCAAGCCAAATTCTGCTCCGTCAACCGCTGCACCGCCAACCGCCGATAGTGAGACGGCGTCATCCCCTTGAGCTGCTGAAACCGCCGATTGAAGTTGGAAATATTATTAAACCCCGACTCAAAACACACATCAGTCACGGCCTTGTCCCCATCGGCCAGTAATTCACAGGACTTGCTGATGCGCAGCCGATTGACGAATTCAATAAAAGTCCGCCCGGTCGCCTGTTTGAACACCCGGGAAAAATACGTCGGCTTCATCCCCAGGTACTCCGCCACTTCTTCCAACGGCAGCTCTCGGGCGTAGTGGGCAAAGATGTAGTCCACTGCGCGGTTGGTGCGGTCGATGCTGTGTTCGTCGGCTTGCTGTGGCGTGGTGACGCCGGACAGTAACTGGTAGTCCTCACAGGCGCTCAACACCTCCAGCAAGATAAAGAAGTGCCCCAGGCGTGCCATGCCTTGGGCGTCTTCGATGCGTTGCATCAGGGTCATGGCGTGGGCGATGGTTTTTTTGCAGCGAAATTCGATGCCGTATTGCGCACGTTCAAGCAGCGGCGCCAGGCTCTTGAGTTCGGTGAAGATGTGGCTGCCGTGTTCGAACAACTCATCGGTGAAGTTCACCAGCATGTCACGCTTGGGCACCACTTCATCTTCCTCCACCTGGCTGATCCAGTTATGGGGCAGGTTGGGGCCGGTGAGGAACAGGCTTTCCGGGTAGAAGTTGCCGATGTAGTCGCCGATAAACACCTTGCCGGAGCTGGCGACGATCAGGTGCAGTTCGTATTCCTTGTGGAAGTGCCAGCGCACCAACGGGCAGGGGAAGCCATGCTGACGATAGATGATGGACAGGCCGTTGTGGTCGTCCATCAGTTCGTAGGAAGGGTCGGTGATGCGCGTTGCTCGGGTCATGCTGCCGTCGCTTTATTGTGGTTGCTGCGTAGGATAATGCCCCGTCCCGCGCGACCTCGCCAGCGCCAGTGTTTATAGGGTGCGGTTTTTGGCCTCGATCCACTGGGACATGTACTGGGTACTTTTATGCGCGTGATGGCGCAGCATGCTGCCGGTGAAGTTGTCCCGGCGATGGGCGGCGAGGTTGCTGCGGCAACGTTCCAGGCATTCCACCAAGGCGGGCCCGTGCACGTCCTGGTCATAGCGTCGGGCCAGCAGTTGGCGCCCATGCTCCTGGGCTTGAGTCCAGCGCTCGCGGTTTTGGTAAAGGGTAACGGCAGCGGCGGCCAGGGCCGGGGCGTCCTGTGCGATCTCGCCGGGCCAGGGCTGGTCATCGCCCATGGCTTCGGCGCCGATCGGGGTGGTGACATTGGGTGTGCCGCACAGCATGGCGTCCACTAACTTGCCCTTGATGCCGGCGCCAAAGCGCAGTGGCGCCAGGCAAATACGCGCCGCCGTCATGACTTGCAAGGCATCTTCGGCCCAGTTCATCACATGAAAACCCTGTGCCGGGTTGTGCAGGGCGGTGGCTTTGGGCGGGGTGTAGGCGCCGTAGATGTGCAACTGCGCGCCCGGCAACTGTTGGCGGATCAGCGGCCACAGGCTGTGCTTCATCCACAGCACTGCGTCCCAATTGGGCGCGTGGCGGAAGTTGCCGATGCTGAGGAAATGCGCACGGTCTTCAAAGGGCGCAAAGGCTGCAGTGGGCGGTTGCAGCATCAAGGGGCACCAGTGGAGCAGGGCGGCAGGCACCTTGAACTGTTCGGTGAGCAGGCGGATTTCCACGTCGGAGATCATCAGGCTGATGTCGCAGCGGTAAATCGCGGCGATTTCGCGCTTGGCCAGGTCGGTATCGGCCATGCGCTGGAATTCGTCCTCCAGCGCCGGCGCGAACAGGGCGCTGAAGTCGTCGCTGTCGGGGTTGGCTTTTACTTGTTCTTTGAAACGCTGGTGGCGGGCGTCGCGCAGGCTTTGCAGGTCGGAGGTTTCCAGCACGCGCAGGGCGTCGGGGCAGCATTGTTCTACGCGCCAGCCGAATTGCTCCTCCATCATGAAACGGTCGAACAGCACGATATCCGGGGCCAGTTCGCGAATAAAGTCGTCGAAACTGCTGTTATTCAGTTCGATGGCGCGTTCGGCGATCCCGAGTGCCGGCAAGTCGGCCTTGTGCTCGCCAATGGTGGCCGGGCTGCTGAAGGTAATGTCCCAACCTTGCGTAAGAAAGCTCTCAAGGATTTGCATCATATGCCCGCCCGCTGCCGAGGAGCGGGGCTCGGGCCAGACGTAGCCAATGACCAGGACTTTGGTGGCGGGCTGATTCATCGACGAAGGTTTCCTTGAAGGGCAGGCGCAAAGCGCGCAATTAAACCACAACCTCAGGACATGACAATTTGTGTCTGGCGGTAGGTAGCTTCGGCACTTTGTGGTTAACTTCCGCCTCTCGAATTCGTTTAACCAAACCCAGCATAAGGATTCCGTTCATGGCTCAAGTCACCCTTAAAGGCAATCCGGTCCAGGTTGAAGGCCAATTGCCGAAAGTCGGCGCCAAAGCTGCAGACTTCACCCTGACCGCCGGCGATCTGTCCAACGCCACCCTGGCTACCTTTGCCGGCAAGCGCAAAGTGCTGAATATTTTCCCAAGCGTTGACACCCCAACCTGCGCCACTTCGGTGCGCAAGTTCAACGCCCAGGCCAACGATGTGGCCAACACCGTGGTGCTGTGCATCTCCTCCGACCTGCCATTCGCCCAAGCGCGTTTCTGTGGTTCCGAAGGCCTGGAAAACGTTAAGAACCTGTCGGATTTCCGCAACGCCGACTTCGCCATCGACTATGGTGTTTCCATCGCTGACGGCCCGCTGCAGGGCCTGACCGCTCGCGCTGTCGTGGTGCTGGATGAAAACGACAACGTGCTGCACAGCGAGTTGGTCAAGGAAATCGCTGAAGAGCCAAACTACGACGCCGCCCTGGCTGTGTTGAAGTAACTGTTTCTACGTATGACTGTCGTTTGGCAGTAACACGTATGATGCATGATTGCGGCCTGGCCTAGTCCAGGCCGTTTTTATTTGAGCGTCAGCGGCTTAGCGAAATAGCCGGTGGACTAAGATCAAAAAGTTAAACGTTGTAAGCCTAAGGTAAATAGCCGGTAAAGGTGCTTTTCTAAACGCACCCCAGTGCTTATCTTTCAGCCTCCCGAAGAAGAAGCTCTCACCCCCAATGGTTGATCACTCCATGCAATCCTCCTCCCGCAACTCCCGCCGCTGGCTGTTTGGCCTGCTCGTGCTGCTGGTTATCGCCGGCCTGTGCTGGAAATTCTGGCCCAGTGGCGCGGCCCATAAAGATGCTCCGGCGGGACACACGGGCAAGACCGGCATGGCGCGCCCAGGCTTCGGTGGTTCCACCGGGCCGGTACCGGTGCGTGTGGCGCCGGCGGTGCTGGGGGAGTTTCCTGTGTACTACAAGGCCCTGGGGACGGTCACTGCACTGAACACCATTAATGTGCGCAGCCGGGTGGGCGGCGAGTTGGTCAAGATCGCCTTCGAGGAAGGGCAGATGGTCAAGGCCGGTGACCTGCTGGCAGAAATCGACCCGCGCAGCTACCAGAACGCCTTGCTCCAGGCCCAGGGCACCTTGCTGCAAAACCAGGCCCAGTTGAAGAACGCCCAGGTCGATGTACAGCGTTATCGCGACCTGTACGCCCAGGACAGTATCGCCAAGCAAACCCTGGACACCGCCGAAGCGCTGGTGTTGCAGTACCAGGGCACGGTCAAGACCAACCAGGGCGCGGTGGACGACGCCAAGCTCAACTTGGAATTCACCAAGATCCGTGCGCCCATCAGCGGCCGCGTCGGTTTGCGCCAGCTTGACGTCGGCAACCTGGTTGCGGCCAACGACACTACCGCCCTCGCGGTGATCACCCAGACCCAGCCAATCAGCGTGGCCTTCACCCTGCCGGAAAATACCCTGGAAACCGTGTTGGCCCGTTACCACGCCGGCAACAAATTGCCAGTGGAAGCCTGGGACCGTAGCGACGTGAAAAAACAGGCGGTCGGTGTACTGCAAAGCCTGGACAACCAGATCGATGTCACCACCGGCACCCTGAAGTTCAAGGCGCGGTTCGATAACAAGGACCAGGCGCTGTTCCCCAACCAGTTCGTCAATGTGCACCTGCTGGCCGATACCTTGAAGAACGTGGTGCTGGCACCCTCTGCGGCGATCCAGTTCGGCAACAATGGCACCTTTGTCTATAAGCTCGACGGTGACAAGAAGGTCAAGGTCCAGCCGCTGGTGGTGGGGGATACCGATGGCGAAAATACCGTGATCAAAGAGGGCCTGGTCGCTGGCGACCGCGTGGTGCTGGAAGGCACCGACCGCCTCAAGGACGGTAGCGAGATCGAAGTGGTCAACGCCAGCAGCGAGGTGCCGACCACGCCGACCGAACACCTGCAAGGCAAGCCCGCAGCTAAAGGGGAGACCGGGGCAGACGCCGGCAAGGCGCAAAAGGTCGGTTCATGAACCTGTCGCGCCTGTTCATCCTTCGCCCGGTCGCCACCACGCTGAGCATGCTGGCCATTGTCCTGGCCGGCATCATTTCGTACCGCCTGCTGCCGGTATCGGCGTTGCCCCAGGTGGATTACCCGACTATCCGGGTGATGACCCTGTACCCCGGCGCCAGCCCCGACGTGATGACCAGTGCGGTCACCGCACCGCTGGAGCGTCAGTTCGGGCAGATGCCCGGGCTGACCCAGATGGCGTCCACCAGCTCCGGCGGCGCGTCGGTGCTGACCCTGCGTTTCAACCTCGACATCAATATGGATGTCGCCGAGCAACAGGTGCAGGCCGCGATCAACGCCGCCACCAACCTGTTGCCCAAGGATTTGCCGGCGCCGCCGGTATACAACAAGGTCAACCCGGCGGACACCCCGGTGCTGACCCTGGCAATTACCTCCAAGACCATGTTGCTGCCCAAGCTCAATGATTTGGTCGACACGCGCATGGCGCAGAAAATCGCGCAGATCAGCGGCGTCGGCATGGTCAGCATCGCCGGTGGCCAGCGCCAGGCCGTGCGTATCAAGGTCAACCCCGAGGCCCTGGCGGCCAATGGCTTGAACCTCTCGGACGTGCGCGCCCTGATCGCCGCCTCCAACGTCAACCAGCCCAAGGGCAACTTCGACGGCCCCACCCGCGTGTCGATGCTCGACGCCAACGACCAGTTGGTCTCGCCCGAGCAATATGCCGAACTGATCCTGGCCTACAACAACGGCGCCCCGCTGCGGCTCAAGGATGTCGCGCAGATTGTCGACGGTGCCGAAAACGAACGCCTCGCCGCCTGGGCCAATGAGAACCAGGCCGTGTTGCTCAATATCCAGCGCCAGCCGGGCGCCAACGTGATCGAGGTGGTGGACCGCATCAAGGCCCTCCTGCCGAGCATCACCGACAACCTGCCGGCCGGCCTGGACGTGACGGTGCTCACCGACCGCACCCAGACCATCCGCGCCTCGGTCAAAGACGTACAGCACGAGCTTCTGATCGCCATTGCCCTGGTGGTCATGGTGACGTTCCTGTTCCTGCGCCGGGTCAGCGCTACGATCATTCCGTCCATCGCAGTGCCGCTGTCCCTGGTGGGCACCTTTGGTGTGATGTACCTGGCCGGATTCTCCATCAATAACCTGACGCTGATGGCCCTGACCATCGCCACCGGGTTTGTGGTGGACGACGCGATCGTGATGCTGGAGAACATCTCGCGCTATATCGAGGAAGGCGAGACGCCGATGGCGGCCGCGCTCAAGGGCGCCAAGCAGATCGGTTTCACCCTGGTGTCCCTGACGCTGTCGTTGATCGCGGTGTTGATCCCTTTGCTGTTCATGGCCGACGTGGTCGGGCGGCTGTTCCGTGAGTTCGCCATCACCCTGGCAGTGGCGATCCTGATTTCCCTGGTAGTGTCCCTGACCCTCACGCCCATGATGTGCGCGCGCCTGCTCAAGCGCGAACCCAAGGAGGAAGAGCAGGGCCGCTTCTACAAAGCCAGCGGCGCCTGGATTGACTGGTTGATCGAAGCCTACGGCCGCAAGCTGCAATGGGTGCTCAAGCACCAGCCGCTCACGTTGCTGGTGGCGATCGCCACCCTGGGGCTTACGGTAGTGCTGTACCTGGTGGTGCCCAAGGGCTTTTTCCCGGTGCAGGACACCGGCGTGATCCAGGGTATTTCCGAAGCGCCGCAGTCGATTTCCTTTGCGGCGATGAGCCAACGCCAGCAGGAGTTGGCGAAGATCATCCTTGCCGACCCGGCGGTCGAGAGCCTGTCGTCCTACATTGGCGTGGACGGCGATAACGCCACCCTCAACAGCGGCCGCTTGTTGATCAATCTCAAGGCCCACGGCCAGCGCGATTTGAGCGCAGCCGAGGTGATCACCCGCTTGCAACCGCAAATCGACAAGCTGGTGGGCATCCGCCTGTTCATGCAGCCGGTGCAGGACCTCACCATCGAAGACCGCGTCAGCCGTACCCAGTACCAGTTCAGCATGTCCTCCCCGGACGCCGAGTTGCTGGCGTTGTGGAGCGGCAAGCTGGTACACGCCCTCAGCCAGTTGCCGGAACTCACCGACGTCGCCAGCGACCTTCAGGACAAAGGCTTGCAGGTGTACCTGGTGATAGACCGCGACGCGGCCTCGCGCCTGGGCGTGAGTGTCTCGACCATTACCGACGCGTTGTATGACGCCTTCGGCCAGCGCCAGATTTCCACCATCTACACCCAGGCCAGCCAGTACCGGGTGGTGTTGCAGGCCCAGTCCGGCGAAACCCTCGGCCCGGCGGCCCTCAACCAGATCCATGTGAAAACCACCGACGGTGGCCAGGTGCGGCTGTCGAGCCTGGCCCATGTGGAGCAGCGCCAGGCGCAGTTGGCGATTGCCCATATCGGCCAGTTCCCGGCGGTGATGATGTCGTTCAACCTGGCGCCCGGCGTGGCGCTGGGCAAAGGCGTGGAGCTGATCAACCAGACCCAGAAGGACATTGGCATGCCGGTGGGCGTGCAAACCCAGTTCCAGGGTGCGGCCCAGGCGTTCGAAGCCTCGTTGTCGAGCACCTTGCTGTTGATCCTGGCGGCGGTGGTCACCATGTACATCGTGCTCGGTGTGCTCTATGAGAGCTATATCCACCCGATCACCATCCTCTCGACCCTGCCATCGGCGGCGGTGGGGGCCTTGCTGGCGTTGCTGCTCAGTGGCAATGACCTGGGCATGATTGCGATCATCGGCATCATCCTGCTGATCGGTATCGTGAAAAAGAACGCGATCATGATGATCGACTTCGCCCTCGACGCCGAACGCAACCAGGGCCTGGACCCGCAGACGGCGATCTACCAGGCGGCGCTGTTGCGCTTCCGGCCAATTTTGATGACCACCCTGGCCGCGTTGTTCGGTGCGGTGCCGTTGATGCTCGCCAGCGGTTCCGGCGCCGAACTGCGCCAGCCCCTGGGCCTGGTGATGGTCGGTGGCTTGCTGGTGAGCCAGGTGTTGACGCTGTTCACCACGCCGGTGATCTACCTGTACTTCGATCGTCTTGGCCGTCGCTGGCGCAAAGAGCCGCAACGCCTGGAGCCGGTTGAGCCATGAACCTGTCCGGACCTTTCATTCGCCGGCCGGTAGCGACCATGCTGCTGAGCCTGGCGATCATGTTGCTCGGTGGCGTCAGCTTCAACTTGCTGCCGGTGTCGCCGCTGCCGCAGATCGACTTCCCGGTGATCGTGGTGTCGGCCAGCTTGCCCGGTGCCAGCCCCGAGGTGATGGCGTCCACGGTGGCCACGCCGCTGGAGCGCTCGTTCGGCGCGATTGCCGGTATCACCACCATGAGCAGTTCGTCGAGCCAGGGCTCAACCCGGGTGATTCTGGCGTTCGATTCCGACCGCGACATCAACGGGGCGGCGCGGGAAGTGCAGGCGGCCATCAACGCGTCGCGCAACCTGCTGCCCAGCGGTATGCGCAGCATGCCCACCTACAAGAAGATCAACCCGTCCCAGGCGCCGATCATGGTGCTGTCGCTGACCTCTGACGTGCTGCAGAAGGGCCAGTTGTACGACCTGGCCTCGACCATCCTGTCCCAGAGCCTGTCCCAGGTGCCGGGCGTGGGCGAAGTGCAGATCGGCGGCAGTTCGCTGCCGGCGGTGCGTATCGAGCTGGAGCCCAAGGCCCTCGATCAGTACGGCGTGGCCCTGGACGATGTGCGCAACACCATCGCCAATGCCAACCAGCGCCGGCCCAAGGGCTCCTTGGAAGACAGCGAGCGCAACTGGCAGATCCAGGCCAACGACCAGTTGGAAAAAGCCAAGGACTATGAGCCCCTGCTGATTCGCTACCAGGACGGCGCCGCTCTGCGCCTCAAGGACGTGGCGAAGATCACTGATGGTGTGGAAGACCGCTACAACAGCGGCTTCTTCAACAATGATTCGGCGGTGTTGCTGGTGATCAACCGCCAGTCCGGCGCCAACATCATCGAAACCGTGCGGCAGATCAAGGCGCAGTTACCGGCGTTGCAGGCGGTGCTGCCGTCCAGCGTCAAGCTCAGCCTGGCCATGGACCGCTCGCCCGTGATTACCGCCACCCTGCATGAGGCGGAAATGACCTTGCTGATCGCTGTAGGGCTGGTGATCCTGGTGGTGTACCTGTTCCTGGGCAACTTCCGCGCTTCGTTGATCCCGACCCTGGCGGTGCCGGTATCGCTGGTGGGCACCTTCGCGGTGATGTACCTGTACGGGTTTTCTCTGAACAACTTCTCGCTGATGGCGCTGATCCTCGCCACCGGGCTGGTGGTGGACGATGCCATCGTGGTGCTGGAGAACATTTCCCGGCACATCGACGACGGCGTGCCACCGATGAAAGCCGCGTACCTGGGCGCTCAGGAAGTCGGTTTTACCTTGCTCTCGATGAACGTGTCGCTGGTGGCGGTGTTCCTGTCCATCCTGTTCATGGGCGGGATCGTGACTAACCTGTTCCGTGAGTTTTCGATCACCTTGTCGGCGGCGATCATCGTTTCGCTGATTGTCTCGCTGACCTTGACGCCCATGCTGTGCGCCCGCTGGTTGAAGCCGCATATGAAGGATCGGCAGACCGGTTTGCAGCGCTGGAGCCAGAAGGTCAACGACCGCATGGTCGCCGGCTACGCCACCAGCCTGGACTGGGTGTTGCGCCATCGGCGCCTGACCTTGCTCAGCCTGTTGATCACCGTGGGCGTGAATATCGCGCTGTACGTGGTGGTGCCCAAAACCTTCATGCCCCAGCAGGACACCGGCCAGTTGATCGGTTTTGTGCGCGGCGACGATGGCCTGTCGTTCAGCGTGATGCAGCCGAAGATGGAGATCTTTCGCCAGGCGGTGCTCAAGGACCCGGCGGTGCTCAGCGTGGCCGGCTTTATCGGTGGCAACCAAGGCACTAACAATGCGGTGATGCTGGTACGCCTCAAGCCGATCGGCGAACGCAAAATTTCCGCCCAGGCGGTGATCGAGCGCCTGCGCAAGGAGGTGCCACTGGTGCCGGGCGGGCGCTTGTTCCTGATGGCCGACCAGGACCTGCAATTTGGCGGCAGCCGCGACCAGACCAGCGCGCAATACTCCTACATCCTGCAAAGCGGTGACTTGGCCGCGCTGCGCCTGTGGTACCCGAAAGTGGTGGCGGCCATGCGTGAATTGCCAGAGCTGACCGCCATCGACGCCCGTGAAGGCCGGGGCGCGGCCCAGGTCACGCTGATTGTCGACCGCGACCAGGCCAAGCGCCTGGGCATCGACATGAACATGGTCACGGCAGTGCTCAACAACGCCTACAGTCAGCGGCAGATTTCCACCATCTACGACAGCCTCAACCAGTACCAGGTGGTGATGGAGGTCAACCCCAAATACGCCCAGGACCCGATCACCCTCAACCAGATGCAGGTGATCACCGCCGACGGCGCACGGGTGCCGTTGTCGACCATTGCCCACTATGAGAACAGCCTGGCCGATGATCGCGTCAGCCATGAAGGCCAGTTCGCTTCGGAGAATATCGCCTTCGACATGGCGCCCGGGGTCACGGTGGAGCAGGGCACGGCGGCTATCGAGCGTGCGATTGCCAAAGTCGGGTTGCCCGAGGACGTGATCGCCAAGATGGCCGGTACTGCCGATGCGTTCGCCGCGACCCAGAAAGGCCAGCCGTTCATGATTCTCGGCGCGCTGGTGGCGGTGTACCTGGTGCTGGGTATTCTGTATGAAAGCTACATTCACCCGCTGACCATCCTGTCGACGCTGCCGTTGGCCGGTGTCGGCGCGTTGCTTGCGATTTACCTGCTGGGCGGCGAGTTCAGCCTGATCTCCTTGCTGGGCTTGTTCCTGTTGATCGGCGTGGTGAAGAAAAACGCGATCCTGATGATCGACCTGGCGCTGCAACTGGAGCGCAACGATGGCATGAGCCCGCTGGAGTCGATCCGCAGCGCCTGCCTGTTGCGCCTGCGGCCGATCCTGATGACCACCCTGGCCGCGATTCTCGGTGCCTTGCCGTTGCTGCTCGGCAGTGGTGATGGCGCGGAAATGCGCCACCCGTTGGGCCTGACCATTATTGGCGGCCTGGTGTTCAGCCAGATCCTGACCCTTTACACCACCCCGGTGGTTTACCTTTACCTGGACCGCGCGCGCCATCGCTTCAACGCCTGGCGCGGCGTGCGTACCGATGCTGCCCTGGACACTGCGCTATGACCGACTCAACCAACGCCCCTGCGACCTCTGTAGGAGCGAGCTTGCTCGCGAAAAAGGCCCAGACGCCGCGCTCATCCAGAATGAACGCGTTAACGTTGGCAGTCTTCGCGAGCAAGCTTGCTCCTACAGTGGGCTTGGCCATGTTGCTCAGCGCCTGCGCCATCGGCCCTGACTACAAACGCCCGGACGTCATCGAGCCGGTGCAGTTCAAGGAGGCCCAGGGCTGGCGCCAGGCCAACCCCAGCGACTCCCTGGCCCGCGGCGCCTGGTGGGAGCTGTACGGTGACCGTCAACTCAACGACCTGGTGGTGCGCCTCAACGCGTCCAACCAGACCGTCGCCCAGGCCGAAGCGCGTTTTCGTCAGGCAAAGGCGCTGGTGCGCAGCTCACGCGGGGCGTTTTACCCCAGCGTTGACCTGAGCGTGGGTAAAACCCGCGCCAGCCAGGGCACCGGCAGCAGCAGCGCCAGCCTCAGCAGCTCCAGCAGTGGTATCCGCGACACCCTCAATGCCCAGTTGGGTGTGAGCTGGGAAGCCGATATCTGGGGCAAGTTGCGCCGTGGTCTGGAGGCCAACGAAGCCAGCGCCGAGGCAAGCTCGGCCGACTTGGCCGCAATGCGTCTGAGCCAGCAGTCCGAACTGGTGCAAAGCTACCTGCAACTGCGGGTCATGGACGAACAGACGCGGCTGCTGCAAGCCACGCTGGACACCTACCAGCGTTCATTGAAAATGACCGAAAACCAATACCGCGCCGGTGTGGCCGGCAAGGACGCCATTGCCCAGGCGCAAACCCAGCTCAAGACCACCCAGGCCAGCCTGATCGACTTGATCTGGCAACGCGCCCAGCTGGAAAACGCCATAGCCGTGCTGATTGGCGAAGCCCCGGCCAACTTCAATCTGGCGGTGAGCAAAGATATTCCGGCGCTACCGCAAATACCGGTGAGCCTGCCGTCCCAACTGCTGGAGCGTCGCCCCGATATTGCCTCGGCCGAACGCTCGGTGATCGCCGCCAACGCCAATATCGGCGTGGCCAAGGCGGCCTATTACCCGGACCTCAGCCTGAGCCTGCAGGGCGGCTATTCCAGCAGCACTTATGAAGATTGGATCAGCCTGCCGAACCGCTTCTGGTCGGTGGGGCCGAAACTGGCCATGACCCTGTTCGATGGCGGCCAGCGCTCGGCGGAAGTCGACCGCAGCGTGGCCAGCTATGACGAGACCGTGGCCAAGTACCGCCAGACCGTGTTGGACGGTTTCCGTGAGGTGGAAAACTACATGGTCCAGCTCAAGGTGCTCGCCGATGAGGCGGTGGTCAGCAATGAAGCGCTGGAATCGGCGCGTGAATCCTTGCGCTTGACCGAAAACCAATACAAGGCCGGGTTGATTGCCTATCTGGATGTGGTCACGGTGCAGGCAACGGCCTTGAGCAACGAGCGCACCGTGTTGACCTTGCTGCAATCGCGGCTGGTGGCGAGTGTGCAATTGATTGCAGCGTTGGGCGGAGGCTGGGACGGCCAGACCTCCCTGGCTGAAAAGGAGTAACCGGATGCGCCGCGCATCCTGGGGGAGCAAGATCAACTGTGTGGGCTTGCCCCAATGCCAGTCAGTTAAGCACAGTACCCTGTGGGAGCTGGCTTGCCTGCGATAGCGTTAGTGCAGTAGTAGTTGCGGTGACTGACACACCGCCTTCGCGGGCAAGCCCGCTCCCACAGGGGATCTGCGCAGGCCACATTTTGATGTCCATGACGTCGTTGAAAACAGCCTGGCGAAGCCATCCGATTGACGCCAAAAACTCACTAATGGCCAACTGATTAATTAATCACCTGCCTCGGATTCATACTCGCTACAATCGCCCGCTTTGCCACCCGGCACGGGCTTTTTCGCCCCGTCGCCAGCGAGAAAACCTATGTTGATCGGTAGCTATTCAACCTCCCTTGTCGTGATTTCCCTGTGCGTGGCCATCCTGGCGTCCTACACGGCCTTGGACCTGGCCGGGCGTATCGCGACCGCCAAGGGGCGGGCTGTATACCTATGGATCACTGGCGGCGCAGTGGCGATGGGCGTGGGCATCTGGTCCATGCACTTTATCGGGATGTTGGCCCTGCGCCTGCCGTTTGCCCTCGGGTTTGAGGTAGGCATTACCCTGTTTTCGCTGTTGATCGCCGTGCTATCCAGTGGTTTCGCGTTATGGCTGGTCAGCCAGCCACGCTTGCCGGTCTGGCAACTGGCATTCGGGGCGTTGGTAATGGGCGCTGGAATTGCCAGCATGCATTACACCGGCATGGCCGCGATGCGCATGACACCCGGCATTGATTACGACCCGACCTTATTTGGCGCTTCGTTGGTGATCGCGGTGGTGGCTTCCGGCGCCGCCCTGTGGATCGCCTTCAACCTGCGGCGCAACACACCTTATGTGCGGCTGGCACGGGGTGGCGCCGCCGTCGTGATGGGCGTGGCCATCGTGGGGATGCACTACACCGGGATGGCTGCGGCGCGCTTTGCCGATGGCAGCTTCTGCGGCGCCGCATTGACCGGCCTGAGCGGCAAGGGCCTGGATAACCTGGTCTTGGTCACTTCGCTGGCGGTGCTGGTCATTGCGCTCTTGACCTCGGTGCTGGATGCGCGCCTGGAAGCGCGCACCGCCGTACTCGCCGATTCCCTGACCCTGGCCAATCAGGAACTTACTCACCTGGCCCTGCATGACATGCTCACCGGCCTGCCCAATCGCACGTTGTTGGCTGATCGCATTCAACAAGGCATCCAGGCGGTGAACGAGCGGGGCGGTTGCTTTGCCTTGATGTTTATCGACCTGGATGGCTTCAAACCGGTCAACGATGCCTTTGGTCATCACTTGGGCGACCAGTTACTGCGCGAGGTCGGCTTGCGCTTGCGTGAGGACTTGCGCAGCCAGGACACCCTGGCCCGTATCGGCGGCGATGAGTTTGTATTGCTGGTGCAACTCACCCAGCCCGACGATGCCATGGGCTTGGCCGA
Source organism: Pseudomonas sp. CCI1.1 (assembly GCF_034348165.1). Lineage (NCBI taxonomy): Bacteria > Pseudomonadati > Pseudomonadota > Gammaproteobacteria > Pseudomonadales > Pseudomonadaceae > Pseudomonas > Pseudomonas sp. CCI1.1. Next base: position 670,232 of record NZ_CP133780.1, read on the forward strand.
GCGCCAGGTGAGCCTGATCAACCGCACCTTCACGGTGGCCGAGCATGAGTTGCAGATCTCGGCCAGCGTCGGTATCGCCATGTTCCCAGGCAACGGTAATAGTCCCCAGGAACTGCTGATGAACGCCGACGCGGCGATGTATCACGCCAAGGGCATGGGCAAGAACGGCTACAGCTTCTTCGATGTGTCGATGAACACCAATGCGCGCAAACAACTGCAATTGCTGCAGGACCTGCGCAATGCCCTGGAGCAGGGGCAATTTCGTTTGCACTACCAACCCAAGTTCGACGCCGTCAGCGGTCTTGCCGTGGGGGCCGAGGCGCTGTTGCGCTGGGAGCATCCGCAACAAGGCTTGTTGATGCCCGCTACGTTTATTGCACTGGCGGAGAAAACCGGGCTGATCATCCCCATCGGCGAATGGGTACTCGATGAAGCTTGTCGCCAGATGAGCCTGTGGTACGCACAGGGTTATGAGCACTGGCGCATTGCCGTAAACCTCTCGGCGTTGCAGTTCTGCCACGCCGGGTTGGTCAACAGCGTAGCGGCCGCGCTGGAGCGTCACCAATTACCGGCCAACAGCCTCACGCTGGAGATCACCGAGACCACCGCCATGAGCGATGCCGACGCGAGCATGAAGGTATTGCAGCAACTGTCGGACATGGGTGTGGACCTGTCTATCGATGACTTTGGCACCGGGTACTCCAGCCTCATGTACCTCAAGCGCCTGCCGGCCAATGAGTTGAAGATCGACCGCGGCTTTGTACGTGACCTGGAACACGACAGCGACGACGCCGCCATCGTCTCGGCCATCGTGGCCCTCGGCCAGGCTCTGGACTTACGGATTGTCGCCGAAGGCGTGGAAACCGATGCGCAGCAAAATTTCCTTACCCGCCTGGGGTGTGATTCCTTGCAAGGCTATCTGTTGGGGCATCCATTGCCGGCCGACAGCTTCATGACCAATATCCGCAGTGCCGAACAGGCAGCAGTGCCTGACAAACGCCCAGAGTGACGGGTATTCTTGGATCCAACCCTAAACATCAGGTTGAATCAGGAGACCGCAGCCATGGACAAAGTCGTCATCATCACCGGGGGCAGCCGAGGGATTGGCGCCGAGACGGCCTTGCTGGCCGCTCGCGAAGGTTATCGCATCTGCATTAATTATCAGTCGGACGAGAAGGCTGCCCATGCTGTGCTTGAACAAGTGCGCGGCCTCGGAGCACAGGCCATCGCGGTGCGCGCCGATGTCAGCATCGAAGATGAGGTGATTGCGCTGTTCAATCGTGTGGATGCCGAATTGGGGCGTGTCACTGCGCTGGTCAATAATGCCGGTACCGTGGGGCAAAAATCGCGGGTCGACGAGATGTCCGAGTTTCGTATCCTCAAAATCCTCAAGACCAATGTGCTGGGCCCGATTCTGTGTGCCAAGCACGCGGTGTTACGCATGTCGCCCCGGCATGGCGGGCAGGGCGGCAGTATCGTCAACGTGTCCTCGGTGGCGGCGCGGCTGGGCTCGCCGGGTGAGTATGTCGACTACGCCGCCTCCAAGGGCGCGCTGGATACCTTTACCCTGGGGTTGTCGAAGGAGGTGGCGGGCGAGGGCATTCGCGTCAACGCCGTGCGCCCAGGCTATATCTTTACCGATTTCCATGCCCTGAGCGGCGACCCGGACCGAGTCAGCAAGCTGGAGTCCGGCATCCCGATGGCGCGCGGCGGGCGTCCGGATGAAGTGGCGGAGGCGATTATCTGGTTACTGTCGGACAAGGCATCGTATTCCACCGGAACGTTTATCGACTTGGGGGGCGGCCGTTAAAACGATCGCACAATCCGCCCTAATGTCTCCATGGCCTCTTCCGATGCCTCGTTCCACGGGCTGCCATAGTTCAAGCGTATGCAGTTTCTGAACCGCTGAGTTGCGGAAAAGATCGGCCCCGGCGCAATGCTGATGCCCTGGGCCAAGGCCATCTGGAACAACTTCAGCGAGTCGGTCTGCTCCGGCAGTTCCAACCACAGGAAATAGCCCCCTGCCGGCTGGCTGACCCGTGTCTGGGCCGGGAAGTAGCGAGCGATAGCCGCGAGCATGGCGCTTTGCTGTTCTTCCAGGGCGTAGCGCAGTTTGCGCAGGTGGCGGTCATAGCCGCCGTGTTGCAGGTAGTCGGCAATTGCCGCCTGGGCCGGCATCGACGGGCATAACGAGGTCATCAACTTGAGCCGCTCGACCTTCTGTGCAAAGCGCCCGGCGGCGACCCAGCCCACTCGGTAACCCGGCGCCAGGCTCTTGGCAAAGGAGCCGCAATGCATCACCAGCCCTTCGGTATCGAAGGCCTTGGCCGGCTTAGGCGCTTGTTGCCCGTAGTACAGCTCGGCGTAGACGTCATCTTCGATCAGCGGCACTTGATGGCTGCGCAGCAGTTCCACCAGCGCCTGTTTTTTCTCTTCAGGCAGCGTAGCGCCCATGGGGTTCTGGAAGCTGGTCATGGTCCAGCAGGCCTTGATCGGATAGCGCTCAAGGCTTTGGGCCAGGGCGTTCAGGTCAATACCGTCGCGCGGGTGCACCGGGATCTCCACGGCCTTGAGCTTCAGGCGTTCAAGCACTTGCAAACACGCGTAGAACGCCGGCGCCTCGATGGCCACCAGGTCGCCCGGTTCGGTCACGGCCTGCAGGCACAGGTTCAACGCTTCGAGAGCACCGTTGGTGATCAACAGCTCCTCCATCGGCAGCATCAGGCCACCGACCATATAGCGCAGGGCAATCTGCCGGCGCAGTTGCGGGTTGCCCGGCGACATGTCGGTGACCACCAAGCGTGGGTCCATTTCGCGGCTGGCGCTGGCCAGGGAGCGGGCCAGGCGCGGCAGCGGGAACAGCATGGGGCTGGGGAAGGCCGAGCCGAAGGGCACGGTGTTGGGGTCTTTGATGGAGTCCAGTACCGAGAACACCAGCTCACTCACGCCCACCTCGGTGGACTCATGCACCTGCTCACTCACCACCGGTTCGGAAAACGGGCTGGGCGCATGGGCGTTGACGAAGTAGCCAGAGCGGGGGCGTGCGCGAATCAGGCCACGACGCTCCAGCAGGTAGTAGGCCTGGAACACGGTGGACGGGCTGACGCCGTAGGCCTGGCTGGCATAGCGCACCGATGGCACGCGCTGGCCGGGGCCGAGGACGCCGGAGCGGATCAGTTCTGCGATGTCGTCGGCAAATTTTTCGTAGCGTTTCATGGCGGCCTAATTAGCTTTTTGAATGTGTACGCAGGGCAAATTGTAGGCGCTGGCTTGCCTGCGAAGGCGGTGTGTCAATCACTGCATCTGTTACTGCTCTACCCCTTTCGCAGGCAAGCCAGCTCCCACATTTGATCTCTGTTGTTGATGAAGTATCAGCGATTCAAGGGCGCTACGAAGCGGCTGTCAGCAGCGGTATAGATCCAAGGTTCATCCACATCAGTGACTTTAAAACGTAAGGTTTGAGAGCTGCTGGCCGGTGTGTCCGCCAGCAATGCTACCGACACCGGTATATCGACAATTTCCCCGGCAGCCAGGCTGACCTGGGTCTTGCCTTGCAACTGGAACCCCTCGGCATCCACCAGTTCCAGGCGGTATTCCTGGCGCTGCTGGGTTTTGTTGATCACCTTGAGGCTGTAGATGTTTTCGATCAAACCCAGGCTGTTTTCGCGGAACATGCCACGGTCTTTGGTCACATCCAGCGACACCATCGGCCGTTCAATCAGGGCCACCACCAGTGCCGCGAGCATCACCACCAGCACGGCACTGTAGCCGATCAGGCGTGGCCGCAGCAGATGAGTCTTGCCACCCTGCAATTGGTGCTCACTGGTATAACTGACCAAGCCACGGGCATAGCCCATTTTGTCCATGATCGAATCGCAGGCGTCGATGCAGGCTGCGCAGCCGATGCATTCCATCTGCAGGCCGTCGCGGATATCGATGCCCGTGGGGCATACCTGCACGCATAGCTGGCAATCGATGCAGTCACCGAGGCCAACCTGCGCTGGCGGCACGTCACGTTTACGCGGGCCACGTTGCTCGCCGCGGGCGGCGTCGTAGGAAATAGTCAGGGTGTCTTTATCAAACATCACGCTCTGGAAGCGTGCATAGGGGCACATATGCATGCATACGGCTTCGCGTAGCCAGCCGGCATTGATGTAAGTGGCCCCCGTGAAAAACAATACCCAAAACAGGCTCACACCGCCCATCTGCCACGTCAGCAGTTCGGCGGCCAAGGGGCGGATGGGGGTGAAGTAGCCCACAAACGTCAGCCCGGTCAACACACTGATACCCAGCCACAACGTATGTTTGGCCGAGCGCCGTGCCAGCTTATTCAGGCTCCAGGGGGCCGCCTGCAGTTTGATACGTTGGTTGCGTTCACCCTCGGTCACCTTCTCGCACCACATGAACAGCCAGGTAAACGAGCTTTGCGGGCAGGTGTAGCCGCACCAGACGCGGCCGGCAAACACCGTGATCGCGAAGAGGCCGAAGGCACAGATGATCAACAGCGCCGAGAGCAGGATGAAATCCTGGGGCCAGAATGTCGCACCAAAGATATGGAACTTGCTCTCGGACAAGTCCCACAGTACGGCTTGGCGTCCACCCCAGTTCAGCCACACAGTGCCAAAAAAAGCCAGAAACAGCAGGCCGGCACCGCCCACGCGCAAGGTGCGGAACACACCGGTAAAACTGCGGGTATGGATCAGGTTGTCGCTGGATTTGGCCTTCACCTTCTTTGGGTGAATGGGCTCAAAGGTTTCCACGGTTGGGATTCGTTCGCTCATGGTCATTCGCTCATCAGCCTCCATCAGGCGGATGAACTATGGGCGACAGACTGTTTGCATAACAGACTCAGGTGGAAGGATAAAAAGCGGATCAGATAGGCTTGATGCGTTCTTGTGCGTCAATGTGCTGCACCCCGAATCTATAGGGGTGCAGGGATTCAAAGGGTTCGATGATACAGATCAATCAAATCACCGAACCAGGCTCTTGCGCCTTTACATGGTTACGGCCATCCGTGGCCCCTTCAACCGTCAGCGCGTCGGCTTCGGCTTCAGTGATATAGATCCGCTCGCCCGCCAACTCCACATAGGACATGGCTTTGTCATGGTCGGTAAGGATCTTCACGCGGGTGGCTGGCAGGCTTTGTTCCTGGCCGTCCACGTCGAGCGTGAAGTAGCACAAATGGTTTTCGATGCGCAGGGGCATGGCGATCTCCTTTCTATGGGCTCTATCACGTTAGGCGACCCCTATGACAAGGGGTTCCAGGCAACTGACTGGCGGTCTGCGCTGTCCATCCTTTATCTATCCATAATAAAAGGAGCGCATCCATGGACGCCTGGTGGCATCAAGTGTGGCAAACCCTGCAAGCCGAATTCGCGGACATCGGCGATGCCCGGCAACTCACCCAAGTGACGGTGCGCCTGCTGATCGCCGCGATCCTGGGCGGCATCCTGGGTTTTGAGCGTGAGCACAAGGGCAAGGCGGCTGGCGTGCGCACCCATATGCTGGTTGCGCTTGGTGCGGCGCTGTTCGTGCTGGTGCCGCAGATGTCCGGCAACCAGGCGGACGCCATGAGCCGTGTGGTTCAGGGGGTGATTGCGGGTATCGGCTTCCTTGGCGCCGGCACCATCCTCAAGGGCAAGGAAGATGAAGAGGGCCAGCATGTGAAGGGCCTGACCACGGCTGCCGGGTTGTGGATGACCGCCGCCATTGGTGTGGCGGCGGGGATGGGGCGTGAATCGACGGCAGTACTCAGTACACTGCTGGCCCTGGCGGTGTTCAGCATCATGCCGAGAATCGTCAGATTGTTGGAAAAGTGATCCTGAGTCATACCGCGGATCAGGTCACGATGTTGCTTTGGCGTACCTCACCAAACACCTTGAGCAAAAAGGGGGCTTTGCCCGGCGCATCGGCGATGACAATTACGCTGGTGTTGGCGCTGGGCGAGTGATGGATCTGCATTTCACCGATTACTTCTGGAAACCGATCGACCGGCCGCAGCGACGTGTTCAGCTGCCGCTGGATGCCGGACAGGTCCAGTTTATCTCCCGATTTGAAATTGCGGACCTCGCTGGGGGCCTCCAGGGTAGATTCACTGGTAGCGTTGAAACTGTAGGTTGCAGCGCGAGTGTCGGCAGGCGATGAGTCCTGCGTTTCAGGCGCCGCCGATTGGTCGAGCTTTTCGTCGCTCAGGGACGAAGCTGCATCCGTGAGGGCTTTGGACTTGGTCTCCATTGCAGAAAAATTTTTGCTCAGAGCACCCAGTTCTTCGAGCCAATTTTTGTGATGGTCAACGGTGTTCCAGATGTCGCCGTCGAACGCGGCGGTAATGATTTCCAGAAGTTTGAGCCTCATTTTATCGGCCGCTTCATTGATCACCTGGTGCTTGGCAGACTCCAGGTTTGAATCAATATTTTTTTTGTCGAGCTTGTCCCGGATCTCTCGAAGTGTTTCGCGGTTTTTTTTCGCGTTGGCGCCCCTCGACATTAATTTGACATTCTCTGGGGTCAATGTGGTGTTGAACTGCTCAGTGATTGCGCGAGATTTCGGCGAGCTTGGATTGCGTTGTATCTCCTTGATGGTGTCTGGGGTCAATGCCGTATTCAGGTCGTCCAACTTATTTTTCGCCTCTACCTCCGACATAGAAGGTGAGGTGTTGGACTTCGTCGTTGGCGACAGGGGGGTATGGGGTGAGCGGTCAGGCGCCTTAGGGGAGGAGGACCAGTTCGGGCCGGCCTTGAGCAACGTATTTATTCGCTCGGGCGTCAGCGCCTGTTGATTGGAGACGGGATTGGAGGATGTGGGTGTTGTGACTGGAGCAGTGGGCGTTGATGGGGAGGCGATAGTCGACATGGGTCTACTCGTGATAAATGGGCTAAAGGCCATGTGAAAAAAAGGCTGAGCATTCACGCGAGATCAATATAAAAAGGAACAGTAAAACGAACATTCAGCCTTGACGTGGAACTTCGTAGGACTCCTCGTTTTTTTGTGTGCTCGAACACCAGGACGTCTAGGTGTTCGAGCAGGCCGTGTTCTTGCTCTGATGATTTAGACGATCACCGGAGGCAGGGTCGTCGGCGGCTCTTGCACGGGCGGTGGGTCGTTTTCCGGCGGCTCTCTCTCTGGAATGGGCGCCGGTTCACTGGGCGGCGTCGGTAGTGGCGGAGTGTCGATATTCGGATCTTCAGGTTCAGGTGGTATCGGGATATTCATCGGTGTGGCCTCCTTTGTGCTTTGCTCTAGCGGTGGACCGCTGCCTGGGGCAATTGATTCCCTGCCCAGCGGCGGCATATCCACCTGAACTTTTGCGGCGCGCCCAGGCTCGGACCTTATACGGCCACGCTCAGGGAAAGCGTCGCCGCCTTTGAATTCGGATCAAGCCAAGAGCGTCCACAGGGCGTAAGGGGAAGATGCTCGATGATTGCTGAAACACTGGCTCCAGAAGGCTCGATACTGCCGCTGTCGCAAGCGCTGTTGTTACCCAGGATCGCTATCGAAAGCACCATGCCGGTGATCGACAATGGTGAGTTCGCCGTCAAGGCTGTGGTCGGCCAGCGTGTCAATGTCACCAGCAAAGTGTTCGCTGATGGTCACGACAAGCTGGCGGTGCTGATCCGCTGGCGCGTGCTGGAGGAAGAAAGCTGGCACAGCGTGGTCATGACCGATGTCGGCAACGATGGCTGGGAAGGCGCGTTCACCGTCGCCCAACTCGGGCCGCATGAATACTGCATCGAGGCATGGATCGATACCTTCGCCAGCTTCTGCTATGAATTGCGCAAGAAACATGAGGCCGGGGTGCCGGTCAGCCTTGAATTGCAGGAAGGCCGCAGCCTGGTGTTGCAGGCTGCCGAGCGCAGTGACAACGAATTGCGCGACCGTTTGATGGTGTTGCACCACGAACTGTCGGGCCTGCTGGAAACCGAGCAGGTGGCGTTGTTCCTGCACGAAGACAGTGCACACCTGATGACCCAGGCCGATCATCGCGCGTATCTGAGCGTCAGCCCCGCCTACCCAATTGACGTAGAGCGTGAGGCGGCGCAGTTCGCCAGTTGGTATGAGCTGTTTCCCCGCTCGATCACCGATGATCCGGCCCGCCACGGTACATTCAACGACGTGCACTCGCGCTTGTCGATGATCCACGACATGGGTTTTGACGTGCTGTACTTCCCGCCGATCCATCCTATCGGCCGCAGCCACCGCAAGGGCAAGAACAACTCACTCACCGCAGGCCCCGATGATCCGGGCAGTCCGTATGCCATCGGCAGCGCGGAGGGCGGGCATGAGGCGATTCACCCGCAACTGGGCAGCCGTGAGGATTTCCGTCGCCTGGTCAAGGCCGCTGCCGACCACGGCCTGGAAATTGCCCTGGACTTCGCCATCCAGTGCTCCCAGGACCACCCATGGCTTGAACAGCACCCTGGCTGGTTCAACTGGCGGCCCGACGGCACGATTAAGTACGCCGAGAACCCGCCGAAAAAGTATCAGGACATCGTCAACGTCGATTTCTATGCGGCGGATGCGATTCCGGGCTTATGGACAGAACTGCGCGACATTGTGGTGGGCTGGGTGGAAGAGGGCGTGAAGACCTTTCGCGTCGACAACCCGCACACCAAGCCGCTGCCGTTCTGGCAATGGCTGATCAGCGACGTGCGTGCCAAGTACCCGGAGGTGATCTTCCTCGCCGAAGCTTTCACCACCCCGGCAATGATGGCGCGCCTGGGCAAGGTCGGCTATTCCCAGAGCTATACCTACTTTACGTGGCGCAACACCAAGGCTGAACTGAGCGAGTACCTCACTCAACTGAACCAATCGCCCTGGCGTGAGTGCTACCGCCCGAACTTCTTCGTCAATACGCCGGACATCAACCCGGGTTTCCTGCATGACTCCGGCCGCGCAGGCTTCCTGATCCGCGCTGCGCTGGCCACGATGGGCTCGGGCCTGTGGGGGATGTATTCAGGCTTTGAGTTGTGTGAGTCGGCGCCCGTGCCAGGCAAAGAAGAATACCTCGACTCCGAAAAGTACGAGATCCGCCCCCGCGACTTTACCGCCCCCGGCAACATCATCGCCGAGATCGCCCAGCTCAACCGCATCCGCCGCCAGAACCCGGCGTTGCACACGCACCTGGGGCTCAAGCTCTACAACGCCTGGAACGACAACATCCTGTACTTCGGCAAGCGCAGCGAGGACGGCAGCAATTTCATTCTGGTCGCCGTCAACCTCGACCCGCACAACGCCCAGGAAGCCCACTTTGAATTGCCGCTGTGGGAGATGGGCTTGCCCGACGATGCCCAGACCCAGGGCGAAGACTTGATGAACGGCCATCGCTGGACCTGGTACGGCAAGACCCAATGGACCCGGCTGGAGCCGCAGATGCCGTTCGGGATATGGCGCATCAGCACCCCCTGAGTGCTCGTTCCCACGCTCTGCGTGGGAACGCCTCACTTCGCTCTGCGTGGGAATGCCTCACTGGACGCTCTGCGTCGCGCTTGGGACGCGGAGCGTCCGGGGCTGCATTCCCACGCGGAGCCTGGGAACGATCCTCGAGAACTTTGTATTTTCAGGAGTTTGCAATGGCCAAGAAACCCAAGGCAGCCACCTTCATCAAAGACCCGCTCTGGTACAAAGACGCGGTGATCTACCAGGTACACGTCAAATCCTATTTCGACTCCAACAACGACGGCATTGGTGACTTTGCCGGGCTGATCGCCAAACTCGACTACATCGCTGACCTGGGCGTGAACACCATCTGGCTGCTGCCGTTCTACCCGTCTCCCCGCCGTGATGACGGCTACGACATTGCCGAATACCGCGGCGTGCACAGCGACTACGGGACGATGGCCGACGCCAAGCGCTTTATTGCCCAAGCCCATCAACGCGGGCTGCGCGTGATCACCGAGCTTGTGATCAACCACACCTCCGACCAGCACCCCTGGTTCCAGCGTGCGCGCAAGGCCAAGCCAGGCTCGGCGGCGCGGGACTTTTATGTGTGGTCGGACGATGACCAGAAATACGACGGCACGCGCATTATTTTCCTCGACACCGAAAAGTCCAACTGGACCTGGGACCCGGTGGCCGGCCAGTACTTCTGGCACCGTTTTTACTCGCACCAACCGGACCTCAACTTCGATAACCCGCAGGTCATGAAAGCGGTGCTGTCGGTGATGCGCTATTGGCTCGACCTGGGCATCGACGGCCTGCGCCTGGACGCCATTCCCTATCTGATCGAACGGGACGGCACCAACAACGAAAACCTGGCGGAAACCCACAACGTCCTCAAGCAGATCCGCGCTGAGATCGATGCCCATTATCCCGACCGCATGCTGCTGGCCGAAGCCAACCAGTGGCCGGAAGACACGCAGCTGTACTTTGGGGATAGAAAGGGTGATGACGGCGATGAATGCCACATGGCCTTTCACTTTCCACTGATGCCGCGCATGTACATGGCGTTGGCCCAGGAAGATCGCTTCCCCATTACCGACATTCTGCGCCAGACCCCGGAGATTCCCGCCAACTGCCAGTGGGCAATTTTCCTGCGCAACCATGATGAGCTGACCCTGGAAATGGTCACCGACAAAGAGCGCGACTACCTGTGGAACTACTACGCCGCAGACCGCCGCGCCCGCATCAACCTGGGCATTCGGCGACGCCTGGCGCCGCTGGTGGAGCGCGATCGTCGGCGGGTGGAATTGCTCAACAGCCTGTTGCTGTCGATGCCGGGCACGCCGACCCTGTACTACGGCGATGAAATCGGCATGGGCGACAACATCTACCTGGGCGACCGTGACGGCGTGCGCACGCCCATGCAATGGTCCATCGACCGCAATGGCGGGTTTTCCCGTGCCGACCCGGCCAGTCTGGTGTTGCCGCCGATCATGGACCCGCAATACGGCTACCAGTCGGTCAACGTCGAGACCCAGGCCCAGGACCCGCATTCATTGCTCAACTGGACCCGGCGCATGCTCGCAGTGCGCAAGCAGTCCAAGGCGTTTGGTCGTGGCAGCTTGAAAATGCTCTCGCCGACTAACCGGCGCATCCTGGCTTACACCCGTGAATACACCGGTGAAGACGGCCACACCGAGATCATCCTGTGCGTGGCCAACGTGTCGCGCAGCGCCCAGGCGGCGGAGCTGGACCTGTCGGCCTTTGCCGGCATGGTGCCGGTGGAGATGCTTGGCGGTAATGCCTTCCCGCCAATCGGCCAGCTGAATTTCCTGCTGACCCTGGCGCCCTATGGTTTCTATTGGTTCGTGCTGGCAGCGGAAAACCAGATGCCCAGCTGGCATGTGGAACCGGCGCAAAGCATGCCCGACTTCACCACTTTGGTACTGAAAAAACGCATGGAAGAGCTACTCGAAGAACCTTGCCGCACCAGCCTGGAACATACGTCACTGCCCGCCTGGCTGCCCAAGCGGCGCTGGTTTGCCGGCAAAGATACGGCAATCGACACGGTGCACATCGCATATGGCGTGCGTTTTGGCGACCCGCAGCATCCGGTGTTGCTCAGTGAGATCGAAGTGACCAGTGCCGGCCAGGTCAGCCGCTACCAACTGCCCTTGGGCTTCCTTGGCGAAGACCAGTTCACCAGCGCCTTGCCCCAGCAATTGGCGTTGGCCCGAGTGCGACGCACCCGCCAGGTAGGTTTGGTGACCGATGCCTTCAGCCTTGAGCATTTTATCCTTGAGGTGATCCAGGCCATGCAGGCCGGCACGGTGCTCAATACCCCTGACGGCGATCTGCGATTCGAGGCCACTCATCACTTGGCCGCATTGCAACTGACCCGTGAATCGCCGGTGCGTTACTTGTCCGCCGAGCAGTCCAACAGCTCGGTGGTGGTCGGTGAGAGTCTGGTGCTCAAGCTGATTCGCAAAGTCAGCGCCGGCGTGCACCCGGAGCTGGAAATGAGTGCGTACCTGACCGCCGCTGGCTACCCGAACATCTCGCCGCTGCTGGGCTTTATGAGCCGCCAGGACGGGCAGGGACAGGACAACTTGCTGATGATTGCCCAGGGTTACTTGAGCAATCAGGGCGATGCCTGGAGCTGGACCCAGAACAACTTGGAGCGGGCGATCCGCGATGAGCTGGCCGACGCGATCTCTGAACAGGAACAGCATTACAACGCCCTCGGGGAACTGGCAGATTTTGCCGGTTTGCTCGGTCAGCGCCTGGGTGAAATGCACCTGGTGCTGGGTGCGCCAACGGCCGACAAGGCCTTCAAACCCGAACCCACCACAATCAAAGACACCCAAGCCTGGGCCAAGGATGTCGGCGCCCAGATCGACCGTGCCTTGCACTTGCTCAAGCTTAATCAAAGCCAGTTGAACCCCGCCGACCAGGCGTTGGTCAGTGAATTACTGGCGCAGAAAAAAGCCATCGCGGCGCATGTCCAGGCGTTGGCCAAAGCCACGGCGGGCGGATTGCGCATTCGCGTCCACGGTGACTTGCACCTGGGCCAGGTATTGGTGGTCAAGGGCGATGCCTACTTGATCGACTTCGAGGGCGAACCGGCGCGACCGCTGCATGAGCGGCGCGGCAAACACAGCCCTTATAAAGATGTGAGCGGTGTGCTGCGTTCCTTTGATTATGCCGCGGCCATGGCGCTGAATGTACAAGGGGTGGATCACACGCCAGAAGCGAACGCTGCGCGTAAACGCGTGACCGACCGCTACCTGAATGAAGCCCGCGTAGCATTTACCCAGGCTTACCAGGCCGCTGCGTCTACACTGGCGCATGACTGGCAGGATGCCAACGGCCAAGACGCAGCGCTGACCTTGTTCAGCTTGGAAAAGGCCGCGTACGAAGTGGCCTACGAAGCAGAAAACCGCCCGACCTGGCTGCCGGTGCCCCTGCAAGGGCTGCACGGCTTGTTGAGCGGGCTGACACCTATATCTAAACCTGTACGCGGTGGGGAGACGTCATGAGTTTTACACAGAGAGAACCGCTGCAGCCCAAGTTGACTGCATTGCCGGCGTCCAAGGACGTCGATGCGCTGGTGCGCGCCGAGCACCCCGACCCCTTTTCGATCCTGGGGCCCCATGATGACGAGCAGGGCGGCCAGTTTATCCGTGCGTTCCTGCCCGAGGCCCTGAGTGTCCAGGTACTGGCGCGTGACACAGGTGAGCCGTTTGGCAGCCTCGATGCCACCCAGGTGCCAGGCCTGTTTATTGGGCACTTCAGCACTCGCCAGCCCTACCTGCTGAAAATCCAGTGGGCCGGCGGTGAGCAGATCACCGAAGACCCCTACAGCTTCAGCCAATTGCTGCTGGGGGAAATGGACCTGTACCTGTTTGCCGAAGGCAATCACCGTGACCTGGGCAACTGCCTGGGGGCTCAGGTGGTCAGCGTCGATGGCGTGCAAGGCGTGCGCTTTGCCGTGTGGGCGCCGAACGCCCGGCGGGTTTCGGTGGTGGGCGACTTCAATATCTGGGACGGGCGCCGCCACCCGATGCGCCTGCGTCATCCATCGGGGGTGTGGGAAATCTTTATCCCGCGCCTGCAACCGGGCGCGGCCTACAAGTATGAAATTCTCGGTGCCCACGGCATTCTGCCGCTCAAGGCCGACCCTGTGGCGCTGGCCACCCAACTACCGCCGGACACCGCCTCGAAGGTCGCCGCACCTTTGCAGGTGGATTGGCAGGACCATGAGTGGATGCAATCGCGGGGAGACAAGCAGAAAGCCACCGCGCCGTTGTCGATCTACGAGCTGCATGTGGGGTCCTGGCAGTGCGAGCTGGACGAGGCCGGTGAAGTGGCTCGGCAATATGGCTGGCGCGAATTGGCCGAGCGGCTGATTCCTTACGTTCAACAATTGGGCTTCACCCATATCGAATTGATGCCGATCATGGAGCACCCCTTTGGTGGCTCGTGGGGTTATCAAGCGTTATCCCAGTTTGCCCCCAGCGCGCGCTTTGGCTCGCCGGAAGACTTCGCCTGGTTCGTCAATGCCTGCCATCAGGCCGATATCGGCGTGATCCTTGATTGGGTGCCAGCGCATTTCCCCACCGATACCCACGGCCTGGCGCAATTTGACGGTACCGCGCTCTACGAATACGCCAACCCGCTGGAAGGTTTTCACCAGGACTGGGACACGCTGATCTACAACCTGGGCCGCACCGAGGTCCACGGTTTCATGCTCGCGTCGGCCTTGCACTGGCTCAAGCATTTCCACGTGGACGGCCTGCGTGTGGACGCAGTGGCCTCCATGCTGTATCGCGATTATTCGCGCAAGGCCGGTGAATGGGTGCCCAACCGTCATGGCGGCCGCGAGAACCTGGAAGCCATCGATTTCTTGCGGCACCTGAACGACGTGGTTGCCCTTGAAGCGCCGGGCGCGTTGGTAATTGCCGAGGAGTCCACGGCCTGGCCCGGCGTCAGCCAGCCGACCCAACAGGGAGGCCTGGGCTTCAACTACAAATGGAACATGGGCTGGATGCACGACTCCCTGCATTACATCCAGCAAGACCCGGTGTACCGCGCCCATCATCACAACGAGCTGAGTTTCGGGCTGGTGTACGCCTGGTCGGAGCGCTTTATCCTGCCGATTTCCCATGATGAGGTGGTGCACGGCAAGCACTCGCTGATCGACAAGATGCCCGGCGACCGCTGGCAGAAATTTGCCAACCTGCGCGCCTACCTCAGTTTCATGTGGATGCACCCCGGCAAGAAGCTGCTGTTCATGGGCTGCGAATTTGGCCAATGGCGCGAGTGGAACCACGACCAGCAACTGGATTGGTATTTGCTGCAATACCCCGAGCACCGTGGGGTGCAGAAGCTGGTTGGCGACCTGAACCGCCTGTACCGCGAAGAACCGGCGTTGCACGAACAGGACGATGCGCCCCAGGGCTTCCAATGGCTGATCGGTGATGACGCGATCAACAGCGTCTACGCCTGGCTGCGCTGGAGCAAGGGTGGCAAGCCGGTGTTGGTGGTTGCCAACTTCACCCCGGTGCCCCGTGAAGGCTACGCAGTCGGTGTGCCGTTTGGTGGGCGTTGGAGTGAGGTGATCAACAGTGATGCCGATACCTACGCCGGCTCCAATTACGGGAATGGCGGAGCCGTGTTTACCCAGGATGAGCCGCGCCATGGGCAACCGGTGTCGTTGTCTTTGAACCTGCCGCCCCTGGGCGTGCTGATTTTGCGACCTCAAGAGCCTGAAACGCTCTAGCGCGGCGTATGCCGCTGTTCGGCTTGCTGGCAAGGTGCCACAATGGCGCCTTTGCCGTCGCCGGTCAAACAGGCCAACCCCATGAATAGCCTCGGGCAGGACCAGGGTCACTCCATCGAAGAGCAGGTGCGAACCGACCGTTTGCACCAGCTGTTTCGTCAATCATTCTCGGCGATCTTCGGCAGCTACCTGGGCGCCGTCATGCTCTGCTGGCTGTGCTGGGATCGGTTCGATCATCAGGTCATCCTGGTGTGGTTGGTACTGTTGGCGGGCTCGTCATTGGTGCGCCTGCATCTGTTCGTGCAATGGTTTCGCTGCCCTGACGCGGCGCGCACGCCCGCCCGTTGGGAACGCCGCTACTGGGTCACGCTGATGCTGTCGGCGGGTATCTGGGGCGGCGGGGCGCTGGCGGTGATGCCGGTCGATGACCGCTTATCCCAGGTGCTGGTGATGCTGTTTACCGTGGGCATGTCGGTCAGCGCGGTGTCCTGTTATTCAGCCTATCGCTACATGACGCTGGGCTCGATGGCGCTGGTGTTGCTTCCCTGTACGGTATGGATGCTGTTTCAGCCTTCGCCGATGCAGGTCGGCGTGGCGTTGGCGGTGCTGGTGTTTGCTTCGTTTGTGGCCGGTGCCACGCGCAAACTCTCCGATGCCCTGGAAAAAGCCTTTCGCCTGACGAGGCAAATGGAACGCGCTCATCATATTTCCACCCGCGCCGCTCAGACCGATGAACTGACCGGGCTGATGAACCGTCGGGCGTTCTACGAACAGGCTCAGTTGCTGTATGCCCAGTGCCTTCGCGAGCAGCAGCCGTTGTGTGCATTGATGATGGACATGGACCACTTCAAAGCCATCAATGACACCTACGGCCACCAGGCCGGCGACCAGGTGTTGCGTCAGATTGGCGCGGTGATCAGCGCGTCCTTTCGCCAGACCGATATCTACGGTCGCCTGGGGGGCGAGGAGTTTGCAGTGCTGCTGCCCAATACCTCATTGGAGACCGCACGCAGCATTGCCGAGCAGTTGCTCCAGACGATTTATCACTTGCCCGCCGACCCGGTACAAGGGGTGAGCGCAAGCTTGGGCGTGGCATCGACCCACGCTCAGCCTCTGGATTTGAACGGCTTGATGAACAGCGCCGACAAGGCCCTGTACCAGGCCAAGGCATCGGGCCGCAATCAGGTGGCGGTTGTCGACTGATCCTTGCTCATCGCCTTTGCCAGCACTCGCGCAACCTGGTCGGCGGAGTAGGGCTTGGCGAGGAACTCAAAGCCTTCATAGCCGCTGTCCGCCAGTTCCTCGCTGTAGCCGGAGACGAGTACCACGGGCAGGTCCGGGCGGCGCTGGCGCAGTAGCTTGGCCATGGCCACGCCGGTCATGCCGGGCATCACCACGTCGGAGAAAATCGCATCGAACCCCTGGACGTCTGTGCCGGCGAGGTTCAGCGCCTGTTCGGCATTGGTCGCCCACGTGGTCTGGTAACCCAGGTCCTTGAGGATCTGGCTGGCGAAGCGTCCTACCTCAAGGTTGTCCTCGACGATCAGCACGTGCTGATGAGCAGCCTCTTGCGGCGCTGGCAAGTCTGTATGCGGGTCTTGATCCGGCGCCGCTTCGCCTTCGACCTGCGGCAGGTACAAGGTAAACACCGTACCCTGGCCAAGGGTGCTGGCCACATCGATATTGCCGCCTGACTGCTTGGCAAAGCCGAATACCTGCGACAGGCCAAGGCCCGTGCCTTTGCCCACGGCCTTGGTGGTGAAGAACGGCTCGAAGATGCGTTCGAAGGTATCGCTGGGAATCCCGGTGCCGGTATCGGCCAGAGAAATGGCGATGTAGGGCATGCACGACTCGGCATCCCCGCGAATACGTGGCAGCGTTTGCTCGCTGGCGACTTTGAGGGTCAGGGTACCCTGGCCGTCCATCGCATCGCGGGCGTTGAGGGCGATGTTGATCAGCGCGGTTTCGAACTGGCTTGGGTCGATGCGTGCATAGCAGGGCCGATCGGGCAATTGCACCTGCACATGAATGCGTGCGCCGGTGACGCTTTCGAGCATCTCGCCGATGTTCTGCACGCGCTGGCCGACATCGAACACCTGCGGGTTCAATGGTTGGCGACGGGCAAAAGCGAGCAGTTGGCTGGTGAGCTTGCTGGCCCGCTCCACCGTGTCGGACACCGCGCACATATAACGTTGCCGACGCTCTTCGGACAGGCCCGGTTGGCGCAGGAAATCAACGGATGAGCGGATAATGGTCAGCAGGTTATTGAAGTCATGGGCGACGCCACCGGTCAGTTGGCCGATGGCCTCAAGTTTTTGTGACTGGCGCAGTGCAGCTTCGGCTTCGGCCAGCGCACGGGTACGCTCATTCACGCGCTGCTCCAGGCTGGCATTGAGTTCCGCATAGGCGGCCAGGCCCTTACGCACGGCGGCGTCGGCACGCACGCGCTCGATATGCGCCCATGAACGTTCGGTGACTTCGCCCAACAGCGCGATGTCGTAGGACGACCAAAAACGCGGCACTTTGTCGTGTACGGCCATCAGTGCGGTGAGCCGCCCGTCTTTGATCAAGGGCATGCAAATGGTGGCCGTCACACCGAGTGCCTGGAAGCTCGCGGCGTCATGGGGCGGCAGCTCGATCAGATTATTGCGTATCACCAGTGGCTCGCCGGCACGCAGGCAGTTGACCGCGCATTCGCCAAACGCCGCCAGGCTGTAATGGCCGATGATGCTCGGCGAGCCTTGCGCCGACCAGTCGCCTCGAATGGTAAAGCCATCTTCATCCTCGTCCATGTCGGCGTAGGCACAGATGGACACCTGCAGATGTTCGGCCAGCAGGCGAGTCGTAGACGTCAGGATGGTTTCGGCGTCGGTAGCGTTGGTCACGCTATTGCTAATGGCGTCCAGCACTTCAAGACGACGGGCGAGGAACACTGTGGCAGTGGTTTCGGTCACCGTGTCGAGCAAACCGACCACTACACCTTGGGCATTGCGAATCGGGCTGTAGCAGAAGGTGAAATAGGCTTGTTCCGGCGCTTCGTTGCGTTGGATCAACAGCGGGAAGTTTTCGATATAGGTGGCGTGCCCATCGAACGCGGCGTCGGCGATAGGGCTGATATCGTCCCACACCTCGTGCCAGATCTCGTTGAACGGGCGGCCCAAGGCGTCGGGTTTGCTACCCAGGATCGGCGTGAACGCGTCGTTGTAGAGGGTAATCAACTGAGGCCCCCAGACGATGGCCTGGGGGAAACTCGACGCGAAGCACAGCGCAACGGTTGTCTTCAACACATCGGGCCAGTGTTCAAGTGGCCCCAGGGGCGTACTGGCCCAATCGTGCTGACGAACCCGCTCTGCCATTTCGCTGCTGCCTTGCAGCCAATTCATCATGGGGTTCACACCTTGCTTGCTACGTACTGTTTAGCTTTGAAGAGTCATACCGACTAGCAACAGACCGGAATGACCGCATTCAGTTCAGCGCGATTATCTCCCTGATAGCACTTTGATTTCACTGTCTATTTGCACGCCTTCATTATTGGCCGGTTGGGCCGGCGCCCAACCTTATTGCGTGCCGAATAAGCCCGTCCAATAGATGCCCGCGTCACTCTTGGGGTCCATGGCGTAGGCAGCACCCAATTCGCGAAACTGCGGGTTCATCAGGTTGGCGCAGTGGCCGGGGCTGGCGAGCCAACCGTCGACGACCTTGCGCGGCGTGTCGAGGCCGGCGGCGATGTTTTCGCCGATATTCTTCGCGATATACCCCGCCAACTCGGCGCGGTCACCCGGCGTGCGGCCGTCGGGGTCCAGGTGGTCGAAGAAATTGCCGTTGGCCATGTTGCGGGTATGGCTGTTGGCTGCGCCGGCCAGGGTGTCGTTCCACGACAGGGGCGCCGTGGCGGTGAACGCCTGGGTGCCACACTGGCGCGGCTCGGCACGGGCGGTGTTGATCAGGTCGAGCAGTTTTCTGCCTTCGGTCTGCCAATCGCCCAGGCCGCTGGTCACCAACGGGCGAGCCAGCACGATGCGCCAGTCCTGGCCGCTGTTGCTGACGCCGATGTCGACAAATTGCGGGTCGAGCACTACGCGGCAAAAGCTTTCGCGCACCGCTTTCATCGCGGCCTCGGCATCCTTGGGCCCGGACAGGCTGATGGCCTGCACATTCACCATCGGGTAGGCAGCGCGCGCCAGCGACTGCTGCAAATCGCCGACATTGGAGGCCGGCAACACCAGCCGCGTGTCGCTGGTCAGCGGCGGAAGCTCCTGGGAACCCTGGTCACCGCAGCGTTGCACCTGGCTGCGGTATTGGTTGATCTGTTGGACTAACTGACTTTCTTCATTCGCCATCGCGCTGGCGCAGAACACCGTAGTGGCGGCCAGCGTCGTAAGACCCATCATCAATGACAGAACGCGCATGGACGTTACCCTTGAGCTTGAAAGTGCCCATGATGCGCGATCCAGGTGCATCCATGCACCCGTTGGTCCGAACTTTTTTTGCTCAGTTCTTGAATGTCGAGTGTTTCGCGCCCTGATCGCAGAGGGCAAACACCACCACCAACAAGGCAGAAATCGCGAGGATCACCACCACGCCATCGGTGGAGTGGGTGGCCGAGGCCGCTACCATCGACAGCGCGCCCAGCGGTGCCAGGCCACCGGCAATGGCGGTGCCGATCTCCCGCCCGGTGCCAAAGCCCGATGAGCGCGTTTGCGTCGGGAACTGCCGGCTCAGGAACGAACCCTGGGGGGCGAACATCATCGGCGCGAGGATTCCGGTGCCCACCCCGATGGCGAGGTAAATCATCAGGCTTTCACCACTGTTGAGCAGGGCCAGGAACGGGTAGGCGAACAACAGCGAGCACAGCCCGCCGAGCATCAACACGGTCTTGCTGCTCCACTTGTCACACAGCCAGCCGAAGCAGGGCACGGCGACGATGGCCACCAGGCTGGCGATGGTCACCGACAGCGAGGTGACATGCACGTCCACGCCTTTGAATTGGGTCAGGTACGCCAGGGAGAAGGTCTTGAAGATGTAGCTCAGGGCGTTGTAGCCAATCGCGACAAAAAACACCACGGCGAGGCCCTTGAGGTCATTCTTGAACAAGGCTTTGAGAGGCGATGGCTTGGCCTTGGCTTTTTCTGTGCTCAGCGCTTCGAACTGTGGGGTCTCCGGAATGCTGTTGCGCACCCACAGGCCGACGCCTACCAGCACGATGCTGCAGATAAACGGAATGCGCCAGCCGCCGGCCAGCAGGAACTCGTTGCCGTTGATGGTCAGCAGGTAAATAGTCAGCGAGGACAGCAACAGGCCCAGGTTCAGGCCCAGTGCCGGCCAGGCGCCCTGGCTGCCACGCTTGCCTTGGGAGGCATGCTCGTAGGAGGTGACTGCCGCGCCCGACAACTCGGCACCTGCGCCCAGGCCCTGGATGATGCGGATAAACACCAGCAGGATCGGGGCCCAGATGCCGATGGAGGCGTAGCTGGGGATCAAGCCGATCAAGGTGGTGCACACGCCCATCAGGCAGAAGGTCAGCACCAGCACTTGCTTGCGCCCGAACTTGTCGCCCAGGTAGCCAAACAGGATGCCGCCGAAGGGGCGGGCGATAAAGCCGATGGCAAAGGTCGAAAAGGCCATCAGCGTGGCGGTCTTCGGGTCGCTGTTATCGAAGAAGATCTTCGAAAACACAATCGCCGCCATGGTGGCGTACAGGTAAAAGTCATACCACTCCAGCATCGAGCCGAAGATGGTGGCGGCGGCTACTTTGCGTAGGCGCTTGCGGGTTTGTTCGGGCGTTTCGGTACCGGGAATGGAGGCGGATGCCGACATGCTGGACTTCCTTCTGGGTCTTTGTAGTTATTGTTGGGTGAGCGGGCGGTGCGGTCTTACTGGGGGTGGAACAGGCGGTCGGCGATCATCGCGCCGATGGGCATGGCTGAGGTGGCGGCCGGTGAGGGCGCATTGCACACATGCAGCATTCGTGAGGTTTGGGCGAACAGAAAGTCGTGCACCAGGCTGCCGTCGCGCATTACCGCCTGGGCACGGATGCCGGCCTCGTAGGGCAGCAGGTCATCGAGCGTCAGGGACGGGCAGTACTTGCGGCACTGCTCCAGGTAGCCGGACTTGAACAACGAGTTCTTCATCTCGGTGGTGCCGGAACCGAGGTTTTGCCACAGGGTTTTCCAGAAACCCGGGAAGCTGGCGTACTGCGCCACGTCGCGCCAGTTCACCGAAAACTTGCGGTAGTTCTCGCGGCCCAGGCCCAGCACGGCATTCGGGCCGACGGTGACGCTGCCGTCGATCATGCGGGTCAGGTGCACGCCGAGGAAGGGCAGCTCCGGGTCGGGGATCGGGTAGATCAGATGGTTGACGATGTTGTTCTTGGCGGCGGGCAGGCGGAAGTACTCGCCCCGAAACGGGATGATCTGATGGTCGATACGGATGCCGGCCAGGCGGGCCAGGCGGTCTGACTGCAAGCCGGCGCACACCACCAAGTGGCGGGCCTGCCAGGTCTCGCCCTCGGTGTTGACGGTGACCGTATCGGTGTTTTCGTGGATGGCAGTGACGGTGCGTTCCAGGCAGATCTGCCCACCGCTGCGACGAATCACCTGGGCCATGGTCTCGCACACCTGGCGGTAATCGACAATGCCGGTGGCATCGAGAAACAAGCCGCCGAGGCCGACGATGTTCGGTTCACGCTGGCGCAGTTGTTCGGCATTCAAGCGCTCGACCTGCATGCCATTGAGCTGGGCACGGGCGTACAGCGTTTCCATGCGTTGCATTTCCAGCGGACTTGAGGCCACCAGCAGCTTGCCGCACACCTCGAATTTGATCCCGTGTTCGCGGCAGAACTGCTTGGTGGCTTCGGCGCCGCGCTTGCACAAATCGGCCTTGAGGCTGCCGGGTGCATAGTAGATGCCGGCATGGATCACGCCGCTGTTGTGGCCGGTCTGGTGCTTGGCCAGCACCGACTCTTTTTCCAGGATCACCAGCGACGCGCCAGGTTGGCGCTTGAGCAGCTCCATGGCGGTGGCCAGGCCGACGATGCCGCCGCCGATAATGCAAAAGTCATGAATCATTGCAGAAGTACCTAGGCTGTACATTTCAGTCTGATTATCAGGTTGTCAGACTAATGTTTTTGTTAAAAAAATGGCGTGTCCGCGGACACGCTGCAAACAAGGTGGATCAGTTCGTGGTCGGTAATTCCAGTTGCAGGCGTCGCGCTGCGGCACGCAGGTGTGCCTCGGCACTGGCGGCGGCGCGTTGGGCGTCGCCGTCGGCAATGGCATTGTAGAGCTGTTGATGTTCCTGGGTGGCATCGGCCGAACCGGTGGCAAAGCGCGACGCCGAGTTCTCCCACGCGGTTTTACGCGCACTGGCCAACTGGCTCCTGAGGAAGTCATGGAAGGCCACGAAGTAGTCATTCTTGCTGGCGTCGGCAATGGCACGGTGGAATTCCACATCGGCCAGGGCTGCGGCTTCAAAGTCGTCGCGGTTGTCCTGCATGGCCTGCAACGCGCTTTTCATGCGCTGCAGGTCGGCGCTGTCGCGGCGCTGGGCGGCAATCGAAGCGGCCTGGGTTTCGATCCACAGGCGCACTTCGAACATCTGCGCCAGGTCAGGTCGTCGACCGTTGGGCTGCGGAAACCGAAACACCGTGCCCGCAGGGGTCTGCGAAATAAACGAGCCCAGGCCACGGCGGGCGGTGAGCACACCGTCGGCCTTGAGCTGGGCAATGGCTTCACGCACCACGGAACGGCTGACGTTGAGTTGTTCGGCCAGTTGCTGTTCGGTCGGCAGGCGCGACTCCGGGGCCAGTTGGCCGGATTCGATTTCTGCGCGAATGGCGCTGACAACCCGTACGACAAGCGAATCGGGGCGCTGGAGCTCAAGCATGGGAAAACCTTGGTGATCAGGTTGTCAGACAATAGTCGTTACGATTTTAGCTTGTCAATATTTGTCTGCTTCGCGCTGGCCAGGGAATGCCCACGTCTCCAGGCGATCAGCAGCGCCAGTAACAGCAAACCTACCGCCATGGCGAAGGTCGCGTGCAGGCCGGCTGCCACCGCCTGGGGCGCGGCGAGGCTGACATCCGGGGTGGCGCGGGCGAACACCGCGCCGAGGGCCGAGGCGCCGAAAATCAGGCCCAGGTTCCGTGACAGATTCAGCAGGCCGGACACCGTGCCTCGGCGTGTCGCCTGTATATCGCTCATCACTGCCGTATTGTTGGCTGCCTGGAACAGGCTGTAGCCGGCCGTCAACACGATCAGGCCCGCGAGATAAACGCCAAGCCCGGACGCCAGCGACAGCAACAGGGCCCCGCACAGCATCACGCCCAATCCCATGAGGGTCAGGCGTGGGCTGCCAAGGCGATCGGTCAGGTAACCCGCCGGTACACCGGTCACCGCCGCGACCGTTGGCCCGACGGCCATGGCCAAGCCCATCCAGGCGGGATCGAGGCCCAGGCCACGGGACAGGTAGAACGGCCCCACCACGAACGTGGCCATGATCACCGCCGACACCAGGGCACTCATGGCCAGGCCTGCGCGCAACGGCGCATCGCGCAGGGGCGCCCAGACTGTATCGCCTGGCCAAGCGTCGCGGCGGTGAGCATCCACCGGCAAATAACGGTAGGCGAAGGCGGCAGCCACACCCGCCAAGGGCAGGCCGATCAAAAACAGCGCGCGCCAGCTCCACAGGCTGAGCAATACCCCGCCGACACTCGGACCCATGGCCGTGCCGAGTGCCGACAGGGTGCCCAGCAGGCCCATGACTCGGCCGGTATTCTCTTTCGTGACAGTGTCACCCACCATGCCCAGTGTCATCGCCATCATGATCGCCGCGCCCAGGCCCTGGAATGCCCGTGCGCCGATCAGCCAGGGCAGGGTTGGCGCGGCGGCACACCCGGCGCAGGCCAGGGCAAACACCAGCAACCCGGCCAGCAGCAAGCGCCGGCGCCCCAGACGGTCGCCCAGGCGCCCGGCGCTGACAATCACGGCGGTGATGGCCAGCAGGTAGGCGAGCACCACCCACTGCACGGCCTGAAACGAGGCACCGAAGGCGTGCGCCAGGCTGGGCAGGCCGACATTGGCGATGCTGGTGCCCAGGGCGGCCAGCAACATGGACAGCGACAAGGCGACCAGGCCGCCGCGTGTGGAGGTTTGCATGCGCGTTTCCTTGAGTGAATGCACCTGTCACAAATCTACGGCGTCGCCTAACATGGCGGAAGACGCATGGCTTGCAGGTTATAGCTGCACCCAACGCCTGATCAGGAGCCCGCATGCCCGACCTCAATTTACTCATCACCCTCGACGTGTTGCTTGCCGAAGGCAGCGTCGCTCGCGCCGCCCAGCGCCTGCGCCTGAGCCCTTCGGCCATGAGCCGGGCCCTGGCGCGTTTGCGTGCGGCCACTGGCGATCCGCTGCTGGTACGTGCCGGGCGCGGCCTGGTGCCGACGCCCCGGGCGTTGCAATTGCGCGAACAGGTTAGCCAACTGGTGCAGGACGCCCATGCGGTATTGCGCCCGGCGCACACCCTGGACTTGGGTGAGGTGGTGCGTACCTTCACCCTGCGCACCAGTGAGGAGTTCGTCGAACGCTTCGGCCCTGCATTGCTCGCGCGTATCGCCCAGGAGGCTCCAGGGGTGCGCTTGCGTTTCGTGCACAAGAGCGACAAGCACAGTGCGCTGCTGCGCGACGGTGGCGTCGACCTGGAAACCGGTGTGGTCGATGTCGGCGCCAGCCCGGAGGTGCTGACCCAGGCGCTGTTCCGTGATCGCCTGGTGGGCGTGGTGCGCGAGGGCCATGCTCTGAGCCGCGGCCCCTTGAGCGCAGCGCGTTTCGCCCAGGGACAACATGTCTACGTGTCGCGGCGCGGCCAGGACCGTGGCCAGATCGATGAGGCCCTTGAGGCGCAAGGTCTGGTTCGGCAGGTCAGCATCGTGGTCGCCGGTTTCAATACGGCCATCGCCCTGGCGCGTGACACCGACCTGATCGCCAGCGTGCCTGAGCGCTACATCACTGTGCCGCCTCGAGGGTTGCACTGTTTTGAGCTGCCGGTGACGTTGCCGCCGTTTACCGTGGCGATGCTGTGGCATCCACGACAGGATGCCGACCTGGCCCATCGCTGGCTGCGCGCGTGTTTGCGCGAGGTGTGCGGGCCATGAGCGGCGCGCAACAGGTACAATCGCCGCTGCCTTGACGCGAAACCCCAGGAATTTGCATGTTCAGCCTTACCCGCTACACCACGCCGTGCCCCGAACCGGTCAACAGCCAGATCCTGCAGATGGTGGTGGACAACCTCACCGATATCAGCAGCGTAGCGCTGGCACCGAGCAACCTGCTCTACAACATCTACCAGTACGCCATCGGGTTTGAGGTACACCTGTACCTTGAGGCGTTGAATGGCGAAAAGGGCATCGCCGTCGAGTTGGTCGTGGCGATGGAAGACGAGACGGTGGTGGGCTTTTGCCTGTACCTGCCGGTGAAGGATGACCCGAACGCGTGTGGCATCGCGTTTATGGCGGTGCAGGCCGGCTTTCGTCGCCAGGGTGTGGCACGCAGCATGCTGGACGAGGTGTTGGCGCGTTATCCCCACGCCGAACTGGCCTGTGCGGTAGAGAAGGTTGCGGTGTTCGAAGCCATGGGTTTCCAGGTACGCGGTGCGCGTGGCACCCAGGTCGTGATGAACACCCGCAACTACGGCACCGATGGGCTGATGGGCGTGTTGGATGTGGCTTCAATCTACAGCTCGCTGGAAGTGCGGCAGATCCACACCTACCTGCTGCAAAAACACGGCAAGCGCGCCATGGTCGATGCGGAGAAACAGCGTGATCGGCACCTGGACCAGTTGACGCGCAAGGCGCAACTGTTCGTCCAGGGCCGTCTGCCTACGGCCTGACGCGCTTGACCATCCCGAGGATAGTCTCCAGCAGTTCCTGCTGAGCTTCCTCGCGGCTGATCTCGCCATTGGCCGCCGCATGGGACAGGGCTTCCGCCGCGCCGAGCATGGCGCGCAACCCGGCCTGGGAAATACTGCCGCCGTGGGTGAAGGGCGACAGCGCGTCTCTGCACTTATCGAGGAAGATCGCCTCGTATTCGCGCTTGGACGCTTCCAACTCCGGCGAACCGCTCAAGGCGGCAATCACCCCGGGGATTTCCCGACCTTGCAACAACACACAATCGACATACGACGACGCGATAACCCACGCGCGGTCCTCAAGCGTCGCCTTGCTGGTGGCGATGGCATCGGCAAACACCTGGTCCTGGCGCTCGTCGAAGTCTGCATACAGCGCGGCCAGCAACCCCGCGCGTGTAGCGAAGTGGTCGTACACCACTGGTTTGGTGACGCCCGCCAGCTCGGCCAGGCGGCCCAGGGTCAGGGCGTCGGTGCCTTCGTCACGCACCAATTGCCAGGCGACGTCGAGTAACTGGCGCAGGCGATCTTCACGGGACAAACGACGACGGGGGGCAGGGGAATCATTGCTTGACATGCTTATATACCAAAAGTAACTTATTCGACGTAACTTACTAAAAGTAGATTAAGCCGAAACGGAGTCAAAGTCATGCACGCACTGATCGTTGTTGCCCATCACGACCCGCAATCCCTCACCCACAGCGTGGCCGCCGAGGTGGGCGCGGGCTTGAGCGCCTCTGGCCACACCTTTGAAATAGCCGACCTTGCCGCTGAAGGGTTCGACCCACGCTACAGCGCGGCCGACCATCGGGTGCACCGTACTCGGGCGACGCCGCCAGCCGACGTGGTGGCCGAGCAGGCCCGCATCGATCGCGCCGACGCGCTGGTGCTGGCATTCCCCATCTACTGGTGGTCAATGCCGGCATTGCTCAAGGGTTGGGTCGACCGCGTATTCGTCAATGGCTGGGCGATTGATTACGGCCCCGATACACCGGTGCAGAAGAAACTAAGGCATTTGCAGGTGCATCTGCTGGCCCTGGGTGGGGCTGATGACAGTGCCTTTGAGCGACACGGTTATGCCAAGGCCATGAATACCCAGATCGACTACGGCATCTTTGATTATTGCGGGGCGCGGGTACTCACTTCCGAGTTGTTGTTGGACTCGGAAAGTGGCACGGCCCAGGCGCATTTGCACAAGGCCCGGGCGGTGGGGCAGGGGTTGTTTGAGCGTGAGGCCGTCGCGGGATAATTCAAGCGTCGCGAAACAGGTCGTGGGCGTCCAGCAAGCGGTAGGCAATCTCTGGTTTTTTCTCCAGGCCGCGGCGAATGGAGGCGGGGATCGACTGGCGAGTCTTGCGGCACATGCCCGGCAGTTCGTCGATGACGATCTGGATCCCGCGCATGCTTTTGACCTCGGTATGCCCGGGCGCGATGTGGACGCGGATGCCGAGTTGGTCGTACATCCGCTGTTGCAAGTGTTCGAGGTCTTGCAGGCTCTTGAGGTTTTCCAGGCGCTCCAGCAGGATTTTTTCCTGCTGTCGCGTCAGTTGCAGAATGCGCAGATCAGCGCCGGGAGCTTCCAGCAGTTGTTCACGGTTGCAGACACAGGCGCCGGGTGGGCAGGGTTGGCGAAGGGTCATTGACGCTCCCGGCAAGGTTCAGTTGTAGGAGCGAGCTTGCTCGCCCCTACAGGTTTGTGTGTCAGTAGCTCAAGTGAACGCCCAGGCTGGCCAGCGCTTTCCAGTAGTCAGGGTAGGTCTTGGCTACGCAGTCCGGGTCTTGGATGCGAATGCCCGAGACTTTCAGCCCGGCCAGGGCAAAGCACATGGCGATGCGATGGTCGGCGTGGGTGTCGATCAGTGCGGTGCAGGCGGTGCCAGCCAAAGCGGGGTCGCTGGCAACCAGCAAGTCATCACCCTCGATGGTCGCCAGGCCCGGACGAATTTCGTTGAGGCCATCGTGCAGCGCCTGCACGCGGTCACATTCCTTGACGCGCAGGTTCGCCAGTTCAGTGAAGCGCACCGGGGTGTTGTTGAACGCGGCGAGCACCGCCAGGGTCGGGATCGCATCCTGCATTTGTGAACCCACCACCGTGGCCTGCATGTTCGGGAATTGCGCGATCACGGCCTGGGCCTTGGCGTCGGGCTGGGTGAAGTCCTGTGGGGCTACACCAATATCGATACGGCCACCGGTCAGTACTTCTGCGGCCCACAGGTAAGTGGCGGCGGAAGCGTCGGGTTCGATCAGGTAGTCATGGGCGGTATAGCCGGTGGGGCCCACGCGCCAGGTGGTGTCGTCCACGGCGTCGACCTGGGCCCCGAACGCACGCATGCAATCGAGGGTCAGGTCCACGTAGCCACGGGCGCCAATGTCCTTGCCGGTCAGCGCCACTTCAATCGGCGCTTCGCCGCACGCCGCCAGCATCAGCAGGGCCGATACGTACTGGCTGGACAAACCGGCGTCAATCTCAAAACGCCTGGCCTGGACCTTGCCCGCGCCGTGCACGGTTACCGGTGGGCAACCGGTGGGGCTGTCGACCTGGATGCCGTTCTGGCCCAGGGTGGCCAGCAGCGGGCCGATCGGGCGTTTTTGCATGTACTCGTCACCGTCCAGTACCACGGTGCCTTGCACGGTGGCGACGGCAGCCGTGAGAAAGCGCATGGCGGTGCCGGCGTTGCCGAGGAACAACGGCTGGGCCGGCAATTGCAGCGAGCCTTGGCTGGTGACGACAAAGGTGGTGTCGTCCGGCTCCTCGATGGTGACGCCCATCTGCCGCAGGGCGACCGACATGTGGCGCGTGTCATCACTTTTGAGCGCACCGCTCAAACGGCTGGTGCCCTTGGCCAGTGCCGCCAGCAACAGCGCTCGATTGGTAATGGATTTGGAGCCGGGGGGCGCGACCTTGCCAGTGAGGGGGAAGTTGGGCGGTGTAACGGTCACGGTTTTCTGCGAACTCAAGGTACAAGGCTCCTGGTCAAGGCGAGGTGGCGTGGAGTGGCCGACGTGCGGACCCGAATCATCAGGCAAACACGCCATGCTTGTCGAGTGAGTGGGTGATCTGCGTATTTTATTGGCATGCGCTGCGGCCGAATGTAGGAGCGAGCAAGCTCGCTCCTACTGCCTTACCGCTGGCTCAGCCAGTAGTCATGCAGCGCCCGCGCAGCCGGTTCGATTGCGCTGACCTGCAGTTGATGGGCGTTTACATCCAGATCCGCCGGCAATTCGAAATTGTCCTGTTCGGCGCACCAGGAAATCCGCTCCAGTTGCCCGGCTTGTACAGCGGGCAATGGCGGCCAGTTGGCGATTGTCACGCCGCGCACATAACCAAAGCACCATTCCTCGGCAAGGGTCACCGCCTGGCCTTGATGTTCGGTTTCATCGAAACGGGCTTTGAATGCCTGGGAGTCAGTGGCCAATTGCGCGGCCAGGGTATTCATATGGCGTACACACAGCTCGAGAAAAGCCTGGGCCTCGTCCATGTTGTCCCATTCAGGGTTTTGCCCACCCCAGATCGCCGGGAACCACTCGGACACATCCACCTTGGCCGGGCTGGAAACCAGGGCGGTGAAATAACCGTCGAGTTCGGCCATGTTCAGCACCGAGTGGTCTTCGCCGTATTTGAGCAAGGTGGCGTCAATGAATTCGAAATCGGCGGGAGCGAGAGGTTGGGCGTGCATGGCATATCCTTAAAACGTCGAGCGCCGCGCACAGCGCGGCTTAAAGCACAAAGGATGGCCTGTGCGTCGGGTTTTATCCAGCGTCTTTTCCCTCACCGTGGCCAGTCCCGTTTTTGGCCGATGCGCCGTGGCGCACCCTTGATATAGTCTGGCCTTTCTCAATCGCCAGTCAGGGATCACTGCCATGTCCGAATACCAAGCCTTCGTTGTCGAACTCAGTGGCAACGTTGCCCATGTGCAGATCAATCGCCCGGAAAAGATCAACGCCATGAACGCGGCGTTCTGGACCGAAATCATCGACATCTTCCAATGGGTCGACGAGACCGACGCCGTGCGTGCCGTGGTGCTCAGCGGGGCGGGCAAGCACTTTTCCTCGGGCATCGACCTGATGATGCTGGCCTCGATCGCCAATGATTTTGGCAAGGACGTGGGTCGCAATGCGCGCCTGCTGCGCCGCAAGATTCTCGAGCTGCAAGCTTCGTTCAACGCCGTGGACACTTGCCGCAAGCCCGTGCTGGCGGCGATCCAGGGCTACTGCATTGGCGGTGCCATCGACCTGATCAGCGCGTGCGACATGCGCTACGCGGCCGAAGACGCGCAATTCTCGATCAAGGAAATCGACATCGGCATGGCCGCTGACGTCGGCACCTTGCAACGCCTGCCGCGCATTATCGGCGATGGCATGCTGCGTGAGCTGGCCTACACCGGTCGTCAATTCGGCGCCGAAGAAGCGCGCAGTATCGGCCTGGTCAATCGCGTGTTTGCCGATCAGCAAAGCCTGCTGGCGGGTGTCATGGACCTGGCCCATCAAATCGCCGCCAAGTCGCCGATTGCCGTGACTGGCACCAAGGCCATGATCAGCTACATGCGTGACCACACAGTCAATGACGGCCTGGAATACGTTGCCACCTGGAACTCGGCTATGTTGCAATCCAACGACCTGCGCGTGGCCATCGCGGCCCATATGAGTAAGCAGAAACCCGAATTCGTGGATTGACTGACATGACCCCAGGCTGGATTACCACAACGCTGCTGGACAACGACGCCGCCGGCGGCTGGGCCGTCGCCCGCAGCCGCGAAGGCTTTTTACACGATACCAACGGCCCGCTGTTCCCGCGCGAATGGCTCAAGCGCCAGGACCTGTCGGTGTTTGCCGAACACGGCATCGGCCACCTCGACGGCGAGCCGGTGTACCTGTTGGAACTCGACTCGCCGGCTGATGTGCCAGGGTGCAGTTGGCAGGGCTTGCGTGGCTTTATGCTGCAAGGTGATCACACCCTGTACAAGGTGCTGGGCTACGCCGCGCAGATCGGTACCTGGGCGCGGGAGCACCGTTTTTGTGGCAGTTGTGGCCAGGCGATGGTACAGGTGCCGCGGGAGCGGGCGATGTATTGCCAGGCCTGCGACCTGCGCAGCTATCCACGCATCTCGCCAAGCATGATCGTGCTGGTGACCCGTGGCGATGACATCCTGCTGGCGCGCTCGCCGCGTTTCGTCACGGGGGTCTACAGCACCCTGGCCGGTTTTGCCGAGCCGGGTGAGTCCGCCGAAGACTGCCTGATCCGTGAAGTGCGCGAAGAGGTGCAGTTGGAGGTCAAGAACATCCAGTACATGGGCAGCCAATGTTGGCCGTTCCCTCACTCGATGATGCTGGGCTTTCACGCCGAATACGCCGGTGGCGATATCGTTCCCCAGGCCGACGAGATCGAGGACGCGCAGTGGTTCAATATCCACGAGCTGCCGCCGTTGCCGGCGTCACGCTCGATTGCGCGTTACCTGATCGACCTCTACGTGGCCCGCCGCCTAGGCCACGCTGAACCAGTGCTGCCAGGCTAGGCGCACGGTCAGGCCCAGCACCACGGTGATAAACACTGGGCGGATGAATTTGGCGCCGCCGCTGATCGCGCTGCGTGCGCCAAAGAACGCGCCACACATCACCGACACACCCATCGCCAGGCCGACGATCCAGTCCACCGACCCATTGATGATGAACACCGTCAGCGCCGCGGCGTTGCTGACGAAGTTCATGCTGCGCGCCACGCCGCTGGCCTTCACCAGATCGATGGGGTGCAGCAGCATCGTGCTGACCGTCCAGAACGCCCCCGTGCCGGGCCCGGCCACGCCATCGTAAAAGCCCAGGCCAAAGCCCTGGGTGGCTTGCCATTTCTTTTTGATCGGTGCCTCGGCATCCAGTGGCGCCTTGGGCGTGCCCCCGAACAGCAGGTACACACCGCAGGCGAAGACGATCACCGGGAGCATCTTGTTCAGGGTTTCGGCAGGCAAGTAATGAGCGACGACCGCGCCGGTCAGTGCACCGATCAAGGTACCGACAATGGCGTGCACCCATTGGCGTGGGTGGAACAGCTTGCGGCGGTAGAAGGTAAAACTGGCGGTGGCCGAGCCGAAGGTGGAGCTGAGCTTGTTGGTGCCCAGCACCAGATGCGGCGGCATACCGGCGGTGAGCAGGGCCGGGGTGGTCAACAAACCGCCACCGCCGGCGATGGCGTCGATAAAACCGGCGATAAAAGCGACAACGGCCAGGATGGCCAGGGTGGTGAGGTCTACGCTGAGTTCGAAGGGCATGGGCAGGGCTTATTGTTGGAGGGCCGCAGAAGGCCAGCATCTTACTGCGATGTGACTCAAATGTGGGAGGTGGCAAGCCTCTCCCACATCTTTTACCGGGCCCGCCTGGTTATTTGTGCGCGCCCAGCCATTCCACGGCCGTGCGCCAGATGCAGATACCCAGGAAGTACGCCGACATCAGCGACCACAAGCCAAATGTCCAAGGGTTGGTATTCGGGTAATCCACCACCATCAGGAAGCTGCACAGCAGCCAGATAGTGGTCACCGCGATGTTGATCGGCATGAAACGCTTGACCCGGAACGGGTGCAGGAACTTCATCGGCGTCACGGTCAACAGCGCCAGGCCGATCACGGTCAGCAAGGTGACCCAGGCATCCGGCTGGATGATATAGACGCACAGCGCAACGACGTTCCAGGCGGCAGGGAAACCGACGAAGTAGTTGTCCTTGCTCTTCATGTTCACATTGCAAAAGCAGAACAGCGACGACACCAGGATCACGGACACCGCAAACAGGTGGGTGAACTCGGGCAGGTCGATGTAGCGGTAGATAAACAGGGCAGGAATGAACACGTAGGTGAGGTAGTCGATCACCAGGTCCAGCACCGAGCCGTCAAAGCTGGGCAGCACCGTGCTGACATTCACCCGTCGCGCCAGCGAGCCGTCGACGCCATCCACCACCAGTGCCAGGCCCAGCCACAGCAGGCACGCCTTGGGGGAGTTTTCCAGCAGCGCCAGGGTGGCCAAAAAGGCCAGTACCACACCGGTGGCGGTAAAGCCGTGGGCGCCCCAGGCTTTGAGTCTGGCTACATGCAGGGTCGATATCACGGGCGGTTCTCCAAAAGGTCAAACGGGGCAGCCGACGACGTAGCGCCGTCGAGTCTGGCCAGGGAATGCAGGTATCGACCGGGAAGGGGAGGATAAGGTTCACCGCCCGGCGTATCCGTTAGCGTAGCAAGCGTAGGATGTTTCGGCATCAGCCCTGACGGAACACCAGTGCCTTTAGTCCACTCTGCGGATCAATGTCAGGAAATTCCGGTGGGTTTTCCAGCCGCTGTACAAACCGCAGGCCCGGTGCTTCGCGGGTCACGCCGTCGATCAGGAAATCTTCGCCGAAGGCCGGATCGTTCATGCATGCCAGTACGGTGCCGTGGGCACTGAGCAAGTCCGGCAGGCGGCGCAGCACGCGCTGGTAATCCTTGGTCAGCAGGAAACTGCCTTTCTGGAAGGAGGGCGGGTCGATGATCACCAGGTCATAAGGACCGTTGTTCGTCACCTTGGCCCAGGACTTGAACAGGTCGTGGCCCAGGAAACTCACCCGGCTCAGGTCGTGCCCATTCAAACGATGGTTGTCGCGGCCACGGCTGAGGGCACCACGGGCCATATCCAGGTTCACCACATGGTCGGCGCCGCCTTCGATGGCGGCCACGGAAAAACCGCAGGTATAGGCAAACAAATTCAGCACGCGCTGGCCCTGTGCTTGCTCACGTACCCAGTTGCGCCCGTAACGCATGTCGAGAAACAGCCCGCTGTTCTGTTTTTTACCCAGGTCGATCAGGTAGCGCAAGCCGCCCTCGGTGATGGTCAACTCGTCGATGGCGTCGCCCACCAGCCATTCGGTGGTGCTTTGCGGCAGGTAGCGGTGTTGCAGGGCCACGGTGTGCGCGCCGAAAGCGGCCCAGTCGATGTGCAGTAGCGTCTGCTTCAGGGCCTGCAGGTGCTCGGTTTCCTTGAACAACGCCACCAGCACTACCCCTTGCAGCCAGTCCACCGTCAGTTGTTCCAGGCCCGGCCAGCAGCGGCCACGGCCATGGAACAGGCGCCGGGTTTCCGCGGGCGCGTCAGCCAGGGCAGTGAGCAAGTGGGCGTGCAGGGTAGAGAGTGCGTCTGGGTTCATCGTTAAGCGTCAGTCATCGGGCGGGCGGCATTTTAAACACAATTGGGTGGGAACTGGCTTGCCTGTGAAGGCGGCCTGACAGCCGACCCCTATCTACCTGAAGCCCCGGCATCCAACTGTGGGAGCTGGCTTGCCTGCGATGACGGCCTGATAGTCGACGCTTATCTACTTTGGATCGCGGAGCGTGAGTTGGATCATCGTCGGCTGTCAGGGCCGTTACGGGAGCAAGCTCCCTAGCCACAGGCCCAGTGCTGTACCGCGTTCCCGCAGTGTTTGCGATTTGGGTCAGCGCGTGGCAATCAGCGCCGGCCCGAATGACTCTTTCAAGAAAACAGGGGCGATATAGCGTTCGTAATGTGCCTCGGACAGCAAAAAGAACTCTCGATCTATCGCATCGCGCAAATCTGCCAGGTGGCGTTCACGAAACTCCGGTAACAGCGTCAAACCATAGGCATCCAGCCTGGAAATCACCCGCGCACCCCGCGCAATCAACTGGTACGCCCAGCAATACGGCGACTGGTGCGGCATAAAACGAATCTTGCGCGCTTCCAGCTGCTGTCGCAGGCAGTGCGGGTCGAACACTTCCAGCTTGCTGGCCATCACCTGCACCAGCAGTTGTTCCAGGCGCAGCCACACCGCCTGTTTTTCCTCGGCGTTATAGCCATTCCACTGGATCACCTCGTGGTGATAACGCTTGCAGCCCCGACAGACCAGGTCACCGTAGACGGTGGAACACAGCCCGACGCAGGGGGTTTTGATGGTGTTGTTGGGCATAAAGGCTTACTTGCAAAGTCTATGGATCACAATAGCCAATGTGGGAGCTGGCTTGCCCGCGATAGCTGTGTGTCAGTGGGTACATCCGTGACTGATACACCGCTATCGCGGGCAAGCCCGCTCCCACATTTTTTGGTTCGTGTTGATTAGTCCCAGCTCAACGCGCCGCCAGTCTGATACTCGATCACACGGGTCTCGAAGAAGTTTTTCTCTTTCTTCAAGTCCATGATCTCGCTCATCCACGGGAACGGGTTGGTGGTGCCTGGGTACTCTTCCTTCAAGCCGATCTGCGACAGGCGACGGTTCGCGATGAACTTGAGGTAATCCTCCATCATCGCCGCGTTCATGCCCAGCACCCCACGCGGCATGGTGTCGCGAGCGTATTCGATCTCCAGCTGCGTACCCTGCAGAATCATCTGGGTCGCTTCTTCCTTCATCTCGGCATCCCACAGGTGTGGGTTTTCGATTTTGATCTGGTTGATCACGTCGATACCGAAGTTCAGGTGCATCGACTCATCGCGCAGGATGTACTGGAACTGCTCGGCCACGCCGGTCATCTTGTTGCGGCGGCCCATGGACAGGATCTGGGTGAAGCCGCAGTAGAAGAAGATGCCTTCCAGTACGCAGTAGTAGGCGACCAGGTTGCGCAGCAGTTCCTTGTCGGTGTCGACGGTGCCGGTTTCGAACTTCGGATCGGAGATCGAGCGGGTGTACTTCAGGCCCCAGGCGGCCTTTTTGGCCACCGATGGAATCTCGTGGTACATGTTGAAGATCTCGCCTTCATCCATGGCCAGCGATTCGATGCAGTACTGGTAGGCGTGGGTGTGGATCGCTTCTTCGAAGGCCTGGCGCAGGATGTACTGGCGGCACTCCGGGTTGGTGATCAGGCGGTACACGGCCAGCACCAGGTTGTTGGCTACCAGGGAGTCGGCGGTGGAGAAGAAGCCCAGGTTGCGCATGACGATGCGGCGCTCGTCGTCGGTCAGGCCTTCGGGGTTTTTCCACAGGGCGATGTCGGCGGTCATGTTGACCTCTTGCGGCATCCAGTGGTTGGCGCAGCCGTCGAGGTACTTCTGCCAGGCCCAGTCGTACTTGAATGGCACGAGTTGGTTGAGGTCGGCGCGGCAGTTGATCATGCGCTTTTCATCAACGGCGACGCGGGCGGAGGCACCTTCCAGCTCGGCGAGGCCTTCGGCGACGTCGAGTTTGTCCAGGGCGGCCTTGGCGCGCACGATGGCGGCGGAGTCGTCGGCGGTGACGGCGCGGGCTTCCACGGCGGCAGCGGCGCCGGCACCGTCGAGGCGGTCCATGTTGGCTTCGGTGGCGTGGCCGGCGTTGGCGCCTTTGATCACCGCTGCACCGGTGTCTTCGTTGTCGACTTCATCCCAACTCAGCATGGAAATACTCCTTCCTGGTACTCGAAAAATAAATGTTTTTGCAGGCTACAAGGCATTGAAATACTGCGCGTAGTGTGATCGGTAAAATACCGGCGCTGCACACTATGTAGTGGTCTGATCTGTTTGTAGGCACACTATATGGGGTGTAACAAAGTTGGTCAACGCACAAGATGTGCGGTCATAGGTCGCTGCTGGGCACGACACATAATTTTTCGATATATCATTATCGAATAAATAAATAGGTATTTATTCCTTTTAATATTTTATCCGGCAGCGCATTTTGAGGGCCTGCGCATTCGTGCGGATTGACCCAACAGCCAAAAGGAAAGCCGACATGACCATCAAAGCGATCAACGTGCGCAACCAGTTCAAAGGCGTGATCAAGGAGATTCTGCTGGGGGAAGTGGTGTCGGAAATCGATGTGCAGACCGCATCGGGCATTGTGACGTCGGTGATCACCACGCGCTCGGTGCGTGACCTGGAATTGAAGGTGGGCAGCGAAGTGATTGCCTTTGTGAAATCGACGGAAGTGTCCATCGCCAAGTTGTGAGTGGACAAAACAGCCCGGGAAGAGGCGCGTTCTCTTCCCGTGCAACTGCGACCGAAGTCAGCGGTTTTGCAAGCAGATCTCCATGCGTTCGACGCCTTCCTCCAGCATCAATCGTGGGCAACCGAAGTTCAGGCGCACGAACTGTTGGCTGTCATCACCAAATTCGATCCCCGCGCTCAGGCCGACCTTGGCCTGCTCAAGGAAAAACTGCTGTGGGTCATCCAGGCCAAGAGCGCTGCAATCGAGCCACGCCAGGAAGGTGCCCTGTGGTGCATGCATCACCACGCCGGGCAGGCGGGTTTTTACCGCGTCAAGCAGGTAGTCGCGGTTGGCTTGCAGGTACTGCACCAGCGCGCTGAGCCAGTCGGTGCATTCGCTGTAGGCGGCGCGGGTGGCTTCCAGGCCCAGAGGGCTGACGCTGTCGACCATGCCGCAGCGCGCCTGATTGAAACGCTCGCGCACCTCGGCGTTCTGGATCACGGCGAAGCAGGTCTTCAGGCCGGCCACGTTATACGCCTTGCTCGCCGACATCAGCGTGATGGTGCGCTGGGCAATCTCTGGGCTGAGGCTGGCGGTGGGGATGTGGCGGCGGCCGTCAAAGCACAGCTCGGCGTGGATTTCGTCGCTGATGATCAATGCGCCGGTTTCCAGGCAGGCATTGGCCACTGCCATCAGCTCTCCACGGGGAAACACTTTGCCGATGGGGTTGTGCGGGTTGCTCAGCAACAGGGCTCCGGCCCCGTTTAGGGCTTGGCGCATCGCGGGCAGGGGCGTGAGGAACTCGCCGTTGACTTGCTCGAACGGCACCTCGATGCGTGGCAGGTTCCAGTTGCCGGGCGCCAGGCGAATCGGCCGATAGTTGGGGGTTTGCAGCACCACCGCCTGGCCAGGCTGGACGAAGGCGTGCAGGGCCATATTGAAGCCAGGCTCGACGCCAGGCAGGAACAGCAGTTCTTCGGGCTGTACGCGCCAGGCGTACTTGGCCCACAGGTCAGCGACGATGGCGTCGCGCACGTCCGGGCCGGCCACGCTGTAGCCGAGAATCTGCTGGTCGAGCCGCGCGTGCAGGGCTTGCAAGATGGCGGGCGGCGCGGCGATGTCCATGTCAGCGATCCACATCGGCAGAACATCTTTCGGGTAACGGCTCCACTTGGTACTGCCGGTATCGAAGCGTGGGTGGATGGTTTCGAAATCAAAGCTCATGGACAGGCTCGTATCAGGGCGGCGGTAAAAGAATGGCGCCGATTCTAGCGTCATTTGCTTTAATGCACGATGTTGCTCACGCCTTCAGAGATAGGTGCCTACCGGCAAATTAAGGCCGATCACATCCTCACTGCTGATTGGCCGGGTGCTTTTGATCAAGAAGTCGGTCTTGCGATCCCCGGTCAGATCAATACCCAGAAAGTACCTGTTAGTGGCAGGGTTTCGCACGAGGATAGTGTCGCCAGCCCGGCCGCTGTACTGGCTGACATAGTTAAGGGTGACACCTTCTTTTGCGCTCATTTCGCTCAGGTCGATTGTGTCTTTGCCTGTAGTGAAATCCACTAGCAGGTCGGCGCTATCACGGAGCGAGTCGGCGGCGGCGCGGTACTTGAACGTGTTGAAACCGCCGTTGCCCATCAATTTGTCGGCCCCGGCGGCACCCACCAGTACGTTGTCAGCGCTATTGCCGGTAATACGGTCAGCGCCATTACCGCCAATTGCATTCTTGATGACGGTGTCAGTTGCGATACTGATATTGCCCTTCAGGCCCCCGATATCCGAGCTTGCGCCGGGCGTGAGATCAATTCGCTGGTTTTGGCAGAAGGCAGAGAAGTCAAACGTGTCCTGAATTCAACACATAAGTGCAACGCTCACCCCTGTATGCACTTCGTACGGCGTCTTCCAGCCCAAGCGCTTGCGCGGGCGTAGATTGATCCTCGCTACTGTCCGATTGACGGCTTCGACGGTCAGCTTGCTGAAGTCGCTGCCCTTGGGGAAATACTGGCGGAGCAGACCGTTGGTGTTTTCATTGGTGCCACGTTGCCAGGATGAATAGGGGTCTGCAAAAAAGACCTGGCACTGGCTCCGTAGCGCGATGCGTTCATGCCCGGCAAACTCCCTTCCGTTATCCAGCGTCAGCGTGTGAGCGGCATGGCCCTGAAGCATCAGATTGATCGCCCGCGTTACCTGCCGGCGCGTTCTGCGCTTGACCGGATAGGCGCTCAGATAGCCGCTTTTGCGATCAACCAGGGTCACCAGGTTACCGCCCAGTCCATGTACCGTATCGCCCTCCCAGTCCCCCAGGCGCTCGCGGCTTTCGACCTCGGCTGGGCGTTCACTGATTGACACGCGATTACGCAGCTGCCCGCGCCGATCGTGGCTTCCATAGCGTTTCCGGTAGCGCTTTCGGCGATGTCGCAGATAGGTATAAAGCTCACCACCGGCGCGCTGTTCGGCGGCAATGAACCGATAAATCCACTCATGGCTGACCGCCCGGCTTGGCTGCTCCTGCTTCAACCGCTGGGCGATCTGCTCCGGACTCATGCCATGCTTGAGCCACACCGGGAGATGATGGCTGAGCCATGTCGCCGGCTTGCAAAACTTGCGCGCACCCGCTCGACGAGCATCACTTTCATGGGCCGCAGAAACAGCCTTGTAGATATTCTGGGTGCTGTTGCGGCGAACCTCGCGACTGATCGTCGAGGGATGCACGCCGACCCGCTTTGCAATGCTCGCCTGGCTCTCTGCGGCGCTCAAGCCAGCCTCAATCTGGTAACGTTGTCCCTGAGTCAGCTGCCGGTAATGCGTAGTCATCTGCGCTTGAATCCTTCGGTGTGAGAGCCTGGATTCTACCGGTGGCTGGCTCTCTGCCTCTCGTTTCAAGCGTTGCGCTTATTCTATGAATTCAGGTGTCGTTGCCTGCTTTGTCTGCGACAGTAAAGTGCGGCTTATCGCAAGGTGACGTAAGAGACGTACCTGCTTTGCCGCTGTTGGAGTTGAATCCATAGACGGTATCGGTAGGGCTGCTTTCAGGCTGAGGCGCAGGCTTGGGACATGGTTGGGGCTTTGGCTCAGGTGTCGGGCGCGGGGTTGGCTGCGGCTCGGGTGCTGGGGTAGGGTCAGGCTTGGGCTGTGGCGTTGGCGCTGTATCGGCAGACGTAATAAGGTCTTCGGACTTTATGGGATGTTTACTCAAAATCTTAAACGCAGACGTGGTACCTCCGCTCACGTCCAGCGTTAACGTGTACATCTTGATAGTGTCATCGTACGCCAATACCAGTTCACCTTTACGGCCGGTCAATTTGCTGACTATGTCTGGCTGGCGGATGCCGGCCTCTTTAAGGACGTTAACTAGGTCAATTTTATCGACGCCGCTGGTGAAGTCAGTGATGGTGTCCGGTTTGCTGGCAGAGGTGTCGCTGGCTTTGCTGTATACAAATGTATCTGCACCACCACCTCCTGTGAGGTTGTCGGCCCCGGCTCCCCCGGTTATATGATTGTTGGCCTGATTGCCGATCAGTACGTCATTTCCTGAGCCGCCAATGGCATTTTCCATAACGACGCCTTTGGCAATGGACACATTACCGCGCCGGCCGCCCACGTCCGAGAGTG
The DNA here is from genome assembly GCF_034348165.1 of Pseudomonas sp. CCI1.1. Taxonomy (NCBI): domain Bacteria; kingdom Pseudomonadati; phylum Pseudomonadota; class Gammaproteobacteria; order Pseudomonadales; family Pseudomonadaceae; genus Pseudomonas; species Pseudomonas sp. CCI1.1. Next base: position 710,764 of record NZ_CP133780.1, read on the forward strand.
CCTGGGCATTAAGGTTAATTCTCTGGTTCTGTTTATATCCGGAGAAATCCAGTGTGTCATTGCCACCGCCATCCCAGATACAAAAAGCTACCATGTCATCGGAAGACTTTAAACTGTAGTAGTCGCGTTCTGAGTTTGAGTTGAATCCGTAAGTTGTATCGCCTTTACGAGTTTCATAGTTGGGTTCGTAGAGACGCTGAATCGCTTCGATATCATGCATCATTGGCGTTGAGGTGGCGTCAGAGACGCTGACGCCATTGGTCGCCGGACGGTACCAAGGTGTGTTATAGCTCATGGCAGTATGGGTTTTGCTATTCTCCGGATAGTTACCTTCCGGATGTTGAAGCCCCAAACCATGGCCCAGTTCGTGAATCATTGAAGCGTTCAAGGGGAATCTGCTATCTCCTGTACCAATGCCTATGTTCTGAAGACTCCCTTGATCATTTGGGTAGACCGCATAGCCCCCTACACCGCTGTTGGCGTGAAGCACAAAGGAAGCATCCGTATTCTTGGCATGCTCGGTAAACTTGACTTTTACCACATCCTCCCAGGCCTGCATTGAACTTCTGAAGGCTTTTTTTCTGGCCTCGCTGAGCTCGAGGGCCCCCCCATTCTTGAGCCAATTCGTGTCGGGGTCATTCGAGTTGAAGAATTTGTAGGAAACGTCAATTTTGCCGTCGTTATTTTTGTCTTTGATTTTGTAATTATTTCGCGTCAGGTTTTTTGCGACTTTATCTGAAAGTGAAGAGGCAACTGAGTTGTTTGCAGTCGACTGAAGTTGCGCGGGTGGCGCTGAATATTCAGAGTGGTCGCGAAGAAAGTTAGGCCGAACGCGCGGGATCGCTGACATGATTGTTTCTCAATGTAATGTTAATAGTGGGGGTGTTTACATAGGGGTGGCAGACGCAAAGTACCTAATTCAATGGCTAGATGAAAACTGACTCTGTATTGCAGTATGTTGGCGTGTTCAAGCTGCATGCCTGTGAAATAGCGGCCAATAGGGCGAGTGTGTCCCATGACCGACAAGTTCTGTGTCAAAAGCGCCATCGCGCTGGGGATTTAGTCAGGCGAGGGCTATTTTGGTGCATCTCAATAATCAGAGTAGCCATGGATGAAATACCAACCCTTGAGTCACACCTTGATTGCTACCGCGCTGGTAGTAACGATCAACGGGGTGCATGCAGCTTCCCAGGCCCCGGTTGCGGGTGAAAATGGCATGGTGGTCACGGCCCAGCACCTGGCAACCCACGTGGGTGTCGATGTGCTCAAGGCCGGCGGCAACGCGGTCGATGCGGCGGTGGCGGTAGGTTATGCGCTGGCGGTGGTGTACCCGGCGGCGGGCAACCTGGGCGGCGGTGGCTTCATGACCGTGCAACTGGCGGACGGGCGCAAGACCTTCCTCGACTTCCGCGAAAAAGCCCCGTTGGCGGCGACGGCTGACATGTACCTCGACAAGGCCGGCAATGTGGTCGAGGGCCTCAGCGCCAAAGGCCATTTGGCGGTCGGCGTACCGGGCACGGTGTCCGGCATGGAACTGGCCCTGAGCAAATACGGCACACTCAAGCGCGCCCAAGTGATTGCCCCGGCGATCAAGCTGGCGGAAAACGGCTTTGACCTGGAGCAGGGCGATATCGACCTGTTGCACACCGCCACCGGTGAGTTCGAAAAAGACCAGGATATGCGTGGCATCTTCCTGCATAACGGCGAGCCGATGCAGGTAGGCCAGAAGCTGGTGCAGAAGGACCTGGCCAAGACCCTCAAGGAAATCTCGGCCAAGGGCACCGACGGTTTCTATAAAGGCTGGGTCGCCAAGGCGGTGGTGGATTCCAGCCAGGCCGGCAAAGGCATCATCACCCAGGCTGACCTCGACGCCTACAAAACCCGCGAACTGGCCCCCATCGAGTGCGACTACCGTGGCTACCATGTGGTCTCGGCGCCGCCACCCAGCTCGGGCGGTGTGGTGATCTGCCAGATCATGAATATCCTCGAAGGCTACCCGATGGCCGATCTGGGCTATCACTCGGCCCAGGGCCTGCACTACCAGATCGAAGCGATGCGCCACGCCTACGTGGACCGCAACAGCTATCTCGGCGACCCGGACTTCGTGAAGAACCCCATTGAGCACCTGCTGGACAAAAACTATGCGGCTAAGCTGCGCGCGGCGATCGAACCGCAGAAGGCCGGTGACTCCCAGGCGATCAAGCCAGGTGTATCGCCCCATGAAGGCAATAACACCACCCACTATTCCATCGTCGACCAATGGGGCAACGCGGTCTCGGTGACCTATACCCTCAACGACTGGTTTGGCGCCGGGGTGATGGCGAGCAAGACCGGGGTGATCCTCAACGATGAAATGGACGACTTCACCGTCAAGGTCGGCGTACCGAATATGTATGGGCTGGTGCAGGGCGAAGCCAACGCCATCGCACCGGGCAAGGCGCCGCTGTCGTCGATGAGCCCGACCATCGTCACCAAGGACGGCAAGGCGGTGATGGTGGTCGGTACACCGGGGGGCAGTCGCATCATCACTGCGACTTTGCTGACCATCCTGAATGTCATCGACTACAAGATGAATATCCAGGAAGCCGTGGACGCGCCGCGTTTCCACCAGCAGTGGATGCCTGAGACCACCAACCTTGAGACGTTTGCCGTGAGCCCGGATACCCAGAAGATTCTCGAGAGCTGGGGCCATAAATTTGCAGGTCCCCAAGATGCCAACCATTTGGCCGCGATCCTGGTCGGTGCGCCTTCTCTGGATGGCAAGCCGGTGGGTAACAACCGCTTCTATGGGGCCAATGACCCGCGACGCAATACGGGGTTGTCGTTGGGCTACTGAAACCTGGTACGGTAAAAAATGTGGGAGCGGGCTTGCCTGCGAAAGCGGTGGGTCAGTCTATGCATGTGCTAGCTGATACAGAGCATTCGCGAGCAAGCCCGCTCCCACAGGGGGCAGTGTGTCAGGGCTTGAGCAGCTGGGTTACTGCGGCAAATGCCGCCTGGCGCCGTTGTTCCCAGTCTCCACCAATCACCACCCGTGGCTGTCGATGCTCCTGCATCCACTCCAGGCTGGCCTGAAAAAACGCCCGGCGATCCGCCAGTTCCGGCTGGCAGCGCTGGCCGTCGGCACTCCATTCCACGTCTTCGGGGGAGAGCAGCAGGTGCAGGTCGTAATGCCGCGCCAGGAGTTCGTCATCAAGCCAGCCGGGGTAATCGCCGAACAGGGTCTGGCTCCAAAGTTTGTTAGTCAGCAGGTGGGTGTCGAGGATCAGCAACGCGGGGCATTTGGCGCGGGCGGCATCCTCCCAGGCCAACTGGCCTTCGGCGATGGCCGGGATATCCGCCAGGGTGGTGTCGCGCTGATGCTGATCGATGAAGTACCGCACATATTCCCCCACCATCAACCCGCCGAAGTGCGCGTGCAACTGCGCCGCCAGCCAGCTCTTGCCGCTGGATTCGGGGCCCGCCAATACCACCACTTTCATGTGCGCAACGCCGGGTCGGCGCGCCACTCGCGCCAACCTTGCACGGCAATCACGGTAAACAGCGCGTAGAGCGCGGCGGTGAGGTAGAGGCCTTTGTAAAGGAACAGGCCGACGAAGATCACATCGACCACGATCCATAATGCCCAGCACTGCACGCGTTTTTGCGCCATCCACATCTGCGCCACCAGGCTGAAACCGGTGAGCGCGGCGTCCAGCCAGGGCTGGGCGGCGTCGGTCCAGTGGGCCATGGCGGCACCCAGCAACAGGCTGCCGACGGCGCCAACAGCCAGGCTGGCCATGATCGCCGGCACGCCCAGGCTAGTGACCTGGCGGCCCTGCTTGACCTCGCCGGCGCGGGTCCACTGCCACCAGCCGTAGACCTGCAAGGCCGCATAGACCAATTGCAGGAGCATGTCGGAGTAGAGCTTGACCTCAAAGAAAACCCAGGTGTAGAGCAACACCATCACCAGGCCGATGGGCCAGCACCAGGGGTTTTGTTTGACCGTTAGCCAAACGGCGATCACCCCCAGGGCGGCGGCAAACAGTTCAAGCCCGGACATGGCGGATCCTTGGGGGAGTGGGAGAGGGGCGGTGATTGTACCTAGAGCCCAGCGATCTTCAAACGTGCACCACCGACACTAAGGCAAGCCCCCGCCCATCGGGGTATACCGGCTTCAGTTATCCATTGCACTCAAGATCGCATAAGCCACTTTCACCCGTTCGGCATTCGGGTAGTTCTTGTTGGCGAGGATTACCACACCCATGTCCTTGCTGGGTACATACGCCACATAGGCGCCAAAGCCGCCGGTGGAGCCGGTTTTGTTGTAGAGCACGTTGGCGGGCTGCGGCTGGGCGGGTTTGAGCCAGTTAACCTTGTGCGGCTCCATCGCCATCGGTGTGGAGTTGCCGTCAAGCAACGCTTGCAGGGCGATGGGGTAGGGGTAGCGTTCCCAGCCCAGGCCCTGGGTCATGCCGTTGACGGTGTAGTAGCCGGCGTGAGTGGTGGCAAGGGCCTGCTGCACCGGTTGCTCCAGGGTTTGCGGGTGCATGTTCGCGATCACGTAGCGGGCCAGGTCCTGGCTGCTGCTCTTGAGGCCATAGGCTTCGAAGTCCAGGGCGCCAGGGTTGACGCGTACCGGTTTCTGCTGGCTGTCATAGCCCTGGGCGTATTGGCCAGCCTTGTCGGCGGGGACGCGGGTATAGGTATTGGTCAAGCCCAGCTTGGGCAGCAGGGTTTTTTCCATGGCGACGGTGAACGGCTGGCCCAGGCTTTTTGCGGTCACGTAACCGAACAGGCCAATGCTGGGGTTGGAGTAAAGGCGTTGTTCCCCAGGCGCATAAGTGGGTTTCCAATGCTGGAAGTAATCCATCATGGTGGTTGCACTGTCGGCGGCATCCGGAAACTGCAGCGTCAGGCCGCCGGCGGTGTAAGTGGCCAGTTGCAGCAGGCTGATGCGATCGAACGCGCTGCCAGCCAGGACGGGCAGATGTTGGCTGGTCATGTCCGACAGCTTGAGCTTGCCGATGGCCTGGGCATACCCGCCGAGGGTGGCGTTGAAGGTTTTGCTCACTGAGCCGATTTCGAACAGGGTGTTTTCAGTGACGGGTGCCTGGGTGTCTTTGGCGGCGACGCCGTAGTTAAAGTATTGCACTTTGCCGTGCTGGACGACCGCGACCGTCAGGCCCGGGATGCCTTGCTGTTTCATCAGAGGGGTGACGTGGCTGTCCACGACCTGGCGCATGTCGGTGGCGGCCATGCAGCTGCCGGCGCCCAGCAACAGGGCTGAAACCGCATATTTTTTCAGGGTGTGTTTCATGGTTCGCTTCCATGTAAATAAGGCAGTGGCGATGGTGGCCTGCGCAGGCGTGGCAAATGTAGGTGGATTTCCCGACGTGGGCAAACGATGATATCTCGCACCAGCCATTAGAAAAATTTGGGTCATGTCATGCTGCGTTCCCACCTGCCGCTCAATGCCTTGCGCGCCTTCGAAGCGTCGGCGCGCCATTTGAGCTTTACCCGTGCGGCCATTGAGCTGTGCGTGACCCAAGCGGCAGTCAGTCATCAGGTCAAAAGTCTCGAAGCGCAACTCAACGTCACGCTGTTCAAGCGCCTGCCTCGGGGCTTGATGCTCACCAGCGAAGGCGAATCCCTGCTGCCCGTGCTGCGTGACGCCTTCGACCGTATCGCCCTGACCTTGGATCAGTTTGAAGGCGGCCATTACCGTGAAGTCCTGACGGTGGGGGCGGTCGGTACCTTTGCGGTGGGCTGGTTGCTGCCACGCCTGGCGGATTTTCATAGCCGCTACCCGTTGATCGACTTGCGCTTGTCCACCCACAACAACCGCGTGGATGTCGCCGCCGAGGGCCTGGATTATGCCATCCGCTTTGGCGCCGGCGCGTGGCACGGCACCGATGCGTGCCCTTTGCTTGAGGCACCGTTGACGGTGTTGTGCGTGCCGCAGATTGCCGAACAACTGCGCAGCCCGGCTGACGTGTTGAAGCATACCTTGCTGCGTTCCTACCGTGCCGATGAGTGGAACCTGTGGTTCCAGGCCGCCGGTTTGCCCAGCGATACCCGGGTGCCGCGCAGCGTGGTGTTCGACTCCTCGCTGGCAATGATGGAGGCCGCGCTGCAAGGTGCCGGCGTGGCACTGGCGCCAGCTCGTATGTTTTCGCGGCAATTGGAGAACGATGTGATCCGCCAGCCGTTCGAGATGGGGATCACCACCGGCAGCTATTGGTTGACGCGCTTGCAGTCGCGGGCTGAGACACCCGCGATGGTGGCGTTCAAAGGGTGGTTACAGGCGAGTGTTGCCTGAGCTGACGCCGATCAGTCTAGCGAACGCAATGCCCAAAGCAATGAAGATCAAAGGTGGCAGCTGGCTTGCCTGCGAAAGCGGTTGTGCAGTCACAGGTGCAGCGACTGACACACTGCCTTCGCGGGCAAGCCCGCTCCCACCGTCAGCGCTTGGCTAGGCGAGGTATTGGCGGAACCATCCCAGGGTGCGTTCCCAGGCAAGGTTTGCCGCTGCTTCGTCATAGCGCGGTGTCGAATCATTATGGAAACCGTGATTGGCGCCCTTGTAGATAAACGCCTCATACCTCGTCCCCGCGGCCTTCAATGCCTGTTCATACGCCGGCCAGCCTTCATTGATGCGCGTATCCAGTTCACCGAAATGCAACATGATCGGCGCCTTGATGCGCGGTACGTCCTTGGCGTCGGGTTGGCGCCCGTAGAAAGACACTGCCGCGCCCAGTTCCGGGTAGGCCACCGCCGCTGCATTGGTCACGCCACCGCCATAACAGAACCCGGTGATGCCGACTTTGCCCGTGCTGCTGTCGTGGTGCATCAGCCATTCGATGGCGGCGAAGAAGTCGTTCATCAGTTTGGTCGGGTCGACGGTCTGTTGCAGTGCCACGCCTTTTTCATCATTGCCAGGGTAGCCGCCCACCGAGGTCAGGCCGTCCGGGGCCAAGGCGATAAAGCCGGCCTTGGCCAGGCGTCGGGCGACGTCTTCGATATAAGGGTTCAGGCCCCGGTTTTCATGCACCACCACCACGGCTGGCAGTTTGCCTGCGGCCTTGGCTGGGCGTACCAAGTAGCCGCGCACGGTGCCGTTGCCTTTGGGCGAGGGGTAGGTGATGTAGTCGGCGACGATATCCGGGTCGGTGAATTTCACCTGTTCGGCCAGGGCGTAATTGGGGCTCAGGGCCGCGAGCAATGCCGAAGCGGTGAGGCCTCCGAGGGTGAACAGCGCGGCGCGGTCGAGAAATTCGCGGCGGTTGATCTTGCCGTGGGCATAGCCGTCGTAGAGTTCCAGCAGTTCGGGAGCAAAGTCTTTCGCGGTCAGACGAGTCATCGGTGCAGTCCTCGATTAGCGGTTGCCGTCACTGTAGACCAGGATCAAACCTCGCGGCCATGGGCAGCGGCGGCCAGTTGCCCGGTGTCGACGCGCACGAACACCGAGTCGCCGACGGCGGTGAGCACGCTGCCTGCATACACTTCGCAGACCACACGGCTTTTGCGGCCGATTTCGCCTTCGACCCGAGCCCGCAGGACTAGGGGCACCCCCATGGGCGTGGGTTTGATGAATTTGATCCCCAGATTACCGGTGACGCAGTCGATGCGCGGCAGGCTGCCGGGTTCACGCTGTTCGACGCGGTAGTGGTAGGCCATGGCGGTCCAGTTGGAATGGCAGTCCACCAGCATGGCGATCAGCCCACCGTAAACCAGATCCGGCCAGCCGCTGTATTTGGCCTCGGGTTGGTGCTCGGCAATGACGTGCACGCCATCGTCATCCCAGCGGCTCTTGATGTGCAGGCCATGTGGGTTGCTGCTGCCGCAGCCGTAACAGATGCCGTCCGGCGCCGTGGTGTCCTGGAGAGAAGCGCTGTGCATGCAGAGTCCTTGTTGTTGTTTGGCGACGCTTCTATTTAGCAGGCCAGGGGTCAGCGAGCAAACTTCTTCGCCCCGGCCACGCAGCCGATCACCGCCACCGTCACCAGCACCATGCCCAGGCTGACCTGTTCATGCAGCAAACCCGCCGCCAGCGCCAGGCCGAAGAACGGTTGCAGCAACTGCAACTGGCCAACCGCGGCAATCCCGCCTTGGGCCAGGCCGCGGTACCAGAATACAAAGCCGATCAACATGCTGAACAACGCCACATAGCCCAGGCTCAGCCATGCCGGCAAGCTGATACCGCTGAGGGTGGACGGCGCCAACAACAGGCTCAAGGGCGCCACCACCGGCAGCGACACCACCAGCGCCCAGCAGATCACCTGCCAGCCGCCCAGGTTGCGCGACAGCTTGGCGCCTTCGGCATACCCCAGGCCGCATGCCAGCACGGCCAACAGCATCAACACATCGCCCGCGGGTGCGGCGCTCAAGCCTTGAGCAATGGCATATCCCATCACCAACAGGCTGCCCAGGACCGAAAACAACCAGAACACCGGCCTCGGCCGTTCACCGCCGCGCAGCACACCGAACACCGCCGTAGCCAGTGGCAGCAGGCCGATAAAGACGATGGAGTGGGCCGAGGTCACGTACTGCAGGGCCAGGGCCGTCAGCAGTGGAAAGCCGATCACCACGCCAAGCGCGACGATAACCAGTGGTGCCCATTGCTGGCGTGTGGGGCGTTTTTCCTTGAATACCCCCAATAGGCACAACCCCAATAGTGCCGCGAGGGTGGCGCGGATCATGGTCAGGAACACCGGATCGAATTCCATCACCGCCAGGCGCGTGGCTGGCAGCGAGCCGCTGAAAATCACCACGCCGATAAAACCGTTGATCCAACCCTGGGTGCTGCTGTCCAGAGTGCCGAGAGGAGAAGTGCGTTCCATGGGGGACCTGTCCGAAAATGGCAGTTGCGTGCTGGGCATCCTAGGATTGAAGATTAAGACAATCAAAAAATTGTCATGGATACAACCCTATGCCCCGTGCTCGCTACAAGACGCTGGTCGATACCTTCGCCGAGGCCATCCGCAGCGGCCAATTGCAGCCCGGCACGCGGTTGCCTACCCATCGGCAATTGGCCGCCGAGCATGGCCTGGCACTGGTCACCGCCAGCCGGGTGTACAGCGAGTTGGAAGCCATGGGCCTGGTCAGCGGCGAAACCGGGCGCGGCACCTTCGTGCGTGAAATCGCGTTGCCGCCAGGGCAGGGCAGCGGGCAGATGACGGTTACGGCGGGTGTGCTCGATCTGAATTTCAACTACCCGTCCTTGCCGGGCCAGGCCGAGCTGTTGCGCACGGCGTTGCGCCAGCTCGCCCTGTCTGGTGATCTGGAGGCGTTGCTGCGCTACCAGCCCCATGCCGGGCGTGTGCACGAGCGCGCCGCCGTGGCCCGGCACTTGTTGAACCGCGGGCTGACGGTGCCAGCCGAGCAAGTGCTGGTGGTCAGCGGCGCCCAGCATGGCCTCGCCGTAAGCATGATGACCTTGCTCAAGCCTGGGGATGTGGTCGCGGTGGATGCATTGACCTATTCGGGGTTCAAGGTACTGGCCGAAACCCTGCATCTGGAACTGGTCGCCATCCCAGTCACCGCCAGCGGCCCGGACCTGGACCACCTGCACAGCCTGTGTCGCCAGCGCCCGGTGCGAGCGGTGTACAGCATGCCGACCCTGCATAACCCGCTGGGCTGGGTGATGAGCCTGGCGCAGCGCGAGCGTTTGGTGGCAATCGCCCGGCAGCACGACCTGATGATCATTGAGGATGGCGCCTATGCGTTTCTCGCCGAAGAAGCACCGCCACCTTTGGCAACTCTTGCACCGGAGCGCACGGTGTACATCGGCGGGTTGTCCAAGAGTGTCGCCACCGGTTTGCGTGTGGGCTTTATCGCTGCGCCTATGGCGTGGGTAAGCGGGTTGGAACGCACGATCATGGCCACTACCTGGAACGTGCCGGGGGTGATGAGCGCGATTGCGGTGGGCTGGCTCGAGGACGGCACGGTGGCGCAACTGGAGGCGCAAAAGCGTGCGGATGCCCAGGCTCGTCAAGCGTTGGCAGCACAGGTGCTGAGGGGCGTGAAGACCATCAGCCACCCGTCATCCTACTTTCTGTGGCTACCGTTGGCGGAAGACGCCCGCGCCGATCAGGTCGCCATGACCTTGCAGCGGGCGGGCATCTCGGTTTCAACCGCCGAACCGTTCGCGGTCTCGGCCCAGGTGCCCCACGCACTGCGCCTGGCCCTGGGTTCGGTGTCGATGGCGGCGTTGCGTGAGGCGCTGGTGAAGGTGCGCAAGGTGGTGGCGTGGTGAGCGATCTTCAGTACTTGTAAGCCTGGCGACCAATCAGCAGCCATTTGCCATGCTGTTTTTGCCAGACCTGGAAGTTATCGATATCGGTTGGTGTGTCCACACCGCTGTTCACTGCCAGGGCGTGGAAGTGGTTGCGCACCAGGGCGGTATCGCCATTGAGGGTGATGGTCTGGTTTTGCATCTCCAGGGTTTTGAACGCGCTGGTATGGGTTTCCAGGTCGGCAATGAATTGCGCCTTGTTCTGCACCTTGCCGCTGGAGTGGCCGTAGGTGAGCTTGTCGGACGTCAGTGCATGAAGCTGCTTGAGGTCCAGGTGCAGCATGGCTTGGGTCAATTGATCGACTGCCTGGGCTACATCCTTCTCGGCTGCGCCGGGCGCGGCGGCGACGTAGCCGCAGAACAGGCACAGAAATCCGATCAGCACTTTGAAGTTGGGCATGGGGGTTTTCCTTATTGTTGTTGGGAAATACGACGAGGTATGTCGTCGTACAACCATGCAATATTCTCAAGGGGGAAGGAAAGTGAAATTTGCAGGAGCTTGAGGTGAGGAGGCGCTAGAGTGTTCATCACCATCCGCGCAGCCGAGGTACATCATGGATTTTGACTGGCACAGCGACGTCATCACCCGTGCTACACCCGTCACCCCTAGCTACAAAAACACCCAGAACGTGCGCCGCTTTATGCTTGAGCAGTGCGGCCCGGCGTTCAAGTTCAACCGTCCATTCATGGCGTGGATTCGTAATGGCGCACCCAAGACCTTGGGGGAAGTGGTGGAGGAGTGGCAGCGTCGCAACGAGGTTCTTCGATCGTCGCACCACGGTGTTTGAACTGAAATATGAATAAAAAGTGTGGGAGCGGGCTTGCTCGCGAATGCGCCGTGTCAGTCACCTGATTTGTTGACTGACACACTTCATTCGCGAGCAAGCCCGCTCCCACACTTTGAGTGAGGAGCCCAGCTAGATAGCCGCCAGCGGTGGCGTACGCGGCGGGATCATCCGTTTGCTGCCGGTGGCTTCGAACGCCGAGGCAAAGCGCAACAGCGCCGAATCGTCATAGGCACGCCCGGCGAAGGTGAGCCCCACCGGCATGCCAATGTCCGCCATCACGCCCATCGGCACGGTGACGGTGGGTACGCCCAGGTGGCGGATGGCGAGGTTGCCGTTGGCGACCCATACGCCGTTGCTCCAGGCGATATCGGCAGACGCTTCGTTCACATCGGCATCGGCCGGTCCTACGTCGGCCACGGTGGGGAACAGCACGGCGTCAAGCCCCAGGGTGTCCATCCAGTCTTCCAGGTCCAGGCGCCGGGTTTGCTCCAGGCCGCGCAGGCCGTCGGGCACGGTGCTGATCTGGTCCCATGGCGTGATGCCGCGTTGGGCCATGCGCACGTATTCGTCCATGCCGGCGGCCAGGTCGTCTTCACGGTTGGGCAGGGTGCCGGGGTCGTGGGGGAAGATGCTCGGCCCGTCCACATCGGCCAGGCGGTTCAGGTGCGGGTCGCCGTTGGCACGCAGGAAATCATCGAAGGCCCATGCAGACAGCTCCCACAGCTCGTCGTGGAGGAACTCTTTAGAGACCAGGCCACGGGTAAACACCGTCGGCGCGCCGGGGCGGTCGCCTTCGCAGTTGGACACCAGCGGGAAATCCACTTCGATCACTTCGGCCCCCGCCGCTTCCAATGCCTGGCGCGCGGCTTGCCACAGTTCAATCACCGTGGCGCGGGTGTGGATCTTTTGCCCGGTCGGGCCGCCGATACCAGGTTTTTCGCTGGTGCCAGCCTCCGGGTCGGCGTTGATGTACATGCGCGGCACGCCAAAGCGCTTGCCGGCCAGGCTTTCGCTGTTGACTGCCAGCGCCGCGTAGGACTCCGGGCGCACCGAGGTGACGCTGGGGATTGGCACCCAGGGTTGCAGGCGCCACAGGTCGCCTCGTGTGTCCGGGTCTTCGGCCACCACGACGTCGAGCACTTCCAGCAGGTCGGCCATGGTGCGCGCATAGGGCACTACCACGTCCATGGTCGGGGTCAGCGGCCAGTTGCCGCGCACCGAAATCACCCCGCGTGAAGGCGTGTAGGCACACAGGCCATTGTTGGAGGCCGGGCCGCGACCGCTGGACCAGGTTTCTTCAGCCAGCCCGAACGCGGCAAAGCTGGCGGCGGTGGCGGTTCCAGCGCCGTTGGAGGAGCCCGACGCAAACGGCGCGGTGAGGTAGTCGGCGTTGTAGGGGCTTTCGGCGCGACCATACACGCCACGTTGCATACCGCCATTGGCCATCGGCGGCATGTTGGTCTTGCCCAGGCAGATGGCGCCGCCGGCCCGCAGGCGTTCAATGGTGAAGGCATCGCGCTGGGCCACCAGCTTGGCAAACGCCGGGCTGCCGGATGCAGCCGTCAACCCCTTGACCAGGTAACTGTCCTTGGCCGTGTAGGGGATACCATCCAGCGGCCCCAGGGTTTGCCCCTTGGCGCGGCGCGCATCGGACGCCTGGGCTTCTTTGAGCGCGTCGGGGTTGCGTACCACCACGGCGTTCAGTGCAGTGGCCGTCTGCGGGCCATCGTAGGCATCGATCCGCGCCAGGTACGCCTGCACCAGTTCAACTGCCGTGGTCTGGCCGGCTTCAAGCGCAGCGCGCAATTGGGCAATGGAGACTTCAGTAACTTGCATCACGTTTTTTTCGCCGCCTTCAAGTGGGGGTATGGCGGCAGTCTACGTACAGATATTTCACAAAACCAGCGCGGCCTACTTCGTGTGGGCGGCGCGCAGGACATCTCGAGAAAGACGTCAGCAGGATTGCGAGCGGCAGTCTCTTGTCGCTAAGGTGGCCGCGTTGATTAACGTTGCACTTCAAGGAAGAGACCATGCAAAAACCTTATATCGCCCTGGCGGCCTTGCTGGGATTCACCGTCTATACCGTGGCGACCATGCTCACGGCCGAGCAGTCACTGTTGGCATTTGGATGGGAACTGATGTCCAGACCCGATACGGCACAGGTGGTGATTGACCTGTATCTGATGGCGGTGCTGGCGTGTGTGTGGATGTACCGGGATGCGCGTGGGCGAGGGCGGTCGATGGCCTCAGTGCTGCCGTATTTTTTACTGACGGCAGTGTTTGTGTCGGTAGGGCCGCTGCTCTATATCGTGGTTAATGGGTTTTCTCGCCGGGCCATGAAGTGAGGCTTGTTGCTCCCGTGACGACCTGCCAGCGACGCTGATCTGACTGACACACGACGATCCAAAGTGTGAGCTGGCTTGCCTGCGATGGCGGCCTGACAGTTGACGCTTCTATACCTGAAGCACCGCGATCCCACTGTGGGAGCGGGCTTGCTCGCGAAGGCGGCCTGGCAGTCAACACAGTTGGATTGTGGACATATCCATAGCAGATCAAGAGCGGCTCGCTTCGCATCGTGGTTACCGTTGAGCGCTACGGAATTGTGTCGATACCTATGGTCATCGCAGGCAAGCCACCCACATCTGGATCGTGGGGGTGTCAGGTAGATAGGCTTCGGCTAGCAGGCCGCCATCGCAGGCAAGTCAGCTCCCACATTTGGATCTAGTGGTGTCAGATAAATATGCGTCGGCTGGCAGGCCGTCACGGGAGCAAGCTCCCTCGCCACAGGTCCCGCGTCGCCCCAAAGTTGTAGATAACTACGGCTATGGGGCGACGTGATCGATCAAACGCCTTTGGTCGACGGCAACAGTACCGTGAGGATGCCCACCAACGGCAGGAACGAGCACAGCTTGTACACGTATTCGATGCCGTGATGGTCAGCGAGCATCCCGAGCAGCGCCGCGCCGATCCCGCTGAAGCCGAACATCAGGCCGAAGAATATCCCGGCGATCATGCCCACATTGCCCGGCACCAGTTCCTGGGCAAACACCACGATGGCCGAGAACGCCGAGGCGATGATAAAGCCGATGACCACGCTGAGTACGGCGGTCCAGAACAGGTCGACGTAGGGCAGGGCCAGGGTGAACGGTGCGGCGCCGAGGATCGAGAACCAGATGACTTTCTTGCGGCCGATCTTGTCGCCGATCGGGCCACCGGCAAAGGTGCCCACGGCCACTGCGCCGAGAAACAGGAACAGGTACATCTGCGAGCTGGCTACCGACAGCTGGAATTTCTCGATCAGGTAGAACGTGAAGTAACTGGTCAGGCTGGTCATGTACCAGTATTTGGAAAACACCAGCACAGCCAATACCACCAGGGCGAAGGTCACGCGGCCTTTGGACAAACCGTGGGTTGCCTGGCTGCCTTGCTTGAGCTTGAACAGGTTGAGGTGGTGGCGGTACCAGCGGCTCAAGCCGTACAGCACCAGGATGGCGAACACCGCAAACAGGCCGAACCAGGCAATGTGGCTTTGGCCGTAGGGAATGATGATCGCCGCCGCCAGCAACGGGCCGAAAGCGCTGCCGGTGTTGCCGCCGACCTGGAAGGTCGATTGCGCCAGGCCGTAGCGCCCACCGGAAGCCAGGCGTGCGACGCGGGAGGTTTCCGGGTGGAAGGTCGATGAGCCCACACCTACCAGCGCTGCCGCGAGCAATATCGCTGGGAAGTTGCCGACAAAGGCCAGCATCAAGATGCCGATCAAGGTGCACACCATGCCCGCCGGCAATAGCCAGGGTTTGGGGTGGCGGTCGGTGTGGTAGCCGATCCACGGTTGCAGCAGGGAGGCGGTCAACTGGAAGGTCAGGGTGATCAGGCCGACCTGGGTAAAGCTCAGGCCGTAGTTGGCCTTGAGCATCGGGTAGATCGACGGCAGTACCGCCTGTATCAAGTCATTGATCAGGTGCGCCAGGGCACAGGCGCCCAGGACGCGCATGACTAAGGGGCTTACTTGCGAGCTGGTCGAAGGTGCGGCGGGTGACGCTGTGACTGTGGACATGCGGGCATTCCGTACAAGGCAACTGACAGGCGTGGAGGCGGGCGGCGGTGATGTGAACCGCCACTCCATCTGGACTCGGCGTTTATGCTAGATTCGGCGCCAATGCCTGTCTCGCGCAATTCGGGCAGAAACCATCGCAAAAAGGGCGAAATGATCAAATCACTGGATAAATTTCTGCGAGAAATCGATGAGGGCGATTGGGCCGTCATCAGCTCGGCCACTGATTACCCCGAAAACTGGGTGATCCCCGAACACAGCCACAACAAGCACCAACTGCTGTACGCCATTGGCGGTGTGATGGTGGTGTACTCGGCCCTGAGGCAATGGACGGTGCCGCCCAATCGTGGCTTCTGGATGCCTTGCGGTCAAGTTCACTCACTGCGTTGCGTGGGTACGCTGAAGATGCGCAGCGTGTTCGTGCGCCCGGACAGCTTCCCCAACTTGCCGGCCGAGCCCAAGACGGTGACGGTTTCGCCGCTGCTGAGTGAACTGATCAAGGCCTCGGTGAGCTTGAAACCGCCGTATGCCGAGGATTCACGCGACGCGCGGATCATGCACCTGATTCTTGACGAACTGGCCATTCTCCCGGCCTTGCCGCTGTCGCTGCCCCAGCCTGCCGACCCGCGCCTGAGCCCGATCTGCCTGGCGTTGCAGGATGAACCGAGTGATGCCTCCACCGTCGCCGACTGGAGTGCGCGGTTGGGATTGGACCAGACCACCATCCAGCGCCTGTTCCGTAAGGAAACCGGCATGACCTTCGGCCAATGGCGCCAGCAGGCGCGGTTGCTGCTGGCGCTGGAGCGCATTGCGGTGGGGGAGAAGATCATTGATGTGGCGTTTGAATTGGGCTACGAAAGCCCCAGCGCTTTTACCAGCATGTTCAAGAAACAGTTTGGCAAAACGCCGAGTCATTTTTTCAAATAGCGTCGCTCGCCATGCGCGCGTGAGCAGGGCGCCGGGATGCCAGGTAAGCCAGCAGTGTGGCGACTACCAGCAAGGCGGCGCTCAACTCGAAGGTGGCCTGATAACCGCTCAAGTCGAATGCCACACCACCGACGGTGGCACCGGCGGCAATCGCCAACTGGATGATGGCGACCATCAACCCCCCGCCGGCCTCAGCGTCGTCGGGCACGGTGCGCGCCAGCCATGTCCACCAGCCAACCGGTGCAGCTGTCGCTACCAGGCCCCAGCAGCCCAACAGCAGAGTGGTGACAATCGCTGAACCGCCGAACCCCACCAGCGCAAGGGCAATGCCGGCCATGATCAACGGAATGGCAATCAGCGTCGGGTACAGGTGACGCTTGAGCAAATGCTCAATCAACGCCGTACCCGCCAGGCCGGCCAGGCCGAGCACCAGCAGCATCAGCGACAGGGTGGACACCTCGACCCGGGTCACGCCTTCCAGGAATGGCCGCAAGTAAGTGAACAGCATGAATTGGCCCATGAAGAACAGGCTGACGGCGCACATGCCCACGGCCACCTTGGAGTTTCTCAGCAGGCGCAGCGCATTGCCGGTGTTCGCTGCGCCGCTGTGCTTGAGCGCAGGCAAGCTCAGCCACAGCCAGGCCAGCGCAATCACGGCCACCGGCACCACGCAAAAAAATGCGCCGCGCCAGCCAATCAGGCCGCCAAGAAAGCTGCCCAGCGGCGCCGCGATCACCGTCGCCAGGGCGTTGCCACCGTTGACGATGGCCAAGGCCCTTGGCACTTGGGCGGGCTCGACCAGGCGCATTGCCGTGGCCGCCGACAGCGACCAGAAACCGCCAATCGCCACCCCAATCAATGCGCGCCCGAACATGAACACCGCGTAATTCGGTGCGAACGCCACCACGCTGCCAGAGACGATCATCAGCAGGGTCAGGGCCATCAGCAGGCGCTTGCGATCCATCCTCGCGGCAACCACCGCGATCACCAGGCTGGTGAGCAAGGCAAACACCCCGGACACGGAAATGCCCTGGCCGGCCTGGCCTTCAGTGATGTGCAAGTCAGCGGCCAGCGGTGTGAGCAGGCTGACCGGCATGAACTCGGAGGCGACCAAGGCAAACGCCGCGAGCGACATCGCCAGCACCGCGCCCCAGCGTTGCGGTTGAGGGATAACGGAACTCACTGCAAGTGGCTCTGGAAGAAGGTGGTGAGCGTGTCAAACGGGATCAGTTCGACGCGGTCGTACAGGTCTACATGGCCGGCGTTGGGGATGACCAGCAATTGCTTGGGCTCGGCGGCGCGTTGGTAGGCGTCTTCACTGAACTCACGGGAGTGCGCGTCGGCCCCGGTAATCAGCAGCAGTGGGCGCGGCGAGATCGTCTCGATATCGTTGAAGGGGTAGAAGTTCATGAACTTGACGTTGCTGGTCAGCGTCGGGCGGGTGGTGGTCTGCGATGAGGCGCCTGCCGGGGTGACTTCGCCGCGCGGGGTGCGGTAGAAGTCGTAGAACTCGTCGCCGACCGGGTCGCCGGTAAGGCTGTGCGGCGTGCCACCGGTGTAGCGGGTCTCGCCGCCCTGGAACTCTACATAGCGCTGGTTGGCGGCCTGGCGCAGGATCTGCTGGCGCTGTTGCAAGGTCATGCCGTGCTTGAGGCCATTGCGGTTGGCCGCGCCCATGTCGTACATGCTGACGGTGGCGATTGCCTTGAGACGCGGATCGATCTTCGCAGCACTGATCACAAAACTGCCGCTGCCACAAATGCCGATGGCACCGATGCGTTCCCGGTCGACCTGTGGGCGAGTGCCGAGAAAGTCCACGGCGGCGCTGAAGTCTT
This sequence comes from Pseudomonas sp. CCI1.1, assembly GCF_034348165.1. Taxonomy (NCBI): domain Bacteria; kingdom Pseudomonadati; phylum Pseudomonadota; class Gammaproteobacteria; order Pseudomonadales; family Pseudomonadaceae; genus Pseudomonas; species Pseudomonas sp. CCI1.1. Next base: position 728,641 of record NZ_CP133780.1, read on the forward strand.
CCACGTAGAGGTCGGGCAACACCGCGTTGCGCGGCGTACCGGCGCTTTGGCCCCAGAACGACAGGTCCAGGGACAGGGTCACGAAACCCTGTTCAGCCATTTTGGTGGCGTAGAGGTTGGCGCTTTGCTCTTTGACGGCGCCCATCGGGTGGCCGACGACCAGGGCTGCGTGCTTTGAGCCTGGGGCCAGGTGTTTGGGCACGAACAGCGTGCCTGCCACCTGCATGCCGTATTGATTGTTGAAGGTGACAGGTTCGGCCGTCACTGTGTCGCTGCTGTAAAAGTTATCCGCACCGTTAGACATATCGGCTCCAAATGAAGAAAGAGAAGTCACCAGCAAACCCAGGGCGAGCAAGAGGCGTTTCATAGGGATGTTCCTTGTGAAGTGTCCGCACATTTTCCGGGTGACGGCAGGGCTTCTGTAGTGCATTTGAGTGGATTACTTGCCTGATCCTCTGAGTTTCAGCGCCAGATGACGACGCCCGTGACTTGCGCGGGTAAAGTGCAATGAAGCATTGAAAGGGTCTGTTATGACGTCCACTCCCACCCCCCTGAACGCGCTGATCCAGTCGATTGGTTCGCGCACCCCGTCGCCCGGCGACTACGCGATGCCGATCCCCGGCCTGGGCTTTTATCGGCGTGAGCAACCCGCTGCGCCGGTGGTGTGCATGGTTGAGCCGTGCATCGTGCTGGTGGCTCAGGGCGAGAAGCAGTTGTGGGTCGGTGGCGAGGGCTACCCCTACGACACGTCCCGGTTCCTGGTGACGTCGCTGGACATCCCGGCCAATTCCGAGGTGCTGGCGGCCAGCCCCGAGCAGCCGTGCCTAGGGCTGACGTTCAAGCTGGACCTGCGCATGCTCGCCGAGCTGATCGCCCAGGGTGGCTTGCCGCCGGTGCGTGAGCGCGCAGTCATGAAGGGCGTGGGGATCGGCACGGTCACCGACGGCATGCTGGCCGCATTCGCGCGCCTGGTGGCGTTGCTGGACGAACCCGAGGCTATCCCGGTCCTCGCGCCATTGATCCAGCGCGAGATTCATTACCGGCTATTGAAAGCGACCAGGCCGGCCGACTGCGCCAGATCTGCTCGGTGGACGGGCAGGGCTATCGAATTGCCAAGGCCATCGACTGGCTGAAGTTGAATTTCGACGGGGCCCTGCGTGTGGAAGAGCTGGCAGCGCGGGTGCAAATGAGCGCGGCGACCTTTCACCATCACTTCCGGCAACTGACCGCGATGAGCCCGCTGCAATACCAGAAATGGCTGCGTCTGAATGAAGCACGACGATTGATGTTGAACGAGCACCAGGATGTCTCCAGTGCCGCGTTCAAAGTCGGGTATGAGAGCCCGTCGCAATTCAGCCGTGAGTACAGCCGGCTGTTCGGGGTGCCGCCCAAGCGTGATATGGCAGCACTGCGGGGCCGGGCGGGTGTCAGTGATCCGCCGGGGTCAGATTAGCGTAGAAGATGCAGCCGATAAGCCGTGCGAACAGGCTCAGGGTTTCCGGCAGGTTCGGGTCGTCGAACAGCATGGCCCGTGAGTCCAGCGCACACAGCGCCCCGAACAGGCGGCCATCGGGCAGAAAGATCGGCGCACCGGCGTAGCTTTCGATGGCGTATTGCTTGACCACCGGGCGTGACGCGAAACGGCCGTTCTGGCTGATCTGGGGGATGAACAGGGTGTGTGGGTTGATGCAGAACTCACTGCACAGGGTGGTTTCAAGGTCAAGTACGTCGTCGACGTTGATGCCCATTTGTAGCGGGTCGTAGGCCGAACACACCACCCATTCCTGGTCGGTGAACTTGGCGATGCCGGCGAATCTCATCCCGGTCAGACGAGTGACCAGCTTGAGGATATTGGTGGTTGCTTCAATTTCGGCAATGGCGGCGCGCTCGTCTGCGCTGAGTAACCTGTGTGCGGCGGTGACGCTTGAAACCATGCTGAACGCTCCAATGGCGTGGTCGCAGGCCGCGACCACGCACAGTCAGGTTATTAGTTGATGCGCGGGTGTTGCTGTACCAGGTTTTCCCGCTTGGTTTGCAGCGCGGCAATCTCGGCATCGATGTCTTCGATTTTCTGCTCGATATTGTCGTGATGCTCCTGCAGCAGCTCCTTGGCTTCTTCCATGTCGGAAGCCGCCGGGGCCGCGCCACGCAGGGGCTTGTTGGCGGTTTCCTTCATGGTCAGGCCCGTGATCAGGCCAACCACCGCAAACACCATCAGGTAATAGGCGGGCATGTACAGGTCGTTGGTGCTCTCCACCAGCCAGGCCACGGCGGTCGGCGTAACACCGGCGATCAGTACCGAGACGTTGAAGGCGCTAGCCAGGGCGCTGTAGCGCAGGTGGGTGGGGAACATTGCCGGCAAGGTCGACGCCATCACACCGATAAAGAAGTTCAGCACCACCGCCAGAATCAACAGACCGCCGAAAATCAGGCCGGTCTTGCCGCTGGTGATCAGCATGAAGGCCGGAATCGACAGGAACAGCAGGCCGATGCTGCCGGCGATGATGAACGGCTTGCGGCCGATCTTGTCGCTGACAAAACCAATGAACGGCTGCACGAACAACATGCCAACCATGATCGCAATGATGATCAGCACGCCGCTGTTTTCGGCATAGTGCAGGTTGTGGGACAGGTAGCTCGGCATGTAGGTGAGCAGCATGTAGTAGGTCACGTTGGTGGCCGCGACGATACCAATGCAGGTCAGCAGGCTGCGCCAGTGCTTGGTGGCGATTTCCTTGAACGAGACTTTAGGGCCGTGGCTCAGGCCTTCGCGGTCACCCTGTTCGAGTTTGTCGACATGCTGTTGAAACGCCGGGGTCTCTTCCAGTGCGTGGCGCAGGTACAGGCCGATGATGCCCAGGGGCAGGGCGAGGAAGAACGGCAAGCGCCAGCCCCAGGCCTCGAATTCTGCTTCACCGAGCACGGTGGAGATCAACACCACCACACCCGCGCCGAGCACGAAACCGGCGATGGAGCCGAAGTCCAGCCAACTGCCAAGGAAACCGCGCTTGCGGTCCGGAGCATATTCAGCCACGAAAATCGACGCGCCGGTGTACTCGCCGCCCACCGAGAAACCCTGGGCCATTTTGCACAGCAGCAACAGGATCGGGGCCCAGATGCCAATGGAGGCATAGCCGGGGATCAAGCCGATGGCGAACGTGCTCAGAGACATGATCACGATGGTGGCGGCCAGGACTTTTTGCCGCCCGTACTTATCGCCCAGTGCGCCGAAGAACAGGCCGCCCAACGGGCGAATCAGGAAAGGTACTGAGAAGGTGGCCAGCGCTGCGATCATCTGCACGCTGGGGGAAGCGTCAGGGAAAAACACCTTGCCCAGCACATAGGCGACAAAGCCATAGACGCCAAAGTCGAACCATTCCATGGCATTGCCAAGTGCGGCGGCGGTGATCGCCTTGCGCATCTTGTTGTCGTCGACAATGGTGATGTCTTTCAATCCGATGGGTTTGACGCGTTTTTTACGTAGTTTCATGCGGGCCACTCAAAAGCTGAACAGGGGAGGTGCCATCGCTACGATGGCACCGCTCTGTCAGTTCAGATACAAGTGGACACGAAATAATTCACCGCTTTGTGTATTTTTTCTCACGGGGGTAAAAATGCCGGGTTCTGGAGGCCGAAGCATGGCTATTGGCAAAACAGATCAAATGTGGGAGCTGGCTTGCCTGCGAAAGCGGTGGTTCAGTCAAAGATTCAGTGACTGACACACCGCCTTCGCGGGCAAGCCCGCTCCCACAGGGGATCTGTGCCAGGCGCAGGTTTTGTGGGTAGTACATGACCCATGTGGGAGCTGGCTTGCCTGCGAAAGCGGTGGTTCAGTCGAAGATTCAGTGACTGGCACTCCGCTTTCGCGGGCAAGCCCGTTCCCACAGGGGATCTGGGCCAGGCGCAGATTTTGTAGGTAGTACATGACCAATGTGGGAGCTGGCTTGCCTGCGAAAGCGGTGGTTCAGTCATAGATTCAGTGACTGACACACCGCCTTCGCGGGCAAGCCCGCTCCCACAGGGGATCTGGGCCAGGCGCAGATTTTGTGGGTAGTACATGACCCATGTGGGAGCTGGCTTGCCTGCGAAAGCGGTGGTTCAGTCAAAGATTCAGTGACTGACACACCGCCTTCGCGAGCAAGCCCGCTCCCACAGGGGATCTGTGCCAGGCGCAGGTTTTGTGGGTAGTACATGACCCATGTGGGAGCTGGCTTGAACTGGTCAAGTAATCTTGGACACCGATTAAGGTTCACGCCGCCAACCTTTCCTTCGCGACCGGCGACCGGTAGTCGTTGTAGCTGTGAGGCCTGCTGATGTTGTAGCGCGAGACATAGCGCTGCACGTCTGCCCGGGCCTCATGTTCCAGTTTGTAGCCCGTTTCAGGAACCCACTCTGATTTCAAACTACCAAAGAAACGCTCCATGGGGGCGTTGTCCCAGCACTCGCCTTTACGGCTCATACTTTGTCTAAATCCGTGTTTCACAAGCTCGTTTCGGAATTTATGACTGGTGTACTGACAACCTTGGTCTGAATGAAACAACACATCCTGGGGGCGGCCGCGTAGCTCAACCGCCATGCGTAGCGCTTCGCAGGTCAGATTGGCATCAGAAATCATCGAGAACGACCAACCCACGATCCTCCGAGCGTACAAATCCAGAACGGCGGCGAAGTACATCCATCGCTTGCCGACCTTGATGTAAGTTACGTCGCCACACCACACCTGGTTAACCGCCGTTACATCAAATTTTCGCTTGAGCACGTGCGGCGCAACCAATGCCTCAACGCCCGGCGACTTGTACTTATGGCGCCTGCGCTGACGACTAGCGATGCCAGCTTCGCGCATCAAACTGCGAGCCATATAACGTCCGATACGATGCCCTTTGGCTTTTAGCTCCTTGGACAAAGTACGTGCGCCGGCCGACTCTCTGGACGCCCTGTGGTGCTTGACCAGCGCGGCTTTGAGCTTGTCCCGTTCAGGATTTGCTCTGCCCTGGCGCTGGCGCCAGGCGTAGAAACTACTACGGTTGATCCCAAACGCCCGGCAACACCTTTTAACGCCGTATTGCTCGTCCAGCTCATCGATCAGCGTGAATGATCTTTGGCGTCCAAAAGCAGGAGAGCACTGGCCTTTTTTAGGATTTCAATGTCCAGGTCTTTCTCCCTGAGTAGGGCTTTGAGCCTCTGGATTTCTCGCTGATCAGCGGTAATCGCCTTGGCCCCTACCGGGGTCGAACCCAGGCGTTCTTTCTGCACTTGATCGACCCAGCGGCGTAGAGCAGTGGGGCCGATATCTAGGCTGGCACAGACCTCAGTAACCGGCTGGCCTTCATCCAGCACCATGCTGGCAGCCTTGAGCTTGAACTCACTCGAATAAGATTTACGCATATCCAAACACCTCAGATTTGGGCGCTATCATAACGCCCGATTGAAGTGTCCAAAATCATTAGGCCAGTTCAGCTTGCCTGCGAAAGCGGTGGTTCAGTCGAAGATTCAGTGACTGGCACTCCGCTTTCGCGGGCAAGCCCGCTCCCACAGGGGATTTGTGTCAGGCGCTGATTCTGTGGGCAATACAGGGCCAATGTGGGAGCTGGCTTGCCTGCGAAAGCGGTGGTTCAGTCAAAGATTCAGTGACTGACACACCGCCTTCGCGAGCAAGCCCGCTCCCACAGGGGATCTGTGCCAGGCGCAGGTTTTGTGGGTAGTACATGACCCATGTGGGAGCTGGCTTGCCTGCGAAAGCGGTGGTTCAGTCAAAGATTCAGTGACTGACACACCGCCTTCGCGAGCAAGCCCGCTCCCACAGGGGATCTGGGCCAGGCGCAGATTTTGTGGGTAGTACATGACCAATGTGGGAGCTGGCTTGCCTGCGAAAGCGGTGGTTCAGTCGAAGATTCAGTAACTGGCACTCCGCTTTCGCGGGCAAGCCCGCTTGTATGCTAGGACTTGAAGGGAGGAGAAGGGACAAAGCCCGATTCTGACTGTTGACGCAGTACAGACCGTGGGAGATTTCGCCCCTCCTCCTTTCACCCAAGCGCCGATAAAGAATGCATCTGGCTATGACCGACGATAGGAACAAGCCTGCGCCTCTGGGTGAGCCCTTCAAGTGCTCAAAACCTTAGCCCGGAGGAAGCCCCATGGCAATGCCAGTTTCTGTCTCAAAGCCAATCGTAGGCGTCGATGTCGCTAAGAATGAACTGGTGATTTATCACGCTGAAGTCGATCTGTTAGAAACAATCCCAAACACCAAAGCCGCTATCAAAAAATGGCTGAAGGCCTTGTCCTGCAAAGTGGCCATCGCAATTGAAGCCACCAATATCTACCACTTGGAGTTTGCTGATCTAGCTCATGAAGCTGGTTGCGTGGTTTACATGGTTGGAGGTTATGAGCTCAAGCATTACCGCGAAAGCGTGAAGATCCGGGCCAAGACCGATGCTTTGGATGCCAAGCTGCTCGTCCGCTATTTGAGAAAGGAGGCAGACGAACTGCGTCCCTGGACACCTCCATCACCGCTGTATCGCCATCTTCTAAGCCTGTTTCGTCGGCGCGCAGCCTTGGTTCAGGCGCGCGTCAGCCTGACGCAAAGCTGGGCGAACGAGCCGCTTCTTAAGGCCTCGTTTGCCGAGCAGGTGAAGTCGATGCAGAGACTGGAAGGGTTAATCGAAAAAATGATCAGTGACTGCCTGAAAGAAGCAGGTTTACTGGGTCAGTTGAAGCGTTGCTTGAAAGTCGAAGGCATCGGTTTTTTGACTGGCGCGCGTTTGATTGCCACCTTCCAACGGGGAGAGTTCAGGAATTCGGACGCGTTTATCGCCTTTCTTGGTATGGATTTGCGCGTCAACAAGTCAGGACAGAAGGATGGTCGTCGTAGTTTAAGTAAGCGCGGCGACTCAGAAGCTCGGCGCCTGCTGCATAACGCAGCGATGGCGGCTAGCCGAACAGAGACATGGAAAGCGTTTTATCAAGCACAGAGGGCGCGAGGCTATAGCACCACACAGGCGCTGGTAATACTGGCCCGCAAGCTTGCTAGGGTGGTGTTCGCTCTGCTGAAAGGGCAAAGCGAATATCAGCCAAAAGTTGGTTGAGGGTTGCCCCTCAACCATAGAATCTCCCACAGGGGATTTGTGCCAGGCGCATAACCGATGTGGGAGTTGTCGAGCCCCGGCGAGGCTACGAAGGCGGCGGTACTGTTGGCAGTTGTGTTGCCTGAACTGTCGCCATCGCGGCCTCGCTAAAGCTCGAGCGCTCCCACAGGGGAATTGTCATTGTTAGTCAGGCAAAGCAGGGAAGTCATTTAAATGCCAAGCAGTCATTCACGCCTTACCTACCGCCAACCACGGGCCGCAGACGTTCAGCGATTGTTCGCGATCTTCGGTGATCCACAGACCAACTTGTTCAATCCTGCCGGCCCGCTGCCCAACCTAAATGCGGCACAACGGCTATTGGATCACTGGCTGGAGCAATGGACCTCCCAGGGCTACGGCTGGTGGGCGATTGCCTGCAAAGAGAGCCCCGAGCACATCATCGGGTTTGGCGGCATTGCGCCACTTAACTACCTGACGCAGCAGCGCATCAACCTTGGCTATCGCCTGGCCGTCGAGGCCTGGGGGCAGGGGTATGCCACTGAACTGGGGCGGGATGCCCTGGCGCTGGCGTTTGACACGCTATCTCTACCGGAAGTCTTCGGGTTAGTGCGACCCGATCATGCTGCGTCGATCCGCGTATTGGAGAAGCTCGGCATGCAACGTTTTGGCCTGCTGGATGATGTACCCGGCCAAGCGCCCAGCCTGGTGCTCAGGGTTTGTCATCCTACAACTGCACAAGCCTGACATTTTCCTATTCCGCGTAAATCCTCGATAAGCGGCAATCTTTGCGATTGACACTGCGTGGGCGTCTCGCTATAAAACCCGCAGTTGTACGACGACATATGACGTTACATATGTCCTACCTAACAAAAATAAAAAGTGATGCCATGAATCTGAACGAGCCCATCAGTGCCCTTCGTGTCGGCCAGGCGGTCGGCAGCTATCGCTGGACGATCTGCGCGATGTTGTTTTTCGCGACCACGGTCAATTACCTCGACCGTCAGGTGCTGAGCCTGTTGGCACCGCAACTGTCGACGCAGTTTGGCTGGAGCAACACCGACTACGCCAACATCGCGGCGGTGTTCCAGTTCGTCTACGCCATTTCCATGCTGTTTGCCGGGCGCTTCGTCGACAGGATCGGCACCAAGGCCGCCTATGTGGTAGCCATTGGTATCTGGTCCACCGGCGCGATCATGCATGCGTTTGCGGTGCCGATGGGCGAGGGTATCGCAGCCGTCAGTGGTGCCATTGGCCTGGCGGTGATCCCGGTGTCGATCGCCGGCTTCATGCTGTCGCGGGCGGTGTTGGCGATTGGCGAAGCGGGTAACTTCCCGATCGCGATCAAGGCCACTGCCGAATATTTCCCCAAGAAAGAACGCTCCCTGGCCACCGGTATCTTCAATTCCGGCGCCAACGTCGGCGCGATCCTGGCGCCGATCTGTGTCCCTCTGATTGCCGGCCTGTGGGGCTGGGAGGCGGCGTTTATGGTCATCGGCATGCTGGGTTTTGTCTGGGTAGCCGTGTGGGCCGCCGTTTACGAAAAACCGGAACAGCAAAAACGCCTGTCACCTGAGGAACTGGCCTACATCCGCAGCGACCAGACCGTACAACCGTTTACCCCGGCACCGACGGGCACCGCAGGAAAGAAAGTCTCCTGGTTCAAACTGTTGACCTACCGCCAGACCTGGGCGTTTGCCTTCGGCAAGTTCATGACTGACGGCGTGTGGTGGTTTTTCCTGTTCTGGCTGCCCACCTACCTGTCTGCCCAATACGGCATGAAAGGCGCCGATATCGTGATGCCGCTGGCGGTGCTGTACAGCATGACCATGGTCGGCAGTATTGGCGGCGGCTGGTTCCCCAGCTACTTCATGGCGCGCGGCGATGCCCCCTATGACGGGCGCATGAAAGCCATGCTGGTGATTGCGCTGTTCCCGCTGGTGGTGTTGCTGGCGCAGCCGTTGGGTTACCTCAGCTTCTGGGTGCCGGTGTTGCTGATCGGTGTGGGCGCTTCGGCACACCAGGCGTGGTCATGCAACATTTTCACCACCGTGTCCGACATGTTCCCGCAGAAAACCGTGGCTTCGGTGGTCGGCATTGGCGGCATGGCCGGTGGCCTGGGCGGCGTGCTCATGACCAAGATCGGCGGCTGGGTGTTCGACTATTACAAGTCCATCAACGACATCCATACCGGCTACATGATCATGTTTGCCATATGCGCCCTGGCTTACCTGGTGGCCTGGAGCGTGATGAAGACGCTGGTGCCGCGCCACAAGGAAATCACTGATCTGTGACGCTAGCTAGAAAGGTCATCAAGGCAGCGACGATGACCTCGGGCGCGTCCTCTTGCACCAGATGCCCCGCACGCGGGACGCGCAGGTAGCGTGCACCTAATCTACCTGCGAGCGCGTCGCCCTGTGCCACGTTGATCCATTGGTCTTCTTCGCCCCAGAGCAGTTGCACCGGGCAACGCAGCTCGGCGAGCCGCTCTTCAATCTGGTCGGTATAGCGCTGGTCCATCTGTGCAATCTGGCGATAGAAGGCGGGCTGGCCTACCTCGCCTGTCCAGGGCGTGACATAGGCGTGCAGCACCTCGGCAGGCAGCGGCGTGAAGGCGGCGCCCTGTAGATAGGCACGCACAATCGCCTCATGGATATAGGCCGGCGCGTCGCTGAAGGCCTGTTCATGGCGGCGCACATGCTGCACCAGCGGCGAACCCCAGGGCGCCATGGCGACGGGGTCGATCAAGGTCAGGCTGGCATAGTCGCAGCCATCAAGCAGATGCGTGCGCAGGGCCGTGGCGCCGCCAAAATCTTGGGCGAGCACATGGGGGCGTTCCAGGCCCCAATGGTGTAGCAGGGCGGCGAGCAACAGGTTTTGCACGCCCAGAGACACGTCCTGGCCCGGCGCCTGTTCAGACTGGCCATAGCCAAGCAGGTCGTAATAGAACACGCGGTACTGCTGGGTAAACAAGGGCGCGATACGCCGCCACACATGGGAAGAGAACGGCGTGCCATGCACCATCACCAGCGCCGGCCCCTGGGTACCCAGCTGGCCCCAGCGCACAGTTTGATTGCGAAAGTCAAAGGTGTGGGGCAGTGCCAGTGCGTCGTTTGAATGGGTCATGGTTGAATCTCCCCGAAGGTCTGATGGGTTGTGGCGGGTTTTGCCTGCGCCAGGAGGGTACGAACCGCCATGACCACACCGACGAGCACGGCAGCCAGGCCCACGGCTTCCATTGGCGTCGGCCAGCGCCGGTGAAAGCCTAGACCGAGCAGGCTGGCGAAGAGTGATTCCAGGGCAATCAATTGGCCACTCAGTACCATGGGCAGGCGCCGCGTTGCCGCGTTCCAGGCCCAGGCGCCGACCACCGTGGACATCACCGCGATGCCCAGGCTCCAGGCATACAGCGGCCATGCCTGGTTCCAGCCCGCGCCAAGGGTCGGCAACCGGAACAAGCCCAGCGTGTATAGCCACGGCAGCAGGCACAGCGCCGCGCCGCCTGCGCCTACCAGCATCAAGGCGGTCCACAGGCCGGTTGCGCGGGCAGGCAGGCGTGCCAGTTGCTGTTGATTGATGACGCTGAACCCCAGCCACAAGGCCACTGCGCCCAAGGAGAAACACAACCCCGCCAGCCAGGAACCGGTGCCGGAGGCGGGCAGGTGGAGGCTGCTGACTGTCGCCAGCAACAGCCCCACAGTGAGGCAGGACAACGGCATCACCAACTGGCGCCATTGCAGGGTCTTGTGACTGGCGTTGCCTATCAACGCCAGTAGCACCGGGACCATGCCGACAAACGCTGGCGTCAGCACCGGGCCGCCGAACATCACGCCGCCAGCAATGCACACGCCATAACCGAGGCAACCCAGTGCGCCCAGTGCTGCCGCCAGTACGCACTGGCCGGTGCTGAGTACACTCAATTGCGCCCTGCACACCATGATCCAGACGAGACCCAGCCCACCGGCCATCAGAAACCGTACGGCCATCAAGTCGTAGAGGCTGTAGACCCCGGTGACGTAGGGCGCAATGAAGTTCAGCGCCCAGCCCAGGGTGGCGACAACGGCCAATATCACACCGGTAAAGAGTGAGGCGCGGGCGGTGGTCATCAGGCTGCTCCATGAAGTGAGGGAGTCATGGTGCCCAGCGCGGCGGGTGTGCTACAAACGAGTTTTCAGCCTTGGATGCATAACCACAGATTATGAATGCACTTGGCAAAACCTTACCGCCGCTGGCCAGTTTGTTGCCGTTTGAAGCGGCGGCGCGCCTGGAGAGTTTCTCCAAGGCGGCCGATGAATTGCACCTCACCCAGGCAGCTGTCAGTCGGCAGATACGCGGGCTGGAAGACAACCTGGGGGTCAAGCTGTTTTGTCGGCGCAACCGTGGGGTGTTCCTGACGCAAGAAGGGCGTGAGCTGGGGCGGGTGGTCAGCCAGGCCTTGCACAGCATCAGTGAGGGCGCGGTCAGCCTGAGAACATCGCCCCAGCGCAATCGCGTGGTACTGCTATGCCAGCTATGCGAGGCGTTCTATTGGTTGATGCCGCGTCTGGCGACCTTCCACCAGCAATACCCGCAGATCGAGATCCAGGTGGTGACCTGTACGCGGCCGATCACCCAGTTCGACGGGCATTTCGATGTGGCCCTGCAAAGTACCCGGCGCGCCAGTGGTAGCCATACGTTGATGTTCACCGCCTCCGACGAGGTGTTCCCGGTGTGCAGCCCCGGCTACCTCTGCCCGGAAAAGCCGTTAGCGCTGACTGAATTACAGCCCTGCACATTTCTGCACCACAGCTCCGAGCCGCCGCACTTGATGGAATGGGATGAGTGGCTGCAGATGTTCGGCCACACGTTGCCCAGGGATGCGCGCAGTGCCACCTTCGACAGTTACCCGCTGATGTTGCAAGCTGCCGTGGAAGGGCACGGTATCGCCATGGGTTGGCGTCGTACCGCAAGCCGGCTGATAGAGAGTGGGGCGCTGGTGCGGCCCTGCGCAGAAAGCGTGTTTTTGCCCGAGGCTATTTCGGTCTACAGGCAGCAAGGGACGGGCAGTCGGGAGGAGATTACGGCGTTGTTGGCCTGGCTTGACGCACAATTGCAGAGTGACGGCTGACAGGGGCGTCGCAGCCCCTGTCATCTGCGGTTATTGGTTACGCGTGACGCGCCAAATCGTATTGGCCAAGTCGTCGGCAATGATCAGCGCGCCTTTGGGGTCCACCGTCACCCCCACTGGACGCCCACGGGTCTTGCCGTCGTCGCCGCGGAAGCCGGTGGCAAAGTCGATGGGCTCGCCCGCCGGTTTGCCGTTGCTGAACGGCACGAAGATCACCTTGTAGCCCACTGGGTTGTCACGGTTCCAACTGCCGTGCTCGCCGACAAACGCGCCGTCAGCGAACTTTTCACCCATGGCGGGGATGGAAAAATCCACGCCCAACGCGGCCACATGGGAGCCCAGGCTGTAATCGGGTTTGATCGCGGCAGCCACCTTGGCCGGGTTCTGCGGTTGTGCGCGGGGGTCGACGTTCTGGCCCCAGTAGCTGTAGGGCCAGCCGTAGAAGGCACCTTCACGCACCGACGTCAGGTAGTCTGGCACCAGGTCGGGGCCGAGTTCATCGCGCTCGTTGACCACGGTCCACAGTTGCCCTGAGCCCGGTTGGATGGTCAGCGCCGTCGGATTGCGCAGGCCTGTAGCGTAGGGCTTATGCGCACCGGTGGCGGCATCGATCTGCCAGACCATTGCGCGGTCGATCTCCACTTCCATGCCGCGTTCGGTGATGTTGCTGTTGGAACCGATGCCCACATACAGCTGACGCCCGTCGTCACTCACGGCCAATGACTTGGTCCAGTGATGGTTGATCTGCGCCGGCAGGTCGGTGACTTTGACGGGCGGGGCGCTGGCCTTGGTCTGGCCGTCGGCGTAGTCAAAGCGCACCAGTGCGTCTTGGTTGGCCACATACAGTTTGCCGTCGGCGAATGCCAGGCCGTAAGGGGCGTTGAGGTTGTCGGCGAATACGGTCTTGAGTTCATAGGTGCCGTCACCGTCGGCGTCACGCAGCAGCGTAATGCGGTTGCCGCCCTTGACCTTGGTGTTGCCCTGGGCCTTGATCACACTGGCGATCACGTCCTTGGGCTTGAGCTTGGCCGCACTGCCGCCACGGCCTTCGGCCACCAGGATATCGCCGTTGGGCAGCACCAGGGTCTGGCGCGGGATAGCAAGGTCGGTGGCGATGGCGGTGACGCTGTAGCCTTCGGGTACCTTGGGCTTTTGATCGCCCCACGGCGTGGGCTCGGCAATCTTCATGCTCGGCAACAGGCTGCTTTGTTGTTCGGGCAGCTTGGGGTCAGGGCCGCGTGCCTGGGTCTTGTCACCTTCGCCGCCACAGGCACTCAGCAACAGGGCGGCGCTGAGCAGGGTCAGTGTGTTGAGTGGTTTCATCGGGCAGCTCCTGAGCGCAGGTTAGTCAAGCCGATCCAGGTGGCGACAATCGCCAGCACGGTGACGATCGCCGACAGCACCAAGCCGGTGGGCATCATGGCGTATGCGTCCTTGGCATGCTGGAAGGCATTGACCAAGCCAAGCACCCAAGTGCCCAGCAACAGCAGGAAGTACGCCACCGGGCGCCCGCCCTTGTGTTCGGCACGCACCAGGTTGACCAGTGCAAACAGCAGGGCAAAACCACAGAACACCAAGGCTCCTGCGATAAGCCAGGAGGCGAAATTGGCCCACTGAATCTGGTAGGTCTGGCCGTAGGCGATATCACTGAGCAAGGCCCCGAGAAACAACGGCACGGTGCCGGCAAGCAAAGTCCCGTGCAACGGCCCAGGCCTGACGACGGGGTAAGTGGAGAGGGTAGTCATGTTGGTGGCGGCTCCTTATCGTTCTGCACCCTGGGCTCAGGGCGCGCTGACTTCGCATAGGAAAGGAGCATGGCATTTGCAAGAAAGTTCACTGGGAGGGCGTGTCGAGGTGTGTTTCGATCCGGCGTTCCCCTGCATATGCATAGGTATCTACACAATTTTGGTGCGACGCTGAACCTGTGGCGAGAGAGCTTGCTCCCGTGACGGCCTGACAGCCGACATCTATCTACCTGACACCCCACCATCCAACTGTGGGAGCTGGCTTGCCTGCGAAGGCGGCCTAACAGTCAACACAGTTGGACCGGGTACATATCCGTTATTTAGGTAACGGCCACCTAGGGTTCCGCCCTGACGGCGGCTCACTTTTGAAAAGCGCAAAAGTAAGCAAAACGCTCTTGCCCCACCACTCGGCACCTCGCTTGGGCTCGGTGTGCCCGTAATCCCTGTCGAATTCCGGCCAGCGTGGTTTAACGGGGCGCCTGAGATCAAGATCACAAGCAGATCAAGAGCGGCTCGCTTCGCATCGTGGTTACCGTCTGCTGCTACAGCCCACAACGTTATGTAGATACCTATGCCTGCATATGTTTACCACAGCGGCTATATGACTCATTCTTCCTGGCCCGACATGAGGAATCGCGTTATGCCCACCCTGCATCTGCTCTGCGGCAAGATCGCCTCCGGCAAGTCCACACTCGCCAAAACCCTGGCCGCCGAGCAGGGGGTCATCGTGCTCAGCGAAGACCAGTGGCTGGCCAATCTCTATCCCGGCGAAATCCAGAGCATTGCCGACTACCTGCGCTGTGCCCTGCGGGTTCGTGGGGTACTTGAGCCGCTGGTGATCGATCTGTTGGCGTGCGGCGTCAATGTGGTGCTGGATTTTCCGGCCAATACCCTCGCCAATCGTCAATGGTTACTCGGCCTGGCCCAGGCAGCCAAGGTGCCGCACTGCCTGCATTACCTGGAGCTGGACGATGCCACCTGTCGTGCGCGCCTGCACGCCCGCAACGCCCGAGGTGACCACGATTTTGCCGCCAGCGATGCCGAGTTCGACCTGATCACTCGCCATTTCAGTGTGCCGAGTGAAGAGGAAGGGTTGGTGATTGAGGTGCATCGCCCGTGACTACCCAAAAATCTGCTGGCATCGATGCCGACGGCTATATCCTCACCGTCGTCGATGGGCCTATACAACCCCAGTTCCAGCCCCTGCTGACGGACATCTGCGCTACCTTGTCCCGGCCTGAGCTGGGGCTGCACGGGATTTACCTGTATGGCAGCATCGCACGGGGCGAAGGTGAGATCGGCATTTCTGATCTTGACCTTTCCCTGATACTGGTGGAGCCACCGGATGCGCCCGTGCTTGAACAGTTGGAGTCAGCCCGACTCGCCTTGGAGCAACGGCATCCGAGCGTCACCAAGATCGACTTCGACATCGGCCACTGCGCCCAAGTGTTGGCGCCTGAAAACCGAAACAGTTGGGGTTTCTGGCTCAAACATCATTGCCGCTGTCTCTGGGGCGAAGACCTGTCACTGCACGTCGAACCGTTTCGCCCGTCCCGCGCCATCGCCCTGGCGGTCAATGGTGATTTTGAACAGGCGCTCACGGCGTACTTGGTGCGTATCGAACTGGCCAGCACTGAGCACGTACGCCATCGCTTGCAGAGGGAAGCATCGCGGGCCTTGATCCGCGCTACCCACACCCTGCGAGCCGAGGATGCGCAAAACTGGCCGCAAACCCTGGAAGACTACGTCGGGCTGTTCGTTCAGCATTACCCGACCATGCGCGTGCAAATCGCCTACTTCCTGTTTGAGGCACGCAACCCTAGCGCCGGGGGCGAGGCATTCACTACACGCCTACGGGCATTTTTGAGCTGGATGGTTTCGGCCCTGATAGAAAGGAATCAATCAGATGCGTGAACGCAAAGCCGCACGATTACTGGTCATAAACCCTGCGCAGCAAGTGTTGCTGTTTCGCTTCGTGCATAAAGACGGCGCCCTGGCCGGCCAGGATTACTGGGCCACGCCGGGCGGTGGCGTGGAGGCCGGGGAGAGCTTCCACAGCGCTGCGATTCGTGAGTTGCGCGAAGAGACGGGTATCACCGTCAGCAGCATCGGCGAATCCGTGGCAGAGCGTAGTTTCCCGTTGATGTTACCCAGCGGTGAAACCGTGTTGGCGGTTGAGCGGTACTTCGTTGTGCATGCATCCAGCGACGCGCTTTCCCGGGCCGAGTGGACGGTAGAGGAGACTCAGGTGATGGCGGATCATCATTGGTGGTCGGCACAGGCGCTGCGCGCCACGAGCGATACGGTATGGCCGCAGGCGTTACCGCAAATGCTGGAGGATGCCGGGGTGTTTTAACCGTCCAGGCCGGCAAGCGGTCGCCATCGTGCGTTTGCCCTGATGCATGTCTGCATTGCTCATTAATGACTGGCCAGGATTTCACTCGTTTGGAACACCCTTGCATAGTCCATCGCCAAGTTACTGAGCGACAGTGCATGCACATCCTCTGCGGCCCACAGCCGCCCCGACAAGTCGGTTTGATCGAAGGTAAAACACGCATCCGCCGCCACGATCACGTCGAACCCCAGGTTGCCGCCCGAGCGTGCGGTGGATTCCACTGAATTGTTGGTGATGACCCCGACGATTACCAACTGCTGGATCGAGCGCAGGTGCAGCCAGCGCTCCAGGCCCGTGGCGCTGAACGCATCTGGTACGTTTTTTTCAACCACATGCTCCTGGGCCAGGGGGTGCAGCGCATCCTGGAACTCACAGCCGGGCTGGCCTGGCCGGAACACTGAAGCGGCAGAGCGGGAGATATGCCGCACATGGATGATCGGGCGTTGCGCCTGGCGCCAGGCATTGAGCAATTGCTGTATGCGCAGCTCGGCGTCTGGGTTGTTGCGGCGGCCAAGGGTGGGATCGGCCATGCCTTTTTGCATATCGATGATCAACAATGCGGCGTTAGTCGCTATCGGTTCCATGGCCTGTCCTGGCAGAGGTGAACATTATCTAACTGGTTGGAAGTTAGCACCGATCGGCAGCCCATACGCAAATCCCTGAGACTTCCCGGCGAAACGCTTCATAATGGCGGCCAATTTGTTTAGCTCGTTATTCTGGTGTGCCCGCATGGAAATTAAGGTCAACTTTCTCGACAACCTTCGGCTTGAAGCCAAGTTCGATGACTTCACGGTCATTGCCGACCAGCCCATCCGCTACAAGGGCGATGGTTCGGCACCGGGGCCATTCGACTACTTCCTGGCTTCGTCGGCGTTGTGTGCGGCGTACTTTGTGAAGTTGTACTGCCAGACGCGCAATATTCCCACCGAGAATATTCGCCTGTCGCAGAACAACATCGTCGACCCGGAAAACCGCTACAACCAGATTTTCAAGATTCAGGTCGAATTGCCCGCAGACATCTCCGACAAGGACCGCCAAGGCATCCTGCGTTCCATCGACCGCTGCACCGTGAAGAAGGTGGTGCAGGCCGGGCCGGAATTCGTGATTGAGGAAGTCGACAACCTCGACGCCGATGCCCAGGCGTTGTTGATGCCCAACTCCACGTCCGCAGCGGGCACCTACATTGCCGGCAAGGACCTGCCGCTGGAGCAGACCATCGCCAACATGTCGGCGATTCTCGCGGGCCTGGGCATGAAGATCGAGATTGCCTCGTGGCGCAATATCGTGCCCAACGTGTGGTCGCTGCATATCCGCGACGCCCATTCGCCGATGTGCTTTACCAACGGCAAAGGCGCGACAAAAGAGGGCGCGTTGGCGTCGGCGCTGGGTGAGTTCATCGAGCGCCTGAACTGCAACTTCTTTTACAACGACCAGTTCTGGGGTGAGGACCTGGCCAACGCGCCGTTCGTGCATTACCCGGACGAGCGTTGGTTCCAGCCGGGCCCCAACGATGAGCTGCCGAGTGAAATCCTCGATGCCTACTGCCTGAAAGTCTACAACCGCGAGGGCGAGCTGCGCGGTTCACACCTGTTCGACACCAACTCCGGCAACGAAGCCCGTGGCATTGTCTCCCTGCCGTTCGTGCGTCAGTCCGATGGCGAGGTGGTGTATTTTCCGTCCAACCTGATCGAAAACCTCTACCTGAGCAACGGCATGAGCGCGGGTAACACCTTGGCCGAAGCCCAGGTACAGTGCCTGTCGGAGATTTTCGAGCGGGCGGTGAAGCGCGAAATCATCGAAGGCGAATTTGCCCTGCCGGACGTACCCGCCGAAGTGCTGGCCAAGTACCCGGGCATCCTGGCGGGTATCGAAGGCCTGGAAGCCCAGGGCTTTCCGGTGCTGGTCAAGGATGCCTCCCTGGGCGGTGAGTTCCCGGTGATGTGCGTGACCTTGATGAACCCGCGCACCGGCGGCGTGTTCGCCTCGTTCGGCGCGCACCCGAGCCTGGAAGTGGCACTGGAACGCAGCCTCACCGAGCTGCTGCAAGGCCGTAGCTTCGAAGGCTTGAACGATCTGCCGCAGCCGACCTTCGAAGGCCAGGCGGTCACCGAGCCGAACAACTTCGTCGAGCATTTTATCGATTCCAGCGGCGTAGTGTCGTGGCGCTTCTTCAGTGCCCAGTCGGATTATGAATTCGTCGAGTGGGACTTCTCTGGCCAGGGCGAAGACTCCAACGCCCAGGAAGCCGCCACGCTGTTCGGCATCCTCGAAGGCATGGGCAAAGAGTCGTACATGGCGGTGTATGAGCACCTGGGCGCTACTGCCTGCCGCATCCTGGTGCCGGACTACTCGGAAATCTACCCGGTGGATGACCTGATCTGGGACAACACCAACAAGGCGCTGTTTTTTCGCGAAGACATCCTCAACCTGCACCGCCTCAGCGAGGATGAGCTGCAGGCGTTGGTCGAGCGTCTGATAGAAAGCGAACTGGACGACTACACCGATATCACTACGTTGATTGGCATTGAGTTCGATGACAACACCGCGTGGGGCCAGTTGACCATCCTGGAGCTGAAACTGCTGATATTCCTGGCGCTGAAGCAGTATGAAGAGGCCAAGGAATGCGTAGAGATGTTCCTGCAGTACAACGACAACACCGTTGAGCGCGGCCTGTTTTACCAGGCGATGAACGCGGTGCTGGAGATGGAACTGGATGAGGACCTGGAACTGGCTGACTACGAGGCCAACTTCCGGCGCATGTTTGGCAACGAGCGCATGGACGCGGTGATCGGCTCGGTCGACGGCAGTGTGCGCTTTTATGGGCTCACGCCGACGAGCATGAAGCTGGAAGGCCTGGACCGGCATTTGCGCTTGATCGATAGCTACAAGAAGCTGCATGCGGCACGGGCCAACATCACCCAGGGCTGATACGCAATGATCGTTCCCACGCTCTGCGTGGGAACGCATTCGGTGACGCTCTGCGTCACGCTTGGGAACGCAGAGCGTCCCTGGCTGCATTCCCACGCAGAGCGTGGGAACGATCATGGCGGTTAAATGTGGGCCAAGGCCTGAGCCAGATCGGCGCGCAAATCCTCCACATCTTCAACCCCCACCGACAAGCGCACCAGCCCATCGCCAATCCCCAATTGCGCTCGCGTCGCCGCCGGGATGCTGGCATGGGTCATGATCGCCGGGTGCTCGATCAGGCTTTCCACGCCCCCCAGGCTCTCGGCCAGGGCGAAGATCTTCACGTTTTCCAGAAAGCGCGTCGCGCCGGCCAGGTCGCTGTTCAAGTCCACTGAAATCATCCCGCCAAAGCCGCGCATTTGCTGCTTGGCCAGGTCGTGCTGTGGGTGGGATTTGAGGCCCGGGTAGTGAACCCGTGACACTTGCGGCTGTTGCTCCAGCCAGGTGGCCAGGTCCAGGGCATTGCTGCAATGGCGCTCCATGCGCAGCGCCAGGGTTTTTACTCCGCGCAGGGTCAGGAAGGCATCGAACGGCCCGGCGATGGCGCCGATGGAGTTTTGCAGGAAGCCCAGGCGTTCGGCCAATTCAGCGTTGTCACCGACAACAGCGATACCACCGATCACATCAGAATGCCCATTGAGGTATTTGGTGGTGGAGTGCACCACGATGTCGAAGCCCAACTCCAGCGGGCGCTGGATCCAGGGGCTGGCAAAGGTGTTGTCGGCCACGCAGATAATCCCGCGGGCACGGCAGATGCGGGCGACGGCGCGCAGGTCGGTCAGGCTCAGCAGCGGGTTGCTTGGAGTTTCGACCCAGACCATGCGCGTGTCGTCCTGCAATGACGCTTCAAACGCCGACAAGTCGCTGAGGTCGACATAGCTGAAACGGTGCCCGGCACTGCGCTGGCGCACCTTGTCGAACAGGCGGAAAGTGCCGCCGTACAGGTCATTGCCCGAGACGATATGCGCGCCAGCATCCAGCAGTTCGAGCACGGTGGAGATCGCCGCCAGCCCCGAGGCAAACGCAAATGCCTGGCTGCCGCCTTCAAGGTCGGCCACGCAGCGTTCCAGGGCGAAACGCGTGGGGTTGTGGGAGCGGCCATAGTCAAAACCCTTGTGTACGCCGGGGCTGTCTTGCAGGTAGGTGGAGTTGGCGTAGATCGGCGGCATCAGCGCGCCCGTGGTCGGGTCGGGTGACTGCCCGGCGTGGATCACACGGGTGGCAAACGCGCTTTTATCGGACTGGCTCATGCAAGGGATCTCCGTAGGTGGTTAAGCAGGTCGACGCGGGTGATCAGGCCATGAAAGCCTGAGGCGTCGGCAATGATGGCGACCAGGCCGCGATCCAGTTCAGCCTGCAGTTCGGCCAGGCTGGCGTTGGGGGCCAGGGTGTGCAGGGTGTTGGTCATGGCGCTGGCGACGGTCATGGAAAAATCTGCGGCGTCGTGGTGCAGGCCCAGCAGGATGTCGGACTCGTCGATGACGCCCACCAGGGTCTGGCCATCGACCAGCACCGGCAGTTGCGACACGTCCGCCAGGCGCATGCGCTGGAAGGCGGTGAGCAGGGTGTCGTCGGGGCTTACGCTGATCACCCGGCCGTCTTCGAAGCGGCGCGCGATCAGATCGCGCAGGTCGCCGTAGTGTTTGTACTGCAACAGGCCCGCGTCGTTCATCCACTGGTCGTTGTAAACCTTGGACAGATAGCGCGTACCGGTGTCGCAAACAAAGGTCACCACGCGCTTGGGCTCGGTTTGCTCGCGGCAGTAGCGCAAGGCCGCGGCGAGCAGGGTGCCGGTGGATGAGCCGCCGAGGATGCCTTCGGCCTTGAGCAATTGGCGGGCGTGGTCGAAGCTGTCGGCATCGCTGATGGAGTAGGCGTGGCGCACGCTGGACAGGTCGGCGATCGAGGGGATGAAGTCCTCGCCTATCCCTTCCACGGCCCAGGAACCGGGAGTTTCCAGGGTGCGGCTGCGGCTGTATTCGGCCATTACCGAACCGACAGGGTCGGCCAGCACCATGGCCAGTTCGGGTTGCACGCGCTTGAAGAAACGCGTGAGGCCGGTGAGGGTGCCGGCCGAGCCGACGCCCACCACAATCGCGTCCACATCGTGCTGGGTCTGCGCCCAGATCTCCGGTGCGGTACTGGTCTCGTGGGCCAAGGGGTTGGCCGGGTTATTGAACTGGTCGGCGAAGAACGAGCCTGGAATATCTTTGGCCAAGCGTGCCGCCACGTCCTGGTAATACTCGGGATGGCCCTTGCCCACATCGGAGCGGGTGATATGCACCTCGGCGCCCATGGCCTTGAGGTGCAGCACCTTTTCCGTGGACATCTTGTCGGGCACCACCAACACCACCCGGTAACCCTTGGCCCGGCCCACCAGCGCCAGGCCCAGGCCGGTATTGCCGGCGGTGGCTTCAATGATGGTACCGCCTGGGCGCAAGCGACCGTCGCGTTCAGCGGCGTCGATCATCGCCAGGCCGATGCGGTCCTTGATGGAACCACCGGGGTTTTGCGATTCAAGCTTGAGAAACAGCGTGCAGGGGCCGGTATCGAAGCGGCTGACCTTGACCAGCGGGGTATTGCCGATCAGTTCAAGTACGGCAGGGCGTGAAGGCGTGGGCATGTCGTCTCCTGGTTACGGGATGGACGTAGGGCGGGGGGCAGCAAAAAAACAGCATGGCTTGGAACATAGGCCGGTATCGCCCGTGTCGCAACCGGGCGTCCGTTGTATGACTTTTTTTGCCGCATGGGAGAGGGCGCGCAATCCAGATGTGGGAGCTTGCCTGCGATGGCGGTGGTGCAGTTGGCATTTGCGCTGCCTGACCCACCGCCATCGCGGCCTCGCTAGGGCTTGAGCGCTCCCACCGTTCAGTTCCCGGCAATGGCGGCTTCGATGGCAGCGATGTCGATCTTGGTCATGGTCATCATCGCTTCAAATGCACGCTTGGCGACGGCAGGATCTTTACTGGTAACTGCTTCGACCAACACCCGCGGCGAGATCTGCCACGACAGCCCCCACTTGTCCTTGCACCAACCGCAAGCGCTCGCCTGCCCACCGTTGTCGATGATGGCATGCCACAACCGGTCGGTTTCCTCCTGGTCATCCGTGGACACCTGAAAGGAAAACGCTTCACTGTGCTTGAACAGGGGGCCGCCATTGAGACCCACGCAGGGGATACCCAGCACGGTGAACTCCACGGTCAACTCATCTCCCTGCTTGCCAGCCGGATAGTCGCCAGGCGCACGGTGCACGGCCTTTACTTCGCTGTTGGGGAAGGTGTTGGCGTAGAAGGTCGCTGCCGCCAGGGCATCGCCGTTGTACCAGAGGCAGATCGTATTCTTGTTGTTCATGGCAAGGCTCCTCGGGTTGAAAGGTGCATGAAGTCTAGACGATAGCCACAGACGTTCTTCCCCGTCTAAAACCGCTCATCCAGAATCGCCGGCAAGGTGATGTCCTTGACGAAACTCGCCGGCGACAAGCTCAGCGTCATGCGCACCACCCGAACCACGTCGTGTACAGGGATCAATTGACCTTCACCGCGTTGCGCCGCCACTGCGAGCGGTGCGCTCAACGGGTCTTCGGTGTTCAGGTAACCGAGGTTCAGGCAGGTCACGCCCAGGCGTTGATGCCGATAACCTTCACGCAAGGCATCGGCAATCCCGCGCAGCGCAAACTTGGAGGCACCGAAGGCCACCTCCGGGCGGCCACTTTGCGGCAGGCCTGAGGTGGAACCGGTCAGGATGATCCGTGGGTTGGCGCTGTTGAGCAGCACCGGCAGCAGGCGTTTGATCAACAACAAAGTAGAGGTGATGTTGCACGTGACAATGGCTTCGAGTTGCTCATCACTGTCTGCCAAAAAGTGGTACGCCGGATCGAAGGCAAACTCTTCCCAGATACCCAGGTTGTAAATCAGAGTATCCAGCCCGCTCTCGGCTACCGAGGCCTCAATGGCCTGCGCTGCTTTGGCGGGTTCGGCCAGGTTGGCTTCGACCCAGTGCACCTGCACATCAGCCTTGTGGTTGAGCTGGTCAGGACGGCTACGGGATACACCGATCAGCGTATCTCCGGCTTCGCCCAACCCCTCGATCAGGGCCTTGCCCAGGCCTTTGCTGGCGCCAACTACCATGGTTTTCATTACGCGTCTCCTTGACTGAAGAGCGTAGTTATAAGGCAGTTGGGTGGGGTTTTATAGTGTGAGCATAAGGAGCGGGATTAGGCTGACCAATGCTCGCCGGAAGATAAGGCTTTTTTATAGGCGCCATGTACGCTTAACTGACCGGTATTCTGCTAAACGAAATAGGCCTGCCATGCAACAACAGGAGACATTGATATCACACATCAACGAATTCTTACCTGGGATTGACCAAACGCTGTCCGCGGCAGGAGTTGAGGTAAGTGAACGTTCGATGAAGGCTGCAATGTTTTTTGTTGATCATCTCGTCCTAGATGTAGAAGGTGATACGAAAGAAAACTATCTGCTCAAGTCCTGGTTTAAGCCGATATTCGGCCACATACAATATTGGTATGAAAAACGTTATGGGCAGACGAAGGTTCATCCCAATCGCTTCTTGGCAGGAGTCTTAAAACATCACGGCGCGTTTTTCCTTTTACATATTCCGCTGACAGTCGCCAAGCCTCAGGGCGATGGAACGTGCTGGGTCACATTTGCGAAGGATGTGCTTCCAGGAGAGGATCCTGCGTCTTGGATGACTAACGGTCCATCGCTGGAGCAAATGCCCCCGAAGCAGCTAGCGGCACTCCGAAAAGAGGCCACGAACACGGCGACACGACTACGCGGTATCAGAAATCACCTAAGGATGGTCTGAAGTAGCCATGTATTTCCCCGGCATACCACCTAGCGCAACTTTTAAACTCGCCAAATGATCAAAAAACAATCAATTCGACGAGTATTTCTTACGTTTTCGCCACCCGGACCCCACTCCGGTGGCCATTTCCCGCATTACAGGCGCACCTCTCCTGCATTCGTCAGTAAATGTCGGCGCGCCATCCACAGGTTCGACAGAGCGAACAGTGTCACCAGTTGCGCCGTGTTTTTGGCCAAGCCGCGAAAGCGCACCTTGGTGTAACCGAACTGGCGCTTGATTACCCGGAACGGATGCTCGACCTTGGCGCGCACCTGAGCCTTGGCCTTTTCAATCTTGCGCTTGGCTTTGTACAGCACGCTGCGCTTATCGAGTTTTTTGTAGGTGCTGCGGCGTGCCGCCACCTGCCAGATAACTTCACGTCCTTCATGCTCGGGCCGCTTTTCGACACCGGTGTAGCCTGCATCGGCGCAGACCACGTTTTCGTCGCCATGCAGCAATTTGTCCACCTGGGTGACATCCGCCACATTGGCCGCCGTGCCCACTACGCTGTGCACCAGACCCGATTCGTCATCGGCGCCGATGTGGGCCTTCATGCCAAAATAATACTGGTTTCCCTTCTTGGTCTGGTGCATTTCCGGGTCGCGCTTGCCGTCCTTGTTCTTGGTCGAACTGGGCGCATTGATCAGCGTTGCATCGACGATGGTGCCCTGGCGCAGCGACAGGCCGCGGTCGCCCAGATAGCCATTGATGACAGCGAGGATGCCGGCCGCCAGCTCGTGTTTCTCCAGCAAGCGGCGGAAGTTGAGAATGGTGGTTTCGTCGGGGATGCGCTCCAGGTTCAGCCCGGCAAACTGGCGCAGGATCGTGGTTTCGTACAGCGCTTCCTCCATCGCTGGATCGCTGTAGCCGAACCAGTTCTGCAGCAGATGCACACGCAGCATCGCCATCAACGGGTAGGCCGGACGGCCACCTTCACCTTTCGGATAATGTGGCTCGATCAAAGCAATCAAGCCCTTCCACGGCACCACCCGATCCATCTCGATCAGGAACAACTCCTTGCGGGTTTGCTTGCGCTTGCCAGCGTACTCGGCGTCGGCGAAGGTCATCTGCTTCATCGGGAAACTCGGTGGGTGGGGTCGCGGTATTTTGCCAAATCAGAAAGTCTTTTTCAGAGTTTCCCTAATGACTGCGGATCTGCCTGTTGTGGCTGTTAGAGCAATGGCTAACTCTGTTTTGCGCCACCTTGACAAAGCAGCCGCTGACCTTAGTGCTCCAGGCCCGGAGGCATTGTCGCTCTCCGTTTGGGACCTTCATATGGCGTGTGAAAAGGTCATGAAGGCGTATCTGAATCAGCAAGGTATCCCATATGAGCAAACTCATAATCTCCGCGATCTTGTTGCGACTTCACCGAAAACGCATGATTGGTCTGCAGTAAAAACGGTACTAGGACACTTTCCGTCGGAGCAACGCGTGATGAAGTGGCGCTATCAGGAAGGTGGTGTTCCCTCTTTGAACGATTTATGGCGCTTCTACGACGTCGCCTTGGAAGTGTGCTCAATCTATGCTGCTAGGATGAGCAGGCGTTTTCTCTTGGACAACTTTTCCGTACAGATACGACGCCCTCCCTGGCTAGAAAGTGACTAAAACGATGAGCAGACGATAGCGGGATGATTCAGAACTGGAATAGTTGGCTGTCTGTCTAGATGAGCTTAAAAAAGCGTTTCTTCATACCTTTATAACTTTCCGGCAGGTGCGTAAATCTGCCCGCCGCGAACGCCAGCTCAGCCCCAATACCATCAGCAAGCCCAGGCCCGCCATCAGTGCGCCTGCCAGGGAAATGGCCGGGTAGCCCAGCCCGGCATTGATCACCGCGCCACCCAATGCCGCACCAATCGCATTGCCAAAATTGAACGCACCGATGTTCATCGCCGAAGCCAGGTTAGGCGCGTCTTTGGCGGCCTCCATCACCCGCATCTGCAGCGGCGGCACCAGGGCAAAGCTGGCAGCGCCCCACAGCAGGATCGACAGCGCAGCGGGCAGCGGCCATTGCATGAGCACCGAAAAGGCCAACAGCACGGCAATCAACACCACCAGCGAGATGATCAAAGTGCGGTCCACTGAGCGGTCCGCAGATTTGCCACCCCACACATTGCCCAGGGTGAGCCCGATTCCGAACAGCACCAGCATTCCAGTGACGAAGTTGGTCGAGGCATGGGTGACATCGCGCAGAATCGGCGCGATGTAGGTGAATACCGTAAACATCGCACTCGAGCCCACCACGGTCAGGGCCAGCGCGGCCAGCACCGGCCCGCGCCCCAGCACACGGATTTCCGCCATCAGCCCGCCGCCTTTGGGTGCCGGCGCATTGGGCAAGGCCCACCACAGCGCCGCCATGACCACCGCGCCAAGCCCACTGATGCCCCAGAACGCGGTGCGCCAACCAAAGTTCTCGCCAAACCAGGTCGCCAGGGGTACGCCGCCAATGGTTGCC
The DNA here is from genome assembly GCF_034348165.1 of Pseudomonas sp. CCI1.1. Taxonomy (NCBI): domain Bacteria; kingdom Pseudomonadati; phylum Pseudomonadota; class Gammaproteobacteria; order Pseudomonadales; family Pseudomonadaceae; genus Pseudomonas; species Pseudomonas sp. CCI1.1. Next base: position 755,252 of record NZ_CP133780.1, read on the forward strand.
AGGGTCAGCCCCATGAACATCGCCGCCACAGCCCCCGCGCGCTTCTCGGGCGCCACCAGGCTTGCGGCCACGATCGAGCCAATCCCGAAGAACGCTCCGTGATTGAGCGACGTCACCAGCCTGGCGATCATCAATGTCTGGTAGTTGCTGGCCAACGCCGACAGCAAATTACCCAGGGTAAAAATCGCCATCAGCCCTATCAGCAGATAACGGCGGGGCACCCTGGCCGTCGCCAGGGTCATGATCGGCGCGCCAATCAACACGCCCATGGCGTAGGCGCTTACCAACAGCCCCGCAGCAGGAATGGAGACGTCAAGATCAGCGGCGATACCGGGCAACATGCCCATAGGGGCAAACTCTGTGACCCCGATGCCAAAGGCACCGACGGACAATGCTACAAGGGGGGGATTGATACGCATGGGTGACTCCTCATCTGTGAGCCAAATGCTACAATCCTGCCTTTTGCAGCAGTAGCCCTTGGTTGGGAACTACAGCTTTGCGCAGGAGGCACAAATGGACATCGGCGGGCGTTCGGGAGAGATGGAAGTGTTCACCATGGTCGCCGAGCACGGCAGCCTGTCGGGCGCGGCCAGGGCCTTGGGGCTGACCCCATCGGCCATCAGCCGCATCATTACCCGCACCGAACAGCGCATCGGCACCCGTCTGCTACTGCGCACCACCCGCGCCATCACCTTCACCGCCGAAGGCGAAGCCTACCTGCGCGGCGCCCGACGCATCCTCGCCGACATGGCCGAAGTCGAAGACGCCATCACCGACCAGGGCGCCCCACGCGGACGCTTGCGCGTCAGCGCCGCACTGGCCCACGGCCGCATGACCATCGTCCCCCTGATCGCCGCCTTCAGCGCCCGCTATCCCGCCATCGTCGTCGACCTGATGCTCGGCGACGAAGTCGTGGACATCCTCGGCGGCCAAGCCGACGTCGCCATCCGCTTCGGTCCCCTCGCCGACAGCCCTCTGACTGCTCGCCTTATCGGCTCTACCGGGCAGGTTATCGTTGCTTCACCGGACTACCTGGCACGGCATGGCACCCCCGTGACGCCGCAGGATTTACTGCAACACAACTGTCTGCGCTTCAACTTCCGTAGGGCGGCGCCGGATTGGCCGTTTCGGGTGGAGGGGCGGGAGTTTTCGTTGAAGGTGGCCGGGACGATTGAGGGAAATAGCGGCGAGGCATTGGCGCAGTTGGCGAAGCTGGGGGCGGGGGTGGCGAGAATTGGGGCGTTTAGTGTGGTGGAGGAAGTGAGATTGGGGGAGTTGGTGGTGTTGTTGGAGGAATTTAATCCTGGAGATGTGGAACCGATTCATGCGGTGTTTGTGGGGGGAGGGGCGATGCCGGCGCGGGTTAGGGCGTTTGTGGATTTTTTGGTGGAGAGGCATTGCGTGTGATACGGAAACAATACCGGGAGTTCTTGTATAGGGGTAGGGGGTATACCTATACTACCTCCAACATAGGTAGGGGGGTATCCCGTGGGCCATATCGCAGCAAACAAAGACGATCTTCTCAAACGCGTAAAACGTATCGCCGGGCAAATCCAGGCGGTTGAACGGGCATTGGAATCTGACCTTGATTGCGCCAAGACACTGCATCTTGTGGCTGCCACTCGTGGCGCCATTAACGGCTTGATGGAAGAAATCATCGAGGAGCATGCGCGCGAGCATGTTGCGAACCCTGGGCTCAGTGAAGAGGAGCGCAACAAGGGTGTCGAAGAGCTTCTTGAAGCTATTCGCCGTTACTCCAAATGAAAACCTCTGAGCTCACCCTCATGAATAACACCAGCATCAACTACACACACGATCATGTGTTCCTCGGTTCAGCACACGACGAAAATGCCAAGCGCACGCTTTGGGTGGTGGCGCTGACTGTGGTGATGATGATTGGCGAAATCACCGCCGGGTATATCACGGGCTCAATGGCGTTATTGGCTGATGGCTTTCACATGGCAACCCATGCTGGCGCTTTGGGCATCGCGGCGGCTGCTTACGCATATGCTAAACGTCACGCGTCCAGCCAGCGGTACAGTTTTGGTACGGGAAAGGTAGGGGAGCTGGGCGGGTTCGCTTCGGCGCTGATTCTCGGTTTGGTTTCCCTGGCAATTGGCGTTGAGTCAGTCATGCGTCTTCTACAGCCCACGCAAGTACAGTTCGGCACCGCTACGCTCATCGCCATTGCCGGTTTGATCGTCAATATCATCAGTGCCCTGCTACTGGGTCATGGGCACGATCATGATGACCATGATCCGCATGCTCATCATGGAAACGATAACAACCTGCAATCAGCGTATATCCACGTCATCGCAGACGCGCTGACTTCTGTTCTGGCCATTGCCGCACTTCTGGCCGGGCGCTATCTCGGCTGGGTATGGCTGGACCCGGTCATGGGCATCGTGGGGGCTCTGGTGATCGCGCGTTGGGCATGGACCTTGATGGGAGTTACCGCAGGCGTATTACTGGATCAGACCGATGCGCACGTTGCCGAGGAAATTCGCGAACTGGTCGAGAAACCGGGCGATGCCACTATCACGGACTTGCATGTCTGGCGGGTTGGACCGCAAGCCCATGCCGCCATCGTCAGTGTCGTGGGTAAGGTCAGTACGAATGCAGACAATATTCGTGAGCGACTCAGGCTGGTTCATGAGATCAGTCATCTGACGGTCGAATTCCGATCGGGCTGATTCAATGCTTTCCTCTGTAATTTTCGGGTGTAGCGATGGTGTCGCTTTTTCAGCTTGCTGAAACGTTTCATCGAGTTTATAAAGCGCAAACAACTCCAATAAAGGCCACCGCCATGATCCCGCTCAAACTCCTCGTCGCCCTCAGCGCATTCTCTGCCGCCTCCCAAGCCCTAGCCTGGGATTACGTGCTGCTCGATACCGACAAAGCCGCCCAGAACTGGCAGGTCACCAGCCAGCAGCTCGGCATCCAAACCGACAAGCCCTTCAGCGTTACCCTGCGCACCCTGCACGGTGGTCGGCAGGAGGGTGTGAGCATCGTGGATATCGACAACGGCACGATGAAGCTCTCGGTAGTGCCGACTCGTGGCATGAACGTGTTGCAGGCGTCGGTTGGCGATGTGCGGATGGGCTGGGATTCGCCGGTCAAGGAAGTGGTTAATCCTTCCTTCATCGAGCTCAATGGCCGCGGTGGTCTGGGATGGTTGGAAGGTTTCAATGAGCTGGTCACCCGCTGCGGCTACGAATGGGTCGGGCACCCTGGTATCGACAACGGCGAGCTGTTGACCCTGCACGGGCGGGCGGCCAATATCCCTGCGAACAAAGTCACCCTGCATATCGATGAAAAACCGCCGTACGCGATCACCCTGCGTGGCGAGTTGAAAGAGCAGGCGTTCAAGAAGGTCGATTTCTCTGTTGCGACCGAACTGGTCACCGAGTCTGGCAGTGTGGTGTTCGCCCTCAACGACACGCTGACCAACAATGGCGATTATCCGAAGGAATACCAGGCGCTGTATCACAGTAACTTCAGCACCCCGTTCTTGGAGCAAGGCGCGCGGTTCGTTGCGCCGGTGAAGCAGGTGTCGCCGTTCAACGACAAGGCCAAGGGCGAACTGGCCGATTGGCAAACCTATCGCGCACCGACCAAGGACTATGACGAAACGGTTTACAACGTGGTGCCGTATGCCGATGCCAAGGGTGATACCTTGACGGTGTTGCATAACAAGGCTGGCAGCCTGGGGGTTTCGGTTGGTTTCAATACGCAAACACTGCCGGTGTTTTCGCTGTGGAAGAACACTGATACCCAAGGGCAGGGCTATGTCACGGGGTTGGAGCCGGGGACGAGTTTTTCCTATAACCGTCGTTATCAGCGGCCACTGAACCTGGTGCCTACGATCGGGGCGAAGGAACATAAGCAGTTCCGTATCAGCTACAGCTTGTTGGCGGATAAGGCGGCTGTTGAAAAGGCCTTGAAGCAGGTCAGCGAGATTCAGGGTGGGCGGGAGACTGAGGTGCGGCAGACGCCTTTGGTGGATCTGACCAAGGGGTGACATTGGCTGGAGCCTTCACGCGGGCCCCGGCGTTCTTCATCGACGCCGGAACCCGCGCCCTGCAACTGTCATCGATGGGCATGCATACTGAAATAACCGTATTTCAGGAGCCTATCCGTGATTCGCAGAGCATTACCCGCCGACGCGAAGGCCATTGCCCAGGTGCATATCAGCAGTTGGCAAGACGCCTACCGTGACCTGATGCCCGCCCAGTTCTTGAGCGGATTGCAAGTAACGCTTGCTCGGCGCGAAGCCCATTGGGCTCGCTCGCTTGCCTCGGGTGAGTCGACGGTATGGGTTGCCGAGGTGGGCCAGCAGATTGTCGGCTGGATATCCGTTGGCGCCAGCCGTGACGAAGACGCCGTGCAGGCCAATGCAGGTGAGGTCATGGCCATCTACGTGCTCGCCGAGCATTGGCACTCCGGCGTCGGGCTGGCCTTGTGGAATGCCGGCCTGCAAGACCTGTTGGCGCAAGGCTATGAGCGTTTAACGCTGTGGGTCTTGGCCGGTAATGAACGGGCTATTCGATTTTATCGCCGGGCGGGGTGTGTCGAGGAGGCCGGGACTGAGCACCATCTTGAGAGGGGCGGTGTGGCGCTGGTGGAGGTGAGGTATGGTTTGCCGTTGAGATAGCATAGGTATCTACGCAACTTGGGCATCAGTTGAATCGTCGTCGGCTGCCCGGCCGCCTTCGCGAGCAAGCCCGCTCCCACATTGGTCATGCATTGCCGTCAAAATCAGTGCCTGGCACAGATCCCCTGTGGGAGCGGGCTTGCCCGCGAAGGCGGTGTGTCAGTCACTGAATTTTCAACTGAACCACCGCCATCGCAGGCAAGCTGAACTGGTCAAGTAATCTTGGACACCGATTAAGGTTCACGCCGCCAACCTTTCCTTCGCGACCGGCGACCGGTAGTCGTTGTAGCTGTGAGGCCTGCTGATGTTGTAGCGCGAGACATAGCGCTGCACGTCTGCCCGGGCCTCATGTTCCAGTTTGTAGCCCGTTTCAGGAACCCACTCTGATTTCAAACTACCAAAGAAACGCTCCATGGGGGCGTTGTCCCAGCACTCGCCTTTACGGCTCATACTTTGTCTAAATCCGTGTTTCACAAGCTCGTTTCGGAATTTATGACTGGTGTACTGACAACCTTGGTCTGAATGAAACAACACATCCTGGGGGCGGCCGCGTAGCTCAACCGCCATGCGTAGCGCTTCGCAGGTCAGATTGGCATCAGAAATCATCGAGAACGACCAACCCACGATCCTCCGAGCGTACAAATCCAGAACGGCGGCGAAGTACATCCATCGCTTGCCGACCTTGATGTAAGTTACGTCGCCACACCACACCTGGTTAACCGCCGTTACATCAAATTTTCGCTTGAGCACGTGCGGCGCAACCAATGCCTCAACGCCCGGCGACTTGTACTTATGGCGCCTGCGCTGACGACTAGCGATGCCAGCTTCGCGCATCAAACTGCGAGCCATATAACGTCCGATACGATGCCCTTTGGCTTTTAGCTCCTTGGACAAAGTACGTGCGCCGGCCGACTCTCTGGACGCCCTGTGGTGCTTGACCAGCGCGGCTTTGAGCTTGTCCCGTTCAGGATTTGCTCTGCCCTGGCGCTGGCGCCAGGCGTAGAAACTACTACGGTTGATCCCAAACGCCCGGCAACACCTTTTAACGCCGTATTGCTCGTCCAGCTCATCGATCAGCGTGAATGATCTTTGGCGTCCAAAAGCAGGAGAGCACTGGCCTTTTTTAGGATTTCAATGTCCAGGTCTTTCTCCCTGAGTAGGGCTTTGAGCCTCTGGATTTCTCGCTGATCAGCGGTAATCGCCTTGGCCCCTACCGGGGTCGAACCCAGGCGTTCTTTCTGCACTTGATCGACCCAGCGGCGTAGAGCAGTGGGGCCGATATCTAGGCTGGCACAGACCTCAGTAACCGGCTGGCCTTCATCCAGCACCATGCTGGCAGCCTTGAGCTTGAACTCACTCGAATAAGATTTACGCATATCCAAACACCTCAGATTTGGGCGCTATCATAACGCCCGATTGAAGTGTCCAAAATCATTAGGCCAGTTCAAGCCAGCTCCCACATTTGGATCGCGGGGCACAGCTCGATCGGCGTCGGCTGCCAGGGGCGCTCCCACCGCGGTTACGCCCTGCGCGCAGTCAACAATACCGCCGCGGCCGCTGACAACAAACCTGCGCAGCAGCGATTGAACAGGCGCTTGCCCTTCGGCTCGGCAAACCAGCGACGCATATGCAGGCCCATATAGGCGTAGGCACTGATGGCGACCCATTCCAGGGCCAGGAACATCACACCCAGCAGGGCAAATTGCGCGGTGATAGGTTGGCCGGGCACCACGAATTGCGGGAGGAAGGCGGTGAAAATCAGGATCGCTTTGGGGTTGCCCGCCGCCACCAGAAACTCCTGCCGTGCCAAGGCCCACAGGCCCACCTTCCCCGTTGCGGTGTCCACCTGCTGCTGCGGGTCTGCGCGCCATAGCTGATACGCCAGGTAAAACAGATACGCCGCGCCGAGAATCTTGATCCCGTAGAACAACAACTCCGAGGTTTGCAGTACCACCGCCAGGCCAGCGGACGCGAGGGCGATCATGCCGGCGAAGGCCAGCAGACGGCCGAGACCGGCGAGGCAGGAGGTGCGGTAGCCATAGCGGGTAGCGTTGCTCACGGATAGCAGGTTATTGGGGCCGGGGGCCATGTTCAGGGCGAAGCAGGCGGGGAGGAAGAGGGCGAGGGTGGCGAGGTCCATGGCGGCTCCGGGTTGGCAGGTCGGGGAGTCTTGAGGATAAACGCATGAAGCGCGGTTTAACACTCCGTAGCTGGGCTTATGGCCCCGCGAGCGCTTCAGGTGCCGCGCCAAACAACCGATCGGCAATTTGCCTGCCCCGTTCCAAGCCTTCCTGCGTCAACCAAATGGATTTGTTTTTGTTCACCGGATTACTGATAAAACCTTGCTCGTGGAGTCGGTTCATTATTTGAAAGTCGTGGCCTTGCCATGAGTTGCCGTTATCAAAGCTGAAGGTGGTCAGCAGGGCAAGTACGGCTTCCTCAATCAGTTTTTCGTCGTATTCCATAATGGGTACTCCGTTTGGATTACACAGACCCTGTCGAGCTTAGCGCAGCATCTCGCTTGAAGCGTTATGATGCAAATCCCTGTTTTGGTCATGGACGGAAAAACCTTGGCGACTAACTCTGTCAGTCACACGTTGGGTGCACCGTCTGAACTCGATTATTACGATTGCAGGTCGGTGCTATTGCCGACTGAGATCAGCGCGCTGGAAGCCTGGAACATCATGACCGCTGAACCGGGGTCGCTGTTGCGATTGGCCTTTCGGATCAGGGATGGGATTTCTTCAAGATTTGGCGTAAAGCGCATCGGCGGGTTCTCCGGCAATCGGCGCGTGACGGTGCAAGCGGGTGAGCGGCTGGATTTTTCCTGGTAGAGGACTGCGCGCCGGATAGGCTGGTGCTGACTGAGCGTGACCGGCACCTGGATGTGATGATTTGCCTTTCAATTGCTGATCGTGTGCTGACGATCACTTCATCGGTGATCACCCACAACACCTTCGGGCGCCTTTACATGCTGCCGGTGGGGCCGGCGCACAAACTGATCGTCAATCGGTACATGGCCCGCTTGCAGCGCAAGCTGCAACAGCTTTGAAACCCAGAACAGGCTCACACAACGCAACCTGTTCTCGGTTGGAGATGTCGAGCTTCAGCGATACAGCGAAAGCGCTGGATCACGGCGCAACGCTCCACACCGCCAGTTCATACCCATCCGGGTCGGTAAAGTGGAATCTGCGGCCTCCTGGAAACGCAAACGTCTGGCGTGTAATCACCGCACCCAGTTGTTGAAGCCGCTGCTGCACACTGTCCAAGTCATCGGCATACAAGATAACCAAGGGCCCGCCCGGCCGCACAGTCTCACCGGTGGTGAAACCACCCGTGAGCCGGCCATCGCTGAACTCGCTGTAGGTGGGGCCGTAGTCGACGAATGTCCAGCCGAATGCAGCGCCGTAGAAGGCTTTGCTGCGGGCAATGTCGCTTACGTTGAATTCGATATTGTCGATCTGTCGGTCTCTGCCACGAGTACTCATGGGGGCTTCCTTGGCCGGTGTGCAAGGCCGGAGTGTAGCGTACCTCACATCCTTTTCATTCACCGATAGGGCCTTTGTGATTAGGCAATATCTCTGGACACTGCATCCAGCCAAGGTGTGCTTATCTTTGTCGAGGGGCACTCTAGAATGGCGGCGTACTTCTCCCAATTAAAGGAATGTTGTCATGCCTAATCATTCAATCAACGGCAAGGTTGCACTGATCGCGGGTGGTGCGAAGAACCTCGGAGGGTTGATCGCCCGCGATCTGGCCAAGCATGGCGCCAAGGCTGTGGTCGTGCACTACAACAGCGCCTCCAGCCAGGCTGACGCGAACACAACCGTTGCCGCAATCGAGGCGCTAGGCGCGAAGGCTGTCGCTTTGCAAGCGGACTTGACCACGGCGGGGGCGATGGAAAAACTCTTCAATGATGCCGTCGCGGCAGTTGGCAGGCCGGACATCGCGATCAATACCGTGGGCAAGGTGCTGAAAAAGCCAATGGCTGAAATCACGGAGGCGGAGTACGACGAGATGATGGCCGTCAATTCCAAGACTGCGTTCTTTTTTATCAAGGAAGCCGGCAACCACCTCAATGACAATGGCAAGATCTGCACTATCGTCACTTCATTGCTGGGCGCTTTCACCCCCTTCTACGCGGCGTATGCCGGCAGCAAGGCGCCGGTAGAGCAATTCACGCGGGCGGCGGCGAAGGAGCTGGGCGTTCGGGGGATTTCGGTCACGGCAGTAGGGCCGGGTCCCATGGACACGCCGTTCTTCTACCCGGCCGAAGGTGAGGATGCGGTCAGTTACCACAAGACGGCTGCTGCGCTGTCGCCGTTCTCGCGCACGGGCCTGACAGATATCGAGGATGTGGTCCCGTTCATCCGTAACCTGGTCAGTGACGGGTGGTGGGTGACGGGCCAGACAATTTTGATCAATGGCGGCTACACCACCAAGTAAACGGTTAACGCGCTGGCGCAGACGTGGTGAGCGCCGATCGATCCGTGCCCCCCGAGCATTGAGAGTCCATGGATAGAATCGAACAGTACCGCGTCTTCGTTCAGGTCGCAGAGCTTGGCAGTTTTATACAAGCGGCACGGCTGATGAGGCTGCCACGCGCGAGCGTGTCGGCCGCCATTCAACAGCTGGAGGCCAATGCCGGCACTCGACTGCTGCACCGGACAACCCGCAAGGTCTCCCTGACCGCCGATGGCACCCAGTTACTGCTGAAGGCGCGCCAGGTCTTGCTGGACATCGATGATATCGACCAACTGTTTAACCGCCATCAGGAACAGGTCATGGGCCGTCTGGAAGTGGACGTGCCCAGCCGCATAGCGCGGCGCCTGGTGATGCCTGCGTTGGGCGAGTTTCTCCGCCGCTACCCTGAGCTCCAACTCGGCCTGGGCTCCACCGATCGCGCCATTGATCTGGTACAGGAAGGCGTGGACTGTGTCATTCGTTTTGGCACCCCGCAGAACAGCAGCCTGGTGGTGAAACCGTTGGGCAAGGTGTTGCTGGTCAATTGCGCGAGCCCCGCCTACTTGGCGGAATTCGGGGTGCCCACACAGCCTTGCGATCTGCAAAACCGGCATGTCTGTATCGGCTACAGCACGAGCGCAGGCGGCCAGGAAACGGCCTGGGAATATTGCGTCGATGGCACCGCGCAGGCTGTCATGATGCCGAGCCGCGTGGTGGTCAACAATGCCGAAAGCTATATCGCAGGATGCTGTGCAGGGCTTGGCTTGATTCAGGTGCCGTTGTTCGATGTTCAGCATTTATTGGACAGCGGCGAATTGGTTGAGGTGATGACGGCCTATCGGCCGGCCCCCATGTGCGTTTCAGCCCTGTACCCGACTCGCCGCCAACGCTCTCGTCGCCTTGGCGCGTTCATCGATTGGTTTGCCGCTTTGATGGCTCCGCATCTGGAACCTTGATGCACTCCAGCGGTATATCCACCTATTCTCTTTGACTCGCCGTGTTTCGGATTGGGTTCAAGGATGAAACCTGCGCCCCAACGCATCCAGCCGCACCGCGATCGGTGGCAGGCGTTCGCTGCTGCGGGCGAGTGTCTCGACGTCGTCGGCGGTGTTCTGGGCGATGCTTTGCACCGACTGCAAGCGCTCGACGATCTCCAGGTTGGCCGAGGTCTGCTCGCGGGTGGTGGTGACGATGTGGCCGTTGAGTTGGTCGATGTGCGCGATGTCCTCGCCCACCGCCCGTAGCATGTCCACCGCCTCTTGGCTGTCTGCCACGCAGCGCTCTACGCCTTCGCGGCTGGCGTGCATGGCTTCGACGGCTTGGCGGCTGCCGTGTTGCAGGCCCTCGATGATGCTCTTGATTTCCTGGGTGGAGAGGGCGGTGCGCTGGGCCAGGCTGCGCACTTCATCGGCCACCACGGCAAAACCACGGCCTTGCTCGCCGGCGCGGGCGGCCTCAATGGCGGCGTTGAGGGCCAGCAGGTTGGTCTGGTTGGCGATGCTGCTGATCACTTCCAGCACCGAGCCGATTTGCTCTGCCTGCACTGCCAGGGACTCCACTGTCGATTCGGTGCCGTTGATACGCGAAGCCAGTTGGCTGATTTCATGCTGGGCGCGGCCGACGCTTTCCTGGCCGCGCACAATCTGCTGGCTGGCCTGGCCTGCATGCTCCACCGCCTGTTCGACCTGCACCGTAATGTGGCCCATGGCGTCTTCCATGCGCTGCATCGAGCCGGTCATTTCGCCGATCTGCGCCAGTTGATGCCGTGCGCCTTTTTCCAGGGTGCCGCTGGCGCTGGCCAGTTCTTGGCCGAGCTGGCCCAGGCCATGGGAGTCGCGAGCGACGCCGTCGATCAGGTGGGTGAGTTGCTGCAGGAAGTGGTCGAACCGCTTGGCGAGGGATACGTGGGCCTTGCCTTCACCTTGGGCGGTTTCCACGGTGAACTGCGAGGTGACGGCGAGCATTTTCTCAAGCATTTCCTGGCTCTCCACCGCTTCGGCCTGGCTATGGACGGCCAGGTAGAGCAGGGCAACGGTCTCCATCACCACATAGAAGGCGTGAACGAACACCATGGTCCAGCCGCCGTGATGCTCCATCACAAACACCGGGAAGCCCTGGTGTTGCAAGGCATGGAACACCACGTGATGCACCGCGATGGTCAGTGCCGCCACCAGGATCGGCAGCCAGTCACGGTAGAAGGTCAGCACCGCCAACAGCGCGAAAATACCGAAGTGGGATTCGATCACCCCGTGCGCCTGGTTGATGTGCAACGCCGCCATCACCATCAAGCCGGCGCCCAGTGCACAGCGCATCACCCGGGTGCCGCCAATCACGCGATACAGCGCCGTGAGCACCACGCCGGTGCCGCCACCGACGATCACGGCCTGCATGAGGGTGTCGTGCCAGAACGCCAGGCCGAGGGAGAACAGGCACATCAGCCAGATCAATGCCAGCATGATGCGGTCGGCCTTGCGATAGTGCTCGAGAAAACGGACGGGCATTCACTCTTACTCCATGAGAGGGGGCGTCGAGGTCAAGCAAGCACGCGGTGTGCCATACAGGCGCGCCGCTGTGGAGTGAAGCAGATGTTCAGGATTGTTGCCGGTTACCCACGCGTTATCGGCACGCGGGCGCGGGACTTTAAGAACGGCTGCCCGAGCGGGCAGCCGAGGTGGGCATGAGGCTCAGAAACTGTACTTGGCAGTCAACATCATGTTGCGGGGGCTGCCATAGGAGTCGCCGCCATAAGTCACTGAGTTGGAGATGGACTGGTAGTAGTGGCGATCAAAGATGTTGTTGGCGTTGAGTTGCAAATCCAGGTGCTGATTGACCCGGTAGCCTGCCATCAAGTCAGTGACGGCGTAGCCTCCTTGCTGGAGCCGGTAGTTGCTGCCATCCGCTAGCTTGATGTCGTTGTACATGCGGCTCTGCCAGGAGATATTGCCGCCGACGCGGAGTTTTTCCAGCGGGCCCTGGAAGTTATAGCGGGTGGTCACTTTGAACAGATGTTCCGGGATGTCGGTATCGAACTGTTTGTTGACCTTCTGCGGGTTGGCGTCGTCCTTGATGGTGTGGGTGCGCGCATAGGTATAGCCGCCGCCGACCTGCCAGTTTTCGGTCAAGGCGCCTTGCAATTCGAAGTCGATACCCTGGCTGCGGATTTCGCCCGAGGCCTCGGCACAGGACGCCTGCGGGCAGTTGGGCACCACCACGGCCACGGCGCGGTTTTCCTGGTCTACACGGAACAGCGCTACGCTGGCATTCAACGTGCCACCGAAGTATTCGCCTTTGACGCCCACCTCATAATTTTTACCGACGATGGGTTTGAGCGGAGTGCCGGCTGTGCTCTTGTCTTTTTGCGGCGTGAAGATGTCGCTGTAACTCACATAAACCGAATGCTGGTCGTCCAGATCGTAGATCAGGCCGGCGTAGCGGGTGAGGTTGCGGGTGACCTTGTAGTCGCCAGCGGCATCACGGTTGTCGTAGTCGTACCAGTCCAGGCGAGCGCCGAGGATCAGCTTCAGCGGGTCGGCCAGGCTCAGGCGGCTGGTCAGGTAGAAACCGTCCTGGGTGGTGACTTCGCGAACGTTGTTGGTGCGGGTGAAGTTCGGTTTGCCCGCATTGATCGGCCAGTTGAGGTCGTACGGGCTGTAGTTGTGGGTGGTCATGTCGTAGATGCGCTTGCTGGCGCCCACCACCAGTTCATGGGTGCGGCCGAACGCCTCGAACGGGCCGCTGGCAAAGGCGTCGAGCCCGGCCTGGTTTTCATCGTAGGTGGCCTGGTACACCGTGCGGGCCAGGGTGTCGTTGGTCCAGCGCGATTGGTAGGAGCCGGAGAACAAGGCGTTCTGTTCGGCGTAGTTGGCGTTGACCTGCAGGCTCCAGTCGTTGGCCAGGCGCTGGCGCAGCTCTGCGAACACGGTGTTGATTTCCTGGTCCTTGTTTTCCCAGTCGGTGCCTGGGTTGTAAGAGCGCGACAGGCCCAGGTGGCGTCCATCCAGGCCGACCATCGAAGCGCCCCAGAAGTAGTTGGTCTTGTCCTTCTGGTTCGAGTAACCGAGGGTCAGGGTGGTGTCTTCGCTCAGGTCGGCTTCGGTGACGGCATAGAAAAGGCCATGATCCTGCTCGGCCTTGTCGATAAAACTGTTGGCATCGCGGTAAGAGGTGACGACACGGCCACGCCAGGTGCCACTGTCATTGAGTGGGCTGGAGGCGTCGAACTCGCCACGGTAGTCGTCCCAGCTGCCGACGGCGCCGGTGAGCGTGACTTTCTGCTCATCCAGTGGCCGCTTGCGGATCAGGTTGATGGCGGCCGAAGGGTTGCCTGCGCCGGTCACCAGGCCGGTAGCGCCGCGTACCACTTCGACGCGATCGAACATCGCCAGGTTCGGCTGGGCGCCTACCGACGCACCGTTGTAGCCGCTGGGAATACCGTCATACATGAGGTTGTCGATATCGAAACCGCGTGCGGTAAAGCCTTGTCGCCCAGGGCCGTTGGAGTAATTGAGGAACAGCCCCGGCGTGGCGTTGACCACGTTGTTGATGCTGGTCATGGCCTGGTCATCCATGCGCTGGCGCGTGATCACGGTGACGGCCTGCGGGGTTTCGCGCAAGGTCAGCGGCAGTTTGGTCGCGGTCTTCATCGAGCCGGTGGTGTACGACTCGCTGCCTTCGGTGGTTGCGCCAAGCTGTTGGCCCGAAACCTCGGTAGCGCCCAGCTCGATGGTGGCCGGTGCGTCGGCGGCAATGGCCGCATTGGAGGTTGCTAAAGCGATAGTGATTGCCATCAGACTGGGTGTAAAAACGTTGCCGCCGCGTTGTTGCACAAACATGAAAGTAGGGCTCCCCAAGTGCCTTCCGTGGCGAATAGTAAATCTGTTGATAATTATTCGCATCAGTTTGGCAGATTGAGTCTGTAGGGAAAAGCCCAACGTTTGTAGGAGCGCGATTGCTCGCGAAAGACGCGCAAGCGCCGCGTTAATTCAGTAAGCCCGCGTTATCGTTGAGGTTTTTCGCGAGCAAGCTCGCTCCTACAGGGTGGTGGTCAGGTGAACAGGATTTCGTAGGGCTCGCGCATGCGCTCCAGCAATATCTGCGCGAGCATCGGTGGTAAGCCGATCTGCGGGTCACCCACCAATTGGCTGGCGTAGGCGTGGGCGGCGTGCAGCTTGCGCGCGACGGTCCAGGTATCCAGGCGGACCTTGCGTGCACGCTGCCAGGGCATTACCGCGCTTTCCCGGGCCGGCCAATGCCAAGCCCAGATCGGCAGTTCATACAGTTGGGCACCTACTAGGCTGCACGCCCTGGCACTCGCGCGGCCGACGGCATCGTGGTCGTCATTGCCGTCGTTGCGCCAGGTGGTAAACACCACGTCGCCGGGTTGCAGGTAGCGCGCGATGAATTGGCTCATCGGCGATTCACGGGCGGCCAGGGCGTCGTCACAAAATCCGCCACGAATCCATTTCAGGCTGTGCAAGGGCATGCCCAGTCGGCGCAGGGCCTCGGCGCTTTCCTGGGGGCGCACCACGCTCAAACGGCTGGCCGGCCATACTTGAGAGCCGGGATGGCTGGCGCTGCCGTCGGTGATGGAGATCAATTGCAGCGGATGCTCGTGGGTGCTGAGCAGTTGCAGCAAACCGCCGCACGCCAGCACTTCATCGCCAGGATGGGGTGCGATTACCACGACGCGAGCGCCGGGCGGTACCAGGGTGTTCAGGGAGATGATGGGGGTTTGCGCCAACTGCGGCGCAGTGTTCCAGATTTGCGCGGGGCCGCGACGGCCTTCGCTTAAGGAGGCAGGCTTCATGGGGTGTCACATCCTTGTCGGTTGATACCGGGTCGTGCTCCGTTGACGGGACGACGCTCTTGTCTTCACCGCAGGCTCCGCTGAGGTGAGTGCGTGGCATGCCAATACTGGAATGCTGTGCGAGGCGTTAGGAGCATAGACAGGCATGGGTATCTGCACAACTTTGATGCGATGTTTGCTGGGCTGACGTCATCGCAGGCAAGCCAGCTCCCACAGAGGGTCTATGTTGCCCACAAAATCTGCGCCTGGCATGGGTCCCTGTGGGAGCTGGCTTGCCTGCGATTTTGTTTTTACCCAGCCCGCATCAAGCTCTTCAAGTAATCACCAAACCCACCCTCAGCCCGGCAATCCAGTCGCGCACTGGTCACCACTTGCGGTGCATGGCTCCAGGCAATGGAGGCACCGCAACGCTCCAATTCACGTACCAGTTGTACATCCTCGTGGCATTCCAGCGGTTCAAACCCACCGGCCTCTACGTAGGCGCGGGCACTCACGCCCAGGTTGGCACCGTGGATATGCCGATGCCCGTCGTGGGCCTGGTAGGCCTGCTGATAGCGAATCTGCGCGGCCGGGTCGAAGCCTTCGCTCCAGGCGTCCACGGTGACTGTGCCGCACACCGCGTCGCAACCTTGGGCCAGTTGGGCCACCAACCAGTCAGGGGCGACACGGCTGTCGGCGTCGGTGCAGGAAATCCACCGCGCGCCTTGCTCCAGCAAGTACCCTGCACCCACGCCGCGGGCGTGCCCGACGTTGCGGGCCTGCACGTGCAGGCAATGCACCTCGTGGGCCTGGGCAATGGCCGCGCTGGCATCGCTGCAACTGTCGAGTACTACCAGAATCTGTACCGCTTCACCCAGCAAGCCCGGGTGGTTGGCGGCGATCCGCGCAGCTCTCAGGCAATCATCCAATAGGGCTTCTTCGTTATGTGCCGGGATCAGAATACCGATCATCGTAAACCCTCGTGGCGAGCGACCGAGGTGCCATCGAGGCTCCACAGGTTGAGCAGGAAATCCGGGTCCTGGTACTGCACCAATGGTGCTACACCCAGACGCTGTTGGAGCACGGCGTGCACCTGTTCGGCGGTTTGCGGGCAACCGTCAATGGGCACTCGCCAATGACAGGCCAGAATTTGCCCGTCAGCGGTCAAGGCGGCGAGGGCGCAATCGATCAGACGATTAAAATCATCGACATCAAGGTAATAACAAAGCTCACTCAATACGATCAGTTCGAATTGCCCGCCGGGCCATTGTTCTGGCAGGCGACGCTGCTCCACGCGGGCATGAGGAAAATGCTCCAGCCGCGCCTGTGCCAGACGCACCGCAGCGGTGGCGGTGTCGCAACACAGCAGGCGGTCGCAACGCGGCGCTAGCTCGGCACTCAGTTCGCCGTTGGCACAACCCGGCTCGAATATCGACGCATAGCGCAGCCGCGTCAGCACGGCCAAGGTCAGGGCGCGCTTGCGTTGTTCGTACCAGCGCTGACGAAAAGCCCAAGGGTCGTCATTGCCGGCAAACAACTGGTCGAAGTAGGGGGTTGCCACACTCATACGAATACCATCTCAAAAGGTTGCAGCAAGCGCTCCACCACATAGGGCGCCAGCACCGGTGGCAGGCCGATTTGCGGGTCGCCCTCCAATTGGCTGGCAAAGGCGTGGATCGCATGGCGTTTGCGCGCCACTTGCTCGGCGGTCAGCGGGATCTTGCGCGCCCGATGCCAGGGCACCTTGTGGTCTTCGGCGGTGGCCCAGTGCCAGGTCCACACCGGTAGCTCACACAACACTGCGCCGACGGCCTTGGTTGCCTTGGCACTGGCGCGGCCCACGGCCTCATGGTCGCAATGCCCGTCCTCGCACCACGTGGCGAACACCACGTCGTTGGGCTTGAGGTGGCGCTGGATAAACTCGCAAAGCTGGGCTTCGCGCTCGGCCACATGGCTGTCGGCAAACCCGCCGCGCAGCCATTTCAAACTGTGCAGCGGCAAGCCAAGGCGGTGCAAGGCCTGGGCCGATTCCTGCGGACGCACCACACTCAGACGCTCCACCGGCCAGCGCCGGGAGCCCGGGTGGCTGGCGCTGCCATCGGTGACGGAGATCAGCTGGATAGGGCGATCCAGCGCAGCCAACCCTTGCAGCAAGCCGCCGCTGCCCAGCACTTCATCATCCGGGTGCGGGGCGACGATCACCGCTCGATGCCCTGGCGGCACCAACTGCGCCACACTGATGTGCGGCAACTCGGCCAATCGTGCGCTGTTTTGCCAGTGGCTCAGCGGTGTGCCCTGGCCAACAATCGGATTGGGCTTCATAGCGCCCATCTCCCTGTGGGCTCGCCGGCGACCTGTTCGCCGAGGGCGGCCAAGTCGCGTTCGGCATGGCTTTGCCGCACATACACCGGCAAATCCGCCATCAACTGGGCAAAGTGCGGGTCCTTGCAATACGGCCCGGCGCCGACCCCACGGCCCACATGCTGGATCACTTGCTCGACGGTGTCCTCGATACACGCACGCGTCTGTTGCGCCAGTTGCCGCGCATCGGCGCGTGGCTCGCGGTCGATCTGCGCGGCGCTGGCGCGCAACACGCAGGCGGCGCTGTTCAGGGCGCTGTCGACCGCGCCGAGGTGGGCCAGCGCATGGGGCTCTGCACGTGTGGCGCACTGGGCGCGCAGCACTTCACCCAGGCGTTGCGCCGCGCCGTACCAGCATGCGGCAATGCCGATCCCACCGTGCCAGAAGCCCGGACGGGACAGATAGTCCCCCGGGCCGCCCACGGCAATTCCCCTGGCGGCGCTGAACAGGATGTCGACGCTACCGGTCGCCGCCATGCCCACCGCCTTCCAACCCTCATTCGTCACCGTGATGCCCGGCTGATCCATCGCCACGGCCACCAATTGCTGGCGGTCCTCTTCGTCCCAGGCCGTCAGCAAACCATGGCTGACCACCGCCGCACCGGAACACCAGGCCTTGCGCCCCTCGACGAGCAGCCGCTGGCCGTCGCGACGCACGCGCACCTTGGCAGTCGGCGGCTCGGCCGCCCACATGCCCCAGGTGCTGCCCAGCGGCGGCAAGGGGCTGTCGAGTTCGGCAATGATCGCCAGGGCATCGGTATGGCCTTCGAACAACTTGCACAGGCGCAAGTCATGCCCGGCCACCTGGGCCAGTTGGCTCAAGCGGGACAGGGTCTGGCCGCTGCCCGGCAACGGCAGTTGATCAAGGCCTTCTTCTTGAAGGGCCCTCAGGGCATTACCCAGGGCTTGCGTGTCGGCATAGCCTCGGTAGCCCTGAAGGAAACCGTGCAACGCCATTTCACACCTCGCCTTCGTGCTGCAGTTCAAACAGCAGCAGCGAGCGAGCGGTGACCGCGTACTCATGCTCGAAATCAAAGCGTTCCTGGCCACGCACAGCCGGGTCGTTGGTGTCGAGCAGGCATGTCCAGAACTCGCCCTCCGGCACCGGCGGCAGGCGGAAATTGACCTGATCGTGATGGGCGTTGACCACCAGCAGCAGCGTGGCGTCGGCCCCGGCACGACGAATCCCGGTTTCCTGGGCGCGGCCATCCATCAGCATGCCCAGGCAGCGGCCCTGGCTGTCTTCCCATTGCTCGGTGGTCATTTCGTTGCCATCCGGCGCGAGCCAGGTGACGTCCTTCACGCCGATGTCTTCGTTGTAGTCGCCCACCAGGAAACGCCCGCGCCGCAGGATCGGGTACGCCAGGCGCAGCTTGATCAGGCGCTTGACGAACTTGAGCAGGGCCTTGCCGTCATCGTCCAGGTCCCAGTTGACCCAGCCGATCTCGCTGTCCTGGCAATAGGCATTGTTGTTGCCGTGTTGAGTGCGAGCGAACTCGTCCCCGGCGACGATCATTGGCGTGCCCTGGGCTAGCAGCAAAGTGGCGAAGAAGTTGCGCATCTGGCGCAGGCGCAGCGCGTTGATCTCCGGGTCGTCGGTAGGGCCTTCGACACCGTGGTTCCAGGACAGGTTGTTATTGCTGCCGTCCTGGTTGTTTTCGTCGTTGGCCTCATTGTGTTTGTCGTTGTACGACACCAGGTCGTGCAGGGTGAAGCCGTCGTGGGCGGTGATGAAGTTCACCGAGCTGTACGGCCTGCGCCCGCGGTGGTTGAACATCTCGCCCGAGGCGGTCATGCGCCCGGCGAAATCGGCGAGTTGGCCATCGTCGCCTTTCCAGAACGCACGCACGGTGTCGCGGAAGCGGTCGTTCCATTCCACCCAGCCTGGTGGGAAGTTGCCCACCTGGTAGCCACCGGGGCCGCAGTCCCAGGGTTCGGCGATGAGTTTCAACTGGCGCAGCACCGGGTCCTGGCGGCAAGCCACGAGGAAACTGTGGCGCTCATCGAACCCGTCGCGGTAGCGACCGAGGATGGTCGCCAGGTCGAAGCGGAAGCCGTCCACGTGCATCTCGGTGGCCCAGTAGCGCAGGGAGTCGGTGACCATTTGCAGCACGCACGGGTGGCTCAGATCCAGGGTATTGCCGGTGCCGGAATCGTTGATGTAGAAACGCTTGTCGTCGGGCATCAGCCGGTAGTAGGAGGCGTTGTCGATGCCGCGCATCGACAGGGTCGGGCCGCGCTCGTTGCCTTCGGCGGTGTGGTTGTAAACCACGTCCAGAATCACTTCCAGCTTCTGCTCATGCAGGTGCGCGACCATCTCCTTGAACTCGGCGATCTTGCCGCTGGCCAGGTAGCGCGGGTCAGGGGCGAAGAACGCAATGCTGTTATAGCCCCAATAGTTGGTCATGCCTTTTTCCAGCAGATGCTGGTCGTTGACGAAGGCGTGCACGGGCAACAGCTCGACCGAGGAAATGCCCAACTGACGGATATGCTTGAGCACGTCATCTTCCATCAAACCGGCGCAGGTCCCCCGCACCGACTCGCCGACCGAAGGATGACGCATGCTGATGCCGCGCAGGTGGGTTTCGTAGATGATCGTGCGGTCCCACGGCACTCGTACCGGTTGGTCGTTGCCCCAGGTGTGCGCCGGGTCGATGACCTTGCACTTGGGCACGAAGGGCGCACTGTCGCGTTCATCGAAACTGAGGTCGTCGTCCGGGTGGCCGATGGTGTAGCCAAACAGCGCTTCGGACCATTTGAGTTCGCCCACCAGTTGCTTGGCGTAGGGGTCGATCAACAGCTTGTTGTGGTTGAAGCGATGACCATTGGCCGGGTCATAGGGGCCGTATACGCGATAACCGTAAATCAGCCCGGGGTGAGCATCGGGCAGGTAGCCATGAAAGATTTCATCGGTGTATTCGGGCAGTTCGATGCGTTCCAGCTCAACCTCGCCGGTATCGTCAAACAGGCACAGCTCCACCTTGGTGGCGTTGGCGGAAAACAGCGCAAAATTCACACCCAGGCCATCCCAGGTGGCGCCGAGGGGGAAGGGCAAACCTTCACGGATCCGCGACGGCTCATGAACCGGCGTCGCTGTGGTGTTGTCGGGTTTGCTCATCGAGTTGCTCCTGCAAGGGGTCTTTTTTCGGGCCGAACGCCGCCGTACTGACGGTGCTTCAGCGCATGGCTTGGACGGAAAAGGGCCTGCAGCGCGTAATGCGTGCTGCAGGCCCGGGAAATCATGGGGCGGGCGGTTTGGGCTTCTTCGGGGCGGCGGGTTTCTTCGCCGCAGGTTTGGCGGCGGCAGGCGCAGCAGGTTTGGGCTTTGCCGCAGCCTTGGGCGCGGTTTTCGGCTTGGCGGCCGGTTTAGGCTTGCTCGGCGTCAGCGCCTCGGCTTCCGCCAGCTTGCGCGCCATCTCCCAGTGGCGATCATGGGCGCCATCAGGCTTGCCTTCAGACTCCCAGATCTGATGCGCCAGTTCGCGAATGCGTTTGTCTTCTTTACTCATCACAAACTCCTCACAGAAAATTTTCAGCTTTCTTGATTATCAGGATTGATAAAGACATTGACCGGGAGATCCCCCAGGGCAGCGCTGATCAACAGCTCCTTGTTGGGTGTGACTACGCCCGTTTGAAAAAGTCCCTTCCAGTTTTGTGCAGGGGCGGCGAACGGTAATTTCACCCGCGTATCGCCCCAAACCTGGGCATTGATCTGGGGAAACATCCCGTTTTCAAGCAGCGGATAAGACCAGCGCGGCACCACCACCAGCAACTGCCTGCCCTGATGTTCACGGTAGAACGCAACCACCCGTTCCGCGTGCTGGCCCAGCACTTCCAGCGGTGTATAGCTGCCATGGCGCAGCAGCTCGGGGCAGGCTTTACGCAGGCCCAGTACCTGGGCGATCACTGCCTGTTTGATACGCCCGTCGCGCCAGTTGAACAACAGTTCGCCGATGTCCGGTGGTGCCTGCAATGCACGTTGCCGCGCAGCGAAGTCCACCGGGCGCCGGTTGTCCGGGTCGACCAGGCTGAAGTCCCAGAACTCATCGCCCTGGTAAATATCCGGCACACCCGGCACGGTCAGATGAAGCAAGGTTTGCGCCAGCCCATTCAGGGCGCCGGCGGGGGCGATGGCCTGCGCAGCGATGTCCAACGCACTGCGCAGCGGCGCACCGGCCTCACTGAGCAGCAGGCGCTTGAGGAACGCTTCCACCGCCTTTTCGTAAGCCTCGTTGGGCGCGCTCCAACTGCTCTGCAACTTGGCCTCGCGCAGGGCTTTTTGCTGCCACTGCCACAGGCGTTGCTGGTACGCCTCCAGATCGGGGTTGGGCTCCAGCGGCCAACTGCCCAGCAGCACCTGATAAAGAATCAGTTCATCACCCGCCGAGGGGCTCTCGGCGCTCTCGCGCAAAGGCTCGGCCAGGCGGCGCCAGTGCTCGACCTGTTCGGCATACCAGGGGGCGCACTCGCTGAGTACCGCCAGGCGCGCACGGGTGTCTTCGCCGCGTTTGTGGTCGTGGGTGGCGGTGGCCAGCAGGTTGCCGGGGAAGGTCTTCAGGCGTTGTTGATTGGCCGCATGGAAATCTGCCAACGGCGCACTGAATTGCTCGGTACTGAAACCCACATCGTTGCGCGACAACAACACCGCCGAACGATAGAAGGCGGTGTCTT
Organism: Pseudomonas sp. CCI1.1; assembly: GCF_034348165.1. NCBI lineage: Bacteria > Pseudomonadati > Pseudomonadota > Gammaproteobacteria > Pseudomonadales > Pseudomonadaceae > Pseudomonas > Pseudomonas sp. CCI1.1. The sequence goes on from NZ_CP133780.1 coordinate 777,186, forward strand.
CCACAGCCTTGGCGGCGGCGGGCGAGGTCAGTTGCTGGAAGCGCACGCAGGCATGCTTGAGCATCTTGCGCGCCCGGCCTACCGGGCGATTGCGCCAGGGCTGACCACCCAACCATTGTTCCAGATGGTCGAGCACCGGCCAGTCGCCTTCGTTGAGGGTACTGCGTGCACCCTCCATGGCCTGCTGGAACACCTTGTCGTCGGCCGCACTGCGGCCCTTGGCGCTGATGTAGGTGCGGTACACCGGGAAATGCACAATCAGTTCCTGCAGGGCCCGGCGGATGGCGCCCAGGGTCAGGTCGCGGGTCATCACGTCATCGCGGGCCACTTGCAGCAGGGCCTGGGCCACGCTTTCGAAGTCGCCGCCCAACGAACCATTGAGGATCTGCTGACGCGCCAGCCGCGCTTCTTCGCTGAAGGCTGAAGGCCGTTCGCTGTGACGCGTCCACATCTCGGCCAGCGGTGCAAAACCTTCGGGATGGTGTTGCAGCAAGGACAACTGGTTCATGAACTCGTAGCCGGTAGTGCCGTCCACCTGCCAGTCTTCACGCAAAGTTTCGCTTTCGCCAAGGATCTTTTCGACGAAGATCGGCAAGTGGCGCTCGGGTGACAGCGCGTCCACACGCCGACGCAATTTGCGGCAATAGCCACGCGGGTCAGCCAGGCCGTCGATATGGTCGATGCGCAGCCCGTCGACCAGCCCAGCGCTGATCAGCTCGAAAATCTTGCCATGGGTGGCTTCGAACACCGCCGTGCGTTCGACCCGCAGGCCGCCCAATTCATTGACGTCGAAGAAGCGCCGCCAGTTGATGTCGTCCGCGGCGGTGCGCCAACTGGCCAGGCGATAAGTCTGTTGTTCCAGCAGGTGATGCAGGCGCTCGAAGCCCTCGGGCTGGCGACTGTCGAATGCGGCCAGGCGTTGTTCAATAGCGGGTAGCAGCTCGCTGGCGCGTTCGGCCAAGGCTTGTTTGAGCGTGGTGGCTTCGGCGTAGGCGTCGTGCTGATAGGCGAGGGCGGCGAAACGTTCGGCCAGCGGTTTGAGTAACTCATCGTTGCCCAGGATCAGGCCGTAGTCCCTGGGGCAAATCGGAAAACGGTGTTCGTAATGCTCGACGTAGAAACTCCCCTGGGCGGCATCGAACTTGAGCGGGAGCGTGCCGTTTTGCAAGGCTTCGCCGTAATCGCTGCCGAGGAAGGGCATCAGCAACTGGCCCTTGAGCAGCGGGTCGGGGGAGTGCCACTGGATGTCGAAAAACTCGCTGTAGGGGCTCAGGCGGCCCCACTCCAGCAGGTCGAGCCACCAAGGGTTATCCGCGCCGCCCACGGCCATATGGTTGGAGACGATATCGAGGATCAAGCCCATGTCGTGCTCACGCAGCGCGGCGACCAGGCGACGCAACGCCGCTTCGCCACCTAGCTCTGGGTTGACGCGGGTCGGGTCTACCACATCGTAGCCGTGCATGGAGCCTGCGCGGGCGCTTAACAGTGGTGAAGCATACAGGTGGCTGATACCCAGTTGGGCAAAGTACGGCACCAGTGGCACCGCGTCATCGAGGGTAAAACCTTTATGAAATTGCAGGCGCTGGGTGGCGCGCAGGGGCAGTGCGTTCATCGGTCACGCTCATAGGCTTGGTTGCGCGCCACGGCCAGCAGTTCGAGGCGACGCGCGGCGCTGTCATTGTCGAGCAGGCTGGCGGCTTCGCCGGGCAAGCGGCGGCGCCAATTGGGGTGGGTGTCGAGGGTACCCGGCAGGTTGGCTTGCTCCTCAATGCCCAGAGCATCTTCCAGGGGTAACAATACGAGGGGCGCGCGGGTATGGCCCAGGTAACGCACGCTGGCGTCGATCATATGGTCGGTGTCGTTGCGGATCTCATCGATGAAGTTCTGCGGGTCCTGGCTCAAGGCTTGGCGCAGTGCCTGGCGTTCGCGCAGGCGGTGTTCGCTCCATTGGTCCACGGTGGGCGCATCGATCAGGCCCAGCTGGATATTCCATTCGATATCGCGGCTGTGCCACCAGCCATTGAGGGTCGGCAAGTCGTGGGTACTGGTGGTGGCCAAGGCGTTGTCGGGCCAATCGAGGATGGGCTTGAACTGGCCGTCATGGTTCTGTTCGAACAGCAGCACACGCATACCCAGGATCGAGCGGGCGCTGAGCTTTTCGCGCAGGCCCTCAGGCACGGTGCCCAGGTCTTCACCGAGGACGATGGCCTGGTGGCGGTGCGATTCCAGGGCGAGCAAACGCAGCAGGTCGTCCACCGGGTAATACAAGTAGGCACCTTCGCGGGGGGACGCGCCCAGAGGGATCACCCACAGGCGTTGCAGGCCCATCACATGGTCGATGCGCAAGCCGCCGGCATGGGCGAAGTTGGCCCGCAGCATTTCGATAAAGGCGCGAAAGCCATTGCGCTTGAGGCCCTCTGGGGAAAAGGCAGAGATCCCCCAACCTTGGCCTGCGCGGTTGAGAATGTCCGGTGGCGCGCCCACGGTCAGGTCGGCCAGCAGTTCGTCTTGACGGCTCCAGGCCTGGCTACCGCCGCCATCGGCACCCACCGCCAGGTCGGCGATCAGGCCGATGCCCATGCCGCTGCCACGGGCGGCTTGTTGCGCGCGCTCAAGGCTACGGGCGATCAGCCATTGGGTGAAGGCGAAATAGCCGATTTCGTCGCGGTTTTCCTCGGCGAACTGCGCCAGGGCCGGGCTTTGCGGCGTGCGCCAGGCTTCGGGCCATTGGCGCCAGTCCAGGTCCTCACCGGCGGCAGCACGCTGGGCCTGTATGGCTTCGAAGCGGCAGTGGTTTTCCAGGGCTTCGCCGCCGGTCTGGCGGAAGCTTTGGAAGTCGGCATGCTGGGGATGCGCGCCGTGGCGGAAGTCTTCATACAGTGTGCGCAGCAGGCGTTGCTTGGCCTTGGCGGCGGCCGGCCAGTCGATCAGCGGGAGCTGTTCCAGGGCATGCAACTCGTCAGCCAACCCGGCAGCTTCGATGGCGTTGCGCACCTCACGTTCACCGAGGATGCACGCTGGCGAAGCATACAGGCTGTTGAGAAACAGGCGGCTGGAGGGTGAATAAGGGCTGAAACGCTCGGTGTCGGCGCTGAACATCGCGTGCATCGGGCTGATCGCCACAGCGTCGGCGCCGCGCTCGGCGGCGGAACGCACCAGGTGCTCCAGAGCCAGGGTGTCGCCAAAACCGCCATCGCCGAGGCGGCGCAAGGCATAGAGTTGGGCGCTGAGGCCCCAGGCACGAGCGGGTTGGCTGTCGACCGCGTCGGCCACGCTGTAGCAGTGGCTGGGAGCGACGGCCAGGGTGAAGGTTTGCCCGTCGATATGCACCTGGTGGTAGCCCAGGGCGATCACGCCGGGCAGCACAGCCTCGCCGTCCAGGCGCAGCTCCAGGGTTTCGCCGCCTTCCAGGCTGACGCGACACGGGGTATCGGGGGCGAAATAACGCGCCAGGTCCAGGCCCGCACCACTGTCGGTGGTCATCAACGGCGGCAGGTGGGTGTCTTGCTGCGCCTGCTCAAGTTGCTGCAGGCTGGCGTCGATCTCGGCATCGCTGTCGGCCGGGTGCCCAAGGCCTTTGAGCACAGCGCGCAGGGCGTCAGGCTTTACATGCTGCGGGCGACCGTTGGCATCGATCCAATCGACGGCCAGGCCTGCGCGGCTGGCGAGAATTTCCAGGTTCGCTTCGCTCAAAGAATGTCTCCAACAGGGGATAAGCAAACGCGTGCGCTCAAGGGCGGTAAGTGCGCACCTTGCTGGGCAGGCGTTTGGAAAATAATCGGGTGGGGTGCCGGATGATCCAGGGGCTGTTCACTCAGGTTCAGGTCGATCTGCAGCACACGGCCGTTGCCCAGACGCCAGCGCGCGGTGACGGCATGGTCAGCCAGCACCTGCGCGCCCAGGGCCACCGTGCCGGGCAAGTGCGGCACCACGTGTGTGTGACGCAGGCTCAGCAGGTGACGGTAGAGCTGCGTGTGGTCGTTCTCGACGAAGGAGGGCACCGACTGTAAAAAGGTTTGCAGCGCGTTGGGGTCGGGGATGCGCTGGCGTTGCTCGGGGTCGTGAAACGCCGCGAAGTCGGCAAATTCATTGCGCCGCCCCTCACGCACCGCCTCGGCCAGTTCGCCATGATGGTCGGTAAAAAACAGGAAGGGCTCGGCGGCATTTACTTCGTCGCCCATGAACAGCATCGGGATCATGGGGCACAGCAGCAGCAGGGCGGTCGCGGCTTTCAGGGCCTGGGGCGAACACAACTGGTGCAGGCGTTCGCCCAGAGCGCGGTTGCCAACCTGGTCGTGGTTCTGCAGGAATGCGACGAAGGCGCTGGGGGGCAGTTCCGCACTGGGTTCGCCCCGTGCATGACCATGGCGTGTCGTTTCGCCCTGGTAGATGAACCCCTCGGCCAGGCAGCGCGCCAGCTTGGCGGTGGGCTGCTCGGCAAAATCGCTGTAGTAAGCGTCGGTTTCACCGGTGAGCAGTACGTGCAGCACATTATGAAAGTCGTCATTCCATTGGGCGTCGAAATCGTGCTGCAACAGGCTGGCCTGGTTCAGTTCGTTTTCCAGCATCAGCCACACGTGGCGTCCGCCGTCCACCTGCTGGCGTACCCGTTGTGCCAGTTCCTGTAGAAACCCGGGGTTGTCAATGGCGTGCACGGCATCCAGGCGCAGGCCGTCGAAGCGGTATTCGAGCAGCCACATCAGGGCGTTATCGAGGAAGAAATCCCGCACTTCACGGCGCTCGAAATCAATACCAGCGCCCCAGGGGGTGTGCACGTCCTCCTGGAAGAACCCCTGGGCGTACTGGCCCAGGTAATTGCCGTCGGGGCCGAAGTGGTTGTAGACCACATCGAGGATCACGGCCAAACCGTGGCCGTGGGCACTGTCGATCAGTTGCTTGAGTTGCTCGGGAGTGCCGTAGGTGGCGTGGGGCGCATAGGGCAGCACGCCGTCATAGCCCCAATTGCGTTCGCCGGGAAATTGCGCCAAAGGCATCAATTCAATTGCGGTGACGCCTAGTTCGGCCAGGCGGGGCAGGTGTTTCTCGACGGCAGCGTAGCCGCCCATGGCGCCGACGTGGAGTTCGTAGATCACCGCCGTGTGCCACGGGCGACCCTGCCACTGGCTGTGGCGCCATTCATAGGCGAGGGGGTCGACTACTCGGCTCCACCCATGCACATCCAGCGCCTGGGCCCTGGAAGCGGGGTCGGGCACCGTGTTTTCGCCATCGATATTAAAGCGGTAAAGCGTGCCGGCAGGGCACGCGACTTCGACTTCGAACCAACCACCGGCCTGGGGAAGCATGACGATGGTTTTACCCTGTTCCAATTCAACGCTGACATAAAATGCGTCTGGCGCCCATAACGCAAAGCGCGTGCGGTGCGCGTCCAGCATGATTGCGCCGTGGGGCCAGGTTTCCAGAGTCCGTAACGGCATCTATGAAGACCTCCCTTAGTTGTTCCAGTCGTTACTTGTTCGATTTTCCCAAGGCCTTGGCCACCAGTCGTTCATAGAGTTCGGCGTAGGGTTCCACGGCCTGGCACCAGTTGAACGGCTGGGTCATGGCACGGCTGCGCATGGCGTTGAGCAGACCGGGGAAGGCGAACACCTTGAAGGCGCGGCGCAGCGCCTCTTCGTAGCTTTGCACGGTGGATTCATTGAACAGGAAGCCGGTGACGCCATCCTCAATGGTGTCCGCCAGCCCGCCGGTGTTACGCGCCACCGGCAACGAGCCGAAGCGCTGCGCATACATCTGGCTCAGGCCGCAGGGTTCATAGCGTGACGGCATCAGCAGGAAATCGCTGCCGGCGAACATGCGGCGCGCATCGGTCTCGTTGAAGCCGATACGTACCCCCACCTGGCCCGGGAAGCGCAGTGCCAATTCGCGCATGGCCTGTTCTTCTTCCGGCTCGCCACGGCCGATGATCGCAATCTGGCCGCCGTTTTCGACGATGAAACTGGCGACGGCTTCGGTCAGGTCCAGGCCTTTCTGGTAGACCAGGCGCGAAACCACAGCGAACAGCGGGCCACTGGATGGCTGCAGCTCAAACAACTCGCGCACATGGGCGGCGTTGATAGCCTTGCCCTCCCAGTCGCCGATATTGAAGTTGTGGATCAGATGCGTGTCGGTGGACGTCTCCCAGCTTTCGTCGATACCGTTGGGAATGCCGCTGAGCAGACCTTGCTGGGTCTTGCTGGCGAGGAATCCATCCAGGCCGCAACCGAATTCCGGGGTGGTGATCTCCTGGGCGTAGGTGGCGCTCACGGTGGTGATATGGCTGGAATACGCCATGCCCGCCTTGAGAAACGACATCTTGCCGTAGAACTCCATGCCTTCTTGTTGCAGGGCATGGGGCGGAATGCCCAGCTCTGGCGTCGAGGCCAGGCTGACCACGCCCTGGTAGGCCAGGTTATGAATGGTGAACAGGGTTGGCGTGCGCGACCCACGCCAGTGCATGTACGCCGGAGCCAGGCCCGCAGGCCAGTCATGGGCATGCACCAGGTCCGGGCACCAGTGGATTTGCGCGAGGTTGGCGGCCATGTCGGCGGCGGCCAGGCCCAGACGGGCGAAGCGGATATGGTTGTCCGGCCAGTCGCGACCGTTGTTGGCGCCGTAGGGCGTGCCTTCACGCTCATACAGTTCGGGGCAGATCAGCACGTAGATGACCAGGCCGTCCTTGAGGTCCATGCGCCCGATCTTGCACGGTGGCAACGCAGCGTGGCCGCCCAGTTCACCGACAATATGAATCGGGTTGTCGCTTTCCATCACTTGCGGGTAACCCGGAATCAGTACTCGCACATCATGCAGGTGGGCCATGGCGCGGGGCAGGGCAGCGGAGACGTCGCCCAGGCCACCGGTTTTCACCAAGTCCGCGAACTCGGAGGTGACAAACAAGACTTTCTTTCGATTCGGATTCTGACTCACGACCGGCCGCACAGTGTTGGGCAGGTCGGCCAAAGACTTTGGCCCTCCTGCCGGCTGACTAAAACGCTCTCCCTGAGTATCTACTGCGGCACTGATCATAATGCACTCCCATCTGTTGGTTGGCTAATGGCCCGCTGCCATTGGCTCCGAGTGACCGCATCCTGCGGCCAGGCACACAAGCGCTATACAAGCTGGCAAGGCGTATGCCAGTTGCGACGTCGGCTTAAAAAGATTGGATGAGCGGGCATTCGGCCTGAAGCGCGCGTGCTCGCCCTTACCTAAAACTTGACCAGCGGCAGGTTTCGAAAGTTTAGATTTTTTGCGGGGTTTTTGTTTTGGAACGGACCCATCGGTCATGAGTCTAGGACAGATCCCAGCGCCTGCTGGGTTTTCAAGCCGATTTTGTAGGACAAAAAACTTTTATCGATATACCGCGCTGCCTCTTTAGGAGCGAGCTTGCTCGCGAAAAACCAAAGGCCGCCGAGTAAAACCAGAATGACCGCGTTATCGTTGGCGTTTTTCGCGAGCAAGCTCGCTCCTACCAAAAGACAGGGTGAAATAACGCACTAAAGTGGTGCGTCAGGTGAGCCCGCGAATGGGCACACCCTTGGCCCAGGCTTGGATATCTTCGATCATCTGCTGATAGAACTGCCGGTAATTCTGCTCGCTCACATACCCCACGTGTGGCGTCGCCAGTACATTGGGCAAGTGGCGAAACGGATGGTCAGCCGGCAGCGGTTCCTGGGCATATACATCCAGCGCCGCCCCGGCCAGACGACCGCTGCGTAACGCTTGCACCAGCGCCTGCTCATCCACAATCGGCCCGCGTGCGGTGTTCACCAGCCGCGCGGTGGGTTTCATCCAGCCCAACGCTTGCGCATCCACCAGGCCACGGCTGCGCTCGCTGAGCACCAGGTGGATGGTCAGAATATCCGCCTGCTCAAACAGCTCGCGCTTGCTGACCCAGGTCACCCCTGATTCCGCCGCTCGCTCGGGCGTGAGGTTCTCACTCCAGGCAATCACCCGCATACCAAAGACCTGGGCGAACCTTGCGACTTTCTGGCCAATGCTGCCCAGCCCCAGAATGCCCAAGGTCTTGCCATGCAGATCGCCGCCCAGACCGACCTGCCATCCGACCGCACGCAGTGAGTTGGCTTCGGCGAGCAGGTTACGTGTAGAGGCCATGATCAAGGCCCAGGTCAGTTCCGGAGCTGCGTGTTTATAGCTGTCGGTGCCGCACACCTGGATGCCCAGGGCCTTGGCTGCGGGAAGGTCGATGGCGGCATTGCGCATGCCGCCCGTCACCAGCAATTTGAGCTGGGGCAGCCCTTGCAGCAGGGGTTTGTCAAAGGTTGAGCGTTCGCGCATCAGGCAAATCACCTCGAACCCTTTCAAGCGCTCGATCATGGTGGCGGTATCGGCGGGGTAGTCGTGGAGAAAATGCACCTTGCCCACGCTGTCCAGCGCCGACCAATCCACCACGTCACTGGCCACGTTTTGCCAGTCATCCAACACTGCGATCTGTATCGACATGCACGCGGACCTCGAAAAGTGGCAATTAAAGGGCCTTCAGCCCCTGCAACAGGGCTTTATGAAACTGCTCAGGTTCTTCCATCTGCGGTGCATGGCCCAGACCGGGGAACTCCACCAACGTGGCGCGGGGAATCAGCTTGGCCACCTGCTTGCCCAGTACCTCGTAATGACCAATTTTGGCCTTGACCGCCGCCGGCGCCACATCTTTGCCGATGGCGGTGGTGTCGCTGGTGCCGATCAGGAGCAGGGCGGGCACCTGCAAGTCCTTGAACTCGTAGTACACCGGTTGGGTGAAGATCATGTCGTAAATCAACGCCGAGTTCCAGGCAACCTGAAGATGCCCCGGGCCTTTGTTCAAGCCGGCGAGCATGTCTACCCAGCGCTCGTATTCAGGTTTCCAGCGCCCCACGTAATAGGTGTTTCGCTCATAGTTGCGTACACCGTCGGCGCTCAGTTTCAGCTCGCGCTGGTACCACTGGTCGACGCTCTGGTAAGGCACGCCGAGGGCTTTCCAGTCTTCCAGCCCAATGGGGTTCACCAGCCCCAACTGTTCGGTTTGCTGGGGGTACATCAGCGCATAGCGTGTGGCGAGCATGCCGCCGGTGGAATGGCCGATCACCGTGGCCTTTTGAATGCCGAGCTTTTCCAGCAGTTGATGGGTGTTGGTCGCCAGTTGCTGGAAGCTGTACTGGTAGTGGTCGGGCTTGCTGGAGGTGCAAAAGCCGATCTGGTCTGGGGCGATGACGCGGTAACCGGCGTCACTCAGCGCCTTGATCGAACCTTCCCAGGTGGCGCCGCAGAAGTTCTTGCCGTGCATCAGCACCACGCTGCGACCGTTTGGAGTACCGGTGGCGGGGACGTCCATGTAGCCCATTTGCAGGGATTTGCCCTGGGATTGGAAGGCAAAATGATTCAAAGGGTAGGGGTATGCAAAGCCCTGCAACTCAGGACCGTAGGTGTCAGCTAACACGGGCGCCGCGCTGACCGAAAACAAACCGGCTACGCACAATGTACGGATAAAAGGCATGGGTTTTGGCTCCGAGACAGATGCCCGGATGCTCTTTGCTCGCGATTAACGGGGGATTAACGCCCACTGCAACGTCAGTGCTGCGAGTACGCCATACCGCAGGCTTTTCGCCAGGGTTACCAGCAGTAGAAAACGCCACAACGGCTCACGCATCACCCCAGCCACCAACGTCAGCGGGTCACCGATAATCGGCACCCAACTGAGTAGCAACGTCCAATGCCCCCAGCGCGCGTAATGGCTGCGAGCCTTGTCCAGCTGCCTGGTGCTGACCGGGAACCAGCGCCGTTCCTTGAAGCGTTCCACCGAGCGCCCCAGCAGCCAATTGACCAGCGAGCCCAGCACGTTACCCAAAGTCGCGATGCCCAGCAGCAGCCAAAGGTTGTAATGCCCGCTGAGCAGCAGGCCTACCAACACGGCTTCCGATTGCAGGGGCAATAACGTCGCGGCGCCAAATGCCGCGACGAACAGCCCCAGGTAACCCATCAACACCGGTCAGTGAGCCGGGTAGTCCGCTACCACCACATCGTTGCCGTCTCGGGTCAGGCCAATGATTTGATAGGCCTCGCTGCGTCCGTCCACTTCCATGCCTGGTGAGCCTAAGGGCATACCCGGTGCGGCAAGGCCCAGCAGGTCGTCGCGTTTGCGCAAGGCCAGGACCTGCTCGGCGGGTACGTGGCCTTCGACGAATTTGCCGTCGATGACCGCGGTGTGGCAGGAGCCAAGCCGTGGCGCGACGCCCAGACGCTGTTTCACCGCGCTCATGTCGGCTTCAACGTGGTCGTTGACCTTGAAACCGTTGCTCTCCAAGTGGCTGATCCACTTTTTGCAGCAGCCGCAGTTGGCGTCGCGGTGGACGTCGATGGGGATCAACTCGGCGGCCTGGGCCAAGGTAGTGGTGAACAAGGCACTGAGCAGGGCCAGTCGCAATGGGGTTTTCATCGTGGGTCTCACTGAAGGCGCGGCGATAAGCCGGGCATTCTCCCTGCTTTTGCGGGTATGTTTGCAATGTGACGCCGTTGTAATGTTTCTAAATTATACGAAGCGCTGGTTTTCCAGTCGCTGCTTGAGCCGGTCCAACGCAATCGCCGACAACGCGACCATGCGCTCGTGCAAAGACGCCAGTTGCAGTTCGGTTTCATAAGTCAGCACCCGCTTGAACAGCGTGCCGCCCTGATGAGCGCGCAAGTAGTAATGAATGGAACCATCAACCGGCAAGGAGGTGAACACGGTTTTGAACTCGCTGGGGCGGCGGGCGATTTGTACGCGGTAACTCATGGGGACGCGTATGCCCAGCAGGTCGATGATTTCGGTAAAGCGCGTGCCGATCGGCAATGAGCCGGTGTTGCCGGTGTCGGCGCTAAGGGAAGTGGGGTGCCACTCGTGCCAGCGGTCGGGCTGGGTCACATAGTCATAAACCGCCTCGATCGGCGTGTGGATGAAGCGTTCCTGACTGATCTGCTCCAAGCGGACCGAATGCTCAGTCGCGTGCATGACACACCTCCTGTGTGGCGGTTTTTACACTAGGAGCTGTGAGGATAGTCTGACGCCCGCGCTTTGCACGGGCGTCGGCAGGCCGTTCGTCAATCCCGCTGAGAACGGCCCGGACAAGGGCTCCCAGCAGGCACTAGATATCCAGCATGGCCAGCACGTCCTTGGGGTAACGCAGGCCTGCGGTTGCATCGGCAGGGAAGATCGCATCCAGCGCAGCCAGTTCGTCCGCGCTGAGAGAAATCGACAGCGCCTCCACATTCTCTTGCAGATAGGTGCGCCGCTTGGTGCCGGGAATCGGGATGATGTAATCGCCTTGAGCCAAGACCCAGGCCAGCGCCAGTTGCCCGGCCGTCACACCTTTGTCTGCCGCCAGCGTCTTGACCTGTTCTACCAGCCGCAGGTTTTTCGCAAAGTTCTCACCCTGAAAGCGCGGGCTGAAGCGTCGGTAATCATCGGCGCCGAAATCATCCGGGCTCTTCAAGGCGCCGGTGAGAAAGCCTCGGCCCAGTGGGCTGTACGGCACAAACGCGATGCCCAGGCGCTGGCAGGCCGCGAGGCAGCCATTGTCTTGCTGGTCGCGGCTCCATAGCGAATATTCACTTTGCAGGGCGCTGATGGGATGGACCTTATGCGCCCGTTCCAGAGTAGCGGCGGACGCCTCGCTCAGGCCCAGATAGCGCACCTTGCCCTGTTTTACCAGGTCGGCCATGGCACCCACGGTTTCTTCGATGGCCACGTCGGGGTCGATACGGTGCTGGTAGTACAGGTCCAGCGTATCCACCCCCAGGCGTTGCAAGGTGCCGTCGATGGCGTTGCGGATATACTCGGGCCGGCCATTCACCCCGCGCACTATGGGGTTGGCAGGGTCGCGCACAATCCCGAATTTACTGGCCAGGAACACCTGGTCGCGCTTGCCGGCAATAGCCTTGCCGATCAGTTGCTCATTGGTGTGCGGGCCGTACATGTCCGCGGTATCTAGAAAATTGACGCCCAGCTCTAGGGCGCGGTGCAAGGTTGCGGTGGCTTCGGTGGTATCGCTGCCGGGCGTGTAGAAGTCGGTCATGCCCATGCAGCCAAGGCCAATGGCAGATACATGCGGGCCGTTTTTACCGAGTTGTCGAGTGTGCATAGGGAAGCTCCTGGTGATGAGGAGCCCATTGTTACCCTTGAAAAAATGCAGATAAACCCGCTAAAAATGCTATCACTGTTCGTAATATCTAAACAATCTCCCACAGGAGCATTCTCTTGGATCGTTTTAACGCCATGCGCGTGTTCACTCGGATTGTCGAGTTGGGCGGGTTTGCCAAGGCCGCCGACAGCCTGCAATTGCCACGCGCCTCCGTGACAATTCTGATCAAGCAACTGGAGGCCCATCTCGGCGTGCAACTGCTGCAGCGCACCACGCGCCACGTCAGCCCGACCCTGGATGGCGCGGCGTACTATCAACGTTGCGTGCAGTTGCTGACCGATCTTGAGGAAACCGAGGCGGTGTTCTCCACGCGGCGCCAGAACCCTCGGGGCATCTTGAGCATCGATATGCCCTCAGGCATTGGGAGCTTGATTGTCATTCCGGCTTTGCCAACGTTTACCGCGTTGTACCCACAGATCGAGTTGGAGATCGGCCTCAATGATCGGCCAGTGGATTTGATTCGCGAAGGCGTCGATTGTGTGTTGCGGGGCGGTCCGGCCTTGGACGAATCGCTGGTGGCGCGGCCCTTGGCGATGATGGAACAACTGACGCTGGCCAGCCCCGCGTACCTTGAACGCATGGGCACGCCCACCTGCCTGGAGCAGTTGGCGGGTCACCAAATGGTCGAGTATGTTTCCCGTGCCAGCGGTAAACGGTTTGGCCTGGAATTTCTGCTGGGCAGCGAGTTGCATCCGATCAACCTGCCGAAAGTGGTTGCCGTGAACAGCTCCGCGGGTTACTTCGCTGCGTGCGAAGCCGGCTACGGGCTGATCCAGGCACCTCGTTATCACGCCCTGCGCCAACTGGCCGAGGGCACCCTGGTGCAGGTGCTCCCTGATGTGGCCGTGCCGAAGATGGCGCTGACTGCGTTGTACCCGCCCCATCGGCAATTGTCGCAGCGGGTGCGGGTGTTCGTCGATTGGCTGGTGCAGTTGTGCGCCCGGCCCGGCACCGGTTTACAAGGCTAGGCTTGCGCCCTGCGATAGGCGCCAGGCTGTTGCCCGGTAACTTTATGAAAGGCTCGGGTAAACGCCGCCACCGATTGATACCCGGCTGCCAGCGAAACCTCGGCCACGGTCTGGTCCGCCTTGAGCAACCCACAGGCGTGGCGCATGCGGATCATCAGCAGTACTTGCCCGGGTGACTGCCCGCACAATTCGCTGAAGCGCTTGAAAAACGCCGAGCGCGACAACCCGGTACAGGCCGCCATGCTTTCCAGGCTCCAGGGCTCGGCCGGGCGGGCGATCAATTGTTCCAGCAAATGCGCAAACGCCGGTGCCCGGCCCAGCGCCGCCAAGCCGCCAAGCTCGGTGTTGTCGAGTACTTGCTGGCGCAATACATACAAGAACAGCAGGTGGCACAGGCGCTCCAGCAGCGCGGAAGAGGGCGCTGGCGTGCGTGCGCATTCGTGCAGGATCAACTCGAACAGGCTGCGTGCGGCCGTCAGCGACGGGTCGCCGGCGCGCAGGATGATCCAGCTGGGCAGGGTGTCGACGATCAGTGTCGACAAGCCGGATTGAAAGTGAAAGAAACCGCAGACTAATCCCACACCGTCGGTGGCCGTGTTGTCGAGGGGCAGCATCGCACGGCGTGGGCACTCCTGGGCACCGGCTGCCGTGGCTTGGCCGGACAGGCGAAAAGCAAAGTCACGCAGCAGAAACACCGCGTCACCATTATTCAGGTGGTGGGGCATTGGATCGCCGTCGATATGCAGCCAGCATTCGCCTTGCACAATCAAATGGAAGCTTGCCTGTGCCAGGCCGTGGGTGCTCGCGTGCCAGTCACCGCAATAACGGCCGACGTGAAACAAACTGGTGTTGAGTTCGAGGCTATCTAATAACCAATCGACAAGTACATCGGACGAATTCATCTAATGGAAAGACTCAAGAGCAAGTAATCGCTACTTTAGCCTATTGAGCGCTTTTTTTAGAACCAACAGACTGGGGCATTGAAACCCAACAGGAGTCCACTTCATGTCCCGTGTACCGTTGCTCACGCCTGAAACCGCACCGGAAGCCGCCAAACCCTTCCTGGAAAACGCGCTCAAAGCCTCGGGTTTTATTCCTAACCTGCTGGGCGTACTGGCCAACGCACCGGCCGCGCTGGAAACCTACATCACCGTCTCCGGCTTGAATGCCAAGGCAGAACTGAGCCTGGCCGACCGTGAAGTGGTGCAATTGATTGCCGCCACCAGCCACGGTTGTGATTTCTGTGTCGCTGGCCACACCGCGGTTGCCCGCAACAAAGCGAAGCTGCCCGAGGAGGTGATCGAGGCCTTGCGCCGCCGGGGTGAGTTGCCTGACGCACGCTATGAGACACTCGCCGCCTTTACGCGTGAGGTGATCGCCACCCGTGGGGATGTGAGTGACGCGGGCTTTGAGGCGTTCCGCGCCGCCGGCTACACCGACGGCCACGCGCTGGAAGTCATCCTGGGGGTCAGCCTGGCAACCCTGTGCAACTTCGCCAACGTGTTTGCCCGTACCCCGCTGAACCCGGAGCTGGCGCAATACCGTTGGGAAAAACCGGCCAACTGATTTGGCGTTGGCCCACCCGCTGTAAAAGGAGAAACATGAATGCTTGACCCAATCTTGAGCCGTTGGCTCGATGTTCAAGCGCAGGCCCTGGACGTGGGCAGTTGCGATCCACAGGAAGTGCTGCCGCGGCTGGCAGAAGCCAATATTCTGAAAATCGGTGTACCCACCCAGTTGGGCGGCCTGGGCGGTGACGTGGCGGGTGCGGTCGAGGCCATCGCCAATGTAGCCAGCCATTCCCTGGCGGCGGCGTTTGTGTGCTGGGGCCAGCGCTCGTTTATCGAGTACTTGCTGCAGAGTCCCAATCAGCGTCTGCGCGAGCAACTGATGCCTGACCTGCTCAGCGGCAAGTTGGCTGGGGCCACCGGGCTGTCGAATGCGATGAAGTTTCTGTCGGGTATCGAGTCGTTGCAGATCAGCGCCGAGCCCAACGACCACGGTTGGACCCTCAACGGTCGCCTGCACTGGGTGACCAACTTGCGCAAGAATGGCTTTGTCGCTGCGGCGGCCATCGAGCATGCAGGGGGCGGCGCGCCATTTATCCTGGCGATTCCGGATTCGGTGGCCGGGTTGCAGCGCTCCCGCGACCTGGAGCTGCTCGGGCTGCAATCGAGCAACACCGCAGCGCTTGGCCTGGAAGGCGTGGAGCTGAGTCGCGAATGGTTGCTGCACGAGGATGCGCGCAAGTTTTTACCGGCGGTACGCCCGGCGTTTCTAGGCTTGCAGTGCGGCATGTCGATTGGTTTGGCGCGGCGTTCCCTGGCTGAAGTAGCCCACCATTTGGGCGCCAGTCGCACCGTGTTGCGCGACGAGTTGGAAGCCCTGCGCGTGACCCTGGATCATCTGGTCAGCGAGCTTAAAAGCGGGCTGTTGGCCGGGCGCTTTACCGCCGAGCCGATACCGCTGTTCAAGCTGCGTATCGCGCTGGCCGAAACCGCCGCCAGCGCTGTGCAGCTTGAACTGCAAGCCAGCGGTGGCAAGGCCTACCTGACCGCCCACGGCAGCGGCTTTGCCCGGCGCTGGCGGGAGTCGGCCTTTGTACCGATCGTAACGCCCAGCCTGGTGCAACTGCGTACCGAGCTACACCGCCAGGCCAATCTATGAGCCAGGCGGTATTGACGGCCCAGGGCATTTGCCTGGGGTATGGCAGCGGGCCGGTGTTGCAAGGCTTCGACTTGCACTTGCAACCGGGTGAAGTGGTGTCGATCCTGGGCCCGAGCGGCGTGGGCAAATCCAGCCTGCTGCGCGTGCTAGCCGGCTTGCAGGCACCTCAGGCTGGCCGCGTGCAGGTATTGGGCGAGCCGTTGAGCGGCCCGCATCCGCGCGTGGTGGTGGCTTTTCAAGACCCGAGCCTGTTGCCTTGGCTGACCCTGGAAAAAAACGTTGCCTTCGGCCTGGATTTCGCTCGCCAACCGCACTTGAGTGGTGAAGAACGCCGCCGTCGTGTTGACCACGCCATTGCAGCGGTGGGGCTGGAGCCTGCGCGTCAGCAGTTCCCGGCGCAATTGTCCGGTGGCATGGCACAGCGCACGGCACTGGCCCGCTGCCTGGCGCGTCAGCCACAAGTGTTACTGCTCGACGAGCCCTTCGGCGCGCTCGATGAAGTGACTCGCGCCGATATGCAGCACCTGTTGCTCAAGGTCAATCGTGAGCAAGGCTCGGCGGCCGTATTGATCACCCACGACATCGACGAAGCGCTGTTGCTGTCGGACCGCATCCTGCTACTGGGTAACCGCCCGGCGCGGACGTTGGGCGAGTGGGCTATCGACCTGCCGCACCCTCGGGAAGAGCAGGTCGAGGCCATTGGCGCGCTGCGTATCGAGATTTTGAAAACCTTACGGCAGGCGAGCCGCCCTCAACCCAACCCCCTTGAACAACAGGAGTTTACCCATGTGTCTGGATGACCTGACCCACTCGCGCCGTGACTTTCTCAAGCTCTCTGCCGTGCTCAGTGCCGCGGGCGCCTTGCCCCTGTTGAGCAGCCTGGAGGCGCGCGCCGCCAATGAGCCCGACGCGCCGGTCCGCATCGGCTACTTGCCCATCACTGACGCCACGCCACTGCTGGTTGCCCACAACAACGGCCTGTTCGAAGCCGAAGGCATCAAGGCCGAGCGCCCGGTGTTGTTGCGTAGCTGGGCCCAGGTGATCGAGGCGTTTATCTCCGGCCAGGTCAACGTGATACACCTGCTGTCGCCAATGACCGTATGGGCGCGCTACGGCAGTAAGGTCCCGGCCAAAGTCGTGGCATGGAACCATGTGGGCGGTTCGGGCTTGACCGTATCCCCAGGCATTACCGACGTGAAGCAACTGGGCGGTAAGTCGGTGGCGATTCCGTTCTGGTACTCGATCCATAACGTGGTGGTGCAGCAACTGTTCCGCGATAACGGCCTCACGCCGGTCACCCGTGCCACCGGCAGTTCGATTGCTGCCAATGAGGTCAACCTGATCGTGTTGCCGCCCTCGGACATGCCTCCGGCTTTGGCGAGCAAACGCATCGACGGCTACATCGTCGCCGAGCCGTTCAATGCCTTGGCAGAAAACCTCAAGGTCGGTCGCGTGCAACGCTTCACGGGTGACGTGTGGCGAAACCATGCCTGCTGCGTGGTGTTCATGCACGAGCACGACCTGGCCAACCGTCCGGAGTGGTCGCAGAAGGTGGTGAACGCCATCGTCAAGGCCCAGGTGTGGACCCGCGACAACCGTGAAGAGGCAGTGAAGCTGCTGTCCAAGGATGGCCCGAACCGTTACACGCCCCATGCCGAGCCGGTGTTGAGCAAAGTCCTGGCGCCGGCGGCCAGCGACCGCGCCTCCTACGTGGCCGACGGCGCGATCCAGCACGCCAACTGGGACGAGCACCGCATCGACTTCCAACCGTACCCGTTCCCCAGCTACACCGAAGAACTGGTGCGGCGCTTGAAGGACACCTTGATCGAAGGCGACAAGAAGTTTCTCGCAGGCCTGGACCCTGCCTTCGTGGCCAAGGACCTGGTGGACGACCGCTTCGTGCGCAACGCGATCGAAGCCGTGGGTGGCATGCAGACCTTCGGTTTGCCGGATGGTTATGAGCGGCACGAGGAGATCGGCGTTTGAACAACAGCAGAATCCCCGGCTGGTGGCTGGGGCTGATTGGCTTGGCGGGTTTGTTGGTGCTGTGGTGGCTGGGCGTGAACGTGTTCGGCGAGGCTGATGGCCTATCGGCGCGCTTTTCCCTGGAGGCCACCGCCAGCAGCTTGTGGGAATTGCTCGGGCGGGGTGAGTTGTACCTGCATATCGCCGTGAGCCTGAAGCGTATTTTCGTCGGGCTGTTTATCGCGTTGTTGGTAGGCGTACCCCTCGGGTTGCTGGTGGGCAGTTCGCGTAACCTAGAGGCGGCGACCACGCCGGCGTTCCAGTTTCTGCGGATGATTTCACCACTGTCCTGGATGCCGATCGTGGTGATGCTGATGGGTGTGGGCGATCAGCCTATCTACTTCCTTCTGGCCTTTGCCGCTGTCTGGCCGATCATGCTCAACACCGCAGCGGGCGTGCGTCAGCTCGACCCGCGCTGGTTGCAGTTGAGCAAGAGCTTGAGCGCGACGCGTTGGGAGACATTGCGTCGGGTGATCATTCCTGGCGTCGTCGGCCATGTGCTGACCGGCGTGCGCCTGGCCATCGGCATCCTGTGGATCGTACTGGTGCCCTGCGAAATGCTTGGGGTCAGTGCGGGACTGGGGTATTACATCCTCGATACGCGTGATCGCCTGGCGTATTCGGAGTTGATGGCGATGGTGGTGGTGATTGGGGTGCTGGGGTTTGCGCTGGATGCGTTAGCGCGTTGGTTGCACCAGCGGTGGGTGCATGGCGGCTGATGGGCTCGAACGTTGCCTGCGTGCTACGCAGGCAACTATTTAGCGTGTTATCAGGTTGCTGGCGAAAAGATTTGCAGATCTCCCGCCAGATCGTTGTCAGCGTTCAGGGTACCCAGCGGGCCCGGTTTGGCATCCGTGGAGTTCGTGCCGTAGCCCACCTTCATGCCTGTTCGTTCGTAAACACCGATGCCAATGCCTCCGGTCGCCTCAGCCAAGCCGGTGACGCCTTGAGTGGAGTTGATGTGCTGGCGGCCCACCAAGGCGATCACTTTACCCTTATGCTTGTGTTGTTCAATGACGCGTGCGGCGTAGTAGTTGAACTCTTTGAGTCTTTTCAGGTTTCGTTCGGTTTCGCTTAGCGTCGTGTAGGCCTTACGGTCATGCCGGTGGCGTGTCAGATAAAAGTGGTCAAGGGGCACGACTTCTATTCCGGCATCCTTGAATTTTCTGATCAGTGTCTGCAGATTGAATTGAGGGTGGGCGGGTCGCAAACCGTGGCCGGTATGGCCCATGCCATCGTCCTTGAGTAGTCCATTGTTGTCATAGACGACACCTTCAATGCCGACCACCTTTACATTTTTGCGCTTGAACAGGTCGATGCTTGCGTCAATTTCGCGGAACATGGCCAAATGCTGGTGACTCTCGCCGAATACCACCACGTCGGAATTGTCCAAGGCTTTTTCGATCAGGTCGGGCACTGTCTCGTAAGGTTTCGTTTCTGGAATTATGGGGCGATTTTGTGGGTTCAACGGGTCCAGTTTTTGATGGAAAGCTTCCATTTCTGCGTTGAACCGCTCTTGTGTCGGTTGCCTTCGGCTGGGTGTGAAGTGGCCTTCGTTGGGGGCGCCTTTAATATGTTTTACGTATTCGTCTTTGATGGCGTCCAGATGATCGGTTTTGTTTACGATCGTCGGCGTGTGTCCATTGATGTTCGGCGCTTTTGGGGTGGGTCTTTTGTAGGGTTGAAATCGCGTGTTTTGCCGAGCGTTCATGTGCCCCCGAGGGGAAAAGTCAGCATGGGGTGAGGGTGGCATCAGCGTATGTGCAGGATCAAAAGCTTGAGGCGCACCGTAAGCCTCCTGCTTATGCACATCGTAGGGGTACCATTTACCGTTGTGTTTGACGGCAGAGCCATGAACCCGCTGGTTGCCCACCTTGAAGGTCCCGGTTGCCGCTGCCTCGTAGCGGCTTGCGGCGCTGATCAGCGCTTCGTGGCTTGCGCTTCCCTTCAGGGATGGCACCGCACCAGCTATCGCTTCAACGCTTTCGTAAATGAATTTACCCGAGCCCTTTAGCAGATCACCCACGCCGTTTAACGGGTTCAACTCCTTGAGCAGGGCTGGCACCATGATTTTCGTTGCCTTGAGCGCCTTGCTCACTGCTGACCCAGCCGTACCCAGTACTTTTCCGAGTTTGGCCGCCAAGCCGATGCCGGCGGTGACCAAACCGAAAATATCCAGGGTGACGTCAGTGATCCCCTCGCCGTAGTTGCCGTCCATGAAATTGACGATTGCGGAACGGAAGGGAATAAGGTCGAGCAAAAACTCTTTGAAGTTCGTCAGCTTTTCATGATTACGCTCAAAGGTCGTGGTCCCCGCAGCGGCTTTCTTGATGGCGGGATTGTCCAGGTCCAACGCCTTGAGCACGGAGTCGGCGATATGGTGAGTGCGTGGGTTCAGGAACATATACGGCTGGGGTGCCGTGGAGGGCTGTTCGCGATCCAGCTTGCTTTCCTTCAAATCACCCAGGTCAAACCATGAAATCGGCACAGGGTTGGCCGGGATACTTGCGAGAATCGATTGCCCGCTGTCAACGATCTTGACGTTGTCTCTGTCCGGATAAAATGGCTCTTCCCTGATTATCTCGTTGGAGAACTTGACAGGGGCCGCCGGTGTTTTTCGGTTGCCCCGGCTTCGGATAACGCCGTTTACCGTATCGAACTCATAGGTGGTGGTTTGTCCATTTTTTTGCGCGGTGACCAGTACCGTAGGGCTGGTGTGAAACAAGGTGTCACCTTCGAAAGGGATCATGCCCACCTTGTAACTTTTTTCTTGAAAATAATTGAGCTTGCCCTGGGTCAAGTTTTTTCTGTCTTCGGGCAGCAGGTTGCTGAGCGCGTTGAGGAGAGCTGTTTTTTTAACGGTCTTATGATTGTCCAAGGCGGTAGAAAAGGCATCCTCAAACGCTCGTTGAATATTGAATGGCGCGCTGTGGGTGAAGGCAATAACGGCATCAAGGTCCACGCCGGTATTTTCTTTCGTGAGTACCCAGCGACCCTCCATGACCCGTTCTTCCATGACGATTTCCACCAGTGAGCGCGGCGCGCTGGGCGTATCGCCATTGTATCTGGAGAACATCTTGAGCTCGAAGTCCATGCCGGGGCCGAATGTCTTCACGAGCAGGTCCAGCGCCATGTGTTTACGGCTTGGAAAACTCCCACCGATGAGCGATGAGGCTTCTATCAGCGTATCGAGTTGTGCTTTGAACAGCGCCTGGGCTTTTTCCAGGTCGGCTGGCTGATACAGGGCATCGTCTTTCGCTGGAAGAATGTCATTGGCCACAGCCCAATCCAACATCACTGCGGCTTGCGCAGAGGCGGGCACGGCGCCAGCAGTGTCGGCGGTGATCATCACTTCGGCATAAGACAGGGCGGCCACGCGGCCTGGAGTCTTGGCTTCAATGGCGGCTACTGCAATGCAAAGGTTCGCCCACGCGGCGCTGCCGTAAACTACCGAATCAGGAATGTCCTTGACCAGCAATTGCGGCGCAGTGCGTCTGAGTAACAGATGTGCGGCCGCGCCAGCGAGCTCAGGGGATTCGCGCCCCGTGTCAATCAAGTGTTGGCGCAGGCTGTTGGTGATAGTCGAAAGCGGTTTGCCCCAATGACTTTTCTGCGCCAGGTCGAAACCCGCCACATGGTTTCGCACAGGCGCCGTCAACGACTCGGGGTCCAGCATCAATTGGATCGCCGCCAGGGCATAGTCGTTTGCGCTGGTGTCGGTGGCGATACCATTCATTTTGGTTTGCATGGCTTGGCCGAGAGCCTGGCCATCCTTGGAGCTGATCAGGGTTTCGAGCACCTTGACCGGGTCCGCCAGTGCCTGCTCGGAGAAACTCAGGTTTCTACCCAGATGTTCCAGTACGCCGCGCTTGGGATTCCCCTGCGGTAAGTCGGGATCGCTGTTGGCATGTTCGACGGCGGCCGTGCGCAGCGTGTCTTGTTGGCTGACATCCAAGGGGATCGGCCAGGACAGGCCCCCTGCGAAGTTGCCCAAGGGGTGTTGCTGTGCGCGTGCTTTTGCGCTTTGCGCCAAGGCCAGCAAGTCGACCACGGTCTTGGGCAATGGCACGCCGTTTTCAAGCAGGAAGGCTTCGAGGCTTACGGACATGCCAGGTGTCCGTATGTAGGCTTGGTAATGGGCTGAGTCTGGCGCGATATTCATCGGCGTATTTTTCAGCAGGGCCGACACCTCACGTTCTGTTGGGCTTTGCGGCAAGGCCTGGGCAGACTCGTTGAGTTTTTGCGCAAGGTATCGCCAGTTTTTCTGATCACCCAGGCGTTGATCCAATACCTGGCGCGCGTCGATGCTGTTCGCGCGCTCGTCCAGCCATTGCGCACGCGCCAACAGGGCGCTGTTGCCGTCGAAATGCGGTCCCAGGTCGGCAGCCTCAGGCAGGCCCGTCTCAGTCAGAAGATGCCCCCACGGGTCGACAAGCGTCGGCTCAACGTTGTTCGACTCATACAACGCTTGCAGTGCGTTACTCACCTGATGCCGCTGGCGCTCCAGCAACTGCGGCACGCCTGTGGCAATGACGTCGCCGGTCACTGGGGAGAGGTCCTGGCTCAAGTGGTTTTTCCAGTCATCCTTCAAGCCGTTTTGAACCTCCACCGGCAAACTCTGCAGTAGCTGCGCTGCGGCTTCGGGGTCGTCATTAATGCGTTGACGCAAGGTCGCAAGTGCCTTGGCCGGGCTGTCGAAGGTTTCGTAGCCATCGCGAGGTGTGTAGAGCACCGTCAGGCCTTGCTGTTGGCCAGGAAGTAAGGTGCGGTCTGTCTGTGCGCTACTGAATGGGCGTGTCGCCGACGATCCATCGCTGCTGGTGATCAGGAAGGCCCCTGCCAGCAGGCTTCCCTCTGGGCTTGGGGTATCCAATTTGAGCGGGTAGACACCGGGCCTTTCGCCATCCCTCATCGCGCTTTCCCGAGCCTGCAGGGTTGGATACTCAAGCGCCTTGTCGATCAATGATTTGGCGGCGGGCGTTAACGCACCGTCTTCCACGCCCAAGGCGGCGAGGGTGGACAGCATCTCTCGGTGGATACTGAGCAATTCGTTCTGGGGTGACTCGGGGTTGGGTTCGCCCGTGCGTGGCTCGGTCCAGAATCGGGAAAGGCTCAGGGGCAGTTCTTTTTCGATGGTTTGTGCAATCGAAAGGAGGGTGTCGCGAGCGTGCAATTGCTGGCTGCTTTCGCTTGGCGAGGCGCTGGTGTAGAAGCCGACTTCCGTGCTGGCAGTACTGGTCGAGGCCTGGGCGCCGGGAGGTGCCTTGAGCTGGCGCAGTGCGTTGAACAGGGCTTCGGTGATGCTCTGCACCGAGATTAATGTGCGTTGGCCGTGTTCATCAGTGTGATAGCGATGCACATACAGTGACGAGGCGTCTACAGGCGGTGTAGTACCGAAGCTGCGATTCAATTGCTGCTCGATAACACTGCTGAGCGTCGGCTGGCGCAGCAGCAGTGCCTGGATGTCCTGGTTGAGTTGTTGGTATTGATTGAGCAACAAGCGTTGATCAGTTATTTGAAGGCCCTTGATCAGGTCAGAACGAATCGCACTGACCGGCGTGATCGCATCCACGTCCGGAACGGCTATCGTCTGGACCGTCCCTGGCATCGGACGGGTGTGGGCAGGAGCGGCGATTTCATCGCTGGAGACGTTTCGGCGCAGGCGATGGTGGGCGATACCTGAAATCAAGTGAGTTATTCCAATGGCATTGGCCCACGCGTCCTGATGATAATCCGAGGGATGATTCTTCCTTGTTTGGGCCTCGAATGATTGGGATGAGAGCGTCGGAAGGTTCCGAAGGCGCCCGGGGAAATGTTATTAACGAATATGTAACGCGTCGGTGCAGCAACACGGGGAAAGTGGGCTTGCTGCACACAGTGAGCACGCAGGGGCAGCTCGTTAGGGCGGAGTACTCCCGAGGGGATCAGCGACGTTCGTAAACTCGGCCGCCATCATCGTGGCGATCATGCCAGCCACCGCCGCGCGGGAAGAAGAAACAACCGCCCAGGCTCAGCATGATCATCAAGGGAACCAGCAGGATGAGTCGTCGAAGCATTTCACAATTCTCCAAGGGGCTTCAAAGGTCTGTCAGGCGTAGGACAAGCCAAATCTGTTCATCGCCTGTAACATAAGACCCCGCCGACGCCGTGCCATCCCCGTAGTTGGGTATGTGCTTGGCATGCGCGGCGATACACAGTGGATACATCCTTCAGGTCCAGGAATTCGTCATGACCCAAAAGCAACGCTTGAAATACTCGCTTCTGATTGCCCTGGCTGTACTGGGCGCGATGTTCGGCCTGTCTTATCTGCAGAACACTGGCGTGATCAGCGAGAAAACCTTCCAGTACCTGGCCATCGCGATCGCCGTGGTCGTCGTGGTGATCAACGGCATCATGCGCCGCAAGGTCAAGCCTAACTTCTGACGCGTGTCAGTCAGGCACGACCTTCGAGTACCTTGGCAGCCTCTTCATGGAGGCTGTAGCTCTTGTCGGCGTTCAGGGTGATCACACCCTCGCTGCACAGACGCTTGAGTACCTCGCGCACGCTGAGAAACGACAACGGAATGCCCAGCTCCAGCAGGTGGCTGTGCACGCCGCGTACCCCGAGGGTGCGCTGGTTGGCGGCAGCGGTGAGGAGGGCGTCGATGACCTTCAGTCGAATCAGGCTGGTGCGCAAACCGAAACACTTGAGTAAGTGGCGTATGCGCTGGTTGCCTTGCTGTTCGGGCGCGTTGCCGAACGCCTGTGTATCGTTGCCAAAGTGAGTATCGGTGGCCTTTGAATGTCCATCCGTGGGCACTTGCGGGTTATACATGCAAAAACTCCTTTTCTTTTCAGAGCCTGATCAGGAAAAGATGGTGCTCTTGAGTAATAAGACGAACGAGTGAGGCAAATCATGAAACGATGAATGTAGAAAATTTGTCGGTATCAGATTTGTCACCTTTCAAGCGCTGACGATATACAGCCTTGTGCGGCTAAATTATTCCGGTCGATTTGCGTTCTTACGGTGGGGTAACCATCCCTTGTGAGGGTGTTCAATTTGACTGTGGAGTCGGCGTGATTATTTCCTACGGGTTGTCCAGAGTGGGCGTGGCAGGGCTGTTGCTGGGGTTGAGCCTGGCCGTATCGGCACGGGAACAGGTAACGCAGGCGTCGGTGGATATCCGGCGTACCAGTTATGGCGTGCCGCATATTCGCGCCTTTGACGAGCGTGGCCTGGGGGTGGGTATGGGGTACGCCTATGCCCAGGACAACCTGTGCTTGCTGGCCAATGAAGTGGTCACGGTCAATGGCGAGCGCGCCAAGTTTTTCGGGCCGGACCAAGCGACCCTGCAAGAGCGCAACAACCTCGCCAGCGATGTGTTCTTCAATTGGTTGAATACCCCCGAGGCCGTGGCGGCATTCTGGAAAGCGCAGACCCCGCAGATGCAACAGCGCCTCGAAGGGTACGTGGCCGGCTACAACCGTTACCTCAAGGAGCAGGGCGCACCCGCGCATTGCCAGGCCGCGTGGGTACGGCCCTTGGTAGTGCAAGACCTGGTCAAGTTGACCCGCAGGCTATTGGTGGAAGGGGGCGTCGGCCAATTCGCCGAAGCCCTGGTCGGGGCAACACCACCCCAAGCCACCGCCGATGTCCAATCCGACGCCAAAGGCTTTGCACTGGCCGCGGCCAACCAGCAACGCTTCACGCTGGACCGAGGCAGCAATGCCGTCGCCGTGGGCCGTGACCGCTCATTCAATGGCCGTGGCATGCTGCTGGCCAACCCGCATTTTCCTTGGCTGGGCGGCATGCGTTTTTACCAGATGCACCTGACCATCCCTGGCCAGCTGGATGTGATGGGCGCCGCATTGCCAGGGCTGCCCGTGGTGAACATCGGTTTCAACCAGCATGTGGCGTGGACCCACACCGTCGACACCTCCAAACACTTCACCCTGTACCGCTTGACCCTCGACCCCAAGGACGCCACCCGTTATCTGCTGGACGGCAAGTCCATCCCACTGGAAAAAACGGCCGTAACAGTCCAGGTCAAGCAAGCTGACGGCAGCCTCAAGGCCGTGTCCCACAACGTCTACAGTTCGCAGTTCGGCCCCGTGGTGCAATGGCCGGGCAAGCTCGACTGGGACAGCCACTACGCCTTCAGCCTGCGCGACGCCAACCTGGGCAACGACCGGGTGCTGCAACAGTGGTACGCCATGAACCGCGCCAGCAGCCTCAAGGAACTGCAAAGCTCGGTGCATACCCTGCAAGGCATCCCCTGGGTCAACACCCTGGCCGCCGATGACCAGGGCCAGAGCCTGTACATGAACCTGTCGGTGGTGCCCAACGTCAGCGCCGCTAAACTGGCAACATGCAGCGACCCACGGGCCGGCCTGCAAATGATCATGCTTGACGGCGCCCACAGCGCCTGCGCCTGGGATATCGACCCGCGCGCGGCCCAGCCCGGTATCTTTCCGGCCGACCAGTTGCCCCAACTGCAACGCACTGACTACGTGCAGCACTCCAATGATTCTGCCTGGATGGCCAACCCCAAGGCGCCGCTGAGAGGCTTCTCGCCGGTGATCAGCCAGGACAACATCGGCCTCGGCCCGCGCGCGCGCTTCGCGCTCCAGCGCCTGCAAACCCTTGAGCAGCAGCCGATCACCGTCACTGATCTGCAAGACATGGTCATGGACAACGAGGTGTACCTGGCGGGCCAAGTCATGCCCGACCTGCTGGCGTTCTGCGCCAAAAACCTCGGGGCCGATGCCGCTGCACTGCAACCGCTGTGCACCAGCCTGAAAAACTGGGACCAGCGCGCCAACCTCGACAGCGGCGTGGGCCTAGTGCACTTCATTAACCTGATGCAACACCTGCAGCAAATCCCCGATGCCTGGCGCGTGGCCTTCGACCCGGCCCATCCACTGACCACCCCAAGCGGCCTCGCCATTGACCGCGCCCCTGTCGCCAAGGCCCTGCTGGAAGCCATGCTGGCCTCCAGCGCTGAGGTCAGCAAACTGGGGCAGACCCGCTGGGGCGATATCCAAGTCTCCGGCCAAACCCCCATCCACGGCGGCCCGCAAGAAGTGGGCATCTACAACGCCATGCAAACCGTGCCCCGCGCCGACGGCAAACGCGAAGTCGTCAGCGGCACCAGCTACCTGCAAATCGTCAGCTTCGACGACAAAGGCCCCAACGCAGTCGGCGTCCTGGCATTCTCCGAGTCCAGCAACCCGGCGTCCGCTTATTCAAAGGACCAGACCCAAGCCTTCTCCGAGAAAAAACTGCACCCGTTGCCCTTCACCGAAGCCCAGATCAAGGCCGACCCGCACTACCAAATCCAAACAGTGAAGGAGTAGGGCAGACGCGCAACCCCTTGATGCCAAGGCAGAATATTTTTTGAAATCAAGGGGTTGCAGGCCTAGGCAAATGAGTACATAATGGCGCCCATCGAACGCAATGAAGCATTAAAAACTTCAATGTATTCAATGGTTTAGAGTAGAGGCAGGCATCACGTAGCCCACTCAAGTTTGTATGCGGTGAATGTCAGCAACAAGGGCATTGATCGTTTGAGGCCGAGTAGCAAAATGGTTATGCAGCGGATTGCAAATCCGCCTACGCCGGTTCGATTCCGACCTCGGCCTCCACTCTTAGAAACCCCGTAGATTAGCGTCTACGGGGTTTTTTAATGCCTGCGATTTAGTCATCGCTTCCGCAATTTTCCGGATCGCTTGCGTAACCCTGCCTTTTTTCAGCAAATTTGAGACGCCGTTAAACGTGGGCTCACCTCATCCGAAACATAGAGTTCTAAGCGAACTTGACCCATCCCTCTTACGGATGATATGCCGGTACCCGGGTTGCCGTCGATAGGATCTGCTCTATGACCTACCTGTCTTCGTTGCTGCTCGAAATCCCCGGCGTGGACCACGGTTTCGAGACTTCGGGAAATTTAACGCTGCCGGAAGGAACACTTTACTGTGCTCAGGTTCACGGTACGCACATCGTCGATGCTGACGGGAAAGGACGAGATGAACGTCCTGTCGCCGATGCACTATTCTCAAGAGGAGTCCAGGGTGCGATAGCGGTCATTACTGCCGATTGCTTGCCTGTTCTGGTTGCTTCGGTTGATCAACCACTTGTAGCGGCAATCCACGCCGGATGGCAGGGTTTGAAAGCAGGTATTCTCGGTCATTCAATCGGCCGGCTAGAGAAAGAAGGTGCTTCTCTTGCGGGATTGAGAATAGCGATAGGCCCATCTATCGGCCCCTGTT
Source organism: Pseudomonas sp. CCI1.1 (assembly GCF_034348165.1). NCBI lineage: Bacteria > Pseudomonadati > Pseudomonadota > Gammaproteobacteria > Pseudomonadales > Pseudomonadaceae > Pseudomonas > Pseudomonas sp. CCI1.1. The sequence goes on from NZ_CP133780.1 coordinate 805,258, forward strand.
GTTATGAGGTGAGCAGGAAGTTTGTCGAAGGTATTGAACATGTCGACAGCCATCTTTGGCAAAACGATTCTGCGCCGTGGACCCCCTATCGCGTGCCACCGGCGAGTGTGCCTTGGGTCGAACCTGAGATCACACATAATGAAGCCTGGTTTGATCTACGAAAATATGCGCTGCGCCACTTGGTGGCGAGCGGTGTGAGTATTGAACAGATTCAGGTGCTCGAACATTGTACTTATTGCCACAGCGCTGATCTGGGCAGCTATCGGCGGCGGAGCCATCAAGTCGAGCCTAAATCCTTCCAGTATTCCTGGATAACGTTCTCGGAATCCGGTTCATTGAATGGCGATTTCAGTCGTTCACAATAGGCAAAAATCGTCCATGGGCGGCGACTCGAACACATCACCTAACCGGCTGTTTTGTAGGACGACGCAGTCACCGATGTTCCGCTGCCAACATTGATCTGAATTGAGAAGTGGTCTCGCAAGATAGCCCGGCAGCTTCGAACACTGCGCAGGTGAAGCTAACGGGTGCAGGGCCTGGAGCAGTTATGATGCGGTCTGCAACCACAGCCACTGGACTGCTTCGATAAAGCGTGCCCCCCTTATAACCCACGGCATTCTGTTGCAGGAAGTCAGCGCTGTTCGATGTATGAGGAACGGTGTCGAGAAGGCTGGCCCTGGCGAGTGCCAGCGTTCCTCCACAGATACCGGCAATTGTCGCTCCACTTGAACGACTAGCATGAAGAAACGCTCGAATATCGGGTGCTTCTGCACGCTCCCAGACCATTCCTCCAATCACGGCTACAACGTCCGGCTTCCAGTCCAGACATTGTTGCAAACTGCTATCGACCGTTACCGCCAATCCACCCTGCGAGCGAAATTGCCCCGTAGCAGAAGCGAAAAACCTGACGTCGATCCCGTAATACGGAGACGCAGTTCCAGCAATGAAAGCGTATTCCCAGTCCGAAAAACCGGGTGTCAGTATCAATCCCACGCGTGGCATCAGTCAGAATCCTCCATGAATGCCAATAACATAGGGCGACAACACACATACATCAAGGGCAGCCGTGGGTTGATAACGGCGCGTCATGCGTGAAACTGATCGAAGCAAATGATGTCCGATTGCTATCGGCCAAGGAAGAGGTCCGCCAAGCGCGCATTGGGTCTACGCTCAGTAAGGCCTCAAGCGACCTCCTCATGCCGGTTTAGCCGCGCGCTTATCCTGCCAGCGCAAGATAACGCCCGCACTCATCAAAGCTGACAGAGTGACCCATGAAACAAAAAATTCTTCTTGTAGCCGTGTGTGCTGCACTCATCCAAGGCTGTGCCGCCCCTTCCAAAAGCCATGAAGAATCACCTTCGATGCCAACTACCTCAGCCGCTATAGCCCAGCCAACCTTATCTGCTTACGACTGGAACCTGGTCTCGACAACGGATGCGTCGGGCATGCCTCTCGTGGCGATGAACAAAGGCATCGAGCGCAAGTTGCGCGTTGCCTTCGGTGACAAGAACCTGAGCATCAGCGGTGGCTGCAATCGTCAGTTCGGCGGCTATCAGTATCAGGACGGGGTTCTGAAGGTTCAGCCACTGGCCTCTACGCTGATGGCGTGTGACAAGAGCTTGATGGACCTTGACGCCCAGGTAGGGCGGCTGTTCAAGGGCGATCTTCGCGCTGTGATCACCGGCGATAACAGGGCGCCGATGCTGCAACTGACGACAGCGGACGGCTCGGTGCTCAAGTTGCAAGGCGAGGCCACCCCGCAGACCCGCTACGGTAGCGAGGGTGAAGTCAAGTTTCTGGAAGTGGCGGCCAAGACGGTCAAGTGCAGCCATCCTTTGATCCCGAACTATCAATGCCTGCAAGTGCGCGAGCGCCGCTATGACGACGCGGGCCTGCAACTGGCGACCCAAGACACCTGGCACCCGCTGTACCAGCCTATCGAAGGCTTTGTGCATCATGACGGCGTGCGCACTGTGCTGCGGGTCAAGCAGTACGAATGGAAGAATCCGCCAGCGGATGCGCCTTCGACGGTCTACGTGTTGGATATGGTGGTCGAGCAGGACGCTTCTGGCAGCAAGTAAGCGAACACAAACCCCGTAGATCAGCGTCTACGGGGTTTTTTATTGGTGCGCCAGGCATGGCGCGTTGCGCGCAAGCGCAACCAGCTTGGCTGTGGTGGCCACGCTGGTGACTGGGAGGTGAAAGTCCTCTACACACCCGGCAAGGGGAAGTGTTAGCCAGAGGCAAGGGTGTCGCGGGTGACTGCGAATCTGAAGGAAGCCCGAGGCAAAATGCTGGCCTGACGAACAGGAAGCGGATAGAGGCGGCGCAGCGGGGTAAGAAGGCCAAAATCTTCAAAGCCCAATACTTGCACGGAACGCTGTGACGTAGATCCGACAGGCATAAGCAGGAAGGTCGCGCGAATTACCCTGGGAGATCTGCACGTTTGCCAGTGTGCTACCGAGCGTCGAGAGGCGATGGGATGAGCGTGCAGAAGTCAGCCGAAGCCGTAGTAAGTGGCGAATAACCGCGCCACCAAGGGCCGAACAGGTTATGCCGCCAGTAGGCGTCAGAGTCTCGTTGAATACCGAAATGCAGAAATTTCTCCAAGAGAAGACTGTGACTCCGAGTCCCGGACAGAATCCGAGGATGACGGCTGACAGCGCAAAGGTATCGACGGCATCTGTGACGTGGACGAACGCGGAGCCGGACACGCTGATGGCGCGGGTGCTTGCACCGGCCAACCTCAGACGTGCGTATCAGCGCGTGGTCAGCAACAAGGGCGCGCCGGGTGCCGATGGCATGACGGTCGACGACTTGGCGGACTACGTGAATCAGTATTGGCCGATCCTCCAGAGGAGGTTGCTGGCCGGCGAATACCACCCGCAAGGTGTACGCGCCGTCGACATCCCCAAACCCAAAGGCGGCACCCGACAACTGGGCATTCCCTGCGTCGTGGATCGCCTGATCCAACAGGCACTGCTGCAACAGCTCACGCCGATCTTCGACCCGCTGTTTTCGGATTACAGCTACGGCTTCCGTCCGGGCAGAAGCGCCCACCAAGCCATCGAGACAGCCCGCGCCCATGTGGCGGCAGGGCATCGCTGGTGCGTGGAACTCGATCTTGAGAAATTCTTTGACCGGGTCAACCACGATCTCCTGATGGCGTACGTGGCGCGCCAAATCGTAGATAAACGCGTGCTCAGACTGATCCGGCGGTACCTCCAAGCCGGTGAGATGTCGGGTGGGATCGCCAGCCGACGGCAGGAAGGGACGCCGCAAGGCGGCCCGCTCTCGCCGTTGCTGTCGAACATCCTGCTCAACGAACTCGACCGCGAGCTGGAACGGCGGGGTCATCGCTTCGTGCGTTATGCCGACGATGCGAACATCTATGTGCGCAGCCCTCGTGCTGGCGAACGAGTGATGGCCAGTGTTGAGCGCTTCCTGAATCAGCGCCTGAAACTAACGCTGAATCGGGATAAGAGCCGAGTAGCCGGGTCTTGGATGTGTGATTACTTGGGTTACGGGATGAGCTGGCATCAGCAACCGAGACTGAGAGTGGCGACGATGAGCCTGGGTCGCTTGCGCGACCGGCTCAGAGAGCTGCTACGTAAAGCGCGGGGCCACAAGGTGGCGACTGTCATCGAGCGGATAAACCCCGTGCTGCGCGGATGGGCGGGCTACTTCAAGCTGAGCCAGAGCAGACGGCCACTTGAGGAATTGGACGGCTGGGTGCGTCACAAGCTTCGCTGTATCGTCTGGCGTCAATGGAAGCGGCCCTCTACGAGGGCGCGCAACTTGATACGCTTGGGACTTAATGCGGCGCGGGCGTGGAAATCGGCAGTCAATGGCCGAGGCCCATGGTGGAACTCGGGAGCGCCCCATATGAATCAGGCGTTGCCGAAGAAGCTGTGGGACCGCCTCGGGCTGGTCTCGATACTGGATACGATAAACCGACTTAACCGTATAACCTGAACCGCCGTATACGGAACCGTACGTACGGTGGTGTGAGAGGACGGCGGATGTGAATCCGCCTCCTACTCGATCCTGTGATTTATACGTGTTTTCGACGAGTGACATGTCTAGATCAAGGGTTCTGGGCCGATCAGGGGTTGTCACGTGCGGATTTGCCGACTACCCTTAAAATGTTTGAATTATTACAAACAATTTCGGTGTGGCTGTTTTTTAGGTCATACGGCTTCAGGACGAGGAACGAAAAATGTTTTCACATGAAGGTACCGCACTAGAGCTGTTGGTCTTGGTTTTTGGCGTCACTGGGGTGTTGTTGGTCGCCTGGTTTATTCACCATCAATACGAGCTCAGGTCGCGCAAGCATGTAAAAAAACAACATGCCTCTGACCAGCAGCGTGAAGCTCAAAGCCGCTAACCGTCCCTTCACCTGTGCCAGCCTTTACGGCTGGCTTCAGAATCCGACTTTCAATGGCCTGCAAGGTTTTCCCGAGCCCACTGCTCGGCAGTGGTGACCGGAATCGACTGTTGCTCGTTGAAGGTGGCCGCCTTAGGCCAGGCCACACCCTTGCCTTGTGCGAATACGGCACGGTACTTCTTGATGTGGTGTGTGGGGTCTTGCTCCAGTGCCTGCATGAGATAGTCAACCGTCCACACGTTGCGTTTGAACGGGCGATCCAGAACACGCTCCAGCATGCTCGCAACCTGCCCATACGTCACGGTGTCGCCGGCCAGGTAGACAATCTGATTGCGCAGGCGGGGTTCGAAGAACACGATGTGTGCTGTCAGCGTACCGATGTCGTCCGGTGTGGTGAGCGTCACGCTGTTCTCCAGACTGCCCAGGGCGTTGACTGTGTTGTTGTCGAAGTCGACGACCTCGAACACCGGCTCGAACAGGAAGCTGGTGAACATGCCTGTCGAGATGATGACCCATTCAGTGTTGTGCTGGGCGCGCAGCAACTCGCGCACATCGAGCTGGGCATCGAACAGATCCTGGGGGCTGCCCCGACCAATTACTTCGAAATCCACGCCGAACTGCCAGGGGAAGTAGCGATTCACGCCGGACTTGAGCGCGGCGGTCGCCAGCTTCATCGGGGTTTCTCGGCCCGCGACCATGCCTGCGCAGCCGATCACGGTATCGAAGCGTGCGAAGACCTTGGCAAGTTGATCGATTGAGTCGTTCACCAAGTCTGCGGCGACCATCTGGATGCCCAGGCTGCGCAGCTCGTCGACCTCTGCCTTTTTTTCGGGCATTTGCGTGTTGATGGTCGATTCCCTGAGCAGCACGCTAATAGTGGAACCGGGCGCGCGTTTGGCCTCACGCGCCAGGTTGCGCAAAACCGGCAGGCCGAGTTCGCCGGCGCCTAGAACGAGGATCGATTGAGAGGGAAGTGGGGGCATTTCAGGCATGATTTCTCCGCAGACCTGTTGGCGATAAGATGAGCCCATGCTGGCACGATTCGGCAGCGCTCATAAGAAGGCACACGTGTGATACCAGGGGTAGAAATGACCGATCATGAAACGCTCAGCCAGGCAGAAATTATCTGCCAGTCGCTCAGGGAAGAAGACGATGGCGTCAGGCGTGAAGTCCTGGCTCACGCCGGTAGCCGCTGGTCATTGGGCATCCTGCATGCCTTGGGTGTGTACGGTGCGATGCGTCATGCCGAGATAAAACGGCAGATGACGGGTGTGACTCAGCGCATGTTGACCAAGACCCTACGCGCCATGGAGCGCGATGGTTTTTTGGTTCGACGCGAGTTCGGTGAGATTCCGCCACGCGTCGAGTACGAGCTGACGCCCCTGGGCAGGGAGCTTTTGATTCGCATGTCGCCTGTCTGGACCTGGGTGGTCGAAAACGTGGAGGACTTTCGCAAGGCGCGGCGTATGTTCGACAGTCAGGAGGGCAAAAAACCGGCATGGCAGGTTCCCACACCGGTTCCCGACGCGTCTCGGTAAGCGCTTAGGCTGTGCAAGTGTATGCCTCGATCCACCCCTAGCTGTACGGGGCGCAGCGCGCCATAACCCACTACTGTCGCAGGCACATCACCACCGCTTGGATGCCGCGCCATGTTCATGTCTACCAGCCTGTTATCAGCCTTCGTGCTGTTCGCTTTTGTCTCTTCGATCACCCCTGGGCCCAACAACACCATGTTGCTGGCCTCAGGCGTGAATTTCGGCTTTCGCCGTTCGATGCCCCATGCGCTGGGGATCAGTATCGGTTTCATGCTGTTGGTGATTTGTGTGGGGCTTGGCTTGGGCGAGGTGTTCAAGCTGTTTCCGTGGGCCTACACGCTGTTGCGTTATGTCGGCGCCGCGTATTTGTTGTATCTGGCGTGGAAGATTGCCAATGCGGGCGGTATGTCTGATAACCCAAATGAACATGGCAAGCCGATGACCTTCCTCGGTGCGGCGGCCTTCCAGTGGGTCAATCCCAAAGCCTGGATCATGGCGTTGGGGGCGATTACCACCTACACGCCGGCCGAGGGTTATGTCACCAATGTGCTGGTGATCGCCCTGGTTTTTGCGGTGGTCAACCTGCCGAGTGTGTGCGTATGGGTGGGGTGTGGCAGTGGCTTGCGCAACTTGCTGCGCGAGCCGCGCTGGTTACGGATGTTCAACTGGTCCATGGCCGGGCTGTTGGTGCTGTCGCTGTATCCGATGCTGTTTGTGGGTTGAGGCGGGCGTAGGTAACCACGATGCGAAGCCTGCGTTCGGGCACACCGAGCCAAGGCGAGGTGCCGAGGGTGGGGCAAGAGCCCTTTGGTTACTTTGGGCTGGGCCGGCATTCCGGCTCTTTTCCAAAGTGACCCGCCGTCAGGCGGAACCCTAAGTGGCCGTTACCGCAGCAATGGATATGCACACAATCCAATTGTGTCGGCTGTCAGGCCGCCTTCGCGAGCAAGCCCGCTCCCACAGTTTGATCGCGGGGTGTCAGGTAGATAGGCGTCGGCTGTCAGGCCGTCATCGCAGGCAAGCCAGCTCCCACAGTTGGATCGTGGGGCGTCGGGTATGAGGCCGTCACGGGAGCAAGCTCCCTCGCCACGTTGATGCGGGCTTAGACCGGTGAGATGGTCGCCAACATGCCGATGCCAATGGTCAACACCAAAAAGCCAAACAGGAAAATTGCCATCTTGGTCATAAGGCCTCCGAGGGGAAGGGGACGACAGGAATGTCGGGATGGGGCTATTGTCCGCCTCAAGCGGTTTTCAATACAGGCGCAGATTGAAAAGAAAAAACCGTATCAGATCAGCGCGCAGCGCCTGGGCCGTGGCTTTTGAAGCGAACAGTTTTTATCAAGATCAGTGCAATGGCCGCTACCCGCCTTGAGCGTCACCTGAGACAGCCACTGCATTTGCCCCTAAGATAGCGCCCACTGCACAACAATAAGCGTGGGCCGACCCTCGATGGAAAGACGCCAGTTCAGCGGTGGCATGCAAGGCAAGAACCTGCGCTACCTCAGTGATAACCCCCAGCAATCAACCTCGGTCACCCGTGTCGGTTTTTTGCTGCTCGAACACTTCTCCTTGCCGGCCTTTACCCAGACCCTCGATACGCTGGTGACTGCCAATCTGTTGCGCCCTGATCTGTTCGCTACGCGCACCTTCGGCTGGGGTGGGGGTTATGCCGAGATAAGGCAAAAATTAGGACATTCGTTCTGCAAGATATTGAACTAAAAGGAAATTTATTGAGTTCTTGATTGCTGGTCATCCCCCGCCTGACTAGCCGTCTATGCTGATGTTTTGCCTTACTTGGGGGATGAACTCAATGGCTTCGGTGGAAAGGACAGCCTACCCGCTCTTGCCCAGTCAGTTGCCAGCTAAGGAGCTGCATCGATGCTATTCCCTGTCTGATTCAGAGATCGAATGGGTCAATAACACCGCTAAGAGTCCAGCGCTATCGATTGGGCTGGCAATCCAACTAAAGGTGTTTCAGCAGCTACACTATTTTGTTCCGTTCGAGGAGCTTCCTCAGGAGCTCATCAGTCATGTCCGACAATGCCTTCGCTACGGCGCACGAATAGCTCCGCGCTACAGCAACCCCCGCACCCTTTACCGACACCAAGCGGCGGTTCGGCAGTACCTGCAGGTTACACCCTTCTATAGCAGCGACGGGCTAGCGATCACTGAGGAAATCGCACGTGACTGCGCTGTAGTGCTTGAGCAGCGAGTCGATCTCATTAATGCCATGCTTGATGAGCTGATTCAGCGTGGCTATGAGCTTCCGGCTTATTCGACGCTCAACAACATCGCAGAAACCGCTTTGGCGAGTGCTCAGGAAGTTACCTTCAACCTGATCGTGCTCCGAGCGCCAATCGAGGTGATCTACAAGCTAAAGGAGCTGCTCGACACGGATTTCGGGCGTCGGCAGAGTGACTTCAACGCACTCAAGCAGGCACCCAAGAAGCCTTCCCGCAAGCACCTGGAGGTGTTGATCGACCACCTGGCGTGGTTAGAGAGCTTCGGAGATCTGGATGCCATTCTTGAGGGGGTCGTCGATGCTAAGATCCGCCACTTCGCCACCCAAGCCGCCGCGTCGGACGTCGCCGAGCTGAAGGACTGCTCGCTGCCGAAACGCTACACACTGATGCTGGCCTTGATCTATCGGATGCGGGTGCGAACTCGGGATCACCTGGCCGAGATGTTCATCCGACGGATTTCGACGATCCACAAACGCGCCAAGGAGGAGTTGGAGCAAATCCAGGCGCGGCAACGCCAGAAGCTGGAGCAACTGGCGGCCACCCTGGATGGCGTGGTGCAGATTCTTGTTCAGGAACCGGATGACCAGGAGGCTGGCAGTCTGATCCGGGAATTCCTCTCTCCCGATGGCAACCTGGATCGGTTGCGCGAGACTTGCGCCGAAGTCCAGGCTACGGGCGGTAACAACTACCTGCCGCTGATCTGGAAGCACTTCAAGTCCCATCGCTCGCTGTTGTTCCGTCTGAGCCACCTTCTTCAACTGGAACCCACGACTCAGGATCGCTCACTTATCCAGGCGCTTCAGCTCATCCAGGACAGCGAAAATCTACACCGCGAGTGGATCGACGAGCATGTCGACTTGTCGTTTGCGTCGGAGCGCTGGGTTAAGGTCGTGCGTCGTCCTGCCAGTGAAGGGCCACCTACCAACCGGCGCTATCTGGAAGTCTGCGTGTTCTCTTACCTGGCCAGTGAGCTGCGCTCGGGTGATATGTGCGTGCTGGGGTCGGAATCTTTCGCCGACTACCGTAAGCAGTTGCTGCCCTGGGAAGAATGTTTCCATCGTCTACCGGCCTACTGCGAAAAGGTGGGGCTGCCTGGCACGGCGAAGGAGTTTGTCGCCTCCCTCAAGATTCAGCTGGAGGAAACCGCGCAGCATCTGGATGAAAAATTCCCTTCTTGCCGAGGTGACGTATCGATCAATGAAGCCGGCGAACCGGTGCTACGCCGAGTGATAGCGCGGGACATCCCGCCTTCGGCCATCTCGCTACAGACGGCGCTTATGCAGCGCATGCCGGCCAGGCACGTGCTCGACATCATGGCCAACATTGAGCATTGGATTCAGTTCACTCGGCATTTCGGGCCGATGTCCGGCAACGAGCCAAAGCTCAAAGAACCGGCCGAGCGCTACCTGATGACGATCTTCGCCATGGGCTGCAACCTTGGCCCCAACCAGGCCGCACGGCATCTGGCCGGTAATGTCACGCCGCACATGCTGTCCTATACGAATCGCCGCCATCTCTCGCTTGAGAAGTTAGACAAGGCTAACCGCGAGCTGGTGGAACTCTATCTGCAACTTGACCTGCCCAAGCTCTGGGGCGATGGCAAGGCGGTGGCCGCGGACGGTACGCAGTTCGACTTCTATGACGACAATCTGCTGGCCGGCTACCACTTCCGCTATCGCAAGATGGGGGCCGTGGCGTACCGACACGTGGCCAATAACTACATCGCGGTGTTCCAGCACTTCATCCCGCCTGGTATCTGGGAGGCAATCTATGTGATTGAGGGGTTGCTCAAGGTCGACCTCAGCGTCGAACCCGATACGGTGTACTCTGACACCCAGGGCCAGTCGGCCACGGTGTTCGCCTTCACTCATCTGCTGGGCATCAATCTGATGCCGCGTATCCGCAACTGGCGCGACCTGGTGATGTGCCGGCCAGATCGCGGCGTTTCGTATAAACACATCAACCGTCTGTTCACCGACACCGCCGACTGGCACCTGATCGAAACCCACTGGCAGGATCTGATGCAGGTCGCGTTGTCAATCCAGGCCGGCAAGATTTCCTCACCTATGCTGCTGCGCAAACTTGGCTCCTACAGTCGGCGCAACAAGCTCTATCATGCCGCGCAAGCGCTGGGCAGTGTGATCCGGACGATCTTCCTACTCAACTGGATCGGCAGCCGCGAGTTGCGCCAGGAAGTCACCGCCAACACCAATAAGATCGAGTCCTACAACGGCTTCTCTAAGTGGCTGTCCTTTGGCGGTGACGTGATCGCCGAAAACGATCCGGACGAGCAACAGAAACGCCTGCGCTACAACGACATGGTGGCCTCGTCGGTGATCCTGCAGAACACCGTGGACATGATGCGCATCCTGCAGAAGCTCGCCCGTGATGGCTGGCAGTTCACTGACGACGACGTATCGTTTCTCAGCCCCTACCTAACCAGCAATGTCAAACGTTTTGGGGAGTTCAACCTGAAACTCAAACGCCCACCGGAACCCTGGATCAAGGATTCCATTTTCCAGCAGGCTGCGGGATCAATGCGTGCGAAACAGATGTCTGACAGCAACGTTGAGGTGACGAACTGATGCATATCCCGCCAGCTTCGTTCCGCGTGACACCTTATGGGGACGTCGATACCAAGGTACTCGACTCTCTGCGTGCAAGCTACGACACCGCTCAGTTGCTCAACTTGGTCGACCGGCTGGATGCCTGCCTTGCTGAAATCGGAGGGGTCGGCAGCATTCGAGAAGACTTCCTACGCCTGCATGGCATGGCCATGACGGTACTGGAAGGTTTCCCCCTCACTGTGGCTACCAGTGATGTCGACAGTATTTGGGCGCAGGCGATGGCCCTTCAAGAGGATATTTCTGCTTTATGTTCATGCTTGCAGGCGGGTTCTAAACACGTTGCTCCTTTGGCAGCGCTTGCTCCTGACTATCAGGACTAGACTATTCGTGCAAATGGGCTGCCGGCAGACTGAATACAATGGAGGTGCAGAGTAAAACTGATGCTGCAGGACTGACGAGTAACTCTATAGCATCGCTGTACTGTGGGGTGAATTTGACTCTGGGTAGCCGGTTTTGACGCCCTGTAGGCACGCTGCCATCCTCCCGGGCATCGGCCTAGATAAAACTACTGACGAAGCCTTCGGGCTTACATTAGCCACGAGCGGACTTGCATTAAATCTCAATGGACTCACGCTTTCTAAAAAAAACCAGAGCCACTTTCCAGAGGCAAAGATTAGTCGTCGTGACGGGTACTGACCTCTGGTGTGCAGGGGTGATCAGGCTCGGATGCCGCTCTCTTATCCGCGCGCGATATGAAGCGCTGATAGCATTCAAGGCCACAGAAGTGCACGACGTACTCGGTACCTTCCGGCGTCAGTGCGGCGTCAAGGGAAATTTCCTTGCAACATTCGCAGCAACTGATAGTGGGGGTGTCGTTTGCGTTCATGATGGGGTTTCTCCATCGTCCAAGAAAACCTAGTAACTCTTCCACACCTGCGATCGAACCTGCGCGCAGATCGACCTGCGGCTGGCAGTGCAGCAACAATTCCCAACGCTCCCAAGCCTGCCGCAACTCGGCAGCGGAGACCGCGCCGTGCTCCGAGCGGGTCACGCCCGCTTCCGAAAGGCCCGTAGAGCCGCTCTCAGGAAGAGGACGAAGAGAACCGTCAGCACGAGCGTCGCGAGGCTCCAATGCTCGCTGACGAAGGCCCCGGCCGCAGTCCCCGAGAGCAGTAATGCCAGCACCGGCAGATGGCAGGGGCAAGTGAGCGCGGCGAGCACACCCCACGTGTAGGCGTGCCAGCGGGGCATCTTGATTGATTCGGATTGGTTGGTATTACGCATGGGTGTGACCTTCGATGGCACGATGAGTCAGCCCGGCCAACTCCGTTTTCACTGCGTCTAAAGCTGCCAGCCGGGTCGCGATTTGCCCAAGCAAGCGGTCGATACACCCGATCACATCGGTACTATCGTCTGCATCGAGCGCTCGACAGAGCCGCGCCAATTCGTCGAGCCCGATACCGGACTCAAAGGCGGCACGTACGAAGCACAGCCGCGCCAGGGACCGCTCATCGAAAATGCCGTAACCGCTTTCCGTGCGCCGCGCGGGGTGCAGCAAGCCGCGCAGCATATAATCTCGGACTATATGGACACTGACGCCCGCGTCCTCGGCCAATCTGGATATGGAGTAGGCATTCATCGCCGACACTCCCGACCTTCACCGCAAACTGGGGCGCTCAGATATTTCCTTCCGGCTAGGCGCTCAGGTAGCCAGATGAGCAACGGTGCAGCTCCCAGAGCCAGTAGCAGCCACAACCTGGAGAGATGCTCGCCGTTTTGGTCAAACACATAAGCCAATAGCGCACCAACTGCGAGCAACAGGAAGTGAGGCCCCGTTATGTAGCAGTGAAGGCGGCGACAACGCGTGGCGTTGACCAGGCAGGCGCCGCCCATCACGGCCAGCGCGGCGCCTGCTGCCAGGAACAACGCGGGGCGTCGATTAGACAGAACAATCGCTATCGTCGCCACGACGGCAGGCAGGCCCCAGAAGCTGACCAACTGCCATGTCTTGCGTAGGCTGTCGCACCTACCGAGATCGTCTGCCGTGTTGCTCATGTTTCAACCTCCCTCTCTCATTACCCTGCGCAGCAGGACAATTGTTTGACGTCTTTGTTAAAGGTCTGTGCGGCGAGTTTCAGTCCCTCGACCATCGTCAGGTAGGGGAACAACTGGTCAGCCAATTCCTGCACGGTCATACGGTTGCGGATGGCGAGTACCGCCGTCTGGATCAGTTCTCCTGCTTCCGGGGCCACAGCCTGCACTCCCAGCAGTCGGCCGGAGCCCGCTTCGGCAACCAACTTGATGAAACCCCGCGTGTCGAAGTTGGCCAACGCGCGCGGCACGTTGTCCAGGGTCAAGGTGCGGCTGTCGGTTTCGATCCCGGCGTGCTGCGCTTCGGCTTCGCTGTAGCCGACGGTGGCCACTTGCGGATCGGTGAACACCACGGCCGGCATGACGTCGAGATTGAGCTTGGCCTCGCCGCCGGTCATGTTGATTGCCGCGCGGGTGCCAGCCGCTGCCGCGACGTAGACGAACTGCGGTTGGTCGGTGCAGTCGCCGGCCGCATAGATATCCGCTGCGCTGGTGCGCATGCGCTCGTCGATCTGGATGCCGCCGCGCTCGTCCAGCTGCACGTCGGCCGCTTCCAGGTTCAGGCCCTGGGTATTGGGCGTGCGGCCGGTGGCGACGAGCAGTTGGTCGGCACGTAACTCACCATGGTTGGTGGCCAGTACGAACTCGCCGTTGGCGTGGGACACCTGGCTGGCTTGCGTTTGCTCCAGCACTTCGATGCCCTCCATACGGAAGGCCTCCGTCACCGCCGCGCCGATGGCCGGGTCTTCGTGGAAGAACATCGCACTGCGTGCCAGGATCGTGACCTCGCTACCCAGCCGGGCGAAGGCCTGCGCCAGTTCCACTGCCACTACGGAGGCGCCGATCACGGCGAGCCGCTTAGGGATTGTATCGCTCGCCAGTGCCTGGTCTGAGGTCCAGTACGGCGTGTCTTTCAGTCCTGGAATCGGTGGAACGGCCGCGCTTGCGCCGGTGGCGACCAGGCAGCGGTCGAAGGCTACGATGTGCTCGCCACCCTCGGCCAGTTTCACGCTGAGCGTGTGGCCGTCCTGGAAACGGGCGGTGCCGCGCAGCACGCTGATCGCCGGCGTGCTCTCCAGGATGCTTTCGTACTTGGCGTGGCGCAGTTCGGCGACACGGTCTTGTTGCTGCGCGAGCAGACGTTCGCGTAGGACGGTCGGCGTCATGGCGGAAAGCCCGGCGTCGAACGGGCTCTCGCGGCGCAGATGGGCCACATGCGCGGCACGAATCATGATCTTGGAGGGCACGCAGCCCACGTTGACGCAGGTGCCGCCGATGATGCCGCGCTCGATCAGGGTGACGCGGGCACCGCCTTCCACCGCCTTGAGCGCGGCCGCCATGGCGGCGCCACCACTGCCGATGACCGCGACGTGGAGCTTGTCGCCCTCTTTCCCGGCGTCAGTGCTGCTCAACCAACCCCGTGCCTTATCGAGCAGGCCAGGACGGGCTTGTACCATGGCGTCTTCGAACGCCGCTCGATACCCCAGGGCCTCGACAGCGGCCTGCATCTGCTCACGGCTTGCGCCCTCGTCGACCTTCAGTTCGGCCTTCCCGCTGGCGTAGGAAACATCCGCCCGATGCACGCCCGGAATCTTCTCCAAGGCCTCTTTCACATGCACGACACAGGAGGCGCAGGTCATACCAATGATTTTCAGTTCGGTCATTTCGTTACTCATTAGATCGTCTCTTGTCAGGTTCACTGGTTTGGCGGCGTCGGACAGGCATCCGGCCCACAACGGCGATGAGCGGGCGACACGAGATCCCATATCGACACCCCAAACATGAGGGCCAGGCCGATATAGAGCAGCCAACCGCTCCGCCAGCCATAAGCCCGCATAAAAAATACCGCTGCCAGTACCAGGGTAGGACCGATCAGGCCGAGCGCAGTCCGTCGCCACTGCCGATGATTGAGCCAGCCGAGGGCATTGACGAGCAGAGCCAGTCCAGCAAACAGAGGCAGCAGCGTGGTGATGAACAGGCCTTCCCACTGGCTCAAAAAGCCCAGACCGAACGCGGCCCCCAGACTAGCAAGGGCGGGAAAGCACATGGCGCAGCCTATGGCAGAAATCAGCACGCCGACGGAGCCGGCTTTGTCACCGATCCGCGTGAACAGATTGAGAGGATTTGCCATCGGAAGTCCCTCCTATTGCTTGACGCTGGACGGATAGCCAGCGTCCTCGGTCGCCTTAGTCAGCGCCAGGGCATTGGTCTTGGTATCGTCGAAGGTGACGATGGCCTCGCGGTTCTCGAAACTCACCTCAGCCTTGGTCACGCCATCGACCTTGGTCAACGCCGTCTTCACCGTAATCGGGCAGGCGGCGCAGGTCATGCCCGGCACCGCCAGGGTGACGGTCTGCGTGGCCGCCCAGACGGGTGTGGCGACCAGGCTGGCGAGGGCTAAGGATGCGAGCAGTTTTCTCATGGTGAACTCCTGATCAGTAGAACAAGGGAAGGATGTAGGGGAAGCCGAGCGCGACCAGCACCAAGGCCGCCACCAGCCAGTACAGCAGCTTGTAGGAGGTACGTACCTGAGGGATGGCGCAGACCTCGCCCGGTGCGCAGGCTTGAGCGGGGCGGAAAATGCGCCGGTAGGCGAAGAACAGCGCCACCAGTGCCGCGCCGATGAAGAGCGGGCGGTACGGTTCCAGCACGGTCAGGTTACCGATCCAGGCCCCGCTGAATCCCAGTGCGATCAGAATCAGCGGCCCGAGACAGCAAGCCGAGGCGAGAATCGCCGCAAGCCCCCCGGCGACAAGAGGGGCGCGCCCGTTTGATGGTTCAGACATGCATTTCTCCTTTCGAGCATTTGATCGATGGTTTAAGGTTAGTCCCGTAGTCATGTACGGAATCAAGCGGTATGAAAAACAATTTGGAAAGCCTGACCATTGGCGCTTTCGCCAAGGCGGCCGGGGTCAACGTGGAAACCATCCGGTTCTATCAACGCAAGGCGCTGTTACCCGAACCGGACAAGCCCTACGGCAGCATTCGCCGTTACGGTGAGGCGGATGTCGCCCGGGTGAAATTCGTTAAATCCGCGCAACGGCTGGGCTTTAGCCTCGATGAAGTGGCCGGGCTGTTGAGGCTGGATGACGGTGCTCACTGCGATGAAGCGCGTGTGCTCGCCGAGCAGAAGCTTGGGGATGTGCGTGGCAAGCTCGCGGATCTGCGACGGATCGAGTCAGTTTTGGAGCAACTGGTTCACGACTGTTGTGCGAGCCACGGGACTGTTTCCTGTCCGCTGATCGTTTCGCTGCATGGGGACAACTCGGGCGTTAACCGAGGATTTCCCGTTGCGTAAGGCGCCCCTGTTGGTCGGCTTGCGCTTAGAAAAAAGCGGCGCTCAATGAGCGCCGCTGAATGGCCAAAGGAGCACTTGCAAAGGGCACAGTTTGGTATTGCTATTTGCCCTCGCGCCTCAGCAGAGTGGGCTCACGTTGCATCTGGTCGAGTAGCACAGGCTCTACTTTGCAGGCGGACAGGCGGGCTGCGCTTCGCTACGGCCTGCCGCCGTGGGGCCCAGTTGCTTAATCTCCTTGACGGTTTCCGCCACCAGGGTCGCTTCAGCCCTCTCGCGTGCAGCAATTCGCTCAATCGCTCGGTCGCTCCCGCCCTCGGCCCATACGGTGGATGACAGCAGAGTCGCACCCACTACCAGCAGCAGTCTTAGGTGTTTCATAACGGCGATCTCCTCTCGGGTTTTCGATCCACGATTCAACTCTACCTCCGTAGTTAAGTACGGAATCAAGGAGAGAGGAGATGAAGGTCCTGGATTATGGCGCTGAGAGGAAATGGCAGGGCTCCGCCATGAAGACGGCGATTGCTTCAGGGCCGTCTAGGGCTGCTGCTGGGTCGTAGTCGTAAATTTTTTCGCTCATTCTGACCTCCACTCGCTGGCGAGTTTTTTAGCCGCTTCAATATCACGGCTTTGGCTGCTTTTGTCGCCGCCGCACAACAGCAAAACGAATTCATCACCTCGCTGCTGGAAATAGGGGTTGGGGGAGCAACGGAACAGAAAGTGCACTTAAGCTCAGTCGCTGCCCCGCAAACCCTTGCAACGTCTGGATAGTTTCGAAAAACGACCGTTTTATGAAACCGTTTCCGCTATCGCGAGGAAAGGTCACCAACACCCGAAAATCAGTGCAATAAACCTTTCTCACGAATCAAAGTTCGTTAATTCGCAGTCGCTGACGAGTAAAACGAACTCTAATTCGGCTTACGTTGGTTTTCAGTTCCATTGCTCCCCAACCCCCATGGTCAGTCTTGGCCAGTTGACCCATCGCCTTGGCAAAGTCCCTCGCTTGCCTTGGGTTCACGCGAATGATCGGTAAGCCTGCGCTATAGAACGCATCCAGAGCGTCTTGCTCATAGCCTCCCGTGGCTTCGAGCACGACCTGGGTAGGCTCAAACGGCTGCATCCAGGCAATTGCCTGTTTCCATCCTGCCGGATCGTTAGTTGTTCGAAGAGGCTTTTTGTGTCGATGTACGCTGATGTCGAGGGTGGCTTTGCTCACATCTATGCCAATGCCGATGCAGGTCATCACAATCTCCGATAATCTGAGTAAGTCGAGAGTCTCTCCTCACCGGCCCAGCCTTATCTTCGAGTGCAACCTCGGGCAACTGTACGGGCGTGTGTGGGGAGATATCGGCGTGGAGACCTTGCTACGTAACGATCGGCTAAATCGAGGAGCGAGCGATCGTCCACGTCGACTCTCGGCACCTAATCTGACAGATCGCGAATAGATAAGGAGTGAGCGCAGCTCGCGAAAGAGCCAGTGAAATCAGCACATTTGCGGTGAATGTACCTTAGCCTTCGCGAGCTAGCGCTCGCTCCTACGGATTTTGGGCTGGCCTTGATACTGAGTACGACACAAGTTTCGTAGGAGTGAGCGTAGCTCGCGAAAGGGCCAGTGAAATCAGCACATTTGCGGTGACTGCACCTTAGCCTTCGCGAGCTGGCGCTCGCTCCTACGGGGCGCGGGTTTGCTGCGCGATAACGACTTTATGGCTGACCGGGAGCTACAGGAGTCGTCCTGAGTCGGTCCGGGAAATAATCAAGCTTCATAGCGCTCAACTATGACCCGTCCTGCGCTGCGCGCACCGCTCAACAACGTGCTTGCTACAACGCCACACGACTGATTGCCGCTTCGAAATCGCGCACAAACCCCGGCGAGTCGAACAGCGGTGACGTATCACGTGCCTGAACCAGACGCTGACGCAGCCCCGGCAGCAGATCGGCCTGGGTCGCCAGTTGCACGGCACGCTCTTCGTATTCGGCCAGCGTGGTGGTGATCAGCTCCGGCAGGTCCAGCGCGGTCAACAGGCTGCCGGCCATGCGCGAGGCGAAGGTGCGGCCCGAGCGGGTCAGCACCGGCAGGCCCATCCACAGCGCGTCGTTGGCCGTGGTGCCGGCATTGAACGGGTACGCATCCAGGAACAGGTCCGCTGCGGTATAGCGGGCCAGGTACTCCGGCGGTGCCACACGCGGTGCAAACAGCAAGCGGGCCGGGTCGATGCCCTGTTGCTCGGCTCTGGCGCACAGGTTGTTTTGCGCCCAGGTGTTGTCGGCCAGCAGCCACAGCAGGCTGTCGGGGGCGCGCTTGAGAATGCGCATCCAGCAGTCGAACACTTCTTCGTTGAATTTGTAGTTGTTGTTGAACGAGCAAAACACGAAGCGATCGTCCGGCAAACCGCACTGCGCACGGGTCGGCAGATCGGCCACCGGGCGCTGCCGGTCGCTGCACTGGTAGATCTTGTCCAGGTACAGCGGCGTCTCGCTGTAATAGGGTTTTTCGCTGTCAGGGATCAGGTAGCGGTCGGCAATCACGTAATCGATGCCCGGCAGCCCGGTGGTGCCCGGAAAGCCCAGGTACGTCATCTGCACCGGCGCAGGTTTGTACGCCACGATGTCCGCGCGTGCGCCGGAGGTCAGGCCGTGCAGGTCGATCAGGATGTCGATCTCGTGATTACGGATGCACTGCGCGGCGGTGGCGTCATTCATGCCGCCGATCAACACAAAGTGGTCCATGGCCTGTTTCACCCGGGCGCGCAGGGCCGAACCGTCTTCGCGGCTCCAGCAGAAGCCATAGACCTCAAAGCGTTCACGATCGATCAGCTCGAACAGCTCGACCGTCAGCAGCGACACGGCATGCAGGCAGAAGTCCGACGACAAAAAACCGATGCGCAGTTTCTGGTGGCCATAACCCTGCGCTGTGGTCAGAGACGGCACCCGCACATTGACCCGCTCTTTGACAAAATGCATCGCAGCGGCCAGTTGCAGGCCGGGGTCATCGCTGCCGGCGAGCAACGCCAAAGGCGAAGACGCCTTGAGCAGATCGCCGCGCGTCAGGCCAACCGGGGCGTCATACACCGGCCACACGCACTGCTTCTGGCGCAAATGCACCCAGTGCTGAATGACCTTGGGCTGGGCCGGGGCGGCCAGCAAGCTGGTGTGCAGAATCGCCTCGGCGGGCTGCAACTGGCGGGTTTCTTCCAGCAGCCGGCCCAGGTTGTTGCAGGTCAACAAGTACAGGTCCTGGCTTTGCTGCGCATCGACCAGCTTGTTGTCGAGCATCGATTGCCAGGTGGCCAGCGCTTCCTGCGGCTTGAGCTGACGCTCCAGCAGCGTGCCCAGATTGAACCAGGCCTGCGCGAACTCAGCGTTTTGCGCAATCGCCGCGCGATACGCCTGTTCGGCTTCTGCCACCCGTCCAAGGTTGGACAGCGTGACGCCCAGGTTGAACTGAATGATGTAATTGACCGCCGAGTGGCAGTGCGCAAGCCAGCGCTGATACAGCGTCGCGACATCGGCCGGGCGCTGCGCGGTCAGCAGCCGATCAGCGACCTGCAGCAGTTGCATCGGCTCCAGCGCGACACGCTCGGCCTGTTGCAGGGCGCAGGTCAGCACCTCATTGAGGTCTGGACTATCAAGATTCCCGGTCAGCATGAGTGAAGGCTCCACACATAAAAAAATACCGGACTCTTGCGAGCCCGGTATCAAGGTCTATCAAAGGTTTAACACTGAATATCAGCTAATCCAAGTGTGAACATCGGTGGCGACCAGCACTTGCACGTCACCGTCGTTGAACACGTTGTAGTTCGTGCCATCGACTGTTGCGGTGCCAGCGGCTTGCCATTCGCCTGCCGCGCCCTGGATCTGCACGCTGTCGTTCTGATCACCGTTGATGATCATCTGCACCGGCGCTGCGGCACCGTTGCCCAGATCCACCTGACCGGCCTGGCCAAGCTGGCTGACCGCGTTGGCATCGAGGGTCAGCGACGTAGTGGCACCGTTGTCGGCCGCCAGGTCGATGCTGCCCAGGGTATGGGCACCCACGACCGAGACATCCAGCTGGGTCAGGTCGATGGACTCGCCGCCATTGGCATCGGTGCGGAACCACACGTCAGCAATGGTGTGCGACTGGCCATCGCTGGTTTCGAAGCTGCTGTGCAGCCCGATCAGGTTGCCGTGGTTCAGCTCGGTGGTGGTCGCCGCTTCCAGATTGAACTGGGTGATACCCAGGTCTTTCAGGCTGTGCAGCTCGCCCGCGTCGCTGATGCCGTCGTTGTTGCTGTCGACCCAGACCTGCAAGGCAGCAAACAGCTGGTCGCCGGCGTTCACCACGCCGTCGTTGTTGCTGTCCATGCTTTGCAGGGCTTCGAAGCCGTCTTTGGCCAGCGAACCGTCCGCCAGGCGGAACGAGGAACCGAACAGCTCGGAACCATTGTTGATCGCGCCGTCGCCATTGACGTCCAGCACCAGCAGGCCGTCGCCGCCGGCCGTCCAGCCGGTGGCTTCTTTATGGCCGTCGGCGTTGAGGTCGAAGCGTGTGCCAGCCACCAGGTGCGTGGTCTGCACGCCGTCACCGTTGAGGTCCAGAACCAGCGGCGTGGACAAGGCCAGCGCGTCGATCTGGGCTGCGGTCATGGCTTGCAGCTGCGGCGTGGTGAAGGCGTCGACCTGGGTCATTTTCAGGTTGGACAGTTGGGCGGTGGTCAGGGCTGCTGCCTGGGCAGTGGTCAGGGCCACCACTTGAGTCGTGGTCAGCGATGCCAGATCGGCCGTTTCGATCGCCACGATCTGCGCGGTGGTCAGGGCAGCAATATCCGCCGTTTCCAGAGCGCTGATCTGATCAGTGGTCAGGGCGGCAATCTGCGTGGTAGTCAGCGCAGCGACCTGGCCTGTGGTCAGAGCCACCAACTGGGCACTGGTCAAGGCGGCGATGTCGGCGTTTTCCAGAGCGACGATCTGTGCGGTGGTCAGATTGGCCACTTGCGCAGTGGTCAGTGAAGACACCTGCTCGGTGGTCAGTGCAACGATCTGAGCGGTGGTCAGGGCGGCGGCGTCCACGGTTTGCAGTGCAGCGATCTGAGTCGGCTTGAGTGCGGCGATCTGAGTGGTGGTCAAGGCTGCGACCTGGCCGGTGGTCAGCGCAACGATGCCAGCAGTGGTCAGAGCGGCCACATCAGCGGTTTCCAGAGCCACGATCTGCCCGGTGGTCAGGTTGGCCACTTGAGCGGTGGTCAGGCCTGCAACCTGAGTGGTGGTCAGCGCTACCACTTGAGCAGTGGTCAATGCCGCGACATCGGCCGTTGGCAGTGCGGCGATCTGGGCTGCCGTCAGGTTGGCCACTTGAGCGGTGGTCAGGGCCACGGTTTGCGCCGTGGTCAGGCCAGCGATGGCTGCTGTGGTCATGGACGCCAGATCGGCCGTTTGCAGAGCGGCAACCTGAGTCGTGGTCAGCGCGGCAACCTGTGCAGATTTCAGCGCGCCAGCCTGTGCAGTGGTCAAGGCCACGATCTGGTCGGTGGTCAACGCGGCAGCCTGTGCGGTCGTCAGCGCAGCAATGCTGGTGACTGGCAAGGCAGCAATGTCGACCGTTTCAATCGCGGCAATCTGCGCGGTGGTCAAGGCGGCGACCTGAGCGGTCGTCAGTGCAGCAACCTGGGCGGTGGTCAGCGCGACAACCTGAGCGGTGGTCAACGCAGCCAGGTCCACGGTTTGCAGGGCGGCAATCTGAGTTGGCTTGAGCGCTGCGACCTGAGCAGTCGTCAGTGCAGCCACTTGAGCGGTGGTCAGCGCAACGATGCCGGCGGTGGTCAGCGAAGCGACATCCGCCGTTTCCAGCGCAGCCACTTGCGCGGTGGTCAGATTGGCCACTTGGGCAGTGGTCAAACCGGCCACCTGAGCGGTGGTCAGGGCGGCGATCTGGCCGGTGGTCAAGGCGACGACCTGAGTGGTGGTCAGCGCGGCAACGCTCGCCACTGGCAAGGCTGCAATGTCGGCCGTTTCAAGGGCAACGACTTGAGCGGTGGTCAGGGCCGCGATCTGGTTGGTTTTCAGTGCCGCCACTTGGCCGGTGGTCAGTGCGACGACCTGAGCGGTGGTCAATGCGACGACATCTGCCGTTTCCAGCGCGGCAATTTGTGTCGGCTTGAGCGCTGCGACCTGAGTGGTGGTCAGGTTGGCCACTTGAGCAGTGGTCAGCGCGACGATACCAGCAGTGGTCAGCGAGGCGAGATCCGCTGTTTGCAGTGCAGTGACCTGGGCAGTCGTCAGGTTGGCCACTTGGGCAGTGGTCAGCGCAGCCGCTTGAGCGGTGGTCAGGGCGACGATCTGATCGGTGGTCAGCGCAGCGGCGTCCACGGTTTGCAGAGCGGCAATCTGAGTTGGCTTGAGCGCCGCGATCTGAGCGGTGGTCAGTGCCGCGACCTGGGCGGTGGTCAACGCGACGATGCCAGCAGTGGTCAGCGAAGCGATGTCAGCCGTTTGCAGGGCAGCGACCTGGGCGGTGGTCAGGTTGGCCACTTGTGCAGTGGTCAGGCCAGCTACCTGCGCGGTGGTCAGGGCGACAATCTGGTCAGTGGTCAACGCGGCCGCTTGAGCGGTGGTCAACGCTGCAACACTGGTCACCGGCAAGGCAGCAATATCAGCGGTTTCCAGGGCGACCAGTTGAGCGGTCGTCAGGGCAGCCACCTGTGCCGTGGTCAGCGCGGCGACTTGACCAGTGGTCAGGGCGACGATCTGTGCGGTGGTCAATGCCGCCACATCAACGGTTTGCAGGGCAGCGATCTGAGCAGGCTTGAGTGCGGCCACTTGAGCGGTGGTCAGGTTGGCCACTTGTGCAGTGGTCAGCGCGACGATACCGGCGGTAGTCAAGGACGCGAGATCTGCAGTTTGCAGCGCAGCGACTTGTGCCGTAGTCAGGTTGGCCACTTGAGCGGTGGTCAAGGCAGCCGCCTGAGCAGTGGTCAGGGCGACGACCTGATCGGTGGTCAGCGCAGCCGCATCCACGGTTTGCAAGGCAGCGATCTGGCCCACGGTCAGTGCAGCGACCTGAGCTGTAGTCAGTGCAGCCACTTGAGCCGTGGTCAGCGCGACAATGCCGGCGGTGGTCAGCGAGGCGAGATCGGCCGTTTGCAGTGCAACGACCTGAGCGGTGGTCAGTGCAGCCACTTGAGCCGTGGTCAGGCCAGCGACCTGCGCGGTGGTCAGGGCGACGATCTGCGCCGTGGTCAGCGCAGCCGCTTGAGCGGTGGTCAGCGCGGCCACACTGGAAACCGGCAGGGCTGCAAGATCAGCGGTTTCCAGGGCAACCAACTGGGCCGTGGTCAGCGCGGCGATTTGTGCGGTGGTCAGGGCGGCGACTTGACCGGTGGTCAGGGCGACGATCTGCGCCGTGGTCAGGGCGGCCAGGTCAACGGTCTGCAAGGCCGCGATCTGGGTTGGCTTGAGGGCGGCCACTTGAGTGGTGGTCAGGTTGGCGACCTGGGCGGTGGTCAACGCCACCACTTGAGCAGTCGTCAACGACGCAAGATCCGCCGTCTGCAACGCGGCCACTTGAGCGGTGGTCAGGTTGGCCACTTGAGCGGTGGTCAAGGCCGCCGCCTGGGCAGTGGTCAGCGCGACGACCTGATCGGTGGTCAGTGCAGCGACATCGGCGGTCGGCAGGGCTGCAACCTGAGCCACGGTCAGTGCAGCGACCTGAGCAGTGGTCAACGCAGCGGCCTGAGCGGTGGTCAATGCAGCAACGGCCGTGGTGGTCAGTGCTGCCAGATCAACCGTTTGCAGTGCCGCGACTTGAGCGGTGGTCAGTGCAGCCACCTGGGTGGCTTTCAAGGCGGCGGCCTGAGCGGTGGTCAGCGCCACAACCTGAGCGGTGGTCAACGCAGCCGCCTGGGCGGTGGTCAGTGCAGCAATGCTGGTGGCCGGCAAGGCCGCGATATCGGCCGTTTCCAGAGCCGCGACCTGAGCGGTGGTCAGAGCCGCGATCTGGTTGGTTTTCAGTGCACCCACTTGAGTGGTGGTCAGTGCCACGACCTGAGCGGTGGTCAGGGCTGCAACATCTGCAGTTTCCAGCGCGGCGACCTGAGTCGCGGTGAGGGCGGCGACCTGAGTGGTGGTCAGTGCGGCGACCTGGCCGGTGGTCAGGGCAACAATACCGGCCGTGGTCAGCGAGGCGACATCTGCAGTTTGCAGCGCAGCAACTTGAGCGGTGGTCAGGTTAGTGACTTGAGCAGTCGTCAGGCCTGCAACCTGAGCGGTGGTCAATGCCACAACCTGATCGGTGGTCAGGGCAGCGACATCGGCGGTCGGCAGGGCTGCAACCTGGGCCACGGTCAGGGCGGCGACCTGAGCGGTGGTCAATGCAGCAGTCTGAGCGGTGGTCAATGCAGCGACGGCCGTGGTGGTCAGTGCTGCCAGATCAGCCGTTTGCAGCGCAGCGACTTGAGCGGTCGTCAGTGCAGCGACCTGGGTGGCTTTCAAGGCGGCGGCTTGTGCGGTGGTCAGCGCGACGACCTGAGCAGTCGTCAGTGCGGCGGTTTGTGCAGTGGTCAGCGCGGCAATGCTGGTGACGGGCAAGGCGGCGATGTCGACTGTTTCCAGCGCGGCGACCTGAGCGGTGGTCAGGGCAGCGATCTGGTTGGTTTTCAGTGCACCCACTTGTGCGGTGGTCAGCGCGACCACTTGAGCGGTGGTCAGCGCTGCAACGTCAGCGGTTTCCAGGGCGGCGACTTGCAGCGGCTTGAGTGCAGCGACCTGGGCGGTGGTCAGGTTGGCCACTTGAGCCGTGGTCAGCGCGGCGATGCCGGCGGTGGTCAGTGCACCGATATCGGCGGTTTCAAGGGCTGCGGTTTGCGCCGTGGTCAGGTTGGCCACTTGTGCGGTGGTCAGCGCGACAACCTGAGCGGTGGTCAACGCAGCCGCCTGGGCGGTGGTGAACGCGGCAATGCTGGCAGCCGGCAAGGCGGCAATGTCAACAGTTTCCAGTGCAGCGACCTGAGCGGTAGTCAAGGCGGCGATCTGGTTGGTTTTCAGTGCGGCAACCTGAGCGGTAGTCAGCGCCACGACTTGAGCCGTGGTCAGCGCTGCAACGTCAGCGGTTTCCAGGGCGGCGACTTGCAGCGGCTTGAGGGCGGCGATCTGAGTGGTGGTCAGGTTGGCCACTTGAGCGGTGGTCAGCGCGGCGATGCCGGCGGTGGTCAGTGCAGCGATATCGGCGGTTTCAAGGGCTGCGGTTTGCGCCGTGGTCAGATTGGCCACTTGTGCGGTGGTCAGCGCAGCGACTTGAGCGGTGGTCAGCGCGACGATCTGAGCGGTGGTCAGGGCCGCGGCATCTGCGGTTTGCAGAGCGGCGATCTGAGTAGGCTTGAGTGCTGCGACCTGGGCGGTGGTCAGTGCAGCCACCTGAGCGGTGGTCAGCGCGACAATACCGGCTGTGGTCAAAGCACCGATATCAGCGGTTTCCAGCGCAGCGACCTGCCCGGTGGTCAGGTTGGCCACTTGAGCCGTGGTCAGGCCTGCGACCTGAGCGGTGGTCAATGCGACGATTTGAGCGGTGGTCAGTGCAGCAGTCTGTGCAGTGGTCAATGCCGCGACGCTGGCTACAGGCAGGGCTGCGATGTCAGCGGTTTCAATGGCCACCAACTGAGCGGTGGTCAGCGCACTGATTTGGTTGGTTTTCAGCGCAGCGACCTGGCCGGTGGTCAGAGCAACGATCTGCGCGGTGGTCAGGGCTGCCAGGTCTACGGTCTGCAGGGCTGCGATCTGAGTTGCCTTGAGGGCGGCGACCTGTGCGGTGGTCAGCGCAGCGACCTGAGCGGTGGTCAGTGCGACGATGCTGCCGGTGGTCAGAGCGGCCACATCGGCGGTCTGCAGCGCAGCAACCTGGGTGGTGGTCAGGTTGGCCACTTGTGCAGTGGTCAGGCCAGCCACTTGAGCGGTGGTCAGGGCCACAACCTGGGCGGTGGTCAGCGCCGCGGCTTGCGCGGTAGTCAGTGCAGTGACGCTGGCAACTGTCAGCGCGGCAACATCGGCGGTTTCAAACGCTGCAACCTGCGCGGTTTTCAGTGCACCGACTTGAGCGGTGGTCAGCGCCACGACTTGAGCAGTGGTCAGGCCAGGCAGTTGCGCGGCGGTGAATGCTCCCACGTTAGCGGTGGTAATGACCGCAACCTGAGCGGTGGTCAGCGCTGCAATCTGCGCTGTGCTGAAGGCGGCAATGTCGGCAGTAGCCAAACCCGCAATGGTTGTGGTGCTCAAGGCAGCAACTTGCGCGGTCGTCAACGAAGAAATAAAGCTCATATACGCGTCCTGTTTAAGGTCATAACCGCGCTGTCAGCGTTGCCGCCTTAGCTTGATGGAAAGAATGGGTTGCCCATGTGTCACCGTTAGCGACCGAGGCTTGAGAAACATTAAGAACTTTTTATATGGCTTTTTGCCTTTTTTTGTTTTTTGGTTATTAAAAGGCATAGCCTTAGAGGCTAAGGCCAGAATACAGGTAATATCATATGGCTATTACTGTTTTTTGAATGCCATTTCCAGCGGCAGACGATCAGCGGTGCAGAGCCGCGCAAGGCTTGTCACCACCTTGACCCTCTGTGGCTCTTCCCCTAGTGTGCGCTGGAACCTCCGTCTGTCGGCGCACGGCGCGCAGTACGTCATCCCCAGCCTCGCGCTATCCAGCAAGGGTCTTGATCGGATTCGGGTCAAACAGCATTTTTCCGGCTGGCAGGCATGTGCTGCCAATCGAGGCGCCCTGCGATGTGGGCAATAAACCTGAGGTAACAGCAATGATCGTGAATGGCGACAACTTCAACATCACCAACCTGCCCCTGTTCAAGCACAGCCTCGAAGGCCTGCGCCAAAGCGTCGCCACCCCGGACAGCTTCTACAGCTCCGACAACGTCATCTGCTGGAACCGCAACTTCAGCTTCATGACCGATGAAGGCTTCATGGAGATCATGCGTCGCAACGCCACCTCCAACATCGAAATGACGATCATCTGGCGGACCTACATCCTCTGCCACTTCGCCACGCTGGCCCGCAGCCTGCCGGGTGATTTTGTCGAGGTGGGTGCCTACAAGGGCAACACCGCCAATGTCATTGCCGATCGCATCGACATGGCCTCCAGTGGCAAGCAGTACTATTTGTACGATGCGTTCGAGCATCAAGAGACCGACGAACACCATGCCATGCCCGAGCACGGCCCGCAGCTGTACAACCAGGTCAAGGAACGCTTTGCGAACTACCCGTTCGTGCAAGTGATTCAGGGCTATGTGCCGGAGTCGTTCGAAAAGGGCTTTCCCGAGAAAATCGCCTTTGCCCACGTCGACCTCAACCAGGCACCGGCCGAAGTCGAGGCGCTCAAGCGCATCGTCCCGAACATGGTGCCCGGCGCCGTGCTGGTTCTCGATGACTACGGCTGGTGGAGTTACGGTTCGCAGAAAGCGGCCGAAGACCCGCTGCTGGCCTCGTTTGGCCTGACCGTCCTGGAACTGCCAACCGGCCAGGGCCTGGTGATCAAGCCCTACGCGTAATGCCCCGGCCTGCCGGTCATGTAACCGGCAGGCCGACAGGTTTTAGACCAGCTGTCTGTAAACCTCAACGGTGCGCTCGCACATCCGCTGCGCGGTAAACAACGCCTCGAAACGCGCCCGGGCCTGGGTGCCGAAGCGGGCGGCTTCTTCGGGGTTGTCCCACAGGCGGCGCAAGGCCTCGCGCAGTGCCTGCGGGTTCTCCGGTGGCACGGCCAGCCCGGTTTCACCGTCGATATTGACGAACGTGGTGCCGGTGCCGATCTCGCACGAGATCATCGGCTTGCTGTACATCGACGCTTCCAGCAGCGAAATGCCGAATGCCTCGGAGCGCAAGTGCGAGGGGAACACCAGCGCATGGCTCAATTGCAGCAGGCAGGCCTTGTCTTCGTCGTCCAGGCGGCCGAGAAAACGCACGTTGCGCAATTGCAGGCGCTCGGCCTGGGCCTTGAGCTCTTGTTCTTGCGGCCCGCCGCCCAGAATCAGCACCGGGTAATCCACGCCTTCCAGAGCATCGAGCAGGGTGCTCAGGCCCTTGTAATAGCGCAGCACACCGACGAACAGAAAGAACGTGTCCGGCACCTGAGCCTGCCAGTGCGCCTGGCGTTCGCCCGACACCTGCGGATAGGCCGTTTCATCCAGCCCGTATGGCACCACCACGGTCTTGTCGGCAAAGGGCTTGAGGGTTTCGCTGGTGCGCTGGTAATTGGGCGAGGCGACCAGAATACGGTCCATGCTGCCCAGCATGCGGTTCATCAGCGGCGCATACAGCTTGAGCAGGGTGCGCTGCTTGATGATGTCGGAGTGATAACTCAACACCGTTGGACGACCATGGCGGGTAGCGAAATGCACCAGGTCCATCATCGGCCACGGAAAATGAAAGTGCACAAGGTCCGCTTCGGCGGCCATGGCCTTGAAGGTAGAGAACGCCGACAACGAAAAGCCGGTAGAGGCCAGGTTGAAGTTCTCTTTGACCCGCACCACCGAGTGGTCGGCCACCTGAATACGCTCAGGCGAAGGGGTCGGGCTCAAGGTCAGAACCTGACCCTCCACGCCAAACGCGCGGCTGCCCTGGCAAAGCTGAAACATGACCTGTTCGATACCGCCGGTGGTGTCGGGGTAATAGGTCTTGAAGAAGTGCAATACCTTCATGGGGGAACTCGAATGGGGACCGATCACTCAAGACCGGCACAAGACCCGTAGGAGCGAGCGTAGCGCTCGCGAAAAGGCCTGCACACCGGCATTCGCGAGCTTTACGCTCGCGAATGCAGAATCGGTGTTGTGCCACTCAACGGGCAGACAACATCCAGCTCAGGGTTTCGCGCAGTGGCGGGGTCTGCCAGTCGGCAACCAGTGTGCGCAGACGGGTATTGTCACCGCACAGGGTCTTGACCTCGTTGGCCCGCACAAACGCCGGGTTGACCTGTACATCGATGGTCTGGCCGGTGATGTCGCGGCACATGTCCAGCACTTCACGCAGCGAGTGGGTCACGCCGGAGCTGACGTTGATGGTCTGGCCGATCGGCTGGCTTTCCAGCAAGCCGCGGTAGGCGCTGACCACGGCACGGACATCGCTGAAATCGCGCCAGACGTCCAGGTTGCCCAGTTCGATGGTGTCGGCCTTGCGAACAAAGTGCGAAACGATCTTGGGCAACAGGAAGTTATCGGCCTGGCCGACGCCGGTGTAGTTGAACGGGCGGGCAATGATCAGCGGCAGACGGTCGTGCCAGAGGCTCGCCATGTACTCCATCGCCAGTTTGCTCACCGCGTAATCGTTGGCCGGCGCCGGCTGAGTCGACTCGTCGAGCAGGCCGCTGGACGCATTGCCATACACGTTGGCACTGCTGGCCAGCAGCACGGAATCAGGCGTCTTGCCGCAGGCCGCGATGGCCTCCAGCAAGTTACGGGTGCCAATCAGGTTGACCTGATAAAACGCATCCGCCACGCCATGCCCGACAAAGGCCAGCGCCGCCAGGTGCACGACGATGTCCGGCTGAATATCGGCCAGCAGCGTGCGCAGGCCAGCGGCGTCCGTGAGGTCCGCCTGATAGTAACCGGCGCTGTTCGAAGGCTGGCTTCCGGTACCGAGCACCTCACAGCCGCGAGCGGCAAGCTCGGCGGCCATGAACTGCCCGGTGAAGCCATTGATACCTGTAATCAGGGCACGCTTACCGGCGATATTCATCAGAAGGAGAAGCCTTTTTCGTTACGGCGCAGGTCCGCCTCGACCATCATGCGGCACAGCTCTTCAAGGTTGGTCTTGGGCTCCCAGCCCAGGACTTCCTTGGCCTTGGCCGGGTTGCCGATCAGCAGCTCGACTTCGGCAGGGCGGTAGAACTTCGGATTGATGCCGACCAGTACCTTGCCGGTGGCCGCGTCGATGCCTTGCTCGGCTTCGTCCTTGCCTTCCCACTTCAGGGTGATGCCGACTGCCTTGAACGCCATGCTGACGAAATTGCGTACGGTTTCGGTGCGGTTGGTGGCCAGCACGAAGGTGTCCGGCTCATCGGCTTGCAGCATGCGCCACATGCCTTCGACGTATTCCTTGGCAAAGCCCCAGTCGCGCTTGGCGTCCATGTTGCCCAGTTCGAGCTTGTCGAGCAGGCCCAGTTTGATCTTGGCCACCGAGTCGGTGATCTTGCGGGTCACGAACTCACGGCCGCGCAGTGGCGACTCGTGGTTGAACAGGATGCCGCTGGTGGCGAAGATGCCGTACGACTCGCGGTAGTTGATGGTCATCCAGTGCGCGTACAGCTTGGCAACACCATACGGGCTGCGCGGGTAGAACGGCGTGCTCTCGATCTGCGGAATCGCCTGGACCTTGCCGAACATTTCCGAAGTGGACGCCTGGTAGAAGCGAATCTTGGAATTGACGATGCGGATCGCTTCGAGCAGGTTTACTGCACCCAGGCCGGTGATTTCGGCGGTGGTGACCGGCTGGTCGAACGACACACCCACGAAGCTTTGTGCCGCGAGGTTATAAACCTCGGTGGCTTCGGTGGTTTGCAGCAAACGAATACTGGCAGAGAGGTCGGTCAGGTCGTATTCGACCAGGTGCAGATTCGGGTTGTTCTGGATGCCCAGCTCTTCGATACGCCAGAAGTTGACAGAGCTGGTACGGCGATAGGTGCCGTAGACGGTATAGCCCTTCTCGAGGAGCAGTTCGGCCAGGTAGGCGCCGTCTTGACCTGTGATGCCGGTAACGATTGCTTTCATGCTGGGGGTTTTACTCCATTAAAAAGAGTGGGTAGCCAAGGACGACTGGCACAAGCAGCGGCCAGTAAACGAAAGGACGCGATGATACAGGTTAGGCCGCTTATATACGACCCGCCAGGCCATGTGTCTGCGGCTGTAGCGGCTGTATCGAAACAGTACAAACGCTGTAATCGAACAGTGCCCGAGTGCGTTAGTGGCTAACTGACACTCAATCGGGTATTTAATTCCCGGTCCCTGTTCATGGGGTGAACCAATAGCCGGATGCCCCCTCCAACCCCTTCTTCAGGCGGCCACCCGAACGACTAAACGATGACTATTGCGATGAAGGCGATATAGTGCGCCTCCAGAAATTCCTTTTTGGCGTTTCTGCGTTTCGCTGTCCAAGGCTCAAAGGACTTTGCCGCCCGTGGGCAGGCCCCCGAAAGGGATCTTCCGAAACACACTTTCAAGCGTGCGGCCATGCCGCCGCACCCTTATCAGGAGTCATGAATGTTGGAGTTGTTTAGGAGCCTCTGGGGTTACCGGGGTTTCGTGTTTTCGTCCATTCGCAATGAATTTTCCGCCCGCTTTTCCCGTAGTCGCCTGGGCGGTCTATGGATGATCATCAACCCGTTGGCGCAAGTTGCGATTTATGCGCTGGTGCTCTCCAACGTCCTGGCCGCCAAACTGCCTGGCATTGAAAACAAGTATGCCTACGCGCTTTACCTGATGGCCGGGATATTGGCCTGGAGCCTGTTTGCCGAGATCATTGGCCGCTGCCTGACCCTGTTTATCGACCAGGGCAACCTGATGAAGAAAATGCGCTTTCCGCGCATTACCCTGCCGGTGATCGTCGTCGGGTCCTGCCTGCTCAATTACCTGCTGCTGTTTGTCGCCCTGCTGGTGGTGTTCGCCCTGCTGGGGCAGTGGCCACAGTGGCAAATGCTCTGGCTCATCCCCCTGACCGTGGTGGTGACCGCGCTGGCCGTCGGCCTGGGGCTGATCATCGGCGTGCTTAACGTGTTCATTCGAGACGTAGGCCAGGTGATCCCGATTCTGTTGCAGATCTGGTTCTGGTTCACCCCGGTGGTCTACCCGCTCAACATCATTCCTGACGAATACAAGGGCTATATGGCCATGAACCCCATGTTTCCGATCGTCAGTGCCTACCACGATGTGCTGGTCTACGCTCGGGCACCGGACATGCAAAGCATTGCACTGACCGCCGCCATTGCCGTGGTACTGCTGGGCCTGGGCCTGTTCATGTTCCGCCGCGCCGCACCGGAAATGGTGGACGTCCTATGAGCCTGCTGAGCGTCAACAACCTGGGCAAGGCCTACCGCACCTATACCTCTGAACTGCAGCGCGTGGCGCGCTGGTTCGGCATGCCGGTCAAGCCGAGCGAAGAGCACTGGGTGCTCAAGCACCTGAGCTTCAATATCGAGGCCGGTGAGGCCATCGGCATCGTTGGCCAGAACGGTGCGGGCAAATCGACCCTGCTGAAAATGATCACCGGCACCTTGCAGCCCACCGAAGGGCATGTGCAGGTCAATGGCCGCATCGCTGCCATTCTGGAACTGGGCATGGGCTTCACTCCGGACCTGACCGGGCGCCAGAACGTCTATCACGCCGCTGGCCTGATGGGCTTCAATGCCGAGCAGATCGACGCCGTTATCGACGACATCGCCGCGTTTGCCGAAATAGGCACGTACTTCGACGACGCCGTGCGCACCTACTCCAGCGGCATGCAGATGCGCGTGGCGTTCGCCGTGGCCACGGCGTTTCGCCCCGACATCCTGATCGTCGATGAAGCACTGTCGGTCGGCGACAGCTACTTCCAGCACAAAAGCTTCGAGCGCATTCGTGAATTTCAGCGCCAGGGCACTACGCTGCTGATCGTCTCCCACGACCGTGGCTCGATCCAGGCCCTGTGTGACCGCGCAATCCTGCTGGAAAAAGGCACCGTCATCAAAGACGGCAACCCTGAAGAAGTCATGGATTTCTACAACGCCCTGATCGCTGAAAAAGAAAACTCCAAAGTCGAGGTGCGTGAGCTCGAAGATGGCTCCTTGCAAACCCGCTCCGGCAGCGGCGAGGCCAGCATCGGTGCGGTCACTCTGCATAACGCCGCCGGCGAGCGCATCGAATTTGCCTCGGTCGGCGAGCCGGTGTCGCTGCGCGTCCAGACACAGATCAACAGCCCCATCCCTGAACTGGTGGTCGGCTACATGATCAAGGACCGTCTCGGCCAGCCGGTATTCGGCACCAATACCCACCATCTGGGCTGCACGCTGCACGATTTGCAGGCGGGTGAAACACCAGGGTATTCGTTCAATTTCATCGCCAACCTTGGCGTCGGGTCGTATTCGGTGGCGGTGGCATTGCACACCACAGACAGCCACCTGGCGCGCAACTATGAATGGGTGGATCTAACGCTCGTGTTCAACGTCGTCAATATTTCCCAGGGCGAGTTCGTCGGCCTGGCCTGGATTCCACCGACTGTGGAGTGCCATCGATGAGCAGCTCTTTCTATCGTGCGTTCGAAGATCGCTATCGCGGCTCGCGTGAACTGATTCACGAGCGCCAGCAAATCTATGTGCCGTTTCTCGAGCCGCTGAAACACCTGTATCCCGAGCGCAAGGCGCTGGATGTCGGCTGCGGCCGTGGCGAGTGGCTGGAAATCCTGATCAGCAACGGTTTCGACCCGCTGGGCGTTGACCTCGATGCCGGCATGCTGGAGGCCTGCCACGCGCTGGGGCTGCCGGTCGAGCAGGGCGATGCACTGGAAATACTCAAGCGCCTGCCCGATAACAGCCTGACCGTCGTTTCGGGCTTTCACCTGGCCGAGCACATTCCCTTCGATGTCCTCAACGAACTGGTCCGACAGACCCTGCGCGTGCTCAAGCCCGCCGGTTTGTTGATCCTGGAAACACCCAACCCTGAAAACCTGATGGTCGGGACCGAAACCTTCTACCTGGACCCCAGCCACGAGCGGCCCATTCCGCACCTGCTGCTGAGCTTCCTGGCGGAATATTGCGGTTTCCATCGCTCCAAGCTGCTGCGTCTGCAAGAGCCTGCGGGACTGGCCGAAGGTGGCGCCGTCAACCTGATGAGCGTCTTTCATGGCGTCAGTCCCGACTACGCCATCGTTGCGCAGAAACAAGGCCAGGTCGAACACCTGCGTGCTTTCGATGGCGCCTTCAACCGTACTTATGGCCTGTCGCTGGAGTCGCTCGCCAACCGCTACGACAGCCAGGTGACAGGCACGCAGGCGCAGCTCAACGAGCTGGAGCGCCTGACCCATGAACTGCACCATCACCACGCCCAGACCAACGCTCAAGGGCATCAGCTGTGGCAGCGGGCGGCTGACGCTGACATCCGCATGCAGCAGATGCAGGAGCAGGCAAACAGCGAAATCGAGCTGCGTCACAATGAGTTCGAGCGCATTCAGGGCGAGTTTGTCCGGGTCAATGGCGAGTTTGGACGAGTCGATGGCGAGTTTGAACGAGTCAAGGCCGAGCTGAACGCCATCAGAGCACAGAACCTGGCCTACCAGCAGCAGATGATGGCTTTGCTCAACAGCGCTTCCTGGCGGGTTACCCATCCGTTGCGCGTGTCCAAGTCACTGGCCAAATGGACCCTCAAGCAGCCCAAACGTACCGTGCGCTCGGTGCTGTTCCGCTCGGTGCGCTTTGTCTTGAATCGCCCGGGCCTGCGTCTGCGCGTCAGCAATGCCATCAAGAACCACCCGGTGGTGTTCCAGCGTGTACGGCAATTTGCTCTTGCGCATGGCCTCATTCACCTCAGCCCCGAGGAAATGAGTCCGGTCACGGCAGCCACAGAAGCCTCCGAAGACGGTTTCGACAAGGCCAGCCCGCGAGTCGCGCACATCTACTCCGAACTGAAACAGGCTTTTGAGCGTAAGGAAAACCGCTGATGCGTATTGTTATTGACCTGCAAGGCGCACAGTCTGAAAGCCGCTTCCGGGGGATTGGCCGTTACTCGCTGTCGCTTGCCCTGGCCATGGCTCGCAATGCCGGCGACCACGAAATCTGGCTGGCCCTCAACAGCCGCATGCCTGACAGCATCTCGGATATCCGCAAGGCCTTTACCGGACTGATCCCGCCACAGCGTATTCGTATCTTCGATGTGCCGGACGCCTCAAGCCCCGGCCCGTGGAGCGAGCGCGCTGCCGAAGTGCTGCGGGAAAACTTCCTGGGTTCGCTCAACCCCGATGTCGTCGTGGTCAGCAGCCTGTTCGAAGGCTACTGGGCCAACGCCGTGACCTCGATCGGCGCCGTGCCGGTCAGGTACCAGACCGCGACGATCCTGTACGACCTGATTCCGTTGATGAACGAGGCGGTCTACCTGCCCACGGCGGAGCTCAAGGGCTATTACTTCCGCAAGATCGACTGGCTTAAAAGCGCCGATATCCTGCTGGCCATCTCCGACTCCTCGAAGCAGGAAGCGGTGACCCACCTGAACATCGCTGCCGACAAAATTGCCAACATCTCGGCTGCCATCGGCGAGCAGTTCGTGCCCGACGCCGTTGATGCGGCGCGCAACACAGCGCTGCTGGAGCGCCTGGGCATCAACGCAGATTTCATCCTGTATGCGCCGGGCGGCTTCGATCCACGTAAAAACTTTGCCCGTTTGCTAGAGGCGTACAGCACGCTGCCCGATCACCTCAAGGACCAGCATCAACTGGTGATCGCCAGCAAACTGCACCCCCAGCAACGGGCCGAACTGCTGGGCTTCGCGGAAAAATACGGCGTACATCCCCATCAATTGGTGCTCACCGGCTACGTGAACGACCAGGATCTGATCAGCCTCTACTCGCTGACCGAACTGTTCGTGTTCCCGTCCACCCACGAAGGCTTCGGCTTGCCCGTGCTCGAGGCCATGGCCTGTGGCGCCGCAGTGATTGGCTCCAATTGCAGCAGCGTGCCGGAAGTCATTGGTTGCAACGAGGCGCTGTTCGATCCGCTGTCGGTCAAATCGATCGCCGCCAAAATGCTCCAGGGCCTGGAAGATGAAGGCTTGCGTACCCGCCTGATCAGCAACGCCGTCGAGCAGTGCGCAAAGTTTTCCTGGGACGAGTCGGCGAAAAAAGCCATTGCCGCGCTTGAGCAACGCCACCAGCCCATCGAGGCGCAGCCTGCGGGCCTTGCACTGGACACCGTGCTGCAGCAGCTG
Source organism: Pseudomonas sp. CCI1.1 (assembly GCF_034348165.1). Lineage (NCBI taxonomy): Bacteria > Pseudomonadati > Pseudomonadota > Gammaproteobacteria > Pseudomonadales > Pseudomonadaceae > Pseudomonas > Pseudomonas sp. CCI1.1. The sequence goes on from NZ_CP133780.1 coordinate 841,288, forward strand.
GTCGCACTGTCCGACCAGACACCGAGCGAGGCCGAGCTGTTCAGGATCGCCAAAAGCATGGCATTCAACTTTTCCGGCGCCGGGCAGCGGCAGCTGCTGCTGGACGTTTCCAGCATCGTCCACAGCGATGCCAAATCCGGCATCCAGCGTGTGGTGCGCAGCCTGTTGCACGAATTCCTGAGCGTGCCGCCCACAGGGCTGACCGTGCGCCCGGTCTACTATGCCGACGGCCGCTACTACTACGCCAACGCCTTCACCTCGCGGATCCACCCGGTGTTTCCCGAGACGGTTGATGCAACGATCGACTTTGCCCAGGACGATATCTATCTGTCCCTGGACCTGAACATGCATCTGGCCAGCCAGCTTTACCCGCTGCATCACCAGATGAGCCTGATGGGCGTGCAGGTCAACTACATCGTCTATGACCTGTTGCTGCACCATCGCCCCGACTGGTGGCTGGCCCCCAACGGCGACCTGTTTGCCGACTGGCTGCACAAGATCAGCCTGGTGGCCAGCAACCTGATCTGCATCTCGGCAGCGGTGGCCAACGAAATGCAGACCTGGCTGAACCAGCACCCGGAAAAATGCGGTGGCAACAAACCCGCCGTGACCAGCTTCCACCTGGGGGCCGACATTGACAACAGCCTGCCGTCGCGCGGCCTGCCCGACGATGCCCCGCAGTTACTCAAATGCCTGGCGCAAAAGCCCAGCTTCCTGATGGTCAGCACCATCGAGCCGCGCAAGGGCCATGCCCAGGCCCTGGCCGCGTTCGAAGCGCTCTGGGCACAAGGTGTCGACATCAATCTGGTCATCATCGGCAAGCGCGGCTGGCTGGTCGACGAGTTGGTCATGCGCCTGGAAAACCATCCGGAAAAAGGCAGCCGCCTGTTCTGGCTCGAGGGCATCAGCGACGAATACCTGGAAAAAGTATATTCGACCGCCACCTGCCTGATTGCCGCCTCAGAAGGCGAGGGCTTCGGCCTGCCGCTGATCGAAGCTGCGCAGCATCACTTGCCGATGATCATTCGCGACCTGCCGGTATTCCGCGAAATTGCCGGTGAGCATGCGTTCTACTTCCAGGGCATGACTGCCGAAGAGCTGGCCAGCGCGATTCAGGCCTGGCTTGAGCTGCATAAAGACGGCAAGCACCCGACCTCGGCCACCATGCCCTGGCTGACGTGGGAGCAGAGTGCCGAGCAGCTCAAGGCCGTGCTGACAGCACGCTAATGACTCACCCTTTAAAGATTGAGAGCAACAGATGAATGCAGGTATGCCCACCGAGGCGCAGGACCAGACTCACTCAGGCGTGCAAAGCACCGTCGAAGCAGACGACCGAAGCAAAATTGCCGTCTTGATCCCTTCTTACAAGGTCATTGCCCACATCCTGGGCGTGATTGCTGACATCGGCCCTGAAGTCGACAGAATCTATGTGGTCGATGACTGCTGCCCGGAAAACTCCGGTGCCTACGTCGAACAGCATTGCACCGACCCACGCGTTGTGGTCTTGCGTAACCCGGAAAACCAGGGTGTCGGCGGTGCGGTCATGACCGGCTACAAGGCCGCCATTGCCGACAACATGGACGTCATCGTCAAGATCGACGGCGATGGCCAGATGGACCCTGGGCTGATCATGAACTTTGTCAGCCCGATCCTGGCCGGCGAAGCCGACTACACCAAGGGCAACCGTTTCTACGACCTGGAAGAAATTGGCGCAATGCCCAAGGTCCGCCTGTTCGGCAACGCTGCGCTGTCGTTCATGACCAAGTTCTCTTCCGGCTACTGGGACCTGTTCGACCCCACCAACGGCTATACCGCCATTCATCGCGATGTGGCCAAACACTTGCCGTTGAACAAGATCAGCCGCCGTTACTTCTTCGAAACCGACATGCTGTTTCGCCTGAACACTCTGCGCGCTGTCGCGGTAGATGTACCGATGGACGCCAAATATGGCGATGAAGTCAGCAACCTGAAAATCTCGCAAGTCGTAGGCGAGTTCTTCGTCAAACACGTGCGCAATTTCGGTAAGCGGATCTTCTACAACTACTACCTGCGGGACATGTCGCTGGCCTCCATCGAGCTGCCAGTGGGCTTGGTGCTGCTGCTGTCAGGCCTCCTGTTCGGCGCCTCGCACTGGATCGGCTCACTGGGCTCGGACGTGCCAACACCTGCCGGCACCGTGATGCTCTCGGCACTGCCGATTATTTTGGGCATCCAGTTCATCCTGGCCTTCCTCGGACAGGACATTGCCTCGGTGCCTAGAAGACCTTTCCACCTCACCAAGACCAAAACCAAGCGCAAGGCAGGTGATCGGTAATGGTGTACCTCATTGCAGTACTGTGCGTGGTGGGCATCGCGGCCGGGCAGATCATGTTCAAGCTGAGTGCCGGCGCCTTGCAGCGCGCCGGGACCTTTTTTGAAATCAAGACCCTGATCATGCTGGGCTCGGCATTCGCCCTGTATGGCCTGACTACCATTGCCTGGGTCTGGGTGTTGCAGAAAATCGACCTGGGCAAGGCCTACCCACTGATGGCCATGGCCTTTGTGCTGGTCCCGATCGGCAGCCACTTCATTCTGGGTGAACGCTTCCAGACGCAGTACTTCGTCGGCGTGCTGTTCATCATGTTTGGCATCGTGCTGGCGGTAAAGTCGTAGCGAATTTCACTGCATGGCCGATCGGTCATGCAGTCATACACAGGAAGCGGTAATGCGTTTTTCAAGCGGAACACGGCTCAGCGCGCCCATGATTCTCATGGGCATCATGGCGCTGGCAATGATTTTACTTATGCTCAGATCTGCCGGTTTGTACCCCGGCGTCCTCGGAGATGAATACACCTACAGCACCATGTCCAGGTCAATGCCCCTGTCGGAAGCCTTCATTCCCGGCTACCTGTACCTGGCCATCTACAACCTGACCAATGTGTGCGGCAGCGGATTTCTTTTCTGCTCGAAATTCTTCAACACCCTGTTTTTTGTCGCCGCAGCCCCTTTTATCTATCTGGTGGCGCGGCGTTTCTGTGGCCTGGCTGTATCGCTGTTGATCGTGGCGATCAGCTTGCTGGGCCCGGTCAACAGCTACACCGCGTACTACATGCCGGAACCGCTGTTCTTTTTGTCGTTCTGGATCAGCATCTGGTATTTCCTGGGCCTTGATGTCAAAGCCCCGGCCAAAAAGTGGCTGCTGTTCGGCTTCATGATGGGCTGCTCTGCACTGGTCAAACCCCACGCACTGCTGATCATTCCGGGCTTTTGCCTGTGCATCCTGTTTTTCTCGTACAAGGGCACTGAAAAGTGGCTGACCGTCGGCCTGAAAAATGCCGCACTGTTCGTCGGTTCCTTGTTAGCGACCAAATTCATCATCAGTTTTCTGGTCGCAGGCAAGGCAGGTCTGACCCTGTTTGGCAGTTTCTATAACTCGACCCTGGAATCCAGCGCCAGCACATTACAACGCTACCTGGACATCCTCATGGTCACACCGACCATCGTCGAAGGCCACCTGCTGGCCAATACCGTCATGTTCGGCACGGCCGTGGCCATTATTCTGTTCGGTTCAATCAAGGCACTGGCCAATCCCAACCTGTCCAGCGACGACCGTATTGCCTTTTGCACCCTGGCCCTGTGGCTGAACCTGATTGCCATGGTCACTCTGTTCTCGGCGTCCGTAGCGGGCACCAATGCCATTGAAACTGACTTCCGCGTGCACATGCGTTACTACAACTTCATGTTGCCGCTGCTGTTCATCGCCGCTGGTTCGCAACTGGACCGCATGCATGGCGAGTCGCTCAAATACTGGCGCCTGGCAGTGGCGCTGTTGGTTCTGGCCATTCTTGGCTATGCCGCACTGACCTACCTGCATCCGTACACGCCCAGTTATGTCGATAGCCCTGAACTGCGTGGCTTTACCCTCAATAGCCGCGTATTCATGCTGCTGGCCGGATTCTGTGCCTTTACCGTATTGCTCTGGTACAAGTCCGCCAGCGCCGGCAGCATCGTCTTCGTCTGCCTGTACCTGCCGGTGTCCATTGCCATCAGCACGGCCTACAACAATGCGGAAGTACGCCAGCGCATGGTCATCGACACCTACGATAAGGCCGGGCTGTTCGCCAAAAGCTATGTACCTGAAAACGAGCTCTCACAACTGGCTGTAATCGGTGAAAACCCGGCGCATACCTTGCGCGCTCTGGTCTATGTCGATAACCGGCATGCGGTGCGTGACCTGTCTTATGTGCCGGGGCAGCCTTACTCCGCCGCCCAGACCGCCTATGACAAAAAATGGATTCTGGCGATAGGGGACGTTCAGTTTGCCGAGGACGAGTTCGACGTCATCAAGCTGAACGGCTTCTCGCTGGCTAAAAAAGCCATAAAGCTTTACCCGTTGCAGCTGGGTTTCAACGGTGCGCAGTGGCCCGCGCTGGTGGCGAAGGTCTCCGGTCTTGAGTCGCCCGAAGCCTGGGGCGCCTGGTCGATCGGCCCGACGGTCAGGATTGAGCTCAAAAAACCGCTGCCTGCTCAATTCGACCTGACCCTGAACGCCAAGGCCTTTGGCCCCAATGCCGGCCAGGCCATCAACGTCGAAGTAGAGGGGCGCCTTTACCCCTTCGACCTGGGGGTAAATATGACGTCGCGTACCCTGCGCATTACCACCTCAGGCAAGACCGAAAGCCTGACCATCAGGATTCCGTCTCCTGTGTCGCCCAAGGCCTTGGGCGTGAGCCAGGATGATCGCCCACTGGGCATCGGCCTGGAGCAACTGGACATTCGCCAGGTCCGTTGAGTGCATGAACGACAGCGCCGCCGATAACCGGCGGCGCTCCTTCTAGAGCGGTGATAAGCTTCGGAATTTTCTTCTTACCAAGTAGGAATGTTCCGAATGCCCTCAGCGCCTCATCGTATCTACCCACTGGATGTACTGCGGGGCATCGCCGCACTGTCCGTGGTCTTCTGGCACTGGCAACATTTCTTCTACGTTGGCGGGCAGCCTGAAAACTTCGATGTGACCCGCCAGCCACTGTTCGACGCCCTGCAACTGTTCTACCGGCATGGCTCGCTGGCCGTTGAGCTGTTTTTCGTGATCTCCGGCTTCGTATTCTTCTGGCTGTTCTCCCAGCGGATTGCCCAACGCAAGTTATCGACCTCGCGCTTTTTCATGGACCGCTTCAGCCGCCTCTACCCGCTGCATATCGCAACGTTTTTGCTGGTGGCCGGACTGCAGTGGGCGTTCATCCAGAGCCACCCGGCCTGGTTCGTCTACCAGACCAACGACAGCTATCACGCCTTGCTCAATGTGCTGCTGATTCCGGCCTGGGGATTTGAATCGGGATGGTCGTTCAACGCGCCGATCTGGTCGGTGTCAGTTGAGTGCCTGTTGTACGCGCTGTTCTTCCTGATTTGCCTGACCGGCCGGTTTCGCTATCTGTTGGCAGCGGGTCTATTGGCCGCCGGTTACGCGCTTTACCCCTACAACTACAAACTGGGCAGCGGCCTGTTGTGCTTCTTTGCCGGAGGCATGGCATTGCTGATCATGCAGGCTCTGGGCAGATTTCTCACAGCCAGAACCCTCTGCGCCATAAGCCTGATCCTGAGCGCTTTGGCCTGGACCTTCGTGGTAGCCACAGAGGTGCGGCCCACCTACTTCATCATGGGCATCGCCTTTCCGGTGAGCGTCATGTTCATCGCTTCACTGTCCTGGCTATGGCCAGACCTGCTCAAGCCATGGGCGGTGATCGGCGACCTGAGCTACTCCTCGTACCTGCTGCACTTTCCCCTGCAGATTGTCTTTGCGCTGAGCGTCGACCGGCTGGGCTATACCCGCGACATCTTCTACAGCCCATGGATGCTGCTGTTGTTCATGGGCGTGCTTATTCCACTGAGCCTGGCCAGCCACCGATGGTTCGAAGCGCCCGTGCAAAGTGCGCTGCGCACGCGGTTCAAGACTCGCTCTGGAAAAGGCCGCTCTGCGATTGGCTGATGACAGGCCAACGCCTGAACCCAAGGGTGACCCTGGCCTGTGAGAGGCTGCAACTGTCTTTGCCTGCAAAGCAGCCTCCCACAGGTCAACCGTTGTCCGGATCAATCACCTCAGGATTCACCACATACAGCCCCGCGAACCCGCCACCCGGCAACCGATACTTCTTGGTGTGCCGCTTGCGATCACTGTCACGCCGGTCAAGACCGCCAACGCCCTCCAGTGCCTTGACGATCCGCGCCAGCCCATACCCGTTCGCCGCCTCGATCAGCGCCGGCTTGTTGAACAGGTAAGCCACTCCCATACAGCAACAGGCAGTCGGCCAAGGCACTGCCCGGTGTCCAGGGCAGCAGTGTGTAGGCGATGGCCATTTCCCCGGCCAGCGCGATTACCGCGAAGCGATCCGCCACCCGCCCAGCCTGCGCGTTGTCCTCTACACAAGCGGCCCGAAAGCCGATTGCAGCGCTTTGCGAAATACACTGTGGCGATTTTCATAAGCCTTCCCTGGCGATCTGCTCGCGGATTTCAGCAGCGGTCTTGTCTCGGGTTTCCACCTTGCTGCCTGACGCAGTTATCCGGGTTATTTCATTGTCCGTAAGGCCCAGATCACGCAAGCCCTCAATCCATTGCCGGTAACGGGCTTGAGCGGTGACTTTGGAATTAGGCCCCTTGGCGCGCAGGCACGCGTCGCACATGTCGTTCGGATGCGGTCGGCTTTGCCAATTACCTGGCCGTCGATACTCGAACAATCCGCACTCGCAGCGGCACAACCACAACGCGCCTTTGCCCATAGTGCTTGCGCGATACCAGGCAATGGCGGTCATTTTTCCGCGCCGCTTGCCGGTGTGGTCGATGGCGTAATCAGGGCGTGGAGACAGCTCTGGCAGGGACTCGATGGCTTTTTTCCGGCAAGCCGAACCCGTTGGCGCCGGTGCGCCGTTTTGATTTTTCATTATTTTTCCGCCGGCCCTATGGCCCTGGAATACAGATCACCCTCGCGGGCACCTCAGCGGTGCCCGCGATCCCGTTTTTTCAGACGATGCGTCGATCAGGTCGAAGCGATGGGGTCCGGGCATGGATCGACAGCGGCCTTTTCAAAGGCACGAGCGCGGTCCATATGGTGGTTGTAGCGGGCAATGCGGCTGGCAAGCGATGAGTCAGCGTGCAGGGCACTAAGGGCCATGCGGCGATGCGCAAGCGCGCTGATTCTGGATGGATTGCGTGTATGCATGATTGAAGCTCCTTCTTGAGAACGAAGCCGACACGATCCTTTCCACGGGATTGGGTGGCAGCTATGTGCAGGGTGGAAATACCGGCCAAGAAGGTTACCGGCCAGGCCGAAGCCTGCCCACACATAGCCGCCATATAGATGCGGACACAAAAAAAGCGCCAGCAATCGCAATGGGGGCGCCTATGCGCCTTCTTGAAAACGGGTTTCCACGCCCGACCATGGGATTGACCATGGATCGGCGAACCATACCGGGCATCACGATGGCGTGCAACCTTAGGAGTGGCTGACGCCGGGCTCACAGAAAATCTGTTCCCACCAAAATCGAGGTGGGAACAAAGTGGGAACACTTAACGCTTTGTAATTATTGATTATTTACGCCGTTCCCACTGTTCCCACCGTTTTGGAATCACAGGCACATTTTTATGAAAGTGCTCCAAAAACTCAGAAAATGCTCTCTGCTTGAGAGCGGACCTGAAATCGGTGGGAACAGTGGGAACAGTGGGAACGGTGGGAACGCCCAGCAACCGCGCGGCTTGCAGCGTTCCCACCGGATAAAAAGAAGTGGGAACAGGTGGGAACACACACTCGTTTTTGAAGATAAGCGTTTGTGTCTACCGGGCCATCTAGCACCCCGCGCCAGCGCCGGGATGCCGTCCACAGCAGAGCGGCCTTCTACGGACTGACGCTGAGCAACTAATCCAGAGCTGGCACATGACCTGTAGGAGGCTGCTCTGCAGGCGAAGAGGCCGGTATAGGCAAAGACAGCTGCTGCCTCCCACAAGACAGGCGTTAACCATTCATCCAGTGCTGGATACATCACCTGTTGGAGCGGGCGCTGCTTTGGGCGCCACCCCGACGATGACTACATGCCAGACATTGAAAATGGGCCAGATGCCCCGTAATTCACACACATTTTCTGTCGTTCACCTGAAGAGTTGATTCGGGTGTGCAAAGTACAAGAAATGCGCAGTGACACTGGCGAATGCCCAGCAAATACGGGGTCTTTCAAGAGGGCAGGCTGCGTAAAAACGGCTTGAAACCGTTTTTCTTTGTACTTTGCACACCCAGGCTGCATGAGCCTCGTAATTCACGCACAAGAACCTGAAATTCACCCATCTGGTTTTGTACTTTACACACCCGTCCACAGGGTTTTACTGAGCGCCAAGCCTTGAATAACGTGGTCTGCAGGTCTTATCCACAATTTTCAGACTGCGAATAAATCCTGTTTGCACAGTAGAAAATCTGCTTGACACGTAAAAGCGCATTTTCCTGCGTAAATCGCCCACCAAAACCGGTACTTTGCACACCCAAATTTGTACATTGCACACCTGTCCACAGGGTTATGCCTACCCTACAGGCCACGTACGACGTGGGCTGTGTGAGTTATACACAATGGCTAAAACTATATTAAAACTAGTTAAAAACTAAAAACATGCGTGTAGCGCGCGATCCACCTCAACACGTTTTTCAGCGTCTGGCAGCGTTTCCCTCCCCAAGCACAATGCTTTTCGATGAAATATCCCCTTGGAAGCCGCGAAAATACTGACTTCCTACATGCGGATGAAGAAATTTCCGAAGCAAACGCCCTCGCATTCCTATAACCGCTGGCGTTGTCGTCTGATTTATCCATTTCAACAAGGCCCGTAACATTGCGCCCCACTCGGATTCATCGCCGATGCTTCTCCCTCACAGGAATTTTCTATGCCTCCCAACAAGCACGTTCGCCGTCTGGATTCGATTCAATCCAGAAAAGCGCAGCCTGACGTGCAGGAAGTGTTGGTCGTTAACCCGGCAGAAGCTCCTTCCAAAAAGCCCCGCAATAAAACCAGCGTCGCAGCCGGTGAAGCACCTGCGGGACGTGCACCAGCCTCTGCCGCTATCGGCAAGCTCAAAGTCGGTCAGGCAAACAAGCGCAGCTTTACGATTTGCAGCGACATGTTTGCCCCCATGCCCTATGACGTGGGTGCACGTGACAATCGCAGCGTGATGGACGTCGCGTTATTTCGTTTGTCCAAGAGAGACATTCGCGCCAATTCGGTTATTCGTTATGACTTGCCGAACGGGTATGTGCAGGTTTCATCCAGCCTATGCGGCATGGCATCCATCTGGGATTACGACATTGTCCTGATGGCCATATCTCATCTGAACGAGGCAATGAACCGGTACCGTGCCGGAAAGGGCGAGAAACCCGGCCAGATATTCTGCTCTCGTATCGACGAGATACTGAGCTTCTGCAAGAAAAATGTCGGTGGTAGCCAGAAAGACAAATTGATCGAGGCTCTGGAAAGGCTAAGCACTACCCACATTCGTATTGAACGCACTCGCAATGTGGGTGGGCTGTTAAAGACCCTGACCGAGGGGGAGAACCTCATCACGTCTTTCTCAGTCGTCAGTCACAGCAAAACCAAAGCCGTCGAGTCGATCAGAATCAGAATTGCTGACTGGATGTTTGACGAGATCACCAAGGGGCATAAACCTGACGTGCTTACCGTTCATAAAGATTACTTCAGCATCAGCCAAGGCGTGGGCCGGTTCATTTACCGACTGGCGTGCAGGACCGCCGGGAAGAGGATGGCTTTATGGGGCTTTCATACGTTATATGAACACAGTGGTAGTGCAGGAACGCTCAAAGAGTTTTCTCGCCTGCTGCGTAAGGTCATTCAGACCCAATGCGTGCCTGAATACAGCGTGGCCGAGGAAGAGGGCAAGGAGGGGCCGATGCTGCGCATCGTTCATCATTCGCAGCGCGAGCAATGGAACGCGCTTTAAGCGGAGCGCCCCTTGCAGCGCGCTCCGCCTTTCAGACCATTCAGTCGAACAGATCAGCATCCTTCAACGCCACGCCCAACTGGTCCTTGCCGGACAACTGCGGCGTGCAATCGAGCGGCCATTCGATCCCGATGTCGGGATCGTTCCAGGCAATGCAGCGCTCGCTCTGCGTCGAATAGAAATCCGTGGTCTTGTACAGGAACTCGGCCGTGTCGCTCAGGGTAATGAACCCATGGGCAAAGCCTGGCGGAATCCACAACTGGTTGTTGTTCTGCGCCGACAGCACGGCACCGACCCATTGGCCAAAGGTCGGTGACGAGCGACGAATATCCACCGCCACGTCGAACACTTCACCTTGCACCACACGTACCAGCTTGCCTTGTGCATCAGGGTTCAACTGGTAGTGCAGACCACGCAGCACGCCTTTTACCGAACGCGAGTGGTTGTCCTGGACAAACTCAGGCTCAAGACCGGTGGCTTCTTTAAAGGCGCGTGCATTGAAGCTTTCGTAGAAAAAGCCACGCTCGTCACCGAATACCTTGGGGGTAAACAGTACGACTTCAGGAATGGCTAATGGAGTGGCTTGCATCAAAACACCTTTTCTTTGAGCAGGTTCTTCAGGTACTGGCCATAGCCGTTCTTGAGCAGCGGCTGAGCGAGGCGCTCCACTTGCTCGGCATCGATCCAGCCGGCACGGAAGCAAATCTCTTCAGGGCAGGCGATCTTCAGGCCCTGGCGACGCTCCATCGTGGCGATGTACTGACCGGCATCGAGCAGGCTGTCGTGGGTACCAGTGTCGAGCCAGGCATAACCGCGACCCATGATCTCGACGTTCAGCTGCTGTTTCTCGAGGTACAGAATGTTCAGGTCGGTGATTTCCAGCTCGCCACGTGGCGATGGCTTCAGATCACGGGCCAGATCAACGACCTGGTTGTCGTAGAAATACAGGCCGGTCACGGCATAGCTGGATTTCGGCGCCTTGGGCTTCTCTTCCAGCGACAGCACGCGGCCGCTGTTGTCGAACTCGGCGACGCCATAACGCTCAGGGTCGTGCACGTGGTAGGCAAATACCGAAGCACCAGACTCACGCTTGTCTGCATTGAGCAGCAGCGACTGGAAGTCATGGCCGTAGAAAATGTTATCGCCCAGCACCAATGCGGACGGATCGTTGCCGATGAAGTCGGCACCGATGGTAAAGGCCTGTGCCAGTCCGTCAGGACTTGGCTGTACTGCGTAGGAAAGGTTAAGCCCCCATTGGCTGCCGTCGCCCAGCAGTTGGGAGAAACGCGGCGTGTCCTGCGGTGTAGAGATGATCAGGATGTCGCGGATACCTGCCAGCAGCAGGGTGCTGAGCGGGTAATAGATCATCGGTTTGTCGTACACGGGCAGCAATTGCTTGGAGACTGCCAGTGTGGCTGGGTGGAGGCGGGTTCCGGAGCCGCCTGCTAGGATGATTCCTTTACGTGCCATGGGAGTCCTTTAGTCGTTAGGTTCATCCAGCGTACAGTATGCTTGCACGGCCAGATATCTTGCCTGTAGCGTTTAGAGTTTACTCAATACTGGAGAAAATGCGCGGTCAGTGATAGAGATAAGCTTTATTGAAGGGTAAAATTTTAAGGAGCTGCAGGTGTACGGAGTGATTGGCATGGTTTAAAGTTATATAGTTAATGAGTGTGGTTCTTGGTATTATACTGGATCACATTTTAATAATTTTCGATAGATAAAAAGTTTTCCTGGGGGGAAAATGAAAATATGTGTAATGGGGAACTGTCAGTCGGCCCCGATTAAAAGTTTGCTTCAACAAAGACTCAACGTTCCTTGCGAAATAATCCAGATAAAACCAGTGCACCTGCTAAAAGAGCATGATATCAAAGGGGTTATCGCTACGCTGTCTTCTTCCGATGTTGTAGTGACGCATTTAATATCAAATAATTACAACAACTTTCCCATCGGTACGGGGCAGTTGGTAGATACAATTAAAGCTGGCGCAAAGATCATTGTTGTTCCCAATGCTCACTATATTGGGTACTTCCCTAGCTTTATCTATATCAAAGACTCCAAAGGCAGAGGTGTGACACCGCGTGTTCCGGAGTATTCACATTTTCCATCCGATTATCATGATGCCTTTTGTATTGCGGCTAAAATTAAAGGCTACAGCCTAGAGAAGTTATTCGAATTTTATGAAAATTACAAAGGTGCTGCTGATTGGCTAGAGGGCTATATAGATGAATCACTTTTGAACTTAAGAGAGCGTGAACAAGATTGTGATATAAAAATTTCTGATTTCATAGAGGATAACTATAAAAATAGACAGTTGTTCTGGACCTTTAATCACCCGACCAATGAGCTATTAATCTATATGGTTGATCAAGTTATTGACAAATTAGGGCTTAGCCCAGTTCAAAATAAAGCAACTGATGAGTACCTTCAAGAAGCCATTCTTCCGATTTTCCCATTTATAAGTAAAAACTTGGGAATTAGTTTCGATGCCGAAAATTTTTCCATGGAAGGTATAGACAGTTATCGAAAATATGTTTCTCTCTGTTGGAGCGGTTATGAAAAATCCCAAGAGGTTTTAGACGTTAATAGAAAGAACAGAAGGGTAGTGGAGTGTATGGATATTTTGAATAAATTTGATAATGCAGTAATGGGCATACAGAAATAGATGGTTTTTATGATAAACAATGGAGCTTTCGACAAGGTTGCAAAACGAACCTAGTTAGGTGGTGGAAAACTTCTTTTTATTAGTTGTATCAATTTTAAAGTCTATATTTCCTATAAACCCCACCTTTACAAGATGGGGTTTGGTCAACATCGTGGTGTTGCTGATAACCGTTTTACAGAAGCAATGCCTTAAAATTTCCATAAACGCCACTGGCGACGGGCATTCCAGCGCATGGCGTAGTTATACATAAGGTACGCGTTTATTCCCCTTTACCGTTTTAACGTAAATCTCGTACCAATCCTAGATTCTAAGCCATGACCTGATCCCCGATGCTGAGTTCCTAAGACTCTTTAGAAGCTAGTCGCTCACGATACGCTACGACGCCAGAGTCGAAAAAATCGTAAGCGCTCCATGAACCCCACAGTCAAAGCGGCCAGATGATCTTGGATGCTGTGCTCCCGATTCCCTCTGGAGCCAGCACCTCATGATGCCACCCGACGCCAAAGTCGAAAAAGTCTATCTCTACCCCAAACCTGTGGACTTCCGAAAAGCTATCGACGGCCTGGCAGCGCTGGTCGAGCTGGATATCAAGGTGGCGGTGTTCGACCCCGTACTGTTCGTTTTCCTCAACAAACCTCGCAATCGAGTAAAGATCTTGTATTGGGAGCGCAACGGCTTTTGTCTTTGGCTCAAACGCCTGGAGTCGGAGCGTTTCAAAACATCGCCCGATGCCACAGACGAAGCGATTGTCCTCAGCGTCCAGGAACTGAACTGGTTGCTCGACGGTTTTGATCTCTGGCGCAACCGCCCTCATCAAGTTTTGACCCCGCGCTACGTGGCGTGACCCGGTATAATCCGGGCCATGATTCCCCTGCCCGATGACCTTCCTGATGATCCTGTCCTGCTCAAGCAACTGCTGCTTGAGGCGCTCAATCGCCAGGAGGAATCGGCTCAGGCTTATCAGACCCACATCGTCGATCTGAAAGAACAGATCAAGCTGTTGCGCGACCGTCTGTTTGGGCGCAAGTCCGAGCAAACCGTGGAGCCCAATACGCCGCAACTGGCCTTGTTCAACGAGCCTGAAAGCGAGCCGATGCCTTCAGTCGGTGAAGCTGATGAAGAAGTCGTTGCACCGACGCCACGCCGTGGCAAACGCAAGCCCCTGTCGGCTGATCTGCCGCGTATCGAAGTCATCCACCAACTGCAAGAACACGAACTGACCTGTGCCTGCGGTTGCCGCAAACACGCCATCGGCGAAGAAACCAGTAAGCAACTGGACATCGTGCCGATGCAGATCCGCGTCATCAAACATATTCGCAAGGTCTACGGTTGCCGGGGCTGCGAAGCAGCCCCGGTCACTGCTGACAAACCTGCGCAACTGATCGAAAAGAGCATGGCCAGCCCGAGCGTATTGGCCATGCTGCTCACCACCAAGTATGTGGACGGTCTGCCGCTGCACCGGTTTGAAAGTGTGCTGAGCCGCCACGGTATCGAGATCCCGCGCCAGACCTTGGCGCGCTGGGTGGTCCAATGCAGAGAATACTTCCAGCCGCTGCTTAATCTGATGCGTGATCGATTACTGGAAAGTCCGGTGATCCACTGCGATGAAACGCGCGTGCAGGTGCTGAAAGAACCGGATCGAGACCCGACCAGTCAATCCTGGATGTGGGTACAAGCCAGCGGCCCGCCGGATCGCAAAGTCGTGTTGTTTGACTACACGTCCAGCCGTGCGCAGGAAGTACCGTTACGACTGCTGGAAAGTTATCGCGGCTATGTCATGACCGATGATTACGCCGGCTATAACGCGTTGGCGTTGCTGCCAGGCGTCGAACGCCTGGCGTGCATGGCCCATGCACGACGCAAGTTCGTGGACGCGCAAAAAGTGCAGCCCAAGGGTAAAACCGGACGGGCCGATATTGCGCTGATGATGATCAACAAGCTGTACGGCATCGAACGCGAGCTCAAGGACGTCAGCGATGAACAGCGGTTTATCGGTCGTCAGGAAAAGAGCCTGCCGATCTTGGCGCAACTGAAAAGCTGGCTGGATAAAGCCCAGCCGCAGGTGACGGCGCAAAGTGCGCTGGGTAAGGCAGTGCATTATCTGGCGAATAACTGGAGCCGGCTGGAGCGCTACGTCGAAGCAGGTTACTTGCCCATCGACAACAATGCGGCCGAAAGAGCGATCAAGCCGTTTGTCATCGGGCGCAAGGCCTGGCTGTTCAGCGATACCGTCAACGGTGCCACCGCCAGCGCGAAGATCTACAGCCTGGTCGAGACCGCAAAGGTCAACGGCCAAGAACCCTATACGTGGCTGCCGCACGCCTCGTCAGTAGCCGACTACGAAGCTCTGCTGCCGTGGAACTGCTTACCAGAGATGCAACGGTAAACCGTTAACCCACTGTTGGGTAGGTGGGGTTTATGGATCGCATACAAAAAATCGACCTCTACCCCACGTTCGTTGACTTCCGAAAATCCACCTACGGCTGATCAGCTTTGGTCGAGTCGTACAGGGTAAAAGAAATCTTTTCACTTTCTGCTTCGCATGCGCCCGCCTGTCCAGGTGGGTATGGATGCGAACGGGTTTTTTGAATGGCAACGGCAAGCGCTGGACTCTCGTCATATGAAATGAGTGGCCAAGTGCGTATGGGATGGAAGCTATTCCGATCACGGCGTAAACGCTCTGAATGCAGAGACGTAGGATCTTTGACGATGGGGCTATACGGTATCGATAAGTGGATAGAAACAGAGAATACAGTTGTCATAAAGCTAGAGTTTAGTAAATTAACCTTGTAATTTTAAAAAAATTAGATTCCAAAAAAGTAGATTGGATGTATAATGTAAAAATTTTGTAGCTCGATAATTGATGAGAAATTGTTGAAAATTAATGTTGTGGGACGTAGTAATTCTTAGGAAAAAAGAAAATGAATAAGCACATTGTGATAACGATACGGTATTCCTTATATGCTCCTGAAATGAGGAAGTCGTGGGTTATCGGAAGGGACTCGGAAGAAGATTATAAGAGAGAATTGTTTTCTTCTGAAAGAATGAGCAAAAGACAGTCATTTTTTGAAAAAATAACTCTAAAATCTTTGATAGAGCTTAACAAGAATAAACCTGAAAATGTAACGTTGAAAGTTTTTCTACTGACTTCAAATTTATTACCTAAGAAAAACAGCGATTTTTTAATAGAAATTACAAAAGAAAATAAATTTCTTGAAGTGCTGGCACTAGACCAATCAAATGCTGATGTGAGGTCGGGGTTAAATGAGTATGTTAATAGTCTTGATGATCAAGACATTTATGCTAGCGTCAGACTTGATGATGATGATGCCCTTTCTCCAAATTTTGCAAAGCAAATGGATCACTATCTTCAACCAGGATTTTCTGGATGCGTAATTTCCTTTGCTCGAGGGTATGGTGCTTTACTGGATGAAAGTGGGAATATAAAGAAACTGGCTGACTACAAATGGCGATTTGGTTCAGCAGGATTGGCATACATATCAAGAAAAGGTAAATCAGTCAGAACTGGAAGGTATTCAATCTACCAGTGTGGAAATCACATCAAGACCGATGACAAAATTCCAACAGTTAGCGATGGACGATCACCTGCATTTATAAGAGCGTTCCATTCAGAAAATGATTCGAAAGATAGCTTTGAAAAATGTGTGGGGAAAATCTTCCAGCCAGAAGAAGCGAATAACTTTCTGAAAGAGTTCGGAATTAACTCTGTTTTGTCTGTGTGACAAAAATAGCTGCTGACATAATGAAATATTATGCAGCAGCCGATTTTTATAATGAATAAATAGGGTTTTAAGAAAAGACAGAATTGTAAGCTGAGTGAAGTTGATTTTTTATGCAACTCTTGTTGAAGTTTTTAATTGCATACATTCGACCCTTTTCTCCAAGGCTCGTAATTTTCCCAGGATTTAAACAAAGCTCTTTGATTTTTCCGGCTACTTGGGAAATATCTTTAAAGGAAATAAGAAATCCAGTCTCTCCATCTTTAATAAGTTCGGAAAAAGCACCTCGATCATAAGCGATTACTGCACGTCGAGCAGCCATACCCTCCAAAATGGTGCGCCCAAAGGTCTCTTGGCAAGTCGACATACTGACAATAATGTTGGCTTGACTTATGGCAAGAAGGGGGTTGCTAACATAGTCAATAAATTCAATTGTATTATTTTTATCAATTATGTTCGTTTTTAATGACTGAACATGCGCAGTACAGGGGCCTATAATTAAAAAGCGAGCATTATCAAGGGATTGTGCTAAGAGATTAGCTACTTCGATAAAGTCAGATACTCCTTTCTTTTCGATGTTGCTGCTAATAATCGCAATGCTTATTGAACTGCTGTTTATTTTATTTTCAATATCAAACTCTTGAAAGTTAACGTTATTGCTTACAACGTGAACAGATTTAAAATGGTGTAGATGGGATGCTGTAAATTGAGAGTTGGCAATCGCCACATCAGCGATCTCAGATACTGTTTGGTAAATGCGAGAAGCGGGCATTTTAATGTGCATGCAAGCTTCGTCGTTATCGTCCAATATTTCATGGACATGGACAATTGACCGAATACCCGCTTGTTTCGCCGCGATTAATGGTTCTCGCTGCATGATTGTATTAGTATGGACTGCTTGTATTGAATATTCGTCAATAATTTCACGAAACTTACTTATTGCATCACTATAAGGAATTGGTGATTGTGTCCATAATGGTGATGAAACTACTAAAACTTTATGTGAGCGCTTACGTAATGCCAATAGGTATTCTGTATTAGTATAGTCAGGAATTGTGACTATGACGTTATATTTTAGCTCGACAAATGCATCAAGTATTTCAATTAAACTTCGTTCCGCACCAAAAATTTGTTTTCCAGCTGCATGACCGCACACTAATACTGTGCGTCTCTTTTTACGTAACACAATGTCCCCACTCAGAGGAGGAGGGAATGTCTGATAGCCTTGGGGTTTTCCAAACTTTAGATAATGCAACAGCGGTGGCAGATCAATATTTTTATCAGATAAATATGTTTGGTAATAAAATTCATTATTGAAATTAGGAGAAGCACTGCGGCCTTCGTAAATCCCATATTTTAAATAATGAGACAGGGGATTAACCATAGCTTCACGAATGTCGGGATATAAGGATTCGTACCAGGTGGAAGAGAAAATTCCGGAGGCAGCAATCAAATTATGATTAAACTCTTCCCGGAGTTCCAGCACATCGGGTAATAAATCAGCTATCTGACGTATATTTGGATAAGCTTTGCACCGTTTGAATTGTACGGTTGGTACAGCGTCTGGATGAAAAGAAAAAATAGAGTCTCCTAAAAAAGCCAGCAATTTAGTATCCAGCCGTTGAGTCGGCGTTAGAATATCAATTCTATAAGTGGCTGCGAGGGAGAGTAGGTAAGGCGAAATAAAATATATTTCAGTATTTCTATAGTCAGGCCAATGATAAACAGCCACAGATACAGATTGATTGACAATTTTGTCAATGATTAATTTTAAATAATTGTAATCCGTGGCTTCAAAACTAAAATCTGAAAACAAGACAACTTCATAGATTTTATCAAGAGGTGGTATAACAAGATTAGTGGCAGGTGCTGGGAATGAACGATGTCTAGGAAAAATTGAAAGATTAGCCGTATGAGCAGAAGACAAAGAATCATGCCAGATTGAATATTGAGCGCGATAAATTTGCCGTAAACCAAAAAACTCTGAAAATGCATGTGTCGTATCGGTAGTGGTCAAAGAACCAGGAACATCTCTTGCAAAAACAAGAGGAACGCCTGGCAAAACTTCTACGATAGATTGATCACCGTAAAGACTCTTTACACGTTCGTACATTTCACTATCAGCAGCTACTTTTACCTCGTCCCAGCCTCCCTGTGTCTTGATAACATCGGATTTAAACATAAGTGTCGAAACACTAGCGTGAACCAGATGCCCATCCGGTCGTGGTTTTTTAAAATGAAGACTGGGCTCAACGCGGACCCAGTGACCAAGAGCTGCCTTAAGTTTATTGTTATGGATTAAAGGCTCACTGAGCAACTGTATTTTTTCGGGGTGAGACCAGTCATCACTATCATGAGTAGTGACAAATTCCCCTGTCGCGTGTTTTAAAGCTGTATTTCGTGCTGCATAAGCACCTTTATTGGTCTTGTGGCTAATAAGAATTACGCGCGAATCTTTAGCGATATAAGCGGCTACTAGTTCTTTTGTTCTATCAGAGCTAGCATCATCAACCACAATGATCTCAAGATTAGTCCAAGTTTGGAAGGTCAAGCTTCTCAGTGCTGTTTCAATATAAGACTCAGCGTTGAACACAGGGATTAAGATACTGACCTTATGAGGGCTCGATACTTGATCACGATAGGCCCCTTGTATATTATCTATGGATAAAATATCCCCCTCGTCTTTTTTAGCCAAGGTGGTAAGATTTGAATCGACAAATATTTTATTTATGAGATCTAATTTTTTCTGTTCACTTTCATATATGTGTTGGCCTTCCGAACTCATGAGTAGATTGGATGCAGAGAGCAGCATGTCGTTGGGACAGCGATCGTAATTAATATGCTGAAAGAGATTCTTGGCTTCCTGATGCCTATTGAGCCTTACGAAAACATCCGTAATTAATAAATGCATACCTTCTTGATAAAGATAGCCAGGCACTGCACTGGAATCTGTGATGAGAATGGCGCACAAGAATTCAACATACGGTTCTGCATGATTCCACTGGCGGCGGCTGCTATACCAACGAGCTAGCGCCAATGCAGAGAACATCTTCTCTTCAGCTTCAGAAGTTAAGTCATTAAAAATATGGACAAGCTCGGTGATTGCATTATCAGAAAAGCCGCTCCAGAGCTTTGTCTCAATAGATTTAGATTTGAGTAGTCTTGGATAACGACCTTCTTTTTTACCATGCGCGGTGTAATGTTCCAGGGCAGTGAACCCTGCGTTCGCTACATCAGGATAATTAGACAAATACCATTCTGGATCGAGCGCTCTCTTATCGTGACCTCTGATTGATTTAGGCATCGTGCAGCCCTGCCTGGAGGGCTAAATTAGCCCGATGCAATGTCTCACTAGACATTTCAAATATGGCGTCATATTTACCCACCGTATCATAGTGTTCTAGCAGTTCACCCTGCGTCATTTTAAGCTGAGCACTCAGCAGCTTATTCTGGTGCTCTAGCTCCTGGATGCGTGATGTAGAAACGCCCATCAACTCAGAAAGATTTAATTCTGCTTTAAGCGTTCTAGCCTTTTCATAAGCTAAGGCATTTTCTAAATTTGAATTTTGGATTTGCGTACTATCTAGCTTTTCAGAAAAGCCTTCATAAATCGTAATTTTCTTTTCTAACTCGGAATTTTTGAATTCAGACTGGCTTAATTTCTGCTCTAGGTTTCTGACTTTTTTAACAGATTCAAGAGTATTAAGCAGCTTGAAAAAATCGTCTTCTTTTAGCGAATCCACATTGCTTCTAAAGAGAGATGTACCACGTGGAGTCCAGCTAACAGACTCAAGAGATTCAAGAATGTCCCAGTAGTGCGGAGCGAACGCGTCAAACAACTCGGGTAAAAAATTTAATGGGTTTGGTAAGCGGGCTTCACTAAGGATAGCATTACTGACGGGAGCGCCATAAATACCCTTTAAATTAGAGCTAGACGTGCTATCAATATTAACAGCTATAACAGAGGTATTGTTTGTCCTGCTCAGTTCAAGGAAAATCTTCTGCAGAGACTGCCAGTTTTTCAGGGCCACGCTAATTTGAATGTCGTCAGTCTGGTTAATGGTTTCCCAAGGAGAACGGTAAAGCCAAACCAAGCGAGTCGCATTATTAGGAAGACTGTTATTTTGTAATAAATCGAAAAAAACGCTAGAGGGGACAATAGACACATGATCTATCGTGTTTTCAGTAGCAGACCACCACCCTTCAAAAATCGATGCTTCAAGACCGGAAAACAAAATTTTCATGAGGTACCATCCAAACTAATGACAATGTGGCATAAGATAATGAGATCAGTCTTTTCCGAAAAGATCACGAGTATACACTTTCTCTGCAGCGTCTCTGATTTCATCTTCCCAGCGATTGGCTACGATCACATCAGATATTTTTTTAAATTCAGCTAAATCTTTTATCACAACTGAATTATAAAAGACTTCATCTTGTAACACTGGTTCGTAGACAACCACGGTTATACCCTTAGCTTTAATTCGCTTCATGATGCCTTGAATTGAAGAGGTTCTGAAATTGTCAGATCCGGCTTTCATGATTAAGCGATAAATGCCAACTGTTTTAGGATTTTTAGAAATAATGGAATCTGCAATAAAATCTTTGCGTGTGGTATTGGCATCCACAATTGCCTTAATCATATTGTTTGGCACATTTCCATAATTGGCAAGCAATTGCTTTGTATCTTTTGGTAGGCAGTATCCACCATACCCAAAGGATGGGTTGTGATAATGGCTACCAATACGAGGATCAAGCCCAACTCCCTCAATTATTTGCCTGGAGTTCAGACCGTGTACTTCAGCATATGTATCCAATTCATTAAAATAGGCGATGCGCATAGCCAGGAAGGTATTTGAGAATAGCTTGATGGCCTCCGCCTCAGTTGACTCTGTAATCAGAGTGTCTACATTATTTTTCAGCGAGTTTTCGGTTAAAATATCAGCAAACAGAGATGCCTCTTTTGTACTACCGCCAACAATAATTCTTGATGGATAAAGATTGTCGTAAAGTGCCCTACCTTCCCGGAGAAACTCAGGGGAAAATAAAATAATGCAGGCATGTTCTTGATTCATTCGCTCAGTAAAACCAACAGGCACGGTCGATTTTATGACAACGATTGCGCGAGGGTTGAATAAACATACGTCTGCAATGACAGACTCAACAGAGCGAGTATTAAAGTAATTCGTCTTTGGATCATAGTCTGTGGGTGTCGCTACGATGACATATTCAGTATCTGAGTAGGCAAGCGCTTTATCCGTAGTTGCGAGCAGGTCGAGCTTTTTATTTTTAAGATATTCGGCTATTTCCGGATCTACGATGGGCGACTGGCGATCATTGATCAGGTCTACCTTGGCTTGGATTACGTCCAATGCAACGACGGTATGACGCTGTGCCAACAATACGGCGTTAGAAAGACCTACGTAACCAGTACCAACAACTGTAATTTTCATATAATCACCAAAAGCTTGATTGTGGATCAATGAGGATAGTTATTAAACAAATAACTGGCTAAAGGCGGGTCTCTTGACGATCGAGTCCCACTCCAGTTCGCTCATATCTCCGTGGCTTACAGCATGAAATATATGATCAAGCTGTTGGGAGTAAAATGCTTTGGATGTAAAATAAATAGCACTTTCTATTTCCTCGTTGCTGCTACCGCACAGAGCCATTCCATTAGATACAAACTGCTCAAATGCAGGAAGTTTGGAAGTGATCATAGGCGTGTTGTAACTAATCGATAGAAATGCCAATCCACTCGTTGCACTTTTCTCGTAAGGAAGCAAACACACATCTGAGGCAATGAATAAGGTTTCTAAATCTGCATCGGATATAGAACCTCTTACATATTTTATATGTTCAAAATCAGAAACAGCTATTTTTATCTGATTGTCGATATTCTCATCATCCGGATAGCCTGCAATTATAAGAGTACAGGTTTCCGAAAGTTTCAATGAGCCGTTAGTGAATATATCAATCGCTCTCTCAATCCCTTTGTAGCCACGAATTCTACCGGCTAGAAGAACGGTGAATCGCTCATTCTCAATGCCTAACTCGCTTTTTATACTTTTTTTCAGACTGGGGGTTTTATACTGTGTTTTTTCATATAAACCATGAGGTGCAATAGAAATTTTGTCTGCTGCATTGCTAAACTTTTTGCTTAAGGCTTCTTGTGCACGTTGATCGTGGACAATGATTACATCACACGCGTCAATCACGGCCTCGCGCACTAGCAAATGGTTTGATTCTGTAGTCGTATCCATCTCATGAGGCATTATATTGTGCGCTGTCCATACGATGGTATAGCCCAGGCGTTTTGCATGTCTTATTATACCGATAAGATTTTCTGCAGACTCTATTGAGGAAGCATCATAAAAAGGATGTAGCCAATGTAAGTGCAAAATACTACTGGTGGCTCTCTTAACGTTGAGATACTCTTTAGTAAGTTGTCTCGGAGAAAAACCTGTCGCATATATCTTATAGGTGTTGCGTAGGCTTTTATATAAAAGTTTCTGATAGGGATTGCTACTTGACCAGTCGGGCCCAAAAAGAATGTTCCCTGATTTTTCATCGGTCGATAAATCACCTGAGATAACATTAAGTCCATTAATGCTATTTTGCAAACTTTCGATTTGCGAGGTATATTCTAGCTTATGTGCAATGTCTAGGACGCTCTGACTTAACGTATTTGTCAGATAAACGCCTACTTCCTCCGAAAACTGCACTCGGTGGGTATCATTAACGATTGACAGTGCATAATTAAAACTAAGTAGTTTTCTCAGGCAAATAATGTTTTTGTATTGATCAGATACAGTATTTTCCTTCAGCCAGTTATCGACTAATCCCCATGCCTCAAATTCAAAGGACGGATAGAGGTTGCTTCTTATGTTCTTTGTTATTGAAGAAGGATTCAAACGTCGATAGTTATAGCCATAGTTTCCGGTGGATACAGATACATTCTGAGCCAGATAATACGATTTTATAATGAAAAGAAGCTCTTCTGAGGCCGAAGTGTGTGCAATCTCGAGTTCATTTTCCAAGAGGAATTCTCGGCGCCAAAGTTTATCCCACAACATGAAACTTTCATGAAATCCTTTCAAGTCTGAGGATGAATCTATATGAGGCTTTTTATAATATCTCTTGCTGGACTTATCATCAAGGTGGTTAATGAATCCACTCAGGAAGCAAATATCAGAATTCTGTATTGAGGCGGCACTGTACAAAGCCTCAAGCATGTTTGAATCAATCCAATCATCACTATCAATGAAGGATATATAAGAAGCTGATGCGAGCGCCATTCCAATATTACGAGCTTTACCTGGCGATCCACTTTGCTGTGCTAAAGTTATTAGAGTAATCCGCTTGTCGGTGTACGTGAATGGCAAAATCTTTTGAACAGTATCATCTGTTGAGGCATCATCAATGATGATTATTTCTATGTTTTCCAGGGACTGGTCGCAAACTGATTTTATACATTGCTCAATATAAAGTGATGTATTAAATGAAGGAATAATTACCGTAACAGACGGATCTGTAGTCTGCGCAGAACGAATCAAACTACCTGTCGTTACTTGCTGCTTGCCTTTCGGCGTGCATTTTGCAATGAATTTTCTCAAGCCTTCGCTTGTGGTAAATTTTCTGGGCTTGAGAAAATGACTGCTCGCATCAATCAGACCAAGCTGTTTATATTTTCTTTCCTTCAGTTGCTGCTTCATGCTTTGCCTCTTTAATAGAAGAATCGGCCAATTAAAATATTTAAAATAAAAAGATGGCTTTATCTGCCAAGCATGGTTAACAGTTTGCTGATACTTTGATGTTGCTCATTAAGATTTTTCTTTTTCAAATGCGCCATGGCTGATTTGAAAGGTGCTTCTTTTAATTGTTCACTCAAGTAGCTTAAAGAGTCCGATGACAATTCAACTTTACTTGAGCTGAGGCAGTAACTTAGGCTCATTAAGCGACGGATCCACTGGATAAGTAGGTAGGCCTTAGGAATATTATCATTTTTCATCCATGCAAATGTTTCAGCATAGGGCTTATCTTCTTCTCTTATGTCACCTTTTGATCGAAAAGCTTGAGTAACAGAACCTTCAGAAAATGCATTATAGTTATAGGATGCTTTGTTATAGCACATTGCTACAGAAGTTGCGTAATAATAACTTTTTGCAACCATTAACGTATCTGCGCCGATTTTTGAATCCGCCAGCTTTATGTTATTTCTTTCCATGAAATCACGTTTGTATAACTTGTCCCATATAACAAAGCTATTAATGAAAAAATATTTTCTTTCATTTTCAGAGATGAAGTCTGGGTTAAATATATAATTGATTTTTGTTTTTTTTGCGTTTCCTGCAGCGTCGTTGAAAAGCTTAGTAAACGATTTAGAAAGTGTGATATCAGCTTTGCTTTTTTTAGCCTCTATCAACAGTTCTTCAAAATATTCTTCATCAATAGTATCGTCTGAATCTACAAAGGCAACGTAAGTACCGCGTGCTGCTTTTAATGCAATGTTACGAGGTGTCCCTGAATTCCCACTGGCGGTGTCACAATTAATCCTAACTAGCCTATCATCGTCAATGTCAGCTACGATCTGCCGGCCGTTATCCGTGGACCCATCATCTACAACGATTACTTCAATATCTTTGATCGTCTGATTAAGGACAGAGTCGAGGCACTTTTTAATTATTTTTTCTCTGTTGTGATAAGGAACTATCACAGATATCTCAGGAACAAGATTACGCAAATGTTCCTGGTGTTTTAGTACAAGCTCATTGCTAACCATCTCTGCTAAATCTTGAGGCAATTTACCGCTTTCAATAGCTGAGTCCAGTAATTCACGGGCGATCAAAAAATTCCCAGCATTAATATTAGCCAAACAAGCAGATACACTTATTGAGGCAAGGCCTGTACGCTGAGATTGCCAGTAAAGTTCAAACGCTTCTTGAGGAAGGAGTTTGGCTATAAAATTTTTTCCATTACCGAGTATGCTCTCACCTGAAGTGGGCAAGGAACGAATATTGTTTTTTATACTAAGCTCAACTTGTTTGACACCGTCGTAATGATAGACGTGCTCAATAAATGGATAACTAGGCACGTCTTCCATTTTTATATATTCGAATCCGAGCTGACTCAAATGGTCTGAAAAGCCAGGTAAAACTTGTGATGATGCTGAGTTTAGTTCTACTACAATGAGCCAGTTGAATTTCTGAAGTATTTCAATTTCCGCTGAAGCAATGAGATTTGCTGAGTAACCAGGCGAATTTATTATTAGTAAGTTATTGCTGTCCTCTAGGTTTAATCCCGATATTAGTGCGGACAAGGATTTTGTAGGTACCTCGATTTCTTCTATTTTTTGTATGTTTTTTAGTTTTTTATCAATAGGTGCCGGCGTGTGTAAGCTGTTAAACGCCATGTTATTGTAGACATGGAGAGTTGCTTCGCCCTTCGTGTCTGCTGATATAGCTAGTGGCAATACTTGCTCATTTGCTGATGATCGAATTTTTTTAGATATTTTATTTATTTGTTTGGGGTGAGCCTCAGTTAGAACTATATGCTTGCAGCAGAGATTACGCAGTTCTGTCAACGATCCACCCGTGCCCCCGCCTATTACTACAGCCGTATGGAGAGGGGATGTTCTTTGTCTAATGGCTTCGCTATAAATTCTGTTCAATTGTTTTGATCCTTAAGCTCATCCATACGGCTTATCGTGCTTTTTAATGCTTCTAATTTTTTGATAAACTCATTTAGATGTGGACTACTGCTAATAATTTTTTTCTTGCGGGTGCTGAGTGGGCCGGATTTTTCTTGCGGCGTTTTGGCTTCAGTCGTATCGGAAAATAATAAACTAACTAACTGTGGATGCTTTTTGGAACGCAAGCCTTCTTCAGCAGGCCCTGGGTTAATGAGGCTTTTCAGCTCGCTCAGTCTTGTCGCTATAGTTTTATCTACAGGCTCTAGGGAGCGTGCGACTTCAAATGATGAAAAGGACTCTGAGTATTTTTTCATTAACCGATAAGCGCCACCCATACCTAGGTGAGGCCAAAACCACTTTAAATCTTCGCTGGCTGCTTTCATATAAAACTTTAAAGCATTTTCATACTGCCCCTCGAGCATGAACGTTTCTGCAATTTTAGAGAGGAAAAGCGCATTATGACCCAATGCTTTTTCAAAAGATTCCCAGGCATGACGCGCATCATAAATTTTGCCTGTTTCTTGGAGCATGGAAGCAAGATCAAAAACCTTTATATAGCTTTCTATTTTTGATGCAGTTAATTTATTTGTTTTTGAATTAATGAATTTTAGAAGATACGCCGAGCCTTCAGAGCGATTGATTAAATCAAACTCTCTTGTCAGCATGTGAGGCCCAAACATTTGTGGGCTGCCTTCAAGCTCTGCCACACTATTAGCGTCTCTGGCTAACAGTTTATGTTCCTTCCCATTGCTGAGTTCATAGGAAATGGGGATTCGAAATGAGTAGTTCCCATCACCTATGCCTGCATCCAAGAGGTCTTTTCTAAACTCATTTGCAATCGATTGCCCAACCAAATTGCCGTCACAGTAAATTTCTACCGTTACCCGTTCTCCTGGGGAGTTTTGGTTAAACGCCCACCCATAAGCATACCCATCATGGATGTGATCAAAAAAACCAATCACGTTTTTAGACAATTTCGAAACGGTTGCGATATTTTTCATTACTAAGTCTACTGATTAGTCCGATCCGTATTTCGAAACCGATTATGATCTTAACAACTGGTCCCGACCTAAATAGGTGATTTCATGTTGGTACGCTGAGCTGAACCCCTAGGTGGTATCGCCAGACCGCCGTAAGGCCCACTTAAATAGTCAAGGCTCAACGCAGGGTGATAATAAGGATCGCTTTGCCCCCCGCTAAACCACCGCTCGATAAAACATTGTTGCTCACGATTCGCTCGAGCGCGTTTTTCCGGGGTCAGGTCTTTTCCTCTGCTAGCTGACTCTGCATGAATCAGCTGTGCGAAGGGAGTCCATAGCAGATTCAGTCCTAATCGTTGAATGCGGAGGCAAAGATCTACATCATTAAAAGAAACAGGGAATGCATGGGCATCCAGTCCTTTGATCGTGTCAAACGTGGTTTTTTGCATTAATAGACACGCAGCGGTTATAGCACTTTGCCGACGGCTAATCTGATTCATGCCAAGATAGCCAGGGTCACGTTGTTCAAGGTTGTTACCAGTATGAGCTGCCAGACCATTAACGCCCACCACAACCCCACCATGCTGGACCATGCGATTATGCCAAAGCAGTTTTGCGCCAACGGCGCCCACATGAGGGCGTAATAACTGACTGACCATTTCTTTCAACCAACCGGCCTCAATGATTTCAATATCATTATTTATAAGGCCAATTAAATCACCTGTAGCATAGCTCACGGCATAATTATTAATTGCTGAATAATTAAAGGGTTGAGGATAGGGCAGTACTTTTACACCACGGCCGGGTAACTGATTGAGGTAGGCGAGTGTCTCCGGATCGCTGGATTGGTTGTCAACGACAATCACTTCCAGATTAGGATAGTCAGTCTCGTGCAGCAGTCCTTCGATACACGCTTTTAGCAAGCTGAACTGGTCACGGGTCGGTATTATCAGACTGACACGTGGGAGGTTGCTTGGTAATGGCCAGTGGGCTCGTAACAACCCTGGGAAATCAGGTACAGGTTTGACCAAAGATCCCGGCGTCAGGCATTGGCATAGCCAAGCTATAGCCTGGTGGCGATCCATCAATGCCACGCTTTGCTCAGGGCTGGCATAGGCTTTATGGTGTCGGTGATAAATAACTTGGGGCAGATGTACAACAGTAGCTCGACTCATTTCGCTGGCGAGCGCTATGCCCGCCAGCAAATAATGCCAGTTCAGGGCATGCAGGCCATCGAGCGGTGTCAGCAATGACAAGGCTTGATTGAGAATCGCCGAGCTGAAGATAGCGCCAGGTGTAAAGATATCAGCGCCAATGAACAGGTCTATATCCCAGACTGGTTTTAACCACGGCAGACTGCGTTCACCTTGAGGTCCGTCGCGGTCGCAATCGGCAAAACCCCAAGCGCAGCCATCATTTAACAGGCCACTTAGGTGTTCAAGCGCATGAGCACCAAGCCGGTCACCGTTAAACAGCGGTACGATGCGATCGCAACCGTCTTTGAGCAGATGAGCCAAGGCAGGCAGTATATCTTCGGCCGAGCCTTTGGCGATCTGGTACTGGATTGTTCGCTGACCACGCAGACTGCCGAGGCTGATGCTTTCAAGCGCTGCATCCCCTTCGCTGATTAGTAACACACCCAGCTTGCCTTGCGGCGGCCGGTTTTTGTTTGGCACACTGTGCTGGAACAATTCAAACCACTGTGGGTAATGACCAAAACCTGCGCTTTTGGGCAAGAACACCGATTGCTCTCTGGCTACTTGGGTCAACAGAGTCATGGTCTGTTCGTCAGGACTTTGGTCATACTGGTGCAGCAAGCCTTCCAGCCCTTCAGGCCAGCAGCATATCTTGATCGGGCTGCCAGATAAGGGCTGGCCCAGATCGTTTTCAATATTGAGGATGTGCGGCTTGCCATCCGCTAATTCCCAAGGTAAATCGAAACTGAAGCCATGGTCGCTGGTTGCACAATGGACCAGTCCCTGGTGATGTATGTCGCAGGTTATGCGTCCCACTACACGGCTATTTTCGCGCACCGTAAGTTGTACATGACGATGCTGGGCTTTCGGGTCCCACGCCCAGCCACTGATGCGCAGCCCTCCGCTGTACCAGACGTGCGATGCAATCGGAGCGCTATCTTCCGCAGGCAAAACGGGCACTTGCAAGGTGCCTTCAAGCCGAAAGGTCTGATTGGCGACTTGAGCACTAATCTTCCGAGCATTCTCAAGCCAATGTGATTTCAACTGAACGCTGAAGCCATGAAACTGATCGCCTCTTTCAGCTTCTGGCTGAAACTGATCAGCGCGAACCAGTGCCACGCTGGCACCGTCTATACAAATATCGATGACTAAGCGTTGGTCCGGTTGCGCGCTATCGAGTGCCCAGCCTTGCAATACGTCACCATACAATCCGGTAATGGCGCCACTAATGCTGGATTTATCGGTCCGAGGTGAGTCGACATCAGACGGGTTGATGACTTGTTCTGGCATCAGGCTTGGCCCAGTTGAATAGGTAGCTGTTTAGGGGAGAGCGCGCTGGCTTCATCAGCAACTGTACCCGGAGGGGCATACAGTGCAAGACCCAATTCGCGCGCCAGAATCGGCGCGTTCCATTCAGCACCCGGATTGCGCTCCAGGCTTAATACGGCTTTGCAATTGGCCAAGCCTGCGCATTGGGCCAGACCGAGACCATTAATTTCAGACAGTGTTTGTACTGCGCCGGTGTTCAACAAGGTCTTAAGCCAAGGACTGTTGGTATGGATCAGCAGCATAACGGGCAGTTGTTCTCGTGTAATACGCCGGGCCAGTTCAAGCCAACGTTCTGCAAGTTCTTCATGCTGCAATGTATCGCCGATCAGCATTATGTGAGGTGTGCTTTTGATTGTAGCTACGGCCTTTAAAGGCTTATCAAAAGCAAGTCGAGCATGAGGAAGCACGGCGACGTAGCGTTTTTGCAGGGCCTTAAAAGGTAACTGCACGCTGGCAGCCAAGCGGGCAAAAGCCTGCCAGTCGTACGTACTGTCTTGCTCCAGTAGCCGATCATCACGGCAGACAATGCGATAAGGCTTGTCCAACTGGTTTGGCAAGTCGAGCAACGCATCCGGGCAGCCGTTCAATTGTTGAAAAATCAGCTCATCCAGCGGTAAAGGCTGCAGGTCTTGCAATAGACGTTCCTGATCGGCAGGCCAGGTGTAATCGAGGCTCAAAGCCAAGGGGTGTAAGTTGGCTTGCAACGTGACCCACGTCTGTTGGTTGGCATGACGCCATGTCAGGCTTAATGGTAAATCGGGCAAGCTGCCTTTGTGCAGATGCAGTTGTTTCAGGCCGGTTTTTGGCCATTGGCTTTTGGTGCTGTTTGCAATCTGCTCGTGCAACTCGGCAAGGCGCGCTCGTTGCAAGGCTTGCCGCGCCGGCTTGATCGGATCGCAAAGGCAAAAAGCTGAATAGCGTGCCGAAGCATCCGGGTAACGGCGCATGAGAATCGCGTTGTTATACGCCACGCGTATGACCTTTTCGTCGCCGAACGATGCACCGCCCTGGTGCGCGACAAACACGTTGGGCGCCCCCATATGCCGCCAGCCGTGCGATCGGGCACGCAGGCACCAGTCGGTTTCTTCGCCGTAGCCGCGCATCAGGTGCACCTCGTCGAGGTAACCGACCTCAACGATGGCGCGGCGCTTGATGTACAGGCAAAAACCACAGCCGGTTTCGATTTCCATCGGCGGGCTGTCGGTCTGGCGGGCCAGATCGTCCAGATGCGCCTGTTCCTGGGCGGTGGGCATGCTGTGGCTGATGCGGCTTTCAGGAAAGCTCATCAGTTCACCGTTATTGGTAAACGGCGTCACCGAAGCAATGCTTTTATCGCTATAGGCGACCGCCCGCAGGCGGTCCAGCCAGTCGCCGTTCACGCGGGTATCGGCATTGAGCCACACCACGTCGCGCTCCGGACTGTAGGCCATGCCACGATTGACGTTGCGGATAAAACCCAGGTTGACCGGGTTGATCACATGCTCGATATCGCCGGCGGCGGCCATGGCCAGCAGTGCTTCGCGCAAAGGCGCATTGGGCGTTGCGTCATCGAGTACGACCAAGCGGTGTGCGGTGCGGTTCAGGCGGCGACTGCGGATGGCACTGTCCAGGCACTCGAGGGTTTCTTCGTAGCCGTCGTAAACCGGAATCAGGACATCGACCGGTTCCTGGCGGCTGCGGGTTTTGCCAACGTGTACCGGCGGCACAAAGGCTGGCTGGTTCAGCAACGGGCTGCCCAGCAAGCGCGTGCCGTCGTTGAATTGCACATGCAGCGTCAGTGCCGGATCGGCCACGCGCTCGTGAATGCCGCCATGGGTGGCAGGAAAGCCTGCCTGTGTCAGCAGCGGATGAGGTTTGTCGGCCGCACATGATGTGCTTTGCCCGGCATTGAGAATGCTCAGGCCAACGACCGCTTGTGGGTTCTTGAGGCTCACGGCCCAGCCCTGAATTTCTCCCGTGTCCACTTGATAACTGACCACGCCAATACTGGCGGGCGGGTTGGGCTGCGCGATCAATAGCGTCAGGACCAGGTTCAGTTCTTTAGGATCGATGATTTCAGGCAGGCGGGCCAGAATCTGCTTGCGCAGTTTCTCGGGCGTTTCAGTTTTGCTACGCACTTGCCAAAGCATGATGCGCAACGCCGGATCGGCGGGCATCTGTTGCCAGGCAGCGGTCAGTTGCCGTGCAGCGAGCTCAGGCTGCTGCTGGGCGAGAATGCTACGACCTACAAGTGCACGAATGTCGGCCCTGTCGGGCAAAGCATTGGCGGCACTGGTGAGGTAGATGAATGCTTGGGTGGGGCGTTGTTCCTGCAGCGCTTGTATGCCTTTCCAGACCAAGGCTTCAGGACGGTATTCGGGGGTTTGCAGCGCACGTTCCAGACAAGCCGCGGCATCGCCATGCTGGCCATTCTGGCGCTGGCGATGGAAATGATCCATGAGCGTGCTTCGCTCATGTACGGCATCGTTAGACATGGGCATGGGTATTTCGCTGATAAATGAAAGAGGGGCGCCCGAAGGTGCCCCTTTTTTTGAAAACCCCCAGCCTTGCGGCTGGAGGCGTTCAGCTTTGTTGCATTGGTACGGGGATTAGACCGCGCCAGGTACCACGATCACATTGGTGATGTGATCTTGAGCTTCAGGCTGACCGATGACCGCGATCACTACGTCTGCCTGAGTTACCGAACCACCGTCCAGAGCCTTGACTGCGAAGTCTTTGGCCAGTTCGTTGGTGTCTGCGCCGAAAGCGTTGGTGAACAGCGAATCAACGAAATCAGTGTTGATTTTGGTGTTCGACTCAGTCGAGGCGTAGATGGTGTCGGCAACTTCAGTACGCGAAGTACCGGAAGCCAGCAGCGATACCCAGTTGTTCAGACCAGCTTCTTCTGCATCACGGCCCAGAGCGGCAGTGTACAGAGCCGAAACGAAGTCTTCGTCGCTCAGGCTAGCAGCTTCGTCAGAAGCAGCGATTGCGCCGATGACTTCACCACGGGTAGCGCCAGCTTCGAACTGAGCCTGCCAGGTAGCAGCACCGGTAGCGTCAACTTCACGACCCAGCAGCGACGAGTAAACGTCGGTCAGGAAGTCAGCACGCAGGTTGCTGAAGTGCTCGTCCGAGGTCAGGAACGACTGGGCGATTTCAGTTACCGAAGTACCGCTTTGTACTTGAGCGGTGAAGTTGGCAGCGCCGCCAGCGTCAACGTCACGACCCAGCAGGGCTTGGTACAGCGACAGAGCTTCAGCTTCTTCTTCAGTACCGACAACAGCCAGAGTCTTGCCGTCAGCGAAGGAAACGAACTCAGCGTCGGTAACAGTAGCGGAAACACCACCAGTACCAGTCAGAACCAGCGAGCCGCCAGCAGCAGTAGCAGTGAAGTTAGCGCTATTGCCTTCGACCTGGATGGTGTCGAAGCCGTCACCAGCGTTGACAGTGTCGATGCCTTTGCCAACAACGATAGTGTCATCGCCTGCGCCAGCAGAAATGGTGTTAACACCTGTGCCAGCGATGATCACGTCATTGCCGCTGCCAGTGGTCAGGATGTCGTTACCGTTGCCGCCGTCCAGCAGAACGTTGGTGCTGCCGTTGACAGTCAGGGTGTCGTTGCCGTTACCGCCAACGATGACTTGAGCGATGCCACCAGCAGCTGCAGTAGCGTCAGCAGCTACAGTTGCGTCGGCTGCGAACAGACGAGCAGAAGCAGCAGCTTCTTCACCGACAGTCAGAGTTACGCCGGCATCGCTTTCGATGACGATAACTTTGGTGTCTTCGGTGCCAGCTGGCAGTTCCAGAGTAGTAGCAGTAGTGCCGTCGATGCTGATAGCCAGAACGTCAGGAACCTGACCAACTGGAGCAACAACTGCACCTTGACCGTCCCAACCAGCAACTACCAGAGATTCAGCAGTGTCCAGGCCCAGTACGCTGTTGATTGCATCCAGAGTAGTAGCGGAGATGCTTGGGTTAGCATCCAGAGCGGCTACGAATGCGGTTTTCGATACTGGAGTGTCGTATTGCAATGCCATGAGTCAATTCCTGCCATATCAGGCCAGTTGGCCTATGTTGCTATCCGTCTGCGTAATCGCAGGTTGTTCCCTTTGACTTTGAGATGTATGGCGGAGGGCGTTGATCTCGTTCCTGGGAGTAATCGTTAAACTCATTGCAACCAGCGGCTCACTGCCACTGGGTCCAAAAATCATTTGATCGGTGACGATTGCCTGCCGGTCACCCCCGGCAAATACCACATGGCCTGCCAACTCATAGTCGGCGCGTTCCGGGCCTGTGAGGCTGAAGCCTACGGCAATGATTGCTGCAGCTTTATTACGGGCGCCCGTAAAACTGCCGGTCATTACTTTTTGACCGGGGCCAGCACCTGCCAATGTGGTGGTGTAGGCAAGATCTACGCCTTGAGGCTTGTTAGCCCAATTGATAGCGAAACCTTCAAGGCGGCTTTGCCCGGCTTCATCACCCAGGCACTGGTTAATGACACTGACGTCACCGATTTGTTCGATATGACCCGTCAATGTCAGTACGGCAGCGCCAGGTGTCATATTTGACAGGGCTGCAGTGTCCGGGGAGGAAATAGTAGGCTTAATATTGCGCATGATGGCGGCAGAGGTGTCGATGCGGTCGATGCGCAAATCCACCGGCTCAACCTCATGGTTGGCCAGGTAGTATTCAGTGATCAGAACCGTAGTGACGCCGCCTTTGACGCGACCGATGATGCAGTCGCCCAGCTTGGTGAGGATGTTCTTGCTCACGCCTTCAGCGGGGAAAAAGTCAATCGCACCCTTACCCAGCGGCGCTTGCTGCAAGGCGATGCAGACGCTTTTTTCAGCAGTGGGCTGTGAGGCGTAGCGGAAAATGTACATCCCGGGTTCCAGCAGGGTGATCCGGGAATTGATTTTCAGGCCATCGTGTTTTTGCGACTGCACTCAATAAGCTTCCTTCTCATCTTGAGCGGCTACATCTATTAGCGACCTAAAGACGCTAACCAACTTCTCTAGATGTAATTGTTCAGGCGACCCATTCCGAGTCACGAAGTCGAGAGGGTAATCCATTTGTGGGAAATGTCAATTGAGTTGAGAGGAAAATTCTCTAAGCCTTGTGGGAAATTTTCCCTGCGCTGACACGGGTCAGGTATCAGTAGCTGAACCATGAGAGTGCGACGAATGGTACTTCTAGCTTCGGGCGAGACCACGCTCCAGTCGTACTCTAGTGGATCTACAAGCCTCACGTAACATCGTGTTACGTGGTGTGCGGGCCAGGCTTTACGGGCATTTTCCTTCTGAGGAGGTCTGCATCGAGACAAGGCGCTTTGATATTTTTTTTCGGTACGGGAACAAAATTTTTGGCCTGAGGTCTGGTGCAGGATTCTTGGTAAAAATTAATAGAGCATCTGTATTTGGTTGTCGGTTCATGCTGTTTTCAAGTTATGCCGTCTCGTTATGTCTTTATACACAGATACTGTTTTCGGTCCGTAAGCAGGTGCATTAGGAGCTAATTTTGATACTTACGCCTGAGCGGCTCGTCTGTCGGAAACAGAAAATAAAATGGAACTTTTCATGGTTTTTAAAAGCTGCTTTGACTGTTTTTCCCTCCACCGGCAAGCACCATTGGGAAAAGATTCACTTGTGTTTACTGGTGCTTTGGTTAACTTGATGGCCCTCTAATGCTGCATCGGCATCACCGCCGGTGCTACACTGCCGCGCCTTTGCCGCCCCTCATCAGTACGGATTCTATGAGTCGTTCACACGAAAATAATTTGCAGGCTGCCCTCAAGGTCTGCAAAAGCAGTTTTCTCTCCGTTGGCTTCTTCAGCCTGTTTGTAAACGCTTTGATGCTGGTGCCCACCTTCTACATGATTCAGGTTACTGGCCGGGTGGTGCCTACAGCCAGTATCCCGACATTGATCATGTTGACACTGATCCTGACCATTTTGATGATGACATTAGGGTCACTGGAATGGGTGCGTTCACGGATTATGGTGCGCATCAGCAACCGTCTGGATACGTTGCTGAGCCGTGATGTATACCGCGCCAGCTTCAAGAAAGCGTTGAACAGCGGCGGTATGGATGCTTCGGCTCAGTCGCTTAATGACTTGACGTCATTAAGGCAGTTTCTGACCGGTAACGGTCTGTTTGCTTTTTTTGACGCGCCTTGGCTGCCGATCTATACGGCGGTCATGTTCCTTTTCCATCCGTGGTTTGGCTGGATGACGGTGGCCTCGGCAATCGTCTTGGTTGTGCTGGCGTATTTTAATCATCGTTTTACTGGTAAGGCTCTCACTGAGGCTAACCAGCAAAGCGTGGCCGCTAACCTACAAACCACCAAAACCTTGCGTAATGCCGAAGTCATCGAGTCAATGGGAATGCTCGATACATTGATGGCACGTTGGTCCAAGCGGCAGCGTCGAGTTCTCGTATTGCAGTCTGAGGCAAGCGATAAGGGCGGCATCCTTAGCTCGATATCTCGTACGTTCAGGCAGTGGGCGCAGTCAATCATGCTTGCCTTAGGTGCCTATCTGGTGATCACGCATGAGGTCAACCCAGGTTTGATGATGGCGGGTTCTCTACTGCTAGGTCGTGCCCTTGCGCCTATTGACCAGATGATCAACAGCTGGAAAGGCTTCGTAGCTGCCCGTGTGCAATATGCTCGCCTGAACGAAACCATGGAGCAACTCAACGCCGAGCCTCAACGTATGGCGTTGCCTGACCCTCAAGGTGACATTCAGGTCGAAAACCTTGTGGTTTCCCCGCCAGGCGCCAAATCTGCCGTCATCCGTAATATCAGCTTCGTAACACCGGCAGGTAGCATTGTTGGTATCGTCGGCCCAAGCGGCGCTGGCAAGTCGACACTGGCGCGTGCACTGCTGGGTATTTGGACACCGAAAAACGGCGTAGTACGTCTGGACGGCGCCGATATCAGCAGCTGGGACAAGGAGCGCCTAGGGCCGCACCTGGGTTACCTGCCGCAGGATATCGAGCTGTTTGAAGGTACCATCAGTGACAACATCGCTCGTTTTGGCAAAGTCGACCCCGATAAGGTCGTATTGGCTGCGCGTATGGCCGGTGTGCATGAGCTGATTCTGCAGCAGCCTGATGGTTACGACACCGTAATCGGCAGTGAGGGCATCAACCTCTCTGGTGGTCAGCGTCAGCGTGTCGGCCTAGCGCGTGCTTTGTACGGCAGCCCGCGGTTGATCGTGCTCGATGAGCCCAATTCCAACCTTGATGATGTCGGCGAGCGTGCTTTGAGCGTTGCCCTAGAAAAGGTCAAGGAAACTGGAGCCACGGTGTTCATAATTTCGCATCGGCCGAGCATTTTGTCGCGTCTTGATCGAGTCATGGTACTTAGTAACGGCACCATCAGCCTATACGGCGCCCGCGAACAAGTGATTGCCGAACTGGCCCAGCAGCAGGCCAAGGCTGCGCAACTGCAAGCTCAACAGAAGGCGGCGTCAGCCGGTACTGCCGTTGCCCCCGCGCAACCTGGCGCGTGAAAGGAATTCGTAGATGAGCAGTAAAGCAGTGAATGTGCTCGATGAGCAGTACGACGAGCACTCTGATGATATGCCGACCTCCGATCGCGGTATTCGCCGCATCGGGATGACGATCGTACTGGTGACCTTTGGCCTGTTTGGCACTTGGGCTGCTGTGGCGCCGCTGGATAATGCGGTGTATGGCTCGGGCGTGGTGATGGTTCAGAGCTACCGCAAGACGGTTCAGCATTTGGAAGGCGGCATCGTTAAAGAGTTGCTGGCACGTGATGGCGATACCGTGCATAAGGGTGATCCGCTGATCGTGCTGGATGAGGCGCAATTGAGCGCAGAGTACGAATCGACGCGTAACCAGTTGGTGTCCGCCAAGGCCAAGGAAGCCCGTTTGCGTGCCGAGCGCGATGGTCTGGACGAGATTCCGGCGTTGGTGATCAAGGATACTGACAGCCAGCGTGCTCAAGAAGCCATCGCTGGCGAGCAACAGGTGTTCAAAGCCCGCAAGCTCTCTATGCTGGGCGAGATTTCAGTGCAGCGTGAGCGTATCGGTCAGTTGAAGCAGCAGATCATCGGCCTCAAGGACATGATTCGTACCAAAGGCAGCTTGCAGCGTTCGTACAGCAGCGAGATCGCCGAACTCAAGCCATTACTGGCTCAGGGCTTTGTCGAGAAACAGCGCTTGCTTGAGCAGGAGCGCCGCCTGGACATGCTCAAATCCGAAGTGGCTGATCATGAGTCTACGATCACCAAGACCCAGTTGCAGATCAGCGAAACCGAGCTGCAGATCGTTCAGTTGAACAAGAAATTCAACTCTGACGTGGTCAATGAACTCAGCGATGTGCAGGCCAATGTATTCGATCTGCAAGAGAAGGCCGCAGCCCTTGAGGATCGTCTGTCTCGAATCGTGATTCGGGCACCTGAAGACGGCATGGTACTGGACATGAAGGTTCACACCGTAGGTGGTGTGGTCAGCCCGGCAACGCCGTTGCTGGACATCGTGCCGGAGTCTTCCGATCTGGTAGTCGAGGCACATATTTCGACCAACGACATTGATCGTGTCGAGCTGGGCAAGCTGACAGATATCCGTTTCACCGCCTTTAACGCCTCTACTACTCCGATAATTGAAGGTACGGTGGTGGGTATTTCTGCCGACCGGCTTACTGAAGAAAAAGACGGCACCCCTTACTACCTCGTACGCGTCAAGCTCACCGAAGACGGCATCAAAAAACTCGCCGATCGCCGCCTGCAACCGGGCATGCCTGCCGAAGTGCTGATCAACGCCGGTAGCCGCACCATGCTTGAATACCTGCTCAAGCCTGCGCGCAATATGTTTGCCAAGTCGATGATCGAGGAATGACCGTGCTGCGTTTATTACCTCTCGTTCTGGCGTTGGGCCTGGTCTCGTACCAGGCCCAGGCCGCACAACCCGATGCCCCTCAGGTCACCCGCGAATCGTTGCAGACCATCGACCTGATGGAGCTGTTTCGCCAGTCTCGTCTTGAAGACCCGCGCATCCTGGCCGCCTATCTGCGTGCCCGGTCGGCGGAGGAGAAAGAGCGTGAGGCGTTCGGTACGTTGCTGCCGCAGGTGTCGGCCAATGGCAGTTTCAACCGGGTGTTGCGCAAGAATGATGCCGAGCGCGACATCTATAACAACTCAAGCTACGGTTTGAGCCTGACCCAGCACTTGTACAACAAGGCGGTCTGGGAGGGGTATCAGAAGTCCAAGAGCGTCACGCTGCAGAAAGGCCAGCAGGCCGATGATGCACAGGCGGAGGCGACGGTCGATCTGGCCAAACGCTATTTCGTGGCGTTGTCGGCCGACGACGAGCTTGAGCTGTTGATGGCCGAGCGGCGCGCCACGCAGAAGAACCTGGATCTGGTGTCGGCGTTGTACGAGCGCCAGTTTGCCAAGAAGACCGATGTGCTGGACCTCAAGGCGCGGGTCGACTTGTTGGCCGCCCAGGAGATCGAGGCGCGCAATCAGGTGCGTATCAGCCGTGCAGCGTTGTCAGAGCTGGTCGGCCGGCCGATCGTCGAGCCTTTGAGCCGTATTCGTAACGACATTGCCTTTGAAGTGCCGGGTAATTCGCTGGAAAGCTGGGTGACCCAGGCGATGGACAGCAACCCGATGCTCAAGTCGCGTGAAAGCAATGTCGAGGTGGCCAATGCCGCCGTGCGTGAAGGCAAGGGCGGGCATTATCCGACCCTGGGTTTCAGCATCAGCGGGCAGCAGAGTGACGTCGGTTACGACAACACGCTGACCAGTCGCAGCGACAGTTACGTGGCGACCATCAACCTGAAAGTGCCGCTCTACAGCGGCGGCTCGACGTCGGCGCGGGTGCGTGGACTGTACGACGAGCAACTGGCGGTCGAGCAGGAACTTGAAGCGGCGCGCCGGCAGGTGGTCAAGGAGACCACCAACTCGTACCTGACGGCGTTTTCCAGTGTCGAGAAGGTGCGGGCCAGCAAGAACGCCCTGGATTCGGCAAAAGAGTCGAGCAATGCGGCGGAGCAAGCGTTCAAGTACGGCGTGGTGAATGCGGTGGATGTGCTTAACAGCGTGCAGACCGAATTCAAAGCCCGCCGAGATCTGCTCAAGGCGCAATACGACTTCATCACCAACCTGTTCATCCTGAACCGCTGGGCCGGGCGTCCACCGCAAGACAGTATCGACAGCGTCAACGTCTGGCTGGGTGGCACTGCCGTGGCGCAAGAACCCGCCAAACCGGCCCCGACCGGGATTCGCTAAGGCGCTGCGCAATCGGTGGCCGGCATCGCCATTGTCTTTGCCCATGCCGGCCTCATCGCCGGCAGATCGAGGCGCCGACCGGCCCCTCCCACAGGTCATCCAGATTACTCCGAGAAACCCCTTCCTTCAGGTGGGGGAGGAAAGGAGCGCGGCGTAGCCGCATAGGCTGTACATAAATACAGCTTGATGGCACTATCCATCGATGAGCAAGCGCGCCTATAAATTCAGGTTTTACCCCACTTCAGAGCAGAAACTGCTACTGGAGAAAACCTTTGGCTGTGTACGCTACGTCTACAATTACATCCTGGATTTTCGCTCCAAAGCTTACGCCGAAGACAAGACGACAATTGGCTTTACTGGCGCTAATGCGGCATTGACCCAATTAAAGAAGGACCCAGAGAAGGCATGGCTCAACGAGGTCTCCTGCGTTCCTCTGCAGCAGGTGCTTCGCCACCAGCAAAAGGCTTTCACCAACTTCTTCGAAAAGCGCTCCGGATACCCTTCATTCAAAAAGAAACACCATCGTCAGTCCGCTGAGTTCACGCGCAGCGCCTTCAAGTATGTCGACGGGAAGCTTTTCATTGCGAAAAGCAAGGTGCCCCTTGATGTTCGCTGGAGCCGAGGCGTTCCGGGTGAGCCTTCCACCGTCACGGTTTCAAAAGACAGGTCTGGTCGTTATTTCGTGTCTTTACTGTGCGACTTTGAGCCTGAAAAACTCACGGTTTCGCCAAACATGATCGGCATTGATCTGGGGATCACGGATCTGTTTACGCGATGCGACGGACAGAAAGAGCCCAATCCAAAGCACACGGCCAAATACGCCGCCCGGCTCGCGCTGCTACAGCGCCGACTGGCCAAAAAGAAGCTCGGCTCAGCCAATCGCCTGAAAGCCAAGCGAAAGGTGGCCAGGCTGCACGCAAAAATTTCAGATGCCCGCCAGGACAACCTTCATCAGGTGTCGCGCAGATTGATCAACGAAAACCAAGTGATCTGCGTCGAGTCTTTGAAAGTCAAAAACATGATCAGGAATCGCACGCTGTCCAAGGCCATTGCCGACGCCGCCTGGGGTGAGTTCGCCCGGCAGCTGGAGTACAAGGGTGACTGGGCGGGCCGGCAGATCGTGAGGATTGATCAGTGGTACCCGAGCAGCAAAACCTGTTCAGGTTGTGGTCACGTACTGGCCAAATTATCACTCTCGACTCGAATGTGGGCATGCCCATCGTGCAACGCCGAGCATGATCGCGACACCAATGCTGCAAAGAATATCAAAGCCGTGGGACTCACGGTGCTAGCCTGTGGAGAGCGTGTAAGACCGATGGCTCAAGTAGCCTGGGGCTGTGCTCTGTGAAGCAGGAATCCCCTTCCTTTTCGCCTGTGGCGATGATCGAAGATCGAGGTGGGGGAGGACGTCAAGACGCATACATTAGTCGCTGCCTTCGATGAGCTGGAAAAAGCTAATGAAGCCAAGGCTCAGTTGCTGAGCTACAACATTCCTGAGAGCCATATCAAGCTTTCCTCGCCCGAGCACGGTGTTGGCGCCGAGGACGATCACGCGCCGTTCGGGCACAAGGTCGGTCAATTCTTCGGTTCGCTGTTCAGCGGCGACGATGAAGATAAACCCCACCGTTACGCGACGGCTTACCCGGAAGCCTACCGCCGTGGCGCCACGCTGCTGACGATCACGCTCGACACCGATGAGCAGTTAGAGCAGGCCGAAGATATTCTGGAGCACAACGGCGCGTTCGATATCGATGAGCGCTCGTCCACCTGGGATATCGAGGCCGCCGGCGTCACGGACGTG
The DNA here is from genome assembly GCF_034348165.1 of Pseudomonas sp. CCI1.1. NCBI lineage: Bacteria > Pseudomonadati > Pseudomonadota > Gammaproteobacteria > Pseudomonadales > Pseudomonadaceae > Pseudomonas > Pseudomonas sp. CCI1.1. The sequence goes on from NZ_CP133780.1 coordinate 882,892, forward strand.
GTCGCGCCACTGGCGGAAACCCGTCTGGTGGATGACCGTACCTCGATTCCGATTATTGAAGAAAGCCTGCGGGTCGGTAAACGGGTGATCAATACCGGGCGCGTTCGGGTTGTTTCACGCGTGACCGAACGGCCGATCGAGGAGACCGTCAGCCTGCACGAGGAACACGCTTACATCGAGCGCCATCCGGTTGATCGTCCTGCCACGGCCGATGAGCTGGACAGCTTCAAGGAGGGCTTCATAGAAATCCAGGAAACCGCCGAAGAACTCGTGGTGGAAAAAACCGCCCGTGTGGTCGAGGAAGTCAGCGTGGGCAGGCAGTCATCTGACCATACCGAGACCGTGCGAGACACGGTGCGCCGTACCGATGTCGATGTGCAGACCGAGCCTGGCTCGATGCTGCATCGCGATGAGGTGGTCAAACTGGACGATCCCCTGAAAAACCGTCCATAAACACCTGGCCTCAGCGCCTGTTCGCCAACACCTTCTGGTAAACCTCCAGGGTCTGTTGCGCGCAGGCGCTCCAGGTGAACTGGCGGGCGCGTTCCAGGCCCAGGCGCACTTTGCGCTCGCGTTCTTCAGGTTGCTGCAGTACCGCTTGCATGGCGGCAGCGATGCTCTGTGCGTCGTGCGGGTCGACCGCCCAGGCGGCGTCGCCGGTGACTTCCGGCAGCGAGGTGCTGTTGGAGGCAATCAGCGGGCATTGTGCGGCAAAGGCTTCGATGGCCGGCAGGCCAAAGCCTTCATACAGCGAGGCGAACACCAGGGCGCCGGCGCTTTGCAGCAGGGCCATGACGTCGCTTTGCGGCAAATAGCTCAGCCAGCGGCCCTCGCCACGTTGTTGCAGTGCTTCAAGGCGCGGCAGCAGGGCTTCGTTGTGCCAGCCATCGCGGCCGACCACGATCAGCGGATGCGCCTTGCGTACTTCGGGCGGCAGTAGTTCAAAGGCATCAAGCACACGCAGCAGGTTCTTGCGCGGCTGCAGGGTACCGATCGACAGAAAGAAGCCCGGTTGCAGGCCATGTTTGGCCAGCACCGCCTCGCGCTCTACGCTGTCGACGCGCTGAAAGTAGACAGGGTCGACGCCCAGCGGGGTGACGCTGATGCGCTCGGGTGCTATCCCCAGGTGCGTGACCATGTCCTGCTTGCTGTATTCGGAGATGGTGATGATGTGGTCGGCGCGGTGGATGCTGTTGATGAACAGCCAGCTTTTCAGGCGCTTGAGGTCTTGCTTGATCCACTCCGGGTGCAGCAGCGGGATCACGTCCATGATTGTGGCGATGGTCGGCACGCCGCGAATCAGCGGAATATGGTGGTCGGTGGCATGGAACAGCTGTACCTCACGGGCGATGTCGCCCGAGTTGCTCAAGGGCAGCTTGAGCACACCGCCGAGAACCGTATGAATACGAAAGTCCCTGGCCAGTACCTGCGGGTTGCCGAACGGCATGGCCGGCAGGTTTTTGCCAAAGGCATAGGGCTTGATGCGCAGGTCGTTGTCTTGGCTCAGGGCGTTCAAGCCCTGCCAGAGTGCGCGGGAGTAAATACCGATACCGTCCAGATGTCCGGTCCGTGCGCCGCCAGCCCAGACGGTACAGCTCAAGCCTATGTCCATGTCTTGTTTTTCTCGAATTCGCTCAGTTGCATCAGGTTTTTCAGGTGAATATCGGCGCTGGATGGCGCAAATCCGTACGGATCGCCGCATGTCTGGCCGAACAGGGCGCGCAGACTACCATGCGCAGGCAATGTGGATATGTTCTGACATCACTGCAGCAGGGAAATATCCGTGCTTTTGCGTGTCTACTTGCACCCGGGCTTGTATTGCATCTCAATAACATCCCTCAGATAATGCTGCCCTCATGACGCCCTAGTGGCTAAGGAATGGAGTTTCTATGTTCACCCCCGTAATTCTGGCTGGCGGTAATGGTTCTCGTCTGTGGCCGTTGTCGCGGCAGAGTTTCCCCAAACAGTTTCTGGCCCTGGACGGCCAGGATCAGGGGACGATGTTTCAGCGCACGCTGGCGCGTCTGCAAGGTCTGGAGCATTCGCCTGCGCTGGTGGTGAGCAACGAAAACCATCGCTTTATCGTCGCCGAGCAGTTGCGGGTGGCAAAGATCGGCAGCCGTCGCATCATTCTGGAGCCGCTGGCGCGCAACACCGCCCCGGCCATCGCCCTGGCGGCGCTGGAAGCGACCGCCGATGGTACGGATCCGGTGCTGCTGGTACTGGCCGCTGATCACCATATTCCCAACGAAGAGGCGTTCCGTCAGGCCGTACAAGTGGCCCAGGCGCATGCCGAAGCCGGCCGTCTGGTGACCTTCGGCATCACGCCGACCCACCCTGAAACCGGGTTTGGCTACATTCAGTGCGGCCAGGCGGTCGATCAGGGCGGTTTCGCCATCGCAGCGTTCAAGGAAAAGCCGTCGCCTGAACTGGCGGCCGAGTACCTGTCCAGCGGTGCGTACCTGTGGAACAGCGGCATGTTCATGTTCCGCGCCTCGGTGTTTCTGGCTGAGCTTGAGCGTCATCGCCCGGATATTCTCAGTGCCTGCCGCGTGGCGCTGGCGCATGCGCAAATCGACAGCTATTTCTCGCATATCCCGGCCGAGCAGTTCGCGCTGTGCGCCGACGAGTCGGTGGACTATGCCGTCATGGAGCACACCGAAGCCGGTCTGGTCGTACCGCTGAATGCCGGCTGGAACGACCTGGGCAGCTGGTCGGCGATCTGGGACGTGGGCCCGCACGATGCCCATGCCAACCGCCTTGAAGGTGATGTGCTGGCGATCAACACCAACAATTGCCTGGTGCAGTCGCACCATCGTCTGGTGGCCACCGTTGGCGTCGAGGACCTGATCGTCATCGAGACCAAGGATGCCGTGCTGGTCGCCAACAAGCACGACAGCCAGCAGGTCAAGGATGTGGTCAAGCGCTTGCAGGCCGAAGAGCGTCCAGAATTCGTGACCCATCCGCTGGTCAACCGCCCTTGGGGCCATTACGACACCATCGACATGGGCGACCGTTATCAGGTCAAGCGGATCAGCGTATTGCCAGGCGAGTGCCTGTCGTTGCAGATGCACTACCACCGCGCCGAGCACTGGATCGTGGTGTCCGGTACGGCCAAGGTCATTTGTGGTGAACAGGAACTGATTCTGTCCGAGAACCAGTCGACCTATATCCCGCTTGGCGTCAAACACTCGCTGGCCAACCCCGGCAAAGTACCGCTGGAACTGATTGAAGTGCAGTCCGGTGCCTACTTGGGTGAAGACGATATCGTGCGCTTTGAAGACCGCTACGGGCGTTTGCCGAAGTAACGGTATTGCACGGGCCGGATGATTTTTTTCATTTGGCCTGTGACGCGTCAATAGTGCGCTATCATTGTGGCCATTCAATATCACCCCTCCTCGATATCGAGAATCCCATGAAGAAAGCCCTGGTTGCTGTTGGCGTGTCGCTGTTGTTGATGCAAGCCGTGCCGGCTGTTGCGGCAACGATCAAGATGGGGTTTGGGGAGCAATGGAACCAAAAACCAACATAAGCCCTACCACCTCCGCTCAGAGCCCTCTTCCCAGGCATCTGCCTCGATAAAGCAATTACGCATCTCGGCCTCTTGGCTGATCTCGGTCAGCAGATCATGTACCGTCTTATCCAGTGCCTCATCGTTGCGATAGGGAATGCTCAGCGCGTAGTTGCCCGACTCAAGCAGCTTCATGCCGTAAGGTTCCAGGCAGTAACGCTCGATATTCTCCAGTGCCCGTTTTTTACCACGCACGAACTTGCTGTTGTTCTCGACGGCCAGGCGCAATATGACCGTCGCGATCCGTTCGGCATTGTCCACTGCCGGTGGGACCGTGATGTTGAGATGCTGGGTGATTTTTGCGGGTACGCCGATCGTTATGCCGCGATGCCGGAGGTAGCGGTAAAGCGTGCTTTTGGAAATGTGCAGTTTCTTGCCAATGGCGCTCACACTTAACCGACCCTCTCGGTACAGCGTTTCTGCGGCCATAGCGGTCGCTTCCGCCTGAGCGGGCAGCCCCTTCGGGCGGCCACCGACTCGACCACGTGACCGTGCAGCGGACAAGCCTGCCTGTGTGCGCTCACGAATCAACTCACGTTCGAACTCTGCCAATGAAGCGAACAGGTTGAACACAAAGCGGCCTTGCGCGTGGGTGGTATCGATGGGGTCATTCAGACTTTGCAGGCCAACGTTACGAGCGGCCAATTCACCGACCAGTTCGACCAGGTGCTTGAGCGAGCGCCCTAGACGATCCAGCTTCCAAATCACCACAGCATCACCGGCCCGTACATGAACCAATAATTTGTCCAGTTCCGGACGTGCGCTTTTTGAGCCGCTGGCAACGTCTTGATAGATCCGCTCGCACCCTGCCTTTGTCAGAGCATCGATCTGGAGGTCGGCGTTCTGATCCCGAGTACTCACCCGCGCATAGCCAATTTTCATCAAAAGTACCGTTTACTCAACAGAGAAATTGAAAATAGAACCTTGATTAACGATACCAGTATTTAAAACCATAATATGGGCTAACTCGGAGCTGGGCAGGTCTTCCGTTAAAGTTCTATAAAACGAGGGTTTTATCGAACCGTTGCGGCGCAGTGAGGATCGAGTGTATAAACACATAAACACCTAACATTGGAAAAAGTCATGAATACCACTCGCTGGAACGTCGCCGTCTCCACCGACACCGACCAATCGCTTCGCATGTTTCTGGCCAGCCAAGGCGGTGGCCGTAAGGGCGACCTGTCGCGCTTCATCGAAGAAGCGGTGCGGGCACACATCCTGGAGCTGAGCGCCGAACAGGCCAAGGTTTCCAATGCCCATCTGAGTGAGGCCGAACTGACCGAAGCGGTTGAAGAAGCGCTCGACTGGGCGCGTAAGCGCTGATGCGGGTTGTATTGGATACCAACATTCTGTTCAGTGCGCTGATCTCACCGCATGGGTCTCCTGATGCGATCTATCGGGCCTGGCGTTCAGCTCGCTTCGAGGTGGTGACTTCACGGGCACAGCTCGACGAAATTCGTCGCGCCAGTCGTTACCCCAAGCTTCAGGCCATCCTTCAGCCTGCCAAAGTGGGGGCCATGATCAATAACCTGCAACGCGCCGTGGTATTGGAGCGGTTGACCATTGAGGTTGAAGCCGATGATCCGGATGACTCTTTTCTGCTGGCCATGGCTTTGGCGGGCAATGCGGACTACCTAGTAACCGGTGATCGACGCGCAGGCCTCTTGCAGCGCGGACATATCGAACGCACGCGGATTGTCACCCCCGCCGTGTTCTGCGCCGAGGTACTGTGATCGATGCCGGTTGGTTTTCTGACTCAGGAGCAACGCGACGGCTTTGGTCGCTACATCGATGCGCCCAGCCGTGATGAACTGGAGCGCTACTTCCACCTGAGCGATGAAGACCGTGAAGCCGTCCAGGTACTACGGGGCAACCATAACCGCTTGGGCTATGCCGTTCTGCTGACTACCGTTCGCTTCGTCGGTGTTTTGCCGGACAAACCCACGGCTGTGCCGGTGGAAGTCCTGCTTGTGCTTTGTCGGCAATTGGCAATCGCCGACCCTGACTGTCTTGTACGTTATAGCGATCATCGTCGCTGGATACATGCGGCCGATATTCAAGAGCGCTATGGCTATCGCCACTTTACTGACCCAGGCATCGGCTTTCGTTTGAGCCGATGGCTGTATGCCCTTTGCTGGACTGGTACTGATCGTCCTGGCGTGCTGTTCGAACGAGCTACCTCATGGCTGCTCACACAGAAAGTCCTATTGCCCGGAATTTCCCAGTTAGAGCGCTTCATTGCCCAACTGCGTAGCCGGGTTGAAGAACGCCTCTGGTACACCTTGGGCCGCAGCGTGACCGAGGAGCAAAGACAGCACCTACAAGACTTGCTTCTGGTGGCCGAAGGCAACCGTAGTTCCCGACTGGATCAACTACGCTCCGGCCCGGTGATGGTCAGTGGCCCTGCACTGGTTCGGGCGCTGCGTCGGCTGGATGATGTACGCGGGTTGGGTATCGCCTTACCGGCAGCTGCGCATATCCCTCCCAGCCGCATTGCCGCCCTGGCTCGCTTTGCCAACACCGCGAAGGTCACGGCCATCAATCGACTGCCGGCGTCGCGCCGGTTGGCGACGTTGGTGGCATTCGCGGTTTCCTTGGAAGCCAGTGCGCACGACGATGCTCTGGAAGTTCTGGAAGCGCTACTGCGTGATATCTTCAACAACGCAGAGAAGGCTGACAAGAAGGCTCGGTTGCGTAGTCTAAAAGACCTGGATCGCTCGGCGGCAATGCTCGCCGCTGCGTGCAAGGTCGTGCTGGATAGCTCGATCAGCGATGACAATGTCCGTGCCCGGCTGTTCAACGACCTGCCACGTGTCACGCTGGAGAAAGCCCTGGAAGAGGTCAATGCGTTGATCCGTCCGGCCAACGATGTGTTTTACCTCGCTCTGGAGGAGCGCTACCGCAGCGTGCGCCGTTTCCTTCCTGACTTATTGAAACATATTCGCTTCGGCTTCAGCCCGGCGGGTAAGGGTGTGGCGGCTAGTTTGGACTGGTTGCAACTGAACTTGCCTCGCAGGAAGCCGGAGGATGACGTGCCGCAGGAGATCGTGGCCAAGGCTTGGCAGAACCACATCACTCGCGAAGATGGCTCCCTCGACATGGGCGCCTATGTCTTCTGCACGCTTGATGCACTACGCACGGCCCTACGCCGCCGCGATGTCTTTGTTGCACCCAGTTGGCGCTATGCCGACCCGCGTATCGGTCTGCTCGATGGTGCAGAATGGCTGTCGGCGCGACCGATCATCTGTCGCTCACTGGGCCTGACTGTGGACGCCAAAACCACCTTGGACGCCTTGTCTGCCGAGCTGGATGCGACTTGGTACGCAGTCGCCGCTCGCCTGCCCGACAATCCTGCGATCCAGTTGAGTGAGAATACAGAGGGCAAAACCGAGCTGTCCCTCGGAGCGCTGGAGAAGCTGGAAGAGCCCAACTCGTTGCTGCAACTGCGTGCAGCCGTGGCCGACTTGATGCCGCGTGTCGATTTGCCGGAAATCCTGTTAGAAATCGCCGCTCGTACCGGCTTCACTGAAGCCTTCACCCATGTGTCCGAACGCAATGCGCGGGCCGACAACTTGGTGACGAGTTTGTGCGCAGTGCTCTTGGGAGGAGCCTGTAACACCGGCCTGGAGCCCTTGACTCGCAACGACAACCAAGCGCTGCGCCGTGACCGGCTGTCCTGGGTGAGCCAGAACTATCTCCGTGACGATACCCTGTCGGCAGCCAATGCCATTTTGGTGGCTGCGCAGAGTCAACTGGAGCTGGCTCAGGTCTGGGGCGGCGGCGAGGTGGCCTCCGCCGATGGCATGCGTTTTGTCGTACCTGTGCGTACCGTACATGCCGGCCCTAACCCGAAGTATTTCGGTACCGGCCGGGGCGTCACCTGGTACAACCTGATCTCCGACCAGTTTTCCGGTCTTAACGCCATTACGGTGCCCGGCACCCTGCGCGACAGCCTAGTATTGCTCGCGGTTGTGCTGGAACAACAGACCGAATTGCAGCCCACACAAATCATGACCGATACCGGTGCTTACAGCGATGTGGTGTTCGGGTTATTCCGTCTGCTCGGTTATCACTTCTGCCCGCGCCTGGCTGATGTCGGCGGTACCCGCTTCTGGCGCACCCGCCCGGACGCGGATTACGGCAAGCTCAACGGACTTGCTCGCCAGTCAGTCAAGCTCGACCTGATCGCCGAGCACTGGGATGACCTGTTGCGTTTGGCTGGCTCACTCAAACTTGGCCGAGTGCCGGCGACAGGCATCATGCGCACCCTACAAACGGGAGATCGTCCGACCCGTCTGGCCCAGGCGTTGGCAGAGTTCGGACGGATCGAGAAAACCCTGCATACGTTGACCTACATTGATGATGAGTCCAAGCGCCGCGCCACCCTGACCCAACTGAATCGCGGCGAAGGCCGACACAGCCTGGCTCGCGCCGTGTTCCATGGCAAACGAGGCGAGCTTCGCCAGCGCTACCGAGAAGGCCAGGAGGATCAACTCGGTGCCCTGGGCCTGGTGGTAAATATCATTGTGCTATGGAATACCCTCTACATGACGGCTGCCGTGGAGCGGTTAAAGCAGCACGGCTACCCGGTACAGGACGAAGACCTGGCTCGTTTGTCGCCGCTGATCTTCGAGCACATCAATATGTTGGGACGGTACTCCTTCGCGGTACCAGAAGAGGTCGCCCGAGGTGAGCTACGGCCACTGCGTAATCCAGACGACGATATTTAGGTGCGCAGGTCGAACTCAGTGGGCTATGTTGTCAGATAGCTTAGATGGGATTGACCACAGCATTTCTCAATAAGTAGAAACACTGTGGCTTAGAGAGTTATCTCAGCGCAGCAGCAATACAGGCATGGTGGCTGTTCGAAGCATCGTCGTAGTCGTGCTTCCTACCAAAAACTGCCTGATGCGTGAATGCCCATAGGCACCCATGACCAGCAGATCAATGCCGTGCTCTGTCTGATAATCGTGCAGAGCCGACTCCACCTCACCTTGTCTGATTTCAGCTTGGACTAGGAAGCCAGCCGAGAGAAGCATGCTTTGTGCTTTTCCCAGTGCCTCGTGATTGCTCACCGAATCTGCACCGACCGTAACAAGATGAATGGGCAAGTCTTTGCAAAGCGAACTGGCGGCAAACATTTGGATGGTTTTGTAGGCTGTGGAGCTGCCGTCAAATGCGAGCATCACCTTTTCGGGCTTTTTATAGCTGTTGGCTGTGATCAGGATAGGCCGGTGAATTGTTCGCACTACAGCTTCTATCTGGCTGCCAAGGCTGTGCGCGTTGCGTGAGTTGTCTTCACCCACTCTTCCTATCACCAACAGTCGAATATCCTCCTGAAGGTCGCTCAGACTTTCTACCAAGTGTCCGTGGCGCTGCTTCAGCTCAGGAAACGCAGCGCCGGAAATGACCGTTCGCTCCCTGGCCTTTTCCAGCATGTGTTGGCCCTGTTCCAGAGCGAGTCTGGCGCGTTGGGCATCCAATGTAGCCAGCTCCTCCAGCAGATGCTCTCGACTGCCGAGACCAATATTTCCACTTAGGTCAGCTGCTGCTGGGTATTTCTCTTCATCCAATACGTGAAGCAAGGTAAGAGGCGCGTTGAGTCGCTGCGACGCCCATGCTGCGTAGTCGCAGACCGCCAATGAGGATTGTGAGTTATCAATACATGCCATTACGTGGGTCATTGTCGATCTCCTTAGTGGCTCATGAGCTTGTCGATGGCGCCAGGTTTGTCATGCACGCCAAAGCGGTCAACGATTGTGGCGCTGGCCTCATTTAGACCCAGCACTTCAACCTCGGCGCCCTCGCGACGGAACTTGATTACCACTTTATCCAGCGCGGCGACGGCGGTGATATCCCAGAAATGCGCCTGTGTCAGATCGATGGTGACCTTGTTGAGCGCTTCCTTGAAGTCAAAAACTTCGGTGAACTTGTCTGCCGAGCTGAAGAACACCTGGCCTACCACGCGGTAAGTCCGATGCGACTCCGTCTCTTCAAGACTGCTCTTGATATCGAGGTAATGTCCGACCTTGTTCGCAAAGAACAACGAAGCCAGCAGTACGCCGACCAACACGCCGTAAGCCAGATTATGCGTTGCCACGACCACCACAACGGTCGCGACCATGACGAGGTTGGTCGACAGTGGGTGCTCTTTCAGATTGCGCAAGGAATCCCAGCTAAAGGTGCCGATGGATACCATGATCATCACAGCAACCAATGCAGCCATCGGGATCTTGGAGAGCCATTCGCCGAGGAAAACGACCATCAGCAGCAAGAAAATGCCCGCGCACAATGTGGAGAGACGGGTACGTCCACCGGATTTCACGTTGATGATCGACTGGCCGATCATGGCGCAGCCTGCCATACCGCCGAGCATCCCGGCAGCGATGTTGGCAATGCCTTGACCCTTGCATTCACGGTTTTTGTTGCTGGTGGTATCGGTCAAATCGTCGACGATGGTCGCGGTCATCATGGACTCAAGCAGACCTACTACGGCCAAGGCGGCTGAGTACGGGAAGATGATGCGCAGAGTTTCAACGTTCAGCGGGACTTCAGGCCACAGGAAAATCGGCAGCGTGTCCGGCAGTTCGCCCATGTCACCCACAGTGCGGATATCCAGACCGAGGTAAATAGCAATGGCCGTCAGGGCCAGGATGCACACCAGCGGCGAGGGAATCAGCTTGCCGATCTTCGGTACATACGGAAACAGATAGATTATTCCGAGGCCCACTACGGTCATGGCGTAAACGTGCCAGGTCACGTTGGTCAATTCAGGTAACTGCGCCATGAAAATCAGAATCGCCAATGCATTCACAAAGCCTGTGACTACCGAGCGCGAAACAAAGCGCATCAGAGAGCCCAGTTTCAGGTATCCAGCGAGGATTTGAAGCGCCCCGCAGAGCAAGGTGGCTGCCAGCAAATACTGAAGCCCGTGATCTTTTACCAGGGTGACCATCAGCAGTGCCATCGCACCGGTAGCTGCCGAGATCATGCCGGGTCGACCGCCGACGAAGGCGATGACAGCACAGATACAGAAGGAGGCGTAGAGACCGACCTTGGGGTCGACGCCGGCAATGATAGAGAAAGCAATGGCCTCCGGGATCAGCGCGAGCGCGACCACGATCCCCGCGAGCACGTCTCCACGGACGTTGGAAAACCACGTTTGTTTGAGCGATTGCAGCATCAGAATATCCAAGGCAATGCACCACACGCACACCAGGCAGATGGCGAGCGCGTCGATACGAATTCAAGTTGTGAGGATTATTTGGCTGTGTGCCTTGGGTGTAAAAACCGGGCATACAGCAGTACGCGACCGCGAGCGAAACTAGCGGAAGCGAGATGTTGCGAGGGGGCGTAGCGCTAAGGCGGCGTAGGCTGCCAGTAGATCGTTTGGAGTACAGTCATGCTGGTGTTCCTGTAGCTCAAGAGGTATGGCTGAGCGATAAAGTATACAGTGAAGATATCGTCAAATGCGACCTGCTGCCTCGTTTGGGTCAGTTCTTCCAGCCGTGCTGATCTCCCTAGGGCAAGTCTTTCTAGATTAAACCGCGACGAACTCCGCTGTCAGGCAGTGTACACATGGTGGAGAGATCAATTCAGATCCTCCTGGGGTCGATAGAGAAATCGGAAAAAATCGTACGCTAAGCATTCGGCCTGTCAGGTTGAGGCCATAGAGATTGACGCCTTGGCGTCAGAAAATGCAGAAAGCGGCCCTAGTCTGACGCGGTGCCAGTGAACCGCCTGACGCCGAGTTGAAGCCGTAAACTCAGCAACCTTCGATCAACTCGCCGAACAGTTCCTTAACCTTTGCACGTGCCTCGACCAGCGCAACTTGGCCTTGCTCAGTGATCTCATAGACACGCCGTTCACGTCGCCCGGTGCGTTCGTGGCGTGAGGTCAAATAGCCCTTCTTTTCCAGCCCGTGCAGCATTGGGTATACCGTCCCGGCGCTCAGCTCGTAGCCGTGTCGTTGCAGTTCTTCGATGATTCCCAGTCCGAAGACGGGCTTCTCGGCTGCATGGTGAAGTATGTGCAGGCGGATCAACCCGCCGTACAGGTCTTTATCTGTCGTTTTTCGTGCCTCACAGCGCGATACTCAACAGCCAACCCGCTGCACCGCTGCCGACGACAACTAGCCACGGCGGGAGCTTCCAGAACATCAGTGCGACAAGGGCGACCAGGGCCAAGACAAAGTCTTGCGGCTGAAATATGGCGCTAGTCCATACAGGGTGATAGAACGCGGCCAGCAGCAGGCCAACCACCGCCGCATTGACCCCAGCCAGCGCGGCTTGCATGCCTGTATTGCGACGCAGGCGCTCCCAAAATGGCATGGCTCCCACAACCAGCAGAAAAGAGGGTGCGAAGATAGCCAGTAGGCACACAATACCGCCGACCCAGCCAGAGGGAGCGGTGCTCATCGAAGCACCAAGGAACGCGGCGAATGTGAACAATGGGCCGGGCACCGCTTGAGCCGCCCCGTACCCCGCGAGGAAGGATTCATTACTGACCCAGCCGGAGGACACCACTTCGGCTTGCAGCAGCGGCAACACAACGTGGCCACCACCGAACACTAGTGACCCCACACGATAGAAGGCGTCCACTACCACCATCGTTGGACTTGGCAGCAATTTTGCCAAGATCGGTAGGCCAATCAGCAGGGCAAAAAATAACGATAGCCAAAGTGCGCCGGCCCGGTGACTGACCGTGATAGGTAGTGGGTCGTGCTCAACAGTATGTGCTGGCTTGAACAATAGTCGGCCTATGATGCCTGCGGCAGCAATCACACCAACCTGCCCCCACGCGGACGGTACGAGCAGGACAGCACAGGCGGCAATCGCCATTATTGTGACTCTCAGCCCATCCGTACACAGGTTGCGCGCCATGCCCCATACCGCTTGGGCGACTACGGCAACGGCCACCACTTTTAGGCCATGCAACGCGCCCGGCGAAACGGAATCCCCATAGTTGGAAATGCCCAGCGCGAACAGGATTAAAGCTACGGCCGAAGGCAGCGTAAAGCCTGTCCAAGCAGCCAGCGCCCCGCTATATCCAGCCCGTGATAGCCCCAACGCTATGCCGACCTGGCTGCTTGCTGGGCCTGGAAGAAATTGGCACAGCGCCACTAAATCAGCATAGCTGCGTTCAGACAACCAGCGCCGTCGTGTGACGAACTCGTCACGGAAATAGCCTAAGTGCACGATGGGGCCGCCGAAGGAGGTCAATCCAAGTCGTAGAAAAATAAGAAAAACCGACCATGGGCTGCGGTCATCGGTGGAGGTATTAGTCATGCGTTGGCCTACCTGATTTTCCACAGATTAATCCATAATAATCGAACTTCGATAACGAAATTCGATTTTATAGCTGCCCAAAACGACTGGAGTACCGTGCAATTCGTACTGGGTGTCGCAATGCAAGTAATCGATGTTGTGCTAGCCGCTGGTTTTGTCTGCTAGCACAGTTCATTAGCAAAACACGCTTGGCCTTAGCGTACGATTTTTTCCGTTTTCTCTATTGCCCCCCTCCTGGTCACTCCGAATGCAAATAACTGGTCAAGAATGCAGCCGGCTGGTCAATAACGGCGCCAATGGGTGGTCAAGTTGCGCAATGGTTTTATCGAGTCGGATGCCTGGGAAGAGGGCTCTGAACGGAGCTAGTCGGGCTTACGTTGGTTTTTGGTTCCATTGCTCCCCAAACCCCTACTTCGACGTGGCGCAGGTCGAAAACGAACTGAAACTGACCTCACAGCAAAAGGCCTCGATCGAGGGGTTGGCCAAGCAGTCAAAACGTCTGTACGAGGCCGGTGAAGGCACCATTACCGACCTGGAAGAGGCCCAGGCACGCCTGGATGCGATCAAGGCCCAGGAAATTGAAGCGCAAGCCCGGCGCCGCGCCGCGTTGCGCAAACTTTCGGGCAGGGCCGGCATTGCCGTGAGCGACATCCAGCCCATGCAGGAACCATCACCGGCCAACGCCTTGCTGGCACCCGAAGAAGACCTCGACTACTGGATGCTCAAGGCCGATCAGGCCGCAGCTGAACTGGGCGTCAGCCGGGCCACGATCAAAGTGGCCGAAGCCAACCTGAAACTGCAGAAGTCCGCGCATTACCCCACCGTCGCCCTGAGCGGGCGTATGGCACGGGTCGACCAGAGCGACATCAACGAACTGTCCCAGCGTCAGTCGACTTACTACGTCGGCGTGGTCGTCGATATTCCGATCTATCAGGGCGGCGGCGTCAGCGCCTCCTCGGAAAAGGCCCGCTCAGCCCTGGAAAGCGCTCGCTCCAGCTACGACGCGCAACTGCAGCAACTGACCGAAGACGTCGAAGCCAACTATCTGGGCGTGGTGGCGGGCTTTGAAAAGATCAGGGCGCTGATCACCGCCGTGCGCTCCAGCCAGATCGCATTGACCTCGGCTGAAAAAGGCTACCAGGCCGGCGTGCGCTCGACCCTCGACATCCTCGATGCCCAACAACGCCTGTTCTCGGCCCGCCGCGACCTGCTCGACACCCGCCTGGCCGTGCTGCAAAGCTACGTCAATCTGCACACCCGCACCGGCCAGATGACCCGCAGCAAACTGGAAAGGGTGCAGGGGCTGTTTTGAGCCCGTCGTGGCCCTTACAGGAGTGCGCTTGCCGGAATGCCGGGCCACCGCGACCGAGTGTGCTAGTGCTCGCAAAATATCGGAAACCCTGAAAATTGACGACCACTAACGCAGCCTGTCGCGGGCCAGCGCGCGCATCAAATGCAACGCAGAACTCTCTGATTAATCGCATTCGTATCAACTGTTCTCAAGCCAAATGCGCGTCAGCCTTCAAGGCTTGGCGCATTCTGGCCTTGATACTGAGTACGACACACATTACGTAGCAACTGTGTTCTCAAGCCAAATGCGCGGCAGCCTTCAAGGCTTCGCGCATTCTTGCGTTAAGCATGGTGACCAGCTTGCGAGCAGCGGCTACGAGGGCTACTTTCTTGGGTTTGCCGTTGGCGACCAGGCGTTGATAAAACGGTTTTAGCACCGGGTCGTAGCGCACAGCGCTCAAACACGCCATGTACATGGCGCTTCTGGGTGCCCGACGTCCGGCCCAGGTTGTTCTCTTGCCACTGAATTGGCCACTGTCTTTGGACAGGGGCGCCATACCATAAAGCCTGGCGATGGCTTTACGGTTCAGATAGCCAAGCTCTCCCATCTCGCAGACGAGCGTCGATACCGCCACGGGGCCCATTCCCTTGATCGTACTGGCTACCTGAGCCTGCATAGTTCCTTGGAGCAGTCCGGCGATGATCTTGTCCAGTTCGGCTCGGTCAGATTCCATCTGCGTAATATGCCGCTCAAGCCCCTCAAGCAGCACAGCATTTCTTGTCAGGCGACGCCGCTGCTTCTCGGCGCTGATCATCTGAACCAGTTGCTGACGCCGCTGGTGATAGGCGTGCAGCTCCTGAGCCTGATCGGTACGCGGTTGATAACGGTGAAGCTCGATCACGCTGGCCATGTGGGCCAGCATGCGTGCATCCAGATGGTGGGGTTGGGGGAGCAACGGAACAGAAAGTGCACTTAAGCTCAGTCGCTGCCCCGCAAACCCTTGCAACGTCTGGATAGTTTCGAAAAACGACCGTTTTATGAAACCGTTTCCGCTATCGCGAGGAAAGGTCACCAACACCCGAAAATCAGTGCAATAAACCTTTCTCACGAATCAAAGTTCGTTAATTCGCAGTCGCTGACGAGTAAAACGAACTCTAATTCGGCTTACGTTGGTTTTCAGTTCCATTGCTCCCCAACCCCCGATGTCGCCCGGGTGAAATTCGTAAAGTCCGCGCAACGGCTGGGCTTTAGCCTCGAAGAAGTGGCCGGGCTGTTGAGGCTCGATGACGGCGCTCACTGTGATGAAGCGCGCGTGCTCGCCGAGCAGAAGCTTGGGGATGTGCGTGGCAAGCTCGCGGATCTGCGACGGATCGAGTCTGTTTTGGTGCAACTGGTTCACGACTGTTGTGCGAGCCACGGGACCGTTTCCTGTCCGCTAATCGTTTCGCTGCATGGATAAAACGCTCTGCGTTGGCCAGTGGTTGTGAAGGGAACCAGCGGACAAGGTCTACGGCTGCCGCGGCTGTGAAGCCGCACCGGTCACCGCCGACAAACCGGCTCAACTGATCGAAAAGAGCATGGCCAGTCCTAGCGTCCTGGCGATGCTGTTGATCACCAAATACGTCGATGGTCTGCCGCTGCACCGCTTCAAAAAAATCCTCGGTCGTCACGGCGTCGATATCCCCCGCCAAACCCTGGCGCGCTGGGTGATCCAGTGCGGCGAGCACCTGCAACCGCTGCTGAATCTGTCTACGAAAACAGCCCGGCGTGCCGCGTCGGCACGAAGGCCGTATTGCGGTGCAAACCAGCGATACGCGTTGGTGCTCGGACGGCTTTGAGTTCCGCTGCGAGGACGGAGCCAAATTGAGCGTAACCTTCGCCCTGGACTGCTGTGATCGCGAGGCCATCGGCTAGGTCGCGAGCCCGACCGGGTACAGCGGCGATGATATCCGCGACTTGATGCTGGAAAGCGTGGAGAGGCGCTTCGGTGATCAACTGCCCGCCACGCCGGTGCAATGGCTAAGCGATAACGGCTCGGCGTACACCGCCGACCAGACGTGCCTGTTTGCTCGACAGATCGGCTTGCAGCCGGTGACCCCCCAGTTCGCAGCCCGCAGAGCAACGGCATGGCCGAGAGCTTCGTGAAGACGATCAAGCGTGATTACGTGGCGCACATACCTAAGCCGGATCGAGAAACGGCACTACGTAACTTGGCCAATCCCTGTGATCCTGCGTGGTCGTCTTACTTTGCCCAACGTCGAGCTGCGATAGACGTGGATTGATTGCCCGGTACTAGACCATGGTGCTGACGAAAGACTTGAGCCGGATGAGGCGCGACTCTCATGCCCGGTTCTTTGGGGGCGGTGGCGCAGTAATGCGCTGCTGTTACCCGACGAAAGTGTACTTAAGCCCTACCATCTTATCTCGGCGCCATAAACCAGGACCTTCATCTCCTCCCTCCTTGATTCCGTACTTAACTACGGAGGTAGAGTTGAATCGTGGATCGAAAACCCGAGAGGAGATCGCCGTTATGAAACACCTAAGACTGCTGCTGATAGTGAGTGCGACTCTGCTGTCATCCACCGTATGGGCCGATGGCAGTTCCGATCGCCTGTACGGTAAGATGATCCAGGCCAACGAGCAATCCATGCGCGAATACGCTAGCGCCCAAGGCAAGAACCCGCCAGAAGTCACTCACTACCGCTATGGCATGAAGCTCGACATCGCCAAGGTCATTCACGTCACGTCGACCAATGGCAACTGCGATGTGATGCCTGCGCAAATGACCTACGAGGATTCGAGCGGAAACCTGCATATTCTGGAGTACCGCGTATCAGGAACGGACTGCAGGAGCCAGCACTGAGCATTGTTGACGTGTTGCTGACGGAAAAGTAATTTTCACGTCACCCTGACGTTATTTTGCATGTGGAAGTATGTAAGAAGCGCACCCGGCTATGCCCGGCGCGCTTCGGCATATACACAACCGCACAATGAAAAATCTGCCAAAACATCAAGAGCGTTTATGAACAACAAGGCCCTGTTGGGACTTTCTCAGATCGTCTTGAGCATCAGCGCTGCGCAGGCTGCAATGGCCGCCGAGGAAAAAGGCGAGGGATTCATCGAAGGCAGCAGCCTGAGCATCCTCAATCGAAATTTCTACTTCAACCGTGATTTTCGCAAAGGCCAGTCCAGCAGTACAGGAAATGGCTACTCGGAAGAATGGGCCCACGGAGTCATAGGCCGATTCGAGTCGGGCTCGGCCAGGCCGAGGACAATTACTCCAAGCTCGGCGGCGCCGTAAAGACCCGTTTCCTGGACACTGAAATCAAAGTAGGCGATGTCTTCCCTGTCACGCCTGTCGTGCAGTACGGCGATTCGCGACTGCTTCCGGAAAGCTTCCGCGGCGTCACCGCATACAACACCAGTGTCGAGGGCTTGGTGCTACAGGGCGGACGCCTGCACGCGATGAGCCAACCCAGCTCCAGCAGCATGCGGGATGATTTTGCAACCTTCTACGCAGGCGAAGTCGGCTCTCCGTGGATAGTCGGCGGTGATTACACACCCAACGACAACCTTGGCTTCAGCCTTTACACCAGTTGTCTCAAGGATGCCTGAAACCAATACTATACCGGCACTACCTGGAGCTACCCGCTTGCAGATGATGTCGCCTTGGTCGGTGGTTTGAATTACTACAAGGCCGTCGATGAGGGGAAGCAGCTCCTCGGCAGTTTTGAGAACGATATCTGGAGCGGCAAGGTCGGCCTCCGTGTCGGGGCGCACACCGGCGAGGGACGGAGACGGCCGACGTGAACCAGATCGCTATTGTGCCTTGCTATCGCCCTTCGGGGACTCCATTCCAATGTGTTGGTTCATGTTCTCCATCATTGTATTGCAGTTTTTCATCATCTTGGACATTTCCTGCATGTCCATCATCGGCATATGGTTGCCGTCCATCATGTGCATGTCCTCACCCTTATTTGTCTCGGCACTGCTTTGGGCGGGGGCTTTGGCCTGTTCGGCAAATCCCGTGGCAACAGTTCCAAGGGCTATGAAGGTAGCAAGGACGGTGTAGGTAATGGCGTTACGCATGGCGACTCTCCTCATCTACGACCTTGGTTTCCAGCCAGGCTGTGTATTGAAGAGTTGATTGCTCCACTGTCCTCCTGTTTGGCTCCTTTGGTTTGGAGGATGGTTTCAGGCGCCTGAGGTAGGCGCCTTTTTCGGTCAACAAGTCTTCGGCTTCATCGCTCTGGACTCTGCGAGCTGGCTTGACAGCACCGCGTTGTCTTGCACGAGAAGCTGCTTTTCTGTGGCCAACTGGCTCAATTGGCTTTCAGTTTGGCTTAAGCGTTCCGCCAGCAGGCTTCGCTCCCGTTCATTGACGGCCAGGTAAGTCCGCGTCTCAGCCAAACGCTGCTCACCTTGGCCATGGCGCTGCTCCAGTGCCTGATGCGACTGTTGCAAGTCGGTGAATTGAAGTAAGACGTGTTCATGCGCAATCTGACTCTGCGCGAGCGTCGCTTGCGTCGTGAGCAGGGTGCTCTCTAGACGATCATGGTCCTGCACCAGGCGTTGTTCCTGCGCCTGCAGTTCGCCCAGGCGGGTTTGCTGCGCGAGCAGACGCTGCCGGAGCGCTGCCAATTCGTGTTCCAGGCGCTGCTGGCGTTGCTCAGTGGCCTGGCGCTCGTCGCTGCGTTGTTGCGCGACCGATGCCTGGTAGTGCTCAAACTGCTCCCGCGCTTGTTGCAGTTGCCGGGTCAGTGCGGCCGCCTCGGCGGCGCGGTCAGCCAGACGTTGTTCGAGCCCGGTCTTTTCACTGCCCAGGCTGGCCAGGGCGATCTCCTGACGCTGCAGGGTGTCAGCCAGCCCCTGGCTGCGCGTAGTGGCTACGGCAAGTGCCTGGGCCTGCTGCTCCTGAACGCTGAGTTGCGCGTCGCGCTCGACGAATGCCTGCTGCAACTGTTCCTGCAACGCGTCGGCCTCTGCCTGGTGAGCCGCTACGGCCTGCTGGAGTTGGACGGCCGCCTCCGCCTGAACTTTTTCGTACAGTCCTTTCAGCGCCAGGACCAGCTCCGCGGGCAATCCCAGTTCGGCCTGGGCCAGCGTGCCGGGATGCGCGGCTTTCCAACGCTTTAACAACGGAGCAATCGTGCTTTTGCTGCCCGTCCCACCCAGGGCGACGCGGATGCTGTCAATGGTGGGGTTGTGGCCCGCAGCCACCAGTTGGGTGGCCGCCTGGGCAACATGCAGGTAGAGGACGCCGGAACGGGCCATGAACACCTCGGATTTTTTCGTACCGTATTATGGAAAACGTAATACCTCGATTTAAGTACAGAATAGTTCAGCCGACTGAGACCGTCAGTTGACCCACGATAAGCGCGGTTATCGTGAGTTAAGTCATCGCGATCGAGGGTTGTGTCTATAATCTGCGGTACACATGGCCTAAACAGGCGCTTCGTGATGACAGCCGGCAATAATGACGAAAACCTCCCCACCAGGCGGCACGAAGAGCCGACAGTACTTGCGCGTACCCCCGGTACGCTCACCACCCCCGAACAATTGGCTGAGCAACATCAGCGTTTTCTCGCCGCCGCGACAACCGACAACACCCGGCGCACCTACCGCTCGGCCATTCGCCACTTTCTCGCCTGGGGCGGCGTGCTGCCGTGCGATGAAGCCGCGCTGATTCGTTATCTATTGTCTTTTGCGGAAGTATTGAACCCGCGCACCCTGGCCCTGCGCCTCACGGCGCTGTCGCAATGGCACCGTTATCAGGGTTTTCCTGACCCTACCGCCAGCGCCACCGTGGGCAAAACCTTGCGCGGTATTGAGCGGGTGAACGGGCGGCCTCGACAAAAAGCCAAGGCCCTGGTCCTAGAGGATCTCGAACGCATCGTGGTGCACCTGAACACGCTCGACGGACTGGCGACACTGCGGGACAGTGCACTGCTCCAGGTCGGGTATTTTGGTGCGTTCCGGCGCAGCGAATTGGTCACGCTGGAGATGCAATACCTCGAGTGGGAGCAGGAAGGTCTACGGATCACGCTGCCCCGTTCCAAGACCGATCAGGAGGGCGAGGGACTCGACAAGGCGATCCCATACGGCGACAGCATCTGCTGCCCCGCGACAGCGCTACGCCGGTGGTTGGACGCGGCTCAGATCGTTCAGGGGCCACTGTTCCGGCGCATCAGCCGCTGGGGCGTACTCGGCGAGGTGGCACTGCACGAGGGCAGCGTGAATACCATCCTGACGGCACGTGCCGAAGCCGCAGGGCTGTTGTATGTGCCCGAACTGAGCAGCCACAGTCTGCGTCGGGGACTGGCTACCAGTGCGCATCGGGCTGGGGCGGATTTCCTTGAGATCAAACGACAGGGTGGCTGGCGGCACGATGGCACCGTACACGGCTATATCGAGGAAGCTGGAGCTTTCGAGGAGAATGCGGCTGGCTCGTTATTACGACGCAAACCGTAGCCAAGGTTTGTAAGCAGGGCTGGTTAGAATCCCAAGTGGCCACCCTCTATTCTCGACCGTCCTTCCGCAGCACATGAGCAGTTCCCTTAAAAACAGTTACTTACAGAACGAATGTCCTAATTTTTGGCTTATCTCGGCACGCCCCCGGGTGAGGGCGAAGTCATCAGCGACCTGGGCCTGGTCATTCGCCCGGATGCGAACCTGATGCTGACGACCTTGCAGGACTTGGACCTATTGGTGATCTGCGGTGGTTTTCGTACCGAACTCAAGGCCAGCGAGCCATTTATCCAATGGCTGCGCAGTGCGGGTGAAGCGGGCGTGCGCCTCGCCGGTTTGTGGAACGGCTCGTGGTTCCTCGGGCGTGCGGGGCTGCTGCAGGGTTATCGCTGTGCCATCCATCCCGAGCATCGGCCGGCACTGGCCGAAGTGTCCAAGGCGGCGCAGGTCACCAGCGAACCCTACGTCATCGACCGCGACCGCCTCACCGCGTCCAGCCCCTCGGGGGCTTTCCATATGGCCCTGGACTGGATCAAGAGCCTGCATGGCAAAGCCTTGGTCGAAGGCATCGAAGATATTCTGGCGTTCGAAGAATCGCGCTACCGCCGCATCAAACCCACCGAAAACATCTGTGTCAGCGCGCCGCTGCGCGAGGTGGTGAAGCTGATGGACGCCAACCTCGAAGAGCCCCTGGAACTCGATCAGCTCGCCGTCTACGCCGGCCGTTCCCGCCGCCAGCTGGAGCGCCTGTTCAAGGAACAACTGGGTACCACGCCGCAACGCTACTACATGGAATTGCGCGTCACTGAAGCGCGACGCCTGTTGCAGCACACCGAGTTGTCACAGGTGGATGTGCTGGTGGCGTGCGGGTTTGTCTCGCCGAGCCATTTCAGCAAATGCTACAGCGCGTATTTCGGCTATCGCCCCTCCAAGGAGAAGCGGTTGGTCAAGTAGCCTGGCGGGTGTAGCAAGATTTTCACGAGGAGTGGCAATGGATATCACGCTTTTGGATCGTTATCGCGGCAGCCTACTTGGGCTGGCGTGTGGCGATGCTGTAGGGACGACGGTTGAATTCATGCCCCGCGGCAGCTTTTCTCCCGTGACGGATATGCTAGGCGGCGGACCGTTTAGTCTCAAGCCTGGCCAATGGACTGACGATACGTCCATGGCACTGTGTCTGGCCGAAAGCCTGTTGCGCAAAGGCGGTTTTGACGCGATGGACCAGATGGGACGTTATCTGAATTGGTGGAAGTGGGGTTACTTGAGTTCTACCGGAGAGTGCTTTGATATCGGCATGACGGTTCGCGAAGCGCTGGAGCAATTTCAGCAAAGTGGCAACGCTTTTGCGGGCTCAACACATCCGTATTCGGCCGGCAATGGTTCAATGATGCGTCTCGCACCTGTCGTGTTGTTTTACTTTCCAGATAGGGCGGACATCCACCTGTTTGCCGAGCAAAGCTCGCGAACTACGCATGCCGCGCAGGAGGCTATCGAGTGCTGCCTGCTGCTGGCCGAGGCTATCAGCAATGCCCTGAGCGGCGTGCCAAAGAAACAGGTGCTGAGTTTTTCCCACACCGCGCTGTCGGCTCCTAAGGTCAAGGCTATCGCCTCTGGCGACTATCGCGATAAGACCTCTGCTCAAATCGTTGGCTCAGGTTATGCGGTGGCTTCGCTGGAGGCTGCATTCTGGTGTTTCGATCAGACCTCCAACTTTGCTGAAGCGATACTGGCCGCCGCCAACCTTGGGGATGACGCAGACACTACTGCCGCAATCGTTGGGCAACTGGCGGGGGCGTATTACGGCGTCCAGGCTATCCCTGTCGGTTGGTTGAACAAGCTATGGATGCGCGATGAAATCCAAGAAACGGCTGATGCGTTATTCAGCACTTCGCGCTTACCACAGTAAGGTTCAGAAACGATCCAGCCGATAAGGCTGCAGTTCTGGCACCTGCTCACTCGCAGCAAGCTGCCCAACCCGCTCGGCCGTCACCGCCGCTTGTGTCAGTCCCAAATGCTGGTGACCAAATGCAAGCAGCACTTTGCCTTCGCACACCCGGTCAATGATCGGCAGCGAGTCGGGCAGGGAAGGGCGAAACCCCATCCAGGGCGTGGCTTCGCTGTCGCTCAAGTCGTGTCGGAACAACCCTTTGCTCAACCGGTGTAACTGCCAGGCCCGTTGCATATTGGCCGGGCGGTCGAGGCCGGCGAATTCGACCGTGCCGGCCAGGCGCAGGCCACCGGTCATGGGCGTCATGATGAATTTGCGCTCCAGCGAAGTGACCGCGAAGGGCAGGCGCTGTTGTTCGTGGGGCAGCATCAGGTGGTAACCGCGTTCGGTGTCCAGCGGCACTTGTTTGCCGGTGAGAGCTGCGGTGAGTTTGGCCGAGTGGGCGCCGCAGGCGATCAGCACTTGCTGCGCTGTCAGTACGCCTTGGTCGGTCATCAGGGAAACGCCGTTACTCTCCAGGCGTCCGTCCAGAACGCGCTGCTGAAGAAATTGCACCCCCTCAGCCTTGGCCGCGTTCACCAGTTCGCCAACCACCGTGTACGGGTCCAGAAAGTGTCCGGTAGCGGGGAAGAACAACCCGCCTTGTATGGCGTCGCTCAGTTGCGGCGCAGCCTTGCGCACCGCATCGCCGCTCCAGAAGTCCACGGCGACGCCTTGCTGCCGCATGCGTTGCTGCACTGCATCCAGTGCAGCGCGGGATTCGGCGCGCTCATACACCAATAGCGAACCGTCTTCACGCAGCAATTGCGTTTGACCCATCGATTGCAGCAAGCGTTGCCACGCGCCCAGGCTACCTTCGTTCAGCGCGCGAAGGCCGGCCACGGTGCGCTGGTAACGCGCTGGCCGCAGGTTGAGCAACAGGCGGATAAACCAGGGCAGGGCGCGGGGCAGATAGGTCCAGTCCAGGCGCAGCGGGCCCATGGGGTCCAGGAGCATGGCGGGCAAGCGCTTGAGGATCGACAGGTCGGCGATGGGAAACACCTGTTCCGTCGCCAGGTGGCCGGCGTTGCCGTAGGAGGCACCCATGCCGGGTGCCTGCGGGTCGAGCACGACGACTCGGCGGCCTTGGCGTGCCAGTTGCAAGGCGCAGGCGACGCCGATAATGCCGGCGCCGACTACTACGATGTCTGCTTGCTTGGGATCGGCCATGATCATGCTTCTCGCTGGCCGTCGAGCAGGCGCCGCAACCGCAGCGGGTTGTCGTGCTGCAGCGCGGTGGGCAGCAAGGCGTCCGGGACGTCCTGGTAACACACCGGGCGCAGGAATCGCAGGATCGCCGCCGTGCCCACCGAGGTACTGCGCGCATCCGAAGTCGCCGGAAAGGGCCCGCCATGCACCATGGCGTCGCACACTTCTACGCCGGTCGGCCAGCCGTTCACCAGCAGGCGCCCAGCCTTGCGCTCCAGCACCGGCAGCAATGCCCGCGCCTTTGGCAGGTCGTGGTCATCCATGTGCAGGGTGGCGGTGAGTTGACCTTCCAGGTGCTCGGACACCTGGCGCATGTGCTCGACATCGCGGCACTGCACCACCAGCGAGGCGGCGCCGAATACTTCGGCTTGCAGGTGTTCATTGTTCAGGAACGCCTCGGCCTGGGTCACGAACAGATGGGGCTGGCCCTGGTTTGGCCCGGTCGCTGGCAAGCCTTTGGCGGCTATGGTGGCGTGCTGGGCCAGGGTCTTCAGGCCGGTTTCGCAGGCGCTGAAAATACCCGGTGTGAGCATGGTCTGGGACGGGCAACGCGAGAGACGCTCACTGGCGGATTGGACAAAACGGTCCAGAGCGGCGCCTTGCAGGGCGATCACCAGGCCAGGGTTGGTACAGAACTGGCCGGCGCCTTGGGTCAGCGACGCGACGAACCCATCGGCCAAGGCTTCGCTCCGAGCTTCAAGCGCAGCAGGAAACAGGTACACCGGGTTGATCGAGCTCATTTCCGCGTACACCGGGATCGGCTCCGGGCGTGCCTGCGCCGCTTGGTACAGGGCGATACCGCCACTGCGCGACCCCGTGAAGCCTACGGCCTTGATGCGCGGGTCGCGCACCAATGCGATACCCACCTCGTTACCCGCGCCGTAGAGCAGTGAAAACACACCTTCCGGCAAGCCACACTCTTTAACCGCCTGGGCGATGGCGCGGCCCACCAGTTCGCTAGTGCCGGGGTGCGCGTTATGCGCCTTGACGATCACCGGGCAACCGGCGGCAAGGGCCGATGCGGTATCGCCGCCCGCCACTGAGAAGGCCAGAGGGAAGTTGCTGGCTCCGAACACGGCTACCGGGCCCAGGGCGATATGGCGCTGGCGCAGGTCGGCGCGGGGCAGGGGCTGGCGCTGGGGCTGTGCGGTATCGACGCGCACGTCGAGCCATTCGCCCAGGCGCACGGTGCGGGCAAAAGCGCGCAGTTGCCCGCAGGTACGGCCGCGTTCACCTTCAATGCGTGCGCGCGGCAAGCCGGTTTCGGCGCAGGCGCGTTCGATCAACTCATCGCCCAGGGCTTCGATGTGGGTGGCGATGGTTTCAAGCAACGTGGCGCGATCTGCCAAGGTGGTTTCGCGGTAAGCGTCGAACGCGAGCCAAGCCAGTGCGCAGGCCTGTTCGACGTGTTGCTCATCCCCGCCGGCATAGGCGGGTTCCAGTGGGGTGTTGGTGGCGGGGTTGATGGCCCGGATCGCATCGCGATGGCCGCAAACGGATTGCTGACCGATCAGCATCTTGCCTGTCAGAGTCATGGGGACATCCTGGAACAAAAAGAGGTGTTGTAGGCGCGAGCTTATGTGACGAGCAAGCATGCTTGCGCTGGGGTGCGAAGCGCCCCCAATAAAAGCCGGAGACTGCTGCGCAGTCAGCGGGAGCAAGCTCCCTCGCCACAGCAAGCTCGCGCCTACAGAAAATCAAGCGACGTTCTGTTCGGCCGACCAGTTGGCATACCACTGGCGGAACAGCGCGTACTGCTGCTCGGCATACCGGCGCTGGGCAGCGCTGAGGCCGTCGGTTTCGTTGAAGTGCAGGGCGTAGCCGTGGTCGCCGTTGAGCACCATCAGATGCTTGTAATACAGCACCAGGTCGCAGCCCTCGTCGAACGACGACAACACCGCCAGTGCAGCTTCCAGCTCGCGGGCCTGGCGACGCGCCTTGGCATCGCCCTTGGCGGCTTTTTTGCTCAGCGCCACCAGTTGCAGCACTTCGCGGGGCAGTGCGTTGCCGATGCCGGTAATGGCGCCGGTGGCGTTGCAGTTGACGAAGCCGTGCACCACTTGGGTATCGACGCCGACCATCAGGGTCACATCGTCATCCTGGGAGGTGATGTTTTCGGCGGCGTAGCGCAGGTCGGCGGCGCCGCCGAACTCCTTGAAGCCGATCAGGTTAGGGTGCTCGCGGCGCAGTTCGAAGAACAAATCAGCGCGGGTGGCGAAACCGTAGTAGGGGCTGTTGTAGATCACCGCCGGCAGGTTGGGGGCGGCGTTGAGGATCGCTGCAAAGTGGGCCTTTTGCGCAGTGGCCGAAGCCCCTCGGGACAGCACGCGGGGAATCACCATCAAACCATCGGCGCCGACTTTGGCGGCATGGGCTGCGTGAGATACGGCTTCACGGCTGTTCACCGCACCGGTGCCGACGATGGTCGGCACACCCGCAGCCACCAGGCGCGCCACGCCTTCCTGGCGCTGGGCCTCGGTGAGCAGCGGCCAGTCGCCCATGGAGCCGCAATACACCACGGCACTCATGCCGATGTCGATCAGCTCGCGACCCTTGGCCACCAGGGCATCGAAGTCCGGTTGGCGCTCGGCGGTGCAAGGGGTCATCAGGGCGGGCATGCAGCCGGTGAAGATGTTGTCGCTCATGGTGCTAACTCCATTTCAGTTGAATTGATCAAGGGCTCAGATGCCCCAGGCAAACGGGTCTTGTTCGTCGATCAGCAAGGTGCTGTCGGCGGTCATGTAGGCGCGGCCGGTGATGAATGGGCGTACGTGTTCGCCGTCCCACTCATAGCGGCCGAGGAATTGGCTGCCGGTGATGCTGGCTTGTACCCAAAGTTCTCCTGCGGCCAGTTTTGCGTCGGCGGCCAGGCAGGCGAGCTTGGCGCTGGTGCCGGTGCCGCAGGGGGAGCGGTCATAGGCTTTGCCGGGGCACATTACGAAGTTGCGGCTGTCGGCGTGGGCGTCGTCGGCGAACAATTCGATATGGTCGATCAGCGCACCGTCTGCGCCACGGATGCCTTGGGCTTCGAGGGCCTTGAGCATGGCCCACGTGTAGTCGGTCAGGGCCTCCACGTTATCCATCTGCAACTCATGGCCGTGGTCCGACACCAGGAAGAACCAGTTGCCGCCCCAGGCGATGTCGCCCAGCACCACGCCATGCCCAGGCACCTCAACCGGCACCTGCTTGCGGTAGCGGTAAGCGGGCACATTGCGCAGGGTCACGCTGCCGTCTTCGTGCAAGGTGGCCGCGACCGGGCCGACCGGCGTGTCGAGGCTGTGCACGCCCGGTTGGATCAGCCCCAGGTGGTGCAGCGAGGCAATCAGGCCAATGGTGCCGTGGCCGCACATGCCGAGGTAGCCGGCGTTGTTGAAGAAGATCACCCCGCAGGTCGCCCCCGGCGTGACTGGCGCACAGTACAGCGCGCCCACCAGCACATCGTTGCCCCGGGGCTCCAGCAGGCAGGCGCGGCGCCATTGATCGTGGTGGGTGCGCAGGTGGTCCAGTTGATCGGCGATCGAGGCACCCGCCAGTTCGGGAAAGCCGTTCATGACCAGGCGTGTAGGTTCACCGCCGGTGTGTGAGTCAATCACGTGCAGTCGTTTCATAAGGCGCTCCATCAGTGGGTAGTCGGGGACAGTGGGGCGCTGTAGTGCGCGTCGATGACGGCTTCGCTTTCGTCCTCTTCCTGCTCCAGGCGTACCAAGTGGGCGGGTACGCCGGTGGCGGCGCCCCAGTAGTAAATGCCCAGGGCGCAGGCCGCCACCACCAGGGTGTCAAACGGGTGGCTGATCACACCAATACCGCCAAAACTGCCGAGCTTGGAGAGCAGGATGGTCACGGCGTAGAAGCCGATCAGCCAGGCCGAGGAGCGTACTTGTTGCTTGAGGTTCAGGTGCACGGTCGGCACCCAGCGCGCGCACAGCAGGTACACCACAAACATCAGGATTTGCAGGCCCAACAGCCACGACACCGTGCTCCAGCCCGACCAGTAGACGATCAACGCCGCGATGATAAATGACAGCGGGCCCAGCACCGCCATGCCCTTGACCCGAAACGGGCGCGCCATGTCGGGTGCATTGCGGCGCAGGGCGGCGACCGTCACCGGGGCCACGGCATAACTGAGGATCAGGGCGGCAGACACCACGTTAATCAGCGCTTCCCAGGACGGGAACGGCAAGGTCCAGAACACCGACAGGCCAAAGGTCAGCCACAGCGCCGGGCGCGGGATGCCGGACTTTTCATCGATGCGCGTGAATATCTTGAAGAAGGTGCCAGTCTGCGCCCAGCCATACACCACGCGCGGGGTGGCGTTCATGTAGATATTGCCGCAGCCGCTGGGAGAGATCACCGCATCGGCCACCACCAGGTAGGCCAGCCAGCCCACGCCCAGCGCCAGGGCGATATCGCGATAGGGCAGGGCCAGTTCCTTGCTGATGCCGGCCCAGCCATTGGCGAGCATGTCGGTAGGCACGCCGCCGAGGAACGCGGTTTGCAGCAGCACATAGATGGCCGTAGACAACAGTACCGAGAGGATCAGGGCGATGGGGATGGTGCGCTGTGGGTTTTTCACTTCGCTGGCCACCGAAATGATCGGCGTCAGGCCCAGGTAGGCAAAGATCACCCCGCCTGCCGACACGGCCATCTCGATACCTGATAAGCCGAACGGCGCGAAGCCATGCACCTGGAAATTCGCCGGCTTGAAGAAGGTGAACAGCACGCCGATCACCAGTAACGGCACGATGAACTTGAACACGCTCACCAGGTTATTGGCGATCGCAAAGGTCTTCACGCTGCGGTAGTTGAGCACAAAGAACAGGCACAGCAGGGCAAATTGCACCAGCCAGCCCAGGGTGGTGGGGTCGCTGGAACCTGCCTTGGTCAGCTGCGGAAACCAGGCTGCGGCGTATTGGCGCGAGGCGACCACTTCAATTGCTACCAGGCTGGAAAACGCGATCAGCGTGATAAAACCCATCAGGTACCCGAGCAGCGGACCGTGGGAATACACCGGGTAGCGCACCACGCCACCGGCGCGGGGCAGGGCGGCACCGAGTTCGCAGTAGACAATGCCCAGCAGCAGCACGGCGAAACCACCGAGCAACCAGGAAAAAATTCCCGCCGGGCCTGCGATGGCAGACACGTGGCTGGCGGCGAACAACCAACCCGAACCGAAGATGGCCCCCAACCCGATAAAGGTGAGGTCCATCAGTGACAGCTGTTTCTTGAACTTGCCTTGGCCTGACATAGCGGCGCCTTCTTGTGAGTTATTGGATAGGCATGCAGTGGCGCTATCCTGAACCCACATGCCCGGCTGACGATTGATGTTTTATGCGGCGATGGATGACGAATTCAGCACAATTTGCCGCGCTCGACAGCGCTCGTTCCATGGCGCAATCTGCTGGCTGTCGACGAAAAAAAGGGCAGATAAAGTCATGTTGCAGAGCGCGTTCGCGAGCCTTTTCCAGGGCAGCCGACCCCACAACATCGAGCAGCTATTGAGCGGGGTAGAGCAGTTGCTGCCGATGCTCGATGTACTGCCCAACGCCGCGATTTTCATCAAGGACATCGACGCCCGCTACGTGCTCGCCAACCGCACCCTGGTGCAACGCTGCGGCCTCAAGCACCTGCAACCGCTGCTGGGCAAGACCAGCGCCGAAGTGTTTCCCGCACAATTGGGCCCCGGCTATACCGAACAGGACCTTCGTGTGCTGAGGCAGGGCCTGGTGTTGGAAGATCAACTCGAATTGCACCTCTACGGCACCCGCGAACCCGGCTGGTGCCTGACCCACAAGTGGCCGCTGTACAACCAGCTCGGTGCGATCATCGGCCTGGCCGGGATCTCGGTAGACCTGCAATCAGCCAGTGAAACCCACCCGGCCTATCAGCGTCTGGCGGCGGTGGACGAACACATCCGCAGCCACTTCAACCGCCGCGTCACCCTGGGGGAATTGACCCGCATCGCCGGGATTTCCGTGGCGCAACTGGAGCGCTACTGCAAGCGCGTGTTTCACCTCACGCCTCGGCAAATGATCCAGAAAGTCCGGCTGGAACATGCCCGGCGGTTGTTGCATACCGAGCTGCCAATTACCGAGGTGGCGCTGCAATGCGGCTACACCGATCACAGCGCGTTTACCCGGCAGTTCAAATCTTCAACCGGGTTCACCCCGAGGCAGTACCGGCAAGCGACGCAAGGCGGCAGGCCAGATGAAAATCTAATGTGGGAGGGGGCTTGCCCCCGATAGCAGTGTGTCAGTCAGGCTATTTTTATCTGATCCACCGCCATCGGGGGCAAGCCCCCTCCCACATTTGGATGAAGCCAAGTCGATGCAACGAATGCCGCGCACGCCCCTCATATGCTTACACCGACCCTTTTCACCACGACAGGTACCGAGCTTATGACCGCGGCGAACAACGACCATGTGAACTGGCTGGTGCAACATTCCATGCTCCACGCAGCGCGGCAGCGGGCCAAGCTGTATTCGGGGCAAGGCCGCCTGTGGCAGCAGCCCTATGCACAGACCCGGCCGCGTGACGCTTCGGCCTTGTCGTCGGTGTGGTTCACGGCCTACCCCGCCTCGATTGTCACCCGCGAAGGCGGCACCGTGCTTGAGGCGCTGGGGGACGAAACCTTGTGGCATACCCTGTCCAAGATCGGCATCCAGGGCATTCACAACGGCCCGTTGAAGAAGTCCGGTGGCTTGTCTGGCACCGAGCACACCCCGACCATCGACGGCAATTTCGACCGCATCAGTTTCGACATCGATCCGCAACTGGGCACCGAGGCACAACTGCAGGCTTTGACGCGCATGGCTGCCGCGCACAATGCGGTGATCATCGACGATGTGATCCCGTCGCACACCGGCAAGGGCGCGGACTTTCGTCTGGCAGAAATGGCCTATGAGGACTATCCCGGCCTGTACCATATGGTCGAAATCCGCGAGGAAGACTGGCCGTTGCTGCCCGACGTGGCCGCCGGGCGCGATGCACACAACCTCAGCCCCTCCCAGGTAGACGCACTGCGTGACAAGCACTACATCGTCGGCCAATTGCAGCGGGTGATTTTCTTCGAGCCCGGCGTCAAAGAAACCGACTGGAGCGCCACCCCGGTGGTGCTCGGCGTGGATGGCAAGCCGCGGCGCTGGGTGTACCTGCATTACTTCAAGGAAGGCCAGCCGTCGCTCAACTGGCTCGACCCTTCGTTTGCTGCGCAGCAGATGATCATCGGTGATGCGCTGCACGCCATTGATGTGATGGGCGCGAAAATCCTGCGCCTGGATGCCAACGGCTTTCTCGGCGTGGAGCGCAAGCTCGATGGCACGGCCTGGTCCGAAAGCCATCCGCTGTCGATCACCGGCAATCAGTTACTCGGCGGCGCCATTCGCAAGGCGGGCGGGTTCAGTTTTCAGGAACTCAACCTCACCGTGGACGACATCGCGTCGATGTCCCACGGCGGCGCTGACCTGTCTTATGACTTCATCACCCGGCCGGCCTACCAGCATGCATTGCTGATGGGCGATACCGAATTCCTGCGCCTGATGCTGCGCCAGATGCACAGCCTCGGCATCGACCCCGGCTCGCTGATTCACGCGCTGCAGAACCATGATGAACTGACCCTGGAGCTGGTGCATTTCTGGACGCTGCACGCCCATGACAGCTTCCTGTTCCAGGGCCAGACCTTCCCCGGCAACATCCTGCGCGAGCATATCCGCGAGCAGATGTATGAACGCCTCACCGGCGAACATGCGCCGTATAACCTCAAATTCGTCACCAACGGCGTGTCCTGCACCACCGCCAGCATCATCACCGCAGCCCTGGGTATCCGTGACCTGGAGGCGATCACTTCGGCGGATATACAGCAGGTTCGCCAGATCCACTTGCTACTGGTGATGTACAACGCCATGCAACCTGGGGTGTTTGCCTTGTCCGGCTGGGACCTGGTGGGCGCGCTGCCGTTGGCGGCCGAAGAGGTGGCGCATTTGATGGCCGATGGCGACACCCGCTGGATCCATCGTGGCGCTTATGATCTGGTAGACCTGAACCCCGACGCCGAACTGTCGGCGGGGCAAATGCCGCGCTCAAAAAGCCTGTATGGCAGTCTGAACAGCCAGCTGCAGGACCCGGACTCCTTTGCCTCCCAACTGCAAAAAATCCTCGCCGTACGCCGCGCCTACGACATCGCCGCCAGCCGCCAGATCCTGGTGCCGGACGTCGAGCATCCCGGCTTGCTGATCATGGTCCACGAACTGCCGGCGGGTAAGGGCACTCAAATCACTGCGCTGAACTTTGGCGCCACGCCGATCACCGAAACCCTGCACCTGCCCAACATCGCACCGGGGCCGGTGGTGGATATCATCAATGAGCGGGTGGAAGGCGATTTGACAGAGGAGGGTGCGTTCACGATCACGCTGGACGCGTATGAAGGGTTGGCGTTGCGGGTGGTGAGCAGCACGCCGATGTAAAGGGATATTGGCCCGGCGTAGGAGCGAGCAAGCTCGCTCCTACATGGCAAGCCGCGCCACGCGATCAGTGGTGCTTGTTCTTGTGCTTATGCTTGTTGCCTTTGTGCTTGGCACCGCCTGAACGATGGCCGCTCTCGTCATCGGCCAGGTTATTACCCAGCGCGCCACCGGCTGCGCCCCCCACGCCGGCGCCGATGGTCGAGCCGGTGGTGCCGCCCAGGCGATTGCCAATCAGCGAACCGCCTGCCGAGCCCAAACCGCCGCCAATCGCCGCTTCGGTCTTGTTGCCCTTTTGCGCCCCTACCGCACTCCCGGCGGCGCCCCCCACGCCGGCGCCGATGGCCGCACCGGTCGAGCCACCAAGCTGCTGGCCTACCACGTTGCCCAACACACCGCCGACACCGCCTCCCAGCGCGGCTGTACCATCTCCAGCGGCCAGGGCCCCTTGGGAGATCAGAATGCCCAATGCCAGGGCCGGGAATGTCATTTTCATTTTTTTGTACCTCAAGGGCTGTCTCAGGCGCTCACGGGGTAAAGCACGCCTGGCATTTTGATTAGAGCACACGTCATAACACTTGGGCTTCGGTGATCGCCCCTTGCACAAGAAAATTTTTTTCCAGCCCTCTTGAATTCCTTTTGCGCGTCCATAAATTTTGGATCACGCGATGCCGAATCCGGGTTGCGTACTAAATCACTTGGAGAAACTCAGGAGATTTTAAAATGGCTACTACCCTGTCGTTGGCCCCACTGTTCCGTCAATCGGTGGGCTTTGATCGCTTCAATGACCTGTTCGAGTCGGCGCTGCGCAGCGAGGCTCCGAATTCCTATCCACCTCACAACGTGGAAAAGCACGGTGACGACGCGTACCGCATCGTGATCGCCGTGGCTGGCCTGACGGAGGAGGATCTGGATATCCAGGTCGAGAGGGGTGTATTGACGGTTTCCGGCGGAAAACGCGAAACCGACGATAAGGTCGCTTACCTGCACCAGGGCATTGCCCAACGTGCGTTCCGGTTGTCGTTCCGCTTGGCGGACCATATCGAAGTACGTGGCGCATCCCTGACCAACGGTTTGCTCAACATCGACCTGCTGCGTGAAGTGCCTGAAGAGGCCAAGCCAAAACGCATCATGATTGGTGGTGAGACCAAACCCGAGCTGCGTCAGGTCAGCTTGCAGTAAAACAATCGGCGGTAAAAAGGCGCTCTACGGAGCGCCTTTTTTGTGCGCGCTGCAAACGCAGGCCGGCTAAGCCTGGGTATTGGGTGCAAACAACTGCCTGGCCTCGGCAAAACACTTCTCTGCGATGACCGAGCGCGGTTCGGTCTTGCGCATCACCATGCCCAGGGGCGCAAGGACACTGGCGTCTGGCAGGTGGATAAATGCCAGGTTTTCGATGGGGTTTTCCAGGCCGCTGTCCAACGGCATGATTGCGCAACAGAAGCCTTCGTGGATGGCCTGGAACAGTTGATAGGTGGAGTCGCTTTCCAGAATCGGTTGGGGATCGAGACCGCGACTGCGGAAACTCAAGTCGATGGATTTTCGGTAGTGCATGCCATTGCTGATCATCCCCAGGGGCAGTTCGGCGGCTTCTTCCCAGCTCATCTGCGTGCCTTCGAAGTGGAAGTGGCGAGTGTCGTACAGCAGGCCGACACGGGTTTCGCCCAGTTCGAAAAATTCCAGGTAGTTGGGGCTCACGTGGTCCAGGTAGCACACGCCCAAGTCCAGTTGATTGGTGCCCAGCGCTTCGATGATTTTGTCCGAACTCATGGAGGTGAGGCTGAACTTGAGTTCCGGGAAGCTGTGGGACAAGCCCTGGATGAAGCTGATCGGATTGAAGCCGCTCAGGGGCACCAGGCCCAGGCGCAGGTTACCGACCAACTGGCCGCGACACGCAGCGGCTTCGGCGAACAGGCCGTCGTGGGCGGCGAGTAAAGTCCTGGCCCAGGCCAGCACGCGTTCGCCGGCCTGGGTGAAGCCTTCGAAGCGTTGGCCGCGGGTCACCAGTTCCAAGCCCAGTTCTTCCTCCAGGTTGCGCAGGCGCATCGACAGGGTGGGCTGGGTGATGTTGCAGCGGGCGGCGGCCTGGCCGAAATGGCGGGTCTGCTCCAGCGCGATCAGGAATTTAAGTTGTTTGATGTCCATGAAGGCACCTGCCTGGAAATAAGTGAACGGTCATGATTGGCGCAAGTGCCTGAAATCCACGGGATGGAGCCGATGATCGCATTGTAACGACCGGCACGTCCAAGTGCCCTTGCCACCGTGCGGCTGCATTGTTCCATTTTTGAGATGGAGCGGCCCGTTTCAGCCACTACCTAACCCTGAACGCGATGATTAAGGTGGTTCCACTGTTTTTTTGGGTGGGCCTGCTGACACACGTCCAGGTCGTTGCCCAAGCGTGTCTGTACAGGAAGTGCAGGCACGGCCGGGCGCAGTTCCGGCGCACACGCCAGGGAGGTATCGCCAAGCAAGAGGAAATGCAAATGACTGCATCAGGTAACGCTGCAAACTTCAATGGTCAAAAGCCGACGATTGACCCCGCTGACACCGCCATGTTGCTGATCGACCACCAGAGTGGTCTGTTCCAGATCGTCAAGGACATTGATGTTCCTCAATTGCGCGCCAACGCCATCGCGCTGGCCAAGGCCGCAACCCTGCTGAAAATACCGGTTATCACCACCGCTTCGGTGCCGCAAGGACCCAACGGCCCGTTGATCCCGGAAATCCACGAAGCCGCGCCGCACGCCCAGTACGTGGCCCGCCGTGGCGAAATCAACGCGTGGGACAACCCGGAGTTTCATGCCGCCGTCAAAGCCACCGGCAAGAAGACCCTGGTGATCGCCGGCACCCTGACCAGCGTGTGCCTGGCGTTCCCATCGATTGCGGCGGTGCATGAAGGCTACAAGGTGTTCGCGGTGGTCGATGCCTCGGGCAACCACTCCAGGCTGGCCACCGACCTGACCGTTGCACGCCTGGCCCAGGCCGGCGTGGTGCCGATCGACATCATGGGCACGCTGTCGGAGTTGCAAGGCTCCTGGAACCGCCCGGATGCCCAGGAGTGGGCCAACGTCTACACCCAGGCCATGCCGCACTACCAGCTTCTCATCGAGAGCTACGTCAAGGCTCAGGAAGTGGCAAACAACCACGAAGTACTAGACTCACAGCGCAAGTAAACACGCTGGGTTCTTTACGGGGCGCCTACTCGGGGCGTCACCTTCTTTATCAGGAGTACCACGATGTCTACACCTTACGTTCGCTTGGACAAAGACAACGCCGCTGTGCTGTTGGTCGACCATCAGGCCGGCTTGCTGTCACTAGTCCGTGACATCGACCCGGACAAATTCAAGAACAACGTGCTGGCCCTGGCTGACTTGGCCAAGTACTTCAAGCTGCCGACCATCCTCACCACCAGTTTCGAAACCGGCCCCAATGGCCCGCTGGTGCCCGAGCTCAAGGCACTGTTCCCGGATGCGCCGTACATTGCGCGCCCAGGCCAGATCAATGCCTGGGACAACGAAGACTTCGTCAAGGCCATCAAGGCCACCGGCAAGAAACAATTGATCATTGCCGGCGTCGTGACCGAAGTGTGCGTGGCGTTCCCGGCGCTGTCGGCCCTGGCCGAAGGCTTTGAAGTGTTCGTGGTCACCGACGCCTCCGGCACTTTCAACGAACTGACCCAGCAGTCCGCCTGGGCCCGCATGTCGGCCAACGGCGCGCAACTGATGACCTGGTTTGGCCTGGCCTGTGAGCTGCACCGCGACTGGCGCAACGACATCGAGGGCTTGGGGACGTTGTTCTCCAACCACATTCCGGACTACCGCAACCTGTTCACCAGCTACAACGCCTTGACTGAAGGCAAGTAAGCCCGAGCATGGGGGCTGTGCTGCGACAGGCAGTCCTCATTTCAACCTAGCACCAGGTGCGTTCAGATGAGCATGAACCGGTTTCCAGCTAACGACCTGTTATGAATTGGGCGCAGCTTTTGACCAAAGGTTGTGTCTCGGTCCGCAGGCCTTGGCAGCCCGCTTGAGCCGTTTATGCAGCCCCTGATCAACTATTTCAAAGTGGTGTTCAATCCAGGTATGGGCGCGCTGCTATTTGCGTTGCGCACCGTTGCAGCTGGATTGTTGACCTTGTACCTGGCCTTCATCTTCGACCTAGACCAGCCAAAATGGTCAGTGATGGCGGTGATTATCGTCAGCCAACCCTTGGGTGGCATGGCGTTGCAGCGTAGTTTTTCACAGATTATCGGCACCCTGGTCGGCGCGGCAGTGGCGGTGCTGATCATGGGCGTTTTCCCCCAGGCACCGGTCCCATTCATTGTTACCTTGTCGCTGTGGCTGGCGTTCTGCACGGCGGGTGGCAGGTTGCTGCGCTACACCAGTTCCCACGCCTTTGTGCTCAGCGGGTTCACGGCGGTCGTCGTTGGGCTGCTTGCTGTACCGGAGCAGGATAATACCTTGATGCTGGCGATCACCCGACTCACTGAGACGCTGTTGGCGGTTGCCTGTGTCGGCGTGGTCAGCCTGTTGACGGCGCGCCCGGAAGCGGTCGCCCGGGGGTACTTTGCCAAAGTAGATCAAGTCCTGAAATTGATGGCGGCCCATGCGGCGGCGGTGATTCGTACCGAGGAGAGCGAGGCCGATTTCCGTAAGCGCCAGATGCAGTTACTCGGAGAAATCAACGCACTGGAAGGCCTGCGCCGGCA
This sequence comes from Pseudomonas sp. CCI1.1, assembly GCF_034348165.1. Taxonomy (NCBI): domain Bacteria; kingdom Pseudomonadati; phylum Pseudomonadota; class Gammaproteobacteria; order Pseudomonadales; family Pseudomonadaceae; genus Pseudomonas; species Pseudomonas sp. CCI1.1. The sequence continues at coordinate 919,869 of NZ_CP133780.1, forward strand.
TTTGTATTTCGATGCGCCACGGTTGCGCAGTGCCAACGGCCTGGTGCAACTGCTGGGTAATCAATTGGTATTGCTGACTTCACGTCTGACAGTGCTGCGTCGTCAACGCACGCTGATCGATGAGCGTTGGCAAGGTGAGCTTCCCGAAGACATTCAACAGCTGCGCGCTGACGAACTGGCGTTCCTGGATGAGTTGGCAGTGGCGGGGCGTTCATTATCGACGCAGGCGCGCCAGCGCTTTAGCGTGTTGCAGCAGCGCTTTGACCAGCAGGCCAATAAGGTTGAGCAACGTGATGAGCCCATAACAGGTACGTTACGCGCGCTGGCGTGGGCCTTGCGTTGGGAGCAGGCCAGGCTGTTGCAACAACTGGAAGAGATCCTGCAACTGAGTGATGCCATTCAGGAGGGCCGTCCGGCCAACTGCCTGCACCGCCAGAGCCGAAGTAATCCGCTGTACCTGGACTGGCGCCTGGCGGGAATGAACGCTGCCCGTGCGTTTATTGCCTTGCTTGTGTGTGGATTGATCTGGATCGAAACGGCTTGGGATGGCGCCCGGGCAGGGATGATCCTGGTGGGAATTCTGTGCTCATTGATGGCGACCTTTCCACGGCCCTTGGCGGCGAGCCAGAACTACGCACGTGGGTTTGGCCTGTCGCTGGTGATTTCAGCGGTCTATCAATTCATGCTGGTGCCCGCCATTGGCGACGTCGAAATGCTGCTGTTGATTCTGGCGCCGTTGCTCTATGTGATTGCTGTGGGCCTGGCCAGCCCGCTGACTGCCGGGATAGGCATGGGCCTGGGGCTTTCGACCTTCCTGATGGTGGGCCCGCAGAATATCGGGGCCTGGCAAAACACCGCGAGTCAGTGGTTCGAATTTGCCGGTGCCTATATCGGAGCTTGCACCTTGTCGTTACTGGTGTACTCCTGGGTGTTTCCATTCAATCCGGCCCGGCGCATTCACCGTCTGTTCGATGAGAGCCGGGAGCAGGTCTACGTATTGCTCAAGACCTCAGCGACGGATCAGCAGCAGTTCGCCTTTGAAAGCCGGATGATGGATCGCCTGACCATGATGCTGGGTTTGTTGCCCGCGACCAAAGACCCGCGAGCCCATGCGCTGTTCGAGGTCACTCTGGCCTGCATGGCCCTGGGCGTGGCGTTGAACCAGCTCAAGCAACAAGGGCAGAACAATACATTGCTGACGGCGCAAACCCAGGCCCGTTTGCAGTCGGTTCTGGACCAGTCAGGCCGTTATGTGGCGGGAAGGCCCACCGTCGACTGGCAGGCATTGACCGATGCATTGCGGCACCTGGGCGATGACCTGGACCAACTGCATGCCGCTGAGCTTTCGTCCGGGCATGAACAGCTCTGGTCGGTGTTTCGCATTCGCGTGGCACTGCTGATCGTTGCCTCGTTTATTGAGCGCTACCGCGAATTTCTTGAGCTCGATGAAAAAGGAGTGCCGTCTCTTGCACATTGATTTTGAGGTAGGTGGCGTCTACCTGCCGCCCATTGCGCAGGCTTTGTTGCTGGCGCTGCCGATTTTCATGGTGCTGGGCTGGTCCTTGCGTCGGCTGGGCGTGCTGCGGTTTGTGTGGCATGAGGCGCTGTTCGAAGGCGCGCTCTATGTCTGCGTGTGTGCTGTTGTGATTCTAGTAATGGGAGCCTCGTCACCTTGAAAAAATACATCGCCCAACTGATTACCCTGGCGGTTGTCTTGCTGGCGCTGGTCCTGGGCTGGTTCGCCTGGGAGCACTACACCCGTTCACCCTGGACTCGCGATGCCAGGGTGCGCGCTGATGTGGTGACCTTGTCGGCGGACGTCTCCGGGCTGATCGCCAGTTTGCGGGTTCAGGATAACCAGCATGTGAGCAAAGGGGACCTGCTACTGCAAATCGACCCGGCGCGCTATGCCCTGGCAGTCGAGCACGCACGACGCTCTGTTGAAGTGGCCCAGGCCGCAATGGGCCAGTCGGAGGCTGCAATCATTGCCAGCCAGGCGCAGCTCAAACAGCGCCAAAGTGAAGAGCGGCGCCGGCGTAGCCTCAAACAAGGGTTCGCCATCTCCGGTGAGGAGTGGGAGAAGTCCAATACCGACGTGGCTATCGCTCAGGCGCAGTTGCTCAGCAACCAGGCCAACCTGGGGCTGGCCCAAGCCAATGTGCAGCTGGCAAAGGCTGCCTTGACCCAGGCCGAACTCGACCTGCAGCGCACCCGGGTGGTGGCACCCGTCAGTGGTTATGTGACCAACCTGCTGACCCGCCAAGGCGATTACGCCAGTGCCGGCGGTGCCTTGCTGGCGTTGGTGGACAGCGATTCGTTTTATGTCAGTGGCTACTTTGAGGAAACCAAGTTACCGCGTATCGCACAAGGTAACCCAGTGCGGATCCAGTTGATGAGCGGCGAGACCTTTAGCGGAACCGTGCAGAGCATCGCCTTCGCCATCACCGACCGGGAGAACGCGCCTGGCAGTCGCTTGCTGGCCAACATCAACCCCAGCTACACCTGGGTCAAGCTGGCCCAGCGGGTCCCCGTAAGAATCAGGATCGATCCTGCCTATGCCGCCAAGGACCGCTTGCGCGCAGGCACTACGGCGACGGTGACGGTGCTTGAACAACAGGAGCAACGCTGATGAGTGTGTCATTGCGCCGGCTTATAAGGGTCTCAATCTCGCTGACTGTCTCGTTGTCGGCGACAGGGGCCTATGCCGATAACTCCATGGACCAGAGAGATAACCTCAGCACCGGTATCAATGAGCGCCAAAAGGCTGAGCTGTCGGTCACGCCGGGATTTGTCAGCGGCTCGTCTCTTAACGGCTTGCTGCGCAATTACTACCTGGGCCGCGATAATCACAACACACCGTCCAGGCGTGACCAGCGCGAATGGGTGCAGGGCGTGTACTTGTCCTTTCGTTCGGGATACACCGACACACCCATTGGTGTCGGGCTCGACGTGCATGGTTTTTATGGGCTCAAGCTGGATGGAGGAGGGGGCAGCGGCGGGGCTGGCTTGCTGCCGCTGGACTCAAAAGGCGCGTCGGAGTCTGACTTCTCGGCTGCGGGCGCGGCGCTCAAGTTGCGCGGGTTTGACAGCCTGATGCAGGCAGGTGATCAGTACCTAGAAAACCCGCTGATCGCCAGTGGCGTCAGCCGAGTCTTTCCCCAGACATTTCGTGGTGTCACGCTCAAGAACTACAGCCTGGAACACCTGACACTGGACACTGGCTGGATCGACTCAACACGCCAGCGCAACCAGAGCGGCCAAAGCCACTTGACCACCAGTTACGGCACCGGCAACAAGGCTGGGGTGGCCGCTGATCGTGAAAGCGCGTCCATGAGTTGGCTGGGCGGCGTCTACGCGGTGCCCGGCGCAATAACAGTGACCCTGTATGGCGGCCAATTGAGTGATATCTGGAACCAGTACTACGCCGGGGTCAGCCAGCCATTCAAGCTGACGCCTGGGCTTACGCTGACACCGTACCTGCGTTACTTCAAAACCCGCGATCAGGGCCAGCGCCAGTTGGGCCATATCGACAACAACACTTATAGCGGTGGCCTGACGCTGTCCGGCGCAGGCCAGAGCCTGACCCTGGGGCTGCAGAAGGTGGACGGCGACACGCCGTTCGACTACATGGTCCAGGACGACCGGACCTTCCTTTACCTGGGCAACTCCCAGCAATACGCAGACTTCAATGCACCTGGCGAAAAGTCCTGGAAGATTCAATACCAGACCAGCCTGGCGTTTATCAACGCGCCGGATTTCCAGCTCAGCACTTCATACACTCGCGGTGAAGCGGACCTGACCCGGGTCGATCCCAATAGCACGGGCTACGGCTACATCTATAACGCCGCCGGCAAAGATGCACACCATTGGGAGCGGGACGTTGCCCTGCGCTATGCCGTGCCAGACGGCAAGGCCAAAGGCTTGAATATCACCTTGCGCTGGGCCGCACACCGTTCGGCACAGGGGTATACCGCACCGGGCAACACCCGTGGCAATTCAAACGCCGATGAGTACCGGGTGATTGTCGATTACCCATTCAGTGTTTTCTAGTCGTTATTCAATGAAGGTGTTGTATGAGTCAAACCCAATGGATTCGGGTGCTGGGCATCAGCTCGGCACTGGCCTGCGCCACGAGCGAGGCTGACAGCATCAGCCTGCCACCTCTGGCCCTGGGCAATGCCAGTTTCATGGATGGGGTCGCCGGCCCCGGTGCGTTGTTCGAGTTACCGGTGCAGTATTACCGCAGCAACTCGGCCTACGATGCCCATGGACATGCGTTGCCGGGGCGGCAGCAGGTGCACAGCACCACGGTACTGCCGCACCTGGCTTACTTCAGCGACAAGACTCTGCTGGGAGCGAACTATGGCGCCGAAGTGCTATTGCCACTGGTGAACCTGGAGATAGAGATCGATCAGGGCCCCAAGGGACGACGGACTCGCCAGGGTGACATGATCGTCAGTCCGTTTCTGTTGCAGTGGGCCCCGGTGTCGTTCTTCAGCCGCCCGTACTGGCAGCGCTTGAATTTCGTGTTCTCCTTGCCGACGGGTTCCTATAACAAGGATTCGAGCCTCAATACCGGGAGCAATGTCTGGGTGTTCAACCCCCATTACGTGTTCACCTGGGAGTTGACTGACCGCCTGGAGGTCAGTGGTCGTTTCAATTATGCGTGGTCAAGCCGCAATAACGATCCGGCGTCAGTCCTGCAAGCCGGCAGTATCCAGCCGGGAGAGGCGTTTCATAGCAACCTGTCGGTTTCTTATGCCGTTGCCGAGAAGTGGCGTATCGGCGTTGCAGGCTATCAACTCAATCAGATCAGCGATGACCGCATTGATGGGCATCGCCAGCGTGACTCCAGGGAACAGGTGACAGGGATCGGGCCAGGGGTGATGTACCAGCAGGGAAGCCAGACATTCTTCGCCAATCTGTATTTTGAAAGTGGCGCTGAAAACCGCGCGCAGGGCACCCAATTGACGCTACGTTACCTTCATGGGTTCTAGTGCCTGTCAGTTGACAACCCGTTGATGAAAATCGCTGTGGTCTCACTGATCAGGTGCTCGCGCGCGGCTTTTCCAGGGCATGAGCTAAGCCCGAGCAGGCAGCGCAACTGCATGTCGCCGGTCAGCGCATCAAGGAAGATCTTCGCGCGGGTCTGCGGGTTGCCCGGCATGACCAGCCCGGCTTCCTCGGCCCAGGTAAAGTAATCGGCCAGGCAGCTATAGGCCGTTGCGGGGGCAGCCTCGAAGAACGACTTTGCAGCCTCCGGCGCGCGCAGGGCCTCGGACACGATTAGGCGATGCAGGGCCAGGGTGCGAGGCGACAGCACCACATCGAGAAAGACCCGTGCAATGGTCGTCAGTGCCTCCTGTAGAGGCTTCTGAGCGAGGGTCATGTGAGTCAGCGGGCTGACGTTTTCTGCGCACAGTTGCTCGATAATCGCGGCGAACAACCCTTCCTTGCCGCCGAAGTAGGCATAGAGCGTGCGTTTGGAGCCGCCAATGTTGGCGATGATCCCGTCAACACTGACCCCTGAATAGCCTTCTGCGAGAAACATATCAGTCGCAGCCTGGAGAATACTTTGACGCTTTGCTGCTTGCCTCGGGGTAGGGGTTTGCATGTGGCTCGGCTATTCCTGAAAAGAACAATTCAAAAGTTCTCCTAGCCTACGCCGCTCTGCACAAGCCTTCCAGCCGCGCAGAGGGACGAATCAAGCGATTGCCCCGGAATTTTTTTGTAAAAACACTTTGATGACCCTTGACGAGTTATTTATTTGGGCGCATTTTCGACAAAAGGGTACGGTAACGTACCGTACCGAACTATAACAACAACAGAGGTAGTGATCATGCGTTTCGTACACTTTTTGGAAGGCTCCACCAAAGGTCTGGCCATTGAAAAAGCAGGCGCGCTGCGAGGTTTGACCGAACAGGAAAGTGGTTATCCGGGTGCCCTGGAGAGCTTGCTCAAGGCCGGTCCGAACGCGCTGCAAGCGGCCCATCAGCGCTTGAGCGACGCCCGTTTGCTCGATCCATCGAAGCTGCGTTACCTGCCCCCGCTGGAGCGCCCGGGCAAGATTGTGTGTGTCGGCCTGAATTACGCCGATCACACCAAGGAAAGCCCTTATGAACAGCCGACCTATCCGACCTTTTTTCCGCGTTTCAGCACCAGCCTGATCGGCCATGGCGAACCCATCCTGCGCCCGCGTGTCTCCGAACAACTGGACTACGAAGGAGAGCTGGCGGTAGTGATCGGCACCGGTGGCCGGCATATCGCGCGCGCGCAGGCCCTGGAGCATGTGGCGGGCTACGCGATCTTCAATGAAGCCTCGGTACGCGATTACCAGTTCAAATCGCCGCAATGGACCATTGGCAAAAACTTCGACGCCACTGGCGCGTTTGGTCCGACCTTCGTCAGTGCAGACGAACTGCCAGCGGGGGCAGTCGGTCTCAACCTGGTGACCCGCCTCAATGGCACGGTGGTGCAGCAGGGCAATACCGCCGACATGATCTTTGGGGTCGCCGAACTGATCGCCGTGCTCAGTGAAGCGGTGACCCTGGAACCCGGTGACGTGATCGTCACCGGCACCCCGGCAGGGATTGGCTGGGCGCGACGTCCGCCACTGTTCATGAAGCCTGGCGACCTCTGCACCGTGGAGATCGAAGGCCTTGGCACTTTGAGCAACCTGATCGCCGACGAGCCTTCAGCGGCCTGAGTCCACGCCTCAGTTTTTTCGAGCGCGCAGCACAACCGACCCACCGTCACTACGGTGGGCAGCGATCCCGGCTGCCCTGGTTTTGACCACCGGTTGTCCTGCCCATTGAATGCCCAGGAGCAACTACCGTGCTGCAGATCAAAGACATCAACCATGTGCTCTACCGTCATCCCGACCTTGGAGTGGTCGAACGTTTCCTGACCGATTTCGGCCTGGTGGTTATGCACCGTACCGAGCAACGCCTGTATTTTCGCGGTACCTGCTCACTGCCCTATGTGTACATCGCCGAGAAGGCTGTTGAAGCCAGCTTTGGCGCCATCGCGTTCGCCGTCGAAAGCCTCGATGACTTGCACCAGGCTACCCGGTTGCCGGGGGCCTCGGCGATCCGGCCGCTGGAAGGCCCCGGAGGAGGGCAGTACGTCGCCTTGCATGATCCCTCGGGGCGGCGCATCGAGCTGGCCCACGGTATCGAAGCCGTGGGCACGCTGCCCCAGCGTGCTGCGTTGACCCTCAACTCGGCCCATCACAAGCAACGCTTTGGCGATGTGCAGCGGCCCGGCAAGGGCGCGGCACAAGTCCTGCGCCTGGGTCATGCGGCGATTGGCGTGCAGGACATGCCGCAGCACCTGGCCTGGTACCAGCAAGTGCTCGGCATGCTGCCTTCGGACCTTGTGGTTCAGGAGCCTGACCGGGACCGCCCGAGCGCGGCCTTCCTGCGGTTGAACCGTGGCAGCGCCTGGACTGACCATCACACCATCGCCCTGTTCCAGGCACCGAAGGACTTCGTCCATCACGTGTCCTTCGAGGTGCAGGATTTTGACGCGCAGTGCCTGGGCCACGAGTGGATGACCCTGCAAGGTTGGTCGCCGTTCTGGGGGGTAGGCCGGCACATGCTGGGCAGCCAGATCTTCGATTATTGGCGGGACCCGTCCGGCAACCTTATCGAGCACTTCACCGATGGCGACCTGTTCAACCAGGACTCGCCCTCGGGTTACACCCAGGCGTGCGACGCCAGCCTCTACCAGTGGGGCCCGCCGATGTCGGTGGAGTTCTTCCTAGGCGGCGAGTGTGCCGCTGAACAGACCTTGCCCCGGTCGACTTCAGACCGTCAACGACGCAGTTGAGGACAGATGCCATGAGTCAGGTAATCAGCGAGCAGGTGCTCGATAAGTTGTTTCGCCAGGCCCGTAGCCAGAACGGCTGGCTGGATAAACCGGTGGATGATCAAACCCTCAAGGCACTCTACGACCTGATGCGCTGGGGCCCGACCAGCGCCAACGGCTGCCCTGCGCGCATTGTGTTTTTACGCAGTGCCCAATCCCGGCAGCGTTTGCTGCCAGCCCTGAGCGCCGGCAATGTCGAGAAGACCCTGGGCGCCCCGGTGACGGCAATCATTGGCTACGACACGCAGTTCCATACGCAGTTGCCCAGGTTGTTTGCGCACAACCCCACAGTACGCGACTGGTTTGCCGACCAGCCGGATTTGCTTGAGTCCACCGCGTTTCGCAACAGTTCGCTGCAGGGCGGCTACTTCATTCTCGCGGCCCGGGCTCTGGGCCTTGACTGCGGGCCGATGTCCGGGTTTGACCACGCACAGGTCGACCAGACGTTCTTTGCTCCAGGGGCCGAGGGCATGCAGGCCTTTGCCGGGATGAAGATCAAGACGAACTTCCTGTGCAACCTCGGCTATGGCGACCCCGCAAAACTCTTTGCCCGTAACCCGCGGCTGGGCTTCGACGAGGCCTGCGCCCTGCTGTAACTGACTAACCGCACCCGTAAATCCTCCAGGCCGATCAAGCGTGCTGCGATGCATCACGTCTGTCGATCGGCCTGGCAAAACAACAACAATAAGGAAAACCTGCAATGCGAGCTCTATCCAAATGGCATGTACTTATCGGCGGTTTCCTTGCGTATCTGTTTGACGCCATGGAGATCATCCTACTCACCATTGCGCTCCCGGTGATCCGCCAGGACCTGGGCCTGACGTTCAATGAAGCTGGCATGCTCGCCTCGGCAACCTTGCTGGGGATCGGTTTGAGCGGCATTACCACTGGGTGGTATTGCGACAACTACGGTCGACGCAAAGCCCTGCTGATCTCGTTGATCGTGTTCGGCGTGTTGACCACGCTGGTCGCTACCATGCACAACTGGGGCTTGCTCCTGCTCCTGCGGTTTCTGTCCGGGCTGGGCTTGGGCGGGGTGTGGGGGATTGTCTCAGCCTATGTAACGGAAACCTGGCCTGCCCATCAACGGGCACGAGCGATCGGGTTCGTGTTGAGTTCATTCCCGATTGGCGCCGCCATCGCGGCAATGGTGGCGGCCAGCTACCTGCCAGACTGGCAAACCCTGTTCATGGTGGCGGGGATCTCCACCTTGATCCCGCTGGCGTATCTGTTTTTCTTTGTGCCTGAGTCACCGGAATGGACCGCGCAGAAAATCCACAACATGGCCGGCCCCAGACAGCACAAGCATGTCTCGATACGCGAAATATTTTCCCCCGAACTGCTGCGCCTGACCCTGCTGGGTACCCTGGCGGCGAGTTTTGCGGTGATTGGCTTCTGGGGGGCGAGCACTTGGTTGCCCACCTACTTGATCAAGGAGCGCGGACTGGACATTGGGATGATGGCCAACTTCATGGCGATCCTCAACATCGGCGCCTTTATCGGTATCAATGCCTTCGGCTTCATCGCTGACCACATCGGTAAACGCAACGCCACGCTCCTGTCATTGCTCGGCAGCGCGCTGATGTTATCGATTTATGCACTCACCACCGATAACGCCATTCTGTTCTGGCTAGGGCCGATCTATGCCTTCTTCTATGCCTTTGCCAGTTTGTTTGCCTCCTACTTCAGTGCGTTGTACCCCACGCGGGTACGCACTCTCGGCGCGGGCTTCTGCTTCAACTTTGGCCGGGGCCTGGCGGCTTTTGCGCCGCTCCTGCTGAGTGGTATCGCCACCCACTACAGCCTGGCGTGGGGCCTGTTGGTGTGCGCCGGTTTTTTTGCCTTGGCCACTGTCACGCTGTTGTTTATGCCCCAGGTGGAGTCAGACGTGCCCGCTCGCGCGGGAGGGGCGCTGAAAACCACGGATTCCTGAAGTTTGAGATCAACACTGGAGTATCAAACGATGTCAGAGCAACGCGTAGAACAACAGATCCAAACCCTGGAATTGCGCCGCCGCCAGGCCATGGTCGAGGGCGATATGGACTTCCTGGAAAGTATCTATACCCGCGACTTGACCTACAGCCACTCGGACGGCAAGAGCGACAGCAAGAGCAGCTACCTGCAGGGCATGCGAGAGGGCGTCTGGCGCTATCGCGGCTTCACCAGCCGTGACGAGCAGATGCGCAGGGTAGGGGAATGCGTGGTCGTTACCGGGCTGATCGACATGGACGTGGTGATCCGTGGCGAACCCATGGTTCTCAACTCGCGGTACATCAGCGTGTGGAAGGCGGGCAATAACGGCTGGCAAATGATTGCCTGGCAATCCACTCGTCATACCCATGGCTAACGTCCGCTAAGCCATAGCACCCCTGGCAACTTGAACCCGGCCCTCGTGGTCGTCCGGGCAAGGCTTGCGCATGCCTGGAAACCGGGATGGCTGGAACTTTGACGTGATGGAATCCTGAACATGTACGTACAACAATTACAAAAAACGTATTGCAAGGCTCTTTTGATAACCGCGGGTGCAATGAGTCTGATCTCAAGCCCGGCACAGGCCAAGGACTGGAGCGATACCTTCATCGGTTTTCGCTACGGTACCGACTTCACCGAACCCAGCATCCGTGGCAAGGTCCAGAAGGAGATCTACCAACTGGGCCATGCCAGCGGCAATGAGACCGGTTCCAATTTCTTCAACCTGGACGTACTCAAGTCCGACAGTAACGATCCAAAGAAAGACAGCGATTCGGGTGCGACCGAGGCCTATCTGGTGTACCGCCATCAACTGTTCCTCAGCCAGGTGTTCGAGCGGTCGATGGCCTTTGGTCCGGTCAAGGAGGTGGCCCTGAGCGGCGGAGTTGAGCTCAACTACAAGAACACCGAGTTCGCTACCCGCAAGCGCATGTTGGTGGCCGGTCCGACGCTCAAGTTCGACGTGCCCGGTTACCTGGATATCAGCCTGCTGTATGCCATGGAATGGAACCACTGCGGGTTGAATGCGTGCCAGGCCGAAAACATCCAGTTCGACCCGTACTATGTGTTGCACATGGTCTGGGGCATCCCGTTCCAGGTGGCCGGCGTGCCCCTCAAATTCCAGGGTTTTGCCAGCTACAAGACCGAGAAGGGCAAGGATTACTTCAAGCAGGATACGGCCGAGGAAAGCCTGGTGCGCGCGTCATTGATGGTCGATGTCGGGCAACTGGCATGGGGTCGCAAAAATACCCTATTGGTCGGTCCGGGCTATGAGTACTGGAAACACAAGTATGGCGCGATCAATAAACCGGGTACCGATACGCATGCGCCGACGTTCCACCTTGAGTGGCACTTCTGAAGTTTAAACCCGATTGTGACAGGGCGAGGTGAGCTGTATGTCTTCAAGCTCACCTCACGCTGTCCAAAAAAGGCGTCAAAAAAGCGGCGCGTGCAGGTTCTTAGTCTTATTTTGTTACTAACCAATGCCCTAAAAATTCAGGCCTGCGGCGGCAAAGCAGGACAAAACACCCTCTCGCCATTCAATTTTCATAAAAATGTAACAACCCTGCTTCACAGTTCGGGAGCCCGTCACCACAACGAGTTCCTTTTAATGAAAAGCTTGATGAAGTCCGCAGCACTCGCCATTACGGTATCCCTGTGTGCCTCCTCCGTGACCTTCGCCGCCGAAAACGTGCGCCTCACCGGCTCTGGCGCCAGCTTCCCTGCACCTATCTACCTCACCTGGTTCAAGGATTTCAGCAAGAAGACCGCTGGCGTCACCGTGGATTATCAATCCAAGGGCAGCGGCGCAGGTGTGCAGGACTTCCTGAATAAAACCGTCGACTTCGCCGCCAGTGACTCGGCCATGAAAGACGAAGACATCGCCAAGGTCGCCGAGGGCGTGCAACTGCTGCCAATGACCGCCGGTGAAATCGTGCTGGCCTATAACCTGCCGGGCAATCCCAAGGGCCTCAAGCTGCCACGCGATGTTTACTCCAATATCTTCCTGGGCAAGATCACCAAGTGGAACGACCCACAGATCGTCGCCGCCAACCCGGACCTGAAGCTTGGCGACACGCCGATCACCGTGGTGGTGCGCGCAGACTCCAGCGGCACCACGGCGGTATTCACCAAACACCTGGCGACCATCAACCCTGAATTCAAAACGGCACTGGGGGAGGGCAACACCGTCAACTGGCCGGCTAGCGACAAATTCATCAAGTCGCCCAAGAACGATGGTGTGACTGCCACCGTACGCCAGACCCCAGGCGCGATTGGCTACATCGAATACGGCTTCGCCAAACTGGCCAAGGTTGACTTCGCCCAGTTGCAGAACAAGGCCGGCCAGTACGTAGTGCCGAACGCCGAAAGCGGCGCCGAGGCCCTGGCCGCCGTGAAGATGCCGGAAAGCCTGGTGGCCTGGTTGCCGGACCCGGACGGTGCCAAGTCTTACCCGATCACCTCGTACACCTGGATGATTTTCCGCAAGGACAACGGCAACCCTGCCAAGGCCAAGGCCATGCGCGAAATGGTTGAGTACAGCCTGACCGAGGGGCAGAAAATCGCCGACTCGATGGGGTACATCCCGCTGCCGCCATCGGTGGTGGAGCAGGTACGCAAAGCCTCCGCCAACATTCAGTAACACCTGTGAGGCCGCTCTCGGTGTGGGCTGTTTGCCGCGCCGGGGGCGTTTCCCCCCTGTTCCGGAATTAGCCAATGAACAAACCTTTCGTCGTACCGGTTAACCGGGATTCTGCCTGCCAACCTCCCTCCGCCAAGGACTTCCTGGTTGATCGCACCTTCCGTGGGCTCGCGCGAATCGGGGTGGTACTGATTCTGGCGTTGGTCGCAGCCTTGGTATTCGAGGTGGGACGCAAGGCCTTGCCGGGCATGGAAAAGCACGGGTTCGATGTGCTTTTTGGCAGCGTCTGGGACGTTAATCAGGGCAAGTACGGGATCTTGCCGGCCATTTGGGGCACGCTCTACAGCGCTTTCATCGCGCTGCTGATTGCAGGCTTTTTCGGTGTCAGCATGGCGATTTTCCTGACTCAGGATTTTCTGCCGGCCAAGCTGGCCGCTGTGTTTCGCACCATCGTTGAACTGCTCGCTGCTATCCCCAGCGTAGTGTACGGCCTGTGGGGCATCTACGTGGTGATCCCGGCCATTCGGCCACTGACCACCTGGTTGAACAGCGAACTGGGTTGGATCCCGTTTTTCGGCACGTCCTTGAGCGGGCCGGGGTTGCTGCCGGCGGCGCTGGTGTTGGCCATCATGATTCTGCCGACGATTGCCGCCGTGTCCCAGGACGCGCTCACCAGCGTGCCGATGAAGACCAAGCAGGCCGCCTACGGCATGGGCACCACCCATTGGGAGGCGATTCTCAAGGTGATGGTGCCATCCGCCGCCACCGGTATTTTTGGCTCCCTGGTACTTGGCCTCGGCCGTGCGCTGGGCGAAACCATGGCGCTGGCGATGCTGGTGGGCAACGCCAACAACATTTCCCTGTCGCTGTTCGCGCCGGCCAATACGTTGGCAGCCTTGTTGGCGCTGAACTTCCCCGAAGCCGGGCCCAACGAGGTGGAGGTATTGATGTACGCCGCTCTCGTCTTGATGTTCATCACGCTGCTGGTGAATGTCATCGGTTCCATGATCATGCTCTACGCCCAACGGGGTAACCGATGATGACGAATCTCACATCCCCTATCACCGCTGTACCGAGCTTGCAGCGCAAGTTCGAAGGCCGCGCCTTGCGCAGCCTGGTGTTGACCACATTGGTATGGTTTGGCGCGCTGCTGGCCAGTGTGCCGCTGATTTCCGTGCTCTACATGCTGATCACCCGTGGCGGCGCACGCCTGAGCCTGGAGGTGTTCACCGAACTGCCGCCCACCGGCTTCGAGACGGGCGGCGGTTTCGGCAACGCCATGGCAGGCACCTTTGTGATGGTCGGTATCGCTGCGGCGATTGCGGTGCCGGTCGGCATCATGGCCGCGATCTTCCTGGCCGAACTGGGGCCGGACAGCAAATTGGCCAACGCTGCACGCTTTGCCGCCAAGATGCTCACCGGCTTGCCTTCGATCCTGGCCGGCGTGTTTGCCTATGCCTTGGTGGTGATGACCACCGGCACCTACTCGGCACCGGCAGGCGGCGTAGCCCTGGCGGTACTGATGCTGCCCATCGTGGTGCTGACGGCTGAAGAGTCGATGCGCATGGTGCCCAAGATCATGAAGGACGCTGCCTACGGCATGGGGTGCACCCGCTCGCAGGTGATCTGGAAGATCATCTTGCCGACCGGCCTGCCGGCGATCCTCACCGGCGTAATGCTTGCTGTGGCTCGTGCCGCAGGCGAAACCGCGCCGTTGCTGTTTACCGCGCTGTTCAGCAACTACTGGATCTACCACGACGGCGACCTGGCGGTGATGAACCCGACGGCCTCCCTTGCCGTGCTGATCTACAACTTTTCCGGCATGCCCTTCGACAACCAGCTGGAGCTCGCCTGGGCGGCCTCGTTGGTGTTGGTGATGATCGTGCTGGTCGTGAATATTGTGAGCCGTATCTTCGGCAAGCCTAAGTATTAAGAACGGGAGCATCTGAATCTTGAACGTCTCAACTGCGCAAATAGCCGCTCCGTTTGTCACCCAATCGCCTGTGGTCATGGACTGCAAGCTGGACCGGATTTTCTACGGCAACTTCATGGCGGTGCGTGACAGCCATGTGCCGATCGAGAAAAACAAGATCACCGGTTTTATCGGCCCGTCCGGCTGCGGCAAAAGTACAGTACTGCGCAGCCTCAACCGCATGAACGACCTGGTGAAGGGTTTTCGTTTCGAAGGCCACGTGCATTTCCTGGGGCAGGACGTGTATGGCAAGGGTGTAGACCCGGTGGTGGTGCGCCGTTACATCGGCATGGTGTTTCAACAGCCTAACCCGTTCTCCATGAGCATCTTCGACAACGTTGCCTTCGGCCTGCGCCTGAACCGCTACAAAGGCGACTTGGGCGATCGCGTCAAACACGCCCTGCAAGGCGCTGCGCTGTGGGACGAAGTCAAGGACAAGCTCAAGGTCAGCGGCCTGTCGCTCTCCGGCGGCCAGCAGCAACGGCTGTGTATTGCCCGCGCTATCGCCACCGAGCCGGAAGTGCTGTTGCTCGATGAGCCGTGCTCGGCACTCGACCCGATTGCGACTCGCCGGGTAGAGGAGCTGATGGTGGAACTGAAGAAGGATTACACCATCGCCCTGGTCACCCACAACATGCAGCAGGCCATTCGCGTGGCGGACACCACGGCGTTTTTCTCGGTGGATATTTCCCAGGGCACGCGTACCGGCTACCTGGTGGAAATGGGCCCGACCGCGCAGATTTTTGGCAGCCCGCGTGAACAGATGACCGAGGATTACATCAGTGGCAAGTTCAGCTGAGTAACTCCATGTTCGATAGAAACCACAGGTGCGCCACCGTCAGCCCAGGAATGCCAATGTCTGCAACGCATCGTCTTGATTTGTCAGCGATTGAACGCGCGCTCCGTAAAGTGCAGAGCCGCTTTGCCGAGCTCAGCACGCAATTTACCGAGCCGCGCGACCCCTTGACCGACGAAGTGCTGCACAACGTGCTTGAAGGCTATGCGCTGGTTGACGACTATGTCGCACGGGGCGTTGACCTGTTTGACCTTCATCATCTGGACCTGATGCTGGAGATCAACGCCACGGTGCTCTGCGGTAGCGACCCGGCGCGCCGCGTGGAATACGCGCAGCACCTGGCCGCCACCGAGGAGCACTTCTTCAACAACGTTGAAGGCGGTATCAAGGACTTGTTCAATTGGTACTGCGCGTATCGCAGTGAATCGGTGTGGAAGCGTGCGGCCGGTGTGTATGTGCGCATCCTCAGCAAGCCGCAGTTGTTCATCGAAGGCAACAACCGCAGTGGTTCGCTGATCGTCAGTTATCTGCTGATGCGGGCCGGGTTGCCACCGTTCGTGCTGACGCTGGAAAATGCCGAGGGTTACTTCAATCCTTCCTCGGTAATCCGCAACTCGGCCAAACATGGGGTCAAGGCGTTGTATGAATTGCCCAAGATCAAGAAAAAGTACGCCGCCTTCCTGGAGGAACAGGCGCCGGATCCCAAGGCGTTTTTCTTGAACGACGCACCACAGCCTATTTATCAGGGAGGCCATTAATGCGCCGGTATCCAACACTCGCCAGCCGAGCCGTGCAAGCCATCCAGCAGGCGCTTCTCACGCGTGCCGCCAAGCGCCCGCGCGTACGCATCTCCTTTGATATCGACGACACATTGGCTTGCCAGCTCCACCACGCTGACGTCGAGAGCAGCTGGCTACCGGCTTGTGCTCATCGTTGGTGGGGAGAGCCGCTGCGTATCGGCACTCGTTCGCTGACGCGGCAGCTGCGGCGCCAGGGTTGCAGTATCTGGGTCTATACCTCATCGGGAAGGGCGCCTTCCTACATCAGGCGTTGGCTGATGCTGTACGGCATTCGTGTCGACGGCGTAGTCAATAGCGAGCGGCATAACCACGCCCTCACGGTGCATGGGCTGTCGAACACCCCCTCGAAATTTCCGCCGGCCTTCGACATTGATTTGCACGTGGATGATTCCGAGGGCGTGCGCCTTGAAGGCAACGACCACGGCTTTCGCGTGGTGGTGGTCGACCCGCAGGATGAGCACTGGGCACAACGAGTGCTTGAAGCCGTCGCGGGCGTGCAGGCGCAACTGGCCCGGCAGCAATTACCCAGGTTCAAGCAGCCTGTATGCCAAGGTGCTGAGGTTTATTCTTCCTGAGTTCCAGAGAAACCTGAACTTCTTGAGCACTTATTGCAGTTCACAACTTGCTATAAGGGTTTAATTTTCTTTGACTCGCCAGTCACGAACAACACAGAACTTCACCTCGTGTTCGTCAAACAGCGCTTATGGCGCTTTTGTCGTCTATCTCCCTAAGTACATACCCTTATCATCCGATAGTCGGTCACTTTAACGCGGCACTTCTAGGCTAGTGTTGACGAGCTTCCTTAATGGTCAACCTCGATATTAAGCAACGAAGCAGCCTGAACAGAATGCACAACAACAACTTCAATGCATATTGTTTAGCCCGACGCATCAGGTATTACCGTTGACTTTCGGTGTTGATCGCTGGGCTCAAGGAGTACTGACATGGCTATATTCGATTACAAGGGGCAAGATGCCCGCGTCCTGATTTCAGATGCCTGGACCCTCGCCACTTATACCAGTGGTGTCGCGACCGTCGGCGCGCTCTACAATATTCCGGGGCTTGTGCTGGGCGAGGGCAACACCTTCGCGCTGCCCAAGGGCTGGCGTGAAATCGGCGCGAGCGAACTGCAGGTGGATAGCAGTCACACCGACATCACTGGAAGTTTTACCGGTGACGGCGTGTTCGGCTCCCAGGCCAGGGTGTTTGGTCAATACGATGACAGCGGCCAATTAGTCAAAATGGGTTTTTCCATTGCCGGTACTAACTCACCCATTGATCTGCTGGGTTGGCCGGCGATGATCGATAACTCTTATATCAACGGCTACGACTACCTGCTCAATTCAATCAAGGATTACGCCACCGACCACAACCTGAGCGGCAAAGATGTTCTGGTCACCGGCTACAGCCAGGGTGGTTCTGTCACCAACAGCATGTATATCGGCAAGGACACTTTGGCAGACGGTTTTTTCAAGGATTCGGACTACTTTGGCATGGAGTCGCCCAAGTCCAGCAACAGCGACGGAATCTTCAACTTCGGTTTTGAAAACGATGTGGTCCACCGCCTCACGGGGCAAGAGACCAACGTGGGCAGCGCCATTATCGATGCGCTTCAAGGCAGTGACGCCAGTTACACTTCGACGACTGACAACATCGTGCTGTTCGACACGATCTACGCGCTGCCAACCTGGCCCAATGGTCCGTTCTCGATTGCCAACCTGTCAGGCTGGGCCGCGCATCTGGAAGGCATTTTCATCAACCCTATCCAGCGTATCGCCCAATCGACCTTCTACGATTACATCGAACGCGACAGCACCATCATCATCAGCAATCTCGACGCCATCAGCCGCAGCTTTACCTGGGTCAGCGACAAACAGACCGCCACCTCCAACCATTACGGCACACCGGCCTTCCTGCTGGGCACCGACAGTGCGGACAAGCTGCAGGACGGGCGCAGCGATGACTTCCTCGACGGGTTCAAGGGTGACGACAGTTTCCGCGTGAGTACCGGTACCGATATTGTCGCCGGCGGTGAAGGCAACGACAAAGTCTTCCTCAAAGGCACTGCATCTTCCTACGAAGCGGTGAAACTCAGCGATGGCACGTTGTTTTTGAACGACAGCAGCGGCCAATACGGCCTCAAGGAATTGCACGGCGTAGAGCATGTGGAGTTCGAAACCGGCCTGGCCAATAGCCTCGGCCATGTGCCCGTGTTCGGCGGGCTCTTCGGTGGCATTGGCGAGGTCCTCACGCCGGCCTATACGGTGACCAGTGGCAAACTCGACTTCGAAGGCCTGTTCGGCGCCGATAAGGCGTATGCCAAATCCATCGAAGGCAGCCAATTGGCCGACACCCTCAAAAGCACCGCCGCGCGCGACCTGATATTCGGCCAGAACGGCAATGACCGGCTCGACGGTGGCGCTGGCAATGACCTGCTGCACGGCGGCGACGGCAACGACACACTGCTGGGCGGCACGGGTAACGACGCGCTGTATGGCGCCAGCGGCAATGACGTCCTGATCGGCGGGTTGGGCAATGACCAACTCAGCGGTGGCGTGGGCAGCGACCTGTTTGTTTTCGATCAACGCGGGTTTGGCCACGACGTGATCAGCGACTTCAACATTCACCAGAATGGGCAGGACTTGCTGGTGTTCGCCAAGTCGCTGTTTGCCAGCGCCGATGCCGTGCTCGGTGCCACTACCCAGCATGGCAGTGACAGCGTAATTCTGGCGGGGGACAGCAGTGTCACCTTGGTGGGGTTCAATGCGGCGCAGTTGAGTGCAGAGATGATCAGCGTGGTGTGATGCGACACCTGCGAAACGGAAGGTAAAAACCTCACAGGCTCCCCGAAGCTGTGGGGTTTTTTATGGCCTGCTGTTTGACGCAATGGCTCGGTCCCACACGCAGCGTCAGTGCCTAGCGGTCGGACTCAAACGGGCAAAAACTCTTCATTTTCACGCCTGAGCCGCTCTGCGTGAAGGGTTGAACGAGTTTGCACTGTTAATTGACGCCATCAAAATGACATCTTATCATCGCCACATTGGATGGCATAAAGCCATATAGAGGGATCTATACAGTGTGGCGTTTACCGCGTCGGACCAGGTTAAGCCTGCTGTCCGCTTTTTTTTGCCTGGGCACCTCCGGATGGGCGCAAGCGGCCACGCCGCAGAACGCCCCCGGCATCACCGACCTGATCCGTGACCGCCAGGACCGCCTGCTCGAAGAGCAGCAACGGCGCCTTGAGGAGCTCAAAGACTTGCCGGGTAAAGCCGCCGCGCCGGCAACCTCGGCAACACCTGTCGATACCCGCTGCTTCCCGATCAAAACCATCGAGCTGGGCGGCGCGGATGCGCTGACTGAAGGTGAGCGAGCTCATCTGATCAACCCCTACCTCGGCCAATGTCTTGGTGTGCCGCAACTCAACGCAGTGCTCAAGGTGATCACCGACCGTTATCTGGCCAAAGGCCTGGTCACCAGTCGCGCGTATTTGCTGCAGCAGGACCTTTCCAGCGGCAATCTCAAGATCCAAGTGGTCGAAGGTAAGCTGGAGAGCCTGAAGGCTGCCGAAGGCAGCGGAATCACTGACCGTCAATTGACCATGAGCTTCCCCGGCAAGCAGGGCGAACTGCTCAATCTGCGCGAAATCGAGCAGATGGTCGATCAGTTGAACCGCTTGCCGTCGAACCAGGCGCAGATGGAATTGGCGCCGGGCAAGGCCGTGGGGGGCAGTGATGTACTGGTCAAAAACACCTCGCAAAAGCCCTGGCGTGTTGGCCTGTCGCGGCACAACGGCGGCCAGCGCAGCACCGGTGAGCAGCAGTGGGGCGCCAGCCTGGATTGGGACAATCCGTTGGGCCTGGCCGACCAGCTTTCGCTACGTGGCGGCCACGATGCCGTCAGCGATCACCAGAAAACCTCGCGCAATTCGATGCTCAGTTACAGCCTGCCGTTCGGTTGGTGGAACCTCTCGTACAGCTACATCGAAAGTGAGTACCGCTCCCAGGCCGAGGCCAACCACTTCAAGTTCAAGCAGACCGGCGACAGTCAGAATCACCAGTTGCGCCTGGAGCGGGTTATCCATCGTGATGCGTTGAGCAAAACATCTCTGAACACTGGCATCGCCTATCTTCGTACCAATAATTTCATTGAAGACAGCAAGCTTGCCTTGAGCAGCAACCGCCTCAGCGAAGCGCAAGTGGGTATCAACCATGGTCGGCGTATCGGCGGTTCATTCCTCAACATTGACCTTGGCATGCAAAACGGCATCGGCGCATTCGATGCCCAGGCCAATCACGATCCAAAGCCTGGGCAGCCGGATGCGCGCTACCGCAAGTACACCGCCACGGTGAGCTATCTGTATCCATTCAAACTGTGGGGTGAGTCCCTCAGTTTCAGCAGTTTGATGACCGGTCAGCACAGCGAAGACGTGTTGTTCAGCCCACAGCGCATGAGCCTCGGCGGGCAGTCGTCGATTCGTGGCTACAAAGACCAAATGCTTGCCGGCGACAGCGGCGGCTACTGGCGCAACGACCTGCGCTGGAGTCGGCCGGTGACTTGGGCCTGGATGCAGCCGGTGCTCACTGAATACGGCACCAGCCTGGGCTACGACCAGGGCGTCATCAGCCATGGCCGCTACAACGCCGAGCAGCATGGGCGCATGAGCAGCAACTCGGTGGAGTTGTTTGCGCGCGGCAAGAACGTCGCGGCCAGCGTGACCTTTGCACACTCTTTGGAACGACCGGAAGCGATCACGGACCGTGAAGCGCCGATCTATTTCCGTCTGGACTTTTTCCTTTAAATTTTTGACCGCCTTCGGGCTTCGAGACATGACATGGACGTTCGCCAGTACGCATTCCTCGCGCGCCAGCCTTCTGCTGCCGTAAAAAGCCGCGCCCATTTCCTGGGGCTGCCTAAACGTGGGTTGGCATTGATTTTGGCCAACGCCATGTTCTGGCACCCGTTGCTGGCCCAGGCAGACGGCATTGTGGTGAATGCTCCAGGTACTTCGCTCGGACAAGCGGGCAATGGCGTGCCCATCGTCAACATCGCCACGCCGAACGCCAACGGCCTCTCGCACAACCAATTTCATGACTACAACGTTGGCGCCAACGGGGTCATCCTCAATAACGCCACCGACCGTACCCAGTCCACCCAACTGGGCGGCATCATTGTCGGCAACCCCAACCTCCACGGCACCGCGGCCAATATCATTCTCAACGAAGTCAACGGCGGCAGCCCCAGCCAACTGCGCGGCTACACCGAAGTGGCCGGGCAGTCGGCCCATGTGATCGTTGCCAACCCGTATGGCATCAGCTGTAACGGTTGCGGCTTTATCAACACCCCGCAAGCGACGCTCACCACCGGTAAAGCCGTGATTGAAAACGGCCAGATCAATCGTTACCAAGTGGACCAGGGCAGTGTGGCTATCGAAGGCGCCGGCCTGAATGCCAGCAACGTCGACCAGTTCGAAATCATCACCCGCGCCGCCACCATCAACGCGCAGATCCAAGCGAAAAAACTCACCATCGTCGCCGGTCGTAACGACGTCGACGCTCGCACCCTGAATGCCACGGCGCGGGCAGCGGATGGCAGCCAGGCGCCGGATCTGGCGATTGACTCGTCGGCACTGGGCGGCATGTATGTGGGCGCAGTCAAGCTGGTGGGGACCGAGGCGGGTGTCGGCGTGAAGTTGTCGGGGGACATGGTCGCTGGCGGTGATATTCAGATTGATGCCGGTGGCCATGTGGTCATGGGCCAGACAACGGCGGCCGGCGCCATTGACGTGAAGGCCCGCAGCGTTGAAGCCCAGGGCGTGGTCGCGGCGGGCAGTGTGCTTGAGATGAAGACGCAAGGCGACCTGCTCAATCAAAAAAGCCTGGCTGCGCGTGATCGCGTGGCGCTGCAAAGCGGTGGGGTGTTGACCAACAACGGCGTCATCGAAGCGGGTGTCAACGCTGATCAGACGCGCAATGCTCAGGGCGATATCCACGTCACTGCCGCCCAGTTGAATAACAACGGCAAGACCGTCATCGCCAGTCGTGACCTAGCCGTGAATGTGGATGGCACTGTCGACAACCGCAGCGGCACCCTTAGCGCGCAGAACCAGCTCAAAGTGAGTGCCCAAACGCTAGATAACCAACAGCAAGGCCGCGTGTTGAGCGCCGCACGCCTTGAGCTCAATGCCGGGCAGTTGCTCAATACTGACGCAGGCCTGGTGGTGGGCGACCGAGGGCTCAGTGGCCGCATCGGGCAGTTGGTCAATCGCAAGGGCGAGCTCTCAAGCCTTGCTGACGTCACCTTGCAGGTCGACAGCCTGGACAACGTCGCCGGCCTGATATCTGCGGGCCAGGCGCTGCGCTTGAATGCCAGCGCGGCGGTGAACAATCAAAACGGTCGCCTGGTGGCCGGGCAGATGGTGCGGGTCAACGCGGGGCAACTGGATAATAGCCAGTCAGGCATCCTCACCAGCCAGGGCGAGCTGGGGCTGAATATCGCCGGCACGTTGGATAATCAGCAGCAGGGCCGCATCGAATCGGGGGCCGCTGCACAGGTCAATGCCGGGAACTTCAATAACCAACAACATGGCGTGCTCGCCAGTGGTGGCGCCCTTGAACTGGCGGCCGGCCCGGTCAATAACAGCCAAGGTGGATCAATCTACAGCGCCAAGGCTCTCAATGCCCGTGTCACCAGCCTCGACCAGCATGACCAAGGGCGCATTTACAGCAATAGCGACCTAACCCTGGACCTGAGCAACGGCCACCTCGACAACCACGATGCAGGTTTGATCAATGCCAGTGGCCAGCTGGCGCTGAATAATCTCAATAGCGTCGACAACCGCAGTGGCGAGATTTCCAGTGCCCGTGGGTTTAGCGTCGCGGCGAACAGCCTCGACAACCGCGCTGGCAAGCTGCTCAGTGATCAAGCCTTGGGCTTGCGTATCGCCCAGGCACTGAACAATGGTGCCGGTCAGATTGCAGCCAGCGGCCTGGATATTGACGTTGCCAGTTTGCTCAACGACCAACGCGGTCGAGTTCACAGCCGTGATCGGCTTAACGCCCGGGTGGGTGGTTTGCTCGCCAATCAAAGCGGAAGTTTCAGTGCCGATTCAGGCGCACAGTTGACCGTAGGTCACCTGGACAACAGCAATGGCGGCCAACTCTTCAGCCAAGGCGATTTGAGCCTGAACCTCAATCGGGGTCACCTCAACAACCAAGGCGGCTTGATCAACTCCCCAGGCCAGTTGTTGCTGACTCAACTGAACAGCGTCGATAACCAGGGCGGCGAAATCTCCAGCACCCAAGCCTTCGATCTGAATGCGGATCAACTCAATAACAGCGCCGGCAAGTTGCTCAGCGAGCAAGCCTTGAGCGTGCGCATTGCCCGCGCCCTGGACAATACCAAAGGTGGGTTAACCGCCAAGGCCCTGGAGGTACGTGCGGGCACACTGATTAACCAGGCCGGTCGACTCGCTGCGGTGGAGGGCCTCAACCTGCAAGTCGATGGCGAGCTGGATAACCGCAGCGCGAAGGTGCTAGGCAAGCACCTGGTGCTTGGGGTTGGGACGCTCAATAACGACCAGGGCCTAGTGCAGGGTGATGGAACGCTGGTGCTCCAAGCGGGTGGCGCGAT
Source organism: Pseudomonas sp. CCI1.1 (assembly GCF_034348165.1). Taxonomy (NCBI): domain Bacteria; kingdom Pseudomonadati; phylum Pseudomonadota; class Gammaproteobacteria; order Pseudomonadales; family Pseudomonadaceae; genus Pseudomonas; species Pseudomonas sp. CCI1.1. The sequence goes on from NZ_CP133780.1 coordinate 943,547, forward strand.
CAGCAACCAGGCAGGCACATTGGCCGCCGGGCAAAGCGTGACCGTCAACAGCGCCAGCCTGGATAACCGTCAGGGCACCCTGACCAGCGATGCGTCGCTGACGGCGCGTATAGCCGCGAATATGCTCAACCAAGCGGGGCTGGTGAGCGCCGGCACTGACTTGCAGGTGAACGTTGCTGACTTGAACAACTCGCTCAACGGTCGTATTGCCGCTGAGCAGGTACAGATCAGTGCACAAGGCATCGATAACCGCGCGGGCGGTAGCCTGTACGCCAAACACCAACTGGGCGTCGATGTTGGCGGTCAGTTGAACAACGCCCAAGGCACGCTGCGCAGCGATGCTCGCCTGACCATCAATGCCGGTGGTTTAACCAACGATGACGCAACGCTATCGAGTGCTGGCGAGCTGAAGATTGCAACGGGCAACCTGAGCAACCAAGGCGGAGACCTGCGCAGTGCCACTCAGTTGGGGATGACCGTTACTGCACTGGACAACAGCCGTAACGGGCATGTCGCAAGCCAAGCCGATGCAAGCCTGGATATGCAAGGTGGTTACCTAAACAATAACGGTGGTTTGATCAACGCGCCGGGGCAATTGCTGCTCAAGCAACTGGGCAGCGTTGATAACCAGGGCGGTGAAATTTCCAGTGTGCGCGCCTTTGAGCTGGCGGCGACTGCCTTGAATACGACGGGCGGCAAGATACTCAGCCAACAAGCCTTGACCCTGCGAATCGCCCAGGCACTGGATAACACCCGTGGCCTGATTTCCGCGGCAGCCTTGCAGGTCAGCAGCGCCAGCCTGGGCAACCAGAGCGGCAAACTGAGTGCCGTTTCCGACCTGAACCTCGGCGTAGAAGGTGTGCTGGACAATCGCAACGGTGAATTGCTGGGTCAGCACTCGACAGTCGAAGTGGCTGCGCTGAACAACAGTCAAGGGCGCATCCAGGGCGATAACCGCTTGACCTTGACCAGCCACGGCGCGGTCAACAATGACAAAGGCACGCTAGCTGCCGGTCAGATGCTGACGGTCAATGCTGCCAGCCTGGACAACCAGTCCAAGGGCCGTCTGACCAGCAAGGGTGACGCGCACCTGGTGGTGGGGAGTGTGGATAACCGCGGCGGCAGCATCACCTCGGTCGGGCAGTTGCAGGTCACGGGCGATCAGTTGGATAACCGTCAGGCCGGGTTGCTCAATTCGGGTAAAGCCATGAACCTGTCCATCGGCAAGCTGGACAACCGAGGGGGTGAAGTTTCCAGCGTTACCGAACTGACGATGATGGGCCGTGAGCTGGACAACAGCAATGCCGGTCGCGTACTGGCCAATAGTACGCTCCAGCTGACGCTCGACAGGCTGAACAACCAGCTCAAGGGCCTGATTTCTGCGCAGCAGGATGCCAACCTCAAGGCAACCAGCCTGGATAACAGCGCCCAAGGCAGTGTCTACGCCAAACGCAACCTGGACGTGACCCTGGCCGGGCAGGCTGACAACAGCCAAGGCGTCATGCGCAGCGACGCCGCCTTGCAACTGCGCAGCGCCAGCTTTGGCAACAACGGCGGGCGTATCAGCAGCGGCGGGGCGTTACTGTTGAGCGCCGCCAATGCCCTTGCCAATCAGAACGGCGAAGTGCTCAGCGCTGATACGGCGACGGTAAATGCAGGCAGTGTCGACAACAGCCAAGGGCGCATTGTGGCTGACGGTGCGCTGCAACTGACCACAGGCGTATTGCTTAACCAGCATCAAGGCCGTGTCACCAGCGCTGACCGCCTCAACCTCGCAGCCACCGACGTAGATAACCGTTTCGAGGGGCGTATCGCCAGTGGGCAGGCGCTCAACGCCAGCCTCACCAGCCTCGACCAGCGTGGAGCCGGTGAGTTTTACAGCAACAGCGAACTGACCCTGGACATGAACCAGGGGCACTTGAATAACGCCGATGGCTTTATCAACGCGCCAGGGCAGTTGTTGCTCAAAAACCTCAAAAGCGTCGACAACCGTAACGGTGAAATTTCCAGCGCCAAGGCCTTTGCCTTGCGTGCCGACACCCTGGACAACAGCGGCGGCAACTTACTCAGCGACCAAGGCTTGACCCTCAAAATCGAACAGGCGTTGCTTAACGTCAAAGGGCTGATTTCAGCCGCCGGTGTCGAGCTGGGTGCCTCGCGCCTGGACAACCGTGAAGGCAAGGTCAGCAGCGCTCTGGATGCGCGCCTGGTGGTCAATGAGGACCTGCTTAACGACCAGGGCGAAATCGTCAGCGCAGGCCACACGCAGCTGAAGGCGGCCAGTTTGGATAACACTGCCGGGCAGGTGCTCGGTGATGTCAGCCTGGATGTGAAGGTCAAGGGCGCGCTGAATAATCAGGCCGGCACGCTCGGGGCCGGCACCTCGTTGAACGTGCAGGCCGCCAGTCTGGATAACCGCCAGGCCGGGAAACTGGGCAGCGACGGCCAACTCAAGGCCACGATTGATGGGTTACTGGACAATCAGGCCAAAGGGCAAGTGTTGGCCAAAGGCGCGATGGAACTGCGTGCCGGTCGTCTGGATAACCGCGAAGGGCGGCTGACCGGGCAGGACCTGTTGACGCTGCACAGCGCCAACGTCGACAACCGTGGTGGTGTGATCCTTGCCCAGAAGGACCTTCAGCTCAATGTGGGTGAGTTGGACAATCAGCAAGGTTCGCTCAGCAGCAAAGCGGCCCTGAGCTTCTCCGGACAACAATTGCGTAATCAGAAGGGGCTGGTGAGTGCAGCAGGGCCCCTGCGACTGACTGCCGATAATGTGCAAAACGCGGCTGGCCGAATCGCCAGCCAGGCGGATCTACAGGCAACTATCGGTGTACTGGCCCAACAGGGCGGTGAACTGGTTGCCCAGGACGAGCTGAGCTTGAGCGGGGCCTCCCTGGACAATCGCGATGGCGGCCTGGTAGGCGCCACAAAAGCGCTGAAACTGACGGTCGACGCCATTGATAACCGTGCGGGCGAGATTTCCAGCCAGAGCAGCATCGACTTCAAGGCGCAGCACCTGGATAACAGCGCGGGCAAACTGATCGCCGGTACCGCATTGCAACTGGCCGTGGCCCATGTGATCAACCAGGCCCAAGGGATGATTTTCGCCCGGGACAACCGCTTCAACGGCGCGCGCCTGGATAACGGCCAAGGCACTTTCGCGGGCCAGCAATCGCTGAGCATGTCGCTGGTCGCCATTCCCGGCACTGAACTGGATGGTCGGCTGGATAACCAGCTGGGCAAAATCAGCAGCGAAGGTACCCTGCAGGTGAGCAGCGCGACGCTCAACAACGACGCGGGTGCCGTCTCTTCGGCGGGTGCGCTCACACTTGCTGCCAGCGGTGCTATCACCAACCAGGGCGGCGTCATGGAGACCGATGCCGCCCTGACGCTCACCAGCGCGAGCCTGGACAACGGCCCCAAAGGCCTGCTCAACAGCCGTGGCGCGCTGACCCTGGCCACCGGCACGCTGAACAACAATGGCCGTATCACCAGCGCTGATCGCCTGGACCTGGCAGCCACCCAGGTGGCCAACAGCGGACGTATCGCCAGCAGGAAAAATCTTACCGCCGCGATCAACGGCCTGAATCAACAGGGCGGTGAACTGTTCAGCAACACCCAGCTCGACCTGGACCTGAACCACGGCCGACTGAGCAACGTGGGTGGCCTGATCAATAGTCCGCTGCTGATGTTGAAAAACCTGGCTGATATCAATAACCAGCGCGGCGAAATTTCCAGCCAGCAAGCCTTCGTGCTGGCGGCTCGCAACCTGGATAACGGCGGTGGCAAGCTGATCAGTAACCAGGGCCTGATCCTGCAGATTCAAGACGCTTTGGGCAACGCCAAAGGTGCGATCAGCGCAGCCGCCCTCAACGCCAACAGTGCTCGCTTGGACAACACTGATGGTTTGCTCAACAGTCGTGGCGTCATGGACGTCTCTGCCACCCAGGCGCTGGATAACCAGCGCGGAACGCTGATTGCCGACGGCGCCATGCGGCTGTCTTCCGCTCGACTCGACAACCGTGACGGTGATGTATCGGGCAAAGCCTTGGTGACGGTTGATATCGATCAGGTCGATAACCGCGGCGGTCAACTCATCAGCACCACAGCCGTGGATGTGCGTGGTGCGGTCCTGGACAACCGCAAAGGCCTGGTTGGCGCCGATAAGGCGGTGAAACTGCTGGTCGATCGGGTCGACAACCGTGGTGGCGAACTATCGACCAACGCCGACCTGACCGTTACAGGGCACACCTTGGATAACAGCGATGCGGGTCGTGTGCTGGCCGGGCAATCCTTGAACCTTACGCTCACCCAGCTGCTTAATCGCAACCAAGGCCAGCTCAACACTCAGCGGCTGATGCTGAGCGCTCAGGACCTGGACAACAGCAACGGCAAACTGCTCGCCCAGCAGCTTCTGCAACTTGAGCTGAAAGGGGAGCTGAATAACACTCAAGGCGTGCTCAACAGTGAAGGGCGCCTGCGCGTCGATGCGGCGAGCGTAGTCAACCGTCAGGGGCGGATTTCCAGCGCCGACGCGTTGGTGCTGGGTTCGCAGGGGGCTCTGGACAACGAGGGCGGTGAGCTCGTGACTGACAGCACGCTGCAACTGCGCAGCGCTAGCCTGGGGAACCAGAAGGGCGTGCTCAGTGGCAAAGGGGCGGTCAGTGTAACCACTGGCGCGCTGGATAACACTGGGGGCCGTCTCACCAGTGGCGACACCTTGGAGCTGAAGGCTGGGCTACTGAACAACAGCGCCGGCAACATCGGCAGTGCCCAGGCCCTGACGGCCAGCGTCGATGGGCTTGATCAACAAGGTGGCAAGCTGTTCAGCAACGCGGGCCTGACCCTGGACCTGAACAATGGCCAGCTCAACAACCAGCAGGGCCTCATCAACGCGACCGGGCCGCTGGTGCTCAACCATCTCAATGGTGTGAACAACCAGGCCGGTGAAATCTCCAGTGGCCAGGCCTTCAATATCGTGGCGCGCAACCTGAATAACCGCGGTGGTCGCCTGCTCAGCAACCAGGGCCTGACACTGCGTATCGACCAGGTACTCACTAACATCAAGGGTTTGGTTGCAGGTGCAAGCCTGAGTGCGCAAGTGGCCGTGGTCGATAACAGCGGCGGTACGCTCACCAGCCGTGGTGGCCTTGAATTGACCAGCACTGGGCTGCTGAACAACGGGCAACATGGTTTGATCAACGCCGCGCAGGCATTGACAGTCAACGCGGGCAACTTCAATAACCAGGGCGGCAGCCTGCTGGGTACCAGCGCGCTGACGCTCAATGCGTTGGCCGTGGACAACAGCGCCAAAGGCCTGATCAACAGCCAGGGCAGCCTGGAACTCAATGCCCTGAGTTTAGACGCCAGTGACGCCGGCGAGGTATCGGCCAAGGGTGATATGGACCTCACGCTCACGTCCATGGCCTTGCGTGGCGGCAGGTTGATAGGTGAGCAGCGCCTGAGCGTCGACTTGGCAAACGGTGATCTGGATAACCGCAAGGGCCTGATCTTTGCCAAAGGCCCGTTGACCTTAAAACGCCTACGCGACCTGCAAAACCAGGGCGGCGAACTGTCCAGCCAAAATGCACTTAGCTTGACGGGGCGCAGCCTGGACAACAGCGCCGGCACGCTTATCAGCCAACAGTTACTCACGCTCAATGCAGGCGACGTGGTTAACCGCGGCGGCCTGATATCGGGTTGGCAGGGCCTCAACCTGATCGGCACTCACTTGAATAACCGTGACAAAGGCACGCTGTCCAGTCGCAACGGCGACCTTGACGTGCGCCTCAGTGGCAGCTTGCTCAACAGTGGCGAAGGGGCGTTGGCCAGCCAAGGGCAGTTGAGTGTCAGCGCCGCGAGCCTGGATAACAGCAACAAAGGTGTTATCTCCAGCGGCGCGCAGCAGACCTTGAACGTGATTGGCGCATTGAACAACACCCAAGGTGGGTTGATCGACAGCGGCTCGACGCTGGATCTGAGCGCGGCCGACCTCGACAACAGTGCCGGTAATATCACGGCCCTGCGCAACCTGAACTTCCTGGGTGGCAACTTGCTCAACACCGGTGGCTCGCTGATGGGTAACGACCATCTGGTGCTCAACCTGCAAGGCAACCTTGGCAACGTCAACGGCAAGATCGCAGGCACTGGGTCGTTGGTACTCCAGCGCGCCATCGAGGTGGATAACCGAGGCGGCCAACTGGCCAGCCAGGGACGCCTGTCATTGGCCATGGGCGGCCTGAACAACAGCCAAGGCGGCACCGTCGCGGCCAAAGGTCCGCTGGCCATCGATGCCAGCGCCATCGTTCAAAACAACGCTGACGGTTTGATCTACAGCCAGGACGGCGACCTGCGCATCAACGCCTTTGGCCTGACGAACGCGCAGGGCAAGTTGCAGGGGCAGAACGGCCTGCGTGTCGAGGTCAATGGCGATCTCGACAACCAAGGCGGCAATATCATCAGCCAGACCGGTGACGTGCACCTCAAGGCCGGGAACCTCGACAACCGTAGCGGTGTGCTCGCCAGTCTCAAGGGCGCCATTGAAGCCGGTGTGGTGGGAGTGCTTCGCAATGGCCATGACCTCAATGGCAGCCCCAAGGGCGGCTTGATTCAAGGCCAGCGCCTTCTACTCAATGCCGGTCAATTCGATAATCAGGGCGGCTATCTCGGCGCGCAAACCAGCGATGCATGGCTGACGGTTGCCACCCTCAATAACCAGCAGGGCGCGTTGTATGCCAAGGGCCTGATGCGCATCAATGGCAGCGCCCTGGAAAACAGCGCCGGCCAGATTGCCGGTGACCAGATCGCGCTTGGCCTCGATGGCCAACTGACCAACCACAACGGCCTGATCGAAAGCACCAACAACCTGACCGTGGCCGCCAACGCCATCGATAACCAGGGCGGCAAGTTGCGCGCCCTGGGACGCGCCGGCAAGACAGAGTTCCAGATCGGCAGCGTGTTCGACAACCGTAACGGCGCCGTGGAAACCGCCAACCAGGACCTGACCCTGGCGGCCGCCAGCTTCCAGAACAACGGCGGCCAATTGCTGCATGTGGGTGAGGGCACATTCGACATCTCGTTGCCCAACGTAACCGGCGCGGGCGGCACTGTTGTAACTCGTGGTGGCCTGACTCTGAACGCGGATACCTGGACCAACACCAGTGTCATTCAGGCAGGGCGATTGAACGTCAACGTCAATCACTTTACCCAGACGGAAACCGGGCAATTGCTGGCTTCGACGCACCTGGAAGGTAAGGGTGGCAGTTGGGTGAATAACGGATTGATTGCCAGTGATGGCAGTTTAAATATCGACCTCGCGGGCGCTTATAGCGGTAATGGACGAGTCACCAGTCAGCGGGGGCTCAACCTGCATGCGAGTCAGTTGGATCTGAGCAATAGCGCCAAAATTACTGGCGGTGGCGATACCCACGTCAACGTTGATAGTCAATTGAACAACTATGGACGGCTGACCTCTGCGACCAACCTCGAACTCTCGGCAGGTACGCTGAACAACTACGGGACATTGGGTGGCGCACAAAATGTGACAGTCACCGGTGCCGCCTTGTTGAACGATCATGGTTTGTTGTTCAGCGGCAACGACATGACCTTGCATAGCAACGCAATCACGAACCAGTACGGTGATATCTACAGCCTAGGGCGCCTGGATGTAAGCGGTCTTGATGGTACGAGTAAGGCGGTCAGCCTGGAGAACATATCGGGGAGCATTGAGTCCAGCCGAGACATGTCCCTCAAGGTTGCCAGCCTGACTAACCGTCGGGATGAATTTTCGACCAAAGAAACACCCGGTAGTGGCGGGTCGCTTACAAATATCTGCTGGGACTGTAGCGGGGGCAGTTTTGTCGTCGATTTTATTGGTACCGAGAACTATCAAAGTGAGCTGCTGAAAACATCGGCTGCTTCGACTATCCAGGCGGGCGGCCGTATGGATGTCGCCGCAAATAATGTGCTCAATGAATACAGTGTCATCGCTTCCGGCGCGGACATGAATATCAACGCTGATACGCTGACTAACAAAGGAGCAGCGTCTGGCTCCGGAACGCGTACCCGGACTTGGCGGATGGAATCATCCAATGGTACTTACTGGCGTTTCAAACGTAACATCATGGACCCCTACAACGCTCAGCCCGGACCCAAAAACCTGCCGGTCAGTGCGTTGTCAGCCTTCAGGCTGATTGGCGATACCTTGGTATCGACCGCTGGCGCGTCATTGGCACCCGCGATCATCCAGGCAGCCGGTACCGTGAACATCACGGCCACCAAATCCTTAATCAACAGCATCGAGACATCCTTTACCGCCTTGGCCGGGCGCGCTGCGCGCAATGAGGACACGGGTGTTGCCAGCGCCCCGACAACGGTGGTCGTGCAACTCGCGCCACAGCTGCCACCGGACTTGGCCCAACAACAAGTCAACCCCTTGACGCTACGCGGGTTCACCTTGCCCACGGGCACTCACGGACTGTTCCGCCTCAGTAGCCGGGCGGGGGAGGATACCCAGGCCACCCAAGCCACCAGTGGCCCACAAAGCTGGACCATGGGCGGTGCGACCCTCGGCCTGGCTCAACGCCAGGATGCACAGACGGCGCTTGAAACGCGCACCTTCGATTTCAAAAGCGTCACTCAACAGGGCGCAGCTACTCGTCAGGTGGACTTCACTGCACGTCAGGTCAGTGGTGTCACCGCCACCACCAGAACACTTAACGTTGCCGGGGCCGGCGATGTGGCCAACGGCAGTGGCTGGACGCCCAGCCAGATCACCCCAGGTGAAATCGCCCGGGGCGACGGTATCAACGCCCAAGATCCGTCCAGCGGTTCAACGCCGCCAGTGGCGAAGGTCACAGGGCCTGCGGATCAGCCAGACCTGGCGCTGACCCAAAGGGACACCCACGTTCAGGTCGCCACTCCGGGCGAGCCCGCTCGGCCGACGTTGAACATCCCTGGCGTGACGCCGGTTATGCCAGGCGTGCAGCCGGTGGTGAACACACCCGTCGCACAAGGTGCGGGCAGCAGCCCAACCCAGGTCGCGGAGGTGATTGCCCAGCCGGTCAATGCGCTGGCGCAAACCACTCCGGTCGCCAGCCAGACCATCAACCGCGTGCAAGGCTTCACGCCTACCGCGCCAAAGTCGCAACCACATAAATACCTGATCGAAACCAACCCGGTGCTCACGGACCTCAAGCAGTTCATGAGCTCCGACTACTTGCTCGCAGGGCTGGGTTACAACCCGGACGAAAGTGCCAAGCGCCTGGGCGACGGGCTCTATGAGCAACGCTTGATCCAGCAGGCCGTGCAAGCGCGCACAGGGCAGCGTTTTATCGACGGCCAGAACACCGACGAAAAGCTGTTCAAGTACCTGATGGACAATGCGATCCAGAGCAAGCAGCAACTGAACCTGGCAGTGGGCGTTACCTTGACCTCGCAACAGGTCGCGGCGCTGACCCATGACATCGTCTGGCTCGAACAGCACGAAGTGAACGGTGAAAAGGTGCTGGTGCCGGTGCTGTACATGGCCCAGGCCGACAATCGTCTTGCACCCAATGGCGCATTGATCGCAGGCAACGACCTTAACCTGATCGCCGGCGAAAACCTGGAGAACGCCGGGACCCTGCGTGCCACCAACAACCTGTCCGCCAAAGCGGGCAATGACCTGATCAACAGCGGCTTGATCGAAGCCGGCAACCGCCTCGACCTGCTGGCGGGTAACAACATCGTCAACAAGTCCGGCGGCATCATCGCCGGACGCGATGTCACGCTGACGGCGATCAAGGGTGATGTGATCAACGACCGTGCAGTAACCCGTACCGGCAACGGTACCGCTGAGCGCCGCGACTATCTCGACAGTGCGTCACGCATCGAGGCAGCTAATGACCTGACGATGAATGCAGGCCGTGACATCGCCAATACCGGTGGCGTGCTGCAAAGCGGGCGTGACACCACATTGGTCGCTGGCCGCGATGTGCACATCGATGCCGTTGAGCAACGCAATGGTTTGGACCTGGGCAACCGCCTGCGTACCGAAACCGTGACGCAAAACGGCGCCAGTGTGGAGGCCGGCCGCGACCTCAAGGTATCGGCAGGGCGAGACTTCAGCGCCATTGCCAGCCGTATCGACGCCAAGCGCGACTTGAGCATCACGACGACTGAGAACCTGAGTATTTCGTCGGCTGCCGACGAACAGCATTCCTCCAGCAAGTCCAAGAAGGTCACCCAGTCCAAGGACCACATCAGTCAGGTTTCCAGCGTGCTGACGGCCGGCGGCGACGTGTCGCTCAATGCCGGTAAAGACCTGGAATTCACCGCCAGCCGAATCGCCGGCGGCGGCAACGTGGCCCTCGATGCACAGCGCGATGTGAGCATCCTGTCGGCACTGGACGAAGACGCCTCGTTCTACTCGAAAAAGAGCAAGGGCTCGTTCGGACGCAGCAAAAGCCAACAGCGGGAAAGTTATGACAGCACCAACGTGGCCTCGGTCGTCGAAGCCGGCAAAGACCTGACCATCAATGCCACCAAGAAGACTGGTGGCGGGATGAGCATCGACGCCGGGCGTGACGTCACCGTGATCGGCAGCCAGTTGAAGGCGGGTGGCGACATGTTGCTGGGTGCCACCGGTGACATCGCGGTGCTGTCGGGTGTCGAGGAGCATGGCTCTTACAGCAAGAAGACCAAGTCTGGATTCCTGGGGCTGTCCAAAAGCGGCAAGAGCCAGTTGAAGACCACTGCCAGCCAAGTGGGCAGTGAGTTGGAGGCGGGCAATGATGTTGTGGTGGCGGCGGGTAATGATGTACGGGTGCGGGCCAGTGAGATAAGTGCAGAAAATGATGTCGAGTTGAGGTCTGGACTGGTCAAGGAAACGGGCGATATCAACCTCGTCTCTGCTAACGACACCGCCTATAGCCGTAGTGAAAAATACGAGAAGAAAACCGGCACGATCTCCGGTGGGTTTATTGCGATCTCCTCGGCCAAAAAAGCTGGTCAGGAAGCCCAAAGCAGCACCAGCGTGGGGAGCCAGGTGTCCGCGGATCGTGATGCGAACTTGCACGCCGAGCGAGATATTAACTTGGTGGGCAGTGGGGTCAGCGCCGGGCGTGATGTCAGTCTCAATGCGGGGCGCGATGTCAATGTACTTGCGGCCCAAAGCAGTACCAGTGAGCGCGATTGGCAAAAAAGCAAACAGACCGGTATTGGCGTATCGAGTGACGCCAATGGTGTGACCTTGTTTGTGGGCGCTGATAAAAGTGCAGAGAAAAATAGACTTGAGCAGCAAACAGCAGCCGCCAGCCAGATCAATGCAGGGCAAGATTTGGCGATCAATGCCAAGCGCGATATCAACCAGCGTGGGTCGGATATATCGGCTGCCAATGATGCTGAGCTGACGGCCGGGCGGGATATCAACATCGATGCGGCGCGTGAGCGTTTGCTGATGGAGCAGCAGCGGGAGACGGAGCGTAACGGGTTGAGTGTGGCTATCAACCACAACTATGGCAACACCAAGGATGCGGTGAGCGGGGCCGGGAAGGGAGAGGACAACATCAGCAAGGGCTCCAGTACGCTGAAAGGTGTTGATGCAGTCGGCCAATTCCTTGCTGGTCCTACTGGGGACGTAAAATTCGGCAATAGCAAGCACAGCACCAGCACGCAGCTGATTGAAGAGACCAATCGCTCATCGACCCTGAAGGCCGGTAAAGATCTCAACTTGGTCGCCGGGAATGATGTGGCCATCAGCGGCGGCCAGTTGAATGCCAGCCGTGATATCAACATCAAAGGTCGGGATGTTTCGCTTGATGTAGCGAAGGGCAGCATTAACCAAAATGACAGTGAGAGTCAGAGCTGGGGTGGCATCCATGGCGGTACCAGTGGTGGCATAAAGTTAGGCGTAGGTGGGAGCCATGGCGTTGCTAGTGAGAAGGGTAGTAACGGTACTTCTACCGTCACGACAGCTCAGGCCGGGCGCGATATTAACCTGAACGCGAGCAATGACCTGAGCCTGGTAGGTACGCAAGCCAAGGCTGGTCGCGACATCGATCTCAAGGCAGGAAACGACTTGAGCATCCGTGCTGCGCAGAACGACAGTTCAAGCGACAGTAATAGAAACAGTGGTGGTGGCGAAGTCGGGTTTACCTTTGGTAATGAGGGGGTCGGCGTTTATGCCAGCGTCAGCATGGGCAAAGGGAACCTGGACCGGGAAGGGCAGCGTCAACAGGATGCCTATCTCTATGCTGCAGATCGTTTGGGCTTCGAGAGCGGCCGCGATACCCAGGTCGCAGGTGCCGACTTACGGGGAGATAAAGTCATTGGCCGGGTCGGCGGTGACCTGAATGTTTCTTCTGTCCCAGACACCGGCAAAGTCAAAGGCAAAGAATTTGATGTAAGTGTCACCGTCACCATCGGGCCGGGCGCCGGTGTCAGCGGTTCGGTTGGTTACGGTCAGACCTCTGGAAAAACCAATTGGGTCGAAGACCAGACGCGGATCACCGCCAGCGACAAGCTGGATATCCGTACGGAGAAGCACACACAACTCGATGGCGCTTTAATCGCTTCGGACAATGGCAACTTGAAACTGGACACCGGCACGCTGGGGTTCAGAGACATCTCTGGAGAAGATAAAGAGCAAGGGTATTACTTGAACGTCGGTGGCACCTATAAAAACGGTGAAAGCACTACCCAGGATCCGAGCCAGGTCGGTAAAGGCAAGACGGGGCAGACGGGGTGGAGTGTTACTGGCTGGAAGTACGATAAGGACCGCGAGCAATCAGTCCGCGCGACAGTGGGCGCGGGTGAGATCGTTGTGCGGGATGTGGGCGATGCTACATCTGCAGTGACGGGGCTCAATCGCGATGTTGATAAGGCTTACGAAGTTACCAAGGACCAGGAAAAACGTACGGATCTGTATGTAACTGACTCTTCGTTGAAAGCGGTGACATCCCCAAAGGCAACATTAGAACAATGGAAAACCGACGCCGCCAAGTTAGGTGACAGAACCGAAGAGACGATTTTCCAGATGGTGGACCTGCTCGGCGCTGGTTCGGAGATTGCGCAAGGCACAAACCCTGATTGGGTTGGCCGCATGATGGAAGGCAAGGCTGCTTTTAGGCAGCTAGGTAGTCGCCACGTAGACGAACGGTCCGCTATCGTCAACCGAGTGCTTGGCAATATCACAAATAACGACCACTCTCCTGAAACTCAAGCACTGGCAGATAAGATCACTCAGATAGCAGGAGACGACCCGCAAAAAGCTCAGCAAGTGTTGACGTTGCTAACGAGCTTGAATAAAAGCGGTCATGGAGAAAATAACTTCTTACCGGCGATACCTCTCGCTATGGCGGGCATCACAGCCATAGGAGGCGCGTTAGTTGCAGCTAACCCAACCACTCAGGAAAACTTGCGTATTGCGGCAAACTCCATGGTTGAGGCAGCAGCCAAAACTGGAGAGAATGCTGCGCAAAGCATGAAAAGCAGCATACTGATCTGGGATGTGATTGTCGGTACGGCATTCCCGATCCACCTGCTTGATCCTAGCAATCGCAGTCTGGTCAATCCGATCCTGACTGACATCGCCGTGCATCCGAGCAGTGGCGGATTTGGTGATGGCAGTGTGGTTGCTCCGACGGTTCATACCGGTGGGACGCCGCTGGACGGGCGACAGGATGATGGCAAGTATGTGACGCCGGAGCATCGACTTGATCCGGGAAACATGTACAGTGAGGAGAACGGTGCAAAAGGTAATAGCGTTGCTGAGTCATTAACTAGCGTTACCCAGAAGCAGCTCGATAAAAAATTCAAGCATGCTTCTGATTTTGGTGTGGTGACTACAAAGAAAAATCCTGAAACTCTTGCTCAGTATGAGTCTGCAATCAAAACTCACATGGGGTCCCCTTCTACGACTCAGCAAGGCACATACGGATTTGTAAAAGACTCCAAAGTGTTCTTTAATTCGACTACCAACAACGCTGTTGTGCTCGATGCGTCAGGAAATTTTGTGACGGGCTTTAAGCTCTCACCGGGAACTCAGCAGTTTGAAAACTTTATTAAAAATGGAGTTCTGCGATGAGTCTTACTATCTTGGAATTTGCAAGATCGTATGTAGCGGGAAGGCTGAAAGCCGAAATTTTTTCTGAAGCGTATATTGAGCTTTGGAAAATTGAGCGGGATAGCAATGTCCTTCAGCTTGATGAGCCTTCGTTGAGCGAGTGCTTGTCCAGTATCTTTTGTGCTGCGGATATGTACGAACCAAAAGAATCAAGGGAAGAGTATGAATTTGACGATGAAAGACTTAGAGTTGAAGTCGCAAGCTTGCTGCAAAAAATAGTCGCTGATTAGTTGGTGCAAAAGCAACCACGAGCTGGCAGGGTTCAGGCCCTGCACCTGGAGTATTAGGCTTGGAGCCGGGTTCGGTATCATCTAAGGCTATACAGAATTATTTTCCTAGCACAAAAAACGGTTCCATTGAGTTTGTTTTTGATCCTAAAACGAATACTTTTGCTGTCGGTAAACCAACCAATAACCTTGGAGTCTCTCCTCATCAACAGTTGGCAGAGACAATAAAGTCCGATGGGTCGACTCTCGTTGGTGGTATGTTTCGGCGAGGGCCCAACGGGGAGGTAATCACTAATGAATTTAGTGGGCACTACTGGAAGAACTGGACGCCTGAGGTCAGAGCTAAATTTGAGCAGACTCTTAAGCAGTACGATCTCAATGTCAAACATCATCCTGGAATGTAATTTATGACTGATTCTGAAAAAACTATCTTGGGTAGCGATTTCATAATTTACAGAGATGAGTCTGGTTGCTGGAAACTTGTAAGTAATGAGATTGTACTTCCTCTAGTTAGTTCGTCAGACTTTAGGCGGATTATCTCATTGCTTGAGATGCCTATTGAAAGTGTTAGGCAAGCGTTAGGTCTCGACTTTCCCTGCATGAGTGTGGCAGAGATAGGGCTGAAGCACGACTCTGACTATTGGATAAAACTCGCCATTTCTTGGATCGCGCACAGTTCGGTCCAAGAGGCCTCTTCCTTTGTGGATGATCTGAAAAGATTGTCAACAGATAAGGCTGTCTCACAAAGTAATCGGCACTTGGCAAAAAAGGAGTTAAAGCGCCTTCTTAATAGTTAATTTGTGCAAAGGCGACAGGCGAACTGCCAATAACTTTGAAAAAAAGGGGGCAGATTTATTTATAGGTTTGACGAGTCCTTTCAGATATAAGGAATGAGTCTCTGGAAAATAAATCTGTCCCCTTTTTTTCCTAACGTCTCAGGCGCTCCAACATCGACAATCAAAATAAATGTTCGGGATGGTGTGATTCAGACTGCATTCCCGTACTAGTTAGGAGTGGTTATGAGCAGTGGCGGCACAATAATAGAACGATTTGTCGCCCAAGAGTTGGACGACAGCGTTCGCTCTATTTTGAAAGATGCCTTTGATGAGCGGATTTGCTCAAAGAGCGTTCTGTTCAGGGAGTTAGAGTTTAATTGCTTTGACGTTTCTTTGGACTTTGAAAAAGGCATCGTCACATTGCAAGATGTTCTTTCCGCTGGAGAGAGTAGCTTTCTTGATATACCGATACGTGATTTTATCTCTGCTTGTGGTTTGAATGTCTTTTGTTAATTGTAGGGGCCTAGATGTGATCTGACGCCGGCTTAGCGCCGGTGTTTTTGCACCCAATCTGCACCCTTTTTGCCGCCTTCTTGCATCCTTTCTGCAGTCAAGTTGCATCCCTTTTGCACCCACCCTGACGACCTACGGTCTAGCTGCTCAATACGCCCTTTTTGAACATGATTTTTCGCCCCTTAACAGTCTCTGGAAAATAAATCTTGGGCCTGTCCCGTGACAACGGACGCCAAGAAGCGATACTTAAATCGTTCTCTTGGAGGTTGCCATGTATCCATCCACTCGCCGTAACTACACCGATGAGTTCAAGACTCAAGCGGTTGCGTTAGCTGAAAGCGTTGGCAGAACCGAAGCTGCCCGCCAGCTAGAGATGTCCGTCAAAACGCTCGATAACTGGGTGAACGCCACGCGCAAGGGTCAACCGTTGAGCTCGCCCGAGCGCAAGCCCATCACTAAGGAGGACAGCGAGCTTGCCCGCCTGCGAGCCGAGGTTGCCGAGCTAAAAATGGAGCGTGAAATCCTAAAAAAGGCGGCGGTATTCTTCGCCAGAGAGTCCAGGTGAGATACGCCTTCGTCGCTGCTGAACGGACTCAATACCCGGTACGTATGTTGTGCCGGGTGATGGAAGTCTCAACTTCAGGTTTCTACGATTACACGCACAGGCAGCCTCGCCCTGATCCTGACGCTCAGATTCGCATTGAGTTGCGCAGCGTCTATGCGGCCAGTCGACACACCTACGGTCGGCCAAGGTTGGTCGCAGCCTTACGCCAGAAATCGTATGCAGTGGGCCACAAGCGAGTCAGCCGGTTGATGCAGGAGGAGGGTATTCACGGCAAGTCCAAACGCGGTTTCAGGCCCTGTACCACTGACAGCAACCATTACTTGCCGGTCGCGAACAATGTGGTGGCGCGGCAGTTTGCCATCGATAACCCCACTCCGACTTGGGTCAGTGATATCACCTATCTCCCAACCAGAGAGGGTTGGCTGTATCTGGCCGTAGTGTTGAGCATCCAGACCCGCCAGATCTTGGGCTACAGCTTGTCAGACCGCATGCCAGATGGCCTGGTGGAAAGTGCGTTTCTGAATGCCTGGAGCGCCTGTTCTGGCACTAGCGGAGCAGTATTTCACTCCGATCAGGGCCGTCAGTACGCAAGCAGTAAGTTCCGTCTAGCGTTAGCTAAGAAGGACTTCAAACAGAGCATGAGTCGAAAGGGAAATTGCTGGGATAACGCAGTGGCGGAGAGTTTTTTCGCTACGCTGAAAAGAGAGGAGGCTTTTGGGGTCTACCCCACCAAAAAACAGGCACAGCTATCGATCGCCAGCTATGTGCATGGGGTTTACAACAGCAGTCGACTGCACTCAGCTCTGGGGTATCGTTCTCCGAACGAATATGCAAAGAGCTTGAGGCAGAAGACTGGATAACCAGCTTCATGGCGTACGCTGCCGGGGGACAGGCCCACCGAGGCAAATCCTCGTCCTCTTGCCGAACCTGTCTATAGGACAAATAAGGAGGCCAAGCAGGCTGCAGAAGCGTTGGGGTATAAAAAAATCAACGAAACAGTTCATGATGGGCAGGCTGTTTTCAAACAGGGGAATTTGTATATCACTAGGGACCTTTACGGACATAACGGAGGAGCATGGAAAGCAGCTAAATCGGTTAAAGCGCTTGGCTCGAAAGATACGAGACTGGGTACTTTTGACGTGAATATGAAACGTATTGGTGATTGAAATGAAAAAAACTGAGATGCCGGATTGGATTACACGTGGGAAGACCATTTCTGAATTAATTGAAGAATTACGCTCATTTGAGGATCAAACTCTTATGGTTGAGATTTCAGTTGACGGTGGCGTAAGTAAAAAGCCAATCAGCTTGGTTGGGAAGGAAGATGGTGTCTGTGTTTTATTTAATTGCGAGTCGGATTTTTAACGCGGGCTATGGTAGTGCCGGGGGGCGTAGAGCAGAATAGATGGGGCTACGGTGACTCTACCCGACACTGCGGCCAATCGAATTACGGGCAAGGTCAAATGCAAAGAATTCGATATCAGCATTATGGCGAAACAAAAAGGGGACAGATTTGAATGGCACTTAATTAACAGCTAACAGGCTGATCTGATTACAAAAAAATGAAGAAAAGGCCGCCCTTGGTCTACGGTGATAGTTGTGAACACACACCACTCGAACAAGGACAGCCCGCGTGAATCGCAGACCTCAAGTCGTCAGGCATCCACCCGCCATCGTCATGACTTGGCCTGCGCCGAGTACGTTGGTTGTCGGGTGGCCCGCCAATGCAGGATTTGCTGTTGAATATTCCAGTGAATAATCTGCTCGTAGAGCTTCTCGACGAAAGCGACATCAAGTTCGGCTTCTACCGCCCATAGTCGCCGCTCCTCAAGCATGGCCGCGACGCGTTCAGGTGCTGGAATGTCCTGTTCGTTGGCTTTGAACTGCGCCGCAGCCTTTACGTAACGCAGGCGTTTTTGTAGCGAGTCAAGGATCTGGCGGTCAAAAAAGTCGATGCCCGCTCGAATGTCATTGAGGTTCTCGCAGGCTTGTGGCGGTTTTAGCGGCAGCATGAGGCTGGTCTCTTTCAATAATGGGTACGCAAGTTGAATGACGCCGCGGGCAATCGCTCGACGACCGTTTGTTCAGTGAATGCTCGCTTGGATCGAAGGGTATTCAGTTGAGCTTCGGCAACCACTTCGTCGATCAAGGCGTCGATCATGCTGCAGTCGTGATGATGAGGTGTGGTGATCAGGTGTGCCGAATTACCGGAGGTGGCCAGGCAGTATTTCGTCGCAATTCTTTCTGATGGGCAAGGGAACACGACGGTGATGGAGTTTTCGTTGCGCCAGGCATCAATGCCCGAGGCCTGGAAGCGGTCGACGGCGTACTGTGCCGTGTCCAGGCTGTGTTTGATTCGATGGCGCCATTCAGCCCATGAGTAGCTGCGCAGTGCCGCCCACATCATCAGGGGTGTGTGGCCGTTGCGCGAGCCGCTGATGGTCTTGTCATGGGCGCGGATATAGTCCACTTCCACTGAAATGCGCGCGACGTTGTTGCGTTTGGCCACGACAATTCCGCAAGGAATGGGCGAGCCGATCATCTTGTGGCCGGAGACGCAGATCGAGTCGATGCCGTCGGCAAACGAGAAGGGTTGTGGGTGATCGACGAAGGGCAGGATCATCCCGCTCAAGGCCGCATCAGCGTGCAGGTAGTAGTCGTGGCGGGCAATGCCTGCCTGTTGCAGGCGTTGCTGGATGGTCACGATATTATCCACGGCTCCACGCATCGTGGTGCCGATGTTGGCGAAGATGATGGGGTGACGCTCCTGGTCGGCGGTTATTTTTGCCATCAGGTCGTCGTAGTCGATTTCGCCATTGGGCAGCGATTCGACCGCACGGCATTTGATCCGCAATAATTTGACGATCTTTGCCACGGAGTAGTGGGTGTCTTTCGAGTAGTACAGGGTGCCGTCCGGAAACAGTTCGCGTCCCAGGTAGCAGCCAAACATATTGCCTTCCGTCCCGCCATTGGTGACGTAACCCCAACTGTCTTCAAGGGCAATGTTGAACAGCTCGGCGAAATACGTCATGACGTCTTTTTCAAAGTCGAACGAGTTCAACAGGTAGTTGCTGTACTCGTTCCAGTCCCCGCAGTTGTTAATTGAAAACTGCAAGAAACGGTGCAGCTGGGAGTAATCAAAATCGGCTGATTCGGGATACCCAATGTTGAAATACTGATGTGTCACGCAGTGCTGCCAGAAGCCTTCAAGCTTGCTTTGGTCGGCAGGGGATAAAGTCATGTCTAACTCCTTTTAAAACGACTGGGTGACGCCGCCCGGTCAGGCGGCTATCTGCCTCGCGTCTACCAATGACCACCAGCTGCTGAGCGTGGGCGAATCCGCCAGTTCTTCGAAGCTGACGGCAATGCCACGCTCCTTGAGTTCGGCAGCGAGTCTCATCACTTGCAAGGAGTCGAGGCCATAGAAAATCAGGTTTTCCTCGGGGTCCAGGTCTTCACAGTCCTCGACGAGTTGCCGCACGCGAGTCTGCAACCAGGCGCGGGTGGTTTCCGCTGCCAGAAGCTGACGCAGGTGCTTCTTGTCAATCTTGCCCACGGGGGTCAGCGGCATGGTTTCGATTAACCGGATGCGGTCGGGCAGTTTGTATTCGGCGATGCCGAGTTCCATCAGGTGACGTCTGAGCGCGGGCGGCTTCAGGCTCGGGTTGCGTGAGACGACGAACGCGCAGCTTTTTTCTCCCAGCCTGTCATCGGGCATGGCCACCAAGCCCGCGTGAGTCACATCAGGATGGAGGACGATGAGGTTTTCGATTTCCTCCGAGGCGACTTTTTCACCGCCACGGTTGATCTGGTCCTTGACCCTGCCGACCACGCGCAAATCGCCGCTGGGCATGAGTTGGACGAGGTCGCCGGAGTAGTAGTACCCCTCGTTATCGAACGCCTGGGCATTTTGTTCGGGGCTTTGGTAGTACCCGCAAAAAGTGTAAGGGCCACGTGTGGCGAGCATGCCAGGTTCTCCGTCCGGGACGGGGAGGCCTTGTTCGTCAACGATTTTGATTTCATCGTCGGGGCTGATCGGACGGCCCTGGGTAGTAAAAATCTGTTCGTCGGAGTCATTTAGCCGGGTGTAGTTGATCAGGCCTTCGGCCATCCCGAATACCTGTTGCAGCTTACAACCGAGCACGCCGGGCACCTGGCGTGCCAGCGAGTCGGCAAAACAGGCGCCACCGACCTGGAGGAACTCAAGCGATTGCAGTTGTTCTTTATGCTCCGGCGCTGCCTGCAGCCACAAGGCGACTGCACTTGGCACCAAGGCCACAGTATTGACTTCTTGGCGCTGGATGATCGAAAAACAGGTCAAGGGCTCCGGGCTGGGCGCCATGATGATGCAGCCGCCAGCATGTAGAACACCGAGGGCGCCGGGGGAGCTGAGCAAGAAGTTATGGGCGGCAGGTAGCGCGCATAGAAAGCGCGTGCGTGGCGTAAGTTCGCATACTTGCGCGCTTGCCCTGGCGTTGTAGTAATAGTCGTTGTGAGTGCGGGGGATGAGTTTGGGGGTGCCCGTGCTGCCGCCTGACAGTTGGAACAATGCGACCTCGCCGGGCCCCGAGGGGGAGACGTTCACGTTGCTCTCGCTCGGCGTATTGATCCAGTCGGCGAGGTTGTTTTCGTGACGTTGCTCGCCCAACAGCAAGATGATGTCTGGACTTGAACCCACCTCCTTGAAGTCGGCGATATAGCTGTCGTCACGGAAGACTTCATGTTCGCGGGAGGCAATCAACAACGTTGGCGCGATTTGTTTGGCGTAACTCTTGAGTTCAAGTTTGCGATGGCTGTAGAGCGCGTTGAGGGGTGCGATTCCTGACTTGAGCAGGGCAAAAAGGACAATGTAAAACTCCGCGATATTGGGCAACTGCACCAGTGCAGTGTCACCGTTGCCAAGCCCGCTGGCGGCCAGTCGCGAGGCCAGGTTGGAAGACAATTGGTCCAACTCGGCATAGCTGAAGTGGCGATCGCCGCAAATAATCGCGGGGGCGTCGGGTTGCGACTGGCTGCGTTCCTGAAGGAGGTGGGTGAGCGGTTTGTCGAGCCAATAGCCTTTGTCCCGATAACGCTGTGCGCTTTCCAGAGGCCAGTGGTTAAATTCAATAGTCATAGTATTCACGTGTGAAAAAATTCGAGTTAGTGGGCCAATCCGCAGGCGCGCAGCATGGTGCCAAGTTTGGTCTGGACTTCTGCCCATTCGGAGTCGGGGCTTGAGGCTTCAACGATGCCTGCGCCGGCGAACAGGCGGACCTTGTTTCGCCTGACCGTGCCGCAACGAATCGTTACGACCCATTCGCCATTGCCCTGGGCATCGCACCAACCCACCATGCCGGTGAACAGGCCGCGCTCGAAGGGTTCGACGAAGCGAATCAGGCGCCGGGCGCGCTCGGTGGGGAAGCCGCACACAGCCGGTGTGGGGTGCAAGCGGCAGGCAAGCTGCAAGGCCGATACAGCCGGGTCTGCCAGCGTACCTTCGATGCGGGTCGAGAGGTGCCAGAGCGCGGGCGTGCTGATGAGGGAGGGGCGTTGCGGCACATTCAGCTGCGGGCACAGTTTCCCCAGTTGGCTGACGATGTCCTGGGTCACGAACCCGTGTTCGTAGTGATCTTTTTCCGATGTCAGCAACCAGTCTGCATTGCGCCGGTCGGCTTCTGGATCGGCCATGCGCTTGGCTGACCCTGCCAGCGGGTTGGACAGAAAGCTCAGGCCTTCCTTGCGGACCAGAAGTTCGGGACTGACACCGATCAGCGTGGTGCCATCAGGCATTGGCACACGGAAGTGGTAGCCGCTCGGGTTCTGGGTTTTCAGGTTGTGCTGCAGGGCACTCACATCCACATCGTTTGCAAATATCAGCTCGCGTTGAACCGAGAGCACAGCCTTGCGTACGTCGCTGTGGCGGAAGTTGACGACGGCGTGTTCCACCGCCCGTTTGAAGGCCTGTTCGTCCGGAATGTTTTTCTGTTCGATCAACTCAGGCAGCGTCGACATACCCGTTTTCGCGTGGATGTCTCGGGTCCGCCATTGCGCGTGTTCGGGAATGTAGAGGCAGGAAGGTTCAGCAGGGTCGAAAGGGATGGCGCCAACGATGATTGGGTTGCTCTGGCCAGCTTCGCGCGCCCGATCAAGCGCTTGCGCAATTGTCTGCTGGAACAGGCTATTGGCGTCATCGCCGCCAATGGCAGGTGTTTCAATTCTCTGCAGCATCCCGGTGACCGCTAACTCGCGATCGCCGGATGTGAACGAAAAACTACGTTGTACCTCTGCGAGTTGCACCTCTTCCATCTCGGTCGTTCTTAGGGTGCCCGTTCTCATTGGGGGAAGCCTCCGTGGCCTAGGGATAAAAAGAAATCTTGAAATAGAATCATTATCGTTTCTAATATGTGATGCTAATCATTACGATTTGTCAATCACATGAGTGAGCCATGAGAGAGTTAACTTCAATGCAAGCCGCCTGTTGGATCGGGCGGACTGCTCATGCGTTTTTAGGGAAAGTTTCAGCTCATCTGTATGCCGAATTCGATGGCCATTGCATTGAGCTGGAGCGGCTGCGCAAGGCACTTGAGCAGGTATGTCGGGTGCACCCCATGCTGCGAGTCAGGCTGAATGCAGAAGGGCTTCAATCCATTGCTGCGATGGACCAGTCACCGCTATTGGAGGTGGAGGATTTACGTTGGATGAGTGAAGAGGAGGTTGCGCAGCGCCTGCTCTGCAAGCGTGAGGAATGGACTCATCAGCAGCTTGATCTGTGTCAAGGGCCCGCAGCACGGTTTTGTGTGAGCCTGCTGGCCAATGATGCGTTTCGGCTGCATGTCGATACGGACATGATCGCCATTGACCCATCCAGTTTTCGCACGTTGATAGAAGACCTGGCAGAGCTCTATGAACATCCAGAGGCCGCTCTGCCACACACGCCATCGTTCTTCGACTGGTATGACAAAGCGCGCACCGATAGCGCACTTAAAACGGCCCGCGACCGGGACCGTCGCTGGTGGCGCGAGCGTCTGCCTGATATCGCGCCGGCGCCGACGTTACCTTTTCTTGAAACCCCGCCTGACCAGCCGCACAGCGATCGACTCAGCACATGGCTGGGTCCAGAAGAGCGCCAGGCGTTACAGCGTCTCGCCCGCGAACGCAGAATAACGCTGTCTACCTTGATGATGGGGGTGTTTGCAGCGGCCCTCGGCGCCCAAACGGGAGACAAGCGATTTCGCCTCAATGTCCCTACGTTCTGGCGACCTGCGCTGGTGGGCGAGGTTGAGCGGATCGTCGGCGATTTTGCCAACATGCTGATTCTGGATATCGATCTGGAGGCGGCCCGGAGCCTGGCCGAGCTGTGCAGGCAACTGGCAGGCAATATGGTGGATTTGCTCGAGCATTGCGCTTATCCCGGGGTGAACCTGATGCGCGACCTGTCGCGTCATCATGGCGCTGCGCAACTGGCCCCTGTTGTGTTTACCGCCGGGCTGGATCTGTCTGGCGCAGACCTTCTTTCTGAGCGGGTGCGGCGAGTGTTGGGCCCCATGAACTGGGTGGTTTCCCAAGGGCCTCAGGTTGCGCTAGACGCGCAGGTTGTCTGCGCCGACGGCGGCATCTTGATCAATTGGGATATCCGTCTGGATGCGTTACCACCCGCCTGGGTGTCGGAGTTTTTCGACCGTTTCGTGCTGATGGTGCGCGAGGTGGCCGCTTGCTCCGCTGTTCTGGACCAGCCACTCTCCCAGCCAGCGGTTGTCGCAAAACCACTGACCGCTTTACAGCAGGCTTATTTGCTTGGGCGCAGCGCGCAGATGCCGCTGGGTGGTGTGGCCATGCAAGAGTTTCGCGAGTACCGCGGCGCTATGGATCCGGCACTGCTGCGGAGCCGGCTGGTCGAGATGGTCCAGCGCCACGAAAGCCTGAGAGTACGCATCGACGCGCAGAAACTCGTGCAGTTCGTCAGCGATGAGGTGCAGTTGAACCTGGACGAAGTCGACCTTACGACCTTATCGCCAGAAGAGGCGCTCAACTACGTCGAGGCGCGCCGCGAGGCGTATGCGCATGCGTTGTTCGAGCTGGACCGTTCGCCCTGGAACGTCACGATCTTCAAGCTTCCGGAGGGCCAGTTGAGCGTCTTCGTACGCCTCGACGCCTTGATTCTCGATGGGCGCTCAATCGCCACCCTCATGGTCGAGCTGTTCGACGGCACAACTGGCGAGGAGTCGTTCCCGCAGACGGCATCCGAGCCAGAGGATTTGGACAGTAAGCGCAAGGCAGATTCCGTTTATTGGAAAGCCAAGCTTGCTGCGGTCAGCGGGGCACCGCGGCTGCCGTGGATCACTGCGCTGGATCGGGTGGGCGCTTCACGCTACGAGCGACAGAGCCTGCTGATCCCCAAGCCTACGTTCGGCGCCTATTGCAAGTTGGGCGCGCGGCAGCGGCTGTTTAAAAACACCACGCTAATGGCACTGGTGCTGGAAGTGCTCTCGCACTGGCTCGATGAGGGTGGTTTGTGTGTTGCGGTGCCTGTTGCCCCGCAAACGGTCGGTGCCTTTGCGAATCGCTCAAGCTTTATCGCGATCAATTGGAGCGCCGAGCCAGATGGTTTTGCCGAACGCGCTGCCAAGCTGCAAGTAGATGTGCTGGAAGGGTTGCAGCACCTGAGCTTTTCAGGGGTGGACCTTGCTCGTTTGCTGTTCGAGTCCCATGGTCCCGGCCCGGTGCTTCCGGTGGTGATCACCAACGGGTTTTCCTGGCCAGTCTCGGCGCAGGGCAGCCCGATGAGCCTGCACGGCGGTCTGACCCAGACGCCACAGGTGGCGATGGATATTCGCTTCTCGGCCAATGCCGACGGCGAATTGGTGTTCGATATCGACTATGCACGCGCAGTGCTGGAGCCGGAGCTTGTCAGCGCCGTTTTGAACGCAATCGAAAAAGCGGTCGACCAAGCCACCACAAGCGGGGTTTTGGCCGTTGATGCCAAGGCGATAATCGAAAAAGGCCACTACCGTTTCAATAGTCGGGTCACTGAAGCGTGCCGCGAAGGGTTTCTCGACAGGATCGCGACCAACATCTTTGATCGGAGCAATACCAAAACTGCTCTTATCAGTGGTGATCGGCTAATCAGCTATGCCGAACTCGGCCACAGCGTGTGCTGCATCATCGGGGCATTGAAAGCGCGCGGATTATCACGTGGGCAAGTCGTCGCCATCTGCCTGCCTCGCAGCCCGGAACATACGATGGTGACGTTGGCGTGTGCTCTGACAGGCGTAATCTGGGTTCCCATCGACGTTTCAGCGCCGGCCGAGCGGTTGCGTTACCTGCTGGAAAACTGTCAGCCCGATCTTGTGGTGATTGCCCAGCATGAGTCTGTCGGCTCAGTCACGGCTACACCGGCGGAACTCTTGGCTGTGCAGACCCAGGCGATGCCCGTGCTGGATGACCTGTCGTTAAGCGACGCCCCGGCCTATTACCTTTATACCTCGGGCACCACTGGTAAACCCAAATGCGTGGTTCTGAACAACCGAGCCACCGCCAATGTCGTCGGCAGCACCCTTGAACGTTGGGCTGTCACCGAGCGCGATGTGTTCATGTCCGTGACTCCACTTCACCATGACATGTCGGTGTTCGACGTTTTCGGATGCCTGACGGCAGGGGCAACACTGGTGCTTACCGGGGGTGGCGAGGAAAAGGACGCCGTACGCTGGAACCAGTTGATCGCCCAACATCAGGTGACGTTGTGGTGCTCTGTGCCCGCTATTTTGGAAATGCTCCTTTCATGCCGCACCAGCCATGATTTGAAGAGCCTGCGTTTGATTGCTCAGGGCGGTGATTACATCAAGCCGGCCGTGATCGCCGAGTTGCGTGAACTGCTGCCGTCATCTCGGTTGATTTCCCTGGGGGGGCCGACGGAGACCACCATCTGGAGTATCTGGCATGAAATTACGGACGATGACCGTGCGCTGATTCCTTATGGAAGGCCCTTGCCCGGAAATAGCTACTTCGTCCTAGACCCACGAGGCGAGCATTGCCCGGCAGGCGTAGTTGGCCGAATTCACACCGCCGGCGTCAATCTCGCGCTGGGGTACCTCGAAAACGGCGAGTTGGCTCAAAGCGAGTTCGTGACCGTCACTGATGAACATGGCCAAGCCGTTCGGGCGTTCCGGACCGGTGACTGCGGGCGTTACCGCCGCGACGGTACCTTGATCTTCGACAGTCGGGTAAATGGCTACGTGAAAGTTCGCGGTGTGCGGGTATCGCTTCCGGATATCGAGATAGCGCTGATCAATCATCCGTCGCTCAGGCACGTGTTGGTCGTGGATTACGGCGAGCAGCGCCAAGGCGAGGTCTGCATTGGCGCTTTGTATGTCTGTCAGCAGGGCGGCGAAGAGCCGACCACCACCGAACTCCGCAACTTCGCCCGTCAGCACCTGCCGCACTCCCATGTGCCCACGCGTTTGCTCAGGGTGGACGCGTTGCCGCTGTCGCAGAACGGCAAGCCTGATCGTCAACGGGCCCGCAGCCTGCTTACGGCTTCGGTAAATGACGCAAGTGAGCCCGCTGCGATGAGGCGCTCGACGCCACGCAACAAGGTATTGGATATCTACTTGAGCGTACTGGGGCGACCGCTGGCGGATGGGGCGAATGCCAGCGTGGACTTTATTAGCCTTGGGCTACGGCCCCAGCATTTGAAGGCGATTTCGGCGCGGGTCCAAGAGGATTTCTCGGTGCGCCTTTCGCCAGGGCAGCTCCTGCGCTGTCGCAATGCACAAGACGTTGAACGCCTGCTCATGGCTGAGGGTTCCTGAGCGTGTAACGGATGTTGATATAAGCGCGGTGGCGCGCCTGCGCGCACGTCAACTGCAATAACCAAACAGTTGGGCCTAGGGAGATGGATTGGATGATGGATGTACAAAGTGTTGATATTACCGGCGTTGGCATTGGCCCCTTTAATCTGGGTTTGGCCGCGTTACTGTCCAAGCATCCTGGCGTGACCGGTGTTTTCCTTGACCGGAAAGCGGAATTTCGCTGGCATGAAGGGCTTTTGTTACCAGGCACAACGCTTCAGGTTCCGTTTCTGGCCGACCTGGTGACGATGGCGGATCCCACCCATCAGCTCAGTTATCTGAACTACCTGCATCAGCACGATCGCCTGTACCCGTTCTACTATTACGAAAACTTTCAGGTGCCTCGCCGTGAATACGATCACTACTGCCGCTGGGCGTCGCAGCAGCTGCCAGCCTGCCATTTCGGCGAGGAGATCTGTGATGTGACGTATGACGCCAACGCTGGCCAGTTTCTGGTAGAGAGCCAATCAGTGTCAGGCTTCAAGCGCTATTATCACAGTCGGGACCTGGCGATTGGTGTCGGTACGGCGCCTGTATTGCCCCAGTGGGCACAGGTCAAGAGCACCGCGCCGGTGATGCACTCGGCGGAGTTCGGCAAGCGTCAGCAACAGTTGTCGAAATGCCAGCGGGTCACGGTCATTGGCTCCGGCCAAAGTGCGGCCGAATGTGTGTTGGCCTTGTTCAGCGAGTTGACACCCGAGCGGATTGCAGCAGGGGCGTCGATTCGCTGGATCACACGCTCAGCGGGTTTTCATCCCATGGAGTATTCGAAACTGGGGCAGGAGTGTTTTACGCCGTCCTACATGGAGTACTTCCACAGCATTCCGAGGGAGCGACGCCGTGCCATCGTTGCAGGGCAAGGGCTGCTGTACAAAGGCATTAGCTTCTCGACCATCGCTGATATCTACGACCTGATCTATGAACGCTCGATTGGCGGCAGTGATCCGGGCCTGACGTTGCTATCCAATTGCGAGGTGCAGGCCGTGGAAGAGATTGATGGCATGCTGAAAATCGCTTACCGGCACCGTGAATTGAACCAGACCGGCACTCTTGAAGCTGATGCCATTGTGGCGGCGACAGGCTACGGGCATACATGGCCGCAGTGGTTTGAAAGGCTCAAGGGCGTGGTGCTTGAAACCGATGAGTATGGTGACTGTATCGTCCAGGACGATTTCACCGCACGCCGCTGCGATGCAGGCACGGGCCGTGTCTTCGTGCAGAATGCGGAGATCTTCCAGCATGGTGTTGGTTCGCCGGACTTGGGGATTGCGGCGATTCGCAATGCAACGATTATCAACCAGTTGCTTGGCCAGCCTTACTACCGCTTGCCCAAACGGTCATCGTTCCAGCGCTACGGGATGCATGAAGCGTAGAGCCGAGGGTTGAGGGTCTTGGTAGCATTACCAAGACCCTGATCAGGTTATAGGTGGATATGGTTAAGGGCGGTGCGGGCTGCGTCGGGCGTCGTAAACAGCGCGAACACCTGATCTATGGTCGTGCTCAGGCGCGCCATCTGTGCTGCGCTGTAGCGGTCCGAACGGTAAGTAATGACCAGGCGCAGCGAGCGTTTGCCGTCGATCGTGTTCTCCATGATTTCGAACTGAATACCGAACATCGATTGGTTCTTGTCCGGGTCAATCTGCCGGTAGCGGATCGTCCCGGCGTCCGGTGTGCTCAGGGTGCCATTCAAGGCGTTGTTGGCGTGTATTTGAATGTACACGTCGAACAGCAGGCCGTCTGCGGGCGTCATGCCGAGGGCCTGTTGGATCTGCTCCATCGGAATATCGGCATAAGCCATGGAATCATTGATCAGGCGAGTGGTGTTTTCAATCAGTGCGCCAACAGCCTGCTGGGGATCGAACTGCACCCGATGCGCCACCATCGTGGTGAAGTAACCGACCGTTTCATAAAACCCTGGGTCGGTGCGGCCGGAGGCGGACGTGCCGATCACAAGGTCTTTCAAATTACCGAGCTTATGCAGGGATAACGCAATCGCCGTATAGACCACACCGAACAGCGAAGCGTTATTCCGTCTGGCGAAGGCATACAGGTTATCGGTGAGCGCCTGGTCGGGTTTGATTTCGAACCATTGCGCGTTCGTCGACACTTCGCTGGCCGGCACGCTGGCCTGATAGTCAGGGCAGGGCAGTGCCAGGCCCTGGGTTGCGCCGCGCAACATGCTCGTCCAGTAGTCGAGATGTTGTTGATTGATGCCAGTGGCCTGTTGTCGTAGGGCGAACTCATGGAATGACGGTGCAGGCGCTGACCAGGTGGGTGCTTTGTCTGCTGCACGGGCGAGGTAGGCCTGAGCCAGTTCCTCCATCATCACGTTGAGTGACCATTCATCAATGGCCATGTGGTGGATCAGCAATGACAGGGTTTGGCGTTGGCGTTGCGGGTCGTAAATGAAACGAACCCGTAGGGGTAGCTCGCGGGTCAGGTCGAACTGATAGGTGGCTTCGCTTTTGAGCGTTGCACCCCGGCTTTCCTGGCTTGGCCAGAACCACTTGTATTCGGACAGCTGCTCGAACGGCACGATCTGCTGGTACGCCTCAGAGCCCTCGAAGTGGAAGGTTGAACGCAGGCTGGCGTGACGCTTTAGCAGGTCACGGAAAGCTTGCTCGAACAGTGCTTCATCCACCTGGTCGAGGAAGTCCAGGGCAAAGGGCAGGTTGAAAATTGTCCCGAACTCAAAGGCTGCGTAAGCCCGCCCAAGGGAGGCTTGGGCCAGCGCGAAAGGTGCCCTCTGTACGTCTTGCTGGCGGTCCATGGCAACAGCAGTTGCATCGTTTTGCTCGATGATATGGGCGTGTGCAGCCAAGGCGGCGGCCGACGGCGCGCTGAAAAAATCATTGAACTGGACTTCAATGCCATGGCCGCTCAGCAGCTTGCCAATGATGCGTGTGGCCAGTAGCGAATGACCGCCGAAATCAAAAAAATCATCAGTGAGTTGCATGTCAGGCTCTACCAGGGCCGCTCGAAACTCATCAAGAATAATCGACGCAACGTCGTCGTTGGCCGCAGGCTGGGCGGTGGGCGCACTGATGGGTGACGATAGCGCTTCACCATTCGCCAAGCCGTGCAACCAAGGCGTATTGCTGGCCGAATGGCCGATATAGGCGCTCAATACCTGGTGATACAAATGGTCTTCCTGGCAACTCTGATCGAGGACCTGATGGAGTATGAAGCCAAGGATAGTGTCTTGCCCGGTTTGGATAATCAACGCCTTGAATGGCGGCTGGCTTTGCGCGTCCCAGGGTGCCATTTGCTGCGCGCGCAAATGCTCGGTGGCCTCTACGTCCGAGTGTAGATGCATGAGTTCAAAGCAGGACTGCCAGTCAGCGGCGTGCACTTTGTGCACTTCACCATCGTCGTTGAACAGGTAGCGCGCATTCAGATCGGGGAGTGTTTCGATAACGCTCCTGATCGCTGACGTAAGTCGTGAAAGGTCAATGTCGGCGTCGAATCGCCAGGCGCTGAAGTGCTTGAGCACGCGTTCGGGATATTGCTGCTGCAAGAGCCAGAAATGCTCTTCGTTATCAGTGACAGACAGTTTCGGTAACGAGTCTGGATTGAGTTCCATCATGGAAATTTCCCGCCTTATCAAACTGAACAGTAAGAAGTAGAGAGGGCACCGCAGTGCCGACAGGCCGATCCTCGGTCTGCTGCAACGCTCAGAAATCCAGGCGCAAGAGAAGGTGCAAGCAACTCACATTTGCAGGGGGTCAATGAACGCCGTATGATGTTAAATAATAATCATACCTATTCGCATTAGTCAAAAGCTGATCGCGAATTGACCGTCTCAGGAGAGGTGTTGTGAACAACGGAGCGTTCGCGTCCACGCAGCAATTTGAAAAGCTCTATGTCGACCATCACGGTTGGCTATGCAGCCTGTTGCGCCGCAAGTTGGGCAGCTCGGTCGATGCCGCTGATCTCGCTCACGATGTCTATCTCAATCTCATCAAGAAAGGCCGGGTTCCTTCCACCGAGGATTCTCGCGCCCACCTGACCCAAATCGCCAAAGGCATGGTGATCGATCTTTATCGCCGACGTCATCTTGAGGCCCGCCATCTGGAGGCGCTCAAGTTGCAGGCCGAACTGTTGGTCCCGTCAGAGGAGCGACGTGCCCTCGTGAGTGAAGCGCTGGCTCAGATCGATGACGCATTGCGCCGCAAGCCAGCCAAAACCCGCCAAGCGCTGCTGCTGTGCAAGTTGCATGGTATGGGCCACCGCGACATTGCCTGCGAGTTGAAAGTGTCGGTGTCTTCCGTCGAGAAGTACATCGCGTCTGGCCTGCGAGCCTGCTACCCATTCGTGCCCGGGCTGGTGCCTGGCACCGCCTCATCGATTAATGAACGTCTCGATTGAGGATTTTGCGTTGCCGTTCGGAATACAAAGTACGCAGCGCATACCACTCAAACCTAAAGGAAGCCAGGTGGCCTTCAGGCTACCTGCAGTGGTTATTCAGGAGAACTCATGAGTGCTACAGATGAACCCGGCGTTGCCGGCACGGTATCTCAGATACTCAGACCCATACGTGGGCAACTGATAGTCGCGGCGGTATTGGCCGCCATCGGTACCATGCTGACGCTGGTACCCCTGGCCGGTATCGCCCATATCGCACAGCTTGCAATGGCCCAAGATGAGGTGGCGACAGCCTGGAGCCAGATGCAGGATCAAGTCTGGCGGGTTGTCATCATCAGTCTGGCCTGCCTGTTTCTCGGGATGACCTTGATTTCGCTGGGCGAAATGGCTGCGCACCTGGCCGACAACCGCATCACCGGCCATTTGCGTCGGGCGATTACCCGCCGTCTGGCCAAGGTGCCATTGGGATGGTTTACCAGTCGGGCTTCCGGCGAGGTCAAGCAAGCGATGCAAGACGACATTGGCACGTTGCACAGCCTGACCGCGCACTTCTTTACCACCTTGGGTCGTACCATCGGCGCAATTCTTGTTTCGGTTCTCTACCTATTCGTCATGGACTGGCGCATGGCGATTGTTTCGCTGTTGCCGTTCCCGCTGTTCTTCCTGTTTTTCTCCAGGGCCACCAAGGCCAGTGGGGCGAACATGCAGTCATTTGGCGCCGGAATGGCACGCATCAATAATGCAGTGGTTGAGTTCGTCAATGGCATTCCTGTAGTCAAGGCTTTCGGGGTCGAGGGCAAGGCCCATGGCAGCTACCGCAAGGCGGTTGATGGCTTCGCTGAGGCCTTTACCGACTTCACCCGCCCGCTGGTCAGCGCGATGGCCAACGCTCACGCGATGATTGCCCCGGTGGCGGTGCTCGGCGTAGTGCTGACGTTTGGCACGCTTTGGGTGAGCCTGGGCTGGATCACACCGGTAGACGTGTTGCCCTTTGCCTTGGTGGCGCCGGGAATCTGTGCGCCGCTGTTGCTGCTGAGCTACGTTACTCATGACTTGAACAATGCTACGGGCGCAGCGCAGCGCGTTCATACGCTGTTGCAAACGCCCGTGCTGGAAACCTTGGCAGCTGCCGCGCCAGCGTTGCCGGAAAATGCCGAAATACGTGTCGAGCAGCTCGGCTACAGCTACGACGGCCAGACCCCGGTGCTCAAGAACGTCAACTTCACCCTCAAGCCGGGCACGGTGACCGCGATTGTCGGTGCTTCGGGCTCCGGCAAGTCGACCCTGGCCCGTCTGTTGCTGCGCTTCTTCGACCCGAGTGAAGGGCGAATCACCTTGGGCGGCGTCGACCTCAGGCGGATCGAGAGCGCGCAGTTGTACCGGCGCATCGGTTTTGTGTTGCAGGAGGTACGCCTTATCCATGCCAGCCTGCGCGACAACATCGCCCTGGGCCGCCCCTCGGCCAGTCAGCAGGAAATCGAAGACGCAGCCCGCACTGCCAATATCCATGAGCGCATCTGCGCCTTGCCGCGAGGTTACGACTCGGTGATCGGGGAGGATGTACAGCTTTCCGGCGGCGAGTTGCAGCGCGTGAGTATTGCCCGCGCCATATTGTTGGACCCACCACTGCTGGTGCTCGACGAAGCCACGGCGGCGGCCGATGCCGAGAACGAGGTGAAGCTTCAACAAGCACTGTCGCGCTTCGCCCGGGGCCGAACCTTGATGGTGATCGCGCACCGCCTCGATACGGTGATGCATGCTGACCAAATCATCCTGATCGACAACGGCACGATCTGCGAGCAGGGACGCCACCACGAACTGCTCGCCCGCAACGGCCGCTACGCTCGAATGTGGGCGCTGGGCGGCTACGAACAGGCCAAGGAACAGGCGGTATCGTCATGCTGAAAACCTTTAATCAACTGCTGGGCGAAGATGCCCGCGTATTGCGCCGCTACCTTTGGATGACGCTCGTCTACGGCCTGCTCTGCGGGCTGACGATTGTCACTCTGGTACCGGTGCTCACTCGTCTGCTGAACGGTGATGTGCGCTCAGCAGGGCAATGGCTGACTGCGCTCGTGATCGGGGTGCTGGTTTGCTGGGCCTTGCGACGGACGGTGGAGAAGGCGGGTATCCGCGTCGGTATCGCTGTTCTGCAGCGTGGTCGTCATCGGCTCGGCGACCATGTGGCGCGTTTGCCGGTCGGTTGGTTCAGCGCACAAAATACCGCACGACTGAGCCATTTGGCCTCCCAGGGCATGATGGAATTGGCTCAGCTTCCGGCCCACGTTTTCACGCCGTTGATCACAGGGGTGGTCACACCGGTTGTAATCGTTGCCGCGTTGTTCAACTTACATTGGCAAATAGGATTGATCGCGCTACTGGCTTTACCCCTCTTGTTGGGTATCTTTGCGCTGACCGCTCATCTGGGGCAGCGCGCCGACCAACGCTTTCAGCACAGCGCCGCGCAGACCAGCCAGCGCATGGTCGAGTTTGCCCAGGCACAATCGGTGCTCCGCGCCTTTAATGGCGAGGACGGCGGCACCCAGTTTCTCGAGCAGGCCATCGGGCGCCAGCAGCAGTCTGCAAAGCGGCTGATCCACGTCTCGGCGATGTCGGTGGTGTTCAATGCCTGGGCGGTGCAGGCCGGCTTCGCCGTCTTGCTGGTGGCTGCCACGCTATGGCTGGGTGATCAGTTGAGCGCAAGCCTGGCACCGTCTTCGGTCATCGCTGTGATCGTGTCGTTGCTGTTGGTCAGCCGCTTTATCGACCCGCTTCTGGAGGTCGCAGGTTATAGCGAAGTGCTACGTGGCGCGCGCGGTCAGCTTGATGCCGTGCGCGAAATCTTCGAGGTCGACCCTTTGCCGGAGCCGCAGGCCCCGCAAGCGCCGGTCGATGGATCGGTCGTATTGGAAAACGTGAGCTTTTGCTATGCCGAGGATCAGGCCGATGTGTTGCGCGATGTCAGCCTGCGTATCGAGCCCGGCAGCATGACGGCGCTGGTCGGTGCTTCTGGCTCGGGCAAGACCACCCTGGTGCGGCTGATTGCGCGCTTTTTCGATGTGACGCAAGGCCGCGTGATGGTGGGAGGTGTAGATGTTCGGCAGATGTCCAGTGGGCAGCTGGCCGGTCAGATCAGCCAGATCTTTCAGGATGCTTACCTGTTCCAGGGCAGCATCGCCGACAACATTCGCATCGGTAAACCCGATGCCACTGATGCCCAAGTGATGCAAGCAGCAACACAGGCTGGCGTCCTGGAGATCATCGAACGCTTGCCCCAAGGCCTGGACACGCCAGTAGGCGAGGGCGGTGCACGCCTGTCCGGGGGAGAGCGACAGCGAATCTCCATCGCCCGTGCGCTGATCAAAGAGGCGCCGATTTTGTTGGTCGATGAGGCCACCGCCGCTCTCGACGCCGAGAACCAAGCGGCGATCGCGCAAGCGTTGGCGCGTTTACGCGGCACGCGCACGCTGATTGTCATCGCGCACCAGCTGTCGACAGTGGTCATGGCCGACCAGATTCTAGTGCTCGATCACGGCCAGATCAGCGAGCAGGGCTCCCATGCGCAGTTGAATGCCAAGCCAGGGCTCTACGCGCACTTTCTCGCCCAACGCCAAGCCGCGAAAGGCTGGCGGATTGCTGGAGAATCAGACGGTGAGGGCGGTTCTTGAGCCGTGCAATCTTACTCTGCGTGTTTGCCGTGCTTTGTTGCCTTTCGTTGATGGTGGGGGTCAAAGAGGTTTCCTGGACGGCACTGTTCACGTTATCCGATGACGCTTGGCTGACACTGACTGCCAGCCGCCTTCCTCGCCTGGCCGCCCTGATTCTCACGGGGGTGGGGCTGGCCGTGTGCGGCGTGATTCTGCAGCAGATCGTGCGCAACCGCTTCGTCGAACCGGCAACTTCCGGCGGGCTGGATGCAGCAAAGCTGGGCATTCTGATTTCATTGACGGTGGCCCCCGCTGCCGGTGCGGCCGGCCGTATGCTGTTTGCCTTGGCGTTTTGCTTTGCGGCGAGCCTGCTTTATGTCGCGATCATCCGCCGCATCAAGTTCAAGAACACCGTGATGGTTCCGGTCATCGGCCTGATGTACGGCAGCGTATTGAGCGCTATCGCCGAGTTCTACGCCTATCGTCACAATATCTTGCAGAGCATGCAGGGCTGGATGCTCGGAGACTTCTCGAAGATCGTCCAGGGCAATTACGAGATCATCTACCTGATCTTGCCGATAGTCGTGCTCACCTATCTGTTCGCGCACCGCTTTACTGTACTCGGCATGGGCGAGGGCATGGCCGGCAGCTTGGGCCTGAACTACACGGCAAATGCGGCGTTGGGGCTGATGCTGGTGGCGGTCACCGTTTCCGCCACGGTCATTACCGTAGGGGCCATTCCCTTTGTCGGGCTGGTTATTCCCAACCTGGTGGCGTTGCACTACGGCGAGAACCTGGAGCGAACATTGCCCATCGTCGCGTTGTGCGGCGCGTCGCTGTTGCTGGCGTGCGACATTCTCGGCCGCTTGTTGATCTATCCCTTCGAAGTGCCCATCGGTCTCACCGCGGGAAGCGTAGGCGGTGTGTTGTTCCTGGTGTTGCTGATCAGGAAATACGCATGAGGCGTGTGGCTACCCGCTATGGTCTATGGGCACTGGTGCTGGTCCTGGCGATAGCGTTCCTGTTCTTGGGCTCAGGCTTTGACTTCGAGTACGTCATTCCCAAGCGAATGACCCGTTTGGCCGCGATGGTTATTGCCGGAGTATGCGTTGCTTATTCTTCGGTGATTTTCCAGACCCTTGCCGGCAACCGAATACTGACGCCGGCGATCATGGGGTATGAGGCAATCTACCTGTTGTTCCAGGCCTTGCTGATCCTGGTGCTGGGTACCCAGAGCCTGGTGCTGTTGGGGCGTAACGGTAACGTATTGTTGTCGATCCTGTTGATGCTCGCTTATTCAGGGCTCATTCACCGTTGGCTGTTCCATGACGGACGCAACAACGTGTACCTGCTGCTCCTGCTTGGGCTGGTACTGAGCATGGTGATGGGCACCTTTA
This sequence comes from Pseudomonas sp. CCI1.1, assembly GCF_034348165.1. Taxonomy (NCBI): domain Bacteria; kingdom Pseudomonadati; phylum Pseudomonadota; class Gammaproteobacteria; order Pseudomonadales; family Pseudomonadaceae; genus Pseudomonas; species Pseudomonas sp. CCI1.1. Next base: position 979,973 of record NZ_CP133780.1, read on the forward strand.
CCCAGTTTATCCAACTGAAGATCAGCCCTGGTGAGTTCTCGATCTTCCAGGGTTTCAACTACGCCTCCTTTAACAAGGCGCAACCCACGCAAGTGATCTATTCGGGGCTGCTGGTGGCGGCGGCGTGCTTTATCGCGCAAAGAAGCCTGCCGGTGCTCGATGTGTTGTCGCTGGGGCGTGACCAGGCGATTTCCCTGGGTGTCGATTTTCAACGCAGCGTGCGCCTGCAACTTGCGCTGATCGCGATTCTGGTGGCTGTCTCAACCAGTCTTGTCGGGCCGACGGCTTTCATGGGCGTGTTTGTGGCAAACATCACCTATGCGCTTGCCCGCACCGCCCGGCACCGGATTACATTGCCCATGAGTTGCGCCATTGCCATTGGCATTTTCATCGTCGCCCAGTACGTGGTCGAGCAGATGTTCAACTACAACACCTCCGTCAGCATTCTCATCAACCTGGTGTGCGGCGGGTATTTCCTCGCGCTGATGATTCGAACCCGAGGCGCTTCATGATTTCCCTTCGTCACGTCTATAAGACCTACGGCACCAAGCACGTCCTGAGTGACGTCAGCGTTCAGTTCCCGCCAGGGCAGGTGACTTCGCTGATTGGACCCAACGGGGCAGGCAAGACTACCTTGCTGATGTTGATCGCACGTCTGCTGGCGCCGACCCGCGGCGAACTGCTGATTGGCGGGCGTAGCATTGCGGATGTGCCCATCCGCGAATATGCCAGGCGTGTCGCCACCTTACGCCAGACACCCGATTTCAACCTGCGGCTGACCGTTGAAGAATTGGTGGCTTTCGGGCGTTTCCCTTATAGCCGAGGGGCGCTCACCGTCCAGGATCGCCAGGTCATTGACGAAGCCATCGAGTTTCTGTCGTTGCAACCATTACGCCTTTCTTACATCGACGAGCTGAGCGGCGGGCAGCGGCAAATGGCGTTCCTGGCAATGACCATTGCCCAGCAAACCGATTACCTACTGTTGGACGAGCCGCTCAATAACCTGGACATGAAGCATGCCGTACAAATCATGCGTGCGCTGCGCCGCTTATGTGACGAACAAGGTCGCACCGTGATTCTGGTGGTGCATGACATCAACTTCGCGGCCAACTACTCCGATCATATCGTGGCCATGAAAAACGGCGCGGTGCACTTGCGTGGCCCGGTAGCGGAGGTTGTCACCGAGGCGCACCTGCGCGATCTCTTTGATTTGGATTTCGAGATTCTGCAGAGCGAGCAGGGGTTCGTCTGCAACTACTTCAACCCATCATTATCAAGGGAGCAGATATGAGTATTGGTAAGGCAAAAACAATCCGTGGGGCACTGCTGGCGGTCGCGGTGGCGGCCGGCCTGCAGGGCTGTGACAAACCCTCGGCACAGGCGTCCGCGCCAGTCGCTGCGCATACGCACTACGAGCCGATCAAGATCGAGCATCCACTGGGTAGCACGATGATCACCCAGCTCCCCCAACGTGTGGTGGCGTTCGATATGAGTGAACTCGATACACTCGACCAGCTGGACGCGCCGGTGGTGGGTATCGCCAAGGACTATGTCGCGAGTTTCCTTATCAAGTACCGTGACAATCCGAACATCATGGACGTGGGGTCCACCATCCAACCCAACCTTGAGCGGTTGCATGCCCTCAAGCCCGACCTGATCCTGATCTCGCCGCTCCAGGCGCAAAGTTACCCAGAACTGAGCCAGATCGCACCGACGCTCTATGACGATGTGGACCTGACCAACCAACACGGCAATCTCTTCGCCACCGCCAAGGATCACCTCATGAACCTGGGGCGCATTCTAGGCAAAGAAGCGTTGGCTCGTCAGAAGGTTGCGCAAATGGACGCCAAGGTTGAACAGACTCGGCGCGTCACCGATGGGCGCCCGGAGAAAGCGCTGATCGTTTTGCATAACAACGGCGCATTCACCTCCTATGGCGTGAAGTCGCGCTACGGTTTCATCTTCGACACCCTGGGCGTAAAACCCGCCAGCACCGACATCGAGGCTGGCTTACATGGCCAGCCCATCTCCAATGAATTCATCCAGCAGGCCGATCCCGACATTCTCTACGTGATCGACCGTACCGCAGTGATGGAACGGCGGCCGGCGCTGGACATGAAGAGCCTGGATAACCCGCTGCTGCGCAAAACCAAGGCCTGGACCAACGGACGTGTGATCTTTGTCGACGCCCAGACCTGGTACCTGTGTACCGTCAGTGCAACGTGCCTGGGTCGCATGGCCGACGAGGTGGTTCAAGGCTACAAGGGCTGACCCGCTGTGCTTGGGGGCGCAAGGGCGGGTGCCGAGCGGGCACTCGCCTTTATTTTCAAAAACACAAATGCTAATGATTGTTATTGAGGGTTTTGCCTTCTGGTTCGGAAAGCCTAGTGAGCACATACACATTCTCCGAATCAAAAGGAATTCAGCATGTCGGAACGCTGTCGCCAACATCGCGCTACCCCTGATTCACCGCAGGCTGCGCAACGCTTTACTTTGAGTCATATGTTCACGGCTGTGCAGATGGCGCTGGTACTGGGGCTGACGGCGGCGCCCACCGCCGCGAGCGCTGCCCCGCAAGCAGGCACAAGCAGCGCCAGCCTGGAATTGTCGGAAACGGTGGTGGAGGGCGTCATGGACCCCGCTACAGGACTGCCGCCGGCTTATGCTGGCGGGCAGGTTGCCTCCGGCAGCCGCGTTGGGCTGTTGGGCAACAAGGATTTCATGGAGACGCCTTTCAATACCATCAGCTATACCGATGAATACATACAGAACCGTCAGGCGCAGGATATCGGCTCGGTGATCGGTGCGACCGACCCCTCGGTGTACGTGCCCACCAAACGCAGCAACTTTGAAACCTTTTTCATCCGCGGCTTCTACAGCAACGCCGATGACATCACCTTTAACGGCCTGGTCGGCATGGCGCCGAATATGCGCGGCTCTACCGAATTGGCGGAGCGCATCGAAGTGCTCAAGGGCCCTTCGGCGCTGCTCAACGGCATGCCGCCAAGCGGCAGTGTAGGTGGCAGCATCAATCTGGTACCCAAGCGCGCCGGCGACGAACCGTTGGCACGCTTGACCACCACTTATGAGTCCCGGGGCCTAGGGGGTGTGCACGCGGACCTGGGGCAACGTTTTGGTGATCAGAAGCAGTTTGGTGTGCGCTTCAACGGCGTTTACCGTGACGGCGATACCCCCGTGGATAATCAGCAACACAAAATGGCACTGTCTTCCCTCGGGCTGGATTGGCGTGGCGAGCGGGCTCGGATATCGCTCGATTTCTACAAACAGCGTGAACGCATTGATGGTCTCAACTACTTCGGGATCAACACAATTGCCCCCAACGTCACCCACTTGCCAAGCCCCAAGAAGGGCGATTATGCGTTGGCACCCAAGTGGGCCTACACCATCAACAACACCACTACCACGATGGTGCGGGGCGAATACGACCTGACGGATTCGCTTACTGCCTACGCGGCGTGGGGGCAGCGCGATGGTGGTTACAACGCGATGATCAACTCAAGCACCCTGGTGAACAATGTGGGTGGCATCAGCTCTTCGGCCATTCGTTCGATTCGCAGTGGCACCCAGCAATCGGGTGAGGTCGGGTTGAAGGGCAAATTCCAGACGGGCCCCGTGGATCATGCCTGGACCATCGCCGCGACCCGTTTTACCTCCGACAACAGTTTCAAGGACGCGAGAGCCGCCATCCCCGGCACCACAAATTACGACAACCTCGACTTTGGCAACGCGCCGACCTTCCCGGGCTATGGTGCAACCACCTCGCAAACCAGGGCCAACCTGGGCAGCTATGCGATTGCCGATACGCTGTCCTTCGCCGAAGGCCGTGTGCAATGGACCGTAGGCGCCCGTCGTCAGCGCGTGCAAAACACCACCGACGCTTTCGGCCCCAGGGCTTCGAAAACCAGCTATGACGAAAGCCGTGTCTCGCCCGCCACCGCACTTCTGGTCAAGGTGACGGATGAGGTGTCGCTCTATGCCAACTACATCGAGGGCCTCAGCCAAGGCGCGTCGGCCCCTGACTCGGCAGAGAACGCAGGTGCGGTCATGCAGCCGTACCAGACCAAGCAATACGAACTGGGGACCAAGGTAGACCTGGGCTCTTTCGCCCATACCGTCAGCCTGTTCCAGATTGAGAAGCCCAGTGCCTTTACCGATCCGCTCACCAATGTCTTCGGCGTCTACGGCGAGCAACAAAACCGTGGCGTGGAATGGTCGTTCTTTGGCGAGTGGCAACCAAGATTGCGCCTGATGGGCGGTGCGACCTATACCCAGGCAGAAATGACCAAGGTGGTCACCGGTGGTGTCAAAGACAAGCAAGTGACAGGCGTGCCCAAGGTGATTGCCAAGCTAGGCACGGAGTATGACCTCCTCGACGTCCCTGGGTTGACCCTGACCGGCAACATCAACCACACGGGCAAACAATACGCGACCAACGATCATCGGGTGTCGCTGGACTCGTACACCACCTACGATGTGGGGGCTCGCTATGCCTTCAAGGTCGAGACCAAGCCTGTGACCTTGCGCGCCACCGTGCAGAACGTCACCAATAAGGCGTACTGGCTTGGTTCGTGGAACGGCGGGGATGGCAGCGGCCTTTCTGGCGGCTTGGGCGCGCCGCGCACGGTATTGCTCTCGGGTACGGTAGATTTCTGAGGGTTTGCAAGTCCAAAAGCACTGGACCCTGGCGAGGAATGCCAAGCCAGCGTTCATACAGGCTGAGCGCTTCCTCGCTGGCAGAGTTCGGAAACACGAAAGTCTGCAAACATACGGAAACCGACGAAACGCCATAAACGAAAAAACCCGCCAAACGGCGGGTTTTCAAGGGTTCCACAAACAGTGCTGGCCGTCAGTGGAACAGGAGATGGTGCCCGAACCCGGAATCGAACCGGGACGCCCTTACGAGCGGGGGATTTTAAGTCCCATGCGTCTACCAGTTTCGCCATTCGGGCGGTAGCGCGGTGTAACAGGGTTGGGAATATATAGATCCAGCCGCTTCAGCGCAACCTCCAAGCCGGTTTTCCCGCATAAAGATGCGCAGGAAAAAGCGTGGCAGATCAGTGATCTACAGGGCCTTTGTGTCAAGTCCTGATGAACGCAAGCCACCCAGGAACAAGCCCCATAAATGACAGTCATAGCGATAGGCCATTTCGGCATTTTCGCAGGGAGTCGTTTGATGCTCAGTATCCGTAAGCAGGCTTGGATCATGGCCGCAGGTGTCGCGGGGTTGTTGGGCACTGGCGTATTCAGTCTGGCGCAGGCGGGGAGTGCGGTGCAGTGGGGGGAGTTCAGTGCGTCGTCTTCAGACAAGTTGACGGCCGGCTCGATGGATGTGGGCGGCGCCTATGTGTTGAAGCCCTCGGGTGTTTCCGTTGGTGATGTCGAGGCGCTGCAGGCTGGGCAAAAACAGAGTCAAAGCGAATTGCAAAGCTTGAAAAGCAAAGTGGAGGGCCAGGAGCGGGCGTTTGATGAGTTCAAGCGCAAGGACGGCTCGAGTGCCAGTAGCAGTGACAGCCAGCTGTCGAGTCTCAAGCGTACGGTGGATGAGCAGAAGAGCACGATAGAGCGGCAGAAAAGCGAAATCGACGGCCTCAAGCGAAGCCTGGATGATGTGAAGCGCAGTGTGGAAAACTTGAGCAGCAAGGTGAAGTGACAGCACTGATGCTGTGGGCAATATAGCGCAACTGTGGGAGCTGGCTTGCCTGCGATAGCGATGTGTCAGTCACAGGTATTGAACCCGTTACACCGCCATCGCAGGCAAGCCAGCTCTCACATTGATCGTGTCTGTATTTAGTCAATCAGTGCCAGCAAGTCGGTAATCCCCACATCCACACCCGCCTGGCTCAGCAGTGTCGTCACTTGGCCGCGGTGGTGGGTCTGGTGGTTGAAAAAGTGCACCAGCAGGCCGAAAAAGGGTTTCTCGGCGGCCACGCCGCGCATGTTGTGATAGCGCAGGTGTTGATCAAGGTGGGACTCGTGCAGGCTGTTGGCCCAATCGATGATCAGTTGATCCAGCCAGGCGCGATGGGCCGATAATTCAGCAAGGCTGGCGAAGGCCAATTGCTTGAGGTCACCGGGCGTAGCAATGCCGTTGAGTGGCGCCAAGGCCGCAAAGTGGGCCGGGTGTTCGGCAAAGCGTTTGAGCCAGACGGTGTCGCCCAGCATCAGGTGGTTCAAAGTGCCGAGGATCGAGCCGAAAAACGCCTGGCGGTCCAGGGTCAATTGTGCGTGCGTGAGGGTGCCGGCGGTGTCGTAGACCTTGCGGTTCATCCATTGGTTGTAAGTGGCCATCAACGCAATATGCTCGATGCGATTCACCGCTGTTCTCCCTTTTCGGCGTGATGGCGTCATCATAAAGCTTGCCCGCCCGACGGTCATGGTGTTCCATCAGGGGAGGACTATGTTTGATCAACGCCACTATTGCGCCCCGGAGGGCGACACCATGAATACCAGCGATCTACTGGAACAACTGTTGCGTGCAGGGCAGCAAGGCGGCGGAGCTGCGGGCGGCGGCCTGGGCGGGTTGCTTGGAGGGTTGTTGAAGGGCGCCGGCACCGGCAATGCGTCTGCGGCGGGCGGCGGTTTGGGTGGTTTATTAGGTGGCCTGGGTGGCTTGTTAGGCGGCGCGCCGGCGGGTGGGGCCACCCAAACGCGTAGCGGCGGTGGGATGAACTACGCGGCGCTGGCGTCCCTGGGCATGGCGGCGTTCCAAGCGTACCAAGCGTGGCAACGCCAACAGGCTTCGGCCCCGCAGCAAGCTATCCAGACCGTTGACCAGCTTGAAGGGCCTGAAGCCGAAGCCCATAGCCACGGCGTACTGCGTGCGTTGATCGCGGCGGCCAAGGCCGATGGCAAAATCGATGCGCAAGAGCAGCAAATGATTTCTGCCGAGATTGGCCGTCACACCGACGACCCTCAGTTGCAGCAGTGGCTCGACGCCGAAGTCGCCAAGCCCCTGGATGCCGCCGATTTTGCCGAGTATGCCAATGACCGGGCACTTGCTGCGGAGATTTACCTGGCGAGCGTGATGCTGGTCGATGATCAGCAGGACGCCGAGCGCAATTACCTTGACGACCTGGCTGGTCAGTTGCACATCGATCCGCAATTGCAGGTGCATCTGGAGCAGCAGGCCAACGCCTAGAACCTCAGCGTCGCCCCAGTGGTCAGCCACTGGGCGCGATCGCCAATCAGGCTGCGCCCGACCAGCAGGTCCACGTCGACACATTCACCAATGTGCAAACGCGGCCCAGCCTGCCAGGCCTGTTCGCCGCCTTCCTGGCCATAACGCTCGCCAATCAGCGTGAGCTTCTCTGCCAACTGATATTCGAACCCCGTGCCCCAAGTCAGGCGATGCTGTTGATCACCGTCGTTGTAGGCGTGGCTCCAGCCGGCGTTAAGGTTCAGGCGCAAGGGTGCCAGGGGTTGCCATGTGAGTGGGATGTTCAGATCTGCGCCGTCGAACCCGTGATGGCGATCCAGCGCGACATGCGCCCCGACCGCAATCGCCAGTTCCAAGCCCAACTCTTGTCGTGACAGCACCTGCACCTTGGCTTGCGGGTTGATCTGCGTCTCGCCTTTGCCTGCATCCACGGCCCGTGACAACGCGGCGCCCCATTGCACGGCAGGCATAGCGCTGAACGTGCACGCGGGCGACAAGCTGCTGTTGTGGGTGCTGCTCGCGTGCCGATGGGCGCTGTACCATGCGTCGACGTTGCATTCCCCCGGCGCGTTGATCGCACCGTCATCAACCACATAAGCGCCGCCTGCGGCTTGGGCTTTTGAAATCAACGCGACGACAAAGACCAGGCCCAGGGTCATGCCGATAAAGATCAAGTTGCGCTGCAATGCACGGCGCTTTGCTGGCGGCAGTAACAGCAGGGTGTGACGAGAGTGGCGCGCGCGATATTTGGTAAATCCGTCGCGGCGTGCCGGCGTGTATTTTTTGTGCATGATGCACCTCGCTTGAATTCAGCTTTCTACGGTCAGCACCGAAATGCCGCTGGCTTTGGCCTGGCAAACCAGCTCCGAGGTATCGTCACCACCCGGCAGGGCAATGATCAGGTCGGGGCGGCTGTCGGCCAGCATGAAGTGGTTGCGCTGGCGTTCCGCCTGTTTGCCATGGCGCTGCCAATTGGGTGGATAACGCACCACGTCGATACCGATTTCCCGCGCCCATTCCTCGATCTCACTGCCCAGGAACTGGTTGCCGCCGTGAATCAGTACCTGCACCGGGCGCAGGCGGTGGTAAGCGTCCAGCACATGGCGGGACTTTTTGGTGTCGGCGTAATGACGACCTGCACAGATCAACACGCGCATGAGCAAATCCTTGTATTGCACGCAGGCGACCAGGCAGCCGCCTGCGTTTGAACGGCGGGGAGGGTCAGTACCACTGTTTGAAGCGGCGGATGTAGATCGTCTTCATCAGTTGGGCGACGCAGCAGTAAGCCAGCAAGGTGCCCACCAGCCATGGGAAGTACGCCAGCGGCAGCGGTTGCAGGCCCACCAGGGTGCCCAGTGGCGAGAACGGTACGTAGATGCCCAGGGCGATCACGATGCAGGTCATCATCAACACCGGCCAGGCGGCCGTGCTCTGGAAGAACGGGATCTTGCGGGTGCGCAGCATATGCACCACCAGGGTTTGCGAAAGCAGCCCCTCGATAAACCAGCCGGACTGGAACAGGGTCTGCATTTCCACACTGTTGGCCGAGAACACGTACCACATCAGCGCAAAGGTGGTGATGTCAAAGATCGACGAGGTAGGGCCAATCCAGATCATGAAGCGGCCGATGTTTTTCGCATCCCACTTGCGTGGCTTGGCCAGGTATTCCTTGTCCATCTTGTCCCACGGCAGGGCCAGTTGGGAGATGTCATACATCAGGTTCTGCAGCAGCAGATGGATCGCCAGCATCGGCATGAACGGGATGAACGCACTGGCCACCAGCACCGAGAACACGTTGCCGAAGTTGGAGCTGGCGGTCATGTTCAGGTACTTCATGATATTGCCGAAGGTTTCGCGGCCCTTGAGCACGCCTTCTTCCAGCACCATCAGGCTCTTTTCCAGCAGGATGATGTCGGCCGATTCCTTAGCGATGTCGGTACCGCTGTCCACCGAAATACCCACATCGGCATCCCGCAGCGCCGGTGCATCGTTGATGCCGTCGCCGAGGAAGCCGACGGTGTGCCCGTTAGCTTGCAGGGCCTTGAGCACGCGGGATTTTTGCAGCGGCGTGAGCTTGGCGAACACCGTGCGTTCTTCCACGCGACGCAGCAAGGTGGCGTCGTCCATGGCTTCGATTTCCACGCCCAGCAGCGGCTGGCCGGGTTCCAGGCCAACCTGGCGGCAGATCTTACTGGTGACCACGGCGTTGTCACCGGTCAACACCTTGATCGCCACACCAATCTGTTGCAGCGCCGCAATCGCCGGGCCTGCGGTTTCTTTCGGTGGGTCGAGGAAGGTCAAGAAGCCCTGGATCACCAGGTTGCGTTCGTCGCTGGTGGTGTACTGCTGGCGTGCCAGCGCTTTAGGAATATTGCGGGTCGCTACCACCAGCACGCGGAAACCGTCTTCGTTGTAGTCATTGGCGAGCGCCAGCAGGGCGTCACGACGGCCGTCATCCAGAGGCAAGGCTTCGCCGGCCTCCATGACATGGGTAGAAATGCTCAGCATCTCTTCCACCGCGCCCTTGCACACCAGCAACTGGTCATCGGCGGCATCCTTGACCACGATCGACAGGCGACGACGGACAAAGTCGAACGGCAATTCATCGACCTTGCTGTAGGCAAACGGCACCTGGAACTTGGGGTTTTGTTCCGAGAACTGCACCACTGCCTGGTCCATCAGGTTTTTCATGCCGCTCTGATGAAAGCTGTTGAGCCAGGCCAGGGACAGCACGGCGTCATCGCGCTGGCCGAAGGCATTGACGTGATGTTCGAGGATGATCTTGTCCTGGGTGAGGGTGCCGGTCTTGTCGGTGCACAGCACGTCCATCGAACCGAAGTTCTGGATCGCATTGAGGCGCTTGACCACTACTTTGCGCTTGGCCATGGCCGTGGCGCCCTTGGCCAGGTTGGCGCTGACGATCATCGGCAGCATTTCCGGGGTAAGGCCGACGGCGACCGCCAGGGCAAACAGGAAGGCATCACCCCAATCGCCCTTGGAGAAGCCATTGAGGAGGAACACGATGGGCACCATCACCAGCATGAAGCGGATCAGCAGCCAACTGACACTGTTCACGCCCCGGTCGAAGGCGGTTTGCACCCGCGAGCCGACAATCGCCTTGGCCAGGGAGCCAAAGTAGGTGCGCGGCCCCGTTGCCACCACCACTGCTTTAGCGCGGCCGCTGACCACGTTGGTGCCCATGAAGCAGATGTTCGGCAAGTCCAGCAAGTTGCCCTGGTCGGCGGCCAGGGTAGAGGCGGATTTTTGCGTGACATCGCCCAGGGTGTCGTACTTCTCCACCGGCAAGGCTTCACCGGTCAGCACAGCCTGGCTGATAAACAGGTCGCGGGACTCGATCAGGCGGATATCGGCGGGGATCATGTCGCCAGCGGACAATTGCACGATATCGCCGGCCACCAGGTCACGCATCGGCACTTCGCGCAAGGTGGGCTGAGCACCAACCTGCTCGCGGCGCAGCACGGTGGCGGTGGTGCGTACCATGGCCTTGAGGGCCTCGGCGGATTTGGCCGAACGGTGTTCCTGCCAGAAACGCAGCAGGCTGCTGAGCAACACCATGGTCATGATAATGACGACCTTGGTCGGGTCGGCTTCTTCGCCTTCCTGCATCGGCAGCCAGCAGTCAGTCACAAAGCTGATGCCACCCAGGGTCAGCAGCACGTAGATGAACGGGTTGTTCAGAGCCTGCAGGAACTGGACGATAGCGTGTGGCGGCTTGTCGTGGGCGACTTCGTTATAGCCTTCTCGTTGCAGACGCGCAGAAGCGTCCAGTTCGGTCAGGCCGTCCTGGGTGGCCCGTACATTGGCGAGGGTGGCCGCCAGGCCATTGTGGGCTTCACGGGCGGCACGCATCGACAGCTTGGTGTCGGCAGCGGTGCCATTTTTTTTGTGCAGAGGCGTGTTTTTTACGGCGCTCATTGTCTGTACTCCTGTCGCCAATTCTCGACAAAACATACCCGGTACTTACCTGAATACAGGCGAGCGAAAGCATGCCGAGCCGCAAACTTTGCGATCGGTTTAAATAAGGTGTTCACATAACTTCTGAAGGGCCCGCTAACAGCGCGTTAGTTAACGAGCGTGCAGCGGGCTACTACTGGATTTGTTCATAAAGAACTCCAGGGTCATCAATAAGAAAGTTGCTGTTTCCAGCTAGCTCAGGCGGCGCGAGTGCTCAGGTAAAGACCGAGCATCAGGCGCGCTTGCGCCAGGCGGGAAACCTTGGGTCTCTGCGGGTCTTGAGGGTCAGCATGATCCCAATGCTGCACCAGGTGGCCGCTTTCAGGGCAGATGCGCCAGTGCGCCAGCGGCGGTGCCGGGCGCACTTGAGGGGAGGGTGTGACAAAGGTCGAGCGGGTTGGCGAAAAGCCCGCCGGCGCTCGGCACAGCTTGGCGCGCAGGGCGGCGACCAGTGTGCGTGTATCAGGCAAAACAAGGAGTTGGAAGGTCATAACACACCTCGGGACCGGACGGGCGACCGGTGAGGCAGTTACGATGGAGCATCAAGCTCTAGCGCAGCTTACCGGACCTGGAACGCGAGTCCTGTCATATTCTGGGTTTGGCGCCCGATGCCCGCAGAGGCGGTGCTCGGACAGCGACTAGATACTGTGTCCATTGGCTTCTTTTGTGAGGTTTAAAAAAGGCCCCAGTTGCGGGCACGGGCAATCTACTCAGGGCGTCACAGAATGTCAACGCATGATTAATTAAATTAGCCCGTGTTCAGAGTTTGTTCAGACAAGAGGCATGCAAGTTATTGGCTGGATAACTTTATATACCGTGCGCGGCGAGTATCGCCAGATAAATCAATACTAAACCGCACGCCGCATAACTCACACGTTGCCAGCTAGGTGATGCGTTCTTGCGTAGCAGGTTCACCAAGGCGGCGGTAAGAAAACACGAGAGTACCGACGCCAGCATGAAGCCGGCAAAAAACATCAGGGTCTGCCCGTGACTGGGGGTGGTGCCGACAATCCCCGACAGTGCGCTGCCCAAGGCGCCCCAGTAGACGATGTTTTTCGGATTAGCCAAGGAAATCGCCGCGCCCACCGCCAACGCATTTTTGCCTGAGCTGGCAGGGGCGTTGTCGGTTGCGGGTAACTGCCAGGCATCAATCAGGCTGCGGATGCCCAGCCAGGCCAGGTAGAGCGCACAGACGATTGTAAGTGGAACCCGCACTGCATCATGCTGAATCAGCAGTGCGATACCGGTGAGGCCAATCACGGCCCAGACGGCGTCGCCCACCAGTGAGCCGAACTGCACCAGCAACGCCGGCGTGAAGCCATGGAGCAAGCCGCGGCGCAGAGTCTCTGCCAGCACGGCGCCGGGAGAAAGGCAAAATACAAAACCGAATACCAGCGCATAGACAAAGATCGACAGCATGCTCAGTTCCTTTCGAGAAAGTGCCAGAGCATACGTCAGTCCGAGAGAGGGATACCACGTCCTCTGTAGGAACGTTCGCGATGGCGGTATGTCAGCCACTCAATCTTCAACTGAACCACCGCCATCGCAGGCAAGCCAGCTCCCACACTGGTCAAGCATTCCCCACAGAATCAGCGCCCGGCGCAGATCCCCTGGGGGAGCGGGCTTGCCCGCGATGGCGGTGTGTCAGCCACTGAATCTTTTACTGAACCAACGCTTTCGCAGGCAAGCCAGCTCCCACATTGGTTATGTACTGCCCACAGAATCAACGCCCGGCGCAGATCCCCTGGGGGAGCGGGCTTGCCCGCGATGGCGGTGTGTCAGCCACTGAATTTTTTACTGAACCAACGCTTTCGCAGGCAAGCCAGCTCCCACATTGGTTATGTACTGCCCACAGAATCAACGCCCGGCGCAGATCTCCTGTGGGAGCGGGCTTGCTCGCGAAGGCGGTGTGTCAGCCACTGAATCTTTTACTGAACCAACGCTTTCGCAGGCAAGCCAGCTCCCACATTGGTTATGTACTGCCCACAGAATCAACGCCCGGCGCAGATCCCCTGGGGGAGCGGGCTTGCCCGCGATGGCGGTGTGTCAGCCACTGAATTTTTTACTGAACCAGCGCTTTCGCAGGCAAGCCAGCTCCCACATTGGTTATGTACTGCCCACAGAATCAACGCCCGGCGCAGATCCCCTGTGGGAGCGGGCTTGCCCGCGATGGCGGTGTGTCAGCCACTGAATCTTTTACTGAACCAACGCTTTCGCAGGCAAGCCAGCTCCCACATTGGTTATGTACTGCCCACAGAATCAACGCCCGGCGCAGATCTCCTGTGGGAGCGGGCTTGCTCGCGAAGGCGGTGTGTCAGCCACTGAATCTTTTACTGAACCAACGCTTTCGCAGGCAAGCCAGCTCCCACATTGGTTATGTACTGCCCACAGAATCAACGCCCGGCGCAGATCTCCTGTGGGAGCGGGCTTGCTCGCGAAGGCGGTGTGTCAGCCACTGAATCTTTTACTGAACCAACGCTTTCGCAGGCAAGCCAGCTCCCACACTGGTCATGCATTGCCCAGAGAGTCAGCGCCTGTCACAGGACCCTGTAGGAGCGGCGTTGAGGCAATGCGGTGGAGTTCAGCCTTCAATTCATCCGGCGATAGACGTGCAAAGGGCAGCGCAAAAAACACTTCGCAGCGTGCGGTGATAATGTCGAGGGTGGCCTTGAATGCTGCCTCTACTTGCGCCTCATCACCCTGCATCTCGGAGGGGTCTTCCAAGCCCCAATGGGCCTTCACCGCCGGGCCAAAATACACCGGGCACGCTTCACCGGCTGCTTTATCGCACACGGTGATGACCACATCCGGCGGGCAGCCTTGAAAGGCGTCATTGCCCTTGCTGTACAAACCTTCGATGCTGATGCCCGCCGCCTGCAGCGTGCTCAGGCTACGGGGCAACACCTGGCCCTTGGGAAAACTGCCCGAGCTGACCGCCTCGAAACCCTCTGGCGCCAAGTGATTGAACATCGCTTCGGACAAGATGCTGCGGCAACTGTTGGCGGTACACATGAACAGGACTTTCATGGCGCGTTCCTTTAGAAACTCAAGCGCAAGGCGAGGGCGGCCAGGGTGATCAGCAGCACGGGCAAGGTCAGCACGATCCCGACCTTGAAGTAGTAACCCCAGGTGATAGTGATGCCTTTGCGCGCCAGGATATGCAGCCACAGCAAAGTGGCCAAACTGCCTATGGGGGTGATTTTCGGGCCCAGGTCGCTGCCAATCACGTTGGCGTAGATCATCGCGTCCTTGACCACGCCCACAGCATGGCTGGACTCGATGGACAATGCGCCAATCAGTACCGTCGGCAGGTTATTCATCGCCGATGAGAGCAGCGCCGTCAGCAACCCGGTGCCCATGGCCGCGCCCCACACACCATAGGTGGCGAAGGTGTCGAGCCAGGTGGCCAGATAGTCGGTCAGGCCGGCGTTACGCAGGCCGTACACCACCAGGTACATGCCCAAGGAAAAAATCACGATCTGCCAAGGCGCTTCCTTGAGGACTTTGCGCGTGGAAATCTTATGGCCCTTGGCGGCAATCACCAGCAGCAGCACGGCGCAGACGGCGGAAATCGCACTGATGGGAATACCCAGAGGCTCCAAGGCGAAACAGCCGATGAGCAGAATACCCAGTACCCACCAACCGGCGCGGAACGTCGCAGGGTCATGGATGGCACTGTTGGGGTCTTCCAGGTCAGCCGGGTCGTAGGTTTGAGGAATGTCCCGGCGAAAAAACCACAGCAGCACTGCCAGGGTCGCGGCCACGCTGACCAGGTTCACCGGCACCATCACGGCAGCATATTCGTTGAAGCCGATCTTGAAATAGTCCGCCGAAACGATATTCACCAGGTTCGACACCACCAATGGCAGGCTCGCCGTATCGGCGATAAACCCGGCGCCCATGACGAAGGCCAGGGTCGCCGCCGGGGAAAAGCGCAAGGCCAACAGCATCGACATCACGATAGGCGTCAGGATCAACGCCGCACCGTCGTTGGCAAACAGCGCCGATACCAGCGCACCCAGCAGCACCATATAAGCAAACAACCGCCGGCCGCGGCCACGGCCCCAGCGCGCCACATGCAGGGCCGTCCAGGCGAAGAAGCCGGCTTCGTCCAGCAACAGGCTGATGATGATCAGCGCGACAAAGGTACCGGTGGCGTTCCAGATGATGTGCCACACCACTGGGATGTCCGCCAGGCTGATCACCCCACAGGCCAGCGCCAGGATCGCGCCCAGCGTGGCACTCCAGCCGACGCCCAGGCCCTTGGGTTGCCAGATGACCAGCACGATGGTGACGAGAAAAATCGCAATTGCGACAAGCATGAATAAAAGCTCCGATGGCTCAGCAGCAGTTGCTGGCCCGTTGTGGTCTGTCGCCCATTGCGTTCAGACGCAGTGCGTCTATACGTATTTCTCTATGTCCCGGTCAAATCTTGTTTCAATTGATATGGATCAAAGGCCTTTGAAACCGCCACAACTGTTTGAAATTAAAATGAAACACAAATGTCCTAACGTGCCTGCCCATTGCTGATGAAGGAAGACCCCGCGTGACCCGAGCCACCCGCAACCTGCGCAAGACCCTGGATTCCGTCGCGGAAAATAACGAAACCGCGGCCTTTGACCTGATGCGCGCCGTGGAAAAACTCGGCGATGAAGTGCTGCGCCAGCGCCTGCTCAATACCATCCACCGGCTGAACCAGGATGCGTATGAATTGCGCGAAGCGCGGGATTCGGTGGAGCAGGTATCAGTCAAGCTCGCCTGAGCAAGATCGTTCAAGACAAGCCTTCGTTCGTGCTGGCATGCTTGTCGACTGTCTGTCGATGAGCCGTTTTCCATGCCCACTGCATTGCCTCATTACGCCTTCACCCGCGGCGCCATCGCCGTCATTCCCTTATCCCTGGCCTGTGCGCCCTGGGGGTTGCTGGCCGGCTCCATGGCCATCGACGCGCAATTTACCCCGCTGCAAGCCCAAGGCTTGTCTGCCATTGTGTTTGCCGGTGCCGCACAACTGGTGGCCATCGGCATGGTCAAGAGCGGTGCCAGCCTGATTTCCATCGTGCTGACCACCTTGCTACTGACCTCCCAGCACCTGCTCTATGGCATGCATATGCGTCCTACGTTGTCTTCGCTCAACACCCGTTGGCGCATGAGCCTGGGTTTTTTGTTGACCGATGAATTCTTTGCCCTGGTCAACCACTATGACCGCCAGACCTTCAATCGCTGGTACGCCCTGGGCGTCGGCCTGACGTTTTACCTGATCTGGAACCTCTTCACCCTTGCCGGCATTGTGCTGGGCAAGAGCATTCCCGGCCTTGATCAATTGGGGCTGGAGTTTTCGATTGCCGCCACCTTTATCGCCTTGATCACCCCCGTGGTGCGCGACGTGCCCACGGTGGTATGCGTTGCCGTGGCACTGCTGAGCTCGGTCTGGTTGAGTTATCTGCATTGGGAGTCGGCGGTGGTGGTCTCGGGTGTGTTGGGGATGAGCGCGGGGTTTGCTTGTAAACGGCTGGGAGTGGGGCAACGATGATTTACCTGATGATTGTGGCCATGGGCCTGGTGGTGTTCTTCAACCGTTACCTGTTTATCGAGCCACGCTTGCCGGTACGGCTCAATCGCGGCGCGCGTGAATTTTTGGGCTTCGCCGTGCCGGGCATGCTCACGGCGATCTGCGGGCCGATTATTTTTCTGGCTGACCATCGGCTTAACCTGAGCCCGAGCAACCCTTATCTGCTGGCCGGCATCTGCGCCGTGGCGTTGATGTATTGGACGCGCAGCGTATTGACCACCGTGCTATTGAGCATGGCGCTGTTCTATCTGTTCCGTTGGTGGTTTTGATACCCAGGCAAAAAAAAGCCCGCGGGGTGGCGGGCAGAAGGGAGACTTCCAAAAAATGAGCCTGGCCACTATAGGCGGCGTGTTTGCCTTTCACAGTGAAACAAAGTTCATGGGCGCGTCAGTTGGCTTTCGCACAGTGGTAGAGTCACGGTTTTTCCAAGGAAGCAATGGCATGCACAAAGTGGTAATAGGCGCATTGATACTGGCGGCACTGGCCGGTTGTGCAGGTTCCAAGATGAAAGAGGCGCGCGCAGGCAGCCCCTACAAGACCCTGGCATCGGACAAGGCCACTCTGGTGGTTGCCCAATGCATCCAGTTCGGTTGGCAGGATGAAAGCGTGTTCGGCATCGATGCCGGCGGCTTCAAGGAAGCGACCGAGGCGGGTGGTTTTACGGTGTACACCACCGGTGGCGATTACTTTGTCGATGTACTCAGCACCGGCGCGGGTTCTACGGTCAACTACTACGCCGCTCAGGACACGATGCCAGCCAAACGTCGCCTGGCAGCACTGGCCACTTGTCTGTAAGTCGGTTGCCTTAGTCATATTCCGAAACGCCTGGCGGGACAGCCGCCGGGCATTGGCTTATGATTCACTCGCTCGTTCGACGTGATGGCTCTTTACCGGTACACGGATGTCGAGGCTTAAACGTCGAACGAGCTCCTCCACCCCACCTCAACGGGGCATGAAACCCAAGTGCCAGCGTCGCGGAATCAACAGTGTCGCCACCCCCAAGGCCCCAGCCAACGCACCACTGACCCACAATGCGCGCAGTCCCATCTGCTGTTCCAGCAGTGCACCGATCACAGCGCCAATGAACATCCCGCCCCACGGAATCAATTGCACGCGCCAGCCATTGCGGCGCTCGCCCAATAACCAACGGCCCAGCCCGCGACCAAAGCGTGACAGCGCTCCGGTGACGTAGGTCAGCCCCACCGGTAACCCGTTCACCTCCTCGACGGCCGCGTTGAGCATGCCCATGGCAATGATCGCTGCGAGCAACGCGGGCAAGGTGTCGGTCGATGGCCACAACGCCGCAGCACAGAGCAAGGCGCCGATGCACAGCAATAAGGGCAACGCATGGCGCTTGCTGAAACGGCTGACCAGCACGCCCAAGGCATTACCGACCACGAAGGTGGCGACCAGCAGCACCAGCCGCCCCGTGAGCCCCAGGTCGCCCGCACTGATGGCCACCGCCAGGCGCGTGGTGTTACCGCTCATGAACGAGACGAAATCGCCGCTGGCCATAAAACCGATGGCATCGGTCATACCCGCCACCACCGACAGACAAGCCACCAGCATCAAGCCCACCCGCCCGCGCCAGCGCTGTCGATGGGCGAGCGTGGCATTGGTGTAAGGCTTGCGAGACGAAGGCAGCATGGGGCCGGTTTCCTCGGTGAGATTATCCGGCCACTACCGTAGGACGCTTTGCCTGTCTGCGCAATGACCTCAGACACGCTCAAGTTGCCAGCCGGTGGCGTGCCACGTCAGATGGTGAGTCGGCTCGATCGCCTGCAAGAATGCCTCATCGTGTGATACGGCCAGCAGCGCGCCGGCAAACCCCTTCAATGCCTGCTCAAACGCCAGCACCGACTCCAGGTCCAGGTGATTGGTGGGTTCATCCAATAACAGTAATTGCGCCGGTGTCTCACGCCACAAGGCTACGGCCATCGCGGCTTTCAAGCGCTCGCCGCCGCTGAGTTGCCCTGCCGGCTGCGTAACCCGCAGCGCGTCCAGCTGCAACAACGCCAGACGTGTGCGCAGTTCGGCTTCGGCCAGGGGCGTGTCGAGCAGGTTGAGTTGCTCGACAAGGCTGCGACGGTCGTCCAGCAGCGCCAGGTGCTGATCGATATAGGCGCTGGGCACCGCGACGCTGCACTTGCCACTGACCGCGCGCCGATGGCCCGCAAGCAGTTTGAGCAAGGTCGATTTGCCGCAACCGTTCGGCCCGCGTACGGCAACGCGAGCCGGGCCTGTCAGGTTGAGCGTCAGGTAGCTGGCGGGTGCTTGGGGATCAAGCCAGGGTAATTGCGCCTGTTCCAGCACCAGCACCTGGCGGCCATTCGGGACGGTTGAGCCTGGTAATGCGAGCAGTGTGGGCGTCTCATCCGCCACGCGCTCGTAAGCTTGGCGCACTTGGGCGTCGAGTTGGTTTTTGTGATCGTGATGGGCACTGCGTACCGTGCTGACAATCTCCTTGGCTGCGCTTTTCCAGCGGGCCTTGGTAAAACGGTCGACGTTGGCGGTCTCGGCCTGTTTACGTGCGCGTGCGGCGTGGCGCTGCAGGTCGTCGTGATCTTTTTGCAGGCGCCGACGCTCGCGGCTGCGGGCCAGACGCGCCTGTTCCCACGCAGCAATCGCGGCCTGCTGATGAGTGTCGCGTTGCTGGCGATAGGCATCGTAGTTGCCGCCATACACTTGAATGCCCAGGGGCGACAGCTCGATGATGCGGCCCATGGCATTGAGCAACTGTCGATCATGGCTGACCACCACCAGGCCACCGCGCCAATCGCGCAACACACGCAACAGCCAGTCGCGCCCGTCAGCATCAAGATGGTTGCTGGGCTCATCCAGAATCAGCAACTGCGGCGCCGCCAACAACGCCCCGATCAGCGCGACCCTGGCAAGTTGGCCGCCGCTGAGTTGATCGGCCGGGGTACTGGCGCTGAGGGTCGGCAAACCTGCTGCATCCAGCGCCTGGCGCAGGCGTTCGGCGAGGTCCCAGCGGTCGTCGATCAGCTCCAGGTCACCGAGACGTGCATCGCCCTGGGCCATGCGCTCAAGGGCAGCCAGGGCCGCGGCAGTTGCGGTGATATCGGCGATGGTTTGCCCTGCTTGAACCGCGATGGCCTGGGGCACATAGGCAACATTGGCGGGTTTTTTCAGCGTGCCGCAGGAGGGCAGCAGCACGCCGGCCATCAACTTGGCCAGGATACTTTTGCCCCGTCCATTGCGCCCGACGATACCGGTAGGCGTTTGATCAATGGACAGGTTCACGTCGGCCAGCAAGGTTTCGCCATTGGCGAACTGGAAAGACAGGTGTTGCAGTGGAAACAAGTGCGGGCAGCCGTTTGACGTCAGTCATCAGCACCTCCAAAAAAATGTCGAACAGGCCAACAAGCGCGCCAGGCGGCTCGTTGCAGATACATTTTGGAAGGCTTAGTTGTTCACGTCGGCGGTCATCCCGTGAGTCAGAAGGGAGGCAGAGCCTAACCCACCTTAACTTTGTGCGGCAAGTCTTCGGCCAGTTTTTCCAGGAACATTGCCAGCGCGACTTCTTCGGCTTTCAGGCCTTTGCGCACTCGCGGCTTGGGCAGCTTCGACAATTCACCGAGGCTGAAATGCTCAAGCACCGCCGGGTGGATATAGCACTTGCGGCACACCGCCGGCGTGTTGCCCAGCTGCCGGGCGACATCCTTGACCATCGCCACCACATGCCGCTTGGCGTCGGATTCGGGCTGCCACGCCAACTCGCGCAACACCGCCAGCGCCATTGCTGTGCCGGCCCAGGTGCGGTAGTCCTTGGCGGTAAAGTCTTCGCCGGTCAGGCGGTGCAGGTAGTCGTTGACGTCCTGGGAGCTGACGGTATGCCGCTCACCGTCTTCGTCCAGGTACTGGAACAGGTTTTGCCCTGGCAATTCCATGCAACGCTTGACCACCCGGGCCAGGCGCCGATCCTTGACGCTGACTTGGTGCTCCACGCCACTCTTGCCACGAAACTGGAACTGGATCTCGCTGCCCTTGATGTCCACATGGCGGTTGCGCAGGGTGGTCAGGCCGTAGGATTTGTTTTCACGGGCATATTGGGTATTGCCGACGCGGATCAGCGTGGCGTCCAGCAACATCACCACCGTGGCCAACACCTTTTCGCGGGTAAACCCCGGCTCGGCGATTTGTGCTTCGAGCTGTTTGCGCAATCTGGGCAAAGCGGCGCCAAAAGCCTGTAAGCGCGAGTACTTGTCGCTGTCGCGCACCTCGCGCCAGCGTGGGTGGTAACGGTACTGCTTACGGCCACGGGCGTCGCGGCCGGTGGCTTGCAGGTGGCCGCGAGGGTCGGCGCAGATCCACACATCGGTGTAGGCGGGTGGCACCGCCAAGGCGTTCAGGCGTTTGATTTCGTCCGCGTCGGTAATGCGCTCGCCTTTGGCGTTCAGATACTGGAACTTGCCTCGCACTTTTTTACGGCGGATGCCGGGCTGGGTGTCATCCACATAATGCAGGTCGCGAGGCAGGTCGGCGGGTAACGAAGAGTCAGGCATGGGGCGGGTTCCTTGGCAACAAATCAGGCCGGTATGTCTGATTGACCGCAGCGCCCTGCGGTCGTGCCAAATGCTTAAGCCAGTACGGCCACCGCCTTGATTTGCGCCCACAACGTCTGGCCCGGATGCAGTTGCAATTGGTCGCGGGAGAAACGCGTGATGCGCGCCAGTAACGGCGTGCCGCCGGCGTCCAGGCGCACCAGCACATGGGCGCTGTTGTCCGCGCCGATAGTCTGGGTGACGGTCACCGGCAAGCGGTTGAGGATGCTGCTGTGTTCTTGGGCCTGCAGGCTCAGGCTTACATCCCGCGCCTGGACCTTGACCCGCAGCGGGTTGCCCACCGCCAGCGGGACATGGGCCACGCGCATCTGCAACGGGCAATCGGGCAACTGCAGAGTGAGCAACTGATAGTGCGCGTCGTAGGCAACGACGCTGCCGGCGATCACCACGCCGGCATCGTCGCCCAGCGCCAGGGGCAGGTCGAGGCGCGCCAGGGTCTCGCCGATCGGGCCACTGGCCAGGGCCTTGCCGTCGCTGAGCAGAACGATATGGTCGGCCAGTCGCGCCACTTCGTCCTGGGCATGGCTGACGTAGAGCACCGGGATATCCAGCTCGTCGTGCAGGCGTTCCAGGTAAGGCAATATCTCGCTTTTGCGCTGGCTGTCCAGGGCCGCCAGCGGTTCATCCATCAACAACAACTTGGGGCTGGTGAGCAAGGCGCGGGCGATGCCGATGCGCTGGCGCTCGCCGCCGGACAAGTGTTGCGGATGACGCTCAAGCAAGTGCCCGATACCCAACAGTTCGGTGGCCTGGGCCATGTCCACGCGCCGTTGCGGGCGTGGGATACGTTTGAGGCCGAACTCCAGATTGGCGAGCACCGACAGGTGAGGAAACAGGCTCGCCTCTTGGAACACATAGCCCAGGGCGCGTTTATGCGGCGGCACAAACAGCCCTTTGCGGCTGTCTTGCCACACCTCGTCGTTGATGTGCACAAAACCGTGTTCGGCGCGTTCCAGACCGGCGATGCAGCGCAGGCAGGTGGTCTTGCCTGAACCGGAATGTCCGTACAGCGCGCTCACGCCACGGCCGGGCAATTGCAGGTCCACATCCAGTGCGAAGGCGGAGTATTTCAGGTGCAGGCGTATATCCATCATCGCGATCAACTCCAGCCCATCTTGGTTTTACGGCTGGAATAGAGCACCAGCAACACGAGGAAGGCGAATACCACCATGGCCCCAGCCAGCCAATGGGCCTGGGCATATTCCATGGCTTCGACGTGGTCGTAGATTTGCACCGAGACGACACGGGTCTTGTCCGGGATATTGCCGCCGATCATCAGCACCACGCCGAACTCACCAACGGTATGGGCGAAGCCCAGAATCGAGGCGGTGATAAACCCAGGGCGTGCCAGCGGCAGGATCACCGTGAAAAACGTGTCCCACGGGTTGGCGCGCAAGGTCGCGGCCACTTCCAGCGGGCGCGTGCCGATGGCAGAAAACGCATTCTGCAACGGCTGCACCACGAAGGGCATGGAGTAGATCACCGAGCCAATCACCAGCCCGGCGAAACTGAAGGTGAGGGTGCCCAGGCCCAGCCACTGCGTGAATTGGCCGACGTACCCATTGGGCCCCATGGCCAACAGCAAGTAAAAGCCGATGACCGTTGGCGGCAACACCAACGGCAGTGCGACCACTGCGCCGATGGGGCCGCGCCACTTGGAACGGGTGCGCGACAGCCACAGGGCGATCGGTGTGCCGATGATCAACAGGATCAGGGTGGTCAGCGAGGCCAGTTTGAGGGTCAACCAGATCGCAGAAACATCAGCACTTGTCAGGGGCATTTACAGCTCGTAACCGTAGGATTTGATAACGGCAGCCGCTTTCGGGCCTTTGAGGTAGTCCACCAGCGCCTTGGCGGCGGCGCTGTCCTTGCCCTTGTTGAGGATCACGGCGTCCTGTTTGATCGGGTCATGCAGGGAGGCCGGAACAATCCACGCCGAACCGCCGGTGACTTTGCCGTCTTTGTAGATTTGCGACAAGGCCACAAAACCCAGCTCGGCGTTGCCGGTAGACACAAACTGATAAGCCTGGGTGATGTTCTGGCCCTCGACGAGCTTGTCCTTGACCTTGTCAGTCAAGCCTTCCCTGGCCAGTACCTGGGTGGCGGCCAGGCCGTAGGGCGCTGTTTTGGGGTTGGCGATGGACAAGTGCTTGAATTGGTTTTTCTTCAGCACATCACCGTTGGCATCCACATAGCCTTCTTTGGCCGACCACAGCGCCAGGGTGCCGACCGCGTAGGTGAAGCGTGAACCCTTGACGGTAGCGCCTTCGCTTTCGAGTTTTTGCGCGGTGGTGTCATCGGCGCTGAGGAACACTTCAAACGGCGCGCCATTCTTGATCTGGGTGTAGAACTGCCCGGTGGCACCGTAGGCCGCGACCAGTTTATGGCCGGTGTCTTTCTCGAAGTCGGCGGCAATCGCCTGGATCGGGGCGGTGAAGTTGGCGGCCACGGCCACCTGCACTTCATCGGCATGGGCCGTACCCAAGGCAAAGGCGGCAAGCAGGGGGGCCAGGCGCGAAACGCGGGTCATCATGAAGCAACTCCTTGAAGGTGTACGGCAGGTTGTAGGTAAAAAGGCTTACCGCTATGTATGGGAATATATAGCGGTAGGCTATTGCCGGTACAGCACCAAGTTGTTGCGCAGGTCAGTGGCGGGTGAATCTGGCTATCGCGTGCTCGGCCAATTCGCGGGTCAGGTCATAGGTGGACAGGTCTTTGCCCAGCCTCAGGGCCTGGCCCGCCCACAGGTTGCTGAAACCGGCTTCATCCTTGGCCTTGAGTGGCATTAATGCGCCTCCGGCTTTGGGGAACGCCGGCGCCGCTGGGTTGATTGCGCCGAGTTCACGCATCACCCGGTTGACGATGCCCCGCGCCGGGCGGCCGGTGAACAGGTTGGTCAGCGCGGTTTCGCTGGCCTGGGCATGGCGCAGCGCATGGTGATGGGCGGCGCTTACAGTGGCTTCGGGCGTGAACAGGTACGCCGTGCCGATCTGCACCGCCGAAGCGCCGAGGGCAAAGGCCGCAACGATGCCGCGTGCATCGGCGATTCCGCCCGCAGCAATCACCGGCACGCTGACCGCGTCGACGATCTGTGGCAGCAGCGCCATCAAGCCGATCTGGCTATTGAGGTCATCGCTGAGAAACAGGCCACGGTGCCCACCCGCTTCGATGCCCATGGCGATGATCGCGTCGCAGCCGTGCTGTTCCAGCCACACGGCTTCCTCGACGGTGGTGGCCGATGACAGCACCTTGGCACCGGTGGCTTTTACCCGGTCCAGCAAAGACTTCTCTGGCAGGCCAAAATGAAAGCTCACCACTTCTGGCCGAAACGCTTCCACCACCTGGCAGGCTGCGTCATTGAACGGCGCACGGTTGGACACCGGGGTTGGCGCATCAAAGTCGGCGCCCAGCTCATGGTAGTAAGGTTGCAGCAAGGCCTTCCAAGCCTGATCCCGCGCTTCATCGGCATCGGACGGTTGATGGCAGAAGAAGTTGACGTTTAGCGGCGCATGATTGGCCTGGCGAATGAAGGCCAAGGCCTCGCGCAGTTGCTCCAGGCTCAGCGCCGCCGCAGGCATGGAGCCCAGGGCGCCGGCTTGCTGAGCGGCGATGACCATGGCGGTGGTCGTCGCGCCAGCCATCGGCGCCTGGATGATCGGCACCTCAATGCCCAACAGGTCAAGAATGCGAGTGTCTGGCCAGGTGCTCATGGGTTGCTTCTCCAGCGTTGGTAGGGCTTTTCGCTGTTTTAGCAGGGCCATCAGCACCCGGCCAGTCTGTTTTATTCACTGGACGGGAGCGGCCTTTTGTGGGACTGGGTTTCGCGCTCAAGTAACTGGCGCTTGCGCTCTACGCCCCAGCGGTAGCCCGACAGCTCGCCATTGCTGCGCACCACGCGATGACAGGGAATCGCCACCGCCAGGTGGTTGGCACCACACGCCTGGGCCACGGCGCGAAAGGAGGAGGGTGCGCCGATACGCTCGGCAATCTGCGCATAGCTGGCGGTGCTGCCCGCAGGGATTTCGCGCAACGCCTGCCACACCCGCTCCTGAAAGGCCGTGCCGCGCAGGTCCAAGGGCAAATCCAGGCCCACGGCAGGGGCCTCGACAAAGCCAACGACCTGGGCCACCAGTTGTTCGAACCCCTGATCCGCGCCGATCAACTCAGCCTTGGGAAACTGGTCTTGCAGGTCGCGCACCAGTTTGTCCGGATCATCACCCAATAAAATCGCACACACGCCACGTTGGCTTCGCGCCACCAGAATCGCCCCCAGCGAGCACTGGCCAACGGCAAAGCGGATGGTGTTATTGGCGCCGCCGCCTTTGTAATCTCGCGGTTTCATGCCGAGCACCTGGTCGGCGGCTTCATAAAAGCGGCTATTGGAATTAAAGCCCGCGTCGTACAGGGTGTCTGTCACCGAATGCTGGCCCTTGAGGCCGTCGCGCACTCTGCGCGAACGCAGGGCGCTGGCGTAACCCTTGGGGGTCAACCCGGTGTTGGCTTTGAATACGCGGTGGAAGTGAAACGGACTCAGCCCGGCGGATCGGGCGAGCGCGTCCAGGCTAGGCGGGGTTTCGGCTTGTTCGATTTGCCGGCAGGCTTCGGCCACTAACTGCCCATGGTGTGCAGCCAACTGCGTCTGGTCGCCGGCAGCGCGTTTACTGGGACGATAACCGGCGGCTTCGGCCTGCGCCGGCGTGTCGAAAAATTCGACATTCTCCGGGCGCGGCAAACGCGAAGCGCTGCTGGGACGGCAATACACGCCGGTGGTTTTCACGCCGTAGACAAACAAGGCGTCAGCCTTGGCATCACGGGCAATAATGGCAGCCCAGCGCGGATCGTGTTCGTTGTTCATGGCCTGCACTCTTGACGGTTCAGGAGCAGATTAAGCCTGCCGCTCGTCATCGACACTCCGAAGCTTGCGGTCAAATTAGCCCGCGGTGCGAAAGGTCAGGTTGATGCGCTGCGGGCCCATGATCGAATGCAGGCCGTCTTTGATCGGCATCACGCCATGAAAGCGCAGGCGATCAACGCCGCCCCACACGACCACATCACCATGAAACAGCGAGACCTTTTGGGTGTTGTCGCTGCGCGCATGCCCACCGAACAGGAAAATCGCCGGCAGCCCCAGGGACACCGAGACCACGGGCGCGCTGTAGTTGCGCTCGTTCTTGTCCTGGTGCAGGGACATCTTCGCCCCCGGTACGTAACGGTTGATCAGGCAGGCATCGGGTTGAAAACCGCCAAAGCCGGCCTCGGTAGCCGCAGCCACCGCCAGTTGGCGCAATGTGTCGGGCATGACGGGCCAGGGTTGCTGGCTGCGCGGGTCGAATGGGCTATAGCGATAGCCACGGGCGTCGGTGGTCCAGCCCAGCTCGCCGCAACTGCTCAGCGCCGCCGACATGGTAAAGCCGCCGGGGGTGACCATCTGCCGAAACGGTGATTGAGCCAGGACACGCCGCAGTTCAGGCAATAACCGCTCGATCCAGGGCAAGGCATAGCCCCTCAGTACATACGACTCTTCGCCAATTTGCTCGCGCCCGGCAGGCTGTTGCAGGGCCTCATCGGCAAACAAATCGGCGGTAGGGCCTGGCATGGCTTACAGCGCCTTGCTCACGTTGATGTCGGTGATTTCGTCGCTGGCATCATGAATTTTTGCCAAGGCTTGCTTGGCTTCTTCGACGCTGTTGTTTTGCAACTGGGCAAATTCAAAGCGGCGTTCGCCGTTGAGCTTGTACTTGATGACGTATTTGGTTGTGGTGGTCACAGCTTTTTTCCTGTCAGGTGTTCGGGTCAGCTCAGCTTGCTGCTGGTACGACGAACGATACGAATCTTGTGGGACAACGCAGGCTTGCGGGTCACGCTGATGGCGCGACGGGTCACCACATCCAGGGTGATGTTCCAGAAGCCGGTGCTGGGCGCGGTGATCTTGGCCGGGAATTTATCAAATGCGCCGCCGTGGTAGGTATGGCGGCCGCCATTTTTGAAGCTGCGAAAGTTCGCATCGCTCATCAGGCGAATATTGCAGGTCTGCGAGCATTCGATGACGACAATGTCTCCCTCGTTGAGGTGCTCACGCTGGTGGATGAATTTCATGGGGTGTCTCCAGAAGGGCTTTTTCTGAAAAATCAGAACGATACGTAGGTTAAGATGGAGTTTATCAGCCCCAGCGCGTTTATTATCGGGCCGTCGTCGACGACTTCGACAATTTAAAACAGTTATTTACCGAGTTATCACAGATAAATCCTACGTTGGTGGGAGAAAATTACCATCCCCGCTGTCGTAGGGTCTTTATCGGAGGTTTTTGTATGAAGTGGAGTGTGTTGGTGCTGGCCTTGGCAATAGGTGGGTGTGCTTCGGTTGCAGATATCAAGCAGACCCCGCCAACATTGGTGGTCATCTCAGGGAAGAAGCCGCAGGAATATGCGGCGTGCGTGGTGCGCAAATTGGAGGCGACCCGTCGGCCGCCGCAGATCGAGCCCCATAAAGACGGCATTCAGGTGATCGTGCCGCAGAAGTTCTCGGCAGACCCGTCGGCGATCTTTGAAATTGAAGACCGCTCCAGCGGTAGCAGCATCAAGCTTTATGAAAGCATGTCCAATGTGCCCATCCGCCCGGGCGACGTGAAGAAGGCAGGGGAAGAGTGCATTTCCGGTTGAGCCACAGGCCCACCCCTCAAACCCGATAAAAAAGCCATCACCCTGCAGGGACGGCCTGCATCCGTTAAACTGCCGGGCATTCACTACAAAGATGCCGCTCAAACCCTGGGTTTGAGCGGCATTTGTTTTTCTGGAAAGCCCGTTATGAAACGAGAACACGTCAAAGCCCGCCATGCCGAAGGGCAGATCTCGGCCACCCATGTCATCCAGAACCCCGCCGATCTGGGCGAGTGGATCGTGTTTTTCAAGAAGAGCGGCGGGCGCAGCTACTTCCTGGTGGACGAACAGGATGAGGTCGAGTCATTTGCTCGCCTGGATGACTTGATCGAAACCCTGCGTGGCCTGGGGATCAAGTTCGCTGAAGTGCACCTGTAGCAGCGTTACTTGCAGACCACCACCACGCTACGGCCTTTGAAGTTGCCCACGTCCTGGCCCAGGGTCTTGTCGCTTTCCTTGAGTGCCGGCGTGCCATTGGTGCCAACGATGCGGTAACCGGTGCCGGCGCAGGATGCGTCCGCCTTTTCGTAGCAACTGGCCCATGAATTGGCCTCACCCGAGCAGTCGATGGTCAAACCTTGTTCACCATTTTTCAGCAAGGTGTCGGAAGCGGTGGTGCAGCCGGCGAGTGCCAGTACTGCGGTCAGTGCCAGGATTTTTTTCATAAAGGTTCGTCATCGAGGGTATTGGAAGGGCGCGCTGACACTGTCGTGGCGTTGCTGAAGGTTATAGCGAACTGCCATCTAGGTACAGACAAACAAAAAAGCCCCGCTTAACGGGGCTTTCAAAGCGGTGCAACGAGGCTTACTTGGTTTTCGGCCGCTTGCTCGATGCATGGCCTGCCTCATCTACAAACACTTCGGCGACGGCGATCGCCATGCTTTCGGTCTCGAATACGCCGGCAACGCTGTCACCGTGAAAATTGATCAAGTGCCAGCCGTCCGCTCGCTTCGTGATCAGGTAGCCGTTTACACCTTTTGGTTCTGACATCTGTTGGCAATCTCGTGGTCTTGGTTCAAGGCGCCCATGATAGCGCCAAATGCCGGGGCGGGGCGCAAGTTGTTGCGGGTCAGTGCCAGGGGCGCAAAAGCGTGCTAAAACCAATGCAGCCCTTCTCAACAAGGGGCCAAGTCGGATTCTGGCCGACCGTTGGTGATGCGCTATGCAGCATCAGCGGAACTTACGCCGACATTTTTTCTCTATGATGACATTGCAACGCCAGCAGGACCCCATTGTAAGGTGACTGCGGCCTGATTAGACTGCGCCGAATTCCGTACGCACAGCCCTTTGTAAGGACTCATATGATCAAGAAATGCTTGTTCCCAGCAGCCGGTTACGGCACTCGCTTCTTGCCAGCGACCAAAGCCATGCCCAAAGAAATGCTGCCAGTGGTGAACAAGCCACTGATTCAGTACGGTGTGGAAGAGGCACTGGATGCCGGTTTGAACGAGATCTCCATCGTCACGGGTCGTGGTAAGCGCGCGCTGGAAGACCACTTCGACATCAGCTATGAGCTGGAAAACCAGATCAAGGGCACCGACAAGGAAAAATACCTGGTCGGTATCCGTAAACTGCTCGACGAGTGCTCGTTCTCCTACACCCGTCAGACTCAGATGAAAGGCCTCGGCCACGCCATCCTCACCGGCCGCCCGCTGATCGGTGATGAACCCTTCGCCGTGGTCCTGGCGGACGACCTGTGCGTCAACCTGGAGGGCGACGGTGTGCTGACCCAGATGGTCAAGCTCTACCAGAAATACCGTTGCACCATCGTTGCGGTAATGGAAGTCAACCCAACCGAAACCAATAAGTACGGTGTTATCGCCGGCGACGATATTGGCGATGGCCTGATCCGCGTACGCGACATGGTCGAAAAACCAGCACCGGAAGACGCGCCATCGAACCTGGCGATTATCGGTCGTTACATCCTCACGCCGGACATCTTCAAGCTGATCGAAGAAACCGAGCCAGGCAAGGGCGGCGAGATCCAGATCACCGACGCTCTGCTCAAGCAAGCCAAAGATGGTTGCGTGATTGCCTACAAGTTCAAGGGCCAGCGTTTCGACTGCGGCGGCGCTGAGGGCTACATCGAAGCGACCAACTTCTGCTACGAGCATTTCTACAAGACGGGCAAGGCTTACTGATTCACGCTTGCCGGTACGTTTTAAGCGAAAGCCACCTTCGGGTGGCTTTTTCGTTTTTTAGCCCCATGTAAGTCGGTATGCTGGTGTCCTGCCGAGGAGAGTGAAATGGCCTACGATTTTGACCTGTATGTAATTGGCGCCGGTTCCGGCGGTGTTCGCGCGGCGCGCTTTGCCGCAGGCTTTGGCGCCAAGGTGGCGGTGGCCGAGAGCCGCTACCTGGGTGGCACCTGTGTGAACGTCGGCTGCGTGCCAAAGAAGCTGTTGGTGTACGGCGCGCATTTTGCCGAAGACTTTGAACAGGCCAGCGGCTTTGGCTGGTCCCTGGGTGAGGCGAACTTTGATTGGGCGACCCTGATCGCCAACAAGGATCGTGAGATCAGCCGCCTCAACGGTATCTATCGCAACCTGTTGGTCAACAGCGGCGTGACCCTGCATGAAGGGCATGCACGCCTGGTCGATGCCCATCAGGTGGAGATCAACGGTGAGCGCTTCACTGCCAAGCACATCCTGATCGCCACCGGCGGCTGGCCGCAGATCCCTGAGATTCCAGGGCGCGAGCACGCCATTGGCTCCAATGAGGCATTCTTTCTTAAAGAGCTGCCCAAGCGCGTGCTGGTAGTGGGTGGTGGTTATATCGCCGTTGAGTTCGCCGGCATCTTCCACGGCTTGGGCGCCCAAACGTCATTGCTGTATCGCGGCGATCTGTTCTTGCGCGGCTTTGACGGTTCGGTGCGCAAACACCTGCAAGAAGAGCTGACCAAGCGCGGCCTGGACTTGCGGTTCAATGCCGACATCGAGCGTATCGACAAGCAGGCCGACGGCAGCCTTAAGGCCACTTTGAAGGATGGCCGCGTGCTGGAAGCCGATTGCGTGTTCTACGCCACTGGCCGCCGTCCAATGCTGGATAACCTGGGCCTGGAAAATACCGGGGTCAAACTGGACGAGCGCGGTTTCGTCGCGGTGGATGATCTCTACCAGACCGCCGAGCCGTCGATCCTGGCGATTGGCGATGTGATTGGTCGTGTGCAGCTGACGCCGGTTGCCCTGGCTGAAGGCATGGCCGTGGCGCGGCGGTTGTTCAAGCCCGAGCAATACCGCCCGGTGGATTACGCCAATATCGCGACGGCGGTGTTCAGCCTGCCGAATATCGGCACAGTCGGCCTGACTGAAGAGGATGCACGCAAAAATGGCCACAACGTGCAGATCTTTGAAAGCCGGTTCCGGCCGATGAAGCTGACCCTGACCGATTGCCAGGAAAAGACCCTGATGAAGCTGGTGGTCGACGCCGACACCGACAAAGTATTGGGTTGCCACATGGTCGGCCCGGATGCGGGTGAGATCGTGCAAGGGCTGGCGATCGCGCTCAAGGCGGGCGCGACCAAGCAGCATTTCGACGAAACCATCGGCGTGCATCCTACGGCGGCGGAAGAATTCGTCACCATGCGCACGCCTGTGGCGCCCTGATCAGCTTGGCTCTGCTGCCTCTGGCACCGTTGCAACGACGGTCGCCAGGCGCAGGGCTTCGATGCTTGCCTGGGCCTTGATCAGGTCCAGCTCAAGCGCCTTGTTGTGCTGCTGATATTCAAGCAGTGACGCTTGGCGCGATTGGCTGTCCAGCACGGCAACCCGTAGGCGCTCCTGGAGCAGGGTGCGCTCGCTGTCGATCTGGCTGAGCTGTTCCTTGAGTTTCAACTGTAGCGCCTGGTCCTGGCGAGCGTGCTCCTGCAGCGTATTCAATTCCTTGGTTGTCACTCGCTGCTCACTCAGCAGGCGCTCGTTGTCGCGATGCAGTTGGGTGATTTCGTCCTGGCGCACCAGAGCGCTTTGCTGGGCCTGACGCAATTCGGCCTGTACCTGTTGCAACTGGCCCTCATGGCGACGCTGTTCCTGTTCACGCTGCTCCTTGATGGCAGTGCGGTAATGCTCAAGCGCATCGCGGGCGTGCAGGTGTTTTTCTTCCAGTGAGCGAATCTGCTCGTCTTTGTCGTTGAGCCTTAGCTCGTAGTCGCTGCACGCCTGGCTCAGCCCGGCGTTACGGGTTTGCTCGGTCTGCAGGCTGGTGCTGGCAGTTTGCAGCGCCGCGCTTTCTTCAGCGAGGGCAGCGGCCTGGATATCAAATTGCTGTTTGAGCTGGGTGTGCGCTTCTTCCAGGGTTTCTACCTGGGCGAGCAGGGCGGCTTTTTGTTGCTCGAATTGCGCCAGGGCCAGGTCGATCGGCTCTTGGGCCTTCTCTTTCAGGCGTTGGGACAGGCGTGCGACCAGTTCACCAAGCTCATCGTCGATCGGCGCTTGGGTGATGGTCTGGCGCGTCTCACTTTCGTCCAGCTCTTTCAAATAGCGATGAATGGTGGTTTTCGAGCCGGTATTACCCATTTCGATACGCACCGCATCGATACTGGGGTTTTCGCCACGGGCGAGGATCGCCAGGCGTGCCGTTTGCACTACTGCTTTGTTTATGCCGCCGCGAGCCATGGGGTCTCCGTCGATTTAGTACTGTGGTACAGAGTATGTGTGTACATACTGTAACACGATTAAAAACTCGTTGAAATTCATGATTTAACAGATGGGATATTGGCGTATTATCCCGTGTCATAAGCATTTTCATCAGCCATTCACCCGTCAGCGGTACGAAAAGACGCCTATGAGCGACCTGGACCGATATCTCAACGCTGCCACCCGCGACAACACGCGCCGCAGCTACCGCGCGGCCATCGAGCATTTCGAAGTCAGTTGGGGAGGGTTCCTGCCGGCCACCAGCGACAGCGTGGCGCGCTACCTCGTGGCGCATGCCGGGGTGTTGGCAGTCAACACCTTGAAACTGCGGCTCTCGGCCTTGGCGCAATGGCATACCAGCCAAGGGTTTGCCGACCCGACGAAGGCGCCGGTGGTACGCAAGGTGCTCAAGGGCATCCGCGCCGTGCACCCGGCGCGGGAGCGGCAGGCCGAGCCTCTGCAGCTCACGCAGTTGGAGCAAGTAATCGCCGCCCTGGACATTGAAGCCAAACAGGCCAGCGAGCATCACGACCAGCCGCGCTTGCTACGGGCCAAGCGCGACGCTGCGCTGATTCTGCTGGGCTTCTGGCGGGGCTTTCGCAGTGATGAGCTGTGCCGATTAAGCATTGAGCACGTGCAGGCCGTGCCAGGCGCAGGCATTAGCCTGTACTTGCCACGCAGCAAAAGTGACCGGGACAACCTCGGCAAAACCTACCAGACCCCAGCGTTGCTCCGGCTGTGCCCGGTGCAGGCTTATAGCGAGTGGCTCAGCGCCTCGGCTTTGGTGCGCGGCCCGGTGTTTCGCGGCATCGACCGCTGGGGCAACCTGGGTGAGGAGGGCTTGCATCCCAACAGTGTGATCCCGTTATTGCGCCAGGCCCTTGAGCGCGCAGGCATCCCCGCCGATCAATACACCAGCCACTCCCTGCGTCGGGGCTTTGCCACTTGGGCGCATCGCAGTGGTTGGGATTTGAAGTCCCTGATGAGTTACGTCGGCTGGAACGACATGAAATCTGCGATGCGCTATGTTGAAGCGACGCCGTTTCTGGGCATGACCCTGGCAACCCAACCGCTGATTTGAGATTTTTTCTATTAATAGCGTCACCTGATAGAGAAACCCAATCGTCAGCATCAGGTTTGCCAATGAGCCATCGACCGTAAGAGCCGGTAGGATTCACCTCATCAACTTCTTAACCCCTGACGGAGAGTCAACGATGCCTATCATCAACAGCCAAGTAAAACCGTTTAAAGCCACCGCTTTCAAAAACGGCAGCTTCGTCGATGTGACCGACGCTGACCTGAAAGGCAAGTGGTCGGTTGTCTTCTTCTACCCAGCCGACTTCACCTTCGTTTGCCCAACCGAACTGGAAGACCTGGCTGACAACTATGCCGAATTCCAGAAGCTGGGCGTCGAAATCTACAGCGTTTCTACCGACACCCACTTTGCCCACGCTGCCTGGCACAACACGTCGCCAGCCATCGGCAAAATCCAGTACACCATGATTGGCGACCCAACCCTGACCATCTCCCGCAACTTCGACGTGCTGATCGAAGAGGCTGGGCTGGCAGACCGCGGCACCTTCGTGATCAACCCGGAAGGTCAGATCAAGATCGTTGAGCTGAACGACGGCGGTGTAGGTCGTGACGCTTCCGAGCTGCTGCGCAAGATCAAGGCCGCTCAGTACGTCGCTGCCCACCCGGGTGAAGTCTGCCCAGCCAAATGGAAAGAAGGCGAGGCCACTCTGGCGCCGTCTCTGGACCTGGTCGGCAAGATCTAAGTCTGTGAACGCGTATCAAGGGCGGGTATCCGCACTTAAGTAAGCTGCATCCGCCCTCAAAACGCCCGGGCGAGAGTCGCTCGGGCGTTTTTTTGTCTGCAATAAACCGAATGAACAGGAAATCGCCCGTATGTTGGACGCCAATCTTAAAGCTCAGTTGAAGTCATACCTGGAACGGGTCACCCAGCCGATCGAGATCATCGCCTCCCTCGACGACGGTGCGAAATCCCAGGAAATGCTTGCTCTTTTGCAGGACGTAACCAGCCTCTCAACGCTGATTACCCTGAACACCGATGGCAATGATGCGCGCAAGCCATCGTTCTCCATCAACCGCCCGGGTGCTGAGATCAGCTTGCGTTTCGCCGGCATCCCTATGGGCCATGAATTCACTTCGTTGGTGCTGGCCCTGTTGCAAGTGGGTGGCCACCCGTCGAAAGCCAGTGTCGAAGTAATTGAACAGATCCGCGCTCTCAAAGGCGAGTTCAGCTTCGAGACGTACTTCTCGCTGTCGTGCCAGAACTGCCCGGACGTGGTCCAGGCGCTGAATCTGATGGCCGTGCTGAACCCGAACATTCGCCACGTTGCGATTGATGGCGCGCTGTTCCAGGCTGAAGTCGATGAGCGCCAGATCATGGCGGTCCCGAGTGTCTACTTGAACGGAGTCAACTTTGGCCAGGGCCGCATGGGCCTCGAAGAAATCCTCGCCAAGCTCGACACCAGCGGTATCGAGAAAGCCGCGGAAAAAATCAGCGCCAAGGACGCCTTCGACGTCCTGGTGGTTGGCGGTGGCCCCGCCGGGTCCTCGGCTGCCATTTACGCGGCACGTAAAGGTATTCGTACCGGTGTGGCGGCTGAACGCTTTGGTGGCCAGGTACTGGACACCATGTCCATCGAGAATTTTATCTCGGTACAGGAAACCGAAGGGCCGAAACTGGCTAGTGCGCTGGAAGCCCATGTGCGTCAGTACGATGTGGACATCATGAACCTGCAACGCGCTAGCAGCCTGGTACCGGCGAAAAATGCCGGGGAGCTGCACGAAATTCGCTTCGAAAGCGGTGCGACCCTCAAGTCCAAGACCGTGATCCTGGCCACAGGCGCCCGCTGGAGAGAGATGGGTGTGCCCGGTGAGCAGGAATACAAAGCCCGCGGCGTGTGCTTCTGCCCGCACTGCGATGGCCCGCTGTTCAAAGGCAAGCGTGTGGCGGTGATCGGCGGCGGTAACTCCGGCGTGGAAGCGGCCATTGACCTGGCCGGTATCGTCAGCCATGTCACCTTGCTTGAGTTCGACAGCAAGCTGCGCGCCGACGCCGTGTTGCAACGCAAGCTCTACAGCCTGCCGAACGTGGATGTGATTACCAGTGCATTGACCAGTGAGGTCAAAGGCGATGGCCAGAAAGTCACCGGCCTTGCCTACAAGGACCGCGACAGCGGTGAGTTCAAGACCATCGACCTGGAAGGCATCTTCGTGCAGATTGGCTTGCTGCCCAACACCGACTGGCTCAAAGGCACGGTAGAGCTGTCGCCGCGCGGCGAGATCATTGTCGATGCCCGTGGCGAGACTTCACTGCCTGGCGTGTTCGCCGCCGGTGACGTAACCACCGTGCCGTACAAGCAGATCGTGATTGCAGTAGGCGAGGGCGCCAAGGCTTCGTTGAGCGCGTTCGATCACTTGATCCGCACCTCTGCTCCGGCGTAATCCTGGGCTGAAAATGAAAAACCCCATGAGCGATCATGGGGTTTTTCTCGTTCCCACGCCCGGCGCGGGATTCTCGTTCCCACGCTCCGCGGGGGAATGCATCCGGTGACGCTCCGCGTCACGCAGTGCTTATTACATCGGCGCCGGCTGGATGATCTCAACCCAATAGGCATCCGGGTCCTTGATGAACGCGAGGCTCTTCATGCGGCCATCCGTCAGGCGTTTCTGGAAATCACAGCCCAAGGCTTCGAAACGTTCGCACGCCGCCACAATGTCCGGCACCGAGATGCAGATATGGCCAAAGCCGCGTGGGTCGGTGTTGCCGTTGTGGTAGGCAAAGTCGGCATCGTTTTCGGTGCCGTGGTTGTGGGTCAGTTCGAGGATGCCCGGAATCGATTTCATCCATTGGGTACGCTCGGCGGCGTCGGCCGGGATCTGGGCCTTGTCCACCAGGGCCAGGAAGTACAGGCTGAATTCGGCTTCCGGGAAGTCACGTTTCTCGACCAGGGAGAAACCCAGGATGCGCGTGTAGAAGTCCAGCGACTTGGTGATGTCCTTGACCCGCAACATGGTGTGGTTGAACACGAAGTTTGCCGTAGCGTTGTCGGGTTGGGCAGTGACGCCCGGGAAGGTGTTCAATTCGTGCAGGCTCATGGGCCCTCCAGAAAAAATGTGAGATGAGCGGTCCATTGGCTTGCGGCCTGCCTCCATGCAGGCGGGCCATGATACGCAAGGCGCACCGGCTGCGCCAAATGAAAAAGCGCGCTAAACCCTTGCGGTCAGCGCGCGCCGGGCCGCACACTTTGCGGCTGGAACCTTGGGTGTTTTTTGCAATGATCGAGTTTCGTAGGCCGCTGTTGAGTGCTGTGTGCGTGTTGTTGGGCAGCCCGTTTGTGCTGGCAGCTGACCCGCAGGTCCATTGGCCCAGCGGTTGGCAGGTCGAAGAAGTCGTGCCTGACGACGAACTCCCTGCCAAACCCCAAGCAGTGTCCCGGCAGCGAGCGATCAAGAATGATGAAAATGGCGCCACGTTGATGGTGATGGAGTTGACCGGGACGCCGATTGAAACCGGCCATAAAGTTAATCTTCCCGGCGTGTTGCTGGAGATGCGCAAGTCGATCCAGAAAGACTTTGCCCGTGGCGGTTATCAAAGCGTGTGCAGCAAAATGCACCCCACGACATTGAGTCGGCTTGACGCGCTGGAAACTACCTGTGTGATTACCGAGAACGGTCGACACGTATTGTCGCAAACATTAGTCGGTGCGCTGGATGTCGATAAGGCCTATGTATTTTCATACGCGGGCCAAGCGCAAGCGTACGAGGCGAGCAAGGAGGAAATCAGTTCGGTGCGTAACAGTCTGAAACTTTGACCCGCTCAAGCTGAGCGAATGTGAACAATGTGAACGCTAAGTTAAATTCGATTCCGAACCGCTAGAGCAAAAAAAGCCCCGCGTATGCGGGGCTTTTTTTTAGTACATGTTTCAGCCGCGAAGCCAGGAATCTACAGTGGCAGCGCCGTACTGTTCTTTCCAGGCTTTAAGGCCGCGGTGGTTGCCACCTTTGGTCTCGATCAGCTCGCCGGTATGCGGGTTGTGGTAAACCTTGACCACCCGTGCGCGGCGCTGTTTTGGCGCGGCGGCGGCCGGTGCGCCGCCTTTGCGTGGCGCTGGGTCGAGGATAGCGATCACGTCGCGCAAGCTTTTGTCGTATTTGCCCATCAGCGTCTTGAGCTTTTCTTCGAATTCGATTTCTTTCTTCAAGCCAGCGTCATTCTTCAAAGATTCCAGCTGTGCAAGCTGCTCTTGAAGGGCTTTTTCTGCTGCGCGAAATTCGGCGAGTCTGGACAAAATCTGTACTCCAATAATGTAGTTGCGGATATCAACTGCAGACAAAGCTATAAGCCAAGAACGTTAAGCCACGTCAACGAAAAAGACCCTTCTGCGAGTTCTGCACAGGCAGAAAAAATTGTAGTAGTTAATTCATTCCGAGTAAATCATGTCTTTTAAAGAAAGACCAATCTTTCATCGTAGACCGCGCAAGGCTATTCAACGATCCCCAAGGATTTAATGAATTCATCGCAGGGTAATGGTCGGCCAAACAGGTAACCCTGTAGGAAATCCACGCCTTGGGCCACGAGGTATTCACACTGTTGGGCTGTTTCTACACCTTCGGCAACAATGCCTAGATCCAGCTTGACCGACAACTCTATGATGCTGTCGAGAATATGCCGCGACAGCGCATCTGCACCGATCATGGCGACAAAGCTTTGATCGATCTTCAAGTAGTCGACATTGAAATTGCGCAAATAGCCCAAGCTGGAGTGGCCGGTGCCGAAGTCATCAATGGCGATCATGACGCCCAGTTGATGCAGGGCCTCGAACAGCCGGCGGGTGGTCTCGGTGGGTTCGATCAGCTCCCGCTCAGTCAGCTCCAGCACCAGGGTGACCTGGCCGGGTGGGAACGCGGCCAGAAATTCCTGGCAGTCCTGCACCAGCGCCATGTCATGGCAATGGCGTGCAGTGATGTTCACGCCGATATGAAAGCCGGGGCTGAAACGTGCGGCATGGGGCGCCAGTTGCGCGGCGGTCTGGCGCAGCAGGGCGCGGGTCATCGGCACGATCAGGCCAGAGTCTTCGGCCAGGGGAATAAACAGGTCCGGGCGCACCAGGCCTTCTTTGGGATGCCTCCAGCGCATCAGCACCTCACAGCCGGCCCATTGGCGTGTGTCACCCCGTACCACCGGTTGGAAATACGGGATGAACTCATTGGCGCCCAAGGCGCGTTGTAACTCGTGGGTTGGCGCGGACGAGCGTTTTTGCAGCCAGTGAGCGAGCAGCCCCGCCAATATGCCGAAAAACACCACCAGGCTGAACAGCGCCGGATACCGCGCCTGCATGTAGCGCCAGACTTCACCCTCGGGCATCCCGGCTTCGACACTGTAGCGATAGCGCTCGGAAGCCAGGCGTTGTGGGGCCACGGCAAATACCGGCAACGCGCCTTGATGCACCTTGCCGTCGGCCCCCAGCCAGTTCGGGCCGACTTGCAATACCAAGTACGCGTAACGGCTGATCAAGCGCAAGGCGTTGGTGAGGTGGTAACCGTCAACCGAGGCAAACGCGCCTTGATCGCCTTCCACCAGGCGGTACACCAGCAGGGCGGTATCGGGTGTAACGGGGTTACCTTTCATCAACCACAGGCGCCCATCCACATAGTCGTCCGGGTTGACGGGCGATTGGTAGCGACCGCCAAACAACGAGCTGCAATAGATGTTTTTCTGCCAGGACAGCGTCGTGGCCCGCACAAACGGCCGGCGCGTGACTTGTTCACGTAGCGCCAACTTGGCGCTGCTGTCACAAGGTTTACCGGCCAGCGGCAGCAAAGCCTGGGCAGCGATGGCGGTATTGTCGAGCATCAGGTCGAACTGGCGGACCGCTTCTTGAGCGGTTTGCGCCGTGCTTTGCTCAAGGGTGCGCTCGGCTTGCCAGTACAGAATCACAACCCCCAGCAAGATGGGCAACACGCCGCTGGTTGCACTGATGAAATAGCGTGCGGCTCGGCTTCGTGGGCCTTTGACAGTCAGGGGCATAGGGGCAGTCAGTCGCGAGAAAAAGAGTGAGATAAGCCGATGATAGATGGCATTACGCAGGCCTGCTCACTTGTTTCAAGCGGGTTGACCTCGCCGTTCGGTCAGTGGTGGCGGGGATCAGGCACCGCCCCCGCCCGAACCCGCAAAGTCCGTTGAAGTACAGAGTGTGGAGGGTGTCGCCGACGCTGCGTTTCACTACATTGGGTGACTATGTAGGGTGCGACGCATGAGAGGACGCTGCGCATAGCCAGGTCACTAAGTGAGCGAGGGGTACAACCCTTGCGCCAGCTCGATGAATGCCAGGGTAGCCGGGGAGGACTGTCGTCGATCCAGCACCGCCAGTCCGATCCGGCGTGGGACCTGCGGCGCCAATGGCAACGCCACATAACGCCAGTCGCTATGTTCCGGCAAGGAGGCCTGCGCAACCACACTCAAACCATCGCCCCGACTGACCGCCTCCAACGTACTGAGCAACTGCGCACAGCGGTACCGGACTTTGGGCTGCAATCGGGCTTGACTGAACAAGCGCATCACCAGCTCCGACGAGCCGGCTTCAGTCAGAATAAAGGGTTCATCGCAGAGCGCTTGCAGGGGCACGGCCTCAAGGGCGGCCAACCGGTGCCCGGCCGGTAGCAGCGCCACCAGTTGATCTTCCAGCAACGCGACCGTATCGAAGCGTTCCTGCTCCAGCACCACAAAACCGATATCCACCCGGCGCTCATCCAGCCACTGAATGACCTGGCGATCAGGCCCTTCATCCACATGCACTTCAATACCCGGATAAACCTGGCGAAAGCGCCTGAGGAGAGGCGGCAACAACCGAACCGACGCCGTCGGCCCGAACGAGCCGATACGCAGCGTGCCACGCTTCATGCCGCGTGCATCCGCCGCTTCCTGCTGCAAGGTGTTGGCCAGCCCCAGCATGGCCCGGGCGCGTCCCAGCAATTGTGCGCCGATTTCGCTCAGTTCCACCGCCGTCTGATGGCGCCGAAACAACTCCACCCCCAGTTCCTGCTCCAAGGCCTTGATCGCGTGGGACACCGCCGACTGGCTGATACCCAGGCGATGCGCCGCACTGGTAAAACCTTGCAGTTCGGCCACCAGAGAAAAGATTTCCAGTTGGGTCAGGGTCATGAGTAAAGGCTCATTTTACGATGAGGAGTGATTAGCCAAAGAATACGCCCATTCGTCCCTCACCTGAGCACCGCCTTATGCGTCACGTCGCCGATGGCCTCACTTATCTGAAGCTTGCCGCTGTCACCATGATCTGGGGCGGCACCTTTGTCGCAGGGCGCTACCTGGCTGATCAGGTCCACCCGCTGCTGGCCGCCACTCTGCGCTTCACCTTGGCCAGCGCAGCATTGCTGCTGTACATGGTCGTTTCGCGCACGGCCCTGGTGCGCCCCAGCACGCGCCAATGGGGCCAATTGGCGGTGTTGGGGTTCTTCGGGATTTTCTTTTACAACCTGTGCTTCTTTTATGGGCTGCAGTACACCAATGCGTCACGCGCCTCGTTGATTGTCGCGTTGAACCCGGCGGTGATCGGCCTGGCGTCCTGGTGGTTGTTCAAGGAGCGCCTGGGCCGCATCAAATGTATCGGTATCGCGTTGTGCCTGGCAGGCGCGGCGACCGTCATCATCAGTCGCAATCCCCAGGCATTGCAGGGCGCGACCATGGCCTGGGCCGGTGACCTGCTGATCCTCGGTTGCGTGGCGGGGTGGGGCGTTTACACGCTGTTCTCCCGTGGGCTCAATCAGAGCCTGGGGCCGTTGCAGACCGTGACCTGGTCGGTGCTGCTGGGCACGCTGATGCTAAGCGTTACGGCGCTGGTTTCACCCAGCGTGACCATGGCAGGGCTGCACGCTATTGATCTGCCGCAACTGCTCAGCCTGATGTACCTGGGCGTGATGGGGTCGGCGCTGGCGTATATCGGCTATTACGATGGCATTCGTCGCATAGGCGCCACACGGTCCGGGGTGTTCATCGCGCTCAACCCATTGACGGCGGTCATTTGCGGCGCGGTGCTGCTGGACGAACCGCTGACGATGGCGATGTGGGTGGGGGGGGCGGTCATCCTGCTGGGCATCTACCTGTGTAACAAACCCCTTGCGCAGGGCAGGGTAATGGGGATTTGATAAGACTACGGACAAACCCGGTTACGCTGTGTAGAATCAGTTTACGCATACAAGAATATGGACTTGCGCTCACGCAAGCCTCGGCCGTCAGAGACTGATGACACCATGAAGCTACTTGGCTCCCCCCTCATCTTTGGTGACTTTCTCGCCCGCAGCGTGCGAGGCCTTTCTTGTGCGCCACCCTCCAGCCTCATCCTTGCTCGCAACTAAACAATTGCTACCTACAAGAATGATGAGGCACCGAACATGACCGACCAACATGCAAACCCAATGGGCCTGATGGGCTTTGAATTCATCGAATTCGCCTCGCCGACCCCGGGCACACTGGAGCCGATCTTCGAGATCATGGGCTTCACCAAAGTGGCCACCCACCGTTCCAAGAACGTGCACCTGTATCGCCAGGGCGAGATCAACCTGATCCTCAACAACGAACCTGACAGCCTCGCTTCCTACTTCGCGGCCGAGCACGGCCCGTCGGTGTGCGGCATGGCGTTCCGGGTCAAGGACTCGCAGCAGGCTTACAAGCGCGCCCTGGAACTGGGCGCCCAGCCGATCCACATCGACACCGGCCCGATGGAATTGAACCTGCCGGCGATCAAAGGCATTGGCGGTTCGCCGTTGTACCTGATCGACCGTTTCGGCGAAGGCAACTCGATCTACGACATCGACTTCGTCTACCTTGAAGGCGTTGACCGCCATCCGGTAGGCGCTGGCCTGAAGGTCATCGACCACCTGACCCACAACGTCTATCGCGGGCGCATGATCTATTGGGCCAATTTCTACGAGAAGCTGTTCAACTTCCGTGAAGCGCGTTATTTCGATATCAAGGGCGAGTACACCGGCCTGACCTCCAAGGCCATGAGCGCGCCGGACGGCCAGATCCGGATCCCGTTGAACGAAGAGTCGTCCAAGGGCGCCGGGCAGATCGAAGAGTTCCTGATGCAGTTCAATGGCGAGGGGATCCAGCACGTAGCGTTCCTCACCGACGACCTGATCAAGACCTGGGACGCGCTGAAGAAGATCGGCATGCGCTTTATGACCGCGCCGCCAGACACTTACTACGAAATGCTCGAAGGTCGCCTGCCGAACCATGGCGAGCCAGTGGATCAATTGCAATCGCGCGGTATCCTGCTGGATGGCTCGTCGGCTGCCGGTGACAAGCGCCTGCTGCTGCAGATCTTCTCGGAAACCCTGATGGGCCCGGTGTTCTTCGAATTCATCCAGCGTAAAGGCGACGATGGGTTTGGAGAGGGCAACTTCAAGGCGCTGTTCGAGTCGATCGAGCGCGACCAGGTGCGTCGTGGTGTGCTGACCGCCGATTGATCGACAGGCTAAAGCAAAACAGCCCGGTTTTTACCGGGCTGTTTTGTGCCTGATGCAGCGTGTTGCAAATGGCCTGTGGTTTATTGGGAACAGACGCTTCTTGAAATATCACTCAGAGGGTAGGGCGCAGACAATTTCTGCGTGTCCAATATCAAGAGGCCCTC
Source organism: Pseudomonas sp. CCI1.1 (assembly GCF_034348165.1). Lineage (NCBI taxonomy): Bacteria > Pseudomonadati > Pseudomonadota > Gammaproteobacteria > Pseudomonadales > Pseudomonadaceae > Pseudomonas > Pseudomonas sp. CCI1.1. The sequence goes on from NZ_CP133780.1 coordinate 1,023,252, forward strand.
TTATGAATGTGAATTCTCCTCCCCTTCAACGCCCGATTGGCCCATCTACATCAACCGAGCAGATAGGGCCTGTGCGCAATGTTCGCTCAGCCGGTAATGCAGACCCAGTCGATCAGGCGCGTAAAAAGTTTCTCGATGACAGTGAAACCGAGTATGTGGGCAACACACTCACCGCCAAAGCGCATCAACTGACGGAGGCCGCGCTGTCACCCAACAAACCGGGAAGTCCAGGGGTGCAGGTCTCGACATTTGCCGTTGATGGTGTTCAGTCCAACGACCTGATAATGATCAAGCGGGTGCCACTTACAGAAGAGGGGCCTAATTTCGTCCTGTACATGCCGGAAGACGACGTGACCTCGTTTCATGAGTTCGATAATGCGCAGCAGATGACAGACTGGCTCAAAGACGTGGCCAATGATCCGATTGAGCGCAAGCGATTTACGAAGCATTTTGCCAATGATCAAGCGCCCAAGCAGGAGGAGCGGGTCAACCAGAAATTTGGCATGTTCGCTGATGGCGATAGCAATGCAGTGGTAGGAAGTTTTGGTTATGAGAAGGGGAATATCTTCGAGCGTTTAAACAAGGACACTTCGATCCCTCCGGTTCAGGTCGACGGGCTGGTGCGAACACAGCTCTATAAACTGGAACCTGATGGCAAGGCGTTTTATGTCGGATATCGGCCAGATGGAGAAGCCATCGTCTATAGTTACGACGCTTATGGAAACTTGTACGGCGAGGGACAAAAAAAGGACGCCAAGAAGCGCAGATTTTATTTCGTTCAAAATGGGTTGAACGAAAACAAACCGCTTGAACCCATGACGTTCAATGCGTTCCGCAAAAAAATAGCCAGTGTTTCCTTGGACAATGTGGATGCCAATAATCTAAACGGTCTTTACGACGAATTCCTGAAGCAACTCAGAAGTCCTGGGCATGGCCTCGCCACCGCGTTGAAAGCGCTGGGTGTTCCTGAAGACATAGCCCACTCCATCGAAACCATCGCGAAAGACCCCGTCAAAGGAACGTTGCTTGAATTGAACCGCGACAACCGTATCGGCAAGCTGTTTGGTGTCGATCAGCAAGAGATGGATGCCAAGCTGGAAAGCGCAGGCAACCAAGCTCAACACAACATCCCCTATTACGGTAAGTGGCGAGAGAGGTTGGAAGATACCGCCAACGTCATTGAACAAGTTGCCGGCACACCTGATGTGCCGACAACCGAAGTCAGGACCTGACTCAATTGACAGAGGGGTACGGACGCCCCCACAGCCGACATCCACTCTCAGCCTCCCATCAAGCCCGGCGCTGACGCACCAAATGCTTGAATCCCTCATACACCAGCACCATCACCGCCAGCCAGATCGGAATATAGGTCAGCCACTGTCCGCCCTCGATCCCTTCGCCCAACAGCAACGCCACCGCGAGCAGCAATACCGGCTCCACATAGCTCAGCAGCCCGAACAGGCTGAACGCCAACAAGCGACTGGCAATGATGTAACTCACCAGCGCCGAGGCACTGATAAGGCCCAGCATGGGAATCAATGCATAGAGCTTTGGATGCCCATCCAGTACGGCAAAGCCTTGTTCGCCGCTTTGTACAAACCACCAGGCCACCGGCAGCATCAACGCCATATCCAGCCACAGCCCTCCCAGATGATCAGTGGTCAGGTATTTACGCACCACGAAGTACACCGGGTAGCCGATGATCACTACCAGTGTTGCCCAGGAAAAACCACCGGCCTGATACAGCTCATTCAGCACACCCAGCGCGGCAAACACCACAGCAATCTGTTGCAGCCGCGACAGGCGCTCGCCGTAGACCAGGCGCCCGGTGAGCACCATGGTCAACGGCAGCAGAAAATATCCCACGGACACGTCCAGGCTGCGCCCATTGAGCGGCGCCCACATGAACAACCACAACTGCACGCCGAGCAAGGCCGACGACACCAGTACGCCGCCGACCAGCCGTGGCTTGGCCGCCAGCATGCGCAGCAGTTCCCAGACCCTGCGCCACTCGCCGCTGACGAGCATGAACACCGTCATGCAGGGCACGGTGAGCAGCATGCGCCAGCCGAAAATCTCCAGGCCACTCAGGGGCGTAAGCAGTGATGTGAAGTAATACATCACGGCGAACAACACCGAGGCCAAGACCGATAACACAACACCTTTAGACACGCTGCCCTCGCGAAAGCCAATTATTGCGCGGGTAGTCTACAGGCGTGCCAATCGACCGGATACAAAATGCCCGACATCGTTGAACCCCGGCGAGGACGAATGCCCTGGCGTAACCAACGAATCAATGAACGCCTCGTCCTCAGCGCTGATCTTCACCGCCAGCGCTCCGGTGTAGGCGTCCCACTGCGCCTCGGTTCGCGGCCCGACAATCGCCGAGCTCACCGCCGCATTGTTCAGCACCCAGGCGATTGCGAACTCGACGATCCCCACGCCACGCCCTTGAGTGTATTGCTGGATCTGCTGGGCAATGCGCAGTGATTCAACCCGCCACTCGGTTTCCAGGATGCGCTTGTCCTGGCGCGCGGCACGGCTGCCGGGCTCGGGCGTGACGTCCGGGGCGTACTTGCCGCTAAGAACCCCTCGGGCCAGCGGGCTGTAAGGCACCACACCCAGGCCGTAGGCCGCTGCAGCGGTGATCTGTTCGACCTCGGCCTGACGGTTGACGATGTTGTACAGCGGCTGGCTGATAATGGGTTTATCCACGCCCAGGCGTTCAGCCACGCGAATCACTTCAGCGATGCGCCAGCCTCGGTAGTTGGACAGGCCCCAGTAGCGGACTTTGCCCTGGCGGATCAGGTCGCCGATGGCGGATACGGTCACTTCCAACGGCGTGTGGTGGTCTTCGCGGTGCAGGTAGTAGATGTCCAGGTAGTCGGTATCCAGGCGTGCCAGGCTGGCGTCCAGCGCGTTGAACAGACGCTTGCGGCTCAAACCGCTGCGGTTGGGCACGCCGTCGGTAGGGCCGAAGCCGACCTTGGAGGCCACCACCCAATCCTGGCGGTTGCGTGCAATCGCCTCGCCGACGATTTCCTCGGAGCGTCCGCCTGTATACACGTCAGCTGTATCGATGAAGTTGATGCCCTGGTCCCAGGCCTTGTCGATGATGCGCAGCGAGTCTTCGGTACCGGTCTGCTCGCCAAACATCATGGTGCCGAGGGTCAGAGCGCTGACCTTTAACCCGGACTGACCCAATGTACGGTAAATCATGCAAAGCTCCTCATGGCAGGTAAACGTGAGTCATGCAATACCAGACCCGAGCGCTCTGGAACAAGCCCTGAGCGGATTTGTTCATGCGCGTAGCAAAGTCTCGCAACGGGCCTGTAAAAAACGATGCAGCACTTTCACGCGTTCTGACACTTGCAGGCGGTGAGGGCACATCAGGTTGAATGGCGTGGGTTCGCCTTGCCAGTCGAGTAGCAGGGGCACCAGCCGCCCAGCCTGGATATCACGGGCCACGTCCAGGTTGGCTTTATAGGCAATGCCATGCCCCGCCAACGCCCAGCGGCGGACAATCTCGCCATCGTCGCTGAGATAGTCACCGCTCACTTCAACCTCCTGGAGCAAGGTCCCCTGGCGGAAATACCAGGTGCTATTGGCCTGGCCCCGGCGCATGTAGCGCAGCGTGCTGTGGTGGGCCAAGTCTTCGGGCGTATGCGGGGTGCCGTGGCGCGCCAAGTAGTCGGGGCTGGCGCAGGCAATGCGATGGTGATCGGGTACCACCGGCAGGGCCACCAGGCTGGAGTCTCTCGGCACGCCAAAGCGCAAGGCGATGTCGACAGTGTCGCGAAACAAATCGGCATTGCTGTCGTTGAGCAACAGTTGCAGACGGATAGTGGGGTGCTCCAGCTTGAACTCATCCAACCAGCCCAACAGCACATTGCGACCGAAGTCCGAGGGAGCGGCCAATTGCAATAAACCACTGAGGCTTTGGCCTTGTTGCTTGATGGCATGTTCGCCTTCGGACAGGGCTTCCAGCGCTACCCGCACGCTGTCCAGATAACGCCGGCCTTCTTCGGTCAGGCGCATGCTGCGGGTGGAGCGGGCAAGCAGGCGGATGCCGAGACGGGTTTCAAGGCGCTTGAGGGCGATACTCGCGGCCGCTGGCGTGAGGCCCAGGCCACGGGCGGCGGCCGTCAGGCTACCGGTGTCGGCGCTGCGCACGAAGACTTCAAGGTCGAGAATCGAGCTCATTGATAAAAATCCTTTAAAGATCTTGTCGTTTTACCCGGATTTTTCATCGATTACCAAGCTGGGAAGATGAACGTTCACTTTCTGACCCAGGTAGTTTTCTCATGACCTCTTCTCTGAGCGGTAAAACCATCATCGTCATCGGTGGCAGCAGCGGTATCGGCGCGGCAGTTGCCCAGGCAGCCTTGGCGCGAGGCGCGCATGTGATCGTGGCCGGGCGCCGCTTGGCGCCAGGTTCCGATAGCGGGCTGCGCAACGAGCCGGTGGACGTCACCGACAGCGCCTCGTTAAAGCAGTTGTTCGAAACCGTGGGGCGCTTTGACCATCTGGTCTACACCTCGGGGCCTTCGGTGCGGGCCAAGCCTTTGATCGAAACAGACCTGGATGAAGCCCGGGACAACTTCGATGTAAAGCTCTGGGGCGCACTACGCGCCATTCAACACGCGCTGCCGTTTTTGCACGAGCAGGGCAGCATCACCCTGACCTCGGGCCAGTTGGGGCGCAAGTTGGCGGCAGGGCAGTTCATCAAGACGGGCATTAACGCTGCGACCGAGGCCTTGGGCAAGCAACTGGCCAAAGAACTGGCGCCGCGTCGAGTCAATGTGATCAGCCCAGGGGTGATAGACACACCGGCCTATGCAGGGCTTGGCCAAGAGCAACGTTTGGCAATGTTTGCCAAGGCGGGCCAAGGGTTGCCGGTTGGGCGGGTGGGGCAGGCTGAAGAAGTGGCGGCGGGGTATGTACTGGCCATGGAAAATGGCTTTATGACCGGTGCGGTGGTTGATATCGACGGTGGCGGCCTGTTGTAAATACATGGCCCAAGTGGGAGGGAGCAGATCCCTCCCACGTTGAAGGCGTCAGGCCTTGAGCGTGCGCGTCATCCGCAATGCCAGAACACTGCCGCTCACAATCACCGCCGCCAGCAGGTACAACGCCACATCCGTAGAGCCGGTAGCATCCTTCACAAAACCCACGATATACGGGCTGAGAAACCCCGCCATCTGCCCCATGGAGTTGATCAACGCCAAGCCACCCGCCGCCGCACCCGCGCTGAGCATCGCGGTGGGCACCGGCCAGAACATCGGCAGGCCGGTGAGGGCGCCCATGGTGGCGATGGTCAGGCCGAGAATGGCGATAGCGGGGGTGGTGGCGAAGTTAACGGCGATCACCAGGCCAATGGCGCCCATCAACATCGGTACCACCAAATGCCAGCGGCGCTCCTTGCGCAAATCGGCAGAGCGGCCCACCAGCAGCATGAACACTGCCGCCAACAGATACGGAATCGCGCTGAGCCAGCCAATCACCAGGTTGTCGCTGAAACCCATGTTCTTGATGATCGACGGCAGCCAGAAGTTGATCGCATACACGCCACTCTGGATGCAGAAGTAGATCAGGCCGAATGCCCAGATCGCCGGGTTCTTGAACACTTGGGCCAGGGAGTCGCTGGTGGTTTTCGGCTTGTTTGCCAGGTCTGTGGCCTGGTCAGCTTCCAGTACCGCACGCTCATGGGGCTTGAGCCACTTGGCGTTGGCGAAACTGTCACTGAGCAGGAAATAGGCGAGGGCGCCGAGGATCACGGTCGGGATGCCTTGCAGCAGGAACATCCACTGCCAGCCCGCCAAGCCACCTTGGCCTGCGGCAAAGTGATTGAGAATCCAGCCGGAAAACGGGCTGCCGAGCAAACCGGACACCGGGATCGCCGACATGAACAGTGCCATGATTCGCCCACGGCGGAAGGTCGGGAACCACTGCGAAAGGTACAACACCACACCGGGGAAGAAGCCGGCTTCAGCGGCACCGGTGAGCAGGCGCAGGGCGTAGAAATGCGTGGGTGTGGTCACAAACAGCAGGCATGTGGAGAGCGTACCCCACACGATCATCATCAATGCGATCCAGCGCCGCGGGCCAAACCGGGTCAGCGCCAGGTTACTCGGCACGCCGCACAGCACGTAGCCGATAAAGAAAATCCCGGCCCCCAGGCCGTACACGGTTTCACTGAATTTCAACGCATCGAGCATCTGCAGCTTGGCAAAGCCAACGTTTACCCGGTCGAGGTAATTGAACAGATAGCAGATAAAGATGAAGGGGATCAGGCGCAGGGTGATGCGCTTGTAGATGGCGTTCTTATCGTCATCGCTGGCCAGTGCGGCAGTGGCGCTCTGTGACATGGGATTCTCTCTTTATTATGATTTTTCGCGGTGCGAGGGTAACGTTGACCGCCCTGACAGTCTCGGTGACGTGACGGGCAGCTGTCTTTGTGCTGGCGCACAGTCAAGCTGCCTTTGCGCTGTGCCGGTGAACAACCTTTTTTAGGAAATTAGCCCCATGTTCGAGCTGGATCATGCCCTGGCGCAGGAGATTGTCGATCGCACCATGGCAATCCTGCCCTATAACGTCAATGTCATGGACAGCCAGGGCTTGATCCTGGGCAGCGGCGAGCCGGAGCGTATCAACACACGCCATGAAGGTGCGCAATTGGTGTTGGCCAATGGGCGTGTGGTGGAAATCGACGGGCAGACCGCCAAGCATCTCAAGGGTGTGCAACCCGGCATCAACCTCCCGCTGTTGCATGATCAGCGCCTGATTGGCGTGCTGGGTATCACCGGAGAACCAGATGGGTTACGCACCTACGCCGAACTGGTGCGTATGACCGCCGAAATGCTGGTCAGCCAACGCCACCAGCAAGCCGAGCAACAATGGCGGCGCCAGCGTTGCGATGATCTGCTGGCCCTGCTGTTGGCCGACAGCGGCGACTCCCCGCGCCTGGTGGACGAAGCCCAGCAATTGGGGCTCAAGCCACAACTGGCGCGCACGCCGTACCTGTTTGAACTGGGCCCGGGCCAAACGGCGGAGGCCCTGAGCGCCTGGCTCGCCAGCCGCTACCCGGACAGTTGGTGCGTCAGCTCTGCGCAGTTCTCCTTGCTGTGGTGTCGACCTGCTGCGGTGCAGGTCGATAACCCCCGCTTGCTGGAAAAGCTCGAGGGCCTGGGTTGGAACATCCAGCGCATTGCCATCGGCGGGCAAGCGGAGGGCTTGGCGGGGCTGCGCCGCTGTTACCGCCGGGTAGGAGATCTGCTGGCTTATGGCCGCGATATCCTGCCGCAATCCCGCCTGTTGACCCTCAACCGTTATCGCCTGCCGGTCATGCTTTGGCGTCATCGCAACGACGACGCCCTGGACGAATTGCTCAACCCGTTGCGCAAGGTGTTGGCCAAGGACAGCAACGGGCAACTGCTCGCCACGTTGCGCAGTTGGTGCGAGCACGACGGGCAAAGCCAGGCGTGTGCCGACGCCTTGGGCATTCACCGCAACAGCCTGCGCTACCGCATGGAACGCATAGCCGAACTCAGCGGCGTAGACCCGCTGACGCTAGATGGGATGCTTGCCTTGTACCTGGGCGTACAACTGCTGCCCCACCCCCTGTAGGCGCGAGCAAGCTCGCTCCTACAACGGGCATTGTAGAAATGAACAACAAACCCGCCCCACACTTGTGCATCGGCCCCGCGTCATCGCCCCTGCCAACTGGCAGCATGGGCGTTATAAAAACCGGAGAACGTCCATGAAAATCGTGATCGCCCCTGACTCGTTCAAAGACAGCCTGAGTGCCGCAGGCGTCGCCCAGGCGATTGCCGAGGGGTGGGCCGAGGTCTGGCCGGATGCGCACGTGCTTCAATGCCCGATGGCCGATGGCGGTGAAGGCACGGTGGATGCGGTGCTCGCCGCGTGTAAGGGGCAATTACGTCGGCAAACAGTCCGAGGCCCGCTGGGCGACAGCGTCGAAGCACGTTGGGGCTGGTTGGCCGACAGCCATACCGCGATGATCGAGATGGCCGAGGCCAGCGGCCTGCAACTCGTCGCGCCGGGGCAGCGCGACGCCTGTTCCAGTACCACCTATGGCACCGGCGAGTTGATCCGCGCCGCGCTGGATGCCGGGGCGCAGCGCATCATCCTGGCGATTGGCGGCAGTGCCACCAACGATGGCGGGGCGGGAGCGATGCAGGCCCTTGGCGTGCAGCTATTGGATAGCGAACGTCAGCCACTGCCGGCGGGTGGGTTGGCATTGGCACGCCTGGCCCATATCAGCCTTGAACAACTCGACCCGCGCCTGGCGCAGGTGCGTTTTGAAATCGCCGCCGACGTCAACAATCCCCTGTGCGGCCCCCACGGTGCCTCGTCGATTTTCGGCCCGCAAAAAGGCGCGAGTCCCGAGCAAGTGGCACACCTGGACGCGGCCCTTGGGCACTTCGCTGACCATTGCGCTCAGGTGCTGCCCAAGGATGTGCGCGACGAACCTGGCAGCGGCGCCGCCGGTGGCCTGGGCTTTGCTGCCAAGGCGTTTCTCGCTGCCCAGTTTCGTCCAGGGGTTGAGGTAGTCGCTGAACTGGTTGGCCTCGATGAAGCGGTGCGTGGCGCCGACCTGGTAATCACCGGTGAAGGTCGCTTCGACGCCCAGACGCTGCGGGGAAAAACTCCGTTTGGCGTGGCGCGCATTGCCCGGCGACACGGCGTGCCGGTGGTCGTGATCGCGGGCACCTTGGGCGACGGCTACGAGCAGATGTACGCCCACGGTGTGGATGCAGCGTTCGCCTTGCCGTCGGGGCCGATGTCTCTGGAGCAAGCCTGTCACGAGGCGCCGCGCCTGTTGCGTGAGCGGGCCTCGGACGTTGCACGGGTATGGCGCCTGGCAGCTACTCGCTGACCCCGCGCGCCAGCCGCTCCACCCACTGCTCTTGAAACCCCTGTAGCTGCGCACCGGGTTGCTGCAACTGCACAAATTCAAGCATCGGGTCTTGCACCGCCGTGCGCACTCCGCTCAGTTCCTCCAGGGTCGCCAAGCCGCAGAACGGCACATAGGCTTCGCTGTAGCCGCCTTCATGTACCAGCACCAGGCGGCCCTGGCACAGACGCTCGGCGGCCAGGCGCAGGGCGCGGGTCAGCAGCCGGAACGATTCACTGTGCAACAGCATGCGCGCCAACGGGTCGACGGCGTTGGCGTCATAACCACAGGCGACGATGATCAACTCCGGCTCGAAGCGCTCCAGCGCGGGCACTACGATGCGTTCCATGGCGTGTAGATAGGTGGCGTGGCCACTGCCTGGCGGCAAGGGGATATTGATGTTGGCCCCCACGCCCGCCCCGCGGCCTCGATCCTGCTCGCCGCTGTAACCGGGCGGGTAGCAGCCGTCCTGATGCAGGGAAATCGTCAACACATCGGCCCGTTCTTCGAAGATCGACTGCGTGCCGTTGCCGTGGTGCACATCCCAGTCGATCACGGCAACTTTGTTCAGTCCGCTGCGGGCCTTGGCGGCCTCGATGGCAATGGCAATGTTGGCGAGAAAGCAAAAGCCCATGGCGCTGTCTGCCAGGCAGTGATGCCCCGGTGGCCGCGACAGCGAATAGGCGTTGTGCGCCTGGCCGTTGAGTACCATGTCCACGGCGGCCAGGGTCAGTCCGGCGGACAGTTGCGCAATTTCGAAGCTGCCTGGCCCAATCGGTGCCTGGGGGCCAAGCTCACCGCCACCCGCATCGCTCAAGGCCTTGAAACGCTGCAGGTAAGCGCGGCTGTGGACCCGCAGCAGATCCTCTTCACTGGCGGGCGGCGCGCTATGCAGTTGTAGTTGGCGGCTCAGTCCGGAGACATCCAACAGGCTTTTCAGGCGGCGCTTGGTCTCCGGTGACTCGGCATGCCCGCTGCCGGCCGGCGGCTGCACCCAGCCGCCCACGGGCAGGGTCAGCGCATGGGCGCCGGCGCTGTGCCACAGGCTCATTTCGTCGAAAAAAAATGCGGTGGTTGGGTTCATACCGGTTCCAGTTCAGTGGGGGAATGGGGACGGCTGGCGGCGATCATCACCAGAGACAGCAAGGTGATAGCGGCTGCACCAAGCAGCAACAGGCTGAAACCGCCGCTGGCCTCGATCAGGCGGCCAGCGAGCGCCGGGCCGATGGCCAGGCCGCCGCCGATGACCAAGTTGGAGGCGTTCATCAGCTTGCCGCTGTGATCAAGGTCGGCCAGGCAGGCCAGGATCAGCGGCAGAATGAAGGTCCAGGTGAATTTGAACAGCAGCGCCGCCAAAGCAAATCGCAGCAATGCGGGCTGGCCGAACAACAGAAGCACCGCTGCCGCCATCAACAGGTAGCCCAGCAACAACAGCACTCCACGCGGCAAGCGGGTCCCGATCAGTGAAGCGCTCGCGGCCCCGGCAATGCCCATCACGGTGGCGATGGCGAGGATGTCGCCGCTGTGCTGCGCCGAAATCCCGGCACTGGCGCCCAAGGCACCGATAAAGGTCCAGACCCCTCCCAAGCTGATATAAAAGGCCAGGACCGCGCCAACCCCCAGGGCGGCTTTCCAGCGTGAACCGGGCAAGACCGGGGTGCGGCTGGCGGGCAACGCACGGCTACCGGCGGGAAAAGCCCGCGCCAATGGCAGCAGCAGAGCCATCAACCCTGCCAGGATCAGGTAGCAGGCATTCAAACCAAACCGTTCGAACAAACCAGGCAGCACCACCAGGCCGACGGCACCGACGATCAACTGCCCCATCACCCACAAACCATAGACTCGGCTGGGATTGGCGGTGGTGGCGGCACTGGCCAGGCAGAGGATCATCAACGAACCGCCGGCCAGGGCGCTGGCCCCGCGCAACACCAGCAGCACGGCGTAGGTGTCGGCGAGCATCGACAGCAGGTTGGCCGCAATGAACAACAGCGCGGCGACCCGGGCGGCAGTGCGCCAGTCAACCCGCTTGAGCCACCACCAGGCGGGCAAGGTCGCCAGGCTCATGGCGCCCAGTTCCACGGAAAACAAGTCGCCAATCCGCGCCGGGCTCAGTTGCCATTGGCTGGCCAACTGCGCGGCCACGGCGGGAGCAGTCATCAGGAGGGTCGGAGTGATGGCGGCAAACAGTACGATCGCCGCCAGCCGTGCCGTTATCGCAGGGTTGGAAATGGGCATTTTCAAGCTCCAGGGAAAGGGGTCAGAACACATGCACGAGGCGCAACAGCGCTTCGGTGCCGGCATAACCATTGGAAGCCGCAACGTGTTGCGAAAGGCTGACCATCAGTTGGTTCTGCCGGTCGAGCCAGTGCCCGAGTTCGAAGCCGACTTGGGTGTAGCGCTTGTGGGTATCGTCGAGGCGACGGTTGTTGAGGCGCAGGGCGCCACCGTCGGCCTGGATCAGGCGCAATGTGCCGTAAGTGGCGGCGCTGAAGTCATACGAGGCAAAAGCCTGCAGGCGATACAGCGGGGCTTGCTTGAGTTCGCTGCCGAAGTAATCGTTATTGCGGCCATAGAGCTGGGCTTCCAGGTTGGCTTCCAGCACCCATTTCTCACCGATACCGTGGGTGTAGTTGTAGACAAAAGTGGCGCCCCAGCGATTGGCACCGGGGGACACGTCCGGGTTTTGGCTGTGGTACTCACCTATCGGCACAGTGATCAGGCTCAACAAGCCGCTGTAAGTGCGCGTCACCGGGTCGTTGACGAAAAACAGCGTGCCGCCCACCTGTGGATCGCCCAGGCCGCGCTCGCGGCTGCGCTGGTTGGCGCCGGGAAGGCGTGCGCTGATGTCGGCAAAGGGCAGGATGAATTGCGGCGTGCACAACGTGCCGCAGGCGTCGGTGAAATACACCTGACGGTAGGCCACGGCGTTGACCCTGAGGTCGGCCTTGCCGGTGCTGTCGGCGGGGCCATGGAAATCGCTGGCGCGGGTGGCGGGCAGGTACAGCACACCCAGGCGGGTGCCCGGTGGGGCGGCGAAAAAATCGTGGGCGTTGAGGTCGGCAGCCTGGCTGTCGAGGCTGAACAGGCTGGCGCACAGCACTGTCAGGTTACGTAGGCGCGTTGAAGTCATGGCGAAGCGTCTCGTGTTAGAGGAGGCCGGAAAATGGGCAACAGCAGCCCGTGACCGTAAAAAACGACCGTGGCAAAACCGTGGGAGAAGCGGGCAGGGTCAGTCGGGCGGGGCGTGCACCAGGTGCGCTATGCGCGCCTTGTCCTTGACGCCGAGCTTGGCGTAGATGGCGCGAATATGGTGGCGCACGGTATTGGGCGAAAGGCCAAGGTCGCGGGCCACTTCCTTGTAGGTCTTGCCCTCGCCGAAGCCTTGGGCCACGTCGTTTTCCCGTGGGCTGAGCTGGGGCAGGGCACGGTTGAGGCGCGCGGCCAACAGCAATTGGTCGCCCACTGGGGACGCCTGGATGTGGATGCGCTTGCCGTCATACCCGCGCTCATCAAGCGGCACCGGCAGGGTGGGGCCACACCATTGCGGCCATTCGCTGAGCAGCAGGTCGACAAAACCGCGCTCGGCGCATTGCAACACACCCCGAGGGTCGCACACCGCCAGGGCCAGATTGCGCGGGCTGGCCAGGGTTTCACGCATGGCCACCAAGGTGCGTATCTGGTTTGCCGAGACCGCCGCCACCAGATGCAGCATCAGGTTATTGAGCAACTGGCAATCCTGCGCGTTGAACGTGGGCGCAGTGGGCTGGCGGTAGAGCGTCAGGTGGTGGCTGAGGTGGGTTTGCGGGTCGATATGGATGACACACAGCAATTCACCTAGGCCGTGGCGATGCGCTAGCCAGTTCAAGGCGCTGCCGCTGGCGGGGTCGCGCATATCGATAATTACTGCCTCGCCAGGCGAGGCATGCACCCGTGCAACGGTCACGTCCAGATGGCGGATTGACTGCCAGTCCGCCAGGTAGTCGGGCGGCAACTGGTAGAGGTAGCTGTTGTGCTCTTGCGGCAGACCGTTGATGACAGCCGAGCGCCCCCACCAGGCACTGTCGAAGGCCAGCAATTGGCTGACGCGTGCCACGGCATGGCACTGGAAGTGTTCGATGTCCTGGTGTTGGGCCAAGCGTTGCAGGTCCAGGGTCAGGGTGCTGAAGGCCTGCAACAGGCCCGAGTAATCAAGACGGCTCATGGGTATTCCTCTGTGGGACTTTTTTTGTTGTTCTCGTCACAGGGTGAAGGCCGAAGTGTCGGGTTGACGGGGCAGGGCCTGAGCTGAGTATCGGCGCTGCGCATAGGGATCGCCATCGTTCAGATGCAGGATGGTGCTGGTTGGCTGGTAAGAAAACGCCCGACTCGTCAGCCAGGCGCTTAGCCTCTAAACTGGTCCGCCACTTGTCTTTCAAAGGATGAAATGCAATGCACCCACCTGAACCGTCTATCGTGATCCAGCGTTTTACCGAGGCCCACCTGGAGGGCGTCGCCTCGCTATACAACGAACCGGCTGTTTGCCGTCAGGTGCTGCAAATGCCTTTTCAGTCGGTTGAGATGTGGCGCAAGCGCCTGGTGATGGATAACGAGCGGCGCCTGCAACTGGTGGCGTTGCATGGCAGTGAGGTGATTGGCCAATTAGGGCTTGAGCAGTACCTGCGCGTACGCCAGAGCCACGTTGGTTCGTTGGGTATGGGCGTGGCGCCCGCCTGGCAGGGCAAGGGTGTCGGTTCGCGGCTGTTGGCGGCCGCGCTGGAGGTGGCCGACAACTGGATGAACCTGCGCCGTGTGGAGCTGACGGTCTACGCCGACAACGAGCCTGCGCACAACCTGTACCGCAAGTTCGGCTTCGAAGTGGAAGGGCGGCTGCGCGATTACGCCCTGCGCGACGGTATGTTTGTCGACACCCTGAGCATGGCGCGCCTGCGCACGTCGGCTTGATCCTGTAAAACTGTGGGAGCGGGCTTGCCCGCGAAGGCGGAGTATCAGTCACTGAATCTTCAACTGAACCACCGCTATCGCAGGCAAGCCAGCTCCCACACGGGTCATGCATTGCCCACAGAGTCAGCGCCCGGTACAGATGCCCTGCAAGGCAAACCCCACCGCGGCCTGCGCGTGCAACGCGGTGGTGTCCAGCAGCGGCAGTGCGCTGTGTTCGGGCTGGATCAGCAGGCAGATTTCCGTGCAGCCAAGAATAATCGCCTGAGCGCCGCGTGCGGCGAGAGTCTGGATCGCCTGCTGATACACCTGGCGCGAGGCGTCGCTGATGACGCCCACGCACAACTCTTCATAGATGATTCGGTGCACCGCCTTGCGTTCATCCGCGTCTGGCACCAGCACGGTGAGCCCCTGGCCGGCGAGGCGCGATTTAAGGAAATCCTGCTCCATGGTGAACGCGGTACCCAACAAGCCTACCGTCAAGGTCCCGGCCTCCAGGGCCGCAGCCGCCGTGGCATCGGCAATATGCAGGAAGGGAATCGACACTGCCGCCTCAATGCGCGGTGCCACTAAATGCATGGTGTTGGTACACAGCACCACACAATCAGCCCCCCCGGCCTGCAAGCGTCGCGCGGCATCTTCCAGGATCAGCGCGGTATCGTCCCAACGCCCGGCATGCTGAGCCTGTTCCACCGGGCCGAAATCCACGCTGTACATCAACACTTGCGCCGACCGCAGCGGGCCGAGCTGGTCGCGCACACGCTGGTTGATAAGGCGGTAATACTCGGCGCTGGACTCCCAGCTCATGCCGCCGATAAGGCCGATGGTGCGCATGTGGTGCTCCGGACAAAAAGTGTGGCTTCACCTTACCCATTGAAGGCGGATGAGTCATACGCAGTTGCCAGCCAATTCACCGGAGCAGTTCAAATAACCTTGATCAACGATCACTTCTGATCAATACCCGGCGCTAAATTAAGGTGCGATGCCTCAACATTGGCTATACCTACCACTCGTTCTTACGATGATGCTCGCCAGGGAGTTCAATAATGAAATTAAGGCTAATGATCGGCACACTGTGCGTCGCTTCGCTCGGTATGGCCGGTTGCGCCAGCAAGGTGGTGCAACCGAATGAGTATTCAGGGTTTCTTTCCAACTACAGCCAGCTCAAGGAGGCCAAGTCACCCTCGGGGGCTGAGGTGATGCGCTGGGTTGATCCACAACTGGATTTGAACCGTTACACGGCGGTGTACATCGAGCCCACCCAGTTTTACCCCAAGCCCCAGGCCACTTCCCGCATTCCAGAGAGCACGTTGCGGGGAATCAACGACTATTACAACCAGGCGCTCAAGCGCGAGCTGGCTCAGTCATTGCCCGTGGCCAATGCCCCTGGCCCTGGAGTGATCGTGGTAAGGGCGGCGATTACCGCCGTGAGCAGCAAGACCGAGAGCCTCAAGCCTTATGAGTTTATCCCCGTCGCCCTAGTGGCTGCGGCAGTGAGCACCGGCACCGGCATTCGCGACCAGGAGACCACCCTGGGCACCGAGGCGCAGTTTCTCGACGGCGCCACTCATAAAGTGCTGGCCCAAGTGGTGCGCAAAGGCACCGGCAAGCCGCTGGCTAATGACTCCCAAGTGATGAAGACCGACGATGTGAAAAGCGTCATCGATGGTTGGGCGTCGGACCTGCACCAGTCCTACGTGAAGCTGAAAAAACACTGAGTCAAAAAAAGCACGGTGGGTCATCGCCCGCCGTGCTTTTTTTTTCGCCGAGCTTATTTAAGCGGCGTCAACGCTGGTAGCTTCCACTGGCCGCCAGCGACTTCAGGCTTGGGCAGGTAAATGCGCAACACCGCGTAGAACGGGCCGGGCGGGGCCGGCAACCAGTTGCTCTGCTCAGCCTTGGGAGGTTCGTGGTGCTGCAGCGCCAGGGTCAAGCCACCATCGGCATCGAGCTTGAGGGTCGGCAGCATCTGCGAATTGATCAGGTAGCGCTTCTTGTGATTCGGCACCAGCAATTTGGTCTTTGCGTCATACATCGTCAGTGACCAGAACGCATCGGCCGGCGGTAGCTGGTCCTTGGCAAAATGCACGGTGTAGCTGTGGCGTGCACCATTAGCCGGCTTGCCCTCGCTGTCGATGACGTAGCTCAAGTGCGCGGCTTCATCACTGGAGTTGCCGAACATCCCCAGCTCGGCACCGGCGTAGCGGTACAGGTAGTTGTTTTGCAGGTGGTCGCGGCTGCCGTACAGGTCTGCGTCGGTCACTTGGTGGGTATCCACCTTGGCCTTCTTGAACGCGGCGAATTCGGCGCGGCCATCGGCGATGCCGTCCTCCAGGGCCTTGCGCTGCTCGGTAGTCAACTGCTTGACCTTGAACGGCGCGCCTGGGGCGATACCGATCTTGGCAAAGCGTGCCAGCAGATCTTTTTCGCTGTCCTGGGGCGCGGCGAAGGCCAGCATGAAGTTCAGGTAGTGAAACAGCTGCGGGCCTTCGGTCATGGTTGCCATCGGCTTGGGCCATTGGATCTTCGGCACATTGGCAGGCGCGGGTTGCTTCACATAACTGCTCAGCGCCTGCACCTTGTAGCCACTCTGGACCTGCTTGACCTTGCCCAGGTCTTTGTCATCAAACAGCTGCGTGCGGTAAAGGGCGTAGGCGATGTTGCTTTCGCTGTAGACCACACGGTCGATGTCCACCGGCTGCTGACCTTTCCAGTCTGGCCCGGCGATCATGTAGTGGCCGCCGTTATTGCCAGTACTGCGGGTGCCCAGGTAGGCAAAATTCTGTGTATAGAGGTCGATCAACTGCACCGAGTAATAGCGCTTGTCTTCAATCTTGGGCAGGGTCAGCACCAGCGGCTCTTTACGCAGGTCCATCCACACGAACGAGTAGGGCGTGTCGACGTTGGGGGTGGTAACCGCGTTGTCCTTGGGGGTGAGCACCTGGGCGCCGTTGTCGATACGGTTAAACGGCGCCTTGAAGTGGGCACCGCCTTTATCAACGGCCTGGGTGTAGAGCGTCTTGTACATCTGCACCACCGGGAAGCCGTACAAGTAGGCTTCCTTGGCAATGGCCCTGGCTTCGCTGGGGCTTGCGGTGAAGTCAGCCCAGGCGCCGGAGCTCATGAGTATCCAGAGGCTCGCCAACAGCAGGCGCGTCGGTTTTCCAATCATGTTGTTGCGTCCTTCCTGAGTGCTATCTGAGAGCGTGGCGTGAAGGCGCTGAGTTTCCTGTTTTATTGGCCGGTCGTCACGTTAATCTCTGCAAAGGACGATGAGGAAGGGGCGTTAGAGCATGGATTTGACTTTGTCACGCAATTGATCAATGGAGAACGGCTTGCCAATCACCTGCATACCGGCGGGCACATCAATGTTTTCGGCATAGCCGCTGGCAAACAGGATAGGCAGGGTAGCGCGCAGTTCGCGGACTTTGGTTGCCAGTTGTTTGCCGTCCATGTCGGGCAGGCCGACGTCGGTCATCATCAGGTCGATGATCTGGTCGGTATTTTGCACCTGCGCCAGTGCTTCCCCAGCATCCGCGGCTTCGAGCACCGTGAACTCCAACTCTTCGAGGACATCGACGATCAGCATGCGCACGATGGCGTCGTCTTCGACTACAAGGATGGTGGAGGTGTGGGACATAGTGAACTTTCCTGAACAGTGAGAGCGCTGGGCTTAAAGGCAACTAGATTGTGAGTAATAACAATGCCAGCAAGTTCCGAAGCAATTGCTGGCATTGTGACCTTAGCGGCGCAAAAAGTCCCGTCCGCTTGCGTGCTGACTCGCCAAGGTACCGGCGCCATGCGCTTGACCGCATCCGCTGCCAATCAACGCACAAACATAGCGTTGAGCGATGTTATTCGGGCAAACTTGCGGTTTTCCCGCATTTGGCCAAGGCATGCCCATGACACCCGCGTCGTCCGTCGATGAAAAAAGCTTTCGTACCCTGCTGAGCCGGAACGTGGCCCTGCCCTTGGGCGTGGGCGTGCTCAGCGCGGTGTTTTTCGTCTGCCTGATTACCTATTTGCTCTCGGTGATCCAGTGGGTGGAGCACACCGACCGCGTCATTAACAACCTCAATGAGACGTCCAAACTGACGGTTGACCTGGAAACAGGGATGCGCGGGTTCCTGATCACCGGTGACGAGCACTTCCTTGATCCGTACGAAGTGGCCAAGCCGCGGATCATTGCCGACCTGCGCAATCTGCAAGACCTGGTAGCCGACAATCCGCAGCAGGTTGACCGGCTCAAGCGCTTGGAAACCTTGCAGACCGAATGGAACACCTACGCGCAGTCGATGATTGAGCTGCAGCGCAACAGCGGTGATTACCGTGGCGCGGTCAAGGCGGGCCGGGGCAAGCGGCTCACTGATGAAATTCGCAAGGAATACGAAGACGCGGTGGCGATGGAGCAGCAGTTCCGTATCACCCGTAACGCAGAGGTCACCCGCACGACGGTGATCAGTGTCACGCTGTACTTGGTGTTTGTACTGGGGTTGAGTGGTTTTCTGGCCTACATCGGCAGGAAGAATTTAATCTCACTTTCAAAGAGTTACAGCGCAAACCTCGCGTCACAACAGAAGATTGCACGGCGCCTCGAGCAAACCGCCTGGCTGCGCAATGGCCAGACCGAGCTGGCCGAGCAAGTACTCGGCCAACTGACCCTGAACATGCTGGGACGCAATATCCTGCAATTCTTCGCCCAGTACATGGGCTCTGCGGTCGCCGCGCTGTACGTGCGTGAAGAACACGGCGGCCTCAAGCGCGTGGCCACGTATGGTTTCTCCCGCGAGCAGGAACAGCAAGAACAGTCGATCTACAGCGACGAAGGCATCGTCGGGCAGGCCGCTCAGCTCAATCGTCTGATTCGCCTGGACGATGTGCCGGTGGATTACTTCAAGGTCAGTTCCGGTCTTGGCGAAGGGGCCACTCGCAGCATCCTGGTGATGCCGACCAGCGATGATGACCGTGTCAACGGCGTAGTCGAGCTGGGCTTCCTGCGCCCTCTGGATGAGCGTGATATCGAACTGCTGGAACTGATCGCCGGCAATATCGGCACCTCCATCGAAGCCGCGCGCTATCGCCAGCGCTTGCAGGAAGTGCTGGCCGAGACCCAGCAACTCAACGAAGAGCTGCAAGTGCAGCAGGAAGAGCTCAAGACCGCCAACGAAGAGCTCGAAGAGCAATCGCGCATCCTCAAGGAGTCCCAGGCTCACCTGGAAACCCAACAGGCTGAGCTTGAACAGACCAACGAGCAACTCGCCGAACAGACCCAGACCCTGGCCGAACAGCGCGACGCCATGGACCGCAAGAACATCGAGCTGAACCAGGCCCAGCTTGAGCTGGAAGACCGCGCCGATGAGTTGCAGCGCTCCAGCAAGTACAAATCCGAATTTCTTGCCAACATGTCCCATGAGCTGCGCACACCGCTCAACAGTTCGCTGATCCTGGCCAAACTGCTGGCGGATAACCCGCAGGAAAACCTCAGTGCCGAGCAGGTCAAGTTTGCCGAGTCGATCTATTCGGCCGGCAATGACTTGCTCAACCTGATCAACGACATCCTGGATATTTCCAAGGTCGAAGCCGGCAAGCTGGAAGTGCGCCCGGAAAACGCCAGCGTCGAGCGCCTGGTGGATGGCCTGCGTGGCATGTTCGAGCCGCTGGCAATGGACCGCAAACTGGGCTTCCAGGTGGACGTGCAACAAGGCTCGCCAACCCTGCTGTTTACTGATCGCCAACGCCTGGAGCAGATCCTCAAGAACCTGTTGTCCAACGCCATCAAGTTTACTGAACAGGGCGAGGTCAGCCTGTCGGTGTCCCGCGCGCCGGGGGAGGGCATTGCCTTTACCGTGCGCGATTCCGGCATTGGTATCGCCCCGGATCAACAGGAAAGCATCTTCGAAGCTTTCCGCCAGGCCGACGGCACCACCAATCGCCGTTACGGCGGTACTGGCCTGGGCTTGTCGATTTCCCGTGACCTGGCCACCTTGCTGGGCGGCTATATCAGTGTGACCAGCGAACCGGGCAAAGGCAGTATTTTCACGCTCGTATTGCCTGAACAGTATGTGGAACGCGACGAGGCCGCGGCGCCGATCGAGCCACCGCGCCAAGTGGTGGTCGCGCCGGCACCAACGCCCGTCAAGGTATCGCCGCTGCCGGTGGCTGACGCCGAGTTGATCCCGCGCTTTGCCGATGACCGCGAAAAAGCGCCGTTCAGCACTCGCTGCATCCTGGTAGTGGAAGACGAGCCGAATTTTGCGCGCATTCTGTTCGATCTTGCCCACGAGCTGGGTTACCACTGCCTGGTCGCCCACGGTGCCGACGAGGGCTACAGCCTCGCCGAGCAATACATCCCCGACGCGATTCTGCTGGACATGCGCTTGCCCGACCACTCAGGACTGACTGTGCTGCAACGCCTCAAGGAACACGCCAACACGCGCCACATCCCGGTGCACGTGATCTCTGTGGAAGACCGTGTCGAAGCCGCCATGCACATGGGTGCCATCGGTTATGCGGTCAAGCCCACCACCCGCGAAGAGCTCAAGGACGTGTTCGCGCGCCTGGAAGCCAAGTTGACCCAGAAGGTCAAGCGCATCCTGCTGGTGGAAGACGATGACCTGCAGCGCGACAGCATTGCCCGCCTGATCGGCGACGATGACATCGAGATCACTGCCGTAGGCTTCGCCCAAGAGGCCCTCGACCTGTTGCGCACCACCATCTACGACTGCATGATCATCGACCTCAAGCTGCCGGACATGCTCGGCAACGAGCTGCTCAAGCGCATGGCCACCGAGGACATCTGCTCGTTCCCGCCGGTGATCGTCTACACCGGGCGCAACCTAACCCGGGACGAAGAGGCCGAACTGCGCAAGTATTCACGCTCGATCATCATCAAGGGCGCGCGCTCGCCCGAGCGTCTGCTGGATGAAGTCACGCTGTTTCTGCACAAAGTCGAATCCCAGTTGTCCCATGACCGCCAGAAGATGCTCAAGACCGCCCGCAGCCGCGACAAGGTGTTCGAGGGGCGCAAAATCCTCTTGGTGGACGACGACGTGCGCAATATCTTCGCCCTGACCAGCGCCCTGGAGCACAAAGGTGCTGTGGTGGTGATCGGGCGTAACGGCCAGGAGGCTATCGATAAACTCAATGAAGTCGAAGATATCGACCTGGTGCTGATGGACGTGATGATGCCGGAGATGGACGGTTACGAGGCCACCGCCTTGATCCGCCAGGACCCACGCTGGAAAAAACTGCCAATCATTGCCGTGACGGCCAAGGCCATGAAGGACGATCAGGAGCGTTGCCTGGCAGCAGGCTCAAACGATTACCTGGCCAAGCCGATTGATCTGGACCGCCTGTTCTCACTGATTCGCGTATGGCTACCGAAGATGGAACGCATTTAAGTGGAGCAGTGTTTCTTGGATAAGAGCAGCGATATTGAGCTGCGCCTGTTGATCGAGGCGATTTACCTCAAGTACAGCTACGACTTTCGCGACTATTCGGGCGCGTCGGTCAAACGCCGTGTGGCCCATGCCTTGCGTCAGTTCGACTGCGCGACCATTTCCGCACTGCAAGAGCGCGTGTTGCACGACCCTGCAGCGTTCATGCAGTTGCTGCAATTCTTGACCATCCCGGTGAGCGAGATGTTTCGCGACCCGTCGCACTTCCTCGCGATTCGCCAGGAAGTCGTGCCGCTGCTCAAGACCTACCCGTCGATCAAGATCTGGATCGCCGGCTGCAGCACAGGCGAGGAGGTGTACTCCATGGCCATCCTGCTGCGTGAAGAAGGCTTGCTGGAACGCACCATCATCTACGCCACGGACATCAACCCGGCGTCGCTGGATAAAGCCAAGCAGGGCATCTTTTCCCTGGAGAACGTGCGCGCCTATACCGCCAATTATCAGCAGGCCGGCGGGCAACGTTCATTTGCCGACTACTACACAGCAGCTTACGATTACGCGATCTTTGACAAGACATTGCGCGAGAACGTGACCTTTGCCGATCACAGCCTGGCGACCGACAGCGTATTTTCAGAAACGCAATTAATTTCATGCCGTAACGTATTGATTTATTTCAATAAAAAATTGCAAGATCGAGCGTTTGGCTTGTTTCATGAGTCGCTGTGTCATCGCGGCTTTTTGGTGCTGGGCAGCAAGGAAACCCTGGATTTTTCCGCCTACAGCAAGCAATTCGAACCCTTGGTCAAGCAGGAACGGATCTACCGAAAATCATGAGCGACGCGCCGGACACCCCGATTTCGGGGATCGAAGCCATCGTCGTCGGCGCGTCCGCCGGCGGCGTCGAGGCGTTGCTGAGTATTTTCGGCCAGTTGCCCAGTACCTTCGGCCTGCCGATCATTGCCGTGCTGCACCTGCCGGACGAGCGCCGCAGCCAATTGGCGGAAGTCTTTGCCCGGCGCCTGAACATCCCGGTCAAGGAGGCGAGGGACAAAGAAGCGCTGGAGGCCGGCACCTTGTACTTTGCCGGACCTGGTTATCACCTGTCGGTAGAGCAGGACCGCAGCCTGTCCCTGAGCCAGGAAGACCGGGTGCACCATTCCAGACCCGCCATCGACTACCTGTTTTCCTCGGCGGCCGATGTGTATGGGCCTCGCCTGCTCGCCATTTTGTTGACTGGCGCCAACCAGGACGGCGCAAGTGGGCTGGCCCACGTCAAGCAATCGGGTGGCATCACCATCGTGCAGGACCCACAAGAGGCACGCATTGCCGTCATGCCCCTGGCGGCCCTGGCCTTGCACACACCTGACCATATTCTTTCCTTGAGCCGAATCGGCTCATTGCTGGCTTCCCTGGAACCCTTCCCATGTTAAGTACTGTCCAGGCCAAACTGCTGATCGTCGACGATCTGCCGGAAAACCTGCTGGCCCTAGAGGCGCTGATCAAGCGTGAGGATCGCCAGGTCTTCAAGGCATTGAGTGCCGATGAGGCGTTGTCCCTGTTGCTGGAACATGAATTCGCCATGGCGATCCTCGACGTGCAGATGCCTGGCATGAACGGGTTCGAGCTGGCCGAACTGATGCGCGGCACCGAAAAGACCAAGAACATCCCCATCGTGTTCGTCAGCGCCGCCGGGCGCGAACTCAACTACGCCTTCAAGGGTTATGAGAGCGGCGCGGTGGACTTCCTGCATAAGCCCTTGGATATCCATGCGGTCAAGAGCAAGGTCAATGTGTTCGTCGACCTGTATCGCCAGAGCAAGGCGATGAAGCTGCAAGTCGAAGAGCTGGAGCGTAGCCGCCGCGAGCAGGAACTGTTGCTCACGCGCCTGCAGGCCACTCAGGCCGAACTGGAACAAGCGGTGCGCATGCGTGACGACTTCATGTCGATTGTCGCCCACGAAGTGCGTACACCCCTGAACGGGCTGATTCTGGAGACCCAGTTGCGCAAGATGCACCTGGCGCGGGACAACGCCGCCGCGTTCACTCTGGACAAGATGCACGCCATGGTTGACCGCGATGAGCGCCAGATCAAAAGCCTGATCCGTCTGATCGAAGACATGCTTGACGTGTCACGCATCCGTACCGGCAAGCTGTCCATACGCCCGGCGCGTTTTGACCTGGCGCAGTTGGTGCGCAACCTCGTGCACAACTTCGAGCCACAGGTCGCCGCGGCTGAATCGTCGATGCAGTTGGCGGCAGACGAGCCTGTAGAGGGCCACTGGGATGAATTCCGTATCGAGCAGGTGATCACCAACCTGCTGACCAATGCCCTGCGCTACGGGGCTAAAAGCCCGGTGGATGTACGGGTGTATACCGAGCATGGCGAGGCGCGCGTGGAAGTGCGCGACCGTGGCATTGGTATCAGTGAAGACAACCAGAAGCGTATTTTCCAGCAGTTCGAACGGGTTTCCGCCAATCATGCCGCCGCCGGCCTGGGCCTGGGATTGTTTATTTCCGAGCAGATAGTAGCGGCCCATGGCGGCACCATCGAGGTGGAGAGCCAGATAGGCGAGGGCGCCTTGTTTCGTGTGTGCTTGCCCCTTGAGGCGACCGCGTGAAATCAATCGTCAGCTCGACGCAACCTCTGCGTGACCCCATGGTCGTAACTGCAGCAATTGACCGGACAAAGGCTTCCCATGAGTGAAGATGCACAAGATGTCGTACTGATCGTCGAGGACGACGAATCCATTATGTTTGTGCTGGGTGAGTACCTGGCAGGCTTGGGCTACCGGGTCTTGAAGGCGATCGACGGGGAGCAGGCCTTCGAAATCCTTGCGACCAAACCGCACCTGGACTTGATGGTCACCGATTACCGCCTGCCGGGTGGAATTTCCGGGGTGCAGATCGCTGAGCCGGCGCTCAAGCTGCGACCGGAACTGAAAGTGATCTTTATCAGCGGCTATCCGCAGGAAATTCTCGACTGCAACAGCCCGATCACGCGCAACGCGCCGATTTTGGCCAAGCCGTTTGATCTGGATACGCTGCAGGAGCATATCCAGCGTTTATTGGCGTGATGATTCAAACGAGACGCGCAAGTTTTGTGCGATAGCAAAAGTTCTTCTCGAACCACCGAGAAGAACCTTTTTGAGGTATTGCGCGTTTTTCCCGCTTGACGACATCCTTTATGCCGAAGGCACGAAATCCTTCAAGGGAAGACCAAACGGCTGTTTACTGACAGGGTCAAGGGCATACCATTTGCCGTTTTTCTGGGTGGCAGCGATTGCTGTTGTTGTCCCTTGCATGTTGGCGTTGCCTATTGTGGCGTTCTCAACGTTCCTGAAGATCTTTACAGGGTCATACTTGATTTTAAACGAAGGTTGATTATTCCGTCCGGGACCACTGGTCGCCAAGTAAGTTATACCTTCTTGCACGAAGCCTTGCGCAATACCCTTTGGATCGATAGGGTTGAGTGCGCCTATGGCGCCACGCACCAATCTTTTTGCGGTACTTCCAAACGCAGACGAGCCCGCTCTGGCACCAGCGCCAGCGGCCCGCACCGCCCCACCGGCGCCGGCAAGAAGAAAGCCAAAAACATCAAACGCCACATCGATGAGGCCCTCGCGCCAGTTTCCTGCGATAAAGTTTTTGACGGCGTTATAACCCGGAATAAGCCCTACTACAAAATCTTCGATTTTTTGCCAGAAAGGGACTTCACCATCGAATGCAGTGGTGCCCCGCAGTGACTCTGCGTTATCCCGAATACTGATTTTTTTTACCAAGGCGTCAGCGATGTACTGTGTCTTTTCGCTGGCGAAGCTGTTGGGCGCGTTGTTGACGTTGTCGTTTGACCGAGGCGCTAGGACATCTTCCTTGTAGTCGCCATCCGGGACGATAGGAATAAGGCTCCGTGTGCGGACCACACTGTCACCTACGGGAGGGAGGGGGCCGGTCGACTTGTCAGGTATGCCAGGGATGGTTGCGGGTGTTTTATCATTCAAATCCTCACGTTTGCGAATAATATTATTTGGCCCATCTATTTCATAAGTATGAATGCCTTTACGGCCGCTTGCATCTACAAACTCGCTTTGCACAATGATGCTGTGGGGCGAAGGTTCTAACCCTACTGGTGTGCTAGAAGCGCCAGAGTAGGTAACGTCAACTTCTCTGGATACAGTGATTTTCCCATGCTCAATTATATTTCGGTCTTCAACAGGGAGTTTGGAAATCAAGTTCTTGACTTGCGTTTGCGTGGCTCGTTCAAAGCGATCGAATAAAACAGAAAGCTGTGCTTCGAAGGTAGACACTACGAAGCTGTTTGTAAATTTTCGCAAGGCGATGGTGCTAAGGTCGATATCTTTATCGCTGGATGTATAGCTATCCAAAGCGACATCCTTATGGTGTCGCTCCGCGTTAATCAATATATCCACCAATGAGTAGGGCCCTGGAAATTCCAAAAAGCCAGAGTCCTTTGGTGTCAGCACTTTTCGTTTGATTTGCTCTTCCGACAAGTGCGGATTTTGTTCTTTGATGCTGGCCACTGCCATTTCATGCAGCACAGGGAACGGCGTTGCAAACGTCTTGGAAGACTCATTCAACTGATGCATCTGCTCATTGAATGCAGCGCGCACCTTTGCCATATCTTCTTCTGAGTATTGATCTGTGCTGCTCCTGGTCAGCACACCATTGTAAACGCCCCAGTCTTTCAGGGCGTCCGTTTGAGCCTGCTGCTCAACCAGTTTGTCTGCCAGCGTTATTGGCGCCAGTTCATGTCGCATCATGACTTGGGCATACGTCATTCGGCTGGTCGAGCCAGGAGCCTCAGCCTCTATACGGGCTACTGCCGTAACGAAACTGACCCAAGAGTGGGTACCCTTGGTCAATGTTTCGGGTATGTCTTTGACCAGGAGTTCCGGAGCCTTGCGGGCCAATAGAACTTCCATGGCCAGCACGCCGTTGTAATGGTTCGTCACTCCGGTTTCGCGCAAGTGATCAGACAGCGTTGCGTATATGTCTTGGGCGTTCATTCCGGAGAGGTTCATGTTGGCGAGGTCGAAGCCTGCAACTTTAGTCCTGTTCGAATCGGGTGAAGTTGCGTTGATGCTGAGGGGGTCCAACGAGTCGTAGAGCGCTGTCAACATCCAATCAGCGATCACGTTAGGCGATGCAATTTCGCCAAATTCGCGCTCCGCCGCAAGGGCGAATTTTTTAACATTGGGAAACTCCAGGACGTTGTCAATGCCGCGGCTACGATCTTCCAGAAAGCTTGCACCGAAATTCTGTCGATATTCAACCCCGCGAGTCAAATAGGCGAGCAGGGTGTTTTCTGGCTGACCTTCCAAAAACTTACTGGTCATGGCGGCAAGTGCACGCCGATCATCATTGCTCATCGGCGTTGGCCATGAGTGCGCCCCACCTAGATTGCCATGCGCCGGTTTTTCAATGGGAGGGCTTGCCAACGACTGCGCAATGTTCTTTAACTCCGACGCATTAGTTGGAAGTACTATGCCATGCCCTACGAGGTAGTCGCGCAGTGTCACCGCCACATCCGGTTTCAGATTGTGGTCCCGGAAGTAGGAAGAGGTGGGATCTATCTCAACTGGCGTATCCAGAACATTTTGCAACCGTTGCTTAATGGTTAGCTGGAGCTTTTCGATAGTTTCTTCGTAACCAGATCTTTTTTGCCAGAATTGGAGCTCGGCCTCCAGGTCCTCAAGGTCCTTAGCTTTTTCGTTTACGACGTTTGATATTACCCCAATCACGGCATTTCGATTGTTCAGATCCCCCAACTCCGACACTTGATTATTCAGGTATTGCTGGGGAGGGAAATTAAACCTCTCATTGTAGGTGTCAGAATCCGGATCCTGCAGTTTATCAAGTAGCTGCTGGATGGATGCCTGTCGCTGAGAAGGCGATAGTATGCGGTCGGAGGGCACGGCATGACCATGAAACCGTGCGATGTCTGCGATCGTTGCGGTGGTCGCGGTGGATGCGGTATCGAAACTTACGACATTGCCGGGGCCTGCCAGCGTTTTGGCAACACTCATGAGCAGGGGCCAACCCGTAAAGCTGTGAATATCCAAGGATTTGGCGGTGGGCGTGGGCGGTGAAAAGTCGAAGGGGTTTCGCTGTTTGGCCCCCGTGGTAGTGACGTCGAGGGTACCGCTGTCGACATTGATAGTAAGCGGCTTTGATAGGTCTACATCATTCTGCTTGGCCCAGTCCTTGAACGCAGGGCTTCCAAGTAGTTTAAGCATCAGCGCACGCGTCTGCCCTAAGGACGAATTCCACGGGATTCTGTCAACTTCAACTTCGCGATAGTCTTGATTGTCACCCAACAAATCTCGCAACGTACCACCGTATATGCTGGCTAACCACTGATCCTTATCTTGCAGAGAGGTTTGTCTTGTTCCCGGAAGCTCTGTCGCGACCTCGAGGCGGGCAGATTGCGGTTGTGGAACGGCGCTTGCCAGTTGGGGCGTATAAAGCTCGGAAAAGCGTGAATTGGAAATGGCAGTCATCAGAAATATTCCTGGTCGATGTGGGTAGTGCGTTATTCGCCAACGTATGTGGAAAAAAACTCACATCGATTCCATCTGCTGCCTGCTAAACCGTGACGACTTATTGCCACATGTGGCCGCTCTACGCCTGGATCATCTCCCGCACCTTGGCCGTCAACAAATCAAACGTAAAAGGCTTGGTGATCAGTTGCATCCCCGGGTCCAGGAAGCCACCCCGCACCGCGGCGTGCTCGGCGTATCCGGTAATAAACAATACTTTGAGTTCCGGACGAATCTGCCGGCCGATTTCCGCTAGTTGTCGGCCGTTCATCCCCGGCAAACCGACGTCGCTTATCATCAGGTCGATGCGCTGTTCGGATTCAATGATCGGCACCGCCGCATTCGCGTCCCCAGCCTCGATAAACCCGTAACCCAGTTCTTTGAGCACCGCGCTGACCAACACCCGAACTGCGGGATCATCCTCGACGATCAAAACCGTTTCCCCTGCATTGGCAAACGGCAGCAATGTCGGGTTGAGCGGCTCCTGAGCTTGGGGCTCACCGATAAAGCGCGGCAGGAACAAACTGACCGTCGTACCTTTGCCGACTTCGCTGTGGATGGTCACATGCCCACGAGACTGGCGAGCGAAGCCGTAGATCATCGACAGCCCAAGACCGGTGCCTTGGCCGATGGGTTTGGTGGTAAAAAACGGATCAAACACGCGATCCATCAGGTGTTGCGGTATGCCGCAACCGTTGTCGCTGACACTCAGTTCTACGTAGTCGCCCGGGGTCAAGGTGCCGTAGGCGGCGGTAAAGACACTGTCGAGGTGACGATTGGTGGTCTCCACGGTCAGCGTGCCACCCGTGGGCATGGCGTCGCGCGCGTTGATCACCAGGTTGAGCAGGGCGCTTTCGAGCTGGTTCGGGTCGGCCTCGGCCGTCCACAAGGCGTCGCTCAGGCGCATGTCCAGGTTGATACTTTCGTTGATGCTGCGTTGCAATAATTCGCCCATGGACGTGACCAACTGGTTGATCTGCACAGGCTTGGAGTCCAGTGATTGTCGACGGGAGAACGCCAACAGTCGATGGGTGAGGCTCGCCGCGCGGTTGGCCGAGGTCACGCCCAGGTCGATCAGGCTGTCCAGGTCATCCAGTTTGCCCCGGGACACACGTCGGCGTAGCAGTTCCAGGCTACCGATAATGCCGGTAAGCATATTGTTGAAGTCATGGGCGATACCACCGGTCAACTGGCCAACGGCTTCCATTTTCTGCGATTGACGCAGGGCTTCTTCATTGTGACGCAGTTGGGCGGTGCGTTCCTCCACTTGCTGCTCAAGCGTTTCCAAAGTGCGCTGGAGACGCAACTCACTCTCGCTCAAGTCAATCAACCGGTCCCGCGCTTCGTACTGGCGCCGTCGACCGCGCAGGGCCGCGCTCACCAGACTGATCAAGGTGATGGGATGGAACGGCCGCTCCAGAAACGTGACGTTGCCCAGCAAGCCGCTCAGCCGCGTCGAGCCGTTCTGCTCTTTGCCGCCATGCTGGGTCATCAGCACGATAGGCAGGTCGGACCAGGCCGGTTGCTGATGCAA
Source organism: Pseudomonas sp. CCI1.1 (assembly GCF_034348165.1). NCBI lineage: Bacteria > Pseudomonadati > Pseudomonadota > Gammaproteobacteria > Pseudomonadales > Pseudomonadaceae > Pseudomonas > Pseudomonas sp. CCI1.1. Next base: position 1,052,594 of record NZ_CP133780.1, read on the forward strand.
CAGCTCGAGTAACGGCTCAAGGTCGACGCCACGCAGTGCCTCAGCCGCAATGATGAGCAGCCCGGCGCCTTGCGTCAGCTCTTCGCACAGAGCGGCCAGGCTGTTGGCGACAATCCCGCTGTAACCGGCTTCGTTAAGCATCATCAGCGCCAATGAGCCATCGCGGCCCATGGGCGCCAGCACGATGGCACGCTCGTAGACGGGAGACAGGGCCGGCACTAGCCCTCATCCTTGAGCAGAGGGGAGCCGGCACCCATATAGGTTGGAATGCCCCGCAGCACACCCTGGAAGTTATCCAGGGGTACACCTACCGTCATACCGCGGCTGCCGATGCGATATTCACGAATGGTCGACTCGTGGGAGCCCGTTCTTTTTTTGATGACCGAAATGGCCCGGCGAACTTTACCCAGGGCCTCGAAATAACGCAGCAAGATCACGGTGTCGGCCAGGTAGGTGATGTCGACCGGCGTCTGCATGTCGCCGACCAGGCCGTGCTGGGCCACCGTCATGAAGGTGGCTGCACCACGGCGGTTAAGGTATAGCAGCAGTTCATGCATATGCAGGATCAGCGCGTTTTCTTCGGGCATGGCCGCTTGGTAGCCGTTGATACTGTCGATGACCACGGTCTTGATACCGCGCTCATCCACGCAGCGGCGAACCCGGTGGGAAAATTCGCCGGGGGAGAGTTCGGCCGCGTCGACCTGTTCGATCAGCAGGTTTCCGGTGTCTCGTAAGGCGGCGAGGTCGATGCCCATGTTCTTCATGCGCTCGAACAGCAGGCCCAGCTCTTCATCGAAGATGAACAGCGCAGCCTTTTCGCCACGGGCCACGGCGGCGGCAGCGAAGATCATCGAGATCAAAGACTTGCCGGTACCGGCCGGGCCGAGAATCAGGCTGCTGGAGCCGGTCTCGATCCCCCCGCCGAGCAGAGAATCCAACTCCTCGATACCGCTGCTCAAGGTTTGACGGTTGTAACCGCCGCGATGTTCGGCCGCCACCAGGCGCGGGAATACGTGAATGCCGTCGCCCATGATGGTGAAGTCGTGGAAGCCGCCACGGTATTTCTGGCCCCGGTACTTGACCACACGGATACGCCGACGCTCGGCGCCATAGTTGGGCGTCAGCTCCTCCAGGCGAATCACCCCGTGCGCAACGCTGTGCACGGTCTTATCCAGGGATTCGGTGGTCAAGTCATCCAGCAGTAACACGGTGGCGTCATAACGCACGAAGTAGTGCTTGATCGCCAGGATCTGCCGGCGATAGCGCAACGAGCTTTGCGCCAGAAGGCGGATCTCAGACAGGCTGTCGACCACCACGCGGGTCGGCTTGACCCGCTCTACCACTTCAAAGATCTGGCGGGTGGCTTCACCCAGCTCCAGGTCAGAGGAGTACAGCAGGCTTTGCTGGTGATCGGCGTTGAGCAGGCTTTCCGGTGGGGTCAGCTCGAAGATATGAATATGTTCATCCAAGTCCCAGCCGTGGGATTTGGCACCCTGGCGCAGTTCGTGCTCGGTTTCGGACAGGGTGATATATAAGCAACGTTCGCCGTTCTGCGCACCGGCCCGCAGAAAATGCAGGGCCACGGTGGTTTTACCGGTGCCGGGTTCGCCTTCGAGCAAAAACACGTGGCTTCGCGATAGCCCCCCGGCAAGAATGTCATCAAGACCTTCGACGCCGGTGGCCGCCTTTTCACTCAACAGCTGTTTGGATGTACTCAAGAAGTGCCCTCAGGTCACGTACAAGTAGAGGGGCACGCCGACTGGGACGCGCCATATTCACTTGACCGTAGTGGCCACTAGCGGTTCAACGTTTTGGATGAATTGTACGAAGAGAGGTCGCTTTACACGTTTTTGCGGTGCTGAGCTGATCGCCTATCAGAGGCCCTGTTGTAGCGCCGGATCATCCGGGTTCTGTTGCTCCAGTTGGGCGAGCAGCACCTGAACGTTCTGCAACTGCCCGGTCTCTTTCCAGTAATTGACCAGCAACACGCGGGCTTTGCGATTGGCGGGATGCCGCTGGACGATTTCTTCCAACTGGCGCTGGGCCGCCTCTACTTCGTCCTGGGCGTGCAGGGTGGTGGCCAGGTCATAGCGATAATCCGGGTTGTCTGGCGCAAGCTCCACCGCCTTGGACAGGCCGAGCAGGGCGTAGGGGCGCTCGCCATGGTGCAACAGCCACATGCCCAAGGCATGTTGCAGGTAGGCCGACTCCGGATGCGCCGCCAGTTGCCGGGCCAGCAGTTGGCGCGACTCGTCGGTCTTGCCTTGCTTGTCCAGCAGTTCGATTTGCGATACCACCGCTTGCAGGTTGTCCGGCTGCAAGCGCATTGCCTGCTCCAGGGCGTTTTGCGCCTCCGGCAGCAGGGCGCTGTGGATGTACAGGCGCGCCAATTGAATCCAGCCTTCAGCGGTTTCGGGCTGGGCCTTGAGCGTTGTCACGAATTCATCGAGCACCTGCTGCAGTGGGCCAAAGTACAAACCCAGTGTATCGGGCGACAGGCCCAGCAAGGCGTTGGCGGCGGCAAAGCGCACCGATTGTTCCGGATCGTCCAGCACCGGGCCGAGCAGTAAGGTGCGCTGGCCAGTGGGCACCAGGCCGACGATGCTGTGAATAGCGGCTTCGCGCACCAGCGCCGACTCATTGGCGAGGTCTTTATCGGCCAGCTTCAGCGCCTGGGGGCTGGGGTAATTGGGCAGCTCAGCATGCAAGGCGGCGCGGCGCTCGGGCGACAGGTCCGGCCGGCCCAACTGTTGGTACAACACACGTGCGGCGCCGGGCTCGCCGTTATGCGCCTGCTTCAAGGCCTTGGAATAGCCATGGGCGATGGCTGGGGGTACGGCCACTGCAGGGGTGCGGGAGAAAAACCAGGTGATCAGTACGATCAACAACAGGGCGCACAGGCCGATGATGGAGTAACGGCGTGACTTTGACATGCAGGCGTCCGAAAGCTTGGGCAGCAAAGTTCCAAGCTTCGGTCAGTGCGAGGCGAGTGTCAAACCCGCGTCAGGTCAGCACGTAGTCCGCTGGCTCCAACGCTGGCGGCAGGTTGACTTCACCAAGGGCGGCGAGGATCTCGCGCTCCAATGTCCGCAGGATAGCATCACACGGCAAGTCGTTTTCGTCGAAGCCGAAGGGGTCTTCCAATTCGTCGCCAATCGCATCCAGGCCAAAGAAGGTGTAGCTGACAATCGCGGTGAACACTGGCGTCAACCAGCCAAGTGGCTCAGCCATGGCGAATGGCAGCAAGATGCAGAACAGGTAAATGGTGCGGTGCAACAGCAGGGTGTAGGGAAAGGGCAGTGGCGTGGTCTTGATGCGCTCGCATGCCGCCTGCACCTGGCTCAGGCTGACTAGCCGGGCTTCCAGTTGGGTGTAGCGCCATTCGCTGATCACGCCCTGTTGTGCCAGGACCGAAAAGCGCGCACCGACCGTTTGCAGCACGCTGTCCGGCAAGTTGGGGTGGCCCACTGGCATGCTGATCCAAGGGTGTATCGCCCGGGCTTGATCTTCATGGCGCAAATGCGCGACCAAGCCATGGGCAAAACCGCACAGGCCGCGCAGCAGGCCAGCACGCTCGGCGGTGTCCCCCAGCACCTGGGTCTCGCGAATCAGCGAGCGCACGTCAATGACCATTTGCCCCAGTTGCTTGCGGCCCTCCCACCAACGGTCGTAGCAGGCGTTGTTGCGAAAACTCATGAAGATCGACAGTGACAGGCCCAACAAGGTGAAGGGCGTAGCGTTGACCTTGGAAAAATAGGCGGGGTGCAGGGTTTCCACCAGCACGATGACCGAGGCCAACAGCGTGACCAGCAGGCTGCGCCAGGCAATGCGCTTGGCAATGGAGCCTTTGAGGGAGAACAGGATACCCAGGACGTTGGGTTTAGGGCGAACGATCATGGAGGGCTTCTGTGGCGTGCAGGCGGTCAGATTAGAAGCTGCTATGCATCGCGTCCAATCACTTGGATCGACCGCCTGATCAGTCGACTCAATGACTAACGTGGGAGCCGGGCAGTACATAACCCTGTGGGAGCTGGCTTGCCTGCGAAAGCGGTGGTGCAGTGACAGCTGTGGTGACTGACCCACCGCCTTCGCGGGCAAGCCCGCTCCCACCGAAAAGCGAAAAAGCCCCCCGCGTTTCGCTACGGACTGGCCAAACCAGTCAGCCAAGTTGAAAGCTTTGACCATTGCCGCTGCGCCGCTCTGGAGCGACTATTTCAGCGCTTTTCTCGAGTTGAAAACGTCCTGAAAATAAAAACACAGAAGGATAGGAAGCGATGCGTGAGTATTTGGCTGCCACCACCGAGTTTGATTACCAGCACACCGTCGACGCCGCACTGGCCGGCAACCTGCAAGCGCTCAATGCCTGCGTGGAATGCTGTGACCGTCACGCGTTGCCGGGGCGCATCGCGTTGTTCTGGGAGGGCAAGGACGGACGCAGCGCCACGTCAACCTTTACCGAACTGCAAGAGCAGGCCGCGCGTTTCGCCAACTTCCTCTTGGCCCAGGGCGTCAAGCGCGGTGACAAGGTGGCGGGCCTGTTGCCCCGTACTGCCGAATTGTTGGTGGTCGTGCTGGCGACGTGGCGCATCGGCGCGGTCTATCAGCCGCTGTTTACCGCGTTCGGACCTAAGGCAATTGAACATCGCTTGAACAGCTCGGGCGCAGCGCTGGTGGTCACCGATGCAGTGAACCGTCCCAAGCTGGCGGAAGTCGCCGACTGCCCGACCATCGTCACGGTCGCCGGGGCCAAGGGCGAAGGTATCGTGCGGGGCGACTACAGCTTCTGGGCCGAACTGCCCAGCTACTCTTCTCACTGCGAGCCGGTGCTGCTGGGCGCAGAGGAGCCGTTCCTGCTGATGTTCACCTCCGGCACCACCGGCCCGTCCAAGGCGCTGTCGGTACCGCTCAAGGCCATCGTCGCGTTCCAGGGCTACATGCGCGACGCCGTGGACTTGCGCCCCGAGGACGCATTCTGGAACGTTGCCGACCCTGGCTGGGCCTATGGCATCTATTTCGGCGTGACCGGGCCGTTGTCCATGGGGCACCCGATCACCTTCTACGATGGCCCGTTCACCCTGGAAAGCACCTGCCGGGTCATCAATAAATACGCCATCACCAACCTGACCGGTTCGCCCACGGCGTATCGGCTGTTGATTGCCGGTGGCGAACAGTTCGCCGGTTCGATCAAGGGCAAGCTGCGCATCGTCAGCAGCGCCGGTGAGCCTTTGAACCCGGAGGTGATCCGCTGGTTCGCCGACCACCTGGGCGTGACCATCCACGACCATTACGGCCAGACCGAGCTGGGCATGGTGCTGTGCAATCACCATGGTTTGGCGCATCCGGTGCATGTGGGCTCGGCGGGTTTTGCCTCGCCAGGGCATCGCATCGTGGTGCTGGATGACAACCATCAGGAGCTGCCAGCCGGCCAACCCGGCATCCTGGCCATCGACCGCGAGCAATCGCCTATGTGCTGGTTTGCCGGGTACGACGGCGTGAAAACCAAGGCGTTCGTCGGCAAGTACTACCTCAGCGGCGATACCGTGGAGCTGAACCCGGACGGCAGCATCAGCTTTGTCGGACGCAGCGACGACGTGATCACTACATCCGGCTACCGCGTGGGCCCCTTCGACGTGGAAAGCGCGTTGGTCGAACACCCGGCGGTGGTCGAGGCTGCCGTGGTCGGCAAGCCTTGCCCGGAGCGCACTGAGCTGGTCAAAGCCTTTGTGGTGATCAGCGAGCAATACCGCGCCACCCCGGAGCTGGCTGAAGAGCTGCGCCTGCATGTGCGCCAGCGCCTGGCCGCCCATGCGTACCCGCGGGAAATCGAATTTGTCAGCGACTTGCCCAAGACCCCGAGCGGCAAGCTGCAACGCTTTATTTTGCGCAATCAGGAAATAGCCAAGGCCCAGGCGGCCGTGGCTTGACCCTTTTAAAAGGAAACAACGATGCAGATTGAAAACAAGGTATTCCTGGTCAGCGGCGGCGCGTCGGGCCTCGGCGCGGCCACGGCCGAAATGCTGGTCGCCGCGGGTGCCAAGGTGATGCTGGTGGACTTGAACGCCGACGCCGTGACTGCCAAGGCCAAGCAACTGGGCGACAATGCCCGCAGCGCCGTGGCGGACATCAGCCAGGAAGCCGCTGCAGAAGCGGCCGTGACGGCGGCGGTCGAGGCCTTTGGGGGCTTGCACGGCCTGGTCAACTGCGCGGGTGTCGTGCGTGGCGAGAAGATCCTCGGCAAGAACGGCCCGCACGGCCTGGCGAGCTTTGCCCAAGTCATCAACGTCAACTTGATCGGCAGTTTCAACCTGCTGCGCCTGGCCGCTGCGGCGATCGCTGAAACCGAGGCGAATGCCGACGGCGAGCGGGGCATCATCATTAATACCGCCTCGGTGGCGGCATTCGATGGGCAGATCGGCCAGGCTGCGTACGCCGCGTCCAAGGGCGCGATCGCCAGCCTCACCTTGCCTGCCGCGCGGGAACTGGCGCGCTTTGGTATCCGGGTGATGACCATTGCACCCGGCATTTTCGAAACCCCGATGATGGCCGGCATGACCGACGAAGTCCGCAACTCCCTGGCTGCCGGCGTGCCGTTCCCGCCACGCCTGGGCAAACCCGCCGAATATGCCGCGCTGGTACGCCACATCATTGAAAACAGCATGCTTAATGGTGAGGTGATCCGTCTCGACGGTGCCTTGCGCATGGCCGCCAAATAGGAGCAATGGCTATGAACGATCCAATTGTTATTGTCAGCGCCGTGCGCACGCCCATGGGCGGGTTCCAGGGCGACCTCAAAAGCCTGACCGCGCCGCAACTGGGCGCAGCCGCCATTCGTGCGGCGGTCGAGCGTGCCGGTATCGCCACCGATGCCGTCGACGAAGTGCTGTTTGGCTGTGTACTGCCCGCCGGGCTTGGGCAAGCGCCTGCTCGCCAGGCTGCCTTGGGCGCCGGGCTGGACAAGGGCACGCGCTGCACCACCCTCAACAAAATGTGCGGTTCCGGCATGGAAGCGACGATTCTGGCCCACGATTCGCTGCGCGCTGGCAGTGTCGATGTGGTGATCGCGGGCGGCATGGAAAGCATGTCCAACGCCCCGTACCTGCTGGACCGTGCGCGCAGCGGCTACCGCATGGGCCACGGCAAGGTGCTGGACCATATGTTCCTCGACGGCCTTGAAGATGCCTACGACAAGGGGCGCCTGATGGGCACCTTTGCCGAGGACTGCGCCGAGCACAATGGTTTTACCCGTGAAGCTCAGGACGCGTTTGCCATCGCTTCCCTGACCCGCGCACAAGAGGCTATCACCCACGGCAGCTTTGCCAGTGAAATCGTCCCGGTGCAGGTCACCGTGGGCAAAGAACAAAAAACCATTCTGCACGATGAGCAACCGCCGAAAGCCAGGCTGGACAAGATTGCCAGCCTGAAACCGGCGTTCCGTGACGGCGGTACAGTGACAGCAGCCAACTCCAGCTCGATCTCCGATGGCGCCGCGGCGTTGTTGCTGATGCGTGAGTCCGAGGCGCTCAAGCGCGGCCTCAAGCCGTTAGCAGTGATCCACGGGCACGCCGCGTTTGCCGATGAGCCTGGGCTATTTCCGGTGGCGCCGGTGGGGGCGATTCGCAAACTGATGAGCAAGACCGGCTGGAGCCTCGACGAGGTGGACCTGTTCGAAATCAACGAGGCCTTCGCCGTGGTCAGCCTGGTGACCATGAGCAAGCTGGAGATTCCCCATGACAAGGTCAACGTGCATGGTGGTGCCTGTGCATTAGGCCACCCCATTGGTGCCTCCGGCGCACGCATCCTGGTGACGTTGCTCGCGGCCCTGCGCCAGAAGGGCCTCAAGCGTGGCGTCGCCGCTATCTGCATTGGCGGCGGTGAAGCCACGGCCATGGCCGTTGAATGCTTGTATTGAGGATGACCTATGTTGCCCAATGACGAACAACTGCAGATCAGCGACGCCGCCCGGCAATTTGCCCAGGAACGTTTGAAACCCTTCGCCGCCGAGTGGGACCGCGAGCATCGTTTTCCCAAGGAGGCCATTGCGCAAATGGCCGAACTGGGCTTTTTCGGCATGCTGGTCCCGGAACAGTGGGGCGGTTGCGACACTGGCTACCTGGCCTACGCCATGGCCCTGGAAGAAATCGCCGCCGGCGACGGTGCCTGCTCCACGATCATGAGCGTGCACAACTCGGTGGGTTGTGTGCCGATCCTCAAGTTTGGCAATGACCAGCAGAAAGAGCAGTTCCTCACGCCCCTGGCCAGTGGCGCCATGCTCGGTGCCTTCGCGCTGACCGAACCCCAGGCAGGCTCCGATGCCAGCAGCCTGAAAACCCGTGCGCGCCTTGAAGGCGACCACTATGTACTCAACGGCTGCAAACAGTTCATCACCTCCGGGCAAAACGCCGGGATCGTGATTGTGTTTGCGGTCACCGACCCCGCCGCAGGCAAGCGTGGGATCAGCGCGTTTATCGTGCCCACCGATTCGCCCGGTTATACCGTGGCACGGGTGGAAGACAAGCTGGGGCAGCATGCCTCGGACACTTGCCAGATCCTGTTTGAAGACGTGAAAGTACCGGTGGCCAACCGTCTGGGCGAGGAGGGCGAGGGCTACAAAATCGCCTTGGCCAACCTGGAAGGTGGCCGCGTGGGCATCGCCTCCCAGTCGGTGGGCATGGCCCGTGCCGCCTTCGAAGCGGCCCGCGACTATGCCCGTGAGCGTGAAAGCTTTGGCAAGCCGTTGGTCGAACACCAGGCCGTGGCCTTTCGCCTGGCCGACATGGCCACCCAGATCGCCGTCGCCCGGCAGATGGTGCATTACGCCGCCGCCCTGCGTGACAGTGGCAAGCCGGCGCTGGTGGAAGCGTCCATGGCCAAGCTGTTTGCGTCCGAAATGGCCGAGAAAGTCTGCTCGGCCGCCTTGCAAACCCTGGGCGGTTACGGTTACCTGAACGACTTTCCCCTGGAGCGGATCTACCGCGATGTGCGGGTCTGCCAGATTTACGAAGGCACCAGCGATATTCAACGCATGGTCATCTCACGCAATCTTTAAGGAGCCGATACATGAGTTACGAAACCATCCTGCTTGACGTCCAGGGCCGTGTGGGGCTGATCACGCTTAACCGCCCCAACGCCCTGAACGCTTTGAATGCACAACTGGTCAGTGAGCTGAACCAGGCGCTGGACAGCCTGGAAGCCAACCCTGAAATTGGCTGCATCGTGCTGACTGGCTCGAAAAAAGCCTTCGCGGCCGGTGCCGACATCAAGGAAATGGCCGAGCTGACCTACCCGCAGATCTACATGGACGACTTGTTCAGCGACAGCGACCGCGTGGCCAACCGCCGCAAGCCGATCATCGCCGCCGTGAATGGCTTCGCCCTGGGCGGCGGCTGCGAACTGGCCTTGATGTGCGACTTTATCCTCGCCGGCGACACTGCCAAGTTCGGCCAGCCGGAAATCAACCTGGGCGTGCTGCCAGGCATGGGCGGCACCCAGCGCCTGACCCGTGCAGTGGGCAAGGCCAAGGCCATGGAGATGTGCTTGACCGGGCGTTTTATCGACGCGGTAGAGGCCGAGCGCTGCGGGATCGTGGCGCGCATCGTGCCCGCCGATGAATTGCTGGAAGAAGCGCTGAAAGTGGCCGCCCTGATCGCCGGTAAATCCGTACCGATCAGCATGATGGTCAAGGAAAGCGTGAACCGTGCGTTTGAAGTCAGCCTGTCCGAAGGCGTGCGCTTTGAGCGCCGGGTGTTCCATGCGGCGTTCGCGACCCAGGACCAGAAAGAAGGCATGGCCGCGTTTGTGGCCAAGCGGGCGCCGCAATTCAAGGATAAGTAACCCCTGCCAAACGCCGCAAAGCAAAGGTGGGAGCTGGCATGCCTGCGATGGCATCGCCTCGGTTTAACTGATGTACCGAGGTGTCTGCATCGCAGGCAAGCCAGCTCCCACAGGGCTTTGGGTCATGCCCATCAGAGCTGGTAGTTTTTCAACTCCCTGGCAATCACCATCCGCTGAATCTCGCTGGTGCCTTCGTAAATCTGCGTGATCCGTGCGTCCCGGTAGTAACGCTCCACCGGGTAATCCTCCAGATACCCATACCCTCCATGAATCTGCATTGCCTTGGAGCAGACCCGCTCGGCCATTTCCGAGGCGAACAGCTTGGCCTGGGAGGCTTCGGACAAGCACGGTTTGCCGGCGGTGCGCAGGCGCGCGGCGTGGAGGATCAGCAGGCGCGCAGCGTTGAGCTGGGTTTGCATGTCGGCCAGCAGGTTGGCCACGCTCTGGTGTTCGATGATTGCCTTGTCGAACTGCACCCGATCACGGGCGTAGGCCAGCGCGGCTTCAAACGCGGCGCGGGCGATGCCCAGGGCCTGGGCGGCGATACCAATGCGGCCGCCTTCCAGGTTGGAGAGGGCGATGGCCAGCCCCTTGCCGCGCTCACCCAGCAGGTTGGCTTCGGGAACCTTGCATTGGTTGAGGGTGACGGCGCAGGTGTCTGACGCACGAATGCCCATCTTGTGCTCGGTGCGGTCGACCACGAAACCTGGGGTGTCGGTCGGCACCAGGAACGCCGAAATGCCTTTCTTGCCCAGTTCCGGGTCGGTCACGGCGAACACGATGGCCAATTTGGCGCGCTTGCCGTTGCTGACGAACTGTTTGGCGCCATTGATGACCCATTGGCCATCACGCAGTTCGGCGCGTGTGCGCAGGTTATGGGCTTCGGAGCCGGCCTGGGGCTCGGTCAGGCAGAAGCAACCGATGGCCTGGCCGCTGGCGAGTTCGGCCAGCCAGGTGTGTTTCTGTTCGGTGGTGCCGTAGTTGAGGATAGGCCCGCAACCGACTGAATTATGGATGCTCATCAAGGCGCCAGTGGCGCCGTCACCGGCGGATATTTCCTCCACGGCCAGGGCGTAGGCCACGTAATCGACATAGGTGCCACCCCATTCTTCCGGGACCACCATGCCCAGCAGGCCCAGCTCCCCCATCTTCGCCACCAGGGCGTCGTCGATCCAGCCGGCTTTTTCCCAGGCTTGGGCGTAGGGGGCGATTTCGCCACGGGCAAAATCCCGCGCCATGTCGCGGATCATCACTTGTTCTTCAGTGTATTCAAGATCTTGCATGGCTTATTTCTCAATCTGCGCGAAGTCGCGGAAGAAGCTCTCCACATGGCTGGCATCCAGCGCATGGAGGGTGGGCGGGTTCCACTTCGGCGTCTTGTCCTTGTCGATGATCAGGGCGCGAACCCCTTCGATCAGGTCGCCGCGCTCGAACCATTGGCGGTCCAGGTGCAGTTCGAGGGCAAAGCAGTGTTCCAGTGGCAGGTGGCGGCCACGGCGCAGCATCTCCAGGGTCACGGCCATGGCCAGGGGCGAGCGGGTCTGCATGAGGTTGGCGGTGGTCAGCGCCCAGTCATGGCTATCGGCCACGGTGACTTGTTGCAGTTGCTCGACGATGCTGGGCACGTCCGGCAACCCGAAAAAGTGGTCAATGGCCGGGCGCAAGGCCGCCAGCGGGGCGTCGGGCAATTGCTGCACGGCCAGCCTGGCAAGTGCGCCTTGCAAGTCCTTGAGGGGAGACTCGCTCCATTGCAGACGGTCGAGCTTCTGATCCAGTTCAACCAGCTTGGCGCTGTCGATGTACCAGTCCGCCAGCCCGCAATACAAGGCATCCGCCGCGCGGATTTGCACGCCGGTCACCCCAAGGTAGGTGCCCAGTTCGCCAGGAATACGCGAGAGGAAATAACTGCCGCCCACATCCGGGAAGTACCCGATGGCCACTTCCGGCATCGCCAGGCGGCTGCGTTCGGTGACCACCCGCAGGTCCGCGCCTTGCACCAGGCCCATGCCACCGCCGAGTACGAAGCCGTCCATCAATGCCAGTACGGGTTTACGGTAATGGTGGATGGCCAGGTCGAGGGCATATTCCTCGACGAAGAAATCCTGATGCAGGGTGTCGCCTTGCTTGAAGCTGTCGTACAGCGAACGGATGTCGCCACCGGCGCAAAAGGCCTTCTCACCGGCGCCGCGCAGGACGACGGCATAGACCTCAGGGTCGTCGGCCCAGACCTGCAAGTGCGCGGCCAATTGGCGGACCATGTTCAGGGTGATGGCGTTAAGGCCTGCGGGGCGGTTGAGGGTGAGGTGGCCGATATGGTTACGCACCTGTGCAAGAACTGCATCCTGCTGGATCTCGGCGTGGCTTGCTTGGGATGAAACCTGAGCAGTCATCTCTAACTCCCTGCTTTTATTGTTCTTTATCAAGACGTTCGCGGGCGAACTCTCTCGTGATCGTACCAGTGCAAATTTGCCTCGTACAACTTGGAATCATGCAGGTCGTTGTTGCATTTATGCAGTGTCGCTCAAACCACCCGGCTGGCCAGAACCTCACCGATACTGCGACGCCGGGCATGGCCCTCGGCGGCGTGGATCAGTTGTTCAAGCTCTGTCGGTTCGACATCGTAGAACTGCTCCATCTCGGCCAACGCTAGCTTGAGGTCGGCTGCCGTGATGCTCGGCTCGCTCACGGCGGTGGCAGTGCCCAGGATAACCGGGGCAGGCTCGGCAAGCCCCTTGGGATAACGCGTGCGCGTGGCATTGTTATAGGCCAGCGCGCAGGCGAGCAGGGCGCCGGCCCCTAGCATCACCGGCGCAAGCTCGTACCAGCCGAGGCCGACCGATGCCGGATCGGCCAGCACCAGGGTCATGGCCAGGCCGCCGGCCGGCGGGTGCAGGCAGCGCAGCCAGCAGATGAGGATCACCGTCATGCCTGCCGCCAGGCAGGCGCTGCCCAAGGTGCGCCCCAGGACGCGGGCGACCAGCAACGCGACGACGCCTGCACACAGGTAACTGCCGATTATCGACCAGGGTTGGGCCAGCGCCCCCGACGACACGGCAAACAGCAATACGGCCGATGCGCCAAGAGGGCCGAGCAGGTGCAGGGCCACCTCCATGCCGAACACCTGGGCACAGGCCCAGACACTGAACAGCGTGCCCAGGGCCATGCCGATGGCTGCACGGCTCCATTCGGCGGGACGGGTGTTGATTGCAGCGGGTAACCAGCGAGCGAGCATTGAAAGACGGTCCATAAACAGCGGGCGAAAAAAAAGGCCTGCCTGGTTTCCCGGAACAGCCCTTTGAAGGTTCCAACATTGGGGGAAGGAACCTGCGCAGTGTGCCGCGCTTGATCTGGTGGCGCCACTGCATATTAATGAACATTGAATGCAAAATAAATGCAGTTAACCGGCTTCGCCATAGGTTATCTGCCCGGTGGACGCGGATGCAGCGGGGTTGATTTTGCCCAGCACGCGACTATGGGTTTCTTCGTTGAACAGGCGCGCTTGCAAGTCTTCGCGCAGCCTGGGGTCGTCGGCCAACGGCCCCTTTAACGCCACCAGTGCGTCACGCAATGCCATCAAACGATCTAGCCTGGGTAAGGGTACGGTTAACAGGTCTTCTCGCACGGCATTGTCCTCTCAATGAAGTAAGCCATCGCGCGCGGGCAGCCTACAACGTCCTTGTTGTGAAGTGCCCTGACCCAAGCGTTTCAGGGCAGTCCTGACGATCGGGTGGTAGATAGTAAGTGCACGTGGCAGCGAGTCTACAGTTGGGCTCCGAGCACCGGAAGGGAAAGTGCACCAGCCATTACGCAAACAAATGTAGGTGTTTTCTTGGTACCTATGATGAAAGTCGCCCACTCGTGGAGGGAGTGGGCGTTCTTCTTACAGTGCAGCCGGAAAAGCACTCAAGGCGTCGAGGCTTTTGCCAAATGCAGCAACACATAGGGGGTTTTGTCGAACGCTGCGGTAAGCGTTGGCGTGATTGAACGCAGGCGCGGATCGTCCAGCGCCTGGAAATCAGCCTGGCTCATGACCAGCCATGCCGGCGCCTGGACCGGTTTCAATTCGGCGGGCAATTGGGTAAACAGCGGAACCTTGTCGCAATCGAAGTTGACCATGAATTTGATGGCTTTCGCGTCTTTGCCCAGTGCGTGCAACACCAGCGGCGCCGGTTGCTGTTGAACCTGCGCCTTGACGGCGAGGCTGAATGTGCGGGTGTCATATACCTGACGCTCCAGGGGTTCAACCACCATGATGTAGGTGGTCCAGAGGGCGAGTACGGCGGCCAAGGCGGGACCGTAGGTGCGCAGCCGCGAGCGGAACAATGCCAGCAGGGCCAGCACCTGTAGCAAGCCAAGCACGACGAAGATCAGCTCAAGGTCGGCCAGCGGTTCCGGGTAGCGCCGCCGCGCCACCACCAAGCCAATGGCCAACAGCGTTGGCAACAGCGTCCAGATGCCCAGCATCAAGGCGCGCAGCCACGCAAACAGTCGCCCTTGTGTGACCGCGAAGGGATACGCGGCAATGATCGCGGCCATCGGCAACATCGGCAGGATATAGCGCGCTTTCTTGGCTTGGGGCACCGACAGCCCCAGCATCACCAACACACCGGCTGCCGCGCAGTAGAGCACCAGCTTCAATGCCGGGTCCGGCGCACGTCGACCGCCCATCAGCACCGCCAGCAGCACCAACAACGCGATTGGATAGGCCAGGGCGTAGTTGCCCAGGGAGCTGGTGAAGTAATACAGCACGCCACCGGAACCTTCGCTGCCATCCATGCGCCCCAGGAACTGCATGCGAATCACGTCATGCATAAAATCTTCGCCGCCGCTGAGCTTGGCCAGCAGCAGCAACAGGCCGACGCACGCCGCCAGCAGCGCCAGTGCCAGCAGGCCGAAGCTGAACAGTTGGCGCCACTGGCGGTTGATCAGGTAGTAGCTGCACAACACGCCCGTAGGGATCACCAGGCCTATCGGGCCGCGAATGGCAAACCCCAGCAGCACCAGCAAAAACACCCAATGCAGGCGCTTGGCTGCGGCGAAATGATCATGGGCGTAGCCCAGGTAGAACACCGCCAACGCCACGGCGGCGAGCATCTGGTCGAGGGAGACTGCACGGGTTTCGCTGATGAACGTACTGCTGAGCAGCAGCATCGCAATACTCAGCAGGCCCCAACGTGGCGAGTAGGGTGCAGTGAGGCGATAGACCAGCCCCACAATCAGCGCCGACGCGACCGCAGTGGGCAGCCACGCCGTCAGGCTGGTGACCTGGCCCAAGGGCACCGACAGCAGCCACGTCAACAGGGTCGACGTCGCCAGGTAATCGGCATACGGCTGACCATAGGTGGTGGGAAAGAAACTCGGCCCGTGACGCAGCATTTCCTGGGCAAACAGCACAAAGCGCGAATCAAAGCCGATGATCGCCTGGTGCCAGTTGCCGACGATAAACAGCACCAGCGCCAAGAGCCCAAGCCCCAGCGACTGGTGGCGGATCGTTGCGCGCTGCGCGGACGGTAAGGCGATGTTCACCTAGCAAGCGTCCTTGACCTGTTCCACCCAGTTTTGCTGGGGGATCGGCAACTCGCAGGAATCGCCGCGGCCGATGGGGAAGTATTTGAAGCCTTTGCGCGCCAGGCGCTCGCCGTCGTACAGGTTACGGCCGTCGAAGATCACCGGGGTTTTCAGGCGCTGGTGAATCAGGTCAAAGTCCGGCGCCTTGAATTGCTGCCATTCGGTGCACACGATCAACGCATCGGCGCCGCCCAAGGTGGATTCCGGGGTGCCCATCAGCATCAGGCGCGGGTCATCGCCGTAGATGCGTTGGGTTTCCTGCATGGCTTCAGGGTCAAAGGCGCGCACATTGGCGCCCGCAGCCCACAGCGCTTCCATCAGCACGCGGCTGGGGGCATCACGCATGTCATCGGTGTTGGGCTTGAAGGCCAGGCCCCACAGGGCAAACGTCTTGCCCTTGAGGTTGCCCTGGAAGAACGCGTTGATGCGCTCGAACAACTTGCTCTTCTGGCGCTGGTTGATGGCTTCCACGGCTTCGAGCAGGTCGCTGGAGCAGTTGGCCTGCTTGGCGCTGTGGATCAGGGCGCGCATGTCTTTGGGGAAGCACGAGCCGCCATAACCGCAGCCGGGGTAGATAAAGTGGTAGCCGATGCGTGAGTCGGCACCGATGCCCAGGCGCACCGACTCAATGTCGGCACCCAGGTGTTCAGCCAACTCGGCGATCTGGTTGATGAAGCTGATCTTGGTGGCCAGCATGCAGTTGGCGGCGTACTTGGTCAGTTCTGCGCTGCGCAGGTCCATGAAGATGATGCGGTCGTGGTTGCGGTTGAACGGTGCGTAAAGGTCGCGCATCACGTCGCGCACCTCTTCACGCTCGCAGCCGATGATGATCCGGTCCGGGCGGCGGCAGTCGGCAACGGCGGAGCCTTCCTTGAGGAATTCCGGGTTGGAGACGATATCGAACTGCAGCTCACGGCCGGCGGCACGCAGGTTATTGAGGATGTGGTCACGCAACGTGTCGCCGGTGCCTACCGGTACGGTGGATTTCTCCACCAGGATCACCGGCGCCACGCGATGGCGGGCAACTGCATCACCCACCGACAGCACGTATTTCAAGTCGGCCGAACCGTCTTCATCCGACGGCGTGCCCACAGCAATAAACAAGACTTCACCGTGCTCGACGGCGAGTTTTTCGTCGTGGGTAAAGCGCAGGCGTCCGCTTTCCAGGTTGTCCTTGACCATGGCTGCCAGGCCCGGCTCGAAGATGGTCACATGCCCCTTCTGCAGCGACTCGACTTTGTGCTTGTCAACGTCCATGCAAATGACATCGTGACCGACTTCGGCTAATACCGTGGCCTGAACCAGACCAACGTAACCACTACCAAATACACTGATTTTCATGGGGTATTCCTGGGACTTGAGGTGCTAGCACGACGAGAGTTGATAACCAGTACGCCGAGGATGACCAAGGCCACCCCCAGGGTTTTTGAAAGCGAAAAATTTTCGTTGAACACCGGCAGGCTGGCGGCCAGCAAATACACCAGCGCGTAACTGATGCTGAGCAGCGAATAGGCGCGGCCCAGGGGTAAGTGCTTCAGTGCGCCGAGCCAGCACAGCATCGACAGCGCATAGGCGATGATCGCCAGGATCACCACGCCCAGGGCGCCGAGGTCGATGCTGTTATCCGTGAAGGCAGCCAGCCATTGGGTGGGCAGCGGCAGGCGCGTCATGCTCCAGCGCATGCCCAATTGGGCGCCACTCACCAGACCGACACTGCCCAGGGCCAGGGCGAAACCCCGCATGCGGCTCATACCTGGCGCCCCAGCAAGACCACGCCGGCAATCACCAGCCCCACACCCAGCCAATGACGGGCATCAATGGGTTCGTGAAACACAAAGCGCGCCATCAGCGTGACCAGCACAAAATTCAGGCTGAGCATGGGGTAGGCAATGCCGACTTCCAGGCGCTGCAACACCAGCAGCCACACCAGCAAGCCCACGCCTAGGCACACCAGCGCCGACCACAACCACGGCGAGCGCAGTTTCGGTACCCAGCCGTCCGGCACGCCGCGCCAGCTCTCCACGGCGAATTTTTGCGAGACCTGGCCCATGCAGGTGAGCAGGCAGGCCGTGAGCAGTAGCAGCAGGGTGATCATGGCGCGACCTGCGGGAAAATCAGGATCACGATCTTGCCTTGCGCATAACGCTTGCCGTCAGTAGGCAGCAGCGCGAGTTCTTCCTTTTCGCCGGTGCTATTGACGCGCATCACCACGCCCACCGCACCGGTACGACGGGTTTCGGCCATCCACGTCTGGATGCGGTTACGGTCGACCAGACGCGGGGCCGTGTCCTCGTAAGCCAGGCCGTACTTGACCTCACCCGAGGTGTTGTACAGCGTGATATCCGGGCGTTTGAGGCGCCAGGACAGCGCCGACGCGGCGCCCAGGTCGTTGCTCAGCAGGGCAACGCTGGGCTGCAACTCGTCGATGTGATCAATGATGAACTGGTCCGGGGTCTTGTTGTAAACCACCGAATGGGGCAACGCCGCAGGCACCAGCAGCACCAGAAATCCACTGCCGATCAGCGGCGTGGCCCACAATGCCAAGGGGCGTGCTGCTTGCAGCAGATTGACCACGATCCAGCCGAACAAAAAGATGAACACCAGCACCAGGCTGACGGTTTCCTCACCCGGTTCGTAGACCGGCTTCTTCAACTGGAACCAGCTGAGGGCCAGCAACACCAGCACACCCATCACCAGGTTCAACCAGCCATTGATGCGCAGCACACGGCCGCGACCTTGAGCCAGTTTGTCGCTCAGGGCCGAGCCCATCAGCAAGGCCAGGGGGAGCATGCACGGCATGATGTAGGAGGGCAGCTTGCCTTTGGCCAGGCTGAAAAAGGCCAGGGGCATCAACAGCCACAGTAGCAGGAACGCGGTTTTCGGCACGCGCCGCTGCAGCCAGGCCTGCTTGAGCGCGGACGGCAACAGCGCGACCCACGGCAGTGCGAACCCTACCAGCAGCGGCAGGTAATACCAGAAGGGTTCGGCGTGCTGGGCGTCTTCACCGGCAAAGCGTTGGATGTGCTCGTGCCAGAAAAAGAAATGCCAGTAGTCCGGCTCTTGCAGGTGCACAGCCAACGCCCACGGCACGCTGACAGCAATCGCCACCACCACGGCAACAGGGCCAAATTTGCACAACTCGACAAAACGTTTTTGCCAGACGGCGTAGGGCAGGGCGACCAGTACCGGCAGCAACCAGGCCAGAAAGCCCTTGGTCATGAAGCCCATGCCGCATGCCAGGCCCAGCAAGGCCCAGGACCACAAGCGCGCACGCCGCGTGGTGCTGTCGAAACAGAACCACAAGGCCACGCCCGTCAGGTTGACCCAGAAGGTGAACTGCGGGTCCAGGTTGGCATAGCCGCCCAGCGCGGCCACGCTGACGAAGCTCATGTAGAGCAACGTGCTGACCAGGCTTTTTTGCGGATCATTCCACAACCGACGAGAGACCAGGTACACCAGCAAAATGCTCAAACCGGTGCTCAACGCCGAGGCAAACCGCACGCCGAACAGGTTCTGCCCGAAGATCGCCTGGCCCAGCGCGATCATCCAATAGCCTGCGGCGGGCTTTTCGAAGTAGCGAATGCCCATGAAGTGCGGCGCGGCCCACTTGCCGGTCAGCAGCATCTCCTGGCTGATTTGCGCATAGCGGGTCTCATCGGGAATCCACAGGCCATGGGTGGCCAACGGCAGCAGGTAGAACACGGCGAACGCCAGCAGGAGCAGGGGCAAAGCCCAGCGGCGGATCATGCCTGCTGCACTCCCAGCCAACCCTCGCGGCCGCTCAAGGCGCCGCGCACCAGCTGTTGCTGGGGCAGGGTGGTCACATCCGCGGGCAACAGCTCGCCCAAGGGTTTGAACTCGATGCCGCGCTGCCCGGCCTGGGCGAGCAACTGGCGAAAATCATTGGCCATCAGAATCCCTTCTACTTCCGCGTGGATCGTGTAGACGTTCAGCTTTGACGCGTTGAACCGATCAAGAATGAAGCGGTTGAAATCGTTGGCAGCCACCGCCGGCCCGACGACTTCGTCGAAGGTCGGCAGGTCTACCGGAATTTGTGGGGTGCCCGCGCTGCCATCGGCCAGGGTTGGTCGAAACAGACTGGAGCCCCGGCAATCGCTGTTGTAGCGAAAGTTGAAGCCTTGCTTGGCTTGCACCACACGCTCATCGGCACGCCAGCCGGCGGCCGCTGAACAGTCGATGCGCTCGCCGAGAATGTCGCTCAAGGTGTCTACGCCGCGTCGAATCTGCTCGACCAGTTGTGCCTCGCTCCAACGCCCGGTGTTGGCCTGCCAGCCATGGTGGTCCCAGGCGTGCAGGCCGACTTCATGCCCGGCCGCCTTGGCCTGGCGCATCAAATGCCCCAGGTCTCGGCCAATCGGCTTGCCTGGCCAGGCAGTGCCGGCCAACAAGATGTCCCAGCCATACAGGCCGGCCGCGTTGGAGCGCAGCATCTTCCACAAAAACTGCGGGCGGATCAGGCGCCACAAGTGACGCCCCATATTGTCCGGCCCGACACTGAAGAAGAACGTCGCCTTGACCCCGGCTTCGGCCAGGGAGTCGAGCAACCGCGGCACACCTTCACGGGTGCCGCGGTAGGTGTCGACGTCGATGCGAAGACCTGCCTGCATTACTTTTTATCCGCAATTTCAAGCATGGCTTCACGCAGGAAGAAATCGAGCGTGTTGCCGATGGTTTCGCTCATCTCTACGCTCGGCTCCCAGTTCAGCAGGCGCTTGGCGTTGTCGATGCTCGGCTTGCGGTGCGCCACGTCCTGGTAGCCTGTGCCGTAGAACGCCTTGCTCTCGACGTCGCGGAAACCGGCGAACGGCGGGAAGTTGTGGCGCAGTGGGTGAGCCTCGAACTGACGCAGCAGTTCTTCGCCCAACTGGCGAATGCTGGCTTCGTTTTCGGGGTTGCCGATGTTGATGATCTGCCCGTCGCAGACGCCATTGTCGTTATCAATGATGCGCGCCAGGGCTTCGATGCCGTCGGCAATGTCGGTGAAGCAACGCTTCTGCTCACCGCCGTCGAACAGACGGATCGGCGTGCCTTCCACCAGGTTCAGGATCAGCTGGGTAATGGCGCGGGAGCTGCCGATACGCGCCGAGTCCAGGCGGTCCAGGCGCGGGCCCATCCAGTTGAATGGCCGGAACAGGGTGAACTTCAGGCCCTTGTCGCCGTAGGCCCAGATCACGCGGTCCAGCAGTTGCTTGGAGACGGAGTAGATCCAGCGTTGCTTGTTGACCGGGCCCACTACCAGGTTGGAGGTGTCTTCGTCGAAATACTGGTCTTGGCACATGCCATAGACTTCGGAGGTCGACGGGAAAATCACGCGCTTGTTGTACTTGACGCAGTAGCGCACCAGCTTGAGGTTTTCTTCGAAGTCCAGTTCGAATACGCGCAGCGGGTTACGGGTGTATTCGATCGGCGTGGCGATGGCCACCAGCGGCAGCACCACGTCGCATTTCTTGATGTGGTACTCGATCCATTCGGTGTGGATGCTGATGTCGCCTTCCACGTAATGGAAGTTGGGGTGGCTGCGCAGGCGCTCGATGGCGTCTGAGCCGATGTCCAGGCCATAGACTTCGTAGCGGTCGTCACGCAGCAGGCGCTCGGACAGGTGGTTACCGATAAAACCGTTCACGCCCAGGATCAGCACACGGGTACGGCGCGGCTTGCGGCCCGACTCGGCGCCGCGCAGCACGGAACCGTCTACCAGGCCCAACTCATCGGCCAGGGACGGGCCGGCCAGGTACAGGCCGTTTTCGTTGCGCTGGCCGAACTTGACCACCAGGGAATCTTCACCGCAGGCAATGCGCAGCGGGTTGACGCTGATTACACGGCCAGGCGCCAGACCTTCGTTGCCCTTGACCACGTCGGCTTGCCACACGATCAGCTTGTGCTCGCCCACGGCGCAGAAGGCGCCCGGGTACGGCTGGGTCACTGCGCGTACCAGGTTGAACAGTTGCTCGGCAGGTTTTTTCCAGTCCAGCTTGCCATCGGCGGCGGTGCGACGACCGAAGTAGGTGGCTTTGCTGTCATCCTGGGCGGTTTCGATCAGCTTGCCCTGGGCCAGCTGTGGCAGGGCATCACGCAGCAGCGCCGTGGCCGCCTCACGCAGCTTGGCGTGCAGGCTCAGGCCGGTATCGGTGCGCTCGATGGTGACTTTCTGCTGGGCCAGGATGGCGCCGGCATCGGCACGCTTGACCATGCGATGCAGGGTCACGCCGGTTTCGGTTTCGCCGTTGACCAGCACCCAGTTGGCCGGGGCGCGGCCACGGTACTTGGGCAGCAACGAGCCGTGCAGGTTGAACGCGCCTTTGCGGGCGGTGGCCAACAGCGGCTCGCTCAGCAGGTTGCGGTAGTAGAACGAGAAGATGTACTCCGGGTTCAGCTTGGCGATGCGTTCGATCCACAGCGGGTGGTTGGCGTCTTCCGGTGCATGCACCGGGATGCCATTGCGGGCGCAGAGTTGGGCGACGGAACCGTAGAAGTTGTTTTCCTTGGGGTCATCGGCATGGGTGAATACGGCGGCAATGTCGTAACCGGCGCTGAGCAGCGCTTCAATGCCTGCGCAGCCAATATCGTGGTAGGCGAATACAACAGCTTTTGAACTCATGACTGGACCTGATCCGAAGAAGAAGTAGAAGTATGGGAAGACACCAGGCCGTCGACCACGACGACTGGAGCCGGTGCTGCCGGTTGGTTGCGCAGCACTTTTTCAATAAAGAAGCGTGGGCGGGCGCGGACATCGCTGTACATGCGGCCCAGGTATTCGCCCAAAAGACCCATGCCGATGAACTGGCCACCGGTGAACACAAACAGCACCGCAAACAGCACGAACAGGCCATCACCGGCCCAGTCGGCGCCGAAGGCCAGGCGCATGACGATCAGGGCAAAGGCAAACAGCACGCCCAGTGCCGCCAGGCTGAAACCGACGATGGACAGCAGGCGCAAGGGCGTGGTGGTCATGCAGGTCAGCAGGTCGAACATCAGGCTGATCAGGCGCATGGCGCTGTATTTGGATTCGCCGTGCTCACGTTCGGCGTGGTGCACCAGGATTTCCGTGGTGTGGCGGGCGAAGCCGTTGGCCAGGATAGGAATGAACGTGCTGCGCTCACGGCAGGCGAGCATGGCGTCGACGATGGTGCGGCGGTAGGCGCGCAACATGCAGCCGTAGTCGGTCATGGCCACGCCGGTAGAGCGCTGCACGGCAAGGTTGATCAAGCGCGAGGGCCAGCGGCGGAAGGCCGAGTCCTGGCGGTTATTACGCACGGTGGCGACCACGTCGTAGCCCAGGGCGGCTTGCTCGACCAGGCGCGGGATTTCTTCCGGCGGGTTCTGCAGGTCGGCGTCAAGGGTGATCACCACTTCGCCACGGCACTGTTCAAAGCCGGCCATGATCGCCGCGTGCTGGCCGTAGTTGCGGTTAAGGATCACCGCCACCACATTGCTGCCGTCTTCGGCGGCGGCGTCTTCGAGCAGTTGGGCCGAATTGTCGCGGCTACCGTCATCCACCAGGATGATTTCGTATTCGTAAGCCAATTGCTTGCAGGCTGCCGTGGTGCGGCGCAGCAACTCAGGCAGGCTTTCTTGTTCGTTGTAGACCGGGATAACGATCGACACGCAATGAATAGGGTAGGGTTTCAAAGATTCATGACCTCGGGCTAAAGCGACTTCAAGCGTGAAAACGGCAGCGTTCATTGGGCAAAACTACAGCCCCGCAGATTACAAAACGGGGCTAAAGATGATGCGTTTTCAATAGGTTAGTCGATAATCCACGGATTGCTCTCAAGTGTTGCCTACAAGGTTAAGCGCAAAAATGTGCAACGAATATGAAAGGCGGATGAAAAACTCGTTTATTTGACAGGCAGACAGCTAGGGTTCAGCTAAGTAATCAAGGCGTTACATGTAGGTCTCACAGGGCGACATCGGAGCTTCATACAAGACGCTTGGTTCAATCTGAGCGAGGCGATCAGCCCAATGTTTGCCCTTCAACAATCTTCTCTGCATTGGCGCTCAAGTGCCGGTAAAGTAAGCCCTCTCTTGCCAGGGTACTCGGATGAATAGCGTGCAGCTTTTACGCGGCCAGTTGCGGCCAGCGCTGATGGGATTGTTGATGACGGTGGCCTGTGTCACCAGCGTGCGGGCTGATCAGGGCGTCGCGCTGACCCCACTGGACCAGGTGCCGGACGGGGTGGAAGTGCGCGGCAAGCAGGTCGCCGCCTATACCTGGGATGACCGCCAAGGCAAAAACCTGCTGGTACTCGCCGAGCAAGTCGGTGAGCGCGATGACGATGGTACCCAGTCGGCCTTTGTCTACGCGGCGCAATACGTGCTGGGAGGCGAGCGCCCCAAGCGCGTGTGGATGCTGTACGACGATGTACAGCACTGCGAATTCGACGCCGGGCTGCGCTTTGACCGGGCTGCCACCAAGGTCACCGACCTGCTGGGCGACGGCAATACCCAGGCTACAGTCGGTTATTCGCGGGCCTGCACCAGTGATGTCAGCCCCAACGAATTCAAGCTGATCATGCATGCCGGCAAGTCCGAGAAGTATCGTCTGCGCGGCCTCGACCGCGTGGGCGCAAGTTGGTGGGATGAGGACGCGGGCGCCTTGCGCGGTATGCCACTGCCTACTGACTGCAGCGTCGTAGCGCAGCAAGCGTTGGTGAGCCAGTACAAGGAGCAGGGCACCGAACTGCCCCTGCCAGGCTGCTATGGCGACGAGAAGGACTTTGCCAAAGCGCCGGACAGTTACCTCGCTTTTATGCGCCAGCAGTGGTTCGCGCTGATGCAGCAACAGGACGCCGACTGGAGCCAGTCCCAGGCCCAGCCCCAGGCAGCCAGTGAGGACGACGATACAGCCCCGTGATTTTGTGCCAGGGCCGCTCCTGGGTTAGACTCGGCCTTCGCCAACCCACTAAATACATCGACTAATCAAATAGTTGGTCGATGTATTTAATCCAAAGGCTGATCTACCTTGACCGAGTCCATTCGCAACCCGCTGACCCTTTACCTCACCCGCCTGGCGCCTTCCAGCCAGTTGACCATGCGCTACGTGCTGCAGGATGCCGCCGACCGCCTGGGTTTCGAAGATCTCAACCTCGAAGAGATTGACTGGCACCTGCTGCAGCCCGAACACGTCATCGCACTGGTGGCTGCCTTGCGCGAGGACGGCTTAGCGCCGAACACTTCGTCGCTGTATGTGAATGCGGTGCGCGGGGTCATGAATGAAGCGTGGCGCATGAGCTTGATCAGCCAGGACCACCTGTTGAAGATGCGCTCGGTCAAGGCCACGCCCGGTACGCGCCTGGGCCAGGGCCGCAATCTGCGCCGCACCTTGATCCGCGAGATGCTCGACGTCTGCGCCGCCGACCCTCGGCCTCAGGGCCTGCGGGATGCCGCAGTGATCGGTCTGTTATATGGCTCGGGCATGCGCAAGTCGGAGTCGGTGAACCTGGACCTGGCACAGATCAACTTTGACGAGCGCAGCTTGCGCGTGATCGGCAAGGGCAACAAAGAGCTGGTCAAGTACGCGCCGGACTGGGCGTTTGCCAAGCTGCAGGCCTGGCTGGCGTTCCGCCGCGAGCACCTCAAGGAAGGCGAGCAGGACGACAGCTTCTTGTTCAACCGTATCCGGCGAGGCAGCCATATCACCCGGGAACGCATCACCAAGCATGCGATTTACTACATCGCGCGCCAGCGCGGCGATCAAGTGGGGGTCAAGATCATGCCCCATGATTTCCGTCGTTCGTTTATCACGCGGGTGATCGAGGAGCATGATTTGTCGATTGCGCAGAAACTGGCGCATCACACCAATATCCAGACCACCGCCAGCTATGACGTGCGTGACGACAATGAGCGGCGGCGGGCGGTGGATCGATTTGATTTGTAGGCTTGTGGATACACCACGATTCAAATGTGGGAGCTGGCTTGCCTGCGAAGAGGGCCTCACAGGCAACCAGAATGTTGAATCTGCCTGCTCCTCTGCTCAGGAGGAAGGCGGGACGCTTGGAACCAGGTGAGCCGGCAAGCGCCGCAACGTCCACAAGGTGGTCAGCATCGCGGCAAGCGCACACAGCGCAATGCCGATCAACATCGGCGCCGGTGTATGGTCGGCAAAGATCCCCACCAAGGTCATCGCCACAGCCGCCGTGACCATCTGGATCGCGCCCAGCAGTGCAGACGCAGAACCCGCCACCGCACCATGATCCTCCAGCGACAGTACCCCGGCCGCCGGCAATAGCAGGCCAAGAAAGCCAAAACCGATAAACAACAGCCCCATCATCAAGCCCAGGCTGTCACCCCACAGTGTAGTAGCCGCCAGCAAGCTCATGACCGCCGCCACGCCCACCACCGACCAGCGAATCAACGGCGCCAGGCCAAAGCGGGCGCTGAGGCGGGCGGTCAATTGGCTCATGGCAAAAAACGAAGCCGCGTTGAGCGCAAAGCACAGGCTGAACTGGGTCGGTGTCAGGCCAAAAAATTCGATGTACACGAAGGGCGCGCTGCCGATGAACACGAAAAAGGTGGCCAGGCCAAACCCGCACACCACCGACAAACCCGTAAAGACCGGGTCGCGGAGGAGGGCGCCATAACTGCCGAACGCCTGGCCCAGTGTCTTGCCCAGGCGGCGCTCGGCCGGGTGGGTTTCTGGCAGTTGTACGGCGGTCATCACCAGACACAGCACGGCCACCACCGCCAACACGGCAAACACTTCGCGCCAGCTCCAGATCGAAATCACCAGGCTACCGGCCAGCGGCGCGAGGATCGGCGAAACACTCATCACCAGCATCAACAAAGCCATCAGACGCGCCGCTTCATGGCCGGTATACAGGTCACGGACAATCGCCCGTGGGATCACCATGCCCGCACAAGCACCGAACGCCTGCACCGCACGAAAACCAATCAACACTTCGATGGTCGGTGCCAGCGCGCAGCCGACGCTGCCAATGGCAAAGATCACCAAACCCGCATAAATCGGTGGTTTACGCCCGAACACGTCGCTGAGGGGGCCGTAGAACAACTGGCACACGCCGATAATCATGAAGAACACCGTCAAACTCATCTGCACGGCCGCCGGCGAGGCCTGGAGGCTGGCGCCCAGGGTCGGCAGCGCCGGCAGGTAGATGTCGATGGCAAACGGGCCGACGGCGGTGATCAAGCCCAGCAACAGGGCGAGGCGGGCGATACGTTGAGGCATTTGGCAGATCCAGGTAGAGCAACGGACGGTCAGCTTAAGGGAACCGCGCAGATCCGCAAACTTAGGCTTCACTAACAAGCAACAGCTGCCGATACAGCTAGCAACGACACTGAAACGGTTGGGCTCCCAACCGGCGGTCCTGGCACGGGGTACCACTATGACGATCAAATTACGCTTGGTGCTGTTGATTGCGACCGGGTTGCTCACCGCTTTGATCATGAGCCTGGCTGGCTACCTGGGCAATACGCGGATGGCCGATGCGGTACAGGACAACGACGTCAGCATGACGGTACTGCGCAACCACATGGAAGCCGACATGATGCACGACGCCCTGCGTGCGGATGTACTGTCGGCGATGTTGGTCGGGCTGGGCAAAAGCACCAGTACGCCGGCCGAGGTCAACAGCTCGATCAAGGAGCATGCCGAGCACTTTCGCGAGGTGCTGGCGGACAATCTCAAGCTGCCGTTGGACGCCTCGATCAAGGCCAGCCTGGAAAAAATCAAACCCAGCCTGGACACCTACATCAGTGCCGGCGAGCGCATCGTCGCGCTGGCCCTGGACAATCCCGAGGCCGCACGAGGCGAACTGCAGACCTTCAATGCCGCGTTCAGCCAGTTGGAAGAACAAATGGCGGCGTTGAGCGAACTGATCGAAAACAATACCCAACTCACCAGCACCGGTACCCGGCAAACCATCAGTAACGCTAACTGGACCTTGATTATTGTATTGGGGGCGAGCCTGCTGTTGCTGCTGGCACAAGGACGTTGGGTGACCCTGAGCATCATGGGGCCGTTGCGCACCGCCAGCCGTATTGCCCAGAGCATTGCCCATGGCAACCTGAGCGAGCCGATTGCCGAACCCAAGAATCAGGACGAAGCCAGTGCACTGATTCGCAGCCTGGCGACGATGCAGCGGGATTTGCGCGGCATGATCGAAGTGGTTCGCAGCAACGCCCACGGCGTCAATGGCATGAGCGAGCGCCTCAGCCAGGGTTGCCATGAAGTGGCAGGCAGCAGCCAGCAACAAAGCGTCGCCGCCAGCACCATGGCCGCCGCCGCGAGCGAAATGACAGCCAGCATCGAAGAAATCACCCGTCACGCCCAACGTGCCCTGGACATGGCCAGCCAGGCTGAAACCCTGGCCAAGGACGGCGGCCGGGTTATCCACCAGGTGGTCAGCGACATGGATGGCATCGCCCGTTCTGCCCAACAGTCAGCCCAAGTGATCCGCACGCTGGACAAGGAGTCCGAGGCGATCTACAGCATTATCCAGGTGATCAAGGGGATTGCCGACCAGACCAACCTGCTGGCCCTGAACGCCGCCATCGAAGCCGCTCGCGCCGGTGAACAAGGGCGCGGCTTTGCGGTCGTGGCCGACGAAGTGCGCAGCCTGGCCGGACGCACCAGCGCCTCCACCCAGGAAATCGCCAGCATGGTCGGGAGTATCCAGCAGAACACCCGTGAAGCGGTGATCAGCATGGAGGAGGGCGTTGCCCAAGTGGACAAGGGCATGGCGGTGACTGCCGAGGTGGAGCGCGCCATTCGCGAGATCCTCCAGGCTACGCTGAGTACCACTGAATTGGTCAACGATATTTCACGCACGATTAGTGAGCAGAGCCTGGCCAGTAATGAGATCGCTCATCAGGTGGAGAGAATTGCGGGGATGTCGGAAAGTAACAGTCGGGTGATTGGCGAGACGGCGTCGACGACGGATGAATTGTCGAGTTTGGCGGGGAAGCTTTCGCAGTCGGTGGATCGGTTTAGGCTTTGATCTGGGGTAACAGCTTATAACTCAACTAAATAGTCATTTAGTTTAGTTATGTATAAAGGATATTAAAAAGGAGAAGGGTAGCTCATCAGATGACCTAGGGGTAGGTCATCATTGCTCGTTATCTTCCAAATTTGAACGTTATCTCTCAGGCAATTGATGCTACGTACGAACTGGAGTCAGAATTATCGTGCCGTTAGGTTTTACTTCCAGGTCGAGTTTGTCACCGTTGGCCACCTTAATGGTCGACAGAAGATCGACACTCAGTGGAATGATCAAATCGCCAGTTCCATCGGCGGTATCCTGGCATTTGACTCTCCAGTTTTTACTTTTAGCTTTGGGTTTTGGATTCACTTTTTCCTCCAGGGAATCACGTACCTAAATGCGAATTGACGCAGATACAAAAGCGCGAAAGCCGCCGATATATTCACTATAAAGGGCAATGGATTATGGACTATGAGCGTTTGCCGAGTACCTGGGTTATCGAAGAAGCGCGTACTTTTTTGAGGGCCGCACAGATCCTCGAACAATTTGCCTCAAATGGCGATTCCAATCTCTACTGGCCAGCCGTGATGAATTCCGCGCTTGCGTCTGAGCTGCTTCTTAAGTCATTCCTTGTTGAGGCTGACCCTAGATTTCCAAGGTCTGAATATGATCCTGAAGGACATTTGCGTTTGGTCGCCGGCTTGCCTGGAAACAGGCATGGCCTGATCGATCTGTACAACGCCATTCCTATTGAGATGGCCAACCAGCTGCGTGAAACGTCAGAGAGATTGGCTCCAGAATTCCAACTGGAAAAATGGATCACAGCTTGCTCCAAGCTTTTCGTTGGCACTCGATATCCATATGAAGCGAATTCGGTTCAAGGCATTGACTTGGATATGTTGAAGCTCGCGCCGCACCTAGATCAGGTGTTGGAGGAAATGACCCGTGAAGTCCCCAGAACTAAAGTATTGACATTTTTACCACCTAAAAATAGCAAAAAAAACAGATCGTTAGCAAAATCTAGCATCGGCGTGGTGCCAAGATATGAAAAGAAATTAGTCCCGGCTTTGGAAGTGATTATTTTTCTAAGAATGCGTAGGAACTAAATTACTGTCGGTGCTGCAGCAACACTATAGGAGCCCGAACGCCGGCTTAAAGGGGAGTTCATTACCCACTGCGTATAGGTCACAGAGGCTATTGTTGGATGGATGGCTACAAGTGTGGCCACCCAATCTGAGTTTGCCTCCTTCGACCTCAGTAAATACAGATTATGAAAAGGGTGACGTATTTGACCAAGGGCCGTTTTGTCCCGGTCAGTGTGTTATTGGGTTTGGTGATAACGCGTTAATCACGAGCAAAAATTACGCGCACCAATTTGCTTATTTTTTAATTGGGTCTCGCTGAAAAGGTAAGGGGCTTTGCCTATTTCTTATAGGTCAGCATACGAGGGGGGATCTCAGGTTGACAATCTCTAAAATGCGGAAGCTCTGAATATTTAATACACTACACGTATGCATATGATAGGACTGCAAGCCGTTGCATTAATACGATACTAAACACGTAGCTGTAATAATTTGAAGAATACCTATTTGACCGCAGGCTGACTTGGTTTGTAGAGCCACTATATGGCAATTAAGCGATAGAAATTTATGATTAATTGATATAACAAGAAAAATATTCTGGGGGTAGATTAAAGCCTAATGAAAACGGAGAGCTGGTATGGCTTCGGGCAAGCAATCTCTCAAGCAAGCGCATAGGAAGCGAATTATTCGAGAGGTAAGAGCGCGCGGTCACAGTAATAGAAATCTATGGTATGTGTACAGCGTCAAGCTAAAACAGGACTTGGTGTTGTCTTCTGATCTAGCGTTAGTCTACTGGCTAGTATTTCTTGAGATTAATCTAGATGTGGTGTCATTTCGGCAGTCTGAGGGAAGCGAAACTTTTGATTTTTTAGTGCAAAAAAGATCAGGAGATCTAGTTGAAGTTGAACTCTCGAACTTGGGTGAGCCTGCGGATAACAGTAGTGAGAAAAGTGTTCGAGTTCCATCAGTGCAAGTTATGAAGGAGGCGCCTTTCGCGATAAAAATTATGAAAGCTTTGGCATTTGCCGCGGCTATCAGATCGCTCGATTGTGTAGCAGCTTCGAATGCCATACGTGCAATTGAGGTGTCGCTTGGGGAGGGGGACATAAAGAGTGTACTTTCGAAGGCTCCGCTTGTCGCACCTCCGATAGTTTGCGGTGTTTTAGTACGTCACTTTATCGCGGGGCATATCGAAATTGATTTTGCGGGTAAACCCTCATTCGGGTATCACACCCAATGGAAATGTCGGTCATGACTACGATAAATAATGAGACTAACAATTGGGTCGAAAGCTTAAGCAAGCGAGCGATAGCGCTAGGCACTTTTCATGACTGGCCAAAGCCTGAATTGGTGGGATTGACTGACCAAGAGATAGAGAAATTTCAGCTAAAGTTTTTGGCAATGAAACTCTACTGTGAAGGCCTACCATTAAACAGCATCGTTGCTGCAACAGGTATAAATAGGCAGTGTATAAATTATTACGCGTCACGGTGCATGCAGTTGGCTCCTGACGGCTTATGTTGGGGATGCCGCGCACTGTTGCCGTATTTGCATACAAAGAAGTATAGCAGATCCAAGCAAGCGGCTCCAAAACTTCCTGAAGCTCAAGGCGGGTACTCTGGGCTCTTGGGCGCAGTCTTAAAAAAGTATCCAGATTTAGAGAGTAGATTTATTAGGAAAGTTCTTTCTTATTCAGATCCGGAGTCTGAAAGCGAGTATGCCATCAGTTCAAAAACACTACATAAGATATTTCTTGCTTCGCTTAAGGAGTTCGGTGTTAAGGAAGATGAATGGCCGTTTAATACTTTGTATCAAGGGCAGCGTACGATATATGATTACATTAAAAATATAAGAGAAAGCAATTTTAGTCGCATGATTCGCCTTGAAGGGACGCGCGAGGCGAAAGCACATATGGCGGTCGGAAAGGGACCAAGACCTGGATTGGTCTACACTGAACCATTCGAAGCTGTTGAGATTGATGGTTATAAAATTGATTGTCACTCTTCAGTTTTAATGAAGGCGCCGAATGGAACTTATATCCCCAAAAGGATTAGCCGGATATGGGTCGTACTCATGATTGATTGTGCATCGGGGGCGGTGCTGTCCTATAAGTGTGTTTTTCGATCAGAGATTTCAGCTACGGACGTGGTTGATGTCATGCGTTATTCTGTTGTAGGGCAGCAAAAACCAGAGCCCGGTATTGAAGGACTGATATATCCCGAAGGCAGCGGATTGCCTAATGACGTTATTCCGCAGTGTAAAGGAGCCTTATTTACGGTTGTAAAATTCGATGGGGCACTGGCTCACCTATCGGTAAAAGTTACAAATGCTGCAAGAAAAGAGTTGGGCTATTTCTGGACGGTTGGTGCACCTGCGCACTTTGAAAGGCGACCATGTGTAGAGCATGTATTTGGCTTGCTCTCCAATAATGTATTTTGCCGACTTTTAAGTACGACGGGCCACGGCCCTAACAATGGGCGTGCGGAAAACTGTGAGGAAGTTGCGACGCAAGCCCCGATTCTTGTTGAGCATTTGCTTCATCTACTTGATGTTGAAATAGCTCAGCATAATACAAGGATGAGTGAAGGCCTGTTTTTCTTGTCACCGTTAGACTTTATCAGGCAAAAACTGGAGAAAGATCACCAGCACTTCATGGTGAGAACGTTACCGGATGCCAGTGCTATGGGGGATACTATATTGCAGATGAAAAAAACAGTTAATGTTCGAGGTAGCAAAAAAAATGGCCGCCATCCTTATATTCAATTTATGAAAGTTCGTTACACGTCAAGCTATTTGCACGATGCGTGGGCAATGATTGGATCGAAGGTCGTACTGCACATTGATGAAAACGACTTAAGATTTGTAACAGCATTCACGATGGAAGGTTTTTTGCTTGGAAAGCTTGTTGCAGTTGGAAAATGGGCAGATACCAAGCATGATTTGCGAACCCGTAAAGCCATCAACTCAAAGGTGGCGGATAGAACGTTGCAAGTCAGCTTTGAACAAGATCCAGTTCTAGCTTATCTGGCTTTTTTAAGTAAGTCGAAGAGCAAAAAATCCATAGCTATTTCGGCCGACTCGGCAACCGAGGCGAAGCGTGTAGCGAGTGAGGCGGGAGCGCCATTAGTAGTTTCCGGATCCGCTAATAATTCAATTCCGGCGCTGGAAGGGAAACCGTTGGAGTTTTCGGACTCATTAATCATTGGTAGAAAGATTCCTGACCTGAATGAACTGCTCAGAAAAAGAAGGCTAAAATAATGGAATCCAAACAAGAGTTTGATAGGGAGGCTTATTTAGAGAGTCACCCGATTGTAAGTACTTTTTACACGCTGATTACGCCGATGATCGAAAAGGTCTATTCCATTTTTCGAGAAAGAGTATTCTCAAGACATACTGGGACCTTCTTGTATGCTCAGCCGAGAATGGGTAAGACAAGGTGCGCTAATGCCGTTAGAGACCTACTGGCCACCGAATTTCCAAAAAAATATG
The DNA here is from genome assembly GCF_034348165.1 of Pseudomonas sp. CCI1.1. Lineage (NCBI taxonomy): Bacteria > Pseudomonadati > Pseudomonadota > Gammaproteobacteria > Pseudomonadales > Pseudomonadaceae > Pseudomonas > Pseudomonas sp. CCI1.1. The sequence continues at coordinate 1,085,523 of NZ_CP133780.1, forward strand.
TCCTGTATCATACAGCAGATGGAAACAAGTCAGCTCACTTGACTCGCGATTTGGTTTTTGGAGCAGGGTTGTACAAAAATCCAAAAGAGTCATACAGCGCTTTGATTGAAAAATTTATCCTTCATGTACGTGTTGAAGTGGAATCAAGAGGTGGTAGGCACTTTGTAATAATTATTGATGAAAATCAACTTTTGTCGATAGACAGTTGGAATGAGTTACTTGTCATTCATAATCGTTTGGAGGAGCATGGCATTAGCATGACGACGCTAGGATTCGGACAGGAGGAGATACTTCAAAGAAGAAATTTATTATTCGGTGTTGGAGCAACCAACTTAGTGGCTCGGTTTTTAAGTGAGCCAATTCATTTTGACGGATGTTTGTCAGAAGCTGATTTCGAAAGCATACTCAATGAGTACGATTTGAATAAAGAATATCCGCTTGACTCGGGGTGCACATATACCGATTTCTTTTTGCCTAAGGCCTTTGCAGCAAATTTCCGATTGACCAGTTACAAAAAACTTATTTGGGCCGAGTTAATGAATGTAGCAGGGGAAAATGGCCCCCGCGTATTACCTCTTGAACATATTTTCCGCGTTATCGAAAGGATTTTAATGCGTTCCCGCCATATGGATAGCTCAGAGTTTCAAGTCACGGAAGGGATTGTTAAGGAGGCAGTGGGCGCAAGTTTAATCGCTGAATTTGTATCGTTGATGCGACAGGCAGAAAGGAAGTAGCCCATGAAACTCACATATGGACACTTTAACTATATTCCATTTGAGTCATCGTGGGGGATCCTGCTAAAAGCAAGCGCATTAAACTTCACTCGCCCGTTACAACTACTCAACGAGATTTCACGATTTCAGCAGTCCAGTCGTCCTGTTCAGTACTGGAGGGGGCGTGCCATTGATGACTCCAAGCTGGCCGAAGCGCTTTCCCTGCCATATCCTGCAGTCAGGCGGGCTTTTATCGATAACCTGGTGGAATGTACGCCATTCAATTCGGTGGTTTATATACGACACTGCGCAAAATGTATCGCTCTAGGTTACCACTCAGTGTTCTTTCTTCTCCAAATGATAAAGCGGTGCCCTTGGCATAACCTACCACTTGAGCTATGCGTGCCCTGCAGCAATGCCATGAGGCTAGGACTATTTTTTTCTCCATCACCTGGAGGATTCGTCGCCAAGACGCGCTGCGATCATTTTGTTTTTGATTCTTCCGGGTCCGTCTACCTGAATAGCACTACTCCAGAGCAGCGGAATAAGTATGTGGAAGTTGGCTTAAGGATCGAAGCATGGCTTCATGCTGCGAGTGCAATGAAAGATCCTGTAGTCGACTACGCAGTGTCTCTGCTTCACGCCGCCAAAGTAGAAAGCACAGACTTTAACGAGCAAGCGCAGTTCGTCAATATCGGTCTCAATTTCGCGATCACCGAATTACGAGGATTCCCCTTTCCTAACGCAATCACTACTCGACCCATCCCTCCTTATAGAAAGATCGGCGCTACATACAGTCATCAAGAGGCTACAGATTTTGATCTCAGCGCGCGAGAAGTATACGTTCGATACCGGTGTGTTCGTCGATACTTGTACAAGACGTATGTGAAACCGCATTTGGAGTGCTATAAATATCTGAGTTCCCTAGATGCTCAGAGTCGACATGGTCTCGACTGCCGGTGCGCCTGTACGGTGTCTGCAGCGTTTTTGGCTTGGCGTTTAGCGTTGCACTATCGATTTCCTGCTGATGGGCGCGCGATCAATCTTACTACACCGAGTTGGCGTTTCCGTCCGACCTCTCCACGTCAAATTATGACTCTCTGGATAACGCAGTTTTATGCTATCTGGACCGGCATTGAATCCAGATGCGCAAATTGCAACCGAGACCGGGACCGTTTTTCGGTTGAGCTGTCGGGTGGAGATTCCCTTATGTTGGGGGCGGATGTCATCAGCATTACCAGTGTTGACGTAGATAAAAGTTCTGATGTGACCTGCTTGCACGTTTGCTCCGACTGGCTATCTCGGCAAAGCGATAAGCGATGCAGTATGAGGTTACGCGTTAGCGACCAGAGTAATTTTCACGCAACTGAAGCCGTCAACAGCTGGTCCTACACACCCGAACCGAAGACTTTTCTACGCTTTTGGTATGGCAAACACAACAAAATAGGGCGCCCATCGCCATTTGTAGCCGCAGGTTGACGTAGATTCACCTGCTTTAAAAGACGTTTGTCGTTCATCCGATAAGGGTGGCGGCAAGCAGGTGTGACGGTTGTTATGAAATGCCTTCAAAACTGCATACCATTTCTCACCTATGGCTCTAGCATAGTCATTTGCACAACGATGCCAGCCTCGCTAGTCTAGGAGACTTTTTTCACTTTTAACCGCAGAGCGGGGTTAGTGCTTAGCGCTGTGTTTTTTGGGGCGACGACTGATCGATAACTGCCTGGTTAGCCAAATCAACGGTGCCCAATATAGCTTCCAGCAATCCAATATGTACCGTACTAGCGATTGTATAGTGCTCGGTTCCTTTAGACTTCCCATTAGGCTTTACCCCCTACACTGGTCTTTTTGAGGAGTACGTATTTCACGCTGAGTGTTTCTTTGCAGTGTCTTTTAGCCCTTCGCTAAGTAGATGGTACACACAACCTGATCTGTCACGTCGTCTGTTTGCCCTTGGGTGTAGAGGCGGTCACCTAGCACTCTATAGATGTAGGATTTCGCTTTGCCTGGGCCGTTCCCCACCTCCGTCAATTCCAGGAGAGGCTCCATCAGCCATCGATCGGATTTGTTGACATAACTTGGGCTGACCAACTGAACGTCTTCCACCCATGCTGTAGATGTTTTCTCAGTCAAGACGTTCTGCAAGGTCTCTACCTTGGACAGCATCAACATTTGGCTCATCTGCAGGCCATCCTCATGATGAACCAATCGTACGTAGAACCAAGGCACATGCAAGCCATGCTCGATGTACGACCATAGCTGTACGTCCTCGCATAGAAATGCCGGCCTGGGTATTGCCGCATCCCGTGTCGTTCTAAACATACCACCGAAACCCTAGCGAAAATGAACACTATAGATTGTAGCTCTAAAGTGGTCGTTGCTGCCTTATAGTTCCTTTTGCGAGTTGTGCAAAATGGAGCTAAACCAAGCATTCGGACTGGCGCTGCAGCGTCTCAGGAAAAGCAGCGGGCTTACTCAAGAGGACTTTTCGACCGTCAGCAGTCGTACGTATCTCAGCACCTTGGAGCGCGGTCTCAAGAGCCCTACGCTGGAGAAAGTAGGGGAGCTGGCCTCCGTGATGGAAATCCAACCGCTGACGCTGCTCGCGTATGCCTATTTGCTACGCGATGAAACGCTCAGTCTTGAAGGAATGCTTGCTCAGGTCTACGGTGAGCTAACGGCGCTCGCATCTGAAGGTTGAGCGAGGCGACGGATCAGGACTAAGTCAATGGCGACGCTCCTGCATGCGGAGTAGGTCGGTGCCTAGCATGAGGTTGTGTGGGGCGAGCCGATATGGATGCACTTGCCCCGTGGAGCGCGCATGCCGGTGAAGCCTTCGGGCGAGAGCCCATGCCGCCAAGCCTTAAGGCTTGGTTCCGCCAAAGCATATTTATTTATGTGGAGGAATACGATCTTATGATTTAAGAGTTCCTGTGCCTATTTTCTCTTGCTAAAACAACCATCCAGCGCACATTTCTAATGGCAAAGCATCATTGCTGTACTTCGTGACATTTGACATCGCAGCGGGGTTTTAAGTCGCCCTATCCAAGTCTAGAGAGCTCTGAAGTCAGGTATCAACGTCAAAATTTGACTAGGCATATCCAAATCAATAAGCTTGAAGGGCTCGCTCTGAGGTTCGTGGGTGAAAACCTCCTCTCGGAGACACTTGAAATGAAAAAGCCCATCACCCGATGGGCTTTTTTTTTGGTGCGCCAGGCATGGCGCGTTGCGCGCAAGCGCAACCAGCTTGGCTGTGGTGGCCACGCTGGTGACTGGGAGGTGAAAGTCCTCTACACACCCGGCAAGGGGAAGTGTTAGCCAGAGGCAAGGGTGTCGCGGGTGACTGCGAATCTGAAGGAAGCCCGAGGCAAAATGCTGGCCTGACGAACAGGAAGCGGATAGAGGCGGCGCAGCGGGGTAAGAAGGCCAAAATCTTCAAAGCCCAATACTTGCACGGAACGCTGTGACGTAGATCCGACAGGCATAAGCAGGAAGGTCGCGCGAATTACCCTGGGAGATCTGCACGTTTGCCAGTGTGCTACCGAGCGTCGAGAGGCGATGGGATGAGCGTGCAGAAGTCAGCCGAAGCCGTAGTAAGTGGCGAATAACCGCGCCACCAAGGGCCGAACAGGTTATGCCGCCAGTAGGCGTCAGAGTCTCGTTGAATACCGAAATGCAGAAATTTCTCCAAGAGAAGACTGTGACTCCGAGTCCCGGACAGAATCCGAGGATGACGGCTGACAGCGCAAAGGTATCGACGGCATCTGTGACGTGGACGAACGCGGAGCCGGACACGCTGATGGCGCGGGTGCTTGCACCGGCCAACCTCAGACGTGCGTATCAGCGCGTGGTCAGCAACAAGGGCGCGCCGGGTGCCGATGGCATGACGGTCGACGACTTGGCGGACTACGTGAATCAGTATTGGCCGATCCTCCAGAGGAGGTTGCTGGCCGGCGAATACCACCCGCAAGGTGTACGCGCCGTCGACATCCCCAAACCCAAAGGCGGCACCCGACAACTGGGCATTCCCTGCGTCGTGGATCGCCTGATCCAACAGGCACTGCTGCAACAGCTCACGCCGATCTTCGACCCGCTGTTTTCGGATTACAGCTACGGCTTCCGTCCGGGCAGAAGCGCCCACCAAGCCATCGAGACAGCCCGCGCCCATGTGGCGGCAGGGCATCGCTGGTGCGTGGAACTCGATCTTGAGAAATTCTTTGACCGGGTCAACCACGATCTCCTGATGGCGTACGTGGCGCGCCAAATCGTAGATAAACGCGTGCTCAGACTGATCCGGCGGTACCTCCAAGCCGGTGAGATGTCGGGTGGGATCGCCAGCCGACGGCAGGAAGGGACGCCGCAAGGCGGCCCGCTCTCGCCGTTGCTGTCGAACATCCTGCTCAACGAACTCGACCGCGAGCTGGAACGGCGGGGTCATCGCTTCGTGCGTTATGCCGACGATGCGAACATCTATGTGCGCAGCCCTCGTGCTGGCGAACGAGTGATGGCCAGTGTTGAGCGCTTCCTGAATCAGCGCCTGAAACTAACGCTGAATCGGGATAAGAGCCGAGTAGCCGGGTCTTGGATGTGTGATTACTTGGGTTACGGGATGAGCTGGCATCAGCAACCGAGACTGAGAGTGGCGACGATGAGCCTGGGTCGCTTGCGCGACCGGCTCAGAGAGCTGCTACGTAAAGCGCGGGGCCACAAGGTGGCGACTGTCATCGAGCGGATAAACCCCGTGCTGCGCGGATGGGCGGGCTACTTCAAGCTGAGCCAGAGCAGACGGCCACTTGAGGAATTGGACGGCTGGGTGCGTCACAAGCTTCGCTGTATCGTCTGGCGTCAATGGAAGCGGCCCTCTACGAGGGCGCGCAACTTGATACGCTTGGGACTTAATGCGGCGCGGGCGTGGAAATCGGCAGTCAATGGCCGAGGCCCATGGTGGAACTCGGGAGCGCCCCATATGAATCAGGCGTTGCCGAAGAAGCTGTGGGACCGCCTCGGGCTGGTCTCGATACTGGATACGATAAACCGACTTAACCGTATAACCTGAACCGCCGTATACGGAACCGTACGTACGGTGGTGTGAGAGGACGGCGGATGTGAATCCGCCTCCTACTCGATCTAGCAAACTTCTGAAAACGTTTGGTTCTACTGGTCGATCAAGTCAGCATCGCCCTCATGCAGACAGCGCCCGACTCTGGCATCGTGAATGCTAGGCAGTGAGGCCAATTTGACGAGGTAGATTTGAACGTGAACTGGGGAACGCTTGGGCTAGAAACACAGGAACAGGACGCGCTGGGCAGACCTATTTTCCCGCAACAATGGGGCGCACACCTGCATGACTTGGCTTCTGCAACCGTACATTCGCAGCACACTCCATTGGGGGCATCTCCATTTTCGTTCAGCGACATGAGCGGGGAGCAATTCGAGCAGTTCTGTTGGTGGCTACTTAGAAAGGATCATGACCTAGTTGGGTGCCAGGTGCTGGGCAAACAGGGAGCAAAACCTCAGGGCGGAATCGATTTGTTTGCCTTCCATCGTTCGCAGCCGGACGTATTGCGGGTCTATGAATGCAAATGCTGGAAACGATTTACTCCCGGTGCGTTAAGGGACACGGTGGATCGTTTTCTCTCTGGACGATGGGCCGACACCGCGCGCGTATTTACCTTGGTTCTTTCCAGCAGTGGCGTGCAGGGGTTGGGAGGCGAGTGGATTGAGGCTCGCAGAAAACTAGCCGACCGAGGCATCGAAGGGGTGATTTGGACCGCCGAGCATCTTTCAGAGAAGCTGCAAGCAGCACCTGACGTGATCAGTCGATTCTTCGGTGAAATGGCGGCGGCGGGGTGGGGGGCAGGGTGGATGCGACGGGTCGCTTTTCACGACGCGCTGCTTCAGGCGCTTGAAGACCCGCGACCGCACGTATCGAGGCTGGCTCATGACTTTATAGGTCAGGAGCGAGGCGCGAACGAGGAGCTGATTACCTGCCACGGCACAGACCGAGGCTGGTTCATGAGGAGGCCTTGGATCGAAATTTCGGCGCTGCTGCCTCGAGGCAAAGAGTTTCAGTATCCGGGATCTGCCATCGTTTCGCTGAAGCTTCCCGATACCGCGGGTGTGGATGTGGTTCTGGATCAAAAGTGGATGTTAAGGAACTTTCTGGGCCATTCTGAGAGCCCTGTATCTTCTGAAGCTAGGCCATTCTTCAAGGGGCCCCTGGCCTCGGACAAAATTGGCGAAATCGTCGATCTCAATCATTGCCGTTTCATAATCCCTCCTGAGGCCCTCAAGGAGATCATCAAAGCTTCGGATGCGCTTTCTGACGTATACCTCGGTGCGTTGCGGCAGCAAGAGTCTGATTGGGAGTCAGTGGGTTTTCCAGTCGTAACTTGGAACGGGCCGCAGGTGGCACTCTGCAAAGTGGATAGGCGGGTCTGGGAATGGATTCTCGCGTTCGCCAATCATCATGACGTACGTAAAGGCACGACTGAGTGGCATATTTTCCATGAGGCTCAGGATCGGCTGATGCCATTCTGTGAGTTGGGCTACAGGGGTATTTTCTGGGGGGTAAATATCCCCGATCTTTGCGATGAATCGGAAATAGCTATTCTTTGGGACCCGTCCTTTCTTGACGGGCGCGCGGACCGCCGAGCCGTCTGGTCCTGCATTGATACCTACACCTGGATTTATGAGGAACTGCTACCCGCCATCGGTAGGTGGATTTCCGCGAGTCGCTTCACGCGATTGCAGCGTTGGTTGCATCCGAAAGCAACGCAAAACGAGATGGCACGGATCGTAGAAACTTGGACCAGCGCTTGGATAGTGAGTGAAGTCCGAAGTGTGCATCTGTTGCCAGGAGACGCCTTCCGTAGCCTTGGGCTTTTTCTGACATTAAGTCGCCTTCAAAGCTTCTACAACATCGCAGGACGCTGTAGTCGGGCGCATTTTAGTCTCGAAGCTTGTATGGGGCTTTATCGCACGCTGCTCTGCTTGCTTGAGGGCGGGCGTGGGAATGCGCCTTACATGGGAGCTAACCTGGGACTACGAGCTAGCTGTCAGGACCACGCTGAGCTCAGAACCCACCTCGCCGAACAAATGAGGTGCGGGACGATCATCACCGAACCGGCTAGCGTAGAATATGTGATGCGCGCCATCCTTGAGGCAATCGGCGAGGACGACGGATGGGTTGATCCACGAATACGTGATGCGGCGTTCGAATCACTGATGCCTTGGATGGTATTTCATGACAGGCAATTGCTTATTGAGCGACACAGCCGATACATCTGAGACCGCCCGTTTCATTTAGGCCCCGCCAAAAAAATGGATCAGACCACGATTCAAGGTGTGCCGGGAGGAGGGGTCATAGCGAAGGGCAGCTTTTGGCCGATAGCCGCCTTTGACGGCATCTGGCTCGCCACCGAGCCCATGGATATGCTTCGCCGGTACCGAAACCGTGCTCGCCAAAGTGGTTACCTTTTTTTGTGCGGCGAAGCCGCACTTCTGTTGCTACCGGTGTTAAACGCTAACGTGCATGGGCGTCATAAAACTCGTAACGAACGCCAGCGAATTCGCTCTCGGGATTTATGGCAGGAGGGAGTGCATGAAGACCTTCACTGGGTGGATGCAGCAGTGTTAGCGCGTGTTTCACGAGGCGTACTCGAGAGGAAAGACGATTTCGCTCATTCAAGAGCGAGCTCTTGGCTGGAAACCAGGTCTGCTCGACGCACGCAATTTCGACCTGCAGTTTCTCAATTTCAGCTTTTATCTCAACCTCAGGAAGGCTTGCGTAGTAAACGGCCACTGGAAAGTCGAAGGAGCAAGTCGAAGGTGCTGTCAGGCCCGTTCCAGCTTCCTTATGGCCGTAATCCCAATTATCCCAGCGCGTGAAGGCAAGACGCCACATTTCCCTCGAATCCTCTACCCCCTTCGTCTGGATGAAAGGAACGAGAAGCCTTGCAACCGCGTTAGCGGTGCTGGGTAGTGTCCAGAGCTCTACAGCATCGATGAAGGCGGCCCAGTGCATGGCGTTTAGCTGGGCCAGCGCAATCGGGAGCGCCATCTCTGTCACCGTGTCTTCATGTGGATAGCGAGCCAAGTCCATGATCCACCCTCGCCACCTCTCGGTCTGGGCGACCTGAACATGCAGCGTGGCAATGTCCGCCACTGTCGCTTCTGGTACCTGTGCTGCTGGGCAATCAGCGAGGGAACAAACGCTGAAGTATTTGAATGTAACGTTGTTGACTGACAACGCGAGTTGAACGGATTGCGATCCAAGTAGACGTTGGACTGCAAACGAAAAAAGCACATCTCGCTTTTCCTGAATTAAGCGCGAAACTTCGGCAGGCGCAAATGCCGTTAGCAGCAAGATCGCGACGCAAGCATCCGGCGCTATGTCTGCTTCCTGATGACGTGTCAAATGTCGAAGCCGATGGTAGTTGGCATCGCGATCGGCTGTTTGAAGTGCTTCGCGCAACTCCTGCTGAGATTGGTGCCGGGATATCATACGGATATCCGGGGACGATTCTTCCACCAGGGTGACCAGACCTTTTATGAAATTAGCGTGCGAGAGCGCTTGTGGAACGATCTGCGCAGCCTCTGAGGCTGAGGGTGAGGCAATGTACAGAGTAGTCAAGACAATTCGAAGGGGACTGAGGCTTTGGTCAGGGTCTAAGGACAGCACTTCAAGTTGCCGAAGCGCCCATTGTTGAGCATGAGTTCGATGCAATGCCTGCTCTTCCGGAGTGCCAGACTCGGTTCCGTGCCAAAGAAGTCGATTGAGCGCCCGATTGAAGGCCTTTACCTCACTTGGGCTAGCAGCGAGGAGCGTCACTTGGCTGTCCCCTAATGCGGTGGAAACAGCCTCGGGCATATTAATAAGTTGTAACGACTGTTCTTTCATACCGTGCGCTCCGTGTCGGGAACGCTTTTCCATATTAAGTATTTTTCCTTTTGAAGCTGTCCCCACAAGTCTTGGAAGGCCTGTGCAATTGCTTCGCCGTGCGTGACTTTCTGCAGTATGTGGTGTTCAGCACCGAAGCTGTTGATCGAGGTCCCCAGCGACCAGACCAAAGCGGAACCCTGAGTTCTTGGGAAAATGATGAAGCGGTCGTGGAATGCCCAGCCTGCGCCTCCTTCGCGAATGCGAAACTCAAGCTCAAGTCCAAGACAGTTGCCTTTCGCCGACTCCAGCTTTTCAGCTAGCAAACGTTTCAAGTGTTTTGCTTTCTTACGTGCCTTTATTCGACTTTCCCGGTCATTAGTCGGTTTAGGGGCCTCCCCAGTTTTTGTGGAGTCACTGATAGTCTTACCGGCAGTCAAGGCAAGAAGTCGAACGCCATCATGTGGGCAATAGAAAAGTGTGCGTAGCACGTCATCCGCATTGAGGTAGGGATCCCACAACCACACACCTTCATCACCATGTTCGCAAATAAGCTCGTGCAGGTCCTCAAGTGCGGCTGTCTTTCTTTTGTGCTTCGGCGGGGCGTAAACTAGCGGCCCTTCTTGGCCAATACCAGCAGCCTGAACGTCTGATGATGTCTCAGAGGCATGCGGTGGGTTTGGATCTGCGTCGAGGCCGTATTGCACGAACTCCTTGCGTGCCCTTAGGCTTGAGATGGAATCGCGGAACACTCGTTGCGCAACCCAGGGCTCCCGCGGTCTTTCGGGAGGGCTCCCAATGAGCCGCCCTAGTTCAGACGGTTCTTTCAGGCAAATCGTTTTTTGGCATTCATTTCCATCAAAATCAGTGAACCGAAACTTGCGACTTTTTGCGCTGGCTCCTTCGCCAACGGCCCTCGTCGACATCCGGAGAGACGTGAAAAACCTCATCGCTGGTGTGGCGCATAAAAGGACCCGTTTTTCCAAGTCCCAAATACGTATTCGTCCACCGCCCCCGCGAGCGTTGAGCTCAAGGGTCGCTTCGCCGGTAGTGATGACTGCCGAATCAAAACTACTTAAGGCTGCGTTGTCTAGAATCTCGGCGGTGATCTGGACCTGTCTGGGAGTAACGTCGGGGTGCCAGGCAATGCCTAGCCGATGCTCTCCGCCGGGGGAGTTACGAACGACAGTAGAAAACACTGTCACGGGTAGCTGGATGATGATATTTCCGAGACGATCAGACATACCGTCCAGTTTTATCGGCACTATTTGCCCTACGACGTTCGCAAGCTGAGTCAGTCGGCGGGTGTCCTCGAGCAGGAATCTGAGATGCTCCTTAGTCGTATCAAACAGCTCCAGCGTATGGGAGCCTTCGAAGAAGTTGTTCTTTAGAACACCGTTCCAAGGGGTTGGTTGGTCTGCATCGGGGGGGATGAACTGAGGCGGGGTGGCGGCAAGAGCGCCGAACTTGATATCAGCGGGTGATGTCTTCCAGTGACCACCCACCTCACACTCTGCGAACTTTCTTAAGAAAGCGGAAACAGAAAGTCGATATCGCATAACGCCGAACGAGCAGCTGACTTTTGGGAGCTGAATCCGCTCTTGGTTCAAACGAACAGCGTTCCAATCAATTTCACTCGGTGCTTCGCCCGGCTCCGCTACGGCGAGTGTTAGCACATTGAAGATTTTTTTGTCCTCAAAGCCTAGAATTTCGGTGATCTCGACGCTGTTGTAAAAACCCAGTACGCCTGGCTCCATGAGCTCAACCAGCTTGGCTCGTGTTCTTACTAGATCCCAATCAATCGTCTTTTTCAGCATGATTTGACCATCAATAAATGCCATGTCTGCCGCTCAATTGCCGTGTTCAGACAGTCAGCGGTAGCAGCCGCAGAAAGGTGATGTTATCGCACGACGATATGACCGGGCCGTAAATGCTGCACAAGGGGGGACGAGGACGCTCGAATAATCGCTCTGATTACTTTCAGTCCATACTGGGCTGAGGTAGAGGCTACTTTGAGATGTTAGCGTGCATCAGAGAAAGTCCGCTTTTGGCCGGATAGCAACGGCCTAGCATCGACCGTCGCAGTGATGGTCAAACTTCTGTCTGCTCTGCCATTTCCAGGGCATCATCGACCTCGATTCCCAGGTATCTGACGGTGCTTTCAAGCTTTGTATGACCAAGCAGGAGTTGGACAGCTCTCAGGTTCTTTGTCCTGCGATAGATTAGCGATGCCTTAGTTCTCCGTAGCGTGTGAGGACCGTACATAGCTGGGTCAAGGCCAATGGCTGTCACCCACGCTTTGACTATTCGAGCGTATTGTCTGGTGGAGAGATGGTCTGAGTCGTGCAACCGGGTCGGAAACAAGAAGTCCTCGCTGCGGAGACGGGCCTGATGCATCCAAGCCTCAAGAACCGTTCGGGTTTGCTCAGTGATTTCAAATTACACTGGATGCTGAGTTTTCTGTTGCATCACGATGGCCTGTGACAATACATGCTCCCCATGGGTTATGTCTCGGACTCGCAGTTTGGTTAAGTCACAGGCACGCAATTTGCTATCGATGGCCAAGTTGAACAGCGCCAAATCCCGTGTCTTCTCCGCGAGCTGGAGTCTGACCCGTATGGACCAGATATCTCTGATTCGGAGCGGGGCTTTCTGCCCGACAAACTTTTCCTTGTTCCAAGGCTGATGGCTGCATTTAGCTATGGTGTTCATGGCTCGCCCTCCACGTTGAGGGATGACAAGGGTGGATCAGTCACAATGGCTGGAAGTCGCTATCCGACCCAAAGCTTACCCTTCACAAACCCACCCAGCAGCGATGTTAGGTCTCGCCAGCGAGTTTCGATGCTTGGCCCCTGATCCTTTCGAGAGTCTCAGTGACGTGCTTCGGATATTCACCGCTGAAGTACTCGAAGGTAAGGGGGTTGGCTGTATAGAAGTGGCAGCATAGATCGACCCAGTCTTCCGTTTTCAGCGGGCCATTGATCTTGAAGAGCTTGCTCGATCTGGCTTTAATGTGTGCAGGGTTCTTCATCGTCATGTTGAAGTCGGAATCCCGCCGCTGGAAATATTCTTCTTTCGTGAAAAGCTGGATCGCGCCGTCAAAGTGCCTGAAACAGTTGGCCGCGAGATCGAACTCGGCGTGCAAGTAGCGGGCGGGGAAGAAGTATTGCCCCCCGACCTCAATCTGAATGTCCTCTGTCTTCATTTCCAAGGCCTGGAACGACTTGATGCCATTTAACTCGCTCCACTTGATGTCTAGACAGTACGCGTCGGCGAAGAAGAAAGAGATATTCCGAGCGTCCAGATCCAGTGGCGGGCGCAGCTTGGCGATTCCGGTTTTGATGTTTCTTATGTCCTCGCCGAATGGAGCGCCATACCAGGTGTCGGCCTCGAAATAGCCTAACCCGCCGACGTCGACCCGGACCCGGTCTTCGTCGAGGGCAATGTATTTTTCTATGCCGGGACCGTCGAATCGCCAGAACAGATCTACGAACCTCGGGGCCCAGTTGTTGACTGGGTGCATTCCTCGCCGGTAACAAGGGTGGGCCATCAAAATAAAGTCGGGGCCGGCAAAGCATCCTTCGTGATGGAGGCTAGGAGGGAGTCGGTTTGCGATCTCGTTAAATGGCAGCAGTCCATCGCGCTCGGCCCTGATTGGCCCCAATAGCGTCCTTGCGATGCCCTGCGCCTTGGCAACGATGCCGATGGTCTGGATGTACTCGAATGACTCCGCACCGAGGATTACACCTTTGGATGCGGCTAAAGCCGTGAACTTCGAAATCAGGTCATTTGCTTCGGCAAGCCGTTTGCGGGACTGCTTTTCCATTTCCGTGAAATAACGGGCAATCATCTCGTCGTATTCTTGGTCAACCATCATTATTTCCGAGTAGATGATAAGGGCCCCTAAATATACATTCGCGACCCTTACGATTGGACGATGGTCCCCATCGAACGAGTTCGAACGCGCGGAGTACTAGACCTGGATTAACTGCCACTGGCCCGCAGCTCGTCAGTTAATGGCCGATTGCAGTCCATTGGGAACGACTCCAATTGGCCAATTTTAGTGTTTCACTCTGCTCGTTGAAACTGAATGCAACTGGGAACACACTGAGTTTGTAAGTCTCAAGACCGTTGGCTATATCACATTTGGTAGAGCTGTAAATTTTCACTACAGAATTTTGAATGTCTATGCGCGACGATTTCCGGGCCCAAACCATTCGTAATCTTGCCGCTCGTGTGGGCTATCACTGCTCGAATCCTTCCTGTATGCGCTCGACTTCCGGCCCAGCATTAGCTGAAGAAGGGACGGTCAACATCGGTGTCGGTGCGCACATAGCAGCAGCGGCACCCGGAGGAAAGCGTTACGACCCCAACATGAGTTCCGCCGAGCGCAGCAGCCCCATGAATGGTATCTGGATGTGCCAAAGCTGTTCAAAACTCATCGATTCCGACGATTCGCGCTTTACGGTCGCACTGCTGCAAGAATGGAAAGACACGGCAATACAACGGGCGTTGGGTGCGATCGCCGGTGGCGAACAGCTAGGTTCTATTAGGCCTGCTGAACTGCTCGATGATGCAGACCAGGATTTCCTTCGGGGGCTCAACCTTCCAACCGTTGAAGCGATCGATGCTGTCGGAGGACGACTTCGTGCGGCGACACTAAGAGACATTCAAGGTTTCCGTGCTGCACCCGGTCAACCCGCGCGAACCATTGCGCTAACGCTAAGACTTGAAGGTAGTTCCACACCCCCAGTGACGTTTGAGAGCTTTGCACGACTTGTTTCGCTTGCTGAGCCAGTTGGCGTTGTCGCGGTAGGCGGCACCGGGAAATCGACCACACTTTTACAGCTTGCAGAATGCATGGGAAATCAGGAAGGTTTGATTCCTATGCTTGTCCCCCTCGGTGAGTGGTCTGACCGACTGGAAGATTTTTTTGATTTCGTCCTGCGTCGTAGCGCTTTCTATGGCATCCGGCGAGAACACTTGATGCAGCTGGCCTACCACGGGAATCTTGCTCTGCTGTTGGATGGCTGGAATGAACTACCAGCCGATGCTCGGTTGCGAGCAACTCGTGACCTGACGGCGTTACAGCGCGACTACCCGCAACTCGGCATTGTCATCAGCTCACGACGTCAGGCTCTACCGGACATTCGGCCGATTATCGTGATCGATCCCCTTTCCGATGAGCAACAGCTAGAGATCGCGCAAGCGGTGAGGGGGGATGAGGGCGTTGGTTTTGTGGATAGGGCATGGCGAACGCGTGGAGTGCGCGAGTTAGTGAGCAATCCACTTTATTTAAATGCTTTGCTGACGTTGCCCACAGGTGCGGAATTCCCGGTGACGAAGGAAGCGGTGTTGCGCATGTTTGTGCAGCAAAATGAGAGCGCACCTGAGAAAGTCGAACGTTTGCAGAGAGATGCTGTTGGTCAGCATAAAGCCTTTTTGATTGGGCTTGCGGTCGAAGCAATCCGTGGCGCGAATACTATAGTCGCCGACACCAGCGCTAACCGCATCATTTCAGATGTCACGAAGTGTCTTATTGCAGGGGGACAAATTGGCTCAGCACCGCAACCCCGTGCGATTGTTGATGGGTTAGTTGCCGCGCACTTGCTGGTTCGCTCGACTGGCATCGACGGAGCAGTGAGTTTCCAACATCAGTTGTTCCAAGACTGGTATGCGTCTTTGGAAGTAGAGCGTGTGATGCTTGAGGCGTCAGCAGGGGATGCGGATGCGCTCAGCGTGCTGCGCGAACAAATGCTCAATTGGCCGAGCTGGGAGGATTCGGTCCTCTTCGCATGCGACAGAGTTTCACGTGAAGGCGAAGAAGGCGTGTGGTCAGTCGCAGTTGCGATTAATGAGGCGCTTAAAATTGACCCGGTTTTGGCTGCGGTAATGCTCGAGAGAGCCGATGATTTGGTATGGCGGAAGGTGCGCGATGGAGTTCTTGCTTTTATTGAGTGCTGGCACCGTCCGGGAGAACTTGATAGAGCTGTGAGATTTATGGTTGCCTCTGGCAAGCCCGATTTCGTGCAAGCAATTTGGCCGTTTGTGTCAAGCACAGAACGTCAAACTCAGTTCGACCTATTCGGATTAATTGATCGTTTTCACCCCAGTGTCCTCGGAGTCGATTGTGCGATCCATTTGGGTGAGATGCCTACGGCCCAGCGATTAATAGCTTTCCCTGAGATCGCACGCAATAGTGGATTCGATGGCTTAGAACTAGCGGTTGAACTGGCTGCTTCCGATCCTGATCCGGACGTAGTTGCCGCCGTCGTAACTGCACTGGCGTTCCGCCGAGCTGACCGCCATGTGAACCTAATTCTAGAGACTGCTTCGGACGCGGTTTGGGAAGTAATAGCGCACGCGGGTTTCCCTGATCATCTCACTGATGTGGAGCTTAATGCTCGTCTTATTGCTCAGCGCGGAACGGCACGCAATGCTGACGCTACGCCAGGGCAATTGCTTGACTGGATCTTGCAAGAGCGCCCACAGGATACGGAGTTCCAAATTACGCAGCTTATAGGGGCGGTCGAGTTCGAGCCCAATGGCAGCCGGATCGAACAAGCAGTGATGACCTCATTCTCAAAATATCCGCTCGCCGTTGCTGCTGGGCTCGTTGCCAGAATCGCCGCGGATTTACCACTTCCCTATCACATAGAAGACTATCTCAATGAGACGCCACTGATCGATACAGGACCAGTCGCTGAGGCTGCTTTCGACCCGCTCACCTCGGGGCGCCGTTTAAATGCTGCGGCGGCTGTCATTGGCCCGGTCACCATCGCTGTGCTCTTCGACCAGTTGTTTGTGATAGATAGTCAACTAGAGGCTCTTCTCGGTCGATACGATGAGCCATTGTCGAAAGCCTATAATCGATTGGTAGACGCGCTATCCAGTACACGGCAAAACGTCTTCGCGCAGGTGCTTGTGTCCAAATCCGAGGAAGCTAACTATCGTCGCATCGGCTTGCTAGCTGACGTCCTAGCCCGTCATGGTGGTGGCGATACGAAGCCTCCGTTTGACGATGAACATCGCTCGAATTTGTCTCTCGTCGTTGGCACTTGGATGGACACATTACAAGCTATGCCTCAACTACCCCGTAATGTTGCTTCCGAGGTGGCTCGAGCCGCTGAAAGAGTTGCGGATGCAGCGCTGGCGGAACCATTGCTTAATCTCATTGAGCGTGACTTGGTCGAATATGAGATTGAACGTTCTGGTTGGCTTCAAGCTGGGGGACGTGGAGGTGTGATCCCAGCGGGGCATTCGTTGACGTACTCCCGGGCCTTGGCAGCTATGCATGATGCACCCGCCGTCGCAGTCCTTATTCGAGGGTTGAGTGACTTACGTTGGGGTAAGGAGGCAGCAGGGGCGTTGCTGGATATCTGGCTGGCCGATCATTCCCCTTCAAAAAAACCGAACTTCAGTCGGTCGACCGATTATTCGCATCATCTGATTCGGAGAGCGGAGCGCGTGACGCAACGCCCCGTGACTTCAGATTTTGCGGAGGCGATCTTTGCTGTGGCGATGGATTTCGGAGTTGCTTCAAAGTCTGGTGCAGAGCAGAAGCATGCTCTCGTACTTGTCGGTGTAGGTCTTGCTTTACCGCACGGAGCAAAGCGACCAGAAATAGATTTGCTTCTGTCGCTTCCTCAGCCGACACCGTGTAAGCATCGTTTATTGGTAAATGCTGCTCGCGCCGGAGAAGTTATTCCCTCTGCGATATTGATGGAAGGTGTGCAGGCGCTACTCTCCGAAGCCCAGGAACAAAGATGGCGACTTGACGAAAATCGTGGAGAGTTGATGGGATGGATTGACCTGTTCCCTTTTTCCGACGGTCCAGAACGGGTACACGATGCCATATTTATGTTGTCGGATCAGCACCGCAGCCCATACGCTTTACGGCGTCTGTTGGAGACCATTCCCCAAAGCCCCGCCGATACTGCGTTTGTCATGCTAGAACGTCTGGCCGCTGACATCCCCGCATTTTTGGGTGATTCCCAATGGACAAGCGCGGTGTTGAAGTTGAACACTCTGGAGGCGGCTGTTGCGGTGCTTGAGCACCTTAGCGAGGGCCGAATCCCAGGAGGGGATGGCTTCCACCTATCGTCTGAGTTAACGAGGCTTGCCATTTCGCTCCCTGATTTCCATAGGATTCTGATCGAGCGCTACCTTGCACTGCCCCCCGGAAACACTCGCCGTGTTCTTGAAATGGCAATGGATGATTTACCTGGTGAGGATAACTTCATGGCGCTTTTTGAAGGTAATGTCCAAGCCCCTCATCCTTTTCAACATCTGGGTAGGGCGTTAAGAAACCTAGCTATTTCCCGGCGGCCCTCGGAGCAATGGAGGGGCGCTTTTGAAGAGTTTGGATTGCCCCTTAAAGGGATTCGCGCACGACTTTTCGCAATGTTGCCTGCCAACGATGCACGCGCACGGTTGGCCAAACAATGCTTACTGGCAATTGAAGAATACCGAGACGAAAAAGGGCGAATTAACGGCGAGCCGCGGCATCCGGATATAGCAACGGGTCGAGCATGGCCGCCGGAGGCCGAAACTCAATTCGTGTGACGCGGCTATTGGGGCAGACTACAAAGCGAGCTGGTGCGTCTACTGACCGCTTTTGGCCCAGAGTGTGTAAAAACGCTTCGCCAAAATTGAAGTGTGCGCGTCTACGTTAAATCTGAAATTTATCGGCACGTCAGCAGATATGGATTTCGCGTAGAAACGCGATTTTCAGTCCAGTTTTGAGTAGCTGTCGCGCTCAAAACTGTTTTTACACAGCCTCGGCCGGCTGCTGCCGTTCTCCAGAGGCAGCGGTGGATCGATAGCCGCCTGTCGTGCATTTGTCGGCGTAGGGTTTCGGCTAACTACCACATCCTGCTCGAAATCGCGCTCACTATATTTATGGTCAGCGCACACACCCTGATCAGGCGGGCCGAGAAACGCTGCGTCAAGCAGGCAAAAAGCAGTACTGGAGCGTGAGTGGTCGGAGCTATGCAGTTAGTTGCAAAAAGGCCCAGGCCTGACAGGCCGAGGTCAGTCGTCAGTATCTGATTCAAGGGCCTTGGCTTCTGCTTCCCCCGGCAGCGTATCAATGACGCTTACGCTCGTGCATGCTTTTAATAAGCGCTCCACATCCTTTGCGCTGTATCCATTGGCTTCAATGACAACCGAGCCATCTTTTACTTGGACCATTACGCGTCGGCTTTTCCGAGCCTCGACCCAAGAGATGATCACTTTAGCAATGCCGTTCCAAGGCATAGCATCGCTCAGCGCTGAGATCATCTCGGCAAATCCCGAAGCCTGCGGCTGTCCTGAAAACTGCATCACGCTGGAATGGCGAATGGAGGCATCGTCTAACGCCGCAAGAAAAGAATCCCTACTGTGCTTAAAAAGAGTGAAGCGGATCGCGATTACAGTCTGGTCACTCATTGGTACCGTCCCTTCAGGCATGATTTTAGAAGCGGCATTCCGCGTCCATGGCAATGGTACTCGGGCACTCAATCTCTAACAGTACTCAATCGCTTCTATACGCTTAATCTGAGTTTAGGCTATGGCATTGGGTATCTATCATCGGCAGCAGCGGTATTTACTGCAAATTTCAGCTAGTTGGTGCCTAGCTTCGGTTTCACGAAAATCCCGGCTAAATTCACCAACTAATCTACACTTTATCGTTATATTGGTTTCGCAAGACAGGGATCGTCAAAGCATGAAGCGACTACTTCTCCTAAGTGGCCCGATGGCCAGTGGCAAGACGTCGGTTTCCGCCGTCCTCCAAAAACTCCATGGATTTGTTCCGATCAGCAGCGGCTCCTTTCTGCGTGCGCACCTGGCTACCCGGAGTGAGCCACTTGATCGTCATAACCTCCAAGAACTCGGCGACTCTCTCGACAAGGCCACCGACTTCTCTTGGCTCATAGACTCTGTAGCAAACCCAGCCATCCAAGCTCGGCCAGACGTCGAAAACTGGCTCCTGGATGCTGTCCGCAAGCCCCGGCAGGTTGAACTGTTCCGACTCCGTTTCGGCAGTGCGGTGAGGCACCTGCACATCATTGCGCCCGAGGCTGTCCTGCAACAGAGGTACGCTGCACGAAGCGCTTCCCATCTCGATGAATATAACGCCAGCGTGTTGCATTCCAACGAGCAGAGTGCCCGTTCGCTCTCAGGTTTTGCGGACAAAGTTCTCGATACATCCACGTACACCCCGTTTCAAATTGCGGATCAAATATTAGGAATCTGGGAGATGTAGCTCATGGAAACTCGTCAGATCGTAGTGATCAGTGGCAAGACCTGTAGCGGCAAGAGTGGTTTGGCCAGTTTGTTGGAGAGGGAATTTGGCTTCGCCGTGGTTTGCGATCGTCGAGCCATTGATGATTCCGAGTGGCGCCTTCGCGTGGCGCAACCCGACATACCTGATCGTCGTCACGAAGCGAAAGACGCTGACCAGTGGATGCTTCGGGAAACCCAGGCAGCGTGCGAGGCGGAGAAAGATGGCCGACCGTTAGTGGTGGATCACCTGAATACGCTTGCGCAGGTGCTGCAGTTTCGACAGGTCTTCGGTGCAAACCTGGTGCATGTACACCTTTACGCAAGTGACCCTACGCTCCATGGCCGTTATGCAAAGCGAATAGAGGGTGAAGCCAATCCTTTGTCTTATGGCGAGGTCAATCAGCTCAAGGATCAGGCAGAGATCCAGGCGCTCAAGGATGATGCCGACGTCCGCATTTACACCGAACGCTCGGACTCAAATGACACGCTGGTGCGGGTTGCCGCTCGGTTGCATCTGTACACACCGCCTGAAATCAGATGCGTGGATGTGCTGATTGGCGGGCAGTATGGAAGCGAGGGGAAGGGTAACATCGTCGCTTATCTCGCGCGCGAGTACGACGTGATGATTCGCGTCGGCGGGCCCAATGCCGGACATACGGTAGCCAGTTCTGCCGGCCCTTACATTTACCACCATCTGCCTTCTGGGTCGCGGGACGTGACAGGACGACTGCTTCTCGGCCCGGGCATGACGATTCATTTGCCAGGGCTTTTGAAAGAAATCGAGGAGTGCGGTATCGGCAACGATCGACTATTCATTGATCCCCGGGCCACCATCATTGAGGAAGAAGATATCGGGACAGAGAGGGGCGGGCATCTGGTCTCAACAATTGCATCAACAGGGAGCGGTAGTGGAGCAGCCGCTGCTCGGCGTATTTTGAGCAGGGGTAAAGAGATCCGGCTCGCACGAGATGTTGATGAGCTTCGTCCATACGTCGGTACTCCTGGGAACTATCACGGTTGCACGTCAGACCGTTTGGAAGAGGCCTACCGCAGCGGCCATTCCATATTGCTGGAGGGAACGCAGGGCAGCGGGCTGAGTATTTTTCATGGAGATTATCCTCACGTGACGTCCAGGGACACGAATGTTGCGGGATGCTTGGCTGAGGCTGGTATATCGCCCAGCAGGATCCGCAAAATCCTGATGGTCATTCGCCCCATGCCTATTCGTGTAGGCGACCCCGACGGTGAGGATGGACATACCTCCGGGACGCTCAAACATGCGACGACCTTTGATGACATCGCAGCGTTTGCGGGCCTTGAAGCGCAGGCGTTGAACACCGCAGAGAAAACCTCCACCACCAAACGCAGCAGGCGAGTCGGATGGTTCGAATGGGATCAATTCAGAAAAGCATGCGCCCTGAACGCTCCGACGGATATTGTTCTGACGTTTGCCGATTACTTGAAGTCATCCAATAGCAAGGCGCGCAGGTTCGAGCAGCTCGATCCGGACACGATCAAATTCGTCGAGGAACTCGAGCGCGTTTCTCAGGCGCCTGTCTCGCTTATCAACACCCGCTTTTCCAGAGACCCCCACGCGAGCGATTTACGCTCTCTGATTGATCGGCGGAATTGGACTGCACGTTCTGACAGGAGATAATAGATGGATCTGGACAAGCTGATCGAGCTTTACCCTCGGGTTTATCACATGGCCGAACGCGGCGCTTGGGACAGTATTCGCACACGCGGATTGATGAGTGCCACTGCAGTTCTGGATCACCTCGCAGTGGGAGAAGGTGAGCGCGCCCGATATGAGAGTGAGCATCGTGGACAGAAGATGGATGTGAAGGCAGGCGACCCCTCCAATATCGTACTTCGTGATCAGAAACCGATGCCTGAAGGCCGGTTGGTTAGAGCGCTTACGGGGGGAACAACGCCACGCCAGTGGTATGAATTGATCAACGGCAAAGTTTTCTTCTGGGCCGAGGAAAAGCGCCTCCACGGTCTGCTCGGAGCTCGCGATTATCGCAAGCTGGAACATGACGTCCTGACTCTCAACTCGTCGATTTTCATCCCCGCATATGCCGAGGCCATCTGGCTGTGCCATATGAATTCGGGTAATACCTGGCCGATGCCACACCGTCGCAGCACGGACATCTTCTGCAAGATTGGGGACTACCCGGTGAAGCGTTCTGGCAAGCCCGTGAAAAACGTCGTCGAGCTAGTTGTCGATTACGCCGTTCCCAACATCGCGGATTATGTGGTGGAAGTTCGCAGGATGCAGGGCAGCGAGGTATTGGGCGTCATTGGTTAGTTGTCATCCATGGAGCGGGGAAGTATGCCGCGAAAGCGTTTAGCCGCTCGTTTATTGGTGATCAGTCCAAGCGACCGACTGCTGCTTTTTAAGATTCACTATCAGGCTGGTGTTTTGGCGGGCATGAGCTATTGGGCGACGCCCGGTGGAAAGCTCAAGGATGAAGAGTCGTTTGAAGCGGCGGCAATACGTGAACTCTACGAGGAGACTGGCATTGAGGTACCTTTCGTAGGTCGCTGTATCGCACACAGGGAGTTTCTGTGGCAGATGCCTGATGGCGAGCATGTGCTTGCGGTCGAAAATTACTTTACGGTGTACACAGGTACCGAGCAGTGCTCCTGCGCCCAGTGGAGTGACCGGGAGCGCGAAGCGGTATGTGAAGTGAGGTGGTGGTCTTCAGGAGAGCTTGCGGCTTGCCATGAAAAGGTTTTTCCGTCGGATCTGAATAATCTGTTTGGCAGGGCTCTTGATCATAGCGTCGGGTGAGTCCTGGCAGCCAGATCCCCGATGAGTGTTATGGTGAAGCAGATGTTTGAATCGCCCCGAGTTTCGTAGGCACTTTTGGTGCTGCGCTCTTGGCTGATAGCTGCCCCCCCCTGAATGATAGCTCTAGGCGGATAAGACGTCTTCAAAGTGCGAATATTTGGTTGTTCAGCACCACGACGATCAAAGATTTCTAGATCTGAGCTTTGCCAAGCCCTGCTTGATGTGGCCGGCATTTTCTCCCAAAACATATAACGCACCGCGGACATTTTCGCCGACGTCGCGTGATCCCTGGTCCTCGGCGTGGATTACCAACTCCATCAGCGCCCCCTCCAAGGCCAATTGGTTTTCATACAGCCTTTCCAGCAAGTCTGAAAGTGAGTACTCCATCGCCATTTCGTTTAAATTCCTATTGAGAAAACACAAGCATAGCAGTGGCACGGGTTAGAGTCGGTCACTTGATAGATCAGGCTCAACGAGAAAAATGATGAATACAGAACTTACAGAAGAAGAGATACGTCGAGCATTGTTCGGCGACGTCGAGCCGCCTGCGCCAGGCGCCATTGTGCATCAGCAAAATATCGCCCCGGATGATGTACCGGTGCTGCCTGTTACGCGTGCAAAGAAGAAGGCCTCAATCTCAAAAGGTTTTACGCCCAGGTTGAGGGTCACGCTGCGTGTGGGGAACGATTTTGAGGGTCAAATGCACGAGCTGGTGCATGAGGCCGACACGCTGAGCTCTCTGCTCGCAGAGCAAGAGGCAATCAAGGCGGCGCGGAAGAAATTCCGGTACGTGGAGGTGGTATCGGTCAAGTCGATGTAACTGCGTATCGCCGCATCGTTAAAAAGCTGCCCGGTGTGATCGAGGCGGATTTTAGGTGCCAGGGTTGCGATTGTTACCTCACCCCGCTGGAAAAAGGGGATCACGCTGGCGCGCTTTAAGATTGTGGCCGCTGCCAGCGTCTTAGCGCTGATAGATGACCGGTCTCAGACGAAGGGTGAGTCACCGCCATTGCAGTGGCGGCCGTCTCTTTTTTTGATCGGTCGCATCCTGCTTGAAGCGCGTCGGGTGAAGGCACAAGGCGAGCGGCTTCTAGCGGGCGGCCAGGCGATGAACCGTGGTGCTGCGCGAGCATTCGACACACACTCAAACTCAAATCGACCCGCGCGCAGTGCGCGCATACCCAGCAACTAAGGTGGCTCGGTAGCTTCGGTTGCCCCAATTTGCTTGCCCTTCGGGGGTTCTTGGTCATCAACGGTCGATGACTTAAGCAGAGTCGTGGCTCGACTTTCGAGCAGTGCACCGGCTTGAAAGTAGCCCATGACCGTATTCACGCTGCGGTGCTCGGTCATCGCCATGACTTCACCCAGTGGCACCCCCTGACGGCCGGCCTCGGTTACGAACCCTGAGCGCAAACTGTGCGCCGCCCAGTCGCCGTCCAAGCCCGCGAGTTTTGCACGACGCTGAACGATGCGGGCCACCTGGTCAGCTGATAAGCCTGCCGTGCCCACGTTGTCACCCTTATACAGGCGCCGAAACAGCGGCCCCGACGCTGCAGGCGCAGCCTTCAGCCATTCGCTCAGCGCTTGAGCGGCGGGGCCGCGCAACGGTATTTCACGACGGGTGCCGCTGGTGTCGGTCTTGGTGGTGCCTAAGGCATACAGCCAGGTGTCAGCATCCAGGCGACGCACATCGCCGATCTGCAAGCCAACCACCTCGGAACGCCGTCGACCACCACCACTCCAGGCCAATAGGAGCAGGGCGCGGTCACGCTTCCCGCGTACGCCATCGGTGCAGGTGGCCAGCAGTGCCTGCAGCGGCTCAAGCACAATCGCGGTTTTCTTGCGCACGGTCACACCCTGGCGCGACTGGGCCTTGCGTGCGTCACGCAGCAGGGTTTTCAGGGCTGGCGCTTCGGTGGGGCTGTCCCAGCCCTGCAAGCGGTGCCATTTGCCGAGCACCGAGAGGCGATGACTGACCGTGTTATAGGCCAGCGTCCCCAATCCGCCCTTGACCCGTGCGGCCACCAAGGCGGCATCGATCGCTGGCGGTAGCAGGTGCGCCCACGTGCCGTCGCCCAGCGGTCGGGCCAGGTGATCCAGGACGAACTGTACCGCCATCGTTGCCGGCAGAGGGGCGTCGCCCAGCGTCTGGCGATAGCGCAGATGCAGCCAGGCGGACCAATAGGCGAGGGCGCTGCGATAGCTGCGCACGGTGTTGGCCGCCGTGCCGGCGGCGATAAACGCCGCTGCTGCGTGCTGCGCGTTCATGGCCAAGACATGCGGATCCAGCGGGGTTTCGTCGACTAGGGTTAACTGATCTGTAATATTTAATACGTTCAACGTATGATAATTCCATTATTCAGAAAATAACGTCGGATAATCTTTCATTATCAGACCTTATTCGTAAAGGAGCATGGCATGGCGATAGGCGTCCCGGAAAATGAGGTGTTCGCCGCCGCGGATGCGGTGCTGGCTCGCGGTGAGCGGCCGACGGTCGAGCGCGTGCGTATCGAGCTAGGCCGCGGCAGTCCGGCCCGGGTCGGCGGTCTGCTCGATCAATGGTGGGCGCGCTGACTGAGCGGCTGAACGGCGAGACCCGCCTGCCAGCACTGCCGGCCGAGGTGGCGCGGGCCTTTGTCGCAGTGTGGCAGCAGGCCATGCATCTGGCACAGGTTGCCGCCGAGCAGGCGCTGGTCGAGCAGCGCCAAGTGCTGGCCGGCGAGCGCGAGCGGGTTGCGGCGGTTGAGGACCAGGCGCGCCAAGACGCTGCGCAGTGTCGCCAACTGGCGGCGGACGCGGTGGCGGGGCGCCATGCGGTCGAGTTGCGCCTCACCGACCTGGAGCTGCTGCTGTCCCAGCGCCAGACGCAGATTGAGGACCTGCAGCAGCGGCGTGAAGGCTGGCTGCGCGAGCGCCGTGAGGCGCAACAGCACAGCCTGGCGTTACAACAGGAGTTGCAGGCGCTGCGACTCAAGGCCGAGCAGGAGCGCGTCGCGCAGGAGAGCTACGTGCGCGGTGTCGAGGATCGCGCGCACCGCGAGGTCGACCGCGCCCGGGAGGAGGGCAAAGCCATGACCTGCAGTTCAAGGAGGTCGGACGGCAGTTGGAACACCTTAAACAGCGGGTGGAGACGATCCAGACCGAACTGAGCCAAGCCCAGCAATACGCCGCGGCAGAGCGAGCCCGGGCCGACACGCTGGAGCCGCATCTGACGCCGGGGCATCAGGCGCCGGCCGTCAAACGTAAGCCGCGGCCGCGAAAACCTCTGGTGTCGAAGAGCGCCCCCTGAAGAGGACCGGAGCGACTGGGGGCCACCCGGCTCCGGGTGCCGGTACCGCGGCAACGGCCAGCCCCACGTTCCATGGCTTCGATGGCAGGGCATGCGTCGCAGCGGGCTGTGCCCGTCGCTGGCTGGCGCACCTCGATCGCCCAGGCGACGCCTTGTCAGTACGCACCACGCAGCGCAGCGTTCCCCGGCGACTAGCGCTGGCTTGGCGCGCACCGTAGGCCTGTCGAGCTGGGTCGCGGCGAGTTTGGCGCGGTAGCCAATAAGCGCGGTAACATGTTCTTTCATCACCGTCGGACAGTTCTAGAGGTTTTGGTGCACATAGATTTTCAAAGTATTGAGAAAAAATTCCGGACCCGCGTCCAGCCTGAGGACATGGTGCTAACGCATACAATGGAGGTGGTTGTTGCAGGAGCTCTCCGTCGGTTAGCCGTAAAGACTACTGTATTGCAAGGCGTCTTCGCCGCGGATGGCGAGACTGAAACTGCTGGCTACGAGTTCGAATACTTTCAAATCAGTGCACCTACCCCACATAAAAAATTGGGGTTTTTGCCGCCCTTCCAGTACAAGCCGACCACCAATACATTTTCGGCCACCATTTGCCACACGACAAAGACCGTGCGCTTTGGCCCTGTCAATGCCATCAAGGCGAGCCCTGACAAAATTGGCATTGGCAGCGCCCTGATGGGGGCTGTTATCGAGTGGCTGCAAGGCCAACACCTGACGAGCTACTGCGTTGCCCCCGGAAGCTTGGCGGAGGCGCATGCCATTGAGGATGAGGCAAGGAAGAACCGAAACAAGTTTTATATGGCTCACGGCTTTCAACTGTCGAGCAAATGCGGTTTGTTGCACGGCCTCGATGTCGTTGAAGGAACTTTCGCTGCCGAATCGGTTGGATCCCTGACCACCAGCTATAAACGGGGAGTGAGGGTTGCACCAATAACGCACGCAGCTGACCCAGCCCCATCCTCGGCGTCTCTTGTCGGCTGGTTGCGGGCACGTATACAGCGGCTCAAGTGGTGGCCGAATTAGCCGGTCACTCGACGTCAGTGCTCGGGAGCCTGACAACGTCAGCGAGACACGGCCACAGCATGGGAAATGCGTGTCGGGGTTGTCAAAACTCAACTGCTACAAGCTTTTGCCGGGCTGAGAAGGCGAGCAAAAGAGGCATCGCTATAGATCCGGCTCGACCGTCAACGTCGGTACGGCACCGAGGGAGCGGCCGGGCTTGGCGGAGCTGCGCATACGCAGGTGGAACGTGGCCGCATAGTCCGTCGCGATAGAGATCGGCTGCATGTGACTCTGGTCGTGTGAGCAGTAAGGACAAAACGCTGTATCGGGTGGATTCACCAGGTGGCAGGTGGAGCATTCGGTGCCGTATCCGTACTCGGCAGAGACTTTCACAGTTGTGCCAACGATTTGAGCTTCGCGTAGTTCACGTTTCCCAGTGACGTTGGAGGGCCGTGGTTTCGATGACTGCTACTGCTACAGGCTTTTGCTAGTGTGCGGAGGGCGGTATAAGAGGGCGCATCACTACAAGCCCGACTTGATGGTCGGCGCCGGTAAGGCCTAGGGATGGGGCCAATGCGCTTCGCAAGTCGGCAGCCTCCGTGCTTGCATCCAATGTCCGGTGCTTTTTCTGCTTTTAAGTCCATCGTCAGCTCCTTTAGTTTTGGTGCGCGCCGATTCCAATGAACTAGTACCGGATGTAATGAGACTGTCATGAACTGTCGTTACTGTGCCTAGCAACTGCATAGGGGTTTGATGGCGCAGGTGATGACTGCCAGTCATACCGGTAGAGCCAATAGTTTCAAGGGATAGGACAAAGCTTTCTCGTGTTAAATCGTCTGACAAAGTGATTGGCCGATAATCGTCTCTTCGGTATTTCGAACGACTAATAGCTGCTAGGTGCAAGCTCTCCAAGAGCCATTGCATTCATGAATGATAATTCTGCAGGTGCCTCAATGGATGAAGCAATCATTAGCCCTTTACTCGCGACGATCCCCGGTATTCAGCACGGTTTTGGTTGTCGAAAGAAAAACGTGCCACCAAGTGTTGCTCCTTATTGGGAGCAGCGTGCAACTAAGCGGCAAGTGCACGGCGCGCGAGTAGTACAGGTGTCAGAGTATTGCGAAGATGTGGGCGACGCTGATGGTCTTATCACCTATCAGCCCGGGCTCGTGCTTTCTATTCCAACTGCAGACTGTATTCCCGTGCTATTGGCGCGCGTTGATGGTGGTGCAATAGCTGCACTGCACATCGGATGGCGAGGTGCGTACGAGGGGATTGTGCACGAGTTTGGCGGTGTCCTAGCTGGTGTTGGGGAAGATCTCAGCCGCTGGGTTGCTGCCTTGGGGCCGTGTGCTCAAGGGTGCTGCTATGAAGTGTCGGAGCAGCTAATTGACGACTTCGAGCAGAAGGTCAAAATTCCCCGTGCTGCGTTTTCTCCGCAGCCCCGCAAATTGTCGCTGACCATTATTGTGCAAACACAACTGAATTGTATTGGGGTTGCGAGGCACTCCAATAGTGGTGAATGCACCATTTGCGGTACCGAACGTGTAGAGGGCGCTTCTCCGCGATTTCATAGTTATCGCAGGGACGCAATGCGTGATCCCTCCAAAGATCTTCAGTATGCAGCCATTGTGCTTGCGCCATAATATCATCCAGAACGCATACGAAAATTATGACCTCAGAAATCAGCTTTGCAATCCAGGCAGCAGAACGCATATTGGCAGTTTCTTCGAAACGTCCGTTGTGTAATTTATACCCTCAGGTTTACGAAGCTACTGGTGAGGCAGTACGAGTTGATTGTGGGGAGCTTGCTTTTAGCATTGTCTCGCAACCGATCATTGCGCAAATGGCTGATCGTGTTCTTCATGCCCGTCATGGAGAGATAACACTTGAGCACAGCCTTACTCCTTTGTCTCCACGGGATCACGCGATACTCATTGAATGGGTTGAGTTGTTTCGTGAGTACGGCGGGGAAGTCAACTCCGTGTGCAGTTGTGGATAAAGCCCAGTAAGGAAGTGAGATGTATTTAGACCCTGAGGCGTACGACGTTCAATATGACGTTTCATCGAAAAAGACTCTCCACGACTTCGTCCTGGAGCAAGCGGAACTTACGCCACTTGCTTGCGCCATTGCTGGAGACGGAGCGCAAGCGCTGACTTATCAGGAGTTAGTCGCTCGCTCAAACCAATGGATGGCAGCGCTTGTACAACTTGGCACGAAGCCAGGAGAGCGCATTGCTGTTGCTCTTCATCGCACCCCGGACCTTATCTGTGCTTTGCTCGGCATATTGCGAGCTGGTTGCACCTATGTGCCGCTTGATCCTGCTTACCCGGCAGCTTATCGGGAATTTGTTCTTGAGGATTCAGCGGCGCGCGTCGTATTGTGCGACGACGCGAGCGACGTGCCACAGGCTCAGCATCAAGTTAAAATCTGCACGGCTGAAGATTTGCCCTCAGTGTCAGAGGATCAGCCGAATGCCCAGATCGACGATGGCTCAATTGCCTACCTCATCTACACATCGGGATCGACAGGAAAGTCCAAGGGCGTGCTGGTCGGTCATAACAACGTCGTCAATCTAATTCAATGGGCGCTTGATCGCTACACTCACGAAGAGACAAAGTGCGTTCTGTTCTCGACATCGATTTGCTTTGATATATCGGTGTTTGAGATGTTTTTGCCCCTCTCTTGCGGCGGTACGGTATATGTCGTTAGCGATGCCTTGTCTCTCGTCGATGATACGCCATCACTCCCGATCTCATTGATCAATACGGTACCAAGCGTCATGCGCGAATTGCTGCGCATGAATGCCATACCGACGACGGCGCGTACGATAAACGTCGCGGGCGAGCCGGTAAACGCCGATCTCGTTCGTGACCTTCACGCGCAACCTGGGGTGAGCCGCGTATGCAATCTTTATGGCCCGACTGAAACGACCGTTTACTCCACCTTCTGCGAGCTAACGTCCAAAGACTCATCGCCTACCATTGGCCGTCCCATTCGTGAAACGTCCATTCGCTTGGAGGGAGAGAATGGAGATGAAGTGAATGCCGGTGATGTAGGGGAAATTGTCATTTTGGGGGCCGGTGTTGCTGCCGGATATCTAGGGCGTCCGGATGATATGCGGGCCAGGTTCTTCACCAAGGAAATTGGGGGAAGAACCGTACGTGGATACCGGACGGGTGACCTTGGCCGCTGGCGAGCAGATGGGAACCTAGAGTGTTTGGGACGGAGTGATGATCAAATCAAGATACGCGGGTTCAGAGTTGAGCCGGCGCAAGTAGAAGATCTGCTTCGGCAGTGTCCTGGAGTGATCGACGCTGCCGTGGTAGCGGTTGCTGTCGCTGGCGAGCCATTGCGCCTAGTCGCCCATCTCTCTACGGACAGCGTAAGCGAAAAAATCATCGAGGGTGCTCGTTCGACATTAATGCAGCGTCTTCCGCGCTACATGGTTCCAACTGAATGGAAGACGTGCCCTCTGATCCCGCGTTTGCCGAACGGCAAGGTAGACCGGGTACGCCTGAGGACGATGGACGATGTCGATAGACAGTTGTCGCCGCTTGCTTGGCCTTCCTACCAACAGCTGGAGGCCTTGCCGGAGGGCATCCTGAACGTATTGCTCCACCCCATTAAATCCCCTCTGGAGCACGTCATTTCGGCAGCTTTGGCGGTGGCCGTGGCCCGCGTCGCCCAACTCGATGTTGTTCATGTCATGCTCATTGGTGCCTCAGCCGAGGGGCTAAAATTCGTTTTTGACGGTGAGGCTACGTTCGCCAGTTGGGCAAGCAGCGCTGCTTTATATGAGGCCAATGATGCTGAGGTTCGGCTTGTTTTGGGGGAGGGAGCAGTCGCTAAATGGACTTACAGCAGCGATGTGCAACGGAAGATCGAACACGTTAACGTCGCCGATAGTTTGAGTGCTGTACTGCAACGGATTGTAAGCGAGCCAATGAGTCTCCTAAGGGACTTGCCGCTTCTGGGGGCCGATGAGTACATCAGGTTAGTTCAGCAATCGAATGCGACCGACGAAGAGATCCCTGGCCATGAGACGTTGGTCGGCCTAGTTGAAGAGCAAGTCATGCGGACCCCGAACGCGCTTGCCATCGCATTTGAGGATGAGTGCACCAGCTATGCAGAACTGGACGCTCGGGCCACGGATGTAGCTCGACACTTGCGTTCGCTTGGAGTGGGTCCTGACTGCATTGTCGGAGTATTTGCCGAGCGGTCCATCGACATGGTCGTTGCGTTATTGGCCACCCTTAAGGCGGGAGGTGCCTATCTCCCCCTTGATCCCACGCTGCCCGCCGATCGCATTCGGTTCATGGCAGACGACGCTAAAGTGGCGATCATCTTAGCTCAACGTCATTTGCAGAACCGCCTGCCCGTGCTGTCCCAGCCTGTTTGCTGGTTGGAAGATGAGCATGGGAATAACAACGACATTAATCTGCCACCGGTGGCAACCAGTCATCTAGCTTACGTCTTGTACACCTCTGGCTCCACAGGCCAACCCAAAGCGGTCTGCATTACTCATGCGGGAATTGTGAACCGGATTCTCTGGATGCAGCGTGCCTATCCGATCTCTGGAGATGATCGAATCCTGCAAAAGACGCCGTTCTCATTTGATGTCTCCCTGTGGGAATTTTTCTGGCCGCTGACCCAAGGAGCCATGCTGATTATGGCTAAACCCGGTGGCCACCAGGATGCGCAATACCTTTATTCGCTAGTCGAACAAAAGGGCATTACCGTAATGCACTTTGTTCCCCCCATGCTGGAGCCGTTTCTCAATGAGGTTGTAGAGGGGCAGTGCGGTTCGTTGCGCCATGTCTTTTGTAGCGGTCAAGAATTACCTGTCGCGCTCGCCAGGGCTTTTCACCAGTGCTTGTCTGATACGAGCCTGCACAATCTGTATGGTCCAACCGAGGCCTCGGTGGATGTGTCGTCTTGGACGTGCTTACCGGGCGATACGTCGCTCAGCATACCCATTGGGCGTCCTATCGCAAACACACAGCTATATGTGCTGGACTCCTGCTTACAACCTGTTCCGGCAGGTGTAGTTGGAGAGCTGTTCATTGCAGGGGCGGGGCTCGCTCGCGGTTACCTGGGAAAGCCAGAACTGACTGAGCAGGTCTTTATAAACAATCCATTCGGTTCCCCAGGTTCCCGTATGTACCGTACGGGCGACCGTGTGCGTTATCGTGTCGATGGCGCATTGGAGTACCTCGGCCGACTAGACACACAGATCAAATTACGCGGTGTACGTATTGAGCTTGGCGAGATTGAGCATTTGATTGCTCAACAGCCCGGCGTTTACGCGACAGCGGTGTTGCTGCATGAGCCCACGCCGCATTCGCAGCAACTGGTTGCTTACGTGGCGACGAAGAATCAAAAGATCGATAGAGGTGCATTGCGCGAAGCATTGGCGGCTACGCTACCTGTCTACATGCTTCCAAGCGTTTGGGTGGTGATGGAGTCTCTGCCGCTTAACGCCAATGGCAAAGTAGACAGAAGAAATCTACCAGCCCCCGTGCAGGAGATCGGTGAGCCGCTTACACGTGAGGAGGAGCCGGTCTCTTCGCTTGAGAAGGTGATTGCAGGCATATGGTCTGATGTTATTGGCATCGCGGCAGTAGGGCGCAACGATCACTTCTTTGAAATCGGAGGCGACTCCAGAGCGGCGCACGTGGTTGCTCATCGTCTGGCTAAGACTCTGTGCGTGGCCGTTCCAGTTTCAACGTTGTTCGAGTCACCGAAACTAACTGAATTTAGTCAACGAGTTGCGCTGAACAAAAAAATCGATGCTTTGCCTTTCGGTGGCCTTGTACACGTGAAAGCGCTACCGATGACGTCTGCGCAACGCCAGATGCTGAGTTTCTCAATGCTCATGGCGCCAGCGCCCGTTGCCAACGTTGCCTTTTGCTTGAAGTTCGTTAGTCGGGTATCGCTTTCCGAAATTGAGGCGGCACTGAAGCAGGTTCAAAAGAACAACCCACTCTTGTCTGCTCGTGCCAGTGAGGACGGGGAATGGGTATTTTCTGACCTTGAGCTGCCTCTGTTGATCGAGTCGATTGCTGCCGACGATAAAGTGCTCTACGCGAAAGTAGTCGCCGCAGCGCGCACGCCCATCGACCCTCGGGACGGGTACGGATGGCAAGGGCAGCTCTTCCTTCGACCAGATCTCGCTCCTTGGCTTCTGCTGACCCTGCACCATCTGTTGGTAGATGAAGTGTCGGTCGACATCATCATGCGGCAGTTTCAGAAAGCGCTCGAAGGTGTTTCTGGGGAGCCACAAACGGCACAACCTGAGTTCATGCCGCACGATGAGATAACTGACGAAAAAGATATCGCTTGGTGGAAATGCAAAGTTGAACGGGTACCACCCATTTCGATTCCTCTTGATTTCACCGCAAGTACGGCTTCCCATGGACAACTTGATTGCGAGAGGAGACGTCACCTTTTTGGGGCCACCACTTGGGCAAAAATTGGAGAGGTCGCTTCAATTCGAGGCTTGACGCGATACGAATTTCTTGTTGCGTCACTGTCGCGTTTGCTTTCGATTTGGAGCGGGCAGTCACATGTAGTCTTGGGCACCATGATGTCGACGCGTTCGCCATTCCTAGACCCGCAGATAGGCTTCGAAGCTGCACTTGTGCCGCTTATTATTGAGATGAGCCAAACAGCCCCGTGGGCGGATGTTCTTGGCGTTGTGCGTGACGCCGTGCGCAGTAGCCACTTACATGCCCACGCATCTGCGATTCAGTTGCAGGGGCTCGCGCGTGCTCTCTACGCAGGGAAGGACCTTCTCCCCGTGCGTTTCGGCATGATCGATGCCCCAGCGCGGCGTTTGGAAAAATCTGACTTCATTGCTGAGGAAGTCAATCTGGGGGTGTCTGACGCGCTTCTGGATTTCCAAGTGCGGGTTCACAAGACAGGTGCAGAGCTTTACGTTGATGGCCGCACCGCCTCTTTTCGTGGTGAGACCCTAGATTGGTTGCTGAGCGGCTGGGTTGCGTCAATTGAAGCGTCAGTTAAAGGTACTCCGTTCTCGCTATCACCTTCCGCATGCGCTCCTGCGGTGCATTCAGTCGATACGCGATCCGTTGTGGATTGCTTCGAAGAGCACGTACAGCGACACCCGGATGCTTGTGCAATCTCTGCTGACGGTATGTCGATATCGAGAAAAGCTCTACACGAGCTTTCTCGTAACATTGGCGCGCACCTCAACCGGGTTGCAGCACCTGGAGCCCCGGTCATCATTTGGTGTGGCAGTGTGATTTCCTCTGTAGCAGCCATGCTTGCTTGCCTGCAGAACCGATGTGTTTTTGTCCCTGTCAGCCAGAAGGAACCGGTAAGCCGATTAGGTGATATTGTTAGTTCGGTCGGTGCACAAGTGGCCATAGTCGACACGGCTTCTTTGTGGCCATCGGCAGAAGTCCCTATTTCATCCATTATCAATGTTGCAGACCCAAAAGACTCTGGTCCGATATCAATAGTGGCAAGAGGTCCTGTCCCCGGGGCGTCTGCGCCGGCGTATGTATTATTCACTTCCGGCACCACAGGACGCCCCAAGGGGGTGGCACAAGACGCCGACGCGTTGAATTACCACATCATGACCTACGTACGTAGTGTCGGTATGACGCAGAGCGACCACATTAGTCTTATCGCTGATGTCTGCTACGACGCAGCCCTGATGGATATATTTGGCGCATTGGCAAGTGGCGCACGTTTGGTTGCCTGGAATCTATCCAGGAGTGGTATCGCGGGCCTGCTCGGATGGTTTTCTCAAGAGACCATCACCATCTTTCATGGAACACCGTCGGTATTTCGGGAGGTATTCACAAGCGCCGGTCCCCTTTCCTTGCCGTTGATTCGATGCATCGTCCTTGGGGGCGAAGCGGCTCTGTCCGAAGATCTTGCGTTGTTCAATCGCCGCTGTCCGCCTGAGGCAATCCTGATCAACGGTTTCGGCCCGACTGAGTCCACGATGGCACTCCAGGCACACTTTCGTCACGGTGAAGCCTGTGACTTGCCCTCATTGCCTATCGGTACAGCTGTCACCGGTACCGATATCGCGCTCATTAGCGATGAAATAGGCGAATCGACGATGACGGGAGAGATCGAGATTAGAAGCCCGTACGTCAAACTTGGCTATGTACACCATCCGGACGATCTTGCTGCATTAATTTTGCTCGATACGGCCACCAGACCACGTGCTCATCGAACGGGGGACATAGGTCGCTTTTTACCCGATGGTCGCCTTGTTCACATTGGAAGGCGAGATCACCAAATCAAAGTCGCTGGGGTGCGTATAGAGCCTGCAGAAGTGGAGGCTGCATTGCATCGCCTAGACGGTGTTGCACAAGCATGCTTGCGGTTTTGGCAGCGAGAAGTAGGTAATGCAGCGTTGGTTGCCTATGTGGTACAGGTAGCTGATGCCGGCACCAGAACACCAGAGCAATGGCGAAGTGTTCTGGCCACACGCTTGCCTTCAGCGATGCTGCCGATCGTGATGACAGTGCCGTTGTTGCCCCGACTTTCGAATGGAAAAATCGACTGGAACCAACTGCCATTGCCCGGTTTGACTGGGGCCTATCAAGGACGCAGTCTGACCGAGCATGAGCAGGCGATAGCCGCGACGTGGTCCAAAGTGCTTCGCTTGGAGCACCCAATAGGTCCGGCCGATACTTTCATGCGACTGGGTGGAAACTCATTGATGGCTATGTCGGTATGCGCCGCCGTCGGACGCCTCATTGGACGTCGAATATTGCCCTCATCGTTGTTGCTAGACCCTACGTTAGAATGCTTTGCCGCTGAAAGCAGCCCCTCACAGACGAGCCTTTCAAATACTGTAACCGAATCATTAGCCCTTCTACCGCAGCAGTTACGCTTCTGGTTTAACGTGCAACTGCGTGGCGCTGACGATGGGAATCACATTCTCTGGGCAGCCCGTCTGCATGGGCGCGTCAATTTAGAGGCAGCTGTTGCCGCCATGCGTTGTGTATTCGATCGTCATGAAATGCTGCGGGCCAAAATGGTCGATAGCGATCCACCATCAATCACCATCGCCAATTTCGTCGCAGCACCTCTAGCATTTGAATCGGTGGCACGTTTGCCGGAGGTATTAACGCCGCAGCATCTTCCTGCCAGCCTGCGTGAGCCGTTTGACCTTTGTGATGGCCCTTTGCTACGAGCTGCGATTTTATCGGGACCAGAAGATGACAGACTAGTCATGGTTTGCCACCACATCATCGCCGATGCGAGATCCTGTGAGGTGATCCTGCACGACTTCGATCGTGCTTACGCATCGATAGTCCTCGATGGCGCCCAACCCCAACTGGATGCTCCTCCTTCTTTCGCCCAGGCTGTTACGCGCCTGCAGACGGCGAGTGACCAGGTGCGAGAGGACGCATCCAGTTATTGGCGCAAAGCGCTTGATGGCTCGGTCACCGTGCTCAATCTTCCTGGATTGTCAGTATTGGAGCCTTCGCGCACGGTCACCAGCATACGGAAATCTTTGAAACTAAATGAGCCGTTGCGGAAGTCGCTGTTCGAGTTTTGCAGTTTGAAAGGATTCTCACCGACGGCCGTGTTTCTCGCCGCTTACTCGCTCGTCCTCTGTCGACACGTTGGAGAGAATGACGTCACTATTGGCATGCCGACATCGTTGCGCGAGGCAGGTGAAGATGATGAGCTTGTCGCGCCTTTACTGAATGTTCTGCCGGTGCGTTGTCGGTTGCCTGCTGAAGGAGATTTCTTGGCGCTGTGCCGCCACGCCACCTTAGCGATTGCCGGCGCGCTCGACCACGCTGACTTGCCCTTTGAAGATATTCTCGCGCTTGTTAACCCTGTGAGAGCGTCAGGACGACATCCACTCTTTCAGGCGGTGCTGTCAGTTCATTATTTGAGAGTGGAAACCGGCCGCTTGCGAACGTTGGCGCCGGTTGATACGAACTCCTCAACATTGAGTTGTGACTTGGCCCTAACCGTGGAGTTGCGCGCGGAGGAGGTCGTTTTATCACTTGATGGGATAGGCGGTCGTCTCCACCCTAGATGGCTTGGGCGTGTGTGTGAGCAGATTTGTACCGTGATGACCAATGGCATTGCGAGTGAGCACGCCGCACTGGAATCTATGGTGATTGTTCCGAAAAAGGAGCGAGACGAGATCGTGTATGCATTGGCCTCTGGCGGTAACATGCCAAGGCAGCAAGACTCGATCGTGGAGCAATTTCTTCAAAATGCGCGCAGACGCCCTGGGGCGTGGGCATTACGCGGTCGGCATATGCAGACTTACGCTGAGCTGGCAATGGCCGCACAACATCTGGCAGAGCGGTTGGTTGAGCATGGGGTTAGTAAGGGCTCGATAGTTCCTTTCATCGCGAACGATGACATTAACCCTGCGGCTGTGGCCTTAGGCATTCTCATGGCAGACGCCGCATTTCTGCCGATTGATCCTGCGTGGCCGTCCTCAGTTCGAGAGGCAGCACTTGATGACGTGGGGGCCTCCATCTTGATCGAGCAGGACGGGGCAAGTGTGGCATTGCGCCCGCGCGGGCAGGAAGTTGGACGCAAGAAATCAGAAACCCTAACCGGGGAGGCGGCTGTCTACGTCATTTTTACCTCAGGTTCGACCGCTCGGCCGAAAGCAGTCGCCATTGCCCAACGAGGATTGCTTAACAGGTTCGCCTGGATGACTAGTTTCTTTGGCGATGAAATGCCCAACACGCTTCAGACAACACCCCTTGCCTTCGACAGTGCTGTATGGCAAGTGCTTTGGCCTCTCACGAGAGGTGGCACCTGTGTGTTGCCGGAGCGGCACGAACTATTTGACGTAGAGGCGCTCGCCACACTCGTTGCACGAGAACAGGTCACGGTTGCGGATTTCGTGCCTTCGGTTCTTCAATCGTTGTTGCCAGAGTTCGAGAGTGCAAACTCGGCAGTCGGTCGATTGCAAGGTCTGCGCTGGGTGATACTCGGAGCGGAGCGCCTTCGCGCTGAAACAGCGCGTCGCCTTTCAGCACTCTTGCCAGCCGCCAGAATTGTCAATCTTTATGGCCCGACCGAGGCCACAATCGGATGCATTTATCATGAGATATCTGGCGACACAGGCGCCATTGTTCCCATTGGACGACCACTGCCCAACGTACAAGCCTATGTGACCGGTAAGGACGGCTGGCTCCTCCCACGTGGTGCTGTCGGCGAGTTGGTGGTATCGGGTGATTGTGTCGGTATTGGTTATTTGGGACAGACCACGGCTAATGGATTTTGTACGGTACCGTTCGCAGAAGGTACAGACGCCCGAGCTTATCGTACAGGCGATCTTGTGCGCTGGAACGAGCAGGGAGAACTCGAATATTACGGGCGTATCGACTCTCAATTAAAGATCCGTGGCATACGGATCGAGCCGTCAGGCGTTGAAAAAGTTATATACAGCTACCCGGGGGTTCAGGAGGTAGAGCTTCTTGTTGTCCCCGGTGAGGAAAGCAACCCGCAAGACGAACTGGTCGCGTTCGTGAAACCAAAAAGTGGATATGTGTTGCAGACATCTGAACTGGATCTGTGGCTCCGTGAGCGTTTGCCCGCTGGATGGGTGCCCGGAATGACTGAAGTTATAGACGCAATTCCGCGCCACATTTCCGGCAAGCTCGATACGCAGGACTTGCTATCCAGGGTGAAGGTGAACCGTACCGTTGAAGTGACTGACAGCTCTGATTTGGGTGGCTGCGTACGGCAGATTTGGCGCGAGCTTCTAAAACACACCAATCACATCCCAGCAACTGCGACATTCTTTGATGTCGGAGGGCACTCATTACTGATGCTCGGGTTACGGCGGCGCTTAGTTGAAAGGCTAGGGGTCACGGTCAGTATCGCCGATCTTTTCAGGCACTCGACAGTTCCCTCCCAGGTGGCGCTCCTCGTCTCGCGCGGGGCTCAAATCAATAAGCAAGTTAACTATTCGAATTAGAAATGACTATGGACAGTTCGCAAAACAAAATTGCAGTAGTTGGAATGTGGTGTCGATTCCCCGGTGCAAATTCTCCTGCCGCTTTTTGGGAAAACCTCTGCTCGGGCAAGGTCACGATTCAGCGCCTAGAGCGTGAGGCCATGATCGCCGATGGCGTCGCACCTTCAGATCTGGACCATCCAGATTATGTCCCGTACCGAGGCCTTTTGGACGACGCGCTAATGTTCGACCCGGCTTCGTTCGGAATGTCTCCGGCTGAGGCAGCTCTTACCGATCCCCAGCACAGGCAGTTTCTCGAATGCGCCAGACTTGCTCTACAGGATGCTGGCATCGACGGCCGAGATCTTACGCGTACAGCCGTATTTGCCGCGCAAAGCCATAACGAATACAGAACAGCTTGCCTATCGGGTGCAAGCGAGATTGCTTCATTCAGCGCTGATGTACTCAACGGTGCAGCTCACCTGGCGACAAGCGTAGCCTATCGGCTTGGTGCGGAGGGCGCTGCACTGACAGTGCAGACGGCGTGCTCCAGCTCTCTCGTTGCGGTTCACCTGGCATGCCAGGCTTTACATGCGGGTGAATGCGACCTTGCAATCGTCGGCGGCGTTGCAATTGGGTGGCCGCAACATGTCGGATACAAATATGTGCCGGATGGAATTATGTCCCGTGACGGCCAATGTCGACCTTTCGACGCGGGTGCATCAGGCACGGTTCGCGGTGAAGGTGTCGGTATTCTGGTCTTGCAACGGTTATCGGACGCACAGGCCGCTGAGCGAGCCATACGCGCTGTTATCTGTGGCAGTGCAGTAAATAATGATGGCCGTCATCGCATGGGCTTCTCGACACCTTCGACGCAAGGCCAGGTTCGAGTTATTCGCCAAGCGTTCGAGAGGTCCACGGTGTCGGTGAGCGACATTTCTTATGTTGAAACTCACGGGACCGGGACCGCTGTCGGAGATGCGATCGAACTGGCTGCGCTATCCGAGGCGCTGCACTTGGACGA
This sequence comes from Pseudomonas sp. CCI1.1, assembly GCF_034348165.1. Classification (NCBI taxonomy): domain Bacteria; kingdom Pseudomonadati; phylum Pseudomonadota; class Gammaproteobacteria; order Pseudomonadales; family Pseudomonadaceae; genus Pseudomonas; species Pseudomonas sp. CCI1.1. The sequence continues at coordinate 1,125,437 of NZ_CP133780.1, forward strand.
TAGCCCTGAGCATCGTGTCTATCTAGGTAGCGTAAAAGCCAACATCGGACATCTTGATGCGGCTGCCGGAATCGCGGGGATGATCAAGCTTATCCTGCAGTTGCAGCATCGGAAAATAGTGCCGCAAGCAGCGTTTGAGCGATTGCATGACGAGAGTCGCCGCCACCAGGAACAGTTCTCTTTTGCAGAAAAGGTTGTTCCCTGGACGAGTGTGGGAGCCCTTACTGCTGCTATCAGCTCGTTCGGCCTCGGGGGAACAAATGCCCATCTGATCATTCAAAGTCAACCAGAGGACCGCAGCCAGTCGAATCCATTGGAGAGTGATGCGTGGCCGGTGGTTGTGCCCTTAGTCAGCACTGACGAAAAGACTTTGCGTGCTCGATACGCATCGTTATGCAAGCGCGCTGCAACGCTTGGTCTACGTTACGTTGATGTGGCTTTTACCTTGGCGAGCCATAGCAATGGAGTAGGCGCGCGCGCCGCTATCTTCGTTTCTTCTGTCGATGCAGTTCGAGTAATTGATCCAACCACCGTAGTCGCTTTCTCACTGGTCGAACGCGAGCGGCTTGGCACTCTGTTTGTTTTCGGTGAACTGCGAGGGGCCGCAGCTGTTGCCCGTGATCTCAGCCGATGCTTCCCCGTTTTCCGGCGCAATCTAGCGGCAATCGTTTCAAGAGTAGGGCGCTCCGAAGGTACTGCGAATACGGTGGGGGAACATACGACTGCTCTGCCATCGCAAGATCGTTTGGCGGGTCTCTGTGTACAAGTCGCCCTTGCTCGCACTCTGGCGGCAATGGGCGTTCCTGTTCTTCGAGTCGCTGGTTATGGTTTCGGTGAGGCCGCGGCTGCTTGCGTAAGCGGTGCATTAACCTTGGACGTTGCAGCCGCATTGGTGTTGGCCGAATCTGCCAGCGAACTCCAAGACGCGCTGGAAATGGCACAAATACGCGAGGGTATCAGTTGGTACTCCGCAACTCTTGCGCGGCATACCTCGTCAGATGACCTGCACAACAGTGATTTCTGGCACGTGGTGTTCGAAGAGGATGATGATGCTGTGGGGACCTTAATGTCTGAGACGGGCAGTGTGATGCACGTCATTGTTGGTGCGATAGCGACTAAGGTGAGCTTGTCGATTGAGACGCCTCATATCCACTTCATTGACACAGTTGATCAACGGGCATCGGCGCACATGACACGCGCCATCGGGCAAGCATGGTGTTTAGGCGCCACTATCAATTGGCCATTAGTCTTTGAAGGGCAGCAAGCACATGATTATGCAAGCGAGCTACTTGAGGACCGGAGAAGGGCCTACTATCCGCCTGCTATGGTTCGTGTGCAGCAAGCGACCGCGGTTACCGCACCCTCCGAATTGACTCAAGTTTCCAAGCCGGTCCCTGCAGAAATGCGAGCTTATGCGAAGCAGGCGTTTTGCGATGCGCTTCAGCTTGAAGACATTGATATAGACACTAACTTTTTCGAACTGGGTGGATGCTCGCTTACCGCACTCGATGTACTTGAGCGTGTCAATGGCGTAGCCGAAGTGCGCATCTCCCTGCGTGAGTTCTTGCATGAGCCAACAATCCGCTCGCTTGAATTGCTGTTAGTGCGGAATAGCGAAGAGATGGACGGCGCTTTATCGGTCGACACGATCACCTCTTCAGCGCTTGCCTCACCTGCTAGACCTGTTGAGTTTGGTCTTGCAGCAACTGCACATACAGACTCAATGGGAAATGCTGTCCACGAGCACCTCCCGCGATTCAGTGTGTTTTTCTTCTCTGGAGAGACCTCTCAGCACGCACAGCCAAACTTATATGGGCTTGTACTCGATGCCGCTCGCTTGGCCGATGAAAGCGATTTTGAGGCGATATGGATTCCAGAGAGGCACTTTCACCGATTCGGCGGGCTCTTCCCAGCTCCCGCTGTGTTAGCCAGTGCGATTGCGGCTATAACACATCGCGTAAAAATCAGAGCCGGCAGCATTGTGTTGCCGCTGCATAATCCAGTCGAAATCGCAGAGCAGTGGTCCGTTGTCGACAATATTTCTAATGGACGCATAGGCCTGGCTCTTGCCCCGGGCTTTCATCCAACCGATTTCGTGCTCAATCCGACGCGTTATGAAAAACGACGAGAGCATTTCGCGGACAGCACTCGAGTGTTGCGCGCAATGTGGCGTGGTGAGCCTTATAACGGAATAAACGGCTTAGGGGAAAATGAGAACGTCACCGTGCTACCGCGGCCTGTTCAAAGCGAGCTTCCTGTGTGGATTACTGCTGCCGACAGCGAGTCGAGTTTTGAGAGTGCAGGTGCCAGCGGATCCAACGTATTGACTGCAATGTTGTCATTGGACCTTGATGGGTTGCGTCAACGCATTGCCATCTATCGCAAAGCGCTTAATGGCCGTCCTGGGCGAGTCACGGTCATGTTGCACACCTTTGTGCATCAAGATCCGACGGTTGTAGCGCAGATCGGCGCAGGGGCTCTCTATGAATATCTGGATACGCATCTGGACTTTGCTTCCGCGCGAGTAAGCTACGAGAGAGTGCGTGGTTTGGCTGCAGCCGATCGCGGCGCCCTGGTCGACCATGCAGTGGGCCGTTATCTGAACGGCGGCTCACTTATTGGGACACCGTCTCACTGTGAAGCGATGGCTCGATCACTAAAAGAAATTGGCGTGGACGAGATTGCATGTCTGGTCGACTTTGGTGTTCCTCGAGAGCACGTACTGCCTTCACTTGTCGAGGTGGCTTCAATGCAGGCTAAGTTGAATGTACAGCGGTGACCTCTCCGAAATGACTCCGCACTCTCTCCGGACGATGGCGACGGATAATGCGACGATCCCGGTTGCTGGTTTGTATCCTACTTCAGCTGCCCAAAAGCGCATGTGGTATATGTCTCAATTGTCGCCGGATGATCCACACTATAACGTTACTTTGGCAATGCGGCTGAGCTTCGACTTGAACCAAGACGTTCTTGCAGAATCATTACGCCAACTGGTAGCGCGCCATGAAATCCTTCGCACGAGCTATCCCATCGTCGCAGGCGTGGCTTGGCAAAAAGTCTCTCCACCCGAAAAATGGAATTTGGAGTGGATGGGAAGTATTGAGGTCCCCGAGGAACAACGCCTCAAGCGCTGCGAAGTGTTGGGCGCGGAAATTGCGTCATTACATATTGATCTTGAACATGGTGCCGTTTTTCGTGCGTTTCTTTGGTCTTTGGGGCCGTCAGATTATCTCTTGATTCTCTTGACCCATCACATTGCTGTTGACCAGCGAACGATAAATACGCTCTGTGAAGAACTCGACGTTTTATATCGAGCATGCAACGGAGAACGTCATGAACAGTTACCCGTAGCAACACAATACCGGGAGTACGTTGATTTTGAGCGATCTAGGTTCGAGCGTGACCGCCAGCGGTTAGTCGAGTATTGGCATCAGCAACTCATAGGCGAGTTCCCCATGCTAGAACTTCCCTATCTCTGCGCTCCAACAGATCCGAGACGCGACCGGCGTGGTGCAGAGTACCCCATCGAATTACCACCTTCTGCCGTGAATCGATTTCGTGCGTGGTGTCGTCGGCATCGGTTGACCGAGTTCGGCGGCATACTGTGCATCTGGTCGATCTTGCTGCACTCGGTGTCGGGGGGACGCCAGTTATTGCTGGGCACGACGACAGCTTTCCGTGAGCAGCGGCGTTTTGGTCGAGCATTAGGGTGTTTTATCAACACATTAGCAATCCGTATTGATTTTGGAGCGGGCGCGACAATCAATAGCATGGCAGCGCATGTGCGCGAGCAGCTTCTCGATGCCTTTGATCATAGTGCATTTACGTATGAGCGCCTTGTGGAGCAGGCACGAAAATCCAATCCAGCTTTAGGCGAGGATCTCATCAATGCGTATTTACAATTTCAACCGCGGTCAATAGCTGTTGCTCATCAAGCAGGTGGACGGTTCGCCCCAAATTTAAATGTTTTCAATGGGCGGGCAAAATTTCCTCTGATGCTGAACATTTCTGACCGTGGAGACGTATTCACAGGACATTTCGAATACGAAGTCGATGCCTTTAAACAGGAAACGATCGCCACGCTTGCGTCGGACTTCTACACCCTGATAGAAAAAATTGACGAAGAGGGTGATAAATTACCAGAGGGGCACTTTCCGACGGCCGTGATGCGTACGATGGCTATCGATACTCAAAGAACGAATCTGAATGAGCAGGCTCAGATTTCAGAGGCGTTGGTAGAGCAACGACCGTTCGATGATGTAGATCATCGTCTCGCCGACATTTGGTATGACTTGCTCCGTCTTCGGCCATTGAGTTGGAAAGACGACTTTATGTTAATGGGGGGGTATTCTTTACTTCTGACGCAACTCTCCTGGCGAATCCAGCAAGATCTTGGGGCCCGGATTCCGCTCAAGGAGTTGCGTCAAAACACCCGGATGGAGCAAATGTCTGCATGTGTTCGTCGCTCGGCCGTTGCTTCCCCTGTCGTGATATCTCGACCTTCAGCAGATAGCCTCCACGTCGGGGACATTTCTGTTCGCTTGGAACTTGGAGTCTGGACAAGAGATTCTCTTGCTGCCCGTATTGCAAGCGTGAATAGTGTGCGCTCTGGGAGCGGTAATCGCCTATGGCTGGCGGCGGAGTCATTTATGGGGACGCCTGTCAGTCTAAAGTCATCTGGATTTTCGGCCGGTGATACCAGCTTATCTCTATCTCTCGGCGCACTAGACTCTGAAGCGCTTGCAGCGATAGCGATTGCGATGGCCGATGCCAAGGACATGACATCATTTGTTCGGCGTTTTCAAGCGTTGCGCGCTAGGGCTCTCGCAGATGATCAGCGGCGCAACACTATGTCAATATTGCAACAAGCGATAGAGCGCAACATGTTGGTTCTGATCGCAGGCGACCTAGATGAAAAGTCTGACCTTGCTGAGGGAAATTCGAGTCTTGGTTTGTGTACGGGAGACATTGCTGTTTTTAGAAACCGCGCAAATACCTCACATCAGACATATGACGTGGGGATCCTATTCGTGGATCGTACCCAGGCGTATGTATTGCAATCCGTAATAGACTATGAACATTTGCCCGAAGGCAAGTCCGGCGTCAACGTCTTCTATGACACCGAACAACGGTGCGCGCAACTTGGTGTCGGCTTGCGTCGACGCCGTAAAAAAAATGCGGCTACATTCGCTGTTGGTACCCGCACTGCATACGCACTTGAATCAGGTGTGCCTGCATCGCTGAAAGAGTGTTTGCTAGAGGACAGTACGGTATTGTCAGCCGTACTTCGATTGCCAGAGAAAAATGATTATGAGCCATAAACGTCTTACGATAGCGGTCATCTCTCCTGCGGGGATACCTGATCCAGCGGGCCTGGAGCAAGGACTGTCTCTTATACGTAGTTGGGGGCATGAAGTTATAACCGGCCCTCACGTCGGAGCAAAGTGGCGATATATGGCGGGAGATAACGATCAGCGCTCCGCCGATTTGCGATGGGCCTTCGAAACCACCGGCATCGATGTGGTATGGATTGCTCGAGGAGGATTTGGGGTTCAGCATTGTCTCAAGGCCTTGCCTGTGGGTATGAATGATGATCGGATAGTCATTGGTTGTTCAGATGCGACAGCACTGCTGCATTACTTGTCTCTCCAGGGGCATACGCGGCTTGTACACGGGCCGATGATTGATACGCTAGCATCTGGCGTGACCGATGAAACGAGAGCCCGTGTACGGCATATTTTGACTGGTAACTTTCATGGCGAAATGCCTGTGAGCTCATCAAACCAGGCCGCGCTTGAAGGGAAGCTGATAGGTGGAAATCTGACAATGCTCGCGAGCATGTGCGGCACTCCTCAGCAAATCAACACTCGAGGAGCCATTCTCATGCTTGAGGATGTTACAGAACATGCGTTTCGCTTGGATCGCATGGTCCTTCAATTGCGTGACAGCGGTGCTCTGGACGGGGTTAAAGCTATCGTGCTGGGCGAATATGTACGGTGCTATTTACCGGCCGGTGCTGACTACACGGCGGACGAATTGATGGAGAATTTATTACAACCTCTAGGTGTTCGTGTAGTGAGAGGCGCGGGTTTTGGTCATGGGCGAGATAACTATGCCTGGCCATACGGCCATAACGCCCAGTTGCAAGGAGGTCGACTTGTCTTCTAATTCTCATTTACAAGAGGTTATTGGCGGTATCCCATGCGCCGTTTCGCTGGGTGATCTCATTAGTCGGCAAGAGATCGAAGACCTGCTCTTTGAATTCTCCGAATTGCCTCCAGGTCAGCGATTGGCGGTTTGGGCTGAGCGGTTAATTGGTACGCCGTTTGAGTTTGAAAGCAACCTTCCTATCCTTTCGGAGGACATGTTGCGCGTGAACTTGGCCAATCTGGATTGCATCACTTTTATTTACGTTGTCATTGCTCTGAGCCGCGCGGACTCATTCGAGCAATTCGTAAGGCAACTTAAAGTGCTGCGTTACGATGTACCCGACGTTGAGGCCGCGTCAGGTCGTCATGCGGCTTCAGGTTCATTTCTTCACTTTGTTGAGGAGTCGTTGCTCGAACGGGCGATCGAGCAAGGTTGGCTTACCGACGTCACCTCAACACTTGTAACGGCGGAATGCATTATTCCGATGGCAGTCGATCTTCGTGTCATTCGTCGACCCGCGGCTTTTGATTTTCGTGAGCAGCTTGTAGCACCTGTACGTGGCGAGCGCGCCATCAGTCACACATTCATTCGTGCCGTAGATTTGCAAAAAATGGATGTCAAACTGCTTCAAGATGGCGACATTATTGTATTTGCTAAGGATCCTACAACAGCGCAAGGGGATCTTCGTCATATCTTGGTCAGGCATCTTGGGATTGTAAAGAAGCAAGCCGGCGCCGCATACTTTATTCACTCCTCCAGACATTTTGCTCGACGTGAGCACGCTACGAACGAAGCTCGACCTTCACATACCGGCATTTTCTATGACGATGACCGGCGTTGCGAACAGCTGGGTGTCGACTTCTGTGGCGCCTATGCAGGTGACGAATACATTATCAAAAAAGACTCGGATACCTACTTTGCGATGGACATGTCTCGTCTGCGCACGGTGCAGGAGTATGCTGAATCCAATTTCACCGGAATAAAGGTTTTACGCCTTCTCCCGAAACCCAAAAACGCATAGCTGATACAGCTGATACAGTGCATTACTGCTCGGCTAAAAAAATTTAAGCCTACTCGGCAACTTTGGGTGTCGCGTTTTATGCGCGGGACAAGAGAAATATGAGTAAGAAAAGTGCGGTGATCTTTTTTCTAATAAGCGCTTTAGCGGCGGTGATCATCTTCGGAGAGTATACCGAGACGGCGGTCGCCACGGGAGTAGCTGAACCTGAAGGAGGATATGTTTCTGTTGTTGCCGAACAAAGCGGAACGATTATTCGGTTAATAACTGAGGAGGGCTCCAGCATCAATGCCAACACAGCGCTGGCTGAAGTGGCGCCGCAGCGGTTAGGGGCAGACGGCAACGACTTCAGTAAAATGACGATCGAGATATTGCGACAACAACGGGATCTCATCTTAGAGAAAATTAAGCAAGTAGACTCTCGCTTAACTCAGAAAAAGCAGTGGTTAAGCGAACGGTTGAGGATGAACGATCATCAGACCGATGAAGCCCGCATCGGCTTGAAGTCGTTGGAGCCTGCTGTGGTTCAAGCAAAGGACATGATTGAGCGTTACCGCGAGCTAGAGCGTGAGGGGTTTGTGTCGCATACGGTCGTTTCTGAAAAGCTCTCTGATTTCACGACACTGCAGTCACGGGTACTTACCGCGACTCAACAGGTTCAGCAACTAGAACGTCAGAATGTAGAGTTGCGCGTGGAGAGTGCTGATTTCGAGCAGCAGGCCAATAGCGATAAACTGTCCTTTCAAATGGAACTCGAGAAAACTAACCAGGCGATCGAGCTAGCTAAGTTTCAGAGTAACTCTCTGGTTACGGCAGGGGTGGGGGGGCGTGTTGTCGTCTCTAGTGTTCGGCTAGGGCAATATGTCAACCGTGGTGACAGCCTCTTTATGGTGGCGCCCGAAGGCGCAAAAATATCTGTACGCCTTAATGTACCCGCTGAAGCCACCGCTCGCTTGGAGGTTGGTCAGCACGTCAAACTTCGCTACGCGGCATTTCCCTATCAAAAATATGGAATTCAGACGGGAAACATAACGAGTATTTCAGGGGCGCCCGTTCAAACTGATGCAAATGGTCATGAGCGTCCAGCGATTCGTGGGTTCTATCGGGTGATCGTACATCCGGATGTGCAGGCTATTCGTCAAGATGGTCTTGATCTCCCTATTCCAGCAGGCACGCCGGTTGATGCCAATATTGAAATCGCCAACGAATGGATTGTTGATTGGGTTTATTCGATTTTCGTTAGGAAGTGATAATTAATATGCGAAGCAATGAATATACAAATATACATTTTTGCGCGCAAAAAGTGGCCATTCAGGATGACGTTGACTGGTGTTTGGATTTTATTGCAGAACATTATCGCTGTGAAATGAATCATGTCACTCCGGATTCGGTTGGTGAAAAGGCAGAAGGTGTGTACGAAAAGGCACGCCAGCGTGGATTGGTGGCTCAGTCTCATAATGCAGTACTGGATGAATTGCCTTTACTTCAGTCGCCGACATTGGTTCGGCAGATTGATGGTCGCTTCATCGTGATGGTTGCTCGCGGTAAACAGGGTGCGATGTTCGTTACATCGTCAGGTTCGGAGGCGGAGCATATTAAATGGGACGATTTGGCGAAGATATTTTCCGGTGTCGTCGTAAAGGTTTCGCCTATGGGCTATACGCGTCCGCCTAAAAAAGTAAGGGTCCCATTGAGCAGGCTAACCGGGAATCTAGGTGATTTGACAGGGGCCACAATCCGTATTGGAGTGTTGGCGGTAGGGATTGAACTATGCTTGATTGTGTCTCCTCTGTTCATGAAGTTAGTTCTTGATCGAGTACTGCCGGCCGTAGATGGGCCACTTTTGGCCACCTCTGCTATATTTTTTTTTATACTGGTTGCGTTGCAGATGTTGTTACACGATGTTCGCAGCCAAGCGTTGATAAAGTTTAGCCAGCGCATAAACTTGCGCTGGCTGAGCAACCTCTTTACGCACCTTGTCCGTTTACCGATCAGTTTTTTTGAGCAACGCTCAGTAGGAGATGTCGCCTCCAAGTTTTGGTCAGTTGCGCACATACAGCGTACCCTGGCGGTCGGTTTTATCGAAGGTGCTCTTGACGGTTTGATGGCATTGGTTACTGCACTGGTCCTGGTCGTTATTGTTCCTCAGTTAGCAGGATTGCCTGCGGCAGCCCTACTGTTCTACATCATCCTGCGTTGGCGCTGTTTAAAACGGCAGAGAAAGGCGGAGCATGAACGTTCCCAATATTCAGTCGTCCAGCAGTCTCACATTTGGGAAACTATTTCGGGTATCCAGTCTGTTAAGCTATTCCAGAGAGAGAACAACCGGCTGGAGGGCTGGTTGGCGCACGTTTCTCAACTGTTTGATGGAGATAGAAGTTACCAAGAGGTTGAGGCAAGTTTGAGAACGAATTTTACAGCGCTGATGGCTATCGAGCGGGTAATAGTTATAGCGCTAGGTGCCTGGATGACGATGCAGCAAACGATCACTATTGCTCAACTAATAGTGTTTCTAGCCTATAACGAGCTTTTTCTTAATCGCTCCTTCACGTTAACTAATAAGTTGGCCGAGATAGCCTTGCTTGATGGACATCGTGACAAGGTGGCGGACATCGCTTTACACGAGCCCGAGGCGTCGGTCGCGAAAGAGGATAGCTTTGATATTCAGGGCGGCTCTGCAAGTATTGAATTTCGTAATGTTTATTTCAGTCATCCTGGCAGCAGAACCCACGTGTTAGAAGATTTTTCGTTGAAAATCCACCCCGGGGAGTGTGTTGCATTTACGGGGCCGTCGGGTTGTGGAAAGACAACGTTGCTACGCCTTATGCTAGGGCTGGCAGTGCCGCAAAGAGGGCAGATCTTGATCGCAGGGTGTGACTTACATAAGCTGAGTCCAGCAGACTATAGGTCAAATTTGGCGACAGTGATGCAGGAAGATCGTCTGTTCACAGGAAGTATTCTCGAAAATATTACTTTCTTCGAAAAGTACTATGATATGGAGTACGTCATCGAGGTGGCTCGTGCCGTAGATATTTACGATGACGTTGTAAAGCTTTCTGAAGGTTTGCAGACAAAGATAAAGGACAGTGGCTCGATTTTGTCGTCGGGTCAACGACAGAGGATTTTGCTTGCTCGTGCACTTTATAGACGTCCTAAATTTCTATTTCTCGACGAGGCGACAAGTCACCTGGATCCGACGCGAGAACGTCATTTTACTGAGCGACTAACAGCGCTTGATATCACTCGAATTATTGTTTCGCATCACCAACAACCACTGACGGCGGCAAATCGAGTATTTCATTACAGTGATGGGCGTTTTGTTGAGTCTGAAGGTCAACGCCGCTCATCTGTGGTTTCCAATTCAATGGCAGGGCCTAGTGAAGTATGAATGGCATGTATTTATCCCCGGATAAGCAAGGCGTCGTTCTTGCACGTGACAATCAAAGGTGCGTCGTCTGCGAAGGCACGGCAGATGAGGTGTGTTCTATACTCGATCTTCGTCTTTGGGACACATTTACATTTGATGCCCACAATTGGGTGTCTCTATGCGCCACCCATGCGGCCGCCGTAAAAAATGGATTGTTTCATCCCGCTGAATTAAGAAGTTTAGCCCGTATTGACTCGATACTCGTGCCCGCGCAGTGCTATCAAACCTTCACTTATGATCGTTGGGGAAATCAGATTCTCAGCAGTGGGGAGCGAGTCAGAGGTGAGCTCTTTCATGCTTCGGACGTCCAGGATATTTTGGCGAAAACGGGGAAGAGCGATAGCTTTGTACAATGGGCAAAATACCCTCGCACATTCCTTCTTCCTTGGGTGGATGCGGTCTCCGAGGGCGATAGAATAATGACCGACACGAAGGCGCTACACGGCAAAAGAGTCATCGTTACCGAGAAAATGGACGGCGAGAATATTACGATTTATCGCGACTATTTTCATGGTCGGAGTGTCGACGGCCCATCTCATCCTAGTCGGAATTGGTTAAGAGAGTTTTTGAATCAATTATCCATTCGTATCCCTACGGGCGTCAGGGTCTGTGGAGAGTATTTGTTTGCACGTCACGCTATAGAATATCGCGATCTGGAAAGTTATTTTCTCAGTTTTTCTGCTTGGACGGCACTTGATGAGTGCTTGTCGTGGGATGATTCAGTGCAACTGTTCTCGCGACTGGGAGTCTCTACTGTCCCTGTGCTATATGATGGGGTGTTTGAGCAACAGGCAATACACGAGGCCTGGCGTGAGCAGTGCTCACCGCAGAGTGAGGGTTATATAGTTAGGAGCGCGGACGCTATTAGGCCTGATCGCTTCCGGCATCTGTGTGGAAAATTTATCCGGAGTGATTATACGCAAGCCGATGCTATTCAACTCAATCGGCGTGAAGGGCGCCCCGTTGTCCCTAATGGTTTGCTTTCACCGACTTTGCTTGATCCTTCTTGACTGTTTAGGCTTGAATCAAGAATTCATTACATTTAATTGGTGGCGTATCTATCATGAGTTTCTATATTGCGGTTGATGCAGGATTTACCAATACCAGAGTTGCGGTAGTAAAAAGTGGGGAGGTTATAGCTTACGCCACCTCGGTGTTGGAGCCGAAGTCGAATTGACCCAGTTGCCGATATGTGGCTGCCCCATTCGTCTCCTCGCAAAAACATTGCCTTTGCTGAATTTTGGCAGATTGGAGGTGGGTCAGACTTGCGTCAACACGTGGGGCAATTTGGCGTTGGCGCCAACAGGCTAGTGAACCTCATCTCTCAATTCTGATGCTTGCCGAAGTCCCCCGTTCAAGTTATTACTCCCAGCTCCTCAGTTACCGTCCGCCTGATGTAGGACTGATTCGGTTGCGCGATCGGATAAGCGAGGTGTTCTCACAAAATCGTATTGCTGCCGGCAGCTGCAGCGAAGTTACTCACGACTAAAAGTCCATTCCTTGTGACGCATCCGACGAAAATTACACGAACGCTATCCTGACACGACAAAAAGTCCAGGCTTTGTGTCTTAAGACAGTTCTTATAGCTAAAAAATGGGCAAATAGTCCAAGAATGATGTCGGTGCGGGCATCTGTATTATTCATTACGTTCAACGTATTATTAATTGAGTTTCGATTTTATAATGTCGTATAACATTCTATTATCAGACCTAATATACCGGGAGATAGTCCATGGCAGTAGGGGTGCCAGAAAACGAGGTATTTGCTGCCGCGGACGCGGTGTTGGCTCGCGGCGAACGGCCAACGGTCGAACGCGTGCGCCTGGAACTCGGGCGCGGCAGCCCGGCGCGGGTTGGCGGCCTGCTCGATCAATGGTGGGCGCGCCTGGCCGAACGGCTGAACGGTGAGACACGTCTGCCAGCGTTGCCAGCCGAAGTGGCGCAGGCCTTTGTTGCCATCTGGCAGCAGGCGATTCATCTGGCGCAAGGCGTCGCCGAGCAGTCCCTGGACCAGCATCGCCAGGTGCTGGCCGCCGAGCGCGAGCGCGTGGCCGTGATTGAAGGCCAGGCGCGCCAGGATGCGGCGCAGTTTCGGCAGCAGACGGCAGAGGCTCTGGCTGGGCGGCAGACAGCAGAAACTCGGTTGGCTGATTTGGACCAACTGCTGGCCCAGCGCCGGGCGCAGATCGAGGACCTGCAGCAACAACGTGGCGCCTTGCAACTGGACCGCGACGCCTTGCAACAGCAGTTGCAGGCTCTGCAAGCCGAGCTGCACGACACCCAGCACCAGGCCGAGCACGCACGGCTGGAGCAGGATGCCTACGTGCGGGGCGTCGAGGACCGTGGCTACCGCGAAATTGATCGGGCACGCGAGGAGAGCAAGACACATCAGGTTGAACGCCGAGAGCTACAGCGCCAGCTCGACCAACTGCAGCAACGATTGGAGCAAGACCGTCATGCCTTGAGCGAGACGCAGCGACAGGCAGCCGCTCAGCAAGCGCGGGCCGAAGTGGCAGCGGAGCAGGGCGAGCAACAGCTGCAAGCGCTTGAAGGCCGCCTGCATGCCACGCAGCAAGCGCTTGACGCAGTGCGGCATACGGCCGTGGCCCAACAGGCGCGTGCTGACACGCTGGAGCAGCAACTGGCCCAGCAGCAGGCGCCGAACCCGCGCAAGCCCAGAATCAAGAAAGGGTGAAGTGTTGGGGCGCGAATTCTTCGCCTTGCCAGCCGCCGTCCCTTAGACTGTGCAGCCCTAATCGGACGTCTGTTGGGCAGTATGCTGAAACTGAAGATGTATCCGGCAAATAAAGGTGATGCGTTTCTGGTCAATGCCAATGGCAATCACTTGCTGATTGATGGCGGGTATGCCAGTACCTACACCGACTACATCGCTCAGGATCTGGCGGAATTGTCACGACAGGGCGGGCGTCTCAGCCTGGTGGTATGCACCCATATCGACGCCGATCACATCGGTGGGCTGCTGACCTTCTTTTCGACCAATGGCGGTCCCGGCAACCGAGGCATCGACGTCGACGAGGTCTGGCATAACAGTCTGCGCTCCTTACCGTGCCCTGCCACCGGGCCAAGCCTGACTGAAGATGCCACGGTGCTTGAAGCCATAAAGCGACGAGGTTTCCCCATACCTCCCGAGCAGGCGGCCGATCCGATCAGTGCGCGCCAGGGCAGCTCGCTAGCCAATCTCCTCAGAAGCCAGGGTTATCACTGGAATTTCGGTGACGGATCTCGCTGCATAGACCGCCGCTGCGCGACACTCGACCTGCCGCATACAGTACAGCTTGCCGTGCTGGGCCCTAGTGTCGCGCGGCTGGAAAGTCTTCGCACCTTCTGGCTCAAAGACATGCAGAAGTTCGGCTATCGAGGTGCAGCGCAAAGCAGCGATCTGGTGGACGATGCCTATGAGATGTGGTGTGCCCATGCTGCTCAACAACCAGTTTCTGCGGGCATTCAACCGATTGCTGCAAATCAGGAGCTGTCGTTGGCGCAGGTGTACAAAGCCGACACGTGGATTGCCAATGGCAGTTCCATTGCACTGTTGTTGACGGCGGGGCGGTCAACCGTGCTGTTGTTAGGTGATGCCTGGGCCGAAGACATGGTCGAAGAACTGAAATGCCGGCAGCCAGAGTCGGGGCCCTTGTTGTTTGACGCCATCAAGATCGCTCACCATGGGAGTTATCACAACACCAGTGTGGAGCTGTTGGCTTTGGTGGACGCCCCATGCTTTCTGATTTCCACCAATGGCAAGGGAAGGCATGGTCATCCGCATTTCGAAGTACTGAAAGAAATCGTCGACCGGCCAGCGTCTTTCGAACGCACGCTGTATTTCAACTATGAAACCGCAGCCTCACGACGGTTGCGCAACTACTCATCGAAATCCGGAGCGCGTTTTAGCGTTCACGTGGTTGAAGGCGAATGGATTGACCTTGGAGAAGCCCAGCTGTGATGGATGAAGCTGTCAAACAAGCCACCTGCATGATTATCGGTAGCGAGGATGTAGGGACCGGTTGGCTGATTACACCCTCGCTCGTGCTAACGGCGCTGCATTGCGTGAAAGCCACTGCGGCGGCAGGCGGCCCCCTCACAGCCCGCTTCGGGACTGGTACTGCTGCGACTCAGTATGCTGTGGTGGTTGAAGCGCTGGACGACGATCTCGATGTATGCCTGCTGCGCCTGCCTGCGCCCTTGGACATTGAGCCGATTCCACTGGACGGCAGCCTGCCCCGGGTGGGTGCAAAGTGGTACGCGTTCGGCTATCCGACGACCAAGGTTGATATTGGTCATGCCCTCAACGGTGAAGTCCAGCAGATATTGAGCGAACGGGTGCACGGAGTGGACCTCGACCTGTCGGTCGCTCCAGGATCCCACCTCTCCGATTATCAAGGCCTGTCAGGCGCGGCGCTCATGACCGGCCGCGTTTGTCGCGGCATGCTGCGGCTGAATGTCGACACGGCGCTCGCTGCGCTGAGCATCGACCAGTTGCGTCCATTCCTTGAGGCCCACGGCGTGCTGCCTGAACTCCTTGTCGACGCCGAGCAGAGCGCGCCGCATGGCGCTCGCCCGGAGTTTGACGAGCTTTTTGAAAGCCGCCTGGCGAGCCTGAACGGCGGTTACCTCTGGGTGGAGGGCGCGCACGGTATTGGCAAGTCGACCTACTGCAGGCAGTTTGCACCGCGCACCCAGCCACTCGAAGTGCTCGGGGTGTACGCGCTTTCGGAGCGAGGTCGAGGAATAACGCCCGCGCACCAGGCTCAGCCGGAAGTATTCTTTGACTGGATCAACTCGTTATTGTCGCTGCAAGTGAGCGGGAAGCCGGCCAGGTTGCGGGAGCTGTCCTACCCTGATCTGATCCAGCAGACCCATGAAGTGCTCAACGCGCTGGCCCATCGGCACGCCGCTGCCGACAAGGTCGGGGTGCTGTTTATCGACGGCCTGAACGAAGCTGTCGGGGTGAGCACGGATAGTCTGCAGCGTTTTGTCGGCTTACTTCCCTCGGTTTTGCCTCGCGGGCTCGTGATCGTCATTACCGGGGTTGGCTTGGAAGCGCATGCCAGCAGCATCGGCCCCCTGCTGCAGAGCGCGGGGCGCTTGACCCTGCCGGCCCTTGATCACGACAGTCAGCACGCGTTGTGCATCGAGTTGCTCGACCCGGGCGTAGCGACGTCGACGCTGGTGGCCCTGCTGTGTGAGCGGGCCGTGGGCCACCCGCTGTACCTCCATTACCTGGCGGATCTGGTGAACGGTGGCGCTAGCGAAGCCGATATTGCTCGATTGCCCGCCTTCAGTGGCGCCATTCAGGATTATTACGAGACGCTCTGGGGACAACTCCTGCCGGACCCCGACGCGGTCAATCTGCTGGGGATCATTGCCCGGCTCCGTTGGGGGATTTCCACAGCAGACCTGACCGTCATGCTGCTGCCCGCCGAGAGTGCCGTCTACATCGCCACACTGGCCCGGATCCAGCACTTGCTTTCTCGAACGGGTAACACCGAGATCTATCATCCATCCTTTTCGGAGTTTGTGGCGCACAAGACCTCAGCCATGAACCAGCGCCTGCAGGAGCGGCTGGCGACTTTCTGCGTCACTGCGGAGAGTGGCGACTACGGACAGCTGAACAGGGTCTATCACGGCCTGCTGGGTGGAAAGCAGGCGCAACTGCTGGCCATCGGAGAATGTCAGCAAACATGGGTGGACGCCGCCGTTGTGCTGGGCTCAGAGCCCGATGTACTCCTTGGCGACATCGATCATGCGCTCGCCGCCGCGACGCGTATCGGTATGGCCACCGACATGGTCCGTTTGCTGCTGCTGTCACAACGATTGACCTTTCGCTACGACACCCTGTTTACCCAGTCAGCCGAGCGGGTGGCGCTGGCTCTGCTGGCGCTCGACAAAACCGATGAAGCACTGCGCCATGTCATTCGCAATGGTCGCGTGATTGTGAGCGCGCACGAAGCGTTTACAGTCGTCCATGCGCTGACGCGCAAGGGCCGCCAGCGCGAAGCGCAAATCCTGCTGGATAAGGTTCAGCTGTCGCTGAATGCGGTATTTGAACAGTGGCAATCCGAGGGTAGCATCGAGACTGATCGGCTCATCGAGACGATCCAACTGCGCTTGCACGGCTTTGCTTTAGCCGTAGCAGCGGGTGGACAGCCGCCAGTGAAGCGCTTCCTTAACGCGATCGTGCATCAATTCGTGCGCGCCCCGCATAGTCCGTTTTCCGTCGAAGAGCAAAATGAAGTTCTGTTACAGCTCACAGGTAACCTGAGCGGCGCGCTGCTTTGTCTGCGCGGACAGTTTACGTCGCTCCTGCAGCTCAAACTCCCTAACACCGATCCCGAGCAGATCCTGCACTCGCTGCTCCACACGCTGGTCTTCGCCGAAATGAACTCCCGTCTGTATGGTGTTCGCCTGGCCCGGGAGAGTATCAACTTGCTGTTGGAGGATTTGGAAGCGGTCAGCCAGACACTACAGCAACCCCAGGATCTGCGCGTCGTCGTTGTCGATACGCTGATTGAGGCGGGGGCCACTCGGCCGCTGGTACGAAGGTGCACAGTGGGCATTGCCGACACCCCGCAACCGCTGGCCTTGTATAAAACCAACCGTGCCGACCCCGATCGGGAGGGTTTCCACGAGTCGTATCGGCAGCTGCGTGCCCGGTATTTCCTCGATGACACCCAGCTACAGCCGGTGGTCCACCCGGTCCAGCCGCATGACTGGGAAGGCCCATTGCGCTCGATTGCTGCGGCCATCGCCTGGGCTGATGGTACCGCGCGCAGGGCCACGGCCGAGGCGGATCACGCCACTGTTGATCAGGTATGGTCCTGCGTAACTGATGTGATTTTACCGGCTTGGGCCATCCCCCTCGCTTCTCGGATCCTGTGGCAAGGCGCCTACAGCATTCCGGAGACCATCATCCCTGTTCTGTACGAGCGTTTAGCAAAACTGATACTGGACTGCTTTCCCCAGCGGTCAGGTGTGTTCATTCAGGTGCTTGAAGCGGCGTTTGATCACCAGTTCGGCCTCTACAACGAAGGTTTCCGCCAGGCGCTCGCGGGTGTCGCGGAGCAGTTCGTCAGCGCCGAGTTAACGGTGGACACGGCGGACGCGCTCTTCAACCTGATCATCCGCTGGCGAGACTACGTCGCGGCAAATGTCGAGAACCGATACGAGCTGATACCCGAGCTATTGCGCATTGTCCCCCTGCTGACGCGATTGGACGCGACCGAACAGGCCTTCCAAACGTATCAGTTGGCACTGCGTTTTTCGATGGGCCCAAGCTGGTACAAGGAGGATCAGTTGTCCCTGATGTCCAGTACGCTTGAATCCCTCCCGATCGAGCTGAAGGTGCCCCCGACAGCGCAGGCACAAATTGCGGCTTACCTGGAACGAGCCAGCGGGGATATGACGTTTCAGCGGTATGTTCGGGCAGACAAGGGCAGCTTCATCTCTCAACTCTGCCGGCGTTCGTTGTACGCTGGTGCCGTTCAGTATTTCAAGCATCAGTCTTGCGGGTCGCTGGCGCAACTATTGGCACAAGCGGCGGCCGGTGATCTGGACAGGGTATCACCGCTGGTTGGCATGCGATTCCCGGGCGGCGCGCTGGAGGAGCAGGCGGCCATGCTCGCCTTGCTTCGCCAGGTGCCGAGCAAGGCGGACTGGCGGCTGCGCTGGGCGCTGCTTGAGGTGTACCTGCATGGTGATGAGCGACACCTGGGCGACTGGGGACGAGAGTACGCGCTCATTATCACTGCACTGGAAGTTGAGCCAGACGATGTGGCCTGGGCGACACGGCGAATCCGGGTCCTGGTTCAAGGCATGCGCGCTGAACGGGCGTGGATGCTGTTGAGGGAGTCGGTCCTCCCCTTGTCCGCCGCTATCAACGCTGACCTTGCCCGCTTGCTGGAAGAGACCGAGGCGCGCGTAGGGCAGGAGCGCCTTGCGCAACTCGCCTCCATGTTTGGTTTTGAGTCTGAGCAACCTCGGGCGGCAGAAAAAGCGACGGGTAGCCCTGAGATACAGCCAGATCAGGTTGATTCCCTTGCGGACGAGCTCTACCGCCCAGGTCTGTTCGGCAAAGTGTCGGTTGAAGAGCAGGCCCGCAAAGATCTAGCGGCGGCGCGCTCGCTCCTGCGCCGAGGTAATTCGAACGCGGCAGTCAACGCCTGTATCGAAGTCCTGCGCAACCTCCAAGCGGGAGGATGGTCCATCTGGTCGAACAACCATACCGGTACCGCGGCGGAGCGGCTGATCATCGCCGAGGTACAAGACGGCAACGAGTTGGCCCGTCTTTATGGCCCGCTGTTGCTCGAGGAGCGCCACGTGCAGCGATGGCGCATCGCATCGCACCTCATTGACGTCGTGGCCAACAAGGTAGCGGCGCCACAACAGGTTGCCTTGCTTGACATCGCCATTGAGCATGTCGGACAAATGGTGGGAGAGGCGTCGACTGAAGCGTTCGACTACCTTGACCGCTGCGAGATCGAGGCCAACGAAGCGCTTTTTGAACTGTTGCTCTGGACCCTTGATCATCCGGTCTGGGAACGCCGCGACAGCGGCGCGGCCATGCTGCTCTGGCTGTCCTCAAGGGATGACACCTGGTTTGCCCAAGTGGTGAAACTTGCCTTTTCAATGGATCCGCGCAACCGGGCGGACATCGCTGCTGCCGTTCTCGACGTGCTGTCCTGCCGCAATCCGGCGGTGTTGTGGCAACGCTTAGCACCACACCTCATCATCGCTGAGGTTGTAGCAGAATGTCGTCACGTAGCACGGTTTGCCACGCTTCTGCGTATCGCCCAGCGGGCGAGTGAGCAGGGCTGCGCGACTGCAGCTAGCGTGGCGTCGGCGATGCGCGCAAGTTGCGCTGACGGCCCTGTTCCAGCGTCTGCCCAGTCGCCTGCAGTACCTGAGTTCTTTCCACAGGAGCTCCACGAACTCTGGCATACACTGGCAGAGCTCGGTGCCCTCACGGAAGCGTCGCTGACGCAGCTTGGCACGGTGCTAGCCGATACCTGTCGACCGCTCTCTATTGATATGGCACAGCAGCTGGAAATGAAAACTGCGCAGAGTTTTCGAGAGCCGGACCATCTCTCCACGGATCGTTGGGCTGGTAAACTGCGCTATGCCTTGAACGCGGCATTGTTTCGCCCCATGCCTGTGGACAGGCTGCTCTCCATCGAAGCGGCGCTGCGCACCTACAATCCGAGCACCATTGCCGCGCCCAAGGACGGTAACCGATTGCTCTCTGGCCTCGTGACCGCACTGGAAAATGGTGACGAGCAGGACTATCGACCCGCTTGCGACGATTTGGTGTTTCTGGATCTCCAGTGCTTCGTGGAGTTGGAAGGGGAAACCGCGTTCATTGAACTTGTCCCGCATCTGGTTTCTCCTGATCCCAGACAAACGCCGTATCGCTCAGGCTATGGATTTAAATCAACGGAGCTGCCACCCGATACCCCTGATCAGCAAATGGCGATCAGTGTCAGGGCTCAGCCAGTTGTCGCGTACTTTGCCTCGCTCAGTCCGGCGGTGCCTACTCACAGTTTCACCCAACTGATCGGGGCCAGCCCCTCTGCAACCATCAGGTACCATTGGCGCGATGGCAGCAGCGTTACGGGCACCGGCTGCAGTCGTCGATACGAGGCCGCACTGCTCGCCGTACAGCGGGGAGCACTCGCGCTTCCTCCAGGCTGGAACATCGTCTGGGCGCTGCGAGTCAACGGGAATGTGCGGGCAATTCTGCACGATGTTTAGAGGGCGATGACATGCTGACATCTTATGCGACACCGCTGACGCGGGCGGATTTTGAAGCGCGTGTGGGCTACTCGGCGGAACAGTGCCGCATGGGACTTATACACTTTGCCAAAGGGCTACGAGGCACTGAAAGCCTTACCCAAGTGCGGTGTTTGCCCAACGGCAGAATCGATTTGCTGAGCATCGACGAAGCAGCCCGCTTGCACGCGAACATGATGTATCAGATGCGGAATTTCACACCCTCGGTTGCCGAGGAAGGCATCGAATAACGCATTGCCGGCCCGGCCTCGAGCCAGGGCATTTCGTCCATTTTATGCAGGATCGAATGTGCTCGCGGCCGTCTCGGCCAAGCCAGGACAAACGCCCGGATGCTCGCTCAACGGCTTTGGCCGCTGCAACATATTTGTGCGGCTTTTGACATTTTGTCGTTCGGACATTCTGACCGTTGTCGGCCTGCTGTCTGCACACCTTTGGGCACGGCAGCGATTCATTTGATCTACGCCGCCCCCTGCGTGGTGTGGGGTTGTAGCCGCGTAGTTTCGCTTCAGCATCACCTCGGTGTTAATGCTCAATGCTTGAACTCAACATGGCTGAGTGGAGCTGGATCGCCGTTTCGCGCCTGGGATCGCCCGGATCGCAGGTTTGCAGCAGCTCCTCGAGCAGGCCAATGTTAAAAAGGATCCACGGCTCCAGCTCCCACTCTAATCCGGGTCGCCAACAAGACCTACTGTCGGTGTCGCGGGGCGTGCAAGTGCAAACCCGCACGGCCGGTGCGGGGGGCGGCTTTTTCCGCTTGGGGCAGGGGACAGGTGTTCGCGGATTGTAACCGGAAGGGGGAAGGCTGCCGGGCCGGCGCCCTGTGTCGGGACAACACGTCTGTGGCATTGCTCAGCTTTAGCAAGCGGCTTTCGCCCCCTGCTAAAGGGAGTGCCCGGGTCTATGCGGATTTTTCTGCAGTGGCGCGTGCCGCTCGTGGCTTCGGCGCCCAGGCTTCGCAGGTCAGGACAAGAGTGCGTGCGTAGGAGAAAGCAGCCTCACGTACGGACTGTTCGGTGAAATACCTCAGCCACAAAAACAGCATGGCCAGCGACACTGCAACCGATGTCAGCTCCCCACCATTGAGCAACGATTCCGGTGTCGCCGCCGCCTGGAAGCGGATTACCCAACTATTCAGGCCGTGTCGAACCCCCACCCAGACCAGACTGCCCAAACACAGGCTGATCGCGACACACCGCAATCCGAAAGCATTGCGGCGGAAGCCGTAGGAGATGTTGTCCTTGTACAACAGGCCGAATTGCTTGGTATCACGTGTGGCATTGCGCAGCATATTTCCCGCGGAAGTATAGAGGGCGTCCGCCGCTTGCGGATCGGCGGCTTCCTCACCTGCGTTGGGGAAGCGAGCGCCCATCTTCTTCGCAAGAATGGCGTGATAACGCTGGAGAGAGGCCACGTCGAAGGTGGTGTTTTCCCGATGGCGCAATACCTGGGTACTGGGCATGCCCCCCCACTTCTTCCACAGCGCGGGCTCCTTGGCTTTTCCGCCACGTCGGGCAAAATCAGCCAGCAGATACAGCAGACCGCAGACGATCAACGCGGAAACCAATGTGCTGAGCACCCCGAGCTTCTCGCTGTACAGCGAGAACACCAGCACGATCACCGGCGACAGGGTCAGGAGCGCAGGGTACAGACGTGCCTGTCGTTCGTAGGGATCGGAGAACTGACCGATGGCCTTGGCAATGGATGCCCCCGTACTGACCGTCATTCTTCGACTTCCTCATAAAACGGCAGATAGGTGATCGGCCCCCAGCCTTCACGCTTCGGTGTGCCCTGGGTGAAATGAGAAATTGCCCGCCCCTTGGTCTGGCCAACGCGAAAGCCGCGACGAAGGAATGCATTGGTAACAACCTTCTTCGGGTGCCGCGGGGCGTTAGCGGCCGCTGACACATAGGCCGTCCGTGAGGGTTGATCCGGAGTGTTCTGCAGCGGCTCGCCCACGATCATATTCAAGGTCTCGGTGGACACGTTGTGCCGACCGCCATGGTGGGGAATCTGCACAAAGCTGACACGCTGGGGCAAATCAATGCCAATGCTGCTGGCAAAGTCCGCGCAGGCGCGCAGGGCCTCGATGCCCGCATCCCCGGTCAGCAGGTAACCGCCTTTCCCGACGGTGGCAAACAGGATTGCGCTGCTTTCATTTTCAGCCGAGGTCGTTACCGTATCGGGCAGATATTCCTTGTCCCACAGGTCGGCAACATACCCGGCCGCTTCCTTGATCATGTCGAAGAAAGAGGCCGCGGTACTCTCTTCTTTCTTGAGCTCAGGGGATTTTTCAAACTGGGGGACTAGTCCGTGGACATAATGGTCTCGGGTGGGTGACAACACCGTAAAAATCCCGATCTGGCTGCCGGCGAACGGTTCGTGGATCGGAATGTCTCGCTCCAGCGCGGCTTTTTCCAGGGCATTCGCGGCCGACATTTTTTGCTTCAGGCGCTCGGCAAGGCTGTCGTTGGTGATCCGACCATCGTGGAAATAATGGCGAATCTCGTTGCTGTACGCCCAAGGGCGGTGCATCCACAGTTGGCCTACCGTCAGGTTCTCCAGGACGTGCAGCAATCCCCCCGCATGGTCATTGTCCGGATGCGAATTGACCACGTAATCGACGTAATGCGAGTTGAAGTGTTTTTTGACATGCTCGACCAGGTCAGCGCCGTAGGCCTTGGTGCCACCGTCATAAATCAGGATTTTGTATTGATCATCCTCGCGCCAACGAACTGCGATCGCGTCGCCACTGTGTTTACCTTCCCCCACGGGCAAGAAGTCAATTTCGATACCGTTCACCATTTTAAGCGCTCCAAATTTTTGTTGTTGTCTCTGCCGCCGACCAGCGCTCACGAGGAATGGCCGTCTAAGTGTAACGGCTCGCGTTTGAAATCGGCCGCGCTCGCAATCAATGCGATTCCCGGCTCAGATTAACTGCAACTGACGGAGCAGCCGGGCTCACATTCACTGCGAGTGAGCTTGCATTCAGATGCGTCGGCTTGCATTCCATCATCGTGGGCTCACGCTTTCTGCAATTAACCAGAGCCACTTTCCAGAGGCAAAGCGAATTAGTCGTCGTGACGGGTACTGACCTTTTGTGTGCAGGGGCTATCAGGCTCGAATGCCGCCCTCTTATCCGCGCGAGACATAAAGCGTTGATAGCACTCCAGGCCACAGAAGTGCACGACGTACTCGGAACCTTCCGGCGTAAGCGCGGCGTCAAGGGGAATGTCCTTGCAACATTCGCAGCAGCTGATGGTAGGGGTGTTGTTTGCGTTCATGATGGGGTTCCTCCGTCGTCCAAGAAAACCTAGTAACGCTTCCGCACCCGTGATCGAACCTGTGCGCAGATCGACCTGCGGCCGGTAGTGCAGAAGAATTCCCGGCGCTCCCAACTCTGCCGCAACTCGGCAGCGGAGACCGCGCAGTGGTCTGAGCGGATCACGGCCGCTCCCGAAAGGCCCGCAGTGCCGCTCTCAGGAAGAGGATGAAGAGAACCGCCAGCACGAGCGCAGCGAGGCTCCAATGTTCGCTGACGAAGGCCCCGGCCGCAGTCCCCGAAAGCAGCAATGCCAGCACCGGCAAATGGCAGGGGCAAGTGAGCGCGGCGAGCGCACCCCACGTGTAGGCGCGCCAGCGGGGTATCTTGATTGATTCGGATTGGTTGGTGTTACGCATGGGCGTGACCTTCGACGGCGCAATGGGTCAGCCCGGCCAACTCCGTTTTCACTGCGGCTAAAGCCGCCTGCCGTGTCGCGATTTGCCGAAGCAAGCGCTCGATACACCCGATCACATCGGTACTATCGTGCGCATCGAGCGCTCGACAGAGCCGCGCCAATTCGTCGAGCCCGATACCGGACTCGAAGGCGGCACGCACGAAGCACAGCCGCGCCAGGGACCGCTCATCGAAAATGCCGTAACCGCTTTCCGTGCGCCGCGCGGGCTGCAGCAAGCCGCGCAGCACATAATCTCGGACGATATGGACACTAACGCCCGCGTCCTCGGCCAATCTGGATATGGAGTAGGCATTCATCGCCGACACACCCGATCTTCACCGCAAACTGGGGCGCTCAGATATTTCCTTCCGGCTAGGCGCTCAGGTAGCCAGATGAGCAACGGTGCAGCACCCAGAGCCAGTAGCAGCCAAAGCCTGGAGAGATGCTCGCCGTTTTGGTCAAACACATAAGCCAGTAGCGCACCAACCGCGAGCAACAGGAAGTAAGGCCCCGTGATGTAGCAGTGAAGGCGGTGACAACGCGTGGCGTTGACCAGGCAGGCGCCGCCCATCACGGCCAGCGCGGCGCCCGCTGCCAGGAACAACGCGGGGCGTCGATCTGACAGAACAATCGCTATCGTCGCCACGACGGCAGGCAGCCCCCAGAAGCTGACCACCTGCCATGTCTTGCGTAGGCTGTCGCACCTACCGAGTTCGCCTGCCGTGTTGCTCATGTTTCAACCTCCCTCTCTCATTACCCGGCGCAGCAGGACAATTGTTTGACGTCCTTGTTAAAGGTCTGTGCGGCGAGCTTCAGCCCCTCGACCATCGTCAGGTAGGGGAACAACTGATCGGCCAGTTCCTGCACCGTCATCCGGGCGCGGATGGCAATGGCGGCGGTCTGGATGATTTCCCCCGCTTCCGGAGTCACCGCCTGCACGCCCAGCAGCCGGCCGGAGCCCGCTTCGGCGACCAACTTGATGAAACCCCGCGTGTCGAAGTTAGCCAACGCTCGTGGCACGTTGTCCAGGGTCAAGGTGCGGCTGTCGGTTTCGAGGCCGGCGTGCTGCGCTTCGGCTTCGCTGTAGCCGACGGTGGCCACTTGCGGATCGGTGAACACCACGGCCGGCATGACGTCGAGATTGAGCTTTGCCTCGCCGCCGGTCATGTTGATTGCCGCGCGGGTGCCCGCCGCCGCCGCCACATAGACGAACTGTGGTTGGTCGGTGCAGTCGCCGGCCGCATAGATATCCGCTGCGCTGGTGCGCATACCCTGATCGATCTGGATTCCACCGCGCTCGTCCAGCTTCACGCCGGCGCCGTCCAGATTCATGCCCTGGGTGTTCGGCAAGCGCCCGGTGGCAATCAGCAGTTTGTCGGCACGTAACTCACCATGGTTGGTGGCCAGTACGAACTCGCCGTTGGCGTGGGACACCTGGCTGGCTTGCGTTTGCTCCAGCACTTCGATGCCCTCCATACGGAAGGCCTCCGTCACCGCCGCGCCGATGGCCGGGTCTTCGTGGAAGAACATCGCACTGCGTGCCAGGATCGTGACCTCGCTACCCAGCCGGGCGAAGGCCTGCGCCAGTTCCACCGCCACTACGGAGGCGCCGATCACGGCGAGCCGCTTAGGGACTGTATCGCTCGCCAGCGCCTCGTCCGAGGTCCAGTAGGGCGTGTCCTTGAGACCGGGAATCGGCGGAACGGCCGCGCTTGCGCCGGTGGCGACCAGGCAGCGGTCGAAGGCTACGATGCGCTCGCCCCCCTCGGCCAGTTCCACGCTGAGCGTGTGGCCGTCCTGGAAACGGGCGGTGCCACGCAGCACGCTGATGGCTGGGGTGCTCTCCAGAATACCTTCGTATTTGGCGTGGCGCAGTTCGTCGACACGGCCTTGCTGCTGCGCGAGCAGTCGCTCGCGCAGGACCGTCGGCGTCGTGGCGGACAATCCAGTGTCGAACGGACTCTCGCGGCGCAGATGGGCCACATGCGCGGCACGAATCATGATCTTGGAGGGCACGCAGCCCACGTTGACGCAGGTGCCGCCGATGAGACCGCGCTCGATGAGGGTAACGCGGGCACCGCCTTCCACCGCCTTGAGCGCGGCCGCCATCGCCGCGCCACCGCTGCCGATGACCGCAATGTGGAGCCTACCGTCTTCTTTCCCGGCGCCAATGCTGCCGCTCAACCAGCCCCGCGCCTTGTCGAGCAGGCCAGGACGGGCTTGTATCGTGGAATCTTCGAACGCCGCTCGATACCCCAGAGCCTCGACGGCGGCCTGCATTTGCTCTCGGCTTACGCCCTCGTCGGCCTTCAATTCGGCTTTGCCGCTGGCATAGGAGACATCCGCCCGGTGCACACCGGGAATTTGCTCCAAGGCCTCTCTGACATGCTCGGCACAGGAGGCGCAGGTCATACCGCGGATTCGTAAGGTGGTCATATTCTTTGTTTCCTCGGAGGGGTTAGTGGCGGTATCACGGTTTTGGCGGCGTCGGACAGGCATTCGGTACGCAACGGCGGTGAGCGGGCGACACCAGATCCCAGATGGACACCCCAAACATGAGAGCCAGGCCGATGTAGAGCAACCAGCCACTCCGCCAGCCGTGAGCCAGCATCAAAAACACCGCTGCCAGCACCAGGACAGGGCCGATCAGACTGAGCGCAGTCCGTCGCCACTGCCGATGATTGAGCCAGCCAAGGGCATTAACGAGCAGAGCCAGTCCAGCAAAAAGAGGCAGCAGCGTGGTGATGAACAGGCCTTCCCACTGGCTCAAAAAGCCCAGACCGATCGCGGCCCCCAGGCTGGCAAGGGCGGGAAAACACGAGGCGCAACCTATGGCGGAAACCAGCACGCCGACAGAACCGGCTTTGTCACCGATCCGCGTGAACAGATTGAAAGAATTTGCCATCGGAACTCCCGCCTATTGCTTGACGCTGGACGGGTAGCCGGCGTCCTCGGTCGCCTTGGTCAGCGCCGGGGCATTGGTCTTGGTATCGTCGAAGGTGACGGTGGCCTCGCGGTTCTCGAAGCTCACCTCAGCCTTGGTCACGCCATCGACCTTGGTCAACGCCTTCTTCACCGTAATCGGGCAGGCGGCGCAGGTCATGCCGGGCACCGACAGGGTAACGGTCTGGATGGCCGCCCAGACAGGTGTGGCGACGAGAGTGGCAAGGGCGAAGGATGCGAGCAGTTTTTTCATGGCGAACTCCTGATCAGTAGAACAAGGGAAGGATGTAGGGGAAGCCGAGCGCGACCAGCGCCAATGCCGTCACCACCCAGAAGAGCAGCTTGTAGGTGGTGCGTACCTGAGGGATGGCGCAGACATCGCCCGGCTTACAAACTTGTTGGGGTCGAAAAATGCGCCGGTAGGCAAAAAACAGCGCGATCAACGCCCCGCCGATAAAGATCGGGCGATAAGGTTCCAGCACGGTCAGGTTGCCGATCCAGGCCCCGCTGAATCCCAGTGCGATCAGTACCAACGGCCCAAGACAGCAAGTCGAGGCGAGAATCGCAGCAAGCCCCCCGACGACAAGAGGGGCGCGCCCGTTTGATGGTTCAGACATGCATTTCTCCTTTCGAGCATTTGATCGATGGTTTAAGGTTAATCCCGTAGTCAAGTACGGAATCAAGCGGTATGAAAAAAAATTTGGAAAGCCTGACCATCGGCGCCTTCGCCAAGGCGGCCGGGGTCAACGTGGAAACCATCCGGTTCTATCAACGCAAGGAGCTGTTGCCCGAACCGGACAAGCCCTACGGCAGCATTCGCCGCTACGGCGAGGCGGATGTCGCACGGGTGAAATTCGTAAAATCCGCGCAACGGCTGGGCTTTAGCCTCGAAGAAGTGGCCGGGCTATTGAGGCTGGATGACGGCGCTCACTGTGATGAAGCGCGCGTGCTCGCCGAGCAGAAGCTCGAGGACGTGCGCGGCAAGCTCGCAGATCTGCGACGGATCGAGTCAGTTTTGGAGCAACTGGTTCACGACTGTTGTGCGAGCCACGGGACTGTCTCCTGTCCGCTGATCGTTTCGCTGCATAGGAACAAAGAGCCGCGCTGACCTACGATCAGCAGTTTCGTAAGGCACCCCTGTTTGTCGGCTGGAGCTTAAAAAAAAGCGGCGCTCAATGAGCACCGCTGAATGGCCAAAGGAGCACTTGCAGAGGCCACAGATGGGTAATCTGACATTTACGCTCACGCCTTATCAGGACAAACTCACGCTGAGTCTGGTCGAGCGGAGCGTGGAGCGGTCGCTCATGTACTACCTTGCAGGTGAACAGGCGGGCTGCTCTTCGACACGGCTAGCCGCCGTGGCCCCTTGTTGCTCAATCTTCACCACCAAGGCCGCCTCAGCCTTGTCGTGCATAGAAGCGGCCCGCTCAATCGAACGATCGCTCCCGCCCTCGGCCCATATGGTGGATGACAGCAGAGTCGAACCCACTATCAGTAGCAGTCTTAGGTATTTCATAACAGCCTCCTCTCGGGTTTTCTACCCACGAGTCGACTCTATCTCCGTAGTTAAGTACGGAATCAAGCAGAGGATAGAGTTGGAGTACCTGGACTATTGCGCTGAGAGGAGAGGGCAGGGCTTAAGTGCACTTTCTGATCCGTTGCTCCTCAGCCCCCAGACTCAGATCGGCAACCCCGCTGCCAGCATCTTGTCCCGCAGCTCAGCGGCGCGCGCCGGATCGAGCGCGTTGCTAAACAGCGCCTTGATCTCATTGGGTCTGGCGTCGAACTGATCTACCAGATCCTTGATGCGGTAACCGTGGCGCGTCAGGGTCGGTTCCAGATCATCCAGTTGACGCGACAGCACTGATTCCACCAGCTCCGCCGAGACCGGTTTCTCGCCAGTCAGGTAGCCGGCTTCCAATGCCATGCTGAGGTGCAGTTGGATTTGCAATGGTGTGCGCAGCTTGGTGGCGAGCAGGTCGATGGCGTCTTCACTCAGGATCGACTCGGGTTCGACCTTCCCCGCAGTGCAGGTTTCCAGCAGCCAGTGGATGTACTCGGGGACGATAGAGAATTCGGAAAAAATCGTACGCTAAGCTTCGCGAGTTCTTGTAACCAATTCATTGTTTTTTCAATGGATGAAAGAAAATGGCGAAAGCTATTTGACAAACAAATCGGGATCTTATAACTTACCTACCAAGTAGTCGGTAGATGAAATAAAGCCATGAAACTCAATTCAGATCTTTCGCAGCGTGTTGTCGTCGAGCCTTCAAGCTTACAGTGGGTCGATTCGCCAGCGACCGGGATTCAACGCCAGTTACTGGAGCGTGATGGCGACGAAGTGGCGCGTGCCACCTCGATCGTGCGATACGCGCCGGGCTCCGCTTTTGAAAATCATAAGCACGACTTGGGCGAGGAGATTCTGGTCCTGGACGGCGAATTCAGCGACGAATCCGGGACCTTCGGGCCTGGGACTTACATCAAGAATCCACCAGGTTCTTCGCATGCACCGAGCTCCGCGACGGGTTGCACGTTGTTCGTCAAGCTGCGCCATCTTGATCTAGCCGACAGCCAACGCACCGTGGTCGACACCCGTAACGGCCCCTGGTTTCCAGGCCTCGTGCCGGGTCTGTCGGTGATGCCACTTTCTGAGTTCGACACACAACATACGGCTTTGGTGCGCTGGGCCCCGGGGACACGATTCAATTCGCATCGTCACTACGGCGGTGAAGAAATCTATGTGTTGGAAGGCGTCTTTGAGGATGAGTTCGGAAGCTACCCTACCGGCACATGGATGCGCAGTCCGCATTTGAGTGCTCACCGTCCCTTCAGCAATACAGGCTGCACCATCCTGGTCAAGACAGGCCACCTGCCAGTCGCCGAATCAAATGAGGCGCTTGCATGAAGCATTTCTCCGAAATCTCGCCGACCGCCGAGCGGGTGGTCGATGCCGCTGAAGGGTTGGTACAGCAGCACGGCTACAACGGCTTCTCATACGACGACGTGGCCCAGTTGGTAGGCATCAAAAAACCAAGTATCCACCACCACTTTCCCAAGAAGGGTGAACTCGTGGCCGTGGTCGCACAGCGCTACACGCACCGGTTTCGTGAGGAGTTGCTGAGCATCGAAGGGCAGCATGCGAAAGCGCCTGACAGGCTAACTGCGTATGCGGCACTTTTCGAACGCACCTTCGCCAAGGACCGGCGCCTTTGTGTCTGCGGCATGTTGGGTGCCGAGTCGGACTCGCTGCCGGACGCCGTTGTGAGCGAGGTCGAGCGATTCTTTAAAGTCAATCTCGACTGGTTGACTCTTGTCGTTGCCGATGGTCAGCGTGCCGCGCTGATCACCTCGAATTCCACCCCAGAGGCTCTCGCAGAGGCATTCTTGTGCGCGTTGGAAGGCTCGATGATGGTGGGCCGTGGCATGCGGTCGTCACGCGGACCGGCCGAAGTTGGAAACACTTTTCTTTCCACCGTGTTGACCTGAGGTCGGCACTTTTTTTGCAACACAACCCTACCATTTAGTTGGTAGTTAAGGAGATTATTATGAGTACTGAATTTAATGGCAAGAAGTTGTTGGTCATCGGCGGCACTAGCGGGATGGGACTGCAAACTGCCCGCATGGTTCTTGAGCAAGGCGGAAGCGTCGTCATCGTCGGTCACCGTGAAGACAAGGCCGAAGAGGCCCGCAAGGCGCTGTCGTCGTTGGGCACCGTGACCGCCCTGACTGCCGATCTCTCGCGAGCCGAAGATGTGAAGCGACTCCTGCATACCATCGATGAACACCACAAGGACATCAATCTTCTGGTCAACGCGGCTGGGGTGTTCTTCCCGAAGGCGTTTCTTGAGCACACGGAAAGTGATTACGAACAATATTTGACGTTGAATAAAGCGTTCTTCTTCATCACACAAAAAGTCGTGGCCAATCTCGTGGCCAGCGAGCGTCCCGGCGCCATTGTGAACATCGGCTCGATGTGGGGCAAGCAGGCGATTGCGGCTACGCCGTCGTCCGCGTATTCGATGGCAAAAGCAGGTTTGCATTCGCTGACCCAGCACCTTGCGATGGAGCTGGCATCCAAACAAATCAGGGTCAATGCCGTTTCTCCGGCGGTTGTCGAAACGCCGATTTACGAGGGATTCATACCCAAGGCCGAGGTTCATGGCGCCTTACAGGGATTCAACAGCTTCCACCCAATCGGCAGGGTTGGGACGCCACAAGACGTCGCCGAGGTCATCCTCTTCCTGTTGTCGGACAAGGCAGCATGGGTGACGGGCGCAATCTGGGACGTTGACGGCGGCGTGATGGCCGGGCGTAACACATAATGGGGGAACGAGAAATGAACACAAACATTAAAGGAACTCCCGGCAACGGGATCAACGTCGGCGCATTGCGTGAGTTTGCAGATCAGGTCGCAGCAAAGCCCGCCGCAGGCATCGCGACGTTCGGCGTCGTGACAACCTGGGAGGGTGGCACCCGGACGCGTGCGCGAACCATGCCGCTCGTACTAGGTGACACGGCCTTGGCGCGCGGCTTTGTCATCGACGCGGACGAACCGGCAGAATTGCTCGGTACCGACACGGCCGCTAATCCACAAGAATTGATCCTGGCTGCGTTGAACGCATGCATGACTGCAACCTACGCGGCAAATGCGGCGGCAATGAACATCGAGTTGCAATCGCTGACTATCCGCACGAAGGGAAGCCTCGATCTGAGAGGTTTTCTTGGAATCGATCCTGGGATCAATCCAGGGTACGACCAGGTCGAGTATGAGGTCGAAATGGAGTCGTCGGCGGATTCGGCGGCGCTGAAAGCATTGCACGCGCAGGTGCAGCGAACATCGCCGAATTACCACAACTTCGCGAGAGCCATTGATCTCAAGGCCAAGCTGACCATTCTCCAATGATCGAGTCAGTGTTTCCCGTGGTTGGCTGACGGGAGGCCAAACCAGATGCGCTATGACGGAAGGTTCAACCTTCCGTCATCACGTTCTCTGGAATACGCAGTGTCAATTTGAGGTATAGGAAGCGGATAGAGGCGGCGTAGCGGGGTGAGGTAGCAACGATTGCCAAAGCCCGATACTTGCACGGAACGCTACGACGTAAATCCGACAGGCATAAGCAGGAAGGGCGCGCGAATTACCCTGGGAGATCTGTTTGGCCTGCCACGTGCTACCGGCACCGAGAGGTGGCGGGATGGGCGAACAGAAGTCAGCAGAGGCCGTAGTAGTTGCTCGGAACCGGAGCGATGAAGGGCTGAACCTGTCATGAGTGGATAGTCAGGTGTGCTCTCTGTTGGAGCGTAAGGCAGAAACGTCGTGAACAGCGGCGGTCGAGACCATCAGGAGGTAGGAGTCGGAAACTCCGAGGGCCGGTCTGGGCGCTTAGTTACCACAGGCGACACATCAACGGAACCAAGCTCGCTGACGCAGTCTGTCAGTAGGCAGGAACCGCCGTATACGGAACCGTATGTACGGTGGTGTGGGAGGACGGCGGGGGCGACCCCGCCTCCTACCCGATTTCTCTATCGTCCCCAAAATCGGCCCCCTGCGGCCCCCTGCGGCCCCCTGGGCGCGTTTCTGGTGCTAAGGTAGGCTTGCCCCCTGACTGACAGCTTCCGCGTTGTGTGGGCGATTCTGGAGGCTCTGACGCTGCTCCGGTTGCAGCGCTCCCGCCCCCTCTTTGGCGTTCAACCCTTACGGACTTGCAGGCGGCGGCAGTCGTCCAGGATGAGTACAGGCGGTCGGATCGCCTCGATCCATACTGTCCAACCCTTAGCGAGCCTTCAGGCGGCGCATAGGTTTGGTTCAGTTCGAGGTGGTTGGGTTGACGCCGGCGCGGCTTGCCGCGCCCTTGGTAAACGTTGCTGGCCGTAGGCCAGGCATTTTTGAGCGGGCGCAGGCCGCGACAGGCCGACGCGAAGCGGCGGGGCGAAGGGAGCGAAGCGACCGAAGGGTAGGCGCGCCCATAGGGCGCTAACGGCGGCTTGTATGTTGCTTGCAGGGCTGCGAGTTGCCCACAGGCTGAGAGGTTTTAAGAAGATTTAAAAGATTTAAAAGATTTAGGAGGAAAAAACGGCTTTTTATCTTTTGAAATCAAGGTCTTACGGATGTGGCCGGTTCCTAATAGACGGAACTCGGTTCCTAATAGACGGAACTCGGTTCCTAATAGACGGGCTATCCACAGCCTGGGAGGGAATACGCGACAAAACATGGTTTAGGGGTGCCCGCAGAATTCGGAAAAAATCGTACGCTAATGTTTTACGACACCTCCTTGAGGTTGCCGCGTTTACATCATTACCTGAACAGGTATAAAATTCCGTCATGACAAACAAAGAAAAACCGCTCGAATGGATCGCGAGCAGCCACAAGGATTTGATGGCGTTGCACGTCCGACGTGCGTCGCCGTTTCGGTTACGCGCTCTCGTTGGCGCAGATAGGCGATCAGGATGACGCAGCAAAGGTGCTCAAGGGGTTCGGTGGTGCCGGCGTGCTGGAGGTCGTCGAAGACGATGCCGGCGGCACCTATCGAGCGGTATACACGGTCAAGTTTGCGGAAGCGGTGTTCGTCCTGCACTGCTTCCAGAAGAAGAGCAAGAGCGGAATCGCCACGCCAAAGGCCGACATGGACATCATCCGCGCTCGGCTGAAGGTGGCCGAGGTATTGGCACAGGAGCTACGAAATGCAAAAACGAATCATTGAAGGCGTCGAGGTTCAGCGCAGCTCGGGCAACGTCTTTGCCGACCTTGGACTGCCTGACGCTGAAAAGCTCAAGATCAAGACCGGCCTGGTGGTCGAGATCAGGAGGGCCATGCGCGCCCTTGGGCTGACTCAACAAGCGGCGGCCAAACGCATGGGCATCCCGCAACCGAAGGTGTCGGGCATGATGCGCGGCGACTTCACCAATCTATCCGAACGCAAGCTGATGGATTGTCTGAATCGCCTCGGCTACGACATCGAAATCAAGGTACGGCCAGCAGCCGAGCCGATCGGGCATCTAACGCTCGCAACCGCTTAATCGGAGCCCTCCTGATGGCAGCCCGCATCACCGACGACGAATGGGACGAACTGACTCCCGAGAATTTCGATACCACGGCACTGCTGCGTGCAGTCGATGCCGTGGACGTGCTGCGCGGCGATTTGAATGACAGCGCAGACGGCGCACCTCCGCAACTGCGCACCGACCTGTTGAAGCTGCATCAACTGGCAATGGCCGCGTTCAACGAGGGATCACGCAGCCGAGTGGCTGAGCTATTTGATCTCGCCGTGGATCTTCAGGATCAGGTTGATCATCTGATGACCTCGCTGGAACAAGTGCAAGAAACCCTGTCCCGGTTGACGGCGCTCTACCCAGAAAGCCTGTCCTGAATGTTCTTGGAGACAACCACATCATGAGCCGCAGCCGCCGCAAAACGCCCATCGTTGGGCACACGACCTGCCGTAGCGAGCGCGAGGACAAGAAACTCTGGCATCAGCGCTGGCGAACCCACGAGCGCACCGCGCTGGCCAGCGCGTCGCCGGAAGCTCTATGCGCCCATCTGCCTCTACTGGAAAACCAGGTCAGCAACGTCTGGTCGATGGGTAAGGATGGCCGCTCCTACTGGCCCATCAAGCGCCAGGCCGCCACGGCGGATCGCATTGCCAACCACAAGGGACGCAATCCGCAAGAGCGCGCCTCCCTGAAAAAGCGTCTGCTGCGCAAGTGGATGAGCAAATGAACCTGTCCACCATCGAGGCGCTGGCTATCGCTTGGGCGCGAATCGCTGAAGAAGCAGAACTCCCAGCCGGCTACGAGGGCACGGCGACGCCAGAGGCGCATCGGGCCTGCGAGGTGATCCAGGAGCGGATTCGAGAGCACGTCGTCGCCACCAATGACATGCGGCTGTTCGGCCTGCTGCACCTGCTTGGGCAGGCGTCGCTGCGCATGGAGCAAGCGCTGTGGCCGGAAGAATATGCGCGGATGACCCGCGAGGTCGAGGAAGCTCTCCGAGAGGCCGACGACCCCAACGCCAAGTCGTACACCCACGAAGAAGTCATGCAGGCGATGCAGGAACGCATCGACCGAGCGCGAGACAAAGCCATGTTGATCGGCTGACGGAAATTTCGGCGGTTCCGGCTGATCCAAGAATCTTGGCGTGACCTTACCTCCGCTCTACCGCTGGGTGCCAGCCTCGGCGCACGCCTAACCACCCAACTCAGAAAGGAAAATAAGTTGGTAAAACGCATTCCCGTATCCGAGCTTCGTCTCGGCATGTACATCCACAAGCTCGCCGGCTCTTGGGTTCGACACCCATTCTGGCGCGGCAGCTTCCTGCTGACCGAGCCTCAGGATCTCTCTGCCATTCGAGAATGTGGCGTCGGGGAGGTCTGGGTCGACTTGGCCAAAAGCCAAGTCGACCCAGAGAGCCCAGAGAGCCCAGAGAGCCCAGAGAGCCCAGAGAGCCCAGAGCCCAGAGCCCAGAGCCCAGAGCCCAGAGCCCAGAGCCCAGAGAATTGTCGGAGGAGCAATCTCTGCCGTCTAGTCCACTAAGCAAGAAAAGTGACGGCGCAACCTCAATGGAGAGCGAAATGTGTTATGCACGGAAACTCTGTCTTGCGGCCAAGTCCCAAGTCATGGACATGTTCCAGGAAGCCCGGCTTGGCAAGGCCGTCGACCCAAGCACGACGTTGCCGCTGGTCGGAGAAATCGCTGCCTCGGTGCTGCGCCAACCTCATGCCCTCATCAGCGTCGCACGCATCAAAACGCACGACGATTACACCTACCTGCACTCGGTTGCCGTCTGCGCCCTGATGCTATCGCTGGCCCGGCATCTCGATCTAGACGAGGAGCAAACGCGCCTGGCTGGCATCGGCGGACTGATGCACGACCTAGGCAAGGCCGCGATGCCGCTGGAAGTGCTTAACAAACCAGGCAAGCTCACCGATGCCGAGTTCGCCATCATGAAGCGCCACCCTGTGGAGGGCGCAAAGATGCTGCGCGCAGGCGGGGCCGAGCCCGGGGTGGTGGACATTGCCCTGCACCATCACGAGAAGATCGACGGAACCGGCTACCCGGATCGCTTGGCCGGTGACGCCATTTCACTCCTGGCCCGCATGGGCGCAATCTGCGACGTCTATGATGCCGTGACGTCGGAGCGAGCCTACAAAAAGCCGTGGGACCCGTCCGCGGCGATGCGGCAGATGGCCAAGTGGGAGGGCCATTTCGACAAACGCATCTTCCACGCCTTCGTCAAGGCCGTGGGCATCTACCCCGTCGGCTCCTTGGTTCGCCTGTCCTCTCAGCGTCTGGCCGTTGTCGTTGAGCCGGGAATGGAATCACTGCTGACTCCCAAGGTTCGCGTGTTCTTCTCGCTACGCTCGAGAGAGCCGATCCCGATGCAGACCATCGACCTGGCGGCCACGAGTTGCAAGGACAGTATCACTGGCCCCGAAGACCCGACGCTCTGGAACTTCAAGAACCTCGACGACTTGTGGATGGAATAGCCCCCACAAAACGACGGCCCCGTGAGGGAGCCGTTGAACATCGTCGAGCGATGCCCGTCCAGGGAGGGATGGCCGAGCTCGATTCTCCAGAAGGTAGCTGGTGACACGAGTGTTGAGCCCACCCAACTAGGGTGACGGAAATTTCTGGGGTTCCGGCTTACATCCCCTACGTGCTGCCATTCACCGTTTTCCTGAAACTCAAGGACATCGGTGGAAACGTGCTGCCACCCTACGATGAGGAGTTCGTCGAGGTGGACATGGCTGATGAGCAAGCCGCGGCATACGCCAGGCTGGCTGCAACCCTGACAGCTGAACTGAGACAGGCACTGGCTCGTAGGGACACAACGCTTCTAGGCGTTGTGTTGAACGTCCTATTGGCATGGCCCGACTGTTGTTTCCGGGCCGAAACAGTGAAGCATCCTCGCTCCAAGGCCCTGTTGGCATTTGTGCCAACGATCTTTCCTGATGGAGAGCTGATGCCCAAGGAGCGAAAGCTGCTTGAGCTCTGTCGGGAGGAAAAAGCCAAGGGGCGCAGGGTTCTGGCCTACTCGGTATACACGGGAACGCGTGACACAACCTCGCGATTGAAGGCCATCCTCGAACAGGGCGGCTTGAAGGTCGCGGTGTTGCGCGCATCGGTAGACACGGCTCGCCGTGAAGACTGGATCCTCGACCAGGTGGATAAAGGCGTTGACGTGTTGATCACAAATCCCGAGCTGGTAAAGACGGGTTTGGATCTTCTGGACTTTCCAACCATCTGCTTCATGCAGACGGGCTGGAACGTCTACACGCTACAGCAGGCTGCGCGCCGGTCTTGGCGGATCGGACAAAAGCAGGCGGTACGGGTGGTGTTTCTGGGCTACGCCAAAACATCGCAGATCGCTTGCCTGGAGCTGATGGCCAAGAAGATCGCAGTAGCGCAATCCACGTCTGGTGACGTGCCTGAGTCTGGGCTCGATTCGCTGAACCAGGATGGCGATTCGGTTGAAATGGCGTTGGCCAGGCAACTGGTAGCTTGTTAAGTCATCGTTATAGCTAGCCCCCGTAAGGGGGCTTTTTTTTGATATGTCGGAAGGACTTGTAGGGTACCTTGAGGCGAACCTAAGAGTAGGCAATGCGCTAAGGTCGAGATTTGGGCTGAGCAGTTCAAGCCGTATGGCTAAGGAAAACGTGATGGTCGATCTACTAAGCAGGGTACGGATCGCCGCTAGGCGATACCGTGACGCCAATCCCGAGCGCCAAGGAGGCATTGTGCTGGTTTTTCAGGACAAGGTTTACGGCTGGAAAAACTGCTTGCGAGATGCGGGTCACGAGCAGCCTGGCGCTTATGCAGTGGACGAAGACGGTCACGTTTTCATTGCAGAAGGCGGCAATGAGTACGACGGAGCCAAATGCTGGGTCGCTGTCGGCACCTCAAACTGATCATGGAAAACGGCAAGGCTCTAGCCCTGCATCTGTAGGGCCGGGGCTGTAGGAGTGAAGCGATCTTCGCTTCATTGAATCGAGGGCTCGGTATGCAGCACAAAGGCGATTTGATAGTCAACGATCAGAGAGAAACCACCGGCCAGATTACCGGGACGACCTATGTCAAAGCTGGTGGGCTACTAATTGCCCATGGCCAGCTTGCTGGTGGGCTGATCATTGTTGGCGCTGATGGAAAATTGACCCACCCTGCCGATTGAAATTTGACCCAGGGCGGATTGCTGATTTTGTTACCAGCAACTGTGGATAAGTCTACCAGCGCAGCTGCTGTTGCCCCCACTCCTTCGCTAGCCCAGTTCAGTTGTTTAAGACCTGCCACACGCAGCCATGTAGCAGGCCGTCGTCGCCATGAAATCAGAACGGCTCATCGTCCTCCGGTTCCTGGCTGCCCTTACGCTTTCGCTCCCGTGATTTGATCTTGGCCTGGGCCGCCAAGCTACTGACTGCCACATCGCCACCAACTGCGCCCGCAGAGCCCCGGTGCGGTTGGATTTACCTTACAACATTGTAATGAAGTTTTTCGAAACGGGCTCGGTAGGAGCGTGTCATAATTCAGTGCCTGCTAACAGGCTGATGAGCCGTATCGGTCAGTAGGCACCGACGACATACAACTATCGAACCCTGGAGAACGCAATGACAAACTCAATGTTCGCTTCCTGTATCCAAGCTTGTTCGAACTGTGCCCTTGTGTGCGAAACGTGCGCCTCTGCTTGCCTGCGTGAGGATGACGTAAAAATGATGGCACGCTGCATCGAGCTTGACCGCGACTGCGCGGACATTTGTAGGTTGGCCGCCATACTGATGAGTCGCGAAAGTGATTACGCTAAAGAATTTTGTGCCCTTTGCGCCAAGATCTGCCGTGCATGCGGAGAGGAATGCGCGAAACATCAAGTGGATCACTGCCAAGAGTGTGCCAAAGCGTGCATGAAGTGCGCTGAAGAATGCGAGCGCATGGCTGCGTAACATTCGCGACTTGCTGCTCTGGCAAAGCTCGTCATCTCGTTGCCAGAGCAGCTTCGCCGGAATGACCTTATATCCCAGCATGTGCAGTTGAAGCTAAGCCAGCTGACTTGCTAGCAGAAAAGGCCTAGATATCCGCTGGCCGAGCTCACCCAAACCGTAAGCGTTCATTCCACGACGTACTGGACTTACTTTACGTCCCGAAGGGGCCTTAGCAATTCCGGTGAGACCTTGTACTGTTTCGTGCCGTTCTCGGCCAGGACGATCACGCTCTTGCGGTTGATCTTGGTGACGATCCCCATAGTCAAGCCAGTTCGGCTTTCGAAGGTCACCTTCAGCCCCACGTGCAGCCGACTCAGCGCCTGCAGGTTTTCTTGATCTTGCAGTTCATCAATGCGCCGGCAGATCATTCGGTTCAGCTCCAATAGCTGATCGATGCTCATGTCTTCAATGCGCATGGAGGGTGCCCTTTGGCTGTGCGGTCTGTCGATCAGAATGGCGCGGATCGATCAGCGAGCGTAACGGATTATCGGCGAACCGGGTCTTCCAGAGCCGAGGCGTCAGGTCAGCGACCTTGCTGGCCGGGTGCTGACTGATGCGCTGCAGCACGTCCACCAGATAGGTGTACGGGTTGATGTCGTGCAGTTTGCACGTAGTGATCAGGCTCTGGATGATGCCCACGTGTTCCGCGCCGAGTTCAGTCCAGCAGAACAGCCAGTTCTTGCGTCCCATGGGAATGGGGCGCAGGGCCCGTTCCAGGTGGTTGGTGTCTGGCTGGACGTCTGGGTCTTCCAGGAAGACGGTCAGGCTGGCTTCACGGCTGAGCACGTAGTTCAGTGCTTTGGTCAATAAATCACTGGGCAGCAGACCGCCCTGTGCCAGTTGATCCCGGCACCATTGGAAGAAGTCGCTGACCACCGGCTTTGAGTGGAGCAGCCGGTACTGGCGTTTCTTTTCGCCGGTCAGTTGCTGGACGCGGATCTCTTCTTCGTTGGTGTATAGCTTGGCAATCTGCTGAAGGGCTTCGGTGGCAGTTATCGGGTGGTCCTTCTGCGCCTCAATGAAGTAACGACGACTGTGCACCCAGCACTGCGCGTGGATGATGTTCTGCTGTGCGGCGGCATAGCGGGCATAAGCAGCATAGCCGTCACTGATCAGAGTTCCGCTGAACTGTTCGTTCAGTACCTGCTCGATATGGGCTCGGCCTCGACTGTTCGAGTAAGTGAACACCACTTCATCGGCATCGCCGTATAACGGCCAGAACCAGCCGGATTTCATCTTGCCTTTTTGTGGGCCTGCCCGACCCTGGTGGCCAGCTTTAATCGGCGTCTCATCCATCGCCAACACCCGGCTGCGCAGAACATTGTCGGTCTGGGCATCCACGATCGGCCGCAGCAGATCAATAGATGGGGTTTGGGGAGCAATGGAACCAAAAACCAACGTAAGCCCGACTAGCTCCGTTCAGAGCCCTCTTCCCAGGCATCCGACTCGATAAAACCATTGCGCAACTTGACCACCCATTGGCGCCGTTATTGACCAGCCGGCTGCATTCTTGACCAGTTATTTGCATTCGGAGTGACCAGGAGGGGGGCAATAGAGAAAACGGAAAAAATCGTACGCTAAGGCCAAGCGTGTTTTGCTA
Organism: Pseudomonas sp. CCI1.1; assembly: GCF_034348165.1. Lineage (NCBI taxonomy): Bacteria > Pseudomonadati > Pseudomonadota > Gammaproteobacteria > Pseudomonadales > Pseudomonadaceae > Pseudomonas > Pseudomonas sp. CCI1.1. The sequence goes on from NZ_CP133780.1 coordinate 1,166,057, forward strand.
ATGAACTGTGCTAGCAGACAAAACCAGCGGCTAGCACAACATCGATTACTTGCATTGCGACACCCAGTACGAATTGCACGGTACTCCAGTCGTTTTGGGCAGCTATAAAATCGAATTTCGTTATCGAAGTTCGATTATTATGGATTAATCTGTGGAAAATCAGGTAGGCCAACGCATGACTAATACCTCCACCGATGACCGCAGCCCATGGTCGGTTTTTCTTATTTTTCTACGACTTGGATTGACCTCCTTCGGCGGCCCCATCGTGCACTTAGGCTATTTCCGTGACGAGTTCGTCACACGACGGCGCTGGTTGTCTGAACGCAGCTATGCTGATTTAGTGGCGCTGTGCCAATTTCTTCCAGGCCCAGCAAGCAGCCAGGTCGGCATAGCGTTGGGGCTATCACGGGCTGGATATAGCGGGGCGCTGGCTGCTTGGACAGGCTTTACGCTGCCTTCGGCCGTAGCTTTAATCCTGTTCGCGCTGGGCATTTCCAACTATGGGGATTCCGTTTCGCCGGGCGCGTTGCATGGCCTAAAAGTGGTGGCCGTTGCCGTAGTCGCCCAAGCGGTATGGGGCATGGCGCGCAACCTGTGTACGGATGGGCTGAGAGTCACAATAATGGCGATTGCCGCCTGTGCTGTCCTGCTCGTACCGTCCGCGTGGGGGCAGGTTGGTGTGATTGCTGCCGCAGGCATCATAGGCCGACTATTGTTCAAGCCAGCACATACTGTTGAGCACGACCCACTACCTATCACGGTCAGTCACCGGGCCGGCGCACTTTGGCTATCGTTATTTTTTGCCCTGCTGATTGGCCTACCGATCTTGGCAAAATTGCTGCCAAGTCCAACGATGGTGGTAGTGGACGCCTTCTATCGTGTGGGGTCACTAGTGTTCGGTGGTGGCCACGTTGTGTTGCCGCTGCTGCAAGCCGAAGTGGTGTCCTCCGGCTGGGTCAGTAATGAATCCTTCCTCGCGGGGTACGGGGCGGCTCAAGCGGTGCCCGGCCCATTGTTCACATTCGCCGCGTTCCTTGGTGCTTCGATGAGCACCGCTCCCTCTGGCTGGGTCGGCGGTATTGTGTGCCTACTGGCTATCTTCGCACCCTCTTTTCTGCTGGTTGTGGGAGCCATGCCATTTTGGGAGCGTCTGCGTCGCAATACAGGCATGCAAGCCGCGCTGGCTGGGGTCAATGCGGCGGTGGTTGGCCTGCTGCTGGCCGCGTTCTATCACCCTGTATGGACTAGCGCCATATTTCAGCCGCAAGACTTTGTCTTGGCCCTGGTCGCCCTTGTCGCACTGATGTTCTGGAAGCTCCCGCCGTGGCTAGTTGTCGTCGGCAGCGGTGCAGCGGGTTGGCTGTTGAGTATCGCGCTGTGAGGCACGAAAAATGACAGATAAAGACCTGTACGGCGGGTTGATCCGCCTGCACATACTTCACCATGCAGCCGAGAAGCCCGTCTTCGGACTGGGAATCATCGAAGAACTGCAACGACACGGCTACGAGCTGAGCGCCGGGACGGTATACCCAATGCTGCACGGGCTGGAAAAGAAGGGCTATTTGACCTCACGCCACGAACGCACCGGGCGACGTGAACGGCGTGTCTATGAGATCACTGAGCAAGGCCAAGTTGCGCTGGTCGAGGCACGTGCAAAGGTTAAGGAACTGTTCGGCGAGTTGATCGAAGGTTGCTGAGTTTACGGCTTCAACTCGGCGTCAGGCGGTTCACTGGCACCGCGTCAGACTAGGGCCGCTTTCTGCATTTTCTGACGCCAAGGCGTCAATCTCTATGGCCTCAACCTGACAGGCCGAATGCTTAGCGTACGATTTTTTCCGATTTCTCTATCGACCCCAGGAGGATCTGAATTGATCTCTCCACCATGTGTACACTGCCTGACAGCGGAGTTCGTCGCGGTTTAATCTAGAAAGACTTGCCCTAGGGAGATCAGCACGGCTGGAAGAACTGACCCAAACGAGGCAGCAGGTCGCATTTGACGATATCTTCACTGTATACTTTATCGCTCAGCCATACCTCTTGAGCTACAGGAACACCAGCATGACTGTACTCCAAACGATCTACTGGCAGCCTACGCCGCCTTAGCGCTACGCCCCCTCGCAACATCTCGCTTCCGCTAGTTTCGCTCGCGGTCGCGTACTGCTGTATGCCCGGTTTTTACACCCAAGGCACACAGCCAAATAATCCTCACAACTTGAATTCGTATCGACGCGCTCGCCATCTGCCTGGTGTGCGTGTGGTGCATTGCCTTGGATATTCTGATGCTGCAATCGCTCAAACAAACGTGGTTTTCCAACGTCCGTGGAGACGTGCTCGCGGGGATCGTGGTCGCGCTCGCGCTGATCCCGGAGGCCATTGCTTTCTCTATCATTGCCGGCGTCGACCCCAAGGTCGGTCTCTACGCCTCCTTCTGTATCTGTGCTGTCATCGCCTTCGTCGGCGGTCGACCCGGCATGATCTCGGCAGCTACCGGTGCGATGGCACTGCTGATGGTCACCCTGGTAAAAGATCACGGGCTTCAGTATTTGCTGGCAGCCACCTTGCTCTGCGGGGCGCTTCAAATCCTCGCTGGATACCTGAAACTGGGCTCTCTGATGCGCTTTGTTTCGCGCTCGGTAGTCACAGGCTTTGTGAATGCATTGGCGATTCTGATTTTCATGGCGCAGTTACCTGAATTGACCAACGTGACCTGGCACGTTTACGCCATGACCGTAGTGGGCCTCGGAATAATCTATCTGTTTCCGTATGTACCGAAGATCGGCAAGCTGATTCCCTCGCCGCTGGTGTGCATCCTGGCCCTGACGGCCATTGCTATTTACCTCGGTCTGGATATCCGCACTGTGGGTGACATGGGCGAACTGCCGGACACGCTGCCGATTTTCCTGTGGCCTGAAGTCCCGCTGAACGTTGAAACTCTGCGCATCATCTTCCCGTACTCAGCCGCCTTGGCCGTAGTAGGTCTGCTTGAGTCCATGATGACCGCGACCATCGTCGACGATTTGACCGATACCACCAGCAACAAAAACCGTGAATGCAAGGGTCAAGGCATTGCCAACATCGCTGCCGGGATGCTCGGCGGTATGGCAGGCTGCGCCATGATCGGCCAGTCGATCATCAACGTGAAATCCGGTGGACGTACCCGTCTCTCCACATTGTGCGCGGGCATTTTCTTGCTGCTGATGGTCGTTTTCCTCGGCGAATGGCTCTCCAAGATCCCGATGGCTGCATTGGTTGCTGTGATGATCATGGTATCCATCGGCACCTTTAGCTGGGATTCCTTGCGCAATCTGAAAGAGCACCCACTGTCGACCAACCTCGTCATGGTCGCGACCGTTGTGGTGGTCGTGGCAACGCATAATCTGGCTTACGGCGTGTTGGTCGGCGTACTGCTGGCTTCGTTGTTCTTTGCGAACAAGGTCGGACATTACCTCGATATCAAGAGCAGTCTTGAAGAGACGGAGTCGCATCGGACTTACCGCGTGGTAGGCCAGGTGTTCTTCAGCTCGGCAGACAAGTTCACCGAAGTTTTTGACTTCAAGGAAGCGCTCAACAAGGTCACCATCGATCTGACACAGGCGCATTTCTGGGATATCACCGCCGTCGCCGCGCTGGATAAAGTGGTAATCAAGTTCCGTCGCGAGGGCGCCGAGGTTGAAGTGCTGGGTCTAAATGAGGCCAGCGCCACAATCGTTGACCGCTTTGGCGTGCATGACAAACCTGGCGCCATCGACAAGCTCATGAGCCACTAAGGAGATCGACAATGACCCACGTAATGGCATGTATTGATAACTCACAATCCTCATTGGCGGTCTGCGACTACGCAGCATGGGCGTCGCAGCGACTCAACGCGCCTCTTACCTTGCTTCACGTATTGGATGAAGAGAAATACCCAGCAGCAGCTGACCTAAGTGGAAATATTGGTCTCGGCAGTCGAGAGCATCTGCTGGAGGAGCTGGCTACATTGGATGCCCAATGCGCCAGACTCGCTCTGGAACAGGGCCAACACATGCTGGAAAAGGCCAGGGAGCGAACGGTCATTTCCGGCGCTGCGTTTCCTGAGCTGAAGCAGCGCCACGGACACTTGGTAGAAAGTCTGAGCGACCTTCAGGAGGATATTCGACTGTTGGTGATAGGAAGAGTGGGTGAAGACAACTCACGCAACGCGCACAGCCTTGGCAGCCAGATAGAAGCTGTAGTGCGAACAATTCACCGGCCTATCCTGATCACAGCCAACAGCTATAAAAAGCCCGAAAAGGTGATGCTCGCATTTGACGGCAGCTCCACAGCCTACAAAACCATCCAAATGTTTGCCGCCAGTTCGCTTTGCAAAGACTTGCCCATTCATCTTGTTACGGTCGGTGCAGATTCGGTGAGCAATCACGAGGCACTGGGAAAAGCACAAAGCATGCTTCTCTCGGCTGGCTTCCTAGTCCAAGCTGAAATCAGACAAGGTGAGGTGGAGTCGGCTCTGCACGATTATCAGACAGAGCACGGCATTGATCTGCTGGTCATGGGTGCCTATGGGCATTCACGCATCAGGCAGTTTTTGGTAGGAAGCACGACTACGACGATGCTTCGAACAGCCACCATGCCTGTATTGCTGCTGCGCTGAGATAACTCTCTAAGCCACAGTGTTTCTACTTATTGAGAAATGCTGTGGTCAATCCCATCTAAGCTATCTGACAACATAGCCCACTGAGTTCGACCTGCGCACCTAAATATCGTCGTCTGGATTACGCAGTGGCCGTAGCTCACCTCGGGCGACCTCTTCTGGTACCGCGAAGGAGTACCGTCCCAACATATTGATGTGCTCGAAGATCAGCGGCGACAAACGAGCCAGGTCTTCGTCCTGTACCGGGTAGCCGTGCTGCTTTAACCGCTCCACGGCAGCCGTCATGTAGAGGGTATTCCATAGCACAATGATATTTACCACCAGGCCCAGGGCACCGAGTTGATCCTCCTGGCCTTCTCGGTAGCGCTGGCGAAGCTCGCCTCGTTTGCCATGGAACACGGCGCGAGCCAGGCTGTGTCGGCCTTCGCCGCGATTCAGTTGGGTCAGGGTGGCGCGGCGCTTGGACTCATCATCAATGTAGGTCAACGTATGCAGGGTTTTCTCGATCCGTCCGAACTCTGCCAACGCCTGGGCCAGACGGGTCGGACGATCTCCCGTTTGTAGGGTGCGCATGATGCCTGTCGCCGGCACTCGGCCAAGTTTGAGTGAGCCAGCCAAACGCAACAGGTCATCCCAGTGCTCGGCGATCAGGTCGAGCTTGACTGACTGGCGAGCAAGTCCGTTGAGCTTGCCGTAATCCGCGTCCGGGCGGGTGCGCCAGAAGCGGGTACCGCCGACATCAGCCAGGCGCGGGCAGAAGTGATAACCGAGCAGACGGAATAACCCGAACACCACATCGCTGTAAGCACCGGTATCGGTCATGATTTGTGTGGGCTGCAATTCGGTCTGTTGTTCCAGCACAACCGCGAGCAATACTAGGCTGTCGCGCAGGGTGCCGGGCACCGTAATGGCGTTAAGACCGGAAAACTGGTCGGAGATCAGGTTGTACCAGGTGACGCCCCGGCCGGTACCGAAATACTTCGGGTTAGGGCCGGCATGTACGGTACGCACAGGTACGACAAAACGCATGCCATCGGCGGAGGCCACCTCGCCGCCGCCCCAGACCTGAGCCAGCTCCAGTTGACTCTGCGCAGCCACCAAAATGGCATTGGCTGCCGACAGGGTATCGTCACGGAGATAGTTCTGGCTCACCCAGGACATTCGGTCACGGCGCAGCGCTTGGTTGTCGTTGCGAGTCAAGGGCTCCAGGCCGGTGTTACAGGCTCCTCCCAAGAGCACTGCGCACAAACTCGTCACCAAGTTGTCGGCCCGCGCATTGCGTTCGGACACATGGGTGAAGGCTTCAGTGAAGCCGGTACGAGCGGCGATTTCTAACAGGATTTCCGGCAAATCGACACGCGGCATCAAGTCGGCCACGGCTGCACGCAGTTGCAGCAACGAGTTGGGCTCTTCCAGCTTCTCCAGCGCTCCGAGGGACAGCTCGGTTTTGCCCTCTGTATTCTCACTCAACTGGATCGCAGGATTGTCGGGCAGGCGAGCGGCGACTGCGTACCAAGTCGCATCCAGCTCGGCAGACAAGGCGTCCAAGGTGGTTTTGGCGTTCACAGTCAGGCCCAGTGAGCGACAGATGATCGGTCGCGCCGACAGCCATTCTGCACCATCGAGCAGACCGATACGCGGGTCGGCATAGCGCCAACTGGGTGCAACAAAGACATCGCGGCGGCGTAGGGCCGTGCGTAGTGCATCAAGCGTGCAGAAGACATAGGCGCCCATGTCGAGGGAGCCATCTTCGCGAGTGATGTGGTTCTGCCAAGCCTTGGCCACGATCTCCTGCGGCACGTCATCCTCCGGCTTCCTGCGAGGCAAGTTCAGTTGCAACCAGTCCAAACTAGCCGCCACACCCTTACCCGCCGGGCTGAAGCCGAAGCGAATATGTTTCAATAAGTCAGGAAGGAAACGGCGCACGCTGCGGTAGCGCTCCTCCAGAGCGAGGTAAAACACATCGTTGGCCGGACGGATCAACGCATTGACCTCTTCCAGGGCTTTCTCCAGCGTGACACGTGGCAGGTCGTTGAACAGCCGGGCACGGACATTGTCATCGCTGATCGAGCTATCCAGCACGACCTTGCACGCAGCGGCGAGCATTGCCGCCGAGCGATCCAGGTCTTTTAGACTACGCAACCGAGCCTTCTTGTCAGCCTTCTCTGCGTTGTTGAAGATATCACGCAGTAGCGCTTCCAGAACTTCCAGAGCATCGTCGTGCGCACTGGCTTCCAAGGAAACCGCGAATGCCACCAACGTCGCCAACCGGCGCGACGCCGGCAGTCGATTGATGGCCGTGACCTTCGCGGTGTTGGCAAAGCGAGCCAGGGCGGCAATGCGGCTGGGAGGGATATGCGCAGCTGCCGGTAAGGCGATACCCAACCCGCGTACATCATCCAGCCGACGCAGCGCCCGAACCAGTGCAGGGCCACTGACCATCACCGGGCCGGAGCGTAGTTGATCCAGTCGGGAACTACGGTTGCCTTCGGCCACCAGAAGCAAGTCTTGTAGGTGCTGTCTTTGCTCCTCGGTCACGCTGCGGCCCAAGGTGTACCAGAGGCGTTCTTCAACCCGGCTACGCAGTTGGGCAATGAAGCGCTCTAACTGGGAAATTCCGGGCAATAGGACTTTCTGTGTGAGCAGCCATGAGGTAGCTCGTTCGAACAGCACGCCAGGACGATCAGTACCAGTCCAGCAAAGGGCATACAGCCATCGGCTCAAACGAAAGCCGATGCCTGGGTCAGTAAAGTGGCGATAGCCATAGCGCTCTTGAATATCGGCCGCATGTATCCAGCGACGATGATCGCTATAACGTACAAGACAGTCAGGGTCGGCGATTGCCAATTGCCGACAAAGCACAAGCAGGACTTCCACCGGCACAGCCGTGGGTTTGTCCGGCAAAACACCGACGAAGCGAACGGTAGTCAGCAGAACGGCATAGCCCAAGCGGTTATGGTTGCCCCGTAGTACCTGGACGGCTTCACGGTCTTCATCGCTCAGGTGGAAGTAGCGCTCCAGTTCATCACGGCTGGGCGCATCGATGTAGCGACCAAAGCCGTCGCGTTGCTCCTGAGTCAGAAAACCAACCGGCATCGATCACAGTACCTCGGCGCAGAACACGGCGGGGGTGACAATCCGCGTGCGTTCGATATGTCCGCGCTGCAAGAGGCCTGCGCGTCGATCACCGGTTACTAGGTAGTCCGCATTGCCCGCCAAAGCCATGGCCAGCAGAAAAGAGTCATCCGGATCATCGGCTTCAACCTCAATGGTCAACCGCTCCAATACCACGGCGCGTTGCAGGTTATTGATCATGGCCCCCACTTTGGCAGGCTGAAGGATGGCCTGAAGCTTGGGGTAACGACTGGCGCGACGAATTTCGTCGAGCTGTGCCCGTGAAGTCACCACCTCGAAGCGAGCTGAACGCCAGGCCCGATAGATCGCATCAGGAGACCCATGCGGTGAGATCAGCGCACTGAACAGAATGTTGGTATCCAATACAACCCGCATCAGCGCTTACGCGCCCAGTCGAGCGCTTCTTCAACCGCTTCGGTCAGTTCGGCCTCACTCAGATGGGCATTGGAAACCTTGGCCTGTTCGGCGCTCAGCTCCAGGATGTGTGCCCGCACCGCTTCTTCGATGAAGCGCGACAGGTCGCCCTTACGGCCACCGCCTTGGCTGGCCAGAAACATGCGAAGCGATTGGTCGGTGTCGGTGGAGACGGCGACGTTCCAGCGAGTGGTATTCATGACTTTTTCCAATGTTAGGTGTTTATGTGTTTATACACTCGATCCTCACTGCGCCGCAACGGTTCGATAAAACCCTCGTTTTATAGAACTTTAACGGAAGACCTGCCCAGCTCCGAGTTAGCCCATATTATGGTTTTAAATACTGGTATCGTTAATCAAGGTTCTATTTTCAATTTCTCTGTTGAGTAAACGGTACTTTTGATGAAAATTGGCTATGCGCGGGTGAGTACTCGGGATCAGAACGCCGACCTCCAGATCGATGCTCTGACAAAGGCAGGGTGCGAGCGGATCTATCAAGACGTTGCCAGCGGCTCAAAAAGCGCACGTCCGGAACTGGACAAATTATTGGTTCATGTACGGGCCGGTGATGCTGTGGTGATTTGGAAGCTGGATCGTCTAGGGCGCTCGCTCAAGCACCTGGTCGAACTGGTCGGTGAATTGGCCGCTCGTAACGTTGGCCTGCAAAGTCTGAATGACCCCATCGATACCACCCACGCGCAAGGCCGCTTTGTGTTCAACCTGTTCGCTTCATTGGCAGAGTTCGAACGTGAGTTGATTCGTGAGCGCACACAGGCAGGCTTGTCCGCTGCACGGTCACGTGGTCGAGTCGGTGGCCGCCCGAAGGGGCTGCCCGCTCAGGCGGAAGCGACCGCTATGGCCGCAGAAACGCTGTACCGAGAGGGTCGGTTAAGTGTGAGCGCCATTGGCAAGAAACTGCACATTTCCAAAAGCACGCTTTACCGCTACCTCCGGCATCGCGGCATAACGATCGGCGTACCCGCAAAAATCACCCAGCATCTCAACATCACGGTCCCACCGGCAGTGGACAATGCCGAACGGATCGCGACGGTCATATTGCGCCTGGCCGTCGAGAACAACAGCAAGTTCGTGCGTGGTAAAAAACGGGCACTGGAGAATATCGAGCGTTACTGCCTGGAACCTTACGGCATGAAGCTGCTTGAGTCGGGCAACTACGCGCTGAGCATTCCCTATCGCAACGATGAGGCACTGGATAAGACGGTACATGATCTGCTGACCGAGATCAGCCAAGAGGCCGAGATGCGTAATTGCTTTATCGAGGCAGATGCTTGGGAAGAGGGCTCTGAGCGGAGGTGGTAGGGCTTATGTTGGTTTTTGGTTCCATTGCTCCCCAAACCCCAACATCAATGGTACGGACAGTCCAATAAACCTTCGTTTGATAGACGCCTCTGGCGAGGTGTGCTGGGTGCACTCCTGGAAGGATTGAGCTACAATGTAGCTCATCAATCTGGAGGATCAAACCATGTCCGCAAATGCTGTAGTCCGTGCCCGTATCGACGAGCACATCAAGGAAGAGGCGACCGTCGTGCTGGCAGCGATGGGACTCACCGTGTCTGACGCCTTCCGCATCATGTTGACCCGAGTCGCCCGCGAGAAAGCCTTGCCGTTCGAGCCGCTGATTCCGAACGCCACCACCATCGAGGCGATGAAGGAAGCGCGCCGTGGCGGCTTGAAGTCGTTCGCTTCCGTCGAGGATCTGATGGCGGATCTGAATGCGGACGATTGAACAGACCAGCCGGTTCAAACGCGATTATAAACGCGAAGCCAAAGGCCCGCATCGTCAGACGCTGGCGAGCGATTTCATTGCCGTCGTCACAGCCCTGGCGAATAACCAGCCTCTGGCCGAGAAGCACCGTGACCACGCCCTCACCGGCGACTGGAAAGACCACCGGGACTGTCACATCAAGCCCGACCTGGTGTTGATTTACCGCAAGCCGGATGACGCCGTGCTGCAACTCGTGCGTCTCGGATCGCATAGCGAGCTTGGCCTGTAACGCCGGGGTCTGCCCAGGACAAGGAAAGAAGCTACATGACAATCAGCATCACCGACGACGATTGGAACGAACTGACTCCCGAGAGTTTCGATACCACCGCACTGCTGCGGGCAGTCGATGCCGTGGACGAGCTGCGCGGCGATTGAGTGACAACGCAGACGGCGGGCCTCCGCAACTGCGCACCGACCTGTTGAAGCTGCATCAACTGGCGATGAGGTGATCCAGGTGCGGATTCGAGAGCACGTCATCGCCACCAATGACATGCGTCTGTTCGGTCTGCACCTACTGGGGCAGGCGTCGCTGCGCATGGAGCAAGCGCTGTGGCCAGAAGAATATGAGCGGATGACCCGCGAGGTCGAAGAAGCTCTCCGTGAGGCCGACGACCCCAACGCCAAGTCGTACACCCACGAGAAGTCATGCAGGCGATGCAGGAACGAATCGACCAAGCACGAGACAAGCCATGTTGATCGGCCCTGCCCCAACTCCCTCGAACTCGGATGAGTCGGACCTAGCAACGTGGTGACACCGATCATCTAGGGCCGGAGCAGAGCCTGTGTCAGCCCGCGAGGCGGTGCGTCACTTCGCTGAGCTGGGCCGACAGCGTATGCAGGTTCTGGCTGGCTGCCTCGGTACGCTCGACATTGTCCTGGTTGGTGGTGGCGATGGCGGTAATTTCGGTCAGATTGCGCGAGATATCTTCCGCCACGGACGTCTGCTCTTCGGCAGCGGTAGCGATCTGACGGTTCATGTCGCGGATCGCTTCGACTTCTTGGGTGATGCGCTGAAGCATGCTGCCCGCTTCCGTAACCTGTTCGACACCTTCGTTGCTGCGGGTTTGTCCATTTTCAATCGCACGCACCGCATCCACCGCGCCGGTCTGCACCGTGTCGATAATCTGATGAATTTCAGCGGTGGAGTCGGCGGTGCGCCTGGCCAGCGTGCGCACCTCGTCGGCAACGACGGCAAACCCGCGTCCGGCATCGCCCGCGCGGGCGGCTTCGATGGCTGCGTTTAGCGCCAGCAGATTGGTCTGGTCGGCGATGCCGCGAATAACTTCCAGCACCTTGCCAATGCGACCGCTATCGGTCTCCAGACGGCGTATTACCTCGGCGGTGTTGCTGATCTCGCCGCGCATGTGGGTAATGGTCTGGATAGTCGAACGCATCATGGTCTCACCCTGCTGCGCCGAATGATCGGCCGCATCCGCTGCACGCGCGGCTTCGGCGGCGTGACGGGCGACTTCCTGCGCCGTAGCGGACATTTCATGCATGGCGGTAGCGACCTGATCGGTGCGCGAGAACTGCTCGCGAGTGCCTTGGCCCATCAGTGCGGCGATGGCGCTCAATTCACCACTGGCGCTGTCCAGGTCCGAGGTGTTGCGTTGCAGGAGGGTGAACGTATCGGCAAGGAAGTCACGCAGGATATTCGCGGCAACTGCCAGACGTCCCAATTCGTCAGCACGGGACGCATCGACGCGCTGTGCAAAGTCGCCCTGGCTGAGCTTGGCGATGTGGTCGATCAGGTGACGGATGGGGGCGATCAGATTGCGGTTTACCAACCATAGGCTGAGCAAGGCGATGAAAACGCCAGCGGCTAGCATTACCAACGAGCCGACGACTATTTTACGATCTGCGGCTTCGCTGATGGTTTCCGAACGATGCAGCGCCGAATCGCGCTGCTGGATGACCAAACCACTGAGCTGTTCGCTGGTGGCACGGTCGATGCCTTGAACCGCCTCGTCGCCGGCGAATGGATCGTTTCCGCCGGCGATGTAGGCCGCACGGCCCGCGCGGTAGGCGGCGCCGAGGCGCCGGTGCTCCTCGTGCAGGTCGCGGAGCTGCTTTGACAGGGCAGGGTTGTGCTCGCTTCGCTCAACGAGTCTGCCCAGGATGTCCTGGACCTTTCGTTCCTGGTTCTCGAAGCTTTGCCAGTACTTGCTCAAGGCTTCAGGTGATTTGCCACGCAGCAAGACGTTCTTCCACTCCTGCACCTGCACTTTGAATTCCACGTTGGCTTCGTCGATCAGGCGCGACGTTTCGATCGGACCCTTGAGTAGTTGTTGATACTTGGAAATGTCATCCGACAAGAAGGAAAAACTGGCGAAGGCGATCAGCAATATCACCAACAGGCTGCCGCCGATCAGTGTGAGCAGCTGAGCGCGCAGGGATTTTTTCAAGAGCATCTGGGCGGTCTCGTATCGAAAGGGGGGCGCTTGAGTCATACGCAAGATTGAGCGAGCGGTCAGCCAAATGACCGTTCGTTCGCCCCCTTATGTCGGCGTACCGCTGCGATACTTGAACGCTTTCAGACCAGACGCAGATGGTTGTCCCAGAGCCCTGCCGGCAATTGCAGCGCGGTGCTGACGAAGCCCCCGCTGGCGGGGTCGACCGTTAGGACAAGATGTCCGATCCGCGCTCATCGAAGCCTCCGCGCCTGGCCGGGGCACTTCTACCCGTGTGTTCGCGCAGTTGCGACAGCCAACCCGCAGGGAGTTTTTGCGGTTCATCCGCGTGGCTTGAGGAGACCAAGTTTCCGTCGCGGTCAAATAAGCTCATGCGCTTGAAAACCGGGTCCTCGGCGAGCATTCGCGCGGCTCGTCTCTGGTTTGGCCTTAAGCTACCGGCGCCCCTATCTGCCTGGTCTGCACTCTTTACTATACCGAACGACGAATGTCAGATCGAGCGCTCGGCGATCGGGAATATTTTTCGCCAAGCAAGGGCTACGCATGTCGCGAGATTCCAGCGCCTACGACTGGTGTTTAGAGTCGGCCAATACTCCTGTCCGGCCGGTCAGCCATGCGTCCTTGAGTCGTCGTGAATCCTGGCGGGATCGGACCTGGGCCCACAACCGTTCCCACCGAACATTTTCCCCGCCGGCGAGCGGCTTTCTCGCGCAACAAATTGTTCGGAGCTCAAGGTCCTTCTCTACGTTTCGGCTGCATTGGCAGTGCGTTCGGCCCTCACCCGCCGATCGGCTCACAACAAGGACGCGATGGGCGCGACCATGAATCCGAAAGGAGAACACCATGGCCATCATCGGCATCTTTACCACCTCTAAAGACGGGGCTAGTTGCAGTTAATGTGAGTAGGGAACGATGGAATGCAAGCCGGCGCGGCTGAATGCAAGCTCGCTCGCAAATAATCTGAGCCAGACGGCTCCGTCAGTCGCAGTTAATCTGAGCCGGAAATTGCGCTGATTGCGAGCACGGCCGTTTTCGATTGCAAGCCGGTACATCTAAGTGCGGGGCATTGACTGGGTGGCGGCCACTGGCCACTAGCTCATGCACAACATAGGGTTGGATCCAACTTCTTCAAGGGCGGTCACGGAAATTATTTTGTCCGGCGGGCGCAGCGATAAATTGGCGATGGGGTGGTCCGCTGCACGCGGAGACAACGGGATGAGCCAGCCCATGGCTGGCAAGGCTGGGGGGGGTACAGCACGACGATTGGCTTGACGGGCTGGGCCAATCTGATGCAGCGTGTCAAAGGGCCAGTATGCTTGGCATGTGGCTCGACCTCAATTAAGCACGAAGGGAGCACAAGGACGTGGCGGACAGTGTTGAGATTGACTTTATCGGCGTCGAAACCTCGAAAAGCGGCGATGCCATTACGGTGCGTTACACCATCAATGGCACCACCCAAATACACGTGGTGGACGGGGGCTATATCGACACTGGCCCCCAGATTATCGAACACCTTCAACAGCATTATGGAACAACGCGGATCGACCATGTCGTGCTAACCCACCCCGATCGTGACCACGCCAATGGCCTGAGAGCGGTGCTTGAAAATTGCAGTGTGGGAGCACTATGGCTCAATCGACCCTGGCAGTACGCCGCAGAGCTGCTGCCCCGTTTCGCGACTTATACCTCTGCCGACGCACTGGAGCGAAAGTTGAGGTCGGTGTATTCCGCCAGCGCAACGCTCGAAGCGATTGCCCTAGCGCGAAATATCCCGATCTACAGCCCACTACAGGGCCAGCGTATCGGTGCCTTCCACGTGCTGGCGCCTTCTCGCCGCCGATATTTGGACTTGATCGTGGAGTCCGAAAAAACGCCGGAAGCCGAGGAGGCCTCGGTGATCGGCGAGTCTTTCGAGGGCATTGCCAAAGCGTTTCGAGCATTGACAAACCTGGTGAAATCGGTTTGGGGCAATGAGTACTTTCCAGCTGCCGGTACGAGCAGTGAAAATGAAATGAGCGTCGTTCAATACGCAAAAATCAATGAATCGAAAATCCTGTTGACCGGCGACACCGGCCGCGAAGGGCTGACCGAAGCAGCGGACTTCGCCCCCCATGTCGGTTTGGCGTTGCCCGGGCTCGAGTTGTTTCAGGTGCCGCATCACGGTGGCCGGCATAATGTGTCCACCGAGGTGTTAGATCGGTGGCTGGGGGAACGACTACCATCGCTGCCGGATGAGCCGGTGTGGTCGGCGATCTGCAGTTCCGCAAAGGCGGATGAAGACCATCCGCGAAAGTCGGTAGTGCGTGCGATGATGCACCGGGGCGCGCATTTCGCAGCCCTGGAGGGCACCGACATTCTGTGGTTCAACGGCAATCAGCGAGTAGGGTGGTCGGCGGTGCCCCAGACGGCTTTTCCAGAAGAGCAAGAAAATTGACCGATCCTACTTCGAGAGTCACGACCAATCTCATGCTGTTCATTATCCCTCTTTATCTGGTACTGCTGTTGTTTCTGGCGACGTATTCCATTGGCGCGATGGCATTGGGTTGGCTGAGCCAACCCTACGAGGTGCTGAGGGTGCCGCTGATGTGTGGGGCCATTGCATGCGTTGGGGGATGTCTGTACTGCTTAAGAGCGGTGTATCTCAACAAATGTATGCACAAACGTTGGGATCCCGATTGGCATGTTTGGTATTTCATTCGACCGATCACCAGCATTGTGGCCGGCGCAGTCAGCTACCTGTTTTTAAAGGCTGGATTGTTGGTCCTTGAATCCAGCGCTAAAAGTGATGCCAGTGAAATCGGTTTTTTTGCCCTGGCATTCATTGCGGGACTGAATGTCGACAAGTTTGTCGCCAAAATCGAAGAGGTGGCCAAAGCCGTCTGGGGCATCGATAAGTCGAGAGCTTCCGAGGTGCGCAAGGACGATACCTCTGCAGGCGACCGGCAGTAAGGCACACGCCGGGCCCTTCCCGCATAGGGCCCGTGGCCCTCTGGTCCGACCGGCCCGTTTGAGGTGTTTCCCAGGAATCCTTCAATGTTTCTAAGGAGTTAAGGTGGCCAACGAACTTGCCTTGCTTGATCACACATTTGAGTCACAGAAGGAAGCGGAAGCTTACTTTTATGCCCTGCGCGACAAATACAGCGCCTCTGCGGCCGATATCACCCAGCCGCAGGAGTTCGAATTGCTGCGTGAGCTTTACCTCAAATATTGTGAGTACACGGATTGGCCAGTACCAGCCTCACCCATAGCTTTTTGCGTGCGCAATGTCGGAAGGGGTGTGGGTGGTAAGGGGGGAACAACACAAGCTTTTGTCGTTCGGTTCAATTCCGACGCGAAAGCCGATAAAGAGTTCTCGGCGAAGAAGGCCATCCAAGCCATCGCGAAACACCACGCGACCAGGTGAGACCAGGTAAGGCACAGGAGGGGCAAGGTACGCTGCGCCCCCCCCCTGCAACGTCACAGGATCCTCAATGATCTGCAGGGTGTTCACGCCGTCGCCAGTCAACGCGCACCAGCTGACGCCCAAGTGCCTCACCCCCGCTGCGGCTGGGCATGACAGGGGGGGATCAGGAGGACAGGCCTGTTCCAACTCGGAATGGATGGTATCCATTTTTGCGGTCTAAGGCTCGCGCCGGAGAATTGATAAATTGAGCCACCGAAGCACTTCGGGCTTGGATCAATTCTTAAAAATGAAGACACCCGATGGGTCTTGAACTGTCAGGAAGGGTGGCATTGGTCACCGGCGCATCGAAGGGCATTTCTGCCTTCAACACCGCGGGGATTGCGTTATCCACCTCTTCAGGGAGTATTCAGTCTCGGCGTGGTGCGGTCTCGCCACCGAGCAGGGCTCATCATTATTGCCCTACTGTCCGGATGCGGAGCATTCTTCAATTCGTAACATTACGATTTGCTGCGAATCCTTAAGGGGTTCATCAGGCTTTATATCCAAATTTAGGCGCCGGGTTAAATAATACAACTGGGCCTTACGAGCGCGGATCTTTGTCTCGCCGTTGATCATTTGGTAATCGTGTTCAATGGCTAATCTTTTGGGGTTGGAATAATTAGGATTTGGGCCGATCACGATATCAATGAAAGTTTCCCATTCAACATCCTGAGGAACTTCGCCAGGTGGAGCGATTGATTCTGTGATCTGCATGATGCGACCGAGCACGTAATCCTTGTATTTTGACGATTTAAAACAATAAGCACGTATGTGCCATCGAAACCCATCATGGGCAAATGAAGTGGGGTAAATTGTGCGGGTCGCGGCTTCGTCAAAACTTGTCAGAGACCGGTAATCGCAGACTACTGCCTGCTGTTTTTGCAGCGCTCTAATCATACTCACAAGTATGTGAGGCTCGACCTTGCGAGTAGGCGAGGGGAGGCTCGCAACGGGCGGCGCCCAACCGATGAAGCTATCACCCGGGGCAACGGTGCCGTGCTCACGCAACAACAGTTCGTTCAAATATTGACTGCTGTCAAAACTGGCCAGAATCGGCTTAAAGAAGGGTGAGGCGACGTAGGCCTTGAGGGTGCGATCGTAGATCAGGTTGTCCGGTGCAAGCTCCTGGTACCTGGACAAATCCAAGGATGCTTGGGGAACAGAGATTCTGAAAAAGGTCGTTAGGTCGGAGCGATTCAATCGTCCCTCCCACAGCAGACGGAAATCGATGAACTCCAGTCTTCGGTCTTGACCCCATCGGCCAGTACGGGTGATCTGCTCGGTCATGTTATTGATTTTCCATGCTTTTTTATATGCGTATAAAAATTATCCGCATAACTACTAGACGGGTAGTTTTTCTATACGTATCTTAGCCTTCGCGGTGCCAGAACTCAATCGTGCGTAACCGCCCAGGAGGCGTCAATGGCAGCAAAAATTACGTTCTTTCAGGTCGGTAATGGCGACATGACTCTGGTTCGGCTCGCGGACACACGCGTGACAACTATCCTGACCGACATCAACATTCGTAGTTCAGCGGATGATCCCGACGATGACATGCCTGACGTTGCAGGCGCACTGCGTCAGCGGTTGATGTATGACAAGGATCAGCGTCCGTTTGTTGACGCCTTTATGCTTAGCCATCCGGATCAGGACCATTGCCGCGGCCTGCGCAAGCATTTCTGGCTGGGGCGTCCGGAGGACTATCCGGATGACCATCTTGAGCGCTCAGAACGGCGCATTATCATCCGTGAACTGTGGTCGTCTCCGCTGATTTTCCGCCGTCGTTCAGTGAACCACACCTTGTGTGACGATGCGCGCGCCTTCAATTCGGAAGCTCGCCGGCGCGTGGCGCACTGGCGTGCAAATGGTTATGCCACCAGCGGCAATCGCATTCTCATCATGGGTGAAGACAACGACGACAAAACCGATGATTTAGGCGCCATCCTGATAAGGTCGGGCGATACTTTCAACAAAATTGACGGTGAGTATTCATCGCTGTTTTCCGCTCGCCTATTAGCGCCAGCGCCGCATGAAGATGATCAGGAGCTGGAGACTCTGCTGTCTAAAAATGACTCCAGCATCGTCATGAACATGGAAATTTCGCCTTCCATTTTTTCGAGCCGCAAGACGCGCTTTCTGACAGGCGGTGATGCGCGGGTGCTGATTTGGGAGCGTATGTGGGAGCGCTTCCAAGATACACCGGAAGTGTTGGAGTACGATCTCCTGCTGGCACCGCATCACTGCTCTTGGCGATCGCTCTCGTACGACAGCTGGTCGGACCTCCGGGAGAACGCCCAACTCTGCGATGCTGCGCGCAAGGCACTCGGTCAGGCACGCGGCGGTGCGACCATCATTTCCAGTAGCAACAAAATTCTCGACGATGCCGTTGATCCACCGAGCATCCGCGCCAAGCGTGAGTATGACGAAATCACCGACGAGGTGGACGGCTGGTTCGGCTGTACCGGGGACTTGAAGGATGCCGCAGTCCTCGAATTGGAGGTCGCGAGCAATGGGAGTGTGAGCCGGATCGCCGCGGTAGGTATCGCTTCTGCTGCCGCAAGTACCGCCGCAGCTGCGGCACCGCGCGCGGGTGCACCTGAACGATGATCGAATATTTCGAACTGGGGGAGTTACCCGACACTCTGACCAGTGCGCCGCTCTACCCAGCGACCGTGGCTCTGATAAAAGCCTGTGAGAAACATCCTCACATTGCGATCCGTGAATTGCGTATTGCGGAGCAGGGCGACGATCGTTCGGAATACATCGTCATTGATGCGGGTGACGGTGAAGTCAACGCGGGCAACCCAGGGCGGATTCGGCGCAAAGAACGGTTGGCGATAGAGATCAATCCCGAGCGGAGGGTCCCCATTGTCGCTCGCACATTGCGCAAAGACTTTCCGAGTCTGTCACACCAACATGCCTGGGTGCCCGGCACACCAAGGACACTTTGCCTGTACGAAACGGCGTGGAGTGCCGAAGAGCGCAGCTGGACCGCAGAGCGATTCCTCCGTCGGATATTCTGGTGGCTTAAGGAGTCATCCGAGCTGCGCCTTCACCGGGAGGATCAACCGCTGGAACAGCTCTTTTATCTCAGCCCGTACCAGCTGATTCTACCCGCCAATCAATACGAATATGCGAACTCGGTCGACCGCAAGTTGATGATTCAAGAGGTCCAGAAAGGGCCGCCTATCACTTGGAGGGCGGTACCTGAGAGTGATGGATCGTCGGTGAAGGCCATCCGCATGCTGACGATCGAGGTCCTTCCAGTCGAGGCCAAGTCAGTGGTGATGTTTCCCGAGACCTTGGGCGCACTGCACGAACACCTGGTGTCGTGGGGCAGTGAGTTGGCCGATCGGCTGCTAAAGACCACCTTCGACGCCATACCAAATGGCATCAAACCGCCGAGTGGGAAAGGGGAGGCACTGCTGATTCTGGTGTGGGTACCGCGCTTACGCAATGGGCGCGACGAGCGCCCTAATGTTATGGGGTATGTAGTAGGCACTTCACTCTACGAGCTCGCCTGTGCATTCGATATCTTAGGGCCAAAGGACGGGGAGGGGCTGCAGTTCCGCTTCCAGCCACTGGATGGCCAGGTCGGTGCGGGCTGGCAGAAGCTTCCGCTGTTACCTGTGGAAATTCGTCCCGGGATGGACGCCAAGAATGCGCGGGATCTGTCTGCAATTGACCATGACACCGCCGTTTTTAAAGGCGTATTGGCCGGTGTCGGGGCCTTGGGAAGCACCTTGGCTGATATCTGGGTGCGCTCGGGCTGGGGGCAATGGACATTTATCGATCCTGATCAGTTGATGCCGCACAATCTGGTCCGGCAATGGGGGTTCGATGGCCACCTGGGTCTGTCGAAGACCGCGGTTGTGCAGGAGCTGGCGACGTACATCTATCCGCATGAGCCCGCCCCGACTGCCATCGCCAAGAGCGTTGTCGAGGAAGATGGGGATGTGGTTCAGGCGCTTCGAGACGCGCAGCTAGTGGTGGATGTCACCACCACCTTTGAAGCGCCTCGTAGCTTGGCAGTTCGCGATGATGCACCTCGAACCATCAGTTTGTTCCTCACTCCCTCGGGGCTCTCCAGTGTCATGCTCATGGAGGACGCCAGCAGGACGCAGCGAATCGACGCCCTGGAGGGGCAGTATTACCGCGCGATCCTGAACAGTGAGTGGGGGCAATCTCATCTCGAGCATCATTACGGCGACCGCTGGGTGGGAGGCGGTTGCCGGGACATATCGGTGCGCATGTCCAATGAGTGCATTCATGCACATGCCGGGATCTTGTCGCGCCAACTTCGCCAGGCAGTGCTTAAAGAGGAGGCCCGGCTCTGTATTTGGTCATCCGATGAGGCTTCAGGGGCCGTTCACGCGCACGAGGTGGAACTGTTTGCAGTGACGCGCGAAATTACCGCGGGCTGGACCGTCACGTATGACCACGGTCTTCGGCTGAAGCTTAAGGACATCAGAAGGGGCGCGCTGCCAAATGAAACCGGTGGTGCCATTCTCGGTGTCACCGATTTCAAGAACAGGACCATCACTCTTGTTGATGTGCTACCTGCGCCATCCGACAGCGAATCCAGCCCTACTCATTTCATCCGCGGCAAGGAAGGACAACGGGAGGCATTAGAAAGGGTGCAGCAATTGACTGCGCGGGTGGTTGATTACGTAGGCGACTGGCATTCCCATCCGCCAGGCTCTTCGGCAAGGGCGAGTGTTGACGACGAAAAGTTGATAGCGACCTTGCATCAAAGAATGAGTGCTGATGGCTTGCCTGCGGTTATGGTCATCGTTTCGGAGCATGAGATAAACATAGTTGTTAAGCAATAACGTTAAACATTAGAACGTGCTGCAAGTTCACTCACGTCCACCCTGCGGCAGGACGCTAGTGGGTAGACGACTTGACCGGTTGGGCATCTATATAGGTGTGGGCTTGGCCAATATTAGGCTGCGATGGAAGTACGATTTAGCTCTTTAGCAGCGTTGCTTTAGGCCGCAAGCGTTGCTGACATGATCGTCCACCTTAAATGCCTGCTTGGCATGGAGCGCTGCCCAGTACAAGTCGTTCAATTGGATACCAGGCATCAAGAGCACAAGGGGAGATTGGCTTCTATTATGGCAGTGATCTCAGGTAATCCATTGCGCCGCGCATAGTTAAAAATTTGAGTTTTGAACTTTACCTAATCCGTACATCTTTAATGCTAGTAACCGTCAACGGGAATAGTGGGTAGAAAAAATGAACGAAACGAAGTCGGAGTTGAATAGTGGAGGCGAGCAACATCTGAATGGTGTCTATGGAGGGTGGGAGCTCCTTATTGCGGGTGTGGTCTTGGTTGTTGTGGCCCTGCTGGATGTCGCCTATCTTCAACTCTATCTTTCTGGTCGCGAACCGGTATATGTATTCTCGGCGGTTATGATCAGCGCCTTGGGGGGCTTTATATTGTGGCTTCCGTTCGCAAGGAGACGGATCGAAGCGGCCGGAGAAACCCGATTCTCAAATTTCCTGGCCTTACCTGACAATGAGGTACCTATTACGTTTCCGGTGGTATCGGCTTTTCTGGGTGAACAAGCGTTGGGCGGCTTTTTAGGCAGCGTGCTCATGCTGACGACGCACGGGGTTTTTTCCAATTTTGGGGCTGCGATCGCAGGAATTTATTGCTTTGCTCTAATAGTCCTTGCGATCACAATTACATCTTTCTCGCTTCTTAGATTTGTTGTTCTCTTTGCTAGATATGGTTGGGCCACTTATGGGGTTATAGCTGTTTCCTCGCTCATTGTGATGTTCGGATTTTTCTGGGCGGGAGTGAGATCGGTATCGTAGTTGCAGGTGTATGGTGGGAATGATGTTGCTCATGGAGGCCATGTCACGCAAAGTCAAGCGGCACTGGGGTGTCATATTTTTAATGATACTTCCGACTGTATTTTTTCTGAACAGCCTTGGCGGGGGCGTCGCAGACAATGGCGATGGGACGTTGGTAATCCCTAGATGTGAATTTCCATTTATAGTCTCGTTGGGAAATTACTACTCAAGAATTACTTATGTCAAAGTTCGCATAGTTCCGTCAACTCAAAAGATACCTGGCCGATCTAGAGGCCCTGAAGGGGTAGCTTCAAGTCGTGCGAGGGGTATTAAATGGTCGCCGTCATGCCCGACTTGGAGAATACAGTGATCGGACCACTCCCCAAGAGAATTTCTATTTTGATGCTGCCGTCTTCGTACAAAGATAGCATATGGTTTTTTAGCACTATAGATGAGAGCCCTGAGTCATCGTGAACCCATTTGGTAAAATCCCATAAATACATACGTTGCCCTGTATCTTTATAATTTTTAGGCTGTCCGCTGTGATCATCTTCTACTTTATCCAAAATCGTTTCTACAAGCTTGAAGGCCTCGCTTTTCGTTCCCACACATCCAGCGGACCCAAGCTGTTCCATAAAAATCAGCAATCGTTCCCGCTTTGAGAGCTCACTCATAACTATCCTATTACCTTTAGTGGGTGGCAGATATAACCATCGGGGTGATAATTTTTTGTCTCTGGTTTTTCAGAGACTTAATGGGGGAGCTTTTCGGGCTGCAACTAACTTATCGATAGCACCAGAGATGGTCAGGCGAATTTCATCTATGGAAAATTCGTTTGTGGAAGCGTCCGCATGTATGGTGACGCCATGAAGATCAATTGCCTTCGCAGTATCTATTTCCCATTTTACCCACGGTGAGTTTTTTATGGAATCAGTGCTCAGCAGCATAAAAATATCTGCCTGCTGCAACTCATTTGCCACTCTTGCTTGCTTATTTTTTGAGTGATTGTGAAGAAGATCGATATAGATATCCCCCAAGTCAGATAATTCGAACTCCAAGATACTAAGAAAGTCTCTCGTTATTATTTTGTCTCTGGTGGTGTAGCTGATAAATATCTTCATTTTTACTGGCCAGAGGCGAAATGCTTGACAATATGCATGATGATGGTTGCGAGCATGATGAGTACGAAAATGGTTGAGCAGTAAATGTATAGCAGCATGGATTTGTTAAAAATCGCTGCATTCCATGAATTAGGCAGTATAGGTGGGGCGATAGATTCTCCAGTGTTTCGGTTTGAGATTTTAGTTTGAAGATTCAAAATTTTCTGTCGATTCACTCTTTGATAGTAATAGGCTGTGGTATCGCACATCCAGAACCCGGTGCTAATGAATAGGCAGGTTAGCGAAAGCAATAATGGAGTTGTATCCGTTCCGAGCTTCAGCATGGCCGCGATAATAATGCCCAAGGCACCCACGCATAATTTTTTGTATTCAAAGCATTGATTGCTAATTTGCATTGTTGATTCATGGTATTGCTCAACCGAGGACCAGTCTAGCTCGTCATCTAAGCTCTTCTTATATTCCGGCATCCCACTGCTCATATTTAAAACCCTTGGCGAAAGAGAGATCTTATCTTATGAGCCCGATTTCGCCAAGATCGCGGAGTTAAAGAGTTATAGCACTCTGCGACTATTGTCAAAATTTTGGCTAGGGGCAGGGAGTTCCCATAGTTGACGAAGGGGAGCGGGATAACGCGCGACGGCAAGTGCTTGCGCAACTTCAGGGCTGCATCCGAGCGGCTCTGAAGTTGATGTCATTGACGTCAGCGCCCAGCTGCTGAGCGCTGGGCCGTTGAGCCTTGGAAGCTGGCGGCGAGGAAACGCTTGCGGCAATTGGCCGGTCGCATTGAGTTAGGGTTTCGCCTTCGCTCCCGTCTGCTTCCCATTCGCGAGCTTTTTCTTCTCACTGGCATTGCCATTTTTGGCAAGTTCGCCACGGACTCTGTGCAGTGCAAGGAATCTTTCCGGCGCCGAGCCCGCTCCATTTCTAAATACAATCACTTCCGCACTCCAGAACCCTAGTGCTGCGGAACCGCCGACCTCGCTAAGCCACATAGTTGCCGCGCTTGAGGCGCCTGCAGGTATATCAGTGCTGGCGCTATCTCCTCTCGATGTCAGCATGGTGACATGCGGTGGGCTCGCTATTCTGCCCTGTCAATGAGTACACGTTGTTTGGATAAAATCCGAGCGTGCATTGCACGAGCAGTTGCTGTAGCTGTTCGGTGGTTGCGCCGCCAAGAAGCTCATTAATTACTTGGGTGAGCCATTTCTGCGGATCATTAGAAGCCGTGCCGCCGGTGAGCATTTCCGCGACTTCGATGATTGGCAGGGCCTCGCTTTTAAACCCGACTGAAGGCGTTGCATAAATAAACTCCTGGAAGACGGGCCTCTTCTGGGGACGCGCTCCAAAACCGCCGGCGAGTTGTTCGTTTCGGGTTGCATAAAGGTCAGTAGTGGCACAGGGGTAACGGCAAGCTTCGAGGCTTTTTACGCCCAGCTTGAGCGACGCCCCATCCTTATCGACATCAACTTCAAGATCAGCGTTACTGGACTCCCATTTCTTTCCGTTGTGCGCGATGCGCGCCGATACGATCACTACTTTACCTAAGCCAAAGCTACTGATCGGTGCGTAGTTGGCGAGCTCGTGCTCGAGGCGGGCAGCAGAGGCTTGCAGATCGCTGATGACGGCCATTCCACCGATGCATTCTCCGGCAGTTGCGATGAAATTATCGGCCGCGACAAGCAAACTTTGTTCGGAAAATCTTGTTCGAGTGAGAGACTGACCGGCTATAGGCGAGGTCACTCGGGCGTATACCGCATCTGTACCTGGCTGCAATCCATGTCCAGGCATTGAATAGGTCGCCGAGTAATCCCATATTTTTGCTGTAGCCAGGGTCTGCGGCTTCAGGGTCTTGGTGGTACCGATATGCCCTGAGGCAATCGGTGTATCGAGGACTCGCCGTAGCGGCGCTGGCGCTGTGAAAGTGGGCAACACGAACTCCGCCCGCGCAGGGCCGACGTCGACCAGCCGCAGCCAGGGTGCGCCGGTCGCCTTCGCCAGCGACTTCACCTCCGCGAGGTCGACAAGAATGTGTCTGGCAGCAAATTTGAGGGCTGGAACGGAAACCATGCCTGGTTCAGCACCCATCGTGGCCTAGAAGGCTGCCCAATATCCAAGTCTGACAGTTATCGGATATGGCAAAATAGGGCTTGGAAGGATGACACCAAAACAGGATGACTATTAGCTCAACTAAATAGATGTTTAGTTGAGTTAAAAAAGGCTTGCTAGAAACCACCCCCAGAAAGAGTAGGGCAGACCTGCTAGATTCTAACCACGCCACGCACAGAAACGTTGGTAGGCAGTTTCGGCGTTTGATTTTCGCACAAGTCTGGTTACGTCATCCATCCTCAACGTCCTTGCGCTGTGGTGCATACTTGTTTCTCGCAACCAGAGCAGACTCGCTTTACGGAACCCTGAGTCCGGCGAGACCACGCATCCGCTCTCGATAAGCCTATCAAGACGACCTGACATACCGACGTTGGAGTACGAACGCAGAAAACCACGGACGGCTTCGAAACCGTCCATGGGTTTGAGATATGCATCAAAGTTCGCCAGATAGTTCATCACCAGCGGTAGGCACGGGTCAGGTTCATCGCTAGTGTGATTGACGAATTCTTTGTAGGTGTTAAACAGCGGATACGGGGCCGGCATCTTGTTATCCTTTACGGGATACTGCATTGCAGATTTCAGATTCTGACAGTCATCGGATATTACATGTCGATCAGGTAGCGGAGCGCTGGAGGTAATCATTCGCGCTTTCGCCGCAGCGAACGAAATTAAAGAATTACTGCGCAGCTGGGGGCAGTTGACCCGGGCGTGTAGGGGTAGGCGCTGTCAATGTGATTGACACAGGCGTCAACCTCTCTCTACTGTAGCAATGCAACTGCGGGACGACTAACCGGTTGAGATTCGAACGTCCCCTAGCCCGAGAGGGTGCTCGCGCAAGGCGGGCCGATGCCTTATAAGGCGAAGTGGTGACCGGATCTGCTTTACCCGAATACAGATGGGCTCATTAGCAGAAAAGAAAATGCTCCGTATCAAAAGATGCGGAGCATTTTTCGTTATGGCATAAGGGCTTTAGCAGTTCAACACTCACGAAAGCAATGCCCGTTGGCAAGCAGTTTCAGGCCTGCGAAGAGACCGCAATCGCCGCCAACGCAAAAGTAAACGCCCTGAACAAGTCGTGGCGTACTGTAAACCTGTTTTCTGATCTGTTAACCACCGTGGTTAACAAGTAAAAAATTTGGTTTACAACGATAACGCACTAGCACATCACTGCGCTTTTGAGCGAACCAAATTCTGGAGCAGCTACCAGGGTATTAGGTGGCTGCAAAAGCTCCACGACCTTATCTGAATGTAACTCAGCCGGCGTTGGTCATTGCGCGAATGGCAGCCCGTGAAATCCGTGCACCAACTCCATGCCGAAAGCTGCAGATTTCACACAGCGCCGTGCTTGGAGGTGGACCTGCGATTCACGAAGTAAAATCAGTCGCGACGAAGCCCGCAAGGGACACGCCGGCCTGGTTAGTGAAATCCTTAAACGGAGACCACGAGGGCCAATGGAGACCAAAAAAGAATACGTCGTGAACCCATCAGTGCAGATCATCTGTAGATGTAAATTCTTTTCCAGGCGGCAAAACGGCTATGCAAGGAATTTAGTTCTCGAAATGAAAGGAGATTACTTCCGAGAGCTCGTGAACCAGCTAGTGCCAGGCTTCAAATCTGATCACCAGATATAGGACGGTTCGCATAATGTATATTATGTTAAATGAAGTGTTATGCCTTATAGGTTCATGAGCTACGTAAGTCACTGATGTGACGCCTGATGAAAAAGTAGAAAATGACTGATTAAAAAAAATACCAAGATATCAGTGAGATGCAGCATTCTCCGCTGTCAAGGTTTCCCTTGCCCCCCCTCGTTAACGGTTAAAAAAGGAGAATCCTGATGAGGCTTTTGCCTGTTTAAAAAGCCTAAAAAGAAGACTAAATACTGTGCTATTTTTCAAGAGTACTCGTGACTTCCTTTTAGACCAATGGGATCGTCAATGTCAAAAGTCATAGACCCTCGGCCTGTCCTTGCTGGTCCCGAAAGTATGTCTCTCGATCTCGGGCTGTACTACGCTCGCTACCCCTGCATCGAAGCCTTCCTCAGTAGTCTCTCCGCTAATCTTGATGTAGAAACGGACTTAAAATGCGCTATCCGCTTTCTTGCATATCATAGTCACCCGCTTGGAACCTTTAATAATTACCGAACATTCGTTGAACGTTTGCTCCTATGGAGCTGGATTGTCGCCGAAAAAACTGTACTGACACTAGATAAAGAGACGTTTACGAATTTTATTACTTTTTGCAAGATGCCACCTTCAAATTGGGTTGGATTTTCTACAACCGCTAGATTCGCTCAAGTCGATGGTAATTCGGTTTTCAATGAATCATGGCGGCCTTTCAATATTCGAGCATCTAAAGATGTAGGGGCGCGCAGCCCTAAAGTGGAAACCTTGCGTTTCATTCGTAGCGTTTGTAGTTCATTTTATGGTTTTCTCTGCGAGGAAGATGTGATAGCGATAAATCCAGCTATATCATCACGAACTTTCTATGGAAGAGGAATGCGCGCTACTTACCCTGTGGAACGATATTTAACTTCCGAGCAATTAGGTCAGGTTCTGCAAGCGCTAGAATTTCATGCGCTGGGTGATCCTGCTGGTGAGCGTGCTCTTTTTATAATAGCAGCAACGACTCTTATGTGTTTGCATGCTGCAGACCTTGCAAATGCTGATAACTACTGCCCATGCATGAATTGCTTTGTTCTAGACGATGCCAGATGGTGGTTGATACTAGAGGCGCCAGGTCGGCTGCTAAGGAAAGTTGAAGTCACTCCAGAGTTCCTGCCCTACTTGAGACGCTATCGAAAAAGCCGAGGACTACCCCCGTTCCCAGAGCAGAACGAAGAAATCCCTATCTTGGAGGCTAGTCACGGGCGCCCCGGTCTTTCCGTGCGACAAATACGAAGCATTGTTAAAGAAGCGCTTATGAAAGCTCATGCAAGCATTACTTCTACAGACAAAGGCGGTGAGCACTGGAATATCCTGCTTGGTGGCAGTATGCGTTTTTTGAAAGAAAGCGGCGCAAAGATTCGTGCGCAAAGCTTCCGCCCTGCCGAGTTGCAGAAATATCTAGGCATTTTCAGCTTGGCTTATACCTATGGAAGGTATTATGGTTGATAGAGCGTTCCCCGCTAGCTTAAATTCCTGGCCTATAAGCTTCTCTGGCGGGACGCCCGGCAGACTCATTTCTCCCATTTAAAAATCCGACTCCAATCGTAACTGCATGTTATTAAACGTATTATTTGTAAGGATCATGGGGTTACAGATTTTAAGAAGGACAGCGAGGATTGATCGGAGAAATCTAAGCAATATCCGATAATCACCAGACCCGGATATTGCTCTATACTACGCTGAAAGACCGATATAGACGCATTCGCCCAGGTTGAACCACTTCATGTCGCAGCATCCCCAGCCGCTTTTCGAGACCTTTGATCGCTTCCACGAACTCAACTTTCTTCACCTCAATGGCGAGCTTCCAGCGGTTCGGGACTTCCTCCATGGTTGTGCCGATGAGCTCCAGGCCGTCGAGGGCTATCGCGCCGTTCGGGGATTTCTGAAGTCCTACGCCGGCAACGAAGCCACGTTCAACTCCTATCGAACCCACGTCGAGCGGCTGCTGCTCTGGTCCCTACTGGTGGCTGTCAAGCCCCTTGTTGAACTGCGTCGCCGGGACGCCGAGGCCTTCATGGAGTTCTGCCTCAACCCGCCCGCCGACTGGATAGGTCCGGTCGTAAAGTCCCGCTTCCTGCGCGTGGGTGGTCGCAAGAAGCTCGACACGGACACCTACATCGTCAATTTGCAATGGCGACCTTTCAGTCACACTGTGGCCAAGCGCGAACGCAAGATTGCCGAAGAGGCCGTTGCCGCCCTTCCCTCCCGTCCCTACCGCTTGTCCCAGGGATCGGTGGCTCAGGTATTCGCAGTCTGCGGCAGCTTCTTCCAACACGCGATTGATGAGGGTCTCACCGAGGTGAACCCCTTCCGGGCGGTAAAACAGAAATCCATCTACAAGCAACGCAACACCTTGGATGTGGCGTCACGTTCCCTGACTCCGCTGCAGTGGAGCTACGTGATCGAGACTGCCGAGCAGATGGCCGCGACCGACCCGACACACGAACGCACTCTGTTCATCGTTGCGACTCTGTTCTCCATGTACCTGCGAGTCTCCGATCTGGTCGGGCGTGACAACTGGACGCCTACCATGGGCGACATCCGCCGCGATAGCATGGGCAACTGGTGGTTTCATGTGGTGGGCAAAGGCAACAAGGCCGCCAAGATCAGCATCCGCGACGAATACATCCAGAACTACCTGATACGCTATCGCCAGCATTTACAGCTCTCCCCCCAGCCATCTGCCCACGAGAAAACACCGTTGATCAGTTCCCTGAAGGGGCGTGGTGGGCTATCTGATCGACATATTCGCCTGCTGCTCCAAGGGCTATTTGATCGCGCTATGGGGCGTATGGCTGAGGAAGGCTGGAGCGATGACGAAATAGACCAGTTGCGTTCAGCTTCACTGCATTGGTTACGCCACACCTCCGCAACCTTTGATGCACCATATCGAGAGATGAAGGACCTCCAGGCTGACCTTCGTCACAATAGTCTCAGCACTACCCAAAATACGTACTACAACTCGCTGGACGAACAACGGGCACACTCGGTGAAAAGCCTTCCAATCAGACGTTAGACGCCCATTAAACACACACTTGTTTAGCCATCGCGCATAGCTTGAGAACGAGAAAATTTTCCTTGGCTCAGGTGATGGGTGAGTTATGCAACCAGCGCATGCTCGACCTCGACTCGCGGACATGCCATCTGCTTGCTGGCGCGTTTCTGCGCCAGCAAGAAATCAGGAGGTCGCGCTTCCGTCGTCATTGAAAAAGTCATCACGGGAGATGCGTCCGAAATCGCTGAGGTCTTGGTCTTACTGGTCTTCAGCGACCGTCTCGAAGATCGTCGATCATTGCAGCCTTCGTGCTGTACTTGGCTCCGAGATGTACCAGCCTCTCGATGTTCGCGGCAGTGAAGAACTGGTGGCCGGCAGCGATGACTCTCTGTGCTTTGATAATCCCGTGCAGGACTTCACCCACCCATTTCGCAGGCTGCGATCTTCAGGCGTTGGGGTTCGACAAGGCCCGGTCTCATCGTACGGGGCGTCCTGATTATGATCCGGCTAATCTGCTCAAGATCTGTCAGTACGGCTACGTGCAGCGCAACCGTCACGTTCATTGAAAAGTATGGATGTGATGACCGGCGCCTCAGCACCTGCTAACCATCGAGTTGGCAGCCGCTTCGAGTCTCAAGGCTTTCTCATGATCCAACGCCTAGCCTAGGATCCGACTACGCACAGCGGATCGGCATCTATAGCAGCCGAGACCATGGTGGTTCCATATGCCGGTTGCGAGCGGTCAACCAGAGCACCACACCCGACATGGGTGCGGTGCTCAGTTCCTGATAGCAGTGGATCAGCCGGCAGTCGATTCCAGAGGTTTCTCCATCAGCGTGCAGACCTGACCCGGCCGGTGCCAGAGAAAACCCATAATGGCGGCGGCGCCCACCAGCCCCGGCAGCGCGAACGCCAGAAAGCTCGCCTGCAACGGCAGTTGCGCGGCGTGCAAAGCTCCGCCCAGCAACGGGCCGATGATGGCGCCAATACGGCCAATTCCCATCGCCCAGCCCAGACCAGTGGAGCGGATATGCGCGGGGTAAAATTGCACGGCGCAGGCATTGGCGAGGATCTGCGTACCGATAGTGCAGGCCCCGGCCACGCCGATCAGCAGGTAGAGCACCGGCAGCGGTGACTTCAGCGCCAATAGACTCAGCGACAGCGCACCGGTGGCGAAGAACGCCAGGAGTACCCGACCCAGGCCTATGCGATCTCCCAGCCAGCCGCCGCCGATTGCCCCGAAGATGGCGCCGAAGTTCAGCACCAGCAGGAACGCCAGGCTGGAGTTGAGGCCGTAGCCGGCAGCGTTCATAAGCTTCGGCAGCCAGGAACTCAGGGCGTAGACCATCAGCAGGCAGCAGAAGAAGGCCACCCAGAGCATCAGCGTTTTCAGTGCGCGACCATCCTGGAACAACTGGGAGATGGCCACCTTGCCCGCCTGCCCCTTTGCCAGATTGAGCCGGTCGTGCATTTTGGGCACGTAGTCGGGCTCTGCCCTGGCCAGCAGCTCTTTGGCGCGTTCGACCTCCCCCTGGCGCAGCAGGAAGTTCAACGACTCCGGCAGCTGGCGCACCAGCAACGGCAGCACCAGCAGCGGTACAACCGCCACGAAGAACACCGATTGCCAGCCCCAGCTGGGCATCAACGCCATGCCCAGACCCGCAGAGAGCATGCCCCCCACCGAGTAACCGCTGAACATGATCGCCACCAGGGTGCTGCGGATTTTCTTCGGCGCGTACTCGTTCATCAGCGCCACCACATTGGGCATCACCCCACCGATACCAAGCCCGGCGAAAAAGCGGCAAATGGCAAACTCCTCGGGAGTGCGCGCGAATCCGTTGATCACGGTAAAACCGCTGAACAGGACCACACAGGTCATGATGGTCTTGCGGCGCCCGATCCGGTCCGACAGTGGGCCGAAGAACAGTGCACCGAGCATCATGCCCACCAATGCGCAGCTGCCTAGCAGACCGGCCTGCAGCGCAGAGAGGTTCCAGGCTTGCATCAGCGACGGCAGCACCACGCCGTAGATAACCAGATCATAGCCATCGAAGATAATGATCAGCGCGCACCAGAACAGCACGCGCCCGTGAAAGGTATTGAAGCGGGCCCCGTCAAGCAGGGCGGAAACGTCGATATCACGCATGGCATAGCTCTTCTTGTCATTGTTATAGAGCCGGAACCGGCATCGAGGCCGATTCCGGTAGAACGACGCGCAACTAGGCGCAGTGGCTCAGGGCTGTCCAACCTAGTCGAGCGCGGGCATCTCGCACGTCAGCGTCGAGGTCGTGGTTCCACAACCAGTCGAAGCGGCTAGCCAAGGTAGCTCCCAGCGCCTGTTTGTCATCACCCACTGCCGGGTCACGCAGTTCGTAAAGTTCACCGGCTTCCCAGGAGGTACGCTGCACGCGGCAGGCACGCGGGCGGCGCAAGGCGTCGTAGGCAGCCAGCAACTCATCGAGGTTGCCGCGACTCACCTGAACATCTCCCAGCAGGCGGGCGAGGAAGTAGGCGTCCTCGAGCCCCTGCCCTGCCCCGGCGCCCTGGTGCGGCAGCATCGCGTGGGCGGCATCGCCGATCAGCGCCACACGGCCGTGGACATAACCAGGTAGCTCGGCGAGGTCGTGCAGAGCCCAGTAGGTTGGCGAGGGAATGCACTCCAGCAGGATTCGCGCAGCATCGCCCCAGCCGACGAAGGCGTCGAGCATCTCACGCTGGCTGGCCTGACGAACCCAGGGCGAATTCTCGGGCCAGGTGGGCGCGGGCTGACTGCGGTCAGATACGAAGGCCACCACGTTGATGATGCGCCCCCGCTTAACCGGAAAGGTAAGGATGTGGCCATCCAGGCCCAGGTACATCTGCGGCACGTCCACCAAGTGCTCGTCAACGCCAGCGGCACGGTAGGCCTCGCGCAGGTGCAGGCTATCGATCATGCCACGGTAGGCGCAGGTACCACTGAAGCGCGGCACGGCGGGCGGGGCCCCGATACCCTCGAGGACATGGCCACGAATAGCCGATTTGATGCCATCGGCGGCGATCAGCAAGTCACCGCGATATTCACTACCGTCGGTAAAGCGCACACAGGCCTCATCGCCGTGCTGCTCCACGCCCACGGCGCGCTTATTGAATCGGGCAATGCCCTCCGGCAGTCGGCTGGCGAGCACGTCGAGGAAATCCGCCCGGTGCACCGAAGACTGCCCCACGCCAGGAGCCACGCTCGCGCCAATGTAACCGGCGTCGACGCTGCGGCGCCATTCGAACCACACGTCCTGCCAGGGCTCGGGGGTGCGATCGGCAACCTGGGCGTAAGGCTCTGCAATGCCGAGACCGGCAATGGCTCGCACCGCGTTAGCACCGAAGGAAACGCCCGCTCCCACCTCACCGAAGGCCGGTGCGGATTCGAAGAGCTGGACGTCGAGATGGGAATGGCGGCACAGATCCAGTGCCAGGGCGACGCCGGAAATACCGCCGCCGATGATGCCGATACGCAGGGCAGGCTTGGTGATCATGTTTGTACCCATGATGTTGTTGTTGGAGTGAAGTCATCATGGGCGCACGAGAAATATTGATAAATACCGCAGCCTGCATACAAACTATTTCAAACCTGAATATTCCTACCAACCTATGAGGCAGACCATGGACCTGCGCGACCTGGATCTGAACCTGCTAGTGGTGTTCAACCAGTTGCTGATCGACCGCCGCGTCTCCACCGCCGCGGAAAGCCTGGGTCTGACCCAGCCCACCGTGAGCAACGCCCTCAGGCGCCTGCGTACAGCCCTGCAGGACGACCTGTTCGTGCGTACCTATCAGGGTATGGAGCCTACCCCCTACGCCCAGCAACTTGCTGAGCCAGTGTCGCTGGCCATCCATACCCTGCGCGAGGCGCTGAGTCGCCAAGACAGTTTCGACCCGCTAACCAGCGAACGCACCTTCACCATCGCGATGACCGATATCGGTGAAATCTACTTCACCCCGCGCCTGATGGATGCCCTCTCCCGCCTGGCACCAGGCTGCCGCATCAGTACCGTGCGCAACACCTCCGTATCCCTGATCGAGGCGCTGCAGAGCGGCACCGTCGACCTCGCCGTAGGCCTGCTGCCACACCTGCAGGCAGGCTTCTTCACTCGCCGTCTGTTCCATCATCGTTACGTATGCATGTGTCGCAAGGACCACCCCGTCACCAGCGAGCCGCTCACGCTGGAGCGCTTCTGCGCTCACGGTCATGTGCGGGTCATCGCCGCCACCACCGGCCACGGCGAAGTGGACGCACACATGGCGCGTCTGGGGATAGAGCGGGACATCCGTCTCGAAGTGCCGCACTTCGTCGCTGTGGGCCATATTCTCCAGCGCACCGATCTGCTGGCCACGGTACCCGAGCGCTTTGCCGAGTGCTGCGTCCAGCCCTTCGGTTTGGTGGCCCTGCCCCACCCCGTGCAGCTACCGGAAATCGATATCAACCTGTTCTGGCACGCCAAGTATCACCGAGACTCCGCCAACCGCTGGCTCAGGCAACTGATGTTCGAGCTATTTGCGGACTGACGGCGCCCGAAGTGCCTGACAGCCCATTGCCTGCCATGAGGGATCGGGCTGACTGCCGAGTCCTGCGACGGACTCAATACACGCAGCTCTCGCCCTGGCGCAGATACACCAGGGTATGGATCTCGCCGTGTGAATCCTCATAGACCATGGTCGCCTCGCCCACCTCACAGCCCTGAGGCATCTCGATCGAAATGACCCTGGCGACATCCATGGCCTGGCCATAATGGTATGGCTGCGCATCGTCGGCGACTGCCCACTGAGCGACAAGTGTCACGCCGATCATCCAGTATCTTGCTTTCATGCTGCACCTCGTAATGACTCGATGAGCATCAGCTTAAGGAGTGGTTCCGGCAAGAAACAGCGAACTCCAGGCAAGGTAGTTTTGCCTTTAGCGTAATAATCGAAGAGCGCTAAGCGACAGGGCATCAACCCTGGCCACACCGGTTTGCTCCCAGGGTCACGCCCAATAGGTGGGGTTTTCCACCAGGGTTCGATTACCGCGGAATACCAGGGGTAATTGCTCCTTGAGGAACTCCACCCAGGTTCTCACCTTGGCATCGAGAAAGCGCCGCGACGGGTACAGCGCATAGATACCCCGCTCGTGCAGGCGATGTTCGGCCAGCAGGCGTACCAGTCGGCCCTGTGCGAAGGCCTTGGCCGCTATCAGGTCCGGCAGTACGCAAATACCCATACCCTCTCCTGCCGCCTGGGCCATCGCCTCGGCGACGTTGACCTGAAATGTTTCTCCCAGACGGATCGCCCGCTCGACGCCGTTGTCGGTAAAGGTCCAGCTGTCGCCAAAAACCGGGTCGAGCAGGCGCAGGCAGCGATGCTGGCTCAGCTCGTCGAGAGTCATCGGAATACCGTGCTGCCCCAGGTAGCTCGGCGCCGCACAGACCACGCTGTAGGTAGTGCCGAGCAGTTGAGCGACCAGTTCGGAGTCGGGCAACTCCCGGGCCAGAGTAATGACCACATCCTGCCCCTCCTCGAGCAGGTCAGGGTGGCGCTGGGAGAGCGTCAGCTCAAGGTTCACTTCCGGGTAGAGCTCGCTATAGCGGGCGGCCAAGGGTGCAAGTAGATGGGTGCCCAAACCGGTGATCGCGTGCACCCGCAGGCGCCCCCTGGGCATCAGGTAGGCACCACCGGCCTCGGCGCCAGCGTCTTCCAGCTCGCTGAGAATATGCCGACAGCGCTCCAGGTAACGGCTGCCTACCTCGGTCAGCCCCAGCCGGCGGGTGGTACGTTGCAGTAGGCGTGCCTGCAGATGACTTTCGAGTTCGGACACCTGCCGCGACACCTGCGCGGTGGACAAGCCCAGCGTCTGTGCAGCAGCCGTGAAGGTGCCCGCGTCCACCACGCGAGTAAACACCCGCATTGCCTGAAAAACATCCATCTGACTGTTACCTATTTAGTAAGTGTTCTTTGCATAAGACGGCTATTTTTGCATGAAAGCATGGGAAATATACTGCCGCCTTCGCGGGCCGGCCCGGACTTTCCAGCGTGCGCCCGTCCCCCGACGCTTTGCTTAACCGAGGTATTCATGACTCCCGATCAACGATTTGCCCGCTGGGTTCAAATCGCTATCTCGGCCCTAGCCTGTTGCTTCATCTACTTCCTAACCGCCGACCTGAGCATGCCGTTGACACCACAGGCGCAGTTGACCCGACCGGTACTGAAGGTCGCGCCGCGGGTCGCAGGCCAGGTCAGTGAGCTGGCGGTGAGCAATAACCAGTACGTACAACCTGGCCAGTTACTGTTTCGCCTCGATCCGCAGCCATTCGAGCTGGAGGTGCAGCGGGCCGAGTTGGCGCTCGAACAGGCACACCAGGACAACACTGAACTCGATGCCCTGCTGGCCGCCGCCCGTGCCGAGGTCAGCGCGGCCCAAGCCAAGTCGAACGAGTCGGGCGCTCAGGCCCTACGCCTGTCGCGCCTGCTCGAACGCCAGCATGTCTCGCGCCAGGCCTACGATGCGGCCGAAGCGCAGCATCTGATGGCCCAGGCCCAACTGCGTACGGCGCAGGCCAGAGTCCGTGAACTGCAGGCCCGTCGCGGCGGCGCCGACGGTGCCAATCTACGGCTACGCCAAGCCCGCAATGCACTGCTCCGGGCGCACCTGCAGCGGGACTACAGCGAGGTTCGCGCCGAACGTGGCGGCGTGCTCAGCAACCTGCAGCTCACCCCCGGCACCTTCGTCGCGGCAGGAACGCCGGTGGCCGCTCTGGTCGAGGACCGCCTGGACATCATCGCCGACTTCCGCGAGAAGTCCCTGCGCTACATCGGCGTCGACACCCCAGCCGTGGTCGTATTCGACGCCCGTCCAGGCGAGCTGTTCAGCGCCCGGGTCAGTCATTTCGACGCCGGAGTCCGGGAAGGCCAGATCGATGCCAACGGCGAGCTGGCAACGCCCGCGCAATCCGAGCGCTGGGTTCGCGACGCGCAACGACAACGCGTGCACCTGGCACTCGATGAAGAGCTGCCGTTCCTGCTGCCCACCGGGGCTAAGGCCACGGTTCAGCTGAAGCCCTTCGACAACCCGCTGGTGAACCTCGCCGCTACGCTGCAGATCCGCCTGATCAGTTGGTTGCACTATGTCTACTGAACCCTCCGCGGCGGCACACACACTTGCCGAAAGGGCCACAGCGCCCCGTTTGTCACTGGGCAAGAACGACCTGCGCCAGTGTCTGCGCATCGCCACTGGCGGCAGTCTGGCCTTTGTCCTGTGCAAGCTGTTCGACCTGCAGTACGGTGCCTTCTTCTGCGTCTATCCGATGCTACTGCTCGGCCTGGTGCCGCGCCTGACTGCCCACCTGATGCGCCAGTTCTTCACCCAGGGACTGGTCGTCAGCCTGGAGGTCGCGTTGCTCTACGGTCTGTTCGGCGGCCGACCGCTGCTGATGATTCCGCTGGTGTTCTTGCTGTTTCTCTACCGTTTCGCGCTGATGGCCAGCGGCCCGAACTTCCTGTTCGGCGCCCTCGGCGCAGTATTTCTGTCGATCCAGCTGAACTTCGCCAGCTACCCGCACACCGACGTCATCGCCATGCTTGGGAGCAATGGCCTGGCCATCGTGCTGGCCGCAGCGATCGCCGTGCTGATGTTCTACCTGTTTCCCGACTGCGAGCCGCGCCCCGCACGCACGCCGCCGCCCAAAGACCGCGCCAGTCGGCGCCACGAGGCACTGCTCGGGGCAACGGTGGCGACGCTGTCGTTCAGCGTATTCCAGTGCCTGGATCTGCAGGACTCGCTGTCGGCTCAGGTCGCCAG
This sequence comes from Pseudomonas sp. CCI1.1, assembly GCF_034348165.1. Taxonomy (NCBI): domain Bacteria; kingdom Pseudomonadati; phylum Pseudomonadota; class Gammaproteobacteria; order Pseudomonadales; family Pseudomonadaceae; genus Pseudomonas; species Pseudomonas sp. CCI1.1. The sequence continues at coordinate 1,203,369 of NZ_CP133780.1, forward strand.
CATCCTGCTGTTGTTTCCCATGCACTGGAACGGCTCACGCTTCGCCGGCCGTACCCGTGCGCATGGCACCCTGCTCGGCTGCGTGATTGCCCTGCTGATCATGCTGCTGCTCTATGATCACCACGACCTACTGCCGCTGGTCGCCCTGCTGCTATGGATCGCCGCCATGGTCTGCGCGCGCTGGCACATGCTGGAAAAGGGGGTGCCCGGCGTCGGCTTCGGCGCTTTGACCACCCTGGCCATCCTGTTCGGCCAGTCGCTTACGCCCAGCCACGACATCATATTTGCGACCCTCTACCGGCTGAGTTCGGTGTGTGTCTCGGTGCTGTTGACCCTGTTCGTCGTGTTCATGGTGCACCGCTTGCTCAACCGCTTTGTCACTACTCGCCACAGCAGCCATTGAAGCCAACAGCTGCGGCCACGGCGATTGTCAGATCAGCGCGCGTTTTTCCTGCTCGTACACAAAGCCGGCGACCGCGCACCGCTACAATTTGTTATCACGCGTGCAACACTTTCGCGGCAAGACGCGCTTGGCCGTGGATCCGAGCGTTTTACGATCATCTGGGAGAAATGATGCGAACGCGCGTGAACCGGCGAATCCACTTGCTCCGCCGGCCCCGAAACATCAGAAGGGATAAGGCTGATCAGATGGCTCAACAGTGACCCACTTGATTTCTGTGAACTCGTCAATCACAGCGCTTCCATCGAAACGGCCGTATCCACTCTGCTTCATACCACCATAGGGGGCCTGCGCTTCGTTTTGTACGGTGGCGCCGTTGATGTGGACACAACCTGCATCCAACCGACTTGCCAGCTCAAGCGCTTTGGAGACATTGGCGCTGAAAATTGCAGATGAGAGGCCATAAGCCGTGTCATTGGCCACTTCCAACGCCTCCTCTGCCCCGTCGACACGAACGATCGTGGTAATAGGACCAAAGGTTTCCTCGTCGTAGATTTCCATGTCCTTGGTCACGCGGTCGACTAGCGTGGGCTGCATCAAGGCACTGTCGGCGATACCGCCCGCGGCGATGACAGCCCCTTTGCCGAGCGCATCTTCGATCAGATGGTTGATCCGCTTTACCGAGCCCTGGGCGATGACCGGTCCGACTACGCAGGTCGGAGATGCGGTGGGGTCGCCAAGCTCCAGTTTGCCGATTCGCTCGGAAAACTTACTCACGAATTCGTCGGCAACACGCTGATCGACCACGAAACGCTCGGTCGACATGCAGATTTGCCCTTGATACAGGAACGAGCCGAATACTGCGGCATTCACTGCGCCGTCGATATCGGCATCCTCCAGCACTACGAAAGGAGCCTTGCCACCCAACTCCAACAAACAGCGCTTGAGATGGGACGCACAGGTTTCGGCGATCATGCGGCCGACCTTGGTGGAGCCCGTGAAGTTGACCCGGCGCACGGTATCGTGGGCCACCAACGCTTCGGTGACAGCCGATGCGTCTTCGGGCGCGGTAATCAGGAAATTGAGCACACCCGCCGGCAGGCCTGCCTCAATGAAGGCATCGGCCACAAGGGCATGAGTGCGAGGACTGTTTTCCGAGCCTTTGAAGATCACGGTATTGCCGCACGCCAGCGGATACGCGATAGCGCGAGCCCCCAGGATCACCGGCCCATTCCACGGCACAATGCTCAGCACGGTGCCCACCGGCTGGCGAAGCGTCAACGAGAAAGCGCCAAGCTTATCGGTTGGAATCGTCTCACCCTTGATTTGAGTAGTGAGCGCTGCAGCCTCGCGCAGCAGATTCGCCGATGCACCTACGTTGAACTGCGCCCAGAGCTGCGATGCGCCAATTTCCTCAGCCATGATCCGGCAGAATTCCGACATCTTGGCCTCGAGGACATCCGCTGCTGCGAGCAGGAGACGACGCCGCTCGGTCGGTCCGGTCTTGGACCATTTGCGGAATGCTCGCTCGGATGAGGCCGCGAGCCGTTTTGCGTCTTCCAGGGTGCAGGCAGCCGCAGTGCTGACCAGTTTGGCGGACACAGGGTCAAGCCGTTGGATCGTCTTGCCTCCGGTAGCGTCCAGCTTGATATTGTCGATTACCAGTTGTGCACTCATTTCTAGACCTTTTAGACAGTAGGAAAATTGTGTGACGCGACCGCATTCAGTCGGCAGCTCCGGGCATACGCAGAATGGGACTGCGCTGCGCAGCTGCGTCAGTGATTGCGCGACTACGCGTAGCCGGATCTGCTACCCGGCTATTGAAGATGGGCGTTGTGCCCACCCTGCGAGCCAACTCCAGGCGAGAAGGCATCACGTCCACGGCAATGGCGGAGTCATGCGGCCAGGGCCGCTTTCCAGCCTAAACGGCTGTAGGCCAAGTTCAGGTCTTGCTGCAGATCGTGATTCCACAGCCAGTCGAATCGGCTGACGAAGACTGCGTCACAACGATGGGGTCGCAAGGTGCCCACTTCAGCGATAGCCCGCTAACCCAGCAGCTCGACCATGTCCTGGGTCAAGGTGCGCTGCTCATTCAGGCGCCGAACGATGCGCTCGACCGTCTCCAGCCGCACCGCGGCGCCGGCACGCATCTCTGCCATGGCGCCCAGGGCCGCGGCGGACTTCTCCAGGCCGGTGCTGGTGGACTGGCCGATGTGTTCGACTCCCGTCCGCGCCTCCTGCGCCGACTTCTGCAGGCTGCCGGCGATCTGCTGGATCTCGCCGCTGGACTCGTTGGCGCGCTGGGCCAGGTGACGCACTTCGTCGGCGACTACGGCGAAGCCGCGGCCATGCTCACCGGCGCGGGCCGCCTCGATGGCCGCGTTGAGCGCCAGCAGGTTGGTCTGCTTGGCGATGTCCTGGATGCTGCCGACGATGGCGCCGATGCGCATCGACTGTTGCGACAGTTCGTCGAATACCTGATCGATGGTGCCCATGTAGCCGGCCAGCTCGCGGATCGCCGCCTCGCAGGCCTGGATGCTGGCGGCGCTGAACTGCACCTTTTCTCCGCCCGCGCGCGCCAGTTCAGTGGCGAAGAGCATGTCCTGCTCGGTGCGCAGGATGCTCTCGAGCAACTTCGCCAGGGGTGCGCGTAGCGGCAGGCCAGGGTCGGAAGGCGGCTCGGGAGCAGGCGCCGCCAGCAGCACCGGCGGTTCAGGCTCAGGCGCCGGTGGCGGCGCTGGCGCTGGCGCTGGTGGCGGCAACTCGACCAGGATCGGCGGCAACCTGTGGTAGAGCAGGCCGGCCAGGGCGACGCCGGCCAGCGCCAGGGCCGCCAGTGGGCCGTGCAGGCCGCTGTCCAACAGCAGCAGGCCGGCTGCGGCCAGCGCCGCCGTCGCTTGCAGCAACGCCGCCAGCGGCTTCTGCCAGTTTCGGGCAGGGGCGTCGGTCTTCTCGTTCATCGTCAGTCTCCCCGGCGTCACAGGCCAATATGTTCCTGGAGGATCTGCGGCTGGCACTTCAGCTCGACGCTGGGCCCGTCGAACACCACCCGTCCCTTGACCATGATCATGCTGCGGTCGGTCAGGTCGAGCAGCACGTTGACGTTCTTGTCCACCACCAGAGTGGCGATACCGCTGGCCTTGATCAGGCGGATCACGTCCCAGATCTCCTTGCGGATCAAGGGCGCCAGGCCCTCGGTGGCCTCGTCGAGGATCATCAGTTCGGGGTTGGTCAGCAACGCGCGGCCGATGGCGACCATCTGCTGCTCGCCGCCGGAAAGGTTGCCGCTCAGGTGGGAGAAGCGCTCGGCCAGGCGCGGGAAGGTCGCCAGCACCCGCTCCAGGTTCCAGTCGCGGCGCCCGTCCAGGCCCGGGCGGGCGGCCATGATCAGGCTCTCGCGCACGCTCAGGTTGGGGAACATGCCGCGGCCCTCTGGCACATAGCCGATACCGCGGCGGATGATCTGGTGGGTGGCGCGGCCGCTGCAGCGCTCGCCGCGGATCAGCACCTCGCCGCGGCGCGCCGGCGTCAGGCCGAGCAACGAGCGAATGGTGGTGCTCTTGCCCATGCCGTTGCGGCCCATCAGCGCCAGGGTCTCGCCCGGCTGGATCTGCAGGTCGACGCCATGCAGCACATGACTGTTGCCGTAATAGGTGTGCAGGCCGGTGGCCTGCACCAGGGCTTGTGCGCTCATCAGAATTGCTCCTCGCCGTCGCCCAGATAGGCCTGCTGTACCGCCGGATCGTTGCGCACCTGGTCCAGCGGGCCACTGGCCAGCAGCTCGCCGTTGACCATCACGGTGAGACGGTGGGCGATGCTGAACACCGCATCCATGTCGTGCTCGACCAGGACCATGGCGTACTGCTGCGACAGTCTGGCGAGCAGTTCGACCACCCGCGCCGATTCGTCCTTGCCCATGCCGGCCATGGGTTCGTCGAGCAGCAGGAAGCTCGGCTCGGTGGCCAGTACCATGCCGATCTCCAGTTGGCGTTGCTCGCCATAACTCAGGGCATCGGCCAGGGTGTCGCGGTGGGCGGCCAGGCCGCAAAGCTCCAGCGCCCGTTCGGCGCGCTCGCGTACCTCGACATAGGCCTCGCAGCGGCGGAAGAAACGAAAGGAGTTCTTCAGCCGCGACTGCGCCGCCAGCCAGCAGTTTTCCAGGCAGGTGAAGCTGGGAAAGATGTTGGTGCGCTGGAAGCTGCGGCCGATGCCCAGGTGCGACACCCGGTTGGGCGCCAAGCCGGTGATGTCGCGGCCGTGAAAGAGGATCTGCCCGGCGCTGGGCTGAAGATGGCCGGACAGCAGATTGACCATGGTGCTCTTGCCGGCGCCGTTGGGGCCGATGATCGCGTGTACCTCGCAGGGCGCCACGCTCAGGGAAATGTCGTTGACCGCACGCAGGCCGCCGAAGGCCTTGCTCAGTCCGCGGGTTTCTAGAACATGGGCGGTCATACGCCGGCCTCCTTCTTCATCGCGTCGGGGGTGGATACCGTACTTGCGTCGCAGGCCGTGGCTGTGCGCCGGTCGCAGAGCTGCAGCAGCAACCCGGCGAGACCGCGCGGCAGCAACAGAACCATGGCGATGACCACCAGCCCCATGGGCAGCTCCCAGTGCGGGGTCAGGCCGGCGAACAGATGGTGCAGGCCCTCGAAGGCGAAGGCGCCGAAGATGGCGCCGAACAGGCTGCCCATGCCACCGAGGATGACCATCACCAGGGCGTGGGCCGAGAGCTGCCAGCCGACCTGGTCGGGGCTGACGAAACCGTATTGGGTGGCCGAGAGCATGCCGGCGTAGCCGGCGATGGTGCCGGCAATGACGAAGGCCGCCAGCTTGTAGAACAGCGGGTTGTAGCCCATGGAACGGACCCGTTCCTCGTTGTGCTTGATGCCCAGCAGCACCCGGCCGAACGGCGCGCGCAGGAAGGTGCGCAGCAGCAGATAGACCAGCACCAGGGAGCCGAGCACCAGGTAGAACAGGCTGCGCGGGTTCTCCAGGTCGAGCAGATGCACCCCGGCGATGGCCACCTCGGGCTTGAGGAACAGGTAGATGCCGTCCGAGCCGCCGGCGAAGGCCGAGTCGTGGAACAGGTAATAGAGCATCTGCGAGAAGGCGATGGTCGCCATGATGAAGAAGATGCCCGAGGTGCGGATGATCAGCAGGCCCATCAGCAGCGCAGCTGCGGCGCTGACGCCCAGGCACAGCAGCAGCGCCAGCCAGAAGTTCACCGCCTCGAACTCCGGGGCGAACAACACCAGGCTGTAGCCGGCGATGCCGAAGAAGGCCGCCTGGGCCAGGCTGACCATGCCGGTCACGCCCACCAACAGGTCGAGGCTGAGAGCGACCAGGGCGAGAATCATGATGTGGGTCAGTTGCTGCAGGTGGAAGGATACTGTCGATCCCAAGCCATAAGCAATTGCTGTTGCTGTTGCTGTTGCTGTTGCTGACAGGACATGGACATGCCATAGCGATCCTACGTGTAGAAGGTCGGGCAAGCGACCAAGCCTTTCACTTCATCACGCGGCACTGCTGCTCGCCCTACGAAATCAATGCGGGTACTACACGTTCCGTAATAAGGGACTGTGGCACCATGCCATAAAGGAAGTTGCTTCGCCTCACCGACTGACGGATAGCGGTTGGTCAGGTCAACTTTCATGGCACGGAAGACGGGGTCACCAGCTACGCAGTTCTTACGACCTTATGTGCCTCTGCTTGAAGATTTCTGCCAGTGGCTATTACGACTGGAGGGATCGTGATCCAAGCCCCGAATGCTCGCCTGATTGCGACCGAGCGAATTCAATGATGGTAAGTACGCCAACGGCCTGCTTTGCCAACTGCCCTACCCGACCGATGACACGCGTTTGATCATTGCAGCGGCACAGGAGGGAATCAAAAGGCTGTAACGAGAGGGTTTCAGCTATGCCAAAGCCCAAGTGTTGCTGCTAGACCTGTGTAAGCGTGATGAGTACACACAGGATCTATTCGCACAGGAACAGCCAGCTCGAACAGAAAAGCTAATGAGCACATTGGATGCAATCAACGGTCGCTGGGGCGCCTTAAATCATCGCACCAAACCATCTTAGAGAGAGTTCACCGTCGCCCCTAACATGGCATAGGTGATGGATATCACCTTTATCCATACCAGCAGGACTGGCTGTGAAGGCAGCATTACTTCGCCTAATCTAGCGCGGCGGGATTAAAAAGGCGCAGAGCCTAGGTGTAGGACTCCGCGCAACGCTCAATCGTTAGAAATGTTAGGCACCTAGCTCGAACAGGGGGCGCTGTCGACGCGGATACAGGCCTCCAGACTCTGGTTGCGCGGCAACAGCCGTGAGAAGTAGACGGTGACGTAGAAATAGCCCGCGTCAATCTTTGTCTGCGCCACAACCGATGTAGCATGCCCGGGTTTTATAGACCGGGCCAAGATTAATGATGCTCGCCAAGTGGGGCCTGAGCGAGAATCACGTGCCTATTCGCCGGGCTCTTAGATACCACCCAGGCAGAGGTACTTGATCTCCAGGTAATCCTCAATGCCGTACTTGGATCCTTCGCGACCCAGGCCGGATGCCTTGATACCACCGAAAGGCGCAACTTCATTGGAGATCAGCCCAGTATTGACGCCGACCATACCGTATTCTAGGGCTTCGGCCACACGGAACACGCGCCCCATATCGCGGGCATAGAAGTACGAGGCCAGGCCGAACTCGGTGTCATTGGACATCGCGATCACGTCGGCCTCGTCCTTAAAACGGAACAGCGGCGCCAGCGGACCGAAGGTTTCTTCCTTGGCTACGGCGGCGTTATTCGGTACGTCAATGAGGATGCTCGGCTCGAAGAAAGTGCCACCGAGGGCGTGCGGCTTACCACCAGCGAGTAGCTTGGCACCCTTGCTAATGGCGTCGGCAATGTGCTCCTGGACCTTGGCCACCGCCTTGGCATCGATCAGAGGGCCGGTGGTGATACCTTCGTCCAAACCGTTACCAATCTGCAACTTAGCTACCGCGATTTTCAGCTTCTCGGCGAAGGCATCGTATACGCCGTCTTGGATATACAGGCGGTTGGCGCACACGCAGGTCTGGCCATTGTTGCGGTATTTGGAGATCAGTGCGCCTTCCACTGCCTTATCAAGGTCGGCATCATCGAATACGATGAACGGCGCGTTTCCGCCCAGTTCTAGCGACACCTTTTTAATGTCCTTGGCACATTCGGCCATTAGCTGGCGACCAATTTCGGTGGAGCCAGTAAAGCTCAACTTGCGCACGATCGGGTTGCTAGTCAGTTCGCTGCCGACTTCGCCAGCACTGCCAGTGATTACACTGAACACGCCTTTGGGGATCCCGGCACGCTCGGCCAGCACTGCCAACGCCAGCGCCGAATAAGGCGTTTGCGACGCTGGCTTGAGCACCATGGTACAACCGGCGGCCAGGGCCGGGCCGGCTTTACGGGTGATCATGGCTGCCGGGAAGTTCCAGGGTGTAATCGCTGCCGTTACGCCGATGGGCTGTTTGATCACGATCAGGCGTTTGTCCGGTTGGTGGCCGGGAATTACGTCGCCATACACGCGCTTGGCTTCTTCGGCGAACCACTCAAGGAAGGACGCCGCGAAAGCAATTTCGCCCTTGGCTTCGGCAAGTGGCTTACCTTGCTCCATGGTCATGAGACGACCCAGGTCGTCCTGGTTTTCAATCATCAGTTCAAACCAGCGGCGCAGTTTGTTGGCGCGGTCTTTAGCTGTCAGTGCACGCCAGGCTGGCAGGGCATGATCTGCTGCTTCGATGGCTCGACGGGTTTCCGCTGCCCCCATCTTCGGCACACTACCCATAACTTCGTTGGTGGCCGGATTGGTGACCTGAATGGTCTGGCCGCTGTCCGCGTCCAACCAGGTTCCGTCGATATAAGCCTGTTGGCGGAACAATTGGGTATCTTTGAGTTGCATGGCGTGCTCCTTCGCAGACTGCATTCAGTGCTGCTCAGCTATTTTCCAAGCTATGAATTTAAGCCGAGGAGAGCCACATAAAAGCAATTCTCTCCTCCCCCGGATTGATCTAACCAACCCACTGAGTGGTGTCGTCCAGCGCCCTGGCAAAGCGCTCTACAATCATTCCGACTTCCTGTTCGTTGACGATTAACGGCGGGCAGAAGGCCACGGCATCACCCATGGCGCGAGTAATCATGCCGTGTTCCTGGGCTCTGCCGGCCATGTAGCGTCCGAGGGTGCCTAGCGCCTGATACGGCGCCTTGCTCACGCGATCGCCAACTAGTTCTACCGCAGCGATCAGTCCACAACCGCGAATTTCGCCCACCAAGGGATGATCGATGAAATGCTGTAGGCCGCTGCGCAACAACTGGCCCATTTGCGCCGCATGCTCGACCAGGCTCTCCTCTTCAATAATCTTCAGGTTCTCCAAGGCCACGGCAGTAGCTACCGGATGACCGCTGCCGGTGAACCCATGCCCAAGCGCGCCAAGCGCTTGGCTCTGATCAGCGATGCCCTCAAATACTGGGGCATTGATCAGAATCGCCGCTATCGGCTGATAAGAAGATGACAGTTGCTTGGATAACACCATGATGTCCGGCTGGATACCAAAGGTCTGGCTGCCAAACATCTGCCCGGTACGCCCAAATCCACAGATTACCTCATCGGCGATAACCAGGATGTCGTACTTACGGCAAACTTTCTGGATCTTCTCCCAGTAGGTACGAGGCGGCACTATGACACCGCCAGCGCCCATCAATGGCTCGCCAATGAACGCTGCGATAGTCTCCGGGCCTTCGGCGAGAATCTTCTGCTCGAGCTCGACGGCAAGGCGGTCAGCGAAATGCTCTTCACTTTCACCGGCAAGGGCGAAACGATAATGGTGCGGGCAGCCGACATGCAGGAAGCCTGGAAGCGGCAGGTCGAAACCGCGCTGGTTGCCTGGAAGGCCAGTCAAGCTTGCGCTGGCGACGGTGATGCCGTGGTAGCCGTTGACCCGACTGATGAACTTCTTCTTGGCTGGTTTGCCTAGAGCGTTATTGAGGTACCAGACCATCTTCACTACAGTATCGTTAGCCTCGGAACCGGAGTTGGTGAAGAACACCTTACTCATAGGCACCGGCGCCATCTCGATCAGCTTTTCGGCTAACTCGATACTCGGGCGATGCGATTTGTGACTGAACAGGTGATAAAACGGCAGGGTGTTGAATTGCTGCTCAGCTGCCTTGATCAGACGTTGATTGCTAAAGCCAAGCGCGGCGCTCCACAACCCAGCCATCGCCTCGATATAACCCTTGCCCTGATCGTCATAAACATAGATACCCTCCCCGCGCTCGATGATCAGCGGGCCAAGCTCCTGATGAAGGCGAGCATTGGTGTAGGGGTGCAGTTGATACTGAATGTCTTTTTCTGGCAGCGAGGATACTGACTGGTTCATGGGGCGCTCTCAATATGACTAACAAGCATGGTTTCTGGGAGTAGCCTTATAAGTAGGCATCCGGCTTTTGATCACAATCACACACTTCAATTCGGTAACGAGTTCAGTAACGATGACTTGGCTCGGGGACGTTAAGTGCACTAGCCGATAGCCTATTAGACTGAGCCGGTGCGGGGCTTGTCGTCTTGCGCACAGTCTTGTTCGTTCCAGTGCACTGCCGAATTCGCCCCGCACTGCCTCATGCGGGATGTTGGTTTTTTACAAACCTGGGTAGCCCCTGCAGCTGTGCATCAATCTGCTTGATGATGTAGGCGCCTATGGGAATTGCAGAGGTAGCCGCCGGCGATGGTGCATTGCAGACGTTGACGCTACGGCGGGTATTGCGGAACAGGAAGTCCTCGATCAACTTGCCGTCCGCTGAAACCGCTTGGGCGCGGACGCCGGCCGGGTAAGGCTTGAGATCCTGCAGCGTTAAGCTGGGGCAGTACTTGCGTACTTGCTGTAGATAACCACGCTTGAACAGCGAGTTTTTCATCTCGATCAGGCCGGGCCGCAGATTGTCCTTGAGCACTTTAAGAATGCCCGGATTGGTGAGCATTGCGAACGTGTCGGACAAAGATATGTCACGCTTGCGATAGCCCTCACGCTTGAGTGCCAGCACAGCATTGGGACCGACTGTCACACTGCCGTCGATCATTCGCGTCAGGTGCACGCCGAGGAACGGCATGGAGGGATCGGGAATCGGGTAGATCAGGTGATTGACGATCCGGTTGTGCTGCTCAGGCAGCAAATAGTATTCGCCACGGAACGGGCAAATGCTAAAGCCAGGATCTAAGCCCAGTAGACATACAATGCGGTCGGCCATCAGACCCGAGCAGGTCACCAAAAAGCGTGCAATGACTTCTTCATGCTGGGTTTTAACCCGCATCTCCGTGGCGCGCTCTTCCAGGCCGATGACTTCGCTGTCGTAGCGAATCTCGCCACCGTGCCTCTGGAACTCGCGAGCCATGGCAGCGGTGACCTCGGCATAGTTAACGATACCACTGGAGGGCACGAAGATCCCGCCGATTCCGGTGATGTTCGGTTCGCGTTCCTTCAGTTGCTCCGCAGACAGCCACTCGCGCTCCAGACCATTGGCTGCAGTGCGCTCCCAAAGCGCGCGCATGCGCTGCATTTCCACCTCATTGGTGGCGACCAGCAACTTACCGCACTCATCGTAGATAATGCCGTGCTCGTTACAGAACGATTTGGTAGCACGGTTGCCTTCCAGGCAGAACTTCGCCTTCAAGCTACCCGGCGTGTAGTAGACGCCGGCGTGGATGACCCCGCTATTGTGCCCCGTCTGATGCTTAGCTGGCCCGGACTCTTTCTCGAGCAACAAGATTTTCGACTCTGGGTAGGCCTTGATTAATTGCATGGCAGTCGACATGCCGATAATGCCGCCCCCGATGATCACAAAATCGTACACCGCTATCACCTCTACTCGATCTGTTTTGCCCCGTGGACAAACGACAAGGGCTAAACCGCGCAGCCCCTGTTCAATTAATGGCAATTATTGGCCTTGCTGATGGCCGAGTTTGGGGTAACTGAAGTAACCGCGCTGGCGCATCAGTTCACGGCGCAGCCCAGGGTGAGGGGTGAAACGATCGCGGCCATGCAGCCAATACAGGTTATTAATCAGCAGGAAGCAGCCAACTGGCACCGGCACGGAAAGCTTCTGTTTACTGCCCTCCAGGGAGATAGACAGGTCGGTCAGCCAGTTGCCCTCGTCGAAGTCTTTGGGCTGAACAAATTGATCGATATAGCGAATAGTCGGCCGCCCTTCGGCGTCGACATCAAAGATCGAATGGAACACGTCCGTATCGACCCTTTTACTCGGCGGCGCGGTCCAGCGCATGACGCGCCGTGCTAGCGGATGATGGAAGAAAGCATGGCGATCCTCCCAGTCGTCCAGATGCAGGATCAGCGAGTTGCCACCTTCGATATTCTGCTCATCGATCTTCATCATCAGCACGTAGTCGGTGATCTGATCGACGAAAGTACCATCGTTGTGCAACTCCATTACCCGGTGAGGTTGGCGCAGGTAGCTGTCCGAATTATCGACGTTCTCGACCACGAAGCGTGCGTAGAACTGGCCGCTCATCGCATCAAAGTTCGACCGCCCCAGCAGGTGGGCCACAGCAGTCGAGAATTTGACCATATCATCAGCTTGTGCCACATCATTCAGGGCCTCCTGCTTGATTAACAGCCCTCCGGTGGCACGATCCATTAGGGCGTTGAGTAGCACCGGGCGCAGGCTGTTACCGCAGAGATCGTCAAGAATTTTGGCGAAGCGAAATCGCAAGAAGGACTTGTATTCCAGCGCCTGCACCGGCCACTCGGCCACTGCTACACAGAAAGCCTCTATCGTCGCCTTAGTGAAGGTCAGCTCGAACAAACGGGGCGACTGAGCGGAGGGTGAAAGAGAAAACCCCTTAACGGCGGTCGGTAGCGGCATCACAAGATCTTTGAGCTGGGTAAAGGCATTCATGGCAGAGTCCTGACGAAAAAATTGTCTGTACGCCGCCCCGAGATTTACCAGAACAGCCGGACTAAAAATATAGCTATTTTATAAAAATGTCTACGCTTTTATAAAATAGCGACACTCGGCAACTGCATCTCCACTTAGTAAATATTTCTGCAGTTGCGTATGATGGATAAAACCCGTTGAGGAGCATGGTTTATGGATACGCTCGCCCCCCGCCAAAACTCAGCAGTCAGCGGCTATGAGTGGCTCAAGCGGGACATAATTCAGGGCATGTTCAAGCCCGGAGAAAAACTGCGAATGACTGCGCTTAAGGAGCGCTACGACCTAGGCGTAGGCCCTCTGCGTGAAGCGCTATCGCATCTGATTGCGGAAAATCTGGTAGTAGCTATCAGTCAGCGTGGCTACCGCGTCGCTCCTATGTCGCTGAGCGAAATGCAGGACATCTATGACGCACGGGCCAATCTCGAAGCGCTGGTACTTAAGCTCGCCATCGAACGCGGCGATGACGCCTGGGAGGCCCAGGTGTTGGCCTATTCGCATACATTGGCCAAGGTAATGGAGGTCAAGACCCAGGAGCAGATGCTGGAAATATGGGATGCCCGACACAAGGCCTTCCATACAGCTATAGCCTCCGGCTGTGGGTCTAGACACCTGCTGCAGGCGCGCGCCTATCTGTTCGATCAGGCCGAGCGCTATCGCCAGCTGTGGCTGCGGCGCACGGTGCTATCCGAGGAGGCCTTGTCCCTGAAACGTCAAGAGCACAGCGAACTGGTAGAAGCTATCCTTGCCCGTGACGCAACGCGAGCAAGCGCCATGATGCAGGCTCATCTGATGACACCAGTACCGATCATCGAAGGGATCATGCGCAACAGCAACCTGAGAGCATCCCAGTCCGCCCCTGAAATCATGGGATAGTTACCGTGTCTCGCCCTTAGAGGGGGTGCCTGCGGAATTTCAGCATGTTTTTTGCAGGACAGACCTGAAGCAATTACTACCCAACACCATAGCTTTGCACCTAGCATGGTTCCGTCTTACGCTTGTGAAGCCTGCGCCGCTCTCAGCCCGCTCGCGTGAACCTAAAACAATAAGCTTGGCTTGATCAGCAACACCAGCTACGCATGAGTTTGCCAATGCAGACGACAAAGGCTTACCCAAGTTAGCGCCCGTATGGAATATCAGACGCCGATATATAACTGGTACTCCCGCAACGGTGAAAAGGCGTGGAGCCTTTATGGGGAGCTACGCCGAGTGACTTCTAATCCCCCAGAGCACATTGACAATAAAGTAACCGGCTACGGCTTTAACGAAACGGCTCGGGCTTCACTGGCAGTACAACTAAAGTGCTGGCGAAAATGCCGGGAAAATTGTGCCTGATCACTGAACCCCCAACGATATGCCAGCTCACCGATTGATAGGTGGCAGTGGGGATCACGTAGGCGTTGATATACAGCCTCCAATCGTTTCAGGCGAATCCATTCACCGAGACTGTAGGGCGTACTGAAAAATAATTTATGCAAATAGCGAACCGATAAGCCGCAGGCCTGAGCAATATGCTGCGGGTTTAGTTCAGCTGAACACAAGTTTCGGTCGATGTAGTGCTCGATACGCTGCAAATGCAGGGCAGCTAGACTCGAACTCTCACTATTAAGGACGCGCTCATCTTGGCGCAGAGCCATTAACAACGTCGAAAGCACCTGTTCCAGCAGCATATGACGGGCATCCGCATCGCATTCGTCGAAGCGCGCGGCACACATCGCCAGTTGATCAACAAAAATTCGTCCCAATCCACGCCGAGCCTCGAAACAGAAACGGGTGTAGCGCTCGGCTCCACGTATCTGTCCATGTAGCGCGCGCTCAGGCAGCTTGAATACCCAAAGGTCGTTGTCGCAGGAGTAGTGAAAACGATAAGGCGCATCGCCTCGCTCGAAGATGAACCCACCTGGCTTACAATGGAGCTCACGACCGTCTTGCTCGAAGTGTACTTCGGTAAGGCGCGGCACTGTTACAAGGTAACAGGGTTCAGTATCTTCGCTAACCTGGCTCTCGCTGCGCGAATAGCCTAGCTGACTGGAGCGCAGGCGCGATAACGCCAACGGCGTACTGCCCGTTTTCCAAATTTTCAGGCTGCCTTGGAAAATGGCGCTGGAATTGAACTCCAACGACAATGGAAAATATGTATTGCCGATGGCTTCGGCCCAACGCGATTGCCTTTCTCCCTCAGGCCAATACCGCGTAGACAATTGATCTGTCATGAAAGGTCCTCAATTTGTAGTTATTATGAGGGCGGCACCAACGGTGAATGCCGTCGGTGCCGTTGTTACACAATCCTTTGTTAAAAATCCCTGACGGTCAATGACCGGGAGTCAGTTCATATGTGGCCGAGGGATCCAGACTGACCCGCCAGCCCGGTGGAACAACGATGTTTGTGGTCGCTTCCTCAATCACACAGGGACCTTGAATAATCTGCCCTACTTCTATGCGGTCGCCGTTGTACACAGGCGTGTCCTGCCAATCGTCTTGCGCATTGAACAGCATCGGACGATGACCAGCCGGAATCGCGGCCGTTGCCTTGAGCGGGGTTGCAAGTTCAGGCATTGGTGGACGCTGTAACCGCGCGATCACCGAGCACTCTAGATTAACTAGTTCGACCGGGCTGTTAGGCTCACTGAAGGAAAACAGCGCCTTGTGCCGCTGGTGGAAGGATTCGCGCAGGGCCGCCAGGCTGCTACGGTCGAGCCGGTCGCAGCTCAGTTCGACGCTGCACTCGTGGATCTGTCCGAGGTAACGAATCTCCAGGCTGTACTGGCATTCAATACGATTGTCACCACCGAAACCATCGTCTCGCAGGTTCGTCATACCACGCTCGCGTAACTGCTGCAGGGCCTGGTTTAGTTGCTCCAAATCGACGAACTCGTCATCCAAACGCATCGGCAAAGTAGTCAGCTGATCATAGCGGATGTCAGAGAGAATCTGGCCGAAGGCGCACAGCCCCGAAGCCACCTTGGGAATCAGCACAACCTTGCTGCCGATTTCCTCAGCTAGTCGCATCACGTGCATGCCCGCTGCACCACCGGCACCGATCAGGGCGAAGTCACGGGGATCATAACCACGCTCAATGGACACGCGGCGGATACCACTAACCATGCTCAGGTTAACCAGGGTAATGATACCGACGGCCGCGCGCTCGACACTGATACCCAGCGGTTCGGCAATTTTACTGCGGATCGCATCGATCGCGGCTTGTCGATTTAGACGGATGCTGCCACCGAGCAGTGCACCATCAGCCAGATAACCGAGCGCCAGGTTAGCATCGGTTACAGTCGGCTCGACCCCACCCTTTCCATAACACACAGGCCCGGGGTTAGCCCCGGCACTGCGTGGACCGACCTGGAGCATGCCGAAGTCGTCAAGGTGGGCGATCGAGCCACCGCCGGCGCCAAGGGATTCCACCTGAATCATTGGCACGCCGATACGGTAACGGAGGAAGTCGCTGTCTTTGCTGAAGTTGGTGCGACCGCCTTTGCTAAGAGTGATGTCGAACGAGGTACCACCCATATCGACGGTGATTACGTTGTCGATACCGAATGGCTGGGCCACGCACAAGCCGGCTTGCGGGGCAGATGCCGGACCGGAGTTGATCGCGTTGACCGCCCGCTCACGCATTACCACGCCAGGAGCCAGACCTCCGTTGGACTGGAAATAGCGGGTAGGCTGCTGCGCGCCCAGCTCCTCGAACAGCGCGTCGATGCGTTCGATATAACGACCCATCACTGGGCTAAGGTAGGCGTTGACCACGGTTGTCGAGGTGCGTGTGTATTCGCGAATCTGCGGGAACACCTCGTGGCCGCTGCAGACAAATACGTCAGGTAAAGCCGCACGCACCATAGCCATAGCGCGCTGCTCGTGACTAGGGTTGCGCACCGACCAGACGAAGGAGATCGCCACCGCCTGCACCTGTTGTTCGCGGAAGTAGTCGATGGCGGCATGAATCGCCGCCTCGTCTAGCGGGCTGAACTCGCTGCCGTCACTGATAATACGCCCGCCGATTGGACGGCGCAGGTGGCGCGGCACTAACATATGCGCCGGTGGATAAGTGGCGTCATAGCGATGGCCATCTTCTTTGTGGCCAAGGCGAATTTCCAGGCTGTCTTCATGGCCATCGGTACACAGCAGGCCCACCTTGACCCCGGTCTTTTCGATCAGTGCGTTGAGCGCCACAGTCGTCCCGTTGATGCACAGATCGCAGTCGGCAATGATCTCGGCTGGTGTACGGCCGAGGGCATCGGCGATTTGCGCCAGACCGTTGCGTATGGCCAGGGTGCCGTCATGTGGGGTGGACGGCGCCTTGAACAACTGCACGTTGCCCTGATGGTCGGCGAGGATGAAATCAGTGAAGGTGCCGCCGGCATCGATGCCCAGGCGATATTGTTGTTTGCTCATTTTCGAATTCTCTGCATTGCTCAAAGGGGCTGTGCTCAGTGCGCGGCTCGGTGTGCGTGGGTTGCGGCTTCATCGAGTTGGCCGTTGCCGTCAATCACTACGCCGTATTCAAGGCGCGCGCCGTCAATCGAGACCAAGCCGTTGCGCACATCGGCTAGAACCGTGGCCAGCGGACGACGTAGTGGGTCGCCATAGCCACCACCGCCCGGGTTGACGTTGATTACGCGCTCACCTGGTTGTGCGGTCAGCAGAGTGTTCTGGATGTAATGGTCTTCCTCACCGTCGACATGTCTATGGATCAAGCGGCCGAGCTTGGGCTCGAGCAGAACATTCTTCGCCCCTGCCGCACCGGCGGTAGGCAGCTGCCGGCCCTCACCGAAACCGACCACGGTCATGGCGTGCTTCAGCGGCTCGAGCTCCAGGCGAGTACCAGAGCCACCGCGGAATTCACCGGCGCCACCACTGTCGGTCATCAGGCTGTAGCGGTGTATCAGTACCGGATAGGAGTACTCAAGCAGTTCGATATCGCCGGACGTCAGCGCGCCGAAGCAGCACAGCGGGCCGCAAGCAGGCCAACCATCCATAGCCTTGTTAGCGCCAGCGCCGGAGATGACCGAGGCCAGCACCATGGTCACATATTCATCGTTGTTGTTGCGTGGGTCGTGCCCAGCGATATTGATCCCGCTGGCATGCCCCCAGGAGGCGGTCACACGCTCCGGAGCCGCCTGTTCAAGGGCCAGACGCACGGCATCGGCGAGGGTTTCCATCGGAGTAGTGGTGCAGTTGACGTGCGGTGCCGGCTCCTGGGCGTTGCACAGAGTACCGGACGGGCCAAGGTCTACACTCACGCAGCGATAGAGGCCTTCATTGTAGGGCGGTGGCACCTGGGCGAACATCATCAGTCCGAGGTAAACCCCGGAGATCGAATTGCCCGCGTAGGAGTTGATGAAGTAAGGCACCTGCGGCGGGCTCTCTATCAGAACGTGCGCCTCGTCGCCGCGAATTTCCACCTGGGCAGTGATCGACAATTCTCCCAGACCATGACCGGAGTCTTCGAGAATGGCAGTGCCGCTGTAGAAACCGTCTGGCACATCACGCAACAATGCGCGCATATGACGGTCTGCCATATCTTTCAGCTCGGTAATGCACGCTCGGACCTGGTCGACGCCATAGCGATCGAGCAACTCGATCAGGTGACGCTCGCCCACGCTGCAAGCACCGTACTGGGCATTCAGATCGCCTTCTTGATAGGCGCGGGCGCGCATGTTGGTCAGCAGCAGGTTGATTACGTCTTCCCGGCGCTGGCCCTGGGCCCACAACTTGACAGGCGGGATGCGCAGGCCCTCTGCGTAGATTTCTTTTGCGTCCGGGTTGTAGCCGGCCGGTACCGGGCCGCCAATATCGGTCAGGTGGCCCTTGCAGACCGTCCAGAACACCAGCTCGCCCTTATAGAACACCGGTTTGTACATGCAGCAGTCGAGGATATGACTGCCCATGTAGGCTGGATCGTTATGATAAATAACATCGCCCTCGGCAATCTCATCACCGAAGAAGCCAGCAACGCATTTCATCGCTGGGATAAGCGAACCGAGATGAATAGGAAGGTCCTGGCCTTGCAGGATCATTTCCGGGAGGTGATCGAAGAGTGCGTTGGAATAGTCGTGGGCGAGGTTGAACACGCTCGAGCGACTGGTCTTTTCCAGCGTCAGGGTCATTTCTCGCTGGGCTGTTTCGAGCGCACCGCGCACGACTGCCAGGGTGATCGGGTCTACTATGTTCATGGGTCACCACAAATCTTGTTTTTGTCTGGGGAGGCGTGACGGATGTCTTGCCCACATCGCTAAGCTACGCGCGGGCCTAGCGGCTGGCTTGTCTTCAAGCGCACCGTTTTTTGGCCTGAAGTGAACTGTTTCTACTGGTGCATCTACTCAAGATCTAATGCCGGGAGGCCGGAACGCTGCGATCGGGTAGGAGGCGGCCTCACGGCCGCCGTCCTCCCACACCACCGTGCGTACGGTTCCGTACACGGCGGTTCAGGCCATGCGGTTAAGCCGATTGATCGTATCCAGTATCGAGACCAGTCAAAGTCTGTCCCATAGCTTCTTCGGCAGCGCCTGATTCATATGCGGCGCTCCTGAGTTCCACCACGGGCCTCGGCCATTGAAGGCCGACTTGCAGGCACGCTCCTCGCTCAATCCCAGGCGCATCAGGTTGCGCGCCCTCGTAGAGGGCTGCTTCCATTGCCGCCAGATGACACAGCGAAGTTTGTGCCTGACCCAGCCATCCAGCTCTTCCAGTGGACGCTTGCTCTGGCTGAGCTTGAAGTAGCCTGCCCAGCCTCGCAGCACCGGGTTTACCCGCTCGATGACATTCGCCATCTTGTGGCCCCGCACCCCTCGCAGCAGTTCCCTGAGACGGTCGCGCACACGGCGCAGGCTCATGGTTGCCACTCGCAGTCTAGGCTGCGAGTGCCAACTCATCCCATACCCCAGGTAGTCGCATTTCCACGACCCAGCCACGCGACTCTTGTCCCGATTCAGTCTCAGTTTCAGACGGTGATTCAGGAACCGCTCGACACTGGCCAGCACTCGTTCGCCAGCACGCGGACTACGGACATAAATGTTCGCGTCATCGGCATAGCGCACGAAGCGATGGCCTCGCCGCTCCAACTCACGGTCGAGTTCATCGAGCAGGATGTTCGACAGCAGCGGCGAAAGCGGGCCGCCTTGCGGCGCCCCCTCCTGCCGATGGCTGACAACCCCGCCCGACATGACGCCCGCTTCGAGGTAACGGCGGATGAGTCTGAGCACCTGTTTGTCTTCGACATGGCGCTCAACACAGAACATCAGGATGTCGTGGTTGACCCGATCAAAGAACTTCTCCAGATCGAGTTCCACGCAACACCTATGACCCGCCGCCACATGGGTGCGGGCCATCTCGACAGCCTGGTGAGCGCTTCTGCCCGGACGGAAGCCGTAGCTATAGTCCGAGAACAGCGGATCGAAGATCGGCGTGAGCTGTTGCAGCAGGGCTTGCTGGATCAGGCGATCCACGACACTGGGAATGCCCAGTTGCCGCATACCGCCCTGCGGTTTGGGAATTTCGACCGCCCGCACTGCCTGGGGATGGTATTCACCTGCCAGCAGCCTGACCTTCAGGATGGGCCAATACTGTTTCACGTAGCCTGCCAAGTCGGCGACCGTCATGCCATCGGCACCCGGCGCCCCCTTGTTGCTGACCACGCGCTGATACGCACGCTTGAGATTGAGCGGCGCAAGCACCCGCTCCATCAGCGTGTCCGGCTCCGCGTTCATCCACGTCACCGACGCCGCCGATACCTCTGCGCTGTCAGGCGTCATCCTCGGCCTCTGGCCGGGACTCGGGGTGACAGTCTTCTCTTGGAGAAATTTCTGCATTTCGGTTATCGACGAGACGCTGACGCCTACTGGCGGCATGACCTGTTCGGCCCTTGATGGCGTGGTTGACCGCCACTTACTACGGCCTCGGCTGACTTCTGCACGCCCATCCCGTCGCCTCTCGACAATCGGTAGCACAATGGCAAGCGTACAGATCTCCCAGGGTAATTCGCGCGACCTTCCTGCTTATGCCTGTCGGATCTACGTCGCAGCGTTCCGTGCAAGTATCGGGCTTTGGCGATTATGGCCACCTCACCCCGCTGCGCCGCCTCATCCGCTTCCTGTTCGTCAGGCCAGCATTTTGTCTCGGGCTTCCTTCAGATTCGCAGTCGCCCGCGACACCCTTGCCTTCAGCTAACACTTCCCCTTGCCGGGTGTGTAGAGGACTTTCACCTCCAAGTCGCCAGGCTCACCACCACAGTGAACCCGACAGCGCCAGTCACGGCGCTACGCGCCATGCCTGGCGCACCATAAAAAAACGCCAGCACATGGCTGGCGAAAATAGGAGCGTGAGTGGTTGCTAGGGGCGCTTATTGCCTCAGAAGTAGTAACCGATATTGGTATACAACTGGTTTTCCCAGCGTTCGCTACCGCCGGCGCCCAGGCTCTGGGTGTAGCTACCGCCACCGATGTAGGGATCGTGCTTGCCGTGCAACCACTCGACGGCGATCCATAGGTCTTTCAGCGAGAAAGATGTGCCAAGGATGAAGCGCTGGGAATCCTCGAAGCTGGACTCATCCTTGTCGAACAGGCTGTAGTTACCGTAAACCTTGACACCAGAGAGCCACCCGAGTGAGCCAGGAATGTCATAGCTGAGGTCGGCTACATAGAGGTTACCCTTGGCGGCAACGTTAAAGGTGCCGTCGAAGCTGCCGAAGCTAACCAGCTTGTCTCTGCCGGGATTCTCCGGGCTCATGTCCTGGCGAGTGGCTTGCAGTTGCACGCCCCAGGGGCCATTCTTGCCCGAGTAGTGGACTGCTAGGGCATTTCGGCGGCCGCTATCACGACTGTCCTGGTTCTGCAGCGTCGAGGTCAATGCCGAGGCGCCGATCTCCGACTGCCAGCTCCCAAGCTTTAGGTTGCGGGCCAGACGCCCGACTAAGATGTCGCGCTCGTGGTTATCGCTGCCGTCGACGACGTAGTCATCTGCCGTAGCAACACTGGTTGCATAGGTCCGCCCGCCGCGGCTTGTACCTTGACCCTGATCAGCCGGGCTTAGGTAGTAAGCGAGTTGGAAGTTCCAGTCATCCTGCTGCTGGATGTATTTAACACCAAGGTTCGCAATGTCTTCCAGGCCGATCACGCTGCCCAAGGTCAAGAAGAAAGTGCTGCCGGCATAGGGCAGCAGGCCGAACGGAATCTTGTTTAGTCCCACCTGAATCTGACGCGACTCATCGAACTTGTAGCCGATCCATGCATATTCGGCGAAGGCGATGTCACCGATCTTGTCGGTATAGTCGAAAGGGTAAGCGTCGCCATAGAAACGGTATTTAGCCGCGCCGATCCAACTATCGGAGTTGTAGGTAGCGGTGAGAAAGGCAGTATCGAAACTCAGCTTCTCGATATCCCGGTCGGGGTCGTAGTCGATACGCGCACGCACGGCGCCGCCAATGTCCAAGTTGTCATTGATAGCCACCGCACCTGCGGGTAGCGCGAGCGATGCCAACAATGGAAGTAATATGAGAGTTGCTTGTGGGTGCAGGTTGATCATTTTCATGAATTGGCTCTTAGCATTGTTAGTCTTTTTTTCAGCTACGCAGCACTAAGCCGCTGCGGTGTTGCGGCTTAGTTTTGGATCGGGTTTGGTAGCTGCAGCAAGTTGCCGGAGCCGAATACATCGGCCCGGTGGGCGCCGATATTGGTTTCAGCTGCAGCTGGTGCGGACAAACCAGCTGCGTTTGGCGCTGTTGAGTAGCAGCCAGTAGCTGGCGAACGCGCAGACAAAGGTCACCGGCGCTGAGAAGGTCGCCAGCGTTGCTCCGCCGAAATTCAGCAGCACTATCCCCAGGCCAGCGGCAAAGAACCAGGCGATCAAGCCGCACGGGTTGAAGGCGTTGACTCGTTCGAGAGCGAATTCAATATTGCCCTCGAACAGCTGGGTATATTTCGGCGAGAAAATATGCGCCAAAGCGATCGCTACCCAAGCCACTACAAAGATGCTCTGGTATGCCAGGGCTTGCAGAATGTAGCTGAACACATTGAGCAACATCATTGTGTAGACCACGATGCCAACTACTACGGCCCATGCCATATAAGGCACAGCCGCCAAGCCAAAACGGCCGAAGAACGCATGCATGTTGCTAGCGGCCATGAAGAAATTTGCGGTATTGATACGGGTCTGGCTGACCCAAACGAACAACAACCCCCAGATACCCATCAGCTCGACAATGGCCAGCACCACCGAGACCTCAGACAGGCCGCCCTCTGCGGGAATGGTGGCGGCGAGAAAGATGCCGACCAGACCGTTAATAAGAAAGGTGAAGATATAGAATGGTAGGCCGAAGTTAAATTTAGCGTGGTAGCTGGCGTCCTGCTTACGACCGAAGCGTGCGTAGTCCCAGGTGTACATCATGAGAATCCACACTCCCATGAAATAGGTGAAACAGTCCCACCAGCCATTACTTACTGGCCCGCTCTCAGGCCCCATTTCCAACCAGGCAGAACTGTAGCCGTATTCACCGACGGCCATCGCTACTACGGCAATCAGACCAATCAGGTAGAGCGGCAGCAGCACGCCATTGAACTTATCCAGCCAGGTCTGCACGCTACCGAACACCAGTGGCACGCTGTATAGCACCACTATTAGGTAGGCTTGATTGAGCGTGATGTCGGACACGTAGTGTTGGATAGCAATGGCGATCACCGAGCCTTCAAACACGCTGTAGTAGATCGCCGTGGCGAAGAAAATCAGGGTGGCCAGTGCTGCGCCGGCGCGTCCGAATAGCACCCGGGAGAAGAGTGCGACCGATAATCCGGTCTTAATGGCGTAGCGGGCAATGACCCCGTTGATGGCCGCATAAGTTACGACCGACAAGAGTAAGCCGATTATGGCATTCATCGTACCAAAGCTCATTGCCAGGGTGGCGGACACCACCAGCCAAAACATAGCACTGCAGATGGCCCACCAAGCCATCGTCAGTGAGCCTTTGCTCATGCGGTGTTCTTCCGGAACCGCGACGGTGCTGTAGTCGATACTATCGACCTGTTTTTTGATGTTTCCGGCCATGGCTCTTCTCTTGTTTTTGTAATGAGTGGAGTCATGATCATAAGTACTTCAGGCGGGCGACCACTTGCTGCTGAGCGCACTCTCTTTTGTCATACCTGAAGCTTCTTGCTCTCTGGAAGATGGCCCACCCAGACGAAACTCCTCCAGCGGAAAGCGATGAGAAAATCTCTCAGGCTGTCCAAGTCAGAATAAAAGACCTCAATGACGCTATGGCTTACATCTCTTTCCGAGAGAGCGTTATTAGCGAGCGAGTCACCTAACAACACCTACACTCAGCGTGATAGCCAGACAGACAACATAGCGCTTAAACGTTTCAAGCCAGTAGGACTACAAGCAAAGCACTCAATGACGGGCTCGAGGCCGATTCAATCTCGGCACAACCACCCTAAGCCAGCAACCAGCACTACATGCTACAAGAAGTCAAAACCGGGTACAAAACCGGGTACAAAGAATAACGAAAACAACCAGAATGCCTAAGCTCAAACGCTCAAGCATCAGACTTACCGCATAACGTGTAAGTCAAAAAATTGTCTTTCCCGCACGTCAACTCTATGTTTCAAATGCATTAGCCCTGAAACCCGCACGCCACTTGAGTATGCACGCATAGCACAATTCTATAGGTATTGCAACACATTCCTTTAGGGCTTCAGATCACTTGCTGCAACTGCGGCACGACCTCGAACAAGTCACCCACTAGACCGTAATCCGCCACCTGAAAAATCGGCGCCTCTTCGTCCTTGTTGATTGCCACGATGACCTTGGAGTCTTTCATCCCGGCCAGGTGCTGGATGGCACCGCTGATGCCGACGGCGATGTACAGCTGCGGCGCGACGATCTTGCCGGTCTGGCCAACCTGCATGTCGTTGGGCACGAAACCGGCGTCGACCGCAGCGCGCGAAGCACCGACGGCGGCGCCGAGCTTGTCGGCCAGGGCATACAGGTGCTTGAAGTTGTCGCCGTTCTGCATGCCGCGACCGCCGGAGACGACGATCTTGGCCGCGGTCAGTTCCGGACGATCGGACTTGGCCAGCGCCTCAAAGACGAAGGCCGAGATGCCGGCGTCGCCGCCAACGGCCACGGCTTCCACGACAGCACTGCCGCCTTCGCCGGCCACCGGATCGAAACCGGTGGCACGCACGGTGATCACCTTCACCGCCGCCGAAGACTGCACGGTGGCGATGGCGTTACCGGCGTAGATCGGCCGCTTGAAAGTGTCGGCGCTTTCCACGGCGATGATTTCGGAGATCTGGTCGACGTCCAGCTGGGCGGCGACGCGCGGCAGGATGTTCTTGCCGTTGCTGGTGGCGGCGGCGAGGATGTGGCTGTAACCCTTGCCCCCTGCTTCTTGAACAAGAGCAGCTACCAGCGGCGCAACGTTTTCCGGCAGCTGATGGGCGAAGGCGGCGTTGTCGGCCACCAGCACCTTGGCCACGCCGGCGAGCTTGGCAGCCGCTTCGGCGGCGGCGCCACAGGCGGCACCGGCAACCAGGAGGTGGATGTCGCCACCGATCTTCTGCGCAGCGGCCACGGTGTTGAGAGTGGCCGGCGCCAGGGCGGCATTGGTGTGTTCAGCGATAACCAGGATAGTCATTTAGATTACCTTCGCCTCGTTCTTCAGTTTCTCGACCAGTTCCGCCACCGACTTGACCTTGATGCCGGCCTGGCGGGCAGCCGGCGCTTCGACTTTCAGGGTCTTCACGGTGGACGCGGTGGCAACGCCCAGGGCGTCCGGGGTGAGCACCTCCAGCGGCTTCTTCTTGGCCTTCATGATGTTCGGCAAGGAGGCGTAGCGCGGCTCGTTCAGACGCAGGTCGGTGGTGACGATCGCCGGCAGGTTCAACGCCACGGTCTGCAGGCCGCCGTCGATCTCGCGGGTCACGTTGACCTTGTCGCCCGCCACTTCGACCTTGGAGGCGAAGGTGCCTTGGCCGAAGCCGGTCAGCGCGCCGAGCATCTGGCCGGTCTGGTTGTTGTCGCTGTCGATGGCCTGCTTGCCGAGGATCACCAGCTGCGGCTGCTCCTTGTCGACCACGGCCTTGAGCAGCTTGGCCACGGCCAGGGAGTTCAGCTCGTCAGCACCCTCTTCCTTGACAGCCTCGACCAGGATGGCGCGGTCGGCACCGAGGGCCAAAGCAGTACGCAGCTGCTCTTGCGCCGCCGTCGGGCCGATCGACACCACGACGATTTCACTGGCAACGCCCTTCTCTTTCAGGCGTACGGCTTCTTCCACGGCGATTTCGCAGAAGGGGTTCATCGACATCTTAACGTTGGCGAGATCGACGCCGCTGTTGTCCGCCTTGACGCGAACCTTGACGTTGTAATCGACCACACGCTTGATCGCTACGAGGACTTTCATAAAGGCTCCATGGGAAAAATTGCCCCGGCAAGCTGGCTGGCCGGGGCATGGCAGGTTCAGCGTTCACCAAGCTGTTCGATGATGCCTTGTGCCTTCAACTCGGCCAGGCGCTCATCATCGAGACCCAACTGGCGCTTGAGCACCTCATCGGTATGCTCACCCAGCATCGGCGCGGGGCGCAGGTACTCGACCGGTGTGCGAGACAACTTGATCGGACTGCCGACCGTGACGAAGTCGGCTTTCAAGGGATGGGGAATGTTGACCAGCATGTTGCGCGCCAGTATCTGTGGTTCGTCCAGCGCCTGGGCAATGCTGTTGATGGCCCCTACCGGTACGCCCTGCGGGTGAATGCGCCCTACCCACTCATCGGCGAGCCCTCCGAGAAAGTGACGCGACAGGATGGCAACGATCTCCTCGCGGTTGCTGACTCGGTCGGCGTTGCGCGCGAAACGCGGATCTTTCGGCAGCTCTGGCAGGCCGATGGCGTCGCACAGTGCGACGAACTGTGAGTCGTTGCCGCAGGCAATGATGAAGTCGCGATCACTGGCGCGAAACACCTGGTACGGCACAATGTTGGCGTGGGCGTTGCCATAACGCCCGGGCGGCTTGCCGGAAGCCAGATAGTTCTGGCTCTGGTTGCACAGTGTGGCGACCTGAACATCCAGCAACGCCATATCGATATGTTGACCAAGCCCGGTCTTTTCTCGGCTGAGCAGCGCAGCTTGGATAGCCACCGTCGAGTACAGGCCGGTCATCAGGTCCGCGAAGGCAACGCCTACCTTTTGCGGGCCGCCACCGGGCAGATCGTCGCGCTCGCCGGTGATGCTCATCATTCCACCCATACCCTGAATGATGAAGTCGTAACCCGGTTCTGCGGCGCGCGGCCCGGTCTGGCCGAAACCCGTCACCGAGCAATACACCAGGCGTGGATTGAGCGCAGCGAGGCTAGCGTAATCCAGCCCGTACTTGGCCAAGGAACCGGCCTTGTAGTTCTCGATCAGTACGTCGCAACTGGTAGCCAGGGCCCGCACCATTTCCTGCCCCTCGGGGCTGGCGATGTTTAGCGCCACCGACAACTTGCCGCGATTGGTGGACTGGTAATAAGAAGCCTCGCCGGTGGACTCGGCGTTCTGCCCCTTCATCCATGGCGGCCCCCAGCCACGGGTGTCATCACCCGCGCCCGGCCGTTCGATTTTGATCACTTCGGCACCCAGATCGGCCAGAGTTTGGCCGCACCAGGGACCAGCCAGAATGCGGCTCAAGTCGAGCACGCGATACCCAGTCAAAGCACCCATTTCATTTCACCTTTGCTTGCGCGCACTTACACACGCTCCATCACCATGGCGAGGCCTTGGCCCACGCCGATGCATAGGCTCACCACAGCGTAGCGTTTGCCGCTCTGTTGCAGCGCGCGAGCGGTGCTCAGGGCCAGGCGCGCACCGGATGCACCTAATGGGTGGCCGACGGCGATGGCGCCACCGTGTGGGTTTACCCGCGGGTCGTTGAACGCAACACCCAGACCTTTCAGGCAGCCCAGCACCTGGCTGGCGAACGCTTCGTTGATCTCGATAATGTCCATATCCGCCAGGCTGAGCTGCGCGCGAGCCAATGCCTTATGAATAGCCTCCACCGGGCCGACGCCCATAATGCGCGGGGCCACACCCACGGCGGCGGCCGACAGAATGCGCGCCATCGGAACCAAGCCGTGCCGTTCGCCCGCCGCGGCCGAGCCAATCAGCAATGCCGCCGCGCCATCGTTGACGCCTGATGCGTTGCCGGCGGTAACCACACCACCTTCGGAGAGAGGATTCAGGCGAGCCAAAGCGATCAGGTCCGATTGCGGGCGCGGGTGCTCGTCCTGCTCCACCACATTGGGTGGCGTCTTGCGCCCGGTGGGCACGCTGACCGCGAGCAGTTCTTCCTGAAAGAAACCTGCGCTACGTGCGGCTTCATAACGGGCCTGAGAGCCGGCAGCAAAGACGTCGGCCTCAGCACGGGAGATGCCGTACTCCTGAGCCACGTTATCGCCCGTTTGCGGCATGCTGTCGTTGCCAAACTCGGCGACGATCTTCGGGTTGGGAAAACGGGCGCCAATGGTACTGTCGAACACCGTCAGTTCGCGGCTATAGGCCGCTTCTGCTTTAGCCATGACAAAGGGTGCACGGGACATACTCTCCACCCCGCCGGCGACAAACAGTTCGCCTTCGTTACAGGTCACTGCGCGGGCGGCATCGATCACCGCCGCCAGACCACTGGCGCACAGGCGGTTAACTGTCTGCCCAGGTACGGTCACGGGCAAGCCTGCAAGCAGTGCGGCGTGACGCGCGATGTTGCGGCTGTCCTCCCCTGCCTGGTTGGTATTGCCCAGAATCACGTCCTCGATGGCTTCGCCAGGGATGGCGTGGCGAGCGAGCAATTCGTGGATCACATGGGCGGCGAGGTCGTCTGGGCGTACCGAAGCGAGTGCGCCGCCGTGGCGGCCAAATGGCGTGCGCAGTCCCGCGAAGATGTAGGCGTCGAGCATGGGAAAATCCTAGCGTTGAGGTTCAGTCGGGAGTGGTTCGTTGTGACGCAATGAAAGGCCCAAGGCGGCCCGTCGCCGCAGCCAGGGACCCGGCCGATAACGGGGATCGCCCGTCAGTTCGGTCATGCGTTCAAGAGTGGTGAGCAAACGCTTGGGCCCGACACTATCGCCCCAGGCCAGCGGACCTTGCGGATAACCAAGACCACGGCGCACGCCTTCATCCAGGTCATCGACACTGGCGATACGCTGCTGAACGATATCGCCCGCCAGGTTGACGATCATGGCCAGTACCCTTTGGGCCACAAAGCCGACACTGTCATTGATCACACTGACGCCCACGCCATCGCGGCCCAACAGCGCATGGGCGGCATCGCGCATGTCGGCATGGGTAGCGGGATTTAGCATCAGCGTGCGGTAGCGGGCGATATCCAGCAGCGGGTCGATGCACACCGTGCGCTCAGGATCGGTGCCAAACAGGCCGACGGCGCCGGTGGCATCCAGACCGTAAGGTGCCAGCAAACACAGGGCCTCGCTGCTTGGGACCGTGCCCTCTTCGACCCGCGCGCCCACCTGCTGAAGAAGCTCGGTGAAACGTGCACGATCCTCGGGGTTTTCAGTGCCAAGCCAAACCGGCGGAAATGCTTCCAGCGCAGGTACTGCCTGTGCGGCGGGTGGATCGATCATCTGGCCGTCGGCGTATCGGTAAAACCCACGCCCGACCTTGCGCCCGACGTAGCCGGCATCCAGCATCTGGCGTGTTAGCGCTGCAGGCCGATACCGCGGTTCCTGGTAGAACTGGTTGTAGATCGACTCAATGACTGGATGGGAAACATCAAGAGCCGTCAGATCAAACAGCTCCAAGGGCCCCATGCGAAAACCCAGACCCTCGCGCAGGATACGGTCTACCTCGGCGGGTTCGGCTACGCCTTCCTTGAGAATTTGCAAAGCCTCAGTGCTATATGCACGGCCGGCGTGATTGATGATGAACCCTGGTGTGTCCTTCGCCCGAATACCCCTATGCCCCATGCGGGCAGCCAGGGCTCGGAGGCTGTCGCCTACCTGCGGGTCAGTCGCCAGACCATCGATGACTTCCACCACTTTCATCAGCGGCACAGGGTTAAAAAAATGAAAGCCAGCGATGCGTTGGGGAAGTCGGCAATTGCGAGCAATGCTGGTGACGGAGAGCGATGAGGTGTTGGTAGCCAGAATGCAGTCATCGGCAACCACGGCTTCCAACTCGGCGAGCAAGCCCTGCTTGGCGTCGAGGCGCTCGATAATGGCTTCCACTACCAGGTCGACGTCGCTCAGTTCCGTAAGGGCGCTCGCCACTTGCACGCGGGAGAGCGTGGCCAGCGCATCGGCGTTGGCAATCTTGCCTTTGTCGACCAGCTTGTCCAACGTGCCTTTCAAGCTTTCGCGGGCGCCCTGCGCAGCGCCTTCGCGACTATCAAACAGCGTGACGCGAATGCCCGCCTGAGCGGCGATCTGAGCAATACCTGTACCCATGACTCCGGCGCCAACAACCGCCATCCGGTTAATTTCACGTGTCATCGCTCATTCTCCTGAGAAGATCGCTTTGCGTTTTTCCAGGAAGGCTTGAGCGCCCTCTTTCTGGTCGCTCGAATCGAATAGCAATTGGAAGGCCTTGCGCTCCAACACCAGCGCGCTCTCCAGCGGCAGGTCAGCACCGGCCAGCATCACTTCTTTGATCTGCGCGACGGCTAGCGGCGGCAAGGCGGCGATTTCAGTGGCCAGCTCTAGTGCACGGACAATGGTCTGCTCGTCGCCCACCACTTCACTCAGCATGCCCATGGCCAAGGCTTGCTGGGCCGAGACCAAGCACCCGGTAAGGGCAATGCGCATTGCCTGGAACTTGCCGACCGCGCGGATCAGACGCTGAGTACCGCCGGCGCCCGGCATCAGGCCGAGTTTGACTTCTGGCTGGCCAAAGCGCGCCGACTCGCCGGCGACGATGATGTCGCAGTGCATGGCCAGCTCACAGCCGCCGCCAAGGGCGAAACCATTCACTGCAGCGATGACCGGCTTGGGGCAGCGGGAGATGGCTTCCCACAGCAGCTCGGTATGGCGCAGGTACATTTCAATCGGGCGCGCTTGGGCAAACTCGCGGATATCGGCTCCGGCCACAAAACAGGTGTCACCGCCGGTAAGTACAATCGCCCGCACCTGCCCATTGCGAGCCAGTGCCCGAAAGTGCTCGGCGAGTTGTTCACGCACCGCGCTATTGAGCGCGTTCTTGGCTTCTGGCCGGTCGATGCGTACGACGGCAACGCCGTCTTCTCGAATTTCCAGGTTCACTACAGATTCAGGTTCGTGACTCATACCCACCTCTAAACACGTTTCGCTATACGAAATTGCATTTCGTATTTACGAGATATCATAGGTAGGGTCGCGAATTCATGTAAATCAGAAATCTGAACTATTTTATTATTTCTTTATTAATCAATATATTATCTATCTAAAAATGAGCGTTTTGCATTTCATCTCGGCTCAAATATAATTTCGCCTGACGAAACGTACTTTTATTTGCTTGCAATTTCCAAAAATGAGGTTCTACCATGGCACGCAACAAAGCGGATCAGCAGAAGGCTGAGAGCAGCACTGGAGCGGATGAAATCGCTTTACTGAAGATGGGCATGCTCGACCCGGCCAGTGCGTCGAGTGAGGACGAAACCAGCGGCCAGTTCGTGACTGCGCTGGCACGTGGGCTGGAGCTGATGCGGTGCTTTACCCCGCGCGACAACGTGCTGGGCAATCAGGAACTGGCGCGGATGACCGGGCTACCCAAGCCGACCGTGACGCGCTTGACCAACACCCTGATGCGCCTTGGCTGCCTCAAGCGTGAGGTGCACTCGGGCAAGTACCAGCTGGATGTCGGTGTGCTGGGGTTCGGCTACGCCATGCTGTCGAATCTGTCGATTCGCTCGGTGGCGCACCCGCTGATGGAAGAGCTGGCCAATCACGCTCAAGCCGCAGTGGCAATGGCGGCCCGGGATCGCCTGCAGATGGTTTACCTGGACGTCGTTCAGGGCCAAGGCAATACCACGATGCGGCGGCAGATCGGCAGCTACTTGCCACTGGCGCAAAGCTCGGCGGGACGCGCATGCCTGGCGGCGATGCCAGAGAGCGAGCGAGAGTTTCTCCTCGACCACATGCGCCAACGCGAAGCAGCACAGTGGCCGGTGATCCGCAAGGGCCTGGATCGCGCGTTTCGCGATTACACCGATTACGGCTTTTGCCTATCGATCGGCGAGTGGCACCGCGACGTCAACTCAGTCGCCGTGCCGCTGTTACACCCGCAGTTCGGGTTACTGACCTTCAACTGCGGTGGACCGAGCTTCCAGCTTCCACGGGACAAGCTCACTGACGATATCGGGCCTCGCCTGATCAACATGGTTAACAACATCGGCGCCGCCGCTCGGTAACCCTTCAGGGTGACGGTGCACCGTACTACATCGGCCCACTTCCGGGCCCAGAGGAGCGCACATGATCCGTGATACCGAAACCCTGCAGATTCTGCTGGATTCTCTTCGCCAGTTCGTCGGTGAGGTACTGATTCCTCGGGAAAACGAGGTGGCTGAAACGGATGCGATCCCTAAGGACATCGTCGATCAGATGCGCGAGATGGGCCTGTTCGGGTTAACGATTCCGGAAGCCTATGGCGGCCTGGGCGTGACTATGGAGGAAGAGGTAAACATCGCCTTCGAGTTGGGTCGCACCTCACCGGCTTTCCGTTCCTACATCGGCACCAACAACGGCATTGGCTCAATCGGCATTTTGCTTGACGGTACAGAGGAGCAGCGCAACCAGTACCTGCCGCAACTGGCAAGCGGCGAGCTGCTCAGCTCGTTCTGCCTGACCGAGCCAGATGCCGGCTCCGATGCGGGCTCGTTGAAAACCAATGCTGTGCGTGACGCTGACAGCTACATCCTCAACGGTACCAAACGTTACATCACCAACGCGCCACACGCGGGCATTTACACGGTGATGGCCCGTACCAACCCGGAAATCAAAGGCGCCTCCGGTATCAGCGCCTTTATCGTTGAGCGCGGCACACCCGGCGTGTCGCTGGGCAAGACGGACCACAAGATGGGCCACAAAGGCGCCCATACCTGCGACGTGATCTTTGAAAATGCGCGAGTGCCCGCCAGCCAGTTGATAGGCGGCGTCGAAGGCGTTGGTTTCAAGACCGCGATGAAGGTGCTGGATAAGGGCCGCCTGCATATCGCTGCACTGAGTGTCGGCGCAGCCGAACGCATGCTGGACGATGCCCTGCACTATGCGCTGGACCGCAAACAGTTCGGCCAGCCCATCGCGGAGTTCCAACTGATCCAGGCGATGCTGGCTGATAGCAAAGCCGAAATCTACGCGGCCCGCTGCATGGTGCTGGATGCCGCGCGCAAGCGCGACGAGGGCAAGAACGTCAGTACCGAAGCCTCCTGCGCGAAGATGTTCTCCACCGAGATGTGCGGTCGTGTCGCCGACCGCTGCGTGCAGATCCACGGTGGCGCCGGCTACGTCAGCGAGTACGCCATTGAGCGCTTCTACCGTGACGTGCGGCTGTTCCGTATCTACGAAGGCACCACACAGATTCAGCAGGTGGTTATCGCCCGTAACATGATCCGCGAAGCGCAGCGGTGACACGGCACCTGCTCTGACACCAGTTGGGCTCCAGTCGCGCCGAGACTCAATAGCGCCACATCCTGGCTTCAAGGTAGTTGTTCGACATGAGTGCGTGTTCCACTGGTGTGGTCCCGAAAGCCTCAGCCTGCGAGCTTCCCGTCAACCTACCCCCAGATGAACTGCGGGGTAGCTGCACGAAACTGGAATTCCAACTACGCCACAGTAGGTCGCACAGCACAGTGCAGGCGCTGCCAGCGGCAACGATGAGGCTATAGGGAAAAGTCGAGCTGGCAATACCAGCAAGATTCACCTGGCGGTGGACGCCCACGGCTTGCCCATCGAGTTTGAAATCACAGGTGGCCAAATCAATGACTGCACTCAGGCACCCGCGTTGATTTCCAAGCTCCCGGCGGCAGAAACCATCGTCGCGGATAAGGGCTATGACAGCGAGAGAATCCGGGAGCAGGTTGAGCTACAAGGGGCCAAGGCCGTGATCCCGAGAAAGCGTAACTCCGTGAAAGGCAACGCGGATCTGGACAGAGGTCTTTACCGCAATCGGCACCTGGTGGAAAACGCCTTTGCCCGGCTGAAGCATTACCGGGCGGTGGCATCTCGATTCGACAAGCTCAAGAGAAATTACGAGAGCGTGGTGGCCATGGCCTGTGCCTTCCTATGGCTACCCATGTGAAATGGCAACAGCCCCTAGCGGTACTTAGCAACTGTTGATCGCCGGTGCGCCGGTAAATGGCGGGCTGATTGGAGAAATAATTTCTACATATAGGCGATTTACAGCGTGTTTATCGCCTTCTGTATCTCTCCTATTCTCTCTCGACTGCTCTGCTGCATTGATTGGCTGAGCCCGGACTGACCGCATGGTTAGCCCTAATCGCGCTAAACCCAACCTGAATAGAGGATCACTCCATGCCCGTTGTACGAGTCAGCTGGTTCGAAGGAAAAGACCACGCCGCGAAGGAAGCTGTCGCTGCAGAAATCACCCAGAGCATCGTGAAAAACACCGGTACCGATGCCAATTACATCTACGTCATTTTTGAAGACGTGGCGCCATCGGATTGGGCCGGTGCAGGCAAGCTGTTCGGCGACGATCCGAAGAAGACCTAAGGTCATTCGGCGTTAATGGCCAGTGGGCTGCAAGGAGTGTTACATCTTCTTTGCAGCCCGGGCTTGGCTCTTTTGTGCTGGGTAGCCGGACTCCCAGTCGACCTGCTCAAACTGTTCGACCAGAAAATTGATAAATGCCCGCACCTTGGATGCCAGGTGTTTGCGGGTTGGGTAGACGGCATAAATACCCAGTTCTACCGAGCGATACTCCGGTAGCAACTCCACCAGATCACCCCGCCGAAGATCCTCACTTACCATAAAGCTTGGCTGCAGCAAAATGCCGCCAGCAGTCAACGCAATAGATCGGCATGTATCACCGTTATTGCAGCGAATGACCGAACGCGTGTTGACCTTATGCTCGCCATCGGGCCCGGTAAAACTCCATTCGTTCCCACTGGAAAAGTTGCTATAGGCAATCACCCGGTGCTCGGCCAGGTCTTGCGGCACTTCTACTGGTGCATGGCTTTTGATGTAGCTCGGGGCTGCACACAGGCGCATCCGCGTGCTGGCAAACCGGCGCCCCACCAGTGAAGAGCTTTCCAACCGGGCGATGCGCACCGCGACGTCATACCCCTCCTCCACCAAATCGACCTGGCGATCGTTCAGGCTGATATCCAGCTCAATCTTCGGGTTTTGCTCCAAAAAGGCAGTCCACAGCGGCGCCAGGTGCAACACACCAAAACTCACCGGCGCATTGACCCGCAGCACGCCGGCAGGCTCATGGTTGCCCGAAGAAACAGCGCTTTCCGCCTCCCCCATCAACGCCAGCACTTCCCGCGCTTGCTGGTAGAAAACCCGTCCTTCTTCGGTCAGTGATAAGCGTCGCGTGGTGCGTTGCAGCAGGCGTACGCCCAGGCGTTCCTCCAGCGCATTTACATGCCTGGAAACGGCGGCCTTGGACATTTCCAGCGCATCGACGGCACCGACAAAGCTGCCCTTGTCGACCACGGCGCAAAACACCTGCATCTCCAACGCGCGATCCATTATTGCCTCACTTATCGGAACTATAAGTCACATTAAATCATGTTTATCTCGTAAATCGAATCTTTAAACTGGATCCCATCACACACAGCACGAGGCAAAAGACATGAACATTACCCTTATCGGTACCGGCAACATGGGCTCGGCTTTCGCTCAACAGTTGTCCCAGTTTGGACACCATGTTCGTATCACCGGCCGTGATCTGGACAAGGCGCACGCCCTCGCCGCGCAGCATCAAAACGTCGAAGCATTCGCCGCTGATCAGGCCCTTGGCCAGAACGAAGTGGTGATCGTCGCCACTGCTTACCAGGACGCCTTAACCGCGCTGAAAAGTCTGGGCAGTCTCGAAGGCAAAGTGGTCATCGACATCACCAACCCGCTGACAGCCGACTACATGGGTCTGACCATCGGCCACAGCACCAGTGCAGCGGAGGAAATCGCCAAGGCGCTGCCAGGTG
This sequence comes from Pseudomonas sp. CCI1.1, assembly GCF_034348165.1. Lineage (NCBI taxonomy): Bacteria > Pseudomonadati > Pseudomonadota > Gammaproteobacteria > Pseudomonadales > Pseudomonadaceae > Pseudomonas > Pseudomonas sp. CCI1.1. The sequence goes on from NZ_CP133780.1 coordinate 1,238,867, forward strand.
TGGAGCTGGTCAAGGGCTTCAACACCCTGTTCGCCCAAGTGCTGGCCAGCGGTCCCACATTTGCCAACGAGCAGCAAGGCAGCGTGTTCCTGGCCAGCGATAGCGCACGAGCCAAACAAACCGCCGTTGCTCTTGCGCAAAGCCTGGGTTGGAAAACCGTGGATGCCGGCGGTTTGGTAAACGCGCGTTATCTGGAAGCGTTGGCCGGGTTGAACATCTACCTCGGCTATGGCGCAGGGCTCGGCACGCAGATCGCGCCGGTCTGGCTCAATCGTTAATTCCCACTTACCCAATGCCTGGCGCCACGGCCGAAACAGCTGTGGCCCCGGGCAACCCACACTCCCCGTATTGGAAAACACCCATGACCGCCGCTAGCCGCACCCTCCCCTATGCCGCCCTGGTACTACGCCTAATCCTTGGCGTGATGTTTCTCGCTCATGGCCTGACCAAGCTGCTGGTGTTCACCCCGGCCGGCACAGCAGGTTTCTTTGAGTCCGTTGGCTTCTCCGGCTTTCTTGCCTATCCGGTCATTGCCTTTGAAGTGGTCGGCGGCCTGTTCCTGATCCTTGGTGTACTCGCTCGCTGGGTAGCGGCCCTAGCCACCGTGCAACTGCTGGTGGCAGCAAGCGTGCACTTCGGTAATGGCTGGAGCTTCACCAACGCCAATGGTGGCTGGGAATACCCGGTCTTTCTGGCATTCACTGCACTGGCCTTGGCGCTGCTGGATGACGGAGCCTTCGCCTTGAAACGTTCAGCACGTAACTAACCGCTCGCTGCTTTCGGCCAGGTTGCCTTTGCCGGGTTCTCGCCAAACTTGGCAAGGGTAAAATCCAGAAAGCTTTTCAGCCTTGGTGTCATGCCCCGGTCCGGCGTACGCAGCACATGAAAGGGTCGAGTGGGCATGGGATATCGAGGCAGTTGGACGATCTATCCGCTTGGCTTTCAAGTCTTAAATAAACAAGGTAATCCCCCGGCTTAGCCGAGGGACTCCTTGAGGTTGACCGTGTGATGCGGTCATCAGGAACCTTCTATCTCGACCAAGAGATAGGGGTACCCAATGAGAGATTACCAAAGCCTTGCTCACACGAAGTGGGACTGTAAGTACCACGTTGTATTCATCCCGAAGAGGCGTAAGAAGGCGATCTTCGGAGCGATCCGCAAGCACCTGGGGGGAGGTGCTACATGAGTTGGCGAGGCAGCGTGAGTGCCGGATCGTGGAGGGTCACTTGATGCCAGAGCCGAGCCCGAACGATAATTTCAAGATGGAGCCGGACTAATGCGACGCGTCGTTCAGCCGACGCGTATCCGGACTTTCAATCCGTAATTCACTAACCCACCGACTTCAGTCGGTGGTTGTTTAGTGCTACCACCGGCGTAGACGAACTGATGATTGATGCGCGCATCTACGACCCGACGGCGCGTTGCCGTTCGTATCAACTGGCAGCGGAATCGATTGGAGATCTGCTCACTCACTGACAGCGTGCGCGCCGGTGACCTTCAGGTCACCCGTGCGGAACACACGTGCCAGGTAGTCAAGGGTTCAGAGGATATCGTCCACCACGCCGCCATCGACCCGCAGCGCAGCGCCGCTGGTGGCTGACGCCTGGGTGGAGCAGATATAGACGACCATATTGGCGACCTCATCGACCGTGGCCGCACGTTGAATCAACGAGGTGGGACGGTGGGTCATGACGAATTCGGCAGCGACGGCCTCCAAGGATTTGCCGGAGCGGGCAGACTCTCCTTTGAGCAGCTCAGCCAAGCCATCAGACAGTGTCGGGCCTGGCAGCACGCTGTTAACGGTTACGCCGCTGCCGGCCACACGTTTGGCCAAGCCACGCGACAACGCCAGTTGCGCCGTCTTGGTTACGCCGTAATGAACCATATCGGCCGGGATATTTCGGGCTGACTCCGAGGAGATAAACACCACCCTACCCCAACCTCGTTGGACCATGGCTGGAACCAACGCGCGGCTCAGGCGAACACCGGACATTACGTTAGTTTGCCAATAGTCTTCCCAGCAGTCGTCATCGGCCTCGAAGAAATCGGCCAAACCATAGATGCCGGCGTTGTTGACCAGAATGTCGATGGTGGGAAGCGCAGCTGTAAGAACGCCAACGCCGTCGGCATTGCCCAGATCAGCCGCGACTCCGCTGAAGGTGGCCTGCGGTACCGCTTCGCTCAAACGTGCCAGGGCTTTTTCGACCGAGCTGTCACTCCGCCCGTTGATGATCACGATAGCGCCGGTGAGCGCCAGGCCATGGGCAATGGCGAAGCCGATGCCGCCTGTGGAGGCAGTAACCAAAGCGGTCTTGCCGGCAAGATTGATGTGCATGCGTATTGACCCTCTAGCGCCAGGTAGTACCCGGCAGGTTAGATCGGTTGCTGAATAGTCAGCGGTCTTGTCCGCCGGCTACTGACTGGCGGTGTCAGGTCCGGGTAAACCCATCAAACGGATTCATGTACACCGCGCCAAAGGCATCCAGGTGCTTGCGCGTCGGCGCGTCTGGGTTGCCATAAACTAGCAGGCTGGTGATTTTCACCAGCTCGAGAAACTTTTCGCCGAACGGCGCGAAGGTTTCTTCAATATGGTTAACGACAGCATCGGCACGGTAACGCTCGATAATGTGCACCTCAGTGCGAGCCTCGTTGACGCTGTATTCGTACATCAAGGTGCCAGGCTCTTCGCTCGTAGCGGCGACAATCTTGGCAACCAGCGTTTTAAATTCAGGGAAGTCTTCCGGAGCCAGGCTTAGGGTAAAAATGCTGATGACTTCGTCTTTCATGGGGCGTCCTCACAGAAGTAAATGACCAACCCCATGCGATAGATGCAGAGGGTTGCTGAGTCAGCAGCCATGCTAAGGTAGAGCAGCAAGCTGATAAACAACCTTGAAATCACAGATAGGTAGCGTAATTTGCTACCAACTCTTGCGCCTAGGAAAACGGCAATGACCTCCGAAGATTCCTTCAGCGGCATCCATATTTTTCTCGCCACCGCCCGCTCTGCGACCTTCACAGAGGCAGCCGAGCGCCTGGGGCTGTCCAAGTCGGCCGTAGGTAAGGCGATTGCACGGCTGGAGGCACGGGTGGGTACCAGCCTGTTTTATCGCTCGACCCGCCGCTTGTCCCTGTCTCCGGATGGCGAGGCCTACTTCACCGTGTGGTCCAATGCGCTGGAGGAGATCAAGGCCACCGAGAGCAACCTCGGCAACAAGTTAGGCGTGCCCACAGGGCGCTTGCGGGTGGACATGCCGGTCGCGTTCGGTAAACAGGTGGTACTGCCGGTGCTACTGGAGATGAGCAAACGCTTCCCGCAGTTGCAACTGACCTTGACCTTTAGCGACCAACTGGTGGACCTGACGGAAGAAGGTATCGACCTGGCCATTCGTTTTGGCAGCGTCGACAACGTCCCCGGCCTGGTGGCCAGACGCCTGACGTCACACCGCTGGGTAACCTGTGCAGCGCCGGGTTATCTGGAAGAATATGGTACGCCGTTGACGCTCGAGGACATGGGCCAGCACCGCAGCATCGTCGGCTATCGCCGCGGCAGCCTAATGCCCTGGAAAATGGCCCAGGCCGGGCAATCCTTGAAGTTCTCGCCACCACCGACCTATCAGTTTGACGATGCCGAAGCGATGATTGAAGCCACGCGAGCCGGCCTCGGTATTTGCCAGATGCCGCTCTGTCTATTTGAAAAGGACATCGCCCAGCAGGTTGTTGTTACGGTACTCGAGCCCTTTGAACCGGCGCCTGTCGAGGTCCACGCACTATGGTCGAAGAGCAATCATCTGCGGCCCAAAATTCGTTACCTGGTCGACGAGTTATTGAAGCTGTATGGCCACAGCTAACGGCAGAACGGACAGCTACTGCGCGACCTTGGCGCGGGGTTGATCAACGCCAGCCCCATTAACTCAGGGTGCCACTCAGCAGCCATAGCGATGAGCGCGGACTGATCTGTAACAAAGCCAGGGAGCCCCCAAATACTAGAGCCCGCCGACCAGGGATCTACTCACCAACCTGCGTTCTGGCCAGGCGCAGGGGGCAATATTGGCACCTTGATGTGTAGCTCAGCGCTCCGGCTGGCAGCGGCCTGAAGAGTCGACAAGTGACCGCCAATTATCCCGGTTTTCGAGATAGTTATTCACCAATATCTGAGTTTATCTCCAAAATCGAATCTATAAACTTTGAGCCATCCCCAGCCAATCAGTGCGCTGTGGGTAGGCAGGTCAGTGAGCGGCGCACACGCTTTGCAACGCCGATCAGTCCACCTCTTGCTGCTGCGGCCCCAATATCTAAGCAGGATTTCAACCATGAGTCTGGCCTATCCAGTGTTGTTCGTGTCCCACGGAGCACCAACCTTTGCCATCGAACCCGGCCAGGCCGGGGCACGCCTGGCTGAGCTAGGCCGAGCGCTGCCACGGCCTAGCGCCATCGTAATCGTCTCTCCTCACTGGATGACCCGTGGGAGCGTGCGTGTAGGCAGCAGCAAGGCGCCGGAAACCATTCACGACTTCGGAGGCTTTCCGCAAGCACTGTATCGCCTGCAATACCCTGCAACCGGCAATCCTGCATTGGCCGAGCAAATCTGCAACCTGCTTTCCCGCAATGGGATTGCCGCAACTACCGAATCGAATCGAGGCCTGGACCACGGCGCCTGGGTGCCGTTGCTGCACCTATTGCCCACTGCGGATATCCCGGTGGTCCAAGTGTCCATGCCCCACCCGCTCAATCCATTGGGTGCCTGGCAGCTTGGCCAGGCACTCAAGCCGCTGCGCGATCAGGGCGTGCTGATCATTGGCTCCGGCAGTCTGACCCATAACCTTTATGAGTTCCGTAGCAACTACGGCGACCCGGCTGAGTACGTAGCGCGTTTTTCCGACTGGATCCGTGACGCCCTGCAAGCCGGTGACCTGCCAGCGCTGCTCGCCTACCGCCGCAATGCCCCGGAGGCCGAGCGTGCGCACCCCAGTGAAGAACATTTGTTGCCGCTATTTCTGGCGCTCGGTGCCGCAGGCGAGCACTACGCCGTGGATGTGCTAGAGGGCGGTGTCGCCGACGGCGTACTGGCTATGGACAGCTACCTGTTCAAAAGCCCAACCGCCACTCAGGAGATTACTCAAGCATGAACCTGCCACTAGCCATTTCAGAACTGCAGCAAGAACCGCAATCCGGCCTTGTCTATCGTCGGGTAATCCGTGCTGCTGCCCCTCGTGCACGTCTCCTGCTATTGCATGGTGTAGGCGGTAATGAAACCAATCTGGCAGGCCTTTCCGGCTTTATCCCAGAAGGAATTGAAATATTGCTGGTACGCAGCCGCCTGCAAATCGCAGCTGAGGGCTTTGCCTGGTTTCAGGTAAATTTCACCAACGAAGGCCCGGTGATCGTTGAAGAGCAAGCGGAAACCAGCCGCCAGAAACTAGTGGAGCTTGTAACTGCCTTACCACAAATGCCTACAGTGATAGCTGGCTTTAGCCAGGGCGGTATTCTCAGTGCAAGCGTCGGGCTTAGCGCCCCTCATTGCGTGCTAGGCTTTGGCTTGTTCAGCGGCAGAATTCTCCCTGAGCTGGCACCACACATTGCCAGCGCTCAAGCATTGAGTTCGCTATCGGCGTTTATTGCTCATGGCTATGGTGATAACAAGCTCCCCGTGTCTTGGGCACAAAAAGCGGATGCCTGGTTGCACCAACTGAACGTGCATCATGAAACATACCTGTACGACATGGGCCACGAAATCACCAATGAAGAAGTGGAAGATTTCATTCAGTGGCTGAAGCCTGTATTGAACATCGCCTGAGCGACCTTGATGGTGAACTCCCGCAGTAAACTTACGGAAGTGGATCTACTTCTTAAAGCGTTAGCCAGCCCCCAGCGCCGGTTGATCCTTGAGTGGCTCCGTGACCCAGAGAAACACTTTCCGCAGCAGGAACATGCATTCCTGCTCGGTGTGTGTGCCGGCCAGATTGAGCGCAAGTGCAAGTTGGCCCAATCGACCGTGTCCGATCACTTGCGCACGCTGCATCGCACAGGATTGATTACTTGCCAAAAGCTCGGCCCGATCCATTTTTTTCAAACGCTGCGAATACACCATCGAAATGCTGGTGAAAACATTGAAAGCGATGCTGTAAAGGGGATTTGAGAGCTCTGCCATGACTATTCGCGAGGACACATTTGCATCCATCGATCTCAATTTATTGGTGGTTTTTATGTGTATTTACAAGGAACAAAGTATAACGTTAGCAGCCAAGAGTCTTGGCGTAACACAGCCAGCCGTAAGCAATTCGCTGGTCAAGCTACGTGACAAATTTAATGATCCGCTCTTTACTCGTTCGGGCAGGGGTATTGTGGCAACACCGAAAGCGAAAAAAATTGCTTCTGAATTATGTCCAGCGATGAGACTGATTACAGCCACACTAGCATCGAACTTTAGATAATCCTCTTTGCAGCAGAGCACTATTGGCCTGCTCTAACCTCTCATGACTGGCGGTGTCAGGTGGACTGACAGATGACTGGAGTCTATGTCGCTGGTGGCATCATGTTATGCCGACGCAAGCTGAACATTCCTGTCTGTAATTGAGCAATCATCTGATGGCGAACTCTCATGGTTTACCGTCGCCCTTTCGATACGTATCAATAACACCAGCCACATCAAGGCCAAAGCCCAGCATTGGGTGTAATTGCTCCGCGGAAACAAAGCAGCCATCACCGGAAGTGCTGAATGGCTTGAGGCGGTCAACTGCCCGGCAGTGCAATTGGACGAGGCAAACTCGACAAAGCCTCCGCCTCCAGGCCTGGCACCATCGGCCGCAGTTGCCCGGGGAAAAAGCCGGTGCTGTCCACATAGAGCAGTACCGACTTGGCATCGCGCCAACCGACATAGCCCATCAACGCCTTCTGGTCCCAGCCACTGCGCGTGGCCCAGGTGGCAAAGCCACGGCGTAGGGAGTGGCTGCTATACAACTCGGCGGGCAATCCGGCCGCTTTCAGTACCGCCCGCAGCAGCGGGATGACGCTGTGCGGGTGCAGGCCCTGCTCGCGCAGGTGACCCCAGCGGTCAATGCCGCGGAACACCGGACCGCGGGCGATGCCGGCGACACAGATCCAGTCGTTGTAGGCCTGCACCGGGCAGAGGCGGGCCAGCGCCGGCGCACTGTAGGTCTGTCCCTGGTTGTCACGGTCGCCCTTGCTCCACGGCAGGAACAGCTGCATGCCCTCCCCCGGCCGTACCTGGATGTGCTCGACCTGCAGGCGGCACAGTTCGTCGCTGCGAAAGGCGCGCCAGAAGCCGATCAGCAGCAATGCGCGATTACGCCAGCAGCGCAACAGCTGCGGCAGGTCGCCCTCGTCCAGTGCTTTCTCGCCCGCCCGCTCCAGCCACGCCACGCACTGCTCCAGTTCGCGCAGCTGCAGCGGTTCGGCCTGCTTCTCCGGCTTCGGGTGCAAGGTACGAATGCCCTTGAGGATCTGACGAACCAGCGGGGTCTTGGTCGGATCCGGGAAGCCCTGGCTGACATGCCACTGCGCCAAGGCCGCCAGGCGCAGCTTGAGGGTGTTGCTGGACAACGTGGCGGCGTGATCGACCAAGTAACGCACGATGGCATCGCTGGTCGCCGGCAGAAAGCCGCCCCAGGCGACCTCGAAGTGCTCGAGCGCTTGCCGGTAGCTGCGCCGGGTGTTGGGGCGGGTACCGGCCTGCAGGTACCGCTCGATCTCGTGGCTCATCGACGCACATCCCCTTGATGTACTGGTGAGCGACTGCCAAACGACGAAAAAATCGCCTCACCTTGGATAATTAAAGATTATCCGACCTTATTTATTGGATAGTGGAAATATAATACGTTGGACGTATCATATATTACTGATCAGATGCCGTTGATCGACGAGCCCACCCTAGACCCCAGTAGATTGGCGTTGAAGGCTCAGGAGGCGGCCGCAGGCTTTGTTGCCAGCGGCACCGCCGAAAACACGGTACGGAGCTATCGCAGCGCCCTCGCCTACTGGTCGGCTTGGCTGCACCTGCGCTACGGCGTTGCGATGGGCGATGCGCCTGTACAGTCGACTGTAGTCATTCAGTTCGTGGTGGATCACCTGGCGCGCCCACTGGCAAATGGTGCATGGACCTATCTGCTACCGCCGACCATCGATGCCGCGTTAGTCGCGGCACGTGTGAAGGCAAAGCCGGGACCTCTGAGCTACAACACGGTATGTCATCGGCTTTCGGCACTGGGCAGGTGGCATCGCTTCAACAACTGGGAAAGCCCAACTGAAGCACTGGCAGTGAAAACGCTGCTGCGAGATGCGCGAAAAGCCCAGGCGCGCCAGGGGGTAGTTGTCCGCAAAAAGACGGCAGCTGTGGTGGAGGCTCTGGAGGCCATGTTGGCGACCTGTACGGATGGCATTCGCGGTACTCGTGATAGCGCCCTCCTCCTGATGGCGTGGAGTGGCGGCGGGCGTCGTCGATCCGAGGTGACCGGCCTGCAGGTCGACGATGTGCGCAAACTGGATGAAGACACTTGGCTCTATACGCTGGGCGTCACCAAAACAGACACCACGGGATCCCGTCGCGAAAAACCTCTGCTGGGTCGCGCTGCACACGCGTTGACGGCTTGGCTCATCGCCGCGCCCGCCGATACCGGTCCGCTTTTTCGGCGCCTCTACAAGGGCGGCAAAGTCAGCCCGTTCGGACTATCGTCTGATCAGGTAGCACGGATCGTTCAGCGCCGCGCCAAATTGGCTGGCCTCGACGGCGACTGGGCCGCGCACAGCTTACGCTCGGGCTTTGTAACGGAAGCGGGTCGCCAGGGGGCCCCATTGGGTGAAGTGATGGCCATGACTGAACATCGCAGTGTCGAAACCGTTATGGGCTACTTCCAAGCCGGAGTGCTGCTGAGCAGCCGCGCCTCGATGTTGCTTCAACCCCTGCCCGCCCCATCAGGCCCAACCAACCAGCCTGACTAGCGGTCGACGCACCGCGTCGGAAAATGCCGCGCACGCGTGTCCTATTGAGAGGTGGAGCTCCTGGTTATGAGTCCATTGCACGGTAGCGGAATTGATGCGCAACCCCAGCTGGGCACTCGCAACTCCGGGTGTAACCAATACATGACCGCATGGCGACGCCCAAGCAGCCAGCATCTCAGCATGCTTCGTCTACTCGGGTAGTTAAGCAAACAGCTGGCGGCCCTGCGCTAGACAGCGAAGGCTCCGTCGCAGGGGCAAGATAGTCAAGTGCTTACCAGTCGCTGTGGCCTGCGCTCGCCTTATGAATACGCCTGGTCGGCAGGTGCGCTTCAAATACCCACACTGAAAGTCTTACCAGACTCGACCCTGTGCTTGCTGCACAAGTCGCGAAGCTTTTTTTCCGAACCGTCAGGATGAATTTGTACGAGCACGCCATCCTTCGCCATTATCAGTGAATGCCCTGCGGCAACCGCACGCAGATACGCAGCATTAGTGGCGACGGCGGCCAGCTTAGGAATCATTGCCTCTAGTCGGTCTATTTCATCATCACTGAGTTCGCTCATGCTCTGTTCTCTGCTCCTGCCAGCCTGATGTCGATGCTGCCCGTAGAAAAGATATCCATGAGCGACCCTACGCCCCGATCACAGGTAAGTCGATCCCATTTTTGACGCACACAGTGAAGCCTCGACTTAGCCGCTCAGCACTCCACAGCGTACGTGCAAATTCGAGTCGATGTGACAGCAGCCTTGATGTGAACAAACCATCGTAGCCGTAGCAAGATGAGTGCATTCGCTTCTAAGCATCTGAGCCCTCTTCAGGTGGACAAAAAATGCCGTCAGCCCTTGGAAGGCTAGACCGCCAGCTGTCACCGGGCATGATCCGGCACATGTACAGATCGAACAGCGGCGCGGTAAAAGCGGCGCCGTTGTGGGGCGGCGACCAGATCATCCCTTTGCTAATCAGGGAGTTGCGAATTGAGGTGAGAGATCGGCTTGTACGGCCCAGGGATGCCGCAATGTCGCCCGAACGATGAGGCCCCTCCCCAAGCGAAGCCATGGCGCGCAAATAAATGTGTTCTGCCACGGTCATTCGGTCGAGTCTTACCCTAAAAAAACCTTCGTCCAGAGCAGCAATAACGTGCCCGGACGCCTTCTGGACGTCTGCAAGCGTGATGTGGTTATTCTGCCCTGCGTCCCAGACATGACTGCCCCACTCTTGAATGAAATAAGGGTAGCCGCGTGTGAGGTGAGCAACCATGTCGGCCGCTTCTGAGTCTACAGTCACGCCCTCGGCCTCCGCTGGTTTTACAAAGGCCAGACGCGTCTGGTGTGGCTCCAGCGAACCGACCTCTAGGTAGTCGAAGAGGCGCTTCGCGTGGTTTTTCACATGTCCAGCAGGGTGTCGGAGTTGTGGGAGGCCTGCACCGACGAGGGCAACCGGCAAGATCAATCGCGAGACGCGATGCAGCGCTGCGATAAGCGCGGCGAGCTGTTCTTCTGCTACGTTTTGCAGCTCATCCACGAAAATAACAAGGACGGTGTGAGCTGCTTTGGCGGCTTCACCGAGTTTAGTCAGCAGGGTTGTAAATTCCTCCTCGAGATCACCTTTGCCCGCCAGAGCTGCCTCGGCTTCGTAGTCAATACCGACCTTGAGATCGCTGAACTTCGGCTCCAAAGCCTTGGCAAAACCGGCTAAGGCTCGCAGTCCAGTTATCGCTGCGTTCTTGGCAGGTACGATACAGCTCAGCCGCAGCAAGGCGAGACGGAGCTGTGGCGCGAGTATCGCTGGCAGAGAGCGATACTCGGATGACTCAACGTAGACGGCGAGATTGCCCGAGGCTTCGGCATCTCGCAGCATCTGGTTCAACAGTACTGTTTTGCCGACACCCCGCACCCCAACCAGGATTACGCTTTTGGCAGGTCGGCCCACGCGAATTCCCCCGATCGACTGACGGACCCGCTCGCGCAGTTGATCGCGACCTGCCAGCTCAGGTGGAGGCGTACCAGCGCCAGGGGAGTACGGATTGCAGACGGGGTCCATATGCACCCGCGTTAATAGGAATAGCGAACAGCGGGAATGGGCCGATAAACAGCTAAATCCAAGCTTTTCACCCCGCCATCACCTGCATACCCGAGACTCGGCAAATGTTGGTCCAGCTGGAGTTACCTATCAAGCCAAGCTGCCTCCGTCATTGAAAAAAATCATCGCGAGCGACCCGTCCGAAATTGCCTAAGTCTTCGTCGACGTCGATGAACATGGTATTCACCATCCGCGCGCTCTTCAGGTCGGCCATTGTTCTGAAAAAAAGGGTTCGCAGAGATGGACCTCATAACGCTCACCATCATGAACCGAGCCGAATCCCCAACTGCCCTGAAGGGTCCCAAATTGCAACCCATATCCTTCAACACGCGTACTATCGCCGCAAACATCACAAAGGACGTCACTGACGCATTCGAACTGTTCCGCCGCTGTGATTTTCATTGAGAGGCTCCTTTGGGTCCAGTGAATCAGCTTGCTGCAGCGAGCCTGCGACCCGCCAGCATCACTCCGGTAACCGCCTGTACGGTCAGGCGTCGCCAACGCCTGGCACAGGCGGACCACAATGAGCCCGGATCCCGCCCTATCTCGCCATGCGTACCTTTCGGCATGGCCTGTTGTACGGTCGGCAGATCGAGTTAATGGCGGACGCCATTTTGTGCAGCATTTGCGGCGCAGATAAGACCGCACTTGGGGCAGTGCTGATCGGCGACAGACGATCCAAGCTATCCGTTCTGGACGAACTAGCAAATTGCATGTGCGCGATGCGCGCCACTGATGCCATGGCGCTGACGTGGGCGTCTTTAGCACTCCTTCAAGGCTTGCTCCAGTCAGCGACCCCTCCTTCAAACAAGACGCATCGAAGAGCAGTAAATTTGTTGCTTTGCTGCAGCCAAGGTGTGGCGGCAGTCTCTTTGAGAGTAGGTATGGCCCGAGGCCGTCTTAAAGTCGTAACCCATGACTCGCTCGTCCTGATCATAGACCCTAACGAGCTCTATGAGCATCTCCATCGTCCAATTACCGGATCCATTCAGCCGCGATGGCAACACCACCTGAACTGCCTCAATCAGTGTTCCTTCAGCGCGTTTCACTAGCATCTGCTCGAACTCATCCTCCGTTGGAATCAAGAGCATCGTCCTCCATGCGGCTGCCTTCTGGCGGCGGTTAATCATCACGTAAAACCAAGGGCGATGATCATCGAGCTCGACGAATCGCCACATCTGGGAGTCGTCTCCAAACAGCGCTGGATACATGATTTCAGCGCGCTTGTACGTAATAAACATCAGCACACCCTCTTTTAAGCTGTATATAGCATAGCTCCAGAAGCACTAAAAAGGCTTCATCGTTCCTTTTGCGAGACAGCAAATGGAACTGAATGAAGCGCTTGGTTTGGTGATCAGGAATCTACGTATTTCGAAGGATATGCCTCAGGAAGGGCTTGGGCCTAGTCAGAGCTATATCAGTGCGATCGAGCGCGGCAAATGGAAACCATCGATTGAAAAGGTTGAGCAGATTGCTGAGATCATTGGCATTCATCCCCTAACGCTTCTGTTCCTGGCTTATCAAAGGCAAACACCCGAACTAAAACCCGAAGACTTACTGAAAAAAATCCATCGAGAAATCACGAGCTTGAAGGGTTGCCTGAGACTTGAGTAGGTTCGACATGGAATCGAATCGGCAACCGATCCCAAAAAGCATTTGATCGCAACGTCGCCAGTTGCTCTGCTGCCCGGCGCGCGGGCTTTCTTGCTCGCAATCAACAGCGAGCATGAATTCAGTCGCGAATAGCCACTGCATGAATTCGAGTGATAGACCTCGCCCATCGCAACAAACATCGATGACACGTGCTTAGCGTGACGCAAGCCTTGAAGAGTCACGCCTCCACTGATCCGGCAAGGCTACTCCCCAAGGGACCTTCGGCAGGCGTTCCATGCTGTTCCGGAGGGCCTGTGCACATGCGATGTCTAACCCTTCGAGGGCGCCTGAGATAGCGACACGCCGACCATCTGCTCTTGATATGGGAAGTGTTCGGTACCGCCGTTCTGAATGGTAAGGTGTGATGTCGGCCATTTTGCCGCAGGGAACAGGGTATTGAACGGAACATTCTTTCCCGATTGCGGCGGGTGCTCCAGCAGGCAGATCTGCCCAAGGGACGCTCTGACGCCTACGAACACTTTTCACCGTAACAGTGATCCTACTGTCGGGCTAAATACCTCTAGCTTCCGCAAACGGCCAGAAGCGGACGGTACAACCCGGATTGCGACTTCAACACAGTTCCTGCCAGAATGTCGTTCGGCTCGACCTGCATCGCGTCTAGCGCCTTTAAACGTTGGGGGCGGGTGTTAGCCGGAAACGAACCGAGGTCAGCCAACTGTTGCCGACGCTAGAGCGCAAATACGTTGGTAAGAGTTCGCGTCGCTCGATCCTGCAAGCATCCCACAACGAGGTGACATGGGATGGTCGGCGTATCCAGTGTGAACAAGCTCGCCCGGTTTGAGGTGAGCAGTACGATCGGATCAACCACAATGTTGCAGATACAGAAGCCGCGCACTCTTATCGAGTGCGCAGAAATAACGGGCAAAACAGGCGCAGCAGCCCCAGCCGGTAGCTCAGCGTTATGGCCGTTGCTACGGCGGCGACCGGCAACAGGGTGAGCCAGACCAGCACCGCCATCGACGGATGGTCAGCCTTGAAGCAGCACACAGCCGATACCATCAGCGCCAGCCAGCCCAGGCTGCGTAGATAGTCCGGCGCAACCTCGTCGGCGCTGAACACCTGGCGCCAGTGCGCCGGCAGGGACAACGCCAACCAACTGGTCGCCAAGCCCATGCTGGCGGCGGCACCCAGCAACCACAGACCTGCATTACTCATAGGCCACCCCACCGATGCGAGTCCGGTCCGCGACCTCAACCGTAAGCGTCCGCCCAACTCACCTTGCGTAAGTTAGGCAGGCACCCACTGATGTGGCAGCAGCTGCCCGATCTCACTGGCCCTCTGTGTTGGCAACCGAGTCAGCACATCTTTGAGATAGGCATACGGATCATGCCCATTCATACGCGCCGACTGGATCAGGCTCATGATTGCCGCAGCCCGTTTACCACTGCGTAGCGACCCGGCAAACAGCCAGTTCGAGCGCCCGAGTGCCCAGGGCCGTATCTGGTTCTCGACTTGATTGTTGTCGATCGGCACAGCTCCATCGTCCAGGTAGCGCGTCAGCGCTACCCAGCGTTTCAGGCTGTAGTCGAGGGCTTTGGCCGTGGCTGATCCGTTGGGCACCAGGTCGCGCTGGGCCAACATCCAGTCATGCAGTTTTTTGAGGATCGGTACCGCCAGTTCCTGACGTATTCGCCACCGATCTTCATCACTCATTTCCCGCGCTTGGCGTTCGACTTCGTACAAGCCGCTGATCGAGTGCAGCGCTTGTTCGGCCAGCTGACTTTTGTTCGCCACGTGCAGATCGAAAAACTTGCGACGGGCGTGAGCCATGCAGCCGATTTCAGTGATGCCTTGCTCAAATCCGGCCTTGTAGCCAGCGAAGTCATCGCAAACCAGCTTACCGTTCCAGTCGCCCAGGAAGTTGCGTGCATGTTGTCCGGCACGGCTTGGGCTGAAGTCGTAAACCACCGCGTTGAGCGCCGAAAACGGCGTCGTGCTGTAGGCCCAGACGTAGGCCCGGTGGGTTTTCTTCTCGCCTGGCGCAAGCATTTGCACCGGTGTTTCATCGGCGTGAATCACACGCTGGTTCAACACCGCCTCACGCAGAGCATCAACTAGCGGTTGAAGTCTCACGCCAGTTTCTCCGACCCATTGCGCCAAGGTCGAGCGCGCAATTGCCAGTCCGGCGCGACCAAAGATTTTCTCCTGCCGGTACAGCGGCAAGTGATCGGCAAACTTGGCCACCATCACGTGGGCCAGTAGGCCTGCGGTCGGTATACCTTTGTCGATAACCTGCGCCGGCACCGGCGCCTGGATCAGGGTTTCGCACTGGCGACAGGCCCATTTGCCCCGCACATGTTGCTCGACGGTAAACACGCCCGGCGTGTAATCCAGCTTCTCGCTGACGTCTTCGCCGATGCGTTGAAGTTGACAGCCACAGGCGCACTGGGTGTTTTCGGGTTCGTGACGAATCACCGTGCGTGGAAACTGTGGCGGCAATGGCGCACGTTTCGGCGATTGCCGTGGTTCGACCTGTGGCGCAGCGGGAAGAAGCTGTTTCAGCTCGGCCTCGATAGCCTCAAGGTCGGTGTCGAGCAGGTCATCCAGCAAGCTGCTTTGCGCCGGGCTGATTTGTTCGCTGCGCTTGGCGAACTTGTGCCGTTTGAGCAGGGCGATTTCGAACATGAACTGTTCGATGAGGATTTCATCGTTCTGAATCTTCCTGCTCATCGCCTCGACCTGGGACTGCAACTGCAACGCCTGTGCCGCCAAGGCACGAAGCTGTTCCGGGGTCATCTGGTCGAGGCTGGGCGAGAAAGTCATGCCGCCAATTGTGCCAGAGCAGGCACGGGGCGACGACAAGCAGACCGGCCAAATGGCCGGCGTTTACAGCACGCTAATCACACCGCCTGCACCGACGCGCTGCCACGGCAGGCCCAGCACCAATGCCTGGAGTTGTTCGCTGTCGAGTTCGACCTCGCCGCCGTGGCGAATGCCGGGCCAATGGAACTTGCCTTGGTTCAGTCGTCTCGCTGCGAGCCAGACGCCGACGCCATCGTGCACCAGCACTTTCATTCGATTAGCCCGGCGATTGGCGAACAGATAAGCGCAGTGCGGCTTCGCCGCACCGAACACCGCAATCACCCGGGCTAATGCCGTCTCGGTGCCAGCGCGCATGTCCATCGGCTCGGTGGCCAGCCAGATGGCATCGATGCGGATCATTGAGCGACAGCCCGAATAAATTGCGCACAACCCTCGGGATCCGAGGCTGGCCATTTCACCGTAATCACTTGCCCGGCCACGGGCAACTCGATGATCACTGACGTTTCGACTGACCGTTTAGGTGGGGCTTTTAGCGGGACGAAAGCCGGTAGTGAAGCCGCTGCGGGCTGATCTCGATAGAGCGGCAGCCATTTGCGGATGACGTTGGCATTGATGCCGTGGCTGATGGCGACACTGGACACGGTTGCGCCAGGTTGCAGGCATTCCTGAACGACCTGGGCTTTGAATGGTTTGGGATAAGAGCTTCGTTGGCGCATGGAAATCCTGGCGATAAGGGTGATCGCGTCCGCTTAAAAATACGCGGACACCATCGCCCTTAATGCTGGAGTTCGGAAGGTGAGTTCGCCGGACGCTTACCCTCAACCGGCCTTGCCAGACGACGCGCGGTGAGTAGCGCTATCAGCGCGCAGGCCAACAGGCTCAGATCGACGCCGGCCACGGCCCAGTAGGGTTCAAGCAGCATCCTTTTGACCAGGTGGTCCCCCGTGGTGATCCAGTTGAGCAGCACCGCAGCGACGCAGAGCAGCGCCAGGCCGGATTGTGCCGCGCCTGGGCCACTGGTGCACTACGCAACAGCGCATGCAGCAAACTCAGCAGCCAGGCACCCCAGAACACCCACTTTTCCCATTCGCCACGGCCAGGCATGGGCTCAGGCAGCAGCCGGTTGGCCGCCAGCATGGCGACCGCTGCCAGCAGCATGCCGGTAACCGTGGTGACTGCCATGGCGTCAACCAACCGACAGCCCTGCAGCCCGAGTCGGGCGTGCTCCTGCTTGCGTATCTCGACGAAGAACACAAAACCGCTGGCGATGCACACACAGCCGAGCAGACCGCCCGCCACGTACAGCCAGCGCAGCGCCCAGTGTTCGAAGTGCTGCAGGTGCAAGCCGGTGAGAAATTGATTGACGGAACCAACCGGGTCACTCGGCGGGTCGTTGCGCAGTAGCTCGCCGGTACTGGCCTTGAAGTGAATGCCCTCCCCGACCAGCGCCACACGATCACTGCCGGCGCGGTAGATGCTGACGTAGCCGTTGGCGTCATTTAGATGCTCGATAGTCAGCAGCCCGACCTCTCCCGGCATATCGCGCGTAGCCCAGATGCGCTTGGCCTCGGCCACCATGGCATTGGCGGAGGCCATCTTCGCGGGCACACCGGCCTCATCATGGGGCAAGCCGGTATGCGCCGCCTCGATCACCTCATGCCGATTATGCAGCGGTTTGAGCAAGGTCCCGGAGACCGGGAAGTAGTACATCGACGCGAAGATCACCAACCGGTGAAGGCAAAAAAGAAGTGGAACGGCAACGCCACCACGCCAGTCATGTTATGCAGGTCCAGCGCGCTGCGCTGGGTCCGCTTGCGCGGACGGAAGGTGAAAAACTCCTTGAAGATCTTACGATTGATCATCCGCTGGGTCCTTTGGCTGGTTGGGGATACCAAACTCGCCACCAATGCTCAGCACGGGATCTCGGTGGGTGGTGTAGGCATAGAGCGAGACCATGGGCATGGTTTCCGGCGCCGGCAGGTCGCCGATTACCCGCCCTTTGGTTGCCGCCATATCCACCGGATGCGGTTTGAGATCGGCAAATACCTGTTTCAGCAGGTTGTTGTAGGACGGCATAGGCTGCGGCTCGAAGCGCGTATCGGGGATCGCCCAACGATCGATCTCGCGGTCGAACACCGACAGTGCACCGAAAAAGAAGACGACCATCAGCACGAAGCCCAGCACCAAACCGAACCAGGTGTGTACCCAGGCCATGGATTGGCGAAAGTTGTTCAGCATGGCTCTGCTCCTATCCGATGATCATGCGCTGCAGCTGCCAGGCAACAGCCAGCATCAAGACGCTGCCGAGCGCCAGTACCATCGAGACCCGCCACAGACTGGCTGCGGAAACAGCGCGAGATACAGGACGAAGGCCAGCATCATCATCGCCTGCTCGGCGGCATGGTAATCGACCCCAACCCCATTCAGCGCCGCCACGCCCTAGACGAATGCATAGCAGCCGAAGATCGCGGCCAGAACACGAGATACCACCACAACAGGAGCCATTACTGACAGGCTCACCAGCTGTAGCTCAGCTTGGCGGTGAGTTCTCGGCCCGGATTGTAGTAATCCGCAGTTCCGGAGCCCACGACATGCTGCTCATCCAAAAGATTACTGACATTGACCGCCAGATCCGTGTCCTTGGCAATCTGGTAATTGAAGGCTGCATCAAACAAGGTCGTCGCCTCGCTCTCGCCGGTGTCATTGAAATACCTTGAACTGAACCGTCAGCCCAAGCGAAAGAGCAGGATTGCGCTGTTCTGGAAATCCAGCCAAGCTCTTCTGAGGAAACGAATAGCTGCGGAGTCGTGGGTATGCCGTTCTCTCCAAAGCAGCCATCGCTTAGCACCCAAGCATGCAAAAAGATCAGCATAGACGCTCGCAGGTATGACGCAGGAGGGGCAAGGCGCAAATATATAAACTGCTTTATATCAATAATATACAGGTCTTATGTCCTGATTTTCCTTAATCTCGGCATAATCCTTACATTAACTAGCAGGAAATTAAATGTTAAAAGCCCTGCGTGCATCTAGCATGTGGAGTTTTTCTCCTTGCAGCCAGCCGGCAACGATAGGCATGCGCATTTAATAGCTCATTGTGAGTATCCGAATAGACGCTTGCCAAGGACACCATCTTGAACATACGAATGTTCTTGAAGTTGAAGATGGCGATCTAGCAACGGAAAATCTTTCCTAGGGAAACCCCCTAAAAAACGGTACAAGGTTTCATAGCCTGCCCTGTTGATATATGGAAAAATCGCTGCCTTATGCAGGTCTCTTGGGATCAGCATCCCGCCCCTTCTTTTCTCACACAGTTTAGTAAATATCAAAAACCTTGAGTAGGGGATAATCTCCAGTAGTGATGCGGTTAAGACCAAACTACCAAATCTACTTGATGGATCGGCCGTGGACGCCCCCAATAATATACTCTGCTCAAAAGAGCTTGCGTCGGGTGCTCGTGCATCTTTCCTCGTTTGCAAGTGGATTCTAGCGATTCCGCCTCTACTACCACGAAAGGGACATTGAAGGAAAATATTGAATAGCCTATAAAATAAATCGTGCAATGTAGGTTGTTGATTGTCTCTACTGATCAGAGCATGCTCAATCTTTGTGAAGGTACTTGAGCAAAAACGAAAGAATAGAGTTTCCTCTATGGAGGCATTGTTTGATATCGAATTGCAGCTTTGGACAAACGCATCCCATGCCCTTGAGTAACGCGGTGTATCAACTAGTCTCACCAACTCTCGATCATGGGCAGCGCAGACACAAGAATAAATGTAACACCAGTCCTTCCGCCATATAGGCAAACGACCATTCGCCACATCATCGCGTAAGCAATCAGGGCAAAAAAAACGGCGATACCTCCATTCGACTAATTTATCGCCTCGAAGGCAAAAAAAATTTCGTAATAGTTCAGGGGTAATGTCCCCGGCTACACAACTTAATCGCTGGCTGGCGGATAAGAATTCTGAGTCTGGGTCCGAATATTTGATCTCCACACCCTCCCACCAATACGCTGGGCGTTCTGTTGATGATAATCGAGGGAAGCCAGCGGCGTTTGGATTAATGCTGCATCGAAACAACCAAGATGAAAGTGTTTCTTCAGAACTTGGTGTTGGCAAGCCAGAGAAACTCACTACTAATAGCCCCAAGGATTCTTGTTTGCTCGCCGCAGCATATCAACATCCACCTTCTCCCCCCCCATTTTTATGGCATAACAGGCAGCCGCCCTTATCAATTCGAGTGTTTTGTCCATGCGCCCATTCGACATAGATAAAATAGTGCCTACCATCTCCTCAGAGTACAAATGTGATGGCTGTTTTAGCGGTAGGGACTCCTCTACCTCCAAGAGGAATGACCTGAACTCCTCACTCTCTATCCAGTCATCAAGAGCAACTTCGTGAAAACGTCTCTTAAATTCATAATTGGATTTAAGTGCGTTGCGCGCACTAGCAGTGCCAAAGCAAAATAGTTTCAATCCATATTCAGGGCCGAGCAGCTTTTTAAGAATAGACATGTTAAAACGCTGCTCTTGCTTCGAGCGTAGCAGTGCATCATGAAACTCGTCGATCACCAGCCCCCAAATTTGCCTCAGCCTAATAACCTCTCTAATCTCGCTTGGCAGGTCAGAGCTACTTCGGCGACTTGAGCCAGAGCCAACTGGTATTCCGAGCGCTAAAGCTATCTCATCTTTAAGGCTTTTTTTGGTATCTATTTCTGGGGATGCAGCCAAGGAGACAAAAATCAACCCTGCACTCCTTTTTACATGGTTTGGAATCTTAGATATTATAGCCGTCTTTCCAGAGCCACCTGGGCCAACCACAAGCAAAGCAGGCGCACTCATACGATCTGGTACATCCGCGATATTATTCATCATGCGAAAAACAGCTGCACTAGAGTTATTGTTCACCCATATTTCTTGATGAATTAAGGCTATTCGCGTATCAATATTAGAAGACAAATATTTTCTGATGTCCGACCGGACGTGCTCATCACTCATGACTCATCCCCAGGTCGAAATTTTTTTGGAGAGGCTGAATAATTTGGCTTGATATGTTCCCTGTCAGCGTTAAAGCTACTACTTCTAGGATTTGGATTTGCCTCAGTATAGACTTTTTCAGCGGCCTCTCGGCGTCTTTCCTTCTGCGTTAACTTTTTACTTTCCTCTTCAATTTTTTGCTTCCCTCTGTAGGCTTTTAACCCGCCATCACTATCTATGGCTCCGATGCGGACTGGGTGACGATAGAGCTTGCCGGCACGATATTCCTCATAGGTAGGAGCCTCAACGGTTACGTCAGACAGGTGTATTGGGCAAAATTGGCCATCCAATTTCACCCATACAACATTCATATCGTACGGGTCATATTTGACTATGACATTTCTAGTCCCCACATGAGACCCCAATATAGGATCCCAATAAACTTGGCCATGCAAATTAATGCCACCAGGATTAATTTTTCGGTCTTCTTGAGGCATGAACCAAATCTTTAATTGCTCGGAATTCAAGCCTGCCGGGGGGTAAGGAAGCCCTCCGTTGGGCGCGAAATAGTTTGTCCACGCTTGTCGCGGGCTACACTTTAATGCGCTATGAACTGTTGAGTGATAGACAACTACTTCGCGAGAGAACCAGCGAAAAAAATCAGAGAAGGTCATGGTTGCATTTCTTTCGCTGTTAAGTCCTCTGCGCGCAACAGAATTTGACATTGTAGTCCCCGGCAAGAAATGCACCTTAGTAGTCATGAACGTGCCTATCAGCCGTTCAACATGACCGCCAAAATGTTTTCTTCCTACAGGTCGGTATTCGGGGGAAATCCCAAAAGATTCACACCCTACTTTAAATTTTGGGCTGGTGAACTCTGCGGCATTGTCCATATGAAGGACTTCAGGCTTTCCATAGTAGGGGTAGTCTTCTGGATCCAAGCCAACACTTGCCGAAAAGTTTACTTTAGGAAGGACAGAATGACTAAGAGCGCAAGCCACTGAAACAGTAGACGGGACGTAAAGGCTAAGATAGTAACCAAGAATAACCCTGGTATAGACATCAATTACAATTGTCAGCCACGGGCGTCCAATAATATTTATGCGATCATCAGCCAACAGAATTATATCGACGAGGGTGTGATCCATCTGTACCCATTGCAGCGGCCTTTCAAGATTTTTTTTACCCGGGCGAGCTGAAAATTCTTGCGTCGCGGCATCAGGACCTTCTTTAATTCTCATTCTTGTTTTTTCTGAGAGGATTAAGCGTACACGCCTCAATACCGTATCTTTGGAAGGGCATGAAAAACCTTGCTCCTTACATGCAACATCCACCTCGCTCCACACTTTGCTGTAGCTGGCTCCTTTCGACTTGAATTTTTTAGCAGCCTTGAAAATTATGACCTCAACCGACTCATCCAGTCTCGTAACGCCTTTCTTGACACCCCGTGTCTGCGCAATTAAAGATAGTGGGCCTACGTCAGCGTCAAAAATTTTAGCCAAACGATAGAAGTAACTCTTTGATACACCCAGTAAAGAACAGTACTTAGTGACTACCCCTCCCTCAACCTTCCACTTTCTGATAATTTCAAAACGCTCAGCTGCCAATGAAAGTTGATCAACGGTGTAATCATTGACATTCAAACCCTCCCCATGATCACTACCATTAATTGCCGTAACACTAGGGATTCGCTGAATGTCGCGCGCCGACACCAGTATTACTTCACCAGAGTCGACAATTGTTACCCTTATCGTTTTGTCACTAAATACCTGTTTGACTTTCGCAACTTTTCCCTTGGCGACAATGAGTTCCCCAGGGGTTAGCTGATTTGCCATGGATGTACTCTCCACAACGCTAATCTAGGCGAAGTCTGCCGAGCGGCGACTTACATCAGTCTCTATCAACGATCGAAATTGGCTGCCGAACACGATACGACGTCACGTTCAAAAAATAGACTATTGCTAGCTTTTCTGCCGCGTCAGTCTATTTTTTAAAAGTTAATCAAGGTATGTGATTGATTATTAGAGATAAATGATATTCTTTTTTTTGATCGGGCATCACAACTGATTCGACGAATTCGTTTTTACGCCTCCTGAATTCATAGAATAAGCGCAACGCTTGAAACGAGAGGCAGAGAGCCAGCCACCGGTAGAATCCAGGCTCTCACACCGAAGGATTCAAGCGCAGATGACTACGCATTACCGGCAGCTGACTCAGGGACAACGTTACCAGATTGAGGCTGGCTTGAGCGCCGCAGAGAGCCAGGCGAGCATTGCAAAGCGGGTCGGCGTGCATCCCTCGACGATCAGTCGCGAGGTTCGCCGCAACAGCACCCAGAATATCTACAAGGCTGTTTCTGCGGCCCATGAAAGTGATGCTCGTCGAGCGGGTGCGCGCAAGTTTTGCAAGCCGGCGACATGGCTCAGCCATCATCTCCCGGTGTGGCTCAAGCATGGCATGAGTCCGGAGCAGATCGCCCAGCGGTTGAAGCAGGAGCAGCCAAGCCGGGCGGTCAGCCATGAGTGGATTTATCGGTTCATTGCCGCCGAACAGCGCGCCGGTGGTGAGCTTTATACCTATCTGCGACATCGCCGAAAGCGCTACCGGAAACGCTATGGAAGCCACGATCGGCGCGGGCAGCTGCGTAATCGCGTGTCAATCAGTGAACGCCCAGCCGAGGTCGAAAGCCGCGAGCGCCTGGGGGACTGGGAGGGCGATACGGTACATGGACTGGGCGGTAACCTGGTGACCCTGGTTGATCGCAAAAGCGGCTATCTGAGCGCCTATCCGGTCAAGCGCAGAACGCGCCGGCAGGTAACGCGGGCGATCAATCTGATGCTTCAGGGCCATGCCGCTCACACGCTGACGCTGGATAACGGAAGGGAGTTTGCCGGGCATGAACGCATCGCGCTACGGAGCCAGTGCCAGGTCTTTTTTGCAGACCCCTATTCATCCTGGCAACGTGGCACCAATGAAAACACCAACGGTCTGCTCCGCCAGTATTTCCCCAAGGGCAGCGACTTCAGCAAGCTGACCGTCGAAGCCGTCAATCGGACAGTAGCGAGGATCAATCTACGCCCGCGCAAGCGCTTGGGCTGGAAGACGCCGTACGAAGTGCATACAGGGGTGAGCGTTGCACTTATGTGTTGAATTCAGGCCTACTCTCTCAACGGGCCATGTCCATAATGCCGTTTCTCTTCAGGTCAACGACTACCGCTGTTCGTGCAAACTGGTGACGCGGCGCCGTTGCCCAGGCTCGTCCCGTTCATGTACGTCCACTCAGACTCAGGAACCGCGCTTTCAATGATGCCTGGCGGCGAGTACCTTGAAGCCCTCGATGTCGACTCGGTTTGACGCGGGCGCTGGCGAAAGCGCTTGATGAAACTCGCGTTGATCAACTCTTCCACATCCAGATTCAAAGCACAGTTGACTAGCGACGCTTCGCTCCTCCTACGATGAGCGCGTCGGTAATCTCAGTTCAGCGCACAGTCCGCCGCCTTCGCGATTTCTCAAGGTCAGGGTGCCGCCGAGTGCTTGTGCCAGTTGCTGGGCGATAGCCAGGCCCAGGCCCGTGCCGCCGGTGCTGCGGTTGCGCGAATTTTCCACGCGGTAAAATGGCTCAATCACACGGGCCAGCTCCTCTTCGGCAATGCCGGGACCACGATCCATCACGGTCACCGACAGGCTGTCGCCCTCCTCCGGCTCGACCCGCAGCTGCGCGGCACCGGCGAATTTGAGCGCGTTATCCGTGAGGTTTACCAGCACTCGGCGCAGCGCGTGGGGCCGAGTGTGAATCACCGCGTTGCTTTTGCCGCTGAGCTGCACGTCCTTGCCCATGTCCTGGTAGTCGAACACGAGGCTGTCGAGGAATGAATCAAGATCGGTACGGCGGCTTTCCTCGGTGGCGCCATGCACGCTGCGGGCATAGGCAACGCCTTCACGCACCAGATGTTCCATCTCGCCGAGGTCATTCCACAATTTGTCTTTGTCACCGCAGTCGTCCATCAATTCGGCACGCAGCTTCATGCGCGTGATTGGGGTTTGCAGGTCGTGGGAAATCGCCGCCAGCAGTTGCATGCGTTCTCTCAGATAGGCCGCGATGCGCGCCTGCATGGCATTGAAGGCGATGGCAGCGTGTGCGACTTCGGTCGGGCCTTGTTCATCCAGATGCACCGGGTGAGTGTTGGGATCGAGGTTTTCCACGGCCTGGGCCAGGCGGGTCAGCGGGCTTATGGCAATGCGAACGGCCAGCCACGTGCATAGAATCATCAAGGCCAACTGGCCCAGCAAAACCACCGGCAGCCACGGCGACAACGGCACCATCGAGGGGCGCACGTCGATGGTCACCGGGCTGCCGTCGGCCAGTTTCAGATGGACCTGGAAATGTTTGATAGGCCCGGGAATGTCTGTCACGGTCATCGGGTAATCCTTACCGATGGCCTCCTTGATCGAGGTCACTGCAATCGGCGTGTCACGCAGAGCGACGCCTGGCGAGCCTTCGTCGAGCAAATAGCGGTAATTGCGTCGATCCAGTTGTTTCAACCAACTCATGCGTTCCTCGGCGGGCAAGCGGTCAAGGATGGCAATGGACGTCGATACATCGGTTTCCAGGTTACCGAGCATGGTGTTTTTCGCGGTTTCGTAACGCTCGTAATACTGCACGCCGAAGGACAAGGCCTGCGCCAGGGTCAGCCCTACCAGAAAGATCAGCGACAGCCGCGAGATGAGGGTACGAGGCCAATGCAGCGAAGGCTTCATGCCGGTGCTCCAAGCACTTGCACCGGCAGCGAGAAGACATACCCCTCGCTGCGTACGGTTTTGATGTAAGCCGGCTCGCGCGCATCGTCAAGCAGGCGTTGGCGCAGGCGGCTGACCAGCAGATCAATGGAACGGTCGAACAGGTCGGCGTCACGGCCCTGGGTCAGATTGAGCAACTGGTCGCGATTGAGTACCCGTTGCGGATGGTCGAGGAACACCCGCAGCAGGCGATATTCAGCGCCGCTGAGGGCGACCATGGTGCCGTCTTCATCAAGCAGATGGCGGGCGGAGGTGTCCAGGCGCCAGCGCCCGAACCCCAGCCACCTTCCGGTTTCGGTAACGACCAGGTTGGGCGGCAGCATGCGCGTACGGCGCAGCACAGCGTTGATGCGTGCCAGCAATTCACGGGCGGCGAACGGCTTGACCAGGTAATCGTCGGCGCCCATTTCCAAGCCGATGATGCGATCGGTTTCGTCGTTGCGGGCGGTCAGCATCAGCACCGGCGTGGCCTTGTGTTTGCCGGCGCGAATGTCGCGGCAGAGTACCAGGCCATCGTCGCCGGGCATCATGATGTCAAGCACGATCAGGTCTACCGGCGTGGCCTCGAGAAACGAGCGCATCTGGCGGCCATCGGCAACCACGGTGGTGCGCAGGCCGTTCTTCTTCAGGTAGTTGCCTACCATCTCTCGAATCTCACGGTCATCGTCCACGATGAGGATGTGATCAACGTGTTCCATGGGCCAAGCCTCTGTCAATGGGAATTGCGGCTCAGTCTATAGAGGCTGAGCCCGTTCGCCCGCGGCGGTTTGTATTGCAGTGTATCTGCTGTGGCGAAGGATACATGCAGAGGCAAAAACCACAATTTTCTAGGCTTTGTATGGCTGTGTATCGGGACGGGGTCCTGATACGAACCGATTTATCCGCGCCTGTTTTTGACACAGGCGAGATACCTCGCGGGCTTCTAATGAGCCACATCGAGGCCAACCCTAGCGCCTCGGCTCAACCGAACGACCCAACCCTTGAAGCCTTGAGGAAACGACCATGAACACCAATACCCTCTATGCCACTTGCCTGTTTGCCGCCCTGAATATCTGCACCTTCTCGGCCCGCGCCGAAGCCGACGTCACGCCGCAAACCTACACCTACGGCACGCATCTGGACATCCAGAAAGTCGTGGCATTGACACAGGATGCCGGGGCGGCCTGCGGCATTGTCGATGCCCAACTGACCTACCTGAATTCGCAGGGCAAGACCGAGATCCTGAACTACCGCAAATTTGCCGAGTGCCACAGCGATAACTGAGCCCGGCCCACATTTCATCAGGAGACCCTTATGTTCCTCATCGCATTCCTGGGCGGCTTATTGACCGTCCTCAGCCCTTGTATCCTGCCGGTCGTGCCATTTCTGTTCGCGGGTATCGACCGCACACGCTCATCGATCCTGCTTACCCTTGGTGGCATGGTCCTGACCTTCGCGCTGGTTTCCAGCCTGGCCGTGGTCAGCAGTGAATGGGTGATTCAGGCCAACAACACCGGGCGTCATGTGGCACTGGTGGTGATGGCGCTGTTTGCCTTGTCGCTGATCTCGGCGCGAATCAGTGGCTGGCTGGCCAGCCCGTTCGTGTTACTGGGCAATTGCCTCGACCCCCAGACGCGCAAAATGTCCGGGCCGCTGGGTTCACTGATGATCGGCGTCGCCACCGGCCTGCTCTGGGCGCCGTGCGCCGGGCCTATTCTCGGGGTGATCCTTACCGGCGCCATGCTGCAAGGCGCCAATGCGCAAACCAGCCTGCTGCTGGTGGCCTACGGCCTGGGCAGTGCACTGTCGTTGGGTACGCTGATTTTCGCCGGACGCGGTTTAGTCAATCGCCTGAAGGCCTCGATTCCGGTTACTGGTTGGCTGCGGCGCGCCACCGGTTTTGCGGTCCTGGCCGCAGCGCTGATGATTTCTACCGGTGCCGACAAGACGCTGTTGGCCGGGGCGTCGTCCGAAGGCGTCAGCGTGCTGGAAAACGGGGTGCTGCAAAGCGTCCCCAAAGTCGTCGAATACCTGGTAAGCAAGGCCAAGGCCGAACCCACCCTCGACAACGCCCGAGGCCCGATGCCGTCGCTGTCTGGCGCGGTGGAATGGCTCAATTCGCCCGCACTGACCAGTGAATCGCTCAGAGGCAAGGTGGTGCTCGTCGATTTCTGGACTTACGACTGCATCAATTGCCAGCATACCCTGCCGTACGTGAAGGACTGGGCGCAGAAGTACGAGAAGGATGGCTTGGTGGTAATCGGCGTCCACACCCCGGAATACGGTTTTGAACGCATCATCAGCAATGTCAGGGATGAGGTGAAAAAGCTCGGCATCACTTACCCGGTAGCCATCGATAACAACTACGCGATCTGGCGCAACTTCGATAACCAGTACTGGCCCGCGCACTACCTGATCGACGCCAAAGGGCAAGTGCGTTTCACCCACTTCGGAGAAGGACGCTACGAGACGCAGGAAAAGATGATTCAGCAACTGCTGCAGGAGGCGAAAGCTCCACCCGCGTAACCCTTGAAAATCCATGGCCCACAGGCAACGTGCTGTGGGCCATTAGCTTTTTCTCCTGCGGCCTGGGTTGCGCGACCACCCTCTCCCGCCAACCCCAGGCTAATCCGACACGATGCTTTTGGCCTCAAGAAATGCTTGCAGCCCAAAGACTCCAAACTCCCGGCCGACACCGGACTGCTTTACCCCGCCGAACGGCGCCAGCAACTCTGGCGAAATTCTGTTGATCAACACCGAGCCGGCCTGCAGTTGGGCCGCCAGGTGTTGGGCACGGTCCGGTTGCCCGCGATAAGCACAACGCCCGGTATGCCCAGGCGTTGGCCGCGTCGAATCCCCCTCTCCCGCGTTTCAGCGTTGCACAACTTCAAAACGAAACCCGCCGGGCGACGTGCAAAACTCGCCTCGGCGTAGAGCGCTGAAAACGCCCCTTCGCCCCTGGCGTGTCATTTCGCCGTGGCGGCTTTTTCGATGAGGCGGGCAACCGGTTCCGGGTTCGAAACCATCACCACATGTGAAGCGCCCTTGACCACTTCCACGGCTTTGGCAGCGGCGCGCTTGGCCATGAATGCCATGGCTTGCGGGGGAATGTTCTTGTCCTTGTCGCCGTAGATGTACCAGGACGGTATATGCTTCCAGGCAGGGCTGCCGGACGCTTCGTTGAGCGCCGCTTCCGTTACCGGGCGTTGGGTGGCGGCCATCAATGCCGCCTCTTTAGCGGGGACGTCAGCGGCGAACTGGTTGTGAAACTTGTCCTGCTGGATGTACAAGTCCTTGCCCCCATCGGCCAGCGGTACAGGCGCAGCCAGCGTTGGGCCCAGCGTACTGCCCGGGAATTTGCCGGCCAGCCCGGCGACGGTTTCCCCGGCCTCAGGTGCAAACGCACTGACGTAAACCAGGGCTTTGACGTTTGCATGATCGTAGGCCGCATCACTGATAACGTTGCCGCCATAGGAGTGGCCGACCAGCACCACCGGCGAATGAATGTTCGTCAACAATGCCGAGATTGCCGAACCATCGCTCTTTACACTGCGCAATGGGTTGGCAGCGGCAACCACTGGATAACCGTCCTTCTCGAGAATCTTCACGACCCCATTCCAACTCGATGCATCGGCAAAGGCGCCATGTACGAGCACAATCGTGGGTTTTTCAGTTTGCGACCAGGCGTGTGTCGCCATGCTCAGGCTGACGGCGACGGCCAGTGCGGTTACTACTTTTTTCATTGTTGACTCCAGGTTTGACGGGAAATCAGGGAGCGAAGCGAGTGAAGACAAAATCGTGATTACGCACTCGCGCCTGGTGACAGGCGAAGCAGGTTTGGTGTTGGGCTTCATCGGCCGGTTTACCGTTGATAAACCGCCCGAATCCCCAACCACCGGTTGCTGCATATTTTTTCGAGTCCTTGACCATCACCTGCACGGTCGTGGCCGGCCCCGGGATGGACGCCGGCTCGAATTCCGGGGACTGCACATGTTTCCAGGCCAGCTTTACCAGCACCGTGCCATCAGGGAATGGCAGCGTTGAATCCTGATAAGCCTTGATGGCCAAGTCATTGCCCAGCACGGCTCGCAGTTCGTTCAAGGGGGCCGCTTCCTGCGCCGGCGCAATCAGCGGCCATAGGCGGTAGTTTTCCGGCAATTTCACGCCATAGATTGGTGAGGCGTCGCCAGTACTGGCGTCGCCCGAGGCCACACCGGCAGCGCTCAACGCTGCGATTGCAATGGCAGCCGACATCGCGGCCAGAAATTTCAGCTTCATCATCGCCATCCTCTCAGCCGGTTTTCAAAGATGATCGGCGTCGATCACCGCCTGGGCGAAGGCTTTCGGCGCTTCCTGCGGCAAGTTGTGGCCTACACCACCGGTGATCAATCGGTACTCATACTTGCCAGTGAAGCGCTTGGCGTACGCTTCGGCAGGTGGGTGCGGTGCGCCGTTCGCATCACCTTCCAGGGTGATGGTGGGCACACTGATGGATGGAAATGCCGCGAGTTTCTTCTCCAGCGCGTCGTATCTGGCCTCGCCCTTGACCAACCCCAGGCGCCAGCGATAGTTGAAAATCGACACGGCCACGTGATCAGGGTTTTGCAAGGACGCCGCGCTGCGCTCATAAGTGGCGTCGTCGAAATTCCACTGTGGCGACGCCAGCTTCCAGATGAGCTTGGCGAAGTCATGGGTGTTTTTTTCGTAGCCCAGGCGCCCGCGCTCGGTCGCGAAGTAGAACTGGTACCACCACTGCAGCTCGGCGGCTGGCGGCAATGGCGCCTTGCCCGCCTC
This sequence comes from Pseudomonas sp. CCI1.1, assembly GCF_034348165.1. Classification (NCBI taxonomy): domain Bacteria; kingdom Pseudomonadati; phylum Pseudomonadota; class Gammaproteobacteria; order Pseudomonadales; family Pseudomonadaceae; genus Pseudomonas; species Pseudomonas sp. CCI1.1. Next base: position 1,268,885 of record NZ_CP133780.1, read on the forward strand.
TTGGCTGCCTATCAGGTAACCGCTCACAGCGACCAGGGCTTTCACTCTTTCCGGCCACAGTGCGGCAACGATATCCGCAGTGCGGGCGCCCCAGTCAAACCCACCCAGCACCGCGGTCTTGATCTTCAGCGCGTCCATGAAGTCGATCAGGTCGGTCGCCAGCGCAGCAGGTTGACCATTGCGAATGGTCTTGGCCGAGAGAAAATGCGTATCGCCATAACCACGCGCAGAAGGGATCAACACTCGATATCCCTTGTCCGCCAAAGCAGGCGCGACATCAGCGTATGCGTTGATATCGTAGGGCCAGCCGTGCAACAAAATGACCACAGGGCCATCGGCTGGGCCGAGTTCCGCGTAAGAAACGTTCAGCAACCCCGCTTTCACATGCTTAAGTGCACCGAGAGAGGTGTGAGCTCCCGGGTTGATCGCCCCAATGGTGGACGCGGGTACATCAGCCGCGTTGGCTTGGGAAAAACCGACAGCCACCGCCGCGAATTGCAGCACTGCTGCTGCCAACAGCGATGGGGCAAGACCCCGCAGGCGGCTGGATTTATTTTGATTGTTCAGCAAGGTCATCTCCATGGTATTTCTCCGTAGCGAGCCGCCGAATAGCGGCCCGGTGTGTTGGCTCGATTGCGTGTGAGCTACTGGCCTGTCTTCGTTGCGCTCAGCTTGGCGCGCAGCGGCCGGAAGGCCTCCCGCAACTCTTCGCTGAATAATTGAGGTTGCTCCCAGGAAGCGAAGTGGCCGCCCTTGTTAACCTGGTTGTAGTAGGAAAGTGATGGGTAAGCGCGTTGCGCCCAGCTTTTTGGCGCCTGATAGATCTCGTGCGGGAAGACCGTGATCGCCACCGGCACCTTGATGCTTGCGGTGTTCTGCGCGGCAGCGCTGAAATTGTTGTTGTTGTTTTCCCAGTAGAAACGCGATGACGATGCGCCTGCGTTCGTCAGCCAGTACAGGCTGATATCGTCCAGCATCTCGTCACGGGTCAATACCCGTTCAGGCTGGCCCTCACTGTCCGTCCACGCGGCGATTTTTTCGTACATCCATGCCGCAGTTCCGGTAGGCGAATCGGCCAGCAGGTAACCGATAGTCTGCGGGCGCGTAACCATCATCGCGCCGTATGCTGCATTGCGGCCGAAGAAGGTGCTCAAGGAATCAAACGCCTTGCGTTCAGGCTCAGTGAGCCCGTCAGGGGCCGGGTCACCACTATTGATCGGCTTGACCAATTCGGGCGGGATGGTGGCCGGCATGTTCAAGTGAATGCCCAACAGCCCCGGCGGATTCAGGCGGCCCAATGCATCCGATATGACCGAACCGTGATCTCCGCCCTGGGAAACATAGTGGGTATAACCCAGACGCTTGATGAGCACATCCCAAGCCTTCGCGACTCGATCCGGCCCCCAGCCCAATTCAGTTGGCTTACCGGAAAAACCGTGTCCCGGAATCGATGGAATGATCACGTCGAACGAATCTTCAACCTTACCGCCGTAAGCAACGGGATCCGTCAGCGGGCCGATCGTCTTCAGGAACTCAAACTGTGAGCCAGGCCATCCGTGTGTCAGAAGCAGCGGCATCGCGTTGGGGTTTGGCGAGCGAACATGGATGAATTGAATGTCCACGCCGTCGATAGCCGTGATGAATTCAGGCAGCGCATTGAGCTTCGCTTCGGCCTTGCGCCAGTCATAGCCGCTGCCCCAATACTTCACCAGCGCCTGGACCTGGGCCAACTGCACACCTTGGGAAACGTCGTTGACGGTCTCTTTGTCCGGCCAGCGGGTCGCCGCAATGCGCTTTTTCAGATCGGCCAATTGAGCTTCATCGACGTGAATTCGGTAAGGTCTAATCGATTCGGGATGGGTCGAGGCCGAGCTGGCAACTGACGCATCGACGGCCGGGCCAGCAGCCCAGGCAGCACCGCTGCCGGCTATCAGGGCCAACCCCAAAGCGCCCATTCTCACGGAAGAAGCCAGACAATGGCGCCAGGTGAAACCGAACGTAGCTGCAGGCATTTTGAATTTCCTATAAGTCATTGGTCGACAACGTCACGAAACGCGCAGGGATAACCGCGAGTTAAATGAGTCATCCATTGGAAAAGGTTTGCGCCTTCTCGATGGGTTCATTTAAAGCCCCGCGGGTATCCCATATGTGTCATCAACCGACTTAAAAGGAATCGCTGTGTATCTATCCAAAGCGCAGATACAAAACGATACAAACCGACCACTCGCTCATAAAAAAGCCAATGCCCCGACTTGTCGGGGCATTGGCTTTTCTGGGACCTGGAAAACATAAGGGCTTTTCAGCCCATCAAGCTCGGCAAAGGGCATAGAGACCGCGTCGATTGCCAGGCAGCATGACTTGGTTACCCAAGGAACAGGCAGATACCCCGCTCCACTTCACGCCCTTCCACGCCTGCAAGAAACTTCAGAAATTTGCCCCTGATTCTGGTTAGCGTTCACCATCGTTTCTACCGCGTTAGCAATCTTATTGAAGCTACTGCTGTTCAGCGACCAAGCAATCTCTTCAGCACCAGTAGAGCAACAGCCCCGATTGCCAGTGCAGCAACCGGTTTTTCTTTGACGAATGTAGAAACGCTGTCCAGTGCGTCACCATAGGTTTGCGTCAGTTGACCCGCAGCCTGGCGTCCAGCGCCCTCAGCTTCCAACTTCGAATCACCAAAAAGCTTCCCGACTGCGCTCTGCGCTTTGCCAGCAACCTTTTCTACAACGCCTTCTACCTGTTCGCTCTTCATGATTAACCAAACCTTCGTGTGTGATTGGGTAACCCAGGAAAAACCTGGGTTTGAGGCAACGTGCAAAGCGTTAGGTGGACAGGCTTATTGATTAGTTCAAAGTTGATGAGCCTCACTTAGTCTAGATCAACCGATAAGTCTTCTTCCCTGTAGCGGCATCGTGATAGGGGTTTTCGCCCGGGACACATCGCGTGCGCACGCACGGGCGTCCCTCGCAGTCAATAATGGCGGCGTCACCACCCTGGCGTTTCAACGCTTCTATGTTTTGCTCAAGCGCCGCTAACTCTCGTTGCCTTTGCGCTCTTCATCTTGAATTCGATCAAAGGACTTTATATATCTGCGAAACCACCCGCCTCATCGCCTCCTCAATCGTCCCTTCATTGCGACAGATCACCCACCCCTGCCCCACCGCCGCTCGTTCAAACGCCTCGGTACACACAACTTGCTCCTCCAGCTTAAACATCACCGTACTGCTCAGCCCGCGCCGTCGTGCTGCCGCCCGTGCCCAGGATATTTGCGCCGCGGTGACAACCCCCACATGCAGATCCGGCACTTGCACCTGTCGATCAATGTTCAGCTCAAGAATGTCTGCAAAGGGTATCAATCGACGAAACGCAGCATCAGACGGGTACCAGCGATCCATCAGGATGATGCTGTCAGGTGGCTGTGCGGCCAGTACGTGCTGGGTAATCCAGCTGCGGCTGTCAGCAAAGCGCTCACACACCTCAAGTTCCAGATCCCGGCTGGGGTCTCTGGCGAATTTGTTAACCAGCGCCATCGTTTGCGCTCGATAGGGATCGCTCTTGCGCTCGCACAGTCGGACGACCTTTTTATTGTCGGCCCTCAACGCTGTCGTAACGGCCTCCAACAGCGTGGTTTTGCCGGTACCCTTGGGCCCATCCAACGAAATAAACAGCGCCCGAGTCATACGAGCGCTGCGTCATCGTTAAGGTTGTACAGTTCCATGGGGCCTCTAGTTTGAGCGTTTGGGCAAATTGGACTTCATTATGGGGAACCCTATCGCCCAACGCGAGGCTGGGCTGGCCGCCGCGCCCTCCCCGCGTCGACGGTCAGTCATTCAGCATCCGGCTTTGCGGCACGCCAGCCTCGTAGCTCAACGCCCACGGCGCAATCAACCGCTGCGGGGTCTGGCAGGTTTTGCGTTTAAACACGAAGTTGCGGCATTTCTCGGCAAACTGCTGGCGATTTCCCACCATGTCGAATCGCATCTGTGTCAGTTCCTGCTCGCGACAGCGTTCAACTTGCTGAGTATCCAGCGTGGCTTTACGTGTGCGTGCATGAAGGTACTTATCATCGGTCAACGCACTGTCGGCCTGTTGCAAAAGCCACAAGCCAAATGCTTGTGGGCAACGCGGGCCGATGGCCTGAACCATGCCGTACTGCTGGGCCTGGATGGCGCTGATGGGCAGGCATTCTTCGGTAAGCTTATGCGCGATTTCGCTGCCCACGGCCCGTGGCAGGCTGTAGGTCCAGTATTCGGAGCCGTAGAGTCCCATGGTCTTGTAGTGCGGGTTGAGCACCACACCTTCGCGGGCCAATACAATGTCGGCGGCCAGCGCCAGCATCACGCCGCCTGCGCCTGCGCTGCCGGTCAGGCCGCTGATCACCAGCTGCCTGGCAGTGAGCAGCTCCAGGCACACATCGTCGATGGCTTGAATGTTGGCCCAGGCTTCCAGCCCCGGCACGTCGGCGGCCTGGATGACGTTTAGGTGCACCCCATTGGAAAAGCTGCCGCGCCCGCCCTTGATCAGCAACACTTGGGTATCTCGCGCCTTGGCCCAGCGCAACGCTGCGACCAGCCGCTGGCATTGTTCGGTGCTCATGGCGCCGTTGTAGAACTCGAACGTCAGTTCGCCGATGTGGCCGAACTCTTGGTAGCGAATGGGTTGATAGACCCGCTCGTTGAACGCCTGGCAGACGATTGAACTGTCCAGCACCGGCACCCCGGCCAACTGCTCAGCCAGAACGTGCCGTGCCGGTCGCTTGAAGGTCTCTGGGCCTTTGGGTTTGAGCGAGCCGATCCACAGGCTGTGATCTCCAGCCGCTACCAGCACGGCATCGTCCTGCACTGCGAGGATTTCTCCCGGGGTGCCCTGGCGAGCGTCCAAGTGCGCGTCGTAGAGGTAATATTGCCCGCCCAACAGGCTGGCCAACACGCCGGGCTGGCCATCGGCAGCGTCGATGCTGCGCTTGATAAAGCCTGCGCAATCGAACCAACTGAAGGTGCGGTCGGCCTGGGTCATGTTCGGCTGCAAGCGTCCGATGACGCTGGGTTGGGTGTAATCGAGCGGTGTCGGGACGAAGCCTTTGGCGAATTTCGCCACTACATCACGAATGCAAACCATCGCGGCGTCGCTCACCAGGCCGTTGTACAGCTCGGATTTGCGCACCTGGGCGGGCATGTCGAACTCACAGGTGGACCAGATTGGCCCGGCGTCCATTTCCTCCACCGCTTGCAAGGCGGTGACGCCCCAACGGCGGGCCTGCTGGGTGATGGCCCAGTCCAGCGCACTGGCGCCACGGTCGCCGACGATGCCCGGATGGATGATCACCACCGGGCGCTGCGGATGGCTCCACAGTTGATGCGGCACACGGTCCTTCAAAAATGGGCAGATCACCAGGCCGGCGCCAGACGCCTCGACCTGCTGGCATACCGTGGCTTGATCGGTGAACACCACAACGCTGGGGTCGTGACCCGCTTGGCGCAGATCCAGCCAGGCCCGTTGGGTTAAACCGTTGAATGCCGATGATAACAACAGGATCTTCAGTGATCGCATGGCTGACTCTTCCTTGAGAATATGCGACCAGAGCAGCCCGTTGAGCCGTCCCTGGCCATCGATAAGCGCCCAAGGTTATAGAGCGAGCCAGCCTCCCCACCTGATCGAGATCAATAGATGAAAGCGGCTTATTTTTTCTGAATCACCGCGCAACCTACTCATCAAATGAACATGCCCTGCTCGGGTACGCCTTGTTAACCGTAACGGAGCCACGTTCATGTTCGAGAAACCGCATTACCTCATCAGTTTCATCCTCGACAACCAGCCACAAAGCCGCACGCTTGAGCACGATGCCGACACGCTGGACCCTCAATGGGCCGAGTCCCTGCTCAGGCAGCGCTTTGCAGAGCTCAAGGACGCGAAATTGAGCGACGTCCAGGTGCAAAAGCGCAACAAGCCCGCCGATGAAGGCCATGACATCCCAGGGCATTACCAGCAGCCCTGATTTGCGTATCAGAAAAGCGCTGCCCGTTTATCAATCACTGAATATTCGGAGGACCTATGAACCCGACAACTCAAGGTTTGCCCTGCGCCTGCCCAGGCTGCACCTGCCAGGTGACCCATGACACGCGTCACCAGCGCAACGGCAAAGCCTACTGCAGCCAGGCATGCGCCGACTTGCACCCACAGGGTCAAGCGTGCCCCAGTGCCGATTGCCATTGCGAGTCGAATGTGAAGGTGCGAGACCGCTCCGTCAGCGATAGCCAGCTCGACGAGGCGATCGAAGAAACCTTTCCTGCAAGCGATCCCATATCGCCTTGATCATTCAGCCCCACTAGGAAAACGGGGGTTGCATCGTGGCTCTAGGGTCTAGCAGTTGACAGCCCCCGGCAAAAATCAACAACCTGCACGTCTCACCGCCCTGCCCTGAGGCTGCCCTTGGACTATTTCACCGCGCTCACCGCCTTCATCGAAGCCGCCGAAGGCAACAACTTCTCGCGTGCCGCCGAGCGCTTGGGGATCAAGGCCTCAACGGTTTCACGCTATGTGAAGGACCTTGAGCAAGACCTGGGCATCGCGCTGTTCAACCGCTCCACACGCACGCTGCATCTGACCGAAGGCGGCCAGACCTTCCTGATACACGCACGCAGAGTATTGGATGAACTGGAACACGCCAAGGCAGCCACGTCTGCGCTGAACCAGCATCCCCGGGGCGTGTTGAAACTCAACCTGCCACCGGCGTTTGCTCGCCATCACATCCTGCCGGCGTTGAATGACTTTCTGGCGCGCTACCCGCAGATCAGCGTCGAACTGGTGCTGGATAACAACAAGGTCAATTTGATTCATGCCGGCGTCGACTTGGCCATCCGCATTGGCGAGCTGGCCGATTCGACGCTCAAGGCACGCAAGCTCAGCGACGGCCACTACCGCTTTGTGGTCAGCCCGGCGTTTGGCACGCAGCACCCTCCTCCGTCCACGCCCACGGACTTGGCCGGTGTGCCTGCGGTGCTGGGCACGGCGACCACCGGCGATATCAGTTTTGTATCCGCCGGCCGCGCGCTCCCGTTGCAGCATGACGGCGTGATTCGAATCAATGACCTGGACGCGCAACTCATCGCCGTGCGCCAAGGCTTGGGCTTTGGGCTGTTGCCGGACTGGCTGGTGGCACGAAGTATCGAGGCCGGCGAGTTGGCAGTGTGGCTGCCCGAATGGCACATCCAGGGCGTGGAGCGGGCGTTTGCGGTGTGGTTTGTGTACCCGCCCAAGCGCATCGTGTCATCGAAGGTCCGGTGTTTTATCGACTTTATCGTTGAACGACTGGGCGAAACACCGGACTGGAAGTGACTCAACTGAAGCGGATATCCAACGCACGCAGGTAGGTTTGCAGCCCCGCATCCTGAATCGGGATCAGGAACGCCTCGCTATCCGATTCATTAAAGTGCGCATGCCAGTAACCGGGTGGTGTGACAAACGCCAGGCCGGGCGACCAGTCGACCCGCTGCGGGTTACGAATTTGCCCATCCGCGTCCAGCTCGGTGCCCACCAATGAATAACAGCCCTTGGGGCAATCAATAATGAAGTCCAGTGCAATCGACTGATGCCGATGGGGTTTCTGCACCGATCCCGCCGGCAGAATTCCGTACATGGCCCACAGCACGTGAGTCACCGTGCGCGTCTGCGGGAAGCGGCGGTTGCCCAGCAGGATGCTGATGCGGCTGCGGTCCTGTGCCCTGGGATCATCGGCCGCTTCACGCAACTTCGCGTTGGCCAGCGCTGCTGGGTACAGGGTCGGCGCAAAGCGATCGGCGCGGGGTGTCACCCCCAGGTAACGCAGCAACGGCTCATCGTGAACATAGTAAAGACGTGCATCCTCGCGGGCACTGAAGTGCGCCTGCTGTAATCCCGGCAGGGCAATAAAGCAGCCCTTGGACCATTGAATCTCATACTCCCCCTGAACCACGCTGCCTTGCCCGGCAATCACGTAGAACACCTGGGAAGTGGCGTTGGGTTGCAGGGTCAGTGTGTCACCACGGTTAAGGCGCATGAAGTTTGCGCATAACCCGGGGCCGGTGGCGGGGCCTTCGCAGCCCAAAGCCTCGCTGAGGTCCAGCGGTACCACGCGGGAGGGGCCATTGTCATACAGCGAGGCGGGAAAGCTGTGGTAGGGAATGCGGGAAATCAGGTTGGCACTGATGGGGTTCGCCGCCTTGCTGTACTCGAAGTACTCGGCGTCCACTTGGTTGATATCCGTCAGTGCGGGGTCCAATTCACGGTTCATCAGGCTCACCTCAGTCTTGGGCTGGATCGCGCAGCGCGGTTGAAGCGCTGCACGGGGTGAGTGGACTATAGGCATTGCCCACTGGCGGATGAATGCCTGTGACGGCACAGCAGTTATGCGAAACGGGGCAGTTAACGCAACTGGAACCAGGTGGTTTTCAGTTGCGTGTACTTATCGAACGAATGCAGCGACAAATCGCGCCCGAACCCCGACTGTTTGCCGCCGCCAAACGGCACGGTCACATCCAGCGCATCAATGGTGTTGACCGACACGGTGCCGGCGTTCAGGGCACGGGCCACGCGATGCGCACGGTTCAGGTCATCACTCCACACCGAGGCCGCCAGGCCATAAAGGCTGTCGTTGGCTTGCTGAATGGCCTGTTCTTCGGTATCGAAAGCGCTCACCGCCAGCACAGGCCCAAACACCTCCTCCTGGGAAAGGCGCATGTCAGCGGTGACGTTGGCGAATATCGTCGGCTGGATGAAGTTTGAACAACCCTCGATGTTCAACTGTTGGCCACCGGTCAACAGCGTGGCACCGTCTGCGTGCGCCCGGCCGATGGCTTGCATGATGCGTGCGGTTTGCCCGCTGTCGACAATTGCACCGGCGGCGCTGGCGGGATTAAGTGGGTTGCCGGGCATCCAGGCGCGGGATTTATCGATCAGGCGCTCGATGAACTCGTCGTGGATGCAGCGTTGCACGTAGAGGCGCGAATTGGCCGAACACACCTCGCCCTGGTTGAAGAAAATCCCAAAGGCCGCCTTCTCCGCCGCCAGGTCCAGGTCCTGACAGTCTGCAAACACCAGGTTCGGGCTCTTGCCACCACACTCCAGCCACACCTGTTTGAGGTTGGACTGGGCGGCGTACTGCATGAAGTATTTGCCCACCTGGGTGGAGCCGGTAAACACCAGGCAATCAACGTCCAGGTGCAACCCCAGTGCCTTGCCGGCGCCCTCGCCCATACCTGGCACCACGTTTAGCACGCCTTCGGGGATGCCTGCCTCCAGCGCCAGTTGGGCCAGGCGCAGGGCGGAAAACGGCGATTGCTCAGCGGGCTTGAGCACCACGCTATTGCCGGCCGCCAAGGCGGGTGCCAGTTTCCAGGCGGCCATGTCCAGCGGAAAATTCCACGGCACCACCGCGGCAATCACACCCTGGGCTTCGCGGGTGATGGTCGCCAACGCGTTGTGGGCAGTCGGCGCGACCTGATCGTAGAGCTTGTCCAGGGCTTCACCGTACCAGGCGAACACATGGGCCGCGCCGGGCACGTCGACGTTATAGGCGTCCATTACCGGCTTGCCCATGTTCAGGGAGTCCAGCAATGCGAGTTCTTCGCGGTGGGTCATCAACAGGTCGGCGAGTTTGATCAGGACTTTTTTGCGTTCGCCTGGAGGCATGCGCCGCCACGGGCCGTTCTCAAAGGCGCGGCGTGCGGAGCGCACTGCCAAGTCCACTTCAACCTCACCGCAGGCGGCGACACGTGCAAGGAGCTGGTTGGTCGCAGGGTTGATGGCGTCAAAGGTCGCCCCGGACAGTGCGGCGACGGCCTGGCCGTCGATCAAGGCGGTGTTGATGAAGGTTTGACGGGCAGCGCGTTGCTGCCAGTAGTCGAGGTTGAACATGCTGTACTCCTATGTAATTGGGTCTAATCCACGCGGCGGCAAGCCCGACGCCGAACGCAATGCTCAAGGCAACGCAGTGCCAATGTGGGAGCGGGCTTGCTCGCGAAGGCGGTGTATCAGTCAATATCAATGTTTGCTGGGCCGACGTCTTCGCGAGCAAGCCCGCTCCCACAGGGGGCCTGCGCTTGACTGATTGGCATTAGGGAACGCCCGTTTTTTTTCTTATTCGGCCATGTGCAATTCCGGCATCCCCACCCGGAACCCTCGGGTGAGGCACAGCAAACACAGCAGCCCCAGGCCCATCCAGCCCAGGCCGATGGTGAACGACAGGCCCGACAGGCTCGTCCACAACCACAGCGTGCTGAGAAACCCCAGGCCTGGCAGGGCGGCGTACAGCAGATAGTTGCGTGTACCGCGCAGCTTCTGGTCGCCCAGGTAATGCTTGATCACGGCCAGGTTCACCGCCGAAAACGCGAACAGCGCGCCAAAGCTAATCATGTTGGCCACGGTGTCCAGGCTGATAAACAGCGCAATCAGCGAAAACAGGCTGACCAGCATGATCGCGTTGGCCGGGACGCGTTTTTTCGTCACCAGCTTGCCGAATACCCTGGGCAATGCGCCGTCGCGGCCCATGGCGAACAGCACCCGTGACACGCTGGCCTGGGAGACCATCGCGGAAGCGAAACAACCCGCCACGTAGGTGGCGGTAAATGCACTCACCAGCAGCTCACCGCCGACCCGACGCATCACATCCACCGAAGCCGCGTCGGGATCGGCGAAACTGTTCCATTCCGGGAAGACCATCTGGGCGCAATACGACACCACCAGAAACAGCAGCCCACCGATCAGCGACACCGCCATGATCGCCTGCGGAATGGTACGGCGCGGGTCCGGCGTCTCCTCGGCCATGGTCGATACCGCATCAAACCCCAGGAACGACAGGCACAGCACCGCCGCACCGGTCATGATCAGCGGCACACTGAAACCTTCATGGTAAAACGGCTTGAGCAGCGGCACCGGCTCGGCTTGCCCGCTGAGGTTGTGGATCGACAACGCCACGAACACCACGATGAACACCAGTTGGGCCACGATCAGCACCCAATTGACCCGGGTAATCGACTCGATACCCACCAGATTCAGCGCCGTCACCAGGGCAATGGAGCCCAATACCCATACGGCGGTGGGCACGGTAGGAAAGTATTCGGACAAGTAGATGCCGATCAGCAAATAGCTGAGCAGCGGCAGGAAGATGTAGTCCAGCAGCAAGGTCCAGCCGGCGATAAAGCCGAAGGAGGCGCCAAACGCCTTGCGCGTATAGGTGTAGACCGAGCCCGAAAAGGGGTGCGCCTTGACCATGCACCCATAGCTGTAGGCCGTCAGCAGCATGGCAGCCAGGGTCAACAGGTAGGCGGTGGCCAGATGCCCTTTGGTCATCTGGGTGACCAGGCCGTAGGTGGTGAACACCGCCAGCGGCACCATATACGCCAGGCCGAACAGTACAAGCCCGACAAGGCCCAGGGGTTGTCGAAAGCGGCGCGATGAGGTCAGTTGGGTTGAGGTTTGATGGGCGGGAGTATCGGCTACGTTTGTTATTGTATTCATTGCTGACTCCTGGAAAGTGGAATGCAGGGCACCGCGGCGTTCGATCAAATCGACACCGTTGATGAGTCATCCATTGGGAGCGGTGGGCAGGCCGCTATGGGGCGCCCACCCTGTTCAACCGAGCGGCATGCAGGGGCTTAGCCCTTCACAGTTTTCCCGCGATCCGTGCGGTGCGGTCCACCGCGATGCGGGTTTTGTCGACCAGCTCATCAAGCTCCGCGCGGCTGGCCACCAGAGCCGGCGCCATGATCATACGGCCCAGGGTCGAGCGAATAATCACGCCTTCTTCGAAGCCAAACGTGCGGCATTGCCAGGCCAGGTCGTTTTCATTGGCAAAGCGTTTGCGCGTGCCCTTGTCCTCGACAAACTGCAAGGCTGCCAGCAGGCCGGTACCCTGGATCTCGCCGATCAGCGGGTGGTTACCAAAGACTTCATGCAGGAGCGTGTGCAAATACGGCCCGGTGTCGTCCTTCACCTGGCGCACGATCCCTTCGTCACGCAGCGCCTTGAGGTTGGCCAGGGCCACCGCCGCCGCAACCGGGTGCCCGGAATACGTCAGTCCATGGGCAAACACCCCGCCCCGCTCCACCAGGGCTTCGGCCATGCGCTTGCTCAATACCAAACCGCCCATGGGCAGGTAACCGGAGGTCAGGCCCTTGGCGATCGACAACGTGTCGGGTTCGAAGCCGAAATGCTGATGGGCAAACCATTCACCGGTACGGCCGAAACCGCCAATCACTTCATCAGCGCACAGCAGCACATCGTATTGGCGACAGATGCGCTGGATCTCTGGCCAGTAGCTTTCTGGGGGGAAAATCATGCCGCCGGCGCCCTGGAAAGGTTCAGCGATAAAACCGGCGACGTTTTGCGCGCCCAACTCCAGGATCTTTTCTTCCAGTTGTAGAGCGCAGCGCCTTCCGAACTCGGCCGGGGTCAACTCACCGCCCTGGGCGTACCAATAAGGCTCGTCAATGTGCGCGACGTCCGGGATCAAGCCGCCCATTTCATGCATGAATTTCATGCCGCCCAGGGCAGACGCCGCCAGGGTGGAGCCGTGATAGCCATTCCAGCGACCGATCATGATCTTCTTCTGCGGCTTGCCGAGCACTTGCCAGTAGCGGCGTACGGTGCGGATCAGCACCTCGTTGGCTTCGGAACCGGAGTTGGTGTAGATCACATGGCTGTAGTGCTTTGGCAACAGGCTGAACAGCAACTCGGACAGCTCGATCACCGCCGGATGGGTGGTGTGAAAGAACATGTTGTAGTACGCCAACTGATCCATCTGCGCAGCCGCCGCAGCGGTCAGGTCCTTGCGGCCATAACCCAGCTGCGTACACCACAGGCCCGACATCCCGTCCAGGTAACGCTTACCCTCGCTGTCCCACAGGTACAGGCCCTCACCGCGGACCATTACGCGTGGGCCTTCGGCATTCAGCGCCTTTTGATCCACAAAGGCATGGATATGGTGCGCCGCGTCCGAGGCCTGGTAGTCCTGGGTCTGGCGTTGCGGTTCAAAGGGTAGGTTCATGGCTTTTTCTCTTGTTGTGGGTGGTCATGCAGCCGGTCAACGGCTTTTGCTCATGTAGCGTTCGAGGGGGTCTTTGCTCAGCCCGCCCTGGGCCTCGGCCAACGAGTCGATAAACAGGGAAAACAGTTCCGATTGCGTGCCGATGTCGAGCTTGCTGTAGATGTGCTTGCGGTGGGACTTGATAGTGTCTTCGGAGACTCCGAGGCGCTCGGCCAGCGAACGTGTGGAGTGGCCGCGCAGGATCAACTGGGTGATCCGGCATTCGCGTTCGGTGAGCAGCGACGAGCCGAAGTTGTTGAGTGCCGAGTGAATACGCTGTTCCAACAGGCTTTCGAAGCGCGCGCCCTGAGTCTCCAGGCCGGCGAAGTGCTTGCCCAGCACCGCCAGTACCCAAGGTGCTATGCGCTTGAATTGCTCGGTGGTGGCCGCGTCGAGCTTTTGCGTAAAGGCCAGCGACACCGCCAGGCTCAAGCCGTTGCTCGCCTGCAGGATGTAGTTGAGCTCATCCTCCAGGTGCGAATGCCGGTAAAACGACTGGTAGTACTCGCTGTGCTCGAAGTGATCGGGGGCTACGTCGGCGAGGTCGTAGCAGCCGGAAGCCGCCCCCTCCACGCAGGCGCCGTAGAACGGGTCGAGCAAGTAAAACCCGGAGAGGTACTGGCGCACATTGCCCTGGGGCAGCCATGGCCCGTCCAGTTCGAACACTGCGCTGGGCATGCCGTCGTGGGGGTACAGGTACAAGGTCGTGGCCTGAATGGGGCGGATACACCCCAGGGCATCGAACAACGTGGCGGCAAACCCCGCGTGCCCGATGCTCTCGGTCACCCTGGCTATCTGTTCGAACCACTGGGCTGAAGACAGTCGATCATTATCCACTTCGAAGACTCGCCGTCATAACGGTTGGGTGCGACACCAGGTCACTGGCGCCGGGGACTGAAGTGATAGTCCCACACCCGCAAAGTCATCGAAATCACCCCTTAGGGTGAGGGGGTGCGCTGGAACCTCGGAATCGCCAAGCCCAGGCTTTCGCGCAAGGTCGAGCCCTCGTAGGCCGTGCGATAAACACCGCGCTCTTGCAGCAAAGGGATCACCTCCTGAGTAAAGCGATCAAATTGCCCAGGGTGCCCGATGTAGATATTGAACCCGTCCACCGCCCGTGCCTCGAACCAATCCGCCAGTTTCTGCGCCACCGTGGCGGCGCTGCCCACGAACGCGCCTGGGCGCAATTGCCGGCCAAACTCGACGGCCTGGCGCAGGGTAAAGCCCTTTTCCCGGGCCTGGTCTGCGATGCGTTTGGCTGCGGTGAAAAAACTGCTGCGCGCGGCCTCCAGGCTCTCTTGCGGGAACGGCGCGTCCAGGTCGTATTGGCTGAAATCATGCCAACCAAAATTGCGCCCGAACTCCTTGAGCGCCAGCGCGAAACTGTGGTCGAGCTGATGATAGTGCTGCTCGATTTCCCGGGCATGGGCATCGGTGTCGCCCACGTAAATTTCCGCACCGGGCATGATCAGTACCTGTTCCGGATCGCGCCCCCGTTGTGCCGCCCTACCCTTGATATCCCGGTAAAACGCCTGGCCCTGCTCGATAGTGGCTGCGTGGGTGAAGATCACATCGGCGGTGGCGGCGCCCAGGTCGCGGCCTTGTTCGGAGTCGCCAGCCTGGAATATCACCGGTTGGCCCTGGGGGGAGCGCTGGATATTCAGCGGGCCCACCACCGAAAAGTGTTCGCCCTGGTGGTTCAGGCTGTGCAGCTTGCTCGGGTCGAGAAACTGCCCAGTGGCACGGTTGCGCACAAACGCATCGTCTTCGTAAGAATTCCACAGCCCCTGTACCACCTGAACGTGTTCGGCGGCACGCCCATAGCGCGTGGCGTAGTCGTAGTGTTCGTCGCGGCTGTAATTGCCGGCGGTACCGGCATCGCCACTGGTCACCACGTTCCAGCCGGCGCGGCCTTTGCTGATCAGGTCCAGGGAGGCCAGGCGCCGGGCGACGTTATACGGCGAGTTATACGAGGTGGTCAGCGTACCGACCAGGCCGATATGCCGCGTGCTCACGGCCAGTGCCGACAGCAACGTCAGCGGCTCCAGGCGATTGAGGTAATGGGAGGGCGAGCCTTCGGTGATGAACTGGCTGTCGACGATGAACAGCAGGTCGAACAGCGCCGCCTCGGCCTGGCGCGCTATCTCGATGTACCAATCGACGTTGACGCTGGCATCGGCCGGCAATTGCGGGTCAAGCCACAGGTTATGGCGGCCCGGCCCACCGCAGCCCATGGTCAGGGCGCCAAGTTTGAGCTGTCTTTTAGTCATTGCGCACTAGTCCTTCAAGCGGTCAGGGCTGGGTGGTGACGACGGCGGGTTGCAAGGCGGCCGCGAATGAAGGGTCAAACAACGTGGCGGCCGAGTAAGACTTGACCAGACCCAGGCCGGCAAAAAAGTCCACGGTCTTTTGCGCCTCGATGGGCGCCTGAGGCGTCAGCGGCTCGACGGTGGTGCGTGCGCGGGCAAACCAGACGCGGGCGATGTCGGCATCAGCGCGGGTGCGCTTGGCCCAGGCATCGGCATACGCGTTGGCGTTGGCCGGGCTCTGGCGCGCCCAGTCGCGGGCTGTTTTCAGGCGCTGGAGAAAGTCACTGATGGGTTCACGCTTGGCCTCCACAGCACTGGCGTTGGCGGCAATGAAACTCTGGGCCGGGATCAAGTCTTCAGCGGTTGCCAGCACCCGCGCACCTTGGCGTTCCTGTTGCGTGACGTAGGGTTCCCAAGTGGCGATCACGTCAACGGCACCGCCTTCCAGCGCGTGGGAGGCGTCCAGGGCGCTGAGGTAACGCCATTGCAGCGAATCCCGCGCAACCCCGGCCTTGTCCAGCGCGGTTAGCAACAGTTGCTGGCTCCAGGAGCCCTTCCAGATCGCGGCGCGTTTGCCTGCCAGATCGGCCAGGCTGCGGATCGACGAGTCTTTTTTTACCAGGATGGCTACGCCGTCGAGATTCTGCCGGCTGACGGCAATCACCTTGATCGGTGCACCCAAGGCGCCCAGGAACAACACCGGGGCATCCCCGAGCAGGCCCAGGTCCAGGCTGCCGACGTTGAGCGCTTCGGCCACTGGTGAGCCGGCCGTGAACTGTTTCCAGTCCAGCGTGTAGGGCAAGTCATCCAGCACCCCCGCCGCTTCCATCACGGCCTGGGCGTTGTAGCTCTGGTCGCCGACCACCAGGGTTTGCGCTTGCGCCGTCAGGCACAGAAATGAGGCGGCGAACCCGGCCGCCAGGATTTTGAGGTAACGCACGTTCGTCTCCAGATGCCTTGTGGGGCATGCAAGTCGATCCGCACGCACGGTCTCGGTTTAAAAGGTTATTGTTTATAGCTATGGGGTGTGAGGGCTATTTTTGCGGGCTGAAGGTAAGATGTAAAATACTGATTACGCATAACCTAATTCAATAAAAATGCGTATATCGCATCACGCTAGCGCGCAAATTCAATCCGGGCCATCAAGCCCGAACCACGCCGAAGGCGAAAGAACGGGTCGAATACACGCTCCCGGTCCGCTTCGGGAATCCCCGGCCCCTCGTCGCTGACCTCAGGCCGGCCCGGCATACAGCCCCGGCGCTCGTTAGCACGCCTGCTCAAACGTCATAATCACAGGGGCATCTGCGTGGTAATCTCCCGGCACCACGAATAGACATTGATCGTCACTTGACGATGACCAAAGCCAGGAAAGACCATGCCCAAGATTTCTCACTCAGCGCTACGCCGTAACTTCCGTGACCTGCTGGCAACGCCCCTGTGCGTTGAAACCGCCTCCGTATTCGACCCCATGTCTGCCCGCATCGCGGCCGACCTGGGGTTTGAAGTGGGAATCCTGGGCGGTTCAGTCGCCTCCCTGCAGGTGCTGGCGGCCCCCGATTTTGCGTTGATTACCCTGAGTGAGTTCGTCGAGCAAGCCACCCGCATCGGCCGTGTGGCCCAGTTGCCCTTCATCGCCGATGCCGACCATGGCTACGGCAACGCCCTGAACGTGATGCGCACCGTCGAAGAACTGGAACGCGCCGGCGTCGCTGCGCTGACCATCGAAGACACCCTCTTGCCCGCGCAATTCGGGCGTAAATCCACGGACCTGATTTCCGTCGAAGAAGGCATCGGCAAGGTCAAGGCCGCGCTGGAGGCACGTGTCGACCCGGCGCTGTCGATCATTGCGCGCACCAATGCCGGCGTGCTGCCCACCAGCGACGTGATTGCGCGGACCAAGGCCTACGAAAAGGCCGGTGCTGACGGCATCTGCATGGTCGGCGTCAAGGACTTCGACCACCTGGAGCAAATCGCGGAGAACCTCAGCGTTCCGCTGATGCTGGTGACCTACGGCAACCCGCAACTGCACGACAGCGAGCGCCTGGCCAGCCTGGGCGTGCGCATCGTGGTGGCCGGGCATGGCGCCTACTTCGCCGCGATCAAGGCCACTTACGACAGCCTGCGTGCCCAGCGCCAACTGACCCACAGCACCTCGAACCTCAGTGCGACGGAGTTGACCCACACTTACACCTTGCCTGAGAGCTATGTGGCGTGGGCCGAAGAGTTCATGGATGTAAAAGAGTAATCAATCACTCACGGCTCAGCCGTTGGCGCATCCCTGCGCTGGCGGCCGGGCCGGGCTGTACCACGCACTGATCCATCGCCACCCACGCACCTTCCTCCGTCGCCATCATCGGCTGCACCGGCCGGCCCGTCTCGCGTTCCACCACCTCGACACTGATGCCCTCCTCGGCGTAATGCCGATTGCCCCACGCCACCAACGCCATCAGCACCATACGAAAGTCTTCGCCCCTGGCCGTCGGCACGTATTCGTAGCGTGGCGGCCGCTCGCTGTAGGCGCGGCGCTCCAGCATCCCCGCTTCTACCAAGCCATTAAGGCGGCGCGTCAGCATGTTGGGCGCGATGC
This sequence comes from Pseudomonas sp. CCI1.1, assembly GCF_034348165.1. Taxonomy (NCBI): domain Bacteria; kingdom Pseudomonadati; phylum Pseudomonadota; class Gammaproteobacteria; order Pseudomonadales; family Pseudomonadaceae; genus Pseudomonas; species Pseudomonas sp. CCI1.1. Next base: position 1,286,841 of record NZ_CP133780.1, read on the forward strand.
CCAGGCTGCGCGAGAACTCGTCAAAACGGCGCAAGCCGTGCAAGGCGTCGCGCATGATCAGCATGCTCCACCACTCCCCTACCCGTTCAAGGCTACGGGCGATGGGGCATTCGGCACTGATGAGGGATTTGCGCTGCATAAGTATTCCTGTGTGCGAGTACAAACTTGTAGGACACCATGTTACTTTCATGATGATAGTGACGTCCATACGCTGTGTATCCTTCAAGCAACAGGAGTCGATTGAGCATGAGTAAACGTATCGTCGTGACGGGCATGGGCGCGCTGACGCCGCTGGGGTCGAGCGTGGAATCCACTTGGCAGCGCTTGCTGGACGGGCAGTCGGGCATCCGCTGTTTGCCGCAAGAGATGATCGGTGATCTGGCGGTCAGCATCGGCGGCCAGGTGCAAAGTGCGTTGCAAGACCCCGAAGCCGGTTTTGATCCTGATCGACTGTTGGCGGCCAAGGAACAGCGCAAGATGGACCGCTTTATCCTGTTCGCCCTGGCGGCGGCGGATGAAGCCCTGAAGCAGGCCAATTGGGCCCCCAAAACACCTGAGGAGCAGGCGCGCACGGCGACCATCATCGCCTCCGGTGTCGGTGGTTTCCCGGCCATTGCCGATGCAGTGCGCACCACGGACAGCAAGGGCCCGCGTCGTCTGTCGCCCTTCACCATTCCATCGTTTCTGAGCAACATGGCCGCCGGGCATGTGTCGATCAACTATGGCTTGAAAGGCCCGCTGGGTGCGCCAGTAACCGCGTGTGCAGCCGGGGTTCAGGCTATCGGCGACGCAGCGCGAATGATCCGCGCCGGGGAAGTCGACGTCGCGGTATGCGGCGGTGCCGAAGCGGCGATTCATCGCGTCAGCCTGGCCGGTTTCGCCGCAGCGCGAGCGTTGTCCAGCGATTTCAATGCCACGCCGCAGCGCGCTTCGCGCCCCTTCGATCAGGCGCGCGACGGCTTTGTGATGGGCGAAGGCGCCGGCATTCTGGTAATTGAAGAACTGGAGCATGCCCTGGCGCGGGGCGCACAGCCGATTGCCGAACTGGTGGGCTATGGCACCAGTGCAGACGCCTATCACATGACCGCAGGGCCTGAAGACGGTGACGGTGCGCGCCGGGCAATGACTCAAGCGTTGCGCCAGGCGGGCATCGAGGCATCGCAGGTGCAGTACCTGAATGCCCACGCGACCTCCACGCCTGTGGGCGACAAAGGCGAGCTGGCGGCGATCAGGACGGTATTCGGTACCGGCGGCAGCCCGGCGATCAGCTCGACAAAATCCGCCACCGGCCACTTGCTCGGTGCTGCGGGGGGCATCGAAGCCGTCTTTACCGTGCTTGCCCTGCGTGACCAGATCGCGCCAATGACACTCAACCTGGAAAACCCGGACGCCCTCGCCGACGGCCTGGACATGGTGCGCGATGAGGCGCGTCCCATGCCGATTGAATATGCGCTGTCCAATGGCTTCGGCTTTGGCGGCGTGAACGCCAGCGTACTGTTCCGACGCTGGATATAAGCCGGGGTTTGCCCCTGGGCTGAATTTCACCGACCATGGCGCCTTTCTGTTCCTGCCAACACGAGGTGCCCATGGCCAACCACGACCTGTCCTATACCCCTGACCCGGACGCCGATTCCATCTCCTCCGACGTGATCGGCTTCAACGGCATCCTGGTCTCCACCCAGATTCCCACCCATGCCGATGGCAGCCTGGAGCTGGGCGATATCACCCTGCAAAGCGAGTGCACCCTGCAAGCGCTTAAAGTTGCGCTGGAAAAAGCCGGCAGCTCCATGGACCGGGTCATGCACCTGACCATCTACCTCACCGACATGGCCGACCGCGCGGCGTTCAACGAGGTCTACAAGCGCTTTTTCGCCAAGCCCTGGCCAGTGCGGGCAGCAGTGGGCGTTGCCGCCTTGGCGGTAGAAGGTATGCGGGTGGAAGTGACGGCGATGGCTGCCAAGGCTTGAATCTGTGACGCCGTTAGCGCCGATCTGATCGGAATGTCGAACGCGGTCAAAAAGGTGGGAGCTGGCTTGCCTGCGATAGCGGTGGTGAATGTTCAATCGCCATCGCAGGCAAGCCAGCTCCCACATTGGGGCTTCGTTGCGTTGAGCATTGCGTTTGCTTAACGAACTTGCATTAGGCCCGACAGCCCTGCGGTAGATGCCGCCCAGGCATTTCACAGCTACAATGCGCGCCTCAACCGTGACAAGCCTGACTAAAAAAACTATGTCCTTGCCCAAGCATCACCTGGAATTGCTCAGCCCTGCCCGCGATGTCGCCATTGCGCGCGAGGCTATCCTGCACGGCGCCGACGCCGTTTACATCGGCGGGCCGAGCTTTGGCGCCCGCCATAATGCGTGTAACGAGGTGAGCGATATCGCCCAACTGGTGGAATTCGCCCGCCGTTACCACGCCCGCGTCTTCACCACCATCAACACCATTTTGCATGACAACGAGCTGGAGCCCGCGCGCAAGCTGATCCATCAGCTCTACGATGCCGGTGTGGATGCGCTGATCGTGCAAGACCTGGGCGTGATGGAGCTGGATATTCCGCCGATCGAGTTGCACGCCAGCACCCAGACCGACATCCGCACCCTGGGCCGGGCCAGGTTTCTCGACCAGGCCGGTTTCTCGCAGTTGGTACTGGCCCGCGAGTTGAACCTGCAAGAGATCCGCGCCATTGCCGACGAGACCGATGCCGCCATCGAGTTCTTTATCCACGGCGCCCTGTGCGTAGCGTTCTCCGGGCAGTGCAATATCTCCCACGCGCAAAATGGCCGCAGCGCCAACCGTGGCGACTGCTCCCAGGCCTGCCGCCTGCCCTACACCCTGAAAGATGACCAAGGCCGCGTGGTGGCCTTTGAAAAGCACCTGCTGTCGATGAAAGACAACAATCAGAGCGCCAACCTGCGCGCCCTGGTCGAAGCGGGTGTGCGTTCGTTCAAGATCGAAGGCCGCTACAAGGACATGGGCTATGTGAAGAACATCACCGCCTACTACCGACAGCGCCTCGACGAGATCCTCGAAGACCGCCCGGACCTGGCCCGCGCTTCCAGCGGGCGTACCGCGCACTTCTTCCTGCCCGACCCGGAAAAAACCTTCCACCGGGGCAGCACCGATTACTTTGTCAGCGACCGCAAGATCGACATCGGCGCGTTTGACACCCCGACCTTTACCGGCCTGCCCGTGGGCACCGTGGAAAAAGCTGGCAAGCGCGACTTGCAGGTGGTCACCCATGAGCCGCTGTCCAACGGCGACGGCCTCAATGTGCTGATCAAGCGTGAAGTGGTGGGTTTTCGCGCCAACATCGCCGAGCCCAAGGGTGAGTTCGAGGAAGACGGTGAAAAGCGCTACCGCTACCGCGTCGAGCCCAACGAAATGCCGGCCGGCCTGCATCAACTGCGCCCCCATCACCCGCTCAATCGCAACCTGGACCACAACTGGCAACAGGCCCTGCTCAAGACCTCGGCCGAGCGCCGTATCGGCTTGTCATGGGTCGCGTGCCTGCGTGAAGAGCAGCTGCAAATCACCGCGACCAGCGAAGAAGGCATCAGCGCCAGCGTCACCCTGCCCGGCCCGTTTGGCGTGGCCAACAAGCCGGAACAGGCGCTGGACACCCTGCGCGACCTGCTCGGCCAACTCGGCACCACCGAGTACCATGCCACCCGCATCGAACTGGATGCGCCGCAGGCGTTCTTCATTCCCAATTCGCAGCTCAAGGCCTTGCGCCGTGAAGTGATCGAAGCACTGACCGCCGCACGCGTCGCCGCGCATCCGCGGGGCGGGCGCAAGGCTGAAACCTCGCCGCCGCCGGTTTACCCTGAGGCGCACCTGTCGTTCCTGGCCAACGTCTACAACCAGAAGGCCCGGGACTTCTACCATCGTCACGGCGTGAAGCTGATCGACGCGGCCTTCGAAGCCCACGAAGAAACCGGCGAAGTGCCGGTGATGATCACCAAGCACTGCCTGCGTTTCTCGTTCAACCTGTGCCCTAAACAGGCCAAGGGTGTGACCGGGGTAAAGACCAAGGTGGCGCCGATGCAATTGATCCACGGTGACGAAGTGCTGACCCTCAAGTTCGACTGCAAACCCTGCGAGATGCATGTGGTGGGCAAGATCAAGGGGCATATCCTCGGCCTGCCGCAGCCTGGCAGCGCGGTGGAGCATTTCAATCCGGAAAACCTCATCTATCAGGGCACGCACTAACCCTCATCTGTAGGAGCGAGCTTGCTCGCGAAAAGCTCGAGGACGCCGCGTTTCAACCCGATGCGCTGCGTCATCGTTAGCCTTCTTCGCGAGCAAGCTCGCGCCTACCGAGGTTGCGGGGCCACCACCAGCCCCGCTGCAACCCTGCCGCTGCCAGCAGAATCGCCGCCACACCCAGCCATTGCAGCCACCCCAGGCGATGCCCGAACGCAATCCAATCCACAAAGATCGCCGCAATCGGGTAGATGAACGACAGTGCGCCGGTAATGGCCGTCGGCAGTTTCTGGATCGCGCCATACAGCAGTACATACATCAAACCCGTGTGCACCACCCCCAAGGTGACCAAGGCCGCCCACGTCGTGGTGGATGCCGGCAGGCCATTCCAGGGCACCAGCGGCGCCAGCAATAGCGCGCCAGTGGCCACCTGGATCAATGCCATCAAATGCGGCGGTACTTCCTTGAGGCGCTTGATGATCAACGCCGCGACCGCATACAAAAATGCCGCGCCCAGGGCCAGCGCGATGCCTACCAGGTAATCTCCTCCACCCGTTTGCTCGCCATGGGCGGTAACAATCGCCAACATGCCCAGGAACGCCACGCTCAACCACGCCAGTTTCTGCACGGTGATTTTTTCACCGAGAAACACCGCCGCCAGCATTACCAGAATAAACGGCTGCACGTTGTACACCGCGGTGCTGATCGCGATGGAGGCACGGGAGTAGGATTCGAACAGCAGCAACCAGTTGCCGACAATGGCCACACCGCTGAGCACGGCCAGCCCCAGTTTTGCCCAACTGAGCAGGTCCAGGCGCAGGTAACCCAGCCAGGCGCACACCAGCACCAGCGTCAGCGCACCGATCACGCAGCGCCAGAACACCACCTCGATCACCGACACGCCAGACACCAGCACAAACCAGCCAATGCTGCCCGAGATCAGCATGGCGGCGACCATTTCCCACGACCCGCGACGGATGGATGAATCCATGATTGAGGCTCCTCAAGTGAGGCTCCAGTATGGCAATCTGTCGGCGACGGCTACAGCGACTAAAAAAGGCAAAAGCCCGAAATCACCTTTTCTTATTAGGCACAGACCATGATCGACACCATCGACCAGCAATTGATCGCCGCTTTGATGGACGACTCGCGGTTGTCCCTCAAGGCCCTGGCAGGCATCACCGGGCTGTCGTCACCCAGCGTCAGCGAACGTCTGCGGCGCCTGGAAGAACGCGGCGTGCTGACCCACTACACCGTCGACATCGACCCCAAACACTTCGGTTACCTGCTGCAAGCCATCGTGCGCATCCGCCCCCTGCCCGGCAAACTGCAGGAAGTGGAGCGCCAGATCCAGGCGATCCCTGAGTTCACCGAATGCGACAAGGTCACCGGCGAGGACTGCTTCATCGCCCGCCTGCATGTGCGCACCATGGATCAGTTGGACAGCCTGCTGGACCGGATCAATGGGTATGCCGAAACCAATACTGCGATTGTGAAGAAAACCCCGGTGAAACGGCGCTTGCCGCCGCTGGGGGCTCGCTGAGGTGTCATGCCAAGGGAGTGTCATGACCAAACACAGTCAAATGTGGGAGCGGGCTTGCTCGCGAATACAGGGTGTCAGACACCGACTCTGTTGACGGGTATACCGCATTCGCGGGCAAGCCCGCTCCCACAGAATGCCACTTCAACCCGGTGATTGTTTGAACCCGCACTTGGCCACCGCCCTCCAACCTGAATGAACCACGGCCGGGTGCACGCACTATGACTTTCATTCTATGGTTGGCCGTATTGGGCGCGGTGCTGCTCACCCTCGCCCTCACGTCCTCCTACCTGCGCTGGATGCCGGTCACCACTTCGGCGGTGTGCCTGTTGCTCGGCATCGCCATCGGCCCCCTCGGTGTGGACCTGCTGCACCTGGACATCAAGGGGTCGGCGCGCTGGATGGAGCACCTGACCGAAGTGGCAGTGCTGTTTTCGCTGTTTGTCAGCGGCCTTAAATTGCGCCTGCCGCTCAAGCATCGCACCTGGCGCATCGCCTTCGGCCTGGCCGGCCCGGTCATGCTGTTGACCATCCTCGGCACCGGGCTGTTGCTGCATTACCTGCTTGATCTGTCGTGGGGGGTGTCTTTGTTGGTGGGCGCGATCCTGGCGCCGACCGATCCGGTGCTGGCGGGTCTGGTTCAGGTCAACAATGCCCAGGACTACGACGCGCTGCGCTTCGGTCTGTCCGGCGAAGCGGGGCTGAACGATGGCAGCGCCTTTCCGTTTGTGATCTTCGGCTTGCTGTTCATGCAACACGGCGGCTTCGATGGCGACTGGGTCGGCGGTTGGGTGCTGAAAAACCTGGTATGGGCGGTGCCGGTCGGGCTATTGATCGGCTACTGGATGGGCCGAGGTATCGGCCGTGTGACGTTGCGCCTGCGCCTGATCAATGCCGACAGCACCCTCTCGCCCAATGATTACCTGACACTGGCATTGATCGCCCTTGCCTATGTGACCGCCGAAGCCGTGGGCGGCTATGGCTTCCTGTCGGTATTCGCGGCGGGCCTGGGGTTGCGTCAGGCCGAGGTGAAGTCCACCGGCAACGCCCAGACACCCGCCGAGCACCTGGCGCAACCGGTGGTGGGCCACCTCGAAATCGAGCCCGAGCAAGCCTTGCACGGCGACGTCAGCCAGTTGAAGGACACCCAGATCGCGGCAGGCGTGATGATGGGTGACATGCTGGCCTTCGGCAGCCTGGTGGAGCGGGCCATGGAGGTGTTCCTGGTGACCGTCTTGGGCATCGTGCTGGTCAGCCACTGGGAGTGGGCCGCGTTGGCGGTGGCGCCGTTACTGTTCTGTGTGATTCGCCCCGCCAGTGTATTCGCCATGCCTTGGGGCCGCCTGCTGGACCATCGCCAACGCAGCCTGGTCAGTTGGTTCGGCATCCGTGGGATCGGCAGCATTTACTACCTGTTCTATGCGCTCAACCACGGTCTGGTGGGCACCAGCAGTGCGGTGGCGGTCAACCTGACGTTGTCGGTCATCGCATTGAGCATCCTGGCCCATGGCCTGACTACCCAGCCCATGCTGGCATGGTATGAGCGTCAGGCTGCGCAAAAAAATTGAATCCTGCACCACGCCGGGGTTTCAAACAGCCAAGACCCACACTGCGAGTCAGCTAATGAAAAAGATCGCCCAACGATTGCTTGAGGAACGCCAACGCCTGGGATATTCGCAGCAATACCTGGCGCAGGCAGGCGGCGTGACCACACGCGAGCAACGTCAATATGAACTGGGCGAAGACCTGCCCCATGCCAACTACCTGGCAGCTCTGGCCGAGCATGGGGTGGATGTGGTGTATGTGATCACTGGCAAGCGCAGCACGGTGGTCAATATCAGCCGCGATCAGGCGCAGACGCTGATCGATAACCGCGTGGTGGGCCAGGAGGTGTCGCTGGACGGCGGGGCCGAGGAAGACGTCTACTTCAAGCTCAGCAATCCCTCTGGCCCGCCGCCGGATCAGTCCTGATTTTCAGTGTTGCCAACGTCCGCCGCTTCATCCAGGTCGTTCAGCGGCACCTCGGCATCGTCCATCAACGAACCCGGGTCTTCATTGCCGGGATCGTTGAGTTCATCGTCCAGTTCTTTTGACATGTGCGTCTCCTCTAACCGCCTTGGGTATCGATATCGGCATCGGTTTCAGGCTTGTGCTCGCGCTCGGGCTTGAAGTCTGGACTGTAGTCGTTTTCCTTGGCCTTTGGGTCGCTCGCAGGCGTTGGATCCTTGGGCGCATCGGCGGCGGTGCCAGGGGCAGGCTCGCCGCCGTCGATGGCGGGGTCGTTGCGATTGTGGGTCTGGGGATCTTTAGGCTGGGTCATGAGGCACCTCTTTGCAGGCCGGTGAAAAATCTGAACCGCATAGAGCTAAGGCGTCACGGCCACGGCTGAAGTTCCGTTCGCGTGGTCAGCGCAGTGGATTGTCCACCTGGATATAGAACGCATAGATGCCCAACACCAGCCAGAACACCATGAACAACCACGGCGCACGCATGGAAAACAACAACGACTTGCGATAGCCCTTGTGGCTCGACTCCACTTCGGAAAACAGGGGCGACTCATCGTAGGCCATGCCCATCACTGGCTCGCTGCGCAGCAATTCGCTTTGCTTGTAGTGCCAGTGGTCGATGATTTCATACGCCGCACGGATACCGGGCCAGGCATTCAGCGAACTGAGAATACCCAGCGAAACCAGGAAGATCGGCACCACCAGCGTGAACAGCTTGCCCCATTCCGGGTTGAGGTTGCCCATGCCGGAGACAAAGGCAATCACCAGGAAGGATTGCGCGGTCAGGTAGGCGTCGGTGCGGTTGGCCAGGATGCTGGTTTCGTACTGGATCTCGCGCCGGTAAAAGTCGAGGCGGTCCTTGGGCGAGCCGAATATCTTTGCGTTGTGTTCGCTGTGGTCGTTCAGGGCCGCTTCCGGAGTGTGGGGGGAGATGATTCTGGACACGACGGTGCTCCACAAGGTGACGAAACTCCTTAGAAGAATCGGGGCCTTGTGAAGTTCAAGTAGGTTCGCGCACCAATTCAGGGCGACCGCCGCCCTCTGTAGGGGCGAGTTAGCTCGCGAAATACGTCAACGCTAACGCGGGCTGCCTGATTAAACGCGGTGCCGGTGAGTTTTTCGCGAGCAAGCTCGCTCCTACAGGGGATTAACGGCATTCCGGCACAGGCATTGCTTTATCCATTCACCATCCCGAAAACAGGAGCATGCGTTACCCCCCGACCCAGAGCCGCCCCCATAAGAAAGTAAGGACCAGGTCTGTTGGCACCTTCAGCCACGGGCTCATAAAAACATGCGTTTTTTTAAGCGGCAGTGCCACCCAAAGCCACACTGGGCACTGACAAGGTACTGGAATGGCTCGATCTTTCTTTGATGAAATGAATGACGCAAACGGCGTATGCCGTGCGCATTATCAGGACTTCTCTCGCTGGCTGGCCCACACGCCGCCGGAACTGCTGGCCCAGCGTCGCCGTGAAGCGGATTTACTGTTCCATCGCGCCGGGATCACCTTCACCCTGTATGGCGACGAGCAAGACACCGAACGCCTGATCCCCTTCGACATCATTCCCCGCAGCATCCCCGCCAGTGAGTGGAGCCTGATCGAACGCGGCTGTATCCAACGGGTCAACGCGCTGAACCTGTTTTTGGCCGACATCTACCACGACCAGCGCATTATCAAGGCCGGGATCATTCCCGCCGATCAGGTCCTGGGCAATGAGGGCTATCAGAAAGCCATGGTCGGTCTCGACCTGCACCGCGGCATCTATTCGCACATCTCGGGCGTCGACCTGGTGCGCGACGGCGACGGTACCTACTACGTGCTGGAAGACAACCTGCGCACCCCCAGCGGCGTGAGCTACATGCTCGAAGACCGCAAGATGATGATGCGCCTGTTCCCGGAAGTGTTCGCCAAGCAGCGCATTGCCCCGGTGGACCACTACCCCAACCTCTTGCTCAAGACCCTCAAGAGCGCCAGCCGCCTCGATAACCCGAATGTGGTGGTGTTGACCCCTGGGCGCTTCAACAGCGCTTTCTTCGAACACGCGTTCCTTGCCCGGGAAATGGGCGTGGAGCTGGTGGAAGGCGCCGACCTGTTCGTGCAGGACCTCAAGGTGTTCATGCGCACCACCGACGGCCCCAAGGCCGTGGACGTGATCTACCGACGCATCGACGACGCTTTCCTCGACCCCCAGGCGTTCAATCCCGAGTCGATGCTCGGCGTGCCGGGGCTGGTGGCGGCTTACTGCGCCGGCAATGTGGTGCTGGCCAATGCCATCGGCACCGGGGTGGCTGACGACAAGTCGATCTACCCCTACGTACCCGCGATGATCCGCTTCTACCTGGACGAGGAACCGGTCCTGCAGAACGTGCCGACCTTCCAATGCCGCAAGCCCGATGAGCTGTCCCATGTGCTGGCCAACCTGGAGCAGTTGGTGGTCAAGGAAACCCAGGGCTCCGGCGGCTACGGCATGCTGGTGGGCCCGGCGTCGACGGCCGCCGAGATCGAAGACTTCCGCCAGCGCATCAAGGCCCGCCCCCATGCCTATATCGCCCAACCCACCTTGAGCCTGTCCACCTGCCCGACCTTTGTCGAAAACGGCATCGCGCCCCGGCACATCGACTTGCGACCCTTCGTGCTCTCGGGCAAGGAAACCCGCCTGGTGCCCGGTGGCTTGACCCGCGTGGCGCTGAAGGAAGGCTCGCTGGTCGTCAACTCGTCGCAAGGCGGTGGAACCAAGGACACCTGGGTGGTGGAGGGCTGAGTATGCTGAGTAGAACAGCTGCAGATCTGTATTGGATGTCGCGTTACCTGGAGCGCGCCGAGAACCTGGCACGCATGCTGGAAGTCAGTTATTCGTTGTCCTTGATGCCCCAGGCCGGGCGCAGCGATGGCCTGGATGAACTGGCGATGTCGTTGCTCAGCAGCGGCACCCTGGACAGCTACCTGGAGCGGCACCAGACCCTGGATGCCGAACGCATGTTGCACTTCTTTGCGCTCGACGCGCAAAACCCCGCGAGCATCTACAACTGCCTGCGTGCCGCCCGAGGCAATGCCCATGCGGTACGCGGGCGCATCACCGCCGACATGTGGGAAAACCTCAACGCCACCTGGCTGGAAATGCGCAGCATCGCCGCCGGTGGCCTGGCACGGCATGGCATCAGCCACTTCTGTGATTGGGTCAAGCAACGCTCGCACCTGTTTCGGGGCGCAACCTCGGGCACCATCATGCGCAATGACGCGTACCGCTTCATTCGCCTGGGCACCTTTGTCGAACGTGCTGACAACACCTTGCGCCTGCTGGATGCGCGCTATGAGATGTTCGGCGAGGAGTCGGAAGAAGTCAGCGACGTATCGGCACGCGGTTATTACCAGTGGAGCGCCCTGCTGCGCGCGTTGTCGTCGTTCGAGGCCTATACCGAGCTGTATCCGAATGCCTTGAATGCACGCTCGGTGTCAGAGTTGCTGCTGTTGCGCAGCGATGTGCCGCGTTCGCTGCATGCCTGCATCGAGGAGTTGAGCCATATCCTGGCCGACCTGCCCGGCAGTTACGGGCGCACGGCGCAACGCCTGGCGGCGGAGTTCGAGGCGCGGCTGCGGTACACGGGGATTGATGAGATTCTGGAAGATGGGCTGCACACTCGGCTGACAGAATTCATCGACACCGTGCGTGAGTTGGCCCGGGAGATACAGAGCTCCTACCTGGAAGTGGTGTAGCCCAAACCTGTAGGAGCGAGCTTGCTCGCTCCTACAGGGGCTTGATCGCCCACCAACGCGGCAACAACTGCTGCACCCGCGATTCGCCAAAGCGGTCATCGATCAGCATCACCACCCCGCGATCCTGCTGGCTGCGGATCACCCTCCCCGCCGCCTGCACAACTTTCTGAATACCGGGATACAGGTAGGTGTAGTCATACCCCGCGCCGAAAACAGCGCCCATACGTGCCTTGATCTGCTCATTCACCGGGTTGAGCTGCGGCAAACCCAGGGTGGCGATAAACGCCCCGATCAGGCGCGCTCCGGGCAGGTCGATACCTTCGCCAAACGCACCGCCCAGCACCGCAAAGCCAATGCCCTGGCTGTGGTGGGTGAACTGCTCCAAAAAGGCTTGGCGCTCGGCCTCGGCCATGCCCCGCGCCTGCAACCACAACGCAATCTGCGGGTGCCGTTCGGCCATTAACTGGGCCACCTGTTGCAGGTAATCGAAGCTTGAGAAAAACGCCAGGTAGTTACCCGGTTGCGCAGCGAATTGCCGCGCGAGCAGTTCCACGATAGGTTCCAGCGACGCCTGGCGATGCACAAACCGCGTAGAGATGCGGTCAACGATGCTGACCTGCAATTGCTCGGCCTTGAACGGTGATGCCACATCAACCCAGGCGGTATCCGCCGGCAGGCCCAGCAAGTCCGCGTAATAATGGCGCGGGCTCAAGGTCGCGGAAAACAGCACACTGCTGCGCGCGGCGGTCAGCCTGGGCCGGATGAACTCGGCCGGCACCACGTTGCGCAGGCACAGAGTCGAGCTATTGCGCTTGCCGCTGAACGAGCGCTTGGTGATATCGAAGATAAAGTGCTCATTGAACAGCTCGGCCACTTTGGCCCATTGCAGCGCGTCGAAGTAGAAGGCTTGCAGGTCACCGCTGAGGGCTTCGGGGTGGTCGTTGAAGTAGTCGCCCATGGCGCTGGTGCACAGGCTCAGGGCCTGGAGCAGTTTGTCAGGTTTGGCGGCGTACGCCTGATACGGTGCGAGTTGGTCCTTGTGCAAGGCATTCCACTCACGGTTCAAGCGCTGCAAGGGTTTGTTCAGGGGCTCGGGCGCGTTATCGCGCAAGGTCTTGAGGCTGTACTGGTCCAGGCTGGCGCTGTACATCGAGCGCGCGCGTTCGACCAGGTTGTGCGCCTCGTCCACCAGCACCGCGACACGCCACTGGTTGAACTGGGCCAGGCCGAACAGCATGGCGCCAAAGTCGAAGTAATAGTTGTAGTCGGCGACGATCAGGTCGCTCCAGCGCGCCATTTCCTGGCTCAGGTAGTACGGGCATACCTGATGGGCCAGCGCCACGTTGCGCAGGCTTTGTTGATCGAGCAGGCGCACCTTGGACGCGGCCTGGCGGGCGGCAGGCAGGCGGTCGTAAAAGCCCTTGGCCAATGGGCAGGAATCACCGTGGCAGGCTTTGTCCAAGTGTTCGCACGCCTTGTCCCGGGCCACCAGTTCAAGCACACGCAGTGACAGCTCGGGGCTGCTGTCGTACAGCACCTGGGCGGCATCCAGCGCCAGCTTGCGCCCGGGCGTCTTGGCGGTGAGGAAGAACAGCTTGTCCAGTTGCTGCGGCGCCAGGGCCTTGAGCAGCGGGAAGATGGTGCCGATGGTCTTGCCAATACCCGTGGGCGCCTGGGCCATCAGGCACCGGCCCGTAGTCACCGCTTTGTAGACCGACTCGGCCAAGTCGCGCTGCCCGGTACGGAAGTCGACATGGGGAAACGCCAGGCTCTGCGCGCCAGCGTTGCGTGCCGCACGGTGCTGCATCTCCTGCCGGGCCCAGTCCAGGAACAGCGCGCATTGCTGATTGAAGAACTGCTCAAGGTCGGGTGCATCGAACCGCTGGTTCAGCACGGTTTCGCCTTCGCCGACGATGTCGAAGTACACCAGCGCCAGGTCGATATGATCGAGCCCGAGTTTCTGGCACATCAGCCAGCCATACACCTTGACCTGGGCCCAGTGCAGTTGCCGATGGTTGGCGGGCTGGGCAGCGAGGTCGCCACGGTAGGTTTTGACTTCTTCCAGGCGGTTGGCGTCCGGGTCGTAGCCGTCCGCCCTGCCCCGCACCTTGAGCTGCTGGTAATCGCCCTCCAGGGTGACCTCGTGCTGATAGTGCGCGCTGCGCCGGGATGCCACCGTGCGATGGCCGACGATGCCTTCCTGGGCGCTGGGCGACGGCGTAAAGCGCAGGTCGAGGTCACCGACCTTGGCCGTGAACTCACACAGCGCCCGCACGGCCACGCTGTAACTCAAGCGGGTTGCTCCGCCCAACGCACGTAGCAGACGGTGACCGGCATCTGGTACTCGCCGCAGAACGCCAGCCAACGCAACTGGTTGTCTTGCAGGCGGTCGCCGGGCCCCTTGACCTCGATCATGCGATAGGTGTTTTGCGCCGGCCAGAACTGGATGAGGTCCGGCATCCCGGCCCGGTTGGCACGGATATCCTGCAACAGGCGCGTGAACCAATGGCGCAAATGCTCGGCGGGCAGGCAGGCCAGGGCTTGCTCCAGCAGGTCTTCACTGAGCAGGTTCCAGAACACAAAGGGCGACTGGATGCCCCATTTATCCACGTAGCGTTGGCGGATGCTTGCCTTGTAGCGACCGTCCTTCAATTGCGCAAAGCACGCGGCAAACAAAGCTTCTCGGCGTTGATAAAAGTCCTCGCTGTGCAGGTCCGCCGGCCCGCGCTGGAACGGGTGGAAGAACGCCCCCGGCAACGGCGCAAAAATCGCCTCCCAGCACAGCAAGCCAAACAGCGAATTGATCAGGCCATTCTCGACGTAATGCACCGGTGCATCCGGTTCGCTCAGGTGCGCCAGCACGCAGGATTCCACCGACAGCAGCGGTTCCTGCACCAGCGAAAGGTCCAGGCGTGCCACCGCTTGGGGCTTGGCCCTGGGCAGCGCCGGCCCGCCGAGTTTGCGCCGCAGACGCGGCACTACGCGAAGCAGGTGTTGGTGTTCCGCTGCGCTGTGTGGGGCCTGTTGCGCCTCGGTCGCCAGGGCCATGGCTTGGGCGTAATCCTCCTGACGTTCCAGTACGCGGATCAGCCGCGCTCGCGCGCCGGGATGAGTGCAATTGCGGTAGATCTGTTCGGCCAGTGCCAGCTCGGCGCACCGTTCGCAATACTGGCCGATCTGGAACAGCAGCTTGGCACGACGCTTTTCCAGCCACGGGTTGTCGGTACACAACGTGGCGACCTGCGCCAACACCGTATCCAGTGCCTCACCGGTTTCAAAGGCTTGCTGACACTGGTGCAGGAATAAAAACCCATGCACGTCGTCACGGCTGCGTAAACCACGAGACTCGGCGCAGAACTCGACTTTTTCATAGGTATAGATGCCCAGATCTGCCAACACGAATTCCGACCAGTCCTGGTGCAGGTTGCCGAAGAACATCAGGCGCAGGCGATCACACAACTCCATCACTGTCAGGCTATACAGCACATCGCCCACGTCGGGACACCACTGGGTAAAGCTGCGCGGTTCGGTAAATTGCGCCGCCAAGGGTTCAAGCCAGTCGGCCTTGTTGCCCTTGGGTTGGTCGATCCAGGGCCTGAAGGCGCCGAGCAATTCACTTTTTTGCAGCAGGGCGAACAGGGTGGCAAACGGCAGCGGGCTTTGATCCTCCACCCACCCCAACTCACGCAGTGGCCCCGCCGCCGCATGAGGGCAACCGATTTCCAGGTAATGGAGCTTGGTGGCGCGAAAATGCACGCCCTTGCGCATCACCATCCGCACCAACAACGCCTGGGACGCCAGAGGCAACCTGTCAAATTGCTGAATGAAATGCTGTTCGTGCGCATCGAGCAAATCGGCATAGCGCTGCCCCAACCAAACCAGCACTTGGCGGAAGTTATGCAGGTAATACAAGGGATCTTCGAGGGGGTTGGCCATGGCGCAGAGCAATCAAATACTGGTTATGCATACAGAGTGCCGGGGCAAAGCGGTTGTTGCAATCAGTAATAGATAAATGGCGCCTGCAACTTTTTGCAAAAAAACAATCTGATGAGGGGGTTGATCAAGTAATATTTATGGCCGCGCAGCCAGACGCTGCGGGACTTTTCAGGGTTAAAGGTAAGGGTTATGAACATGAAGAATTTGGGGCTGCCACTGGTTGCACTCACTTTTCTGGTATTGGCCGGTTGCTCCACGCAAACCGTGGTGACCTTGCAGAACGGCACGCAGTATTTGACCAAGGACACGCCCAACGCCAAGACCGCCGACGGCTTCTACGAGTTCACCGATATTGCCGGCAAGCGTATTCGTATCAAGGCCGATGATGTGGCCACGGTGCGTAAGGAAAAGTGATCTTCTAGCAACACCCCATCAAATGTGGGAGCTGGCTTGCCTGCGATAGCGATTTGTCAGTCACCGCATGGCTGTCTCGACCGCCGCCATCGCAGGCAAGCAAGCTCCCACACCGAATACGTTAGCTGATGACTATCCCCTCCCCCGACAGACTGCTCACACCCACCAGCGTCACCGAATCCGTACCAAAGCTAATGACGGTATCCGCGCCCACCACCTTGACGTGATCGCGGTAATCGGTGCTGCCCGCCACGTCGTTGAACACCAGCTTGTCCGTCGTCTGGTAGCCAATCACCCGGTCATTGCCAAACTGCCCGCTAAACAAAAACGTGTTATGCCCGCTGCTGTCACGGATGGTGTCATTGCCCTTGCCACCTTCGATAAAGTCCGCGCCCCTGCCGCCTTTGATCAAGTCGTCGCCGTCACTGCCAATGATGAAGGTATTGCCCTTGTGCGCCTCGGCATTGCGGTTGAGGTCTTGCACCCAGGTGGTGGCCCGTGCCGGATCGGACAGGTTGGCGACGATCACCGTCGAGTCGCGGGTCATCTGTTCGTAGAAGCCCGAGTCGAGGATGCGGGTCATGCCGTCGCCGTAACCGGTGGGCAAGTGCGAGACCCAGGTGGGCAGGTTGAGAATGGAAAATGGCAGCAGGTTCCACAGGGATGAAGCGTAGTGGTCGTTGAAGCTGACGATGTTGTCGGTGCTCGACTCGTGGGGCTTGTCGTGCACGCCCAGGGACGACAGGTTGAATGACGAGCCATCCAGGGCGCGGAACACCGGGTCGTTTTCATAGCCGACGTTAAGCACCTTGTCGCCGGCGCTCTGGGTCGGCGACGCGTAGGCCACGTAGTTGGAGTCCTTATAGAACCCCGACCAGCTGTTGTCGCTCAAGTCGGCCATGCTGTTGACCGCGAGGCCCCCAAGGCTGTGGCCGCTGACCACTACGTCGTTGCCGCCCAGGCCCTGGGCACTGGCGTAGTCCGCCACGTTTTTGAGCAAGCCGCCGAAGGCTTCCCCCGCGTAGTTCTTGGCATAATCCTTGGGCCCGAAGGCGGCGAGCAGGTCGCTGATCACATCGCCGATGGAGTCGGTGATCACACTTTCCCGAGGCCCCGAAGTGCCGCGAAAACTGATGCCGAGCTCCAGCAGCTTGCCCGCGTCATCGTACTTGCCCAGCACCTCGGCCTGCGCCGTGCCGTAGCCGAATTTTTCGCCAAAGAAGGTGCCGCGTTCATCAACCTTGCCGCTGTAGCCCAGGGTACTGGCGCTGATAGGCTTCCAGCCGGCTGCTTGCACCGCCTCCAGGGCGGCTTTTTCCGAGTCGGGGTTCCAGGGGATGCCGGGGATGACCCCTTGGGCATTGCTGCCGCCAATCAGCGCGCTGACCAGGGTGGCAGGCAAGCCCAGCCCGAGGCCGTTGTTCTGGTAACCGACGGCAAAGCCGTTATCCAGGTTGTGGTAGGAATACAGCGTGATCGCCATGGCATCGGCGAACAACGCCTTGGAGTCCTCGGTACCGAGGTTTTTATAGTCAAAGATACCCATTGGTAGTGCCTCTCTGTTGTTGGATTTGTAGAGAAAGCCAAAACACCTGTTATCCGTTACCACCTGTAGGAGCGAGCTTGTGTGGCGAGGGAGCTTGCTCCCTCGCCACAACCCACTGCATCTGGCCTTTAGAACGCCCAGTCCAGGCTCAAGCCGACGCCGTGCACCTTCTCCTTGCTGGCCAGCAAGCCGTTGTAATCGAAGTTCACCCGCGCATCCTTGCTCAATGCCAGGCTGACCCGTGCTCCGACCAACGCGGCATCGCGCACCATTGGCGCACTTTCCACCGTGAACGACGGGCCGCCCGAGGCAAACGCCAGGTGCTGCTCCGAATCGGTGCTGCTCAGGTTGTGCTGCCAGCCCAGGGTGCCGGAGACTTCCAGTTGCTGATGGTCGTTGATATTGAAGGTCTTCAAGGCACGCATACCCAGGGTGCTGAGCACCAGGTCACGGCTGTCGTCGCCACTTCTCAGCGCGGCGGCGTCGCCCTTCTCTTTGAAGCTGTCAGTGTCCAGGTGCACGTAGGCCAGATTGGCGAACGGCTCCAGGGCCAGCGGTTGCAGGTTGATGCGGTACGCAGCTTCGGTGAACACCTGAGTGCTGTGGGCATCGACCTTGGCTTTTTGCTTGCCGCTGACGTCGCCGTATTGCAGGTCGCGTTTGACATCGGCGCGGTGCCAGCTGTAGGTCGCGCCGCCACTCAGGCGCCAGGCGCCGATTTCATGCCCGGCATAGGCGCCGAAATGATAGCTGTCGACCGAGGCGCGGCTGTGGGTGCCGCTGCCCATGTTCAGCGACGTGTCGCTGTAGCCGGCCACCAGGCCGATGCGTGTGGCCTCATCGAGGGCGCCGTCCACACCGGCGAGCATGCCGCCGATAGAGGTGGTGTAGCCCGCCGTGTCGTTGCGGCTGTCGGTCTTGCCCCATGCACCCAGTGCCTTGACCCACACGTTGCCACGGCTGTCGATGGCTTGGCTGGTAGCGCCCATCTCGCCATTGCGCAGGCGTTCGCCCACCGCTTCGCGTACGTAGCGGCTGTCATTGACCAGTGCGGTTTCCAGCGCCGGGTAAACCTCCCCGCTCAGTTGCTGGAACGCGCCTTGAGCCGAAGCGGCCGTGGGTGCCAGCAGCAAGCTTTCATACACGCCATTGCCTGCGCCCAATTGCTCGGCGGCGGCGGCCACGGCGCGCTGGTTCGGCGTAGCCGCCACGCTGGCGAAGCTGTTGGTGCGTGCCACATCCAGCTGCACACCGTTGGCGGCGTAGTTCAAGGTGCCGCCGACAAACAGGTAATTGGGCACCACTGCCGCGAAGCTACCGGTGACGCCGCCTGCCGCTTGCAGGATGTTGTACTGACGGCCGATCAGGCTTTGGGCCTGGGTGGCGCTCAGCAAGGTCGGGCTGTTTTCCAGGGCAAGAGTCACGGTGCCGCCGTTGAGGGTGGCCGTGCCGCCGGCGACGATGCGATCGCTGCTGGTGGGCGACAGTTCTACCGCGTAGGTCGAACCCGGTTCAAAGTTGACGTTGCCCGCCACGTTCAAGGTGCCGATGGAATTGCCCGGCGCCACGGTGCCGCCGCTTTTCGCGCTCAGCGAACCGATACGCCCCGAACCACCGACCACACCGCTCTGGCTGACGGTAACGTCGGAGGTGACCGAACCGTTGATTGCCAGCAAGCCCTGGTTGACCAGCGTCGGCCCGCTGTAAGTATTGGCGCCGGTGAGCACCAAGGTACCGATGCCTTGCTTGGTCAGGCCGCCATGGCCCGAGATGTCGTTGCTCCACACATCCCGCCCGCAGTGCAGGTCATCGCACACACGCTGGGTGGGTTTGCCGGCATCCACCACCGCGCCGACACCCGGCAGGTCCGCGACGAACTGGCCGCTGCCGTAGGCGCCGTCGATACGGAACTCGGCCGGGATATCCTCAGCGGTGATAAACATCCCGGGGCCGTTGACCGCCTTGCCCAGGTTGATCATGCCCCAGCCATACAGCGAATCGATGCCCGGCGCGCCGAGGTCGGTGGCGGTGGTCTTGAGCACGGTGGAGATCTGGTCGCCGCTCATGTATTGGAAGCGCTCCATCAGCACCGCTGCGGCGCCTGCCACGTGAGGTGCGGCCATGGAGGTACCATTTTTGTTGGCCCAGTCGGTGGTGAGGTTGCTCAGGTCGGTACCGTTGATGATCGAACTGTAGATCTTGGTGCCGGGTGCCGACACGCAAAAGCTCGCCGCATAGCCACAACGCGAGGAGAAAGTACTGATCACATACGGATCGGGGCTTGCCGTATTCGAGTTCTGCTGGAGGGCCGCGACGGACAGCCAGTTAGGCGCGATCTCTGGCACAAAATACGCAAGGCCGGAAATCGCATCCGGGTTGTTGAGGTTGTAGTCATTGCCTGCAGCAAAGATGGTCAGCACACCGCTGCGGGCCGCGTCGATGGCGCCTTGGTACGCGCCACCTGCTAGGGTGCCAAGGATCGGCCTGATGGTATTGAACTGCGCCTGGGCTTCGTTGACGGTGAAATTGGGGAACGCCGGATCGCGGCCGCCCTTGGCGTACTGATCACCGATGCCGATGCCCCAGCTGTTGTTGATGATACGCGCGCCACTGGCGACCAGCCCATCCCAGCCGGCCTTGTACACGGCGCCGTCGTTGCCGAGGATGATCCCGTCTTCCGGGCCCGGGTCACCGTTTTCGGCGGTGAGGATTTGTGCGTTGAACGCCACGCCGTGCATCGGCCCGCCATCGCGGTTACCGGCCGCAATGCCGCCGACATGGGTGCCGTGGTTACCCAGCTTGCCGTTGGAGTCCTTGGACGGCGTGCCGTCGTAGCGGAACGCGTCGCCGGCCTTCACTGGGATATACGGGTCGGTGTATTGGCGAATGCCCTCGGTGACAATCGTCACCACCTTGTCGGGGCTGGCAAACTCCGGGTGCTGGGCGTACACCGGCTGGTCGAAGATCCCCAGTTTGACGCCCTTGCCGGTATAGCCAGCCGCATAGGCGGTGTCGGCGTGCACGGCGCCCAGGCCCCAGTCGGCCTTGAACTCATTGCTGCGCCAGCTGGCGGCGTCGCCCAGTTTGCCGCTTTCCACATAGGGTGCAGCCTGGGCGGTCCCCAGGCTTGCCAGGCAACACAGTAACGCGCCGTATGGCACGCAGCTCAGCGCCTTGAGCGGATAGCCCGGGCCTGTGTGGATGGCGGTAGTTAACCCTGACTTGCTTTTTTTCACGGTGACCTTCCTTAGTTTTCTTATTGCACGTGTGTAAATCACTTTCTCCAGAACACCGCCGCTGATCATTCCCACGCTCCGCGTGGGAATGCGGCCCCGGACGCTCTGCGTCCCAAAGCGTGACGCGGAGCGTCACAAGAGGCGTTACCACGCGGAGCGTGGGAACGATCAGCGGAGCGTGGGAACGATCAGGTTCGCGGTGTCTTCAGAACTGCCAGTTCAGGCTCAAGCCCACGCCCTGGGTTTTCGCGCGCCCACCCAGCTGGCCGTTGTAATCCAGGTTGACCCGCGTCGACGCATTCAACGCCAGGCTGGCCTGCACGCCCACCAGGGCAGCGTCGCGCAGCAATGGCGCACTGCGCACCGCAAATGAAGGCCCGCCGGCGACAAACGCCAGGTGTTCCTCTGACTCCACCGCCGTCAGGCTGTGTTGCCAGCCCAACGAACCGGACAGGTCCAGTTGCTGGTGGTCATTGAGGGCCAGGGTTTTCAGGGCGCGCACACCGAGGGTGCTGAGCACCGCATCACGCCGGTCGCTGCCGCGTTCCAGGGCAGCGGCATCACCTTTTTCGTGGAAGGACTCGCTGTTCAGATGCACATAGGCCAGGTTGGCGAACGGCTCCAGGGCCACCGCTTGCAGGCGGATGCGGTACGCGGCTTCGGTGAAGACCTGCGCCGTGGTCGCGTCCAGCTTGGTTTTTTGCTTGCCGCTGACATCCCCCCATTGCAGGTCGCGCTTCACGTCGCCGCGATGCCAGCTGTAGGCACCGCCGACGCTCAGGCGCCAGTCACCCAGCTCGCGCCCGGCGTACGCGCCAAAGTGGTAGCTGTCGATGGACGCCGATGAATGGGTACCGCTGCCCATGTTCAAGGAGCTGTCGCTGTAGCCGGCAACCACACCCACGCGGGTCTGCTCATCCAGCGCGCCGTCCACACCCGCCAACAGGCCGCCGATGGAGGTGGTGGACCCCGCCGTTTCAGTGCGGCTATCAGTCTTGCCCCAGGCGCCCAGTGCTTTGAACCACAGGTTGCTTTCACCGGCCACTGGCACATGGCGCAGGCGCTCGCCCACGGCGTTACGCAGTTGCAGGCTGTCGTTGATCAGCATCGCACCCACAGCCGGGTAGATTTCCCCGGACAGTTGCTGCAAGCCCTGCTGGGCCACGGCAACCGATTGCGACTGCAGCAGGCTTTCATACACCGGGTTGCCGGCGCCCAATTGCTCAGCAGCCACCGCGACGTTGCGCTGGTTGCGGGTCGCGCCGACGCTGGCGAAGCTGGCGTCGTTGCGCCCCACGTTCAGTTGCACGGCATTGGCGGCGTAGTCGAGGGTGCCACCGAGGAACAGGTAGTTGGGCAGCACTTGCCCGAACTGGCCCTGAATGCCGCCCGCCGCCTTGAGAATCGAGTACTGCCGGCCGATCAGGCTTTGGGCCTCGCTCTGGCTGAGCAAGGTCGGGCTGTTTTCCAGCGCCAGTGTGACGGTGCCGCCGCCAAGAATCGCCTGGCCACCGGCGACAATGCGGTCACTGCTGGTGGGCGTCAGCTCCACGGCATAGGTCGAGCCGGCGCCGAGGTTTACGTCCCCTGCCACTTGCAAGGTGCCCACGGAATTACCCGGGGCCACACGGCCGCCGTTGTTTACCGACAACGCGGCGATACGCCCGGAACCGCCGAGGGTGCCGCTGTCATTGACCGTCACTGCCGAAGTCAGCGAGCCATTGACGGCCAACAGTCCGCCGTTGACCAGGGTCGCACCGCGATAGGTGCTGTCGCCGCTGAGCACCAGACTGCCGGCACCGGCCTTGATCAGGCTGCCCTCGTACACACGCTGGGCCGCCGCTTGGTCGCGGGCACTGCCGATGGCGTAATCAGTCTGGTCCTGCTGGCTGGCAGAGGCACCCACGCCGTTTTGCCAACCCTTGTCGATCAGGGTTTGCTGCCAGGCCGTGTGCTCGGCGCGGTCCTCGGCCTGGCGCTGGATGAGCGCCTGGTCGGAGATGCCGTTGCTCCACACATCGCCCTGCCCGGCGGCCAGGTTGACCTCCATGGGCCCGAGCAGTTGCCCAGGACCGTGCATCGCCCGGCCCAGGTCAGGCACGCCCCAGCCGACAATGGCGTTGGGCGCCTGGGTGATCGAGCCGTCGAGCTGCGTGGCGGTGGTCAGCAGCACCTGCAAGGCTTGCTCGTTGGTCATGTAGGGATAACGTTCCATCACCAGCGCCAACGCGCCGGTGGCATGGGGCGCTGACATCGAGGTGCCGGACTTCACCCCATACCCCCCGTCAGGAATGGTGCTGTTGATCAGCGCGCCGGGGGTAGAAATACACCAGTACTTGGCGACGCCGCATTTGTTGTATTTCTGGTTATTGGCCTTATCCAACCCGGACACGGCCAGCCAGTGGCCTTCCAGTTCCGGCTGGAAATACGGCAAGGCCGAGCGCACGCTGGCGTTGGCATAGCCGCTGTTGCCGGCGCTGAACACGTTGATCACACCGGCCTTGGCCACGTCCGCGGCCGCGTCCAGCCAGGTGCCACGGTTGTAATGCTGGGCGTACGCCGCGTGCATATTGTCCAAGGTCTGGTAGCTGACGTCCTTGGGCTGGCTGCCCCAGCTGTTGTTGATGGCGCGCACGCCGGAATCCACCAGTGCGGTGTACACGGTCTTGAAGTATTTGGGGTCTGGCGTGGGGCCGAACAGGAAGCTGTCGTTGGCGTTGGTGTTGCCCACATAGACCTGCGCGTTGTAAGCAACGCCATGCATACCCACGCCGTCGCGGGCGGCGCCCATGGTGCCGGTGACGTGGGTGCCGTGGGAATCATTGTTCGGGTTGAGCGCGCCCGTGGTGCTGAAGGCGCTGCCATCGACATAGGTGCCCGTGGCGGTGACCGGGTGGAAACGGTCTTTGGAAGCTTCCGGGTGATTGGTATCGAACCCTGAGTCCAGCGCACCGATTTTCACGCCTTGGCCGCTGATCCCGGCGGCGTAGGCTTCATCGGCCTTCATGCGGCCCAGTCCCCAGTCGCTCTGGTACTCGGCGGAGCGCCAACTGGCGGGGTTACCCGGTTGGCCGGTCTCGGTGTATTGCGCCTGTGCCGCAACGGACAGCAAGAGCAAGGAACCTGCGGTGAAGGGTTTGAAACGTGGTGAATCGGTGATCATGTGCACACTCCCTTTTATTGTTATTCCCCCTGTAGGAGCGAGCTTGCTCGCGAAGAACTCACTGGCACCGCGTGTAGCCAGGATGTCCACGTCATCGTTGACGTTTTTCGCGAGCAAGCTCGCTCCTACAGTTTTCCATCCGGGCCGAAGGCTTCGTCCACTTTGGCCAAGTCGGTGTCACGCAAGTTGCCCGCGTAGTAGTGCAATTTGGTCCAGGCCATCAAGTAGTCATAACGCGCCTGGGCCAGGTCGCGGCGGGTGCTGTACAGCTGCTGTTCGGCGTTCAAGGCATCGAGGTTGACGCGCTCGCCGCCGAGAATGCTCTGCTTGGTCGACACCACCAGCGCCTCGGCGGATGCCAGCGCTTTCTGATAGGCGCGCAACTTACTCACGCCCGACAGGCACGCACTGAACTGGCGACGCAATTCGATCAGGGTTTCCCGGGTCTTGCCTTCCAACTCGTGCTCCGCCTGCTCCATCGCGCGGCTGGCCTGGCGGGTGGAGGCCGAGATACCGCCACCGGCATACAGCGGCATGCTCACTTCGACGCCGATGGTGTTGGTGTCGTAGCGCTGGTTATAGGTGTTGCCGCTGTCGGACTCCTGCTTGCGCGAGGTGGCATACGCGGTGATTCTGGGCAAATGCCCGGCACGGTTGCGTTCCACTTCATAGCGCGCCACTTCCAGGGACTGGCGCTGCGAAGCCAGCACAGGGTTGTTGGTCAGCGCCAACTCATGCCAGGTGTCGTAGTTGGCCGGGGTCAGGGTGAACGCGGCAAAGCTCTGGTTCAGCGGTGCCAGGTCGTTGATGTTGACGCTTTGCACACCGATCAATGCGCCCAACTCCCGGAGCGAGGCGTCCTGCTCATCCAGGGCCTGGATCTCTTCGGCGGTGGCCAACTCGTAGCGCGACTCAGCTTCAAGGATATCGGTGCGGGTGCCCTCGCCTTGCTGGAACAAATGCCGGTTCTGCTGGAACTGTTGTTCGAACGCCTTCTTCTTGGCCCTGGCGATGTCGATCTGGTCCTGGGCAAACAGCGCCTGGGTGTAATAGCTCAACACCCGCACCAGCAACGCCTGGCTCTTGTCGCGAAAGCTTTCATCGGCGAACAGCGCCTGGGCCACGCCCTTGCGGTAGTTGGCATAGGCTTCGTAGTCGAACAACGGCTGTTGCAGGCTGAAGGTCGAGCCATAGCTGTTGTAGTTACGGTCGTCGCGGTAACTACCGCCGCGCCCGTCGGGCAGGTGCGCTTCGGAATTGTTGCGGCCCTTGTTGTAGTTGTAGGACAGCCGCGGCAGCAAGCCGGCACGGCCAATGGTGCGGTTTTCCAGGCCGGCGTCGCGCTCCTTGATGGCGCCGAGGAACACCGGGTCGTTGCGCAGCGCCTGCTCGTACACATCGAAGGGCCCCATCGCGGCCTGGGCACTGCCACACACCAGCAACAGCGAAATGAACACTGGCTTCATGCTCATTCCTCAGTCAACGCAGAGCCGGCGCGGTCCAGCAGCGGCTTGAACAGATAGTTGAGCAGTGAACGCTCGCCGGTGCGCACGAACATCTCGGCGGGCATGCCGGGCTTGATCACCAGGCCGTTGAGTTTTTCCATCGCCGCCTCGCTGACGCTGGTGCGCAGCACGTAGTACGGCGCACCGGTCTTTTCATCGAGCATCTGGTCGGCGGAGATCAGGCTGACTTCGCCCGGCACCCGTGGCGTGCGGCTTTGGTTGAAGGCGGTGAAGAGGATGTCGACAGGCAAGTGTGTGCCGACCTTGTCCACCAAATGCACCGGCAGGTGCCCTTCCACTTCCAGGCGTGTGCCCTGGGGCACGATCTCCAACAGGGTTTCACCGGCACGCACCACGGCGCCTTCGGTGTGCACGCTGAGGTTGACCGCGATGCCATCGGCCGGCGCGTTGATCTCGCTGTGTTGCAGGTTGAAGCCGGCGGAGGTCAGTTGCTGTTCAAGGGTCAGGCTGCGCAGTTGCGCGTCGGCCAATTGGCTGCGCACCTCTTTTTGATATTCCTCGCTGTGCTGCTGCAATTTGAGCCGCGACTCAACAATGCCCTGCTCTATCCGGCCGCTTTCACCGGCGTTTTGCGCCAGGTCCTGCTGCACCTGGGATAACTGGCGCTGGTAGTCCATCAGGCGGTTGCGCGGGATGTAGCCGTTGTCGGCCAAGGGTTGCAGGTTGCTCAGTTGCGCGCGCAGAGATTGGGCCTGGGCGGTCAAGTCACTGCGGGCACGGCGCATACCACTTAGCTGAGAGTTGGCGCCCTCGATGCTGGCGCGGATCCCGGCTTGTTCACGGGCAAACGCGTCGCGACGGCTGCTGAACAGTTGGCGCTGACCTTCTAGCACCAGCATCAAGGCCGGATCGGGGTTGGCACTCAGTTCTGCAGGAAAGGTGATGCTGGAGAGGTTGTCACGCTCGCTCTGCCAGCGCGCCACGCTGGCCCAGGCCATGCGGTACTGGGCTTGCAGCGATTGCACATCGGCCTGGTTCTGGGTCTGGTCGAGACGAAACAGCAGCTGGCCTTGCTTGACCAACTCGCCCTCTTTCACCAGGATGCGGCTGACCACGCCGGGGCTGAAGGTTTGTACCGCCTTGCGCTTGCCAGACACCACCACGGTGCCTTGGACCGGAATGCCTTGGTCCAACGGTGCGAGGCTGGCCCAGAGGAAAAACCCGCCGGCACCGACGATAGTCATCACCCAGCCCATTTTTACGAAAAAGCCGGCATCGCGTTCTTTGATTTGAGGTTCAACAGTAAGGCTGCTCATGCGCCTGGATTCCTTCCGGCCTGGTAGTGACGGCTGAAGCTGACACCGGTTTTTTCTTTCGGCGCTTCCTGCTGCCCGGACAACGCCCGCAGCACCTCCTGACTGGGCCCGAACGCTTGCAGTTGGCCTTCGCCGAGCACTAGCAACTTATCGGCCTGGGCCAATGCCGAGGAACGATGGGTGACCAGCACCACGCTGCTGCCCTGGGCTTTCATCTGCATGATGGCGCTGGCCAATGCGGCTTCGCCGACGGTGTCGAGGTTGGAGTTGGGTTCGTCCAGCACGATCAGGCGCGGCCCGCCGTACAGGGCGCGGGCCAGAGCCACGCGTTGTTTCTGGCCGCCGGACAAGCCACCGCCGTTGTCGCCCAGCACGGTGTCGTAGCCTTGGGGCAGGCGCAGGATCAGTTCATGCACGCCGGCCTGTTGCGCGGCCTTGACCACCAGTTCCGGGTCGGCCTCGCGAAAGCGCGCGATGTTGTCGGCGATGCTGCCACTAAACAGCTCGATGTCCTGGGGCAAATAGCCGATATGCGGGCCGAGGTCGTCGCGGTTCCAGCGGTGAATATCCGCGCCGTCCAGGCGTACGGTACCGGCCAGGGTTGGCCACACGCCCACCAGCACGCGAGCCAGGGTGGACTTGCCGGAACCGGACGCGCCGAGCACGCCCAGCACTTCACCGGCAGCCAGGTTAAAGCTGACCTGATGCAGGGTCGCCATGCGCCGCCCCGGCGGGCCGGCGCTGACCTGCTCGAAACTGACTTGGCCGTTGGGCGCAGGCAAGGCCATGTGCTCGACCTCTGGCGGGAATTCGCGCAGCAGTTCGTCGAGGCGCTGATAGGCCAGCTTGGCCGAACTCCATTGCTTCCACACTGCAATCAGTTGGTCGATGGGGCTGAGTACGCGGCCCATCAAGATGGAGCCTGCGATCATCATCCCGGCGGTCATGTCGCCCTTGATCACCAGGTAGGCGCCCAGGCCCAGCACCAAGGATTGCAGGCACAGGCGCAAGGATTTGCTTAAGGAGGTGATGATCGAACCGGTGTCGCTGGCCTGGTTCTGCAAGCCCAGGAACTGCGAATGCACGCCAAACCAGCGTTGGCGCAGCGCACCGAGCATGCCCATGGCCTGGATGGTTTCGGCGTTGTGCAAATGGCTGGTGGCCAGTTGGGTGGACTGCTGCGAATAACCGCTGGCCTCGCCCAATGGCTTTTTGGTCAGGTATTCGTTAAGGCACGCCAGGCCAATCAACAGCACCGCGCCGGCCGTGGCCAGCACGCCGAGCCACACATTGAACAGGAAAATCACGAACAGGTAGATCGGGAACCAGGGCGCATCGAAAAACGCGAACAGCGCTGGCCCCGTGATGAATTGGCGCAGAGCGGTCAGGTCGCCCAAGGATTGCCCGGCGTGCCCTTGGCCGCGCTGCAGGTTGCGTTCGAACGCGGCTTTGTACACGCGCAAGTTGAAACGTCGCTCCAACTGGCTGCCAATGCGGATCACGATAAAGCTGCGCACCACTTCCAGCAGGCCGATAAACGCAAAGAAGCCCACGACCATCAGCGTCAACATCACCAGGGTGGTTTCATTCTGGGAGGACAACACACGGTCATACACTTGCAGCATGTAAATCGAGGGCACCAGCATTAATAGGTTAATCAATGCCGTGAAACAGCCAACGCTGATCAAAATACTCTTGTATTCACCCAGCGCCCTGAATAAGGGCGCCACCCCATGGGACTTCGCCATATTAATTGTTTTTCCTTGCAGCGAATTACGCAAAAGGGTCACCCCTACCAAGTAGGGTACGGCCGCCTAACAAATCGAGTTATATGCTTATAACTTTTAATTAATGTTTTCGTTGCAGCCTTACAACTTCGCCTGCTTTAGTGCGGGCTTGATAGTCGCCCTCTTTCTGGCGATTCAAATGGGTGATCCCTGAGCCTTCAGCGTTAAACAGCCAAATACCATCCGGGGTGGGCGACCACGTCAGCGGCTTGTCGCCCAGCCATTGCTCGGCACAGGCGATATCGCCCTCCAGGGCGTTGGCTTGCTCCACTAACTTGAGCGCGCACACCTGATCCTGCTGCTTCAGCTCCCACTGCCCGGCAAGCTGCGCGGAGGTGGGTAATACAAGACTGCTAGCCATTGCGTGGGCTCCTGCCGACACGAACAACACCTGCACAACACAGGCGATCAAATGGGAAAAACGTGGCATATCCAACTCCGGCCTGGAGCGCGGCGCCGAAGCACCGCGCGCTTTACATCAGGCTACGATGTCACTGGCAGCCGCCTGGCCAACGGTGGTGACGAGGAAATCCGCCACGCCGTGCCCGGAGAAGTCCACCGCCAAGGTGCCCAGGTTGGTACCTGAGGCATAGGTCAGTACAGCATCGCCGGCATGCCCGGTAAAGGCGTTGACGAAGGTCACGCCCGCACCCTTGGTGATACCGGACAGGTCGATCTTGTCCGAACCGGAGGTGAAGTCGAAGATCTTGTCCGCAGCCCCTGGCCTGGAGTCGGAACTGGCACCGTACACGAAAGTGTCGCTGCCAGTGCCGCCCCACAGCTGGTCCGCACCGCCGCCGCCGTAGATGAGGTCGTTGCCGGCCCCGCCCTTGATGGTGTTGGCGACTTGGTTACCAATGATCAGGTCGTTGCCCGAACCGCCGAACGCGTTCTCGATGGTGACGCCCTTGGCGATGGATACATTGCCCACCAGGCCGCCCACATCAGAGAACGAGGTGGCAGTGAGGTTGATCTTCTGGTTCTGGGTAAAACCGGAGAAGTCCAGGGTGTCGTTGCCGCCACCGTCCCATACCGAGAACACCAGCTTGTCGGCATTGGAACTGGCGCTGAGGAAATCACGCCCGGTGTTGGAGTTGAACCCGTAGGTGGTGTCCGTGGCGCGGGTGCTGAGGTTGGCACCGTAGAGCTTCTGGATCGCGGCGATGTCGTCGATCAGCGGGCCGGAAGCGTAAGCCTCGACACCGCCTTTGCTGAAGTTCTGGTTGGTGTTGCTCTCGCTCCAGTAACTCATGAGGCTATAGCCACGCGTGTCCTGTCCATAGGTGGCGTCGTTATAGGTCGGGTTGCCGTTCCCGGCGTTGTAGTCGCCAGGGTGAGCCAGGCCCAGGGTGTGGCCGATTTCGTGGGTCAGGGTCTGCCGGCCATAGTTGTTCAGGTCCGGGGTCTTGTTCGGCGTGTAGCTGTTGTTGGTCAGGTACCACGAGGTGCCATCGTAGCCCGCACCGGTGCCGGGCAGGTAAGCGAAGGCCGCGGCGCCGTCCTGGCCGCTGCTGTAGTTGCCGAAGGTCATATGGCCGTCACCGCCGGAAGCCTTTTCAGTAAAGGTCACGTTGGCGACATCCGCCCAGGATTGCATGGCCAGTGCGGCCTGTGCTTTCTGCTGGGTGTTGAATTGGCTGAACCCTGAGATGCCATGTTTGTTCATGGTGCTCTGGGTAGCCGAGGTGAGGAAGGTGTAGGTCAGATCGATCTTGCCGTTGCCATCAAAGTCCCGGTACGCAGCACCATCCCGCAGCAGCTGGGTCGCTGCCTGGTCTACGGTGTAGGACGGTTTGCCATTGACCGTGAGGTTGCCGCCACGGTCATACAAATGGCTGAAGCTATCGATTTGCGAGTAAGCAGTGCTGGCTTGCGCGGCAGATACAATAGCTTTGTCTTTTACTTTTGACATAAACGTACTTCCTTGTTTGCAAGTGCATCAGTCTTTGTTCGATAGGAACCTCGCGGGCGAGGATAGTCCTATCACTCACCTCTTTTGAAGGCGTAAGAAAACTGACACAACTTGAAATCTTTCGTCTACATCTATTTCCATCGCACACTTGTGACGCAGGTTCAAGTTGAAGAAGACGCACGCAGTGTTTATTGGGGGCCGTTGCGTTTGTGCGGCCGAATCGGCGCACACCACTATTTAAATATTAAATACAAGTAAAGCCACTCTAAGTGAGCGGCCCACTTGATTAATGGATCCAATATATTGTCACGGTGTCATTAGCAACATTAAAGAGCCACTATTCGCACTATTAAAGTGCGCTGCCCCCCATTACCGGGACATACTCCAGCCACACTGTTGCATGGCTGCCAAGAGGGTTTCGCCAGCCAGGCCCGGCACCTTGACGCCGTCTTGAGTGGTCATGTCTTCACCTGCCAGAATGGCATTGATGATCGCCTCCTCCACCGCCTCTGCCGCCGCGCTGAACAGCGGCGAAATATGGTCGTTGTTGACCATCTGCAAGCCGGTGCTGAGCGGCAGGTCCTTGCGCCCATAGTCGGCCGGCGGCAAATCACGGTTACCGGTGGCAAACGCCAGGAACAGGTCGCCGCTGGAATCCTCGGTACCGCCACCGGTGCGCGCAATGCCAATGGACGCGCGCTGTGCCAGGCGCTGGCATTGGTGCGGCAGCAACGGGGCGTCCGTGGCGATGATCACCACGATGGAGCCCATGCCGGGAGTGCCACGCTCGGCAAAGGGCGAAGCAATGTCCATCAAATGACGGCCCACCGGGTAGCCATCGACCCGCAGCTCCTGGCGCTTGCCATGGTTGGCCTGCACCAGTACGCCCACGGTCCAGCCGCCCTGCTCCGTTGGCAAGCGCCGTGACGCAGTGCCGATGCCGCCCTTGAATTCGTGACAAATCATGCCGGTGCCACCGCCTATCGCGCCTTCCTGCACCGGGCCGCTTTCAGCCTGGTCCAGGGCCTGGCGCACATGCTCAGGGCGAACATGCTGGCCCCAGATGTCGTTGAGCAGGCCGTCATAAGTTTCCATGACCACCGGCATGCACCAGTACACCGCCGGGTCCGCCATACGCTCGCGCTCCAGGGCGATCAGGCTGTCGCGCACCACCCCGATACTGTGGGTGTTGGTAATGGCCATCGGCGTGGTCAGCAGCCCCGCCTCGCTGA
Organism: Pseudomonas sp. CCI1.1; assembly: GCF_034348165.1. NCBI lineage: Bacteria > Pseudomonadati > Pseudomonadota > Gammaproteobacteria > Pseudomonadales > Pseudomonadaceae > Pseudomonas > Pseudomonas sp. CCI1.1. The sequence goes on from NZ_CP133780.1 coordinate 1,318,313, forward strand.
TCCATTCAAGCCCCGTGGCGTCGCCATTGCCGTTGAGCACGTGATAGCCGGCAAAACACGGTTGATGTCGCGCTTCCCCGGCACGCGGCTGGATCAGCGTAACGCCGGTGCGCACCTGCTTGCCGTCGACCTGTGCCTTGAGCGTGGCATGGCCGACGCGAACCCCGGGAACATCGGTGATGGCATTCAATTCGCCGGGCATGCCCAGCCCCAACGTGATGCCCAATTGACGTGCACGCATACCCACTCCTTACAATTTCTGAAACGCCGGACTCAACCGGCCACTGATGCAATACAAAATCACCGACAGGGCCAGCAAGCCGATGATGATCATGATGTCGCGTACCGAGGCCTCAAGAATCAAGGTGACCAGCAGGTAACCGGCACCGAGCACCGCCAGCAATGCCGGCAGCGGCCATAACGGCATGCGATAGGGATGCTCGCGATCACGCAGCAGCACCCGGCTCATCAGCGCGCTCAGCGCCACCACCAGGTACACCAGCATGATCAGCAGAACGCTGAACGAGGTCAGGTCGGCCAGGTTGGAGCTGAAGCTCAACAGCGCCGAAGGGATCGCCAGAAACAGCGTCGCCAGCCACGGTGAGTCCCAGCGCGGGTGAATACGCGTGAACAGCTTGTTGATGCCAGGCGTCCACAACGCATCGCGGCCGCTGCTGAACACCACCCGGCCAATCTGGATCACGATGGCAACGATGGCGTTGAACACCGACAGGAAGATCCCGGCGCTCACCAACCGCGACAGGGTTTCATTGCCATGGCTGGTCAACAGGTAGCCGATCGGGTCGGGGCTGCTGATCATCTCGCTCAGGGACGGCGCGCCGATCAACAGCGCGGTGATCGGCACCAACTCAATCACCACCACCAACCCCAACGACCAGAGCACCGCCTTGTGCACGCCCTTGCCGCCGCACTTCATGTCTTCGGCCAGCAACACCGCCGGGCCGTAGCCGTTGAACGAGAACAGGCCGATGCCGACGGCGCCGATCACCAACGCCCAGGGCGCCAGGTGCAACACGCCGTTTTCGACGATTTGCGGCTGCAGCAACACACTGGCCGGCTGCACCGGATTACCGAAGCCGATCACCACAATCACCAGTAACGCCGCCACTTCCAATAGCAGGCAGGTGCCGGTGATCCAGGCGTTGAGCTTGATATTGAGGATGCCCAGGGCGTAGCTGCATACCACGATCACCAGGGCGACAGTTTGCGCGTCGAATGTCGTGCCCAGAGCGTTATTCAGATAAGTCGCCGCACCGGTCGCCAATACCGGCGGAATAAACAGCAACATCACCAGAACCGTCAGGAAGGTGGCGTAACCGGCCATGCCACCAAACACGCGCTTGGCATACACGTACTCGCCACCGGCGCTGTTATGGGCGCGGCCGAGCTCGGCGTAACAGAAGGCAAACATCAACGCGAGCAACGCCGCCATCACAAACGCCAGGAACACGCCACTGCCCGCCTGCTGGATGGCAAACGGGGCGATCACGAAGACGGAACTGGCCGGCGTTACCGCTGAAACGGTAATGGCCACTACATCGAAGACGCTCAGGGTGGGCTTGAGCACGCCATCGGGCGCGGGGGAAGCACTCATATCGTTATCCTCTGTCGTTGTTTTTGGTGTGAGGCAGAAACGAAACATGATTTTTCCTCGGGATATGCTTCCCGTTGGACAGTGACGACGTTATCGGCTGGCGGGGCTGTCGGCCAATTCCCCTATTGGCGTACTCCCCTTGACGGTGCCCCCCAGAAGCCTAACCCTTGGCTGATCATTTGAGGGTGGGGATGTTGAGATGAACCTGTTCCGGGAAATCGGTATGCACGCGGGGTTGGGCCGCACCCTGTCTCAGATCGGCACGGAGCGGTTCTGGAAGCAATTGGTGCTGTTATTGCACCAATGCCTGCCCTTCGATAATGCCCTGGCGATTTTCTATCCGCTGGATGGCCCGCCCCAGGCCCTGGAAGAGTACGACGCCCAGCCCAGCAGCAAGCCGGCGTCGATGCTGGTGTACCTCAACGGCTTGTACCTGCTCGACCCGTTTTACCAGGCCTGCCGCGAAAACTACGCCAGCGGCGTATACCGCCTGGAGGAAGTGGCGCCGGACCATTTTCGCCAGAGTGAGTACTTCCTCAATTATTTCCATGACAATGTGCTGGAAGACGAAGTGCAATTGATCCTGCAATTGCCTGGCGCCGGCACCCTGTCGTTGTCACTGGGCATGCAACGGCGCTTCAGCTTTGAAGAAACCGGGCTGTTGACCACGCTGTCGGCCTGGGTGTTGCCGCTCATGCAGCAGCATTGGCAGCAAAGCACCGAGCGGGCACCGGCCATGGACAGCCAGATTCGCGATGCCCTGAGTCATTTCGGCAGCGGTGTACTGTCGGACCGCGAACTGGAAATCGCCCGGCTGGTGTTGCGGGGGTTCTCCTCCAAGGCCATGGCCGAACGCCTGAAGATCTCGCCGGACACCGTCAAGGTGCACCGCAGGCATTTGTACGCCAAGCTGGACATTTCGTCGCAACCCGAGTTGTTTTCGTTATTCATTCAGTCGTTGGGGCATGACTTGGAGAATCCATAGGCTTAGTCCGAATGAAAGAAATTAATATGCTGCGGCAAAAGATTTACGCCATCAACGCGTATAGAAAAGTTCGGCCCTTCAGGGTTGACCTTGATAGTCAAAGTGCTCACGCCAAACTCATGAGTCAGTTGCACATCCCCCACTTCCACGGGCGGGCCTGGCTGAATATTAATAGCTGAGATGTTGTGGTCTTTTAATACCCCGGCCACATCGATTTCATCCTCCTTGGGGTTGAAATTCAATAGGGTGTCAGGGTCATCGCTAAGGGAGTCGGTACTTTTTTCATATTTGAATGTGTTTTCACCCTGGCGCCCCACCAGCTGGTCGCCACCGCCACCGCCGATGAGGACCGAGGGCTCGCCACGCCTGGCTTCGAGGCGCTCACGCTGGTCTGTGCCGCGCAAGGTGGGCGGGCTGTTTTCCGGGTGGGTCCACGTGCCGCCAGTGGGAAGGCTTTGTATGGAAGACATATAAGTCACCTGTCAGATCATGAGTGTATGTGAAAGTGTTACGCGTTGCGGATTGAAATCTCTCACGCAGGCAATAACACTTTCCACTCCAAATAATTGACATCACATGTCTTAACTATGACGTGATTATTTATCCCACCCAGTACCGATGACTTATCGGCCTTCCTGGTGGCGCTGTTTTCCTGTTATTTAACGCCCCGTACGAATGGTATTCCAAACCCGAGTACGCACCCGGTCGATGTTCAACGGCATGGCTTGCAGTGCAAATAACTTGCCCATCATTTCCGCGCTGGGATACACCTTGGTATCGGCCTTGATCGCCGGGTCTACCAGGCTGTCGGCCGCCGCGTTGCCGTTAGCGTAATGCACGTAGTTGGTGATACTCGCCATCACGTCCGGGCGCAGCAGGTAGTTCATGAACGCATAGCCGGCTTTCTCATTCGGTGCGTCGACAGGCATGGCGACCATGTCGAACCAGATTGCCGCGCCTTCCTTGGGAATGTTGTAGCCGATACTCACGCCGTTTTTGGCTTCTTTGGCGCGGCTTTCGGCCTGCAGGATGTCGCCGGAGAAACCGACGGCGACACAGATGTCACCATTGGCCAGATCGGCGGTGTATTTCGAGGAATGGAAATACGCCACGTAAGGTCGCACTTTCATCAGCAAGGCCTCGGCCTTCTTGTAGTCTTCGGCTTTTTTGCTGTGGTGCGGCAAGCCCAGGTAATTCAGCGCGGCTGGCAGCAGTTCGGGGCCGTTGTCGAGAATGGCGACGCCGCATTTTTGCAGCTTGGCCATGTTTTCCGGTTTGAAGATCAAGTCCCAGGAATCCACCGGGGCGTTGTCGCCGAGTACCGCCTTGACCTTGTCGATGTTGTAGCCGATACCGGTGCTGCCCCACAGGTACGGGAAACCGTGGGCATTGCCGGGGTCGTTGTCTTCCAGGGCCTTGAGCAGCACGGGGTTGAGATTTTTCCAGTTGGGCAACTGGCTCCTGTCGAGTTTTTTCAGGGCGCCGCCCTGGATCTGTCGCGCCATGAAATGGTTGGAGGGGAACACCACGTCATAGCCCGATTTACCGGTCATCAGCTTGCCGTCGAGGGTTTCGTTGCTGTCGTACACGTCATAGGTGAAACCGATGCCAGTGTCTTTCTGGAAATTCCTGGTGGTGTCCGGCGCGATGTAGTCCGACCAGTTATAGATCTTCACGGTCTCGGCGGCCTGGCTGATAGAGGCCACCAACATCAAGGGCAACAGGGCAATGGCTTTCATGGTTCGATTTCCTGGCGGTTTTAGGGCTGTTTTTATGGCAGGCGATCAAGGATCAAAGCGTTACAGAATCAGGACATAGGTCTTGCGCACGGTTTCCTGGATATCCCAGATACCGGTGCTATTGGCTGGCAACATCAGTGCGTCACCGGCTTGTATGTGCAGGGTTTCCCCATTGTCAGGCGTGAAGGTGCAGCGCCCCTGGATGAAATGGCAAAACTCCTGGGACGTGATCTGCCGACGCCAGCGCCCCGGGGTGCAGGCCCAGATGCCGGTCTCGACCCCGTCGTTGCGCTCCACGCTCAAGGTGGAGGCCACGGCGATGGGCTCGCCCAGGGGCACCGCCACCGGTGATGAATCTGGCAGAGGGGTGTTCAGCGTGTCTTTGAATTGGGTAATGCTCATGGTTTTTCCCTGTGGGGTGACGAGTCAGTGCATGAAACCTTCCATGAAACCGGCAATGCCGGTCGCCAGCTTGCGGCGCCAGGGCGCAGTGTTGGGGTTGGCCAAGACCTGGTCTTCATGGACAAAACTACGAATGATCGCGTTGTAACCCAGCCAGCGGCACGGCTCCGGCTCCCAGGCCTTGAGTGCTTTGAGCCCGCCTTCGCGAATCACCCAGGGTTGTTGGGTCAGCAAGGTGTCGCGGCCGAGGATCAAATCGGCCAGGGTGCGGCCGCCGAGGTGGGTGGCGCCCACGCCCTCCCCGCCATAACCGCCGGACAGTGCGATGCCAGTGGCGTGGTCACAGAGCATGTGCGGACGAAAACGGCGCGACATGCCGAGGTTGCCGCCCCAGGAATGGGTAATCCTGGCCTTTTTCAGCTGTGGGAAGAGTTCGCCAAACAGGTAGCGACGCAACTCCACTTCGCTGTCGGTCAGGTCGAAGTTGTGCCGCAACTTGCCGGCAAATTGATAGCCACCACGGGCGCCGAAGACCAGACGATTGTCGGCCGTACGCTGGCCGTAGGTGACCTGTCGGCTGCTCTCGCCAAAGGCCTGACCCTGACTGAGCCCGATGTCTGCCCAGGTACTGGCCGGCAGCGGTTCGGTGGCGACGATCAAGCTCTGCACCGGTAACTGGTAGCGGCCCAATGGGGGCAAGGTATTGGCGTAACCCTCGACAGCAGGCACCACCCAGGCGGCGCGCACGCTGGCCTTGGCGGTGCGCAGGCCGCCGGACTGCCAATGGGTCACGGGGCTGTTTTCGTAAATGGTCACGCCCAGGTTCTCAACCGCCCGCGCTAGGCCACGCACCAGCTTTGCCGGGTTGATCGTCACGACGTGGGGGGCATAGATGCCGCCATAAGGCTTGGCAATGCGGACCTGCTCGGCCAATTGCTGCGGGCTGAGCCAGCGGTAGTCGTCTTCGGTGAGGCCCTGGGCGTACAGCTTGTCCAGATAGCGGCGCAGGCTGACTTCCTGCTCGGGGTAGCGTGCGGCGCAATACAAGGCGCCGCCTTTGCGGTAGTCGCAGTCAATGCCTTCGCGGGCCAGCACCTGGGCCACTTCATCAGGGATACCGTGCAGCAGGTCAAACGAAGCGCGCCGGTGCTGAGGGGCAAGCTCAGCCAGCAGTCGGTCTTCCCCCAAGAGGTTGCCCATCAACCAGCCACCATTGCGACCGGATGCGCCAAACCCAGCAGTCTGTGCCTCGATGATCGCGATTTTCAGCTCGGGGGCCTGGCGCTTCAGGTAATAGGCGGTCCACAGGCCGGTGTAGCCGGCGCCGATAATCGCCACATTGACGTCCAGGTCGTGCTCCAGCGATGGACGCGCTAACAGCGGGTCGTCCAACTGGTCCATCCATAAACTGATATTGCGCCATGCCGGCATGCCAGCTTCCCCTACCTCGGTTCGATAGGGCCGATCCTAGAGTGCAGTGTCAGGGGCTGTCTTGCGCGCGTGCACGCAGGGAAATTTGTTTGAGGTACGCCTTGGGCGATTGCCCGGTGTGCTGGCGAAAAGCGCTGTAAAACGCCGAGAGTGAATTGAAACCGGCCGCAAAGGCCAACTCATCAACTTTGACCGGCGCGGTGGCGTGATCCAGCGCGGCCAGTAAATGCTGGAGTCGCGCCTGGTTGACGTAGCGATAGAAGCTCTGCCCCAGCACTTGGTTCAGCAGGTAGGACATCTGGTTGCGACTGTAGCCACAGGCCTTGGCGACCCGCTGCAGATCCAGCTCCGGGTCCAGATACGGCTGCTGACGCTCAAAATATTGTTGCAGGTCATTGGCCATATAACCCAACTGCTGGGGCGACAGGCCCAGGCGGCTGACCGTAGGGCGCAAGGCCTGGGCTGGTTGCTCGTGCACCAGGGACGCATATTCATTCACCCGCCAAATCAACCCGTCGCGCACCGTAATGGCCTCACTGGTACGAAACGACACCAGGCCCTGGCCGCCACGCAAGGTGATGCGGTACTGGATAAACGCCGTATCGCCATCGGCGCGGATGCGGTCAGTGTGTTCAATGGCCTCATCCGCCTCACGGGGCATGCTGGCTTGCAAGTACTCGCGCAACTCGGCATAGCCCACCACACGGTTCTGGAAAAAATCGTGGTACTGGATCTCGGGATGGTAGTAAGCCATCACCCCGTCCAGATCGCGATGACGCCAGCACAGGTGATGGCGCAGCACCAACTGGCCGGTAGCGTGGGAATTCTGACACTCATCGTCTGGGGCGATGTCGGGCATATTGGGCTCTACGACGGGAGAAAATATTTGAGAGTGCCGAAGTTTACCCGCCCCTTCAATGGTCAAATCGAGCGCCTGACTAATGGCCTTTTGCCTATTCCTCTGTAGGACATGATCTATATCAAAACCAGGCGAAAGAACCGCCGAACGGGCGCAAAAAAGTCACCTTGCAGTTGCGAACGAATGCTATTTTTAAGCCCTAGATGTCATGACCAGCGAAGGTCCTGGCCCCTGCCGCGAGCTAAAGGAAGCGCTCAATGAACAAGGTGGGCAACATGAACAAAGTAACATTTCCCAACGCCTGCCAGCTGATGCGCTGGCATTTTCACCCGATGGGCTTCGAGGGCAGCATGGACGCCCCCGGCAGCATGATCGCCCGCCTGTTCGACCGGGCCAGCGGCGAGACGTTGATCGCTATCGCGGGGATTCCGTGCGCTACGGTGATGAACGCGGCTGATGTGGAGCGCATCATCGAGGCCGTGGAGGATGAATTGGAGAGTTTCGTGCCGCCGGTTTCGTTGCGGGCGTGAGGCGGGGCTAACCGCCCCACTCTGACGGTAACCACGATGCGAAGCGAGTCGCTCTTGATCTGCTTTTGATCTCAGGCGCCCCGTTCCAACTGTGTCGCCTGTCAGGCCGCCGTCGCGAGCAAGCCCGCTCTCACAGTTGGATCGTGGAGTGTCAGGTAGATAGGCGTCGGCTGTCAGGCCGCCATCGCAGGCAAGCCAGCTCCCACATGTTCGATCCCGTGTTGTCAGGTAGAGACGCGTCGGCTGTCGGGCTTTTATCGCAGGTCAGCCAGCCCCCTTCGGCGCACGCTGATCATCAAAAAACACCTTCCTGCCATCCACCCGCTCAGACGCCCTGGGCACATTCACGCCTTGGCCTTCCGGCTTCTCCACATACCAATAGCAATGGCTGACCGCCCGGGTGATCCCCACATAGGCCAGGCGCAACACCTCGTCTCTCTGGGCATTGTCATAAGGCTCACTGTCGCCATCCTTACCCAAGCCCGCCATGCGATAGACCTGATTCTTGTACGGCGAGCTGGTGACATGCTGACAATCGCCCAGCAAAAACACCGCATCCGCCTGCAAGCCCTTGGCACTGTGATAAGTCAGCTGTTTAAGCCTGCGCGCCTGAGGCGCCGAGCTAGAATCCACATTAACTACAGACTGAATATGCTCTTGAATCAATAACTTATCGCTACTTTTTCGATAAAGCATCAGGATTGAATCGCCCCGCTGATAGTGCTCGAGCAACCGCTGCCCCAGTGCCGCGTCGTCACGTTCCAACACCGTGACGGGCACCAATGCCTTGGGCTCGCCACTGGCCTTGGCCTTCTTGCCCGGGATGGCCGGCGCGCTACGGACGATATGTTCGGCAGCGTCGATGATGTGCTGGTGGCTGCGGTAGTTCTCGCCCAACATCACGCGGGTGGTGCTGGGCGAAACAAACTCCTTGTTGAACTCCATGAAGTACTTGGGCGAGCTGCCGCGCCAGCCATAGATGGATTGCCAGTCATCCCCCACGCACAGCAAGGATGAGCGTTGGGCTGCGCGCCCGACGTGCATGGCCGGCCCACGGCTGCGGATTTCGCGCAGGCTGGCGCGGATCCAGGACACGATCTGCGGCGATACGTCCTGGAATTCATCGATCATCAAGTGCGACATCGGCCGCAACAAGGGATCACTCAGCAGCTTGAGGTTCTCCGGGGTGTTTTCGCCAAACAGCGAGAACATCCGGTTGTAGGTCATGATCGGCGGCGATTGTTTCAGCAGGTGATCTTCCAGCGCCTTCCAGAAAATGCTCAGGGCCTCGAAGAACAGCCGATCCGGGTCGTCCTTGGCAAAACTCATCTGGCCAACCGCCGTGGGGACATCCAGGCCGAGGTTCTCGATAAACCCGGCTGCCATGACAAAACTGTCCAACAGGGGCGCCGAGGCGAGTTCGCCTTTAACCTTGTAATCGAAGCCTGGCCCGGCCGTGGCATCGCCGCCCAGACTGCTCAAAAGGCGCTTTGAAGATTCGTAATTATCCAGCCATATCAGTGGCTTATTACAGAAAGCTTGAAACAACGTGCGCTTTACTGCCCATTCTGCACGCACCGAGAGTTTCGAATTCGGCCGACTGATCTGCGGGTTTTCACGCCCATCGAACCCCAGTACCACCCAGGCGTCCAGCTCCGGGATGTAGCCGTGGCAATGAAATCGCGCGCCGTTGATTTCAAAGGTCTGACGGCTGGGTTCGATACCTTTGATCGGCCAGGCACCGGCGCGAAACCACAGGTCCTCAATCACATCACAGAGTTCTTCATCGCGCTTGGCGGCCAATTCAGTCACGGCCATACGCTTTTGCACGTCAGGATGATCGCGCTCCAGCTCCTTGAGCTGAAGGCTATGGCGGGCCAAGGGTGCAATCAACTCGCGAAAACGCTGATGGCGGCCATACAAGCGGTGATAACAAGCGTTCATCTGCTGGCGCTGGGCGTCACTGATACGCAGGTCGAAGGCGTTGCTGTCGGCGTCTTCAAAACCACCGCTGAGGTTCTCAAAGGCCTGCAGCCGCTCAAAACCCGGCAGGCTGCGCACCATCGGCAGGATGCGCGAATGAAAGGTGCGCACCAGCGCCTGGGCTTCCTTGCTGCCAAGGGGTTGGCCCCACAGGTTGAGAATTTCCATGAGTTTGTTGATAAAGTCCTTGCGCGACTCGCGGGTGAACGTCACCACAGTCATCGAACTCAGTTCAAAGCCCAGGTAATGGCTGAGCAGCAGGATGCGCAGCACCAGGGACGTCGACTTGCCAGCGCCGGCCCCCGCAATCACTGAGGTCGAGGGGGTGTCGCTGAAGATCATCTTCCATTGCGCCGCGCTTGGCTGCGCATGGGCTGGCAGCAGGCGCGCGACATCGGCCTTCATGCGCTTCTTCACCTCTGCGGTGAGCGGCAATCGCCAATCGTCGAACAGGCTGTCATCTATGCCTGGCGCACGGTGCTCATCGGGGCGAAAGTCACGAATCAGCAGGACTTGTCGGCCCTCCTCGATGCCATCAGCCCTACCCTCACGGTAACCGTACTCAACGCCCGCCTCATGCCCACTGCGAAAGCCGTCGGCCTGGCCATGCAACCAGGAAAACCTGTGCTGCGCACGCAAACGGGTGAGGCCATGGCCGAACAGGCGCGCGGCAAGCCGCTTCAACAGCGGCATTTCAGCCAAGGGGCGCAGTTCGGGGGGTAGATCAGGCTGTTGTTGCGACACGCGGACTCCTGCGGTGAGCTTGTTTTGACCAAGCCGTCATGGTCGCCGGAAACGCCGCTCAGTTCCAGCCAAATGCTTTGTTGTCATGCAGTTAGGCGATGAAGTGAAAGTGAACACCGGGGTTAAACATCGAATAAATGAATCATAAACAGGCATTTTTTACGCTTTTTCTCGATCATGCGCTGCTGGATGATAGGTTCATCAACAGGAGACGATCATGCTTGAACTTCGACCTTTCAACACACTGGGCGGCGCCCACCATGGCTGGCTTGACGCTCATCACCACTTTTCCTTTGCCGAATACCACGACCCCCAGCGCATGCACTGGGGCAACTTGCGGGTGTGGAACGACGACATCATCGCCCCCGGCAGCGGCTTTCCCCAGCACCCGCACCGCGACATGGAAATCATCACCTATGTGCGCGAAGGGGCCATCAGCCATGCCGACAACCTGGGTAACAAAGGCCGCACCGAAGCCGGCGACGTGCAAGTAATGAGCGCGGGCACCGGCATTGCCCACAGCGAGTACAACCTGGAGGCCACGCCGACCAAAATCTTCCAGATCTGGATCATCCCCAATGAAGCCGGCTTGCCACCGTCCTGGGGCGCCAAACCGTTTCCACAAGGCAACCGCGAGGGCTTTGTAACCCTGGCCAGCGGCAAGGCTGGCGACAGTGAAAGCTTGCGAATTCGTGCGGATGCACGCTTGGTGGCAGCTAACCTGAAAGCTGGAGAAAGCGCGGAGTACCGGCTGGACAGTGGCCGCCGGGCGTACCTGGTGCCCGCCACGGGCGTGATTGACGTCAATGGCGTGCAGGCAAAGGCGCGAGATGGTGTGGCGGTTGAGGATGAACAGGTATTGCGGGTAACGGCGATTGAGGACAGCGAAATCGTGCTGGTGGACCTGGCCTGATCTCAACTCTTGTTGCTATCTAATGTGGGAGGCGGCTTGCTCCCTCCCACACTTCTACCGCATGAGTGTCAGTTATTGGCTGATTGCACCATCAACCAACACCTGCGCCTCCTCCACCAGTTGCTTGAGGTGCTCTTCGCCAACGAAACTCTCGGCGTAGATCTTGTAGATGTCCTCAGTGCCCGAGGGCCGTGCGGCAAACCAGCCGTTTTCGGTCATGACTTTCAAGCCGCCAATCGCCTGGTTGTTGCCCGGCGCATGGCTGAGGATCTGCTGAATGGTCTCCCCGGCCAATTGCGTCGACGTGACCTGCTCCGGCGACAGTTTGCCCAGCAGGGCTTTTTGCGCTGGAGTGGCTTTGGCATCCACACGGATAGCGAACGGCTCACCGAGGGCATCGGTCAGGCCGCGGTAGATCTGGCTGGGGTCCTGACCTTTGCGCGAGGTCATTTCGGCGGCCAGTAAGGCCGGGATAAGGCCGTCCTTGTCGGTGCTCCACACGCTGCCGTCCTTGCGCAGGAACGAGGCACCGGCGCTTTCTTCGCCGCCAAACCCCAACGACCCTTCAAACAAGCCATCGGCAAACCATTTGAAGCCCACTGGCACTTCGTACAGGCGACGACCAATACGCGCTGCGACGCGGTCGATCAGGCCGCTGCTCACCACGGTCTTGCCTACGGCTGCATCGGCGCGCCAGTCCGGACGGTTCTGGAACAGGTAGTCGATGGACACCGCCAGGTAGTTGTTGGGCGCCAGTAAACCTCCGGAAGGCGTGACAATGCCGTGGCGGTCGTGGTCCGGGTCGCAGGCGAAGGCAACGTCGAAACGCTCCTTGAGCCCGATCAGACTTTGCATGGCGTAGCTGGAAGACGGGTCCATGCGAATCTGGCCGTCCCAGTCGACGCTCATGAAGCGGAAGGTTGCGTCGACCTCGGTATTCACCACCTCCAGGTTCAAGCGGTAGTGCTCGGCAATCGCCGACCAGTAGCGCACCCCTGCTCCGCCCAGTGGGTCCACGCCCAAGCGCAGGTCGGCGCTGCGGATCGCGTCCATGTCGATCACATTGATCAGGTCGGCCACATAGCTGTTGAGGTAGTCATGGCGATGGGTGGTGTCGGCCTTGAGCGCCTGGGCGTGAGTGATGCGCTTGACCCCGGCCAGCTTGTTGGCGAGCAGTTCGTTGGCCTTGGCTTCGATCCACTTGGTGACATGGGTATCAGCCGGGCCACCGTTAGGCGGGTTGTACTTGTAGCCGCCACTTTGCGGCGGATTGTGGGACGGTGTAATCACAATGCCGTCCGCCAGGCCGCTGGTACGGCCGCGGTTGTAGCAGATGATGGCGTGGGAAATCGCCGGCGTCGGCGTGTACTCGTCGCCCTCGGCCAGCATCACATGCACGCCGTTGGCCGCCAGTACTTCCAAGGCGCTGGCACCGGCTGGCGTCGACAATGCATGGGTATCCAGGCCGACAAACAAAGGGCCAGTGATGCCCTGCGCTTCGCGGTACAGGCAGATGGCCTGGCTGATAGCCAGCACATGCCACTCGTTGAAACTCAGTTCAAACGAGCTACCGCGGTGCCCGGAAGTACCAAAAGCCACACGCTGAGTGGAGATCGCTGCATCAGGCTGGCCGGTGTAGTAGGCCGTGACCAGTCGCGGGATATCCACCAGCAACTGGGCTGGCGCCGGTTTGCCCGCAAAAGGACTGATAGTCATGCATAAACCTCGAAAAGAAGGATTCGGAAAAAATGACAGTTTACTGGGACTTGGACTACTGCGCGACGGTATCGATCCGACGATCTAAAGAGAAATTTCACACACTACTCAGTCTGCGCCTGCCGTAGTGACTGCGCCAGCGTATCCAGGGCGATGTCCAGGTTGGGATGGCCGCTGAAGGTATGGCTCAAGCGCATATGCTGGTGATGTAAACCACTGAGGCTGAACAGCTCGCCGGGGGCAATCACTACCTGCTGGGCGAGCATGCGCTGGAATACCAGGCGCATGTCCACCGGCGCCATGGACTGCAACCAGAAACTCGCCCCGGCCACGGGCATGCGGTAGTGCACACGCCCTTGCATACGCGCATCCAAGCGGTGACTCATGGCGTGCGCCTGCTCATGGAGGCGCTGGCGCAACGTCTGCAGGTGCTGGTCGAACCGACCGCTTTCGTACAGCCGGGCAATGGCGCGTTGTCGGATAGCGGACAATCGAAACGAACGCAGTAAGAATTGGCGCTGCAATTCACTGCTCATCTGCTGCGCCAGCAGGTAACCAAAGGGCGCCTCCGGGCCCAACACCTTTTCGAACGAAGAAAACACAATCAGCCGCTCTGGGTTGACCAGGCCGCGCAAGGCCGATCCGGGCGGCGCAAAGCTCAGGTCACCAAAGGTATCGTTCTCCAGCAACCAGCAGCCGTGCTGGTCGAGCAGACGCGCTACGTGCAGCCGCTCGGGCTCGGTCATGGCGTTCCCCGAGGGCATGCTGACCACGGACGAGAGCAGCACCAAGTGCACCGGCTCATGGCGCAGCAGGTGCTCAAAAGTGGCCAAATCGGGGCGGCCGTCGGCGCGCCAAGGCCATTCAATGACCCGCACACCTGCGGCCTGTAGCAGGCGCAACACCAGGTAATCGCAGGGAGATTCAACCACCACCACGGTGCCTTTAAGGCCCAGGGCATCAATCAAGATGTCCAGTACACCTTGAAGGTCGGCCCCCACATACACCTCATCCGCTTGCCAACAACGGGTGGGCGACGAGGTATAGCGTGCGGCCAAGGCGGCGCGCAACTCCCACACACCACAGGGTTGCGAAGGTTGCAGGTGATGGGGATACCGGCGTACCAGTTGACGTTCCAGCGCCAGCAACGCGCCATCCAGCGACCCCAACAGCGCCGGTTCATCGCCACTGAGCACCACCATCGCCGGGCGCCGGGCGGCCGTGTACAAACGCTCGAGCAAGTCTGTACCCGCCATAAGGGGCGCGTTTGCAGCCACGGGCCAGGCGAAGTAGCCGGACTTGGCCACCGAGTACACTCGTCCTTCCTTTTCCAGCAACGAATAGGCGTACTGAATCGTCGAGATCGACACATTCATGCGCGTCGATAACTGCCGCAGGGAAGGCAGTTTCACTGGCGTTTCCCGGCTGACTTCGTTGATCAGATTGATCATGTAGCGGTACACCGCCTGATAGGCAAAGTCTACTTGCCGCTCCCCCCGAAGGTTCATTGTTGATCACCGGCTTTGATTGGCGAATACACGCTGCTAACGCCCCGACACTTGGGCGATGCGCACCTTGGGCCGCGCCAGCGTTTGTTTGCATACCCGCATGCCGCGCCCTCCCAGCAGCGGGCGCTTACGATACAGGTGCTGCAACAGCGGCAGCGGCAGCCCACTGGTATCCACTAGCCACTGGTGCAGGATGTCCGCAGCGGGTTTGCCCTGTAGTGCCTTGTGCAGTTCAGGAAGTGCCACCAGCATGCCGGGATGGCATTGACGCAAGAAGCTCTCCAACCGTTCGCCATGTTGAACGAAGGGCGCAAACAACAGGCACGTCAACTGGCTGTCGTCCAGGCCGGAGAACTCCTGAATGTAGGCGGTGGACAGCAACTGCCCCTCTGGCCCTGACGCTTCTTTGATCAGCGCGACCGGTACTTGCCTGCGGTGCAGGAAGTCTGCCGCACGCCGAACAAACCCCGCGACGCCATGTTCGTAGGACAGCTCACGCAGACACTGGGCCTGCACGCCGTGCAAATGCGCCATGAGCAATGGGTTGGGATAGGCGGGATGGCTGAAATGGAACTCGAACGGGTCCCGTTTGTAGGCGAGGAACCCGGTGAGCAGTGGCGCATGGGCGACATCGGCGTCCTTGAGCAGATCAGCGATGCCGATATAGGCCAAATGACGATGCCCGCCCCGGCCCGGACTTTCGTTGCCGGCATAGTGCTCGCCATAGAGGTCGCGGTAGCACCCCACGCTCCATTCCTCCATGCGTGCAAACCACCCATTGAGCGACGATGGCTTGCCGGGCGCAAATGCAAGGCCGGTCGCCAGCGCATTTTTTTTCAGCCACGCGATGTATTGGCTTTGCTTGCGCACTGAATCACCGCTGACCAGGGCATGCACGCCGCCGTTCCAGGTAGCGACCCGCTGGTAGAAATCGCCCAGGGCCAGGAGCGTGTCATCGCACAGGGCGGCGCGGATATCGCCGGACGTCAGGTGCCCAATCATCAGTTTGTTACGCTGGCTGATTTCCCGAGCGGCACTGGACGCCGGGCGCTGATGGTTGAACGGCAGCACCTCATGGTTTTCCACCATCAACAGCTCTACCCGTGGGTCGTCATGGAAGAACAGCGCTGCGTAGCCCTGATTCAGGCAGTCGAGCGTTGCTTGAGTCATACCCGCATGCCGCAATGTTGCCACCCGTATCTGAAAAGTCTTGGGCGAGCGGCCGGCAATGGTCAGTTGCGCCGCACGCAGCAACGCGAGGGTGTAGCTGCTCACTTCGCCGCCACCGTGGGCGATCAGTACTTTGTAATTGCCCACTTGTTCCATGCCGCCTGCGGCCACCACGATGCGCTGAACGAGCAATTGAAGTGACGTTCGTTCGGCACGCGTAAAGTGCCCGATTAAACGTTGCAGAACTTGCTGGTAAACATAGCTCATGGCTTGTTCATGAATAGTGCTCATCGTTCTACTACCCGAGTTGAAATATCAGTTTCAAGCAACTACCAAACAGCGTTGCTCGACTTATTACATCTGTAGGCTTGTCATCCAGTGCGCAGCACAAGTTTGAGTCAACATTAGCACCTTGCAACAAAAGCGCAGGTGAGAGCATTGAGGGGGCCTATGGCCGCCCCGCCGGAGAATCCAGCGCCTGCGCGGGCTCTAGCGAAATAGCTATTAGCCTTAGGAATGTTCCGACAACGTCCTACACTGTTTTAACTAAGCAATTAGAGAATTGTCCGACAAATATTAATCACCTGCGCACCTTGGGTGCGCGTAAAGCAAAAGGGCATTCGTTTTGCACTTGCCGGGAAAAACAATCCGAGCCTCGTTAGTTCTGAAGGTGCGTGACGCAACTGCCGTGTAATCAATCATGGCTCAATCCTTGAGATAACAATGAAGACTCAATTATCGGCACTCAAATAATGATTAACAGATACAGAACAGCGTCAAAAAGCAGCTCAGATGAGCTGCCTGCCCAACTTAAATGACGCCCACACACAAGCGCCGCACTGGATTTCAGGGCGGCGCAAGGCAATAACAGTATTGTTTACGGGGCAGAACGCCCCTGCGGCGGCTCAACCCCGGTGCGGGTTAAGCCCTGTCAAATGGCGCATTTGCCTCATCAGCTCAGGCGCCAGCGTATTCATTTGCGAATACTCCTACAGCTCAAACAGCTTCAACCTGCAACGCCACCCGTTCGCGGCACGGGCATTCGTCCATGTATCGGTGCGCTTCGACGAACTGACTGAATGGAAATACCGTAGTCTTCAGTGGGACAAGCACCCGGTCGGCTGTCAGCTGGTTGATATCGCGCAACGCGCGCTGCAACGCCACGTGATCCTGGATAATGCCCAACTCCGGCTTGCCGGTGAAGTTGCCGATACAGTGCACAAAGAACTGAATGTTCTTCTGGAACGCCGCACAGGCCGGGAATGGCGTCTGGTTGCCACCTTGCAGGCCATACAGCACCAGGCTGCCGCGCGGCGCCAGGACGTCCCCGAGCAGCGACATCTGCGGGCCACCCAGGCCATCGAACACTACGTCGACGCCCCGGTTGTCGGTGAACTTGTTGATCTGCATCAGCAGGTCTTGTTCTTCGGTCACGATGACTTTTTCTGCCCCGAGGGACAGCAGGTATTCACGTTCAGCACTGTCTTTGGTGGCGGCAATCACCCGCACACCCAGGGCCTTGCCCAACTGCACAAACGAAGGGCCGGCACAGTGGCTGGCATCGGTCACCAAAGCGAACTGGCCGGGTTTGACCCGCGCCAGGTCCATGTAGGCAAAGTACGCAATCAGCAGTGGCGTGTAGTGCACGCTCGCTTCAATCGGACTCAAGACATCCGGATAACGGGTCAGGGCCGAACGGGGCAAGACGATCTGCTCGCCATACACCGGGTAATCATTGGGGCTCTCGGCCGGAAAACTGGCCACTTTATCGCCCACCGCCAGGTCATCCACGCCGTCGCCGAGGGCAACCACAACCCCGGCCATCTCATGGCCCAGGCCAGAAGGCAGGCGTGCATGGGAAGACGCCAGGTTCTGGCGCCACAGGATGTCGTACCAACTGATGCCGATCGCGTCGACACGCACCTGCACTTCGCCCGGTGCGGGCTGCGCGGCCGCATGCTCTTCGCATTTGAGCACCTCGGCCGGACCAAACTTGTGAAAACGGATCGTGCGGGACATCGCAAACCTCGTCAAAGTAACCTCTAATGCCATGAACTTTATCTGGGCTTTGGGGGTAAGACCACCGGTCACCATTAATAGTCGACATGCCTGTCATTGATTCCGCGAAGGAGGAACACCCCTCAACTATCGTAGGAAAAATCAATTAGCCGGTGCAGAGTACCAGCCTTTCCCCGTAAGATTCATGCCGGTCATCCCTCTGAATCGAACCTCAGGGGTTGCTACGTGACCGCTCACATCAAGTTTGCTGACTCTTCCAGGACACAAGATGAACCGTAACGACCTGCGTCGTGTCGACCTTAACCTCTTGATCGTATTCGAAACCTTGATGCATGAGCGCAGTGTGACCCGCGCCGCCGAGAAATTGTTCCTCGGCCAGCCGGCCATCAGCGCAGCGTTGTCACGCCTGCGCGGGTTGTTCGATGACCCCCTGTTCGTGCGCACCGGGCGCAGCATGGAACCCTCGGCCCGCGCCGTGGAAATCTTCGCCCTGCTCTCCCCGGCCCTGGACTCGATCTCCACCGCCGTCAGCCGCGCCGCCGAATTCGACCCGGCCACCAGCACCGCCGTGTTTCGCATTGGCCTGTCCGACGACGTGGAATTCGCCCTGCTCCCGCAACTGCTCAAACGCCTGCGCTCCGAAGCCCCCGGCATCGTGCTGGTGGTACGCCGCGTCAACTACATCCTGATGCCCGGCCTGCTGGCCTCCGGTGAAATCTCCATTGGCGTCAGCTACACCGCCGACCTGCCCGCCAACGCCAAGCGCAAGGTGCTGCGCCGCAGCCTGCCCAAACTGCTGCGCGCCGACAGCGTACCGGGCTCGCTGAGCCTGGATGACTTCTGCTCACGGCCCCACGCGCTGGTGTCCTTTGCCGGCGACTTGAGCGGGTTTATCGATGAAGAGCTGGAAAAACTCGGCCGCAAGCGCCACGTTGTACTCGCGGTGCCGCAGTTCAACGGCCTGGGTACGTTGCTGGCGGGTACGGACATTCTGGCCACTGTGCCGGATTATGCGGCGGAAGCGCTGACCTCGGCGGGTGGGTTGCGTGCCGAAGACCCGCCGTTGCCGGTGCGCTCGTTTGAGCTGCATATGGCGTGGCGGGGTTCGCAGGATAATGACCCGGGGGAGCGGTGGTTGAGGTCGCGGATTCAGATGTTTTTTGGCGACCCTGACAGTCTTTAGGCGTCGTCTGGCAGGCTGTTCGGCTGATCATTTCTGCCTTTCCACAAACCATGGAGCTCCATTCACTTCCAGTGGATTGCTACATCAGCCGGGTCGTACTGCCACTGAAACGCGTCCAAAAGGACCGCAGCCCCCCTTATGCCTTCGATGGGCTCATCCATCACTTGGCCGGGTGTATCGATGGCCTGGGCTGGGTGCTACCCAGGTTGGGATGGCCGATAAGCAGCAGAGTGAATAACCTGCAACCGGCTAGCTCAAGGTTAAACCACGGGCTTGCGCCTCGAAAGCAAGCCCGTATCCCCTCGCGCTTGCGCCTTAACGCCTCAATCAGGCCCGGCAAATGATTGGGCGCAGCCAAGCATCGCGGTTTCTGGTGCGCAACCACAGGTGGACCTGCGCATGATCGGCGTGTTGTGGCTCGGCATCTACGGCAATCAGGCAGTTCCCGGCATCAATCGATTTACCCATCAAAATATCGCGTTTGATCAGGAGCGTGTCACCATCCCCCGGTAGTTCGTAGCAACCGTCGAGGGTCGACACGAACCACTGGCGCTGGAACCGGGTGATGCCCAGAGGCTCACCGGGTACATGTGCAATGGTGCGGGTCACGTCACCCGCAACGCTGACGACCGAACCGCCCGCCGCAATGGCCCACAATTCCCCTCTAGGACCTTCGACACCGGCAATCATATTGATGAACGCGCCGGCCTCAGTCGGCCATGGTCCATCAATTCGCTGCCAAGTCTTGCCCACCGGCCGACGCAGGATCAGGCCCGCATACCCCAGCGCGTATATTGCGTCTTGCGTCTGGACCATGTTATTGACACCACCCAGCGTTCCGACAACATGATCGTCGTGTTCAAGGCGAGCAACATCGCCCGATGTCCAACGATACAACCGGCGGCTGAACGTACCGATCAACAAGCCATCGTTCGCCCAACACAGGCATTCAGCAAGCTCGACGTTCTGGCCATCCGTGGTCACATAACCCAGTGTGCGGGAGTACCACTTATCGCGCGCGTTGAGCTGTGGATGGGGCGTAACCTGCCGCCATCCAGCCACCTGTCCAAGGCTGGTGTTAGTGATCAGCTCATCTTCGCTAGTGATCGCCCAGACTTGGCCGTCGCTATCACTGACGATGGCCTGGATGGCATCTGGAACCCAAACCTGTGGTTGCAGGCGTAAATGCTCACCGCCCAGTTCCCCCCTGATAATCCAGGACGATGTATGACCGCTTTCGTCCGACACGTGCACGGCAAACCAGGGCACCCCGGCGGCCATTGTCAGGTCGGCAAGCTGGTAGCGCCGGGCGCCATGGGCGGGTGATGGGTTTATGTTGTCGCTCATGTCACAGGCACCGGTTGTTGGGTCACTGTAGAAGGTACGTCGTAGAACAAAGGCAACTCCCTGTCCATTGGCCAGCCGGCCGCCGTGTAGAACTCACGCGCCTCAATCAGGAGCACCATGGCGACAGCGCGGCCGACACTTTTGCGTTCATTCCACGTCATGAACCCTGCCTGCGCCAAGGCAAAACCTTTGACGTTGAAACGTTTGAATTCATCCGAGTTGGCAAGGCCACTGTTCCTGACGGCCACATCCACCCCCAGATCCGCGGTGGTGTAGACATGGGTCATCCACTCAAGCACATGCTCCAGGTACTCGCCAGTCGTTGGGTTTTTCGCGGGCAGTGTCGGATCGCCGCGCAGCCGTTTGCGTGTGTGTTTCTGGGCGTCCGTCACAAATTTATGCTGCGATCCTCTATTCTGTGAATCCTGCATAAACGTCGCGTAGCTCTGGTCAAGGCTGAAAGACTGTCCCCTGTGCAGTGACCCTCGCAGTGCCTTGTCGGGGATCAAGTGATCGGCATCGTAGCCACGATAGATATTCAACACCTGGGCGTTGGCCGCGGACTTGACCTGGGAAATGATTTTGTAGCCGCCCGCCAAGGTGGGCATGCGTAGCAGTTCACGCATCGCTTGCTTGGTGCTCGCATCGAGCGCATCGGTGCGCCATTCGAGCCCATTGATTTTATTGGCCAACGCGACCGTGGCTTCGATTTCCGCACGCAGCACGTCTGCCTGTAGCGGGTAGGCCGCTTCAATGACGCTGGGCCGCAGGTCCGATACGCTGTACGCCGGGTTGGACAGGATTCTGGAAATCACCTCGCGCGCTTCACGCTCACTCAGTGTGTGCCCATCAGTACGCGGGTAGGTAATGCCCGCGACGTCGAATGAGTCAACGAACGTATGCTGTTGCGCTTGGTGCGCAGCGACGAACGCTGCTTGGGCAACGGCGTCCGAGGGGTCGCGCAACGCGGCCTCATAAGCGTTTCGCATCAGGGCCATGGCGGCAAAACTGCTATTCATCGGCAGTGCCCTCCGCGCGCGTGGTCGACGTATTGCCACGTACCAGATCATCGATGTGCTTGCCGAATGTCGAGGGCCTACCATGTCCACGCGCTTGCATCCACGCCAATAAATGATCGACTGTCGGCTCAAGCAGCGAGCGGGTGCGCATGCCGTGGTCTTGCACTATCACTTGCAAGCGAGGGCTTTGCTCATCGAGCACTGCTTCCATCTCTGCCGACGCCCAATTGCGCGTGTGCTGGTGCAGGCCATCGGGGTCCAGCGCAAACCAACCTGGGTAGCGGCCCGGTTTGCCTGTTATCACCTCGACACCAATTTCAACCTGCCGGATAGCCGGTTTACCCGGCCACGTCAGAGGGTAAATCCGGCGTACAGTCTGAAACTGTCCATCTCGCAGGGAAGAGGCCAACATCAGTTTGGACATCAGGTCGTAAAGTTGCCGCTGCCTCGGGGTAAGCGCGGCCATCTTGGGGCTGTCGCCCTCCAGGCTGATGTCCAGAGGCACCAGTGCTCCGTGGGCACCGCTGCGGCCGCCGCCCGAAACCGGGTGGGTTTGCGCGCCAGGCACGGGATCATCGTCGTGCTGCTCGGCCACAGCGGGTGGAGGAGAACCGGCAGGCGCGCGCCACGTATTCAGCTCGACGGCGGGCTGCAGGGAAAACAGTGCGACCTCAGCGCCTTGTGCATCGACCGTTGGTGCATAAGGGCCCGCAACCGGATGCGCGCCGCACTGATCATCAAACTGCGCCGCCCAGGTGTGCACGAACGCAAGGTAGTCCGCCTCCCCTGCATCGGGCAATTGGGACAGGTGAGTCAGCGCATCATCAAAGGCCATCAACAGCGCATTGGCGCTGATTGTGTTCAGCCAAGGGTTGTTCAGCACCTTATCTGCCTGGCGCCGTCCGGACTCGGTCAGGAACAGGCGCCCCTGCGCATCCAATGCAGCCCAACCATTGTCGTTCGGTGCTGACTCGGGCTCGTCCTGCCCCTCGCGCATCTCATACAGTTTTTGCAACGTGCTCATGGTGCTCGACGGCATCCAGCCAAATCGCCTGAACGCCTCTTGCAGGACCAGGTTAGTGCCCAGGCTTTGAGCAGGTGCCAGCAGCAAGTCCTCATGCTCGAGCAGGCAAGGTGTCGATGAAACCACCGCGTCGCTCAGTTGGCCGATCAAGGTATGAACGTTCTCTGTGCGGTCACTGCCCCACGCGCGCCAGGCTTCGCTGCCGCGCCGCACCATCAAGCGAGCCGGCACGAGGGTATCGTTCACTTTCAGGTTTATCGCGACACCCAACCGTTTACCGGGCAACCCTGGGGAGTCACCATGGCCCGCCAGTACCCTGAGCAAGGGCCCCTTGACCCGTCCGCCTCCGACAATACCGTGACGCATGTAGACCGAGCCGATGAGGTTGTCCAGCACCCGCTGGGCAATGGCTCCATATGCCAAGCCCATATTCAAGGCCCGGCAAGCGCTGCCAGCTCGCTCGTCGGCGGTAGCGCCCTCGACCTGTACACACCGACCCTCCTCAAATGATCGGGCCATTTCGGGGGTGGTCAATGCATGAAACCTTACCCGGCGCACCCTCTGGATATGCATGAACCACGGTGCTTCCTTGAGTACTTGGATCATGTGCCAGGCGATCGCTTCGCCTTGGGCATCATCGTCCGTCCCCAACACCAGTTCAGTGCATTGCAGTAAACGGCTGCCGGTATTGCGTAGGGACGCCGCCAGGTCACTGCCCTCGCGCTCGCTCAATTGCCAGTGCGGTTTGAGCCCATCACGCCAACTGATCGCACCGGGGCCTGGGAGATCACGAATATGACCGCCACAGCCGAACACCTGAGTACCGCCAGGTACCAGTTCTTGAATGATTTTCGCCTTGTGCAAGGACTCGACAACCATAAGCGTAGCGGGACCGAGCTTGCACGCTGGCACCCGCGGGGCGCAGGTGAGCCGCTCATGCACTGGCTCACGCACACCGGCCAAGCATCGTCCTACCACAGCCGAAGGCAAATCATTGTTCGGGTCCATCGCCTGCTGGGAAAAAAACAGATCGGAATGGCCAAACATAATGAAGCTTTTCTGCGCACGACTGATCGCTACGTTGAGCAGGCGCCCATCGTCACGATCGATAAACACCCGCTCACGATGATTGGTATCAGTTCGACGGCTGGCGCGGCTTTCCCGATTCACGGCACTGAATAACACCACAGGTTTCTCCGCTCCTTGAAGGGTATGAACCGTGCCGATGGTCAAACGCTCACTCAGGTCAGCGTCATCAGGATCGAGTTCTTCGCGCACCCGACGCTTTATCGCTTCGACCTGGCCTCGAAATGGCGTGACGACCGCGACAAGTTTTTCCAACCCTATCGGCTGCTCCGGGTGGCCTTCGAGCCTGGCGGCCCACTTCGCCAGGCGCGGTCCGTGCTCTTTAAGCCAGTCCACGATGGCCTTGGCTTCTCCAGGGTTGGACCATGAGTCGCCTTTGCAGGGCTCATCGTTCGGGCCACCGGTCTGATAGAACCCGAGCGGCGGTAGCGGGAACGTTGCCTTCATGCGTTTGCGCAACTGCATTTCAGCTTCGCCCTCGAGCAAGGGCAACTCGGCATCCGCGAACAGCCCTGCCAGCGGGTTAGGCACTTTGGGCTCCAACTCTTTGCAGAGCAACCTGCCCTCGGCATCACGGTCGTGATCGTGGTACAGCAAATCAATACACACATTGATGATCGACTCTGCACAACGGTAGTGCTCCCGCAGGAGCAGCCCGTCCCGTAGCCGTCCGTCCGGCATGGCCTCGGCAAACGATGCCCCGGTTGCGGCAAGCTTCATGATTGAACCCGTGGCGGAGTCCGCGCCACGCACGAGCAAGGCGCCCAAAGACGACGGATCGGCCCAACGGTCCTGCACCTGGCGCGTATCGACCTCGGGTGTTACCGAAGACACGGGGGAGAGCTGCTTCATATCGCCGACCACCACGGCTTTTTTAGCCAGGCTAAGCACCGGCACACCCAGCTCCGGCGCAGCCTGCCCCGCCTCATCGATAATCAACAAATCCAGGAACGCGAACAGCGGCCTACGGCCCTCTCCCAGTAACCGTGGAGCGCTATGCAAGGTGGCGACAATGCACGGAAACAGCATGGCTGCGTGCCTGAGTGCGTTCCTTCGGCTGCCAGGCTCGGGGGTTGCGATCACACTGGCCAGCCAACGCGTCTCCCAGTAACGCGCGGCCAACTGGAAAATAATCGGCCGCCACACCACGTCCAGCAATTTCTGCTGCTGCGCCTGGCGCGCCTCGGGGGTTGCGGCCACGCGCAAATCCGCGAGGATGTCGATGGCCCAGGAAGATGCCCATGCCTCACTGGGAAAGCGCGCAGCCAATTCACCGGGCTCGATCAACGCGTCGATGTCAGCCTGACGCTCGATTGCCGAGGCCAACCCACTGTGCAATACCTGGGTCAGCGTGTTCAAGTGCTCGCAGAGGGTCGACGCCGTAGGCGTTGTCGAAGCACTCTTCTGCATGAGATAGATAAAACGCGTGGCATCACTGACCTGATGTTTCTGCTCAACGCTAAACAACGCATTGAACAACTCTGGCAGCTCGCGGAAGGCATTTTCAAAGTGCCGCGCCAAAGCAAGGGCTGCCGCAACACCATCTTCGTATGATTGCTTGAGGCTGGAGGTCCCGACGCCCAAGATGCGCAACTGCTTTTGCCGGATTTCAAGCGTGGTGAACTTGCTGCGATGGGTTTTCCCCTTGGCCTTGGACGGTGCGCTGGCGGTGAAACCCAATAGTGGCTTGCCCGTAGGGTCCAACCAACGACGTGCCAGGGCATGCTTCCTGCCTACGGCACCATTGAACGTGCCCATCACATTCTCGACACTCTGGTTGGTCGCCCCGCACACAAACGTGACGGGGCAATGTTTGCGGTTATCGTAAGCCGCCAACACCCATTGGTTGGCGATCATCGCACGCAGCATGGCCGTCTTCCCTGTGCCCGGCGGCCCACTGACTGCAACCACCCCGACCTGCTCACCCAACCGGCCGAGGGCGTGCAATGCGCGGCGCTGCGATTCGTTCAAAGGGTCTGCGCCGCGATTGACGTCTGGCTTGTCGAGGTGTGTGGCCTTATCGACCATGGCCACGTGCCGCATCGTCACCTGCGGCGCTGCCATGCCGCCTGCCTGGACAGCCGAACGGTGTCGTCCGGCGCCTATAAGCTGCTCCAGTGCGCCGATGGACGGCGCATTGGGGATCGCTTCATACACGTTGGCGAGCGCACGTGTTGCATAGCCAGGCTGTCGCGGCACCGCAATCCATTGCCCCGTGATCGGCGCCATTCCCGTCTCAACCCCATCCGCTTGAACGCGGGCGAACAAGGCAAAACAGGCGTCGACATAACTGCTCAAATTGGCGCTTTGGCTCAACGTCGCGAGAAATAGCTTGAGCTCGTCGCGATAGCAATCGAAGTGGCCAATGGCCGGCGGCAGGTCGTTGGCCGCCATCAATGGCTGCGGTTCAAGCCATTGGCGGACCACACGCGGCCGGCAATCGTTGGGGTCGCGTGGTAGGCATATTTGGTTTTTGTCGTTCAGGTCGAAAGGAAACCAGAACGCGATATTCAGCCGGTCGGGCTTGAGGCGGTTTTTTTTCGCGCCCGGCGCAGGCTTTTTATCCGGGTCGGGCCACGTGACCTGGACCTCTTCGCTTGATGAGGTGGTTTGATGGAACACCAGCGCCATAGGAATACGCGGATCGTCATCCGGCTCGTCCGCCTCCTGCGCACCCTCTGCGTCGTCCTCTGAGGCCTCAAGCGCCTGCGCCTGCTGTTTTCGCCGGGCCTCTGCGGCACGCTCAGTGAGAATGCCCAGTGCCAGCGCCCGACGCTTGCCAAAACCGAGATTGAAGTTGGGCCAGGCCAGCCCCGCGAAATTTGTCACCGGGATGCGGACATCGGTGGCTTGGAGGCCACCCAAGTCATCGGCAATCAACGCTCTGTGCCAGTAGTCCAGCACATTCGCGGGCAAACTCCCGACGGGTCCTGCCTGAGGGTCCACCTCCATCGAGTGCAGAACCTGTTCCTTGGAGACCGCTACAGCAGCAAAATCCTTGCGCAACCGCTTGCTCAAGTCCATGAGACGCCTAAACATTTCTTACACCCTTTAAATCCGAACGGCATACGAAGAATGGCTCGTAGCGGCCAACAATGATGGCCGCTTGCCTTGATCACTGCAATTCAAGCCGGGTACGTATAGTTAACGAGTGACCTGTTCAATGCTATACAACACGTGTTTAGGTCAAACGCACTGTCAATCACCCGAGACTTTCCCGCCCATGCACGGACGCCCCCTCCTCATCGCGCTATTCTTCACCGGTACTGCCATGGCCGCAGAACCCCCCCTCTACTCCTACGACGCCCCCCCCACCGATGGCTTCATGTATGCCGTGCGCTATCAGCAAGCCAAACTGGCCTGTGGTCCGCTCCCCGACGATCTCGAGGCGGACTATGCTAAAGCGATGCGGCTGACTGGCGAGGCCAGCCCTGCGTTTAAAGCTAGCTATGCACAGCGCTTGGCAACCCTGCCAAAGTGGAGCAAACCGGCGTCGCCTGAAGAACAGGCGCTTGCGTGCGAACAAAGCCAGCACACCTTGCGCGTAACGGTGCAGCTCGCCCGGCAATGGTTTCCCGGTGGCTGGTAGCCACGTGTTTTAACCCATTGATCGGCCCATTGATCGGCATAGGTATCTACACAACGATTGGACCTGACCACTCCAGCGGCGCAGAGCCGTAGGCCCAACGTCCATAGATGCACAGACGTCGGAACTGAGCAGCTATCATCAAGCACCATGCTTGCAGCACGTTGCTTGAACTCGCGGGTGTAGGTCTATCGCTCTTGCAAACCTCCTGATTGGGCGAATCATATCGCCCGTAAGAGGTGTCCGGGATCATTAGGCCAGTTCAAGCACAGAACCGATACGAATTCCTGTGGCACTACGCGCTCAAGCCACCGTGTTACACCACCTGCTGGACCTGATCCGCTTCAGGCTCTAGCGCATCCACAGTAGCGACATTGTTGGTGATACCGAAAGGAATGTGCACGGATGGAGCAACTGCGCTAGTCGATCTAAGGTGCCCTGATTGGTCATCGAAAAAGATGTGTGGTTTCAATACACCTAAAATTTTTCCTTTCTCGATGCCGCCTAGGAAGAATGCGTCATTGGCCATGACCCCCCAACTCTTAAGTGTATTCATCGCACGCTCATGAGACGGAGCATTGCGGGCTGTGACGATCGAGACGCGTATGCGGTTTTCGTATTCAGGATTGAGCTTTTTGTGCTTCTCCTCGACCGACTGGATTTTGGATATCCGCACCATGAATTCCTTCAGCGGCCCAGGGTTATGGGGCTGCATGACATTCTTCACTTCGTGCGCATGGAATTCAGACAATCCAGAGGCCTGCATGATTGTTTCGGACTCATCGCCAGCGAGCACGCCGTCAAAGTCGAATGCGATGCGTAGGGTTTTATCAGTCTCGTCGTCTTCAAATTTTGAATCGAGAACTTGGCCAGCCGGATACCCGGCCCTGATAGCCGCTTCCACGTCTTTTTTGTCACCCGACAAAAATAAAGCGATATTCAGTGCTGGTATGTATTCATAAGGAGATTTTCCCTGCATGAAAATCGCCCTTGTCATCCCAAGCCCGTAGTGCTCGATAGTCTTCAGTACGCGCAGCCCAGTGTCGGGATCATTGCGCGAAAGAAGTATCACCTCGACGAGCGGATCCGTAGGATCGACGCTCAGGTCATTCACTGACAGCAAGCGCTTGATGAAGGGGAACGCTATCCCCTTAGGAAGCGGGACGTGAAGATTTTTTTGCTGAAACTTGCGGTATTCCTCCTCCCCCTGACTCTGAAACACTGCGTCCGATGCCAGCAAATCAAACACAGCGCTGGAAGCGACGCCGATCACTAGGCGATTTTCTAACTCGTAGGGCATTGGAACCTCTCTTGATGCCTCTAAACGCAAATATTGATGGGCATCGAACATGCCGATCGATTTCAGGGCGGATCGAGAAGCACACATCGCACGCCTCCTCCCACGCACAGTCAGGCATATCAATCTTCAAATCAATCTGCCGGTTGCTTTCATTATGGAAGGATGACTTTGAACCTTGCTGATTGGCGCCGAGTCAGCCGTCACCTGATCGCCGGATGTCGGCCCCAAGCTATTCTCCTGAGCGAAATTGGCATAATATGCCAACATCAAAAGTACCTGTTTGCACAGAACTGGAGCTAGTTATGGCGACGCGAAACGTTGTGCTCACCCCTCACCAGGAACAGGTTATCCATGACTTGGTGCAGTCCGGCCGTTATCAGAATGCCAGCGAAGTGATGCGAGAAGGTTTACGTTTATTGGAGCAGCGCGTCGCCGAAGACACCGCCAAAATTGAGGCACTGCGTCAGGCGACCTCGATCGGCATCATGGATCTTGAGCACGGGCGCTTTACTCAGGTGAACGAGGGTGATCTGGAGCACTACCTCGAGAGCTTGAGCCTGGAGGCAACCCTCCCAGCGAGAGAGAAACACTGAGCATGCCGCAGTATAGGATCTCCAACGCGGCTCGTGCCGACATTGTCGACATCCTTAGGCTCTCCCAGACGCAGTTCGGCGATCAAGCACGCCAGCGCTACCAGGCGCTGATCCTCGCGGCGCTGCAAGCGCTTGCCGACACGCCTTATCCCATTGGCAGCCACGACCGCGATGAACTTGCACCGGGCCTTCGCAGCTATCACCTCATCTATTCACGCCAGCAGACCAAACACCCCCATGGAACAGTCAAAAGCCCACGCCATATCGTGTTCTATCGTGTGACAAACGACGACGTGATCGAGGTCGTCAGACTCCTTCATGACGCCATGGAAGTGCAGTTGCACTTGCCTAACGACTGATCAGCGACCTGGCCCAACGGCTTAACTGGCCAGGAATAGCGAAGTCCGTCGGAGATCGCCACTTGCGATCACTCGCACACTCGGTATGAATGGGGGCAAAAGTGGGGGCAAACAAACGTGTTATCGACCTGAAAACATTGTCCTAGAGCCCAGTCAAAATGCTTTTGGGCATCCGGATAGCCTTTGCTAATCATGTTACGCCGGCCTGTTAATGGTGCTGGCAGACAAGATCCGTGTCAGCTTTAACGTCGTCTAACGGTCAGCCGGGCCGTCCGGGCCTAGGCGATGTGGTTAAATAGTCCTCCACGCGATGGATAAAGGGATCAGTCAGCTGTTTCATCGAAGGAATGGAAATGGTGACAGGGTGGCTTTGCGGATGCTCGAAGTCTTCAATCTGTTTTTTTACTTCGATTTCAATACTCTTATCAGCCAATTCCTTGGCTATGGCGATGAAACCGTTATCTAACGGATGGGCACGTTCACCCGCTTGTATGCCGGGATAGTTGACGGCAGGCTGAAAGTCACTAAGAAACGCTATCAGTCTGACCGAGGAGTAAACCCACGGCTGGGCATCAGAAACGAGCGTTCCATATAGGTTAATCAGAATGACACCGCTCAACAGTGCGCCCACCGAATGCCCCTGTACATCGATAAAGCTGAGCCTGGCTGGCGCTACTTTACTCCATGCATTGCGCAGGTACGGCTGCAGATTAAAAGCATTCAACAGATTTGCAATAATAGACAGAGGAAATAAAAGCAACGCTCCCAGCCCGACACCGATTAAAAGAAGGCCACCAAGCAGCGTAAATATAAAGGCTCCCAAGAGCAGCCATGCAGGCATATAAAAGACAAGCACTAGAAAGCCGACCGTAATATCAAATGATTGCGGTGGCACACCCAAGGCTTCCGCCACAATCAATCTTGAAATGACGGTTGACATCAGCAATACTAACAGGTGCAGCAGGACAATAGGGGTTTTACCAAACGGCTTATCCCACACAGAGATAAACCAGAGATAGATGCGCAAACATACAAACATAAAACCAACAACAAACCCTAGAGAGGCAATCAAAATGGCATTATTTAATATTGCAACACCCATTACCGCTGACAACAGTACTCCCAGCACTGTAACCCCGCAAGAAAGACTATAGAAACGCCCTGACCAGCTCATAGCTTTAAATTTAGCTTTTAGCCTTCCAAGCTCTGACATCATATTTCTCCTTTCTTAAATATTAGTCCATCGGGGTTTCGCATATGCTCCACCGCTTTAAGCGCTATTATCCATCCTGAGCCGCCCTGTAGCCCCTTGCTAAACCTGTTAGAGCAGTTTTTTAGATGGCTCGGATGCGGAATAAATTGCGAACCTAAACAGATTTTCTCGGTAGCCCCTGATATCTGGCTAACGCAGCTAGGAGCAGTCTCATCCGCGCATGTTAGCCCTACTCTGACTCACCGCGCCCCAATAAATGTGCAGCCTTGAGGCGCGGGTTTCGTGCTTAAGGCAGTCGATTCATATCTGCATCAAACCAGTGGCTGGCAGAGACATCATGCCCGCCTCTTAAGCGATATGTTCCGGTTACGCAGACGATGGTTTTTCCATCGGTCACACGGATTTCATCTATTTGTTCTAGGTTTGGATGTTCGCTGAGTTCCCGACATTTTTTCTCAAGAACATTGAATTTATCACCAAGAACAGCACGCAACTCATCCTCGCATGAACGGATTAATTGGGGGTCGAATTTACCGGCTCCGGTTCTTTCGCACTCACTCCAGGGAGCGCTTTCCTGGATGCACTTGAACTCAACCTCGAGGCCCTGCACAGAGCCTTGGTAAATTTCCACTGGGCGATTCTTCATCTTATGAAGAATCCGAGCCTTCGTTTTTTGCGTAATGCGCGGCCCTAGGTAAATTCGTTTCAGTGCAGGATCGGTATAAAGCTTTCGGCCCTCTTTTCCAGCAAGATACCGCCACTCTTTTTCATGCTGCCACTCCTGTCTCTTTTGCATTAATCGTTTAGTGATCAAATCCATTGTTTCAGAAATGGCAATCAGTTCAAATGTCAACTGAGGAGGAGCGCTTGAGTCATATACAACAGGCAGCAGTGGGGTTTCTTGCAGATCGCCGAGGGCTAATTCCTGCGTATCAAACTCCAGACAAAAGCCTGCAAAATTGCTTGCATAGTACGCCCACAGGGGGTAATCCAAATGGGTGCTTGACATGGATATTAAGCTTGATTTTTTTGCGGTCGCAGCCGTGCCGCTGAGCGTTTTCTTTGAAAACTCTAAAAAATCTTTTGGCATCAAGAACGCGAATCGATCTTCAGCAGGGTACTCGATCATCGCCTCCATTGGATCATTCATTTGATCAAAGCGGGGAGCATACAAATAGCTGCTGAAGATAGCGTCCAGCTCTCTTTTGACTAGGTCTGAACCCAGTGGGCGATATCGATAGAGTGTTGTTGGGCGGGTTGATTTATTTACTGATACCACGGAGGGGCACCCTCTATAGAAAATTCTGAATTTACACTACGGTAACTTTTCAACGACCTAACCGGAACTTCAAGCGCATAGGCGTTGATGCAGTGATGTCCATGCAAAGTGAAAGCGAGGAAAGGGTTTGCGCTGTGAGGCAACCGTTGGCTTGATATGCACTCACTGTGCAACGAAAAGATGGCGAGCCTTGCTCGGGCTCGCCCGTTCTTTTACTTGTTCAAATAGTCTCGTACGTGGTGCGACCACGTGCCGACCGCCGCAACCGCGTTCTTGAGCTGCGTTTCTGTGCATTTGAACGAAGCACACCAGTTTCTGATCTCGTCTGGATCATTGACGTCGATCCGCTTGGCATCCGCAGGGTGGGTGATGTGTTTGTTATCCGACATGATGACTATCCTTGATCATTGATGGCGAATTGCCATTTTCTTATCATCGGTTCGCGACGATAGATTTTCAAGGCCGGCCTGAGCGATTTTAGGTTCATCGGATGCTTGAGATCCTAAAAGCGCAGGGCACCGCGCGTGACGCTTGAATCCAGCCCTTCGCAGGCCTACCCTGCACGCGTCGAACAATCACCCAACACGTCAAGGAAGACTTCAAATGTGGGATGGCAGCGTTACTTTTGGCGACTCATGGGCCGGTTACATTGGCCGTGCGGATCAAAACACTGCTCACTCCCATGTCGCCATCCAACTGTGCATCGGCGTAGGCCAACCCGCCACCCTGGAGCTGCCGGGAAAAGTGATCCGTGCGGCAGGCGTGATCATCGGTCCCAACGTCGAACACCGTGCCGTGGCCGAAAGTCATCCGGTGGCATTTTTGTATGTCAGCCCGGACACGGCGTTGGGCCGTGCGCTCAATGCGTTGCTGCAAGACGATGGCATCGCCCTGGCCAGTGACGAACTGCTGGAGTGTTTTCGCCGTAGCACGTCCCTGTCGCACTTTGTCGACGCCCTCTCGCGGCTGCTGGCAATTACCCCGCCGATCGACCACAGGCTCTACAAAGCGCTGAATATTTTGCGCCTTGACCGCGACGGCCCTGGTTGCGTCAGTCGCGCAGCCCAAGCGGTGGGGTTGTCCAGCCCGCGCTTGCGCTGCGTCGCCACCCACCAGATGGGTGTTTCCCTCTCCCAATGGATCATCTGGAACAAATTGGAGCGCGCCTCCAAATCCCTCGCCGGTGGGTCGACGTTGTCGGACGCCGCTGCCGACGGCGGCTTCTCCGACCAGGCGCATCTGGCTCGCATGATGCGCCGCATGATTGGCATGACGCCGCGCACCGCCGCCGAGGTTTTGCGTAAGACAAGCGTTTCGTTCAAGACGCGCTGATATCAAAACGCCAATATCAATCGCATCTTATTCGCGACCACGTTAAGCGCTGAGCACAGGCTCCCAGAGCACCTCAGCGCCACCGAAAGTGAATAGAAGAGTGTTCGCCCGGGGCACCTGTGCCTGCGATTCGGCGAAACGCACCATGAATTCTTTCGATGAATCCGCAGGATGCGCCCTACATGTCAGCACAGCAAAAATTAACCGTCCTTCTCACTGGAGGCTCAGGGGTGCTCGGTGAGTCACTGATCGACTGCCTGGCAGAGGACTTTCACTTGGTCTGCCTGGCGCGCAAAAGCCGTATCCGCGATCCCCGAGTGGAAGTGCTCAAGGGTGATATTTGCAGCGCTGACCTGGGCTTGGCCAGCGACGTTTATGCGGCGCTGGTTGAGCGTGTCGACTGGGTGATCCACGCCGCGGCGGTGACGCGCCTGGACGGTGATATCGACCAGATCTTTTCGGTGAACTACCTCGGCACCGAAAACGTCGTGGCCTTTGTGCAGCACGCCAAGGTGCCGCTGTATCACATCAGCACCGCCTTTACTCACCCCTGCGACTATTACGAAGGCGTACAAGCAGAAACGCCTTACGAAGTCGCCAAGCGCCAGGCCGAAACCCTGGTGCGCTCGGCCGGCATCGACGTGTCGATCTTTCGTCCGTCCATCATTATTGGCGACGCCAGCACCGGGCATATGCCCAACTTCCAGGGTTTCCATATGACCATGGGGCTGATGATGTCTGGCGTGCTGCCCATCGTGCCCTGCCCGCCTGCTGGCTATGTCGACCTGATCGCCCGTGACGTCGCGGCGCGAGCGATCGCCAACGCGCTGCACCAGCGTTTGATCGGCGACGATTATTTTCTCACAAGCGGCCCGCAGGCCCTGGATCTGACGGGTCTGCTGGACCTGATGTGCCAGTCCATGGACACCCAGAAACAACCCTTCACACGGCCACGCTGCATGGCGCCGGACATTTATGAACGGTTGATCCGCCCGGTATTTCTACCGGCGCTGAGCGGCAATATCCAGGCCGCCCTGACCCGTGCCACCCAGTTGTGCCGCTATGCCTGCCTGCGCACGCCACTGCCCACTTCATTGCCGCAGTTACTCGGCGAGCCGGCATTCAGCCAACGCGATGTCAGCCGTGAGTTGCTGCTCTCGCTCAACCACCTGGCGCCCAAGCTGGGGGCTCTGACGCGCATGCTCAAGCAGCCGGTGACAACGCCCACAGAAGCGAGCGTGGCATGAACCACACTGTTATCGAACCTACTCTCGACGCCGCACAGGTCGACCAATACCTACGCCAGCACGTCAACTCAGGCTACGCACGCCTCGCGTCGCTGATGAACCTGCCAATCGAGCAGTCCAGCCGTGGCGTCTACATCTACGACGAGCAAGGCCGCCAATACCTGGATGCAGGCGGCTATGGCGTGTTTTTCCTCGGGCACGGCCACCCGGTCGTCGTGGAAGCGGTTACTCGGCAACTGCAGCAAAACGCTTTGGCCAGCAAGTTGTTGCTCAACCCACAACAGGCCTTTGCTGCCCACGCTCTGGCGGCACTGTGCCCGGGTGACCTTGACTATGTGTTCTTTTGCAACTCGGGCGCCGAGGCCACCGAAGCCGGCTTGAAACTCGCCCGCCTCAACGGTTGCCGCCGCACGCTGTCGACGCTCGGAGGCTTCCACGGCAAGACCCTCGGCGCCCTTGCGGTCACTGGCCGCGAGAGCTACCGAGAGCCTTTCAGCGGGTTGCTCAGCAACAGCGAGTTCGTGCCGTTTGGCGACAGCGTCGCGCTGGAGCAGCAACTGCGCGCATCGCCGGATAAGGCCTGTGTGATCCTCGAACCGATCCAGGCCGAAGCGGGGGTGATCCTGCCGCCATCCGGCTACCTCAGGCGCGTGCGCCAACTGTGCGATCAATATGGCGCCGTGCTGATTATCGACGAAATTCAGTCTGGCCTGGGTCGCACCGGCTATTGGTGGGGCTGCGATCAGGAACAGGTGGTGCCCGACATCATGCTGGTGGGTAAAAGCCTGTCCGGCGGCTGCGTACCGGTGAGCGCCATGGTGGCCCGCGCCGAGATCTACGCGCCGTTCAATCGCAACCCTACGGTCCATACCTCGACCTTCGGCGCCAACCCGCTGGCCATGGCGGCTGTGCAGGCCACGCTGCAAGTGATGGTGCAAGAAGACCTGGTCACGCGTGCCCGCCTGCTCGGCCAGGACCTGCACGCCCGCTTCAGCGCGCTGTTGCAGCAACAGGGCTTGGCCGAACGCGTGCAACTGCGCAGCGCGGGCTTGCTGCTGGGCTTTGAATTCGCCGAGGCCTCAATCGCCGCCAACATGGTCATGGCGCTGATCGAGCAACGCATCATTGTGTGCCACTCGCTCAATGACCACCGGGTGCTAAGGCTCACGCCGTCGCCACTGCTGACGGCCCAGGATTGCAACTGGCTGATCGAAGGCTTCGCCCAGGCGCTGACCACTTCGATGCCATCCCTTTAAATGGAGTTTTCCCCCATGCAAGAAGTCAACGTGCAGGCCCATATCCCCCATGCCTGCGCTGATGAAGTATTTGCGGTGATCAGCGATTTCAGCAACTACGTCGAGCTCTGCGAATCGGTGCGCAATATCAGCATCAACAAGGTCAGCGACCAGGTGTCGTTCACGTCCTGGGAGGTCAACTTCCACAGCGGCATTCTCAAGTGGCAGGAGCGTGACACCTTCAATGCCGACACCCGAGAGATTCATTTCGAGCAGATGGCCGGCGACGTCGATCACTTCTCCGGCACCTGGCACGTCTTGCCGGATGGCAAAGACGCGATCATCACCTTTAAATCACGCTTCGACCTGGGCCTGCCGATGCTCGCGGACATGCTCGACCCTGTGGCTAAACAAGCTATCCGGGACAACATCCACTCGATCATCACCGGCCTGTTTCCGGCGAGCTACTTGAAGGCCTGAACCATGTCACTGTCGTTACTCAATCGCTCACGCGATTTGCTTGAACGCTACGCCCCGGGTTTTGACGAGCGTTTGGCGGCCATTCCGAGTGCCCAGCGCGAAGCGCCACAGAGCGAGGTCATCGCCCTGTTCAAGCAACATGGCCCGGTAGGTCTGCTGGTCAACCGTGAAGCCGGCGGGCTGGGCGCGAACATCCTTGACGCGGTGCATGTGCAGATCGCCCTGGGCGCCCGCTCGCCCTCGCTGGCGGTGGCCAGCACCATGCACCAGTTTTCCGTGGCGAGCCTATTGGCACTCACGCAAAACGGCGGCGGCGCCGAAGGCCTGTTGCTGGCCGCCGTCGCGCAAAACCGCTTGCTGCTGTCTTCGGGGTTTGCCGAGGGCACCTCCGGAGCGGGCATTCTCGACTCGGCCATGCAGGCAGTGCACACCCCAGACGGGGTGTTACTCAGCGGCAGCAAGAAGCCCTGCTGCCTTGGGCAGTCGATGGACTTGCTCACCGCCAGCTATATCCGCCAAACCCCTGGTGGCGAAGAGCTGATGGTCGCATTGATTCCGGCCACTGCAGCGGGCATCAGCCGTAATCCTTTCTGGCAGAACAGCGCCCTGGCCGGCGCAGAAAGCATCGAAGTACGCCTCAACGAAGTGCTGGTGCCCGAGCGCATGGTGTTTTCCGCCGGTTACACGCACCAACTGGGCGACGTGCAAACCGTGGGTTTCATCTGGTTCGAACTGTTGATCTGCGCATCTTATGTGGGTGCCTGCGCCAGCCTGATCGAGTCGGTCACAGACGCCGCTCGCTGGACCGCGCATCACCGCGTGGACCTGGCAGCCGACCTGCAATTGGCGATCAGTGCCCTGGAAGGCGCGGCCCTGGATATCGAGCGTAACCCACAGGACTTGCCTAACGTGTTGGCCCGTCTGCTGCTGGTGCGTTATGGCATCGAGCAACGGCTTGCCCAGCTCTCCGACCAGGCCCACGCCATGTTGGGCGGGATGGCGTTCATCACCAGCAACCTGAGTTCCAACGGACTGATGGCCTGCCGCGGCTTGCAATTTCATCCACCGGCCAGGATCTCGATGGCGACCAACCTTGACACCTACCTGTCCGCATCAACCTTCAGCATGACCGGAGCGCACTCATGAACCTGCTCGGAAAAACCATTGTTATCACCGGTACCGCGCGCGGCCTGGGTTTCGCCGCGGCCAGCAAGCTCAAGCGACTGGGCGCCACCGTGATTGGCCTCGATATCCTCGCACCGCAAGACAGCGGCCTGCTGGACGCGTTTTATCAAGTCGACCTGTGTGACCGCCACGCCGTGGCCAACGTGATCAGCGCTATCAGCACCGATTTCGGCGACATCGACATTCTGGTCAATAACGCCGGCACCCTGACACTGGAACGCGGCGAAACCGGGGTCACCGATGAGGTGACCCGCGCAGTGGACGTCAACCTGTTCGCGCCTTGGCAACTGACTTCGGGGTTCCTGCCGGGGCTACTGCGAAAGCGCGGCAAAGTGGTCAACGTGTCCTCATTGTTCGCGCTGGTGAATGCGCCCTACGTGGCCGCCTATGCTGCGAGCAAACGGGCGCTGAGCGCTTATTCGGATGTGCTGCGCATGCAGTATCGCGGGAAGCTTGACGTGGTCACGGTGTACCCGGGGTTCATCGACACGGCGATCCACTTGCCCGCGCAGCGTGTGGGCCTGTCGGTCAAACGCCTGGTGACCTTCAAGTGGGGTGACAAGACCCTGCTGTCCCTGGAAGAAAAACTGGATGCCGCCGCGAACGGCCTGGTGCGCGCCTGCCAGAAAAATGGCCTGCGCAACCGGGGGCTGACGTTCATGGGCACGCTGGCCATGTACACCGCGCGCAGCGTGCCGAGCGTGGTCGATGCCTTTATCGCCATGCGCCTGCGTACGCTCACGCGTGGCGGTCATCTGGTGCTCAACCCTGAACTGATCGAGTAAGCCCTCGCCAATGGCCAGCCATTTACACCCCAAGCCCCAGGTCCGACTCGACCGTGCCTTGTTCAAGGCCCGATCGAGGGAATCCTTGCTGATCATCGCCTACACCTTGAGCCTGTACCTGCTGCCACTCGCGCTGTTTGTGTGGGTGGCCAACACAGCCTCCACCCTGTGGACGCTGGTGTGTTTGCCATTGGTGGTATTGGCGGGATATGGGTTATTTCTGCAAGCGATCCTTGGGCATGAAGGCTTCCACTTCAACCTGAGCGCGAACCCCATGCGCAGTTGCTACCTGGGCATTGCTACCAGTTCGCTGCTGCCGGGGTTCTGTGTGACCGGTTACTTCGTCGACCATTGGCAACACCACCGGTACAGCAACAGCGCGAAAGACCCGGACTACCAGCTCTTTTCGCGTTATCACACACTGGCGAGCCGCATCACCCTGTCGCGCTTGATTGCCACCCTGCGTTATCTGCAGACCACCTGGCGCCTGGCGTTCGGGCCATTGGTCAATCCTTCGGCGCTGCCGTTGAGTTCGGCGCAAGTGCAATGGCTGGCCCGCTGCAATATCGCCTGCCAGGTTGTATGGCTCAGCCTGTATGGGCTGGCTATCTGGCTAGTCGACGGCCTGTTGTTGGGGTTTTCCTTGAGCCTGGCGGTGGCGTTCCTGCTGTCGGCGGTCAACGCTTATCAGGAACATGCTTTCGACACAGGCCATCTGTTGCCGCCAGCGCGTTCACGCACTTCGCGTCTCAACACCTGGCTGCACGCGGGCTCGAACTTTCACCTGGAACATCATTTTTACCCCGCGGTGCCTTGCTGGCGACTGCCCAAGGTACACCGTCAACTGCTGGAAGCGGGATGGTACGAAAGCCGGCAATACCTGCTGGAAAAGCACTTTGTGCGCTCCTTCCGGTACGCCACCGGTCGCCATCCTTATCGTACAAACACGGTAAACGACACACACCCTTAATTTCCGATGGATTTTGGGCCTGACCCTTCAGGCCGCAGGAGCACGCATGCCTTTTGATATCGACAGCCACATTGAAACCGAGCGCGAACAGCTGTTCAGTCACCCACTGTTCGGCAGTATCCGCAGCGTAGAAGATGTACGCACCCTGATGGAGTTTCACGTGTTCGCCGTCTGGGACTTCATGACCTTGCTCAAGCGTATCCAGCGCGACCTCACGTGCGTGGAGTTGCCCTGGGTACCGCCGGTCCACATCACCGCCGCGCGCCTGATCAACGAAATCGTGGTGGGTGAAGAGACCGACGAGCACCCCGCGGGCGGTTTTATCAGCCACCTGGACCTGTACCTCGCCGCCATGGATGAAATCGGCGCCGACAGCAGCGTATTCCGCTGCTTCCTGGCCGCCATCCAGGCCAAGGTGCCTCTGGCTAAGGCGCTCAACGACGCGCAGATTCCGACGGCCGCCAAAGTGTTCATGTGCCAGACCCTCGATGTTGCACAACACGGCAGCACCGAAGCGGTCCTGGCGTACTTCTTCTTCGGGCGTGAAGACATTATCCCCGACATGTTTGGTCGCCTGCTGTCGCAATGGTCGGTCAGTGAACGCGATGTACCGATGCTCACGTATTACTTGAAGCGCCACATCGAGATGGATGGTGACGATCACGGCCCGGCGGCCAAACGCATCATCGCCGAAATCGTCACCAGCCCCGCGCAACACCTGCACATGGTCGAGAGTGCGAAAACCGCAATCAACTCACGGATTGACCTGTGGAATGGCGTGCATCAGTTCCTGCTGGACAAGGCTCAGCCGACGGTGAGCCGTCCTGCGCGGGAGGTCCACACCGTTTCTGAGCCTGCTTGACCTCAACGCGCATCGACAGGGAGTACCACATGACCAAAGGCAAGTTGATAAAACTGACGCTGTGTGGCGTCGTGGTCGGCGGGTTGCTGATTCTGGGCTGGCAGCGCTGGCAGTATTCCAGCACTTACGTGAGTACCGACAACGCCGAACTCGACGGGGTGATCATCCCGGTACGGGCCAAGCTTTCGGGCGTGGTGATCAGTGTGCCGGTGGTGGACAACGTCAGGGTACAAAGCGGCGACCTGCTGTTTCAGATCCGCGACAGCGAGTACCGCTATCAGTTGCAGCAGCGCGAAGCACAGTGGCAAGCATTGCTCGCCGCCGCCGGGCGCGCAGGCGTGCCGGGCGCGCTGGACAGTCAGGTGCTCGGCGCGGTGGCCATGCGCGAGGCCGCGCAGGCGGCCCTGGCTCAAGCAAGCGCCAACCTTGAGCAAGCGCGCAACGACTACCAGCGTGCCCGTCGCCTCGGCGCCCAAGGCGTGCTGAGCACCCAGGACCTGGAAGTGGCCAAGGCGCGTTTCGACGCCCTCAGCCACGCCCAGGGAGTGGCGCGCAGCAACGCCCAGGCCGCCGCTCAAAGTACCTTGGCCAACAAAGCCGAACTCAAGGTGCAGGACTATCGGATCGCGGCCGCGCAAGCGGAGCTGGAACAATCCAGGATCCAGCTCAACGACACCCGCCAGACCGCGCCGATGCGCAGCATTGTCTCGAAAAAAGAGGTGGAACCCGGCCAGTTTGTGGTCGCTGGCCAAAAACTCATGAGCCTGATCGCCACCGACGCACTGTGGATTACCGCCAACTTCAAGGAGACCCAGGTGGGCCGCGTGCGCGTGGGCCAGACTGCCCGTGTCACCGTGGACGCCTTCCCCGGGCACGCCTTCGACGGCGTCGTCGAAAGCCTGGCACCGGCCACCGGAGCCAAGTTCTCATTGTTGCCCCAGGAGAATGCCACGGGCAACTTCACCAAGGTGGTGCAGCGCGTGCAGGTACGCATCGCGCTCCACGATGTGCCGGATGACTACAAGCCGCTGTTGAGCCCGGGCATGAGCGCGTTTGTCGAAGTGGCCGCACCTGACGACACCGGCCACACGCTATGAAGTCGCCCTATCTGATTGCGCTGACCGTCACGCTGGTGTCGATGATGGAGCTGCTCGATGTCACCATCGTCAACGTAGCGATTCCCAGCCTGATGGGCACCTACGGGGCGTCGGTGGATGAAATCTCCTGGGTCTCCACCGGTTATGTGGTGGCCAACGTGGTGATTCTGCCGGTCAGTGGCTGGCTGTCGGCGTGGTTCGGCCGGCGGACTTATTACCTGGTCTCTACCGCGCTGTTCGTGCTGGCATCGTTGGGTTGCGCGATGTCTGCCGAACTTTGGCAACTGGTCGCGTTCCGGGTGCTGCAAGGCCTGGCGGGCGGCGGGTTGCTGGGGATTTCCCAGGCAATCATCTACGACGTGTTCCCCAAGGAAAAGGTCAGCAGCGGCATGGCGCTTTACGGCGTGGGCGTGATGATGGGGCCCACCTTGGGTCCGACCGTCGGCGGCTACCTGATCGACACGTTGTCGTGGCATTGGATCTTCCTGATCAACTTGCCGATCGGTGCCGTGGCCTTGTTGTTGTGCTGGCTGTGCATCAACGACTCGCCCAACGAACAAAAACCTTCCAGTGTCGACTACAGCGGCTTTTGTTTGCTGGCGCTAGGCGTGGGCAGCCTGCAGATCCTGCTGGAGCGCGGCGAGCACTGGGACTGGATGGCGTCCAACTGGACCGTGGCCTGCCTGTTGCTCAGCAGCTTCAGCCTGGTGGGTTTCTTCTGGTGGGAGCGGCGTGTGGCCAACCCGATCGTCAACGTCGCGCTGTTCCAGAACCGCGAATTCCTGATGGGGTGCATCTGCGCGTTCTGCGTGGGCTTCGGGCTGTACAGCACGTTGTTCATGGTGCCGCTGTTCTTGCAGACCCTGCTGGCGCAGAGCGCTTACCAGAGCGGGTTGGTGATTTTCCCTGGGGCGGTGGCCAGCGCCATCAGCACCTTGGTGATCGGCAAGCTGTCCCAGGAAAACAAGATCGACGAGCGTGTGTTCGTCACCCTGGGCATTGTCATGTACTGCTATGCGATGTTCCTGCACACCCAGTTCACTCTCGACAGTAACCCCGACTCGCTGTACTGGCCCTTGGTGATCCGCGGCCTGGGGCTGGGCATGATCTTCGTGCCGCTGACCAACCTGGCGATGCGTCGCCTGCCGCTGACATTGATCTCCGGCGCCTCAGGCGTACTCAACCTGATGCGCCAGTTGGGGGGCAGCGTGGGCATCGCCATCGCAGCCACCTTGCTCACACGGTTCTCGTGGGAACGCTATCGCCTGCTCTCCGAGCATGTCACCGAATCGAGCCTGGTGGCCAGTGGTTGGGGAGGTGTGGAAACCGACCCGTTGTTTCTTTCCCTGGGCTTGGCGAGCCATCAACAAGCCCTGGCCCTGATGCCTTACCTGCAAGCGCGCGAACAAGGGCAAATGCTGGCGTTCAGCATGCTGTTCGGCACCTTGGGAGCGGTGATGGCCATCGGGATTCCCATGGTGCTGATGATGCGCAGAAGCCACATCAGTCGATAAATCTTTCAGTGGAGCACACCCCTTGCGTATTCCAGGCCTGCATCTGAACACCACCCCGCTGCTCATGCCGCTGTATTGGCTGGCACTCGCCTGCGCGCCCACTCAGGTGTTGGCAGATGACTTGTACCAGCTGTACCAGAAGGCGTTGACCCACGACATGCAGTTCGCCGCCGCCCAGGCCCAGCAATTGGCCACGGCAGAAAAGGAACCGCAAAGCCGTGCCAACCTGCTGCCGGACCTGTCTGTCACCGGCGGCGCGGCCTGGGTCGATGCCGAGGATTCCTCCGACTATCATCGCAACCGCAATAACACCAACGCCTACGCCGTGGTCCTCACACAGCCGCTGCTGCGTTGGCAGAATGTGATCGCACACGACCAAAGCAAACTGTTGATCAGCGCCAGTGAACTGCACACCGAACAGGCGCGCCAAGCGCTGATGCTGCGCGTCGCCCGCGCTTATTTCGACGTACTGCTCAATCAGGAACTGTTGAACACCCGCACACAACAGCTACAAACCTTGCGCGAGAGCCAGACGCGCAGCCAGCGACTGCTGGCCGACGGCGCCACCACCGCTAATGCGCTCGCCCAGGTGCAGGCCAAGTACGACCAGGCATTCGCCGAACAGGTGGCGGCCCGTGGCGCACTGGACATTGCCAACGAAACGCTCACCCAATTAACTGCCGCACAGGCAGGCCCGTGGTCAGGCAAAGAGCCGCAGTTCAGTGCCCCGGTGCCCGCTGCCATCGATGATTGGGCCACGACCGCGCAACAAGGCAACCTTGCCGTACAGGCGGCGCAGATTGCCCAGCGCCTGGCCGAAATGGACATCGACAAGGAACGGGCCGGCCATTTGCCGACCCTGGATCTGATCGCCGCCCATGGCCGCTTCGCCTCTGTCGGCGGTGATGTCTACGATGTGACGTTGCCGGAAAACCGCTATAACCAGACCGTGGTCGGGGTCAAACTGAGCGTTCCTCTCTACAGCGGTGGCCGCACCAGCAGTCGCGTGCGCGAAGCCCATGCACTGCAAAGCAAGGCGGCGGACGAAGTCGAAGATGCACGTCGCAACGCCGGGCTGAAGGCGCGCCAGGCTTACCTGCAAGTCACCAACGGCATGAGCCAATACCAGGCACTCAAGCAGGCCTTGAACTCTAGCCAGATCAACCTTGCCGCCGTGACCCACGGCTTCGAAGCCGGTTCCCGCATCAACACCGACGTGCTGGATGCCCAACAAAAAGTCACCGATACCCAGCAACGCCTGGCCCAACAACGTTATGCGATCCTGATGGCCCAGTTGCACCTGTTGGCATCCACCGGCAACCTGAGCGACGCGCGCCTGCGGGATATCAGTCATACGCTGAACTGACGCACTGATCAGTAATGCGCTGACATTCGCTCAACGTGAGGGCTGATTTGGATTAAGCTTGGGCATCTCAAAAATGGAACACTGCCCATGTTCGACCTCAACGAACTCTTCCT
The DNA here is from genome assembly GCF_034348165.1 of Pseudomonas sp. CCI1.1. NCBI lineage: Bacteria > Pseudomonadati > Pseudomonadota > Gammaproteobacteria > Pseudomonadales > Pseudomonadaceae > Pseudomonas > Pseudomonas sp. CCI1.1. The sequence goes on from NZ_CP133780.1 coordinate 1,362,102, forward strand.
CTACGCCAAGGTGGTCGAGCACGGCGGGTTTGCGGCGGCGGGTCGAGCGTTGAACCTGCCCAAATCGACCTTGAGCCGCAGGGTCAGCCAGCTTGAAGCCAGGCTGGGGGCACGGCTGATACAGCGTTCGACGCGCCAATTCCAGGTGACCGATATCGGCCATGCCTATTACCGCCATTGCGTGGCGATGATTGCCGAAGCCGAGTCAGCAGAAGATGTGATTGCCTTCAACAAATCAGAGCCGCGGGGCGTGATCCGCTTGAGCTGCACCACCGCATTGCTCAACTACTGGGTGGCGCCGATGCTCGCCCAATTCATGGCGCAATGCGCCAGCGTCGAACTGAACGTGAAGAGCTTCAACCGCAAGGTCGACATCATCAGCGAAGGCTATGACATGGCCTTGAACCTGTGTTTCCCACCGCTGGAAAGCAGTGAGCTGGTCATGAAGGTACTGGCTAAAAGTCCTCAGGTACTGGTGGCGAGCGCGACTTTTTTGCAGGACGCTCCCCTGCCCTCGCTACCGGCTGACCTTGCCGGGCTGGCGACTATCCATTGGGGCAACCCGTTGCTTCAATACCTGTGGGACCTGACCGGGCCGGACGGCGCGACGGCCCAGGTCGCGCACACGCCGCGCCTGGTCAGTGATGACATGTCGACCCTGAAAAATGCAGCACTGGCGGGCGTGGGCATCGCCAACCTGCCCCAAGTCGTCGTGAAAGACGAGTTGGCCGATGGCCGCCTGATTGCCGTATTGCCTGAATGGCAACCCGCTGAAGGCGTGATCACCGCCGTGTTCCCCTCCAGGCGCGGGCTGATGCCGTCGGTGCGGTCCTTGATCGACTTTCTGGGCGATGCGTTCGAGGCGCCGTGATCTTAACTAGCCGCCGTTGCATGAACCAAAGCTAGGCCGGCTACATCATAGACCACACTGTCATATTCAAATGCCAGGTAAAATTGAGCCTGGATGGTATCTTTGTCACCGTCCTTGAATCTTTTTATATTCAATTTCCCACTGTCCGCCTTGATGAGCGACGGTAAAGCAAAAGTAGCATTAACACCTGCCTCATCCCTGCTTACGTCATGCTCGCCATCTTTTATAGGTGGCGGCATCTTGAAGGTGAGCAGCTCAAATCGCCCCGTCTCCTCTTCATTAAGGCTCCCACGAAGAATAAGAACGCCATCGTCCGACTCATAATAGCGGAACTCTAATGCCCTCCAAAATTCCTCTACCATAGGAAAGGGAGGAGCAAACATGAAGTTAAAATAATCAGCGCCGACCTTTGAATTCTTCGCTGCGCCAGAAGACTCGCTGGGTTTAGTGTTATTCATGGCTCAATTCCTTGAACTGATTGATTAATCTACGCTCGGCATTTCGAGAGCCCTCCGGGCATGAATATCAGCCTACGCAAACGCCATTAATCAAACTACTGTCAGACTTCTCAGTTGACAGCTGCGCCATGTGATGCGCATTAGCTTCTGGCCGAATCAGCGACACCACTGCCCATCGATACCTACTCGGGCTGCATCCATGCATTCGCTGCAACAGTCTTTTGTCATCAATCACATTGATAGCTCCCTAACAAAAGCCCCATGCTAGAGGGCTGACTCCGCGCTTATATCATTCCGAATGATAGTTACCTTTGCTTCATTCGATTCGTGACCTAGCACCTCCCCGCGCATGATCCGCCCATCTCAAATACATTGGCGGATGCACCTCATGGAACAGTCACTCAAACTTTTGCGCTTCCCCTTGGCGATCTTGGCCGTGGTGGTGATGAGCGCGTGCGGCAAGTCTCCCGAACAAGCGGCCGCCATGCCCCCAGCCAAGGTCAGCGTGGCCAAGGTGCTGGAACAGCCGGTCAACGAGTGGGACGAGTTCACCGGGCGCCTTGAAGCGCCGGAAACCGTGCAGATTCGTCCGCGGGTGTCCGGCCAGATTGACCAAGTCGCTTTTACTGAAGGCGCTTTGGTCAAGAAAGGCGACCTGCTGTTCCAGATCGACCCGCGCCCGTTCCAGGCCGAAGTGCGCCGCCTGGAGGCTCAACTGGCTCAGACCAAAGCCGCCGCCACCCGCAGCGAAAACGAAGCGCAACGTGGCGAACGCCTGCGCCAGAGCAATGCGATCTCTGCCGAACTGGCCGACTCGCGCACCACCGCCGCCCAGGAAGCCCGCGCCGCGATGGCCGGGATCCAGGCGCAGTTGGACCTGGCCAAGCTGAACCTGAGTTTTACGCGCGTGACCTCGCCCATCAGTGGCCGCGTCAGCCGTGCCGAAATCACCGCCGGCAACCTGGTGACCGCCGATACCACCGCGCTGACCAGCGTGGTCTCCACCGACAAGGTTTACGCCTACTTCGACGCCGATGAGCGTGTATTCCTCAAGTACACCGAACTGGCCCGTGAAGGCCGGCGTGGCGCCACCACCCCGGTGTATCTGGGCCTGTCCAACGAAACCGGCAACCCGCACCTGGGCCAGATGAACTTCGTCGACAACCAGGTCAACCCGGCCACCGGCACCATCCGTGGCCGCGCGGTGTTCGACAACAGCAAGGGCGAATACACCCCTGGCCTGTATGCGCGTTTGAAGCTGGTCGGCAGCGGCACCTATTCGGCGGTGTTGATCAATGACGAAGCCGTCGGCACCGACCTGGGCAAGAAATTCGTGCTGGTGATGGACGGCGACAAGCCGGCTTATCGCGCGGTGGAACTGGGGCCGAAAATCGAAGGCTTGCGCATCGTGCGCAGCGGCCTGACCAAGGATGACACCGTGATCGTCAAGGGCCTGCAACGCGTGCGCCCTGGCTCGCCGGTCGCACCGGAAACCATTCCGATGGCCAGCAAGGAAACCCTCGCCGCCTTGGCCCAACAACGACAAGCGCTTGAAGCCAGCAACCTGGAGCAAGTGGCGCCGGAAAAACCCGCGCCCAAGCTCGCAAGCGTCGCGACTCCACGCGGTTAAGGGATACGACTCAAGATGAATTTTTCCAAGTTCTTCATTTCACGGCCGATCTTCGCAGCGGTGCTGTCGCTGTTGATCCTGATTGCCGGTGCAATCTCGCTGTTCCAACTGCCGATCAGCGAATACCCGGAAGTGGTACCGCCGACCGTGGTGGTGCGCGCCAACTTCCCGGGCGCCAACCCCAAAGTCATCGGTGAAACCGTGGCCGCGCCGTTGGAGCAAGCCATCACTGGCGTTGAGAACATGCTGTACATGTCCTCGCAATCTACCGCCGACGGCAAGCTGACCCTGACCATCACCTTCGCCCTGGGCACCGACCTGGACAACGCGCAGGTGCAGGTGCAAAACCGTGTGACGCGTACCCAGCCCAAGCTGCCGGAGGAAGTGACACGCATCGGTATTACCGTGGACAAGGCCTCTCCCGACCTGACCATGGTGGTGCACTTGACCTCCCCGGATCAGCGTTATGACATGCTGTACCTGTCCAACTACGCGATCCTCAATATCAAGGATGAACTGGCCCGCCTGGGCGGCGTCGGTGACGTGCAGTTGTTCGGCATGGGCGACTACTCCCTGCGCGTCTGGCTGGACCCGAACAAAACCGCTTCGCGCAACCTGACCGCCACCGATGTGGTCACGGCGATCCGCGAGCAGAACCGCCAGGTGGCAGCCGGTGCCCTGGGCGCCCAGCCTGCGCCGAGTGACACCAGCTTCCAGTTGTCGGTCAATACCCAGGGCCGCCTGGTCACTGAAGAAGAGTTCGAGAACATCGTGATTCGCGCCGGCGCCAACGGTGAAATCACGCGCCTCAAGGACATCGCCAGGGTCGAACTGGGCTCCAGCCAATACGCGCTGCGCTCGCTGATCGATAACCAGCCGGCCGTTGCGATTCCGATTTTCCAGCGTCCCGGCTCCAATGCCATCGACATCTCCAACGATGTGCGCAGCAAGATGGCCGAGCTGAAAAAGAGCTTTCCGGCGGGCATGGATTATCGCATCGCCTATGACCCGACCATCTTTGTACGCGGCTCCATCGAAGCGGTGGTGCATACCCTGTTTGAAGCACTGATCCTTGTGGTGCTGGTGGTGATCCTGTTCCTGCAGACCTGGCGCGCCTCGATCATCCCGTTGGTGGCGGTGCCGGTTTCATTGATCGGTACCTTTGCGGTGATGCACCTGTTCGGGTTCTCACTCAATGCCCTGTCATTGTTTGGCCTGGTGCTGGCGATCGGTATTGTGGTGGACGACGCCATCGTGGTGGTGGAAAACGTCGAGCGTAATATCGAGTTGGGGCTTGAGCCGTTCCCGGCGACCGAAAAAGCCATGAGTGAAGTGACCGGCCCCATCATCGCCACGGCGCTGGTGCTGTGTGCGGTGTTCATTCCGGCCGCCTTTATCAGTGGCTTGACCGGGCAGTTCTACAAGCAGTTCGCCTTGACCATCGCGATCTCAACCGTGATCTCGGCGTTCAACTCCCTGACCCTGTCCCCTGCCCTGGCCGCTGTGCTGCTGCGCGGCCACGACGCGCCAAAGGACCGTTTCTCCAAGTTCCTCGACAAGGTCTTCGGGGGCTGGCTGTTCCGTCCCTTCAACCGCTTTTTCGAAAAGGCCAGCCATGGCTATGTAGGCACCGTGCGCCGAGTGATTCGCGGCAGCGGTATCGCCTTGTTCGTCTACGCAGGTTTGATGGTGCTGACGTTCTTCGGGTTTGCCCACACGCCGACCGGTTTCGTACCGGCCCAGGACAAGCAATACCTGGTGGCCTTCGCCCAACTGCCCGACGCCGCAAGCCTGGACCGCACCGAAAACGTGATGAAGCGCATGTCGGAGATCGCCCTGAAACAACCCGGCGTGGAAGCTGCGATTGCCTTCCCGGGCCTGTCGATCAACGGGTTCACCAACAGCCCGAACAGCGGCATCGTGTTCGTGACCTTGAAGCCGTTCGATGAGCGTAAAGACCCGAGCATGTCCGCCGGTGCGATTGCCGGTGCACTGAACGGCCAATACGCCAATATCGAAGAGGCCTACATGGCGATCTTCCCGCCGCCGCCGGTACAAGGCCTGGGCACCATCGGGGGCTTCCGCCTGCAGATCGAAGACCGTGGCAACCTCGGCTATGACGAGCTGTACAAAGAAGTGCAGAACGTGATTGCCAAGAGTCACAGCGTGCCTGAACTGTTCGGCCTGTTCACCAGCTACACGGTGAACGTGCCGCAAGTGGACGCGGCCATCGACCGCGAAAAGGCCAAGACTCACGGCGTGGCGATCAGCGACATCTTCGACACCCTGCAGGTCTACCTGGGTTCGTTGTATGCCAACGACTTCAACCGTTTCGGGCGTACCTATCAGGTCAACGTGCAGGCCGAGCAGCAGTTCCGCCAGGACTCCGACCAGATCGGCCAATTGAAAGTGCGCAATAACAGAGGCGAGATGATCCCGCTGGCGACCTTTATCAAGGTCAGCGACACCTCGGGCCCGGACCGTGTGATGCACTACAACGGCTTCATCACCGCAGAAATCAACGGCAACGCCGCGCCGGGCTACAGCTCTGGCCAGGCCCAGGCCGCGATTGAAAAGCTGCTCAAAGATGAACTGCCCAACGGCATGACCTACGAGTGGACCGACCTGACCTATCAGCAAATCCTCTCGGGCAATACCGCGCTGTTCGTATTCCCGCTCTGCGTACTGCTGGCGTTCCTGGTGCTCGCCGCCCAATACGAAAGCTGGAGCCTGCCGCTGGCGGTGATCCTGATCGTACCGATGACACTGCTGTCGGCCATTACCGGGGTGATCATCTCGGGCGGCGACAACAACATCTTCACCCAGATCGGCCTGATCGTACTGGTGGGCCTGGCGTGCAAGAACGCGATTCTGATCGTCGAGTTCGCCAAGGATAAACAGCAGGAAGGCCTCGACCCGCTCGCCGCAGTACTGGAAGCCTGCCGCCTGCGTCTGCGGCCGATCCTGATGACCTCGTTCGCGTTCATCATGGGTGTGGTGCCGTTGGTGCTCTCCAGCGGTGCCGGCGCCGAGATGCGCCATGCCATGGGCGTGGCGGTGTTCTCCGGGATGATCGGTGTGACCTTCTTCGGTCTGTTGCTGACACCAGTGTTCTACGTACTGATCCGTCGCTATGTCGAGCGCAGTGAAGCGCGCAAAGCGGCCAAGGCCTTGAAGCTGGAGACACAGCAATGAGTGTGAAAGTATTCCTGCCGAGCCTGTTGGTGCTGGCGCTCGCCGCCTGTGCCGTAGGCCCGGACTACAAGACCCAGCCACTGGAGGCGGCCAATATCACGGCCGCCGCCGACAGCAAAAGCTACGACCATGCCAAGTACGAAGGCATCTGGTGGCAGCAGTTCGAAGACCCCACGCTCAACCAGCTGGTAACCCAGTCGCTGAGCGGCAACCGTGATTTGCGCGTAGCCTTTGCCCGCCTGCGGGCGGCACGGGCTATCCGTGATGACGCGGCCAACGACATCATGCCGGTGGTCACCTCTCGCGCCAGCAGCGATGTGGGCAAGGGCCAGATTCCCGGGCAGACCACCAAGCGTGTCAACAGCGAGCGCTACGACCTGGGCCTGGACATGGCCTGGGAAGTGGATTTGTTCGGACGCATCCGCCGCAACCTGGAAGCCAGCGACGCCGACCAACAGGTGGCCGAAGCCGACCTGTACCAACTGCAAGTCACCATGATTGCCGAACTGGTGGATGCCTACGGTCAACTGCGTGGAGCGCAACTGCGTGAACGCATTGCCCTGGACAACCTGAAGAACCAGCAGGAATCGCGCACCATCACCGTCAGCCTGCGTGATGCCGGCGTCGGTGATCAGCTCGACGTGGAACGTGCCGACGCGCGCCTGGCAGCAGTTGAAGCCAGCGTGCCGCAACTGCAGGCCGAACAAGTGCGCGAGCGCAACCGCATCGCCACCCTCCTCGGCCAGCGCCCCGACAAACTGAGCGTGGACCTGAGCCCGAAAGACCTACCAGCGATTGCCAAGGCGTTGCCGATTGGCGACCCGGGGCAACTGCTGCAACGACGCCCGGACATCCTCAGCGCCGAACGCAAACTGGCCGCCGCCACCGCACGTATCGGCGTGGCCAAGGCCGACCTGTTCCCACGGGTGAGCCTCAGCGGTTTCCTCGGGTTCACCGCCGGGCGCGGTTCGCAGATCGGCTCCGCCGCGGCGAATGCCTGGTCCCTGGGCCCGAGCATCACGTGGGCCGCGTTTGACCTGGGCAGCGTGCGTGCGCGTCTGCGTGGCGCGAATGCCGAAGCCGATGGCGCGTTGGCGACCTATGAACAGCAAGTGTTGCTGGCATTGGAAGAGTCCGAGAACGCCTTCAGCGATTACGGCAAGCGCCAGCAACGCCTGGTCTCGCTGATCCGCCAAAGCGAATCCAGCCGCGCCGCCGCCGACCTCGCGGCGATCCGCTATCGCGAAGGCACCGTGGACTTCCTGGTACTGCTCGACGCCCAGCGCGAACGCCTGGCCGCCGAAGACGCCCAGGCCCAGGCCGAAGTGGATCTGTATCGCGGCATCGTGGCGATCTACAAGGCCTTGGGTGGTGGCTGGCAGCCGGATACGGTGGTCGCCAGCAACCGGTGAGGTAAAGAGCTCCTTTGGTTGGTCGCATCCAGCCAATTTTTAGCCCTGCGGTCCATTCGGTCGCGGGGCTTTTTTTCGTGTGGGATTTAGCTGGCCTCACCCAGAATCAGGCTACGGTAATGCCCCGGATTCGATCCCACCCACTTACGAAACGCCTTATAAAACGAACTCGCATCGGCAAACCCCAACCGCGTGGCGATCTCGGCAAAACTGATCTGCGGCTCGGCCAACCACACAATCGCCAGTTCCTTGCGCACGCTGTCCTTGAGGCCCTGATAGGTCTGCCCCTCTTCCGCCAAGCGACGGCGTAGTGTGGACGCAGAAATACACAACCTGGCGGCAAGCCCCTCGGTTTCCGGCCAGGTGTCGGGGGGCATCTGCCGCAAGTCGTGCTTGATGCGCGTGGCGAGGCTTTCCGGGTCGCGGTATTTCACCAGGATGTTAGCCGGTGCATGAGCCAGGAAACGTTGGAGCTCCTGCGGGCTGCGCTTGATCGGCAGGTCCAGGCAGTCGGCAGAAAAAATCATGCGGGTGCGTGGCCGATCAAAGCGCAGGTTGTCAGAAAACATCACCTGATAATCGTCACAGAAGTCCGGCTGCGCGCAACGCAACTCGATGGCGAGGATCGGAATGCGCCGCCCTGCCAGCCAGCAGGCGACGCCGTGGACGATCATCCAATAGGTGAAGTAGGTAAACGCACGCTTGGGATCATGCTCAGGTTCGAGCAGGACGATTTCCGCCAGGCTCTGTTGACGCACCAGCTGGGCTGGCATGTGCTCCAGCATCAACGACAGAAACCCCAGGCCGGTTTCCAGGCCCGCTGCCAGGCTGGGTTGCGCCACGGCGGCGCGACACAGGAACGCCAAGCTGCCGGACTTGAGCTTGCGCGGGTCCATGCCAAAGAACTCATCGTCCCTGCGCCGCGCCAGCAAGCGCCACAGGCGTGCATAGGCCGTGGCCGCCACGCGAGCGTCGGGCTGCTCAAGCAACGCCGGATCAATCCCGACTTTGCTCAATGCCTCAACGGTGGCCGCTCCCGGCGCGCAACTCTGCAACAGCGCTTCGCGCACGAGGTGGATGGAGATGGTGTCTTTTTCCGACATGGGGCGTTGAGCTATCCGGCTGCGGTCTGATTGCCCCGCATCATAAAGGCGGTTGCGCTTCGCCACCACTGTTCAGCCCACGTTCAGCAAAGGTCAATATTTCTTGTTTAGCAATGAGTATCATTATGTTACAACTTAGCTCCCTAACTAGTTGCGCCCGGGTGCCCGATGCTCGTTCCTTTTTTAATCATGCTGCGCGAAGGCATTGAAGCGGCATTGATCGTTGGCATTATCGCCAGTTACCTGCAACAGACCGGGCGTGGCCAGTGGATGCCTGCGGTGTGGATCGGCGTGTTCCTGGCGGCCGCGCTGGCGCTGCTGGTGGGCGGCGGCCTGGAATTGGTCAGTGCGGAGTTCCCGCAAAAGCAGCAGGAATTGTTTGAAGGTGTCGTCGGCCTGGTCGCCGTGGGTATTCTCAGTTCCATGGTGTTCTGGATGCGCAAAGTGGCGCGCTCGATTAAACACTCGCTGCATGAATCTCTCGACCATGCGTTGGCCGGCTCCAGGCACCAGGTGTTTGCCCTGATCGCCATGGTGTTTTTTGCCGTGGCCCGCGAAGGACTGGAGACGGTGTTCTTCCTGTTGGCGGTGTTTCAGCAGAGTGAAGGCCCAGGCGCTCCGATAGGCGCCCTGCTCGGCCTGGTCCTGGCCATTGTCGTCGGCTTGCTGATTTATTCCGGCAGCATGCGCCTGAACCTCGGTGCATTTTTCCGCTGGACTGGCCTGTTCATCCTGGTGGTTGCGGCCGGCATTCTCGCCAACTCGGTGCAGGCCCTGCACGAGGCCGGCGTGTGGAACCACTGGCAGACCGTGCTGTTCGATTTCAGCGCTGCATTACCCATGGACAGCCCGCTCGGCTCGGTACTGGCCGGCATGTTCGGTTACCAGGAGGCGCCGACCGTCAGCACCCTGGGCGCCTATCTGATTTACCTGGTGGTGGCCCTGGTGATGTTCTTCCTGCCCTCGGCCCCTACCCAGCCCGTTGCCAATACCTCTTCCGTTTCCAGCCAGTAAGGACCGTCTCTTGTCCAACCCAACCCCTCAATCGGCCCCGCCATCCCGCGCCTTGCGCTGGGGCGTGGCCGGCTCGGTGGTGGTGATGATCGCCGCCGGTGGCCTGTTCTACTACGCCTCGCAATTGGCCGCGACCAAGCGCCAGACCAACCACAATGAAATCGCGGTCACGATTCACAGTCACGCCTGCGAGCCCAACGCTCTCACCGTGCCGGCCGGGCGCGCAAGCTTTCGTATCATCAACCGCTCCGACCGTGCGGTGGAGTGGGAAATCCTCGACGGCGTGCTGGTGGTCGAAGAACGGGAGAATATTGCCCCGGGCCTGAGCCAGGTGATCAATGCCAACCTGTTGCCCGGTGACTACGCCATTACCTGTGGCCTGTTGAGCAACCCGCGCGGCACCTTGCATGTCACGCCCACGGCAGAGTCTGACGCCCAAGCCAAGGCCAAGCCGTCGATGGTGGCCTTTATTGGCCCGTTGTCGGAGTTTCGCGTGTACCTGAGCGGCCAGAGCGGTGCGCTGGTCAAGGCGGTGACGGCCCTGCAACAGGCCATCGCCGCCGGTGATCTGGCCCAGGCACAGGCACTGTATGTGCCGGCCCGTGAGGCGTATCAGCGCCTGGCGCCGGCGTCCCAGCGCCTGGCCGAATTGGATAACGCGATCAACGCCCGCGCCGATTACTTTGAAAAGCGCGAGCAAGACCCCGCCTTCAGCGGCTTCCATCGCCTGGAATACAGCCTGTTCCAGCAACACAGCCTTGATGGCCTGGCGCCGGTCGCCCAACGCCTGGTTACCGACGTCACCACGCTCAAGCAACAGTTACTGGCCCAGTCCCTGCCACCAGAGCAACTGGTGAGCATTGTGGTACGCAACCTCGACAGCCTGGCAGACGTTCGCGCGGCGAGCGGTGAAGAGGAACGCTACAGCCACATCGACTTGAACGGCTTTGCCGCCAATCTTGAGGTGGCCCGCAAAGTGGTCGACCTGATGCGCCCGTTACTGGGCAAGTCCGCCGCCGACCTGTTGCCCGCTATCGACAGCGCGCTCAACGCCTTCGACACCGAACTCGACGGGCTCAAGGTGAATGACCGCTACCCAACCTACGACAAGGTTACAGCCGATCAGCGCAAGCAGATCGCCGATAAGGCCAAGGCACTGGCCGTTGCACTCGATGGAATCGACCCCGCCCTTGGCCTTTCCGGCCTGCAGTGAAGACGACCGCACACATGAGTGATACAGAACAGTTTGACCTCCAACGTCGCCGCGTCCTGTTGGGCATGGCGGCCACCGGCGCTGCGATTGCCGGCAGCAGCCTGAGCTGCCCGGCGATGGCGGCAGCGGCCGAGCAAGTCACCACGGCCCCGCGTAGCGACAAGACCCAGGACCACCAAGCGTTTTTCGGCAAGCACCAAAGCGGCATCGTCACCCCGCGCCCGGCCTGCGGCATGGTCGTGGCGTTCGATGTACTGGCCAGCGACCGCGAAGACCTGGAACGCCTGTTCCGCACCCTCAACGAGCGCATCGCGTTCCTGATGACCGGCGGCACCGTGCCCCAGGTCGACCCGAAATTGCCGCCTACCGATTCCGGCATCCTTGGCCCGGTGGTCACGCCGGATAACCTGACCATTACCGTATCGGTCGGCGAGTCGTTGTTCGACGAACGCTTCGGCCTCGCGGCGGCCAAACCCAAGCGCCTGAGCCGCATGGTCGGTTTCCCCAACGATGCGCTGGAACCGGCGCAGTGCCACGGCGACCTGAGCCTGCAGTTCAGCTCCAACACGCCAGACACCAATATCCACGCGCTGCGCGACATCGTCAAAAACCTGCCCGACCTGCTGCTGGTGCGCTGGAAGCAAGAAGGCAGCGTGCCGCCCCAGGCACCGACCAAACCCGGTGAGCCGGCGCAGAGTGCGCGCAATTTCCTGGGCTTTCGCGATGGCTCGGCCAACCCCGACTCCAACGATGACAAGGCCATGGACCAGATCGTCTGGGTACAGCCCACCAGCGACGAACCGGCCTGGGCCGCCCATGGCAGTTACCAGGCCGTGCGCATCATCCGTAACTTTGTCGAGCGCTGGGATCGCACCCCGTTGCAAGAACAGGAAAGCATCATCGGCCGCGTCAAACCCACGGGCGCGCCCATGGACGGCCAGCATGAAACCCAGGTCCCGGACTACAGCAAGGACCCTGAAGGCAAGTTGACCAAGCTCGATGCCCACATCCGCCTGGCCAACCCGCGCACCCCGCAGACCCAGGCCAACCTGATCCTGCGGCGGCCGTTCAACTACTCCAACGGCGTCAACAAAAATGGTCAACTGGACATGGGCTTGTTGTTCATCTGCTACCAGGCTGACCTGGAGAAAGGCTTTATCAGCGTGCAAACCCGGCTCAACGGCGAGCCGCTGGAGGAGTACCTCAAGCCCGTGGGTGGCGGGTATTTCTTCACCTTGCCAGGGGTCACCGGCCCCAAGGATTTCATCGGGCGCACGCTGCTCGCGGCAACGCACTCTCAAACTCCTGCCAAGACCTAAAACACACCAGAGCGGAATGTCTCCCATGAAGAAGTCGTCTATTGCGTTGTTGTTACTCAGCCTTTCGCCACTGGCAAGCTTCGCCGCTACTGCGCCGTTGGACCTGGTGGGCCCGGTGTCGGATTACAAGATCTACGTCACCGAAGAAATCGGCGAACTGGTCACCCAGACCCAGGCGTTCACCGACGCTATCAATAAAGGCGACCTGGCCACGGCCAAGAAACTCTATGCGCCAACCCGCGTGCACTATGAGTCCATTGAGCCGATCGCCGAGCTGTTCAGCGACCTCGACGCGTCCATCGATTCGCGTGTCGACGACCATGAAAAAGGCGTGACGGCCGAAGACTTCACGGGCTTTCACCGGATCGAATACGCGCTGTTCTCGCAGAACTCGACCCAGGGCCTGCAAGCACTGACGGCCAAGCTCAACGCGGACGTGAATGACCTCAAGACCCGCGTCGACGGCCTGACCTTCCCGCCGGAAAAAGTCGTCGGTGGTGCCGCTGCGTTGCTTGAAGAAGTCGCGGCCACCAAGATCTCCGGTGAAGAAGACCGCTACAGCCACACCGACCTGTACGACTTCCAGGGCAACATCGACGGCGCGAAGAAAATCGTTGACCTGTTCCGTGGCCAGATCGGGCAGCAGGACCAGGCCTTCCTGGCAAAAGTCGACAAGAACTTTGCCAGCGTCGACAAGATCCTGGCCAAGTACAAAACCAAGGATGGCGGCTTCGAGACCTATGACAAGGTCAAGGACAACGACCGCAAGGCCCTGGTCGGCCCGGTCAACACCCTGGCCGAAGACCTCTCGACCCTGCGCGGCAAGCTGGGTTTGAACTAACTGCCGCGCACAAAAAAACACCCAGTCCCTGTCGAGGGGCCTGGGTGTTTTTTTGCCGGCACGTTGCTCAGTTAGAGAATGCGGTACAGCAAGCGCTCGATCCGCACCCGGCTGACACGCCGCAGGAACTTGCCGACATCGGGCGGGTAATCCACCAGCGTCTGAAATTGCTGGTAACCCTGGATACGCGTGGTGTGTTGGAAAATATTCGCAAGCTCAGCGCCTCGCGGCCCTAGCCATTGGCCTTGAGGGTCGTCGATCAGCAAGCCGTTTTCCAGGTCGAGGCGAAACGCCCGCGGGTTGAGGTTGTTGCCGGTGAGCAAGGTGTAGCGCTCATCCACCCACATGCCCTTGAGGTGATAGGTGTTATCGCCGTCGCGCCATAGGTGCAGGTTCAACTGGCCGCTGTTGATCATCGGCTGGTGCCGTTTGGCAAAGCGCCGCAGGCTGATCTCGTACAGGTACGGCAACGCCGCAATCACCTTGAAGGGTTCAGTGGGCGGAATATAGAAGTCGTTGGCGGTCTTGTCGCCCACCACGATGTCGATCTTCACACCGCGTGCCAGGGCACGGTTGATCTCGCGGGTCACCGGCAATGGCAGGTTGAAATACGGCGTGCAGATGGTCAGTTGCTGCTGGGCGCTGGCGATGAGTTCGAGGATCACCCGGCTCAACGGGTTGTTCTTGCCGACGCCCAGCAAGGGGCTGACCGACAGATGGCCATTGGGCAACTGCCCGGCTGTGGTGTCGTAGGTCGCATGCTTGAGACGGCTGCGCAGGTCGCCGATGTCGTTGCGCAGGCTGCGAGTGGTGGGCGGGTTTGGCAGGTCCAGGCGATGCACGGCCTTGGACGCCACCAGGCCGTGTTCCACCAGGTGCTGCATCGAATCGGCCAAGGGTTGGCTATGGATCAGGTGATAACGGTCGAAGCGGTATTTGTCGAACTTGTGCAGGTACACATTGTTCAGGCTGGCGCCGCTGTACAGCACGCTGTCATCGATCACGAAACCCTTGAGGTGCAACACGCCGAACAGCTCGCGGGTTTGCACCGGCACGCCGTACACCGGCACTTCGCTGGCGTGGCGCTGGGTCATGGCCTGGTACCAGGCGCTGTTGCCCGGTTGCTTGCCCGCGCCGATCAGCCCGCGCTGGGCGCGCAGCCAATCCACCATCACCACGATGTCCAGTTCGGGCCGTGCGGCCTTGGCGGCGTGTAGCGCGTCGTAGATTTCCTGCCCCGCCTCGTCCTGCTGCAAGTACAAGGCAACGATGTAGATACGCCGCGTGGCCTGGGCGATTTTCTCCAGCAGGCAGCGACGATAGGCATCGGCGCTGGGCAGCACCTCAAGGGCCTCGTTGGACAGCGCAAAACCGCGCAGCTTGGGCAACAGGGAGCGTTTGAAGAACGACGGCATAGGGCTCGCAATGGGTCGAATCCGAAGAGGTCCAAAGCTTACACCATGAGGCTGCTCAGGTCTCGCAACGGGCAATCGAAAAAGACTGTTGACCATGAAGAACGATCGTTCTACTGTACTCGACATGAACGATATAACCCAGAATGAAACCCGCGACATTATTCTCGACGTCACCGAGAAGTTGATCTATCGCCACGGCATCGCTGCCACCGGTATGGACTTACTGGTAAAAACCGCTGGCGTGTCGAGAAAAAGTATCTATCGCTACTTCGCCAACAAAGATGAGTTGGTGGTGGCCGCCTTGCAACGCCGCGACGAGCGCTGGATGCAATGGCTGCGCAGCGAAGTGGAACGCAGCGACGACAGCGGCGAACGCCTGCTGGGGCTGTTCAGCGCGCTCAAGCGCTGGTTCGGCTCGGCAGACTTTCGCGGTTGCGCCTTTATCAACACCAGCGGTGAAACCGGCGATGCCCAAAACCCGGTGCGCCTGCTGGCCAAGGCCCATAAACGCAAACTGTTCGAGTACGCACTTGAACTGTGCCAAGCACATGGCACCCCCGACCCGGAGCAGCAGGCCGCGCAACTGCTGATCCTGATCGATGGAGCCATTACCGTTGCCCTGGTCATGGGTGATTCAACAGCTGCCGATAATGCGCAATGCATGGCGCGGACCTTACTGCAACTTTGAACCCACAGCCCAGGCAACTTTCGACCCAACCTTTATTGCATTGAGGAGTCGCCCATGTCAGCCCAAGAAGAAGTCCGCCCGCCCCGGCCGCCGTTTACCCGCACCTCTGCCATCGAAAAAGTCCGCCTGGCCGAAGATGGCTGGAACTCCCGCGACCCGCAACGTGTATCCCTGGCCTACACCCTGGACACGAACTGGCGTAACCGCGCCGAGTTTGCCCATAACCGCGAAGAAGCCAAGCAGTTCCTGAGCCGTAAATGGGCCAAGGAACTGGATTATCGACTGATCAAGGAATTGTGGGCCTTTACTGATAACCGCATCGCCGTGCGCTATGCCTATGAATGGCACGATGATTCGGGTAACTGGTTTCGCTCGTACGGCAACGAAAACTGGGAGTTCGACGAGAACGGCTTGATGGCCAACCGCTTTGCCTGCATCAACGATATGCCAATCAAGGAGAGCGAGCGCAAGTTCCATTGGCCGCTGGGGCGGCGCCCGGATGAGCATCCCGGCCTGTCAGAGCTGGGGCTATAACCCCGACTCTGCAGACCGAATGAGATCCAATGTGGGAGCTGGCTTGCCCGCGAAAGCGGTCGTGCAGTAACAGATTCAGCGCCTGACACACCGCCTTCGCAGGCAAGCCAGCTCCCACACTTGGATCGCGGGGCGTCAATTGGATCTGCGTCTGCTGCCAGCCCCCTCCCACACGTTTAGTCCTGATTCAGCCCAACGCGATACAACACACCATCATCCTCATCGGTCAGCACATACAGAAAGCCATCCGGCCCCTGTCGCACATCGCGGATCCGCGCTTTCAATTCGCCCAACAAGCGTTCCTCGTGGACCAATTTGTCACCCTCGAACTGCAACCGAATCAGCTCCTGACTCACCAGCGCACCGACAAACAGGTTGTGCTGCCATGCCTTGAACCGGTCGCCGTCATAGAACGCCATGCCACTGACACCCGGCGACTTCTCCCACACATGGTGGGGCGCCACTGTGCCCTCTGCCGTTTTGCCCTTGGCTTCGGGAATCGGCAGCAGGGAATAGTTGATGCCATGGGTTGCCAACGGCCAGCCGTAGTTCTTGCCGCGCTCGATGATATTGACTTCATCACCGCCACGGGGCCCGTGTTCATTTTCCCAGATCGTGCCGCTCCAGGGATTCAAGGCCAGCCCTTGCGGGTTACGCTGCCCATAGGACCAGATCTCGGGACGCACGCCGGGTTGACCGACGAAAGGGTTGTCATCCGGCACGCGCCCATCCGGGTAGATGCGCACCACTTTGCCTTGCAACTTGTCCAAATCCTGGGCCGTGGGGCGGTCGTTGTTCTCTCCAAGAGTCACGAACAGGTAGCCATCACGGTCGAAGGCCAGGCGCGAGCCGAAGTGGTTGCCGGTAGACAGCTTGGGCTCCTGGCGCAGGATCACCTTGAAGTCCTCCAAGCCGCTCAAGTCAGCGGCCAAGCGACCACGCCCTACGGCTGTGCCGGCCTTGCCACCCTCGCCACCGCCTTCGGCGTACGACAGGTACACCAGGCGGTCCTGCTTGAAGTCTGGCGACAGCACCACATCCAGCAACCCGCCCTGCCCTTTGGCCCATACCTGCGGCACGCCCTTCAAGGGCGCAGACAGCTTGCCGTCCGGGCTGACAAACCGCAGGTGCCCAGGTAACTCGGTCACCAGGAAACCTTGCTGGTCCGGCAAAAACGCCAGCGCCCATGGATGGTCCAGGCCCTTGGCGACCGGCGTGGCGGTGATGCTGCCTTGCTCAGTGGGGAACTGTTGGCTAACGACGGCATACGCCGCGCTCAACGGCAGCAACGCGGTGGCGCACAGGGCGGCTAGCAGGGTTTTACGTACAAACATAAGGCGAAATCCTCAGCGGCGATTGCCGTTGGCATCATAGGTGGGCGCTTTGGGTGCGGTGGCCGGGCGGCTGGGGGCCGCCTCCTGCTTGGGGTAGCGGTTGCCGATGCCACCGTTTTCCAGCGTTGGCCGCGGGTTGGCCGGGACGGGCTGGATACTGCGAACAGCCGGTGCATTGGGCTGGGTGCCCTGCATGCTATTGGGGTTGGCCCGGTGAATAGGGCCGTGGTCGCTACGCCCCGGCAGGTTTTGCGCCTGGGCCAATGGCGCAAGGGCCAGGCCCAGCGCCAGTGCTGCGAGATGACGTACACAACGGTTCATGGCCAAACCTCTCTATGCCAAGTACTACGTGCTTTCGATAACACGCTACGCCGCGGGTTCGCGTTGTGACACTAAATAGTTTCTCATCAGGTGTAACACGATCTGTCCGAGCATCTATCCGCCGAAACTTTTGCCCTGCCCTGTGAGTCACCAGCACACAAGCTCTTCGTTGAGGAATCACACCTATGCCACGGGCAATCTGGAAAGGCGCCATCAGTTTCGGCTTGGTTCACATCCCGGTATCGCTGGTTTCGGCGACCTCTTCACAAGGCGTCGACTTTGACTGGTTGGACAAGCGCAGCATGGACCCGGTGGGCTATAAGCGCATCAACAAAACCACCGGCAAGGAAGTCACCAAGGAAAATATCGTCAAGGGCGTGGCCTTTGAAAAAGGACGCTACGTGGTGCTCAGCGAAGACGAAATTCGCTCGGCCCACCCCAAGTCCACCCAGACCATCGAAATCATCGCCTTCGTCGCCAGCGACCAGATCCCCCTGCAAAACATCGACACGCCCTACTTCCTCGCTCCGGATAAACGCGGCGGCAAGGTCTATGCACTGCTGCGCGAAGCGCTGAAAAAAACCGGCAAGGTGGCCCTGGCCAATGTGGTACTGCACACCAAGCAACACCTGGCCGCGTTGATGCCGCTGGAATCGGCTCTGGTGCTGGTCATGCTGCGCTGGCCCGCTGAAGTGCGCAGCCTGGATGAGTTGGAACTGGGCAGCGATGTGACAAAGCCGACCCTGGCCAAAGGTGAGTTGGACATGGCCAAGCGCCTGGTGGAAGACATGAGCGCCGATTGGCAGCCCGATGAATACCGTGACAGCTTCCAGGACAAGATCAGGGCGCTGGTGGCGAAGAAGGCCAAGGCCGGCAAGATCGAAGATGTGGAAACGGTCGAAGGCGGCGAAGAGCGAAAATCCGCGGATGTCATCGACCTGACCGAACTGCTCAAACGCAGCCTGGCGGGTAAACCTGCGGCGAAAAAAAGCACCGCGAAAAAGTCCAATAACAAGGCCTCTTGAGCCTGCCATTGACGGGAGAATGACATGGCAAAGCCCCTGAGTGAGTACAATCGCAAGCGCGATTTCAAGATCACCGCCGAACCCGCCGGCAGCTCACCCGCCAGCAAACGCAACGTCTCGGCCCTCAGCTTCGTGATTCAAAAGCACGATGCGCGCAACCTGCACTACGACTTTCGCCTGGAACTCGATGGCGTGCTGCTGAGCTGGGCGGTGCCCAAGGGCCCAAGCCTGGACCCGAGCCAAAAACGCCTGGCGGTGCATGTTGAAGACCACCCACTGAGCTATGGCAGTTTCGAGGGCAGCATTCCCGCCGGCCAATACGGTGCGGGGGATGTGATCGTATGGGACCGAGGCATTTGGCAGCCCCACGATGATCCGCGCAAAGCCTACGCGGCGGGCAAGCTCAAATTCACCCTGGTCGGTGAAAAACTCTCCGGTGACTGGGCGCTGGTACGCACCCGGCTCAAGGGCAGCGGCGACAAGGAGCAATGGCTGTTGATCAAGGAAAACGATCAGCAGGCGCGCCCGGCCGCTGAGTTCGATATCGTCCAGGCCGAGCCCGCCAGCGTGCTCAGCGATGCGGTGGTGGGTAAGCCAAAGGCCAAGGCCAAACCCAAGGCCGCGCCAAAAGCCAAAACGCCCAAGCGCATCGCTGCCCTGCCGGATGAGTTTGCCCCCCAATTGGCAACCTTGGTGGACCGGGCGCCCGAAGGTGATTGGCGCTACGAGATCAAGTTCGACGGCTACCGCATCATGGCGCGTATTCGCGACGGCGAAGTGCGCCTGTTCACCCGTAACGGCCACGACTGGACCGAACGCCTGCCACGTCAGTGCAAAGCCTTGCAAGCCCTCAAGCTCAAGGACAGTTGGCTGGATGGCGAAGTGGTCAGCCTCAATGGCGACGGGCTGCCGGATTTCCAGGCGCTGCAAAACGCGTTCGATATCGGCCGCAGCCTGGACATTGTCTATTACCTGTTCGACGCACCGTTTTTGAACGGCCGCGACCAGCGTGAAGACCCGGTCGAAGAGCGTCGGGCTGCGCTTAAATCTGCGCTGTCCGCCAGCCGAAGCAAACTGCTGCGCTTCTCCGAAGCCTTTGCCGCCAGCCAGCGCGATATTTTCGAGAGCGCCTGTGACCTGGCGCTCGAAGGCGTGATCGGCAAGCGCGCCGGCAGCCCCTACGTGTCGCGGCGCAGTGCCGACTGGATCAAGCTCAAATGCCGCCTGCGCCAAGAGTTCGTGATTGTCGGCTACACCCGCCCCCAAGGTTCGCGCAGCGGCTTTGGGGCGCTGCTGTTGGCGGTCAACGATGACACCGGCCTGGTATATGCCGGGCGCGTGGGCACAGGCTTTGACCAGGCGGCGCTGAAAAGTATCTATGCCAAGCTCACCCCGCTTGAGCGCAAGGACTCGCCCCTGCAAAAACCATTGACCAGTGCCCAGGCCCGTGGCGTGCATTGGGTTGAGCCGAGCCTGGTCGGCGAGGTGCAATTTGCCGAATGGACCCGCGAAGGCGTGGTGCGCCAAGCCGCGTTTGTGGGCCTGCGCACCGACAAGCCAGCCTCGCAGATCATTCATGAACAGCCGCGCGCGGCCAAGTCGGTCAAGGCACCCGAAACGTCGAAAGCCGGTAAAGCGCAGGCAACGGTGAAGAGCGTGAAAATCACTCACCCCGAGCGCATTATCGACAAGCACAGCGGCACGCAAAAACAGCAACTGGCGCAGTTCTACACCGATATCAGCGAATGGATCCTGCCCTTCCTGCGCGCACGTGCCGTGTCATTGCTGCGGGCGCCGGAAGGGATCGAAGGTGAGCAGTTCTTCCAGAAGCACTCAGAGCGTATGGCCATCCCCCACATCAAGCAATTGGACCAGGCGCTGGACCCAGGCCATGCGCGCCTGATGGAAATAGACAGCGTGGAGGCCCTGGTCGGCGCGGTGCAAATGGGTACCGTCGAATTTCACACCTGGGGCGCCACTGCAGACAAGATTGAAACGCCTGACCTGTTTGTTCTCGATCTCGACCCGGACCCGGCCCTGCCCTGGAAAGCCATGCTGGAAGCGGCCCAACTGACCCTGTCGGTACTCGATGAGCTGGGCTTGCAAGCTTTCGTCAAAACCAGCGGCGGCAAGGGCCTGCACTTGATCGTGCCGTTGGCCCGGCGCGACGGCTGGGACACCGTGAAGGCGTTCGCCAAAGCCATTGCCCAATTCATGACCCGGCAACTGCCCGAACGCTTTACCGCCACCAGTGGCCCCAAGAACCGCGTCGGCAAGATATTTATCGATTACCTGCGCAACGCCCGTGGCGCCAGTACCGTAGCGGCGTATTCCGTGCGGGCCCGCCCGGGCCTGCCAGTGTCGGTGCCGGTGGGTCGAGAGGAGTTGAAAGGATTGCGTGGCGCCCAGCAGTGGACAGTGGCGAACCTGCATCAGCGGCTGCAAACGTTGAAGGATGACCCCTGGGCGGGGTATGCCAATCGACAGAAGATCAGCAAAAAAATGTGGGACAAGCTGGGCGCGCAACCCCCTGGGTGATCCGCGCCTTGAGCCAGGTCAGATAAGAATGAAGATCAGCGCCAGACCGGCAAAGATCGCCCACTTTTCCAGGTAGTAGCGCGTGCGATTGCGCTTCTTGAGCTCTTTGCCACGCAGGCGAATCTTGTACAGACGGGTAAAGGCACGGTTGAGGCCGCCGGTCTTGTCACCCTCATCGTTGGGCGAACCTGCGGCCGCCATCACATTGCGGCTGAACCAGCGGTTGAACGCAGCTGCCCAGCGGTACTTCATCGGCCGTTCGATATCACAGAACAGAATGATGCGGTTCTGTTGGGTGGTGTTTTCCGCGTAGTGAATGTAGGTCTCGTCGAACATCACCGGCTCGCCATCGCGCCAGTAATAGCTTTCGCCATCCACATTGATGTAGCAACCTGGATCGTTAGGGGTATCCAGCCCCAGGTGATAGCGGTACGAGCCCGCATACGGGTCACGGTGACGTACCAGCTTGGAGCCCGGTGGCAGCTCGGCGAACATGGCCGCCTTGATCGAGCCGATGCTTTGCACCAGCTCGGTGGTGCGTGGGCACAGCTTCATCGCCGAGGGGTGACTGTCGCCGTACCACTTGAGGTAGAACCGCTTCCAGCCGGTCTTGAAAAACGAGTTGAACCCTACGTCGTTGTATTGCTCCGAGCGTTTGATCTCACCCGCCCGCATCAGATTCTGGCCTTCTTCGCGGATCTCTTCCCAGTGCTCCTGCAATGGGCTCAGGTCTGGAAAGTCGCTGGGCGAGAGGTAGGGACGGCTGGGCTGCTTGGAGAACAGGTACAGGAAACAGTTGATCGGCGCCAGGAACGTCGAGTGATCGCTAAGCTGGCGACCCAGCTTGTGTCGCACCCGACCGCGCAGGTGTACATACGCAATGGAAGCAACGTAGAGAGCAACAATGATGAGTTTCAAGGGATTCGTCACACGTCAGGGAGAGAACAGGCTGCTCCTGCGGGCCCACAACGGCCGAGGATGGATAAGCAGCACCTGAAATCACAATTCACATACAGGTGACACGGCCGGCGGATAACCGCCTGCGTGCGACCATTGGCAGTTATTTAGCCACACTTTGTAACCAAAGGTTAACTAAGAATTGTGAAAAGCTGTCTACTGAGTGTGCTGGGGGTAGGAGCAGGCAGGCCCTTGAGCCTGCCTGTTTGAGGGCGCTGGAAGGGTTACAGCGGCGAGTCGTTACCCTCGCGGCGATCCCCTAATGCCGTATAGGGCACGGCCTGAGTGCGGCTGCGAACGAAGTAGCGGATCAGCGCAATCATCAGGCCCAGCAACAGGCCGCCAACAAGGCTCAACGCGATAACCAGCGGCTTTTTCGGCTTGATCGGCGACAGAGGCTCCTGGGCTCGACGGTCAATGGTCACCAGCTTGAGGTTGCTCATATCGATATTCAAACCACGCAACCTGGCGACTTCAGCGCGAAGCGGCTCGACGTCTTGCAAGAAAATGTCTTCATTGCCACGCTTGCGCAGCACCTCAACCTCGCGGTTGCTTTCCAGCAGTTGCAGCTCTTTGCCGATCTCGGCAATGCGCGGGTTGGTGAAATCGTCGCTGGTACGCTGCTGCAATGCAGCGCGTTCGGCTTCCAACGCCTCGGTCCCCATGAAATACAGCGGGATCTTCTGGTTGTTCACCTCGGTCCGCATGACCTGGCTCGAACCCGTGCGGGTGGAGTCGGCCATTGAGGACGGCGTTGTTGGTGTACGAATGCCCATGGACTTGGCAATGCTGATGGCTTCGGCCAACTCGGCGAGGCGGTTGGTGCGTTCCATCTTCATCTGCAGGCGCAGGGCGCTGAGTTCATCCTGCAGTTGGGCACGCTTGAGCCGGTCCGCTTCCAGCAGCTTGGCGATTTTCGATTCTTTATCGGTATCGTAGTTGGCGCGGGCGGCGTCGATCTTGCCCTTGAGCTCGCTCAAGCGGTTATTGACGATCACCTTGAGGTCGGCCCCCACTTGCTGGCGCTCGGCGGCAATGGCGTAGTCCACAAAACCGTTGAGGATCGCAACACCATCGACGTCGGTCGGGTATTGCAGTTCCAGACGGATATAGCTGCTCAACGAATCGGATTTCTTGGGGTCAGGCAAAATCAGATTGACCGAATTGCGGTTGAACGCCTCAAAGCTCTGCTCAAGGGTTTGCCCCGGTTTCTTGAACGCCTTGAACAACTCCTCATGATCCTTGAAGAACCCCAGGCGTGCATCATAAGAGTCCAACTGCGCGCCCACTTTGAGCAGCGCATCGGCAGGCGGCAACTTATACACTTCCGAACGGTTCAAGGCGTCTAGCTCGTTGATTGCAGCAGGCCGCAACACACTGCTGACTTCATAGGTCTTGGGTGCCAGGAAGGCATAACCTGCGCCTAATACCCCGGCCAGAAGCGTACACCCGATCACCAGCTTTTTTTGTCGCCAGATGGCGTGAAACAATTCAAATAAATCAATTTCATCAGACGCTGCGGAAGGCGGAAGCGGGGAAGTACGATTCAAAATAAGAACACCTTAAAATAATACTAAAAGGCCATCATTCTCAGAAGTCTAAAAGACTTCAAAAATCAGGGACAACGCCCTGGATACGGCAGACCAATGGCGATGTGACCACTCAGTCCCCTGAAATATCCCACAAACTTAGGGATTATTTCGGTTTCATTTCGGTGAGTAAGCCAAATGACACAGCCATGTCAGACTGATCTGGTTGCAAGCGTAGTCAATACAACATGAAAAAGCTGTCAAATAGCTGTCTTATAAAGAAAAAAATTTCGCCTACAGGCGGAACAGTGTCAGCCTCAATACAATTGAACATTTTTTTGAACAG
Organism: Pseudomonas sp. CCI1.1; assembly: GCF_034348165.1. NCBI lineage: Bacteria > Pseudomonadati > Pseudomonadota > Gammaproteobacteria > Pseudomonadales > Pseudomonadaceae > Pseudomonas > Pseudomonas sp. CCI1.1. The sequence continues at coordinate 1,385,845 of NZ_CP133780.1, forward strand.
CAATAAGGAGTTTGCATGTCAACCCTTTCCGCTTCGGACTTTCGCGCACTGCAAGGCACTTGGGAACAAACAGCCCTTGAAGACAGTGGCGTGCTTAACCCCGTGGATGCCCACAGCGCGCCGGGAGCAACGACGACAATTGCGGGGGATCGCTTCGAAGTGACCACGGTCAGTGGCGAAGTATTATTGGCAGGACGCTTCGTACTGGACGCCAGTACCACGCCCAAAAGCATTACCTGGACGGACGACATGGGCGATGATGCAGGCAAGCAACTCCCCGCCAGTTACCGGCTCGACGGCGATGATTTCGTATTTATCGCAGTGGATGAAGGCATGCCCAGGCCCACTGTATTCAGCACTGGCCCAGGGCAAACCATGCGCACCTTCGTACGGCGCTCTTGATCAAATGTGGGAGCTGGCTTGAACGCGGGGCGTCAGGCAGACAGGCGGTGGCTGGCAGGCCGTTAGGGGAGCAAGCTCCCTCGCCACAGGTGGACACATAAGCCGTGATTATCCGATTTGATCACGGCATTTTCACAAGGACTTCACTTTTCGACCTATAAGGTCAGGCCTACCTACTCCAGTGAATCACTTGGCCCGCCCTCTCCTCGCGGGCCTTTTTTTTGCGTGCGCAAACCTTGATCAGCCATCACGCCTGATCGCTGTCATGGTAAAGCACAGGGGCAGTTGCGCGGCCTGATGCTCATATTGATCGTAGAGTTCTTCCCGGTTTGAATGCGGGTATTCCTGCAAATGAGCGATCTGCAACCGCGCTGCGATAGCCCCGCTGACTACATTGCCCAGGGTATGTACATACCAATAGGAGGTCGGCCCGGGCCGCTCATCCTTCCCTTCATAGACAATTGCCTCCTGCAGCACAAAGGGTTCACGCTGGAAGTAAGAACTGGCAGGCAGCATAGGGTTGGCCCCACAGGGGTCAAACATCTCAAGAAAGGGATGGGTTTCGTACATGACCAACGTACCGCCGGGCTTCAGCACACTGGCAACCTGGCGCATGAACAACGCCACATCCGGCATCCAGCCCAGCACGCCGATGGTCACCAGGGCAATATCGAACCGTGCCTGCAAACGCTCGGGCAAATGGTGGATATCGGTCTCAATGAACTCAGGGCTGTGTGGCGAGGCCTCAGCCAACTCCCGCGCCTGTTCAAGAAACGCCCGGGATTGATCAACCCCCACCACCGAACGGGCGCCCAAGCCATACAACGAAAGGCTTTCGCGCCCGTTGTTGCAGCACAATTGCACCACGTCCTTGCCCACCACGCCTACCTCTTGCAGCAAGGTGGTGATGGTCGGGTCCAGGCAGGAAAAATCAGGCTCGGCTACCGAGTCCAGCAGTGCCGCCCAGGTCGCGGTGTCTTTATGCAACCCGGCGGATTCGTCCCAGGCATTTCTATTGCTGGCGATCGCCTCTTGCGCTGAGGGCATGTCCATTGCTTCTCCAGAAATTCATTCCAGTGGGCTTCGGAAAGTAAATTAAATGCGCGCAGGAGGAAACCCTGGCCCACCGCGAAACTTATCACCCAGCCCACCGGTCATTAACCCAACGCGTGTTCAGCCCCTGAACGCCGCTCTTGAAGGTCGCATCGTGGCCCGTCATTCAAACCTGCGTATCGCTTTATCCCTGGACAGCCTGAACTTCTTTCTCGCCGATGTACGCGACGGTCTCGGACCGTACCTGGCGATCTACCTGCTGGCCGTGCATCAATGGGAGCCGGCCAGCATTGGCGTGGTCATGACCCTCGCAGGCATCGCTGCCTTGCTGACCCAAGGCCCCGCGGGTGCGTTGATCGACCGCACTCGCAGCAAACGTGCGGTGGTCGCCCTGGCCGCGCTGTTGGTGACGGGCAGTTGCCTGATGCTGCCCTTCGTCAGTTCATTTGGCTGGGTGGCGCTGACCCAAGCTGCCAGCGCCGTAGCTGCCTCTGTCTTTGCCCCGGCAATTTCCGCCATTTCGCTGGGAATCACCGGGCCGCGTGCCTTCACCCGGCGTACCGGGCGCAACGAGACTTTCAACCATGCCGGCAATGCCGTGGCCGCATTGCTGGCCGGCGGGCTGGCCTACCTGTTCGGGCCGGTGGTGGTGTTCTACCTGATGGCGTTCATGGCCGTCGCCAGTGTCATTGCGGTCAGTTGCGTGCCGGCCAAGGCGATTGACCATGAGGTCGCCCGTGGTTTTGATCCGGCCCATCACACCGACCACGAACAGCCCTCGGGGCTTAACGCGCTGCTCACCAACCAACCGCTGCTACTGTTCGCCATCTGCTGCGCACTGTTTCACCTGGCCAACGCCGCGATGCTGCCGTTGGTCAGTCAGAAACTGGCGCAGATCAATCTGCAGATGGCTACCCCGCTGACTTCAGCCTGCATTGTCGCCGCACAGTTGGTGATGGTGCCGATGGCCTGGCTGGTCGGGCTCAAGGCCGATATCTGGGGGCGCAAGCCACTGCTGCTTGCCGGTTTCCTGATACTGCCGTTGCGTGGCGTGCTCTATACCCTATCCAGCGACCCATATTGGTTGGTAGCCGTGCAGATGCTCGACGGTATCGGTGCCGGCATTTTCGGCGCCCTGTTCCCGGTGATCGTCAAAGACCTGACCCAAGGCACCGGGCGCTTCAACGTCAGCCTGGGCGCCCTCTCCACCGTATTCGGCCTCGGCGCGGCGCTCAGTAGCAGCCTGGCCGGTTTCGTGGTGCAGCAGGCTGGCTACAACGCGGCGTTCCTGACGTTGGCGGCAGTTGCAGCCGCTGCCTTGATGCTGTTGTGGCTGGCGATGCCGGAGACCTTGGCAAAACCATCCTTCGCTCGCCATACAACTGTCGCCTGACATATGCGACAATGCGCGCCAAATTCCAACACACATTCCAAATTTTGTGTTCAGCGACCGGGTTTCGCGCCTTGATGTCGCTGTTGACGCATGCCTGAAGGCACCTGCCGTCACGCTCGCAACCCATTGATAGGTAAAGTAATTGATCTCCACAGCTAACATCACCATGCAGTTCGGCGCCAAGCCGCTCTTCGAGAACGTCTCGGTCAAGTTCGGCGCCGGCAACCGCTATGGTTTGATCGGTGCCAACGGTTGCGGCAAGTCGACCTTCATGAAAATCCTCGGTGGCGACCTCGACCCGTCCGGCGGGCAGGTCATGCTCGAGCCGAATGTGCGCCTGGGTAAACTGCGCCAGGACCAGTTCGCCTACGAAGAATTCACCGTGCTCGACACCGTGATCATGGGCCACGAGGAGCTGTGGAAGGTCAAGGCCGAGCGCGACCGCATCTACTCGCTGCCGGAAATGAGCGAAGAAGATGGCATGGCCGTGGCCGAGCTGGAAACCGAGTTCGCCGAGATGGACGGCTACACCGCCGAATCCCGCGCCGGCGAGCTGCTGCTGGGCCTGGGTATTCCCCTGGAACAGCATTTCGGCCCGATGAGCGAAGTGTCCCCAGGCTGGAAGCTGCGCGTACTGCTGGCCCAGGCGCTGTTCTCCGACCCGGAAGTGCTGTTGCTCGACGAACCGACCAACCACTTGGACATCAACACCATCCGCTGGCTGGAAAACATCCTGACCCAGCGCTCCAGCCTGATGATCATCATCTCTCACGACCGTCACTTCCTGAACAGCGTATGCACCCACATGGCTGACCTGGACTACGGCGAGCTGCGCCTGTTCCCGGGCAACTACGACGAGTACATGACCGTGGCGACCCAGTCCCGCGAGCAATTGCTGTCGGACAACGCCAAGAAGAAAGCGCAGATTTCCGAACTGCAATCCTTCGTCAGCCGCTTCTCGGCCAACGCCTCGAAAGCCAAGCAGGCGACCTCCCGTGCCAAGGCGATCGACAAGATCCAGCTGGCCGAAGTCAAGCCGTCGAGCCGTGTGAGCCCGTTCATCCGTTTCGAGCAGAACAAAAAGCTGCACCGCCAGGCGGTCATGGTCGAAAAAATGGCCAAAGGTTTCGACGGCAAGCCGTTGTTCAAGGACTTCAGCTTCCAGGTTGAAGCCGGCGAGCGCGTGGCGATCATCGGCCCCAACGGTATCGGCAAGACCACCCTGCTGCGCACCCTGGTCAACGAACTGACCCCGGACGCCGGTAGCATCAAGTGGACCGACGCCGCCGAGCTGGGCTACTACGCCCAGGACCACGCCCACGACTTCGAAGACGACGTGAGCCTGTTCGACTGGATGGGCCAATGGACCCAAGGCGAGCAAATGATTCGCGGCACCCTGGGCCGCATGTTGTTCTCCAACGACGAGATCCAGAAGTCGGTCAAAGTGATCTCCGGTGGTGAACAAGGTCGCATGCTGTTCGGCAAGCTGATCCTGCAAAAGCCGAACGTGTTGATCATGGACGAACCGACCAACCACCTGGACATGGAATCCATCGAAGCGCTGAACCTGGCGCTGGAGAACTACCCGGGCACGCTGATCTTCGTCAGCCACGACCGTGAGTTCGTATCGTCCCTGGCCACCCGCATTATCGAGTTGAGCCCTAGCGGCGTGATCGACTTCAGCGGCACCTATGACGACTACCTGCGTAGCCAGGGTGTGGTGTTCTAAGAGCAGCACTGAGCTGCAAGCTACAAGCTGATCGAGTAGGAGGCGGATTCACATCCGCCGTCCTCTCACACCACCGTACGTACGGTTCCGTATACGGCGGTTCAGGTTATACGGTTAAGTCGGTTTATCGTATCCAGTATCGAGACCAGCCCGAGGCGGTCCCACAGCTTCTTCGGCAACGCCTGATTCATATGGGGCGCTCCCGAGTTCCACCATGGGCCTCGGCCATTGACTGCCGATTTCCACGCCCGCGCCGCATTAAGTCCCAAGCGTATCAAGTTGCGCGCCCTCGTAGAGGGCCGCTTCCATTGACGCCAGACGATACAGCGAAGCTTGTGACGCACCCAGCCGTCCAATTCCTCAAGTGGCCGTCTGCTCTGGCTCAGCTTGAAGTAGCCCGCCCATCCGCGCAGCACGGGGTTTATCCGCTCGATGACAGTCGCCACCTTGTGGCCCCGCGCTTTACGTAGCAGCTCTCTGAGCCGGTCGCGCAAGCGACCCAGGCTCATCGTCGCCACTCTCAGTCTCGGTTGCTGATGCCAGCTCATCCCGTAACCCAAGTAATCACACATCCAAGACCCGGCTACTCGGCTCTTATCCCGATTCAGCGTTAGTTTCAGGCGCTGATTCAGGAAGCGCTCAACACTGGCCATCACTCGTTCGCCAGCACGAGGGCTGCGCACATAGATGTTCGCATCGTCGGCATAACGCACGAAGCGATGACCCCGCCGTTCCAGCTCGCGGTCGAGTTCGTTGAGCAGGATGTTCGACAGCAACGGCGAGAGCGGGCCGCCTTGCGGCGTCCCTTCCTGCCGTCGGCTGGCGATCCCACCCGACATCTCACCGGCTTGGAGGTACCGCCGGATCAGTCTGAGCACGCGTTTATCTACGATTTGGCGCGCCACGTACGCCATCAGGAGATCGTGGTTGACCCGGTCAAAGAATTTCTCAAGATCGAGTTCCACGCACCAGCGATGCCCTGCCGCCACATGGGCGCGGGCTGTCTCGATGGCTTGGTGGGCGCTTCTGCCCGGACGGAAGCCGTAGCTGTAATCCGAAAACAGCGGGTCGAAGATCGGCGTGAGCTGTTGCAGCAGTGCCTGTTGGATCAGGCGATCCACGACGCAGGGAATGCCCAGTTGTCGGGTGCCGCCTTTGGGTTTGGGGATGTCGACGGCGCGTACACCTTGCGGGTGGTATTCGCCGGCCAGCAACCTCCTCTGGAGGATCGGCCAATACTGATTCACGTAGTCCGCCAAGTCGTCGACCGTCATGCCATCGGCACCCGGCGCGCCCTTGTTGCTGACCACGCGCTGATACGCACGTCTGAGGTTGGCCGGTGCAAGCACCCGCGCCATCAGCGTGTCCGGCTCCGCGTTCGTCCACGTCACAGATGCCGTCGATACCTTTGCGCTGTCAGCCGTCATCCTCGGATTCTGTCCGGGACTCGGAGTCACAGTCTTCTCTTGGAGAAATTTCTGCATTTCGGTATTCAACGAGACTCTGACGCCTACTGGCGGCATAACCTGTTCGGCCCTTGGTGGCGCGGTTATTCGCCACTTACTACGGCTTCGGCTGACTTCTGCACGCTCATCCCATCGCCTCTCGACGCTCGGTAGCACACTGGCAAACGTGCAGATCTCCCAGGGTAATTCGCGCGACCTTCCTGCTTATGCCTGTCGGATCTACGTCACAGCGTTCCGTGCAAGTATTGGGCTTTGAAGATTTTGGCCTTCTTACCCCGCTGCGCCGCCTCTATCCGCTTCCTGTTCGTCAGGCCAGCATTTTGCCTCGGGCTTCCTTCAGATTCGCAGTCACCCGCGACACCCTTGCCTCTGGCTAACACTTCCCCTTGCCGGGTGTGTAGAGGACTTTCACCTCCCAGTCACCAGCGTGGCCACCACAGCCAAGCTGGTTGCGCTTGCGCGCAACGCGCCATGCCTGGCGCACCAAAAAAAGCCCTGTCCCTGTGACAGGGCTTTTTGCATCCGCACTGTGCCGGGCGCTGATTTTATGGGCCATGCATAACCAGTGTGGGAGCTGGCTTGCCTGCGATAGCGGTGGTTCAGTTAAAGATGCAGTGACTGACAGGCAGCCTTCGCGGGCAAGCCCGCTCCCACAGGGAATCGGTGCCAGGCGCTGATTTTATAGGCAATACATAACCCGTGTGGGAGCTGGCTTGCCTGCGATAGCGGTAGTTCAGCTACAGATTCAGTGACTGACACACCACCTTCGCGGGCAAGCGCGCTCCCCCAGGGGCCTTTGTAGGCGTCCCCTCGCTCCTACAGTCGTGCGGGATATGCCATGATGCTTCACCGCCCGCCAGCGATTGAGTATTCATGCCTGCCGCCCCCTCCTCCCTGTCGATCACCCTGCAGATCGTTTCCATCGTGTTCTACACCTTCATAGCCTTTATCTGCATCGGCCTGCCGATAGCGGTGATTCCAGGCTATGTGCACGAGCAACTGGGCTTCAGCGCCGTGGTGGCCGGGGTGACCATCGGTTCGCAGTACCTCGCCACGCTGCTCAGCCGCCCGATGGCCGGGCGAATGTCGGATAACGTCGGCACCAAACGCGCGATCGTGCTGGGCCTGGCCGGTATTCTGATCAGCGGTGTGCTGACCTTTATCGCCACGCTGCTGGACAGCCTGCCGAGCTTGAGCCTGGGTATTCTGATCGCCGGTCGCCTGTTGCTCGGGGTGGCCCAGGGCCTGATTGGCGTGGGGACCATCAGTTGGTGCATGGGCGCAGTGGGCGCCGAACACACCGCACGCTCGATTTCCTGGAATGGCATCGCCTCCTATGGCGCCATTGCCATTGGTGCGCCACTTGGCGTGGTGATGGTGGCTGATTATGGCTACGCCAGCCTCGGCCTTGCACTGGCGGTGCTGGCGGCGTTGGGCCTGGTGCTGATCCGTAATAAACCCTCGGTGCCGGTGGTACGCGGCGAACGGCTGCCGTTCTGGGCTGTGTTTGGACGTATCGCGCCGTTCGGCGCCAGCCTGTGCCTGGCCTCGATTGGCTACGGCACGCTGACGACCTTTATCACCCTGTATTACCTGAATCGTGGCTGGGCCGGTGCGGCGTATTGCCTGACGGTATTTGGTGTGTGCTTTATTCTCTCGCGCCTGGTGTTTATCTCAGCCATCAGCCGGTTTGGCGGGTTCACCGCCGCCATCGCCTGCATGCTCATTGAAACCCTGGGCCTGACGCTGTTGTGGCTGGCACCGTCTACCGGCGTGGCGTTGATCGGCGCCGGGTTGACCGGTTTTGGTTTGTCGCTGGTTTACCCGGCGCTTGGCGTGGAAGCCATCAAGCAAGTGCCGGACAGCAGCCGCGGCGCGGGGCTGAGCGCATATGCGGTGTTTTTCGACCTGGCCCTGGCGATTGCCGGGCCGTTGATGGGCGCCGTGGCGTTGAATCTTGGCTACGGCTGGATATTCTTCTGCGCCGCGTTGCTGTCGGTCAGCGCGCTCGGCCTGACCGTACTGCTCAGGCGCCGCGCCTACTGATCAGCCGTCTGCAGGCCGGCACGCGTTGCCTCACCGAGGGTGCGACTGAAAAAGCGCCCGGCCTCGGAGACCATATCGCGGTGAATCCCTTCACGGTCGACACCATCGGCATCGGTGCAGATGCCTGGCATTGTCGCCAGCTGATCACTGTCGCACGGGGCCATGAATACAAAGTGCCCTGCCCCGGCCAACAGCTTGAAGTCCGGCGGCTCTGGCAGTTTGCGCGCCAGGGCGGCGGCGTTTTTGTCCACTGCCACCAACTGGTCGCCATCGCCACTGTAGAGCAGCACCGGCACATGCACATCCGCCAGAGTGTGGCGGCCGAACATCAAGCTCAGCGGCGCCATCAGCATCAAAGCATGGATACGCGGGTCAGCCTGGGGTTGCAAGTCGTCGCGATCGACCACCAACTCGCCCTTGGTGGTGCACGCGTCGCGGTCTTCGGGGCGCTCTTGGCAGTAGCGGCGCAGGCGTTCGAAATCCGGCTTGGCGCCCGCCAGGATCAATGCCGTTTCGCCACCGGCTGAATAACCGATGACGCCGATCTGATCAATATCCACAAAGGGCGACAGCATCGGCTCGGCCAAGGCGGCGGTGATCGCCTGGGAGATCTGGATCGGCCGGCCATACAGATTACTCACGGTGCCCAGGCGGCTGTGGTCCTTATAGTTGTCGCCAGGATGCAGAACCGCCACCACCACAAACCCCTTGCGCGCCAAGGCGGTGGCCAGGTCATGCAGGGCCAGCGGCGTGCCGGTATTGCCGTGGGACAACATCAACATCGGAAAACGCCCGATCGCCACCTTGGCATCTTCGCTGGCCGCCACATGGTAGGCGCCCAGCGCGGTAGTGCGCTCGGCATCGGTAGAGGGATAGAAGGCGATGGCTTTCATCGGCTGCGCATCCAGCGGGTCGAGAAAACTCATGCGATGAAACCCCACACTCCAATGGGGGTGCGGTGCCGGTGCGGCGTGCACTGAAACCACGCCGCCCAACAGCGAAAGAACCAAAACAGCACAAAGACGCATCATGGGGATGTCCACCTTTGCTGCATAAGAACCGGCCTGTCGAATAAAAAGTCCAGGGTATCGAATGGATGTCTGCATAACCTGGGCCACAACGAAAAAACTCCGTACTCCGCTCGCGTTCAGGCGATCAGAATACAGAGTTTAGGCGCTCGGTTTCAGAATGAAACCGAGGACAGGGCACATTTACATAAGCCTTACGCAGCGGCGAACAGTTGCTCGTTGATGCGCACGTTGGCGTCGCTCATGGCTTTGCTGCGCACTTCGTCACCGTAGGCCAGGCCTTCAGCGCGCACGATCTCGATGTCGGTGATGCCGAGGAAACCGAACAGCAGCTTCAAGTAGCCTTCGTGAGCAGCGCCCGAGGCCTGGTCGGCATGCAGGCCACCGGCGGTGGAAACAATAATGACTTTCTTGTTGCCGCACAGGCCTTCAGGGCCGGCTTCGGTGTAGCGGAAGGTCTGGCCGGCCACCGCGATGCGGTCGATCCAGGCTTTCAACTGGGTGGGGATGGTGAAGTTGTACATCGGCGCACCGACGACCACGGCATCGGCGGCGAGGAACTCAGCCAGGGACGATGCACTCAGTTCAGCCTCGTGCTTTTGCGCCGCATCACGCAGTTCAGCGGCAGTGCCCAAGGCGCCCAGGGTAGCGCCGGAGAAATGGTTGATGCCTTCGCTGGCGAGGTCACGGTAAGTCACTTCCACGCCCGGTTGGGCGGCTTGCCATGCCTTGACCACACCCGCGCTGAGCTGGCGGGAGGCCGAGTTGTCGCCGAGGATGCTGGAATCGATGTGCAACAGTTTCATGATGGATCTCCGAGGTGGGATCGACAGTGGCGATCAGATGGTAGTGATGCTACGCATGAAACCAATGGTCGATAAGCCACCTGAAATGCGATAGTTTGTCCCACTGACAGGACAATAGGCCCACCATGCAAGACCTCAACGACCTCTACTATTTCGCCAAAGTCGTCGAAGCCGGCGGTTTTGCTGCGGCTGGCCGGCTACTCGGCATTCCCAAATCCAGGCTGTCGCGGCGCATTGCCGAGCTGGAAGACCGCCTGGGTGCACGCCTGCTGCAACGCACTACCCGACAACTGACGCTCACCGCCGTGGGCGAGCGCTACTTGCGCCACTGCCAGGCCATGCTGTTGGAGGCGGAAATGGCCGACGAGGCCGTGGCCAGCATGTCCAGCGAGCCACGGGGGCGCTTGCGGGTCAGTTGCCCGGTGGGGCTGGCCCAGCAGATTCTGCCAGAGCTGGTAGCCGGTTTTCTGGCCGCGCACCCGTTGGTGCAGTTGGACATGACCCTGGTGAATCGCCGCGTCGACCTGGTAGCCGAAGGCATTGATGTAGCGCTGCGCGTACGCGAACTGGGCGACGAAGACCCGTTACTGGTCACCAAACGCCTGCGCCAGGCGCATACCGTGCTGGTGGCCAGCCCCGTTTTCATGCGTGAGCGGCGGGTCGAAACCCTGGAAGACCTCAAGCAGTTGCCAATCCTTGGCGCACTCGAGGCGGACCGAATGGTGCACCAACGCATCATCGACCCCCAGGGCAACATGCACGAGCTAGTGATGGAGGCGCGCCTGGGCATCGAAGACTTTATCGTGCGCAAGGCCAGCGCAATGATGGGCGTGGGTTTTACGGTGCTGCCAATGATGTACTGCGAAGAAGAACTGGCCAGCGGCCGCCTGGTGCAACTGCTGCCGCAATGGTCATTACCAGGCGGCTGGCTGCAAGCGGTCTACCCGCACCGGCGCGGCGTGCTGCCGGCCATCCGGGCCTGGATCGACTACCTGGAAGAAGGCTTCAAAGGCTGTGGAGATCGGCTGTTATGAGCATGACGGAAGAACAAGTCGCACGTTTTTGCCTGAGCCTGCCAGGCGCACGGGAAGACTATAAATGGGGCGGCGTGCGGGTGTTCTCGGTTGCTGGCAACAAGATGTTCGCCTTGCAGAACCTGCGCGGTGAGTCGCTGGCCTTCAAGGTCGACAAAGAACTGTTCCTGGGTCACGTCGACCGCCCGGGCATTCACCCGGCGCCTTACCTGGCGAGGGCGCAGTGGGTCATCATGAACACGCCCTACCCTTTGGGCGCAGAGGAACTGCGTGGCTTGTTGCAGCGCTCCCACCAGTTGGTGGTGAGCAAGCTGCCCAAGCGCACACAGATTGGCTTGCGGCTAGAGGATTGACAGCAAGGTGCCGCCAAGAAACAGCTGGTCCAGCCAGAACACCTGGTGCAACAGCACAATTACCCAGAACAGCACCTGGTAAGACACCTTGCGCGTCTTGTGCCGGAACACCTGCTGGGCAATCAACGCCCCCGGCCAACCGCCCGCCAGCTCCACCGCATGCAGGATGTTTTCCGGGGTGCGCCAGCCTTCGGTCTGCGCCTTGCGCTTGTCGCTCCAATAAAGAAAGAACGCCACCACACTGACCACGCCGTAGGCCATCAACGGAATCGCCGTTTCGCCGCGATACCACAGCAAGGCCGAGCCCAGCAGCGGCGCGGCACACAGCAGTACAAAGATCAGCGCCTTCAGGCGTGGGTGTTGGATAGTCATGGCTTGACCGCAGTCCAGTCGATCCAGCCGAACTGCCAGGTCGCCAGGATGACCAGGCCAAAGGCAATCCGGTACCAGGCAAACACCGCGTAGCTGTGGCTGGCGATGAATTTGAGCAAGCCCTTGACCGCAATCATCGCGAAGATGAACGAGGTGACAAAACCAATGGCGAACACTGGAAAATCCGCCGGCTGGAACAGATCGCGGTACTTGTAACCCGAGTACACCGCCGCCCCAACCATGGTCGGCATGGCCAGGAAGAATGAAAATTCGGTGGCCGTCTTGCGCGACAGGCCGAACAACAGGCCGCCGATGATCGTTGCACCGGAGCGCGAAGTGCCCGGGATCATCGCCAGGCACTGGGCCAGGCCGACCTTGAGGGCGTCTTTCCAGGTGATGTCGTCGACGGTTTCAGCCCGCACTGCATGTTGGCGGCGCTCGGCCCACAACATGATCACGCCACCCACTACCAGGGCAGTCGCTACAGTGATCGGGTTAAACAGGTAGTGCTTGATCAGGTCGGCAAAAATCACCCCCAATACCACCGCCGGCAACACGGCGATGATCAGGTTGACGGTAAAGCGCCGGGCCTTGGGCTGGGTCGGCAGGCCGATGACCACGTCAAAGATCTTGCGCCGAAACTCCCAGACTACCGCCAGGATCGCGCCCAGCTGGATGATGATGTTGAAGGCTTCGAAACGCTCGCCGCCAAAATTGATCAGGTCGGCGACGATGATCTGGTGGCCAGTGCTGGAGATCGGCAAGAACTCCGTAAGCCCCTCGACGATGCCGAGAATCAATGCCTGTATGGCGGTCCAAAAATCCATGCTGTCTCCAAAGGTCATGCGCGTGGCATGCCTCTTAGTCTTTTTTAAGTTCACTGACGACGAGCGCACACAAGCGCCCGCAGTTGATTCTCAACGCCGGTCTGCAAAAATTCCGTGAAAAATCAGGCAGTACTCAGGTTTTTCGATTCCGGGCCGAAAGCCTATCAGACACGCCGGAAATCTCGAAGCAGCACCACAATTATAAAGAGCAGGGAGTGACAGGACGATGAACAGTTTGCGCAGCATGTCGATCAGCCGCCGCCTTTGGCTGATCCTGATAGTCGCCGTGTTGATGCTGCTGGCCTTGGGGCTGTTAATGCTCAACCAGATCCACGGCGACCTCTACCAGGCCAAGCGCCAGCAGACCCAGCACGTGGTGCAGACCGCCAGTGGCGTACTCAGCTATTACCAGAGCCTGGAAAAAACCGGCGTACTGACTCGCGACGCCGCGCAACAACAGGCCCTGAGCGCGGTGCGCGGGCTGCGTTATGACCACGATGACTACTTCTGGATCAACGACCTCACCCCCGTGATGATCATGCACGCGGCCAACCCCAAGCTCGACGGCCAGAACCTTTCGGCGATTCGCGACCCGGACGGTTTCGCCGTGTTCAACGAATTCGTGAGCCTGGCCAAGGCCAAGGGCGCCGGCATCGTCAACTACCGCTGGCCGAAGCCCGGCGCCGAAGCGCCGGTAGAGAAAACCTCGTACATCCAACTGTTCGAACCCTGGGGCTGGATTATCGGCTCGGGGGTCTACGTGGACGATGTGCAGGCCGAATTCAGGGGCCAGGTGTGGAAAGCCTCGGCCATTGGCCTGGGCATTGCGCTGATGATGGCCGTGCTGGTGGTGCTGATTGCCCGCAGCATCGTGCAGCCGTTGCAGGCCGCGGTGAATGCCATGGGCAATATTGCCAGTGGCGAAAGTGACCTGACCCACAGCCTCGATACCCACGGCCGTGACGAATTGACGCAACTGGCCCAGCACTTCAATAGCTTCACCGCCAAGCTGCGCCAGGTGGTCGGCCAGTTGCAGGTGTGCGCAAACGCCCTGGGCCAGTCGTCCAGCGAGCTGGGCCACAACGCCAGCCAGGCCCACGACCGCAGCCAGCAGCAGTCCCAGCAGATGGAACTGGTGGCCACCGCCATCAACGAAGTCACCTACGGCGTGCAGGACGTGGCCAAGAATGCCGAGCACGCCGCCAGCGAAATGCGCGATGCACAGGCCCAGGCACAGCAGGGCCAGGTCAATATCGACGGCAGCTTGCAGCAGATCGACCAGCTCTCCACCACTATCAGCCAGGCCGTGGAGGTGATCCGCACGCTCTCCAGCGAGAGCACGCAGATCGGCGGGGTACTGGAGGTGATCCGCTCCATCGCCGACCAGACCAACCTGCTCGCCCTCAACGCCGCCATCGAAGCCGCCCGTGCGGGCGAGCAAGGCCGCGGGTTTGCGGTGGTCGCCGATGAGGTGCGCCTGCTGGCCCAGCGCACGCAGAAATCCACCGCCGAGATCCAGGTGATGATCGAGCGCCTGCAAGGCCACTCCGAAGCGGCGGTCAAGGTCATCAGCGACAGCCACAGCGCCTCGCAACTGACCATTGAACAAGCCGGCCAGGCGGGCGCAAGCCTCACCGCCATCGGCCAGGCGCTGCACAACCTCAACGGCCTGAACGCCTCGATTGCCAGCGCCACCCTGCAACAGGCCCACGTGGTGGAAGACATCAACCAGAACGTCACCCAAGCGGCCGGGCTGTCCCACAGCACCGCGCTGGCAGCGGAGCAATCGAGCGTGGCGAGTGCACAGTTGCGTGGCTTGAGTGAACAGCTTGATGGGCTTTTGCGTCAGTTCAAGGTCTGACATCCCTCAGCGGTGGGAGGGCTGCCCTCTCCCACCGTCTAGCGGCCTCACATCCCCAGCCACTGCGGCAGCGCGAGGGAAATGAACGGCAGGTAGGTGACCATGATCAGGAACACCAACAGAATCATCAGCCACGGCATCGCGGCGCGAATGGTCTGCCCTAGAGTCAGCCCCGTCACCGCCGAGGTCACGAACAGGTTCAGCCCCACCGGCGGGTGCACCAGGCCGATTTCCATGTTCACCACCATCACAATCCCCAGATGAATCGGGTCAATCCCGAGCTTCATCGCAATCGGGAAAAAGATCGGCGCCAGGATCAGCACAATGGCCGAAGGCTCCATAAAGCTGCCGGCAATCAGCAGCACCACGTTGACCATGATCAAAAAGCCAATCGGCGTCAGCCCTTCCGAGATTACCCACGCGGTAATTTGCTGGGGGATCTGTTCGGTGGTCAGCACGTGGGCAAACAGCATGGCGTTGGCGATGATGAACATCAGCATGATCGACAAGCGCCCCGACTCCAGCAGCACCTTGGGGCAGTCGCGCAGCTTCATGTCCTTGTAGACGAACAGCGCGACGAATGCTGAATACACGGCTGCCACTGCCGCCGCTTCGGTCGGGGTGAACATGCCGCTGTAAATGCCGCCGAGGATGATCACCAGCAGCAACAGCCCCCAGAACGCTCGGCGTGCACAACTCAGCCACTCACGGAATGTCGCCCGGGGTTGCGCCGGCAGCTTCTTGATACGGGCGACGATGTAGATCGCGACCATCAACATCAGGCCCAGCAGCAAGCCCGGAATCACCCCGGCCATGAACAATTTGCCTACTGAGGTTTCGGTCGCCGCCGAATACACCACCATCACGATCGACGGCGGAATCAGAATGCCCAAGGTCCCGGCGTTGCAGATGATGCCCGCCCCAAACTCCTTGGGGTAACCGGAACGCACCATGCCCGCCACGGCAATCGAGCCCACCGCTGCCACCGTGGCCGGTGATGAGCCGGACAGCGCCGCAAACAGCATGCACGCCAGCACCGCCGCAATCGCCAGGCCACCGCGGATATGCCCGACACAGGCGTTGGCAAAGTCGATCAGCCGCTGGGCCACGCCGCCGGTGGTCATGAAGGCGCCGGATAACAGAAAAAACGGAATCGCCAGAAAGGTATAGGCGTCGCTGGTTTCAAACAGTTTGATCGCCAGGGAACTCACAGAGTCCTGGCTGAACATCAGGATCGACACCGCACCGGACAACCCCAGGGCAATCGCAATTGGCACGCCCAGAAACATGAACACGAACAACAGGAGAAACAGACAGAGCACGGCCATCAGTGACGCTCCTCATGGCTGCCGGCCAACTTGCTGGCCTCGCCGGCCTCGTCGGCCAGGCCCAACCCGACCTGGCGGTGGGTAAAGATGCGGTAGAAAATTTCCAGGTAGCGGATCAAGACCAAGGCAAAGCCAATGGGCACGATCACCACGATGTCGCCGACATCGATTCCGAACTGGTCGAGGTCTTCGGCGCCAATATGCGCGGTCATCACCGCACTCACCCACTTGTAGCTGGCCACCATGAACAGCCCGGCATAGGCCAGGCAGCACAGGCAGGCGAGCATGCCGAGCAGGCGTTGCACCGGGCGCCGGGTCAGCCGCACCAGCGCGTCCACGCCCAGGTGGCCAGCGGTGCGCACCCCGTAGGAAATGCCGAAGAAAATCAACCAGCCGAACATGGCCTTGGTCAGCGCCACACTCCAGGTCATCTCTTGGGCCCAGGCCATGGTGCCGTCGCCCAGGGCATTGAAGAAGGCGCTGCTCCAGGCCCATTTGTCGGCCAGGGCAAAAAACAGGGTGTAGACGTTGTTGAGCATGACGTAGACGAATGTCACCAGGGTCATGGCGGCCAGCAGGAAAGCAATGAAGCCTTCCTCCAGGTGCTCCCAGACGCGCCTTAGCGTTTGCATGGCAAAACCTCGCGTGGCAGAGATAGGTAAAAAGCCAGGTCAACCTGCTAGATCGTTCCCACGCTCCGCGTGGTAATGCCGCCCCGGACGTTCCACGTCCTGTATCACGCCGTGCGTAAGGCGACGCGGAGCGTCACGGGATGCATTACCACGCGGAGCGTGGGAACGATCAGTCGCGGGCAAGCCCGCTCCCACAGAGGATTACTGGTTGGAAGCGTCCGCCGCCTTGATCAGGTCAGCCCCAATCTCGCCCTCGAACTTCTGCCACACCGGGCGCATGGCTTCGCGCCACAGCGCACGTTGCTCGGGGGTCAGTTCGATGATTTCGCTGGTCTTGGCGTCGACGATCTTCTGCTTGGCCGACTGGTTCAGCGCTTCGGCCTGCTTGTTCACCTCCACGGTGACCTCGGCCATGATCTGCTCCAGGGTGCTGCGCACATCCGGCGCCAGGCCATTCCAGAACTTCGCGTTGGTGATCACCATGTAGTCGATCAGGCCATGGTTGGACTCGGTGAAGTACTTCTGCACTTCATTGACCTTCTGGCTTTCATAGTTCGACCAGGTGTTCTCGGTGCCATTCACGGTACCGGTCTGCAGGCCCTGGTAAACCTCGGCAAAGCTCATCTTGCGCGGGTTGGCGCGGATCGCCTTGAACTGTTCTTCGAGCACACTGGAAGCCTGCACGCGGAACTTCAGGCCACGGGCGTCCTTGGGTTCATGCAGGGCCTTGTTGGCGGAGAGTTGCTTGAGGCCGTTGTGCCAATAGGCCAGGCCGAGGATGTTCTTATCCTGCATCGAGGTCAGCAGTTGCTTGCCCTGAGCGGCCTGGAAACGGTCGACGGCGGCCAGGTCGTTGAACAGGAACGGCAGGTCGTAGATCTGCACTTGCTTGGTGTAGTGCTCGAATTTGGCCAGGGACGGCGCCAGCATTTGCACGTCACCCAACAGCAATGCTTCCATTTCCTTGCCATCGCCAAACAGCGACGAGTTCGGGTACACCTCAACCTTGACCTTGCCGGGCAGGCGCTCTTCAGCAAGTTTTTTGAACAGCAGCGCGCCCTGGCCTTTGGGGGTGTTTTCGGCGACCACGTGGGCGAACTTGATCACAATCGGGTCTGCCGCCTGGGCCAGGCCAGCGGTAAACAAGGTGGCGGCGCACAGCAGCGCCCGGGAAAGCTTGAGCATGGGAATCACCTTCTTATTGTTGTGTTTAAGGCAAGGTGCCTGATGTAACGCGTGTCGTGAATTTCGAATTTTAGATACCTGCGTTCGGCCTGGCCGAACGCGCCCACTGTGGGAGCTGGCTTGCCTGCGATAGCGGTGTGTCAGGCAACACAGACATTGACTGTTCTGCCGCTATCGCAGGCAAGCCAGCTCCCACACTTCGTTCCCGGTTTTGTCAGTTACAGTTGCGCGGCCAGCAGCCGTTGCGCGCGCAGCAGTACCGGCGCATCCACCATCTGCCCATCAATCTGATAAGCCCCTGCCCCATCAGCACCCGCCTCCACCACCCGCCTGGCCCAGGCCAGCTCTTCAGCGCTCGGCGCCAGCGCGGCATGGATCACCGCGACTTGCTTGGGGTGAATGCACAATGCCCCGGCAAAGCCCATTTCATAAGCGTGCCGGATCGAGCGGTGCAGGCCTTCGGGGTCGTCGATGGCCGGGTGCACGCCGTCCAGCGGCGCCGCCAGGCCCGCCGCGCGCGAATGCACGATCAGCGCCAGGCGCGCCTGATCGAGGGCCAATTCGGCCGCGCGGGAGTGACTGCTCAGGTTCAGGTCCAGCGCCAGGTCCAAGCCACCGAACGACAGGCGCTCTACCTGGGGCGCCTGGGCAATCTGCGCCAGTGCCAGCAAACCGCGTGCGCTTTCGATAATCGGCCAGATAGCCTTGCCGGTAGCGGCCACCACAGCCACCTGGGCCGCGCTTTCGACCTTGGGCAGCAATATCCCGGCGACATTTGCATGGGCCTTGCAGAAGGCCACGTCCTCAAAATGTTCGGCATGTTGCGGCGCGTTGATGCGCACCCACACCTGGGCCTCGGGATGGGCGCACAGGAATGCCCCCAGATTATCCCGGGCCTGACGTTTGAGCGGTTCTTCCACCGCGTCTTCAAAATCCACAATCACTGCGTCGGCGCCGCTGGCCAGGGCCTTGGCAAACCGCTCCGGGCGGCTGCCCGGCACAAACAGCGCAGAACGTACTAAAGGCTTTGGCATCACTTGATTCCTGATTAGATAACGCCGCGCTCGCGCAGGTGGTTAATGGCCTCAACGGAGTAACCCAACTGATCGAGGATGCCTTGGCTGTGTTGCCCCAGCGCTGGCACGCCGTCCATGCGCGGGGTAAACGCGGCGTTACGGGCCGGTGGCAGCAGCGACGGCAACGGCCCCGCCGGGCTGTCGACGTCGCGCCAGCTGTCGCGGGCCTTGAGTTGCGGGTGGTCCCACACGCCTTGCATATCGTTGACCCGGGCGCTGGCAATTTGCGCGTCTTCCAGGCGCTGGATCACCGCCTCGACGCCCAGTTGGGCAAAGCGCTCCACGATGATCTGGCGCAGCACCTCGCGGTTGGCCGAGCGCTTGAAATTGGCGCTGAAGCGTTCGTCCATGGCCAGCGCCGGGGTGAGCAGCACTTTGTCGCAGAACGCCGCCCATTCGCGCTCGTTCTGCAAGCCGAGCATCACGGTGCCGCCGCCCCCGGTGGGAAACGGCCCATAGGGGTAAATCGTCGAATGCGCGGCACCCGCACGCGGTGGCGGCGCCGCGCCGTCGAAGGCGTAATACATCGGGTAGCCCATCCACTCCACCAGGCTTTCGAGCATGCTTACATCGATGCGGCTGCCCTGGCCGGTTTTGCCGCGTAGCAGCAGCGCCGACAGAATGCCGCTGTAGGCGTACATGCCGGCGGAGATATCCGCGATGGAGCAACCGGCCTTGGCCATCTGTTCTTCTTCTGGGCCTCCGGTCACCGAGAGGAAGCCGCCCTCGCTCTGGATCAGCAGGTCGTAGGCTTTCTTTTTCTCGTAGGGCCCGCCTTCGCCATAGCCGGAAATATCGCAGACGATCAGGCGTGGAAAACGTACGTGCAGCGCCTCGAACGATAAGCCCATGCGCGCCGCCGCGCCGGGGGCAAGGTTCTGCACCAGCACATCGGCATCGGCCAGCAGCGCATCCAGAATGGCGCCCGCCTCGTCCTGCTTGAGGTCCAGGGTCAGGCTTTCCTTGGAGCGGTTGGTCCAGACGAAATGTGACGCCAGGCCACGCACCCGCTCGTCATAGCCACGGGCGAAATCGCCGGTGCCGGGGCGCTCTACCTTGATGACCCGGGCACCGAGGTCGGCCAGTTGGCGCGTACAGAACGGCGCGGCAATCGCGTGTTCCAGGCTGACGACGGTGATGCCGTCCAGCGGTCGTTGTTCAGTCATGACAAATCCCTCAAAGCCAATGGGCCATGGACTCGGTAGTTCGCAGGTTCCACACCTGCTCGATCAGGCGGTTGGCCTGGGCCGGGGTGCGGGCGCCACTGAAGTCGGCCAGGCGCTGGAACTTGTCCGCCAGCTCGGCACGGCTCAGGGTGTTGCCCGGGTCGCCCTTGGGTTCATCAATGGCACCGTGCAGCGTGCGGCCATCGGTGGTGGTGACGGTAACGCGGCCCAGCCAGCGTTGCGGGTAGGCGTTGTCGACTTCGGGGTCCAGGCTCATGCAGACCTTGTCGCGAAACGCCGCGACCGCAGGATCGGTCAACGCCAGCTCATGGAATTCAGGCAAACCGGCTTTGCCATGCACAGCGATCAGCCCAAGCACCGTGCCCATGGAAAATTTGGCCTGGTGCACGGTGGTCGGCACCGTCACTCGGCCGAGTACGTCAATGGCGCCTTGGTGCACGTGGGTTTGCACCTGGGAGATCTGCGCAGCGCTCAGGCCTTCACGCTGCATCACGTCCAGCAGCGCATCGGCAGCAGGATGGGTGTGGCGACAGGAGGCGTGGAATTTGAACGAGGTTTCCACCAGCGCCCAACGGCTGCCTAGCTCGGAAGACAATTTGCCCGGTTGGGCATCACTGGACATACCGGCCGCCAAACCTTGCTCACCTTCAAGGATATTGCGCGCGCCGGTCAGCCCATCGGCCGTAAGGTAAGCCGCCAGCAAGCCGTCCGCCGCCGCCTTGGCCGTGTGCAGTTGCTTGGAGTCGGCGGCATCGCGCAGAAACTCCCACAGCCCGGCAGCCTGGGTGCCGGCGCTGCCGAGCAGGTTGATGAATTGTTCTTCGTTGAAGTCGAGCAACTTGCCCACCGCGACCGCCGCCGCCAGGGTGCCGACCGTGGCCGTGGTGTGGAAGATGCGGTAGTGGGAGCGGCCCATGAACTCACCGATGCGAATCCCGGCCTCATAGCCGGCTACAGAAGCCAGCAACAGCTCACGGCCAGACTTGCCGAGGTCCTGGGCAGCCGCCAATGCAGCGGGAAACACCACGGTGGCCGGGTGCAGCACGGAGCTGTTGTGCAGGTCATCCTGCTCTACCAGATGTGAGGAAGCGGCGTTGACCAGTGCGGCAAAATACGCGCTGGTGCCGGTGCCGTTGACGATCACCTGGGCCGGGCCGCTGCTCGGGCCCATCTTCTGCGCGTAGCGTTCAAACAGGGGGATCGGGTGCGCGCCTTGGCTGGCCAAGGCGGATGCGAGCCAATCCAGGTACAGTTCTTCGGTGCGCGCCAGCACGGGCTCGGGCAATTGTGAGTACGTCAGCTCGGCCAGGAACCGGCAAAGGGCTTGGGTAGGGCTCATGCTCAGGCCCTCAGAAGCTGCGTGGCAGTTCGAGCAAATGCTCGGCCACGTAGGACAGGATCAGGTTGGTGGAGATCGGCGCCACCTGGTACAGGCGGGTCTCGCGGAATTTGCGCTCCACGTCGTACTCGCAGGCAAAGCCGAAGCCGCCGTGGGTTTGCAGGCAGGCATTGGCCGCTTCCCAGGACGCCTTGGCCGCCAGGTACTTGGCCATGTTGGCACTGGCCCCGGCGTTCTTGCCGCTGTCGTATTCCTCACAGGCACGCCAGCGCATCAGGTCGGCCGCTTCGATCTCGATATGCGCCTCGGCAATCGGGAACTGCACGCCCTGGTTCTGCCCGATGGGCCGGCCAAACACCACACGGTCGCGGGCATAGGCGCTGGCCTTTTCGATGAACCAGCGGCCGTCACCGATGCACTCGGCGGCAATCAGCGTGCGCTCGGCATTCAGGCCATCAAGGATGTACTTGAAGCCCTTGCCCTCCTCGCCAATCAGGCTGTCCAGGGGCAGCTCCAGGTTGTCGAAGAACAGCTCGTTGGTCTCATGGTTGACCATATTGGCGATGGGCTGCACGGTCAGGCCGTTACCGATGGCCTGGCGCAGGTCCACCAGGAAGATCGACATGCCTTCGGATTTTTTCTTTACGTCGGCCAAGGACGTGGTGCGTGCCAGCAGAATCATCAGGTCGGAATGCTGTACCCGTGAGATCCAGACTTTCTGGCCGTTGATCACGTACTTGTCGCCGCGCTTGATCGCCGTGGTCATGATCTTGGTGGTGTCGGTGCCGGTAGTGGGTTCGGTGACGGCCATCGACTGCAAGCGCAATTCACCGCTGGCCAGCTTGGGCAGGTAGTAGCGTTTTTGCGCCTCGCTGCCATGACGCAGCAGGGTGAACATGTTGTACATCTGGCCGTGCACGGTGCCCGAGTTGCCGCCGCAGCGGTTGACTTCCTCAAGGATCACCGAGGCTTCGGCCAGGCCCAGGCCGGAACCGCCGTATTCCTCGGGGATCATTGCCGACAGCCAGCCAGCATCGGTCAGGGCCTTGACGAAGGCTTCGGGGAAGCCTTTTTCTTCATCGATCTTGCGCCAGTAAGCGGCATCGAACTCGGCGCACAAGGCGCGCACGCCGTCGCGGATCGCATTGAGTTCTTCGTTGTCATGGGCATTCATTTACGGCTCTCCGCCTGTTGTTATCGGGTTATTCGAAATGCACTTGGGCGGTCTGCGCCAGGCCTTCAGTGTCGCCAGCCCAGAGTTCTGCGACGCCGGTGGCGGTGATGCGCCCGCCGACCTCAAAAGGCTGTGGCGCAATCAGTGGGCGCACGCCGCGATAGGCAAAGCGGCGCAAGGTCGCCTCAGGGTGCGCTCGGCAGAACGCACGCAGGTTCAAGGTGGCGATCAGCGGGCCATGCACCACCAGGCCGGCATAGCCTTCGGTGCCGGTGACATAGGGGTAGTCGTAGTGGATGCGGTGGCCGTTGAACGTGACGGCGCTGTAGCGGAACAACAGGGTCGGCGTCGGCTCGACGGCCTCTGTCCATTCGCCCCGGGCCAGCGCGTCGCCGCTGCCAGGCTTGGGTGGCGTGGGTTCGCGGTAGACGATGTCCTGCTCCTCGCGGATGGCCAGGCGCCCTTCCTGGGAGTAGTCATGACGCACGGTGACAAATAGCAGTGAGCCGGTGCGCCCGGTCTTTTCTTCGACCTGGGTGATGGTCGACACGCGCGTAGCCGCCTCGCCAGCCCGCAGTGGGTGCAGAAATTCAAGACGCCCACCGGCCCACATGCGATTGCGGTTATCGGCCGGCGGCAGAAACCCGCCGCGTGCCGGGTGGCCGTCGCTGCCCAACGCCACCTCCGGCAGCGGGTCCTGGAAAAAGCACCATTGCCACAACGCAGGCACAGCATCGCCGTCGGCAGGCACCTCTTCACCTAATGTGGCGGCGATGCGCTTGAGCAGGTTATGGCTCAGGTGGTCGTAGGCGGTCTCACTTCGGCCGATCCAATCAGTGGTGCTCATCGGGTGCAGGTCCTCAGGCAGTGGGTGTCTGCCGAGGATCATGCAAGGGCCAGCCCGTTCTGAGAATTTGCATTTCAATAAACCAGCGTTCGGTTATGCTGAACGCCAATTTAATTGGAAAACACCGTACATCCCTGTGGGAGCGGGCTTGCTCGCGAAAGCGCAGTGTCAGTCACTGAATACATTGCCTGATACACCGCTTTCGCGAGCAAGCCCGCTCCCACATTTGGGTCTTCATTGTGATGAGGTTTGGTGTTTATACCGGGAGCCTTGCATGCACTTCGATCTCGCCGACCTGCGCCTGTTTATCCATATCGCCGAATCCCCCAGCCTCACTCAGGGTGCCAAGCGCGCCTTCCTGTCGCCGGCTGCCGCCAGTGCGCGGATCAAGGCCCTGGAAGGACAGCTCGACACGCGCCTGTTGTACCGCGACAGCCGGGGCGTGGAAATCACTCCGGCAGGCGAGCGCCTGTTACACCATGCGCGGTTGATCATGCGCCAGGTGGATTACCTCAAAAGCGAGTTCACCCAATACGGCGTGGATTCGGCCGGGCATATCCGTATCTTCGCCAACACCACGGCGGTCACCGAGTTTTTGCCGGAAGTCCTGGCAGGCTTTCTGTCACAGCGCCCGGGCGTCACCGTCGACCTGCAGGAACGCCTGTCACGAGACATCGTGCGCGGGGTGCTCGATGGCACCAGTGACATGGGTATCATCGCCGGCCCCGTGGAAGCCTCCGGCCTGCAAGTGTTGCATTTCAGCACCGATGAACTGGTGCTGATGGTGCCCGTCGGGCATGCCTTGGCCGAACTGCCTTCGGTCACCCTCGAGCAGACCCTGGCGTATCAGCATATCGGCCTGCATGAAGGCAGCACGCTGTTGAGTTTCCTGCGTGAACACGTCGAGCGTCTGGGCAAGCAATTGTCGCTGCGTATCCAGGTCTCGAGCTTCGAGGCGATCTGCCGGATGGTCGAGGCCGGCGTGGGCATTGGCATCATTCCAGAGTCCGCCGCCCTGCGTCACAGCCGCACCATGCAGCTGGTGACGGTGAAACTGGACGAGCCCTGGGCGATTCGCGAGCGCAGCATCCTGGTACGCGAGCTGGAAGCGCTGCCGGGGACCATACGCGCCCTGATCGCCACGTTGATGCCTGCCCCCCTGGGCAAATCCTGATGTTTTTATAAGCGGCCGTTAACAGTCTTTGACAGTTTCCCGACAAAGCACTCAAAGATTCTCAGCACCCGCCGCCCTAGCATTCCAGCATCCAAATCATCATTCGGGTGCTCTTGATGTTTCGCAGACTGCGCGGTATTCCGCTATTGGGTTGCCTGTTGGGCAGTATCGGTTGCCACTCGCAACCGCCTGCCCCGCCGCCGATTCAAAAAGGTGATTACGGCGCAATCATCCGCTACCTGCAAACCCGCATTCCCCAGGAGATGGCGCGGGACAATGTGGCGGGATTGTCGATTGCCCTGGTCAATGGCCAGGAGCTGATCTGGGCCCGCGGCTTTGGCCTGGCTGACAAAGACCTGGGGGTGCCGGTCACGCCCAATACCGCGTTTCGCGCCGGTGGCATCTCCAAGCTGCTGACCGCCACGGCGGCGCTGCAACTGGTGGAGCAGCAACACCTGGCGCTGGATGCGCCGATCCAGCAGACCCTGCGTGAGTTCTACGTACGCTCCCGCTTTCACAGCGACCAGGCCGAGGCGGATCGAGCGATCACCTTGCGGCGCTTGCTCAGCCATCAATCCGGTTTGCCCAGCGAGCACCTGCGCGACCTGCGCAGCACCTATGCCATGGGGCAAATGCCGATGCGTGTGTCGGGTGTGTGGCTGAGCAGCCTACCGGGCTCCCAGGTGGCGTATTCCAACCTTGGCTATGCCTTGGTGGGCGCCGCCATTGAGCGTAGCAGCGGCAAAAGCTTCGAAGCCCAGTTACAAAGCAGCCTGCTCACACCCTTGCGAATGAACCAGTCCAGTTTCCTGGGTACCGGTGCGCAAATGAGCTATCGCGCCCACGGCTACGAGGATGGCAAGGCCAGCACCGACCCCCAGGTGCGTGACCTCGCCGCCGGTGGCCTGTGGACCAGCCCCAAAGACCTCAGCCGCTACGTGCGCATGCTGTTTGCCAAGGGCACCTACAAGGGCCGTCAGATCCTCGGCAGCGCTTCTATCGATGCCATGTTTACCCAGCAAAACACCGGCAACGCCTTGGATTTCGACTGCCAGATGGGCTTGGGCTGGTTCTTGGCGCCCTGTGGTGACGAGCCCATCGGCCCCGGTGTGCGCACCTACCAGCACAGCGGTGGCGGCGACGACTTCGTGGCCCAGTTGACCCTGCTGCCGGATCAGCAACTGGCCGTGGTCATCATGGCCAACGACAGCAACGCCGAAGACATGGTGGTGTCGCTGACCACCGACAGCCTGCGCCTGATGCTCCAGGCTCAGACCGGCAAGCCCGTATGCGCCGACGACTGCCAGGCCCCCAGCCACGGCCTCAAGCTGCGCCATGTACCGGCGGCGGTGGATCGCAAGCGCCTGGCCGGCTTCTACGCGACCGCCTGGGGCGTGTTCCGCATCAGGGATGAGCATGCCCGTTTGAGCGGTGAACTGGCCGGCTACGATTTCCAGCTATTGCGTGATGAGCAAGGCTGGCTGCGGGCGCAGAAAAAGATACTGGGGTTCTGGCGCAAGGACCTCGGCGATTTGGGCCGCGTGCAGCTGGATGTGCTCACGGTACAAGGCCGCCAAATGCTCACCGCCCGCAGCCACGGCCAACGCATTGCCATCGGCGAGCGCATCGAGCCGCCGCCCTTGTCCGCCGCGTGGGCCAACACGGTCGGCACCTACCAGGTGCTCAGCAGCCATGAACCCGACGCGCCATTGAGTGGCATCAGCGTGCGCCAGGAGGACGGTTTCCTGGTGATTCGCGGCCAATTAAACGGCGAGCCGCTGACCGACTACATCCTGCTGCCCATCGACAACGCCCATGCGGTGCTGGCCGGCAACGGCTACGGCCTGGGCGATACCGTCAGCCGCCAGGTCAACGGCCTGAGTGCTTCGGGCTACTCGTTCAAACGCACCCATTCACCCCACACACCCTTGAACCTCTAACCAGGAAAACACCCTGATGCACTCAAAAAACCTGTGCCTGTCATTGACCTCACTGTGCCTGATCGCCGCCGCCGATACGGCGCTTGCCGAAGACTGGCAATACAGCCTCAAGGCCGGCATGGCCAACGCACCCCGCTACAGTGGCAGCGACGAACGTATGACGGCGCCTGTGCTCGGCGGCAAAATCATCAGCCCCTGGGGCGTCTTCCTCGACACTGATACGGGCTTGGGCTGGGGTTACGAAGGTGATGCCCTGAGCTTCAGCGCATACGTTGGCGCAAGCGATTCGCGCAAGGATAAAAATGAAAGCATGCATGCCGGCTCCAAACGCCTCAAAGGCATGGGCGAGATCAAGTCACGTCCGCAATTGGGGGTAAGTACCGCCTACAACCTCGGCGGTGTGATCATCGGCGCCACTCTGGAACATGCGCTTGAAGAAGATAAACACAAGGAAACCGGCAAGGCTTTTACCCACCTGGAGTTGAGCCTGGGTACCCATCTCTATGAAGGCCGCTACGGCTCCGTCGATGCCGCCATCAACAGCCACTTCGGTGACCGCAACTACCTGCAAACCTGGTACGGCGTGACTGCCGACCAGGCCACCCGCAGCCGCTTCAAGGAATACAAGGCAAGTGCCGGCAATATCAGCAATGGCATGAACCTCTCATGGAGCGTGCCGATCAACGAACACACGCAGTTCTCGACCTTGCTCGATGTGCAATACCTGGCGAATGAAGCAGGCAAGAGCCCGATTGTGGAGCAGCGGCTGCAGGCGTCGGTGTTGGGGGAGCTGCAGTACACCTTCTGATCTGACTTGCCCTCTGTAGGAGCGAGCTTGCTCGCGAAAAACTCGCAGGCGCCGCGTTTATCCAGAAAACACGCGTTATCGTTGAGGTTCTTCGCGAGCAAGCTCGCTCCTACAGGATGGCATGGGGCAAGCCGCCTTACTCTGCATAGGCCCACGTCATTCGAAACGACGCCCCGCCCCACTCCGAATCCTGCACTTCCACCTGCCCGCCATGCCACTGGCTGACACGCTTGACCAGCGCCAGGCCCAGGCCAAATCCGCCTGTGCGGCGGTCGCGGCTGGCGTCAAGGCGCAGGAAGGGTTCGAATATCTTGGTGCGACCCTCCAGCGGTACCCCCGGCCCATCGTCGTTGACCCGCACTTCGTAACCGCTGCCAAACTTGACCAGCGACACTTCCACGCGACGATCGGCATAACGAATCGCGTTGCGCAGCAGGTTGATCACGGCCCGCGCCATAAAGCGTGGCTCGATCTGGATAACGTCCACCTCGCAGGTGCGCAACGACAACTGCACCCCTTCTGCTTCGGCCTCCAGGGCCACGCTGCCGATCACACTGTCGAGCCAACTGTGGGCCTCGATTTGCTCGCGGGTGACCTGGGTAGCGCCTGGCTCAAGGCTGGCATAGGTCAACAGCTCGGAGACCATTTCTTCCAGTTCACCGAGGTCGGCGTACATGTCGTTGATCAACGCTCGGCTTTGCCGTGGGTCACTCTGCTGCTTGAGCTGGTCCAGCTCGAATGACAGCCGCGCAATCGGCGTGCGCAATTCGTGGGAGACCGCGTTGGTGAGTTCGCGCTGGTTGGCGATCAAACCTTCGATGCGCTCGGCCATCTGGTTGAAGTGCCCGGCCAGTGAGCGCACGGTGGAGCGACTCGGCAGCAAGATGCGCGAGCCCAGGTCATTGTCACCGAAACGTTGCGCTGCCAGGCGGATGTGCTCCAAGTCGCGCCAGTGTGGACGCACCCAGAAATACAGGACGATGGCCAGGCTCACGCCCAGGAAGCCATAGGCCCACAGGTATAACCACTTGGGTTCTTCCGGCAATCTGATTTCGAGCAGTTGCGGGCCGTCGTCGATAGGCGCGAGAAATTTCATGAAGTCTTCGCGCACCACCACCTGGTCAGCCGCCAGGAGTTTCTGTTCCCGTTCGCTCAAATCCTGGGTGTCGCGCTGCACCAGTTCGAGCCGCAAGCCGTAATGCGGTTGCAGCTCGTCCAGGCGTGCCTGGCGTGCCTCTGCCTGCACGGGGCGCAGTTGCTCCACCAGGGCCCAGGCCGGGCCGCGCAGGGCTTCACGGTTATAGGTTTCGTTGGACTCGGGCATGTAGGCGTCCAGGCCGTAGTTGACCAACCAGATCGACCCGGCCAGACCGAGCGCGAGAATCAGATAGAGCCGCAGATACAAGCGCAGCATCTACACCTCCCACGCGAACGGATTGAACAGGTAGCCCTTGCCCCAGATGGTCTTGATGCACACCGGCTCGCGGGGGTTGTCATTGAGCTTGCCGCGCAGTTTGCTGATGTACACGTCTACGCTGCGGTTCAGGCCGTCAAAAGCGATGCCGCGCATGCGGTTGAGGATGTCGTCGCGAGAGAGAATCTTGCCCGCGCTACTGGCCAGCAACCACAGCAACTCGAATTCCATGGTGGTGAGGTCAATGGTCTCGCCGCCCAGGCGGACCACCCGGCAACTGCGATCAATCGACAAGCGGCCAAATTCCAGGGCACCGCGCACGGTGGGCTCGGGCACTTGACGGCGCTGCAGCGCACGCAGGCGCGCCAACAACACCGGCGGTTTGATTGGCTTGATCACGTAGTCGTCAGCACCGGATTCAAGGCCAAGGATATGGTCCAGGTCATCTTCCTTGGCGGTGAGGATCACGATGGGCGTGTCCGACACGTTGCGAATCTCGCGGCAGACATGCAGCCCGCTCTGACCCGGCAGCATCAGATCGAGCACGACGATCTTCGGCTTGAAATCCAGGAACGCCGCCAAGGCTTCATCACCCCGGTACACCACCCGTACCTCGAAACCATGCTGCGACAGAAAATGCGAGACCAGCCCTGCCAGCTTTTCATCGTCCTCAACGAGCAAGACCTTGCCCAGACCCAGGTTTTCCATAAGTTCTCAGTGTGGATGCGCGGATTGAAATGGGGCCATTATAGGTGGCAAGCTGGCCGACAGATGTGGCTGACCAGTCCACAGCGACGAAGCTTCATGCTTTTAAGAGTTTTTAACAAATAGCCTGCACTTTTTAACGCCATTGACAGGGAGTTCTATGCGCAAGGATTACCTGGCGTTCTTCATTTCGCTGTTCCTTTCACGGCTGGCCGACCAGGTTTTGCTGTTTATCGTGCCCCTGATCGTATTCCAGACCACTCAAAGCGTGTCGTGGGCGGGGCTGGCGTTTTTTGTCGAGTCACTGCCGCGCTACCTGGCTTTTCCGGTGTGCGGGGCATTGTGCGACAGGTTTTCACCGGTGCGTATCCTGCATATCAGCCAGGTGTATCGGGCCGTGGCCTGCGTGGTGGCGATGGCGCTGTATGCGCTGTTCGACGGTATCCATTGGCTGGTCATGCTGTCCGCGGTATGCGGCGTGTTGACCACCCAGGGCATCATGGCGCGGGAAGTGGTGATGCCGCATATCTTCGAGCATTACACCTACGCCAAGACCTTGTCCTATTCGCAGATCGCCGACCAGAGCGGGCTGGTGCTCGGGCCATTGGTGGCGGCGCTGATGCTGGAAGTCTGGGCGTGGCCTTGGGTGGTGCTGGGGGTCGCCGTGCTGTTTGTGCTGGCGGACCTGGCGATGCTGATCTGGCAGCGCCACACCACGGTGGACCTGCACATCCATGAACAACAGCCGGGTAACTGGCTGCAACCCCTGCGCACCGCTTTTGGCCACATCCTCAACCGGGTGGAGTTGAAACGCATCATCGTCCTGGCGGTCGGTGTGAACCTGATGGTCGGCGTGACGCTGGCCACCTCGGCTGCCATGGTCACCGGCCACTACGCAGCGGGCAAAGACACCTATGCCCTGCTGCAAGCCGCCGGGGCGCTGGTGACCATCGCGATTCTGTTCTACCTGGCGCATTCATCACTGAAGCTGAAGGTACTGGGCGGGTTGTCGTACTCGATGATCACCGTCGGCGCGCTGATCACAGCGCTCAGCCCCGGCGTGTGGGCCTACGCGGTGGGGTTCCTGCTGCTGACCGGCTTTGACAAGATGTTCAACGTGTACCTGCGCAGCACCCGACAACGGGTGATTCCGGTGCAGGACTTCGGCAAGACAGTCGGCGTGATGACCTTGCTCAACAACCTGGCCCAGCCCTTGGCGGGCTTGATGATTGCCGTGCTGGCAGCACCCTTGGGCACGTCAACGGTGATCCTGCTGCTGGCGGGGATCACCGCGTTGATCGGTGTGGCCGTGGCTTCAGGCTGGCACGCCACTGTGAAAGCGGAACTCGACGTCGGGTGATTCGATCAGGTCCTGCTCGGTGGCTCGCACCCGGTCGATCACCTGGGCGATGTCCTTGGCGTCGCCGTACTGGTAAGCCAGCTTCAAGTAACCCTGGAAGTGCCGCGCCTCGCTTTTGAGCAAGCCGAAGTAGAACTTGCCGAGTTCTTCGTCCAAATGCGGCACCAGCGCTTCGAAACGCTCGCAACTGCGCGCTTCGATAAAGGCGCCCACCACCAGGGTGTCTACCAGCTTGACCGGCTCATGGCTGCGCACCACCTTGCGCAAACCCGAGGCATAACGGCCGGCGTGCAGTTGACGCAGTTCGACCTTGCGCTTTTTCATCAGGCGCATGACCTGCTCGTGGTGCACCAACTCTTCGCGGGCCAGGCGCGACATCATGTTGATCAGGTCAACGTGACCGTAGTACTTGGCCATCAGGCTCAAGGCGGTGCTGGCGGCTTTGAATTCGCAGTTCTTGTGGTCGATCAGCAGGGTTTCCTGATCGGCCAACGCGGCCTGGACCCAGGCATCGGGGGTGCGGCAGCCGAGGAATTCATGGATTTCGGGCAGGTTCATCGGGCTCACGGGCAAAGGATCACAAAAGGGCGCCGATTATACCGACCCCGTCGCAGACCACCAGCCACCGGCCTTGATGTGTATCAACATGACGGCTGCCGGCCAGCAACTATAGTTATCCAACGCCCCGCCCTTTTGGAGATCCCGACCATGCAAGCCATCCGCAGCATCCTGGTGGTCATCGAACCCGAGCATTCGGAAAGCCTGGCCCTCAAGCGTGCCAAGCTGATTGCCAAAGTGACCGACGCGCACCTGCACTTGCTGGTCTGTGACAAGAAGCACGAGCATTCGGCGCTGCTGAGCCTGCTCAAGGAAGGCTTGAAAGAAGACGGCTACAGCGTCACCACCGAGCAGGCCTGGAACGACAGCCTGCATGAAACCATCATCGATGTGCAGCAAGCCGAAGGCTGTGGCCTGGTGATCAAACAGCACTTCCCCGACAACCCTCTGAAAAAAGCCCTGCTGACCCCGGCGGACTGGAAGTTGCTGCGCTATTGCCCGACGCCGGTGTTGCTGGTCAAGACCGCCACCCCTTGGGCAGGCGGCGTGATCCTGGCGGCCATCGATGTGGGCAACGCCGACGGCGAACACCGCTCGCTGCATAATTCGATCATCGACCATGGCTTTGATATCGCCAGCCTCGCCAAAGCGCAGTTGCATGTGATCAGTGCTCACCCCTCGCCCATGCTGTCGGCGGCAGACCCGACCTTTCAGCTCAAGGAAACCATCGAGGCGCGCTATCGCGAGCAATGCAAGGCCTTCCAGGCCGAGTTCGACGTGGACGACAGGCACCTGCATATCGAGGAAGGCCCCGCCGATGTGCTGATCCCCCATATTGCCCATCGCTTGCAGGCGGCGGTGACCATTATCGGCACGGTGGCACGCACGGGGATTTCCGGCGCGTTGATCGGCAATACGGCGGAGGTGGTGCTGGATGCGGTGCAAAGCGATGTGCTGGTGCTTAAACCGCAGACGCTCATGGACCATCTGCAAGAGCTGGCGACCAAGCCCTGACACCGACCTTCAGGCAATGTGGATCAAATGTGGGAGCTGGCTTGCCTGCGATTGCGGTGGGTCAGCTGGCGCATTTGCTCCTGATACACCGCTATCGCAGGCAAGCCAGCTCCCACATTGACCTCGCCAGTCAATTAACCCAGCGCATCTTTCAAGAACCCAGGCGCGATATAGCGCTGGTAATGCGCCTCGGACAAGATAAAGAACTCGCGATCAATGGCATCGCGCAGTTCAGGCAGCGCCCAGTCGCGAAACTCCGGCAACAGCACCATGCCGTACGCCTCCAGGTTATTGATCACCCGGGCCCCACGGGCGATCAACTGGTAGGCCCAACAATACTCGGACTGGTGTGGCACAAAGCGAATCTTGCGTTGCTCCAACTGCCCGCGCAGTGTCTTGGGGTCGAAAACCTCCACTTTGCCGGCCATGACCTGCACCAACAGCTGCTCAAGCCTGAGCCAGACCGCACGCTTTTCTTCTTCGTTATAGCCGTTCCACTGGATCACTTCATGGTGAAAGCGCTTGCATCCACGGCACACGAGATCGCCGTAGACCGTAGAGCACAGGCCGACGCAGGGGGTCTTGATGGTTTGGTTGGGCATGGGCAGCAACACGCAAATCAGCGAAACAGTGCGCCATGTTAGCCCTTTGTCTAAGGTTGATCACCCAGCAAACTTGAGTAGGCAACTTACCTTTAGATTTTTTTTGCCGTAGAATCACCCGGCCTTGTAAGGCGCCAATAATCCGCTGGAAGCTGTTTTCAAAGCGTCACGAGCACAGTCGTTCCTTCAGAACGGTGTTGGCGCAGGTTCGACCCGGTAGGTCAGAGCCCGCGCCAACCCTCATCAGCTCCGTTCTGCAGGCGTAAAACTTTGAAAGCAGCTTCTGTAAGAAATGGCGGCAGCGCTGGCTTTGCGGCCCAAAAAGCCCCCGAGCGCATGCGTGCCGTTCATTTCTGGATGAGCGTCCCGTGGGACCACTGATGAGGGTAATAACTGTGCTTGAAGCCTACCGCAAACATATCGAAGAGCGTGCCGCACTGGGTATCGTTCCCCAGCCGCTTAACGCCGAACAAACCGCAGGCCTGGTCGAGCTGCTGAAAAATCCTCCGGCTGGCGAAGAAGAATTCCTCGTTGACCTGATCACCAACCGCATTCCACCAGGCGTTGACGAAGCCGCTTACGTCAAGGCCGGTTTCCTGTCTGCCCTGGCCAAGGGCGAAGCCACTTCCCCCCTGATCGACAAGAAACGCGCTGTTGAACTGCTCGGCACCATGCAAGGCGGCTACAACATCGTGACGTTGGTCGAGCTGCTGGACGACGCCGAACTGGCACCCGTCGCGGCCGCCCAACTCAAGCACACCCTGCTGATGTTCGATGCGTTCCACGACGTCGCCGAAAAAGCCCGCAACGGCAACGAGCACGCCAAAGGCGTGATCCAGTCCTGGGCTGACGGCGAGTGGTTCCGCAACCGCCCTACCCTGGCCGACAAGATCAGCCTGCGCGTCTTCAAGGTCACCGGCGAAACCAACACCGACGACCTGTCGCCTGCGCCTGATGCCTGGTCCCGCCCTGACATCCCGCTGCACGCCCTGGCCATGCTGAAAATGGCGCGTGAAGGCATCGTGCCGGACGAGCAAGGCAAGACCGGCCCGATGAAGCAGATCGAAGAGATGCGCGGCCAAGGCTTCCCGATCGCCTACGTCGGTGACGTGGTCGGTACCGGTTCGTCGCGTAAATCGGCAACCAACTCGGTGCTGTGGTTCTTCGGTGACGACGTGCCTTACGTGCCGAACAAGCGTGCTGGCGGTTTCTGCTTCGGCAGCAAGATCGCTCCGATCTTCTACAACACCATGGAAGATGCCGGCGCACTGCCAATCGAATTCGACGTCACCAACATGAACATGGGCGACGTGATCGACCTGTACCCGCATGCTGGCAAAGTCTGCAAGCACGGCACCGACGAAGTCCTGACCACCTTCGAAATGAAGACCCCGGTGCTGTTGGACGAAGTTCGCGCTGGCGGTCGTATCCCGCTGATCATCGGTCGCGGCCTGACCGACAAGGCTCGCGCTGAGCTGGGCCTTGGCCCGACCGACCTGTTCAAGCTGCCTGAAGCGCCTGTCGACACCGGCAAGGGCTTCACCCTGGCGCAGAAAATGGTCGGCAAGGCCTGTGGCCTGCCAGAAGGCAAAGGCGTTCGTCCAGGCACCTACTGCGAGCCGAAGATGACCACCGTGGGGTCCCAGGACACCACCGGCCCAATGACCCGTGATGAACTCAAAGACCTGGCGTGCCTGGGCTTCTCGACCGACCTGGTGATGCAGTCCTTCTGCCACACCGCGGCTTACCCCAAGCCGATCGACGTGACCACCCACCACACCCTGCCTGACTTCATCATGACCCGTGGCGGTGTATCGCTGCGTCCAGGCGACGGCATCATCCACAGTTGGCTGAACCGCATGCTGCTGCCGGACACCGTCGGTACCGGTGGTGACTCCCACACCCGTTTCCCGATGGGCATCTCGTTCCCAGCCGGTTCTGGCCTGGTCGCGTTTGCCGCCGCCACTGGCGTAATGCCACTGGACATGCCGGAATCGATTCTGGTGCGCTTCAAAGGCAAGATGAAACCTGGCATCACCCTGCGTGACCTGGTGCATGCCATTCCTTACTACGCGATCCAGGCTGGCCTGCTGACCGTAGAGAAGAAAGGCAAGAAGAACGCCTTCTCTGGCCGCATCCTGGAAATCGAAGGCCTGAACGACCTGACGCTGGAACAGGCTTTCGAGCTGTCCGACGCCTCGGCTGAACGTTCGGCTGCCGGTTGCACCATCAAGCTGTCCAAAGAGTCCGTCACCGAGTACCTGAACTCCAACATCACCCTGCTGCGCTGGATGATCGGCGAAGGCTACGGCGATGCACGCACCCTGGAACGTCGCGCCCAAGCGATGGAAGCCTGGGTTGCCAACCCGGAGCTGATGGAAGCCGATGCCGACGCCGAATACGCCGAAATCATCGAAATCGACCTGTCGGAAATCAACGAGCCGATCCTCTGCGCGCCAAACGACCCGGACGACGCCCGTCTGCTGTCCAGCGTCGCTGGCGAGAAGATCGACGAAGTGTTCATCGGTTCGTGCATGACCAACATCGGTCACTTCCGCGCTGCCGGTAAGCTGCTGGAGCAGGTCAAGGGCCAGTTGCCGACTCGTCTGTGGCTGTCGCCGCCGACCAAGATGGACGCTCACCAACTGACCGAAGAAGGCTACTACGGCATCTACGGCAAGGCTGGCGCACGTATGGAAATGCCAGGCTGCTCGCTGTGCATGGGTAACCAGGCACGCGTTGAGCCGAACTCCACCGTCGTGTCGACCTCGACCCGTAACTTCCCGAACCGCCTGGGTGATGGTGCAAACGTCTACCTGGCATCGGCTGAGCTGGCTGCCGTGGCCTCTACCCTGGGCCGCCTGCCAACCGTCGAAGAGTACATGGGCTACGCAGCGAAACTGGACACCATGGCCAGTGACGTCTACCGCTACCTGAACTTCGACCAGATCGCTGAGTTCCGCAAGATCGCAGCAAGCGCCAACATCCCGGTGATTCAAGCCTAACGGTGTGTTGATGTGAAAGGCGCCGCGTATCGCAAGGTACGCGGCGTTTTTTTGCGTGCGCCAAAAGGGTAACGGATGTCAATCCAGGCTCCCGCTCCCCCTTAAAGAGTTGTATCAGACTGAAAAGTACTGGCCGCCGACAGCCTTTGCACGACGACCTACCAGATCAGGTAGTTGTCCCTCTACGCCTTGAAGGCTAAAACTCTCTACACCCTGACGCCTGTATCACGGAACCCACCAGCTCTGGATGTACTTCGCGCTGTAAGCCGTACCCCTTAATAAAAAAAACAAACCCTGCCCTCGACACCCAAGCCCGGTGCCAGGGGCGCTCTCGCCTGTTTTTTGTGCTGACTGGAGGTGTGTTATGTCGCGTAGCCAATATGTGATCAAGAAAATCTTCAAGCATTATTCGGTGTCGGTGGAACACATCGGCGATGCGCCTGATAGAAAGAACGTCCTGTTGGTCAACGGCGCCATGGCCACGACGTCGGCCTTTGCCCGTACCAGTAAATGCCTGGCCGAACACTTCAACGTGGTGCTGTTTGACTTGCCGTTCGCTGGAAACTCCCGCGCTCACAACCCTGACCGGTGCCTGGTGACCAAGGACGACGAAGTCCAAATCCTGCTGGCATTGATCGAGCGCTTCAACATTCACCACTTGGTTTCCGTGTCCTGGGGTGGCCTGTCCACCCTGCTGGCACTTGCCAAAAATCCAGACAGCGTTGAAAGCTCAGTGGTGATGTCGTTTGCGCCTGGCCTCAACGCGCCGATGCTCGATTACGTCAGCGGGGCGCAGGCACTCATGGCCCGGGATGACAAC
Source organism: Pseudomonas sp. CCI1.1 (assembly GCF_034348165.1). Taxonomy (NCBI): domain Bacteria; kingdom Pseudomonadati; phylum Pseudomonadota; class Gammaproteobacteria; order Pseudomonadales; family Pseudomonadaceae; genus Pseudomonas; species Pseudomonas sp. CCI1.1. Next base: position 1,422,383 of record NZ_CP133780.1, read on the forward strand.
GCAGGGATCGGCCATTTGCTCAACCAGACGCTGGGCAAGCATCTCCCGGCTCGACTCAAGACCGCCAATCAACAGCATATGGCGCAGTTGATCAACGCCGAGCAGCATCAAGCGCGCTTCCATATCGAACAGGCACTCAAGCTCAATGAAGGGGCCTACTTGCCGCAACTCTTGAACATTGACAGTCATGTGCACTTCCTGAATGGCGCCTGGGACGAATACACCAGCGCCATGGACGTGCAGTCCTTCAAGCAGTACATCCGCGATTGCAGCTTCTCCATTGCCCAGAGCAGCGGACATTTTCTGGACCTGGAGTCCAAGGCCGCGGCCAACGGCGTGCACCGCGCGTTGCTCGGGCATTTGCTGAGGGCATGCGATGCCCAGCCAGGGGCGTTTTGCGAGCAATCGGCTCAACGAGCGCGGCTGAGCTTTGCCTAAATACTTTTCAACAAGGACGTGGATGATGCGAGTAATCATGGTTGCCATCGGCTCGGCCGGTGACGTTTTTCCCTTTATCGGCCTGGGGGCTGCCCTGACTGTGCGCGGTCATCAGGTCACCTTGTGCAGCATGCCGACGTTTCAGCGCGCCATTGAGGCGCAGGGGCTGAACTTCGTGCCGTTATGCGATGAGGCGACCTACAGCGCCGCCATGGGCGATCCCCTATTGTGGGACCCGAAGACCTCATTCGCCGTATTGTGGCAAGCCATCGCCGGCCTGCTGGAACCCGTCTACGACTATGTAACCACTCACAATACCGACGATACGGTGGTTGTCGGCTCACTATGGGCCTTGGGTGCACGTATCGCCCATGAAAAATACGGCATCCCTTATCTGTCCGTCCAAGTGTCGCCATCCACGTTGCTTTCTGCACATTTGCCGCCCGTGCACCCCACCTTCAATGTGTCGCGGCGCTTGCCATTGACTCTGCGCAAGCTGCTCTGGCGCGGGATCGAATACCTGAGCCTGGACCGTACCTGTGCTCCCCAAATCAACGCACTACGCCACAAACATGGGCTACCAGGCGTGGTGAAGAACATCTTCAGTCAATGGATGCATGCGCCCCAAGGGGTGATATGCCTGTTCCCCGAATGGTTCGCCCCCGCACAGAAAGACTGGCCACAGCCTTTGCACATGGCCGGTTTCCCTCTGTTCGACGGTGGCGCCCCTGGGCTCGATGAGCCCACACGAGCCTTTCTGGTTGCCGGAGCGCCCCCTATTGTCTTCACTCAAGGCTCCACTGAGCACTTTGACCAGCAGTTTTATCGTTTCGCCCTGGCAGCGCTGCACAGGGTCGGTGCCCGCGGCATTTTTCTGACCGGTGATCGACCGCTCTTCACGGACCTGCCGCCCACCGTGATACAGCGTCCGTTTTTGCCGATGAGTTCGCTGTTGCCCCACGCGGCCGGTCTGGCCCACCCCGGCGGCATTGGCGCCATGAGCCAGGCGCTGGCGGCCGGCATTGCGCAGATTGTGCTGCCTATCGCTCATGACCAGTTCGATAACGCCGAACGCCTGGTGCGCATGGGATGCGGCATACGCCTTGCCCTACCGTTAAACAAACAGGACCTGGACGATGCGATCACAACGCTCTTGCACGACAGCCGGCTGCAAACGGCCTGTCGTCGAGCGAGCAGCCTGATGCCCTGCGACGCTGCCTCTTGTGAAACAGCGGTCAACGCCATTGAGCAGTGCCACGCGCGGCATTCAATGCCTCGCCTGCGCCAGGCCTCATAAACCACGAACGTCCAAGTGTAAGCACCGTGCCAGAGCGGTCGGGAAGCCTCGGCAAAGTTTGACAGAAATAGCTTGTGGGCTAGATTGCCAAGAATGCAGTAATCGAGGCGACTGTCCATGGAGAAGGAAAACGACCTCATTCGTTGGTGGGATTGCTTGCGCATCGAGATGTGCAAGCAACAGGATGAGACTCAAGTGTTAGCGCTTCTGGAGCGTGAAGTGTTGCAACTGGGGTTCGAGTACTACGCCTATGGCGTACGTCACCTGACCCCTTTTACACGCCCCAGAACCGAGATATGCGGGTCCTACCCCGCAAGCTGGCTGGCACATTACGAGAAACAAAACTACGCGGCTGTCGATCCGTCAATCCTTAGTGGCTTGCGCTCTACCGAGATGGTGGTATGGAACGACGCACTGTTTGATAACAGCCGCACGCTGTGGCAGGAAGCTCGGGACTGGGGCTTGTGCATCGGCGCCACACTGCCGATTCGAAGCCACGACCGTTCACTGCGGGTACTGTCCGTGGCTCGGCGCCAAGACATTATTTCGCAGGCTGAAAACAACGAAATTCAAGTGCGCCTGCGCTGCATCCTTGAACGGGTGACACTGCGCCTGACAGACCTGGGTGATAGCGAACGCGCCCACCAATTGGTCTGCCTGAGCCGGCGTGAGCGGGAGATCCTGCAGTGGACCGCCGACGGCAAGAGTTCAGGAGAAATCGCGCTGATCCTCACTATTTCCGTCAACACCGTAAACTTTCACCTCAAAGCCATTCAGAAGAAATTCGGGGCTGGCAACAAAACACTGGCGGCAGCCTACGCCGCTGCACAGGGCCTTATCTAGGGCCCGACAATTGCGATAAGGACGTCCAATGATCAGCATCATCACCCGTCGTCACCATGAACTGTCTGCAACGCTTGAGGACGACCTGGGCCGCTACCGACACGAAGTTTTCATCCAGCAATTGGGCTGGCAACTGGATTCCACGCACGCCCGGCCCCAACGCGAATTCGACCAGTTCGACCACGCGGATGCTCGTCATATCCTCGCCCTGGATGCCGAGCACCAAGTCTGCGGTTGCGCGCGACTCTTGCCGACCACGCAACCTTATCTGCTGGCGCAAGTGTTCGGTTTTCTGTGCGACCAGCCAACCCCGCGAAGCAGCGACACCTGGGAGGTGTCGCGTTTTGCCGCGCGCGCCCTGGAGGAAGGCACCTTACCGATGCGCGTCTGGTGGAACAGCCTGAACCATGCCTGGAGCCAGGGCGCCAATCGGGTAGTGGCGGTGACCACACCCGCGCTGGAACGTTATTTTCTCAGGCATGGCGTGCAGTTGAGCCGCCTCGGTTCTCCGCAACGCGTGAATAAAGACCATGTGGTAGCGCTGAGTTTTCCGGCCTGGCAGAAAAACGGCCAAATCGCGTTACACGCAGAGTCGGCCGTTGCCTAGCGATGGGTGATCCCCACCTGTGCTTAAAGCCGGGGCATCGGCTGCGAACGCCTCAGGGAATCAGCGAGTAAATCAGTGAGGAAATGGCCACCAGACCGACCAGCGTCACGAACACATTCGAGGCCTGCCCCCGGTACTTGGCCATGGCCGGGACCTTGCGGATCGCGTACATCGGCATCAGGAACAATATCGACGCGATGATCGGCCCGCCCAGGGTCTCGATCATGCCAAGAATGCTCGGGTTGAGCGTGGCGACGATCCAGCACACCACCAACATGAAGGCGGCGGTCATGCGGTCCAGGGTCTTGGGTGCCGGGCGGCGGCCAGTCTTGACCACCAGGCCCTTGAGGCCCTCGCTGGCGCCGATGTAGTGGCCCAGGAACGACTTGGCAATCGCCACGAACGCAATCAACGGTGCGGCAAAGGCAATCGTCGGGTTATCGAAGTGGTTGGCCAGGTACGACAGGATCGACAGGTTCTGCGCTTTCGCTTCGGCCAACTGCGCGGGCGACAGGGTCAGCACGCAACTGAACACGAAGAACAGCACCATCGCCACCATCAGCAAGTGCGCGCGGGACAGGATCTGCGAGCTGCGCTCGTCGGCGTGTGCGCCGTACTGGCGCTTCTGGTCCACCGCGAAGGCCGAGATGATCGGTGAATGGTTGAACGAGAACACCATCACCGGAATCGCCAGCCACAGCGTGTTGAGCAGCGCCGAGGGTGCCGGCACTTCGCTGGCGGTGCTGAGAATGCCGCCATTCCAGTGCGGTACCAGGTACACCGCCAGGAACAGCAAGGCCACAATAAACGGGTACACCATCAAGCTCATGGCCTTGACGATCACTTGCTCACCGCAACGCACCACGGCCAGCAGACCCAAGATCAACACAAACGCCAGGATGGCCCGGGGCGGCGGCAGGATATGCAGCTGGTGCTCCATGAAGCTGCTGACGGTATTGGTCAGCGCCACGCTGTAGATCAGCAGGATCGGGAAGATCGCAAAGAAGTACAACAAGGTGATCAGTGCACCGGCCTTGATACCGAAATGCTCTTCAACCACGTCGGTAATGTCGGAACCTTCACGGCCGGACAGCACGAAACGGGTCAGCCCACGGTGGGCAAAGAACGTCATCGGGAACGCCAGCAACGCCAGGATCACCAGCGGCCAGAAGCCCCCCAGGCCCGCGTTGATAGGCAGGAACAAAGTACCGGCGCCAATGGCGGTACCGAATAGCCCGAGCATCCAGGTAGTGTCCTGGCGGCTCCAGCTTGTGAGCGTTGCAGGTGTCGTTGCATAGCGTTCGTCGACGCTATTGGCCTGATCATTCATCCGGTGGGATCTCCGCATTCACACGGCCAGCACGAGTCAGAAAAACCTGACAGGCAGCGCCCTGGCCGAAACAAGGGCCGGATTGTCCGGGATTCTCTTGGAGAAGCAAAGACTTAGCTGAGGAATGGTTAGGCGGAGCAGCTGTTCATGTGGCCGCCCCCGTGAAGGTTTTGGATGGCTGAAACGTCGTACAAACATTACGTCTAAGTTTTAATAGGCCACCTATTGCGAGAAGAGTCCGACAACAAGTTCAGAAGCAGCCCGCTTCAAAATCATATTCTTAGTCATACAACCCCTCAACTGTTACAGGACCATACATAGCTATTGAGCACGCGTAAATTCACACACTAATATCTTCGCGCACTGACCGACAAAGACGATAACAACACTTAACCAACCAGTAAGGAGTTTGATAATGCGAAGATTCACCCTTGCTTTTACCGGCCTGTTTTTCGCGGGTTTATTAGGCGCGCCGTCAAGTTACGCGAAACCGGTTGAGGCTGATGTTCGTGCCCTGGCCTCTTCGCCTCAATGGTTGACCACCAAGGTTTATATAGAGGGCGAGCCAGAAAACGACGTCAAGGCCAAATACCCCGGCGTGGTCGGAATCTCAATGTGGGACCCGCAACGCAATCGTTACGAATTTTTCTACACCGATACAGGGCGCTCGAAACACCCTGATGGCGGGGGCGGTTATTTCCTGGTCACTGACGACAAGCAGACCCACATCCTGGTGCCCGACCTTGGCCCGCATCGCACCATCGTCAGAAGGCTGGAAAAATTGGACAACACCGAATTCACCTATTCTCGTGAAGTCCCTCGCGACATGGTAGCGACCAACCCTCCCGTTAGAATCTATGTGGTACATGCGCCTTACACGGGACCAATAAAGACTCAGATGTCAAACTAGTTAAACACCCAATTTATATCCAGCCATAAAAAACCAATAACAAACGAGGCACTTGTGATGAATCCATACGCTTCATTCAGATATCTACTCATGCCTGCACTGCTGGTAGCCGTACTGTTGCCCAGCGCAACCACGGTACAGGCCAACACGACACTGCCCACCAAAAGCATCGCCGCCACGTCCGATAACACCGTCATGTTGACCGTGTTTCTTAAACACGATCAATCACGCCCGCTGGGCGAATTGAAAGCCCAACTGGCCAAGCAGGAATTTCACAAGGTCTTCCCGCCGGAAGGTGTCGAAGTCGTCAGTTGGAATATCACCATGGGCATCGGGCAAGTCATCGTGCTGCGTTTACCGGCGTCTCGCCTGGCTCAAGTCAACCTGGCCATCGAGAACACGGCGTGGGGTGTCTACAAGACGGAATTCTTCCCGACCTACGATTTCATGCCGATCGCACAAAGAGAGCGGGCCCAGGCACGGCAACCGGGGACTACTCAGTAGCTGGCGCGACAGCGAAGGAGCCTGGGTGCGCGGGTTTGGGTTGCGCAGCCAGGTTTGACGTATCCGGAAATCTTGCAGGAGGTCAGCGCAATAACGGGTAGGTTCGGCGCATACTCATGCTCTCAAACCCTTCAGGAAGAGCCTTGCGATGCCCACCACTGTTCTGGTCCTGGTTGAAACCATCAACGAATACCTGCAAATCATCGAGAGCAACGACTTTCATGTGATCCTGGCGCCGACGCCTACTGAACGCGCCCAAGCGATCAAGACCCATGGGGGGCAGATTCAGGCCGTGCTGACCCGCGGGCCGCTTGGGTTGTATGCCGAAGAGATCGCCGCGTTGCCATTACTGGAGATCATCTGCGTGATTGGCGCCGGCTACGAACATGTGGACCTGCAAGCGGCAAGCAACCGCGGGATAGTGGTGACTAACGGTGCCGGCGTGAACGCACCCTCGGTGGCTGATCACGCCATGGCGTTGCTGTTGTCACTGGTGCGCGGGATTCCTCAGACCGACGCCGCTGTTCGCCGCAGCGAGTGGCCGAAGGTCATGCGCCCTTCCCTGGCCGGCAAACAACTGGGCATTCTCGGGCTGGGGGCCGTGGGCATGGAAATCGCCAAGCGCGCCGCCCTCGGGTTTGGCATGGAAGTGAGCTATCACAACCGCCAACCTCGCGATGACGTGGATTACACCTACTGCTCAACGGCCGTCGAACTGGCGCGCACTTCGGACTTCCTGATCCTGGCCACGCCCGGTGGGGCCGGCACTCGCCATCTGATCGATAAACATGCGCTGGATGCGTTGGGGCCCAATGGCTATCTGGTGAACATTGGCCGCGGCAGCGTAGTGGTGACCGCCGACCTGGTCGCCGCGCTGGAGCAGCGCCGCATCGGCGGCGCCGCGCTGGACGTGTTTGACGATGAGCCTGCAGTGCCCGATGCCCTCAAGCGCCTGAGCAATACCGTGCTGACGTCCCACGTGGCCGGCCTGTCCCCGGAAGCGGCCCATGACACGGTGCAGCGCGTCGCTGATAACCTGGTGGAATACTTTGCCGGCCGCCCCGTGCTTACACCGGTGGCCTTGCCAGCGCCTGCAAAATGACCGATCAGGCACGCTGATCACCCTTCAACACGCTAACCTATTAAGCCGCCCCGGCCTTGTCGCTGGGCGGCTGTGCGCATTAGATTAGGAAATAGTCCAAGGCCTTTAGAATAAGCAGAAGGGATAAGCATGGCGCTGAACGACCAATCGACCCAGATTCGCCCAGGCGAAGAACTTGATGCCAGCCTGATCGATCCCTACCTCAAAGCTCATATTCCGGGCCTGAGCGGTACCGTCAAAATCAGCCAGTTCCCTGGTGGCGCGTCGAACCTGACTTACCTGCTGGAATACCCCGACCAGGAATTTGTGCTGCGTCGCCCGCCGTTTGGTCACAAAGCCAAGTCTGCCCACGACATGGGCCGCGAATACCGCATTCTCAACCAGCTCAAAGATGGCTTTCCGTACTGCCCCAAGGCTTATGTGCACTGCACCGATGAATCGGTGATCGGCGCCGAGTTCTATGTGATGGAGCGCGTCAACGGCATCATCCTGCGCTCCGACCTGCCGGCTGAGCTGGGCCTGGACGCCACCCGCACCGAGGCCTTGTGCAAGAGCTTTATCGACAAATTCGTCGAACTGCACCAGGTCGACTACCACGCCTGCGGCCTGGCCGACCTGGGCAAGCCCGAAGGCTACGTGGCGCGGCAGATTCGCGGCTGGGGCGAACGCTATGAAAAAGCCCTGACGCCCGATGCGCCAAAATGGGAGGCGGTACGCGCCTGGCTCAACGACAAGATGCCTGCCGATCACTCCACCTCCAGCATCGTGCACAACGACTACCGCTTTGACAACGTGATCCTCGACCCGCACAACCCGATGCAGATCATCGGCGTGCTGGACTGGGAGCTGACCACCCTGGGCGACCCGTTGATGGACCTGGGCAACACCCTCGCCTACTGGATCGAGGCCGCGGACCCGGCGCCGGTGCAACTGATGCGCCGCCAGCCGAGCAACGCCCCCGGTATGCTCACCCGCCGCCAGTTTGTCGACTACTACGCCGAGCGCTCCGGCATCCAGATCGACAATTTCGATTTCTATTACACCTACGGCCTGTTCCGCCTGGCCGGGATTGTGCAGCAGATCTACTACCGCTTCTTCCATGGCCAGACCCAGGACAAACGCTTCGCGCAGTTCATCCACATGAACAAACTGCTGGAGCAGATGAGCCTGAATGTCATCGGCAAATCAGCGCTCTGAGTGCAACTACAAGGAACCCTCATGTCCAAGACCAACCTGTTCGACCTCGATGGCAAGATTGCGTTTGTTTCCGGCGCCAGCCGTGGCATCGGTGAAGCCATCGCCAAGTTGCTGGCCCAGCAAGGCGCCCATGTGATTGTCTCCAGCCGTAAGCTGGAGGGTTGCCAGCACGTGGCCGATGCGATCATCGCCGAGGGCGGCAAAGCCACGGCCATTGCCTGCCATATTGGTGAAATGGAGCAGATCACCCAGGTGTTCGCCGGCATTCGTGAACAGTTCGGCCGCCTGGATATCCTGGTCAACAACGCCGCCACCAACCCGCAGTTCTGTAATGTACTGGACACCGACCTGGGCGCATTCCAGAAGACCGTTGACGTGAATATCCGTGGTTACTTCTTCATGTCGGTGGAAGCCGGCAAGCTGATGCGCGAGAACGGCGGCGGCAGCATCATCAACGTGGCCTCGATCAACGGCATCTCGCCGGGCGTGTTCCAGGGCATCTACTCGGTGACCAAGGCCGCCGTAATCAACATGACCAAGGTGTTTGCCAAGGAATGTGCGGCCTTTGGAATCCGTTGCAACGCGCTGCTGCCGGGCCTGACCGATACCAAGTTTGCCTCGGCGCTGGTCAAGAATGATTCCATCCTGAAAATGGCCCTGGCCCAGATCCCGCTCAAGCGCGTGGCCGACCCCAGCGAAATGGCTGGCGCGGTGCTGTACCTGGCCAGTGATGCGTCGAGCTATACCACTGGGGTTTCGCTGAATGTGGACGGTGGTTTCTTGTCCTGACGCCCCAGGCGCCATCGGTGGCAGACGGTGCTGAGCCGTCTGCCATCAGACTCAGACTCGCACGCCGCTCATATCGATCTTGAATAGCACCAGTTTGCCGTCTGGCAGGGTCGCGCCAATCACCTTGAACAGCCGCTGACGGTCCAGCGCATCCGCTACCTGTTGCCTGGCCCCTGGATCACTGCGGTCCAACTTCTTCAACACGCGTCTAACCCAGCCATCCTCCATCTGGAAATGCTCATAGACCCTCTGCATGCTGACATTGCGCGGTTTGGCATGCTTGACCTCAAGCACGTAGACATCGCCCGCGGGCCCTTTGAACACCAGATCGAAACCGTTTTGACCGCCACCGTAGGTTCCACCAGGGATGATTTGATAGCCATCATTGACCAGTAGTGCGCGGTACATCTTCTCATTGGCAAGCCCACGGCCCTTTGCATCCTGAATACTCAGCGTCTTCCAATGATCAAACAACGCTATTTCATCCGCGCGCCTTTGCCGATGGGGATAATGAAACTGGTCGTTGGCGGCCACTGCGTCGACATTGAACGAGCCCTCACGGCGTACCGCAACGGTGGCCATGCCTTGAAACGGATCAAACTGCACAATGCCCATGGGTAGAGCGAGGCCGTCGGCCTTGGCCTGTATCCCCTGTAACAGCCGACCATAGGGATAACCATGGGTCCAGATGTGCGTATCAATCTTGCGATCTTGCAGGTGCGCGGGTGCATTGCGGATAGCCGGGTTATCGAATGCAATCATCTGCCGCGCATACTGGCGCATGTAGCAGTACGTTTGCCTGTCCTGCGTCGACATCACGCCCTGGCTCATATCACTGGTAACAGTGGTGTAGCCCAGAACCTTGCGGGCCGCGCGAATGATGGCGCCGATGCTGCCCAAGCGCATCTCGGGCACCCACGAAGCACGGCTGCCACCGGTATCCAGGTAGACACCCGGCGCATGGCTGTGTGCATTGGGAATCATCTGGTATTTATTTCTCGTGCTATCAAGATCGACGCGAACCACTACGCCCCCCACCTCCAGATAGCTGGCGATTGAGTCACCAGAGATCTGAATGATGCCGTCTTCGGTGATGGCCCCGCTTTGCTGCCACACCCCACGCGCGTCAGGTACGTAAAGTTTGTTATCGCCCGCTTTGAAGGACGCCAACGAGAACCGGGCATCGCCGTAGTAGCTCTGCCCGGCCATGACGTACTGTCTTTTCCCCTGGATAGCCGGCCCCGTCGTTGCGCCCCCACCTCGTGCATCGTAAAGCTGCAGATCCAACCGTGGATCCCGCGGCACGGGGGCGGCCATCGGCATCGACACCGGTGCACTGGCATGAGCCGCCGTCGTCACGCCGGTCCAGGTCCAAGTGCCCCCCACTCTGCTGACAGCAGATGGGCTGGCCGCCAGTTGATGAGCCAAGCGCGGGTGATAAGTGCCGCTGGCCGGGTGATAGTCCACTTGCACTGTCTGCCCGGTATCCAGATCAATGTAACTGCGGCCGGCAGCCTGACGAATACCCTCGGCATTTGCGGGCCCAAGCGCATCGCCCGTTACCCACACTGCCTGCGGCGGCAGCGGCCCAGGCAGATCCAGCGCACTTATGTGCGCGACCCCAAGCGCGTCGCCGTGCCCGGTGCGCTGCACGCCTTGATTCACAGGTTGAAGGGAAGGAACCTGACGGCCATAGTCCCTGACCATGACGGTGTCGGCACCCAAGCCGATACGTGAGGGTGATACATGCGCGGTCCTGGGTGATTGAGGTTTTTGCTGCATAAAAAATCCCTTTTCAATGATCTATCAAACTGAATCGGCACCGATAAACCGCAGTTGCGCAGACGTCACAGTGCGCTGGGGATCAGCGTCCGCTCCCCAGCAATCGCGACCTGCATCGTAATGAATACCTGACACCGTACCGTCCTCCAGCTCAAGGCCGACGATACGCAACTGACGCACCATCACGGTCGTCCACTGGCGAGAACGGCGCAGCGCACCCAGTACCTCATCGATGCTCGAATAACGGCAAGCATCCAGTTGCACGAGGCAGATCGCGCCCAGGTCCTGGCGAATGTCGTACTGCTCGCCCTGCAGGGTGTGTACGCTGACCTGTTCCAGCGGTATCGAAGGGTCTGTCACGGGAGGCAGCAACACTGTCACGCTGCCAACGGTCAGCGTGTCGTTGATCAGGGCGATATGCGCCCGCTCAATCAACTCGCCAAGACCGGCGGTATTGATCCGCCAGAACGACGCGTCCGCCGTTTTGGCCAACGCCCCCGGCGTGGACAGGGCAATCGTTGAGCCTGCGCTGGGCACGACCTCGTAGGTCGATGAGCGCCCCATCAGCGCATAAGGCCTCTGGTAATGGGGCGGTACAGGAATAACGACTTTCTGTTGCACCGATTGCAACCAGATGCCCTTGGCGCTGTGCGGTCGAAAAAAACCGCGCACGCCGGGCTTTTCTATCAAGGCAGAGCTGCCGTCGAAGGTCTTGAACCCGGGCGAGGCACGGTCTTGGATATAGGATTGCTGGGCCGCCTGCACGCGGTATGAGACGCCGTCATTCATGACCAGCACGAATCGGCAGTCCAGCGTCAAAGCCACCGCGATGATGTTTGAGGTCACGTTGGTGCGCGCCGAAGAACGATCGCTGGCATAGTGGGCGAGGACCAATTGGCTGCCGTCGATGAACCTGATGGTCAATCTCACGTCGCTGTAGGTCAGCGAATCGAAGTGTCCCCTCCTGCGCAGGGTCACGCGGTAATGGGCCAAGGCCTGGAGAATCTCCCGCGACGAATAGTCCACGTACAGCACGCACGCGGTGGTGTCGCCCTTGAGGCGAACATCGAGCACCTTTGCACCTGGCCCGCGTTCGACGAACCCACGCGTAGAACGCCCATGGGGCACCACGAACGTGCCAGCGCCCAACACCTTGTCCAGGCTGACGTCCTGGCCGCCCGCTCTCACGGCAACGGTGACGTTAGTGTCCTCGCTGCCCATCAACACCGGTTCAAGGATCGGCTCAAGCGTATAGCCGTCCTCCGTGAGAAACAGCAGGTTGTGCGTGTTCAAGCGGCGCTGCTCATCACTGGACGTATAGAGCCGCTCAAGCTTGATGACTTGCTCCGGCAGTTCGCCGTCCACGCCCCTCCACGCCACGATGACCAGCGCACAGCCCTGGATACGCCAACTGCTGATAGACGCCAACGGCCAGCGCATCTCAATCACAGAGCCCTCGGCCCAGTCCTGCTCATGCAATGTCACCGCGCCAGGGTTGCTGGCAATCACATAACGATCCTTGCCCGCCCCACCGTCCACCCAGGCGCCAGCGCCCAGCACAATCACTGTATCGTTCCCCTCTGCGGCTTCGATCCGATCGTTGTGACCGGCGGCGACCAGGGTATTGGCCTGTGCTGAACCCTTGAGATGGTTGGCAAGCCCGGTTGGGGTGTAGATATTTTCTATCGAGTCCAGGCTGATCGAAGGATAAGGCGGCGACTTGTCGATATCCTTGCGCCGCACCACAGTGCCCGCCTGCAGGTCGATGGCATAACCTGCCGTCCCGTCCTCATAAATTGTCGAGTTGGCCAGGTAAAGCGTATCGCTGCCCTCCTCGCCACGCAGCTCGCTGGCCGGGCTATTCGCATCGGTTTCGTCCAGTATGGCCGTCGGCATGTCATACCTGAACAGGTCGTTCTTGGCGCCCCCGGTGAGCTGCTTGTGGCCTTCACCGAAGCGGAAAATGTTCGGGTTGCCAGTCGAACCTTTGACCTTGTCATTACCTCCCCCCAGTTGCCAGAGCACAGCCGCATCCACGGCAGTACTCTCAAACACCGCACCCGGCAGACGGTCAACCGGGGTATTGGACGCATCGACTTCATCATCTTGGTCAATCACCGTGGGCTCTGTGGTATCGATGTACGGATCTTCACCCTCGGCCTCGTTCCAGCGGCGCTTCCAATAGCGGACTGGCCTCAACCGCACCTCAAACCCGCCATTGACCACCGCCTGCACGGTGCCTTTGAGCGCGCCTTTAAGCCAGGCATCGGCCTGCTCCTCCAGTTGCTGCGCATACTGTTGTTCCATCCGGGCCACGACGTACCGATCGCGTATGGCCCTCTCCTGCTCCTTGCCTTGAAAGGCCAACCAGCCCGCGTGCAGGCGCTCGAAGATACTCAGTTCGATGTAATCATCAATGTCATCCACCTGACGAACCGCAGCATAGAGTTGCGTGCCAAAGATCAGTACGGCAGCGGCGGCAATGCCCAGCGGGCCGGCCACGCTGAATCCGGCCAACGCAGCGGCACTCAGGGCCACAGCCACGCTGGCGCTCACAATACTGAAGCCGGCATTGACGTAATGGTCCATGGCTTCCTTGCCGGTACTCTTCGCTGCCTTGGCGAACGACTCCTTGGCATTGAGATAATCAAAGGGCAACGTCAGCACCAACGCAAACAGGCTGGCCCCCCGTCGCAGGGCCTGGCCAAGGCAACTGGTGCTGAAACCTGCAAATACCTTGCGACCGTTTTCCAGCAGCCGTCTGCCGAGTTTTTCCAGCGCCAGCTCCAGTGCAGCCCCTGTGAGGTTGGCCAATAACTCAGCGCCGGTGACCACCGACCTATTGATGTCGCCAGTTTTGATCGCCTCGGCCAAGGCGCTGATTGCGCTGTAATACCCGTAAGCTGCAAGCCCCGCGCCCATGACCGCCAGGCTTCGGCTTTTCTTCGGCTCGACCCAGCGAGGCATTCCCTCCAGCTGCGCCGCTTGGTTGAGATTGGTTTTCTGTACTGAACGCAACAGGTTATCGAGCTTGCCGACTGCACCAGGATGTTCGTCTCCCGGCTTCGCCAACAGCAGAGGTGGTGCCTGTAGCGAACGCAATGCCGCGAACTCGAATAACAGCGCGGCACTGTTGTCACTGACCGAGTCATTCCTGCGCAGACACCGATGCAGTCTGGATGCCGAGAATCGGATCGCATCAAGCAGCGTCTGGTCTGCTTCGCGTACCGCCAGGTGATGGGCCTTTACCGGTTTTCCCGCCATATAGGCCCCCATGGCGGCAAGGTCTCTACGCTGGACAGTCAGCTCGCCCACAACCAATGGCCCCAGGCTCTGATCCAGGGCAAGCAATGCTGCTTGCCTTTTTTTCGCAGGTGTTTCGATTGTCGCCATGCGTCCGCCTCCCTATGCCACGACGTAAACAGGGATAGTGGCGGCCAACAGGACCCAGGCAACGGTAGATGCTTATGCGTACCGGCAATTGACGCACAGATAGTTTGAGCCCATAGCGCAAGCGAGTAATCTTGGCGCGGAGTGAAGCCTTGGGATGAAACATGGAACTGCACGTGGTAATCAATGGCCGCAAGGACCTGGCCGAACAGCTCTACCAGCAGTTGCGCGAAGCCATCGCCACCGGGCGGCTGTCGGCAGGCGCACAGCTGCCCCCCAGCCGACTGCTCGCCGAACAACTGGGCATCTCGCGCAAGACCGTGTCGGACACCTACGCCACCTTGACCTACGAGGGCCTGCTGATTGGCAAGATCGGCCGCGGTACTTTCGTCAATGCCTGGGCGCCACAGCCCGACCGCGTGCAAACCGCCACCGACCTGGCGTGTGCCGCCAACCTGGGCAAATGGGCGGCACTGCCCTCACCCATGGGCCACCCCGCCCGCGAGGAGATCCTGCGCTACGAATTTATCGGTGGCGCGACGACACGCCACCAATTCCCACAGGATGAATGGCGGCGTTGCACCCAGGATGCGTTGCGTCGCATCGCCCAGAACAGTGGTTTTTACAGCCAGCCAGAAGGCGTGCCCGCCCTGCGCGATGCCATCGCCGGGCATATCGCGTTTTCCCGCGGGGTCAAATGCAGCGCCCGCGATATCGTAGTCACCAACGGCGCACAGCAGGCGCTGGACCTGCTTGCCCGCGTGGTGCTTGAACCCGGCAGCCTGGTCGCGATGGAAGACCCCGGCTATAGCCCCGCACGCCAATTGTTCGTCGCGATGGGCGCCCGCGTCGCCAGTGTTGCCGTCGACGAACAGGGCCTGCAGGTCGACCAGATCCCGGATGGCACGCGCCTGATCTATGTGACGCCGTCCCACCAGTTCCCCCTCGGCATGCCCATGAGCCAGGCGCGGCGCGAGGCCCTGCTGGACCGCGCCATTGCGCTCGGCGCGATCATCATCGAAGACGATTACGACAGCGAATTCCGCTACGAAGGCCGCCCCACCGACTCCCTGCAAAGCATGGATACCCGAGGCGTGGTCACCTACGTCGGCACCTTTTCCAAAACCCTGTCGCCGGAGTTGCGCCTGGGCTACGCGGTGCTGCCGCCGGCCATTTATGGTGCGGTGCTCAAGGCCAAGCAATTGACCGACCAGCACAGCGCTACCTTGCCGCAGTGGGCACTGGCCAAGTTCATCAGCGAAGGCTACCTGCTCAAGCATATTCGCCGCTGTCACGGGGTCTATGCGGGGCGTCGCGAACGCATCCTGCAGCGTCTGGCGGGCGATCTGTCGCCGTGGTTCGAGGCAGTACCGACGGTGGCGGGCTTTCACCTGGCGGCCCTGTGCAAGGTGCCGGTGAATATTCCATTGCTGATGGAACGGGCGCGCCAGGTTGAGGTGGGTTTATATCCCTTGGACGTGTTTTTTCACGACAAGCCGGTGCGCTCGGGGCTGATTCTGGGGTTCGGCGCCATCGAGACCCTGGACATCGACCCGGCGCTGGACAAGGTCCGCGATATTCTCCTGCAGATTGGCTAGGCAGTTTTCCGGCGCATTGGTCATTGGTGGCAAGCCCTCGGCGGCGTAGGGTGAAGCGGTCTTTCACCCGATGGAACCCTCATCATGAAACGCTTATTCGCTGCCACCCTGATGCTCGCCTCCCTCAGTGCATTTGCCCACGACCCGGTCTACAACCAGGAAACGCTCAAGGTGCTGCAAGAGCACGCCTTGACCAACGTGCCGGGCAAGAAAACCATCATGCTCACCGTGGACTACGCCCCCGGCCAGGCCACCGTGCCCCACAGCCACACCGGCACCGCCGTGGCTTATGTGCTCGAAGGCGAGATCACCTCGCGGGTCAATGATGAAAAGGCGATCACCTACAAAGCCGGGCAATCGTTCTACGAGCCGGCCGGCTCGCGGCATTTTGAGTCAAGCAATGCCAGCCAGACCCAACCGGCCAAGCTGCTGGTGGTGATGGTGCTGGATGACAAAGCTGAGGTACTCACCCCGCTTCCCAAGTAATCAGCAACACCACAAAACCCATGTGGGAGCTGGCTTGCCTGCGATAGCGGTGGACCCGCCAGCTCATCTTTTACTGGCCCACCGTTATCGCAGGCAAGCCAGCTCCCACAGTTTTAACCGTATCTGGTCAGGGACGTTTGAACAGGTTGCGCTGGTGTTCAATGCGCTGGCGGCACTCACAACCCTCCAGATGATCATTGACCATTCCCATCGCCTGCATCAACGCATACATCGTGGTCGGGCCGACGAAGGTCCAGCCGCGTTTCTTCAGGGCCTTGGACAAGCGCACCGAAGCCGCTGAGGTCGGATTGGCCGTCCAGTAAGCCATGTCCACCACTGCCGGCCGCTCTTGCGCGCCGGGTTCGAACGCCCACAGCCAGCGCGCCAGCGAACCGGTCTCCTCCACCAGCTCACAGGCCCGGCGTGCGTTGTTGATGGCCGAGATGATTTTCGCCCGATTGCGCACGATGCCCGGCTCGCTCATCAACCGCTCGATGTCCGTCTCGCCGTACTGCGCCACCCGGCGAAAATCAAAACCCTCGAACGCCTGCCGAAAGTTTTCGCGCTTGCGCAGGATGGTGATCCACGCCATCCCCGTCTGAAACCCCTCCAGGCAGATCTTCTCGTACAACGCGATGTCATCCGCCACCGGCACACCCCACTCATGGTCGTGGTAATGCAGGTACGCAGGCGCTGCAGTGCGCCAGGCGCAATACATGCGCCCTGCTTCGTCGGTTGTCAGCCCTGATTGATCCATCCATCACCTCGTATGCCCAAGGCGATGATACGCAAAAAAAATTAATCCCCGCCAACCGCTCAAGCATCGTACTTACCGACCAACTGGTCAGACCGGGACCTGCCAACCGCCAAATATTTACTTGTGATTTGAAAAAACCCCAGCGTAGACTGGCCCCGCACTGGACTTACCGGTAAGACCACAACAATTAAGCCCTGGAACCACCAGGGCACCGAATAGAGATCCCTCCCATGCTCAGATGGTGCTCGCGTTCGATTTTCCTGCAAGTCGTGATTGGCCTGATACTCGGCATCGTCTGCGGCCTGGCCCTTCCCGAATTCTCCTCGCAACTCAAACCTTTGGGTGACGGCTTTATCAAGCTGATCAAAATGCTGATCGGCCTGATCGTGTTCTGCGTAGTGGTCAGCGGTATTTCCGGCGCGGGCGACTTGAAGAAGGTCGGACGCATCGGCCTCAAGTCGGTGATCTATTTTGAGATGCTGACCACCGTCGCCCTGGTGCTCGGCCTGATCATGGCCTTCAGCACCGGCATCGGCAGCGGCGCCAATATTCACCTGGAGCAACTCTCTTCCGCCGGTTTGAATGAACTGGCGGACAAGGGCCAGCACATCCGCGGCACCAGCCAGTTTCTGATGGAGTTGATCCCCAACTCGGTAGTCGGCGCCTTTGCCGATAATAACGTGCTGCAAGTGCTGTTGTTTTCGGTGTTGTTCGGCAGCGCGCTGAACCTGGTGGGCGAAGCGGCCAGCGGGATTTCGCGACTGATCAACGAATTGAGCCATGTGATCTTCCGCATCATGGGCATGATCGTGCGCCTGGCGCCAATTGGCGTATTCGGTGCCATCGCGTTCACCACCAGCACCTATGGCCTCGATTCACTGCAACACCTGGGCAGTCTGGTGGGGCTTTTCTACCTGACCTGTTTTGCCTTCGTGGCGGTGATCCTCGGGCTGGTGATGCGCCTGTCGGGCCTGCGCATGTTGCCGCTGCTCAAGTACCTGCGCGAAGAACTGCTGATCGTGATGGGCACCGCGTCGTCCGACGCGGTGTTGCCGCAGATCATGCGTAAACTGGAACACCTGGGCATCGGCAGCTCCACCGTGGGCCTGGTGATTCCCACCGGCTATTCGTTCAACCTCGACGGTTTTTCCATCTACCTGACCCTGGCTATCGTGTTTATCGCCAACGCCACCGGCACACCGCTGTCGATGACCGACTTGCTGACCATCCTCCTGGTATCGTTGATCACCTCCAAGGGCGCCCATGGCATTCCAGGCTCGGCATTGGTGATTCTGGCGGCAACGCTCACAGCGATTCCGGCGATTCCGGTGGTCGGCCTGGTGTTGGTGCTGGCCGTGGACTGGTTCATGGGCATCGGCCGTGCGCTGACCAACCTGATCGGCAACTGCGTGGCCACCGTGGCGATTGCACGCTGGGAAAAAGACATTGATATCCAGCGCGCCAACAAGGTGCTCGACGGCCAGCAAGGCTATGCCTTCCAGGCCAAGAAGCCGGTACTGCCGGCGCATCAGGAGTTCTAGGACAACACCCATCCAATGTGGGAGCTGGCTTGCCTGCGATAGCGGTGGGTCAGCGTCAACTGTAGTGCCTGACACTCAGTCATCGCAGGCAAGCCAGCTCCCACTTTGGACCTTCGCCAGACTGAATACTGTATGAGCAACATCAAGGAGCCTTCGACGTGATCAGCACTTCAACCGTCGTCAATTCAGTGGTAGAAAAACTGCGCGCCGCCTTGGCGCGAGGCCAGTGGCGCCGCGGTGAAATGCTGCCCGGTCAACGCGAACTGGCCGAACAGCTAGGTATCAGCCGCCCGAGCCTGCGCGAAGCGGTAATCGTGCTGGAGACCCTCGGCCTGGTGCGCTCCATGCCCGGCAAAGGCGTGGTCGTGCTGGAAACCAGCGTCAGCGAGCCGCAATCGAGCGACGCCGTGGCCGATGCCAGCCTCGAGGACATCCTGCAACTGCGCTACACCCTCGAACCCTTCATCGTCGGCCTGGTGGCCCAGTCCATCAGCAGCAAGGAAATCGGCCAACTGCGCCTGACCCTGATGGACATGCGCGAGGCCCTCGATGCCGGCGATGCCGAAGCCGGCATGAACGCCTATATCGACTTCCATGAAGAATTGTTCGCCCTGACCTCCAACCCGATCTTCCAGAACGTGGTGCAGCAAACCAGCACCGCGCTCAAACAAAGCGCCCAGGTACTGCGCAACTCGCCTGAACACCTGGCCGAACGCCTGCAAGAGAACGAGGCCGTGGTACGCGCCATCCGCAACAAGAACAGCGCCCTGGCCAGTGCCGAAATGCGTCGGCACATCCTGCAGGAAGGCCTGCGCATGGGCATTCGCTTGAATATCCCGGACGACCATCTGGGCAGTTGATTTTCGGAGACCGGCCATGAACGCTCACGCCCTGCAACGCGACTCCACCCTCACGTCCCTACGCTGGACGCCCGAAAAAAAGCCCTCGGTGGACGATATCTACCCACGCTTGTTCGACGCCATCCTTGAGCAACGCATTGCGCCCGCCAGCCGCTTCACCGAAGAAGGCCTGGGCGAACTCTTTGGCGTGAGCCGCAGCGTGATTCGCCGAGTGCTCGCCAAGCTGTCCCATCAGCAAGTGGTCATCCTGCGCCCCAACCAGCGCGCCCAGGTCGCCGCGCCGGATGCCCAGCACACACGGCAGATTCTGGAAGCACGGCGTCTCACCGAAATGACCGTGGTGCAACTGGCCTGCGCCCAAGCCACAGCGATGCAGATTCGCCAACTGCGCGAGCTGATTGCACAGGAGCGCGACGCCATTGAGCGTGACCAACGGGGGCCGGCGATCCGGTTTTCGGGAGAGTTTCATCTGCAACTGGCGCACATGGCAGGCAATGCGCCGTTGGCGCAGTTTCTCAACAGCCTGGTGCCGTTGACGTCGTTGATCATTGCGCAATTTGAAGTAAAAGCCTGCACCTATTGCGCGTGGCAGGAGCATGTGGCGATTGTGGATGCCGTGGAACAGCGCGACGCTCACACGGCCGTCGCCCTGATGACCCAGCACCTGGATCACCTGGAAACCCGACTACTCAAACACCACTGACGCCAAGTGAGTAAAGTTAAAACTGTGGGAGCTGGCTTGCCTGCGATAGCGGTGTACCAGTGACCAAATTATTAACTGACCCGCCGCTATCGCAGGCAAGCCAGCTCCCACATTGATCGCATTCCAGATCAAACAAAAAGCCCCCGCATCTCACGATGCGGGGGCCTTTGGTTTAGCGAGGCATCAAGCCGGTTGCAACACCGACTGGCCACTCAACGCCAGGTCCAGCAACTCACGGTTGGCCACCGCGTACATGGCGTAGTCCGTGCCCACTGCGGCACGAATTTCCACCATCATGGCACGCCAGCGATCCGCCATGTCCTGATGCTGCTCAAGCCACAGGGCCACGCGGGCTTCCATGTCTTGTGGCGCATCGGCCATTTGCAGGACCGAAATGGTGATCGCCCGTTGCTGCCAGTCCACGTCGTCGCGGAAGGCTTCGCGGGCCTGGGCTTGCCAGTTGTTGGCCACTGGCAGATCGCTGATCTGCTGCAGGTACCAAGGCAGGTCCAGGGCGCTGCCGACGGCGAAGTAGGCCTTGGCCACTTCGGCGGCGTCATGCCCGGTCACGTCGGCGGCTTCGATGATCGGCAGCAAGGTGTACAGGTGGGTAGTGCCTGCAACCATGCGCGCCAACAACTCTGGTACGCCGGCCTGGGTGTAGGCCTGGTAGCGGTTCTGCCAGCCTTCGCGGGTCGGGCCTTCCAGCAGTTCGTCGAGCTTGAGGCCCAGCGCCGCCAGGTGCGGACCGAAGTGCGCGGTGTCGCGCCCGGCGTCTTGCTCGTTGCGACGGCTGCGCAAGAACCAGCGCGTAGCACGACGGCCCAGGCGCATCAGTTCATCCATGAGCTCCAGTTGCACGTCAGCGGAAACCTGGTGGTCCAGGGCTTCAATCTGACGGAACCAGTGCGGGAGATGGAAGATGTCCCGCACGATCACATACGCGCCCGCCACGTTCGCTGGGCTCATACCGGTCGACTCTTTGAGTCGCTGCACGAAGGTGATGCCCATGTGGTTGACCAGGTCGTTGGCGATCTGGGTGCTGACGATCTCGCGCTTCAGACGATGGCGACGCATGGCTTCGCCGAACTTGGCCACCAGGCTCGGTGGGAACGCGGTCTCCATGTCACGGGTCAGGTACTCGTCATCCGGTACCAGCGACTTGAGCAGTGCTTCCTTGAGGTCGATCTTGCTGTACGAGATCAGTACCGACAGTTCCGGGCGGGTCAGGCCCTTGCCGGCAGAGGCGCGTTCAGTAAGCTGTTCCTCGGTCGGCAGGTACTCGATGGCACGGTCCAGCTTGCCACGGCCTTCCAGGTCGCTCATCAGGCGCTTGTACTCGGCAGCACGCTCGTAAGCCTTGCGCGCAGCCAGGGACAGGGCCTGGGTCTGCTTGTAGTTGTTGCCCAACACCAGGTTGCCAACTTCGTCGGTCATGCTCGCCAGCAACTGGTTGCGCTGCTTGTCGGTCATGTCACCGGCCTGCACCACTTCGTTGAGCAGGATCTTGATGTTCACTTCGTGGTCGGAGCAATCCACGCCACCGGCGTTGTCGATGAAGTCGGTGTTGGAACCGCCGCCATTGAGGCCGAATTCCACACGGCCCAGTTGGGTCATGCCCAGGTTGCCGCCCTCGCCCACCACCTTGCAGCGCAGTTCGTTGCCGTTCACGCGCAGCGCGTCGTTGGCCTTGTCGCCCACGTCGGCATGGCTTTCGGTGCTGGCCTTGACGTAGGTACCGATACCGCCGTTCCACAACAGGTCCACCGGCGCCTTGAGCAAGGCGTTGAGCAGTTCGGTCGGGGTCAGCTTATCGGCCTGGATGTCGAAGCGTTCTTTCATCTGTGGCGAGATGGCAATGCTTTTCGCGCTGCGCGAGAAGATACCGCCACCTTCGGACATGATGCTGGTGTCGTAGTCGGTCCAGGCCGAACGCGGCAGTTCGAACAAACGCTTGCGCTCGACGAAGCTGGTGGCCGGGTTCGGGTTCGGGTCGACGAAGATATGCAGGTGGTTGAAGGCTGCGACCAGTTGCAGTTTGTCCGACATCAACAAGCCGTTACCGAACACGTCACCGGCCATATCGCCGACGCCTACCACTGTGATGCTGTCTTCCTGCACGTTGATGCCGCGCTCACGGAAGTGACGCTGTACACCTACCCATGCGCCCTTGGCGGTGATGCCCATTTTCTTGTGGTCGTAACCAGCCGAACCACCGGAGGCGAACGCATCGCCCAGCCAGAAGCCGTAGTCGATGGCAATGCCGTTGGCGATGTCGGAGAAGGTTGCAGTGCCCTTGTCCGCCGCTACCACCAGGTACGGGTCATCGTCGTCATGACGCACGACGTTGGCCGGCGGCACCAGGGCGCCGTCTTTCAGGTTGTCGCTGATGTCCAACAGGCCGGAGATGAAGATGCGGTAGCAGGCGATGCCTTCGGCCGCGATCTCGTCCCGGCTGCCGCCCAATGGCAGGCGACGCGGCAGGAAGCCGCCCTTGGCGCCCACCGGCACGATTACCGAGTTCTTCACTTGCTGGGCTTTTACCAGGCCAAGCACTTCGGTGCGGAAGTCTTCTTCACGGTCAGACCAGCGCAGGCCGCCACGAGCGACGTTGCCGAAGCGCAGGTGCACGCCCTCGACCCGTGGCGAGTACACGAAGATTTCAAACTTCGGCACTGGCTTGGGCAGCTCGGGGATGGCACGCGGGTCGAACTTGAAGCTGAAGTACGACTTGTTCTGGCCGTTGGCATCGGTCTGGTAGAAGTTGGTGCGCAGGGTGGCCTTGATCAGGTCCAGGTAGCGACGCAGGATGCGGTCTTCGTTGAGCACCTGAACGTCGTCCAGAGCCGTGAGAATCGCTTGTTCCAGGCGTTGCTGCTTGTCTTCCAGGTCGTCGGCAGTGAGCTTGCGCGCCAGGTAGAAGCGGGTCTTGAACAACCGGGTCAACTCGCGGGCGATGTCGGTGTGGTTGTTCAGGGTGCTGGCGATGTAACCCAGGTCGAAGCCCAGGCGAATCTGCTTCAGGTAACGGGCATAGGCACGCAGCAGCGCCACGTCGCGCCATGGCAGGCCGGCGGTGAGGACCAGGCGGTTGAACGCATCGTTCTCGGCATCGCCATGCACGATGTGCACGAACGCATCCTGCAGGGTGTCGTTGAGCTGTTGGATATCCAGGTTCACGCCTTCGGCGGCGATGAACGCAAAGTCATGGATCCAGAACTCACGGCCATTGGCATGGCGCAGGCGATACGGAAACTCACCCAGCACGCGCAGGCCGAGGTTTTCCAGGATCGGCAGTACGTCGGACAGCGCCAGCGGGGTGTCAGCGTGGTAGAGCTTGCAATGCAGCTCACGCTGACCGGAGACCTGGCCCAGCGGCTGATAGAAGCTCATCACCAGCGGGTTGGCTTCGGTCAGGCTGTTGAGGTGCTGCATGTCGACCACAGCCGAATGCGCAGCGAAACGCTCGCGGTAGCCGGCCGGGAAGCCCTTAGGGAAGTCCGCCAGCACGTTGGTGCCCTGGGCTTCGCCGAAGCTTTCCACGACCAGACTGGCGTAGTCGTCCTGCCAGCTGCGGCAGGCCTGCACCACTTCTTTTTCCAGTTGCAGCGGGTCGATGTCCAGGCGGTTCTTCGGGTCAACTCGCAGAATCAGTTGCACACGGGCAAGGACGGACTCGGAGAAGAAGGTCCAGAACTCGCAGTCCGAGGCCTTCAGACGGTCCATCAGCACTTGCTGGATCTTCTGGCGCACTTCGGTGGAGTAGATGTCGCGTGGCACGTACGCCAGGCAGTAGCAGAAACGACCGTAGGGGTCTTTGCGCAGGAACACGCGGATCTTGTTGCGCTCCTGGATCTGCACGATGGACATCACGGTGTTGAACAGCTCGTCGACTGGAGTCTGGAACAGGTCGTCACGGGGCAATACTTCCACCACCTGGGCAAGCTCTTTACCCAGGTGCGCCTTGGCCTGGAAGCCCGAACGACGTTCGATTTCCGCGACCTTGCGGCGGATGTAAGGGATCACCCGCACGCTTTCGCCGTACACCGAGGAGGTGTACAGGCCCATGAAACGGTGTTCCTTGATGACCTTGCCGTCGGCGCTGATCTCACGGATCGACACGTAGTCCGGGTAAGCCGGACGGTGCACGCGGCTTGGGTGGGCGGCCTTGGCGAACGACAGTACGGTCGGCTCGCGCAGGTAGGCCACGGCGTAGTCTTCGATGCGCAGGTCTTCGGCGGTGAGGCCGGCGCGCAGCAGCTTGGTCAGACCGAGGAAGGAGCTGGCGTCATATTCGATATGACCGCCGTCCGCCTCGTCACGTACCACGAACTCTTCGTAGCCCAGGAAGGTGAAGTGGTTGCCCACCAGCCATTCGAGGAAGTTCTTGATCTCGGCTTTTTCTTCGCCGTCGATGGCGAACGCGCTGGCGTCGATACCGGCGAGCAGGTCCTGGACCTTGGCTTTCATCGGTTCGAAATCGGCCACGGCTACGCGCACTTCGCCCAGTACCTGCTCAAGCTCTTTGCTCAGCACGTTCAGTTCGGCGGCATTGGCGCAGCGGTCAATCTCCAGGTACATCAGCGATTCTTGCAGGATGCCGTCGCCCTGGGTGCCCTTGGGCAGGATTTCCAGCAGCTCGCCCTTGCTGCCACGACGCACGCTGAGCACGGTGGTTTGCAAGGTATGGATGCTGTAGCCACGGCGGTTCAGTTCGGTGCGTACCGAATCGACCAGAAACGGCAGGTCATGGTGCAGCACTTCGACCGCAGTGTGGGTCGATTGCCAGCCATGACGCTCATAATCGGGGTTGTAGACCCGCACTTGCGGTTGGGTGTGATCAAAGCGCTCAAGCAGGCGCCAGGCAGACAGGGTGCAACCGGCCAGGTCGGAAAGGCGACGCTGGGTCAGTTCGTCCAGAGAAATGATGCCGAAGAATTGCTCAGCGAACAGCGCCACTTGTGGCAGTGCCTGTTCGCTGATGTGCTGCGCCAGTGCCGCTTGCAGTTGGTGCTGGAAGTCGGCCTTGCTGGCTGCGGTGAAGAACGCCATCTGTGGTACTCCGCTTGGGCTTGTTATTGATGAAAGCGTCGCGTGTTATCCCCTTGCGGGGAGACCGTCAGCTCTGTTCGCTGGTGTGCTGACAAGCACCTTAAACGAATCAGGGTGACAGGTGGGTGAAGCTGGACAGGACAGTCAGGTCACATACAACTTCCATACGGCATGCCGTTGGCCAGATGACGATACGACGGGCAGGTCAGGCGCCTGGCACAGGGCACATCCGTTGCGCAGCTTAACGAGTGTAGGAAGAACGCTGCTTGCGACGCTGCGACATATTCGGTCATCGGTAAGCAGGGTGTCGGTTGCAACTTGGGCAACCTCGGATTTTCGGTAGAAAATCTTGCTACTTTGCACACCATCAGTACCAGAAATGACCGATCCGGCCCGTCAGGTCATGCCTGACTTCCGACACAGGATGAAGCACAAAATTCGCCGCAGTGGCACAATTGCCCTCCCCAACACAGGATTGCCCCATGCTGCAGCTGAAAACCGACGCCCTGATGGCCACTCCGTGCGACGACGAAGAAGACAACATGGCCATGCTTTGCTGTCACGGCAAGAACGGCGAAATGTTCATGCTCACCCGTTACCCGGATGAAGATGAAGTGGAGCTGACCTGGGATTACGAGCCTTCGACCCTCGATGGGCTGAAAGTGACGCTGGGCGACACCACCTTATTGATCGAACTGGCGGCCGGCGATGCCGATGCCCTGGGCGGCAAGGACCAGTTGGAGATCACCCACAGCACCGCTGCGGCAGACATGGCCGAAGTGCAGGAAACGCTGCAGAACATCCTCACAGGCACCGGCACTTTCATTCGGATCTGAATGCACCGAAGACCCCATGTGGGAGCTGGCTTGCCTGCGATGCAGGCGGTGGGGTCTTTCAGCCAGACCGAGTTGAGGCCATCGCAGGCAAGCCAGCTCCCACAGTGACCGTGCTTTACCTGCCCAGACGCTTGCTATCCCATGGGTTTTGCTAAAAATACCCATCAAGCCGTTAGTCGCCGCACCCCGCGATGCATTAAAGTAAACGCCCCAGGCCCGGTGTTCTGTCACGACACCCAGGCTCATCTTTCCAGGAACCGTCATCGATGGAACATCGTGAAGCGCTGCTTGCGCTGCGAACCTTTCTTTCTACGCAGATTCTCGGCCAGGAAAAACTCATCGATCGCCTGCTGATCGCCCTGCTCGCCGACGGCCATATGCTGGTCGAAGGCGCACCGGGGCTGGCCAAGACCAAGGCGATCAAGGAGTTGGCCGAAGGGATCGAAGCGCAGTTCCATCGTATTCAGTTCACCCCCGACCTGCTGCCCGCCGACATCACCGGCACTGAGATCTATCGCCCGGAAACCGGCAGTTTCGTGTTCCAGCAGGGGCCGATCTTCCACAATCTGGTACTGGCCGACGAAATCAACCGTGCCCCGGCCAAGGTCCAGTCGGCCTTGCTTGAAGCGATGGCCGAGCGTCAGGTCAGCGTAGGCCGCAGCACCTATGAGCTGTCGCCGCTGTTTTTGGTGATGGCCACGCAGAACCCCATCGAACAGGAAGGCACCTACCCGCTGCCCGAAGCGCAGCTCGACCGGTTCCTGATGCACGTCAAGATCGGCTTCCCGGACGCCGCCGTCGAGCGCCGCATCCTGCAGCAAGCCCGCGGCGAAGCACTCAATGGCGAAACCAAGCCCGAGCGCCGGGTCAGTCAGCAGGCCATCTTTGCTGCGCGTAAGGAAATCCTCGGCCTGTACATGGCCGATGCCGTGGAGGAATACCTGGTGCAACTGGTGATGGCCACGCGCACCCCTGCCAAGTTCGACCCGGAAATGGCCGAGTGGATCGCCTATGGCGCCAGCCCCCGTGGTTCCATCGCCCTGGACCGTTGTGCCCGAGCCCATGCCTGGTTGGCCGGTCGCGATTTTGTCAGCCCGGAAGATATCCAGGCGGTGCTGTTCGACGTGCTGCGTCACCGCATCATCCTGTCGTTCGAGGCCGAAGCCGCCGGTGTCGACCAGGACCGCGTGGTGCAACGCATTCTCGACGTCGTTGCCGTCGCTTGAAGTCGATGAACGCAAGCGATGGTATCCGCGTAACCCTCAGTGAATTGATTGAGATGCGCCACCGCGTGCGTGAAGTGCAGTTGTTCTCCACGCCTGGCCAGCGTAGCCCGCTGGTGGGCCTGCATCACTCCAAGCTGCGCGGGCGTGGCGTCGATTTCGACCAGGTGCGCGTGTACCAGGCCGGCGACGACGTGCGCACCATCGACTGGCGCGTGACGGCGCGTACCCAGGAGCCGCACACCAAGCTGTTCCACGAAGAGCGCGAACGGCCGATTTTCATCATGGTCGAGCAAAGTTGCCGGCTGTTTTTCGGCTCGGGGCAAATGTTCAAGTCGGTGCTCGCCGCCCAGGCCGCCAGCCTGATCGGCTGGGCCGCCCTGGGCCATAACGACCGGGTGGGCGGGCTGGTGTTCGGCGACAATGAGCACTACGAGATCAAGCCACGGCGCAGCAAGCAAAGCCTATTGCAACTGCTTAACCGGCTGGTGCGGGTCAACCAGAGCCTGGATACCGAGCGTCAGCCGGAAGCGGATGCCCTGGGCATGGCCTTGCGCCGTGGCCGCGAGGTACTGCGCCCGGGCAGCCTGGTGGTGGTGATCTGTGATGAACGCGCCCTCACCGAAGGCGCCGAGCAACAGCTGAGCCTGCTGGCGCGCCATTGCGACCTGCTGTTGTTGCCAATCTCCGACCCGTTGGACCACGCCCTGCCCGCCGCCGGGCTGCTGCGTTTCGCACAAAGAGGTGCGCAACTGGAACTGGACACACTGAACATCGACCTGCGCCAGGCCTACAAGGCCCAAGCCGAAGCGCGTATCGCCCGCTGGGAACTGCTCGCGCAGAAACTGCGGCTGTTGTTGATGCCCTTGAGCACCCAGAGTGAAATGGTCGAGCAACTGCGCGAATACCTCAACCCGCAACGCCCGGTTAAAAAACCATGAGCAGCCTGGACCAACTGCAACCGCTGATTGCCCCACCCGCCATTGGCTTCTGGCCACCTGCGCCGGGCTGGTGGCTGTTGCTGCTGGTGATCCCACTGCTCGGTTGGGGCTTGTGGTGGCTGCGTCGTTTCCTGCCGGCCCGCCGCCCCGTGGCCCGTGCCGAACAACCGCTGGACCCGTTGCGTATCGCCGCCCTGGCCGAGTTGGCGTTGATGCCCAAGCCCTACGACGGAGCGCCAGCGGGCGCCTGGTTGCAGCAACTCAACGGCCTGCTCAAGCGCCTTTGCCGTAATGACTACCCTTATAGCCAGAGCCACACCCTCAACGGGCGCAAATGGCTGGCCTTCCTGGATAACCGCTGCCCCGCCGCCGGCCTGACGCGCTGGATGGTGTTGGTGGAAGGCGCCTACAAGCCCGAATGCAAGCTCGACGACAAAGCCATCGCCGGTCTCACCCAAGCCGTCGACACCTGGATTCGCAAACATGTTTGAGTTCGCCTGGCCGTGGATCTTCGTCCTGTTGCCACTGCCCTGGATCATGCGCCTGGTGCTGCCCGTGGCCGACAGCGGCGAACCGGCGCTCAAAGTCAGTTACCTCAGTGACCTGGAAGGCTTGGCCCGGCGTCGTGCCCGGGTCAACCTGCCCGGCTGGCGCCAGCAAGCCCCATTCGTGGTGCTGTGGCTGCTGCTGTTGACCGCCGCCGCCCGCCCGCAATGGCTGGGCGAACCCTTGCCGATTGCTGCCAGCGGCCGGGATTTGCTGGTGGCGGTGGATGTCTCCGGCTCCATGGACTTTCCCGACATGCATTGGCAGGACGAAGACGTCAGCCGCCTGGCCCTGGTCAAGCACCTGCTGGGAGACTTTCTGGAGGAGCGTGAAGGTGACCGCGTGGGCCTGATCCTGTTCGGCAGCCAAGCCTACCTGCAAGCGCCCCTGACCTTTGACCGCCGCACCGTGCGCACCTGGCTGGATGAAGCGCGCATCGGCATTGCCGGCAAGAACACCGCCATCGGCGACGCCATCGGCCTGGCCCTCAAGCGTCTGCGCCAACGCCCGGCGCAAAGCCGCGTGCTGATCCTGGTCACCGACGGCGCCAACAACGCCGGGCAGATCGACCCGTTGACCGCCGCGCGCCTGGCGGCCGAGGAAGGCGTAAAAATCTACCCCATCGGCATCGGTGCCGACCCCGAGCAAACCGGCTCCCTGGGCATCCTTGGCGTAAACCCGAGCCTGGACCTCGACGAACCGGCGCTCAAGGCACTGGCCGAGGCCACCGGCGGCCAGTATTTCCGCGCCCGGGACGGCGAGGAACTGCTGAAGATCAAGGACACCCTCGACACCCTCGAGCCCGTGGAACAACAACCCACCCAGGCCCGCCCGGCCCAGGCGCTGTACAGCGGCCCGTTGGCCTTGGCGTTGGTGTTGAGCCTGCTGCTGGTGATCCAGGAACGCTGGCCGAACAACGCTTTGCAACGAGCCTTCAATAGGCTATCGAGCAGGGGCATCTTTTTGCAGCAACACCCTGAATGGCGCCAGCGCCTACAGCGCCTGCGCTTGCGGAGGCGTCGATGATCGCGCTGTGGCCGCACTGGTTGCGCCCCTGGTGGCTATTGCTGCTGCCCCTGCTTGGCTGGTTGCTGTGGCAGCTATGGCATCGGCAAAAGCGCGCCGGGCGCTGGCAGATGATCCTGCCGCCGGCGTTCCATGCCGAGTTGCTCAGTGGTGGCAATGGCCGCGAGAGTAGATCGCCATGGGTGGTGCTCGGCATCGCCTGGCTGTTGGCCGTGCTCGCGTTGCTGGGCCCCAGTTGGCAACGGGTTGAACAGGCCAGCCAGAAACCTTCCGACCCCCTGGTGGTGCTGCTGGAACTGACCCCGGAAATGCTCGCCACCGACAGCCCGCCCAACCGCCTGGAACAGGCGCGGCGCAAGCTGTATGACTTGCTGCAAGCACGCACCGATGCTCAAACAGCCATCATCGTGTATGCCGGCAGCGCCCATACCTTGGTGCCGCTGTCCGATGACCTGGCTACCAGCCGCAACCTGTTGGAAGCCCTGCGCCCATCGATCATGCCCGAGCCCGGCCATCGTGCCGATCTGGCCGTGGAAAAAGCCCTGGGCCTGCTCAAGCAAGGCGGCCTCGGCCAGGGGCGCCTACTGCTGGTCGGTTCCTCACTGTCCAAACAAGAGCGCCAAGGCATCCGCCTGCAACTGCAAAATGCCCAGGCACCAACGTTGTCGATCCTCGGCATCGGCAGTCGCGAAGGCACGCCGGTGACGCAGGAGAGCGGCGAATTCCTCAAGGACGACCAGGGCGCGATCCTGGTGCCGCGTCTCGACAGCCCGACCCTCAAGGCGTTCGCCAGCGAAATGGGCGGCCGCTACCGTGCGGCACGCCTGGATGACAAGGACCTGCGCCAACTCGGCATGCTCGACAGCGCCCAGGCCCTGCGCGACGACGGCCAACGGCTGCGCCTGGACAGCTGGGCCGACCAGGGTTACTGGCTGCTCTTGCCGTTGTTGCTGCTGGCCGCGTGCGCCGGGCGTCGCGGCTGGCTGTTCTGCCTGCCCTTGTTGCTGATGGGCGCGCCGCAACCCAGCTACGCCTTTGGGCTGCAGGACCTGTGGCTGCGCCCCGACCAACAAGGCCAGTACCTGCTCAAGCACAAACGCCCGGCCGAAGCCGCCGAACACTTCCAGGACCCGCAATGGCAAGGCGTGGCGCTGTATGAAGCCGGCAATTACGCCGAGGCCATCAAGCGGTTTGCCCAAGGCAGCGACGCCTATTCTCACTACAACCGCGGCAATGCCCTGGCCAAGGCCGGTGAACTTGAAGCGGCCCTTGATGCGTATGAACAAGCCCTGGAAGCCCAGCCCGATTTGCAGCCCGCGCTGAAAAACAAGGCCCTGGTTGAAGCGCTGATGCAGGAGCAAGCGCAGCCCGAGCCGGACCCGCCCGCAAAAAACGCAGATGACGAAACCGCCCAACCCGGCCAAACTGCGCAACCGGGCACCAGCGCGCAAACGGCCCAGGGCGGCGAGCAATCGTCCCACGGCCAGGGCGAAGCCGGCACGGGTGAGACCCAGGCCAACGCCCCGCCACAGGCCGGTGGCAATGAAGTGCCAGGCAGCGAACTGGGTGACGAGCAGACCACCACGCCGCCACTGCGCCCTGCCGACACGCGCCTGGAAGGCGAGCGCCGCCAAGCGCTGGAGCAATGGTTGCAGGAAATCCCGGACAACCCCGGCGAGCTGTTGCGCCGCAAATTCTGGTACGAACAGCAACAACATCAGGACACCACTCGATGAGCCGCCGCACTACCCTTTTGCTCCTGCTCGCGTTGTCGGCAGGCCACGCCCAGGCGGCGGACCTGGTCGCCAGCGTAGACCGCAGCCGCCTCAACTCCGGGGAAACGGTGGAGCTGACGGTGCAATCCAGTGATGTAACCCAGTTTGGCAAACCGGACCTGTCGCCCCTGGACGCGCAGTTCGAAGTCAGCGGCACCCGCCAGATCAACCAACTCACCACGCTGGACGGCGACAACCACGCCACCACCCGCTGGATCATCACCCTGTTGCCCAAGGTAAACGGCAACGTGGTGATCCCGCCGCTGCAGGTGGGCGCACTCAAGACCCAGCCGATCACCCTGCAAGTGGTGGAAAGCGCCAGCCAGAACACCAGCGCCGAACTGGCCCCGGTGTTCATCGAAGCCAGCCTCGACCAGACCAGCGTGTACGTGCAGGCCCAGGCCCTGTTGACCGTGCGCGTCTACCACTCGGTGTCGCTGTATGACGACAGCAGCCTCACGCCCTTGCAGATACCGGATGCACGTGTCGAACAACTGGGCGAATCACGCACCTATGAAAAGGTCATCAACAGCATTCGCCATGGCGTGATCGAAACCCGCTACGCCCTCTACCCGCAACACAGCGGCGCTGTGGTGATTCCGGCGCAGACCTTCAGCGCTACCCTGGTGGAATCGCGACCGCCCCAGGAAAACACTCTGCAGGGCACCAAGCCGGGCAAGATGATTCACGTTAGCTCAGCGCCCCTGCCCTTGACGGTCAAACCCAAACCGGACGCCTACCCCGCCGACACCCCCTGGTTGCCCGCGCGCAGCCTGACCTTGAGCGAAGGCTGGAACCCCACGCCGGACCACGTGCAAGTCGGCGACTCTCTGACCCGCAGCCTTACCGTGGAGGCCGAAGGCCTGTCCAGCGCACAACTGCCGGCGCTGCCCGGCACCGAGGTCAACGGCCTGCGCCGCTACCCCGACCAACCAGTGATGGCTAACCGTACCAGCGACCGCGGCCTGACCGGCAGCCGTGAAGACCGCGAAGCCCTGGTGCCGACCCGCGCCGGCGAACTGGAACTGCCCGCCGTGGAAGTGGTGTGGTGGAACACTCACGAAGATCATCTGGAACGCACCAGCCTGCCGGCGCGCACCGTGCACGTGGCGGTGAACCCCAGCCTGGTGGTGGACACACCGGCGACACCGACGATCATCACCGCCCCCGACGATGACCGCCTGTGGCTGTGGCAACTGAGCACACTGATACTGGCCTGCACCACCCTGCTGGGCTTTGGCCTGTGGTGGCGCGCACGCCGGCAACCGGCGGTACAACGCGCCGCGCAAACCGGTCCCAGCCCACGCACCCTGCTCGACGACCTCAAGCGCGCCACCCAGGCCAACGACCCCCACGCCACCCGCCAGGCCCTCGACGCCTGGGCGCGGCAACAACCCGAAACCCTGGCCGACATGGCCGCACGGTTTGTGCCGCTGTCAGATGCCCTGGATGGCCTGAATGGCGCGCTGTACAGCGAAAGCGGTCAATACTGGTTGGGTGATGACCTGTGGCGAGCGATCAAAGCCATCCCCGTGGCCGAACGCGAGCAAGACCCGGCCACCGACACCACCAGCTTGCCGCCGCTCTACCCCAAGTAACCCCCGAGCCTGCTCGTTCCCACGCTCTGCGTGGGAATGCCGCCCCGGACGCTCCGCGTCCTGGTTTTACGCCCTGTGCAACGGTGACGCAGGGCGTCACGGGATGCATTACCACGCAGAGCGTGGGAACGATCAATGGCGAGCGATCAAGGCAATCCCCGTTGCCGAACGCGAACAAGACCCGACCACTGATACCACCAGCTTGCCGCCGCTCTACCCC
Source organism: Pseudomonas sp. CCI1.1 (assembly GCF_034348165.1). NCBI lineage: Bacteria > Pseudomonadati > Pseudomonadota > Gammaproteobacteria > Pseudomonadales > Pseudomonadaceae > Pseudomonas > Pseudomonas sp. CCI1.1. Next base: position 1,455,734 of record NZ_CP133780.1, read on the forward strand.
AAGTAACCCCCGAGCCTGCTCGTTCCCACGCTCTGCGTGGGAATGCCGCCCCGGACGCTCCGCGTCCAGGTTTTACGCCCTGTGCAACGGTGACGCAGAGCGTCACGGGATGCATTACCACGCAGAGCGTGGGAACGATCAATGGCGAGCGATCAAGGCCATCCCCGTTGCCGAACGCGAACAAGACCCGACCACTGATACCACCAGTTTGCCGCCGCTCTACCCCAAGTAACCCCCGAGCCTGCTCGTTCCCCCGCTCTGCGTGGGAATGCCGCCCCGGACGCTCCGCGTCCAGGTTTTACGCCCTGTGCAACGGTGACGCAGAGCGTCACGGGATGCATTACCACGCAGAGCGTGGGAACGATCAATGGCGAGCGATCAAGGCCATCCCCGTTGCCGAACGCGAACAAGACCCGACCACTGATACCACCAGCTTGCCGCCGCTCTACCCCAAGTAACCCCCGAGCCTGCTCGTTCCCCCGCTCTGCGTGGGAATGCCGCCCCGGACGCTCCGCGTCCAGGTTTTACGCCCTGTGCAACGGTGACGCAGAGCGTCACGGGATGCATTACCACGCAGAGCGTGGGAACGATCAATGGCGAGCGATCAAGGCCATCCCCGTGGCCGAACGCGAACAAGACCCGACCACTGATACCACCAGTTTGCCGCCGCTCTACCCCAAGTAACCCCCGAGCCTGCTCGTTCCCCCGCTCTGCGTGGGAATGCCGCCCCGGACGCTCCGCGTCCTGGTTTTACGCCCTGTGCAGCGGTGACGCAGAGCGTCACGGGATGCATTACCACGCAGAGCGTGGGAACGATCAATGGCGAGCGATCAAGGCCATCCCCGTTGCCGAACGCGAACAAGACCCGACCACTGATACCACCAGTTTGCCGCCGCTCTACCCCAAGTAACCCCCGAGCCTGCTCGTTCCCACGCTCTGCGTGGGAATGCCGCCCCGGACGCTCCGCGTCCAGGTTTTACGCCCTGTGCAACGGTGACGCAGAGCGTCACGGGATGCATTACCACGCAGAGCGTGGGAACGATCAATGGCGAGCGATCAAGGCCATCCCCGTGGCCGAACGCGAACAAGACCCGACCACTGATACCACCAGTTTGCCGCCGCTCTACCCCAAGTAACCCCCGAGCCCGCTCGTTCCCACGCTCTGCGTGGGAATGCCGCCCCGGACGCTCCGCGTCCTGGTTTTACGCCCTGTGCAGCGGTGACGCAGAGCGTCACGGGATGCATTACCACGCAGAGCGTGGGAACGATCAATGGCGAGCGATCAAGGCCATCCCCGTTGCCGAACGCGAACAAGACCCGACCACTGATACCACCAGTTTGCCGCCGCTCTACCCCAAGTAACCCCCGAGCCTGCTCGTTCCCACGCTCTGCGTGGGAATGCCGCCCCGGACGCTCCGCGTCCAGGTTTTACGCCCTGTGCAACGGTGACGCAGAGCGTCACGGGATGCATTACCACGCAGAGCGTGGGAACGATCAATGGCGAGCGATCAAGGCCATCCCCGTGGCCGAACGCGAACAAGACCCGACCACTGATACCACCAGTTTGCCGCCGCTCTACCCCAAGTAACCCCCGAGCCCGCTCGTTCCCACGCTCTGCGTGGGAATGCCGCCCCGGACGCTCCGCGTCCTGGTTTTACGCCCTGTGCAGCGGTGACGCAGAGCGTCACGGGATGCATTACCACGCAGAGCGTGGGAACGATCAATGGCGAGCGATCAAGGCCATCCCCGTTGCCGAACGCGAACAAGACCCGACCACTGATACCACCAGTTTGCCGCCGCTCTACCCCAAGTAACCCCCGAGCCTGCTCGTTCCCACGCTCTGCGTGGGAATGCCGCCCCGGACGCTCCGCGTCCAGGTTTTACGCCCTGTGCAACGGTGACGCAGAGCGTCACGGGATGCATTACCACGCAGAGCGTGGGAACGATCAATGGCGAGCGATCAAGGCCATCCCCGTGGCCGAACGCGAGCAAGACCTGGCCACCGACACCACCAGCTTGCTGCCGCTCTACCCCAAGTAACCCAGCCTCAACCAACACCACAAAACCCCTGTGGGAGCTAGCTTGCCTGCGATGGCGGTGTAACAGGCGGCAGATGTGCTGGCTGATACTCCGCCATCGCAGGCAAGCCAGCTCCCACAGTTGATCTGCATCGCCTGCTCGGACGCCTGCTTGCACTCAGTGATTACGACGCGGCACCTTCCATTCCCGATGGGGGAACTTGTACAGATAGTTCAGGTTATCCATATCGAACCGGCCATCCTCCTTGCCGGGGCCACCGAAGAAGCTGATGCCGATATCCAGCTTGCGCAGCAGTTTAGGGCGTGAGAGTAGCTCCTTGGCCGCGTGGTGCGCCTCGGGTGAGAACGTCCTGTCGGTGGCGATCAGGCCGGCGGCCTCTTTCAATTCATTGAAGTTCACATAGCTGTCTGTCGCCCCTGCGGCGAATTCACGGAAGTGATCGCGGATCAACCCTATTAGTTGCCGGTCACTCACGCTTGCGTACGGGCGCAGGTCCGGGGCGCTGGCCTGGGTTTGAGTGCTTCGTGCCTGACGATGGTTAGCTTGGGTTGAGCGACTTTCAGCATCCAGTTGCTCTGGTAGAGCGGTGAAAGCGCTAGTGGAAGGTGGGTTTACTGAAAAAGACATGGTGGGCCTCTGATTCATTCAGGGGTTGATTGAGAAATCCACGTTGTGCGTGGTCGCCACTCGCCCTGTGGTTCCACTTCGTTCGTCACGCCCGCTCGACATGCATTGTTAAAGGCCAGCAATCCATATCCCTTTAATTTGCAGGACGTTTCCTAGACAATCCTTTGGCCTTGCGCCTGCTCATTTCGCTGGCTAGCCTTCGCTTCGTCGCTGCAAATCAGCGATCGGGTGTGAGATCCCGTTATCAGCAGGTGCACTGCGCTACAACCGTCAATGGCGGCTGTGTGCGGGCAGACTTCGGTCTGGCCGGGTCCTGTTTTCCGGTATCTCACCCCGCACATAGCTGCCACCTTTTGACGTGTGAGATCGGCAAAAGAATGGCTCCCAATCCAAGCAGGAGCTTTATCCATGAACAAACTTATCCCCGACCCACCCTTTCCGATTTTCGTCGCCCACGAAGACCTGAGTTTCGAAGACGCTATCGCCAGCATCTCCTCGCTACTGCGTTGCGCCGCCACCACCGCCACCGAAACCGCCGAGGGCCTCAAAGGCACCCGGCGCGACATGGCCTGTTCCACCGCTCACCTGATCGACATGGCCCGCACCCTCGCCGACCGTGCGCTGGATTGCCTGCAACCCAACCCCACTAACACCCCATAACCCCTGTGGGAGGGGGCTTGCCCCCGATGGCGGTGGTTCAGTGCCAGGGATGCTGGCTGACCCAGCACCATCGACGGCAAGTCCTCTCCCACATCTGCGTCGCCTGGAGCAGCCGGTACGCAGAACAGGTAAACTCCCCTCCTTTTCATCTTCTCCACGGAGTTCGCCTTGCGTCTGTTTCATACCTCCGACTGGCACTTGGGCCAAAACCTCCACGGCCAGGAACGCGACTTCGAACACGCCTGTTTCCTTGAGTGGCTGCTGGGCCAACTCAAGGCACAGCGCCCGGACGTGCTGTTGATCGCCGGCGATATCTTCGACACGGTCAACCCGCCGCTCAAGGCCCAGGAGCGCTTGTATGACTTCATCATCAGCGCCCACGAACAACAGCCGACACTGACCATTGTGATGATTGCCGGCAACCATGACTCCGGTTCGCGCATTGAGCTGCCTGCGCCTCTGATGCGCCGCTTGCGCACCCATGCCCTGGGCCGAGTGCTGTGGCTGGATGACGGGCAACTGGATGCCGACCGCCTGCTGATCCCGCTGCCCAATGCCAAAGGCAAGATCGCCGCCTGGTGCCTGGCGCTGCCCTTCCTGCGCCCGGCGGAAGTCACCGGCGCACAGCTGGGCGATGATTACCTGCGCGGCATCGGCCAAGTGCATGAATGGCTGATCGCGGCCGCCAATGCCAAGCGCAACAAAGGCCAGGCATTGATAGCCATCAGCCATGCGCACATGGCCGGTGGGTCGATATCCGAAGACTCCGAACGCAGCCTGATCATCGGCAATGCCGAGGCGCTGCCCGCCACACTGTTCGACCGAAGCGTGGCATATGTGGCCCTCGGCCATTTGCACAAGCCGCAAAAGGTCAATGGCGAGGAGCGCATTCGCTACAGCGGCTCGCCAATCCCCCTGTCGTTCTCCGAAATCGGCTACAAGCACCAGATTCTCGACGTGACGTTCCAGGGCGAACGGCTGGTGGGCTGTGAACCGATCCTGATTCCCCGCTCCGTCAACCTGCAACGCCTGGAAGCTGCGCCCCTGGCCGATATTCTCAAGCAACTGGGTGAACTGCCCGACATCGACCTGCTCGCCGAAACCCAGCGCCACCCTTGGCTGGAAGTGCGCGTGCGCCTCGACGAGCCGCAACCGGACCTGCGCCAGCAGATCGAAACCGCGTTGCAAGGCAAGGCCGTGCGCCTGGTGCGGATCGCCGCCGACTATGCCGGCACACGCGGCAGCGCAGAGGCAGACGATGCGCAACTGATCGAACTCGACCAGCTCACGCCCCAGGAGTTGTTCAGCCGCGCCTGGCAGGACAGCTACGGCAGTGACGTGGATGAACAGACCTTGAAGGACTTCGCCGTGCTGCTCCAGGAAGTGCAACAGGAGGGCGAACAGCCATGAAGATCCTCGCCATCCGCTTGAAAAACCTCGCCTCCCTGGCGGGCCCGTTCGAAATCGACTTTACCGCCGAGCCCCTGGCCAGTGCTGGCCTGTTCGCCATCACCGGGCCGACTGGCGCGGGGAAAAGCACCCTGCTCGATGCGTTGTGCCTGGCGCTGTTTGGCGCGGTGCCGCGCCTGGGTGATACCGGCCAGGCCAAAATGCCGGATGCCGACACGGACATTTCCATCGGCGACCCGCGCACCCTGATTCGCCGCGGCACTGGCGGCGGCTATGCCGAGGTGGATTTTGTCGGTGTCAGTGGCCGTCGCTACCGCGCCCGCTGGGAAGCCAACCGCGCCCGCGACAAGGCCAGCGGCAAGTTACAGAACAGCCGACAAAGCCTGATCGACCTGGACAGCGACCAACTGCTGGCCAGCCAGAAAACCGAATACAAGACCCAGCTGGAATTGGCCCTGGGCCTGAACTTCGAACAGTTCACCCGTGCGGTGCTGCTGGCGCAAAGCGAGTTCAGCGCCTTCCTCAAGGCCAATGACAATGAGCGCAGCGAACTGCTGGAAAAGCTCACCGACACCGCGCTCTACACCCAGCTCGGCCGCCGTGCGTTCGACAAGGCCAAAGAGGCCAAGGACGCCCACAAACAGCTACAGGACCAAGCCACCGGCGTGGTGCCCCTGGCCCCCGAAGCCCGCGCCGAGCTGGATCAACAGTTGGCCCAAGCCCAGCAGCAGCTCAAGAGCCAGCAAGCCCAGCTCAAGCAGCTGGAGTTGCAGCACACCTGGCTCAAGGAGCTGCGTGAATGGCAGGAGCGCCATCAGCATGCTGTGGAGCAACTGCAACGCGACGAGCAGACCTGGGCCGACCAAGGTCAGCAACGCCAGGACCTGAGCCTTCTGGAGCAGTTGGCACCGCAACGCCATCACTTCCTGCGCCAGGCAGAACTCGCCACCTTGCTGACGCCCCTGGCGGCGCAGATTGCCCAGCACCTCGAGCAACAAACCGCCCTGCACACCCGCCAGGAACAGGCGCAACACCAGCAAGTGGCCGCCCAGGCAGCACTGGCCGCGGCCCTGAAACACCAGGCCGACGCCGCGCCCCTGCTGCGCCAGGCCATCGAAGAGCAAAACACCCTCGCCCACGTGAGCCGCGAACTGGCCAAGCGCAACGAGGAAAAACACCAGCACGAAAGCGCCTGCACCGAAGGCCAGGCCCTGCTCGACGGTTTGCAACACACGCAGGCCCAAGGCACCGAGCGCCTGCAACGCCTAGCCACCGAGCTTGAGCACAGCGCCGCCCTCGCGCCGCTGAGCGATGCCTGGAACGCCTACCGTGACCGCCTGCAACAGTTGGTGTTGATCGGCAATCGCCTCAACCAAGGCCAGGCCGAGCTGGGGCAGCTCGAACAGCGCGCCAGCGCCGCCATTGAACAGTTCACCCAACAGCGCGAAGCCCTGGATTTGCTCTACCACGAGGCCGGTGCCGAACCGCACGCGGTGGCCGAACAAATCCAGTTACTGGCCAGCCTGCTGCAAGACAATCGCAAGCAACAGCGCGCCTTCGAAGACCTGGCCCGCTTGTGGGACAGCCAGCAACAGTTGGATCAACAGGCCTCTGCGCTCACGCAAAGGCTCGCCGAGGCCGCGCAAAAACGCGAACAACTGAACCAGACCGGCCTGCAAACCAAGGCCGAACTCACCGTTGCCGAACAAACCCTGACGGTGACCAAGCAACTGCTTGAGCGCCAACGCCTGGCCCGCAGTGCCAGCGTCGAGGAATTACGCGAGCAGTTGCAGGATGACCAACCCTGCCCGGTGTGCGGTAGCCACGAACACCCCTATCACCAGCCCGAGGCTCTGCTAAAGAGCCTGGGTCGCCATGATGAAAGTGAAGAGGCGGCTGCGCAGAAAGCCGTCGACAGCCTCAAGGAACAACTTACCGAACTGCGCGGTGAAGTGGGCGGCCTGATCGCTCAGCAAAAAGAGTTCCTGCAACAACAGGAACAGTTGGCCATGCAGCAGCAGAGTTTGGCACCGAGCCTGCAAGCCCACCCACTGTCGGCCTCGCTGCTCGCCCAGGACGCCGCCAAGCGCAGCCCTTGGCTGGCCCAGCAATTGGCCCAATTGACCCAAAGCATCAGCCAGGACGAACAACGCCAAGGCGCCCTGCTCAACCTGCAACAGAACGCCGGGCGCTTGCAGCAACAATTGCAAGCGGCCCAGGACGCCAGCCAGCAAGCCCGGCAATTGCTGGTGGACCAACAACGGCAACTGGCCGGCGACCGCGAACGCCTGGAGGCGGAAATCAGCGCCTTCGCCAGCCTGTTGCCCAGCGAAACGCTGGAAGGCTTGCGCAGCGCGCCTGCGGCGACCTTCATGCAGCTCGACCAGCAGGTCAGCCAGCGCCTTGAGCAGTTGGGCCATCAACGCGATGAGCAGGCCGAGCAGCAGGAGCGCCAACAGGCCATCGAGAAACAACACACTCACCAACAGCATCGTCAGCAGCGACTCGACGCCTTGAATCTGCAAGTCGCCGAGCTGGCCGACCAGCAACACGCCGTCCAGGAAAAACTCCGCGCCTTGCTAGGGGACCACCCCAGCGCCGAGCAGTGGCAACAGCAGCTGGAGCAAGCCGTCACGCAGTCGCGCCAAAGCGAGACGGACGCCAACCAGGAACTGCACGCCGTGCACACGGCCCAGGTACAGCTGGCCGCCGACCTCAAGGCCCAACAGCACCACCAGCAGGCATTGGAGGCGGAGCAGCAAGCCCTTGCGACACGCATCGGCGAATGGCGCGCCCTGCACCCAGACCTGGATGATCAGGGCCTGGCACGCCTGTTGGCCCTTGATGAAGCCCAGGTCGCGCAGTTGCGCCAGCACCTGCACAGCAGCGAAAAGGCCGTCGAGCAAGCCAAGGTTCTGCTGCACGAGCGCGAACAGCGCCTGGCCGAACACCAGGCCCTGCACAATGGCAACCTGGAGGCCGAGCAGTTGGCCGCCACCCTGGCAACGCTTGAGCAGCAATTGCTTGAGGGTGAGAAACACTGCGCCGAACTGCGCGCACGCCAGTCCGAAGACCAGCGCCGCCAGAATGCCAACCAGGCCCTGGCCGAACAGATTGCCAAGGCTTACGAGCAGTGGCAGCGCTGGGCACGCCTGAATGCGCTGATCGGCTCGGCCACCGGCGACACCTTCCGCAAGATCGCCCAGGCCTACAACCTCGACTTGCTGGTGCACCATGCCAACGTGCAACTGCGCCAACTGGTGCGCCGCTACCGGCTTAAACGCGGCGGCAGCATGCTGGGGCTGCTGGTGATGGACACAGAGATGGGCGATGAACTGCGCTCGGTGCATTCCCTGTCCGGTGGCGAAACCTTCCTGGTGTCGTTGGCACTGGCGTTGGGGCTGGCCTCGATGGCGTCGAGCACCTTGAAGATCGAGTCGCTGTTTATCGACGAAGGTTTTGGCAGCCTTGATCCGGAGTCCTTGCAATTGGCGATGGACGCTCTGGATGGTTTGCAGGCCCAGGGTCGCAAGGTGGCGGTGATCTCCCACGTACAGGAAATGCATGAACGCATCCCGGTGCAGATCCAGGTACAGCGCCAGGGCAATGGCCTGAGCACGTTGGAGGTCAAGTGAGCGAAGCGCTGCTTTATTCGTTCCGGCGCTGCCCCTATGCAATGCGCGCGCGACTGGCGCTGCGTTATTCCGGCGTTGCGGTGAGCATCGTCGAAGTCAGCCTGAAAGCCAAGCCGGCCGAGATGCTCGCACTGTCGCCCAAGGGCACGGTGCCGGTGTTGAGCGTCGAAGGGCGAGTGATCGAGGAAAGCCTGGAGATCATGCAGTGGGCGCTGGCCCAGCACGACCCCGAAAACTGGCGGCTACAGGGCGATCCGGCGGTGTATGCGCTGATTGAAGAAAATGACCAGGTGTTCAAACATCATTTGAATCGATACAAGTACGCCGAGCGCTACCCGGAGCAACCGATGGAACACTATCGGGCCGAGGGCGAGGTGTTCTTGCGCAAGCTGGAAGATTTGCTGGCAGACCGTGAGTATCTACTCGCCGATCACCTGAGCTTGGCAGATGCAGCGCTGGCGCCGTTTGTGCGCCAGTTTGCCCATGTGAATCGGGAGTGGTTTGCGGGCACGCCCTATCGGCGTTTGCAGGCCTGGTTACAGCGGTTTCTGGATTCACCGTTGTTTATCGCGGTGATGGCAAAACCCTGAGGCCAATCCAATGTGGGAGCTGGCTTGCCTGCGATGGCATCGACTCGGTACATCAGCTATACCGAATGGTCCGCATCGCAGGCAAGCCAGCTCCCACATTGGACCGTGGCTCAGTGCTGGGTCTTGTGATCCAGCGCCGCATAGAAATTGGCGCTCTGTTGCAGGTATTTCTGGGTATAGGCCGTGACATTGGATTTTTTGCCGGTGACTTCCACGCTGGCGGCGGCAGGCAATGCCACGGTGGCGGAAACAGCAGAAGCAGCAATGATCGAGAAGAGATTGAAATTCATGGCGGTAACCCTTGTGTGCGTTTGGTTGGGTGGCCTGGGAAGGCCTTGGAACCCAACTTACGCCCGAGGGTTGAACCTTAGAAATGCTTTGAAACAGTAGCCGTTATCACTGCGATTAATACAAAGGCTCAGGCCCCGCAGTGCGGGGCCTGTGGCTTATTGACGCACCAGGAACTTGAGGTCACTGGGGGCATCAATCGGCAATTTCTGCACGGTTTTACCCAGCAGGCCGGTCTTGGGGTCGCGCTCGACGACGACAATTTCATTGCTTTTCTGGTTGGCGATCAGCAGGAATTTGCCGCTAGGGTCGAGGCTGAACTCACGCGGATGGTCGCCTTCGACAGAGCGGCGCTGGATTTCCTTGAGGTGCGCGGTGGCCGGGTCGATGCTGAACACCAGCATCTGATTGGCCGTGCCACGGTTGCTCACGTACAGGAATTTGCCGTCGTTTGACGCATGCAACGCCGCACCGGCTTTGTCGGACACCGGTTGGCCGGCGGCATAGTCGAGCAACTGGGTTTGCGTCAGCTTGCCGTCGTTGTAATCGAACACGGCTACCTGGGCGCTCATCTCAGTGGTCAGCCAGGCGTGCTTGCCGTCCGCGCTGAACAGCAAGTGACGCGGGCCGCTGCCCGGTGGCAACTGCACCGACGCCGGGGCGGCCGCCGTCAGTGGCAGCTCATGATTGGCCTTGGGGTCGTAGCGGTAGGCAAACACCTTGTCCGCCCCCAGGTCCTGCACAAATACATACTTGCCGTCCGGCGACGACACTACCGAATGCACATGATTGGACGCCTGGCGCTCCGGGTTCACACGGCTGGCCGGGTGCCCGCTCAACTGCACCGGTGCCGACAGCTTGCCGCTGGCATCCACCGGCAGGATCGCGAGGCTGCCACCCGGGTCTTCCACCACCGAGTAGTTGGCGACGAACAGGTAGCGCCCATCGGCGGCCACACTGGAATGGGTCGGCTCATTGCCCAGGCTCTGCACCTGGTTGATCAGGGTCAACTGGTGGTTCTGGGGGTCGATGCTATAGCTGCTGACACGCCCCACCGGGTCTTCCTGGCCGGGCCCGTTTTCATTGACCACAAACAACTGCTTCTGGTCTTTGGAAATCGTCAGCCAGGAAGGGTTGGCGGTTTTCGCCGCCAGCACCGGCTTGCCGCTGAACTGCCCGGTGCTACTGTCGAATTGCAGGCGGTAGATCCCTTCACTGGTGCCGGCCGTATAGCTGCCGACCAACAGTTCATGGATATCGGCCGGTGCGGCCTGCACCGACATCGCACCGACACTGCCTGCCATCAGCAGGGGCCAGAATTTACGCATCATCTGCTTCGTCCTCGTCGTTATTGTTGTCGCCCTGGATGGCGCTCAAGCAGACCAGACGGTGTTCACCGTCGTCGTTGATCAGCAACCAGCTTTGCAAGCTCTCGTCAAAGGTAGCCGCCTCCAACTGTTCTGGACTGAAGGTCCAGCGCTTGAGTTCCCGGCCATCCATGCTTTGGATCTGCAGTTGCTGATCAAGCTCGAAGTCAAAGGCGTGCAGCCCATTGATGATCAGCATATCGCTGGTAGCAAGGACGCGAGTCAGGGTGTCGGCAGTCATGGCAGTCAATCATTTTGGGGAAAGCCGCAATGATAGCCCAGGCTGTAGCCTAGAGGTTGAACACCGCACCCATGTGGGAGCGATGTGTGGGAGCCGGGCTTGCCCGCGATGCAGATGCCGAGGTGTATCAGTGACACCGCGGCGATGCTATCGCAGGCAAGCCCGCTCCCACACAAGCCCGATCTCGCCATTTGGGAGCAGGATCAGTGCGCGAACAACGAGTTGCCCTTCTGCCCTGCCAGCTTCTCAGGCTTGATCAGGAATCGCGCCAGCGCCGGCAACAGCCACAGCGCGCCGAACATGTTCCACAGCAACATGAAGGTCAACATCAACCCCATGTCGGCCTGGAACTTGATGGCCGAGAAGATCCAGGTGCACACGCCGATGGCCAGGCACAGGCCGGTAAACAGCACGGCCTTGCCGGTGGATTTCAGCGTCTGGTAGTACGCCTCTTGTAGCGGCAGGCCGGCGCGCAGGAAGCTTTCCAGGCGGCTGTAGATGTAGATGCCGTAGTCCACGCCAATCCCCACACCCAGGGCCACCACCGGCAAGGTCGCGACCTTGACGCCAATGCCCATGAACGCCATCAGTGCGTTGCCCAGTACCGAGGTCAGCACCAGCGGCAACACGATGCACAGGGTCGCCGCCCAGGAGCGGAAGGTGATCATGCACATGGTCGCCACGCACAGGTACACCAGGATCAGGATGATCAGCTCCGACTCCTTGATCACCTCGTTGGTGGCCGCTTCGATCCCGGCATTACCCGCTGCGAGGATGAATTCCAGGCCGTCCTTGTTGTTTTCCTTCGCGAAGTCCTGCACCGCATGCACGGCACGGTCGAGGGTTTCGGCCTTGTGGTCGTTGAGGAACACCAACACTGGCGCCAGGGAGCAATTGTTGTTGTACAAGCCATCGGCACGGGCGATGGAGTTGTTCAGCACATCCGGGTTGCGCGACAGGGTTTCCCATTTCAGGTTGCCCTCGTTCATGCCCTTGATCATTTGCTTGGACACGGTCACCAACGAGATCGCCGACTGCACGCCCTCGGTGTTCTGCATCTTCCACATCAACTGGTCGATGGGCGCCATGGCTTCATAGCGCGAGCAGCCTTCGGCCTTGGTCTTGACCATCACCACCAGCACGTCGGAGCTGGTGGAGTAATTGTTGATGATGAAGTTGTTGTCCTTGTTGTAGCGCGAATCCGGGCGCAATTCCGGTGCGCCTTGGTCCAGGTCGCCGATCTTCAGGTTCTGGCTGTACCAGAGGCCACCACCAAAGGCGATCAAGGCGAGGAACACCGACACCGGCGCGACTTTCGGGCTGGCAAATTTGGACAGTAGGCGCCAGAAGCTGTGTTCGCGGTTCGCGTCTTTCTTGCTCTTGGCGATGGCACGCTTGCTGATGCCCACGTAGGAAATCGCGACCGGCAGCAGGATCAGGTTAGTGAACACGATCACCGCCACGCCGATGGACGCGCCAATAGCCAGTTCGCGGATCACGCCGATGTCGATGATCAGCAGCGTGATGAAGCCCACCGCATCCGCCAGAATGGCGATCATCCCCGGCAGGAACAGTTGCCGGAAGGTGCGCCGCGCAGCGGTCAGGGCGTTGTCTGCCTCGCTGGATTGCAGGGCAATGCCGTTGATCTTTTGCACGCCATGGGAAATGCCAATGGCGAAGATCAGGAACGGCACCAGCATTGAATACGGGTCCAGTCCGAAACCGAAGAAGTGCATCAGCCCGAGTTGCCAGACCACCGCCACCAATGTCGTGCTCAACACCGCGATGGTGCTGCGCAGGCAGTTGGTGAACCACAGCAGCAGAATCAGGGTGATGACGAACGCAACGCCGAAGAACAGCACCACCATCACCAGGCCATCGATCAGGTCGCCGACCTTTTTGGCAAAGCCGACAATATGAATCTTGACGTTGGGGTTCTGGGTTTCGAACTTGTCGCGGATCTTGTCTTCCAGTTCATGGGAGAACTTGCGGTAGTCCAGGGCCAGCAACTTGCCCTGGTCCTGCGGGTCCGGGTAGGACTCCAACAGCGGGATATCAACGATGCTCGACTTGAAGTCATTGGCCACCAGCCGCCCGACCTGGCCGGACTTGAGCACGTTATTGCGCAACTGGTCGAGGCTCTGCGGCGAACCGTTGTAGCTCTGCGGGATCACTTCCCCGCCGGCAAACCCTTCTTCGGTCACCTCGGTCCAGCGCACGCTGGGGCTCCACAGCGACTTGAGGCCCGAGCGGTCCACACCGGAGATGTAGAACACCTCGTCGTGGATCTGGCGCAGGGTCTCCATGTACTCCTTAGTGAAGATGTCGCCGTCCTTGGCTTCCACCGAAATACGCACGGTGTTGCCCAGGTTGGCCAAATCGTTGCGGTGCTCCATCATTTTTTCGATGAAGGGGTGCTTGAGCGGGATCATCTTTTCAAAGCTGGTGGACGGGCGAATCAAGGTCGCCTGCCAGAACAGGAAGATACTCACCAACAGGCAGATGACGATCACCGCCGGGCGATTGTTGAAGATCAGACGCTCAAGAAAGGTCGCTTTATCGTTGTGATGACTGCTCATTGGATCCCCGCCTTCTTATTATTTTGAGAGCTCTGCGCCGGCCGATGTGGCAACCCGCACGCCACCCTGCCCCGCGAGGATCAAATTGCCATTGCCTGCTGCCGTGACCGCTGAGAGTGAAATGCGGTCCGGGCGATTGAACACACTGAAGGTCTGGCCGTCGTCATGGCTGACCACCACGCTGCCGCCGTTGCCGACCACAACAATGGAACCGTCCTCCAGCAAGGTCGCCCCCGACAGGCCAAACTCCAACGCGCCACGCGCCGCGTTCAACTGGACCTGCTCCCAGGTGCTGCCGAAATCGGTGGAGCGGTAGAGGTTGCCGCGCAACCCATACGCCAGCAGGGTTTGCGGCTGTGCGGTGCTGATCACGCCAAACAGCGAACCCTCGTAGGGGCCTTCGAGTTTTTCCCAGGTCTGGCCGTCGTCGCTTGAGCGAAACATGCTGCCTTGCTCACCGACAATAAACAGGCCGGCGCCCTTGACCTGGGCGATGGCGTTGAGGTGGTACTGGTCTTCGTTGTCGAGACGCTCGCTGACATCGTTCCAGGTTTTGCCGCCGTCGGTGGTTTCGATCAGCGCACCGTAGGCGCCCACGGCCAGGCCGTGGTTGGCGTCGTTGAACCACACATCGAGCAACGGTGCTTCGCGCTTGAGGTCTTGATATTGCTGGGTCCACGTGGCGCCGCCATCGGTACTGGCAAGAATCTGCGCATCATGGCCGACGGCCCAGCCGTGCTGGTCATCGACGAAAAACACCGCCGTGAGCAGTTGCCGAGTGGGCACTTTGGCTTGGGTCCAGGTGTTGCCCTGGTCATCGGAATAGAGGATATGCCCACGATCACCGACCGCCACCAGGCGCTTGCCTGCGTGAACCACGTCGATCATCAAGCCTTTGGCGGCCCTGGGGGATTCAATTGCAAAGACTGCGGCGGCGGGGGTATCGCTGGCAGCCAGAACCGGCAGCGACAATGCGCTGCCAGCAAGCAGCGAGAGCGCTGTGGCCAGCAACGCAACCCTGCGTGCGGCGCGTGGGCGGCAAACAACCCAACCCATGACAGGCTCACTCATAGACCTTTCTCCCATTTATTATTGTTAGGTCGTCTTCTGTTCCAGGACCTTGAAACCTGCAATCTAGAGCGCCTGGAGGAAGCAGGGGCCATCCTATCGGGCTTTGGAATCGTCTGACAATCGGCGCTACGTTATCTTTTGTTAACTGGCGGCGTTTGGCCATGTGCTGAATATAGCTACATCAGCTGAAATGATGGCCCCACGTGATCGTTCCCACGCTCCGCGTGGGAATGCATCCCCTGACGCTCTGCGTCCTCACCGCGCAAACAGCGGGGCGCAGAGCGCCCCGGGCGGCATTCCCACGCGGAGCGTGGGAACGATCAGGAGAAATGAATTTTTATTCCATCTATTGAATTTAGTGAATTTTTATTCCATTAATGGCGTTCCTGAAAACAATAATCCAAAGGACCACGACGATGCGTGAACTCGGAATCGGCTTGATCGGCACAGGCTTCATGGGCCGCGCCCACGCGCTGGCGTTCAACAACGCTCGGGCGGTATTTGAACTGCCCGTGCAGCTCAAGCTGGCCGCCCTGGCCGATGCCGACACCGAACGCGCCCAGCGTTGCGCCAGCGCCTGGGGGTTTGCCCAGGCTCATGGCGACTGGCAAGCGTTGATCACTGACCCCAAGGTCGATGTCGTGGCTATCACCACCCCCAACCACTTGCATTACCCCATGGCCATGGCCGCGATTGCGGTGGGTAAAGCGGTGTATTGCGAGAAACCCCTGGCCGTCAGCCTTGAACAAGCCGACGCTATGCGCCGCGCCGCCCATACCGCCGGAGTGGTAACGCGGGTGGGTTACAACTACCAGCACAACCCGATGATCGTGTTGGCGCGGCAGATGATCGCCCAAGGCGAACTGGGCCAACTCATCAGCTTCCAGGGTGAGTTCAGCGAAGACTTCATGGCCGACCCGGCCTCCCCTTGGTCGTGGCGCTGCGAAGTGGAGCACGCTGGCGGCGCCCTGGCTGACCTGGGCAGCCATTTGCTGTCGATGGCCCGCTATCTGGTGGGCGAGGTCACTCATGTCTGTGCCGACACCCAGACCGTGCACGGCCAGCGCCCCGCCACTGCCGGCAGCCCAACCTCAAAAGCCATTGCCGTGGATGACCAGGTGCATGCCCTGTTGCGCTTCGCCAACGGCGCCCGTGGCACGGTGAGCAGCAGTTGGCTCAAGCACGGCTACAAAAACCATCTGAGTTTCGAGATCAGCGGCACCCAAGGCACGCTGGCGTTTGACCAGGAACGCTTGAATGAACTGCGCCTGTATCGCATCGGCCAGGACGGCTTCCAGCGCGTGCTGGCTGGCCCTGCCCTGCCCGGCTATGCGGCATTCAGCCCGGCGGCGGGGCATCAGTTGGGTTACAACGAATTGAAGACGTTGGAAGTGCACGAGTTGATCATGGCGCTGGCCGGCCAAGGGGCGCTGGGGACGGACTTTGAGGCGGCCTGGGAGGTGGAGCGGCTGGCGACGGCGATTCGAGTGGCCGCCCTTGAGGAACGCTGGGTGAAAGTGGGCACGGTTTAAAATGTGGGAGCGGGCTTGCTCGCGAATACGCTGTGTCAGTCGGCACATTCAGTGCCTGAACCGCCGCTTTCGCGAGCAAGCCCGCTCCCACATTTGGTCATCTGAACCATTCAATCAGCGCAAGGCCCGGCGCAGCACTTTGCCCACCGTGGTCTTGGGCAATTCCATGGTGCGGAACTCCACATATTTAGGCAGCTTGTACCCCGTCAAGTACTCTCGGCAGTGCGCAAGAATCTGCTCCTGTGTCAGGCTCGGGTCCTTGCGCACGACGATGATCTTGACTTTCTCCCCGGTCACCGCATCTTCCACACCAATGGCGGCCACTTCGGCGACCCCAGGGTGCATGGCCACCACGTCCTCGATTTCATTGGGGTACACGTTGAAGCCCGAGACCAGGATCATGTCCTTCTTGCGGTCCACCAGGCGGATATACCCGCGTGCGTCCATCACGCCGATATCCCCGGTAGACAGCCAGCCCTCGGCATCCAGCACCTCGGCGGTTTCCTTCGGCCGTTGCCAGTAGCCCTGCATCACTTGCGGGCCACGTACTTGCAACTCGCCCTGCTCGCCGATATTCGCCAGTTCGCCGTCTTCGCGTAAAAAGCGCACCCAGGTCGAGGGCAACGGCACGCCAATGCTGCCGGTGAATTCCATTTCGCGCATGCGCGAAATATCGATGGGGCTGATGCTCACCACGGGCGAGCACTCGGTCAGCCCGTAACCTTCGATGATCGGCAGCCCGGTTACTTCCTTCCAGCGCTTGGCCACCGCGGTGTGGGTGGCCATGCCGCCAGCAATCACCAGGCGCAGGTCGGAAAAGTCCCGTGCACAGAACTCCTTGTTTTCCAGCAAGCCATTGAACAGCGTGTTCACCCCGGCGATGCCATTGAAGCGTTCCTTGCGCAGGATCATCTGCACGCGCTTCACGTCCCGAGGGTTGGCGATGAGGATATTGCGCCCGCCCAGGCACATGAACATCAGGCAGTTCACCGTCAGGGAGAAGATGTGGTACAGCGGCAGCAAGGTCACGTTGGTTTCCTGCTTGTGCAGGTTTAACTGATCACCGACCCAGGCCTTGGCTTGCAGCAGGTTGGCGATGATATTGCGGTGGCTGAGCATCACGCCCTTGGCATCACCGGTGGTGCCGCCGGTGTATTGCAGGAAGGCCAGTTCATCGCGGTGCAGGCTGACCGGTAAATGGTGCATGGCCCTGCCCTGTTTGAGCACTTGGTTGAAACGCAGCGAGCCGGGCAGCCTGAAGGCTGGTACCTGCTTCTGCACGCTGCGCAGGATGAAGTTCATTGCCGCGCCCTTGAAGGTGCCCAGCAAGTCGCCAATGGCCGCGACCACCACACGCTTGACGCTGCTGCCGACCATGGCTTTTTCCAGGGTATGTGCGAAATTTTCGAAGATCACCACGGTTTCGGCGCCACTGTCCTTGAGCAGGTGCTTGAGCTCGTGGGCGGTATACAACGGGTTGACGTTGACCACCACCGCCCCGGCCAGGATCGTGCCCAGCAGGCAGATCGGGTACTGCAAGCAGTTGGGCATCATCAGGGCCACGCGATCGCCCTTCTTCACGCCCTGGTCCTGCAGCCAGGCGGCAAAGGCAATGCCCTGGGTGCGCCAATCGGCATAGGTCATTTCAGTACCGATGCTGACGTAGGCCACCCGCTCACGGAATTTTTCCAGGTGCTCAAGGAACACTTCGCGCAACGACGGGTAGTCCTCGATCCCGGCCTCTATATCCGCCGGCACGCCAGGCAGGTATGTGTTCAACCAGATGCGTTCGGTGTGTTCCAGGCTGATCGCGTTCATCGCAGTGTCCTTATTGTTGTTTTTGATAGCGCTACTTTTCGACGATGGCGGTGATGCCCAACCCACCCGCCGCGCAGATCGAGATCAGGCCGCGACCGCCACCGCGTTCATGGATAGCCTTGGCCAGCGCCGCCAGCTGCCGGCCACCGGTGGCCGCAAAGGGATGGCCGCAACCCAGTGAGCCGCCGTTGACGTTCATCTTGGCCCGGTCGATGGCGCCCAGGGGGGCGTCAAGGCCGAGTCGCTCGCGGCAATACTGCGGGTCTTCCCAGGCCTTGAGCGTGCACAGCACCTGGGCGGCGAACGCTTCGTGGATCTCGAAGAAATCGAAGTCGGCAAACCTCAAGCCTTCCCGCGCAAGCATGCGTGGCACGGCGTAAGCCGGCGCCATCAGCAGGCCCTCGGTGCCGTCGACAAAATTCACCGCAGCCGTTTCGCCCGTGCGCAAGTAGGCCAACACCGGCCAGCCATGGGCGGCTGCCCATTCTTCACTGGCCAGCAGCACCACCGAGGCGCCATCGGTCAGGGGCGTGGAGTTGCCGGCGGTGAGCGTGCCGTTCTGGCGGTCGAAGGCCGGCGACAAGCCGGCGAGCTTTTCCAGGCTGATATCGGCACGCAAGTTGTTGTCACGGGCCAAGCCGCGGTGGGGGCTGATCAGGTCGTCGAAGAAGCCACGTTTATAAGCCGCATCCAGGCGCTGGTGGCTGGTGAGGGTCAGCTCGTCCTGGGCCAGGCGCTTGATCTGCCAGCGCTTGGCCATTTCTTCGCAGTGCTCGCCCATGGACAGCCCGGTGCGCGGCTCGCCATTGCGCGGCAGCAATGGTTTGAACAGCATCGATGGGCGCACTTTCATCAAGGCCTTGAGCTTGTCGCCCAGGCTTTTGGCGCGATTGGCCGCGAGCAAGGTATGGCGCAAGGATTCGTTGATGCCAATGGGCGCGTCGGAAGTGGTATCGGCGCCACCGGCAATGCCCACCTCGATCTGGCCGAGGGCGATTTTATTCGCCACCAGCAGCGCGGCTTCCAGGCCCGTGCCACAGGCTTGTTGCACATCATAGGCAGGGGTTTGCGCAGACAACGTGGTGGACAACAGCGCCTCGCGCGCCAGGTTGAAATCCCGCGAGTGCTTGATCACCGCCCCGGCGGCAAACTCGCCCAGGCGTTGGCCGTGCAGGTTGTAGCGCTCCACCAACCCTTGCAGGGCGGCGACCAGCAGGTCCTGGTTACTGTCGTGGGCATACACCGTGTTGGAGCGCGCAAATGGAATACGGTTGCCGCCGATAATCGCCACGCGGCGGGTCGGGGCCGGGGTAAAACTGTAGTCACTCATTGCTGGCTCTCTTTCCAAATGAATAGCCCGCGCATATGGGGCCTGTCCCCGACAAAATTGCGCACTTCGAACTCGCGCCGTGGCCCGCTCGCCGGGTGGCGCCACAGGGCGACCTGGCCGGGCAGGAAGATCGGCAATTTGAAGTCGCAATGTGCCTCGGCCTGGTCCAGGCCACCGGGCGGCTGTTGCGCTGCCAATGCGCGGCCCAGGGTCCACATGCCATGGGCGATGGCGCGACGAAAGCCGAAGAGCCTGGCACCGATGACCGACGTGTGAATGGGATTGAAATCCCCCGAGACCTTGGCAAAGCGTCGCCCCAGGTCGGCGGGCAGTACCCAGCGCTGGGTGCGTAACAGACCGTCTTCCTGCAGTGGCAGAGGGTCATTCCAGGGTTCACCCACCGGATTGCTGACGTCACGGCGCAAATACAGGCTATCGCTTTCCCACACCAGGGTTTCCTGGCTGTAGGCACGGGTAGCAATGCTCAACGCCTGCCCTTTGGGATGGGCCACCCAGCGCTCGCAATACACCTCCAGGCGCAACGCCTGGCCCTCGTGCAAGCGCTGGTGCTGACGAATACGATTGGCCAGGTGCACCATGCCACTGGCCGGGTACGGAAAGCTTGGCCGAGTCAGCAGCATGAGGTGCAGTGGGAGCGCCAGCACATGGGGATAGGACAATGGCACGCCCTGCTCGCGACGAAAACCACACGCCCGTGAGTAAGCGGCGATACCGGCCGACGAAAGCTCCACCGCGCTGCGCACCAGGCGTGCGGTGGGCAATGGCGGCGCACCGTCGGGCTTGGGTTTGCGCAAGGCGCGCAGGCCGTCGAGCAACAACTGCGTGCGCGACGGCGGTGGGTCGATGATCTGTGTCACGTAGTCCATCGGTCAGGCTCCCAACAGGCTTTGGCCGCACACCCGCACCACCTGGCCATTGACGCCGCCCGACGCCGGATGCGCCAGCCAGGCGATGGTCTCGGCCACGTCGATGGGTTGCCCGCCCTGGGACAACGAATTCATGCGCCGCCCCGCTTCGCGGATCATCAGCGGGATCTTCGCGGTCATCTGGGTCTCGATAAAGCCGGGTGCCACCGCGTTCACCGTGACCTGCCGGGCTGCCGCACGCGGCGCCAGGCCCTGTACCAGGCCGATCACCCCGGCCTTGGACGTCGCGTAGTTGCTCTGCCCCAGGTTGCCGGCGATACCGGAAATCGACGACACGCACACAATGCGCCCACCAGGGTTCAAACCCTGACTGTCGAGCAAAGCCTCACTGAGCTGCCACGGCGCTTCGAGATTGACCGCCAGGACACTGCGCCAGGCGGCCTCGGTCATTTTGGCGATGGTCTTGTCGCGGGTGATGCCGGCGTTGTGCACCACCACATCAAAGGCGCCGTATTGGCTGACGTGGGTTTGCAACAGTGAGGCGGTGTCGGCGGCGGTGATATCCAGGGGCAACGCCGAACCGCTCACGCTGGTCGCCGCCTGCTGCAAGGCTTCCTGGGCCTGGGGCACGTCCACACACACCACATGGGCACCGTCGCGCGCCAGCACCTGGGCAATCGCCAGGCCGATGCCACGGGAGGCGCCGGTGACCAGGGCACGTTTGCCGGCAAAGGGTTTGTCCCAGTTGATGGCGGCGTGGCCATCGACCGGTTTTTCCAGGCGCACCACCTGCCCCGAGACATAGGCGGAGCGGCGCGACAGGAAAAACCCCAGGCTGCTGTCCAGCGCGTCTTCCTCGCCCGGCGCCACGTACAGCAGTTGCACGGTAATCGCGCGGCGCAGTTCCTTGGCCAGCGACCGCACCAAGCCTTCAAGGGCGCGTTGGGCGATGGCCTGGGGCAAGTCGTCGCAATGCTCGGGTGCCGTGCCGAGTATCACCACCCGGCCATGCTGGCCGAGGCGCTTGGCGTTGCTGTGAAAGAACAGGTAGAGCTCATCCAGCTGCTGCAGGTCGGTCACGCCGCTGGCGTCGAACACCGCGCCTTGCACCTTGACCGTGGACGGTGCCTTGAGCGTCGCCGGGGTCGCGGCGACGGTGTCGGTGGCGCTGAACACGCGCTGCACCGAGGCCACCAGGCGCCCTGCCCCGGCGATGATCACAGGATTAGCCAGGCCGGCTTGGCCGCTGCGATGCCGTTGCAGGGGCAAGGGTTGCGGCAAGCCGACCGCCTGGGCCAGACGCCGGCCCCAGGGGGAATTGACGAACGAAAGGTAGCTGTCACTCATAGAGGTTCCACTCACAACACAATGGCTGTCTTGTAAACCCGATCGAATGGGGGAGCTGGCTTGCCTGCGATGCCGACGACTCGGTGTATCAGTCAAACCGAGGTGATGCCATCGCAGGCAAGCCAGCTCCCACAGGTGGACCGGGGTTCTCTTAATTGACCGGAGCGCTGCGCCGTTTGGCCACCGGCTCGAGCGCCTGCTTACGCTGCTGCAGGGCCTCCAGCAAACCAAAGTCCTGGGGAAAGTCGTCCACCTGGATACCGTGGTCGGCGTATTCCACATAGCGCGCCAGCAAGGCGTCTTCGTCGTCGCTGATCAAATCCAGCGCCCGCGCCTTCACGCGCCAGTCGGTGAAGGCCGTGGCAGAGATCGGCAGCGGACCGAGCAGACCTTGCTTGATGGCGGGCTTGAGCCGCGCCTCGATCAGCTCCACTTGGGGCAGCAAACGGAAACCCAATTCGCCGTAGGCCAGCTTGTCGACTTCCGGACGGGGAATGTAGGAGTTGGCCAGCAAACGGTCGCGGGTTTCGCCAGGGGTCTGCACCACCTCCGCCACCTGCGCCAACAGGCGATCCGACGGTTTGCGCTGCGGGATGCCAAACGGAAAACTCAACGCCCGCACCACTGCTGCTGCGGGCTTTGAAGGGTAGTTGTCGAGCACTTCGGCCAAGGCTTCGTGGGCGCGCAACAAGGCGTCCTGGGCCGCCCAGTGCACCAGCGGCAAGTCCGCCTGGGGCCTGCCGTCATCCTCGAAGCGCTTGAGCACGCAAGACAAGATGTACAACTGCGACAAAATATCCCCCAGGCGCCCGGTAATACTTTCCTTGCGCTTGAGGGCACCGCCCAGCACGCCCATGGAAATATCCGAGATCAGCGCCAGCACCACCGACAGCCGATTGGCCTGGCGGTAGTAGGCAGCCAGCGCCGAGTCGGTCTTGGCCGGGGCCGCAATCAGGCGTCCGCCGGTTAGGGCATGCACCGCTGCGCGTACAGTGTTGGCCACGACAAAACTCACATGGCCAAACATTGCGCTGTCGAAGTCTTCCAGGGCCTTGCGCCGGTCGGGGTTGCGCGCCGCTTCCATCTCGCGGAACACGTAGGGATGGCAACGAATCAAGCCCTGGCCAAAGATGATCAGGCAGCGGGTCATGATGTTCGCACCTTCCACCGTAATGGCGATGGGGCTTTGCTGGTAGGCACGGGCGAGGAAGTTATTGGGGCCCATGCAGATGCCTTTGCCGGCGACGATGTCCATGCCGTCGTTGACGATGATGCGCGCCCGCTCGGTGACGTGGTACTTGGCAATGGCCGAGATCACCGACGGTTTCTCGCCGGCGTCCAGGGATGCCACCGACACCTTGCGCACCGCATCACAGGCATACAGATGCCCGGCCATGCGCGCCAGCGGCGCCTGTACACCTTCGAACTTGCCGATGGGCAGGCCGAATTGCTTGCGCATCGCCGCATAGGCTGTGGTACCGCGCACCGCCACTTTACCCAGGCCGACGTTGGCCGATGGCAGGGAAATCGCCCGGCCTGCCGCCAGGCATTCCATCAACATGCGCCAGCCGTTGCCGATTTGTTCGCGACCACCGATCACCCACTCCAAGGGAATGAACACATCCTTGCCGGTAGTAGGACCGTTCTGGAAAACCGCATTCAACGGCCAGTGACGCCGGCCGCTGTTTACCCCTGGATGGGAGGTGGGGATCAACGCACAGGTAATGCCCAGGGAACCTGGCGCGCCAAGCAAGCCCTGCGGGTCTTCGGCGCGGAACGCCAGGCCCAGCACCGTGGCAATCGGGCCGAGGGTGATGTAGCGCTTGTCCCAGGTCACTTTGAAACCCAGTACTTCCTCGCCCTCATGCATGCCTTTGCAGACGATGCCCAGGTCAGGGATCGCGCCGGCATCGGAGCCGGCATACGGGCTGGTCAGGGCGAAACACGGAATATCGTCACCGCGTGCCAGGCGCGGCAGGTAGTAGTTGCGCTGAGCGTCGGTGCCGTAATGCAGCAGCAGCTCGGCCGGCCCCAGGGAGTTAGGCACCATCACCGAAATAGCTGCCGCCGAGCAACGTGTCGACAGCTTCATCACCACTTGAGAATGGGCGTAGTGGGAGAAGCCTTTGCCGCCGTACTGCTTGGGAATGATCATGCCGAGGAACCCGGCCTCCTTGGTGTACTGCCAGCCCTCGGGGGACATGTCCTGCCAGACTTGCGTGGTTTCCCAGTCGTTGGCGATGTCGCACAGGGTTTCGACTTCGTTGTCGAGGAAAGCTTGCTCCTCGGCGCTCAGGCTGGCCGGCGCGGCTTGCAGCAGGCGCTGCCAGTCGGGTTTGCCGCTGAACAGCTCGGCATCCCACCACACCGTGCCGGACTCGATGGCCGCACGCTCGGTATCGGACATTGCCGGCATGATCGTACGAAACAGGCCCAAGGCCTTGGTAGTCAGCAACTTGCGGCGCAGGGGTTTGATTGCCAGCACCAAGGCGGGCACCACCACCAATACCGCCGCCAGGGTAATGCCCGGCACGGCCACCGCGTTGAACAGATAACCCGCCGCTAACCAGACCAGGCCAGCGCCCAGCCAGAGGGTGGCGGCGGCTTGTCGATACGCCAGGGCAATCGCGGCGGCGAGACCCACCAATAACCAGATAAGCATGGGGATACCTCTACTTGATTCAGGGCGTAAAACCACACTACAAACTTCAAATCATAAATTCAAATAATGTTTTGAAATTTTTATTTAGTGTGTTGACGAAAAAAATCAGGCTGAACGACTCAGCCTTGTGGAATAAGAAACCAGAACAGCCTAAACAGCCCCGGCAGGGTCTCCAGGTGCACTGGGAACCCTGCTCGACAACTGCTCCACGTGCCCTTTAGAACTTGTAGGTAGCCGACAGACTGACCACATCACCTGACGATTCGGCTTTGCCGTCCAGTTGGGCGGCTCCGAGACGATCAACGTTCTTGGTCTTCAGATTGACCTTCTGGACGAATTGGTGCGAATACGCGGCATCCACTGACAGACCAGGCACAGCCTTGATGTCATAACCGGCACCAAACGCCAAGAAATAGCGGTCGCCGTCGGGGATCCGGGGGTCACGCGTGGAGTTACGGGTAGGTGTCTGGTCGTAAGCTACACCGGCACGCAGGGTAAGTTCGTCAGTGGCTTTATAGTCGCCACCGATCGAGGTCATCCAGGCGTTCTTGTAGTTGTACGGGATGGCAACAATAGTCGAGCCTTGCGACTTGAGTGTCAGGTCTTTGAACGAAGACCATTCAGTCCACTGGGCGCTGACACCTAATGTCCAGCGATCATTGAACTGGTGGACCCAGTCAATCGCCGCAGTAGCCGGAATATCCAACTGAGTGCTGGCATGCGCCCCGTCCGGGAAAAGCTTCAGCCCCGGATACGCCATTTCAACCAATGTTTCGCCGTTCGGTCCAATAGGATTGGTCATCGCGTTGCGACCGATAGCATCCGTATAGACATTGTATTTGCCGGTCATCTTGTTTTTGATTTTGGCGTGATAGTTCAAGCCCAGTGTGTCTTGCGCCGTCGGCTTCCATACCACACCGCCAAACCAACCGACCGAGATATTATCGACTTTCACACGCATCAACGAATGCCCTACACCGGTCGGAAAGCCGGTCCCGCCGAGTCCGGGAGAGACGTCCGCCGCTGCCAGCAAGTCGACGTTCTGGCTGACAAATCCCTGGCTGCGCTGGACGATGGCGCCACCGCCGACCGAAAACTGGTCATTGACCTTGAACGACAGTGAGCCTGTCAGGCCAACGGTCTCAATTTTGGTGTCGACTGCAAAATCCCGCAGCTTGGAGTCTTCGTTCCAAGTTGTTCTCATGCCCTGGGGGACCACCTGGCTCAAGCCAAACGCAAAGCGGTCGCCGATTGGGATCACCAGGAAACCGGTTGGCAGCCACGCGGTAAAGCCACCTTGCCCCCCGTTATTGTTATTGAGCGTCGGATCGCCCATGCTGCCCTGATCATCCAATACCGGCGTATTGGTCACAGGATTACCGTTGTGGTCAAAAGCCTGACCCGAATATTTGATCTTGACCCGGGCATAATCGACAGTCTGCTGCGCGATAGTTGAATCGATGAACGCCATGGCCGCCGGGTTGTTGTACGCGGCACTGGGGTCGTTCTTGAACAATGAACCGCCGCCAAACGCACGGCCCCAGCCAGGCGCACCGTAGGTTGGCGTGGAGAAGCCGCCCGCCTGCACATGTCCCGTGGTCATCAAACCTCCCAACAGCGCCAACCCCAGTAACGTGTGAGCGTGTTGTTTCTTATTATTCATGCGCTGCTCCTTATTATTATTTCGCCCGGCCCCTGCCGGTGGGTCGTGTGGCCGCAGGCACACCGTAAGTACCCTGCCCAACCGATGCCTCGCATGAGGCATCGGCCTTTCACGGGTGATCAGCCCTCTGGAGTCACATGCTTACGGGTTAACCGTCAGCGTCGGGGCAACAACATTCAGCGATACGACGGTGCAGTTGCCGGTCAGCGACTGATTGGTGGCCGAAAGTGTTTTGGTACCAGGAGTCCACGCCACGGCAATGGTGGTAGGGCCGCAGTTAGTGGCCGGAATCGAGGAGATTTTGTAGCCTACGTTGGTCACGGTGCCGGTGGTGCCCGTCGCTGCGGTAAGAACCCAAGGCAGGTTAGTCAGCGTGGGCAGTGCGCACAGGCCGCCGCCGGTCAAGGACGCACCGTTGATAGAAGCCACGCCACCGCTAACGTTGCCGGTAAAGGTAATGCCGCAAGTCACTGCCGCACCGAAGGATGAGGGCGACTTCACCACGATGGTACCGGCATTAGTCGAGAACGGACCGTCTGGAGAAACGGACGCCGCGCTCGCCATGGAGGCGGCACCAAAGCACAGAGCAAACGAAGTTGCACAAACGAGGGTTTTCAAGCTTTTCATTGTTTTTCCTCACATGTTATGGCGATTCATTTCGCCAGGGGTAATGGCCATGATCGAGAGGTCACGGTGAAACTGCAGAACTTCCCTTTCCAGCCAAATTTCAATGCATTTACCGCTACAACTGTCGGAACGTGTTATTCGACAACTTTGAAGTTGGGCGGCATCTTGATCGACACCGTCTTGATCTTGCAGTCTTCGCCAATCGCAACATCGGCGGCTTCCAACTTGCCGGTGGCGTTATCCCAAGTACCGTCGGCCGTCGACGGCCCACACTTGCCACCCAGGCCAAAGGCATGCACGTCTACGCTGATCTTCGACATGGAGCCGCTTTTTGTATCTTTGGCGATTAACACCCAAGGCAAGTTGATGGCTTCGACACGGCTGCACTTGAGGCCACCGTCGAACTCGACTTTGTCGACATTCACCGATGAACCATCGGCTGCAACCTTGCCGGCTACCTTGATGGTGCAGTCGGCACTGATGAGCTTGCCTTTGGAAAAGCTGATAGGTCCTTGGGCAGTGAAGGCACTGCCAGCAGGTTCGATACGCGCAGCCTGAGCCTGGTGGTAAGCAATCAAACCCATGGCCGCCAACAGGATGTGGGCGGTGAACTTGGCAGAACTTTGCATGGTGTACGTCCTTCCCTTGAAATTATTGTTGTAG
Organism: Pseudomonas sp. CCI1.1; assembly: GCF_034348165.1. NCBI lineage: Bacteria > Pseudomonadati > Pseudomonadota > Gammaproteobacteria > Pseudomonadales > Pseudomonadaceae > Pseudomonas > Pseudomonas sp. CCI1.1. The sequence continues at coordinate 1,482,771 of NZ_CP133780.1, forward strand.
GGTCAAACCAGGTTCTTGCACTCAAAACGCCGGGCGACAAGGACCTGCGCGATACACAGATCCCGAGTACACCCTGAAGGCTTACTTCATCTCAAAACGGCTTGGCACTACCGCTGTACTTCTCCAGATACTTCAAACGCTTTGACGGCTGAAGATTGGTCAGGTTGATATCGCCGGCATAGTGATTCAGTACACGATGGTCCATGCGACGCCGCCACAAGTACGGCACATAAGCCCAGACAATCATGCTGGCGTAGCCATAGGGAAGTTGCGGTGACTCATCAAAATGACGCAGCGACTGATAACTGCGCGTGGGGTTGGCATGGTGATCGGAGTGCCGTTGCAACTGGAACAGAAAGATATTGGTGACAATCCGATTACTGTTCCACGAGTGACGCGGCGAGCAGCGTTCATAACGACCATTGGGCAACTTCTGACGCTTGAGGCCGTAATGCTCGACATAGTTCACCACTTCCAGCAACGAGAACCCGTAGATGCCCTGGATAATCAGGAACGGAATTACCGCCGCCCCCAGCCAGGCAATCATTGCGCCCCACAACACCACGCTATACATCCAGGCGCTGAGCACCGCGTTCTTCCAGTGCAGGGCCGGCAGGCCGAGTTTGCGCAGGCGTTCGCGCTCCAGGTTCCAGGCCGACACAGCGCTGAACCACACCGAACGCGGCAGGAATGCCCAGAAACTTTCACCCAGGCGCGAGCTGGCCGGGTCTTCCGGCGTGGCGACCCGCACGTGATGGCCACGGTTATGTTCGGTGTAAAAGTGGCCATAGAAGGTCGGCGCCAGGGTGACCTTGGCCAGGAACACTTCCAAGGGCTTGGGTTTGTGCCCCAGCTCATGGGCGGTGTTGATGGCAATGCCGGTGGCGGCCCCGGTGGACATGGCCATGCCCACATACGTCAACCAGCTGACTGCACCGTGAAGTTCAGTGCGTGCGGTGATGAACGCGGCGGTCCTGGCCAGCCAGTTCGAGGGTTCCAGGGTGGCCGTGGCCCGCAACAGGCCGCCGTTGATGATCCAGTCGATACCGCCCGCAGCGAGCCAACCGGTGATCACCACCGAGGCAATCACAAACAGCACGCCGGTGTAGACGATCCAGCGGTAGTAGCGTTGGGATTCAAGGTGGCTGACCGCAGATTCGGGCGGGTTGCTGACGTCTTCGCCGAGCAGGCCGTCAATCAGCGGGATCAAGCCGAAGATCACCAGCACGCCCACCCACCACAGTTGTTGCACGCCTGTGGTGATGGCAAGGGCGCCGGAGAGCAAGGGCGTCGCCAGCGGCATAATGCCCAGCCACCACAGGTGGCGTTTGCCGTCGGCCCACACGGTCGCAGCTGCCAGAGTCTGGTTCATGGCAGCCTCCGCACACATTCGGTAGGCAATGCGGCAGCGGTGCGCTGACTGCTGCGAGAAATCATGCATGCGATAAAAGGCGTTTTTTTCATTATTTTATTCGCTCTTAGGCATTTCAAAAATAATTTCAAATTACACATTGAAATAATTTTTTTAAATAAATAGCGCGGAATCGTTAGGTCGTCAACTAGTTTCTCCAGCCCTTTTTTCCGTGACCGAGCAGTCTCTTTTCAGCCATCTGGTCAGGTGCTCAGGGGCAGGCGTCAACGCCAGGCGCCGCAGTCAGGTGGCACTGTTACTGGCTCGCCAGGGCGACAGGTGGGTTTAACGGCCGGACGCTCTCGCCGGGTCGAGCCCGCTTGGCCACCTGCTCCACCAGCGCCGCCACGCGCTCGGTGGCGGTGATCGGCAACATATGCCCACGGCCTTCGATCACTTGCATTTTCAGCCCTGGCACCTTGCTGGCCAGGGCCTGGCCGTGTTTCTGGAAGTCGAGCACCTTGTCCTGCGCGCCGTAGATCAGGCCGATGGGCAGGGTCAATCGGGAGTAGCGCTTGACCATCTCCGGCAGGTGGTCGTTGACCCGGTTGATCTCGGTGGACGCGGCGTAGAAATTGTCGGGGCGCATGCCCAGCAAACCGCCGCCACGGGTGGCAAAGTCCGGCGGCGCAGGATCGGGGGCAAATACGCCCTTCACCACCGAGTCTTTGGTCAGCAGGCCGATGGGCAGGGTCAAGGTGTGCGCCACCCAGCGCCGCAGCCAGGCCGGGCGCACGGCCAGAGACAGAAACACCAGCGGCAGCATGCGTTGGGGGTGAGTCAAGGGCGCAACCAGCACCAACCCGGACACCGCATGAGGATGGTCGAGGGCCAGCGCCAGGGCAATCGCTCCGCCCAGGGAGTGCCCCAGTATCAGCGGTTTGCCCAGATCCAGCGCCTTGATGAAGGCCGCGATTTGTCGCGCCTGGGCCGGCAAGTCTGCCGGCGTGCCGCTGTGCCGGGTGGAATAGCCTGAGCCCGGCCGGTCGAGGCTGATGACCCGAAAATGCTCACGCAACTGGCCGGACAAGGCATAGGTCAGGTTGCGACTGCTGCCCATCAGCCCGTGAATCATCACCAGCGGCGGGCCCTTGCCCTCTTCGACATAATGAAAGCGCTCGCCATCCACCTCGACGAAACGCCCGTTGATCGGCACGGTCGCTTCAATGCGCCGCGTCATCCAGGCACTCAAGCCCCATAACGCCGCACTGGCGCCCGCCAGCACACCCGCAGCGACAACCCATTCGACAGCCATAGCTCGGTCCTCTGCTTCCCTGCTGCTGGCGACCCGACCGGAATTGATCTGGCCCCAGCCATCGTCCACACCCTGGACCTAGACTTCATGCATACCACGTTCGTCCGTCGGACAAATCGCTCATGCGCAACAAGGCCCTAGCGTAGGCGAATTTTTCAGGTAGATTATTTAAAATCTTTTTTAAAATAATTAATTCAATTTTCCTTTGCAATGGTGTTCTATCTAAAAGACAAAACAAAAACAGGAGCACATCCGATGCCCAAGCGCTTTATTGACGAGGCAGCCCTATGAATGCCCCCAGTGACTCAATCGACATCGCCATCATTGGCTCCGGGTTCGCGGGCCTGTGCATGGCGATCAAACTCAAGGAAGCCGGGCTCACCGACTTCTTTATCGCCGAACAGGCCCAGACCCTCGGCGGTACATGGCGCGACAACCACTACCCAGGTTGCGCCTGCGACGTGCAGTCCCATGTGTATTCGTTTTCCTTTGCGCCCAACCCGAACTGGACGCGACAGTTCGCGGCGCAACCCGAGATCCGTGCCTATCTGGAAGACTGCGCCAGGCACTTCGAGCTGGCGCCCTACCTGCGCTTTGGCATGGGCCTGCAACGGGCGCTGTTTGATGAACAACAGCAGCGCTGGCAACTGACCTTCACTAACGGCCGCCACGTCAGCGCACGGGTGCTGGTGTCGGGAATGGGGGGCTTGTCGCGCCCGGCAATGCCAGATATCCCAGGGCTGGACAGTTTCAAGGGCAAGCGCTTCCACTCCCAGCAGTGGGATCACGAGTACTCCTTGAAGGGCAAGCGCGTGGCGGTAATCGGCACCGGTGCCAGCGCCATCCAGTTCGTGCCGCAGATCGCCCCGCAGGTGGCGCACCTGGACCTGTTCCAGCGCACACCGCCGTGGATCATGCCCAAGCCTGATCGGCCGATTTCCGCTGCCGAGCGCTGGTTGTTCAAGCATGTACCGCTCACCCAGAAGCTGGTGCGTGCTGCGCTTTACTGGGCACTGGAAGGCCGCGTGGTGGGCTTTGCCCTGCATCCACGCCTGATGAAAATGGTGCAGAAAATCGCCCTGCGTCACCTGCGCAAACAGGTGGCCCGCCCTTCCCTGCGCAAAACACTGACGCCGGACTACACCATCGGCTGCAAGCGCGTGCTGATTTCCAACGATTACTACCCGGCACTCTCGCGCAGCAATGTCGAGGTGGTCACCGACAACGTGCTGCGCATCGAAGCCGACGGCGTGATCACCGCCGACGGTATCAAGCACCCCGCCGATTGCCTGATCTTCGGCACGGGTTTCCAGGCCAGCGACCCGTTGCCCCGTGGCTGCATCATCGGCCGTGACGGCATCGACCTGATGGATGCCTGGCGCGATGGCGCCCATGCCTACAAAGGCACCACCGTGCCGGGCTACCCGAACCTGTTTCTGATCGTGGGCCCCAACACCGGCCTGGGGCATAACTCGATGATCCTGATGATCGAGGCTCAGGTCGCGTACATTCTCGACGCCCTGAAACACATGCAGCGCCAGCGCCTTACCACGGTAGAGGTCAAGCCCGCCGTGGAGCACGCCTACAACCAGCAGTTGCAGGACAAGCTCAAGCGCACCATCTGGAACACCGGCGGCTGCCAGAGCTGGTACCTCGACCCGCGCACCGGCAAGAACACCACGCTGTGGCCCGGCTCGACCTGGCACTTCAAGCAGGTCACCCGGCATTTTGCCCTCAAAGACTACAGCGTCAGCCAGGCGCCGGCGCCCGCCCTGCCGCGAGCGGTTGCAACGCCCCACTCCACCACAGAAGGCAGCCTGTCATGAAGTCATTCAACGGCCGCGTTGCGGCGATCACCGGCGCGGCTTCCGGCATGGGCCGCTCATTGGCCCTGGCCCTGGCGCGGGAAGGGTGTCACTTGGCGCTGGCAGACAAAAACAGCCAGGGCCTGGAACAGACCCTGGCGCTGATCCGCACCTCGACCTTGTCGCCCGTCACTGTCACCACCCAAGTGCTGGACGTGTCCGACCGCCAGGCCATGCACGATTGGGCAGCACGCTGCGTGGCCGAGCACGGCAAGGTCAACCTGGTCTTCAATAATGCCGGGGTGGCGCTGTCGAGCACCGTCGAAGGCGTGGATTACGCCGACCTGGAATGGATCGTCGGCATCAACTTCTGGGGAGTGGTGCATGGCACCAAGGCATTCCTGCCGTACCTCAAGGCCAGCGGCGACGGGCATATCATCAATACGTCCAGCGTGTTCGGCCTGTTCGCCCAGCCCGGCATGAGCGGCTACAACGCTACAAAGTTCGCGGTACGCGGCTTCACCGAAGCTTTGCGCCAGGAACTCGACCTGCAACGCTGCGGCGTGTCGGCCACCTGTGTGCACCCCGGTGGCATTCGTACCGACATCTGCCGCAGCAGCCGCATCGACGCGAACATGACCGGCTTTCTCATCCACAGCGAGCAACAAGCCCGCGCCGATTTCGAAAAACTCTTCATCACCGACGCCGACCAGGCCGCCAAAGTGATCCTGCAAGGCGTACGCAAAAACAAGCGTCGCGTGCTGATTGGCCGCGATGCCTATTTCTTCGACCTGCTCGCCCGTTGCCTGCCGGCGGCCTATCAGGCCCTGGTGGTGTTTGCCAGCAAGCGCATGGCGCCCAAGCCGCGCACGCCCGTGTTTGAAACCAACGACGAGCCTCGACTCTGAACAGGAGCACGCACCATGCTGCCGATCCGTCGCGATATCCGTTTTGCCTTGCCTGCCGAGCGCATCAAGAACTGGCACGAACAAGGGCCTGTGGTCAGCCATTTCTTCAATGCCCTGTCGCTGCTGTTTCCCCAGGGCGAGCTGTTCTTCATGGACAGCGTGCGCCACTACCGTGGGCAGATCGACGATGCCGAACTGAAAAAAGAGATCCAGGGGTTTATCGGCCAGGAGGCCATGCACAGCCGTGAACACGTGGCGTATAACGACTTGCTGCAAGCGGCCGGCCTGCCGGCGCACACCCTTGACCGACGCTTGAAGTTCTTCCTCGACCTGCAGAAAAAACACCTGCCGGCGTCGTTCAACCTGGCGGTGACCATCGCCCTGGAACACTACACCGCCATGCTCGCGGAAATCCTGCTGAGCGACCCTTCGCGCTTTGGCGACTCACTCAAGGGTTACCAGCAGATGTGGTACTGGCACGCCCTGGAAGAAACCGAACACAAAGCCGTGGCGTTCGATGTGTGGAACAGGGTGATCAAGCCAGGGCCTGCACGTTACCTGCTGCGCACCGGCACCATGCTGACCACCAGCGTGCTGTTCTGGGTGGTGGTGCTGGATTTTCACGTGCGCCTGTTGATCGCCGACCGCACTTCGGGCGGCACGCTGAAGGGCTTGTGGCGCATGGTGAAGTTCTTGTATGGGCCCAAGGGTGTGTTTCCACGGATGTGCCGGCCGTGGCTGCATTACTTCAAGCCGGGCTTTCATCCCTGGGATCATGACAACCGGGCACGATTGGCGGGCATTGACCGGTTGGTCGAAGAGATAGAGCGCACGCGCCGCAGCTACGACGCTTATCAAACTGACGCCTCCTGACCTAAATGCGGGAGCGGGCTTGCTCGCGAAAGCGGTGGGTCAGTCATATTGATGTCGACTGACACGCCGCCTTCGCGAGCAAGCCCGCTCCCACAGGGGGATCGCGTTAAGGCAGTGAGGGTTACGCCAGGCTCTTGCTGACCACCTCAAACACATCGCTGGACAGTTCACCCGCACCCAGGATGCGCTCCAGCTCCGCTTTCATCAGCGCCTGCCGTGCGCTGTCGTATTTACGCCAGCGTGTCAGCGGCGCCAGTTGGCGCGAGGCGATCTGCGGGTTCAAGGTATTGAGCTGGATTACCAGGTCGGCCAGGAAGCGGTAGCCCGAGCCATCCGCCGCATGGAAGTTGATCAGGTTCTGCCCGGCAAATGCGCCCACCAGTGCGCGCACCTTGTTGGGGTTCTTGATGGTGAACGCCGGGTGCTCCATCAACGCCTTGACCCGCGCCAGCCCGCCCGGCAAGGTGCTGCCGGCCTGTACGCTGAACCATTGGTCCATGACCAGCGGGTTGTCCTTGAAGTTTTCGGCAAACACCGCCAAGGCCTGGGCTTTCTCTGCTTCAAACGGCGAGTTCACCAACACCGCCAACGCCGTCAGGCGTTCGGTCATGTTATCGCTGGTGTCGAACTGATCCAGGGTGGCCGCCAACACTTCTGGCTTGCCGCTGAGCATCAGGTACGACAGCGCGATGTTCTGCAGCGCACGCCGGGCGAAGTGCTCGGCTTCTGCCACGTAAGGCGTTTGCTTGGACAGCTCGCGGTTGGCCTGGTAGCGCAGCCACAAGCCTTCGAACAGGTTGTCGGCCAGTTGCTTGCGGGCAAACTCGCGGGCAGCGTGGATAGCGTCCACATCCGCCACCTCGCTGATTTCCGTGAGGTAGGCTTCGCTCGGCAACGAGAGCATTTCGGCGACCATGGCCTGGTCCAGGCTTTCATCACTCAACACCGTGCGCAGCGCGTCGATCAAGCGTTGATCAAGCTTCAGCGGCTGGCCCGCCTGATGCTGGCCGATCAGCTCCTGCAACACCTGCACGGCCAACTGCTGGCCGGCATCCCAGCGGTTGAAACCGTCGCTGTCGTGCTGCATCAGGAACATCAGTTGATCGCGGCTGTAGGGGAAGCTGAGCTTCACCGGCGCCGAGAAACCACGCAGCAACGAAGGCAAGGGTTTTTCAGCGATGTCGACGAAGGTAAAGGTCTGTTCCGCTTCGGTTACCGAAATTACCCGCGAAGTGTCGCCCGCCGTCGCTTCACCGGCCAGGCGCAAGGCAATGCCGGCGCCCTGCCCGTCCAGCAAGCCCAGCGCCACCGGGATCACGAAGGGCAACTTCTCGACCTTATCCGGAGTGGGTGGGCAGCTCTGGCGGAAGGTCAGGCTGTAGGTCTTGGCCGCCGCATCGTAGGCCTCGCTTACCGCCAGGCGCGGGGTACCTGCCTGGCTGTACCAGCGCTTGAACTGGCTGAGGTCGGCGCCGTTGGCGTCTTCCATGGCCTTGATGAAGTCATCGCAGGTCACGGCCTGGCCGTCATGGCGTTCGAAATACAGGTCGCTGCCTTTGCGAAAGCCCTCGGCACCGAGCAAGGTGTGGATCATGCCGACCACTTCCGAGCCCTTTTCATACACGGTCAGGGTGTAGAAGTTGGAGATCTCGATAAAGCTGTCCGGGCGCACGGCGTGGGCCATGGGGCCGGCATCTTCAGCGAACTGGTGGGTACGCAGGTACGCCACGTCCTGGATGCGTTTGACTGTGGCCGAGTTCATGTCGGCAGAGAAGCCCGAGTCACGGAACACGGTGAAGCCTTCCTTGAGCGACAGTTGGAACCAGTCGCGGCAGGTCACGCGGTTGCCCGACCAGTTATGGAAGTATTCGTGGGCAACGATGGCTTCGACGCGCTGGTGAGCGGCGTCTGTAGCGGTTTCGGCGCGGGCCAGCACGGCGCTGGAGTTGAAGATGTTAAGGCCCTTGTTCTCCATGGCGCCCATGTTGAAGTCGTTGACCGCGACGATCATGAAGATGTCCAGGTCGTACTCGCGGCCGTAGGTCTCTTCGTCCCAGCGCATGGATTTTTTCAGGCTGGTCATGGCGTGCTGGCACTTGTCGATATTTTCCGGCTCGACGTAGATGCGTAGCGCGACTTCGCGGTTGGTCATGGTGGTGAAGCTGTCTTCAACGCACCACAGGTCACCGGCCACCAAGGCAAACAGGTAGGCCGGTTTCTTGAACGGGTCTTCCCAGGTCGCCCAGTGCCGGCCGTCTTCACCGGGGCCGCTGGCGATCGGGTTGCCGTTGGACAACAGCACCGGATAGCTGTGCTGCTCGGCGATCACCGTGGTGGTGAACACGCTCATCACGTCCGGGCGGTCGAGGTAATAGGTGATCTTGCGGAAACCTTCGGCCTCGCACTGGGTGCAGAACATACCGCTGGATTTGTACAAGCCTTCCAGGGCGGTGTTGGTTTCTGGGTGGATCTTGACGGTGGTGTCGAGGGTGAAGGTCTCACTGTTGGGCTGCACGGTCAGGTGGCTGTCGGTCAGCTGGTAGTCAGCGTCCGTCAACGGCTGGTCGGCCAGGTTGACACTCAACAGCTCAAGTTGCTGGCCATCGAGCACCAATGGCGGCAAACCGGCGCCGCGCTCGGGGTTGCGGCGCATCACCAGCTGCGCGTGGACCAGGCTGTGGTCCTCGAACAACTCGAAGGTCAGGTGCGTCTCGTCGATCAGGTAGTCCGGCGCCTGATAGTCCTTAAGGTAAATCATCTTCGGTTGTTCGGTGCGCATGCTGGGGATCCTTCTACTGATGCACGGCGAGCTGATAGGCCGTGTATTTACGAATGTTGATGACGCCGGTGTCGAAGATCAGGTATTGGCCCTTGATCCCCAGCAGCGTGCCTTCGGCAATCGGGTTCTTGTCCAGGTTGAAGCTGACGATCTTGGTCGGATACTGCTCGACCGGGTAGCGGATTTCAATCGGCTCGATGTCGGCAATGGTTTGGATGGCTTGCAGGCCAAAGCGTTCCTGCAAACCCAGCAAGCCCTCGGCGCAAGAGGCGAACAGCTCATCACGCACCTGCTTGAGGTCCACCGCTTGCGCGTCGCCCTTGAGCAAGGCGCGCCAGTTGGTCTTGTCGGCCACCTGGCTGCGGAACAGGTCTTCGACGAAGCCCGATTGCTGACGTGTCGCCACGCGCATGATCGGCAGCGCCTGGCTGGCGCCCTGGTCCAGCCAACGGGTGGGCAACTGCGTAGCACGCGTAATGCCGACCTTGATGCCCGACGAGTTGGCCAGGTACACCACGTGGTCGGTCATGCAGAATGTCTCGCCCCAGCCCGGATCGCGGCAGGTACCGGCGTCGTAATGGCAACGCTCGGGGCTCATGATGCACAGGTCACACTGGGCCAGCTTGGTCATGCAGGGGTAGCAGTAGCCCTGGCTGAAGCTGGTCTTGGTCTTGCGCCCGCAATGGCTGCAATGAATCGCGCCCAGGTATTCCAGGCGGATATGGGTACCGATCAGCGGATTGACCGGCACCTCGGTGCTTCCTAAGCGAAAGGCGTATTGAACGGTCGGCTCACCGAGCTGCGCCGACATTTTGCTGACTGCACCGCGACCAATTTCAATCAATGGATCGCATCCGACTTGAACAGGATATTCGGTACTGGCGCGGATTTGGACGCGCACTCCTGCGGGCCCATATAGCCGGTGCGCTGCTCTTCGGGCAGGTTCTGGATCTCCCAGGCGATCATCGCTTGCAACGACAATTCGCGCTGCTCGGCGGTGAGCTTGCGGCCATCGGACCATTTGCCGATCTCTACCGCGAGCTTGAGGCTCTCGTAGATGTCCGGGGTGATGTTTTCGATCATTTCAGCAAAAGAGGACATAAGGCTCTTCCTTATCAAAGAGACGCTTTGCGACGGTTGTACAAACCGCCGAGCAAACCCGTCAAGCAACCGATGACCAACCCGCCCACATGGGCCGCGTTGGCGATTTCGCCGAAACCGATCATCGAGACCAGCCCCGACAGGCAGAGCAACAACCACACCAGCATCATCACCAGCACCCCACGGGGCAGGCGATAGGCCGGGTTGGGCGACAATAATTGAAAGATCCAGCAGTGCCCGAGCAGGCCGTACAACACGCCAGACAAGCCGCCAAACAAGCCGGGGCCACCGTAGGCGTATTGCGCGTAGTTGGAGACCAGGCTGAACAACAGGGTCAGGCCCAGCAGGTTGATGCTGCCCTGGCGCGCTTCAATGCGCCGACCCAGCTCCCAGTACCACATGCCGTTCATCGCCAGATGCAGGATGCCGAAGTGGATCAGCATCGGCGTGACCAAGCGCCACCACTGCCCCGAGGCCAGGGTGTCGGCCAACGGCGTGAACTGGATGTACTCGCCCAGCACCCGGAATGGCAGGAAGGTCAGCCAGGCCATGGTTTGCAGGTTAGCGCCGAGCAACGTCACGGCCGCGACGATAAGGCTGGCCAGCAAAACCAGCGCGGTGACCGGGCTATGGCGCACTTGCTGGACAAAGCCCGGCCGCGCAACCGGCGCCTGCTCGGGAATATCCAGTTGCTGGTCCGGGTCGCCAGCGGGGAAACGTTGATACAGCACGCGCACGTCGTCGCTGATGGCCTCGGGCACCCACAGCACCTGTTCACCGGCCTCCTCGCTGACGCGGTGCGGCACCTGCATGCGGTGCAGCAACTTGACGAAACCACCCAGGTCGACGCTCAGGGGCAAGCGCAATACAGCTACGGTACTCATGGAATGGCCTCTGGTCGCTCAACGTCGACCCATACGAATTTACGCGGATCCAGCTGGGTTTCCTGGTCCAGTCGATACGCCACCAGCTTGCCGTACAGCACCGCGCTGTAGTCCAGGCAGGCCAGGTTCGGGCGGATCGGCGCGGGTTTGCCGCTGCGCCAGTAGTGGCCGACGAACAACAGCGGTTCATCGACGCCATAGCGCAGCAAAGAATTCTTTTGTGTGGACGACAACGGCGTGCGTGCCACCGGCTCCGGCAAGGCGTCGGGCTGGAACACGATGTCGCCGTAGGTCTTGGGGTCGTCTTCCCAGAACTTGGTGCGAAAGAACGAACGCGTCAGGCCATCGCCACCGGTCAGGGTGAGCCCATCGGGCAGGCGCATATCGGTGCCGCGCAACAGGCGGTCGAATGCATTGCAGGCGAAACTGCCCGGTACGGCGGCGGCTTGCAGGAAGTGCGGGTCGATGCAGCCATCCGGGAAGGTCGCGCGCAGCGGCTGGATAAAACTGTCGTCCCAGCACGCGTGCACCACGCGGAAACGCCCGGCATCGACAAACAGCGGCATGTCGTAGAACCAGCCGAGGAAGTCGTGCCAATCAGCCGGGTGGTGTTCGAACTGGGTCAGGGTCTCTTGGATCAAGCGGGCGTGGCGCGGGTTGTGCTCACGCACAAACTGCTTGCCGCTGCCCGGCGGGGCCGGCGTGGTCCAGCCCAGCGCATTGAACTCGTGGTTGCCCATGATGCACAGCGCCTGGCCGGCCTCGGTCATATCGTGGACGATATGCAGCGCCTCACGGATGCGCGGGCCACGGTCGATGATATCGCCCAGGAACACCGCCATGCGTGACGGATGGCGCCAAGTGCCGCCCTGCTTGTGGTAACCCAATTGGTCGAGCAAGTGCTCAAGGGTATGAGCGCAACCGTGCACGTCACCAATCAGGTCGTAGCTACGCGCGGGATCGAGCATCAGTCGCCTCCACCTCCCAAGCGGCTGCCCCAGCCCAACTTGGTGCGGCACACTTCGTAGTAGTTGTGATCCAGCGGGTGGATCAAGCGCAACTTCTGTGCCTTCTTGCTCACGGTGATGGTGTCACCGGGGGCGCAGGTGAAATGGTTCTGCCCGTCGCAGGAGACTTGCGGGTAGATTTGCATGTCTTTGGACACCACGATTTTCAGCTCACTGTTGCCATCGACCACAATTGGCCGACTGGACAACATATGGGGGTACATCGGCACGATCACAATGGCATCGAGCTTGGGGTGCATGATCGGGCCGCCGGCCGACAGCGCGTAGGCGGTAGAACCGGTGGGTGTGGCGACGATCAGGCCGTCGGCCTTCTGGCTGCAGACGAACTGGCCGTCGATATACAGCTCGAACTCGATCATGCGCGTGGATTTGCCGGGGTGCAGCACCACGTCGTTAAGGGCATCGCCCTGGCCGATCGCCTCGCCATGGCGGCGCACTTCGGCCTGCAGTAGGAAGCGGTTCTCCACCAGGTAATGGCCGTCGAGCACCTTGGCCACTTCGACTTCCAGCTCATCGGGGCGGATGTCGGTGAGGAACCCCAGGCTGCCGCGGTTGATCCCCAGCACCGGCACGTTATGCCGCGCCAGCGCCCGGGCAGCGCCGAGCAGGCTGCCATCGCCACCGACCACGATGACCATGTCGCACACCTCGCCGAGCATCTTGCGCGACGAGGTTTGCAGGCCGTGGCCAGGGAGGATTTCAGCGATGGTGTCTTCGAGGATCACATGCAGGTGGCGCTCGAGCAGAAACTTCTTCAGCCGGCGGACGGTGTCCAACACCTGGGTACTGCCCAGGCGACCGATAATGCCGATATTGCGAAATTGCTCCATGGGGCTCCTGCGGGATCTGGGGTGAGGCAAAAAGAGCGATTATGGGCGAAAGGCCGTCTCAGGCAAAATCCTTTGTCGCCGCCACGCCTTGATGACAATGGTTCTCAGGCACCTTCTGCGCGCTGAAAAGGCTATGCTCGGACCATGACGCCATTCCCCGACTTGCACACCCTGCCCCGCCAACTGCGCCACCCCGAGGTGCGCGACCTGGCGTGGGTGATGCTCGCACCACCGATGCTGGCGCAGACGCCTTGGCCGCAGCGCCATCCGCTGGCGGGCAGTGACTGGGTGCAAGCCCCTCACCAACTCGAAGCCTGGCTGCGCCAGCTGGACCAGGACAGCAGCGCGTTGCAGCAGTGGTTGAGCCTGGCACGTACCCGGCGCCTGGGCCTGTACTACGAGCGCTTGTGGCAATTTGCGGTGCAGCATGCGCCGGGCGTGGAGTTGCTGGCCGCCAACCTGCCGATCCGCCGTGCCGGGCACACGCTGGGCGAGTTGGACATGCTGCTGCGCGACCGCGAGGGGGTGCACCACCTGGAACTGGCGATCAAACTCTACCTGGGCCCGCAGGACGGCAACGGCCAGGACGCTACGCAATGGCTGGGGCCTGGCTGCCATGATCGGCTGGACCGCAAGCTGGCACACCTGGCCGAGCATCAATTGCCAATCTCTGCGCGGGCAGAAAGCCGCGAGGCCTTGGCGGCGCTGGATATCCAAGCGTTCGATGCGCATTTGTGGCTCGGCGGCTATCTGCTCTACCCCTGGCCCGGCGCGGCGCACTCCCCCCTCGGCGCACACCCGCAGCATCTGCGTGGGCGCTGGTTGCATCAGCGCGACTGGACAGACTTTGTCAGCACCCGCCCAGAGGGCCGTTGGCAACCCCTGCCCCGCCATGCCTGGCTGGCGCCCGCGCATTACCCGGCCGATGAAGTGTGGAGTGAAGTGCAGATGAAAGGCTGGCTGGCAGACCTGGACCCGATGGCCCCGGCGCAGTTGCTGGTGCGCATGGTGCCGAACGGTGAGGAGTGGGAAGAAGCAGAGCGGTTGTTTCTGGTGGCCGATCTTTGGCCGAATGTACCGGGGACAGGCTGATAGGTGTGCGGTGTAATTGAGGGCCTCATCGCAGGCAAGCCAGCTCCCACATGGAACCGGCGGCGCCGCCACAATGTGGGAGCTGGCTTGCCTGCGATGGCGATAGCCCAGGCGCTACAACTTATCGATGTGCTGATACTCCAACTGCAATCCGACCGCCAATTCCTCAGCACGCCCCAACCTGATAGGCCCACGTTCGATGTCAATCAGCATGCCTGGACACTCCAACCGCGGCAGCGCGCCCGTCGCCTTGAGCCGCCCATCGGTCACCACCAGCAGCTTCTGTTGCTCGGCCCGATAGCGCTTGCGCCGTGCCGCCAACCAATGCCCCGCCTCCGTCAGCGCAGCCAGCAACGGCGTCCCGCCGCCTGCTCCCAACTGCCCCAACCAATCGGCCAAGCCTTTCGCCGCCTTCAAGCCTTGCACCTGCCACTTCGGCGATTGCCCGCTGGCCGTCAATAACGCCATGCGCGCCCGTTGCCGATAAGCATCGTCAAACAGCTGAGCCAACAAACCCTTGGCATCGGTCAACGCCCGATGGCGCCGCGTGGACGCCGAGGCATCGACAATCACCAGCCACAGTTCAGGAGCCGACCGGCTGCGCAGGTGGAACAGCAGGTCCTCACGGCATTGCGGCCGCCCACCCAGCAACGTGCCCGGCCAATTGATCGCCCCGCGCTGTGCGCTGCGGGCCTTGCCCTGCCGGCCGGTGTTCAATCGCCCCGCCTGGGGCCGGGCATCCGCCCCCGTGTCAGCTCGGGGGCGGATGCCTAGGGCTTTTTTGGCCAGGTGGGTACATCGCGGCGGGCGCCCGTGGGCAAGGCGGGTGCGGGCATATCGCCCCACTGGCCTTGGCCGGGCGAGGTGTCGGAGGGTGACGATGACGGCCCGTCATTCGGCGGGGGCGGCGCGCCTGCAGGCGCTTGCTGCTGACGTCGATGGCGCAAGGCGAACTCCGCCACCGCGTCGATATCTTCCTGCTCAATAGCGACAGCGCCACGCCACGCCGCATGGGCACGGGCGCCACGCAACCAGACCAGGTCGGCACGCAGGCCGTCGACTCCAGCGGCAAAGCAGCGCTCGGTGATGTGGGCCAACGCCTGGTCATCCAGGGCGATACTGTCTAGCCGTGCCCGCGCCAGGGTGCAGCGTTCGCGCAAGGCAGCTTGCGCTGGCGCCCACTGCGCGCAGAACGCCGCCGGGTCAGTGTCGAAATCCAGGCGACGACGGATGATGTGCCCGCGCTCGGCGGGCAAGGTTTGCCCGCTCAATGCCACGTTGAAGCCGAAGCGGTCGAGCAACTGCGGGCGCAGCTCGCCCTCCTCCGGGTTCATGGTGCCGATCAACACAAAGCGCGCCGCATGGCGATGGGAAATCCCGTCGCGTTCGATCAGGTTGGTGCCGCTGGCGGCTACGTCCAGCAGCAGGTCCACCAAGTGGTCGGCCAGCAGGTTGACTTCATCCACGTACAACACCCCGCCGTCGGCCTTGGCCAACACGCCGGGGGAGAATTGCGCGCGGCCTTCGCCCAGCGCGGCATCCAGGTCCAGGGTGCCGACCAGGCGCTCTTCGGTTGCGCCCAGGGGCAAAGTGACAAACTGCCCGCTGGCCAGCAGGTCCGCCAACCCACGGGCCAGGGTCGACTTGGCCATACCCCGTGGCCCTTCGATCAGCACGCCGCCGATCTTCGGGTCGATGGCCGCCAGGCACAGCGCGAGCTTCAAGTCATCGGCGCCGACCACGGCGGACAGCGGGAAATGGGGAGTATCAGTCATAGTCAACTCTTAATAGCTCGTTCCAACGCTCCCGCGTGGGAACGCTTCGCTGGACGCTCGGCGTCCGTTCTTGTGACGCAGAGCGTCACGGGCTGCATTCCCACGCGGAGCGTGGGAACGATCACTCAGCTGTCTTCTTCTATGTCCAGCAACAGGTTTTCCAAGGCTTCGCGGTACGCCCCCGGTGCCTGCCACAAGCCACGTTGCTGGGCTTCGAGCATGCGCTCGGTCATGTCGCGCAGGGCATCTGGGTTGTGCTGTTGCACAAAGGCACGGGTATCAGGGTCCAGCAGGTAGGCATCGGCGAGCAAGGCGTATTGGTGATCGTCAATCAGCGCGGTGGTAGCGTCGAAGGCGAACAGGTTGTCCACGGTCGCGGCCATTTCAAACGCGCCTTTATAGCCATGGCGCTTCACGCCTTCGATCCACTTGGGGTTGGCCGCACGGGAACGGATCACCCGGTTGAGCTCTTCCTTCAAGGTGCGGATTTTCGGCACGTCCGGCTGGCTGTGGTCGCCATGGTAGCTGGCGGCCTTTTCGCCGCTCAGGGTTTCCACGGCGGCCAGCATGCCGCCCTGGAATTGGTAGTAGTCGTTGGAGTCGAGCAAGTCGTGCTCGCGATTGTCCTGGTTCTGCAACACCGCCTGCACCTGGCTCAACCGCTGGGCAAATTGCTCGCGGGCCGCAGTGCCTTCGTCAGCCCCCCCGTAAGCGTAGCCACCCCAGTTCAGGTAGACCTCGGCCAAGTCCTCGCGGCTCTGCCACAAGCGCCCGTCAATCGCGCCCTGCACGCCCGCGCCATAGGCACCCGGTTTGGCGCCGAAAATGCGCCAGCCGGCTTGCTTGGCCGCGGCACCTTCATCCAGGCCCGCCTCAAGCAATGCTTGGCGTTCACTGCGCACTTTGGCGGCCAGCGGGTTCATGTCGTCGGGTTCATCCAGGGCCGCCACCGCCTGCACCGCCGCATCGAACAGGCGGATCAGGTTGGCAAACGCATCGCGGAAGAACCCGGACACGCGCAGGGTCACGTCCACGCGCGGACGGTCCAATAAGCTGATCGGCAGGATCTCGAAATCGTCCACCCGCTGGCTGCCGGTGGCCCATACCGGGCGCACGCCCATCAGCGCCATGGCTTGGGCGATATCGTCCCCGCCAGTGCGCATGGTGGCAGTGCCCCATACCGACAGGCCGAGCTGACGCAGGTGGTCACCGTGGTCTTGCAGGTGCCGCTCAAGAATCAGGTTGGCCGACTGGAATCCGAGACGCCAGGCCGTGGTGGTTGGCAGGTTGCGTACGTCCACGGTAAAGAAGTTACGCCCCGTAGGCAGCACATCCAGCCGACCGCGACTCGGCGCACCGCTGGGCCCCGCCGGGACAAAACGCCCACTCAAGGCATCGAGCAAGCCACGCATCTCTGCGGGGCCGCAGGCATCCAGGCGTGGCGCTACGACGATGCGCAGGCCTTCGATCACCGCCTTCACCTCCTGCCAGCCGGGCTCTTCCAACTGTTCGATGGGGCCTTCCAGTGCCTGCTCGATCAAGCGCGCCGCGTACAACTCCAGACGTTCACGGGTATCCCCGGCCGTACGCCACAGCTGATCGTCAATCTTCTGCAACACCAACGGGCGCCGCCCCGTCCAGGGCTCGGCCAGTGCGCAATCGAGCGGATCAAACCCCAGGTCGAATGCCTTGGCCAACACTCGCAGCAGGCTCGACTGCGGGCCCCGGCCATCGCCACGGGGAATGCGCAACAGCGCCAGCAAGGTGTCGATACGCAAGCGGCCCTCGGGCGACTCGCCAAAGATATGCAGGCCATCGCGGATCTGCGATTCCTTCAAGTCGCACAGGTAGGTATCCAGGCGCGGCAGCCACACCGCCGCGTCCGCCTCACTGCCCAGTTCAAGCTCCTGGTCGATACGGGTTTCGCGCACCAGTTTGAGGATGTCTTTTTGCAGCTCCAGCGCACGGCGCGGGTCAAGCAATTGCGCCTCGTAATATTCGTCGGCCAATAACTCAAGGTCACGCAACGGGCCGTAGGTTTCGGCGCGGGTCAGCGGTGGCATCAGGTGGTCGATGATCACCGCCTGGGTGCGCCGCTTGGCCTGGGCGCCCTCACCCGGGTCGTTGACGATAAACGGGTAGATATTCGGCAGCGGCCCCAGCAATGCATCCGGCCAGCAGTGCTCCGACAGGCCCACGCCTTTGCCGGGCAGCCACTCCAGGTTGCCGTGCTTGCCCACATGGATCACGCCGTGGGCGCCGTAGGTATGGCGTAGCCAGAAATAGAACGCCAGGTAGCCATGGGGCGGCACCAGGTCCGGGTCGTGGTACACCGCGCTGGCATCTACCTGGTAACCCCGGGCCGGCTGGATGCCGACAAAGGTCAGGCCCAGGCGCAGGCCGGCGACCATCAAGCGGCCATCGCGGCACATCGGATCGTTTTGCGGCGCGCCCCAACGCTCCAGCACGGCCTGGCGATTGGAGGCCGGCAAACGATCAAACATCGCCTGGTATTCCACAAGGCTCAGGCTTTGATGGCAGGGGCGCAGGTCGAGGCTGTCGAGATCGTTGGTGACGCCGCCGAGCAGTTCGTGGATCAGCGCGGTGCCGCTGTCGGGTAGCCGCTCCGCCACCGGGTAGCCCTCGGCTTGCAAGGCGCGCAGGATATTCAGCGCTGCCGCAGGGGTGTCCAGGCCTACGCCGTTGCCGATGCGACCGTCGCGGGTCGGGTAGTTGGCGAGGATCAACGCAATCCGTTTCTCGGCATTGGGCACCCGCGCCAACTCGACCCAACGGCGTGCCAGCTCAGCGACAAAATCCATGCGTTCGGGCGCTGCGCGGTAGCACACCACGTCCGACTGGCTGCGCTCGCTGCGCCAGGCCAGGTCCTTGAAACTGATCGGCCGGCTGATGATGCGCCCGTCCAACTCCGGCAAGGCAATGTGCATCGCCAGGTCGCGGGGCCCCAGGCCTTGTTCGCTGGCCTGCCAGCCGGGCTGGTTGTCCTGGGCGCAGATCGCCTGGATCACCGGGATATTGCGGCGAAACGGGCGCAAATGCGGCGCTTCCGGGCTCGATTGGGCAAAGCCGGTGGTGTTCAGAATTACCGCGGCTTGCACGTCATCCAGCAGGTCCTCGACCACCGTGAGGCAGCCGGGTTCTTTCAAACTGGCCACCGCGACAGGCAAGGGGTTGAGGCCCGCCGCCTGTAAGCGCTGGCAGAACACATCAATAAAACCGGTATTGGCCGCCTGTAAATGGGAGCGGTAGAACAGCACCGCAGCCACCGGCCAATCAGCGTGCCAATCGGCCTGCCAGTCATTGAGGCGGGCATTGGCGTTGTGCGGGTGATAGATCGCCGTGCGCGGCAGCGCTTGCGGCTCGGCCCAGGCATAGTCGCGGCCCAGGTGGGCACTGGCCAGGCAGTGGTAAAAATCCAGGGCATTGCCCAGGCCACCTTGGCGCAGGAAGTGCCACAGGCGCTCGCGGTGTTCGGCCGCAACGGTGCTCAGGCCGCTGAGTTCCGGGTCTGGACGGTCGTCACCCGGCACCAGGATCAGGGTGACGCCGCGTTCGGCCAACTCCACCAGGCGCTCGATGCCGTAGCGCCAATACCCGATGCCGCCGTGCAATGACAGCAGGATGACCTTGGCGTGGCGCAATACCTCGTCAACGTACAGGTCGACCGAGGCATGGTTCTGCACCTGCATCGGGTTGGCCAGGCGCAGGCTGGGGTAATCCTCGGGCAATTGCTGGGCGGCTTCGGCGAGCAGCGCCAGGCTGGAATCGCCGCTGCACAGGATCACCAGTTCAGCGGGGGTCTGGCCAAGGTCGGCTATATTGTCGTCCGCGACGAAACCACCGGGTTGGGTCCTGAGCAGGTGCATGGTTAAACGCTGAGGGCAGCGCGCAATTGCGCTTCGAGGCCGGCGGCGTCCAGTTCCTGGCCGATCAGCACCAGGCGCGTGGTGCGTGCTTCGTCAGCGCCCCAGGCACGGTCGAAGTGCTTGTCAAAGCGCGTGCCCACGCCCTGGATCAGCAGGCGCATCGGTTTGTTGGGGATCGCGGCAAACCCTTTCACCCGCAGGATGCCGTGCTGCACCACCAATTGGGTCAGGGCGTCGAGCAGCAGCGCCTCATCGGCTTGGGGCAAGTCGATGGAGATGGAGTCAAAGGCATCGTGATCGTGGTCGTCTTCACCTTCGTGGTGATGGTCGTGATGGCTGTGACGCCCGTCGATATGTTCCTCGGAACCGGCGCCCAGGCCGATCAGCACGTCCAGAGGCAGGCGACCGCTGCTGGCTTCGATGATCTTCACCGCGGCCGGCAGTTCTTCGGCGACCTCCAGGCGCACGCGGGCCAGGTCTTCGGCGCTGATCAGGTCGCTTTTGTTGAGGATCACCAGGTCGGCGCTGGCCAGTTGGTCGGCGAACAACTCATGCAACGGCGACTCGTGGTCCAGGTTCGGGTCAAGTTTGCGCTGGGCGTCGACCTGGTCCGGGAAGGCGGCAAAGGTACCGGCGGCCACGGCCGGGCTGTCGACCACGGTGATCACCGCGTCAACGGTGCAGGCGCTGCGGATTTCCGGCCACTGGAAGGCTTGCACCAACGGCTTGGGCAGGGCCAGGCCCGAGGTTTCGATGAGGATATGGTCCAGGTCACCGCGACGGGCGACCAATTCGCGCATCACCGGAAAGAACTCTTCCTGCACCGTGCAGCACAGGCAACCGTTGGCCAGTTCGTAGACGCGGCCATTGGCTTCTTCTTCGGTGCAACCGATAGAACACTGCTTGAGGATTTCACCGTCGATGCCCAGCTCGCCGAACTCGTTGACGATCACCGCAATGCGACGGCCCTGGGCGTTGTCGAGCATATGGCGCAACAGCGTGGTTTTGCCCGAGCCAAGGAAGCCGGTAACGATGGTGACGGGAAGTTTGGCCAGTGTTTTCATCGAATGCCCTTTGGGGCGGGCATACGGGACGACAGGCCCTGCGGCGGCGCGCAGCAGCGGATTTCGTCACCGGATCACCCCGCCCGGTTGAATTGGAAAATCGGTTGCGAGGCAGGTCTCCTGGCTTGGGGTGTGCAGGTCTTGCGACCAACGCTGACTGCGCCTTCCCGCCCTATCGGCAGTGGCGTGGCAGTCAACTGAACCCTTCACAGTTGCGGGGGCAGCCGCGGCTTGAACCGCGTTCCCTTCTTAGCTTCGGCCTGGGCCGAAGAACCTCGAGGGTGCAAGGCTACGCAGTGCACGGCAGGCGGTCAATGCTCAAGCACCTACCGGCAAGTCGGTCCAGGCAGCGGCCAACTAGGCGTAGCGCTGCCTGCCAGGATTGGCGGTGATGATGTCGGGCACATTGATCGGGCCGTAAGCCTTGAGGAAAAAATCAAATCGGCCATTCCCTGTGAGGTCGATGGCCAGCCTAGACAGGTTAGTCGTACGGTTGTAATCCAGAATCGCTTCACCTGGTTTGCCCGTCAGCCGCCTGACGAACCTCAGGGCATCAACCCCCGCGTTGCCCAGCAGGTTCGACAGATCGATTCTGTCCACACCCGTGACAAAATCCATAATCTGATCGGGATATTCCGGCGTGGAGTCGCTGGCATTGTCGTAAGCGAAGGTGTCAGCGCCCCCCGCACCTCGGAGTCGATCCGCACCCGCCCCACCTTTAAGCACGTTGTTTGCTTGGTTACCAATGATCGAGTCATGCCCGGAGCCGCCGATTGCATTCTCCAGCGTAACCCCCTTGGCAATGGAAACATTCCCCACCAGGCCGCCAACATCCGAAAAGGACTCCGCCCGCAAATTGATAGTCTGGTTTTGGTGATACTTGGAAAAGTCCAACGTATCGACACCACCACCGTCCCATACACAAAACAAGGCCGTATCGTGACGCGAGTTCAACTCCAGATAGTCTCGTCCCGCATTGGAGTTGAAGCCATAGGTGGTATCTGAATTGCGCGTCGTGTTATTGGCACCATAAACCCGCTGCGCAGCGGCGATATCATCCATCATCGGCGCCGACGGTAACTTTCCATTGAAGTGTTTACCCGCTTCAGGTGCATCGAAGTAGCTCATCACGCTGTAAGCCCGCGTATCCTGAGCATATAAGGCGTGATCGCGGTAATTGGGATTACCAAAATTATAGGTGCCTGGGTGTAACAGGCCCAGGTTGTGCCCAATTTCATGGGTCAGGGTCATTCGCCCATGGTTGTGCAAGGCTGGATTAGTATTGGTGCCAAATCGGGGATTGATCAGCACTTTACCTTCCTGGCCCGGATACTGGCCGAAGGCGACCTCGTAGTCCGTGCTATTGGAGAACGCTAGAAGCCCCTCGGGGCGACGACTGCCTTCCTGGAATGAAACATTCGCGACATCCTCCCACGATTGCATCGAGCGCCGGGCCTGCTCTTTCTGGGTCGCATTGAACGCCGTGTGCCCTCTTGCGTGCTTGTTGAATGAATAGGAGATCTGCGTGATGCCGTCGCGATTGGCGTCAAACCAACGATGGCCGGTTCGAGTGATTTGACGCGCGGCCTGATCAACCGTGAAAGAGGGTTTATCAACGTTCGATTCAGAGGGGTCGTTGGGCCTGAGGGTCGCATCGGCCACCGCTGATTGCTGATCGCCAGCAAGCGGCGCATGAAAACTTTGCAGCGTATTGGAAAGTCGCATAAAGCCCACCGTTAATTTCAATGTTGCGCGGGGAGATAAACCGGGTTTCCTTCTGAGTTATCGAAAAAAGCGCAGGCGTTCCCAAACACTTCATACATCGCGTGTCTGCCTATTGCGTCTGCAAATACTTCATCGCCGTGCACTTCGTAGGTGTCCTCATCCAATTGACGCTGACCTGCACACCATGCTCTCCTACACACCTTGTTTCGGGTGCCCTTCACAGGGTGAAACGGGAAACCGGTGCGTCAAATCCAATGACAAGTCCGGTGCTGCCCCCGCAACGGTAAGCGAGCGAAGCGTCATGGCCACTGTGCTTTTGCATGGGAAGGCGATGCTTTCAGGAGGACTCTTTGATGAGCCGCCCCTCGCAAGCCCGGAGACCGGCCCGAAAAATTCAGATAACAAACCCGCGGTGGGCGGGCGCTGTTCGAACCCTGCGTGCCTGGCGCGTGGGGTTTTCATGCGCTCGTTTCACCCTGACACCTGAAAGGGACGCGCCATGTCGATCATCAGCAGCACTTCGCACACCGCCACTAGCACCGCCACCCTCAGCCAACGCCTGACCGCCGCCATCGGTGCGTCGATCCTTGGCGCGTGCCTGGTGTATTTCGCCGGGTTCTCGCATATCGAGGCAGTGCACAACGCCGCCCACGATACCCGCCACAGCGCCGCGTTCCCGTGCCATTGAGAGCTGCCGACATGATCAAGCGTATTGCGCAAACCGCAGGTTTCACTGGGCTATTGGCTGCCTTGCTGCTGACCCTGCTGCAAAGTTTCTGGGTGGCACCGCTGATTCTGCAGGCGGAAAGCTTTGAAAAAGCCCCGCCAGACTCCGAAATGGTGCATGAGCACGCCGCTGGCGCTGCAGCCCACAGCCACGATGCCCAAGCCTGGGAGCCGGAAGATGGCTGGCAGCGGGTGTTGTCCACCACTGGAGGCAACCTGGTGGTGGCCGTAGGCTTTGCACTGATGCTCGCCGGCCTCTACACGCTGCGTGCGCCGACCCGCACCGCGCAAGGCCTGCTCTGGGGCCTGGCCGGCTACGCGACCTTTGTACTGGCCCCCACCCTGGGCCTGCCACCGGAACTGCCGGGCACTGCGGCGGCGGACCTGACACTGCGCCAGACCTGGTGGATCGGCACCGCAGCCTCCACCGCCGCCGGCCTGGCGCTGATCGTGTTCGGCCGCAACTGGCTGTTGAAAGGCCTTGGGCTGGCGATTCTTGCCGTGCCCCACGTCATCGGCGCGCCGCAACCTGAGGCACATTCGATGCTGGCCCCGGAGGCGCTCGAAGCGCAGTTCAAGATCGCCTCGCAATTGACCAACGTCGCTTTCTGGCTGGCCTTGGGCCTGATCAGCGCCTGGTTGTTCCGCCGCAACCGCGACGACCAATACTCGGCATGATCCTGGTTGTCGGCTTGGGCTGCCAGCGGGGCTGTGAGGTTCACAGCCTGCTGGCGTTGCTCGACAGCGCCCTGGCCGAGGCCGGCATTGATCGCTCACGCGTGACCGCGCTGGCAAGCATTGACCACAAACGCGATGAACCTGGGCTGCTGGCACTGGCCCAGCGATTGAACCTGCCCTTGCAGTGCTTCAGCGCCGAGCACCTGGCGGGCTATGAACATCGGCTGAGCCATCGCTCAGCGCTGGCTTTTGCTCACACCGGCTGTTACGGCGTGGCCGAAAGCGCCGCCCTGGCCCTCGCCGAACAGCTGTCCGACAGCCCTGCCCGCCTGCTGATCACCCGTCAAAAAAGCGCGCAGGCCACCTTTGCGTTAGCCTGCGCGGGCTAAAAACCCGATAATTTCCGCTCTTGAGCATGAGCCGTGTTCATGCTCGCCCGTTTTTCAACAGGATTTCTCCATGACCGTCTACTTTATCGGCGCCGGCCCCGGTGACCCGGAATTGATCACCGTCAAGGGCCAGCGGCTGATCCGCAGTTGCCCGGTGATCATCTACGCCGGCTCGCTGGTGCCCGCCGCCGTGCTGGAAGGTCATCAGGCGCTCCAGGTGGTCAACAGCGCCGAACTGCACCTGGAGCAGATCATCGAGCTGATCAAGACGGCCCATGCCCAAGGCCAGGACGTGGCGCGGGTGCACTCCGGTGATCCCAGCCTGTATGGGGCGATTGGTGAACAAATACGCCATTTGCGTGAGCTGGGCATCCCTTTCCAGATCATTCCAGGGGTCACGGCGGTCGCCGCGTGCGCGGCCCTGCTGGAGACCGAACTGACCCTGCCGGACATCGCCCAAAGCGTGATCCTGACCCGTTACGCCGATAAAACCAGCATGCCCCCCGGTGAAGACTTCGACAGCCTGGCGCGACATGGCACCACGATGGCGATTCATCTGGGGGTCAATCATCTGGAGAAAATCGTTGCCGAGCTGCTGCCGCATTACGGTTCGGACTGCCCGATTGCCGTGGTACACCGTGCCACCTGGCCGGATCAGGATTGGGTGGTCGGTACGCTGAGTGACATTGCCGAGAAAGTTGCGGCGAAGGGGTTTCGGCGGACAGCGTTGATTGTGGTGGGGCAGGTGTTGGCCAGTGACAGCTTCAGCGAGTCGTCGCTGTACCGCGCAGGGCATGCGCACCTCTATCGCCCCTGAAGCCAGCTCCCACACTTGATCTGCTTTATCAGATATATTTTGCAACTCTATGAATTTAAATAATAAAAAACGGCGCTCACGAGGCGCCGTCTTTTATGTTCGCAGTGAACACCTTACTCAGTAGTAGGCGTTTTCTTTCTGCGTGTGATCAGTCACGTCACGTACACCCTTGAGTTCAGGAATACGTTCCAGCAGCGTGCGCTCGATGCCCTCACGCAAGGTCACGTCCGCCTGGCCGCAGCCCTGGCAGCCGCCGCCGAATTTCAGCACGGCGATACCGTCATCCACCACGTCGATCAGACTCACCTGGCCGCCGTGGCTGGCCAACCCCGGGTTGATCTCGGTTTGCAGGTAATAATTGATGCGCTCGTTGACCGGGCTGTCGGCGTTGACGTTCGGCACCTTGGCGTTGGGCGCTTTGATGGTCAACTGGCCGCCCATACGGTCGGTGGCGTAGTCGACCACGGCGTCGTCCAGGAAGGCTTCGCTGAAGGCATCGATGTACGCGGTGAAGCTTTTGAGCCCCAGGGCGGTGTCTTCAGGCTTCTCTTCGCCGGGCTTGCAGTAGGCAATGCAAGTCTCGGCATACTGGGTGCCGGGCTGGGTGATAAAGACGCGGATGCCGATACCCGGGGTGTTCTGCTTGGACAGCAGGTCAGCCAGGTAATCGTGGGCGGCGTCGGTAATGGTTATGGCAGTCATGGAAACTCCTCACAGGCTTGCCCGCAGTTTACGCCAAATTATTACGCAGGTACAAAGTCCGAGTATTTTTGTCGGGAAAGACCTGTTCCTGTTGGCCTGACGCATCGTGACACCTGGCCATTTCTGCGAAAACCTGTGCCTACCTATATAGCCCCCCCCGCAAACCCCGGCTCAATAGAGTGAATCCTCTTCGACTACGGATTGTGAGGATTGAATGAATAACGCATTGCAGAGCTTCTATTTCAAGGGCTTGCCGGAACAGCAAGTGCATTTGGACCATCTGATTGATTTCGTGACGACACAAGGCTCGCTGACGGCATCCGCCGCCGAGGTGTACTACTGCCCCCCGCACAACAGCGAACTGCATCGCGAGTGCAAGGAAGCCTTTCGAGTCTTGGCAAAGCTGGAAGCCGATGAAGACTTTCAGCGCTTCCTGCGGGAAAAGCCCGAACCGGATGATTCCATTATCGGCCGGGACTTCCTTTACGACCTGCTCTCCACCTTGTTCAGCAGCACGCGCTCACCGATACCCGACCCTGCCGAAACGTTCAGCATTGCCGACCATTCGGTCATCCTGCGCCATATGCCCACCTATTGGTACATCGACGCCGACGTGTTGCTGGATATCAACCGGCGTGTGGGTAACGGCCTCAAAAGCGACGGTTCGGTGCGGTTTGATCTGGTGCTCAAGTATTACTCGATCATCCCGGCACAGCCCAAAACCCGCGAGCAGTGGAAAGCGGTTCTCGCTGTCTTGCAGGAACATCACACCCTGAAAAAACTCGGACACGAAGGCAACCTCAGCGATTTGCAGCACTTGCTGGATGCGCCTGCCGACCAGAAAATCAAGGAGATTATCCGCCAGATCGAAACACAAACCCGTCAATCGCTGTTCCGTCATGTATTGCCCGAAACATTCACCGCCTCACAACAGGACATGCTCACCACCACCCCCACCGTGCTGCTCGATCAATTGCTCAATAGCCCCGATAACCTGGCACTGGGCGAACGGATTGCCAAGGCCTTGGACTGGTATGGCAGCCAGAAGGACGAAATCTGCCCAGACCCGGTACGGGTGAAATTACTGTGGCGCGCGTTGTGGCTGACGATCATTCCCAGCACCGACTCGCTGATCGACAACGAATTGAAACTATTCATCGCGCCTGGCGCGTCTTATTCGTCGGTCCGCCAATCCTTGATCAGCCGCTATGAACATAGCTTGTCGATCAGCGCTGACGCGGCACAATTGGCGGTGTGCGTCCTCAAGGCCAATGTTGCCAGCGAAGTCTGGGTGGCCGATATTCCCGATGACCTCCCCTACGCTGCCACCAGTACCTGGGTCAATTTCAGAAGCGGCTTTCTGCTGGCCGAAACGATTGCACCGGGTTCATCGCGCCACATGAGTTTCGAACAATTGCTCAACCTGGCGGCGGAACACTTTCGCGCCAGCGGCGATGACATTAAACAACAGGCACTGGTCGCAGCGGCCAAGTTGGGCCCCACCGTGCAATGGGCACAGGCCAACGGCCTGATCGCCAGCCGATCGTCGGGCCACTCACGGGATGAGCTCACCCAGGCCGTCACCGCCCTGGAGCAGCATGAATATGAGATGTTCAACGCAATTCAGAACCTCAAACTCAAACTGCCCAGCCGTTGGCGCTTTGTCTCGGACATGGAGTACGACAAAGCCTTTCGCGACGCCCTTGAGATGCCGAGAAACGCCTACAAGACCTTAATCCAGTCACTGCTTGCGCACCTGGGCAATGCGACCCTGGATGTGGATCAGGACGAGATCACCGTGTATTCATTAAGAGAAGCCCTGGACAAGGTGCCCATCGAATATGAAACCAAAGCCAAGACCGATGCCGTTCGTTACCGGACAGGTTTTATCCTACGCATCGCCAAGCCCCGCTCGCCCCTCCATGCCATCTACATCGAGGTATTCCCCTTCGCCGGCCTGCTGCGTCGACGCAAAGACCTGCAAAGCCTACCGCTAAACGGCAAAGTGGTAGAGCTACGCGACGCCATGAGCTGGGACAAGTACAGGCTGGCCACCGAAGTACCGTTTGATCGAGAGGCTTACCGCGAGAACAAAGCGCCCAGACCAGGCAAAAAAGCTGAGTTGATCGTTGAACAAGTCGGCGAGACACTGCCTGGCATCGACGCAGGGCCGCGCATCCCATCGTTCGCGCCCAACACGCTGTATGCGCCGCGCAGTGAAACCCTGGCAAGCATGATTGCCCGCGAGCTGTTTTTCTGCGATGAGCAAGCCCTCCTGGAAAAAACCCGCAAAGACACGCGGGAGGTAGACATTCCCGCTGAGGTACTCGAAGACTTGGCGTTCTGGGGCAAGATTTTTATCCCGTTTTGGGGCGGTATCGACGACATCGCCTCCGGTGATCCCCAGCGCATCAAGTCAGGCGTCGCCGGCCTGTTCATTGACATCGTAGCTTTCGCGTTGCCGGTAGGGCGGTATGTGGCCGGCTCCACCCGCCTGCTCATCCACGCAGGCAAGACCGGGCTGCGCCTGGCGCTGCCTAAGCTCGCGAAACTGACCGGGAAGCTGGTAATTGCCACGCTCCACGAACTCAACCCCCTGGCCGCCCTGCCCAGCCTGCTCAGGCTCGCGCGCTTTGGTTTGCTCAAGCTGGGACATAAATTGATGCGCCAGGCAAAACGGGGTATTGCCCAGCTGCGCGATGGGACGATCGCCGCAAGGCACATACGCTCGGTTGACCCTGACAGCTGGAAGCCGCTGCAGGCGGGCGATCAACTATTTACCGTGGACGGCTTCGCCAATGTCCCGATGCGCAACGTCGGCAGCCTCGAGGCGCCGGATTATCGCTTGATCGATACCGCCTCCAATAAAGCCTTCGGGCCGCGCTTTAGAGAGCCGATCACGGTCATCAGCAACAGCAGCCCGTTGATTCGTCAGTACGCGGTTGACCCGGAGTTGATCAGAGGCCTCAAGCCCGACGCACGCGGTATCTTCTCCCGAGCGGACTACAACCAGAAGTTCATCTGTAATGTTGATGACAAGGGCAAAATCGCGGTGTACCAGGTCCGCGACAATTCCTATGGGTTCATTCAGGAGGCCGCCGCGGGCGCCGACACCAGCTTTTCTATCGTACTGGTCAATCCGAGGAGCAATCGCGATTTGTCGATCACGCTGTCGTCGGTGGAGCCTGGTCATTGGTATTCAGGCCCGATCAAGCTCGCGGGCGGCGCGCCGGATGCGCCAAGCGTGGTAACGCCCTCAGTGCTGTTGAAATGGACCGAGGCCAGTGAAGACGCCCTGAAAAAAACCATGGACAACTTCGTCAGCACTTACAACCTGGACCCCAGCGCCTTTCGGCAGTTCGTCAACAGCCGCAACACCCTGACACCCCGAGGGCGAAAGATGCTGGACCGTGCAGGGACCGCCCGCACCTGCGTCACTTACGAGCATATGGAGCACTGGAGCAAGGCGTCCCAGCGCGAGCGCAACAGCCTCACCCTTGAAGGCTTCGCCGCCGACCATAACCTGGACCCGGTGGCCTTTGCCGAGCATGTAAACATTGATGGCACCTATCGAGCGGCAGGCAAAGTACTCGCCAAATACGCCAGAGGTGAACAATTCGACGACCTGAAACCCGAACACCTGCAAGAGTGGAACAAGCACTACAACGCCACCAACTCAAGGGTGTCCATGCACGCATTTGTCGAGCAGAACAACCTCAACCCGGTTATCTGGAGTGACTACGTCAATGACAATGGCAGCATGACCCGCGCCGGTAGAGAAAGGTGGCTGTTCGGACAACGAAGCCCGGTGGACGAGCCCGTGGCCAGGAAGCGGCCTGCGCCCCCCACGGCAGGTAGCTCAAAACGTCCGCGGCTGGACGATGACGCCACACCCACGCGGCGCCGATCCACTTCAATCACGGCGTCTTTTGATCATAAAATCAACAATAATGCGCCAATTCTGCAAGACCCCAACGACGTCAGGCGCAGCTTGACCCTTGAACTTGAAGGTCCGTTGCAAAAAATAGAGATCACCGACGCCAACCAGTTTTTTGACGAGTTCACCGGCCTGCAATACGTCGAAGTCAAAGAGGCTGCAACCAAGAGTATCCGTGAATGGATCGCCAAGGAAGGCAATCATCATCGCCGGCTTGATCGCCTTTTGGAGGTCAAGAAACTGCAGGAGGGCCCAGAGCGTGGCCTGTCGGTCGTCGCCAGAACCGATATAAAACGCTTCGATGTCCTTGGGCCGTATACCGGCAAGCTGCACTTGGATCAAGCCTCGATCAATACCGAGATACTGGAAAAAGGTGAAGCGGCCGTCGGCACGTATTTATTCCAGACCCACACTCATGGCGCGACTATCAGCGGCCACGGTAACAGCAACACGCTAAGCCTGATCAATGCGGTCAAGGTGCCCAATCTGCCCGACGTTGGCATCGAAAATGTCGGCGCCGTGTATGTAGGCAAATACATGGTGTTCATAGTCGCTTGGCGGGATATCCCTGCCGGGACCGAGTTGCTGATGGACTATGGTAAAGCCTACTGGAAGTACGTGAGGCCCTGAGCCGCCAAACGGCGGTCCTAATGCTTTTGCCTGATGGGTAACGCATCATCAATGCCAAACCAATGTTTGAGCCTGCGATGCGTAGCCTTCTCCAACACCTGGTAACTGGCCCATGCGCCCAGCGCAATGACAGCGATGCACACCGGTATCATTGCGTAGGGGTCTATTGCCCTGTGCTCGATGGCCCAGCGCCCAGCGCATAGCACCAGTACGTGAAGCAGATACACCGAGTAGGAGCAGTCTCCTAGCAGTTTTATCAAGCGCGAACCATGGAAGTAAGGCTCCAGCGCCACACAACTGATCACCAGCACGGCGCTGGGCACTCCCCATTCCAACGCGCGCGGGGCATCCACGCCATGGTAGATCGCCGCCAATGCCGCGACGACGCCCAGCAACGCCAGCCACGGCCTGGACCGGCACAGACCGCGGCGGTAGAGCATGCCGATCGCCACGCCCATGAGAAACTCCAGGACAATGTCATTACGGTAAAACCCGTCGGCCAAGTCAAAGGCGGGGCCAATGACGTAGCACAGCAGATACAACAGCGCCGCCACCACCCACAGCCGACAGGCTTCACGCACCAGCAGCGCAACAGCGAACAGGCAGTAGAACAGCATCTCGAAATTCAACGTCCAGCCCACATCCAGCAGTGGATACACGCCGTAGCCCGCCGGGTTTTGCGCGGGGATAAAGAGCATCGACAGGAGCACATGACCCAGTTCTAGCTGAACGTCTGGAAACATCCAGGGCATGGCCGTGACCAGCACAGCCAAAAGCACGGTATAGAACCAGTACGCCGGAGCAATCCTGGCCACGCGCATCAGCATGAAGCGCCAGGGTGTCAGCGCTTTATCGGCGCTCGCGAGGAAAATCACCAAGCCGCTGATGACGAAGAATACGTCCACCCCGGCGCCGCCCTTTTCGACCAACAGGTCCTCCAAGGCGTTGTGGGCCTCGAAGTTGAAAAACAGCTGCATGACGTGGTGACCCACCACTACCCATGCAGCCAACGCGCGCAACAACTGCACTGAAATCAGCATCGGCATACCCTTTCCAATATGTAGGTAAATATCCGACTGCTTCAGCCCCGCATGCAGAAATGACCGGATCAATGCACTTCGTTATAGGTTCTCATAGCGGTTCATGTCCAATACGCCCTCTTCCACCGGCGTGGTTTCGTGAATGTACCGCGACAAGTCATGGAAGTACTGCCAGAACAGCGGGTGACTGCGGCGCACACCCCAGCGGTCGACGATTTTCTCGAAGCTCTTGGCGTCCTTGGCCTGCTCCATCTGCGCGACAAACTCAGGCACTTGCCGGGCCGGGATATTGAACATGAAGTTCGGGTAGCTGCTGAGCACGCCTGGGTAGATCGTCACCGTGTCCAGCCCCGGCTGATAGCGATACGCCTCTCCCAGCAGGAACGCCACGTTACTGTGGGCACGGTTGCGCAGCAGGCTGTAGACCTCGCGCTTGCCGCTGGCGGTTTCGATGCGCAGCATGGTGGCTTCGGGCAATTGCTCGATCACCTTGAGCCCCGCCGCCGGCCGCGAGGTCAGGCGGCTCAGGGCTTGCTCGGCATCCTGCAAGGCCGGGTCAATGCCGTCGCGGGAGCAGAACGCGCCGCTGCAGCGGTTGATCGGGTCGGGGCTGGCGTTCAAATGGCCGTAGCGGGTCAGCAACTGGTTGGCAAAGTCACGCTTGGGGTCCTTCTCGCTCAGGTGCAAACCACTGGCCTTGTCATCGTCAATCGCTTCATAGTCCAGCCACAGCTTGAGCTTGCCGCTGTTCTGGTACCAGTCGTCCATGAAGTCTTCGCGGGTGTCGGCAGGCATCAAGCGCAGGAAGTTCTGCTCGGCGCCGTTACGGATCAGGTCGAAATACAGGCGGGTCTGGGCCTGGTGCGAGACGTTGCCAAACACATCGAAATTCACCGCCAGCTGGTAATAGGTGCGTTCCAGCAGTGGGTAGTCGAACAGCCACATCGTCTGCGGAACCTCGCCAATCAGGCCCTTGGTCACCGAGGCGCTGTCGAAATGGCGGAAAATGCTCAACAAGGCGTTGTCATTGCCCGCCCACAATGTCGACCAGCTCGGCGCCGGCAGGTCTGCATAGTTGTCACGGCGCAAGGCTTCATACTGGTTGCGCTTGTCACGATAGGCCAGCCACAGGCTCAGCACACTGCCCACGTCGTCATTCTGCCCGGGCATGGCCAGCAACGGCGTGGCCTGGCCGCGATAACGCGCATCGGTGATGTACAGATCGTGGTCGGGGTCCTGGAACAGCGTCCAGAAGTTATCGCGGATCACGTCCGTAGCGATCTGCCCACGGCACACCGGCCCGCGAATGAAGGTACGCACGAAGTACTCAGCGTTATCGAGCATGAATTGGTAGCGCGCTTTAGCCGGGATGGCTTCGAATGTCGCGAACGGATTGGCCCGGCTGCCGGGGCCATAGCCTGGCAAGGCCGTGACTTGCCAGTCGCCGGCGTAGAACAACGCCTTGATCCGCGCCATCTTCGCCGCGCTGAAGGGGTAAGTGATGTGAGTTTTATGCACGATCACACCCTGCACCGGCCACAGGCGGTAGTACACCTGGGTGCCTGGGTCGTCGTTGGGGCGACGTGTGGCGATCAGGTCAATCGGCTGGCCACTGGGCGTACGCGAACGCACCCACTGGAAGTAATGCCCCGGCTCGCCGTTCTCGAAATAGATATGCGCCAGGAACAAATGCTCGAACAGCCAGCGCGCCACCAGGCTTTCCCGGGCGCCCGGCTGGTTGAACAGGTTTTCCCACTGTTGCACTTGCAACGCTTCCCTGGCACTCGGCGCCAGGCCCTGCTCGTCAATCGGCGCGCCGGAGGCCAGCCAGCGTTGCAAAGTCTGGTATTGCTGATCGGTCAGGCCGGTGACCGCCAGCGGCATACCTTCCTTGGGGTGAGCGCCGGCATAGGCACCGAACTCGCCGGGCGTTGCGCACATATTTTCGCGGTTGAGCCCCAGCACAATGTTGTCGGGCAGCTTGGCATTGGGCGCCAGCGGCGCGTTGTGCCCCAGCTCCAGCATGCGCGCCATCAGCGCAGCCTGGCTGCCCTGGGCGTCCAGCACCGAATAGAAGCCCTTTTGCTGCCACGCCTGCTTCCCGAATGCGTCATAAAACAACCGCGTAGTTGGCGTGGCCTGGCTGCGCTCGCCGTCATACACCGGCATTTTGCTTGCCCCGCGTGCGGCGCCCTCGGCGCTCCCCAGGTTGAGCTGGCAGGCGGAGTCGTAGCAGGCGTGGCAGGCCACGCATTTCTCGGTGAAGATCGGTTGGATATCGCGGGTGTAGGAGATCGCCGAAGCGGGACCCTCTGCCTGCGCAGTACTGGCTATCAAGGCCAGGACGGCGCTGACGATCAAACGAAGTGACATGTATCGGGTCCCGATTCAAGGCGTGCGGTCTGTGAAATGGCGGTGATTCTACCGGGCCATGACCGCCAGCAACATGAGCGATATTCATGCACAACCCGGACATGCTCCAAATCGGCACAGGTTTGCTATGATTCACGCCCTCCGTAATGCCTGACCAGAGTAGTCCCATGCCCGATCGTAGCGCTCGCCTGCAAGCCCTTCACCAAGCCCTCAAGGAACGCATCCTGATCCTTGATGGTGGCATGGGCACGATGATCCAGAGCTATAAACTCGAGGAGCAGGACTACCGTGGCAAACGCTTCGCCGATTGGCCAAACGACGTCAAGGGCAACAACGACCTGCTGGTGCTGACCCGCCCGGACGTGATCGGCGGCATTGAAAAAGCCTACCTGGACGCCGGCGCCGACATCCTTGAAACCAACACCTTCAACGCCACGCGAATCTCCATGGCCGATTACGGCATGGAAGAACTGGCCTATGAACTGAACGTGGAAGGCGCACGCCTGGCGCGCAAGGTGGCCGACGCCAAAACCCACGAGAACCCGGCCAAGCCGCGTTTTGTCGCCGGTGTACTGGGCCCGACCAGCCGCACCTGCTCGCTGTCGCCAGACGTCAACAACCCCGGCTACCGCAACGTGACCTTCGATGAGCTGGTGGAAAACTACACCGAAGCCACCAAGGGCCTGATCGAAGGCGGCGCCGACCTGATCCTGATCGAAACCATCTTCGACACCCTTAACGCCAAGGCCGCGATCTTCGCCGTGCAAGGGGTGTTCGAGGAACTGTGCGTGGAACTGCCGATCATGATCTCCGGCACCATCACCGACGCCTCCGGCCGAACCCTGTCGGGCCAGACCACCGAAGCGTTCTGGAACTCCGTGGCACACGCCAAGCCGATCTCGGTCGGTTTGAACTGCGCCCTCGGCGCCAGCGAGCTGCGCCCGTACCTGGAGGAGTTGTCGAACAAGGCCAACACCCACGTTTCGGCGCACCCTAATGCTGGCCTACCCAACGAATTCGGCGAGTACGACGAACTGCCGTCAGAAACCGCCAAGGTCATCGAAGAATTCGCCCAAAGCGGCTTCCTGAACATCGTCGGCGGTTGCTGCGGCACCACGCCGGGGCATATCGAAGCCATCGCCAAGGCCGTGGCCGGTTACGCGCCGCGCCCGATCCCGGACATTCCCAAGGCCTGCCGCCTATCAGGCCTGGAGCCGTTCACCATTGATCGCCGTTCGCTGTTCGTCAACGTCGGCGAACGTACCAACATCACAGGCTCAGCCAAGTTCGCCCGCCTGATCCGCGAAGACAACTACACCGAAGCCCTGGAAGTCGCCCTGCAGCAGGTGGAAGCCGGCGCCCAGGTGATCGATATCAACATGGACGAGGGCATGCTGGATTCGAAGAAGGCCATGGTGACCTTCCTCAATCTGATCGCCGGTGAGCCAGACATCTCCCGCGTACCGATCATGATCGACTCTTCCAAGTGGGAAGTGATCGAAGCCGGGCTCAAGTGCATCCAGGGCAAGGGCATCGTCAACTCCATCAGCATGAAGGAAGGCGTAGAGCAGTTCATTCACCACGCCAAGCTGTGCAAGCGCTACGGCGCGGCGGTGGTGGTGATGGCGTTCGACGAAGCCGGCCAGGCTGACACCGAAGCGCGCAAGAAAGAAATCTGCAAACGCTCCTACGACATCCTGGTCAATGATGTCGGTTTCCCGCCGGAAGACATCATCTTCGACCCGAACATCTTCGCGGTCGCCACCGGTATCGAAGAGCACAACAACTATGCCGTCGATTTCATCAACGCCTGTGCCTATATCCGTGATGAGTTGCCCTACGCGCTGACCTCCGGTGGCGTGTCCAACGTGTCGTTCTCGTTCCGGGGCAACAACCCGGTTCGCGAAGCGATCCACTCGGTGTTCCTGCTGCATGCGATCCGTGCGGGCCTGACCATGGGTATCGTCAACGCCGGCCAGTTGGAGATCTACGACCAGATCCCCGCCGAGCTGCGTGACGCCGTCGAAGACGTGGTACTCAACCGTACGCCGGACGGCACCGACGCCCTGCTGGCGATTGCCGACAAGTACAAGGGCGACGGCAGCGTCAAGGAAGCCGAGACCGAGGAATGGCGTGGCTGGGAGGTCAACAAACGTCTGGAACACGCGCTGGTCAAGGGCATCACCACGCACATTGTCGAAGACACCGAAGAATCGCGCCTGTCGTTTGCGCGCCCGATCGAAGTGATCGAAGGTCCGCTGATGTCCGGCATGAACATCGTCGGCGACCTGTTCGGCGCCGGTAAGATGTTCCTGCCCCAAGTGGTGAAATCCGCCCGGGTGATGAAGCAGGCGGTGGCCCACTTGATCCCGTTCATCGAGCTGGAAAAAGGCGACAAGCCTGAAGCCAAGGGCAAGATCCTGATGGCCACGGTCAAGGGCGACGTGCATGACATCGGCAAGAACATTGTCGGCGTGGTGCTGGGTTGCAACGGCTATGACATCGTCGACCTGGGGGTGATGGTACCGGCGGAGAAGATCCTGCAGGTGGCCAAGGAGCAGAAGTGCGACATCATCGGTCTATCCGGCCTGATCACCCCGTCTCTGGATGAAATGGTGCATGTGGCCCGCGAGATGCAGCGCCAGGATTTCCACCTGCCGCTGATGATCGGGGGCGCCACCACCTCCAAGGCGCACACGGCGGTGAAGATCGAGCCCAAGTACAGCAACGACGCGGTGATCTACGTCACCGACGCCTCCCGCGCCGTGGGCGTGGCCACCCAGTTGCTGTCCAAGGAGTTGAAGGCCGGCTTCGTCGAAAAGACCCGTCTGGAATACATCGACGTACGTGAGCGCACCTCCAACCGTAGTGCACGCACCGAGCGCCTGAGCTACCCGGCGGCCATCGCCAAGAAGCCGCAGTTCGACTGGAGCAGCTACACCCCGGTGGTGCCAACCTTTACCGGCGCCAGGGTGCTGGACAATATCGACCTCAACGTCCTCGCCGAATACATCGACTGGACGCCGTTCTTCATCTCCTGGGACCTGGCCGGCAAGTTCCCGCGCATCCTCACCGATGAAGTGGTGGGTGAAGCGGCAACCGCGCTGTATGCCGATGCCCGGGAAATGCTCAAGAAACTGATCGACGAAAAACTCATCAGCGCCCGTGCGGTGTTCGGTTTCTGGCCGACCAACCAGGTGCAGGACGATGATCTGGAAGTCTACGGTGACGACGGCCAGCCCATCGCCAAACTGCATCACTTGCGCCAGCAAATCATCAAGACCGACGGCAAGCCGAACTTTTCCCTGGCCGACTTCGTCGCGCCCAAGGACAGCGGCGTGACCGACTATATCGGTGGTTTCATCACCACCGCCGGCATCGGTGCCGAAGAAGTGGCCAAGGCTTACCAGGACGCCGGCGATGACTACAACTCGATCATGGTCAAGGCCCTCGCCGACCGTCTCGCCGAAGCCTGCGCCGAATGGCTGCACCAGCAAGTGCGTAAAGAGCACTGGGGCTATGCCAAGGACGAGCAACTGGACAACGAAGCACTGATCAAGGAGCAGTACAGCGGCATACGCCCTGCCCCCGGCTACCCGGCGTGCCCGGACCACACAGAAAAGGCCCAGCTGTTTCAACTACTGGACCCAGAGACGCGTGAAATGCACGCCGGGCGCAGCGGCGTATTCCTGACCGAGCACTACGCGATGTTCCCGGCGGCGGCGGTCAGTGGCTGGTACTTTGCCCACCCACAGGCGCAGTATTTTGCGGTGGGCAAAGTCGACAAGGATCAGGTGACCAGCTACACCGCACGCAAAGGCCAGGACCTGAGCGTCACAGAGCGCTGGCTGGCGCCGAACCTGGGTTACGACAACTGAAGGCCTGCCCGGCTCGTTACCGCCGTGTCGACGGCCCCGGTTGCGGCGATGCCGGACCGGGTCGTGGCGCTACGGTGACAGTTGCCTGTAATGCCTGCACCTCCTTAACAATTGTCGGGACAGCCCCAGCAAACGCTGGCCCTTGATCAGCCGTCGCATACCGGTACGCCTCGGTATCGTGCAGTGGTTCGAGCAGATGGAAAAACCGCTCATGCCCCGGCTCATCGGCCAGTTGTTGCCATAACTGCCGCCTGGGGACGGCCAGGTCCTGCGGTGGTCGCTGTACTTGTCGCCAATGGCAAAATACACACAGCCTGTCAGCCTGATTTTCATCAGGCTCATTCCCGCACATAACCTGAAGTTGCTGCCGGTTGCTTGTCAACGAAGCGCTGGGTGGGTAGATCAGACATTCGGTCATTCCTGTGATTGGGAATGACAGAACATCACCCTCCAGACGCTGCTCGGTGGTGAATATATACGGTGCAGGGTCGTTAGCACCGCAATTGATAGGCTCGCGGTAATCACCTACCGCACCCGCAATGACCAAATGCGATTTCCTGTGCCGGACCGATTCCCGGTCCGCTGGGCCGGCAGCTCAGAACAACCGGTTTTACACAGGAAACGGATTTCGTCATGCCCGAACCCATTACCCCCGCGTCAACCCTGGCCTTTCGCCAATTACCCGCCCAGGCCGTACATGCGCGTTTCACCACCCGCCCAGCCTTGTATTCAGTGCTGTTGAACGCCCTGCGCGAGCGTATTCTGGAACGCTACCCGTCGTTGAAGCTGGACTGGCAGACGGTCAAACTGGCAAGCCCTCAGCCATCCGGCGGTTACGCCTATCCTGCATTGATGGAAGTGGCTATCGCCCATGTGCTGAACCCGCGGACGCTTGACCTGCACTCCGTGCGCGAGCGTCCCTACTTCCTCACCCAGACGCCACCCGAAGTGATCAAGCCCGAGGGCCTGCCGGGTCTCGACATGCAAGTCATCGCACAGATCATCGACGAGCTGCCAGCCTCGCTTTATCTGTACATGCAGCATGAACTGGCCGACTACTGGAGCCAGGTTGACGAGCATGGCAACAGTCGCTGGCAGTGGCTCAGCGAGTTCCTCAACGGTCGGATGACCGCCGCGGCGGCGGGTCCTTCAACCCTGACCGACACGCAGCGTGACATGTTGGCGGTGGTCGCCGCCTGGCCGGCACAACGTGAGCGCCTGCCCCGCTCCTCACCGGCCACCTATGTGTATTTCATAGAAACCACGCTCGCCGACGCCGGCGAAACCGTGCGCGTACTCACCCCAGATCTGCTGCTGGTACGTGAAAAACAGCTGCTGCTGTACAGCGTGGCCGGCAAGATCGACACGTTCGACTCACTGGCGGCGTTCAGCCAGGCCTGGGGCGCGAAGATGCAGGAGCAGTTCCGATTCGACAGCCTGACCTGGCGGCGCAACGAGCCGGTCGCCAATGTGTTTGAGCAACAGGCGGGGCTGATCCTCAATACACACCTGGAAGACCTGGAGACCCTGTCTTTCCAGGGTCAAGACGAAAAAACCCTTGAGCAGCACCTGGAGAAGATCACCGATCCGGCACGCTATTTCACCGACGTCCCGATCGCCGCCGCCGAACGGCTCGATGCCGTGAGCCAGCGACTGCCGGCATGGCTCGCACAAGCCAGCAGCGCTGATCGATTTGCCTACCATCGCCATCTGCAGGACATGGCGCAGGTGCTGCAAAAAAACCAGGGCCGCGCGTTCAACGAAGGCATTGAAAACATCCACACGTTCAGCCGGGCCGCGCTACGCAAGCAGATGCAGGCTGATCACGGCGACGTCGACCCCGATGCCGTGCTGTTGGATTTCACTGTGGCCGCCGGTTATCCAGGGGGAGCCGGAATTGTCGAGCATGTGCGCATGTCGCTGACGGACCTGGCTCTGAAGAACCTCGCTGGCAAGCCCTCTGGCACGCTGAAGCTATCCTCCAGCACGACAACACCGTTGCCAGGCTGGTTGAACGAAGATTACTTGTTGGGCAGCAGCGGCCTGATCCAGCGCGTTGATATTGGCACTACCTACCCTGACGCTCTCAAAGAGCTGTTGTTATCCGACACCGCCGATGCCCAGCGCAGGGAGTCGCTGTTTACTCGTGAACTCAAGGTTCATCTGCCGATGCAGGCACTGGAATACAAGATCCGCCAGCAACACGGCATGACCGTCACCGGTTATCGGTACGTCAAGGCGCTGATGGCGCAAATGCCCGCCGACAGAGTGGTTGATGGCCAGGAAATCGTCTTGCGCCCGCTGGCTCTGTGCCGCAAAGCCGGGGCTTCGCCGGATCAGGCAAACAACATGTTCATCATCGAGCCACGCGATATCAGTGCGGGTCCACATTTGCTGTATCGACCGTTGTATGCCGACGCCCTGCATCAATACCCCAGCCGCCAGGCGCTGTTGGAGGCCATTGCCCAGCCAGGCGAGTTGCAAAACAGCGTGCTGGACTGGTTATCGGAGAAAGCCCGCCCCATCTATGCCCACGGCGGTATCAAGGAACCGCACATCATTCGTTTCCTGCCCGGCGATGAATACAGCCTGGCCGAGAAACCCGCCCCGGCGACCCTGGCGGTTGATGAGGGTGCCGGTGAATGGCTGCAATCGCAGGTCAACGGCCAACTGCTTAATCATCTGTTCGGCAGTACAGCGCGGGCGCTGGTCGATTTGGCGGACCGTGAATCAGTCTCCAACACCGAAAGCCGCTGGGCCGTCTTGATGGAAGGTGCGTGGTTGCTGTTCAACACCTTGTTGCTGCCGCTGGTACGCGGCCCAGCCATGTTGGCGGGCTGGTTCCTGGTGCTGGTCGCCAGCCTGGAGCAGGATCTGGCGGGGTTGGACAGCACGGACCCGATTACGCGTGAATCGGCATTGATCGATCTGCTACTCAATACCGCCATGGTGTTGCTGCATGGCGCATCCGCGTCTGGCAGGCCGTTACTGGAAGCTGATACAGAGGCCCGTGGTTTGCGACTGGCAGTCTGGCGCCGTGCCCCGGGCACGCCGGAAGCGGAACAAATGCCAGCGATACGCGAGGGCGTGGTGTCGCTGCCCGGTGAGCCGCCGGCGACGGGTGATACGGTGCTGGACTTCAGCCGGTCCCTGGCCAGCCCTCAAGCCAGTGAACGGCTCAGAGCGATGCTCGATATTCAGGTGCCCTGGCCCTCGTCACTGCCGGCCCCGCAAGCGAGCGGTGCACTCAAGGGCCTCTACCGCATCGACGGCGTCTGGCACGCCAGCCTTGGCGGGCTGCTGTTCCAGGTCAGCGTGACACCGGGGTTCGGCGAGGTCTACCTGGTGCACCCCAAACATCCTCAACATCCAGGCTTCAGGCTGATAAGCGACGGCCAAGGACATTGGCGCCTTGACCGCCACGCGAGGCTCAACGGCGGCATGCCCCGTGACCGATTGAGTACCTGGCAAAAGGAACGTGCCGAACGCCTGCGGACTCTGAATTCAGAGCTCACTGCGCTCAACGCCACGATGTTTTCCTTGATGGGTGCCTCTTTTACCTCTGAAAGAGCCCTGACGATCGCCCGTACCAATCTGGTCGAACAGAGTAAGAACCTGCGCAAGGATTGGTTGCTGCTGGCCAGTTCCAAGAGCATTCCGAAACTGCACGCCGAAGTGGTCAAGCGTCATGAGCAACGCCGCATTGCAACCGCACAGGCCAGGATCCAGTGGGATATTGCCCTGGACAACCAGCGCCGACACGGGCTACCCGTTGTCGAACTGATGAAAAAAATCCAGGCCAAGGCCAACGAGCTGATGAGCCTGGATAGGACTGACCCGGCCCACGAGCGCGCGCGGGACAGGGCCATCAAAACCCTTTACAGCTTCTGGGGCGGGCTTTATGAGTCTCTCTCCCAACGAATGTCAGACACCCTTGAGACCGAGCGCGGCGAAAGTTATGACGAGCTGAATGCGCGCACTAAGCAGGAGTTGCCCAATGACATCACCGACGCCTACGACGACTACATCAACCTGCAGAAACGCCAGGTCCAGGCGCTCGAACACATGATCGAGCCCGCAGAAAAAATCGAGACGCTGCTCAAGGAAGCTACCCCGGCAACACGTCAGTTTTTACTGCAAGACAGACCCACCGATCAAAACATCCACTCAGTGATCATCAAGCAACATGCGCTGCTGGTGTTTATCGACTTGGTATTAAACCGTGCGCACGGCTCAAGGGAGCTGGCGGAGTATCCTTTCGTCAGTGAACTGACCGACCCACGCACGGCAACCAGCCTGTCGGCGCATACGGAAATGATGACGACCAGCGGCTACTCGACCCTAGAGCAGATCGATGTACTCAAGAGTGTCCTGGAGCGCTATGAGCAATTGGAAAACGCCGTCAACTCATTGACTGAAATGGGTTCAGGGTTTATTCGCGAAGAATACCGCGAGCCCTTCCTGCAACATCTGGCCCAAGCCCGCAGCAGCCTTGAAACCCAACTGGCCCATTCGATTCTGGTCGAGGAGGGTTTTGCCCCTGTCACGCCCCCCGACAGCGCCACGCGACTCAAAGCCTCGAGTCGCAGAGTCATCACCACCCGCGACAGGAGGACCCTGGTAGGAGACTTGCGTGTCGGCCAGCCGGATGCGCCAGGCAATTTCGTCGATATCAAAGACCCGCTGACCGGCAAGACGCTCGCCACCTACCTTGAACACGCCAGTGAGGGGTTCTGGAATGTCGTAGAGCCAGCCCACGCCGCACCGCCTGCTGAGGTGGCGCTTAAGCGCCCACTGAGGGCAATAGAGGCACAGGCACAAACGGTCAAAGACGAGCGCGCGGGAATTGATCGCAGTATTCATTTTCAACAACGCAAACTCAACGACCCCAGCCGACTGGAAAGCCTGGCCCCCCATGAATGGGATGTCATGCTGACGCAACATGCGCAAAAATTCACAACCCTGGCTGAAGAACTCAAGCGCGACCATGCCACAGACGCCCGTGCCACCGAGCTGATCGACCGTTACCAGGAAGAGGCCGCCGCCGCCACCCGGCAAGCACGCGAGGCATGCAGCCTCGGTTACAAGTTGCAGCGCCCCAGGGCAGCCCATGTGGCCTATTTATGGCGACACGGTTTTGTCGACATCAACCTGGTCCGCAGCCGTGTCCCGTTAAAAGCGGGGGACTACCTGACCGAGTATGCGATACGCGATAAAAGCAAAATCAGGGAAGGCAAACAAGGTGAGGACGCCGTGCTGTGGTACGCCCACTTCCACTACGCGACGGCCGACAAGCCGCCTGCCAGCCCTGACTTCGGGCATCTGAAAACCAAAGCTGAACGGCTGTATACCCGCAAGGACCTGATCGAGCGGGCACGTGCCGACAACCGGGCCGTGGTCAACCTGGAGAAAGCCGAGATCAAGCCGCCGCTGGACCAACAGCTATTCCTGGGTCTGGAGGTGCTCAGCCCAAGATAAGCCGTAA
This sequence comes from Pseudomonas sp. CCI1.1, assembly GCF_034348165.1. Lineage (NCBI taxonomy): Bacteria > Pseudomonadati > Pseudomonadota > Gammaproteobacteria > Pseudomonadales > Pseudomonadaceae > Pseudomonas > Pseudomonas sp. CCI1.1. The sequence continues at coordinate 1,525,843 of NZ_CP133780.1, forward strand.
CCGATTGTCTATGCTCTGTACGATGACCCCGTTGACGAGGGCTGTATGGACGACCCAATCGATAACAAGCCGCCGACCTTCTGGCAGATGCTGCACAGCGTGATGGCGGCGGCTTTTGGTGTGCAAAGCGGCAAGAACCGCGCCCGCGATTTTACCCACGGCAAGCCTAGCCATTTCGTGATCCTGGGTATTGTGTTCACGGCGGTGTTTGCCTTGACCCTGTTTGGCATCGTCAAGCTGGTGCTGCACCTGGCCGGGGTTTAACGCAGCAACAGTTGCAGGCTGAATGGGTAACGGTAGGATGCGGGCTTGCCCACCGCTGACAATGCGCGAAAATCCACCGATGGCAGGGGGCCCGATAGCCGGCGTGCCTGGGCGGAGTCGATCAACTGGAACAACGCTTGCTGGCGGTTGCGACCGCCACGGGCGCCGATATCGACACCCTTGGCCTCATCATGGATCAACACCATTGCCCAGCCGCCCAGGGTGAAGTGCCCCGCCACCAGCGTACTCAGGCGCCCGTCCAGGCGTGCTGCAAGGATCTGCGGCGAACTGTTGACCGCACTGAACAACACATCCTTGCCCGGTACCCGACCGCTGTCTTGCAGGGCCTGCATGGCGCCCAATGCCATCTCATCATTGGCCGACCACACCAGGGCCGATTGTGGATAGCGCTTGAGCATCTGCGTGGCTTGTTCGTAGGCGCGCTGGCGGTTCCATTCACCGTAGACCAACTGGCGCAGGCGCACTTGCGGATGTTCGGCCAGGGCGCGGCGCAGGCCCTGTTCACGCAACTGCGCCGCCGGTGTGGTCTTGGCACCGGAAAATGCCAGCAGGTCCAGCGTTGCGCCAGAAGCGATCGGCCCGTGTTGGCGCAACAAGTCGGTCAACATCAGGTAGCCGGCCTGCTCGTCGTCCGCGACCATGCTGCCGATCAACCGGGTGTCGTGGTAGGCGTCCAAGAGCTGCGTCTGGTCGGGCGTCAGGGCGTTGTTGACGATCAGTAATTTCACCCCGCTGCCCTGGGCCATGCGCATGATTTGCGGGGCAACGTATTGCTCATTCACCAGCACCAGGTAATCAGGTCGTTCAGTGCCCAGCAATGCCTCTCGCGCATGGGCCAGGGTGACTTGGTTGTCACGCTCGGAATAGCGCACACGCAAATCCAGGCCGAGGTCCTTGGCGCCGGCCTGCATGAATTGCGCATAACTGACCCAGAAGGTTTCCGAAGACCGGCCAGGGTTGAGAAACACCACCGACGCAGCCTGGGCGATTGCCCCGTACGCCGACCCCAGCAACCACACACACGCCATCAGAACCTTCAACATGGTTGTCTGAACCTTGAACATAGAGCGCCATGATAGTGGCAATTAGATATTCAATCGAGGTTCAATCAACCCGCTGCTTTACTGGTGGCTAACCCAGAACACGGCGGTTCCCACCACCAGGATGATCAAAAATAAAATGGCCCAGGCATCCACGGTACTGTCGGGTTTACGGGCTTTGGTGGAATTGCTCATCGCATCGCCTCTTGTCGGTTTTATAGGTGACTGCACTAAGACTCGATCACAGTAAAGACCAGAGTTTTCCCTATGACAAATGTGGGTATGGCGATAACGGTTCTCATTAGTCAGTTTGGTTATTTACATATACCCAAACATCACTTTTGCGCATATACGCAAACTGGTATCGTGCGCCGGCTCCGTTGGGAGTGCGCGGCCGTGCGCGCAGATTTGCCGAGAACAGGACCTATATGTACGTATACGACGAATACGATCAGCGCATCATCGAGGACCGCGTCAAGCAGTTCCGTGATCAGACCCGACGCTACTTAGCAGGTGAACTGAGCGAAGAAGAGTTCCGCCCTCTGCGCCTGCAAAATGGCCTTTATGTGCAGCGCTTTGCGCCGATGCTGAGGGTGGCCGTGCCCTATGGCCAACTGACGTCGCGCCAGACGCGAATGATGGCCAAGATCGCCCGCGACTTCGACAAAGGCTACGCCCACATCAGCACCCGCCAGAACGTGCAGTTCAACTGGCCGGCCCTGGAAGATGTGCCGGACATCCTGGCTGAACTGGCTACCGTGCAGATGCACGCCATTCAGACCAGCGGTAACTGCCTGCGCAACGTGACCACCGACCAATTTGCCGGCGTCGCTGCCGACGAGTTGATCGACCCGCGGCCGTGGTGTGAAATTGTGCGTCAGTGGACCACCTTCCACCCCGAATTCGCCTACCTGCCGCGCAAGTTCAAGATCGCCATCAATGGCTCGACCTCGGACCGTGCCGCCATCGAAGTGCACGACATCGGCCTGGAGCCGGTGTACAACGCCGCCGGCGAGCTGGGTTTTCGCGTATTGGTCGGCGGTGGCCTGGGCCGTACCCCGGTGGTCGGCGCCTTTATCAACGAGTTCCTGCCGTGGCAGGACCTGCTGAGCTACCTCGACGCCATCCTGCGGGTTTACAACCGCTATGGCCGTCGCGACAACAAGTACAAGGCCCGGATCAAGATCCTGGTCAAGGCGTTGACCCCTGAGGTGTTTGCCCAGAAAGTCGATGCCGAAATGGAACACCTGCGCGGCGGCCAGACCACCCTGACCGAAGCCGAAGTGCACCGCGTCGCCAAGCACTTCGTCGACCCGGAGTACCAGGCCCTGAGCAATCAGGACGCCGAGCTGGCCGCACTCGACCAGCAACACCCAGGTTTCGCCCGCTGGCGCACGCGCAATACCCTGGCGCACAAGAAGCCCGGCTACGTGGCAGTGACCCTGTCGCTCAAGCCCACCGGTGTTGCCCCTGGCGATATCACCGACAAGCAGCTGGATGCCGTCGCCGACCTGGCCGAGCGCTACAGCTTTGGCCAACTGCGCACCTCCCACGAGCAGAACATCATTCTTGCGGACGTTGAACAAAGCCAATTGTTCACCCTGTGGGGCGAACTGCGCGAAGGCGGCTTTGCTACGCCGAACATCGGCCTGCTGACCGATATCATCTGCTGCCCGGGCGGCGACTTCTGCTCCCTGGCCAACGCCAAGTCGATCCCGATTGCCGAGTCGATCCAACGCCGTTTCGACGACCTGGATTACCTGTTCGACATCGGCGAGCTAGACCTGAACATCTCCGGTTGCATGAACGCCTGTGGTCACCACCACGTCGGCCACATCGGCATCCTGGGCGTGGACAAGAAAGGCGAAGAATTCTACCAAGTGTCCCTGGGTGGCAGCGCCAGCCGCGATGCGAGCCTGGGCAAGATCCTCGGCCCATCCTTCGCCCAGGAAGCCATGCCAGAGGTGATCGGCAAGCTGATCGACGTGTATATCGAACAGCGTACCGAAGATGAGCGCTTCATCGACACCTACCAGCGCATCGGCATCGACCTGTTCAAGGAGCGTGTCTATGCAGCGAATCATTAAGAACAACGCAGTCGTCGACGAAACCTGGCACCTGCTGCCCAAGGACGCGAGCTTCGACGGCATCTCCAACTGCGACGACCTGATCGTGCCGCTGGCACTGTGGCGCGAGCACGGCCATGCCCTCAAGGCCCGCGATGGCGGCCTGGGCGTGTGGCTGGACGCCGATGAAGAAGCCGAAGAAATCGGTGATGACGTGCAGCATTTTCAGGTCATCGCCCTTAACTTCCCGGCCTTCACCGACGGGCGCAACTACTCCAATGCCCGCCTGCTGCGTGACCGTTATGGCTACAAGGGTGAACTGCGGGCCATTGGCGACGTGCTGCGTGACCAACTGTTCTACCTGCACCGCTGCGGGTTCGATGCCTTCGCCTTGCGCGCGGACAAAGACCCGTACGAAGCGCTGGAAAGCCTCAAGGATTTCTCGGTGACCTATCAAGCGGCCACCGATGAACCTTTGCCGCTGTTCCGCCGCCGCTGACACTCTGCAGGAGCGAGGGGAACGCCTCGCTCCTACCGTTCCATCGCCCGTCAATCCTGTGTGATCGACTCCCGCTTGACATTAAAGTTCACTTTAAGCTTAGCCTGAGACCTCCCCTGCTCAGGAGTTAACCCATGTCACCGTTCGAATCGCTGCAACTGCCTAACGGCCAAGTCATCGCCAATCGCATCGCCAAGGCCGCGATGGAAGAGAACATGGCGGACCTGCATCAGGCACCGTCCAAAGCCTTGAAGCAGCTGTACAAGACCTGGGCCGACGGCGAACCCGGCCTGCTGCTGACCGGTAATGTGATGATCGACCGCCGCGCCATGACCGGCCCTGGCGGTGTCGCTCTGGAAAACGAGCAACACCTGGCCAGTTTTCGTGAATGGGCCGACGTAGCCCGGGCCAAAGGTGTGCACTTCTGGGTACAGCTCAGCCATCCGGGCCGCCAGACCATGGCCAACCTCGGTCAACAAGCGTTGGCCCCCTCGGCTATTGCGCTGGATGTGGGCAGTTTTTCCAAGATGTTCGCCAAACCCAAGGCCATGACCGAAGACGACATCCAGGACGTCATCAAGCGCTTCGCCACCAGCGCCCGCCTGGCCGAGCAAGCCGGGTTCACCGGCGTACAGATCCACGGCGCCCATGGTTATTTGTTGAGCCAATTTCTCTCGCCCTTGAGCAACCATCGCACCGACCGCTGGGGCGGCCCCTTGGAAAACCGCGCACGCCTGTTGCTGGAGGTCGTCCGTGCCGTACGTGCCAGCGTCAGCCCTTCATTTTGTGTGTCGGTAAAGCTCAATTCCGCAGACTTCCAGCGCGGCGGCTTCGATGAGACCGATGCGCGCGCAGTAGTGGAGATGCTCAATACACTGCCGATCGATTTGCTTGAGTTGTCCGGCGGCAGCTATGAAGCGCCGGCCATGCAAGGTGAGGCGCGGGACGGCCGCACCTTGGCCCGTGAAGCCTACTTTTTGGATTTCGCCACACAAATGGCGAGCATCGCCACCATGCCACTGATGGTGACCGGAGGTATTCGCCGCTTGCCGGTGGTTCAGCAAGTATTGGACAGCGGCATCGCCATGGCCGGCATCGCCACCGCCCTGACCCTGGAGCCGCAACTGATCAAACAGTGGCGTGAAGGTCGCGACCTCAACCCACAACTGCGGCCCATGGAATGGAAGCGCAAACCCCTGGCCGCCCTCGCCACCCTCGCCGTGGTGCGCGACCAGATGCGCCGTCTGAGCCGCGGCCGCCTGCCCAACCCCAACGTTGCGCCCTGGCTGGCATTGGCCTGTGACCAGTGGTTTATCGCGCGGCGTACGCGGCAATACCGCGCAAGCATGACGCAATCTTCACATTAAAGGCGGAGCATTCGCCGTGATTGAACTGTCCCCTACTGATCAGCAGTTTTTCAACCTCACTGACGATTGGAGTTCCTCATGGCGAAAATCAACCTGGCCCAGCAGTTGGCGACCACCCTGGAACAAGCGGGTATCAAGCGTATCTGGGGGCTCACCGGCGACAGCCTCAATGGCCTGACCGACGCCCTGCGCAGCATGGACAGCATCGAGTGGATGCATGTGCGCCACGAGGAGGTCGCCGCCTTCGCTGCCGGTGCCGAAGCGGCGGCCACCGGCGAGTTGACGGTGTGCGCCGGCAGTTGCGGGCCGGGCAACCTGCATTTGATCAATGGTTTGTTCGATTGCCATCGCAACCATGTGCCGGTGCTAGCGATTGCCGCGCAGATTCCGTCATCGGAGGTTGGCCTGAATTACTTTCAGGAAACCCATCCCCAGGAACTGTTCAAGGAGTGCAGCCATTTTATCGAGCTGGTGAGCAACCCCGAGCAGATGCCTCAGGTGCTGCACCGTGCCATGCGTTCGGCGATCCTCAACCGAGGCGTGGCGGTGGTGGTGATTCCGGGAGATGTATCGCTGCTGGAGGTGGAAGATAAGCTCAAGCCGTGGCCGGCCTTGCACGCACCGCGCACCCTGCCGGTTGAGCAGGACTTGCAGCGCCTCACCGACATGCTCCAGAGCAGCGAGAAAGTCACTCTGCTGTGTGGCAGCGGCTGTGCCGGTGCCCACGATCAAGTGGTGGCGCTGGCCGACGCCCTCGGCGCGCCGGTGGTGCACGCACTGAGGGGCAAGGAGCATGTGGAGTGGGATAACCCGTTCGACGTCGGCATGACCGGCCTGATCGGTTTTAGCTCCGGCTACCACGCCATGCTCGATTGCGACACCTTGGTCATGCTCGGCACCGACTTCCCTTATCGCCAGTTCTACCCGACCGACGCCAGGATCATCCAGGTGGACCGCAACCCCCAAGCCCTGGGGCGTCGTGCGACCCTGGATTTGGGCATCGCCGCCGACGTCAGTGAAACCATCGACGCGCTGTTGCCGCGCCTGACCCGCAAGACCGATCGCAGCTTCCTCGATACCTCCCTGAAGCACTACGAAAAGGCCCGCCAAGGCCTGGATGACCTGGCGCAACCGTCCAAGGCCGGCCGGCCAATCCATCCCCAGTATGTGGCGCGCTTGCTCAGCGAACTGGCCGATGATGATGCGATCTTTACCGCCGATGTCGGCTCACCCACCGTGTGGGCAGCGCGTTATCTGAAGATGAACGGCAAGCGCCGGCTGATCGGCTCGTTCAACCATGGCTCGATGGCCAACGCCATGCCTCAGGCTATCGGCGCCCAGGCGGCGTTCCCTGGACGGCAGGTGATCTCGATGTCCGGGGACGGTGGTTTCACCATGTTGATGGGGGATTTCATTTCCCTGGCGCAACTGCAATTGCCGGTCAAACTCGTGGTGTTCAACAATTCGTCCCTGGGCTTCGTCGCCATGGAGATGAAGGCTGCGGGTTACCTGGACACCGGCACCGAGCTGAAAAACCCGGACTTCGCGGCCATGTCCAATGCCATGGGCATTTTGGGCATACGTGTGGAGCAATCCGAAGACCTGGAGCCGGCACTGCGCCGTGCCCTGGCCCACGATGGCCCGGTGTTGGTGGATGTGGTGACCGCGACTCAGGAACTGGTGATGCCGCCGAGCATCAAGCTGGAACAGGCCAAGGGGTTCAGCCTGTACATGCTCAAGGCGGTGATGAGCGGGCGTGGCGATGAGGTTATCGAACTGGCACGCACCAACTGGTTGCGATAACCCCATTGTGGGAGCGGGCTTGCTCGCGAAGGCGGTGTATCAGCCGATGATGTCTCTGCTGAACCACCGCCTTCGCGAGCAAGCCCGCTCCCACATTTGAGCGCATTGCCAAATCAATCCTTCTGTTTTTCTACCCACTTACCGTAGGCATCGATGAATGCCTGCAGGAACGGCTTGGTCTTTTCCGACACCTTCCCCGCCTCATCGAACACATTGCCCGCCCCGCCCAGGTAGGCTTCCGGCTGTTGCATGCACCACACATCCAGGAACACCAGGGACTGGCGCAAATGGTGGTTGGCGCCAAAACCGCCAATGGCACCCGGCGACACGCTGATGATCGCCCCGGGCTTGCCACTCCAGGCGCTCTGCCCGTATGGGCGCGAGCCCACGTCAATGGCATTTTTCAAGGCCGCCGGCACGGAGCGGTTGTATTCGGGGGTGACGAACAGCACCGCGTCGGATGAACCCACTTGTTTGCGGAAAGTACTGTAGGCTGCGGGCGGTGTTGCACCGTCGATGTCCTCGTTGTAGAGCGGCAAGTCGCCGATTTCAACAATGTTCAACTTGAGATTGGCAGGGGCCAGTTCGGCCAGGGCCAGGGCGACCTTGCGGTTGATCGACTCTTTTCTCAAGCTGCCCACCAGGACGGCAATCGTGTAGACCTTGCTCATTGAGGTTTCCCGACTTCTGAATAAAGGAGCTTGTAGTTATAGAGGCTTCGCGGCGCGTTCACCAGAGGGTTGTGCGGATTCCCTCGACGTTTTCCTTGCAAGCACTCGCGTAGGAAGCGTCTGAAAATATCAGCGAATAGTATTTTTTTCTTATAGGTAAACTACCCCGCTCCCTGACGGTCTACAGAACCGCAAATCGAGTGTTTATCTCCAGAGGTTCTAAACAGATGGCTGCAGTACTTGTTGGACAGTTTCATGCCAGAGACGCGGAAGGCCGCGTTTATTCGGTGCATGAGTTTCAGGAATCCAACCCGGCGCAAGGCGACCTGGCCGGATCGACGCCCACCACGACCTACAAGCTGGCCATTGGCGACCGTGTAGAAAAGCTGGAAGGTGATGAATTCAAACTGATCCAGTCGGGCACCATTCTCGTGCGCGAGTCCGAAACCACTCTGGCATCGTAAGCGCTTGCCTTGTTCACCTGCTCAGTCCTGGGGGCTGGGCTGGGGAAGCTCATGGGCGGCGGATCTGCGTCATCTCTATGCCCTGTTCGTCTTGCTTGAGCGTCACCAGCACCTGGCCGTGCTCCCCTTGCACGGTAAACATCGAGCGCTTGTAACCTGCTGCGTTGTACGCGGGGTAAGCCTCCACCTCCCTGATCAGGCTGATCCCCACGACTGCGCCCACCTGCTCGCCCACCTGTTGCTGGGAGCGAATAAAGGCTTCCAGTGCGAGATTGTCCGGCGTCGGTTCATCCTGATGATTGAAGAAGTAAGCCGCCAGGCCTCCCACGGTCACCAGGACCACGAGTTGCTTGGCCGTTACCCCGAAGAAAGTCGAGGGTAGAGGCATATGAGACCAGACCTGTTTTTTATTTTAAGTACCGGCAAACCGGCAGGGGTCGTTGCTGATCAGACCCGCCATTCTAATGGGGTCCTGGCTGAGCGCCATAGGCCGGGACGACCCCGGCAGTCTTTTTTGCGCACGAAGGCCTGCGCCATTGAATCCCCTGCGCACTGCACATAGACTCCGGCCATGCGTTTACGTCATATCGAAGTGATTCAGGCCATCTTGCAGACCGGCCACCTCGGCACCGCCGCCGAGTGGTTGCAACTCCCCGTGGGCGATGTAGACGCCACCCTCAAGGATGCCGAGCAGCAACTGGGCTTCATGCTGTTCGCCAGCGTGCGCGGGCGCTTGCAGGCCACGCGGGAAACCCTGGAGTTGCAGGCACAAATCACAACTCTGTATGAAGCCCTGGAGCCGTTGCAACGCCTTGCTAGCCGCTTGAAACACCATCATGCTCCGCCCCTGCGCGCCCTCTGCACACCGCCGTTGGCCAACCAACTGTTGCCGCAGAGCATTGCCGCGCTGCGTCGACGCTTCCAGGACATGCCGTGCAACCTGTCGAGCCGGCCAGTTGGCCAGATCATCAACAGCCTGCTGTTGCATGAAGCCGATGTGGGCCTGAGCCTGCATGACCCAGAACACCCCCATATCCAGAGCACGGTGCTGGCCCAAGGCAAATTGCAGTTGCTGGCCCCCCATGGCTGGCTCAAGCCCAAGCAAAAGTACATTGCGCTGCAGGAGTTGGCCGGCCAATCGTTGATCGGCCTTGAAGGCCATGATCCGCTCAGCCGTTTGCTGGACGCCAAGCTGCATGCCCTGCGGCCAGTGCCCGTGGTGCAGACGCGCGTACAAACCTACCCGATGATGCGCGGCCTGGTGGAAGCCGGGGAAGGCCTGGCGATTGTCGACCCGTTCACCGCCTTGGGTGCACGCGAGTCCGGGCTTGATGCGTGCCCGGTGTCACCACCGATAGTGGTCAGCCTGTATGCGCTGACCTTGAAAGACGCTGCGGCCTCCCCTGCATTGAATGCGCTGCTGGAGATCGTCATCCAGAAAGCCGAAAGCCTGCTTGGTAACGACACCAAGCCCCTGTAGGAGGTCAGACCGCCTCCACTTGCGCCTTGAACAACCGATACCAGAAAATCGCCACCTCGCGGGTTTGCGGGTCAATCCCGCGATAACGCAGTTGATCGATGCCGCCCATTACATAGCCACAACGCTCATACAGGCGACAGGCGCCGAGGTTGTTGTTCTGGGTCTCAAGCATCATGCCCGGAAGGTTCTTCTTGCGAGCCCAGAACTGCGCCACGTCCAACAACGACTTGGCCACGCCATGTCGACGCGCCGGTAACGCCACAGCCAACTCGTCAACATGGGCGAAACCGTTCCAGTTGGTGCTGACCACGATATGCCCCACTGCGCGGTCATCCAGGTACGCCATGAAGATCGAGCTGTCGGCGGCATCACGAAAACTGGCGAATTCTTCCGGGTCGATGCCATAGCACTTGCGGTACGGCAGCACTTTTTCCACCGGCCATTGGTCGACGCGCTGGCCCATTTGCGGCACCCCATAGGCGCTGACTTCAAAGCTGAAATCGTTGCCCCACACATAGGCGTCAAAACCTTCGTCGGCGACTCGCACACTGAGCCCTGGATACTTCGGGTTCATCACAGCTTGCATAAACTTCCTTAACCCTTGATGCAATCGACGGTGTAACGACGGCCACTGCCGTCATCTTCGTGTTGCAGCCCATGCACATCCGCGACAAAACCGGGGAAACTGCTATCGAACGTGCGGGCAAATGCCAGGTAATCGATGATTGAACGGGTTGACTCGGTGAAGCGTTCGCCGGGCATGATCAGAGGTATGCCCGGCGGGTAAGGCACCAGCATCACGGCGGCGATGCGTCCGGCCAAGGCATCGATGCAGACCGCCTCCACCTCGCCCCTGACCAGTTGGTCGTAGGCATCGGCGGGTTTCATCGCGATTTGCGGCAATACCGTATACATACGTTTGAGGTGCCTGGCCGTGGCATTACTACGGTAACAGCTGTGCAACTGGTCGCAAAGGTCGCGCAGCCCCAGGCCTTGATAACGCGCCGGGCCTTGGGCATACACCGACGGCAAGCAACTGGCCAGGCTGACATTGGCATCGTAGCTACGCTTGAACTCCAGCAACTCAGTGAGCAAGGTGCTCCATTTGCCTTTGGTAATGCCCATGGAAAACAGCACGAGGAACGAATACAGCCCAGTCTTCTCCACTACCAGACCGCGCTCCCAGAGGAACTTGCTGACCACTGCGGCGGGAATCCCGCAATCGCTCAAGGCCCCTCCGGCGTTGAGGCCAGGCATCACCAGCGTGACTTTGATCGGGTCCAGCAATACGTAGTCTTCGACCACGTCGCCAAAGCCATGCCATTCATCCCCAGGGTGCAACAACCAATCCGCCGTGGCGACCCGGTCGATGCCCGCGACCGAGGGTGGCTGCCAGATAGAGAACCACCAGTCTTGGGCCGCTATATGCTGGCGCAAGTTGGCCAGGGCACGGCGAAAACTCAAGGCCTCGTCGAACATTTCCTGAAGCAGCGAGCGTCCGGCCGGGCCCTCCATCATTGCCGAGGCCACATCCAGCGACGCGATGATGCTGTATTGCGGCGAGGTGGAGATATGCATCATGAAGGCTTCATTGAAGCGGTCACGGTCCAGTTGCCGTGCGCCGCCGTCCTGCACGTGGATCATCGACGCCTGGCTGAATGCGGCCAGCAATTTATGCGTACTGTGGGTGGTGAACACCAAGGGGCTGTCCGGCGTGCGCGAGGTGCCCATGCCATAGCGCCCGGCGAAGAACTCGTGAAAGGCAGCATAGGCATACCAGGCCTCATCAAAGTGCAGCACCTCGACACTGTTGCCCAGTTGCTGCTTGATCAGTTCGGCGTTGTAACACAGGCCGTCATAGGTGGAGTTGGTCACCACCGCCAATTTCACTTTCGGTGGTCGCCCACGGGTCAAGGGGCTGGCGTCGATCTTGGCGCGGATCGACTCAGGGCTGAATTCGCTCAGGGGGATCGGGCCGATGATCCCCAGCTCGTTGCGCTCCGGGCACAGGTACAGCGGGATCGCGCCGGTCATGATGATCGAATGCAACACCGACTTGTGGCAATTGCGGTCCACCAGCACCAGGTCATCGCGCCCCACCATGGAATGCCAGACGATCTTGTTGGCGGTGGACGTGCCGTTGATCACAAAGAACGTATGGTCGGCGCCAAAGTTGCGCGCGGCGCGGGCCTCGGCTTCGGCCAAAGGCCCGGTGTGATCGAGCAGCGAGCCCAGTTCGGGCACCGACACCGACAAGTCAGAGCGCAGGGTGTTTTCCCCAAAGAACTGATGAAAGGCCTGCCCCACCGGGCTTTTGCGATAGGCCACGCCACCGCCATGACCGGGGGTGTGCCAGGAATAATTGGAGTCGGCGGTGTGTTGCACCAGCGCCTTGAAGAACGGCGGCAACAGGCCATCCAGGTACGTGCGTGCGGCGCGGGCGACTTGGCGCGCCAGAAACGGCACGGTGTCTTCGAACAGATATAGGATGCCGCGCAGCTGGTTGAGCTCGCTCATGGCATCGGCGGGTGCGTTTTCTAGCGTGACTTGCTCGCCCAGCGCAAAGATCGGCAGGTTGGGTGCGCGCAGGCGCGCCAGGCGAATCAACTCCACCATGTTCTGCAACAGATGGGTGTTTTCCCCAGCGCCTTCGGCGGCGATCAGCATGCAGGCCAGGCCGTGATGGGTAGCGGCCACTAGCCGCCCCTCGGCGTAGTCCACCGCAGAAAAAATACTGAAGCCCTCCTGTTCCAACTCCCTGGCGATGCCTCGAACCCGGTCACCGGCAACGGTGTCGGCCTTGATGTCACGGTGCACGATCAGAACGGGGAACTTCAGGTCCTTGTACATGAGCACTCTTACTCCGGAGGCTTTGCACAAAGGGTAGAAGCTGGAAGCAGATGTGGCGAATGAAGATTTCACAGGTGGTCGAGAGGTATCTACATAAGTCGCGAGAGAGCTTGCTCCCGTGACGGCCCGCCTGCCGGGCCATACCTGCCTGACACCCCGCGATCAAACTGTGGGAGCTGGCTTGCCTGCGAATGCGGCCTGCCAGCCGACACTTATCTACCTGAGGCTCCGCAATCCAAATGTGGGTGGGCTGGGCCGGCATTCCGGCTTTTCCAAAGTGACCCGCTGTCAGAGCCAGCCCTTTCAAGGTCTTTTCGTCTTGGCAGCCTTGATTATCCGGTCCGTTGAAACATGCGCATTCACCGCGGTGCCTTTAACCCATGTTTTGGGCTTGGGTACCTTGGGGCCACGGGGGCTTTTCGCAACTTGTTTAGGTTGGATATTTCTGGCAAGCGCCAATAAGTGCTGAGCCAGTTTTTCCAACGGAATGACAGGAAAATGTTCCGAGGGCAGCGCAATCTGCATTCCCTCATATCCACTCCTGACCTGAACCGCTAAATGGTAAATCGAGGCTTCCCATCCTTCAGGCTGGGTATCCCGATGAGCTTGTTCAACACTGCGTTTGAGAACAGCCAGGACGTTGTAAGCCAATACCGCCGTTGCAAACCCCAGTAAGGCAGCCTTTGGGCTGCCAAGGGTTTCGATCTCACTTTCCAGGATCGCTTCCAGTCGCTGGAACATACCTTCAATGCTCCAGCGGCGGCGATACAGTTCGGCGATCTGTTGCGCACTGACGCTCTCAGGCAGGTTGCTCCAGAACATCAAGCTGCTGTCGCCGGAGTCCGTTGGCGAATGAAGCGTCAGTTCGACACGCCGACATTGGTAACCGCCTTTGACCTGGATGATCTGCTCACGCACAGTGCCAGTTTCCACAGGTACTGGCTCTTGCCACTCACCCTCTTGAATCAAGCGTGGATGCTTGGCTTGCTGACGAATGACAAAGCAAGTTTGGACTTGCTCACAAGCCTCCATAACCGGGAGCGTGCAATAAAGCCGGTCAGCCAGCCACACTTGGCCTGGCTCGGCATTGGCCAATAAAGGCAGCACACAAACGCGCTCGCTTGCGTAGGCATCCTCACACGCCTGAAGGTCGACGACCTGATCCAGATCGGGATCGTATGCAACAACCGAAAAACCGGGACGAGCGGCGCCGCGCTCGTTGCGTAAAGCTCCCAGACGTTTTTCAGTGGATGCCAGGTGATTACCGTCCACTACCCGAACCTGCCAACCCGGCAGCATCGCCGTGCAGCCCAGCTCCCGGATGGTTGGAGCCAGGCGCTGTGCACAGCCCGTAATCAGGGCGCGCAACAGAGCAGGCTCGGTACGACTGATCTTGTCGTAGAGAGCCGCCAGGCTGACCGGAAGGTCCTCCAGTTGTCGCGCGGCGGCGTGCAGAGATGGCTTCAAGCCCAATGAAACAAGGGACATTAGCTTGATGATGGTCGAGAACAATAGCTCACGAGAATACTGCCGTTGCCGGTGTTCTTCGAAAACCTGATCAATCCACTCGGGGGCAATAGCCTGCTGCAGCGCCAGTTTGGCCATGACACTGGCAGGTGCTTTTTTCTCGAAACGCGCTAGAACTTCCGCCCACATCGTTTAGGTACCCCCTGAATGAATTTCAGGGGATTTTACAGAAGACCTTGAAAGGGCTGGCTGTCAGAGCGGAACGCTAAGTGGCCGTCACCGCAGGAATGGAGATGTACCCAATCCAACCGTGTTGACTGTCAGGCCGCATTCGCGAGCAAGCCCGCTCCCACAATTTGATCGCGGGGCGTCAGGTCGATAGGCGTTGGCTGGCAGGCCGCTATCGCAGGCAAGCCAGCTCCCCCAGTTTGATCGCGCAGCGTCAGGTAGATAGGCGTTGGCTGGCAGGCCGTCACGGGAGCAAGCTCCCTCGCCACAGATGCAACTGTGTAAGTACCCATGGCTGAAAGCCTGCTCCTACATGAGCGGTTATTGCTGAGTGAGTTGAGTCCACAACGCCGGCGCACCGGCTGCCTTGGCGATCGCTTCCAAGCGTGCCGCATGCTCGGCCAGGTCCTGCTCGCTGGCACGGATGATCGGCGTCGGTTTGCGATCAGCTGGCAAGCGGCGGATTTCCGAAGGGCGGTTGCCCGAGCCTTCCGCCGAACCGCTGCCATCGGACGCATTACCGGCCAGGGACAGGCTGGTCTGCCCGCCGGTCATGGTCAGGTAAACGTCGGCCAGGATCTCGGAGTCGAGCAAGGCGCCGTGGAGTTCACGGCCGGAGTTGTCGACGCCATAGCGCTTGCACAAGGCATCGAGGCTGTTGCGTTGGCCCGGGTGACGCTCGCGGGCCATCATCAAGGTATCGAGGATCGTACAGTGCTGGGAGATGTCCGCACGGTCGGTCTGCCCCATCAGGGCAAATTCGTTATTGATGAAGCCGATGTCGAACGCCGCGTTATGGATGATCAACTGGGCGCCATTAATGAATTCGAAGAACTCATCGGCCACTTCGGCGAAGCGCGGCTTGCCCTTGAGGAATTCGTCGGTGATGCCGTGGACGCCAATCGCGCCCTCATCACTGTCGCGGTCCGGTTGCAGGTAGACGTGGAAGTGGCGGCCGGTCAGGCGGCGCCCCATCAGTTCGACACAGCCGATTTCGATGATCCGGTGACCATCGGTCACCGGCATGCCGGTGGTTTCGGTATCGAGTACAACAGATCGGATGGCCATCAGGGTTCAGCTCTCAACGGTTCGGTACAGTTCAAGGGGCGGGATATTAGCACGCTCTGTAAACGAAGCGCCCATGGCACCCAGCCACCGGTGGACACCCAACAGTTATTTACAAGATTTCGCAAACTTGCTGCGGATTGCTACGCCCCTCATCGCTAACCTGCGCGCCTCCTCCAGATACGGAATTCCCTGACTCATGTTCAACCTGAAATGGCTGTTCATCCCCTGCCTGCTCAGCGCTGCCGGTGCGCAAGCCACCAGTTTCGTGATGACCACTGACGCCTTGGTGAGCCTGTCGATGAGTGCCACGGGCGGCACCAGCAGCAGCTTCAAGGACGACAAGATTGTGCTGGCGGCCAAGGCCGATGCCGCATCGTTTGTCGCAAGCGAAGGTGCAATACGCGGTGCTCAACTAGAGTCAGCCTTGCGGCATATTCGCCAGACGAGAGTGGATCTGCGATACACGGACGAACAACTCGCCCGTGCGATCCTGGCTCTGTAAGCGACAACAATCACGGGATGTTTGTGATCAGGCCAACGTCTGCCTGCCTGAAGCTCAATGCCGTGCTGGTAGATTCGCCACACGCGATGGCGGCGGTGAAGCAGCGGCTCGAGCGGCCGCTGCGGTGTCGCTGACTCAGCTCTGCTTGTAGCCGCGCACTTCATCCACGCCACGGTTGGCCAACTGGTCGGCGCGCTCGTTGCCAGGGTGCCCAATGTGCCCGCGTACCCATTTCCAGGTGATGTCGTGACGGTTGCACTGTTCATCGAGCAATTGCCACAGGTCGGCGTTCTTGACCGGTTCCTTGGCCGCTGTCTTCCAGCCGCGTTTTTTCCAGTTGACCATCCACTCGTTGATGCCCTTCATCACATACTGCGAGTCGGTCACCAGGAGTACGTTGCAGCGCCGCTTGAGTTCTTCGAGGCCGCGAATCGCGCCCATCAGTTCCATACGGTTATTGGTGGTATTGGCTTCGCCGCCCCACAGTTCCTTCTCCACGCCCTTGCACACCAGCAAGGCGCCCCAGCCGCCCGGGCCGGGGTTGCCCTTGCAGGCGCCATCGGTGAAGAGTTCTACGCTATCGGTCATCGGTTATTCGGCCTGAAATCAAAAAGAGGTTTTACGGTTCGCGTTGTTCGCGGTTGACCTTGGCCAACGGCATCGGCACGAGCTTGCCGATCGGCTCGCGGCGCACTTGTTGCACCGGTCGCAGCCCGACCACGATCTTGCGTGCAACCAGCAAATAGAAGCCACCACCCGACAGCTGCCAGGCCCCTGCGCGGCGTTCCCAACCGGCCAGGCGGCCCTGCCACTTGGCCGTCGCAAGCGGCGGACGATAGCACCCGAAGCGGCGTTTCTCCAGCGCGAAGCCCAGCAGGTTGAGCCAGTCGCCCACCCGTGATGGCGCGATGCAACGCGCCTGACGCAGTCCGTCATGGGCGAACACACGGCGCAGGCCCCAACTGCTCCAGGGGTTGATGCCGACAATCAGCAAATGGCCACCAGGGCGCACGCTGCTCGCCGCTTCGCGCAACAAACCGTGGGGCGACAGGCAGAAATCCAGGCCGTGCTGCAACACCACTACATCGGCGGCGTGTTCGCTCAAGGGCCAGGCCTGTTCCTCGCAGACGATCTCCACGCCCGGCAACGGTGCACCCAGGCGCACATTGCGTTGCACCTGCGGTGCCGAGGGCGGCGTGTCGGCCGACGGCCCGTAATGCACCAGGTAGCCCCCAAAGAACCGGCCCAGCTCGTCTTCGAGCATGCGCCGCTCTTCTTCCAGCAAAAACTGCCCAATCGGCCCGGACAACCATTCGCGGGCGGCGCTGATCAGGGCCAGCCACTCAGGATCGGCCTGGGCGAACGCTTTATCAGTCATTGCATTCTCCAACTCGCCTAGACGTTCTAAGATGCACCAATGTGTTCAGCTTGGCGAATCGAAGAATGATACAGATCAGTGCCCTACCCGCCTTCACCGACAACTACATCTGGTTGTTACAAGACCCCACGACCCGGCGCTGCGCCGTGGTCGACCCCGGCGATGCCGCGCCAGTACTGGCATGGCTCAAGCAGAATGCCGAGTGGCGCCTCAGCGACATTCTGGTCACCCATCATCACCATGATCATGTGGGCGGTGTGGAGCAACTGAAAACTGTCACCGGCGCCACGGTCTACGGCCCGGCCAACGAAAAGATCCCGGCGCGGGATGTCGCCTTGCAGGATAACGACCGTATCAGCGTGCTGGGCTGGGACTTCGACGTGTACGCCGTGCCTGGCCACACCCTCGGCCACATCGCCTTTTACCACCAGGGCGTATTGCTGTGTGGCGATACCTTGTTCGCCGCGGGTTGCGGTCGCCTGTTCGAAGGCACACCCGAACAGATGTACAACTCTCTGGAACGCCTGGCCGCCCTGCCCGCCGATACGCAGGTGTACTGCACCCACGAATACACGCAAAGTAACTTGAAATTTGCCCAGGCCGTGGAACCGCACAACGCCGACATCGCCGAACGGGTGGAAAATGTCGCCCAACTTCGCGCCCGTGGCCAGATGACGCTGCCCTCCAACCTGGCCCTGGAAAAACGTACTAACCCTTTTCTGCGCACCGCTGAAACATCCGTTAAACAAAAAGCGGACGAACGGAACGGCCGCGACAACCGCTCTGGGGC
Organism: Pseudomonas sp. CCI1.1; assembly: GCF_034348165.1. NCBI lineage: Bacteria > Pseudomonadati > Pseudomonadota > Gammaproteobacteria > Pseudomonadales > Pseudomonadaceae > Pseudomonas > Pseudomonas sp. CCI1.1. Next base: position 1,543,801 of record NZ_CP133780.1, read on the forward strand.
CGAGGTGTTTGCTAGCTTGAGGGCTTGGAAAGATAAGTTCTAACCAGATGCAATCTGATACGTAATTTCTGAATGGTTGACCGGAACCAAAGCGCTTTCTAGAATCGCCCGACATTTTTGCCCGGAACTTACTTCCAGCCAATGTCGTCATCTATTCGTAAATCCATTTCTTCAGACGCATTGACCCGCCTGGCTCAAGCCGTGGCGGTGGCCGTTTCCGCGACTCTGGCGGGCTGCCAATCGACCAATTACGCTGCACAATCCACCGTGCAACCCAAACCGAATCTTGCTGCCAAGATCAAGCAAAAACCTATTTGGCTATCAGAGAAGCCCAGCCCCGAAATACCCCAGGACGTCTGGGAACGCATGCGTCGGGGCTTTCAATTGCAGGACGGTGTCGGCGTCAACCCGCGCATCGAGCAGCAGCGCCTGTGGTTCGCCAGTAACCCCTCCTTTCTGGAGAATGCCGGCGAACGCGGCAGCCTCTACATTCATTACATCGTCGAACGCCTTGAAGAACGCAACATGCCCCTGGAACTGGCGCTGCTGCCAGTGATTGAAAGTGCCTACAACCCAATGGCCTATTCGCGCAGCGATGCGGTGGGCTTGTGGCAATTCATTCCCTCCACCGGGCGCTACTTCAACCTGCGCCAGACCCGCGCCTACGATGGCCGCCGCGACATCACGGCCTCCACCACCGCCGCCCTGGACTATCTGACGCGTCTGCATGACATGTTCAACGGCGACTGGCTGCTGGCCCTGGCGGCCTATAACGCCGGCGAAGGCACGGTCAGCCGGGCAATCGAGCGCAACGAAAAGCTCGGCCTGCCCACTGACTACTGGAACCTGCCCCTGCCTCAGGAAACCAAGGACTATGTGCCCAAATTCCTGGCCTTGTCCCAGGTGGTACTGGCGCCCGAGGCCTATGGCGTCAACCTGAACCCGATTGCCAACACACCGTACTTCGAAGTAGTTGAAGTCAAGCAAAGCATGGACCTGTCACGGGTTGCCGCGCTGGCCGAGATCGACGAAGACGAACTGTTCCAGCTCAACCCGGCCTTGAAACAACGCACCACTCTGGATGGCCCCCAGCATCTGCTGGTACCAACCTCCAAGGCCCAACTGCTGACCAGCACCCTTTCGACGATGAAGCCGGAAGAATTGCTGAGCATGCGCCCCAAGAAGCCGGTGTTCGACGAAGTCGAGACCAAGGCGGTTGCCGGGCGTACCCGCAGCTACAAGGTACGCAGTGGCGATAACCTCACGCTGATCGCCAAGGCCAACAAGGTTGACGTGCATGACCTGCAGCGCTGGAACAAGCTCAACGGCCAGGCGCTCAAGGTCGGCCAGACCCTGGTGATGCAGGACACGCGTAAAGTCGCGGCGAAAAAACCGGTGCAGTACAAGGTCAAGAAAGGTGACTCGCTGTACATGGTGGCCAAGCGCTTCAACGTTGAGATGCAACACCTCAAGCGTTGGAACCCGCGCACCGGCCAGGCATTGAAGCCAGGGCAGATGCTGGTGGTTTCCGGGCCGCGCTAATACCTCGGGGAGAGCTGGCTTGTGTGGGAGCTGGCTTGCCTGCGATGCAGGCACCTCGGTCTATCAGTCAGACCGCAGTGATGCTATCGCAGGCAAGCCAGCTCCCACATTTGACCTTCACACCGTCCAATAGCTCGCAGTGCGCAACATGGCCTTCCCGACAGCCTTTTTCCAACCGGAACAAGCTGTTACTGTACCGATCATAAAGCCCAAGCCGCCTGGATCGGATCTCTGACTTGAAGCGTCCCCTCCTTCTACTAATAAGCCTGGCCTTGAGCTTTGCGGCGAACGCGACGATCACCGAGAGCCACGGTTATGCGCAGTTCGGCACACTCAAGTACCCGGCCAAATTCACCCATTACGATTGGGTAAACCCTGCAGCGCCCAAAGGCGGGACGCTGCGGGTGATGGCATTTGGCACCTTCGATACGCTCAACCCCTACACCTTCAAGGGTTCAAGCCCGGTTTCCACCGCCAACTTCCTGCAGTACGGCGTCAACGAGCTCAATGAGCCCTTGATGGTGGGCACCGGGCAATACGCGCCGTCGGGCGATGAACCCACCTCCAGTTATGGCCTGATTGCCCAGTCGGTGGAATACAGCGAGGACCGCAGTTGGGTGGTGTTCAACCTGCGCCCCGAAGCACGCTTTCACGACGGCAAGCCGATCACCGCCGATGACGTGGCGTTCTCCTATCGCACCCTACTGACCGAAGGCCACCCGCAGTACCGCACCAATCTGCAAGAAGTGGCACGGGTCGATATCCTCAACCCTCACCGTATCCGCTTTGTGTTCAAGCGCGCCGGCAACCCCTTGCTGATCCTGCGCCTGGGCGAGTTGCCGGTGCTGCCCCAGCACTATTGGAAAAACCGTGATTTCAAGGCCACCACCTTCGAGCCGCCCCTGGGCAGCGGGCCTTATCGCATCACCAAGGTTGCGCCTGGGCGGCAACTGGTGTTTGAACGGGTCAAGGATTACTGGGGCAAAGACCTGCCGGTCAACCAGGGTTTCTATAACTACGACAAGGTTGAAGTGGAATTCTATCGCGACAGCGACGTGGCCTTTGAAGCCTTCAAGGCCGGTGAATTCGATATTTACATCGAGCATCAGGCCAAGAACTGGGCCACCGGTTACAACTTCCCGGCGGTCAACCGCGGCGATGTGATCAAGGCGCAGATCGCCCATCAGATCCCCACCCAGAGCCAGGGCCTGTTCATGAATACCCGGCGACCGGCGTTCAGCCAGGCCAAGGTGCGTGAAGCCCTGGGGTTGATGTTCGATTTTGAATGGACCAACCGCACGCTGTTCAGCAGCGCCTACAAGCGTTCGGTGAGCTATTACCCCAACAGTGAATTCTCGGCCACCGGTCTGCCCGTGGGCCATGAGTGGTTGATGCTCTCGCCCTACCGCGACCAACTGCCGGCCGCGCTGTTTACCCAACCGTTCAGCCTGCCGCACACCGATGGCCGCGGCATCCCCCGCGAAACCCTGCGCCAGGCCCTGGCCCTGCTCAGCGAGGCCGGCTGGAAACTGTCGGGGCAGCGCCTGCTGGACAAGGGCGGGCAACCGCTGCGCCTGGAAATCCTGTTGGTCAACCCGAACCTTGAGCGCATCCTGCAACCTTATGTCGAAAATCTGACCCGCATCGGCATCGACGCCCGCTTGCGCACCGTTGACCGCGCACAGTACAAACAGCGCCTCGATCAATTCGATTTCGACATGATTCTGATGACTCTCAACCAGACCTTGAGCCCCGGTCTTGAGCAGTGGCAGTACTTCCACTCCAGCCAGGCCGCAATCAAGGGCAGCAAGAATTACGCCGGTATCGCCAACCCGGTGGTCGACCACCTGCTGGACCAACTGCTGGCGGCGCAGACCCGCGACGAACAACTGGCTGCCGGCCGCGCCCTGGACCGGGTGCTGCTGTGGCAGCACTACAGCATTCCCAACTGGTACCTCAACTATCATCGCCTGGCGTACCGCAACCGGTTCGCCTTCGTCACCACGCCGCCCTACAGCCTGGGCCTGAGCGCGTGGTGGCTGAAAGCTTCGGAGAAAGCCCAATGATGTCCTTGCGTACTACCCTGCTCGCCAGCCTGTTGCTGTGCACCGCGGCGCACGCCGCGCCGCAACATGCGCTGACCCTCTACAACGAGCCCCCCAAGTACCCCGCCGACTTCAAGCATTTTGACTACGTAAACCCCGACGCACCCAAGGGCGGGACCTTCCGCGAATCGGCCATGGGCGGCTTCGACAGCCTCAACCCCTATATCAGCAAGGGCGTGCCGGCAGACAACCTGCCGCTGATCTACGACACCTTGGCCATGCAAAGCCTGGACGAACCCATCACCGAATACGGCCTGGTGGCTGGCAAAATCGAAAAAGCCCCGGACAACAGCTGGGTGCGCTTCTACCTGCGCCCCGAAGCGCGCTTCCATGATGGCCACCCGATCCGCGCTGAAGACGTGGTGTTCACCTTCCAGACCCTGATCAAGGAAGGCAACCCGCTGTACCGCAACTACTACGCCGACGTCGATGAAGTCGTGGCTGAAGACCCGTTGCGCGTGCTGTTCAAGTTCAAGCGCACCAACAACCGCGAATTGCCGCTGATCCTGGGGCAGTTGCCAGTGCTGCCTAAACACTGGTGGGCGACCCGGGATTTTTCCAAGGGCAATCTGGAAGTCCCCTTGGGCAGCGGGCCTTACCAAGTGGCGGAGGTCAAGCCAGGCCGTATGATTCGCTACGAGCGGGTCAAGGATTATTGGGCCAAGGACCTGCCGGTCAATAAGGGCTTCTACAACTTCGATACCCGCATCACCGATTACTACCGCGACAGCACCGTCTCCCTGGAAGCCTTGAAGGCCGGGCAGTTCGACTACTGGTTGGAGTTCAGCGCCAAGAACTGGGCCAATGCCTACAATATTCCAGCGGTGAAAGAAGGCCGTTTGATCAAGGAAGAAATCCCCAACGGCAACCCCACCGGCATGCAGGGCTTCGTGTTCAACATGCGAAAGCCGATGTTCCAGGACGTGCGGGTGCGCAAGGCCATCAGCCTGTTGCTGGATTTCGAATGGAGCAACAAACAGCTGTTCAACGGTGCCTACACCCGTACCCGCAGCTATTTCGAAAACTCGGAAATGGCCGCCACCGGCCTACCCGGTCCGGACGAGCTGGCGATTCTCGAGCCGCTGCGCGACAAGATCCCTGGCGAAGTCTTCACCCAGGCATTCGAACCGTCCCACACCGACGGCAGCGGCATGATTCGCACCCAACAGCGCGAGGCCTACCAACTGCTGCAAGAAGCGGGCTGGAAGATCGTTGACGACAAAATGGTCGACAATACCGGCAAACCGGTGACCATCGAGTTCCTGCTGGCCCAGACCGAGTTCGAGCGCATCCTGCTGCCGTTCAAGCGCAACCTGGCGGACCTGGGCATCGACCTGGTGATTCGTCGGGTGGACGTCTCGCAGTTCGTCAACCGCCTGCGCTCCCGCGACTTCGACATGCTGGTGGGCAGCTTCCCGCAATCCACCTCGCCGGGTAACGAGCAGCGCGAGTTCTGGAAATCCTCCAGCGCCGACAAGCCCGGCAGCCGCAACTACATGGGCCTCAAGGACCCCGCCGTCGACCAGTTGGTGGAAGAGTTGATCGACGCCGGTTCGCGGCAAAGCCTGATCGCCCACGCCAGGGCGCTGGATCGCGTGCTGCAGTTCGGCTACTACGTGATTCCCAACTGGCACATCAAGACCTTCCGCGTGGCGTACTGGGACCACCTGGGCCATCCCAAGATCTCGCCACGCTACGACGTCGGCACCGCGACCTGGTGGAGCAAACCAGACGTCACCCCTGCCGTCCCCCTGGACACACGCGCCGATGCGGCGAGCGGAGGCGATTGAATGCTGGCCTATATTGTTCGCCGCCTGTTGCTGATCATCCCCACGCTGTTCGGGATCTTGCTGATCAACTTTGTCATCATCCAGGCCGCTCCCGGCGGCCCGGTGGAGCAAATGATCGCCAAACTCGAAGGCTTCGACGGCGCCACCAGCCGCATTGCTGGCGGCGGGGCCGAAGTTGCGGTGGCCGGTTCCAGCTACCGTGGCGCCCAGGGCCTGGACCCGGCGCTGATCAAGGAAATCGAAAAGATGTACGGCTTCGACAAATCGGCGCCGGAACGCTTGTGGATCATGGTCAAGAACTACGCCCAGCTGGACTTCGGTGACAGCTTTTTCCGGGACGCCAAGGTCATCGACCTGATCAAGGAGAAGATGCCGGTGTCCATTTCCCTCGGGTTGTGGAGCACCCTGATCATGTACCTGGTGTCCATCCCCCTGGGGATCGCCAAGGCCACGCGCCACGGCAGCCATTTCGATGTGTGGACCAGCTCGGCGATCATCGTCGGCTACGCGATACCGGCATTCCTGTTTGCGATTCTGCTGATCGTGGTGTTTGCCGGTGGTAGTTATTTCGACTGGTTCCCCTTGCGCGGGCTCACCTCCAACAACTTCGAGGAGTTGAGCTGGGGCGCCAAGATCCTCGATTACTTCTGGCACCTGGCGCTGCCCGTCACCGCCCTGGTGATCGGCAACTTCGCGACCATGACCCTGCTGACCAAGAACAGCTTTCTCGACGAGATCAACAAGCAGTACGTGGTCACCGCCAAGGCCAAGGGCCTGACCAACCGCCGCGTGCTGTATGGCCACGTGTTCCGCAACGCCATGCTGCTGGTGATCGCCGGTTTCCCTTCGGCCTTCATTGGCATCTTCTTTACCGGCTCGTTGTTGGTGGAGGTGATCTTCTCCCTCGACGGCCTGGGCCTGATGAGCTTTGAAGCGGCGATCAACCGTGACTACCCAGTGGTGTTCGGCACGCTGTTTATCTTCACCCTGCTGGGGCTGATCGTGAAACTGATCGGCGACCTCACCTACACCCTGGTCGATCCGCGAATCGACTTTGCCAGCCGGGAGCATTGAGATGAACCTGTCCCCCCTCAATCGCCGCCGGTTCGAGCGGTTCAAGGCCAACAAGCGTGGCTGGTGGTCGCTGTGGCTGTTTCTGGTGCTGTTCGTGCTGAGCCTGGGCGCCGAGTTGATCGCCAACGACAAGCCCCTGGCGGTGCACTTCGACGGCGGCTGGTACTTCCCGGCGCTCAAGCGCTACCCGGAGACTACCTTCGGCGGTGAATTCCCGCTGGAAGCCAACTACAAGAGCCCGTATATCCAGGAACTGCTCAAGGCCAAGGACGCCTGGACCTTGTGGGCGCCGATTCCGTTCAGCTACCAGAGCATCAATTACGACCTGAAAGTCCCGGCCCCGGCGCCGCCGTCCTCGGTCAACCTGCTGGGCACCGATGACCAGGGGCGCGATGTGCTCGCGCGGGTGATCTACGGCTTTCGTGTATCGGTGCTCTTCGCCCTGACCCTGACCATACTCAGCTCGATCATCGGCGTGATTGCCGGCGCCTTGCAGGGCTTTTATGGCGGCTGGGTCGACCTGGCCGGGCAACGTTTCCTGGAGATCTGGTCCGGCTTGCCGGTGCTCTACCTGCTGATCATCCTGGCCAGCTTCGTGCAACCCAACTTCTGGTGGCTGCTGGGAATCATGCTGCTGTTTTCCTGGATGAGCCTGGTGGATGTGGTGCGCGCCGAGTTCCTGCGCGGGCGCAACCTGGAGTACGTGCGCGCGGCGCGGGCGCTGGGCATGCAGAACGGCGCGATCATGTTTCGTCACATCCTGCCCAATGCGATGGTCTCGACCATGACCTTCCTGCCCTTCATCCTCACCGGCGCCATTGGCACCCTCACCGCCCTGGACTTTCTCGGCTTCGGGCTGCCGGCAGGTTCGCCGTCGCTGGGTGAGCTGGTGGCCCAGGGCAAGTCCAACCTGCAAGCGCCGTGGCTGGGCATGAGTGCCTTTGCGGTGCTGGCGATCATGTTGAGCCTGCTGGTGTTTATCGGCGAGTCCGCTCGCGATGCGTTCGACCCGAGGAAATGAGATGAATCCGGACAATCTGATCGAAATCCGCGACCTCAGTGTCGAATTCGTCACCGGCGAGCACCACCACCGGGTGGTCAACCACGTCAGCTTCGACATTAAGCGCGGCGAAACCCTGGCGCTGGTGGGTGAAAGCGGTTCGGGCAAATCGGTCACCGCCCATTCGATCCTGCGCCTGCTGCCCTACCCGTTGGCCAGGCATCCGTCGGGCACTATCGAGTATTCAGGGCAAGACCTGCTGACGCTTAAAGAGAAGACCCTGCGGCATATACGCGGCAATCGGATTGCGATGATCTTCCAGGAGCCGATGACCTCGTTGAACCCGCTGCACTCCATCGAAAAACAGATCAACGAGGTGCTCGGCCTGCACAAGGGCCTGACCGGCACGGTCGCCACCCAGCGCACGTTGGAATTGCTGGAGCTGGTGGGTATCCCCGAACCGCACAAACGCCTCAAGGCCCTGCCCCATGAGCTGTCCGGCGGCCAGCGCCAGCGGGTGATGATCGCCATGGCCCTGGCCAACGAGCCGGAGTTGTTGATTGCCGACGAGCCGACCACGGCGCTGGATGTCACCGTGCAGTTGAAGATCCTGGAATTGCTCAAGGAGCTGCAGGCGCGGCTGGGCATGGCCCTGCTGCTGATCAGCCACGACCTCAACCTGGTACGGCGCATCGCCCATCGTGTGTGTGTGATGCAGCAAGGTTGCATCGTTGAACAGGCCGATTGCGAGACACTGTTCCAGTCGCCCCAGCATCCCTACACCCAGGAATTGCTCGCGGCGGAGCCCAGTGGTGGGCCAGCCAACAATGATGTCGGCCCTCCGCTGCTGGAAGTGGACGACCTGAAAGTCTGGTTTCCGATCAAGAAAGGCTTTTTGCGCAATACCGTCGATTACGTCAAGGCTGTGGACGGCATCAACTTCAGCCTGCCCCAGGGCCAAACCCTGGGCATCGTTGGCGAAAGTGGCTCGGGCAAGTCCACCTTGGGCCTGGCAATTTTGCGCCTGATCGGCAGCCAGGGCGGGATTCGCTTCGAAGGCCAGCAACTGGACCGCCTCAGCCAACAGCAGGTGCGCCCGTTGCGCCGGGAAATGCAGGTGGTGTTCCAGGACCCGTTCGGCAGCCTGAGCCCGCGCATGTGCGTCAGCGAGATCGTTGGCGAAGGCCTGCGTATCCACAAGATGGGCACGCCCGCCGAACAGGAAGCGGCGATTATCGCGGCGCTCAAGGAAGTGGGCCTGGACCCCGAATCCCGGCATCGCTACCCCCATGAATTTTCCGGCGGCCAGCGCCAACGCATCGCTATCGCCCGAGCGCTGGTGCTCAAGCCGCGCCTGATCCTGCTGGACGAACCCACCTCGGCCCTAGACCGCACGGTACAGCGCCAGGTGGTAGAGTTGCTGCGCGGTTTGCAGGCCAAGTACAACCTGACCTACCTGTTTATCAGCCATGACCTGGCAGTGGTGAAGGCGCTGAGTCACCAGTTGATGGTGGTCAAGCAAGGCCAGGTGGTGGAGCAAGGCGATGCCCAGGCTATTTTTGCTGACCCGCAACATGCCTATACCCGGCAGTTGCTCAAGGCGGCTTTTTTGGTGCCGGCCTGACGGCACGCGGGTGCAAATGCAGGAGAAATAACGCCATGTCGCTCAGCCCAATCGCCCGTCCCGCAGACACGCCGCGCTTCTGGCGCGACGAACGCCTGCCGTTCATCGAAGCGCGCACCATCGCCGACGGGCGCAAGGTCACCTACACCCGGCACGCCCATGAGCATTTTTCCATCGGTGCGATCACCACCGGCTGCAGCTATTACCACTATGGCGCGCGCACCTTCGAAATCAGCGCCGGCACCGTGGTGCTGATGAACCCAGGCGATGTGCATGCGTGCAACCCCATCCATGACCAGCCCTGGTCCTACCACATGCTGTACCTGGACACGCCCTGGCTGACCGACCTGCAATACCAGCTGGGGTTCAGTACCGACCAGGGCTACCGGCCATTCGACACGCCCCATACCCGCGACACCACGCTGTACCACGGCTTGCTCGACCTGTACCGCACGCTAGTGGATGAACAGGCCGAACTGCTGCAAAAACAGAGCACGCTGGTGAGTTACTTCACCGAGGTGCAACAGCGTCTGAACCCTTCGTTGGCACCGGTACGCGAGGTCAACCACAAACTCGAACGCGCCGCCGACTACATCCGCGCTTACTGCACTCTGGCCTTGAAACTCGAAGACATCTGCCAGGCGGCCGACCTGTCGCCGTCTTACCTGATCCGCGCGTTCAAGCAGTATTACGGCTTGACGCCCCACGCCTTCATGGTCAACCGACGCATCCAGTTTGCCCGCAGCCAACTGCGCAATGGCGCACTGATTGCCGACGTCGCCCTGGCCGCGGGCTTTGCCGACCAGGCGCACTTCCAGCGCACCTTCAAACAACACTTCGCGGCCACGCCGGGGCAATACCGCGAGAACCTCAAGCCATCAGCAAATAACCCACACTGGCCACCAGCAACGCGGCCATCGAGCGGTTGAACAGCCGTACACCTTTGGGGTTGTTCAAGTAGCGGCGTAAAAACGTCCCCGCATACACCCAGCACGCCACCGACAGGTAGCAGATCACCAGGTAAAGCGCGGCAAACAACCACACCTGCGCCGCATCGCCATCAGCCACAAACAACCCCATGCCTGCCACACACGCCAGCCAGGCTTTCGGGTTGAGCCACTGCATGATCGCGCCATACAGCATCGACGGCGCGGTGTCGGCACCGTCAGCGTCCAGCCGACCATCGTCCACGGCGAGTTTCCACGCCATGTACAACAGGAACGCGACTCCGCCCCAGCGGATCAATTGGATCAGTATCGGCCAGCGCACCAGCACTTCATGCAGCCCCAGGCCGATCAGTATCAATAACAAGGTGAAACCTACGGCGGCGCCCAACACATGTTTCTGGCTGGCGACAAAACCGAAACGCGCGCCGGCACTTAAAGCAACCACATTGACGGGGCCGGGCGTGATGGACGTGGCCAGGGCAAAAGCGGCCATGGAGAGGATCAAGCTCATTACAGTTCCTTGTGTGATGCCAACGATGCTGAGATCACGGTAACGCGCCGGGCGATGAGCGTATTGAACAAAATGCCCCTGGGCGCTTCAGAAACGAACGCTGATCTGATGGATGCCCCCACGATCAAACTATGGGAGCTGGCTTCCACATTGGTCATGCATCGCCCAAAGGATCTACGCCTGGCACCGGTCCCCAGTGGGAGCGGGCTTGCCCGCGAAGGCGGCGTGTCAGCCACTGCATCTTTAACTGAACCACCGCTTTCGCAGGCAAGCCAGCTCCCACATTTGGATCGTGGGGCGTCACGGGAGCAAGCGCCCTCGCCACAGGTACAGCGCGTGGCCACTTGGAGGGGATGACACCGCCTCACCCTTGGTATCCTGCCACTCCAACCCACAGGGACCCGTGCGCATGCAAATCAACCCAGCCTTTATCCTTCACCAGACCGAGCACTGGCAGCTCAACCACCACCTGACCTCAAAGCTGCCCGGTTACCTGATGCTGGGCGCCAGGGCGCCGATTGACGCCCTCCCCGACATGCCTGAAGCCGCTCTGGCCGAACTGGGCGGCCTGCTCGCCAATATCCAGCGGGTGATGCAAACCCAGCTCCAGCCAAAATGGCTGTATATCAGCCGTTACGGCCATGTGCCGGGCTTACCGCTGCATTTTCATTGCATCCCCGTCTATGACTGGGTAGAGCAAGCGTTCTGGCGGGACGAACGCTATCGCTCGCTGAACGCTTTCGGGACGCCCCCCCTCGAACCCATGACCGATGGCGCTGAACTGACCCTGTTCGTATGGCGCGAGTTTGGCGAGAGCCTCACCCCGCCGCCGATTCAAGGGCCAGGGATAGAGCCTGTGATCGAGCAATTGCGCGCTGCATTCAAACGGGACTCATAACCCGCAACCGCTTCACCATCGGTACACACGCCAGCACCAACCCGGACGGCGAGCGGTACACCGCCTGCTCATCGCCCACATACCCGCACGCTCTATAAAAACTCACCGCGTTCAGTGTCGCATCCAGCACAACCTGTTCAATCGCCCGCTGCTGCGCCATACGCTCCAAGTGAGCAAGCATCACTTTGCCAAACCCTCGCCCGCTGAATAGGGGCAATACAAACAAGGCTCCGATTTCATGGCTGGCAAGATCCAGCATGCCAGTGACGACTGGTTTGCCATTGAACCATCCCATGTAGAACTGTTTTTCCATCAGCGCGCCGTAGCCATCACTGGCGCGACCTCGGGTCCAGAGCGCCATTTGTTCAGCGCTATAGGCGCCAATGCATTGGCCGCGAATGGCCTCGCGACGAATCTCAAACGCACGCTCGGCGTCGTCCGGCGTGGCACGTTTTATCTCCAGCATCGCAAGCTCCTTCCGTGACCTCAAACTGCCATTAGCCCATTTGTGCTAATCGACCCTACCTCACGGCAGCGCTATATTCCGCGGCACTTCCAACGCTCTAACCCACACCGCGCATTCCGTGCGCGCGGGTTCGTTGCGCGTTGGAAAAACCAAAACAACCCCAAGGAAGAAGCACCATGAAACTCTACTCCCCTGTCACTCGCTTTGCCCTGCTGGGCGCCTTGATCATCGGCGTCGCCGGTTGCAGCAATATCAAGCCCACCGAAGATCATCTCAAGAAGCTGTCGGAAACCAATCTGGGCGAGCCGGTAAAACGTATCTCCAATGTGCGCAGCGACTCCATGACCACCTACTACGTCGCTAACACAGCCTCCGGCGAGTACAACTGCTCCGTGCCCAGTGGTGCCAGCGGCGGCGCGTTCGCGATTGCCAGCTTCGGCCTGATGAAGCCCGCGGCCTACTGCATGCCCAAGGGCGCCAAAGGCAATGGGTTGACGCCGTTCATGCAGTAATATTTTCCTGGCTGAGCGCTCGCAGAGTGCCGCGCAGTTCCGCAGGGCGTACCGGTTTGGACAAAATAGCGATCTGACGATCGTGCAACGCGGCCTGGATTTTCTCCACGTCGTGCCCGGTAAGGATCAGCGCTGGCACCGCCCAGCCGCGTTGCTGGCGTAACTGGTCGATGCATTCGATGCCCGTGGCGTGGTTGCCCAGGTCATAGTCGGCAACGATGATGTCGCAGTCACTGACCAAACCCTGCCCCGTGGACTCGGCCTGCACTTGGCACCCCCAGCGCTCCAGCAGGGCCTGGGTGGCGAGCAGCACGTTGTAGTCATCTTCCACCAGGCACACCTTAAGGCCGGTGAGCAGCCCGGCTTGGCGTGCATCGTCGCGCAAGGCCGGTTGACGCGGCGCGGTGGCCAAGGCTAGGCCATGCAGGCTTACTGAGGTGCCATGGCCGACCCGCGAACGCAGGCTCACCTGCAACCCCATCAATTGCCCCAGGCGCTTGACGATGGACAGCCCAAGGCCCACACCTTCGACGTCCTTGTCACGCAGTTGGCGCACGCGATAAAACTCTTCGAAGACCTTTGACAGATGCTCCTTGGCAATCCCCCGCCCCTGGTCGTGCACCTGCACCACCACGCCGTCATCACGCATGCGCACGCCAATCAGCACCGGTCGTTGCGCCCCGTACTTGAAGCAATTGGAGAGCAGGTTCTGCACCATGGTCGCCAGCATGGCCGGATCAACCAGCACCCAGTGGGCACAGGGGCGCAGGCGCAGCTCCACGCCCGCCCAGCGAGCAGCCTCGGCGTTCTGGCGCACGAGGTCGGCAAGGAAGTCGCCCAGGTGGATCACTTGGTATTTGGGCAACAGGCGCCCGTTGTCGAGGGTGTAGAGGTCGAGAATCGAGCGGAACAATTGCGAGACGTTAAGCAGCGAGCGGTCGATATTGTCCACCAAGCGCTGTTCGTCCTCGCCCAAACGGGCTTCGCGCAGGCAGGCGGTAAACAGGCCAATGGAGTGGATCGGCTGGCGCAGGTCATGGCTGGCCTGGGCGAGAAAACGGGATTTTTCCAGGTTGGCGGCGATCGCCTGCTCGGAGGCCTTGCGCGTGCGCTCCAACAGGATATGGGCATACACCGGGATCACCGTGCTGGTGATCATCAGCATCAGCACCATGAATGGTTGTGCCTGCCACAGCGGCGTGAGTTGGTACACGATCAACAGCGCCAGCAACGCCAGCCCCGTCGCAATTGCCAGGTAGCGCGAACCGTAGCGCATGCCGTTGCCCAGGTTCACCCAGACCATCACCGCATACAGCGGCAATGCCGCCTCACCGCCTACCACCAGGCCGAACGAAGTGCCCGTGTAGTCGTGGATCATGCCAAAGATCCGCCGCGCCGGATAATGCCCGGGCCAGCGTGCGATCACTTGGCGAAGCACGATGGACGCCAGCAGGAACAGCAAGATATACAGGATCACCGGCAGATAAGTGTCCAGCGACTGCCCAGGCAAAAAGCCCAGCACGCCGATGTAAACGATAGCGATGCTGGCCACCACGATGCGCAGGTTAGCCTGATCGAGTTCGGAGTTAGTCTCGGGGCTCATCGTCATATCCTTGACCTATCATCTGAAGGAGCGAGCTTGCTCGCGAAAAACGTCAACGATAACGCGTTTGACCTGGGAGTACGCGGTGCCTGTGCGTGCTTCACGAGCAAGCTCGCTCCTACATCGGCGGTAAATAAATTAGCATGCCTCGACACAACCTTGCCCCAGGAAGGAGCTCGCCATGACCGGCCGAATCATCATCGCCGACGACCACCCCATGTTTCGCGAAGGCATGACGCGCACCGTGCAGCGCCTGCTGCCGGGCGCGGTGGTGCAGGAGGCCGGCGACCTGGCCACGGTGAATGCGTTGCTGTGCGAAGCGGGCGAGGTCGATACCTTGATCCTCGATTTGCGCTTTCCCGGCCTGACCTGCATCAGCCAACTGGCCGAACTGCGCCAGCAACTGAAGCGCACCACCTTGGTCCTGGTGTCGATGGTCGATGACCCCGCGCTGATCGAACAGGTCATGGCCTTGGGCGCCGACGGTTTTATCGGCAAGAACATCGCCCCGGACGAGATCGGCCAGGCGCTGCTGGCGATCCGCGAAGGCGAAGTGCTGGTCAAATTCGCCCCTTCAGGCCTGCTGCCCCTCGACACCCACACCCTCACCACCCGCCAGCAGGAAGTGCTGCGCCTGATTGCCCAGGGCAAGACCAACAAGGAAATTGCCAAGGCCCTGAATATCTCGCCGTTTACCGTACGTATCCATGTGTCGTCATTGTTGCGCAGCCTGAATGTCCCCTCGCGCGCTGCAGCTGCGGTGAAGTATTCCGGCGAGTTCTAGGCGATTGCACGGCTCAACGCTGCGCGGGAATACGAATACCGCCCCCACGGCATTGGCTTTTCACACTGCGCGGGCAACCGGCAAAGGCCAGGTCCTTGGTCAGGCACACCCGTACCTCCGACAACACCTTTCCCTTGCAGATCACCGCCATCCCGTGGTTACCCATACGCGGGTTGCTCGCGCGAAACAGCGCCTCGATCTCACTGGCCGGCAATGAAGGCGGCGTATTGAACGGCTGCAGTTGCTGCGGAATGGCAACCGCACCGAGCGCCACATCGGTCTTCTCCAGATATTCCAACGGCTCCAGCCCACTGCAGGTGCCATGCTTGGCCCACTCATGCTTGAGCAGCGCGCGGGTAGGAAACAGCGCCGCGCCCTTGTCCATTTCTGCCTCGCTCAAGCGCACCTGCGGTGTACAGGACGCCGGCCACCCTCCCCGCGCGTATTGCGGCCACAAGCCATGCAGCACAAAGCCGTAGCCTTTACCTGAGCATTGCTCGTTGCCTGGGTGCGTGAGGCAAAACGTGGGTGACCACGAGAGCGATAGCACATAGAAATCAAACTCACCCGCCTGCCCTTGGCTGCGTGGCGCCGCCGTTGTCGCGGTGGCGATCAGCAGCCACACCACCATCCAGTATTTCATCCCGGTATTCCTTTAAAAGAGTGAAGCCTTACGCTATTGCCACGGCTAGGGATGCTGGGAATAACGGTGTAACACCTTGTCCAGGATGATATCGGTCTTCAGCGCTTCGATGGCCAGCGACGGATGCTCGGCCTCGCCACGAATATGCGCGTTCATGTTCAGGACGTGGTGCCATTGAATATGGGTGTGACACGGCACTTCCAACACCTCGGTGGTCTCGCCTTCAAGACGCAGCGGCTGGTCGTCGAACACCGAAAATTGAATACGGCCGCGACTGCCGATCAGTTCGACCCGGTCTTCGCGGCGGTCCGCCACAAAATTCCAGCAGCCCATGCCCAATGCACCGCTGGCAAATGTCCAGCAGGCCGTCACTGCGTCTTCTGCCGCGTAGCGTCCTGCCTGTCGTGCGGAAAAGCCTGAGACCTCGACGATGTCCCCGGCCAGGTACTGGAACAGGTCGAACCCATGGCTGGCCAGGTCGGCAAAGTAGCCGCCACCGGCAATGGCCGGGTCGGTGCGCCAATTGCTGGCGTCGGTGTCTGTAACGGCAGCGGGTTTGCACAAGGTCCAGGTCAGGTGACGCAACTCACCGATACGGCCTTCCTGCAGCCAGGTGCGCACTTGCTGAAAGCGTGGCAATGAACGCCGGTAGTAGGAGACAAACAGATGCAGCCCGGCGCGCTCGAATGTGCGCTGCATCAACGCGCTCTGTTCAGCATTCAGCGACATCGGCTTTTCGACGCAGCAATGCTTGCCCGCCGCCGCCACCCTCAAGGCGTATTCAAGATGGCTGTCGGGTGGCGTGGCGATGTAGACCGCATCCACCTCGGGGTCGTCGATCAAGGCCTGGGCATCGGTATAACAACGGGCAATACCATGGCGCGCCGCGTAATCGCGCACCGCCTCGGCACGCCGCCCCATCACGGCGACCAAGGCCGAACCTGGCGCTTTATAGAAAGCCGGTCCACTCTTCAATTCAGTGACACTGCCACAGCCGATCATGCCCCAGCGTATGGTCTTCATCTAATGTCCTCGGTCGTATTCGTCAATCGGGCAGTATCCACATACCGGCCCTGGCGCGCCATAACCACTTAGCATGACAATTGCATTACACTTTTATGACACTCATTCGGCGCGGGGGCACATTCGATGAAAATTAGGGCAACCGTCATTTGCGAACATGAGGGGCATATCCTCTTCGTGCGCAAGGCCAGATCAAAATGGGCATTGCCCGGCGGGAAAGTCGAAGCGCACGAGCGCCCTGTCGGCGCGGCGGAACGCGAACTGGAAGAAGAAACCGGGTTAAACGTGGACGGCTTGCTGTACCTGCAAGAGCTCAAGGCCCGCGACACCGTCCACCATGTGTTTGAGGCCTCGGTGGTCAATATCGACGAGGCACGGCCGTGCAATGAGATTGTCGATTGCCAGTGGTATGCCTACAGCGCCCTGGACGAGCTGGACACCACAGACGCCACCCGCCACATCGTCAAATCCTTCCTGCGGCGCCTCTGACGCCCTGGACAGCCGCTAACCCACCGCCGCGAACCCGCGGCGCCCGGCCTTTATCTCGGCACGCAACTCACCAATCAGGTTGGCGATGGCACGGATGCTGTCCAGGCCCTCGGGCGATACGCGGGTCAGCAGCAAGTCGACACGACCGGACGCAGGCTCGAACACGCTGATGCGCAGTGAGCCGTCGCTGTTAAGGCAGCACTCACACGCAAGCGGCAGGAAGCCTGAAGCCATGATGCGGTTGAATTCGGTGATGGAAATCATGATCAGCCCCCCGTCCCTGGGTTCTACCCGATTGAGGCGATGCAAGCAGCATAGATAAGGTTTTGCCGGCCACCGGACATTTAATGCAACAGTGTTAACCAGCCCTCACTTTGTCGGGCGTAACCGGCCATGAACGACAGGCCGAGATTAAATCGCGGGCAAAAAAAATCCCAAGTAGCTGATGGAAACTTGGGATTTAAAAATGCATAAACCGTGGGAGGTGAACGCCCGGCTATAGTAGCGATTGTAAAAACATGTAACAAGATTATTTTAATCCTTTCGTCGGATTGAAAGCGTCGTAAGTCATTCAATAACCACATGTTTTTTAAGGTGGAAGGCGGCAGTCGTGCTACTTTTTGGTGCAAGTAACGGGCATAAACCCACGTTTAAAAAAGGGTTATTAATCCGGTGCCGTACTTTTAAGTAATTGTTCACTTAATTGCTTGCACGTTTCTTGAAGGGCCTCACGACTCGAAGCGGTGGCGCCCACCACAGCCTCCAGGTGACGACACAGCGCCAAACGTTCAGCGGCTTCTTCACGTTGGCGGTCGACCTTGGCGTTGAGCTGAACAAAATAGAACCCCAGTAACACGGCGACAACCAGCACGCCCGCCGCGAAGTAGCGCAAGCTGTTGGACGATGAAGGCGCTGGGGCATTCATGGCCTTATGGCGCCCTGCTCTTTTCATAACGCACATCATCTCCATCGACCGGGCCCACGACAGACCAGCCCAGGCGCTGATAGAACCCATTGGCCCGGATCTCATCACGCCCATCAGTCACCAGGTACGCCGTGTCGTGGCGCTCAAACAGGGCCGCCTCGGCCACCGCCATCAGTTGACGGCCCAGGCCAAGCTTCTCGTGGGATGGCAGCACGAACATCGCGAACACTTCACCTTCATCCAGGTCGACCATGGAAAACCCCGCCGCCTGGCCGTCCACTTCCGCGATCCAGCCACAAGGTGCTGCGCGCAACGTGTCGCTCAATACCTGCGGGGTAATCCCCAGGCCAGCCATCTGTTCAAGGCTCAGGTGGTTTTGCACCACCGAGGTGCGAATCGCGCACAGCGTGTCGACGTCATCAGGTGTTGCCGTTCGAATCAGTACTTGCATACCGGCCTCCATGAAGAAGTGCGCAATTGTATGCAAATACTCACACGGGGTTTGTCGTGGTTTTGTAAACAGCTCTTTGAAGAGCTGCGATTGACACTACCCTCACCACCTCCATATCTTTTTTAACGGGATTCACCATGCCCCCTGTTCGTGGCATGGACGACCTTCAAACTATCAGTGCGTTACCGTTTGTCGCCACTGTCAATTCTGACAGCTAGACGCCCATCCCCTTCAAGCGTCTGATTTCCTTGTTCCATAGCCGTCCAGGCCCCAGCCAAGGAGTTCAGCCATGTCCAAATTACATGCCCCCGAGGAGCGCTTTCCGGTAGCGCGAAGCTCATCCACTCCCCGCAATGATCTCGACCCGCCGGCCTACTCGAACCCGGTGCTCAACGTGGTTGGGGCTGACAGGGGCCTAGGCGTGCGGCATCTCGATACTTATCTATATGTAACCATTTTGCGCTGGATTAATTTGCAAGCGGGTGATACCTGCGAGTACTTCCACGGCAGCCGTACGTTGCGCCTGGGCTTTCACACCGTCAAACCAGAGGAAACAGGCAAAAACTTTTTTCAACTGGCCATCAACGAGGAAAGTATACCGCGGGGGCTATCCTTTCCTGTGTTTGTACGCGTTGTCCGTAATGGCCCTGGCACGCCAAGTACATCAGATGAGCTGACTGTCTTCGTCAAGGACACGCGACCTGGCCTGGATGAACAGCCCGGGCTGGGGTACCACGACAAATTGCTGCTCAGCTTGCCGGACGACCTCGCAGCGCCCGGCGCAGTCTTGACTCCGGAGCGCGCCGCCCAAGGCGTAGTGTTCACGCTCGATTACCCCGGTAAACGTGTGCGAGACAAGATTCTTTTGTATTGGGACACGATCGCGCAGGTGGTGGTTTTCCAACTCGATGACGACCACGCCAGCGGGGCAAAGCCGATTGAAGTGGAAGTTCCGGCAAGCGTCATCGGCACCGGCAGCGGCCTCCTACCGATACGTTATCAGGTGCTCGATGAAGTGGAAAACCGCTCCGGGCATGTCGAGCACTTTTCTCAGGCCGTGCATGTACAGGCCGAGCTTGACCCCAGCCTGCTCAGGCGGGCGCGCTTCCTCGTCGGCTCCACCTCGGTCACCTCGGTCAATTATGATCAGGATGCAGGGAAATTCTTTGCTGTTCAGGTAGTCACGCCTTTTCAGCTTCCGGATGGCCGTTTTGTCCCGGCGAATACTCGCGTCATTGCAACCTTGAGTGGTACTCACGCCGATGAGTCAACGTTTGAACTCGATCTGACCGATCAGCGCGCGGACCCGGGTTGGCCGACTTCGTTTCCTGTCGATGACGACACCATCAAACAATTGATCCAAGGCTCGATGAAGATCACCTGGCGGCTTGAGTTCCCGCTGGGCACCTTACTGGCCAAGTCCCAATCCCTGACGATCCTGATCTCTGGCACGATTGCGGACATGCCGGCAGTCACGGTGGTGCAGGCCGATGCCGGCTTGATTGACCCCGAAGAGCCTTACATCACCATTAATTATCCGAACCCGGCCTATACGCCCTACGATCCGGATAATCTGGTCAGGCTGCGGCTGGAGGCTGTTCTACCGGGTGGCGGGCTCGTTGAATACGAACAACGCCATAACGCAGGCGCTCCACCACCGCCCACCCGTTTTCGTACCGTAACCCAAGCCAACTTCGCTCGATTTATCGGGCTGGGCGATGTGCGGGTTTTCTACACGGTAGACGACGGCCTCATGCGGGCATTGGGTACAGGGACGCAGGCCATCCGCGAGTCGGAGTCGACGTATGTGCGGTTCGGCGAGCGTATTGCCGAAATGCCAAGGCCGGAAATCGACCGGGTCGATGAGGACGACAACCTAGACCCAGATGACTTGTTTGGCCAGCTCGACATCACGCTGCCCTACGCTGAAACTTACGATGGCGATGTCTTTACATGGCGCCTGACAGGGACGGCTGTGGACGGCAGCACCCAGGGTGACATCCGCCTGAATCCCGCCACCGCAGGAAGTCCAGTGCACTTTTCGCTGGATCGGCACTACGCCGACACCAACCTGGGCGGCGTGATTCGCTTGAGCTATTCAATGATCCCCGCGAATGGTGGGCGCACCCTGCGCTCTGAAATACTCGAAGTGACTGTCGGTAAGGCGCTGGGTGACCTGCCTTGCCCGGAAGTCCTCGAAGCATCCAAAGCCCCCGACCAATTGGCACCGGAAGCGGTTACCGCCGGTGCGACCATTCGGGTCACCTTCGCGCAGATGCTACCGACCGACCGTATCCGAGCGTGCTGGACCGGCATTCCCGACATCGGCAGCCACTGTGAAACCCAAGACGGCAACCCCCGTAAAACCGTGGACTTCACCGTCCCGCCTGAAGTCGTGGGCGCCAATATTGCGCCATTTGGCCAACGGATCAACGTGCAATACTTCCTCATACGTAACGGACGAGAAACACCTTCTCCAATCCTCGACCTGCTGCTGCTCAACCTGACCACCTTGCCGATCCCGACCATCGAAGGGATTGGAGACGCCCCGGTGCTCGAGACCTCCAAGTTGAATGGAACCGAGCGCACGATGATCAATATCTGGCACTTCATTCATCGGGCTCAGCGCATCTGGATGGAGTACAGCGGCACCTATGATACCGTTCCAGAGACGCCATACTTCGAGGCCACCTACACCAACAACCTCGTGACCGAAGAAGGCGAACGCACTGGGATCCTGCCACCGACCCCCGTGGACGAACTGCGCAAGCTCAAGGATGGAACGCTATTAACCGTCCGTTTCTGGGTCTGCTTTGACCGCAGTTTCAACAAGGCCAATGCGGTGTTGTTCCGCGAGCGCCACTACACCATCCAGTCCCTGCCGGGCGTGTTGCCCCACCCGTTTATCAATGGCACCACCGACACCGGGCCGAACGTGACGGTGGACCCGCTGCCGATTGAGCACAATACGACGGTCACTGTTCGCTACACCGGTATGAGCAATCGGGATCGCATAACGTTTGAATGGATTTTTGCCGATGGTACCCACCATACGGCGGTCGAGAATGGGTTGGATGGGGGCACGGTGGTGTTCAACCTGACCTCGGTCAAGGTCTTGCACCGCAGTGTGAACAGTACCGTGTGCTTGAAGTATTCGGTAGAACGGCCGGGTGTGACGGTCCCGATTCCGTCACAGGTGCAGACGGTGAGGGTCGATACGATACAGCCCGCCGATTTACCACAGCCATTGATCAATAATATTGCGCCCGGTGATGTCCTAGACTTGAGAACTTTTGTCGGCGATGGGCTGGCCTCAATTATTAAATGGGCGTTAAGCGCTGCCAGGCAACGTGTATGGATCACTTGTCGCAGTGCACAGATGGCGCCGCTCGATGTTCTCACCGCGAGCGGAGAAGTCATCACCCAGCAGGAAGCTGCCAATGGGTTGAGGAACAAATCGGTAGTGCGCAGCTGGCTACAGGCTGTGCCTCGTGGTCATAACATAACAATATCGTGCGATGTGGCGTATAGCGGCGACATTGATCGTTCTAAAAGCATACCCCTGCGTTCAACCAACTACATTGTTGAGAACGCCCCCCCTATATTGGACGATATGACTGACTTCGATAATTTTAATCGCAATGGTTGGGAGCCATTGAATAGCGGTGTGCCTATTCAGGTGCAGGTATCGGGTACGGAGTTTTATCTGGTCGCGCCGACTCGATATTATTTGGGTTGCACAAAAGCGTTTCCTGGCGCAGGTGCGGGGGGATACCAGATAACGGTTAGGTATCGTCATGCGACTGCGGCAACTACCAACTATGTATGGTTACGTGGCCCTGGCGGCACCTCTCAATATTTCACCACCTCTGCGTCGAGTAGTTGGGTGACGCAAGTGATAGGGCCGGTTTATGCTGGGGAAAACATACAGCTGGATATAAGGTTTGATGGTGGCAATACCCAGCTTGACTCTATTCGTGTCCAAAAAATAAGTGTATAGCCAGAAGAGGCGCTGGTCGACAAAGCAGATCCGTATTAAGCGGATCTGCTTTTTGTGGTCTTTGGACGTTAACGTGTTTGCGTGAGTACGGCGCGGGAAACAAACCGACCATCACCACAGCACCAACGATGCGGGTGAAGGTGTAGCGGTGGGATAACCGAGTGCGAAGTGCTATTTGCACTTTTGCGCGACTTCATCAAAGTTTTGCCCTGAAGGACATGAAAAAAGCTTTTTAAGCCATCTTCCCTGCGCTGAGCTGTATATGCACTGGTAGTATTTTCCAGGTTCATTACTCTTGAAATATCCTGCGACCGTACAGGGAGGGTCAGGCACGTTCTTTGCGGAACTTACGCCACGTTGCTCGGGATTTATTTCGGTACTGCACGCGCTCACCAGCAACGCCAGTAACAGTAACCCCGAGGTATGGGTGATGCGCCGACTTGTGGCTTTGATCTTAAGTATGCTCATGAGGTGCTCCTGTGTTGATGTGCTCCCGTATTGAGCTCCCCCAGATTTCATGCCGTCTACTGTCAAAACTACTAGGTAGAAGGGTTTTTCAGACAAAGGGTGATCCACGCTCACTCCCTGTGAGTCGGCTACAAATTACTTGCGCGCCACCTTGTAGCGCAGGCAATCCTGATAAAAGCTCTGACGAATCGCCTCGGGCTTGAGCCTTGAGCGGCTGTCATAGGTCTGCTCGGTGATCCCCATGGCCATCATGCGCATCCACGATTTGCTGAACTTGAGGGTCTGGATCTTCTGCCGGGCCGCGTACAGCGAAACGCCGGATAACTTGAGTTCCTGGGCCCTGGCGGCCGTGCCTGCGCCCCAACTGCACATGTACTTGTCACCCTCGCGCAATTCCCTGGCCTGCGCGACAGTCGCGCCGCCGGCCAGGGAGCAGGCAATCAGCATCATTCCCACAGAGCGCATTTGCATCCTCACCTAACCACCTGAAAATAAAAGTGATTTTGGCGAGGATTTTGTTACAAAGGGGCCATTAAATTGCCTTACTGCGCAAAGCGACTCGCGGATGCTTTCTATCAAGGCTTGAGTTCGAACAGCGCCGGCATCGGTGGCCACTGCGAAGGCACTTTACGAAAGCGGCTGAACCCGGCTGCCTCAGCCATCTGGCGGGCACGCTTCTCGCCCATGAACGCCCCCAGCCCTGCCCCACCGTGGGACAGCGAACAGGTCATGCAATAGAGGGTGCTCTGCGGGTACATGACGCGCCCGAACAGGTTCATGTTCTCGTGCAGTTCCTCGGACAGGTTGAGCTCCACCATCAGGTAGGTACCGTCTTCGGCCGTGGCGGCGCGCAAATCCTTGAGCATCTGCTGAGGGTCGGTGGCATCGTGGATCACCACAAAGGTGGTCACGAAGTCGAATTGCTGGCCGCGCAAGGCATCGGAGTCGTTCACCTCGAATTGCACCCGGTCACCCACGCCGGCCGCCTCGGCGTTGGCCCGCGCCAACTCGATGGAAGGCAGGTGGAAATCGCAGCCGACAATGCGCGCCTCAGGATAGGCCTTGGCCATGGTGATCGCCGCCAGGCCCGCACCGCAGCCAAAATCCAGGACACTGCCGCCGGTCTTGAGCTTCTCTTCGACGCCATCCAGGGATGGAATCCAGTGCTGGACCAGGTAATGCTTGTACCAGGGCATGGTCATGCGCTCCATGCCTTTCCAGGTTTCCAGCGGGAACGCCTCTTCAGCGCAGCCACCACCATGGCGGAAGGCTTCGATGACCTTGGGTGCCATGCTCACGAACGGCACGCTCAGCTGAATGATGCCGCCGGCGAAATACGGCGAGTCTTCATCGGCCAGCACGGGCACAAATTCAGCCGGCATCTGGTAGCGGCGGGTTTGCGCGTCGTAGGTCACATAATTGCCGGTGGCCATGCTGCCCAGCCATTCGCGCAAGTAACGCGCGTTGTAGCCAGTCTTGTGCGCCAACTCTTCCAGGGTCACCGCCTGGCCGTCGGCCAATGCCTTGAACAAGCCGAGTTGGTCGCCGATGTAGAGCATGGCACCGCGCAGCGTGTTGCCGTAATCCTCCATGATCCGCGCCGAGAACTGTTGGACCTTGGCTTTATCAACTTCCATAACGTTGGACATCTGTCGCTCCTTGATGAATTTGCAAGTCTGTTAAGGGATCAGTGGCCGGCGAGTTTGGCCAGCACGTTGTCAACGATGCGCTCGGACATGCCCAGGTGGGTCCTGGGCTCGAACAACCGTGCCAGGGCGCCGTCACTCATGACAGCAAGCACCCGCGCATCGGCCTCGATTGCCTCGCGGATCGACACGTGATTGCGCTGGCTGGCCTGGGATACTTCGAAGATGATCTGGTAGGCGCTGCTCTTGCCCAGCTTGCGCGCCATTTCGAACACCACCGCTTCGGTGCAGATGGCATCGCCATACGCCTGGGCGGTGCCTTCCATCTTCTGCACATTCACGGTGAGCCCGTCGATGGTCTCGGTCAGAATCGAGAGCGCCATCAATGCGTAGTGGGAAACGTCCGCGACCGCGCACCACTCCAGCCGCGTACCGCGGTAATCGCGCTCATGCTCAAGAATCATCGCGTCCAGCGCGAGCATGACCTGGGCCTTGGCCAGCCGCGCCAACACCACCACCTGCTCGCAGCCTTCGGGGTTGCGTTTGTGCGGCATGGTGCTGCTGCCGATCTGCTGGTCGCTCCAGCCCACTTCCACTTCAGCGATTTCCCAGCGATTGAGCGTACGGATTTCATCGGCTACGCGGGCCAACGAGGCGGTAACCATGGCCAGGGTGCTGACGAACTCCGCAACGCGGTCACGGGACACATGCCAGCCCGTCAGGGGCACTTGCAGCGACAAGCGCTGGGCAAAACGCTCCAGCATCGGCATGGCGTCCGGGCCGAACGCCGCCATGGTGCCGACCCCGCCGAACAGTTGCACCACCAGTACACGCTGGCGGGCTTCGGCCAAGCGCTGCTGGTGGCGCAACAGCTCATCGATCCAGCCAGCGACCTTCAGCCCGAAGGTGGTCGGCAAGGCGGGAATCGAGTGGGTCCTGGCGACCATCAGCGAGTCACGGTGCGCATCGGCCAGGGTCGACAACTTACCCAGCAAAGTCTCCAGGGCCTGGTCCATCGCATCAAGCACATCGCGCATCTCCAGGGACTGGGCGGTGTCCTGTATGTCTTGGGTGGTAGCGCCGTAATGCACGTATTCACGGGCACTGGGGCTGCAATTTTTTTGCAGGGCGCTCAGCAATGGCATCAGCGAATGCCCAGTGGCAACCACACCCTCGGCCAGTTGGCGCACATTGATGCCCGATAGCAACGCGGCCTTTTCGATCTCCAGGGCCGCCTCGCGCGGGATGATGTTGACATCGGCCTGCGCCATGGCCAGCGCGGCTTCCACGTCCAGCCAGCGTTGCAGGCGACAATGACTGCAAAAAATCTTGCGGCTCTGCGGGCCGGCATAACCCGAACCGTGGGTTTTCGAATCGAGGATGTGGCTGTGTTCGTGGCGGCATTGCTCGCCGTCATGATCAAAACCTGGGTGGTCCGAACGTGCGGTGCAAGACGCACGAGCTGTCGTTTCCAAAGTTTGCGCATCCATCACATACCCTCCGTAGCGTACAGGGACTGATTGGTATTGCCTTGGGTTGCCATCAGTGCTTCAGCGCCATCGCCTGAAGCGCGAGGTCGTGCTTTAGTTGCCACCAGATCGACCATTTCGGCCGCCAGCCCTGTGTAGGCCGTCGGGTCAAGCAAGTCATCGAGCATTTGTGGGCTGAAACAACCGCGCAGCCGAGGGTCGCCAAGCAGCGCGTCGCGAAAGCAAACGCCCGCGTCTTGGGCCTGCAGGGCGATGTCGTGCACCAGGTGATGGGCCGTCTGCTTGCCACACCGAGGCGCCAGCGCAAGCATCACGCGCTCCGACAGGATCAGCCCGCCCAACAAGTCCAGGTTGCTGCGCATGCGCGCTTCACGCACCTCCAACCCCGCCAGCAGCAAGCCTTCCATACGAGCGAGCAACGCACCGGCGTAAATGAACAGCTCGGGTAAGGCCGCCCATTCGATGCGCCAGGTGGTGCCGTCACGCTCGTGCATCTGGAAAGCCGCATCGGTCAGCGCAACCATCTGCGCACGTACCAGCCGTGACAGCGCGCTGATCAAGTCCACCGTCGACGGGTTTTGCTTGTGGGGCATGGTGCTACTCCCCACTTGCCCGGCTCGCCGCCCCTCGCGCACTTCGTCGATCTCGGTGCGCTGCAGGTGGTAGATCTCATTGGCGACACGCCCCAACGTCGCCGACGCCTGCACCAGCAGCCACGCCGCTTCCAGGATGCGGTCGCGGGCGCTGTGCCAACTGGTCAACGGCGCCGCCAGGCCGAGGCTTTCCAGGGTGCGGCGCTGCACGTCCAAACCCTGCGGGCCAAGCCCGGCCAGGGTGCCCACGGCGCCGGTCAGGTTGCCGACCATCACCCGGGCGTAGGCTTCGTCAAAGCGTTCAAGGTGTCGATCAATCTCATCGACCCACACCGCCACCTTGTAGCCGAACGTGGTGGGCAATGCGTGTTGGCCATGGGTTCTGGCGACCATCGCCGTGTGCTTATGGCGCAGGGCGAGCGTGAGCAGATGCCCGCGGATCCCGCGCAAACGCTGCACTACCAGGCCCCAGGCATCGCGGATTTGCAGGATGAGGCCGGTGTCGAGGATGTCCTGGGTGGTCACGCCGTAATGCACGTATTCGCCCAGCCCATCGGCGCATAACCCCTGCAAGGCGCGCAGGGTCGGCACCAGGATGTGCCCGGTTTCCAGGCCCTCGCGCCCCAACGCATCGAGGTCCAGCAGTTCCACGCTGGCTACCCGGGCAATCTCCCGGGCGGCCTCGTGGGGGATGAGGCCCATCTGCGCCTGGGTCGCCGCCAGCGCTGTTTCAACATCGAGCCACTTCTGCACCTGATTGGCATCAGAGAAGATTGCAGCAAATTCCGGGGACGAGTAAGCGCCCCCGTGGATACGGGATTCAGTGATATGACTTGGCATGTCGGGTTACTCGGGTTGTCCAGGGAGGGCTACTTCACGCGTTGTACTTCTTCCCAGACTGCATCGTAATAAGCCCGCTCCAGCCGGAAGTGCTCGGCCAGAGACGTCAGGAACGCATTCTGGAACCCCAGGTCCGGAATACGCCGTGAGATCAGTGCCCATTCACGCTTGGCCCGCGGCGGCACCAGGCTGATGTGCACTTCGTAGTACTCCGCGTCATCCTGGCTCAAGCCCGCGTTGCGCAGGGCGTTGTACAGCTTGCCGTGGTTACCGGGCACCACCAGTTCGGTGATGTAGAACACCGCCAGGCCCCAGCCGACATCGGGGTTGCGGAAACAGCGTGCGCGGTTGTTGAGGTAGGCGATTTCCTCGGGCATCGTCGAGAGGGCCTCGAAATCGGCATTCAGGCCCACGGCGGCGAGCAGCTTGGCCAACAGCTTCGGGTGGGAACGCTGCTCATCCTCTTCGCCCAACTCGCCGTAGAGATAACGCGCCAGGGCAGCCGCCTCGTCCACGTCAGTCAGGTTGACCAGCAGGTCGGCGGCGTCCCGGTAAAGGCGATAAGTACGGAACCATTGGTGGCGCAAAAACACCTGCAGTTGCTCGTGAGAGGCTTTGCCTTCAAACACATACTGCGACATCGGATGGTTTTCCCGCGACTGCGCGGCAATCTGCTCTTCCAGGCGTTGCTGGAAACCGGCCTCGGACAAGGGCGATGCCAAGTCGGCTGACGGCATGAAACGCTCTTGCACGCTATAGACGGCATTGGCCAGCCAGCGCCGGGTCGAGGCGGTGGCCACGTCGTCGCTCAACGAGAGGATGTACAGCAATTGCTGGCACTGCGCTGCATTCGCGGCGTCGCCACGTTGGCCGGTCTCGCACAGGGCGCGCAGCATATTGGCGGCAATTTCGATGCGATTGAACGTCGCGTCCGGTTTCAAGGCTTCCGCCAGCAGACGGGCTTCGGCCGTGTGAATATTCTGCAATTGCGACAGGGAAAAATTACGTGGGCTCATCATGTGCTCCATTATTTTTGTTTTTGGATCGCAGGTCGTTCAGGCAGACAGGCGTTGGGCCTGCATCTGCTGCCACAGGCTGTCGAAGTAGGCCTTGTTGATCTCGAAGTGGCGCTTGAGTGCGCGCATGAACGTGCGTTGAAAGCCTTCCTCGCTGGCGAACTTGGCAATCAGTGCCCACATTTCTTCGGTGTCGATCTCATCCTGGGTGCCATGCAAGCGGTGGAATTCGCTGGGCTGCGCCGGTACATCCAGGCGCTGCAACAACTCGTAGATGCGCCGATGGTTGACGCAGCTGACAGACTCCACCGCATAGAGCAGCGCAAGGCCCCAGGCGACATCGGTGTGGCGCACACAGCGAATGCGATTATTCAGGTAGGCCTTTTCCAGCGGATGCAGCGCGGGGAAATCGATGGCCAGCGGAATATCGAAATACTCCATCAGATGGGCGAGCATCGCCGGGTGCGAACGCTCCGGTGTCTCAGCGCCTGCTTCGCCGTACAAGTTGCGGTAAAACACCGAGGCGTCTTCGATCGCTTCGAAGCGAAAGGCCAACTCGGCCAGCAGGCTGTAGAAGTTGTAGGAACGGGTCCAGTGATGCTCCAGGAAAAAGCGCACATCCTGCACCGGCGGCGTACCTTGGAACAGGTGCACCGACATCGGGTGGTTGACCCGGCTGCGTGCGGCGATTTCAGCGTCGACCTGTTGACGGAACTCGTCCGCCGGCAACGCTTTAAAGCCCGGCACGTCGGCGGCGAACTCATCTTCGACGCGGTAGACCTCGCTGGCCATCCAGCGCCGGGTCGGCTCGGTGCGCGGGTCACCGGGGAGGTGCAGTTGCAGCAGGGCTGACTGATAGTGCGCATAAGCTTGGGCGTCTCCCGCCAGGCCTTGCCGGGTCAGTGCGAGCAGCGCTTCCAGCGCGCGGGTGACTTGGGCGTAGTTGGCGCTGGGTTCCAAGGCATTCACCATCAGCCGCGAGGCGTTGGTGAAGAGATCGGAATCCGAGCGTTGTTGCAGGGCAGCAGTATCCATTGATAACCCCTGAATCTTGTTTTTGTGGTTGGGCGTACTCGGAAAAAAGCCTAAAGGTTCCCGTAGTGGCAAGGTCAACACCTGTAGGAAAATTCTTTCAAAGGCTTGGAGATGGGGGGTTGGCGCCACCAAACAATAGGTATTACACAACTCCGTAGCAGCCAGCGGTAACCACGATGCGAAGCGAGTCGCTCTTGATCTTGCTCTTGATCTGAAGCGCCCCCCCAAATCACTGGCGGATTACGGGCACACCGAGCCCAAGCGAGGTTCCGAGTGGTGGGGCAAGAGCCCTTTGGTTACTTTGGGCTGGGCCGGCATTCCGGCTCTTTTCCAAAGTGCCCCGCTGTCAGAGCGGAACCCTAAGTGGTCGTGACCGCAGGAATGGATATGTACACGGTATAACAGCGTCGGCTGTCAGGGCGTCATCGCAGGCAAGCCAGCTCCCACAGTTGGACTGCGGGGTGTCAGGTAGATAGGCGTCGACTGGCAGGCCGTCATCGCAGGCAAGCCAGCTCCCACAGTTGGACCGCAGGGCGTCAGTTAGATAAGCGTCGGCCATCAGACCAACGCCCTGCGCTCAAGCACAAAGCGCGGCAACTGATCCCCAGGCAGTGCCTTGCTGAAATACCAGCCCTGGATAAACAACTCAGGCCCGTTACTCAAAAAGGCCAATTGCTCAGCCGTCTCAACCCCTTCCACTACCACGCCCAGGTCCAAGGCCTCGCAGAACCGCAACATACCTGTGAGCACCTGGGCGCCTTTAGGGTCATGCTGGGCAACCACAAAACTGCGGTCGATCTTGATGAAATCCACAGGAAACTGGTGCAGATAGCTCAACGCAGAAAACCCAGTGCCAAAATCATCCAGATAGACCTTGGCGCCCATGGCCTGCAACTTCTGGATGGTCTGGCGGGTGGCCGGGATGTCGCTGACCAGCGCGTCTTCGGTAATTTCCACTGAAACTTGCCCACGGGCCTGGCGAAGAATTTCCACCAGGCGGTCGCCATAGGCGGCGTCCTTGAGCGTGGTGCTGGAAATATTGATGGTCATCGGCAGTTCAAAACCCACCTTCTGCCATTTCTGATACTGGCGCACAGCCTGGGATGCCACCCACACGTCTACGTCCGGCATCAGCCTGGCGTGCGCCAGCCATTGCAGGAACTCCCAGGGCGAATGCACCGTGCCCTGGCTGTCCCGGGCGCGCATCAGCGCCTCGCACCCGGTGCACAAACCGGTGCGGGTGGAGATTTGGGGTTGAAACTCAAGGTAGAACTCGTAATCGCTGATCTGTTGAATACGGTTCAACTCAGCGGCCTGACGGGCCAATGTCTGGTGAGTGGCCAGCACCGGATCGAACTCCAGCAGACGGCCTTTCTCCTCGAGACCGCGAAAGGTCATGTCAAGGGATTTGAGGTACACCGTGCCGCCATCGCTGGACTGGCGATGAATCGCCCTGACGTAGGGCGCATACACCAGGGTACCGGCGCCCAACAGAACGATCTGCAACACCACCGCCGCCACATCGCCATGGGTGCTGAGGTACGCGTTGAGCAGCACCGGGGCGGTAAAGGGCACGCTGGCCACCGCCGGTGAGACCCAGCCCAGTTGCACCACCATCAACGCCACCATCGCGTTGAACGCCGGCACCAATAGAAACGGTATGAACAGGCGCGGGTTGAGGATGATCGGCAAACCGAACAACAGCACTTCGCTGACATTGAATAATGACAGCGGCAAACTGGCCACCGCCAGCAAGCGCATGGACTGGCTCTTGGAAAACAGCAGGATCGCCAATAACAGGCATAAGGTTGCGCCCGAGCCACCGATAAACGCAAAACTGCCCAGCAAGCCGTTGTTGAGCAGGTACAGCACCGGCTCCCCCGCCGCCAACGCTGCGCCATTGAGCGCCACCGCCTGGTCCAATGCATCGAATAACGGCTGCATGGCATACACGCCGTGAATCCCGAAGAACCACAGCAGCGAATTCATCAGGGTGACAAACAACCCGCTGCCGTAAGGCGTCTGCAACGCATCAAGCACCTGCGGCCCCTGGATTTGCGCCACATGGGGGATCAACAGCAGCAACGACAACACCGCCACCAACGACAAGGCCGTGAGTGCGCCGGGTATCACCATGTTGATGGTGCCCTTGAGGTTATGGCCGACCAGGTCCTGGTTGACCAGGCGCGTCCAGCGAAAGCGGTGCAGCCAGGCGATGGCCGGCACATTGATCAAGGGCGAAGCAATGGCAATAAAGAGTAGGAACGTGGCCGAAGCACGCGGGTACTCACGCAGCACGAAGGTTGCGACCACTACATGGGCCAGGCACAGGAAGGCGACCGGCAGTTGTGGCAGACGGTGTTGAATCGCCAACATGTAACCGATGGAGGCCGCCACCAGCAACGGGATCACCGAGCTGATCTGTTTATGCAACCCGGCCAGGAAACTCACCACCTGCGCATCGAACCCCAGCGCCAGGGCGCATTCGGACAGGATCAGGAAACCAGCGGACACCAACAGGCACGGCAGTATCCACAGCAGCCCCTCCCGAATCGCACGCAGCGACTCCGTGCTGGCCAGGACCGCCAGGCGCTGTGTCAGGAAAAGTTTGAACAGGGTGTGCGCCATGGGCCGTCCTCTGCCTGTCACCGACTGCCGCTGAAGATCAGGGCCGGAAACACCCGCTAACGCTACACGGCCTGATAGCCGAAGCGAAAGCCTTTATCCCCGTCCCTGCCCGGCTTTTTTACCAGTGAATGCCGGGTTGCTAGACTAAATCCCTACAGATTTATCGAACTTTCTGACTTGAATCATCCCCTAAGGCTGTCTGAGTCGGTATCATCCGCACGGTTTGTGCGTGTTAAAGGATGTTACAACCTGTCTGATAATGGGTACGCACTCAGGGAATCTTGCCTGGAACGACAACAGGCCAAAGGAGAGAACCTCACTATGCAAGACAAACGCTCAAGTCACATGCGTCCTCTGTTTGTCACCATCCTGCTGTGGTTGTGCAGCGTGGTGTTGCTGTTTGTAATCAAGAACCTCATTGAGTTGTTCACTGGGCCTGTGGCTGAAACCTGGGTAGACCTGACCCTGGTGCTGGTCGCTTACCTGATGTTTTTCTTGCTGGCGCCGTTGCAAAACTGGATGCAGCGCAGGTCGCGCAAGCGTGCCCGCCATCACCTCAACGCACGCGCGTCCGATAGCAACTCTCACCCTTCTCATTAAGGTGTCTACCTGTGTCGGCACCCAACGATACGCACCAACTTGCGCTGGACAGATTCCTGCGCGAACAACCGCAGGTCGCTGCCGAGCTGGACAGCCTCAACCCGCTGGTAGCCCAGGCCAGGGGCGAAACCCTGGCGCAGTATCGCGCCGAACGCCTGCATGAGGCTTTCGAAGCACACGCTGAACAGCAAAAATTATTCGCCTGGGAATTGACCCTCAAGCTGACGGCCGATTCGACCGAAGCCTTCGAGGCCCAGCGGCGCGAAGTGCATAAAGAAGTCGCACAGATGGCAGGTATGGACTGGGCGCAGTACTGCCAGTTGCACGGCTTGGCCGTTTGACCTTTGCCCTACAAGCACCAGCGTGCTCGGTTGCGCCCCATGACGTGACGCAACTCGGCGACCGTTATGCTTCGGTGCTGCGGGTCTATCGCCAACGCTGCCTGTAACGCCACCCAGCAATGCCTGGGCAACTGCGCGGGCCGGGGCAGACAGACCGTGGAGGCGCGCTCCCCAACGCGCTTGCCGTGGGCCAGTTCGTACAGGACGCAGGCCACGCCGTACAGGTCGGCAGCGGCGGTCAGCGCACCGCCGGCCAACAGTTCCGGGGCGGCGTAGGCAGGTGTCCAGGCATTGAAACGACTGCGGCTGACACTCGGCAAACCCATTGCGGCGCCTGCTTGAGCCTGGCCCAGGCCGAAATCGAACAAGCGCACGCCCTCCTCGCCCACCATGACATTGGCTGGTTTGACATCACCGTGCAGAACGTCTTGCTGGTGGGTGTAGACCAGCGCATCCAGCAACTGCACGGCGATGGGTCGCAACTCCCGCCAGGGCAAGCCATAGGGGCACTCCAGCAGCAGGCGGTCCAGCGTCACTCCTTGCAGCAACTCCATGGTGAAAAACGCGACTTGACTGTGTGTATCGACCTCAAACGAAAACGCCCGTACCACATGCGCGTGCCTCAGGCTGCGGGTCAACGCAAACTCGCTGTACAACAACACATGCGCGTCGGGGCACTGGGAAATGGGTTCGTCGAGTAGCTTGATCGCGACCTTGGAACAGGGTTCGCCCAATTGCTCGTGCAACAGGTCGCGCGCGCGGTACACCCTGCCCATGCCACCTCTGCCCAAGACACGTTCAAGGTGATAGCGCCCAGACAGTAAACGGCAGGCTTGAGCTGCCGAGTTCATGGCTGCACCACAACCGCAGTCAGGTCATCGCGTATCGGCCGGCGCAACGCCGCTGCAAATAGCCGTTCCACTGCCCGTTGAGGCGTGCCCATGCTCAACGCCCGCCCCAGGTCAACGTGGCTGAGGGCCTGATACAAGCCATCACTGCACAACAAAAATACATCCCCAGGGCGGGTACGCAGTTCCAGTACCTCCAGATGCAACCGCGAACGCGCGCCAACGGCCCGGGTCAAGGCCCTGGCACCCGGGTAAGCCTGGGCTTGCGCCACACTCAACTGACGCTCGTCCATGAGGCGCTGCAGCAGCGAGTGGTCCTTCGACAATTGGTAGAGGCTCTGGTCGCGCCATAAATAGCAGCGACTGTCTCCCGCCCATAGGCAGGCCGCCCGGCCCTTCTCCAACAACAGGGCGACCACGGTACTGCCCATCGTCACTTCATTGGTTGCGCCAGGTTCTGTCCATGCGCGTCGTACTCCTTGGTTGACGTCCTGCAATTTGTTGCGAACCGCCTGAATACGCTGGTCAAGGTTGCCGTCAGCCGACACTGAAGCCAAGTGGCTGACTATCCACTGGCTGGCGACATCCCCGTGCCGATACCCGCCCATGCCGTCCGCCACCGCCCAGCAACCCGTGCTCGGGTTGTCCAGGAATGCATCCTCATTGCGCAACCGCGCCAGGCCTCGCTGCGTGCGCCCGGCGCTGCGCCACGGGGCTTCCATCGGGGTCACAGCTGCTCCGGCAGGCGAAAGGTGCGCCATGTGTCCATGTCAAACGGACCGGGCGTACGCTGGCTGGTGAGCCGGTAATTGGCGCGCAGGCCGGCGAGGTCTGCCTTGAGGATCTGTATATTACGGCCGCTGGCGGGCTCTTTCTGCAGCAGGTCCAGAAACCGGAACAACGACCACGCTCCAGTGTCTTTTTCGATGCCCAAGGGGCGCTGCTCCGCGCCTCTCTCCAAGACGAGGCTGCTGCGCCCATTGTCTGCGTCGGTGGGCCAATGGAACGTCATGGGTACGATCGGACCGTGGCGATACTCCAATTGCTGGTCGCCAAACCGCAGGATCGCTCGGCTGACCGATGGGTCCAGGCTGTAGGGTGCCAAGGTGAATCGCACGGACAACTCCCCCGCGTCTTCGGTAAAAAAGCCGCGGCGGATGACCTGGATCTTCATCAATTGCTCCAGCAGCGCACGGGAAACCGGCAAACTCTGGCCATCCAGCCCACGCAATCGGTAGCGGCTGCCGTCGGCACTGATAAAAGGCCGCAGGTAGCCCTCATAAAAGCGCGCCATCACCCCGCGTGGCTTGAAGAACTCCTGAAAATCGTGAAGGGCGACCTCACTGCTGGCGTGCGCATTGAATGGGTAACGTCGGCCAATGGCCTTGGCATAAAGGCTATGCACCTCGCTCTGATAACGTTGGTTGACGTGCACATAGGCCTGTTCCAGCAAATGCCGCCAACTGTCATCCGCCATACTTTCGAGCCAGCCGGCAACGGGCAGCGGCAGGCGAGCGGCGGCGTCTCGCAGATGGCCCAATGCATCCTGCTGGCCCTCCATGCGCTGCCTGGCACGCAGGAAGGCGGCCTGCTCGGGTGCGCTGTCCCGGTTCAAGGCCGTCAAATGCAGGTGCACTTCATCCAGCAGACGCAAGGCCTGAGTCAGCTCTACGCCGGGGTTCTGCTGCTCATCCAGCAATTGATGCAAAGGCTCAAAGCGGCGCTGCAAGGCGCGCCGCGGAGCCTCGACAATACCCGCCTGCCCCGCCGTCAACCTCGACTTGGCCATCTCGCCCAGGTCTGCCGACTGCTGGGCCACTTTGTCCAGCAGTCCATGGCTTGGCAACAAACGCGTATTTTCACGCACCTGTTGCAAGAGACGAATCAAAGGCGATTGCGCCGACGTCAGGTTCATCAGTTGCTCGGCATCCTGGCGCAGGTTGTCAGTCTCTTGCAGCCTGACTCGGCCAAGCGCATCGCTCCAGGCATCGGCATACTCGCTGAAATAACGTTGCTGCAGTTCCGCCATCAGGCGCCGCAAGTCCTCGGTCCCCAGGTCGGTACCCTCGCCGAGCACCCAGTTGTCCTGGGTGATGGCGTTTACCAACCGCGGGCCCTGCGCCTCAAAGTACTGCACATAGCGTTTGGTATAGAACCCCGGCACAGGCGGATCGATAGCGGCGAACACCTTACCCTCGGCCAGCCGCAACGGCTCCAGGCTGCGCGCTTGTTCGCGCAATACCCGATAGACCCCATCGGCCAACGATTCGCCCCTCAGCGCTTCACGGGCCTGGGCCACCCGCTCCGCGTTGAGTGACACCACAAAAGGTTGCTCCAGCAGCCGCGCAAGGTGCACATTGAGGCGCTTCTGTGTTGGCATATCCCCGGCAAACCGCACCGACCAAAGGCTTGCAATATGTTCTGCCAGCCAGGTCGTGTCACGGCGTTCGCGCAGATTGAGCATCAGGT
Source organism: Pseudomonas sp. CCI1.1 (assembly GCF_034348165.1). Classification (NCBI taxonomy): domain Bacteria; kingdom Pseudomonadati; phylum Pseudomonadota; class Gammaproteobacteria; order Pseudomonadales; family Pseudomonadaceae; genus Pseudomonas; species Pseudomonas sp. CCI1.1. Next base: position 1,580,162 of record NZ_CP133780.1, read on the forward strand.
AGGCACGCAGGTCGTCGAGCAGCCGCTCCCGGTCCCCGAGGCTGGCAATTACCTGTTCTTCCAACTGGGCGGCTGTCCAGGCCAGAAATGGCTTTTGCAGCGCGTGATCATAGGCTTGATCGACGCTGGGACGGCTCAGTTCGCCCTGATACAGCCCGGTGCGCTCCACCAGGCGTACATCTGCCGGCCCAGGAAAAACCTGGGTCGCCGCCAGTCGCGCGTCCAACAGCGCCAACAGCGCCGTGCTTTCATCGTCGGCCGCAAGGGCGAGCGGCGGGTGTGAGGTCAGCGCCGACAATTGCGCCAAGCGTTGGTGGTTGACTGAGTAACTGTGCCCCCATAGCCCGCCGACACCGCCAATAACCAGCGCTGCAGCCACCGCCTGCGCGCCCTGGCGCCAACGCAGACGTTGTTGTTCCTGAGCCTGCAAACCCGCAAGGTCGGCCTCGGCGAAGATCACCTGGCTGAACAGACCCTGCACAAAGCGCGGGTGCCTGCCATCGGCGCAGGTCAAGAAGAACCCTCGCAAACCGTTGATGGGTTGGTAGCGATGTGCGCAAAACGCCATGTCAACGAACAGGCTGACGCGCTCCCCCATTCGTGCTGCCTGCTGGGGAAACTCCAGCATCTGCCCACGTCGCTCGACATTGCGCTCCTGATGCAGTCGCCCAATCAGCTCACTGTTCAAGCGCTGCAATAATTGCTCGACCGCCTGACGAACCTGTGTTGTGTCAGTACCGTCGGCGCAACCTTGCAGGTGCTGACCCAACACGCTGTCGGCACTTTCTCCAATGGGTGAGTCGAAGAATTCAGCGAATCCCGGCAATCGGTCGGCGTGGGTCAACACCAGGTAAATCGGCACATCCACATGCAACGTCTGTTGGATCTCTTGCAGGCGCGAGTGTACATGGCGTGCGTGATGATCCAAGTCGTATTCGTTGGTGCTCGACAGCATGTCGACCGATAGCGTCACCACCACACCGCTGAGCGGCCGCACTCGACGGCGCCACCGGAGCAGATGCAGCAAGGTGATCCAGCCTGCGGCGTCCACTGAAGAGTCGGGCTGGGTAAGGTAGCGTCCCGGGGTGTCGATCAGCACGCCTTCGTCGCCGAAATACCAGTCACAATGGGCACTGCTACCGATCGGCCGCGTTTGCGCGTGGTCCAGCGCCAGCGGCAAGCCCGCTGCCGCCAGCAGCTGTGTCTTGCCACTGCCCGGCTCACCGATCAACAGGTACCAGGGCAACTCATGACGCCAACGCGCGTTACGCTCTCCATAATGGCGGGATATCTTGAGCAGGTGCACGGCTTTCTTGAACCGACTGCGCAGGTGCCGGCGTTCGTCCTCCACCCCCGTCATCGGCTGTCGGCGCACCTCGCGTTCTGGTCTTTGGCGCCAGGCGGCAAAACCTGGGCCCACAAACGCCATCGCCAGTCCCCATAGCAAGAACACACCGCTGATGGTGACCAACCGAGCAGTCGCCCCGGCCCAGATACGGTGATCATCCACTGCCAGCAGCGGCCCCAAGAACCACACCATTGCCGCGCAGGAAAGCACCAGCAACAGGCTCCACACCCAAACCCTGCCCAGCACGGTGCCCACCCCCTTGAAGAATGCGATCATTCATTGCTCCCAGCGTTTACAAGGGCGTGCGGACCAGATCCGACGCCGAAAGTTGAAGGGGGTGCAGCGCGTTTGTACGCTCGTTGCTCAGCACCCAGGCAAACCCTGTGTACATCGCCAACACACACACCAAGGTGAGGCCGACCCACCAAGTGGCAGGGATGACCCGCACCTGCTTGCGCCGGTCGGTCCGCTGCTGGGCAGGCAGTAGCGCTTGCGCCGCCGGCTCCCCACGTACGTGCCTGATCTGGCGATACAAGGCATCGCGGACAGCCTCAAGTTGCGTCACGCCCCGCTCCATCACCCGGTATTTGCCTTCGAACCCCAGGGACAGGCACAGATACAGCAACTCCAGCATCGCCAGGTGCTTCACCGGGTCGCGCGTGAGGCGCTCCAGCAACTGGAATACTTTTTCGCCGCCAAAGGTTTCGTTATGGAAGCGGCTCAACAGGCTCATCTTCGACCATTCGCTTTGCGCCCCCCACGGTGTCGTCACCACCGCCTCGTCGATCACGCTGCACAACACATAGCGCGCCGACATGACCTGGCTGTTCTCCACGCCGCCCTGCAAGGCGCGGGTTTCGAACTGAGTCACCGCCAACACTAATCGGTCGTTGAGCGTGCCCAGGTTTTCACGGCCGGAGCAGACCCTGATCCCAATAACCTCGAACAATACCGCCAAGGCTGCGGCTACCAGCGGGTTGAGCCCTGTCTGAAAGCTATGCGTATCGAGCCTGTGGCCGGCGTAGATCATGCGGTCTTCCAACTGTTCGTAGCGCGGCGGCGATGGGAAATCCGTCAACGGCCCCTGGGCAGGCTCATGAGTCTCCCGGTCGAGCAGGACGGTTTTTTCATCCTGGGTGTATTCACTGTCCATGGCATTCAGTTCCTGATGGCCCAGAAGTCGAGTTCAAGCCCGGTGAATTCACCCCCTACGTGGAAAGCGAAACCACCCGACTGTTCCAGCTGTGCGATATCACGGGGGCTCATATCGAGCACGAAATAGGTCTTGCCGGCATGGAAAGGAATCTGTCGCGGCGCCACTGGCAAAGGCTTGACCTTGATACCGGCCAAGTGCAGGTTGACCAACTCGCGTATGCGCTCAACCGGCGCGACTTTCAGGTGGGCTGGCAGGCGCTGGCGCAATTCCTGCGCCTCACACTGCGCGGTGGCCGCCAGGATGAAGGTGGCTGTGCCAAGCAGTTTCAACTCGCTGACCGGGCATACCAGCACCCCGTACTGGCGAGGCTGCAATGCCAACTTGATCGCCTGTTGCTCCAGCACCACCGACAGTGCCGTACGCACCTGCGCCATCAGCCCGCGAAAACTGGCGCCCTGATCGCCGTGTTGATAGTGAACATCCAACTGCGCGCGCTTACTTTCAGTGGTGAAGGTTGATAGCTCCCCGAGCAGCGACACCAGCGCACGGAACACCGCTTCAGGCCGCACCCGCGTCTGGCTCAGGCAGTGGCGCAGCTCCAGCTCACTACGATTGATCACTTGCAGCATCAGGAAATCGGCGATTTGTGTGCCTTGGGTCGTGCTCTCGCCACGAATGCGCGCCGCGATGGCATCGCCCCGACTGGCAAGCAGGCCAATCACCTCCTTGAGACACGACGCCACGTACCCATGCTCCTGCACGAAGATAAACGTCGGGATGAACGCCGTATCCAGGTTCACACCGCCTTCACCGCTGGCGTCGAGTACCTGGGCCACCTTGAGCTTGATGAAGTGCTGGTCACCCGGCTGTTCACCCAACAGAAGACGTAAGTCCGGGCGCGCGCAGTGGATTCGGCAACGCGTATCCGCCCCCACGTTGGAATCCCCCACTTCCACTTCACAGCTGAGGTAGCGCGCCAACACGTCACTTTGCTCAGGCCGGCGGGCTTCAAGGTGACTGCCGCTGACCAGCGGCAGCGCCAGGTAAACCCCTTGCGCGCCCGAACCCTCTGGCACCTGCACCACCAGCGGCTCCATGGCAGCATTCAAGTCAAACAGGCTGCCGTCCGGCAACACGCCGCTGGCCTGGTTGACCACCAGCTTGCCCAACTTGAGGTACTGCGTATTGAGTTCGAACGTGAGCAAACCCCAGGTGTCACTGCCCAGCAGGCGGGTCTGATTGAGCTGCTGGTGGTAATAACGGTCGTTGTGTTGCAAGTGCTGTGGCCGCAACAGCATGCCTTCCTGCCAGATAACTTTATGAACCTGCATGTTATTGCGCCTCCACACCGGCGAGCGGGTCAGCAACACGTATACCGCCCTGGTCCAGCACCAGCTCGACACGGTTGCGTTGCTGTACCGTCAAGGGCACCAGCAGCCGCCACTGGACATGGGGCAAGTCTCGAAAAGCGGCCAGTACTCCCACAAAACGACTATCGGGAGCGATGCGCAGTTTGAGCGCCAGCCGGTCACCCGGGCGCAGCTCAACCTCCTCGCTGCCGACCCAGTCCTTTGGCAGCGTCTGCTGCGCATTGCCATACAGGCTGAAGAAGTCGGCATGTTCAAAGGCAACGCCATGGCGCAGTTCGATCAACTGCACCACCACGGGAGAAGGACGACCGTGCAAGTCCGGGTTGACGTGCTCGCTGGCAGTCAGCACCACGTCCAGCTTGGTCAGCGTGGAAAATGGCGAGACGGCGCTGCAACCCGCCAACAGCCCGCACAAGAGCAACAACGAAACAAGGGTGGCTCGATACATGATTATCATCCTGGAAAATCAATGTGCAGGCTGGAGATCAGGCGCACCTGCTCCTCATAGGCCTTGGCGAAGTCGCCGGCCAACGGGCGATCACTCAACTGTTCTTGCGCCACCACACGCTGGTAGTAACGCTGGTAGGCACGCCACCGCCCGCCATCGGAGAAAAAACCGGCAGGCTTGCCCTGGGACGCAAAACACCCCAACAGATGGCTGGGTTCAAAGACAGCGCGGGCATTACGCATGGCGCTTCGACAAGCGGCCAGCAACGCAACCTGATGCACCTGTAGTTCCAGGTGCACCTGGGCAATGGCGCGCACCGCGGGCAGTTGACCCAACTCCCGGGTATCGAGCATCGCGGATAAAGCAGCATCGGTGTCGCTATACACTTTCAAGGGATTCTGGCCGGAGCCCTGACTGGCGAACGGCGCCATACCCAGTTCGTTATTCAGTTCTTCACGGGTGCGCAAACCTTGTTGCAGCCCTTCGATCGTCACCCGAAACAAGCGTGCCACCTTGATCGCCAATGCCTCCCGGGCCGGTGTGTCGAGGGTCGTCAGGTCCATACCCAGGACCGCTGCAAATTGCGACCAGAACACCTCGTCGGTCGACAGCGTCGACGCGACAGCGGGTACCGCGGTAACCTCCATCGAAGGGTCTTGCCGCCGCGGCAATACCACGTGCTCGCAATCGGCCCCATAGTGATCTGCCCATACCGCTTGCTCATCGGCGCTCTTGTTCAAGGCCTCCAGATCATCCGACGTGGCCCGCATCTGCCGATCAAGATCCAAGCCATGCAACGGGTCCAGCGACAGGAAAGCGTCATCGGGGATCGGCACCGCCGCTGGCGCCAGCAGCTCGTCGGAAGGTCGCGGCGATTCCAGCAATCGCGCACGTATCGTCAACACCCCCAGCTCGAATACGTCGCCGTCACTGATCAATCGTGCCTGCCCCTTGCGCAGGCGCTCAGGACTCTTGGCCATCCCGATACCGTTGCGGCTGATATCCGTGAGGAAATAACGTCCTTCACGGTAACCGATCAATCCATGATGGCTGGAGAGTACGCGGCTGGCGTCAGGGATCACCCAGTCACATCCAGGACCACGCCCGATCACGCCGCCTGTACCGTCAAATACTTTGCGGGCCAAAAGTAGGCTCTGGTCGCTTTCGCACGCGCAGACCTCAAACACAAGCTGCAGCTTCATGCCCCCTCCTTTCAGCGGCCACGAATGATCGCCTGCGGGTCACCCATGGAATGGTACTCGGCATCATCGAACACATAGTTAGCGTTACAGCCTCCCAGCAAACACATCACCAGCACGACGACGTGCCATGGACGATCAGGCATCAGGTTTCTCCCACAGTAAAAATCAAGTGCACCATTCACCGTTCCTCCCGGGCATCGCCAAAGGGAATGTTCAAACGGGCAAGACGGTAAAGCAGGGTGCGCCGGGCGACCCCCAGCTCCCGCGCGGTGCGGGTGCGATTGCCATGGTTCTTGTGCAGGCAGTCGAGCAGGAACGTACGCTCCACTCGCTCCATCCGCTGGCGCAGCGTCACGTCATCGGGAGTGGCCGGCTCTGGTGCCAGCGGCAGTGCCAGGTGCTCGGGCCGAATCACGCTGTCGTCACACAACAACACGGCGCGTTCCACCAGGCATTTGAGCTCGCGTACGTTGCCGGGAAAACCATGGCTGGACAGTTGATCGAGGGCGGTATTCGCCCATTCGACAGGTGGCCTCCCCAGCGCCGCGCACACCTTGCCTGTGAAATGGCGCGCCAGTTGCAGCACATCGCCGTCCCGCTCGCGCAGGGCCGGTAAGGTGATGGGGAACTGAGCCAGTCGGTAATAGAGGTCTTCGCGAAAGCGCCCTTCGGCGACCATCGCCGCGAGGTCGCGGTGGGTCGCGGCAATGATGCGTACGTCGACCTTATGTGCCGCACTGGCACCCAGCGGGCGAACCTCACCCTCCTGTAATACCCGCAGCAACTTGGCTTGCAAGGGCAGCGGCATATCGCCGATCTCATCCAACAGCAACGTACCGCCATGTGCGGCGTCGAACAGCCCCCCGTGATTGCGATCGGCACCAGTGAACGCACCTTTGCGGTAGCCGAACAGCTCACTTTCAAGCAATCCTTCCGGGAACGCCGCGCAGTTCTGCACGACAAAGGCCTTGGCCTTGCGCGGCCCGGCCGTGTGTATGGCCCGGGCCACCACTTCCTTGCCTGTGCCGGTCTCACCCTGCAACAGCACGGTGTAAGGGGTGTGCAGGACTTTACTGATCAAACGACAGGCCTGCTCCATTGCCGCGCTGGTGCCAATCAGGCCGTATGCGCCAGCCAAGGGTTTGTGGCCTGCGGGCTTTGGGCCGACGTTGGGCTGCCTACCGCGCAGTACGCGTAACCGGTTCACGGCGTAGCTGCCCAAATGCCCCAACGAGGGGGCGTAGCCTTGCAGCTGGGCCGGCTGTTGGCGGGCGCACACCAGCACCCCAGTTATCCGCTCACATTGATTGAACAGCGGCACGATTAATAGCGCACGCCATGGTGTCGCCAATGCGGGCAGAAAACCTGTGTCATGGCCGCTGCCTTGCACATCCTCCAGGCTCAACCCAGTGCCTTGGGTCAAGGCGTCGTGCAGCAACTGTTGGGAATGCTGACCAGGCCGTGGAGGCATGACGGTGAGCGACGACACTTGGGCTAGATGTTGGGCGATCAGTTCAAGCCGGCCGGTCACTTCATCGAGCAGATACAATTGGCTGACGTCAGATTGGCTCAGCCGGGCCGCCGTGCTGACACATCCGTCAGGTAACGCGTGTTCATCACGCTCGAACCCCAAGCGTGCGAAACAGGCAGACAACGCGTCGGCATACCTCAGCGCGTCGGCCCCGCCACCGGGCAGGTTATCGGTCATTGGTTGCACCCGCAGAAATCCACCAGGGCCGACGCTGTTTCCAGCCGTGCTGACAGTGCGCCGATCATGCGTTGCAAATCCCTGTTCATCATGTCCATTCATCCCTAATGAAAATTACGGGTTAGCGTGACTACGCCATCGGCCCGCTCGTGCCCCAGCCAGGTGGTCCAACCCAGGCGGCAAACCGTGTTTTCGCCAATGTGCAGAGCCCTGATCTGACCCTGCGCCAGTACCAGACGCAGGTCGTATTCCAATGGGTCGCGCAGGGTCAGGCGCACCAGCGAACGCAGCGGCTGATAGGCCTTTCCCGTGGGCAGGAAGTCGTGAAAACGCTGCCACCCCAACGCGCGGACATGCACCCTGAACTTGCCACTGCGGTCAGCGACGCGGCGCCCCAGCACCAGGTCCTCGCCAAGCACACTGTTGGCCCGCCCCAGGTCATTGCGCTGGACCGGGCTGATCTCGACCTGGCGTTCAACCCACTGCTCGATAAACAACGCGTCGTGCTTGAAGTAGTAGCGCAGGACCGACTCGATCAACGCCGCCGAGTGCACACGCACACTCAGCAGGCCCAGGTAGGGCAGCAGGCGTTTGCAATCGAGCTGGGAAGCGCCACGGATTGCGGTGCCGCCCAGACCCGTCAAGGCAAACATCTGCTCGGAAAAACCATCACTGGCGCCTGCCCGGAAACACGCCCGATAGCGGTACTTGCGCCAGATCGGGAGCATCAGCCGGTGCAAGCGATGATGGAACATATCCAGGAAATCTCGAGTCGGGTTGCCGCCTGGCTGCTCGGCAAATGCCTGCTCACCATAAAACGCAGGCAGTGGGGACCCGGCGCCAAATAACCCCAGTACATTGAGGCGCAGGCGTGCGCGCAAATGTCCATGCTCCATAAAGAACTCCACTCGGTCGATATCGTGCGCGGCAAAGCCCAAGCCAGGGTTGGCCTGGAACTCCAACTGGTCGTACAACGCGTCCTCATCCAGCAGCGGATGAGCCTCACGCAATCGCTCGATCACCTGCAAAACCGCCTGGAACAACGTGTATTCACGGATACCACGGCAAAGTTGATTCAGAGCAGGGGCTGTTGTCCCGTCAGGGATGGCCATAAATACACGTCTCCTTGTGTGCTGATGACACGCAACTCGTGATGGGAATTGAGGCTGGCATAAAGCGCAAAGAACTGATTGAGGACCGAAGCGAATACAAATAAGTCGCCCTGGCCGACAAAGCCTTGGGAATCGACCGTCAGATCGACCCGCACCCCTCGCACGGGCAACCCACGATGCAGGCGATCCGTCGCCTCATGATGGATGGCGCGCAAAGCCGCCAGTCTTTTCTGGCTGACCTTCAGCGCCTGGCGGTCGTAATAACGCGGCAGGTCGTAGGTTGCGAGAATCGCCTTCAAGGCGTTGATGTCGATCAACGACAAGTAGTTGAGCGACATATTGCTGATGAGATTCCACAGGAAATCCTGGTCCAGGGGCGGTGCGTAGCTCGCCGTTGGCGCGGTGATATTGCGAAACGTCAACGACTCCGGTGTGTGTTCGCCGGGCTGGTTGATATCGCCTGCACGTAATTGCCGTGGCAGGTTGCAATTGGTACAGGTCAGTTCGACCGACAGGGTTTCCTGGCCCTGTTTGCGGCGATTGCCGAACCCCATCCAGGTGTCGAGTCCACCATGTTGAACCGACGAACGTTGGCGAATGCTGTAGCTGGGCGGTGCCGCCACAGGCTCGCTGTGGCAGTCATGTTCAAACGACTCGAACCGCACGTAGGTTTGATAGCCCAAGCCACCGGGGCGCCAGCCGGTGACCCGGTCCACTGAATACACGCTGGCATTGCCCGGCGTGTATTCCCCAGGTACCAAAAGGTACTCGTCCTGTTTACCGTCCAGGCGAATGGGAATTGCATCCTGAGTAAACAGGTTGACGATGGGCGTGCAATACAGCTTTACGTTATCCAAGGTAGGACGCAGGGGCTCGCGGCCCTGACTGCGGAGCTCGAAACGCATCACCAGGCCGTGCGCCTGCCGGAGCAACTCGTGAGACAACGTGTGCAACACCTCCAAGCCTTCGACATCGACAAACAGGTACTTCTCGGGAAACGCGAAGTACTCCTGCAGGTGCCGATAGCCCTCCAGCGTGTTCTGCGGATAAGGAATCAGCGCCTGTTCCTGGGAAAACCCCACTGGCCGGACCTGGTTGGCATTGAGCCGCAGCGTCAGGGGTTGGTCATCGCCGGCGCTGATCGGCAGGCCATCGTGATCCACGAGCTGCAGGCTGATTCCCGCCAGATGACGCAATAGGCCCAAGTACAGGCCCTGACTGATGTAGTGGTCGCCGGCCAGGTGCAGTCGCAGCGAATCGAATTCCAACTCACTGAAGCTGCCGTCGACACTCATGCACAGGCGCAAATCCAACCAGGCCCCTTCGCCCTGGCATTTGTATTCCAGGTCAGTGAGTTGCAATGGCATGACATCGGTGGGATAGCATGTACGGAACTGGCAACGCTCACCGTGGATGGGAGCGCTTTGCACGGCGGTATCCCGAGCCACCCGAACGCTTGGGCCGGCGCGTTTCAACGGGTCGAATTGCAAGATGCTGAAGGCCGGTATCGGGCGCATGTAATGGGGCCAGAGCAAGTGCATCAACGAGTGCGTCAACTCCGGCAGTTCGTCATCCAGCTTCTGACGCAAGCGCCCGGTCAGGAATGCAAAGCCCTCCAGCAAGCGCTCGACATCCGGGTCCTGGCCCGCTTCGCCGAGAAACGGCGCCAGGGCGGGATTACGTTCGGAAAAACGTCGCCCCAGTTGGCGCAACGCACTGAGTTCGCTTTGAAAATAACGGTTAAGCGTCATTGGCACAGACCTCAACCCGCCCGGTATCCGTGAGGCGCGCGTGGAACACTACAGGATGCAGTACGCCCGCAATCATCCGCTCAGCCTCAATGGCGAATGCCAGGGACAAGGAGTCACGCACAACCGGCAACAGCCTGACACGTACGTTCGTCAGCCGCGGCTCATAGGCCTGGATAAAACGTTCGATATGCAGCCGCGACTGGCTCAAGGACTCATGCAAGCTGAGCCGCATGTCATTGAGGTCAGGCAAGCCATAATCAGGCAGCGTCTGGACACTGCCCGCACGAGTGCTGAGCATTTTCCCCAAATGTGCGGCGATGGACGCCACGGTGGCACCCGGGTTAGACGCCCCCTGCTCGAGGCGTTCGAAAAGGCTGTTGTGCTCAAGCATGCCCTGGCTTCTGCTCATTCTTTATCGAGCTTCCCGACCAGGGACAACGTGAAGTCTGCCCCCATGTATTTGAAATGCGGGCGTACCGTAACGTTGACCCGGTACCAGCCAGGCTCGCCCTCGACATCGCTGACGACAATGCGCGCAGCGCGCAAAGGGCGCCGCCCGCGCACCTCGGCACTGGGATTTTCCTGGTCCGCCACGTATTGGCGAACCCATTTGTTGAGCTCCAACTCCAGGTCCGTCCGCTCTTTCCACGCGCCCAACTGCTCCCGTTGCAGCACTTTGAGGTAATGAGCCAGGCGGTTGACCACCATCATGTAGGGCAATTGGGTGCCCAAGCGGTAATTCAGCTCTGCCGCCTTGCCCTCCTCACTGATGCCGAACGATTTGGGCTTCTGCACGGAGCTGGCGGAAAAAAACGCTGCGTTATCGCTGCCCTTGCGCATGGTCAAGGCGATGAAACCTTCTTGTGCCAGCTCGTACTCACGTCGGTCCGAAATCAGCACCTCCGTAGGAATCTTGGTTTCAATCTCGCCCATGCTCTGGAAGTGATGCAGCGGCAGGTCTTCGACCGCCCCGCCGCTTTGCGGGCCAATAATGTTGGGGCACCAGCGAAAGCGCGCGAAGCTGTCGGTCAGGCGAGTGGCAAAGGCATAGGCGGTATTGCCCCACAAGTAATGCTCGTGGCTGTTAACCACGTTCTCCTGGTAGGCGAAGGTCTTGACCGGGCACTCAAGGGGGTCATACGGGGTGCGCAGCAAAAAGCGCGGCACGGTGAGGCCAATATATCGTGCGTCTTCGCTCTGCCGGAAACTTTGCCATTTGGCAAACTGCGGGCCTTCGAAATGGTCCCGCAGATCCTTCAGGTCGGGCAACCCGGTGAAGCTTTCCAAGCCGAAGAAACTTGGCCCCGCTGCAGCGATAAAGGGCGCGTGGGCCATGCCGGCGACGCTGGATGCGTATTGCATCAGTTTCACATCGGGCGCACTGGGCGAAAGAAAGTAATTGGCAATGATCGCGCCCACTGGCTGACCGCCGAACTGACCGTATTCGGCGCTATAGACGTGCTTGTATAACCCGGACTGGGTAATTTCCGATGAATCTTCGAAATCATCCAACAGGTCCTCGCGCGAAACATTCAGCAGTTCGATCTTGATGTTCTCGCGAAAATTGGTGCGATCGACCAGCAACTGCAAGCCTCGCCACGAAGCCTCCAACGCCTGGAAGTCCGGATGGTGAAGGATCTCATCCATTTGTTCGCTGAGCTTGGTGTCGATCTCGGCGATCATCCGGTCGACCAGGCGTTTCTTTACGGGTTCGTCACAATTATGTGGCTTGACCAGCTCTGCGATAAACGCCGACACGCCGCGCTTGGCGATGCCATAAGCCTCGTCGTCGGCGCTGAGCAATGTCTGGGAAATGATGTTATCGAGGATGCTACCGCTTTCGATAACCTGTACGGGTTGCGTGCCGTGTTGAATGGTGGTCATGGTGTCAGTGTCCTTTTACTGAAAACGTCAGGCTTGAGGCCTATCCAGGCCCAGTTCGGCGAGCACTCGTGCGCGAGAGTCACCATTGGCCAACGCCCGCTCGATAGCGTTGCGAAAGCTGGGCGTATTGCCCAGCGGTCCCTTGAGCGCCACTAATGCCTCACGCAATGCCATCAACTTTTGCAATTGCGGGATCTGCTCCACCAGGTTCGCGGGGTTGAAGTCCTTCATGGTGTTAATTCGCACCTGAACCGGCAGTTCTTCCACGTCGGCTGCATCCTGGAGGCGGTTGGGAACGCTCAGCGTCAGGCTCAATGCTTGCTTGGCCAACACCTCGTCAAAGGTGTGCTTGTCGATACCGATGGGCTTGCGATCTTCGAGTTTGCGTGGGTCCGCGCGCTGGGAAAAATCCCCCAGCACCAGCAGCTTCAACGGCAGTTCGACATCTTCCTGAGCGCTACCGACCGCGGGTTTGAAGGTAATATTGATACGTTCCTTGGGGGCTACCGAACCGTCTTTGGCCATGGTGCTTCTCCTTTTGATGAGGCGCTATTCAAGTACTGCTTCCAGGTCGAAATGGCATAACCGGCGATGCAGGGTGTCTTTTCCGTCTTGTACGGCTTGGTTTTGTGGCAACAGGTCGTAGCAGCGATACAGCAGTTGGCCCACTTGCACGGCCAGCTCCGGCTCCCAACTTTCCAGGCCCGTGCGCTGTAATTGCAGGTCGAGTTGTTCCAGCTGGAACCTGGCCAGGTCATGCTTGCCGGCCGCCACACACAACCTGGCCAGCGCCAGGTGCCAGTGAAAACGCGCTCGATCACCACACGCCGCCCGCAGCCCTTGCTTGAGCACACTCACCGCGGCCTTGAGCCCGTCTTTGCGCAGGCAGGGCATCACCGCCTGCAACGCGGCTTCCCAGGGCTGAGCAGCGCTGTCGACGACGACATTGGAGGGCTCAGGCTTGTGCAGGTGACGCATGACGTGAAATGCGATCCACTCACCTGTCGCGGAGTCGGCAAAGGGCGTGCCGTCCTCGAACCGATACTCAGGCAGGTTCGGCAGGCGATGCAGCAGCAGAGCAAATTGCATTTCCAGTTCGGTCATGGCGAGGTCTGCGTGCAAGGCCTCCAGGCACTCCCAGACCATGCGCAAACCATCGAACCAGAACATTGCACCGGCCAGGCTGACCTCGAGTTCAAGCAACAGATCGGCGTAATGGCCTTGGCTGAAGCGGTCTTGATAGCGCTTGCGCTTGTCGGTAGCCAATGGGCGCAGCGCCGTGACGCGCTCATTATTGGCGTCGGGATAATTGACGAGCATCAGCCAGGCCAAGGTTCGGCCCAGGCGCAAGGCGCGCGGGTCGGCCGCATCCTGACGCAACCACCAGGTACATAAAGGCCGAGCCTGCTCCTGCAATGCGCGCAGCCGTTTGTGCGCGTCTTTTTCGTTATTGAGCGGTTGCTCGGGGGCCGGCAGCGGGCTTGGCGCAGGTTTGACCCGGGCAATGACGCCCGCGACGTCGCCAGGTTCGGCAGCAGCCTGGGCCAAGCGCGCCGACAGCTGCCGGCGAACCGGCAACAGCAGCGGCGCCTCGCTGCCAAGCTGTTCACCCCATATCTGATCGAGACATTCGAGGTGTTCCAACAGCGCCTGGAATAAAGGCCGTTGATCACTGAGCGGCAGGTTGTGCGCGCACGCTTGCTCAAGGCGCAACACCAACCAGCCAAACGCCGCAACGCGGGTACGCAGCTTAACTGGATAGACCTGCGACCAATGGTGCTCGCAGAGTTCGCGCAGCACACCGAGACCAGCCAGCAACCCAGCGAATGAATCACGCTGATACAGGGCCCAGGTCAACCAGGCGGCAACGCGGAGATCCTTGGAATGCTCACGCAAAATGCACTCGCTGATCTCGCTGATCTTCTGCCAATCCGGCAGCCCCGCACCATGAATGGAGTGAGCCTTGCCCAACTCGGTTTCCAGCACCTCAAACTCGCTTGAAAAACGCATGTCGCTACCAACAAAACTGCTTGGCGAACACGCTGTCCGGGCAAGTTCCTGGCAATAGGCATATAGCTGTTCTGAATAAACTATTTTGGGCTGCACACAACCATCCAAGGCAAAATAGGCAAAATTAACGTCGTTGTTAAAAACCTTTTAACTTCCGTTCAAAACACATCGAAGTGAACGAACCTTAGCCACGAAAAAAACAATCAGCAAGTAACGGAACGGAACTTAAGAAACATCCTACGCAGCTTGAAAATAAAGACATGCGCAGTTATTTGCGCAGTCTATCCAACTAGAAAACACTCTCAAGCGCCCACAGCCTTGCATTTACAAAAACACATGACATGAGCAACTAAGTGCGCATAGGCGTGCAACTAATAGCGCTAAAAACTCACCCACAGCCCTACAACAAATTCTCAATAACGGCCACTGAGTCTTCTTCGCCCTTATTTCATTGAGCCTCACACTTTCAGGCACGCTTCTTGTTAAAGGCACTTGACCGCTCAGCGCTCTCGCTGCCCGGCAATACCTACTCAATCAGGCAAGGAAACCCGTCATGCCCACACCCGCGTACCTCTCCATCACTGGTGTCAAACAAGGTTTGATTACGGCAGGCACATTTACCCAGGACTCGGTAGGCAACATTTATCAGGAAGGCCATGAGGACCAGATTCTGGTGCAGGCGTTTGCTCATCAGGTGATCATTCCCCGCGACCCGCAATCGGGCCAGCCGACCGGTCAGCGCGTGCATAAACCCCTGATGATCAGCAAGGTTTTCGATAAATCCTCACCCTTGCTGTTCAGCGCCCTGACCACCGGCGAAGAAGTGTCCTGCCGCCTGGAGTGGCTGCGCACCTCCTCGGCCGGAACCCAGGAGCACTACTTCACGATTGAACTGGAAGGCGCCACCATCGTTGACATCCAATCTCGCATGCCCAACTGCCAAGACCCAGACAACGCCCACTTTACCCACCTGGAGGATGTGCACTTCACCTATCGCAAGATTATCTGGACTCACGAAGTGGCCGGGACGTTCGGCTCGGATGACTGGCGCAGCCCAGTGACGGGTTAACGCGAGCAGTAAAGACGGTAACCACGATGCGAAGCGAGCCGCTGTTGATCTTGATCTGCTTTTGATCTTGATCTCAGGCGCCCCGTTAAACCACGCTGGCCGAACGCAGGCTTGAATTCGTGGCTAACCCGGCAGGACGCCGGGTTAGCCGCCCCGCGCCATGGATGGCGCGTGGCGGCGGCCCACGGATTCAAGCCTGCGTTCGGGCACACCGAGCCCAAGCGAGGTGCCGAGTGGTGGGGCAAGAGCGCTTTGCTTACTTTCGCGCTTTTCGAAAGTGAGCCGCCGTTGGGCGGAACCCTAGGTGGCCGTTACCGCAGAAATGGATATGTACACAATCCAACTGTGTTGACTGCCAGGCCGCCTTCGCTAGCAAGCCAGCTCCCACAGTTGGATTGTGGGGTGTCAGGTAGATAGGTATTGCTTGTCAGGGCGTTATCGCAGGCAAGCCAGCTCCCACAGTTGGATCCTGGGGTGTCAGATAGATAGGTATTGCTTGTCAGGGCGTTATCGCAGGCAAGCCAGCTCCCACAGGTTCAGCGTCGCGACACACAGGCCTCATCACAACCGGACAAACCAGCTCAATCGCAGTATGGTTGCCCTCTAACCACTCCCCAGGAAACACCGGTAATGCTGTTTGTCGTCATGCTCGGGGGAAAGCACCCGCGAGCCAGGATCGAAGTACACGATGTGGTATTCGCAGTGGCCGATACCCTGCAAGCCACCTACCCACAATTACGCGACGCCTGGTTTGGCAGCCCCAAAGGCGTACACATCGATTCATGGATGGCCGTCGATGGCGTCGACGGCTGGAAGGTTGAACTGAGCCACCTGGCGCCCCACGGCGATGCGCCGCGCCTGTACTTCATCAACCTCGGCGGCTACGAGGCCAATAGCTTTGGCGAAGCCCACCACTACCTGCTGGTGGTCGCCCGTAACAAACAGGAGGCCATGCGCAAAGGTAAGCAGCAGATGCTCAGCCACTGGTCCCAGGCCCACACCGACACGGTGCTGGATATCGACGATTGCCTGCCCATCGACCTGGTGGACGGCCGCTATATCCACCTGGTGCAAGCAGCGCACCAAGCGATCGTGCAGCGCAACGACTATCTCGTACTGCCTTGAACCGGCATGACCTAAACAGCGGCGACTGAAAACCCAGTGGAACTTTGCCGAGAAATAACCGCCTGAATCCGGTACGCTCACCGTTTTTTACTCTAGGAGTTACTCACCATGGCCAAAGCCACCGCCCGTCACATCCTCGTTGCCTCTGAAGACAAGTGCAACGAACTCAAGGCCCAAATCGAAGGCGGCGCTGATTTCGCAGAAGTCGCTAAAGCCAACTCCAGCTGCCCATCCAGCCGTCAGGGCGGTGACCTCGGTTCGTTCGGCCCAGGCCAGATGGTCAAGGAATTCGACACCGTGGTCTTCAGTGCCCCGGTCAACACCGTGCAAGGCCCGGTGAAGACCCAGTTCGGCTATCACCTGCTGGAAGTCACCAGCCGCCAGGATTGATTCAATCTGCGCTGATGCTATAAACAACGGCCCGCCCTTTGGTGGGCCGTTGTGCATCTGATGACTGGCGATGCCCAGGCCGTTAGCGTACAAATCCTTATTATTCTTTACCCGGCGCTCAAGGCTGATAATGCGATTGGCTTTTTCATCTCTGCTCTGCTCCACCCTGGCCTTTCTAATGGCCAGCACTGCGGTGATCGCAGCCCCGCAAACCTACCTGACGGTGTACGGCGAGCCCGCCAAGTACGCCGAAGGTTTCAGCCATTTCGACTATGCCAACCCCAACGCCCCCAAGGGCGGCAGCCTGCGGCGCTCAGCGCTGGAGGTGGGGCGGTTTGACCATGTGCTGCCCTATATCGACAAAGGCATCGGCGTGTCCCAGGTCGACGGCTGGGTGTATGCACCCTTGGCGTTGCGCTCGCTGGATGAGCCTTACACCGTCTATGGCCTGGTGGCGCAAAAGATGGAACGGGCCGACGACGGCCTGTCGCTGCGCTTCTACCTGAACCCCAAGGCGCGCTTTGCCGATGGCACGCCCATTACCGCGCAAGACGTGCGCTACAGCTTTGACGTGTTGATGACCCAAGGCAGCCTGCGCTATCGCACGTTATTTGCAGACGTCAAACACGTCGAAATCGAAGGCGAACGACAGGTGCGCTTTGATTTTTCCAGCAACGAAAACCGCACCCTCCCTCTGGATCTCGCCACTTTGCCGGTGTTCCCCGAGCACTGGTGGAAGACCCGCGACTTTGCCAACGGCGGCGGCTACGAAGCGCCACTGGGCAGCGGCCCTTACAAGGTCAGCAAGATCGACTCCGGCAGTACCATCACCTTCACCCGCGACCCCGACTGGTGGGGCAAGGACTTGCCGGTCAGCCGCGGCTTGTACAACTTCGATCACCTGAGCCTGGAGTACTTCGGCGACACCGAAGTAGCGCGCCAAGTGCTACGCGGCGGCGCCTATGATTTCAACCGTGAATTCTCCGCCACCGGTTACTCCATCGGCTACAACGGCCCGGCCCTGGACGATGGCCGTCTGCAGCGCGCGCACCTGGCCAAGGAGATGCCGCAGCCGGCCCAGGGCTATGTGTTCAATGTGCAAAAACCGATGTTCAAGGATCGCCGCGTGCGCCAGGCCCTGGCGATGCTGTGGGACTTTGAATGGGCCAACCGCCAAATGATGCGCAACCTGTACATCCGCCAGCAGAGCTATTTCTCCAATAGCCCGCTGGCCGCCAGCCAGTTACCGACCCCGGAAGAACTGGCGATCCTCGAACCCCTGCGCGGTCAGGTTCCCGACGAGGTGTTTACCCAGGTGTTCAAGGCCCCGGTCACCGATGGCAGTGGCATGATCCGCGACAAACAGCTGCAAGCCTTGGCCCTGCTGGAAGACGCCGGCTGGAAACCTGTGGGCGACAAACTCGTCAATGCCCAGGGCGAGCCACTGGAATTCACCTTCCTCAACGTCCAGAACGGCCTTGAGCGCCTGTTGCTGCCCTACAAACGTAACCTGGCGCAGATCGGCATCACCCTGAATATCCGCCGCATCGACTCCTCGCAATACGTCAACCGACTGATGGCCCGCGACTACGACATGATCGTCACGGGTTTCCCGGTCACCACCTCGCCCGGCATGGAGCTGTACAACTATTTCGGCTCTGCCGCCGCGTTCGATTCGGGCGCCAACAACTACATCGTGCTCAAGGACCCGGCCGTCGATACCCTGATCCATGGCCTGGTCAAGGCTGATACCCAGGCGAAGATGCTCACCTATGCCCACGCCCTGGACCGCGTGCTGCAATGGAATTACCTGTGGATCCCCAACTATTACCCACCGGGCACCTCCGCCGCATGGTGGAACCGTTTCGGTCGCCCGGCCATCGAGGCGAAGAACGACGAAGCCCTGGAAACCTGGTGGGAAGTCAGCCCCACCCCGCTGACGAACGAACAAATGCAGGCTGAGTTGAAAAAACGCGGAGAGGCCCACTGATGTTTGCCTATATCGTACGGCGCCTGCTGCTGATCATCCCGACGCTGGTGATCATCCTGTTGGTGAACTTCGTGATCGTGCAGGCCGCGCCCGGCGGGCCGGTGGAGCAAGCTATCGCCCACTTGCAAGGCATTGGCGGCGGTGGTGTAGCCGGCGCATCCGGCGAAGGCATCAGCGGCTCGCGAGCCAGCCGCGGTCTGGACCCAAAGCTGATCAAGGACATCGAGAAACAATACGGCTTCGACAAATCCGCGCCGGAACGCCTGTGGTTGATGCTCAAGAATTACGCCCAACTGGACTTCGGCAACAGCTTCTTTCGCGGCGCAACGGTAACTGACCTGATCCTGGAAAAGATGCCCGTCACCATTTCCCTCGGCCTGTGGGCCACGCTGATCACCTACCTGGTGTCGATCCCGTTGGGCATACGCAAGGCCGTGCGCCATGGCAGCAGCTTTGATATGTGGAGCAGCACGGCCATCGTCATCGGTTACGCGATGCCGGCGTTCCTGTTTGCAATGTTCCTGATCGTGGTGTTCGCTGGCGGTACCTCGCTGAACTGGTTCCCGGTACGCGGGCTGGTCTCGGAAAACTTCGCCGAACTGAGCACCGTGGGCAAAATCGCCGACTACTTCTGGCACCTGGTATTGCCGGTAACCGCGTTGGTGATCGGCGGGTTCGCCACCTTGACCATCCTCACCAAGAACTCGTTCCTCAATGAAATTACCCGCCAGTACGTGGTCACCGCCCGCGCCAAGGGTTTGAGCGAACGCCGGGTGCTGTACGGTCACGTGTTCCGCAATGCGATGTTGCTGGTGATCTCGGGGATTCCCCAAGCGTTTATCAGCGTGTTCTTTGCCGGTTCGCTGCTGATCGAGGTGATCTTCTCCCTCGATGGCCTGGGCCGCATGAGCTACGAGGCGGCCGTGTCCCGCGACTACCCGGTGGTGTTCGGCTCGCTGTTTATCTTCACCCTGTTCGGCCTCTTGATAAAACTCATCGGTGACCTCTGCTACACCCTGGTGGACCCGCGTATCGACTTCGCCGCGAGGAACGCCTGATGCTCAACCTCTCCCCCGTGGCCCGCCGACGCTTCGAGCGCTTCAAGAAAAACCGCCGTGGCTGGTGGTCGCTGTGGCTGTTTATCGGCCTGTTTATCCTGACCCTGGGCGGCGAGTTGATCGCCAATGACAAGCCGCTGGTGCTCAGTTTCAAGAACGAGCTGTATTTTCCGGTGTTCAAGCGCTACACCGAGCAGCAGTTCGGTGGGCAGTTGCCGTTCCAGGCGGACTACCGCAGTGACTACGTGCAAAAGCTGATCAAGCAGGAGGGCGGCTGGATGCTGTTTCCGCCAATTCCTTTCAGCGATGACACGCCCAACTACGAACTCACCCGCCCTGCCCCGAGCCCGCCGTCGGCGGTGAACTGGCTGGGCACCGATGACCAGTCCCGCGATGTGTTGGCCCGGGTGATCTTTGGTGCACGGGTGTCGATCCTGTTTGCCCTGGCCCTGACCGCCATCAGCGCCGTCATTGGCATTGCCGCCGGGGCGTTGCAGGGATACTACGGTGGCTGGGTAGACTTGCTCGGCCAGCGCATCCTGGAGGTGTGGTCTGGCCTGCCGGTGCTGTACCTGCTGATTATCCTGTCGGGGTTTGTGGAGCCGAATTTCTGGTGGTTGCTGGGGATCATGGCGCTGTTTTCCTGGCTGGCCCTGGTGGACGTGGTGCGCGCCGAGTTCCTGCGCGGGCGCAACCTGGAATACGTCAAGGCCGCGCGCGCCCTGGGCCTGGGCGACGGCAAGATCATTCGTCGGCACATCCTGCCCAACGCCATGACCGCGACCCTCAGCTATTTGCCGTTCATTTTGACCGGGGCGATATCCACCTTGAGCGCCCTGGATTTCCTTGGCTTCGGCATGCCCGCCGGCAGCGCGTCCCTGGGCGAGCTGATCGGCCAGGGCAAGCAGAACCTGCAAGCGCCGTGGCTGGGCTTGACGGCGTTTTTCACCCTGGCGCTGATTCTGTCGTTGCTGGTGTTTATCGGCGAGGCATTGCGTGATGCCTTCGACCCCCGCTCATGAGTGACCGCGTATGAACCTGATCGAAATCCGCGACCTGTGCGTCGCCTTCAACGGCCAGACCGTCGTGCGCAACCTGAGCCTGGACGTGCGCCCTGGCGAGTGCCTGGCGCTGGTGGGCGAGTCGGGCTCGGGCAAGTCGGTGACGGCCCACTCTATCCTGCAACTGCTGCCACAAGCCGGCACCCAAACCCTGGGTTCGATCAAGTATCGCGGCCAGGAACTGATCGGCGCCTCACCGAGTACCTTGCAAAAATTGCGCGGCAACCGCATTGCCATGATCTTCCAGGAGCCGATGACCTCCCTGAACCCCCTGCACAGCATCGAAAAGCAGATCGGCGAAACCCTGCTGCTGCACAAGGGCCTGGGCGGCAAGGCGGCGCAGGCGCGCATCCTCGAACTGCTGGAACTGGTGGGCATCCAGAAGCCCCAGGAACGGCTCAAGGCCTACCCCCATCAATTGTCCGGCGGCCAGCGCCAGCGGGTGATGATCGCCATGGCCCTGGCCTGCGAGCCCGAACTGCTGATTGCCGACGAGCCCACCACGGCGCTGGACGTGACGGTGCAGCGCAAGATCCTGCTGCTGCTCAAGTCCTTGCAACAACGCCTGGGCATGTCGCTGCTGCTGATCAGCCATGACCTCAACCTGGTACGCAGTATCGCCCAGCGGGTCTGCGTGATGCGTGCCGGGGAAATCGTCGAGCAGGCCGACTGCCAGGCCTTGTTCACCGCCCCCCAGCATCCCTACAGCCGCCTGCTGCTGGATGCCGAGCCCTCGGGCGACGTGCTGTGCAGCGAGCCGCGTGACACGGTACTGGAAGTGGACGACCTGAGCGTGCAATTCCCTCTCGGTGGCGGACTGTTCCGGGCCAAGACCTACCTGCGCGCAGTGGACGGCATCAGCCTCAGCGTGCAGCGCGGCAAGACCCTGGGGATTGTCGGCGAGTCCGGCTCCGGCAAGTCCACCCTGGGCCAGGCGATCCTGCGCTTGCTCGACTCCAGCGGCAGCATCCGCTTTCAGGGTGAAGCTCTGGACCCGCTCAACCATCAGCAGATGCGCCCATGGCGCAAGCAGATGCAGGTGGTGTTCCAGGACCCCTATGGCAGCCTCAGCCCGCGCATGTCGGTGCAGCAGATCATCAGCGAGGGCCTGGAAGTGCATGCCCCGTGCAGCCTGGCCGACCGCGATGCGCAAGTGGTCCAGGTGCTCAAGGACGTGGGCCTCGACCCTGCCAGCCGACATCGCTACCCCCATGAGTTTTCCGGTGGCCAGCGCCAACGCATCGCCATTGCCCGCGCCCTGGTACTCAAGCCAGCGCTGATGCTGCTCGACGAACCCACCTCGGCCCTGGACCGTACGGTGCAGAAACAAGTGGTGGCGCTGCTGCGCGAACTGCAGGACAAATACGGCCTGACCTACCTGTTCATCAGCCATGACCTGGCGGTGGTGCGCGCCATGGCCCATGACATGATCGTGGTCAAGGATGGCAAGGTGGTGGAGCGTGGCGCGAGCCATGAGGTGTTCGAATCGCCCCAACACCCGTACACCAAAGAACTGCTGGCAGCAGCGCACATCCCTTTGTGAGGTGAGATTGTTCCCACGCTCTGCGTGGGAACACAACCCGAGACGCTCCGCGTCGTGTCTTGGCCCTACGCCAAGTGACGCAGAGCGTCACGGTAGGCATTCCCACGCAGAGCGTGGGAACGATCATTAACAGGATTCTGTACCCATGAGTACCAGCCTCAAGGACTACCAACAGGTTCGCGGCCTGGCCATCCAGTCGCTGTTCGAGATCATCGAGCAGTCCAGCGAGGGCACGGTCATCGTCGACCGCGATGCAAATATCGTGTGGATGAACGAGCGTTACGCCAAGCGCTTTGGCCTCAAGAGCGCCGACCAAGCCATTGGCCAGCCTTGCGAGCAGGTGATTTCCAACAGCCTGCTGCGCCAGGTGGTGCGCAACGACCGGCCGATCCTGCTGGATATCCAGGACACTCCCAAAGGCCCACTGGTGGTGATGCGCCTGCCGATCCACGACGAGGCCGGGGCGGTGATCGGGGCGATCGGGTTTGCGCTGTTCGATGAACTGCGCAACCTGTCGCCGCTGATCGAGCGCTACCTGAGCATGCAGCAGGAGCTGGCCTCCACGCGCTCGCTGCTGCGTTCGCGGCAAAGCAAATACAACTTTGCGCACTTTATCGGCACCAGCGCCGCCAGCCTTGAGGTCAAGCGCCGGGCGCGGCGCAGTGCGAGTGCCGAGTCGCCGGTATTGCTGCTCGGGGAAACCGGCACCGGCAAGGAGTTGCTCGCCCAGGCCATCCACGGCGCATCGCCCCGGGCGCACAAAGCTTTTGTGAGCATCAATAGCGCGGCGATTCCCCATGACCTGCTTGAAGCCGAGTTCTTCGGCACTGCGCCCGGCGCCTTTACCGGTGCCGACCGCAAGGGTCGCCCCGGCAAATTCCAGATCGCCCAGGGCGGCACGTTGTTTCTCGATGAAATCGGCGACATGCCGCTGCCACTGCAAAGCAAATTGCTGCGGGTGTTGCAGGAAAAGGAATTCGAACCGGTGGGCTCCAACGAGATGCTGCACAGTGATGTGCGGGTGATTGCCGCGACGTCCATGGACCTGGAGGCAGCGATCAAGCGTGGCGAGTTTCGTGCCGATCTGTATTACCGCCTCAATGTGCTGCCGATCCAGGTGCCGCCGTTGCGTGAGCGGCTGGAGGATATTCCGGCATTGAGCGAGGCGATCCTTGAGGAGTTGCGCAGCCAGCACGAACTGGACCGCGATGCCCTGGCGCTGTTGGCCCAACATGCCTGGCCGGGCAATATCCGCGAGCTGCGCAATGTGCTGGAGCGTGCGGCGCTGTTGAGTGATGACCTGGTGTTGAACGTCGAAGAGATTCGCGCAGCGATTGGCACGTTCAGGCCGGTGCGACGGGGGCAGGTGGCGGCGGTCGAGGGCGAAACCTATACGGCAGCAAGGGAACGATTTGATCGGCAGGTAATTGGCACGGCGTTGCAGGCGTGCGCGGGGAATGTGGTGGAGGCGGCCAGACGCCTGAAGATTGGTCGATCTACGCTATACAAAAAAATTGTCGCATTGGGCATGACATCTTAGTAGACGACATCCAGTACATGCCCATACCTGCTCAAGCTCAAAGCAGGCCGAGCGCAACACCATAGGCAACTGCTGAGGTCTTGTTCGAAACGCCGAGCTTATTTTTAACGTTATTTAAATGGTAATTTACCGTATCAGCGCAAATGCTCAGGATTATTGCCACCTCTGCCGAACTCTTGCCTTCGGCAGTCCACTGCAATATTTGGCGTTCGCGTTCCGTCAACAACGGTTCCCTAGCGCTAGTCTCACCGGTTTCCTTCACGTCAATCCCTTCACTGAAAACTTCAATCAATACCCTGAGCTTCAAAGCCAGCTCCTGCGCTTCACTCGCGCTGATCGCTTTCAGGGGCCTAGCCACAGAAAAGGTCAACAATGAGTTATTAAAGTCACGTAAGGTCAGGGTGCAACCGTACTTTAAGCCGTGCCGAACAGCCTCATCGGACAGTGTCTTATCGACGCCCGCGAGTAAGCGATGATCCCAGATGACCAGCGATGACGATTTCGAGTGCTTCGCAATAAGCTCGTTCTTGCTAGAATGATGAAAGTCCAGGTATCGCGTTACCCAATGTAAGGGATAAGTCCCGGAAATTTTAGTCATCGGCTTTACGAATGGCGTCGCCGACCGAACAGCGAAGGAAAAATAGTAAAATCCCAAATCACCGATGACGTCCTGCATGGTTTCAGTTGCATGTTCTTCACACGCACATGTCTTAAATCGCTGACTCAAACTGCTGATCCATGCATACACACTCCACCTCCTGTATTAAATGTGATCACACTGGTCAGTTTCCTAGTCTTTACCAAGATTAGAGTTTAAAGCGGAAACGCCATTGACAACATGGCATATACTTTGTCGTGCGTGGAACGCATTTCAAGTGAAATATAAGTGTAGATGCTGTGCAGCGCCAGTGGTTCTTGCTGTTCTCGACAAAACCTAGCGCCCAAGATCATAGGGAAAAGTCTTACAAAAGCCCTTATCTCTCGGCGCAGAGACTGTATTGCAAATTAATAATAAATGGAGAATCCGATATACGGTGCTCATCTGATATAGAAATAGCCTATGAACCAAATGGTTAAATGCGATATTTTTATGGTAAATTGTAGTCAATTCGCGGCCTTGACTTGACAAGTCTCTATTCGAAGTAAACATAATCACAATATCTTTAAAACAGCGGGACAGAATATATGTCGAATAAAAATATTATTGTCATTGGAGGCGAGTCCGATGACGATGTGAAGTGCATGACACCGATTGATGAATACATTATTTCGTTGACCGGAAAAGCAGCGCCCGTGGTCCTTTATATCTCCACCGCCAATGGCGATGACCCGGAGAAAATCTCAGATTTCTCGAACAAGTATGCTGCGGTCGGCTGCCCCGTCATCCCGCTCGCATTCTTCACCCCGCCCTTCCCTCATGCGCAGCAGATTTCATCGATGTTCGAGAAGGCTGACATCGTTTACGTCGCCGGTGGTAACACCCGTGCGATGTTGGCGGTCTGGCGCGAGTTTGGTGTTATTGATCTTTTGAAAGCCGCCGGGGACCAGGGCAAGGTCCTGTGTGGCGTCAGCGCGGGTGCCATATGCTGGTTCGATTTCGGCCACTCGGATTCCGGGGGGGCTTTTGCGCTGATCGATGGACTGGGCTTGCTGCCCGGTGCGCTGTGCCCGCACTTCAATTCTGAAGAGGGGCGAGAAACGTCCTTTGTCGAACTGATTTGCAACCAACGCATTCATCCCGCCTACGCCGTCGATGACGGCATTGCGTTGCACTTCAAAAATGGTAGATATCACAGGACCCTTCACAATGACGCCACTTGCAGCGGTTATGCAATCGCCGTGCAATCGCCCCACGTAACGCGCTTGTGATCGGAACGTTCAATGGATGCAAGAGCCGGCACTCAGGTTCAACAGCGTACCGGTCATTGCGCCACATTGTTCGAGAAACACGACCGCCTGGGCCACCTCTTCAGGCCTCACCCATCGTTTGAGTGCCGTATTTTCCGCTATCAGATCGACCAATGCGGCCACTTGCGTTCCAGTCTTGTCCGACCTCGCCTGCAGGCTCCTTTCTTCTCCCGGAGTCATCACATCACCCGGCGCAATGCAGTTAATCCTGATGGCCGGGCCACACTCCCAGGCCAGCGGCCCGATCAGCGCATGCAGGGCACCTTTGGCGGCAGTGTAAAGGGTATTGCCCGTCTGCCTGGCCCCTGGCAGGGCCGCCTGGGAACCAATGAAAATGATATGCCCCATCTTGCTCCGCGACTGCCAGCTGCGAATAGCCAACCGGGCAAGTAACATGGGGCTGAAGACGTTCAATGCAAAGGTCGACTCCAGTGTGGATAGGTGGGTGTTGACGAAATCGTCATCAACACAGGCGCCAGCGTTCAATACCATCAGGTCCGGGGGGCCGGAGAGTTTTTCGGCCGCACTCCAAGCCTGACCTATATCGCCAGCCTGATAGAAATCGCAGTCAACATCACCACCGCTGCGCTGCAGGGTCACGACAGCGTAGCCTGCCTGTCTCAAGGCATCGGCGATCGCCAGGCCAATGCCATAGCTGGCACCCGTTACCCAGGCGATCTTACGCTCAGTTGCGCTCATAGACCGCCACCTCCCAATATCGCACAGGCGATGCTTTGCGCCTCTACGAACGGCCTGGATTGACTCTCGATGGTGGGCACATACCAGTTGTAATAGGTGCTGCCCTCACTCATTACGCCGGTAGCGAACAACCGTGCTTGTGCTATGCCTTGGGCCGATATGCAGTGTGATCCGGCACTGACCGCAACCCCCGGGGTGGCGAGCCAAGATCCATTGCGTGAGTGCACACGCCCGCCTTCCATCAGCCCGGCGAACAGGACGCTGGTTGTGTTCTTCAATGTCGGTTGGGCCGTGTAACCTTGCAGAAGGTGATCCAGGTCGATGCTTACCGGATCGGCAAATACCGTCGACTGCACATTCCAGCATCGTTTTTCCGATACCCAATGCAACTCAGGTGCGGGCCCCAGTGGCGTTGAGACAACCCCTGCGTTGATCAACATCAGCAACTCTTCCTGTCGATCATACTGCGGGCCGATCACATTGCGATTGATTGCAGAGGCAAAGTGGTTGTAGAACCAATTATGGGAGGATGGCGCCAGCCCCCCATGATTAACGATGGCCCTGATCGATTCCCGGGCGCTCATCAATACTTCAAGGGCGCGCTTTTGCGCGCTGCCCGCCAGGCCAAGGCGGGCTTGGTGCAAATCATTGGTGATGAACTGAACGACACCGGCGGCATATTCTTCGCTACTTGCCTGAGGGAGCTCAGCCCATAGCAGGCGACTCATCAACGCCGTTGCCGTTTCGGCCGGTACATCTTGTTCAAGTGCGACCCGTGCGACGTCCTGAGCAAGCAAGGGATAAATTTGCGTCATGAAATTAATCGTTCCGCAACCATGCTGCTCGCGCATTGCCAATGCAGCTCGCTCATCGAAGCGCAGTTGGGGTTCGAACTCAGCGAGTCCGTCATCGACCGGTCGTGCTCGCGACGGCAACCCGCTGCGCGAAAAAAGGACAATGGCAGGTTCGGTACCTGCTGCCTTATAAACACCGTCGGCAAATACACCGCCCCTGCCTCGGGTCAACTCAGCGATCGCATCCATGGCCGTCAAGCCAAACCCCTGGATTCCGACGGTGCTACCGGCCGGTATGTCCTGGCGATCAAGCCCGGCCTGGTAGATGTCCGTGATCGTTTCGGCGCAATTGGCAGCCGGCAGCAAATGGCCGACGGCAATGACCACGTAGTCGCTGACAATGCTGCGATCACTCAGCAGACGAGTGATCTCTTGCGGGCCATCCTGTTGTATATCGACGGCCTCGTCATCGACATATTCGACTTGGCAATTGGCCGGGCAATGCTCCAACAACAACTGGTACAGCGCGTGACAGTAGGCACCAAACCAGCGTCGTGGCACATAGGCGCCACTTTGCGCCGCTACGCCCTGCTGTTTCAACCAGGGCAGAAAATCCGCGAACATGTCTTTGACCAATGACGGTTGGAATTCGTCGCCTGGGATCAGGGTCAACAAGCCCGCCACCGTATTGAGCAAGAACCTGTCGGACAGCGTCTGGCCATGTACCCCCTGGCCCGGTAGCCCTTTGTTCACAATCACAATTTGAACCTGCTGCTGCGGGCGTCGCGCCGCCAGCGACAGGATACGCTCCAGCACGCAAAGCCCACGGGGTCCGAGCCCGACAATGGTGACGCTCACGGTCTTCATGACCTGTACCCTCTTGGGTGTAATTTAAAAAGCGTCAGCCGTCGGAGCCTGCCGAGCGGCGAGCACCTTGTGCGGCTGCGCGGCCAGGTCCCTGAGAGCCATCGCGATGCGGTGCGCTGAGTCGGCGCCGCCAAGCAAGACCCAGTTCGGCAGGGTGATGTGATCCAGCCGGGCGGACTCAGCCTGGGGCAATGGATAGCGCGCGGGCTCGAAATCAAGCCTGTTGGAAAAGTTTTTGATTCTCGGACTTGATAGCGGGTTGTACAGCCTGAACGAATTCATTGGTTGATAAAGCGGGCTTACCTGAACATTCAACGCTTGGGTCATGGCAAGGGCGAGGGCATCGATCGTGCAGCCCGGGAAATATTTTTTCAGGCCAACTTTCATCACCAGGTTGTAATAGGTACAGCGCGTATTGCGTGGATCACGGCGCAGGAAGGTAATGAAGTCCTCCTCTCCTTCGAACAACGCTCGCAAGGTTTCTGCGCATGCTTCACGTTGCGTATTCTGCTGGTCCAGATGCTGCAACCTGTCCAGCAATATGGCCGACTGAAACTCCGTCAGGCAAAAGTTCTGTCCTTGTACCGCACCCCGTTCGACCAACTCCAAGCGACTCTCCACAGGCGTACCGGAAAATAGCCGCCCGTCGGCCCTCAACTGCTCAAGCTTTTCTGCCAGCACAGGGTCCGAGGTCACCACTGCACCGCCCTCGCCCGAGGTCAGCACCTTGGCTTGTTGCATACTGAAACAGCCCAACGCACCAAACGATCCGACCTTGCGGCCACGCCACATTGCACCGTGGGCTTGAGAGCAATCCTCGATCAATGGAATGGCGTAGCGCTCGGAAATGTCCAGGAAGGCATCGATGTCCGCTGTTCGGCAATAAGGATGCACCAGCAGGATCGCCTTGGTCTTGGCGTTGATCCGCGCCTGGGCGGCTTGCGGCGACATCGACAGGGACATCGGATCAATATCGACCAACACCGGCACCGCACCAACGCTGCAGGTGGCGGAGGCGCAAGCGACCCAGGTCAATCCAGGCACGAGGACTTCATCCCCCGCCCCGACCCCAAGCGCCAGCAGCGAAATGGTGAGCGCGGAGGTGCCGCTGGTGACAGGTGTGCAATACAACGTGCCGCAGTAGTCGGCAAACGCTCGGGCAAAGCGTCGTTCGTACGCCTCCTGCCCTGTGTAGGCGCCACTGATTGTCCACCGTGTCGATTCCAGAACCTCATTGACGATCTTCAGCGTGTCACTGTCGTGTGAAGGCCATTTAGGCCAGCTAACAGTCGCCCCTGCCGGAGTGTGGAGAGAACGGCTCGTTGCGTCGATGTGAATACTCATGGGTTTTACCTGTTGACTGAAAAGTGCCTGGTTGCGAGCAAGTGCTCAGGAAATTAGGTCCCAAAAAGGTTCGGATCGGTCTGACATACCCACCGTGGTATGCGCGCGGTTTGTACAGTGCGTGCACATTTCACAGGCGCCTTGACGATTGCCGGCTTCCAACGCAGCGCGGATGCGCGAGTAATCGTGGCTATTCCAAATCTGGGTAATGGATTGCTCGCAGATATTGCCCATGACATGGCTGCGATGAGCGTCCTCATAGCAAAGGACCACGTCGCCGGTGATGGTAACGATTAGCATCTCTGTCGGCGCAAAGCAGCGCTGCGAAACGTCCTCGCCGGTGGCCTTGGGCAGGTCTTCCATGGTTCCACCGCGATTGGTCAGCACCAGATCGTCTGAAAACTGAACAACTTGTTTGGGCCGGGGCGGGTGGGATTTACCGCTGTGCGAGGTGATAACGATCATTTGCAGGCCAGCTTCGATCAACGAGTCATAGCGCTGCTGGGTCAGCAGGTCTCCATTGGTAAACAATACAGGACGGCATTTTGGCACTGCCGCCAAAATACGGCGGATTATCTCTTCCAGTCCTTTATGGATTAACGGTTCATTGTAGAAATGAAATGAGATCCGGCCATCAAAGTCTATTTCAACCAGCCGCTCGATAAAGGCAGATAGCACGTGCTCTTGAATCAAGCGTGGCACTTGCGGAAACGGCATAATCGATACGGGGCAATAGCTGCATTTACGGTTACACCGCGAATTTATTTCAATTTCAACATTTAAAAGTCTCATAAAACTTCGCCTCGTAACGTGGATGACAGGGCTTACTACTGTCCCTCGTGCTGGTTCAGTCTTTAACGATAGTTTCGATAGTGCGGCAGATTGCCAGTGCCTGTTTTGAATCAATTGTCGGCGCGCATAACATTTCAATGCCGACCGGCAGCCCTTTCGGACTGGTCATGGAAAAGTTCATCGCAATGGTCCGGGCACAGGTCGCGACCGATACATGCCGGGCCAGCGCAAGAGGGTCTGTCGACGCGTGACTGTGAATGTCCGACGTGGCCACATTGATTGCGACTGTAGGATGGATGAGCACTTGGCACTGGGTCTGCTGGAAATAATCAACCACATCCTGTTCTATTTGATTTGCAGTGAGCCGGGCACGCTCATATACCGCTTGTACTGGTCTACCCGTTGGGAGTGCCAATGATCTGATGCGGCGGGCGGCCAGGGTGTGTCGGTGGTCGAGCAGTCGTTCCAGCGTCGCAGGTTCACCTGCCCGGCTCTCCAGATAACTATTGAACGCGGGTAAAAATTCGTAGTTAACAATCGTGGTTAATGCGCAGGCGGCCGAGCCAAATGAGTCTGGCACCTCATGCATCACCAACGTGGCGCCGGCGCCGGCAAGCTTGAAGATCGCGTCATGCATACTGGCTTCAACCTCTGGCGCCAGCGCCGACAGCGAGAAATTGGCGGCGACAGCAATAGAAAGTTCCCCAGGCGCTAAGACGGGCAACTCTTCATAGTCATGAATAAGGCTTTCCAGCTTGGAGATATCATCGATCGAGGGGGCGATCAGGCCTAATTGATCGTAGCCAGAGGACGTTAACGGACAAACCTCATGGCTGGCCGGCTGCGCGCAAAGCGCTCTATAAGCGCTGAGCCCACAGAACGCCGCGGGAATCCGTACAGACCCCACGGTATCTTCGCCCACCGCAAAACAGGCAGCACCGCCCGCCACTGCGGCAGCACATCCACCGCTGCTGCCGCCGGGAGAATGCTCGGGAAAGGTCGGGTTGATCACCTGCCCGTAATAGGCGTTGTCTGACGCCCAGCCATAGCTCATTTCATCGAGGTTGGCTTTACCGACACAGATGCCGCCCATGGATCTAAGACGAGCGACCAGTTGATGATCAGACGTCGGATAATTGTTGTTCAGAGCCGCGGTGCCGTTGGTTGTCGCAAACCCAAGAACGTCAATGCTATCTTTGACAACAAACCCTACGCCGGCCAGTGGCCCGCTCCCGGGAGCTGACGAATTAGGGCGGGACGTCTGGCCTTGCGGCGCAGCGGCCAAGCGATTGACGAACACGCAATAGCGGTCCTCCCAGTCGACAGACAGGCAAGATGAAACCCTGGCCATTGGCGTTGAGTGTTCTAACAGCTGACGCAGTTTCTTTTGTTCAAACATCTCTTGTCTTTCACCCCGGTTACGGTGTTCTTTGCACACCAGATAAACGCGAGCGCACAAACGCGATGTCCGCATTCAATCCAGCAATGGACAGCAAGGAGTAGTTATTTTCCAGAATGTAGGTATTGCAAAATCCAAGACGTTCAATAGTGTCGATAATTCCTGCGACATTGCCCTCACCCCGCCCAAGGGGAACATTGTCATACGCTGGCAAGATACCGTCCTTCACATGCACTTGATCAAGCAGATAGGGATGGACTGAACAAAGAATTTCTTCAACCGAATGTCCCCAACGCAACGGGTTGAAGATATCCAGCAAGATTCTGAAGTTTGGTTCATCTACCTGATGCACTAGTGCTGATTGATGCCCCGCGGACAGACTGTTTTCGCTGGCGATCATCACCGGCAGTCCCCGAACGGCGCGGCACAGTCGCCGGAAAAACGTAGCGGTCGCGGCGAAGTCACTCGCCTGCACTATTTCATTTTTGTTGAAGCTGGGAATATAAACGGCAGGCACTTCCAGAAACGCCGCTTGCTTGACAATATGCACGGCACTTTCAAAAAACTCGGTTTGAAACCTGCGTGCGCCCTGCTCGTTCAGTCCGAACGCCTCAACCAGGTTCAAGCCGATGGCACTGACTTTATGGCTACCGCTGTAGCCACCCAGGCCTACATTCAGGGCTTGTTCATTATTGACTGGACATGCCCTCAAAAGACGCAGTTGCGCCAATGTCTGAACGCCAGCATGCAGCACCAGTTGTTGGGGCAACACAGCAGGCTGGCAGGATTGGGGCAAACTCCAGGTTGCGCAGCCCAGATCAGTCATTATTGACAGCCAGGTAAGTGACAGCCTGTTGCAGTTGCTCAAACGTCAGCTCTTGCCACTGCTCCAAGTAGCCGACCGCGCCAATCGCGACGGGAATAACCAGATTCAGCGCACCAGCACGATGGGCAACCACCGCGGCCAGGGAATCATAAAGTGCCGGGGTATTCACTTCAGCCGGGACGCTGACGCGCAGCCCTACGCTCTTAAGGGTATTGACGATCAGATCGCAGGTTTGCCAGGCAAGTATCGAGCGTTGGGCACTGATGACAGCCGACAACGCAATATCGATTGCGACCGCTTCACCATGGCTGATTTTATAGGCAGTCGCTGCCTCGATATGAGGGCTGAATGTGTGGCCGAAGTCGACATAGCGCTGATAGCTGTCAAGCTCATACAGATTCTCCGACAGCTCCGTCAGCATGCCCGCTACCGACCGATCAATCGCGTCCCAGCCCACACCGCCCTGAAGCTTTTCCTCATGCAGGGTCGTTGAGACGTTGACCAACTGCCGGAACAGTACTGGATCCTTGATGACGGCTATCTTGATCGCTTCGGCAAACCCTGCTTTCAAATGCTCTACCGCTAGCGTTTTTAAAAAGCTGGGACACACAATGGTGTACTCCGCCGGATAAAACGAACCGAGGACACTTTTTTTCCCTTCATAGTTAATGCCGTTCTTGATGCCGACTGCTGCGTCAATCATGCCAATGAATGTCGTCGGTATTTTTATGCACCTGACCCCACGCCTGTAAATGGACGCGGCAAAGCCGACAATATCCAGGCATACGCCGCCGCCAATTGCGATAATCTGGCCATGGCGGGGCAAATTGATCTGTTTGGCTAATCGACAGACCTCGAGCGACATAGTGATATCTTTATTTTCCTCGGTAACGGCAAGTTCGAAAAAACACACCCGCTCGCCACACTCGAGTTGGGAAAACTTTCGACGAGTGGCCTCGCCATATAATGCATTTACAGTTGGCGTATATATAACCATGGCGCAGCGTGTATCAATGAGTGATCCGAGTAATTCAGATGAGTCGAACATGACATCACACGATAAAAAAATCTTGTACTCTCTCAAGAGTGTTGAGCTGATCGCGTAGCGATTTTCGAATTGCTTTAGTTCAGACGCTGAATGCCATCTGTTTTCAAAGTTTGTTGGGTTGCTCATGAGTCCTATTGCTCCTTGTTCATTAACAACGAATCAAACCCTCGTGAAGTAGCCGCCTCAGGCACTGATGCTGTGAAAACAGGATATTTAATAACAAGGTAGGCCGCGTAACTGCTGACCAGTGCCTGGGACAAAAACGCCAGATTGGATAACAGGCACAAACGCTGCAAGGTCACTTGGCCAGCGTCGATCAGCAGATACAACGGCACGATGAATATTGCCAAACGCGTGCAAATCGCCAGCAGCGACCAGATGGTTCGCCCGGCCGCTTGCAATATGGAACTATTGATATGGCTTAATCCCGATGTGACGAAATTCAAGGCCAGGCACGCCAGCACATAAGTTGCGTCATCGAGAACCTGAAGGTCGCTGGAAAAAAACGACACCAGGCTATGTCCCCATAGGTTACATACCCACGTCAGGCAGCCCATCACGCTGGTCACCAGCGCGAATGCGACAACGTATATTTCTTTGACCTTTCGCCTGTTACCCGCGCCGATATAGTACGCAGCGACTGGCACGCAACCGTGCGCCACGGAAACAGACGGAATAAAAAGTGCCTGGATGAGCATCAGGCTTATACCGATCGCCGCTTGCACAGGCGCACCTAACTTTGCAGCGGCCCAATACATCAGCGCGGTGTACATATAAATAACGAGGGTTTCCAGACCGGCAGGCAGCCCGACTGAAAAGATCCTTCTGGCAGTCGAGTATTCCCACCGAAACGCCATTGGTGGTTGGGCAAACTGACGGTAGCGATCAAATGCTCTGCGAAGAATTATCAACACAGCAACCCCGGTGGCGACCGTTGTAGCCAGGCCGGCGCCGAAGGTGCCCAAGCCATTGACACCCGGCACGCCGAAAATCAACAAAGGCGCCAGGACAAGATTGATGGGGACCGAAACACATTGAGCGATCAAAGGCCCATAGGGTTCGCCGGCGGCACGTAACCCGAAAGTCGCGACAGTCATGACTATCTGCAGGGCCAATCCTGGTATGTACCCGTTCAAGTAGGACTCGCCAAGCTCTTGGGCCGCCGCGCCCGAGGCCAACCTGGAAAGCATGTGAGCCCCGCCCATGTATCCGGCAGCGACCACAGCGCAACTGCAAAGAACAGCCATCAGGCCCGCATGGACAAAGATCCGTCGCGCCAGTGCAAATTGGCCGGCCCCCAGTGCCTGACCAATCAACGCGACCGCCCCGATACCCAAGAGTTGCCCAAGCATGCCGGTGAGCAGCGCGGCAGTGGCAGTCGACGTGACGCCTGCGACTGCATTTGCCCCCAAGTGGCTGACAAAGAACAAATCGATAAGCAAATATAACGATTGGATAACGATGCCGACGGCAATGGGCACTGACATATAAGAGATGCTTTTGGCAACGCTCAGATAACTTGCAAACATGGTTTATCACTCTAGTGAGGCCGCGCCAGCTTAAACTGCCGTGCTGCGGCGCTAATGGACAAAGCATACTTCGCAACGAAGTCAGCGCAACTACAAAACTTGGTAGTTGCAGGGCGAGAGCCTATTCAGCAGGATAAATATCGCCACCGGCTATTATCTACCCTAGGAGAAAGTTGATATGAATCATGGCACTTACGACAGTATCTTAGACATGATCTTATATCACGTGAACTCCACGCCTGATCGTATCGCCGTCAAATGCGGTGCGCAGCACTTGACCTATCGACAGTTGGACCAGCAGGCAGATCTGATTGCCGGTTACCTGGAGCATAACGACGTTCCACGCAATGCTATTGTTGCAGTCGCCATGGAAAGAACCGTCCAGCTAATGGCTGTCTGCCTGGGGATAATGAAGCATGGCTGTGCCTATCTACCCATTGACATCGACAACCCTGAGCACAGAATCAACAACATTCTGGATAACGCCGGGGTTGAATGTATTTTCAGCGATGCAGAGTCATTCCCTCGTCAGGGCTTTTGCGCCACGACCGTCAACCCACACACAATTTTCAGCCAAGCCTACCCTCGTAAAAACATCAGCGGGCCACGACCCAGTACGTGCGCCTACTGTATTTACACCTCTGGCTCCACCGGCGCCCCCAAAGGCGTACTGATCAGCCACGGCGCGTTATTGAACCATACGCATTGGTTCATAGAAGCGTTCGCTGTCAACGAGGCTGACATCATCTTGCAACGCACTTCGATAGCGTTTGATGCGTCGGTCTGGGAGCTATGGACGGGGCTGGCGGCCGGCGCATGTACCGTCATGCTCCCCGCAGCTTATGCCAAGCATCCGCTGGGGATTTTGCTGACACTGCAGAGAGAACATATAACCATCGCCCAGTTTGTACCTACACTGCTGCGCGAGCTGGTGAGGCTGAGGCAATTCGAACACATCCCCTGCCGGCTGGTATTTTGTGGTGGTGAGTCATTGACCTGGGAGTTGGCGGACCTGTTCCTGGCGAAAACCCGCACCCCGTTGGTCAACCTGTATGGGCCTACCGAGACCACTATAGACGCGACCTTCTGGCGGGTGAACCCAGATGCCGACAGGGCGTTGCCTGCCCCCATCGGCCAGCCCATTCGCGGTATGCAGGTATACCTGCTGGATGAGCAGGGGAAACCTGTTGCTCTACCGCATCAAGAAGGCGAAATAGTCATTGCGGGACCGGGTGTCGCCATTGGCTACGTCAACAGCCCTCATGAAAATGAGCTGCGCTTTACATCGCTTAACCTTGATGGACACGCTCTGCGAACTTACAAAACGGGCGATATTGGCTTTTTTTCCACCACAGGCGATCTTCACTACCTGGGACGTCGCGATAGCCAGTACAAAATCAACGGGCACCGAGTAGAGCTTCTGGCTATAGAGGAAATCGTGCAGCAGACGCCCGGCGTGCACAGCGCCGCCGCCTACATTGATACGCTCGTCAGCGCAGAAAAACAGATTTGCGTGGCGTTTGTGCCACAGGGCGATACGGATACACACGCCGTTGAGCAACGCATCAGGCAGGCCCTCTCCCTTCAGCTCCCGTCCTATATGCACCCCAGCCGAATCCAGGCACTGAGCGAACTGCCACTGTTGCCCAATGGCAAAATCAACCATAACACTTTGCGTGAACTGGCTTTTCAACCGGATACCGGCCCCACCGAAATCGACGCGCAAACCTCGACGGCCGTGCAATTGCAGTCCATCTGGACGGAAGTACTCAATCAGCAAACGATTTCCTCTGACAGCCACTTTTTTGAACGCGGGGCGACCTCCCTCTCGGTGATGATGCTGCTGGGCAGGATTGCGAACCTGTTCAACGTCTATCTGAGCCCCAAGGATATTTTCGATCATCCGGTTCTGGCTCAACAAGTGACGCTACTCGGCGAAGGTGCCAGCCATGGCGCTGAAAACGCTATGTTGCTCGACGCTTATGCCTGGCGCCGACGAGTGGGTGAACAGACGCCCGGGCTGGCTCAGTTGGAGATACTGGATAAACCCGCGCAAACCCCGGCCTACTTGGAAAATGTAGTGCTGGCGTTCTACATTAAGGGCACTTGTTCAGCGATCAGGGTGCGCGAGGCATTTGCTACGGTACTGGCACAGCAACCGGCACTGCGCTGCAGCTTCACGCTAAACACACACGGCCAGTGGCGTCGCACGCAGCACGTTATCGATGATTTCCCATTGCCGTTTCACGTCATCAACCTTGAGCCGCAAAACCAGTCCGACGACACCGTTACAGACCTAGTGGTGCAAGCTTCACTGACCGCCTTCGACTTGAGCAGCCCCCCGTTGATCCGGGCCACTTATATTCAGTGCCCTGAGGCCAATGATGTGCTGATTATCACTGCTCACCACATTGCCTTCGATGGCTGGTCAGGCGCGGTGCTGATGGACCAGCTATGCGCACACTATCAGGCACCCATGGGCAGCGTCGCACCTGAGCAGATCGTGCATTGCCTCAGCTACTCAGACTATACGGATGCCCAGCATCAACGCTTTACCGAGAAGTTGCTGGACAAGCATCTGGATTTCTGGCGACAGGCACTCGAACATTTACCCGAACCTTTTGCCTTGCGCGGAGCGGGCCAGCGACCGGACGCGTTTACGTTTCGCAGCGCGGTCATCCCATTGAACCTGGATGCGCAGTACGCCGCTATAGAACGCCTGTGCAATCGCAGCGGATTCAGCCTGTACACCATCATCCTGAGCGCATTCCTGGTGGCACTGGCCCGAAACACCGACACCGAGGATCTGTATGTGCGCTCACCAGTCGCCAATCGGATCGATGCGGCCCTTGAATCGGTGGTGGGGTACTTCGTTCATCCCATGGTGATCAGACCCAAGCTTAGCCACTGGTCACCTTCCCTGCACCTTCTTGAGCAGATCAATCACTGCGTGCTCGATGCCTACGGCCATGCGTTGTTGCCTCCACACTTATTTGAAGCCAACTGCTCACCACGCTCCAGTGCCTATGGGTCCCGGTTTCCCTACTGGTACAACCACCATAACTACCCGTCAAGGCAGCGCCAATTGGGTGACGCGCCGTTGCGGGGGATCGGCGTGCCGTCCACAGGCATCAAGACCGATGTGTCCCTTAACACGGTGCGCACCGACAGCGGGCTGATCGGCAGTCTGTCCTATTACCGCGATGGGATCTCGCAGGTGAATGCCCAGGCGTTGTTGGCGGATTTCCACCAAGCATTGGATCAATTGCTGACCATCGCCTAGTGGCAACCGGCACTGTCGCCGTGTCGATGCACCTTTTTACAGGGACGATCATTGTAATGGGCCACTTTACTGAAACCGCTGACAGACCTGACGCTTCGCTGGTTTTATACCCGGATGAGCTGCCTGAGCATAAAGACCGGGTCATTTCCCTTAATGGGCGCTGCGAAGCGGTACGGCAGCTGGGCGGCATGACCTTCTTGCGCGTGGCCAGCCACTATTTTTCATTACAAGTGATTGTCCTGGATGCGGCGCTGCGGGATGCCACGGCGCAGATTCGCCAGGCAGACATCATTTCAGTCAGTGGCCGCTTGAGAATCAGACCGGATGTGCTCAAGGAGAGCGTCGACCCGCGAACTCATCCGAATCAGTACGAGGTGGTTCTGGAGCAATTTTCGATTCTTTTGCCAGCGCAAAAAATCGACTTCGTGCCGAGCTCGAAAGCAAAAAACCATCACTTTCACCGGCATCGCCGGCACCAGAACAGTCAACTCGTTGCACTGATCAAGCTGCACCTGGAACGCCAGGGTTTTGTGCAACTGCCACCGCCCGCGTCACTGGGCTTTCATGAACAGCAACGGGTTCGCGAGTTGGTCGCCCTCTGCGACAGCAGCGAATGTGATTCGCCGTTGTTCAGTGCCTATACGACCGAACAATTAATGTTTGGCACCCAGCGGTTCTACTTCTTTATCGACGGCGCCGGCAACCTGCCTGACCTGCTACACGTTGTGATTGCTCATCACCAATGCGGTCCTGACGGCTATGAAGGGATATTGAGCGCCATCGCCCGGCAGGTCGTGGAGTTGCTCGCCCCCGACACGCCTTGGCGACTGGATGCGGCCCGGCCACACTGGCCTGCACTGATGCTGCAGACCCAGCCTTCGATGCACATCACAGGCCACACTGGCGACCGGCAATCCCTCGAACCCTCTGGGCAATGGGCTGCAGGACAACGGATCGCCATGCGCAGACGCCTCAAGAGTGCCCTGCCCCCCTTGGACGACATGGCTTCAACCTTGAGCGTGTCACTGGACGCACTCAGGCAGAACCTGGAGGCGGCCTGTCCGCCCAAACGAGGCAAAGTACTCGCACAAGAGCTTCAGCCGGGCTCCCACCCCGAACACGCCGAGTCCTATGAGGCATATTCAAAACTGGAATCCGAACACCAGATGCTGTTGGTCGAGCAATCCCTGCAGGGGTTCAACCCCTCGCAGCACATTGCAACTGCCCGCACCTCAGCCCAGGCAGCGTTGCGCTACATGGAACCGGCCCTGGATCACTACGGTATCGACCCGGGCATGGCGCAACGCTTTCTCTCGCTCCAGGCACAACTGCATCCAGACTCCAGCGGCCCCGCTTGCCCTGTGGAATTGTTCCAATTGCTGTGGACCGTACTGGGCAACCCATCAGCCAAGCGCCTGCTTGACAGCAACGCCCACCGTGATCGTCTACTGGCGGTATTCGTCGATCAAAGAATCCTGACGGACGTTCGCCAGCTCGTGTTTATCCACCCCGGCGCAATTGACGCACTGGGAAGCCTGTTTGAACACATACGCGACAAAGATACCCTGGGGCGCCTTCGCACACTTCTGCGCAGTGTAATTGCCAGAACCCCGACTGAACTCGCCACTTTACTGACGACCCTGGGCGCGATGTCCCCCGCTGACGCAATCGCCGCCATCGCACAGACCAAAAAACTCGAAAACGCGGTGAAACATGGTCTGACTACGCCTTACTGGCTGTCACGATGCCTGGACTGCGACGACCCTTCGTCCCTCGTAAATGAGCTGTACCTGAACAATCTAAAAGCCAGCCAGCGCGTATTGGGCAACCATCCGCTATTGCCCTCGTCGACGGGGAATGAAGGTGATACCCAACCGTCGCTCGCAGAGACGATCTATACCCTGTTCAGGCCAATTACCGCCGGCATCAGTGATCTGCAACAAACGCTGTGCGAGTTACGGGATCATTGCGGGCACGTAGAGCGTGCAGGCTTGAAACGATTCAACCGAGGCTTCGTACCGCATTTGCAAGGCTATCGCTATTTCATCAATCAAGAGCGCAAGCCTTATGACCGCCTCCGAATTTATCTTTCAAAAAATGCAGCGTCTTTTTTTGCCAAATCAACGACGGGTATCTGTACCGACATCAACCGCGGGCTGTTCGAAAGAGACGATCACTTTCACCTGAATATTTTCAGCGAGCGACGGGGGCGCCTGGTGGGCAATGTACAACTGTATACCCTGACCATTGGCAACGAGCCTGCTCTGCTGATTCGCGGCATCAACCCGATCAAGCATTACGCGACCAACGCACTCGTCGATGAACTCCTCGATTGCATCATCGCCTGCGCCACTGACCTTGCTGCCGAAAATGCCTACGCCATGGTGTGCGTTGCACACCAGAACGGCCTCTGGAACTCTAACTCCAATCGCCCAGAGTTGCGTGCTGCCCTGGCGCGACGCTTGGCACACACTGAGCCATTGACGCTTGACCACCCTTTTCACCTTTATACTTACTACCGCACCCCCATCTACCTGTCTGACGTCTATCCGCTATGGCGATCTACGGCGCAAACGCAAAAACTCTCTATCTAGAGACTAAAGCCTCATAAAAGAGACTGTGCGTTGTCACAGACGGCGCCGCAGCGCGTGCTTTGGAAATCGAGTTGGTTTGATCACACCCCGCCAGCACACAGTCTCACAATGGAGACAGCGCCTGAATTAACATCCATTAAATCGTTATTTTTCAAACAGTTAGACGCTTGGCACGCATTTAGCTATAGCGTTTCCCAGTGTTACCCCACAACAATAACAATCCGATGGAGACACACCATGAGTGTGATCATTGCCCTGGCCGCGCTCGCGCTGCTGATGCTGGCCGCCTACCGTGGCTATAGCGTTATCCTGTTCGCCCCCATCGCCGCCCTTGGCGCGGTGCTGCTCACCGACCCGTCCGCTGTCGCCCCTGCCTTTACCGGGGTGTTCATGGAAAAGATGGTCGGTTTTATCAAGCTGTATTTCCCGGTATTCCTGCTCGGTGCGGTGTTCGGCAAGCTCATTGAGCTGTCGGGGTTTTCGCGCTCGATCGTCGCCGCCGCGATCCGCTTGCTCGGCACGCGCCAGGCGATGCTGGTGATTGTGCTGGTCTGCGCCCTGCTCACCTACGGTGGCGTATCGCTGTTCGTGGTGGTGTTTGCGGTGTACCCGTTTGCCGCCGAGATGTTCCGCCAAAGCAATATCCCCAAGCGCCTGATCCCGGCGACCATCGCCCTCGGTGCGTTCTCGTTCACCATGGACGCCCTACCCGGTACGCCGCAGATCCAGAACATCATCCCCAGCACCTTCTTCAACACCACCGCCTGGGCGGCGCCGTGGCTAGGGCTGATCGGCACGATCTTCGTGTTTTGCGCCGGTATGCTCTACCTCGCACGCCAGCGCAACAAGGCCCAGCGCGCCGGTGAAGGTTATGGCACCGAGTTGCGCAATGAGCCCGAAACCGCCGACAACCTGAGCCTGCCCAACCCGTGGCTCGCGTTGTCGCCGCTGATCCTGGTGGGGGTGATGAACCTGTTGTTCACCCACTGGATCCCGCAGTGGTACGGCAAGACCCACAGCCTCAGCCTGCCGGGCATGAGCGCGCCGGTGACCACCGAAATCGCCAAGCTCACCGCGATCTGGGCGGTGCAGGCGGCGTTGCTGGTGGGGATTATCGTGGTGCTGGTATTCGGCTTCTCGGCGATCAGGAGCAAGCTGGCCGAAGGCAGTAAAAGTGCGGTCAGCGGTGCGCTGCTAGCGGCAATGAACACCGCCTCGGAATACGGCTTTGGCGCAGTAATCGCCTCGCTGCCAGGCTTTCTGGTACTGGCGGACTGGCTCAAGGGCATCCCCAACCCGCTGGTCAACGAAGCGATCACCGTGACCTTGCTGGCCGGTATCACCGGCTCCGCTTCCGGCGGCATGAGCATCGCCCTCGCCGCGATGTCCGAGAGCTTCATTGCAGCCGCCCACGCGGCCAATATCCCCCTTGAGGTGCTGCACCGGGTCGCGGCCATGGCCAGCGGCGGCATGGACACCTTGCCCCACAACGGCGCAGTGATCACCCTGCTGGCCGTCACCGGGCTGACCCACCGCGAAGCCTACAAGGACATTTTTGGCATCACGATCATCAAGACCCTTGCGGTGTTCGTGGTGATCGGCACTTTCTACGCCACCGGCATTGTGTGAGGTTTTCATGACAACTTTGAATGGCAAGACCGCCCTGGTCACCGGCTCCACCAGCGGCATCGGCTTAGGGATTGCCCTGAGCCTGGCCAAGGCCGGCGCCAACCTGATTCTCAACGGCTTCGGCGACGCCAGCGCGGTGATCGCCCAGGTACAGGCGTTTGGCGGCAAGGTCGGGCATCACCCGGCAGACGTCAGCGACCCCGCGCAAATTGCCGACATGCTCGCCTACGCCGAGCACGAGTTCGGTGGCGTGGACATCCTGGTCAACAATGCCGGTATCCAGCATGTGGCAGCGGTGGAAGACTTCCCTGTGGAGCGCTGGGATTCGATCATCGCCATCAACCTGTCCTCGGTGTTCCACAGCACACGCCTCAGTTTGCCGGGCATGAAGGCCAAGGGCTGGGGGCGCATCGTCAATATCGCCTCGGTGCATGGGCAAGTCGGCTCAGTGGGCAAGGCGGCGTATGTGGCGGCCAAACATGGGGTGATCGGCCTCACCAAGGTGGTGGGCCTGGAAACCGCCACCAGCAATGTCACCTGCAACGCCATCTGCCCGGGCTGGGTGCTGACGCCGCTGGTGCAGAAGCAGATTGATGATCGCGTGGCTACCGGGGTCGACCCACAGCAAGCGCAGCAGGATCTCCTGGCGGAGAAACAGCCGTCGCTGGAGTTTGTGACGCCGTCGCAGTTGGGCGAGCTGGTGTTGTTTTTGTGCAGCGAAGCCGGCGCCCAGGTGCGCGGCGCGGCCTGGAACATCGATGGTGGCTGGCTGGCCCAGTAAACCCGTGATGATCGTTCCCACGCTCTGCGTGGGCACGCAGACCGGGGCGCTCCGCGCCCCAAAAGTGGACGCAGAGCGTCCAGTCAGGCATTCCCACGCGAAGCGTGGGAACGAGAAGAGGCAGCTTATGTCCGACATCCTCTGGCAACCGTCCCCGGAACGCATCGCCAACACGCGCATGGATCAGTTCCGCCGCTTCATCAACCAACGCCACGGCGTGCAGCTCCACGACTACCCCGCCCTGCACCAATGGAGCATCGACCAACGCCCGGACTTCTGGCAGGCGATTGTCGCGTTCTTTGACGTGCAGTTTCGCAGCCCGCCCAGCGTCACCCTGATCGAAGACGTGGAGATGCCCAGCGCCCAATGGTTTCCCGGCGCCACCCTGAACTTTGCCGAACACCTGTTGCGCCGCCGCGACGATCATCCTGCTGTGGTGGCTGTCAGCGAAGACGGCCGACGTGAACAATTGAGCTATGCGCAGCTGGCGGAACACGTGGCCGGCCTGCAAAAAAGCCTGCGGGCGGCCGGGGTCGGCATAGGTGACCGAGTGGCCGCGTGCATGCCCAACACCTGGCAAACCCTGGTCGGCATGCTCGCCACCACCAGCCTCGGTGCGATCTGGTCGTGCTCCTCGCCAGATTTCGGCACCCAGGGCGTCATCGACCGCTTCGGCCAAATCGAGCCCAAGGTGCTGATCACCTGCGCAGGCTACCGCTATGCCGGCAAGCGCATCGACCAGAGCGCCAAGCTCAATGAAATCCTTGAACGCCTGCCCTCCCTGCAACAGCTGATCATCGTGCCTTACACCAAGCCCGAGGCGCAGGCTGGGGACTACGCCACCCACGCCCACGTCGCGCTGTGGGACGACTTCTATCAAGCCGGCGGCGAACCGGAATTTGTCGCGGTGCCGTTCGATCACCCGCTGTATATCCTCTATTCCAGCGGCACCACCGGCATCCCCAAGTGCATCATCCACGGCACTGGCGGCGTATTGCTGACGCACCTCAAGGAACACGGCCTGCATGCCGACCTGAACCGCGAGGACTGCCTGTTCTACTACACCACCTGCGGCTGGATGATGTGGAACTGGCTGGTGTCGGTGCTGGCGATCGGCGCCACCGCGGTGCTGTACGACGGCTCGCCGTTCCATCCCGGCCCCGAACGCTTGATCGACCTGATCGATGCGGAAAAAATCAGCGTGTTCGGCACCAGCCCCAAATTCCTCGCCACCCTGGAAAAATCCGGGTTGCAGCCGCGCCTGAGCCACGACCTGGGCAGCCTCA
Source organism: Pseudomonas sp. CCI1.1 (assembly GCF_034348165.1). Lineage (NCBI taxonomy): Bacteria > Pseudomonadati > Pseudomonadota > Gammaproteobacteria > Pseudomonadales > Pseudomonadaceae > Pseudomonas > Pseudomonas sp. CCI1.1. The sequence goes on from NZ_CP133780.1 coordinate 1,624,706, forward strand.
AGGGTCTGATTTCGACCGGCTCGCCGTTGTCGCCCCAGAGTTACGACTACGTGTACCGCGAGATCAAGGCTGAGCTGTGCCTGTCCTCGATGTCCGGTGGCACCGACATTGTCTCCTGCTTTGTGATCGGCAACCCGGTGCTGCCGGTACGGCGCGGTGAAATGCAGTGCAAGAGCCTGGCCATGGCCATCGAAGTGTGGGACGACCAGGGCCGGCCCCTGATCGGGGAGAAAGGCGAACTGGTGTGCACCCGGCACTTCCCTGCCATGCCCATCGGGCTGTGGAATGACCCGCAACAGCAAAAACTGCGCGCCTCGTATTTCAGCCAGTTCCCCGGCGTGTGGGCACAGGGTGACTATGCCGAGCAACGCGCCAACGGCAGCCTGTTGATCCACGGGCGTTCCGATGCGGTGCTCAACCCCGGCGGCGTGCGCATTGGCACCGCCGAGATTTATCGCCAGGTGGAAAAGGTCCCGCAGGTGCTGGAAAGCCTCGCCATCGGTCAACGCTGGCAGGACGACGTGCGCGTGGTGCTGTTTGTGCGCCTGGATGATGGAATTGAACTGGACGAGGCGCTGCAACAGCAGATCCGCCAGGTGATTCGCGCCAACACCACACCGCGGCACGTGCCGGCGAAGATCCTCGCTGTCACGGATATCCCCCGCACCATCAGCGGCAAAATCGTCGAATTGGCGGTGCGCAATGTGGTGCATGGCGAGCCGGTGAAAAACACCGATGCCCTGGCCAACCCCCAGGCACTGGAGCAATTTCGCCACAGAGCTGAACTGGCCGATTAGATGAAAGGTTTCAGCGCTGACACAGCGTTTTGAAGAAAAACCCTCAAGGCATGCTATTTTTCCGGGGTAGCCACCCGTTGTCGTTCCTTGGGACAATGGGTGTTGTCATTTTTCAAAGCGTCAGGCTCAGGGCTTTTTATGAATGGAACATCCACCGGTAGCGAAGCCGCTGCATTGATCAGGCGGCTGGACTGGGCGCAAAGCCCCCTCGGTGAGGCCAGTGAGTGGCCGCAAAGCCTGCGCACTGCTGTCGATATCGTCGTGCATTCACCCATGCCCATGGTGCTGCTGTGGGGCCCACACCTCATACAACTCTATAACGATGGCTTTGCCCACCTGATAGGCGGCAAGCACCCCGGCGCTCTGGGCCAGCCGGCGCACCACACTTGGCCCGAACTGGAAAGCTTCGCCGCGCCGGTCTACGACGCCGTGCTCGGCGGCCAGGTGCGCACCTTCAGCGAGCAACGCTTTGTGCTGCAACGCGAGGGCCGCGACACCGAGATATGGCTCGACCTGACCTACAGCCCGGTGCGCGATGAAAGCTGCCGGGTGGCCGGCATCCTGGTCACGGCCATTGAAACCAATGAGCGGCGCAGCAAAACCCTCGAACTGCAACAGCGCTCCGAAGCCAGCCTCAAGGCCCAGCACAACACCGAGCAGCGCCTGCAACTGGCACTGGCGGCCACCGACGCGGTAGGCACCTGGGACTGGGATATCGGCGAAGACCGTTTCATCGCCGACGCCCATTTCGCCTACCTGCATGGCGTCGACCCCAACGATTCGAGCCTGCTGCCCATCAGCGCCTACCTGCATGGTGTGCACCCTGAGGACCGGGGAACGGTGACGCGCAGCATCAAGCATTGCATTACCCATGGCACCGAATACGCCGAGGAGTATCGCTTGCTGCAAGCCGACGGCCAGGTGCGCTGGGTGTTCGCCCGTGGCCGCTGCTACAAGGATCAACAGGGCCGGCCTGCGCGTTTCCTCGGCGCCGCGCTGGACCTCACCGAGCGTAAAAACACCGAGCAAGCCCTGCGCCAGAGCCAGACCGAGCTGCAACTGATCATCAACGCCATGCCGGTGTTGATCGGCTACGTTGACCACGACCAGCGCTTTCGCCTCAACAACAGCGCTTACCTGGACTGGTACGGCAAGACGCCCCAGGAGCTGTACGGCAAAACCATCCGCGAAGTACTTGGCGACGAGGTGTATGCCGGGCGCGCAGACAAGATTGCCGCCGCGCTCAAGGGCAAGGCGTGCAGCTTCATGACGGTGACGCCTCATCGCGATGGCCGCCCGCGCCATGCACTGATGAAGTACCTGCCGCGCTTTAGCAGTGACGGCTCAGTGAATGGTTTCTACATCTTTGTGATCGACGAGACCGAACGCAAGCTCACCGAAGAAGCCCTGCGCCACCTCAACGAGAACCTTGAAGAACGCGTGGCCCAGCGCACCCAGGCGCTGGCCGAAGCCAACCAGCGCCTGCAAAACGAGATGTTCGAGCGCGAGCGTGCCGAAGATGCCCTGCGCCATGCGCAGAAGATGGAAGCGGTCGGCCAGCTCACCGGCGGTATCGCCCATGACTTCAACAACATGCTCACCGGCATCATCGGCAGCCTCGACCTGATGCAGCGTTACATTGCCGCCGGACGCAGCGACGATATCGGCCGTTTTGCCGATGCCGCCGTGTCCTCCGCCCACCGCGCCGCCGCCCTCACCCACCGGCTGCTGGCGTTCTCGCGACGCCAGTCGCTGGACCGTCGCCCCACCGACCCCAACCAACTGGTGGCGTCCCTGGAAGACCTGTTCCGGCGCACCAAGGGCGCGCATATCGAACTCAAGGTAAAACTGGGCAAGGACACCTGGCCGGTGAACACCGATGCCAGCCAATTGGAAAACGCCCTGCTCAACCTGGTGATCAACGCCCGCGACGCCATGCCCGACGGCGGCGAGCTGCTGATCGAAACCGCCAACAGTTACCTGGACGGCACCGACATCACCACCCTGGAACCGGTCAAGGCCGGCGACTATGTGATGCTTGGCGTGAGCGACAACGGCAGCGGCATGGCGCCGAAAATCCTCGCCAAGGCGTTCGACCCGTTCTTCACCACCAAACCCATCGGCCAAGGCACTGGCCTTGGGTTGTCGATGATCTACGGTTTTGCCCAGCAATCCGGCGGCCACGTGACCATCCAGAGCGAACCGGGCCAGGGCACCTGCGTGCGCCTGTACCTGCCGCGGTTGTATGGCACCGCACTGGAAAGCAGCCTGCCTACCAGCCTGACCGAAGCCCCCGTGGCCCTGGCCGGTGAAGCGGTGGTGGTGGTCGAGGACGACCCGGCGGTGCGTATGCTGGTGGTCAATGTACTCGACGAACTGGGCTATACCGCTCACCAGGCGGCGGATGCGCGTGCGGCGCTGCCGTTGCTGGAATCGGATTTGCGCGTGGACTTGCTGGTGACCGACGTTGGCTTGCCCGGCATGAACGGCCGGCAACTGGCGGAAATCGCCCGCCAGCATCGCCCCGGCCTGCGCGTGCTGTTCATGACCGGTTATGCCGAGAAAGCCGCCGAACGCCAGGGGTTCCTGGAGGACGGCATGGACATGGTCGCCAAGCCTTTTTCCATTGACCTGTTGGCCAACAAAATCCGTAGCATGATCGGCGTCGAGGCCTGAGTTCAGGCATAATCGCGCGCCGTCGCACAGCTGGTAGAGCCCCATGAAAGCCCAAGCCCGTCATATCCTGGTGAAAACCAGCGAAGAAGCCGAACAACTCAAGCAGCGTATTGCCAAAGGCGAAGCCTTTGATGTGCTGGCCAAGAAGTACTCCACCTGCCCGTCGGGCAAACGCGGTGGTGACCTGGGCGAAGTGCGGCCCGGGCAGATGGTGGGGGCGATTGATGCGGTGATCTTCAAGAAACCGGTGAAGGTGGTGCACGGGCCGATCAAGAGCAAGTTTGGCTATCACCTGGTGCAGGTGTTTTACCGCGATTGAGTGGATGGCTTCAGTCCGCTATCGCAGGCAAGCCAGCTCCCACATCCGATCGTTCCCACGCTCTGCGTGGGAATGCCTCACTGGACGCTCTGCGTCCGTTTCTGGGACGCGGAGCGTCCCGGGCTGCGCTCCCACGCAGAGCGTGGGAACGATCAGTGATCATCTCGGTATCAGCGCCCCCGGCACCTGAATCACCCGGCTCGCCAACCGATGCCCCGCCAGTGCGGCGTCTTGGGGCGAACCACCGTTGAGCCGACTGGCCAGATACGCCGCACTGAACGAATCCCCCGCCGCCGTGGTGTCCACCACCTTCTCCACTTTCAACGCCGGCACCGCAAAGCGCTCGCCCGCGCAACGAATCAGGCACGCATCCGCTCCCCGCTTGAGCACCACTTCTGCAATCGAGGGATACGCCGCAAACACCTGCTCGCTATCCTCATAGCCGAACAACGCGCGTTCGTCATCCTCGGTGAGCAAGGCAATGTCCACTGCGGCCAACACCCTGCGATACGCCTCACGGGCCGTTTGCACATCGGCCCACAGCCTGGGCCGGTAGTTGTTATCGAACACCACCTTGGCGCCACGCTGGCGGGCTTCGATCAGCGCCTGCAGTAAGCGCTCACGCCCGATGTCTCCCAGCACCGCCAGGGTAATGCCACTGAAATACACCACGTCATAGCCCGGCAATGCCGCCAGGACCGGCTCGGCGGCAGGCGTGGTGAAGCAGTCGCGCACGGCCGCTTCGTTGCGCCAGTAGAGGAATTTACGTTCGCCCTGGGCATCAGTCTGGATGCAATACAAGCCCGGCAGGCGCCCAGGCAGACGCTGGACCCTGCCCAGGCCAAGGCCTTCGGCGTGCCAATGCTCACACATGGCATCGCTGAAGCTGTCATCGCCCAGGGCGGTGACGTAGTCAACGCTGCCGGCATCGCCCAGCTCGCGACGCAGGTACACCGCAGTGTTCAGGGTGTCGCCGCCGAAGCTCTGGTGCAGGCTGCCGTCGGCGCGGTGTTGCAGTTCGATCATGCATTCGCCGATGAGGGCGATGCGGGGGTGGGTGTTCATGGCAAAGTTCTCAGGTGTGCTGGAGGGCCCCATCGCGGGCAAGCCCGACTCCCACATTTGACTGCATTCCTTCAGTTAAAACGCGGTCACTGTGGGAGCTGGCTTGTCGGGTCGCCGCATCGCTGCGATAGCCGCGACTCGGTCTAGAAGCAGGTACGCAGAGACTCAACCACCTGCAACTGCTCATCCACCAGGCACCCCACCTGCCATTTATCAAAGGTCAGGCAAGGGTGGGACGTACCAAAGGAAATGATGTCGCCAATACGCAATTCAACCCCGGGCGCCACGGTCATGAACGCATGCTGGTCCATTACCGCCGTGACCTTGCACCCGCTCACATCATCACCTTGCGCCGGCACGATCCCGGCCTTGTAGCGCTTGAGTGGCACCGGCAAACCGGCGTCGTAGGCCACGTCGCGCTTGCCCAGGGCAACCACCGCAAAACCAGGCTCCGGCAACGACTGCACATGCGCCCAGACTTCCATTGCCGGGCGCAGGCCCTCGTTGAGGTCGCTGCGGCGTTCGAGTACACAGCACTGCGCCTCTTTGTAGATGCCATGGTCGTGGGCCACGTAACTGCCTGGGCGCAACACGCTGAGGAAACGACCGGCGGCGTTCTGCGTTTCGAACGACTCGGCGATCAGGTCGTACCAGGCCGAGCCCGATGCGGTGATGATCGGCGTGGGCAGGTCGAACAGGCCGCTGTCTTGCAGCTCGACCGCCAGGCTCACCAGGCTGGCGGCGAAGGCGCGGATACCACTGATGGCGTGCTCGCCGTGGATCACGCCTTCGTAACCCTCGATACCGGTGAGGGCCAAGGCCGGCTGGGCCTGGACCGCCTTGGCCAGGTCGCGCACTTGCTGCTCGCTGCGACAGCCGCACCGGCCACCGACCACGCCATACTCGATCATCACATTGAGGCGCTGACCACGGGCGGCGAAGAACAGGCCCAGGTCGGCAACGTTGTCCGGGTGATCGACCATGCAATGAAAGTCAAAATCCTTGTCGGCCAGCAGGTCCGCGATCAAGGCCATGTTCGCTGCGCCCACCAGTTGGTTGGCCATCAGCACGCGACGCACGCCGCTGGCGTAGGCGGCGCGGGTCTGCACGGCGGTAGCCAGGGTGATGCCCCAGGCACCGGCGGTGATCTGGCGCTGGAACAGCGCGGGCATCATGCTGGTCTTGCCGTGGGGCGCCAGCTCGGCGCCGCTGCTGCGGACAAAGTCCTGCATCCAGCGGATGTTATGTTCCAGGGCGTCACGGTGCAGCACCAGGGCCGGCAGGCTGACATCGCGAACCAAATGGGCACCGACGGCAGCGGCACCTTTTTCAACGGCGTTGAGGGCAGACATGGAAAACTCCTATTCGTTGATGCGCCGGGCCAGGCTGTTGGCACTGTCGATCAGTACCCGGCGATAGTCGTGGTAGTTTTTACTCGCATCAGCCCGGGGGGCGACGATGCACAGAGTCGCGATGCTGATGCCCTGGGCATCGCGCACCGGGGCGGCAAAACAATGGGTGAAGGTGTCGGCCACACTGTCGAAGGAGAAGAACCCATCCAGGCTGGCCTGGCGGATCTGCGCCAGGAAAGTGTCCAGCGGCAGGCGCAGGCCGTCCGGCAGGATGAAGTCGTCGGGATCGATCAGGTCGACGATCTGCTGATCGCTCAAATGCCCCAGCAACAAGCGCCCCGAGGCGGTCCAGGGAATGGGGGCGTTTTCACCGATATCCGAAGAAATACGGAAATGCCGCTGGCCCTCGCGCATCAGCGCTACCGTGTATTTGCGCCCGTTGAGCAGGCACATCTGTGCGGTTTCGTGGGTCTGGCTGACGATCTCCTGCAAGGCGTGGTCGGCCTCGCGGGTCAGGTCAAAGTGACGCAAGTGTGCCTGGCCAAGGAAATACAGCTGACGCCCCAGGTACACGTGGCCTTCCTTGCCCACGGTCTCCAGGATGCGCCGCTCCAGCAACGACGCCACCAGTTCGTAGACCGTGGATTTGGGGCTGCCGATGCCGCTGGCAATATCATTCGGGCGCAGGGGCTGGCCGATTTCCTTGAGAAAATCGAGGATATCGAACGCACGGTCCAGGCCTTTGGCGCGGCGTTTGATGGTATCTTCGGTCATGGCAGTACTCGGTCCCGTTCCAGATGATCGTTCCCACGCTCTGCGTGGGCATGCATGCGGTGACGCTCTGCGTCACAAGCGCGGACGCAGAGCGTCCAAGGCGGTATTCCCACGCAGAGCGTGGGAATGATCAGTTAGGCCTTTTTCTTGTAGGCCACGCAATCAATCTCGACCTTGCAATCGACCATCATATTGGCCTGCACACAGGCACGCGCCGGGGCGTGTTCCGGGGTGAAGTATTCGCCGAACACCTTGTTGAAGCTCCAGAAGTCCCGTGGGTCTTCCAACCATACGCCCACCCGAACCACATCCTTGAGCTCGTAGCCGGCTTCTTCGAGGATCGCCACCACGTTGCGCATCGTCTGGCGGGTTTGCTCGATGATGCCGCCATTGATGATTTCACCGTCCACCGCAGGTACCTGGCCCGACATGTACAGCCAGCCATCGGCTTCCACAGCGCGGGCGAACGGGCGTGGCTGGCCGCCACCTGCGGTGCTGCCGGTGCCGTAACGAGTAATGCTCATATAGTTGCTCCTTGTTAAAAACGAATGTTCTTGAGAAATTCCGCCAGGCGCGGCGACTGCGGCCGCTCGAATATATCTTTCGCGCTGCCCTGCTCTTCAATGCGGCCCTGGTTCATGAACACGATCTGGTCCGAAACTTCATAGGCAAAGCGCATCTCGTGGGTGACCAACAACATGGTCATGCCCTCCTCCGCCAGCCCCTTGATCACGCTGAGCACTTCGCCCACCAACTCCGGGTCGAGGGCCGAGGTGACTTCATCGAACAGCATCAGGCTGGGGTTCATGGCAATGGCCCGGGCAATGGCCACACGTTGTTGCTGGCCGCCGGACAATTGGCCGGGAAAGTGATTGCGGCGCTCCAGCAGGCCGACACGGTCCAACCATTTTTCGGCCAGGGCTACCGCTTCATCCTTGCCCACCTTCTTGACCTTGAGCAAGCCGAGGGTAACGTTCTGCAGCGCAGTCAGGTGCGGGAACAGGTTGAATTGCTGGAATGCCATGCCGGTCATTGCGCGGTGCTGGGCGATCACCCGCTCCGGGTGGCGTACGCGCTTGCCGCCAACATCGCTGTAACCAATGGACTCGCCATCCAGGGTGATCTGCCCGCCCTGGAACTCCTCCAGCAGGTTCACGCAGCGCAGCAAGGTGGTCTTGCCCGAGCCGCTGGAGCCGATCAACGTCACCACATTGCCGCGCTGCATGGACAGGTCGACGCCCTTGAGCACTTCCACCTGGCCGTATTGTTTACGCAGGCCACGAATGTCCAGCAGCGCTGGGTTGGTTTGAGCTTGGTTCATGGCAAGGCCACCCGTTTTTCAATGTAGCGCCCGAATAATTCGATGGCGTAGTTGATGACAAAGAACAGAAAACCGGCGAACAGGTAGAACTCCAGGGTCATGAAGGTGCGCGCGATCACCTGCTGAGTACTGAGCAGCAATTCGGCCACGCCGATCACCGACAGCAAGGTGGAAGCCTTGACAATTTCCGTGGAGGAATTGACCCAGGTCGGCAAAATCTGCCGCAGCGCCTGGGGCAACAGCACGTAGCCCAGGGACTGATAAAACGTCAGGCCAATCGCCTTACCCGCTTCCATTTGCCCACGGGGAATGGCTTGCAGCGCGCCGCGCACGATTTCCGATACATGGGAGCCACAGAACAAGGTGAGCCCGACCGCACCGGCCTGGAACGCACTGATTTGCCAGCCAAGGGCCGGCAGCATGTAGAAACACGCCAACACCAGTACAAACACCGGCGTGCCACGGATCAAATCGACATACAGACGGAACGGCGCGCGCATCCAGAATTTGCCGTAGGTGAGGATCAACCCGGCGACGATGCCGATCAGGGTGCCAAAGACAATCGCCAGCGCCGAGACCGCCACGCTTGCCTGAAAGCCAGCCCAAAGGGTCTCGCGGGCGATCCACAATTCATGCAGCCAACTGGGGGATTCGTACATGGGACCCTTCCTTAACGACGGATAGCCAAACGCTGTTCCAGGTAACGGAGCAGCATGGCAATCAGGTAACAGGCAGCCACGTAGAGCGCGGTCGTGACCAGCCAGGTTTCAATCACCCGATAGCTTTCGACGTTGATCTTGCGGGCGTAATAGGTCAGCTCCGGCACCGCGATCGCAGCGGCCAGGGAGGTGTCCTTGAACAGCGAGATAAAGTTGTTCGACAGCGCCGGCAGCACGTTGCGCAGCATTACCGGCACGGTGATGTAAGCGCGAATTCGCCACTCGCCCAGGCCGATGGCCAGGCCGGCTTCCCGCAAACCCTTGGGAATATTCACCAGGCCTGCGCGGAATACCTCGGTGAGATAGGCGCCGGCATACAGCGACAGGGTGATGATGAACGAGGGAATCTTATCCAGCCGAATGCCCAGGGAGGGCAAGGCGAAGTAGATCAACAGGATCAACACCAGGATGGGGGTGTTGCGCACCACCGTCACATACACCGAGGCAAGAATACGCAACGCACGGTGCCTGGAGAGCATGGCAAACGCCATCAACAGGCCGATCACGCAGCCGATGGCGATCGACAGCAACGCCAACTGCAACCCCAGGCCGAGCCCCGCCAGCAAGGTGTCGAAATCACGCCAGACGGCGGCAAAGTTCAACTGATAGTTCATGGTCAGCAGCACCTGAAGGGGGCGTGTTCAGGCACGCCCCTATTGTTGCGGGTCACTTGAATTCCACGGGAAAACCAATCGCCGGTTCTGGCAGATCCACGCCAAACCACTGCTTGAACGAGGCTTTATAGGTGGGGAACTCCACACCGGTCATGGCTTCGTGCAGCGCGGTATTGACGAAGTTCAACCAGTCCTGGTCGCCGCGCTTGACCGCGCAGGCGTAGGTTTGCGGGCTCCAGGCGTAGGTGGGGCTGCGGTAGCGGCCAGGGTTCTGCACCATCAGGTATTTGACCGAGGACTGATCGGTGGCGGCGGCATCGGCGCGACCTGAGTTCACGGCCTGGTACATCAAGTCGACACTGTCGTACTGGTCGACCTTGGCCTTGGGCAGCGCCTGGTGCACCAACTCTTCGGCGTATACGTTTTGCAGCACTGCCACGGTAACGTCATCACCTGCGGCTTGGAGATCTTCGATTTCCTTGTACTTGCTGTTGTCCGGCAGCAGCAGGCCGACGCCTTCCCGGTAGTACGGCAGGGTGAAGGCCACCTGCTGCGCACGGCTGGCGGTGACGGTGATGAACTGGCAGCTCATGTCGACCTTGTCGGTGAGCAGGTTGGGAATACGTGCATCGGACGACTGCACCACAAACTCCACCTTGCTCGGGTCATTGAACAAGCCTTTGGCCACGATGCGGCCGATGTCGATATCAAATCCCTGCAACTTGCCATCCGCTCCCTGGAAGTGCCACGGCGCATTGGTACTGCCTGTACCTACGATCAAGTGCCCACGCTTGAGCACATCATCGAGCTTGCTGTCCGCCGCCTGCACCAGGCTGGCGAAGGAAGCCGATGCAGCGACGAGAAAAACACACGCTTTGAATACGGAAGGTCGGTGATGCATGACAAGCACTCCAGGGATTGTGTATTCCGCTATACCGGAACTTGGTATGTAACAACGGAATAGACAGCAGAAAGTGTGCCACAGACGCTGGAGGAAACCTATGGGGGTAATAAATGCGTTATGGATCAGCGTGATAGCGATTGCAGAGATAAACAGCGTTGCGCCGTCGTCGCATGGCAGTGCTACGCAACGCCCCACAACGGTGTTACAGCGCACCTAGACGGGTCGAGTGCAAGTGACGCGCACCTGTGAAGGTTGACAGTAGACGGTGACGACCCTCCGGCTTAGCGTGAGCAAAAACCAACACGGCAGGCAGGAGGATCAACATGGGAGTCGCCACGCGCAGAATTTCCAGCGCCCAAGGGTTCAATCGGGTACTGAACACACCGCGCCCGGTGTTTATTCTTTTTTTTTCAGAGCACTGCCCCGCTTGCGCGCAGGCCTGCGACTTCTTCGAGCAGGCCGCCTGGAAGCATCCCTGGATAGTCAGCCTGGTACTGGATTGTGCAAATACGCCGAAGCACCCTGACGTTACAGGCACCCCGACGCTTTTAGTCTACGTGGACGGCGTCCTGGCAGACATATTCAAAGGCTTCGGCCCTTGGGAAAGTCAAGAACAGTGCGTAAAAGACATCTTCAGCCGTTATGACCTGAGCAAGGGCGCAAGTGCACTTGCGTCACCCGGCGCTCTTCCACTTCAGCCACGGTCAAACGCCAGCCTTCATGCTCCAGGCTATCGCCCACCGCCGGCAGGCGGTCGAGCAGGCTCATCACCAACCCCGCCAAGGTTTGATAGTCCTCAGTAGCCGCAGCCTTGAAGCCCGTTCGCTGACGCAGCAGGTTGAGGTTCAAGGCACCATTGGCACGGAAACCATCGCCGTCCTCGACTATGTCCGGCCCTTCGATTTCGCTGGCATCGGGCAATTCACCGGCGATGGATTCCAGAATATCCGTCATGCTCAATACACCCATGAAGTCGCCGAATTCGTTGATCACGAAAGCGATGTGGGTAGACTCCTGGCGCATCTGCTCCAGGGCGTTGAGGATCGAAAAGCTTTCCAGCAGGTTGATCGCCCGACGCGCCAAGTGCGCAAGGTTCGGCTCGTTGCCAGCCAGGTATTCCTTGAGCAGCTCTTTCTTGTGCACAAAGCCCAAAGGCTCATCCACTGCACCGTTACGGATCAACGGCAGACGCGAGTAGGACGAGTGCATCAGTTTCAGACGCGTCGTCTCGGGCTCGTCCGCCAGGTCGATACAGTCAACCTTGGCCCTTGGGGTCATCAGGGTGCGAATCGGCCGCTCGGCCAGTTGCAGCACACCGCTGATCATCACCCGTTCGCGTCGATCAAACAGCGGCCCCTGCGCAGCATCCGGCTCGCCCAGCAGGTCAGCCACGTCTTCACCCACTTCTTCCACCGCCAGGCTGCGGCCGCCCAACAAGCGCATCACCGCATGGGCGGTACGCTCACGCACCGGCAACACGCCCTGCGCCGATTTCTTGCGACGGGCTCGGGCGATCTGGTTGAACACCTCGATCAGAATCGAGAAGCCAATGGCCGCGTACAGGTAGCCCTTGGGAATATGGAAACCCAGGCCTTCGGCGGTCAGGGCGAAACCGATCATCATCAGGAAGCCCAGGCACAGCATGATCACGGTGGGGTGCGCATTGACGAAACGGGTCAGCGGCTTGCTCGCCACGATCATCAGGCCGATGGACACGATCACCGCGATCATCATCACCGCCAGCTCGTCGACCATGCCCACGGCGGTAATCACCGCATCGAGGGAGAACACCGCATCCAGCACCACGATTTGCGCGACGATCGGCCAGAACATCGCGTAAGCCACATTGCCCTTGTGCTGCGCCACATGGCCTTCAAGGCGCTCATGCAATTCCATGGTGGCCTTGAACAGCAGGAATATACCGCCGAACAGCATGATCAGGTCACGGCCCGAGAAGCTCTTGTCGAACACCTCGAACAGCGGCTGGGTCAGGGTCACCAACCAGGAAATACTCGCCAACAGGCCCAGGCGCATCAGCAGCGCCAGGGATAAACCGATCAAACGTGCACGGTCACGCTGCTCCGGTGGCAGCTTGTCCGCCAGGATCGCGATAAACACCAGGTTGTCGATACCCAGCACCAGTTCCAGCACAATCAAGGTCGCAAGGCCGAGCCAGGCCGTAGGATCCGCTAACCATTCCATTTATAAATTCTCTGTCTTTAAAGTGTTCAGAACGCCGGGCACGGCAAAGTGCGGTCATACGACCGAGACAAGGTTAGTTGACGGAATACGGGGTGCTTCAGCGGGAACAGCGACAGCGGTTGTCTTGGGGAAAGACGACTGGGAGGCTCCGAGAGGGTGTTCATGCAAGTCCTGAAATGACAAAAGGACTTGAATCCTACATTTGAAATACAAATTTCCTACAGCGCAAAACTATTACAAAACCTGTAGCCCCCTATCAGAAGCACACCAATACTTGTGGGAGCTGGCTTGCCTGCGATGCAGGCACCTCGGTGTTGATCGTTCCCACGCTCCGCGTGGGAATGCCGCCTTTGACGCTCCGCGTCCCACCCGCGCAAGGGTGACGCGGAGCGTCACAGGATGCGTTCCCACGCTGGAGCGTGGGAACGATCTGTATCAGGTTTTACGAGTGGCATCGTCCAGCGCCAGGATGGTGTGGGCGTTGGTGACGGTGGTCGCCAGCGTATTGATCACTCCCGAGCGCAACGCCCCCAAGGTCGCCGCCGCCTTGGTGTTCTCACTGGCAATCGCCACCACGTCCGGGATGCGAAACAGCTCCTGCACCGTCAACCCGATCACGCGCCCCTGGATGGCGTTGACCGCCGGCTGGCCGTGAATGTCGATAAAGTCATAGCCCATCATGTCGCCCACAGTGCCAGACAGGCGCGCCTGGGCGATTTCCTGGGGCGAGAACCAGCCCATGCGCACCATGTTGCTGTTCTCGCTCATGTCGCCGATGCCGATCAAGGCAATGTCAGCGCGGCGTGCGCGGTCAAGGGTGGAGCGCACCGTGTCGTTGTTGATCAGCACCCCGCGCAGCTCGGGGTTGGCCACCAGCGCTGGGGCGTAGAGGCTTTCACTTTCGCCCCCAAAGCGCAGGGCCAGGCGCCGGCAGATGTGGTCAGGGTTCATGTATTCGCCGGCCTTGAGCGAACCGCCGATGGCACACACAAAGGTGCAGTTGCGGGTCACCGGCAGAAACACGTTATCGGCCACCGCGCCGACGTTACGCCCCATGCCCACGGCAACGATCATCCCATCACTCAGGGTCTTGTTGAGGTAGTTGGCGACCAGGCTGGCGACCGCCGAGCGCTGGGTGTCGGGGTCGCTGTGGTCGACCGCGATCAAGGCGCGGTCGAGCTTGAAGCGCTCCACCAGTGCCCGTTCCAGCTCGTTGTTCATTGCCGGGTGCTGCAGCACGCGCACCTCGACAATCCCTTCATCGCGCGCACGCTTGAGCAGGCGGCTGACTTTTGCCCGCGACAGGTCAAAACGCTTGGCAATGGCCTCCTGAGTGACGTTCTCAAGGTAATAGAGCATCGCCACTTCGGTCATCTGATCGATATCACTGGCCATGCGCTGGGTACTGTCACTCATGGGGACGGGCTTCCGTTTCGGCGTCAAAGGCGCATTCTCCCGACTCTTGCCCTGCGCCGTCCACTACTGATGCCCATCGCGCTCGATCGCATTGATGCGCTCGACCTTGGCCCCGGACCGCGCCGCTTCGAACTCCGAGGCCAAAAACGCACTGACGATGCTTTTGGCCAACTCCGCACCGATGACCCGCGCACCGATGGAGAGGATTTGCGCATCGTTGCTCTTGCGCGCCCGCTCCGCAGAGTAGGTGTCATGGGCCTGGGCCGCACGGATGCCCAGAACTTTGTTGGCCGAGATGGCCATGCCTATGCCGGTGCCGCATACCAGCACGCCGAGGCGCTGTTGCCCGGCATTGATGGCGGTGGCCACGGCCAGAGCGATGTCCGGGTACAGCACCGGCGCCGTTGAATGCGTACCGAAGTCGGTGACCGGGTACCCCAACGCCTCGATATGGCGCTTCAACAACTCTTTGAGCTCAAAACCTGCTTCATCGCATCCGATAGCCACCGGGAAAGGTGTGTTCATGGCGCCAAACTCCACTGATCAAATGATCACTTAGTGAAATATCTCTCACTCATTTCGCAAGCATTCACCCCTTACTGTCAAGCGAGATTTAACTGACCTGCCAGTCAAAGCCCTATACCAAGGCAATAACCGCGTCAAAGATGAGAATCACACCTTTTAATTGAAAGAGATTGACTGATCAGAATTTCATTTGATACACATATGATCACAGCGAAACATGACTGTGCGACCTAATAAGAATTCACAGCACGAGGACACGCCGATGGCCACGCCATTACTGCTCCAGGCTGAACATGTCGCCAAGGCTTACGCCGGGGTGCCAGCCCTGCGCGACGGGCGCCTTTCTCTGCGCGCCGGCAGCGTCCACGCCCTGTGCGGCGGCAACGGTGCCGGCAAGTCGACCTTCCTGAGCATCCTGATGGGCATCACCCAGCGTGACGCCGGCAGCATTGTGCTCAACGGCGCACCGGTGCAGTTCAATCGCCCGAGTGAAGCCTTGGCCGCGGGGATCGCAATGATCACCCAGGAGCTCGAACCCATCCCCTACATGACCGTCGCCGAAAACATCTGGCTGGGCCGCGAACCGCGCCGCGCCGGTTGCATCGTCGACAGCAAGGCCCTCAATCGCCGCACCCGCGAACTGCTCGAAAGCCTGGAGTTCGACGTCGACGCCACCAGCCCCATGCACCGCTTGAGCGTGGCGCAGATGCAACTGGTGGAAATCGCCAAGGCGTTCAGCCATGACTGCCAGGTGATGATCATGGACGAGCCCACCTCGGCCATCGGCGAGCGCGAGGCCGAAACCCTGTTCAAGGCGATTCGCCGCCTTACCGCACGCGGTGCCGGCATCGTGTACGTGTCCCATCGACTGAGCGAACTGGCGCAGATCGCCGATGACTACAGCATCTTCCGTGATGGCGCCTTTGTGGAAAGCGGGCGCATGGCCGATATCGACCGCGACCACCTGGTGCGCGGCATTGTCGGCCAGGAACTGACGCGCATCGACCACAAGGTGGGCCGCGAATGCGCGGCCAGCACCTGCCTGCAGGTCGACAACCTGAGCCGCAACGGTGAGTTCCACGACATCAGCCTGCAACTGCGCCGTGGCGAGATCCTCGGCATTTATGGGTTGATGGGCTCCGGGCGCAGTGAATTCCTCAATTGCATCTACGGCCTGACCGTGGCGGATGCCGGCAGCGTTACCTTGCAAGGCAAGCCCATGCCCATCGGGCAGCCCAAGGCGACCATCGACGCCGGCATGTCGCTGGTCACCGAAGACCGCAAGGACAGCGGCCTGGTGCTGACCGGCAGCATCCTGTCGAACATTGCACTGTCGGCCTATAAGCGCTTGTCGAGTTGGTCGCTGATCAACGCACGCAAAGAGGCGCAACTGGCCGAGGAGATGGTCAAGCGCCTGCAGATCAAGACCAGTTCCCTGGAGCTGCCGGTGGCGTCCATGAGCGGCGGCAACCAGCAAAAGGTGGTGCTCGCCAAATGCCTGTCCACGGAACCGGTGTGCCTGCTCTGCGATGAACCCACCCGCGGCATCGACGAAGGCGCCAAACAGGAGATCTACCACCTGCTCGACCAGTTTGTGCGGGCCGGTGGCGCAGCCATTGTGGTGTCGTCAGAAGCACCGGAACTGCTGCACTTGAGCGACCGCATCGCCGTCTTCAAAGGTGGCCGGCTGGTCACTATCAGCACCGACACCGCCCTTTCCCAGGAAGCCTTGTTGAGTCTTGCCTCATGAATGCCAAAACCATCGTTGCCCCCGTTACCGCCGCGCCGCGCAACCGCCTGCGCCTGTCCCTCGACCGCTTCGGCCTGCCGCTGGTGTTTATCCTGCTGTGCGTGGTAATGGCGTTTTCCAGTGAGTACTTCATGACCTGGCGCAACTGGATGGACATCCTGCGCCAGACCTCCATCAACGGCATTCTCGCCGTGGGCATGACCTATGTGATCCTGACCAAGGGTATCGACCTGTCGGTGGGGTCGATCCTGGCGTTCGCCGGGTTGTGCAGCGCCATGGTCGCCACCCAGGGTTATGGCCTGTTGGCGGCGGTCAGCGCAGGGATGTTTGCCGGCGCGATGCTCGGGGTGGTCAATGGTTTCATGATCGCCAACCTGTCGATCCCGCCGTTCGTGGCCACCCTCGGCATGCTCAGCATCGCGCGGGGCATGACCTTTATTCTCAACGACGGCAGCCCGATCACCGACCTGCCCGACGCCTACCTGGCCCTCGGCATCGGCAAGGTCGGCCCGGTGGGCGTGCCGATCATCATCTTCGCCGTGGTCGCGCTTATTTTCTGGATGGTGCTGCGCTACACCACCTACGGCCGTTATGTGTATGCGGTGGGCGGCAATGAAAAAAGCGCACGCACCTCCGGCATTGGCGTGCGCAAGGTGATGTTCTCGGTGTACGTGGTCTCGGGCCTGCTCGCCGGGTTGGCCGGCGTGGTGCTGTCGGCACGCACTACCTCTGCGCTGCCCCAGGCCGGGGTTTCCTATGAGCTGGACGCGATTGCCGCGGTGGTGATCGGCGGCACCAGCCTGTCGGGCGGTACCGGCAGCATTGTCGGCACCTTGTTCGGGGCCCTGTTGATCGGCGTGATCAACAACGGCCTGAACCTGCTCGGCGTGTCCTCCTATTACCAGCAGGTCGCCAAGGGCCTGATCATTGTGTTCGCAGTACTGATCGACGTGTGGCGCAAGAAGAAACGCTGAAGAACGACCCATAACAATAACCGGAGTTCTACTTATGAAACTGGGTACCACCCTGGCCGCCGCGGCGGCCCTCTCCCTGCTCGCCAGCAGTATCGCCCTGGCCGCCGACGGCAAGACCTACAAGATCGGCGCAGCCGTCTATGGCCTCAAGGGGCAGTTCATGCAGAACTGGGTTCGTGAGCTCAAGGAGCATCCGGCCGTCAAGGATGGCACCGTGCAGTTGACCGTGTTCGACGGCAACTACGACGCCCTGACCCAGAACAACCAGATCGAAAACATGGTGACCCAACGCTACGACGCGATTCTGTTCGTGCCGATTGATACCAAGGCCGGCGTCGGCACCGTCAAGGCCGCCATGAGCAACGACGTGGTGGTCATCGCCTCCAATACGAAAGTAGCCGATGCCAGCGTGCCGTATGTGGGTAACGACGACGTGGAAGGCGGCCGCCTGCAGGCCCAGGCCATGGTCGACAAGCTCAACGGCAAGGGCAACGTGGTGATCATCCAGGGCCCGATTGGCCAGTCGGCGCAGATCGACCGGGAAAAAGGCGAGCTGGAAGTGCTGGGCAAACACCCGGACATCAAGATCATCGAAAAGAAAACCGCCAACTGGGACCGCGCCCAGGCCATGACCCTCACCGAAGACTGGCTCAACGCCCACCCCAAGGGCATCAATGGCGTGATCGCTCAGAACGACGACATGGCCCTGGGCGCCGTGCAAGCCTTGAAGTCCCATGGCCTCACCGCCAAGGATGTGCCCGTTACCTCTATCGACGGCATGCCGGATGCGATCCAGGCGGCGAAAAAGGACGAAGTCACCACCTTCCTCCAGGATGCCCAGGCCCAATCCCAAGGCGCACTGGACGTGGCCCTGCGCGCCCTGGCAGGCGAGGACTACAAGCCGCAATCGGCGATCTGGGAGCGCTACGCCAAGGACGTGAAATGGGCCGACGGCACAGCCAAGAACTACATCCTGCCCTGGGTGCCGGTGACCAATGCCAATGCGGATGCGCTGTACAAGCAAGTCAGCGGCGGTAAGTAGTCAGTGGCTTGAAACACAGTCAACTGTGGGAGCTGGCTTGCCTGCGATGCAGGCACCTCGGTGCATCAGGTAGACCGGGTTGATGCAATCGCAGGCAAGCCAGCTCCCACATTGGACCGAGTTCTACCTTTTGATCTGTATCGGGAGTCATTCATGTCTGGTTTCTGGAACCAAGCCTTCGACCTCAGCGGCCGTTGCGCGGTGATCACCGGTGGCGCCGCCGGCATCGGCCTGGCCTGCGCTACCTTGCTGGCGGAACGCGGCGCAAGGGTGGCGCTGCTGGACCGCGATCCGGCCGTGGTCGAGGTGGCCGCCAGCCTGGGTGCCGGGCACCTGGGCATTGCCGTCGACCTCGGGAAGATCGACCAGATACAACCGACCGTCGACAAGGTGTTCGCACATTTCCAGCGCCTGGATTACCTGATCAACAGCGCAGGCGTGGTGCTGCTGGACAAGGCCATCGACGTCAGCGAAAGCGCCTGGGACACCACCTTGGACATCAACCTCAAGGCCAGCTTTTTCATGGCTCAGGCCTGCGCCAGGCACATGATCGCCCAGGGCAGCGGGCGCATCGTCAACCTGGCGTCCCAGGCCGCCGTGATTGGCCTGGACCGTCACGTCGCCTACTGCGCCAGCAAAGCCGCCATCGTCGGCATGACCAAAGTATTGGCCATGGAGTGGGCGCCGCAGGTGAACGTCAATGCTATCTCCCCCACCATCGTCGAAACCGCCCTGGGTAAAAAAGCCTGGGCCGGCGAGGTGGGTGAGCGGGCCAAATTGCAGATCCCGGCAGGTCGCTTTGCCCAGCCGGAAGAAATCGCCGGGCTGGCGCTGTACCTGCTCAGCGATGCCGCGCAGATGATCACCGGCGCCAACATGGTGATCGACGGCGGTTACAGCATTCAGTAATTCATCGTTATGTCGTGAGGTTTTGTCATGTCCACTGTCACCGAACGCACACCTGAACAACTCGCCCCGAGCATCCCGAAAACCATGCAGGCTGTGGTCTGCCACGGCCCGGAAGACTACCGCCTGGAAACCGTCGACGTGCCCACCCCCGGCCCCGACGAGATCCTGACCAAAGTCGAGCTGTGCGGCATTTGCATGGGCGATATCAAGACCTATCGCGGCGCGCCGTCGTTCTGGGGCGATGCCGAACAACCGCGCTACGTGAAGCCACCGATGATCCCCGGGCATGAGTTCGTGTGCCGCGTGGTCGCCCTTGGCCCAGGCGCCGAGAAGCGCGGCGTGGCCGTGGGCGACCGGGTGATCTCCGAGCAGATCGTGCCGTGCTGGGGCTGCCGCTTTTGCAACCACGGCCAGTACTGGATGTGCCAAAAGCACGACCTGTATGGCTTCCAGAACAATGTGCAGGGCGCCATGGCCCAATACATGATCTTCACCAAGGAAGGCATCATCCACAAAGTACCGGAATCCATCGCCCCCGATGAAGCGATCCTGATCGAACCCTTGGCCTGCTCGCTGCACGCGGCGGAACGCGCCAATGTCGACCATGACGACATCGTGGTGGTCGCCGGCGCTGGCACCCTGGGCCTGGGCATCATCGGCGCGGTGCGGTTGCGCAACCCTAAAAAACTCATCGTGCTGGACATGAAAACCGAACGCGCCGCCCTCGCCCTGCGCCTGGGCGCCGATGAAGTGTGGAACCCGGCCGAGGTGGATGTGCTGGCGAAAATCCGCGAAATCACCGATGGCTACGGCTGCGACATCTATATCGAAGCCACCGGGCACCACAAGGCGGTGAACCAGGGCCTGGCGATGCTGCGCAAGCTGGGACGCTTTGTCGAATTCAGCGTGTTCAATGACGAGGCCACGGTGGATTGGTCGATCATTGGCGACCGCAAGGAGCTGGATATCCTCGGCTCACACCTGGGACCGTATATGTACCCAAGGGCCATCGACTTTATCGGCAACCGCAAGATCGACATGCGCGACGTGGTGACCCACAAGTTTGCGCTGGCGGATTTCAAGGAAGCGTTTGCAGTGATGGAGCGCGGCGATAAATCGCTCAAGGTTGTGCTCGAACCCTGATCTGAGTAACAACACAAAACCCTGTGGGAGCTGGCTTGCCTGCGATGACGGTGCATCAGTAAAAAATCCCCAGCTGACACACCGCCATCGCAGGCAAGCCAGCTCCCACAGTGGAATAGTGCCGCCCCTTAGAACAAGAACACAGGAACCCGCGTTATGAATCGAGTCATCAACGATCCCGACCAAGTGGTCGAAGACATGCTGCGCGGCATCCTGGTCGCGCACCCCGAGCTGCGCCAGTACGAAAGCAACCCACGGGTCATCGTCAAGGCCAAGCCCTCAGCCCAAGGCCGCGTTGGCATTGTCACCGGCGGCGGCTCCGGGCATGAGCCGGCGTTCCTCGGTTATGTTGGCCCAGGCCTGGTGGATGCGGTGGCCGTTGGCGAGATTTTTTCCTCGCCCACCGCCAAAAGCTTTTTCGACGCCTTCCGCGCCGCCGACCATGGCGCAGGCGTGGCATGCCTGTATGGCAACTACGCGGGCGACAACATGAACGTGAAGCTGGCGATGAAAATGGCCGCCAGCAAAGACATGCGCATCCGCACGGTGGTCGCCAACGACGACGTGGCGTCCGCGCCCAAGGCCGACATCGCCAAGCGTCGCGGTGTAGCCGGGGAGATCTTCATGTGGAAGATCGGCGGTGCCGCCGCTGCCCAGCATTACGACCTGGACGGCGTGATTCGGGTGGCGCAGAAAACCGTCGACCACTGCCGCTCGATTGGTATCGGCCTTACGCCCTGCACCATCGCCGCGGTGGGCAAGCCGAACTTCCAGATTCCCGACGGGCAGATGGAATTAGGTATTGGCCATCATGGCGAGCCGGGCATCGAAGTCATCCCGATTGAACCGGCCGCCGCCATGGCCAAGCGCATGCTGGCGCCGATCCTCGCCGACCGCGATTTCAGCCAGGACGACAGCGTGGTGGTGCTGGTCTCTGGCCTCGGCGCCACCCCGGTGATGGAGTTGTATATTTTCTACGCCGAGGTGGAAAAACAGCTCAAGGCCAAAGGTTTGAAGATTCACCGTTGCTACGTGGGCAACTACTTCACTTCCCTGGAGATGATGGGCGTGACCTTGACCCTGCTCGGCCTCGACGCCGAGCTGAAAACCCTGATCGACCAACCCTGCCGCTCCATCGGCATGACCCAGGCGGAGTGAACCATGAGCCAGCATTTTTCCACCCATGAGGGTAGCGCCATCGTCGCCGACCTGGTCAGCGTGATCGTGGCCAACCGGGAGTACCTCAGCGAAGTCGACGGCGCTATAGGCGATGGCGACCATGGCATCAACATGGCCAAAGGCTTTGCCCATTGCGGCCGCACGATCGAAGGCCGCCAACTGACCCTGGCCGAAGCTCTGGATGAACTGACCCTGAGCCTGATGGAAGGCATCGGCGGCTCCATGGGGCCCTTGTATGGCAGCCTGTTTATCGGCATGGCCGACGAAGTGCGCGGCAGTGAAGACATCGACGCCGCCACCTTCGCCCGCCTGCTGCGCGGCGGCTTGACCTCGCTGCAGGACATCACCGAAGCGGGCGTGGGCGACAAGTGCTTGATGGATACATTGATTCCGGCGGTAGAAGCCTTTGAACGGGCGCAGGCGTCGGGGCGTTCTTTCAGCGATGCACTCGATGCGATGAAAACGGCCGCCTCCCAAGGGCGGGATTCGACCAAGGACCTGGTGGCCAAGATTGGCCGGGCCAGTCGTTTGGGTGAGCGCTCCCTCGGCGTTCTGGATGCCGGGGCCGTGTCGTGCTGCCTGATCCTTACGCAGTTGGCGGACTCGATTAAACCCCGTTTAACCTGACATGACCGAAAACCAATGTGGGAGCGGGCTTGCTCGCGAATGCGGAGTGTCAGCCAGCAAATCTATTGACTGATATACCGCATTCGCGAGCAAGCCCGCTCCCACAAGGGATTATCTGGTTTTCAGTACTGGCTTACCAGAACCGCTGCTGGGTCAAGCGGCTCCACCAGGTCAACAGCACCCGGTCCACCGAACCGCTGGCCGCCAGGCCCACGCGCTCTTGCAGGCTCTTACGCTCGGCATAGTGCAAGTGGAACACTTCGGCGGTCTTGGCCTTGGTAGCCAGGTATTCGTCGCTGGTTTGCAGCTCATCGACCAGTTGCTTGTCGAGGGCAGCGACGCCCAACCACACTTCACCGGTGGCCACCTCGTCAATCGCCAACTGCGGGCGGTAACGCGAGACGAAGTTCTTGAACAGCTGGTGGGTGATGTCCAGGTCCTCCTGGAACTTCTCCCGGCCCTTCTCGGTGTTTTCGCCGAACACTGTGAGCGTGCGCTTGTATTCACCGGCGGTCAGCACTTCAAAGTCGATGTCGTGCTTTTTAAGCAGGCGATTGACGTTGGGCAACTGCGCCACCACGCCAATGGAACCGAGGATGGCGAAGGGTGCACTGATGATCTTCTCGCCGATGCAGGCCATCATGTAGCCGCCGCTGGCCGCCACTTTGTCGATGCACACGGTCAACGGCACGCCGGCCTGGCGGATACGCGCCAGTTGCGAAGAGGCCAGGCCATAGCTGTGCACCATGCCGCCGCCGCTTTCCAGGCGCAGCACCACTTCATCCTTGGGCGTGGCCAGGCTCAGCAGTGCGGTGATTTCATGGCGCAGGCTTTCGGTGGCCGAGGCCTTGATGTCACCGTCAAAATCCAGCACGAACACCCTCGGCTTGGGCTCGGGCTTCTTCTTGTCTTTTTTCTTTTCAGCTTTGCTTTCGGACTTGCGCAGGGCCTTGAGCTGGTCCTTGTCGAGCAGGCTCGACTCCAGACGCTCGCGCAAGCCCTTGTAAAAATCATTCAGCTTGCTGACCTGCAATTGGCCGGCGGACTTACGACGACCTTTGCTGCGCAGTGCTGCAAAGCTGATCAGTACCACCAGAATAGCGACCACCAGGGTGACGGTCTTCGCCAGAAAGCTCGCGTATTCGGCCAAAAAATCCATATGTCTCCTTAAAAAATGCACTGCGCCGGGCGCGGATGGCCCCAGCATACCGACGCCACTGCGAAGGAGCCAGTGATCAAACCGCCAGCAGGCGGGCTCCAACGCGCTTTTAAAACAAGCGTATGTTTTTTCATTGACAGCTCGCAGGCATCCTCATAACCTCGCCAGACTTTCAACGTACCGGGAAAACGGACGTGGGCAGCATTTATCTGATTCGACATGGCCAGGCCTCCTTCGGTGCAGACGACTATGACGTCCTCTCGCCCGTTGGCGTGGAACAAGCGCAAGTGCTCGGTCGCCACCTGGCAGACCTGGGCATTGCGTTT
Organism: Pseudomonas sp. CCI1.1; assembly: GCF_034348165.1. NCBI lineage: Bacteria > Pseudomonadati > Pseudomonadota > Gammaproteobacteria > Pseudomonadales > Pseudomonadaceae > Pseudomonas > Pseudomonas sp. CCI1.1. Next base: position 1,648,499 of record NZ_CP133780.1, read on the forward strand.
GACCGCTGCATCGCCGGCGACCTGCGTCGCCAGCAGCACACTGCCAGCGCCACGTTCGATCAGTACAGCGCCTTGGGCTTGCCGGTTCCGGCGCTGGAAACAGATAGCGCGTTCAACGAGTTCGACGGCGAAGCGATCATTCGCGGCCTGTTGCCCGACCTGCTCAGCAGTGAACCGGATGCCGTGCACATCCTGCGCAACGGCCCGCAGAACCGCAGCGAGTTCCAACGCATTTTCGCCCTGATCATCGAGCGCTGGCTGGCCGGCACCTATGACCCACCAGGGCTGGAAAGCTGGCTGGGGTTTGTCGAGCGGGTCCAGGGTGGCTTGCAGCGTATCCTGGAAGCCGCGAACCACACCGACAAAATCGCCGTATTCACCTCCGGCGGCACCATCACCGCCCTGCTCCACCTGATTACCCGAATGCCTGCCGCCCAGGCCTTCGAAATGAACTGGCAAATTGTTAACACCTCGCTCAACCAACTCAAGTTCCGTGGTCGCGAGGTGGCACTGGCTTCCTTCAACAGTCACGCCCACTTGCAACTGTTGAAGGCGCCGCAGCTCATCACTTTCCGATGAACTGTGGCCAACCGTGACCCCAAGGTCACTGGACTCTACCCTTAAGGATCGAAACCATGACTGACGTAGCTAAAGCCGTAGAAGCAATGAAAGCCAAATTCAACCCAAGCGCTGCCGAAGGCTTGGACCTGGTGTTCGGTTTCCGTATCGACGACACCAAGAATTTCTCGCTGGTGGTCAAGGACAAGACCTGCGAACTCAAAGAAGGCGAAAACCCTGACGCTCAGGTCACCCTGGTGATGGACAGCGAGACCCTGGAAGGCATCGTCGACGGCTCCACCGACGGCATGCAGGCGTTCATGGGCGGCAAGCTGCGCACCGAAGGCGACATGATGCTGGCGATGAAGCTGAGCGAGCTGTTCCCTTCCTGATTCACGGGTAACCCTGAATCCTGATCCCGCCTCCCCGGCGGGATTTTTTTGGTGCGCCAGGCATGGCGCGTTGCGCGCAAGCGCAACCAGCTTGGCTGTGGTGGCCACGCTGGTGACTGGGAGGTGAAAGTCCTCTACACACCCGGCAAGGGGAAGTGTTAGCCAGAGGCAAGGGTGTCGCGGGTGACTGCGAATCTGAAGGAAGCCCGAGGCAAAATGCTGGCCTGACGAACAGGAAGCGGATAGAGGCGGCGCAGCGGGGTAAGAAGGCCAAAATCTTCAAAGCCCAATACTTGCACGGAACGCTGTGACGTAGATCCGACAGGCATAAGCAGGAAGGTCGCGCGAATTACCCTGGGAGATCTGCACGTTTGCCAGTGTGCTACCGAGCGTCGAGAGGCGATGGGATGAGCGTGCAGAAGTCAGCCGAAGCCGTAGTAAGTGGCGAATAACCGCGCCACCAAGGGCCGAACAGGTTATGCCGCCAGTAGGCGTCAGAGTCTCGTTGAATACCGAAATGCAGAAATTTCTCCAAGAGAAGACTGTGACTCCGAGTCCCGGACAGAATCCGAGGATGACGGCTGACAGCGCAAAGGTATCGACGGCATCTGTGACGTGGACGAACGCGGAGCCGGACACGCTGATGGCGCGGGTGCTTGCACCGGCCAACCTCAGACGTGCGTATCAGCGCGTGGTCAGCAACAAGGGCGCGCCGGGTGCCGATGGCATGACGGTCGACGACTTGGCGGACTACGTGAATCAGTATTGGCCGATCCTCCAGAGGAGGTTGCTGGCCGGCGAATACCACCCGCAAGGTGTACGCGCCGTCGACATCCCCAAACCCAAAGGCGGCACCCGACAACTGGGCATTCCCTGCGTCGTGGATCGCCTGATCCAACAGGCACTGCTGCAACAGCTCACGCCGATCTTCGACCCGCTGTTTTCGGATTACAGCTACGGCTTCCGTCCGGGCAGAAGCGCCCACCAAGCCATCGAGACAGCCCGCGCCCATGTGGCGGCAGGGCATCGCTGGTGCGTGGAACTCGATCTTGAGAAATTCTTTGACCGGGTCAACCACGATCTCCTGATGGCGTACGTGGCGCGCCAAATCGTAGATAAACGCGTGCTCAGACTGATCCGGCGGTACCTCCAAGCCGGTGAGATGTCGGGTGGGATCGCCAGCCGACGGCAGGAAGGGACGCCGCAAGGCGGCCCGCTCTCGCCGTTGCTGTCGAACATCCTGCTCAACGAACTCGACCGCGAGCTGGAACGGCGGGGTCATCGCTTCGTGCGTTATGCCGACGATGCGAACATCTATGTGCGCAGCCCTCGTGCTGGCGAACGAGTGATGGCCAGTGTTGAGCGCTTCCTGAATCAGCGCCTGAAACTAACGCTGAATCGGGATAAGAGCCGAGTAGCCGGGTCTTGGATGTGTGATTACTTGGGTTACGGGATGAGCTGGCATCAGCAACCGAGACTGAGAGTGGCGACGATGAGCCTGGGTCGCTTGCGCGACCGGCTCAGAGAGCTGCTACGTAAAGCGCGGGGCCACAAGGTGGCGACTGTCATCGAGCGGATAAACCCCGTGCTGCGCGGATGGGCGGGCTACTTCAAGCTGAGCCAGAGCAGACGGCCACTTGAGGAATTGGACGGCTGGGTGCGTCACAAGCTTCGCTGTATCGTCTGGCGTCAATGGAAGCGGCCCTCTACGAGGGCGCGCAACTTGATACGCTTGGGACTTAATGCGGCGCGGGCGTGGAAATCGGCAGTCAATGGCCGAGGCCCATGGTGGAACTCGGGAGCGCCCCATATGAATCAGGCGTTGCCGAAGAAGCTGTGGGACCGCCTCGGGCTGGTCTCGATACTGGATACGATAAACCGACTTAACCGTATAACCTGAACCGCCGTATACGGAACCGTACGTACGGTGGTGTGAGAGGACGGCGGATGTGAATCCGCCTCCTACTCGATCCTGCATTCTCGCGGAGAATGAAGACCCCTTGTGGGAGCTGGCTTGCCTGCGATGGCATCTACTCCATTTGCCGGACGCAACGCGGTGCCTGTATCGCAGGCAAGCCAGCTCCCACAGAAAAGCAAATCCGCAAGGTTGCTCAGTTTTTGGGTTGCAGCAGTAACGCCACCAACGCGCTCCACCCGGTCTGGTGTGAAGCCCCCAGCCCTCGCCCTGTCTCTCCATGAAAATACTCATGGAACAACACCAGGTCACGACTGGCCGGGTCCTCCTGCAACTGTGCATAGCCCGCCATCGACGGCCGCACCCCGTTTTCATCTCTTAGAAACAACCGCGTCAGCCGCTCGCTGAGGCTGTCAGCCACCTCCTCCAGAGACGCCAGATACCCACTGCCCGCCGGGTACTCCACGGAAAAGTTATCGGCGTAGTAGCGGTGAAACTCGCGCAACGATTCAATCAGCATGTAATTGACCGGCATCCACAGTGGCCCGCGCCAATTGGAGTTGCCGCCGTACAAGCGTGAGTCGGACTCACCGGGCTGGTAACTGGCGCACAAGGTGTCGCCATTCATCTTCAACGCCAGGGGCTGCTCGGCGAACGCCTTGGACAGGGCGCGCACGCCAAAGGCCGACAAGAACTCCTGATCATCCAGCATGCGCCGCAGCAAATCCTTGGTGCGCTCACCACGCAGCAACGCCAGCAACAGGCGGTTGCCCTGCCCCGGCTCGGTCCAGCGCGAAACCAGCTTGGCCAGGTCCGGCCGATGATGCATAAAGCCCAGCAGGCGCTCGCGCAAGCCTTCCAGGCCTTCATGCTCGCGCTGCTCCAGCACCAGCACCGCGAACAGCGGCATTAACCCGACGATGGAGCGCAGGCGCACCGGCTCGCTCTGGCCATCAGGGCGGTGCAGCACGTCATAGAAAAACTGGTCCTGCTCATCCCACAAGCCTTCGGCGCTGTCATCGACGCGGTTGATAGCGCCGGCGATGTAGAGGAAATGCTCGAAAAACTTCACAGCAATATCCACGTACACCCCATTACGCTTGGCCAACTCCAGGCCGATGCGCATCAGGTCCAGGGCATAGGCCGCCACCCAGGCGGTGCCGTCGGCCTGGTCCAACTGGTAACCCGTCGGCAACGGGGCCGAGCGGTCGAACAAGGCGATATTGTCCAGGCCCAGAAAACCGCCCTGGAACAGGTTGCGGCCCTCGGCGTCCTTGCGGTTGACCCACCAAGAAAAATTCAACAGCAGCTTGTGAAAGATCCGCTCCAGGAAATCCATATCGCCCACGCCGGTCAGCGCCTTGTCCTGCTGATATACGCGCCAGCTGGCCCAGGCATGCACGGGCGGGTTGGCGTCGTCAAAGCGCCATTCGTAGGCCGGCAATTGGCCGTTGGGGTGCATGAAGCGGTCCTTTACCAGCAACAACAACTGTTGCTTGGCGTAACCAGGGTCGATCAGCGCGATGGCCACCGCCTGGAAGCCTTGATCCCAGGAGGCGTACCACGGGTATTCCCAGGTGTCTGGCATCGACAGGATGTCGAAGTTGCACAGGTGCCGCCAATGAGTATTGCGGATGTGCAGGCGCTCGGGCGGTGGCGCGGGCTGGGCCGGGTCGCCGTCAAGCCACTGGTTCACGTCGAAATAGTACAGCTGCTTGGACCACAGCAGGCCGGCCAGGGCCTGGCGTTGCACAGTGCGCACATCCTCATCGGCAAGGCCCTGTTGCAACACCGAGTAGAAGTCATCGGCCTCCTGGCGGCGCTGTTCGAACAGTTTGCGCGCATTGACATCGGGCGCGCCCACCGGCGCAAAACGCAGGTAAAGGGTTTTGCTTTCCTGGCCTGCCAGCTCAAGGGTGAAATGCGCGGCCACCTTGGTACCGGCGTCCCGGCGAACGGCCGACTCAACCGCGCCCACCACGTAATCGTTAATGCCATCCTTGAATGGCCCCGGCGCCGGTTGCCCGTCCAGTTTGGGCCGATTGGTTTGGTTTTCGCAGAACAGCCACTGCAACCCGTCCTGGCCCCAGGCACTGAGGTGGCGATCATCGAGTTCATGATGACGCGCCAGAACCCGCTCGCCGTCCAGCCTCAAGCTGGGCTTGGGTGCATCGAAGGTCCAGCTCCAGTCATTGCGCGCCCAGAGCTGGGGCAGCACCTGCAGGCGTGTGGGTTGGTCCGAACGGTTATGCACGGTGACGCGCATGAAAATATCGTCGGGTTGATGCTTGGCGTATTCGACACTGACATCGCAGTAATGGTTATCTGCAAACACACCGGTATCAAGGATTTCATACTCGGCATCATCCAGCCCACGACGGGCGTTTTCGGCGATCAGGTCGGCGTAGGGAAACGCCGCATGGGGGTATTTGTAGAGCATGCGCATGTAGGCATGGCTCGGTACGCCATCGACGAAAAAGTACAGCTCCTTGACGTCTTCACCGTGGTTGCCTTCGGCGTTGTCGAGGCCGAACAGACGCTCCTTGAGGATTGCATCGCGCTCGTTCCACAGCGCCAGGCCCAGGCACCAGCGTTGGGCCTTGTCACTGAAACCGGCCAACCCGTCCTCGCCCCATCGATAGGCGCGGCTGCGAGCGTGTTCATGAGGGAAGTAGGCCCAGGCGTCACCGTCGGCGCTGTAGTCTTCGCGCACCGTGCCCCACTGGCGTTCACTCAGGTACGGCCCCCACTCGCGCCAACGTTCGGCGTGTTGCGTTGCCAGGCGCTGGCCTTCAATGGTGCCCAGCAGGTTGGTTGCGGGTTTGGCCGTCATCGGGTCCTCCTTCACCTACACAGTGAGGCGCAGTGTAGAGCGCAATGACGCCCGCATGCACATGAAGACTTGGACGCAAGGTCAACTCATTCATTTGCAGAATGAAGTCCAGAGGAATCTTCGTTTGCAAGCCGGCCGGCCGCTCAACAAAATCGGGCAAAGGCCACGATCATCGCTCCAGTCATCAGGAATTTTTCTATGCACGCCACCGCCCATGTCAGCCCCGACGAGATCCGCAAGGGCTTTTCCAAGGCCATGTCCGACATGTATCGAGATGAAGTGCCCTTGTACGGCGCGCTGCTTGAGCTGGTGGCCCAGACCAATGCCCGCGTGCTCGACAGCGAACCGGGCCTGGCGCATCAACTGCAACGTACCGGCGAAATCCAGCGCCTGGACATGGAACGCCACGGCGCCATCCGCCTGGGCACCGCTGCGGAACTGGCAACCATCAGCCGTTTATTCGCGGTGATGGGCATGCAACCGGTGGGCTACTACGACCTCACCCCCGCTGGCGTGCCTGTTCACTCCACCGCCTTTCGCGCCGTGCATGAACATGCGCTGCAAACCAGCCCGTTTCGCGTGTTCACCTCATTGCTGCGCCTGGAACTGATCGAAAACCCCGACCTGCGTGCCTTCGCCGAAAGCGCCCTGGCCAAACGCTCGATCTTTACCGCCGAGGCGTTGGCATTGATCGACCAGGCAGAGACCCAAGGCGGCTTGAATGCCAGCGATGCCGAGGCCTTTATCCGCCAGGCCCTGGAGACGTTCCGCTGGCACCACACTGCCACGGTCACCGGCGCCCAATATCAGCAACTGAGCGACCAGCACCGCCTGATCGCCGACGTCGTCGCGTTCAAAGGCCCGCACATCAACCACCTGACGCCACGCACCCTGGACATCGACCAGGTGCAGGCGGCGATGCCTGGCAAAGGCATCACCCCCAAAGCCGTGATCGAAGGCCCACCTCGGCGCCAGTGCCCGATCCTGCTACGCCAGACCAGCTTCAAGGCCTTGGACGAACCCATCGCCTTCACCGATGCCCACGGCAGCCACAGCGCGCGCTTCGGCGAAATCGAACAACGCGGTGTCGCGCTTACGCCTAAAGGCCGCGCCCTGTACGACCAACTGCTGAACGCCGCCCGCGACGAACTCGGCACATTCCCCAATGAAGCCAACGCCGAACGCTATGTGCAATTGATGGAACAGCACTTCCATGCCTTCCCCGATAACTACCCGCAAATGCGCGAGCAGGGCTTGGCGTATTTTCGCTACTTCGTCACCGACAAGGGCTTGGCGGCACGCGGCCAGGTAGACCAGCCACGCACGTTGCAGACGCTGGTCAACGCCGGTCATGTGGCGGTGGAACCGCTGGTGTACGAGGATTTTCTGCCGGTCAGTGCGGCGGGAATCTTCCAGTCAAACCTGGGGGATGGGGCGCAGAGTCACTACGCGGGCAACTCCAACCGGGCAGCCTTCGAGCAGGCGCTGGGGCGCAGCACGATTGATGAGCTGCAGTTGTATGAGCAGACGCAGCAGCGTTCCATGGATATATGTGTTGAAACGCTGTTGAAATGACTGGATGCAAGACCGAACGCCAAGCGTCACGGCCTTGACGGTAACCACGATGCGAAGCGAGTCGCTCTTGATCTGCTTGTGATCTTGATCTGCTTTTGATCTTGATGTTAGGCGCCCCGTCAAACCACGCTGGCCGGAATTCGACAGGGATTTGGGGGGTAAACCGGCAGGGATGCCGGTTTAGCCGCCCCGCGCCATGGATGGCGCGTGGCGGCGGCCCCCCAAATCACTGGCGGATTACGGGCACACCGAGCCCAGGCGAGGTGCCGAGTGGTGGGGCAAGAGCGTTTTGCTTACTTTTGTCTGGGCCGGCATTCCGGCTTTTCAAAAGTGAGCCGCTGTAAAAGCCAGCCCTTTCAAGGTCTTCTGTAAAATCCCCTGAAATTCATTCAGGGGGTACCTAAACGATGTGGGCGGAAGTTCTAGCGCGTTTCGAAAAAAAAGCACCTGCCAGTGTCATGGCCAAACTGGCGCTGCAGCAGGCTATTGCCCCCGAGTGGATTGATCAGGTTTTCGAAGAACACCGGCAACGGCAGTATTCTCGTGAGCTATTGTTCTCGACCATCATCAAGCTAATGTCCCTTGTTTCATTGGGCTTGAAGCCATCTCTGCACGCCGCCGCGCGACAACTGGAGGACCTTCCGGTCAGCCTGGCGGCTCTCTACGACAAGATCAGTCGTACCGAGCCTGCTCTGTTGCGCGCCCTGATTACGGGCTGTGCACAGCGCCTGGCTCCAACCATCCGGGAGCTGGGCTGCACGGCGATGCTGCCGGGTTGGCAGGTTCGGGTAGTGGACGGTAATCACCTGGCATCCACTGAAAAACGTCTGGGAGCTTTACGCAACGAGCGCGGCGCCGCTCGTCCCGGTTTTTCGGTTGTTGCATACGATCCCGATCTGGATCAGGTCGTCGACCTTCAGGCGTGTGAGGATGCCTACGCAAGCGAGCGCGTTTGTGTGCTGCCTTTATTGGCCAATGCCGAGCCAGGCCAAGTGTGGCTGGCTGACCGGCTTTATTGCACGCTCCCGGTTATGGAGGCTTGTGAGCAAGTCCAAACTTGCTTTGTCATTCGTCAGCAAGCCAAGCATCTACGCTTGATTCAAGAGGGTGAGTGGCAAGAGCCAGTACCTGTGGAAACTGGCACTGTGCGTGAGCAGATCATCCAGGTCAAAGGCGGTTACCAATGTCGGCGTGTCGAACTGACGCTTCATTCGCCAACGGACTCCGGCGACAGCAGCTTGATGTTCTGGAGCAACCTGCCTGAGAGCGTCAGTGCGCAACAGATCGCCGAACTGTATCGCCGCCGCTGGAGCATTGAAGGTATGTTCCAGCGACTGGAAGCGATCCTGGAAAGTGAGATCGAAACCCTTGGCAGCCCAAAGGCTGCCTTACTGGGGTTTGCAACGGCGGTATTGGCTTACAACGTCCTGGCTGTTCTCAAACGCAGTGTTGAACAAGCTCATCGGGATACCCAGCCTGAAGGATGGGAAGCCTCGATTTACCATTTAGCGGTTCAGGTCAGGAGTGGATATGAGGGAATGCAGATTGCGCTGCCCTCGGAACATTTTCCTGTCATTCCGTTGGAAAAACTGGCTCAGCACTTATTGGCGCTTGCCAGAAATATCCAACCTAAACAAGTTGCGAAAAGCCCCCGTGGCCCCAAGGTACCCAAGCCCAAAACATGGGTTAAAGGCACCGCGGTGAATGCGCATGTTTCAACGGACCGGATAATCAAGGCTGCCAAGACGAAAAGACCTTGAAAGGGCTGGCTGTAAAAGCGGAACCCTAAGTGGCCGTTACCGCAGGAATGGATATGTACTCGGTATAACTGTAACGACTGTCAGGCCGCTATCGCAGGCAAGCCAGCTCCCACAGGTCCACGTTAGCGCAACACCGTGGCCCCCTTGCACGCCTGCCCCGCCCTCTCACAGATCTCCCACCCACCACCCAGCGCCTTATAGATCCCCACCACCGCCAAGCGCTGTTCCGTGCGCGCCGCCGTCAATGCCCGGCGGCTGGTGAAGTCCGCGCGTTCGGCCTCAAGCACATCCAGGTACACACCCTCACCTTGCGCAAACCGCTCGCGCGCAAAGCTGGCTGCCTCACGGTTGGCGGCCGCCTCCAACAACCGCAAGCCCAGGGCGTTGCCGGCCGTACGGTTGGCCTGGAACGCATCATCGGTTTCCTGCAGGGCCCGCAACACGGTCTGGTCATAAGCGATCAATGCCGCCTGGGTGCGTGCCTCGCTGGCGGCAATCCGCGCTCGTACGCGCCCGGTGTCCAGCAGTGACCAGCGAATCACCGGCGCGATAAAGTTCGACTGCATGCCCGCATCGCCCAGGGCGCTGAGACTTCCGGCCAGTAAACCGATGGAACCCTGCACCTGGATGTCCGGATACAAGCCAGCGGTTTCCACGCCAATCTGCGCGGTCGCAGCCGCCAGCGTGCGTTCGGCCGCGGCAATATCGGCGCGACGCGCCAGCAGGCCGGCCGGGTCTCCCACCTGCAACGTGCGCAGGTTCAAGGTTTCACGCCCAGGCCGGGCCAGCGGTGGCTTGAACCCCTGGGGCGCTTGCCCCAGCAGCACCGCCAGCGCGTTGGTTGACTTGGCGCGACGTCGCTCCAGGTCAGGCGCTACCGCCTCGACATTGCGCAACAAGGCCTCGGCCCGCAGCCGGTCGAATTCGGTGGCGGCGCCGACGCTGACCATCTGCCCCACCAGGCCCAGGCTGTCGCGCTGGCTCTGGCTGATATCCGCGACCACCGCCTGTTCGGCTTCGATCCCTTGTAACTCGAACCAGGTTGCCGCGACCGTCGCCGCGACGCTCGCTTGCACGCTGCGCAGCAATGCCTGACGCGACCCCGCCTGGGCCTGGGCCGCCTCCACCGAGCGACGCACGCGGCCAAACAAGTCGATTTCCCAGGCTGCATCCACCGCCGCGCGGGTGGTTTCAATAGAGCGCTGCTCGCCGAAGGGAGTCTCGACCTCGCTACGCTGGCGGTGCTCGTAGCCCAGGGCAGCGCCGCCGCTGGGCAGGAAGCCTTGGCGGCTTTCGCGCAGCAACGCCTTGGCTTCGTCCAGGCGCGCGGCGGCGATGCCGATGTCGTGGTTGGCCGCCAGTGCCCGTTGGATCAATTGGCTCAGTGCTGGCTCGTCGAACACTTGCCACCACTGCACCTCTACCTCGCCCGGACCAAGCCCGGCGATGGGCGCGCCGAAGCTCGTCGCCCGCTGCGCAGCAGGCAGCACCGGCGCGGAGTAATCAGGCCCAACCGAGCCGCAACCGGCCAGCAGGGTCAACGACAACAGAAAAGCTGGATACGCCTGTTTCATGATGCGCTCTCCTTTAGCTGCACCTTCGGACTCGCCCCCTGGCGCTGCACGCGCAGCGCCAGGCTGCGCATCACCACATAGAACACGGGCGTCAGGAACAGACCGAACAGCGTCACGCCCAACATCCCGGCAAACACCGCAACCCCCATGGCATGGCGCATCTCGGCGCCTGCCCCACTGGCAAATACCAACGGGACTACGCCGGCGATAAACGCCAGGGACGTCATCAGGATCGGGCGCAGGCGCAATTGACAGGCGTGGATCACCGCTTCCAATGGGCTGGCGCCTTCGGCTTCGAGGCTGCGGGCAAACTCGACGATCAGGATGGCGTTCTTCGCCGCCAAGCCCACCAGCACCACCAACCCGATCTGCACGAACACGTTGTTGTCGCCCTCCACCAGCCACACGCCGAGGATTGCGCTGAGCAGGCACATGGGCACGATCAGCAACACCGCCAACGGCAGCAGCCAACTGTTGTACTGCGCGGCAAGGATCAGATACGCCAGCAACACACACAGCGGGAAAATAAACAGGGCCGATGACCCGGCGAGCTTTTGCTGGTAGGTCAAATCTGTCCATTCATAGGTCACGCCCTCGGGCAGTACCTCCTGGGCCAGGCGCTCCATGAGCGCAACCGCCTGCCCGGAGCTGACCCCAGGCATCGCGCCGCCAGAGATATCCGCCGAGGGATAGCCGTTGTAGTGAATCACCCGGTCAGGCCCGGAGCTCGGCGTGACCGTGACAAACGCTGATAACGGCAGCATGTCCCCGGCGGCATTGCGCACCTGCAGGCGGCCAATGGCTTCGGCCTGCATGCGGTGGTCCGCATCGGCCTGGGCCGTGACTTTGTAGGTGCGGCCAAACCGGTTGAAGTCGTTGACGTACAGCGACCCCAGATAGACCTGCAGCGACTCGAACACATCCGCCAGGCGCACGCCCTGGCTCTTGACCTGGGTGCGGTCGATGTCGACATTCAGTTGCGGCGCGTTGACGTCCAGGCTGGTCATCAGCCCGGCCACTTGGCCTGACTCAGTGGCTTTGGTCATCAGTACCTGGGTCTGCTGCACCAGCGCCTCCAGCCCGACGCCGCCACGGTCCTCGACCTGCAGCTTGAAGCCCCCGGTGACCCCGAGCCCCGGCACCGGTGGCGGCGGGAACACGCCGAGGAAGCCGTCGGGGATGCTCGCGAACTTGGCTTGCAGGCGCCCGGCGATGGCGACCGCTGTCATATCCGGCGAGGTGCGTTCTTTGAACGGATCAAGCATCACGAACATCACCGCCGCATTCGGGACGTTGACGAAGCCGTTGACCGACAGCCCCGGGAACGCCACGACGCTCTCGACCCCCGGCTCATCCAGGGCGATTTTCGACATTTGTCGCACCACCGCATCGGTACGCTCCAACGAGGCCGCGTTCGGCAGTTGGGCGATGCCGACCAGGTAGTATTTGTCTTGCATCGGCACGAAGCCGGCCGGTACCGCGTTGAAGCCGAACCAGGTCAACGCGAGCAAACCGCCGTAGGCCAACAGCGCCACGCCGCGACGGCCGACGACCTTGCGCACGGTATTGCCATAGGCTTGTGGCGCTCGCTGAAACGGCCGGCCCAGCACCTCAAGCAGCCGCATGGCGCGACCACGCAGGCTGCGCGGGTCATGCACCAAGGCCGCATGCCGTGGCCGCAGCAACAGGCCAGCCAGCGCCGGGCTGAGGGTCAACGAGTTGACCGCCGAGAGGATAGTGGAAATCGCGATGGTCAGCGCAAATTGCCGATAGAACTCGCCTTGCAGGCCACTGAGAAACGCGGTGGGAATGAACACGGCCGCCAGCACCGAGGTGATCGCAATGATAGGGCCGGTGACCTCGCCCATCGCCCGTCGCGCAGCCTGCATCGGCTCCTCGCCGTTCTCGATATGCCGCTCGACGTTCTCCACCACCACGATGGCATCGTCGACCACGATGCCAATCGACAGCACCAGGCCAAACAGCGACAAGGTATTGAGGGAGAAGCCCATGAGGTGCATGACCGCAAAGGTGCCAATGATCGACACCGGCACGGCCATCAAAGGAATCAGCGACGCACGCCAGTTGCGCAGGAACACCACCACCACGATCACCACCAGCAGGATCGCTTCCATCAGCGTGATGGCCACCGACTCCAGCGAAGCGCGCACAAACACGGTGGGGTCATAGGCAATCCGCGACACCAGCCCCTCGGGGAAGTTGGTTTGCAGACGCTGCATGGTCTCGCGCACCGACTGCGCCACATCGAGGGCATTGGCCCCTGGGCTCTGGATGATCTGCAAGGCCACCGCCGGCTCGCCGTCCAACAGGCTGCGCAGCGCGTAGGCATCGGCGCCCATCTCGATACGGGCCACATCACGCAGGCGCGTGACCTGGCCGTTATCGCCGGTGCGGATGATGATATCGCCGAACTGCTCTTCGTCCGTCAGGCGCCCGAGGGTATTGACCGTGACTTGGAACGCCGCAGTAGAGTCCGGCGCCTGGCCGACCGAGCCGGCGGCCACTTGCACGTTCTGCTCGCGCACGGCAGCAATCACATCACCGGCGGTCAAGCCACGGGCGGCGATCAGGTCCGGGTCGAGCCACAGGCGCATGCTGTATTCACCCGCGCCCCACACCAGCACATCGTTGATCCCCGGCAGGCGCGACAACTCATCGCGCACCTGCAGGTAGGCATAGTTGGAGATATAGAGCGGATCATAACGTTGGTCGGGGGACAGCAGGTGGACCACCATGAGGATGTCCGGCGAGGTCTTCTGCGTGACCACGCCCAGGCGCTGCACCTCTTCGGGCAAACGCGGCAAAGCTCGCGAAACACGGTTCTGCACCTGGATCTGCGCCATGTCCGCGTTGGTGCCCTGGGCGAAGGTCGCGGTCAGGATCATGCGGCCATCGGTGGCCGACTGCGAGGTCATGTAAAGCATGCCCTCGACCCCGGTGATCACCTGTTCCAGCGGCGCTGCCACCGTCTCGGCAATCACCTGCGGGTTGGCCCCCGGATACGACGCGGTCACTTGCACCGTGGGCGGCGTGACGGCCGGGTATTCGCTCAACGGCAAATGGAAGAAGGCCACGATGCCGCCGATCATCATCAACACCGAGAGGACAATGGCGAAGATCGGTCGGTCAATGAAAAAGCGTGGGAAGCTCATTGCACGCCCCCCACCGCCAGCGGCGCCTCAAGCGGCTTGCCCTCGATGCTGGCGGCCAGCGGTGTCACCTGCATGCCGGGGCGCACCAGCCCTTTGACGACAATGCGCTCGCCCGGTTGCAGCCCCTGTTCGATGACCCGCAGGCCGTCGACCACTGGGCCCAGTTCCACCGGGCGATATTCGGTTTTATCACCTTCACCGACTACCAGCACATAGCGACGGCCCTGGTCGGTGCCGATGGAATGGTCGGCAATCAACACCCGGGGTTGCGCCGCGCCGGTGTCCAGCTTGACCTTGGCGAACAGCCCCGGCGTCAAGCGCCCATCCGGGTTTTCCACCACCGCACGCACGCGCACCGTGCCGGTCTTGCGGTCAGCCGAGTTGGCCAGAAAATCCACGCGACCGGCCCGTGCATAGGTGGTGTCGTTGAGCATCGCCACCATGACCTTGGCGGCTTGTTCGCCCTTGGCCCCGGCGTGTTGCCGCGTCGCTGCCAACGAATGCAGGTAGGTGCGTTCATCCACATCGAAATACACATGCAAGGGGTCGATGGAAACAATCGTGGTCAGCGCTGTTTCCCCACGGGTGACATAGTTGCCTTCCGTCACCAGGGCGCGGTCGATACGCCCGCTGATAGGTGCGGTGACGCGGGTGTAACTCAGGTCCAGTTGGGCCGTATCCAGCGCAGCCCTGGCGGCCTCCACCTGCGCTCTGCCGGCGTTCAACGAAGCAACGGCGGTGTCGAGACGATCACGTGCCACCACCTTCTTGGCATATAACTGCTCGGCACGGCCATGCTCGGCCTGGGCCAGCAACGCATTGGCCTCGGCCTCGCGCAGACGTGCCTTGGCTGCGTTCACTGCCGCCTGGAACATACGCGGATCGATCACAAACAATGGACTGCCCTTGGCCACGAACTGCCCTTCAGGCACGCTGACACTTTGCAGATAGCCACTGACTCGCGGGCGCAATTGAACCTGGTCGATCGCGGTCAACGAACCGGTGTACTCCACAAACGGCGTCACCGCACGCGCCACCACCTGGGCTACCGGCACGCCAGGGGGCTTGGCGGCCGCGGCTGGCGGTGAATTGTCTGAGCATCCGCCCAGCGTCAACGCTACGGCCAACACCCCGGTGATCAGGCTGACTGGTTTGGTGTACATCGTTCACCCTCCTTGGAATTTTCAAGACAAACCGACACGTGGGTTTTTATCCGGCTTGCCATACTGGGAAGGTCAAGCGCTATAAAACCGGGGGTGTGTTTTGTCTGGGAAATACTTGGAGGTGAATCAAATGGCGGCCAGCGTGGCTTGGTGGCGCTCGGGGTTACCTGTCGAACGCGGCTGAAGGTGGGAGCTGGCTTGCCTGCGAAGGGATCGACCCGGTTTGGTTGATAGACCGAGGTGCCTGCATCGCAGGCAAGCCAGCTCCCACCTTTGGATTGCGCGGTGTCAGCCTGGTATCTGTGGGCTCAGGCTCAGGTCCAGGCGACTACCAGCAAGCCGGCGCCCAACACCAGGCACAACGGCGAATAGAAGTAGGTGTCCAGACGAGCGAACCGCGACCCGCCGACCTTCTTGAAGAACCCCACCAGCTCCGAATCCCCTATCGCTCGGGCAAACATCAGCACGGCAATCGCGCTGATGCCCCACTGCAACGCCCCATGGGACACCGGCGAGAAATACAGCCCGGCGCGCAGGCACACAAGCAAGGCAATCGCCACCAGCCCCATCGCCACCAGAAAAGTGCCCAGCGCCGACGGTTTGAACGCCGGCCTGGGCCCGCTGGCAAACTCTCCGGGCAGTTGCGGGATTGCGGCCAGGCTGCCGAGCTTGCCACCCGCAGCCCAATACAGATGCACCATGCTGATGAAGGTAAATACCCCGACGATCCACCGCGCAATCACAAAGCTCATGGTCGGCGCTCCACAAAAATGTGCGAATGAGGATAGCCGCCCTGAGTTTTTTTGCAGGCATTTCGTCGGTCGCTGATGATAAAGTGCCGCCCCATGAAACTTGCCCGTGCCGACCGTTCACTCATTGCCTGGATGCTCTACTGCTGCGTCCTGTTCAATGTGTTCGCCTGCAGTATTGGTCATGGGCAAAGGGTGGGGATGCAGCTCAACGGCATCAGCGGCCAGTTCTGTACGGTCGACCCACGTACCCAGGCGCCGCTGCCCAGCAACTCGACGGACGAGAACCTGCCAACGCTGTCGAAGGCGTTTGGTTGCCCGCTGTGTTCTACCGGCGGCATGGGCCCGACGCTCAACTCCCACCTGAATGTGGCGGTCCTGCCGCAACCCCATGCACCGCCTGCTGCGGTGGTGCTTGCCGCTGACATCCCTGCCCGCTTCACCTGGCCTGCGGCTAATCCGCGCGCGCCACCTGCCCTTGCCTGATCCCTGCGCTTACTGATCTGCATCGCCCCGTTTCCGTCAGGAGTACGGGTAGCAGTGCGTTGTTTTCGAGCCAAGTTTTCAGGATTCCAACCATGAAACATTTACCCCTGCTGGCGGGCCTGTTCGGCTGCCTGCCTGTTTGCGCCTCGGCCCTTGAGTTGGCCCCGACCACCATTGACGGCGAGCAAAGTGCCGAGCCTGGGCTGGCCCTGGACCAATCCAGCGGCATGGCCTCGCGCCTGGGCCTGAGCGTGCGGGAAACCCCGGCGTCAGTGGCCATCGCCAACCGCAACGATATCGAGCGCCACGGCGCCAAGACCTTCCGCGATGCGGCCAATACCCTGCCCGGTGTCAACGCCAGCGCCCCGCCCGGTTTTGGCGGTTTTGTCTCGTACCGAGGGTTTACCAGTAGCCAGATCACCCAGATGTTCAACGGCATCAATGTCGCCACGGGCCTGGCGCGGCCGGTGGATGCGTGGATCTATGACCGCGTCGAACTGGTAGGCGGCCCCTCCTCCTTGATCAACGGCGCAGGCTCAGTGGGTGGCTCGCTGAACTACGTGACCAAGCTGGCAAACCGCGAGGAACAGGCCATCGAAGGCCAACTGAGCTATGGCAGCTACGACACCGCCGGTCTGGCGTTCGGCCTCAACCATGCGCTGACCGAACCCGGTGCCGAGGTGCAGCATTACGCCCGCCTGGATGTGAGCCGCAACACCAACCACAGCTACATCGACCGCGACCAGCGCGATGCCTGGAGCGTGGCGTTTTCCCTGCTCAGCGACCTCACCCCGAACCTGTCCCACACCCTGGCGCTGGAGTATCAGGACGAGCATGAAGACAGCCAGTATTGGGGCACGCCGGTACTCAACCCCAAGGCCGGTGAGCTGAAGATCGACAAGCACAACCGCTTCAATAACTACAACGTTGCCGACGGCCGTTATGAGCAACGTACGATCTGGGCACGCTCGATCATCGACTACCGGATCAACGACAGCACCACACTGAAAAATACCCTCTACCACCTCGACAGCCAGCGCGACTACCGCAACCTGGAGACCTCCCAGTACAACGCCGACAACAGCGCGGTGAACCGCTCGACGGCCTATCAGGTGCGGCATCAGGGCGAGCAGAACGGCAACCAGTTCGAACTGCGCCATGACACGAGCGTGTTCGGCCTTGCCACCACCTGGTCGGGTGGTTTTGAGTACAAGGTCAACAGCACCACCAACAGCCCCTTGAACGTGCCGGGCAAAAGTACCGTGGACCCTAACCACTACGACCCAGGGCACTTCTATGATATTCCCGGTACCCAGCCAGGTTTCGTCAAGGACAAGACCAACCAAGTAACCACCAAGGCACTGTTCGTGGAAAACCGTCTGGGACTGACGGATAAGCTCTCGCTGCTGACCGGCCTGCGCTATGACGCCATCGACCTGGACGTGACCAACCACCGCACCATCACCGCCACCAACCCACGGCACTTCAAGCGCAGTTGGGAGCCGCTAACGGGCCGGGTGGGCCTGACCTATCAGTTCATCCCGTCCGCCAACGTCTATGTGCAATACAGCACCGCCGTCGAACAGCCCAATACCACCACCCAAGTGTTCGACGTGTCCACGGGCAAGCAATGGGAAATCGGCAGCAAGTTCGATTACCTGGAAGGTCGGGGCTCCGCCACGGTCGCCGCCTACAAGATCGAACGCAAGGACTTTGCCGTCACCGACCCGCTGGACCCGACCAACAGCATCCCGGTGGGCGCGCAGTCGTCCAAGGGCATCGAACTGGCCAGCTCGTTGCGCATCACGCCGAAGCTATTGGCCGAAGGCAACTTCGCCTGGGTAGACGCGCAGTACGATGAGTTCAACGAGAAAATCGCCAGCGGCTCGGTGGTGTCGCGTAAGGGCAATACGCCGACCAACGTGCCCAAGCGCGTGGGTAACCTATGGCTGACCTACGATTTTGCCGAGGATTGGCAAGGTGGGGTGGATGCGCGGTATGTCGCCCAGGTGTACGCGGACAATGCCAATACCCAGACCGTACCGGCCTATACGCTGTTCGGCACCTTCCTGCGTTATAAGCTGGATGCGCATACCACGGTAACCGGGCGCGTGCGTAACCTGACTAACGAGGTGTACGCGGAGTTTGCCCATGTGTCGCCGGCGTATTATCTGGGGTCACCGAGGACCTTTGAGCTGGCCGTACACACCAAGTTCTAACGCTGCAACGACCGCTGACTTGAAATGCAATTGAATGTGGGAGCTGGCTTGCCTGCGATAGCGGTGGGTCAGCATAAAAATATGTTGTCTGACACTCAGTCATCGCAGGCAAGCCAGCTCCCACATCTTGATCTTCGCTCGATACAAAGACCGCCGGTTACTTGAGGCTCGCCTCGATCTTCTGCGCCACATCGTCCGTCAACCAGGCCTTCCATACCTGCGGATGTTCCTTGAGAAACGCCTGGGCCACCTCCCGAGGCGGCGTGTGGTGCTCGCTCATCGTCGCCAAGGCTTTGTTAAGCGGCTCGATGGGAAACTCGACCTTCTCGAAGAACTGGGCAATCTGTGGATGTTCCTGCTGGAACGGCGTCGACACGCCAATGCTCAGCTTGGAAGCCAATGAGCGTGTCGGCTTCGGGTTCGGGTTGTCTGCGTCAGTCAGGGTCTTCCACGCATCTGCATCAAATGGCGGTTCTTCCAGCTGGATCAATTTATAGCGCCCCATCAACGGGGTCGGCGACCAGTAATAGAACAGCACGGGCTTGCCCCGGCGAATCGACGAGGCAATCTCCGCATCCAGCGCCGCGCCCGACCCGCTGCGGAAGTTCACGTAGCTGTCGTCCAGCCCATAAGCCTTGAGCTTCTGTTTGTTGACCACCTCGGAGGTCCAGCCGATGGGGCTGTTGAGAAAGCGCCCCTTGCCTGGGGACTCCGGGTCTTTGAACACGTCCTTGTAGCGCGCCAGGTCCTGTACGCTTTTCAAATCTGGTGCCAGGGGCTTGAGTCCTTTAGAGGGGTCACCCTTGACCACGTATTCCGGCACCCACCAGCCTTCGGTAGCGCCTTTGACGATATCGCCCAGGCCCGCCACCTTGCCTTCGGCTTGCGCCTTGACCCACACAGGGCTGCGGCCTGCCCACTCCTCGCCGATCACCTGGATATCATTCTTGGCCAGGGCGGTTTCCAGGGTGATGGTGGTGCCAGGCAACGTGTCGGTGGGCAGGTCATAGCCCTTCTCGACGATAAAACGCAGTACTTCTGTGATCAGGCTGCCGCTTTCCCAGTTCAGGTCGGCAAAATGCACCGGCGCCTGGGCGGCCGATACCGGCAATGACAGACTCAGGGTCGTCAGGCCCATCGCCAGCAGTGACTTCAATCCTTTCATGCCTTTGCACCTCGCGTTTTCGCAGTCATGGCGAACGGCTTTGCTGCAAATGCGCGAAGCCTCTGAATAGTTAAGTCAACTCAACTGTAGTAGAGGTTCCAAAAGACAAAGAGGCACAACGTGTTCAGCGCCTACTCGCTGGCCTTGAAGGTCACCAGCTCACCCTTGCGCCATTTGGCGGCTTTGCCCGTCACGGCTTTCAGGGTTTTGGTCAACCCTTCCTGCAATTGCTCATGGGCGGCGAATACCAGCATCACGCTGTGGCCTTCCTTGAACACAATACCCTGGCCTTCGTTCGACGACACAAAGGCATAGTCGCCGAGGCCGTAGACGGTCAACTTGATATCGCGAAACCTCAATTCGAACTTGCCACCTTCGCGGCTGGGCAATACCGCTGCGCGAAAATGGTCACCTACTTTGAGTTCCAGACGTGGCTTGTCATCCACGACCAGCGCCGTTTCGGTATCGATTTCGGCGATATAAATACCTTCCGGCGTCTGTTCAGTGACGTAGACAAACCGAGATTGAAACTGCTTGACCAACTTTGCGCGCAAATCACCCAGCACGAATAACGCGTGCATATCCAGATTACTGACTGCCAAGGAAACGCCCCCACATCAAAAAAGTACTGGCCGCGAAAGCGAACAGCACAAAAAATGGCCGTTACGACACGATACAGAGTCATTAAAAAACTGAAGAGAACTCGTAAGGCTAGTACAAACCTCAACGGCGGACCTCATGGGAAGTCAACCGCGATACAGCAAATCACAGGTTCAACGACCCGAGAATACGGGTCTGCCGACTTCAGAGAATAACCCAATTAAAAATGCAGTTTTCCGACACCCCAACACAAAAAAACATCTGGGCATGGAACCAGTCACGAACTACCGACGACAATACTAGAACAGCAACCAGGGTGAAAACCACCCGAAACAACGCAGACAAGCTAACCGGATCGATCGACAGGAGCTGAGCATGCAACGACGTCAACACGACGCTACGTCTTTCCACACTCGTTCACCATGTCCCGACGAACAGCAATACTACTGCCTGCTGAACCTGAATGGGTACTCCAATTCGGTGCTTTACCAAGTTGTACCCGCAGGAAAGAACTTTTTTCATATTCTTGAAGTGCCCAGCGGCAAGATCAAGGGGTTTCGCAGCGATCACATCAAAGCCTGCGAACTGGCCAAGTCCCTTGAAGCCAAGCTATACGCCTCAGGCGGCGGAATCGTTTCGTCGCCTGGATGACTTTACCGCGCCACTGCCCCTCAACAACTGCCATACTGGCCTGTCCATGGAAGTTTGCCCCCCGCGGGTCAGGTTTCATCAACGCAGTTACCTTGAAGGGAAAGCCATACGTGACGGAATTTGATATTGGCGAATTTATTATCCACGGCGATGCGAGGGAAGTAGACGGTGAGTTTCAAGCGGTCATCATCATGCGAGCCAAACCACCGCTGAACAAGGTCACCGCGCACCAGGTGGAGAAAGACCGCTGGTTCAAAACCGCCGACGCAGCGGCCGTGGCTGGCAAAGAGGCGGCCAAGGCACTGAAAACTGCCGTGGATTGCGGCGCGCTCAATACCTGACAATCCGATAGAACTCTGGCGTGCCCTGCCCCTCACATGCATGACGATAAGCCCGCATGGAGAACGCTATGGACACCACCACCCCAACCCTTGAAACCCTGTTCGAACAACTGGGGCTGGATTCCAGCCAGGAAGCCATCGAACGTTTTACCGCCGAACATCGACTGCCCGATGATGTAAAACTCATCGACGCGCCATTCTGGAGCGAACAGCAGGCGAACTTCCTCAGGGAACAATTGCAGGTCGACGCAGAATGGGCTCCCGCAGTGGATGACCTCAATGCGCTGCTGCATGAGCCTCCCCGCGCTTGATCAATGCAGGCTGTCTGACGCTTCCCTGCGCAATAGCGCTTGCCAGGCAGCCTGGCATTCCTGCGCCTCGTCCCGGCTGGCGAATGCAGTGCCGCGCTGCTCACCGTTGAGCAACACCACCCAGCAGGCTCGCTGGCCCAGGGCTCGCAGGGTTTGGGGTACGCCACTGCCGATCATTACGGCCACATCGACTTTGTTTTGCATGGAGCTTCTCCGCAGCATTAGTTAGCTGGCTAACAATGTTGGCCATGCTACGGCTTTATTCCAGTTGGAAAAAGCTATCCACGGAATAGCTTCATTGCATAAACAGCAACAATGCCGATCCAGGGCGGCCAGCTAGAGAGCCGCCCCCTTCACCGCATCAGGCTTGACGCTGGTGCTTGTCGATCTGCTCGTGGCGCTCTTGCGCTTCGATGCAGTACTTGGTGGTAGGACTGATCAGCAGGCGCTTGAGGCCGATAGGCTCGCCGCTGTCGTCACACCAGCCAAAGGAATCTTCCTTGATGCGTTCCAGGGCACGCTCAAGTTGCGGCAGCATGCGCTGGTCGCGGTCAATGGCGTTTACCAGCCAGGTGCGCTCTTCTTCGACAGAAGCCGCGTCAGCCGGGTCGGCCGGGGTATCCAGGCTCTCAATGGCGATACGGTTCTGCTCAATGCGCTCGTGGTGCTCCACCTTCATGTCTTGCAGCAACTTCTCGAAAAAAGCGTGCTGTTCGGCATTCATGTAGTCATCCGCCGGCATGGCCAGCAACTTTTCCTTTGTCATTGATTTCTCTATAAAAAATACGTGCATTAAGGCGAATTAGGGAGCGTTCCGGCCGACCTGTGCAGGTCTCGGAAGGGCGCCATCCATTCCAAGCGCCACCCGGCACTCAATTTACGAGGGGCGGCAGTCTAAGGCCGACTTGAGGGCGCAGCAACTGAAAAGACAGGCATTTTTTCCCGATCAACCCCCAAAAGCACCAGGACGGGCTTGGCGAACGGTCATCGGAGTGCGTTTATAGCAAGAAATTCAGTGTTGTGGAGCTATATAGGAGACAAACGGTTGAAAGTGCCTGATCCCCTGTAGGCGCGAGCTTGCTGTGGCGAGGGAGCTTGCTCCCGCCGACTGCGCAGCAGTCTCCGGCTTTTATTGGGGGTGCTTCGCCCCACGCAAGCTCGCTCCTACAAGGGCAGGTACTCAGCGCTTGAGCTTGCGCTTGTTGCGGTATTGATCGATCACCACCGCCACCACGATGATCAGGCCCTTGATGATGTCCTGGATATACGCATCCACCCCGACAAAGGTAAACCCGCTGGCCATGACGCCGAGGATCAGCGCGCCGATCACCGTGCCGGTGATGCGCCCTACTCCACCGGCCAGGCTGGTACCGCCGATCACTGCGGCGGCAATCGCGTCCAGCTCGTAAGACATGCCCATGCCGGCCTGCCCCGTCGCTGCACGTGCCGAGGCCACCACGCCGGCCAGGCCCGCCAGGAGACCGGCGATGCTATAGACGATGATCAAGTGACGCTTGACGTTGATCCCCGAAGTGCGCGCCGCTTGCATGTTGCCGCCGATGGCATAGGTGTACTTGCCATACTTGGTGTAACGCAGGGCAATGTGGAAGATCACCGCCACCACCAGGAAGATAATCACCGGCATCGCGCCATGGCCAATCGCTGTATAGGAGTCCGAGAGCATGCTCACCGGCTGGCCTTCGGTGTAGTAGCGCGCCAGGCCACGGGCCGAGACCATCATGCCCAGGGTTGCGATAAATGGCGGGATGCCGGTGACCGCGATGATGCTGCCGTTGATCGCCCCCGCCAGCAGCCCCACGCCCAAACCCATCGCCACCGGGATCCACACCGGCAAGTCGGTGAGGGACGGAAACACCGCCCGGGAAAAGTCGGAGGTCTGCGCCAGGCTGGCGGCGATCATCGCTGACAAGGCCAGCACCGAGCCGGACGACAAGTCGATGCCCGTGGTGATAATCACCTGGGTCACACCGATGGCCAGCAGGCCGATGATCGACACCTGCAGGATCATCAGCACCAGACGCTGGGAGTTCATTAGAAAGCTCTGGTCGCGCACGATCCAGCCAAACAGTTCAAACACCAGGCCGATACCGATCAGCACCAGGAAGATACTCAGCTCGGTGGGCATGCGTCGACGGTTCTTGACCGGTGCGGTTGCCGGCTTGTTGTCTGTTATTGCGTTCATAACCCATCACCTTCTTATTCTGTAGATCAGTGGACTGCGGTCATCCCGGAAGCCAACTGCATGACTTTTTCCTGGGTCGCCTCGGCGCGATCCAGGGTGCCCATCAGTTCACCTTCGTGCATTACCATCACCCGGTCGCTCATGCCGAGCACTTCGGGCAGTTCGGAAGAAATCATGATCACCGCCATGCCCTCGCTGGCGAGGAAGGCGATCAAGCGATAGATCTCAGCCTTGGCGCCCACATCGATACCACGCGTCGGCTCATCCAGGATCAGCAAGCGTGGGTTGGTCATCAGCCAGCGCGCCAGCAAGGCCTTTTGCTGGTTGCCACCGGACAAGGTGTCGATGCATTGCTCCAGGGACGGGGTTTTCACCCGCAGCTTCTTGCACATGTCTTCACACAGGGCACGCAAGGCCTTCTGCTGGATAAAACCGTTGCCCGAATAGTGCGGCAGCACCGCCATCTCCATGTTCTCCAGCACCGACAGGCACGGGAACAGGCCGCTGAGCTTGCGGTCCTCGGTCAACAGCGCAAAGCCTTTTTCGATGGCCATATGCGGGTCGGTAATGCGCACCGCCTTGCCGTCCAGGGTGATTTGCCCGCTGGAGCTTGGGGTGATGCCAAAAATAGTTTCCGCCACATTGGTGCGCCCGGAGCCCATCAGCCCGGCGATACCGAGGATCTCCCCGGCGTGCAGGTCGAACGATACGTCCTTGAACACGCCGTCCAGGCTCAGGTCGCGCACCGACAGCAGCAGCTCGCCAATAGGCGTTTCGCGCACCGGAAACAGCTGGCTCAGTTCACGCCCGACCATCATCGAGATGAGGCTGTCGCTGTTCATGCTGTCGGCCCGTTGCAAGCCGATGTATTGGCCGTCGCGGAACACCGCCACTTCATCGGCGATGGCGAACACTTCGTTCATCTTGTGGGTGATATAGACGATGCCTTTGCCCTGGGACTTGAGGTCGGCAATGATCGAAAACAGGTGGGCCACTTCCTTGTCGGTAATGGCCGAGGTGGGTTCATCCATGATCAGGATGTCGGAGTCGTAGGACACTGCCTTGGCAATCTCGACCATCTGCCGTTCGGCAATGCTCAGGTTGCCGACCTGTTCTTCGGGGTCGAGGTTGATGCGCAGGCGCGCCAGCAACTCGGCGGTGCAGCGGTGCATTTCGCGGTGGTTGACCATGTGCAGGCTATTGAGCTGTTCGCGGCCGATCCAGATGTTCTCGGCGATGCTCATATGGGGCATCAGGTTGAGCTCCTGGTGGATCATCGCGATCCCGGCCTTTTGCGCGGCCAGCGGCGTTTCAAAGGTGATCGGCTTGCCACGCAGGCGAATCTCGCCGGCGTCGGGCTGGTAGATGCCGGCGATGATCTTCATCAGCGTCGACTTGCCCGCACCGTTCTCGCCCATCAACGCCAGCACCGTGCCGGGGCGCACCCGCAGCTGCACATCGTCCAGGGCCACGACACCGGGAAAGCCTTTGCTGATGTTGAGGATTTCCAGCAGGTAGGGTTCGTCCAGCGCCAGCGCCGGGTGGGCGGCGGGCTGAGACGTGGCGGCTTGAGCAAGCATAGGGAGGTACTCCATCTGCAGGGCGGCCGTGACCGCCCTGCCAGCTTTTGTTGTTATGTCGGGGCTACTTGAAGTCTTTGACGTTGTCCGGGGTGATCAACTGGAACGGGATCACCACGTTCTGCTCGACCGGCTCCTTCTTGGCCATCTTGCGCGCTGCCTCTACCGAACCTACCGCCTGGCCCTTGGCGTCCTGGAAGGCCGACACGGTCATGTCGCCCTTGGTGATCGCGTTCAAGCCATCGGGCGTGCCGTCGACACCGGCAATCAATACGCTGCCTTTTTCCTTGCCGGCCGATCTCAGGGCCATGGATGCACCGATCGCCATCTCATCGTTGTTAGCCAGCACCGCATTGAACTCCCGGCCCTGGGTCAGCCAGTCGTTGACCAGGGTCATGCCCCTGTCACGCAACCAAATGCCGGTTTGCTCCTGCTCGATCTTGATGTCCGGGTACTTGGCCAGCACTTCCTTCACGCCCTTGGTGCGGTTGGTGGTGGAGTTGTTCGCCAGGTCGCCCAAAAGAATCACGATCTTGCCCTTGCCGCCGAGCTTTTCGGCGATGTACTGCATTTGCAGGCGGCCGGCCTCGACGTCATCGGAGGTCACGGCCACCACGTCCTTGGGCAGGTCTTTCTGGTCGGGGCGGCGGTTGACGAACACCAGCGGGATACCCGCCTTTGTGGCGGCACTGATGATGTTCTTGGTCGACGCGGTATCGACCGGGTTGACGATAATCGCGTCGACCTTCTGGCTGATGAAGTTCTCGACCTGGCTCAACTGCTTGACCACATCGGCGCGGGCATCTTCGAACTGCAGTTGCACGCCATCGCCTTTTGGATAGGACTTGGCTTGCTTGTCCATGTCCTCGCGCAGGTAAGTGAGGAAGGTGTCATCGAACGCGGACATCGTCACGCCCACCTTGAGATCGGCGGCGCCGGCCACACCACTGGCCAGTAGCATGGACAAGGCCAGGGCGGTAAAACGGATCGGGGTCTTCATGAACGGTCTGTCTCCACTTTCTTGTTGGTTTTTTTCGACGTTGCGTTGATCAGGACTCGGCTGTCAGTCGCACCACCGGCGCACCTGGAATGCAGCACACCAGCGCGCCCTGGTTTTCGACGCACAGCACATTCAGGAAGGAGAAGTAGAACGGCCGAGCGCGGGGCAGTCCGCGTGGCGCTTGGAGGGGGCGTAAAACTCGCAGTACAGCGTTGAAGATTTTCATCTGACGGTACCTGGTTGTTTTTGATCTTGTTTTTGTTGAGTCGCCCGTAGGTTCCGGGACGTACTTTATGCAACCTGGAAAAGACTGTATTAGAAAATAATTTCCATATCAACCTGTTTTAGAATTTTATTCTATTTTCGTCGAAACCACCTGCTGGCGCTCGGCACTCAGGCGCGCGGCGTCCAATATACGGGTGGTTTCCAGGGCGTCATAGGCATTGACCGGCAGCGGTCCCTGCCCCACCACGGCCGCTTGCAACTGCCGATAGAATTGGGGCCAGCAGCCCTTCTCCGACGGCACCCGCTCACGCTCCGGCCCTTGCTCAAACCAGCCCCAGCGTCGATGCTCCTCGGCGCCCCAGTGTTCACCTTCGGTTTTCGGTGACTTGCCGGCCAGCAGCACTTCTTCTTGGCCGTCCAGGCCGTCGATGGTGTAGCAACCCAGGCTGCCACTGACGCGAAATCGCGGTGCCTGGCTGTTCTGCAACGCGTTGCCCCACAGGTGCGAAATCACGCCATTGGCATGGGTGAGGGAGACAAAGAAGCCGTGGTCCACCGTGGGATGTTCTGGTGTGTAGTGCAATTGAGCGAACACCCGCTCCACCGGGCCGAACAGTTGCAACGCCTGGTCCACCAGATGGCTGCCCAGGTCGCGCAGCCAGCCGCCACCACTGGCATTGCCCACGGCCTGCGGACTGTAACGTTCCACGCGGGATTCAAAGCGGGTGATGGTGCCCAGGGCGCCAGCGTCGATCAGTTTGCGCAGGGTCAGGTAATCCGAATCCCAGCGCCGATTCTGATAAACACTGAGCAACGAGCCCTGACGCTCGGCAGCGGTAATCAGGGCCTGGGCTTGTTCGGCGTTGGCGGCAAAGGGCTTGTCGCTGACCACCGCCACCCCGTGCTCGATGGCTTCCAGCACCAGGGCCGGGCGACCTTTGAGGGTGGTGGAAATCACCAGGGCATCGACGCCGGCTTCGACGATCTGGCCGATGGAGTCGAAGGCTTTGACACCTGGAAGATCAGTACTCAATTGCTGGCGACGTTCGGGTGAACGCGTCACCACGCCGACAAAGGTGGCGCCAGGCAGGGTGGCGATCAGCGGCGCATGAAAAAAGCGCCCACCGTGGCCGTAGCCCACTAGTCCGATTCGCATGCTCAACTCCAGAATTGATTTGGGAACCCAAGCAACTGTGGGAGCTGGCTTGCCCGCGATAGCAGTGTGTCAGGCACTGAATCTGCCACTGATAGACCGCTATCGCAGGCAAGCCAGCTCCCACAGTGTTAACCACATTTCTTCAGTGAGTTAGCCGTAGAAGTGTGGGCGATCCGGCAGGCTGACTTTCACAATCTGCCCACTGCCCTGGGCTTCAATACACGCATCCGCCGCCACCGCCGCCGCAAACCCATCCCAGGCCGACGGCCCGCCGACCTGCCCGGCCAGCGCGCTGTCGATAAATGCCTGCAACTCCACGTCATAAGCACCGATAAACCTATCCTTCCAATCCATCAGGATCGCGTTGGACAGCTTCGCGTCGCTGCGCAGTTGCACCTGAGATGGTTCCGGCAACCTGGCGATACCGCTCTCCCCCACCACTTCACACTGGATGTCGTAGCCGTATTGGCAGTTCACAAACACTTCAACATCGATACGCGTGCCTTTGGCAGTTTCCAGCAGCACGATCTGCGGGTCGCGCAGGTGCGCCAGCGCCTTGCTGGTCTTGCGCGGGAACACCACCTGCACGGACACGTAGTCGTCGTTGAGCAGCCAACGCAGCACGTCCAGCTCATGGATCAGGGTGTCGGTGATCGCCATGCCGGTGTTGTAGTTCTCGCCCACCGTGGGGTTACGGTGCGCGCAGTGCAGCATTAAGGGCTCGCCGATCTGGCCACTGTCGATCACAGACTTGAGGGCACGATAGCCTTGGTCGTACGGGCGCATGAAACCCACCTGGACCAGGCGCTTACCGTGTGCCACTTCGGCCTCGACAATGTTGCGGCAGCCCTGGGCCGTCACCGCCAGGGGTTTTTCACAGAATACCGGTTTGCCGGCGGCAATCGCGGCCAGCACAAATTCTTCGTGGCTCGGCCCCCAGGACGTCACCAGTACCGCTTCGACCTCTGGCGAGTTGATCAACGCATGGCCGTCCGGGTATACCTCGGCGTCCAGCTTCAAGTCCGCCACCACCTGGGCCGCCTGCTCAAGGTTGATGTCGGTGACGGCCACCACCTGGCTGTTGAGCAGGGTCTGGCTGCAACGACGAATATGGTCCCGGCCAATGGCGCCCGTACCAATCACTCCAAGCTTCAAAGACATGCAAACACTCCTCTTGTTGTTAGTACTGCCGGGCCTTGGCCAGGTGTTCATTGAGTTTTTTTGCCGCTGCATTCGTGCGTTCACTGGTGGACACTTGCGCCACACCCACCCGCCACCACGACAGGTAGCCGTGGATCATGGTCTTGGGCAGCACCTTGATATCGATCAGGGTCGAGACGGTTTGCGTGCGCGCATCGGCCAGGGCCGCTTCCAGCTGCTCTACCGTGCTGACCTTGTAGGTCTTGCAGCCATAGGCCGCCGCACTCATGGCGAAATCCACCGGCACCAGGCCGCCGTCGAGCTTGCCGCTCTCGGGGTTACGAAAGCGGAACTCGGTACCGAAGCTGTCCATGCCGTTGCCGATCTGCAGGTTGTTGATGCATCCGAACGCCATGTTGTCCAACAGCACCACGTTGATCTTGCGGCGCTCCTGGATCGAGGTGGCCAGCTCCGAGTGCAGCATCATGTAGGAGCCATCGCCAACCAGGGCGTACACCTCCTTGCTTGGCTCGGCCAGCTTCACGCCCAGGGCAGCGTTGATCTCGTAGCCCATGCATGAATAGCCATATTCGACGTGGTAGGTGTTGACGCCCTTGCTGCGCCAGGCACGCTGCAAATCGCCGGGCAGGCTGCCGGCGGCAGCCACGATGATTGCGTCATCGGCCAGGCGTGCATTGAGCACGCCGAGCACCGCGCTTTGGGTCAGGCACGAACCGGTCAGCTCGATGAATTCCCGCAGGACGGCACGGTCCAGGTGGTCGTCGACTTCGGGGACAAACTCATCGCCCTGGTAGTGCACCTGATGCACGCGGTCCACTTCGGCGTCGAGTTGCGCCTTCGCGTCAGCGACCTGTCCGCCCCAGCCCGAACGGTAATCGCCCAGGGCATCGGCCAGTGCTTCAAGCGCAACTTTCGCATCGGCCAGCACTTGCACACCGTCCAGCTTCAACGCATCGCAGGGGCTGATATTGAGGTTGAGAAACTTCACCTCGGGGTGCTTGAACAGCGATTTTGACGAGGTGGTGAAGTCGGTATAACGAGTGCCGATGCCAATAATCAGGTCGGCCTCAGGCGCCAGCAGGTTAGCCGCCAGGCAGCCGGTTTCGCCGATGCCGCCGACGTTCAACGGATGGCTGGAAACCACGACGCTCTTGCCCGCCTGAGTTTCCGCGAAAGGAATATCGAAACGCTCGGCAAAGGCTTGCAGTGCCTGGTTGGCGCCGGAGTACTTGACCCCGCCGCCGCAAATGATCAGCGGCTTGCGCTTGCCGCGAAACGCAGCCAGCGCGTCACCGATCATGGCGCTGGTGGCCGGGCGTCGGTCGATGCGGTGCACGCGTTTTTGCAGGAAATAGTCGGGGTAGTCCCAGGCTTCGGCTTGTACATCCTGGGGCAAGGCCAGGGTCACCGCGCCGGTTTCAGCCGGGTCGGTCAGCACGCGCATGGCATGGATCGCCGCGGTCATCAGTTGCTCCGGGCGGTTGATGCGGTCCCAGTATTTGCTTACGGAGCGGAAGGCGTCGTTGGTACTGATGCTCAGGTCGTGGAATTGCTCGATCTGCTGCAACACCGGGTCGGGCTGGCGGCTGGCATAGACATCACCGGGCAGCAACAGCAACGGGATGCGGTTAGCGGTGGCGGTGGCTGCGGCGGTGAGCATATTGGCCGCGCCCGGCCCGACCGAGGCCGTGCATGCATAGATCTTGCGGCGCAGGTGCTGCTTGGCAAACCCGATGGCGGCATGGGCCATGCCTTGTTCGTTGCGGCCCTGGTGCACCACCAAGTCGCCGCTGTCCTGCTCCAGGGCCTGGCCGAGGCCCAACACATTGCCATGCCCGAAAATAGTGAATACCCCGGCGACGAACTTACTCTGTACGCCATCGACCTCGATGTATTGATTATCCAGAAACTTCACCAGGGCCTGGGCCATGGTCAATCTTGTTGTGGTCATCACTTGCACCTTGTGTGACTGCAATTGAAGTGTTCAACACCGATCCACTGTGGGAGCTGGCTTGCCTGCGATAGCGGTCTATCAGTTGCACATGTATTGCCTGACACACCGCTATCGCAGGCAAGCCAGCTCCCATATTTTTGATCGCGTTATGGCAAGGGCTTTTGCAAATACGCCATGCTGCTGCCCAATGCCTGCCGGATATCCGCCAACCCATGCACGCTTTCGGCAAACGGCTCAAACGACAAATAGCCGCTGTAGCCAGTGCTGAGCAAGGTGTCGATCTGCGCCGCATTCCCGAGGATATCGTCCTCGCCCACCAGCACGCGGTGGCCGTCGCGGATCGAGTCGAGCGGCGCCTCGCGGTCTTCCACCCCGGAGATGTGCACCAGCCCGGTCAGCTCCGGGAAGAACTCATGCTCGCCGGCCAGGTGATGGTGAAAGGTGTCGTGCACCACACGAAACACATCCAGGCCACCGATGGCCTTGATGGCATCCACTGCCACGCGCTTGCGGCGCAGGGCGGATACGGTGAAGCCCAGAGGCTCGATGAAACCCAGAATCCCGTACTCGCGCAGGATCAACGCCAGCTCGCTCAACGCCGTGCGCAAACCGGCGGCGCGCTGCGCGTCGTTGCGCGTATCACCAGGCTGATTGAACGGGCACATCACCAGGCCCTGGGCCCCGCACTCACGGGCGTAGGTGGCCAGTTCGATTGCCTGGGCACGGCGTTCGTCGTTCCACACATCAAAGGGGTACAGCGCGTTGATCGACAACACCTTGATGCCCTGCGCGGCGCACAACTCACGCACGCGGCTGGCGGACATGCCGTATTCGATCTCGCGGTTCTTGAGGTCGTTGCGGATCTCGATGGCATCGCACTGAAGGGCTTTGGCCAACTGGATAAAATCCGCCAGGGGCAAATCAGGCGCGACCATACGGTTAAGGGCAAAACGTAGCGGCGACTTCATTGTTGTTGTTCTCCGTCCAAAACCGTTTAAAGGTCCAGCAGCCAGCTGTGCTGCGGGTCGTTATGGAAATGCCAGGCGCGCTTGGGGCCGGCCATGACGTTGAGGTAATAAGACTCGTAGCCATACGGCACGCTGACCGGGTGATACCCCTTGGGCACCACCACCAGGTCGCTGTTTTCCACGGCCATGGCCTGGTCGATGCTGCGATCATCCGTGTACACACGCTGGAACACGAAGCCCTGGGGCGGGTTGACCTGGTGATAGTAGGTCTCTTCCAGAAAGCTCTGGTGCGGCAGGTCGTCAGTGTCGTGCTTGTGCGGCGGGTAGCTGGAGGA
The DNA here is from genome assembly GCF_034348165.1 of Pseudomonas sp. CCI1.1. NCBI lineage: Bacteria > Pseudomonadati > Pseudomonadota > Gammaproteobacteria > Pseudomonadales > Pseudomonadaceae > Pseudomonas > Pseudomonas sp. CCI1.1. Next base: position 1,680,546 of record NZ_CP133780.1, read on the forward strand.
ATGCCCCGACGGCGTGCGCACTTCCACCACCAGCAGCGAATGAGCCGGCTCGCTGTCGGGCAGGATGTCGCACACGTAACGGGTATTGGCGCCTTTGCCGCGCACACTGCGCTTGCACTGCTCGGGGCGGATCAAGCGCGGGGCAAAACCCGTAGCACCCGGCGCTGCGCAGACGGCAATCTGCACGTCGCTCAGGGCCGTGACTCGGGCGTCAGTGCCCGGCGGCAAATAGGCGGCGAACGGTGACTTGTCTTCGAACACCGACTGGCGATCCCCCAGGTTCTGCCAATTGAAGCCTGAATTCAACACATAAGTGCAACGCTCACCCCTGTATGCACTTCGTACGGCGTCTTCCAGCCCAAGCGCTTGCGCGGGCGTAGATTGATCCTCGCTACTGTCCGATTGACGGCTTCGACGGTCAGCTTGCTGAAGTCGCTGCCCTTGGGGAAATACTGGCGGAGCAGACCGTTGGTGTTTTCATTGGTGCCACGTTGCCAGGATGAATAGGGGTCTGCAAAAAAGACCTGGCACTGGCTCCGTAGCGCGATGCGTTCATGCCCGGCAAACTCCCTTCCGTTATCCAGCGTCAGCGTGTGAGCGGCATGGCCCTGAAGCATCAGATTGATCGCCCGCGTTACCTGCCGGCGCGTTCTGCGCTTGACCGGATAGGCGCTCAGATAGCCGCTTTTGCGATCAACCAGGGTCACCAGGTTACCGCCCAGTCCATGTACCGTATCGCCCTCCCAGTCCCCCAGGCGCTCGCGGCTTTCGACCTCGGCTGGGCGTTCACTGATTGACACGCGATTACGCAGCTGCCCGCGCCGATCGTGGCTTCCATAGCGTTTCCGGTAGCGCTTTCGGCGATGTCGCAGATAGGTATAAAGCTCACCACCGGCGCGCTGTTCGGCGGCAATGAACCGATAAATCCACTCATGGCTGACCGCCCGGCTTGGCTGCTCCTGCTTCAACCGCTGGGCGATCTGCTCCGGACTCATGCCATGCTTGAGCCACACCGGGAGATGATGGCTGAGCCATGTCGCCGGCTTGCAAAACTTGCGCGCACCCGCTCGACGAGCATCACTTTCATGGGCCGCAGAAACAGCCTTGTAGATATTCTGGGTGCTGTTGCGGCGAACCTCGCGACTGATCGTCGAGGGATGCACGCCGACCCGCTTTGCAATGCTCGCCTGGCTCTCTGCGGCGCTCAAGCCAGCCTCAATCTGGTAACGTTGTCCCTGAGTCAGCTGCCGGTAATGCGTAGTCATCTGCGCTTGAATCCTTCGGTGTGAGAGCCTGGATTCTACCGGTGGCTGGCTCTCTGCCTCTCGTTTCAAGCGTTGCGCTTATTCTATGAATTCAGGAAGCCTTCGCCTTCAATATTCACCCGACCGCTGAGCAGCACCAGGCACAGTTCCTGATCGCCCGCACTGACCGGCAGGGTTTCACCCAGGCTCAGGCGGTAGGCGGCAAAGCCCACGTATTCCAGGCGCCCGGCTTCCAGCGCCACCATGGTTTGCCCGCGTTTGCTGCTTTTGACCAACAAGCTCATCACTCAAGTCCTCTGGTTGAGAAGCGCACGCAGGGTGTCGTAACCCTTCTTGGCGTAGATATAGCTGGGCGCCACGGCCGGGTCCTGCTCGGCTTCCACCACCAGCCAGCCCTTGTAGTTCGCCGCGAGCAACACATCCAGCAACGGTGCGAAGTCGATATCACCATCGCCGGGCACGGTAAAAGTGCCGTTGACGATGCAGTCCGGGAAGCTCCACATCTGGTTACGCGCCAGTTGCACCACGGGTTTGCGTACATCCTTGAAATGCACATGGCAGACGCGGTCGATATGCTTGCGCAGCACCTCGATGGGTTCGCCGCCGCCCATGTAGCAGTGGCCCGAATCGAACAGCAAGCCGACTTCCGGGCCCGTGCGTTTCATCAACTGGTCGATGTCCTCGGGGGATTCGACGTACGCGCCCATATGGTGGTGATAGGCCAGGCGCACGCCCTGGGACAGGGTGAAACGCGCCAGCTCGGTAAGCTTGTCGGCGTAAGCCTGCCAGGCCTGTTCACTGTGAAAACGCGGGCGCTCGATCAGGCGGATGCGCGAGCCCTGGATCGAGTCAGCCACTTCGCCGTATACCAGTACCGAGGCGCCGTTGTGTTTGAGTAGTTCGACATGGGCGGCAATCGCCTCGATTTCTTCAGCCACCGAACGGTGGGCCAGACGGCTGGAGTACCAACCGGACACCAGCGCCAGGTCATAAGGACGCAGCACGTCAGCGACGCCCTTGGCATCCTTGGGGAATTTACCGTTGAGTTCAAAACCTTCGTAGCCGATGTCCTTGCCTTCGCTCAGGGCCGTGCTCAGCGGGGTCTCACCGCCGAGGGCCGGGAGGTCGTCGTTGCTCCAGGAGATCGGGTTGATGCCAATTCGGATTGCGGGCATGGCTGCACCTTTTGTTTTATCTTCAGAATTCACTGGGATCTGCTTTGTGTGGGAGCTGGCTTGCCTGCGATAGCAGTGTGTCAGGCAGTACATTTGCAACGGATAGATTGCTATCGCAGGCAAGTCAGCTCCCACATTTGATCGTATTTACTGTCGGGCGCTGAGCCAGGCATTGATGAGCTGTTCGAAGGTCGCCTGCACCTGCTGGATCAGCGTTTCATCATCAATCTCCCCCGCCATCCACGCCCGGCTCGGCTCGTGGAAGATCGTGCGGCCCACGGCAAACCCACGGCAGGTGCTGCTCTGGCTGGCTTGCTTGAAGCCATCGGCGAGAAACTCGGGGGAAGCATTCAGGCCCAGCAACACCACGCCACGGCAGTAGGGGTCGCGTTCCTGGATCAGTTCGTCGAGCTTTTTCCAGTCTTCGGCCGATTGGGTTTCGATCTTCCACCAGGCCGGGTAAATGCCAAGGTTGTACAGGCGTTTAAGGCTGCGGTAGAGCACGTCCGGGTAGGTGGACGGGTGATCCTTGGGTGGGATGACTTCCAGCAGCAGTTCGTGACCACTGACCAGCGACGCCTCGTACACCGCCTTGAGTTGCGCTTCCTGTTCCAGGCGCAGCATCGGCTCGTCATCGGGGTGAAACTGCACCAGGCACTTGATGATGTGTTCCTGGGGCCAGGCAATCAGGTTGCTGCCGATCGAACGCCCGTGCTCGAACGCCAGGGGCCGCGAGTTCTGCACTTCCACCGGGCGAGCGATCCACCAGCCGCGACCGCTGGCGGCGTTGAGTGCATCCTGGCCAAAGCGTTGGTCGGCGAGCAGGCCCACATCCGCCTCGACGCCCTGCTCGCTGAGTTTGCGCTCCACGCGTTCGATGGCCTGGATAAACAACTGCTTGATGTCGCTGATACGCTCAGGGGCCTGGCCGCCTTTTTGCGCCAACTCCACCAATTGCCAGCGGTGGTCGAAGGCAAAGACGAACAGTTGCTTCCAGACTTTGCGCGGCACCGTGACACGGTGCAGGCGTTGCAGGGTCACGTCCTGGTCCGGCCGGGTGATGGGCACGGGGCTGTTGAACAGGTAATCGAGTTCGGCGGGGGTCGGCATCGCTGGCGCACAGGCGTGGCGCGATACCACCAGGCCGCCACAGGCATTGGCCAACTGGCTGCAACGCTCATCGCTGGCGTCATTGATCCAGCCGCTGAGAAAGCCCGACATAAAAGCATCGCCTGCGCCCAGCACGTTGAGCACTTCAACCCGCACGCCAGGATAGATGGCCCCGTCTTCCAGGCGCGCCGGGATTGCGCCGTGGATCACCGTGCAGCCCTGGGGGCCGAGCTTGACCACCAGGGTGGCCGGGGTCAGTTCCCGCACGGTGCGCAGGGCCGAGAGCAGGTCTTCACTGCCGCCGGCAATCAGGAATTCCTCTTCGGTGCCGACGATCAGGTCGAAACGCGGCAGGATCTTCTGCACATGCTGGCTGACATTCTGGTCGGCGACGAAACGGGTTTCGCCATCGGCCTTGCCGGCCAGGCCCCACAACACGGGGCGGTAGTCGATGTCCAGCACGCGCTTGACGTTGTGCCTGGCCGCGTAATCCAGGGCCTGGAGGCTGGCCTTGTACACGCCGTCGGTGGAGAAATGCGTACCGGTGATCAACAACGCTTTGCTGGAGGCGATAAAGGCTTCGCTGATGTCTTCGGCGCGCAGGGCCATGTCGGCGCAGTTTTCGCGGTAGAACACCAGGGGGAAGGTTTCGCGGTCCTTGAGGCCCAGCAGGACGAGGGCGGTGAGGCGCTCAGGGTCGACCTTGATGCCACTGACATCACAGCCTTCGCGGGCCAGGGATTCCACCAGGAAACGGCCCATGTGGTCATCGCCGACCCGGCTCAGCATCGCCGACTTCAGCCCCAGCCTGGCGGTGCCGAAAGCGATGTTGGCGGAAGATCCGCCCAGATACTTGGCGAAGCTGGACACATCCTCAAGCCGCGCACCGACTTGCTGCGCATAGAGATCGACGCCCAGGCGCCCGAGGCAAATCAGATCCAATTGACGCCCACTGGCAAAACGAGTCTGGCCCATGCTGGCTCCTGTTATTTTTATCAGCCTGCGCTGTGCCGCCGTGGCGACGGCAAACGCTCTTTGTGGGAGCAGACTAGAACGTCCGGTGGCAGCAATCAATATTTATTCCATAATTATTTTTAGTGGAATATTTTTTCCAATACCTCAGGATAGCGGCACGCCAGCGCCCATGCATCGTTTCAGCAGGCCACGCGGGCCGTGATGCCGGGGTATTTTTTTGCGCCTACCCTGTAGACTTGCGCCACCTATCAGCGCATCAGACGAACACGCCAGAAGGATTGCCCATGTCCCGCACCGATCCCGAGACCACCCTGGAAGAAACTGTCGCCAGCCCTCCGATCAATGCCGAACGCCTGTTGCAGCTGATCACCGACGAATACGAGAGCCTGCCGCGCCAGCTCAAGCGTATCGCCAGCTACATGAGCCAGCAGAGCGACCGGATCATGGTCGACCGCATCAGCGACATCGCCCGGGAATGCGAAGTGCACCCCTCGGCCATTGTGCGGTTTTCCCAGCGCTTCGGCTTCAGCGGGTTCAGTGAGATGCAGGCGCTGTTTCGCGAGGCGTATACCCACAAGACCACGCCGGTACAGAACTACCAGCAGCGCATCCGCAGCATGATCGCCAACAAGTCCCAGAAGGCCAGTGGCGGCGACCTGGCGCGCGAGTGCGTCAACGCCACCCTCTCGGGCATCGAACGCTTGGGGCTGGAGTTGGACGATGCGGCCTTCGAGAAAGCCGTGGACCTGGTGGTCAATGCCGACAACATCTACGTGGTCGGCGTGCGCCGCTCCTTTGCGGTGGCCGACTACCTGGTCTACAACCTGCAGCACACAAACAAGCGCATCCACCTGATCTCGGGGCTAGGCGGCAGTTATCGCGAGCAGATGCGCAGCGTGCGCGCCAATGATCTGGTGATAGCCATCAGCTTCACGCCCTACGGCAAAGAGACCCAGCACTGCCTGCGCATCGCGCAGCATCACCAGGCCAAGACCCTGATCATCACCGACAGCAACCTGTCGCCCCTGGCCAAGCGCGCGAATGCGGTGCTGTTGGTCAATGAAGGCTCCTCGTTTGCTTTCCGCTCGCTGAGCGCCACGCTGTGCCTGTGCCAGGCGTTGTTCATTGCGGTGGCGTATCGGTTGGAATTGAAGGTGGATGAAATTCATGAGCAGGTCGGGTTCGACGACTGACGGGGCTTGCCCTACCCCTGCCCCTGTAAGAGCGAGCTTGCTCGCGCAAAACGCAAGAACGCCGCGGCCATTTTGAATGAACGCGGCGCCCGGCAGTTCTTCGCGAGCAAGCTCGCTCCTACAATTAGTGCATGAAAATCGCGATCAGAATGATCACCGGAATCGGCACGCCGAGGAACCACAGCAGTAATGAGCGCATCATGTTCTCCTTGAATTAACGAACGTAGTTTTCGGTTTCGACGTACACCACGGCATCCCGGCGGCGACCGCCAAAGGTAGCGGCGAAGCTGGCGAAGAACGCACCGATGAGCAAGGCCACGAAGGTCCACAGGGATGTGTAGGCCGCCACTTTCGCTGCGGTTTCAGCAGCTTGCTTGGCTTTGAGCTTGGCGTCTTCGACGGCTTTGCGCGCATCGCCATACACCTTGTCGATACGGGCTTCGGCATCGGCCTGGCTCAGGTTGGTGCGCTGGCTGATCAGTTGGGCCAGGTAGGCGCGATCTTCCGCTGCCAGTTGGCCGTCGTTGCTCAACGTACGCGTCAGGATACGACCGACCACGGCGTGGGCTGCATCATCGCTGACCGCCGCTGGGCGATCATCGCGAAACAGGCTGTCGACGTAGTAACCGAAGTCACCACTGTCGGCACCCTTTGCCGCGCTGCCCGCAGCTTGGGTGAGGCCGCTGGCGGCACCCGATGCCACGCTGGCGCCAGCTTTCACGCCGCCGCTGACCACACTGCTGACCGAACCGACCACCAACATCGCCGTGATCAATGTGGCCACTGCCCACGCCAGGAAGCCATGGGCGGTGTCGCGAAAGTACACCTCGTCGCCGTGCATATTGGCCCACTTCACCCGCAAACGACCGGCGATATAGCCGCCCAGGCCAGAAGCGACAATCTGGGTGAACGCCAGCCAGACAATCGTGGAAATGCCAAGGCCCTTGGCGCTGATACCGCTGTCAGCCCAAGGCGACACCGCCGAAAAGCCCAGGCCGAAGCCCAGCAACACCAGGATCAATGACAAGGCGGCCGCCGCAGCAGCACCGGCGAAAATCGCCCCCCAGGAAACCCCGGAGAGCGTGCTTGACTCTTGCAGCGTGGATGAGGATGTGATCATTGTTGTTTTGCTCCAGGCACGAAAAATGATGTTACAAGTCTCAAAACGGACAGTGCAGGCAGCGTGCCAGCTGCGATTAAAATTAAATTCCTTTAATTTCAATGATTTATTTAAATTGAACTTAGCCAGATCATGCAGGTTGCAATAAACGGCGATATTAGGCGGGCGTAATGCACTCCCCTGTGGGAGCTGGCTTGCCTGCAATAGCGGCATGGCAGCCAACGAATATGCCAGCAGGTAAGCCGCCATCGCAGGCAAGCCAGCTCCCACAGTGCGATGTCGGCTTTAAGAAGATGAAGTTTTATTTAGGAAACATTCAGCAACTTCTTGGCAAAATGTCGTCACTTCTAGTGTGAACGCTCACCAGGTAATCCTATGACCCGCATTTTGACCATCGAGGATGACGCCGTAACGGCCCGCGAGATTGTCGCCGAGCTGAGTAGCCATGGACTGGACGTAGATTGGGTGGACAACGGCCGCGAGGGCCTGGTCCGTGCCGTAAGTGGTGATTACGACCTGATCACCCTCGACCGCATGCTGCCTGAGCTGGATGGCCTGGCCATCGTCACCACGTTGCGCACCATTGGGGTGTCTACGCCGATCCTGATGATCAGCGCCCTCTCCGATGTCGACGAGCGCGTGCGCGGCCTGCGTGCCGGCGGCGACGATTACCTGACCAAGCCGTTCGCCTCGGATGAAATGGCCGCCCGTGTCGAAGTGCTGCTGCGGCGTAAAAGTACGGTCCAGGAATTCGAAACCGCCCTGCGCGTGGCCGACCTGGAACTGAACCTGATCAGCCGCGAAGCCAGCCGCGCCGATCAACCGCTGACCCTGCTGCCCACTGAATACAAACTGCTTGAATTCCTGATGCGCAACACCGGGCAGATCCTGTCGCGGATGATGATTTTCGAGGAAGTCTGGGGCTATCACTTCGACCCCGGCACCAACCTGATCGACGTGCACATCGGCCGTTTGCGCAAGAAAATCGACCCACCGGGCCTCACGCCGCTGATCCGCACGGTACGAGGCTCGGGTTATGTCATTGCTGAACCCCTCTAAAGGCTGGCGCTCTTCCAGCAGCCGCTTGCTGGCGCTGTACAGTTCGTTGTTCGTGGCGTGGAGTTGCATCCTCATGGGGGTGCTGTACTACGAGGTCTCAGGCTACCTCAGCGACTTGTCGCGCCATTCCCTGTTGCAGCGCCAGCATCTTTTCCAGCGTTTCGACGGCGAAGAGCTGGTGGAAGCGCTGACCACCAGCATGACCTTCGACATGAAGGGCGTGGACGCCTATGGCCTGTTCGATGAGCAATTTCGCCCCTTGAGCGGGCCGATCCGCGCCGTGCCACCCGACTTGCCGCTGGATGGCAAGATCTACGCCCTGACCAATTGCGTGCAATCCGATGATCCCAAGCTGCCCAAGGACAGCTGCGACGCCGTGGCCACCCACACCGAAGACGGCCGCTGGCTGGTGTTGGTGCGCGCCAACGGCTCGTTGTTCGGGGTAACGCGGATTATCTGGCACGCCCTACTGTGGGCGCTGTCCTTGACCATCATCCCCGGCGCTGCCGGCTGGCACCTGCTGCGCCGTCGCCCGTTGCGGCGTATTCGCGGGATCCAGGCCAGCGCCGAGGCCATTGTCGCCGGCGACCTCACGCACCGGTTGCCGCTGTCCAACCGGCGCGACGAGCTGGACATGCTTGCCGCCATCGTCAATGCCATGCTCGACCGCATCGAAAAACTGATGAACGAGGTCAAGGGCGTGTGCGACAACATCGCCCACGACCTGCGCACCCCGCTCACCCGCTTGCGCGCCCAGCTTTACCGCATCAAGCAACAAGCCGAGGAAGACTCGGCCCACGCGGTAAAGCTCGATGACGCCATCGCCGAAACCGACACGCTGATGGCACGTTTTCGCGGGCTGCTGCGCATCTCGGAACTGGAAGACCACCAGCGTCGCTCTGGCTTCCTGGTGCTGGACCCGCTGCCGTTGCTGCGCGAGCTGCATGACTTCTATCTGCCCCTGGCCGAAGAAGGCGAACTGGAGCTGGTGTTACAAGCGCCTGATTCACTGCCGTGGATTACCGGTGACCGTGCGCTGCTATTCGAAGCCCTGGCCAACCTGCTGAGTAACTCGATCAAGTTCACCCCGCCCAAGGGCAAGGTGATCCTGCGAGCAGTCAACGACCTGGGCAGTACGCGCATCGAAGTGCTCGACTCCGGGCCAGGCATTCCGGCTGCCGAGCGCGCGTCGGTGTTCCAGCGTTTCTATCGGGTCGATGAGAGTGATCAGCAAGGCGGCTTTGGGCTGGGCCTGTCGATTGTGGCGGCGATCATCAACTTGCATGGGTTCAAGCTGGAGGTGGGCACCAGTGAGTTGGGCGGCGCCCGCCTGGTGCTGGAATGCCGCCAGCAACTGATGCCGGAATAAGCGCGCCCTAGAGCACGCTGCCCATGGCCTTGATCAACACCGGGTCACGCGCATAAATATCCGGCGCGTACACCAACTCGCCCTGACGATCCACTTCTACCGTCCAATACCCCAACAGCACCGGCACCGGCGTGGCCAGCCTGAATTCATGGGTTTCGCCGGTCGCCAGCAGCTCATCGGTGCGGGTGCGTTCGGCGGGCGTTACCAGCAGGTCGCGCAATAACAACGGTTGCTCGACCCGCACGCATCCCGAACTGAACGCCCGTGGGCCCTTGGTGAACAAGGGTTGGCTGGGGGTGTCATGCAGGTACACCGAATACGGATTGGGAAAGCGCATCACAATCTTGCCCAGCGGGTTACGCGGACCGGCCTGCTGGCGCAGCAGGATATTGCCGGGGCGTGCCCAGTCGACCTGGTCGGGCGTCAAGGGGTGACCTTCGGCGTCGAGCACTTGCAGGTTTTGCTGGCGCAGGTATTCAGGGTTGAGCCGGATGGCGGGCAGTTTGTCCTCGCGCATGATGGTCGGTGGGATGGTCCAGGTGGGGTTGAGGGTCAGCCGGGTAATACGCGACTTGAGCAATGGCGTCTGGCGTTCGGCCCGGCCCACTTGAAGGCGGGTTTGCCACACCGGGATGCCACTCTGATACACGCTCAGTTGCGCAGCGGCCACATTGACCACGACGCCTTCAGGCTCCAGGTCTTGGGCCAGCCAGCGGAAGCGCTCCAGGTTGATGCGCAGCTGTTCACGACGCACCGCCGGGCTGATATTGAGTTCGGCCACGGTGCCGGCGCCGATCACACCGTCGGCCTGCAACGAGTGGCTGAGCTGGAAGGCTTTCACCGCCTTGACCAGTTCGCCCTGGTATTGCTTGCCGTTGCCGCTGGGCAACTGGGCCAGGTAGCCACCGCTGTGCAGGCGCCGCGCCAATTCCGGCACTCGGGCGTCATTCATGCCCGGGCGCAACAACGCGCCCTCGGCGACCGGGTCCCAGTGGGGCAGCGGTTGCTGGCGCACGCTGGCGTAGGCATTGCGCAGGCTGCGGTACAAATCGGCGCTGGGCCGCGCCTGATCGAAGGCTTGGGCCATGTCTTGCAGGCCGGTGGCGGCGAACGCCAGTACCTCGGCATTAGGATCGCCACTGGGCGGCTGTGAATGCCATAGAGGCTCAAAGCGCGATTGCTGTAGACGCCCGTAATGCAAATCCTGCAGGGCTTGCAGGTACTGCTGGCTGTTGGCGATATCGCTGCACAGCACGTTGGCCGTGGCATCCGCCGCGGGCAAGCTATAGTGGGTGGGGTCCAGGCCATCGTCGGCAAGCATCAGCAACTGGCTGTGCAAGGCTTGCCGGCGTTCATCAGCCGACCATAGCGGCGCATCGCCCTGCTGCTGGTAAAAGGCTTGCAGGCGCACCAACGCGGCGGCATCTATGCGCGGCGCAAGGTGCGGGCAGACACTGGTCAACTGCGCCAACGCCTGTTGCAGTGGCGCCAGCGCGACCGGTGCAGGGGTGGTGACGGGTAATGGCTCCACCGGCAGCGTTTCGGCTGTAGCGACCAATGGTGCAACGAGCAGGCAAATGCTCAAGTAACATGCGTGTTTTTTGAACAATTGACTTAGCTCCACTCCACAGCGGGGACTCGACTGTAGATGCTGACTTTTATACGCCTGCTCAGGCTAACCAGCCTGGGCTTGATCACTGGGTGCCTGGCTTTATTGAGCAATGTTGCGCTCGCCGCCAATGGCACCTCTCCTTCCCTGTATAGCAGCCTGGCGCGCTCGGCTCCAGAACTCAATCCCACCGTGCTGAAAAGCGCCCTGAGCGCCGTGCAGTGCGCGGTCAATAACGGCGAGGAGCGTTCCGATCGCCTTGCGGTTATTGACTACTCCCAGCCCTCGACCGCCCGTCGCCTATGGATCTTCGACCTGCGCAAAAAGACCTTGGTTCTACGCGACCTGGTGGCTCACGGTGCCAAGTCCGGGGAAAACTTCGCTACCCAGTTCTCCAATCTCGAGGGCAGCCACCAGTCGAGCCTGGGCTTGTTCCGCACCCAGGAAAGCTACCTGGGCGCCCATGGCTACTCGCTACGCATGGACGGTCTGGAACCCGGCTTCAATGACCAGGCCCGCGACCGCGCCATCGTGATTCATGCTGCCGACTACGTCAGCCCATTGTGGAGCAAGCGCGAAGGCCGTATCGGCCGCAGCCAGGGTTGCCCGGCCGTGCGTCCGCAAGTCGCCCGCCAAGTGGTGGACAAGCTCAAGGACGGGCAGTTCATGTTTTCGTGGTACCCCGACCAGCGCTGGCTGAAGTCATCGACCTACCTCAATTGCAAACCCCAACAGGTGGCGAGTAGTCGTACAATCCGTGGCGGATAGCCTGTCCCCACTGATAAAAGAGAACGTCGCATGCTTCTACACACCTCCACCTGGATCGAAATCGGGCAGTTCCTGGAACGCAGCCGCACGGTGGTGATTCCCATCGGTTCCAACGAGCAACATGGCCCCACCGGCCTGCTGGGCACTGACTGGATGTGCCCGGAGATCATCGCCCACCACGCCCAGAAGCACGCCGACATCCTGGTCGGCCCGACCTTCAATATCGGCATGGCCCAACACCACCTGGGCTTTCCCGGCACCATCTCCCTGCGCCCTTCCACCTTTATCGCCGCGATTGGCGACTGGGTGCGCTCGCTGGCCGGGCATGGTTTCGAAAAGATCCTGTTCCTGAACGGTCACGGCGGCAACATCGCCACGATTGAAGCGGCGTTCTCCGAGCTGTACGCCGAAGCCAGCTTCGCCCGCCGCCCGGCCGGGTTTGCGCTGAAACTGGTGAACTGGTGGGACCTGGAAGGCGTCACTGACCTGGCCCAGCGTCAATTCCCGGTGGGGCATGGCAGCCACGCCACGCCATCGGAAATTGCCGTGACGCAGTGGGCGTATCCGGATGCGATCAAGTCTGCCGAGTACTCACCGCAAATCGCCAACACTGGTCCGATCCGTGAAGCCCTGGACTTCCGTGCGCGCTTCCCTGACGGCCGCATGGGCTCGGACCCAGCGTTGGCTACTGTGGAGAAAGGCGGTGAGTTGGTGGCGTTGGCGGCGCAGGGATTGGTCAAGACTGTCGACAGCTTCAGCAACGAAGCCAAACCCTGATCCAAATGGGGCCAATACCCTGTAGGAGCGAGCTTGCTCGCGAAAGAAGTCAACGATTACGCGCGCTCCCGAATAAACGCGGCGCCTATGAGTTTTTCGCGAGCAAGCTCGCTCCTATGTATTGCCCACAGAATCAGCGCCTAGCGCAGATCCCCTGTGGGAGCGGGCTTGCCCGCGAAGGCGGCGTGTCAGTCACTGAATATTTAACTGAACCACCGCTTTCGCAGGCAAGCCAGCTCCCACATTGGTTACAGGGTGGGTTGCGTTATGTGTGTGCGGGTTTATTTGCAATCCTGCGCGGCCTGCTCCAGCCGCGATGGTTTGATCGCCGAAGCCAACGGCTTGCGCTCATACAGGAACACTTTGGTGCCGTCCTGGGACTTGTAGGCCTCCAGCACATCATCGGCGGCAATCTTGCTGGTCAACAGCACCTTGGCGTGGCGCGAGTTCTGGGTGACGGTCGAGGTGATGCCGTGCTTTTCCAGCTTGGGCAATACGCATTGCACATAGCCATCGGGGGTCTTGTTGGTTTGCAGGGTCAGCGATGGGGCGTTGGGCGCCGTGATACAACCGGTCAGCAGCAACGAAGCACAAGCCAGGGCCGAGGCGAAGAAAGAGCGCATAAACATTCCTGAAAATAACCAAATAGGGTTCACAACCATCGCGGATCAACCTGCGCGAACCAGGGCCTTGAGCGACGCATCGAACTGCTTCAGGGCATCTTGCTGTACATCGCGTTGTTGCTCGATCAGTGCAGCAATCTCCGGCGCCGCCTTGTCGTGCACCCACACTGACGGCACGTGCTTATCCACCGAGCCTTCGGCCTTGGCGATAAATTGCAGGTTCGCGTCGTAGAAGCGTGCGACAAAGCGTGCTTCGACCCGGTCATTACGCTGGGTGAGCAATTGGTTATGGGTATCGAGCACCACCACCACATCCGGGTGCGCCTGCACCAACTCATCCAGGCTGCTATAGACCGTCACCGAGAGAAAAGTGCCCTGCAACGAGTGCATCAACCAGTCGATCGCCAGTTCCGGGTCGGAGCTGTTGACGAACGCCTCGCGAATCCGCCCATCCAGGGCATCCTTGGCGCCGTTCTGCGCCATGGCGTGGTAGCGTTCGAGGTAGCTGAGGTTGTCGCGGGTGTTTTCACTGAACAATACCCCCACCGACTGGGCACGCTGCAGGGAGTCTACGCTACCCACCAGTGGCAGCAAATGGCCTGTACGCACTTCATCGGCCATCGCCGGGGTGGTCATGACCGCGGTGCCCAGCATCAGGGCCATCAAAGCCAATTGGATAATCGTCCTCATCGCGCATTTTCCTTGGGCTGCGTCTCGATGTGCAGATTCTGCGCGTTTGGCGAAAAAACAGAACTTGTGATCCTTGATGGTGACTATCATTTGAACCGATAGTGTCAGGCCGCCCATAAAATCTATAAGGACCCCGCCATGAAGCCCTACCAGAAAATCTTCGATCGTATCCGCGAGGCGGTACTGCCAGAGTTTCGCGAGCGAGTCGCCGACTACCTGGTTGAGTACGAAACCGTGTTGCTGAACTCACACGCCGACGCCGCGAAAAGCAGCGCCAGCGCCGAGCAATTGCGCGGTTATTTGCGCGGTTTGAACACCATGCGCGTGCTGGGCATGGCCGACTGGGAAGACCTCGACCGGCGTGTTGCCCAGCAGGCACAACTAGAGCGCGGGCCGTCGCAGCTCGACCCACTCGCGCACTGACGGCCGCTGCCACTGGCGTTGCGCGTAGGCCACCAGCTGCGCTGGCATGGCGTCACCGTTGAGGATCAGGCGATTGAGCATCACCGCCAGGTCCACATCGGCAATCGACCACTGGCCGCACAGGTACTCGCGGTTATCCGCCAGCAAGGCTTGCGCCGCGCTGATCAACTTGGTCGCGGCGGCTTGAGCCTCTGCTGACAACGGCGGCCTCTTCTGCCCGCAGAACACCACCAGGGTCGAGCGCTCCTGGCGAATCGGCAGCAAGTCGCTGCGCAACCACGCTTGAACCTGTCGCGCCCTCGCCCGCTGTTGCACATCCGCCGGGTACACGCGGGTTTCGGGGTAGGCCTGGTCCAGGTACTCGGTGATGGCCGAAGACTCCGACAGCGCAAAATCACCGTCTACCAAGGTCGGCACTCGCTGGGTCAGGGAGCGTTGGGCGTAATCTGCCGCCTGGGTTTGCCCGGCATCGAGGTCCAGGGTGAGGGTCTCGAACGCCAGGCCTTTTTCGCGCAAGGCGACAAACACCGACATGGCATAGGGGCTGGTAAACAGCGAATCAACGTAGAGGTGCAGCGGGCCTTGGCTCATGGGCAATCTCCTGGGGTGAGGCGTCACGCTACGAGATCCCGGCCGATAAAGACAATGCAGGGTTTTTATGGGGGCATTCCTGGCGGGAATAGCGCGGCTAGTGGCAATATTATGGCTACCGCTGATTTTCAAGGAAGGAACAGCACATGAAACAAGCAGTTGTGGTTATCCACGGCATCGGCGAGCAGCGCCCAATGGACACCTTGCGCGGCTTTGTCGAAGCGATGATCCCCACGGACACCCCCGATGGCAAACCTCTGTACTGGAGCAAGCCGGATCGGCTATCGCGCAACTTCGACCTGCGCGTACTGAAGGCCTCGGGCCGTACCTCGACGGATTTCTATGAGTACTACTGGGCCCACAAGATGCAGGGCACCAAGTTCGGCCATCTGCTGGGCTGGCTGTGGGACATCTTCAAGCGCCCGCGTCGCGACATTCCCGAGGCCATCGTGCCGATCTGGCGCAGCACGCGCTGGACGGTGCTGGTGTTATTGCTGCTGGTTGCCAGCGGTACATTGGCCACGGCCTGGGGCCAATTGCCCCCCAGCGACAACCCCTTCGCGCTGATCCCGCTGCTGCTCGTGGCCATGGGACTGGGGCTGCGCTATTCGGCGCTGGCGTACCTGGGAGACGCCGCACGCTACCTCAGCCCCAACCCGCAGAACGTGAGGGTGCGCGAGCAGATCCGTGCCGACGGTGTAGACCTGCTGCGTGCCCTGCACAACCAGGGCGACTACGAGCGCATCATCGTCGTGGGTCACAGCCTGGGCAGCGTGATTGCCTATGACATCGTCGGCTACCTCTGGCATGAATACCACGACCAACTGACCCAACTGACCCCCAGCAACCGTGAGCTGGCGGCCCGTTATGCCAACCGCGAACCGCTGCAACCGGTGGTCAAGGATGCCCTGCCCGCCGCCGGCGCCTTGCTGGACGGCAGCCTGAGCAGCCTGTTGAATTTTCGTCAGCAACAGACCGAAGCTTTTGCCGAACAGCGCGGCCTGGGCAACCCCTGGCGCATCACCGACCTGGTCACGGTCGGCAGCCCAATGGCCCACGCCAGCCTGTTGCTGGGCCGCAGCGTCAGTGACTTACAGCAGCGTATGGAACGCCGCGAAGCCCCGGCCTGCCCGCCCACCGAAGACACCCAAGGCTACGGCTACAACGCCCGCCAACCGCTGATGCTCGGCCAAAAGCCCTTCACCCCGCACTACCTGCACCACGCCGCAGCCTTTGCCGTCACGCGCTGGACCAACCTGTACTTCCCTGCCCCCTTCGGCCTGTTCGGCGACATCGTCGGCGGCCCGGTCAAGCCCGTGATGGGCGGCGGCGTGCTGGACTTGCCGGTGACCGTGGGCAATGGCAAAGGCTGGCTGGCCAAATCCTGGTTGAGCCACACTCACTATTGGAGCGAACGCGGCGGTACGCAGGGTTACCTCAGCGCACTGGGCAAGGATGAACAGGCGATCAACCAGGGCCCGCGTCCTTCGGCCACTGAAGCGTTGCGATGGGCAATTGACCTCAAGGGTGTGCGGCGGTTTCGCCGCGTTGGCGCCCAGCGAAGCCTGGCGCCAGAGCACGCCTAACCGGCGAAGCCACCGGCCTTGAGGAAGGCGCGTTCTTCGTCGGTGCTCGTCCTGCCCAACACCCCATTACGATGGGGAAACCGCCCGAACCGCTCGATGATGTCGGCATGCTCCTTGGCCCAGTGGTAGGTGCTGGCATCCAACTGCTGGTTCAGGGCCAGGGAGCGTTGCTGGTCCTGGGGGTCTTCCGAATGTTCAAAAGGCAAATAGCAGAACGCACGCAACTGAGGTTCAACCTGTTGATCCAATCCTGCGTCCACCATCTTTCGCGCATACAACCGCGCCAGCGGGTCGGTGGCGAACATATGCGCCGTGCCGCGAAAGGCGTTGCGCGGGTACTGGTCCAGCAGGATCAGTAACGCCAGCGCGCCATCCGCCGTGGTCAACCAGTCTTCGAGTTCACGCCGCGCCGCCTGCATATGAGTGGCGTGGAAGCTGTCGCGAAAGGTCGCATCGAACTCGTCGTCCTTGGCGAACCAACGCTTGGGCCCCGCCTGTTTCCAGAACGCGATTACGGCTTCGGCCGAGTGTGGGGTCATGCTTGTCATCAGCGCCTCGCTTAATGTTATAGAATAACGTCAATATTTTGCCTGCGTGTGACCCTTAACTTATGACTGACGCTATGACTTTACGCAAACGCCTGCTGTCCATCGACGCCCTGCGCGGCCTGGTGATCCTGTTTATGTTGCTGGACCACGTGCGTGAAACCTTCTTGCTGCACCGCCAGGTCAGCGACCCCATGAGCATAGACAGCACCGAGCCTGCGTTGTTTTTCAGCCGCACCCTGGCCCACTTGTGCGCGCCGGTGTTTGTGCTGCTCACCGGATTGTCGGCTTGGCTGTACGGCCAGAAATATCAGGGCCGTCGCGACGTGTCGGCATTCTTGTTCAAGCGCGGGCTGTTCCTGGTGGTGCTGGAATTCACCCTGGTCAACTTCGCGTGGACCTTCCAACTGCCACCCAGCGTGATCTATATGCAAGTCATCTGGGCCATCGGCATCAGCATGATCGCCCTCGCCGCTTTGGTCTGGCTACCGCGTGCCTGGCTGATCGGCTTGGCGCTGGTGATTATCGCCGGGCACAACCTGCTCGATGGGTTGCACATTGCAGCGGGCTCGATGTTGCATGTGCCGTGGACGATCTTGCATGAACGCAACTGGATTGAAGTCTCTGAAAACCTGCGCCTGCGCACCACCTACCCGGTGCTGCCATGGATCGGTGTGATTGCCCTGGGTTACGGCCTCGGGCCATGGTTTGCCGATGCCACGCTGCCGGCTGTGCGCCAGCGTTATTTACGGGTCGCGGGGGTGGGCGCGTTGGTGGGCTTTGGGTTGCTGCGCGCGCTCAACGGCTATGGCGAGCAGCCTTGGCAGGTGTATGACAGCAGCGTGCTGACGCTGATGAGCTTTTTCAACATCACCAAGTATCCGCCTTCGCTGTTGTTTCTGGCGTTGACCCTGGGGATTGGCTTGCTGTTGCTGCTGGCGTTTGAACGCGCGGGGCATAAGCGCTGGATCGGCGTGCTGGCGGTGTTCGGCGCGGCGCCGATGTTCTTTTATCTGTTGCACCTTTATGTACTGAAAATCCTCTATGTGGCCTGCGTTGCGCTGTTTGGCCTCAACCATGGCAATTACTTTGGCTTCGACGGTATCGGTGCGGTGTGGCTGGCAGCGCTGCTGTTGCCGATTGCCCTGTACTTGCCGGTACGTTGGTTCGCCGGCCTGAAAGCACGGCGGCGGGACCTGGCGTGGCTCAAATACCTCTGACCTGATGCAGGCTAATTGTGCGGGGCGGTGTGTCAGCTACTAAATATTCAACTGAACCACCGCTTTCGCAGGCAAGCCAGCTCCCACACTGGTTACGCATCGCCCACATAATCAGCGCCTGCCACAGATCCCCTGTGGGAGCGGGCTTGCTCGCGAATACGGTGTGTCAGCCACTGCTGCGGTGACTGGAAGACCGCATTCGCGAGCAAGCCCGCTTGTATGCTAGGACTTGAAGGGAGGAGAAGGGACGAAGCCCGATTCTGACTGTTGACGCAGTACAGACCGTGGGAGATTTCACCCCTCCTCCTTTCACCCAAGCGCCGATAAAGAATGCATCTGGCTATGACCGACGATAGGAACAAGCCTGCGCCTCTGGGTGAGCCCTTCAAGTGCTCAAAAACATAGCCCGGAGGAAGCCCCCATGGCAATGCCAGTTTCTGTCTCAAAGCCGATCGTAGGCGTTGATGTCGCTAAGAATGAGCTGGTGATTTATCACGCTGAAGCCGATCTACTGGAAACGATCGCAAACAACAAAGCTGCTATCAAAAAATGGCTGAAAACGCTGTCCTGCAAAGTGGCCATCGCAATTGAAGCCACCAACATCTACCACTTGGAGTTTGCCGATCTAGCCCATGAAGCTGGTTGCGTGGTTTACATGGTTGGAGGTTATGAGCTCAAGCATTACCGCGAAAGTTTGAAGATCCGGGCCAAGACCGATGCTTTGGATGCCCAGTTGCTCGCCCGCTATTTGAGAAAGGAGGCAGACGAACTGCGTCCCTGGACACCGCCATCGCCGCTGTATCGCCACCTTCTAAGCCTGTTTCGTCGGCGCGCAGCCTTGGTTCAGGCGCGCGTCAGCCTGACGCAAAGCTGGGCGAATGAACCACTGCTTAAGGCCTCGTTTGCCGAGCAGGTGAAGTCGATGCAGAGACTTGAAGGGTTAATTGAAAAGATGATCAGTGATTGCCTGAAAGAGGCAGGTTTGCTGGGGCAGTTGAAGCGTTGCTTGAAGGTCGAAGGCATCGGCTTTTTGACTGGCGCGCGCTTGATTGCCACCTTCCAACGGGGAGAATTCAGGAATTCAGACGCGTTTATCGCCTTTCTTGGTATGGATTTGCGCGTCAACAAGTCAGGACAGAAAGATGGTCGTCGTAGTTTAAGTAAGCGCGGCGACTCAGAGGCCCGGCGCCTGCTGCATAACGCCGCGATGGCGGCTAGCCGAACAGAGACATGGAAAGCGTTTTATCAAGCACAGAGGGCACGAGGCTATAGCACCACTCAAGCGTTGGTAATATTGGCTCGCAAGCTTGCTCGGGTGGTATTCGCTCTACTGAAAGGGCAAAGCGAATATCAGCCAAAGGTTGGTTGAGGGTTGCCCCTCAACCATAGAATCTCCCACAGTTTTTAACCGCGCCCGGGCTCAGGAATCAGGCCAGTTCAGCACGCAGTTGGCGAGCGGCGGTGACCATATGAATGAGCGCCGCCTCGGTCTCCGGCCAGCCCCGCGTCTTCAAGCCGCAATCGGGGTTCACCCATAAGCGCTCTGCCGGAATCCGCTTGGCGGCCTTGCGCAGCAAGTTGGCCATTTCCGAGGCATCCGGCACCCGCGGCGAGTGGATGTCGTAGACCCCCGGGCCGATCTCATTCGGGTAGGCGAAGGCTTCGAACGCGTCGAGCAGCTCCATGTCCGAGCGGGAGGTTTCGATGGTGATCACGTCGGCATCCATGGCGGCGATGGACTCGATCACATCGTTGAACTCGCTGTAGCACATGTGAGTGTGGATCTGGGTTTCATCGCTCACGCCACTCGCACACAAACGAAACACTTCAGTCGCCCAGTCGAGGTAGGGTTGCCACTGCGCCTGGCGCAACGGCAAGCCCTCACGAAAAGCCGCTTCGTCGATCTGCACGATCTTGATGCCGGCGGCTTCCAGATCGACCACTTCGTCACGAATCGCCAGGGCCAGTTGCCGGGCTTGCACTTCTCGGCTCACGTCTTCCCGTGGGAACGACCACATCAACATGGTCACCGGGCCCGTCAGCATGCCCTTCATCACCTTGTCGGTAAGGCCTTGGGCATAGCGAATCCATTCCACGGTCATGGCGTTCGGGCGGCTCAGGTCGCCGACAATCACTGCGGGTTTCACGCAACGCGAACCGTAACTCTGCACCCAACCGAACCGGGTAAACACGTAGCCATCCAGTTGTTCGGCGAAGTACTCGACCATGTCGTTACGCTCGGCTTCACCGTGCACCAACACGTCCAGGCCGAGGTTTTCCTGCACCTCGACAGCGTGCTTGATCTCACTGTGCATGGCATCGACGTATTCGGCGTGGCTCAACTTGCCGGCCTTGTACGATTGGCGCGCCAGGCGGATCGACGCGGTCTGTGGGAACGAGCCGATGGTGGTGGTCGGGAACAGCGGCAGGTTAAGGCCGGCCCGTTGCTTTTCGATGCGCTGGGCAAACGGCGACTGGCGCTGGCTGTCCTGCGCCGTGATGGCGGCCACACGAGCTTGAACGGCAGGTTTGTGAATGCGTGACGATGCGGCGCGAGCTGCCTGCACCGCGCGGCTCTCAGCCAGGGCGGTGAGTACGCCAGGGGCTTCGGGCTGATCAACGGCCTTGGCCAGTAGCGCCACTTCCGCACACTTCTGCACGGCGAAGGCCAGCCAGCTTTTCAATTCGGCATCCAACTGGTCTTCCCGTTCCAGGTCCACCGGGCTGTGCAGCAGCGAGCAGGACGGCGCGACCCACAGGCGATCGCCCAACTTCTCATGGGCATGCTGCAAGATGGCCAGGGTTTTTTCCAGGTCGCAACGCCACACGTTTCGGCCGTTGACCACGCCCAGGGACAGCACCTTGTACGCTGGCAGACGGTCGAGGATGGTCGGGTACTGGTCCGGTGCACGCACCAGGTCGATATGCAGGCCATCCACCGGAAGATTGGCAGCCAGGCCAAGGTTTTCTTCCAGGCCGCCGAAGTAAGTGGCCACCAATTTTTTCAGCGGGTCGCGCTGGATCAGGTTATAGGCGCGCTCAAAAGCGTTCTTCCAGTCCTGGGGCAGATCGAGCGCCAGGATTGGCTCGTCGATCTGCACCCATTCCACGCCCAATTCGGCCAGGCGTTGGAATATCTGGCCATACAGCGGCAGCAGTCGCTCGAGCAGGTCGAGCCTGTCGAAGTCAGCGCCCTTGGCCTTGCCCAGCCACAAATAGGTCAGCGGGCCGATCACCACGGGCTTGACGCTGTGCCCCAGGTCGAGGGCTTCCTGGACCTCTTCGAAGAGTTGATCCCACGCCAGGTGGAATTGCTGATCGACGCTGAACTCCGGCACCAGGTAGTGATAGTTGGAGTCGAACCACTTAGTCATCTCCTGGGCATGGGCACCGCCGCAGCAGCTGTCACTGACGCCACGGGCCATGGCGAACAAGGTATGCAACGTGGCCTGGCCATCGACCGGGCGGAACCGCTCAGGGACCACACCGAACATCAACGAATGGGTCAGCACCTGGTCGTACCAGGCGAAATCACCGACCGGCAACAGTTCGATACCGGCTTGCTGTTGCAGCGCCCAGTGGGTGCTGCGCAAGTTACTGCCAACGGCGCGCAGGCCGGCTTCGTCGAGCTCACCCTTCCAGAACGCTTCCTGCGCTTTTTTCAGTTCACGATCGCGTCCAATGCGTGGAAACCCGAGGGAATGAGCGACTGCCATGACTTACAACTCCGATGGTCTAATTGATGGCGGTCATTGTCGGCAGAGGGATGTCTTGAGACAAACTCATTTTGCTCTAGATCATCACAAGATTCACTCATGTTTAGGTGGGCATGATATTAGCGGCGCTACTGTGGGTGTTTGTGGTGCCAGAGCCGGCGTCATCGCGGCCTCGCTGAGGCTCGAGCGCTCCCACAGGGGGCGGGGTGATTCTTATGAACGGTCATACTTACGCCCTATGCTTAACGTGGCACGCAAAATCCGCCGGCTAACCTTTCGATCTGTTCCAAGTGCGGGCACAATGCGTGTCCTTTTTTGGCAGGCACCGCCGCAGGCTCTCAAAAATGATCAAAACGCCGTACTACCTCATCGATAAACAGAAGCTTCTGGTCAACATGCAGAAGATTGCCTACGTGCGCGAACAGTCCGGCGCCAAGGCTCTGCTGGCGCTCAAGTGCTTTGCCACCTGGTCGGTATTCGACTTGATGCAGCAATACATGGACGGCACCACCTCGTCGTCGCTGTATGAGCTCAAGCTCGGCCGCCAGAAGTTCGAAGGTGAAGCGCATGCCTACAGCGTGGCCTGGGCCGACGATGAAATCGAAGAGATGCTGGAGAACTGCGACAAGATCATCTTCAACTCCATCAGCCAACTGCAGCGTTTTGCCGAACGCAGCGAAGGCAAGATCCGCGGCCTGCGTGTGAACCCGCAGGTGAGCAGCTCTGACTACCTGCTGGCCGACCCGGCGCGCCCGTTCAGCCGCCTGGGCGAGTGGGACCCGGTGAAGATCGATGGCGTGATCGATCAGATCTCCGGCTTCATGTTCCACAACAACTGCGAGAACGGCGACTTCAGCCTGTTCGACAAGATGCTCGGCAC
This sequence comes from Pseudomonas sp. CCI1.1, assembly GCF_034348165.1. Taxonomy (NCBI): domain Bacteria; kingdom Pseudomonadati; phylum Pseudomonadota; class Gammaproteobacteria; order Pseudomonadales; family Pseudomonadaceae; genus Pseudomonas; species Pseudomonas sp. CCI1.1. The sequence continues at coordinate 1,703,240 of NZ_CP133780.1, forward strand.
CATCGAAGAACGCTTCGGTGCGCTGCTGCACAAGGTCAAGTGGGTCAGCCTCGGCGGCGGCATCCATTTCACCGGTGAAGGCTATGCACTGGATGCATTCTGCGCACGGCTCAAAGCGTTCTCCGAGAAGTACGGCGTGCAGGTCTACCTGGAACCCGGCGAAGCGGCGATCACCAACAGCGCCTCCCTGGAAGTCACCGTGCTCGACACCCTCTACAACGGCAAGAATCTCGCCGTGGTCGACAGCTCCATCGAAGCCCACCTGCTGGACCTGCTGATCTATCGCCTCAACGCCAAACTGGCGCCGAGCGAGGGTGAACACACCTACATGGTGTGCGGCAAATCCTGCCTGGCCGGGGACATCTTCGGCGAGTATCAATTTGATCGTCCGCTGGCCATCGGCGATCGGCTGTCGTTCATCGACACCGCAGGCTACACCATGGTCAAGAAAAACTGGTTCAACGGCCTGAAAATGCCGTCCATCGTAGTGAAACAACTCGACGGTACAGTCGAGGTGGTTCGTGAATTTGGTTACGACGACTACCTGTCCAGCCTGTCCTGAGCTGGCGGATAAAGGAGAGATAAAGCAATTGAAAAAGAACGTTCTTATCATTGGTGCAGGAGGTGTCGCCAAGGTGGTGGCCCACAAGTGCGCGCAGCACAACGACGAACTCGGTCGTATTGCTATCGCGTCGCGCAACATCTCCAAATGCCAGGCCATCATCGACAGCGTCAAGGCCAAGGGTAGCCTCAAGGTTCCCGCCGATATCCAGGCCTTCGCGCTGAACGCCCTGGACGTGGAAGCGACCAAGGCCCTGATCCGCGAGACCGATTCGCAGATCGTCATCAACGTCGGCTCCGCCTTCCTCAACATGTCGGTACTGCGTGCCTGCATCGACACGGGCGTGGCTTACCTCGATACCGCCATCCACGAAGAGCCGGGCAAGGTCTGCGAGACCCCGCCGTGGTACGGCAACTACGAGTGGAACCACCTGGAAGAATGCAAACAGAAGAACATCACCGCCATCCTTGGCGTGGGCTTCGACCCAGGTGTCGTCAACGCGTATGCCGCGCTGGCGCAGCAACAGCATTTCGACCGCATTGATTCGATCGACATTCTCGACGTCAATGCCGGCTCCCATGGCAAATACTTCGCCACCAATTTCGATCCGGAAATCAACTTCCGCGAATTTACCGGGCAGGTGTGGAGCTGGCAGAACAGCCAGTGGACCAGCAACACCATGTTCGAAGTCAAACGCACCGACGACCTGCCGGTAGTTGGCTCGCAGAACCTCTACCTCACCGGCCACGATGAAGTGCACTCGCTGTCGAAAAACCTCGACGTGCCCAACGTGCGTTTCTGGATGAGCTTCGGCGAACACTACATCAACGTGTTCACCGTGCTGAAAAACCTCGGCCTGCTCTCCGAACAGCCGGTCAAGACCGCCGAAGGCCTGGAAGTGGTGCCGTTGAAAGTGGTCAAGGCCGTGCTGCCCGACCCGTCTTCGCTCGCCCCGGGCTACACCGGCAAGACCTGCATCGGCGACCTGGTCAAAGGCACCAAGGATGGCCAACCGCGTGAGATGTTCATCTACAACGTGGCTGATCATGAAGAGGCCTATGCCGAGACTGACAGCCAGGGCATCTCCTACACCGCAGGCGTACCACCGGTAGCCGCTGCACTGCTGGTGGCGCGTGGCGAGTGGGATGTGAAGCACATGGCCAACGTCGAGGAACTGCCAGCTGAGCCGTTCCTCAAGGCGCTGGATGTGATGGGCTTGCCGACTCGGATCAAAGACGAGAACGGTGATCGGGCCTGGGATGCGACGGCCTGATAGGCCATAGCTGACCGAGCAAAAAATGCGCCCCAAGGGGCGCATTTTTTGTTTTGGCTCACCTACAATTCGAAGAACAATGAGGATCAAAATGTGGGAGCTGGCTTGCCTGCGATGGCGACCAGTCAGTCAATGATTCTTCAACTGAGCCACCGCTATCGCAGGCAAGCCAGCTCCCACACTGGTTGTGGGTTGCCCACAGAATTGGCGCCAGGCATAGATCCCTGTAGGAGCGGGCTTGCCCGCGATGGCGACCTGTCAGTCAATGATTCTTCAACTGAACCACCGCTTTCGCAGGCAAGCCAGCTCCCACACTGGTTGTGGGTTGCCCACAGAATTGGCGCCAGGCATAGATCCCTGTGGGAGCGGGCTTGCCCGCGATGGCGACCTGTCAGTCAATGATTCTTCAACTGAACCACCGCTTTCGCAGGCAAGCCAACTCCCACACTGGTTGTGGGTTGCCCACGGAATTGGCGCCAGGCATAGATCCCTGTGGGAGCGGGCTTGCCCGCGATGGCGACCTGTCAGTCAATGATTCTTCAACTGAGCCACCGCTATCGCAGGCAAGCCAGCTCCCACACTGGTTGTGGGTTGCCCACAGAATCGGCACCCGGCATAGAACCCTGTGGGAGCGGGCTTGCCCGCGATGGCGACCTGTCAGTCAATGATTCTTCAACTGAGCCACCGCTATCGCAGGCAAGCTAGCTCCCACACTGGTTGTGGGTTGCCCACAGAATTGGCGCCAGGCATAGATCCCTGTAGGAGCGGGCTTGCCCGCGATGGCGACCAGTCAGTCAATGATTCTTCAACTGAGCCACCGCTATCGCAGGCAAGCCAGCTCCCACACTGGTTGTGGGTTGCCCACAGAATTGGCGCCAGGCATAGATCCCTGTAGGAGCGGGCTTGCCCGCGATGGCGACCTGTCAGTCAATGATTCTTCAACTGAACCACCGCTTTCGCAGGCAAGCCAGCTCCCACACTGGTTGTGGGTTGCCCACAGAATTGGCGCCAGGCATAGATCCCTGTGGGAGCGGGCTTGCCCGCGATGGCGACCTGTCAGTCAATGATTCTTCAACTGAACCACCGCTTTCGCAGGCAAGCCAACTCCCACAGAGAGAACGATCTCAAAACACCGACCACCCAATCCGCTCACTCAACAATTCCAACGCCTTCATCCCCGCCAGCGAGTTGCCCGCTGCGTTCAACTCCGGCGACCATACGCACACCGTAAACTGCCCCGGCACCACCGCGACAATTCCGCCGCCGACCCCGCTCTTGCCCGGCAGGCCCACGCGGTAGGCAAAGTTGCCCGCCTCGTCGTACAAGCCGCTGGTGGCCATGATCGAGTTTACCTGCTTGGTCTGGCGCGCCGTCAGCACCTGCTCGCCACTGTGGGCACTCACGCCTTCATTGGCCAGAAAGCTGAATGCTCGGGCCAGGTCCAGGCAGCTCATCTGCAACGCGCAATAGTTGAAGTAGCTGTGCAGCACCGCGTCCACATCATTGTGGAAGTTGCCAAAAGACTTCATCAGGTAGGCCATGGCCGCATTGCGCGCACCGTGCTGGGCTTCCGACTCGGCCACAACGCTATTGACCAGGATCTGCGGGTTGCCCGACAGGCGCCGTACAAAGTCGCGCATCGACAGAATCGGCACGGCGAAGCGTGACTGGTTGATGTCGCAGATCACCAGCGCGCCAGCGTTGATAAAAGGGTTGCGCGGGCGGCCACGTTCGAATTCCAGCTGCACCATGGAGTTGAACGGCTGCCCCGAGGGCTCGTGGCCCAGGCGTTCCCAGATGGATTCGCCGCCATGGTCGATGGCCTGCACCAGGCTGAAGACCTTGGAAATGCTCTGCACCGAAAACAGCGTGTCTGCATCTCCAGCGCAGTAGGCCGTGCCGTCGTTGCCGTATACCGCGATGCCGAGTTGGTTGGCGGGCACGTCGGCCAGCGCGGGAATGTAATCGGCGACTTTGCCGAGGCCGATCAAGGGGCGCACTTCGTCGAGGATCGACTCCAGCAGCGCCTGCATAGCTTGTCCTGTCATCTTTGTTCGAATCAGTGGTAAACGAGGCGCGGAGGATACGTCAATGGGCGCGCAACACCCACACAATCTCTACCACCCGCTCGGCAATCACCACGTAGATCAGGATCAACAACAGTTGCAACGCCAAGTGATAACGCAATTTGGCCAGGCGGCGAATGCCGTCGCTGACGTTCAACAGCATCAGCACCGTCGACAGCACAATCAAGCCCCAGCCCGCGACGCTGGAGGCGAAGATACCGATCAGCAACTCGCGCGGTCCCACCAGCGCGTTGGTCCCCGCCGCAAACAACAATGCGCAGACCAACAGATTTTTAACATTGTCGAAAATCTGCGTGCTCAGGTCGTTTTCCAGCAACGCCAGGTACCGCGTCCATAAAGTGCGCATGCTTGAATACCGAGTGGGAAGGCTCGTCAATCAAGGTAGTTCAATTGTGGACGCTGTCGAGCTTTGGCCAGGCTCAGAAATGCGCCACATCCGACACTTCTGTATCCAGCACATCCTGGGCCAACGCCCAGGCGCGATCCTTGGACTCCACCACCAGCAGCGGGTAACCCCAGGCCTTGCCGAACGTCACGGCAAAGGGCTTGAGGGCCAGGCGCTTGGCAGCGCTGGGCTCCACTTGGATCATGCCTTTGACGTAGGCACGCAAGGCAGCCTTGTTTTTCTTCATCCAGATAGACGCGCGCTTGCGCTCTTCGTGGGCGTGTTCGTGATTGTTCTCATCCACGGCTTTTTCGTGCAGCAGCAAGAAGGGCTGCTCACGGGCCAGCAGACGTTCGAAGGTCAGGAAGGCGTCTTCCGGCGCACCTTCGCTAGGCGCGTCGAAAAAGATTTTCACCACCGGGAAAGTTGAACTGTCGAGTCGCATGGCAAAGCTCCTTTGATGAGATTGATTCTCATCATAGGGCGCCTGGCGCTGGACAGCATTGCACAGAATAGCCAGAATGTTTCGCAATCCAGCCAAGGCAGTTCTCACCATGGTTCATCACCGCCTCGACCAGTACGACCCCTGCCGGGTCCGCGACGCCGCCGCGATCCCTCGCTCGATTGTTGCAGTGGGCGCCTCGAGTACGTCCGAACGCTGGGAACATACCCCTCACCACCATCAACACGGGCAATTGATCTACACCTTGCGCGGCGTGGTGCATTGTGTGATCGAGGCGGGTATCTGGATCGTGCCGCCGCAATGCGCGTTGTGGATTCCCGGCGGAGTAACCCACGCGGCACGCGGTGCCGGCGAAGCGGATGTGTACTGCCTGTTGATCAACCCGAACGCCGCCAGCGCCCTGCCCCGGCAATGTTGCACGCTGTCGGTGTCGCCATTGCTGCACGAATTGATCGGCAAGGCGGTCAGCTTCCCGCAGCTCTACGACGAAGACGGCGCCCAGGGCCGCCTGGTGGCGACGTTACTCGACGAACTGGCCCAGGCCCCCATCGAAGCCCTGCATTTGCCGATGCCCCAAGACCCCCGCTTGCATCGGCTGGCCAACAGCTTATTGGCCAACCCCGGCGATAAATCCACCCTGGGCGAATGGGCCGTGCGCATCGGCATGAGCGAACGCAGCATGACCCGCCTGTTGTTGGAAGAGATCGGCCTGAGCTTCGGTCGCTGGCGCCGGCAGTTGCATGTAATCCTTTCACTGCAGCGCCTGGCCAACGGCGAAAGTGTGCAGAGCGTGGCGCTGGACCTGGGTTATGAAAATGCCAGCGGGTTTATCACCATGTTCCGCAAGGCCATGGGCCAACCGCCGGCGCGTTACCTGGCGGACCGTGCCAGTACCGTCGGGCCGCACAGCAACGCGTCAACTATCGCCTTGACGTGAGGTTTTGATGATCGTTCCCACGCTCTGCGTGGGAATGCCTCGTGTGCCGCTCCGCGTCACGCTTAGGGACGCAGAGCGTCCTGGGCTGTGTTCCCACGCAGAGCGTGGGAACAATCCAATCCACATCCGACTCAGTTCTTGTAGTCGGTATCGGTACGCTCAAGCTGGCGCACCAGCGCATTCCAATGCCGCGCCACGCCCGGGCCTTCGCCATTGCTGAACACCTTGGCCTGCTGCTCGACTTTGGCCACCACCTCTGCGGGTGGGAAGATCAACTCGGCATTCCCCGCTGCCTGTGCCGCAATCTGGATGTTGCAGGCCCGCTCCAGGCTTTGTAGTTGCTGGAAGGCATGCTCGACGCTGACGCCACCCGTCAACAAGCCGTGGTTGCGCAGGATCATCACACTCTTGTCGCCCAAATCCGCCACCAGCCGTTCACGCTCGTCCAGGTCCAGCGCCACCCCTTCGTAACCGTGGTAAGCCACACGCCCCGAGAATGCGATAGCGTGCTGGGAGATCGGCAACAACCCCTGCTTCTGCGCCGACACCGCAATACCGTCGCGGGTGTGGGTGTGCAGCACCGCTTGCAAATCATGGCGTGCGCCGTGGATGGCGCTGTGGATCACATAGCCGGCGTAGTTGATCCCCAGGCCCGTTGGGTCATCGACGATGGTGCCGTCCAGATCGACCTTGACCAGGTTGGAGGCGCTGATTTCGTCGAACAACAGCCCGAAAGCATTGATCAGGAAATGCGCCTCGGGCCCTGGCACCCGCGCTGAGAAATGCGTGTAGATATGATCGGTCCACTTGTACAACGCCGCCAGTCGGTAGGCCGCGGCCAACTTGACCCGCACCTCCCACTCTTGCGGTGTTACCCGCTGGCGCACATTGCTCAAGACACTGGAAATCGGCGTGACGCTACTCATGGCAAATCTTCCTGGATGGCCTAAGGGGACTTCCAGGCAAGGCTAGGGGATGGTCAAAAATAATAAAAATCACATTTTAATCTAAGCTAATTATTATATTTATTTATAAAAAGCAGCAATGGCAGCGTTCAGGCCACCACGGGAGCAAGCTCCTTCGCCGCCAATCAACTCAGCAGGTTCAACGCCCGTTGTTGAGCTTTTCGTTGATTGCATCCGTTTGCCGTTCAATGTCCTTGATCGAGGTCGGCGTCACGACTTTGTCGATGGTGTCAGTCTTGGGGTTTGCAGGTTCAAGCGTCTGCCCTTTGGTGGCCTGGGCATTACCTTTTTGCGCGTCTTCAGAGCTGACGGGGTCGGGGGTTTTATCGGCGGTTTTATGATCAGTCACAGTGCAATCCTCCTGGCAGTGGCAGGCCCCTGAGATGGCGGCCCTATGCAGCAGAACCCTGGGAATCCGAATTGGTTCAAGTCAATTGCCTCGCCTCACCGCTGGGCAAAAAAGCGCAAAAAATTTTAAACCTTTTACCCGCCTCTCGATTCAACAGTCAGGTAACGGCATCCCGCCATTTCCAAGGAGAGACACCATGAAAACTCGACTGATGAAACCGATGGGCCTTACCTTCATGCTGATTGCAGGCTCGATTTCCACCGCGATGGCGGCGACCTCCAACGACTTTGTCGACAACGCCGCCGAGGGCGGTATCACCGAGGTGGAAGCGGGCAAGCTGGCCCTGGAAAAAAGCAGCTCGGCGGACGTAAAGACCTTCGCCCAGCATATGGTCACAGACCACACCAAGGCCAATCAGGAACTGATGGCCCTGGCGAAAAAACTCGATATCGAAGTACCCGATGACGCCGCGCTCACCGACCAGGCGAAGAAAGCCATCCTGGAAATGCGCGATGAATCCTTCGACAAGGCCTATGCCAACAACCAGGTAGCGGCCCATGAAAAAACCGTCGAACTGTTCAAGAAAGAAGCGGCCTCCTCGGACAATCCCGAGCTGAAAGCCTTCGCCACCAAGACCCTGCCCACCCTTGAAGCCCACCTGAAAATGGCCAAGGAACTGCAAACCAAATACGCCCATTAAACCATCCATGACCCAAGGAGACACTCGACCATGAGCTCGCAACTCAACGGCAAGCACATCCTCGTCATCACCTCCAACACCGGCATCGAGCGCGACGAGTTGCTCAAGCCTCTGGAAACGCTGCGTGGCTACGGCGCGACCGTGACGCACGCCTCCAGCAAAGGCGGCACTACCCAGACATTTGTCGGCGACACGGAAAAGGACCAGACCGTGGAATCAGACGTGCAACTGTCGGATGTTGTCAGCGCCGACTTCGATGCGCTGGTCATCCCGGGCGGCACAGTGAATGCCGATACGCTGCGCCAGGATACTGCCGCACTGCGCCTGATCAATGAATTTGTACAGGCCGGCAAGACCATCGCGGCGATCTGCCACGGGCCATGGACCCTGATCGACGCTGGCGTGGTCAAGGGCAAAACCCTGACCGCCTATAAAAGCGTGCGCATCGACCTTGAAAACGCCGGCGCGGCCAGCGTAGTGGATGCCGAGGTTAAAGAGTGCCAGGCCAATGGCTGGACCTTGATCACCTCGCGCACGCCGGACGACCTACCGGCGTTCAATCAGGCGATTGCCAAGGCCATCGGCGGCTGATCGGCTTAGCGCAATGAAAACAGGCGCCCCATGGGCGCCTGTTTTTTATCACTCACCGCTTCAGCTCTTACGCTGCTGCGCCATTTCACGCTTGGGTCCGAACATTGCCCACGCAATCAACCCCAGCAGCGGCACGAACACCAGCACCACGACCCACAACCCCTTGGTCTCCCATCCGCCAGTGCTGCGCAAAACGATATTGATCGCCCAGAGTTCCAAGAGCAGCAGAACCACCGCCAATACGATCCAGATATATTCAATTTGCATGATTCACCTCCTGAAGTCTAAGCGTTAGGTCAAGCAGATGCCCCAAGGGTTCCATTAGAATTTTCCTGGCCCCACTTTATGGCCCCCCGTTGCGCTGGAGTGTCAGCAACCGGCTGTGCGTTGTGCAACCTCAACGCGGCCCGACCATGCAAGCTGCACGACCGACAAGCGCACATGAAAATATAACCATCTGATTTTAAAGATGATTTATAACCATAAAAGTTGGTACGCCTGATGCAACCTTCCTCACCACGAGGCGTGCACTTCGACACGCCCGCACACCCCCGTGAGGTTACCTATGAATGCCATCGACCTGCTCAAAGCCGACCATGAACGCGTCAAGACCCTGCTGACCCAGTTGAGCGAATCCACTGAACGCGGGGTGAAAAAGCGCACCGAGTTGCTGGCCAAACTTGAAATGGAAATCACCCTGCACACCCAACTTGAAGAAGAAATCCTCTACCCCGCGTTCAGGAAAGCGGGTGGCAAGGAACAGGACATCATGTACCACGAAGCCAAGGAAGAGCACCGTACCGTCGACTCGCTGGTCCTGCCGGACTTGAAAAAGACCGACCCATCTTCCACCGAGTTTTCCGGTCGCGTCAAAGTGGTCAAGGAGCTGCTTGAGCACCATATCGAAGAAGAAGAAACCGAGATGTTCCCCCAGGCCAAGAAACTGCTGGGTAAAGCGCTGCTCGAAGAGCTGGGGGCCGAGATGGAAGCGATGAAGGCCGCGCACAAAAAAGCCATGGTGAAAAAACCGCTGGCCGCGTAACGGCTACCTCCTCGCAGCAAAGTTCGCGCGACAGTGACCCACAGGCCCTGTCGCGCTATCGATTTGCACCGATGATTTCTCCTCGCTCACTCAGCGATCCGGCCGACCGAGCCGGCCTGGCGCCCCATGCTAGCGTGCCATTGCCCTTGGCAGTGGCCGGGGGCTTTCAGGAGATTCATCACAATGGACACGCACTCCCCCACCTATACCCACCTGTTCAAAGAGGACTGGCACCTGCTGTGTTCGGCCTCTTCCATGGCGGCAATCGACTCCCCGATCGCCTACCTGAAGGCGTTATACCTGTTTGCCCAAGCGCTGGAAAAAAGCGGTAAAGGCAAACAGCCCAAGGTCACCCTCGACCAGCGACGCCCCGAACTCAAGACGCTGCCCCTGGACGAACGCAGCCTCAGCGCTGTGATTCCTCAACTCTCGATGATCAACGAAACCCTGTCCCGCCAGATTGACGTTCACCTCAAACAAACCCGTCGTGAATACCGCGGTCGCTCACTTGATGAGGTGCTCGGCAAGCAACGTTTCCCCTTCGTGCTGCCGTTCGAACGTGCGCATCGCCAGTGCTGGCTCGGTTTGTCCGGCAACAAGCCACAATTGGGCGAACTCAGTTACCGCATCAGCCTCAAGCTGCCCACCAGCCAGCGCGCGCAAAACACTTACGGCGTGGTCAGGCACGAGGCCTATGAAGCGCAACGTTTGCTGTCCGGGCTGAGCCCTGCCCAGCAGGTGTTATTGACCGAGCCTTTTTTAAAAAGATCAGGAGACGTACAGGCAGAGGATTTTTTTACCCAGCACTATGGCACCCAGCAGCAGCCCCTTGAGGAGTTGCCCCACTGGTTGCAAAAAACCGGACTCACCGCCGATCAGACCGAAGCGCTACTGGCCTGCGGCAAGTATGTGCCGGTGCTGTCGAGCAATGTTCTGGCAAGCGCCCTGCCAACGCCGCCGGCCAAGCTGCGCCTGCACGACGGTGCTGCGTACGTGAACGGGCCGATCACCGAGGCTGGCGCGACCCAGTCGCCCCTGTCGATCACTACACAGGACAAGGGTGCTGCGCGCCTGCGCAATACCTCATGGGAACGTTACCAGCGCCTGCACCGAATGATCCGCCTGCAACGCTGGACGCAATTGCCCTTCGACGCACTCGACGCCCTGTCAACGAGCGTCGTGCGGCGTGAACACGAGGGCGACCCGGCGCGGCCCGCCAACGACAATACCCTGCGCGCACTGGGCGTCTATCGCTATCTGGAGCGCCGCTACAGCCTGTCATTGCAAGCCTTTGCGGCCGTGCTGGATGAGATACCGGTGTGGGCACCCGGTACTCGCCTGTCGCTGTACGACCAGTTGTTCAACCCCGGCCCGTTGCCAGGCCAGGCATTGACGCTGGACAGGCCGACCCTGGCGCTGAGGGAGGAAATCCCGACAACCCTGCGCCACCAGCTCTGCACCGGCCTGCACCTGAGCGATACCCCGGATTCGTTGCACTGGCTGATCAAGCAGGCCCGCCAGCATCTACCCGCTGCTTGCCCGACGATGACGTTTTATAGCGCGCTGTATCGCCAAGCTCGGATCGCGCAGTTGTTCGGGCTGTCAGTGCTCGATAGCTACCATGTGGCGGCGCTGCTGGGCGGTAAGGATTACACCGGCCAACTGGTCAACCCGAGCCTGCGTCGCTCGGGCGTGAATGCACCTGCCGACCTGCTCGATGTGCTGATGCAAATGGACTGGCTGGTCCGCTGGCTCAACGACACGGGTCAAACGGTCGATCAACTTCGCCGTCAATTGCTATTGGATGCCCAATCTCCACCGCCCCACGTGCAGACGTACATCACCCAACTCGATGAGGTGGTCGAACTGACTCGGCATGGCCTGTTGGCGCAAGAAGACCTCGCTGACCTGTCATTGCCCCAGCCCGAGCCTGACACCAAAGCGGCGCCCATTGCCTGGCATGCCCTCATCGTACAAGGGCTGCTGCACAGCCAACCGCTGCTCAAGCCCGCGCCGCCCAAAGAACTGCCCAATGGGCTGGTGCAGCTTATCGAAGCCCAGACGCTGAGCCTCAACCCAGAACGCAACACGGCTCTGCACAGCGATGCCAGACAGGCAGTGACCAAGAAGCTCGGCGCGTTCTACCAACAAATGCAGCCGCTTAAAGCAAACATCGACACGCTGCTCAACGCCCCCTCACACCTTGCCGGTGACGCCTCCGCGTACCTGCAATGGCGCAAACTCGTGGTTCGACAAATTGCCCGAACCGCCACTGCCGAATCCACCACGGAGCTGCACAAAAATGTACTGCTGAGCCTGCCGGATGCCGAAGTGTCCTTGGGTCTGGCAGTGAGCCGTGAGGCCTTGCAGGCCTTTGTGCTCCATCCGCACTGGCTGAGCCCGGACCACACCGCGGCCTCGCTGCTCAAGCTGACGCTGAGCACGCTGTACCTGCTGCAACGCTTTGCCCATTGCCTCAGTACCTACGGACTGGCCCAGGACAGCGTGCTCGCTTATTTGCAGCGCGCCAATTCATCCTCCGTTGAAGGCTCCGCCGTATCTCACGATGGGGCTTGCACTTCGCAACTGGCCGCATTGCTCAAGTGGGATGTCGATGAAATCAACCTGCTCGTTGAATCCCTGCCTGCCAAACAGGTGAAGACCCTGGCCGACCTGGACTGGCTCCTGCGTTGCCATGAAGCCGTCAGGCTCACCGGCCTCTCCGCCAACGCCTTGCTCAAGGCTGCCGACCTGCATGCCACCTTGATGAATGAAGACTGGCAACACGTTGGCTCGGCATTGATCGCCACAGCCCCCTAACCCCGTTGTATTTCGCCTGGTTCAAGGAATGACCATGTCTGACACCCTCACCCACCACCTCAACGAACACCTGCGCGACGCGATGCTGGGGTTCTACCTCAACAGCGTGCTGCCTGAAGACACGGCAGTGGCCGATACCGTCAAGACCGTCGACGATGTCTATACCTATTGGCTGCTCGACCCCCAGGTCCGCCATACGGTGCCCACCACCCGTGTCGCCAGCGCCATTGCCAGCCTGCAGCAGTACATCACTGGCATTTACCTGGGCCTGGAGCCCGGCTACGACGAACAGGGCATGAGCGCTGTCGAGCAGATCGAGTGGCGAGACCAGTTGCTGTCCTATTCACTGTGGCGTGCCCACCAGCAACTTCAGCACTACCCGGCCACCTACCTGAGCCCTACATTGCGCCATGGCAAAAGCGACAACTTCAGGCAACTGGAGAACCAGCTCAACCAATTTCGTATCGAGCCTGCGCCGCTGCAGACAGCCGTCCACAGTTACCTCAGCCGCTTCGAAGCACTTGCCAACATCAAGACCCTCAATGGTTATATCGATGGTGATAAAGACAGCTTTGCCAGCAGCACTTATTACTTCACCGGCAAGTCCAGTCCGGAAAACACCTATTACTGGCGCACGCTGAAAATGGCCTCGGGCGACGCGACCACTCCGCCAGCCTGGTCCTCCTGGCAAAAGATCCCGCTGTCGATTGACGATAACGTCCCCGAACAGACGATTCGCCCGGTGGTGTTCAACGGGCGCCTCTTCGTGGTGTGGGCCCAATGCATCAACCCGACGTCGTCGTCGAGGGACATCACCCGGATCGGGCGCGGTGATGTTGAATCGGAGAAGGAATACCAGCAACGGCTGGAAACCCGGATAAAGACCACCTATCTACAGTTGCGCTTGTACTTTTCCTATAAAAAACTGGATGACAGTTGGAGCGTGCCGCAGGCCTGCATTCAGGAATACAGCCTGGCACAGGGCCTGGATGACTTGAGCTCGGAAGACCTGATGAGCGCCACTGCGTCCATCGCCGTACTCGATTCAAAAAGCCAACCGCCGTCACTGTTCCTGGGCCTGAGCGCACAGCCGAACCATCAAACGGCTTCCCCGCACAACGGCGTGCATCGGCATTTCTTTCAAGCCGTACGGCTGGATCAGCACTTCAACGTCCATTGGCTTGAAACCCAGGGCAGCACTCGGCGGATGTTCTACTGGCATAAAGAGGCTGAACTGGCCGGGCGGTACCTGGCCCTGTTCGGGCACCACAACAGGGCCAGATTTCAATTCAGGGCGCCCGACACGGTCCAGGTCAAAGTCCACTCCCTGACCAACGACGCGCCCCATGGCACCACCCATGGCTGGAACTACGAAGACAATCAACAGCATATCCGCAGTCTTTCGGCTGAGAGCGATATTCGGTTCAACCGAACAACGTCAGTACTGGAGGTCACCACCCGCCTGGCGAAACGCTTCGAACCGCACCGCACTGTCAGGTTCAGCAAGGCAGACGCACTGGTCAATTTGACCATCACCCTCAGCAGCAGCGGTCCTGCCCAGAACGAGACGCTGGCGTTAGGCCCCACCGCCGAGATTTTCCTGGAGGGCGCCAAGCTGGCAACCTTCTCCAACGTGCGCATCGACTTGACCCTCAAGTGCAATGAGACCGGCGTCAGCTATGCCCAACTTATAAAAAATGCTGCGAATCAGCCGACGACCTTTACCCTGCCGCAAATTGAAAAAGATGAAGAAAACCCGAAAAGCACGACATTCAATCTGCGCGACCAACGCATTAGCCAAGAAGCCTTCGACTATTTTTTCAATACGCCAGACGCCACCTATACCGTCACCCTGTCGTTCTACAACAATCAGGCGCAGACCAGCAGCCATGCCTACGACTTAGTACTGGACAAGGTCCAGGTCCAGCAGAAACAACGCCTGTACAAACCCGTGTTGATGTATCCCAAACAAGGACACAGCGCTTTACCGGAAAGCCCTCACCGCAATAACACGGTACTCGTCGGCCTGGCAGACGCTTCTCGGCGCACCCTGCGCGACACGTTCACTGAACTCTCCGAAACGCACACGCTTGAGGCGCAGATCGAACTCTCCCCCACGACCTTGCACCCCTACGACGAGGACTCCACTGACACGACGGCTTCCACATTGACGCTGATTCACGGCGTGTTGCTGCTGGAAAGCGATGTGCATTACCCCGACCCCATCATCCTGGGCTACGCGCTGAAAACCGCGACCTTCACCCTGCCGCCCGATAACAGCACCCCCATCATTCCACTGGCTCCGTTTATCCGGCGACTCGCAACCCCGCCCTATGGCGCGGCAGAATTCATTGACTTCGACGGGTCCACGATCGAGTCGATCGATAAGCCTGAAAACAAACGAGCGCCCATACGCACCAACACCTGCGTGGCCGGGCTGCTGGCAAAAACCGCGGGCGCAGGTTTGCATGAGCTGTTTGCCTTGGCCCCGGATGCCTGGCGCGAGCCGCCATTGCCAGGCGAGGAAAAGCCCAGCCCACTGGACTTCCACGGCCCCCATGGCACCTATTACTGGGAGTTGTTTCTTTACCTGCCCTGGCTGTTGGCACAACGCCTGAACCAGGAGCAGCAATACGCCGAGGCCGAAACGTGGATACGCTACGTGTTCGATCCCGTCCACCCATCTGACGTTTGGCGCCTGCCCGCGCTGCTTGCCAGTGCGCCACAACGCCACAACGCCTCTGCCCTGCCCCACCCATTGGCGACAAGCAGCGCGGTACATTTTCGTCAGGCGCTGTACCTGTTGTACGTCGACATCCTGCTCAATCGCGGGGATGCGGCGTACCGGCAAATGACCCGTGACGGCCTGGCCGACGCCAAGTTGTGGTACATCCGCGCCAAGGGCTTGCTCGGGCCAAGACCGCCGCTCAACCCGGTCGATCCCTGGGCAGCCACGACCCTGGACAAACTGCAAAACCCTTCCACGCTCGACAGCACGACAGTACCTGCGGGCACCTCGCGGCTGTGTCGATCCCTGAGCCCTGATCTGCTGCTGCGCTGGGACAAAATCGAATCTCGCCTGCACAACCTGCGCCATCACCTGGACCTGACCGGCAAACCCTTGAGCCTGCCGCTGTACGCCGCGACCCTGACGCCTCAAACGCTGCTTGCCGCGTACCAGCAAGGTTCGGTCGGCGCCAGCCTGCGCCCGTCGCTGCGCACCGCCCAGGCCGCGCACTACCGCTTCCAGGTATTGCTGGGACACGCCTTGCAAGCGGTCGACAACCTGATCCAGTTGGGGGCGACCTTACTGTCGTTGTTCGAACGCAAAGAGCAGGCCCAGTACCTGGAAACCCAGCAGCAGCAAGCCTGGGACTTGGCGAGGCTGGCCGTCGAGCAACAGGCCCAGGCCGTACAGTTCGATGCGAGGAACCAGCAAGCGCTGCTGGCAGGACGCCGCATGGTCGAAGCGCGGGTGACGTTCTTCGAACAGCAGCTCAAGCGAGGCATCAGCCCGGCCGAGGCCCAGGCCACCCAGGAGTACCAGGACAGTGCGCGCTGGGACACCGCCGCCGCCGTGGCACAAGCCGGCGCGGGGCTGGCGATGCTGATACCGAATATTTTTGGCACCTCCAACGGCGGCGTGCGCTACGAGGGCGCTTTTCACGCCCTGCACGCGACGGCCCAAGGCATTGCCAATGACAAGCGCGCCAACGCTGCCCACCTGGACCGCACCGACCTGTTTGCCCGACGCGCCGCCGAGTGGGCCCATTCGTTGGAACAGGCACGCCTTGAGCTGGCCCAGGTCGACGCCCAGCTGCAGGCTTACACCGAACAGCAAGCCCATACCCGCTTGCAACTGGGCCTGGCCCAGACCAGCCTGGCCCAAGCACGAAGCCTGTACGACCAGCTCGGCAAACGCTTTACCAACGCCCAACTGTATCAATGGCTCAAT
This sequence comes from Pseudomonas sp. CCI1.1, assembly GCF_034348165.1. Taxonomy (NCBI): domain Bacteria; kingdom Pseudomonadati; phylum Pseudomonadota; class Gammaproteobacteria; order Pseudomonadales; family Pseudomonadaceae; genus Pseudomonas; species Pseudomonas sp. CCI1.1. The sequence continues at coordinate 1,719,369 of NZ_CP133780.1, forward strand.
GGCCAACTTTCCACTTTCTACTACCAAGCCTATGACTCGACCCTGTCGCTGTGCCTGGCGGCCGAGGCCTGCTGGCAGGAAGAACGGGCTCAGTGGGACAAGCACTTCATTCAAACCCAGCATTGGACCCATCAATATCGCGGCTTCAGCGCCGGGGAAGCGCTCAAGCAAAACCTACTGAGCATGAGTAACGCCTACCTCACCCACAACGAACGTTTGCTGGAAATCACTAAAACCGTGTCGTTGCGCCATCTGCACAGCCAAGACCCTGTGGCCACGCGCGACATGCCCTGGGCCGCGCTTAAAGCCGACCTGGTAAAAACCGGCGCCTTGACCTTTGAACTGACCCTCAAGCTGTTTGACGACGACTACCCAGGCCATTACCTGCGGCGTATCAAGCACGTCAGTGTGTCCCTGCCCGCCACGCTGGGCCCCTATGAAGACATCAAGGCCATCCTGACCCAAACCGCCAATACCACGTACCTCACCCCCGCGGCCAGACACACCGACGCTGCGGTAAAAAAAGACCTGCGCGCCAAACAGCAAATCGCCCTGTCCAGCGGGCTCAACGACAGCGGCCTGTTTACCTTGAACTTCGACAGCGACGAGCGTTACCTGCCGTTCGAATACACAGGAGCGATCTCCACCTGGCAACTGATCTTTCCCAACCATGCCCGGCAAAACGCCCTGCTCGAATCCCTCACCGATATCATCGTGCACCTGCGCTACACCGCTAAAAACACCGGAGGTCAACGATGAGCGTGCGGCCGCCCGAACTCTTGGAACCGAAGATTCCTGCGCTGCCCAAGGGCGGTGGCGCCATCCAGGGCCCCGGCGCGCAATGGGGTGCCGTGGGCACACGGGGTGAGGCGTGCCTGGAGGTGCCCTTGCCCATTTCGCCGGGCCGTGGCTTCACGCCGGCCCTGAGCCTGGGTTATCGCAGCGCCCTAGGCAACGGGCCCTTCGGCCTCGGCTGGGCGATGTCGGCAGGCGCCATCAGCCGTGATACCCGCAAAGGCGTACCGGCCTACGGTGATGACGACCGTTTCATCAGCCCCCAAGGCATCGACATGATCCCTGAGCGTGATGCCGACGGCGCAATTCAGGCCATCACCTGGGACCACTATAACGGCCTGGCCCTGGATGAACCCCACCGAGTGGTGCGCTATTTTCCGGTGATAGAAGCGCGCTTCGACCGTATCGAGCATTGGTCTTGTGACAGCGACAAGGCCGGGTTCTGGCTGGTTCAGGGGGCCGACGGCTGCGTGCACCTGTTCGGCAAGACTCTGATCGCGCGCTGTGCAGACCCAAACGACGGCCTACGTGTTGCCCAATGGCTGTTGCAGGAAAGCCTCAACCCTTTGGGTGAGCAGATCTATTACCACTACAAACCAGACGACCAGCCGCCAAGCGCCGCCAGGGACTATCGCGCCCAGCGTTATCTGGCGCGGGTGTGCTACGGCAACCTCAAGCCCCTTGAGCATCTGGCGCTGTGGCGTGCGGACACCCTCGCTGACAAGCAATGGCACTTCGAACTGCTGCTGGATTATGGCGAACGCCACACCGGCCTGAGCCAAGTGCCGACCTATGCCGAACAACATGCCTGGCCGATCCGCAACGACCCGATCAGCAGCTATGCCTATGGCTTTGAGCTCGGCACCCTGCGGCGGTGTCAGCAAGTGCTGATGTTTCATTACTTCCCCGACGAGCCGAGCCTGGGCGTCGAGCCGGTGCTGACGCGGCGTCTATTGCTGGAGTACACCCATCGCCACGCCATCGGCAGTTGCCTGAACGCTGTGCACAACCAGGCCTTTGACGCCCAAGGGGACGCCAGTGCCTGGCCGCCTCTGGAGCTGGCCTACAGCGCCTTCGTGCCGACGCTGGACGCCGCGCGCTACCAAGCGTTCGACGCCATGGCGGGCATCAACGACGGGCAGCATTATCAACTGGTCGACCTGTACCGCGACGGTTTGCCGGGCATCCTGCACCGCACCGATAAAAGCTGGTACTACCGCGAGCCGCTCAGGGCCCCCGGCCGGGCCAGCAGCAATGCGCTGATCTATGGTCCATGGCAGGCCCTGCCACGCATCCCCCTCGCCGATACCGCCCAAGCCACGCGCCAGGCACTGGCGGATCTTGACGGCGATGGGCATCTGGAATGGGTGGTGGCGCAACCAGGGCTGAGCGGTTTTTTCAGCCTCGACTCGCAGCGGCAATGGTCGGGTTTCGTGCCTTTTGCGGCGATGCCCCAGGAGTTTTTCCATCCCCACGGGCAACTGGCCGACCTGATGGGCAGCGGAAGGCTGGACCTGGTTCTGATCGGCAGCCGCAGCGTGCGCCTGTACGCTCAGCGCCAGGACGGCGGGTTTGATCCTGGCCAGCAGGTGCGCCATGCGCCCGACGATGAGGGACTGCCAACCCTCAGCCATTCGCCGGCCGAATTGATCGCCTTTTGCGACCCCCTGGGCAGCGGCCAACAACACCTGTTGCGCATCCGCCATAACGAAATCAAGTGCTGGCCCAACCTCGGCCGTGGACGCTTCGGCAAAGGGTTTGTCTTCGCCACGCTGGCGTTCGACCACGCCAGCTTCGATGCCGAGCATATTCGCCTCGCCGACCTGGACGGCTCAGGCGCGGTGGACCTGATTTACCTGGCGCCTGAACACATACAGATCTATATGAACCGCGCCGGCAGCGGGCTGGCATCGGAGCCACTGACACTGCGTTGGCCCGAGGGCGTGCGCCATGACGCGACATGCCAGGTCAGCTTTGCCGACCTTCAAGGCCTGGGCTGTTCCAGCCTGATCCTGAGCGTGCCGCACATGACACCCCAGCACTGGCGGTATGACTTCGTCAGTCTCAAACCGTATTTGTTAACCGCCACGCTCAACAACCGGGGGGCCACCACCCAACTGAGCTACCGCAGCAGCGCCCAGGAATGGCTCGACGAAAAACAGCACGGGCAAACCCTGGGAGTGCCTCGAGGCAGTAGCCTTGCGTTCCCGGTACAGGTGGTCAAGCGGCAACAGCAAAAGGATCTGGTCAGCCGTAACCGCTCCACCCAGTATTTTCGTTACCGGCAAGCCTGCTACGACCGTGAGGAACGCCAGTTCATCGGCTTTGGCCTGGTGTTGCACACCGAACAACCTCCTACGGCCGATGCGCCGCCTGGGGTGTTGACCAAACGCTGGTTCCACACCTTTGAGCCCTCGCAGGAGGCTTTTTACCCGGGCGACCCGCAGGCGCCCGCGCTGGGGCCAACCCTGCTGGGCCAGTTGGAGGCCGGGCGCACAGGAGATACGCTGATCGCTACGCCCGGCGCAACCACCCGCCGCGCGATGCAGCGTGCATTGGCGGGTAGCCTGCTGCGTGAAGAGGTATATGCAGCCGCCGACTCGCCACCACAAGCAGTGCCGTATTCGGTGCAGCAACAGCGCTATTTCATACGCCAACTAAGCCCGTCGGCCAAGGCCGGCGAACCGGCGGTGCTGCTGCCACTGTTGCTGGAGTCGCTGACCTGTCGCTACGAGCGCCAACCGGGCGACCCATGCTGTCGGCATATCCTCAATCTGCGCTGGGACTGCTACGCCGGCAATCTGCACAGCGTGGTGGTCGACTACGCTCGTCGCAAGACAGCCAGCGACGCCCCACCGCCGGGGCCGGCCCACGAGCAGCAGTGGTGGCGTGACGCGCATGATTCGGCGCAGCAGGCGTATTACCTCAACGAAACCCGCGCCCGCTTCATTCACCTTGACGCCGCGCAGCGCTGGCGCTTGCACTTGCCCTACCAGCAACGACGCAACGTGCTGGTCCTGAGCAAAGAGGCGTTAGCAATTGAAAAAATAAGCTATGAACACTTCATTGCGCAGGGCCCGTCCGCTCCACTGGGAACAGCGGCCGAACGCAAGCTGGGGGGGCTGTCGGTGCAGCATTACTGCGTGGCGGAGCACACCGCCCCCTTGCCGGCCGGCACCGCAAGTTTTCAGGCGCTGCCCGCCTATATCGAGACAGCCGAACTCGATCAGCAAGCGCTGGAGGTGTATGAGGGCCGCCCTGTCGCTGCCACGCTGAGTGCACAGCACTATCGGGCCATGGCCGCGTTCCTGTCACCGGCCCCCGGGCAGGGCGAGGCTATCACCCTGTGGTCGCTCGGCCAGGGGTACACCCGTTACGGCCAGGCTGAAATGTTCTATCGGCCTCGTCGGCATCAGGCGAGCCTGAGCCATGGGTTCACGCAGTCCGAGTACGACCGCTATGCGCTGTACATCATCAAGGTGCAATTGGCGGACGGCTGCACGACCCAGGCGCAGTACGACTACCGTCTTGGCCTGCCGGTGACGGTGACTGACGCACAGCGTACGCAACGCTACGCGCACTACGACGCCCACGGGCAGCTGCTGGCGACCGGCCTCAAGGGAGAGGAGCAAGGAAAGCCCGTCGGCCATGACGCCCAAACGCCCTTCATCCGCACGCCCGATACGGGCCCGGCGCAGGCTCTGGCTGATCCGAAAGCGGCGTTGTTCAACGCTCAAAGCGCGTGTTTCTACGACGTGTTCAGTTGGATGGGGCACATTCCACCCGCCAGCATCCAGGCGCAATGGGTAAGCAACGGTTACCTGCTGCCCAGCGGGCACATTCGTGCCTCGGCGTTGGCACGCCTGAACAGCCTGAGCGCTGCGCTCCCCCATCATCAAACCCTCAAGCGCCTGATTCAGGCGGCCAGGCAAGTGCCGGTGCACGTCGTGGTACTGCACGCCGACCGTTGGCAAGGCACGTCGCCAACCCCGCAGATTCAGGTCGCTCTCGCCTTCAGCGACGGCTTTGGCCGCGTGCGGCAAACCCAGGAAAAGGCGCAACCAGGCCCGGCCTTTGCAGTCGATGACGCCGGTATGTTGAGCGCGGGTGCCGAGCCAATCGACGCCACTCGCCGTTGGCGGATCAGCGGCCGTGTGGAGTATGACAATCAAGGTTGCCTGGCGCGCACCTGGCGACCTTACTTTGCCGACCGTGCTGGCTATATCGACGATGCGGCCTTCAACACCTTGCGCCCCAGCGAGCAACATTTTCATGACGCGTTGGGACGCCCGGTGCGCGTGGTCAATGCCAACGGCGACACACGGCGCCAGACCTACTGCGCCTGGTACAGTATCGCTGAGGACGAAAACGACACCCACGCGCCGGACTGACAACAGAGCCGGGCCGTTACACGGCCCGTGCTCTTTGGCCTGACGTTAAGCGTATTAACGGCGGTGAGGGTTCATCACCCTGACCGCCCGATAGTTAAGCCCACTGACGTGCTGGATCATCACCCGATAGGCGCCACGACCGCGCTGCCCGCGATAGCCCGGCAAGTCAAAACTACGGACATTCTGCCCGCCCGCCATGGCATGCCCGGTATGAAAGTCCAGGGTGCGGGCTTCCAGGCGGTTGATCACATTCCTGATAATCCCTCCCCCTACGCCACGCAGCTCATTGAGAACAGGCTCAACGTCAATCACGAGTCGCTCAGGTTCCAGCCCGGAGGAAGGTCCTGAGCTTACCGGTGGCGCGGCGGGCTCTTCAGAAGCGGAGCCTCGGCGACCCACGCTCGTGACCCTGGTTTGCGGTTGTACTTCGGTGTGGGTCAGCCCAGCCGCTGGACGCGGGCCGGCGCCCACCTTGCGTGCCGGGGCACGAAGCTCTATCCCGACAAACCCCAACCTCGCAAGCGTAAAACTAGGGTTACGCTCCGTTTGTGAGGCTATTTCAGCCTGCTCCCGGTGCTCGGTGGGCCCAATGTACCCATAGAGCCCGCCCCGCGCTGCCGGCGTCAGTCCGTAGGACAGGCGCTTAGTGTCTGCGGTGGCCAGTCGGTGTTCCAGAAAAAAGTCCGCCAACTCGCTGACTTCATGTTCGGTAGCGCCATGCCGATGGCCCAGCTCTTGCGCACCGGCCAATGCGGACTGCGCATAGAACGCTCTGCGCCGAACTTCAGTAGTGCTGAGCCGTTGATGCGCGTAAAAGGCGACACCCACCACTCCTGAAATCAGCCCAAAGTAAGCCAGCTCAACCCTGTATCCAACCTCTATACCAATCCCATGCCCGATCAACAACACCAGGAGCAGAACCGTCACCACCTCAAGCATCGAGCGGCGCTGTAAACCGTCTTCGTCTACATAACCCATGGGGTTGTTCCCCACCATCGCATACAGGTTCAACCCATCCACATCCCCCGCCGGGTCAGCGCTGATCCACCGCAACAACCACGGCGCGTAGTACCTGAAGCCGTAGTAATACAACCCGCTGGCGTCGCGCTCCTTGCCCGAATAACGTCGGGTTTTATAGTTCGCCTCCAAGGCGCTTTTTGCCGCCCACCAGGCGGTTGCGCCGAAAGGGTAATAACTTTCCTGGCTCAACAGGCCGGCTGCCTCGTCCAGCTCCAGGGTACTGCTGCCCAAATGGTCGTCGAGACTGAAGCGCAGTTGCTCATCCGGCATTTCCTCGGGACGCTGCCGTTCCCACTGTAACCCTCTGACCGAATAGCGCCCGCCCGGCGCGAGCATCACGTTCAACCACTCGCCATCCGGCCCGTGGCGATGCAGCTCCAGCCCTGGCAGATAAAGCACTTCATGGGTGTGAGCCTGCGTCTTGCCATGAGCCACGCGACGCTTGATGACTCGCTGGCCGGCGCCGTCGTACAGATACACCTCATCGTCATGTTCGCCATTGTCACGCAGCACCTGCGCGACGCGAACCAACTGGTTGCGCCCATTCCAGGTCAATGCCTGACCAGGCGCCAGAGCCTGGAGATTGCCACGTTGGTCAAAGCCGTTACCCAGGCCCGGCGCCTTTGCGCCCTCGCGGGCAATCACGCTGTGATTACTGTGTTCGCCCACCTGCATCCGTTGGGTATAACCGCTGCCGGTGCTGGGCACATGGCGCATCTGCGTCAGATTACCGGCCGAGTCGTAGGCATAGTAGCGGGTGTAGCTGCCCCAGAGACTGTCGTCTGTGGCGCCGAACGTGATTCGGCCCGGCAGTGCGGATGCGCCAGTATTGCGCGCGTTTTCACGGCCAGTGGCCTTGATCAATCGCGACAGGCTGTCGTATTCGAATGTGCTTACTGCCTCCACCTGCACGTTGCTGGCCCAGCGGGTCGGCTGCGCCGCATCGCGGATGCGCAACACATTGCCGACCCGGTCGTAGCTGTAGAAGAGGTCTTGCAGGCGCTTGCCTGCCGAATCCTTGAGGTGGGCGCTCAAGCGTGTCAAACGTCCATCGGTGTCCGAATACTCGGCAACGCTGACCACGCCATTACCCAGGCGTTCGCTCAACACCTGGCCCGAGGCGTTGACGCTGCGTTGATCCACCAGGGTCTTGCGCGCTCCGCTTTTGAACAGAATCTCGCTTTTCGTCAATTGGCCGTCGACACCGTATTGAGATTGCTGGCGATTGCCGCGCGCGTCGACCTGCTCCAGACGTTGCCCCAGCGCATCGTGCTGCCAAGTGGTGGTGAAGGTCTGGGCTTGCAACTGTGCATCCCGCTCACTCATGGGCAGCGGCCAGTCGGGCGCGGTGTGCGACGTGCAAAGGCGCCGGGTTTGCTCGGTGATGTTGCCTTGCACGTCGTAGCGCTCAACGAGCAAAGTGCCTGCCGGGTCATCGTGACGAATCATGCGCCCACAACGATTGCGCGCCGCCTCCGTAGACGTCATGCCCGCGTAGGTCATGCGCTCGACACAGCGTTCAACCGCCACCTCCTCCGTGCGCTCGAATACCGCCACGGGGCGCAGCAACGGGTCGTATTCGAACCGCTGGCGCGTGCCTCGACTGTCCCACTGTTGCACGACCTGGCCGCCACTGCCGAGCAAGCGCGTCTGACGGCCCGCATCCACGCTGTCGGTGCTTAGCACTTGCCCGCCCAAACTATAACGATGAGACAGATTGGGCGGCACGTCGGGGTCGGCAGCGTGCAACTCAAACAACCTGGGGTCCCACTGTTGCTGCAACAGGCCGCGAGCGTCGAACACCTGCCGCGTGACCTGCGCGCTGGGTGATTGCTGCGCGGTATTGCGAGGGTACGCCACGCTGCGCACGGTCAACCCTCGCGGGTCGACCACCGTCAGCGTGGGCGTGTTGTGATGCAAAGAAGACATAACCTGATGACCTGAAAACCAAAGAAGCCTAGAGCCTAGTCATCAAGTCGGTGCCAGCCTGCGGGCCCCGCACGCTGCGCCGTGTGCGGCGCTTCCGAGGGTGTCGTGAGGCTTACCGGACGCGGCGCTTCATGGCACCGGCAGCCAACCGCTGAAAGCGCCTTGGGCATCCAACGGGCACCAGGCAAAGTCCCAGGCGGGCGGCGGCAATGCCGGTCGCGGCGCGGCTATCGAAGGGTGATGCTTCCAGTCGAACAGCGTGCAATCGCGCCAGCTCAGGACAATGCCTGCCGACGGGCTGTCGTCCGTCAGCACCCAGCGCGCAGCAGCGGCGGCCATGAAGGCTTCGATCGGTTCCTCATCAATCTGTGTGCGGTACGCCGAACTCAGCAACCAGCGGCATACGTTCAGATGGTAGGTCCAGTCCAGCGGCGGCTGGTTGCGATAGGCCCAGGTCATGAAGGCGCGAAACAGGTTCAAGCCCTCCGGTGGGTCGAGCTTGAGCAACGCCGGACAGATGTCGAACAAGGTATGCCAGTGAGGCAGCAGGCGTGCATCCAGGTGCACGAAGCAGCGCGAATTACTCGGGTAATCAGGCAGCGCCGGTTGCGCACGCAGGCGCCGCGACGCCTTACTGACCAGGCGGCTGGCGCCGGCAGGCAATTGAGGGTTCATAGAGTGTTCTCACAATCGTGACGAGAGAATGCCTCCTGGTCACAGGAAGCCCAAGGCACACGTCAGGATGCGGGAGAAGCGCGGGGGTTGGCCGAGGGCCAGGAATAGCGCGGAGGCGCCTTGTTGCGCCGCTCATGGGCGACACGTGGGGTTTGCGTAAGACCGAGCAGCCAGGCCAGGCCGATCAGGAACACCAGGGCGACGGTAACCGCGTTGCACACCGGGCAGGCAAAGTAGTTCGAGATGTTGCTGGAAGACGGGTTTGCCAACCCTTTGTCGGAAATGGGCGACTGCCCGCCGTCCACCGAACAGAACAGCCCGCCGATGCCGTTGAGCTGCTGCCCCATCATCTGGCCATGCCCCAAACCGCAGGCGAACAGGTTCATCAGCACACAGAAGTACAGGGCCCAGGCGATCAGTGAGCGGTCAGAGTGGCGCAATTTCATGGCGGCGACTCTACCACCGAAGCCATAAAAGGACGAAATGCGCCGCGCCCCTGTGGCAGAACGTCGCAGATTACGCGCGCCGGCCAGGGTTGCTAGACTCTGTCCCCTTCTCGTTACTCCTTTTCAAAGCCTGGCGGAGCAGCTCCACGGCCCTACAGGCGTTTCACAGGATGCACAGTTGATGAGTACGTTATTCACCCGCCGCAAAGTGCTGACCGGCATGGGCCTATTGGGCCTGGGCAGCCTGCTGGGCGGCTGTGACTACAGCCCCAAGCTGAACTTCAAGTACGGCAAGGACCTCAGTGACAAGATCATGGGCCGTACCTTCAAGCTCAAGAACACCGACGGCGAAACCGTCACCCTGAGCTCGTACCGCGGCCTGATGCCGGTGGTGTTCTTCGGCTTCACCCAGTGCCCGGCCGTCTGCCCGACCGCCCTGGCCCGCGCCGCCCAAGCCAAGAAACTGATGGGCCGCGATGGCAAGATCATGCAGGTGGTGTTTATCACCCTGGACCCCGAGCGCGACACCCCCGAGATTCTCAACAATTACGTCAAGGCCTTCGACCCCAGCTTCGAAGCGCTCTACGGCACCCCGGAAGAAATCGCCGTGGCCGCCAAGGAGTTCGGGATCTTTTATGAAAAGATCCCCGCCGGCGACACCTATACCCTCTCCCACACCGCCACCAGTTTCGTGTTCGACACCCGTGGCAACCTGCGCCTTGGCTTGCAGGCATCCCTTACCGCTCAAGAGTGCGCAGAAGATCTGCTCACCGTCATGGAGGTCTGCTAATGACTGCCGTTCAACACCTCAAGCGTCTCACCCTCGGCCTCACCCTGCTGGGCCTCGCCGCCCACGCCAGCGCCCAAGTACAAGTAACCGACGCCTGGGTACGCGCTTCCGTACCCGGCCAGCCTTCCAGCGGCGCCTTCATGACCCTCACCGCCGACAGCGACAGCAAACTGCTGAGCGTCGCCTCGCCGGTCGCCAAAGACGTACAGATTCATGAGATGAGCATGAAGGACGACGTGATGCGCATGGGCCCAGTGGACTCGGTGGCCCTGCCTGCCGGCAAAACCGTCAAGCTCGACCCGAACGGCTACCACGTGATGCTGATGGGCCTGACCGGCCAGATCAAGGAAGGCGACCAGGTACCGCTGACCCTGACGGTGCAAGATGCCAAGGGGGAAAAGCAGGCTGTCGAAGTGAAAGCGACAGCCCGTGGGTTGGATGGCATGGACCATAGCAAAATGGACCATAGCAAGATGCATTGAGTAGGCGATTAAACCTACGGCCTTTTCTCCCGCGTAAGCGAGCTGCTTTTGAGCTTGATCTCAGGCGCCCCGTTAAACCACGCTGGCCGAACGCAGGCGGGGAGCCGAGTGGTGGGGGCATGTACTCGGTATAACTGTGTCGACCATCAGGCCGCCTTCGCGGGCAAGCCCGCTCCCACAAGGACTTCGTCTGGCGCTGATTCTGCGGGCAGTACATAGCCCTGTGAGGTGTCAGGTGGAGAGGAGTCAGCTCCATCACACGTCCCGCGCCATATGCTCCGCAATCCTGCCCCTCAACCAACGCTCCGCCGGGTCGTTGTCATGCACCCCGCTCCACACCATCGACAGCTCCGCCGCATCAATCGCAAACGGCGGGTCCTCGGCGCGCAGGCGTGTGCCTTCGGTCAATGCGCACGCGGCGTAATCGGGCACGGTCGCGATAATCTGCGTCCCCGCCAGCAACGCCCGCAACCCACTGAACTGCGGCACCGCCAGCACCACCCGACGCGAGCGGCCGATGCGGGCCAGGTCCAGGTCGATATTGCCGCTCAGGTCGCCAGAGAACGACACCATCGCATGGGGCCTTGCGCAGTAATCATCCAGGGTCAGCGGCGCCTCGCCGTCATCCCCGCGCAGGACCTTGCAGGGGATATCGCGCAGCTTCTTGCGCTTGGCATTGGCCGGCAGGTCGGTGGTGTAGCTGACCCCCACGGAAATTTCTCCGCTGGCCAGCAGCGAAGGCATCAACAGGTAATTGGCCCGGCGCACCACCACAATGATGCCCGGCGCTTCTTCGCGCAGGCGGCTGAGTGACGACGGAAACAGCCCGAACTCCGCATCATCGGACAAACCGATGCGAAACACCGCGCAGCTGGTGGAGGGGTCGAAATCCTTGGCACGGCTGACGGCGCCCGAGATGGTGTCCATGGCCGGTTGCAGCTCCTTGAGTATCGCCAGTGCACGCGCCGTGGGTTCCATGGCACGGCCGTTGCGCAGCAGCAACGGGTCATCGAACAAATCGCGCAAGCGGCCCAATGCAGCGCTCACTGCCGGTTGGCCGATAAACAGTTTTTCGGCGACCCGGGTCAGGTTTTTCTCGAACATCAAGGCTTCGAAAATCACCAGCAGGTTCATATCGACGCGGCGCAGATCGTTGCGGTTCATGGGTGCTATCCAAACGTTTTCCAGAGGGCCAGGGAAGCATGCACTGCACGCCTGGGATTGCATAGCTGTGCTGTCTTTTCCAGCACCGCACCTGGCGAAATTAACAACGATTAACTCGTCAGCCAGGCACTCGGGCAACAAGATAAAGCGCGTCTACACTGCACCCATCCACCGGGAACGTTCCCATCGACTGCGGATATTTGTCATGGCCCGACTCGAGCAATATGCCCCCCGGTTATCTCCCACCGGCGGCCTGTGCCCCCGGCGTGAGCGTATCGCCAAGCAACTGATCCTCGCCAACCTCGGCGAAAGCCTGGCGATTGCCGACCTGGCCCAGGCCTGCGCCTTGTCGCGCAGCCATTTTTCCCGCGCCTTCAAGTGCACCACCGGGCTGTCGCCCCAGGAATGGATTCGCCAGCAACGCATCCAGCGCGCCAAGGAATTGATTACCGGCTCGTCCCTGAGCCTCACGCAGATCAGCCTGGAATGTGGCTTTTGCGACCAGGCGCACTTTTGCCATATGTTCACCCGCAGCGAAGGCGTCAACCCGATGACCTGGCGAAACCACCACTCGCGTAGCAAACCTGATGTGATCGCTGCCTAGTGGTCTGCACGTACCTGGAATATGCTGGCCGCTCCCTTCCTCCAGAACCTGGGCAGCCATGAATGACTTGAGCGACCAGGCCGTGCATTTCGGCCCCTACCGCATCCACCCGCGCCAACGCCTGGTGCTTGAGGCCGGCCGGCCGCTGCGCCTGGGGCGGCGGGCGGTGGACATTCTGCTGATCCTGCTGGAGCACGCCGGCAATGTGGTGAGCAAACAGGAGTTGATCGCGCGAGTCTGGCCCAAAAGCGTGGTGGAAGACGGCAACCTGCGGGTGCACATGGCGGCGTTGCGCAAGGCACTGGGGGACGGCCAGGCCGGGCAGCGTTATATCGTCACGGTCGCCCAGCGCGGCTACAGTTTTGTTGCGCCACTGAGCATCGAACCCATGACGCTGCCCACCGACGGCGCGCCCCAACGCCCCAGCCATAACCTGCCCTTGCGCCGCACACGCATGATCGGCCGCCAAGCGCTGATCGACGCCCTGGTACAACAACTGCCGCAGCAACGCTTCATCACGCTGACCGGCGCCGGTGGCATCGGCAAGACCACCGTCGCCCTGCGCGTCGCGGAATTGCTGATTGGGCATTACCGCGACGGTATTCACCTGCTGGACCTGGCGCCGCTCAGTGCAGCGTCCATGATCCTGCCCAACCTGGCCGCCCTGCTCGGCCTGACGCCGGGCGAGAATGCGTCCCTGGCAAGCCTCGCCCGCAGCCTGCAGGCACGCCAGATGCTGCTGGTGATCGACAACTGCGAGCACCTGCTCGACGACATTGCCCTCATCAGTGAAACCCTGTTGCGCCATGCACCGCACCTGCACATCCTCACCACCAGCCGCGAAGCCCTGCGCGCCGAAGGTGAGCATGTGCAGCGCCTTGAACCGCTGGCCTGCCCGCCCGCCACCGGCAACCGCGCCCAGGCCCTGGGTTACCCGGCCATGCAATTGCTGATCGAGCGCGCCATGTCCCACCAGGAAAGCTTTGCCCTCAGCGACGCTGAACTGCCCCTGGCGATTGATATCTGCCAGCGCCTGGACGGCATTCCCCTGGCGATAGAACTGGTGGCCGCGCAAATCGAACGGTTTGGCTTGCCGGGCCTGCTGGTGCAGATGGAAGACAACTTTCGCCTGCTGACCCGTGGGCGACGCAGTGCCCTGCCTCGCCAGCAGACCCTGCGCGCCACGCTCGATTGGAGCTTTGACCTGCTCACCGCGTGCGAACAAATCTGCCTGCGCCGCCTGGCGGTCTTTCGTGGCGGCTTCAGCCTGGCCAGCGCAGCGGCGGTAATCGCCGGAGAGCAGGTGGCCCCCGCCGAAGTGCTGGGCTCGATTACGCAACTGGTGGCCAAGTCGTTGTTGAATGTGGAGGCCAGCGATGACGAGATGGTCTATCGCCTGCTGGACATCACCCGCACCTATGCCCTGGAAAAGCTCAGCCAGGCCTGCGAGCTGCATGCCACGCGAGAGCGCCACGCCGCCCGCTGCCTGGCACTGATGGAACAGGCCCAGGGCGATTGGGATTTGATCGCCACACAGCCGTGGATCGACCGTTACGCACCGCTGCGCGAAGACGTGCGTGCCGCCCTCGACTGGGGCTTTGCCGAGGGCGGTGCGCAGTTGCTGGCTATCCGCCTGACGGTCAGCGCGATGCCGCTGTGGCAAGAATTGTCGTTGCTGCGTGAGCACGGCGGCTATGTGGACCAGGCGCTGGCGCTGATCGGCCAGGTCAGCGCGCCCTGCACGCAATTGACCCTGCAACTGCAATTGGCGCTGGGCAGCCTGTCCTATCACGCCATGGGCGCTGCGCCTCGGACCATCGCGGCGTTTGAGGGGGCTGCGCGCCTGGCCGAGATGCACCAGGACCGTGCAGGCCAGTTGCGCTCGGTCTCCGGGCTGATGGCGGTGAACCTGTGCGCCGGGCGCTATGGCCCTGCGCAGGAGCTGAGCCTGCAGTTTGATCGCCTGGACCCACGCACCGAGCCGTTGCTGGACCTGAGCGCCCAGCGGCTGCGTGCGCTGGGCCAGCATTACACCGGGAACCAGGCTCTTGCCAGGCACCACGCCGAGCAGGTGCTGCAGCGTATGTCCCAAAGTGGTCACGTGAACCGCTTTGCCCTCGGGGTTGGCGTGCAATACGACCAGAGCGTCGCCTCCTTGACCGTGCTGGCGCGAATCCTGTGGTTACAGGGTTTTCCCGAGCGCGCCTGGCGCACCGCCAGCCAGGCGCTGGAGCTTGCGCTACAGATCAACCACGGCACCTCGATCTGCTACACCCTGGCCCTGGCTGGAGTGGTGATCGCCCGCTACAACGGCGCCGAAGACGACGCCCAAGCCCTGCAAAGGCTGCTGCTGGAGCAGTCGCACAAGCATTCTGTGCAGTTGTTCCAGACCTGGGCCGGGCATTACGCCGGTATTCTTGGCCAACCGGATTGGCAGGGCCTGGGCCTGATCCAAGACACCTTGATCACCTTCGGCACCCATGCTGTGGATGTGCCAACCCTGGAACGCGCGCGCAGTGGCGCTGCGGGCTGGTGCGCCCCGGAGATTCTGCGGGTGTACGCCTTGCAGCTAGAGGATGAGCACGCCGCGCAAACCCTGCTGCTGGAGGCGCTGGGCCTGGCGCACCAGCAAGGCGCTCTGGCCTGGGAGCTACGCTGCGGCGCATCCCTGGCGCTACTGTGGCAACAGCAAGGGCGCATTCAGCTCGCCAGGGACTTGCTCAGTTCAATCCATGCACGCTTCAGCGAAGGCTTCGCCACCCGGGATCTACTGCGCGTGCGCTGCCTGCTCGACGAGTTGCAGGACAAGCGGCCGGCCTGAGAACGCGCCCAGGCAAGGCGCATAGCCTTGTTGCAAACGCTCGACCTGGCGCGGGTCCCGCAGTTGCCCCAAGGCGTAGCTGCGCACGCAGTTGAGCAGGCGATAGCGCGGCGGGCCCAGGCCGGGCTCGACATTCAGCAGCGAGACGTTGACCAGGCGCGCCAGCAGGTAAGACAGGTCGGCATGTTCGAGCTCGGTACCGGCCACCAGGTCACTCAGGGTGGGTAAGGTGACTGCCATCTTGAACAGACTCAATTGCAGAAACAGCCAGCACTGCGGCAGGCTCAAGCGCTCGTAGCTCCAATCCAGGGCCGCGGTCAGTGATCGATGGCGCGCCACCGCCGTGCGGCGCCCACGGGCCAGCACTTGCAAGCCCGTGCGTACTTGCATCTGCACACCGCCGATGCCCAACGCATCCACCTGGGCCGCCGCCAATTCCAGGGCCAACGGCAGGCCATCCAGGCGCCGACACAGGTCGCGCAGCGGCGCCACATCCTGAGGCCGCAAATCAAACCCCTGCTGATTGGCACGCGCGCGCGCCACGAACAGTTGCACCGCAGGACAGGCCATCGCCTGTTCGACATTGGCCGACGGCGCCGGCATCGCCAGCCGAGGCACGCGCACCACCCACTCGCCAGGGGCCAACAAGGCTTCACGACTGGTGATCAGCACGCTGATGCCAGGCGCCATCTCACGCAGCGCACGCAGTAGCTGTCGACACGCGCCCAGCAGCAGGTCGGCGCCATCGAGTATCAGCAGTAACTGACGCGATGCCAGACGCCGGCCCAGTTCGTTGAGGCTGGCGGGCGCCGAATGCAACAGCAAGACCCTGGCCAGGTTATCGAGCAGCTCGCTTGGCGCTTGCACAGCGGCCATATCGACCCACCATACGCCGTCGCGATAACGCGGCAATACCCGCTCGGCCAGGGCCAGGGCCAGCGTGCTCTTGCCAATGCCGGCCACACCGGTGAGGGTCAGCAACCGCTGCGCGGCCAACCGTCGCGCCAGCACGCCCACCAGTTCATCACGCCCCCTCACCGGGCTGAGCCGTGCAGCCAGGTTGTGCTGAGGCAGCAGCGTCGGCAGCGCGTCCTGCGCAGGCGCAGCGAAGCAGTAACCGCGCTGGGGGTGATTGAGGATCCAGCGTTGGCCGTCCAGCGCACGACGCAGCGCGGCGATGTGCACGCGCAGGTTGCTGTCCTCGACGACGCTGTTGGGCCACACCCGTTCGATCAAGGTCGCCTTGCTGATGAAGTGCCCGGGCGCTTCAAGCAGTACCGCGAGAATATCCAAGGCTCGCCCGCCCAGCGGCACCGGCCAACCCGCCTTGCTGACCAGGCGCTGCTGCCGATGAAAGGTGTAGGGGCCAAAGCTCACCGCCGTACCATTTTGCATGTCCGTCACAGCGCTGAAACACCCGTGCTTGAGTGCCTGCGCATCCTTTTCCATGGGCTCGACGCTATCTTGCCAGTTGGCGATGACAGGACAATGCTGGCACGGGGAGCAATACGGACAATCGGGTGCCTGAGACGGACAGGGTGTCGTTAACTGAACTGTTGTCGGTATTGGGTAGGGTTCAGCCCGAGCTTTTCGCTGAACAGAAAGCGCATATGCCGCACGCTGCCAAAGCCGGCGTGGAAGGCCACGGTCTTGAGCGGCAGGTCGGTGGTTTCCAGCAGGTGCCGGGCCCGGTCGATACGCGCGCCCTGCAGGAACGCCATGGGCGTCATCTGCACGTCCTTGGCGAACAGCCGCGCAAAGTGGCGCGCGCTCATCCCGGCCAACTCAGCCATGGACTCGATGGTAAAGGGTTGATCCAGATGCGCCAGGACGTGGTTCTGCACACGGGTGATCGGGGTTTCCTGGGGCGCCACGGCGGCAGTCATCGGGCTGAACTGGGCCTGGCCGCCCTGGCGTTTCATCACCACCAGCAGCACCTTGGCTACGTCCACCGCCACTTGCTTGCCATGGTCCTGGGCCACGACCGACAGGGCCAGGTCGATACCCGCAGTGACGCCCCCAGAGGTGATCAGGCGCCCGTCCTGCAAATAGATGCGGTCGGTTTCGACGATGGCGTTGGGAAACGCCTTGATCAACCGCTCGGTGTAGTGCCAATGGGTGGTCACGCGGTGCCCGTCGAGCAAGCCTGCGTGGCCGAGCACAAAAGCGCCGGTGCAGATCGAGCCAATACGCCGAGCCCGTGGCGCCGCAGCTTTGAGCCACGGTAACAGCGCGGGGTGGCATTCGTTATAGGCGCCGGGGCCGCCCGGCACCAACAGCAAGTCATAAGCCGCCTGGGCCTGTTCCAACAGCAGGTCGGTCTGCACGCTCACGCCATTGGAGGCCTGCAACGGGCCGGGCTCAGTGCCGATGGTCAGGATCTGGTAGTGATCGGCCGCTGGCAGGTAGCGGTTGGCAATCGAAAACACTTCCAGCGGCCCGGCCATGTCGAGCAGCAGGAAGTCCGGGAACAGCGCCATGGCCACGGTTTTCATAAGCGGGAAATGTCCATCGAGAAGGAGTGCGGCGAGCATTATGGCACGACTTTAACTGTCAACCTGAAAGCGACAGTTATTCTATTTTCATCTTCTTAATCAATCATTCGTTAACCATTAACCTTCTTCTCAACGCAAGCGCCCTGCATCTCGCAGCCCGCGCTCACTTGAGGACTGGACCATGCTGACCCTTCGCAAAGCTTCCGAACGCGGCGCCGCCAATCACGGTTGGTTGAAGTCGTTTCATACCTTCTCATTCGCCAACTACTGGAACCCCAAGGAACAGGGTTTTTCCGACCTGCTGGTGATCAATGATGACCGCGTCGCCGCAGGCAAAGGCTTCGGCCAGCACCCGCACCGCGACATGGAGATCTTCTCCTACGTGCTCGAAGGTGCGCTGGAGCACAAAGACACCCTGGGCACCGGCTCGGTGATCCGCCCCGGCGATGTGCAACTGATGAGCGCGGGCAGCGGCGTGGCCCACAGCGAGTTCAACCACAGCCAGCGTCACGGCGTGCACTTCCTGCAAATCTGGATCGTGCCCAACGAAGCCGGCGCCAAACCGCGCTATCAGCAAGAGCATTTCACTGAAGCGCAAAAACGTGGGCGCTTGCAGTTGATCATCTCGCCAGAGGGTGCCAACGGTTCGCTGAAAGTGCGCCAGGACGCACGGGTGTATGCCGGCCTGTTCGACGCTGACGAAAGTGCCCGCCTGGAACTGGCAC
The DNA here is from genome assembly GCF_034348165.1 of Pseudomonas sp. CCI1.1. Classification (NCBI taxonomy): domain Bacteria; kingdom Pseudomonadati; phylum Pseudomonadota; class Gammaproteobacteria; order Pseudomonadales; family Pseudomonadaceae; genus Pseudomonas; species Pseudomonas sp. CCI1.1. The sequence continues at coordinate 1,737,706 of NZ_CP133780.1, forward strand.
CGGATCGCTACGCCTACATCCATGTGGCGCGCGGCAGCATTGAGCTTAACGGCCAGCGCTTGCAGGAAGGCGACGGTGTACGCGTACGGGACGAACGCCAGATCCGCTTGAGCCATGGCGAAGACGCCGAAGTGCTGGTGTTTGACCTGCGCCCCAACGAACTGCCGCAAATGCCATGACGGTCGCAGTGATGGTCCCGCCAGCGGGACCATCGTTGGCATCGATAGTCACCATCAGCGCAATGAAGTTCTCTTAAAAAATGCAACGCGTAACATCAAACCCATGCCAAACGGCACCCAACTTAAATACTCGGAGCACACCATCATGAAACGCCAAATCCTGCTTAGCCTCGCTTTCTCGGTACTCGCTGCAAACGCTTTTGCCCACCCGGTTGTCGCTGAAGGCGGCGCGGATCGCCTGATAGAAACCCGTGTTGCCGAAGGTGGCGCGGATCGCCTGCAAGAACGTGGTCTGGCTGAAGGCGGCGCTGATCGCTTGCAGGAACGTGGCCTGGCTGAAGGCGGTGCTGATCGCTTGCAGGAACGTGGCCTGGCTGAAGGCGGTGCTGATCGCTTGCAGGAACGTGGTCTCGCTGAAGGGGGTGCCGAGCGTCTGCTGAGCACCCACGTATAACCCCGCACTGTTGGCGGGACACCCCAAACCGGCCTGATCAGCCGGTTTTTTTTCGTCTTCGATTTGCAAAGTCTCTACATCACACGCCGTCAGGCCGCCATCGCAGGCAAGCCAACGCCCACATTGGGATCGTGGGTGTATCAGGTCGTCTTCACACCCTGGGCGATCAGGAACTTCTTGCGATACGCCGCCGGCAGCATCCCCACCCGCTGCTGAAACAACCGCCTAAACGAATTACTGTCTTCATAACCCACCGCATACGTGATGCTATCGAGCGTCATACGTGTCGACTCAAGCATCTGCTTGGCTCGCTCCAGACGCAGGCTCTGCAGATAACCAATCGGTGTAGAGCCCGTGGCGTCCTTGAAGCGCCGCTTGAAATTACGCACGCCAAAGCCAAAGCGCTGGGCAACCTCGTCGATCACCAACGACTGCGCAAAGTGCTGCTCCAACCAATGTTGCACACGCAGGATCTGCGCATCACCGTGGCTCTTGGGCAACGACCACATCGCATAGGCCGACTGTTCGGTGCGCCCGGCATCGATCAGCAAGTACTTGCCGCAGGTATGAGCCAGCTCCGGCGAGCCGAAACGGCGGATCAGGTGCAGCATCAAATCCATCGCCGCCGTGGCGCCACCGCACGTGACCAGCCGATTCTCTTCGCAGAGGATCTGCCGCTCATCCAGGCTGACCTGGGCATATCGACGCCGGAAGAACCCGGCAAATGCCCAGTGGGTCGTCGCACGCAAGCCGTGCAATAACCCCGTCTCGGCCAGCATGAACGCCGCCGTGCACATCGAAGCCAACACAGCGCCTTGCCCATGCTGCTCACGCAACCAGGGGCCGTAGGTGGCGAACGTCGGCATGGCTTCTTTGAGGGTAAAGAGAAAACCGGGAATCAGCACCAGGTCGGTATGCGCGATCTGCGCCAGTGAACCCTGCACTTGCAGGCATTGCCCGCCCCACGCCGTCACCGGCAGGCCGTCCAGGGACGCCAGCGTCACCTCGAAGGGCGGGCTGTCGGCGAAGAGATTGGCCGCGCTGAGCATTTCCATGGCCAGGGTGGCACTGGCAGCGGAGCATTGGTCCGCCAGGAGCAAGGTGACGTGCATGTAAAAACTCCAGCTTGCACTTTTCGCATGTAATAAGTCATTTACGCATCTACCTTAGCCGATTCCGGCTCCGTACAGTGCAGCCATTGATCAACTGTCTGGCGTCTTTATGAATCTCTGGTTTCGATTACTGCATATGCTGTTGCGCCGCCCCTGGCGCAAACCGGTCCATGGCCTGGCCACCACAGTGGTGCGCATGCGGGTCTGGCCCCTGGATCTGGACCTGAACCGGCATGTCACCAATGGCCGATATTTCACGCTGGCCGACGTGGCGCGCATGGATTTTGTGCTGCGCACCGGCGCCTTTCGCGTGGCCCTGCGCCACAAGGCCATGCCGATAGTCGGCGATACCTGGGGCAAGTTTCGCCGGGAATTGAAGCTGTTCGAAGCATTCGAAGTGCACACTCGCATTCTCGGCTGGGACCACAAGTGGAACCTGATGGAGCACCGTTTCGTCAGCAATGGGCGAGTGGTCGGCGTGGTGGTGATGCGTGGGTTGTTTCGCTCCGCCAAGGGCACCCTGCCCCCTTCCGAGTTCGTCCGCGAGCTGGGGTTGGACGACACCTCGCCGCCGATGCCGCAATGGCTCAGCGACTGGTCATGCAGTTGCGATGAGATGAGTGCGCAATTACGGGAACAAGAGCGAGCCTGAAGGGTGTCCAGACCACCGAAACGCGACTAACCGCATGTCGCTATTGGTCACACTCCATCCTTTGCCCGAGCGGAACTCTCGCAGCTTTTTCCTTCACCCAACAATGCGTCTGAAATTCAGACGCACTCCTCAGGAAACTTGCCTATTGGATATTCGCCTTACAGGTCCCCGCCCATGCTCAGTACGACCAAGCAAGCCAACCCCCACTGGTATGACGTCCCTTTCCACTCTACCAAGCCCGATGGGCCACCTCGCCAGCCACCGCTGATCGAGCCGCTAACCACTCCCCCTGCCTTGGCTGGCGCGACGCACGCGCCTGCACCGAAAACCTACAAGGAAGGGTTCGGCGACAGACACGACCTGCAAACGCTGACCACGAAACTCGGAGACATCGCGAAGCAATTGGATGTGAACACCACGCCTCAAGCGATACTGGCTGCCTTGAGAGCCCCCCTGGATATTCATCCTGACTCATCGTTCCCTGTGCGCCCCAGTGAAGGCGCGACACTGGAGAGCTTTATCAGGGCCAAGGGCTGGCCGATACCTACCACCCAACTTTCGCTGACCGAGCTGATAAAGACGGTGAAACAGGAAGCCCTGACGCAGCCGATGGGTAATTTTGGTGGCGCGTTGTCGTGGTCAATACCCCTGAGCCAGGCTGAGCAGAGCCGACTACGCATTATCTCCATGAGGTCTGACTACCTGAACGCCCTGGATGCCTTGCTGGCCCAGCACCCGCTAACCCCCGAGGTACAAAGTGACCCCGCGCAAGCACTGGAGGCCCTGCTCAGTTCCTCCGCAGGCCAAACGCTGGGTAAACACCTGCAGGAGCAATCCGGCGGTATCGCCACTGCCAACAGCGCCACCGACTACCTGATGGCTGCCATTCAGTTGCAACTGGACCCCGAATCCATTACCGCCCCTCAACGTAATAACGTGGCGGGGTTTGACCTGGCGCACGCGCGCCACTGGGGCAAACCCGCGTCTACAGTGCTGGATACGTTGAGCAAGCATTTGGTCGACAGTGGCAGGATCAGCCCTGTGCTGTCCAAAGTGGCTGCGTATGTGTTGCTGGCCAAGAAGGCCCCTGTTTACCTGATCAAAGACATACCGCCCTCCGTGAGGCACGGCAGCCCAGCCTGGCTGAACCTGGTCATTACCGTGGCGAGCATTGAAGCGAGTACGCCGGGGAAAGTCCCGAACATGACGTTTGCCCAAGTGATGCAGGAAGGCGAACATGCAAGGGTGGCGCAACCCGAGGCGGCTGCGCAAGCTCGTACAGCAGCGCTGGTAGATTGGGGGGTTTGCCATAACGTAATTGCCCGCAAGGACGACACGCAATACACCGTGCAAGAGCTGGAAACCCTGAAAACCACCTTCACAGCCCGACAGCAGGACATGCTAGGCGCCTCTGCCGCCTTGGATCTGGAATTGCCCACCCGAGAAAAGATGGCCATGGCCGTACTGGTGGAACGGTATGGCGACCTGGGTGATCTGTTCAAACAAAAACTGATCAAGACCAGCAACATTCCGCGCAGAGGGCAGAACAAGGCACACACATGGCTACCCGGCCTGCATTCGATGCTCGACATCGCAATGATGGATCTGAGATTGCCCTATCTCTTTGAAGCCGCGAACAAACGTGTACCGATCAACGACTTGAACGCCCGCTACCGATTTGGTGTGAGCGATAACTTCGAAAAGCGCTTTGAGGAAACAATCAAGAAGAAAAAGATCGCCCTCGCCACGACGGTCAAACACCTGATCGCGCAGCTCCCCCTGGAAGACCGTAGAAACTTTGAGTACGGCAAAGTTACGTATTATCGAAACTCATCCACTGAGTTGGGTTTCTGGAGCAAGTCCGACCCGGTGTATGAAAAAAACCTGCTGGTGAAAATTGAACGCGACGGGCAATCCAGCGGCTACCGTATCGACCCGACCAAAGGCGAAATCGTGCCCATTGAAATGTGGGCGCTGAAAGAACGTGAATCCAGGGAGGCGAATGTAGCGTTCAACACCAGCGTGTTCGTCCCCAAAAGCGTCAGTGCCGACCACGCAAACGAACGCGCCGGCGCAACTGACGCAGCTATTGATAGTTTTGCTACCGACCGCACGCAAGACATTGCTGATGCCTTCGTTGAGCATTTCAATCTCGATGACCCGGATATCAAGAAATACGCCAGAGGGCAGACGACCCAGGACCTGGCGAACGAGAAAATCAATCAGGTAAACGATTTCTTCATGAACTTGATTCCTTTCCGCTCGGCAATTGAAAACTTTAAAAAAGGCAACAACGTCGAGGGCGGGTTTGACTTGGCCCTGGATGTGTTTGGCTTTCTCACAGCGGGCGCGGCCAATATCGGCAAACTCACCAAGGTCGCCGGCAGTGCCGCATCCCTTGCCACCAAGGTCGCGCGAACGGGCAAAGTCATCGGCATGGTCACCTTGAGCAACTTCAACCCTCTGGACGGGCTGGCTGACCTGGCCATTGGCGGCGCAAACCTGCTGAGCAAAGGGTTGACCAAAAGCACCGCGTGGCTGGCCAACATACGAAACACGGATAAAGCCCATGATTGGTTGAAGGCTATCAGCCAGGAGCATGGCAATGCACTGCTCGGTTCGATCACCTCCGGCGGGCGCTCGGTTGATAGTGTTGTGGTATTCAAAAACGATCAGTGGCACCACTACGACCCCATCACCCGTCAACCCTACGGCACGCCGGTGAATGGCTTCACGCCGAGAGTCCTGGCAACCCAGGGTGAAATCAACGGCACCCTCAGCGAGTGGGTCGCCAACTGGTTCAACCCGGCAAAACCCGGCATACCCATACCGGAGGCCTTCAACGACGCAGTTGACGCAGCAAAAGCAACCACCACAGGCCACGCGGCATTCAATCAGGGGTACAACACGCTCGCCCCGGCCAGCATTTCTGGCTATTCAGCAGAGCTGGGCATCACTCAGTTGAAAAAACTGGCCACGGACGCCACCGCGTCACCCGAGGTACTGGGTAGCCTGTCCAGGCGTATCGACGAGCTGGAGGCGCTGCCAGGCAAAGTCAAAACACTCTACGAAAAGCTCATTCCGCCCACAAAGCCATTGCCCGGCAAGCCCGCGACGCCAGAACAATTGCAGTTCGAAGAGGCGCTCGCAAGGGGGGCTCCGGACGGGATCAACGGCTTCTCACCGACAATGAAAATGCATCAATTGCGCGAACTGATACTGGACCCGAAGCTGACGTCTGCCGAAGTCGGGGCTCTGTTCAAGCATTTGCAAAAACGAGCAATGGAAACCAGCTTAGAGCTAAGCAGAAAATTCGCTGATGACATGACCGCCGCCCATGGCACTTTGATCGCCATGCCGCAAGGGTATTACCTGAGCCAGGTCAACGTTGCATCCGAGGGCGGCTGCGCCGCGTTGGCGAATACCATGGCTATGGCCATGCTCGATGGCTCGGAAAACACCTTGATCAGCAACTTCTTCCTCAGTCTGGCGCACCCCAAACACCCTAATACTGAAAGGTTCCGCGACAGCCTGGAGAGATTTCAAAACACCCTCAGAGATGATTTTCACTCTGGGCAGCTCACCCGCAGTGCGACCTGCGACAGGATCATCTCGGATTTGGCAACGGCCACCACCTCCAAAGCCTTTCTTATCAGCAATTCAAAGCACGGTGTTACCGCTGGCGTCAAAATCACGAAGGACCAAAAGATCTGGTTTTACTATGACCCCAACTTCGGGCTCGTCAAATTCTCCAAGGAGGCGGACATGCGCAGCGGTATGGAGCGTGCACTCAATAGTGGCCAGACCAGCCATTTGTTCCAGCCGCTCAAAAAGGCCGATGGGTACACGGTGTCTGAATTCAACGAGTTATACCTGATCAACAAGATAGGGGATCCTCGAAGTGTCAGCGGGCTGTATTCGGCAGCGATATCGGTGACCTAGAGCGCCTGCAACACGTTTTAAAGCGTGTGCGTGACCTTCAAATGTCGGGCATACCACGGCCGCCGCGGCACGCGCTTGAACAACCCCTTGAGCACGTCCTCATCGGCGCCGAAGGTAATGCGCAGGGCCAGCTTCATGACTTCCGGATCCATTTCCATCGAACGCCCTCGTTGCAGCCCCGGTGTGGTACTGCAGCCATGGGTGTCCGGTCCCAGCCAAGGGTCGCCTACTTCAACCCAGCGGCCCTGTGCAAACCAGGCTACGCCGTTGACTTCCAGGCGGCTCACCTCGCCTGGGTTGAAGCGTTCGTGGGCGCGAAACCAGTCTTCGATGCGGTCATCGATCCAGCCGTGGAAATGCCAGAACACCGGGTTTACATGGGATGAAAACGGGTCGCCCAGAAAGTCGTTCTCCGGCGCATACCAACGTGGGGCAAAGTCCGCGGGGTCACGGGCGAAGGGTACCGGGGCGCCGTTGGACGGGTCGCGGGGCACCGAGGCCCAACGCATATGCAGCCAGTCGTGCAGGCCCAGTTCCATTTCCGAGCCCAACTGGCCCAGGGTCAACTTGGCCAGGTAACGCGGGTCGCGGTATTGGGATTCCCACACCTGGAAATTGCTGTGGTAGGTCTGGGCGGCCTTGATATCGCTGACCCACTGGGTGTAGTCGGCATCATCCGGCGCTGACCAACAGGGCGGCAGCGCGAAACCGTCGTGGTTGTCGAAGTAGCGCACAAAGCCCAGGCGATCACGCTCCAACGGCGGTTGCGGCTCGGGAAATTGCGGCCAGGACGGCAAGTCCTGCATGGAGCGTGCGGTGCCAAGCATATGGCGGTGCATGAAGAAGAAGTCGATGCCCGACCCATTGCGGTCCTTGCGCTTGCCGCGAGCGTCGCGCTCCTGGCCACGGGGCCCGGGTTGCCAGCCGATGCCACGCAGGGCCTCGCGTTTTTCTTCGGAGAGCTTGTGCCACTGGTCGCGGGTGGCGTGCCACAGTTGGTGAAACAGCCGATGCTCGGGGGAAACCAGCCAGGCCAGCAAGGTCGGGTTGAGACCGATGCGCTGGCGGGCTTCGGGGAACAGTTGTTTGTGGGCGATAAAACGGTTGTCGCGTTCGGTCAGCGCCAAGGGCCGCTCAAGATCGAGGATGTGCCCGCTGAGGGTGGCGCTGCCGGCATTGCTGAAATCGGCCCAGACTTCATCTAGGGTCATTTTGAATTCATAGGCCGGCACACCGCCGGCGGAATCGCGGTCGATCAAGCGCCAATAGAGCACGGCGCCCTCGCCCGTCAGCACATCACCCAAGACGCGGTAGCGCGGCTCGCCGTCCGCACGCAGCTGCTCGGCGGTGTCCAGGTAACCGCGCAGGCCACGCCCACGGGGAGCGATGTCCAGCAGCAACTCCAGGCCTTGCAGCGGCAGGCGCGCAAGGCCCGCATCGCGGCCTTCCAGGCGCAGGCTCCAGACGCCCCGCAGGGTGTTCGCCAGGTGCTGGCCCTGGGTGTCAGCGAGGTCGACCGTAGCTTCGCCGGGGGTGATGGGAAACTCGTCTTCCCGCGTCAACTCGCGATGGGCATAAAAGGCCGCAGGCACCGCTGCACCGGTCAGCGCCAGGCCTGCGATGAACCCACGTCGAGAGATTGTCATTGGCTACCTTAGGAAACGGCTTGATCAGAGCTAGAACGTTTGCAACCCGATGAAATTTACCGCCCTGCCCCCGCCACCTAAATTTCCCCCGTCATCGCTCGTCCTTCCCTGATAGCAAAGGCCTCAACTGACTGAGATGGCAATGACAAAATCACGTTCGAAAAAGGCGCTGTATATCGGCCTGCCGCTGGCCCTGGCTATCGGCGCCGGGGCTGGCTTGCTGGTCTGGGATCAGTGGTTCAAGGGCAACGCCGGCTACTCGCTGGAGGTGATCAAGCAGGCCAATGAAATGCAGGACCGCCTGTTGTCATTTGACAGCCACATCACCCTGCCCCTGGATTTCGGCACGGCGGGCAATGAGGCCGACAAGGATGGCAGCGGCCAGTTCGACCTGGCCAAGGCCGCCCGCGGCCGATTGTCGGGCGCCGCGCTGACGATCTTCGGCTGGCCGGAAATCTGGAACGGCGATAACGCTCCGCACAAACCCACCGATGGTTTTGTCGAAGAGGCCCGCCACGAGCAGGAGGTGCGCTATAAGATCATCTCCGGCATGGTGCGCGACTTTCCCAACCAGGTGGGCATCGCCTACACCCCGGACGATATGCGCCGCTTGCACGGCGAAGGCAAGTTCGCGATTTTTATCAGCATGCTCAACGCCTACCCCCTGGGCAATGACCTGAACCAGCTGGACCTGTGGGCCGCACGCGGCATGCGCATGTTCGGGTTCAGCTACATCGGCAATAACGCCTGGTCCGACTCGTCGCGCCCGCTGCCGTTTTTCAATGACTCCCCCGACGCCCTTGAAGGCCTGTCGCCGATCGGCCAGCAAGCGGTGCATCGCCTCAATGACCTGGGGGTGATCATCGACGTGTCGCAGATGTCGACCAAGGCCCTGGAGCAGGTCGCGCAGTTGAGCCGCACGCCGATGGTGGCGTCCCATTCGGCGCCTCGGGCGTCAGTGGATATCCCGCGCAACCTCAGCGACAAGGAACTGCAACTGATCAAGAACAGTGGCGGCGTGGTGCAGGTGGTGGGCTTCCCCGCCTACCTGCGCCCCTTGAGCCAGCCGACCCAGGACAAGCTCAATACCTTGCGCGCACGGTTCGACCTGCCGCCACTGCCGAATCTGGCCATGGCCCTGATGCCCGGCGATGCAATCATTGCCGCCTGGCCCGAGCAACGCTTCGGCCAATACGCCAGCGCGCTGTACGGCATTCTCGAGGAAGAGCCCAAGGCCACCCTCAAGGACCTCGGCGACGCCATCGACTACACCGTGCGCAAGATCGGCATCGATCATGTCGGCATTGCCTCGGACTTCAACGACGGCGGCGGCCTCCAGGGCTGGGAGAACGTCGGCGAGGTGCGCAACGTCACTGCCGAACTGATCCAGCGCGGCTACTCCGAAGCCGATATCGCCAAGCTGTGGGGAGGCAACTTCCTGCGGGTGTGGGACCAGGTCCAAAAAGCCGCCAAACCCTTGGCCAACCGCTAACCACCACGAAGTAAGTCCATGACCGACCGCCGTACATTTCTCAAGCAGGCCGGCGTCTTTGCCGCGAGCCTGCCGCTGGGCACCGCGTTGCTGCCTCAGGCAGTCGCCGCCGCCACGAACGACCCATGGACGGGATTGAAACAACTGTTCAACCAGGACCCCAATTACCTGCATTTTTCCAACTTCCTGGTGGCCTCGCACCCCAGGCCCGTGCGCGAGGCCATCGAACGCTACCGCCAACAGATCGACCGCAACCCTGGCCTGGCCATGGACTGGGACCTGCAGGAAACCTGGAAGCGTGAGGGCCAGGTACGCGAGTGGGCCGGCCGCTACCTGAACGCCACGCCAGCGCAGATCGCCCTGACCGGCAGCACGTCCGAAGGGCTGGCGATGATCTATGGCGGGATCAAGGTGCGCGCCGACCAGGAAATCCTCACCACGGTGCATGAGCATTACGCTACCGAGTTCAGCCTGGACTTCCGGGTACGCAAGGAGCAGACCCAGGTTCGCAAGATACGCCTGTTCAAAAACCCCAATCAGGTCTCGGCCGATGAAGTGCTGGGCAATATCCAGCGCAACATTCGCCCCAACACCCGTGTACTGGGCATGACCTGGGTGCAATCCGGCAGCGGCGTAAAACTGCCCATCGGTGAGATCGGCAAGCTGGTGGACGAACACAACCGCAACCGCGACGAGCCGGACCGACTGCTTTATATCGTCGATGGTGTGCACGGCTTCGGCGTGGAAGACCTCGACTTCCCCGCTATGCACTGCGACTTCTTCATCGCTGGCACCCACAAGTGGATGTTCGGCCCGCGGGGCACCGGCCTGGTGTGCGCCCGCGAGACCGAAAACAAATACGTCACGCCGATGATTCCGACCTTCTCCGAAGACAAAAACTTCGCCACGACCATGACGCCAGGCGGCTACCACGCCTTCGAACATCGCTGGGCCGCCGACGAAGCCTTCAAGTTGCACCTGCAACTGGGCAAGGCAGCGGTGCAGGCACGCATCCATGCCCTCAACACCGAACTCAAGGACCAACTGCTGGCCCACCCGCAGATCGAACTGGTCACGCCGCGCAGCCCCGAGCTGTCAGCAGGTTTCACCTTCTTTCGGGTCAAGAACCAGGACAGCGATGCCGTCGCGGCCTACCTGATGAAAAACCGCGTGGTGGTGGACGCGGTGGACCGTGACGTTGGCCCGGTGATTCGCACCTCGCCGGGCCTGCTTAACAACTCCGATGAGATCCAGCGCTTCATGACCCTGCTGAGCCAGCGGTTATGACCCCTTTTCCCTTTGAACGAGACGCCTCCATGACGCCATCCCGACTCAAACCGCTCACCGCACTGGCACTCACCGCCCTGTGCGGCGCCCTGCTGCCCGGCCTGGCCCATGCCGCCGCCCCACAACCGGGCAAGGTCTTCAAAGACTGCAAGGACTGCCCGGAAATGGTGGTGCTGCCCGCCGGCACCTTCACCATGGGTACCCCGGAAGACGAAGTGGGCCGCGAGCCCGACGAAGGCCCCATGCATGCCGTGACCTTCGCCAAGCCGTTCGCCATGAGCCGCTTCCACATCACCGCCGGCGAATGGGACAGCTACGTGCGCCAGACCGGAGTCAAGATCGCCAATGGCGACGACCGCCCCGGCCGCGAATGCATCGCCAGCAAGCCGCGCTACCCCCAGGGGCCACGTCAGCCGGCGGTGTGCATGGACATGGACGACATCAAGCAGTACGTGAGCTGGCTGTCGAAGAAGACCGGGCACACGTACCAGATGGTCAGCGAAGCCCAACGCGAATACGCCGCCCGCGCCGGCACCACCGGCCCGTTCCCCTTCCCGTTCGACGAAGGCAAGGGCTACAGCATCGCCCAGCACGCCAACACCTACGGCCCGGCGGACGGCTACAGCTATTCGTCGCCCGTGGGCAGCTACCCACCGAATGCCTTTGGCATGTATGACATGCACGGCAATGTGTATGAGCGGGTGGCTGATTGCGAGCATCCGAACTACGTCGGCGCGCCAACTGATGGCAGTGCCTGGGTGGAGCCCAACTGCGAGGCCTACCAGATTCGCGGCAATGACTGGGGCGAGGCGCCGGTGTTTTCACGCTCGGGCAATCGCAACAACATCTACCCGCAAACACGGGGGGATTGGATTGGGTTCCGGGTAGTACGCGAACTCTAATACCTTGTAGGAGCGAGGGGGACGCCTAGTTCTTGCTCGCTCCTACAGGGTTCAGCCTTGTTTGGCCAACAGCTCCAAGCCTTCATGCAATGCCGGGAACAGGCTGTTGTTGAAGTTGTTCCAGCGCAACTCAAGGATGGTGTCCTCGGGCGAAATCTCGGTCTTGAGCACGTCGTGGAACACCTCTCCCGAGTCGATGCCGTTATCCACGTAGTGGAATGACGCACCGGTCCAATACAACGGCTCGCACGCCTGAGTCGCCTTGGTTGCCCAGTCGGTAATCGCCTGCCCACGTGCGCCGTACAGCGCATTCCAGGTGGCGTACGCCCCACGGCGTTCGTAAGGCGACTCGAGGCGGGTGATGCCCGGATGAATGTTCATGATGCGCCGTGCAAACGGCGCACCCGGGCGCACCAGTTCGTCGAGGATCACCAGCAAACCATCCAGCACCACGATGTCAGCCTTCAACTCCACCAGGGTGTCATGCAGCCGACGCTCGAAATCCTGCTTGCCGGCGACATGTTCGGCGCTGCCCCGTGGCAGGCGACGATAGGTCGACGGCACGCTGAGCAGCAGGTCATTGACCAACGTGCCTTGCACACGCAAATCCGCCGGGTACAACCACTGGCGACCCGGCTGGTAAGCAAAGCCATAGTCCGCCACCAACTGCTGGTCCCGCGGGTTGTGCTCATCGTCGTCATACACCACGCCTACGAGGTTGTAAGCCTCGCCCAGCGACGTGTCGTTGAGCGAGCCCACCAGAAACTCCAGCACCGATTTCATATAGCGCTCGTGGTCTTTATAGGCCACCGGTTGCCCCGCCTTGTCGGCGGCGGCGTTTCTCAGGGACCAGACATACACCAGGTTCTTTTTCGTCATGTGTTTCGCTCTCGCTCAAAGGGCCACGCACGGCATTGATACACGTGCGCCTACAGAACAAGAACGAACCAGGCCCCGGGCAATTTATCGCCCACTGCCACCGCCCGGCACGCCGCGCTAAATAGTCACGCCACAGCTTCGTTTGTCATGGGTAAGGGTCTGTGTGCCCAGCCCCCTCTTTTTCACTTTCCGGGAAGTATTTATGACCGACCCCAAGCGCGGCGCCTTCAAAGGTTTGCTCGCATTGCTCAGGCCCTTTCGCACCATCGTGACGGTGTCCGTCGCCCTTGGCATGGCGGGCGGCCTGGCCATTACCTTGCTGTTGGCGACGATTAACAATGCCCTGCATTCGGCGGGGGGCATGACCCAGGGTGTGGTGTTGACCTTCGCCGCATTGTGCGTGGTGGCGCTGGTCAGCTCGATCATTTCCGACATCGGCACCAACTACGTCGGGCAACGGATCATTGCCGCCCTGCGCAAGGACCTGGGTGAAAAAGTGCTGTCAGCGCCCATCGGGCAGATCGAGCAATATCGCTCTCACCGCCTGATCCCGGTGCTGACCCACGACGTGGACACCATCAGCGATTTTTCCTTTGCCTTCACGCCCCTGGCCATCGCCGCCACCGTTACCCTGGGATGCCTGGGTTACCTGGCTTACCTGTCCGTGCCGATGTTCCTGATGATGGTGGTCGCAATCATCATCGGCAGCGCCGTGCAATTCATCGCCGGTGGCAAAGGCATCCAAGGCTTCGATCTGGCCCGCAGCCACGAAGATGAATTGCAGCGTTACTACAATGCGATTGCTTCTGGCGCCAAGGAACTGCGCATGCACCGCCCACGGCGGTTTCGCATGAACACCCACCGCATTCAGGAAACCGCAGACCGCATCAGCGATATCCAGGTGCGTTCGGTCAACATCTATATCCTGGCCAAGACCTTTGGCTCGATGCTGTTCTTCGTGGTCATTGGCCTGGCCCTGGCGATGCAGGCCTACAATCCCAACCCCGATCCCACCGTGATTACCGGCTTCGTGCTGGTACTGCTGTATATGAAAGGCCCGCTGGAACACCTGCTGGGCTATTTGCCCGTCGTTGGCAAGGCGAAGATTGCCTTTGGGCGCATCAGCGAACTGTCGGAGCGCTTTTCTTCGCCCGAGCCCCACTTGTTGATGGACGACAGTGAAGCGCCGAAGCCGGTGGTCAACAGCCTCGAACTGCGCGGCGTCAGCTACAGCCCGCCAGCGGTTGAAGGCAGCCAACCGTTCCACCTGGGGCCGATCAACCTGAGCATCAAACAAGGCGATATCGTGTTTGTCGTCGGCGAGAACGGCAGCGGCAAGACCACCCTGATCAAATTGCTGCTGGGCCTGTATCCGCCTCAGGCGGGTGAGATCCTGCTCAACGGTACAGCGGTGACCGACCCAGCGCGCGACGATTATCGCCAGTTGTTCACCACGGTGTTTTCCGACTATTACCTGTTCGATGACCTGGTACAAGGCAGTGCCACCCAGTCCCTGGACAGCGCCACCCAATACCTTGAGCGCCTGGAAATCGCGCACAAGGTCAGCGTCAAGGACGGTGTGTTCAGCACCACTGACCTGTCCACCGGCCAACGCAAGCGCCTGGCCCTGGTCAATGCCTGGCTGGAGGAGCGCCCGGTACTGGTATTCGACGAATGGGCCGCCGACCAGGACCCGGCCTTCCGCCGCATCTTCTACACCGAGCTGCTGCCGGACCTCAAACGCCTGGGCAAGACCATCATCGTGATCAGCCACGACGACCGTTATTTCGACATCGCCGATCATTTGGTGCGCCTGCGCGCCGGTCAGGTGGTGCATGAGATGGAGCCTGCATGAAGTACCGGAATAATTTTTTCCGGTTTTGCGAAGTAGGAACGTCTCACTAGTGGTAATGAGAACTAAACTCAATAAACACTTAGAATTGCCCACTTAAAACATAGAAGAGAAAGCATCCATGCCAGCACGACTCGGTCTCAGCCCCCTGAGCAAAGCGCTATCCATGCGCCGGGCCCTGAACATCAACCTCTTGCCCAGTACCCTGGCGTTGGCTGTGTCGATGCCGATTGCAGGCTATGTGCAGGCCCAGGAGATCGAGTTGAATATTCCTGCACAGTCGCTGGGGAGCGCACTGCAGGAATTTGGCCGCCAGACCAATGTGCAAGTGCTCTACAGCCCGGGCGATGTGCAGGGCAAGAACAGCCCCGCCGTCAAGGGCAAGATGCAGCCACAGCAGGCCATCAATGCATTGCTGGCCGGTAGCCAGACCACCTATAACCTCAATGGCAATACCTTGACTGTCACTGCTGCTGGTAGTGGTGGTGGGCTGGAGCTGAGCCCGACGCAAGTCACTGGCAACATGCTGGGTAACGTCACCGAGAATACCGGCTCCTATACGCCAGGCTCGATTGCCACCGCAACGCGCCTGGTCCTGACACCCAAGGAAACCCCGCAATCGGTGACCGTGGTCACGCGTCAGCACATGGACGACTTTGGCCTGAACAGTGTCGACGACGTGATGCGCCACACGCCGGGCATTACCGTTTCAGCCTTCGATACTGAGCGCAGCAACTACTACGCTCGTGGTTTCTCTATCAACAACTTCCAATATGACGGGATCCCTTCCACCGCACGCAACGTGGCTTACTCGGCGGGGAACACGCTGAGCGACATGGCGATCTACGACCGTGTTGAAGTACTCAAGGGCGCGACTGGCCTGCTGACCGGTGCTGGTTCACTGGGGGCCACTATCAACCTGGTACGCAAAAAGCCGACCTCTGAGTTCCAAGGTCATGCCACGCTGGGTGCCGGTTCGTGGGACAACTACCGCAGCGAGTTGGATGTGAGTGGCCCGCTGACCGAGACCGGCAATATCCGTGGCCGGGCCGTCGCCGCCTATCAGGACAAACACTCGTTCATGGACCGCTACGAGCGCAAAAGCCCGACTTACTACGGCATCATGGAGTTCGACCTGTCTCCCGATACCCTGCTGACAGTCGGCGGCGATTATCAGGACAGCCTGCCGAAAGGCTCATCCTGGTCGGGCAGTTTCCCATTGATCGACGCCCAGGGTAATCGCAACGACGTCAAGCGCTCGTTCAACAACGCGGCCGACTGGAGCAGTTGGGAGCAATACACCCGCACCGTCTTCGCCATGTTGGAGCACGACCTGGGGGATGGCTGGATAACCAAACTGCAACTGGATCACAAGATCAACGGCTACCACGCACTCATGGGTTCCATTCAGGGTGACACCCCGGGATTGGATGGTAAGTCACAGCTGACTTCGGGCAAATACACCGGTGAAACCGTCAGTGACTCCGCCGATCTGTATGTGAGCGGCCCCTTCAGCCTGGGAGGCAGGGAGCATGAACTGGTATTCGGCGGTTCCATCAGCGCTTCGGAATGGAATGGCAATGGTTACTGGAACCTCGCCCCCAACCTGGTGGACTTCAATAACTGGCACGGCAACGCACCGCAACCTGATTGGGGCAAACCACAATCGAAAATCGACGACACCGTCCGCCAGACCGGCATGTACATGACAACACGGCTGAACCTTGCTGACGACCTGAAGCTGCTGCTCGGTGGCCGGGTAGTCAACTACACGGTGACCGGCTACAACCCTACCTATCGCGAGTCAGGACGCTTTGTACCTTATGTCGGTGCGGTGTACGACCTGAATGACACCTACTCGGTTTACGCCAGCTACACCGATATTTTCATGCCCCAGGAAAGCTATAACCGCGACAGGGACAACAAGCTGCTTGAGCCGGACGAAGGCCAGAATTGGGAGCTGGGTGTAAAGGCCGACTTCCTGGATGGTCGTGTAAACGCCAGTGCGGCCTACTTCGAGATCCATGAAGACAACCGTTCCGTTTCGGACGATGACTACAACAACTTGAAACCTACCCCCTCGAACTACGCGTTCAAAGGCACCCAGGCCGTGACGAAGGGGTACGAGCTGGAGATGTCCGGCGAACTGGCTCCGGGCTGGCAGCTCCAGGCTGGCTATACCCACAAGATTGTGCGTGACGACAAAGACGTCAAGATTTCCACTTTCGAACCCGAAGACCAGGTCAGCCTGTACACCACTTACAAGCTCAAGGGTAATCTTGACAAGTTGACCGTTGGCGGTGGCGCTCGCTGGCAGAGCGTTGGCTGGCAGAATATCTATAACTCTCCCCGTGGTGGCTACGAGGAGTTCTCTCAAGAAGCGTACTGGTTGGTGGACCTGATGACCCGTTATCAATTCACTAAAAACGTGTCGGCGACGCTGAACATCAACAACGTTTTCGACAAGTCCTATTACACCAACATCGGCTTCTACAATTCTGCCGCTTATGGTGAACCCCGTAACTTCATGCTCAGCACTCGCTGGGACTTCTAAAGCAGGATCAGACGCCCCGAGGCAATGACTGCCCGGGGCGGTTTGTTTGTCCGAATTATAGATAGGGCCATAAAAAAGCCCCCAGTCGCTCAAGGTGACTGGGGGCTTTTCATATTGGCCTCTGGTCAGCTCATCGCGGCAGCGAAGCTATGGACGAACTCTGCGTTATCGATTAATCGGTCATGGCTGGTCTCGATCAACACTGAGCGCTCGATCGTTGATTGCACGGCAACTTCCAGCATGCTCGCCTCAATCAATTGATGATGTACCCCAGTACGACTCAAGGTCGCCCACCAGCAACTTATCGGTGCCTTGATCGCCTTGAAGTCGGCATCGTGCAGGCGCTGCCCGAGAATGCGGTCAACCTCCCAGGAAATCTGCGCTTCGTGGCCACTGAGCAACTCATCCTTGAGCTCGCCAAAACGCGAGCCCAGGGTTTCCTCGGCCCAGTGGCTGAATGCAGTCCATTGCTCGCCTTCTGCAGCCTCTAAGCATTGCAGCTCGGACCAGTGGGCATGAATCTGCTGGGAGAACTCAGGGAACATCACCTCCAACAGTTCCACACGCCGTTCATTGGCAGAAATATCTCTTTCGTCAACCATCACCGCCGTATCCCAAAACGGCTTGACCCACTGCGGCGGGGATGCGTCGATCCAGCCAACACACTCGACCTGTCGGCCCGCCTGCTCCAGGCCATAGGCGACTTCCATCGCCAGGTTGCCCCCCAGCGACCAACCGGCCAAACGGAACGGACCCTCGGGCTGAGCCTTCAACAATTGCGTCGTGTAGTCCTCGACCATTGCAGCCCAGGCTGGCACCTCGCTGCCCTCCTCGGCCAAGGCGCGACACATCACCCCCATCACCGGCCTGTGCTCACGCAACGCAAGGGCAATCGCCTTGTAACAATGCACCGAGCCATAGCTGGGATGGAACAGGTACAACGGTGTTCCACGGCTTTGACTGTTGAGCCTCACGATCAACGAACTGCCAGCGCTTCCCTCAAGGCAAGCCGCCTGCCCTGCGACGCTCGGATTGAGCATCAACTGACTCACCGACAGCTCCACGCCAACAGCTTTGCGGATGCGCTCCTTGAGCATCAGGACCAGCAACGAATGCCCGCCCAACTCGAAGAAGTTATCTTCGACACTCACCTGCTCAAGCTCCAGGACTTCGCGCCAAATGGCTACAAGTGCTTGCTCCAGCGTATTGCGCGCTGCGACGAAGTGCCGTTCGTGCAAGTTTGAATCCGGCGCAGGCAATGCCTTGCGATCCAGTTTGCCGTTGGGGCTCAGTGGCATATGGTCCAGCAGTACCCACTGCGCAGGCACCATGTAGTCCGGCACATGTGCCAATAAATGAGTGCTCAGTGCATCACGCCAGGCGAGTGTCGAATCCTGCAGCACCACATACCCAACGAGATACTTGCCTTCATGCACTTGCACCGAGGCGTCGCGCACCAGTGGATGCTCCAGCAAGCGCGCCTCGATCTCACCCAGCTCTATGCGCAAACCGCGTAGTTTTACTTGATGATCCAGGCGCCCAATGTATTCGATCACGCCATCCCTGCGCTGTCGCACCCGGTCGCCGGTACGATACAACCGCGTGCCAGGCTGGAACGGGCACGGTACAAACCGCTCTGCGGTCAGGCTGGGACGTCGATGGTAACTGCGTGCCAGCCCGACGCCCCCCAGGTACAACTCGCCCGCAACGCCCACCGCGACTGGCTGCAACTGCGCATCCAGCACGTAAGTGCGCAGATTGGAAATGGGTCTGCCAATCGGCACGCTGTCACGATGCTCATCGACGCACGTCCAGTGAGTCACATCAATCGCAGCCTCAGTCGGTCCATACAGGTTGAACAAGCCCGTATTCGGCAGCTGGGCGAATACGTGTTGCTGCACCCCCACCGGCAAGGCTTCGCCACTACAGATGATACGGCGCAACCCCTGACAGCTGGCCACTTGTGAATCCTGCAGGAATGCGTGCAGCATGGAAGGCACGAAATGCAGGGTGGTCACTTGGTGCCGATTGATCAACTCCACCAACTTCGATGGATCTCGATGATCTCCAGGAGCCGCTACCACCAGCCGTGCACCGGTCATCAAGGGCCAGAAAAACTCCCATACCGATACGTCAAAACTGAACGGTGTCTTTTGCAACACCGTATCTTCGGCGCCGAGCGTATAAGCCTGTTGCATCCATAGCAGCCGATTGGTCAACGCACAGTGGCGGTTACCCGCCCCTTTCGGCTGGCCGGTGGAACCGGAGGTGTAAATGACGTAAGCGAGATTTTCCGCGTCTACGGCCACATCAGGATCGGTATCGGCATACTCGCTCAGCCAGTGATCGTCGGGCTCGACCACCAGACAGTGCGAGGGCGCGCTGACCGGTAAGGCCTGTAACAAATGCGCCTGCGTCAGCAGCAGCGGTACGTTGCTGTCTTGCAGCATGTAGGCCAGGCGTTCGCGCGGGTAGTCCGGGTCCAGCGGCACATAGGCGCCACCTGCCTTAAGCACAGCCAGAAGTGCTACCACCATTTCAATGGAGCGTTCCATCGCCACACCTACCAACACATCAGGCGCGACACCGGCCTGGATCAAGCGGTGCGCCAATCGATTGGCTCGTGCATTCAACTGCGTATAACTCAGTGTCTGAGCGCCAAACACCAAAGCCTGGGCATTCGGTGTGCGCCGCACTTGCGCTTCGATCTGCCTCTGCACGCTGTCTTCCAACCGATAATCCTGCGCCGTGTCGTTCCACTGTTCGACTATCACCTGATGCTCAAGAGGTTCCAATAGCGGTAGCTGAGCGACACGTTGGTGAGGGTCATCCAACATGGCCTGCAACAGGTTCTGCCAATGGCGCGCCATGCGATTGGGCGTGGCGGCATCGAACAGGTCGGTCGCATAAGTCAGGGTTGCCCATAGCCCATCGACGGTTTCCTGTGTGTCCAGGCTCAAATCGAACTGAGCGGTTTGCGTGCCCCACTCCAAGCTTTCAATCCTCAGGTCGGGTAGTTGCTGGCTCGTACTGGCTAGACGCGCTTGACTCTGATGATTGAAAAGCACCTGAAACAACGGATTGCGGCTCAAGCTGCGTTCAGGTTGCAGGGCTTCGACCAATTGCTCGAACGGCAAGTCCTGATGGCTTTGGGCGTCCAACGCCCGGTGCTTGGCCTGCTGCAACAGCTGGGTGACCGTCAGCTGCGCATCGAAATCGCCCTTTAGCACTTGGGTGTTGACGAAAAAACCTACCAGGCGCTCGGTTTCGACCCGGTTACGATTGGCAATAGGCACACCCACGCGAATATCCTGCTGCCCGCTGTAGCGGTGCAGTAGAGCCTGGAACGACGCCAACAAAACAATGAACAGCGTGACATCCTCACGCTGCGCCAGGGCCTTGAGCCCCTCCACTAATGCCGGTGCAAGCTTGATCTCCAGGCTTGCACCACGAAAGCTCTGCACCGAAGGTCGCGGCCGATCAAGGGGTAGCTCCAACACTGACGGCTCACCGCCAAGCAGAGCCTGCCAGTAACCCATTTGCCGATCGCGTTCACCACCCGTCATCCAGTCACGCTGCCACTGGGCATAGTCAGCATATTGAATCGGCAATGCCGGCAGTTGCAGGTCCTGGCCCTGGCTGTAGGCGGCATAAAGTTGCACCAACTCATCCACCATCACCTGCATTGACCAGCCATCGGAAACGATATGGTGCTGCACGAGCACCAACACATGGTCGTCTTCGGCCAGGCGCAACAAGGTTACGCGCAGCAACGGCCCTTGCTGCAGATCGAAAGGTTGCGCGATCTCGGTCTCTACCCGACGCTGCAGGTCCGCCTCATTGACCTGCTCATGAAGGATGGCCACAGTGCCGTTTTCACGGATTATCTGGAAGGCCTGCCCTTCGTCCTGATGTACCTGCGTTCGCAGGCTTTCATGACGGGCTACCAGACTGTCGAAACTGCGTTGCAAAGCCGCATGATCCAGCCAGCCACGCAAGCGCAAGGTGCTGGGTACATGGTAGGCCGCACTGTGCGGATCCAATTGCCAGAGAAACCACTGGCGCTCCTGGGCATAAGACAGCGCCAACGGCTGTTGACGGCTGACCGGCAGGATCTGAAGCACACTTGCCTGTGATTCATGGGAGTTGCACAGGGTCTCGACAAACCCCTGCAGTCGCGGTTGCTCAAACATTGTTCTGAGGGGTACTTCCCGACCCAACAGTTGACGCAGGCGCGAAATTACCTGCATCGCCAATAATGAATGCCCCCCCGATTCAAAAAAGTGATCGGCCAGACCGACACGCTCCACGCCCAGGATCTGGGCCCAGATGGCCGCCACCTGTTGCTCCAACTCGCTCTCGGGCGCCACATACACCTGCTGCATCTGACTCACATCCGGCAGCGGCAAGCCCTTGCGGTCGAGCTTGCCGTTGGGGGTCAGCGGCATACGCTCAAGGAACATCAAATGCGTCGGGACCATGTAGTCCGGCAAGCGGGTTTTCAAGGCGCGCCGCAAGGTTTCGCGACCGGTGGATTGAGCGACAGCATCATCCAGGAGCGTCCGGTCCAGTGGTACGACATAGGCCACCAGTTGCTTACCGGTCGGCCCCTCTTGGGCCACCACCACGGTTTCACCGACACTGGTTTGCTCACGCAAGCGCGCTTCGATTTCCCCCAGTTCGATACGGAAACCGCGGATCTTCACCTGATGGTCCACACGCCCCAGGTAATCCACCACGCCATCCGGACGCCCACGGGTCAGGTCGCCGCTGCGATACACGCGACTGCCGGGCTTGCCGAACGGGTCCGGCACGAAGCGTTCGGCGGTTAACGCCGGACGCTCCAGATAACCCCGGGCCACGCCCTCGCCGCCCAGGTACAACTCGCCGGCCACGCCGATAGGTTGCAGGTTCAGCTGCGCGTCCAACACGTAGCCACTGCGGTTACCCAACAAAGTGCCGATGGGCGCGTAGACGGCGCCACAGGGGTCGCCCTTGCGTGCCTTCCACAGCAGCGGCGTGACCACGGTTTCGGTCGGGCCGTAGCCGTTGAACAGGTATTTGGGTTTCAGCGCGCGCCACGCCAGGTCGTAGCTGGCTTGAGCCACGGCATCACCGCCAAAGCAGTACACCCGCACCGCCGGCGGGTTGCCGTCGCGCTCGGCATGTTCGGCCAACTGTTGCAGGTACACCGGTGGGAACACCGCCATGGTCACGTTATGGCGATGCATCTGCTCGTAGGTGTATTCCGGCAGCCACAGGCTGTCGTCACGGATCAACACGCTGGCGCCGTTGATCAGCGGGTGCATCCAGCCTTCGTGGGAGCCGTCGAAAGCGAACGACATGAAGTGCAGCTCGCAATCGGCCGGCGAGGTTTCATAGCGCTCGCCGGTAGCGATGATATGCGCCACCAGCGGGCCGTGTGACACCGCCACGCCCTTGGGCAAACCGGTGGAACCGGAGGTGTAGATCACGTAGGCAAGGTTGTCGCCGTCCAGCGCCACATCCGGGGCCGCATCGCTGTAATCCGACCAGGCTTGCACCTGATCCACCGCCAAGGCTTCGAGGCCGTCCGGGATCGGCAACCGGTGTTGCACGGCCGAATGGGTCAACAGCAATTTCGAGCGGCTGTCTTGCATCATGTACAGCAGGCGATCATGTGGGTATTCGATATCCAGCGGCACATACACACCGCCGGCTTTCATCACCGCCAGGAACGCCACCATGATCTCGGCACTGCGCGGCATGGCGATAGCCACCCGCACTTCCGGGCCGACGCCACGGGCGATCAAGGCATGGGCCAGGCGGTTGGCCTGGCGATCCAGCTCGCCGTAAGTCAGGGTTTGAGCATCGAATTTCACCGCCACTGCGTCCGGAGTTTCGCGGGCGCGATCGCCGACCAATTCGTGCACCAGGCGCTCGGCCGAAAAGCCAGACTCCGTGCGGTTCCACAGTTGCAGGATCTGTTGTTGTTCGGTCGCGTCCAGCAGGCTTAACTGGCTGAGCTGCTGTCGTGGGTTGGCGACCATACCTTGCAGCAGGTTCTGCCAGTGACGCGCCATGCGTTGCACGGTGCTGGCTTCGAACAGGTCCTGGGCATAACCCAAGGTGGCCCATATACCTTCGGTGGACTCCTGAATATCCAGGTCCAGGTCGAAATGTGCGGTCTTGCTGTCCCAGTCCAGCCCTTCTACCCGCAGCCCTGGCAATTGGTGCTGAACCTGAGCCTGGCCGACGTCAGTCTGATGATTGAACATGACCTGGAACAGCGGGTTGTGGCTCAGGCTACGCTCAGGTTGCAGGGCTTCGACCAGTTGTTCGAACGGTAAATCCTGGTGGGCCTGGGCTTGCAGGGCGCGTTGCCGAACGTGCTGCAGCAACTGCTCGACACTCATCTGCCCATGCACATCGGCCTTGAGCACCTGGGTGTTGACGAAGAAACCAATCAAGCGCTCGGTCTCGCTGCGATTGCGGTTGGCAATCGGCACGCCGACACGTATTTCTTCCTGGCCGCTGTAGCGGTGCAACAAGGTCTGGAACGATGCCAGCAACAACATGAACAGGGTCACGCCCTGCTGTTGGGCCAAAGCCTTGAGCCCCTGAGTGAGTTCCGGCGTCAGCTCGAATGCCAGGCGTGCGCCGCGGTGGCTCTGCACAGCCGGGCGCTGGTGATCGAACGGTAACTCCAGCACGCTCTGCTCACCGCCCAACAGCTCACGCCAGTAGGCCAGTTGACGTTGCTTCTCACCGGCGTCCATCCAGCTGCGCTGCCATACGGCATAGTCGGCATACTGGATCGGCAGCGCCGGCAACTGCACGTCCTGGCCCTGGCTGTAACCGGCATACAACTGCACCAGTTCCTCGACCACCAACTGCATCGACCAACCATCAGAGACGATGTGATGCTGCACCAACACCAACACATGCTCGTCGGCGGCCAGGCGCAACAGCGTGACACGCAGCAACGGGCCTTCTTGCAGGTCGAACGGCTGGGCGATCAGCGCTTGCACCCTGGCGTTGAGCTGGGCTTCATCGGCATCGGCCTGGGTGATCGGCAAGGACATTGGCGGCTCAATCACTTGCACCGCGCCGTCGTGATCCTGGCGGATATGGGTGCGCAGGCTTTCATGACGCGCCAGCAAGCTATCGAAACTGCGTTGCAACGCAGCCAGGTCCAATTGCCCTTTCAGGCGCAGCGCGCTGGGAATGTGATACGCCGCACTGTGGGGTTCCAGTTGCCAGAGAAACCATTGTCGCTCCTGGGCGTAAGACAGCGGCAACGGCTGCACGCGCCCGGCCGACAGCAGGGCCGGCGCCGTTGGCGATGGGCTCTCCTGGGCTTGCATGGCCGCGACAAACGCCTCCAGCCGCGGGTGTTCGAACACGGCTTTGAGCGGCACTTCCAGGCTCAGCGTCTGGCGGATGCGTGACACCACCTGCATCGCCAGCAAGGAATGCCCGCCCAGTTCGAAGAAGTGCTGGTTCAAGCCCACCCGTTCGGCCCCCAGAATAGCCGCCCAGATCGCCGCCACCTGTTGTTGCAACGGGGTGACCGGCACCCGCCAATCCTGTTGTTCCACGCTGGCATCTGGCTTGGGCAGGGCCTGGCGATCCAGCTTGCCGTTGGGGTTGAGCGGCATGCGCTCGAGGAAGATCAGGTGCGCCGGCACCATGTAGTCCGGCAGGTGGTCGCGCAAGGTGGCCATCAGCTGTTCGCCCACCTCGGCGCGCTCGGTTTCAGACAGCGTCTGCGCAGGTACCAGATAGGCCAGCAGTTGGTTGTCGGCAGCCAGCAACAGCGCTTCACGCACGCTGTCCTGGGCCAGCAGCACAGTTTCGATCTCACCCAGTTCTATGCGAAAACCACGGACCTTGACCTGATGATCGACCCGCCCGACATACTCCACCACACCATCGGCGCGATAGCGCGCCAGGTCGCCGGTGCGGTACAGGCGCTCGCCGGATGGGCTGAACGGGTCAGCGACAAAGCGCTCGGCGGTCAGGCCCGGCCGCTGCAAATACGCACGGGCCAAGCCATTGGCGCTGGCGATATAGAGTTCACCCACGGCGCCCAGCGGTAGCAGGTTCAGGTCACGGTCCAGCACATACAGGCCACGCCCTGGTAGCGCCCGGCCAATGGGGCTGGCACCGCCGGCGCTGACGGCGCTCGGGTCAGTGCAGTCCAGCACGCTGGAAACCACGGTGGCCTCGGTAGGCCCGTAGGTATTGAGCAAGCGCACATGGCCGAGCCCGGCGCGCTGCCACAACAGCGGGCCGTCCAACGGCATGGCTTCGCCGCCGATATGGATCTGGCGCAAGGCACCATAGGTCCTTGGGCCTGCTGCGAGGCAATCTTGCAGGAACAGCTTCCAGTAGGCCGTGGGCAAGTCGGCCAGGGTAATGCCCTGGGCAATGATCTGCCGATACAGCTCGGCACCGTCCCACAACTGCGGGCCACGCAGTACCACGGTGGCCCCAAGGGTCAGCGCCGGGTACAGCTGCTCGACGAAACCGTCGAAGTTCAAGGTGGCAAACTGCAACACTCGGTCCTGGGCAACCAGCTGCGAGTAATCCGCCGCGATGCCAGCGAACTCACTCAGTGCTGCATGGCTGATGGCAACCCCCTTGGGCTTGCCTGTGGAGCCGGAGGTATAGATCACATACGCCAGGCTCTGGGGCTCGACCTCAACCGGCAAATTATCGTCGGCACGCAACGCCAACTGCGCCTGGACCCGGTCGATGTCCACCGCCAGCACCTGGGCCGGTAACGGCAGGCGCCCATGCAGGTGCGATTGGGTCAACACCAGGCCCACACCACTGTCCTCAAGCATATGCGCCAGGCGTTCGCGGGGGTACTCAGGGTCCAGCGGCACATAGGCCGCTCCTGTCTTGAGCACCGCGAGCAAGCTGACCACCATGGCAAAGGAGCGCTCCACGGCGATCCCCACCAGCCCTTGAGGGCCGACGCCCTGAGCCAGCAAATAATGCGCCAGGCGGTTGGCCTGACGGTTCAGTTCCCCATAGCTGAGGGTCTGCTCATCCAGGGCCAGGGCTTGACGTTCCGGCTGCTGATCAGCCTGGGCTTCAAACAGCCGGTGTACAGCCTCAAAGGGGGTGACACCGGCGGGGGTGTTCCAGTCCTGGAGCATCCTGTGTTGCTCAGCGGCACCCACTATTGGCAGTTCACAGAGGCGGCTGCGGGGTGCGCTCACCACCGCCTGCAGCAGGTGTTGCCAATGTTGCGCCAAGCGCTCGATGGTGGCGGCGTCGAACAGGTCGGCGGCGTAGGTCAGCGCGGCCCAAAGCCCGTCGGCGGATTCATGGGTGTCCAGGCTCAGGTCAAAATGGGTGGTCTGGCTGTCCCAGTCCAGTTCCACCACACGCAGGCCCGGTAACTGCTGGCCTTCGCGGCCGCCTTGGGCATCGGTCTGGTGGTTGAACATCACCTGGAACAATGGGTTGTGGCTCAAGCTGCGCTCGGGCTGCAACGCCACCACCAGTTGTTCGAACGGCAGGTCCTGATGGGCCTGGGCCTCCAGGGCTCGGCGTTTGGTTTGTTGCAGCAGCTCGGCAAAGCGCATCTGCCCGTCAAGGTCAGCCTTGAGTACCTGGGTGTTGACGAAGAAGCCGATCAGCCGCTCGGTTTCGACACGGTTACGGTTGGCGTTCGGCACGCCAATGCGGATATCCGACTGCCCGCTGTAGCGATACAACAGGGCTTGGAACGACGCCAGCAGCAGCAT
Organism: Pseudomonas sp. CCI1.1; assembly: GCF_034348165.1. Classification (NCBI taxonomy): domain Bacteria; kingdom Pseudomonadati; phylum Pseudomonadota; class Gammaproteobacteria; order Pseudomonadales; family Pseudomonadaceae; genus Pseudomonas; species Pseudomonas sp. CCI1.1. The sequence goes on from NZ_CP133780.1 coordinate 1,764,400, forward strand.
GAACGCGGTCACACCCTCTTGCTGCGCCAGGCGCTTGAGCCCCGCCACCAGCGTCGGTTGCAGATGCACCTGCAGGCTTGCACCGCGATGGCTTTGCTGCGCCGGGCGCGGACGGTCCAGCGGCAATTCCAGCACCGGTTGCTCGCCGCCCAGCAGGGCCTGCCAATATGCGAGTTGGCGCGCCTGTTCCCCGGCTTCCATCCAGCCGCGTTGCCACAGCGCGTAGTCGGCGTACTGGATCGGCAGCTCCGGGAGTTGCAGGTCATGGCCCTGGTTATGGGCGGCGTAGAGCTGCACCAGTTCCTCCACCATCACCTGCATCGACCAGCCATCGGAGACGATGTGGTGCTGCACCATCACCAGCACATGCTCATCCTCGGCCAGTTGCAACAGCGTCACACGCAACAACGGGGCCTGGTGCAAATCGAACGGCCGCGCCACCTCCTCTTCCACCCGCGCCATCAACTGCGCTTGGTCGACGTGCGCCTGCTGGATCTGCACCCGTGCCTGCGGCATCACTGCCTGCCACAGGCGTTGACCGTCATCGACCAATTGCGTGCGCAAGCTTTCATGCCGGGCTAGCAGGCTGTCGAAACTGCGTTGCAACGCTGCCAGGTCCAAGTGCCCGTGCAAACGCAGGGCGCCTGGGATGTGATAGGCGGTGCTGTCCTTGTCCAGTTGCCAAAGGAACCACTGGCGTTCCTGGGCGTAAGACAACGTCGGTGTGTCGCTGTCGTGGCGGGTGGGAGCAATCGGCAGTTGAGCGAAACTCATGCCCCGGCTTTGCAGGCGCTGGTAAAACTGCTGGCGCTGCTCCAGAGGCAAGCGAAGAAAGCGCGACACCAGGTCGATATTAGGGTTGGAAAGCATGGTTCAAATCGCCTCTAGTTCGCTCAAAAAGTCACGAAGGTCATCAAAATCTTCCACGCTGCCGGCGCGGAAAGTGGCTGCGGCCTGCACGTAGGCGCGCAGCGATTCAGTCTGGAACAGTTCCATCAACGGTACGTCCAGGCCGAGCTCGGCCTGCACCCGCGAGGTAATCTGGATCGCCAGCAAGGAGTGGCCACCGACATCAAAGAAGTTGTCGTTCAGGCCCACTTGCGGCAGGTGCAGGATGTCGGCCCAGATCGTGGCGATCTGCTGCTCAAGCTCGGTTTGCGGGGCCAGGTACTGCTGCTGCATCTGGCTCGCATCCGGCAGCGGCAAGCCCTTGCGGTCGAGCTTGCCGTTGGGGGTCAGCGGCATCTGCGCCAGGAATACGAAGTGGCTGGGCACCATATAGTCCGGTAGGTCGGCTTTCAGGGCACGACGCAGGGTGTCACGGAACTCAACCTGGTCGGCCAGGCTGGCGTCGGCCGGTACCACATAGGCCACCAGTTGTTTGCCGGTCGGCCCCTCCTGGGCCACCACCACGGTTTCACCGACACTGGTTTGCTCACGCAAGCGCGCTTCGATTTCCCCCAGTTCGATACGGAAACCGCGGATCTTCACCTGATGGTCCACACGCCCCAGGTAATCCACCACGCCATCCGGACGCCCACGGGTCAGGTCGCCGCTGCGATACACGCGACTGCCAGGCTTGCCGAACGGGTCCGGCACGAAGCGTTCGGCGGTTAACGCCGGACGCTCCAGATAACCCCGGGCCACGCCCTCGCCGCCCAGGTACAACTCGCCGGCTACGCCGATGGGTTGCAGGTTCAGTTGCGCATCCAACACGTAGCCACTGCGGTTACCCAACAAAGTGCCGATGGGCGCGTAGACGGCGCCACAGGGGTCGCCCTTGCGTGCCTTCCACAGCAGCGGCGTGACCACGGTTTCGGTCGGGCCGTAGCCGTTGAACAGGTATTTGGGTTTCAGCGCGCGCCACGCCAGGTCGTAGCTGGCTTGAGCCACGGCATCACCGCCAAAGCAGTACACCCGCACCGCCGGCGGGTTGCCGTCGCGCTCGGCATGTTCGGCCAACTGTTGCAGGTACACCGGTGGGAACACCGCCATGGTCACGTTATGGCGATGCATCTGCTCGTAGGTGTATTCCGGCAGCCACAGGCTGTCGTCCCGGATCAACACGCTGGCGCCGTTGATCAGCGGGTGCATCCAGCCTTCGTGGGAGCCGTCGAAAGCAAACGACATGAAGTGCAGTTCGCAATCGGCCGGTGAGGTTTCATAACGCTCGCCAGTGGCGATGATATGCGCCACCAACGGCCCATGAGCCACCGCCACGCCCTTGGGCAAACCGGTGGAACCGGAGGTGTAGATCACGTAGGCGAGGTTGTCGCCGTCCAGCGCCACATCCGGTGCCGTATCGCTGTAACCGGCCCACTCTTCGGTGCGATCAATCGCCAGGGTATCCAGACCCTCGGGGACTGGCAGTTGCTGCAACGCCCGGCTGTGAGTCAGCAGCAGTTGCGCACGGCTGTCTTGCATCATGTACAGCAGGCGATCACGTGGGTATTCGATATCCAGCGGCACATACACGCCACCGGCTTTCATCACCGCCAGGAACGCCACCATGATCTCGGCACTGCGCGGCATGGCGATGGCCACCCGCACTTCCGGGCCGACGCCACGGGCGATCAAGGCATGGGCCAGGCGGTTGGCCTGGCGATCCAGTTCACCGTAAGTCAGGGTTTGCGCGTCGAATTTAACCGCCACTGCGTCCGGGGTTTGCCGGGCGCGATCGCCGACCAATTCGTGCACCAGGCGCTCGGCTGAAAAACCGGCGTCGGTCTGGTCCCACAGCTCAAGAATCTGCTGCTGCTCATCCTCGCCCAGCAGGCTCAATTGGCTGATGGGCTGCTGTGGGTCGACCACCATCGCCCGCAACAGGTTCTGCCAATGCCCGGCCATGCGCTCGATGGTCGCCACGGCGAACAAGTCGGTGGCATAACTCAGGGAGGCACGCAGGGCCGTCGAGCTTTCTTCCACATCCAGCGCCAGGTCGAACTGGGCCACGCCTTCGTCCAGATCCAGGACTTCGACGTGCAGGTCGGCCAAGCGATGCAGATGGCTGTCGGCAGCGCTCACACGGTGGTTGAACAACACTTGGAATAACGGGCTCAGGCTAAGGCTGCGCTCCGGTTGCAATGCCTGCACCAACTGTTCGAACGGCAGGTCCTGGTGAGCCTGGGCCTCCAGGGAACGCTGACGCACCTGGTGCAGCAATTGCTCGCTGCTCATTTGCCCGTGGATATCGGCCTTGAGCACTTGGGTGTTGACGAAGAAGCCGATCAACCCCTCGGTTTCCAGGCGATTGCGGTTGGCAATCGGCACGCCCACGCGCACATCTTCCTGGCCGCTGTAGCGATGCAGCAACGCTTGGTAAGACGCCAACAGCAGCATCGGCAGCGTGACGCCAGCGTGCTGCGCCAGTGTGCGCAAACTGCCCAACAACTCCGGATGCAACTCGATACCCAAGCGTGCGCCGCGATGGCTTGGCTGTGCCGGGCGCGGATGGTCGAACGGCAACTCCAGCACCGGTTGCTCGCCGCTCAACTGCTCGCGCCAGTAGGCCAGTTGACGCGCCTGCTGCCCCGCCTCCATCCAACCGCGCTGCCACACGGCATAATCGCCGTACTGGATCGGCAGCGCCGGCAATTGCACGTCCTGGCCTTGGCTGTTAGCGGCATACGCCTGCACCAACTCCTCGACCATCAACTGCATCGACCAGCCGTCAGAGACGATGTGATGCTGCACCAGCACCAGCACGTGGTCGTCCTCGGCCAGGCGCAGCAAGGTAACCCGCAGCAGCGGCCCACGCAGCAGGTCGAAAGGCTGGGCGACCACCTGCGCGACCCGCGCCTTGAGGCCGGCATAGTCGCTGTCGACCTGCTCGATATCGACCCGGCCCTGGGCGTCAACGACTTGAACCGCGCCGGTGGCGTCCTGACGGAAATACGTGCGCAGGCTTTCATGGCGAGCCAGCAAGCTATCAAAGCTCTCTTGCAGCGCGGTCAGGTCCAACGGCCCGTGCAAACGCAAGGCGCTGGGGATGTGATACGCGGCGCCGGCCGGGTCCAGTTGCCAGAGGAACCACTGGCGCTCCTGGGCATAAGACAGCGGCAGAGGCTGCGTGCGATCGGCCTTGATCAGCGCCGGCGCGGTGACGCCCTCCTCGCCCAAGGCCTGCACGAAATCACCCAGCAGCGGCTGTTCGAACAAGGCCTTGAGTGGGACCTCCAGCGCCAGGGCCTGACGCACCCGTGACACCACCCGCGTGGCCAGCAATGAATGCCCGCCCAACTCGAAGAAATGATCGTCGAGGCCCACACGGGGCAATTCCAGTACCTCGGCCCAGATCGCCGCCACCTGCTGCTCGCGCGGGGTGACGGGCGCTACATGGCCCTTGAGCGACAGGCTGGCATCCGGTTTGGGCAGTGCCTTGCGGTCGAGCTTGCCGTTGGGGGTCAGCGGCAGGCTGTCAAGGAACAGCCACTGCGCGGGCACCATGTAGTCCGGCAAGCGCTCGCGCAGCGCGGTTTTATAGACCTGCGGCGCCTGCGGTGCGGCGCTGACCAGGTAAGCGATCAGCCGGTCGTTATCGGCCAGCACCACGGCTTCGCGTACGCCGTCGAACTCACGCAGGCAGGCTTCGATTTCACCCAGCTCGATACGGAAACCCCGGACCTTGACCTGATGGTCGACACGGCCGATGTATTCCACCACGCCGTCCGCCTGATAGCGTGCCAGGTCGCCGGTACGGTACAGGCGTTCGCCCGGAGCCCCAAACGGGTTGGGCACGAAGCGTTCGGCGGTCAGCGCCGGCTGCCCGTGGTAACCGCGCGCCAGGCCGACACCACCGATCAGCAGCTCACCGGACACACCTTGGGGGCATGGCGTGAGACCGGCATTGAGAATGAACAAGCCGGTATTGGCGATGGGCCGTCCAACGAACGGCAATGCCTGGTGCAAACGATGAGCCGCCGACCAGATGGTGGTTTCCGTCGGGCCATAGAGGTTCCACAGCGGGCCTTGCAGGTCGAGCATGCGCTGGGCCAAATCGACGGGCAGCGCTTCGCCACCGCACAGGCAGGCGATGCCACGCAGTGAATGAGCCCGTGGGCTGTCGAGCAACATGCGCCAGGTCGAAGGCGTGGCTTGCAGCACATTCGCCGCCTGACGCTGGGCCAGATCGAGGATCGCCTCGGGGTCGAGGGCCGTTGCCTGGGCGCTCAGCAACACGGTACCGCCGACACTCAGCGGCACATACAGCTCCAGGGCGAAGATGTCGAACGAGAAGGTGGTCAGCGACAACAGCCGCGCATCCTGGCCGATACTCAACGTACCGGCCATGCCGCTGGTGAAGCTGCACAGCGCCTTGTGACGAACCATCACCCCTTTGGGCTTGCCAGTGGAGCCAGAGGTGTAGATCACGTAGGCCAGATGCTCCGGTGTCACGGCAACCTGGGGATTGTGCTGCGCTGTGCCGGCCTCCTCCACCATCAGCACCTGCACGCCGTGCGGCTGCGCCAGGTGCCCCAGCAGGTGCGGTTGCGTCAGCAATACCCGGGCGCGGCTGTCTTCAAGCATGTAGCCCAGGCGCTCTGCCGGGAATTGCGGGTCGAGCGGCACATAGGCGCCACCGGCCTTGAGGGTCGCGAGCAAGCCAACCACCATGTCCAGGGAACGCTCCACGTGTACTGCCACCAGCACGTCCGGGCCGACGCCCATGTCGATCAGACGATGGGCCAGCCGATTGGCGCGACGGTTGAGTTCGCCGTAGCTCAGGTGCTCGTCATTGAAGTGCAGCGCGATGGCGTCGGGTTGCGCCGCGGCCTGGGCCTCAAACAACTGGTGTACGCAGCGTTCGCGTGGGTAGTCGGTGTCGCTGCGGTTCCAGTCGTGCACCATTTGCTGCGATTGCGACGGGCTGAGCATCGCCAGGTCGTCCAAGGCCATCGAGGCATCCTGCAGGACCGCGCGCAGCAGGTTTTGCCAATGCTCGGCCAGGCGTTCCGCGGTCGCCGCGTCAAACAGGTCCGTGGCGTAAGTCAGCGAGGCCCAGAGACCGTCCACCGATTCCTCGGTTTCCAGGTTCAGGTCGAACTGAGTGCTGTGACCGGCCCAATCCACTGGCTGCAAAGCCAGGCCGGGCAATTGCACCGGGGCTGAACGCAGGCTGTCCTGATGGTTGAACATCACCTGGAACAGCGGGTTATGGCTGAGGCTGCGCTCGGGCTGCAACATTTGCACGAGCTGCTCGAACGGCAGGTCCTGATGGGCCTGCGCTTCCAGGGCACGTTGCTTGACCTGGGCCAGCAACTGGTCGAACGGCATGTGCCCGTGCACGTCAGCTTGCAGCACCTGGGTATTGACGAAAAAGCCCAGCAGTCGCTCGGTTTCGAAGCGATTACGGTTGGCGACCGGCACGCCGACACGCACCTGTGCCTGGCCGCTGTAGCGGTGCAGCAAGGTCTGGAACGACGCCAGCAACAGCATGAACAGCGTCACGTCCTGACGCTGGGCCAGGGCCTTGAGTTCAGTCAGCAGCGCACGCTCCAGATGAATCTGGCGGCGCGCGCCACGATGGCTCTGCACTGCGGGGCGTGGATAGCCCAGCGGCAGGTCCAGCAACGAATGCTCGCGCCCCAGACGAGCGCACCAGTAATCGAGCTGGCGTTGTTGTTCCCCAGCCGCCATCCAGTCGCGCTGCCACTGGGCGTAGTCGGCGTACTGGATCGGCAAGGCCGGCAACCCTGCGTCGCCTTGGTACAGCGCCACCCACTCGTCGATCATCACTTGCATCGACCAGCCGTCAGAGATGATGTGGTGCTGGGTGATGACCAGCACATGGTGATCAGGCGCGACGATCAGCAACTTGACGCGCATCAGCGGGCCGTTGCGCAGGTCGAACGGGCGCTGGATCTCTTCGGTGACAGCCTGCTCGATAGCGCCGGCGTCGACCTCTTGTTGTTCAACCGGCACTGCCAGGCCTGGGTGGATGACTTGCACACTGTGCTCGCCCGCCTCCACAAAGGTGGTGCGCAGCGGTTCATGGCGCTGCACCAGGGCCTCGACGGCGCGCTCCAGCGCCGCGACGTCAAGTTCACCGCGCAGGTGCAAGGCGGTGGGCACATGATAGGCCGCGCTGGTGGGGTCCAATTGCCAGAGAAACCACTGCCGCTCCTGGGCAAAGGACAACGCCAGCGGCTGCTCACGGCCAACCGCCTGCATCACGGGCGCGGTATCGGCCTGCACGCCTGCGCACGCCGCTGCGAAAGCGGCCAGCGTCGGCTGCTCGAACAGGGCCCGCAACGGCACTTCCAGCTTGAGATCGTGGCGCACCCGGGAGATCACTTGGGTGGCCAGCAAGGAGTGGCCGCCGCGTTCGAAGAAGTGATCTTCCAGGCCAACCTGCTCGACCTGCAACACTGCTTGCCAGATCGCCGCCAACTGGATTTGCAATGGACTCTGCGGCGCCACGTAGGCGGCGCTGGCCTGGTTCAGGTCGGGTGTGGGCAGCGCACGGCGGTCGAGCTTGCCGTTGTGGTTCAACGGCAAGGCATCGAGGACCACCCAATGGCCCGGCACCATGTAGTCCGGCAACGTCTGGCGCAAGCGCGCCGCCAGTGCCTGGGGCTCCAGCGCTTGGCCTTCGGCTGGCACCACGTACGCCACCAACTGCACGCCGGTCGCGCTCGGCTGCGCAAGCACGGCGGCTTCCCGCACGTTGGGCAAGGCTTGCAGGCTGGCTTCGATTTCGCCCATTTCGATACGCAGGCCACGAATTTTCACTTGATGGTCGATACGCCCGACGTACTCCAGCGCACCCGCCGGGTTATACCGGGCCAGGTCGCCACTTCGATAAAGCCGCGCACCGGGCGTGGCGCAAAACGGGTCCGGCAAGAAGCGCTCGGCGGTCAGCGCCGGGCGGTCGAAATAGCGTTGCGCCAAGCCAACCTCAGCACCAATGCACAGCTCGCCCACGCCATCGGTGGCCAACAGTTCGAAACCGCTGTCGAGTACATACAGGCCGCGCCCGGCAATCGCCTGCCCGATTGGCACGCCGTAGGCGTCGTTGGCATCGGCCAATTGGCACTCATGCACGCTGGAGACCACCGTGGCTTCGGTCGGCCCGTAGGTGTTGACCAGGCGCACATTGCCCAAGCCTGCGGCGTACCACGCACGCACGCCCTCCACTGACATGGCTTCACCGCCCACATGCACCTGGCGCAGCTTGCCCAGGAAGCGACGGTGCTCGGCGCACTCTTGCGCCAACAGGTACCAGTAGGCGGCGGGCAAATCGGCCAGGGTCACGCCCTGCTCGACAATCTCTTGCGCCAGTTGCCCGGCATCCCAGAGTTCATCGCCACGCATGATCAACGCCGCGCCCGCACACAGGGGCGGGAAGCACTGTTCGACAAAACCATCGAAACTGAAGGTCGCAAACTGCAACACGCGGTCTTCGGCGCTCAGTCGGCTGTACAGCGTGGCGCTGTCACAAAACTGGCCGAGGGCGGCATGGTCGATGGCCACGCCCTTGGGCTGGCCGGTGGAGCCAGAGGTGTAGATCACATAGGCCAGGTCAGCCGCCGCCGCGTGATTGGGCGGATTGGTCGTCGGGTAGCCGGTCAGTTCGTCGCCACTGGCGCTGAAATCCACGCGGGTCAGGCCGCGGGGCAAAGGCAAGTCGGCGAGCAAGCCGGTTTCGCTGAGCAGCACGTCCAGGCGGCTGTCGGCGAGCATATAGGCCAAACGTTCTGCTGGGTATTCAGGGTCCAGCGGTACGTAGGCCGCCCCGCTTTTGAGCACTGCCAGCAGGCTGACGATCAACTGCGGGCCACGCCGCGAAGCCAGGCCCACCCGTTGGCCGGGGCCGACACCAAGCGCCAACAGGCGATGGGCCAGGCGGTTGGCGCGCTGGTTCAACTGGGCGTAGCTCAAGCTGGCGTCACCGGCCTGTACAGCCAGGGCGTCTGGCGTCGCCTCGGCCTGGGCTGCAATACGCTGGTGCACGCGTTCGTTGGTCTGGGGCGCTGCGGCTGAGCGGCTCAGAGCGAGCATCTGCCGTTGCGCAGGGGCGTCGAGAAGACGCAGGTTGCCCAGCGGCATGTGAGCGTCTGCGAGCAATTGCGCCAGCAGGTGTTGCAGGTTGGCGCTCAACTGCGCCACGTGCGCCTCGCTGAACTGGGCACGGTCATAACTGAATTCCAGGCGCAGGCTGGCGCCCAGTTCGATGCCCAGGGTTAATGGGTAGTGCGTGCGCTCATGGTTGTGCAGGCGACCGAAAGTCAGGCCGGCCGGCGCGCCTTGCTTGAGCGCCTCGGCGACCGGGAAGTTCTCGAACACCAGCAAGGTGTCGAACAGCGCGCCCTGCTGGCCGGCCCAGCCCTGGATGTCATAGAGCGGCACATGTTCATGGTCGCGCAGGCTGAGGTTGAGCGCTTGCAGTTCGCTGAGCCACGTCGCGGCCGACTGGGCTGGCGAGGCTGCGCTGATGATCGGCAAGGTGTTGATGAACAGGCCCAGTTGCTGCTCGATCCCCGGCAGCGGTGCGGAACGCCCGGCCACGGTGGCACCGAAGGCGACGCAGTCCTGGCCGGTGTAGCGTTGCAGCAACAGGCTCCAAGCCCCTTGCAACAGGGTATTGAGGGTGACTTTGTGCTGGCGTGCGAACTCAGCGAGGCGGCGGGTAAAGTCGCTCTCCAGTGCTACGTGATGGTCAGCCATGCCCACCCCGGCTACCGGCGTGCGCAGCGCTTGCGCCAGCAGAGTCGGCGCCGGCAATGCCGCCAGGGCTGTTTTCCAGAACGCTTCGCCCGAGGACTGTTGTTGCAGCCAGGCGAGGTAATCGCGGAACTGCCCGAGCGGCGCCAGCACTGCCTGCCCCGCATAGTGAGCGATGACTTCACCGAGCAACTGCGCGTTACTCCAGCCGTCCATGAGGATGTGGTGGCTGGTGAAGATAAAGTGCCAGGCCGCACCAGCACCGCGCACCAGCGTCAGGCGAAACAGCGGCGCGGCATTCAGGGCAAAACCGCGTTCGCGTTCGGCCTGGGCCAGCGTGTCGAAATCGGCGTCGGGGTCTTCGATCACTTGCAGTTGCAGGTCGACCTGACGCTGGATCAACTGATGAGCACTGTCCAGGCCCAGCCAATGGAAGCTGCTGCGCAGGATGTCGTGACGATCCAGTGCGGCCTGCCAGGCACGTCCGAAGGCGAGCAAATCAAGGCCCTCGATGTCGAGGCGCAACTGGTTGATATAGGCCTGTGCCTCGGGTTCCAACAGGGTGTGGAACAGCATGCCTTGCTGCATCGGCGACAGCGGATAAAGGTCGGCAATCGCCGGCCCGGCCACGGACAAGGCATCCAGTTGCTGCTGGGTGAGGCGTGCCAGCGGGAAATCCGAGGGGCTCACCTGGCCTGCCGGCGTGGCACAGCAATGCTCGATCAACGCCTTGAGTTCGGCTGCGTACTCATCCGCCAACCGCTGCACAGTCGCCGCCTCGAACATCTCCCGACTGAACCCCCATTGCAACGACAGCTCGCCGCCATACACCTGACCTTCCAGCGTCAGCCAGTTGGCCAGCGGCGCCTCTGGATCCTGGGCCTGGCCACTGCCCTGACTGGCCGGCACGAACAGTGCCGACTCGTTGAACTGACGGTCGAACTGGCCCAGGTAGTTGAACGTGATGCGCGGCGCGGTAAGGTTCGCCAGGCTTTCCTGCGCGTGTGGCGCGCCCAGGTAGCGCAACAGGCCGTAACCCAGGCCTTTGTCGGGCACGGCGCGCAGTTGTTCCTTGACCGCTTTGATCGCCTCGGGCAACTCGCCTTTGGCATGCAGGCGCACCGGGTACAGGCTGGTGAACCAGCCGACGGTGCGACTCAGGTCGATGTCGTCGAAGAGGTCTTCGCGACCATGGCCTTCCAATTGAATGAGCGCAGCAGGTTGCTCGCTCCAACGGCTGATCACCCGCGCCAGGGCGGTCAACAGCAGGTCGTTGACCTGGGTGCGATAGGCCGCTGGCGCGTCTTGCAGCAGTCGGCGGGTGTGCTCGACGTCGAGGCGTGTTTCCAGCTTGGCACCCAGGCGGTTTTGCAGGCCGCCTTCGGGGTGATCACACGGCAGTTCGGCGTCGATGGATTGGGCTTGCCAGTACGACAGTTGCTCCTCGACGGTCTGCGCGTGGCGGTGCAGCTGTTGCGCCCAGCGCTGGTAGGCACTGGTTTTTGCCGGCAGCACCTGTTCTCGGTAAGCCTGTTGCAAGTCTTCAAGCAGGATGCGCCAAGACACGCCATCCACCACCAAGTGATGGATCACCAGCAGCAGACGTTGGCTGCCATCGGCCCAATTCACCAACGCGGCGCGCAGCAGCGGGCCTTGGGCAAGGTCAAGGCTGCGCTGGGCTTCATCACACAACACCGCCAGTTCAGCGTCGGTGCTGGCCTGGCATTGCCACAACAGCGATTCGCTGACATCGGCGGCATGGCTCTGCTGCCAGCCGTCAGCCTGCTGCACAAAGCGCAGGCGCAGAGCGTCGTGATGCTGGATCAACCGCGCCAGCGCGGCCTCCAACCGTGCAGGCTCAAGCACCTCACCGGGCACAAGCAACAAAGATTGATTCCAGTGATGCCGCGCCGGGATCGGTTGGGCGAAAAAACTGTGTTGCACGGGCGTCAGCATCACCTCGCCACTGACCGGGCCCTGGTCGATCAGGCTGACCTGCTCGAAGCGCGCCACCAGGGCCAGGCTGCGGATGCTCTGGTACTGGAACAGGTCACGCGGGCTCAGGCGAATGCCGGCCTGACGGGCGCGGCTGACCACCTGGATGGAGATGATCGAATCGCCGCCCAGCTCGAAAAAGTTATCGTCCTGGCCGACCTGCTCAACGCCCAGCACGTCGCTCCAGATGGCGGCCAGGGCTGTTTGCAGGTCGCCTTGGGGGGCGACAAATGCCTGCGGCTGAGCCGCATCCGGCGCTGGCAACGCCTTGCGGTCGAGCTTGCCGTTGGCGGTCACCGGCAGCTTGGGCAGCGCAATGAAATGCGTCGGCACCATGTATTCCGGCAAGCTGCCGAGCAACCAGGCCTTGAGGTCCGTTGGCGCCTCGCCTGCGTGCACCAGATAGGCGATCAACTGCTTGCCGCCCTGTACCAGTACCACGGCTTCGCGCACGTGTGGATGCTGCATCAGGCGTGCTTCGATTTCGCCCAGCTCGATACGCAAGCCGCGCAATTTGACCTGATGATCGAGGCGGCCGAGGTATTCGATCACCCCATCGGCGCGTTGGCGCACGCGGTCACCGGTGCGATACAGGCGCTCGCCCGTCACGAACGGGCTGGGCACGAAACGTTCGGCAGTCAACGCCGGGCGTCGGTGGTAACTGCGCGCCAGGCCAACGCCGCCCAGGTAGAGTTCGCCACTGACACCGGCCGGCACCGGGTTGAGTTGCGCGTCCAGCACGTAGGTGCCGAGGTTGGCGATGGGGCGGCCGATGGGCACGCTGTCGGCGCCTTCGTCGATGCAGGTCCAGTGCGTGACGTCGATGGCCGCCTCGGTCGGGCCATAGAGGTTGTACAGCGCCGCAGCGGGCAACTTGGCGAACACTTGCTGTTGCGCATCCAGGGGCAAGGCTTCGCCGCTGCAGACGATGCGCGTAAGGCTTGCGCACGCCTGTACGCCCGGCTCATGGATAAACGCCTGCAACATCGACGGCACGAAGTGCAAGGTGGTAATGGCGTGCCGACCAATGGTGTCGATCAGGCGCGCCGGTTCACGGTGTTCGCCAGGCGCCGCGACCACCAGGCGGGCGCCGGTCATCAGTGGCCAGAAGAACTCCCACACCGACACGTCGAAGCTGAACGGGGTTTTCTGCAACACCGCGTCGTTGGCACCCAGGCCATACGCCTGTTGCATCCAGCTCAAGCGGTTGACCAAGGCGCGATGGCTATTGCCGGCGCCTTTGGGCTTGCCGGTGGAGCCCGAGGTGTAGATCACGTAGGCCAGGTTAAGGGCATGCAAGGCCACGTTCGGCGATTCGCGGCTGTAGCCGTCGAGCCATAGCGCCGGCTGGTCCAGGGCAATCAACTGGATACCGGCGACGGGCAGCGACGCCAGCAGGCTCTGCTGGCTGAGCAGCAGTTGTATGCCGCTGTCTTCGATCATGTAGGCCAGGCGTTCCTGGGGATACTCAGGGTCGAGAGGCACGTAGGCGCCACCGGCCTTGAGAATCGCCAGCAGGCCAACCACCATTTCGATGGAGCGCTCGATGCAGATACCCACCAGCACGTCGGGCCCCACGCCCTGCTCGCCCAAGGCATGGGCCAACTGGTTGGCGCGCGCATCCAGTTGGGCGTAGGTCAAGGTGGTGGTACCGAACACCAGTGCCGGTGCATCGGGGCTGCGACGCGCCTGGTCTTCGATCAGGTGATGAATCCCGCGCTCGGTCGGGTATGCCTCGGTGGTCTGGTTCCAGCTGTGGACCAGCCGTTGCTGTTCAGCCGCGTCAAGCATGGGCAATTCGCCAATGCGCTGTTCGCCATCGAGCACCATGGCTTGCAGCAGGCGGGTCCAGTGCCGGGCCATGCGCTCGATGGTGGGCGTATCGAACAAGTCATTGGCGTAGGTCAGCGCGGCATGCAGGGTGCCGGACTTTTCATAGGTGTCCAGGGTCAGGTCGAACTGGGTGGTGCGGCCTTGCCATTCCACCAGGGCCAATTCCAGCCCCGATGCGGTGCTGACCGAGGCGATGTCGGCGACGACCGGCTGATGGTTATACATCACCTGGAACAGCGGCGTGTGGCTCAGGCTGCGCTCGATTTTCAGCGCTTCCACCAGCCGTTCGAAGGGCAACTCCTGATGGGCCTGGGCGCCCAGAGCATGCTCCTTGATACCTTGCAGCAACTCGGCAACCCGGGTTTGCCCGGTCAGTTCGGTGCGCAACACCTGGGTGTTGACGAAGAACCCGATCAGCCCCTCGACTTCGGTGCGATTGCGATTGGCAATCGGCACACCGACACGGATGTCGCTTTGGCCGGTATAGCGGTGCAACAGCACATTGAAGGCACCGAGCAGCAGCATGAACAGGGTAACGTTGTGTTTTTGCGCGCAACTGCGCAGTTGCGCGGCCAGTGCCGGCGCAATCGCGAAGTTATGCCGTGTGCCCTGGTAGCTGGGCATGGCCGGGCGCGGGTGGTCGGTGGGCAGCTCCAGGACCGGATGTTCATCGCCCAGGCGAGCCTGCCAATATTCCAATTGGCGCGCCTGCTCGCCCGCTTCCAGCCAGCGGCGCTGCCACAGGGCGTAATCACTGTACTGGATGGGCAGCGCTGGCAGTTGGGGCGCTTCGTTGCGCTCATGGGCGTCATAGCAACGGATGAATTCGTCGATCAGCACGTTCATCGACCAACCGTCGGAGACGATGTGGTGCAGGGTCAGCAGCAGCACGTGTTCCTGCTCGGCAAGCTTGAGCAGTTGCACGCGCAGCAATGGGCCGTGTTCCAGGTCGAACGGCAACAGCGATTGACGGGTGGCGGCGGCGTTGACGGCCTGCTCACGCGCATCAAAGGCCAAGGCGGTGAAGTCCAGGTGCTCGACGGTCACCGACGGCTCCACCGCCACCTGCGCCAGCCGCTCATCAGCCTGACGCTGGAACACCGTGCGCAGGGTTTCGTGACGCGCCACCAGGCTGGCGAACGCTTGCTCCAGCGCTGGCAGGCTCAGCGCCCCCCTCAAGCGCACTGCGCCAGGCAAATTGTAGGCGCCGCTGGCCGGGTCCAACTGCCATAGAAACCACATGCGCTGCTGCGCGTAGGACAGCGCCTGGCGGTCCTCCACCTCCACCCCTGCCGGAATCGGAAACCTTGAAAAATCCACGCCTTCTTTCTGCAAGGCTTGCAGGAACAGTTGGCGTTTTTCCAGAGGCAGCCCGATAAACCGGCGAGCAAGTTTCAAGGAGTCTTCAGCATTCATTTCTTGGAATCCGGGGCAATAGGCGGGAAGCACAAAGGCACGTCGTCCCTATAAAACGAACCGGGCGGGGAAAAATTAGCGGGGGAATGGGGGGCGCCGCACAGGCTGTCATCGGGGGTTACATCAATCCCCGCGAAGCCGCACGAAGCTGAGCTAGCATTGACGAACACCACTTTTTGCAACTACATTTAGTTACACGCAGGGAACGCCGTGTCCAAGAATGAAAAGCTGCTCGCCAAACTGCTCAATGAGCACATGGCATTTACCTGGTCTGAGCTCGTCACGTTATTACGCCGATTGGGATACACACAGATTGAAGGGGCCGGAAGCCGGGTCAAGTTCGACATGGGCGACCCCAGTGCAATGATCACCCTGCACAAGCCTCACCCCGGCAACGAACTGAAACACTACATTCGGCGCCAGATCATCGAACAATTGAAATCAGGAGAACTGATTCAGTGAACAACCAACTGAAACACAAAGGCTACATCGGCTCCATCGAAGCCAGCCTCGAGGACAACTGCCTGTTTGGTAAAATCCTGTTCATCAAGGCATTGGTGAGCTATGAAGGCAAAACTGTGGCTGAACTGGACGCAGCCTTCCGTGGCGCGGTGGATGATTATCTCGCTACCTGCCAGAGCCTGGGGCACACGCCGGAGAAACCGTGCAAAGGTTCATTCAACGTACGTGTCGGGCATGACTTGCATTTGGCCGCTGCCCTGGCGGCAAACCGTAAGAAAGTGACATTGAATGATCTCACGCGTCAGGCGCTGAACGAATTTCTGCAGC
Organism: Pseudomonas sp. CCI1.1; assembly: GCF_034348165.1. Lineage (NCBI taxonomy): Bacteria > Pseudomonadati > Pseudomonadota > Gammaproteobacteria > Pseudomonadales > Pseudomonadaceae > Pseudomonas > Pseudomonas sp. CCI1.1. Next base: position 1,780,096 of record NZ_CP133780.1, read on the forward strand.
ATCACTACCCAGAGCCATGCCCGACGATTGGCTGACTATCCCAACCGCCGGTACCCCCCTACCGCCGAGCCCGCTACCACCGCCCCCGCCGCCAGCGCCACCCAGAATCCGCTGGTGGCGCCAAAGTGGTCGATCATCCACCCCGAACTCGCGGCGCCAATGGCCACGCCGATGCTCAGGCCGGTGATCAGCCAGGTCATGCCTTCGGTCAGGCGGCTGGCCGGGACGATCTGCTCCACCATGGCCATCGACACAATCAAGGTGGGCGCAAAGAACAGCCCGGAGATAAAGATGGCAGCGGCCAAGCCGGGAATATTGCTCACCAGCAGCAAGGGCAAGGTGGTCAACGCCGTGGCTACGCCGCAGTACAGGAACTGGCGTGGCAACGGTGCCTTGAGTTTAAGGGCACCGAAGGCCAACCCGGCCAGGCACGAACCAATGGCATACACCGACAGCACGATACTTGCCGCCGCCGGCTGGCCCTGATGCTGGGCGAAGGCCACGCTGACCACATCCACCACGCCGACGATCACGCCCATGGCCAACAGCAAAATCATCAGGATCAATACCGACGGCGAAGCAATCAGCCAACGACCGTGCGCGCCCTGATGCGCGTGTACCGGTGGCTCGGTTTGCCGTTGCAGCACAAAGGTGGTGACGCCCACCCCCAGCAACAGCGCCGCCACCAGGGGCCCGGCTTCTGGGAACACCGCCACGCTCAACCCCACCGAAATGGGCGGGCCGATGATGAAGCACACCTCATCGAGTACCGACTCCAGGGCAAACGCGGTTTGCAGCCTGGGCTGGCCACGGTACAACTCGGTCCAGCGCGCCCGCACCATGGCCGACATATTGGGCATGCAGCCCGCCAGCGCGGCGAACAGAAACAGCGTCCAATTCGGCGCGTGCAACCGCGTACACAGCAGCAACATCAATAGCGCCCCGCCGCCGATCAGCGCGGCAATCGGCAGCACCCTGCCCTGGCCGTAGCGGTCCACCCAACGTGACACTTGCGGCGCGCAAATCGCCGTGGCCAGGGCAAACACCGCCGCCACCGAACCGGCCAGGCCATAGCCGCCATGTACCTGGGACAGCATGGTGATCAGGCCGATGCCGGTCATGGATATCGGCATGCGCGCCAGCATGCCCGCGAGCACAAAGGCCCGGGCACCGGGGACCTGGAATAACTCAGCGTAGGGGTTTGCCATCCTGCTTGACCTCTTGCTCGACGCCCTGGGCTTGCTATCTGAATCCATCAGGGCAAAATACATACGACGCGTATGTGGTAGATCATGCTTCGCATACGCAGCGTATGTCAATCACTTAGCCAAGAGACGCCCATGAGCCGAGCCCGAGCTGAAATGATCGAAGACACCCGCGCCCGCCTGATAGCGAGCGCACGCCGGGCCTTCGCCACCCAAGGCTATGCCAATACCTCGATGGATGACTTTACTGCCCGTGCCGGCCTGACGCGCGGTGCGCTGTATCACCACTTTGGTGACAAGAAAGGGCTGCTGGCAGCGGTGGTCGCTCAACTCGACAGCGAGATGGACGTGCGCTTGCAACGCATCTCGGAGCAGGCCGTAGAGCCTTGGAGTGGTTTTTGCGAGCGCTGTCGCGCCTATCTGCGCATGGCCCAGGACCCGGAAATCCAGCGCATTGTATTGCAGGATGCCCCGGCGGTACTGGGCGACACCGGCTCCCAGCAACACTGCGTGGAGTCCTTGCGCCAATTGCTGGAGGCCCTGATGCAAGCGGGCCTGATGCCTACGGCCCCCAGCCACGCACTGGCGCAGTTGATCAACGGCAGCCTGGTCAATACCGCATTGTGGATTGCCCGCGATGAGCACCCGAGTACACGGCTGGAGGAAGGCTTGCAAGGCCTGGAGCTGCTTTTGCGCGGGCTGAGCCTCACACCAACCGCTTGATCTGCTTATGCCGCCACACCAAGCGGTAATAGGCGATCTGCAACACCAGCATCGCCAGGTAGGTCACCGGAAATGCCATCCACACTCCTTCCAATCCGAAGTGGGCGTTGAACAGATAGGCCATTGGCAGTTCCACGCAGAGCACGCAGAAGATCGAGATCGCCACCGGCATCAGCACCACCCCGCTGGCGCGCATGATGCCGCCAATCACCGCCTGGAAGCCAAATACCAGAATGCTCCAGAGCATGATGTGCAGCAGGTGTTCGGCCCGTACCCGTGCGCTGTCGTCGGTGATGAACAGGCCCAGCAACCAGTGGGATAGCCCATAGCCGAGCACGATCAAGCCACCGGTGAGGCACAGGTTGATTACAAGCCCCGTGCGCAGGATCGGCCCGATGCGCTCCAGGCGCCCGGCGCCAATCGCCTGGGCGCCGAGGATCGAGGCGGTAATGGCGATCGACAGCGCCGGGAACTGCACATAGTTGACGATCTGCGTCACCGCGCCATAGGCCGCCGTGGCCTGGGAACCGTGGCCGTTGACCAAAGCCAGGATGACCAGCTCTGACAGCGATAGCACCACCATCTGCAAGCCCGTCGGCAGGCCGATGCGCAGGACTTTGCCGAGGATAACGCGGTCCAGGCGCAAGGCGGCAAGCAGCTCGCGGTCTGGCGCCATCACGTGGTTTTTGTGGCGCAGGCGCAGGATCAGAAACAGCATCGCCAAGGCGTTACCCACCAGCCCGGCATACACCGCACTCTGGATGCCCATGGGTGGCAGGCCGATCCAGCCGCGAATCAGCGCAGGCGTGAGCAGCAAGCCCACCAGGGTGGAGACCATCAATGCCAGCAACGGCGAAATCGTGTCGCTGACGCCACGCAGCAGTTGGGTATAGAGGATGAACACCAGCAGCAACGGCATGATCAACATCATCATCTGGGCGTAGCCCACCGCATCGTCGAGCACATCCACCGGCGTGCCCAACGCCTGCAATGCCGGGCGCGCAAACAGGCTGCCCATCACGGCGGCCACCAGGCCCACCAACGCGCCCAGGGTCAGGGTGGCACCGGTAATCGCCTTGACCATTCCGGTCTCTTGGGCGCCCCATGCCTGGCCGATCAACACCGAGGCGCCCGCCCCCAGGCCGATCACCAGGGCGATAAAGAAAAACACGATGGGAAACATCCCCGACACCGCGGCCAAGGCCTGGGTGCCCAGCATCTGGCCGACGTAAATGCCGTTGAGGGTGCCGGAAAAGCTCTGCAGGAAATTGGACAGCACCATCGGTGCCAGGAACAACAGATAGATTTGCCACAGCGGACGTTGCAAAGGGTTTTGCATGAAAAATGGGGCCTCGAATCACGAAAGCGTCTCAGGGTTATACCGTAACTGGATCCAATATGCTGTTGTGAAGGCCCGGGTTAACCCCCAAAGGTCTGCGACGGCCTGCGCAACGTCGGGTCAAACGGATTGAGCCGCGGCCCGATGGCCGCCGCCTCGCGCTTCAACAACTCCACCACCATCGGCAAGCGGCTCGGCCCCAGGCGGTCGCTGATGGTCGCCACGCTCAACGCCGCGACCGCGTACCCGTCGCGGTTGAGGATGGGCACCGCCAGCCCTGCCATACCTTCCAGCACACCGGTGTTGCGTGCTGCATAACCCAGCTTGCGCACGTTCTCCACTTCGGAGCGCAGCAGCACTTCGTCGTACAGGTGGAAGTCCTTGAGCCGTGGCAGGTTGTAGCGGATCACCGTCTCGCGCTCTTCTTCCGGCAGAAACGCCAGGATCGCCAGGCTGCCCTGCCCCACACCCAAGGCCACGCGCCCACCGATATCGCCGGTGAAGGTACGAATCGGGTACGGACCCTCGCTGCGGTCCAGGCAAATGGCGTCGAAGCCGCTGCGCGCCAGCAGGAACAGCGAGTCCCCCAGCGACGCGCTCAGGCGCAACAGGCTGGGGCGCACCAGGTCGCGCAGGTTGCCGGTCTTGCCCGCGTTGGCCGCCAACGCGAAGAACTCCAGACTCAAGCGATAGCGTTTGCTGCGTGCATCCTGCTCAACCATGCCTTCGTCCATCAGGCTGCGCAGCAGACGATGGGTGGTGGGTTGGGACAAGCCCACCTGTTGGGCGAGCTGGGTGACCCGCTCGCCGCCCTCGGGTACCTCCCCCAGGGCTCGCAGCACAGCAAACAACCGGGAGACGCTGCCCGCACCGACTTCTTTGCCGCCATCAATTCGCTCAGTGGAATCCATAACACCTAATCTCGTTAGTAATTCTGCTCAATGAATAAATCGCAAAATAGTAGTCCGTTGAGTGAAATTCTACCTTCCACCCATCCTAGTCTTCGTCCTAATCTGCGTCCACAGGGGCGAATTGAACAACAACCGGCAGCCGACTTGAGATCGAGCGCCAACGCACCGGCACCGCACTTTTCGCATCTGCCCAAAACAAGAAAGCGCGTTTAGACGCGACTGAATAAAGGTGGAACGCAAACATGGCATTTCTCCAACTCAAGGCCTTGAGCAAACGCTATGGCGCCGTCGATGCGGTGGTCGCCACTGACCTGGCGGTGGAACAAGGCGAGTTCGTTTCCCTGCTCGGCCCTTCAGGCTGTGGCAAGACCACCACCCTGCAAATGATCGCCGGTTTCGTCGACGTCAGCGGAGGCCAGATCCTGCTCGACGGTCGCGACATTACCCACGCGAAACCCGCCAGCCGTGGCCTGGGCGTGGTGTTCCAGAGCTACGCGCTGTTCCCGCATATGAGCGTGCGCGACAACGTGGCCTTCGGCCTGAAGATGCGCAAGGTGCCTGCGGCCGATATCGCCACCCGCGTCAATACCGTGCTGGAGCTGGTGCGCCTGGCCCAGCATGCGCAGCGCTACCCTCGTGAGCTGTCCGGCGGCCAGCGCCAGCGCGTGGCCCTGGCCCGTGCGCTAGTGATCGAACCGCCGGTGTTGTTGCTCGATGAGCCGCTGTCCAACCTCGACGCCAACCTGCGCGAAGAGATGCAATTTGAAATCCGTCGTATCCAGTGCGCGGTGGGCATCACCACCCTGATGGTCACCCATGACCAGGCCGAAGCCCTGTCCATCAGCGACCGTGTGGTGGTGATGCAGGCCGGGCGTGTGACCCAGATCGACGCGCCGTACAAGCTCTATGAGCACCCGCGCACGCGGTTTATCTCGGACTTCGTCGGCAAGGCCAACCTGCTGGCCGGCGACTACGATGCGCTCGGCGCACCCCAAGTGCGTCACGACGGCGGCGCAGGCGAACTGACCCTGAGCCTGCGCCCGGAAAAAATCCAACTGGTGGAGCCTGGAACCGGGCGCATGCAAGGCAAAGTGCTGGACCGCTACTTTTTCGGCAGCCAATGGCTGTACCGCGTACACACCGCCCTGGGCGAAATCACTGTGGTGCGCAGTAACGACGGCAGCGCACCTTTGGCTGGCGGCGCGGCAGTGGGCCTGCAATGGCAGGCCGATTTGCTGCGGGTACTGGCCGCCGATGAGGTGCATCCATGAGTCGCGGTTACCTGCTCTCGCTGCCAGCGCTGGTGCTGTTTGCCGGGCTGCTGATCGTGCCGCTGGGCTTGACCCTGGTGCTGTCGTTCAATGTGTTCGACTACCAAGTGGGCGTGAAGGTCGATGAGTGGACCTTGGCCCATTATTGGGCGCTGTTGAGCGACGCCTACTTCTACGAGATTTTCTGGCGCACGTTCTGGATCAGTGCCCTGGTGACGCTACTGTGCGTGGTGATCGGCGTGCCGGAGGCTTACATCCTCAGCCGCATGGGCACGCCGTGGCGCTCGATTTTCCTGATAGTGATCCTCACACCGCTGCTGATCTCGGTGGTGGTACGCGCGTTTGGCTGGAGCCTGCTGCTGGGTGCCGACGGGCTGATTAACCAAATGATCCAGGCTCTCGGCGGCAGTCCGATGAAGCTGCTGTATACGCCCTTCGCCGTGATCATCGCGTTGGTGCACGTGATGCTGCCGTTCATGATCATCCCGGTGTGGACCTCCCTGCAAAAGCTCGATCCGTCAGCCGAACAGGCGGCGTTGTCCCTGGGCGCCAGCCAAGCGACGGTGATGCGCAAGATCGTATTGCCCCAAGTGATGCCCGGTGTGCTGTCCGGCACATTGATCGTGTTCGGCCTGGCCGCCAGCTCCTTTGCGATCCCCGGTCTGCTGGGCGGGCGACGCCTGAAGATGGTCGCCACCGTGGTGTACGACCAGTACCTCTCGGAACTCAACTGGCCCATGGGCGCGACCCTCGCGGTGGCGCTGCTGTTGGTCAATCTGCTGATCATGCTGAGCTGGAATCGCATGGTCGAAGGCCGCTACAAAAAGTCCCTGGGGGTTTAAGCGCATGTCCAGAAACGGTCCTTTGGCCCTCGGCTTTCATGCGGTGGTGGTGCTGTTCATGATGGCGCCGCTGGTGGTGGTGTGCCTGGTGGCATTCACGCCAGAGAACACCTTGAGCCTGCCCACGTCGGGCTTCTCCCTGCGCTGGTTTCGCGCAGTGTTCGAACGCGCTGACTTTATCCAGGCGTTCTACAACAGCCTTATCCTGGCCTTCACCGCCGCCACGCTGGCGACCCTGATTGCGGTGCCGGCGGCCCTGGCGATCAGTCGCTATGCGTTCCCGGGGCGCAATTTCTTCAGCGCGCTGTTCCTGTCGCCCATCATCATTCCGCACCTGGTGCTAGGGGTGGCCATGCTGCGCCTGTTTGCGCTGATGGGCGTAAACGGCAGCTTTACCTGGCTGATGCTCGCGCACGTGGTGATCATCACCCCCTACGTGCTGCGCCTGGTATTGGCGGCGGCCATCGGCATTGATCGCAGTGCCGAGCAGGCCGCCGAATCACTCGGCGCCGGGCGCTTTACGCTGTTCCGGCAGATCACCCTGCCAATGATTTTGCCTGGCGTGGCCGGTGGGTGGTTGCTGGCGTTCATCAACAGTTTCGATGAAGTGACCCTGTCGATTTTCGTCAGCTCGCCGGCCACGCAAACCCTGCCGGTGCGCATGTATGTGTACGCCACCGAGTCTATCGACCCGATGATGGCCGCCGTTTCGGCGCTGGTCATCGCACTGACGGCAGCGACCATGATTGTGCTCGACCGGGTCTACGGCCTGGACCGCGTACTGGTGGGGAAACACTGATGGCCTTGTTCAAGCGACTGAGCGAAACCCAACGCCCTGCCCTGGCCTTTACCCTCGACGGCCAACCCGCCACGGGGTTGCTCGGCGACACCCTGCTGACCGCCATGCTGACCTGTGCCGAGCACCTGCGCGGCAGCGATTTCAGTGCCGAGCGCCGCGCCGGGTTTTGCCTGATGGGCGCGTGCCAGGATTGTTGGGTGCGGCTGGCCGATGGGCGGCGGGTGCGCGCCTGTTCGACCCTGCTTGAAGACGGCCAGGCGATCAGCCGTGACCCGGGGCGCCAGCCATGAAGCCGGTGGTGATTGTGGGTGCAGGCCCGGCGGGGATCAGCGCGGCGCGCACGTTACTCGACCACGGCATCACACCTTGCCTGGTGGATGAGAGCCCGCGCGGTGGCGGGCAGATTTATCGCCGCCAACCTCCAGGGTTTCAACGCACCGCCAGGCAGGTCTACGGGTTTGAAGCGCGCAAGGCCCAAGCCGTGCACCGCACCATGGATGAACTGGCAGCCTTGATCGACTATCGGCCCGATACCTTGGTGTGGAACGCCGAGGACGGTCGCCTGGACATGCTCAATAACGGGCGCGCCGACAGCCTCGAATACGCGCAGGTGATAGTCGCCACCGGCGCCACCGACCGCATCCTGCCTGTGCCGGGCTGGACATTGCCCGGTGTCTACAGCCTGGGCGCGGCACAAATCGCCTTGAAGTACCAAGGTTGCGCGATTGGCGAACGCGTGGTGTTTTGTGGCTCCGGGCCGTTGCTCTATTTAGTCGCGTACCAATACGCAAAGGCCGGTGCCAAGGTGCTGGCGGTGCTTGACAGTGCGCCGCTGAGCGCCCAATGCCGGGCCTTGCCAGCGCTGCTCAGGCAACCGGCGACCCTGGCCAAAGGCATGTATTACCGCGCCTGGCTGACCGCCCACGGGATTGCCGTGCATCAGGGCGCAATGCTCAAGCAGATCGACGGCGACCAACGGGTGCGTGGCATTCGCTTCGGCGAACAGACCCTGCCATGCGATGCGGTGGCCTTCGCCCACGCCCTGCGCAGCGAAACGCAATTGGCCGATCTGCTCGGCTGTGAGTTTGCCTGGAACCCGCTCAATCGCGCCTGGCTGCCGCAACGTGACAGCGCCGGGCGCAGCAGTGTCGAAGGGGTGTACCTGGCGGGCGACGGCGCCGGGATCATGGGCGCCGATGCCGCGCAAATGGCCGGCGAATGTGCCGCGCTGGCGTTGCTGGAAGATACCGGCGTCGCGGTCGACCCGCACCGCCGGGCCACACTGGAGCGGCAGTTGGCGCGTATCCAGCGCTTTCGCCAGGGCCTGGAAACCGCGTTCCCCTTCCCCGAGCACTGGGCCGCGCAGGCGCCGGACGAACTGGTCCTGTGCCGCTGCGAAGAGGTCAGCGTCGGCGAGGTGCGCGCCGTGGTGGATGAAGGCCACTGGGAAATCAACCGGGTCAAAGCCCATTGCCGCGTCGGCATGGGCCGCTGCCAAGGGCGGATGTGCGGGTTGGCGGCGGCGGAAATCGTAGCAGAGCGCAGCGGCCGCGACCTCCCACAGATCGGGCGTCTGCGTGGCCAGGCGCCGATCAAGCCGCTGCCGTTTGGCGTGCAGGTGCAGCCATGATCGACGTCATCGTCTTGGGGGGTGGCATCGTCGGGGCTTCGGCGGCCTTGGTGCTCGCGCGAAAAGGCCAGCGGGTGGCACTGGTAGAACGGGATTTTTGTGGCTCGCACTCAAGCGGCGTCAATTACGGCGGCGTGCGGCGCCAGGGGCGGCCCTTGCATCAGTTACCGCTGTCCCAGCGCGCTCACCAACTGTGGGCCGACCTGCCTGGGTTGATTGGTATTGAGGGTGAATACGTGCGCTGCGGGCATTTGAAGCTGGCGCGCAGCCCCGGGGATTTTGCCGCACTGCAAGCCTACGCCGATCAGACCCGTGGCTTTGGCCTGGGCTTGCAGCTGTTGGACCGCAGCGAGTTGCGCAAGCGTTTTCCCTGGGTGGGCGACGTGGCAGTGGGCGCCTCGTTGTGCCCGGATGATGGGCATGCCAACCCGCGACTGGTGTCCCCAGCCTTTGCCCGTGCCGCCCAACGCCATGGCGCTGCGGTGTACGAGCAAGCCGAGGTGATCCGCATCGCGCACGACAGCCGACTGTTCCAGGTGCACTGCGCCAACGGCCTGCACTTGCAAGCGCCCTGGCTGCTCAACTGCGCCGGCGCCTGGGCTGGCAAGGTCGCCGCGCAATCGGGCGAGCCGGTGCCGATTATCTCGGCGCACCCGGCAATGCTGGTCACCGAGCCGCTGCGGGGAGTGATGACCGTCAGCACCGGCGTCGAGGGCGGCGGCATCTATGCCAGGCAAGTCGCCCGTGGCAATTGCATCCTCGGCGGCGGGCGCGGCTTTGCCCTCGGCCCACAGCAAGCCCGGCCGGGCCAGGCGGCGGTGCTGGAGATCCTGCGCAATGCCGGCGAACTCTACCCGTTTCTCCAGGGAGCCCAGGCCATTCGCACCTGGAGCGGCACCGAAGGTTACCTGCCCGACCACGAACCGGTGATCGGCCCCAGCAGTACCCAACCCGGCCTGCTCCACGGCTTCGGCTTTGCCGGCGCCGGGTTCCAGCTCGGCCCCGCGGTTGGTGAAGCCCTGGCAGAGATCGTCTGCGACGGCGCCAGCCGCCAACCCATCGAAGCGTTTTCCATCCGTCGTTTCCAAGCCTGAGAGGAAAAAACCCATGCAATCACGTCTCGCGTTGTCCTGCTTGTCCCTCGCCTTGCTCACCAGCACGGCCCATGCCGCCCCCACGCTGTACCTGGGCATGAACGGCGGTACCATGGAACGGGTGTACGCCGACAAGGTGCTGCCCGCCTTCGAAAAGGCCAATAACGCCAAGGTCGTGATCGTACCCGGCACCTCATCGGACATTCTTGCCAAGGTCCAGGCCAACCAGGCCAACCCGCAGATGCATGTGATGTTCCTCGACGACGGCATCATGTACCGCGCCATCTCCATGGGCCTGTGCGACAAGCTCGCGCCGAGCCCGCCACTGGAACAGATCCCGGCCAAGGCCCGAATCAAGGACGAAGCCGTGGCCGTGACCCTGGGCGTCACCGGTCTTGGCTACAACGCCAAGATGTTCAAAGACAAAGGCTGGGCCGCGCCCACCTCATGGATGGACCTGGCCGACCCGCGCTTCAAGGACAAAGTGGTGTTCCAATCCCTGGCCTCCTCCACCTTCGGCCTGCATGGTTTCCTGATGTTCAACCGCATCCAGGGTGGCGATGAAAGCAATGTGGAACCGGGTTTCAAGGCCTGGTCTACGACCGTGGGCCCCAACGTGCTGGAATACATCGCCAGCTCAGCAAAGATCTCCGAGATGGTGCAGACCGACGAAGCCGCGATCTTCCCCCTGACCCCGACCCAGGTCGCCACGCAAAAACTGCTCGGCATACCGATGGAGTACGCGCAGCCCAAAGAAGGTGCGGTGGTGCTCAACGTGGCCGAATGCGTGATCGCCCGCAATGACCAGCCGGAACTGGCGCAGAAGCTCGCAGCGTTCTTGCTGACTGCCGAGGCCCAGGCGCCGGCGTTGGAAGAAGGTGACCAGATCCCGTCGAACCCGACCACCCCCACCACCGACAAAACCCGCGCGCGGGTGGAGGCCATGCAGAGTTATCTGCAGACCGCCATTTCGATTGATTGGGACCAGGTCAACCAGGCACGGCCGCAGTGGAATGCGCGGTGGAGTCGGTCGATTGAGCGTTGAGGCTCAGCCCTGCGCAATCAGGGCCAGTTCTTCGCGGGTGCGACTGATGTATGCACCGGCCTTGAGCAATTCGTCGACAGCCTGTACACCGCCCTCCTCGCTGATGCCTCGGCACGCCGGCAAATGCAGGATCACTTGCAAGCCGGCCTTGAGCAATTGCAACGCGGTAGTCTTGACGCAATAGTCCAGCGCCAGGCCGCCGACGATCACGCGGGCCACGCCGTGGGCCTTGAGGTACTCGATGACGCCGGTGGACAGTTTGTCGTGCAGGTCGTGGTAACAGGCGCCGTAGGGGTGCAGGTCGGGCTCGACCCCTTTCCAGATGAAGTAGTCGTAGTCATAGGGGGTGGGCAACTCATCGAGCAGGGTGAACCCTTCGGTGCCGGGCACGCAGTGGCTGACCCAGGTCACATCGGCATGGGCCAGGCCGGTGGGTTGCAGCATCTCGCTGTGCTGCCCGACCACCCAGGGTGCGTGGGGGGTGTGGGCGTCCTTGCTGCCGATGCGGTGGCCGGCGAGACTGGCCATGTAATTGAGTTCGGCACCAATGCCGTCGCCACCGGCCACTGGCAACTCGTTGGGACACAAAGGCGTGAAGCTCTTCTGGGCGTCGACGTCGAATGAAGCGATGGCAGCTTTCGAAAGGCTCATGGTCGTTCTCGGGTGGTCTGCACGTACGACCGCCTCCGGGCGAGCGTAGAAATCTTGAAGTATGGGACAGTTTACTGCGGGGATCGATGCGTTGCTGACTTACCCTATTCTCAAGAACGCTGAAGTTCAAAGGTGGGGCTTGCCTGCGATGAGGCGAGTGAATCCACCAACGCTATCGCAGGCAAGCCAGCTCCCACAGTTAGATCAGCGTCAACCGCTAGTTCATCCAATTGCCGCCATCGACGTTATAGGTCTGGGCCACCACATAATCGGCGTCCGTCGACGCCAGGAAGATCGCCATGCCGGTCAGGTCTTCAGCCGTGCCCATCCGCCCAAACGGCACCTCATCCCCTACGCGCTTTTTCTTCTCGCCAGGCGCCAGCCCTTCATGCCTGGCGAACAACGCATCCACTGCGTCCCAATGCTCGCCGTCCACCACACCGGGGGCGATGGCATTGACATTGATGCCCTGCTTGATCAGGTTCAACCCCGCCGATTGCGTCAGGCTGATCACCGCCGCCTTGCTCGCACAATAAACTGCCACCAACGGCTCGCCTCGCCGCCCGGCCTGGCTGGCCATGTTGATGATCTTGCCGCCATGCCCTTGGCTGATCATCTGTCGGGCTGCGGCCTGCAGGGTGAACAGGGTGCCGGCGACGTTGATCGAGAACAGCCGTTCAAAGCTGTCGCGGGTGATGTCGACGATGGGGGCCAGGTCGAACAGGGCGGCGTTGTTGATCAGGATATCGAGCTTGCCAGCGTGGCTCACCACTGTGGCGATCGCCGCGTCGATGGAGGCCTGGTCGGTGACGTCCATCGCCACGGCGTAAGCCTGGGGCCCCAGTTCGGCGGCGGTGGCCTGGGCCTGTTGCAGGTTGATGTCGGCGATGGCCACGGTGGCGCCTTCAGCGATGTAGGCTTGGGCGAACGCACGGCCAATGCCTCGCGCCGATCCGGTGATCAGCGCGCTTTTACTTTCGAGTCGTTTCATGGGGGCTCCTGTGAAGGTTATTGCCGGTAGCCGGTGAACACCGCCGAGAACAGCTTGCCGACCTTTGTTGTTGAGCCTCGATTACAGCAGCTTGGCCTGCCGCCTCACAAACGGCTGGCGAATGCGCGGCTGATACTTTTTTAACCTGAGGCACAGGATCAAAAAAGTATCAGCCTCAGGCGAAACCAGGGCTAGCGCACCGATTGCCAGTGCGGGTATTTTGGGAAAATTGCACCACCACAAGAGGCAGCATCATGCCCGTCAGCCCCGCCACCCTGTTCGAGCATCGCCCTGCGGAGCTTGAGGTGATCCTGACCGAACCGGAACATGGTTTTCGCTGGTTCGAACATGACTATCCCTATGAACTGGCACGCTGGAACCACCACCCTGAATTCGAAATCCACCTGATCCGCCAAGGCAGCGGCAAGCTGGTGGCGGGCGACTATATCGGTGCGTTCAGCGCCGGGCATGTCGCACTGATCGGCCCTGACCTGCCTCACGACTGGATCGGCGACCTGGCCCCCGGCGAATACCTGCACGGGCGTGATGTGGTGCTCCAATTCGACGGCGCCGCCCTGCTCGCTCTGCGCACCACCCTGCCGGAACTGGGCGAGTTACAGGCGTTGTTTGAACAGGCGCGACGCGGCCTCGAATTCACCGGAGCAACCGCCACACACGCCGCCAGGCTGATGGAGGCCATCGGCAATGCCCATGGTCTGCAACGCCTGACCCTATTTCTGCAACTGCTCGATACGCTGAAGAACGCCCCGCCCTCACAGGCCAAGACCCTGGCCAGCCCGTGCTACGCACCGACCCTGGATGCGCGCAGCGCCGAACGTATCAACAAGGCGCTTGACTACCTGATGCGGGAACTGACCGGCGATGTACGCCTGTCGGACATCGCCCGGCAACTGGACATGAGCGAACCGGGCTTTTCGCGGTTTTTCAAACGCAACACTGGCCACGGCTTTATCGACCTGATGCGCAAGTTCCGCGTGCAGCGTGCCTGCCGCTTGCTGTTGCACAGCCAGATGTCAGTGGCGGACATCTGCTTTGAGGTGGGCTACGCCAACCTGTCGAATTTCAATCGCCACTTTCGTATCGAAATGCACCAGACGCCGAGTGAGTACCGGCGACAGGCCGCACTTCAATTATTCACCCCGGTTGCCCATCACCCGCCGCCCTACTCGTCCGCCCCTTGAGCCAGTGCCTGCTGTGCCAGACGGGCAACCTGCAACTCAATCATGGCACGCTCGCGCTCCTGGTCTTCCAGAAACCAGGCGGCAGACAACCCGGCATGAGCCACCACCCATTGCAACAAACGCGGACGTGAGAGGCCGGCCGCCAGGGCGATAACCCCAACCTGGCGGCTGAAACGCAGTGGATCGCTACTGGTCGGCAAGTCCGGATTGCAGATCAAATTGGCGTAATCGTAACCGCGCTCGCCCATCACCCGCTTTGGATCAATCGCCAGCCAGCCACGAGAGCCAAAGTCGAGGATATTGTCGTGATGGCAATCACCGTGCAGTACCACAACCTCCTGTTGCGCAGCCAGCAATATCCGGGCCGTCGCCGCGCAGTCGCGTAAGACACCGCCCTCCTGTTCGGCGGCGTGCCACAAGGATCGGAACCACTCATCCAGCCCAACCAACCCTTCGGGCGGCGACACACGAGGCGCATGCAGCCGGGCCAGAGTTGCGCAGGCGATCTGGCTGGCTTCGTCGTCCTGACCATTGAGGGCCATGCGCATCAAGGAACCTGAGCCCGTTGCGCGTTCCATTAACACTGCAGTGTGGTCATGGGAGAACACCCGTGCCGCGCCGTCACCTGCCCACCAGCTCAGCAGGCGGCCGCCGAGTTTTTCCTCAGGGGTATGAGCAATTTTCAACATCGCCGGCACGCCTTTCCAGCGGACCGGCAACAGGTCGCTGCCGGGTGTGACGATAGGCTGTCCATCAGCACTCAGCTCCCAGGCACGCAGGTAGTGTTCGAACATCAAGGTTCCTCCACAGGGGTGACGCATCAGGATGACAGAAATCCCAGTGTTTTCCTGACCAAAGCGTCGGCTAATTGCTCTTTTTTCTAAACAGTTCAAGCCATTGACCCAAGTTGGTACAACCTGTGCAAACGTTTGCGGAACGAACTTGACCGCCAAGTTCACTCCTCCCCGTCGAATCGGGTTTAAACCGCGTAAGAATAAGGACTTTCAATGCACCCCACCTCAAAGCCTCGTGCCGGTCTTGGCGTTTCGTTGCTACTGGCCGCCGTTACGGGAGTACTCAGTGCACCCATTTTGGCGCAGGAAAAGCCCGTGGATGACTCAGCACAGGGCGAAACCCTCAGCCCTGAAGCCAACCCCCCGGCGAAAAAAGGCGTGTATCTGTCCGAGTGGTTCAACCAGGACCTCACGCTGATCGGCAGCAAAGACATCAGTTTCGGCCCCAAGCCTCAAGATGACGTCTACCTGGAATACGAGTACTTCGGGCGCAAGGGCCCCTTTGAGTTGTACGGCTATATCGATGTACCGAAGATCCTCACCATCGGTAACAGTAATGACAAAGGTGTGTGGGACCATGGCTCGCCGGTGTTCATGGAGCATGAACCGCGGATCTCCATCGACTACCTCGCAGGACGCAGCCTGGCAATTGGCCCATTCAAGGAATGGTATGTGGCCTTTGACTGGATCTACGACCACGGCAGCCGCAAGGAAAACCGCGCCAACACCCTGTACAGCGGCCTGGGTACCGATATCGACACCCATTCGAGGGTCAACCTGTCGGCCAATTTCTACGGGCGCTACCAGTGGGAAAACTACGGCGCCAGCAATGAGTATTCCTGGGACGGCTACCGAGCGCAGATGAAGTACATCGTGCCCATCGGCAAGTTCGACAACGGCGCCTCGCTGACCTACATCGGTTTCACCAACTACGATTTCGGCTCGGACCTGCACAAGGACAACCCGGCGCGCACCGCCAACTCCCTGGTGGCCACCAACGTGTTGCTGTACTCGTTTACCCATCTGCGCTTTACCCTGGTCGGCCGTTACTTTCACAACGGCGGCAACTGGGAGGACGGCAGCGAGTTGAATTTCGGCGAAGGCAACTTCCGCGCACGCTCAGACGGCTGGGGTTACTACGCCGGCGTGGGCTATCAATTCTGATCAAGGAGCTGTAGATGAACGCATTGACCCGTGTCTCGCTGGCCTTCGGCCTGGCCCTATTGCCCCACATGGTGCTGGCGGATAGCCCAGCACCGATCAAACCCAAGGTGATGCTGATCACCATGTTTGCCCCCGAGGCGCAAACCTGGATCGACCGCCTCGAACTTAAACAAGAAGTACGCGTTCCAGGCTTGTCCGCCGAATATCCAGTGATTCGCTGCAACAACCAGGACGTGTGCCTGCTGGTGACCGGCATGGGCCAGACCAACGCTGCCGCATCTACCCTGGCCCTGGCCTTGTCGCCCAAGTTCGACCTGCGCCAGAGCTACTTCCTGATCGCCGGGATCGCCGGCATCAACCCCAAGCACGGCACCATCGGTACCGCCGCCTGGGCCCATTACCTGGTGGAGTTCGGCACGCAGTGGGAGCTGGATTCACGGGATGCGCCCAAGGACTGGCCGACGGGCTATATCGGGATCAACACCAAGGGGCCCAACGAAAAACCTCCGCTGGACTACAAGACCGAAGTGTTTGAGCTCAACCAAAAGCTGCAAGCCAAGGCGTTTGCCTTGTCGCACAAGGTGGAGCTGACAGAAAGCACAGAGTCCGCCGCCTGGCGCAAACACTACCCCGCCGCCCCGGCCAACCAGCCGCCGCAAGTCACCCGCTGCGACACCCTGGCGGGCAACACTTGGTTTTCCGGCACGCGGTTGAGCGAACGTGCCGAAGTCTGGACCCAGTTGCTCACCGACAATAAAGGCGAATACTGCACCACCCAACAGGAGGACAACTCCACCTACGAAGCGCTGCTGCGCGCCAGCCGCGAAGGCTTGGTGGATATCCAGCGTCTGGCCGTGGTGCGCGCAGGCTCTGACTTTGACCGGCCTTACCCTGGCTACAGCGAAGTGGACAACCTGCTCAAGTATGCCGATCAGGGTGGGTTTGTACCGGCGCTGGAAAACCTGTACCGCACGGGCAACCCGTTGGTCCAAGCGATTGTGAAGAACTGGTCGGCGTGGGAAAAAGGCGTTCCCGAAACCGAATAAAGATCAACATTGTGGGAGCGGGCTTGCTGTGGCGAGCAAGCTTGCTTGCGCTGGGGTGCGTAGCGCCCCCAAAAAAGCCGGCTCCAGCTGCGCTGTCGAGCGGGAGCAAGCTTCCTCGCCACAGCAAGCCCGCTCCCACATTTCTATCCCATCAGGGCAGGAAAATGATTTTGTCTGGGCTGCCGTTGTTCACTTCTGCATAGCACTGAACACCCTCCACCAACGCCACTTCACGCAACCCCGTAGGCAGCGGCAACAGGCCTTCATCAAAGAAGCGCCCAAACGCCTCCAGCATCACCGCGCATTGTTCGCAGCTATAGAGCAAAGAGTTGATCCCCACCACCGACCCGCCCTTACGGTACAGCGCCAGGGCCGGTAACTGCACGTGGCCGTCAACCGGGGCGGCGATGATGGCGATGCGGCCGAACGGTGCCAGCCCCGCCACCGCGGCAGGCAGCCAGAAACCGGTAGTGTCAAAGATCACGTCGGCGCCGCCATTGAACACGGCCTGCACTTGCGCGCCCAGTTCCTCCGGCTTGCCCAAGGCAATCGCCTCCAGCCCTTGGGCCTGCAACAACTCGAGCTGATCGGCCTTGCGCACGGCCGCCAATACCTGCGCACCGCGTATCTTCGCCAGCGCCAACGCCGCACTGCCGACCGCGCCGTTGGCGCCGATCACCAGCAAGCGCGTGCCCTTGCCAACGCCGCTGCGCTCCAGGGCGTCCCAGGCGGTGGTAAAGGGCACACCGAGGCTGGCCGCCTGGGCAAAGCTCAAGTGCGTGGGTTTGTGCGCTACGCCCTTGGCTGACACGCGCAGGTATTGGGCATGGGAACCGTCAGCGAAAAACCCCAGGTCACGACCGGTGCCCCAAACCTCCTGGCCGAGCAATGCCTGCGGGCCTTCCACCACCACGCCTGCGAAGTCACGCCCAGGGATGCGTGGCAGCGTGGTGTAGGGGAAACGGCCAAGCACGTTTTTGACGTCGCTGGGGTTCAGGCCCGCCGCGTTGACCTTGACCAACACTTCGTCGGCAGACGGTACCGGCATGGGCACCTCCACCAGGCGCAGGTGGGCGAGGTCGCCGGTGTCGGTAAATTGCAGTGCGTTCATAGAGGGCATCCGTGGAAGGGAAAAGGGATCAGGACAACCAACCACTGACCAACTGCCGCGCCATGGGCCAGAGCTTTTCGCCGAGCAGCATGCCCATCAGGCCGACCAGTGCGATAGCGGGCGGTGCAGGCGAGCGGAAGTCCAGCGCGCCGTAGATCACGCCGACAAACAGGCCGATGGCCAAGGAAATCAAATAGCTCATGAAGGCTGCGCCCGGTGGATTGATGGGCTCAGTCTAGGGCGCACCTACCGTGGGTATCGGCCAAGTGCTTCAGGATTTCGGCCAACTCCGGTACTGCGACGGCGACACGCCCAATTCGCGTCGGAACATGTCGCTGAAGCTGCTGGGCGAGTAACCCAGGGTGCGCGCTATGCCGCTCACCGACTGGCCTTGGATCAACTCCGCAGCCGCCGTGGCCAACTGCACCTGACGGCGCCACTGGGCAAACCCCATGCCCAGGTGCTGCTGGAACAGCCGCGCCAGGGTGCGCACGCTGGCGCCCGCTGCCTCGGCGTGCTGTTCGAACGGGATGTCCAGGGAAGGCGCAGCCATGACCGCCTGGCACGCATTGATCAGCCGACGATCCGCCGCCACCGGCATGGCGATGCGAATAGGCGAGCGCCGTGCGCGTTGCAACTCCAACAGAGCCAGGCCCACCACAGCGTCATAGTAAACCGCATCACCGTGATCACCCTGCTCGACCAAGGTCACGATCAACTCCCGCAACAAGCGGCCCACTTCGATGACCTGCACCTGGCTGTCCAGCGTCGCCGCCAACGCCGGGCGCAGGTAGATATTGCGCATCTGCAAATCGGAGACCACACGGATCCCGTGCTCCACCCCCGGCGGCAACCACACTGCACGCTGGGGCGGCACTACCAGGGCTTCGCGGGGCGTCTCGACCCACATCACACCGCTCATGGCGTAGAGCAACTGGCCCCAATCGTGGCTGTGCGGTTCTACGTACAACCCACGCGGGTAGGTACGCGCCAACGGCTGCACGGGAACGGCGTGATCACTAAGGTCGGGGGGCGCGGCCAGGGCCATGGCGGTACACATCAAACAAGGACGGGCGACCATGGTAAAGACTGGTCGCCGGCAAGCGAACTGTTTTTACTCATCCTGCAGGCACCGGGTGCCCGGGCCTGCAGGTCAATCCTGTCAACCGTGGGCCGACTTGGCGCATTCGCATCCCGTCGCCGCCGCGCAGGGTTCACCGTGAGCATGGTGCTCGGCACAGCCCTGGCAGCAATAGCCCTTGCCGTCTTTCATTATTGCGTCAGCGCCCAGTACACATTTGCAGTGAGGGCAAGCACAGGTTTGATCTGGCATGGTCAGACTCCTTGTTCATGGTCGTCCGATGCGGCGAGCGCCGCACCTTAAGCAGTGACCCTGGGCAAGCAAGCATGGTTCAGCGCCGTCAGTCGGCCCGGCGGCTATTACTGCGGTACATGAACACCAACGCCAGGGCGAGCAACAGCATCGCGAGGATACGACTGCCCGACAGCTCGATCGCCGGGTTGCCCAGCCAGCCAAAGTTGTCGATCAACATGCCCATGCCCAGTTGCCCGACAATCACGGCCACCGTGGCGACGGCCGTACCGACCACCGGCACCGCGCCGACCATCACCATCATGTACACCACGCCAAACAGGGCACCGGTCAATTGCCACTTTGGCACCTCCAGCAGGCTGACGGCCTGGGCCGGCTCGAAGAAAAATATCAACAACGCCGTGGTCAGCGCGCCCACCGCGAAAGTCAACAGACTGCTGCGCAACACTCCCACAGTCTGGCCCAGACGCCCATTGATAGCGGCCTGCACACTCAGCACCGCCCCCGCCGCAATCACCATCACCAACAACATAAATAGATTCATCGCCTTAGCCTCGTGCAATCAGAACCAGTGCCGCCACAATCAACGCCAACGCGATCCAGCGCTCGCCATTGACCCGTTTGCGCGCGGTGCCGAACCAGCCGAAGTGGTCGATCAACACACTCTTGCCCACCTGGCCCGAGAGAATCGCGATCATGGTCATCGCGATGCCGATGTGCGGTGTAGCCAGGGTCAACACCACTACATACATCGGCCCCAGAAACCCGCCGATCAACTGCCAGCGCGGCAGCTGCGTGAATGCCGGGCCCTTTTGCGGGCCGCTGAACAGCAGCAGTAAAAACAGAATCGCCGTGCCAACGCCAAAGATGCTCAACGTCGCCCACAAATGCCCGACCTGCGCGCCCAATGGCCCGAGCAACCCGGCCTCCACCGACAGGCCCATGCCCGCCAGAATCACCAACGGCAACAGCAGCAGCCGTAAAAGGTTGTTGCTCGGCCTGGCCTGCGCCAGGCCTTCGGTAGAACGTGCCTGCATACATCACCCGTGTATCAAAAAAGGAAAAACATGGCGCGCATTATCCGGTGGCCGCGCTGTGCGATAAATGGGAGTATGTGGACAACACCTTTGCGTAAAACGCACAGCCTGGAGAGATGATGCAGGGCTTGAATGAACTGAGTTTCAAGGCGCTACGCCTGTTTGTGGCCGTGCTGGACCAAGGCAGCTTTTCCGAAGTGGCCCGCCGCGAAAGCCTGGCGCCCTCCTCCATTTCGCGGCAGATTCAACTGATGGAACAGGCCGTCGGCCAGCAATTGCTCTACCGCCATACGCGTGCCGTCAGCCCCACCGAAGCCGGCCGCCTGCTGGGCCGCCACGCACGCTTGCTACTGGAGCAGTTGGAGACGGCGAACCAGGCCCTGCAGGAGCAAGACAGCGAGCCCAGCGGCCTGGTGCGCATCAACGCGCCCATGGTGTTCGGCCAGCGCCACCTTGCACCCTGGCTGGGAGCGCTGTGCCGGCGCTACCCGAAGTTGCAGCTGGATATCCAGCAAACCGACACCTTCGTCGACCCGCTGCAAGATGGCACCGACCTGCTGTTTCGTATCGGCGTGCTCAATGACTCGGGCATGCAGGCGCGCATCTTCGCGCCGCAACGCTTTCGCATCGCGGCCAGCCCTGCTTACCTGGCCCAACATGGCACGCCGCGCCACCCTGACGAACTGGCCCACCACCATTGCCTGGCCTACAAAGGCATCACCGGTCAGCAGCGCTGGTTCTTCCGCCGCGGCCAAGGCGACTGGACTGCGTACAGCGTCAGCGGCCCCATCACCGGCAACCACGCCGACACCCTCACCCACGCCGCCGAACAAGGCCTGGGCCTGGTGGTGTTTCCGTCCTGGCTGATTGGCGAAAGCCTGCGCGCCGGTACCTTGCAGGCGGTGCTGAGTGAGTACGAGGTCGCGACAACCCTGGAGCCCCAACAGATCGCTGCGTTGTGGCCGGGCAGCCGCAGGTTGTCGCTGAAGGTGCGCACGGTGATCGACTATTTCGTGGAGTGTTTTGGGACGGTGCCGTATTGGGATCGGTGAGTGTGACCGCCCCCTGACGGAGCGCAAACTGTTCGAAGGCCGGGTTGAGAAAAAGAGCACTGACTCAACCCTGGCTCAGAACACCCACTGCCCGATCAACCACGCATTCGCCCCACTGATCACCGCGAACAGAAACCACGCCAGCAGCCGCGTGGGCAACCGGTTGACGAACGGCCCCATCAATTGCTTGTCGCCGGTCATGCGGATCAACGGGTACAACGCAAAGGGCAATTGCAGGCTCAGTACCACCTGGCTGAGAATCAGCAGCTTGCCGATAGCATCGTCACCCATCAGCCACACCCCGAGAAACGCCGGGATCAGCGCCAGCCCACGGGTAATCAGGCGGCGCTGCCAGCAGGGTATGCGCAGGTTGAGGTAACCCTCCATAATCACTTGCCCGGCGATGGTGCCGGTAAAGGTCGAACTCTGGCCCGAAGCCAGCAAGGCGATACCGAACAGGATGCTGGCGAAAGCACCGCCGACCAAGGGGTCGAGCAGGTGATAGGCGTCCTGGATTTCCACCACATCGGTATGGCCGGTCTTGTAGAAGGCCGCTGCGGCTAGCACCAGGATCGCGGCGTTGACCAACAGCGCCAAGGCCAGGGAGCCGATGGTATCGATACGCGCCAGCTTGACTGCATCCTGCTTGCTCGCCAGGTCCTTGCCGATCAGGCGGGTCTGCACGATAGAGGTGTGCAGGTAGAGGTTATGGGGCATGACCGTGGCGCCGAGGATGCCGATGGCCAGGTACAACGGCGCCGCATCGCTGATGGCCGACAGTGACGGGGTGAACCCGCTGAGCACGTCGGGCCAGTAGGGTTTGATCAGCACCAGTTCGATGAAAAAGCACACGCCGATGGTGGCGACCAGCGCTAGCATGATCGCTTCCAGGCGCCGAAAACCGCGATTTTGCAGGGCCAGGATCAACAGCGTGTCGAATGCAGTGATGACAATGCCGGTGGTCAGCGACACGCCCAGCAACAGGTGAAACGCCAGGGCGCAGCCGAGCACTTCGGCAAGGTCTGTGGCGATGATGGAGATTTCCGCCAACACCCACTGGGTACGAGCAGAGCGCTGGCTGTAGCGCTCACGACACAGTTGCGCCAGGTCCTTGCCAGTGGCGATGCCCAGCCGCGAACACAGGCATTGCACCGCCATCCCCGCCAGGCTGGCCAGCAGCACCACAAACAACAGGCTATAGCCGTAGCGTGAACCGGCCTCAATGGCCGTTGCCCAGTTGCCGGGGTCCATATAGCCGATGGAGATCAACAGGCCGGGGCCAGCGAACATCAGCACCCGTTTAAAAAACGAGGCCTTGGGATCAACAGCGACAGAGCCGGCCACTTCCGGCGGGCAGAACGGGGCGGTGGCGATTTTCGGCAGGCTGAATTTCACGCGGTATTCCAGGCAAATACACAAGACTTGGGCAGCAGCTTATCAGTCGGTGGCGACGGTGCGCATCACCGTGTCTCGCGGCAGGTCAAACGCTTCCACCACTTGCACCACCAGCTCCAGTTCCTGGTTGAGCGCCTCGCGCTCCATGCGTTGGCGGATCACGCCGACCACCAGTACCGCCAAGGTGGTGATCGAATACGCCGGGCCGGAAAACGCCCGAACGCCGCTGACCAGCAACATCGCCGCAGCCAGCGCCTGGCCCACCACCGGAATCGCCGTGGCCGCACCGCGCCGCAGGATAAACCCGGTCAGCCCGGCCAACGCCGTGCCGCTCAAGGCTGCGGTAGCCGAACGGCCCACATCCAAGCGGTTGAACAACCCCTGCTCTTTTTGTGCCGCCGCCTTGAGCTCGGCCTCGAACGCCTGACGATCAGCGCGGCTGAGTTTGTCCTTGTACTGCTCGATCAGTGTTTCTGCGACCTGCCCTTCGATCTCGGCAAGCGCCACATGCTCAAGTGGTTGGTCGAACTTGATGCCCAGGCGTTGCGCCACATCTTCGGCAATCTGGCGATAGCCCACGCCATGGCCACGGGCCAGGTTCATAAAGCTATCACCGCCCATGCGCTGCAATTCAATGGCCAGTTTCAACGGCTCACGCACACTGGCATCAATCGCGGTACTGCGCTTTTGCGCCATCAGTTCGGCAAGAAACTTCAGCTCCTCCGGCCGCGCTTGCACCAACGCCGGGTACAGGTCCACGTCTGCTTCGGCAAACCGCACGTCACTGCTGCGCGAGTCCACACGGATCATGCCGCGCCGTTCCTGCAGCAAATCGGTGTACTGCACCACCGTCTTCAACTGCGGCCAATAGGCGGCATGATCGAAGCTGGCCAGGTGCACATTGGTGACCTTGGCCTTGAGCGCGGGCGTCACGTCAATCGCATAGCGGCCGATGCAACGCTCGGTATCGGGCTTCATGGCCAGCGCCCAGTCCTTGCTGGAATGGCAGTTGATCAACCGCCCCTTCAGCGGCGCCGACACCTCGTCCCAGGGGCTCGAGGTACAGATCGCCCCACCCATCAACAACAGGTTATTCAACGGCAGTTCGCGAGCGATCTCGGGGCTGGCCAGCAGGCTCTTGACCAGAATGCGTGCGCCCAGGGAATGGCCGATCAGGTTGATGCGCCGCACCGGCAGCGCCTGGTTGTGCAGGTAGCCGGCCAGTTCGGGCAACAAGGTCTTGGCCACTTCATCCACCCGTGCCTCGACACTTTTGTAATGGTCGAGAAAATAGGCAATAGCCTTGCCCACGCCCACCGTCGCCGCGCCCAGGCCGCCACCGCCGAGCAGCGAGGCGAGCACGTCCTTGAACGGTGCAAACAGGTTTTCCAGAAAATGCCCCGCCGGCCAGAACAGCATCAAGTTGGTCGAGCCTTCGATACCCGCCAACTGCTGCTTGAAGTTGCCCAGTTGCTGGCGGTTGAAGAACGCCGAGTAACCGTGAACATAGAGATTGAGCACATCCCCCTGGGGCTCGCCACACAGGACGAACGTGGGCTTGCGGGTGCGGTGCATTTCATCCCACTGGTGTTGCATAGGGCGGCGACTCCGGTTGACGGGATGGCGATAGTAACAAACAGAGGCGATCAGAACGGTGAATCCTGACCGACGTTTGCAGAAGGGCCTGGCCAAAACAGTATTCAACCGAGACCAAACGCTGCGCGACTGCTTAAACTGTCTGGGGGGCATGGTAAAACAGCGCCCTGCCCCTTTACCGGAGACCACTGTCATGACGTCCAAACTTGAACAACTCAAGCCATTTACCAGGGGCATGGGTGCACACTTGCGCACCTTGAGCCAGATCGAGCAACTGGCCAGCGTATGACCCTACTCTCCCCATTGGCCCAACCGCGCACCTTGGTGTTCCTGACGTATCCGCAGATGGGTTTGCTCGACCTGACCGGCGCGCAGACGGTGTTCTGGGCCGCCACCAAGGCCATGGCCGAACGCGGTTTGCAAGGTTATGTGCTGCACAATGCCAGCCTGGCGGGCGGGCTGATGCCAACCGCCGAAGGCTTGAGCGTCGACACTGTGGCTTTGGCGCAGTTGGACCCAGCCGCCATCGACACCCTGGTGGTACCCGGCGCGCCCGCCATTGAGCAAGCCATGCTGGACAACACTGCGCTGGTGGACTGGCTGCGCAACGCCTCCGGTCAGGCGCGACGTACCGCTTCGGTGTGCAGCGGCACGTTTTTGCTGGCGCTGGCGGGCTTGCTGGAGGGGCGCCGCGCGGCAACGCATTGGGCCATGTGCGAGCTGCTCAAGCAACGCTTCCCGAGCATCGAGGTGGACGTGGACGCGATCTTCGTGCAGCAGGGCCAGGTGTGGACCTCGGCGGGCGTCAGTGCCGGGATCGACCTGGCGCTCGCGCTGGTGGAGGCCGACTGCGGGCGCGAAGTGGCGCTGCAAGTGGCACGCGAACTGGTGGTGTTCCTCAAGCGCCCCGGTGGCCAGGCGCAGTTCAGCCAGGTGCTGCAAGCGCAAACCGCCGACAGCGCCGGCTTTGATGCGCTGCATGCCTGGATCAGCGACAACCTGCGCGACAGTGACCTCAGCGTCGAACGCTTGGCCGCGCAGAGCCATATGAGCCCACGCAATTTTGCCCGGGTGTATAAGCAAAAAACCGGTCGCACCCCGGCCAAGGCCATTGAGCTGTTTCGCATGGAAGCGGCGCGCCGCATGCTTGAAGACTCACAGCGCAGCATCGAGCAGATCGCCGGGCTGTGCGGGTTTGGCGACGAAGAACGCATGCGCTGCACCTTCCACCGCCAGCTGGCCATCTCACCGCGCGACTACCGCGAGCGTTTTTCCCGCTAGGCCGGCAGAGGTGGCAGTCATCCAGGGTTATCTGTCCTTTCGGACAGGCCCTGCTGCTTTTACAGTGATCCGGCAATGCCTTGCGGCTTATCTGGTCTCTGGAGCAACCCCATGAAACAACACATTCTGATCATTGGCGCCGGGTTCGGTGGCGTGTGGAGCGCCTTGAGCGCGGCTCGGCTACTGGATAAACACGACCGCAACGATGTGCGCATCAGCCTGCTCGCCCCCCAAGCGGAGCTGCGTATCCGCCCGCGGTTCTACGAGCCCGATGTGCATACCATGCTGGCCCCGCTTGATGCGCTGTTCGACGCTGTGGGCGTGACCTTTGTGCAAGGCGCTGCCGACAGCGTCGACGCCACTAATAAGCAAGTGACCTACCGCAACGCGGCTGGCATCCCGGCCACCCTCGCCTACGATCGCCTGGTAGTGGCCGCCGGCAGCCGCTTGAACCGCCCAGACATGGACGGCATCGCGCATGTGTTCGATGTGGATCAGATCGAAGACGCCGCGCGCCTTGAGGCCCATATCAAGGCCCTCAAAAATCTGCCCGACAGTCCGGCCCGCAATACCGTAGTGGTGGCCGGCGGCGGCTTTACCGGTATCGAGACCGCCACCGAGATGCCGGCGCGCCTGCGTGCGGCGCTGGGTGAAACGGCCAACATCCGTGTGATCGTGGTCGACCGCGGGCCGCAGATTGCCGCGTCGATGGGCGACGGCATACGCCCCTCGATCATCGAAGCCAGCCGCGAGCTGGGGATTGAATGGGTACTGAACACCTCGGTCGCCTCGGTGGATGCCGGTGGCGTGACCCTGGCGGATGGGCAGCGGATTGAATCAAGCACCGTGATCTGGACCATCGGCTTTCGCGCCAACCCGCTGACCGAACAGGTTGAGGGCACCCGCGATCCCCAGGGCCGCCTGCACGTGGACGCCCACCTCAAGGTCAAGGGCCAGGCTGCCATCTTCGCCGCTGGCGACGTGGCCTACGCCGCCACAGACGCGCTGGGCAACTTCGCTGCCATGTCCTGCCAGCACGCCATCGCCCTGGGCCGCTACGCCGGCAACAACGTCGCCGCCGATCTGATCGGCGTGGCCCCCATGGCCTACAGCCAACCCAAATACGTGACCTGCCTCGACCTCGGCGCCTGGGGCGCGGTGTACACCGAAGGCTGGGACCGTCAGCTTAAGCTGGTGGGCCAGGAAGCCAAGGAACTCAAACAGCAGATCAATAGCGTGTGGATCTACCCACCGGCGGCGGATAGAGCAGTGGCACTGGCGGCGGCGGATCCATTGATTCCGGTGGCGTAGGACAGTCAGTTAAGCGAACGCATTGCTCAAGGCAGTGAAGATCAAATGTGGGAGCTGGCTTGCCTGCGAAAGCGGTCGCGCAGCAACAGATGCAGTGGCTGACACACCGCCATCGCAGGCAAGCCAGCTCCCACATTAAGTCTGCAGTTATCCGGTGGATACGGGGCGATCAGCTTGGCATCGGGGCACCACCCTGCCCAAACCGCCGAATCGCCAGGCAATACCCCACCAACGCCAACCCCGCCAGCAAACCGCCCGCCGCGCCGATCCAGGCGAAGCCGAAGTGGCTGCCGACCCAACTGCCCATCAACGCACCACCGCCGATGCCGATGTTGTAGATCCCGGAAAACATCGCCATGGCCACATCGGTGGCGTCCGGTGCCAGCACCAGCACCTTGGACTGCATGGCCAGGCCAAAGCCCATGATCGCCATGCCCCAGAAAATACTCAGCCCCACCAGGTAAGACTCGGCGCCGCTCAACGGCAGCATCAGCGCCAGGCACGCGGCGAGGATAGACACTGCGCCGATCACGAACAGGTGGGGGTTGAGGCGATGCACTAGGCTGAACAACAACGAGCCGATGATGCCAGCACCACCGAACACCAGCAGGATCAGGGTCACGGCACTGCCGCCCAGGCCGGCGACGCCTTCGACGAAGGGTTCGATGTAGCTGTAGGCGGTGAATTGCGCGGTAACGGTCATTGTGGTCAGCACATAGAGCGCCACCAGCGCAGGACGCTTGAACAGCAGCGGCAGACTGCGCAGGGAGCCGGAGTTCTGGCTGGGCAGCAGCGGCAAGGTGCGCCCCAGCCAGAACACCAGGGCGGCGGCGAACGCGGCGATCACCAGGAAGGTAGTGCGCCAGCCCATGGCCTCGCCCAACAGGCGGCCCAAGGGAATGCCCAACACCATCGCCAGGGATGTGCCGGTGGCCAGCAAGCCAAGGGCCTGCACCTGCTTGCCCTCTGGCGCCAGGCGTACAGCCAGCGAAGCCGTGATCGACCAGAACAACGCATGGGCCAGGGCGATGCCGACCCGACTGACCATCAGCAAGCCGAAGCTGGTGGCGACGCTAGAGAGAATATGGCTGGCAATAAACAGACCGAACAATACGATCAGCAGCTTGCGCCGTTCGACGTTGCGGGTCAGTAGCATCACCGGCAGCGAGGTCAGCGACACGATCCACGCGTAGATGGTGAGCATCAGGCCGACGCTGGCCACGGGCATATCAAAGCTGGCACCAATGGCGCTGAGCAGCCCGACGGGGACAAATTCGGTGGTATTGAACACAAACGCGGCCAGCGCAAGGGCGATGACCGGTTGCCAATTGGCTTGTGGGGTTGCGGCTGAAAGGCTCATTGACGGGCGCGGTACTCTGACGGTGATCAAGCGGCCACCCAGGACAAGCGCCGCCGCCGAGCATTCTATAGGTTTCTCGCACCGCTGTTGCTGCGGATCGTCGCCCGGCGGCCTACGGCGAAGTCATGGTAATGATGTAGTTGCCTGACTGGATGAGCTTGCCGGCGCTGTCTACCAACACATAACGCTGATCGTAATAGCGCCCCTTGCCGCTGTCCGCCACCAGCCGCACATGGGGTGCATCGACACTGACAACCGGCGCCACACTGCGCACCTCGATTCGGCTGCCACGACTGGATTGGGCACAGCCGCGCAGTTCCATCACCGAACCGCTGCGCGCATTTGTCGCACACCCTGACTCGACAATGGCGCCGCTGAACCTGATGGTGCCCTGCCCCACGGTTTGTGCGGCGCCGCAGGTACTTGCCCACAGCCCCAGAAGGCCAGTCATTACCGCTACACGACGAACGTTCATGCCGACACTCCTTCTTGGGTTAGTTAAGAAGTAAGTCGTCGTCACGCCGGTTAACTTGAGCTTATTTACCCGCGAATGAGAGGTGCATCACGGATCCACCTGCCCCATTAACTCGGGGATGCCCTCCGGCCGCTGGGCATAGCGTTGGGCCAACGCCGCGCAGACCATCAACTGGATCTGGTGAAACAGCATCAACGGCAAAATCAACACGCCCATGCTCGCTCCGGCAAACAGCACCTGCGCCATCGGCACGCCGGTCGCCAGGCTTTTCTTCGAACCACAGAACAGGATGGTGATGCGGTCTTCCTGGTTAAAACCAAACGCCTTGCCTAGCAGCGTAGACGCCACCAACACCAGGGCCAGCAACACGCAGCAGGCCACCACCAAGCCGCCCAATTCCCACAGCGGGATCTGGTGCCAGATGCCTTCGTTGACCGCCTCGCTGAAAGCCCCGTAGACCACGAGCAGAATCGAGCCCTGGTCGACGAATTTCAGCCAGGCTTTGTTACGCCCGACCCAGCCACCGATCCATCGGCTGGCAATCTGCCCGGCAATGAACGGCAGCAACAACTGCACGCTGATTTTGACAATCGCATCGACTGTGGAGCCGCCATCCCCATGCACGTTGAGCAGCAGCGCTACCAGCAGCGGCGTCAGGAAGATGCCGAACAGGCTGGACGCCGCCGCGCTGCAGATGGCCGCCGGGATGTTGCCGCGGGCCAGGGAGGTAAAGGCAATCGCCGATTGCACAGTGGCCGGCAAGGCGCAGAGGTAGAGCATGCCCATGTACAGCTCGTTGCCGATCAACGGCGACAGCACTGGCTTGAGCGCCAGGCCCAACAACGGAAATAGTACGAAGGTCAGGCTGAACACCAGCAAATGCAAACGCCAGTGGCCGGCACCGGCGACGATAGCCTTGCGCGACAGCTTGGCGCCGTGGAGGAAAAAAAGCAGCGCGATGGCCAGGTTGGTGACCCAGCCGAACGCCACGGCGGTCTGGCCGCTGGCGGGCAGCAGTGAAGCGAGGATCACCGTGGCGATCAGAGTGAGGGTGAAGTTGTCGGGGAGAAACCGGGGCCGGGTCATAAGCAATTCTTCCAGGGGTTGCCAAGAGCGTCGCGACGACTCTAACGTAACCACCTGTTACCGACTAACGCCAATGAGCCAGTAAATGCCGCCTAAAGGACATGAAAAAGCCGTTCGCCGCAGTGTCCCAGGGCTTTCCAGCCTGCCGAGGCCGGTGTACGGGCGTACTGAATCCTTGCCCAACCGTGCGCTGACGCGACGCCACAGCCACCCGTGGGTGCAGCTGTCCTACGCGATTTCCGGAGTGCTGGAGATCCAGACCAGCGTTGGCCGTTTCGTCGCACCACCGCAGCGCGCGGTGTGGATTCCGGCCGGCATGCCCCATCGGGTGTTCAGTTCACCCCATACGGAAATGCGCAGCTTATACCTCGATTGCAGCGTCACCGCCTGGGCCGCCGAGCGTTGCCAGGTGCTGGAGGTGAGCAGTTTGCTACGCGAGCTGATCCGCAACTTCAGCCAATTGCCGGTGGAATATACCGAGGACGGGCCGGACGGGCGCCTGGCTCAGGTACTGCTCGATCAGCTCGCCGCCGCACCCCAGGTGGATTTGATGTTGCCACTGCCTCACGACCCACGGCTGCGACAGATCTACCGCAGCCTCAACCTGCATCCCGAGCAGCAGACGACGTTGGGCGAGTGGAGCCGAAAGCTGGAGGTGAGTGAAAAGACCCTGAGTCGGGTGTTCCTGAGTGACACCGGGCTGACGTTTCGCGCATGGCGCCAGCGCCTGCGCCTGTTGAGCGCTCTGCCCGCCCTGGAACAAGGCGAGCGGGTGACGGATGTGGCATTGGGGTGTGGCTATGAATCGACCTCAGCCTTTATCAATGCATTTCGTCAGCAGTTTGATTCCACCCCCGGTGAGTTCTTCCGCTGACCCTCCCACGACGCAAATAATCCCCAAACCCACGCTCGGCTGGTATTGTGCCGCGCTTTGAAACACAGCAACCGACTGCGAGGAAATGGACGTTGAACACTGACGAAAAAATGACCGGGGACCTGTTCGAGGTTGATAAGCGCCTGTCACTCAAGCCCGTGGTGGACTTCAACGCCTACCTGCGCAGCGCCTTCGGCGACGGCCCTTGCACCTGCGTGCGCTGCACGGCCAACGGCGGCGATGAAAGCGGTTATGAGTTCCAACACACCTTCACCTTCGACACCAAGCCCCTGCACCGTCGCTTCGCTTCGACGGCGGGCAGTGATGTGTTGATGGCGTTGAAGAAGGCATGGTTGTCGTACACCAAGGCCGAGCTGCCGCTCAGTGGTGCGTTGGCGCTGGATACGGTGAAGGAGTTTGTCGAGCCACAGTTGCACAAACGCCTGGCGCCGTTGTTTGTGGCCAGTGGGCTGGTCAAGGATGTCGACGGCGAACTGCGCATCCAGCCGCAAGCCACGGCCTGACACAGGCTAATGTGGGAAATACCACTTTTGAAGCAAAGAAGATCCATGTGGGAGCTGGCTTGCCTGCGAAAGCGGTAGTGCAGTAACAGTGGCCGTTACCGCAGCAATGGATATGTACACATTCCAACTGTGTTGACTGTCAGGCCGCCTTCGCGAGCAAGCCCGCTCCCACAGTAGGATTGTGGGGTGTCAGGTAGATAGGTGTTGCTTGTCATGCCGTCTTCGCAGGCAAGCCAGCTCCCACATTGGTCATGCATTGCCCACAAAATCAGCGTCCGGCACAGATCCCCTGTGGGAGCGGGCTTGCCCGCGAAGGCGGTGTGTCACTCACTGAATATTCAACTGAACCACCGCTATAGCAGGCAAACCAGCTCCCACATTTTTCCGGTTATTGGCCTAGAACCCGGGAACACCTTGTACGCGCAACTCAGGGGTCAGTTCGTCCACTGGCTCGGTCAGCGGCCGGTCGCTCCCACCCGGTAGCAGGATCACCTTGCGGCATTCCTCTTCGGCTTTATCAAACAGCTCATACCCCCGCGCCGCCTGCTCCAGGGGCAGCCGGTGAGTGATGATCGCCTCCGGGTGCAGATGCCCCAGCTCGATGTGCTCCAACAACTCCGGTAAGAACCGCTGCACATGGGTCTGGCCCATCTTGAAGGTCAGCCCCTTGTCGAAGGCATCGCCGAACATGAAGCCATGGATAAACCCGGCATACACCCCGGCGACGCTGACCACGCCGCCACGGCGTACGGCGGCGATGCACTGGCGCAGAGCCTTGCCGCTGCTGCCTTCGACCTTGAGGGCAGTGAGCAGGGTTTCCGTGGTGCTGCCCTTGGCCTCGAACCCCACCGCGTCCACCACGCCATCGACGCCGCGCATGCCGGCGGTCTGGCGGATGATGGTGTCAGCCGGGTCCTCGTCTTCTTCGAAGTTGATCGGGATCACACCGTACATTTTCTGCGCATAGGCCAAACGATACGGATGGTCGTCGACCATGAAGATCTGCTCGGCGCCCAACATTTGTGCGCAAGCCGCACTGAGCAGGCCCACCGGCCCGGCGCCATAAATCGCCACACTAGAGCCTTTGCCAATGCCAGCATTGGTCACCGCCTGCCAGGCGGTAGGCAGGATATCGGAGAGGAACAACACCTTCTCATCCGCCAGGGTGCCGGGCACCTTGAACGGCCCGGTGTTAGCCTTGGGCACTCGCACCCACTCCGCCTGGCCGCCGGGAATGCCGCCATACAGGCGGCTGTAGCCGAACAGCGCGGCGCCCGGTGGGATGGCTTTTTTATTCAGGATCGCACCGCGCCCATCGTTGGTGGTTTCGCAGGCGGCGAATTGCTGGAGCTGGCAGAAAAAGCAATCGCCACAGGCAATCACGAACGGAATCACCACGCGGTCGCCGGGTTGCACGGCGGTGACGGCCGGGCCGGTTTCTTCGACGATACCCATGAACTCATGGCCGAAGATATCGCCGTGCTCCACGGTCGGGATCTTGCCCCGGTACAGGTGCAGGTCCGAGCCACAGATCGCAGTGGCGGTGACCCGCAAAATAATGTCGTCGGGTTGTTCAATGATCGGATCGGGCACGGTATCCACCTGCACCTTGTGTGCGCCCTGGTAAGTCATCGCTCGCATGCTCTGCGCTCCTGCCGTTGAGGGGTTACTAATTAAGGACAGAGCAGCCCCTCAGTGTTCCTTCGACGTAGAGCGACACCCGATCAATGGTCGCCGCGCGTCTGGGCCAACAGCAGGTCGACTACCTGGCGCACGCTGGCAATTGCATCGGCGCCGCTGGCCTGGGCCTGGGCGTGCCAGCGCAACTGCTCAGTCGCGCTGTTGCCGCGTTGCAGCAAGGCATCCAAGGTATCGAACAACAGCGGCTCGCCCATGGCCTCTGCGGTGGCGGCAAAGGTCTGTCGGGCGTATTGCAGCCATTGCTCAGCGCTGCCCAGGGTGCCGGTGTCGTCCAACGCAAAGGTACCAGCGGCCCCATAACGCTTGGCCTGCCAGCGATTCTCCTTGAGCAGCCAGCGCGCCTCGGCACTGAACCTGGCTCCAGGGCGCTGCATCGCGCAGGCATGGGTAACCATCACCCGAAACAGCGTGGCGAGGGCCAAGGCGTCCGCCAGCCGTGGGCAGGCGTCGGTCATGCGCAGTTCCAGGGTGGGGTAACGCGCCGCCGGGCGAATGCCCCACCAGCCATTGCCATCGGCCTTGATCGCGCCGATGCGCTGCAAAAGGGCCAGGTAGCGCAGGTACTCGGCCCAGTCGCTAAAGTGCTCCGGCACGCCCATGCGGGGCCACTCGTCGCACGCGGCCTGGCGGTAGCTCATGAAGCCGCTGGGCGCGCCGTCCCAGAAAGGCGATGAGCAACTGAGCAGCAGCAACAACGGCAGCCACGGCGACACCTGGTTCATCACCGCGATACGGTCCAGCGTTTGCGGCACCTGCACATGCACATGCAGCCCGCACAACACACTGCGCCGCGCTACATATTGAATATCGTCGAACAGTTGCCGGAAATGCGCCTGATCGGTCGGCTGTTGCCCACGCCAATCGGCCAGGGGGTGGCTGCCGGCGCACACCACACCGAGGCCGAACTCAGCCAGGGATTGCGCCAGGTTGCGGCGTACTGCTCGGAAGTAGTCCGCCGCTTCGGCGCTGGAGGTGAACACCGGAGAGGCCGCCTCGATCTGGCCCTGGAACATCTCAAACGAGAAGCCTGCGCCAATCGCTTCGCGGCAGGCTGCCAGCACCGCCGCCGAGGGCTCGCCGACCATCTGGCGGCTGTGCAGGTCGGTGATGAAGTATTCCTCTTCAATGCCAAAGGTGAGCATCGGGTATTCAGCGCAATCGGGTGACAGTCAGTGCGACCACGGCGATGCGCTCCACCTGCTCATAGCCGGGCTTTTCCAGTTCTTCACCGAAAACGTCCGGGTCCAGTTCGCGGTAGGTCCAGCCGTAGGCGTCGCTGCCTAGCAGTGGCTTGACCGCCTCCAGGAAAGGGTCGCTGCCGGCCACCATCGCCACCCCGGTATACAGCAGCAGGCTACCGCCCAGGGCCAGGCGCCCGATGGACTCACTGACGATGCGCAGCGACAACTGCTCCCCCAAGGCGCCGCCGCCATGGCGATAGGCGCGCTGGCGGTCATCTTTCATGTACGGCGGGTTGGCGACGATCAGGTCGAATTCGCCCTCCACACTGGCCAGCACGTCACTGTGGTACACGCTGACGTTATTCAGCGCGGCCAGCTCGGCATTCACCGCGGTCATGCGCAGGGCACGGGGGTTGATATCCACCGCCAGCACCTGGGCGTCATGCCGGGCTTTAGCAATCACCAGCGCGCCGACGCCGGCGCCACAGCCGATGTCCACGGCGCGCTTGAGCGGCTCGAAACGTTGTTGCAGGTAAGCTTCGATTACCTGGGCAAAGCGATAGCTATCGGGGCCGAAAAACACCGCGTCCGCCTGGTCGGTGGGATAAGGCGAATGGGCGAACAGCAGCTCGTCGAGGCTCGACCATCGCACTGCGCTGCGCCATAGCGCGCCGTGCTTTTCGATCACATCCGCTTGCTGCAATTCTCCACGCAGGGCCTCGGGCAACAGGCCTTGATCGAACGGCATCGACCAACC
This sequence comes from Pseudomonas sp. CCI1.1, assembly GCF_034348165.1. Lineage (NCBI taxonomy): Bacteria > Pseudomonadati > Pseudomonadota > Gammaproteobacteria > Pseudomonadales > Pseudomonadaceae > Pseudomonas > Pseudomonas sp. CCI1.1. The sequence continues at coordinate 1,814,877 of NZ_CP133780.1, forward strand.
GAACACATCGCGCAGCGTCATTGCCAGGGGCGTCGCCAGCCGCCGATAGACACGCTCATGGGTCAAGGGCGTTGGCGTGATAAAGCGATAACCACCCTCCTTCAACCCCCGGCCCAGATTCAACAAGGCACGATCAGCCAGTTGTTGCGCAGACATAGGCACATTCCTTAGCGCAGGCGCGCACGCAGTTGGATAAAGCGGCGAGTGGCATACAGCCCGGCAGGCGTGCAATGACGGCGTGCCGACAGCCACGGGATCAGTGCATTGAGCTGTTGCTCATCGGGCAAGTTGCACAATGACTCCGCCAAAGCCTGGGTATCCGGGTCCGCTGGACGATGCTGCTCGCGGGAAAACCGGCTGCCGCGTCCCGGCCGCACGGGCGGCACGCGTTCGCTGGCAACCCATTCACCCGCAATCCAGTCATGGATCAGTTGTTTTTCAAAACCGCTGAACACTCCGAACATCGCGGCGCCAGCGCCCTCGATCAATTGCCAGAAGCGACTGTTGGTGGGGTCCTGGTTGTGCTTGATCCAGCCTTTGTCTTCGAGGGCCTTGAGGAAAGCGCCGATCTGCCCAGGCCGGGCCAGCCATTGGTTGACGGTCTGCCCTTCGAAGCGGCAATAGTCCGAATGCATGTGCTGGCCGAAGGCGCGCTTGCGTTCGAGCATCGCCACCACCTCGTCCTGCAGGTTGAACTGTTTGATCACAGACGTAGTACCCGGCCCCAGATCATTCAGACGGTAGCCTGCGGCCACACGGCGATAGAAGTCTGCCCTGCCCTCGCCCAGCGGCAACAGGTTCAGCACCGATAGCGCCGCCTTGCTCGCATGGCCACTGCTGGCGTTGTCGATGGTGACATGCAGCGTGAAGTAATAGGGGTCGATACCCAGTTCACTGAGTTCATAGGCCGTGATCAACAGGTGCAGCGGCAGCTGTTCGTAACCGAGGTTGAAGCCAATGACCTCGGGCAGGAACTCGTCGGCGCACACACCCAGCGCCAGTTGCAGCGCGCCCTGCAGGTAATGCTCATCCTCAAGGCCGGCTTCGCTGTCGGCATCGTGCTCGCTGAGCAACTTGCGGTAGATCACCACATGGTTCTGCGCGGCTTCACCGTCGCCCAATTCTTCCAGGTAAGTGGTGAGCAGGCCGTCGAAGCGCTGGTCTTGCCAATAGCGCAGCAAGCCATAGAGCCAGGCGCCGTCGACCTGTTTGGTGGGTGCCACGCATTGCAGGAAATACAGTGCATGGGCCTTGTTCTGAAAATACCGCCGTGGCCCCCCTTGCCGGCGCTGCTCAAGGTAGTCGGCATAGGCCTGGGCGACTTCGGCGCAGCGCTGCTCGACCCAGGCTAGCAGTTGTTCAGGCGCTTCTGGCAAGTCGCAATCGGTTGCCTCTACCAGGGCCAAGTGATCGTGCAGGTATTCACGCGCCAGTTCGGCGGCGTCTCGGGTTTCGCCATGCAGCTGTTGGTACACCCGTTGATGGCGGCCCTGGGCCGAATCGGTGAGAGAGGCCGGCTGGCCTGACAGCGCTGTAAGGAGTGTCATGATGGCAGTTTCCGCAAAGTCCGTTACAACGGGCCTCCCACAAGGTGGCCCCGCAAGAGCGCTCAACATCACGCGCTTCTAAAATGCAGAGCCTCGGGGCGTGCGGAAAATTCAAATGAGGTTGGGTTGGGAGGGATAAGCGGTCGTTTGTCAGGGCTCACAAAACCAAAAAATGCCTGTAGGAGCGAGCTTGCTCGCGAAAAACGTCAACGATAACGCGTGCTTCCTGAATAAACGCGGCGTCGGTGAGTTCTTCGCGAGCAAGCTCGCTCCTACAGGGGTTGAGATGGCGCTGTTACTTACGCGCCGCCTCCCACTGCTTGAGCAGGTCGTTGTAGTTCACGGTTTCGCCCTTGGGCTTTTCGTTGGCCAGTTTCGGCTTCGGTGCACCCGGCTGGTCGAACCAGTATTGCGCGTCACGCTCGGGGTTCATTTTCGGGCCGCACACCGGTTGCACCTTGGAGCGTTCCAGGCGCGTCATGATCGCATCCTGCTCCTTGGCCAGGTTGTCCAGCGCCTGTTGCGGGGTTTTCTCGCCGCTGGCCGCTGCGGCGATGTTGCTCCACCACAGTTGCGCCAGGCGCGGGTAGTCCGGCACGTTGGTGCCCGTCGGGGACCACTCGGTGCGGGCCGGGCTGCGGTAGAACTCCACCAGGCCACCGAGTTTGGGCGCCATGTCGGTCATGGCCTGGGAGTTGATATCGGACTCACGAATCGGCGTCAGGCCAACGATGGTTTTCTTCAGCGACACGGTTTTTGAGGTCACGAATTGCGCGTAGAGCCAGGCCGCGAGTTTCTGCTTTTCGGGCGTGGACTTGAGGAAGGTCCAGGAACCTACGTCCTGATAGCCCTTCTTCATGCCCTTTTCCCAATACGGCCCGACTGGGGACGGTGCCATGCGCCATTTCGGCGTACCATCGGCATTCACCACCGGCAGGCCCGGCTTGACCATGTCGGCGGTAAACGCGGTGTACCAGAAGATCTGCTGGGCGATGTTGCCCTGGGACGGCACCGGGCCGGATTCGGAGAAGGTCATGCCCGCCGCTTCCGGTGGCGCGTAGGCTTTCATCCAGTCCACGTATTTCTGCGTGGCGAATACCGCCGCCGGGCCGTTGGTGTCGCCGCCGCGGGTGACGCTGGAGCCCACCGGGTGGCAATCCTCTACACGGATGCCCCACTCGTCCACCGGCAAGCCGTTGGGCAAGCCTTTGTCGCCGCCGCCGGCCATGGAGAACCAGGCATCGGTGAAACGCCATCCCAGGGACGGGTCTTTCTTGCCGTAGTCCATGTGCCCATAAATGCGCTTGCCGTCGATTTCCTTGACGTCTTCGCTGAAGAACTTGGCGATGTCTTCATAAGCCGACCAGTTCACCGGCACGCCCAGGTCGTAGCCGTATTTCTCCTTGAACTTGGCCTTCAGCTCCGGCCGCTCGAACCAGTCGGCGCGGAACCAGTAGAGGTTGGCGAACTGCTGGTCGGGCAACTGGTAGATCTTGCCGTCCGGCGCGGTGGTGAAAGACAGGCCGATAAAGTCCTTGAGGTCCAGGGTGGGCGAGGTGAAATCCTTACCTTCGTTGGCCATCAGGTCGGTGATGGACTCGGTCTTGCCGTAGCGAAAGTGCGTACCGATCAAGTCGGAATCGTTGACCCAGCCGTCATAGATATTCTTGTCGGATTGCATCTGGGTTTGCAGCTTCTCCACCACGTCGCCTTCCTGCAGCAGGTCGTGGGTCAGCTTGATGCCGGTGATTTCACTGAAGGCCTTGGCCAGCACCTTGGATTCGTACTCGTGGGTGGTGAGGGTTTCAGACACCACGTTGATCTTCATCCCACGGAACGGCTCCGACGCCTTGATAAACCACTTCAACTCCTCCAACTGCTGGGCTTCGGTAAGGGTCGAGGGTTTGAACTCGCTGCCGATCCATTTTTTCGCGGCATCTTCATACGCATCAGCCCAGGCCGAAGCGCTCAAACCACTGAGGGCCAGTACGGCGGCCAATGAAATGCTATGTCGCAGCTTATTGTTTTTATTCAACATAGAGACCTCCAGGTTAGTTTCAAACGGGGCTTGCAGGAGCGAGCTTGCTAGCCCCAACGCATCACACTCAACAGCCAAACAAGGGAGAGCGCGGACGCCACCCAGATACTCCAGTCGGTAACGCCAATGACCAGCAAATGCAGGTAGGCGCTACCGAGAAGACCGATAAACAAGCGATCCCCACGGGTGGTGCTGATCGGCAGCAAACCGCGCCGCGGGATACTCGGCGAACGTAATTCCCAAGTGGTCATGCCCGCCAGAATCAGGGCAATGCCGCCAAAGAACAGCGCAGTGGGGGTGGTCCAGGCCATCCATTCCATCATCGACTCCTCTAGACCCGGCCCAGGGCAAAGCCCTTGGCCACGTGGTTGCGTACAAACCAGATCACCAGCATGCCCGGCAGGATGGTCAACACCCCCGCCGCTGCCAGCACGCCCCAATCAATGCCGGACGCCGACACCGTGCGGGTCATCACCGCTGCGATGGGCTTGGCGTTGACCGAGGTGAGCGTGCGCGCCAGCAGCAGTTCGACCCAGGAAAACATGAAACAGAAAAACGCCGTGACGCCGATACCGGAGCCAATCAGCGGGATAAAAATCTTCACGAAGAACTTGGGAAAACTATAGCCATCGATGTAGGCGGTTTCGTCGATTTCCTTGGGTACGCCGGACATGAAGCCTTCCAGGATCCATACCGCCAACGGCACGTTGAACAGGCAATGGGCCAGGGCCACGGCGATGTGCGTGTCGAACAGGCCAATGGATGAATACAGCTGGAAGAACGGCAGCAGGAACACTGCCGGCGGCGCCATGCGGTTGGTCAGCAGCCAGAAGAACAGGTGCTTGTCACCCAGGAAGCGATAGCGCGAGAACGCATACGCCGCTGGTAACGCCACGCTCAGGGAGATCACGGTGTTCAGGCTCACGTAGTACAGCGAGTTGAGGTAGCCGGTGTACCAGCTCGGGTCGGTGAAGATCACCTTGTAGTTGGCCAGGGTGAAATCCTGCGGAAACAGGGTCAGGCCGCCGAGGATTTCGGTGTTGCTCTTGAAGGACATGTTCAGCAGCCAGTAGATCGGCACCAGCAGGAACAGGATGTAAACGAGTAGTGGAATCAGCTTGCGCTTGCTCATGTTGGCGGCCTCAGCGGTTGGCGTCGGAATGGGTCATGGCGGTGTAGAACAGCCAGGACACCAACAGGATGATCAGGAAGTACACCAGGGAAAACGCCGCCGCCGGGCCCAGGTCGAATTGGCCGACGGCCATCTGGGTAAGCGTCTGGCTCAGGAAAGTGGTGGCATTACCCGGCCCGCCGCCGGTGAGCACGAAGGGTTCGGTGTAGATCATGAAGCTGTCCATGAAGCGCAGCATCACCGCGATCAGCAGCACGCTTTTCATCTTCGGCAACTGGATATGTCGGAACACCGCCCAGGCCGATGCACGATCAATCCGCGCAGCCTGGTAGTACACGTCCGGAATGGCCCTTAAACCTGAGTAGCACAGCAGCGCTACCAGCGAGGTCCAATGCCACACATCCATCACCAGTACGGTGACCCAGGCGTCCATGGTGTTGGCAGCGTAGTTGTAGCTGATGCCCAGGGCGTTGAGGGTCGAGCCCAGCAGGCCGATGTCGGCACGGCCAAAAATCTGCCAGATAGTGCCGACCACGTTCCACGGAATCAGCAAGGGAATGGCGAGGATGATCAGCACCAGCGAGGACCAGCGGCCCTTGGTGGGCATGGTCAGGGCGATGGAGATGCCCAGTGGGATCTCGATCAACAGCACGCAGGCCGAGTAGATGAACTGGCGCAGCAGCGAGTCGTGCAGGCGCGGGTCGAGCAGCACCTGCTTGTACCAGTCGGCCCCGACAAAATAGCGGCTGGACTGGTCGAAAATGTCCTGCACCGAATAGTTGACCACGGTCATCATCGGGATCACCGCACTGAACGCCACCAGCAGGAACACCGGCAACACCAGCCACCAGGCCTTGTTGTTCTGCACCTTGTTCATGGCGCCACCTCCAGCAGGTAATCGTCGGCGTAGAGCATCAGCCATTGCGCGGGGAAGCTGATGGAAGCCTTGCCTTCCGGCACCGGCTTGTCCTCGGCCAGCCGCACCTTGAGGGTGGCGCCGTCGAGGTTGAGGGTCATGATCTTGTAGGTGCCGAGGTCTTCCACATGGACGACGTCGGCTTGCAGGGCGTCAGGGTTGTACTCGTCCCACACGTGGATAAATTCCGGGCGGATACCAACCTGGAGCTTTTTGTAGTCGGTGGCGTTGAGACGTTGCTGCAACGCTTCGGACAGTGGCAACAGGGTAGTGGCGAACCCTACACCGCCAGCCTTGGCCTGCACCTCGATCAGATTCATCCCAGGGCTACCGATGAAATAACCGACAAAGGTGTGGCTGGGCCGCTCGAACAATTCACGCGGCGTACCGAACTGTACGATCTGCCCGCCATACATCACCGCGATCTTGTCGGCGAAGGTGGAGGCTTCCAGTTGATCGTGGGTGACGTAGACCATGGTGATATTGAACTGCTCGTGAATCTGCTTGAGCTTGCGCCGCAGTTTCCACTTCAGGTGCGGGTCGATCACCGTCAGCGGCTCATCAAAGAGAATGGCCGACACGTCATCGCGTACCAGGCCACGGCCCATGGAGACTTTCTGTTTTTCGTCGGCGGTGAGATTGCGGGCTTTTTTGCTCAGCAGGTTTTGCAGGTCGAGGACTTCGGCGATCTCCTGCACCTTGCTGTGAATTTTCGCTTCGGCCATGCCCTGGTTGCGTAGCGGGAACGCCAGGTTGTCGAACACCGTCATGGTGTCGTACACCACCGGGAACTGGAACACCTGGGCGATATTGCGCTTCTCCGGGGTAAGGTCGTTGACCACTTGGGTATCGAACAGCACCTGGCCTTCGGACGGGCTGAGCAGGCCGGAAATGATATTGAGCAGCGTGGACTTGCCGCAGCCTGACGGCCCGAGCAAGGCGTAGGCACCGCCCTGCTCCCACACATGGTTCATTTCCCGAATGGCGTAGTCTTCTGGCCCAGCGGGCGTAGGGCTGTAGCTATGGGCCAGGTTGCGCAAATGGATCTCGGCCATCAGGCAACCCTCGCGACACGGCGTCCGGGGGCCTGGACCAAGCGGCCCTGACCATCGAACACAAACAGTTTATGGGTGGGGATATACACACGGATCGGCGCGTCGACATCGTATTCATGCACCCCCGGCAGGTGCAGCACCAGCAGGAAGTGCTCACTGCGCACATGCAGAAAGGTTTCCGAGCCGCTGATCTCGGCGACTTCCACGGTCACCGCCAGCTCCAGGTCATCATCGTTACTGGGTACCAGGCTGATATGGCTGGGGCGCACGCCAAAGCGGAATTCGCCTTCGCCGATAGGACGCAGGTCAACATTGAGTGGGAAATGCACGAAGTTGGCGAAACTCACTTCGTTGCCGCTGATGCGCCCTGGCATCAGGTTGATCGGCGGCTCGGAGAACAGCTCAGCGGCGAGGACGGTTTGGGGCTGGTGGTAGACCTCGGCGGCCTTGCCGCTCTGAATCACCCGCCCCTCGTGAAGAATGGTGGTGGTGCCGCCCAAGGCCAGGGCTTCGTTGGGCTCGGTGGTGGCGTAAATGGCGATGGTGTGGCGCGCCTTGAACAGTTCGCGCATTTCCTGGCGCAGCTCTTCGCGCAGTTTGTAGTCCAGGTTGACCAGCGGCTCATCGAACAGGATCAGTTCGGCATCTTTGACCAGGGCGCGGGCCATGGCGGTGCGTTGCTGCTGGCCGCCCGACAGTTCCAGCGGATGGCGTTGCAGGAACTTCTCGATACGCAGCATCCTGGCGGTTTCCAGCACCTTGCTCTGGATCACCTCTTGGGACACACCGGCCTGGCGCAACGGCGAGGCGATGTTCTCGAACACGGTCATGGTCGGGTAGTTGATGAACTGCTGGTAGACCATCGACACATTGCGCAGGCGCACCGGCTTTTGCGTGACATCCACGCCGTTCATCAGGATGCGGCCGCTGTCGGGCTTGTCCAGACCGGCCATCAGGCGCATCAGGCTGGTCTTGCCGGACAGGGTACGACCGAGCAAGACGTTGAAAGAACCGGCTTCGAACCGCAGGTTGGCGTCGTCGATCCAGGTTTGGCCGTCGACAACGCGGGAGACATGTTCCAGGGTCAATGACATGACACGACCTTTTTATTATTGGAATGAATCTGGTCCGTTGTCAGAGCGAGTTTCGTGCCAATACCGCAAGCGCTTGATGTGTAAGGAGATGGTCGAATGGTGATGTTCGGGAGTGAACAATCCGGCTGAACAATTGAACACTGCCGGGGTTGACAATGAACAGTTGTGAACAACACTTTATGCGCGACGAAGATCAAATGTGGGAGCGGGCTTGCCCGCGATGGCGGTGCATCAGTTTGTAGATGCTGTGCCTGACCCATTGCCATCGCGGGCAAGCCCGCTCCCACATTGTTCGATGTCTGACGTTAGATGGCGCAAGACCCGACAACAATAATAAAGAAGGTCGCACGATGGCCGAACCCTTGACCCACGACACCCTTATCCAGGAATCCTGGCGCCGTTGCCGCGCCTACGGCCTGGATCACCAGAGCACCCCCAGCTTTGACCAACTGCCCGCCGAAGGCATTCGCCAACTCCTGGAAAGCCAGCATTCCCTGGTACAGACCACCCACCAGGAAGTGTTGCCCTACTACGAGAACATCCTCAGCAATTCAAACTGCCTGATCATGCTGGCCGACAATCAGGGCCAGGTGCTGACCTCGTGGGGCACCCAGCGGTTTATCGAACCCACGCTGGCCCGTGGCTTCAGCCCCGGCGCCAGCTGGATAGAACGCGCCAGTGGCACCAATGCCATCGGCACCGCACTGGCCTGCGCCCAGGCCGTGCATATTGAACACGATGAACACTTCCTGAAGGCCAACCGCTTCATGACCGGCTCCGCGGCGCCCATTTTCGATGCCCAGCGCGAAATCATCGCCGTGCTGGATGTGTCCAGCGACAGTTACCTGCCGCCCTCCCACACCCTGGGCATGGTCAAGATGATGAGCCAGACCGTGGAGAATCGGCTGATCCTCAACCTGTTTCGCGGCGAACACTTCCAACTGACCTTCAACACCGGCTTGAGCAACCTCGACAGCCAATGGGCCGGCCTGCTGATCTTTGATGAAAGCGGCCAGGTGCTGTCGGCCAATCGGCGTGCGGATAACTTGCTGGGCATCAGCCTCTCGCGGGTGATGATCGACAGCCTGTTCAAGGTGTCGCTGCTGGAGTTGCTCAACCAGCCCGAAGGGTTGCCGTTTGCGTTGCAGGCGGCGGGACGCAATCGGTTCCAGTGCCTGTTGAAGCGGCCCAAGCAGATGCCGGTGCAGGCGCGGGTGTTCAACCAACCGCCGCCGCCAGCGCCGACCGCGATCAACCTCCAGACCCTGCATTTTGGCGATGTGCGCGTGGAGAAAGCCGTGCGCCAGGCCGAGCGCCTGCTGGAAAAGGACATTCCATTGTTGATTCACGGTGAGACCGGCGTGGGCAAAGAAGTATTCGTCAAAGCCCTGCACCAGGCCAGTTCCCGCAGCCGACAGGCGTTGATCGCAGTGAACTGTGCGGCGATTCCCGCAGAGCTGGTGGAATCGGAACTGTTCGGCTACGAAAAAGGCGCCTTCACCGGCGCCAACCAAAAAGGCAGCATTGGCCTGATTCGCAAGGCGGACAAGGGCACGCTGTTTCTCGACGAGATCGGCGATATGCCGTTGCCGACCCAGGCCCGCCTGTTGCGGGTGTTGCAGGAGCGCTGTGTGCAACCGGTGGGCAGCAGCGAGGTGTTCCCGGTGGATTTGCGCATCATCTCGGCGACCAACCGTGCATTGCGCGAGCTGGTGCAGGCCGGGCGCTTTCGCGAGGACTTGTACTACCGCATCGGCGGCCTGACCCTGGAATTGCCGCCGTTGCGCGAGCGTACCGACAAGCAGGCGCTGTTCCAGCAACTGTGGCAGCAACACCGCGAGCCGAACCAGTGGGCCGGGCTGAGTGCCGAGGTGCTGAGGTTATTTGAGCAGCATCCGTGGCCGGGCAATTTGCGTCAGGTGAGCAGCGTGTTGCAGGTGGCGCTGGCGATGGCCGAGGAGCAGCCGATTCGCGCGGAACACCTGCCCGATGATTTTTTTGTGGATTTGCAGGCGACGGTGCCGCAGTCCAAACCTGAGCACCTGGATGAACGCCTCGACCTGAGCCAACGCCTGGAAGCCGTGGGCGGGAATATCTCCCACCTGGCGCGGGAGCTGGGGGTGAGTCGCAACACCCTGTACAAGCGACTGCGCCAGCACGAAGGCTGATTTAACGCCAACTCCAGGAAACGCCGGTGTAAATACCCCGCCCATCCGCCGGGGTGGAGCGCGCCGCGTCCATCCCTTTGTCGTCATAACCCGGCGTGACGGTGTTGGCATAACGGCGGTTGGTCAGGTTGCGCAGGTCGACCCAGGCTTGCCAGTCGTGTTTGGGCGCGTCATAGCCGAACGTGGCGCCGAGGGTGGTGTAGGCCGCCGCATAGTAGGAATTGGCGTAGTCCACCGCTACCCGTGATGCATGCTCGGTGTTGAGGCTGGTGTAGAAACCCGTCGGGTGGCTGTAGCGCAGTTGCGCCTGGTAATAGTGCTTGGGAATGCCGGGCAAGGTGTTGTCGCCGAAACGCTCGTCGTCGCGGTAGTGGAAGTCGCTGAAGGTGTAGGCCTGGCGTAGGTCGAGCTTACCGCTGCCACCGCCGTCCCACAGCGGGCTGAGCAGGCTCAGCTCCACGCCCTGGTGCACGGTGGGGCTGGCGTTGGATTCGGCGATGATCGCGTTGCTGGTGGCAGTCTGGGCCTGGGTCTCTACAGAAAGCAGCTCGTGGCGAACTTCCGAGCGATAGAGCGCCAGGTCCCATTGGCCGAGCCAGGCTTCACCGCGCCCGCCGATTTCCAGGGTGGTGGCGGTCTGATTACGCAGCTTCACGCCTTCGCGCTGCAACCCCGTGGCCGCCCCACTGCCCGGGCCAAAGTATTTGTTCGAGCCCCAGATCATCGACCACGCATGCGGGGGCTCTACCGAGCGGCTCAGGTTGCCGTAGACCTGCAACTGCGGGGTGAAGTCGTAACGCAGGCCAATGCGCGGCGCATAATCCCAATCATGCTGACTGATCGGCGCCTGGCCGTCGGGGTAAGTCACCTGGGTTTCACGGCGCGTGTAGATCGCGGCAAGGCCGGTGGTCAGCCACAGATCCTCCACCAGTTCCAGCTCGTTGCCGACATGCAGCACGGTGTCGGAGCCCAGGTAGCTGTAGTCGCGGGTCTTGGTGCCGGGGGCATAAATGGCGGTATTGCCCGTAGGGATGCGGACGTATTCCGACGCGCCATTGTTCGGCATCGCCTGGGTGGTACGCAGGCCGAGAGTGGTAGTGCTGGCGTGGCCGAACAGGCTGTCCTGGCGGATGTAATTCAGGGTGCCGCTGATATCGGTGTAGGCAACTTTGAGGCGGTTAGTGCCTTCGCGCAGGTCCATGGGGTAATCGTGATAGGCCAGCCCGACCTCGACCCGCGCGTTATCGTCCAACCGCAAGGTGGTCTTGTTGGCGATCCAGGTGGAGCCCGGTTGCAAGCGCTTTGAATCGCGGGCGGCATTGAGGCTGTTGGCGGCACGCGGATCATGGCTGATCTGGTCACGCGTGAGTCTGCCAGGGGAATCGTTGGTGGTTTCGCGATAACGCAAGTAGAAACGCGTTTCCAGGTCCGGGTTAAAGCGATAGCCAAAGTTGGCGGCGATGCCCTTGCCGGTACCAGCGCTCTGGTGCTGATAACCGTCGGACTCCGAATCGGTGAGGCTGATGTAATAGTCGGCGTCCCCCAGCACCTGCCCGGAACTGACTTCGCGTTGGGCATAGCCGCGACTGCCGACCTCATAGCGCACTTGCAGCTTGGGCGCGTCCAAGCCGGTGCGGGTAACGTAGTTGACCGCACCGCCCAAAGCCAATGCACCCTGATCGAACCCGTTGGCGCCACGCAGCACCTCTACCCGGCTTTGCCACAGCGGGTCCTTGAGCTCATAGGGCGTGCCGCCTGGGCCGGTAAGCGGCAGGCCGTCGAACATTTCATACAGGCCGGAGGCATGGGCACCGGGGGCGCGGTTCAGGCCCGAGCCACGAATGGACACCTTCACCCCTTCGTTATTGGCCGCCTTGGCGTAAACACCAGCCTGGTACTTGAAGACATCCTCGTTGGTGCTGACCCGTCCCTGTTGCACGCTGTCCATATCGATGTAATTGGTGCCGCCGGGCACGCTTTTGAGCTGCGCCTGGGCGATTTCTGCGGCACTGGCCTCAGCCGTAGTGACTTCAACCGGCGCCAATTGCAGGCCTTCGGCCTGTACCAGCGAACTGAGGGTCAAGGCGGCAAAAATAAACGGGGGGTGGCGCAGCAGCATTGGGAGCAGGTCCTTGGAATCCGGGAACGTGCCGGGCCGAGCCCACCACGCGAACAGTGATGGGAAGGCAGGTACGCCCCTCGAGTCACTCCTTAATGACGGACAGGGGCGTATCAAAAACAGGGGTGAATCAGTTTAACCATCGGCAGTTGCCAATGTCCGCATCAGATCATCTGCATCCGACCCCGGCGGAAAGCGAAAGCCATACATTTCGTCAGTGGCGAGAATCGCCCCCAAGGTGTCGCGCAACTGGTCTTCCGTGGGCGAGTCACGCAATAACTTGTGCGCCGGCAGCAATAACTCGGCAGACACGCCCTGGGCGGTCGCGGCGTCAATTACCGCATAGAGGATAAACCGCAAGCGTATTTCGCGATCCGTGGGCCAAACCGTTTTTCGTTTACCCAAGGGAGGGCCTCGTGTTTAAGAAAAATCCGAGGCTATTGCCCGCAGGCAAGCGTTTCAAGCCGCGAGAGGCAAGATAGGCCGCTTCCTACAGCGGAAAGGGAAACACCGCACCGATTGGTCGATGCGATGGGCCTTATTGCACCGGCAGGAAATTCATCAGCAACAGGCTTTGTGCGTAATTGAGGCCAATGCGCCGGTAGCGCTCATCGAGGATTTGGGTCAGCAGGTCCAACCGCGCGACGATCTTGCCGAACTCAACGGCAAAACTGAGGTTACTGCCCTCCTCCGAGATTTCATTGGAAAACAACAGCAACACACCATTGGCATCCTGACGCTGGCTGAGCAACCAGGTGGCTTTTTCGATATTACGCGCGGCATTGCTGACAAACTGCGGGTTGATCGAGTCGGTCACATAAAACTGCGTGCGCCCACCGTGAGCGGTCACGAGCATGCTGCCAATCGCATAGATGAACGCGCCGACGCGGTCGCCGCGAAAGTCAGGGCTCAAGGAATAGCTCAGGGCGGCCAAGTCACGCCTGTCACCCAGTGCGGGCAAGGGTTGGCGATTTTCGATGGCCTGGCGGATTTGCCGGGCGGCGGTCACTGCATCCGGGTAGCCCGATTGACGCCACTGGTTGGGGTTGCGCAGGTAGAGCTTGCTCATCAGCAGGTAGAGGCTTTGCAGGTTGTCACGCATGCCCAGGGTGGCCATGCGGTCGACACTGGTCTGGAAGAATTCATCGGGCTTGCCGTCGCTGAACTGCCTGGCGATATCGCGGCCCTGTTGCTGGCTGCAACCCACTGCACACAGCGCGAACATCGCAGCCAGCAACAGCGGCCATCGGGTGGTAAAAATCGTAATCGTTCGATCCATCGGCACCGGGTCTGATTCTGTGGGCCGCACGCGGGAGTCGGGTGGCCGGGACAGAGGTAGATCAGCAAAATGGAAAAAAGTGCAGCGGTGCGGGTCGGATCAGCATCGGCTTACAGCCACAAGGAGGTGAACGAGACCAAGGGGGCCAGCAGACAAAGCCCGGCACAGGGCCGGGCTCTTTGGCCTGAACGCCTTCAGGTCTTGGGATGCTCAGTAGCTACTGAATCGGCCGCATCTACATCCGACATATCTTCTTCAAGAGGCGCCTCGTCATCCGGCGGCAGCGGGATATTGTCCTCGTCACGCCGCGGGTCATGGCCGGTCTCGTTATCGGTGCCCCGGGTAACCGCTTGCTGGGAAATGTTGCCTGGGGCTTTCTCGTTGATTTCCATGCTGGCACTCCGTTTATAGGCTCGGGATATCCGCGCTTAGGGTTGAGAGGCTGCATCAGGGTTGAGAGTGCCGGGCGTTAGACGAATGGCGTTTAGTAGGCAGTCGGGGTGAAAGAAAAACTGCTGCCGTGCTGAGAAATTCTGCGGCGAACAAGGTCTCCCGGCTTCATATCAATTTCTGATTCGATGATTCTTGAGGTGCCGAAAAGCATGTATTTCGAGACACCAAGAATATGCTTGCCAGGGGCCAGCCCAAACCTGGCAACCTCCCCAGGGTGAAACTCGGCAGCCGGTTTTCCATCAATATGCAAAATAAAACGGACTTCAGCTCCGTAGATGCCCGAGTCTCTAGTCACCACCAACTGAGCCGCGTTCTTTTCCGTAAAGGCATACATTCTTGTGGATGGCACAGGGTCTGCGATGTCGGCAGATATAGGCGATGTGGAGCACCCACCAAGAGCAGCAAGCAGTAATGCTCCGATTAAGCCTCGCATATCGTTCCCTCAAAAAATTTGTGCGACTTTAACATCCACGATAACCATAACAAGCTGGCTGTTCGCTATGTCTTATCTGATGGTCGTTCTCCCCACCCACCGTTTGCCGCAGCAGGGCGACACCGGTCATCAATCTTCGGGATTGTTGTCAGCAAACGACTTATTCAGTAGGCCCTGAACGACACTGTCGGGATCACCCAGCAATTGCTTACTGAATGCCTCTCCCTCGGCTGGACGCGTCGCGAGTAGCCCCCAGGACTTTGTTCCATCTGCGTTAAAGACCACTATTAGCTGATTGTCTGCACAATCATGTGCCTTGCACATGTGGCCTACCGTAAAGCGCTTACCATCCGCCGAAACCGTCTCGACTGGCGACGCTGTGCCCTGAGCTTTACTGACCCAGTCCGGATAACTGAGCATCTCTGCGTAGGCTTTTTTGTAAGGCGCTTTGCTGGCAATCTCGGGCAGATATTGCTCAGCCCAAACGCCTTCAGAGACTAGCATCATGGAGGCACCCGCCAGCATCGAAAGGCTCAGTATTTTCATTCGAATGACTCCATCTCGCTGACTTTTCAGCCGCTTTCGCAGGTTGCACTTAAACATCGGTATGAAAGCTGGGACAGGGCACTGTTTTAGAAGTTTCGACGTTCACCTAACAAACAAGCTTGAAATCATGAGGCAGGCCATGGCTGCCGTGGAGAGGAATAAATCAGTCAAGCTAAAAGCTCCGTACTGTGCTTAGTAATGAATACGCAGTGCGAGGGCACGTGCACGATGACAGCTCCATACGGATCCAGTAAGACAGCATAGTCTTGTAGAAAAAGTGCTGTGATGACGGCGGTCATTTGCTTCGTGTACTTTCGACCCTCGACTTCACTTACGGATGAGTATCATGAATGACGATTTGAAGCAGTCAGGCTCTACGACTACATCACAAGCCACCACCTCTCTAGAGCAGGTCAAAACCGGCAGGGTCCTGGATTTTACCTGGGCGCCAAACGCCAACACCACGACCACCATCGTCTCGGCAGACTTTGTCGACTACAAGGTCGATACTGCCCAGGGCAGCCCCACTGGCGACAGCCATTCCATTGCACGATTTACCTATGTCCAGGGCAAAGGCGGTGGCCAGATCAGCCAGCTCTTTCTGGAAGAAATGCGTGCCGGTGTACGTGCCAATACCCAGATCGGGTTGATGGTAGGACGCAAATGGGTTCTGGACCCCAATGGGGAAGTTTCCGGCAGCATTGGTACATACGTGGTTGAGCAATTCGACGACATGCGCGCCAGTGTGAATTATGTCGGCTCCTTCGCCCGGGTCTTCGCTGATCCGAGAATGGTCAGTTACCACGCTGGCGGACATGTGCACACCAATGTTTCTATCACCGGCAGCAGGCCCTTGACCATGTCGGATTCAGGCAAGTCGATGCTGGTCATCAGCGATACAGATGTCACGCTGACAATCGGTGATGATGTGATTGAAGGGTTCAAGGTGAATCTAATCCAGGCGGCCGCCGGCAAGATCAACATTGCCGTATCCAGCAGCCACGTGATCTACAGCAACGCTGGAAGCCGCACGCACACGCTCAATCCACTGGATGAGCTGGAAGTCAGTACCTTCCCATTCGGGCCGGTGTTCCTGGCCTTTCGAGTTAGACCAACTGCCTAAATAGCCCGGTATAACCAAACCCCAGAAACGCAAAAGCCCCGCTTTCGCGGGGCTTTCGTGTAAATCTTGGCGGGAAACCAGGGATTCGAACCCTGGAGACGCTATTAACGTCCGCCGGTTTTCAAGACCGGTGCATTCAACCACTCTGCCAATTTCCCTTGTGCATCACAGGATTATAGTAGCCCATCCCGTGTCAGCGGGCGCCATAATACCCGAATGAAACACACTGTCAAACTCTCTGCATCGCTTGTTACAAGGCGTCTGTTATGATCTTTGCGACTGAACGTTTCAAAACTGAAGGAGTGTCGCCATGCGCGAACAGAATTACGCAGTGAATGGCAACGCGCAGGCTGAGCAGCTTGAAGTCAGCCGCGTGTTGCGCAACACCTACGGCTTGCTCGCCCTTACCCTCGCATTCAGCGGCGTGATGGCTTACGTGGCCCAGCAGATGCGCGTCGGTTACCCGAATATCTTTGTCGTGTTGATCGGCTTCTATGGTCTGTTCTTCCTGACCAACAAGCTGCGTGACTCGGCCTGGGGCCTGGTGTCGGCGTTTGCCTTGACCGGTTTCATGGGCTTTATCCTCGGCCCAATCCTCAACCGCTACCTGGGCATGGCCGGCGGTGCGGAAGTGGTCAGTTCGGCATTTGCCATGACGGCCCTGGTGTTTGGTGGTCTGTCGGCCTACGTGCTGATCAGCCGTAAAGACATGAGCTTCCTGGGTGGTTTCATCACCGCAGGCTTCTTCGTGCTGCTGGCGGCGGTGGTGGCCAGCATGTTCTTCCAGATCAGCGGCCTGCAATTGGCGATCAGCGCGGGTTTTGTGCTGTTTTCCTCGGTGTGCATCCTGTTCCAGACCAGCGCCATCATCCACGGCGGTGAGCGTAACTACATCATGGCGACCATCAGCCTGTATGTGTCGATCTACAACCTGTTCATCAGCCTGTTGCAGATCTTCGGCATCATGAGCCGCGACGACTGATCAGCCAACGCAATAAAAAATGCCCCGTATCGCGAGATACGGGGCATTTTCATTTTCAGGCCCGATAGCTCAGTACTGATTGGGTTCCATTTCCAGCTCGACCTTGAAGCGCTTGAAGATATCTTGCTGGATGCGTAGCGCCAGCTGGGCAATCTCCTGCCCGGTGGCGGTGCCGTAGTTGACCAGCACCAGCGCTTGCAGCTTGTGCACGCCCGCATCGCCCTCCCGGAAGCCCTTCCAACCGGCCTTGTCGATCAGCCAGCCGGCGGCGAGTTTCATTTGGCCGTCGGCCTGAGGGTAGGCCACCAGGTCCGGATACTGGCGTTGCAGCTCAACAGCCAAGGCTTGGGGTACCAGCGGATTCTTGAAAAAGCTGCCCGCATTGCCCAGCTCTGCCGGGTCTGGCAGTTTCTCGCGGCGAATGCTGCAGATCGCGCGGCTCACATCGCTTGGCGTGGCGTGGATGATGCCCTGCGCGGTCAGGCGCTGTTGCACCGGGCCGTAGTCGAGTGTCAGGTGACTGGCGCGGCTAAGGGCAAAGCGTACCCGCAGGATCAGCCAGCGCCCGACTTCGTGCTTGAACAGGCTGTCACGGTAGGCAAAGTTGCATTCGTCCAGGCTGAAGTCCCGCAGTTCGCCCGTCTGGCGATCCAGGGCGGTGAGGCCGGCAAACACATCCTTGATCTCTACGCCATAGGCACCGATGTTCTGCATCGGCGCGGCGCCGACAGTGCCCGGGATCAGGCTGAGGTTTTCCAGGCCGCAGAAGCCGTGCTCAAGCGTCCACAGCACAAACGGATGCCAGGCTTCGCCCGCTTCGGCTTCGACCACCACGCGCGTGCCATCGTCGCTCAGCACGCGAATGCCTTGTGTCGCCATACGCAACACCAGCGCCGGAACATCCTGGGTCAACAGCAAATTGCTGCCGCCTCCAATCACCAGCAACGGCACCGCCTGTGCGGCGGCATAGGCGATGGCCGCGCGCACGTCAGCATCACTGTGGGCCTCGGCAAATAATTGCGCGCTCACATCGATGCCAAAGCTGTTGAATGGCTTGAGCGATACCTGCGCACGCACTTGCAAGGTCATAACCGCCCCTTCAATTCGATCACCAATAAGTCACAGGCGCGTTCGATCAGGTCCAGGACCCGTTCGAAACCTTGCTCACCTTCATAGTAAGGGTCTGGCACCTCGTCCACTTCGCCATCAAAGCGACGCAGGAACAAATCCAGCTCCGCCTTGCCCTGCCCCGGCTGCATGGCTTTGAGGTTGCGCAGGTTACTGTTGTCCATGGCCAGGATCAGGTCATAGCGGGCAAAATCAGCACGGGAAACCTGCTGGGCACGCTGGCCCGACAAGTCATAGCCGCGCGCCAGCGCCGCACGCTGGCTGCGCTGGTCCGGCGGGTTGCCGATATGCCATTCTCCGGTGCCAGCAGACGCCACCTCAACCTGGCCAGCCAAGCCTGCTTCACGCAACTTATGGCGCAAGATGCCTTCAGCGGTTGGCGAGCGGCAGATATTGCCCAGGCATACAAACAGAACTTCCATCAGGCGCCCAGCAGGCGACGGACGCGTTCGAGGTCTTCCTGGGTATCGACACCCGCTGGCGGTGCTTCCAACGCATCGCCCACGTGGATACGCACGCCGTGCCAGAGGGCACGCAGTTGTTCCAGGGACTCGGTATTCTCGAGCCAGCACGGGCCCCAACTGACGAAGTCGTGCAGGAAACCGGCGCGGTAGGCATAGATGCCGATATGGCGGCGATATGGCACGCCCTCCGGCAACACGTCGCGATTCTTGGCAAAGGCATCCCGCGCCCACGGCAAGGTGGAGCGACTGAACGTCAGTGCCAGGCCGTTGATGTCGCTGACCACTTTCACTACGTTCGGGTTGAACAGCGTCTCGATGTCTTCGATCGGTTCGGCCAGGGTCGCCATACGCGCCTCGCCATGGGCCGCGAGGTTGGCAGCGACCTGATCGATGACACCCGGCGGTATCAATGGCTCGTCGCCTTGCACGTTCACTACAATCGCGTCGGGTGCCAGACCCAGCTGAGTGGCGACTTCGGCCAGGCGATCAGTACCGGAGTTATGGTCTTCGCGGGTCAGGACCGCTTCGGCACCAAAGCCTTTGCACGCCTCGATGATACGCGGGTCATCGGTAGCCACCACCACCCGTTCGGCGCTGCTCTTGCACGCTTGCTCCCACACCAGCTGGATCATCGGCTTGGTGCCGATCATTTGCAACGGTTTGCCCGGCAGACGGGTCGAGGCATAGCGCGAGGGAATGACAACGGTAAAGGCGGTGGTCATTTATCCAGGCGCTCATCGGTGGTCAGGGTGCGGGCTTCGCTTTCGAGCATGACCGGGATGCCATCGCGGATAGGGTAAGCCAGGCCGGCACCTTTGCTGATCAGCTCGGTTTTGTCGGCGCTGAGCTTGAGCGGGCCTTTGCAGATCGGGCAAGCGAGGATATCGAGCAGTTTGGTGTCCATGAGTGTTTCCTGGAAAAAAACGTTTTAAGGCAAAAGACGGTTGGGCAGCAGACGCATCAGCTGCATGTCGAACCAGGCGACGAACGCCGGCGACGGTACCGCATCCACCGCAAGGTACCACCAGTCGGGCTGGGCAAAGGCGCGGCACTTCACCGCGTCCTTTTCGGTCATGACCAGCGGCAATGACGGGGTAAAATTCAAGACCTCTGCGCTGTAGAGCGCGTGATCGGCAAAAGCATGGGGTAACGCCTGCCAGTGTAGCGTTTCAAGGGTATTGAAGAAACGTTGCGGATTGCCTATTCCGGCCACCGCATGCACCTGCTGGCCCTGCGGAAAATAGGTGACCGGCTGGCGCTCGCCGCTGTGCAGGTTGACCAGCGCTGTGGGCTGCAGGCGGAAGGCAAAGCCATCTTCACGGTCTGAAAGGGCACCGTTATAAAGCACCCCGTCCACACTCTGCAGGCGCTCCACCGGTTCGCGCAACGGCCCGGCAGGCAGGCACCGGCGGTTACCGAGGCCACGGGCGGCATCGATCAGCACCAGTTCAAGATCGCGGGCCAGGCGGTAGTGCTGCAGGCCGTCATCGGAGAGGATCAGGTCCAGGGGCTCGCAGGCCAGCAGGGCCTTTACCGCACGACTGCGATCAGGATCGATCATCAGCGGTACACCGCTGCGCTGCACGATCAGCAAGGGTTCATCACCGGCCACCTCGGCACTGTGGCCGGCCTCGACCCGCCACGGCAACTGCGGCGGATTGGCACCGTAGCCTCGACTGACCACTCCTACGCGCAAGCCGCTGCGTCGGCAGTGCTCGATCAACCACAGGATCAAAGGCGTCTTGCCGGTGCCTCCCACCGTAATATTACCCACCACGATCACTGGCACAGACGACTGATAAATCTCGCCCTCGCCCGCCACGAAGCGCGCACGCTTACGTTGAACCACACGGCGATACAACGATTCCAGCGGTCGCAGCAACATTAGTGCTGGATGACCTTCGTACCATGCCTTGAGTAAACGGTCGGAGATGGCCATCAGGGCGCGCTCGCCGCCTCGACAGTGGTCATGCGCAAATGGCTGAAACCGAGCTTGCCGGCAGCGTCCATGGCGGTGATCACGGCCTGGTGCGGGGTTTTGCCATCGGCGCTGATGGACAGCGGCAACTGGGTGTCGCCACCAGACTCCTTCTGCAACGCCTCCATCAGGCTGGCAAGGTCATTTTTCTCCAGCAACTGGTTATTCACCGAAAACACCCCTTCGGCGCTGATAGCGATGTCCAGCTGCTTGACTTGCTGGTCTTCGGCAGGCGAGCCACTCACCGCTTCAGGCAGGTCGACACGCAACTGGGTTTCCCGGGTGAAGGTGGTGGTCACGACAAAGAACAGCAGCAGGATAAACACCACGTCGATCAACGACGCGAGATTGATATCAACATTTTCCCGTTGCTTACGGCGAAATTTCACGCTTTGCCCTCGACCAGGTCTACATCACGGTCGCCCTGCACCACTTCTACCAGCTTGATGGCTTCCTGTTCCATACCGACCACCAGTTCATCAATGCGCCGCTGCAGGAAACGGTGGAAAAACACCGAAGGGATACCCACCATCAAGCCCGCAGCAGTGGTGATCAGGGCCTTGGAAATGCCCCCGGCCAATACCGACGCGTTGGTGGTCATGCCCGAGCCCGTGAACGCACTGAAGATATCGATCATGCCCAATACCGTGCCGAGCAAACCCAGCAACGGCGCCATGGCGGCGATAGTGCCGAGGGCGTTGATGTAGCGCTCCAGTTCATGAATAACCCGGGCGGCCGCCTCTTCGATGCACTCCTTCATGATCTCGCGACCATGCTTGGAATTGGCCAGGCCGGCGGCGAGGATTTCACCCAGTGGCGAATTGGCACGCAGCTCTTTGAGCTTTTGCTTGTCGAGCTGCTTGTTCTTGATCCAGCCCCAGACCTGCCCCAGCAAGTGCTCGGGGGTGACGCGACTGGCGCGCAGGGTCCACAGGCGTTCGGCGACGATGCCGAGTGCGACGATGGAGCTCAGAATGATCGGCGACATCATCCAGCCGCCGGATTTGACCAATTCCCACACAGTGAATGTCCCCTCGAAAAAGTGCGCCACTTTACCATATAGGGTCAACAGAAGGGTTCACCGGCTACAGGTCCGTCTGTCGCGGTTCGAGACCTTGGCAACGCCTGATTACGGTAACGGTTCGCGCCAGAAACGACGTTCGCTGCGCGCAACTGTCGCAGGCACAAACGCCCCCAGGCGCAGGCGCACAGCGCCCTGTTCGGCGCTGTCATACACCCGGCTGCCCAGTGCTTGGTAGCGTTCGAGGACCTGCGGATGAGGATGGCCGAACGTATTGCTGCGACCGCGGGAAATCAGCACAGAGGTGGGCGCCAACCGTTGTACGAAAGGCCAGGACGAAGAACTTCGGCTGCCATGGTGCGGGGCCTGCAGCCAGTCGGTCGGAACCGCCAGCGGGGATGCCAGAAACGCCTGTTCGGCAGCGCGATCAATGTCGCCGGTGAGCAGCAGGCGTTCGCCATTGGCCTGGACGTGCAGCACGCACGACCTCGGATTGCCCTCAAGCCCACCCGCCCACTGCCACAGCTCAAACGACACACCATCCCATTCCCATCGTTCGCCGCTGGTACAGGGCTGGGTGGCGAGAAAGGCTGGCAAGCCCTCGGTTTCGCCGCCCACCACGCGTTTGACGGGCAACCCCCGAGCCACTGCTGCCGCACCACCGGCGTGATCGGCGTCGGCATGGCTGAGCAGCATCATGTCCAACTGCCCTACCCCGAGTTTTTTCAACGACGGCAACACGACGCGCGCGCCGAGGTCGACAGGCCCCGAGCGCGGCCCGGCATCGTAGAGCAACGTATGATGACGGGTGCGCAGGATCAGTGCCTGCCCCTGGCCGACGTCCAGTTGCACCACATCTACCTGCCCGTGGGGCACCCACTCCCTGGGCGCAGATACAGCCATCAACAGCATGGGCCAGCCCAGCGCCCGGAACGGCAACCCCTTGGGCAGCAACAAAATCACCGCGCCAGCCAGGCTAACCAACCAATACCCCAAAGGTACCTCGGCGGGTACCCAGGCCGGCAATTGCGCGGCCAGCAACCCCAGGCCTTTAAACAATCCGTCCAGCGCACCGCCGGCCAGCCACAGCAACCCCTCCCCAGCCAGCGGCACCCACAGCAACGCCGTGCCCAGCAGCGCCAAAGGCAGCACTACCAGGCTGATCCAAGGCACGGCAAGGAGATTGGCCACAGGTGCGCTGAGGCTGATGGGCAAACCCAGCACCAACAACACTGGAAACAAACCAATGGCAATCAGCCACTGGGGTCGGGTCCACACCTGCCAGGCGCTCCAGGGCCCCAGGCGCCCGCCGAACGCCAACAGCAACACCGCGACCGCCGCAAACGACAACCAGAACCCTACCTGCAGGCTGGCCAAGGGCTCCAGCACCAGCACGCCGTTCAGTGCCAGCAGCAACGGCCACCACACGCCCAAATGGCGGAAACGCAGACGCCACAGCAGCACCAGGCCAACCATCATGCAGGCCCGTTGCACCGGCACGCCGAACCCGGCCAGCAGCCCGTAACCCAATGCCGCGCCAAATGCCAGACCGCACGCCCACGGCAGCCACGGCCAGGTTCGGGGCCAGCAACCATAGCGCGCCAGCATCGCGACCAAGCCGTAGATCAACCCCGCCAGCAAGCCGATGTGCTGCCCGGAAATCACCAGCAGATGCACCGTGCCCGTGTCCTGCAACACCTGCCAATCCTCAGGCGCCAGGCCGGAACCGTCGCCCAATACCAGCGCCGCCAAGCCCGCCTCACGGCCTTGGGCATCCACCGCCATCAGGCGCTGGCGAACAGCATCGCGCCAGGCATTGCGGGCCGGTGCAAGACGCTCTCCGTCTTTTACCGTTGCGGTGGCACCGATACGCTGGGCCAGCAGCCAGGCTTCGTGGTCGACCCCATGGAAATTGAGCAGGCCCGCAGGCCGCTTGAGTGTCAACGCCAAACGCCAGCGTTCGCCGCTGTTCACCACTGGCCCGCCGTGCCAGGACACGCGGATACGTTTGGGCAGCCGAACCTTGCGCGCCCGGCCGTCGGCCAGTTCAAAGCGCACGCCCGTACCTGTCTGCTGGGGCAAGCCCACCACACGTCCCTCCACCCAGCGAGTCTGCCCCTCCAGGGCCGGCTGCAGGCGATCATCCAGCGCCCGCTGCGCGCTGAAACAGGCCCAACTCAAGCCCACCAGAAAGAACGCCACGGGATAGGACCGAAAAGGCAACAGCATCAAGGCCAGCACCAGCATGGCCAACAACCCGGCGCCAGGCGGCAACACCGGTAACCACCGCAACGCCAGCAACCCCAGCGCCAACGCCAACATCCCTGTCTTCATGGATCATCCTTTTCCAGTGATCCACTCAGTCTTAGCCGGCTGAACGACAGCGTCTATGATGTTTTGTCACAAAGTCTGAATTTTCTGTTTATAGAATCCGGGCATACTTGCCCCTCGAATTGACCTGGACCCCTTATGCCCCGGCGCTTATTCAAACGGTACATGCCTGATCCCAGCAGTATCAGGGAACACAAGTCATTACAGTTTCTTGGCACGCTGCTGCATGACCCCAACCTCTGGCACCTGAACCGGCACTCAGTGGCTCGTGCCATGGCGGTGGGTTTATTTGCGGCGTTTATCCCGATTCCGTTGCAGATGTTGCTCGCCGCAGTGCTCGCGATCTCGGTGCGCGGCAATATGCCCATCGCCATCAGCCTGGTGTGGTTGACCAACCCCATCACCATGCCGGTGGTGTTCATCTGCACCTATATGACCGGCGCCTGGCTGATGAATGTGCCGCCACGCAGCTTGCCCGACAACCTGACGTGGGAATGGATCAGCGGCCAGTTGAGCACACTCTGGCAGCCGTTCCTGCTGGGTTCGGTGGTATTGGGGGTAGTATTGGGCGCCCTGGCCTATTGCCTGACCATGGCGTACTGGCGCTGGTGGGTGGCGCACCAGTGGAAAAAACGCAAACTGCGTAGGCGCTGAGCGCTAACGGGCCAGCAAGTGCAAATGCACCCGCAGGCCCTGCCCGGTATTTTCCGCCCATAAGCGACCGCCCTGGCGCTGCACGGCGTTGCGGGCAATGCTCAGGCCCAGGCCGAAACCACCATCGCCGGGCCGCGAGCCGTCCAGGCGGGTAAAGGGCGCGAAGATGCGCTCCAGATCATCCTCAGCAATCCCAGCGCCCTGATCCTGCAGCCAGATATGCCAATAGTCCCCCTCCCGACAGCCGTCGAGTTGCACCCAGCCGCCCTGGGGCGAGTGGCGTACGGCGTTGCGCAGGATATTTTCCAAGGCCTGGGCCAGTGCATTGAGGTTGCCACGCACCCAACTGTCCGCGGGTAACAGGCACGGCAAGCGCGATGCGGGCCAACCGCTTTCAAAACACGCGTTCTCGCGCAAGATGTCCCATAACGCCTGGAGCTGAATGTCTTCCTGGGGCAGCGGCGTTGTTTCGCTGTCGAGCCACGCCAGTTGCAGGCTGTCTTCCACCAGGCGCTGCATGGCGTCGATTTCCCGGCCCAGGCGCTCGCGCAGCTTGGCCGGGTCTTGCTCGCTGTCGCAGGCCACCCGCAGGCGGCTCAAGGGTGTGCGCAGTTCATGTGACATATCGCGCAGCAACTGCTGCTGCAAACGCACGGTGCCCTGCAAGCGTTCGGACATATGGTCAAAGGCGCGGCCCAACTCGCCCAGTTCATCCTGGCGGCTGGTGGCATCGCGAGACATCCGCGTATTGAGTTGGTCCGCACGCCAGGCATTGGCCTGCTCGCGCAATTGATTGAGGGGCATGATCAACAGCCGGTAGAGGCCGATGCACAGCAACAGGGTAAACAGGCCGGGAATCACACCATTGGTGACCACCCGCCAGAACAGTTGATAGCGCCCTGGCATAAAACGCTGCGGCAGCTCGATCACCAGCGACCCCGCGCCAGGGTCGACCGGAAACGGCACCTTCATCCAGGGCAGGCCAATGACATGCCGGCTGACCGGCCAATCCAATCCGCGCAAAAACGTCAGGCGCTGGCTTTCCTTGTCACTCAAGGGCGTGCTGCCCAGGGACTGTAGGTCGTTACCGATCACCCCCACCCAAGTGCTTTCGCGCTCGGCCATCCGCCGCAGCCAGGCGTCCACGCCGGCGCTGCCTTGAGTGCTCCACGCCAGCTCGGCACCCGCGGCATAGCCAGTGAGAATCTCCCGCGACTTGTCCGACAGGTACGCGCTCTGCTGCTCCATGTAGCGGCCCCAGGACCAACTGAGCCAGATCATCAGCAAACAGAAGGCGATCAACAGACAGGCCAGCTTCCAGAACAACGAGTGCCTGCCGGGCAATCGCTCAAAGCCCTTCATCGTGACCGCTCAGCACGTAGCCCTTGCCCCATACGGTGCGTACTTCACGCTCGATGTAACCGATGGCCTTGAGCTTGCGGCGGATCTGGCTGACATGCATGTCGAGGCTGCGGTCATGGGGCGCATACCCGCGCTGCAACACCTGCTGATACAGGAAGGCTTTGCTGAGGACTTCTTCGGCATTGCGGTGCAGGGTTTCCAGCAGGCGGTATTCGCTGCGCGTGAGCCCGGCCCACTGGTCCTGGCAGGACACATCGCAGCGTTCATCATCAAAGTGCAGCACCCGGGCATGTTCAGGTACCGAGGCGCGCGGCGGCTCGGGCCGGCGATCCAGGGCAACGCGGCGCAGGATCGCTTCAATTCGCACGCACAGTTCAACCATGCTGAACGGCTTGGGCAAATAGTCGTCCGCGCCCAGGCGAAAACCGCTGATACGGTCGGCTTCAGCGCCCAGGGCCGACATCAGGATCACGGGCATGGCGTGGCTCTGGCGCAAATGGGTGAGGATCGACAAACCGTCCAGCCCCGGCAGCAGAATGTCCATCAGCACCAGGTCGAAGGCCTGGGCGCGGGCCAGTTGCAGGCCCTGCTGGCCGTTCTGGCACCAGGTCACCTGGAAGCCGCTGCGGCCAAGCTGCTCGTGCACGTAGGCGCCCAACACCGGGTCGTCTTCGATGGTCAGGATACTGGGTAGGCCAACTGCTGCGGGAGTCATTAGCGTCTGCAAGTCATTCTCAATCACTGATTATTCAAGATTAAACGTTCACAGGCAATCGCCACCCGGCGCCGAATGGCCCGAAGATTGCCGCATGTCATTAATTTGCAAGATTCCAGACCGTGCAAATGGCTACACTGCGCAGGTGGCGCGGGCCGGATGCCGGCGTGGATCATTGATAACAACGTGGTAGCAGGAGAGTGGCGTGCTTAGAAGAATGGGGATAAAAGGCCGCGTACTGTTGCTGACCTTATTACCGACCAGCCTGATGGCGCTGTTGTTGGGCGGCTATTTCACCTGGATGCAACTCTCGGAGTTGCAGACCCAACTGCTGCAACGCGGCGAAATGATCGCCGAGCAATTGGCACCCTTGGTGGCACCCGCGCTGGGCCATAAGAACACCGACCTGCTGGAGCGCATCGCGACCCAGTCCCTGGAGCAGCCGGATGTGCGCGCCGTGTCGTTCCTGGCGCCCGACCGTTCGTCCCTGGCCCATGCCGGTCCGACCATGCTCAACCAGCCGCCCACCGGCAACAGTTCGCACCTGTTGCAGCGCACCGGCAATGACGCCACTCGCTATCTACTGCCGGTGTTTGGCCGCCATCGCAACCTGGCGGGCGAGTTGATTCCCGATGAGGCCGACCGTCTACTGGGTTGGGTCGAAGTGGAGCTGTCCCACAATGGCATGTTGCTGCGCGGCTATCGCAGCCTGTTCGCCAGCCTGCTGCTGATCGCCATCGGCCTGATGTGCACCGCCGCCCTCGCCCTGCGTATCAGCCGCACCATCAATTCGCCGATTGGCCAGATCAAGCAAGCCGTGACCCAGCTCAAGGACGGCAACCTGGAGACACGCCTGCCACCCTTGGGCAGCCAGGAACTGGACCAACTCGCGTCGGGCATCAACCGCATGGCCGAAACCCTGCAAAATGCCCAGGAAGAGCTGCAACACAGCATCGACCAGGCCACCGAAGACGTGCGCCAGAACCTGGAAACCATCGAGATCCAGAACATCGAGCTGGACCTGGCGCGCAAGGAAGCCCTGGAGGCCAGCCGTATCAAGTCGGAGTTCCTGGCCAACATGAGCCATGAAATCCGCACGCCGCTCAACGGCATCCTCGGCTTTACTCACCTGTTGCAAAAAAGCGAGCTGTCGCCGCGCCAGTTGGACTACCTGGGCACTATCGAAAAGTCTGCGGATAACTTGCTGGGCATCATTAACGAGATCCTCGATTTCTCGAAGATTGAAGCCGGCAAGCTGGTGCTCGACAGCGTGCCTTTCAACCTGCGCGACTTGCTGCAAGACACCTTGACCATCCTCGCTCCCGCCGCCCATGCCAAGCAGCTCGAACTGGTGAGCCTGGTTTACCGCGACACGCCCCTGGCGTTGGTGGGCGACCCGCTGCGGCTCAAGCAGATCCTGACCAACCTGATCAGTAATGCGATCAAGTTCACCCGCGAAGGCACCATTGTGGCCCGGGCCATGATCGAGGACGAGCAGGAAGACAGCGTGCAATTGCGCATCAGTGTGCAAGACACCGGCATTGGCCTGTCGAACCAGGATGTGCGCGCCCTGTTCCAGGCATTCAGCCAGGCCGACAACTCGCTGTCGCGCCAGCCCGGCGGCACCGGTTTGGGCCTGGTGATTTCCAAGCGGTTGATCGAGCAGATGGGCGGCGAAATCGGCGTCGACAGCACGCCGGGTGAAGGTTCGGAATTCTGGATCAGCCTGAACCTGCCCAAGACCCGTGACGACGTCGAAGACCTGCCCGCCGCGCCGCTATTGGGGCGTCGTGTGGCCGTGCTGGAAAACCACGAACTGGCGCGCCAGGCCCTGCAACATCAGTTGGAAGACTGCGGCCTGGAAGTCACGCCGTTCAATACCCTGGAAAGCCTGACCAACGGCATCACCAGTGCGCACCAGACCGAACAGGCCATCAGCCTGGCGGTGCTCGGCGTCACGGCCAACGACATTCCGCCCGAGCGCCTCAACCAACACCTGTGGGACCTTGAACACCTGGGCTGCAAGGTGCTGGTGCTGTGCCCGACCACCGAGCAGATGCTGTTCAACCAATCGGTGCCCAACCCCAACAGCCAATTGCAGGCCAAGCCCGCCTGTACGCGCAAGTTGCGCCGTTCCCTGGCCGACCTGATCAGCCCGCGCCCTTCGCGCAGCGAACCCGGTGAGCCGTTGTCCAGCCGTGCGCCACGGGTGCTGTGCGTGGACGACAACCCGGCCAACCTGTTGCTGGTGCAAACCCTGTTGGAAGACATGGGCGCCAAGGTGCAGGCGGTGGAAAGCGGTTACGCGGCGGTCGACGCCGTGAAGCAGGAAACGTTCGATTTGGTGCTGATGGACGTGCAAATGCCCGGCATGGATGGCCGCCAGAGCACCGAGGCGATCCGCCAGTGGGAAAGCGAGCGCCACGGCACGCCGCTGCCGGTGGTGGCCCTCACGGCCCACGCCATGGCCAACGAAAAACGCGCCCTGCTGCAAAGCGGTATGGACGACTACCTGACCAAACCCATCAGCGAGCGGCAATTGGCCCAGGTGGTATTGAAATGGACCGGCCTGGCGCTGCGTAACCAAGGCCCGGAGCGCACCCATGAAGGTGCGGCCCAGGGCGTGCAGCTCTTGGTACTCGACCACGAAGAAGGCCTGCGCCTGGCCGCCAACAAGGCCGACCTGGCCGCCGATATGCTCGCCATGCTGCTGGCCTCCCTGGAGGCTGATCGCCTGGCAATTACCCACGCCCGCGAAGCCAATGACAACCATGCCTTGATCGAGCGCGTGCACCGTTTGCACGGCGCCACCCGCTACTGTGGCGTGCCGCAATTACGAGCAGCCTGCCAACGCGCCGAAACCCTGCTCAAGCAGGATGACGCCAAGGCCATGGCCGCGCTGGACGAACTGGACATGGCGATTGCGCGGCTGGCCAGTGAAGCCAGAGTCAGCGCCTGACCCTGTTTTCATGGGCAACGAATCAACAATGTGTAAATTGCAGGGAGCCTTCTCAATGCGCGTCATTCTCTTCAGCAGCCAAACCTACGACCGCGAGAGTTTCCTCGGCGAACCGCTGCCGGCTGGCCTGGAACTGCAATTCCAACCCGCCCGGCTCAACCTCGATACCGTGGCCCTGGCCGAACACCACGAGGTGGTCTGTGCCTTTATCAACGACGACCTCAGCGCCCCGGTGCTGGAGCACTTGGCCAAGGGCGGCACACGCCTGATTGCCCTGCGCTCGGCGGGCTACAACCACGTCGACCTACCCGCCGCCCAGCGCCTGGGCTTGACCATCGTGCGCGTGCCCGCCTATTCGCCCCACGCAGTGGCCGAGCATGCCGTCGCCCTGATCCTGGCCCTCAACCGTCGCCTGCACCGTGCCTACAACCGTACCCGCGACGGTGATTTCAGCCTGCACGGGCTGACCGGTTTTGATCTGGTCGGCAAAACGGTCGGCGTGGTCGGCACCGGTCAGATCGGCGCGACCTTCGCCAAGATCATGGCCGGCTTCGGCTGCCAGGTGCTGGCCTACGATCCCTTCCCCAACCCACAGGTGCAGGACCTCGGGGCCCGCTACGTGAGCCTGTCTGAACTGTTGGCCGAGGCGCAAATCATCAGCCTGCACTGCCCGCTGACCGCCGACAGCAAACACCTGATCAATGCCCGCTCACTCGCGCAGATGCAAACCGGTGCGATGCTGATCAACACCGGGCGCGGTGGCCTGGTCGACACGCCAGCACTGATCGAAGCGCTCAAGCTTGGCCAGTTGGGCTACCTGGGGCTGGACGTCTACGAAGAAGAAGCCCAATTGTTTTTCGAGGACCGCTCGGACCTGCCCCTGCAGGATGACGTGCTTGCCCGCCTGCTGACCTTCCCCAACGTCATCATCACCGCGCACCAGGCCTTCCTCACCCGTGAGGCCCTGGCGGCGATTGCCGGTACCACATTGGCCAACATTGCCGCGTGGGCCGATGGCCGGGCGCAGAACCTGGTCAAGGGATGATCAGCGGTCACATACCAGGCTCATGATAGGCCGGCACCCGTGATAGGATGCCGCGCCTATTTGGAGGATCCATGGCCGAACACGATTTCCGCTTCAGCTTGCTGAGCCCGCAACATACCCTGATCGAATGCCGTGCCCTGGTGCCGGGCCGTTACCAGGTCACCGGCAACGGTGGTTCGATCAAACATGGCGACGTCCTGATCGTCAGCCTGCGCGGCAGTAAAACCCTGTCGATGCGACTGACCGTCGAAGGTGACGCACGCTACTCCATCCGCCCAGCGGGCCAGTGGGTCGCCATGGCCCAAGGGCCGAAGTTCGGCGAACTGGAGATTCACACCTGGAAGGTCAATTGCGACAGCTGCGACGCCGTGCTGGAGTTTGAATTCGCGGTAGAAACCAAGCTGACCAAGGCACCGCTGCAACCGGCCGCCAACGCGCGTATCAAAGAACTGGGCTGGGCCAGCGAAGGCGATAAGCACCGCTGCCCGAAATGCCAGCAGGCCGCGCAATGAAAGGCCCGCTGCTGCTCGCCGCCATCGGCATGGGCCTGGCAGGCTGCGCTGCCGATGGCGCCAAGCTCGAGCGCGACCACAGCTACGTAGTGGAATGGATCGGTGAGCGGCCGTTGATGGACTACGCGCACCTCACCGTCACCCTGGGCGCCGATGGCCGCGCCTATGGCAATGGCGGCTGTAACCACTGGTTTGCGCCGTACACGGTCGAAGGCGACAAGCTCAGCTTCGGCCCAGTCGGCAGCACCCGAAAAATGTGCGCCGAGGCCCTGATGGAGCAAGAACATCGCTTCTTCCAGGCCCTGCAAGGCGTGCAGCGTTGGGACATCTCGCCGATCGAGCAGACGCGGTTCTGGCCGGCCGAAGGCAAGCCGATCCGCTTGTGGCTCGAAGAAGGCTGATCTAGGCGCACTCTCCTGTATTAACGCGGTGTCCTCTGGTTCTGTGGGAGCTGGCTTGCCTGCGATGCGGACGACGCGGTGTATCAGGTACACCGCAGCGATGCCATCGCAGGCAAGCCAGCCCCCACAGTTTTATCCTTTCAGCGCCTTGAGCTTGGCCAACACCCCTTCCGCTGTCTGCTCACCCATCAACTGCTCACGCACCTTGCCCTTGTCGTCGATGATGTAGGTCACCGGCAATGCCTCGCTGCGCGGAATCTCGAAGATCCCGTCCGGGTTCTGGGCCAGTACCGTGAACTTGATCCCCAGCTTGTCGCTGGCGGCCTTCAGTTCTTCACCCTGCACATTGTCGAAGTTGACGCCGAACACCCCGACATTCTGGCCTTTCAACTGCTCTGCCAGGGCATTGAGCTCGGGGATTTCCGTGCGGCACGGCCCACACCATTCGGCCCAGTAGTTGACCACCAGCCACTGTTTGTCCAGGCGTTCGGCCGCCACTTTCTGGCCATATTGGTCAACGCCGTAATCGTTACCGCAGCCGCTGAGCAGCAGGGTTGTGATGATCGCCAATGCACCGATCAGTCGCCTTGTCATGGGGTATTCCTTCGCAAAAATGAACGTTGGCTGCGGCCTATCGCCTCTTACGGTTTAAGGACAGGCGCCAGCGCAGGTAGAATACCCGCCACCTTACGCAAGATGCGACCCGCACATGACCGATCTGACGCTTTATCACAACCCGCGCTGCTCGAAATCCCGCGGTGCGCTGGAACTGCTGGAAGCCCGCGGCCTCACCCCGACCGTCGTGCGCTACCTGGACACCCCGCTGGATGCCGCGCAAATCGAGGCCCTGCTGAAAAAACTGGGGATCAGCGCACGCCAACTGCTGCGCACCGGCGAAGACGAATACAAAACCCTGAACCTGGCAGACGCCAGCCTCAGCGACATCCAACTGATCGCCGCCATCGCAGCCCATCCCAAGCTGATGGAACGCCCGATCCTGGCAACCGCCGATAAAGCCATCATTGGCCGCCCGCCCGAGAACATGCTGGAGATCCTGCCGTGACTACGCCCTATGTGCTGGTGTTGTATTACAGCCGTAACGGCTCGGTGAGCGAGATGGCCCGGCAGATTGCCCGCGGTATCGAGCAAGGCGGCATGGAAGCGCGGTTGCGCACCGTGCCGGCGATTTCCACCGAGTGCGAAGCGGTGGCGCCGAGCATTCCCGACGAAGGCGCGCTGTATGCCAGCCTGGACGACCTGAAGCACTGCTCGGGCCTGGCCCTGGGCAGCCCGACCCGGTTCGGCAACATGGCCGCGCCGCTCAAGTACTTCCTCGATGGCACCAGCAACCTGTGGCTTACCGGCGCTTTGGTCGGCAAGCCGGCCGGCGTGTTCACCTCCACCGCCAGCCTGCATGGCGGACAGGAGACCACGCTGATGTCGATGCTGCTACCGCTGCTGCACCATGGCATGTTGATCACCGGCCTGCCCTACAGCGAGCAGGCACTGCTCGACACCCAGGGCGGCGGCACGCCGTATGGCGCCAGCCACCATTCCGGGCCAGACGGTAAGCGCATGCTCGATCAACATGAAATCACCCTGTGCCGGGCCTTGGGCCTGCGCCTGGCCAAGACCGCCACGCTGTTGGAGAACGGCCGTGGCCAGGAAGCCTAAGGTCCTGCCAACACGGGAATGGCTGGCGCCGCGGGTCAAGGTGGCACGCGCGCTGAGCCTGCTGGCGTTTTTAGGCCTGGTGGGCTTGTTGTGCGCGTACTACCTGTTGGTCGCCGACCTGCATGGGGCGCGCCCGTGGGTCATCCTGCTGATCGAGTTGGTGCCGCTGCTGATACTTGCGCCAGGCATGCTGATGGGCAGCGCACGCGGGCATTCGTGGATGTGCTTTGTGGTGAACCTGTATTTCATCAAGGGCGCGCTGGCGGCGTATGACCCGAACCGCCAGTGGTTCGGTGTGCTGGAAATGCTGGCGAGCCTGGCGGTGTTTTGCACGGCGTTGCTGTATGTGCGTTGGCGGCATCAGCTGAACCGGCGACTGGCCGATTGACTGATCGTTCCCACGCTCCGCGTGGGAATGCTGCCCAGGACGCTCTGCGTCCCGGGCCTAGTGCAAGGGTGACGCGGAGCGTCACAGGATGCATTCCCACGCGGAGCGTGGGAACGATCAGGTGATCAATGATTCACCGTGTAAGCCAACATCATCGACAACTGACACATCGGCCGCCCACTCTCGGCGTGCCACTGGTTGAAGGCGCCCTGCACCGTCGCCAGGTCGCGCAGGCTGGTCGGGGCCTTGTCGACAATCTTCTGCGCATTCAGCGCCGCCACCACGTCATCGCTCGGCACAAAGGTGTCCTTGCCGACCATGCGCAGAAAGCGCGGCGCCGACAGCCCGCCCAGTTGATGGCCATGCTTGCTCAGGTACTTCCAGAGCCCAACGATGTCAGTCACCGGCCAATCGGCGATAAACGCACCGAAGCTGCCTTTTTCCTGCTCGATATCCAGGATCATCTGCGCATTGCGCGGCACACTCTTGAGCTTGCCCAGGTGGCGGATGATGCGGGCGTCCTGCATCAACCGTTCCAGGTGCTCGGCGCCCATCAACACGACTTTTTCCGGGTCGAAGCCGAAGAACACCTGCTCGAACGCCGGCCATTTGGCATCAACCACGCTGTGCTTCAAACCGGCGCGGAACACCCGCAACGCCAAGGTCGACAGGTAACGGTCATCGGTGATCTTGCGCAATTGCGCCGGGGTCTTGGGCACCGGCAGATGGGCTTCCAGCTTGGCCGCCGAACCGAAGCGGTTCAGACAATATTCGTGCAGCCACTTGTAATCGCGCATGCCCTCTCCTGTCAGTTGAATTGAAAACGGCGCCCGCAAGCGCCGTGTACTAGAGCCTCGGGAAGACTCAGAGGTTCACTACATTGACGAAACGCGATGCGGCGGTCTCATCGATTTTCAAGCTGGTGAAGTCAAACAGGTTGCGGTCGGCCAATTGCGACGGGATCACGTTTTGCAGGCTGCGGAAGATACTTTCGGTACGCCCCGGGGTCTTGCGCTCCCAGTCCACCAGCATCTCCTTGACCACCTGGCGCTGCAGGTTTTCCTGGGAGCCGCACAGGTTGCACGGGATGATCGGGAATTGCTTGAAGTCGGAATAAGCCTGGATGTCCTTCTCGTTGCAATACGCCAGCGGGCGGATCACCACGTTGCGCCCATCATCGGCACGCAGCTTGGGCGGCATGGCCTTGAGCGAGCCGTTGAAGAACATATTGAGGAAGAAGGTTTCGACGATGTCATCGCGGTGATGACCCAAGGCCATCTTGGTCGCGCCGATCTCATCGGCAAAGGTATAGAGCGTGCCACGGCGCAGGCGCGAGCACAGCGAGCAGGTGGTCTTGCCTTCCGGGATCAATTCCTTGACCACCGAGTAGGTGTCTTTCTCGACAATGTGGTACTCCACGCCCAGTTCTTTCAAATAGGCCGGCAGCACATGCTCAGGGAAACCGGGTTGTTTCTGGTCCATGTTGACCGCCACGATCTCGAACTTGATCGGCGCGACCTTTTGCAGGTGCAGCAACACGTCGAGCATGGTGTAGCTGTCTTTGCCGCCGGAGAGGCAGACCATGACCTTGTCGCCGTCCTCGATCATGTTGAAATCGGCGACCGCTTCACCGGCCAGGCGACGCAGGCGTTTTTGCAGTTTGTTCTGGTTGACTGTAAGAGTGCCCATGGCGCTTGGATCCGCAAAGGTGTGTGACGAAAAGCGCAGCATTTTACCGGTAAGACTCGCCGAGTTCCAATGTGGGAGCTGGCTTGCCTGCGATAGCGGTGTGCCAGTCAACATCTCTGGTCCGGACAGGCCGCCATCGCAGGCAAGCCAGCTCCCACACTGGATCCCATGAATCCTGACAGACCGCACCGCGATTAGCGTGAGTGTTTACAGCGCAATTTGCTCTAAAGGCCCTACGGTTATTCCGGTCATCCCTTTCTATACTGCGACTTGAGGTCGCACATCTATCCAGACCTTTCAGGCCATTTGGCCCGTGGGCGCTCCGATGGGGGGCGATGGTAATAACGACAGGAGTGACTGGCATGATCCATCACGTCGTGGGGCTGTTTACCCATCCCGACCAGGAATGGCGGGAAATCCGTGGCGATAAAGAAGAAAGCATCAGCCACATGTACCTCACTCATACCCTGATTCTCGCGGCGATCCCCGCCATTTCCGCCTTTATTGGCACCACTCAGGTCGGCTGGGTCATCGGCAACCGCGCCCCGGTGATGCTGACCCAGGAAAGCGCGCTGTGGATGACCCTCATGTCCTACGCGGCCATGCTGTGCGGCGTGGCGGTGATGGGTGCATTCATTCACTGGATGGCCCGCACCTACGACGCCAGCCCAAGCATGGCCCGCTGCGTGGCGTTTGCCACTTATACCGCCACACCCTTGTTTATCGGCGGGCTGGCGGCGCTCTACCCGCATATGTGGCTGGGCATGGTCGTGGGCACTGCGGCGATCTGCTACACGGTGTACCTGCTGTATGTGGGGCTGCCGACCTTCATGAGTATCGACCCGGATGAAGGCTTCCTGTTTTCCAGCTCGGTATTGGCCGTCGGCCTGGTGGTGCTGGTGGCGATCATGGCCTTTACCGTGATCGTCTGGGGCCTGGGCGTCGGGCCGATCTACACCAGTTGAACGAAAAAACCCGCAGGCACGGCCACCGCAAGGTGGCTTTGTGCGTTATGCATGACCATTCGGCGCCTGACAGATTCGGAAACACCCAGCTTTGCGGCATACTGGGCGTCTCTGGAGATATGTACAGCATGCCCGAGCAACTCAATACCCGCGTCGAAGATTGTTTCCTGCAAGCCGAATCCTTTTTCAAACGAAGCTTCAAACGCCCCCAGGTCAGCCTCAAGCTGCGGGGCCAGAAGGCCGGTGTCGCGCATTTGCACGAGAACCTGCTGCGCTTCAACCCTCAGTTGTACCGTGAAAACAGCCAACACTTTCTCAAGCAAACCGTGGCCCATGAAGTGGCGCACCTGATTGCCCACCAATTGTTTGGCGAGCGTATCCAGCCCCATGGCGAGGAATGGCAGTTGATCATGCGCGGGGTTTACGAGCTGCCGCCCGACCGTTGCCACACCTACGAGGTCAAGCGTCGGCAGGTGACTCGCTATATTTACCGCTGCCCGTGTGCGGACAGTGATTTTCCGTTTTCACCGCAGCGCCATGGGCTGGTGAACCAGGGGCGGCGGTATTTGTGTCGGCGGTGTCGGCAGACTCTGGTGTTCACTGGAGAAACTCGGGTGGAATGAGGGCCTCTTCGCAGGCAAGCCAGCTCCCACATCTGGATCTGTGAACACAATCAAAATGTGGGAGCTGGCTTGCCTGCGAAAGCGCCCGCTCAGTCAACCTACAACCTTGGCCTGCCGCAATTGCTCTATCCGCTCAATACCGAACCCCAACTCCGCCAGCACCTCATCACTGTGCGCCCCCACCGCCACCCCAATATGCCTAGGCGCCGGCAACCCCTCGGAGAATTTCAGCGGGCAGGCCAATTGCGCTTGTGTCGAGCCGTCACCCCGGGGCACCTGGCTGACTAGCTCCCGCGCCTTCAACTGGGGATGCTCCGCCGCTTCGCTCAAACTCAACACTGGCTCAACACAGGCATCCACCCCAGCAAACAACTCACACAACTGGTCAAAACTGCGCTTCTCGAACTCCACCTGC
Organism: Pseudomonas sp. CCI1.1; assembly: GCF_034348165.1. Taxonomy (NCBI): domain Bacteria; kingdom Pseudomonadati; phylum Pseudomonadota; class Gammaproteobacteria; order Pseudomonadales; family Pseudomonadaceae; genus Pseudomonas; species Pseudomonas sp. CCI1.1. The sequence goes on from NZ_CP133780.1 coordinate 1,852,086, forward strand.
AACGCCTGTTTGAGCACGGCCTGGCGTTCGGGCGTCACGCTGTGTGCCGCCAGTTCCGGGCGCCCCAAGGCCGCGCACAGCTGCTGCATAAACCCCGGTTCCAAACTGCCCACCGACATCCAGCGCCCATCGCGTGTGCGGTAGTAGTCATAGAAACTCCCGCCATTGAGCACATGGTTCTCCCACCCAGGCTCGACCCCGCAAGCCAGGTAACCGGCCCCCGCCATGGCGTTAAGGCTGAACGAGCAGTCGGTCATGCTCACATCCAGGTATTGCCCCACCCCGCTTTGCTGCCTGGCAATCACCGCCGCCAGCAAGCCCACCACGGCATGCAGTGAACCGCCCGCCACATCCGCCAGCTGTACGCCCAGGGGCAACGGGCCGGTGTCCTGGCGCCCGGTATGGCTGGCCACGCCGGCCAACGCCAGGTAGTTGATATCGTGCCCGGCGCGGTCCTTATAGGGGCCGGTCTGGCCGTAACCGGTGATCGACACATAGATCAGCCGCGGGTTGATCGCCTTCAGCGCCTCATATCCCAGGCCCAGGCGCTCCATGACACCGGGGCGGAACTGCTCGAGCAGGATGTCATGGCCCTTGACCAACTCACGCACAATCTCCAGCGCCTCGGCCTGCTTGAGGTCCAGGGCCAGGCTGCGCTTGTTGCGATTGAGGTAGGCGTGGCTGGCCGAGGTACCACGATCATGGGGCGGCAATACCCGCAACAGGTCCATCCGTGTGGGCGATTCGATACGCAGCACCTCGGCGCCCATGTCCGCCAGCATCAGGGAGGCAAACGGGCCGGGCAGCAAGGTGGAAAAATCCAACACTTTAAGGGACGCCAAGGGACCTGACATGGGGACTCCAGTTGGGTTGCGAATACTCACAGACTAGGCAGCCGGGCAGCTGCCGGCAATCGTCAGAACGATCAACCACAGTGACCGTTTTGATCACGGCGGGCTTTTTCGCGGCGGCGGCTTTATCATTGGCCGACGTTTGTTGGCAGAGTCTTCCATGAAGTTCGCGATTGCACTGTATAGCGCCGCCCACGCGCCCTCCTCGCGCCGCGCCCTGTTGTTCGCCCAGGCGGCGCTGGCCGGCGGGCATGAGATCGTGCGGCTGTTTTTCTACCAGGACGGCGTGTACAGCGCGTCCAATAACATCGTCGCGCCCCAGGATGAGCAAGACATTGCGCGCCAATGGCGCGAGTTTGTCAGCCAGCACCAACTCGACGGCGTGGTGTGCATCGCCGCAGCTCTGCGCCGGGGTGTGCTTAATGCCGAGGAAGCTGCGCGTTACCAACGCAGCGCGGTCAACCTGGAAGCACCCTGGGCGTTATCGGGCCTGGGGCAATTGCATGACGCGATCCAGGACGCCGACCGCCTGATCTGTTTTGGAGGGCCGTGACATGTCCAGATCCTTATTGGTGATCAGCCGCCAGGCCCCGTGGTCCGGGCCGAGTGCGCGGGAAGCACTGGATATCGTGCTGGCCGGCGGCGCGTTCGACCTGCCCATTGGCCTGCTGTTCCTGGATGACGGTGTGTTCCAACTGGCGCCGAACCAAGCGGCCAAGGCCGTGCAACAGAAAGACCTGAGTGCCAACCTGCAGGCCCTGGGCCTGTTCGGCATTGATGACGTGTTCGCGTGCAGCCATAGCCTGACCGCACGCGGGTTGCCGCCGCCTGCCCACGCGCAGGCGCTCGACAGCCAAGCCATTTCCCAGCTGATTGACCGTTACGACCAGGTGATTACCCTCTGATGTCGACTCTACATGTGGTGTCTCATTCCCCGTTTACCGACAGCCGCCTCGACAGCTGCCTGCGCATCTGTGGCACCGAGGACGCTATCCTCCTATGTGGTGACGGAGCCTACGGCCTGCACACGCCCGCCCTGCAAACCAAAGGCGTAAAGGTGTTTGTGCTGGCCGAAGACATGCAGGCGCGCAACCTGCCGCTGCCCGACTGGGCCGACAGCGTCGATTACCCAGGCTTCGTGCAACTGTCGATCGACTACGACAAGGTCAACACCTGGCTATGAACACCCTGACCGTCGGCGCACGCACCCTGGAACTGGATAAGGACGGCTACCTCGTCGACCTCAACGACTGGTCCGATGAAGTGGCGAATGCCCTGGCCGCTGCCGAAGCCTTGGAGCTGACGCCGGCACACTGGGAAATCCTCACCCTGCTGCGCCAGTTCTACACCGAATTCCAGCTATCCCCCGCCACGCGCCCGCTGATCAAGTACACCGCCTTGAAGCTGGGCCCGGAAAAGGGCAACAGCCTGCACCTCAACAAACTGTTCAACGGCACTCCCGCCAAACTCGCCGCCAAGCTGGCGGGCCTGCCCAGGCCGACGAATTGCTTATGACCGACTTTGCCCCCCTGACTCTCGTAACGCCCCAAGAGCATCCCTTTGCGCAGTTCGTGCGCATCCTCGGCAAAGGCAAGCGTGGCGCGCGCAACCTCACCCGCGAGGAAGCGCGGGAAGCCATGGGCATGCTGCTCGACGAAAAGGTCGAGGACACCCAGCTCGGCGCCTTCCTGATGCTGCTGCGCCACAAGGAAGAAAGCCCGGAAGAACTCGCCGGTTTCACCGAAGCCGTACGTGAGCGCCTGCACGCGCCAGCGCTGAACGTCGATATCGACTGGCCGACCTACGCCGGTAAAAAGCGCCACCTGCCGTGGTTCCTGCTGGCAGCCAAATGCCTGGCGCAGAACGGCGTGCGCATCCTGATGCACGGCGGCGGCGCCCACACTGCGGGGCGCTTGTACACCGAGCAATTGCTGGACGGCTTGCAGATCCCGCTGTGCCGCGACTGGCAACAGGTCCAGAGCACCTTCGCCCACGGCAACCTGGCATTTATCCCGCTGGGTGATTGGGCCCCACAGCTGCAACGCATGATCGACCTGCGCAACACCCTGGGCCTGCGCTCGCCTATCCACTCTCTGGCGCGCCTGCTCAACCCGCTGAATGCGCGTTGTGGCCTGCAAAGCATTTTCCACCCCGGTTACCAGGGCGTGCATCGCGATGCCAGTGGCTTGCTGGGTGACAACGTGATTGTGGTCAAGGGCGACGGCGGCGAGATCGAGATCAACCCCGACACCCTCAGTCACCTGTACGGCACCACCGGCGGCCAGAGCTGGGACGAAGAGTGGCCCGCCCTCTCAGACCAGCGCCACGTCAAGCCAGCAACGCTTGAGCCCGAGCACCTCAAAGCGCTGTGGCGCGGCGATGTTGAAGACAGCTACCCGCAACTGGCGTTGATCGCCACCATGGCGTTGGCCCTGCGTGGCCTTGGCCACCCACGGCAACAGGCGTTCGAGTTGGCCCAGCAGTACTGGGACGCACGGGATAAATCGATTTAATCGATCATTCACGCCGGTTCTTTGCGCTTTTAGTTCGAACTCATCCCTTTAGACTGGGCTCCAACGCTTATCAGCCAAGGAGCCAGTCATGGGTTTATTGATCGACGGACAGTGGAAAGACCAGTGGTACGAAAGTAGCGCCGATGGCGCTTTCCAACGGGAGCAGGCACAACGCCGCAACTGGGTGACCGCCGATGGCGCGCCAGGCCCGAGTGGTGAAGGCGGCTTCAAGGCCGAGGCCGGTCGCTATCACCTCTATGTATCCCTCGCCTGCCCGTGGGCGCACCGCACCTTGATTCTGCGCAAGCTCAAGGGCCTGGAAAGCCTGATCGACGTCTCGGTGGTCAGTTGGCTGATGCTGGAAAACGGCTGGACCTTCGACAAGGCCCACGGCTCCAGCGGCGACAACCTCGACGGTTTCAACTTCATGCACCAACGCTACACCGCCGATACCGCCGACTATACCGGGCGCGTGACCGTGCCGGTGCTGTGGGACAAAAAGCTCAAGCGCATCGTCAGCAATGAATCGGCGGAGATCATCCGCATGTTCAACAGTGCGTTCAATGCGCTGACCGGCAATACCCTGGATTTCTACCCCCAAGCCCTGCATTCGACCATCGACAGCCTCAACGAACGCATCTACCCCGCCGTGAACAACGGCGTGTACCGCGCAGGTTTCGCCACCTCACAACAGGCGTATGAAAGTGCGTTTGATGATGTGTTTGCCGAGCTGGATCATTTGGAACAGCACCTGGGCAGCCATCGTTATCTGGCCGGCGAGTACCTGACCGAAGCCGATGTACGGCTGTTCACTACGCTGATTCGTTTTGATGCGGTGTACTACAGCCACTTCAAATGCAACCTGCGGCGAATTGCCGACTATGGGAATTTGTCGAACTGGCTGCGGGAAATGTATCAGTGGCCAGGCGTGGCCGAGACGGTGGATTTCGAGCATATCAAGGGGCATTACTATGCCAGCCATCGCACGATCAACCCGACGGGGATTGTGCCGAAGGGGCCGTTGCAGGGGTTTGATACGGAGCATGATCGGGTGCGGCTGCCGGGTAAAGGTGTCTTTGGCTGATCCGGATCATCGGTTGTAATGAGATGGCCTCATCGGGGGCAAGCCCCCTCCCACACTTGGAATGCATTCCAATGTGGGAGGGGGCTTGCCCCCGATGCTTTTGAGGTCAGACTTGGGACTGGGCGCCCTCGAACCACTTGAGCTTTTCACGCAGTACCACCACCTCACCCACGATCACCAGTGTCGGCGCATGCACTTCATGCTCCGCCACCATGCGCGGCAGGTCGGCCAGGGTGCCGGTGAACACGCGCTGGTTGGACGTGGTGCCCTGCTGGATCAGCGCCGCTGGGGTATCTGCGGAGCGCCCGTGCTTGATCAACTGCTCGCAAATGATCGGCAAGCCAATCAAGCCCATGTAGAACACCAGGGTCTGTGAGGGGCCGACCAGGTCTTGCCAAGGCAAGTCCGAGGTACCGTTCTTCAAGTGCCCGGTAATAAACCGTACCGACTGGGCATAATCGCGGTGAGTCAGCGGAATCCCGGCATAAGCCGCACAACCACTGGCTGCCGTGATACCCGGCACCACCTGGAAGGGGATGCCATGGGCCGCCAATTCCTCGATCTCTTCGCCACCACGACCAAAGATGAACGGGTCACCCCCTTTAAGGCGCAGCACGCGCTTGCCTTGCTTGGCCAGGTCGACCAGTTGCTGGTTGATCTGGTCCTGAGGCACCGCGTGATCGGCACGACGCTTGCCGACGTACACGCGCTCGGCATCACGACGGCACAGTTCCAAAATCGCCGGCGCAACCAAACGGTCGTACAGCACCACGTCGGCTTGCTGCATCAGGCGCAATGCGCGGAAGGTCAGCAAATCCGGGTCACCTGGGCCTGCACCCACCAGGTACACCTCACCGGGCGCGTAAGGCGGCGCGCCATTGACCTTTTCGATCAACAGGCGCTCGGCCTCCTCGCCCTGCCCGGCCAACTGGCGGTCGGCAATCGGGCCCTGGAACACTTCTTCCCAGAACGCCCGGCGCTGCTGCACATCCGGGTACAAACCTTTGACCTGAGCCCGAAAACGCGCGGCCAGCCCAGCCAGTTGCCCGTAGGTGGAGGGAATCCAGGTTTCCAGCTTGGCGCGGATCAGCCGTGCCAGTACCGGCGCGTCACCGCCGCTGGAGACGGCAATCACCAAGGGTGAACGGTCGACAATCGCCGGGAAGATCACGCTGCACAACGCTGGCGCGTCCACCACATTGACCGGCACGCAGCGACGCTTGGCATCACTGGACACTTGCGCATTCAGTGGCTCATCGTCGGTAGCCGCGATAATCAGGGTGCAACCGTCCAGGTCGGCCTCCTGATAACCGCGCAACATCAGTTCCCCGCCACTGCCCAGCACCAGCTCACGCAGCTGGCTTTCGATCTGGGGAGCAACCACCCGCAACACCGCGCCGGCATCGGCCAGCAGCCGGGATTTGCGCAAGGCAATCTCCCCACCACCGACGACCAACACACGACTGCCGCGCAGGTTATGAAACAGCGGCAGAAATTCCATTTAGCGGATGACCTCAACGCCCGCCATGTAAGGCTTGAGCACCTCAGGTACACGGATCGAACCGTCCGCCTGCTGGTAGTTTTCCAGCACGGCCACCAGGGTACGGCCTACGGCCAGGCCCGAACCGTTGAGGGTATGCACCAGTTCCGGCTTGCCGGTTTCCGGGTTGCGGAAACGCGCCTGCATGCGACGGGCCTGGAAGTCACCGCAGTTGGAGCACGACGAAATCTCGCGGTATTTGTCCTGGCTCGGCACCCACACTTCCAGGTCGTAGGTTTTCACGGCGCTGAAGCCCATGTCGCCCGTGCACAGGGCCAGTACGCGGTACGGCAGCTCCAGCAGCTGCAACACGCGCTCGGCGTTGGCAGTCAGGCCTTCCAGGGCTTGCATGGAGGTCGACGGTTCTACTACCTGGACCATTTCAACCTTGTCGAACTGATGCTGGCGGATCATGCCGCGGGTATCGCGACCCGATGCGCCGGCTTCGCTACGGAAGCACGGGCTGTGGGCAACCAGCTTCAACGGCAGTTGCTTGGCGTCGAGGATTTCGCCGGCGACGATATTGGTCAGCGACACTTCGGCCGTCGGGATCAGGTACAGGTCGGCTTCGCCGTCGCGGCTGATCTTGAACAGGTCTTCTTCGAATTTCGGCAGTTGGCTGGTGCCCATCAACGCCGGCGCCTGAACCAGGTACGGGGTGTAGGCCTCTTCGTAACCGTGTTCGCCGGTGTGCAGGTTGATCATGAACTGCGCCAGTGCACGGTGCATGCGCGCAATCGGGCCGCGCAGCAAGGCAAAGCGTGCGCCGGACATTTTTGCCGCGGTTTCAAAATCCAGGCCACCGGTCAATTCGCCCAGGGCGACGTGGTCCTTGATCTCGAAATCGAAGGCTTTCGGCGTGCCCCAGCGGCGCACTTCGACGTTGCCGTCTTCATCTTCGCCGACCGGTACGGATTCGTGGGGCAGGTTCGGAATGCCCAGCAGGATCGAATCCAACTGGGTCTGAATGCCTTCCAACTCGATTTTGCCGTCGGACAGCTCAGTGCCCATGCGCTCGACATCCGCCATCAACGGCGCGATATCTTCGCCGCGCTGCTTGGCCTGGCCGATGGACTTGGAGCGCGCATTACGTTCAGCCTGCAGTGCTTCGGTGCGGGTCTGGACGGTCTTGCGCTGTTCTTCCAGCGCTTCGATGCGCGCAACATCCAAGGCAAAGCCACGGGATGCCAGGCGGTCCGCTACGTCCTGAAGGTTGCTACGTAACAGTTTGGAATCGAGCATGTCGGTCTCTCGTTATCAAAGTTTGGTCAAGGACAGGCCAGCCCAGGTGGCGAGCAGCCCGCCGAATACGCTGATGGCCGCATAGCCAATCGCCAGCGGCACTTGCCCGCTTTCCAGCAGGCGCACGGTATCCAGTGAAAAGGATGAAAAAGTCGTCAGGCCGCCAAGAAAGCCAACCATCAGGCCGGCACGTACCTCGACAGGCACTTCCGGGCGTAACAAAAACAGGCCGTATAACACGCCGATCAACAGGCAGCCCACGATATTAACGGCGAGCGTCGCCGTATAGAAGTATTTCGGCCAATTGGCGTTGATCCAATTGCCGGTGGCGAAGCGCAACAGCGTCCCGGCAATCCCCCCCACCGAGACGGCGACCACCAAAGGAATCATGATTTTCTCCGCTGCCGGGGGCTCAGACGGTCGAGGGTGGCCAGGTGATTGAGCTTCTCACCGATCTTCAGCTCCAGGCCACGGGGCACGGGCTGGTAGAACGGCTGCGGCTCCAGCTCATCGGGGAAGTAGTCTTCGCCGGCCGCATAGGCGTCCGGCTCATCGTGGGCATAACGGTATTCGTCGCCATACCCCAGTTGCTTCATCAACTTGGTCGGTGCGTTGCGCAGGTGCAGCGGCACTTCGAGGGAGCCGTGCTCGGCGGCCGCACGCAGGGCCGACTTGAAGCCCATGTATACCGCGTTGCTTTTCGGCGCGCAGGCCAGGTAAGTGATGGCCTGGGCCACCGCCAGCTCGCCTTCCGGGCTGCCGAGGCGCTCCTGCACCTCCCAGGCGGCCAGGCACAGGCTCAGGGCCCGCGGGTCGGCGTTGCCGATGTCTTCGCTGGCCATGCGCACTACGCGGCGCGCCAGGTACAGCGGGTCGCAACCGCCATCGATCATGCGCGCAAACCAATACAGCGCGCCGTCAGGGTTGGAACCGCGTACGGATTTGTGCAGCGCGGAAATCTGGTCGTAGAAGGCTTCGCCGCCCTTGTCGAAACGTCGGCGCGTGTCACCCAGCAGGCTTTGCAACAGATCAACGCCAATCTCGCCGCCGTCTTCGGCCAGGTCGGAAGCGTTCTCCAGCAGGTTGAGAAAGCGACGCCCGTCACCATCGGCGGCGGTCAGCAAAATCTTGAAGCCTTCATCGCTGAGGCTCAGCTGGCGCTTGCCCAGGCCCTTGTCTTCGCTCAAGGCACGGTGCAGCAGCTTTTGCATCGCCGCTTCATCCAGGCTCTTGAGCACATAGACCCGCGCCCGTGACAACAAGGCGTTGTTCAATTCAAAGGAAGGGTTTTCGGTGGTGGCGCCGATAAAGATCAGCGTACCGTCCTCGACATAAGGCAGGAACGCATCCTGCTGCGACTTGTTGAAGCGATGCACTTCGTCGACGAACAGGATAGTGCGCTTGCCGTATTGCCCGGCCTGCTGCTTGGCCACTTCCACCGCCTGGCGGATCTCCTTCACCCCGGCGAGCACCGCCGAGACCGTTTCAAAGTGCGCGTCCGAGACTTTCGCCAACAACCGCGCCAGGGTGGTCTTGCCCACGCCCGGCGGCCCCCAGAAAATCATCGAATGCAGCGCACCCTGCTCCAAGGCTTCGCGCAAGGGTTTGCCGCGAGCGAGCAGGTGTTCCTGACCGACGTACTCATCCAGGTTGGTCGAACGCAAGCGCGCGGCCAATGGCTGGGCAATCGGGTCACTTCGAAACAGATCCATGGGCAGCGTTTGAAACCTCTGGGCAGTTTATTCCTGGATCACGTCGGCACCCTTGGGGATGTCGAACTTGAACTTGGACGCGGGCACCGGCTGGTTGGCCTTGACTCCGGAGAACAGGATATCGGTGCGCTGGCCGACGCTGTCGACCAGGCGCATGTTGTTGATCACGCCGTTGCCGAACGACAAGGACAGCGTGTCAAACAGCGTGTCCTTGGATTTTGGCTTGAGGGTGAATTCGATGACGTTGCTGGTCTGCTTGGAGGTGATGTCGAAGCTGTCGTTGATTTTCGACACATCACCCGACAGCAGCAGTGCCGGGGTCTGGTTCAGGCGTGGATCGAGCTTCTTGATGGTGGCTTGTTCCAGGTCCGGGTCCCACAGCGTGACTTTCTGGCCGTCGGAAACGATGGTCTGCTCAGCCTTGCCTTCGGTATGCCAGTAGAACAGCCCTGGGCGCTGCACGGCCATTTCACCGGCTGTTTCCTGCAACTGGGTGCCGCCTGCATCCAGGGTCAGCTGGGAGAAGCGCGCGGTGAGGGTCTGGGATTTGTCCAACAGGTTCTTCAGGCTGGCGACGGAAGCCGGGTCAGCGTGAGCCGAAACAGCGGTCAAGGCCAGGGCCGGCAACAACAGCATGCGGATAAAGCGCATGGGAGTCCTCATTGAGTAGTCAGGGCACGCCGCGTGTTGCCACGCGGCGCGGAATCAGTCGCGCATCTGCCCAGGGGCGATGACTTCACGCGAGCCATTGGTGTTCATTGCGGTCACGACGCCGGCCATTTCCATGGCTTCGATCATGCGGGCGGCGCGGTTGTAGCCGATTTTAAGCTTGCGCTGCACCGCCGAAATCGAGGCACGGCGGCTTTCCAGTACAAAGGCCACGGCCTCGTCGTAGAGCGCGTCGGTTTCAGCATCATCGTCGCCACCGCTGCTGCCACCGTCGAAGCCGCTGCCGGCCTCTTCCACGCCAGCGAGAATGTCGTCGTTATATTCCGGCGCGCCGCGCAGTTTCCAGGCTTCGACCACACGGTGGACTTCGTCATCGGAAACAAAGGCGCCGTGAACGCGAATCGGCAGGCTGGTCCCGGGCGGCATGTACAGCATGTCACCGTGGCCCAGCAGTTGCTCGGCGCCACCCTGGTCGATGATGGTACGCGAGTCGATCTTGCTGGAGACCTGGAACGCCATGCGCGTCGGAATGTTGGCCTTGATCAGGCCGGTGATCACGTCCACCGACGGCCGCTGGGTCGCGAGAATCAAGTGGATGCCCGCCGCCCGCGCCTTCTGGGCGATACGGGCGATCAGCTCTTCAACCTTCTTGCCGACGATCATCATCATGTCGGCAAATTCATCGACCACCACCACGATGGTCGGCAGCTTGGTCAGCAGTGGTGCTTCATCGTGAATGCTTTCGCGCTTGTACAGCGGGTCGGTCAGCGGTGTGCCGGCGTCCTGGGCTTCCTTGACCTTGGCATTGAAGCCCGACAGGTTACGCACGCCCATCTTCGCCATCAGCTTGTAGCGGCGCTCCATCTCGGCAACGCTCCAACGCAGGGCATTGGCGGCGTCCTTCATGTCGGTAACCACCGGGCACAGCAGGTGCGGGATGCCTTCGTAGATCGACAGTTCCAGCATCTTCGGGTCGATCATGATGAGCTTGGCGTCATCCGGCCCGGACTTGAACAGGATCGACAGGATCATGGCGTTCACACCCACCGACTTACCGGAACCGGTGGTACCGGCTACCAGCAGGTGCGGCATTTTCGCCAGGTCGGTAATCACCGGCTTGCCGCCGATGTCATGGCCGAGCGCCAGGGTGACCGGCGATTTGAAGTTGTCGTATTCCGGGGTCGACAGCACTTCGGAGAAGCGCACGATCTGCCGGTCTTCGTTGGGGATCTCGATACCCACGGTGGTCTTGCCCGGGATCACTTCCACCACGCGCACGCTGGTCACGGCCAGGGAACGTGCCAAGTCTTTGGCCAGGTTGGAAATGCGGCTGACTTTTACCCCGGCGGCCGGTTGGATTTCGTAACGGGTAATCACCGGGCCCGGATGGATCGAGTCCACCGACACTTCGACGCCGAATTCCTTGAGCTTGATTTCCAGCAGGTGGCCGACGGCCGCCAGGGATTCGGGGGAATAGTTGAGTTGTTTCTTTTCGGCCGGGTCCAGAATCGAGATCGGCGGCAAGGTGCCTTCGACAGCGCTGTCGATAAACAACGGTGCCTGCTTCTCTTTTTGCACGCGATGGCTGGGCTCCGGCGCCTTGGGCGGTGCCGGGGCGATCACGGGCGGCACCTGCTTTTCACGGTCCGACATGTGCTTGCTCAGGGCCTGCTCGCGCTCGATCAAGCGCTCCTTGACCTTGGCTTGCTCGCGTCGATCCGGCGTGCTTGGAGCCACCACCTCGTTGACACGGGTGTCAACCTCACGCAGCTGCGCCACCATTTGCTTGCGCTCGACACGGGCGGCCCACCAGCGGTTGGCGGCGCCTTGGAACAATTCGAACAGGTCGAGGGTGATCTTGCCGGTCACGTCCATCACCTTGAACCATGACAGGTCGGTGAATACCGTCAGGCCGAACAGGAACAGCGCGATGAACATCAGGGTGCTGCCCTGGATATTCAGGGTACGGCGTGCCAGGTCGCCAAGGCTTTCGCCCAGAGCCCCGCCCGCGCCCGCCGGCAAGCCGGTCGGTGCATGGAAGTGGATATGCGCCAGCGCAGCGCCCGACAGCACCAGGAACACCAGGCCGATCAGGCGCCAGGAGAACAGCCAGCCGCTCCACTGCCACGGTTCGTGACGCTGGCGGAAGATCTGCCAGGTCTTGATCGCCAGCAACAGCGGGAAAATGTAGGCGAAGTAACCCAGGATCATGAAGAGGATATCGGCGCTGTAAGAACCTACAGGGCCGCCGAAATTCTGCACGTCATCGATCTTGCTGTTATGACTCCAGCCCGGATCGTCCTTGCCATAGGTGAGCAAGGCCATCATCAGGAACAGACACAGCGCACCGATGGCAATCAGTGCGCCTTCCTTGAGTCGGTAATGCAGGTGCTGGCGCCAGGCCGGTACGACTGCTGCTTTAGGTGCTGCGGCGGATTTCTTCAAAACGGGTCTATTCCTGCGCCTTTAGCGCGTCCATCTGTTAAATGACTACACGACTGCTCTATCCGGAGCAGCTGAAAAATGAACGAATGTTGCTGAATCTACTTTTAACATCCGGTGACGGATAGGTGAAATGGCGATAACGCCACAATGGCCGCATTGTACGGGTTTGCGTGCGCGATGCCACGCACTTGCCCTTCACCTGACTGCACGGACAATTTGAGCATGCATTGCCTTAGCTGACAAAGGCTTATGAGCTGTATTTAGCAATCCAGGCAAGCTTGGCAAATGGCCGGCATGCGCCAGACCCGATTACGACCACACCCTGTGTGCAGAGTTGCAGAAACACCCGCTCATGCTAATCCTCGTTAATAGCCTATTCGGGCTGGCCCCGTGGCGCCGGGTCGTCAATAATCAACACTTGCGGTGCAGGTGCATGACCTGCCACTCCCCTCCCCTTCCGTAAGCCTGGATGCCATGCTGACCTGGTTACAACGCGACACCCTGACGTTCCCACCTTTGGCCAAGGCCATGCGCGAACCCAACGGCCTGCTCGCCGCCGGTGGCGACCTGTCGGCCGAACGACTGATCCAGGCCTACCGTCATGGCTGTTTTCCCTGGTTCTCCGAAGGCCAGCCTATCCTCTGGTGGTCACCCGACCCTCGCACAGTGATATTCCCCGACGAGCTGCATGTTTCCCGCAGCCTGGGCAAATTATTGCGCCAGCAGCGCTATACCGTGACCTTCGACCAGGATTTCGCCGCCGTCATACACGCCTGCGCCGCGCCCCGTGCCTATGCCGATGGCACCTGGATCACCGAAAGCATCCAGCAGGCCTATCTGGAGCTGCACCAGCGTGGCTACGCGCATTCCGTCGAGGTCTGGGACCAGGGCGAACTGGTAGGTGGCCTGTATGGCCTGGCGATGGGCCAGTTGTTTTTTGGCGAGTCCATGTTCAGCCGCGCCGACAACGCCTCCAAATTCGGCTTCGCCACATTGACCCGGCAACTGCAAGCCTGGGGATTTGTACTGATCGATTGCCAGATGCCCAATGATCACCTGCACAGCCTGGGTGCCCGCGCCATACCGCGCAGCGTCTTCGCTGACTTCCTGGACAAACATCTGGACCAACCCAACGCCGGGCCGTGGGTTTCCTAGGCGACTTTCGCGCACGTGGCTTACACTTATTTCAAAGCTTATCCCGAGGGTTGATCATGACCGAGCTGGCGCGCTTGAAGTTCTATGCCACTCAAGCCCACTCATGCAGCTATCTGCCCGACGAGCAGGCCACCACGCTGTTCCTCGATCCCAGCCAGCCCATGGACGTGCATGTGTATGCCGACCTGTCCGAGATGGGCTTCCGGCGCAGCGGCGATCACCTGTATCGCCCCCATTGCCAGAACTGTAATGCCTGCGTGCCCGCACGCATCCCGGTTGCGCAGTTTTCGCCCGACCGTAACCAGAAACGCATTCTCAAGCGCAACGCCGACCTGACCGTACACGCCACCAAACCCCAATACAGCGAAGAATATTTCGATCTCTACCAACGCTATATCGAGCAGCGTCATGCCGACGGCGATATGTATCCGCCCAGCCGCGACCAGTTTTCCACATTCCTGGTGCGTGACCTGCCCTTTTCGCGGTTCTACGAATTCCGCCTCGACGGCCGCCTGTTGGCCGTGGCGGTCACCGACCTACTGCCCAACGGCCTCTCGGCGGTGTACACCTTCTATGAACCGACCGAAGAACGCCGCAGCCTCGGGCGCTTCGCCATCCTGTGGCAGATAGGCGAAGCGCTGCGCCTGGAACTGGAAGCGGTGTACCTCGGATACTGGATCAAGAACTGCAAAAAGATGAACTACAAGACCCAATATCGGCCCATTGAGCTGCTGATTAATCAAAGATGGGTCACGCTTAACTAGAACCCCTTGGCTTGAACACCCTTTTTCGGGCACAATGCACGCCGCTTTTGCCTGGCGCAGTTGCACCGGGCCATTCACTGGATACCGAGGGCTTTACTGCATGTCGAAAGAAGACAGCTTCGAAATGGAAGGCACTGTCGTCGACACCCTGCCCAACACCATGTTTCGTGTGGAGTTGGAAAATGGGCACGTCGTAACCGCGCATATCTCCGGCAAGATGCGCAAGAACTACATTCGTATTCTTACCGGTGACAAAGTGCGCGTCGAGCTGACGCCCTATGACTTGAGCAAAGGGCGCATCACTTACCGCGCTCGCTAAGCAAGTCAATACAAAACGCCCGGTTATGCCGGGCGTTTTTGTGTGCGCAGGATTTAACAGTCGCCACTTGACCCTGTGGGAGCTGGCTTGCCTGCGATAGCGGTGGGCCAGTTAACGATGTGCGACTGAAGGACCGCCATCGCAGGCAACCCAGCTCCCACAGTTGATGGTCACAGTCTCGTAAATCGTATTTCAGGCAGCAAAAAGGCGCCTTTCGGCGCCTTTTGCAATGTTGCAGCTAACGATCAGGCCATTTCCGCCGTGGTCTCGAACTCGAAGGTCAGCTCGCCGTCCTTCAGGTCGATGTGCACCACGCCACCATGGTCGGAGAGTTCGCCGAACAGGATCTCTTCGGCCAGTGGCCGCTTGATCTTGTCCTGGATCAGACGCGCCATCGGGCGTGCGCCCATTGCCGCATCGTAGCCGCCCTCTGCGATCCAACTGCGGGCCGCTTCCGTCACATCCAGCTGCACGCGCTTGTCTTCCAACTGCGCTTGAAGCTCGGTGAGGAACTTGTCCACCACGCTTTTGATGACCTCATGGCTGAGGCGACCAAACTGGATAATGGTGTCCAGGCGGTTGCGGAACTCCGGCGTGAAGCTCTTCTTGATCACTTCCATGGCATCGGAGGAGTGATCCTGATGCGTAAAGCCGATCGAAGCCCGCGCCGCGGTTTCGGCACCGGCGTTGGTGGTCATGATCACGATCACATTGCGGAAGTCCGCCTTGCGCCCGTTGTTATCGGTCAGGGTCCCGTGGTCCATGACCTGCAACAACAGGTTGAAGACTTCCGGGTGAGCCTTTTCGATTTCATCGAGCAGCAATACGCAATGTGGCTGCTTGGTGATCGCCTCGGTCAACAGGCCGCCCTGGTCGAAGCCGACATAGCCCGGAGGCGCACCGATCAAGCGCGACACAGTGTGGCGCTCCATGTACTCGGACATGTCGAAACGGACCAGCTCGATGCCCATGGCCTTGGCCAACTGGCGAGCCGCCTCGGTCTTGCCGACACCGGTTGGGCCTGCGAACAGGAACGAACCGACTGGCTTGTCCGGCGACTTGAGGCCCGCACGGGACAACTTGATCGCCGTGGACAGCGAGTCGATGGCCGCATCCTGGCCAAACACAGTGAGCTTGAGGTCGCGCTCCAGGTTACGCAGCAGCTCCTTGTCGGAACTGGTGACGTGTTTTGGCGGAATCCGCGCGATCTTGGCCACGATGTCCTCGACCTGAGGCACGTCGATGCGCTTCACGCGCTTCTCGACCGGCTGCAGGCGCTGGTAGGCACCCGCTTCGTCGATCACATCGATGGCCTTGTCAGGCATATGCCGGTCATTGATGTAGCGCGACGCCAGCTCAGCCGCCGCACGCAAGGCCTCATCGGTGTACTCGATGCCATGGTGCGCTTCAAAACGCCCCTTGAGCCCACGCAGGATGCCGATGGTATCTTCAACCGACGGCTCGGACACGTCGACTTTCTGGAAGCGACGCGCCAGGGCACGGTCTTTTTCGAAGATGCCGCGAAATTCCTGGAACGTGGTCGAACCAATGCAGCGGATATCACCGGAGGACAGCAGCGGCTTGAGCAGGTTGGAAGCGTCCATCACCCCACCGGAAGCCGCACCGGCGCCAATGATGGTATGGATCTCGTCGATAAACAGGATGGCCTGCGGGCGTTTTTTCAGCTCGCCGAGCAACGCCTTGAAGCGTTTCTCGAAATCGCCACGGTACTTGGTCCCGGCGAGCAACGCGCCCAGGTCAAGGGAATAGACGACACTGCTGGCCAGCAGGTCTGGCACCTGGTTATCGACAATGCGCTTGGCCAGGCCTTCGGCAATTGCGGTTTTACCCACGCCCGCCTCACCCACCAGCAACGGGTTGTTCTTGCGACGACGCGCAAGTATCTGCGCTACACGCTCTACCTCGTGCTCACGCCCCACCAGCGGATCGATCCGCCCCTGGCGCGCCATTTCATTGAGGTTGCTGGCATAGGCATCCAGCGGGTTGCTGGAAGAAGAAGACTCACCGCCCTCCTCGTCCTGCATATCCTGCTCGCCCTCGGAATGATCGCCGTGCCCAGGCACCTTGGAGATACCGTGGGCGATGTAATTGACTACATCAATACGGGCAACGCTCTGCTGCTTGAGCAGGAACACGGCCTGGCTTTCCTGTTCGCTGAAAATTGCCACCAGCACATTCGCGCCCGTGACTTCACGCTTACCGGAGCTCTGTACGTGGAACACAGCACGCTGCAATACCCGCTGGAACCCCAGGGTTGGCTGGGTTTCGCGGTCCTCGTCATGCACGGGGATCAGTGGCGTGGTGGAGTCGATAAACTCCTGCAGGTCATGCTTGAGCTTGTCGAGGTTGGCGCCGCACGCACGTAGAACGGTGGCGGCAGCTTCGTTATCCAAAAGTGCCAGCAAAAGGTGTTCGACGGTCATGAATTCATGACGCTTCGAACGAGCCTCTTTGAAGGCAAGATTGAGGGTGACTTCGAGCTCGCGGTTTAACATAGCTTCACCTCATACCCAAGTGGTCGGCGTTAACCGTCCTTCTCGATTTCACAGAGTAGCGGATGCTGGCTTTCCCTGGCGTACTGGTTGACCTGCATGGCCTTTGTCTCGGCGATGTCGCGGGTAAACACTCCACATACTGCCCGTCCTTCTGTGTGAACGGCCAGCATTACCTTGGTCGCCAACTCGCGGTTCAGGTTGAAAAACACCTCGAGCACTTCGACGACGAAATCCATCGGTGTGTAGTCATCATTAAACAAAACCACCTTGTACATCGGCGGCGCCTGTAAAGCAGGCTTGGCCTCCTGAACAGCAATGCCTGCAGAACCGTCGTCGTCATGTTCCTGATCCGGGCGATCCTGATTGAATGTTAGTCGAATCTGGCTGTTTGCATGCATGGGAAAGAAAGGTTCGTCAGTGGTTCAATTACAGTGGTGGGGGCGGCCTGTCAGAATTTCAACTCTGACCCTTTGGTCACCTTGACTATCGGCGAAACGGTGTTACAACGAATAGAGCCCACAGTGGGTAAAAAAGGTCCGCGCAGTCAACCTTATTTATTCGGGTTAGGACGGATAGACAGGATGATACTCCAGTGATGGAGTCTGGTGCAGAGGGATAAGGGAATGGCTAGTGGTAAGGTCAAGTGGTTCAACAATGTCAAGGGTTACGGCTTCGTCATTGAAGACGGCAAGACCGAGGACCTTTTTGCGCATTTCTCAGCGATCCAGATGGAAGGTTACAAAACGCTGAAAGCGGGTCAGCGTGTCAACTTTGAAATCATTCAAGGGCCAAAAGGCATGCATGCCGTAAATATTGTTGATGCGCCTGCCACTGCAGGCGTGAAAGAAACAAAGGTAGAAAAATCAGAGAAGCAGCGGGCCTGACCAGCCACTGAAATCAAGCACTCAAAGCAAACCGGCCGCCCCGACTCATCAGGGCGGCCGGTTTTCTCTGCCTGTTTACATATGCTTGATCAACGCATCACCAAACCCCGACGACGACACCAACGTAGCGCCATCCATCAGACGCTCGAAGTCATAGGTCACGGTCTTGGCCGAAATCGCGCCGTTGGTGCCCTTGATGATCAGATCCGCCGCCTCGACCCAGCCCATATGCCGCAGCATCATTTCCGCCGACAGGATCAATGAACCAGGGTTGACCTGATCCTTGCCCGCATATTTAGGCGCAGTACCGTGGGTGGCTTCAAACATTGCCACGGTGTCCGACAGGTTGGCCCCCGGCGCAATACCAATGCCGCCCACTTCCGCCGCCAGGGCGTCGGACAGGTAATCACCATTGAGGTTGAGGGTCGCGATCACGTCATATTCGGCCGGGCGCAGCAGGATCTGCTGGAGCATGGCGTCGGCAATGGCATCCTTTACCACTACATTCTTACCGGTCTTGGGATTCTTGAACTGCATCCACGGCCCGCCGTCGAGCAGAGTCGCGCCGAACTCTTCAGCCGCCACCTCGTAGGCCCACTCCTTGAAGGCCCCTTCGGTGAACTTCATGATGTTGCCTTTGTGCACGATGGTCAGCGAGTCGCGGTCGTTATCCACCACATACTGCAAGGCCTTGCGCGCCAGGCGCTTGGTACCCTCTTTGGAGACCGGCTTGACGCCAATCCCGCAATCCTGGTCGAAACGGATCTTGGTAACACCCATTTCTTCCTTGAGGAACTTGATCACTTTGATCGCTTCCGGCGAACCGGCCTTCCACTCGATGCCCGCGTAAATATCCTCGGAGTTCTCACGGAAAATAGTCATGTCCACGTCGCCAGGCTTTTTCACCGGACTGGGCACGCCTTCGAACCAGCGCACCGGGCGCAGGCACACATACAGGTCGAGTTGCTGGCGCAGCGCTACGTTCAGCGAGCGGATACCGCCACCCACCGGCGTTGTCAGCGGGCCTTTGATGGACACCACGTAATCCTTGACCGCATCCAGGGTTTCCTGGGGCAGCCAGGTGTCCTGGTCGTAGACTTGAGTGGCCTTTTCGCCAGCGTACACCTCCATCCAGGAGATTTTGCGCTTGCCGCCGTAAGCCTTTTCAACAGCGGCGTCGACCACCTTGATCATCACCGGGCTGATGTCGACGCCAATACCGTCACCTTCGATGTAGGGGATGATCGGTTGGTCAGGAACATTGAGAGAATGGTCTGCATTGACGGTGATTTTGTCGCCGACTGCCGGAACCTGAATCTTCTTGTATCCCATGCTGAACTCCATCTATGGATTGAACATCTGGCTGCGTTCGAGCCTACTCCAGATAAATGGCGACTGAAACCTCACGCCATGCTCATTTGCATCGAAAACAGCATATTTGGTGGCCTACAAGCCTGAAAGCAAAGGGAAAAGCGCCAATCTTGAGCACATCCCACTACCCCACGCACCTGCGACCTTTAGACCAATGGACGAGCCCCCTTTTGTATGAAGGCTCAGCGTAAGCATAGCGACCTATGTATAATGCCGCCGCTGACCAAAGAGTCACGACGGCGGACCGCTCTAGAACGTAGCCTTTCGCCAGAAAGCCGGACTATTACCATAGCCCACCCGCTTGACGCTCGACTGATGCAAACCAACATCACCGCGAAGAAACCTCGACATTTCGCTCATGGATGACTTTGAACGAACGCGCTCTACCCGGCGCATCTCGAGTTTCTGCGCACGCTTTCAGCAAAGAAGAGAGTTAATCCGAATATGCCCACCCGCTCGAAGATCATCTACACCTTCACCGACGAAGCCCCAGCCCTCGCCACCTATTCACTGCTGCCTATCGTAGAGGCCTTCACCGCTTCCGCTGATATTGCCGTGGAAACCCGCGACATTTCCCTCGCCGGGCGCATCCTCGCAAGCTTCCCCGAGCAACTGGGCACCAAGGCCATCCCGGACCACCTCGCCGAACTGGGCGACCTGGCCGTTACGCCTGAAGCCAACATCATCAAGCTTCCCAACATCAGCGCCTCGACCCCGCAGTTGCAAGCCGCGATCAAGGAACTGCAGGCCCAGGGCTACGCCCTGCCGGACTACCCTGAAACCGTAACCACCGACGCGGAAAAAGAAACCCGTGCACGTTACGACAAGGTCAAGGGCAGCGCCGTGAACCCGGTACTGCGCGAAGGCAACTCCGACCGTCGCGCACCGCTGTCGGTCAAGAACTACGCACGCAAGCACCCGCACAAGATGGGCGCCTGGGCTGCCGACTCCAAGTCGCACATTGCCCACATGAACAACGGCGACTTCTACGGCAGCGAAAAAGCCGTGCAGATCGAAACCGCTGACGCGGTCAAAATTGCGCTGGTTGCGAAGGACGGCACCACCACCGTCCTGAAGGAAAAGACCAGCGTTCAGGCCGGCGAAATCATCGACACCGCCGTGCTGAGCAAGAAAGCCCTGCGCAGCTTCATCGCCGCTGAAATCGAAGACGCCAAGAAGCAAGGCGTGCTGCTGTCGGTTCACTTGAAAGCCACCATGATGAAGGTCTCCGACCCGATCATGTTCGGCCAGATCGTTGCCGAGTTCTATAAAGACGCCCTGGCCAAGCACGCGACCGTGCTGGAACAGATCGGCTTCAACCTGAACAACGGCATCGGCGACCTGTACGCCCGCATCAAGGCCCTGCCGGCCGACCAGCAGGCGCAGATCGAAGCCGATATCCAGGCGGTCTACGCCGTTCGCCCTGCCCTGGCGATGGTCAACTCCGACAAAGGCATCACCAACCTGCACGTGCCGAGCGACGTCATCGTCGACGCCTCGATGCCAGCGATGATCCGTGACTCCGGCAAGATGTGGGGCACCGACGGCCAGTTGCACGACACCAAGGCTGTGATCCCGGATCGCTGCTACGCCACCATCTACCAGGCGGTCATCGAAGACTGCAAGGCCAATGGCGCCTTCGACCCCACCACCATGGGCAGCGTGCCAAACGTTGGCCTGATGGCGAAGAAAGCCGAAGAGTACGGCTCCCACGACAAGACCTTCCAGATCAAGGCTGACGGCGTTGTCCGCGTCACCGACAGCCAGGGCAACCTGCTGATGGAACAGAACGTCGAAGCTGGCGACATCTTCCGCATGTGCCAGACCAAAGACGCGCCGATCCAGGACTGGGTCAAGCTCGCCGTCAACCGTGCCCGCGCCAGCAACACCCCGGCCATTTTCTGGCTGGACCCTAAGCGCGCGCACGATGGCGTGGTGGTCGAGAAAGTTCAGACCTACCTGAAAGATCACAACACCGAAGGCCTGGACATCCGCATCATGGCCCCGGTCGATGCGATGAAGTTCACCCTGGAGCGCACCCGCAAGGGCCTGGACACCATCTCGGTGACCGGCAACGTACTGCGCGACTACCTGACCGACCTGTTCCCGATCATGGAACTGGGCACCAGCGCCAAGATGCTGTCGATCGTGCCGCTGATGAATGGCGGTGGCCTGTTCGAAACCGGTGCTGGCGGTTCGGCTCCAAAGCACGTGCAGCAACTGCTGGAAGAAAACTTCCTGCGCTGGGATTCCCTGGGCGAGTTCCTGGCCCTGGCCGCGTCCCTCGAGCATTTGGGTGTGACGTACAACAACCCGAAAGCGCTGGTACTGTCCAAGACCCTGGACCAGGCCACCGGCCAGTTCCTGGACAACAACAAGTCGCCATCGCGCAAGGTCGGCAACATCGACAACCGCGGCAGCCACTTCTACCTGGCGCTGTACTGGGCACAAGCCCTGGCGGCCCAGACCGAAGACACTGCACTGCAAGCGCAGTTTGGCGAATTGGCCAAAACCCTGGCCGAGAACGAAGCAACCATCGTTGCCGAACTCAACGCCGTACAGGGCAAGCCAGTGGACATCGGCGGCTACTACGCGCCGAACCCAGAGCTGACCAGCAAGGCCATGCGCCCGAGCAACACCCTCAATGCGGCGATTGCCAAGTTGAAGTAAGGTTGTAAGGATGCGAAGAAGCCCCGGCCCAGTGCCGGGGTTTCTGCTTGTAGGGACTTCATTGAAGAAACCCAATCCAATGTGGGAGCTGGCTTGCCTGCGATTGCAGTCTGTCAGTTCATACAGGCGTAGCTGACCCACCGCCATCGCAGGCAAGCCAGCTCCCACATTGAGCATGCCACCTTCCAGATACCGAGGTTCGCAATGACCTGGCTCCCCCACATCACCGTCGCCACCATCGTCGAAGACAACGGCCGCTTCCTGATGGTCGAAGAACTCAAGGGCGGCCGCGCCGTGCTCAACCAGCCCGCCGGCCATCTGGACCCGAACGAAACCCTGACCGAAGCTGCCGTGCGCGAAACGCTGGAAGAAACCGGCTGGGACGTGGAAGCTACCGGCATCGTCGGCATCTACCTGTACACCGCACCCAGCAATGGCGTCACCTATCAACGGGTCTGCTTTATCGCCAAGGCCCTGAGACACCGCCCGGACTATCAACTCGACGAAGGCATCCTGCGCGCCCGCTGGCTGACCCGTGACGAGCTGATGGCCGTGCGCGACGACTGGCGCAGCGAGCTGATTATCCGCTGCATCGATGATTATCTGGCCGGCCAATGCCACAGTCTCGAATTGATCCGCCCTTCTCTTTAGCCTTGCGGGCCCAGGCCTGCTAGAATCGCGTCCTTTTTCAAGACACCCGTTGAAACCCTATGCGTGATTCAGCCCCTTCTGACACACAAAAGAAGCGCGTCATCGTCGGCATGTCCGGCGGCGTGGACTCTTCCGTTTCCGCCGTTCTGCTCATGGAGCAGGGTTATGAGGTGGAAGGCCTGTTCATGAAGAACTGGGAAGAAGACGATGGAACCGAATACTGCACCGCCATGGACGACCTCGCGGACGCCCAGGCCGTGTGCGACAAGATCGGCATCAAGCTGCACACCGCCAACTTCGCCGCCGAGTACTGGGACAACGTGTTCGAGCACTTCCTGGCCGAATACAAGGCCGGCCGCACGCCGAACCCGGACATCCTGTGTAACCGCGAAATCAAGTTCAAGGCCTTCCTCGACTACGCCATGATGCTCGGCGCCGACCTGATAGCTACCGGCCACTACGTGCGCCGTCGCGATATCGATGGCCGCACCGAATTGCTCAAGGGCCTGGACCCGAACAAGGACCAGAGCTACTTCCTGCACGCCGTCGGTGGTGAGCAGATCGCCAAGACCCTGTTTCCGGTCGGCGAGCTGGAAAAGCCCGAAGTGCGCAAAATTGCCGAGAAACACGGCCTGGCCACCGCCAAGAAGAAAGATTCCACCGGTATCTGCTTTATCGGCGAGCGGCGCTTCAGTGATTTCCTCAAGCAATACCTGCCGGCGCAACCGGGCGAGATCAAGACCACCGAGGGTGAAGTGATCGGCCGCCACCACGGCCTGATGTACCACACCATCGGCCAGCGCCAGGGCCTGGGTATTGGCGGTTTGAAGGACGCCGGTGAAGAGCCGTGGTACGTGCTGGTCAAAGACCTGGAAAACAACGTGCTGGTGGTCGGCCAAGGCAACGAGCACCCGCTGCTGTTCTCCGGCGCCCTGCTCGCTTCCGAGATCTATTGGGTCAACCCTATCGACTTGAGCACCCCGCGCCGCCTGACCGCCAAAGTGCGTTATCGCCAGAGCGACCAGCCCTGCACCCTGGAAAAGACCGCCACCGGCTACCGTGCCACCTTCGATGACCCGCAGCGCGCGGTCACCCCTGGCCAGTCCGTGGTGTTCTATGACGGCGAAATCTGCCTGGGCGGCGGCGTGATTGAAGTCGCGCAAGCCTGGAGCAACCCGGCATGAGCCCGACCCAGGAGCAATTGACGGCCCTTGGCGGTGTCTTTCTCGCTGCGGTACTGGTGGACAAGATCGCCAAGACCGGCCAGGTCACTGAGGCCGGCCTGACCTGCATGCTCGGCAGCCTGCTGATCCGCGATCCCAAGGACACCCTTGAGGTTTACGGCGGTGACGACCTGGCCCTGCGTGAAGGCTATCGCGCCCTGATCGGCGCCTTGGAGCGCGACCCCAGCACTCTGCAGCGCGAACCGTTGCGCTATGCCCTGTCGATGCTCGGCCTTGAGCGCCAACTGGCCAAGCGCGACGACCTGCTGGACACCATCGGCAAGCGCCTGCCGCAGATCCAGTCCCAGGTAGAACACTTCGGCCCGGCCCACGAAAACGTGATCGCAGCCGTAGGTGCGCTGTACCAGGACACCTTGAGCACCCTGCGCCAGCGCATCCAGGTGCACGGCGACATGCGCAACCTGCAGCAACCCAACAACGCGTCGAAAATCCGCGCCCTGCTCCTGGCCGGTATTCGTTCGGCACGCTTGTGGCGCCAACTGGGCGGTCATCGCTGGCAGTTGGTGATCAGCCGACGCAAATTGCTCAAAGAGCTTTACCCGTTGATGCGCAACGAATAAGTCGCACCAGCAGGCTGTTTTCAAGCCATTACGCGTAATACGCCGGTCAGTTGGCGACGGACCGGCGGATTTTTTCATGTATGATACGCGCCCCATTTCGTTGCCCGACTGTCCGAGAACACCCCATGCAGCTCTCTTCGCTCACTGCGGTTTCCCCTGTTGACGGCCGCTACGCCGGCAAAACCCAGGCCCTGCGCCCTATTTTCAGCGAGTACGGCCTGATCCGTGCCCGTGTCCTGGTTGAAGTGCGCTGGCTCCAGCGCCTGGCCGCTCACCCCGCCATCAGCGAAGTGCCGGCGTTTTCCGCCGAAGCCAACGCTGTATTGAACACCCTGGCGGAAAACTTCTCCCTGGAGAACGCCGAGCGTGTCAAAGAGATCGAGCGCACCACCAACCACGACGTCAAAGCCATCGAATACCTGCTCAAAGAGCAAGCGGCCCAACTGCCGGAACTGGCCCAGGTCAGCGAGTTCATCCACTTTGCCTGCACCAGCGAGGACATCAACAACCTGTCCCACGCCCTGATGCTGCGCGAAGGCCGTGATGACGTGATGCTGCCGCTGATGCGCCAGACCGCCGAAGCCATCCGCGAGCTGGCGATCCGTTTCGCTGCCGTGCCGATGCTGTCGCGCACCCACGGCCAGCCGGCCTCGCCGACGACCCTGGGCAAAGAACTGGCCAACGTGGTGTACCGCCTGGAGCGCCAGATCGCCCAAGTCGCCGCCGTGCCATTGCTGGGCAAGATCAACGGCGCCGTAGGCAACTACAACGCCCACCTGTCGGCCTACCCTGAGATCGACTGGGAAGCCAACGCCCGCGCCTTCATCGAAGACGAATTGGGCCTGGGTTTCAACCCCTACACCACGCAGATCGAACCCCACGACTACATCGCCGAGCTGTTCGACGCGATTGCACGCTTCAACACCATCCTGATCGATTTCGATCGCGATATCTGGGGCTACATCTCCCTGGGCTACTTCAAGCAGCGCACTATTGCAGGCGAAATCGGTTCATCGACCATGCCGCACAAGGTCAACCCGATCGACTTCGAAAACTCCGAAGGCAACCTGGGTATCGCCAACGCCCTGTTCCAGCACCTGGCCAGCAAGTTGCCGATCTCTCGCTGGCAGCGCGACCTGACCGACTCCACCGTATTGCGCAACCTCGGTGTCGGCTTTGCCCACAGCGTGATCGCGTACGAAGCCAGCCTCAAAGGCATCAGCAAGCTGGAGCTCAACGAGCAGAAGATTGCCGCTGACCTGGACGCGTGCTGGGAAGTATTGGCCGAGCCGATCCAGACCGTGATGCGCCGCTACAACATCGAAAACCCCTACGAGAAGCTGAAAGAATTGACGCGCGGCAAGGGCATCAGCCCCGAAGCACTGCAAACTTTCATCGACGGCCTGGACATGCCAGCCGCGGCCAAGGCCGAGCTGAAGCTGCTCACCCCGGCCAACTACATCGGCAACGCTGTAGAGCAAGCCAAGCGCATCTGATCCAAGCAAGCTCCTTTGAGACGCCCGGCCGCGCCGGGCGTTTTTATTCCTGTCTTAAAAGTGCTTTTTTTCAATAGGTTACACATGAATCCTGATATCCCTCTTCAACTTCTGGGCGGCATCACGGCACGGGAATTCCTGCGCGACTACTGGCAGAAAAAACCGCTGCTGATCCGCCAGGCCATCCCTGACTTCGAAAGCCCGATCGACGCCGACGAACTGGCAGGCCTGGCCCTGGAAGAAGAAGTCGAGTCGCGCCTGGTGATCGAACACGGCGAGCGCCCGTGGGAACTGCGTCGCGGCCCGTTCGCCGAAGACGCTTTCAGCACCCTGCCCGAGCGCGAGTGGACCCTGCTGGTGCAGGCGGTCGACCAGTTCGTGCCGGAAGTGGCTGAGCTGCTGGAGCACTTCCGCTTCCTGCCGAGCTGGCGTATCGATGATGTGATGATCAGCTTCGCCGCGCCGGGTGGCAGCGTCGGTCCGCATTTCGATAACTACGATGTGTTCCTGCTGCAAGCCCAGGGCAAGCGCAACTGGAAGATCGGCCAGATGTGCAATTCCGAAAGCCCGTTGCTGCAACACGCCGACCTGCGCATCCTCGCAGAATTCGAAGAAAGCGCCGAATGGGTGCTGGAACCGGGCGACATGCTCTACCTGCCGCCGCGCCTGGCCCATTTCGGTATTGCTGAAGACGACTGCATGACCTATTCCGTGGGTTTCCGTGCACCGAGCGCCGCTGAAGTGCTGACCCACTTCACCGACTTCCTCAGCCAGTACCTGACCGACGAAGAGCGCTACACCGACGCAGACGCCCAGCCGGTCAGCGACCCGCACCAGATCCAGGGCGACGCACTGGACCGCCTCAAGGGCTTGCTCGCCGAGCACATGAGCGATGAGCGCATGCTGCTGACCTGGTTCGGCCAGTTCATGACCGAGCCACGCTACCCGGAACTGGTGGCCGGCGAAGAGTTGGGCGAAGAAGACTTCATCAACAGCCTGCAAGACGGCGCGATCCTGGTACGCAACCCGAGCGCACGCCTGGCCTGGTCCGAAGTGGACGACGATGTACTGTTGTTTGCCAGTGGCCAGAGCCGTTACCTGCCGGGCAAACTGCGTGAACTGTTGAAGCTGGTGTGCTCGGCCGATGCACTGCACAGCGAAAACCTGGGCGAGTGGCTGGCCGACGAAGACGGTCGCGACCTGCTGTGCGAACTGGTCAAGCAAGGCAGCCTGGGGTTCGCGGATGAATAGAATTCACGTAAGTGTCGCGGACTGGCGAAAGGATATCGACGAGATTCGGCGCATTCGTGAAGCGGTATTCATCGCTGAACAATCGGTCCCGCCTGAATTGGAGTGGGACGCGGACGATGCCAGCGCCATGCATTTTCTTGCATACGAAGGTGATTTCCCGATTGGCACCGCTCGATTGCTGCCCAGCGGCGAGATCGGTCGGGTATCAGTGCTCAAGGACTGGCGTGGGCTGAAAGTCGGCGACAAGCTGATGGAAGCGGTGATCGGCGAGGCGGTGAAACGCGGCCAGACCCGGCAATTCCTGAGTGCGCAGGTGTATGCGGCGCCGTTCTATGAGCGGCTGGGCTTCAAGATCGTCAGCGATGAGTTTCTTGAGGTCGGGATTCCGCATGTGGATATGGTGCGCGGGGACTGACCCGAGTCCGCGTCGCCTGCATCGCAGGCAAGCCAGCTCCCACACTGACCACATTCCAAAGGTTGTACTCGGTCAAGTGTGGGAGCTGGCTTGCCTGCGATAGCTATTTCAGCAACATCCTGAATGCCCTGCCTGCCAGGGCATTTTGCCGTCTACGATTCAACTTGCGCCCTGCCAGGCCGACAAACTGGCACTATCAAGCAAATGACTCGCAGAGATAACGGACATGTCCCTACGCACCCTGCTCACCGCCCTCGTGATGACCGTCAGCGCTTGCGCCATGGCCGCCACTGAAGTCGTCAACCTGAACAACCGCACCAGCGCCGACCTGCTGCCCGTGGCGCAGAACTTCATTGGCAAGGACGGCACCGTCAGCGCCTACGGCAACCAGCTTATCGTTAACGCTGAGCCCGCCAGGATCGAGGGCTTGCGCGCACTGCTCGGCCAATTGGATACACCGGCCAAACGTTTGCTGATCACCGTCGATACCAACGAGAACAACCAACAGAACAGTGGTGACAGCCAGACCCGCATCATCAGCTACGGCACTGCCAGCCGCGACGGTGGCGTGCAGCAGATCCAGGCCAGCGAAGGCGTGCCTGCGCTGATCCAGGTCGGCCAGAGCGTACCGCTGACCACCACGCAACAGGACAGCTACGGCCGTCTGCAAAACCAGACCCAGTATCGCAACGTCACCCAGGGCTTTTACGTGACCGCCAGCGTCACCGGCGAGACCGTACACCTGGCCATCAGTACCAACCGTGACCGCATGAGCCAGGAACGTCCCGATGTAGTGAACGTGCAAAGCACCGACACAACTGTCAGCGGCCGCCTGGGCGAATGGATTCCCCTGGCCGGCATCAATCGTGAAACCCAGGCGGACAAATCCTCTACAACCCGCAGCTACTCTACTCAGGGCCGCGATGACCTGACTTTACGGGTCAAGGTCGACACCCTGAACTGAAGCACCGAAAACTGACTGGCAAGTCGCATTAGACTAAAGATGTAGTGCCATAAAAAAAGCACTACAAAACATTTGACGAGCCAAAAAAGCATGGGCATGATGGCCTCGCTCCCGCTAATCAGGGGCCCTGGCAAGGGCCTTCGGATCGCCGCTCTAAGCTACCCACCTGAGCCGATTCGTGTCTGTACCGCCCACAAGGTGTGTTTGACGTTGGTTGCGACTGGAACGAAGTTGTCCCGAGGGACGGAAGCTAACCAGGTAACCCGGCTACACACTGATGGATCGTACAAAGGCCCACGACGCCCGAAGACCGTTCGCAGTTTGCCCTTACCTGCTCAACTCCCCCTTGAGCCCCATCGTTCATCCCGTCGCCTACCTCCGTCAGATTTGACTTGAACACCAAAGCTTCTGGTCAGCGAGCAATCCTACCCAGGCAACGAATGCCGGGCTGGCAAACGGATACTTCAAACAAGACGCGACGAGGTTTTTCCCCATGGCACTGACACGCGAACAGCAAATTGCAGCCCTTGAAAAAGACTGGGCTGAAAACCCACGCTGGAAAGGCGTGACCCGCGCTTATTCCGCTGCTGACGTCGTCCGCCTGCGTGGCTCGGTCCAACCTGAGCACACCTTCGCAAAACTCGGCGCCGAGAAGCTGTGGAACCTGGTCACTCAGGGTGCCAAGCCTTCTTTCCGTCCCGACAAAGATTTCGTCAACTGCATGGGCGCCCTCACTGGCGGCCAGGCAGTCCAGCAGGTAAAAGCCGGTATCCAGGCGATCTACCTGTCCGGTTGGCAAGTGGCAGCGGACAACAACTCCGCTGAATCCATGTACCCCGACCAATCGCTGTACCCGGTGGACTCGGTACCAACCGTGGTCAAGCGCATCAACAACTCGTTCCGTCGTGCCGACCAGATCCAGTGGAAAGCCGGCAAGAACCCAGGCGATGAAGGCTACATCGACTACTTCGCGCCAATCGTGGCCGACGCCGAAGCCGGTTTCGGTGGCGTACTCAACGCCTACGAGCTGATGAAGAGCATGATCGAGGCAGGCGCTGCCGGCGTGCACTTCGAAGACCAGCTGGCTTCGGTGAAAAAATGCGGCCACATGGGTGGCAAGGTACTGGTACCGACCCAGGAAGCTGTACAGAAGCTGACCGCCGCTCGCCTGGCCGCTGACGTTGCCGGTACACCGACCATCATCCTGGCCCGTACCGACGCCAACGCGGCAGACTTGCTGACCTCGGACTGCGACCCGTACGACCAACCATTCGTTACCGGCGAGCGCACCCAGGAAGGCTTCTATAAAGTGCGCGCCGGCCTCGACCAGGCAATCGCCCGTGGCCTGGCCTACGCGCCGTACGCCGATCTGATCTGGTGCGAAACCGCCAAGCCAGACCTGGACGAAGCACGCCGCTTTGCCGAAGCGATCAAGAAGGAATACCCGGACCAACTGCTGTCCTACAACTGCTCGCCTTCCTTCAACTGGAAGAAGAACCTGGACGACGCGACCATCGCCAAGTTCCAGCGTGAGCTGTCGGCCATGGGCTACAAGCACCAGTTCATCACCCTGGCCGGTATCCACAACATGTGGCACAGCATGTTCAACCTGGCGCACGACTACGCCCGCAACGACATGACCGCCTACGTGAAGCTGCAGGAGCAGGAATTCGCAGACGCCGCCAAAGGCTACACCTTCGTGGCGCACCAGCAGGAAGTGGGCACCGGCTACTTCGACGACATGACCACCGTGATCCAGGGCGGCACCTCGTCCGTGACCGCGCTGACCGGTTCGACCGAAGAAGAGCAGTTCCACTAAGTACCGCGTACACGGCCACTGCGGCCCCACGGAAGACCTAACCGCAGTGCCGCGCAACAATCACGCCCCGACTGGTTCGGGGCGTTTTTTTGGTGCGCCAGGCATGGCGCGTTGCGCGCAAGCGCAACCAGCTTGGCTGTGGTGGCCACGCTGGTGACTGGGAGGTGAAAGTCCTCTACACACCCGGCAAGGGGAAGTGTTAGCCAGAGGCAAGGGTGTCGCGGGTGACTGCGAATCTGAAGGAAGCCCGAGGCAAAATGCTGGCCTGACGAACAGGAAGCGGATAGAGGCGGCGCAGCGGGGTAAGAAGGCCAAAATCTTCAAAGCCCAATACTTGCACGGAACGCTGTGACGTAGATCCGACAGGCATAAGCAGGAAGGTCGCGCGAATTACCCTGGGAGATCTGCACGTTTGCCAGTGTGCTACCGAGCGTCGAGAGGCGATGGGATGAGCGTGCAGAAGTCAGCCGAAGCCGTAGTAAGTGGCGAATAACCGCGCCACCAAGGGCCGAACAGGTTATGCCGCCAGTAGGCGTCAGAGTCTCGTTGAATACCGAAATGCAGAAATTTCTCCAAGAGAAGACTGTGACTCCGAGTCCCGGACAGAATCCGAGGATGACGGCTGACAGCGCAAAGGTATCGACGGCATCTGTGACGTGGACGAACGCGGAGCCGGACACGCTGATGGCGCGGGTGCTTGCACCGGCCAACCTCAGACGTGCGTATCAGCGCGTGGTCAGCAACAAGGGCGCGCCGGGTGCCGATGGCATGACGGTCGACGACTTGGCGGACTACGTGAATCAGTATTGGCCGATCCTCCAGAGGAGGTTGCTGGCCGGCGAATACCACCCGCAAGGTGTACGCGCCGTCGACATCCCCAAACCCAAAGGCGGCACCCGACAACTGGGCATTCCCTGCGTCGTGGATCGCCTGATCCAACAGGCACTGCTGCAACAGCTCACGCCGATCTTCGACCCGCTGTTTTCGGATTACAGCTACGGCTTCCGTCCGGGCAGAAGCGCCCACCAAGCCATCGAGACAGCCCGCGCCCATGTGGCGGCAGGGCATCGCTGGTGCGTGGAACTCGATCTTGAGAAATTCTTTGACCGGGTCAACCACGATCTCCTGATGGCGTACGTGGCGCGCCAAATCGTAGATAAACGCGTGCTCAGACTGATCCGGCGGTACCTCCAAGCCGGTGAGATGTCGGGTGGGATCGCCAGCCGACGGCAGGAAGGGACGCCGCAAGGCGGCCCGCTCTCGCCGTTGCTGTCGAACATCCTGCTCAACGAACTCGACCGCGAGCTGGAACGGCGGGGTCATCGCTTCGTGCGTTATGCCGACGATGCGAACATCTATGTGCGCAGCCCTCGTGCTGGCGAACGAGTGATGGCCAGTGTTGAGCGCTTCCTGAATCAGCGCCTGAAACTAACGCTGAATCGGGATAAGAGCCGAGTAGCCGGGTCTTGGATGTGTGATTACTTGGGTTACGGGATGAGCTGGCATCAGCAACCGAGACTGAGAGTGGCGACGATGAGCCTGGGTCGCTTGCGCGACCGGCTCAGAGAGCTGCTACGTAAAGCGCGGGGCCACAAGGTGGCGACTGTCATCGAGCGGATAAACCCCGTGCTGCGCGGATGGGCGGGCTACTTCAAGCTGAGCCAGAGCAGACGGCCACTTGAGGAATTGGACGGCTGGGTGCGTCACAAGCTTCGCTGTATCGTCTGGCGTCAATGGAAGCGGCCCTCTACGAGGGCGCGCAACTTGATACGCTTGGGACTTAATGCGGCGCGGGCGTGGAAATCGGCAGTCAATGGCCGAGGCCCATGGTGGAACTCGGGAGCGCCCCATATGAATCAGGCGTTGCCGAAGAAGCTGTGGGACCGCCTCGGGCTGGTCTCGATACTGGATACGATAAACCGACTTAACCGTATAACCTGAACCGCCGTATACGGAACCGTACGTACGGTGGTGTGAGAGGACGGCGGATGTGAATCCGCCTCCTACTCGATCCTAGGAATCACCGAAAATCAAGGGTGGGAGCTGGCTTGCCTGCGATGGCGGTGGGTCAGAGGCAGGTGTTTCAGCTGATCAGCCGCCATCGCAGGCAAGCCAGCTCCTACATTGACCGCGCCCTATCCATAGTTTTTTGCTAAAAACATTGATCCAGAGCGGTATCCGCGCACATCCGATCGGTTAAAAGAACCGTTGCGACAACTAAGCGACACTCAAGCAAGTAACGGTAACTTCCCGCGCCACATGAGAAACACTCGCTTACACCCCACGCAAACAATATTCATTATCATTTAGCGCCTGAAAACTTCGTTACCGCTTAAACAAAACATAATTGATGAAAAGCCCGCTAATGCCCACGCCACAAGGGCTACAGCCCCAAGAAGGTGCACTATGTGCTTATTCCACCGAATAATTTCGCCCTGGGAATTTTACTTGCCCGGTGTTTAGCCATAAAATCACCGCGATTGATTGCAGTGCGACATATCGTCACTGCATCGTTACTTTTTCGAGCTCAGAGACCTTTGCTCTCTGTTAAGGATTTCCAGCATGACCGACGCGACAGGACTCATGGCCCACAACTGGGGCTTTGCCATTTTCCTTCTCGGTGTTGTAGGCCTCTGCGCCTTCATGCTTGGCGTCTCCAGCCTCCTCGGGTCAAAAGCCTGGGGCCGCAGCAAAAACGAACCGTTCGAATCCGGCATGCTACCTACAGGTGGCGCCCGCTTGCGGCTCTCAGCCAAATTCTATCTGGTCGCGATGCTCTTCGTGATCTTCGATATCGAAGCCCTCTTTCTCTTTGCATGGTCTGTGTCCGTCCGCGAAAGCGGCTGGACCGGATTCGTCGAAGCTCTCGTTTTCATAGCAATTCTGTTGGCAGGTCTTGTCTACCTGTTCCGAGTGGGCGCCCTTGACTGGGCTCCGGAAGCTCGTCGCAAGCGGCAAGCGAAGCTGAAACAATGAGGCTTTGGCAATGCAATACAATCTCACCAGGATCGACCCGGATGCTCCTAACGAGCTGTACCCCATCGGCGAACGGGAAACCGTCTCCGACCCGTTAGAAGACCAAGTCCACAAAAACATCTACATGGGCAAGCTGGAAGACGTGCTGAGTGGCGCGGTCAACTGGGGGCGTAAAAACTCCCTGTGGCCGTACAACTTCGGTCTTTCGTGCTGCTACGTGGAAATGACCACCGCCTTCACGGCGCCCCACGACATCGCGCGCTTTGGCGCCGAAGTGATCCGGGCCTCGCCGCGCCAGGCGGATTTCATGGTTATCGCCGGTACCTGCTTCATCAAGATGGCGCCGATCATCCAGCGCCTCTATGAGCAAATGCTCGAACCAAAGTGGGTTATCTCCATGGGTTCGTGCGCCAACTCCGGTGGCATGTACGACATCTACTCGGTCGTTCAAGGGGTGGACAAGTTCCTGCCCGTGGACGTCTACGTGCCTGGCTGCCCGCCCCGTCCCGAAGCGTTCCTGCAAGGCTTGATGCTGTTGCAGGAATCGATTGGCAAGGAGCGTCGCCCACTGTCCTGGGTGGTCGGTGATCAAGGCGTTTATCGCGCCGAGATGCCGTCTCAAAAGGAACAGCGCCGCGAACAGCGAATCGCAGTCACCAACCTGCGCAGCCCCGACGAAGTCTGATCCAGCCCGCTTCTTTTATAGAACGAAAACCTGGCTTCATTCTTTACGTTGACCGAAAGCGATAAAAAACCATGACTACAGGCAGTGCTCTGTACATCCCGCCTTATAAGGCAGACGACCAGGATGTGGTTGTCGAACTCAATAACCGTTTCGGCCCTGACGCCTTCACCGCCCAGGCCACACGCACCGGTATGCCGGTGCTGTGGGTGGCGCGTGCCAGGCTCGTCGAAGTCCTGACCTTCCTGCGCAACCTGCCCAAGCCGTACGTCATGCTCTATGACCTGCATGGCGTGGACGAGCGTCTGCGCACCAAGCGCCAGGGCCTGCCGAGCGGTGCCGATTTCACCGTGTTCTACCACCTGATGTCGCTGGAACGTAACAGCGACGTGATGATCAAGGTCGCCCTGAGCGAGAGCGACCTGAGCATCCCGACCGTGACCGGTATCTGGCCGAACGCCAGCTGGTACGAGCGTGAAGTCTGGGACATGTTCGGCATCGACTTCCCTGGCCACCCGCACCTGACGCGCATCATGATGCCGCCGACCTGGGAAGGTCACCCGCTGCGCAAGGACTTCCCTGCCCGCGCCACCGAATTCGACCCGTACAGCCTCAACCTCGCCAAGCAACAGCTTGAAGAAGAGGCGGCGCGCTTCCGCCCCGAAGACTGGGGCATGAAGCGCTCCGGCACCAACGAGGACTACATGTTCCTCAACCTGGGCCCGAACCACCCTTCGGCCCACGGTGCCTTCCGTATCATCCTGCAACTGGACGGCGAAGAAATCGTCGACTGCGTCCCGGACATCGGCTACCACCACCGTGGCGCCGAGAAGATGGCCGAGCGTCAGTCCTGGCACAGCTTCATCCCGTACACCGACCGTATCGACTACCTCGGCGGCGTGATGAACAACCTGCCGTACGTGCTCTCGGTCGAGAAGCTGGCCGGTATCAAGGTACCGGACCGCGTCGACACCATCCGCATCATGATGGCCGAGTTCTTCCGCATCACCAGCCACCTGCTGTTCCTGGGTACCTATATCCAGGACGTCGGCGCCATGACGCCGGTGTTCTTCACCTTCACCGACCGTCAGCGTGCCTACAAGGTCATCGAAGCCATCACCGGTTTCCGTCTGCACCCGGCCTGGTACCGCATCGGCGGCGTGGCCCACGACCTGCCGAACGGCTGGGAACGCCTGGTCAAGGAATTCATCGACTGGATGCCCAAGCGCCTGGACGAGTACCAGAAAGCCGCGCTGGACAACAGCATCCTCAAGGGCCGCACCATCGGCGTCGCGCAGTACAACACCAAAGAGGCCCTGGAATGGGGCGTCACCGGTGCCGGCCTGCGTTCCACCGGTTGCGACTTCGACCTGCGTAAAGCACGCCCGTACTCCGGCTACGAGAACTTCGAGTTCGAAGTACCGCTGGCGGCCAATGGCGATGCCTACGACCGTTGCATCGTGCGCGTCGAAGAAATGCGCCAGAGCCTGAAGATCATCGAGCAGTGCATGCGCAACATGCCGGCCGGCCCGTACAAGGCGGATCACCCGCTGACCACGCCGCCGCCCAAAGAGCGCACGCTGCAGCACATCGAAACCCTGATCACGCACTTCCTGCAGGTTTCGTGGGGCCCGGTCATGCCGGCCAACGAATCCTTCCAGATGATCGAAGCGACCAAGGGTATCAACAGTTATTACCTGACGAGCGATGGCGGCACCATGAGCTACCGCACCCGGATTCGTACCCCAAGTTTTGCCCACTTGCAGCAGATCCCTTCGGTGATCAAAGGCGAGATGGTCGCGGACTTGATTGCGTACCTGGGTAGTATCGATTTCGTTATGGCCGACGTGGACCGCTAAGCATGAACAGCACGCTTATCCAGACAGACCGTTTCACCTTGAGTGAAACCGAGCGCTCGGCCATCGAGCACGAGCTGCATCACTACGAAGACCCGCGCGCGGCGTCGATCGAAGCCCTGAAGATCGTCCAGAAGGAACGTGGCTGGGTGCCCGACGGCGCCCTCTACGCCATCGGCGAGATCCTCGGCATCCCCGCCAGCGACGTTGAAGGCGTGGCGACGTTCTACAGCCAGATCTTCCGCCAACCGGTGGGCCGCCACATCATTCGTGTGTGCGACAGCATGGTCTGCTACATCGGTGGCCATGAGTCCGTGGTCAGCGAAATCCAGGCCAAGCTGGGCATCGGCCTCGGCCAGACCACCGCCGACGGCCGCTTCACGCTGCTGCCGGTGTGCTGCCTGGGCAACTGCGACAAGGCGCCGGCGTTGATGATCGACGACGACACATTCGGTGACGTACAGCCTGCTGGCGTGACCCAATTGCTCGAGGGCTACCCATGACCCTGACCTCTTTCGGCCCGGCCAACCTGATCAAGCGTTCGGCCGAGACCCACCCGCTGACCTGGCGCTTGCGTGACGACGGCGAGCCGGTATGGCTCGACGAATACCAGGCCAAGAACGGCTACGCCGCTGCGCGCAAAGCTTTCGCCGACATGGCCCAGGACGATATCGTCCAGACCGTGAAAGACGCCGGTCTCAAGGGCCGCGGCGGCGCAGGCTTCCCCACTGGCGTGAAGTGGGGCCTGATGCCCAAGGACGAATCCATCAACATCCGCTACCTGCTGTGCAACGCGGATGAAATGGAGCCCAACACCTGGAAAGACCGCATGCTGATGGAGCAACTGCCCCATCTGCTGATCGAAGGCATGTTGATCAGTGCCCGTGCGCTCAAGACCTACCGTGGCTATATCTTCCTGCGTGGCGAGTACACCACCGCCGCCAAGCACCTCAACCGTGCAGTGGCAGAAGCCAAGGCCGCTGGCCTGTTGGGCAAGAATATCCTCGGTTCCGGTTTTGACTTCGAACTGTTCGTGCACACCGGCGCCGGGCGTTATATCTGCGGTGAAGAGACCGCACTGATCAACTCCCTCGAAGGCCGCCGCGCCAACCCGCGTTCCAAGCCGCCCTTCCCCGCCGCCGTGGGCGTGTGGGGCAAGCCGACGTGCGTGAACAACGTCGAGACCCTGTGCAACGTGCCGGCGATCATCGCCGACGGCGTGGACTGGTACAAATCCCTGGCCCGCGAAGGCAGCGAAGACATGGGCACCAAGCTCATGGGCTTCTCCGGAAAGGTCAAGAACCCTGGCCTGTGGGAACTGCCATTCGGCGTGACCGCACGCGAGCTGTTCGAGGACTACGCCGGCGGTATGCGCGACGGCTACACCTTGAAAGCCTGGCAGCCAGGCGGCGCCGGCACCGGTTTCCTGCTGCCCGAGCACCTGGATGCACAAATGTATGCCGGCGGTATCGGCAAGGTGGGCACCCGGATGGGTACCGGCCTGGCGATGGCGGTCGACAACACCGTGAACATGGTCTCGTTGCTGCGCAACATGGAGCAGTTTTTTGCCCGCGAATCCTGCGGCTTCTGCACCCCATGCCGCGACGGCCTGCCTTGGAGCGTCAAGCTGCTGATGGCCCTGGAAAATGGCGAAGGCCGCGAGGGCGACATCGAAACCCTGCTGGGTCTGGTCGGTTTCCTCGGCCCAGGCAAGACTTTCTGTGCTCACGCACCAGGCGCCGTGGAGCCATTGGGCAGCGCAATCAAATACTTCCGCTCGGAGTTCGAAGCCGGCATCGCGCCCACCAGCGCCGCCGTCCCGCCTCTGGCGAAGCCGATCGTAGTCGGCGCGTAACGCTTAAACAGGCGAAGGGTCCGTGCCCTTCGCCTGCTCATGTGCTGACGCCGTAAAGGCTGTGTAGATGCACATGAATAACAAGATTCCATTAGCCACGCCCGCTGACAACGGGCCAACGAAGAACTTTGAACCATGGCCACTATCCACGTAGACGGCAAAGCGCTCGAAGTCGATGGGGCGGACAACCTGTTACAGGCGTGTCTGTCACTCGGCCTCGACATCCCGTATTTCTGCTGGCACCCCGCGCTTGGTAGCGTCGGTGCCTGTCGCCAGTGTGCGGTCAAGCAATACACCGACGAGAACGACACCCGTGGTCGTATCGTCATGTCCTGCATGACCCCAGCCACCGACAACACCTGGATCTCCATCGACGATGAAGAATCCAAGGCGTTCCGCGCCAGCGTTGTCGAATGGCTGATGACCAACCACCCCCACGACTGCCCGGTCTGTGAGGAAGGCGGTCACTGCCACCTGCAAGACATGACGGTGATGACCGGCCACAACGAGCGCCGTTATCGCTTCACCAAGCGTACCCACCAGAACCAGGACCTCGGCCCGTTCATTTCCCACGAAATGAACCGCTGCATCGCCTGCTACCGCTGCGTGCGCTTCTATAAAGACTACGCCGGCGGCACCGACCTCGGCGTGTTCGGCGCCCACGACAACGTGTACTTCGGTCGCGTTGAAGACGGCGTGCTGGAGAGCGAGTTCTCCGGCAACCTCACCGAGGTCTGCCCGACCGGTGTGTTCACCGACAAGACCCACTCCGAGCGCTACAACCGTAAGTGGGACATGCAATTTGCGCCGAGCATCTGCCATGGCTGCTCCAGCGGTTGCAACATCTCCCCGGGCGAGCGCTACGGTGAGCTGCGTCGTATCGAAAACCGCTTCAACGGTTCGGTCAACCAGTACTTCCTGTGCGACCGTGGCCGTTTCGGCTATGGCTACGTCAACCGCGAAGACCGCCCACGCCAGCCCCAGCTGGCCGATGGCGCCAAGCTGAGCCTGGACGCAGCGCTGGATAAGGCTGCCGACCTGTTGCGCGGGCGCAATATCGTGGGTATCGGTTCGCCACGCGCCAGCCTCGAAAGCAACTTCGCGTTGCGCGAGCTGGTAGGTGCCGAACACTTCTACTGCGGTATCGAAGCCGACGAGCTGGAGCGCATCCGCCTGGTCCTGCAAGTGCTGAACGACAGCCCGCTGCCGGTACCGAACATGCGCGACATCGAAGACCACGATGCGATCTTCGTACTCGGTGAAGACCTGACCCAGACCGCTGCACGCATCGCGCTGTCGCTGCGTCAGTCGGTCAAAGGCAAGGCCGAAGAAATGGCCGACGCCATGCGCGTACAGCCTTGGCTCGACGCCGCCGTGAAGAACATCGGCCAGCACGCGCTGAACCCGCTGTTTATCGCCTCCCTGGCTGAAACCAAGCTCGACGACATCGCCGAAGAGTGCGTGCACGCCGCGCCGGACGACCTGGCCCGCCTCGGTTTCGCCGTGGCCCACGCCCTCGACGCCAGCGCACCCGCCGTTGAAGGCCTGGACGCTGAAGCTGCCGAGTTGGCCCAGCGCATTGCCGACGCCCTGCTGGCGGCCAAGCGTCCGCTGATCATTGCCGGTACCTCGTTGGGTTCCAAAGCGCTGATCGAAGCCGCCGCCAACATCGCCAAGGCCCTGAAGCTGCGCGACAAGAACGGTTCCATCAGCCTGGTGGTGCCGGAAGCCAACAGCCTGGGCCTGGCCATGCTCGGTGGCGAGTCCGTGGACGCAGCGCTGCAAGCCGTGACCGACGGCCGTGCCGACGCCATCGTGGTGCTGGAAAACGACCTGTACACCCGCACCGCTGCGGCCAAGGTTGACGCGGCACTGGACGCGGCCAAAGTACTGATCGTCGCCGACCACCAGAAGACCGCCACCAGCGACCGCGCCGATCTGGTGCTGCCAGCCGCCACCTTCGCCGAAGGCGACGGTACCCTGGTCAGCCAGGAAGGCCGCGCCCAGCGCTTCTTCCAGGTGTTCGATCCGAAGTACATGGACGCCAGCATCCTGGTGCACGAAGGCTGGCGCTGGCTGCATGCCCTGCGCGCCACCCTGCTGAACCAGCCGATCGACTGGACCCAGCTCGACCACGTGACCGCTGCCACCGCCGCCAGCGCGCCGCAGCTTGCTCGTATCGTCGATGCCGCGCCGTCCGCCGCGTTCCGCATCAAGGGCCTGAAACTGGCACGTGAGCCGCTGCGCTACTCCGGCCGCACCGCCATGCGTGCTGACATCAGCGTGCACGAGCCGCGTACCCCGCAAGACAACGACACCGCGTTTGCCTTCTCCATGGAAGGTTACTCGGGTTCGGCCGAACCGCGTCAGCAGGTGCCATTTGCCTGGTCGCCGGGCTGGAACTCGCCGCAGGCCTGGAACAAGTTCCAGGACGAAGTCGGTGGTCATATCCGCGCTGGCGACCCAGGCACTCGCCTGATCGAAAGCAGCGGTGACTCGCTGAACTGGTTCGCTGCGGTACCGCGTCCGTTCAACCCGGCGCCGGGCACCTGGCAGGTCGTGCCGTTCTTCCACCTGTTCGGCAGCGAAGAGACCTCTTCCAAGGCCGCGCCGGTTCAAGAGCGCATTCCTGCCGCCTATGTGTCCGTGGCCAAGTCCGAAGCCGACCGCCTGGGTGTCAACGACGGCGCGCTACTCAGCCTCAACGTCGCCGGCCAGACCTTGCGTCTGCCGCTGCGTATCAATGACGAGCTGGGTGCCGGCCTGGTTGCACTGCCTAAAGGCATCGCCGGTATTCCGCCTGCCATTTTCGGCAAAACCGTTGACGGTCTGCAGGAGGCAGCGCAATGACTTGGTTC
Source organism: Pseudomonas sp. CCI1.1 (assembly GCF_034348165.1). NCBI lineage: Bacteria > Pseudomonadati > Pseudomonadota > Gammaproteobacteria > Pseudomonadales > Pseudomonadaceae > Pseudomonas > Pseudomonas sp. CCI1.1. The sequence goes on from NZ_CP133780.1 coordinate 1,892,448, forward strand.
ACGCCGGAAGTAATTGACGTGATCATCTCGGTGGTCAAGGCCATCGTGATCCTGTTGGCCGTGGTCGTCGCTGGCGCCCTGCTCAGCTTCGTCGAACGTCGCCTGCTGGGCTGGTGGCAGGACCGTTACGGTCCGAACCGCGTTGGCCCGTTCGGCATGTTCCAGATCGCTGCCGACATGCTGAAAATGTTCTTCAAGGAAGACTGGACCCCGCCGTTTGCCGACAAGGTGATCTTCACCCTGGCACCGGTGGTCGCCATGAGCGCCTTGCTGATTGCGTTTGCGATCATCCCGATCACCCCGACCTGGGGCGTGGCGGACCTGAACATCGGCTTGCTGTTCTTCTTCGCCATGGCCGGTTTGTCGGTATACGCGGTGCTGTTCGCCGGTTGGTCGAGCAACAACAAGTTCGCCCTGCTGGGCAGCTTGCGTGCCTCGGCGCAAACCGTATCCTATGAAGTGTTCATGGGGTTGGCACTGATGGGCATCGTGGTGCAGGTTGGCTCGTTCAACATGCGCGACATCGTCGAGTACCAGGCACAGAACCTGTGGTTCATCATTCCGCAGTTCTTCGGCTTCTGCACCTTCTTCATCGCTGGCGTGGCCGTGACTCACCGTCACCCCTTCGACCAGCCGGAAGCGGAACAGGAACTGGCCGACGGTTATCACATTGAATATGCCGGCATGAAGTGGGGCATGTTCTTCGTCGGTGAGTACATCGGCATCATCTTGATCTCGGCCCTGCTGGTCACGCTGTTCTTCGGCGGCTGGCACGGTCCGTTTGGCATCCTGCCGCAGTTGGCCTTCTTCTGGTTCTTCCTGAAGACCGCGTTCTTCATCATGCTGTTCATCCTGCTGCGCGCCTCGATTCCGCGCCCGCGTTATGACCAGGTGATGGATTTCAGCTGGAGATTCTGCCTGCCGCTGACCCTGATCAATTTGCTGGTGACGGCTGCCGTCGTGTTGTTGAACACGCCAGCTGCCGCGGTTCAGTGAGGATTTGACCCATGTTCAAATATATTGGCGACATCGTTAAGGGTACCGGTACCCAGTTGCGAAGCCTGGTGATGGTGTTCGGTCACGGCTTTCGCAAACGCGACACCCTGCAATACCCCGAAGAAGCGGTGTACCTGCCGCCGCGCTATCGCGGCCGCATCGTACTGACCCGCGACCCCGACGGCGAAGAGCGTTGCGTAGCCTGCAACCTGTGCGCCGTGGCGTGCCCGGTGGGTTGCATCTCCCTGCAGAAAGCTGAAACCGAAGACGGTCGCTGGTACCCGGACTTCTTCCGCATCAACTTCTCGCGCTGCATTTTCTGCGGCCTCTGCGAGGAAGCTTGCCCGACCACCGCGATCCAGCTCACACCGGATTTCGAGATGGCCGAGTTCAAACGTCAGGACCTGGTGTACGAGAAAGAAGATCTTTTGATCGCAGGTACCGGTAAAAACCCTGATTACAACTTCTATCGTGTTGCAGGTATGGCCGTTGCCGGTAAGCCAAAAGGCGCCGCACAAAACGAAGCCGAGCCGATCAACGTGAAGAGCTTGCTGCCTTAAGGAAGAAAGATGGAATTCGCTTTCTATTTCGCATCGGGTATTGCAGTGGTGTCCACGCTTCGCGTGATCACCAACACTAACCCCGTGCACGCCCTGCTCTACCTGATCATTTCACTGATCGCCGTGGCCATGACCTTTTTCAGCCTCGGCGCACCGTTCGCCGGTGTGCTGGAAGTGATCGCCTACGCCGGCGCCATCATGGTGCTGTTCGTGTTTGTGGTGATGATGCTCAACCTGGGGCCGGCTTCGGTCGCCCAGGAGCGCGTCTGGCTCAAGCCCGGCATCTGGCTCGGCCCGGTTGTCCTCGCCGCCTTGCTGCTGGGTGAACTGCTGTATGTGCTGTTCGCTCACCAGAGCGGCCAGGCCATCGGCCACACCACCGTAGACGCGAAAGCCGTGGGCATCAGCCTGTTCGGCCCGTACCTGCTGGTGGTCGAACTGGCTTCGATGCTGCTGCTCGCCGCAGCCATCACTGCCTTCCACTTGGGCCGCAACGAAGCCAAGGAGCAATGACGATGCCTGCTATCCCTTTGGAGCATGGTCTGGCGGTCGCCGGCATCCTGTTCTGCCTTGGCCTGGTCGGCCTGATGGTTCGCCGTAACATTCTGTTCGTGTTGATGAGCCTGGAAATCATGATGAACGCCGCGGCACTGGCGTTCATTGTGGCAGGCGCACGTTGGGGCCAGCCGGATGGGCAAGTGATGTTCATCCTGGTGATCAGTCTGGCAGCCGCCGAAGCCAGTATTGGCCTGGCGATCCTGCTGCAGCTGTATCGTCGCTTCCACACGCTTGATATCGACGCTGCCAGTGAGATGCGCGGATGAACATGATCTTTCTGACTTTCGTATTCCCCCTGATCGGTTTCCTGCTGCTGTCGTTCTCTCGCGGGCGCTGGTCGGAAAACCTCTCGGCCCTGATCGGCGTGGGCTCCATCGGCCTGTCGGCCATCGTGGCCGCCTACGTCATCTGGCAATTCAACGTGGCACCGCCCGAAGGCGGTCACTACACCCTGGTGCTGTGGCAGTGGATGGCGGTCGAGGGCTTCAAGCCCAACTTCGCCCTCTACATCGACGGCCTGTCGATCACCATGCTCGGCGTGGTGGTGGGTGTGGGCTTCCTGATCCACCTGTTCGCATCCTGGTACATGCGCGGTGAAGCGGGTTACTCGCGCTTCTTCTCGTACACCAACCTGTTTATCGCCAGCATGCTGTTCCTGGTGCTGGGCGATAACCTGTTGTTCCTGTACTTCGGCTGGGAAGGCGTGGGCCTGTGCTCGTACCTGTTGATCGGTTTCTACTACAGCAACCGCAACAACGGTAACGCGGCACTCAAGGCATTTATCGTCACCCGCATCGGCGACGTGTTCATGGCCATAGGCCTGTTCATCCTGTTCCAACAGGTGGGCACGCTGAACATCCAGGAACTGCTGGTGCTGGCACCGCAGAAATTCCAGGTCGGCGACTTCTGGATCACCCTGGCCACCCTGATGCTGCTGGGCGGCGCCGTGGGTAAATCTGCGCAACTGCCACTGCAAACCTGGCTGGCGGATGCGATGGCCGGCCCTACCCCGGTGTCGGCACTGATCCACGCCGCCACCATGGTGACCGCCGGTGTCTACCTGATCGCCCGTACCCACGGCCTGTTCACCCTGGCGCCGGACATCCTGCACCTTGTAGGCATCGTGGGCGGCGTGACCCTGGTACTGGCCGGCTTCGCCGCGCTGGTGCAGACCGACATCAAACGTATCCTCGCCTACTCGACCATGAGCCAGATCGGCTACATGTTCCTGGCCCTGGGCGTTGGCGCCTGGGACGCGGCGATCTTCCACCTGATGACCCACGCGTTCTTCAAGGCCCTGCTGTTCCTCGCCTCCGGCGCCGTGATCGTGGCCTGCCACCACGAGCAGAACATCTTCAAGATGGGCGGCCTGTGGAAGAAACTGCCACTGGCGTACGCCAGCTTCATCGTCGGTGGTGCCGCCCTGGCCGCCCTGCCGCTGGTGACCGCCGGTTTCTACTCCAAGGACGAGATCCTCTGGGAAGCCTTTGCCAGCGGTAACCAGAACCTGCTGTACGCAGGCCTGGTGGGTGCGTTCATGACCTCGCTGTACACCTTCCGCCTGATCTTCATCACCTTCCACGGTGAAGCCAAGACCGAAGCGCACGCAGGCCACGGCATCTCCCACTGGTTGCCACTGTCGGTGCTGATCATCCTGTCGACCTTCGTCGGTGCGATGATCACCCCGCCACTGCACGGTGTATTGCCACAAAGCGTCGGCCATGCCGGCGGCGAAGCCCAGCACAGCCTGGAAATCGCCTCGGGCGCCATCGCCATCGCCGGTATCCTGCTGGCGGCCCTGCTGTTCCTCGGCAAGCGTCGCTTCGTGACTGCCGTGGCCAACAGTGGCATTGGTCGCTTCCTGTCGGCCTGGTGGTTCGCCGCCTGGGGCTTCGACTGGATCTACGACAAACTGTTCGTCAAACCTTACCTTGCGATCAGCCACGTGCTGCGCAAAGACCCGCTCGACCAGACCATCGGTTTGATCCCGCGTGCCGCTAAGGCCGGTCACACCGCCCTGAGCCGCAGCGAGACCGGCCAATTGCGTTGGTATGCAGCGTCCATGGCGGCCGGTGCCGTGCTGGTGATCGGCGCCATCGTCGTGGTAGCGGTCTGACTATGTTTAAGTGCACTGCGTACTTTGCAAACTTGCGAAAGGAAACGAGCCCGTCATGATTCTGCCCTGGCTAATCCTGATCCCCTTTATCGGCGGCCTGCTCTGCTGGATGGGTGAACGCTTCGGCGCCACCCTCCCCCGCTGGATTGCGTTGCTGACCATGTCCCTGGAACTCGCGCTCGGCCTCTGGCTGTGGGCCCACGGTGACTATTCATTCGCTCCGGCACCGGGTGTCGATCCCACCTTCGCGCTTGAATTCAAGCACGTGTGGATCCAGCGCTTCGGCATCAACGTGCACCTGGCCCTCGACGGCCTGTCGCTGTTGATGATCCTGCTGACCGGCCTGCTGGGTATCCTCTCGGTACTCTGCTCCTGGAAAGAGATCCAGCGTCACGTGGGCTTCTTCCACCTGAACCTGATGTGGATCCTGGGCGGCGTTGTCGGCGTGTTCCTCGCCCTCGACCTGTTCATGTTCTTCTTCTTCTGGGAAATGATGCTGGTGCCGATGTACTTCCTCATCGCGCTCTGGGGTCACAGTTCTTCGGACGGCAAGAAAACCCGGATCTACGCAGCGACCAAGTTCTTCATCTTTACCCAGGCTTCCGGCCTGATCATGTTGGTGGCGATCCTGGGTCTGGTCCTGGTCAACTTCAACAACACCGGCGTGATTACCTTCAACTACGCCGACCTGTTGAAAACCAAGATGTCGCTGACCACCGAGTACGTGCTGATGCTGGGCTTCTTCATCGCCTTCGCGGTGAAGCTGCCGGTGGTGCCGTTCCACTCCTGGTTGCCTGACGCCCACGCCCAGGCGCCGACTGCCGGCTCTGTGGACCTCGCCGGTATCCTGTTGAAGACCGCTGCCTACGGCCTGCTGCGTTTCGCCCTGCCGCTGTTCCCGAATGCCTCGGCCGAGTTCGCGCCGATTGCCATGACCCTGGGTCTGATCGGGATCTTCTACGGTGCGTTCCTGGCCTTCGCCCAAACCGACATCAAGCGTCTGATTGCCTTCTCGTCCGTTTCCCACATGGGTTTCGTACTGATCGGCATCTACTCCGGCAGCCAGCTGGCGTTGCAAGGCGCAGTGATCCAGATGTTGGCCCACGGTGTTTCGGCCGCTGCCCTCTTTATCCTCAGTGGCCAGCTGTACGAACGCCTGCACACCCGTGACATGCGTGAGATGGGTGGCGTGTGGTCGCGCATCGCATACCTGCCGGCGATCAGCCTGTTCTTCGCCGCCGCATCCCTCGGCTTGCCGGGTACCGGTAACTTCATCGGCGAGTTCCTGATCCTGATGGGTGCCTTTGTGCAGACGCCGTGGATCAGTGCCATTGCTACCTCCGGCCTGGTGTTCGGTTCGGTCTACTCGCTGATCATGATCCACCGCGCCTACTTCGGCCCGGCCAAGTCCGACACCGTCCTGCAAGGCATGGACGCGCGCGAACTGATCATGGTGCTCGGCCTTGCGGTACTGCTGATCTTCATCGGCGTGTACCCGCAACCGTTCCTGGACACTTCTGCCGCAACGATGCATGGCGTGCAGCAGTGGTTCGGCACCGCCTTCTCCCAACTCGCTTCGGCCCGGTAAGAGCGCTATGGAATTCACGATCCAACACTTTATCGCGCTTGCGCCGCTGCTGATTACCAGCCTCACCATCGTGGTGGTGATGCTGGCAATCGCCTGGCGCCGCAATCACTCGCAAACGTTCCTGCTGTCCTGCGCCGGGTTGAACCTGGCCCTGCTGTCGATCATCCCGGCCCTCAAGGTCGCGCCACTGGCAGTCACGCCATTGATGATGGTCGATGACTTCGCGCTGCTGTACATCGCCCTGATCCTGGTGGCGACCCTGGCCTGCGTCACCCTCGCCCACGCCTACCTCGGCGAAGGCGGCACCGGCTACCCGGGGAACCGCGAAGAGCTGTACCTGCTGATCCTGCTGGCTGCGGCCGGCGGTATCGTGCTGGTCAGCGCGCAGCACCTGGCTGGCTTGTTCATCGGCCTGGAACTGCTGTCGATCCCGACCTACGGCCTGGTGGCCTATGCCTTCTTCAATAAACGCTCCCTGGAAGCCGGCATCAAGTACATGGTGCTGTCGGCAGCCGGTTCCGCGTTCCTGTTGTTCGGTATGGCCCTGCTCTACGCCGAAGCCGGCAGCCTGAGCTTCACCGGTATCGGCCACGCGCTGGCCGCCACCAACAGCCCGGCGCCGATTGCCCAGTTGGGCCTGGCGATGATGCTGATCGGCCTGGCGTTCAAGCTGTCGCTGGTGCCATTCCACCTGTGGACCCCAGACGTGTACGAAGGCGCCCCGGCGCCGGTGGCGGCGTTCCTGGCCACCGCGTCGAAAGTGGCGGTGTTTGCGGTGATGGTGCGTCTGTTCCAGATCTCCCCCGCCGCCAACACCGGCGTGCTGAGCAACGTGCTGACGGTGATCGCCATTGCGTCGATCCTGTTCGGTAACCTGCTGGCGCTGACCCAGAACAACCTCAAGCGTCTGCTGGGTTATTCGTCCATCGCCCACTTCGGCTACCTGCTGATCGCCTTGGTGGCGAGCAAAGGCCTGGCCGTGGAAGCCATTGGCGTGTACCTGGTCACCTACGTGATCACCAGCCTGGGTGCGTTCGGCGTCATCACCTTGATGTCGTCGCCGTACAAAGGCCGTGACGCCGACGCCCTGTACGAATACCGCGGCCTGTTCTGGCGCCGTCCGTACCTGACCGCCGTACTCACCGTAATGATGCTGTCCCTGGCCGGTATTCCGCTGACGGCGGGCTTTATCGGCAAGTTCTACATCGTCGCGACCGGTGTTGAAGCCCACGAGTGGTGGTTGGTAGCGTCCCTGGTACTGGGCAGCGCCATCGGCGTGTTCTACTACCTGCGCGTGATGGTCACCCTGTACCTGATCGAGCCAAACCTGCGCCGTGTGGATGCCGAGCTGCACTGGGAACAGAAAGCCGGTGGCGTCATGCTGCTGGCCATCGCCCTGCTCGCGTTCTTCCTGGGCGTGTACCCACAACCGTTGCTCACACTGGTGCAGCACGCGGTGCTGGGCGTTTGATCGCTTAGATTGATGCAGTAAACAGAACGGCGCCTTTGGGCGCCGTTTTGCGTTTCAGGGGCGAGGTATTAGAGAGGCGGTGCATTCACCGTCGCCTTCGCGGGCAAGCCCGCTCCCACAGGGGAACACGTTCCCATTGTGGGAGCGGGCTTGCCCGCGAAGGCGCCAGACCAAACACCCCAGAACTGTCTGGCCCAATACAGGGTAGACAAAAAAACGCCCCGACTTATAGCGGGGCGTTTTTTATTCAAACCTGGGATTGGTCAAGGCCGCAACCTTAGAACGCAATACCCACCTTGAAACCATACTCATCACGCTTGAGCTTGGTGTTATCGGCCACATAGGAGTCGTCGTCGAGCTTGTACTCGGTACGCGTGTAGTACAAGCCCGCCATCACCGGCAGGTCGCCCTTCTGGTTCATCAGCAGGCTGACTTCGGCATAAGGGTTGGTGCGGTCCTTGAGGTCCACGCTGTCGCTGCCAACGCCGTCCACCTTGAGCTTGGCGCGACCGTCGATGGTGCGACGGGCGCCGGCTTCAACGCGCAGGGTCATGTCATCGAACTGGTGGTTGTAGCCCAGCGCGGCCTTGGCAAACGGCGACTTGTTGGTGAGCTTCATGTCGTAGCCATTGGTGTCCGGCTCGTAGCGGGTCCAGGTGTAACCACCACCCACGATCACGTCGACGAAGTTGCGCGCATCCAGCGCGGCACGCCAGCCGAGGTCGAGGTCAGCCTGGCCTTCCTTGAGCTTGTTATCGCTCTTCTCGCCGTACTTGGCTTCGATACCGGCCTGGTAGATAAAGCCCGACTCGGCGGTGAGCTTGTTGCCGAAGTTGTAGAACAGGCCCGCTTCGGGCATGTGCTCCTTGTCGCTTTCGCTGCCGCCTTCAAGTTTGAAGTCGTTGTAGCTGCCCATGATCCCGAACGTGGAAATCGGGTCGGTGGAGGGTGCAGCAAACACCACGCCTGGCGCAGCTACCAGGGCCAGCAGCGAGGTGCTCTTGATGAATTTTCCGAATAGTTTGGACATCGTTTTACATCTCCATTTTAAGGTGGGCAAAGTATTCAGGAATCGGTTCGAACCCTCGCGTTTGCGAAAAGTTCGAACTGATTTGCACCAAAATGGAGAAAAAACGGTTCAGCGAAGGCTCTATCTCAATATTCTTCAGGATTCATGCGAATAAGGCGTTCGACGGCTTCGCGCAGTTGAGGCTGATCCGGCAGCCGAATGCCGAAGGTGTCGCGCAATAGCCCGAGCAGTTCATCGGCATTCTCAAGCGTGCGCTTTTCGCTGGGTCGATCCAGGTAATGAAGCGCATAGCGGGCGTTGGCCAAAGTATGACGTTGGCCGGGAGCCAGTAGCGCCGCTTTCAATTGCCCCACGAACGGTGACCCCGGGTGCGTTGAGACATACCAGTTGCCGATTTCGTAGTCGATATCGGCCTGCACTTGCAGGTCGAACACATACAAGCCACGCCACTCCTCACCGACCTGGGCCCACAACGTGTAGCTGCCCTGATGGTGTGTCAGGCGAAAAGGCTCATGGGCCGTGGTCTGGGGCGCTTCGTTGTCCAGTTGCAACGGGCTGCTGGGGACCATGCCACCGAAGCCCACATCGGTGATATAGCGCACGCCATCAACGGTCACCAGGCTCAGACGGTGAGTACGCCCGGTGTGGGCGTCCGGTGGCCCGCCAATCACCACACGACCGGTGATGCCACGGGCGTCAAAACCGAGCGCCTGCAACAGCGCCAGGAACAGCTGGTTCAACTCATAGCAATAGCCGCCGCGTCCCTGGTGCAACACCTTCTGCGCGACGCTTGGCAGGTCAATCGGCACCGGCACCTGCATCAGGGTCGACAGGCTTTCAAAGGCGAAGGTGCACACATGGCGCAGTTGCAAGTCCCGCAGGGTCTGCAAGGTCGGCGCCGGTGGCGAGGCATAGCCCAGGCGTTGCAGGTACAGGCGGCTATCCGTGGGGGTGAGCATGGCGCGATCCTCGGGCGCAGGGCAAGAGCGTCACTATGCCGCGCCTCTGCGTACGTTGTCATTTTGAATGAACCTTTTAGAACGACGGCCTATCCATCTATAACAAGACAGGGAGGCAACATGAGTACCGCAAAAATCTACACCATCCACTATCAGCTACACGGTAAACCCAAGTCTTTCGTGGTGCGCGCCGAGGTGATGAACAACGCTGAAGCTTGGCACTGGGCGGCCGTTGATGCCGACATTGCGCATGTCAGCCGCATCGGTCGCGTTGGTCACGAGCAAGTGAAAAAAACTACCCGGCCCTGGGCGGAAAAATACGGTATCAGCGACGTCAGCTGGAACCCGCCCAAATAAACAAAGCCCCGCACAACGGCGGGGCTCGGTTCACTTCTTCAAGTCGCCCAACGGATCGTAGGGCGGTTTTTTCTCAGATGACTTTTTCTCATCCAGCGGTGCAATAGCCGGGCCTACCGGATCAACCTGCGGGTCGGCCACATCGGGCGAGTCCGGGTCAAAACCCAGCTCATCCTTACCACTGGCGTGCTCGTTGGAGTGGGGACCATCGGTACGTTTGTTCATCACATGCTCCTGCTAAAGCGGGCGCGCTTTGTCGTGGAGGTTTTCCAGGTCTTCTTCGACGCGCTCCACATCGTTGTCGGGGCCACGCTCTTTGGGATCGTTGGGACGCAGTGCATCGTTGTCGCGCTCCTCTTCACCCGGCGTGCGGTTAGGATCCGGTGTACCCGGCGGTGGCTGCTTGTGTTCAGACATGACGGCATACCTCATGGGGGCTTCACAGGTTTAGAGAAACCGTGCGCAGCCATCGTTCAACTTCATTGTTGCAAGCATGAGAAGATAAGCGCCCTTTCTGGAGACCTGAACCGGATGTTCGAGCTCAAACCCTGCGACCCCGTCACCTACCGTCAACAAACCCGCCGCAGCACGCTGATCGTGGCCGTGCTATTCCTGGCCCTGGCCATGCTGCTGTCGAGCCTGGCGGTGATGCTGTTCGGCGAACCTGGCGGTGACAACTTTCGCTTCAATGTCGGCGGTGTATTTGCCGCTGTGTTGATCGTCTTGGCGCTGGTGCGTGGTCCGTTCTGGAGCCAGGCCTGGTTGGCGCCAGCGGTGTATGGCTGGCAGCTCAAGCGCAGCCTGATGAGCGTGACCAACGTGATGCACAAGGTCACCGAGCGGGTACAAGCTAACGACCCCACCGCCATCAAGCTGTTGCGTTTCTATCACTTGGGGCTGACGCAGATGCATGAGCTGGACGCCAACTCCAGCGCCCAGGCGCAACTGGTCGGCGAGATTGACGCACACAAGGCGAAGATGCACGCGATGGGGATCGATACCGAACAAACCCGGCTCGATCCCGCGTGGCTGGAAACGCTCAAAAGCGCTTGAGGCGTACCTCAGGACGCAGGCAAAAAGCAGTTAAAAAACCAGATTCAGGTCCAGGCGCCCTTCCCTCACCGGCGGGCACCAGTAATAGCCACCGGTCAGCGGCTTGCTGATGCGATACAGGCCATCGACGATCCCGTCCTCCAACCCGCTCATACGCCGAAGCTGGGCCTCAAACGCATCGAAGGAATGCCCGAAGGCGAGAAACATCAACCCCGCTTGGCCGTTCTCGGCCCAGGGCATCGAACGACGTACCACGAAGGCTTCCGGGGTAAAGCTCTCCTGAGCCGTGCGTTTGGTATGGGCCGATTCCGGGGCGTCTTCAAGTTCTTCGTTGTCGCCATGGCGACGGCCGATAATGTGATCACGCTCCTGGGCAGGCAATGCGGCGAAACCGTCGAGATCGTGCTGCCATTGCTGGATCGCGGCAAAGCTGGCGCCGCTGTCGGTCAACGCCGCTTCCACGGCGGCATCGTCGTGAGGGTTCTCTGTGCCGTCTTCGTAGTCGGTCAGGTCAAAACCGGTCTTGTAGCGGAAGCCTTCAATCGATTGCACCAGGGCAAACGCCGGGGCCAGGGCTTTTTCGACGGCCCGGCTGCGCAGCAGCAACTCACCGCGATCCACCCCATGCAGCCATACCCACAACGCCTGCTGGGTGGACGGGTTGTGCGCGCCAGGGGCGCTTACTGAGGGAAATGCGCGCAGCCCTTCAATCTCGGCGCCCAGTGCCTTTACCAGCGGCTCACCGAAACCGACCACCGCCTGCGCATCCGTCAGTTGCACCAGCGCGTCCAATGCTGCGGGCACGGCTTGCAGGGAATCGAGGGCGAAAAACAGATGGCGGGCCTGCAAAGGCACCGGTGCGGCAAGAATGCCCGGCTGGTACTGACTCATGTGAACTCCTTCTGAAAAGCCGCGCAGTTTACCCGGCGCGCACCGCGCTGCGAACAACAATGCGCGTAAGCCTTGCCTTAGAGCCGTCAGTTGGGTGACTCTCTAGTCATGTTTTGCAACTATTCCAGGGGTAGCGACATGACCACCAGCAACCTGCTCGCCCAGCTGTTTCCCACTTCCGTCTCCCAGATTCCGGAGCAATTTCGCCTGGCGGCGCCCATTGAACAGCGCGACTACCTGGTCGATGGCCAACTGCGGGTGTGGAGCGGCCCGCTTGCACGCGTGCAAAGCCCGGTGCAGTTGGGCGATGAACGCGTGCATATCGGCAGCACGCCGCTGCTGGACGCCGAGACCGCCCTAACCGCGCTGGATGCGGCGGTGCGTGCTTATGACCGTGGCCAGGGTGAGTGGCCGACGATGCGCGTTGTTGAGCGCATCCAGCACGTCGAGGCGTTTTTGCGGCGTATGCGCGAACAGCGCGACGCGGTGGTGAAACTGCTCATGTGGGAAATCGGCAAGAACCTTAAGGACTCGCAGAAAGAATTCGACCGCACCTGCGACTACATCACCGACACCATCAATGCCCTCAAGGAGCTTGACCGCCGCAGTAGCCGCTTCGAACTGGAGCAGGACACCCTCGGACAAATCCGCCGCGTGCCCCTGGGCGTGGCGCTGTGCATGGGGCCTTACAACTACCCCTTGAACGAGACCTTCACCACGCTGATCCCAGCCTTGATCATGGGCAATACCGTGGTGTTCAAGCCGGCCAAGCTCGGTGTGCTGTTGATCCGCCCGTTGCTAGAGGCGTTCCGCGACAGCTTCCCGGCCGGGGTGATCAACGTGATCTACGGCAGCGGCCGCGAGACCGTGAGCGCGCTGATGGCCAGCGGCAAGATCGATATCTTTGCATTTATCGGCACCAACAAGGCCGCCAGTGATTTGAAAAAACTGCACCCCAAGCCACACCGTTTGCGTGCTGCGCTGGGCCTGGATGCCAAAAACCCGGGGATCGTGCTGCCCGAAGTGGACTTGGACAACGCGGTGAACGAAGCCGTCACCGGCTCGCTGTCGTTCAACGGCCAGCGTTGCACCGCGTTGAAGATCCTGTTCGTGCATGAAGACGTGGTCGAGCGCTTTATCGAGAAATTCAACGCCAAGCTGGCGACGCTCAAGCCCGGCATGCCGTGGGAGGATGGCGTGGCGCTGACGCCACTGCCGGAAGTGGGCAAGGTCGATTACCTCAGCGAACTGGTGGCCGATGCGGCGCGCCATGGCGCCAAGGTCATGAACCCCGAGGGCGGCAGCAGCCGTGGTTCGTTCTTCTACCCGGCAGTGCTGTACCCGGTGAACCCGCAGATGCGCGTCTATCACGAAGAGCAATTCGGCCCCGTGGTGCCGATCGTGCCCTATCGCGACCTGGAGACCGTGATCGACTACGTGCTGGACTCGGACTTCGGCCAGCAGTTGAGCCTCTTCGGCACCGACCCCGTGGCAGTCGGACGCCTGGTGGACACCTTCGCCAACCAGGTGGGCCGTATCAATATCAACGCCCAATGCCAGCGCGGGCCGGACACATTCCCCTTCAACGGGCGCAAGAACTCGGCCGAGGGCACGTTGTCGGTGCATGACGCCTTGCGCGTGTTCTCGATCCGAACTTTGGTGGCGACCAAGTTCCAGGAGAGTAACAAGGCGTTGGTCAGCGATATTTTGCGCAACCGCGATTCGAGCTTCCTGACCACCGACTACATCTTCTGAAGCCAACCCCGTTCCAATGTGCAGACAGGTCAGTGTGGGAGCTGGCTTGCCTGCGATGCCAGCTCCTCGGTCTTTCAGTCTGGTCGCGGTGATGCTATCGCAGGCAAGCCAGCTCCCACATTTGATCAAGCACATTCATACATTTGAGGCCATTTTAAGACTGATGAACCTGCCCTTCTTTGCCCGGCGCCTGCTGCGCCCCTTGCTCGACCCCTACCGCCGCTTTCGCCATGCCAAGCTGATCCACGCCGCGCGCGTATCGGTGGGTTTGCTGGCAACCATCCTGCTGACCACCGGCCTCAACCTGCCTCACGGGGAATGGGCGTCGGTGACCATGCTGATCGTCATCGGCGGGTTGCAGCACCACGGCAATATCGGCAAAAAAGCCGTCGAGCGCGCCTACGGCACCTTGATCGGCGCCAGCGTCGGCTTGCTGCTGGTGGTGCAGCAGGCTTACTTCGGCCTGCCGTTGCTCACCTACCTGTTGATGTCGGTGGTGTGCGGGTTCTTTTCCTATCACGCCATCGGCAAAGGCGGCTATATCGCACTGCTGTCGGCGATCACGGTGTTTATCGTCGCCGGCCACGGCGATAACCCTATCTCCGATGGATTGTGGCGCACCGTCGATATCCTGATCGGCATTGTGCTGGCCCTGGCGTTTTCCTTTGCCTTGCCGTTGTACGCCGTGTATTCGTGGCGCTACAACCTGGCCAGCGCCCTGCGTGACTGCGCGCAGATTTATAGCCGGATCATCAATGGCCAATCGGTAACTGACGATGAACACCTCAAGCTGCTCAACCGCTTGAACGGGGCGATGGTGCAACTGCGCTCGTTGATGCCGTCGGTGTCCAAGGAAGTGCGGATTTCCATGACTGAACTGGATGCGATCCAGCGGCACCTGCGCCTGTGCATCAGCACCCTGGAGATTCTGGGCAATACCCGGCCGGACCCGCGTGATGAGCAGGCCACGGCGCGGATGCGGGTGATGTTGAAGGCCGAGCATCGGCAGATTCGGGTGCAGTTGGTGGGGATGGCGCGGGCATTGAAGTCGGGGGTGACGGAGCGGTTGGAGCGCAGCGGCTACGCAACCGGCAGTGAGTCTGCGCTGGATGCGCCGGTTTACAGTGCGTTGGATGGGTATCGGTTGTTGACGTTGCAGTTGGCGGCGAATGTGGATGCGATGCGCGGGCGGCTGTCCAAGCATTCGTCGCACTGGAAGATTTGAATTCATGAGCAATTGGGACGGATCAATAGATGACATCGATCCGTCCCTTTTTATTCACCTTTTCAATAAACTCCGTTTCAACTAAAAAATACCATACCCATAGGCGTTTCCAGACCACTGATCACGGTTGAATCCGAGACCATTCGATACCTGGACACTGTAATGAGCGTTGGGGGACTCAGGTGGAATACCTTCATCAACCCAAGCAACATCATGGTTAGGGAACGCGCGTCCAAATGCGCTGTAGAGACTTCGAGCAGTATCATATTTAAGCATGATTGCACCCGAGCTTCTGATTTGGTTGTAGACCGTTTGCCACGGCGCTAACCCGCCGTAGTAGCGACATATCCTACCGCCTCCTGACGTCTGGACGATGTAGCTTTTCGTCTGGCTCGCGGTGTCTGAGACGGTAATTGTTGCACTACCTACCCCTGTGAATGTAAGTCGTCCGCTGTACAAGTCGACGGTAACTACCGATGCATTACTTGAACGGTATGTCAGGGTTCCCGACCCGCCAGTGGCGGTACGGCCAACTGCGCCTGTATATGCCACATCAGTGAACCCGAAGTTCTGTAACACCCATCCACGCAAATTAACGTACAGAGTACTTTCATTCATGGTTATCCCACGCAGGGTCTTGACGGTGTAAATCGTTGGAAGGAACTGGACGGCATTTGCCTTGCTCTCTTTCCCGTTAAACTCCACCTCGATAATTGACGTTAATTCCGAGTTATGAGCCAGCCTTGTCAGCCAGCTACGCAGCACAGCTTTGTCCACGAGCCCATTGGCGGCTTCTGTTTGGGTAATCAAAGCTCCATCGACGGTGAGTACATGCAGAGGTTCCACACCCGAACTGCTGCAGGTGATCCATGCACGTTGCAGGCCCGCACTCAGGGCCCACTTAATGACTGACAGCAACCCATCGCCGGTAAAGGTAGTCAGGTCCAGCGTGCCCCTATTAATAACACCGTTGATGAGTGGCTGCGGTAAGTCCGTGGCCGCAATCGTATCGACTTTCACCGTCTGCACCTGCGACGGGATTGGGTCGGCTACGCCCGTGCGCACCACCGAATACTTCAAGCACACGGTACTGTTCACACTGCGGTGCAAGACCTTGACCGAGGTCAGGTTGAACACCACCGTGCCCCCATCCAACCCATTCTCGACCGCCGTATGGTGGGTACCATCGGCAAAAATCCATTCAAACGTTATGCGATCCCGATTGCTCATACCGGTGTAGCGAACAGTGACCGTCGTATTGTGCTCAATCGGCAGCGGGTCCACCGTCACGTTCGGCCCGGTGTCGGTGGTGCCATTGATAAACGGGTGGGGCAATACGCCCGGCAGGGACTGGATGGTGTAGTGGCGCTCGCGGAACAACACCGCATTGGCCTTGTTGAAACTGCGGTCAAAGCAGACCCAGAAACGGATGGTTAATAGCGTTCCATCCTTGAGCTTGCGCAGTTCGTCCACGGGGGTCGGTGGCAGGATCCCAGTGCGTTCGCCTTCTTCGGTCACGAGGTTGTTGGTGTAGGTGGCCTCGAAGTATGGCGTCTCTGGAACGGTATCATAGGTGCCGCTGTACTCCATCCAGATGCGCTGAGCCCGATGAATGAAGTGCCAGATATTGATCATCGTGCGCTCGGTTCCATTCAACTTGGAGGTCTCGAGCACCGGGGCGTCCCCAATCCCTTCGATGGTCGGGATCGGCAAGGTGGTCAGGTTGAGCAGCAGCAGGTCGAGGATTGGAGAAGGTGTTTCTCGTCCGTTACGTATGAGGAAGTACTGCACGTTGATCCGTTGGCCAAATGGCGCAATATTGGCGCCCACGACTTCAGGCGGGACGGTGAAGTCCACGGTTTTACGGGTGTTGCCGTCTTGGGTTTCACAGTGGCTGCCGATGTCGGGAATGCCGGTCCAGCACGCTCGGATACGGTCGGTCGGTAGCATCTGCGCGAAGGTGACCCGAATGGTCGCACCGGCGGTAACCGCTTCCGGTGCCAATTGGTCGGGGGCTTTGGATGCTTCGAGGACTTCCGGGCAAGGCAGGTCACCCAGCGCCTTACCGACAGTCACTTCGAGTATTTCAGAGCGCAGGGTGCGCCCACCATTCGCGGGGATCATTGAATAGCTCAAGCGAATCACGCCGCCCAGGTTGGTGTCGGCGTAGTGCCGATCCAGCGAAAAGTGCACTGGACTTCCTGCGGTGGCGGGATTCAGGCGGATGTCACCCTGGGTGCTGCCGTCCACAGCCGTCCCTGTCAGGCGCCATGTAAAGACATCGCCATCGTAAGTTTCAGCGTAGGGCAGCGTGATGTCGAGCTGGCCAAACAAGTCATCTGGGTCTAGGTTGTCGTCCTCATCGACCCGGTCGATTTCCGGCCTTGGCATTTCGGCAATACGCTCGCCGAACCGCACATACGTCGACTCCGACTCGCGGATGGCCTGCGTCCCTGTACCCAATGCCCGCATGAGGCCGTCGTCTACCGTGTAGAAAACCCGCACATCGCCCAGCCCGATAAATCGAGCGAAGTTGGCTTGGGTTACGGTACGAAAACGGGTGGGCGGTGGTGGAGCGCCTGCGTTATGGCGTTGTTCGTATTCAACGAGCCCGCCACCCGGTAGAACAGCCTCCAGCCGCAGCCTGACCAGATTATCCGGATCGTAGGGCGTATAGGCCGGGTTCGGATAATTAATGGTGATGTAAGGCTCTTCGGGGTCAATCAAGCCGGCATCGGCCTGCACCACCGTGACTGCCGGCATGTCCGCAATCGTGCCAGAGATCAGGATCGTCAGGGATTGGGACTTGGCCAGTAAGGTGCCCAGCGGGAACTCAAGCCGCCAGGTGATCTTCATCGAGCCTTGGATCAATTGTTTGATGGTGTCGTCATCGACAGGAAACGAAGTCGGCCAACCCGGGTCCGCGCGCTGATCGGTCAGATCGAGTTCAAACGTTGACTCATCGGCGTGAGTACCACTCAAGGTTGCAATGACGCGAGTATTCGCCGGGACAAAACGGCCATCCGGAAGCTGAAAAGGCGTGACTACCTGAACAGCAAAGAATTTCCCTGCATCCTGATCATAATTGACCGAGGTGACCGAGGTGGAGCCGACGAGGAAGCGCGCCCGCCTGAGCAGGCTGGGGTCAAGCTCGGCCTGTACATGCACGGCCTGAGAAAAGTGCTCGACATGCCCGGAGCGGTTTTCCACTTCATCGAGCACCTGATAACGTATCGGTAGGAGGCCGCTGCCGGTGCCGATGACGCTTGCCGGAACTTCCACTTCAATCGGCTTTGCCCCGCTGGCGTGGTCGTCATCGAGTTGGAAAACCACCACCTGCGCGATCGTGTCCCAATACAAAAGAATCTTGTCTCGCACACGTTTACCGGGGTAATCGAGCGTGAACACTACGCCTTGGGCGGCGCGCTCCGGAGTCAAGACTGCGCCGGGCGCTGCGAGGTCGTCCGGCAAGCTGAGCAGCAATTTGTCGTGGTACCCCAGCCCGGGCTGTTCATCCAGGCCAGGTCGCGTGTCCTTGACGAAGACAGTCAGCTCATCTGAGGTACTTGGCGTGCCAGAGCCATTACGGACAACGCGTACAAACACAGGAAAGGATAGCCCCCGCGGTATACTTTCCTCGTTGATGGCCAGTTGAAAAAAGTTTTTGCCTGTTTCCTCTGGTTTGACGGTGTGAAAGCCCAGGCGCAACGTACGGCTGCCGTGGAAGTACTCGCAGGTATCACCCGCTTGCAAATTAATCCAGCGCAAAATGGTTACATATAGGTAAGTATCGAGATGCCGCACGCCTAGGCCCCTGTCAGCCCCAACCACGTTGAGCACCGGGTTCGAGTAGGCCGGCGGGTCGAGATCATTGCGGGGAGTGGATGAGCTTCGCGCTACCGGAAAGCGCTCTTCGGGGGCATGTAATTTGGACATGGCTGAACTCCTTGGCTGGGGCCTTGACGGCTATGGGACAAGGAAATCAGACGCTTGAAAGGGATAGGCGTCTAGCTGTCAAAGATGACAGTGGCGACGAGAGGTAATACAGCGAGCAAAAGCGCCGTTAATACAATGTCCGCACATTCACATTTCTTCTTACATATTTTTCACGTTTTATTCACAAGCCGAGACGTAGTGTGAAGCCTCATCCGTTACAAACGTTGCATATCAAGCCCGCCGCCCCAGCGGGCTTTTTTTTGGTGCGCCAGGCATGGCGCGTTGCGCGCAAGCGCAACCAGCTTGGCTGTGGTGGCCACGCTGGTGACTGGGAGGTGAAAGTCCTCTACACACCCGGCAAGGGGAAGTGTTAGCCAGAGGCAAGGGTGTCGCGGGTGACTGCGAATCTGAAGGAAGCCCGAGGCAAAATGCTGGCCTGACGAACAGGAAGCGGATAGAGGCGGCGCAGCGGGGTAAGAAGGCCAAAATCTTCAAAGCCCAATACTTGCACGGAACGCTGTGACGTAGATCCGACAGGCATAAGCAGGAAGGTCGCGCGAATTACCCTGGGAGATCTGCACGTTTGCCAGTGTGCTACCGAGCGTCGAGAGGCGATGGGATGAGCGTGCAGAAGTCAGCCGAAGCCGTAGTAAGTGGCGAATAACCGCGCCACCAAGGGCCGAACAGGTTATGCCGCCAGTAGGCGTCAGAGTCTCGTTGAATACCGAAATGCAGAAATTTCTCCAAGAGAAGACTGTGACTCCGAGTCCCGGACAGAATCCGAGGATGACGGCTGACAGCGCAAAGGTATCGACGGCATCTGTGACGTGGACGAACGCGGAGCCGGACACGCTGATGGCGCGGGTGCTTGCACCGGCCAACCTCAGACGTGCGTATCAGCGCGTGGTCAGCAACAAGGGCGCGCCGGGTGCCGATGGCATGACGGTCGACGACTTGGCGGACTACGTGAATCAGTATTGGCCGATCCTCCAGAGGAGGTTGCTGGCCGGCGAATACCACCCGCAAGGTGTACGCGCCGTCGACATCCCCAAACCCAAAGGCGGCACCCGACAACTGGGCATTCCCTGCGTCGTGGATCGCCTGATCCAACAGGCACTGCTGCAACAGCTCACGCCGATCTTCGACCCGCTGTTTTCGGATTACAGCTACGGCTTCCGTCCGGGCAGAAGCGCCCACCAAGCCATCGAGACAGCCCGCGCCCATGTGGCGGCAGGGCATCGCTGGTGCGTGGAACTCGATCTTGAGAAATTCTTTGACCGGGTCAACCACGATCTCCTGATGGCGTACGTGGCGCGCCAAATCGTAGATAAACGCGTGCTCAGACTGATCCGGCGGTACCTCCAAGCCGGTGAGATGTCGGGTGGGATCGCCAGCCGACGGCAGGAAGGGACGCCGCAAGGCGGCCCGCTCTCGCCGTTGCTGTCGAACATCCTGCTCAACGAACTCGACCGCGAGCTGGAACGGCGGGGTCATCGCTTCGTGCGTTATGCCGACGATGCGAACATCTATGTGCGCAGCCCTCGTGCTGGCGAACGAGTGATGGCCAGTGTTGAGCGCTTCCTGAATCAGCGCCTGAAACTAACGCTGAATCGGGATAAGAGCCGAGTAGCCGGGTCTTGGATGTGTGATTACTTGGGTTACGGGATGAGCTGGCATCAGCAACCGAGACTGAGAGTGGCGACGATGAGCCTGGGTCGCTTGCGCGACCGGCTCAGAGAGCTGCTACGTAAAGCGCGGGGCCACAAGGTGGCGACTGTCATCGAGCGGATAAACCCCGTGCTGCGCGGATGGGCGGGCTACTTCAAGCTGAGCCAGAGCAGACGGCCACTTGAGGAATTGGACGGCTGGGTGCGTCACAAGCTTCGCTGTATCGTCTGGCGTCAATGGAAGCGGCCCTCTACGAGGGCGCGCAACTTGATACGCTTGGGACTTAATGCGGCGCGGGCGTGGAAATCGGCAGTCAATGGCCGAGGCCCATGGTGGAACTCGGGAGCGCCCCATATGAATCAGGCGTTGCCGAAGAAGCTGTGGGACCGCCTCGGGCTGGTCTCGATACTGGATACGATAAACCGACTTAACCGTATAACCTGAACCGCCGTATACGGAACCGTACGTACGGTGGTGTGAGAGGACGGCGGATGTGAATCCGCCTCCTACTCGATCCTGCCTTTTGGTGCTGGAAAACGCCCCGCTTTTGTAGGAGCGAGCTTGCTCGCGAAGAACGTAATGACGGCGCGGTTAACCAGAATGCCCGCGTTATCGTTGACGTTATTCGCGAGCAAGCTCGTTCCTACAGGGGTTTGAGGATTGGCTTCAGCGTGTGGCTTGTTCGCGAATGGCGCGCTGGGTATCCAGCACCTTCGCCAACGCCGTTTCAGCCTCTGCACTCTGCTGCGGCACTCGGATCGCTGCCGACACCAAGGTAATCAGCTTGGCCATCACCTCGGCATCCGTGGCGGGGCGGCCCAGGCTCATGGAGTTCATCAGCAAGCGCAGTTCGGTGCCGGCCATGACGCCGGAGATGGCCTTGAGTGCAAATTGCAGGCGCACCCCCAGTTCATTACGTGGCAAATCCGGCAAGGCCAGGGCGAAGGCTTCGAAGAACCGCTGGAACACCGGCTGGTAATGGACCTTGAGGTATTCCTGAATGAACGGCGACGTGTCGCTGTAGACCCGGCCCAGGAAGCGGATGAACGAACGCCCTTCCCCGCTGGCTGGGTCGCTGCGCTCCAGGCCCATGGCCGGGGCAAACAGCACGCCCAGTAGCGTGTCGCAGTCCAGTGGGCCATCGGATTCGGCTTCACAGCGCGCGAGCAATTCCAGGCGCTGCTCGTTGAGCGGCTCCAGGCGCTGCATCAGCAGGGTTTTCATCAGGGAGTCCTTGTCCCCGAAGTGGTAGTTCACCGCCGCCAGGTTGACCTGGGCGCGTTCGGTTATCTGCCGTAGCAACACGGCGTCATAGCCGTACTTGATAAAAAGAGCCTCTGTCGCATCCAGCAGTCGAGTCTTGGTAACGTTTGGAGCGCTGAGTTTCTTCGCGACCATATGGGTTCCACGGCGGAAATATTGTTTTAAAAAATAATTTGATTTTTTATACCGGGGCGGCCCGTCGAAAGCAAGTAGTGACACTCCGCCATATCTTCCAAAGCCTGTATAACCGGGCTTTTGAGACCAGGTATGGGATTTTTGTGAGCCACACACAGGTGACGGCGAAATCGCTTCGAGAGAGAAAACCGCTCTACCTCCGTGGCTGGCGAAGCGTCAGGAAGGCAGTTACTATTCAAACAATATTTTAAAAACAAGAAATAAAACCAGTCCGTGACGCGTACAGGCAGCTTCCGAACTTGTTACAAGGGTTTTCGGGGAGCAAGTCGGCACCGTCGAGACTGCAGGCGTAGTCATGATGACACAGACCCCCGCGCAACCCGGCTTGATTTCCCTGCAAGGCATCGGCAAGCGCTATCAGCTCGCCGGGCAAGAGTTGAACATTCTCAATGACGTGTGCCTGTCCATCGCCAGCGGTGACAGCTGCGGTATCCTCGGTGCCTCCGGCTCCGGCAAAAGCACCCTGCTCAACATCCTCGGCCTGCTGGACCTGCCCAACTGCGGCCAATACCACTTTGCCGGCCACGATATTTTCAACGCCACCCCCGATGAGCTGGCGGCGATCCGCAACCAGCAGATCGGCTTCGTGTTCCAGAGCTTCAACCTGCTGCCCCGCCTAAGTGCCCTGGACAACGTCGCACTGCCCTTGAGTTATCGCGGCGTGTCGCGGCATGAATCGGTGGAACACGCCCAGCGCATGCTCGCACAAGTCGGCCTCGCCGAACGCGCCCACCACCGCCCCGCCGACCTCTCCGGCGGCCAGCGCCAGCGCGTGGCCATTGCTCGCGCCCTGGTAGGCAACCCCTCGGTGATTTTGGCCGACGAACCCACCGGCAACCTCGACAGCACCACCGCCCAAGAGATCATGGACCTGCTGTTGAACCTCAATCGTGACCAACAGGTGACGCTGATCATCGTCACCCACGACCCCCACATTGCCGACCGCCTGGAGCGCAAGATCCTGGTGCGCAACGGCGTGGTGCATGAGGCCGGGCGCCCATGAGCCTGCGGGTCGAGCAGAGCCTCAGCCAACTGCTGCATGAAGCGTTTATCAGCCTGCGTACCTTGGGCAAGCGCTCGATTCTGGCGCTCCTGGGGATCGTCATCGGCAGTTCCTCGGTGGTGGCGCTGATCAATATCGGCCACAACGCGGCGGTGGATGCGGCGATGATTTTCAAGGACATGGGTACCGACACCCTCATCGCCCAGTTCCCGCCCAAGGGCAGCAGCAACGTGCCGATGCGCACCCAGCTCGACCTCGACGCGGTGCGCCAGGCAGTGCCAGGCATTGCCCATATCGGCGCGCTCAGCCTGTTCAGCGGGCCCATTGTGTTTCATGGGCGGACCGCCAATGCCAACTTTGTCGGCAGTACTGCGGGCATCCAGGACGCCATGCGCCTGGCGCTGCGTGAGGGGCGCTTCCTGTCACCCTTCGATGCCAACGAAACCTACGGAGTGATCGGCGACCAACTCGCCCAGGCCCTTGGCGCGCCAGGTGACCCGCTGCAACTGGGCGACCGTGTGCGTATCAACGATTACCTGTTTCTGGTGGTGGGCATCCTGCGCAACCAGCCCAGGGCCATGCTGATGCCGGTGCAAGCCAACGAATCGTTGTTTATTCCCGCCGAGGGCATGCGCCGCATCTACGCCAACCCGCAGATCAACAACCTGATCATTCGCGCAGCGCCGGGACAGGACATGGAACGTATCGCCAGGGATGCCGCCGCCGCGCTGCAACCCCAGCTCACCGACCATAGCGTCGACATCACAGTGCCCCAGCAAATGATCGATGGCATGACCCGCCAAAGCCGCACCTTCGCCTACCTGCTGCTGGCCCTCGGCGCGATCTCACTGGTGGGCGGCGGTGTCGGGGTGATGAACGTGATGCTGATGAACGTCTCGGAACGCCGCCGTGAGATCGGCATCCGCATGGCCTTGGGCGCACGCCAGCGGGACATCCGTAATCTGTTTTTGCTCGAAGCGGTCACCCTCACCGCCGTGGGGGCCCTGTGCGGCGCAGTCCTGGGCATGACTGCCGCCTGGGTGTATGCGTGGCTGTCGGGCTGGGCGTTTTCCCTGGCGGTGGCCGCGCTGCCCCTGGGCGTGGGCAGCACGTTGCTGGTGGGGTTGTTCTTTGGCATTTATCCTGCGGTGTCGGCCTCACGCTTGCAGCCGGTTGAGGCCCTGCGCGATGAATAAGTACCTGGCACTGCTCATGCTGATCAGCCTGCCGGGCATGGCCGCCGATGTGGTGATCACCCCTCAGGCCCCCAGCACTACCCGCAGCGGCTACGAGCGTAGCGTCTCGCTGAATGCCCAGGCCACCACCATGACCCTGGGGGACGCGGTGTACCTGGGCCTGCGTAATAACCCGGCGATCCGCAGCGTCTACTTACAACGGGTGGCGCAGAAGTTCGACCTGCGCGTGGCCGAAGACGTGTTCAACCCCAAGCTCACCCTCAACAGCTATTACCGCAGCACCCGCGGCTCCCAAGACAATGCGCGCAACGCCAACGTCGCGCCCACCAGCAGCCTGCTCGGCGAATACGGCACGCGCTTGAGCATGGCCTGGACCCAGCAGTTGAACAATGCCAACCGCGCCGGCCGCTACCGCAGCGACGGCCTGGACCTGGCGATCATCCAACCGCTGATGCGCGGGGCCGGTTGGGATGCCACCACCGCACCGCTGCGCCTGTCGCGCCTGGCCGAGCAGGCCAACCGCCTGAACCTCAAAGCCACCGTGGCGCAGACCATCAGCCAGATCATCGCCACCTACCGCGAATTGTTGCGCGCTCAGGAACAGTTGGTGATCGTCCAGGAAGCGCTCAAACGCTCCACTACTTTACTGGAGGTGAACAAAGCGCTGATCAGCGCCGGGCGCATGGCCGAGTTCGAGATCGTCCAGACCGAAGCCGATATCGCCACCCAGCAATTAGGCGTGGAAGAAGCGCGCAACCAACTCGACACCAGCCGCCTGGCGTTGCTGCGCCTGCTGGCCCTGGACCTGTCGACACCGGTGCGTGCCACCGAGGCGCTGGAAGCCACCCCCCTGGAGATCGACAAACGCCAGGCCTTCAACCTCGCGCAAAACCAGCAACCGGAATACCTCGCCGCCCTGCTCGGCAGCCAGCAGGCCGACCTCAACCTGGTGATCGCCAAGGACTCCGGGCGCTGGCAAGTGGACCTGGTCGCCGGCGCCAACCAGGTGCGCGCCGCCACCGACAACGACAACGGCCATGACAATAACCGCACCTGGGACAGCTACGCCGGGGTGCAGGTGCAGATCCCCATCGGCGATATCAGCACGCGCCAGGCCGAAGTGCGTGCGCGGGTGAATGTGGAGGATCAGGAAATCCGCATTACCGACGCTCGTCAGGAACTGGAGCGTAACGTCAACAATGTGGTGCGTGACCTCGGCACCCGCTGGCGCCAATATGAAATCTCCAAGCGCGCCGTGGAGTTGTCCAGACGCAAGATCGAGATCGAGCGGGAAAAGCTCAGCGCCGGGCGCTCCACCAACTTTCAGGTGCTGAGCTTCGAGACCGACCTGCGCAACGCCGAAAATGCCCAGCTCAATGCGCTGATCGCTTATTTGAACGCCCAGACCCAGCTCGATCTGACCCTGGGCATGACGCTGGAAAGTTGGGAAATTGCCCTCAATGACTACTAACAGAAAATCCCTGCTGGCCGTTGCCTTGATCCTGCTGTTGGCCGGCGCGGCCGCCGGCCTGCTCATTCAACGCAGCGGGGCTGAGCAAGCGGCTACAGGCGAACAGTGGCTGGCCGTAAAGCCCGACCCATTGGTGCACCAGATCGGCCTGGTGGGCAAGATCGAGCCTGACACCACCGTCGTCCTGACAGCACCGTTCGACGGCAATGTGCTGGCCAACCTGGTCGAACAAGGCCAGCGCGTCGAGGCCGGCCAGGTCCTGTTGCGCATGGACCCGGCGACGCTTGAAATACAGCTGCGCGACGCCCTCTCCGCGCAACTCAAGGCCCGGCGTACCGTGCAGGAAATGCAGGACTGGGGCAGCAGCCCCACCGTCAGCCGCGCCCGTCGCAGTTTACGCACCGCTGAAATGACCGCAGGCAACACCCAACGCAAACTCACCGAGAGCGAAAACCTGTTCAAGCGCGGCATCATCCCGCGCAACGAACTGGATGACCTCAAACAGCAAACCCAGCAACAGCAATTGGACTTGGTGGCGGCGCGCAGTGAGCTGCAACAAGCCCTGGACCAAGGCCAGGGCGAATACCGGCAGATCGCCGAGATGGAGCTGACCAATGCCACGGTGAAGTACCAAGCCTTGCAAACACTGCTCGAAGGCAAGGAGGTCAAGGCGTCCTTCTCCGGCATCGTAGTACCGGCGCCCGGCAACACCAATACCGCTCAAGGTGGCGGCAATAACAACGCGCCGGTGCAGGCCGGCAGCAAGGTCAGCCAGGGCCAGGTGCTGTTCGGCCTGGCCAATATCGAACGCTTGAAAATCGTCGCCAAAGTCTCAGAGCTGGATATCAACCAGTTGCGTCAGGGTCAGGCCGTTGAAGTCATGGGCGATGGCTTTGATGGCGAGCGGCTGTCGGGTTCAGTCAGTGTGGTCAGCGGCCTGGCCATCGCCAGCGACAGCCAGGGCAGCGCGCAGTTTCCGGTGACCTTGTCGATCCCCACCCTGACGCCCCAGCAGTTGCAGCGGGTGCGTCTGGGCATGAGTGCGCGGTTGACGATTGTCACTTATAACAATGACCAGGCGATCGTGATTCCCAGCCAGGCGATCCAGGCGGACATGACGGTGGAGTATCGGGCGGCGATGGATAAACCGGTGCAGCGGGTGAAAGTGACCCCTGGGCAATCGACGCCCCAGGGGGTTGAGGTGTTTGGGCTGACATCCGGGTTTGTGAAAATCTCAAGATAAAAGGAGAACACAATGTGGGAGCGGGCTTGCCCGCGAAAGCGGTGTGTCAGTCACTGCATCTGTTACTGCACTAGCGCTTTCGCCGGCAAGCCAGCTCCCACAGTCAAACCTGTACCAGCCTGGCGGCCAGCGCCTTGGCCTGCAGGGCCACATCGGTCACCGCCGTGCTCTCCCACCACATGCCCCGCAACGGCGGCCCCATGGCGAACAGTCGCTGGCTGACCTGGCCGCGAGCATCCAGCACCGCCCCCGTTGCATCCGCCGCAATCCCCAGCGCCAGCGGCCCAGGCTGGACCAACCCACGCTTGAGCAATTGCTGCGGTAAAGGCCGGGCCACTCGGCGCCAGTCGTATTCGATGCCGCTGGAATTGATCAGCGCAGCGCCCAACACCTGGGTGATCACATCCTCGCCACGGTAGCGCACCGCAATGGCAACTCCCTCTTGCGACGGCACCAAGCCCTTGAACGACGCCGCCTGAATCCGCAATCGCCCTTGCTCCTGCAACCGCGCCACCAACTGCGCGCTCAAGGGCGGCGAACGGTGGTGATGGCTTTCCCACCAAGGCCGTACATGCCGCACGAACTGGCGCTTGTGAGCCTCACTGGCCTGGCTCCACAGGCGTGCTATGTGCACGCGCACCGTGTCCAGCGGTGCCTGCCAGTCAATACCTTGCCTCAGCGCGAGCTGGCATTGGCGTCGCACCTCACGCAGCAATTGTCGGGGGCTGCTCAGGCTGTGGTCAGCGGCGAGGAAGTCGTCCCAGCTCGGCGGTTGCCGGCGTACATGGGGCAACAGGCCGTGCCGCGAAAAAACCTCGATAGGTCCGCGATGCCCGGCTTGTTCCAGGGAGACTACTGCATCGACCATGGTCAGTCCGGAGCCGATGATCAGTACGGTCGATTGTGGGTCGAGACGAGCCATCGCGGGGACATCCCAAGGGTCCAACGCGGCGGCATTCAATCCTGTGGACTCGGTCTGCGGAGTGCGCGCCGCCGCAAACATGCCGGTGGCCAATACCGCACAGGCGCCGCGCAGTTGCTCGCCAGTATCGAGGGTCAACAACGCCGAGGTGGGGTCGACTTGCAGGTCTACCCCTTCGGCGCGGATGTGCTCGACGATCGAGGTGGACACTGCCTTGGCTTGCGCCAGACGCTTCTGGGCGTACAGGCCGAAAAGCCCCCGCGGCGGGAACAGTTCGCTGATGGGCACATGCTGTTGGTACGACTCGGGCCATCCGCCGGCGCTGATGTAGTCGGTGAGCCATTGGGTCAGGTCGTCGGCGTTGTCCGGGTCAACGCTCATGCGCGCCGCATTGCCGTTTAGCGTATGGCCCAATTCGACCGCGCTGTAGGCTTCGCCGCGCCCCAGTTCCGCACGGGGTTCGACTATCAGGATGCGCCGCGTGCCCGGCAGGCGCAGCAGTTGCACGGCCAGCATCGTGCCGCTCAGGCCACCACCGATGATCAGTACGTCTGCAACGCGGGTGGATTCACTCATGCCAGTTCGCCCTTATTGTTGCTCAAATCACCACATTTCGAACAAACCGTACCGCCGCGCTCCCATCATTGCGATAAGCATGGGGCTGGTGGCTGGCGAACATAAAGAACTCTCCAGCCTCGATGACAGTTTCCTGATCACCTATCACCAGCGTCAGGCTGCCCTCGAACACAAACAGTTGCTCGCTCCACCCTTCCAAATCAGGGTCCGGGCAATAACGATCACCAGGCTCAAGCCGCCACTCCCACAATTCGACTTCACGCCGTGCCGTGGCCTTGGCCAGCAACACTGCCTTACTGCCGACAATCTCGCCCGCCCAGGCCAGCTCGTTGATACGGCTGTGGTCCCGCACATCCGGCGCCTGGATCAGGTCACTGAACGCCACGTCCAACGCTTCGGCGACACGGTCCAGGGTCGACAGGCTGACGTTCTTCTCCCCCGCCTCAATCGCCACCAGCATACGCCGGCTGACTCCGGACTTTTCCGAGAGCGCGGTCTGGCTCAAGTCGGCGGCATGGCGCAGGCGACGAACGTTCTGGCTGACGTGCTGCAGGACCGAAGCCCGTTGCGGATTTTCTTTGTGCACTATATTGCTCAATAGGTGGGTGTGCGCAGTATACTGCCCAGCGTGCGGCGCATTGTGCGGTCCGTGCTTTCCCCTTGCAAGACCGAGCCGCCATGACCGCCCCGAACTCCCCTTCGCGTTTCAACCGTTTCAGTAAAGCCGAATGCATCCTGGTGGTGATCACCATGATCTGGGGCGGCACCTTTTTACTGGTGCAGCACGCCATGACCGTCAGCGGGCCGATGTTCTTTGTCGGCCTGCGCTTCGCAGCCGCGACGATTGTGGTGGGGTTCTTTTCCTTGCGCACCCTGCGCGACCTGACCCTGTTCGAATTGAAGGCCGGAGTGTTTATCGGGGTGGCGATCATGTTCGGCTACGGTTTGCAGACCATTGGCCTGCAAACCATCTTGAGCAGCCAATCGGCGTTTATCACCGCCTTGTATGTGCCGTTCGTACCGCTGTTGCAGTGGCTGGTGCTGGGCCGTCGCCCCGGCTTGATGCCCAGCATCGGCATCATGTTGGCGTTTGCCGGGTTGATGCTGTTGACCGGCCCGGCGGGGGCCTCGCTGAATTTCAGCGCGGGTGAAATCGCCACCTTGATCGGTGCAGTGGCCATAGCGGCCGAGATCATTTTGATCAGCGCATTTGCCGGCCAAGTGGATATTCGTCGGGTGACCGTTGTGCAATTGGCCACGGCTTCAGTGCTGTCGTTCATGATGGTGGTGCCGATGGGCGAGGCGTTACCCGGCTTTTCGTGGTTGCTGCTGTTCAGCGCCGTAGGCCTGGGTTTGACCAGTGCGGTGATCCAGGTGGCAATGAACTGGGCCCAGCAAAGTGTTTCGCCAACGCGGGCGACGTTGATTTATGCCGGTGAGCCGGTGTGGGCAGGCGTTGTGGGGCGGATCGCCGGGGAACGGTTCCCGCCAATCGCGATGCTGGGTGCGGTGTTGATTGTGCTGGCGGTGATTGTGAGTGAGTTGAAGACCAAGGGGCAAAAGGCTGTTGAGCTGGCAGATGCCTTGGAACAGGAGCGTCAGGGCTAACCTGGGAACGCTGGAGTGCCAGGTCTATGGTCATCGCGGGCAAGCCCGGCTCCCAGAGGGTCGGCATTTCAGTTCAGAGGGAGGTTGAAACAGTGCCAAATGGGACGTTTCAGCCTACTTTGTAGGATCCTGCCACATCTTGCCGTTTGGTGATCATGAAAGCGGCACGTATGATGCATCCCAAACTCCCGCAGATTAGAAGCCTATGTCCCTGATAGTTCTACTGCTTCTGCCTTTTATCGGCAGCTGTCTGGCGGCCTTGCTGCCGCATAACGCACGTAACACCGAATCCCTGTTGGCCGGCCTTGTGGCGCTGGTCGGTACTATTCAAGTCGCCCTGCTCTACCCCCAGATCGCCCACGGTGGCGTGATCCGCGAAGAATTCATGTGGTTGCCCAGCCTGGGGCTGAACTTCGTGTTGCGCATGGATGGGTTTGCCTGGCTGTTCTCGATGCTGGTGCTGGGCATCGGCACGCTGGTGTCGCTGTATGCGCGCTACTACATGTCGCCGGACGACCCAGTGCCGCGTTTCTTTGCGTTTTTCCTGGCGTTCATGGGCGCCATGCTGGGTTTGGTGATCTCCGGCAACCTGATCCAGATCGTATTCTTCTGGGAACTGACCAGCCTGTTCTCGTTCCTGCTGATCGGCTATTGGCACCACCGTGCCGATGCGCGACGCGGGGCGTATATGGCGCTGATGGTCACCGGCGCCGGCGGGCTGTGCCTGTTGGCGGGGGTCATGCTGCTGGGGCATATCGTCGGCAGCTATGATCTGGACCAGGTGCTGGCGGCGGGCGATCAGATTCGCGCGCATTCGCTGTACCCGGTCATGCTCGCCCTGGTGCTGATCGGCGCCTTGAGCAAAAGCGCTCAGTTCCCCTTCCATTTCTGGCTGCCCCACGCCATGGCGGCGCCAACGCCGGTTTCGGCCTACCTGCACTCGGCGACGATGGTGAAGGCCGGCGTGTTCCTGCTGGCCCGCCTGTGGCCATCGCTGTCCGGCAGCGAAGAATGGTTCTGGATCGTCGGCGGTGCCGGCGCCCTCACGCTCCTCCTCGGCGCTTACTGCGCCATGTTTCAAAACGATCTCAAGGGCCTGCTGGCCTATTCCACCATCAGCCATCTCGGGCTGATCACCCTGCTGCTGGGCCTTAACAGCCCGCTGGCCGCTGTTGCCGCGGTATTCCATATTCTCAACCACGCCACCTTCAAGGCTTCGCTGTTCATGGCCGCGGGCATCATCGACCACGAAAGCGGCACGCGGGATATCCGCAAGCTCAGCGGGCTGGTGCGCCTGATCCCGTTTACCGCGACCCTGGCGATGGTCGCCAGCGCGTCCATGGCCGGGGTGCCGTTGCTCAATGGCTTCCTGTCCAAAGAGATGTTCTTTGCCGAAACCGTGTTTATCTCGTCGACTCAGTGGGTGGAAATCGCCCTGCCGCTGATCGCGACCATTGCCGGTACATTCAGCGTGGCCTATGCCCTGCGTTTTACCGTGGATGTGTTCTTCGGCCCGCCCGCCACCGACTTGCCACACACGCCCCACGAGCCGCCGCGCTGGATGCGGGCACCGGTCGAGCTGTTGGTGTTCACCTGCCTGCTGGTGGGGATTTTCCCGGCCCAGGTGGTCGGCTCGATCCTCGCCGCTGCCGCCCTGCCGGTGGTGGGCGGTACGTTGCCGGAATATAGCCTGGCGATCTGGCACGGCTGGAACGCGCCGATGATCATGAGCCTGGTGGCGATGACCGGCGGCGTGGTGCTGTACCTGATGCTGCGCAAACAACTCAAGCGTGGCCGCTTCGAATACCCGCCGCTGATCGGCTACTTCAACGGCAAGCGCGGTTTCGAGCGCTGCCTGGTGGTGATGATGCGCGGTGTGCGCCGGATCGAGAAACGCATCAGCACCAAGCGCCTGCAAACCCAGTTGTTCCTGTTGGTGCTACTGGCAGTGATCGGCGCGATGATCCCGATGATCAACAGTGGCCTCAGCTGGGGCGACCGCCCGAAAATCCCGGGGTCCATCGTCTTCGTCACCCTGTGGTTGCTGGCGATTGCCTGCGCCCTCGGCGCCGCCTGGCAAGCCAAGTACCACCGGCTGGCGGCCCTGACCATGGTCAGCGTGTGCGGCCTGATGACCTGCGTCACCTTCGTGTGGTTCTCAGCGCCGGACCTGGCCCTCACCCAATTGGTGGTGGAAGTAGTCACTACCGTGTTGATCCTGCTTGGCCTGCGCTGGCTGCCACGGCGGATCGAAGAGGTCTCACCCCTGCCCAGCTCGCTGCGCAAGGCGCGTATCCGCCGCCTGCGTGACTTGCTGCTGTCCACCGTAGTCGGCGGCGGCATGGCGCTGTTGTCCTATGCGATGCTGACCCGCCAGACGCCCAACGATATTTCCTCGTTCTACTTAAGCCGTGCCCTGCCCGAAGGCGGCGGCAGCAATGTGGTGAACGTGATGCTGGTGGACTTCCGTGGCTTCGACACCCTGGGCGAAATCACCGTACTGGGCGCTGTGGCCTTGACCGTGTACGCCTTGCTGCGCCGCTTCCGCCCGTCCAAGGAAAGCATGGAGTTGCCGCCCCAACAGCGCCAACTGGCGCCAGACGTGGCGACCGACCTGGTCAACCCGCGCCAGGCCAGCGACACCGCCCTGGGCTTTATGATGGTGCCGGCGGTACTGGTGCGCCTGCTGCTGCCGATTGCGCTGGTGGTGTCGTTCTACCTGTTCATGCGTGGCCACAACCAACCGGGTGGTGGTTTCGTCGCCGGGCTGGTGATGTCGGTGGCGTTTATCCTGCAATACATGGTCGCCGGTACCCAGTGGGTCGAGGCGCAGATGAGCCTGCGGCCCATGCGCTGGATGGGCTTCGGCCTGCTGTCGGCCACCTTGACCGGGCTGGGTGCGCTGTTCGCCGGGTACCCGTTCCTCACTACGCATACCTGGCATTTCAGCCTGCCGCTACTGGGCGATATTCATATCGCCAGTGCGCTGTTCTTTGACGTCGGCGTGTACGCCATGGTCGTGGGCTCGACCCTGTTGATGCTCACCGCCCTCGGCCACCAGTCGGTGCGCGCGCATAAACCGAGCAACCAGCCCAAAGTGGTTGCTGCAACCGAAGGAGCCGCCTGATGGAAGAAGTCATCGCAATAGCCATTGGGGTCCTGGCTGCCTCCGGCGTCTGGTTGATCCTGCGGCCACGGACGTTCCAGGTGGTCATGGGTTTGTGCCTGCTGTCCTACGGGGTCAACCTGTTCATCTTCAGCATGGGCAGCCTGTTTATCGGCAAGGAGCCGATCATCAAGGACGGCGTGCCCCAAGACCTGCTCAACTACACCGACCCACTGCCCCAGGCCCTGGTGCTCACGGCCATTGTGATCAGCTTCGCCATGACCGCGTTGTTCCTGGTGGTGCTGCTGGCCTCCCGGGGCCTCACCGGCACTGACCATGTAGACGGCCGGGAGCCCAAGGAATGACGTGGATGAATCAACTGATCGTCGCGCCGATCCTGCTGCCGCTGCTCACCGCCGGGCTGATGCTGATGCTGGGCGAGAAACGCCGCCCGCTCAAAGCCCAGATCAATCTGTGCTCCAGCATCGTCGGCCTGGGCGTGGCCATCCTGCTCTTGTACTGGACGCAACAAGGCGGCCCCGGCTCCATTGGCGTGTACCTGCCGGGCAACTGGCAGGTGCCGTTCGGCATCGTGTTGGTGGTGGACCAACTGTCGGCGATGATGCTGGTGCTGACCGGAGTTATCGGCGTCAGCGCGCTGCTGTTCGCCATGGCCCGCTGGGACCGTGCGGGCACCAGCTTCCATGCCCTGTTCCAGATCCAACTGATGGGGCTGTATGGCGCCTTCCTCACCGCCGACCTGTTCAACCTGTTCGTGTTCTTCGAAGTGCTGCTGGCCGCCTCCTACGGCCTGATGCTGCACGGTTCCGGCCGCGCGCGGGTATCGTCGGGGCTGCATTACATTGCGATCAACCTGCTGGCGTCGTCGCTGTTCCTGATTGGCGCGGCGATGATCTACGGCGTCACCGGCACGCTGAACTTTGCCGACCTGGCGTTGAAGATCCCGCTGGTGCCGGAGGCGGATCGCGGCCTGTTGCATGCCGGTGCGGCGATCCTGGCTACGGCGTTCCTGGCCAAGGCCGGCATGTGGCCGCTGAACTTCTGGCTGGCGCCCGCCTATTCCTCGGCCAGCGCGCCGGTGGCGGCAATGTTCGCGATCATGACCAAGGTCGGCGTGTACACCGTGCTGCGCCTGTGGACCCTGCTGTTCTCCGGCCAGGCCGGCGCCTCGGCGCTGTTTGGCGGGGATTGGCTGGTGTATGGCGGCATGGCGACCATCATTTGCGCGGCACTGGCGATGGTGGCGGCGCAGCGCCTGGAGCGCATGGCCAGCCTGAGTATCCTGGTGTCGGCCGGGATCCTGCTGTCAGCGGTAGGGTTTGCCCAGCCGAGCCTGACCGCGGGGGCGCTGTTCTATCTGGTCAGCTCCACCCTGGCACTGAGTGCATTGTTTTTGCTGGCGGAGTTGATCGAGCGTTCGCGTTCGGCCAACGACCTGCCGCTGGATGAGGAGATTGATGCGCTGCCCAAAGCCATGGAATCGCTGCATCCGCGCCCGGGTGTGAACCTGGACGATGAGCAAAAAGCGGTGATCGGCCAGGTCATCCCTTGGACCATGGCCTTCCTGGGCCTGAGCTTTATCGCCTGCGCGCTGTTGATTATCGGCATGCCGCCGCTGTCCGGGTTTATCGGCAAGCTCAGCCTGTTGAGTGCGCTGATCAATCCACTGGGCCTGGGCAACGCCGTGGACGAGTCCATCCGCCCGGCGGCCTGGGGCCTGGTCGCGCTGCTGATTCTCTCTGGCCTGGCCTCGCTCATCGCTTTCGCCCGCCTCGGCATCCAGCGCTTCTGGACCCCGGAAGAACGCCCATCACCGCTGCTGCGCCGCTACGAGTGTGTGCCGATCTTCCTGCTGCTGGGGTTGAGCATCGCGCTGACCTTCAAGGCCGAGGCGCTGATGCGCTACACCCAGGCCACCGCCCAAAGCCTGAACAACCCGGAACACTACGTGATGGCAGTGCTCGCGACCCGCCCAGTGCCCAGCCCTGAAGCCAAGGCCGCCGCCCTGGAGGTGCAGCCATGAAACGTCTGTTCCCGGCTCCCTGGCTGTCGTTGGCGTTGTGGGTATTGTGGCTGGTGCTGAACTTGTCGATCAGCCCCGGCAACCTGCTGCTGGGCGCACTGTTGGGCTTTCTTGCGCCGCTGATGATGGCGCCGCTGCGCCCGCTGCCGATCCGCATCCGTCGCCCTGGGGTGATCATCCGCCTGTTTTTCCGGGTCGGCCTTGACGTAATCATCTCCAACCTGCACGTCGCCTGGGGCGTACTCACTTGCGGCTCACGCCCACCGCGCTCGCGCTTTATCAAGATCCCCCTGGACCTGCGCGACGCCAACGGCCTGGCGGTGCTGGCGATGATCACCAGCGTGACCCCCGGCACCGTCTGGTCGGAACTGGCCCTGGACCGCAGCATCCTGCTGCTGCACGTTTTCGACCTGGATGACGAAGCCTCGTTTATCCAGCAATTCAAGCACGCCTACGAACGGCCCCTGATGGAGATCTTCGAATGAGCGCCCTGCTCGCCAATGCGATCCTGTTCAGCCTGTTCCTGTTCTCCCTGGCCATGGTGCTGACCCTGGTGCGCCTGTTCAAAGGCCCCTCGGCCCAGGACCGGGTACTGGCGCTGGACTACCTGTACATCCTGGCGATGCTGATGATGCTGACCCTGGGTATTCGCTATGCCAGCGACACTTACTTTGAAGCAGCGCTATTGATCGCGCTGTTCGGCTTCGTCGGCTCGTTCGCCCTGGCCAAATTCCTGCTGCGTGGGGAGGTGATTGAATGATGCCGTTATGGGTTGAGATTATCGTGGCGGCGTTGCTGTTGCTCAGCAGCCTGTTTGCCTTGATTGGCGCGATTGGCTTGCTGCGGATGAAAGAATTTTTCCAACGCATGCACCCGCCGGCACTGGCCTCGACGTTGGGGGCCTGGAGCGTGGCGTTGGCGTCGATCATCTACTTTTCAACGCTCAAATCCGGGCCGGTGTTGCACGGCTGGTTGATTCCGATTTTGCTCGCGATCACCGTGCCGGTCACCACACTGCTGTTGGCGCGAACCGCCCTGTTCCGCAAACGCATGGCCGGTGATGACGTCCCCGCCGAAGTCAGCAGCCGCCGCTGATTCTTCAGGCGAATTCAGTAAAAATGTGGGAGCTGGCTTGCCTGCGATAGCGGTTTATCAGTTACAGCATCATTGACTGAAACTGCGCCATCGCAGGCAAGCCAGCTCCCACATTTGGTTTGGCGCCAGGCAAAAGAGCGGATACGCGCCACCAATTGCGCCAACTTAGCATCATCCCGCTACGCGCCACATCGGGAAGCGCCCGCTCGATCCAGCACTAAACCTTTCCCGTATAACATGAGAGAACAATAAATGTACTCGATCGACTTGGCACTGATGAAGCCCGGAGATATCGTTTTCACCACCGAAACAAGCCTCACAAGCAAGACAATAAGAAACTTTACCGGGGGCAACTATTCGCACGTCATGCTTTGCGTAGGTTATGGCAGCTGTATACATGCGGATAAAAAAGGGGGCGTTCATTCTTTTAATGCGCAGAGATTGCTTGTTGAACACCCGAATCAAATCGCCCTAAAACGATACAACCCGCATCTTTCACCTGAGACTTCGAAAATCATTGAGCAATATGCTCGATTAAAAATTGGCACAGTATATTCTATATGGGAGGCCGTGAAGGCGGCGCCCTTTTTCAAGAAGGAATGGCTTGGGCACTTAAAAGTCGAACTTGAAAAGCCTTCAAGTCTTCAATTTTGCTCAAGGCTGGTAGCGCAAGCCTACAGCCATGCGGGCCTGAAGCTATCGGCCACTCCATCCAGTTGCACTCCGGTCGAAATCTTCAACTCTCCAAGGCTCGAACTGGTTGAAAACGCAGTTATCCGAGTCCCTGAAGAGCTGGTAGCACTTGTAAACGACGAATCAAAGAACAAAATTAAGATACATACAGACACAATCAAAAGACTACTCGAAAGCGTTAGAAAACTATACGGAGACTCCATCCAAACTTTGCATGACCTCGAAGCCTTAGCCATTACCACTGAGGGTGCAGACGATATAATTTCCGACTTGACAATCAAATCTGGCTACTTAGAACTATGGAAGATTGACATCAAAGAAAACCCTTGGCGATACAGTCAAATCGAATTTGAAAAGTGGGCGACCGATAAACAGAATAGAACAGAGATCGCCCAAAACGAATTAGGCATGGCACAGCATCAGCTAAGCCGCCACTTAGAGTCTCTTCATATAACACGCGAAAACTATAAAAATTACCCAAACAAAACGCTCGGACAACTAATAGCACTATACGAAACTCTAGTAATGCTCGCAGTGAAGAAGACAGAATTATTCTCTCACTATTGAACGCATGCATCACACCTACAACAAGCCAAGTCTTCAATATTTATATTCAAAAACGCCCCGAACCAGTCGGGGCGTTTTTTTATTCAACGTGCAGCTTTCAACGGTCAGTCAGCCAACCGTCACGTCGTCCCACCCTTGCCGTCTTCCAACCCACACCATTGCGGTCAGTTGGGTAGACCCACCCCCTTTTACCGTCAGCTATTGAACACCCGCAAGCACTAACAACGTAAAGCACCGTGACATACTTCCCAAAGAAACATCCTACGTCCGCGCCAGAAACCCTCGCTTCTTTGTAGACAACGATTGACCCATAGTCTTCTCTTTGGTGCCCGATACTCCATTGAGCGTTTCTAGCGGGCACACCTTCCACTCAAACGTAAATCGAAGTCACGAACAGCCACCACCCAAAACTTTACCCTCTCTATACAAGTCAATTAATGGAAAATCGGGATGCAATTCGAATATAAGAAATTCTTAGTGACACTAGCACTCATCTCGAATGCAATATACGCTCAAGCCGAACAGACTCACCTATCGACAATTCTAAATATAAAAATGAATGCAACCTATCTCGACATAGATACAGAAACCCCGGACTCTTTCGGCGTAAAGCTCATGGCGGCAGTTCGTCTGACGCTTTCGACAGAACACAGTTGTGGCACTTCAAAACTGCATATCACACCGGACTCCATCGGCGTTCCTGTCGAACGTTTCCTAGCAGAAGTTAAGAAAATCAAAAAATACGCTGATGATGGAGCCGCACTATTTATCACCCATCAGGATTGTGATCGAAAAATACCAATGGCAACCAAATTCGCTACCTGCACGGGTGAAACATGCAGATCACTCACAGATGTGCTAATTGATGGAAAAATGTACTTAGACGAGAATTACCGACCCGTTCCAGCTGCGCGCAGTCTTTTTTTCATAGAGCAACCCCAAACTTATGACAAAACGCTAAAAGCCTGGAAAGTATATATCTACGATAAAAAAACCAAGAAGATTGCGGCTGATGGATTCGTCGACAATGAAGACTATGCTGCGAGCAAATTCATCCATAAATTTCGCACCTTTCATAGCAACGGCATGGTTTCGAGTTCTATTGAAATGAGTGCGCAGGGGCAACGTGAAGGAAAAAGTATTGTTCGCCACAAAAACGGAAAAATTGAAAAATCCATAAATTACAATAACGGAATTATCACTGACGGCGAGTACATAACTTACGACCCGACAGGAAAAATCAAGATCCGTGAGCATTATGCAAATGGAGTGCTAAATGGCCCAAGAGTCAAACTGTACGCTAACGGAAATCCTGAATCCATGGAAAAATATTTAGATGGCAGTCGCTCAGGAATATCAAATTATTACTATGAAGACGGCACACTAAAAAATATACAAGATTATGACCGCGGGCAGTTGGATGGCTGGGACGTCAAATACTTCGCAAACGGCCAGACCGAATCACAAACACTCTATACAAATCAGCACATTAGAATAAGCCACGAATGGAACATTGACGGTATAAAAGTCAGCCAATGGGAACAAGACGAAAATCATAACCGCCAAGGCGACGACATAGAATGGTATGACAACGGACAAAAAAGAAAGCACTCAATTTATAAAGACGGAAAACTACATGGAAAGATGCAAGGTTGGTCTGAGGATGGAACTCAACTTTATTCTACCGAATACGCACACGGCGAGAGAAACGGACAATCACGGCAGTGGGGCCGAGACGGGACGTTGATAGAAGACTGCCAATGCCAAGCAGGAAAAATTTCAGAGCCGTGTTCGGTGAGAACTCCGCTCTGACTATGAAGGTCTTGGACAGGAATAGAGGTTTAATTCGAAAAACTTAGCAATATGCAAAAAAACGCCCCGAACCAGTCGGGGCGTTTTTTTATTCAGCGTGCAGCTTTCAACGGTCAGTCAGCCAACCGCCACGTCGTCCCACCCTTGCCGTCTTCCAACACCACACCCATCGCGGTCAGTTGGTCGCGGATACGGTCGGATTCCGCCCAGTCTTTGTTGGTGCGAGCCGCCAGACGCGCCTGGATCAGTGCATCTACCTCAGCGGCATCCACACGCCCTTCGGCACCCGCTTGCAGGAAGTCATCGGCTTCCATCTGCAACACGCCCAGCACGCTGGCCAGTTCTTTCAGGCGCGCCGCCAGGCCCGCCGCTGCGTCGATATCGGTCTCGCGCAAGCGGTTGATCTCGCGCACCATCTCGAACAGCACGGCGCAGGCTTCCGGGGTGCCGAAGTCGTCGTTCATCACTTCGGTGAAACGTGCCACGAAGGCTTCGCCGCCTGCAGGTGCCACCGCGGGCAGGCCTTTCAACGCGTGATAGAAACGCTCCAAAGCGCCCTTGGCGTCCTTGAGGTTGTCTTCGGAGTAGTTGATGGCGCTGCGGTAGTGGCTCGACACCAGCAGGTAACGCACCACTTCCGGGTGGTACTTTTCCAGCACGTCGCGGATGGTGAAGAAGTTGTTCAAGGACTTGGACATCTTCTCGCCATTGATGCGGATCATGCCGCAGTGCATCCAGGCATTGGCGTAGGTCTTGCCGGTGGCGGCTTCGCTCTGGGCGATTTCGTTTTCGTGGTGCGGGAACTCAAGGTCGCTGCCGCCGCCATGAATGTCGAAGGTCTCGCCCAGGCAGCAGGTGGACATCACCGAGCATTCGATGTGCCAGCCCGGACGCCCGGCGCCCCACGGCGACTTCCAGCTCGGCTCGCCCGGCTTGGTACCTTTCCACAGTACGAAGTCGAGCGGGTCCTGCTTGGCTTCGTCGACTTCGATCCGCGCGCCGATGCGCAGGTCTTCGATCTTCTTGCGCGACAGCTTGCCGTAGCCCATGAACTTGGCGACGCGGTAGTACACGTCGCCGTTGCCTGGGGCGTAGGCGTAGCCCTTGTCGATCAAGGTCTGGATCATCGCGTGCATGCCAGGGATGTGGTCCGTGGCACGCGGTTCCATGTCCGGCTTGAGGATGTTGAGGCGCGCCTCGTCCTCGTGCATGGCGGCGATCATGCGCTCGGTCAGCGCATCGAACGACTCGCCGTTTTCGTTGGCACGGTTGATGATCTTGTCGTCGATGTCGGTGATGTTGCGCACGTACGTCAAGTCATAGCCACTGAAACGCAACCAGCGGGTCACCAGGTCGAAGGCAACCATGCTGCGGCCGTGGCCGATGTGGCAGTAGTCGTACACGGTCATGCCGCACACGTACATGCGCACCTTGTTGCCATCCAGCGGCTTGAAGACTTCTTTGGTCTTGCTGAGCGTGTTGTAGATCGTTAGCACGATGTTTCCCTTAAATCACTGGCCCCACGAATCTCGCAAGGTCACGGTACGGTTGAATACCGGAGTGCCTGGTTTCGAGTCCTTGATATCCGCGCAGAAGTAGCCTTCGCGCTCGAACTGGAAACGGTCTTCCGGCTGTGCGTCGCCAAGCGATGGCTCGGCACGACAACCAGTGAGTACTTGCAGGGAGTCAGGGTTGATGTTGTCGAGGAAACTCGCGCTGTCTTCCGCCTTCTCAGGGTTCGGCGAGCGGAACAGACGATCGTACAGGCGCACTTCGCACTCGATGCTGGCAGCGGCCGGTACCCAGTGGACCACACCCTTGACCTTGCGGCCTTCAGGGTTCTTGCCCAGGGTGTCCGGATCGTACGAGCAACGCAGTTCAACGATGTTGCCATCGGCGTCCTTGATCGCTTCGTCCGCACGGATCACGTAGCTGCCGCGCAGGCGCACTTCGCCATTCGGCTCCAGGCGCTTATAGCCCTTGGGCGGCTCTTCCATGAAGTCGTCACGGTCGATGTAGATTTCGCGGGCGAATGGCAATTTGCGCACGCCCAGCTCTTCTTTCTGCGGGTGGCGCGGCAGTTCGAGGTTCTCGACCTGGCCTTCCGGGTAGTTGGTGATCACGACTTTCAACGGACGCAGCACGCACATGGCGCGCGGTGCATTGGCATCCAGGTCCTGACGGATGCTGAATTCGAGCATGCCGAAATCGACCACGCCGTCGGAGCGGTTGGTGCCGACCATGTCGCAGAAGTTGCGGATCGACGCCGGGGTGTAGCCACGGCGACGGAAGCCCGACAGGGTGGACATGCGCGGGTCGTCCCAGCCATGCACGTGTTTTTCATCGACCAGTTGCTTGAGCTTGCGCTTGCTGGTGATGGTGTAGTTCAGGTTCAGGCGGCTGAACTCGTACTGACGCGGGTGCGCCGGAACCGGCAGACTGTCCAGGAACCATTCGTACAGCGGGCGATGGCTTTCGAACTCCAGGGTGCAGATGGAGTGGGTGATGCCTTCGATGGCGTCCGACTGACCGTGGGTGAAGTCGTAGTTCGGGTAGATGCACCACTTGTCACCGGTCTGGTGGTGATGGGCATGGCGGATGCGGTACATGATCGGGTCACGCAGGTTCATGTTCGGCGAGGCCATGTCGATCTTGGCGCGCAGCACGCGGGCGCCGTCCGGGAATTCGCCGGCGCGCATACGGTTGAACCAGTCCAGGTTCTCTTCTACCGAACGGTCGCGGAACGGGCTGTTCTTACCCGGCTCGGTCAGCGTGCCACGGTATTCCTTGGCCTGCTCCGGGGTCAGGTCGTCCACATAAGCCTTGCCGGCCTTGATCAGCTCGACGGCCCAGTCGAACAACTGGTCGAAATACTTGGAGGCATAGCGCACTTCACCGGACCATTCGAAGCCCAGCCACTTGATGTCGCTTTCGATGGCGTCGATGTATTCCTGGTCTTCCTTGGCCGGGTTGGTGTCGTCGAAACGCAGGTGCGTGACGCCACCGAACTCCTGGGCCAGGCCGAAGTTCACACAGATCGACTTGGCGTGGCCGATGTGCAGGTAGCCGTTGGGCTCTGGCGGGAAACGGGTGACGATCTGCGTGTGCTTGCCCGAATCCAGGTCCGCCTGGATGATCGGGCGCAGGAAATTGACCGGGACGGCAGGTCCGGCCTTGGTATTCGAGGTAGGGTCGACAGTGGGCTTGCTCATAGGATCCTTGAACAGACAGGTGCATGGCCAGGTGGGGCCAGATAAAACAAAGGGCTCATAATAGCCGAAGCAGTCAAGACACATACAGAGCGCGGCCAATTAATTGCCCGGGCGGTAAAAAACCACCTCGAAATTCCCGCAGGGCACGCTAAACTGCGCGCCTTGGCCGTCGTTTAGCCAGACAGGTAAGGTGCCCAGGCGCCCACACCCACGAATTCCCTGAAAAGAGTAGTGAACATGACTCAAGTCAAACTGACCACCAACCACGGTGACATCGTCATCGAGCTGAACGCCGAGAAAGCGCCGATCACCGTCGCCAACTTCATTGAATACGTGAAAGCCGGCCACTACGAAAACACCGTTTTCCACCGTGTCATCGGTAACTTCATGATCCAGGGCGGCGGTTTCGAGCCTGGCATGAAGGAGAAGAAAGACAAGCGTCCAAGCATCCAGAACGAAGCGGACAACGGCCTTTCCAACGACAAGTACACCGTCGCCATGGCCCGTACCATGGAGCCGCATTCGGCCTCCGCGCAGTTCTTCATCAACGTCGCCG
Organism: Pseudomonas sp. CCI1.1; assembly: GCF_034348165.1. NCBI lineage: Bacteria > Pseudomonadati > Pseudomonadota > Gammaproteobacteria > Pseudomonadales > Pseudomonadaceae > Pseudomonas > Pseudomonas sp. CCI1.1. The sequence goes on from NZ_CP133780.1 coordinate 1,935,173, forward strand.
ACAACGCCTTCCTGAACCACAGCGGCAAGAACGTGCAGGGTTGGGGCTACGCGGTGTTCGGTAAAGTCACCCAAGGCACTGACGTTGTCGACAAGATCAAAGGCGTATCCACCACCTCCAAGGCCGGTCACCAGGACGTTCCAGCCGAAGACGTGATCGTCGAGAAAGCCGAGATCATCGAAGCGTGATATTGCTGATTTCAGACTTGCATCTGGAAGAGGAACGCCCGGACATTACCCGGGCGTTTCTGGATCTGCTCCATGGCCGCGCCCGTGGTGCCCAGGCGCTGTACATTCTGGGGGACTTCTTCGAAGCCTGGATTGGCGACGATGGCATGACCCCCTTCCAGCGGTCCATCTGCGCGGCTCTACGCGAGCTGAGCGACAGCGGCACCCCGATTTTCATCATGCACGGCAACCGTGATTTCCTGATCGGCAAGGCGTTCTGCAAAGCGGCAGGCGCTACCTTGCTCAAGGACCCGACGGTCGTGCAGTTGTATGGCGAGCCTGTGCTGTTGATGCACGGCGACAGCCTCTGCACCCGCGACCTCGGCTATATGAAGCTGCGGCGCATCCTGCGTAACCCGGTTGTACTGTTTATCCTGCGCCACCTGCCCTTGGGCACCCGCCACAAGCTAGCGCGCAAATTGCGCAGTGAGAGCAGCGCCCAGGTGCGCATGAAGGCCAACGACATTGTCGATGTCACCCCTGAAGAAGTGCCACGGGTGATGCAGCAGTTCGGCGTGCGCACCCTGGTCCACGGCCATACCCACCGCCCCGCCATCCATAAGCTGCAGATCGGCGACCAGGCGGCCAAGCGCATTGTGCTGGGGGACTGGGACAAGCAAGGCTGGGCGTTGCAGGTGGATGAGCAAGGCTTTCAGCTGGCGGCGTTTGACTTCGTCAACCCGCAGTTGGCGCTGCCTGGCGCATAACCCTCTGGCACAACACCGATCAACCTGTGGGAGCTGGCTTGCCTGCGATAGCATCACCTCGGTGCATCTGATACACCTAGGTGTCTGCATCGCAGGCAAGCCAGCTCCCACACTTGATTGCATTCCAACTTTTGCGGATCAGTGCCCCGATGCCGCCGGCCCCGCTTTTGCGGTAAACGGCGGCTTGGCCAGCCACACCAGCAACATCAAGCCCATGAACATCCACCCTAGCAACGTGAAGTAATCCACGGTGGACATCATGTACGCCTGGCTGGTGAGAATCTGGTCCAGCTGGGTATAGGCCTTCTGCCCTGCCCCACCCAGCGCCTGCAACGCATCGCGGGTGGTCGAGTCGTAGACGGTCATGTTCTCGCTCATGTAGGCATGGTGCTGGTCGGCCCGGCGGATCCAGATCCAGGTGGTCAGCGATGCCGCAAAGCTGCCGCCCAAGGTACGCAGGAAGGTCGCAAGCCCCGCGCCGTCGGCAATCTGGTGCGGCGGCAGGTCGGACATCAGGATGCTCAAGGTCGGCATGAAGAACAGCGCCACGCCGATGCCCATGAACAGCTGCACCATGGCGATATGGGTGAAGTCCACTTCGTTGGTGAAACCGGCGCGCATGAAGCAGCTCAAGCCAATCGCCAGGAACGCCAGGCCCGCCAGCAGGCGCAGGTCGAACTTGTGCGCGTACTTGCCCACGAACGGCGACATCAGCACCGGTAGAATGCCGATCGGCGCCACCGCCAGCCCGGCCCAGGTGGCGGTGTAGCCCATCTGGGTTTGCAGCCACTGCGGCAGGATCAGGTTGATGCCGAAAAAGCCCGCATAACCGAGGATCAGCACAATGGTGCCGATCCGGAAGTTACGGTGCGCGAACAGCCGCAGGTTGACCACCGGGTGCTTGTCGGTCATCTCCCAGATCACGAACACCGCCAGGGCGATCACCGAAATGGCCGCACCGATGATGATGAAGTTGGACTCGAACCAGTCCAGGTCATTGCCCTTGTCGAGGATGATCTGCAAGGCCCCCACCCCGACGATCAGACTCAACAACCCGACGTAATCCATCGGCTGGTAGCTGGTGACCACCGGGCGTTTCTTCAACTGCGAGCGCACCACCATCACCGCGAAGATACCGATGGGCACGTTGATGAAAAAGATCCACGGCCAACTGTAGCTGTCGGTGATCCAGCCGCCGAGGATGGGCCCGGCAATCGGCGCGACCACCGTGACCATCGCCAATAACGCCAGAGCCATGCCGCGCTTGGCCGGTGGATAGACCGCAATCAACAAGGTCTGGGTCATCGGGTACAACGGCCCGGCGACCAAGCCTTGCAGCACCCGAAAGCCGATCAACTCAGGCATCGAGGTGGAAATACCGCACAGGAACGACGCCAGCACAAACAGCAGGGTCGCCCACAAAAACAGCTTCACCTCGCCAAAGCGCCGGCTCAACCAACCGGTGAGCGGCAAGGCGATGGCGTTGCTCACCGCAAACGAGGTGATCACCCAGGTGCCCTGCTCCGAACTCACCCCCAGGTTGCCGGAGATGGTCGGCAACGCCACGTTGGCGATGGTGGTGTCGAGCACCTGCATAAAGGTCGCCAGCGACAGGCCAATAGTGGCCATCAACAGGCTGGGTGGCGTGAACGAGGCGTTATTGCTCATCAGCGTTGCGCAGCCTTGGGAGCGGCGACGCTGTTGTCATGGATCAACTGGTTGATCATGGCATCGGCTTCGGCCAATTGGCGGTCATACACGTTGGTGGTGAACGAGGCTTTTTGCGGCGCCTGTTGCGCCAGCACCGGGCCGCTCTGGTCGTGCAGGTCTACATTCACCACGGTGCTCAAGCCCACGCGCAGCGGATGCTTGGCCAGCTCTTCAGCATTGATGTGGATGCGCACCGGTACCCGCTGCACGATCTTGATCCAGTTGCCGGTGGCGTTCTGTGCAGGCAACAAGGCGAACGCGCTGCCGGTGCCGGCGCCGAGGCTGTCGACGGTGCCGCTGTACTTGACGTCGCTGCCGTAGATGTCCGACTCGATATCCACCGGCTGGCCGATGCGCATATCCCGCAGTTGGGTTTCCTTGAAGTTGGCGTCGATCCACAGCTGGTCCAGCGGGATCACCGCCATCAGCGCCGTGCCCGGCTGCACGCGCTGGCCCAGTTGCACGGTGCGCTTGGCCACATAGCCGGTGACCGGCGCGATCAAGGTGCTGCGGGCATTGGTCAGGTACGCCTGGCGCAGTTGCGCGGCGGCCGCTTGCACATCGGGATGGGACGAAATCACCGTGTCATCCACCAGGGCATTGGTGGTTTTGAGTTGTTGCTCAAGGTTGGTCAAGGCGTTCTTGGCAGCGGTCAGGCTGTCGCGAGCGTGGGACAGTTCTTCCTGGGAAATCGCGCCACCCTGGGCCAGGGTTTTACGGCGGTTGTAGTTGTCCTGGGCGGTTTGCACATCGGCTTTCTGCGCATTGACTTGGGCTTTCATGCCATCGACGTTGCTGTACAAACCGCGCACTTGGCGTACGGTGCGGGCCAGGTTGGCCTGGGCACTTTGCAGGCCGACTGCGGCGTCGTTGGGGTCGAAATTGATCAGCACCTGGCCTTCATGCACCAGGTCACCATCGTCGGCGCCGATGCTGACCACGGTGCCGGTGACCAGCGGGGTGATTTCCACCACGTTGCCGTTCACATAGGCGTCATCGGTGCTTTCATTGAAGCGCCCGTAGAACTCATACCAGGCCCACACGCCCACCACACTGAGGATGACGATCAGCGCCAGGCCGATCAGCATCACTTTGCGTTTGCGCGGGTTGGTGTCTTTGGGTTGTTCGGTTGCGTTGGTGCTTTCGGCAGTGGCCATGACAAATACCTCAAATTATTCCGTGCGTGTTGCGGGGGTGGTCGCGGCCACGCTGTTGGCGTGATACCCGCCACCCAGGGCCTGCATCAATTGAATCGACAGGTCGATCTGCGCCGCATTCAGGGTGGCCAGCTGACGCTGGGCCTGTAGCAATTGCTGTTCGATGCTGAGCACATCCAGGTAGTTACCGATGCCTGAGCTGTAGCGTTGCACCCCGGTGTCGTAGGACTGCTGGGCGATGTCAGCGGCATGTTGCTGGGCCTGGATCTGCCGCCCGGTGTCGCGCAGTTGGGACAGGCTGTTGCCGATATCACCCAAGGCTTGCACCAGGGTTTTGTTGTACTGGGCCACGGCCAGGTCGTAGTCGGCGTCGCGGGCATCGAGATCAGCACGCAGACGGCCGCCGTCAAAGATCGGCAGCGAAATCGTCGGTGCGATATTGAAGAAGCGGCTGGCCGAACCGAACATCGCATCGCCCAGCAACGACTCGGCACCGACGCTCGCGCTCAGGTTGAGGTTGGGGTAGAAGCGGGTCTTGCTGGCATCGATGTTCTTGCTCGCGGCCTCTACGCGCCAACGTGCGGCGACCAGGTCCGGGCGACGGCCGAGCAGCTCGGCAGGCAACACCGCCGGCACGGCCACGGCGCTGGGTTTGAGCACCGCTGGGCGCGCCAGCTCGTCACCGCGGTCCGGGCCTTTACCGAGCAAAACGGCGAGGGCGATCTTGGCGCTTTGCAGTTGTTTTTCCGCGTCAATCAGTTGCGACTGAGAACTGGCTTCCAGGCTCTCGGTCTGCTGGAACTGGTACTCGCTGTCGATACCGGAACTCAGGCGGCGCTTGCTCAGGTCGAGCATCTGGCGGGTACGCTTGAGGTCATCGACGGCCAGGTCACGCACGATATGCGCCTGGCCGAGGTCGCTGTAGGCCTTGGCCACGTTCGCGGCCAGAGTCAGGCGCGCGGCCTGCTGGTCGACTTCGGCAGCACGGGCCTCGCCCAACGCGGCTTCCCAGGCGGCGCGCTGGCCGCCCCAGAGGTCGAAGTTGTAATTGAAGCTGGCGCCGATGTTGCGCACCGTCGAATAGGCATCGCCCTGCCCGCGTGGGTCCTGATCCTTGGCCAGGCGCGAACGGCTCACGCCGGCGCTGGCATCCACGGTCGGCATACGCGCCGCGTTGGCGGCATAGGCCGCCGCTTCGGCCTGGTGGGCGCGGGCGTCGGCCACTTGCATGTCGGGGCTGTTTTGCAGGGCTTCCTGGATCAGGCCGTCAAGCTGAGGGTCGCCCAGGCTTTTCCACCAGTCAGCGGCCGGCCAGGCGGCGCTCGACAGCGTCACCCCGCTCAGGGACTTGCCGGTGTGCAGGGTGTTGGCGTCGAGGCGCTGGCCCTGGGTATCGAGGCCGCTGTAGTTGGCACAACCGGCCAACGTCATCGCCGCCAGCACCAGGCTGAGTGCGCGTGTGTTCATGATCGACCTACCCGCTGGATCGTGATGGGGTCACCCGCAGCGATCAGCATTTTCTTCAGGATCCGCTCCAGGGTTTCCAGCTCGCCCGGCTCAAGCACGCCGGCCAACTGGTTGAGCGCCTTGGCGCCAATATGCGGGAGCATGTCCGCCAGGCGCTGGCCTTCGGCGGTCAGCACCAACTGCACTTGGCGGCGATCCAGCTCGGAACGCTTGCGGCTGAGCAAGTCTTTTTGCTCCAGCCGGTCGAGCATGCGCGTCATCGAACCGCTGTCCAGGGACAGGTTGCGGCACAGCTCCGCCGGGGTATCGACGCCGAACTGGGCCATGATGATCAACACCTTGAACTGCGCCGCGGTAATGCCGTGGGGTTCCATATGGGTGTCGATGATGCGGTCCTTGAGGATCGCGGCGCGGCCCAGCAACAGGCCGAGGTGGCAGTTGTGGAAGTTGTCAGGGGTGAAGTGAGGCATCGAAAGTCACCTTATTACTGCCTAGGCAGTGAATGTGTGACGGGATGTTACTGCTTAGGCAGCGAATGTCAAATGGAATAATTAGGTTGCTTGGTAGTTGGTCGAAGGCTGGAGTGAAATGAAAACCAAAATGTGGGAGGGTGCTTGCCCCCGATAACAGTATGTCAGTCAACTTGTTTGTAGCTGACCCACCGCTATCGGGGGCAAGCCCCCGCCCACATTTTTACCGGATACCGGTCAGAAATCGCGCTTGTAGAAGATATCCAGAGAGCTTGCCACACCCGTCGCCACTTCCAGGTACACCTTCTTGCTCAGCAGGTAGCGCAAGGCAATGGTATTGGCCGGCTCGAACACCCCTACCCCATAACGCAGGCTGAGCTTCTCGTTGATCTTGCCGCTGGCCACCACCGCCGTACTGTTGCCAGTGCCTTGGGTGTCCAGATCAAAGTCCTGAATCCCCAGCTTATTGGCGATATCCGAGGTCACCCCCGCGCTGCCCATCAAACCCAGGCCCAGGGCTGCTTCGGCGAGCATGTTGTTGTCTTCGCCGGTGTTGGTGCGCGAACGGCCCAGCACCAGGTACGACAATGCATCTTCCTGGGCCATGGCCGGCTCGGAAAAGATCTGCGTGGTGGGTTGTTCGGCGCTGCCGCTCAGGCGAATCCCAGCGGTCACGGTGCGCGACGATTCGACCACCACGCGCACAGCTTCGATATCCAGGAACGGTTGGTCCAGCGGCCCGGCAAACAACAGCCGTGCACGGCGCACGTTGAGGCGTTGGCCGTAGGCGCGGTAGCGGCCGTCGTTGAGCCACAGCTCGCCGCGGGTGTCCATGTTGTCGCCGATATGCACATGGCCCTGGACCTTGGCGGTGAGGCCGAAGCCGGCGAAGTTGAGCTGGTCTTCGCCTACCTCCACGTCGATATCCATGGCCATGGCCATCGGCGCTTTGCCCTCTTCGGTCTGGCTGCCGATGATCACGGTGTCGTCGGACACCTTGACCGTCGAAGGCGGCAGTTCGCGTACGGTGATGTCGCCACGGGGGATGTGGACTTTACCGGCAATCGCCAGCTTGTCGTCCTTGAGGCTGATCTTCAGGTCGGGGGCCACTTCCAGCTTGGCGTAGGGCTCCACGGCGACCGGCAGTTGCGAGCCTTTGAGGCTGAGGTCAACCACCAGGGCACGGCCCCAGCCGATCTGCCCCGTGAGGCTGCCCTGCCCGGCCTTGCCGCTGCGCCAGCCGCCGTTGAGCTGCACGCTTTCGCCGGCGATTTGCGCCTGCAGGTTCAGGCCCTCGAGGCTGATGGGCAGTTCCGGCCCGGAGACTTCGCCGTCCACAAGGTTCAGGTTGCCGTTGACCAGGGGCGCGAGCAAGCCGCCGGAGATACGGCCATTGCCGTTGAGTTTGCCGTTGAGCGTTTCCACCATCGGCACAAAGGGCCGCGCGACGGCGAGGTCCAGGCCGGTGAGGCTGAACGTGCCAGTGATCGGCTTGTTGTTCGGCAACGGGTTGATCTGCGCCTGCAACAACAGCTCGCCGAGCTTGCCGCCACGGAAATTCAGCTGGGTGTCGATGCGCTTGGGGTTGAGAGTGGTTTCCAGTTTCAGGGTGTCGTAGGGGAAATCCAGCCACTGGCCCTTGTCGCGCACGCGCAGGGTGCCGCCACTGGCGTCCACCGCGACCACACCTTTTGGGCCGCTCTGGGGCAGGTCCAATTGCACATCGGCGTTGAGCCTGCCCTGCCAGGCGAAGTCTTTGGGCAAGAACCCCGCGAGGCTGTCGAGGGGGAATTGCTTGAGGTGGTAACGCAACTTCGGCTCGGGCATCAGGCGCTGGTCTTCACCACACAGGCTGGCGCCGCCGGAGACCCAGCAGTGCGCGCCAAAGGTCAGCTTGCCATCGGCCAGGCGCTCGATTTTTGCCGGGGCTTGCAGCCGCCAGTCCTGGCCACCGGCTTGCACGTCGCCGCTGGCCAGGCGCCCGCGCCAGTTGTCTTTGTCGAGGTTGCCATCCAATGCCAGGGCCAGCTTGACCAGCGGGCCAGTCAGGGCCAGTTGGACCTTCTGGCTCTTGATATCGCCCTGGGCGCTGGCGGTGAGGTTGCCAACTTGCGTCTCGCCGCTTTGAATGCCGCTGGCCTTGAGGTCGAGCTTGGCGCGTTGGGCGCTATCGAGGTTGGCGTCCAGGTTGAGGCTTTGCAGGCGGTTGTCGGCAAAGGCCAGTTGCTGGCCCTTGAGGTCGAGCTTGCCTTGAGGGGCTTTCAAGGTGCCGGCCACCTCGACACGCCCGTTGACTTGCCCGCGCAGTTGCGGCCACAGCTGGGCCAGGCGCGCCAGCTTGATGTCGATCTGCCCGGCCAGACGCTGTTGCAGGCTGCCGCTGCCGTTGATGCGGTTGTCGCCCAGGCGGATGTCCAGGTTGGCGAGGGTCCATTGTTCGCCTGCACCTTCGGCCTTGGCCGCCAACACAGCGGTTTGCCCGCGCAGGCGCCCCTTGAGGTCCAGGTCTGCGTTGAGCTTGAGCTGTTCGCTCTTGAACTCGCCTTTGCTGCGCAGCGGTCCGGCCAGGGTGCCGGGCAGCTCTGCGACCCAGTAGGCGGGGTTCAGCGCTGACAGATCCAAGGCGGTGTCCCAGGCAATGCCGTCGGCAAATTGCAGGTTCAGGTGGCCTTCGGCCTTGCCTTGGCCGGCACTCAGTTTCAGCTCAGGCAGGAAGACCTGCTTGAGGTCGCCACTGAAGGGCGTGACCACATTGAACTTGCCCGCCGGGCCGTCGAGGTCAGCCTTGAGATTGCCCAGGTAGTTGCCGTCTTTATAGGAGATTTCACCGTTGAAGGTGCGCAAGGCCACTTGCGGTTCGTCGATGACCGGATAGAGGCGGTGCCAGGGAAAATCCAGCCAGTCGATCTTGGCGTCCGCGCTGAAGCCTTGCTGCCAGTCCAGGTTGGCACTGAGCTTGAGGCTTTGCTTGTCGCCGGCCGTCAGGTCCAGACCGGCGACCTGCGCGCCCTTGGCGTCAACCTTGCCCTTGAGCAGTAAATCCACCGGGCCTTTTTCGGCCGGTAGCACGGCTTTACCCAGCAATTGGTAACCATTGCTCAGGTCACCTTTGGCGCTCAGGTCCAGTTGGTTGAGTTGCAGGGTATCGGGCAGGTCTGCGCTGGGTTTGAACGATTCGGAGGTGATGTGCACCTGCGCCGGCAGGTTTTCCACCAGGGGTTGCAGCTCGCCAGTGAGCTTGGCGGGCAGGTAGCCGCTGCTGTCGGCGTCGAGCTTGAGGGTCTTGAGCAGGTCGCCATCGATCTTGAGCACAACGCTCCAGGGAACACCGCCTGGGGCGTAGGGCAGGCTGAGGTTGCCGGTGGCGTTCAGCGGCCAGTCGCCGGTGGGTTGCAGCAGGCCGGCGAGGTCCAGCACCAGGTCGTCGCGTTGTAAATGTACCGAGTCGATCTGCATACCGGCGCCAGTCCAATGCGCCGCCAGTTGCAGGCCCTTGAGTTCTTCGCTGCCGTTGAACAGCAGGCGACCGATGCGCACATCGCCCAACTGGATCGCAACCGGCAGCTTGAGCTCAGGCAATTGGATCGGACCGCTGCTGCTTTCGTCGGTACTGGGCGCAAATTCCAGGCTGACCTGTTCCACATCCAATTGGTCGATGCAAAGGGTCATGCGAAGCAGGCAGCCGGGCGACCAGTCAAACTTTGGCGCATTCAACTCGACGCGGCTGCCATCCTGCTGCCACAGCAGATGGTCGGCGCTCCACTGCCCGTCCAGACGCCCCTGGAAATTTTCCACGCTCAAACCTGGCACCTGGCCCAAGGCCCAGCGACTGCCCGCCTGGGTGCCAAGCACTGAACACAGCGCCAACAACAGCAAGGCGAGGATGGCGAACAGCGCCAGCCCCGCTATTTTCAAACCACGCATCACAGCTCAGGCCCCATGGAAAAGTGCAAGCGAACGCCGCCCGGATCTTCGAGGGCATGGGCCAGGTCGAGGCGAATCGGCCCCACCGGGGAGACCCAGCGCACGCCGACGCCCACGCCGGTTTTCAGGCTCGGCAGGTCGAGGTTGTTAAACGAGTTGCCCTGGTCGATAAAAGTCGCGATACGCCATTTGTCGGTGATGGAATATTGATACTCGGCGCTCAAGGCCACCATGTAGCGGCCACCGATGCGGTCGCCCCTATCGTTCTCGGGCGACAGCGTCTGGTACTCGTAACCGCGCACGCTCTGGTCACCACCGGCGAAGAAGCGCAACGACGGCGGCACGGATTTGTAGCCGTTGGTGGCACTGCCGCCAAATTGTGCACGCCCCAGAAAGCGGTGGTTGTCCCACAAGGTGGTCAGGCCTTTGACGGTGGCCGTGCCGTAAAGCAGGTTGGTGTCAGACCCCAGCCCCTCTTTGGCGACCTTGGTGTCGAACATCAGGCGGTAGCCATGGTGCGGGTCGATGCGGTTGTCACTGCGCAGGTAGGAATAGCTCACGCCAGGCATCAGCAGGTTACTCAGGCCCGAGTCATTGCCCAGGCGGTATTCCTCGCGTTGGTACTTAAGGGAGATCACACGCGTCCAGCCACTGGGCAACTTGCTGTGCCATTCGGGGCCGATGGTGAGCAACTTGCTCAAGGTGTCGGTGTTGGCGATCTCTTCATTCTGATAGCCGCCGGCAAAGCGCAGTTTGTCGGTGAGCGGCGGGTCGAGCGGGATGTCGTACCACAGCCCGACGTTCTGCCGCGGCGCCGACAGTTCGGCTTCCCAGCCATAACTGTGGCCCTGGGGGTTGACCCAATGGCGCGTCCAGTTGGCTTTGCCCCGTGGGCCGACGTCGGTGGAGTAACCCAGGCCCAGGCCCATGGTGCGCGGCTTGCGGGTGTCCAGTTGCACCGCCACCGGGATCACGTCATCGGTGGCGGCGGTGGGGCTGGCGTCGACGCGCACGCCTTCAAAGAAGCCGCTGGCTTGCAGGTTCTGATTGAGTTCGGCGACCAGTTCGGAGTCATAGGGCGTGCCGGGTTTGAACGGCACCATGCGCTGCAACAGCTCTTCATCAAAGGGCGTGTCGCCCGTAAAGCTGACCTTGCCCATGCTGTAGCGCGGGCCGCTGTCGTAAATGAGTTCGATGTCGGCCACGCCCGCTTGAGGGTCTACGGCAAGTTTCTGGCTGGTGAAGCGCCCGCTGAAAAAACCGTAGCGCGAGGCCTGGTTCTGGATCAGGCGCTTGGCGTCTTCGTAATGGCCGTGGTTGAGCACGGCGCCGGATTTGAGGTCGTCGCTGGCGGGCACGCGAAAGGCCTTGAGGCTCGCAGCCGGGCCATCGACCCGCAGAGTCACGTTGCGCAAATGCACCGGTTCGCCGGGGTCGATGGTGAGGGTCAGGCGCGGGTTCTTGCCGCCCTTCACCTCGCTGGCAATCTGTGGCTGATAGTAGCCCAAGGCCTGCGCGGCTTTGCGCGCCTGCTCCTCGGCGCCACGGCTGAACCGCAGCAAGGCTTCTTCATCACGATCGCCCACACCGCCGATATAGCCTTCGATGTTGGCTTTCAGCGCGTCGTTTGAGGGTTTGATCCGCACGTCCAGTTCGCTTTGCGCCAATGCGCCGCAGCTTGTGAACAGCAGAATCAAGCCGCTGGTAAATCTTCCTGGAAACTTCATAGGCGCGGATGCTACACGAGCGAGGGAGGAACTTTGAACCAGGATTAGTCTGAATAATTCTGTTCTAAGCCGTTGCAGGATGTAACGCCTGGGGATTGGGATGGTAAAACACATGCTCGCGCACCGGCCCTACGGCGACTTCGCCGATTTCCTCATAGCCCTGGCGCTTGTAGAAATCCAGGTAACGGGAGTTGCCGGTGTCGAGCACCACGCCGGATGAATGCGGGTCGTCGGCACACCAATTGTGTACCGCTTCCAGCAACTGCTCACCATGGTGCTTGCCCTGAAACTGCGGGTGAATGCCCAGCAACGGCAGCACATGCACAGACTCGTGGGGCAGGCACGCCATGACGGCATGATGGTATTCCAGATAACGCCGCGTACCGCGCACGCCCGTGCTCAGCCACATGCGGATCTGCCAGGCCCAGCTTTCGGTGATGCCCAGGCGCCGTTGCGGCGGTGCAATCAGGGCGATGCCGATCAGCCGGTCGTTGACGAACAGGCCGATGGCCGGAAGTTTCTGGAAGAAATGCTGCTTGACCAGTTCGCGCACGGTGGCACGTACTCGCTGCTCATAGCCCGGCCGCTCGGCTTCGAAGATGTAGGCGAAGGTCGGCTCATGGCGATACGCCTGGTACAGCAGGGATCGCGCTTCACGGGAGTAGCCGCTATTGAGCAGGCGGATTTCGGCAGTGGCCGTCGAAGTGTCTGGCATAACAATCAATCTCCCTGGGCGCCACTCAAACATGGCGTTCTTATGGGTACGAACCTGCACAGCTCCAGTCGTTCCCACCTTAGCAGCGCATTCACCCTACCGCCACGCTGGCCCCCGTCCGACTTGTCGGCTAGCATCGCCCTTTTGCCAGACTGGACTGCCGACCATGAAAATCGTCTCCTTCAATATCAACGGGCTGCGTGCTCGCCCTCATCAGTTGGCGGCGCTGATTGAAAAGCATCAACCGGACGTGATCGGTTTGCAGGAAACCAAGGTCCACGATGATCAGTTCCCGTTGGCTGAAGTGCAGGCCCTGGGTTATCACGTGTACTACCACGGGCAGAAAGGCCATTACGGCGTGGCGCTGCTCTCGCGCCAGCCGGCCTTGAGCATGCACAAAGGTTTTGCCAGCGATGAAGAAGATGCCCAACGCCGGTTTATCTGGGGCACCTTCGCCGATGAAAACGGCCACCCAGTGACCATCATGAACGGCTACTTCCCCCAGGGCGAAAGCCGCGACCACCCAACCAAGTTCCCGGCCAAACAGCGCTTCTATGCAGACTTGCAGCACTTGCTGGAAACCCAGTTCAGCAATGACCAGGCACTGGTGGTGATGGGCGACGTGAACATTTCCCCAGAGGACTGCGACATCGGCATTGGCGCCGACAACGCCAAGCGCTGGCTGAAAACCGGCAAGTGCAGCTTCCTGCCGGAAGAACGCGAGTGGATGGCACGCTTGAAGAACTGGGGCCTGGTCGACAGCTTCCGCCACCTCAACCCGGACGTGACCGACCGTTTCAGTTGGTTCGATTACCGCAGCCGTGGCTTTGAGGACGAGCCCAAGCGCGGGCTGCGCATCGACGTGATCTTGGCGTCCACCGGGTTGGTGCCACGGGTCAAGGACGCCGGGGTGGATTATGATTTGCGTGGGCTGGAGAAACCGTCGGACCATGCGCCGATCTGGTTGGAACTGAGCTGACAGTTGGCTTGGTGAAGATCTGAATGTGGGAGCGGGCTTGCCCGCGAAGGCGGTGTGTCAGTCACCGCACCTGCTGCTGCACTCACGCTTTCGCAGGCAAGCCAGCTCCCACAGTTGATTTGTGTTGTGTTGGTCATATGACTGCAATCCAACTGACTTAATCTCCCGGCACTCCCTTGGCTTGAGAAGGTGCCGGCATGATGCTGCGCGTTCTGTTCCTGTGTTTTGCAATCGCACTCCCCGCCGTGGCGGCCCCTCTGTCCATTCCCGACCAAGGCCCGGCCCTTCGCATCCAGGGCTCCAACACCATCGGCGCGGCACTCGGCCCGGCGCTGGTCAAAGGCTTGATGGAGTATCAGGGCTTGCAGGATGTGCGTGCTGAACCGGGTGCCGGGGTGAATGAGCAGCGCGTGGTCGGCAAGACACGCCAAGGCCAGACGGTCACGATCGAGGTCGCGGCCCACGGTTCCAGCACCGGCTTTGCGGCGCTGAAAAACAACCGCGCCGACCTCGCCGCAGCGTCCCGCCCGATCAACGACAGCGAGCTGGTGGACCTCGACCCCCTGGGGGACTTGAAAAGCCCAGGCGCCGAGCATGTGATCGCCATCGATGGCCTGGCAATCATCGTTAACCCGCGCAACCCGCTCGGTACGCTGAACACCGAGCAATTGGCGCAGATCTTCAACGGCGAGGTCAGCACCTGGGAGGCGCTGGGAGGTACAGGCGGGCCCATTCATTTATATGCCCGGGATGATCAATCCGGCACCTTCGACACCTTCCGCGAACTGGTGCTGAGCCGCCGCGGCCAACCGCTTGCACCCTCGGCCAAGCGCTTTGAATCCAGCGAACAGCTGTCCGATGCGGTGAGCCAGGACCCCCAGGGCATCGGTTTTATCGGCCTGCCCTCTGTGCGCCAGGCCAAGGCGCTGGCGATTGTCGACGGCGACTCGCAACCGATGTTGCCGCTGACCAGCCTGATCGCCACCGAGGATTACCCGCTGTCACGTCGGCTGTTCTTCTACTTGCCGCCCTCTTCCCGCAACCCATGGGCCAAGGCGTTGGTGGAGTTTTCCCAAGGCAGCAAGGGCCAGGCGATTGTGGCTGCCAATGGCTTCATCGCCCAGCAGGTGCAAGCGATCGGTGTCGCGCCGCGCCCGCCGATGCCCGACGACTACCAGGCCATCGCCCGAGACGCTCAGCGCCTGACGGTGAATTTTCGCTTCGACGAGGGCAGCGCCAGCCTCGACAATAAAGCGCGCCAGGATGTGCAGCGGGTGGTCGCCTATATCAGAAGCCACGGCAAGCTGAATAAACAGGTGACGCTGGTGGGGTTTGGCGATACCAAGAATGATCCGCAACGTGCGGCGCTGCTATCGAAGTTGCGGGCGATGGCAGTGCGCCGAGAGCTGGTCAAGAGCGGCGTGGTGCTCAAGGATATTCGCGGGTTTGGCGCGCAGATGCCGGTGGCGGCCAATACTGCGGATGAAGGCCGGATCAAGAATCGGCGAGTGGAGGTTTGGGTGTACTGAAGATCGTTCCCACGCTCCGCGTGGGAATGCCGCTCTGGACGCTCCGCGTCCGCTCTTGAGAGGGTGACGCAGAGCGTCACGGGAGGCGTTCCCACGCAGAGCGTGGGAACGATCATCGGTGTTACTGCCCGCCGCGCATCAATTCCCGCGGCACATATTTGCCAATCTCGAACTTGCCAATCGCCGCACGGTGCACTTCGTCCGGGCCGTCGGCCAGGCGCAGGGTGCGTTGCATGGCGTACATATAGGCCAGCGGAAAATCATTGGACACCCCGGCGCCGCCGTGCATCTGGATCGCGCGGTCGATGACCTTCAAGGCCACATTCGGCGCCACCACCTTGATCTGGGCGATTTCGCTTTTCGCCACTTTGTTACCCACGGTGTCCATCATGTACGCCGCTTTCAAGGTCAACAGGCGCGCCATGTCAATTTCCATGCGTGAGTCGGCGATCTTGTCGATATTGCCGCCCAATCGCGCCAAAGGCTTGCCGAAGGCAGTGCGGCTGACCGAGCGTTTGCACATCAACTCCAATGCGCGTTCGGCCATGCCGACCGAACGCATGCAGTGGTGGATACGGCCAGGGCCAAGGCGGCCCTGGGCGATCTCGAAGCCACGGCCTTCGCCCAGCAACACGTTTTCATAAGGCACGCGCACATTGTCGAACAGCACTTCGGCATGGCCGTGGGGCGCATCGTCGTAACCGAATACCGGCAGCGGCCGCAGGATTTTCACACCTGGGGTATCGACCGGCACCAGGATCATCGAGTGCTGCTGGTGACGCGGTGCATCGGGGTTGCTCAGGCCCATGAAGATCAGGATCTTGCAGCGCGGGTCGCAGGCGCCGGAGGTCCACCACTTCTTGCCGTTGATCACCCACTCGTCGCCCTGGCGTTCGGCGCGGGCGGCCATGTTGGTGGCGTCCGAGGACGCCACGTCCGGTTCGGTCATGGCAAAAGCCGAGCGAATCTCGCCGCGCAGCAAGGGTTCGAGCCAACGCTGCTTCTGTTCTTCGTTGGCGTAGCGCACCAGCACTTCCATATTGCCGGTGTCGGGAGCGGAGCAGTTGAATGGCTCCGGGCCCAGCAACGAGCGGCCCATGATTTCCGCCAAGGGTGCGTATTCCAGGTTGCTCAGGCCGGCGCCCAGTTCGGATTCCGGCAGGAACAGGTTCCACAAGCCCTCGGCCTTCGCCTTGGCCTTGAGCTCTTCCATGATTGCCGTGGGCTGCCAGCGATCACCTTCGCTGACTTGGCGTTCGAACACCGGTTCGGCTGGGTAGACATAAGCGTCCATGAACGCAGTGACGCGTTCACGCAGTTCCTGAACCTTGGGCGAATAGGCGAAATCCATGAGCAGCTCCCTTCTCTGAGAGGTTGTTTAGGTCATGCATTCGATGCTAGAACAGCGCTCATAATTTACCTAGCCTATTCTCGCCGTGTATTAACATTCATCACCGATATATGATCGGCGTATGAGCACCTCACAATAAGAGCGCAACGAAATGAATCTGAGCAAGGTCGATCTCAACCTCTTCATCGTCTTTGATGCGATCTACACCGAAGCCAACCTGACCCGCGCCGGGCAGATCGTCGGTATCACCCAGCCGGCGGTGTCCAACGCCCTGGCACGGTTGCGCGAGACCTTCAACGACCCGCTGTTCGTGCGCACCGCCCAAGGCATGGTGCCCACGCCCATGGCGCAGAATATTATCGGCCCGGTGCGCAATGCGTTGTCGTTGTTGCGCGTGTCGGTGCAGGAAAGCCGCATCTTCAACCCGCAGCAGGCGGCCAAGACCTACCGCATCAGCATGACCGACCTGACCGAGGCCGTGATCCTGCCGCTGCTGTTCCAGCGCCTGCGTCGCCTGGCGCCGACCGTGGTGATCGAGAGTTTCCTGTCCAAACGCCGCGAAACCACCAAGGAACTGGCCGCCGGGCGCCTGGATTTTGCCGTGGATGCGCCGCTCAATACCGACCCGCAGGTGCGTCACGTCAAGCTGATGGAAGACCGCTACGTGTGTGCCATGCGCAAGGGCCACCCGATGGCGGGCAAGGATAAATTCACGCTGGATGATTACCTGTCGCTGACCCATATCCATATTTCCAGCCGCCGCAACGGTTTGGGCTATGTGGACCTGGCCTTGGGCAAGATGGGCATTCAGCGCAAGATCGCCCTGCGTTCCCAGCATTACCTGATGGCCTCCCAGGTGCTGCAACAGACCGACATGGTGATGACCGTGCCCGAGCGTTTCGCTCGCCGTCATGAACTGCACTGGTTCCATTTGCCGGTCAACAACGTGCCGCCGGTGGAAACCCATTTGTACTGGCACGAAAGCACCGACCAGGACCCGGCGAACCGCTGGATGCGTGAACAGATGATCGAGTTGTGCCAGCAGGTGACGGCCCAGGAAAAGAAAGCCCAGCAGCCTTGACGTTTACGTCAACCTGCAATTAGCTTAGCGCCAAGACTTCCTTGAGCACCGCCATGAGCACCACCTACAGCATCTCCGACCTCGCCCGCGAGCTCGACATCACCACCCGCGCCATTCGTTTCTATGAAGAACAAGGCCTGCTGGCCCCCGAACGTCGGGGCCAGGAGCGCATTTACTCGGCGCGGGACAAGGTCAGCCTCAAGCTGATCCTGCGTGGCAAGCGCATCGGCTTCTCCCTGGCCGAATGCCGCGAACTGATCGAACTCTACGACCCCACCGGCGGCAACCAGATCCAACTCAACAGCATGCTGGCCAAGATCGCCGAACGCCGTGAACAGCTGGAACAACAACTGCTGGATATCGAACAGATGAAGCTGGAACTGGACACCGCTGAAGAGCGTTGCACCCAGGCCCTGGCGCAGACCATCAGCCAAGCCGGCCATTGAACAGAAGGTAACTGCCATGTCCCTCCCCTCCCACGTACGCCTGGTTGAAGTCGGCCCGCGCGACGGTTTGCAGAACGAAGCCCAGCCCATCAGCGTGGCGGATAAAGTCCGATTGGTAGACGCGTTGAGCGCCGCTGGCTTGAGCTATATCGAAGTCGGTAGTTTTGTCTCGCCCAAATGGGTGCCGCAAATGGCAGGTTCAGCCGAAGTGTTTGCGCAGATCCAGCGCAAGCCCGGCGTGACCTATGGCGCACTGGCACCGAACCTGCGTGGGTTCGAGGATGCGCTGGCGGCCGGGGTCAAGGAAGTCGCGGTGTTTGCGGCGGCGTCCGAGGCGTTCTCCCAGCGCAATATCAATTGTTCCATCAGCGAAAGCCTGGAGCGCTTCGCACCGATCATGGCCGCCGCCAAGCAGCACGGCGTCAGCGTGCGCGGTTATGTGTCCTGTGTGCTGGGTTGCCCCTATGAAGGCGAGATCGCCCCGGAGCAAGTGGCGGCCGTCGCCCGCGAGCTGTATGCCATGGGCTGCTATGAAGTGTCCCTGGGCGACACCATCGGTACCGGCACGGCGGGCGCTACCCGGCGCCTGTTCGAAGTGGTCGGCGCCCAAGTGCCACGGGACAAGCTGGCCGGGCATTTCCATGACACCTACGGGCAGGCCATCGCTAACATCTACGCCAGCCTGCTGGAAGGCATCACGGTGTTCGACAGCTCAATCGCAGGCCTGGGCGGCTGCCCTTACGCCAAAGGCGCCAGCGGTAACGTCGCCACCGAGGACGTGCTGTACCTGCTCAACGGCCTGGGCATCGACACGGGCATCGACCTGGAACGCTTGATTGGCGCCGGCCAGCAGATCAGCCAGGTGCTGGGACGGCCTACGGGTTCCCGCGTGGCGAAGGTGCGTAACGCAGGTGAGTAGCACAGCTGTGAGAATGTGTTACCGCTTCCCGGCATAACGGGTAACGCGGGAACAAAATCCGCCGTGCAAACTGAAAGAAAATACTGACAAAAAACCAACTCGTTGATTTTAAAGGCTTTTAAAAAGTTGGCACGCGTTCTGCTATCTCTATGGCATAACAAGAATAAAAAGCGCCAAACCTAATAAAAATAAGACGAAACGACTCTGACATAACAAAAACAACACGGCAGAGACGCAGCTAACAGATTTTTTTGGAGAAGATGTGCTTCCCAGGGTACGGCATGCCGCAACCCGCAACCGGATAGAGAAAAATAAAACTACCTCAGGTAGCTACCCACTGGTTGGATCGTTTACGAAGAAGCAGGTCAGCGTTCAAAAAAATACGTTTGCTCTTGACCCCGGATGGGGGTCGCCAAAAAAAAGCGGTACGGGCCACGGCTACCAAAAACAACAACAGGCCGCCCCTCAATAATAAGAAAAGAGCACGCAACGACAAATTAAAGGGGACCTTCGGGTCCCCTTTGTGCTTTCTGGGTTTCACTATTTGGGTGGCACAGCAGGTTCGCGGGGTATCAGGTAGATGTGGGCCGGCAGTCAGGCCGCCATCGCAGGCAAGCCAGCTCCCAGGGTTTGACGTTGTCAGCGCGCTTGCAGCTCCTGGATGGAAATCTCGCGCATCCGAAATTTCTGAATCTTGCCCGTCACCGTCATCGGAAACTCATCCACGATCTTGAAATACCTGGGCGTCTTGAAATGGGCGATGCGGTCCTTGCACCAGCTCAACAACTCCAACTCATTGGCCACCTGACCGGGATGGAACTTGATCCAGGCAACAATCTCTTCGCCATAACGCTCATCCGGGATGCCAACGATCTGCACGTCCGCCACCGCCGGGTGAGTAAAGAAAAACTCTTCCAGCTCCCGCGGGTAAACGTTCTCCCCCCCACGAATGATCATGTCCTTGTTACGCCCGGCAATGCACACGTAACCCTCCTCATCCATGGTCGCCAGGTCACCGGTATGCATCCAGCCGGCATCGTCGATGGCCTCACGAGTGCCTTCAGGGTTGTTCCAGTAACCCAGCATCACGCTGTAGCCCCGGGTGCACAGTTCACCGATCACGCCACGGGCCACGGTGTTACCGGCCTCGTCGACAATCTTGGTTTCCAGTTGCGGTTGGGTGCGGCCCACCGTGGTGACACGCCGTTCGATATCGTCATCTGCGCCGGTCTGCAGCGACACCGGGCTGGTTTCAGTCATGCCATAGGCAATCTGCACCTCTGCCATGTGCAGCTCATGGATGACCCGACGCATCACCTCGATCGGGCATGTCGCCCCGGCCATGATCCCGGTGCGCAGGCTGGACACCTCGAACTCGGCCCGGCGTGGGTGATCGAGCAGCGCGATAAACATAGTCGGCACGCCATATAAGCCGGTGGCTTGTTCTTCGGCGACGGCGCTCAGCGTCAGCAACGGGTCGAAGCCGTCATTGGGGTAGATCATGGTGGTGCCGTGGGTGATACAACCGAGATTGCCCATGACCATGCCGAAGCAGTGGTACAGCGGCACTGGGATCACCAGGCGGTCCCCTGCCGTCAGGCCCAGGCTTTCACCGACCATGTAACCGTTATTGAGGATGTTATGGTGACTGAGGGTGGCGCCCTTGGGGAAGCCGGTGGTGCCGGAGGTGTACTGGATATTCACGGGTTGATCGAAATGCAGGCTGGCCTGACGGCTTTGCAGTTGCTCGGGCGGCACGCCTGCGCCAAGGGCCGCCAACTGCGACCAGGGCATGAATTCAGGCGGCGGGCTGGGGTCCAGGCTGAGAAGGCCGCGCAGCTCGGGCTTCAGCGCCTGGAGCATGGCGTGGTAATCGGAGCTTTTGAACGAGCCGGCGCACACCAGCCATTGACAGCCGGATTGTTTGAGCACGTAGTCCAATTCGCTGCTGCGATAGGCCGGGTTGATATTGACCAGGATCACCCCGAGCTTGGCGCTTGCCACTTGGCAGATCAGCCACTCGGCACAGTTAGGCGCCCAGATACCCAGGCGGTCACCGGTTTGCATACCCAGGGCGAGGAACGCGCGGGCGTGTAGCTCAACCGTCTCGGCCAGCTGCCGCCAGGTGTAGCGCCGCTGCTGGTGGCGCACCACCAAGGCTTCGCCATCTGGATACTGCGCAACGGTGTGATCGAATGCCTGGCCAATGGTCATGGCCAGCAAGGTCTTGTCCTGGGAGCCACGGCTGTAGCTCGGGTGCAGTTGATCCATAACGACCCCTGTTATCTTTTTTGTAGGTTGACGTATACGTAAACTACGATTGACAGCGCCGTAACGCAAGCTTACGTTAACGTAAAGGTGAGCGCCCTCCTCCCGCGCCCCGCCCACACAACAACAAAGCTCACATTAAGGTGCCTGTCCATGAGTTACCCGTCCCTGAACTTCGCCCTCGGCGAGACCATCGACATGCTGCGCGACCAGGTGCAGTCCTTCGTGGCCAAGGAGATCGCACCGCGCGCGGCCCAGATCGACATCGACAACCTGTTCCCCGCCGACCTGTGGCGCAAGTTCGGCGACATGGGCCTGCTGGGCATCACCGTGCCCGAGGAATACGGCGGTGCCGGCCTGGGTTACCTGGCCCATGTGGTGAGCATGGAAGAAATCAGCCGTGGCTCGGCCTCGGTGGCGTTGTCCTACGGGGCGCACTCCAACCTGTGCGTCAACCAGATCAACCGCAACGGCAACCACGCACAAAAACTCAAGTACCTGCCCAAGCTGATCAGCGGCGAGCACATCGGCGCCCTGGCCATGAGCGAGCCGAATGCCGGTTCCGACGTGGTGTCGATGAAACTGCGCGCCGACAAGCGCGGCGACCATTACGTACTCAATGGCAGCAAGACCTGGATCACCAACGGCCCGGACGCCCATACCTATGTGATCTACGCCAAGACCGACCTGGAAAAAGGCCCCCACGGCATCACCGCCTTCATCGTCGAGCGCGACTGGAAAGGCTTCAGCCGCAGCAATAAATTCGACAAGCTGGGCATGCGCGGCTCCAACACCTGCGAGCTGTTTTTCGACGACGTCGAGGTACCCGAAGAAAACATCCTCGGCGTGCTCAATGGCGGCGTGAAAGTGTTGATGAGCGGCCTGGACTACGAGCGCGTGGTGCTCTCCGGAGGGCCTACCGGGATCATGCAGGCATGCATGGACTTGATCGTGCCCTACATCCACGACCGCAAGCAGTTCGGCCAGAGCATCGGCGAATTCCAGTTGATCCAGGGCAAGGTCGCCGACATGTACACCCAACTCAACGCCAGCCGCGCCTACCTCTACGCGGTGGCCCAGGCGTGCGAGCGTGGCGAGACCACGCGCAAGGACGCCGCGGGCGTGATCCTCTACAGCGCCGAGCGCGCCACGCAAATGGCCCTGGATGCGATCCAGATTCTGGGCGGCAATGGCTATATCAACGAATTCCCCGCCGGGCGCCTGTTGCGTGACGCCAAGCTCTACGAAATTGGTGCGGGCACCAGTGAGATTCGGCGGATGTTGATCGGTCGCGAACTGTTCAACGAAACCCGCTGAAGGAGCACGCCCATGGCCACCCTGCACACCCAGCTCAACCCGCGTTCTGCGGAATTTTCCGCCAACCGCGCGGCGATGCTTGAACAGGTCGACGCCCTGCACAGCCTGCTCGCCCATGTCCATCAAGGTGGCGGCGCCAAGGCCCAGGAACGCCACACCTCACGCGGCAAACTGTTACCCCGCGAGCGTATCAACCGTCTGCTCGACCCGGGCTCACCGTTTCTCGAGCTGAGCCAACTGGCCGCCCACCAGGTGTATGGCGAAGACGTCCCGGCTGCCGGGGTGATTGCCGGCATCGGCCGGGTGGAAGGCGTCGAATGCATGATCGTGGCCAACGATGCCACGGTCAAAGGCGGCTCCTATTACCCGCTGACCGTCAAAAAGCACCTGCGCGCCCAGACCATCGCCGAGCAGAACCGCCTGCCGTGCATCTACCTGGTGGACTCCGGCGGCGCCAACCTGCCGCGCCAGGACGAGGTGTTCCCCGACCGCGAGCACTTCGGGCGGATCTTCTTCAACCAGGCCAATATGAGCGCCCAGGGCATTCCCCAGATTGCCGTGGTGATGGGCTCGTGCACCGCCGGCGGCGCCTACGTGCCGGCCATGGCCGACGAAGCGATCATGGTGCGCCAGCAAGCCACCATCTTCCTCGCCGGCCCGCCGCTGGTGAAGGCCGCCACCGGTGAAGTGGTGAGCGCCGAAGACCTGGGCGGTGCCGATGTGCACTGCAAGGTCTCGGGCGTGGCCGACCACTATGCCGACAGCGATGAACACGCCCTGGCGCTGGCGCGGCGCAGCGTGGCCAACCTCAATTGGCGCAAGCAGGGTGAGCTGCTGCAACGCCCGCCGGTGGCGCCGCTGTACAGCAGCGAAGAGTTGTACGGCGTGATCCCGGCGGATGCCAAGCAACCCTTTGATGTGCGCGAAGTCATCGCACGGCTGGTGGACGGCTCGGTGTTCGATGAGTTCAAGGCCCTGTTCGGCACGACCCTGGTGTGCGGCTTTGCGCACTTGCATGGCTACCCGATAGCGATCCTGGCCAACAACGGCATCCTCTTCGCCGAAGCCGCGCAAAAAGGCGCGCACTTTATCGAACTGGCCTGCCAGCGCGGGATTCCGCTGCTGTTCCTGCAAAACATCACCGGCTTTATGGTCGGCCAGAAGTACGAAGCCGGCGGCATTGCCAAACACGGCGCCAAGCTGGTCACCGCCGTGGCGTGCGCCAAGGTGCCGAAATTCACCGTGATCATCGGCGGCAGCTTTGGTGCGGGTAACTATGGGATGTGTGGCCGCGCCTATGACCCGCGCTTTTTGTGGATGTGGCCCAACGCACGCATTGGCGTGATGGGGGCCGAACAGGCCGCCGGGGTGTTGGTGCAGGTCAAGCGCGAACAGGCTGAGCGCGCCGGCAACGGTTTCAGTGCCGAGGAGGAAGACGCGATCAAGCAGCCGATCCTCGACCAGTATGAAACCCAGGGCCACCCCTACTACTCCAGCGCGCGCTTGTGGGATGACGGCGTGATCGACCCGCTGCAGACCCGTGACGTGCTGGCCCTGGCCTTGTCCGCCGCACTGAACGCCCCCATCGAGCCGAGCCGCTTCGGCGTGTTCCGCATGTAGCCTGTAGGAGCGCGCCTGTTGTGGCGAGGGAGCTTGCTCCCGCTGACTGCGCAGCAGTCCCGGCTTTTTTGGGGGCGCTGTGCACCCCAGCGCAAGCAAGCTTGCTCGCCACAACAAGCTCGCTCCTACAGGAGGCCTCTCATTATTTCGGAGCTCCTTGCATGAGCGACTTCAACACCCTCGAACTGATCACTGACCGCCGTGGCTTTGCCACGCTGTGGCTCAGCCGCGAAGCCAAGAACAACGCGTTCAACGCGCAGATGATCCGCGAGCTGATCCTGGCCCTTGACCGCGTACAAGGCGACCCGTCCCTGCGCTTCCTGGTACTGCGCGGGCGTGGCAAGCACTTCAGCGCCGGTGCCGACCTGGCCTGGATGCAGCAATCGGCCGAGTTGGACTACCACACCAACCTGGACGACGCCCGGGAACTGGCAGAGCTGATGTACAACCTGTCCAAGCTGAAAATCCCCACGTTGGCGGTGGTGCAAGGCGCGGCCTACGGGGGCGCGCTGGGCCTGATCAGCTGCTGTGACATGGCCATCGGTGCCGACGACGCGCAGTTCTGCCTGTCGGAAGTGCGTATCGGCCTGGCGCCGGCGGTGATCAGCCCGTTCGTGGTGCAGGCCATCGGCGAACGCGCTGCCCGTCGTTATGCACTGACAGCCGAGCGGTTCGGCGGCCAGCGCGCACGGGAGATCGGCTTGCTGGCGGACAGTTATCCGGCCGAGAGCCTGGATCAACAGGTGGACCTGTGGGTCACCAACCTGCTGCAAAACAGCCCGGCGGCCATGCGTGCCAGTAAGGATTTGCTGCGCGAAGTGGGCAACGGTGCCCTCACCCCCGCATTGCGACGCTATTGCGAAAATGCCATAGCGCGTATTCGGGTGAGCGCCGAGGGCCAGGAAGGTTTGCGCGCGTTTCTGCAAAAGCGTGCGCCAAGTTGGCAAAATCAGGAGCCACGCTCATGAGCACACTCACCACCGTTCTGGTGGCCAACCGTGGCGAGATCGCCTGCCGGGTCATGCGCACCGCCAAGGCCATGGGGTTGACCACCGTGGCTGTGCACAGCGCCATCGACCGCGATGCCCGCCATAGCCGTGAAGCCGATATCCGCGTCGACCTGGGCGGCAGCAAAGCCACCGACAGTTACCTGCAAATCGACAAGCTGATTGCCGCCGCCCACGCCAGCGGCGCACAGGCGATTCACCCCGGCTACGGCTTCCTTTCAGAAAACGCCGGCTTCGCCCGTGCCATCGAGGCGGCAGGCCTGATCTTCCTCGGCCCGCCCGCCTCGGCCATCGACGCCATGGGCAGCAAATCCGCGGCCAAGGCCCTGATGGAGACGGCTGGCGTACCTTTGGTACCGGGTTATCACGGCGAGGCCCAGGACCTGGAGACCTTCCGCGCCGCCTGTGAGCGTATCGGCTACCCGGTGCTGCTCAAGGCCACGGCGGGCGGCGGTGGCAAGGGTATGAAGGTGGTCGAGGACGTCAGCCAACTGGCCGAAGCCCTGGCCTCCGCCCAGCGTGAGGCGCTGTCGTCGTTCGGCAACGGGCAGATGCTGGTGGAGAAATACCTGCTCAAGCCGCGGCATGTCGAGATCCAAGTGTTTGCCGACCAGCAAGGTCATTGCCTGTACCTCAATGAGCGCGACTGCTCGATCCAGCGGCGCCATCAGAAAGTCGTGGAAGAAGCCCCGGCACCCGGCTTGAGTGTCGAGCAGCGCCGGGCCATGGGCGAAGCGGCCGTGCGCGCTGCCCAGGCCATCGGGTATGTGGGCGCAGGTACGGTGGAGTTTTTGCTGGATGCCCGTGGCGAGTTTTTCTTCATGGAGATGAACACGCGGTTGCAAGTGGAGCATCCGGTGACCGAAGCGATTACCGGCCTCGACCTGGTGGCCTGGCAGATCCGGGTGGCCCAGGGTGAGGCGCTACCGATCACGCAAGAACAGGTCGCGTTGAACGGTCATGCAATTGAAGTGCGGTTGTATGCCGAAGACCCGGCCAATGACTTTCTGCCCGCCACCGGGCACCTGGCGCTGTACCGCGAGTCCAGCCAGGGCCCTGGACGCCGCGTGGACAGTGGCGTCGAGCAAGGCGACAGCGTGTCGCCCTTCTACGACCCGATGCTCGGCAAGTTGATTGCCTGGGGTGAAGACCGCGAACAGGCGCGCCTGCGCTTATTGAGCATGCTGGATGAGTTTGCGGTCGGCGGGCTCAAGACCAACCTGGGCTTTTTGCGGCGCATCATCGGGCACCCTGCGTTTGCCGCCGCCGAGTTGGACACCGGGTTTATCCCGCGCTATCAGGATGAGCTGTTGCCGACGCCAGGGGCCTTGAGCGATGAGTTCTGGCAGGCGGCGGGCTCGGCGTTTATGCAGAGCTTGCCGGCGGGTGACGGGCCTTGGGCCAATCGCCAGGGCTTTCGTGCGGGCCTGCCTGCCGAGGTGTCGCTGCACCTGAGCTGCAATGGGCAGGATCGGTTGGTGACACTGACCGGGCAACCGTCTCAGTTATGCGGCGAACAGTTGCTGACTGAACATCAGGGCGTGCGCCGTGCTCATCTGGCGGTGCGCAGTGAAGGCAGCCTGTACCTGCGTTGGGACGGCGAGATGCATGCCGTCAGCCTGTTCGACCCGATTGCGGCGGTCGAAGCCAGTCAATCTCATCAGGGCGGCCTCACCGCACCGATGAACGGCAGCATCGTGCGAGTACTTGTGGAGGTGGGCCAAACTGTTGAAGCCGGCGCTCAACTGGTGGTGCTCGAAGCCATGAAGATGGAGCACAGTATCCGGGCGCCCCACGCCGGGGTGGTCAAGGCGCTGTTCTGCCAGGAAGGTGAAATGGTGGCAGAAGGCAGCGCGCTGGTGGAGCTTGAAACGGCCGGCTAGAACTTCGCCGTGGCTTGCACCACCACACCCAGGAGGCGGCAGCCGTCGGTGAGCAGCACCTTGGGGTAAGTGGGGTTGAGCGGCACCAGGTAGTGCTGGCCGCTTTCTTCCTGCAATCGGCGAAAGGTGGCCTGGGGGGTGCCAGCCCATTGGGCCACCACCAGCCTGCCGGGCTCGGGCGCGATGGCCGGGTCAACCAGTACCATCATGCCAGCCGCAATGCTCATGCCCGTGGGGGCGGTCATGGCGTCTCCCGTCACCGGCAGCCAGAATGCCTCGCCTCGGGCGTGGTAATCGGTCAATTCGTAGCGCTCGGTGCTATAAGGCGCACGCTCTTCACGCAGCTCGCAGGCCTGCTTCCAGTCGCTGACCGGGTAGCGGAAATACGGGTTGTAGTGCGCTTCCCGTTCAGGCACTTGCGCGGCCCGTTCACGAATCTCCAGCGCCACCTCCAAATACCCCAACCCCAGTTCGGCCAGCACGCGGTTCATGTCCGCCAGGCTCGGCACGCGGCGTTTATTGAGCCAATGGCCGATGCCGCCCTGGGACATCCCCAGGCGCTGCGCCAGTTCATCCTGCGTGACCTTGCGGTCTTTCATGTTGGCTTTGACCAACGCTATCCAGTTATCCATGGCGCATCACAATACGGCGCCCATTTTTGCGGGCAATAAACAGTTTGTAGTAATCCATAAAACGACAGGAATACGATACGTACTATCATCAAGCCCAAGGATTTCGACACCCACCGGAGTACTGCCGCTTATGACGACCCGCACGCACCCAACGCCCGACACATCCGAACTGACTGAAGTAAACGACATGTGCAACAGTGGCGCGGCCCAGCGCGCACTGGACTACTACTTGAAAGAAAATCGGTCGACGCCGGATTCGGACGGGGCCATGTTCGCGATCAAATCCGATGTCAGCCAGGAGGAAGCCCTGATACACGCCTCGGACCTGTTGCGCAGTGCAGCGGCAACCGCCTACGAGTCGGCGTGCAGCCATCAGGGCAACCAACGCGACCTGGCGTTTTCAGTGGTGTATTTGATCGATATGGCGAAGGCGATGGTGGAGCGGTCGTTGCAAGCGCCCAGAGCGGCGGCAAACGCGTAGCAGGCATGAAAGAAAAATATTTCTATCCCACGGATAAAAACATTTGACTTGCAAATGATAATGATTATTATTGGGCTCAGCTGATCGCAAGATCAGTCGATAGACCAAGAGACCTTAGGTCGGACTCTTGGAATATCTCCTCATCAGGCTAATCACGGTTTTTGACCCGGCTCTTTGGCCGGGTCTTTTTTTTGCCAGTTTTCCTGGCGTGGCTTCAGGCTAATGAAGACTGTGTGTTGCTTGATGCCGCGCATGGTAGCAAAAGACTATCGCCCAACGAAAGTCGTCCGAGTGCTCTAGCGCGTATCTCTGCGAATTAGCGCTTGAGAATCAATCTCATAGACTCTAAGCTGCGGCGGCGTCAGGGATGACGCCCCCTCCCCCTGCAACAATTTTTGCATCCAGGTTTTACCGAACGCCTGTGTAAGATAGCCGCCACATCACTCATATTCAGGCAACCAGACTATGACCGTGGCCTTGACCTCCATCAAGATCAGCACCGACTTCGACAGCGGCAACATCCAGGTCCTGGATGCCAGCGACGCTTATCAGTTGTTGCTGGCAATCAATCCCGACACCCGCAGCGATCACTACCAATGGTTCCACTTCAAGGCCGAAGGCATGCACGTGGGGCACACCCACACCTTTCGCTTGAGCAACGCAGGGCGCTCGTCCTACAAGCATGCCTGGAGCGGTTACAACGCCGTGGCGTCCTATGACCATATCAACTGGTTCCGGGTACCGACGCGCTTTGATGGCGAGATCCTGCACATCACCCTCCAGACCCGGCAAAAGTACGCCTGGTTTGCCTACTTCGAGCCCTACAGCCGTGAACGTCATGACTGGTTGATCGAGCAAGCCCTGAAGTACGCCGGGGTCACCCTGCTAGCCACCGGCAAGAGCGCTGAAGGCCGCGATATCCAACTGCTGCGCCGTGGCAAAGGGATCGAAGGCCGGCGCAAGGTGTGGATCATCGCCCAGCAGCACCCCGGCGAGCACATGGCCGAGTGGTTTATGGAGGGCGTGATTGAGCGCCTGCAAAAGGACGGCGACGACGAACTGAAAAAACTGCTGGCCGTCGCAGACCTGTACCTGGTACCGAACATGAACCCGGATGGCGCCTTCCATGGCCACCTGCGCACCAACGCCATGGGCCAGGACCTTAACCGCGCATGGCAAAGCGCCAGCCAGGAACTCAGCCCGGAAGTCCTGTTCGTCCAGCAACAGATGGAAAAATACGGCGTGGATATGTTCCTCGACATCCACGGCGATGAAGAAATCCCCTACGTGTTCACCGCCGCCTGCGAAGGCAACCCCGGCTACACGCCGCGCATCGAAGCCCTGGAAAAACATTTCCGCAGCCATTTGAGCCACCTGACCCGAGACTTCCAGACCACCCACGGCTACACCCGCGACCTGCCTGGCCAAGCCAACATGACCCTGGCCTGCAACGCGGTGGGGGAAAAGTACGACTGCCTGTCCCTGACCCTGGAAATGCCTTTCAAGGACAACGACGACGCACCCAACCTGCGAACTGGCTGGTCAGGCGATCGTTCGAAACAGTTGGGCAAGGACGTCTTGAGCAGCGTCGCTGATATCGTCGGGCGTTTGCGCTAACCCCTGAGGCGAGCTCTGGTGACGAGCGAGCTTGCTCGCCACCAGAAGCGGTCAATCCTTGCTGCCGGTCATGCTTTGCAAGACACCATCGCGGCGGATCAAACCGTGGAATAACGCGGCTGCCAGATGCACCAGCACGGTGAGAAACAGCAGATAGGCCAAATAACCGTGAGCCTTGCGCAACAACGCAAACAACGGCGCATTCGCCCCCAGCAGCGCGGGCAGTTGCAGGTTACTACTGAGCATCACCGGGTCACCGGCCGCTGAAATCATCGCCCAACCCAGCAGCGGCAACACCAGCATCAACGCGTACAACAGCACATGAGAGGCCTTGGCTGCCAGCCTTTGCCACACCGGCAAATCCGCTGGTAACGGCGGCTGGCGGGTGGAAAAACGTACCGCCAGGCGCACGATCACCAGTGCCAGAATCGCAATGCCCAGCGGCTTGTGCAGGTGGATCAGCCATTCATGACGCTCCGACACCGACGCAGCCAAACCCGCGCCGATAAACAGCATGGCGATGACCATCAACGCCATCAGCCAGTGCAGCACGCGCGCCAGGGGCGCAAAAAACCGTGGTTGAGCATTCATGGCTTCGACTCCTGAGGAGCGCTGTGCAACGGGCTGACTTCACCGGCGCGGCGCAGGTACGAACTGGCATACGCGGCCGAACGTGCGGCCAGCAAGGGGTCGTTGGAGGCTTGGATACCACTGGGCAGAATCAACGGGTCAAAGTTGATATCGCGGCAATCACCGTCTGCCTGGGGCTGGCTGCTTTGCAACACCAACGTGCCGGCGTTGAGTACCTTGTGCGCGCCGGTCCAGGTCTTGCTTGCGTCGTCCAGCGGGTCGCCGGGGTTGGCCAGGGTCATGTTCAACTGCCAACGCAAGGGCCCGGCAGCCAGGCGTCGCACCAAATCCTGCTCCAGGAAGTCACTGCCAGCAGGTGCGGTATCACCCGCCGCATCCTGGCTCTGGGGCGCCACCTCCCAACGCACGGCCTGGCGCGTACCATCGGCAGCCACTAGGTAAAACGCGTTGATGCCGTTATAGGTTTCAGTCGCATAACTGGCCGATGGCTTGGCGGTCTTGACCCAGGCCAGGAATGGCGCGGTCTCCGGGTGTGCGGCAAAAAAAGCCGGCATGCTCGACGGGTTCGGCTTGCCAGTGGCCGGGTCTGGCGCGCCGGCCTTGAGCAACTGGTAGAACGCCTCGGGCGTGCCCACCGGGAACACCGGCATGCTGTTCATCCCTGTACGCCATTGCTGGCCGTTGGCCTGGCTGAACTGCACGGCGAAACTGCGAATCGGCACACTGCTGTCCGGCGCGTAGGGGTTGCCGCTGGGCAAGGCAAAGCGGCCGATGATCGGAGTCTTGGCCTCGCTGAACACCTGGGCGTTGGAATAGGCACGGACCTCGGTACTACTCTGGAAATAACCCGCCACGCATACGCCCTTGGCATGGTTACGGCGAAAGCCCGGATGCACGCCGTTATTGGTTTCCAGAGCATTGACCAAGGTTTTTGGCCGCAGGCGTTGTGGGTCGAGCGTGCCATTGACGTAGGCAAATGCCCCGGCAACAACCGCAACCACGGCACCGATGCCGGCAAGTCGTGCGATCAGGCTCGCAGTGCTCAAGGGAGGACGGGGTGGTGATGAGTGATCTACCATGCAGGAACTCCAGGGCCAGAGGCCTCAGGCTGAAACATAAGGTCGGAGCATTAAGACGAACGCCGATGGGCTCTATTCCAAGGCCCTGGATTTATTTTGCGGGACGGGGAATAACCTTCAACGCCGGACGTCTCTCTAGTCCCAGCGTAGTGATCAGCCAGACACCCATGCATGAACTCGACGAACAGTTACGCGAACTCATCCCCAGGTTGCGGCGTTTTGCCGTGTCCCTGACGCGCAACAGCAGCAGCGCCGATGACCTGGTGCAATCGACCCTGGAGCGCGCGATCGTCGCCTGGGCCGATAAACGTATCGAGGGCGACCTGCGCGCCTGGCTGTTTTCGATCCTCTACCGGCAGTTCCTCGACGCCCACCGCCGCAACCGCCGCTATGCGCGCATGCTCGAATTCTTCACCGGCCGCGATGACGTGCAACCTTCGGTAGAACGCACGGTGCTGGCCCAATCCACCCTGCAAGCCTTCGACCAACTGAACACCGAACAGCGCGCCCTGTTGCTGTGGGTGTCCGTCGAGGGCTTGAGCTACAAGGAAGTGGCCGAGATCCTCAAGGTGCCCATCGGCACCGTAATGTCACGCCTGTCCCGCGCACGCCAAGCGTTGCGTCAGCTCAGCGATGGCGAAATGGCCGGCCCTGCCCTGCGGAGACTCAAATGATCAGCCTGCCCCCCAGCGAACGCGATTTACATGCCTACGTCGATCACCAATTGCTCGACACTGATCGCCGTGTGCTTGAAACCTGGCTGGCCAGCCACCCCGAAGTGGCGGCCCGGGTACAGGCCTGGCAACAAGATGCGCAGTTGCTGCGCGCGTCGTTGAGCGGCGCCCTGCAACAGCCGCACAACCCGGCATTGGACCCGGCGCTGATTCGCCAGCGCATCAAGAAACAGTCCCGTCGGCACTTGGCCACGGCGGCGTTGTTGCTGATCGCCGTGAGCCTCGGCGGGGTTGGCGGTTGGCACGCCCGTGAAGCCACCCAGCCGCCACTGTTGCCGATGACCGACGCCATGCAGGCCTACCGCCTGTTTGCCCAGGACGGCATCATGCCCGCCGACTACAACGCTCAGGACCCTGGCACCATGCAGGCCTGGCTCGACCGTTATTTCAACCAGGCCCATCGCCTGCCCGACCTGAGCCAAGCCGGTTTCAAGCCGGTCAGCGGGCGCCTGCTCACCACCGACCAAGGCGCGGCAGCCATGGTGCTGTACCAGGACGCGCAAGGCCGGCGCATCAGCTTCTATATCCGCCCGCCGGGCCCGAACAACGGTTTCCTGCCTCGCGGCAGCCGCAGTGCCGATGGCTTGCAGGCCGACTACTGGTCGGGCGGCGGCTACAACTACGCGATGGTCAGCCCGGTGGATCAGGCCGCCGCGTTGCAGACGCCATTCTAGAAACCGACGTCCAGCACCACGTTATCCAGATAGGTGCCAGCCGGCGGCGTGGGCTGGTCGGTGTAGACCTTGGCGTTGTAGTTGTACACCTGGCTGCCATTACCCAAGCCGTTGCCGGGATTGACCTCGGCCGTGGAGCTGGCCCGCCGCGCCGCGCCGACACTGCCCCAACGCGTGGTGCCGGCACTTTTGAAAATGTCATAGGCCAGGTAATTGCCGCCGGAAACCATGCGCCGCCGGCCGCCGACACTCACCGGGTTCTGGCCATCGCTCAAGCCCACGGTATAGGCGCTGCCCTTGGTGCAGGCGATGTTGATGGTCTGCCCGCTCACCGCACTAAACCCACTGACCACCGGCGCGCTGCCGAAGCTGATATTCGGGGCGGTGATCTGGCAATCGTTGGTCACGGTCATGCTGACGGTCAGGGACGCCGTGCCGCTGCCAATGTCACGTCCCAGGCAAATGCCGCCAAGGCCGATCCCCGAGCAATAATTCCACACCCAGGCGATGCTCAATGTCTCGGTGTACACCCCGGCGGCGACGTTGCTGCCAGTGATGCTGCTCAGGTATAACGGCACAGTTTTCGCGCCGGGCCCGGCGATCAGGCCGATGCTCTGGGCGATGCCGCCAGCGCCGCCGAAATCGAATTGGCTGCCACGGGTGATGGGATAGCTGGTGCTGTTATTGCCATAAATCGTGTAGCTGATCACATCACCGGTCGGCCCGACCAAACCGGTCTGGGGCGAGGTGATCGTGGCGTAAAAGTGGTCGGTGGACACCAGCAGCGATATCAGCGCCGAGGTGCAACTCAACCCTGAGTTGGCCGTAGAGCTGGTTTGCGCGGCGGTGCGCACCGTCATCGAACTGGTCGAACCAAAACTGGCCGGCACGGTGGACACCACCGAACACGCCGCCATGGCCTGCCCGCAAAACAACAAACCCACGCCATACAACCCTACGCTGCCCCTCACCTGAACACTCCCTGTTCAATCCCTCATTGGCACACTAATGGCCCGATCAAGGGCACGTCCTGTTGCTGCTCGTCCATATCGAAGGTTGCCTGGCAGGTGCGGCCCTCTCCCAAAGTGACCTGCAAGGTGTTGTGGGCGCTGAGGTTTTCCAGGTACACCAGGCCATCCCAGCCGACCACCGCCTGGGTGTTGCTTTGCTCGTGCACCACCAGGCTGCCCAGCGGCAACTCCTGATGCTGGCGGTCCACCAGGGTGATGCTTGCAGCGAGCACCCGGCGCAGGGGGAATTCCAGCAGGTAGCCACTGCCTCGGCGCACCGACACGCGCTGTTCCACATTGGGGCTTTGCACATTCGCCGGCAGGTTCAACGGGTCGATCTCGTATTTGCCGCGGTAATAGGCACTGCTCCACGGCACCAGCAAATGGCCATTGCGGTCGGTCTGGCCCACTAGCTGGTTTTCGTAGCGCACCGGAATCCCGGCAAAGCCCTGGGTGCTCACGACCACAAAGGCGTCATTGATGCGGTTGGCGGCAAAGGTTTCGCCGCCCATCCACACCAGTGAGCCGCTGGCATCGGCCCAGCGCGTCATGGCCTCGCTGCTGCCGTACACGCCGGCCTGCAACTGCACCGACTGCAAGCGCCAGGTCAGGTCGGCCTGTCGATAGCTGGGGGCATCGCCCTGGGCATAGCCGAGGTTGTAGCCCACCCCGCCTTCGCTGGGCACCGCGCGGCTGTAGTTGATGCGCTGGCGACTGGCGCCGTCCTTGCTGCGCTCGGTACTCAAGGCCAGGCTGCCGTTGAGGTCGAACGGAATGACCAGTTGCGCCTGCATGGCCCAGTTGCTGTCACCGATTTCGCGGTTGGCTGACAGATAAAAGCTGGTGTTACGCCACAACGGTTTGCTCCAGCTCAGGTTGAGCAGGCGCGTGCGCGAGTCGTCCGCCGCCTGCACGTCGAAATAACCCAGGCCCAGGCTGCCGAAACGTTGGAGGTTGAGGCTCAGGGTCACCTGCTCGCTGCGCTTGCTGAGGCTGGCGTAAGGGGTATCGACCAGGGTCAGGTCGGCGTAGTCGTCGCGGCGCTCCACCCGTTGGTACATAAAGCTGTAGCGCGTGCTGTTGTACTGGTAACCGAGGCTCAGTTGCTGGCCCGTGCGGCTGTCGAACTGGCTCTGGCTGAGGGCGGTATTGAGCACGCCGAAGTTGCCCAGGCGCAGGTTGCCGCCGAGCCCACCGAGGGTCAGGTCGCTGGAGGCTTCGGCGTGGCTTTCCAGGGTCAGGTTATCGGAATAGCCGTAGCGGAACGTGCCACTGGCCACGCCCGGCCCGTAGCCGAAGTCCCGCAGGGTGTAGTCACGGCGCAAGGTACCGGCGGCCAGCGAAAAATCCGTCAAGCCTTGTTGCAGCAAGGTGCTGGTGACGTAGAACGGCACCGTGGTCGACACTTGGCGTCCCAGGGCGTCGGTAGTAACCACCACGGCCTCGCCGGCACCGTTGATGAACGGGATGTTGGTCAGGGTGTAGGGGCCGGGTTGCAACTGTGCGCTGTCGGATTTATAGCCGTTGATAAACAGATCCACCGACGACGGCACCGCCGCCTCACCGGCAAACTGCGGCAAGGGGTACGTGACCAGGTCGGGGCGCACGGCAAAATCCCGGGACAGTTGCACCCCGCCCAGGCGCACCGAACTGCTCCAGGGCAGCGCGCCGCTGATCACGTCGCCAGCCTCGTAGGTCAGCAGGCGCTCATCGTCGGAGAAACGCCAGGTGGTGTCGTAACGTCGGTAACCATTGTTGAGGGTACCGCCGCTGACTCCGTCGGACAGGGTCTGGCGCAGTTGCCCGGTGTTGGACAAGGTGCCCCAGGTGTCGAACAGCCGCACTTCGTTCCACGCCGCGAGGTAACTGCCGCCGTCGTCGGTGTCATTGAAATACACGTCATAGTTGAGCAAGGCGCCGAAGCTGCTCATGGCCTGGGTACGCGGATAGGTATTGCGGTTGCCGATGAACTGTTCCTGCAGCCAGGAAGGCGGCACATCCAGCAGCAGGCGCTGGCCGTTGCTGTCGTAGTCGCTGTGCAGGCCCGGCACCTGGTCCAGGGCCACACTGCCGACGGGCTCACCGGGCAGTTTCATGCCCACGTCCTGCAACGCGCTGGCCGGCACAAACAGCTGGCCGGCGCGCTGCTCGACCGCGATAACGCGGCCGGTGTCCATCTGGTTGACCACCAGTTCCAGAAACAGCTGTGCATCGGCAACTGCCTCCATGCTGCCGGGCGGCGGCGGCAAGTCGCCCGCCATCGCTGCGCCCCACAGCCCGCTTGCCACTGCCACCGACGGCCATAAAACCCGAGCCCAACCACGACTCACCATGGCGTTGTGTCCTTCAATGGACATCTCCATCCTGTGAAAACCCGGGCGTGTGCCCGTTGCGCTACATAACGGTTAGCGCTTGGGCGCCAGGCTCTCCAGTTGCGGCGCGCCGTTGACCCTGACCTGCAACGGCTGGTCGGCCGATACGGCGTCCGGCACCGGCCAACGCATGCTCGCGCCCGGCAGCACATAGCCGAGCAAACCGTCCACCAACGGCCGGGTCTGCCCGCCCTGTTTGAATGACGCATCGGTAAGCCGCGCATGCACGGCGCCCTGGTTGCGCACCTCGATGTAGTTGCGCCCTGCCACGTTGACCTTTTGCCAGCTTAACTGCGGCTTGCCAGCGCCCTTGGGATCGCGCTGCCGGGTAGCGTCATCTTTGCTCCACAAGCCGGCGCCGTAGGCAAACAGCGGCACCGAATAACGCATCTGAAAGCGAATCGCCGCCGCCGTGTTCTTGCCCTCCGGCGGCGCCGGCACCTGCAACGCCGAGGGGATTTCATCAATGATGATGCGATAGGCCAACTCCTGCCCCGGCGGCACTTCCCGGGTGCGGGTCAGGCGCACCAGTTGCTTCTGGCCCGGCTCGATCTTGGCCACCGGCGGGCTGCCGATCACATCGCGCTGGTTCTGGTACTGCTCGTCAAAGCCATTCTGGCTCCAGGCAAACACGCGGATCTGCAGGTTGGCGGTCTCGGTGCCACGGTTCTCCAGCCACAGCGCGCTGGCCTGTTGGTCAGCCTCCAGCACCGGGTCGATGGGCCAGATCAGCACCGAACTGGCCGCCTGTACAAACCCTGCCGAGCACAACGCCCCCAAGGCGAAACCCGCGGTCCATAACCGTCGCAAAGCACAACCCATGACACCCCTCCTTAAAACCGTTAGCCCTACCACGTCAGCTGCACCTGCAGCGTGTCGCTGTACGTCCCCCCAGGCTGATTGCCCGGTAAAACCACCCGCCCGTAAATCGGCAGGCTGATGTTGCTCGCATCGCTGTAGGTCACGCTGACGCTCTGGTTGATCCCCAGGCTCTGGCTGAACGCCGCATCGCGAAACAATTGGTAAGCCACCCGCGCGCTGCCACTGTTGAGCTGCAAATTGCGCCCGGTGCTGCTGTACAGGCCGCCATCCACGCTCATGCTCAGGGCCACGCCCGGTGTGCATTGCAGGGTTACGCCGCCAGTGAGAGCCGCTGTGACCGTGCTGGTGGCCAGGGCCGAATAGCTGCCGTAGGCCAAGGTGCCGTAGTTGGCGCCGCCGCCCACGATCAGACAGCCCGGCGTGATGGTCGCACTCACCTGGAAGCTCTGGTTGACCACCGCCGACAGCGGCAACGGTATCGCCAGGCCGATGGCGAGCAACACCCTGGGCCACATCGTTAGAACGTCAGTTCCACGGCCACGGTGTCGGTGTAGGTGCCCGCCGGCAGTCCCGCCTTGCCCACCGCCCGGCCGTAAAGGTTGACGGTCTGCGCCACGCCGGTACTGGTGGCGAGGGTCACCACGCCGTCAATCGCCAACAGCGCTGAACGCCCGCTGTCAGTGTAGAAATCGTAGGGCACGAAGTTACCCACGCCATCGGCCAGCGCACGGGTGCCACCGGCGGAAGCACCGTCGTGGGCGCCGGCACGCACCTTGATCGTTGGCGCGGTGCCAGCCGAACACAGGATCGACAACGCCCCGCCGGTACCGGTGCCGCCGAGCAGCTGGGCGTCGGCATTGGTAAACAGGCTGTTGGTGGTGCCGAAGTTCAAGCTACCGAAATTCAACCCGGTGGCCGCCCCGGAGCCGTTGACCTGGCAACTGGCGATCAAGGTCAGGCTGGAACTGATCTGCCCGGTCACCGTGGTCGCCGCGTTCAGGCTGGACGCCAGCCCCAGGCCCAGGGCACAGAGGCCGATTCGCGATACAAGTACATGCATGATATCCATCCTCATGGTTTACCAATCCAGAGTCACCGTCAGGGTGTCTGTGTAGAGGCCGGCCGGTAGGGCCCTGGTATTCGCCACCACGGAACCGAATACCGGGATCGGTACCTGGGTGCCCTGGGTCACGACGAAATTGCGTTGCTGGCCGATCCTGTAGGCACTGCGCCCCTGGGGGTCAGCCGACAGTCGATAGGGAATGGTCTGGCGGCCATTGCTCAGGCGCCGCGTGGTCCCGTCGCCGTTAGCACCCCCGTCGATGGTCACCGTGAAACTGCTGACCACCGAAGGATTGCAGGACACCGACAGCGGCGCCTTGTCGCCATCGGAGATCGCCGCGTCCAAGGTCTCGTTCCACGTCGGCCCCTGGCTGCCAAAGTCCAACAGCGCGGTGCCGCCTTCGGGTGTGACCGGCGCGGTTTCCACGCCCTTGCTCACTTCGCAACTGGCGGTGATTACCAACCGCGCATGGACCTGGCCGTTGACCACCGCCGCCTGCGCGTCATCCGCCAGCAACAGCAGGCCACCCAGGGCCGTCACGGCCAGGTAGCGGCTTACCATGTGACCGTGACCTTGAGCAGGTCGGAATAACGGCCGACGGCGGGGATGTCCTTGAGCGGTTCGATGCGCCCATACAGCGGCAGGTCGACAGAGCCAGTGTCCGGCACGCGGCCACTGATCGGCACGTCCACCGGCAAGGGGATCAGCCGCGCGGCGTCAGCATAGATTCGATAGGGAATGGGCCGGCTGGAGGGCGCCGGATTGGCGAGATAACGCACTTCGCCGGCGCCGCCATGCAGGCCGCCGTCAACGCGCATTTGGTAAGGCGTGTCGGGGTTACATTCCAGGCGCGGCTGGCGCTGGCTGATCAGGGCCGCACTCAGGGGGCCGGCCGGGTCATCCAGACGCGGGCCGCTGCCGAAATCCAATACGCCAAGTTGCTCGATGCCCGCATTGCGGGTGGTGCCCACCAACTGGCAACCCCGCTGCACGTCGATGCGCACCTGCACCTGGAGTTGCGCAGCAAACACCGTGTTGCAGAGCATCGTGCCCATGACAGCCAATACCGCCGGTCCCTTCACAGCCCCAATTCCTTATACAGGGGTGACAACTGTGTATGAGGTTAGCCAGTTAACGCGAAAGTGCCAGTTTGCAAGGCTTGGGGCCCTTCACTATTGGTCAAATGGCATCGGGCGTCCTACAGTGAGCGACCACCGTAATACAGAGTGTTTATTCTTGGCCGTGCTTGCCCTGCTCCAGCGCCTGCTGGGTAAAAAAACCGACGCCTCGGACGCCTCGCCTATCCCGGCGTATTTTAAAAAAAAGGCCGAACAACAGGGCTATACCCTCAGTGATGGGCAAATCCGGGCGATTACCGCCCTGAATCGCGAAGCTCAACACCTGCTCAACGGCCAGGCCACGCGCAGCCTGTACCTGCATGGCCCGGTGGGGCGTGGCAAAAGCTGGCTGCTGGATGGATTTTTCCAGGCACTGCCCATCGCCGAGAAGCAACGTGTGCATTTCCACACTTTCTTCGCCCGGCTGCACCAAGGCATGTTCCTGCACCGCGGACATGATGATGCTCTGGGCGTCACGCTGGACGAGCTGCTGGCCGGCTGCCGAGTGCTGTGTTTCGACGAATTCCATGTGCACGACATCGGCGATGCGATGCTCATCAGCCGTTTATTCAAGGCCCTGTTCCAGCGCGGTGTGCTGGTGTTGGTGACCTCCAACTACCCACCCGAAGGCTTGCTGCCCAATCCGCTGTATCACGAGCGTTTCAAACCGGTGATCGAGCTGATCGCCGCGCGCATGGAGGTGCTGGAAGTCAGTGCGCCTCAGGACTTTCGCAGCCTGGCCCAGGCCCACGCGCAACAGCGCTTCACGGGCGGCCAGTACGTCTGGCCAGGTACCGCTGGCCAGCGTGAAAGCCTGGGCCTGCCTGCCACAGATTGCCCGGCGCAAACCCTGAAGGTCGGCACTCGGCAGTTAACGTGCCGAGGCCATCAGGCACGCACCATCGCGTTCACCTTCAATGACCTGTGCGAACAACTCACGGCGGTCATGGATTACCTGTTGTTGTGCCAGGACTTCGACCACTGGATCATCGACGGCCTGCCGCAGTTGGCCGAATGCCCCATCGCCGTGCAACAGCGCTTTATCAACCTGGTAGACGTGCTCTACGACCAGGACAAGCAAGTGACGCTGATCGGCCATCAGCCCTTGGATAAATGCCTGGAAGGCCAAGCCATCGACCTCGCCCGCACCGCCAGTCGCCTGCGCCAATTGCAGACGCTGTGCCCGCAAACCGCGTCCGAGCCGCTATCATGAGCGCCTTTTACGCCCTCTTCCGAGCACCGCGCCCTGCATGAATACCCTCGCCCAACTCAAGGCTGGCCAATTGGCTGGCGTTACGCGCCTGGACCTGGCCTGCGGGCTGACCGAGTTTCCCCGGGAAATCTTCGAACTGGCCGACTCGCTGGAAATCCTCAACCTCACCGGCAACGCCCTGAGCAGCTTGCCCGACGACCTGCACCGCCTGACGAACCTGCGCGTGCTGTTCTGTTCGGACAACGCCTTTACCGAACTGCCGCAATGCCTGGGCCAGTGCGCCAAGCTGAGCATGATCGGCTTCAAGGCCAACCAGATCAGCCAGGTAGCCGCCGCTGCCCTGCCGCCACAATTGCGCTGGCTAATCCTCACCGACAACTGCATCCGCCAATTGCCCGATGAACTGGGTCAGCGCCCGTTACTGCAAAAGTTGATGTTGGCCGGTAACCAGTTGACCGACCTGCCGCCAAGCCTGGCCCAGTGCCAAAACCTGGAGTTGATCCGTATCGCCTCCAACCGCCTCACCCAACTACCGCAGTGGCTGCTGACCCTGCCGAGCCTGACCTGGCTGGCCTACGCCGGCAACCCGGTGGAAATGGCCGTGCAGGTGAGCAGTGATGAGGCGACGCCGAACATCGCCTGGCAGGAACTGGACATGGGCGAAGTCCTTGGCGAAGGCGCTTCGGGGATTATTCGCAAGGCGCTGTGGAAACCCCGGGCGTTGCCGGTCGCGGTCAAGCTGTACAAGGGCACCATCACCAGCGACGGTTCACCGCTGCATGAAATGCAAGCCTGCATCGCTGCCGGCCTGCATCCCAACCTGATCAAGGTTGAAGGGCGCGTCGTCGGCCATCCCGATAACCAGGCCGCCCTGGTGATGGAGCTGATCGACCCCAGTTACCGCAACCTCGCAGCCCTGCCGAGCCTGGCGTCGTGCACGCGGGATGTCTACGCACCCACCACCCGTTTCAGCCTGGACGTGGCACTGCGCATGGCGCGGGGCATTGCTTCGGTGGCGGCGCACCTGCATCGGCACGGCATTACCCATGGTGACCTGTATGGTCACAATATTTTGTGGAACGCAGAAGGTGATTGCTTGCTGGGAGACTTTGGCGCGGCCTCCTTCCATGCCACGGCGGACACGTTGGAAACCCGTGCGCTGCAGCGTATTGAAGTGCGCGCGTTCGGAGTGTTGCTGGGGGAATTGTTGGCGCGGGTTGAGGCCAGTGACGAAGGCTTGCAGGCACTGCAACAACGCTGCTGCCAGCCGGATGTGCTGGCGCGGCCGAGCTTTGAAGAAATTGAGGTCTTGCTCGAATCTATGCAACACCACTAAACCAATGTGGGAGCGGGCTTGCTCGCGAATGCGGTGGAACAGCCAATACATCTGTTGACTGTCACACCGCATTCGCGAGCAAGCCCGCTCCCATAGGTTGACCGCGTGTACTCAGATAAACATCAGCCCGCCAGGCCGACAAACATATCCTGCACATCATCATGGTTGTCCAGGCCTTCCAGGAACGCCTCGACTTCTGCCATCTGCTCATCGGTCAAACCGCTGACCGGGTTCTTGGAGATATAACCCAGCTTGGCCGACAGCACGGTGAAGCCCTGCTCCGGCAAGGCCTTCTGCACAGCATCCAGGTCGGTGGTTTCGGTGATGAACAAGGTGGCGCCTTCTTCACCCTCTTCAAAGTCCTGGGCGCCCGCTTCGATAGCGGCCATTTCCGGATCAGCGTCCGGCGTGTCCGGCGATGCTTCGATCAGGCCCACATGGTTGAAATCCCAGGCCACCGAACCGGAAGCGCCCAGTTGGCCTTTGCGGAAGGCCACGCGGATTTCCGCCACGGTGCGGTTGATGTTGTCGGTCACGCACTCGACGATCAAAGGCACCTGGTGCGGCGCGAAACCTTCGTAGGTCACGCGGTGGTATTGCACGGTCTCACCGAGCAGACCGGCGCCCTTTTTGATTGCGCGGTCCAGGGTTTCCTTGGGCATCGAGGCTTTTTTGGCCTGTTCCACCACCAGGCGCAGGTGCGCGTTGGTCGCGGTATCGGCGCCGTTGCGGGCGGCGATGGTGATTTCTTTCACCAGCTTGCCGAAAATCTTGCCCTTGGCATTGGCTGCCGCTTCTTTATGTTTGACTTTCCACTGTGCGCCCATGACTCACTCTCTTATTTCCATCGCGCCGAAACGTCTACTGGCCGGCGCTTTGGGGGCAGAGTTTATAGCGCGAGAACGCTTCGTTCCACCAAAAAACCGGCCAGGGTACTCAGGTGCGCAAGGGTTTGATCACCGCATTGCGGTCCGGCACAAAATCCCCCGCCTGGGCCAGTACGGCGGGCCTGGCATTCCAGTAGGGCATCAGCACCAACGAAGAAAACAGCGCCGCACCGGCAAACACGATAAATACCGTCACGGTATCGAAATAGCCTGGCAGCAAACCACCCAGAATCGCCCCCACCGAACCGCAGCCGTTCACAAAACCCGCGGCGGTAGCGCCGGCCTTGGCGGTGCCGAAGTCGATGGCCGCCGTGCTGCTGATCATTGAGTCGGGCCCATACAGCGTCAGCCCCATGACAAACAGCAACGTCATCACCAGCACCACACTGCCGGTGTGCAGCGCGCCCATGAAAAGCGCCAGGGCAACCGTCAGCGCCAACAGGCTCAGCACACAGGCGGGCATGCGCCGGGCGCCGAACAGTTTGTCGGAGGCCAGGCCGATCAACACTGGCCCCAGTAAACCAGCCAACTCAAACGCGGTGGGCACGATGGCGGCGCCGACCTTGCCCACCGACGGCATCTGCTCGTAGACGATCACCGGCCCCCACAACAGAATCGCGTAGCGCGCCGGCTTGAGCAGGAAGTACGCCAGCCCCAGGGTCAACACTGTGCGGTTACGCAGGATCGCGCGCAGGGGTTCGAGTACGCTGACGCGCTGCTGGGCGGCCAACTGCTCGGCGCTCAGCACCGGCTCAGGCTCGACTGCCGGCAAGCCCACATCCTGCGGGGTATTGCGCTGGAACATAAAGAACAGCACGGCCACCACCGCTACCACTGCGGCACTGGAAATAAACGCCGCATGCCAACTACCGATCAGCGTATAGGCCCACCAACCGGCAAACGGTGACGCGACCAATCCGCCGAACGCGTAACACGAACTCCATAACCCCAGCACCCGCCCCCGCTGCTGGGCCGGGAAGAAACTGCCGAGGTTCTTGCACAGCCCCGACCAGCCAGTGGACTGGGCCAAGCCCTG
This sequence comes from Pseudomonas sp. CCI1.1, assembly GCF_034348165.1. NCBI lineage: Bacteria > Pseudomonadati > Pseudomonadota > Gammaproteobacteria > Pseudomonadales > Pseudomonadaceae > Pseudomonas > Pseudomonas sp. CCI1.1. The sequence goes on from NZ_CP133780.1 coordinate 1,978,342, forward strand.
TACCAACATGCAGGTAACAAAGATCGGCAAGGTGGCAAAGGTGCCCATCACCAGCGCTGCGCCTGCGGAAATCAGCAAGCCACCGAGCACCACCACCCGTGGTCCAAAGCGGTCGGCAAGCATGCCCCAAGTGAACTGGCCTACGGCATACGCGGCGAGGTAGAGCCCATCCAGGTTGGCCATCATCATTTTGTCGAGGGGGAAACTCGGGTCGTCGCCGATCCCCAGCTTCGCCACTGAAAACGCTTTGCGGGTGAAATAGAACGCGGCATACGCCAGCCAGGTGATGGCAAAAATCTGCACGCGCCAACGCTTGATGCTACCCATAGGGATATTCATGGTGGTTCTGACCTCAGGTGTGAGTGTGCCGGCAGAATCGAAAGAAAACGCCTGTTGTTTTTATGGTTGAGCACTGCAATGCCGGGCCTTGGAGCGCGCGGTATTGGTCAGATGGGTGCGGTGTGCCTGCCCCCATGGCAGCCGTGGTTGTAGGACTCAACCTACGGCGACTGAGGCGCATGAAAGCAATGGCTGACTCATAGGTAAAATCGATTTATCGTATTTCAAATATAAGCCCAGCTTGTAAGAGGACGCGCCATGTCGGTTTCCCATGCCCAGCTCAAAGCCTTCCATGCGGTGGCCATTCACGGCAGTTTTACCGGGGCGGCCGAACGCCTGTTCCTGACCCAGCCTGCGATTTCCGACCAGGTGCGCAAACTGGAAGAGCGCTTCGGCGTGTTGCTGTTCCACCGCAACAAGCGCTCGGTGCGCCTGACCGATCTGGGTGAGCGCCTGCTGGGCATCACCCAGCGCCTGTTTGTGATCGAAGCCGAAGCCGAAGAATTGCTGCAGGATTCGCGCGCCCTGCTCACCGGCACCCTTACCCTGGCGGTGGATGCACCCGTGCACGTACTGCCGCAGATTGCGCGCTTCTGCCAGCGCTACCCTGGGATCAGCGTGAAAATCGAAACCGGCAACACCGATGAGTCGCTGTCGCGCCTTTACAACTACCAGGCCGACCTGGCGCTGTTGGGGCGCGATGTCGATGATCCGCGCCTGTTGTCACTGCCGCTGCCCGACGATCAACTTCTGGCTTTTGTCGCACGTGACCATGCCTGGGCCGGGCGCGAATCGATTTGCCTGGCCGACCTCGATAACACTCCGCTGGTGCTGCGGGAAACCGGCTCAGTCACCCGTCAAACCCTGGAGCAGGAAATGCGCCAGGCCGGCCTGCGCATTCGCCCGGCCATCCAGGTGGAAGGCCGCGAAGCCGCCCGGGAAGCCGTGGTGGTGGGAATTGGCGTGGGCGTGGTGTCGGCGGCAGAGTTCGGCGCCGACGCGCGGGTATACGCCATGCCGATCCGCGATTGCACACAACGCATGAAAGAAACCCTGGTGTGCCTGAAAGAGCAGAGTTCACGCCGCGTGGTCGCGACCTTCCTGGAGATCGTGCGTGAGAGCCTTCACGCCAACTCGAAAAACGCCTGAATCAAGCGCAGCGAGCGGCGCCGCTCCATGCAGCCGAGCATGTGCCGGTTCAGCAGGCCATCGCCCAGGATCGGTACCGCCTGTACACGCGGGTCCGGGCTGACCTCCATCGACGACACCACGCCCACCCCTAACTCTGCCGCCACCGCTTCGGTCACGGCTTCACGACTGTCCAGTTCCAGCAGCACTTTGGGTTGCACATTCGCCGCAAGGCACGCGTCATCAAAGGTGCGCCGGGTGATAGAACTGGGCTCGCGCAGCACCATGATCACCTCATGCAGCTGCGCCAGTTCAATACCGCTGGCCTGCCTGGCCCATGGATGCGCAGCCGGCACCAAGGCGCAAATCCGTGACTCGTCCAGGGGTTGCAAGTGCAGGCCATTGCGCGGCTCCACCTCGGTGAGCACCGCCACATCGGCATGTTCGGACAGCAGCGCCGCCAGGGTTTCCTGAGCATTGCCCAAACGCAGGTTCACGGTAATGCCAGGGTAGCGCGCGCGCAGGCTGGCGATCATCGGCATGACCAAATGCGGGCCGTCCGCCGCCACTTCCAGGCGCCCGGTGAGCAACTGGCGGTTGGCCTCCAGCATGGTTTGCGCCTCGTCGACCAAACCGAAGATCGCCCGCGTGATGGCCGCCAGGCGTGCGCCCTCCTCGGTCAACTCCACCCGGCGGGCGGTGCGGCGCAACAGCGGGATCTGGTAGTGCTCCTCAAGCGCCTTGATATGCCCGGTCACCGCCGGCTGGCTGATAAACAGCCGAGCCGCCGCACGGGTAAAACTGCCCTCGCGGGCCACGGCATCGAATGCACGCAGTTGAAAAAGGTTCATCGTTATCGGCCTCACTGATAGCTCGCATAACAACAAACAATTTGATTGATGACAAGCCAAACTGCAATTTAGGCGCCGTAGCTTGAACCCCAACACCTTGCGAGGATTTGACATGCCCACTGCCGCGCCGATCCTGTTGACCCCCGGCCCCCTGACCACCTCGACCCGCACCCGCCAGGCGATGATGGTGGATTGGGGGTCGTGGGACGACCGCTTCAACCAGCTCACAGCCAGTGTGTGCACGCAGCTGCTGGCGATCCTCAACGGTGCGGACAGCCACCACTGCGTGCCGCTGCAAGGCAGCGGCACCTTCGCCGTCGAAGCGGCGATCGGCACCTTGGTTCCCCGCAATGGCAAGGTGCTGGTGTTGATCAACGGCGCCTACGGCAAGCGCCTGGCGAAAATCTGCGAGGTGCTTGGCCGCGAATTCAGCACCTTTGAAACCGCCGAAGACGAGCCCACCACTGCCGCCGATGTGGATCGCCTGTTGAGCTCCGACAGCGCCATCACCCACGTCGCGCTGATCCATTGCGAAACCAGCACCGGCATTCTCAATCCGTTGCCGCAGATCGCCGAGGTGGTCAAACGCCACGGCAAGCGCCTGATCATCGACGCCATGAGTTCCTTCGGCGCGCTACCGATTGATGCCCGTGAAATCCCCTTCGACGCGCTGATTGCCGCCTCGGGCAAATGCCTGGAAGGCGTGCCGGGGATGGGCTTTGTCTTTGCCGAAAAAGCGGCGCTGGCTGCGGCCCAGGGCAACTGCCATTCCCTGGCGATGGACCTGTTCGACCAGCACACCTATATGGCCAAGACCGGACAATGGCGCTTCACCCCGCCCACCCACGTGGTTGCCGCCCTGCATGAGGCGCTGCTGCAATACGCAGAAGAAGGCGGCCTGCCCGCGCGTCACCAGCGCTATGCGAATAACTGCCAGGCATTGCTGGACGGCATGGCCGAACTGGGCCTGCGCAGTTTTCTGCCAGCGGCGATCCAAGCACCGATCATCGCCACCTTCCACGCTCCCGACCACCCGCGCTACCGGTTCAAAGACTTCTACGAACGGGTCAAGGCCAAGGGGTTCATCCTGTACCCCGGCAAATTGACCCAGGTGGAAACCTTCCGCGTGGGCTGCATCGGCCATGTCGACGCAGCCGGCATGCGCGCAGCGGTCAAGGCAATCGGCGATGTGCTGCAAGAAATGTGTAGGAGCGAGCTTGCTCGCGAAGAGCGTTAACGATAACGCGGGCATCCTGAGTCAACGCGGTGCCTGGATGTTTTTTGCGAGCAAGCTCGCTCCTACATAGATGAATGTCATTACCCACAGGATCTGAACCATGAACTATCAAAACCCCAACACCCTCCAGGCCGTTATCCTCGACTGGGCCGGCACCGTAGTCGATTTCGGCTCCTTCGCCCCCACGCAGATTTTTGTCGAGGCCTTCGCCGAGTTCGACGTGCAGGTGTCTATCGAGGAAGCCCGTGGCCCGATGGGCATGGGCAAGTGGGACCATATCCGTACCCTCTGCGACCAGCCGCAGGTTGCCGAACGCTACCGCAAGGCGTTCGGCCGCTCGCCGACCGACGACGACGTGACCGCCATCTACCAGCGCTTCATGCCGCTGCAGATCGAGAAGATCGCTGAACACTCGGCCCTGATCCCCGGCGCCCTCGACACCATCGCCGCCCTGCGCGGCCAAGGCATCAAGATCGGCTCCTGCTCTGGCTACCCCAAGCAGGTGATGGACAAGGTCGTGGCCCTGGCTGCCACCAACGGCTACGTCGCCGACCACGTCGTGGCTACCGACGAAGTCCCCAACGGTCGCCCTTGGCCGGCCCAGGCACTGGCCAACGTGATCGCCCTGGGTATTGATGATGTGGCCGCCTGCGTGAAGGTCGACGACACCGTGCCGGGCATTCTCGAAGGCCGACGTGCCGGCATGTGGACCGTGGCCCTGACCTGCTCGGGCAACGCGCTGGGCCTCACCTACGAGCAATTCCGCGCCCTGGACAGCGACACACTGGCCAGCGAGCGCCAGCGCATCGAGGCGATGTTCGAAGCTTCACGTCCACACTACCTGATTGACACCATCACCGATCTGCCACGGGTCATTAGTGACATCAACCAGCGCCTGGCCCGCGGGGAAATGCCGCAGGCCTACTGACCGAAGTCAAGACAAGGGCATTGGCAACAAGCGCAGCGCTCAAAACAGGCATACAGTTAATGCACTCCATCGCTAAAGAATGGAGGTATGCCCTGATGAGTGAGGAACACAGCGATGCCCTGGAAAAATTCCGATACGCGCTACAGCACTATGTCCATTGCGTTGCACTGGTTGATGGTGGTGCTGCTGGCGGTGGTCTACGCCTGCATTGAACTGCGCGGGCAATTCCTCAAAGGCAGCGGCGCACGCACGCTGATTGTGGAAATGCACTTTATGCTCGGCCTTACCGTGTTTGTGCTGGTATGGCTGCGCCTGTTCGCACGCAGCCTGGGGGTGGCGCCGAAGATCGTGCCGGCACCGCCGCAATGGCAGAATCTGCTGGCGAAGCTGATGCACTGGGCGCTGTATGCGTTGATGATCGGGTTGCCGATTGCCGGTTGGTTGATCGTCAGTGCCAAAGGGCATTCGGTGATGTTCTATGGAATGGAATTGCCGCCGCTGATCGCGGAAAACAAGGCGCTGGCCGAGGAGATTGAAGGCTGGCATGTGCTGTTCGCCCAGGTCGGCTATTGGTTGATCGGGCTGCATGCACTGGCGGGGATCTTTCATCATTATGTGGTGCGCGATAACACGGCGCTGCGCATGATGCCGGGTGGGAGGAGGCTTTAAGCCAACCCATTCATCGACTGAACTCAGGCCATCAGTTAAGCGCAACTCCCCTGTGGGAGCGGGCTTGCCCGCGAAGGCGGTGTGTCAGTCACAGTATCTCCTACTGCACTACCGCCTTCGCAGGCAAGCCCGCTCCCACAAGGGGTTTGCGTCAGTCGCTGAAGCCTCGGCGGCCTTGCAGGCCGCCGGTGTGGATGAAGATCAGGCGCGTGCCGGGGGCAAAGCGTCCGGCCTCGATCTGCTGTTTCAATGCCAGCAGCGCCTTGCCGGTGTAGAGCGGTTCCAACGGTAGACCGCATGCTTGCTCGGTGCACTGGATGAAGTCCAACAACAGCGGATCGACCTTGGCAAAGCCACCGCGACTGGCGTCCAGCAACGCATAACCGTCCTGCACGATAGCACTCACGTTCTGCGCTACACCGTGATCATCCGGCACCGCCAGAGCACCATACACCCGATGCGCACCCGCCTCCGCCAGTGCCAGCCCCGCCACTGTCGTGCCGGTACCTGCCGCCAGCCACCAGGCGTCGTAATCGGTCCAACCGAGGCTGCCCAACTGCGCCCGCGCCTGCTCGACCAACACGCCACAGCCCTGCGCACCGGCCAGCCCACCGCCGCCTTCGGGTATCGGATAAAAGTCGGGATACTGCTCACGCCAAGGCAACCAGAAACCCGCTTCATGCCGCGCCCGATAACCGCCATAACCGAGCCAATGCAGTTGCATGCCGAAGGCTGTGAGGTCGAGAACCGTGGGGGTGTCTTGAGGATGGCCCCGCAGCAGGCCGACCGTGGGAAAACCAAAGCGCTTGCCCGCCGCCGCCAGTGCATGCAGATGGTTGGAGTAGGGACCGCCGAGACTCATCACTCCCGTGGCGCCTGCGTGTCGTGCCTGGGCCAAGTGCTCGGTGAGCTTGAACCACTTGTTGCCGCTGATCAGCGGATCGATACGGTCCAGGCGCAGCACGGCCAGCTCGACTCCGTTCAGCCAATCCAACTGCAAAGATTCAAGGGGCGCGTGGGGCAGCCAGTCGAAAGGACCCATGTGGGCGCATCTGCATGAAAAAAGGGGCGGTAGTCTAACACCGCCCCTATTGTCGCCTTACAACTCGGCCGCCAGGCGCGAGCCCTGGTTGATGGCGCGCTTGGCGTCCAGTTCGGCCGCCACATCGGCGCCGCCGATCAGGTGCACGTTCTGGTTGGCTGCGACCAGGCCGTCGTGCAATTCGCGCAGCGGGTCCTGGCCGGCGCAGATGACGATATTGTCCACCGCCAGGACTTGCGGCTCGCCCTCAGCGCCGATGCGGATATGCAAGCCTTCATCGTCGATCTTCAGGTACTCAACGCTGTTGAGCATCTGCACCTGCTTGTTCTTCAAGCCGGTGCGGTGGATCCAGCCCGTGGTCTTGCCCAGGCCGTCGCCCACCTTGGAAGCCTTGCGTTGCAGCAGGAACACTTCACGGGCCGGTGTATGGCGCTCGGGTTTGATCCCGGCCACGCCGCCACGGGCTTGCAGTTGGGTGTCGATGCCCCATTCTTTCCAGAACGCCTCGCGATCCAGGCTGGTGGAGACGCCTTGGTGCACGAGGAATTCAGACACGTCAAAACCGATGCCACCGGCGCCGATCACCGCCACGCGCTTGCCCACCGGCTTGCGCTCAAGGATCACGTCCAGGTAACTCAGGACCTTGGCGTTGTCGACACCGGGAATCGCCGGGGTACGCGGTGCGATGCCGGTGGCCAGGATCACCTCGTCATAACCACCCGCTACCAGTTGCGCAACGTCCACACGGGTGTTGAGGCACAGCTCGACGTGGGTGGTCTGCAATTTGCGTTTGAAATAACGCAGGGTCTCGAAGAACTCTTCCTTGCCCGGCACGCGCTTGGCGATATTGAACTGGCCGCCGATCTCGCTGGCCGAGTCGAACAAGGTCACTTGATGCCCGCGCTCGGCGGCCACGGTGGCAGCGGCCAGACCCGCGGGGCCTGCGCCGACGACCGCGACCTTTTTGATCTGCTTGACCGGCAGGTAATTGAGTTCGGTTTCGTAGCACGCCCGCGGGTTGACCAGGCAGGTGGTGAGCTTGCCGCCAAAGGTGTGGTCCAGGCAGGCCTGGTTGCAGCCGATGCAGGTATTGATCTCATCAGCGCGCCCGGCAGCGGCCTTGTTGACGAACTCGGGGTCGGCGAGAAACGGCCGCGCCATCGAGACCATATCGGCGTCGCCTTCGGCCAGGATCTGCTCAGCAATTTCCGGAGTGTTGATGCGGTTGGTGGTGATCAGCGGGATCTGTACCGAACCGCGCAATTTGGCCGTGACTTTACTGAACGCACCACGGGGTACCTTGGTGGCGATGGTCGGGATGCGGGCTTCGTGCCAGCCGATACCGGTGTTGATGAGCGTCGCGCCGGCCTGTTCGATGGCTTTGGCCAACTGCACGATTTCTTCCCAGACGCTGCCGCCTTCCACCAGGTCGAGCATCGACAGGCGGAAGATGATAATGAAGTTCGGGCCTACGGCTTCGCGTACCCGGCGCACGATTTCCACCGCCAGGCGCATGCGATTTTCAAAGCTGCCGCCCCAACGGTCGGTGCGATGGTTGGTGTGGGCGGCAAGGAACTGGTTAATGAAATAGCCTTCGGAACCCATGATTTCGACGCCGTCATACCCGGCGACCTGGGCCAGCAGCGAGCAGGTGACAAAATCCTGGATCTGCTTTTCGATGCCCTCTTCATCCAATTCCTTGGGCTTGAACGGGTTGATGGGCGCCTGGATAGCGCTCGGTGCCACCTGCTTGGGGCTGTAGGCGTAACGCCCGGCGTGGAGGATCTGCATGCAGATCTTGCCACCCGCGTCGTGCACGGCCTGGGTGACGATCTTGTGCTTGCGCGCCTCTTCTTCGGTGGTCAGCTTGGCTGCACCGGCGTACACGCCGCCCTCGTCATTGGGGCCGATACCGCCGGTGACCATCAGGCCCACGCCGCCACGGGCACGCTCGGCAAAGTAAGCGGCCATACGCTCGAAACCGCCGGGCTTTTCTTCCAGGCCAGTGTGCATCGAGCCCATCAGGGTACGGTTGCGCAAGGTGGTAAAACCCAGGTCCAACGGGGCCAGCAGGTGCGGGTAGGCAGCAGCGGTCATGGTACAGCTCCACAACGGATCATCACGGGACGTGGCGCGCTCGAACGGCGTGCCATCGGTTTATGTCCCACAGACTAAGAGGCGGTGGACGACGGCTCAATGACTGAAACTGACAAGTTATTGATCCAAATGCACAGTGCCCCTTGGCAAGCCACGCCATGGGCCCTACCCTAGTCGCGAACCCTGCACCTGGTCTGTTGTCTGTTGCCCCATGCGTAAACTTCTAGCGTTCACCGTCATCATGGCCCTGGTTGCCTCCCTCGCCGCGTACTTGGTCTGGACCCAGGAGCGCCCCGTGGCGCATTACCTGTCCGACCTGCGCATCACCCTCGCCGTCAACGAGGGCGAACCGGCCGACCGGGGCAACCTGTTGGGCATCCAGCCGGAACTGTTCCCTGCCGATTACCAAAGCCTGGAACGCCTGCACCTGAAGCTGTCGGCCTACCTGCAAAATGCCCGGGACCTTGGGCTGATCAATGCCAAGACCGTGGTGGTGCTGCCGGAACATATCGGCACCTGGCTGATGCTCGGCGCAGAGAAGAATGAGCTGTACCAGGCCGCTCACCTCAAGGACGCCATGAACTGGCTGTCGATCAGCAACCCGCTGCAATTTGCCAAAGCCTGGATCAGCGCCACCGGCGACAACCGCATGGACGATGCATACCTGCGCATGAAAGCCCCGGCCATGGCCCGCGACTATCAAGTGTTGTTTGGCGGCCTCGCCAAAGAATTTGGCGTGACCCTGGTGGCCGGCTCCATCGCCCTGCCCAACCCAAGCGTGATCCAGGGACAACTGGAGATCGGCCACGGCGCGCTGTACAACGTCAGCGTGGTGTTTGCCGCCGACGGCTTGCCGCTGGGCCAGCCGCAGCGCCAGCTTTACCCGATCTACGATGAGCGTGGCTTTATCGAGCCGGGCGATGAGCATGTCGTCAACGTTGTCGACACCCCCGCCGGGCGCCTGGGCATCCTGGTCGGCAGCGACAGCTGGTACCCGGACAACTACCGCAAGCTCAACGAGCAAGGCGCGCAATTGATCGCGGTACCCGCTTTTGTCACCGGCCGCGATACCTGGGAGCGTCCGTGGCGCGGTTTCAAGAGCGTATCTACGCCCTCAGAAGTGAGCCTCAAGCCCGAAGAAACCAGTGAGGGCGCGGCCTGGCGTCGTCTTACCCTGATCAGCCAGCCACCTGTCAGCGAAGCCACCGCGGGCATGAGCGTCTTTCTGCGCGGGCAATTCTGGGACCTGGGCAGCGCCGGCCAGAGTTTTCTCAGCCGCAATGGGCAAGTCTTCGCCGATGGCGACGCCCGTGGTGCGCGCTTGCTGAATATCTGGCTGTAGCGCCTTGAAGCCGGTGCGCCTGGGGGATCTGTCGGTGGGCTTCGTGCACACCCTGGCCGACGCCATCCACAGCCACGGCCTGGACCCACAGCCCCTGCTGCTGCAATACGGCCTTGATCCAGCTCGCCTGACTGAGGCCGGCGCACGCTTGTCGATCCCGCGCTACATGCGCCTGGGCCACGCGGCCATCCAACTGACCGGCAACCCCGGCCTGGGCCTGCGTATGGGCCAGCTCAGCCGCTTGAGCCAGGCTGGTCTTGCCGGCGTCACCGCCGCCCAAGCGCCCACAGTGCGCGAAGCGGCGCGCACGCTCACACGCTTTGAAGCGCTGTACGGCTCCAACTATCGCGGGCAATCAAGCTTTCATGAAGACGCTGAAGGCGCGTGGCTGCGGTTTTATTCCATCAGCCCCTATAACGCCTACAACCGCTTTGTGGTGGATTCGATCATCGCCGGCTGGCTGCAGCAATTGTCTGGCCTGGCGCAACAGCCGGTGCAGGCCCAGCGGATTGAAATCGAATTCGACGCGCCGGACTACCACGACCACTACAGGGTGTTGGGAGAGGGCGTGGTCCACTTCGGCGCCGAGGTCAATCAACTGCGCCTCAGCCAACCCACCCTGGCGCTGCGCAACCCGCAGCATTGCCCAAGCACCTGGCACCTGTTGCTACAGCTGTGTGAAAGGGAATTAGAGCAATTGACCCGCACCCGCAGCCTGCGCGAGCGCATTACCCGTTTGCTCGGGCCGATGCTCAATGGCGGCCGGGAACCCGACCTGGAGGAAGTGGCGGCACGCTTGAAGCTGCCAACCTGGACATTGCGGCGCAAACTGGCCGAGGAAGGCACGCAGTTTCGCGCGATCCTCAATGACACCCGTCGCGACCTGGCCATGACCTACATTCGCGATACGGAACTGGCGTTCGGCGAGATCGCCTACTTGCTCGGTTTTGCTTCGGCCCAAGCCTTCCAAAGGGCCTTCAGACGCTGGAACAACCAGACCCCAGGGGAATTTCGCCGCAGTCAGCGGCATTCCGCCTGAAGTCAGCGTTACAGCTCGGTGGCATCGTCGACCGGATCCAGCGGGTCCAATTCGAATGCCTGGTACTCCAGCAGCTCTTCCTGGTAATCATCCATGGTGGACTCCTTTTCGTGTTGAAAGCGGTTGCAGATTAATGACCTGCGAACCCAGCCTAAAGTGCCGTCATGACGAAAAAATGTCGACGTCGTGACATTCCTGCTCTTCAGGATTAAACGTAGCGGCGATCACTGGATTTAACTTAACCGCAACCTCGGTCAAAATGTGGGAGCGGGCTTGCTCGCGAAAGCGGTGTGTCATTCAACACACCTGGCGACTGTTACGCCGTATTCGCGAGCAAGCCCGCTCCCACATTAAAAGAGCATTGCGTTATTGCGCAGGCATCGGAAGCGGTGGAATCGCTTCTGTCGGGGCCGGCAAGGCAGGATCAGTCGGCGCCGGCGCAACCGGAGCGGGCTCTGTCACCGGTGCAATCGGTGCAGCCTCAGGTGGCGGCGCAAGCGGCTCTGCAGCGGCAGGCGCTACAGGCACCTCCTTCGGCGCTTCGACCTTCTCGGGTGCCGGAGCGGCCTTGGGTTCAGGCACGCCCAGGTCAGCCTTGGGCTGCTCGGGGATATGCTCGGCCTGCTTTACTTCCTGCGGCAGGAACACGTCCACCAACGCAAAGTAACGCTCGTAGAACTTCGGTGCCGAGACGGTCTCGCTTGCCACCTTCACCATCGAGTCGTCGGTGGAGCCAATCGGCATCGACACCGAGCCCAGCACGCCTACACCGAGGCTCGCGGAGTTGTTGACCTTCTTCAGCGCATAGCGGTCCTGCAAGGCATTGGCAAACATCGTCGAGTGATTGCTGCCCTTGCCATCAGCAGCGCACACCACATTGAAACTGATCTGCAGGTGGGTCTCGCCGGTCTGCTGGAAACTCTTGTTGCCGGCCACCAGTTTCGGATCGCTGCTGGTGATAATGTAGCCCTGGCTCAGCAGGGCACGGCGCGCAGCTTCACAGGCCGCCACATCGCTGACCGGGTAATCGCGGGAAAACGTACCGGAATCGTCGAAATTCTCATGTTCATAGATAGCGGTCTTGGGTGACGAGCAGCCCGCGGCGCCCGCCAGCACCAGCGCCAACCCGAGATTGCGCAAGTGAAATGATGTCGACATTGAAAATCCTGAAGAAAACGGTCCGGACGGTATTGTGCAACAGAACGCGACATTGAAGCGCGATTCCTGTCGGTAAAACATCTCAAGCTCAGACAGCGGCGTCAGTAGGAAAAAGCCCGGCGCACATATGATCGATAAAGGCCCGCAGCTTGGCCGAAGCATGGCGACTGGCCGGCCACAGCAACCAGAAACTGCCGCGATGTTCGAGGTGCTCATCCAGCACCCGTCGCAAACGCCCATGTTGTACGGCCTGGTTGACCATGTAGTCCGGCAGGCACGCAATGCCCAGTCCTTCTTGCACCACATGATTGAGGGACTCGATGGTGGTGCTGACCAGCGGTGCGCGCAGGTTCAGTTCCGCAGCCCCCGGGACAGGACGCAGTGGCCAGGGCTCCAGCTTGCCGGTGGCGCAGAATTTGTGCCGCAGGCAGGCGTGATGATTCAGGTCCTGTGGCCGATGGGGCGTACCATGCTGGTCGAAATAGCCGGGCGTACCGACGAGAACCAACTGGTAATGCCCTAGATGGCGCACCATCAAGCGCGAATCTTCTGGCTTGCCAGTGCGAATCACCGCGTCGAAGCCCTCCTCTATCACGTCCACCATGCGGTCGGAAAAATCCACATCCAACTCAATGTCCGGGTAGGCGCGCATAAAATCGCTGATCACCGGCATCAACAAGCCGCGCACTTGGGGCACACTGATCCGCAGCTTGCCGCGAGGGCTGGCAGTGACCTCAGTCAACTCCTGTTCGGCCGCCTCCAGTTCCGCCAGGATGCGCCGCGAACGCTCCAGGAACAGCGCGCCCTCGCTGGTCAGGGTGATACTGCGGGTGCTGCGATGAAACAACCTGACGCCCAGGCGCTCCTCCATCCGCGCAATGCTTTTACCCACCGCCGACGATGACACGCCCAGTACGCGGCCCGCAGCGGTAAAGCTGAGGGTTTGCGCGACCTGCACAAAAACCGAGAGGCTGCCCAGATTGTCCATGGTGATGCCTTTACCGATTGCGGACATCAACGTCCGATAAGTTCGGAACCTTAGCCTGTTTTTCCGCGCCTCGCAGCCCCCTACCCTGGCTCCTTGCCCTTTCAAGGAGAGCGCCCATGAACGACAGTCCCCTATTGGTCGATACAGCGCCCCACGCTGAACGCCTGCCCCTGGCCGGTCTGCTGGCGTTGGCCTGCGCCGGCTTTATCACCATCCTGACCGAGGCGATGCCCGCCGGCTTATTACCGCAAATCGGTGCTGGGCTTGGGGTCTCCCAGGCCCTGGTCGGGCAACTGGTGACCCTCTATGCGCTCGGCTCGTTGCTTGCTGCTATCCCCCTGACATTGCTGACCCGGGGTTGGCGCCGGCGGCCGCTACTGTTGATCGCCATCGGCGGTTTTGCATTGGTTAACAGCGTCACCGCGTTCTCCAGCCACTATGGCTTGACCTTGGCTGCACGATTTTTCGCCGGTGTGTTCGCTGGCTTGCTGTGGGCCTTGTTGGCGGGTTACGCCAGTCGTATGGTCGCACCTCATCTGCAGGGCCGGGCGATTGCCGTGGCCATGCTGGGTGCGCCGCTGGCCTTGTCCCTCGGCGTGCCCGCCGGCACCCTGCTGGGCACGCTTGTCGGATGGCGCGCCAGTTTTGCCATCATGACTGGCCTGACCCTGTTACTGCTGATTTGGGCGCGTTGGCAACTGCCGGATTTTGCCGGTGAACCGCCAAGCAAACGCCTCGGCTTACGTCAGGTACTGGCGTTGCCAGGCATCCGGCCGGTGCTCTGGGTGACCTTTACCTACGTGCTCGCGCATAACATTCTCTATACCTACATCGCCCCTTTGCTGGTGCCCGCCGGTATCGACCGCGAGATTGATCGCGTGCTGCTGGTGTTCGGCCTGATGGCCCTGCTGAGCATTTGGCTGGTAGGCATCTGGATTGACCGGCACCTGAGGCTGCTGACCCTCATCAGTTGCGCGATGTTCGCCGTTGCGGCCCTGCTGCTCGGACTATGGTTCAACTGCGTAGTCGCCATTTACGTCAGCGTGGCGTTGTGGGGGCTCGCCTTCGGTGGCCTCCCAGCGCTATTGCAAACCGCGCTGGCCAAGTCGGCTGGCAACTCGGCCGATACCGCCCAATCGATGTTGGTTACGGTATGGAACCTGGGCATCGCCGGAGGTGGATTAGTGGGCGGGCTCTTGCTCGAACGTTGGGGCGTCGTGGCATTTCCATGGGCAGTTCTAGGATTGATCGTGTTGGCGCTGGGTGCAATCCGGGGTAAAGCGCTGCCCGCGCGATGACAAGCTTGTTTACAACTTATTCCTCACCTTCCTATCATCGCCCCTGGGTGCGTTGTTGCATAAAGCACGGCGCAGGTTAAAAGCCAAGCATTGGTCGGGCCGCCAATGGAGATTTGTCGTGCCTGATAAACACCCCGCCATTCCCCGCCCCCAACGTTTGACTGAGGGCGCGCTGTCCGCCCTTGAGCGCTTTTCACACATCGAAGCCGTCAGCGGTATCGTGCTGCTGCTCGCCGCCATCGTCGCGCTGGTGTGGGCCAACAGCCCCGCCGCCGCGACCTACGAGCATTTCTGGAACACGCCCATCACCCTCGGGCTGGGCGATTACAGCGTGTCGCGCTCCCTGCATTTTCTGGTGAATGACGGGCTGATGACCATTTTCTTTCTGGTAGTCGGTGCCGAGATCCGCCAGGAAATCAAAGACGGCGCCCTCGCTAACCTGAAGCTGGCCACGCTGCCGTTGGGCGCGGCGTTGGGCGGTGTGCTGATGCCCGCCCTCATCTACACCCTGCTCAACCACGGCACCCCCGCCGCGAGTGGCTGGGCGGTCCCCACCGCGACCGACATCGCCTTTGCCGTGGGCGTGCTCGCGCTGCTGGGCAAATCGATTCCCAGTGGCGTGCGCATCCTGCTGCTGGCCTTGGCGATCATCGATGACATCGTGGCGATTCTGATCATCGCGATCTTTTTCACCGCCAGCCTCGACTACATGGGCTTGGTGATTGCTGTCGGCGGGCTGGCCCTGGTGTTGGTGTTCCAACGCATGGGCATCAGCAAGGCGGCGATCTACCTGCTGCCAGGCGCTATCGTGTGGTTTGGCCTGCTCAAGACCGGCGTGCACCCAACACTCGCCGGGGTGATCCTTGGCTTGATGACCCCCGTCAATTCCAAGCCCACCCGGGAACGCCCGCTGGAAACCATCGAACGCACCTTCAACGAGCTGATGGACCGGTTCTCGCAGCCAGCCGAAGGGGCCCAGCAAGTCGCCACGCCCCTCAAACAATTGCGCGAAGCTCAACGGGAAATACTGCCGCCAGTGCAGCGTGTTCAATCGGCGCTGCACCCCTGGGTCGCGTTCGGCGTAATGCCGCTGTTTGCATTGGCCAACGCCGGTGTGAGCCTGGACGGTTTCAATCTGGATGACCCGCTGGCCCATGGCGTATTTATGGGTGTCGTCTTCGCCCTGGTGCTCGGCAAGCCTCTGGGCGTGATGCTGGCGAGCCTGGCGCTGGTCAAGCTCAACATCTGCAAGCTGCCGGACGGTGTGAACTGGACGGGCGTTGGCCTGGTAGGGCTGTTGGCGGGGATCGGTTTCACCATGTCGATCTTTATCTCGTCCCTGGCATTTTCCGACCCGGCCCTGCTGTCGGCTGCGAAGCTGAGCGTATTGGCGGCTTCAACCCTGGCGGCGGTGATCGGGTTGACGTGGGGCAAGCTCAAGTTTGCAGCCAAGAACGCCTAAAGCGCATTCAGCACTCACTTTATCAAGGGCAAAAAAAGACCCCGGCCTTTTCAGGTCGGGGTCTTTTTATTCAGGCCGGCATCAGTACTTCTTGATGTCTGCCTGGGTTTCCAGCTGCTTGCGGTAGGCCGCGAAGTCCTGCTGGCCAATACGGGAAGCGAGGAAGCGGCGGTATTGCGCCTTTTCTTCGTCCGTAGGGGCCGCCGCTTCGTTCACGCCGTTCAAGCGCACGATCATCAGGCTGCCATCGCGCAGGGTCACGGTGGTGAAGGTAGGCTTGTCCTTGGCCGCCGGCTTGGGCATGCGGAACAAGGCTTGCAGCACGGCCGGGTCGATAGACTCCTGACCACGGGTAGCCGCCTCAGTCACCTTCCAAGCCTGACCGTCAACCGGCTGGTCCAGCGCGGTCTTGCCATCACGCAGGCTGGCGATCAACTCGTCGGCACGGGCTTTGGCAGCAGCGCTTGCGCGCTCCTTGGTCATCTGGGTGCGAATGGCCGCCTCGACCTTCTCGAGCGGCAGTTGGGCCGGCTTGAGATGCTCCTTGGCACGCAGCACGATGATGGTTTCCGGGTCCAGTTCGATGGCGCTGCTGTTGGCACCTTCATCCAGCACTTCCGGGCTGAATGCGGCAGTGACCACGGCACGGTTGGCCGCTACACCTTCGCCACCTTCGCGGCCAAACGGCGCGGAGGTATGGACGGTCAGCTTCAGGTCAGACGCCGGCTGAGCCAGGTCAGAGGCTTCGAATGCCGCATCTTCCAATTGCTTGGTCGCTTCGACAAAACGCTGTTCAACCTGCTGTGCCTTGAGCTCGCGGGTCAGCTTGTCTTTCAGGCTGGCGAACGATGGCACTTCAGGCGCTTCAACGCCCAGCAACTTGATCAGGTGCCAACCGAAGGTGGTGCGCACCGGCGCCGACACCTGGTCTTGCTTCAAGCCGTACAAGGCGGTTTCGAAGTCCGGGTCGTAAACACCAGGGCCAGCAAAACCGAGGTCGCCGCCATTGTTGGCCGAACCTGGATCCTGGGAGAACTCCTTGGCCAGAGCTTCGAACTTCTCACCCTTGGCCAGGCGCGCCTGGATGTCTTCGATCTTGGCCTTGGCTTGCGCCTCGGTGACCTTGTCGTTGACTTCAATCAGGATATGCGCGGCACGACGCTGTTCAGCGAGGTTGGCGGTTTCCTTCTCGTAGGCAGCCTGCAGCTCATCGTCCTTGACAGTCACCTGGTCGAAGAAGGAAGACTTCTTCAATTCCAGATAGTCGATGACCACTTGGTCCGGGGTCATGAACTCTTTGGCGTGCTGGTCGTAGTAGGCTTTGACCTCATCGTCGGTGAGTTTCACCGCCGCGGGATCAGCCTTGATGTTGACGGTGGCGAAATCGCGGGTCTGTTTTTCCAGACGGGCAAATGCCAGCACCTCGGCGTCGGTCACAAACCCGCTGCCGGCGATGCCTGCGCGAACCTGGCCGATCAGCATTTCCTGGGTCAGCATCTGACGGAATTGCATGCGGCTATAGCCCAGCTGGCGGATCACTTGGTCAAAGCGTTCGGCGTTGAACTTGCCGTCCACCTGGAATTCCGGCGTCTGCAGGATCACCTGATCCAGCGCAGCTTCCGAGAAGCCGAACTTGGAATCGGCAGCGCCTTGCAGCAGCAGCTTGCGATCGATCAGGCCCTTGAGGGCAGCATCGCGCAGCAGTTTTTCGTCGAGCAGGGAAGCATCGAAATCCTTACCCAACTGTTGCATCAGCTGGCGCCGTTGCATATCGACAGCCTGGCTCAGCTCGGTCTGGGTGATTTGTTCACCGTTGACCTTGGCCACGTCCTGCTTGTTATTACCCGAAGCCTGGAAAATGGCTTCGATACCGGTGAACGCCATCAAAGCGACGATGATCCCGATAATGGTCTTGGCAATCCAGCCTTGTGAATTGTCCCTGATATTTTGCAGCATGCGTCCCCCAGAAACGGTTGAACTTCAAAAATTAGGCAACCGTGGAGCGTGGGTAGAGTCCGGATAGAAGAAAGGCGCATCCGAGGATGCGCCTTCTCGTAACTGGCGGAGCGGACGGGGGTTCGAATCTGCACCCCCGGCGTGGCGACCCGATACGTGGGTCAGCTACCGCTCCGCTGCCAGGCCAGACCTGCGTCCGACCCGGGTAAGCAAAGGCTTGAACGAAGCTTAGTTAACGGCTTCTTTCAGGGCTTTACCGGCTTTGAAACCTGGTTTCTTGGCAGCAGCGATTTGCAGTGCTTTGCCGGTCTGTGGGTTACGGCCAGTGCGAGCTGGGCGGTCAGTCACAGAGAAAGTACCGAAGCCTACCAGTACCACGGAGTCGCCGGCCTTCAGAGCGCCAGTGACGGATTCGATTACTGCGTCCAGCGCACGGCCAGCAGCAGCTTTCGGGATATCAGCGGATGCAGCGATAGCATCAATCAGTTCCGACTTGTTCACTCTAAGTCCCCTTATATATCTATTGAGTATGATTCTAAGTTTTTTGGTAAAAAGCAAAACCAGTGCTGAATGGCCTACAGACACTTAAGAGCCGCTTTATAACAAGGGCTCTAAAAAGCTGTCAAGGAAGCCCCCCAGGCTCCAACACATTAATGCGTGCTAATTCTTTCCTTGGAATCGGACTCGCGTTTTTCGTCCTTCGCGACGATCTCCGGGGCCACATCCGGCAAGGGCTCCGGCGCGTATTGCAGCGCAATTTGCAGGACCTCGTCAATCCATTTAACCGGTTTAATCTGAAGATCCTGCTTGATATTGTCAGGAATTTCCTTCAAGTCGCGAACATTCTCTTCAGGAATGATCACGGTCTTGATTCCACCTCGGTGCGCAGCGAGTAATTTCTCTTTCAGACCACCGATCGCCAATACCTGGCCACGCAGGGTAATTTCTCCGGTCATCGCCACATCGGCGCGCACAGGAATGCCGGTCAACGCTGATACCAGCGCCGTGCACATGCCTACGCCAGCGCTAGGGCCGTCTTTGGGGGTCGCCCCTTCCGGCATGTGGATATGGGTGTCGTGCTTCTCGTGGAAGTCCAGCGGGATGCCCAGGCTGCGGGCGCGGCTGCGTACCACGGTCTGCGCGGCCGTAATGGATTCGACCATCACATCACCCAGGGAGCCGGTCTTGATCAACTGGCCTTTGCCCGGAATCACCGCCGCTTCGATGGTGAGCAATTCGCCACCCACCTGGGTCCACGCCAAGCCAGTCACCTGGCCGACCTGATCCTGCTGCTCGGCCAGGCCGTAGCGGAATTTCTTCACGCCCAGGAAGTGTTCCAGGGAATCGGCGACCACCTTCACAGAGAAGCGTTTTTCCAACGCGTGCTCCTTCACCGCCTTGCGGCAGATCTTCGCGATCTGGCGCTCAAGGCCCCGTACACCGGCCTCGCGGGTGTAGTAGCGCACGATGTCACGGATCGCCTCGACCTCGAATTCGATCTCGCCCTTCTTCAGGCCGTTGGCCGAAATCTGCTTGGGCGCCAGGTACTTGACCGCGATGTTGATCTTCTCGTCTTCGGTGTAGCCCGGCAGACGAATCACCTCCATCCGATCCAGCAAGGCTGGCGGAATGTTCATGGAGTTGGAGGTGCACAAGAACATTACGTCAGACAAGTCGTAGTCGACTTCCAGGTAATGGTCGTTGAAATTATGGTTCTGCTCGGGATCAAGCACTTCGAGCAAGGCCGACGCCGGATCGCCACGCATGTCGCTGCCCATTTTGTCGATTTCATCGAGCAGGAACAGCGGGTTGCGTACACCCACTTTTGTCATCTTTTGAATCAATCTTCCTGGCATCGAACCGATGTAGGTACGGCGATGACCACGGATCTCAGCTTCGTCACGCACGCCACCCAAGGCCATGCGCACGAACTTGCGGTTAGTCGCGCTGGCAATCGATTCCGCCAGGGAAGTTTTACCCACACCTGGAGGCCCGACCAGGCACAGCACCGGACCGCGGATTTTTTTCACACGTTTTTGCACGGCGAGGTACTCAAGGATGCGCTCCTTGACCTCTTCCAAACCGTAATGGTCAGCGTCGAGAATCTCTTCAGCACGGGCCAGGTCCAGGCGCACCTTGGTCTGGGCCTTCCACGGCACTTGCACCAACCAGTCGATATACGAGCGCACCACAGTGGCTTCGGCCGACATTGGCGACATCTGCTTAAGCTTGTTCAGCTCGGCGGTGGCCTTGGTCAGGGCGTCTTTGGGCAGGCCAGCGGCATCGATACGCTTTTTCAGCTCTTCGATTTCGTTGTGGCCCTCCTCGCCGTCGCCGAGCTCCTTCTGAATGGCCTTCATCTGCTCATTCAGGTAGTACTCGCGCTGGCTACGTTCCATCTGCTTCTTCACGCGGCCACGGATACGCTTCTCAACCTGCAACAGGTCGATTTCGCCATCCAGCATCGCCAATACGTGTTCGACACGGGCCGACAGGTCGATGATTTCGAGGATGTCTTGCTTCTGCTCGATCTTCAGCGCCATGTGTGCAGCCATGGTGTCGACCAGGCGGCTCGGTTCATCAATGCTGTTGAGCGAAGACAGGACTTCAGCCGGGACTTTCTTGCCCAACTGCACATATTGCTCGAACTGCGACAGCAGGCTGCGCACGAACACCTCGGATTCACGCTCCGGGGCTTCGACTTCTTCGATCAGCGCCACTTCCGCGCGCAGGTGGCCGTCCACCTCCATAAAGCGCTCTACGGCACCGCGCTGCTCACCTTCGACCAACACCTTGACGGTGCCATCGGGCAGCTTGAGCAATTGCAGGACAGTGGCAATGGTGCCGACGCGATACAGGGCATCTTCACCCGGATCATCATCAGCAGGATTCTTCTGGGCCAACAGCAGGATTTGCTTGTCGCCCGTCATCGCGGCCTCGAGGGCTTCGATAGACTTCTCGCGCCCCACGAACAGCGGGATAACCATGTGCGGATAGACGACGACATCGCGCAACGGCAGGAGAGGCAATTCGATGGTTGTCTTCATGATTTCGCCTCTATGACAGTTCAAAAATAAGCTTGAAACCAAGATGGGGGTTACATGCAAAAAAAACAAGCTCAATGCCAGTAGTTAAACGCATGAATACACGCGAATTTAACCACCGCCCTAAGAAACGCCCCCAAAGACAAGGGGCCCCTAGAGGCCCCTTGCTTGTACCGCAACTGCTGAACGCTTATGCGTCGGGTGCAGCCTTGGCAGCCGGCTCACTGTTTTCGTAGATATACAGTGGCTTGGACTTGCCTTCGATCACGCTTTCATCGATCACCACTTTACTCACCTCAGACTGCGAGGGGATTTCGTACATGGTGTCGAGCAACACGCCTTCGAGGATAGAACGCAGGCCACGTGCACCGGTCTTACGCTCCAGTGCTCGCTTGGCCACCGATTTCAGCGCGTCGGTCCGGAACTCGAGGTCTACACCTTCCATCTCGAACAATTTGCCGTATTGCTTGGTCAGGGCGTTTTTCGGCTCGGTGAGGATCTGGATCAAAGCCGCCTCATCCAACTCGTCCAACGTGGCCAGGACCGGCAGACGGCCAACGAATTCCGGGATCAGACCGAACTTGACCAGATCGTCAGGCTCGACTTCACGCAGGGACTCGCCCACCTTCTTGCCCTCTTCCTTGCTGCGCACTTCCGCACTGAAACCAATGCCGCCACGGGTGGAACGCTGCTGAATCACCTTCTCCAGACCGGAGAACGCACCGCCACAAATGAACAGGATGTTACGCGTATCAACCTGAAGGAATTCCTGCTGCGGATGCTTGCGACCACCTTGCGGCGGTACGGACGCAACCGTGCCTTCGATCAGTTTCAACAGGGCCTGCTGCACGCCTTCACCGGAAACGTCCCGGGTGATCGACGGGTTATCAGACTTGCGCGAGATCTTGTCGATCTCGTCGATGTAGACAATACCCATCTGGGCTTTCTCTACGTCGTAGTCGCACTTCTGCAGCAGTTTCTGAATGATGTTCTCGACATCTTCACCCACGTAGCCAGCCTCGGTGAGGGTGGTGGCGTCGGCGATGGTGAACGGAACGTTCAGCAGGCGAGCGAGGGTTTCTGCAAGCAGGGTTTTACCCGAGCCTGTAGGACCGATCAGCAAGATGTTGCTCTTGCCGAGTTCAACCTCATCACCTTTCTTGTCACGCTGGTTCAAGCGCTTGTAGTGGTTGTACACCGCTACGGCCAGAACCTTCTTTGCACGTTCTTGACCAATGACGTACTGGTCAAGGATGCCGCTGATTTCTTTAGGCGAAGGTAATTTATGCGCACTGCTCTCGGCCTGGGCTTCCTGCACCTCCTCACGGATGATGTCATTGCACAGGTCGACGCATTCGTCGCAGATAAACACCGAGGGGCCGGCAATCAATTTGCGTACTTCATGCTGGCTTTTGCCACAGAAGGAGCAATAGAGCAGCTTGCCGTTGTCCTCGCCGTTGCGGGTGTCAGTCATTCGTTCGATCCAAATCCGATAGGCTTGCAACACAAGATGAAGGCTTATGCGGGCTTTTTCAAGCCCGCCAGTGGTCAGACATGCCGACCAGCCCTATTTTGAGCGGCTTATATTAAGCGGGGCGCTTGTCGATCACTGCGTCGATCAACCCGTATTCCTTGGCGGCTTCAGCGCTCATGAAATTGTCACGGTTGGTATCGCGCTCGATTTCTTCCAGGGTGCGCCCGCTGTGCTTGGCCATCAGCGTGTTGAGACGCTCACGAATGAAGAGGATTTCCTTGGCGTGGATTTCGATGTCCGACGCCTGGCCCTGGAAACCGCCCAGCGGCTGGTGAATCATCACGCGCGAGTTCGGCAGGCAGAAACGCTTGCCTTCGGCACCCGCAGTCAGCAGGAAGGCGCCCATGCTGCACGCCTGGCCAATACAGGTGGTCGACACGTTTGGCTTGATGAACTGCATGGTGTCGTAGATCGACATGCCCGCAGTCACCGAACCGCCCGGTGAGTTGATGTAGAGATGGATGTCCTTGTCCGGGTTTTCCGCTTCAAGGAACAGCAATTGCGCACAGATCAGGTTGGCCATGTAGTCCTCTACCGGGCCAACCAGAAAGATCACTCGCTCCTTGAGCAGGCGCGAGTAGATGTCGTAGGCGCGTTCGCCACGAGCGGACTGCTCGACAACCATCGGGACCAGGCCGCCTGCGGCCTGGATATCAGAGTTCTGCTGAATATAGGAATTACGGAACATGCTCTGCAGTTACTCCCAAATAGTCATGTCTTGAAAACGCATAAGCCAGCGCGAGGCTGGCTTATGGTTGAATTTCCAACGAGTTGGACAATCAGTCGGCTTGTGCTGCTTCCGCCGGTTTGACTGCTTCTTCGTAAGAGACCGCTTTATCGGTCACCTTAGCCTTCTGCAGAACAGTATCCACAACTTGTTCTTCCAGCACAACCGAACGTACTTCGTTCATCTGCTGCTCATTCTTGTAGTACCAAGCCACGACCTGCTCAGGCTCCTGGTAGGCCGAAGCCATTTCCTGGATCATTTCACGAACGCGGTCTTCGTCTGGCTTGAGGTCGAACTGCTTGACCACTTCAGCCACGATCAGGCCCAGCACAACGCGGCGCTTGGCTTGCTCTTCGAACAGCTCGGCCGGCAGTTGGTCAGGCTTGATGTTGCCACCAAACTGCTGAACCGCTTGAACGCGCAGACGATCCACTTCGTTGGACAGCAGGGCCTTAGGCACTTCGATCGGGTTGGCGGCCAGCAGACCGTCCATGACCTGGTTCTTGACCTTGGACTTGATAGCCTGGCGCAGCTCACGCTCCATGTTCTTGCGAACTTCGGTGCGGAAGCCTTCGATGCCGGTTTCCTTGATGCCGAACTGGGCGAAGAACTCTTCGTTCAGCTCTGGCAGCTTAGGCTCGGAAACGCTGTTGACGGTAACGGTGAACTCGGCGGCTTTGCCAGCCAGGTCCAGGTTCTGGTAGTCAGCAGGGAAAGTCAGGTTCAGAACGCGCTCTTCGCCGGCTTTGGCGCCAACCAGGCCGTCCTCGAAACCAGGGATCATGCGGTTGGAACCCAGCACCAGTTGAGTGCCCTTTGCGGAGCCGCCAGCGAAGACTTCGCCGTCAACCTTGCCAACGAAATCGATGTTCAGTTGGTCTTCGTTCTGGGCGGCACGGTCGGCCACTTCAAAACGAGTGTTCTGCTTGCGCAGGATTTCCAGCATGTTGTCCAGGTCCGAATCGGCCACTTCGGCGCTCAGACGCTCGATTTCGATACCGTCGAAACCGGCCACTTCAAATTCCGGGAACACTTCGAATACGGCAACGTATTCCAGGTCCTTGCCCGCTTCCAGGGACTTGGGCTCGATCGAAGGCGAGCCTGCCGGGTTCAGCTTTTGCTCGACAACGGCTTCGTAGAAAGAAGCCTGGATCACGTCACCTACAGCTTCCTGGCGCGCATCGGCACCAAAACGACGCTTGATTTCGCTCATCGGCACTTTGCCTGGACGGAAACCAGCGATCTTGGCCTTTTGGGCAGTCTGCTGCAGACGCTTGTTGACCGCAGTCTCGATACGCTCTGCCGGCACGGTGATGCTCAGGCGGCGCTCGAGAGCAGTAGTATTTTCAACAGAAACTTGCATGGATATTCCTCGTTGCACAGACATTAGCCGGCCATTTCCGACCCCAATCAAGGGCATGCATTCTAGTGGGTCAAACTCAAGAAGTCACCCTACTGAAAACACAGCGGAAAACAGCCGGCAATTTATCGGTACGAAAGCACTGAAGTACCTCGCCCCGGTGACAAATACAGCCAAATTGCGCCAGGGCTCTGCGCCGCCCCTCTCTATATATAGAAGGAACACGCATCCATCTCCCTGACGGCCCGCCCTGCGAACAGAGCGAGCAAGCAACGCGGCATCATCGAGATACACAAATACGACGACACGCCCTGCCGGGGCAGCCCAGCACCTGCGACCACCCAATCTCAAACCGCCAAAACCAAAAAAGGCGCCAGACTGTTAAATCTGGCGCCTTTCGAATATGGGGTGGACGAAGGGGATCGAACCCTCGACAACGGGAGTCACAATCCCGTGCTCTACCAACTGAGCTACGCCCACCATATTGCGTTAACAAAGAAACCAAACCACTTCTTTGTTGAGCCCTGCCCCGCCTGACGACCGGGAAAAGCTTTAATTGGTGCGGATGAAGAGACTCGAACTCTTACGCCTCGCGGCGCTGGAACCTAAATCCAGTGTGTCTACCAATTCCACCACATCCGCGCTTGAAGCTCTTAAAGCAAAGGCGCCAGACTGTTAAATCTGGCGCCTTTTCAGAATATGGGGTGGACGAAGGGGATCGAACCCTCGACAACGGGAGTCACAATCCCGTGCTCTACCAACTGAGCTACGCCCACCATATAGCGCTACTTGTGCCAAAGCTGCCTAATGGCGCACCCGGCAGGACTCGAACCTGCGACCATCCGCTTAGAAGGCGGATGCTCTATCCAGCTGAGCTACGGGCGCCTTATTAATCTGTACTCTTGGAGGATTACAAACTAAGTGCTTCCAGCCTTGCAGTACAACTATTCTGCTCGACCTTCTTAACCAGTGCTAGGCTGTGCCCGACAAGTGCGACGAATAGTATAGATGCCCCGGAAACCCGTCAAATCTTTTTTGAAAAAAACTGATTTTATTTAAGGGGTTAGGGCAATTTGCAGACCAAGCGCCTTTGCCCTCGCGCCTTGGCATGCGAGAATGCGCGCACTTTT
Source organism: Pseudomonas sp. CCI1.1 (assembly GCF_034348165.1). Classification (NCBI taxonomy): domain Bacteria; kingdom Pseudomonadati; phylum Pseudomonadota; class Gammaproteobacteria; order Pseudomonadales; family Pseudomonadaceae; genus Pseudomonas; species Pseudomonas sp. CCI1.1. Next base: position 2,003,671 of record NZ_CP133780.1, read on the forward strand.
CTTCCCCCTCTCGATGGTTAATCACGCGTAATGACTGCACAACTTATCGACGGCAAATCAATCGCCGCCAGCCTGCGCCAGCAGATCGCCAAACGAGTCACCGAGCGCAGCCAGCAAGGCCTGCGCACGCCTGGCCTCGCGGTGATCCTGGTCGGCAGCGATCCTGCCTCTCAGGTTTATGTCTCGCACAAGCGTAAAGACTGTGAAGAGGTCGGCTTTATTTCCAAGGCCTATGACTTGCCTTCGGACACCACTCAACAGGCCCTGACCGACCTGATTGACAGCCTCAACGATGACCCGAACATGGACGGCATCCTGCTGCAACTTCCACTGCCAGAGCACCTGGACGCCTCCAAGCTGCTGGAGCGCATCCGCCCGGACAAAGACGTCGACGGTTTCCACCCTTATAACGTCGGCCGCCTGGCCCAACGCATTCCCCTGCTGCGCCCATGCACCCCCAAAGGCATCATGACGCTGCTGGAAAGCACCGGTGTCGACCTGTATGGCCTTGACGCTGTGGTGGTGGGCGCATCGAACATCGTCGGTCGCCCGATGGCCATGGAGTTGCTGCTGGCCGGCTGCACCGTGACCGTCACCCACCGCTTCACCAAGGACCTGGCCGGCCACGTCGGCCGCGCTGACCTGGTGGTAGTCGCCGCCGGCAAGCCAGGCCTGGTCAAGGGTGAGTGGATCAAGGAAGGCGCCATCGTCATCGACGTGGGCATCAACCGCCAGGAAGACGGCAAGTTGGTGGGCGACGTGGTGTATGAAACCGCCCTGCCCCGCGCTGGCTGGATCACGCCAGTGCCAGGCGGCGTCGGGCCCATGACCCGGGCCTGCCTGCTGGAAAACACCTTGTACGCAGCGGAAACCCTGCACGGTTAATAACCAGGCGTAATGAAAAAGCCCTGCCTTAGCGCAGGGCTTTTTATTGGTGCGCCAGGCATGGCGCGTTGCGCGCAAGCGCAACCAGCTTGGCTGTGGTGGCCACGCTGGTGACTGGGAGGTGAAAGTCCTCTACACACCCGGCAAGGGGAAGTGTTAGCCAGAGGCAAGGGTGTCGCGGGTGACTGCGAATCTGAAGGAAGCCCGAGGCAAAATGCTGGCCTGACGAACAGGAAGCGGATAGAGGCGGCGCAGCGGGGTAAGAAGGCCAAAATCTTCAAAGCCCAATACTTGCACGGAACGCTGTGACGTAGATCCGACAGGCATAAGCAGGAAGGTCGCGCGAATTACCCTGGGAGATCTGCACGTTTGCCAGTGTGCTACCGAGCGTCGAGAGGCGATGGGATGAGCGTGCAGAAGTCAGCCGAAGCCGTAGTAAGTGGCGAATAACCGCGCCACCAAGGGCCGAACAGGTTATGCCGCCAGTAGGCGTCAGAGTCTCGTTGAATACCGAAATGCAGAAATTTCTCCAAGAGAAGACTGTGACTCCGAGTCCCGGACAGAATCCGAGGATGACGGCTGACAGCGCAAAGGTATCGACGGCATCTGTGACGTGGACGAACGCGGAGCCGGACACGCTGATGGCGCGGGTGCTTGCACCGGCCAACCTCAGACGTGCGTATCAGCGCGTGGTCAGCAACAAGGGCGCGCCGGGTGCCGATGGCATGACGGTCGACGACTTGGCGGACTACGTGAATCAGTATTGGCCGATCCTCCAGAGGAGGTTGCTGGCCGGCGAATACCACCCGCAAGGTGTACGCGCCGTCGACATCCCCAAACCCAAAGGCGGCACCCGACAACTGGGCATTCCCTGCGTCGTGGATCGCCTGATCCAACAGGCACTGCTGCAACAGCTCACGCCGATCTTCGACCCGCTGTTTTCGGATTACAGCTACGGCTTCCGTCCGGGCAGAAGCGCCCACCAAGCCATCGAGACAGCCCGCGCCCATGTGGCGGCAGGGCATCGCTGGTGCGTGGAACTCGATCTTGAGAAATTCTTTGACCGGGTCAACCACGATCTCCTGATGGCGTACGTGGCGCGCCAAATCGTAGATAAACGCGTGCTCAGACTGATCCGGCGGTACCTCCAAGCCGGTGAGATGTCGGGTGGGATCGCCAGCCGACGGCAGGAAGGGACGCCGCAAGGCGGCCCGCTCTCGCCGTTGCTGTCGAACATCCTGCTCAACGAACTCGACCGCGAGCTGGAACGGCGGGGTCATCGCTTCGTGCGTTATGCCGACGATGCGAACATCTATGTGCGCAGCCCTCGTGCTGGCGAACGAGTGATGGCCAGTGTTGAGCGCTTCCTGAATCAGCGCCTGAAACTAACGCTGAATCGGGATAAGAGCCGAGTAGCCGGGTCTTGGATGTGTGATTACTTGGGTTACGGGATGAGCTGGCATCAGCAACCGAGACTGAGAGTGGCGACGATGAGCCTGGGTCGCTTGCGCGACCGGCTCAGAGAGCTGCTACGTAAAGCGCGGGGCCACAAGGTGGCGACTGTCATCGAGCGGATAAACCCCGTGCTGCGCGGATGGGCGGGCTACTTCAAGCTGAGCCAGAGCAGACGGCCACTTGAGGAATTGGACGGCTGGGTGCGTCACAAGCTTCGCTGTATCGTCTGGCGTCAATGGAAGCGGCCCTCTACGAGGGCGCGCAACTTGATACGCTTGGGACTTAATGCGGCGCGGGCGTGGAAATCGGCAGTCAATGGCCGAGGCCCATGGTGGAACTCGGGAGCGCCCCATATGAATCAGGCGTTGCCGAAGAAGCTGTGGGACCGCCTCGGGCTGGTCTCGATACTGGATACGATAAACCGACTTAACCGTATAACCTGAACCGCCGTATACGGAACCGTACGTACGGTGGTGTGAGAGGACGGCGGATGTGAATCCGCCTCCTACTCGATCACGTAAAAAAACCGTTTTTTCTTAGTTTTTAAGCACTTTCGTCTGGTTCTAGAAGAACATTCGACAGTTTTTGATCCATACTCCTAAAATGTAACGTCATTTGTCACAAGATCCGTTCTACAACGGCATTTCCTTACTTTTTTAGCGAGTTCATCCGCGTGAAAATTCGTCTTTCTATTGTCAGCCTGTTTTTTGCTTTGGCAGGTACCTTCGCCCACGCCGCCGAAACCACCCTGGCCCCGCGTGACGCCTCCAAGCTGCAGATCGCCTCCGGCAGCGCCATGCTGGTCGATTTGCAGACCAATAAAGTCATATATTCCAGCAACCCCGACGTGGTTGTACCCATCGCCTCGGTGAGCAAGCTGATGACCGGCCTGATCGTCCTCGAAGCCAAGCAGAATATGGACGAGTACATCGACATCAACATCACCGACACGCCCGAGATGAAAGGCGTGTTCTCCCGGGTGAAGATCGGTAGCCAGATGCCGCGCAAGGAAATGCTGCTGATCGCGCTGATGTCTTCGGAAAACCGCGCCGCCGCCAGCCTGGCCCACCACTATCCAGGCGGTTATTCGGCCTTCATCGCGGCGATGAACGCCAAGGCCAAGTCCCTGGGCATGACCAGCACCCACTACGTGGAGCCCACTGGCCTGTCGATTCATAACGTCTCGACCGCCCGCGACCTGAGCAAGCTGCTGGCCTACGCGCGCAAGTTTCCGATGCTCAGCCAGTTGAGCACCACCAAGGAAAAGACTGTGTCGTTCCGCAAGCCCAACTACACCTTGGGCTTCTCCAACACCGACCACCTGATCAACCGCGCCAATTGGGATATCAAGCTGACCAAGACCGGCTTCACCAACCAAGCCGGCCATTGCCTGGTGCTGGTGACGAGCATGGGCAATCGCCCGGTGTCGCTGGTAATCCTGGATGCCTTTGGCAAGTTCACCCACTTTGCCGATGCCAGCCGTATTCGTAGCTGGGTCGAGACCGGCAAAGGCGGCGCCGTGCCGGATGTGGCGCTGCGTTACAAGGCCGATAAGAACCTCAAGAATCGAGCGACTGCTACGGAAGTACGTCGATAAACAGCGATTTTAGTGTGGGAGCGGGCTTGCTCGCGAATGCGGTGGGTCAGCCTAAGCATTCAGCGACTGATACTGCGCCTTCGCGAGCAAGCCCGCTCCCACATTTGAGTTTCACTTCTTCTCTGCCAACACCTTGAGCGCTTGGGCCGCCGCTTGCTCCTGCCCCGCCTGCGCCGTGGCGTTGGCCGCATCGCGCCAGCGCTGCGCATCCACGTTGGCCGGCAACTGGCTCGGGCGCTGGGTGAGGATGGCCCAATGGCCCGCGCCCTTCCACGCCGAATCGAAGTCGCTGAAGCTCATGCTCAATCGACGCTCCTTGCCTGAGCGCAACAGCACGGTACTTTTCTGCTGGTTGAACCCCACCACCACGACATAACGCGCCCCGGACCAATAGCTGGCGTTGATCCGCGCCATCACCGGGTAACCCGCCGCTACCTGGGCAAACACGGCGGTCAGCTTGGCGTCCAATGGGTACACCATCAGCCCATACTCACGCGCCAGCACCTGCATGTTGCGTTCAAGGTCCGCCTCGGCGCCGGGCAGGCGCAGTGGTTTATCAAGCAAACCCGGTGTCATGACAATGCCTTGTTGCGACAGCATGCTGGCAAGTGCCGCAGGACCACTCTGATAAGCCTCGCTGCGAAAGGTTGGCACGCCATTGAGTTCAACGCGCTCCGGCAAGCCTGGCAGTTTCGACGGGGTACTGGAACAGGCCGCCAGCCCAAGGGCAACGGCCAGCAGCAAGGAAGTTTTAAGGTTCGACCGTAAGCGCAATTTTTTCACTCTCTTGATCAACTGCCGGTAAAGGCCCCGATCATAGGGCGCCCCGCCCCGCCGGTATAGCCCACTGGCCCAGTAAAGCGGCGCTGATAGAGCAAACAAGTTGGACAGACTCGACCATTGGTCAATAGCAGGCAACCGCCGGCTGGCTAGACTGTCCATTGAGAAGACTGTGTGTGCCCCAAGTGGGCGAAAGGAGGCCCGAATGAGCCTTGCGACAACGATTTTCCTGTTGATCTGTGGTTGGCTGGCCGTCGCCGCCGCCATGCTATGGGGGGTCATGCGCGTGACGCGCCGGCATCATCATCCCCACGTCAAACCTGCTGAACCCGCCGAGCCACGCAAGACGACGGCGCATCACGCCTAGCCAGGCATGCAATTGAAGTCCTGGGTGGCGGCAATTTCCTTGCCGTGGCCGTCCTCAAGGGACGCACGCACCGTGGTGCCCAGGCTCGACTCCACCAGGGTGTAGTGCTCACCTGCCTTGAAATGCTTGTACTCAATGCGGCCCTGGCAGTCCTGCTGGTTGTCATCACCCGGCTCGTCTTCAAATAAAGTCACGTCCAGGCGATGGTCCCCCGGGGTCACCTCAAAATAGCGCCCATCGTCCACCCGCTTACCATCGACACGCTCGGCCATCAGGTCATTCGGCGCTTCTTCCTGCAAGCCGATCCAGGCTTGGCTGGGGTCCGCCTTGGGGATCGGGCCGGCGCACGCCGACAACAAACAGACAAAGCCAAGGACGGGAACTAACAACAGTGGTTTAAGTGACATGACAGGGCTCCAAAGGGCAGATGTAAAAAGGGCGTATCCGATGGCTGACAAGCTTGATCAGCCGCCCTTCCTGGAACAAATGAATCCCTATGAAAGTATCTTCAGCCCTTGACTAAAACTTCCTTCACCTGGCTGAAAGGTGCGTGTTAGGTGGGTCGGTCAAGACTGCCGGGGTTTGCAATCCTGCTCTTCTCGGAGACTCACGCATGCTCGGGCTGGTAAAGACCGCACTGCACAAGCCGTACACCTTCATCGTGCTGGCTATATTCATCTGCATCATCGGGCCGATGGCGGCCCTGCGCACGCCCACGGATGTTTTTCCCGATATCGGCATTCCCGTGGTCGCCGTGGTCTGGCAGTACAACGGCCTGTCCCCGGACGCCATGGCCGGCCGGGTGATCTACACCTACGAACGCTCCCTGAGCACCACCGTCAACGACATCGAACATATCGAGTCGCAATCGCTGCCCGGCATGGGCATCGTCAAGATCTTCTTCCAGCCTGGCGTCGATATCCGTACCGCCAACGCCCAGGTCACGGCGGTGTCACAGACTGTGCTCAAGCAAATGCCACCGGGCATCACCCCGCCGCTGATCCTCAACTACAGCGCCTCCACGGTGCCGATCCTGCAAATGGCGTTTTCCAGCCCCAGCCTGTCGGAAGCCAAAATTCGCGACCTGGTGCAGAACAATATCCGCCTGCCCTTGAGCGCCCTGCCTGGCCTGGCCATGCCTACACCGATGGGCGGCAAGCAACGGCAGATCACCCTCGACCTCGACCCTCAGGCGCTGGCCGCCAAAGGCTTGTCGGCCCAGGATGTGGGCAATGCCCTGGCGCTGCAGAACCAGATCATCCCGGTGGGCACCGCCAAGCTGGGCCTCAACGAATACACGATCCTGCTCAATAACAGCCCCAAGGCCATCGATGAACTCAACGACCTGCCGATCAAGACGGTTGACGGGGCGCTGATCACCATCGGCCAAGTGGCCCACGTGCGCGACGGTTCACCGCCGCAAACCAATATCGTGCGGGTCGACGGCCATCGCGCCGTGCTGATGCCGGCGCTGAAAAACGGCAGCATCTCCACCCTGTCGATCATCGATGGTATCCGGCAGATGCTGCCGCGCATCAACGAAACCCTGCCGCCGTCGCTGAAAACCTCGCTGCTGGGCGATGCCTCGGCGTTCGTCAAGCAGTCGGTGGGCAGCGTGGCCCAGGAAGGCATCATTGCTGCACTGCTCACCAGTGCGATGATCCTGCTGTTTCTCGGCAGTTGGCGCTCGACCTTGATCATCGCCGCGTCGATTCCCCTCGCGGTGCTCTCGGCCATCGCGCTATTGGCTGTCAGTGGGCAAACCCTCAACGTCATGACGTTGGGCGGGCTGGCGTTGGCGGTGGGCATCCTGGTGGACGACGCCACGGTGACCATCGAAAACATCAACTGGCACCTGGAGCAAGGCAAGGCGGTGAAGGCCGCGATTCTCGACGGCGCCGCGCAAATCGTCGGCCCGGCGTTCGTCTCGCTGTTGTGCATCTGCATCGTGTTCGTGCCGATGTTTTTGCTGCAAGGCATCGCCGGTTACCTGTTCCGGCCAATGGCGCTGGCGGTGATCTTTGCCATGGCCAGTTCGTTCATTCTCTCGCGCACCCTGGTGCCGACACTGGCGATGTTTTTGCTCAAACCGCATAGGCCGGAGCCAGGCGCGGGGCATCATCCGGAAGATGCATTCATCAATCACCACGAGGGTGAACAACACCCGAAACCACGCAATGCGTTGCTGCAATCGGTGCTGAATTTTCAACAGGGATTCGAGCGGCACTTTTCCAATGTCCGCGACACCTACCATGGCCTGCTGACGCTGGCACTGGGCGCACGCAAGCGCTTCATTGTCGGGTTCCTGGCCTGCGTACTCGCGTCGTTCCTGTTGTTGCCGAGCCTGGGCCAGGACTTTTTTCCGGCCACCGATGCGGGTGCCTTGGCCCTGCATGTGCGCTTGCCACTGGGCACGCGCATCGAGGAAAGCGCCGCGGCGTTCGACCGCATCGAAGCGCGGATCCGCGAGGTCATCCCCGCCGAAGAGCTGGACACCATCGTCGATAATATTGGCATTCCGCTCAGCGGCATCGACATGGCCTACAGCAGCAGCGGCACCATCGGCCCGCAGGATGGCGATATTCAAGTCAGCTTGAAAACGCACCACGCGCCCACCGTCGACTATGTGAAAAAACTGCGCGAAGCCCTGCCGCAAAGTTTCCCCGGCAGCCACTTTGCGTTCCTGCCCGCCGACATCAGCAGCCAGATCCTCAACTTCGGCGCCCCCGCCCCGCTGGACGTCAAAATCTCCGGGCGCAATGACGCCGAAAACCGCGCCTATGCCGTCGAGCTTGAACGGCGCTTGCAACATGTACCGGGGATTGCCGACCTGCGCATCCAGCAGTCCACCGGCTACCCCTCGCTGCAAGTAAACGTGGACCGCATGCGCGCTAACGGCCTGGGCATTACCGAGCGTGATGTTACCAACAGCATGGTCGCCTCCCTCGCCGGCAGCTCGCAAACCGCGCCGACCTTCTGGCTCAACCCGGCCAATGGCGTGTCTTACTCCATCGTCGCCGCTACCCCGCAATACCGTCTCGACAGCCTGCCGTCCCTGGAAGCGCTGCCGGTGACCGGTGCCGATGGGCAGGCGCAAATTCTCGGCGGCGTGGCGACTATTTCCCGGGTACAAAGCCCGGCCGTGGTGACCCACTACAACATCGAACCGACCCTGGACCTGTACGCCAACGTGCAAGGTCGCGACCTCGGCGGTGTGGCCCGCGATGTGCAAAAGGTGCTGGATGACACAGCGTCCATGCGCCCCAAAGGCGCGACCATCAGCCTGCACGGGCAGATCGATGCGCTGCATGAGGCGTTCAGTGGTTTGAGCTTCGGACTGCTCGGCGCGGTGGTGCTGATCTACTTGCTGATCGTGGTCAACTTCCAGTCGTGGGCCGACCCCTTTGTGATCATCACGGCGTTGCCGGCAGCATTGGCGGGCATCGTGTGGATGCTGTTCCTCAGTGGCACCTCGTTGTCGGTGCCAGCACTCACCGGTGCCATCTTGTGCATGGGCGTGGCCACCGCCAACTCGATCCTGGTGGTGAGCTTCTGCCGTGAGCGCCTGGCCGAACACGGCGATGCGTTGAAAGCCGCGCTGGAAGCCGGCTACACACGCTTTCGCCCGGTGTGCATGACCGCCCTGGCAATGATCATTGGCATGTTGCCCCTGGCGATTTCCGAGGAGCAGAACGCCCCGCTCGGCCGAGCGGTCATCGGTGGCCTGGTCTTCGCCACCGTCGCCACTTTGTTGTTTGTTCCCGTGGTCTTCAGCCTGGTCCACGGTCGTCATCCTACTCGCGCAACTGCTGGAGAAACGCCCCATGTCGCCTGATCAAAAACCCTCGCGCAAGCGCCTGATGCTCCTGGGTGTCGGTGGCCTGACGTTGGCTGCCTTGCTGGTCGCCAGCGGCCTGCACGCGCGTACGCTGCACGAGCAATCGGTCACTGCCTGGACCGAAGCCGCCGCCGTCCCCCAGGTGATGGTGTTCCAACCCAAGCCAAACGCCGGCGGTGACACCCTGCGCCTGCCCGCCCACCTGGAGGCGTGGAGCAAGGCGGCTATCCATGCGCGGGTGAGCGGCTACTTGAAGGACTGGAAAGTCGACATCGGGACCCAGGTCAAGACCGGGCAAATCCTCGCCGAAATCGACAGCCCCGACCTTGACCAACAACTGGCCCAGGCCCATGCGCGCCTGATCCAGCAACAAGCCAATGCACGCCTGGCAGCCACCACGGCGACCCGCTGGCAAAACCTGCTGGCCAGCCATTCGGTATCGCGCCAGGACGCCGATGAGAAAACCTCCAACGCCGCAGCCGCCAAGGCCAACACCGAAGCCGCTGCAGCAGACTATGCGCGACTGTGCGCCCTGGAAAGCTACAAGACCCTGCGCGCGCCGTTCGCCGGCACCATCACCGCCCGCAACACGGACATCGGCCAATTGATCAAAGCCGATAACGCCAGCGATCCAGAACTGTTCAACATTGCCGACACCCACCAATTGCGCTTGTACGTGCCGGTGCCGCAGAACTATGCAGCGGTCATTCATGCGGGCCTTGAGGCCGAACTGACCGTCCCCGAGCACCCCAGCGAGCATTTCAAGGCACGCCTGATCGGTGACTCCACCGCCATCGACCGCCGCTCCGGCACCCTGCTGGCCCAGTTCGTCGCCGACAACCCCAACGGCGAACTGCTGCCGGGCGACTACGCCGAAGTCACCCTACCGATTCCGGCTGACACCCATGGCGTAAGCATCCCGGCCAGCGCCTTGATCTTCCGCGCCCAGGGCACCCAGGTTGCGGTGCTGGACGGGCGCAATCATGTGCACCTGCAAGACATTCATATTGGCCTGGACCTCGGCGAGCGCCTGGTGATCGACCAAGGCCTGAAGCCTGCTGACCGCATCATCGACAACCCGCCCGACGCCCTGCGCGAAGGCGACCCAGTGCAACTGGCCGCCGCCTCGGGAGGTGCGCATGCGCCCAAGGCTTAAGTCGCTGGCGGCACTGATGGTGCTGGCGTTGCAGGGTTGCTCGATGGCGCCCACCTATACGGTGCCGTCGATTGACCTGCCCGCCCACTACCGCGAACAAACCAGCGATGGCCCCTGGCACAGCGCGCAACCGTCAGACCAACTGGCGCCCCAGTGGTGGCAGCTCTACAACGATTCGCGCCTGAACGCGCTGCAGCAGCAACTGCTCAAGGCCAACCCGGACCTGGCCGCGGCGCTGGCGCACTTCGATGCGTCCCAGGCCTATGCCAGTCAACTGCACGCGGGCCTTTTCCCGCAAATCACCGCCAGCGTGCAACCGCTGCGCCTGCGTCAATCGGATTCACGACCGTTACGCGGTACTACACAGCCGTCGGTGTACAACAGCAATACCGCTGGGTTCTCCCTGGGATACGACCTCGACCTGTGGGGCAGAATCCGCAACCAGGTCGCCGCGGGCGATGCCCAGGCACAAGCGTCCTTTGATGATTTGGCGGTGGTGCGCTTGAGCCTCCAACAGCAGTTGGCGAGCCTGTATGTGCAGCTCAATGGGCTGGATGCGCAGCGCCGAATCCTGAGCACTTCGTTGCAAGACTTCAGCCAGGCGCTGCAACTGACCCGCAGCCGTTATGAAGGCCAGATTGCCTCGGAATTGGACCTGACCCGCGCGCAGAACCAACTGGCCGAAGCCAAGGCGCAGCTGGACGAAGTGCGTGGCCAGCGCAACCTCGCCGAACATGCCATCGGCGAATTGGTGGGCGTGACGGCCAGTGAGTTTTCACTGCCGCCCAGCTCGCAGTTAATGGCGTTGCCAGGCATTCCGGCGCAGTTGCCCAGCCACCTGCTGCAGCGTCGTCCGGACATTGCCGCAGCTGAACGTCGCGTGTTTGCGGCCAACGCAACGATCGGCGTGGCCAAGGCAGCGTGGTTTCCGGATTTCAGTTTGACCGGTGTGCTGGGCGGGCAGACCCAAGGTGTTGGCAACCTGCTGTCCGCCGGCAACCGGTATTGGGCACTGGGGCCGCTGATGAACCTGCCGATCTTCGACGGCGGGCGCTTGAGCGCCAACGAGCGCCAGGCCAAGGCCGAGTTCGAGGAGGCCGCGGCACAGTACCGTAGCCACGTATTGAAAGCCGTGCGCGAGGTGGAAGATAACCTCGCGCAACTGCGGGATCTGCAGCAGCAAGCCGAGGACGAGCAAGCGGCGGCAGAGGCGGCGCAACATACCCAGGCCTTGGCGATGAACAGCTATCAGGCCGGGGCAGTAAGCTATCTGGATGTGGTCACCGCCCAAACCGCCGCGTTGCAGGCACAGAGAACGTTGCAGGCGGTGCAGACCCGGCAATTGCAGGCGAGCGTAGGGTTGTTGACCGCACTGGGCGGCGGCTGGCAGCCGGGTTAATGATCGTTCCCACGCTCTGCGTGGGAACGCCGCTCAGGACGCTCTGCGTCTGCCTCTAAAATCGTGACGCGGAGCGTCACAGGGTGCATTCCCACGCGGAGCGTGGGAACGATCAGGCCGCGAGCTGGCCGCTGGCGATGGCCGCTGAAGCGGCCACCATCGCCCGCAACAACACCGCACACCCCGCCGCCAGATCATCCGGCGCGGCATTTTCGATTTCGTTATGGCTGATGCCGCCTTCACACGGCACAAAGATCATCCCCGCCGGGCCCAGCTCAGCGACGAAGATCGCGTCGTGCCCTGCCCCGCTGACGATGTCCAGGTTCGACAAGCCCAAGCCATTGGCGGCATTGCGCACCGCCTCCACGCAGCTTTTGTCGAAGTACAGCGGCGGGAAGTCCGCCGTAGGCTGCATGTCGAAACTCAAGCCATGTTTGGCGCAGGTGTCTTCGATCACCTGACGCACCTGGGCAATCATCGAATCCAGCCGCGCCGGTTCAAGATGACGAAAATCCAGAGTCATGCGCACTTCACCGGGAATCACGTTGCGCGATCCCGGATACGCTTGCAGGCACCCCACCGTGCCGCATGCATGGGGCTGGTGCGCCAACGCCGCCGCGTTCACGGCGGCCACCACCGCTGCCGCGCCGACCAGGGCGTCCTTGCGCAAGTGCATGGGTGTAGGGCCGGCATGGGCCTCAACACCGCGCAGCTTCAGGTCGAACCACTTTTGCCCGAGGGCGCCGAGCACTACGCCGATGGTTTTGTGTTCATCCTCCAGAATCGGCCCTTGTTCGATATGGGCCTCGAAATACGCGCCGACCTTATGCCCGCTGACCGGCCGCGTTCCCGCATAGCCAATCGCGTTCAACGCCTCCTCCACGCTCACGCCGTCCGCATCGACCTTGGCCAGGGTATCGGCCAGGCTGAACTTCTCGGCAAACACCCCTGAGCCCATCATGCACGGCGGGAAGCGCGAGCCTTCTTCGTTGGTCCACACCACCACTTCCAGCGGCGCCTCGGTTTCCACCTTGAGGTCGTTGAGGGTGCGCAGCACTTCCACACCGGCCAGCACGCCGAAGCAACCGTCGAACTTACCGCCGGTGGGCTGGGTGTCGATATGGCTGCCGGTCATCACCGGTGGCAGGTCGGGATTGCGACCGGGGCGGCGCGCAAAGATATTGCCGATGCCGTCGATGGTCACGGTGCAACCCGCCGCTTCACACCACTGCACGAAGAGGTCGCGAGCCTTGCGGTCGAGGTCGGTGAGGGCCAGGCGACACACACCGCCCTTGGGCGTGGCGCCGAATTCGGCCAGGTCCATCAGCGACTGCCACAGACGGTCGCGGTTGATGTGCTGATGGGGCGATTGCAGAACGTCGAGGGCAGCGTTCATGGGGGGGTCTCCTCAGGCTACAGGTTCTTATGAATTGACGCGGTCAACTGTGGGAGCTGGCTTGCCTGCGATGGCGGTGTGTCAGGCGACACGGCTTTAACTGATAGTCCGCTATCGCAGGCAAGCCAGCTCCCACCTCGACCGTGGTTTACAACGGCGCCTTGGCGGTGATCGGGCTCGCCCCGCGCTTGGCGTTCAAGCCGTAATACAACACCCCGCCCAACGCCGAGCCGGTGAACCAGCCGTAGCTGTAGAACCAGCTGAACGCATCGCTGCCCAGCGACAGCAGCGTCAGCACCACCGGTACGCCAAAGGCGATAAAGCCGCTCCAGTTCCAGGCCGGGTACACGTCGTCGCGGTACAGGCCGGCCAGGTCCAACTGTTGTCTGCGGGTGATGAAATAGTCCACCACCATGATCCCGGCAATCGGCCCCAGCAGGCTTGAATAGCCCAGCAGCCAATTGGAATACACGGTTTCAAGACTCACGTCCGAGACGATCAGCCCGAGTTTTTTCAGCAGTTCATGGGCCATCAGCGCCAGCCCTACCAGGCCGGTGAGGATCACCGCCGTGGTGCGGTTGATCAGCTTGGGCGCAATGTTCTGGAAGTCGTTGGTGGGCGAGACGATGTTCGCCGCGGTGTTGGTGGACAAGGTTGCGACGATGATCAGCGCCATGGCGATGGCCACCCACACCGGGCTCTGGATATGCCCGATCAGACTTACCGGGTCGGAGACGCTCACCCCCACCAGTTTCACCGAGGCGGCGGTCATCACCACGCCGAGGGCAGCGAACAGGAACATGGTCAGCGGCAAGCCGAAAATCTGCCCCAGAATCTGGTCTTTCTGGCTCTTGGCGTAGCGGCTGAAATCCGGAATGTTCAATGACAATGTGGCCCAGAAACCCACCATCGCCGTGAGCCCCGCCATGAAGTAACCGGTGAGGCTGGCGCCTTCGGGGCGCTTGGGTGGGATCGCCATCAACTCGCTGAGGGACACGTTGGGCATCGCCCATACCAGCAGCCCAACCCCCACCGCCACCAACAACGGCGCCGACAAGGTTTCCAGGCGCTTGATCGACTCGGCGCCACGCAGCACCACCCACAGGTTCAAGCACCAGAACAGCATGAAACCGATCACCTCTCCGGTACCGCCGAGGGCTTTCCAGCCGTCGAAAATCGAGCCCAGGAACAGGTGGATCGCCAGCCCGCCGAACATCGTCTGGATACCAAACCAGCCGCAGGCCACCAGCGCGCGGATCAGGCACGGTACGTTGGAGCCGAGGATGCCAAAGGACGAACGCAACAGCACCGGAAACGGAATGCCGTACTTGGTGCCGGGAAACGCGTTGAGGGTCAGCGGGATCAACACCACGATATTGGCCAGCAGGATCGCTACCAGCGCCTCCCCCACCGACAGCCCGAAATACGCCGTGAGCACCCCGCCCAGGGTGTAGGTGGGCACGCAGATCGACATGCCGACCCATAGCGCCGTGATGTGCCATTTGTTCCAGGTGCGCTCGTGCACTTTGGTGGGTGCCATGTCGTGGTTGTAGCGAGGGCTGTCGAGGACGTCGGGGCCGGCGTCGAGTTCGTACAGGCCGTTGCGCTCGATGACTTGCGATCTGTTCTGTTGCATGGCCGCTCCACGGTTTTTTTTAAATTATTGTTGCTCACCTGCACGCCAGGTTCAGGTGGCCGGAGTACCGCATCGACAACATGACATCCAGGGTTCCGGCCAACTGCCCGTGCACTCAATAACCGTGCCGACAACCGCCTCTGAACCCGCACCGCTTATATAACGTGCTGATGTTTATCAGCTTTCCAATTGAACCTGCGGTACTTGCCGCATGCGTCAGGCTAAACAATACGCAAGTTGCCAGAACCTTCAGGTCTCAATCTGGTGCATCACAATTATTTTTATTTCTCGACGGCGTCAAGCGGCATATCTCAAGCGCCTGATTTGCAATAAGAAATATTGATCAGATCAAGAACCTGTCAAGTGCGTCAAAACAGGGTGGGCATGCTTCATTTTGGTGAAAATAGGATTTTTCTTATAAATATCAACAAGATGAAACACACAAAAGTTTGCGAAAAATCTGCTTGCTCATTCGAAAAACTCGGGCTAGTTTCTATTCCTGTCACCGATGACAGGAATTAACCGACCCTCGGTGCGCAGTATTACAACACTTAGAACTGGCACAAGCCGGTCAAGCCTGTGAGGAACTCGACATGTCGCTGTTGATCCGTGGCGCCACCGTTATTACCCATGATGAAAGTTACCGCGCCGATGTGTTATGTGCAGAGGGTCTAATTCGCGCCATTGGCACGAATCTGGATATTCCCGCAGGCACTGAAATACTCGATGGCAGCGGCCAATACTTGATGCCGGGCGGCATCGACCCCCATACCCATATGCAACTGCCCTTCATGGGCACGGTGGCCAGTGAAGACTTTTTCAGTGGCACGGCGGCAGGCTTGGCCGGTGGTACCACGTCGATCATCGACTTCGTGATTCCCAACCCGCAGCAATCGCTGATGGAAGCTTTCCACCAGTGGCGCGGCTGGGCCGAAAAGTCCGCCGCCGACTACGGGTTTCACGTAGCGATCACTTGGTGGAGTGAGCAGGTACGTGAGGAAATGGCCGAGTTGGTCAGCCATCACGGCATCAACAGCTTCAAGCATTTCATGGCTTACAAGAACGCGATCATGGCGGCCGATGACACCTTGGTCGCCAGTTTCGAACGCTGCCTGGAACTCGGCGCCGTGCCCACCGTGCATGCCGAAAATGGCGAGCTGGTGTATCACCTGCAACGCAAACTGATGGCCCAGGGCATCACCGGGCCGGAAGCCCATCCGCTGTCGCGCCCGTCCCAGGTGGAAGGCGAAGCGGCCAGCCGTGCCATCCGGATTGCCGAGACCATCGGCACGCCGCTGTACCTGGTGCATGTGTCGACGAAAGAAGCCCTGGATGAAATCACCTATGCCCGAGGCAAAGGCCAGGCGGTGTACGGTGAAGTGCTCGCCGGCCACCTGTTGCTCGATGACAGTGTGTACCAGCACCCCGACTGGCAGACCGCCGCCGGCTATGTAATGAGCCCGCCATTCCGCCCACGCGGGCATCAAGAGGCGCTGTGGCACGGCCTGCAAGCGGGCAACCTGCACACCACCGCCACCGACCACTGCTGTTTCTGCGCCGAGCAAAAAGCCGCCGGGCGTGACGACTTCAGCAAGATCCCCAACGGCACCGCCGGCATTGAAGACCGCATGGCGCTGCTGTGGCACGAAGGGGTCAATACCGGGCGTCTATCGATGCAAGAATTTGTCGCGCTGACCTCCACCAACACCGCGAAGATTTTCAACCTCTACCCCCGTAAAGGCGCGATACGCGTGGGCGCCGATGCCGACCTGGTGCTATGGGACCCCGAGGGCACGCGGACCATTTCCGCCAAGACCCACCATCAGCAGGTGGACTTCAACATCTTCGAAGGCAAGACCGTGCGCGGCGTGCCCAGCCATACCATCAGCCAGGGCAAGCTGGTGTGGGCCGATGGTGACCTGCGCGCCGAGCGAGGGGCCGGACGGTATGTGGAGCGGCCGGCGTATCCGTCGGTGTTCGAGCAGTTGAGCAAGCGGGCAGCGCTTTGCAAGCCAGTGGCCGTGAACCGCTGAGTCCAAAAAAAGCGGACGCGGAGCGTCCAGTGAGGCATTCCCACGCAGAGCGTGGGAACGATCGCCCATCAGAGGCAGCACCTCAATAACCGTGAGGCCAACACCGTGATCCAGACCCTGACCCACCTCCCCCACCCCCGCGAAGACGGGGCCACCCTCGCCAGCCACTTCACCGACCTGGCACCGCCCCTCAACGCACGCCAGGCCCAACTGGAAGCCTCGCGCTGCCTGTACTGCTACGACGCGCCTTGTGTGAATGCGTGCCCCAGCGAGATCGATATCCCCTCGTTCATCCGCAATATCCACACCGAAAACGTGCAGGGGGCCGCGCAAAAAATCCTCTCGGCCAACATCCTCGGTGGTAGTTGCGCACGGGTGTGCCCGACGGAAATCCTTTGCCAGCAAGCCTGCGTACGCAATAACGCCGAAGAATGCGCCCCCGTGCTGATCGGCCTGCTGCAACGCTACGCCATCGACAACGCGCACTTCAGCGAACACCCGTTCCAACGCGCCGCGTCCACCGGCAAGCGTATCGCCGTGGTCGGCGCCGGGCCTGCCGGTTTGGCCTGCGCTCACCGCGCCGCCTTGCACGGTCATGACGTGGTGATATTCGAGGCGCGGGAAAAAGCCGGCGGCCTGAATGAATACGGAATCGCCAAATACAAACTGGTGGACGACTTCGCCCAGAAGGAACTGGATTTCCTCCTGCAGATTGGCGGCATCGAGGTTCGCCACGGCCAGCGCCTGGGTGACAACCTGACCTTGAGCGAACTGCACCAGCAGTTCGATTCGGTGTTCCTCGGCCTGGGGCTCGCTGCCAGCAAACAGCTGGGCCTGCCCTTTGAGGACGCCCCCGGCCTGCTCGCCGCCACCGACTATATCCGCGAACTGCGCCAGGCCGACGACCTCACCCAACTGCCCCTGGCCGACCGCTGCATCGTGCTCGGCGCCGGCAACACCGCCATCGACATGGCCGTGCAGATGGCCCGCCTCGGTGCCCGCGATGTCAACCTGGTGTACCGCCGTGGCCTGGCCGACATGGGCGCAACCCACCACGAACAGGACATCGCCAAGGCCAATCAAGTCCGGCTGTTGACCTGGGCCCAACCCGACGAGGTGTTACTCGACGACCAAGGCCGCGTACGCGGCATGCGCTTTGCCCGCACCCGCCTGGAAAACGGTCGCCTGCTGCCTACCGGGGAAACCTTCGAACTGGCCGCCGATGCGATCTTCAAGGCGATCGGGCAAGGCTTCGACAACGACGCCCTGCACGATCCGCTGGCCCAGCAACTGCATCGCGTCGGCGAGCGCATCTTCGTCGATGAGCAACTGCGCACCAGCATCCCAGGGGTGTATGCCGGCGGCGACTGCGTCAGCCTCGGCCAGGACCTAACCGTTCAGGCGGTACAACATGGCAAGCGGGCCGCCGAAGCCATGCATGCCCAACTCATGCTGACTGTGGAGGCTGCGTAATGGCCGATCTCTCGATTGTATTCGCCGGTATCAAAGCGCCCAATCCGTTCTGGCTGGCCTCCGCGCCGCCCACCGACAAAGCCTACAACGTGGTGCGCGCCTTCGAGGCCGGCTGGGGTGGCGTCGTGTGGAAAACCCTGGGGGAAGATCCGGCGGCGGTGAACGTGTCGTCGCGTTACTCCGCGCACTATGGCGCCAACCGCGAAGTGCTGGGCATCAACAATATCGAACTGATCACCGACCGTTCCCTGGAGATCAACCTGCGGGAAATCACCCAGGTGAAAAAGGACTGGCCGGACCGCGCACTGATCGTCTCGCTGATGGTGCCTTGTGTCGAAGCGTCCTGGAAAAACATCCTGCCCTTGGTAGAGGCGACCGGCTGCGACGGCATCGAGCTGAACTTCGGCTGCCCTCACGGCATGCCCGAACGGGGCATGGGCGCCGCCGTCGGCCAGGTGCCGGAGTACGTGGAGCAAGTGACGCGCTGGTGCAAGACCTATTGCTCGCTGCCGGTGATCGTCAAACTCACGCCGAACATCACCGACATCCGCGTGGCGGCGCGAGCGGCCTATCGCGGTGGCGCCGATGCGGTGTCGCTGATCAACACCATCAACTCCATCACCAGCGTGGACCTGGAACGCATGGTCGCGCTGCCGGTGGTCGGCACCCAGAGTACCCATGGCGGTTACTGCGGCTCGGCGGTGAAGCCGATTGCATTGAACATGGTCGCCGAAATCGCCCGGGACCCACAGACCAACGGCCTGCCGATCTGCGGCATCGGCGGCATCGGTACCTGGCGCGACGCCGCGGAATTCGTCGCCCTGGGCTGCGGCGCGGTGCAGGTGTGCACGGCGGCGATGCTGCATGGGTTTCGCATCGTTGAAGAGATGAAGGACGGCTTGTCGCGCTGGATGGACAGCCAGGGCCATGCCAACCTGCAGGCGTTTTCCGGGCGGGCGGTGGGCAATACCACAGACTGGAAGTACCTGGACATCAACTACCAGGTCATCGCCAAGATTGATCAAGCGGCGTGCATTGGCTGTGGGCGTTGCCATATTGCCTGCGAGGACACCTCGCACCAGGCCATTGCCAGCTTGAAGCAGGCTGATGGCACGCATCTGTATGAGGTGATCGACGATGAGTGCGTGGGCTGCAACCTGTGCCAGGTCACCTGCCCGGTGGCCGGCTGCATCGAGATGGTGCCGATCGATAACGGCAAGCCGTTTTTGAACTGGACGCAGGACCCGCGCAATCCTTACCGCGAAGCGGTGTAACCCTTGCCCCTCGTTCCCACGCTCCACGTGGGAACGCATCCTGTGACACTCCGCGTCACCCTGGCAAGAGCGTCCAGGGCTGCATTCCCACGCGGAGCGTGGGAACGATCAGCTCAGGGTTCCAAGCCAATCCCGCGCAAAATCACACCGGTCACCGTCTGTATCGCCTTCTCGAACTGCCTGTCCGACAACGGCTGGTGATCATTCAAAATCTTCACTTGGTGGTCGAAGTCGGCATAGTGCTGGGTCGAGGCCCAGATCATGTACAGCAGGCTCGAGGGCTCCACCGGCAGGATGCGTTTGTCTTGCACCCATTGGCGAATCTTCGCTTCCTTCATCTTGGCCCAGTCGTACAGGCTTTCATCCAGGGCCTCGCCGAGTGTGGGCGCGCCGTGGATGATTTCATTGGCCCAGACCTTGGAACCATACGGACGCGTGCGCGAGCGCTGCATCTTGGCGCGGATGTAGCTGCTGAGCACCACACGGGGGTCATCAAAGGTTTCAAAGCTCAGGGCGTCCTGCTTCCACAATTCCAGCAGGTCGAACAGCACCGCGCTGTACAGCTCGCTCTTGGTGGTGAAGTAGTAATGCAGGTTGGAGCGCGGCAGTTGCGCTTCTTCGGCGATGTCGGCCATGGCGGTGCTGCCATAGCCTTTGTTGGCGAAGACCTTCTCCGCCGCCAGCAGGATTTTCTCGACGTTGACCCGACGAATTCCGATCTTGTGATTGCCCATAAGGGCTCCCTGACAACAACACGGCCTAAAGACTACCACCGGCTCTAGATCGGGGCGACAGGCCAAGCCGAAACTTCGTACACTGCCGGCTCCTATCCTCTGATCGGTGTTGAACAATGTTGCTCAAGAAGTCCCTGACCGCTGCTGTCCTGTTCACTGCCCTGCTGGGCGCTTCTTCCGCGTTTGCCCACGCCCACCTCAAGAGCGCGCAGCCTGCGGCTGACAGCCGCGTCGCCGCCCCCACAGACCTGCGCCTGACCTTCAGCGAAGGCGTCGAAGCCACCTTTACCAAGGTCTCCCTGAGCAAGGACGGCACCGAAATTGCCATCAAGGGCCTGGAAACCCCGGACGCCGACAAGAAAACCCTGGTGGTCACGCCTGCCGCTCCGCTGGCAAGCGGCACGTATAAGGTCGAATGGCATGCGGTGTCCGTCGACACTCACAAAAGCGAAGGCACTTACAGCTTCAAGGTCGGCCAATAACCCATGGCAACCCTGCTGGTGCTGTGCCGCTTCCTGCACTTTTGCGTCGTGTTGCTGATGTTCGGGGCCTGGGTGTTCAGGCCCTGGCTGCTCGGCGCTCACGTCGTGCAGCCGACACTGGACCGGCAATTGCTGCGCATCACCCGTGGCCTGGCCGGCTTGGGGCTGTTCACCGGGGTTGCGTGGCTGCTGTTGATCACCGCCAGCATGGCTGGCAGTTGGGACTCGGCGCTGCAACCGGCCACGGTGCAGTTGGTGCTGGGCAAAACCTTTTTTGGCCAGGTATGGACCTGGCATCTGCTGTTTAACCTGCTGCTGGTGATCGTGCTGATCAAGCCCTGGCCGGCCTTGCGCTTGCCGCTGCTCGCCCTGCTGCTGGCGACCCTGGCCCCCGTAGGCCACGGCGCCATGCTCGACGGGCTGAGTGGGCGGTTGCTGATCCTTAACCAGGTGGTGCACCTGCTGTGCGTGGGGGCCTGGCTCGGGGGGTTGCTGGTGTTGGTGCTGATCCTCAGGCAGGCGCATGACCAGCGCTTGGAACCGATTCTGCATCGCTTCAGTGGTGTGGGCTATGGCCTGGTCGCCGGCCTGTTGGTGACTGGCTTGATCAACGTGCGGGTGCTCACTGGGCAACTGTGGCCCACGCCGCTGTTCCAAGGGTTTGCCTTGATTTTGCTGATCAAGGTGGGGCTGGTGCTGGGCATGCTCGGGTTGGCGCTGTTGAATCGGTTGCGTATCAAACGCTGCGAGCAACGCCTGGGCAGTTTGAAAGCCAGCGTGATGATGGAGTGGCTGTTGGGCATTGCAGCGGTGGCTGCGGTTTCCCTGCTTGGCACCCTGCCGCCGATGGTCATGGCTGGCTGAAAAGTCTTGTGCAATGCAATCAACGTGGGAGCTGGCTTGCCTGCGATGGCGGTGGATCAGTGACTGCATACTGTCTGATTCGCCGCCATCGCAGGCAAGCCAGCTCCCACACTGACCGTGCCCCCATCAGTTGAATCGTTTCACCCAGGTCATCGTATAACTTCTGCTTGACACGCCCTCAAAACCTCGCAAATATCGCGCTCAATGTTGTACGACAACGTATAACAAATAATAAAAACAACAAAACAAAGGGAGCCTCACTGTGAGTCAATCCGCCCGTCATTCTTGCACGCGCCTGGGCCTTCTCGGTCTCGGCAGCCTGGCCGTCACCCTGCCGCTGGGCGTCAACGCCGAAGGTTTTATCGACGACGCCAAGGCCACGCTCAACCTGCGTAATGCCTACTTCAATCGCAACTTCACCAACCCGACCAACCCCCAGGGCAAGGCCGAAGAGTGGACGCAGAATTTTATCCTTGATGCCAAGTCCGGCTTTACCCAGGGCACGGTCGGTTTCGGGATTGACGTGCTGGGCCTGTATTCGCAAAAGCTTGATGGCGGCAAAGGCACCGCCGGCACCCAACTGTTGCCGGTGCATGACGATGGCCGCCCCGCCGACAATTTCGGGCGTCTGGGTGTCGCGCTGAAAACCAGGCTGTCGAAGACCGAGTTGAAGGTTGGCGAATGGATGCCGGTGCTGCCGATCCTGCGTTCCGATGATGGCCGCTCCCTGCC
The DNA here is from genome assembly GCF_034348165.1 of Pseudomonas sp. CCI1.1. Lineage (NCBI taxonomy): Bacteria > Pseudomonadati > Pseudomonadota > Gammaproteobacteria > Pseudomonadales > Pseudomonadaceae > Pseudomonas > Pseudomonas sp. CCI1.1. Next base: position 2,025,772 of record NZ_CP133780.1, read on the forward strand.
CCAGACCTTTCGTGGCGGCCAGGTCACCTCCAATGAAATCGCCGGCCTGACGCTCTACGGTGGCCAGTTTCGCGGCAACAGCCCACGCAACGACGCGAGCATGGAAGACATGTTCATGAACGGCAAAGCCGCGTTCACTTCGGACCGTTTCAACTTCGGCGGCGGCGAATACACCTTCAACGACAAACGTACCCAGGTCGGCCTGTGGTACGCCGAACTGACTGATATCTACCAACAGCAGTACCTCAACCTCACCCACAGCCAGCCGCTGGGCGACTGGACTCTGGGCGCCAACCTCGGGTTCTTCAACGGCAAGGAAGACGGCAGCGCCCTGGCCGGCGACCTCGATAACAAGACCCTGTTCGCTCTGCTCTCGGCCAAATACAACGGCCACACCTTCTACGTTGGCCTGCAAAAACTCAGCGGCGACAGCGCCTGGATGCGCATCAACGGCACCAGTGGCGGCACCCTGGCCAACGACAGCTACAACGCCAGCTACGACAACGCCAAGGAAAAGTCCTGGCAGGTGCGCCACGACTTCAACTTTGTGGTGCTCGGCGTTCCAGGGCTCACCCTGATGAACCGCTATATCAGCGGCAGCAATGTACACACCGGAGCGATCACCGACGGCAAGGAGTGGGGACGTGAGTCGGAGTTGGCCTACACGGTGCAGAGCGGTGCGCTGAAGAACCTCAATGTGAAGTGGCGCAACTCGACCATGCGCCGGGATTTCAGCAATAACGAGTTCGACGAGAACCGGATTTTTATCAGCTATCCGATTTCGTTGTTGTAGCTCCAAAGGCAAATCCGATCTCTAAGGTGCGACATATCCATGTGGGAGCTGGCTTGCCTGCGATAGCGGTGGGTCAGTTACCACATCCTTTTCAGACTCACCGCTATCGCAGGCAAGCCAGCTCCCACCTTTGATCTCATGTGCCTGGAAGGACGTTGACAACACCAGGAATCCCTAACACTATTTCCCCATAGTCATACGACAACCTACAACAAAAATCTGGAAGACCCATGACCACCACCACCCCCGCTCCCTTCAATCGTCTGTTGCTCACTGGTGCCGCCGGCGGCCTGGGCAAAGTCCTGCGTGAACGCATGCGTCCTTATGCCCAGGTGCTGCGCCTTTCGGATATCGCTGAAATGGCCCCCGCCACCGATGCTCGCGAAGAGGTACACACCTGCGACCTGGCCGACAAACACGCCGTGCATCAGTTGGTAGAGGGCGTCGACGGCATCCTGCACTTTGGCGGCGTTTCGGTGGAGCGCTCGTTCGAAGAAGTACTGGGCGCGAATATCAGTGGCGTGTTCCATATCTACGAAGCCGCCCGCCGCCACGGGGTCAAGCGGGTGATCTTCGCCAGTTCCAATCACGTGATCGGTTTCTACAAACAGGGCGAGCAACTTGACGCCCACTCCCCGCGCCGCCCGGACAGTTACTACGGCCTGTCCAAGTCCTACGGCGAAGACATGGCCAGTTTCTACTTCGACCGGTACGGAATCGAGACCGTGAGCATCCGTATCGGCTCCTCGTTCCCGCAACCGCAGAACCGCCGGATGATGCACACCTGGCTGAGTTTCGACGACCTGACCCAACTGCTCGAACGCGCGCTGTACACGCCCAACGTCGGCCATACCGTGGTGTACGGCATGTCGGCCAACCTCGATACCTGGTGGGACAACCGCTACGCCGCGCATCTGGGCTTTGCCCCCAAGGACAGCTCCGAGGTGTTCCGCGCCCAGGTCGAAGCCCAGCCGCCCGTGGCCGCCGATGACCCGGCCAAGGTCTATCAGGGTGGTGCGTTCTGCGCGGCGGGGCCGTTCGGTGACTGAGTGCCCAGCAACCCAAGGGAATGACCATGACTGCTGAATTGATTGTCGATGCCCGCAATGCCGTGGGCGAATGCCCGGTGTGGGTGCCTGAAGAAAACGCGCTGTATTGGGTGGATATCCCCAACGGTGGCTTGCAACGCTGGAACGCCGCTACCGGCCATCTGGCAGCGTGGAAAGCCCCAGAGATGCTCGCCTGTATTGCGCGCACTCAAGCAGGCAATTGGGTCGCCGGCATGCAAACCGGCTTCTTCCAACTCACGCCCCACAACGACGGCAGCCTCGACACCGTGCCGCTGGCCAGCCTCGAGCATTCGCGCAAGGACATGCGTTTGAACGATGGCCGCTGCGATCGCCAGGGCCGTTTCTGGGCCGGCAGCATGGTGCTGGACATGGGCTTGAACGCCGCCGATGGTGTCCTTTATCGCTATGGGTCCGGGGCTGCGCCCCACGCGCTACTGGAGGGGTTCATCACCCTCAACGGCCTGGCCTTCAGCCCCGATGGTCGCACGATGTACGCTTCCGATTCGCACCCGAAGGTGCAAAAGGTCTGGGCGTTCGACTACGACATCGAGACCGGCACACCGTCCAATCGCCGCCTGTTCGTTGATATGAACGACTTCCCCGGGCGGCCCGACGGTGCAGCCGTGGACGCCGAGGGCGGCTACTGGATCTGCGCCAACGACGCCGGACTGATTCACCGTTTCAGCCCCGACGGCCGCCTGGACCGCTCCCTGAGCGTGCCCGTGAAAAAACCCACCATGTGCGCCTTCGGTGGCAGCCGCCTGGACACCTTGTACGTCACTTCCATCCGTGACGACCCGAGTGAGCAGTCGCTGTCTGGTGGCGTGTTCGCCCTCAACCCCGGCGTCCAAGGGCTGCCCGAACCCCGCTTCATCGTTTAATCGCTGTGCCTTGAATACAACAATAACAAGACAGGAGTGACTTCCATGGACTTCAAACGCACCTTGCTCGCCGCTGCAATCTTCACCCTCAGCAGCGCCGCCCACGCGCTGGAAATCAAGTTCGCCGACATCCACCCCGCTGGCTACCCCACCGTGGTCGCCGAAGAGAACATGGGCAAGGCCCTGACCAAGGCGAGCAACGGCGAGCTGACCTTCAAGTACTTCCCCGGCGGTGTGCTGGGCTCCGAGAAGGAAGTGGTCGAACAGGCCCAGGTCGGCGCCGTGCAAATGACCCGCGTCAGCCTCGGCATCGTCGGCCCGGTGGTGCCGGACGTGAACGTGTTCAACCTGCCGTTCGTGTTCCGCGACCAGGCGCATATGCGCAAGGTCATCGATGGCGAGATTGGCGACGAGATCCTCGCCAAGATCACCAACTCCGAGTTCGGCCTGGTGGCCCTGGCCTGGATGGATGGCGGCACGCGCAACCTCTATACCAAGAAACCGGTGCGCAAGATCGAAGACCTCAAGGGCATGAAGATCCGCGTGCAAGGCAACCCGATTTTCATCGAAGCCTTCAACGCCATGGGCGCCAACGGCATTGCCATGGACACCGGCGAGATCTTCAGCGCCCTGCAGACCGGGGTCATCGACGGCGCGGAAAACAATCCGCCGACCTTGCTGGAACACAACCACTTTCAGAACGCCAAGTACTACACCCTCACCGAACACCTGATCCTGCCTGAACCCATCGTGATGTCGAAAATCACCTGGAACAAGCTCGACCCCGCCCAGCAGGACATGGTCAAGGCCGCCGCCAAGGCCGCCCAGGCTGATGAGCGCGTGCTCTGGGACGCCAAGTCCGCCAGCAGTGAAGAGAAACTCAAGAAGGCCGGCGTGGAGTTCATCACTGTCGACAAAAAGCCCTTCTATGAGGCCACTGCGGCGGTGCGTGCCAAATACGGTGCGCCGTATGCGGACATGATCAAGCGCATCGACGCGGTTCAATAACCTCCCCTGCCCCTGCATAAGGCCCGGCGCGGTCGGCATCGACGCGCCCGGTCACGGTGAACGCCATGAAGACTTTACTGCTGCGCTTCAATGACCGCCTTTACATGACCTGTATCTGGGTCGCCGGCCTTTCGGTCCTGGGGGTGGCCTTGATCATTCCCTGGGGTATCTTCACCCGCTACGCCCTCGGTACCGGTTCCAGCTGGCCGGAGCCCACCGCCATCCTGCTGATGCTGGTGTTCACCTTTATCGGCGCCGCTGCCAGTTACCGTGCCGGCGCGCACATGTCGGTGGCGATGATCACTGACCGCTTGCCGCCCGTCCAACGCCGCCTCGTCGGCATCCTCTCGCAACTGCTGATGGGCACCATCTGCGTGTTCATGACGATTTGGGGCACCAAGCTGTGCCTGTCCACCTGGAACCAATTCATGAGCGCCATCCCCACCCTGCGCGTAGGCATCACCTACATGCCGATCCCGATTGGCGGCGTGCTGACCCTGGTGTTCGTGGTCGAAAAGCTGCTGCTCGGTGACCAGAGCAACCGCAAGGTGGTGCGCTTCGACTTGGTTGAAGAAAACGAAGGGGCCGCCTGATATGGACGCATTGATTCTGTTGGGCAGCTTTGTTGTATTGATTCTGATCGGCATGCCGGTGGCCTACGCGTTGGGGCTGTCGGCGCTGATTGGCGCGTGGTGGATCGACATCCCGTTCCAGGCCCTGATGATTCAGATTGCCGGTGGGGTGAACAAGTTTTCGCTGATGGCGATTCCGTTCTTCGTGCTGGCCGGGGCGATCATGGCCGAGGGCGGCATGTCGCGGCGCCTGGTGGCCTTTGCCGGGGTGCTGGTGGGCTTTGTGCGTGGCGGGTTGTCCCTGGTCAACATCATGGCTTCGACGTTTTTTGGCGCGATTTCCGGCTCATCCGTGGCCGATACCGCCTCGGTCGGCTCGGTGCTGATTCCGGAAATGGAACGGCGGGGTTATCCGCGCGAATTCGCCACCGCCGTGACCGTCAGCGGTTCGGTGCAGGCGCTGCTGACGCCGCCCAGCCATAACTCGGTGTTGTACTCACTGGCGGCGGGCGGCACGGTCTCCATCGCCTCGCTGTTCATGGCCGGAGTGGTGCCGGGCTTGTTGATGAGCGCGTGCCTGATGGTGCTCTGCCTGATCTTCGCGAAAAAGCGCGACTACCCCAAAGGCGAAGTCATCCCCTTGAAGCAGGCGCTGAAGATCGCCGCCGATGCGCTCTGGGGCCTGATGGCCATGGTGATCATCCTCGGCGGCATCCTCTCGGGCATCTTCACCGCCACCGAGTCGGCTGCGATTGCGGTGTTGTGGGCATTCTTCGTGACCATGTTCATCTACCGCGACTACAAATGGCGCGAGCTGCCCAAGCTGATGCACCGCACGGTGCGCACCATTTCCATCGTGATGATCCTGATCGCCTTCGCCGCCAGCTTCGGCTACATCATGACCCTGATGCAGATCCCGGCGAAGATCACCACGCTGTTCCTGACCCTGTCAGACAACCGCTACGTGATCCTGATGTGCATCAACGTCATGCTGTTGTTGCTGGGCACGGTGATGGACATGGCGCCGCTGATTCTGATCCTCACGCCGATCCTGATGCCGGTGATCCTGGGCATCGGCGTCGACCCGGTGCACTTTGGCATGATCATGCTGGTGAACCTGGGCATCGGCCTGATTACCCCGCCGGTGGGCGCGGTGCTGTTCGTTGGTGCGGCGGTGGGCAAGACCAGTATCGAGAAAACCGTGAAGGCACTGCTGCCGTTTTATGCGGTGTTGTTCTTGGTGCTGATTGCGGTGACCTACATCCCGGCGTTGTCGCTGTGGTTGCCCCATTTGGTGCTGTAAACCTTCTTTCAGAAACAAAAGTGAGCAACTGTGGGAGCTGGCTTGCCTGCGATAGCGACCTATCAGTCATGAATGCATTGACTGACAGGTCGCTATCGCAGGCAAGCCAGCTCCCACACTTGCATCCTCAGTGTTTGTTTTGACTTCATCAGGCAGGTCAATCGTGATTGAGCTTTCGGATCAATTCACCCATCTGGTGCTCGCCCCCGCCATCGGCGGCAGCCTCGTCAACTGGACGGTGCGCGCCACCGGGCAGCCGCTGTTACGGCACAGCGATGCACAGGCGATCAATACCGTGCTGCCGGGCAAGCTGGGTTGCTATCCCTTGGCACCCTGGTCCAACCGAATCGCCCAAGGCGGGTTCGACAACCCCGGTGGTTGGCTGGCACTGGCAGCTAATAGCCTCACTGATCCTTTACCGATTCACGGCTCGGCCTGGCAGCAGGCATGGCAGGTGGTGAGCCATACCACGCATGAAGTGGTGCTGGAATTGGAATGCGCCACACCCTTCGCCTATCACGCCCGCCAGCGGTTGCGCTTGAACAACGGTGAGTTGAATATCCAATTGTGTGTAACTCACTTGGCCGAGCAACCCGCGTGGCATGGGCTGGGCTTGCATCCGTACTTACCGCGCCGGCCGGGTACGCGGCTACAGGCCAGGGCTGGGCACGTGTGGATGAGTGATGCAGCCAAGCTGCCCACCGAGTTGGCACCGGTTCCCGAGGCCTGGGATTTCCGGCAACTCAAAGGTTTGCCAGAGGGGCTGGTGGACAACGGCTTTTGCGGCTGGGATGGGCACTGCCTGATCGAACAACCGGAGCTTGGCTACCGTCTCGAATGCCAGGCCAGCGGCGCCGATTATTTCCTGTTGTACTGCCCGCCGGGGTTGGAGTTTTTCTGCATCGAGCCGGTGAGCCATCCAGTGAATGCCCATCACCTGGCGGGCAAGCCTGGCCTGAAACTGTTGGAGCAAGGCCAGTCAACCCACCTCAATTTCAACCTGAAATACACGCCAAGCGTGCCAGTGTCAGGGCGGTGAATTTTTGAGACGCCCTGCCGTGTCGATACTCACCACCACCGACAACCCCGGCCGCAAGCGCTCACTCTCGGCTTGATCCGGATCCACGGTGATGCGCACGGGCACCCGCTGGGCGATCTTGACGAAGTTGCCGGTGGCGTTGTCCGCCTGCAACAGGCTGAACTCGGAACCGGTGGCCGGGGAAATATGCTGCACCGTGCCATGGAATTTGCGGTGGTTCAGCGCATCCACGGTGAACGTCACCGGCTGGCCGACCTGCACATTGTCCATCTGGGTTTCTTTCATATTGGCAATCACCCACAACTGCTTGGGCACCAGCGCCATCAGTTGCGCGCCGGAATTGACATAAGCGCCCAGGCGCACGCCAATCTGCCCCAGCTGACCATCCCGTGGCGCCGTGATGCGGGTATTGGACAGGTCGATGCGCGCCAGTTCCACCGCCGCCTCGGCGCTCGCGACAGCTGCCTCCAGGGAGCCGCGGTTGACGATCACCGTCTGCAAATCCTGGCGCGCAATTTCCAGGCTGGCCTGGGCCTGGGCCACGGCAGCGATGGTCTGCGCGTTGGCGGCACGGGTCACGTCCAGTTCGCGTTTGGACACCGAACCATCGCTGATCAGTTCTTCATTGCGGCGCAAATCCGCAGTGCTCTTGCGTGCCTGAGCCTGACTGTCGACCAACGCGGCCTGGCGCAGCTTGATGGTCGCTTCGGCGCTGTTGCGTTGCTGTACCACGTTGGCCAACGAGGCCTTCTGCACCGCCAGTTGTGCCAGGGCCTGGTCGAGGCGTTGCTTGTAGATACGGTCATCCAGGCGCACCAGCAGGTCGCCGGTCTTGACGTACTGGAAGTCCTGCACCGGCACTTCGAACACATAGCCACTGAGTTGCGGGCCGATAATCGTCACCTGCCCACGCACCAGGGCGTTTTCCGTGGTTTCCACCGCGCTGCTGAACGGCGGCAGTTGCCAGGCGTACAACACGATCAGCACACCGATGATGGCGATGGCGGCAAAGCCCAGGGACGAGATGATCCGCACGCGCAAGGACCGCAGTTGGGTGGGCACCGCGCCCGGTGGCGTGCTGCCTTCCGGCGTGGCGGCAATGGCAGTCGTGGTGGTGGTTGAAGGTTCAGTCATGAAGTCGCGCCGCTGGGTTGAACAGGAGGAGTTGCCTTGGTAGTGCTCATCAGCCACAGGCTGCGGGTGAAGATCCACAGCATGGTCAGGATCGCGATAATCGCGATCAGCATGAAGACATCGTTGTAAGCCATGACGTTCGCCTCACGGGTGGCCGCCGTGGCCAGGCTGCGGATGCCCATGAGGTTGCGCAGTTCCGGGTCAGCGACGATCTTGCCATAGGCCGCCCCACCACTCTGCACCCGCGCCGCCACAAGCGGATCGATCAGGGTCAGGTGCTCGACGATCATGCTCGAATGGTACTTCTCGCGCACAATCTGGAAGGTGCCCAGCAACGCCGCGCCGATCAGGCCGCCAAGGTTCTGGCAGATCCCGAACATCACCGAGAAGCTCACCAGGTTGCGCGGGTTGGTCAGTACGTTTTTGGTGCCCAGCACCATGGTCGGCCCCAGGAAGAATGTACCGCCGAAGCCTAGCAGGAACTGGCTGATATAGAGGTTCTGCGGACGGGTCAGGTTGCTGGAAAAACTGTCCATCACCGAACCGGTAGCCATCAGCGCCAGGGAGATGATCAGCGGCATCAGCAAATGCGCCGGGTTGATCGTCAACGCGCTGACCACCAGCCCGGCAATCGCCCCGGCCAGCATCACCACGTACAGGGTGTGCATCTGCTGGTAGCTCATGTTCAACATCTGCATGAACCCCACCGCACCGGTGGATTGCTCGGACAGCACCATGCGAATCAGCACCACCGCCAACGCCAGGCGGATCATCACGCCGCTGCCCAGCCAGCGCGTCATCAGCATCGGGTTGCTGCGGTTATGCTCGATAGCGAGCCCCGCCATGATCAGCACCAGGGAACAGGCGGAGGCCACGCCGATCCACGGCGCTTCCAGCCACCAGTCAATACGCCCCAGGGACAGCACAGCGCAGAGCAAGGCTACGCCGCTGGCGAGGATGGCAAAGGTTAGAAAATCGAGTTTTTCAAAGGTCTTGAAGCGATCACCCGGCGGCAGCTTGAGCAGGAACACGCAGCCCAGGCAGATCAGCGCCAGGCCTAGTTCGAACAAATACAGCCCGCGCCATTCAGCGATTTGCAGCAAGTCTTCGGAAAACAGCCGCGCCAGCGGTAACGCCAACTGCGCGGTGCCCAGCCCCAGTACCAGCGCTTTCAGCCGCCACTTGGCCGGGAATGCCTGGATCATGTAGTACAAGCCCAACGAACTGAGCGCCGCACCCACCATGCCATGGGCGGCCCGTACCGCAATTGCCGAACTGAGGTCATTGACGAACAAGTGGCCGAAGGTCACCAGCGCGTAGAGCACCAGGAACACCTCGGTAAACGCACGCAGGCCGAACTGCTGGCGAAACTTCACCAGCAGTAGGTTCATGCACACGTTGGTCATCACATAGGCGGCGGGCAGCCAGGCCATTTCCGCGGTGGTCGCGCCCAGGGCGCCTTGCAGGTATTGCAGGTTGGCGATGACCAGGGCGTTACCCAAGCCGCCGGTGATTGCCACCAGCACGCCGACCAGCGCGAAGAGCCAGCGCTTATGCGTAGGGTGCAGCGGCGTCGACGGCGAGCCAGGCAGGCTCGGCCGCTCGTGGGGTTGCCAGGTGTGGGGGGTGTATTTATCCATTCGGTGACCTTGGTAAGCCGGGGTGCAAGGCCGGTGAATCCGTTACACAGAGGAACAGTAACCTGAGAGGCGTTCATGTTGCCATCTCGTGGACGCATTTGATCCTCAGGTGGACACAGTCACAAGTAGAAGCTTTTAACCTTATAGGACGGCCTTGAGTAACATGCCAACAGCCACTACGACGCACAAACTGGCAAACCCCACTTGCAAGGCCCGTGCGGGAATCACCGAACACAACCGCCTTCCCGCCAACATGCCGACGACGCTCGCACCAATAAACACCCAGCCCACCGGCTCGATGCTCACGCCCGCATGAAACGCACCGGCCACGCCGATCAGCGACAGCAGGCTGACCACCATCAACGACGTGGCGACGATGCCACGCATCTGCACATCGGTGAGCTGCTTGAACGCCGGCACGATCAGGAAGCCGCCACCCACGCCCAGCAAACCCGACACGGCGCCGGTCACCGCCCCCAACGCTGCCAAAGTGGCGCTGCACTTGGCGGTCCAGGCCAGGCGCCCGGTCTCCTGGTTGAGCATGCAGTTCTTCTGGCCCCACGACGCCGAGCCATGGTCACTCGGCCCGGCCTCGCGCTTTTCCCGTTGCAGCATGCGCCAGGCCACCAGCACCATCAGCGCGCTGAACAGTCCCATCAGCACCGGCTCCGACAGTTGATGGGCGACGAACACACCCAACGGCGAAAACAACGCGCCAAGCAAGGCGATCAGCAACGCCGCGCGGTAACGTACCAGGCCATGACGCAAGCCATCAATGGCCCCCACCGCTGCCGCCGCACCCACCGCCAGCAACGACACGGGCGCGGCCTGGGTCATGGTCAAGCCCAGCCCCAGCACCAGCGCCGGCACCCCGAGGATGCCGCCGCCCGCGCCGGTCAGGCCCATGACCAGGCCCATCAATACACCCAACACACTGGCCAGCAGCATTCAGTCCACCTTGCTCAGGCGGGTCAGCCACTCACGGCCCTTGAGCATGCCGTTCCAGTAGAACCACGGCAGCAGCGTGGCCTTGAGGAACCACATCGAACGGCGTGCCTGCGTGGGATCGAGGGGAAAGGTCGGCAGCAACTTGCCGCCGTAGCCAAACTCGGCCAGCACCACCTTGCCCTTTTCCACCGTCAGTGGGCAGGAACCGTAGCCGTCGTATTTGAGCGGCAATGGCGCCTGTTTGCGCAGGGCCAGCAGGTTTTCCGCCACCACCACGATTTGCTTGCGCACCGCCGCAGCAGTCTTGGCGTTGGTGGTGCCGCACACATCGCCAAGGCCGAAGATATGTGGGTAGCGCAGGTGTTGCAGGCTGTGGGGGTTCACTTCGCACCAGCCGGCGGCATCGGCCAGCGGGCTCTGGCGGATAAAGTCCGGGGACAACTGCGGCGGTACGACGTGGAGCATGTCGAAGGTTTTCTCTTCGACCGTCGCGTTGCCTTCGGCGTCTTTGACTTCAAACCAGGCTTTGCGCGCCGGGCCGTCGACTTTCACCAGGTTGGAATTGAACGCCAGGCGCGCGTTGTATTTCTCCACGTACTTCATCAATGGCGGCACAAAGGTTGGCACACCGAACAACGCGGCACCGGCTAGGTTGAATTCGACGTCGATGTGTTTGAGGTCGCCCTGCTTGAGCCAGTGGTCGCAGGACAGGTACAGGGCTTTTTGCGGCGCGCCGGCACATTTGATCGGCATCGCCGGCTGGGTGAACAACGCCTTGCCGCCCTTGAGCTGCTGCACCAGCTGCCAGGTGTACGCGGCGTGCTCGTAGCTGTAGTTGGAGGTGACGCCGTGCTGGCCGAGGGTGTCTTGCAGGCCTTCGATTTTTTCCCAGGCCAGGCGCAGGCCGGGGCAGACGATGAGGTTCTTCCAGGTGACGCGCTGGCCGCTGTCGAGCACCAGGGTGTTTTCATCGGGCAGCACTTCGCTGACGGCGGCCTGCACCCAGCTGACGCCATTGGGTAGCACATCGGCCAGGGGCCGGCGGGTCTTTTGCAGGTCGTAGGCGCCGCCGCCGACCAGGGTCCAGGCGGGCTGGTAGCAGTGGTAGTCGTTAGGTTCGATGAGGGTGATGTTCAGCTGCGGGTCGCGCTTGAGCAGGCTGGCCAGCAGGCCGATGCCTGCCGAGCCGCCGCCGATGACTACGATATCGCCACTGATGGTGGGTCCCCAGTGTTGTTCGGTCATTGTCTACTGCCTTTTTGAGTCAATGCACACAAGGGTCGCTGCCGGATGGCGTCACGCCCAGCTTTTTATGACCGCGCCGCAATACAGTCCGGACAGGGTCTTCATCACTTGAATCACTTCATGGCTGGCCAGCCCGTAGAAAATGTATTTGCCTTCCCGACGGGTGGCGACCAACCCTTCATCGCGCAAGATGCCCAACTGTTGTGACAGGGTGGGCTGGCGTACCCCGGTCAGGGCTTCCAGCTCGCCGACGTTGCGCTCGCCCTGGGTCAACTGGCACAGGATCAACAAGCGGTCTTCATTGGCCAGGGCCTTGAGCAAGGCACAGGCCTTGGACGCCGATGCACGCAGCTGGGCGACCTCGCCCTCACTCAACGTAGATTCCATTTGCCTCGGGTCCTTTAAGTCACTTAAGCTCAAAACATTATGTGTAAACGTAAACTGATTGTAACCACTTTTTTCTTCAGCAGAGACAGCCGCCATGCCAGCGTTGATTCAAGCCTTTCTGGATGACGCATCGTCGACCTACACCTATATCGTCTATGAAGCCGATGGCGGCCCTTGCGCCATCGTCGACTCGGTGCTCAATTACGACCCGGCGTCCGGGCGCACCGACACGACGCAAGCCGACAAGGTGATTGCCTTTGTGCGCGAGCATGGCCTGCACGTGCAATGGCTGCTGGAAACCCACGCCCACGCTGACCACCTGTCCGCCGCGCCCTACCTGCGTCGCACCTTGGGCGGCAAGATCGCGATAGGCGAGTCGATCAGCAAGGTGCAGGGCGTGTTCAAAAACCTGTTCAACCTCGAGCCGGAATTTCGCGTGGACGGCTCGCAGTTCGATCACCTGTTTGCGCCGGATGACATCTTTCATATCGGCAACTTGAAGGCCCAGGCGTTGCATGTGCCCGGACACACCCCCGCCGACATGGCCTATTTGATCGATGGCCGCTTGATCCTGGTGGGCGACACCCTTTTCATGCCCGACGTCGGCACCGCCCGTTGCGACTTCCCCGGCGGCGATGCGCGGCAGTTGTACGCATCGATGCGCAAGCTGTTGGCGTTCCCTTCGGACACCAAGTTGTACGTGTGTCATGACTACCCGCCCGAGGGTCGAGAAGCCAAATGCCAGACCACCGTGGCGGAACAGCGGGCGGGCAATATCCATGTGCATGACGGCGTGGATGAAGCGGCGTTTGTAGAGATGCGCACCCAGCGTGATGCCGGGTTGGGAATGCCGACCTTGTTGCTGCCGGCGATCCAGGTGAATGTGCGAGCGGGGAATATGCCGCCGGCGGAAGAGAACGGCGTGACGTACCTGAAAATCCCCCTCAACCAACTCTAGAAACACCGATCCCCTGTGGGAGCTGGCTTGAACTGCGATAGCCATAGGTATCTACACAACTTTTTAGGCTGTCGCAGCAAACGGTAACCACGATGCGAAGCGAGCCGCTCTTGATCTTGATCTTGATCTGCTGTTGATCTTAGGCGCCCCGTTAAACCACGATGGCCGGAATTCGACAGGGATTTGGGGGGTAAACCGGCAGGGATGCCGGTTTAGCCGCCCCGCGCCATGGATGGCGCGTGGCGGCGGCCCCCCAAATCACTGGCGGATTACGGGCACACCGAGCCTGGGCGAGGTGCCGAGTGGTGGGGCAAGAGCCCTTTTGGTTACTTTTGGGGCTCTTTTCCAAAAGTGACCCGCTGTAAAAGCGGAACCCTAGGTGGCCGTTACCGCAGGAATGGATATGTACACAATCCAACTGTGTCGCCTGCCAGGCCGCCTTCGCGAGCAAGCCCGCTCCCACAGTTGGATTGCGGGGGTGTCAGGTAGATATGTGTCGCCTGGGAGGCCGTCATCGCAGGCAAGCCAGCTCCCACATTTGGACTGCGGGGGTGTCAGGTAGATTGGCGTCGGCTGTCAGGCCGCCATCACAGGCAAGCCAGCTCCCACAGTTGGATCGTTGGGTGTCAGGTAGATTGGCGTCGGCTGGCAGGCCGTCATCCCAGGCAAGCCCCACATTTTGTCCCGTGTTGAATCAGGAACCGAGGCTGATGCCGTTGGCCGGCAATGGCAATGCGGTTTTGTAGCGCACTTGCTTCAAGGCAAAGCTGGAGCGAATGTTCGCCACCCCCGGCACCTTGGTCAAAAAGTCCATCATAAAGCGCTCCAGGGACTGGATCGTGGGCACCAACACCCGGATCAAATAGTCCGGGTCGCCGGCCATCAGGTAGCACTCCATCACCTCAGGCCGATCCGAGATCGCCCCTTCGAATTGCTGCAGCGCCAGCTCGTTCTGTTTTTCCAGGCTCACATGGATGAACACATTGACGTGCAGCCCCAGCAAATCAGCATCCAGCAGCGTGACCTGCTCACGAATCAGCCCCAGTTCTTCCATCGCCTTGACCCGGTTGAAACACGGCGTGGGCGACAGGTTGACCGAGCGGGCCAGGTCGGCATTGGTGATCCGGGCATTCTCCTGCAGGGCGTTGAGAATGCCGATATCGGTACGGTCCAGTTTGCGCATGAGACAAAATCACCTGTTTATTATGTTTATGCAGTTTTTTTATCCGCAAATGACCGTGAGCGCAATGAAACACAGATAAATATTCTTCTACGCCACGCCTATGATTGTTGTAGGACAAGATTTCTTCTACCCGAAGACTGACTGTCAGCTAGCGCGCCCACTACAAGAAATTCACAAGATAGAGCGTAGAAAGCCATGACCCAGCCGTATGCACCGCTGCGCCTGCATGTTCCCGAACCCTCGGGCCGCCCAGGCTGCAAGACCGACTTTACCTACCTGCGTTTGACCGACGCCGGCCTGGTACGCAAACCCGCCATCGACGTAGAACCGGCCGACACCGCCGACCTGGCCAAGGGCCTGATCCGCGTGCTCGACGATCAGGGCCAGGCCCTTGGCCCGTGGGCCGAGGGTGTCTCCACCGAGATCATGCGCCGCGGCATGCGCGCCATGCTCAAGACGCGCATTTTCGACAACCGCATGGTGGTCGCCCAGCGTCAGAAAAAAATGTCGTTCTACATGCAAAGCCTTGGCGAAGAAGCCATCGGCAGCGCCCAGGCCCTGGCCTTGAATATCGACGACATGTGCTTCCCCACCTATCGCCAGCAAAGCATCCTGATGGCCCGCGAGGTGCCGCTGGTGGACCTGATCTGCCAACTGCTGTCCAACGAGCGCGACCCGCTCAAGGGCCGCCAGTTACCGATCATGTATTCGGTCAAGGAGGCGGGCTTCTTCACTATTTCCGGCAACCTTGCCACCCAATTCGTGCAGGGCGTGGGCTGGGGCATGGCCTCAGCGATCAAGGGCGATACCAAGATCGCCTCGGCCTGGATCGGCGACGGCGCCACTGCTGAATCGGACTTCCACACCGCCCTCACCTTCGCCCACGTGTACCGCGCGCCAGTGATTCTCAACGTGGTCAACAACCAGTGGGCGATTTCCACCTTCCAGGCCATCGCCGGCGGTGAAGCCACCACCTTCGCCGGACGCGGCGTCGGTTGCGGCATCGCTTCCCTGCGCGTGGACGGCAACGACTTTATCGCCGTGTACGCCGCCTCGGCCTGGGCTGCCGAGCGTGCGCGCCGCAACCTGGGGCCCACCCTGATCGAGTGGGTCACCTACCGCGCCGGCCCACACTCCACCTCCGATGACCCATCCAAGTACCGTCCCGCCGACGACTGGAGCCACTTCCCGCTGGGCGATCCGATTGCCCGCCTCAAGCAGCACCTGATCAAAATTGGCCAGTGGTCCGAAGAGGAACACGCGGCGGTCAGTGCCGAACTTGAAGCCGAAGTGGTCAAGGCGCAGAAGGAAGCCGAACAGTACGGCACCCTCGCCGGTGGCCAGATTCCAAGCGCCGCGACCATGTTCGAGGACGTCTATAAAGAGATGCCGGAGCACCTGAAGCGCCAGCGTCAAGAGTTGGGGGTGTGACATGAACGACCACAACAACAGCATCGAACTGGAAACCGCCATGACCACCACCACCATGACCATGATCCAGGCCCTGCGCTCGGCCATGGATGTGATGCTTGAGCGTGACGACAACGTGGTGGTGTTCGGCCAGGACGTCGGGTACTTCGGCGGCGTGTTCCGTTGCACCGAAGGCTTGCAGACCAAGTACGGCAGCTCGCGGGTGTTTGACGCCCCCATCTCGGAAAGCGGCATCGTCGGCGTGGCCGTGGGCATGGGCGCTTACGGCCTGCGCCCGGTAGCGGAAATCCAGTTCGCCGACTACGTCTACCCCGCCACCGACCAGATCATTTCCGAAGCGGCACGCCTGCGTTATCGCTCGGCCGGCCAGTTCACTGCGCCCTTGACCATGCGCATGCCCTGCGGTGGCGGCATCTATGGCGGCCAGACCCACAGCCAGAGTATCGAAGCGGTGTTCACCCAGGTCTGCGGCCTGCGCACGGTGATGCCGTCCAACCCCTATGACGCCAAGGGCCTGCTGATCGCCTCCATCGAAAACGATGACCCGGTGATCTTCCTCGAACCCAAGCGCCTGTATAACGGCCCTTTCGATGGCCACCACGACCGCCCGGTAACGCCGTGGTCCAAACACCCCCAAGCCCAGGTGCCGGACGGTTACTACACCGTGCCGCTGGATGTGGCCGCCATCGTGCGTCCGGGTTCGGCCGTGACCGTGCTGACCTACGGCACCACCGTGTATGTGTCGCAAGTCGCCGCTGAAGAAACCGGCATCGACGCCGAGGTCATCGACCTGCGCAGCCTGTGGCCGCTGGACCTGGAGACCATCGTCAAGTCGGTGAAAAAGACCGGCCGTTGCGTGGTGGTGCATGAGGCCACGCGCACCTGCGGCTTTGGTGCCGAGTTGGTCTCGCTGGTGCAAGAGCATTGCTTCCACCACCTGGAAGCGCCGATCGAACGCGTCACCGGTTGGGACACCCCCTACCCGCACGCGCAGGAATGGGCGTATTTCCCAGGGCCGTCCCGAGTGGGCGCGGCGTTGAAACGGGTCATGGAGGTCTGAATGGGCACGCACGTTATCAAGATGCCGGACATTGGCGAGGGCATCGCGGAAGTTGAATTGTCGGTATGGCATGTAAAGGTCGGCGACCTGGTGGTTGAAGATCAGGTGCTGGCGGATGTGATGACCGACAAGGCGATGGTGGATATTCCCTCGCCGGTCCACGGCAAAGTGATTTCCCTCGGCGGCGAGCCGGGTGAGGTCATGGCAGTGGGCAGTATTTTGATCAGCATTGAAGTAGAAGGCGCAGGCAATACCAAGGATGTACCCGTGGTTGCCGAGCCGGCGAAGGCCGCGCCGCCTGTGGCCGAAGCCAAACCGGTACAGGCGCCGGTAGAAAGCAAGCCCGCTGCAGCAGTGAAAGCGCCGCAAGCGCCCGTGGCCCGTGAAGCCAGCGAACGCCCATTGGCCTCGCCTGCCGTGCGCAAACACGCGCTGGATGCCGGGATTCAACTGCGCCTGGTCCAGGGCACAGGGCCTGCCGGCCGAATTCTGCATGAAGACCTGGAGGCTTACTTGCGCCAGGGCACGGCAACGGGCGCCAGTGCCGCCAACCCTTACGCCGAGCGCAACGACGAACACCAAATCCCGGTGATCGGCATGCGCCGCAAGATCGCCCAGCGCATGCAGGACGCCACCCGGCGCGCCGCGCATTTCAGCTACGTGGAAGAAATCGACGTCACCGCCCTCGACGAGTTGCGCGTGCATCTCAACGAGAAGCACGGTGCGACACGCGGCAAGCTGACCCTGCTGCCGTTTATCGTGCGGGCCATGGTGGTAGCCTTGCGCGACTTCCCGCAGATCAATGCGCGTTACGACGACGAAGCCCAGGTCATCACTCGCCTCGGTGCCGTGCACGTGGGCGTCGCCACCCAGAGCGACGTGGGCCTGATGGTGCCGGTGGTACGTCACGCCGAAGCCCGCAGCCTGTGGGGCACTGCCGAAGAAATCGCGCGTTTGGCCAATGCCGCACGCACAGGCAAGGCCAGCCGCGATGAGCTGTCCGGTTCCACCATCACCCTGACCAGCCTTGGCGCCTTGGGCGGCATTGTCAGCACGCCGGTGCTGAACCTGCCGGAAGTGGCCATCGTCGGCGTCAACCGTATCGTTGAGCGGCCGATGGTGATCAAGGGCCAGATTGTGGTGCGCAAGATGATGAACCTCTCCAGCTCCTTCGATCACCGCGTGGTCGATGGCATGGACGCGGCGCAATTCATCCAGGCCATTCGCGGCCTGCTCGAACAACCCGCCAACCTGTTCCTGGAGTAAGGGCATGACTCAGACATTGCACACCACGCTGCTGATTATCGGCGGCGGCCCCGGCGGTTATGTGGCGGCGATTCGCGCAGGCCAACTGGGCATCCCCACCATCCTGGTGGAAGGCCAGGCACTGGGCGGCACCTGCCTGAACATCGGCTGCATTCCCTCCAAGGCGCTGATCCATGTGGCCGAGCAGTTCCAGCAAACCGTGCACCATAGCCAGGGCTCGCAACTGGGCATTGAAGTGGATGTACCGACCCTGGACATCCGCAAGAGCGTGGAATGGAAAGACGGCATCGTTGACCGCCTGACCACCGGCGTCGCCGCACTGCTGAAAAAACATAAGGTGCAGGTGATCCATGGCTGGGCCAAGGTCATCGACGGCAAGACCGTCGAGGTGGGCGAGCAACGCATCCAGTGCGAACACCTGCTGCTGGCCACCGGCTCGACAAGCGTCAACCTGCCGATGCTGCCGATTGGCGGGCCGATTATCTCCTCCACCGAAGCCCTGGCACCGACCCATGTGCCCCGGCGCCTGATCGTGGTGGGCGGTGGTTATATCGGCCTGGAACTGGGGATTGCCTACCGCAAGCTGGGTGCCGACGTCAGTGTGGTCGAGGCCCAGGCGCACATCCTGCCGGCCTACGACGCCGAGCTGACCCTGCCGGTGGCTGAATCCTTGAAGAAACTCGGCGTGAAGCTGTACCTGGAACACAGCGTCACCGGCTTTACCGACGGCAAACTGCAGGTGCGCGCCCCCAACGGCGACATCTTGGCGCTGGACACCGACCAGGTGCTGGTCGCCGTGGGGCGCAAACCCAACACCCAGGGTTGGAACCTCGAAGCGCTGAACCTGGACATGAACGGCGTGGCGATCAAGATCGACAGCCGCTGCCAGACCAGCATGCGCAACGTGTACGCCATCGGCGACCTCAGCGGCGAGCCGATGCTGGCGCACCGGGCCATGGCCCAGGGCGAAATGGTTGCCGAACTGATCAGCGGCAAGGCCCGCGAATTCAACCCGGCGGCAATTCCGGCGGTGTGCTTTACCGACCCGGAACTGGTGGTGGTCGGCAAGACCCCGGACGAGGCCAAGGCTGCCGGCCTGGATTGCATTGTGTCGAGCTTCCCCTTCGCCGCCAATGGCCGGGCCATGACGCTGGAGTCCAAAGCCGGCTTCGTGCGGGTGGTGGCGCGACGTGACAATCACTTGATTGTTGGCTGGCAAGCCGTGGGGGCCGGAGTGTCCGAGCTGTCGACCGCGTTCGGCCTGAGCCTGGAAATGGGTGCGCGCCTGGAGGATGTGGCCGGCACCATCCATGCCCACCCGACCCTGGGTGAAGCGGTGCAGGAAGCCGCGCTGCGGGCGTTGGGCCACGCGTTGCACCTGTAAAACCGTGGCGTGGCTATCGCAGGCAAGCCAGCTCCCACACTTGGAATGCATTCCAATGTGGGAGCCGGGCTTGCCCGCGATAGCGGTGCATTAGCCAATGCAGAGGTTGAATGGTCCGCCGCCCTCCTCCCACACCGGCCAAGAATGCAGTATTGTTGCGCCCATCCAGAAAAAAAATCCGACTTGACCAGAGATAGAGGGTGTCATGGGTAACGAGAGCATCAATTGGGACAAGCTGGGTTTTGACTACATCAAGACCGACAAGCGGTTTCTCCAGGTCTGGAAAAACGGCGAATGGCAAGCTGGCACCCTGACCGACGACAATGTGCTGCACATCAGCGAGGGCTCCACTGCCCTGCATTATGGCCAGCAATGCTTCGAGGGCTTGAAGGCCTATCGTTGCAAGGACGGTTCGATCAACCTGTTCCGCCCGGACCAGAACGCCGCCCGCATGCAGCGCAGCTGTGGCCGCCTGCTGATGCCACGAGTGCCGACCGACGCGTTCATCGACGCCTGCAAACAAGTGGTCAAGGCCAACGAGCGCTTCATCCCGCCGTACGGCAGTGGCGGCGCGCTGTACCTGCGCCCGTTCGTGATCGGCACCGGTGACAACATCGGCGTGCGTACCGCGCCGGAGTTCATCTTCTCGGTGTTCTGCATCCCGGTCGGTGCCTACTTCAAGGGCGGCCTGGTGCCGCACAACTTCCAGATCTCCGGCTACGACCGCGCCGCGCCGCAAGGCACCGGTGCCGCCAAGGTCGGTGGCAACTACGCCGCCAGCCTGATGCCCGGTTCGGAAGCGAAGAAATTCGGCTTCGCCGACGCGATCTACCTGGACCCGATGACACATTCGAAAATCGAAGAAGTCGGCTCGGCCAACTTCTTCGGGATCACCCACGACAACCAGTTCATCACGCCGAAGTCGCCTTCGGTATTGCCAGGCATCACCCGCCTGTCGCTGATCGAACTGGCCCAGACCCGCCTGGGCCTGGAAGTGGTCGAGGGCGAAGTGTTCATCGACAAGCTGGATCAGTTCAAGGAAGCCGGCGCCTGCGGTACCGCAGCGGTGATCTCGCCTATCGGCGGCATTCAGTACAACGGCAAGCTGCATGTGTTCCACAGCGAGACCGAAGTCGGCCCGATCACCCAGAAGCTCTACAAAGAGCTGACCGGTGTGCAGACCGGTGACGTGGAAGCGCCAGCGGGTTGGATCGTCAAGGTCTGACAGCCACGAAAGCCAGCGACACCACAAAACCCCTGTGGGAGCTGGCTTGCCTGCGATAGCGATCTGTCAGCCAGCATATGATCGTTCCCACGCTCCGCGTGGGAATGCAATGCATCCCCTGACGCTCCGCGTCACCTGTTGTCCGGCGGGACGCGGAGCATCCCAGGCGGCATTCCCACGCAGAGCGTGGGAACGATCAAGGGCCCACCGCTATCGCAGGCAAGCCAGCTCCCACACTGGTTTCTACGCCTTCAAGAGCGTGGCGCAATATTCTCGCCAATCTTCTTGCCCATACTGATCCTCGGCTCCACCCCATACCCTAACGCTTCATAAAACCCTAAGTGTTGTCCGGCGGGACGCGGAGCGTCCCAGGCGGCATTCCCACGCAGAGCGTGGGAACGATCAACTGTAAATGCATACACCCTGTCAAGTTTGACAGTAGAGATGCGCAGGGATCGAGATTATAAATGCAGAGGCTGGATTCTCACCAAACCTCAAGGAGACACCTCATGGGCAACTTTATCATTCACCTCACGACAGATGACTTCGAAGGTGACGCAAGCAAAGAAATATTGATGGAAGTATTGAATGCCCCCAACGATCCCGACCCTCTTCTGGTGTATGCCAGCTCCAGCGAAAAAAATGGTTTTTATGACCGCTCCTCAAGCCCGGGGGATGCCGACGGTGACGGCGATGTCGAAGGGGATATTGACGACAAGATCCTGTTTCTGAACTTGGCGAATGCTTTTGCGGCAATGAAAGGCTATACCGCGAAGCGGAAAAAAAATAAGCGTAAGCCTTAAAGGCTAGACGGATGATCAGATTGCTGTCGGTCATCTACTTTGTCCTGGAATACACTCAACGATCCTCTTCCCCATACTGATCCTCGGCTCCACCCCATACCCCAACGCCTCATAAAACCCCACCACCACGTCATTGCCGCCGGTGATCTGCAGGTTGATCTTCATGCAACCCAGCGCCGTCAACGCCTGTTCGGCATAGCGCACCAGCGACGATCCCAGGCCATGGCGCCGATAGTCGGTATGCACCGCCACCGAATACAACCAGCCACGATGCCCGTCATAGCCGGCGAGAATGGTACCGATCACGGCTTTGTTGTCGGTGGCAACGAAGAACAACCCGTCGTTGACCGCCAGTTTCTTATCAATCGCCAGGCTCGGCAGGTTATGCGCGGTGTCATAGCCAAACGCCTGCTGCCATAACTCAATCACCTGGGCACGGTGTTGACGGTCGCGATAAGGCCCTATGGGGTGGCGGGACAACAGCGTTTTTTCCATCACCAACGTGCGCTCATTGCCGTGGTACACGTCACGCACGTTGTGAAAACCCAACTTGGCGTAGAAGGCTTGCGCCGTCAGCGAGGACGGCACGCTCAAGACCGTCACGCCGGCTTCACGGGCGCGCAGTTCGATCTCGATCATCAACAATCGGCCAATGCCCTGCCCTTGCAGCGCTGGGTTGACGAACACCGAGCGCACCACATTGCCATCCAGTGCGGCCGTAGCGACGATCAGTTGAGCCTGAGTCGCCACCAACACTACCCGCCGCTGGAGCAATGCCAGCACAGCGTCGGGGGTGAAGTTGCTGGCAACCCGCGCAATCACATCCGCGGGGTAATCACGTGCGTTGCTGCTGTGCAGCGCAGCCAGGATGACGTGGCTGATACCTTCGGCATCGGAAGGTTGGGCAAGGCGAACAGCGGTAGACATGGTTCCTCCTGGCTGACACAGCGATAACAATCACCACAATACCAATGTGGGAGCTGGCTTGCCTGCGATAGCGGTGGGCCAGCCAGATGAATGGGGCTGACACACCGCTATCACAGGCAAGCCAGTTCCCACAGTTTGATCGTATTTCAATCTGGCAGCCGATTCGGCTGCGCCCCTCCCGTTTTCAGCTTTCTTGGCTGAGCCACCCCGCCGTTTCAGCCGGGATCCTTTCCCCGCAACGCACACAATAGCGGCACAAGATCCCCAACGGACCCGTGCCCCCATGCAAACCACCAACACCGTCCTGATGATCCGCCCGGCGCGCTTTGCCTTCAACCCGGATACCGCGATCAACAACCGTTTCCAACGCCCGCCGCTGGACCCGCTCAGTGCACAGCACAAAGCGCTGGAGGAGTTCGACGGTTATGTCGACACCTTGCGCCAGCACGGCGTGGAGGTGCTGGTGGTGCAGGACACGCCGGCGCCCCACACGCCCGACTCGATCTTCCCCAACAACTGGTGGAGCAGCCATGCCGACGGCAGCCTGGTGCTCTACCCCATGGAAGGCCAGAACCGCCGACTGGAGCGCAACAAGGGCGTGCTGCAAGTTTTGGAGCAGCGCTTTGCGATCAACACCACCATCGATCTCAGCCACCTGGAACAACAGAACATCTTCCTGGAAGGCACCGGCAGCATGGTACTCGACCGCCAGCACCGCATCAGCTACGCCTGCCATTCGGGGCGCACCCACCACGCGGCCCTGCGCCAGTTTGCCGAACGCCTCGACTACCAACTCTGCGTGTTCCACGCCCTGGACCGCCACCAGGCACCCATCTACCACAGCAACGTGATGATGAGCGTTGGCCGCGACCTCGCGGTGGTGTGCCTGCAGGCCCTGCCCGACGACCGCGAACGCCTGGCCCTGGAACGCTCCCTGCGTGATACCGGCAAAGACATCCTCAGCCTGGACTTCGACCAGCTGGAAGCCTTCGCCGGCAACATGCTGGAGGTCCACGACCGGGACGGCCAGCCGTTGCTGGTGATGTCCGCCAGTGCCTGGGGCGCCCTGCATCCGGCGCAGCGTCAGCATGTGGAACGCCATACGCGGCCGGTGGTGGTGAATATCGACAACATCGAACGCATCGGCGGCGGCAGTGCCCGCTGCATGCTGGCTGAAGTGCATCTGCCGGCCCGTCCCTCATTTCAATAAGGAGTCTTGCCATGACCCGTTATATCGACGTCAACGACCTCAGCTACCTGGTTTCGCAAAAAGGCCTGCAAACCTGCATCACCGAAATGGCCGACTACATTCGCGCCGACTACCTGCGCTGGCAGGATTTCGAGAAATGCGCGCGCCTGGCCAACCATTCACCGGATGGGGTGATCGAGCTGATGCCGGTGTCCGACGCCTCGCTGTACGCCTTCAAGTACGTCAACGGCCACCCGAAAAACACCCTGGCCGGCATGCTCACCGTGATGGCGTTCGGTGCCTTGGGCGACGTCGACACCGGTAAACCGGTGCTGCTGGCGGAAATGACCCTGACCACTGCGATCCGCACCGCCGCCACCTCGGCCCTGGTCGCCCGCTACCTGGCCCGCGCCAACAGCCGCAGCATGGCGCTGATCGGCAACGGCTGCCAAAGCGAATTCCAGGCCCTGGCCTTCCACGCCATGCTCGGTATTACTGAAATCCGCCTGTTCGACATCGACCCCCAGGCCACCGCCAAGCTCGCCGCCAACCTCAAGGCGTTCCCGGCGATCAAGGTGATCCTGGCCGCCAGCGTCGCCGAGGCAGTCAAAGGCGCGGACATTGTCACCACCGTGACTGCGGACAAAGCCTACGCCACCATCCTGACTGACGAGATGATCGAGCCAGGCATGCACCTCAATGCCGTGGGCGGTGACTGCCCGGGCAAGACCGAGCTGGACCGCCGCATCGTCGAGCGCGCCCGGGTGATCGTCGAGTACGAACCGCAAAGCCGCATCGAAGGTGAAATCCAGCATATGCCGGAAGATTCGCCGGTCACCGAGCTGTGGCAAGTGATCAACGGCCAACAGCCGGGCCGCGAAAATGACCGCCAAATTACCCTGTTCGACTCGGTGGGTTTTGCCATCGAAGACTACTCGGCCCTGCGCTATGTATTGGACGTGGCCAAAGCCTTGGATGTGGGCAGCGAGCTGGAGCTGGTGCCGGACCTGGCCGACCCGAAAAACCTGTTCGCACGCCTGGCCCAGCAACCTGTGGTACAGCATAAAAAGCGCGCCTGAAACCGCTCTGGCCTGCCGCTTTGCGACCAGGGCAGGCCAGATTCTAGTGGGTTAAAAGCCGATTTTGCCGGTGCCGCAGCCGATTCCGCTGCATTGCTTGTTTTAACAGCGCAATTTGCGCTTTGCGCAGGGGGTAAACGACACAAAAAACGCACCACCATGAAGCATTCTCTGCTCCCAGTTATTCACTGCCCCTGACATCAATTACAAAATATAGGGACCGACACATGACTCCTCTGCGATCACTCTTCGCTGCGTTGCTGTTGCCACTGTGCGCCACTGCTGCCCACGCCCAGGACTGGAAAGAAATCCGGTTTGGCGTGTTCCCCGAATACCCGCCCTTCGAATCTGTCGCCGCCGACGGCAGCCTGCAAGGGTTCGATATCGAACTGGGCAACGCTATCTGCGCCAAGCTCGAAGTGAAATGCACCTGGGTGCACAACGAATTCGACGGCATGATCCCGGCCCTGCGTGCGCGCAAGTTCGACGCGATCATGTCCTCCATGGCCGTGACCCCGGCTCGTGAGAAAGTCATCGACTTCACCGACCGCCTGTTCCTCAGCCCCACCTCGGTGATCACCCGCAAAAACGCCACCTTCGGTGACACCCCCGAGTCGCTGAACGGCAAGCACGTTGGCGTGCTGCAAGGCTCGTTGCAGGAAGCCTATGCCCGCGCGCACCTGGCCAAGCTCGGTGCACAGATCAAGGCATACCAGTCCCAGGAACAGAACTACGCCGACCTGCAAAACGGCCGCCTCGACGCCACCCTGACGGACAAGCTCGAAGCCCAGCTCAACTTCCTGTCCAAGCCCGAAGGCGCCGACTTCAAGACCGGCCCGGCCTTCAAGGACCCGACCCTGCCGCTGGACATCGCCATGGGCCTGCGCAAGAACGACCAGGCATTGCGTGAGCTGATCAACAAGGGCATCGCCGCCGTCCAGGCCGATGGCACTTACGCACAGATCCAGAAGAAATACTTTGGCGATCAGGACATCTACAACGAGTAACCGGCAACCCGTGCCCCTGTGGGAGCGGGCTTGCCCGCGATAGCGGTGCTTCAGGCACCCACGCCGTGACTGCACCACCGTTATCGCAGGCAAGCCAGCTCCCACAGTAAATCCGTGCACTCCTTCGAGATCTTCCCCATGAACGACCTCCTCAACCTGCAAGGCTACGGCCCCATGCTGGCCCAGGGTGCCTGGATGACGCTCAAGCTGGCGTTCCTCGCCCTGGCTCTGAGCCTTACGCTGGGCCTGGTCGCCGCTGGCGCCAAACTCTCCAGCGCCAAATGGCTGCGCGTGCCGGCCACGCTCTACACCACGTTGATCCGCAGCGTGCCGGACCTGGTGCTGATCCTGCTGATCTTCTACAGCCTGCAACTGTGGCTCAACGACCTGACCGAAGCGTTCGGCTGGGACTACGTTGAAATCGACCCGTTTACCGCCGGGGTGATCACCCTGGGCTTTATCTACGGTGCGTATTTCACCGAGAACTTCCGGGGTGCGATCCTCAGTGTGCCGGCGGGCCAACTGGAAGCCGCCACCGCCTACGGCCTGAGCCGCTGGCAGCGCTTTCACCTGGTGCTGTTCCCGCAACTGATGCGCTTTGCCCTGCCTGGCCTGGGCAATAACTGGCTGGTGCTGCTCAAGTCCACGGCGCTGGTGTCCATCATCGGCCTGTCAGACCTGGTCAAGGCCGCACAGAACGCCGGCAAGTCCACCAGCGAGCCGCTGTACTTCCTGATCCTCGCGGGCCTGGTGTACCTGGTGATTACCACCCTCTCCAACCGCATCTTCAAGCGCCTGGAACGGCGCTATAACCTGGGCATCAAGGGGATGGCGCGATGATCGAACTGTTCCAGCAATACGGCCTGGCCTATCTGTTCAGCGATGGCAGCGGCCTGTCCGGTGTCGCCATGACCTTGTGGCTGTTCATTATCTCGGTGGTGCTCGGCTTTGGCCTGTCGATCCCCCTGGCGCTGGCACGCGTCTCAGAGCATTTCTGGCTGCGCTGGCCGGTGGAGGTTTACACCTACCTGTTCCGTGGCACGCCCCTGTATATCCAACTGCTGATTTGCTACACCGGGCTGTACAGCCTGGAAGTGGTGCAGGATAACGCCCTGCTCAACCAGTTTTTCCGCAACGCGCTGAACTGCACACTGTTGGCGTTTGTGCTCAACACCTGCGCCTACACCGTGGAAATCTTCGCCGGGGCAATCCGCAACATTCCCCATGGCGAGATCGAAGCGGCACGCGCCTATGGCCTGCACGGCTGGCGGCTGAACCTGTTTGTGATCGTACCCGCCGCATTGCGTCGCGCCCTGCCGGCCTACAGCAATGAAATGATCCTGATGCTGCACGCCACGTCACTGGCGTTTACCGCCACCGTCGCCGACATCCTCAAGGTCGCCCGCGATGCCAATGCCGAGACGTTCCTGACCTTCCAGGCCTTCGGCATCGCCGCCCTGCTCTACATGCTGCTGTCCTTTGCACTGGTGGGCCTGTTCAGGCTGGCCGAACGTCGCTGGATGCGCTTTCTTGTTCCTACCCGAGGCTAACCCATGAATCAGTCCGCGCAGGCCCTGGCCGCTTATCCAATGGATGTACCCGTCGGCAAAACCGCCACGGCGGCCATCAAGCTGCAAGTCGAAGGTATCCATAAACGCTACGGCGAACACGAAGTGCTCAAGGGCGTGTCCCTCAATGCACGCCAGGGCGATGTGATCAGCCTGATCGGCGCCAGCGGCTCGGGCAAAAGCACGATGCTGCGGTGCATCAACTTTCTGGAACAGCCTGACGCCGGGGTGATCACCCTGGACGGCATCAGCATCGAAATGCAACCAGGCCGCGCCGGCACCCGTGCGCCGCACCAGGCGCAACTGCAAAACCTGCGCACGCGCCTGGCCATGGTGTTCCAGCACTTCAACCTGTGGAGCCACATGACCGTGCTGGAAAACATCACCATGGCCCCGCGCCGGGTGCTGAACGTGAGCGCCGCCGAAGCCGAGAAACGTGCGCGGCTGTACCTGGACAAGGTCGGCCTGCCGAGCCGCGTGGCGGACCAATACCCGGCGTTCCTGTCCGGTGGCCAGCAGCAGCGCGTGGCCATTGCGCGGGCGCTGGCAATGGAACCGGAGATTATCCTGTTCGATGAACCCACCTCGGCCCTGGACCCGGAACTTGTAGGAGAAGTGCTCAAAGTCATACAGACGTTGGCCGAGGAAGGTCGTACCATGCTGATGGTCACCCACGAAATGGGCTTCGCCCGCCAGGTGTCCAGCCAAGTGCTGTTCCTGCACCAGGGCCGAGTCGAAGAACACGGCGGCGCCGAGATCCTCGACCATCCCACCAGCGAACGCTTGCAGCAATTTCTTTCCAACCGTTTGAAGTGAACTCATGGATACCAAGGCCCACGGACCCCATTCTTCCCCTACGCTGGATCGCATCGACGAAGCGATCATCGACGTACTCAGGCATCAGGGGCGTATTACCTACGAAAAGCTCTCGTCGCTGGTGCACCTCACCCCCAGGCCCTGCCTGGAACGGGTGCGCAAGCTGGAACGACGCGGGGTGATCCGTGGGTATGGGGCGATCATCGATGTGCAGATGGTCTCACCGGGGCTGTCACTGCTGGTGCTGGTGGCCTTGTCCAACCAAAGCGGGCGCTCGGCGCAAAAGGCCTTCGAAGCCTGCGTGAAAGCCTGCCCGCAGGTATTCGAATGCCAGTTGATCAGCGGGCCGTTCGACTACAGCCTGCGCATGCGCTGCCGGGATATGGAACATTACCGGGTGCTGACCGAGACCTGGTTGAACAATGATGAGTTGCACATTGATAAGCTGGTGGCGCATCCGGAGTTGGCGGTGGTCAAGAACACCGCGACCGAACTGGCCTGATCCAGCTGGCTCGTTCCCACGCTCTGCGTGGGAATGCATCCAATGACGCTCCGCGTCACAACTTCAAGAGCAGACGCGGGGCGTCCAGGGTGGTATTCCCACGCAGAGCGTGGGAACGATCATTCACCCCTGCCCACTTAATATTCTTTTGCCTGGCTTGGCACCCACCAGCTTCGCCTGCCCATCTTTCTGCTTGCCCGTGCGGGCTTCACTGATCAGCCCCGGAATCAACTTGCCCTCCGGCAAATTCTTCCAGAAGCGGCTGGGCAAATGCCCTTCCATCACTTTGGGATTGAGCCGTGCCGGGTTGAAGATGTGGCTGTAGTAGGTCAGCCACATGGCGCTGTGGGGATCTTCAACATTCTGCGCCAGTTGCTGCCAGGCCTCGGGGCACTGGCGCTGATGAATCAATTGCTCGCCGTCGTAATAGACCCCGTCCAGGGGCGTGGCGATCATCCAGCGATGGCGGCCCATGCGCCCGATAAAATGCTCGCTGGCGCTCTTGAGAATGTCATGGGCCGGCTCATGCCAGGCCACGTACTCCGGCAGTTCCGGCCCTGCCTCGGCCGGCAGCGCGATGAAGCGCACAAACGCGTGCAAGTGGTGGGCCTCCCGGCTGACTTGCTTGATGCGCCGTTGCAACTCGCTGCCAAGCTTGTCCCCTGCCAGCATGGCCGTGCGATCACCGTGGCTGACCCGCCATAGCACTTCATACAACAGGCTCCAGCGCTGATCACCTTGATAACAGGCAGCGGACTCCAACAATTGCAACAGCGCCTTGGGGATGCGCGCCTGAAACGGCCCCATCCCTGGTGGGATAGGTTCATCGGTAGCGAACAGGTCCGCCGCCTGCGCCTCGCCCCAGCTGACCTGGCTGGGGTCGACCTGATGGCTGAGCAACCAGCGGGCCTGTTCGCGCCAGGTGCTGAACAGATTGTCGCACTCCAGGCTGATCATCCCCACAACCCCATCTGTTGCGGCTGCGGACGGTCCCGCAATTGTTCGCGCAACAACACACTGGTGCTGTCGGCCTGCTGCGGGTGGTAGTCGCTGGTGATGAAAAACGGCTTGGCCTTGGCCAGCACGCAGCGCATGCGCGCCAGGTCTTCGAAGCGGATCTTGCGCTCACGGCGCAGGTCGACCAGGCGCTGGGTGGTGCGCAGGCCGATGCCGGGGATACGTGCGATCAGGGTCGGCTCGGCGCGGTTGAGGTCCAGGGGGAACACCTCGCGATGCTCCAGGGCCCACGCCAGCTTGGGGTCGATATCCAGTGCCAGGTCACCGGGGCCGGCGAACAGCTCATTGGCGCTGAAACCGTAGCTGCGCAGCAGGAAATCAGCCTGGTACAAGCGGTGCTCGCGCATCAAGGGCGGCGCGGCCAGGGGTACGCTTTTCGGGCTGTTGGGGATGGGGCTGAACGCCGAGTAATACACGCGGCGCAGCTTGAAATTACCGTACAACGCCTCGGCACCGTGCAGGATGGTGCTGTCGTCGGTGTCGTCGGCACCGACGATCATCTGCGTGCTCTGCCCGGCCGGGGCAAACCGTGGCGCACGGGGTTCGTTGAGCACCGTCTGTTCGCCGGTGTAGATGGTCTGCATGGCCTGCTTGATCGAGCCGATCTGCTTCTCGGGCGCCAGGGTCTGCAGGCTGGCGTCGGTGGGCAGTTCGATATTCACACTGAGGCGATCGGCATAACGGCCAGCCTCGGCGATCAGGGCCGGGTCGGCATCGGGGATGGTCTTGAGGTGGATATAACCGCGAAAGTCATGCTCTTCGCGCAGCAGTTTGGCGACCCGCACCAGTTGCTCCATGGTGTAGTCCGACGAACGGATGATGCCGGAACTGAGGAACAGCCCGCTGACGCAATTGCGCTTGTAGAAATCCAGGGTCAGGGTGACCACCTCCTCCGGGCTGAAGCGCGCACGGGGCACGTCGCTGGAGCGGCGGTTGACGCAGTATTGGCAGTCGTAGAGGCAGAAGTTGGTGAGCAACACCTTGAGCAACGACACGCAACGGCCATCGGGCGTGTAGCTGTGGCAGATGCCCATGCCATTGGTGGAACCCAGCCCCGCCTTGCCCTCGGAACTGCGCTTGGGCGCGCCACTGCTGGCGCAGGACGCGTCGTACTTGGCGGCGTCGGCGAGGATGCTGAGTTTTTCGATCAACTGCATGGAGGGCTACCGATACTGGTTTTTTGTACAGTACCAATAGCCACACTTTGTCACAAGTGCCGTCTGTAGGAGCGAGCTCTTGTGGCGAGGGAGCTTGCTCCCGCTGGGCTGCGAAGCGGCCCCAAAAGCTTGCGGGCGCTGCGCACCCGAACGGGAGCAAGCTCCCTCGCCACAATAAGCGGATCGGTCAGCTGGCGGTGGCCAGGAGCAGGTCCTGCACCGAACGCGCCTTGCCACGGTGATGGTCCAGCGCATACAACGACGCCGCAATCTCATCCGCCCGAATCGGCAACACCGACAGCAAGGTATCGCTCAAGCCATGGCTGGCCTGGCTGAAGCCCTGGATGTAGATGCCAGCCTTGCAGCGCTCGTCGGTGACGATGCGGTAGTCGCGGGCCACTTCAAAGTCGCCCATGTAGGCTTGCAGCGGCGCCAGCAGTTCACGGTGCATCTGGCGCTCGTAGCCGGTGGCCAGGATCACCGCGTCGTAATGGTTGAGACTGGTTTCGCCACTGGCGGAATTGCGCAGGGCCAGTTCGATGCCCAGCGGGCCAGGCGTGGCCTTCTCCACTACGGTCAGGGTGCGGAACGCCTGGCGGGCGATGCCGGAGACTTTCTGGCGGTAGAAAATCCCGTAGATGCGCTCGATCAGGTCCAGGTCCACCACCGAGTAGTTGGTGTTCTGGTACTCGGCGACCAAACGCTCACGCTCGGCACCGACTTGCTGGAACACCAGGTCAGTAAAGGCCGGCGAGAACACTTCGTTGACGAACGGGCTGTCGTCGGCCGGCTTGAGCGCCGAACCGCGCAGGATCATATCGACCTGCACCGACGGGAAGCTGTCATTGAGGTCGATAAAGGCTTCGGCCGCGCTCTGGCCACCGCCGATCACGGCGATGCGCATCGGCTTGCCGTCTACGCACGGCTGGCTGGCCATGCGCTCCAGGTACTGGGAATGGTGAAACACCCGGCTATCGCCCTTGAGCGCCTTGAATGCCTCGGGGATGCGCGGTGTGCCGCCGGCGCTGACCACCACCGAACGGGTGGTGCGCACATGCTGCTCGCCCTGGGCATCACGGGAGATCACGCGCAACGCCTCGACCTGCTGCTGATGCAGGATCGGCTCGATGGCCAGCACTTCCTCGCCGTAGTTGGCCTGGGCCTGGAACTGCCCCGCCACCCAGCGCAGGTAATCGTTGTACTCCATGCGGCAGGGATAGAAGGTGCCCAGGTTGATGAAGTCCACCAGGCGTTCGTGGGCCTTGAGGTAGTTGACGAAGGAGTACGGGCTGGTGGGGTTGCGCAGGGTCACCAGGTCCTTGAGGAAGGAAATCTGCAGTTCGCTCTGGGTCACCAGGGTATTGCCGTGCCAGCGGTAGTCGGCTTGTTTGTCGAGAAACAGCACGTCCAGCTTGCCCTGGGCCTTTTCACGCTCCTGTAGGGCGATGGCCAGCGCCAGGTTCGAAGGGCCGAAACCGATCCCGATCAGGTCATGAACCGCGGGCGAAGCAATTGCCTGTGTCATTCCAGTGTCCTCTGGATAAGCCCCATGGCGGTGGGGCGGGAATACCTTCATGGCCTGAACAACAGGCCGTGTGTTGATAGGAAACGAGGACAGTGAAATAAAATTTAACTAACAGCCGATCAGTGCGCTTCCCACTCGCGCATGCGCACCCGGCAGTGCTTCATCGCATTGACGATGTGTTTTTCCACCAGGCTGCGGGAAATGCACAGGCGTTCGGCGATTTGCACGTGGGACAGGCCTTCGAGTTTGCGCAACAGGAAACTGTCGCGACAGGCCGCCGGCAACTCGGCCAAGGCGCGCTCGAGCATCTCCAGGCGCTGGCCCTGGTGGTGGCTGGTGTGGGGGGAACAGGCGGCGAAGCGCTCTTCGCTGTCCAGCACCTCAAGAGGCTCGGACTGACGCAAGGCATTACGCCGATGGCCGTCGATCACCAGGTTCAGTGCCGTGCGGTAAAGAAACGCGCGAGGCTGCTCGATTGGCGTATCGCTTACGCGCTCCAGCACCCGCACATAGGCGTCATGCACCACATCTTCGGCCACCTGGCGGTTACCCAGCTTGGCGTTCAGGAAACACACCAGCTCGCGATAGTAGTTTTCCAACATGACTCCTGAGCACCTCCCGGTGGTGTTGATCCTGTAGGAGCGTGCTTGCTCGCGAAGAACCTGAGGGCACATCGTTTTATCTGGATGCACGCGTTATCGTTGACGTTTTCGCGAGCGAACTTGCTCCCAACAGACAGCCATCGATGATGGCAGTTTGAGTATGTGCAATTTATAGTAATTCTCATCTACTTTTAAAGAAGTCTTGCTCCCACGTATGGTTTTTTTCGCCGACGCAGCTGTTACTGCGTATGTAAACGCCTAAATATTCGCGCAATTTTCTCGTATACAGCTCTTCGCCACTCGGCCCCCTTTCCCTGGCTGGAACCAAAGCATGAAACGCCCTCGCCCCGCCCGCCTCGCCCTGCTTGCTGTGGTGTGCCTGATCCCCCTCCTTGCAGTGGCAGCCTGGCAGCTGTTGCCGCCAGGTCGAGATAGCTTGCCCACGGTCACTGTCGTGCGCGGCGACATTGAGAACAGTGTCACCGCCCTGGGCACCCTGCAACCGCGACGCTACGTAGACGTCGGCGCCCAGGCCTCCGGACAGATCCGCAAGATCCATGTCGAGGCCGGTGACCAGGTCACGCAAGGCCAGCTACTGGTAGAGATCGACCCTGCCACGCAGCAGGCCAAACTCGACGCCAGCCGCTACGCCATCGAAAACCTCGAGGCCCAGTTGCAGGAGCAAAAAGCCCAGCACGAGCTGGCGCGCCAGAAGTATCAGCGCCAGCAGCGCCTGAACGCCGGGAATGCCACCCGCGAAGAAGATGTGCAAACCGCCAAGGCCGAACTGAGTGCGACCCAGGCGCGGGTGGACATGTTCAAGGCCCAGATCCGCCAGGCCCAGGCCAGCCTGCGCAGTGACGAGGCCGAACTGGGCTATACGCGGATTTACGCGCCGATGAGCGGCACCGTAGTGGCGGTAGATGCGCGAGTCGGCCAGACGCTCAACGCCCAGCAACAGACGCCGTTGATCCTGCGCATCGCCAAACTGTCGCCGATGACCGTATGGGCCGAAGTGTCCGAAGCCGATATCGGCCACGTCAAACCGGGCATGAGCGCCTATTTCACTACCCTCGCCGGCGGCACCCGGCGCTGGACCAGCACCGTGCGCCAGATCCTGCCGATCCCGCCCAAGCCCCTGAACGAAACCAGCCAAGGCAGTGGCAGCCCCAGCAGTACCAGCAAAACCGGCAGTGGCCGGGTAGTGCTATACACCGTACTGCTGGATGTGGACAACGCTGACAATGCGTTAATGGCCGAAATGACCACCCAGGTGTTTTTCGTCGCCAGCCAGGCCAGGGACGCTCTCACCATCCCGGTCGCAGCGCTGCTCGGCAGCCAAGGCACCGACAAGCAGATCGCGCGGGTCGTGACCAAAAACGGCGCCATCAAGGAGCGAGAAGTACAGCTGGGTATCAGTGACCGCCTGCGGGTTGAAGTGTTGGGTGGCCTGGACGAAGGCGATCACCTGTTGATCGGCCCAGCCAGCGGCAGCGGGGGTTGATGTGACCACGCCACTGATCGAACTCAAGAACATCCGCAAATCCTACGGCGGCGGCGACAGCCCGCAGGTCGACGTATTGCGTGGGATCGACCTGTCGATCCATGCAGGAGAGTTCGTTGCCATCGTCGGCGCCTCCGGCTCCGGCAAATCCACACTGATGAATATCCTCGGCTGCCTCGACCGCCCCACCGTGGGCGACTACCTGTTCGCAGGGGAAAACGTCGCGCACCTGGACAGCGACGCACTGGCCTGGCTGCGCCGCGAAGCCTTTGGTTTCGTGTTCCAGGGCTACCACCTGATCCCGTCCGGCTCGGCCCAGGAAAACGTTGAGATGCCGGCGATCTATGCGGGTATCAGCGCTGCCGAACGCCATGCCCGTGCCAAGGCTCTGCTGACCCGCCTGGGCCTGGCCGATCGCACCAACAACCGCCCGCACCAGCTCTCCGGTGGTCAGCAACAGCGCGTCTCGATTGCCCGGGCGTTGATGAACGGCGGGCATATAATCCTTGCCGACGAACCCACCGGGGCCCTCGACAGCCACAGCGGTGCCGAGGTGATGGTGCTGCTGGATGAATTGGCGAGCCAGGGCCATGTGGTTATCCTGATTACCCACGACCGCGAAGTCGCGGCGCATGCCAACCGCATCATTGAGATCAGCGACGGCCGGATCATCAGCGATTCGGCGTTGAGTACCCCCCACGTGCCCGTCACGGCCGGCAGCGACGCATTGCAAGCCGTGGATCTGCGCCAGCGCCTGGCCGACGGTGCCGAACACAATGGTGCCTGGAAAGCCGAGCTGCTGGACGCGGTGCAGGCAGCCTGGCGGGTCATGTGGATCAACCGCTTCCGCACCGCGCTGACGCTGCTGGGGATCATCATCGGCGTGGCGTCGGTGGTAGTGATGCTGGCGGTGGGCGAAGGCAGCAAGCGTCAGGTCATGGCGCAGATGGCGGCCTTCGGCTCCAACATCATCTATCTGAGCGGCTTTTCGCCTAACCCGCGCACACCGGCAGGTATCGTGACCCTCAATGATGTGGCGGCATTGGCTACATTGCCCCAGGTCAAGCGCATCATGCCGGTGAACGGCACCTACGCCGGCGTGCGCTTCGGCAACGTCGACTACATGGCCTATGTGGGCGGCAACGACACCAACTTCCCGGACATCTTCAACTGGCCAGTGGCCCAAGGTAGCTACTTTACCGAAGCCGACGAACGCGCCGGGGCCACGGTGGCGGTGATCGGCCATCGCGTGCGCGAAAAACTGTTCAAAGGCCAGCTAGACCCCATCGGCCAATACATCCTGATCGAAAACGTGCCCTTCCAAGTGATTGGCGTGTTGGCGGAAAAAGGCTCCAGCTCCGGGATGCAAGACAGCGACGACCGTGTCGCCATTCCCTATACCGCCGCCAGCGTGCGCCTGTTCGGCACCTATAATCCCGAATACGTTGTCATTGCCGCCGCCGATGCACGCAAGGTGCAAGAGGCCGAGCAAGCCATCAGTCAGCTTATGCAAAAGCTGCACGGCGGCAAACGCGACTTCCACCTGACCAACGACGCAGCGATGATCCAGGCCGAAGCACGGACCCAGAACACCCTGTCGCTGATGCTCGGCTCGATTGCAGCGATTTCCCTGCTGGTGGGCGGCATCGGCGTGATGAACATCATGTTGATGACCGTGCGCGAACGCACCCGTGAAATCGGCATCCGCATGGCCACCGGGGCGCGCCAGCGCGACATCCTGCGCCAGTTTCTCACCGAGGCGGTGATGCTCTCGGTGGTCGGCGGCCTGTTCGGTATTGCCCTGGCATTGCTGGTAGGCGGCGTGCTGGTGCTGGCTGAAGTGGCGGTACAGTTTTCCCTGGTGGCGGTGCTCGGCGCGTTTGGCTGTGCGCTGGTCACCGGCGTCGTATTCGGCTTCATGCCGGCCCGTAAAGCTGCCCGGCTTGATCCGGTTAAGGCGTTGACCAGTGAATAAACGATCTCTCACTCCACAACTGTCAGCGCTCAGTGTGTGCCTGTTGCTCACGGCCTGCGGCACTAACCCGCCCGCCATCGACAGTGGCCTTGCTGCGCCCGCCGCCTGGCATTTTGCCGAACGCGAAGCGACCCAAGCCATCAACCAACGTTGGTGGACGCAGTTTGGCAGCCCGGCGCTGAACCGCCTGATCGACCAGGCCAGCCGTGACAGCTTCGACGTGGCGGCGGCCATGGCGCGTGTCCGCCAGGCCCAGGCCACGGCGGTAATTGCCGGTGCACCGTTGTTGCCGGAACTGAAGTTCAACCTCAGCGCCAGCCGTCAACGGCTGTTGCGCGGCAGCGGCAACTCGGAGCTGGACGCCACCGAGAGCAACAGGACTGTCAACAACTATGACGCCAACCTCACGGCCAGCTACGAAATCGACTTCTGGGGTGGCCGCGCCGCTGCCCGCGACAGCGCCGTGCACAGCTTGCACGCCAGTGAGTTCGATCAGGCCAACGTGGAGCTGACCCTGCTCAGCAACGTCGCCGACCGCTACGCGCAAACCCTGGCCGCACGCCAGCGCCTGCAGATTGCCGAGCTCAACCTGGCGAATGCGCGCAATGTGCTGAACCTGGTGCAGACCCGCCACGACGCAGGTTCCGCCACGGCCCTGGAACTGGCACAACAGAAAAGCCTGGTGGCCGGTCAGCAACGGCAACTGCCGCTGATCGAGCAATCGGCCGAAGAATCGCAGATCACCCTCGCCGCCTTGCTCGGCCAACCCGTGCAGGCCCTGGAGCTAGGCACAGAACCCTTTCAGGCATTGACCTGGCCAAGTATCGGGCCTGGCGTGCCCAGCCAGTTATTGAGCCGGCGCCCCGACCTCGCCCAGGCCGAGGCCCAGTTGGCGGCGGCCAGCGCCGACGTCACGGTGGCCCGTGCGGCCATGCTACCGACGGTGACGTTGGGCGCAACGCTCGGCTCAGGCGCGTCCAAGGCTGAAGAGATCCTGCGCAGTCCCTTCTACACCCTGACCTCGGGCCTGATGGCGCCGATTTTCAATAATGGCCGGCTGAGCGCCGAGCGCGACAAGGCTCGGGCACGCCAGGATGAACTGCTGCAAACCTACCGTGGGGCGATCATCAACGGCTTTGCCGATGTGGAAAAAGCCCTCAGCAGCATCACCCGCCTGGACCAGCAACGCCAGTGGCAAACCGAAGAGCTGCAACAGGCGCAGGCCGCCTTCCAGATTGCCCAAAGCCGCTATGAAGCCGGCGCCGAAGACCTGCTCACGGTACTGCAAACCCAGCGCACCCTGTACGACGCCCAAGACCAGAACGTGCTACTGCGCCTGTCGCGCCTGCAAGCCAGCATCGCCCTGTACAAGGCATTGGGCGGTGGCTGGAACACCGATATCTGATAAACGAAACTCATATTTCTTACACGAGTTGTTTCTTCACCTTACATTTTCCACCCCAAGGTCCTTGGTAAAAAAGCCGTTATCACACGGATGCCCAGGACCTCATGATGAAACCCAGCGCTTTTGTAAACGGCCTGGTCTGCATCGGCTTTTGGCTGATACCAAACCTGGCGTTGGCCGAGCCCTTGATCGCCCCCACCGCGATCGACTGGTTGCTGGACTGCCCACTCACAGCAACAGCGCGCCTGGACCCCGAAGTGGTTGGCCGCACCCAATGCGGCCTGGTCAGCGTGCCCCGCGACCATGCCGCCCCCCAGCGTGGCCGTATTCGCCTGAGCGTGACACGGGTAGGCGCACGGCAGCCGCTCAACCGTGAAGGCGTGGTGTTCATCCAGGCCGGCGACCCCCAGCAGGTCAAAGGCGCACCTTTCGTCCTTCACTTGGCCAGCCGCTGGGAGTCGCTTGCCACCACCGCCTATCGCACCCTGGTCGACCGCTACGAC
Organism: Pseudomonas sp. CCI1.1; assembly: GCF_034348165.1. Taxonomy (NCBI): domain Bacteria; kingdom Pseudomonadati; phylum Pseudomonadota; class Gammaproteobacteria; order Pseudomonadales; family Pseudomonadaceae; genus Pseudomonas; species Pseudomonas sp. CCI1.1. The sequence goes on from NZ_CP133780.1 coordinate 2,063,878, forward strand.
GTGATCGAGCTGAGCACCCGCGACCTGCGCCAGGGCAATGCCGTGGAACAGGCCGCCCGGGACATGGAGTACGTGCGCGGGCAATTGGGCGAGGCGCGCCTCAACTACCTGGGCAACGCCGCTGCCACGCGCCTGGGCAACCGCTATGGCACGCTGTTTCCCGAGCGCGTCGGGCGCATGGTGCTGATCAATACCGAGCCTGGCGAAGCGCTCGCCGCCGGTATCGAGCAGCTCTTGCTCAAGGAGTCGGCACACGCAGGCGCTGACGGCTGTGTGAGCCGCTGGCTAGGGGATTTTCTCGCTTATGGCAAACAGCCGCCGGCGACCGCACGCTGCCTGGATTTGGGCGCCTGGGAATAACCTGCGCATTTACGACCCCTATTCACCGAAAACGACCCCTTGCGTTGACGCACCTGCCCAATCGTTATTAAGTGCTATTTATCCGCATTAATACGATAAATCACCGCCATGCTGAGTCGTCCGTTACGCCGCAAACGCCAGAAGCTGTCCGATGTGATTGTCGAGTCGGTCAAGCGCTCGATCGTCACCGACGCCTTGAAGCCCGGCGATCGCCTGCCCACCGAACGCGAGCTGATGGAAAGCTTCCAGTGTTCCAAGGGTTCGGCACGCGAAGCGCTCAAGGCGTTGGAAGTGGAGGGCCTGGTGAGCACGCGCACCGGCCCCAGTGGCGGGGCGTACTTGAACCAGGCCGGCACCGAGCCGGCCAGCCGCGCCTTGCGTAATTACCTGCACTTCCAGCACCTGGACGGCGAGCAGGTCTACCAACTGCGCAAGGTCATCGAAGTGGAGTTGGCGGTGTCGGTGCTGGGGCGTTTGAGCGAAGACGACTACCTGGCCCTGCAAGCCAACGTGGATTTTTGCAGCGCCCCCGAAGACAGCGAAGCCGGCCAGCGCGAACAACGCCTGGCGGAACTGGAGTTCCACAACCTGCTGGCCCGGGCCTGCCCCAACCCGCTGCTGAGTTTCATGGCGCAGTTCCTCAATGACTTGCTGCGCGACCTGGTGGTGCTGAAAAAGGCCTACAAGCCCAAGCGCAAGCAGTTCGATGCGGCCAACCTCGACTATCACAAGCAACTGCTGATCGCCTTTCGTGCCGGGGATGAAAGCGCGGTGCGCAGCTTGATGCATGAACACATGTGCGATGCCGAACACCACATGACCGCGCTGGAAGGCCAGGTGAGCCCGCACTTCCTCTTGGAGTTCGACCACTCTTAAACACACCAACCATTCAATGTGGGAACCCGTTCAATGTGGGAGCTGGCTTGCCTGCGATGCGGGCGCCTCGGTGTTACAGAGGGACCGAGTAGATGCCATCGCAGGCAAGCCAGCTCCCACATTTGACCCCGTTCCCCCGCGAAATCGAGTTATCCAATAACAAGCCTGCCCACAGGCCCTTGCTCCACCGTATCGCCCTTGCCGCTCCTGCCAATAACTAAACCAGGGAGTCACCCCATGCAGCGTCGTACGTTATTGAAAGCCAGCCTCACCGCCGCCGCCGCCCTCAGCCTTCCGCTGAGCGTGCGTTCGGCATTCGCCGCCGAGCCCTTTACCTTTTACGGCCTCAAGTCCATGTCTGGCGCCTTTGCCAGCTATGGCAAATTTGCCGACATGGGTTCACGCCTGGCGGTGCAACAACACCCCGACTTGCTCGGCCGCCCGCTGAACTACAAGGTCATCGATACCGAAGGCAACGCCGGCAAGGCGGTGCGCAAGGTGCAAGAGGCCATCGCGCAGGACGGCGCACGGTTCTTCCAGGGCTGCACGCTGTCGTCTTCCGCCCTGGCGGTGGCCAAGGAAGTGGACAAGGTCGGCGGCGTGTTCATGACCCCGGTGGGCGCCGATGAAGTCACAGGCAAGGACTGCAACAAGGCGACCTTCCGCTGGTCAGTGCCCACCTACGGTGCGATCCGCGAAACCATGGTGCCGCTGATCAAGTTGCTGCCGGACGCCAAGCGCTGGTACACCATCACCCCGCAATACGTGTTCGGCGAAGCCTTGCTCGAAGGGGCCAAAAACGTGCTCAAGGAACATAGCCTGGAACACGTGGGCAACAGCTACCACTCACTGCAGGAACAGGAGTTTTCCGGTTACCTGACCAACGCCATTTCCACCAAGCCCGATGTGCTGGTGCTGCTCAACTTTGGCAGCCAATCGTCCAACACCCTGCGCCAGGCCGTGAACTTCGGCATCAAGGAGCGCATGAAGGTATTGCTGGTGTGGTCTGCCGGCCTGGATCAGTTCCAGGAACTGGGCAGCGATGTGCTCGAAGGTGTGTACCTGGGCGCGCAGTACTGGCACCAGGTCGACACCCCGCTCAACCGTGAGCTGGTCAAGCTGACCCAGGCCACCTACGGCATCAACCCCACCTACCCGCTGGCCGCCGACTACATTAGCACCAAAGTCATGCTCGACACCATCATCGCCACCGGCAGTTTCGACGGCCCGACCGTAGCCAAGGCCCTGCAAGGCTTGAGCTACGAAGGCCCGACCGGCAAAGAGTCGATCCGCGCCGGCGACCACCAGGTGATCAAGGATTACTACCTGCTGATCGGCAAGGCCAGCGGTGACATGGCCGACAAGGACGACCTGGCCAAAGTGCTCAGCGCTGGCCAGTCGTTCCCCGCAGTCGAGGCGACGGGCTGCACACTCGGCTGACCGCTTAACTTTTGTCGCGCAGGGCCGCGCAAGCGGCCACCTGCGGAGGGTGCCTGCATGCTTAATCTGTACCTGTTCCAGATCCTCAACGGCCTTGGGTTAGGGATGATCTACTTCCTGATCGCGGTGGGGCTGACGATCATTTTCGGCCTGCTCAACTTCGTCAACTTCGCCCACGGCGCGTTCTTCCTGCTCGGCGCCTACATCTGCTACACCGCGGTAAGCCTCACCGGCAGCTTCTGGCTGGCGTTGCTGATCGCGCCGTTGGTGGTGGCTGCGTTGGCCTGGGTGATTGAGCGCTTGTTGATCCAGCGTATCTACCACTTGCCGCACATGTTCCAGATTCTGGTGACCTTGGGGATCGCTCTGATCATCCAGGAAGCCAGCGTGATGATCTGGGGCCCGGTGGGCAAAAGCGTCGCCGTGCCGGAACTGTTGCGCGGCGTGCTGGTGGTGGGTGATTTCGTCTACCCCTACTACCGCCTGTTCCTCATCATGTTTTCCGGGCTGGTGGGCCTGGGCCTGTGGCTGCTGCTGGAGCGCACGCGCTTCGGTGCCCTGGTGCGCGCCGGCAGTGAAAGCACCGAAACCGTGTCGCTACTGGGCACCAATATTTTCCGCCTGTTCTCCATGACCTTCGCCCTCGGCGTCGCCCTGGCCGGTGTCGCCGGGGTGTTGTTCGCGCCGTTGCGCGGCGCCCAGCCCTTCGTCGGCCCGGAGATTCTGGGCATCGCCTTCGTGGTGGTGGTGATCGGCGGCATGGGCTCGTTCAGCGGTGCGCTGGTCGGCGGTTTGCTGGTGGGCGTGGTGCAAAGCCTGATGACCACACTCTGGCCCCAGGGTGCGAGCCTGATGATCTACGGCGCCATGGCCGTGGTGATTCTGGTACGCCCTTACGGCCTGTTCGGGAGAGCCTGACATGAGCGAGAAAAACCCCCTGCCGTTTGCCAAGACCCAATCCAGAGCCATGTTGCTGTGGGTGTTGGCCGTGCTGATCGGCCTGCCGTTGGTGTTGCCCTCGGCGACCCTGGCCGCCGAGATCCTGATCTTTGCCATGGCCGCCCTGGCCTGCAACCTGCTGCTGGGCTATACCGGGCTGCTGTCCTTCGGCCAAGGCATCTTCTTTGGTGCCGGTGCTTATTGTGCGGCGCTGTTGATGATCCACCTGCAACTGGGCCTGTTCACCGCGTTGCTGGGCGCGGCGCTGGCCGGTGGCGTGCTGGCTTTGCTGGTGGGCGCCCTGGCGATTCGGCGCACGGGCATTTACTTCGTGATGCTCACGTTGGCGTTCAGCCAGATGGCCTACTTCGTCGCCTACACCCTGAGCGACTGGACCGGCGGCGACAACGGCCTGCTCAGCGTGCCACGCCCGGAAATTCGTGTGGGTGACACCGTGCTGCTGTCCCTGGCCGATGCCCGCGCCTTCTACGGTTTTGTCGCGGTGCTGTTCCTGCTGATCTTCATCGGCGCACGCCGGGTGATCGCCTCGCCGTTCGGCAGCACGCTGATGGCGATCCGCGAAAATGAAACCCGCGCCTCGGCCATCGGCTACGACACGCGTCACTTCAAGATCCTGGTGTTCGTGCTGTCCGGCGCGGTCACCGGGATTGCCGGGGCGCTGTACGCCATGCTGTTGCACTTTGTGCCGCTGTCGAATATCGACCTGGCGATGTCCGAGAACATCCTGATCATGACCATCGTCGGCGGCACCGGCTCGCTGTTCGGCTCACTGCTGGGCGCCGGTTCCATCGTGCTGCTGGGTGACTTTCTCTCCGATCTGTGGCCGCGCTGGCTGATGCTGCTGGGGGTGATCCTGATCCTGGTGGTGATCTTCATGCGCGGCGGTTTGTGGGGCGGCTTGGCGTCGCTGTTCGAAAAGCTGCGCGGCACGCGCAAACCCGCAGTCGTCGCCAAGGAGGACGGGCTATGAGTATCTTGCTGGAAACCCAGAACCTGGAGCTGGCCTACGGCGCGTTCCATGCGGTCAATGGCGTCAACCTCAAGGTCGAAGCCGGCACCATCCACACCATCATCGGCCCCAATGGCGCCGGCAAGACTAGCCTGTTTCATTGCCTGACGGGCGAACGCCAGGCCACCGCCGGAGCGATCCATTTCGACGGCAAGAACCTGATGCGCAAGCCCGCCCACGGCCGCGTCGGCCTGGGCATGGCGCGTTCGTTCCAGCTCACCAGCCTGTTCCAGAACCTCAGCGTGCGCGAAAACCTGCGCCTGGCCGCCCAGGGCCGCGATGGCTCGCGTGCCTTGAACTTCTGGCGTCGGGTGGACAGCCAGCGCGAACACCTGGAGATGGCCGACCAGGTGCTGGAGCGTCTGCAACTCACGGCCCGCGCCGACACCCTGGCCGGTGAGTTGTCCCACGGCCAGCAACGGGTGCTGGAGGTGGGCATGTCGATCTGCTCCAAACCCAAACTGTTGATGCTCGACGAGCCCACCTCGGGCATGGGCATCGACGATATCCCGATCATGACCCAACTGATCAGCGACCTTGGCCGCGACCATACGGTGCTGTTGATCGAACACAACATGAGCATCGTCATGTCCATCAGCCAACGCATCACGGTGATGAGCCATGGGCAGATTCTGGTGGAAGGCACGCCGGAGTTCGTGCGCGCCGATGAACGTGTGCGTACTGCCTATCTTGGGGAGGCTGCCTGATGCTGATCGTCGAGAATATCCATTCCTACTACGACAAGAGCCATGTGCTGGAGGGCGTGTCGCTGAGCGTCAATCCTGGCGAACTGGTGACCCTGCTGGGCCGTAACGGTGCCGGCAAGACCACCACCCTGCGTAGCATCCTCGGCATCATCTGCCCGCGCCAGGGCCAGATCCACTTCAACGGCCAGGCGTTGGTGGGGCAGAAGATTTTCGAAATTGCGCGCCAGGGCTTGGCGCTGGTGCCGGAAAACCGCGGGATTTTCCGCCTGCTGACGGTGGAAGAAAACCTGCGCATCGCCGCCCGCAAACACAGCCGCTGGCAACTGGAAGACGTGTACGCCATGTTCCCGCGCCTCAAGGAGCGGCGCAAAAACGCCGGCCATGCATTGTCCGGCGGCGAACAGCAGATGCTCGCCATCGCCCGCGCCCTGCTGAACGACCCCAAGCTGCTGATCCTCGACGAACCCACTGAAGGCCTGGCCCCGGTGATCGTTGACGAGCTGGTGAAGATCCTGCGCAAGGTCAAGGACGAGGGCCTGCCGGTGTTGCTGGTGGAACAGAACCTGATGGTCTGCGACAAGCTCGCCGACCGCCATTACGTGCTCGAACAGGGCCGCGTGGTGTACGAAGGCAGCGCCGCTGACTTCCGCGCCGACCCGACGATCAAAAACCGTTACCTGGCCTTGAGTGCCTGAGTGGAGATTCCTGATGAATAGTCTTGCGCAACCGCTCCAGAGCAATGCCCCGCTGATCAACCGCGACCGCTTGTGGCAGTCGCTGATGGACCTGGCCCAACTCGGCGCCACGGCCAAGGGCGGCGTGTGTCGCCTGGCCCTCACCGACCTGGACCGCCAGGCCCGCGACCTGTTTGTGCAGTGGTGCGAGGCCGCCGGGTGCAGCATCAGTGTGGATGCCATCGGCAATATCTTCGCCCGCCGTCCTGGCCGCAACCCCGCCCTGCCCCCGGTCATGACCGGCAGCCATATCGACACCCAGCCCACCGGCGGAAAGTTCGACGGTTGCTACGGGGTAATGGCCGGGCTGGAAGTGATCCGCACGCTCAATGACTTGCAGATCGAAACCCAGGCGCCCATCGAAGTGGTGGTGTGGACCAACGAAGAAGGCTCGCGCTTCCCGCCGTGCATGATGGGCTCCGGGGTATTTGCCGGGAAGTTCGACCTGCAGGACACCCTCGACAAGCGCGACGACCAGGGCCTGTCGGTAGGCAGCGAATTGCAGCGCATCGGCTATGCCGGTTCGCGTGTGGTGCTGGGCCATCCGGTGGGCGCTTATTTCGAAGCGCATATCGAGCAAGGCCCGGTGCTGGAGGACCAGGCTATTACCCTGGGCGTGGTGATGGGCTGCCTGGGCCAGAAGTGGTTCGACCTGACTCTCACCGGCGTAGAGGCGCATGCGGGCCCTACGCCCATGCACCTGCGCAAGGATGCCCTGGTGGGCGCTGCCGAGGTGGTCAGCGCGGTCAACCGTATCGCCCATCAGCATCAGCCTCACGCCTGCGGCACCGTCGGCTGCCTGAACCTGCACCCTGGCTCGCGCAACGTGATCCCCGGCCAGGTGCACATGACCATCGACCTGCGTCACCTGCACGCCGACAAGCTGCAAGCCATGGTCGATGAAGTGCGTAGCGTGATCGAGGACTCCACTGCCCGCAACGGCTTGACGTTTGAACTGACGCCCACCGCCGACTTCCCGCCGCTGGACTTTCACCCGACCTGCGTCAACGCCGTGCGCGAGGCTGCCCAGGCATTGGGCTTGAGCCATATGGACATTGTCAGCGGTGCCGGGCATGACGCGATCTTCGTCGCTGAACTGGGCCCGGCCGGGATGATCTTTGTGCCGTGCGAAGGCGGCATCAGCCATAACGAAATCGAAAACGCCGCGCCGGATGACCTGGCGGCGGGTTGCGCGGTGTTGCTGCGCGCCATGGTCAAGGCGGCACAGGGGGATGTGGCATGAGCGAGATTGGCCAACTGACAGCGGTGCAACTGTTGCAGCACTTTCGCGACAAGACCTTGTCGCCCGTGGAGGTCACCGAAGACGCGTTGCTGCGCATCGAGCGCTATAACCCGGTGGTGAATGCCTACTGCCATGTCGACCCGCAAGGCGCCTTGGACGCTGCGCGGGCGTCGGAACAACGCTGGCTCAAGGGCGAACCCTGCGGGGCGCTGGATGGCGTGCCGGCGTCGATCAAAGACCTAACGCTGACGGTCGGTATGCCCACGCGCAAAGGCTCGCGCACCTCCAGTGCCGAGGGCCCGTGGGACGTGGACGCGCCCTTCTCGGCCTTCATGCGCAAGGCCGGCGCGGTGCTGCTGGGCAAGACCACCACCCCGGAATTCGGCTGGAAAGGCGTCACCGATAACCCGCTGTATGGCATCACCCGCAACCCGTGGGACACGCGCACCACCGCCGGTGGCTCGTCCGGGGGCGCCGCTGCGGCGGCGGCATTGAACCTGGGCGTGCTGCACCAGGGCAGCGACGCCGGCGGCTCGATCCGTATTCCCTGTGCGTTTACTGGCACCTTCGGGATCAAGCCGACTTTCGGCTATGTACCGCAATGGCCGGCCAGTTCCATGACGATTCTGTCGCACCTGGGGCCGATGACGCGCACCGTGGAAGACAGCGTGCTGATGCTGCAAGCCGTGGCGCGACCGGATGCACGGGACGGCTTGATCGGTGCGCCGCGAACCACGCCCTGGCTCATTCCAGGAACGGACTTGAAAGGGTTGCGTGTCGCCTATAGCCCCACGTTCGGCTATGTGAAAGTCGACCCGCAAGTTGCCCAGGTAGTGGATCGGGCTGTGCAGGGCCTGGTGCAACTGGGCGCCCATGTCGAGCAGATCGACCCCGGTTTCAGCGACCCGCTGGAGGTGTTCAGCACCCTATGGGCTGCCGGCGCAGCACGCCTGACCGGCACGATGAGCGAGGCGCAAAGGCAACTTCTGGACCCAGGGCTGCTACGCATTGCACAACGGGGCGAGCGCTTGAGCCTGGATGATTTCAACGCAGCCCTGGAAGCCCGGGCGGCGCTGGTCGCACAGATGGCGGCTTTCCATGAGCATTACGATGTGCTGGTGTCACCGATGATGCCGATCACCGCGTTCGAAGCCGGGCACAACGTACCGCCGGGTTCGGGAATGACTGAGTGGATGGAATGGACGCCGTTCACCTACCCGTTCAACCTCACCCAGCAACCGGCGGCGTCAGTGCCCTGCGGGTTGGCGGCAAATGGCTTGCCAGTGGGCTTGCATGTGGTGGGCGCGCGGTTTGCCGATGAGCAGGTGTTGAGGGTGTGTCACGCATATGCACAGGCATTCCCCACAGAACACTTGCACACACCGAGAAGCCCGACCTGAAATACCTACAACTGTGGGAGCTGGCTTGCCTGCGATAGCGCTGGTTCAGTCAGCACATTGGCCTCTGACACACCGCCGTCGCAGCTTCTACACAATTTTGTAGGTTGTAGCAGCCAACGGTAACCACGATGCGAAGCGAGCCGCTCTTGATCTGCTTTTGATCTTGATCTCAGGCGCCCCGTTAAACCACGCTGGCCGGAATTCGACAGGGATTTGGGGGGTAAACCGGCAGGGATGCCGGTTTAGCCGCCCCGCGCCATGGATGGCGCGTGGCGGCGGCCCCCCAAATCACTGGCGGATTACGGGCACACCGAGCCTAAGCGAGGTGCCGAGTGGTGGGGCAAGAGCGTTTTGCTTACTTTGCCGCTTTTGCAAAGTGAGCCGCCGTCAGGGCGGAACCCTAAGTGGCCGTTACCTAAATAACGGATATGTACGCGCTCTGATCCAACATCCCAGTTGACTGTCAGGCCGTCTTCGCAGGCAAGCCAGCTCCCACATAGGACTGCGGCGCGTCAGGTGGATAAGCGTCGCTGTCAGGCCGCCACGGGAGCAAGCTCCCTCGCCACAGATACAGCGTCGTACCAAAGTTATGTAGATACCTATGCTGCGATAGCGGTGTGTCAGAGGCCAATGGGCTAACTGAACCAGCGATTTCGCAGGCAAGCCAGCTCCCACATGGATCGCATTCCAATCCTGCATCGCTCTACAATGCCCCTATTCATCCCCGGGGGCTTCATGGACATCGAACTGGCACGCACCTTCCTCGAAATCACCCGCTGCGGCAGCCTGGCCGCAGCGGCCGAGAAACTGCACGTCACCCAGACCGCCATCACCGCTCGTGTCAAAAACCTCGAGAACCAGCTCGGCTGCACGCTGTTTGTGCGCAACCGTGCCGGTGCGCGGCTGACCGCCGACGGCGAGGCCTTCGTGGTGTACGCCAACCAGTTGCTGCAGACCTGGGAAGCGGCGCGACGCGACCTGCCGTTGCCCGATGGCTATCGCAATGTGCTGCATATCGGCGGAGAGGTCAGCCTGTGCAACCCATTGATGCTCGGCTGGGCCAAGGCGCTGCGCGAGCACATTCCGGGGCACGCGCTGCGCACCGAGGTGCGTGAAGGCGAGTACCTGCTGCGCCAACTGGAGTTGGGTGTGCTCGACGCCGCCTTGGTGTTCCAGCCGCAATACTGGCCGGGCTTGCAGGTGGAGCAGGTGCTGGAAGAAAAACTGATTCTGGTGCAACTGGCGAGCAAACCCTCGCCCTACGTGTATATCGACTGGGGCCAGGGTTTTCGCCAGCAACACGACGCCGCCCTGCCCGACCGTGCGCGTGCCGCGCTGAGTTTCAACCTGGGGCCGCTGGCGTTGCAGTACATTCTGGAAAACGGCGGTGCCGGCTACTTCCGCACACGGGTGGTGCAAAGCTACCTGGACAGCGGCGTGATGCAGCGCGTGCCCAAGGCGCCGGAATTCAGCTTTCCGACCTACCTGGTGTACTCGCGGGCGCGGGATTCGGCGGTGTTGCAGCAAGCCCTGGAACTGCTACGCGCGGTGGTGAAGGCCGAAGGCGACTGGTCGCAACGCTGGGATCCGCTGATTTGAATCACTCTACATCTGCGCACATGCTAGCCTGCTGGTGTTTCCTCTCGCAGCCTTACCGATGAACAAGAAAAAGTCCGTCACCATCAGCGACATTGCCAAACGGGTCGGCATGACCACCATTACGGTGTCCCGGGCCCTGAGCAAACCCGACCTGGTCAAACCCGCCACCCTGGCGCGCATTCTTGAAGTGGCTCGCGAGCTCGACTACGTGCCCAACGCCTTCGCCCGTGGGCTCAAGCGCAGTGAAAGCCTGATCATCGGGGTCATCACCGCGTCTGTAGACAACCCGTTCTACAGCGAGATGATCAAGGCCATTTCCCGCGAGGCGAAAAAGCACGGCTACACCATCATGCTGGTGGACACCGATGAACTTGAAGAACTCGAAAGCAAGGCAGTCGATACCCTCCTGGGCTACCGCGTGGCGGGGATCATCCTGTCGCCGGTTTCCGACGAGCCAAGCTACCAGCCCGACTACCTGGAGCGCCTGGGCAACGGCAAGACCCCGGTGATACTGCTCGATCGCACGATCCACGACAGCCCGTTCAGCCGTGTTGTGCTCGACAACTACCACAGCGGCCTGCAAGCCGCGCACTACCTGTTACGCCAAACCCCGAACCTCAAGCGCCTGCTGGTGCTGACCGGCCCCGAGCACTCGCGCATCAGCGTGGAGCGCCTCAAGGGCCTGCGCGAAGTGCTGGCCGAGCACCCCGACATTCAGGTCGAGGTGCAGGCGGGCGACTACACGCTGATGCCGGCTTATTTACATACTCTCGACTACCTGGCCGCACACTCGGCGCCGGATGCGATCATGGGCTTCAACCAGTTGATCACCCTAGGCGCCCTGCGCGCCTTGCGCATGCACAACATCGCCCATGACAGCCTGACCATCTGTGGCATCGACCGCCTGCCCTTCGCCGATATCTTCGGCGTGCCCATCGCTTGCGTAGCCCATGATGCATCCCTGGCCGGCAGCAGTGCCGTGCGCCTGCTACTTGACCGCCTGCAAGACCCGCACAAGCCACGGGACAAAGTGGTCATCGCCGGGCAGTTGGAAAACGGCTAGCGGCTGGTGTAGCCGCCGTCCACCGGCAGGCTGACGCCACTGATCATGCTCGCCGCGTCGCTAAGCAAAAACAGCACCGGTAGCGCCACTTCCGCCGGTTGCGCAAAACGCCCCAAAGGAATCGCTGCCAGCGCCGGGTCGCGCTTGGCCGGGTCGGACCAGGCCATGGCCGCCATCGGCGTCAAGGTCACGGTGGGGTTGACGCTGTTGACGCGTATGCGAAAACGGCCCCACTCGGCGCATTGCACGCGGGTGATCGCATCCAGTGCAGCCTTGGAGGCGCAGTAGCTCAGGTGATCGTCCAGCGCCACCAACGACGCCTGACTGGAGACGTTGACGATGCTGCCCGCCATGTTCGCTTCGATCATCTTTGCCGCGACCCGGCTGGCCACTTGCGCAGCGGCGCGGGCGTTGACGCTCATCACCTGGTCGAAGGCGCTGGCGCTGATGGCCGCGGCAGGCTCCAGGCGTGAGATACCGGCGCAGTTGACCAGACCGTGCAGAGGCGGCAAATCTTGCAGGGTTTTGTCGAGGGCGACGCTGTCAGCGATATCTACGCACAGGGTGTGGCACCCCAATGCAGCCAACGCCTGGGCATCGCGACCGAGAGCGAAGACTTCAGCGCCGCTGGCGATCAGTTGCTGGGCAATTTCGCGACCGATGCCGCTGCTGGCACCAGTGACGAGGATGCGCTGGTGCGAGAAGTCGAAGGTGGTAGTCATAAATAAAGATCTCAAAACCAATGAAGACCCACTGTGGGAGCTGGCTTGCCTGCGATAGCGGTGTATCAGCTCCCGATAAGGAGACTGACACTCCGCTATCGCAGGCAAGCCAGCTCCCACATTTTTGGACTGTGTTGAATCAGGTGGCTTGCAGGTTGTGCATGACCGGTTTCAGGGCCGGATACAGCTTCAGGTACTCGGCAAACGCCCGGTCATAGGTCATGACATTCTCCCGCTTGGGCTGCGCCCGCAATTGCAACTGCACCCAGCCGGTGTCCATCTGCCCATCACTCACCAGCCCCACCGTATGCGCCGCCAACAACGCCGCGCCCAGGGCTGCTTCTACCTCCTGCACGATGGTGTAGACGGGGTAGCGTGTGACATCGGCGATGATCTGCATCCATAGATCCGAATGGCTGGCCCCACCCACCACGATCAAGCGCGGGTCCAGGGAGTGCGCGCCTTGAGTACCCGCTTCGATATTGTGGCGCAGGGCAAAACTCACGCCCTCCAGCACCGCGCGGTACAGGTGAAAGCGGCTGTGGTAGAGGTTGAGCCCGACAAAACTGCCGCTGGCGCGGTCATCCCACACCGGGCTGCGCTCGCCCATCAAGTAAGGCAAAAACACCACGCCTTCGCTGCCTGCCGGAATCTTCATCGCGCTCTGCTCCAGCAGCGCCAGGCTGTCTTGCCCCGTGGCCTGGGCCTGCTGTTCTTCGGCCTGGCAGAACTGCTCGCGAAACCAGCTGACCGAGGCCCCGGCGGTGATCGCACCGCCGAAGATGTACAGGTCGCGGTGGCCGTTGTAGACGTGGGGCATGCTCACCAAACCGTGACGTGCATCCACCTGCTGGTTCAGGTAGCCCCAGCACATGCTGGTGCCGATCATCGCCACATGATTGCCTGGCTGAGTGACACCCGCCGCCAGGGTCGCCATGGCCGCGTCCACGCCCCCAGCGAGGATCGGCGTGCCCGCCTGCAAGCCAAGGCGTGCGGCCCAGTCTGCAAGCAAACCACCCACCACCTCGCCGGAATACAGCAACCGCTGGGGCATCATCGACTGCGCGATACCCAACGCCTCCAGCATCTCGCCTGACCAGTTGCGCGCCGCCACGTCGTAGACACCACCGATATTCCCGGCGCTGCTGTGGTCCACCGCCAACTCGCCGGTCAGGCACCAATTGATGTAGCTGTTGGGCGGCAACAGGTAACGGGTATCCGCCCACACCTGAGGCTGGTGCTGCTTGAGCCAGAGCATCTTGGTGAAGCCGTAGTAGCTGTCCACCGAGTTGCCGGTGATGGCGAACAAGCGCTCCAGGTCCACATGCTCACGCACCCAGGCCACCTGCTCGCCGGCGCGGCGGTCCATCCAGATCAGGCACGGGTACAGCGGCGTCATCTGCGCATCCACAGCAATGCCCGAACCACCGTACAAACTGCTGATGCACAGCGCCTTGACCAGCGGCGCCGGCACCCCGGCCTTGGCCATGCACTGGGCCACGCAAGTTTCGACAGCATCCAGCCACACCTGCGGCCACTGCTCGGCCCAGCGCACTTTCGGGGTGTCCACCCGGTAGCCGTGGCTATGCTGGGCGATGATCGTGCCTTGGGCATCCACCAGCAGCGCCTTGGTGCTCTGGGTGCCAATGTCTACACCGATGACGTAGTCCATCTCAGAGCACCGGCTTCAACAGCACCTTGATCGACTTGGTCGAATTGGCCAGTTCAAACGCCTCGGCCCAGTCGTCCAGCGGGAAATCATGGGTGACGATGCCTTGGGAGGTGACCAGGCCACGCTCGAACAGGTCGATGGCGATCGGGTAGCAATACGGGCCCAGGTGCGCGCCGCGCACGTCGAGCTCCTTGCGGTCGCCGATGATCGACCAGTCCACACTGGTCTCGGCGCCAAACACGCTGAACTCGACAAAGCGCCCGAGCTTGCGGATCAGGTCCAGGCCCTGGGTGACGCCGGCCGGTACGCCGGTGGTTTCGATATAGACGTCACAGCCGTAGTTGTCCGTCAGCCCGTTGATGATCTCGCGAGCGTTGTCACGGGCGGGGTTGATCACCACATCGGCGCCGAACTTTTTCGCCAGTTCCAGGCGCTCGTCGACCATGTCGATCACCACCAGTTTTTTCGGGGTCTTCAGCGCGGCGACCTGGACCATGCACAGGCCAAGGGTACCCGCGCCGGCAATCACCACCACGTCGTCGAGCTGGATATCGCCACGGTTGACGGTATGGATCGAGCAGGCCATCGGCTCCACCAGCGCCGAGTCTTCAAGGGACACCGATTCGGGGATCTTGTGCACGATGGCGGTCTTGGGAATGCGCATGTACTGGGCCATGCCGCCTTCGGCCACTTCGCGCTGGAAGCCGAAGATGTTGTGCACTTCGCACATCCAGTATTTGCCTGATTTGCAGAAGCGGCATTTGCCACACGGCACGATCTGTTCGGCGATGACCTTGTCACCGACCTTGACCTCAAAGTGCTCCTCGGCGCCCTCGCCGGCTTCGACCACGTAGCCGAAAAATTCGTGGCCCGGTACTACCGGCGCCTTGACCCAGGGGTTGTCGCCGCCCCAGAACATCGCCGCGCCCGAGTGGCACTTGCAGTCACTGGCGCAGATGCCGCAGGCGGCGATACGGATCACCAGCTCATTGGTACGCGCCTGGGGTTTGCCGATGCGCTCCAGGCGGTAGTCTTTCGGGCCGTGGCAGACGACGGCTTGCATGTGAGTGTGCTTGTCCATGTGTTCGGTCCTGTGTAGTGAAGTATTAACGATGGCGCTGACGGCTGATGAAAATCGCCAGCAAGATGATCCCGCCCTTGATCACGCTCTGGACGTAGGGCGACACGCCAAGCATGTTCAATCCGTTGTTCAACACGCCCAGTAGCATGGCGCCGAGCAAGGTGCCGATGATCACTCCGCGGCCGCCGGCAATCGACGCACCACCCAGTACCACGGCGGCAATCGCATCCAGCTCGAACGACACGCCGGCATTCGGCTGGCCGCTCATCAAGCGCGAGGTGAGCACCAGCCCGGCAATCGCGGCGGTGAAGCCGCTGATGCCATACACCAGCAGCTTGAAACGCGCCGCTCGCACCCCGGACAAGCGCACCGCTTCTTCATTGCCGCCGATGGCGTAGATGTAGCGGCCGATGCGGGTGTGTTGCAGCAGCACATAGGCCGCCAGGTAGGTGATCAGCATGATCAGGATCGGCACCTGCAGGCCAAACACACTGGCGCGACCGAAGAATGCGAACCACTCTGGCAAGCCGGAAATCGGGTAGCCGTCGGTGTACATCAGCCCGAACCCACGGGCGATGCCCATGGTCGCCAGGGTGACGATGATCGGCGGCATATGCAGGTACGCCACGAACAGCCCGTTGCCGATGCCGAAGGCCACGCCCACCAGCAGCCCCATGCCAATCGCCAGGCCCGGCGGCAACCCGGCGACCATCAGCCCGGCGGTCAAGGTGCCGGACAACGCCATCACCGGCCCCACCGACAAGTCGATACCGCCGGTGAGAATCACGCAGGTCATGCCCACCGCGATGATGGCGTTGATCGACACCTGGCGGGCGATGTTGGAGAGGTTGCTGGCGGTGAGGAAGGTGTCACTGGCGAGGATCATCACCAGGGTCACCACCACCAGCCCGACAAAGGGATAAAACGCCGGCGAACGCAGCAGCCGCGCCAGGTTCAGGCGCAACCGGCCGGTGCCGGCGGTGTTAATGGACGTATTCACTTGAGCCCCCTGTTGCATGGCGCATGACCTCTTGAGGATTGACGGCGGACGCTTCCAGTACTTTGACGATGGCGCCCTTGTGGAACACGGCGACGCGGTCGCACATGCCGATGACTTCGGGCAGCTCGGAGGAAATCATGATGATCGCGTAGCCCTGTTCGGTGAGGCTGCGCATCAACGCGTAGATCTGCGCCTTGGCCCCCACATCGATGCCGCGTGTCGGTTCGTCGAACACCAGCACGTCGCAGTGGTGGTTGATCCAGCGGGCGATCACGACTTTTTGCTGGTTGCCGCCGCTGAGGTTCACCACAAGGCTTTCGCCACTGGGCGCCTTGATCGACAGCTGGCGCATCAGCGCTTCGACGCTGGCGCACTCGCGGGCCTTGTCGATCAGGCCCGAGGCGTGCTGATACTTGGGCAAATTGTTCAGGGAGATATTTTCGCGAATGCTGAAGGCGGTGATCAGCCCTTCGCTCTTGCGGCTTTCGGGGAGCAGGCCGATGCCGTGGGCCAGGGCTTGAGCCGGGTCATCGAGGCTGACTTTTTCCCCGCGCAGCCACACGTCTTTGCTCATCGTGGGCAGCGCGCCCATCATGCCCAGGGCCAGCTCGGTGCGGCCCGAGCCCACCAGGCCGGCGAAGCCCAGGATCTCGCCTTTGTGCAAATTGAAACGGTTGTGGGGGCCGTTGCGCACCAGCTGGATATCCTTGACCTCCAGCAGCAAGGGGCCGCGTTCGCTGCTGGGTTTGGGCGGGAAACTGCATTCCAGTCGGCGGCCGACCATCATCTCGACCAAGTGATCGATATCGCTGCCGGCCACTTCGGTAACGCCTGCATTGCTGCCGTCGCGCAGGACGCTGATGCGGTCGCAGACCTGGAAAATCTCTTCCAGATGGTGCGAGATAAAAATCACCGCCACGCCTTGGCGCTTGAGTTCGCGCATGATCTCGAACAGCAACTCGGCCTCACTGGGAGTCAGTGTCGCGGTCGGCTCATCGAGCACCAGCAGGCGTGCATCCAGGGCCAGGGCCTTGGCGATTTCGACAAACTGCTGCTCGGCCACGCTCAGGTGCTTGACCGCGCAGTGCAGGTCAATGCTGACCCCGAGGCGCTGGAACAACGCCTGCGCGGCCTCGGCCATTTCGCGTTTGCGCAACAGGCCGAAGCGGTTGCTCAGCTCATGGCCAAGGAAGATATTTTCTACCGCCGTGAGGTAGGGAATCAGGCTGAATTCCTGGAACACAATGCCAATCCCGGCGGCAATCGCATCCCGATAGGTCGCAAATTGTCGGGCCTGCCCATCGATAAGGATCTGCCCTTCGTCCTGGTGCTCGACCCCGCCCAGAATCTTCATCAGGGTGGATTTGCCCGCGCCATTTTCCCCGAGCAAGGCGTGGATTTCGCCGCGCTCCACTTGCAGGTTGATGGCCTTGAGGGCCTGCACCCCAGGGTAACGCTTACAGATGTTTTCCAGCTTCAGAAGACTGCTCATACCGCCGACCTCGCACTCAGAAGGAAGACCTGGGCCCCACGAACTACGCGGGGCCTGGGGGGTTTACCAGCTGAAGTCCTTGGCCTTGGCCTGGTCGATCAGGGTGATGTCCACCGGCACGCTGGCCGGTACTTGGGCGCCCCACTTCTTGGCCAGGGCAATGCCCAGGGCGAGGCGGATCTGGTCGCGGGGGTATTGGGCCGAGGTGGCGATGAAATGGCTGCCGGGTTTCTGGATCGCCTTGATCGCTTCCGGCGCACCGTCGACGCTGACCAGCTTCACGTCCATACCGCTGGCTTCGATGGCCGACAGCGCGCCGAGGGAGCCATTGTCATTCACGCTGAAAATGCCCTTGAGGGTAGGCTGGGCCTGCAACATGTTTTCGGTGACGGTCAGGGCCTGATCGCGTTCCTGTTTGCCGTTCTGGATGCTGACAATCTTGATGTCCGGGTGCTTGGCCACCGCCTCTTTGCAGCCGCGCACACGTTCGAGGATCGGCACCACGGCGATGCCGTCAAGGATAGCGATATTGCCTTTGTCACCGATGGTTTTAGCCAGGTACTCACAGGCCTGGAAACCAGCGTCGAAGTTCTTCGAGCCCACGAACGAATCCAACGGGCCATCTGCCTGGGCATCCACCGCCACCACTACGACGCCGGCAGCATGGGCCGACTTGACGGCCGATTGCACGCCGACGGAGTCAGTGGGGTTGATCAACAGGATGTCGATGCCCTTTTGCAGCATGTCTTCGACATCACTGACCTGCTTGGACACGTCGTGGCGGGCGTCAGTGATGATCAACTTGGCACCGATGGTCGCGCCGGCTTCTTCCAGGGCGTTTTTCATGGTGACGAAATAGGGGTTGTTGATTTCCTGGAACGAGGCGCCGATGCGGATGGGCTTGGCGGCGTCGGCAAACGCGGGGGTCGCGCTGCCCAGGGTGATGCTGGCAGCCAGTAAACACAGGGTTTTTGGGAGCATTTTCATGGCGTGGATCTCTGTTTTGTTTTTATTTTTAGAGCAAATGTTATCGTTAACATTTTGCCAGAAGCTAACAATTAATTCAGACCTGTGCAAGTCTCCACTGGTCGGCCTCGGGCAAAAATATGTGAGCTGGCTTGCCTGCGATAGCGCAGTGTCAGTCTACTGATCTGGCCCTGATACACCGCCATCGCAGGCAAGCCAGCTCCCACAGGGCGATGAGGTGGTCAGTAAAAACTCGCACATCCGCTTACGCCAACTAAGCTCAGCCTCAAATAAAAACACAGCGAGCAGCCGGCCATGCCCCACCCGACCGAGACTTTCCGCGACCGTTACCGCGCAAGCGTCAACCCGCGTTACAACCCCTGGCTGCACGCCGCATTCGTGCTTGGCTACGGCATCGCCTGCATCACGCTGGCCTGGTCCTCCACCGCCGATATCACCGCCCTCCAGTGGCTGACCGTGCCCTTGAGCCTGCTGTTTTTCAACCTGTGTATCTATCTCGTGCACCGCCACCTGGGCCATCACAAACATGCCTTCGCCCGGCTGTTCTACGCACGCCACACTGGCGACCACCACAGCTTCTTCACCCCTGATCACATGACTTACGACAGCCCCCGGGACTGGCGCGTCATCCTGTTTCCAGCCTGGCTGATCGTGCTGCACAGCCTGGCCATCACCCTCCCCGCCTGGTGGCTGCTCAGCCAACTGAGCCCCAACGTTGCCGGGTTGTTTGCAGGCTGCATGATCCTTGGCTACCTGCTCTACGAAGTGTTCCATGCCTGCGAACACCTGCCTGCCGAACACCCGGTGGCACGCCTACCGTGGATTCGCCAGATGCATCGCCTGCACGCCTTGCATCACCGTCGTGAGCTGATGCAGGGACGTAACTTCAACATCGTGCTGCCGTTGATGGACTATCTATTTGGCACTTTGCATTGGGAACCCGCGGTAAAAAAAAGGGGCAGTCCAACTGGACTGCCCCCCGCTTCACACACATAGATCAATCAGCGCACGATAGTCTGGCTGCAGATGTGGCCGAGGCTGACGTATTGGACGGTATTGCCACCCACGCCCACACCAGGGAACTCCCTGAGCTCGATGCGCCAGCCGCCCTCGTTGAACCAGGTTTCCCAGTTGTAGGTCTGGCCCGAGGCGCTGTCCGGGTAGCGCACTTTGTAGTCCCCAGAGCAGGTGCCCAGCGCGACATTCCCCGAGGCCGCGCCGGTGATGCCAGTCTTGGCCTCATAGTCGACCCAGTTGTAAGTGGCGCCAAAATGCTTGTCGACCCGCAGTACAGGAGTGACGCCGCGCAGGGGCTCGCCAGTGCTGTCTGACCACTGGGTGCTCCAGCTCAGATTGCGAGCCGCCTGGGTGGCCAGTTGGAAGATCGAGCTGGGAATCCGCACCACGTTATCGCCGTTCACATTGTGCTGGTTCAGGCGTGGCGCCGAGCCGAGGGTCAGCTTGTATTGAGCCTGAGGGTTCAATGCCACCGCCGGGTTGGCCCGCACGCGCACCTTGACCGTGTAGCCCGGCGTCAGGTTGGGATAGGTAGAAGTAGAGCCCTGCGGGACTTCCACCCACTGGGTGCCATCGAACCGTTCGAAGATCCACTGGTTACGCGTGCCCGCACCGTCATCGCCCAGGAACATGCCCACACCTTGGCCACGCAACGAGACGAAGGAGAAGTAATCCACGTCATTGACGCTGTCGAGGTTACCGGTCACCTGGTTCAAGGCATCCGGCAGCGCGAACGCGGTTTGCTCAGTGTCGTTGGGCTCGTAGGCATCAATATTGCTGTCCACTGCCACACCGAAACTGAACTGCGAGTTGCTCGTGGCATTGGCCACCATGAACCAGTAGTAGTCACCAGCCGGCAACACGCCGTTGAGGTATTCATCGGCACTGCCGGGGTTATCCGAGGTGCCCAACGGCGTCAGGTTGCCTTGGCCGTCGTCATGGAACAGCGTCAACGACATATCCGTGCCGGCACTCTGGTTCAGCAGCTGCACCTGGATTCGCGCGTTTTTCGGCAGGTTGAAGTGGTAAGCGATTTGCGCGCCGGTCTCCACACCGGTGAGAGTGTAAAGCGTGTTGATATCCAAGGTGGGAAACAACGGCGTGAAGGCTGCAACCGCGGCCTGTTTCATGTGCGCCGAGTCAGGTTTTTCCAGCTGGCCAACCGGGGAGTCGATCGCCACATTACCGACGGCTGCCTTGCTTTTTTTGACGACGTTGGACTGCCCGGTCTTGGCCGCATTAAGCTTTTGCTTGAGCTCGCCCGAGACGCTGGCCTTTTCCAGCGTACCGCCAGGTTTCAACGCTTTGTCCACGGCCTGCTTGACCGCCTGCGCGCTGAGTTTTGCCGGGGTTTGCTCGGCCAGGGCAAAGGCCGAAACGAAGCAAGAGGCCGCCATGGCCGCGCCCAGAATGAAGGCTTTTTTCGATTTCATTTTTTATCCATCCATAGTTAAAAAATTGAAGCTCAGGTAACCGGTGACATCCGGTCACCTGGGATGGACTGTAGGACAAGACTGTATGCATGTACAGTATTTTTTAAAAAATCTGTGAGAGTATTACCCGTCGAGTCGTAGGGAAAAATTAACTCAGCTGTAGCCTCCTAGTAGCCCGTCATCTCCAAATACCCCACCCCACCCTCAAACCGCACCGGCCCTTCCCAGTACGGAATACCCAGGTCCATCCACGCCTTCGGGTTGACGGCTTCGGTGGTGATGTCCAGCTGTTTGCCGGGAATTTTCAGCGACCAGCGTGTGGGAATGTTGCGCCCGTCGATGGCCGTGGTGGTCAGCGGTGTGAGTTGGATGTCGCTGTTGTGCAAGGTCTGGGTGTGGCCCTGGGCGTCGATCCAGGTGCCGGTGAGGTAACCGTCGCTGTCTTTCTGCCGCACGCGAAACAGCATCAGCTGCGCGCCGCGGTCCAGGTGCAGGGAGAACCAGTCCCAGCCGGTCTGGCTGGCGGCCAGGGGTTGGCTGCTCCACTCGCGGTCGAGCCAGGCTGGGCCGCTGACCTGGTAGGTATGGCCGTCGAGGCTGACGCTGCCGTTGGCAGTGAAAAACGGCTGGCTGTAGTAGTACGACGCCTGGCCCTGGTCGGATTTGCGGCTGTAGCCATGGTCGCCTTGCAGCACCAGCGGGCGGCTGGAGGTCAGGTGCAGATCGTAGGCAAATTGCGCGCCACTGGCCTTGAGTTGCATGTCGGCCAAGGGGCTGGCGGTGCCGGGGCGGCTGGCGAAGTTCCAGTCGTCGATCCAGGCGTTGAATGGCTCTGCCTGAGCCCCAGCCTGGCCGACGCCACCCCGAGCCAGGCGTTCGGCGGCGTAGTGCCGGGTGGCCGAGGTGACGGCGGCGTGGCCGAGCCACACGGTTGAATCGCGCCAGCCCGGTTGGACGGGACCGGCCTTCAATGCGTTGCGAAACAGCGTCCATTGCACGCCGAAGACATTGCCTTGGGCATCCTTGAGGTTGGCCGTGACGTACCACCATTCGATACGAAAGCCGTCATGGGGCCCGTGGTCCTCGGGAAAGCTGAAGACTTTGCCGGGCACCACCTGGGCAAAGTCCGCCGCATCGCTGCCCAGCCCGGCGAAACTGTCCTCGGGTGCGGGCGCCTGGTCGCAGCCGCTCAGCAGTAACCAGGCGATGCACGCCAATGCCTTAATCTTCATGGGCGAACGTCCTCAACAAATCCGCCGGGCGGCTGCGGTACAGCTGCCAGAGGGGCCAGGCCGACGCGAGCAAGGTGGCAAGCATCGCCAGCCCCAGCAATTGCGCAAGCTGCCCGGGGAATACTTGCAACGGCAGGCGCCAGCCGAAGGCCTGCACGTTGATCACCGCATCCAGGCACCACGCCAGCAACAGCCCCAGCGGCAACGCCAGGATCAATGTGAGTACCGCCAGCAGCCAGGTCTGGCCGAGGTTGAGCAGCATCAATTGTCGGCGCGTCACGCCCAGCGCCCACAACGGCGCGAGTTGGCCGAGGCGGCTTTGGCTCTGGGTCAGCAAGCTGATGAACAATGCCACGCCGGCGACGCCAAGGGTCAGGCTGTTCAACGCCGCGGTGGCGGCGAAGGTGCGTTCGAAGACTTGGCTGGACCACCCTTTGAGTTGCTGTTGATCGACGATGCGGCTGTCTTCCAGGGCGAACTCACGCTGCACTTCACGGATCAGCGGCGGCACGTCAGCGGGCGCCACCCGCAGGTTGAAGCGCGCCGGTGAGAGCGTCGGCCAATGCGCCAACAGATGCTCGGCATTGACCAGCAGATGGCCCTTGGGGTTGCCGTAGTCGGCATAGATGCCGACGATCTTCGGCGCCCAGGTGCCCTGCGGAGTGGGGATGGACACCGTGTCGCCCAGTTGCACCTTCAGGCGTCGCGCCAGTTGTTCGCTGAGCATCAGGCTGTCGTCTTGCAGCAAGCGGTCCCAGGGCGCGTCCACCGCCTCCAGCAGCGGCCAGTGTTGACGATAAGTGGGGTTGTCGACCACGCCGAACACCTCCGCGGGCCAGCCTTGCAGTTGCACCGCCACCTGCCAGGCGGGCAATACGGCCTGCACCAGGGGCTGACGGGTCAACCACGTTTTCAGTTGCTCGGCCTGCTGCGGATTTTGCGGGTTGAGGTACAGCTCGGCGGTGAGACGCTGCTCCAGCCAATGGGTGAAGGTCTGGCGAAAGCCCGAGGTCATGGAGCCGGCGCCGATATTCGCCGCCAGGGCCAACAGCAACGCCATCAGCGCCAGGCTCAAGGCCGGCAGTTGTTGGCGGCAATCGGCCAGGAACCACTGGCCCAGCACCGAGCGGCTGCGCCCCAGCACCGCTTTCAATAACCCGTTGAGCAGCACCGGCAACGCCAACGCCGCGCCCAACAGCAAGGCCGCCATCAGCACAAACCCGGCGGCCAGGCTATCGCCCAGCCACAGTGCCAGCAACGCGATCAGCAAGGCGGCGGATGCCACCCAGCCCTGGCGCCGCAGCCAGCGCCCATGGGCTTGATGCCAGGCTTGGGCGTTGGCCAGCGCGAGTAACGGCAAACGCGCTGCGCGCCACAGGCTGCTGGCTCCGGCGAGCAACGCGCCGAGCAGGCTCACGCCCAGGCCGGCCAGCCACCACCAGGGGCTCAAGTTCAATTGGCCAGCGACTTCGGCGCCGTACAGGCCACGCAAACTGGCGGCGACATCCGGCAGCAACAGGCTGGCCAGCAGGTAGCCGCTGGCGATACCGAGCACACCGCTCAACACCGCCAAACACCCCAATTCAATGCCCAGGCTCAGGATCAACATGCGTGCGCTGACCCCACAGGCGCGCAAGGTTCGCAGCAGGCCACGGCGCTGTTCCAGGGCCAGGCCGATGGCCGCATGCACGATAAACAACCCCACCACAAA
Source organism: Pseudomonas sp. CCI1.1 (assembly GCF_034348165.1). Taxonomy (NCBI): domain Bacteria; kingdom Pseudomonadati; phylum Pseudomonadota; class Gammaproteobacteria; order Pseudomonadales; family Pseudomonadaceae; genus Pseudomonas; species Pseudomonas sp. CCI1.1. The sequence continues at coordinate 2,087,616 of NZ_CP133780.1, forward strand.
GGATAAAAAACCCACCGCATCCAGGTTCAGGTGAAAGCTCTCGGTGAGGCGTGACAGGTTGTTGTCCTCGCCCTGCTTGAGTTGCAACGCGGCGGGTGGCGCGGGGTGGCGGGCGGCGAAGGTGTTGTCCAACAGTAGGCGCGACAGGCGCCCAGGCATGTTGAGCAGGGGTTGGGCAAAGCCGATATCGGTCAGCAACAGGCCCGGCGCCATATCCGCTTGCACCTGCAACGGTGGCAGGCGTTGCCCGGTGGACGTCAGCGGCTGCTCGCCCGCCTGCAACCCCAGCGCCTCTAACGTTTGCGCAGCGACCCAGGTACGCCCCGGCGGCTCGAAAAACGCCAGCATCTGCGCCTGGCTCAAGCGTTGCCCCGCCACGCTGCCGCTGCCGGGCAACGACACAGGGTCGATGCCCATCAATTGCAGACGCTGTTGCTCATGTCCCTTGAGCACCACCCGCCCCTGCACCACCGGGGATACCGGCCAGCCGGCGCGGCGCAGCTCGGCAAACAGTGCCTGGGGGAAACTGGCGGCGTCCGGCGCAACCAGGCTGGCTTGGGGTTCGCCACCGATCAATTGGCTGGCGCGTGCGTAGCTGTCCCGCGCCTGGCTGTTGAGGGCCTGCACGCCGGTCAGTAGCGCGGTGGCCAGCCACAAGCCGGTGAGCACGCTGAAAAATTGCACCGGATGGCGCCGCCAGTGGCTCAGCAATGCGCGTAGCGTCCAGTAAAACAGCGCCATTTCAGCGCGCGTCCATTGGCACGACACGGCCACGGTGCAGCACCACTTGCCGGTCAAGCCGTGCGGCCAGGCGCGGGCTGTGGGTGACCATCAGCAGGCTGGTGGGGCTGTCCCGCAGCAGGTCCAACAGCAGTTGCAGCACTTCATCGCTGGTGGCTTCGTCGAGGTTGCCGGTGGGCTCATCGGCCAGCAACAAACCCGGTCGCGAGGCCAGCGCCCGCCCGACGGCAACCCGTTGCTGCTGGCCACCGGAGAGTTGCTCGGGGTAACGCCGGAGCAAGTCGCCCAGTCCCAGGCGCTCCACCAATTGCGCTTGCCAGTGCGGGTCGAAACGCCCTGCCAGCCGCGCCTGGAACGCCAGGTTGTCTTCCACGCGCAAGCTGCCGATGAGGTTGAACTGCTGGAAGACCAGACCGATTTGCGTGCGGCGCCAATGGGCCAGTTGCCCTTCGTTGAGTTGGTCGAGGCGCTGCTCGCCGATGCGGATGCTGCCGGCGTCCACTCGGTCCAGCCCGGCCACCAGGTGCAGCAAGGTGCTTTTGCCACTGCCCGATTCGCCCATCAGCGCCAGGCTGCTGCGCTCACCCAGGTGCAGGTCGACGCCGGCCAGGACGGTCAGCGGGCCTTGCGGGGTCGCGTAGTTTTTAACAACACCTTGCACCTGCAACATAAGAACGCTCATCTGAAGGACCAGCAACGAGAATAACGGCTGACGCTCCTGCCCACGCAAATTTTTCACATGGATTTCACCGTCTGCCCATCCACCGAACTTTAAAGTGCCCGCCAACTCGTGGTGACTCACAACTTATTAGTTAATCCAAGTGACACTCCTAACATGCAAGTGTTCAGCAAAAAGACAGCGGCGCTGTGACAGTCTCCTGCCTCACCAAGGGCAACTGCCCAATCGTGCAGCCTTTTTATAAACACAATAAACAGTGCCGAGGATGAACCGCGTGGCAGACATGATCCTGGCCAACCCCCAACCCAAAAGGTCAAGGTTAAAACGCCTGAGAAAATACCGCCTGCACCTGCTTGGCATCAGCGTCACCGCCTTGTTGTTGACGGGCTTTTTATTCTGGCCCAGCTCGCCCCTGGACCTGGGCGTGGGCAATCGCCTGGTGACCTCCGGGGTGCTCGCCAGTTGGCGCGAGGGTGAGCTGGTGGTGCTGGTGCGCCATGAGGAGCGCTGCGACCGCTCTGCCAACCCCTGCTTCGGCCCTGCCGATGGCCTGACCATCAACGGTACTGAACGCGCCGTCGAACTGGGCAAAGCCTTTGATTCATTGGGCATGGCCCTGACCGACGTACTCAGCAGCCCCACCACGCGAACCGCGCAGACGTCACTGTTCATGTTCGGCAAGACCGAACTGTCCCCCGGCCCGCTGGCCATCTGCGGCGACGCCATGGGCGATGAAATCCTCGGCCACAAACAGCCGGGACGCAACCTGATGCTGATCACCCACAGCGCCTGCATGAGCGACTTCCAGACCAGCCTGGGCTTCCCTCACGCAGCCGCTGCAGAGTACGGCAGCGCACTGTTCGTCAAGGTGCTGCCCAACGGCACCTTCAAGGCCATGGGCACCATGAACAGCGAAGAGTGGACCGCCGCACTCAAACAACTTTAATTACACTTGTTTACATATTAAGCCACAACGTGTTCAGCAAAACGACAGCCCTGTTCTGGCATGTTTAGTCGCGTCTGTTAGTTATGTTTTCCTACAACTACTTAGTGACCCTTACGATGCTTCACCCTATTAAGTTAATACCGCCATTGCCCGTACTTGAACGTTATAGAGCGATGTGCGCATGCCCCGCGTAAACCCTCTGGCCTGGCTATTGCTGGGCGTTGCCGTGTTCATCTTGTTGCCCCTGGGCTTTCACGGTTTATGGACGCCAGACGAAACCCGCTACGCCCAGGTCAGCCAGGAAATGCTGATGAGCGGCAACTGGGTGGCGCCGCACTTCATGGGCGTGCGTTATTTCGAGAAGCCCGCCGCCGGCTATTGGCTCATCGCCCTCGGCCAGACGGTGTTCGGTGAAAACCTGTTCGGTGTGCGCATCGCCTCGGTCCTGAGCACAGTCCTGAGCGTGGTGCTGGCCTACCTGCTCGCCCGGCGCGTGTGGAATGACCCGCGCAAGAGCTTTGCCTGCGCGCTGCTCTACCTGAGTTTTGGCCTGGTAGCCGGGCAAGCCGGGTATGCCAACCTCGACCCGCAATTCACCCTGTGGGTGAACCTGAGCCTGGTGGCGTTGTGGTTTGCCCTGGACTGCCGCACGCCACGCGAACGCCTCTGTGCCTGGGCGGTGTTGGGGGTGGCCTGCGCCATGGGGTTCATGACCAAGGGCTTCCTGGCCTGGCTGTTGCCGGTGCTGATCGCCGTGCCCTACCTGGTCTGGCAGCGTCGCGTCGGTGAGTTGATGCGCTACGGGCCGCTGGCGGTGCTGGTTGCCGTGCTGGTGTGCCTGCCATGGGCCCTGGCGATCCACCTGCGCGAACCAGATTACTGGCATTTCTTTTTCTGGCATGAGCATATCCGCCGCTTTGCCGCCGACAACGCACAGCATGCGCGGCCGCTGTGGTTCTTCCTGCCGATCATGGTGGTGGCGTGCCTGCCGTGGGCCGCCTTGCTACCCGGCACCCTGCTAAAAACCTGGCAGGAAAAGCGCCAGCCGGCGATTGCCTTTCTCGCGCTGTGGCTGCTGCTGCCCCTGGGCTTTTTCAGCCTGAGCAAAGGTAAATTGCCGACCTACATCATGCCGTGCCTGTTGCCCCTGGCCTTGTTGATGGGCCACGGTTTGATCGACCTGATCAAGCAAGGCAAGGCGCGCCCACTGGTCATCAACGGCGCGCTCAATTTCGTGCTCGGCATGACGGCCATGGCTGCGCTGATTTACCTGCAAATCACCCGCCCGCTGTACGGCAATAGCCATGCGCAGATGTTCAACCTGTCCCTGACGTTTATCGTGCTGCTGGGCTGGATCCTCGCCAACCTGCTGCAAGCGGTGCGCCCGTTGACGTTGTGGGCGATGCCCGCCCTGGGCATTGGCTTGCTGGTGGCCCTGCTACCGGCGGGCATGCCGGCCCTGATCGAAGATAACGAGATGCCCGACCAATTCGTGCTGGAACATCTGGACGAACTGCAACCTACCCGTGCTTTGCTAAGCAATGACCTGGGCCTGGCATCGGCCTTGACCTGGCGCCTGCGCCGGCCCGATGTGGCGTTTTATAACACCCAGGGCGAGCTGCGCTACGGCTTGAACTACGAAGACGCGGCACAGCGCAAGGTCACGCCGGACAGCGTCCAGGCCTGGCTGGTCGAGGCACGCCAACACGGGCCGGTCGGCGTGCTAATGCAGGTCAAGAGCACCAGCGAACATCGCGAAGAAGGGAAATTGCCCCCCGGCGGCAAACGCTATCGCAAGGGCAACCTGGTGCTGACGATTTACCCCCAACAACCTTGAATGCAGCGCCTGCCACAGGGACCACCCCATGAGCTTCTGGAAAACCGAACGCGGCGCCCTGGTGTTACTGCTGGGCACCTCGGCCTTGCTGCTCTTGCTGGGCCTGGGCAGCCGCGACCTGTGGGGGCCGGAAACGCGCTGGGCGAATATCGCCTTGCAGATGCTGCAAAGCGGTGACTACTTCGACCCATACCTCAAAGGCACGCCGTATTACGACAAACCCCTGCCCTCCTATTGGCTGATTACCGGGTTTGCCCACCTGCTGGGCGGCCTCGGCCCCTGGTCGCTGCGCCTGTCATCGGTGCTTGCCGCATGGTTGAGCATCTGGCTGGTGTACCTGATCGGTGAACGCCTGTTTCGCAAAGGCACCGGGCTGATTGCCGGGTGGATGCTCGCCACCACCTTCTACTTCCTGTTCTGGGCCCGCGTGGCCACCGCCGATGTCCTCACCGTGTGTGGCGTACTGGCAGCGGTGTGGTGGTATTGGCGTGGGCCGGATGACACGCGGCTGGGGCGCTACACGGTGTTTTTCCTGTTGCTGGCCGCCACCTCGCTGTTCAAGGGTTTGATCGGTGTGGTGCTGCCGGCGCTGATGCTGTTGCCACACTTGCTCAGCGAACACCGCTACAAACGCCACCTCAACCTGCGCCTGGTGCTGGCCCTGCTCATCGCCGGCGTGGTGTATGCGATTCCCTTTGTACTGTCCCACCGCTACGGCGCCCCCACTTACGGCGAGAGCGGCCTGGAGCTGGTGTTCCGGGAAAACGTGGTGCGCTTCTTCGACCCCTTCGACCATATGGGGCCGATCTACACCTACCTGATCTACTTGCCGGTCTACACCCTGCCCTGGGCACCCTGCTGGTTACTTGGCCTGTGGCTGGCCGTGCGCAACTGGCGCAAGGCGCCGCCCAACGTACGCTGGCTAGTGTGGGGCCTGGGCCTGTTGTTTGTATTCTTCACCGTCAGCGGCAGCCGCCGCAGCTACTACGTGTTGCCGCTGGTACCCTTTGCCCAACTGCTCGCCGCCTGGTGGCTGAGTGAACGCCTGCGCAAAAAACCGATGAGCTGGCCGCGCTGGCAAACAGGCTTTGGCCTCAGCGCAGGCCTGCTCTTGCTGGTGCTGGGCGTGATCTACCCTTGGACAAATGGCAACGGCGGCGTTACCCGCTTCGCCGCCGACCTGCAAGCCCAGGCGGAGAAAAGCGCGCCCTGGACCCAATGGCAACTGGTGCTGGTAGAGGTCGACAACAAGCTGCCCATGTACCTGCAAAACCACGGTAAACCTTTCTACTACGTCAGCGAAAGCCAGGACTTCCCGCGCCAGGGCAACAGCGTCGCGTTCATGGCCTGGTTGGAAAAAACCAGCGGCCAGGGGTTTGATCCGCAACGCACGATTATCGTCACGCAGTATTCCAAGGACGAGCCGACGCCGTTGGCGTTTCTGGGGGTGGATCATCAGATGGTGACGACCCAGCCGGATAATGGGGAGCGGTTGTTCAGGGCGCGTGAGGGAGGGAGTGTGGCGTTTGTTCCGGGGATACGCTGAGGCACTGTACTTGCTGGCTTTTGTCATGGTTTGTAAAGGGCCAGCAAGCCGTGTCCCTTTAAATTGCAGGACGTTTCCGAGACAATCCCCGCCGCCTTGTGCCGGTTGGAATCGGTGGCTAGTCTGCGGTCCGTCACTGCTCATCAGTGATCGGGTTTAGTCGCTCGTATCTTCCAACACGGCATGGTCTCCATGAGTTTTATGGTGGCTGTGCGTAGGGCACCTTCGGGTGCGCCGGATGTTTCGTGTTGGGCCGGTCGACTAACCTGCGTACAGCCGCCACCCTCGTTTAGTCGCGACGGGTGTCGTCTCCTAATCCAACGCGGAGCTACACCATGAATAAAGTCCTACCCGATCCACCCCTCGATCCTGCAAAAGACCGTGCCGCGTTCAACCGCGCCATCGACCATTACCTACCCAGCCAGGGTTTCCACAACGTCAACGACGATCTGAGTTTTGAAGATGCCTTGCTCTACACCGCCAGCTTGCTCGACAGCGCTTCGGCAACGGCGCTCGATTGCGGCGAGCTGCTGGATAACCCAGGACGGGCGAAGATTCTGGCGGTGTGGCATTTGTTGGAGATTGCCAAGACGACGGTAGATCGCTCTATTGAGTGCGTGAAGCCTTTGAAGCCAACAACTTAAAATGTAAAAGCGGGCTTGCTCGTATTCTGTAGGAGCGAGCTTGCTCGCGAAAAACTCACAGGCGCCGCGTTTATTCAGGAGGCACGCGTTATCGTTGAGGTTTTTCGCGAGCAAGCTCGCTCCTACAGTGGTATTGATGCAAATACCTTGATAGCTCAGGCGAACCGGGTCGATGCCATCGCAGGCAAGCCAGCTCCCACATGGGTTCGCAGGGCATCAGTTGGATCAATGTCGGCTGTCAGGCCGTCACGGGAGCAAGCTCCCTCGCCACAGTTACCGGGTCACTCTCAACTGACAAGCGTCGGGCTTGCTCGCTATGGTGATAGCTCCATCGAGGACCACTATCGCGGAGAAACCCGTTCCCATCTCGCAAGCATTCAGACACAGCTACCAACATCTCAAGTTCTGGGCAGGCTCGCAGCGTGAATAAATGCCTCATCCAAAGTACTGCCGCCATACCTGCTCAAAAAGCCCTCGGCATTGGAAAACCGATTAAAGCGTTGTTGGCATAGCATGTAAAAGTCATCGCAGTGAGTGACGATCTCGTCAATGTTATGCGACGACACGAGTATCGCCACACCCTCTGCCGCCGCGCCCTCCAGACACCGCCAAATGTGGTACCGAAATTCCGGGTCAACCCCCGCTGTGGGCTCATCCAAAATCACAAGGTCTGCGTTAACGGACAATAACGACAAGGTGAAAAACCAGCGCTTTTCACCATAGCTGCAAAGGGATGATTTCTTCTTCCAGATTTCGCAATAGCGTTCAGCAATACCAGGGCTCCACTTTTCAATTTTTTCCAAAGCGTGCCGCTGGGTAACGCGCGTATCGGAGCAAAAAAGCATCATCATGTTAAAAACATCGAACATTCGAAATACTGGAGGCGTTGCGATGATCTGTGACAGGTAAAGTAGCTTGGAAAATGAATGTTGCACTTCACCGCCATTCAATTTCTTCAGGCCACAGATTACGTCAAAAAACGTAGTTTTTCCGGAACCATTAGGCCCCAACAAACCTGTCATTGTGCCGGCCTCGACTTCCAATGAGGCACTCTTGAATAAAATATGCTGACCGTACCTAACGTCCAGTGCATCCACGATTAGCCGTTTCATCAGTACCGACTCCAAACGGGGTTGATGAGTAAAAATCGGAACACAAACCACCCTGTGACAATGATCATTCCTAAAATCGACGCTACCAACGTAGCGGACCCGGTTACCCCCACCAACATCAGGCGATTGGCCCACCCCATCGGATTAAAAAGACCGATTACGTTAAATAGTGAATACGAGGTGCTAAGGCTACCGATACCCAGCGCCAACATAGAGACTGATAATATGGAGAAAAGAGTATTAGTATTTTGAAAGCCTATGGGCACCAGCGTCAACAATAAGGACGGAGTAGAGAAAAGCAAAAAACACATATAGAAACGACCAACAATAACCAACCACTCTTCCAGGGCCATCAAACCAAAATAGCCCCGCGTCAGCACATAAAACACCGAGCAATAAATAACCGACATAAATGAGTACGCTAAAAACTGCCCAGCGAGAAAGGTGATCTTAGTACGCTTTGTATACACAAAGGAACGCAAAAAACCACTCTCCCTTCGCCCCACTATATAAAACGCCAAACCAAACAGTGCAACGCTTGAAGAGATGAAAGCGTAAAACCATGAAGTGGCAGATGCGTAGTCACGTAAAGATTCTCCGCCAGTGTACCCAGCGTAAGTAATCAAGTAGAAGGTTACCACTGGGGATATTACGATCCACAACAGGGCGACCGGCTCTTTCAATTGTTCCTTGATAAAAAGCTTCGCCAGCAAGAAAGGCTTAGATAATGGGTAGATATGCATAACTCACCTCACGGAAACGGCACCATTTTGTTCAGACGAGACGAAAATATTAAAGACTCAAAGCTTTTTGAGTAACTATTTCTCAGATTTATGTTTTTTGAATTATTCATATGAAGAAACAGATCAGGTGAAACATACTTTGCAAAGACGCAATTAACTCCATTAATCCTGGCGCGCCGAGAATAAAAATAACCCGACACACCCAACCCGTTAAGCACCGACAGAAAAACCTCCAATGAAAACTCCAAAGAGGTCTCCCTATCGTCACCATCAGCAACCAGATAATCGGTTATTTCACGATAGGTACCATACTCATTACAGGTCATAAAATAGCGAAGATAGTCATCCTCCACTTTTCGCTCATCAGACCCGATCGATTTAAACAAATCCATAAAACGATAAGTTTGCCACAGCTCAAGCAGCGCTTTTTCCAACGCTTCGCCGACGTCACCTGAATAGGACATACCCGCACAATACTTTACATGTCGATCACCATCATTTTGGCCATAAACCGCCAACAAACAAACCCCAGGAAAACGTTTGTCAGAAATATCGAAAATGGAAACCTCACCGGAAAATATTAGCGCATCATATAAATATTTAACATTCCTCCCTCGTAACAGACACTCAACTTTACCGAGCGAGAACAGTGCTTGGCACTGCTTAGTCAGCCAAAACCTCAGTAGAAATTGTCGTTCAAGATACTCTTTTACAGCTCCTAAAAACGCAATATCTACGTTCCAGTAAAAGCTGCACCCACAGGTGTCTCTCAGCGGATATAAAAAATTATCCTTTTCGAGGCCGTGCGCAGAAAGAGAAATACATATAGTGGGAATTAAGCACTCAGAAAAATCAGAAGCTCTCATGACTTGCGTCAGTGAGAAGTGATGTTTTATAACCTCTTCAATTGATATCAGCCTTGAAGCCGTCTGTGTAAGAGCGCTGGCAAAACTATCAACTTCAGCTCTCGTCAACGAGTCACTAAGAAAGCCGCGCTTTATCGACAAAACCTCTCTATAAAAATGACGCCTTTCAAAATACTCTCCCAAGGCAGTTTTGATAGAGCGTGCGCCCCGCCCACCCCTGACCCGTTAACTGAAAGAGCGTCTGACACCTCTACAGAATTTGGTAAATAGAGCAGTCCGGCAGGTTGAAACAATAATGCTCCAGGAAGATCCGGCTTCTGCATTGCATTAACAAGTTTCATGCTGCTTACCTATTAAATGAATACATACAGGAAAAAACAGAGCGGGGTTAACCCCCAGCAACTTACATACCATGGAGTCCGTATAAGCAGACCACGGGCGGCAGGCAAGTCCTAATTTTTTTGCTTGAATCTCCACAAGCATATAAATAGAGCCAACTTCCATAAGCGCCATGCGATAACCACGATACCTATATTTGAAAATATTTTTAGGCATATAGACTGAATAAACAATAGCCAAACTCGGAAAACCAAGCTGTTCTCCAGACGAACCCATTATAGCTGCCTTCACATATTCAAAATCCACATCCACCTGCATCACTTCAAACCTCCTAGAACTAGGAAGCAAGTGCAAAACGCGCTCTTTAATGGGCCAGTCTGCATTACTCTCATCGAGTGAACAAATGAAGATCTCAACAGGGTAAAGTGCTCCTGCACTCGGATACCCACGTTTGTGTGCTCCGACATTCCTAGAGACAAGAGGTGACACCAGCTTTTCAAGCACTTCAAAGTTCAGAGACGCTGACAAAAACTTCTCGCATGATTCATTTCTGTATAAGCATTCAGCCCTATCTTCCTCGGACAATCCAAGGCTGACCGTTAGCCCCATATCAGGATAGAGTACGAGCTCATTCCCGGTTAACTGGCTCAGATGTTCTTCGTCCAGTGTATGGAGGCCAGTGCAATGTTGAAACGCTGTATGAAATGTGAAGTTGCCTTTACTATGAAAATCAAGCACTGCCTCATAGACGGCAGGGTCTATAAATCTAAAATAATAGTCATGCGGAATATTTTTCACTTCCTTACCTCCAGGCAATCGCAGATATACCAGTGGGAACTGGACTCTTGAAATATTCTGCCGTCACTTAATTGCACATACGAGGAGCACAACACATCATCATGATACTTGCGCAATACGCCGCTCTCAGTAAAAAACTTCACATTGCTAATAATTGCACCAATAACCACCAACTCTTGATACAAACTTAACTTCTTAAAGGGCACATTGACATGTTCATTCTTACAAAACGCCAATGCCGATGCCCAGTTGTTTTTCACCCGTTTGACTGACTCATTATGAATAAGTCTATCAACGGTACAAAAATGACAAGGGTTTCCGACCTCCGAGATATAAGGTTGCCCGATGCAAAAAAAACCGCCCATCGGCCAACAAACGCTAATAGCGCTAGCTGGTGATATTTTTGCCAAGTCAAAATGTATTTTTTTCAGGCCCTCATAATCATAAGAATGGCATAACAACACAATAAAACATCTAAACCCCGCTAAAGAACTTACTATATCACTTGAAAAATCTTTAAACTCTACGACACCCGATAACTCTTGTCTAAATAAGTCTTCAATCGCTGCAGTCCCTTCCCACGAATGCACAACTATAGTCTTTTCAAAATAAAGCTCCTTAGCCGCCGTGAACGGAATTATTTTCTCCAGAAACTCAAATGCACTGGCTGCATTCAAGCCATTATCGGCGAGTATTTCATCCAACTCATCCTTCGTCAGCGCACGAGACATTTGTATCTGTCGCAACGCCTTCAAGATCGGTCGTGAATGCACCTTAGAGATACCCGCATCGGATATTACTAAACTTTCCGTTTCAAAATTGAGAATCCCTGAATTCAACACATAAGTGCAACGCTCACCCCTGTATGCACTTCGTACGGCGTCTTCCAGCCCAAGCGCTTGCGCGGGCGTAGATTGATCCTCGCTACTGTCCGATTGACGGCTTCGACGGTCAGCTTGCTGAAGTCGCTGCCCTTGGGGAAATACTGGCGGAGCAGACCGTTGGTGTTTTCATTGGTGCCACGTTGCCAGGATGAATAGGGGTCTGCAAAAAAGACCTGGCACTGGCTCCGTAGCGCGATGCGTTCATGCCCGGCAAACTCCCTTCCGTTATCCAGCGTCAGCGTGTGAGCGGCATGGCCCTGAAGCATCAGATTGATCGCCCGCGTTACCTGCCGGCGCGTTCTGCGCTTGACCGGATAGGCGCTCAGATAGCCGCTTTTGCGATCAACCAGGGTCACCAGGTTACCGCCCAGTCCATGTACCGTATCGCCCTCCCAGTCCCCCAGGCGCTCGCGGCTTTCGACCTCGGCTGGGCGTTCACTGATTGACACGCGATTACGCAGCTGCCCGCGCCGATCGTGGCTTCCATAGCGTTTCCGGTAGCGCTTTCGGCGATGTCGCAGATAGGTATAAAGCTCACCACCGGCGCGCTGTTCGGCGGCAATGAACCGATAAATCCACTCATGGCTGACCGCCCGGCTTGGCTGCTCCTGCTTCAACCGCTGGGCGATCTGCTCCGGACTCATGCCATGCTTGAGCCACACCGGGAGATGATGGCTGAGCCATGTCGCCGGCTTGCAAAACTTGCGCGCACCCGCTCGACGAGCATCACTTTCATGGGCCGCAGAAACAGCCTTGTAGATATTCTGGGTGCTGTTGCGGCGAACCTCGCGACTGATCGTCGAGGGATGCACGCCGACCCGCTTTGCAATGCTCGCCTGGCTCTCTGCGGCGCTCAAGCCAGCCTCAATCTGGTAACGTTGTCCCTGAGTCAGCTGCCGGTAATGCGTAGTCATCTGCGCTTGAATCCTTCGGTGTGAGAGCCTGGATTCTACCGGTGGCTGGCTCTCTGCCTCTCGTTTCAAGCGTTGCGCTTATTCTATGAATTCAGGAGGAATATCTAACGTTGCGAAAAGTATGGCTATTTAGAACTACCGAACAATGCCATTAGTTCGCCATAGCCCAGGCAGGCGTTAGCCGGGTGTATCGACTGGAAGTTATAGCCCTAGTTCCGGACGAGGGGGTAATTAAATACAAAACATTGCCAAATGCACTGATTTAGAGCGTTGACAGCCAATAGCCACTAGTTGCACTTAGCCATAATTAAGTTGTTCAGGTGCTCTCTCGTTCAATTAACTGACAGTGCAAAAGATTCAAGCGCTCAACTTCCTCATCGGTTGCTAATACACCCAGACTTTGCAGGACGCGTGTGGCGGCGAGCACACCGATCTCCAACGCGGGTGGCTGGAGGGTGCTGAGGCTGGGCAACAACATGTGGGCAAACGGGTAATCGCCAAAACCCAATACGGCACAGTCCTGGGGGATGCTCAGCCCGGCGCGTTGACCGGCCAGCAAACCGCCCGCGGCGAGGTTGTCATTGGCGAAGAAAATCGCGTCGGGCGTGATCGCCTGCCCCATCAGCGCTTCCATGGCTTGCTTGCCGGCTTCGAAGGGCGCACGGTCGGCGTCCGGCACAAAGACCCACGGGTGCACACCCAACTCGGAGAGGGTCGCGGTAAATCCATCGCGCCGCTCCAATGCGCTGAAGTCGCCCACTGCACTGTTTTGTACGAAGGCGATGCGTCGATAGCCTTTGCCATGCAAGTAGCGCGCGGCGGTGACGCCCACTTCATAATGAGAAAACCCCACTTGCAACGGCGCGCGTTCCGGCACGTAGTCCCAGGTTTCGACGATCGGTATATCTGCCTCGGCGATCATCTTCTCGGTGCCAGGGCTGTGAAAGCGGCTGGTCAGCACCAGCGCTGCCGGCGACCAACCGAGAAAAGCGCGCACCGCACTTTCCTCCTGCTCGATGCTGAAATAGCTGGAGGCCAGCAACAGCTGGTAGCCGTGACGACTGAGGGTGTCGCTGAAGCCCTGCAGCGTATTGGCAAAAATCGGCCCCGAGATATTCGGAGTCACCATCGCAACGATTTTGCCGCGCGCGGAGGCCAACCCGCCGGCCACCAGGTTCGGCACATACCCCAACTGCGCAACTACCTGGGCGATACGTTCACGGCGCTCGGGTGACACCTGTTCAGGTTGGTTGAAGTAACGCGACACCGTAATGGCCGACACCCCGGCCTGGCGCGCCACGGTATTGAGGGTGACGCGGCCGGCGCCCCGGCGCTTGCGCGGTTTTTGTTCGTTCACGGCAAAAACCTCAAAAAGGAATATAAAACTAATTTTTTAGTATTTGACGCTCTAAACCGACGCCTTCAATAATGCCGATGTTAGCGCTAACAAAGCGCACTGTCTGCTACTCGCTCGAGCGAATGCCCAAGACATTTTCAGGCGCTGAAGGTCGCAGAACCGCAGCGGACCAGGGTATTTTTTCGAGCGGGCACAGCATGCATAACTTTCCACGGCACACCCATTTGTTGCTTCTGGCTGGCCTCAGCGCCTTGCCCGTCTGCGGCGCTGTAGCGGCTGACGAACAGGAACCCACGCTCCAATCCGTGACAGTCACCGCTACCCGCCGCGAAGAATCGCTGCAAAAAGTCCCGGTGGCCGTCTCGGTGCTCGATGGCGAGCAACTGGAGCGTGACAATCGCAACGGGGTGGCGAGCATCGCGCAGCAAGTACCGTCGCTGAACTTTCGCACCGGCGCCTCGAACAAGGACACCTCGTTGTTCGTGCGCGGCGTGGGCACCATTTCAACCTCGCCGGGCGTTGAGCCAACGGTGGCTACGGTGATCGATGGCGTGGTCTATGCACGCCCCGGCCAGGCCACACTCGACCTGTTGGATTTGGAGCGCATCGAAGTGCTGCGTGGCCCGCAAGGCACGCTGTTCGGCAAGAACGCGTCGGCCGGTGTGCTGAATATCACCAGTAAGGCGCCGACTGCCCAGACCCACGGTTTTATCGACCAGTCGTTCTACAGCGGCCATGAAAGCCGCACGCGCTTTGGCATCGGTGGCAGCCTGGTGCCGGAGGTGCTCAAGGGCTCGATCAGTACTTTGTTCGGCAGCTACGACGGTAACGTCGACAACCGCCACAACGGCCAGGAGGTCAACGGTTACAACCACAAGGGCATTCGCGGCAAGCTGGAATTCACGCCCAACGACGACGTGACACTGACCCTGATCGCCGACTACATGCAATCCCACGACGACGCGCCCAATGGCGTGGTCAGCAAGTCCCTCAGCCCGGCGTTCAGCAATGCCTTGAGACCGGTGCGCGCCTCAAGTGACAACCGCGATATCAACACCGATACCCGCAGCCATGTGGAAGACATTAACAAGGGCTTGTCGGCGCAGTTGGATTGGAATCTGGGTGACTACACCCTCACGTCAATCACCGCCTGGCGCGGCTGGGACAACACTCAATATCAGGATGGCGACCGTCTGGGCACGGTCACCGCCGCGTTCCCCGGCACCGCTGACAAGGGCGACCTGGCGTTCGACCAATACTCCCAGGAGCTGCGCCTGGCCTCGCCCAAAGGCGAGTTCCTGGAGTACGTCGGCGGCCTGTTCTACATGCATGGCAAGGATGAGGAGACCTATCAGCGCACCCTCACCACCACGACGCGGGTCGATAGAGGCATTGCCGACTACAGCACCACCAGCGACAGCTACGCGGTGTTCGGCGAGACCACGCTCAACTTCACCTCGCGCTTTCGCGGCATCGCCGGGTTGCGTTACACCCATGACGACTTGCAGTACGACCATCGCCGCGTGTCCACCTCTGCCACTACCGTCAGCGGCATTCAACCGGCGACGTCGAGTTCCGGTTCGGTAGACGAGGATGGTTGGTCCGGTCGGCTGGGCGTGCAGTACGACCTCAGCGACAACATCACCAGCTACCTCACCTACTCACGTGGCTACAAAGGCCCGGCCTACAACGTGTTTTTCAACATGCAGCCGCGCGACACCGACGCGCTCAAGCCAGAAACCTCCAATACTTGGGAAGCCGGAATCAAGGCCACGGCCTGGAACAACCGCCTGACCACCAACCTGGCGGTGTTCCACAGTGACTACGACAACTACCAGGCCAACTTTTTCGACACCGTCGCCGGCCAAGTCGTGACGCGCCTGATCAACGCCGGCAGCGTCAGCACCGAAGGCGTCGAGCTCGATTACGCCCTGCAAGCCACTCAGCAACTCAAGCTCTCCGGCGCCCTGGCCTATACCCGAGCGCGCATCGATCAGTTCGCGTGCCCGCCAGGCGCAGCGGCAACCTGCAACGTCAATGGCAAACCACTGCCGTTCAGCCCGGACTGGAAAAGCTACGTGCGCGCCGACTACAGCATCCCCCTGGAGAACGGCCTGGATATCGAACTGGGCACTGACTACAGCTGGCAGAGCGAAGTGCAGTACGACATCAGCCAGAACCTCGACACCAAGCAAGGCGCCTACGGCCTCTGGAACGCCAGCGTGGCCCTGGCCGACTACACCAATGGCTGGCGCGTGGCGCTGTTGGCGAAGAACCTCGCTGACAAATCCTACTCACCGCTGCTGGCCAGCGGCGGCAACTACATCTACCGCGCCGTGCCTCGTGACGATGAGCGTTACTTCGGCGTGCAACTACGCAAGGATTTCTAGCATGGGCCGTCAACTCAAACTCGGCGCCTTCCTGATGGCCACCGGGCACCATGTGGCCGCCTGGCGCCACCCCGACGTACCGGCGAACGCTGGCCTGGACTTTGCCCACTACAAGCATTTGGCACGGGTGGCGGAAGCGGCGAAGTTCGACGCCCTGTTCGTGGCCGACAGCATTGCCGCCGCCACCGGCGAGGTCGCCAGCCAGATGGCGCGCTCGGATCATTTCGAGCCGCTCACCCTGCTCTCGGCCCTCAGTGCCGTGACCGAACATATCGGCCTGATCGCCACCGCCACCACCAGCTATAACGAGCCGTACCACGTGGCGCGCAAATTCGCCTCGCTGGATCACCTCTCCGGCGGTCGCGCAGGCTGGAACCTGGTGACCTCGGATAACGCGGCCGAGGCGCTGAATTTCGGTCGCGACGAGCACCTGGGGCATGCCGAACGCTACAGCCGCGCACGGGAATTTCATCAGGTGGTGACGGGGCTGTGGGACAGCTGGGACGACGACGCCTTCGTGCGCGACAAGGCCAGCGGGCGCTATTACGAGCCAAGTAAGCGCCATGTGCTGGACCATGTGGGCGAACACTTCCGAGTCAAAGGCCCCCTGAACGTGGCGCGCTCGCCCCAGGGCCAGCCTTTGATCGTGCAGGCTGGTTCCTCGGAAACCGGTCGTGAACTGGCCGCGCAGACCGCCGAAGTGGTGTTTACCGCGCAGACCTCATTGGCCGACGCGCAGGCCTTCTATAGCGACCTCAAAGCTCGCCTGGGCCAATACGGGCGCGAGGCCGACTCGCTGAAAATCATGCCGGGCGTGTTTGTGGTGGTGGGGCAAACCGAAGCCTTGGCCCAGGCCAAATTCGAAGCGTTCCAGGCGCTGGTCGAACCCGAGGTGGGGGTGGCGTTGCTGGGGCGCATGTTGGGTAATTTCGACCTGTCCGGCTACCCCCTGGATGGGCCGCTGCCCGAGTTACCCTTGACCGACAGCGGTCAACGCAGCCGCCAGCAACTGCTGAGTGAACTGGCCCAGCGCGAACACCTGACATTGGCGCAACTGGGCCGACGCATTGCCGGTGGCCGCGGTCATTACAGCGTGATCGGCACGCCGATTCAGATCGCCGATGAACTGCAGCGCTGGTTCGAAGAAGGTGCGGCGGATGGCTTCAATATTCTGGTACCGCACCTGCCGGGCGGGCTGGAGGATTTTGCCCGCCTGGTCATTCCCGAATTACAGCGACGCGGCTTGTTTCGTCGCGAATACACCGGCACCACACTGCGTGAAAACCTTGGTTTGGCGCGCCCGGGCAACCGTTACAAGGCGGCTCGATCATGAAGAACACGGCCAGCTCGCCGAGCAAAGGTGGCCTGAGCGATTACTGTTTTGTCGCCAACACGAACCTGTGCACCAGCCCACCACACACGCCACCGAGCAAAGGCACCACCCAGAACACCCACAACTGGGCTATCGCCCAATCGCCTTGAAACAGTGCCACGCCCGTACTACGCGCCGGGTTAACCGATGTATTGCTCACCGGAATGCTGATCAGGTGAATCAAGACCAGGGCGAACCCGATGGCCAGCGGCGCAAAACCGGCCGGCGCCTTTTTATCGGTAACACCCAGGATAATCAGCAGGAAAAACGCCGTGAGTACAAACTCGGTGACCACCACTGACAGAAACGAGAAGCCACCTGGAGAGTGCTCACCATAACCATTAGTGGCAAACCCGGCCGACACATCAAACCCGGCCTTGCCGCTGGCGATCAGGTACAGCACCCCGGCAGCTGCAATCGCACCCAGGACCTGAGTGAGGATGTAGGGCGCCACGTCCTTGCCGTCAATCCGCCCGGCGGCGAGCAAACCCAGGGTGACCGCGGGATTGAAATGCCCGCCGGAAATATGGCCGACGGCGTAGGCCATGGTTAATACGGTTAAGCCAAATGCCAAGGCCACGCCGACAAAGCCGATGCCCAGCTCAGGGAAGGCGGCAGCCAGAACGGCACTGCCGCAACCGCCCAGTACCAGCCAGAATGTGCCGAAGAACTCGGCGGCTAGACGTTTTGTCATCAGGTAACTCCTTGAAGTTAGGTCAAAGAGTGGGAGCCTAACAACGGGGTACCGGCGTTGGATGTGGGAAATTTCCTTGGTGTGTGGTGATTATGAAAAATGGCGACGGATGCTGGGAAGGGCATTTATTCCCTGAAAAAGCCCAACCGTCACCGATTGGGCTAATTCATTGAATAATATGGTCGGGACGGAGTGACTCGAACACCCGCCCCCTGGCGCCCCATGCAAGCGGACACCTCTGCTGGTCTCGGTCGTCGACTGGGCGATTTCAACGGAAAAGGCCGCGCTGAGAACAAAGTTGATGCCGATCTGCACGCCCATCCGTATGAACCTGGAGCCGAAAGCAGCCCCGCCCGGTAAAGGCTATGGATTACCTACCAGTCGGGTTGCCTTGAGGCGAAACAATAGCCCGGCGCTGGGCCGGGCTATCGTCATTGCTACCTGCTAAGCCAGCAGGTCTGCGTCCCGCTCCCGCCACAGAGCTTCCAGCTTCGTCAGCCCCATCCCGGTAATCAGCGTCGAGCATGTTGGGATCATGGTTCACCCCGCGCTCAGCCAACCAATGCCGGGCGCCATTGGTCGACTTTTTCAACCACGCCGCAGCCAAGAGCCTCTGCCCGGACAACCCAGCGGCCAGCACCATCAAACGAGTCGAGAAGAAGCAGCGCAAGCGGCACACCGTTGAGGGCCTGAAGGCTATCAGGGAAAAGTCGCCTGCCTGGCTACAGAACGCCATCGGCCTGGCGCTTATCATCGCTCAGCGGCGGACCGACATCCTAGGCATGCGTTTCGAGGGGCAGAAGATCTGCGGGTCATGCGAGCGAGGGCATGAACAAAAAATACCAGCGAGACCATGAGGAAATCATCTGGTCCGAGGCAGTTCCGGACCTGAATATCTGCGAAATCACTGGGTAGTTTTGTGCAGGTTTTGCGCAGGCACAAAAAAGCCGATTCATCTTATCGGCTTAAGTGACTGATTTTACTCAGGAATAAATGGTCGGGACGGAGTGATTCGAACACTCGACCCCTAGCACCCCATCTCCTTTTTCATACTTCTTGAAAGACTCCGAAATTGTACTCTGGATTTTTCTAAGCTAGTATTTACTTGAGCTCCAGCGGTGTTCTGCTCTACGAGAGTCCAGTAACGTCCATCAAGAGCCGACGTTTTTGTGGGGGTAAAAGTAGGGGAAGTCCGTTTCATGGCCAAAATTACCATCAAAGAACTCGAGTCGCTGACCGCCAATGATGCCGGCCGCATCCTCAGGGAGGATGGCAATCTCGCCGGTCGAATCTCAGTCCGTAAGGACGGTGTGTCGGTCAGCTTTTTCTATCGGTATCGCTGGGGCGAGCAGAACAAAGAGTACTCCTGCGGGTCCTGGCCGCGCAAATCCCTGACGGACATCCGCAAGGCCCGCAACCAGGCCCGTGCGCTCATCGATGAGCAGATCAATCCCAACGAGCAGAAGAAAACCGCCAAGGCACAGGCCTACGCCGCGGCTAACGTAGAGGCCGAACAAGTAAAAACGACGAAGGTGCAAACGCTGACCGTCCAGGATCTGGCCAAGGCGTGGCTGTTGGATGGCGTTGCGCGCAAAGACGGCAATGCCGAGTTGCAACGACGCTTTAACAAGGATCTTTTTCCGGCACTTGGCAAGACAGCGGTCAGCAGTGTGTCCGAACACGATGTTCGGGCGCTGATCCGCACCGTGGTCAACCGCGGCGCTCACCGGCAAGCCATCAGTTTCTTCGCCGACCTCACCCAGATGTTTAGCTGGGCTAGAAAGCGCCAACCTTGGCGGGCCTTATTGCTCGAGGGTGATCCAACTGAGCTGGTCGACATCTCCCCCTTGATCCCTGCCGACTACGAAGCCGAAAGAAGCCGCATCCTTTCGCCGGCTGAGCTGTTGGAACTGCACAACCGCTTCCAGCAAATGACCGCCGATTACGACGCCCTCCCCGCGGGCCAAAAATACGACGGCATTCGTCCGCTAAAGAAGGAAACGCAGCTCGCGCTCTGGATCAGCCTGGGCACGCTATGCCGGATTGGCGAGTTGCTGCAGGCCGAATGGAAAAATGTCGATCTAGACCAGCAGACCTGGTTCCTCCCGAGCGAAAACGTCAAAGGCTCCCGCGGCAAGAAACAAGACCACCATGTCTTCCTCTCCCCCTTCGGCCTGCATTTCTTTCAGGAACTCAAGACCCTGACAGGACATAGCCAATGGTGCTTTCCGAACAAGCAGGATGATGGGCATGTGGACGTGAAGGTGGTGAGCAAACAGGTGGGTGACCGCCAAGCCCGGTTCAAAAACCGCAAGGCCCTTTCCAGACGGCGTCACGACGATACCTTGGTCCTTGCCGACGGCCAGAACGGCGACTGGACGCCGCATGACCTGCGCCGCACGGGCGCCACCATGATGCAGGCCTTGGGGGTCAGCCTGGACGTCATCGATCGTTGCCAAAATCATGTGCTGGCCGGCTCGCGGGTGAGACGCCACTACCTGCATCACGACTATGCCGAAGAGAAGAAAAAAGCCTGGAACCTGTTGGGCGACCGACTCAGTGCCGTGCTGTCCTCAACCTATGAGCACCCACCTTCCGAGTCGATGATGTCTTTTCCAGCGTACGCCACCACTGGCCCCCTGCTGCCTCAATCGGATAGGTAGGTTTCCCGAATTTATCAACTGAAAGCGGATGGAGGAACGCTCAAGATCGTCAGCCCCCCCCTAGGAAAAAAACGAGCCGGGTTGATGTACAGAGATCGACTGACCGGTAATTTTCTCCAGAAACTGTTCTGGAAGAATGCGCTCAACTGCTGAGAGGAACGTCTCGATCAGTGACCTGAAATGATCAAGCTCCCCTTCCTGTATCTGCCGCCATAGGCTTGGACGATAGCGAACCAGAATGGACAACGCATAGAGCAACACCAAACATGTCGCTCGATACTCATTTATCGTTCCAAAGAGAGGCAGCATTAGCGCATGTCTTTTAAATGGGCTGTGATGTAGCTGAAGTGCATCCCACCAAATACTCGACTCCGGATGATCAATTGCCACACGGAAATGGCTTGCTGATGACCTAGACGAAACTTGGATGATCTCGCGAATTGCCCCAGGAAAAGCAGCAATATCATCCACCGTCATTCGCCCAGACTCATCTATCAAAAGAGCGTAGGTCGTCGTCGCACGGTGGTGCCGACCATTACTTTCTTGATCGTAAGCAGGAGTTACCCAAGAAGGTTTACCTTCAAATATGTCCTCAAAAAGATCCGCAACCTCAGGTATCCGAGAAAACAGCTGCTCCATCGTAAGCCAGCTTTCAACGGGCAGTGCTTTCAGTGCATCCAGACCGTCTGGTTTCCGTTTGGCAGCGACAAGTGAGTTTGCAGACATCGATTTAACCCAACTTGGGAAAAAACCCGAGACGAGCGCGCCAATGGCCAAACTCTCAAATCGGTCATCTAAACCATCATGGGTATAAAGGCCATGCCCTTTTTTGGTTGTTGCCTCCAACTCTGAGAGGGTTTGAGGACCACTTGGTGAAGCAAGCATCTCGGCAATGCGAACGACATTGTGCCGTAATACAGATTGAGTACACGTTGACTGACATTTCTTCGATCAATGGCACTGAAATAATCGGTGGCATTTCGGAGCGCGAAAGCAACGCCCTCTCCCTTTGACACAATAGTCGACGGCTCAAGGCTTAGGCTTTCAAGTTGAGCGCGACGGTCGACCATCTTTCGAGCAAGAGTCGCACTTTTTAACTGAGCAAGCCTCGCCCAGACTGCTTCTATCGGAGTTTCTGAAAGCAGCACTCGCCGCGGTGCCTGCAATTCTTCAATGCTCGTCTCTTCTGCTTTCATTGTCGTAGGCGCAAACTTTCCAGTGCTGCTTTCACGGTTCCATTCGATGAGAAGGGGTTGAAAATCGTCAATCGGCTTCACGGGAATGGATACCCCCATAGCGAATGACTCAACCATGTACGGCTGTCCGTTAAAAAAGATAACGGACACCTCTCCAGCCAGTTGCTTGTATACATTGTTGCTCGTCGCTGACGAATAGAGTACTGCGGCCGAACGCTCCGCCCCGCCTCTAGACGCCTTTACGACCACATACTCTCCTGCGGCAACCTCACGGACTATGGACGCTTCCCAGCCATGTCCGACTAGCTTGTCAAGCATATTTCTTTTCACTGCGTCCCGCAGAATATCTAAGCGCGCCTTCCATCCGCTGTCTTGCATATGCCTTCTCCATGCTCTGTCTTTCTACTAAGCATTATCGCAGCTTCAGTCATAGCATTGATTGATCGAATCCACAGCCAATAACGGCCATTCACGCTACGTTACTGAATAATTGGTTTTCGTAAAAAGCGGGTGGCAGAAGCCGACGCAACATTGCGCTCCGGCTACTTCCATTACCGTGCTCGGAAGGGCTTTTCATTTCGTTGCAGCAGTCCACGCCCATGTCGTCCATCATCGCCATGCCCATCGTCTTCATTGGACAAGGTTCTGTCGGTGCCTGAACACCCGCCATCCCGCTGAGGGGGAGCGCCAGGCTGATCAAGAAGATAAGGCAAAACCGCAGATAGCGTTTCATGGGCTGGAGTGCAGTCGCTGCAAATGGCTCTTACAATTGGATGAATGTTCTCAGCGGTCTATCGAAAGGCCCTGATCCAGGCGATATCACTGGACCTGAATTAAGCCAGCATTATCAGCGCGAAATTGAAGTGATTGACGAACTGCGTCCCGATTTATTTCTGCGCCGCTGTCTCGGGCTGAGCAGGAAACGCAACGCGCATTTCATCCACCATCGATTTGAGGATTTCTCGTAATGGTTGCTCTCTGCCCAGTTGCTTCGACCACTCATGGATATGCAGCTCGAAATTGAATTTTTGGGTCATCCGCTCAGAATCAGCTTGCTTAGCCTTCTCCAGGGCTTCTACTAAACCAATTTTTTGGCTTGCTACCAGACTCATCAGCTCTTCAAATTCATGGATCGTGAGGAAGTAAATATTTTCGACGGGGATCAAATGTTGCTCAGCATATTTGGATCGAATTTTTTCGAGCACTGCATCTCCTACAACGGCTGCGAAAGTAACTCCGTTCCCGATGTACAGCTCTTTGTATGTAATAGCCAGCAAGTAGGTTGAGGAGCGCTGACGAATCACGGGATGATCACCGCCCATCGAAGCGATTCGAGCAGCAACTTCATGCCCTTGTTCGAAAGCTTTAATCAAGGACGTTTGGGTCGCTCGACGAACATCCCCCCGTTGAAACGCAACCATACCCCGCTGCGCCATTTCCACACCTTTGGCGTCGATCAGCACATTCGAATCACCATCAGCAGCAATGAAATCGACGACTTTCCCTTGACCAGGCAGGACCAGAGTCAATTCGCTCTCGTTGGCTGTCGGCAACCCTGACTTGCTCAACCAGTCGCCTACATATTTTTCAAACGACTTTCCAAAAGCGTTATTGAACCCGTCTACGTCAGCTCGCTTGAGGTAGTCGTAGATGAAATGTCCCAAGGATCGCTCAAGAACATGAGGGGACACACACAAATATTCGGAGCGAACCTTGATGAATGGGAATTTTAGGAAGGGCGTTTGCTGCAAATACTCGTTCGGGTGGCGTCCGTCCTTGTCTACCTCTTCTAAGGTGCGATGCAAATCTCCAACTTCGACAGAAATGGTACGTAGATAGGCGTCTACAGCCATCGGTGTAAAGGCTGGACAGAGACCAAAAAGAGTGGCTCGCTGAAGTACAGGACCACTTTTCTTCGTGCTAGCAAGGACCGCAAAAGAAAGACGCAGAAAGTCCTGTATGGACACCCCAGTGCCATTCAGGAAACGAGTTTTGAAATAATGATTTTCCGGGACTTTTGCGAACAAAAGCTCCTGACGAGCAATATCAACCAAGCCGCTCTCTGTCTGATGAAAAAACTGCTGGTAGGCCACCGCCCGGAAAAAAAGCCGTACGTCTTCGTACTCATCGGGCAGGCTACCGGTTTCCGTCAGGTCAAGGACCTTTTGTAGCAACTCAAGCATTTCATTCTGAGAGATTGAGGGGCGCCTCAATGGGCTATTTACTAATGGATCTAGAAAAGTCCATTTAATAAACAACATGATCAACCATGGCTGCTTGGATGCCTGCTCAAAGCGATCTTTGGTGGGACTGTACAGATACCTCAACGCCGCTTCCAATAAGCTGAGCGGGTCGTAGCGTCGAATAATGCGCTGAATTTCCGTCAAGCCTTCGTCGAAACTCTTTGCGCTGATCGGCAGCTTCGCCATGAGAGTGGCATCCTTGTTTGAGATCAATGACATTCTCACACAGCGTTCGACTCCAAGCCGCCTTTAGGGGTGATTAAAACGCTTCGGCATGCCTCGGTAACGCAATAGAGATCAGTGCTGCGAGCAGCACGAATGCGCTCGATATCCACAAGCACGCACCCAGCCCATACACCTGATAAACCCAGCCGGAGAGCACCGTGCCTATCAACCGTCCCATAGCGTTCGACATGTAATAAAAACCTACATCCAGCGACACCCCGTCTTCCTTGGCGTAAGAGACAATCAGGTAGCTGTGCAGAGACGAATTCACCGCGAACAGCGCGCCAAAGACCATTAACCCGCCGAGCAGCACCATCTGCTGCGACAAACCTGTGTTCAGTCCAAGAGCAATGGCCGCCGGCAGACCTGCCAGTGCAAGTGCCCACAGAAATGCCGCACGACCATCCGGTACATGGCCACGTTTCTTGCCGGTGATGTTGGGCGCGAAGGACTGCACAATGCCGTAGCCAATCACCCAGGCCGCGAGGAAGCCGCCAACCTCCCAGAAGTCCCAGCCGAACACGCTGCTCAGGTACACCGGCAAGGCCACCACAAACCACACATCGCGGGCGCCGAACAGGAACATTCGGGCCGCTGAAAGGATATTGATCGCCCGGCTTTTGGACAGGATGTCGCGAAATTTTGGCGTGGCTTTGGCCTTGCCCAGGTCCTTCTTTAACAGGATCAAGCTGCTGATCCAGATCAGCGCCAGGACACCCGCCATGGCCAGCAAGGCGCCTTTGAAGCCGATGAGTGCCAGCAAGGCTCCACCAAGAAAGAAGCCGACACCCTTGAGTGCGTTCTTCGAGCCGGTGAGGATCGCCACCCACTTGTAGAGCTTGCCCTGCTGCCCATCGGGGACCAGAAGCTTGATGGAGCTTTTGGCACTCATCTTGTTCAGGTCTTTGGCAATTCCCGATAGTGCCTGAGCGCCCATCACCCAAGGGATGGTTAGCCAGGCTACCGGAACCGTCAGCATCAACAGCGCCGCGACCTGGAGGCCCAGCCCGATGTTCATGGTTCGGTTCAGACCCAGCCGAGCGCCGAGGTAGCCACCCACCAGGTTAGTGATCACGCCAAAGAGTTCGTAGAACAGAAACAATGCCGCGATTTGCAGTGGGCTGTAGCCCAACGCGTGAAAGTGCAACACCACCAACATGCGCAAGGCGCCGTCAGTGAGGGTGAAGGCCCAGTAGTTGCCCGTGACGAGCAGGTACTGCCGCACTTCCGGAGCGAGGGCTGACAACGCTTTCATGACCACTCCTTAGACTGCCAGACCGACCATTTTGGCCAGTTCGACGGTGCGATTGGCATAGCCCCATTCGTTGTCGTACCAGGCATAGAGTTTGACCTGAGTGCCATTGATGACCATGGTCGACAGCGCATCGATGATTGATGAGCGCGGATCGGTACGGTAGTCGATGGATACCAATGGACGCTCCTCGAAACCGAGGATGTTTTTCAGCTCGTTCTCGGAAGCGTCCTTGAGGAGTTGGTTCACCTCTTCCACCGTTGTGGCTCGCTCGACCTCAAAGACACAGTCCGTCAGCGAAGCGTTGGCCAGCGGCACGCGCACGGCGTGACCATTCAGGCGTCCACGCAGCTCCGGGAAGATTTCGGCAATGGCGGTGGCCGAACCCGTACTGGTTGGGATCAGGCTCATACCGGAGGCACGCGCACGGCGCAGATCCTTGTGCGGCTGATCGAGAATGCTTTGTGTGTTGGTCAGGTCGTGGATGGTGGTGATCGAACCGTGGCGAATGCCCAGCTTTTCGTGGATGACTTTCACCACTGGCGCCAAACAGTTGGTGGTGCACGAAGCAGCGGTGACGATGCTATGTTCCGCAGCATTGAACAGCTGATGATTGACACCCATGACGACGTTCAGCGCGCCTTTTTCCTTCACCGGAGCGCAGACCACCACACGCTTAACGCCCTGATCCAGGTAAGCCTGAAGCACAGCAACGGTTTTCATCTTGCCGCTGGCCTCGATCACCAGATCGCAACCCGACCAGTCGGTGTCGGCAATCGCTTTGTTCGCGGTCACCTTGATGCGCTTGCCGCCAATCACCACCTGATCGCCTTCTGCGCTGGCTTCGTTGTGCCAACGACCATGCACAGAGTCGAAGTTGATCAGGTGCGCATGGGTTACTGCATCGCCTGCCGGATCGTTGATCTGCACGAATTCGAATTCTGGCCAGTTCCAAGCGGCGCGCAGCGTGAGGCGACCGATCCGACCAAAACCATTGATGCCAACTTTGATAGTCATGTTGTTGTGCTCTGTATCTGTTGTCAGTGGGAGTTCGACTGAGTGTCAAACTGGCCGATGTATTCAATGTGGGCAGGATGCTGAATGGCACGCGGACGCAACGACTGAACATCGCGGATGGCATCGCTGAAGGGCACACCGCTCTCGATCAACAGTTGAGCGGCGACCAAACCGGTACGGCCCGAGCCGCCCTTGCAATGGATGGCGATGGTTTTCCCTTCGGTCAGCAATTGCTTGAGTCGCGGATGGTGCTGCGCCCAAGCGGCTTTAAATGCTTCGCCAGGCGCTTGATCGTCTTCTACTGGCAGGTGAAACCACTCGATGCCGAGCATTTGGCACTCTTCGGGCAGCAGGTCGATCTCGTTCTGAAGCAACTCCTCGGTCGGCATCAGCGTCAGCAACGCCGATGCCCCCGCATCCTTAAGGGTTTGCAACGCCTCGAATGGTCGGGTGCCCTTCGTGCCTGGGCACGGGGTGAAGATCAATTGGCCATTGAACTGTGCCAGAGGCAGTACGGAATAAGGGTGTTGTGGCACGGTAAAAAATCCTCAGATGGAGCGCTGATTGACACGTTTCATGAGTTCTTCCGCCGACTCTTTGCGCTCGGAATAACGATCCACCAGATAGTCTTGGCGGTCGCGAAGCAGCAGCGTGAATTTCACCAACTCTTCCATCACATCAACGACGCGGTCGTAGAACGGAGAAGGCTTCATCCGGCCGTTATCGTCGAATTCCATATAGGCCTTCGGCACGGAGGATTGGTTGGGGATGGTGAACATGCGCATCCAACGTCCCAACACTCGCAGCTGATTGACCACGTTGAACGACTGCGAGCCACCGCACACCTGCATGACCGCAAGGGTTTTACCCTGGGTCGGGCGTACCGCGCCCATCGCGAGTGGCACCCAATCAATCTGCGCCTTGAACACCGCGCTCATGGAGCCGTGACGTTCTGGAGAGCACCAAACCTGCCCCTCGGACCACAGCATCAGCTCGCGCAGTTCCTTCACACGGGGATGATCGTCGGGGGCGTCATCTGGTAGCGGCAAGCCTGACGGATTGAAAACCCGCGCCTCGGCGCCGAAGTGCTCCAGCAATCGAGCGGCCTCCTCGACTAGCAGGCGACTGAAGGAGCGCTCACGGGTCGATCCGTACAACAGCAAAATGCGTGGTTTATGGATAGAAGTCTTCTCGATGCCCAGCTTGTCAGTCGATGGGAGATCAACCAGTTCGGTATCGAGTTGGGGGATGTGGTCATCAAACATAGTCTTTGTCCTGCGCAACGGCGCTCTTGGATTCATCGAACCAGCGGCGTTTCAACCAGAGCGCAACACCGACCAGGGAAATCAATACCGGCACTTCCACCAGCGGGCCAATCACCGTGGCGAAAGCGACCGGGGAAGCCAGGCCGAAGGTGGCAATGGCCACGGCAATCGCCAGTTCGAAGTTGTTGCTTGCGGCTGTAAAAGCCAGCGCGGTGGTGCGCGGATAGTCAGCCTTGAGCAGCTTGCCCATCCAGAAGCTGATGAAGAACATCACCACGAAGTAGATCGTCAGAGGGATTGCGATACGCAACACATCCAATGGCAATTGCAGTACCACGTCACCTTTGAGGCTGAACATGGCCACGATGGTCAACAGCAGTGCCACCAGCGTCAGCGGACTGATCTTTGGAATGAAGCGCTCCTGAAACCAAGCTTCACCTTTACGGGCAATGAGGATCCTGCGGGTCAGGAAGCCTGCCAGAAACGGTACACCCAGGTAGATCAGGACCGACTCGGCAATACTGACAAAGCTGGTCTCAATCACACTGCCTTCTAACCCAAACAGCGGCGGCAGCAGACCAAGGAAGACCCAGGCATACACACTGAAAAACAGGATCTGGAAGATACTGTTGAACGCTACCAGCCCGGCGACGTACTGATTGTTGCCTCCCGCGATCTGATTCCAGACCAGCACCATCGCGATGCAACGAGCCAACCCGATCAGGATCAGGCCCGTCATGTATTCCGGCTGATCCCTCAAGAAAATGATCGCCAGCGCGAACATCAACACCGGGCCGATGACCCAGTTCTGGAGCAAAGACAAGACGAGGATGCGCTTGTCCTTGAAGACCTCCGGCAGTTCCTCATAACGAACCTTGGCCAGAGGCGGATACATCATCACGATCAAGCCGATAGCGATTGGGATGTTGGTGGTGCCCACAGAAAGACTGTTGAGCCACTGCGGCCAGCCTTCGAACAGGCTCCCCAAACCGATGCCCAAGGCCATGGCGAGAAAAATCCACAGCGTCAAGTAACGGTCCAGGAAAGAAAGGCGGCTGTTACTCATGATCATTGCTCCTGTGGTTACAGCGTGCCAATCAGGGCCAGCTCTGCCTTGAGCTGTTCGGCACTTAGCTGGGAAAGCGGTAGAGCCAGGAAGGCTTCAACACGGGTTCTGATCTGCTCCAAAGTGGCTTCAAAAGCCGCCTCGATCTCTTCTTGCGTCCCTTGGTATTCCGAAGGGTCAGCCAGCCCCCAATGGGCCTTAGTGGCCGGTCCGAAAAATACCGGACAGGCTTCACCGGCAGCCTTGTCGCACACAGTGATGACGAAATCAGGAGCCAAGTTCACATGGACATCGCTGGACTTACTGAACAACCCGTCCGTCGAAATACCAGCGTTTTCCAACGTCTTGAGACTCAGCGGATGCACTTCACCTTTGGGCTGACTGCCCGCGCTGTAGGCTTTCATGCCTTCCGGCGCCAAGTGATTGAAGACCGCTTCACAGAGGATGCTGCGACAGCTATTGGCAGTGCAGAGGAACAGGATTTTCATCGAGTGATCTCGTAGTCGAAGGCGGAATCAGGCGATTTTGCTTTCACAGCACACGGCTGCACGTTCAGGACGGTCACCCATTTCATCAAGGCGTTTGGCATCAGGGCTCAACCAGTGCTTGTTGCTTTCGAGCACAGTGGTCAGAACTTGATGAACCCAGTCAGGGAGGTTCGGGTGCAGTCGGTAATACACCCATTGGCCTTGCCGACGGTCCGACAACAGGCCGCAAGTACGCAGTTGCGCTAGGTGCCTGGAGATTTTTGGCTGACTCTCGTTCAACGCGCAGGTCAGCTCGCAAACACAAAGCTCTCCTTCACGGGTGATGAGCATCATCGTGCGG
Source organism: Pseudomonas sp. CCI1.1 (assembly GCF_034348165.1). Lineage (NCBI taxonomy): Bacteria > Pseudomonadati > Pseudomonadota > Gammaproteobacteria > Pseudomonadales > Pseudomonadaceae > Pseudomonas > Pseudomonas sp. CCI1.1. The sequence continues at coordinate 2,117,233 of NZ_CP133780.1, forward strand.
ACCCGAGTGTCGTCAGCCAGGCATTTGAAAACAGTGGTCGGTGTCAGATGGTCAGCCATATCGTTTTCTCAGTGTTTGTTTTTGACCAAGACGAACATCTTGATGCGCTCATGAATTTCGTGAAGGGTGTGACGGAAGGCATCGGGTTTGGTGCTGGTGACTGGGTCCTCAAAACTCCAGGCCAATGCCTCACCGGCTCCAGGTAAAGACAGGCATTCCGATGCGGCTTTATCACACAAGGTGATGACGTAATCGAAACGCTCACCACGGAACTCGTCTATCGACTTGCTACGTAACCCTTCAGTACTCACACCGCTGTGTGAAAGCGCCTCAAAGGTGCGCGGATCTACCTGAGTCGGAGTTGTGCCGGCGCTGAACGCCTCGAAATGCTCCGAATCGATATGCCTCAGCAACGCTTGGGCCAACTGAGATCGTGCAGCGTTGGCGGTACAGACGAACAGGACACGGGCTTTGCTGGTCATTGTGAAGCCTCAGCTCATATGCGGTTTAACGAATATATGTTTTTCCGCATGCGAGGTAAAGGGTCAACGGCAGATTAATCCATCAAGCGATAGGGCTCCGCCGACAGACTTCACTAAAAGCCCTATGTTATGGCGCTAGCTACAAAAATGGCTCAGAGGTTCGCTTCAAAAACATCAGAGGGAATAGATATATGGTTTTTGTAATAAATATGTCATTGATGCATAGATTGCCTGATGCCTGGTGAACCTAACCAAGAGACAGAACGATGCAAAAATAGAAGATAAGAACCGCTTAACTGGCTAGCCTATTTGCGAGCGCTAGCTTCGCGAGCCAACAGAGTCTGTTACCCGGAAGTAAATGTGTAAAAAAAGGCTGCGTTCGTTCAAAGCACGAGGCACATGGATTGAGATGTAAAGATAAACAAGGCCGCAATCGCGGCCATGTTGTTTTCCAAGGTGCTACTCGTGTGAGTGTCCGTGTTCGGCGCTCTCGGAGGTTGCGCTCTTCTCACCACCGCCGCATGCCGTCATCAGGCCGAGGAAGCAGATCAGGAGCATCGAACGAATCAGAGTGGTTGGAGTTTTCATGGGGAGGCTCTTCAAAAAATGAATGAACTAAATGGTCTGTGGTCAGGCTGAACGCTGCATTTTCGGCAGTAGAACAGCCATCCCCGTCTCGAATTATTGTTTGACGCTCAAATAATCGCCGGTCGTTTTCAGTGAGATGGTCACGTCGTTGTTGCTGCGATTACGCCAGAACCAACCGTGGGTGCCGTCAAAAATGGCAGTGAACTCACCTTTATCACTTTTGACCTGCTTGCCCTTGTTGTAGCTGTGAAAGTAACCCTTTTCACCGTTGTAAGGCTCGCCATGGGTGTCGTAGTTCAAAGGCCCACCAGCCGCTGTCCACTCATAGCTAACAGTCTTGTTCTTCAGCACTTCCAGTTTGATTTCTGTCCCTTCACCTGGCTTGAGCGTGACGCTCATTTGATTCGTCTTCAGAGCCGGGGCAGGCGTCGTCACTGGCTGAACCGCAGGTATCTCGGCGGGCTGGATTTGCGCAATCTGTGGAGCTGGAGTTGGAGATACTGGTTGCGGTGGGGCTGCATCTGCCAAAGCCTCCTGGGCAAGGATGATCTTCAGTTCGCCCATCTGGGTCAGACCCAGTGCGCGGCCCACACCCGTAGGATCAACGGCGTATTCCGAAGGCATGACCACGGTCACCAGCAGGCCGACCGCAGTCAGTAGGGCAATGACAGTCGAGCGCACCAGTTTGCGAGTGCTAGGCAATTCATTAACAGTTGGAAGCGGAGTATTGAACATAGTCAGAATTCCTTACGCGGAGACAAACAGGCCGGTGATTTGGTAACCCATCAGGAGGAAACCGGCACTCATCATGGCGACGTTGGCGGTATAGGCGTGGCGCCAGAAACTGCCCGTACGTCGCCAATACCCCATCAGAATGAGAATCGCGCTGAGGGCCAGCAATTGGCCGATCTCGACACCAACGTTGAAGGCGATCAGGTTCGGAATCAGGCCATCAGGCGAGATTTCGTACTCCTGGATCTTGGTCGCCAAACCGAAACCGTGGAGCAGGCCGAAGATCAGCGTGGCCACTTTGGTGTTGGGTTGGAAACCGAACCAACGCTGGAATGCGCCTAGGTTGTCGAGCGCCTTGTACACCACCGAGAAACCGATGATGGCGTCAATGATGTAAGAGCTGATGCTGATCTCATTCAGCACACCCAGCAGCAGCGTGACCGAGTGGCCTACGGCGAATAGCGTGACGTAAAGCCCCACATCTTTCAGACGGTAGAGGAAGAAGATCACCCCGAACAGAAACAGCAGGTGGTCATAGCCCGTCATCATGTGTTTGGCGCCCATGTAGATGAAGGGCAGCAACATGACGCCGGAGCTTTCCTGGATGAATCCCTTGTCACCTTCGGCGACGGCATGAGCCATCGCCTCGGGCATTGCAAGGAAAAGTGACGCGACAAATAAAAACAGCAGCAGTAGCAGGCGACGCGAAGGCGCAGTAAATGCGCCAACGCCGCTCATCGAGTGCAAATGCATAGATCAATCCTACGTTGCAGGGATCAAAGGCCGCGGTGCGGCCATGGTCAGGATGCGAACGAAGGACGCGGTGGTCGCTCGATCAAGAAAATCGGCGGGCGGGGAACGGAATAGCGTGGCGCATCGACCTGCATAGAGAGCTTTGGCTGAGTGGCCAAACTCAACGCGGAGGTCAACTGTGGCGTTTCGTGCTGATGATCAGGGGTCAACGGCGAGTGATAGTGATCCGAGCAGCTCGCACACGACATCTCGGCTTGCTCTTCATGGGAGTGATGGGCGTCTTGCGCAATCTCCCAGGCAGGCGGTTTCGACGTTACCGACAACGTATAGGTATGCCCGGCCCAGGCCACAAACATGGCGAGAGCAAGCGCGATTACCACCGTTGTTGTCAGTGTTCTGCTGAACATAGCGTTCGGATTTCAACTCGTTTTGTAGGGATTTTATGCGTTTGACCATATCCCCCTAGGGGGGATAGGATGCCAGCGTAATTCAATGATGCCTGAGGCTCAAGTCATGAGTGAGCACGAACACGAACACAGCCATCCCCACACCCACCAAAGTCACGAGGCGATCATCAAGCGTCTCAAGCGGGCAGACGGCCATTTACGCGGCATCATCACCATGATCGAAGAGGGTCGTCAGTGCGTGGACATCGCCCAGCAGCTACACGCTGTTGAAAAAGCGGTGTGCCAAGCCAAGCGCACGCTCATTCAGGATCACATCGATCACTGCCTGGAGGACACCGTCTCGGCCTTGAACAATGGCGAGCGCGCACCATTGGAAGCGTTCAAACAAATTACCAAGTACCTCTAGGTCTGACATGCCCAACTTCGCTGAACTGCTGCAACAAGGTGGGGCTCACGCCTGGCTGTATTTTCCGAGCGCTATTCTGCTCGGTGCCTTGCATGGTCTGGAACCGGGCCATTCAAAAACCATGATGGCGGCCTTCATCGTGGCCATCCGCGGCTCAGTAAAACAGGCCGTTTTGTTGGGCTTGGCCGCGACGCTGTCGCACACCGCTGTAGTGTGGCTGGTCGCCATCGGCGGCATGTACCTGGGCCAAGGTCTGGATGCCGAGACCACAGAGCCGTACTTCCAACTCGCGTCCTCCGCCCTGATCATCGTGATTGCGCTTTGGATGCTGTGGCGTACCTGGCGCGGTGAGCAGATGTTCAAGTTCGAGCAAGGTGATGATCACCACCACGGCGCGCATGACCATGGTCACCATGATGAAACCCACCGAATCGATACCGGCCATGGCCGTGTCGAACTGTCGATCTTCGAAGAAGGCATGCCACCGCACTGGCGCCTGAAAACACTGACCGGACACGCCTGGGCTGCCTCGGATATTCGCCTGATGACGACTCGTCCGGACAGCAGCACGCAATCATTCTCTTTCGTCGAGCGCGAAGGCTTCCTGGAGTCGGCAGTCGATATTCCCGAGCCTCATGAGTTCAGTGCTCGCTTGAGTCTTGGGCATTCGGGCCACTCCCATGATTATGACCTGGAGTACCAGGAACATGATCACGGGCATGCGCATTCCGAACTGGAAGGTCTGGAGTTGTCGATTGACGGCTATCAGGATGCGCATGAACGTGCGCATGCCAACGATATCCGTAAACGCTTCACCAACCGTGAGGTCACTACTGCCCAGATCGTCATGTTCGGTCTGACTGGGGGGCTGATTCCGTGCCCTGCTGCGATTACCGTCCTGCTGCTGTGCCTTCAGGTTAAAGAAGTTGCTCTTGGGGGCATGCTCGTCCTGTGCTTCAGCATCGGCTTGGCGATCACCTTGGTGGCTGTGGGTGCTGCTGCGGCCATTGGCGCTAGACAGGCTTCCAACCGTTGGCCATGGCTGGGCACCGTTGCTCGTCGTGCACCTTACCTGTCCAGCGCGCTGATCATTGGAGTTGGCCTTTACGTGGGCACCCATGGTTGGATAGGCCTAAATGCATAATGCGATAGTCGAGTATTAAATAGAGGCAACTGGCCATACCATGCTTAGGATGAGAGAACTCACCCTAAAAACAACATGAGCATGGAGTTAGCCTGATGAAACTATTTGCCCTTCTGATCGCCGCCGTCCTTTCGATGACGTCCGTGGCTGCTTACGCGCATAGCGGTGGCACTGATGCAAAAGGTTGCCATCGCAACCACAAAACGAATGACTACCACTGCCACTAATGTAAAAAAGCCCAGCTCTAGTCTGGGCTTCTGCACAAACGGGCCTCTTCACATCTGCGGAGGCCAGTTATGCGATTCACCTTGGCACTCCTTGCACCAGGCATAGAGTGCGTCATACATAATCAGACCGTGCGTCAGCATTTCATGGTCGTTTGTAAAGCACTGCGATAGCCCCAACGAGATGGCGTACAACCCAGCTGATTGCGGCGTCAGATCCAGGCGAGAGGTGTCTGCCCCGCGTACGATTTTGGCCAGCTGCTGCAAGGCGGGCTCACTGAGCTGGTACTTCTTCAGAAACGCGTCGAAGCTGCACAACTCGCCCTCATGCGTAAACTCAACGCCGGGAATGTCGTAGGGGGCTGCGTCTTTCTCCACTGCAATCCGCAGCACATCACCGCTAGGCACATATAAAAACTCAGCCTGTGGATCGATAAAGCGAGTGATCAGCCAGGGGCAGGCGATGCGGTCGATCTTGGGTCGTTCACGGGTAATCCACCTCATGGAACACCTCCTGCCTAGCTCAGTAGGCTGGGTGATCTGGCAGACCCAGTGCCCGCCAGAGACAGTTAATCAATTCGTGCTCTCTAGCGCAGCAGATGCACCGCCAAGCCGACGAGCGCGCAAGCCATCAGCACCTGAATGACGCCCCGCTTGAAGCGGAACAAGGCAATCGCCGCGGCAATGGCGATCAGTGCAGAGGGCCAGTCGAGGGTGCCGCTGAAGCTCTTTGGCCACAGCACGTGATAGCCGAAGAAGCACGCCAGATTGAGGATCACCCCAACTACGGCGGCGGTAATGGCGGTGAGTGGTGCAGTGAACTTGAGTTCGTTATGGGTCGACTCCACCAGAGGGCCACCCGCGAGGATGAACAGGAACGAAGGCAGGAAGGTGAACCAGGTCACCAGAGAGGCTGCGACGGCTCCAGCCAGAAACACCTGATCGGCACCGAACACTTGCGAGACATAGGCTCCGACAAAACCGACAAAGGCTACCACCATGATCAGCGGTCCCGGGGTGGTTTCCCCTAGAGCCAACCCGTCGATCATCTGTGTCGGGGTCAGCCAACCGTAGTGACCGACCGCGCCCTGGTAAACATACGGCAGCACAGCGTAGGCCCCGCCGAAGGTCAGCAACGCGGCCTTGGTAAAGAACCAGCCCATCTGGGTCAAGGTACCTTCCCAGCCAAAGAGGGAGGTCAAGATCCCCATCGGCAATGCCCATAACGCGGCGCCGATTAGTGCGAGCGATGCCAAATTCAACCAGATAAACCGGGCATGCTCCGGGGATGGGGTGTCGTCATCGATCAAGGCCGGGCCAAAGGACTTTTTGGCGGCGCTATGACCACCGGTTCTGAACTGCTCGGGCGCCAGGCGTCCGCCGACATACCCGATTAACGCGGCCCCCAACACGATCAGCGGGAATGGGACATTGAACGCGAAGATCGCGATAAATGACGCCGCCGCTATCGCCCACAGCCAATTATTCTTCAACGCCCGAGAGCCGATTCGATGGGCCGCCTGCACCACGATGGCGGTCACGGCGGGCTTGATCCCATAGAAGAGCCCGGCCACCACCGGCACTTCGCCGAAGGCGATATACATCCACGACAGAGCGATCAGGATGAACAGCGAGGGCAGCACAAACAATGCCCCCGCAATCACTCCACCCCAGGTTCGATGCATCAGCCAGCCGATGTAGGTCGCCAACTGCTGAGCCTCTGGCCCTGGCAGCAACATGCAGTAATTGAGCGCATGCAGAAAGCGTCGTTCCGAGATCCAGCGCCGCCGTTCTACCAGCTCCTGGTGCATGATCGAAATCTGCCCTGCTGGCCCGCCGAAACTGATGAAGCCGAGCTTCAGCCAGAACCAGAACGCCTCACGCAAACTGATCGGCTCAGGCCTCGCCAAATCCTCGTCAACTGCCAATGCGGAAACCTTACTCATGGGGTTGTTCCTCTTTCACAAACCCGGCGAGCAAGCCGTCGAAGATGGCACTGGCAGCTGCCAGCAGATGGTCGTCGTGGGTAATGGTTTCGCGCAGTCCTGCCAGCACGCGCTCGATGCCGGCAGCCTCCACCGGCTGAATGCCGCCGATATCGAGGTAGTGGACTAGCGCGGCAATGCGGTTTAGGCCGGGCTCTTGAAGTTCAAAGCTGGCTTGCAAGGTTTCGAAGGTCACGCGATTGCCGACATGACTGAAGGTCGCCCCATCGAAATCAAAACCCAAGGCATCTGCTGGACAGTCTGTTGGGCTGTTGAGCCAGAGGATCTTGGCTTGGGGGTCGATGAAGCGCCGAATCAACCAGGCACAAGCCAGACGGTCAACCCACGGACGCTTACGGGTTGCCCAAACACGACCTTTATAGTCGCCACGGTTCAGTGCCGTTATAAGCTGGTATCGGCTATGGGGTTCATCCGCAGATAACGCTCTGCTGACGGCCGTCTCAAGCTCCTGCAAGGCTGAGTCAATCTGCTGCTTCGGCTTACCTGGGAAGTAATCGATGTTGGTCAGCTGATCGTAGGTTTTACGCAGTTTGCGAATTTGTTTGGTGGTGGCCAATGCGTTTTCGGGATTGAGTTGTCCACGGCACTTTTCGATCTCTACGCGTAGCTTGCTGTAATCATCGCTACGGTCGAATAGCTCGATAAAGCGTTCACTATCCAGATCGACCACAGGCAGGATGTAAGCAGTGCCGTTGATGGACAGGATGTCGCGCTCAACAGCCACCAGAGCTTCACGACAGACACCGATATCAGGCAACAGATAGGCACCATCGCGCAAAACTGCTGCGCCTGATGCTTTCAAAGCACGCCAGGCTCGCATGCGCTCGGTGGCGTTAGCGGTGGGTAAACCGAGAATCAATGCCAGCCAATTATTCATGTAGATATTACTAATTATTTTGTAGTTACCGCTACATTATACTTGATCCGAGATCTTGAAAAGCCGTCCTTAATAATTAGAATTTTTTGGCGAGGTTAGCTAGATGCACGGGGACTTGCGCGAGCAGCGGTGAACGGCTGTTTTTGCCGATCATGATCACGAAAGGTGCTGGTCAATCCGATGCAATCGTTATCAGATGCAACGCAATGACTGGTCAGCTCGAATGCATACGGGCGGACGTATCTCGCACGATCTGAGCACGCTGAAGAAATAAACACGTGGACCTACTCACCCCGTCGCAGGGGGCAGGTCTTGGTTGATGTGCACTAGCCTTTGCAGCAACTTGGCGAGCTACGTGGTGCATCATCAGAAGTCGCCCCTCCATTGCCGCAACAAGACGTCCGACTTGCCGAAACCTTCAAGCGATCATCGACTTCATCCAAGTCCGAGTTGCATACGCCGGTCTCCGGGAGAACCAGCTCAACCCTCTTGGCCGCATCCCAATCACCCGCCAATGCGGCGACGACAGACCGCACCTGCTCATACCCCGTCATCAACAAGAACGTAGGCGCCCGACCATAGCTCTTCATCCCCACAATAAACAAACTTTCTTCAGGATGGGCCAGCTCTACCGCGCCATGAGGCCTGACCGTCGCGCAGCTGTGTTCGTTGGGATCAATCATTGGAGCAAGCAACATTGAGCTTTGGGTAGCAGGATCGAGTGCGACACGCAGCTCCGCGAGCAGGCTCATGTCTGGGCGGAATCCAGTCGCCACAATGAGTTCGTCCACAGCTGGAAGTACCTGCTCTCCCGCCTTCACGACCAGTCCTTGGCCATTGCCTGCGACCTGATCGATAGCGACGTTTCTGAACAACTCGATCACGCCGTCATTCAGCAACTGGAGAATCTTCAGGCCGAGTTTTCCGCGCTCTTCCAATTGGTCATTCGCACCACCACCGAGAATGCGCTCAAGAGAATTACCCCGGATCGCCCAGAGCACTTTGGTTTGCGGCGCCTCCTGAGTCAGTCGCACCAGATCCTGGAGAGCGTTAAAAGCGGAGTGACCACCACCCACCACCAGCACTCTTTTGTTGGCATAGCGATTCCGGGCACGGCCCAGTACCTCCGGAATGCCATATGCGATGTGTACTGCATGCTCGATCTCGCCCAAGGCAGGGATGCCATGGGCGCCCATCCAGTTCGGTGTCAGGTAGGTGCCCGAGGCATCAATGACAGCACTGGCCAGCACATCCTGTTCACCCGTTGGCCCTGTGACACGCAGTAAAAAAGGAGCTGCCGATCTGCCCTGGGTCTTCATCACATCCTGACCGACGCGAGTGGCTACCAGAACACGGGTATTGAGCTGCAAGTGACGCTTGATCTGTTCGAGGTCCGCGAGAGGTCGAACAAACCGGTCCAGCAGTTCACGACCCGTTGGATACTCGTTCTCCGGTGGTGGAGTCCAACCATCGGCCAGTAGAAGTTTTGCCGCCTCCTTGTCCACATTGAACTGCCACGAAGAGAACATCTTCACATGCACCCATTCTTCAATGCTGGACCCCACTTTCGGGCCAGCCTCCAGAATCAGCGGCGTGAGACCTCGGGCCAGCAGGTGAGCGGCTGCCGCCAGGCCCACCGGACCAGCTCCAATGATGGCGACGGGAAGGTGAGTGTTATCCATGATCAACTCCTTCTTCAGGTTGGCTGATTGTTCGGGAACAGGCGCTCGACAATAGCGCAGTCGAGCCAGCGTCCTTCAAGACAGGCGTGTTTTTCATACACCCCAACTTGGCGGAAACCGCAGGTTTCGCACAATGCGAGGCTGGCGTGATTGAAGGTAAAAATGCGTGAAAGAACTTTCCAGAATCCACGAGCTTCGGCTTCTTCTAGCAGTGACTGAAGTAACTGCTTACCGAGCCCCTGGCCGCGAACACTGCGATCCAGGTAAATGGAAAAATCTGCAATGCCGTCGTAACAGGCACGAGCGCGATAACTACTGAGTCCTGCCCATCCAACAACCTGACCCGTCTCATCGACCATGACCAACACTGGATAACGCTCCATGGAGTTGATGCGATTAAGCATGTCTGCCGGGCTTCGAGGAGTCGTTTCAAACGTAGAGCTACGTTCCTCGATCCCCTGGTTGTAGATGGCGGCTATTGAAACAGTGTCGCTGGGTTCAGCTACACGAACTCGCATTGTTGGAGCCCCATTACGTTGGCAGTAACAACATTATTGGCAAAAAAAGGGAAATTCTTCCCTTTCATTCCTTGCTCTTCACGGCTGGGCAGCACTCACTCACGAGCCCGCAGCGAATCTCCGTGGCCCGCGTGATCTGCCTGAGCAAACTCAGCGCTCCCTGCCTGGCTTCAGCTGACAGGTTATCGATCATCGCTCGCTCCTCTGCAATCAGGTCAGCTCTGATTTTCTCGTATAGCTCACGTCCAGCATCCGTTGCCTGAATTCGCACCGCACGCCGATCTTCATCATCCTCAACTCGGGACACATACCCCTTGCGTTCCAGGGTATCGATCACGCGACTCGCCGTGCTCTTGTCCAAGAACATTTCTTCCGCCAAGACCTGAAGGCGCAGTGCGCCCCTTTTGACCAGAGTCTCGACGGCATAGCATTGGGTTACAGATACGTCGTAACAGCAGATCCGATCACGATCACGGAACTGATGGACGCGAACTAACTGATTCAACACTTCGTACAGGTCCTCGGAATCCTGAGTCAACTGATCGTTTTTACGCTTCGTCATAACCGTCACAAATTAGTTGTTAGCTGCAACAATAATCCTGGTATCTCGGAATCGTCAACACCGATCTCTCGGTTGACGATGACCAAAGGAAGGCGATAGCTTGTTGTTACTGACAACAAAAAAATGAGCACGTCGGTCATGACACCTCCAGAACAGATTCATCCCCCGATCAATCGCTCCAGACTCGTATGGGCGATGGGTTTCACTCAAATTCTCGCCTGGGGCTCGACCTACTACTTGCCCGCAGTGCTTGCGCCTCCGATAGCCAAAGAGACGGGATGGTCCATCACCAATGTGGTGGGCGGTCTGTCCTGGGGACTTTTGGTAGCGGGAGCTTCCTCGCCGGCCGTTGGTCGTCAGATTGACCGCCACGGCGGACGCTCTGTCCTAGCGGCCAGTTCACTGCTGCTGGCTCTCGGCATGCTACTGATGGGACTGGCGGGCAACATTGCCACTTACTATGTCGCCTGGACGTTGATCGGTGTTGCCATGGCGGCGGGTTTATACGACGCAGCCTTCTCAACCCTGGGACGTCTTTTCGGCGAAGGGGCTCGAACGTCAATTACCGGGCTGACCTTGTTAGGTGGATTCGCCAGTACCATAGGTTGGCCGGTGATCGCAGGACTGGAAAGTTGGATCGGCTGGAGAAACGCCTGCTTTGTTCTCGCGGCTACTCATCTCTTGATTGGGCTACCCATCCACTCGCTGTTGATTCCAGGAAGCACAAAACAACCACCCCACCCCGTCATAACAGAATCACCCCGCGCGTCCGAGCTTCACCCCAAGACCACCAATTATCTATTCTTATTGATTGGCGCCATGCTGACGGTTCTGGCGCTGGTGGTATCAGGTATCTCAGTACACCTGCTTAATGTCCTCAAGCAACTGGGAATCGCGACCGCTGTGGCCTTGGCCATCGGCATGGTGATTGGTCCCTCGCAAGTCTTGGCACGGGTGGCAGAGTTTTCCATAGGCAGAAATCTCCACCCGACCTGGTCAGCGCGGGTCGGTGTGTTTCTATGCCTGGTCGGGTTGGGATTATTGATCTCAGGGATGCCCTGGATGGCCTTCGTGGCGATCGCACTCTACGGCGCAGGCAACGGCATCCTAACGATCGCTCGCGGCACCCTCCCCTTGGCGCTGTTTGGCCCGCAAGGCTACGGAGCGAGAATGGGGCTTCTCGCCAGGCCGGTACTCGTGGCCCAGGCCTGCGGCCCGATAGCCGCCGCATTTGTTTTGCAGAACTTTGGAGCCTCGGCATTGCTTGTCGTTATGTGCGGTTTGGTTTTGCTGTGCTTCATCGCCAGCTGGCGCCTTCCAACGACTCGACGCACTGACTAAACGTTGCTGCGGTTGAGATTCGTCAACTGCCAAGTTGTCTTCTAAACAGGCATATCGCGGACAAATCGCATCAAGCTGGGCATGATGTAAGACGCATCCTGGCCGACACCTCTGAGGGTCGCTGAAGCAAAGTTCCGTTGCTTCGGCAGACCGACAAAATACAGCCCAGGTAGGTGCTCGGCCTGCCCGTTACGATGAGCCCAATATTCATCGCCTGGGCATTCCAACCCGCTCAAAAATTCCAAGTTCGGGCGAAATCCGGTAGCAAACACCAGGCTATCGGCTTCAGTGTGCTGCCCATCAGCCCAGATCACGCCGGTTGGTGTTATCGCCTCGAACATCGGCTTACGCTCGAACAACTTTTTCTTAAGGGCTCGACGATAGATCCCGTCATCAAGCACCGGCGTACTTTGGTCATTCAACCAACGGGTCTTTTCCAACCCCGACCATTTCAGCCACGCATGAAAATCCGAACCCAGTATCTTTTGTGGAAAAAACCGAATTGGCTCCCTGCTTGCCAGCACGACTTTGCTCACATGGGCCAGTTCATAAGCAATTTGAACAGCCGAGTTCGCAGCACCGACCACAACCACTCGTTGATCACCAAAGCCTTCGGCATTTCGATATTCCGCGCTGTGCAAACTGCGCCCGAGAAAGCCCTGAAGCCCTTGAATATCTGGAATGAACGGCTGATTGAATCCCCCCGTACACACGACCAGCGCCCTGGAGCAGAAAATTTCTCCATCGTCCGTTTGAAGCTGAAACAGCTCGCGCTCCCTTCGTACATGCTGCACGCGGGTGTACTGACGAACTGGCAATCTGAATGCCTTTGCATAGTCTTCCAGATAGCGTACGACATCATCACGAAGCGGGTAATGATCAGGTTCTGCCGGGAAGCGCATGCCTGGCAATGACGAGTAAGCAGCTGGAGAAAAAAGCTTCAGACTGTCGTAGTAATTGCGCCAATTCCCTCCCGGTGACCGCTCAGCATCCAAAATCAGGAACCTAAGGTTTTGCTGCTGTAAGTGCCAACCGCACGCTAATCCTGCCTGGCCTGCACCGATCACAATGACATCCAAGATTTCATTTATTACATTCATATATGCACACTCATGCACACTACAGAGCAAAAAAAACTATCCGGACGTACCTGGGCAGCAGAATGGGGCGAGGCTTTTCATATGCTGAAGAATGGCTTCGAGGCGTGTCACCACTGCCGGACCATCCACCTCGTAGAACATCTGCCTGCTGACCTTGTTACCGCGGACGATACCTGCCTCTAACAGTACTTGCAGATGCCGGGAAACAACTGAGCGTTCCTGGGGCAGTGCTTCCGCAATCTCTCCGATGTCGGCGCGCCCCAGTTGCATCACGCGCTTGAGCACAGCTACACGCGAAGGCTCGCAAAGCGCCTTGAAGAAAGCGCCATCGAGAGACTCGATTGCAGCGTCAATTGCGCGGGTTCGGTTAAGGATTCGATTAGTCATGCAACCGACTATATGTGCATATCCATGCACACGTCAACACTCTGCAATTGCACCTCTCCTAAGGCTAAAAGCTGTGCCGTGAAGGTAACCAACTCCCCGAGAAAGCCAACAATTTAGGGTGTAACCCCAGGTGGTGTTGGTAAAGATTCCACCGAGAGCCAGTCGTTTTGTAGGGGCAAAAACGCTCGAAAATAAAAAGGGGTCGCGAGATAAAGTCTCGCAACCCCTTGATTTATATGGTCGGGACGGAGTGATTCGAACACTCGACCCCTAGCACCCCATCTCCTTTTTCATACTTCTTGAAAGCTTCCGGAATTTTACTATGGATTTTTCTGAGCCAGTATTTGCTTGAGCTCCAGCGGTGTTCTGCTCTAGGAGAGTCCAGTAACGTCCATCAAGAGCCAGCGTTTTTGTGGGGGTAAAAGTAGGGGGAGTCCATTTTATGGCCGACATTATCATCAAATAACTCGAGGTACTGTCGCTATAGTCGAGAAGAGATGGCCAACGCAACAATCCAAGCTTTGCGAACGGGCTGACATCATCGACTAGTGAGCTTCGACTTCTGGCCGATAACTGCCCACAATGAATCGCAGCTATTAGCAATGGAGGGGATGATCTTCGCGCTTCCTGCTGAGAAGCTACTTTTTATGATTGTAGCTATTTCGTGCGCAAGCAAAATTTTCCGATCAATAACGTTCCTCTGCCCATGGTTCTCGTAGGCCATTTATCGGATACTGCCATTGCGCCAGCACCCATCTTTCAAGGTTGAAACGACTCATGGCAAGGAAGAAAGCAAAAAACTCCACAAGTAACGGCATCCTCATCATTTTCGCTCTGGCCGTCGGCGCAGTCGCATCGATCCCGAAAAATGCTTGGATCGCCATTGGTGTTATTGCTTGCGTTGCCGCGGTTTTTTGGCTGCTGGTTCGTCGCTCAAGGCGCCATGCAGAGCAATTGTCAGTGGCCATTTCGGATACGGAACATCTGCGGGAGCATCAACGATCTGGCCTCACTTTCTCTATGCGCGAGGTATCAGGGCGCCATATGGGCGCTGAGGAAACCTCAGATTTTTACACTGTCCAACTCGGCTCAGAACCTTCAAAGTCCTTCAAAATTCCAAATGCGAGAACGCAAAAATCTGATGCTCGCTGGGTGCCAGCAGGTGAATCAGTCACCGTTTCCGGTTTTACAGTTCCCGGTGGCATGTTCTATATGGGCAGCGTACTAGGTGTCCGGCACGATGCCGGAGAACCCTCACTGATTAACCCCAAGCTCCGTATCGCAAAGACACACGTCGATCTAGAAGAACGGCTGATGTCCTATTGGCCCAGTTTCCACTCCATCACGTCAGAGGCTCGCCGTGGATACCTTCAATGGCTGGAGGGTGGTCGTCGTTACCCACTGGCAGACACTGGCTACGTCTTTTTGTATTTCTACGGTCTGGAACGTCGAGCGCTCGTTGACGCAATGAGTGATCCGAGCGCCAAGGCTGAGCTTCCTTTGATCGTCGAAGAAGTCCGACGCCTATTGAATATCTATGGGGAAAATAGGTCGTTCAGGGGATATGCGGAAGGTTTTCTGGATTACCTGAGCAACACCAAGATCGATCCAGACCTTTACCTTGGCCCACCTCCCAACGTTGTCGCGTATAGCTACGAGATGCCATTACCACTGCGCGTAGGTCTGGGGCAATTCGCTTCCAACAAGCGCCCCCTTGATGCCGATTGGGCATTAGCCTGGGCGTTAGCTGACCCCAACATCAGCAAACGCACGCCCGTGACTCGCTGCAAGGATGTCTTTTCGAGACTGTTCAAGCTTAAGTACACAAGCGCCCATCCTAAGGGTCTTGTCCTGGCGCAGAACAAGACCAAACTTAAAACCAGTTATAGGCCGGCCTCCGCGGTCTTAATGGCCCCCACGCTTAGCTTGGGTGACCTTCCTGATGTCCTGGCCACGTCAGGTACACGAAAAAGCCTGCAGTTGCTGGTTGAGCTATGCACTACCGAGCTTGAACCCTACAGCCGATATTTGGGCCGCAACCCTGATAGCGCAGAAGCTCTCGAAGGTCTTTTGCAGCTTCCCGTCGCTCTCTGGCCGACAGCAGCCCGTACAGAGTTGGACGAGCTTCAGCTCAGAATTGGCGACGACCTGATTGTCATGAGCTTTGGCGAACTCGCAGGCCGGTTCAAGAGCGCCGGCGCCCTGTCCCGCGACAAAGTACTTGCACTTGCCCGCGCATTCGAATCGCTTCACATCGGTATTGAACCCGACGTACTGGCTGGCAGTAAGACACCGAAGGCAGAGGATCAAATCGCGCTGTTCGTGACTCAACCAGAAGACGGATCACTGCGAGCTTCTGCAGCTTACAATGCTGCTTCGGTGACGCTCGACCTTGCTAGTGCTGTGGCTGCTGCCGATGGTGATACCTCCACTGAGGAAATTACGCTGCTTGCTCAACACATCGACTCCTGGAATCACCTGAGTGTGGCCCATCGCAAACGCCTTAAAGCACACCTGCGAATCCAGATCCAGCAACCACCAACGCTGGCCAGCCTGAAGAAAAAACTCGACCCACTAACGGTCGAAGCCAAACGCACGATTGCGAGCTTCCTGACCCATCTGGCGCAAGCTGATGGCATCGTCAACCCATTGGAAGTGAAACTTCTTGAGCGCGTTTACAAGGCCCTGCAGCTAGACAGTCAGTTGCTGTACAGCGATCTCCACGGTGCTGCATCTGGAGCAAGTATTGCCTCCGTAAAACCAAAAGCCGGCATTCCTCGTTCCGAGCCTGGTACCCCGATCACCGCCACTGCGAATCAAGGGTTCGTGCTTGATCACGAGCGCATTGCAGAACTGCAACGAGAAACCGCAGAGGTCTCCGCCCTCCTTGCTAAAGTCTTCACCGAGGACCAAGTTGACGAACCGGAGCAGTTGGTCGATGAGGCAGTATCAATACAAGAATCGAGTGCAGACATTGATGGTCTCGATTTAGAACACTCCGCATTCCTTCGGTTGCTGGTCTCACGCCCTGAGTGGAGCCGCTCCGAACTTGAAGCTGCCGCCAGCGACATGGAGCTGATGCTCGATGGTGCCCTGGAACAAATTAACGACATGGCTTTTGAACGTTTCGACATGCCCGTAACTGAGGGTGATGACCCTGTCGAGATCAATACAGACATTCTGGAAGAGTTAGCCCTATGAGCACTATCAGAGCCAAGGATCGCGATGCGGTCATCCAGTCGCTACGCGCAGGCGTCGTTCCTCGCGTGGGCCAACACCTGATTCAGGTTGGCCGGGTAGGCGAACTAGATGCACTGATCAAGGACGTCAATCGCCTGGTTGAAAGTGGATCGGCATTTCGAGTCGTCATTGGCGAGTACGGTGCAGGCAAGACGTTTTTTCTGAACCTAGTACGAGCCATTGCCATGGAGCGCAAGCTTGTCACCATGCATGCCGACTTGAACCCAGATCGCAGATTACATGCCACGGGTGGACAAGCACGTTCGCTTTACTCCGAGTTGGCTAAAAACATGTCGACGCGTACGAAGCCCGACGGTGGGGCTATGCAAGGCATTGTTGAGAAATTCATCTCTCAGGCCAAAACCGAAGCCAAGGCGGCGGGTACAGACAGCGAGACTGTTATTCGTGCTCACTTGGCCGAGCTGACCGAGATGGTCAACGGGTATGATTTTGCGGAGGTGATTGCCGCCTATTGCCGAGGTTTCGAAGAAGGCAACGAGCAGCTCAAGGCCGACGCCATCCGTTGGTTGCGTGGAGAGTTCACCACTAAGACTGATGCCCGAGCAGCCTTGGGCGTACGAACCATCATTGATGATGCCTCCGTCTACGATCAGCTCAAGCTCCTGTCGAGATTCGTCAGACTTGCAGGTTTTGGCGGTCTGATGATCTGCCTCGACGAACTGGTCAACCTCTACAAACTGGCCAATACCCAAGCTCGTAATGCCAATTACGAACAGATCCTCCGTATCCTCAATGACTCTCTGCAGGGATCGTCCGAAGGGCTTGGTTTCGTTTTAGGTGGCACGCCTGAGTTTTTGATGGACACTCGTCGGGGGCTATTCAGCTACCCTGCCCTGCAATCTCGATTGGCCGAGAACTCGTTTGCAAAATCAGGATTGGTGGATCTGTCGGGGCCGGTCATTCGCCTGACCAGCCTGACCCCGGAAGACTTCTACGTGCTGCTTCAGAAACTTCGTCACGTATACGCTGGCGGGGATGTCGAAAAATACTTACTACCTGACGAAGCGCTCCCCTTGTTCATGGCGCATTGTAATCAGCGCCTGGGAGAAGCTTACTTCCGCACGCCACGTACCACGATCACAGCGTTCATCAACCTGCTCGCCATCTTGGAGCAAAACCCGGGCGCCGATTGGCGAATGCTGCTTGGAGCTGTCGAGGTCGCCAGGGACTCAGGCGGCGAAGACGATACCAAAGTCGATGCGGACGATGAACTTGCCACCTTCACACTCTGAGTCATCGGGTTTCGATCAACTTGAGTCCCGAATCCAGAGATGGGTTTGGGCGGAAGGCTGGACTTCCTTGCGCGACGCCCAGGAATGGGCGGTACCTGTTCTGGTGGATGCCGATCAGGATGTCATCATCGCCGCAGCAACAGCGGCAGGCAAAACCGAGGCTGCTTTTCTTCCCATACTCACCAATTTGCTGAATCGTGATGATCCACCCGGTTCGGTGCTGTATATCAGCCCGCTCAAGGCCCTGATCAACGACCAGTGGGACAGGTTAAGCCGTCTTTGTGAGCAGCTTGAGATTCGCGTAGTGGCTTGGCACGGGGACATCTCCTCAAGCAAAAAACATCGCTTTTTGAAGTCCCCTGAGGGGGTGCTTCTGATCACTCCTGAATCCCTTGAAGCCCTGTTCGTCAACCGCGGTTCTAGTCTTGGCGGGGTGTTCCAGCACCTGCGCTATATCGTCGTGGATGAGCTGCATGCGTTCATCGGTAGCGAACGAGGCAAGCAACTTCAGTCACTGATGCATAGGGTAGAACTTGTTGCCGGGCACCGTCTCCCTAGAGTCGGGCTCTCAGCCACCCTCGGCGATATGAAGATGGCGTCGGAATTTTTGCGCTCGGGAAATGCCGATGGCGTTACCGTCATTGAATCAAAAAGCTCCAACCAGACTCTCCAAGTGCAAGTTCGTGGTCACATTCAGCCACCCATGAGCGAGCTCAAGAAGAAGCCCGTAAAGCTCTCTGGCCAGGCGGAAAATGAAGACGAGACAGAGAACGAGGCAAGCCCAGACTTCGCGATCGCTGATCATCTTTACAAGGTGTTACGCGGCAGTAACAACCTGATTTTCCCAAACAGCCGGTCTCAGGTTGAATGGTACGCAGATCAACTGCGACGGCGCTGCGAGAAAGACGGCGTGCCTAACGAATTCTGGCCTCATCACGGTAGCCTTTCGAAGGACTTGCGTGAGCAAGCAGAGCATGCTCTCAAGGCAGGGACTCATGCAGCATCCGCGATTTGCACCACGACGCTTGAGCTCGGCATAGACATCGGCAGCATCAAAACAGTCGTGCAGATTGGTGCCCCACCATCGGTGGCGAGTCTGCGACAACGTCTAGGGCGATCGGGAAGGCGCCCAGGAGAAAAAGCAACGCTGCGCGTTTACTGCAAGGAATCGCCACTCAAAGATGGATCGAGCCTCTCGGATCAACTGCGCCAAGGCTTGGTCCAAACCATTGCCATGGTTCGACTGCTGGCCAAGGGGTGGTTTGAACCTCCCAGGGCTCAAGGCATTCACGCGTCCACCCTCGTTCAACAATGTCTTTCAGTGATCGCCCAGTGCGGCGGTGCATCTGCTACAGATCTCTGGAAAAGTTTGATTGCTGAGGGAGCATTTCCAAAAGTTGAAAAACCAGACTTTGTGAAGTTGCTCAAGGCGCTCGGCGAGCACGAGCTCATTGTTCAGGACAGCTCAGGGTTGCTTCTTCCTGGGACGGTTGGAGAGCGATTGATCAACCACTATGAGTTCTACAGCGCATTCACCAGCGACGAAGAATTTCGCCTTGTATGCGATGGTAGGGCACTGGGATCTGTGCCAGTAAGCCGTCCACTGACCAAGGATCAGCGCATTATTTTCGGAGGCCGGAGGTGGCAGGTTCGTGATGTTGATCTCCAGTCCAAAGTCATCATCGTTTCAGCAGCACGCGGTGGTGCCCCTCCTCAGTTCGACGGTCTGGGTGCGATGGTGCATGACAACGTACGCCAAGAGATGCGAGCCGTCTTGGCAGACACACTCCCCTGCCCTTTTATTGATCAAGTGGCTCAAGAGCTTCTCGATGAGGCTCGAAAGACATTTGTTTCACTTGGCCTTGGTAAGCGCTACATAGTTGAGTCGGGCGGTAAGTGCTATTTGATGAGCTGGCTAGGTGATCATGCCAACGATGCACTGCGCTTGTTATTCAATCATGTCGGCCTTTCTTGTGATAACGCAGGCCTTGCCATCGAGGTTGATGCCGACATCAATCGAACCCAAATGGCGCTGGAGGAAGTCGGGAGCCTGGATGCTGCTGATCTAGACTCGATACTTTCGGAGGTAGAAAACATGCTGCGAGAAAAGTGGGACTGGGCACTGCCGCCATCCTTGCTGATGAAGTCGTTTGCTTCCATATCGCTTGATATCTCAACAGCAATTCTTTTTGCACAGACTTATTCTGTGGAAAAATAAGCGGAAGAAACCCACGCCGTTTGGACCCGACGCATCCATGTCTCAAGGGACCACCAGTCACGGGATAGGTGCGCCTGCACCAAGCAAAAAACCTCAAATTAACCCAATAACAGAGCAGCAAAGGTCACCGAAGGGCCGAAAAACCACTCAGTGTGGTGAGTAGGTTCTCCGGTGGTAGTCGCGCCTGAGTTCAGGCGATCTGAAAATCCGACTTTTTCAACAGAATCGGCCCGAAGCAGTCGCTCGCTACTGATCCCATGCGTTAACACTCAAAGCCATACCTGATCAATCCTACCAACGCCTCCCCTGGCTCACTCAACTCCCCCGGGGGCCAATATCAGTCGTAATTCATGCACGGGCAACTCAGGAAACCTGTCAGCAACCATCAGCACGCGCATGCTTTACGCACTCGGGCACGGTCGACGAAACAAACAGGTCATTACCGATATCAGCACCTCGAGTTACAAAGGCTTTACCCTTGAGAAATCCGTAGATGCCGGTTTAGCTACCTTACGCCAGGCCGACATGGCTGTTTGAAGAACATCAGAGCGAGCGAATAAGGCGGGAGAATTGAATGACTCTTCCGCCTTGTGCTCGCTCAGGATGTTTCGTTGATCTGAATTCGCAAGATCCCGGCCCCATAGCCTTCAAACTATCTCGCACGTGACAAACGGCTTGAGTCCGCCGATAAACGTTTTGCCGTGCTCGAACCAGGCCTTTCGAATATCGGCTTGCATGTAAAGCTCATAGTCGGATTGGTCGCGGAACCAGCACTCGCCTATGGCGTGTACAGCCGGCACATCCAGAAACGGTACGTGAGTGTCGCTGGGATTGTCCGCCACAAGCCTGACCTCATATTTGTGCAATCCCGGAATCCCTGCACTCATTTCAAAGTGGCGCACACATTCTTGCTTGAAGGTCTCATCGCTCATGGTTTGAGGTTTAGCCAGCAAGTACACAATTCTGATCATTTGAACACCCTTCAAGTCCGTGGTTCGAGCATTGGTTGCGGGGCGACGTCCGCTTCATTTTCAACAACGTCATCCAGCCGGACGCCTTTGGTTTCTGGTAGCAGCAGCAGGGCAAATACCGCGATTGCGTAGGCACCCAGGCAGAAGGCGCCCACGGATTGCGCGAGCCCGTACTTGGCGGCCAGCAGGCCGACGCCTGTGACAGCCATTGCACCTACCGATTTGCCAACGTTGTAGGAGAACCCCATGCAGGTGGTGCGCACCTGGGTCGGAAACAATTCGCTAAGGAAGGGCCCCAGCGCCGCGAACATCCCGATGGCCAATGCACCGACCAGAAAACCCATGACATGCGCGATCACAGGGTTGAGCGGCACGAACATGTACGCCACGGTGACAATCCAGGAGCCCAACGACAGCATGATCAACGTGGGCCGTCTGCCCAAGCGGTCGGACATGTAGGCGGTAGCGGCAAAACCGCAAAGACTGCCGAATGCCATGATCAAAATCGTCCGGACGAGCGATCCGGAAACGACACCGCGCTCAGCCATCAGCGAGGGTGTCCAGACCAGAATCACATAGCATCCGGCCTGCAAACCGATCACCAAAAGGCTCGCCAGCACGCTGACCTTGACGTATTTGGCGGAGAACACGGTGCCAATAGAAGCTTTGTCGGTGTCCAGCTTCTGGGACTGTTTGAAGGCTTCCGAATCTTTGACGTTGCGTCGAATGAAGATCACCACCAGAGCCGGCACGACCCCCACCCAGAACGCCAGCCGCCAGGCGTAATCAGCGGGGAAATAGGCCAGGATCCCAGTGACGATCAGCACCGCACCTGCCCATCCCAAGGCAAAACCGGACTGCACGAAACCCAACGCCCTGCCACGGTTTTTTGGGTTGATAACCTCGGCCATCAGCGCAACGCCAACGGCCCACTCGCCGCCGAACCCCAGGCCTTGCAGCGTACGGGCGACCAATAACTGCTCGAAATTCTGCGCAAACCCCGCTACCACGCCAAAGAAGGTAAACCAGCACACCGTAAAAATCAGGATACGTACCCGACCGAAGCGGTCGCTCAGGATTCCCGCGATCCAGCCTCCCAGCGCCGCGGAAAGCAAAGCCGATGTTCCGATGACGCCTGCCTCGCCTTTTGTCAGCCCCCAGATGCCAATCAACGTAGGCAGCAGGAAGCTGAACATTTGCATGTCATAGGAGTCCAGCGCCCATCCTGCATAACAGGCCCAAAAGGTCTTTTTCTCACGCGGTGTACCGCTTCTATACCAGGAGAACATGGCGCTGATCCTTATTGTTATGGGGGGTGCTTTACAGTGAGTCGAGCATGAACCAGTCCTGTGAATGTGCCCATTTTCGTTATTGGAAGTCGGCCTTCTCCTTTCGCTAATGACTCTTGCCTGTTGCAGCGCCACTCAGTGGTCCTGGCAAATCGCAAGGCGCTTGCGCAAGAATCAGTGCCACCATGGAATGGATCAGATCCAGGCGGGCGCGTGCCGTGAGCTTTAACGCAGCCAGCCAGCTGGGCGTTTGATTGAGGAGCGTGACAATACTTTTTGCGCGAACTCGATCGCATGCCGAAGTGCCAACCGCTGCCGCGATGACCTGTTCGTAGCGGGCGCGAAGGCTGTCGGCTTGACTGAGCCAAGGCTCATTCAGGTGTCGCCACTCTCGCTCCAGTAGCTGGAAATGGCATGGCATGCGGTCCTGCAGGCTCAGGTGCATTTCAATGATCTTGCGCAGCCGGTTGGGTGGACTGACTTTGCGCTGAATCATCGCCCCCTTGCTCTGCAGTAATCCCAGCAGCTCTTCAAGTAACTCGTACAGCAGAGCTTCTTTGCTCTCTATGTGGTTGTAGATTGAACCGCAATTGATCCCCAGCGCCGAGGCAAGCTCGCGCATGCTGACGTTGGTGTAGCCGTTGCTCGCAAACAACGAAAGCGCCTGTTGGCGTGTGTTCAGAAATGTGTTGATGGCGGCCTGCTCCCACGTAATCCGGGATCAGCATGATCGGCCGCGCCGTTGCCGGCCATTTCAAAGATTGGAAGACCGTGTTGCACCCTCTGCACAGCCTTAGGCAAAGCTTCACACTGACTTACGCAAAAGCAAATTCCCGACCTCCCCTCGCCCCTTCATCCTGTTTGCAACTGCAGTCAACAGGGAATGCTCAGCATGCAAGATTTCGAACCGGGTAACTGGGTGGGCCGAACGCAGATTCGGGATGACCACTTCAGCTTCACTTTGGTACGGCGTATCGCCGCGATGTTCAATACCCCGGCACCCGCCGAGGGCCAGGAGCTACCTTGGCTCTGGCACTGGTGTTTTTTTGATGACTGCGCCGAACAACGCGAGCTCGGCCCTGACGGTCACCCGGCGCTGGGTGAATTCATGCCACCTGCGCATGGACGAAACCGCATGTGGGCCGGTAGCCGGGTCGAGTTCTTGCACCCACTGCGAGTCGGTGAAGCCGCCAGCCGTCATACCACCATCAAGCACATTGAGGAAAAAAGCGGCCGCACTGGATCACTGCTTTTTGTCACGCTCAGCCATGATCTATGGCAAGACGAGCAATTGTGCGTGCGCGAAGAACAAGACATCGTTTATCGCGAACCGAACCCGCCCAAGCTCGGCGCCGGAGATCCGCTTCCCGAGATGCAGTGGTGCGAAACCATCAGCCCTGACCCCCTGCTGCTGTTCCGCTATTCAGCCGCTACCTTCAACGCCCACCGCATCCATTTTGATTGGCCTTACGTCACTCGTGACGAGGGCTATCCCGGCCTGGTCGTGCACGGCCCGCTGACCGCCACCCTCAACCTGGCGGCTTTCGTGCAGGCCAACCCGTTGGCACGGGTTCGCCAATTTTCGTTTCGAGGCATCCGCCCGCTGATCGCTCCCGCCGACTTCAAGGTGGGGGGTCACCATGCCCAAAGCGGTTTCGCCGACCTGTGGGCCGGTGATGGGACCGGTATCAGCCAGCGCGCAAGCGTCGCCTTCGACTGAGTTTTACTTCACTCCATAGGAATTATGATGAATCCCAATCACAACGAAGATTTCAACGCCATTCGCGAAGGCGTGCGCGCCCTGTGCAGCGAGTTCGATACGGCTTACTGGCGCAAGATCGATGAAGAAAAAGGCTTCCCCGAAGCTTTCGTCAAGGCCCTGACTGACGCCGGCTGGTTGTCGGCGATGATCCCCGCCGAGTATGGCGGCTCCGGTCTTGGTCTGGCCGAAGCCTCTATTATTCTTGAAGAAGTGAACCGCTGCGGGGGCAACTCGGGCACGGTTCATGGGCAGATGTACAACATGTTCACCTTGTTGCGACACGGCAGCGACGCGCAGAAAAGTCACTATCTGCCCAAGCTCGCCAGCGGCGAGCTGCGCCTGCAATCGATGGCCGTGACCGAGCCCACTACCGGCACCGACACTACCAAGATCAAGACCACCGCGGTCAAACAGGGTGACAGGTACATCATCAACGGGCAGAAGGTCTGGATCTCTCGGGTGCAGCATTCCGACCTGATGATCCTCCTGGCGCGGACAACACCACTGGCCGAGGTCAAGAAAAAGTCCGAGGGCATGTCGATCTTCCTCGTCGACCTGCGCGAAGCCATCGGCAACGGCCTGACCGTCCAGCCCATCGCCAACATGGTCAATCATGAGACCAACGAGCTGTTCTTCGACAACCTCGAGCTGCCGCTGGACAGCCTGATCGGCGAAGAGGGCAAAGGCTTTCGCTATATCCTCGATGGCTTAAACGCCGAGCGTACGCTGATCGCCGCCGAATGCATCGGTGACGGTCGCTGGTTCATCGAGAAGGCCAGTGCCTATGCCCGGGATCGCGTGGTGTTCGGTCGGCCTATCGGGCAGAACCAGGGCGTACAGTTCCCGATTGCCGAAGCGCATGTCGAGATTGAAGCGGCCGACCTGATGCGCTGGCGCGCCTGCGAGGAATACGACAGCGGCAAGAACGCTGGAGCCAGCGCCAACATGGCGAAGTACCTGGCGGCCAAGGCTTCCTGGGAAGCGGCCAACGCCTGCCTGCAGACCCACGGCGGTTTTGGCTTTGCCTGCGAATACGACGTAGAGCGCAAGTTCCGCGAGACCCGTTTGTATCAAGTGGCGCCAATCTCCACCAACCTGATTCTGTCCTACGTGGCCGAGCATCTGCTCGAACTGCCACGCAGTTTCTAAGGAGCGAAGCCATGAATGGCAAACTGATGCGCTCGGCGCTGTTTGTGCCTGGCAACCGGCCCGAACGGTTCGCCAAGGCGCTGGCCAGTGGCGCCGACGCGGTCATTGTGGATCTCGAGGACGCTGTTCAGGAATCGGACAAAGCCCTGGCTCGGGAAAATCTTGGGCAGTTTTTGCAGGCCACACCCACGGCCCGAGTCTGGGTACGGATCAACATGGCGAGCCACACGCAGCATGCTGCTGATCTAGCATTCTGCGCCGAGCGCTCCGGGGTCTGCGGCGTCATGCTCCCGAAAGCGGAAAGCGCAGAACAAGTGGCTCGCGTCGCTGCCACTGGCCGGCCGGTTTGGCCGATTGTTGAAAGCGCCCTGGGGGTGCAGGCTCTGCCGGCGGTAGCGCAGGTTTTCGGGATTGAGCGGCTGACCTACGGTGGTCTGGATATGAGTCTGGACCTGGGCCTCGTGGCCGGTTCCGCTGGCGCCGATTGCATGCTCGACTCGGTACGCTTCGCACTGCTGCTGCACAGTCGCCTCGCTGGGCTGGCTCCACCGCTGGAAACGGTCTATCCGCGCATCGACGATCCTGACGGGCTTGAGCATTTCGCCGCAAGCGCGCAAAACAAAGGGTTCGCGGGCATGCTGTGTATTCATCCTCGCCAGGTCGAAGTCGTGCATCGGGCCTTACAGCCAACCCCCACCCTGGTGGATTGGGCTCGTCGGGTGTTGGCAGGTTCGGATCAATCCGGCGCCTTTCAACTCGACGGGCAGATGGTCGATGCGCCGGTGATCCAACGTGCTCGCAACATCCTGGCCAGCGTCGCTAACAGCTGACGGTCAACGCTGCCGCCAATGGACCATCAGCCTCTGATGGTCCTTTTTTTTTGGTTGTGTGCGGAAGGTCAACTCACGTTATCTGAACGCGTAGGTGTACGACAGGATCAAGCGATTTTCGTCCAAGTCCCCCAGGGCATCCGAGCGCACCATCGCGTTGCGCCAGCGCACCCCGACGTTTTTCAGCGGTCCGCTCTGGACGACGTAGCTCACGTCCAGATCACGCTCCCACTCCTGGCCGCTGCTACCCGCCACATCGAAGCCGTCACCTTGCAGATAGCGCGCGAGAAAGGTCAGGCCCGGCACGCCGTACGCAGCCATGTCCACGTCATAGCGAGCTTGCCAGGAGCGTTCGTCGGCGCGGGTAAAATCCAGGATCTGCACCACGTTTGCGACGTTTGGGTCAGCGTCTTGCAGGTAAGGAAACGGTGAACGTCCGCGGTTATCCTGAAAGCCGAGACGCCAGGTATGGGCACCTAGTTTGGCCGACAACAGCACCGAAACCAGGCCGTTATCGATCTCGCCGGCCCGTTGGGCGCCGGCGTCAGCAGAATCGAAATACCCAAGATTGCCGCCAAGCTTCCAGCGGCCCAGCGTGTGAGTTGCCACCAAACCGTAGTAATTCTGCTGGTAGACGTCCTCCAGCTCCGCCCGCCAGACAGATGCCGTCAGTTGGGGACCAAAGGCGTAGGAAGCACCGGCATAATCGAAACGATCACTGCTGGCAGTGAAGTTGCCCGCTCTCAAGTCATCGTCATTGGCGCTAGCGTTGCGATAGTTGACGCTGCGAAATTGCCCGACATCAATCATCAGATTGTCCACGTCAGTCGACGTCAGGGCGACACCGTTAAATAATGGTGGCAACAGGCGCGCATCGCTGGACAGCAGCACGGGGGATTTGGGCATCAAGCCCCCCGCCCTGAGCTCGGTTTTTGACACTTTGGCCTTGAACACACCCGAGAGGTCGCTGTACTCGTCCGGCCCGGCATTGCCAAACGCGTTAGGCAGCAGCCCGGTTCCCGCCCGGGCAGCGGATGAATCCAGTTTCAACCCGAGCGCCGCGTACAGGTCAACACCAAAACCGACCGGACCTTCGGTATAGCCGGATTTAACATTGAACATGAAACCATGCGCCCACTCCTCGCGTTTGGACTGTGGTGCATTGTCTTGGCGAAAATCACGGTTGAAGTAGAAGTTTCGCAAACCGAGCGTGGTACTGCTGTCGGCAAGGAAGTCGGCCTGGGCGATGCCAGGAAGGGCCAGCATGGGTGCAACGCAGGTGAACGCGCACGCATGCGCCAAGGGATGCTTCTGCATGAAAAGTGGTTCCCGCTCATTGTTTTTATTGGTCGCCAGGGCGTAGGTCGTCCGGGCGATGCAAGCATGGGCAGCCCCCTTGCGCTTGGGTATTGGGATTTGGTTAATCGGCACTTGCGCTGAGGAAAACACCCCACGCCAGGCATCATTGGTTAAGCAGCGCGAAACGCAGTCTTTCGCTAAACGAAATTGTCTGGGCGGCCAACCAGCGCCATGCTCAATCGACCTAGCCGCACACGCCCATAACAAAAGGTACCAGCGTGATGAAAGACGCATTGATCGTGTCGCCCCTCAGGACGCCTATCGGCAAATTTGGCGGCGCTCTCGCCTCACTGACTGCCGACCACCTGGCGGCGACCGTTATTCGAACGCTGGTGGAGCGGTTGAATATCGCCCCTGACACGCTGGATGAAGTCATCGTTTCCCAGTCTTATGCCAACAGCGAAGCTCCTTGCATGGGCCGTTACGCCGCTCTGCTGGCCGACTTGCCGATAGAAGTGCCCGGCTATACGGTCGATCGTCGTTGTGGTTCCGGTCTGCAAGCCATGGCCGATGCCGCGATGCGCATCCAGACCGGCCATGCCGAGGCCGTCATGGTCATTGGCGTCGAGAGCATGAGTAACATCGAGTACTACAGCAACGACATGCGCTGGGGTGCGCGCGCCGGCAGTGTGAAACTGCATGACCGCCTGGAACGAGGCCGCGAGCGTTCACAGCCCGAGACCCGTTTCGGGCGCATTTCGGGCATGCCGGAGACCGCTGAGAACCTGGCTCAGGATTTCCACATTTCGCGTGACGAAGCGGATCGCTTCGCCGTGCGCAGCCACTTGAATGCAGCAGCGGCATGGCGCGAAGGACGTTTTGCCGACGAGGTCATCGACGTGGACGTACCGCGCAAACGTGGCGCTAGCGAACGGGTGAGCATTGACGAAGGCATCCGCGCTGACGCCGACCTGGACACCATGGCTGGCCTGCGCACTCTGTTGCCGGACGGGATCTGCACGGCCGGCAACTCGAGCCAGCAAAATGATGCCGCTGCAGGTTGCCTGGTGGTCTCTCGCGAATACGCAACACGCCACGCCTTGCAACCAATCGCCAGATGGGTGGATTGGTCTTCGGCAGGTTGTGAACCGGCACGCATGGGTATAGGCCCGGTGCCCGCAGTGGCCAAACTGCTGCAACGCACGGGCCTGAGCCTGGCCGACATGGACCTGATCGAGGTAAACGAAGCCTTTGCCGCGCAGGCGCTGGCGGTCTTGCGCGCCTGGGACATGCAGGATATCGAGCGGGTCAATGTCAACGGTTCAGGTATTTCCTTAGGCCACCCGATTGGCGCAACCGGTTTGCGCATCATGACCACCCTGCTCCATGAAATGCGTCGCCGTGACGTGCGATACGGTCTGGAAACCATGTGCATCGGCGGCGGCCAGGGTATGGCCGCGATCTTCGAGCGCGTCTGAACGAGGCATGAACATGAAGTGGCTGAAGGCAAATGATCAAGTGCTAAGGTACGAACTGAGCCCAACGACGGGCCCGGTGCTGGTATTGATTCATGAAATGGGCGGCGCCGTGGAAAGTTGGGATCAGGTCTGCGGCCTTCTCAAGGGTAAATTCCAGACCCTGCGCTACGACGTGCGCGGCTCGGGACTTTCGCAAAAGATCGTTGGTGAAGTCGATCTCGACGCGCACGTTGACGATCTGGCTGCGCTGCTGGATGCGTTACAGATTCAAGGGCCAGTGGCCCTGGCCGGGGTCGCTGTAGGCGCTGCCATTGCCATTCGTTTTGCAGCCCTCCACCCGCTGCGAGTCAGCCACCTGATCGGCATGGCGCCGGCCTGCGGCGTGGCGCCCGCGGCCCGGGAAGCCACATTGGAACGCGCCCAGGCGATTCGCTTGCAAGGTTTGAACACACTGATCCCGGCGCTTCTGGACAAGACCTGGCCCGAACCCTTGCGCACCGACGCTGGCGAATTCGAACGGTTCAGCTTGCGCTGGCTAAGCGCTGACCCGCACAGCTTTGCCGCTATCTTCTCCATGCTTGCGCGCATGGAACTCGAGAGCGATTTACCGCGCTTGCCGCTCCAGACACTGCTGGTTGCCGGTGAATACGACAGCCTGCGCCCCCCTGCAGAAATCCACCGGCTCGCCGCTTTCGCCAGCCATATCGAAGCGCTACAGGTTGCCTCAGGCCACTTTATGCCGGTACAGAGTCCGCGTTGGGTCAGTGCACTGCTCGATCATTACATTCTTGAGGGCCGTACTGGCGCCGAGATTTACCAGGTATTCATGGCCCAGCCGGAACATCGGGTTGCCACCAGCGGACACGCTGCCTGACTGAGCCTTATACGAGAAAAGGAAAAACACCCCATGATGCAGTCACGCATGATCGGCGATATCAAAGTCACGCGAATCCTCGAATACGCAGGGCCGACCCATGATCCGGCTTTTCTGTTCCCCTCGATCGATCGCAGCGTACTTGAAGAGCACAGCGAATTGATGGCCCCGAATCACTGGGTGCCACACATGAATAAATTGATCGTTACCATCCAGTTCTGGGTGGTTCACGCGGGCAACAACATCATCGTGGTCGACACGGGCGTCGGCAACTTCAAGCCCCGTGCCGGCATTGCCCGGATGAACATGCTCAATACCCTGGTCCGCGAATGGATGACCGCTGCCGGTGCGGCGCCGGAAAAAGTCACCCATGTCGTCATGACGCACTTGCACGCCGACCACGTGGGCTGGAATACCAGCTGGCAAGACGGCCGCTGGGTGCCGACATTCCCTAACGCCAAGTACTACATTCCCAAGGAAGACTTCTTGTTCTGCAAGGAAGGCAAGAACAAGGCGTCGGACGTCATCGACGTCTTCGGCGATGCATTTTTTGACAGTGTCATGCCCATCATCGATGAAGGGCTTGGCGTGATGATGGAGGCACCGCAGGAAATTGCCGATTGCCTGGTGGTCGAGCCAGCGCCAGGACACAGCCCGGGACAAGTGGTTTTCCGCGTTCGTTCTGGCGGCGAGGAAGGCGTGTTCTGCGGCGACATCCTGCACAGCCCGATTCAAATCGTCAGGCCAGACGTCAACTCCGGTTACTGCATCTGGGAAGACACCGCACGCACGACACGCATGGAGTTTCTCAACCGCGCCGCTGATCGGGAAGCGCTGATCATGCCAGTGCATTTTGGCGAACCTCACTGCGGGTATGTGCGCCGCCAGGGCAACGGTTTTCTGTTCGAGCCGGCGCAGTGGTAAATCCGCCGGGAACACGGCGCCGTTCATCCGTGGACAGACGATGGCTGCTGCCACTACCTTGGGTCACCCCTGACCGAGAAGTAGAGCACTGATGGCGACTCATTTTGATATCACTGATTTCCGCTTGTTCATCAACATCGCGGAAACCAGCAGCCTGACGCGCGGTGCCGAGCGTTCCTTTCTATCGGTACCGGCGACCAGCAACCGCATCAAGAACCTGGAGGACAACCTGGGCATGCGCCTGCTCGAACGCTCACCGCAAGGAGTGACGCTGACGAACGCGGGCAAAACCTATCTGCAACATGCGCGACTGATCCTCGCGCAACTTGCGTTGCTCACTGGGGACCTCCAGGAATATGCCATTGGCTTGAAGGGACAGTTGCGGTTGCTGGCCAATACCACGGCGATTACTGAATATTTGCCACCAGTCGTTGGCGAGTATCTGAAGACTCACCCGGACGTGCACATCGACATGCGCGAGCGCCTTAGCGACGATATCGTGCGCAGCATTCGCGATGGCGCCGCGGATCTCGGAATCGTCTCTGGCAGCGTGGTCACCGAAGGTCTGCAAAGCGTGCCGCTGGTCTCCAGTCGCCTGATGGTCATTGCCCCGCTTGGGCATCCGATACTGACCAACAGCGAAGTGTTTTTCAAAGAGGCGTTGCAATACGCGTTTGTCTCACTGCTCGAAGGCAGTGCTATCCACGTCTTCCTGAGCCGAGCCGCCGCCGCACTGCACACGCCGTTGACGATTCGCGTACAAGTCGCGAGTTCTGATGCGATTTTCCGAATGGTCGAGGCAGGTGCTGGCATTGCCATCGTGCCCCAGGCTGGATTTACCCGGCTCAAGGGTCAGCAGAACATCGGTTCATGCGCCCTGCTCGACCCTTGGGCAATCCGCACGTTCCAGCTCTGTGCTCAGGATTTTGACGGGCTTTCATCTTTCGCCCGGGATTTTGCCAACAGCCTGATCGAATGGTGCCACGCCTCCGAAGCCGCAGCCCCCGGAAGCTGATCCACGACTGACACGCCGCAGTCGAGCAAACGATACCGATGCTCAAAGCGCCTGTGCGAAGCGGGCCCGCAGCCTGTCGGCGGCTGACGGCCGCTTGAAATTTACAATATTGAGGAACGCCAGATGTTCCATCACCGCTGGAAACATCGTCCCGAAGGATCGAACTGGGGGGATTTTGGCCCCGACGACCAGAAGGGTCGCCTCAACCTGCTGACCGCGGACAAGGTTCTACAGGGCATCGCCGAGGTCCAAGAAGGCCTGGCTTTCTGCTTGAGTCTGCCGCTGGACTACCCGGGCGGCAACGCCATGAACGTCAACCGCCGGCCACCGATTTTACGCCCGTTGCTGCGTAAAGGCGGGGTCAACATGAACTATCAGTATGACCGCATCCAGGCCGGGCGCCCCGATGTATTGAGCGACGACCTGGCCATTCTGCATTTGCAGTATTCCACTCAATGGGACGCCCTCTCGCACGTTGGCGCGCTGTTCGACGCGGACGGCGACGGCGTGCCTGAACCGCTGTATTACAACGGATACGCAGCGGGTATCGATGTCGTTGGCCCAAGTGAACTTGCCGATTGTGGCGTCGAGGGGCCGATTGCTCCGCACAGCACCTCATGTGCCCACGCCCTGGGCATCGAACGCATGGCCGAAACTTGCGTGCAAGGCCGCGGAGTGATGATTGACCTGCACCATCACTACGGTGACGCGCGTGTCCATATCGGCTACGACGAGTTGATGCACGTGCTTGACGCCGACCAAGTGCAAGTCGAACCCGGCGATATCGTCTGCCTGCACACCGGTTACGCCGAAGCGCTGCTCGGGATGAACAAGAACCCGGATCCCCAGGCCCTGGAGGCACTCGGAGCCGTGTTGGACGGTAATGACCAGCGCCTCCTGCAATGGATCACTGACAGTGGATTGGTCGCTATCGCTGCGGACAATTACTCGGTGGAAATATTCCCCAACGGGCAAGGCGATGGCTGCTGTTCGGTCATGCCGCTGCACCACCACTGTTTGTTCAAACTGGGCATTCATCTGGGCGAACTGTGGCACCTCACGCCCTTGGCCAAATGGTTGCGCGCCCACCAGCGCTATCGTTTTCTGCTGACCGCCCCGCCCTTGCGCCTGCCGGGCGCCGTTGGTTCGCCGTTGAATCCTGTTGCCACCGTCTAGAACCCCTCAAAGGAGTACAAGCATGTCCAGAGAACGCGTATTGATTACTGGCGGCGCGTCAGGTATTGGCGCGGCGATTGCGCAGCGTTGCATCGAAGACGGTTTCGAACCGGTGGTGATCGACCGTATCGGCGATGGCCTGATCGCTGACCTCAGCAACGTTGAAGCCACCGCACAGGCATTGGAACAAGCGCTTCGCGGCGGTCCCATCACCCGGCTGGTCAACAACGTCGGCAGGGTGTGTCCCAACAACGCGCAAGAGCAGAGTCTTGAGGAGTTGGAGCAGGTCTGGGCGCTCAACCTGCGTTGTTCGTTGCAGTGCATGCAAGCGCTGTTGCCCGGCATGAAAGAGGCCGGTTTCGGGCGCATCCTCAACATGTCGTCACGCGCGGCCTTGGGCAAGGAACTGCGCAGTGCCTACGCCGCTACCAAGGCAGGATTGTTGGGCATGACCCGCGTCTGGTCGCTGGAGCTGGGCCGCTTTGGCATCACGGCCAACGCGATCGGCCCCGGGCCGATCCGCACCGAACTGTTTGAGCGGGCCAATCCGCCAGACAGCCCGTGCACGCAAGCCATCATTGATTCAGTGCCAGTTCAGCGCCTGGGTTTACCGGAGGATATTGCCCAGGCTGCCGCGTTCTTTCTGGACGCCCGCAGCGGCTTCGTCACCGGTCAGGTGCTGTATGTCTGTGGCGGCATGACAGTCGGCGTGGCGGGTGTCTGAGTGAAGGTCGGGCGGCTGTTAACCACCGGTTAATCAAGCCTTCCGAACACCGAAATTGTGGCTGGCGGCCGGGTTGGGCAAGCTGATCCAACCAGGAAGTCGAAGCGTCTTGGCCACGCACCCGGCGCTTCGTCTGCCTGTACCCGTCTCTATCCCGACTCTGGCGGTAACGGCGCAAGATTCACAACAAGGACTCCATCCATGATCGACAAGCTTTCCACCAGCGTCCAGGCGGCTTTGGCTGATATTCCCGACGGAGCCACCATCGCGGTGGGCGGTTTCGGCGGCGCAGGTATGCCCGACGACCTGATTGACGCGCTGATTGAACAGGGCGCTTGCAACCTGACGCTCGTCAGCAATAACGCAGGCCAGGGCGATACCGGGCTTGCGGCACTGCTCAAGGCCGGACGCGTTCGCCGCATTCTCTGCTCCTACCCGAGGATGACCGGCTCGCACGTTTTCGAAACGCTATACCGGGCGGGAAACATCGAACTGGAGATAGTGCCTCAAGGCAATCTGGCAGAACGCTTGCGCGCTGCCGGCGTGGGTGTCGGCGCGTTTTTTACCCCTACCGGCTTTGGCACGTTGCTGGCCGAAGGTAAAGAGACCCGCACCATTGAGGGTCGCGATTACGTACTCGAGTATCCCATTCACGTCGATTACGCCTTGATCAAGGCCGAGGCTGGCGACCGCTGGGGAAACCTGGTGTACCGAAAGACGGCACGCAACTTCGGCCCGGTGATGGCCATGGCGGCGAAAAACACCATTGCCTCCATTGAGCGCTTCTGCGAGCTGGGAGAGCTGGACCCCGAGACCATCGTTACGCCAGGCATCTTCGTCAAGCACCTGGTGTTGCGTCGCGACCAGGCCGCCGTAGCGACGGCACCTATAAATCTAGCGGGATGATTGGTATGGACAAGAATGTACGTAATGCCATGGCGCAACGCGTCGCCCGAGACATCACCGAAGGCTCTTATGTCAACCTCGGTATTGGCCTGCCGACTCTGGTTGCCAACCACCTGCCGCTGGATAAAGACTTCTTCCTGCACAGTGAAAACGGCGTCATGGGCCGCTGGCAAGCGGCCGCACCCGGGGAAGAAGATTGGGACATGATCAACGCCGGCAAAGAACCGATCGAACTGGCTCCTGGCGGCGCTTTTTTCCACCATGCGGACTCCTTCGGCATGATGCGCGGCGGTCACCTGGACGTGTGCGTATTGGGTGCATTCCAAGTGTCTGCCAGCGGTGACCTGGCCAACTGGCACACCGGCGCACCGGATGCGATTCCCGCGGTGGGTGGCGCCATGGACCTGGCGATCGGCGCCAAGCGCGTCTACGTCATGATGGAACACCTGGGCAAGGACGGTCGCAGCAAGTTGTTGCCGGCGTGCACTTACCCATTGACCGGGCTCGGTTGCGTCAGTCGTATCTACACCGAACTGGCGACCCTGGACATCACCGCGACCGGCGTAAAAGTACGTGAGTTGATCGGCGGCATCACCCCGCTGGCCCTGCAGGACGTAACCGAAGTGCCGCTGGACTTCAGTGCGCTGAACGCGCATGAAGTCGCGTCGACTGCGCAGCCGTCGATGGACCATCGCCCACTCGCGACGCTGACGCCATGAACAGTGGGCGTCGTTGGGACCAGCGCGATCTCACCGAGTTGCTGACCCTGGAACCGGCAGGCCAACACAATTGGCACAGCTATGCCTGCGACATCAATGCCAATGGCCGGGTCTACGGCGGTCAGTTGCTGGGGCAAGCGCTGTGGGCCGCAGCGCAAACGGCGCCGGGGCGTAGCCCGAGCATGTTGCAGATGACCTTTCTGCAGGGCGCCCGCCCAGATGACACCATCGAATACAGCGTCGAAGCGCTGCAAGACGGCCGACGCCTGTCCACCCGCCATGTCTATGGCGTGCAAGGCACCGGGGTGGTCCTCAGCGCCAACGCCAGCTTTCAGGCGGCACAGTCCGAGCCTGGCGAGCCGCACCGGTTGCAAATGCAAATGCCTGCACCGGAAGGCCTGCCGACGCTGGCCGAACTGGCCGAGCAGTACGCCTCGGACAGCGCAGCCGTGCAGCTTGGTTTCAGCGGCCGGCCTTTGCTCGATATCCGCTTGATTCATCAGGATGCTTTCGAGCAGCCCGCCGCCCGCCGCGACATCGCTTACTGGGTGCGCTTGACCCAACCGCTCACGGCCGAAGGCTGCCTGCATCATACGGCGCTGGCCTACCTGTCCGACGGTTGGCTGAATGCCAGCCTGGCGCCCGCGCATGGGATGCTCGATCTCTGGCAAAACCATTACGTCAGCAACCTCAACCACACGCTGTGGTTTCACAGCTTGGAGATCAACGTCAATGAGTGGTTGCTGTTCGTCAACGATGCCGTGCGCAGCCTGTCAGGTAGAGGGCTTAACATGACCCATATCTATCGGCAAGACGGCCGCCTGGTCGCCAGCATGGCCCAAGATTTGTTGATTTCTCCACGCGATGCCTAAGCATTAGCCAGGTTGGAAGGCCGGGTTTTGCAAAGGCAAATGGGCGCCATCCGCTAACTGTTGCATGCTGGATCACGGCCTCGCAGCCCAAGTACTTTCAATAAGAAGCCCAATAACAATAAAGGACAGCGAAATGTTCGAATGGTACAAAACCGGCTCCTCGCAAGAACGTAAAACGTTCTGGGCATGTTTTTCCGGGTGGGCGCTGGATACCTATGACGCCCAGATGTTCAGCTTCCTGCTACCGACGCTCATGGCGGTCTGGCAGATATCTAAAGGCGAGGCCGGCATCCTTGGCACCGCCGCTTTGCTTTCGGCAGCCCTGGGCGGTTGGGTCGCCGGTATCCTCAGCGACCGTTACGGTCGGGTGCGGATCCTGATCTTCACCATCTGCTGGTTCACGCTGTTCGGCGTGCTGGCCGGTTTTACCCAGTCCTTTGAACAAATGCTTGTAGTGCGGACCCTGCAAGGTTTGGGCTTCGGCGGCGAGTGGGCCGTGGGTGCCGCGCTGATGGCCGAGGTGGTCCGTCCTCAGCATCACGGCAAGGCGATGGGCTTCGTGCAAAGCGGGTTCTCGGTGGGCTGGGCCATGTCTGCGGTGGTGATGACCGCCCTGCTCGCTTACCTGCCTGCGGAAATGGCATGGCGTGTGGCATTTTGGGTGGGAATCATTCCGGCCGCGTTCGTGCTGTTTATCCGCCGTCACGTCAAGGACCCGGAAATTTTCAAGGAAGCCAAGGCTGCCAACAAAGAAAAAGCCTCGATCTTTTCCGCGTTCCGCCCTTCCGTGATCCGCCTGACCCTGCTGGGCGCACTGTTGGTGACGGGTCTGCAGGCCGCCGCCTATACCATCATGGCGTGGCTGCCGACCTTGATGGTGCAGGTCCGCGGGCTGAAGCCGGGGCCGGTCGTCATCACCATGCTGATCATGTGTGCTGGTGCATTCGCAGGCTTCGTGCTCACCGCGTACCTCTCCGATCGCTACGGTCGGCGACCGGCGCTGCTGCTGTTCTGCCTGGGCGCGTGGATCTTCACCGTGATCTACATGCTGGTGCCGATGAGCCCAACCGTGCTGATGCTGATGAGCTTTCCGGTAGGCGCCTTCGCAACAGGTATCTTCGCGGTTGTCGGCCCCTTCCTGAGTGAGCTGTTCCCGACCCACATCCGCACCACGTGCATGGGCTTTTCCTACAACCTCGGTAAGTCCCTGGGTGCGCTGTCCATCGCTGGGGTGGGGGTCTTGTCCGAGCGTTTCGGCTTGGCTGAGGCAATCGGAGGCTTTTGCCTGGTGGCCTACGCCCTGGCAATCATCGCCGTATTGCTGCTCCCGGAGACGCGCGGCGTACGACTGGAAGATGTCGATGCAAACCTGGACGCCAATGCGGACGATCGTACGTCCAGGGTTGCCGACCATCCACTGACCAATAGCAAAATCTGAGCGGAGCAAAACCAATGCTTTATCACGTAAAAATGGACGTCAACATACCGCGCGATATCCCTGTCGATACCATCGATGCGATCAAGCTCGCCGAGAAAAAACGCGCCACCGAACTTCAGGAGTCAGGTAAATGGCCGCACCTGTGGCGGATCGTCGGCCAGTACTCGAACATCAGCATCCTCGACGTGGAAAATAATGACGAGCTGCATGCGCTGCTGTCGAGCCTGCCGCTGTTCCCGTACATGACCATCCAGGTCACGCCGCTGGCTAAACATCCGTCCTCAATCGTCTAACGACCGCGGCGGCACTGCCGCCGCCGTTCCCCTCCTCCGTCGAGCCTCGGCTGGCCAAACGGCAGCCGCGGCTGGCTGTTGCCGAGATCGCCTGATGCCACACCTCTTGCACCTCGAATCGCTGGACCTCGCTGGCCTCGTTCAACCGGGTGACACCGTCATGTGGGGCCAAGCCAACGCAGAGCCTCTGCCGTTGACCCAGGCATTGATGGCCCAGCGACATAAGATAGGCAGATTCCGGGTGATGCTGGGCATTGCCAACACTTCCACCTGCAAACCAGAGCACGCGGACCGCGTAGATTTCATCTCCTATTGCGGCGCAGGCGCCAATCGCGAACTGGCGGACGCCGGGTTATTGCAGGTACTGCCCAGCCACTACTCCGAGCTGCCCGAGCTGATCACCAGCGGTGCCTTGCGCATCGATGTGTTGATGCTGCAACTGGCGCCTGCCAACGCCGAGGGCCGCTACAGCCTGAGCATTGCCAGCGAGTACTTGTTGCCAGCACTCGACAGCGCGCGCTTGGTCATCGCAGAAATCAATGCCCAGGCACCCTGGACCTACGCTGATAGGACCCTGACTGACGACGACCTGGATGCCATTGTGTTTTCCGACCGGGCGCCCATGGAGAACGCAGTCAGCCCTATCCGCGAAAGCGCTCGCCAGATCGCCAACCACATCGCCGGGCTGGTCGAAGATGGTGCCACTCTGCAAATGGGCATCGGCGCCATACCCGATGCCGTCTTGAGTGCGCTGGCTGAGCACCGCCATTTAGGCGTGCATTCGGGCAGCCTTGGCGATGGCGTCGCAAGGCTGATGCAGAGCGGGGCTATCACCAATCAACGCAAGCCGATCGACCGCGGCATCAGCGTCGGTGGCATTCTCATGGGCAGCAGCCTGTTGCACCGTTACGCGCACAACAACCCGTCCCTGCAACTGCGCTCGACGCGCTATACCCACGATGCGCACGTCCTGGCGAGTCTCGACAAACTGGTGGCGATCAACTCAGCGGTCGAGGTTGACCTGACTGGCCAGGTGAATTCGGAGTGTGCCGCGGGCAGTTACATCGGGGCCGTCGGCGGGCTGATCGACTTTATCCGCGGTGCGCGCGCTTCAAGAGGCGGCCTACCGATAATCGCCCTGCCCTCCACCGCAGGTGCACAAAGCAGAATCGTGACCAAGTTGAGCGGCCCCGTCACCGTTGCCCGCAGCGATGCGGTGATTGTCGTCACCGAGCATGGCGTAGCCGATTTACGCGGTTTGACGCTTGATCAGCGCACCCGCAAATTGTTGCAGATCGCTCATCCCGACCACCGGACTGCGCTGCAAAACTCGGCGCATTGACTATTCAGTATCTTTGCAGTGCTCCAGCGTATGTTGAGCTTGGGTCGTGTCAGCCTCGGTGATCAGGGGTCAGGCGTCAGCTTTGAACTTGCTTACCCGCATCGCCGAGAACGAAAACCTCGACCCGATGCTGACTTTCTATGGCCAGCGCCTTCTGGCACTTCGGCAACCGGTGCAGTTGCGGGAAGTGAGAGTCAGCAGGCAAATCCAGCGCAGTGCATTGGAAGCTGCCGCCGGGGTGAACACCCTCAACAAACGTGAGAGAGCACTATTGCGCCTGCTCGCCCAGGCACTCCCGAACCAAAGATCGCCCGGGCCTTGGTGCTGTCCTATGAAACCGTGAAATGGTATCTGCGACACGACCGGCGGCGGCACCGTGCATGACGTTAAGCGGCCTAGTGTGCTGTTCTCAAAATAATTCACTCATTAGCCTGTGACCAGTGCCTCCCGGGCGCGTTGAATTTTGTTCAGGATGTCTTCACCTTTTGCGTTCCAGACATACCGAGTCGGTTGCGCATTGCGCAGGGCCAGGAAGGTGGTAATCGAGGTCTCCAGCTCGCGCACTGAACTGAAGTTGCCATCACGCAAATACACCGTAATGTCCCGAAAAAAGCGTTCAACCATGTCATCCACGAGCTGGACGTCGGGGTGAAATGCATATGAAAGCGTTTATGTTTTCCCAGCCACGCCCTCACTTTGGGATGCTTTGTGGGTCAGTTTTCAATCAGCGCCAACAGTGAGGATTCCACTGAGAGCCAGTCGTATTGTAGGGGTAAAAACGATTAGAAATAAAAAGGGGTCGCGAGATAAAATCTCGCAACCCCTTGAATTATATGGTCGGGACGGAGTGATTCGAACACTCGACCCCTAGCACCCCATCTCCTTTTTCATACTTCTAGAAAGACTCCAAAATTTCACTCTGGATTTTTCTAAGCTAGTATTTACTTGAGCTCCAGCGGTGTTCTGCTCTACGAGAGTCCAGTAACGTCCATCAAGAGCCGACGTTTTTGTGGGGGTAAAAGTAGGGGGAGTCCGTTTCATGGCCAAAATTACCATCAAAGAACTCGAGTCGCTGACCGCCAATGATGCCGGCCGCATCCTCAGGGAGGATGGCAATCTCGCCGGTCGAATCTCAGTCCGTAAGGACGGTGTGTCGGTCAGCTTTTTCTATCGGTATCGCTGGGGCGACCAGAACAAAGAGTACGCCTGCGGAACCTGGCCGCGCAAATCCCTGACGGACATCCGTAAAGCACGCAACCAGGCACGTGCGCTCATCGATGAGCAGATCAATCCCAACGAGCAAAAGAAAACCGCCAAGGCACAAGCATACGCCGCTGCTAACGTAGAGGCTGAACTAGTAAAAACGACGAAGGTGAAAACGCTGACCGTCCAGGATCTGGCCAAGGCGTGGCTGTTAGATGGCGTCGCGCGTAAAGACGGCAATGCCGAGTTGCAACGACGCTTTAATAAGGACCTTTACCCAGCACTCGGCAAGACGTCAGTCAGTAGTGTGTCCGAGCATGATGTTCGGGCGCTGATCCGGGCCGTGGTCAACCGCGGCGCTCACCGGCAAGCCATCAGCTTCTTCGCCGACCTCAATCAAATGTTCAGTTGGGCCAGAAAGCGCCAACCTTGGCGGGCGTTACTGGTTGAGGGCGATCCGACTGAACTGGTCGACATCTCCCCATTGATCCCTGCCGACTACGAAGCGGAAAGAAGCCGCATCCTTTCCCCAGCTGAGCTGTTGGAATTGCACAACCGCTTCCAGCAAATGACCGCCGATTACAACGCCCTCCCCGCCGGCCAAAAGTACGAGGGTATTCGTCCATTAAAGAAGGAGACTCAACTCGCGCTTTGGATCAGCCTGGGAACGCTGTGCCGGATTGGCGAGTTACTGCAGGCCGAATGGAAAAATGTCGATCTGGAGCGGCAGACCTGTTTCCTCCCGAGCGAAAACGTCAAAGGC
Source organism: Pseudomonas sp. CCI1.1 (assembly GCF_034348165.1). Lineage (NCBI taxonomy): Bacteria > Pseudomonadati > Pseudomonadota > Gammaproteobacteria > Pseudomonadales > Pseudomonadaceae > Pseudomonas > Pseudomonas sp. CCI1.1. Next base: position 2,158,180 of record NZ_CP133780.1, read on the forward strand.
TCCCGCGGCAAGAAACAGGACCACCATGTCTTCCTCTCCCCCTTCGCCTTGCATTTCTTTCAGGAGCTCAAGACCCTGACGGGAGACTCCCAGTGGTGCTTTCCGAACAAGCTGGATGATGGGCATGTGGACGTGAAAGTGGTGAGCAAACAGGTCGGCGATCGCCAGGCCCGGTTCAAAAACCGCAAGGCCCTCTCCAGACGGCGTCATGACGATACCCTGGTGCTGGCCGATGGCCAAATCGGCGACTGGACGCCGCATGACCTGCGCCGTACCGGCGCCACCATGATGCAGGCCTTAGGTGTCAGCCTGGACGTTATCGATCGTTGCCAAAATCATGTGCTGGCCGGCTCGCGGGTAAGACGCCATTACCTGCATCACGACTATGCCGAAGAGAAGAAGCGCGCTTGGGACCTGTTGGGCGATCGGCTCAGTGCCGTGCTGTCCTCGAACTACGAGCACACGCCAAACGAGTCGATGTTGTCTTTTCCAGCGTATGCGGCGACAGAGATGCGGCCACCCTCATAGAATTGCTGCACAAAGAGTTGTCTAAAATTTAACATCCTCGACAACCCGCGTTCGACGTGATTTGCGATGAGCAAAGGTGACCGATTGCATGTACAGATTCGCGGAGGTCAATACCTACGTTTCTTCGTAAAGCATCTTCCTTGATCGCCGAAAGTACCTGCACCGATAGTTAGTCCGCCGAGGGTGTATTTCCATCTACCGGGCGAGCGTCTAAAGCAGGCATCGGATCCGTTTGAACGCCGGTTACGATGGAAGCCCACGCAGCATATGCATTCTTGTGTCGAGCCACCGCTTCATCCCATTGGCTTCCCGAAACCTTGCTTGAAACCACTAGCATCATAAGATGGTTGGTAGTTGCATCGAGATCGAGCAAAAGATGGTGGGCGGTGAAGCGAAAATCATCAATCGAAGGCATGACGTCACACTTATATTTTGGTGAGCGGGCGGGATCGTTCCCGCACCACATGACATCAGTGTGACAGTACTGAGCATTTCATTGCGAACGGTCGGACAGTCGGTTACGGGAAATTGAGTTCCAAGCCGAATTTTTCGAACTGTCTATTTTGGCGATTTACTGCTCTCTCCACCCTTCAAGGTTGATCGCTATTTCGAGGACGCTGATTTACGAATCGCCGGACCACCAGCACCAGCACCAGCAGCCAACTGCCGAGCTCGACCGACACCCCAAGCCAGAACTCTGGTCATCGATTCGCCAGGGTGTGAGTCAACCGCCATTTCATGCAAAGCCATGCCATCGGGCGCATAAATACCGATGAACATCTGCGTTTCGCCGGCGCGCGAAAGCCTAACTTGTACGTCGATGTGAGTCCCATCATTAAGAGTTTCATCATGTGTTCTACAGTGGAGCTCTGGGTCTGCCCACTCCCAGAAGATGTCGCCTCGAAGTCTCATAGAGCCCTCCCGCCCGTTCCCTATGATGGTCAGTAGTGTCCAAAACTAGACCCCTACAAGCGAAGTGCAACCTCGTCGAAACAGTATCGGACAACTGGTAGAAAACAGCTGTACACGCTCCAATTTTTTGTACAACTTCCAACTGCTATAGCCGCAACAACGAACCCCATCACAATCACCATCGGAGTTGTGACTGAGTCCAATCCATAAACTCGCCAGGCTCAGGATCCTGACTCAACTGGCTCGGCGCAAAGCCTCGACTAGCTCAGCCTTACGCATAGTTGAGCGTCCAGCGATTTGCTGTTTTCGCGCTCGGCTCATTAATTCCGTCTTGCTCATGTCCTCGAGTTGCTGACCAGCTCTAGCCACGCCTTGTCGGCTAACTGCCGCTCGACGGCCTGACGATTTACGAGCCTTTGTCTTTGCCGCTTCGCTGGTTTTCTGCCCCGAGCCTCCCTTACGCTCACCGCCACCTGATTGTTTGTTCACGGTAGCCCAGGCACGGCTCTCTGCCTCGTTTTTGGAAACACCCTTGGCCTCATAGCTGTCTTCAATGTGTTCGGCCTTACGTTTCTGTTTGTCTGTGTATTTGTCTTTATCACCGCGCGGCATGATCAAATCCTCTTAGTTAACAGTGACATTCACCTACTAAGGTAGAAGCGCCGGTTTAACCATCAGTTCGTCTAGGTCGACCAGTGGTTTATCTGATTGATCTCGAGACCAATTACTCCCTTCGCTAATTTTCACGTCCAACGCCGGGCACGACCCGGTAACCGGCGTGCCTCAAGAGTTCGTTCCTTTCGTCAGGGTCATCTTAATTAAATAAACCTTTCGTATTTCCAAGACCTCCATTGCTAGACAACTGAACTGAAAACCAATGGCGAGGTGGATGATGAAAGCAGTCGTATTTCATGACGTGGGTGACATCCGGCTGGACGATGTGGCCGATCCCGTAATTCAGGAACCAACAGATGCCGTTGTGAGAATTACGGCAGCAGCCATCTGCGGGACGGATCTGCATTTCATTCGGGGCACCGTCCCCGACATGCAGCCTGGAACGATATTGGGGCATGAAGGTGTCGGGATCATCGAGGCACTGGGTGATGACGTACGGAACCTTAAGGTGGGTGATCGGGTAATCATTCCCTCGACCATTGCTTGCGGTAACTGTTCCTATTGCCGGGCCGGTTATTTCTCGCAGTGCGATGTCGTCAATCCTCACGGCAAACAGGCCGGCACCTCGTTTTTCGGCGGTCCCAAAGGCACAGGACCGTTCCACGGTCTGCAAGCCGAGAAAGCTCGTATTCCCTACGCCCATATCGGCTTGATCAAGATTCCGCAGGCCATTACCGATGACCAGGCCATTGCCATGTCGGATATTTTCCCTACCGCCTGGTTTGGCGCGCAGATGGCCGAAATCCGGGATGGCGATAGTGTCGCAGTGTTCGGCTGCGGCCCCGTTGGCCTATTTACCATTGTCAGTGCGAAATTGATGGGTGCCGGCCGCGTGTTTGCTATTGACGGCTTGGCGGACCGACTTGAGCGCGCCCGCGAACTGGGCGCCGAGTGCATAAATTTCGAAAAGGAAGAACCGGTTCAAACGCTGCACCGCCTCACGGACGGTATAGGTGTGGACCGTGCCGTTGATGCCGTAGGCATCGACGCCAACCATGCGCACCAGGCGCATTCACAATCCCAATGGCAACCGGGCGATGCACCGGCTCAGGCGTTGCAATGGGCCATCGAAGGGTTGGCTAAGGCCGGCACCCTATCGATCATCGGCGTGTATCCACCAGGCTTCGACACCTTCCCCATCGGTGCGGCGATGAACAAGAACCTGACCATGAACATGGGCAACTGCCACCATCGCAAGTACATTCCCAAGTTGATCGAAATGACCTTGGCTGGTCGTGTAGACCCGGCAAAAATACTCACCCAGAAAGAGCCGCTGACTGACGCCATTGAAGCCTTCAAGTCGTTTGATAAACGTGAGAGCGGCTGGATCAAAGTCAAACTGATGCCCCAACGTTAATGAGGTTGTTCCTGGGTCGATAGCTGTCAGGGAACCCTCGACAGCTATCGCCTTGGCCTGGAAAAAAACTACAAAGTTGAAGCGATCAAAAAACAAGTTTTTTATCTGCCTGGCATCCGATAAAACCATCGATTTTTTAAACAGATATTCTTTGATACCGGCTTGCAACGTAGCGGTCACAATTTTTACCGGAGGGTGAAACCCGCCCGAAAATATATGACTAGGTTCAGCTTCCTGCCGCACAGCGTATGAGCAGGAGCTAACAAACAGGACCGCACCCATGCATTCTCAATACACCAATGCCCAACTCCTTGCGTGTCGCTGCCTGGCGATGGAGCAGAATAAAAAGCTGTTTGATGAGGCCAATGCCATCAGCCGCTCCGCATTCGAACTGCTCGAGCAACCGGATCTGGACAGCGAGCAATTCCAACGCTATCTCCAACTCAGAAGGAAAGCTGAAACCCTGTTTTGCGAGGCCTTGGATCATCTGACCTTATTGAATGAAAACTTCCCGCCGCTTCCTGTTCAGAAGCTGATGGAGGCTTGCGACAGCGCACTTCACCAAGAGGAAAACAGATGATGGACGATTCGCAACGAGCATGGGAATTGGCGATGGCGCTAATTGCGAGCGGAAAAATCGCCTTCGACCCCGCTAATCCGCAAGGATCTGTAAAGTGCCTTTTCACCCATTTAAACGTTTTGAAAGAGGCACTGGAAGCCCAGACAGCGCCAACGACAGTCACCTCTTCGTTTGACAGTGAAAAAGATCAGGTGCTGTAGTGTCGTTAAAGGCCGGTTGCAGCGATGGCCCCTTCCACTGCCTCGGCATAACGTCTGGTGGCTTTGATGACTAGCTGCTTTCGTTCGGTCCTGTCAATGAAACCCTCTCGAAAGTAAATCTCTGCCAAACGAAGCAATTCTTCGTACTGCTCTTGTGCGTTCATATGCCTTTCGGGCTTTTCCATCAGCTTGTGCCAGCTTGCAAGCGCTTGAGCTTTTCTGTCCTCGTACATGGCGATACCTCCACCGTCGTGTAACGGTTGAGGCCTGTGAGCGAGCGGTTGTTCATCTGAAACGATGTATGGTCCATGCCAAATGCGGGGGACCGATACAAATCTCGAACTCGCATCTTTCTCTTGCCTCCAATGCATACGCTCACGGCGAAAGGGTTACCGGTCAGTCAGATGTGGAGATCTGGCCGACAGCACGCCATTTCGAGCAGGGCCGCTGCCCGTTGCGTAGCTCACCGCCTCGTGTGTTGTTGGTCCCTGGCTCGTCACGCAACGACGGGACCTGCCCAAAGGAGCTTTCCAAGAGCCGGCGTCTGGCGGGCCTTGCGTAAGGTGAACTGAAAGCAGCGGGTATTCATACCGACCTGCTCGATCTCAGCCTGCTGACGTCCGAGTACGGTCAACGCATTTTCCCTTGCAAAGGGTGCGTTTCTACTGCCATGCCCTTATGCCATTGGCCATGCTGCTGTTATCCCAATCATTCGCTCGACCAGGTGGGTGATGTCATGAACGTCATTTATCCGCGATGGGTCGGCGCCGATGGGATCATGCTGATCACGCCGGTCTACTGGTATCAGGCGCCCAGTCCGTTGAAGTTGATGATCGATCGACTAGTCCGCGCCGACGGCGGCAATCCCGCTCCCACAACCACTCAAGGCAAGGACGCTGCCATGGCGAAACAATTGGAGCTTGATGGCTGGTCCTATCCAAAGCACTCGAAGGACGAGTTTACGGTGTGGTGGTTCATGGTGACGTGGCAGGTACCGAAGGTGTGCGCCGAGCCTTATGCGACTGGATGGGATTTGTGGACGCCGGGAAAATGGCTTGCCTGGATCGCTATATCGGCTACTACCATCCCTACGCTACCAGCCATGACGAACCGAGCTGGAATTGCATGAGGAAGTACGAAACGTGGCGCGGGCAGTGGTCAATGCGGGGAAAGAACGGCGTACGGGCAATCTGTCCCTACCTGATGCCACATTACGCGCGCCGCGACAGAAATAACGAAAACGGGTGAAAGCCGTTCTTCGATTCATTGGAACCCTCTTGTCTCGTTGTTTTCCATCATACAAACAGCAAAAGGGAGAGTTCACCAGGATTGCCCTGGCGAATGGTTTGTAATCGAAGGGCGTTCTTACGGTTGAACACAGCGAACCTTATGGAAAACCTTATCGAAGTCCTACAGGAAACAGCGGAGCCGCTACCTGATGTTGCCAGCGAAAGCTTTGCAACAATGTTCGACCGTTATGGCGATGCACAGGTGGTACTGATTGGCGAAGCCAGCCATGGCACGCGCGAGTTTTACCAAGCGCGCGCAGCGATAACACGACACCTGGTCAAGCACCATTGTAGTGGTCTAATGAAACCGGACACCCATTTAGGCGAGAATGCTCGCCAGATCGAGGTGTCAGATGACCAAACAACGCCGCTCCTTTACTCCTGAATTCAAACGCGAGGCTGCCGACCTCGTGCTCAAACAAAACTACAGCTACATCGAAGCCAGCCGTTCACTCGGCATTGGTGAGTCGGCATTGCGCCGCTGGGTTGACCAGATTCAGAAAGAACATAAAGGCATCACCCCGCAGAGCAAGGCTCTGACTCCGGAACAGCAAAAAATTCAGGAGCTGGAAGCCCGGATTGCTCGGCTTGAGCGAGAGAAATCAATACTAAAAAAGGCTACCGCGCTCTTGATGTCGGAAGGTCACGAGCGTTCGCGCTGATTGACCAGTTGAGTGCACATGAGCCGGTTGATTGGCTGTGCAAGGTGTTTGACGTCACGCGCTCGTGTTACTACGCCCAGCGCCTGCGGCGGCGCACGCCCGATGTTGAACGGCTTCGATTGCGAAGTCGCGTCAGTGAGCTGTTCTCGCAAAGTCGCAGCTCTGCGGGCAGTCGCAGCATCCTGTCGCTGATGCGTGAAGACGGTGAGCAACTCGGTCGATTCAAAGTGCGTAGCTTGATGCGCGAGCTTGATTTAGTCAGCAAACAACCCGGCTCCCATGCCTACAAACGAGCAACAGTAGAAAGACTGGATATCCCGAACACATTGAACCGCGAGTTCGACGTGCCAGCGCCCAATCAAGTCTGGTGCGGCGATATCACCTACATATGGGCGCAAGGAAAGTGGCATTACTTGGCTGTCGTCCTGGATCTTTGTACGCGTCGGATCGTGGGCTGGGCGCTGTCGGAAAAGCCAGACGCTGAGCTGGTGATCAAAGCGCTGGATATGGCTTACGAGCAGCGTGGCAGGCCTTCGGATCTGCTATTCCACTCGGACCAGGGATCGCAATATGCAAGCCGACTCTTTCGCCAGCGGTTGTGGCGATACCGCATGCGCCAGAGCATGAGCCGACGAGGAAACTGCTGGGATAACGCACCGATGGAGCGCGTATTTCGCAGCTTGAAAACAGAATGGATACCGACCGTGGGCTATCGAACTGCGCAGGAAGCACAGCGCGATATTAGCCATTTTTTGATGCATCGCTACAACTGGATTAGGCCTCATCAATTCAACGATGGGTTGGCCCCAGCGCGGGCCGAGGAAAAACTTAACGTCGTGTCCGGGATTAGTTGACCACTACACAGTGAGGCTTTGCAAGAGGCGCCATGATCAACCTGTATCGCTTCGGCGCCCTCCAACCGGCAAATTGCTCGCCCGTTCTTGGTTATGACGAAACTGTGCCCCTGGGCCACCAGCGCAATAAGGCGTCGGAGTCGCCGGCGAGCCTGGCTACAGCTGACGGTTGTCAACATAACTGAGGCACCTCTTGTATGGGGTTCTAGGGCGTAGCGTCATGCAGCCCTCACGTGCAGTGCATCGCGTCGCACCTATAATCGAAACCGTTAGGCAAAGTCGCTCCAGCGTCCCCCTAAACGAAAAGCCGAAAATCAGCACCTGCCCGGTCATTTAGCTGACGCCGCGTAAGCGGGTCTCGATGAAACTTTCGTTTTTTCTCAACACTCGACTGGCGGTGGTTGATCGACCATAGCAACACCGACCCGTCGGATTGTAAGCGGCTGGGGAAGTCACCTTCCGAACTCCAGCATTAAGGGCGATGGTGTCCGCGTATTTCTAAGCGGACACGATCGCCCTTAACGTCAGGATTTCCATGCGCCAACGAAGCTCTTACCCGAAACCCTTCAAGGCCCAGGTTGTTCAGGAATGCCTGCAACCGGGCGCAACCCTATCCAGCGTCGCCATCAGCCACGGCATCAACGCCAACGTGATCCGCAAGTGGCTACCGCTTTACCGAGATCAGCCGCCAGCGGCGTTGCCGGCTTTCGTTCCGTTGAGAGCTACACCCAAACGGCAGGCAGAAGGGTCGGCGATTATTGAGCTGCCATTTGGCGAGCAATCGATGTCAGTGAAATGGCCAACGTCTGATCCTAAAGGCTGTGCCCGCTTTGTCCGTGGACTCACGCAATGATTCGCATCGACGCCATCTGGCTTGCCACCGAGCCCATGGAGATGCGTGCCGGCACTGAAACTGCGCTGGCCAGGGTGATCGCGGTGTTCGGTGCGGCGAAGCCGCACTGCGCTTATCTGTTTGCCAACCGCCGCGCCACTCGTATGAAAGTGCTGGTGCATGACGGGTTTGGAGTCTGGCTGGCTGCTCGCCGATTGAACCAAGGAAAGTTTCACTGGCCCGGCATTCGACAAGGCTGCGAGATAGAGCTGGATACCGAGCAACTTCAAGCGTTGGTGCTCGGCCTACCTTGGCAGCGTGTTGGGGCTGGCGGTGTAATCACACTGCTTTAAAAAGCTGTAATTAGCTCCTTGGCCTACTGCCGCAAACGACCTGCTTTGGTAAAATCCAGGGCATGACTTCCTCGCCCAATCTCGATCAGATGAGCCCCGACCAACTGCGTGCCTTCGCGGCGCAGTTGCTGTCCCAGGTTGATTCGCTCGGACAGCAAGTCGACAGTATGGGCAAGAAGAACGACCGCGACCAAACCATCATCGAGCAACTCACCCACGAAATCACTTGGTTCAAACGTAACAAGTTTGCTAAGCGCAGTGAGCAATTAAGCCCTGCTCAAGGCAGCCTGCTCGATGACCTGCTCGACACAGACATCGCGGCCATTGAAGCCGAGCTGAAGGCGTTGAATCCGCCGGCTGCGCCGGCCGAGCCACGCAAGCAGCCCAGGCGTGTTCCATTGCCTGCGCAGTTTCCGCGTACCGTGATTTATCACGAACCAGACAACACCCAAGGTCCCTGCGGATGCCAGCTCCAGCGGATCGGCGAAGACGTCAGCGAAAAGCTCGATTACACGCCGGGCGTGTTCACCGTGGAGCAGCATGTGCGCGGGAAATGGGTCTGCCGCGAGTGTGAAACGCTGACTCAGGCACCGGTTCCGGCCCAGGTAATCGACAAGGGCATACCGACCGCAGGGCTGCTGGCGCACATGATGGTGGCAAAATTCGCCGACCATTTACCCCTGTATCGCCAAGAGAAAATCTTTGGCCGCGCCGGCCTAGCTATCGCCCGCTCGACACTGGCGCAATGGGTCGGCCAAACCGGCGTGCAACTCCAGCCCTTGGTCGACGCGCTGCGTGAAACGGTACTTGCCCAAGGCGTGATTCACGCAGACGAAACCCCAGTGCAGATGCTCGCGCCGGGCGAAAAGAAAAACCATCGTGCTTATGTCTGGGCCTACTGCACCACGCCGTTTTCGGCACTTAAAGCAGTGGTTTACGACTTCAGCCCGAGCCGTGCGGGTGAGCATGCACGCAACTTCCTTGGGCAATGGAACGGCAAGCTGGTTTGCGATGATTTCGCCGGCTACAAAGCAAGCTTTCAGCAAGGCATCACCGAAATCGGCTGCATGGCCCATGCCCGCCGCAAGTTCTTCGATCTGCATGCGACGAACAAAAGCCAACTGGCCGAACAGGCGCTGCACGCGATTGGCGGGTTGTATGAAATCGAACGGCAAGCGCGGGAAATGACCGACGAGGATCGCTGGCGAATACGTCAGGAAAAAGCGGCGCCCCTTATCGACGCACTGCATACCTGGATGCTGGCCCAGCGCGACCTTGTGCCCGAAGGCTCGGCTATCGCCAAAGCTCTGGATTACAGCCTCAAGCGCTGGGGCGCACTGGCTCGATATATCGAGGACGGTGCTGTGCCCATGGATAATAATCCAGTGGAAGTGCGACACGAAGTCGCTTAATGAAGTTGTTCCCCCTTGGTGGGAACCACCCGTGTCACCGGGTGAATCTAGAAGGCTGAATCAAGAGCGCCTTCGACAATGTTACGAGGCGCCGCAAGGTGCGGGGTACCAATCGTGAGAGGCGTACCCTTCTGGCAGCCATGGCCGGACAAGTGCTAGATAGTTGGTATGGTGAACACACGTGAATCTGCGCAACGATCGTTAAATTAAGCGAGCGGAAATGGCTTACACGCTCGAACCAAAATGGTAATGGAGGTGGGAACTGCGTCTTTCTACTACGCATTCGTGACCCACATGCCTCCCGGTCGATAGCAGGCACCTAACCCGACGCACTTCAGTAAGCGGAACGTGGAAATCCCGTATCGCTCCCGTCAGGGAAAGCCGTTTGTAAAAATTGCCCATGGCGGTGCGGGCGAAGGAACGAGGAAAAAGCGAACGCCGTCCTGTAATGGGTTGGATAGAGGTTGAAACATCACTTCACGCGAAAGCGGGCAGACGTCCTCATGGTCTCTCTTCACACGAGAGTAGGTAGAACCCTTTCAACGGAAGGAGAGCAAATGAACGCAGCAGCATTGGCGTGTGCACCTTCCGGCACGTCGTGGGACAGCATCGATTGGATCGCCGTACAACGTCGTGTCAGAGGGCTGCAAGCGCGTATTGTGAAGGCTGTACAAGATGGCAGACATAACAAGGTGAAAGCCCTGCAATGGCTGCTGACTCACTCGTTCAGTGGCAAGGCATTTGCTGTGAAACGGGTGTCTGAAAACAAAGGCAAAAATACCCCCGGCGTGGACAAGGTTACTTGGAATACGCCTAGGGCCAAGCTCGGCGCGATAGAGTCGTTGACGCGGCGAGGTTACTCGCCGCTCCCGCTTCGGAGAGTGCTTATTCCGAAGAAAAACGGCAAAACGAGACCTCTTGGAATTCCCGCGATGAAATGCCGGGCCATGCAGGCGCTTCATCTGCTGGCTCTGGAACCGATAGCGGAAACTACCGGCGACCCGAACTCTTATGGGTTCAGGCCGGAACGCTCAACTGCGGATGCCGTCGCACAGTGCTTTGGTGTGCTGTCACGAAAAGCAAACGCGGAATGGGTGTTAGAGGGCGACATTCAAGGCTGTTTCGACAATATCAGCCATGACTGGTTGATCGCCAACATTCCCATGGACAAGGCGATTTTGCAGAAATGGCTCCGGGCTGGTTATGTCTACCAAAAGCAGCTATTCCCCAGCCACGCCGGAACCCCGCAGGGAGGCATCATATCCCCGGGGTTGGCGAACATGACGCTGGATGGGTTGGAAGCGATGCTGGCGAAGAGATTTCCCAACGCGAAGTGGACAGCCCGAAAAATGCGCGTGGTGCGTTATGCAGATGATTTCATCATCACTGGTTGTTCGAAAGAATGGCTGGAGAATGAAGTCAGGCCCGCCGTGGTTGAATTTCTGGCAGAGCGTGGACTTGTCCTCTCTCCGGAAAAAACCAAGATAACGCACATAGGGGACGGGTTCGACTTCCTCGGATGGAACCTGCGCAAGTACAACGGCAAGCTCCTGATCAAGCCGTCCAAGGCGAACATCGGGGCTCTACTTGCCAAGCTGCGAGAGTTGATCAAGACCAACAAAACGATACGACAGGCTAACTTGATAGGTTTGCTCAACCCGGTTCTACGGGGCTGGGCGAACTATCACAGTCATGTCGTCGCCAAGAAGGTCTTCAACCAGGTGGACAGCGCAGTGTGGGAAATGCTCTGGCGATGGGCGGTACGTCGCCACCCTCGCAAGACACGCCGATGGGTGAAGGATCGGTATTTCAAAGTACAAGGGGCGCGCCGTTGGGTGTTCTCGTGTACTGAAAAATCCGCCGATGGTCGGAAGCGTCAGTACACGCTAGTAGACGCCTCAGACACACCGATTGTGCGACATATCAAGATTAAGGCTGCTGCCAACCCTCACGACCCTGCATGGGATGAGTACTTCGAGTCCCGCTGGGGCAAGAAGATGCTCACTTCCGTTAAAGGTCGAGCCAAGCTGTATCGGGTATGGGTGCAACAGGGCGGCAGGTGCTGCGCCTGCTTCAAGCCGGTGACCAAAGACACACCGTGGCACAGTCGCCATATTGTGAAGCTAGGTCATGGCGGGACGGACGCTGCGGCTAATCTTGAGATTTACCACCTGCGTTGCCCACGAGATGTGCAATTTGCCAATGTCGACGATGTATAACCGGGTGCCCAATGGCGCCTTAGCAGAGGCTTGAGCCGTGTGCTGGGAAACTCGCATGCACGGTTCTTAGGGGGTTGGACGCGGGCAACCGCGTCTGACTACCCGACAACCAGATCCGGCCGTGGGCACTCGGCCGCTCCAACTGGTTGTTCGCCGGTCCACTGCGCAGCGGCAAACGAGCAGCGGCGATCATGAGTTTGATCCAGTCGGCGCGCATGAATGGGCATGATCCATATGCCTATCTCAAAGATGTGCTGACGCGGCTGCCAACGCAGCGTGCCAGTGAGATTGATCAACTGCTGCCGTATCAGTGGGTGCCGGCCTGAGTCACGCAAGGTGACTTCGGCGGACGCTTACGTCGGATTTCCCAGGACGCATCCCGAAAGGCCCGTCACGTATTTCGTAGCAGCGGTCGTCGCCAGGTGCCATCAGGCAGCACCGCCCCACTCCAGGGCCTGAAGGACAAGGCGAACGTGTTTGGCCCCTATCTCCGTTTCGCAGAGCATGATCGGTGCCGTCCCTCCGAGCGCTTTATTCGGTGCCGACATCCACTGCGTGGCTGTCACTTGTGTCTCAAATATCGCCTCGGCCAAGTGACTGACCACAGCAATTCTGTCCAAACGTTCGGAGGCGACAGGATCAAGGTTCTTGTGCTCTCGCCGGCGTCTTTCCAGGGTTGACATTGATGCATTGAGCAGCGTTTCCAGGTGGCGGTCCTGAAGGTTGAAGGCCAAACGAACCACCTGGATGAGGTCGGAGGGCAACCCTACTTTTATTTGGTGCAGCCTCTGCGCATCCGTCAGCGGCTCTCGATCGGAACTGAATCGCCAAAAGGCCGCGATGCCCTCCTCTCGGGACGCCTCTTGCTTTTTTCCCGGACGTCGAGTCGCAGTTGAAGTGCTCATTAACACTTCCTCCCAATGATGTCCCATCCAATGGAATATGAGTTAACGCCGGTTTAATCGGAAGCGCCATTGAGCGCCAGTGGAATTCCATAACGCCCTGGGTCGAGAAGGCGATGTAGCCCTTTCCCCTCTACGTATCCACAGACCAGGATCAGCGGCTTTGGGCTGATGATGAGTGGCCACGGCGGTCAATCGATGCTGGAGCTCAGAAAGGGCTCGGTCAGTCGGTCGACCCTTTGCTCTTCGAGCTGCCCGGCCCGCAGGATCTCGTTTGCATGGGGATAATGCCGTAACAGCTGGCGGGCCTGCCGTCGAATAGATGCTGAAAGCGCAGAATCTTCTGCCAGCTCGACCAGAAAGTCTCGCGTCTGGATGAGTGCGCGCGTGCGCTCGTTCGGCATTGTCATGGTGTCCTCCTCGCACACACCGTGCACAGTCCAGCCGCTCCGCGCTTGATGGCGTCCGACGCAGTTTTTTACCTGGTAAATCGCCTACAGCCTACACCTAAACCAAGACGGCCCATTGAGTCTATCACCGGGATCGGCCCGGGCTTTTTGTGAATCAGGCCCCTGTCCGCCTCGGCGTACCGTCCATCCAGGCCCGCGGGCAAAAAACCGCGCTGAGGTTGGAGAATCTTGCATTCTCAAACCTGAGAATTTGCTCGCCAGAACGATCATTGGCACTCCTGCACAGGTGAATAACATGGCCCGTATCGCGGTACGAAATCGTCGGATACGCAGTCATTTTGACTCATCCGCGTCGCAATGCGATCGAGGCGCTCAAGCCGGAGTTTGCAATACCTCTTAAGGCAACAGCGTGTTCAATGTTTGGCGCTGTCCTCCTGCCTTACGCCAAAAACTATCGCTAACGCGTCTATTGTGAGCGAACTATTCCAGTTTAGAGTTGTCACCAGAATCGGATCCAAAATTTATTTTAGGAATCTGGCTCGCTCGACAGGGGCCCCGAACAGTTGCCCGCGCCAGCGAATCTAGGACACATTCAGCCGGAGGCTGTTTACCATGATCTCGATCAAAAACTCCTACCACCCTATCGATGCCGCAATCCTCTGGTGCGACCTCGCCGAACACCAAGGCGAAATTCTGCAGGTAGATCTCGCTCATCCCGGTTGTCTTCTCAAGCATTTTCCGCAATGGCCCTTTCTCCACGCCTATGTCGAACGTCTCTACGATGCCATCGTCTGTGGCGAGTTGCCCGCGACCTACCTTGGACGCCCAATCACTTCTAATGACAAGGCTGAACGTGTCTATTGGTCCATTCGCCATTCTGATCTCCGGGTTTGGTTTGCACGCAATTACCCAGAAGAAAAGCCAGCGTTCCTATTTTCCCAGAGTATCGACCATTCCGAATGCGTCAGTCTGACTGCGCACCTGGCCCTACAAGCGGAGCGTGATGCCGACGTCCGCGAGATTAAAAAACTCCGCCAAGCGCACTCGGCCATCGCCGAAGAGGCGGCTCCCGCCTTCAACCAGCAAGAGTTGTCCCCGCAGCTTGGCGTATTTGAGGTGCCCTCTGAAGCCTCCGCCTTCGTGCACTACATGATCATTGGCGCCTTGCTGACGGTCATGCTGGGCAAATCCAGAAGCGGCCAACTGCGGTCGATTTACAAGAACCAGGCTGCCGTTGTCGACGCTATTACCGAGCAGTTACCGGGTATTCCTGGCCTGAGCAAACGCACCCTTGATCGGAAATTTGCACAAGCTCGCCGTCATTTGGCCCAAGCCCTACAGGCCTAAGAGCGAATTGCCAGGCAATGAGTGCCATTGCCTGGCAATGATTTGTCTCCTTTGCCGGCCTTCAATGACTGTCACATCCCATCACGCGCCATCCGGCGCTAAGGAGTGACACCATGCAACCTACCAGCCCTGCCCCGCTGTTTGCCGAACGCCATATCATGCGTCGTGATGAGGTCGAACAAAAAACTGGATTCAAACGTTCACACATCTACAACCTGATGAAAGCCGGACTGTTCCCGCAATGCCGCCGCATCGGCACGCGTGCCGTCGGTTGGGACTCACTGGAGATCGAGCAGTGGGTTCAGGATCGCTTGTCGACGGGAGCCTAGAGTCATGAAAGTTCTTTCGTTGATCTCGACCAAGGGCGGCGCGGGGAAAACCACCGTCGCCGCCAATCTGGGTGGATTGCTCGCCGACTCAGGTTTGCGGGTGTTGCTGCTGGACCTGGACAGCCAACCGACGCTGTCCAGTTACTACGCCTTGTGCGAGCTCCGAGACGCCGGCAGTTACGAACTCATCTCACAACGGCTCACTGCTCACGAGCAGGTGATCACCACCACCGTGATTCAACGCCTTGAATTGATCGTGTCCAACGACCGCGCCGGGCATATAAACACCCTGCTGCTGCAAGCGGCCGATGGCCGCCTGCGACTGCGCAATCTGCTACCAGCCTTCCAGGGTCGTTACGATGTGCTCATCGTCGATACCCAAGGCGCGCGCAGCGTGGTGGTGGAGATGGCCTTCCTCGCCTCCGATTGCGCACTGTGTCCAGTCCCGCCGGAAATGCTCGCAGCGCGCGAGCTGCGCCGCGGCACGCTCGGGCTGTTTGAGGAATTGGAGCCGTACCGCTACCTGGGGGTCGCGTTGCCGTCAGTGAAGCTGTTGCTCAATCAAGTTAACGCCAATCGCCGCGATACCCGCTTGATTATGGAGAGCCTCCAAGATTCGTTTAAGGCCGATCCTCATGTCAGCCTTTGCGCCACAGTGATTCCCGATCGGGTGGCCTACCTCAATGCGGCCTCACTGGGGCTGCCTGTGCACCGCGTCGACTTTGCCCCACCATCCGGTAGCAGCAGCCCTTGCGCAGCTGACGTAATGCGCGCTTTGGCGCTCGAGTTGTTTCCAGAATGGACCGACCTACTGAGCTCCCCAACAGCGTACGAAACTAGCCAAACGTCAACAGCCGGTAGCCGGCTTATCCGTCGCGACTGATCGGAGGATGTGTGATGAAGCCGCCGACCTCCGAAGAAATCACACGTCAACTGCAGCAAGCCCATTTCCCGCAGAAGTCGGACCGTGAGGTCACGGCCGCTCCCGTCGGCGACACACCGATGGTCGTCAGCCTCGAGCAACTGCATCCCTACGAGCTCAATCCGCGATTCATCCGCAACCCGCTGTATGACGAGCTCAAAGCCTCGATACGTGAACGCGGCCTGGACCAGCCGCCTTCCATAACGCGTCGCCCGAATGAGCAGCATTTCATCATCCGCAACGGCGGCAACACCCGCTTGAGCATCCTCGGTGAGTTATGGCAGGAAACCCGCGAGGAGCGTTTCTTTCGTATCCATTGCCTGTTCCGTCCCTGGCAATCCGAATCGCATGCCTTGCTTGGGCACTTGATCGAGAGTGATTTGCATGGCCAGCTCACGTTCATCGAGCGAGCACTGGCTGTGGCGAAGCTCGAGGACATGTTTCAAGAGCCTGGCGCCCCCCTGAGCCAACGTGAGCTCTCCGCGCGCTTGAGTCAAGGTGGGTACCCTGTCTCGCAATCTCATATCAGCCGAATGTTCGAGGCGCTCGAGCATCTGCTACCTGCAATTCCACAGGTCCTCTATGCAGGTCTCGGCAAGCCCGCTATCGAGCGGCTCATCACACTGCGGCGCCGAGCGGAGTCGACCTGGAACCAATATTTCGGTGATGCCCAACAATTCGCGCTGCTGTGGCTAGAGGTGTTGTCGACATTCGACGGTGAAAAATCCGAACTGGATGCGAGTGAGCTGCAGGACGAGCTGATCGCCAAAATGGCCGTGATCCTGAACCAGACGCCCCGCCTGCTGGCCCTGGAAATGCACCAGGAACAGCGTGTGCCGCCTCACGCCTCAAACAACGCTCACCCTCTGCCTCAAAGCTTGGAAGACGATCCTCCACACCCGTCACCAGAAAACATGGACGCCTCCGAAACATCAATCGAGTCGTCCAGTCCCGAGCAACGACGAAGTGGCGGCGACCCAATGTCGGCGAAAGAACCCCGCCTTTCCCATATTCGACAGGCATTAAGCGACGAGCTGCCGGCTGTGAAGCAGCCCGGCGGTATTCACGATGTTCAGTCACCGGTGAGCTCAGCTACACCCCACACCACCATGCTGGATGGCATCCGTGGCTTGCGCGAGACCTGCGCTGCACTGGCGACCGATCTAGCCAAATATGCCGACGCCAGTGCATTGGTCAGGCCGCAAGCTGACGGCCTGGGCTTCACCCTGTCATTGGAGTACCGCGAGCGGCTCAGCCCGCGATACACCGGCATTCAGCTTCTGCTCTCAGCCCTGCTGCGTTTGCAAGATGACGTGGCCTGGGAACAACGTCAGCAGTTGCCGGCCGCGTTGTTTGGTCAGCTGCTGATCGGGGCCTACGACCTGCCATTTGCCGAACGCCCCTCTCTGACAGTTGGCCTCGAGCGGCTCCCCGATGCCCAGTTGGAGCAACTATTTGCGTTGATCCGCCACGCCCGGCGGCTGATCGATATGACGCTGTCGCCCACTCGTTAACGTGAGGAACTGCCTCATGACCACGACTTTTAACCTATTGAACCACGCCATGTTGAACCAGGTGTTGTATGAGCTGCGCCATGGACGCCTGCAGCGGTGCAAGGCCTTGGGGCTGGCCGATGAAGACATCGAGGTACTGCAGTCGCTACCACCAACCACCTTGTCCCATCTGGCGCACTCGTCCATAGCCTGGGTGGAGGTCAAAGTCGACACGACCGTGCTGCGACGCCTCATCGCCCAGGCCGAACGGGACGAACAAAACGAGCGGCTGATCAACCGGGCTCTCAAATTAGGCGCGAGTTCCAGCATCATGTACCGCTGCTTTGGCCTGGACCATTCGGAAACCGCGCTGCGTCGTCGCGTGCTTAAAATCGAGACCCACCGCGGTCGACCGGTTCAGCTCAGCGAAGCGCAAGAACATGCCGTATGGAACCGCTGGAGCCAACTGCGGGGAGACGATCCGGACAACGATCCACTGGACGCGATGATGATGCTGGCGGAGGAACAACACATCAGCCTGACCCTGATCTGGCAGCAGATTGAACTGTACGGAGGTGCGCCATGCTGAACTTCTACCAGGTCGACTGGCAGGATGTGGTGCGCCAGTGCTACGACGCGCTCCGGCGACGCTTGGAGTGGCAGGCGTCACAGGCCCAAATGGCTGCCTCCACTGCGGAGGCACCGCTACGAACCATCTACTATGGCGACAATGATCCGTTGCCCCAAGCGTTGCTGCTTGATCGCCGGCTGACGCCGCTGGAGCGCAACACCTGGCAGGTGTTGCGCTGGTTGATCACCGAACGCCGGGTGAAAACTCCTCGCTACCAGGACCTGCAGCCCTACCTGGCCACCAGCCCCTGCGGTTCCCAGGCATCACGCGAAACCATCGCCCGAGCGCTCAACGTACTCCGCACGACCCGCTGGCTCAGCTTGGTCGACCGATCCCGCGATGCGCAAGGCTGCTTGCGGGGCTGCGTTTACGTGCTGCACGGTGACCCGTTGACTCCCGCCGAACAGCTTGAGCTCGACGGCGGCTACGCATCGCTGCTCCAGCAGAACCTCACCCACGCCACGAAAGGCGTGCGTGACGTGGCGCAGCATGTGATTGAGGAGCTTTACGCAGACCCACAAGTGGCGGCGGTCGATAAGGAGAAACTCGCCTCACCTGCTATGCCAGCTCAGCAGCAATCGCTACCGCTAACCAGCGAAGGTGCGGAAAATTCCGAACCTGGAAAAAGCCACCAGGTTCAAACT
The DNA here is from genome assembly GCF_034348165.1 of Pseudomonas sp. CCI1.1. Taxonomy (NCBI): domain Bacteria; kingdom Pseudomonadati; phylum Pseudomonadota; class Gammaproteobacteria; order Pseudomonadales; family Pseudomonadaceae; genus Pseudomonas; species Pseudomonas sp. CCI1.1. The sequence goes on from NZ_CP133780.1 coordinate 2,176,731, forward strand.
GCAGGCGCATCGCCAGCGGATTCCGAACCCTGCAGCAACGCGCCGATTTCGACTGTGATTCGGAATGCCGACGCCGACCGTACAGTACAAAAAGAGAAAAGCAAAACAAGTACGGTACTGGCGCAGGTGGAGTTTGGCCAAGCCCGATGGCCAGAAGACCTACCACTAAGCCCAACCGAGCGTCGCCTGGCCATCCAGGCGATGCGCCAGCTCAAACCTGAACAGCAACAAGCAGTGATCAACGAAGCGGCGGTGCGGTGCGCCCGCGGCGAGATCCGCAAACCGGTTGCCTACCTGATGGGCTTGATCAAGCGCGCATGCCAAGGGGAATTTACCTTGTGGGCGGCCCGTGCCGAGACGACTACACCAGTGACCACGTCCCACAGCGATCCGAAGGTGGAACCGCCCTGCGAGCGTCCACGGCGTAGCGGCGAACGCACGGCCTCTCCACTCGCCTTGGCCTGCCTGGAGGAACTGAAGCAACGTTGTCGCGGCATAGGCGCAGCGCCTTAAGACTGGACGTCAGCGGAATCAATGCCGGTGCCATCAAATCCAGGGAAACCCACTGCCTGTAAATGCGAGTGAACCACCTTCGCGTTGATCCGCGCCGTGCCTCACTGAACAGCCCATTGTCTGCGTCATTCCGACGGCGAGGTACTGGCGATGGTCGATCACTATCAGCTCAACCTGGGCTCCCTGCGCAGCAGCATCACCCTCACGCTGCACACCCATCATGCCGCGCGGTTGTGGCAAGGCCGCATGGCCCGCGAAGGTGTGCACCCCATCATGGGCATGGCCGGCTACATCAGCGTCACCAACCTGCTCAAGCACGCGAGCAGCCAGGACGACCCATTCGCTGACTGGTTCATGCTCCAGCTGGAAGACAAGCTGCTGCAGGCCAAGGCCGAAATGCTTACATTGACCAGCCAGATCAGCCAGGTGGAACGCGACCTGCCCACCCAAGTCGATGTCGGCGACAACCTCAACATCCATCCAGTCACTTTGCCGCTGTTCATCGGCAGCCAGCTCGGCTTTCTCGCGGTCTACCTGCTGACCGACTACGACACCTTGGTGCGCCGCGTGCTGCTCGCCCATCACACCGCCTTGATCGGCCGCAGCGACATGGAGGTCTGGATCGATCGTGGCGCCCATCTGCTGCGCAGCCTGTTCGGTTTAGCGCAGCGTTACCGCCTGGCCGGGGTCAGCCGGGATGACATGGCCGCGAACAACGCCCGCGCCCGCGAGGCCATTGACAAGTTCGGCACGCCACCGCGAAACATTCTCGAGGGCAGCCGCCGCTCCCAATTTGCCCCACCCATCGCGCGCGGCTCCACGGCCTCGATTCGCGATGAGCCGGATCAGGCAGAGGCTCAGCCCGCACAGGACGTTCCGTCTGAAGGGGGTGAAGCATGACCTTGGCCGAGGCAATCGCCCGGCGTTTGTCAGCGGATGCCTATCGCGAGTTCGAACAAGGTGCCTCCCTAAAAGGCCTTTTAAAGCCTTTTAAGGGTAAGGGGGATCTGCAGCAGTTCGCCGAGACGATCCTGCGCCTGCGCGCCAGGGTCGCCGGACTGATGGGGGTGATGCTGACCATCATGGCGCAGTCTCCCTTCTCGCTGCTGGACCTGCGATTGGTCGTCCAGCACAGCGCCTCCGGAACCGATTTCCTGCGCTGGCGCAGCTCGGACTTCCAGCGCATGGGGGTACAGGTGTGGCAGCAAGCGATGGCGCTTCCGCATCTGGCGCCTTCGCTGCGGGAGGCGCTGTACCAACTGGAGGTCAACCGCGTCACCCTGAACCTGCAGATGAGTAGCCTGCAGTCACTGTATCGCCAGGCCGAAACCGGCGTCAGCAAGCTGCACGCCGCCGAGACCCTCTTCGATCTATCCCGTTCCCCCACCAAGGAGTAGCAAGCATGAGCACTTTTTTTGTTGGTGAAGGCAACATCGGCAGCGCCCCGGAGTTTCAGGAGTTCAACAACCCCCCGGATGAACCGCGACGCCTGTTGCGGCTGAATGTCTATTTCGACAATCCGGTACCGCGCGAAGGCGGCTACGAGGATCGCGGCGGCTACTGGGCCCCCGTCGAGCTCTGGCACCGGGACGCCGAGCACTGGAGCACCCTGTACCAGAAAGGCATGCGCATCCTGGTCGAGGGCCGGACGGTCAAGGATGAATGGGAGGACAGCGAGGACAACGCGCGGGTGACGTTCAAGGTGGAGGCCCGACGCATCGGCATCCTGCCCCACCGTCTGGCCTCGGTGTCCATGCGCGAAAAGGCCAATGAAAGCAGCGGCTCCGGACGCAAGGGGGCTAGCAAGAAGACCCCACGCAAGACCGGCTAAGCGGGTGGTCCTCAGAGGAATCACGGCCTGCAGCGAGATACCCCTGAGGACTCGCTGCCCGCTCGGCGCGCAACGCTGGATACTGCAGGTGGTTCAATGCCGCCGGGGCTCTCCCCGCTGATCAGCATCCAGCAGCTGCGTCACCTCAGCCAGGTACTGGTCCAGAGCAAGAAATGCCCGCCAGTGCGCCTGGCTTTCCTGAACCCATGCGATCAACCTCGCGCGCGCCTTCGGATTGTCCGGTTCCAGGTGGGTTGCCATGAACAACTCGTAGGCCTTGAGCGCTAACGCATCTGCCTCACGCTCGTTAGATCCGTCCAAGCCGTAACCTCCGTTTTGACAGGTGGGTTATCACACTCAATTTGAGTGATACGCCTCATAGGGTTGCTAGTCAACCTTACAAGGCGTTCATATATTCGGGTTGCTGGTCAACCATACGGGTCGAATTGGAGAGCGCCCCCGTTGCCAGTCAAAGAGCCTAGCCCACAACACATCGGTCGCCAGTTGGCGAAATATCGCCGCGCACGTGGTTTGACCCAAGAGCAAGTCGGCGAGTGTCTGGAAATCGGCGCCGAAGCCGTATCGCGCTTTGAACGCGGCGTGGTCGAACTGACCGTCAACAAGCTGCTGCAGTTGGCCGATATGTACGGCTGTCCCGCCGATGAGCTGCTGCTAGCCATCAGTCCTCGCCCCCAGGACCAAGGCCAGAGAATTGCGTCCCTGATCAACGAGCTTGGCGAAGCAGATAAAAAGTTTGCCTTGGAGTTTCTGCAAACGCTGGCCGCTCACCTCGCGCGAAGGAAGTAACCTTTCACCGCCATTGAACCGCCGATATGATCTCGGCGCATTCGGGTTTTCGCTGGTTCTCTCACGCCACACCGCCACCCTATCGGTACCTCACCGAGAGGGCCCTCGTATGCGCCTGTTTATTTGCGAAAAACCATCTCAAGCCCGCGACATCGCCCGCGTGCTGCAGGCCAGCCGGCGTGACGACGGCTGTTTGCAAGGCCAGGGGGCCACTGTCACCTGGTGCATGGGCCATCTGCTGGAAACAGCACCGCCTGAGGCTTACGGTAATTACAAACGTTGGTCGCTGGAGGACCTGCCGATCATCCCTGCCCACTGGCAGTTGGTGGTCAAACCCAAGGTCGCCAGCCAGCTGAAGGTCATTCAGCAACTGCTGCGCTTTTGCTCCGAGGTGGTCATCGCCACGGACGCCGACCGTGAAGGCGAGATGATCGCTCGGGAAATCCTTGAGCGCTGTCAGTACCAGGGACCGATTCTGCGCCTGTGGCTCTCCGCCCTCGACGATGCCTCGATTCGCCGTGCACTGGGCACGCTACGCCCAGGTGAGCAGACCTTGCCGCTGTACCACTGCGCCTTGGCACGCTCACGCGCGGACTGGCTGGTGGGTATCAACCTGAGCCGGCTCTTCACCCTGCTCGGGCGCCGCGCCGGCTTCGACGGCCTGCTGCCGGTGGGGCGTGTGCAAACGCCGACGCTGCGTCTGGTGGTCCAGCGTGATCGGGCGATAGCAGGCTTCGAGTCTCAGCCGTTCTGGACGGTCGATGCGCAGCTGGAGGCGGACGGGACGCTCTTTCAGGCGCGCTGGCAGCCACCGACCGCAGCCTGTGACGAAGCCGGTCACTGCATTCACGAAGTGGTCGCACAGAGCGCGGCGCGACGCTTGAGCCAGCAGGGGACTGCCCAGGTCCGCCGCATCGAGGTCGAGCGCGTGCGCGAAGGCCCGCCGCTGTCGTTCGATCTGAGCACGCTGCAGGAGATCTGCTCGGCTAAGCTTGGCCTCGGTGCCCAGGAAACCTTGGCGGTGGCCCAAGCCCTGTATGAAACCCACAAGGCAACGACCTACCCACGCACCGACTGCGGCTACCTGCCGGAAAGCATGCTGGATGAGGTGCCGCGCGTACTCCACGCCCTGGCGGCGGCCGCCCCGTCACTCGGACAATGGCTGAAGGAGGCTGACCCCAGCCGACGCTCCCGGGCCTGGAACAGCAGCAAGATCACCGCCCACCACGGCATCATCCCCACTGCTGTGATGCTAGACCTGACCCAGCTCTCCGAACGCGAGCGGGCGGTTTACACACTGATTCGCGCCCGTTACCTCGCACAATTTCTGCCCGACCATGAGTACCTGAAAACCCAGGTGGTGTTGCACAGTGACGAAGATCAGTTACTGGCGCGCGGCAAGCAAATCCTGGCACGCGGCTGGAAGGCGGTGATCGACGAGGCCGACGGCAACGAACCTCTAGAGCAAACCCAACGCTTGCCCACACTGCGCGAGTCGGCAGCGGTGGCAGTGACCGACACCACGGTCAACGCGCAGCGCACACAGCCCCCCAAGCCCTATACGGAAGGCACACTGGTCAAGGCCATGAAAACCATCGCCAACCAGGTGGATGACTTACGACTCAAACAAAAACTCAAGGACAGCTGCGGCCTCGGGACCGAGGCCACCCGAGCGGCGATCATCCAGGGCCTGATCGATCACGGGTACCTGACCAAGAAAAAACGCAACCTAGTCGCCTCGGCGGCGGCACACACCTTGATCGAGGCCGTGCCGGCGGAGGTCGCCGATCCGGCGCTGACCGCACTCTGGGAGCAGGCACTTGATCGTATTGAGACGGGACAGTTGAGCGTCGAAACCTTCCTCGCCAGGCAGGCGGAATGGCTGACCCGGCTGGTGCATGGCCACGCTTCGCTCACCATGCCGCCAACGCTTACCAAAGGCCCGCGCTGCCCCGTGTGCCGCAGCGCCATGCACCAGCGCAAAGGCCGCACCGGCAGCTTCTGGTCGTGCACCCGCTATCCCGAGTGCAAGGGCACCAAGCCGGTCGCCAAACCCAAGCGCACCAAGCAGCCAGGCGCCTTCTGAGCGGGCATGTGTGACTTGACGGCGTACGGCAGCACTGGTGTAGTGATCAGGTCCGTCGCCGCTTGGCGACCCCAGACCGATTCGCTCCGGGCAGCTCGGTCAGACTCGAAGAGTTCGGAGCCGCATTTCACTTTTTCTTCGGATTTCTCCCCAGCGTTTCAGGTCCCCAAAGTGGATGACCCGTGCGGCTTGGTGTCAGGTCTCAGGGGTCATCCGCTTTGGCGACGATGCTCAGCACCGGTGCCCGCCGGCGAAACACTGGGCACCTTTTGTGCGCGGATGCGTGCCAGTTGATTTCGACCCAGGCCACGACAAGGGTCGGTTGATCCAGGTGGATCGACAGCGGAGGTTTTGCGATGAAGTCCGGTGTCACGTTACCGGGTCAAGGGTGGTCTAGCTCTTCCTAGCCTGATGACCGTCGGGCTATTTTTTCGTCACGCAGAATCCATTGAGTGCCACCCACTTCCGCCCGTCCAAGCCTCCCCCAATCGACTGTTGACGAGTCGTTGGCGCCGTTTTATAGATGAACTGCACACCGCTGTCGTTGACAGCGTCCAGGTAGCTGGAACCTTTAAGGCTACGCCCGTTTCGGGTGGTTCTCCCCCAGTGCGATCAGCGCTCGGCAGCTCGCACGGTCACCGAACTTTCGGTGATGAGCGCCCTTCTACCGATCACGCTTTCTTTGCACCTCCACCTTGCGGAACTCACCAGCCGCCAGGGCCGGTGGATATCCGCGTTTCTGCTGAACAGGAGATCCACCATGACCACTGCAAGCAATAATGCTCCCACCACCTACTTCAACCTGCACACCCAAGGCATTGGTTACTTAAACCGCGTTCGCGAAGTCCCTGTACGTCGCGGGCAACCGTTCATGGCCTGTGACATTGCCGCCTTACACGGTGCCTCGGACGACGTCGAGTACACGCGCTTCGACTGCAAGGTCTCCAGCGGTGAAGCCGAACGGCTGATTCGTGAACACCTGGAAGACGTCCGTGCTGAACGTAAGGTCCTGATCGCGTTTCGCATTGGCGACCTTTGGGTTGACCCCTTTCTTTACGAAAAAGGCGAGCGTAAAGGCCAACCCGGTGCCAGCCTCAAAGGCCGGCTGATCTTCATCGAGTGGATCAAGGTCGATGGCCAGTTCAGCTACCGAGCACCTGCTCGCACCGACTCCCCCGCCGCTATCGACGCTGCAGCGGAATCGGACCAAGCCGACACCGTCGCCGAACAGCACCAACCCGCCTCTGCCCCCGCGCGCAATTCCACCGCAGCACGTCAGTCTGCCTGAGGCACATTGACCGCCACCAACAGGCGCTCCCACGAGCGCCTGTTATCCACTCACGTCGGAGGCCGTCATGGAAAGTTTCTGGCTCTGCGAGGAATGCCTGCAAGCGGTCGCGCATGACGATTTCAGCGCGCTTTCGCTGTACTACAGCGAGGCTGAAATCGAGCAACGCATCGCGCACCTGCGCACCGAACTGCAGGCCCTGATGCCACTGAGCGCCGATTTCGATCTGCAGAACGGCGCCGGCATCGAGTCCTTTTCCACCCGAGCGTGCGAGGGATGCCAAAGCCCGCTACACGGTGCGCGTCATCGCTTCACGCGTCTGTGAATCCTGCACTCCCCCAGGGGGCGCTCCATCTCCTACGAGGAATTGCCCATGAACATTGCCCTGAACCTGGTCGACGCGCTCGACCCGGCATTGGCCCAACGCGCCCATGAGGATGCACTGATCACCGAAGCCCTGCAGTTGCTGGATCAACGTTACTTCCAGCGCGGCGAACTGCTGTTGACCCCCTCCGACGCTGCAGCCTACCTGAAACTGCGGCTCGCCCCTTACCAACACGAGGTGTTCGCGCTGCTTTGCCTGGACTCACGCCATCGCGTGCTCAGCTTTGACGAACTGTTCACCGGCAGCATCGACGGCGCCTCCGTCTATCCACGCGAGGTCGTGATCAAGGCGCTGGAGCACAACGCCGCCGCCGTGATCTTCTGTCATAACCACCCTTCCGGTTGCCCGGAACCGAGCCCCGCCGACCGGGTACTCACCAAACGCCTGACCGAGGCCCTGGCCCTGGTTGAGGTGCGCGTCCTGGACCACATCATCGTCGGCTCAGGCACCCCGCTTTCGCTCGCCGAAAATGGCTGGATCTGACAGCCCACTCCCTCCCAGGAGGTCACCGCCAGTTCGGGGTGGCCTCTGCGCCTCTTGAGAACCATCATGCCCCCATCCTTTCGCAATCCCTTCCTTCGCGGTTTCCGCGACCTGAGCTACGAACGCGTCGTCCAAATCAGCTAGGCCGACAATTGTCCACCCTGCTACCGCCCTCTGCACCCGGCGCAAATCCAACTGCCCAATGAGGGCATCAATTCCAACCCTGCCTGTTCGATGACAACTGCGCGGTCATCACCGACGGCCGAAGCGTGCCCAGATTTGTCCGCATGCGCTGCCTGGGCGCCGGCCTGGGGAGTAGCGTGATCTAGCAGACCATCGGCCATCAACTTGGATGCCCGATGCATCTTGGTGACCTCCCCAGCGAAGAGGCAGCACGGACCCTGATCGACTTGTTGGCCTTTTCCACGGGGCACTACAGCCGCAGTTGGGAGACCAGCTCTGCCCACCTGCCAACGACGGAATTCGAGTACCTGCAAGAGCGCGCTTGGCACCCTTCACCGACAGGCTTCTTCGAGTGCTTCGAACTCAGCAGCCATGCCGTGGGGTGCAAGCTGTACTCGACCTCCTGGAGCATGGAGGCCGAAGGGCACTGCGGCTGCAGCGCCAGCGAAGTCAGCACCCGCATGCGCGATGACGATGTCCCGCCCGTGTTGTACAGCTGTTGCTTCTGGCAGGTCACGCCGACACCCGCTTGCTGATCTTTGACCCCGACGCAGCGCCACTCCCGGAGTTGTCCCAATTCACTGAAGACTGACCCAAGGCGCCCCACAGGGCGCCTTTTTCATGAGTGCTTCTCGGTAATCCGGACGGCCAGATTCGGTTTTTCGGTATGAGCGCGGCTCGCACTTTCGCCAAGGTATCGGCAACTTCTGTCGAGACCCGGACATGCATACCCCCACACTCTCCACCCTCGGACTGATGATCGCGCTGGCCGGCTGCAACACGTCGCCACCGGCGCCCGCCCCAGCAGCGCCATCAATATCGCCGGCCTCACTGCAGAAGCAGAAACCCACGCTACCTTTATGGGTCCGCCAGGACCGATACACCCTGGCTAATACACAGCCGACCCTGGAGCAGCGCCAGCCGTTGTATCAGCTCATTAACGTGCAGATCGCGCCTGCTCTGCACGCGAATGTCGGGGAGGCACTGCGTCACGTGCTGCAACGGTCGGGTTACTCACTCTGCCCCGACAGCGCAGCGGTAGATCGGTTGTTCAGCCGCCCACTACCCGCCGTGCACCACCAACTCGGACCGATTTCGCTGCTGGACGCCTTGACCATCATCGGCGGTCCCGCCTGGAGGATCAACATCGATCCGGTCGACCGGACCGTCTGCTACACCCTCCGCTCGCCACAGCCCAAACCGCCACTCTCGACATCGGAGATTGCGCCATGAAGGTCGACCGTTTTCAGGCCCTAGTGATCGGCGGCCTATGCCTTGGCGCCGCCGTGCTGGCTGGCGAAACGTACAACCAACACCAGCAACTGGCCGAGTTCCAGGCCGCAGCCCGCGCTGCCCCCGCCGACCCGGCGCCCGCCTTGCGGCGCGACATCGATGCGCTCGGCAATACCCTCGCGACACTGCAACCGCAGGTGGCGGCGCTGGGAGACGCGCAAGGTCAGCACGCTTCGGCGCAGACGACGATCAGCCAGCAGTTGGATGAGATGGCCGTGTCGCTTAAGGCCGTTCAAGCGGCACCGAGTGGGCCGAGCAGCGCCGACTTTAGTGCACTGGAACAGAGGCTTGGCAGGACAGAAGTTGCGCTTGAGACCCTGTCGGCACGAGCCTCCGTGCCCGCGGCCGACACACGACCGGCGGCGCCCGTGAGCCAGAAAGCCAAGGCCAAAGCCCCGGCGCCGCCGTTAACCCTGCTGGGTATCGAGACCCGAGGCGTGGTGAGGTTCGTTGCCGCCCTGCCCACCGGTGCCCACTCGCTGTCGACCGTGCACCTGCTGCAGCCCGGCGACAGCCTGAACGGTTGGCAGCTGCGCACGATCCGCGAGGACGAGGCCGTGTTCCACGTCCCCGGCCATGGCGATCGCACACTGCCCCTGCCGTGAAGAGGTGTTTATGCTGCGACTCTCCGCCCTCTCGCTGATCCTGCTCCCCACCTGCCTGCTGGCAGAGCCAAGATGGAGTGCACCGAACAGGCTCGGCTCAGACCAGCAGTACAGCGATCAGGCACCACTGGATCGCCAGCCTTCGGACGCGACACAGGCCAAAGTGTGGGGGCTAACGGATGACGAATGGGCCAAATTTGAGCAACTGCAGGCCGGGCCTCGCCACTACTGGTCGCCGCAGCTCGACCCTCTCACCACCCTGGGCGTGGAGGCTGACTCTGAGCAGGAGCGGCAACGCTACGCCGAACTGCAGGTTCGCCTCGAAGCCAAACGCGCCGAACGCGAGCTGGCTTACCAGAAGGCCTACACCGCCACGTGGGCACGACTGTTTCCGGGAATGCTGCCGGTGCAGGGTCTGGCCGATGAGTCTGCAACGTCGAGCAACACCCGCTATGCCCTGTTCGTGGAAGAACGCTGCCCGGCCTGCGCGACCAACACCCAGCAGTGGCTCCGTGCCGGCGCCCGCCTGGACGTGTACCTGGTCGGCAGCCAGGGTGACGACGCGAATCTCAGAAACTGGGCGCGTGGCGCTGGCATTACTCCAGCCCAGGTTAGCAGCGGTCAGGTCACCCTAAACCACGACCGCGGCCGGTGGTTCGCCCTGGGCGCCACCCGCCCGTTGCCGGCGCGCTTTCAGCAGGTGGACGGGAAATGGCAGCGTATCGACTGATCCTCGCGCTGGCCTTGATCAGCGTAGCCGTCGCCCAGGCGGACGCCCTGCCTCCGCCCGCGTACCAGTTGGCCGCCGCGCGGGCTGGCATCCCCGCCTCGGTGCTGTTCGCCATCGCCCTGCAGGAGAGCGGCACCCCGCTACGCGGGCGTATCATGCCCTGGCCTTGGACCTTGAATGTCGCCGGCACACCGCAGCGTTTTGCCAGTCGCGATGAGGCCTGTGCTGCACTCAGCCTGGAACTCACACGCTATGACCCCAAGCGCATCGATGTCGGTCTGGGGCAGACCAACCTTGGCTACCACCCGGACCGCTACCCCAGCGCCTGCAGTGCACTCGATCCACGGGCGAACTTGGCCGTCACCGCCGAGCTGCTGCGTGCGCACTATGCCGAGGTGGGTGACTGGGTCGTGGCTGCTGGGCGCTATCACCGACCGGCCGGCGGTGCGCCCGCGGCGCGCTACCGTACACAGTTCAGTCGGCACTGGCAGCGCATCCAAGCGATCGCGTCCCTTCGCGGAGGGTCACAGCCATGAGTCTCTCGCGTTTGGCGGCGCTGGCCATTTGTCAGTGGCTGTCCCTCACCGCGTTCGATGCCCCCGCCAATCCCCTGCCCGATGCCGTCTTGGAGTTGCCCGCCCCCGACAAAGCCCCAGATCCACGCGCGCTGAACTGGGTGCTGCCGGTGCACAGCGCGCGCCTCACACCGGGCACCGTGCCACATAGAACGTTGGACCTGCCGGGCATCACTCCACTGTTCTTGGTCGGGCAGGATCCCGCCTCTTTGGACTGGTTGTCGCGGCACGCGCAGGCCCTGCAGGACCTGCGCGCCAGCGGTCTGGCGGTCGAGGTCGCAGACGCTCAGGGCCTGCGCCGCATCCAGGCGGCGGCCCCCGGGTTGAACATCTGGCCGGTGAGTGGCGACGACATCGCCGAACGGCTGGAACTGGGGCACTACCCGGTGCTCATCACGCCCACTGGCCTGGAACAATGAGGGATCATCATGGGCGACCATGCGATGGAGTCACTGCTGCGCCCTGCAGTTGAGCTGTACACCGTGGGCATCTGCGCCGGTGCCGGCGCTCTCTGCTTACACTCGCCCTGGGCGGTGGCACTGTCGCCCGAGGTGGGGATGGGCATGGCCCTGGCCTACACCGCGTTCGGCATCAAGCGGCTCAACGAGGCCCGGATTGTCCTGCGCTATCGACACAACATCCGTCGCCTGCCGCGCTACTCGCTGACCAGTCGACAGATTCCGGTGAGCCGCAAGCGTCTGTTCATGGGGCGTGGTTTCCGCTGGACTCGCCTGCACACCCAGCGCCTGCTCGAGGCTCAGGACCCGGCGCTGGCCTGCTATGTGAACCAATCGGTTGCCTATCGGTGGGCCAGGCGCCTAGAGCGTCTGTTGGAAAAGGCGCCTTCAGGGCTCTCGCTGTTGCCCCGCCTGACCGCCTGGGACAACCCACTCAATCCGGTACGCCCGCTGCCACCGGTTGGGGGCTCGCCGCTGCTGCACGGCGTCGAGCCGAGTGAGCAGGAAGCTACCTTGCCGCTGGGTGAGCGTGTTGGGCACACCTTGGTGTTGGGCACCACCCGGGTCGGCAAGACGCGTCTGGCGGAGGTCTACATCACCCAGGACATCCACCGGCCAACTCAAGAGGTGGTGATTGTCTTCGACCCCAAGGGCGACGCCGACCTGCTCAAGCGCATGTACGTGGAGGCACGGCGCGCCGGCCGCGAACACGAATTTTACGTCTTTCACCTCGGGTGGCCGGAAATCTCCGCACGCTACAACGCCATCGGCCGCTTCGGTCGCATCTCGGAAGTGGCTACCCGTATCGCCGGACAGTTAAGCGGCGAAGGCAACTCCGCAGCATTTCGCGAGTTCGCTTGGCGTTTTGTGAACATCATTGCCCGGGCGCTGATCGAACTGGGCCGGCGTCCAGACTACCTGCAGATCCAGCGCCATGTGGTGAACATCGACGCGCTGTTCATCGAATATGCTCAACATTTCTTCGCCCACCACGACGCGCAGGCCTGGGAATCGATCGTGCAAATAGAAGGTCGCCTCAACGAGAAAAATGTGCCAAGGCACATGATTGGCCGGGAAAAGCGAGTGGTCGCCATCGAGCAGTACCTGGCTGCGAAGCGCATCTTTAACCCGGTGATGGATGGTCTGCGCTCGGCCGTGCGTTATGACCGCACCTACTTCGACAAGATCGTCGCCTCGTTACTGCCCCTGTTGGAAAAGCTCACCAGTGGCAAGACGGCGCAACTGTTGGCCCCCAACTACGCCGACCTGGACGATCCGCGGCCGATCTTCGATTGGCTGCAGATCATTCGCAAGCGTGGCATCGTCTACGTCGGTCTGGATGCATTGTCGGATGCCGAAGTCGCCGCCGCCGTTGGCAACTCGATGTTTGCCGACCTGGTCTCCGTGGCCGGGCACATCTACAAGCATGGCATCGATCACGGCCTGCCGGGTTCCTTCAGCGCGGCGGAAAAAGTGCCAATCAACCTGCACGCCGACGAGTTCAACGAGCTCATGGGCGATGAGTTCATCCCGCTGATCAACAAGGGCGGCGGTGCGGGTATCCAAGTTACTGCCTACACCCAGACCTTGAGTGACATCGAGGCGCGCATCGGCAGCCGGGCCAAAGCCGGCCAGGTCATCGGCAACTTCAACACCCTGCAGATGCTCCGTGTACGGGAAACCGCGACCGCGGAACTGCTGACCAATCAACTGCCCAAGGTCAACGTGCAGACCCGCACGCTGGTCTCTGGGGCGACGGACACCGCAGACCCCGAAGCACGTACGGACTTCACCTCCTCCTCGCAGGACCGTGTCACTACCACCGCCGTCCCCCTGATCGAGCCCGCACACATCATCGCCCTGCCCAAGGGGCAGATGTTCTCATTCCAAGAAGGCGGGCAATTGTGGAAGGTGCGCATGCCGCTGCCCACACCGGCCAGCGACGATGCGATGCCAGCGGATCTGCAGACCCTGGCCGCGTGCATGCGCGACACGTACAACGCCAACGCGGGTAATTGGTGGACCAGCGCAGAAGGTGCGCCGACAGTCGACTTCGATCCCGAAATGCCACCGCCTGGGCGTAGACGCACACCATAAGTGTTCCGACAACAACCCCATAGCGCTGGAGTTCATATGCCCACCACTGCAACCAGCCAACCACCTGTTCAACGAAGTTCGAGGTTCATATTCGGCACGGTCGAGCTGTGCCTAAAGTTACTCGGCCTGCTGTTCGCCTCACTGCTGTTCTCCATCGTCCTGGAGTTCGTGGGCATGCTGTGGTTCTGGCCGGAACAGGGCTGGCATCATAGCCATGCCATGTGGCTGAGTGAACTGGTCTGGCTCAGCGACCATTTCAAGAGCTCACTGCTCGTACAAGAACCGGCACAAGCAACCGCCAAAGTACTTCAACACCTCAATGAGTGGGTCGTGGTCCGGTCCGGATGGGCACAATCCGACACCCAACTGAAGCTGCTCAGTCGTGAGCCGTCACTGCAAGGGCAGTTTGCCCAAGTCTACGTCGTGGTACAGGACTATCTGCTGGCAGCGTTGTTCACGGTCCTCACTTTCGTGGTGCGCCTGGCTGTCCTCGCTCTGGCTACGCCCCTGTTCCTGCTCGCGGTGATCACCGGTGCCGTGGACGGGTTGATGCGACGCGACCTTCGCAAGTTTGGGGCGGGCCGGGAGAGCAGCTTTGTCTACCACCGCGCGAAGCGGACATTGCTGCCGCTGATGGTGAGCCCGTGGCTGATCTACCTTTCTCTGCCTTGGTCACTCAACCCCAATTGGGTCTTGCTGCCTTGCGCCACGTTGCTGGGGTGCATGGTGGCGATCACTGCTGCGACGTTCAAAAAATATCTTTGATTGGCAGCTCATCGCCCCAGTGGACGCTCGAGAATGCTTCACCCATCGATCGATTTCGGGCTAGATTCCAACGACCCGATTAGGATCGGATTGAACTTGTGCTTGGAGCGCGTCAATGATCGAGCAAGACTCAAAACTTCAATCGACAACACTGACTGTGTGCTTGCTAACACGGCACGCTGACAGTGCCGAGGAGGTTTTATGACCGGCGAAAATTCGAGCGAGATGCTGGAGGGACTGTTCAAACTGCTCACGGAAATTCGGCCAGCGCTGACACCCAGGCCCAGGCTGTCGAGTTACGAGACGAAAATGCTCCGTGACCAAGGCGTGACAATCACTGATTTTGGGGACTACGCGCTGCTGACCGGGCCGCCACTATGGCCAGATCGAACACTGTATCGAGTGGCTGGCCGAGCAGGCGGAGATCCCCGCCAGAAGCTTGTTGTTCCGGCCGCAGCACCTTGGGGATGACACCTTTGGTTTTGTCGGTTTTCAGCTAACGGACGCAGTCGGCCTGCTTATTTACATGGAACACCTCGGAATCATGGTTTCCGCCGAGCTGCTGGTGAATGCGCTTTTGCCAGGGCTCGAGTCGCGCACACTGCTGACTGCATCCGAACATTCAATTTTGACCTACAAACTGTGGGCCGGCAGGCGCTGTATGGTCCTACGCTCAACGGCAAAACCCGAACCGGGTGCAAAGTCGGAGCATACGTTCCGAAGCCCTGCGGGCTACCGCTACAAGTTGGTCAGGCAGGCCGGGCAGGCGCGCTCTTTGGAAGTGAGAGGTCCCAGGCACCGGGAGCTTAAGCAGGAAAATATCGAATGTGGCTATTGCGGATTGTCATATCTGTCCAACACACCGTCAGAGACCAGGGCGCATAGGCAAGTCCATCGGCGTGCAGCACAACTGTTGGATCCTGTTCCGAACGCCCGACTTGCCAAACGCCTGGAGAAAACGGGCCAGCTCATCGCTATCGACACCCAGGCGCCCATGTGGATGCAAAAGGAGGTGTACCGGCGGGCTGTCAAATTCAAGCGCGACTTCCGCTATGACTTTGTTCAGTGGGCTGGGGACGATGTAAACCCAGTAAAAAGTGGCTGGCATGGTTACCTGTTGCCAGCCGGTCCAGACGGTACCATCGCCGGCGCATGTGCATTTTCGAAGGTACAGCCGGGGCCGCGCGACGAACAGTGGACGCTTGCATGGGTGTGGGTCGCCCCCAAATTCCGCAGCCAAGGGCTGCTGACTGCACACTGGCCTGGATTCATTGAGCGGTACGGGGATTTTTTCATCGAACCACCAATGTCGGACGCGATGCAGAGGTTTGTTCGATCACACGGCACTGAACACCAAGTCGCCTACCTAAACCACTATGAAGTAGCGACTCAAACCGATCTTGAAAAGCCGGCCCCAGCCATTGAGTAGGTTACCCCTTGATCGGTAGTCGCTTAGAGAGAACGCCATGGGCAGTTACAGCCGCACCGAGCCGAATTTTGGACGGCACGACCGCCTGCGTAGAGTTAGCCTCCAAGACCAGCACCGTCCCCTCCAACCCAATCTCAGTACTGCTCTGATTTTCTAAAGCGAAGGCTCGAAGATCCCTTTATTACACGCCAAAAACTGCCCGTTTCATCAAGGTGAATGCCAGATACCTGGCTGGATTTCACCATGACACCTTTGTCCTACCCCCTGCTACTTGCCTACTTGGTAACGCTCACCGCCGCGGCTCAAGACGTTCGCGAGCGCTCGGACTTGGGCCTTTTGCAGCGACAGATCACTGTCATCGAACAGTTGGCCGACCGCGCGCGCAGTAGCCAAGCTGATGCCGGTGGGGCTCGCTATCGCTTCGACTACCCGAGGTTCGTAGCCGACCTCGAGCATATGCGCCGCGGCATCAGCAAGTACCTGTCGCCCTCCCGAGCGCAGCCGACCGATCTAGCCGAGCTGACCAGTGACTATCGCGCTGAAGCGCCTC
Source organism: Pseudomonas sp. CCI1.1 (assembly GCF_034348165.1). Lineage (NCBI taxonomy): Bacteria > Pseudomonadati > Pseudomonadota > Gammaproteobacteria > Pseudomonadales > Pseudomonadaceae > Pseudomonas > Pseudomonas sp. CCI1.1. The sequence continues at coordinate 2,192,809 of NZ_CP133780.1, forward strand.
ACCCGAGCTCGCCCGATGAGCATGACTGACGCCCAACTCACCGCGTTCTCCGCAGTAGCCGGGTTTACCCCCCAGCTCAGTTCGGTGCTGTGGCGCTCCTCGGTTCTGGTGCTGGCGTTGCTCTGGTGCGCCTGGGCGCTGTGGAGCGGCTACCGCGGCTGGGCGGCCGGCAACACTAATTTCGGCGCGCTTGGCGGCAGCACTTTGCGCCTCGCCCTCGTCTTGATCGTGCTGATGTTTTTCATGCTGTCGTAAATCAGGAGACCTTGCCATGAACTTCTCCCGCCGTTGCCACCGCCAGCTCGCCATGCTGCGGGATACGTGTTCGAAAGCCCTGCTCGACGCTATGGTGCTGCTGGGCTCGACCCTAGTCTGGGCTGACCTGCCGACCATGGAAGCGCCCTCCCGCGGCGAAGGTTCGGGGCTGATCGATACCATCAAGAACTACGCCTACGACGGCGGCATCCTACTCGGGCTGCTGATCGCCACCCTCGCGTTCCTGGGCGTGGCTTGGCATTCGCTCACCGTCTACGCCGACGTGCAGAACCAGCGCAAAACCTGGAAAGACCTCGGCGCCGTGGTCGGTGTCGGCGCACTGCTGGTGGTGGTGATCCTGTGGTTTCTGACCAAAGCCGCCACGATTCTGTGAGGTCACCATGTCCGACACCCCTACCACCCTGCCTGACGGCACGTTGACCTTCCTGCCGGAGCGCCTCAACCGTGATCCGGCCGTCCTCCGTGGCCTCACCAACGACGAGATGTGGGTCGCGCTGATCGTCGGCGCCACGCTGGGCGTGATCCTCGGTGCGCCGCTGGCGGTAGCCACCGCCTCCCTCGCCACCCTCCCCACCTGCATGTTCCTGTGCATGACGTTGGTGTTGCTCGGCGGCGGCCAACTGCTGCGCCGGGCCAAGCGTGCCCGCCCCGAAACGTGGGTATACCGGCGCTTGCAGTGGCAACTGGCGGTGCACTGGGGCATCGGTACCAGCCAACTGATCCTGCATTCCGGCCCCTGGACCGTCCGGCGTACGCATCGGCATGTGGGGGCCACCACATGAGCCGCTTCCGCAATAAGGTAGATGCGCAGCAGGCGCATATCCTCAGCCTGCGCCTGGCCGTGGCGGTCCTGGCAGTGCTGTGCGCCGGACTCTGGTGCGGCTGGCAGTCCGCCCCTTCTAAACTGACCATACACGTGCCGCCCGATCTGCGTTCCGGCAGCACGCGAAAATGGTGGGACGTGCCGCCCGAAAACATCTATGCCTTCACCCTGTACATCTTCGGCCAGCTCAACCGCTGGCCCACCGACGGCGAAGTCGATTACCACCGCGCCATCTTCGCCCTGCAACCCTACCTCACCCCGGCGTGCAAGACCTTCTTCGACGGCGACTTCGAGTTCCGTAAGGCGGCAGGTGAACTGCGCGGCCGGGTGCGCGGTGTGTACGAAGTGCTGGGCCGTGGCTACAGCGACGATCCCGACTTGCGGGTGAAGCAGCTGGATACACACAGCTGGCTGGTCAAGCTCGACCTCAATGCTGACGAATACTACGCCGCCGAGCCGGTGAAGCGCGTGGTCGTTCGCTATCCGCTGCGGGTGGTGCGCTTCGATGTCGACCCCGAACACAACAAGTGGGGCCTGGCCCTGGACTGCTACGAAGGCACACCGCAGAAGTTGGCGCTGCCCGGAGGTGGGTAATGATGCGTGTCCTGATCCTGATTCTGGTGTCGGTTGCAGGCTGGTGCTCAACCGCGGGCGCCGTTGAGATCAAATACTGGGACCGCCTGCCGCTAGCCGTCCCGCTCACCGTTGGCCGGGAGCGCATTCTGATGCTGGATGAAGATGTCCGTGTCGGCCTGCCAAGTGCGATCGCCAGCAAACTGCGCGTGCAGTCCGTCGGCGGAACCGTGTACCTGCGCGCCGCGGAAACCCTTCCCCCTACCCGACTGCAACTGCAGTCGGTGAAGTCGGGGGACATCATCCTGATCGACATCGAAGCGCTCGACGGTAGTGAGTCGCTGGAACCAGTCAAGATCGTCGCCCAGACCCGGGCGCCGGAGGAGGAAATCGCGCGGGGCTCAGCACCTGCAGCGACCCCGGTATCGGTGGTGCTCACTCGCTATGCGGCGCAGAACTTGTATGCGCCTCTACGTACGGTGGCGCCACTGCCCGGTGTACGTCGGGTGCCGCTGAGCGACTCCATCGCCCTCAGCACATTGCTGCCTACCGAACGGGTTTCGATTAAGGGGTTGGCGGCCTGGCGCCTGGGCGACTACTGGGTGACGGCGGTGAAGATAGTGAATCGCGGACCCGGCAAAGTCTCGCTCGACCCGCGCCACCTGCAAGCCACGTTGTACGCCGCTACGTTCCAGCATGTGTACCTCGGTCATACCGGCACGCCTGAAGACACCACCGTGGCCTATCTCGTCACCCGCGGTGGCGACCTGAAGCACGCTCTGCTGCTGCCTCCACCAGCACCGGAGGCTGCCGATCATGAAAGCTAACAGCCTATTGAAGTGGCTCGTACCCGGCGTCCTTCTGGGGATCGTACTGATCATCGGCAAATCCTGGGTGGCCGCGCCTGATGGCCAGCCCGCTCACGATCCCGACAAGGCAACGCTCAGCCCGGAACAGGCAAAGGCCCTGGGCATCGCTGGTGACACCCCGCGCGACACCGTGGCCACGTTGATCGGACAAGTCAAGGCGATGCGCAGCGAGATGCTGTCGTTGAAGAAAGGCAACGATACGCTGCAGACCGAGAACACTCGGTTACGCACGCGCGAAGGCAATATCGACACCCGCATCCAGAGCACGTTGAGCAGCGTCACCCAACAGGTCACCGAGCAGCGCCAGCAGGCCAACGACGCCCGGCAGAAGGCGGAGCAACAGCACCGCGAAACCCAAGGGCTGCTGTCCAGGCTCAAGGACCAGCTCACCGACAAGCCTACAACGAAGTCCGACGTGCCCGTGGGCTTTGGCCTCGAGCCAGGTGACGAGCAGCAATTTTCAGGCGCGCAAGCATCGGCTGGCGTGGTGCAGTGGATCGAACCGTCAAATGCGCGCGCCAGCCAACAGGACACCACGAAATCCGGTGGGCCGCTGTCGACACTGACCTCGAAATTCAAGGACTTGCACGGTCTGGACAACAACGCGATCGATCGTGGCCAGGACCACTTACGTGCCGTTGCCAAGGGCGAGCGCGACCTGGAAGGCGCCCAAGACCGCACCGAAGGTGCCAAGCCCGTCTACACCATCCCCGAAAACTCGACCTTAATGGGTTCCATCGCCATGACCGCCCTGATTGGCCGGGTGCCGGTGGATGGCACGGTGAACGATCCCTATCCGTTCAAAGTGTTGGTGGGACCGGACAACCTCACGGCGAACGGCATCGACCTGCCGGACGTCGTCGGCGCAGTCATGAGCGGCACCGCCGCGGGCGACTGGACATTGTCCTGCGTACGTGGCCAGGTCGAGTCGATTACCTTTGTCTTTAGCGACGGCACCGTTCGCACGGTGCCGCAGCCACAGAAGGTCGTCAGCCGCAATCGCACCAGCACCCAGACATCGGACACCGAGAAGATCTGGGGCGGCTTGGGCTACATCTCTGATCCCTACGGCATCCCGTGCATCTCTGGCGAGCGCCGCTCCAATGCCCAGCAGTACCTGGGGAGCCAGAGCTTGATCACTGCAGCCGGTGCCGGCTTCGCCGCGGCATTGGGCAGTGAACAGACCAATACCTCATTCATCAACTCGGCTAGCGGCAACCTGGGCCTGACCCAGAACAGCGGCAACAGCGCGTTGAACTCGGTCATCAGCGGTGGCATTGGCGACATCCGTGATTGGATCAACAAGCTCTACGGTGAAGCCTTTGCGGCCATTTACGTCCCACCCGGGGCCAAGGTGGCCTTGCACCTGGACCATGAAATCAGCATCGACTACGAACCCAAAGGCCGGAGAGTGAATCATGAAAACCCATCCATTTCGGTACTGGATCTGGATTAGCCTGCTGCTCAGCCTGCACTTGGCTGGTTGCTCCACTAGCAAAGATGAAATGCTGCCTCATGGCGATCAAACCATGCTGGACATCTGGAATGGCAGTGGTTCGGTCGGCACTCAGCAACAGTTGCAGGAGGCCCGCAGCGAACTGCGCAGGCCGGTTCTCGATCCGGAGCGGCTGATCAGCGATCAGAGTGCCTATACCCGCACGGCCGCCAACGAGATCCACAACCAGTTCCCGCGCCTACCCAACCCCGACCTGGTGATGTACGTCTACCCGCACCTTGCTGGCACCCAGCAGACGCCGGTGCCTGGCTATTCGACCGTGTTCCCGCTGTACGAGAAGGTTCAGTACGCGCTGCCCGGCGAGCGCCTGGAAGATCTGTGATGGCCGATGACACGAGTCGCGAGCCGCCGCGTTGGAAACCCTGGCGCGCGGCGCAGCGTCGGCGCGCCACGCTTGCCGATGAGGCTGCCCAGTACGCACACAATCCCAGTTTCACCGACCACTTGCCCTGGGTCGAATACCTTGAGGACGAGCAGTGTTTTCTCCTCGATGACAATCGCTCGGTGGGCGCCGTGTTTGAGCTGCAGCCGATCGGCACTGAGGGCCGTGAACCCGAGTGGCTGTTGGCGGCGCGCGACGCCCTGGAAGACGCACTGCAGGACAGCTTCGACGAGCTCGACCAGGCGCCCTGGGTGGTGCAGTTCTACTGCCAGGACGACAGTGACTTTTCCCCGTACCTCGAACGCCTGGAGCGCTACATCGCGCCACGGGCACAAGGCACGCCGTTCACCGAGGCTTTCCTCGCGTCGATGCAACGTCACCTCGACGCCATCGCCAAACCGGGCGGACTGTTCGACGACCATATCATTTCTCACCTGCCCTGGCGCGGCAGCAATCGGCGGATTCGGCTAGTGGTCTATCGCTGGCTGGGGGATCAAGGTGACGACGATACGCAGAGCCCGGCTCAGCTGTTGAGCCGGACGTGTGACCGTCTGGTGGCCTCGTTGCAGGCCTGCGGGGTCAGCCCGCGACGTCTGACCGGGCGCGACTTCTACACCTGGTTGTTGCCCTGGTTCAACCCGGCCCCTGCCCTCACCGGCGAATCACCCGCAGCGTTTTATCGTCAAGTGCCCTACCCCGAGGAGGATGACGGCGATGGACTGCCGCTGCCGTTCGACCACAATTTTGCCGAGCGACTGTTCTTTCAGGAACCACGCTCGGATAGCGACCAGGGCCTGTGGTACTTCGATCAGCAACCGCATGCCGTGATGGTGGTCGACAAGCTGCGCAGACCGCCCCATATCGGTCAGCTGACCGGCGAAACGCGTAAGGGCGAGGCATTGAACGCCTTGTTCGATCAGTTACCCGAGCAGGCCGTCATGTGTTTGACTTTGGTAATCACGCCTCAGGATGTGCTCGAGGAGCAGCTCAACCGATTGGCGCGCAAAGCCATCGGCGAGAACCTCGCCTCGACCCAAACCCGTCAGGACGTGGAAGAGGCCCGCGCGCTGATCGGCCGACAGCACAAGCTGTACCGCGGCACCTTGGCGCTGTACCTGCGCGGTGCCGATGAACAGCAACTGCGCCAGTGCTCGACCCAGGCCGCCAACGTGCTGCTCGGCGCCGGCCTGCAGCCGGTGCGCGAGGGCGACGAAGTCGCGGCGTGCAACAGCTACCTGCGCTGGTTGCCCATGGCCTACAACCCGGCTCGAGACACGCGCAACTGGTACACCCGACTACTGTTTGCTCAGCATGTCGCCAACTTGCTGCCCCTGTGGGGACGCAGCATCGGCACCGGCAATCCGGGCCTCACTTTTTTCAACCGTGGTGGTGCGCCGCTGTCGTTCGACCCGCTGTCGCGTTTCGACCGCTCCATGAATGGCCACCTGCTGTTGTTCGGTCCGACCGGCGCCGGCAAGTCGGCCACCTTGGTTTCAATATTGATGCAGGTCATGGCCGTGTATCGACCGCGGCTGTTCATTGTCGAAGCGGGTAATTCCTTCGGTTTGCAAGGCGATTACTTCGCCACCCTAGGGCTTTCCGTCAACAAGGTTCAGCTCAAACCCGGCAGTGGCTTGAGCTTGGCGCCTTTCGCCGATGCTCGCCGTCTGATCGAACACCCCGATCAGGTGGCCAGCCTGTTGACCGAGGACCTGGATGAAACCGTGACGGACAGTGATGAGCAACGCGATGTGCTGGGCGAGCTGGAAATCACTGCCCGCCTAATGATCACCGGCGGCGAAGCCAAGGAAGAGGCGCGGCTGACCCGGGCAGACCGCAGCCTGATCCGCGAGTGCATCTTGGATGCCGCCAGACACTGCGCGGCCACCGAGCAGCAGGTCATGACACGCCACGTTCGCGATGCACTGCGCAAGGTCGCCAGCGACGCCCATCTGCCCGACAAGCGTCGCGAGCGGGCACAGGAGATGGCCGAGTCCATCGACCTGTTCTGCCAAGGCTTCGAGGGTGCCCTCTTCGACCGGCCAGGCACACCCTGGCCAGAAAGCGATGTGACGATCGTCGACCTCGCCACCTATGCCCGTGAGGGCTACGAGGCGCAGATGTCGATCAGTTACATCAGCCTGATGAACACGGTGAACAACCTCGCCGAACGCGATCAGTACCTCGGTCGCCCGATCATCATGGTCACCGACGAAGGCCACATCATCACCAAGAACCCGCTGCTGGCGCCGTTTGTGGTCAAGGGCACCAAGATGTGGCGCAAACTCGGCGCGTGGTTCTGGATGGCGACGCAGAACCTGGCCGACTTCCCCGATGCAGCCCAGACCATGCTCAACATGATCGAGTGGTGGATCTGTCTGAACATGCCACCGGCAGAAATTGAAGAGATTGCCCGCTTTAAAAAGCTCACATCCGCTCAGAAGGCCTTACTGCTTTCCGCGAGCAAGGCTTCGGGCAAATACACCGAGGGCGTGGTCCTGTCGAAGAACCTGGAGACGTTGTTTCGCGCGGTGCCGCCGAGCCTGTACCTCGCCCTGGCCATGACCGAGCCCGAGGAGAAAGCTCAGCGCTGGCGACTGATGGAACAGCACCAACAGTCCGAGCTGGACGCCGCCCTCCAGATCGCGGCGGAGATCGATCGGTTGCGCGGCATGTCGTGAACACCCGAGCGCCGGCGACTTTCAAAATCCTTTCAATCAACAAAAATCGGCATGAGTACATTTGTACTCCTTCGGTGATTTTGCACAATTCTCGGCCCTCAACCCGGTGACTGACAAAACCGATCACTCCGGCCTCGGTTTGTCCGCCGTCCTCTTCGGTCGGATCCTTGATGCTGAAGCTTGGCGCACGGATGCACACCGCTGCCACATGTCGAGCGCTGCCCATGATCGTGACCGCCACCACCCGATGCAGATCACCAAAGTCCAGGAAGACTGGCCGTGGCCGAGCCTTCACCGCGGCTGCACTGCTCGTCGCGGCCGGGCAGTGCGCGGCACTGACTACCCCCGCCATCATCGCCTCCGTCACTTCGCTGCAGTGCCTGGAGTACCGGGTCGTCGGGATCTGCTTCTGGCTGCTCTGTACACCGTTTGGCTGCACGGTGAAGACTTCCCCCAAGGTCCGCCACTTTATTCCCGAGTTGGTGGTGTCGAGCTATTCCGACACTGGCGGCAATCCTTGGGGCGAGATGTCCGCACTGTCGATGTCCACGCCGGTGTCACAAGGGGGTGGTAACCTGATCACGCCTTCGTCGCAGCGCGATAACCTGCCCCGCTTCAAGAATGTCGACGGTATCGGGCATCCCGGCGGTTCGGCGCTGAAGGCCCTTGCGCATGGCTTCGGCTATGCGTGCCCGAGTGGAGCGACTCCCCTTGCGCCGTACTATCTCAGCACACTCGATCCGCTGGCCTGGCGTCAGGCCGTTCCCGAGTCCGTCTACCCACAAGCGCTCATTCCGGGCATGCGCGAGATTGGCGGCCAGGCACTTGGGAACATGTGGGGCAATGTCTACCCGCGACACGGATTTCTGGTGCAGCCGGACGACTTCAAAGCATCCGCCGTCATGGCCCAGCGTGCCAGCGACTTCATCACGCGCGTCGGCCAGCCGCATGTCTACCTGCCGCTGCAGCCGATGCCATCTCCCGGCTATTGGCCGCCGCAGCCGGTGATGGAGAACGACGTCACCAACCACCGCTGGCAATTACTCGCCCCGGTGATCCAGACCACCTGTGCCATCTTCCCCACCCCGACGATCCAGAGCGCCGACGGCGCCTATGCCTGGTCGCTATGGCGCCCTTACCGCTGCTGCCAGCGGATGGGCCAGACCTTGCTGTACAGCATCGACTTTGATGGAGGCCAATGATGAATACCCTCTCGCTCGGGTTGGTGTGCGCCCTCGTAAGTGCCGTCGGCCATGCCGCAGAAAACGGCTACCACCTAGGTGACCAGGCCCAGGTCCTAGATGACCGCGTGATGTACACCATTGGCGGCGGATCGGCGACGGGGTCCCCCTCCTCGCTCTACCGCCCCAATGGCCTTGGCGTGGGCATGTCCTGGCGCGCGAACATGATGTGCGGAAACATGAACCTCTCCAACACTCTGCAGAATCAGCTCAATGGCGCCACCCAAGGCTTCCAGCAGATCATGGGCAATGTGATCGAGAATGCCACACAGGCTGTGATGTCTCTGCCGGCGATGATCATTCAGCGCGCCAATCCCGGTCTGTATGAGCTGATGAGCAACGGCGTACTGCAGGGGCGCATCGACTTTGACCGCTCAAAGCTCACCTGCCAGGCGATGGCGGCGAAAATGGCCGACAAGGTCGACCAGGCCGGTTGGGGCGCACTGGCGCAGAACCAGGAGATGCAGCACAACCTCGAACAGTCCGACGGTGATGCTGTGATGGCGGTGAAGGACACCGAATCGAACAACGGCAACAACGGCGTCAGCTGGGTCGGTGGGCAGAAAGCCGGTGGTAACGGTCAGGAACTCATCCGGGTGACCTCGGACGTCGTTAAAGCGGGCTACAACCTACTGCACAACCGCGCGATCGAGGATACGTCGGCCGTCGGTTCCGGTTGCCAGAATGGCGCCATCTGCCAGGCCTGGTCGAGCCCCGAGGAGGCCTCAGAATGGGCCACCCGTGTGCTTGGTGAAACCGAGGTGGCAACCTGCGATGACTGCGAGACTTTGCGCGTTACCGCCGGGGCAGGCCTCTCGCCGCTGATCCAGGAAACCTACACAGAACACCTCGAGGGTCTGCAACGAATGTTGTCGGGCGCCGAGCAACCCACGCCGGAGAACCTTCGCAAAGTCTCCAGTCCCTTGCTGCAGGTCTCACGAGGCGTCATCGAGGGCCTGCGCGACGATCCCGACCAGAACCTGCTGGCCCGGCGCCTGGCCAGCGAGACCGCGCTGTCGAGCGTGATCTACAAGGCGATGCTGCTACAGCGCACGCTCCTGGCCGGCAGTCATGAGCCCAATGTCGCGTCGGCGCAGCCCGCCACCACCGCCCTCAATGGCAACGTCGAAACGTTGGAACGTGAGATCCGCCTGCTGCAAACGGAGCTGCAGGTACGCCAGTCGCTGGCCACCAACACCGCCAGCCTGGTCCTCGATCGCCACGCTGGCGGTGCCGACGCCTCCCGCAGCATCGATCAGCGCGATCCGGAGCCGGACCGGCTGCACCGCGCGGACCAGGGGAGGAGCACACCATGATGCTGTTTTCTGTGAAGTCCACTCTTGCCCATGTGCTGCTAATTCTCAGCGCCCTGGCCATGATGCTCCTGATTGCCTGGATGGCGCTGCAGCTGACAGGTGCCCAGCTTGATTGGTTCGGGCAGGCGCGCACCGCTACGCCCTACCTCGCCTCCTGGCGTGCCCTGCTGTATGCCCTGATCCTCGCAGGCTGGACCGCGACATTGCGCTTGCGGCCGGCGCCTGCAGACCAGCAACGGCTCAAACGCCTGGGGCTGATCGGCTTCAGCTCAATCATCCTGGTCGAACTGTTTCGCATGTGAGGTGCAATCATGAGCATGAGCACCAACAGCTACCTCGAGTACTACCTGTCGCTGTTGGCCTGGATCATCAACAACGGCATCTGGAACACACTGGCAGACACCGGGCTGTTCGCCGCGCCCTTTGGTGCGATCATCCTCCAGGAATGGCTGTCCGCTCGCCAACAAGGCGCTGACGAGGGCAACAAGGGCTTGCTGTCGATCCCTCGCGTCGAGAACCGGTTGTGGATCAGTTACGTGGTCATCTTGTTTGGCTGCATGCCGTTCTTCCCCTTGAATCTGTCCTCCGTGACCTTTGACGATACGGCGAGCCAACGCTGTGGGGTTTCCATCGCGAAGCCCGCCGAAACGGCCTGGGGCATAACTTTTGACACCATCGGCGAGAAATCAGCGAATGTGCCGGTATGGTGGTTTCTCGTGCATGCCATGAGCAAAGGCATCACGGCCGCCGCGACCGCCTCGATCCCATGCGCGCCTGACATCCGCGCGATGCGCATGGAGATCGACAGCTCGCGTATTAACGACCAGATCCTGCTGCAGGAAGTCGCCGACTTCACCCGGGATTGTTACGGCTACTCGCGCTCGCGGCTGTTCACCAATCGCCCCGAACTGGACGAGTCGCAGAGCTACGACGCGTCCTGGATTGGCTCGACGTACATGCTTAACACGCCAGGTTATTACGACACCGATCGCTCGCGAACGCCCAGGATTGATTGGCCGTACGACGAGACCCGGGATACCTCCCTACCCCAACTCGACAACGGCGCTGGCTACCCTACCTGCAGACAATGGTGGAGCGATGCAACGGTCGGGCTGCGTGATCGTTTAGTCTCCGAGGTCGATCCGTCGCTGATTTCACGTCTGCGAGGCTGGCTGACGGGGCGTACGACCACCGAGATCGAAGACGCCACCCTTCGCGAATTGGTAAGCCCGCGACAGCAATCGTTGAGCATGGCGCCAGGACAAGTGTTCCAGGATTACGGGAGCAGCGCCCGTGGCGGATCACTGACGCAAGGACTCAACAACCTGGCCACGAACACCGGGCTGGCCCTGGGCTCGTTCAGCAATTTCCCGGCGATGAATGCGTTGCGCGCCGCACTACCGATGGTCCAGGCCTTTCTGATCATGGGCACGATCATCAGCTTGCCGTTGGTGCTGCTGATCAGCACCTATGAGCTCAAGGCGCTGATGACCGTCACGTTCGCGCTGTTCACCCTGCACATGCTGACGTTCTGGTGGGAGCTCGCACGCTGGATCGACTCGAGCATGCTGGAGACGCTGTACAACCAGGTGTCTGCCACGGACCAGACGCTCTTGTCGTTGCCAACAGCTGGCTTCATGGACGGAACAGTGACCGCGCAGGTCATTGAGTATGTGATGGGCGCGATGTTTGTGGTGCTGCCGATGTTTTTTCTCGGCGCAATGAGCTGGACGGGATACAACGTCGGTAGTGGTGTCCAAACGCTCCTCACGCGAGGAACAGAAGCTGCTCAGACACAGGCTGGGAAAGGTTCCTCTCAGCTCATGTCTGGAGCCCGGAGGTTAAAATAGCGTGTTACCTGAGCGTTCCATTATCGTCGTACAGCTCGGGATACTTAATTTGATGCTGAGGGTGGCTCACCTCATGAATACCAGGTTCCTCCTCATCAACCGGATCGGGCAGTGCCGTGATAACCCACACAGCAATCATTCCGATCGCCAAGAGAATCGCGACAGACGCAGCGGCAATCACAAACATTACCTTAAGACTCTGAAAGCCGATTTGCCGATACTTAAAGGGCACGGCAGCCAAAACACGGGAGTGCAAAATTCCCGTTTCAAGCTGATTCACCAGTCGACCCAAACGGACTGCTGCACGAACTGAAGACTTACCGAATGGGGTACGGCTGGATGTAGAAGAAGCTGAAGTAATCATTTGAGTGCCTCCCTTCCTTCTCTGCACTCACGGCCAAAGAGTTACCAAGAATTTGGATCCAAGCTTTAGCTTACTCCTCTTCCGCTGATTCCCATGACCGTTGATCACCTGGACTGCGCTGATGATCGTCAGTGGGACTGCATGGATCGAAGCAGCTCCTTCCCCCCTAAAAACACCATTGACACTACGTCGTTCCGCTTGATAAACCGACTGTGCAATTGCTGGTTTCCAGCACCCCAGGTAGTCATAACCTTCAAGGCTACGTCACTCTCGTGATGGTTCTCCCCAAATGCGATTCGCGTTCGGCAGCTCGCACGGTCATCGCTCCCGCGGTGATGAACGCCTTCTAATATCTAGGCTCACTGAGCCTGCGTCTTCGATGCAACCCTTCTCATTCATTCCAGTGCTGGGAATTCCCCCGCACAGGTGGCAATCCTCCGCACCCTCTGGAGGATCTCATTATGCTGCACTTCACAGGCTCTGCACTCCACGCTGTGTTGGCCGAGGCCGGTATCAATGGCTGTAGAGTGATGTTGGTCAAGGACCATGGTGTCTACCTTATGTCCGAGATCGGCGAGACCAAACCGGATGGAGGCGGCCGACAACACGTGGTCTACGCCGCCGGCTGCGACCCAAACGTCGACGACTTCGATTCTTGGTGGAATCGCGCACAAGATGAATTGGGGGGCGATGATTTTGCCGAGTACTTCGACATCGACGATCCAGTCCTGGCTAGTCTTCGCCGGACAGCAGGGTCGCTGATGGTTGAGGCAACTTCCACCCACCTGTATCTAGCTGCCGAGGTTGCCCCAACGGCAAAATCCTGAACACCTCTGTTTGTGAGTCAAATTTCCAGAGGGGCTCCCTATCCGAGCCTTTCTGGAACATTTTTCGCGGCACTTCCTAACCGATTGGAGATCGCCGTTTATCTGGAACCTGAGGCCAATAATCTTCCTTGGAACGCGCTGGATAGACGTGCTTGCATGTGGTCTGAATGGGAGATTGACCCCACGTTCGAGCGCGTTTTAATACACAGACACTTCATGTCTCGCTGAGTGATATGCACGCACAAAATCCTCGACAGAGGTGTCGTGGGATCAACTACCCGGAGGCTCCGATGTCCAGGAAGAAGCTTTTTTCCACTGCTGTTGTGCTGAGCCCTGGTGCGTGGCGACACGTCATTTCCCCTGACGCAGACAACGCCCCCGTTGGACGTTCGGCACAGCGATTGGCAGCGCTGCTCAACAGCGCCCTGACTTTCGCCCCTCATGTCCTGCAGTTCCCAGTCGATCTGCCGTTCGATCACCCGCAGAATGATGACACATCAGTAGTCGCTCACTCATCTCTATTACAGCTGGCTCGCATCACTCCACGCAGTGGCCCGGCTTTTCTACTCATCCGGCTGCCAAGTGAGATCGCTGTAGACATTGCCGCCATCTGACACCGCCAACACATCGAATGCCCCTTTACCCCACCGGGAACCCTTCCCGGCCGGGCAGCGTTCCCCCTTCACAACCGGAGAACGTCATGTCCGATATCTACCTGGACGTCACCAACAAGATTGTCAGTGCCCTGAGTCAAGGGGTTATCCCTTGGATCAAGCCTTGGACAACCACCAGCTCGAGTGCTGACTGCCCTTTCCCAATCAACGCCATCAGCCGACGTCCCTACGCCGGCATCAACATTCCGCTACTGTGGGCCGAGGCGCGCCTACGTGGTTTCCGCCAGGATCGCTGGCTCACGTTCAACCAGGCGCGCAAAGCCGGTGGCCATGTTCGCAAGGGTGAGCAATCAACCCTCGCGGTGCTATACAAACCGATGAGCAAGGAGGCGCACGACGAAGACGGTCAGGTCGTTCGTGATGAACAGGGCAACATCAAAATGGTGCAATTCGCGCTACTGCGGACGCATTGCCTGTTCAACATCGAGCAGACCGAAGACTTGCCTGCCGAAGAGCAAATACACGATGAGTGTGACGACCAGCCGGCCTTCATTGATCATGCCCCAGCCGAGCAACTGCTGGTCGCGAGCGGAGCACGCATCGAGCATCGCTACGGCGATCACGCGTTTTATCAGCCGGTGCGGGATCTCATCCAGCTGCCTACCAAGGGTCAATTCGAAGACGTCGGCAGCTACTACGCGACGGCCCTTCATGAGCTGACGCACTGGTCGGGTCACCTTTCACGTCTCAACCGCGATGGTATTAATGGCGGTCACGCATTTGGTTCCGCGGAATACGCCTTCGAGGAGCTGGTAGCGGAAATGGGTGCAGCGTTCCTCTGTGCGCTGACCGGTACCCAAGGTGAGTTACGTCACGAAGAGTACCTGGCGTCCTGGCTGAAGATACTCAAGGAGGATAAGCGTGCAATCTTCCGCGCCAGCGGCCTAGCACGGGAGGCCTCCGAATACCTGCTAGCACTGCAGCCGGATCAAGGCACCGAGATGATAGAACGGCTAACGGCATGACTTCACTCAAGCAGCAAAAAGGCCCCATCTGGGGCCTTTGTTTTGCCTGCAACGCCGGTCATCCGCCGCTAAAACTGAACGACTGATTACTGCAACCAGCTCTCGACGGTGTTGGAGCCGTGCTCCTGCTTCCACTGCTTGAGGACTTTGTGGTTGCCGCCCTTGGTTTCCACGACCTCACCGCTGTGCGGGTTTTTGTAGCGCTTGATCTCACGAGGCTTGCGCTGGACGCTGCTGGAGCCGCCGGCGGTACTTACGCTCACCCCCTTGGACGGATCAAGAAGAGTAATCACCTGCCGCAGGTTCATGCCGTACTCTTCCAGCAAGGCCTTAAGCTTTTGTTCAAACTCGATTTCCTGCTTCAGCCCGGAATCGTTTTTCATCGCATCCAGCTGTTGGAGTCACGCGGCCAGTTGCGCTTCCAGCGCTTTGAATTCGGCAAGCTTAGACATGGGCTCTTCCTAGGTATGAGACAAGTGTGAGAATAGTATCTGAGACCCGCACTTCACCGAGGGCTTGATCCTCACTGCGGCTCGTCGTGTATCCAGATTTAACTGATCTGCCTAACTTTTCACTCTGCCAAGTATTGGCACAGGTGGCCCACAAGTTGCCGAGGTGCAGGGCTATTGCCAATTTTGAACAAAATATCGCGCTGACCACGTGGCAGCTTTTTCGCGCAGCGCTTCGCAGCTGAGCGAATGGCAACGTCAGTTCCATGAATCCGGTCGACCAGCAGCACGATCAACACTGCATCGGTAAGCGTCATCAGCGCCCCTGCTCCGAAAAATGATGCCGGCCAGTTTACCCCCTGTAAAAGGGACCGGCTATCCCGATCGACCGACTAACCTGACGCGCCCGCCTTCGGATTTTCGCGTTTGCGAAAAGGACAAAGGCGGTAAAGGGTAATGGCGTCAATGGAAGGGATTGCAAGGGTAAGAGGCTTATCCGAAAAGGCAAAAGGACCTCCCAGGTACAAAGCAGGTATTGCGATGATGCGCTGGTGGCTCAAACATGAAAAAGGCAACGCCGCCAGCCCCGCGCCAGCACTTGTCGCCGAAGGTTACTTCTTGCCTGAGTCATCAGAATCGCTCCTTGCCGCCGATCACCGAAAGCGGCTGCTCGAGCGCATCTGGCAATACACCGCCCTTTCCCAACCTCAGTTCGATCAGCTCTATCTCGATCCAATCCACCGCTACGCCAGGTATGTACAGCAACTACCTGCTAGCGAAAGCCATCATCACGCCTATCCGGGAGGCATGCTGGATCACGGTTTGGAACTGATGGCCTGCAGCCTGAAACTGCGCCAGTCGTACCTGCTACCCAGCGGCGCCGCGCCCGAAGACCAGGCCGCGCAGACCGACGCCTGGAGCGCCGCCATCGCCTATGGCGCCCTGCTCCATGACATTGGCAAGATTGCCGTCGACCTCCAGGTGGAATACCAAGATGGTGAGCTCTGGCATCCGTGGCACGGCCCCCTAAACCAGCCCTACCGCTTCCGCTACGTGGCAGGGCGCGACTACCAGCTACATGCTGCGGCCGCTGGGCTGCTCTACACCCAAATACTGACGCCGCGCCTGCTCGACTGGCTCAGCGGTTACCCAACTCTATGGGGCAACCTGCTGTCGTTGCTGGCCAACCACTATGAATACGCCGCGACGCTGGGGGAGCTGGTGCTGCAAGCTGACCGGGTATCTACAGCGCAGAACATCGGAGCCAATCCCACCAAGGCACTACAGGCGCCCACTCGGTCGCTTCAGCATCACCTGCTGACTGGCTTACGCCATCTGGTCAAGAACGAGTTCAAACTCAACCAGCCCGGGGCTGCTGGCTGGCTCACCGAAAATCATCTGTGGCTAGTCAGCAAGACCGGGGCCGACAAACTTCGCACCTACCTGCTGGCTCAGGCAGTGGACGGCATCCCCTCCTCCAACATTGCCATGTTCGATGAACTGCAATCGCACGGTTTGGTAGAGGCAACGCCAGAAGGCAAAGCGGTATGGCGCGCTACCGTCGCAAACGAAGGATGGCAGCACCGCTTCACCTTCCTCCGCCTGCAACCGAGCCTGATCTGGGCCGATGAAACACGGCCGCAATGCTTTGAAGGGACAGTTGAACTCGTGTTAGACGATACCGTGCCGACCAGTGAAGCCAGCGAGTCGGCCCCGGATCAGCCACAAGCAGCCTCGAACGTGGAAACGCCCGAGCCCTTGTCTCCAAACCAGGACTTCGCCTATCTCGATGACTTAATGGACATGTTGCAGGAGACGGTTGAGCACGAGGATGAATCGAGCGCTCAAGGACTGAAATCCTCAACTGCTTCACCCAGCGATGCGCCAGGGCTGGCCTTTGTCGACTGGCTACGCGAGGGGATCCAAAGCCATCGTCTGCTCGTCAACGATAGCAAGGCCAAAATTCACACAGTCGATGGTACATACTTCTTAGTCACTCCCGGCATTTTTCAACGCTACGTTGTCGAGCACCCAGAGCTCGCTGATGGGGATGACCAGACCGATTTCTGGCGGCAATGTCAACGCCATTTTGAGCGGCTGGATATACATCTGAAACGGCCCAACGGCCAGAACATCTGGACCTGCAAGGTAAAGGGCCCACGCAAAACCAGTTCGCTCAACGGCTATCTATTGCGCGAAGCAGTAGGCGTTGCCGGTGTAACCCCAGCTGATAACCCTTTTCTCTCGTTAATCTCATAAATCATAGAATAATGCGTGACGCAGCCCCGGGAGCCACCGGCGGTTTCTCATTACAGCCCGTCATGGTGCAAAACGGTTGCAGGCTATCGCATAGGATTTAGGGATTTTTCAATAGATGGAAGGCCCAATGCCCACTCCCGACTGGGTGCGGGAAAATGAGTGACACTGAACGGTATCTATCCCCGTTGACCAATAATGACCTACAAGGATAGACATTTAGCACGATGGAGAACGGGGAAGCCTTGAGTCGACACTCTTGGTCGTTAGGCTGATGGTCAGCGAGAGCCGGGACAGGTTGCTATGCTAACCAAGATGCCATGACTTATGACGTACGACATGATTCATAGGCAGAAAATTTACTTATTGCGTCCTTTATGGGGTGGTGGCAGCGGGCGCGCCGCTCACCGCAACCTGTTTAGCAAGAAGCTGAGACTCTAAGTCGACAGCGCTATTGACCATCACGTTCTCTTCACGATCACGAAGCCATTGATAGAGACTGTCGGGGATAGGCCAGCTGTCACGCCGCTTGATATACAACTGGTCCTGCACCATTCTGCACATCTTGAGAAGCTCACTCTCGTTATGGGTTGGGCTCTCTATGGCATCTGTAAGGTGATCTATGAGGCGTGTAGTATCCTCGATCGTCTTCTTGTTCCCGACATACACTGTATAGCCAAAATCAGCGACTGGCCCTGCCAATGCCGCCAAATTCGTCAAAGCGTTCGCTGTTGACAGGTCCAGGTAAATACTCAATCCAAGGGCTGCACCAAAAATCACCAGGCCTGCAATCAATAAGGCATTGTTCACTTTGGAGCGCAGGTTGGTATCCCACGAGAGACAGGCATTTTGACAAATCAGTATCTGATAGGGATGAATCAATTTGTCATCCCTCAGCGCATACCAATTTTCAAATGGCGCTTTACCCTTCTTCTTAAGAAGCCATTCACCATGCTTAGCTACCAGAGCAGAATTGGGCGCAGAACCTGCCAAAGGAGCATTCCACTCAAAACCGAAAAGCTTTCTGTCCGCTTGGTCCTGAATCTTCGCTGCTTCCTCCTTATGTTTTTCTATCATCCCAGTGACCAAAAATTTATCTAGCGTCAGGACAATAACGGATGAAACAGCAACGAGCTTTGAAATATCGATAGGCTCAAAATCGAAATAGTCACCCACCACTGCGCTATTTAAAGCAATCGACAGGAATGCCAAAATACTGACCAGGACAACGTTTAGCATAAAATAAAAATTCTGACCTTGCTTGGCCAGAGTATACAATCTGCGTGCCGCAGCGAGCCGCACCAGAAAGTAATGATCGTTTTGCTTGGTTCGGATTCCCATCAGCCGTACTCCGGAAATTCAGAACCAAATATTTCCCGCCACTTATTAATGCATTCTTTGTGCGTTGAGCAGACCGTTTCCAACCGTCGAGCTTCCACAGCCTTATCCTTATCCAGCCCTGCTCGCGTATAGATTTTTAGCTTATCATCAAAGCTCAGATCGTTTAGATCGCTCTGGAAACCTTTCGGATCAGGTACAGTCGAGAAAACGGCATCACGCACGGCTTGGAACACATTCGGCAGTTCTAGATCAATGTACCCCGAGCAACTGTAAGCAGCTTCATAATAGTTGACAATTATATTTTCTAAGAGGTACGAAGACATTGTCGGCATGGTTGCGCGCGCATTCCAGTACTTCATAACCCTAATAATATTTAGGATTTTGCCATCATGTTTCTGATTAACCCGCGTTGTCCTTTCTTGGTCAACTCTCGGATCTGCTTTCTTCCAATTCCCCGCACCATCAGGGATTAGATAAAAATTCTTATCATTCACTGACGCTGTGAGGAAGCAGGGAGCGATGTCAAATGACCAGTCTTTGTTGTTAAGCTTCAGCACCACCACTTCCTGCCGCCTGTTCACCTCAGAGCTTCTATAGGCATATACGGACTCGACAGACGACTTGAACTTATTCAGAACCTTGATCGAGTTCAAGGTCTCATTGTCACTATTCGTGAACTGGTAAAGATTGGTGCTGGAGTCAGTAACGTGAATTTTTATGACGCCGTCCAGCCCCTCATTGTAATGTGCCCCGTTACCCTTTATACAGAAAAACATATCGACGTCATCCAGCGGACGTTTTTTTGTCTTCCGCGCAAATGAGCCGAAATTGATGTCAGCTTCCGTATACAAAGCGGGGAAGTAAGCCACTTGGGACTGTAGCCCTTGGATACGGCTACGAAGATTGTCCCGATCCGTACGAGCTGATCTGCTGTCTTCCGTAGCTAAATTTACAATTTCGTCGAAAAATTTATTGAAAGCGGTATTTACGTTTGTTGGCATTTCCTTTCACACACTCCGCGTGGCCACTTGCCATCCTTGGCGTATTCAACCTGACCTTACGGAGATTTTCCACTAACTTTTTGAAAGGCATTTTGGCGCCAATATTTCGGCATGGGTAATTCGCCGAACAGTGCTGATGTGATGTTTTTAGGCATAACATGTTAGGGCCATTTTTCACAGGATTCCATTTAGCGAGGCTTCCCGTCTGCCCTACAAGTGCTTGTCCGCCATGCGTTTAGCTCTTCCTCTGGACGATCCCTGGAGCCAGGTCATGAAAGCGCGCACACTGGGCAATATCTTGGGTGGAACGATGCCGCAGATCTCAGTTACTCAGCACATAGTGACGTGGCTTACAGCAATCGGTGTGACTGTGCGGGCTGAGTCATGAATGCTCACACCTGCCCTTCATCAGCCACCTGCACACATCGGCTCTGCATGGGTTTCACCTCTAAGCTTCTATCGCATTTCTCCATTGTTTGACCATCCGCACCTATGGCCCTGAGCGACTCCCAATGAAGCCCCATCCGGTTGTGCCAAGCAGCGCACTACAAAACTCGGGAAAACTCTCGGTGGGGCAAAAAGTGGGGCAAAATTGCTTCTACCTCATAAACGTTGAGGCATAAAAAAATCCAGTCACCGCTAAGTGACTGGATTTTTTGGAGTTAAATGGTCGGGACGGAGTGATTCGAACACTCGACCCCTAGGCTCTGTACGTAAAGTATTGTCGCAAGCACCGCATAGCGCAGGCCAATGAGACCATCGCCGCAAAACTTGTTGCGAGCTTGTCGAAGCGCGTCACGATGCGACGGTTCTCCTTCAGCCAGCCAAACATGCGTTCGATGATGTTGCGCTGCCGATATTTGGGGCGATCAAAAAGTCGAGGCAATCCTGGCTTGGTTTTGCGCTTCATGCTTCGCAACGGAATGACTGGCTGCATGCGATAACGATCACAATACTGGCGCAGCGCTTCAGCGTCGTAACCCTTGTCAGCCAGCAACCAGCGGCAACGCTTGCGTGGGCGACCGCGCAGGCTGGGTATGCAAGCCTGATCGAGTAGCGGTTGGGCATAGGCTATATCGCTGGCTTGTCCGCCTGACAACAGGAAACGCAGAGGCACACCATTGGCGTCGCACAGCATGTGAATCTTGGTCGTCAGGCCACCCCGGCTGCGCCCGAGCGCGTGGTCTTGCGGTTCTTCAAATCCCCTTTTTTCCCGGCACCTGATGAGGCCCGGGTTGCTCGTACGGCAGTGGAGTCGATCATCCATGTTTCCAAGTCAATCAAACCCTGCTCATTCAATCGGATATGAAGACGCTTGAGCATCTGATCAAAAGCTCCGCAATCACGCCATCCCCGGAACCGTTGATAGATCGTTGACCAAGGGCCGAATCGTTCGGGCATGTCTCGCCAGGCTGCGCCAGAGCAAAGCACCCAGAGAATACCGTTTAGCATCAGGCGATCATCGGCCCGAGGGCGCCCGGTGCGCTGATTTTTGGTGAAGATATCTGCAACCAGATCCCAGGCTGCGTCGGGGAGTTCATACCGCTTTGCCATCTTGGCCTCCTGGCTTTAATGGCGGTGTATTTTACAGAAAATCGTATTTCTTGGGTTTACGTACAGAGCCTAGCACCCGATACGGGTGATGAAAAAAGGCCGCACTGAGGCGGCCTGAGGGGTATTACACGGATGAAGTGACAGTGTAGCAGGCACTTTTCGAAACAACTTTCAGATCGAACTCTCGTTTTCGCGGGCCAACCGTTTCAACACCAAGATGCCCGTCAGAATTGCGCCGAAACAGAATGTGCGCAAGAGCGCCAGCTATCCAGCCCAGCAGGTTTGCCTCACTCGGACGGCCGGGTACCTGGCAAACCTTCGGCTACTTTCATTCGCAAGACAATAATACGTCCAAACACCAAGCCAATCACTCCGGCTACTGCCGAGGCAAGCAGCACGCCCAGCTTGGCCGCACTCAGTAGACTGTCATCGTTGAACGCGAGTGACGCAATAAAGATGGACATGGTGAAGCCGATGCCCGCCAGGCAACCGATCAGCCACATCCAGGACCACGTCATGCCCTCTGGGAGACGGCACCAACCCAGGCGAACCAACGTCCAACTGCTGACAAGAACGCCGAGTGGCTTGCCCATGAGCAGTGCCAACGACACACCGAGCATGACCGTCAAAGAGCCTTCATTGGCCAGATTGACGCCATCAAGGCTTACGCCGGCATTGGCGAGCGCAAATAACGGCATGATTACATAGGCGACCCAGATGACCGGCGAAGAGCGAACCATCCGTGGCGCACTTAGCGGATGGCAGCATTTTTTTCGACAGGGAGAGTTCATAGGCAGCGTAGATAGGGGGAGCAGGGACGGGCATAAAATTATTAAAATTACATATTTACAAATCTAGATATGGCGAATAGCATTTGCATACCCGTGAAGTAGCCACGCGCCGGACACACAGACCGAAGCGACGTTGTAACGCGCGGGGCGGCTAACCTGCGCCAGCCAAGGGCTGGCTCACTGCTCCCATCCCTCAATAGAAGGTGACCCAAAATGACCCGTGTTGTCCGTTTTCATCAGATCGGCGGCCCCGAAGTCTTGCAGATCGAAGAGCTCGAAGTTGGCGCTCCGGGCTCCGGCGAGCTGCGCATCCGCGTCGAGGCGATCGGCCTGAATCGCGCGGAAGCCATGTTCCGCTCGGGTGTGTACCTGGAGCCGACGCAGCTGCCGGCCCGGCTCGGCTACGAAGCTTCCGGCATCGTCGAGGCGCTGGGCAGCGGCGTTCACGGCTTCGAGGTTGGCGAAGCGGTCAGCGTGATTCCGGCTTTTTCCATGAACAAGTTTGGCGTCTATGCCGAGCAGGCGATCGTGCCGGCCACGGGGGTTCTGAAGCGGCCGGCGGGCGTCGGCGCGGTGAAGGGGGCGGCGATCTGGATGCAGTATCTGACCGCCTATGGCGCACTGATCGAGATTGCCCAACTCAAGCGCGGTGATGCGGTGATCATCACGGCGGCTTCGAGCAGCGTCGGCTTGGCCGCGATCCAGATCGCCAACAGCGTCGGCGCCATTCCGATCGCGACGACCCGGACGCGCGCGAAGGAGGCGGCGCTACGCGAGGCGGGGGCGGCGCATGTGATCGCCACCGAGGAGCAGGACCTGGTCGCGGAGGTAATGCGGATCACCGACGGCCGCGGCGCGCGCATCGCCTTCGACCCGGTCGCGGGGCCGCAAGTCGAAACACTGGCGCAAGCGATGAGTCAGCAGGGCCTGCTTTTCATCTATGGCAATCTCAGCGGTCAGGAGACGCCGTTCCCGGCCTTGGCAGCGATGAACAAGGCCCTGAGCGTGCGCGGCTACACGCTGTTCGAACTGACCGGTGATCCGCAACGCTTGGCGCCTGCGCAAGCTTTTATCACGCGCGGCCTCGAGGCCGGACAGCTGAAGCCGATCATTGCCAAGACCTTCCCCTTCGAGCAGATCGTCGAAGCGCACCGTTACATGGAATCGAACCAGCAGTTTGGCAAGATCGTCGTCACGGTATCTCGGTAGAGGCAGTTCGTGAAAGACCAGGAGAGGGCAGAGTCGCCTTTCCCGCGACTGCGGAAATGACTCGACGCTGCCCCTTCATCCCCGCCACGCTGGAGCTGGGCGGCAAATCGGCGAATATCGCGTTGGGCATTACTGGAATGCGTCACGCACGGTAATGTCGTCGTAACAACAGGAGGCACGTCATGGTCAAAGTAGCGTTGTTCGTTCGTCTGGAAGCAAAACCTGGGAAAGAGAAAGAGGTAGAGAACTTTCTCTTGGATGGCCTTCCAATAGTGGAGGAAGAGCCAGCCACTACGGCGTGGTTCGGAATCCGCTTGGGGCCGTCCACCTTTGGCATCTTTGATGTCTTCCCGGATGAAGCAGGTCGGCAGGCTCATCTTTCGGGCAAGGTCGCAGCGGCGCTTATGGCAAAGGCTGCCGAGCTGTTTGCCAAACCGCCGTCAATCGAGAAGGTTGACGTCCTGGCGGCCAAGCTACCCGGCTAAGCAAACCCAACAAGGCGCTCCAGTCGCGTCCCTGCCGCTTTGCGGCGGCAGGGACGCGACTGAGCTTGAACGTCCACCGGCCTGTTCTAAACGGAGCGCTCGAGAGGTGCCTGTCCAGGCACTAGCATCTACTTATCTACAAACGCAAATATATAGGTAGTTACACATGAAAGATTCCATTCTTTTCGAAAGCACCACGTTGGGCCCCTACAGCCTGAAAAACCGCATCGTCCTGCCGCCGCTGACCCGTTCGCGTAGCTCGCAGCCAGGCAACATTCCCAATGACCTGATGGCGACCTACTACCGCCAGCGTACCGGTGCCGGCTTCATGGTCACCGAGGGCACCCAGATCGAGCCGCGCGGCCAGGGCTACGCCTGGACCCCGGGCATCCACAGTGCCGAACAGATCCTCGGCTGGCGCAAAGTGACCGATGCGGTACACGCCGAGGGCGGCACCATCTTCGCCCAGCTCTGGCATGTCGGCCGGGTCTCGCACACCTCGTTGCAACCCAATGGCGAAGCCCCGGTGGCGCCATCGGCGATCCCGGCCGAGGGCGTCAGCGTATTCATCGAGACAGGTCCCGGCACCGGCGCCCTGGCGCCGCCTTCGATGCCACGTGCACTGACCGCCGCCGAGGTCAAGGAGCTGGTACAGCTCTATGCACAGGCCGCTCGCAACGCCCTCGACGCCGGTTTCGACGGCGTGGAAATCCACTCCGCCAACGGTTATCTTATCAACCAGTTCATTTCCGCGCACAGCAATCAGCGCGACGACGAGTACGGCGGCTCGTTGCAAAATCGTCTGCGCTTCCTCCGTGAGGTGACCCAGGCGGTGGCCGCGGTGGTCGGTAAAGACCGGCTCGGCGTGCGTTTCGCCCCGTTGTTCGCCAGCACCGACGAGGCCCGCGTATATCTCGGCCTGGTCGAAGAAAACCCACACGAGACCTATGTCGAAGCGGTCAAGGTGCTCGAAGAAGTCGGCATCGCTTATCTGTCGCTGGCCGAGGCGGATTGGGAAAACGCACCGGAGCTGCCGGAAAGCTTCCGCAGCGCGGTGCGCGAGGTCTTCAGCGGGCGCATCCTCTATGCCGGCAAATACACCGCCGAGCGAGGCAAGCGTGTGCTCGAGGCGGGCTGGGGCGATCTGGTCGCCTTCGGCCGTCCGTTCATCGCCAACCCGGACCTGCCCAAGCGGATTGCCAATGGCTGGCCGCTGAACCCGGTCGATCCGGCCAGCATGTACGGCGGAACCGCTGTCGGCTACACCGACTATCCGACCTATGGCGGATAGTCCGCTCGAGGTGCCGGCCCCCGAGCGATACGGTTCGGGGGTCGGCGCATTGTCGGTTGAGCGGGCATATCGTAATATCGCAAAAAATAGTTATCGTGCGTGACCTATGAGTATCGACGTAAGCGAAGCGCTGAAGGCGCTAGACAACCCAACCCGCCTGAACATCCTCAGTTGGCTGAAGGATCCGCGTCATCATTTCCCCGAGCAGGAGGTGGATCCTGAGCAGGTCGGTGTCTGCGTGAGCATCATCCAGGATCGGGTAGGCCTGTCGCAGTCGACCGTTTCGCTGTATCTCGCTGCCTTGCAGCGGGCGCAACTGGTGACCTCACAACGCATCGGTCCCTGGACTTATTACAAACGCCATGAGCAGAACATCGCAGCGTTCCAGGTGGCCTTGAAAGCGCTGATTTGATGCCTGCTCGCAGGGGTTTTTTCAGCCCTTCAAAATCTATATTTTGAAATATGTAGGAGAGAAGATGTTAACTCCGAATTCCATTCCCTATCAGCAACAACCTGGCTTTCAGCACACCTACCGCCAAGGCCGCCTGAGCCTAGGTCTTTTCTTCCCCCTCGAAGCCTTTACCGGCGATACGCCGAGTATGCTCGACCAAGTGAACCTGGCCCAACGCGCCGAGAAGCTGGGTTTCTCCGCCCTCTGGTTTCGCGACGTGCCGTTACGCGACCCCAGCTTCGGTGATTCGGGCCAGGTCTTCGATCCCTGGGTCTACCTGGGTTTTATGGCGGCACACACTCGCTCGATTGCGCTGGGCACCGCGTCGGTCATCCTGCCAATCCGCAATCCCCTACACACCGCCAAGGCCGCAACTAGTGTCGATCAGCTCAGCGGTGGCCGCCTGTTACTCGGCGTGGCTTCCGGTGACCGTCCAGTAGAGTTTCCGGCATTCGGTGTCGACCCGGAGCAACGCGACAGCCTGTTCCGCGAATACCTCAAGGTATTTCGCGAGGTTCAGCGCAGCAGTTTCGTGCCTTTGACCTGGTCCGGCGGCATGCTTGAGGGGGCCGATCTGATTCCCAAGCCGACCACGGCGGAAATTCCTTTCTTCGTCACCGGCCATAGCCGCCAGACGCTGGAGTGGATCGCCCGCTGCAGTCATGGCTGGATCAGCTATCCGCGTGCACCGAAGACTCAGCAGCTGATTATCGAGGACTGGCGCACGGCGGTTCGTGCCGAATGTGGTGAACTGTTCAAACCCTTCACCCAGTCGCTATACATCGATCTGACAGATAACCCGCAGACACCACCTCGGCCGATCCACCTGGGCTATCAACTGGGGCGACATCATCTGATCCCGCTGCTGCACAGCTTGCAGGAGATCGGCGTTAACCATGTGATCATCAATTTGAAATACGGCCAACGCCCCGCAGGTGAGGTCATTGAGGAACTCGGTCAGTTCGTTCTACCTGACTTCGTCATGTCAGCATAAGCCGGCGTGGTGAGGCATCAAATCATTATCCGTGGGGATTGCTCATGAGTTTCAAGGCAGTATTGCTTAACAAGGACCAGCAGGGGTTCTCTGCTCGTGTGACTGAGCTGGAGGATGAGGACTTACCGGCCGGTAGTGAAGTGCTCATCAGCGTTGAGTACTCGACCCTCAACTACAAGGATGCGCTAGCCCTGACAGATCACTCGCCTGTGGTACGTCAATGGCCCATGGTGCCCGGAATCGATGGCGCCGGCCTGGTGCTGGAAAGCGACGACCCGCGCTTTCTATCCGGTCAGCGCGTCGTACTCAATGGCTGGGGCGCCGGCGAGCGCCACTGGGGCTGTCTGGCCCAGCGTGCACGAGTACCAGCCGACTGGCTGATTCGTCTCCCCGACAGTTTAAGCACTTGGGCAGCCATGGCTATCGGTACGGCAGGATATACAGCCGCGCTATCGGTCGATGCCGTGCAGAAGCATGGCGTACAACCCGAGGACGGTGAAGTATTGGTTACCGGTGCAACAGGCGGTGTCGGCTCGATCGCCATAGCGCTGTTGGCGGCCCAAGGCTACCGTGTGGTTGCAGCCACTGGGAAACCTCAGGAGCGCTACTACCTCGAGCAGTTGGGCGCCACGGACATTATCGAGCGCGAGGAACTGGCTGCTCCCGGCAAGCCACTCCAGAAGGAGCGCTGGACAGCCGTGATCGATGCGGTCGGCTCGCATACCCTGGCCAACGCCTGCGCCCAGACCCGCTACCGGGGGATAGTCACCGCGTGCGGACTCGTTCAAGGAATGGAGTTTCCCGCCAGTGTCGCCCCCTTCATTCTACGAGGCGTCACCCTTGCGGGAATTGATAGCGTCATGGCCCCCCACGAGTTCCGTGACGCGGCCTGGAAACGCCTGGACCGCGATCTCAACCGAGAGACTCTTTCGTCTCTCGCCGCAACCATTCCCTTGGACCAAGTTGTGGGGGCGGCGCAGAAGATCATCGAGGGCAAGCTTCGTGGCCGCTTAGTGGTCGACGTAAATGGATAGTCTGGCTACTTCTGTACACAGCTCTTCACCCACTCGATCGCCATGCACTTTCTCGTCGTCGACCACCGCTTGTTGGAGCTGCACAAGAGCTCTTTTCTCAGTACCGGTCGCTGGGTCCTCTCAGCAGCGATTCCTCTTGGCTGGGCCATTGGGCTGATGACGGTGATATCACCACCGATCGTGACATTTCTGCTCTCCTTTGTGGCCGACAGCATGGTGTTGATGGTCATCCAGGAGGAGTTTTCGGCGGCACGCTCAAGCTCTTTTCCGGCTTTTCTAGTCGGCGTATGCCTCTATTCGGCGCTGGTTTTCATGATTTAACCGCGCTGCGCCAACCTCAGATTTAGCTGCCACACGTCAGCCTGAATGGACAGGAGCCGAGCACGGCTATACTCAGCCAGATCAGCTCTCCGGGCTAAGGAGGTCGGTCTTGATTAAGCGGATATCCATCGGCTTGGCAATTCTGGTCGTCCTGGGTGCGGTGTTGTTTTTCGCCCTGGTCTGGCGGCCGACCATCGCCCCCATCGCTCCGGGCTCGGTTGCGGGCTTCCCCGCCGAGCTGGTTGCCAAGGGTGAAGCCTTGGCCGGCGCAGGCTACTGCGCGACCTGCCACAGGATGAAGGGTGGCCAGCCCTATGCCGGCGGCTATGGAATGCCTACCCCTTTCGGCGTCATCTATTCGACCAACATCACGCCCGACCCGGATAGCGGAATCGGCCGCTGGTCCGAGGCGGCATTCATGCGGGCCATGCACGAAGGCGTCTCCCGCGATGGTTCGCATCTTTATCCCGCATTCCCCTACGACCACTTCACCAAGGTCACCGACGAGGATGTGCGGGCGCTCTATACCTTCCTCATGACGCGGGAGCCGGTGAGCGCGCCGGCGCAGCAGAATACTCTGCCGTTCCCGTTCAACATCCGTGCCCTGCAAGCCGGCTGGAAGCTGCTGTTTATGGATCAGGGTAGCTATCGGCCGGTCGCCGGCAAGAGCGAAGCATGGAACCGCGGTGCCTATCTCGCCGAGGGTTTGAGCCATTGCGCCGCCTGCCACACGCCACGCAATCTGTTGGGTGCCGAGAAAACCGCTGACGACAGCTACGCGGGCGCGATGATCGAAGGCTGGTTCGCGCCGGCACTGACGGCTGCCAATACCACACCGCTACCTGGACCCAGGATGAGGTGTTAACCTATTACATGCCGCAGGTCAGCAGCAACATCGCTCACGGGCCAAACGACCGCATCGTCATGAAGCGCCTACCACCTATGCGGCCACAGCCGCCAACCAGGTGTGGTCGTGGGATATTACGTACTTGCCGTCGCCGGTTCGAGGGAAGTTTTACTACCTGTACCTGATCGAGGATATCTACAGCCGCAAGGCTGTCGGCTGGGAGGTTTACGAAGCTGAGAGCGGTGAAAAAGCAGCAGCGTTACTGCAACGAAGCGTGACTCAAGAGCAGTGTTGGCGCCAACCACTGGTGCTTCACTCAGATAACGGCGCTCCTATGAAGTCAGTGACGCTGCTGATCAAGATGTACGACCTGGGCATCAATTACTACGATCGAGTTGTGGCCAGCACTGGGAAGCGGAAGGGGCAAAAGGATTTTGTGCGACTGTTTCTTGTGCCAGGCATGGGGCACTGCTTGGGTGGGCCGGGTGTGACTAATATAGGCCAGCCGTTTTCAGCGGATGTGCCATCCGCCGTGCACAACGATGCATTAATGACGCTCGTAGCATAGACCGAAGGAGATAAAGCCCCTTCGGTCCTGATAGCCCGCCAACCCGCTGAGAATGGCTCGCCTAGCAAAGAGCGACCCGTGTGTGCCTACCCTGCGTTACCTGAATTTCGCGGAGGTAATCCGGAGAAAAGCGAGAGTTTCGCTTGCACGGACCGCCCACGAGGCGTCGATCAGATGCCGGCTTCAAGGTACCTCAACTGATTGTGCGGGACGCTTACGCCGATGGTTTAAGTACGACTTTGGTCCAACCGTCGGCCCGCGCATCAAATTGCTTGTACGCTTCCGGACCTTCAGACAACTTCAATCTGTGCGAAATGATCTGCGATGGCTTGGCACGGTCATGATGAATCAGTTCGGCCAGGCGACGGTTGTACGCTTTGACGTTAGCCTGACCAGTACGGATCTGCTGACCCTTGAACCAGAAAGAACCGAAGTCGAAAGCCATTTTGCCTTCTTTCGCCAAGTCGGTTGCGGCGTTCGGATCCTGCGGCACGAAGACACCCACGACACCAATACCGCCGGTTGGCTTGGTGGAGGCGACCAGGTTATTCATAGTCTCGTGATTCGCTTCATGACCATGCTTGTCGCAGCATTGATAACCCACGCACTCGCAGCCACGGTCAGTGCCTCTGCCGTTAGTCAGATTAAGGATCTGCTCCACGGCTTGCGTTTGTGCGGTGTTGATCGGCGTCGCGCCCAGCTTGGCCGCCAGTGCCAAACGGTCTGGATGGCTGTCGACAACAAATACCTGCGACGCGCCTTTGATCATCGCTGCATGAGCTGCCATCAGGCCAACGGGACCTGCACCGTAGATGGCGATGCTCTCACCCGGTAACAGCCCGGACAATTCAGTCGCGTGCCAGCCGGTAGGTAGAATGTCCGAGAGCATAACGTAATCGTCTTCTTTTTCCTTGGCGTCTTCAGGGAGCACCAGGCAATTAAAGTCCGCATAAGGCACGCGCAGCAGTTCAGCCTGGCCGCCCTGGTAAGGGCCCATGTCCGCAAAACCGTAGGCACCACCCGCACTGCCGGGGTTAACGGTCAGGCAGTAGCCAGTCAGGCCCCGTTCGCAGTTTTCGCAGAAACCACAACCGATGTTGAACGGCAGACAGACCATATCGCCCACTTTCACGCGATCAACTGCTGCACCAACCTCGATGACTTCACCCATGTTCTCATGGCCCAGGATTCTGCCAGTTTCAAAGCTGGTGCGCCCTTCGTACATGTGCAAGTCAGAGCCGCAAATATTGGTCGTGGTAATTCTGACCAGTACATCAGTTGCTTTTTCAATCTTTGCATCGGGAACGTTTTGAATGCTGACGTCGTGAGGCCCGTTATAAATAATGGCTTTCATTAGCAGTGCTCCTGAAGGTTTAATGCGTGGTGCGATTTATAAGCACCTGAGTTAGTGTCTGGCTAAAGGGAGATGGTTCAAATAATTTTTTGTCGAAATCGATGGATAAACAGCGTGGGAAAAGGCTCTGCTCTACTGGTTATAGCCTGTCTGTCTATGAATTCAAACGTAAGCGCTCCATGAACCCCGAGACCTCAAAATCGGCTGCGTGCTTGGCTGGGCGATTCTGGTGTGCAGCTCTACGGCAGCAGGGCTTCCTAATCTTCAACCGATGTCGCCGTTGGCAGCCGTCGAGTGCGTGGCGTAGCTATGCATAGGCTCGCCGTTGGGTTTATCGTCTCGGCCAAGCTGTAAAGTTGGGCAATGACCATCGCGCTTTTGGGGGCTCAGGTCATGGTCTGATTCCTTCATATCTGCCCCCTTGGTCACACGTCCCGTTGTGCTGACTTAAGAATGCCAATATTGGTCATTCTAATGGCGCAAAAATGCCAGGGTTTGGGTCTTTCAGTGGCCTATAGGTGCCACTCGTGCCCCCGGTGTCAGGGTAGTTGTCGTGTCCCCCGCTTTTTAAAAGCATTCCGGGGGCGGCAAGAGTATGGTCATGCCTTTCTATTCAGAAGAACGTAAAGCTGCGCTGCTGAAAATGATGCTTCCGCCCCTGAGCCTTTCGGCGGCGGAGGTCGCGCGCCGTGAAGGTTGCAGCGATATGTCTCTCCATTATTGGCGCAAGCAAGCTGCTGCCAGAGGTACGCCATTGTCCGAAGCCAAGCAACCTGTCGACAATTGGTCGGCCGAATCCAAGCTGGCTGTCATTATCGAGGCTTCAGCCCTATCGGAGCTGGAGTTGGGCGAGTATTGCCGACGCAAGGGGATATTTCCCGAGCAAATTACTGATTGGCGCAACGCCTTTATTGCCAGCAGTAGTCAGCACACAAAGGTCAAAAATGTAGTCGTCGGCCAGTCGAAGAATGATAAAAATCGAATCCGCGAGCTTGAGCGTGAGTTGCGTCGCAAGGATGCGGCGTTGGCCGAAACCGCGGCTTTGCTGGTGCTGCGAAAAAAGCTCAATGCCTACTGGGGGAGCGACGACGAGGACAGCTGACCTTGTTGCCAGAACGGTATCTACTCGTCGGTTGGCTCAATGAAGCCATCGCAGCGGGCGCCCGCAGGGCGCCTGCTTGTTTGGAAGTCGGCATTTCGCTACGAACGCTGCAGCGCTGGAGTGTGGCGCAGGAAATTCTGGCAGATGGACGTACTACAACGGTCAGGCCAACGCCGAAAAATGCTTTGAGCGAGCTGGAGCGACAGAACATCGTGACGCTGTGCAATAGCAAGGCCTACGCCCATCTGCCGCCAAGTCAGATCGTGCCACAGCTGGCTGACGAGGGCTGTTACATGGCCTCCAGAGGCCACTTTTTATCGGGTATTACATGCCGCAGGTCAGCAGCAACATCGCTCACGGGCCAAACGACCGCATCGTCATGAAGCGCCTACCACCTATGCGGCCACAGCCGCCAACCAGGTGTGGTTGTGGGATATTACGTACTTGCCGTCGCCGGTTCGAGGGAAGTTTTACTACCTGTACCTGATCGAGGATATCTACAGCCGCAAGGCTGTCGGCTGGGAGGTTTACAAAGCTGAGAGCGGTGAAAAAGCAGCAGCGTTACTGCAACGAAGCGTGACTCAAGAGCAGTGTTGGCGCCAACCACTGGTGCTTCACTCAGATAACGGCGCTCCTATGAAGTCAGTGACGCTGCTGACCAAGATGTACGACCTGGGCATCACGCCTTCACGTGGGCGACCGCGTGTCAGCAATGACAACCCGTACTCCGAATCGCTGTTCAGGACGTTGAAGTACTGCCCGAAGTGGCCGCAGGATGGGTTTGGCAGCCTGGAGGACGCGCGTATCTGGGTCAGAAACTTTATGGTCTGGTATAACACCGTGCATCGTCATAGCAAAATCCGCTTCGTGACACCGGCTCAACGTCACGAGGGGAAAGACCGGGAGATCCTGGCCCGGCGCGATATGATTTACGGGCAGGCCCGGGAAAAAAAACCGGAACGATGGTCAGGTGAGACACGTAACTGGAACCCGATCGGGACGGTGTACCTGAACCCCGAGAGGGAGCTGAAAGTGGTCGTAAAGGTCGCTTAGCACGACGGTGGACGCGACAACTACCTTGAAAAACGCCGGACTGCGCTCCCCCTTAGTCCCATCTTCATCTTTTTCAGTTGCAGAAAACACCCAGTTGCGGGTGCCCTGGGACTTGAAATATTTCTTCTTGACCCAGCGCTTTCCCTTGTTCGGATGCCGTCTTAATGCCCATTGCCACAGCATTGACCAGACTATTGAATCAACTCGATTGAAGGTTGCCTTAGCGACTACGTGACAGTGATAATTGACCCATCCCCGTAATATGGGATTAAGCAGTCTTATCAAATTTGCCTGTTTAGACGTCTTGTTGGCCTTGATGACTTCCCGGATTTTTCCTAAGTGCCCTTTGACATTTGCTTTCGACGGCTTAATCAGTAGCCTGCCGTTGTACTTGCGGAAGTTCCATCCGAGAAAGTCAAACCCCTCCCCGATATGCGTTATTTTGGTTTTTTCAGGCGACAGGTCGAGCCCACGTTCCGCCAAAAATTCCACCACGACGGGCTTCACCTCCAGCTCCAGCCATTCCTTCGAGCTGCCGGTAATAATGAAGTCGTCCGCATACCGTACCATGTTCATTTTCAAGCCTTTTCCTTTTCGTTTCACTGTCGGGAACTTCTCCGCCAGTCTCCTTTCGAGGCCATCCAATGTCATGTTCATTGCCACCGGTGAAATGAGTCCTCCTTGCGGAGTTCCGGCATCGGTAGGGAAGAGCTCGTTCTGATAAACGTATCCCGCCTTGAGCCACTTCCTAAAAACCACCATATCCGTAGGGATGTTGGCGGCCATCCAGTCGTGACTGATCTCGTCAAAACAGCCTCTAATATCGGCTTCCAGCACCCACTGCGCACTCGCGGTTTGCGCCAGAACAGTAAAACATTGCTCTCCAGCGTCAGCGGTTGAGCGTTTTGGCCTGAATCCATAGGAATTCAGGTCTGCAGTGGTTTCCGCGATAGGCTCCAGAGCTAGCAGATGTAATGCTTGCATGGCGCGGCACTTCATCACGGGTATGCCGAGAGGCCTCGTCTTTTTGCTGTTTTTCTTCGGAATCATTACCCTCCGAAGCGGAAGAGTCGAATAATCCCGCCTCTTCAATGACGCGATCGCATTGGTCTTTGCCGCCGGTGTTTTCCAAGTGACCTTGTCAACTCCGGGGGTGTTCTTGCCTTTGTTTTCAGACACCCGTTTAACGGCTAGTGCTTTGCCGCAAAATGAGTGGGTCAACAGCCACTGCAAGGCTTTCGCCTTATTGTGTCTGCCGGCCTGTACAGCCTTCACCATACGGGTCTGCAGCCGCCTTACCTGACGCTGGACTTCGAGCCAATTGATGCCGTCCCAGGCCACGCCGGAGGGTGCACAAGCTCGAGATGCAGCCTTCATTTGCTTTCCTTCCGCTAAGGTGGTTCTACAGATTCTCTGGTGAAGAAAGACCATAAGGAAGTGGGCCCGCTTTCGCGTGGGATGATGTTTCAACCCCTATCCGCCCCGCTACAGGGCGGCATTCGCTTTGTCCTCATTCCTGTTTCCGCACCGCCATAAGTAGACCTTACGGTCCGCTGTCCCACATGGGAGCGATACGGAGTTTCCACGTTCCGCCTGCTGAAGTGTGTCGGGTTAGGTGCCCGCTATTGACCGGAAGGTATATGGGTCACGAAGGCGCAGGAAAAAGGCGCTCTTCCCACCTCCATTGCCGTTTGGCTCAAGCGTGTTAGCCATTTCCGCTTGTTAGAATTCACGATCTTTAACGCGGGTTCAAATGTTTTCACCATACCAACTACCTAGCACTCATCCAGTT
The DNA here is from genome assembly GCF_034348165.1 of Pseudomonas sp. CCI1.1. Classification (NCBI taxonomy): domain Bacteria; kingdom Pseudomonadati; phylum Pseudomonadota; class Gammaproteobacteria; order Pseudomonadales; family Pseudomonadaceae; genus Pseudomonas; species Pseudomonas sp. CCI1.1. Next base: position 2,227,059 of record NZ_CP133780.1, read on the forward strand.
TATGGCTACCAGAAAGGTACGCATCTCACGATTGGTACCCCACGCCTTCCGGCGCTTCGTTGCATTGTCCGGGCCGCTCTTGATTCAGGCCCGTAGGTTCACCCGGTGACACGGACGGTTCCCTCCACTTAAGTGGGAACAACTTCTGCAAGCGACTTCGTGTCGCACTTTTCAGAATTCTGCGGGCTCCCCTAAAGGCGCTATCGCCGTACCGGACAAGCCACATCAATCGTTTTGGCGACTACGCCCTGGACCTCGATCGGAAGATCAAACCGATTGATTACAAAATTCAGTTTTAGCTTTTAAATCATAAGCTTAATTGCATTTTGGCGAATTTGGCGCGAATCCCGGCCAACCCTCGTCATGCCATCGGCATCTGGCGCGCCCTTGTTGCTGACTACGCGGTGATAGGCACGCTTGAGGTTGGCGGGTGCAAGCACCCGCTCCATCAGCGTGTCCGGCTCCGCGTTCGTCCACGTCACAGACGCCGTCGATACCTGTGCGCTGTCAGCCGTCATCCTCGGATTCAGTCCGGGATTCGGAGTAACAGTCTTCTCTGGGAGAAATTTCTGCATTTCGGTATTCGACGAGACTCTGACGCCTACTGGCGCGGCCCTTGGTGGCAGAGTTACTTGCCACTTACCACGGCCTCGGCTGACTTCTGCACGCTCATCCCGTCGCCTCGCGGCGCTCGGTAGCACACTGGCAAACGTGCAGATCTCCAAGGGTAATTCGCGCGACCTTCCTGCTTATGCCTGTCGGATATACGTCGTAGCGTTCCGTGCAAGTATTGGGCTTTGATGATTATGGCCATCTCACCCCGCTACGCAGCCTCATCCGCTTCCTGTTCGTCAGGCCAGCATTTTGCCTAAGGCTTCCTTCAGATTCGCAGTCGCCCGCGACACCCTTGCCTTCGGCTAACACTTCCCCTTGCCGGGTGTGTAGAGGACTTCCACCTCCAAGTCATCCAACTCATCACCATAATGAGCTGAACAGCGCCAGTCACGGCGCTACGCGTCATGCCTGGCGCACCATGAAAAAGCCCGATGAAATCACCGGGCTTTACTGGTTTACACCTTGCTTAGTGCCGCCTTCACATCATCCGGCGTCATGTGCAATTTGCGTAAACGTACACCTACCGCGTTGTAAATGGCATTGGCAATGGCTGGGGCCACCGGCGTTACGGCAGGCTCACCCAAGCCGGACGGTGCTGCCTTGCTGGATATAAACTCGATTTTGATCTCTGGTGGCGTCTGCAACATACGCAGCGGCGTATAGGTATCAAAGTTGGAGTCTTTGAATTTACCTTTCACCAACTCGCTGCCTTCAAACAACGCCATCGATAGCCCCCATAGTGCCGCGCCCTGACACTGGGCTTCGGCCCCATCGGGATCGACGATAATACCGGCATCCACGACGATATAGAGCTTCTGTACATCGACCAGGCCAGTGACTTTATCGACATGCACCTGCACGGCACAGGCAACCCAGGTGGGCATCTCCCTTTCCTGGCCAAAGATCGAGGCAATACCCAACCCTGTATCTGTCGGCTGCTGCGTCCCCCAGCCAATCATGGCAGCGGCCTTTTTCAACACGGCAGCCTGACGGGAAGCACCACCAATGGCTATCGGACCACTGCCGGCATTGCGACCTTCGGCAGTCAACAAATCCAGGCGAAATACCAGCGGATCCTTGCCGACTTGGTGGGCCGCTTCGTCCATAAAGCTTTCCACAGCCCAGCCGGTCCAGCCGGCGCTTACCGAGCGCAGCCAGCCAGGACGGAACGAAGCGTTGGCCAGGTCGTTGGATACCGCGCGAACCCTCTGTGCGCCCACCGTGTACCAGTGATCGGCACCGGCGATGGCGAAGGGGTCGAACGGTTGGCCATTGATACCTTTGGGCATAAAGACCGGGACCATCACTTGCGTGGGCCAGCCCGCCGTCGCGTGGGGTTCCGTGGCAATCACGCGCTTGTCCGCATCGAACGCCATCTTCAACTGCTGCACCGATGCGGAACGCGGGCTATCGAACTGCATATCCTGTGAACGGCTCATGACCATTTTTACCGGTTTGCCACCCAGCGCCTTCGACGCCAGCGCCGCCGGAATGGTGTAGTCATCGTTAAGGCGACGGCCGAAACCACCACCCAGCATGTAGGCGCGGATAGTGACCTGTTCTTCTTTCACACCCAGCGCGGTGGCCAGCACCGGCGTGATCAGGGACTGCCATTGGCAACCGGAATGGATCTCCCTATTCTCGTCGAGCGGCTGGGATCCCAGCTGGAGCATTTCAATCCCAACCAGTTCATCACCATGTACCTAGTGGATGCCATGGATGGATTTCAGTTTGAAGCCTTCCTGGTTGAGATCTTCCAGACCATTGGATACGACGTTAAGGAGACCAAGAAGACGGCTGACCAAGGTGCAGATCTTTTCGTTACCCGGTCACGAGAGCACCAATTGCATGAAAAATGTGAGACCTTTGAGATTTTGGCTCGCTGCATGACGCTTAGGAAAAGTCGCCTTTTGACCCGGCATACCTCGGCCCGTAGCGAGTAAATCAACAATGAGTGGCAACCTTCGGCTTGTAACAAATACGGATCCGTTGACCTAGGCACCGAAACGAATCGTTCTGAGTGTGGCTTTTCAGCATAGGGCCTGGACTCTGGCGTTGATCAAAGATGCCGATTCGTTCTCAGACTGAGGAATGACAAATGAAGCTAAATTTGGAAGGCCTACCGCCAATCTAAGGGAGGTGATTGTCATCGAAGACGATGCGACTTTGCGCTCGTTGATGAAAGATATCGTGGTGGAGCTGGGCGCAAGCGCAGTGGTGTTTGAAACGGCGGACGAGGCGTTAACCTATCTGTTGCAGGCACATGGTCAGTGTAGACTTGTGATTGCAGATCATAGGGTGCTAGGGCAAATTCAAGGTACTGAATTTTATCGAGATGATCAAAGGAAGGTGGCCTAGTATTTCTGCCATTCTGACATCAGGATATCTGATAGACCCGGCGACGATACCGGCAACGGCCATCTATCTACATAAGCCTTGGTCGATGGAAGATCTGATAGGCGCTATCGCATTTATGTTGCACCCCGTTTGACTATTCCCAGGCCTTGAATGTGGTTAGCTGCTTCTGGTCGGTTTCGTCTGTAAGACGGAGCCACCGGAAATCCATCGATTAGTTGATCGCACCATTATTTGTACTGAGCATCTGCCCAGATCCCGCGACACACGTTCCCTCAGCTTGCCGCCAGACCTGCAGCGCCGGTATTCAACGCGCCTGAAAGACTACCACCTATAATCGTAGCGCATATTTTACCGCAGCTTAGCGACACGATACGTCGACAGCTAGTCGGACGCGGCATGGCTTCGGCCCACGCGTCACCCTTACTCCGTCTCAAGTCGCTTTTTGGTGACGATCCGCAACGGTAACATAAACGGAACTTGCCCTGATACGTTCGCCGTCCTAGCTCAGCACCTGAACGCCCCCGAAAAAGAGCTCGTGACGACTTTTGCTTACACCTACTCGTCCGCTATGCGCACCTCTTAGCTTCTCACCCCACCATCCAGAGAAGAGCGCATGAGATTTAAAAATAAGGTCAGATAGAAAAAATAGTGGCCAAATGCCCTGATAGCCGCAACGGAGAAAATGGTCTAAAACGGTGATGGGACGATTTTTTGGATCACCGCTTGATACTAAGCTCGACCCGTATCATTTAGACCTAATTATCTGCGTCTGGGGAACACGGAAGCTTATGACCAGTAACTTTCATATTGACTACAAGCTCCATGGGAAACCCAAGTCTTTCATCATCCGCAGCAAAACGATGCAGAATGCAGACGCTTGGCATTGGGCAAGCTGCGATGCGGGCATCACCCCGATACCAAAGCCAGGAAAGGCGCCGTTGAAAATGATATCCAAGCCTCTGGCCGAGAGATACGGCATAACTGATGTGAGCTGGCGGGCGAGCTAAGCTTCCAGTCTGGCTACTCAAGAGCGCAGATTACAGATTCCGGCAGCGACGGGCTCCTCTCCCAAGCCAGACTACACGCTCCATCTTTGTTCGCTGCAACCTGAGCTGCGAAAACAAAATGTCACGTAGTAAACATGGCGGCAACCGCTTTACCTGCCCACTTCCGGCGCAAAACCTACAGCTTGTCCGTCGCTGCATTTAGAATGGGTAGAACTCACTTTGACCTTTTTCGACAACAAGGGACTGATCAACGTGAATCCAGAACATGAACGGCAATTTTTGATCGGAGGCGGCAAAAGTGGTGAGCTTATCCGCCGTCACGATTGGTCTGCTACCTCGATAGGCATTCCAGAACGTTGGCCTAGTGCGCTTCGTAACGCCCTCGGACTCATGCTCAGCTCTTGCGATAGCATGTATCTTGTCTGGGGGCCTAAGCTGTTATTTTTTTGTAATGATGCGTATCGTGCTGCTCAGGAAATGCGGTTACAGGATCTCGTAGGAACACCATTCCCCGTTTCAATGGAGAATGTATGGAGCTCGGTTCAGGACTCAATGGCGGAAGCGCTTGCGGGCCGCGCTAACCGAATGACAGATACTCCCAGCATCACAGTCAGGGGTGGCGCAGAGATAACCACTTGGTGGAGCTATTCGTTCTCACCTATCCGGGACGACGCCGGATCCATCAAAGGCGTCCTCTGTTTTGCCAAAGACACCACTGATCACGTTAGAGCCACTCTTGCTCTTATGGATAGTGAGCAAAGGCTTGATGCACTGATCAGATCGTCCTCTGAGGTGCGCTTCTCTATTAGCGCCGATTGGAGCCAACTGCATCAGCTGACCGGTGGCGATTTCATTCGCAATACCGACGACACGAACTCTAAATGGCTCGAGAAATATATTCCGGCCGATGCGCGGGATGCCGTGCGCACAGAATACGAACGCGCGATTCAAACCCGAACGACCTACCATATAGAGCATCCGGTCAATCAAGTAGACGGAACGGTCGGCTGGGCGCATGTGCGTGCCGTGCCGTTGATCGATCAGCACGGCGCCATCACCGGATGGTTGGGCGCGGCCTCCAATATTACTGACCGTAAACGTGCAGAAGCGGCGCTACTAGAAAATGAAGCACAGCTTCGAATTCTCAATTCTAACTTAGAAAATATAATTACCGAAAGGACAGCAAAGCTACGTTTGTTCAGAGACGTCATTGAAGCTAACGCGGTTCCAACTTGCGTATTTGATACTAATTTCCGCCAGGTTGCGTTTAACCGTGCGCATCTCGACGTATTTGAACGGTTACATGGAGTGCGACCCAAGGATGGAGAGGTTTTACCGGATATGATGTCCCCGGTACAAGGAGCCAGCCTCCATGCGCATATGGCCCGTGCTTTGAACGGAGAGACTTTTCGCGTGATTGCTGAATTTGGCGAAAAAGGGATTAACCAACGTAGCTTCGACTTTTCTTATACACCCCTCTTGGATTCAACAGGAAGGGTGATCGGCGCATTTTATTTTGCGCACGACGTAACTGACGAGATCAAATCCAGGGTTGAGCTTGAAGCTGTTCAATCAGCCCTGCGGCAAGCGCAAAAGCTCGAAGCCGTGGGACAACTTACTGGCGGCGTGGCCCACGACTTCAATAATCTTCTCACGGTAATAAAATCCTGCAGTGACTTGCTTAAGCGTCCCACAATTTCTGAAGATAAGCGCCAACGGTACGCCGATGCTATTTCCAGTACGGTCGACCGCGCCTCAAGACTTACCGGACAGCTTCTGGCATTCGCAAGGCGACAAACATTGAAACCGGAGGTGTTCGCCGCAGGTGAAAGCATCCAAGGTTTAGGAGACATGCTCGAAACTCTATCAGGCAGTACGATCGCGATCGTGATGGAAATATCAGAAAAACCATGTTTCATTTTTGCAGATGCTAATCAGTTTGATACTGCGCTTGTGAATTTAGTACTTAACGCTCGTGATGCGATGGGCGGATTAGGTAAAATTTGTATTCGCGTAGAATCCGTCGACCATATTCCCGCAGACGGACGACAGCCGGTTTTAACTGGTCACTATGTTGTTGTATCAGTCACCGATACCGGTAGCGGGATCTCTTCAGATATTTTGGAGACTATATTTGAGCCTTTTTTTACCACAAAAGAGCAAGGAAAAGGCACTGGCTTGGGCTTATCTCAAGTCTTTGGGTTCGCCAAGCAGTCAGGGGGGGAAATTTTGGTGGAAAGTCAGGTTGGCGAAGGTACTACTTTCAGGCTTTTTCTTCCACGCGTGGACGCGCAAACAGATGTGCAGTTAGACAGAACTTCTGAACCCGCAAGCCTGAACGCAAACCATGGAACGTGCATCCTCCTGGTTGAGGACAATCCCGACGTAGGTGCATTTTGCCTCAATATTCTTTCAGAACTTGGCTTCCGGCCCGTCTTGGCATCGAATGCTGAGACGGCTTTAGAGCAATTGGCCGGCTGTGAGAATCGCTTCGCGATTGTACTGACTGATGTCGTCATGCCAGGGATGAATGGGATAGATTTAGCCAAGGCGATTCGAAAATTTTATCCGCTTTTACCTGTCGTACTTACGTCTGGCTACAGCGATATTCTTGCCCAAGAGGGGAGCTTTGGATTTGAGGTTTTGCGAAAACCTTATTCAATAGATGAGCTTTCATCCGTTCTAGTTAGTGCGCTGCGCCACGTCACTAACCAATACAAAGAATAAATTAGTCATTTTTCACGACCGGCTTCCGACGCCGATTGTAGGTCAGTATTTACCTACATCCTCAAGACGGAGTCACGCCATCTCCTTTGTATGAGTAGTATTATGCGTCTTCGTCCCGGTGGCACGCCCAACGGGACTTACCCGAATGATTATTGAAAAATGATGCTGAAAATGTAGGCGCTGAAGTTCAATCATCGCCCTCATTGTTTTGTTTCGGTGTTTCATTATCTGTTTCCGGTTCCTTCGATGGACGAGTCGGCGGTATTGAGTGGACGACTTATGGGTATGGCAGTGCCGTCGCTGTAGCGGGTTTTGCGAGCCAGCAGTCATCAGTACAGCACTAGAGGCCTTGGAACGGAATGCGTTCTATGCTAACTGCCCCCGCTGAAAATGCTAATCGGCGCATGCAATCAAGTCTCACAGGCCCCTCGCTGAAGCTCACAAAATGGGTTTGCCACCGGTTACCCCGTAGCGTTCGCCTGAGATATAACTGCCCTCATCTGACGCAAGCAGGACATAGATCGCCGCGACCTCGACAGGTTGCCCTAGACGACCTAGAGGGGTTGTTGATCCGAAATTTTACACCGACTCTTCGGACATTGTGGACACAATCATGGGTGTCCAAACTGGCCCGGGGGGACGCTATTAACACGAATACCACGCTTGCCAAGCATCTGGGCAAGACTAGCGGTGAAGTGCGCGATGGCGCCTTTTGTGATGGCATACGCCAACAGGCTGGGACTTGGTGCGTCGGAATTGACGGAACTGGCGATGATGATGGAACTGCTGGCTGCGATGTTGGGTAGCGCGGCGTTGCAGATGCGAAACATCGCCGTGACATTGACGTCGAACGTCTTTAACCATTCTTCGTCAGGTATCTCTTCCAACGTTTCATGAGTCATCTGAAATGCTGCTGTTGCCGCTGACCGAAAACTGACCCAGTAGAGGCTCTTCTGCCGACTGAAAACTGACCCAGGTGTTCAACTGCTTCTGCTCACTTTTCGAGCAGGAGAACACAGGGTGATCAGCATGGAAATGTTGGGAAAAATCCGGCGGATGTACTTCCGCGACAAGCTCTCGCTGCATCAGATAGCCAAGCGTACCGGGCTGTCGAGAAACACCATCCGAAAATGGGTCAGAGCGCCCGAAGCCATTCAGCCAGCGTACCAACGGTGCGCAACCTTCAATAAGCTCAGCCCTTTTCACGAGACCCTGGAGCAGGCGCTCAAGGCCGATTCGTTCCGGCCAAAACACAACCGCAGGAGCGCCAAAGCACTTTTTGAGCAGATCAAAGCCGAGGGTTATGACGGCGGTTACAGCCAGCTCACGGCGTTTGTGCGCTCTTGGCGAGGCGAGCAAGGCAAGTCTTTACGCGCTTTTGTACCGCTGACGTTTGCGCTCGGTGAGGCCTTTCAATTTGACTGGAGCGAAGAAGGTCTGCTGATCGGTGGTCTTTTTCGACGTATCCAGGTCTCCCACATGAAGCTGTGTGCCAGCCGCGCATTCTGGTTAGTTGCGTACCCCAGCCAAGGCCACGAGATGCTGTTTGATGCCCACACCCGTTCGTTTGGAGCGTTGGGTGGTGTGCCGCGTCGCGGCATCTACGACAACATGAAAACGGCTGTCGACAAGGTCAACAAAGGCAAAGGGCGCACGGTCAACGCCCGGTTTTCCGTGATGTGCGCGCACTATCTGTTCGATCCGGACTTCTGCAACGTGGCCTCTGGCTGGGAAAAAGGCATCGTCGAAAAGAACGTTCAGGACAGCCGGAGGCGAATCTGGCTCGATGCTCAAAACTGTATGTTTCACACCTTCGAGGAACTGAATGTCTGGCTCGGCCAACGTTGTCGGTCGCTCTGGAGCGAACTGGTGCATCCGCAGTACAACGGGCTGACGGTGGCCGAGGTCTTAGAGCTGGAGCAGGTCGAAATGATGCCAATGCCGACGGCATTTGATGGCTACGTCGAGCGTACCGTGCGGGTCTCCAGCACCTGCCTGATCAGCGTGGCGCGAAATCGCTATTCAGTGCCATGTGAGCGCGTCGGCCAGTGGGTCAGTAGCCGTTTGTACCCTTCGCGGATCGTGGTCATTGCTGACGAAACGGTGATCGCCAGTCACGAGCGCCTCTTTGATCGAGATCAGGTCAGTTTTGACTGGCAGCACTACATCCCACTCATCGAACGCAAGCCTGGTGCATTGCGCAACGGTGCGCCATTTGCTGATCTGCCAAAACCGTTACGGCTTCTCAAACGAGGACTGAGGCGTCACACCAACGGTGATCGAATCATGATGCAGGTACTGGCTGCTGTGCCAATTGCGGGGCTCGAACCTGTGCTGGTGGCGGTGGAGCTGGTACTTGAATCGGGAAGTCTGAGCGCCGATCACATCCTCAATGTCCTTGCCCGCCTGACCTCCACCGCACTACCTCCCAGTGTAGAAACCAGCCTGCAACTCAAGGTCGCGCCTGTTGCCAATACAGCACGCTACGACCGGCTCCGTGCGACCGATGAGGAGAATCGCAATGCGTGACCTAATGACTGAACTCAAAGAACTTCGCCTGCACGGCATGGCCAGTGCTTGGGAAGAACTGGTCTCTCAAGGAACAGCGTCGACGGCTTCATCGAAATGGCTGCTGGAACATCTGCTTCAGCAGGAACATGCGGATCGCGCGGTGCGCTCGGTGAATCATCAGATGAACATGGCAAAACTCCCCATGCACCGTGACTTAGCTGGCTTTGACTTCAGCGCTTCCAGCGCTGATGCCCGGCTGGTCAGCGATCTATCCAGCTTAGCGTTCACTGAAACGGCGCAGAATGTCGTGTTCATTGGCGGCCCTGGAACCGGGAAAACACACCTGGCCAGTGCCTTGGCTGTATCCGGAATCACGGCCCACAACAAACGCGTGCGCTTCTTTTCCACGGTGGATCTGGTGAATCTGCTGGAGCGTGAGAAGTACGATGGCAAGGCAGGGCGAATCGCCCAGGGACTGCTTCGCACAGACCTGGTGATACTGGATGAGCTGGGATATTTGCCCTTTAGCCAAAGCGGCGGTGCCCTGTTATTTCACCTGCTGTCCAAACTGTACGAACACACCAGCGTGGTCATCACCACCAACCTCAGCTTCTCGGAATGGTCGAGTGTGTTTGGCGACGCCAAGATGACCACCGCGTTGTTGGATCGGCTGACACATCACTGCCACATCGTCGAAACGGGCAACGAGTCCTACCGCCTACAACACAGCACCTTGGCCGCCCAGACAAAGATCAAGTCACGGGAACGAAAGCGCAAGGACGGAGATGATGTCGAGGACGATGAGCCATTTTGATCCGCACCATAAATACCCTGCTGCATGCCTACATGCGGTGGGGGTTGATGCGTCTTGAATCGGCCCACTGCTGCTAAGCTTATCCACAATTGCTGGGACAGAAATCAGCAATCCGTCCTGGGTCAATTTTCAATCGGCAGGGTGGGTCAGTTTTCAATCAGCGCCAACAATGCTGCATTGTTAACCAAGATATCGATGCGCCCGAACTCCGTCACGGTGCCGTTCACGACCCCGGCACAATTCGTAAGGGTCGCCAGTTCTCCCGGCATAGAATGCATTGACGTCCAGCGTCTTCTACCCTGCGTGCGGTTTCCTTTGCATCCTCGTGTTCATCCAGATAGGCAATAGCAACGTCAGCCCCTTCACGCGCAAAGGCGTGGCGACTGCGCGCCCAATACCGCTATCACCACCGGTAATCAACGCGATTTTATTGCCAAGTCGGCCTGATCCTCGATAGCTATTCTCTCCGCAATCGGGGTACGGTTCCATTCTGCTTTGGTCACCGGGAATAGGTTGTTGCTGAGGTTTGAAGGGTGGCACGGGATAACTGTTCATTGAAATCCTCCTGCCATCGTTTGACCGAGCCAACGCCATGAATGAGCAGCCTGCCATTCATTGAATGCACTTCAACATCGCATCAATTGGTTATCGAAAAATCTGATCCTGAGTTCTTGTTATGAAGACGCAGACGGTTCGAGCTTGACTTTGATCCAGCCCGATTGGTGTTTATCGAATGATTTGAAGGCGGAAATCGCATCCGTCAGCGGTTCGGTCTGGGTGAGGATTTTTGCAGGATCAACTCGTCCTGCGAGCGTCATCTCGATGAGCTTGGGGATGTATTTTCGGTGATGACAATTGCCCATATTGATGCGGACGTTTTTGTTCATCGCAGCGCCGATTGGGAAAACGTCAAACCCGGCAGGATATACCCCGATAATCGATATCGTACCCGCCTTGGCCACAGCTTCTACGGCCCATTGCAGCGCTTGGGAGGGCTCATCGCCAGGCTGCCACTGCGCAGTCTCGTGCACCTCGCCATGGTGAGCATGATTGGCATCAATACCGACCGCATCAATAACCCGATCGACGCCGATGTCGGCGGTCAGACGAGCGATGGTTTTGACCGGGTCTTCCTTTTCAAAATTGATGCATTCGGCACCAAGCTCCTGTGCACGAGCGAGTCGGTCGTCAAAGCAATCAACGGCGAACACCCTGCCGGCGCCCATCAGCTTGGCGCTGACAATTGCAAAAAGCCCCACCGGGCCGCAACCGAATACAGCAACGGTATCGCCATCTTTGATCCCAGCCATTTCAGCGCCAAACCAAGCTGTCGGAAAAATGTCCGACATTGCAATCGCCTGGTCATCGGTGATCTCATCTGGGAGCTTGATCAAACCTATATGGGCGAAAGGAATGCGGGCTTTCTCTGCTTGGAGGTCATCGAACGGGTCAGTGTTTTTAGGGACGCCAAAAAAGGAGGTACCTGCTGTTTTGCCATTGGGATTCGCAATATCACATTGGGCAAAATATCCAGCACGACAATACGAGCAGTTACCGCAGGCGATGGTCGAAGGGATCAAGACCCTGTCACCTATTTTTAGATTGCGCACGTCTGCCCCAAGCGTTTCGACGATACCTACGCCTTCGTGGCAAGGATGGTGCCTGTTTGCATGTCCGGAGCACTTCCCCGGATAAAATGCAGATCCGTTCCGCAAATTGCCGACGCGGTAATTTTTACGATGGCATCCGTGGGTGACTGGATTGTTGGCTCTGGGACTTCATCCAGCCTGATGTCCCCCACGCCATGGAATACGACAGCTTTCATCTTCTCACCTCGTCATATCTATAAAGTACGTAGGAAGGTGGAGAAAAAATCTGTGCGCAAGGTTTCATTGAGAGTCAAATTTACGGACAGACGGAGGAAGGGTATTAATGCAGACAACTGAATCGCGGTACTGAGTCAGCCCAATACCCAAACCAGTCAGACACCAATCCTTCCGTCACTTGAGCAAACATCATGTCTCGGCTCAGTCCTCGCTGCCGGGCGGCGCTTATGATCGCAGGAGGCTTGTTCGATGAGCGATGGCCATGACTGCCATCATATGAGTTCGCTCTGTTGAGAACTATATGTAAATATTTGTCTATTTATCGGTTCGCAGATCTATCGAAATTTGTTTGGCGAGCCACCATTTCACTCCGAAGTTCGCCGATCAAATTTGCTATCGCACGACTTGAAGAAAGTCTTGTCACTGAGATTCCCGTGGCCAATAACTCTACGCGACCCGAAGAAGCCTCAAAAACTCTCACCATAAGCGAGCCGTCCGAATTCAAGGTGCAGGTGCAAGAGAGCGGCAGGAACCCACACTCAATTATATGGCGGAGTTCAAGTGTGGATATCATCAGGTTTTTCGTCCTTGGAAGTAAGCCATTTATGGATGTTTTGCGGTCTGCGGCTTGACGTCACTTCGCATCGTCGTGACCGAAGAAAGTTGGATCAAGCACCAACGCGCGTAGTGGCTGCAGACGCTTCTCGGCTGCATCAGCTTGTTTGAGGCAATCGGCGGCATCGTGAGATGCGCCGACGACGGTCGCCTGGTCGGACATCTGACGCAGTAGCAAAATCCTCTCTTCCACGGCTCTCAAGGTATCCCAAAGTCCGATATCAATGGCGGCATTGACTTCACAAATGAGCGACTTCATAGAAAAAGCATGTCCCGTGTGGCAGCGAAATCTAACGATGGAACCCTCTTCGATTTGCACCAGCACGCCATGACAATCCGGACAGGTGAATTGAGACACTTTACCGAGCCCCATTACGCCTGCTTCGAGACCGTTGCCTTTCAAGGAAATGGTATTTTCGATCTCGTGAGGTGTTTGCCCATTATGAGGCAAACGGTCAGCGCGACTTCCGACCGTTTCAGCGATCTGCTGAGCGATGGTCGCAATCGAACCTATCAGATCGATCTGGACGTGTTGGATTGCGCTCTCAGGCATGGAGCTGAGCATGGCTTGCGACGGATCCTGAACGAAGGTCATACCGCCTCGATCTTTTACGGCCCAAAGACCCGCAGTGCCGTCATCTAGAGCACCTGACAAGATCATGCCCATGACCCTGGCGCCGTAACTGGCCGCCGCTGAGCGGAACAATACGTCGACCGCAGGCCGGACGCGACACTCCTTTGGCCCGCGCGTCAGTCGTATGCCTTCATGCATCAGCATTAGGTGACGATCAGCAACGGCGACATAGACGGTACCCGGCTGGATGCGCTCGCCGTCTCGCGCTGCAACCACTCGCATGCTGGTCGATCTGGAAAGAATTTTGTGAAGCACGCTGGGCTCGTATGCAGGGATATGCAGTACCACGAGAAACGCAGCGGGCACATGAGAAGGCAAATTTTCAAACAGCGAAATGAGTGCCTGCACGCCTCCTGCCGAGGCACCAATGACCACGACGTTTCGTACGTCAACATCCAGCCCATCCGTCACGTCTACCTCCATAGTCTCGCATTCACTGTAGACGCTTTTCTCGCAGAGCGGGCGACCCCCTCTGTTTGGCTGCTCATATGACAAGAGCTTTAAAGCTAGAGCAGGCCAATGATGGCTAGATGCCTCGATAGCGAAAACGGTTGGAAGTGCCTACAACTGTGCGTCCTATTTCCCTGCGTAATCGGAGGCGTCGTGTCCCATCTGATGGATTTGCCCTTAGTTCACAACTACCGAGGGAGAAATTTTATTGTGAAATTCGGTTGGCAAAAACCTAACGATCAGATCCCAGCAGCGGCCCGAGTGGTTATTGAAGGTGACATCAAGGGTCTGGGAGAAATTGCTTTTGAATTGGCAGGGCCTTGGGACGATTACCAACAGGCTGCGTCTGAAGCAATTAGGGCCGCCGAAGACTGGCTTGATCAGCACCAACGGGGAGCCTGATTCCCGGAAGACAACCGGTACAGCAGCTAATCGGGGACGATCAGGCCTCAAGCAACCTCAGTCGCGCCGCTGAGAATTTCGGCCTGCTATTCATTTGACGCAGCCGGGGCGATGAGAGCTTGGTTCAGCCCGACTTTTGACAATCGACGGATTCGTGAACACGATTTCTTCGCGACTCAGAACAAAGTAGTCAGTCGCCAGCGGGATGAACCTTTCCACTAAAGACGCTAAAGCCATAGGTGTTGTACAAAAGAGTCACCGGTATCAAAACCGCGAATCCGACCAACATGAAAACTTGACTGCTCGGACTGGAAGCGGCGGCTTGCAGGGTCAACTGCGGTGGAACGATTAGTGGAAACAACGCCATCGAGCTATATCAACGGCGCCGAGCTATTCGCCGACGGGGGCGCATCCCAGGTCTAGTCGGGCACCGAGCAGCCACGTGATGGTAATAACAAACTATGCCAGCCGATCAATCTGCATTTATGGAGTCATCCCATGAGCAATTTCGTTGGTTCGACAATAGATCATATGGGTATCGGTGTTTGTGACATCTCGCATGCTCAAGCCTTCTATGAATCAATGCTTAGACCATTAGGGATTACATTGGTGATGAGCAATAAGCAAGATTCTCAACGTTCGAAGTCTCGCCGACTGGGGTTCGGTTCTGGAACAAAGCCATTTCTCTGGTTGCATGACGCGGTCGTTCCCAGTCACGGGGCGCACGTAGCACTCATTGCGCAGAGCCGTGAGGCGGTCAATGCTTTCCATGCGGCTGGCATAGCTGCTGGCGGACAAGACAATGGAGCGCCGGGCATTAGGCCTCATTACCACGCCAATTATTACGCAGCTTATGTGCTGACACCTGACGGGGTGAATATAGAAGCTGTTTGCCAAGTAACAACTTGATATTGAAATTCACATCAGCTCCATCCGGGAGCTGCTACGACAATTACTCTATGTGCTGTCCCCTGATCCCATTCATCCGGGCCGGGGGAACAGTAGAAAAGATCCAGAAGCGTTTTCGCCAGCTGATGACTCATCTATGGTCTTTTGCCGCGTTGGCTGAGAGCAGCCTGTTGTGGCCGCCGTCCGCTTCAGCCGCCGGTTGCAATCCCTTAAATGAATCCCTCCAACATATCCAAGCTGGAGCTAGCAAGCCTACGCCACGTGCCTCTCAGTAGGCTTGAGGCCGATGGCGACTCGCCTTGCACATCCCACACCCTAAGCCAAAGCGCGGGTCATCGATTCGCCTGGCCGGGAATCGAAGGCCTCTTCATGAAGAGGCATGCCGCTTGCCGCATATACCCCGATGAACATCTGCGTATTTCCCGTGGGCGAAAGCCTCACCTGGACATCGATGAAGGTGCCGTCGTCCAACGTCTCGTCGTGTGTCCGATGGTGAAACGTCGGATCAGCCCATTGCCAGAATACGCCCCCTCGAATTCGCATGCCCAGCCCTCCTACACTTTAGTCATGGATGTTAGAGAACTAACCATAGCGCAGAGACGCGATGGCGCAACGGACTGCTTCAAAATCGACTCCTATATCGGAAAATTGTCCGCGACTCCTGTACAAGGCTAGAGATCCTGCATAGGTTCTCAAGTCTGCCTTTCTATTTTGATCGAGAGTATGAGAGTTTTATGCCAGATGCTTCGGCAGAAGGATTAAGCGCCGCCCTCGTAGATTTTCCGATGCCCATGATGTGGAGCACTTCGACCCCTCGGATCAGCAGGTAGTCCGCGACTATTCGACGATGGCATCGCCACCAAACCGCCTCGGAGCACATGATGGCGCAGCGCTTGGTGTCGCTCAGCTCCAACAATTGGCGCAACCCTTCCTCAAATTCGTCCGAGAGAGCGTAGTCAGCGTAATTATGGAAGCTTCGATTGTCCCAGAACGCATTGACCTCATCCTGGACGGTTTTAGATTTCTTGCGTAATCCACCTAGAGCTGCAATCTGGTAATGCAAGATGTCGGATTGGGCCAGTAGCTCTGGCAGGACATCCAGGTTGTACTGGGGATTCGTTCGGGAGCGTGGCACAGTCCGAATGTCCACCACAGCGTTCACATCAAAGCTCTGCAGCATCTGGACGAAGACGTCAATTGGCTTAGTCGAATGACCCACTGTGAAAATTACCTTGCTCATCCCCTCGTCCTCAATGGTCAGAAACTGAAATGCATCAGCCCGATCGTCTTCGATGATCGCGCATGAAATCTCGGTGTTGTAGGCTAAACGGTGCCGCTTTTCCCTAGCGTACTCGCCTGCGATCTTCGATCATCTCCCTCGCTCAGCGTTCGATTTCGTACAATCCGCCAACTGAGAGCAATGCCTGTCCGGCCGGTTGGCTTTGGTCAAGCTACCAACCAGGGGTCTACATTTGCTGCAAGATCGGCAACGTTGATTCCTGTGACTAAACGTGGCTACTTCAGTTCAATATCTCCAAAAGACCGGCGTCAAGCACCAATACTGTGAGAATTTCCAACCGGCCCAAGAGCATCCCAATCGTCAAAAGCCACTTTGCAGTATCCGGCAGTAATGAGAAATTACCTGGAGGGACAATGATGTCGCCGAGGCCCGGCCCAACGTTGCACACAGCAGTTGCTGCGCCACTCAAAGCCGTCGTCCAATCGAGTCCAATGAGAGCAAGGCCTAAGGCGATTGCTGCAATCGTGACGGTGAAGAAAAAGCAAAACGTCAAAAGCGAGCGGACAATCTCCTCGTCTATAGAATTACCGTCGTACTTCTTTTGAATCAGATGGATAAGTTGTTTTAGGCTGCTCAACAGCAGGGTTCCTGCCACCTGAAAACGAAAGATTTTGAGGCCACCAGCTGTAGAGCCTGAACATCCCCCAACAACCGTCAGGTAAAACAAAGCAGAACGGCAAAACTGCCCCACAGTGTGTAGTCACCCAATGCAACGCTGTGGTGGTCACGACAGAGGTCACGTTAATGGCGACGATACGTACGGAGTCCCACCAATTGTAGTCACTGCTAAAGCTCAACCAGGTACCAACAACTAGCCAAGTAATCACGAGAAAACTGATGAATCCTCGTACCTGTTGATCTTTTATCGACGCGCTCCTATGGCCACGCAATGTCGCGACATACAGCGTGAACGGTAGGCTGCCCAAAATCATGACGATCACCGCCGTCCAATGAATAGCCGGTTGCGGCCAGTGAGCCAGCGATGCATCTGATGTCAAGTACCCACCTGTAGAGATCAACGACATCGCATGATCGATGGCCTCAAACGGCGTCATACCTGCTAACCAAAGGGCCAAGACCACTCCACGAGTCAGCCCAAGGTATATCCATAGGATATACATGGCAGCCACATGGGAACGGGCGTTACTTTCCCTGACCCGTCTGAAGACTCAATCTCAAACAGACGCATGCCGCCCACTCGCAGAAGTGGAAGGATGGAAGGATCGCCAGGGCCATACTGATAAAGCCAATACCACCCAACCAATGAAGCATTGAGCGCCATATCAGCAAACCAGAGGAGGAAGTGTCTAAACCGGCGAGGATGGTAGAGCACGTTGTAGTGATGCCCGACATCGTTTCGAAAAACGCGTCGGTGTAGCTGATATGGTGGACGAATACCATCGGTAAAGCGGCAACGGAGCAGACGACAACCCAACTGGCGGTCGCCAGAATGTACATGTCTCAGGTCTAAGCTGCGGCGTCTCTGGCCGTCCCCGCACAATGAGCATGAGTCCAGAAATCAACGTGATCAGGCTAGACCAGAGGAGGACAGAGAGCTCGCCGCTTCGCTCATAAACGACTAGCGTAATCATGGGAGATCGCCATGCTTACGGCCAACGTGATCAGGAAAAACCCAAGAAAAAACCAATGAGCCGCATTGCCGCGATGGACATGAAAGAAGCTTGTTAACGAAATCGCACTGTATCGTGTGGGCAACCCTCACCCCCTGCAAATTTTCCGTAGAAATTCTACAAAAAAACTTAACGCAGACTGAGATATGACATTAGCGGCAATGCCTGATCGACAAGAAATCCTACAGATGCGGAATCTATTAAATTCGAAGCTCACTAAAAGATGTGTGGGCCATAGCGGTCAAATAATTGCTTTAGAATCATCACAGCACGAATGCTAAGGCTTTAGGTAAGCGAGCTGTCATTTTTCTGACTGAATTCTCGTGCTAAGCCCCACCACACATCAGTTATGCCGAGTTTTTCCGTTTGTGTTTTAGCTTGGCACATAGGCCTAAAAGCGGTCTCGGTCACTGAATCTACTCCTGCATGGAGAGCGGCGAAATGACATGCATCACTGTCGCAGAGATGAGCCATCTGCATGAAAAACCTTTTACGCTGGGCGTTGAATCGGTAGCGGATTTCGAAAACCTTTATGTGCTTCATCAATGGCCTCCATTCTCAAGTACAACAACATTTTCGAAAGCGTAGTACCGCCATGACCGCGTCAGAGCTTACCCGACTGGCGGCATGTTGTTTTCCGGTAGGAAAGCGGGCGCTGAGATGTGCCACGACTTTCGGGGCGCAAAGGCGTAGGCTCAAAGAATCCAACCCTACGTTTTGAGTCTGAAATGCCTAATTTAATGAGTCAAATCAGATTACGCGTGCCAGCGGGCTCAACAATCGCGAGTCACCTTAATCATGACTTGATCGAACACCTTCCCGTGGGGGTGTACCTTTGTGATCAGCTCGGCGTGTTGGTTGCCTACAATCGTAAAGCTGCAGAAATTTGGGGGCAAAATCGTATGCGTCCGGGCATCACGCCTTGCGTGATTAAACCGGCTGCCACTTATGCGGAAGCAGCTGCTCGATTTCACTCGCCCGCTGCGTCGGCAGGCGCGTGAGAACATCCTTTAAATAGGCATACGGATCATGACCATTCAGCCGCGCAGACTGGATCAAGCTCATGATCGCCGCCGCCCGTTTTCCGCTGCGTAGCGACCCGGCGAAGAGCCAGTTCTTGCGCCCAAGAGCCCACGGTCGGATCTGGTTGTCGGGTAGTCAGACGCGGTTGCCCGCGTCCAACCCCCTAAGAACCGTGCATGCGAGTTTCCCAGCACACGGCTCAAGCCTCTGCTAAGGCGCCATTGGGCACCCGGTTATACATCGTCGACATTGGCAAATTGCACATCTCGTGGGCAACGCAGGTGGTAAATCTCAAGATTAGCCGCAGCGTCCGTCCCGCCATGACCTAGCTTCACAATATGGCGACTGTGCCACGGTGTGTCTTTGGTCACCGGCTTGAAGCAGGCGCAGCACCTGCCGCCCTGTTGCACCCATACCCGATACAGCTTGGCTCGACCTTTAACGGAAGTGAGCATCTTCTTGCCCCAGCGGGACTCGAAGTACTCATCCCATGCAGGGTCGTGAGGGTTGGCAGCAGCCTTAATCTTGATATGTCGCACAATCGGTGTGTCTGAGGCGTCTACTAGCGTGTACTGACGCTTCCGACCATCGGCGGATTTTTCAGTACACGAGAACACCCAACGGCGCGCCCCTTGTACTTTGAAATACCGATCCTTCACCCATCGGCGTGTCTTGCGAGGGTGGCGACGTACCGCCCATCGCCAGAGCATTTCCCACACTGCGCTGTCCACCTGGTTGAAGACCTTCTTGGCGACGACATGACTGTGATAGTTCGCCCAGCCCCGTAGAACCGGGTTGAGCAAACCTATCAAGTTAGCCTGTCGTATCGTTTTGTTGGTCTTGATCAACTCTCGCAGCTTGGCAAGTAGAGCCCCGATGTTCGCCTTGGACGGCTTGATCAGGAGCTTGCCGTTGTACTTGCGCAGGTTCCATCCGAGGAAGTCGAACCCGTCCCCTATGTGCGTTATCTTGGTTTTTTCCGGAGAGAGGACAAGTCCACGCTCTGCCAGAAATTCAACCACGGCGGGCCTGACTTCATTCTCCAGCCATTCTTTCGAACAACCAGTGATGATGAAATCATCTGCATAACGCACCACGCGCATTTTTCGGGCTGTCCACTTCGCGTTGGGAAATCTCTTCGCCAGCATCGCTTCCAACCCATCCAGCGTCATGTTCGCCAACCCCGGGGATATGATGCCTCCCTGCGGGGTTCCGGCGTGGCTGGGGAATAGCTGCTTTTGGTAGACATAACCAGCCCGGAGCCATTTCTGCAAAATCGCCTTGTCCATGGGAATGTTGGCGATCAACCAGTCATGGCTGATATTGTCGAAACAGCCTTGAATGTCGCCCTCTAACACCCATTCCGCGTTTGCTTTTCGTGACAGCACACCAAAGCACTGTGCGACGGCATCCGCAGTTGAGCGTTCCGGCCTGAACCCATAAGAGTTCGGGTCGCCGGTAGTTTCCGCTATCGGTTCCAGAGCCAGCAGATGAAGCGCCTGCATGGCCCGGCATTTCATCGCGGGAATTCCAAGAGGTCTCGTTTTGCCGTTTTTCTTCGGAATAAGCACTCTCCGAAGCGGGAGCGGCGAGTAACCTCGCCGCGTCAACGACTCTATCGCGCCGAGCTTGGCCCTAGGCGTATTCCAAGTAACCTTGTCCACGCCGGGGGTATTTTTGCCTTTGTTTTCAGACACCCGTTTCACAGCAAATGCCTTGCCACTGAACGAGTGAGTCAGCAGCCATTGCAGGGCTTTCACCTTGTTATGTCTGCCATCTTGTACAGCCTTCACAATACGCGCTTGCAGCCCTCTGACACGACGTTGTACGGCGATCCAATCGATGCTGTCCCACGACGTGCCGGAAGGTGCACACGCCAATGCTGCTGCGTTCATTTGCTCTCCTTCCGTTGAAAGGGTTCTACCTACTCTCGTGTGAAGAGAGACCATGAGGACGTCTGCCCGCTTTCGCGTGAAGTGATGTTTCAACCTCTATCCAACCCATTACAGGACGGCGTTCGCTTTTTCCTCGTTCCTTCGCCCGCACCGCCATGGGCAATTTTTACAAACGGCTTTCCCTGACGGGAGCGATACGGGATTTCCACGTTCCGCTTACTGAAGTGCGTCGGGTTAGGTGCCTGCTATCGACCGGGAGGCATGTGGGTCACGAATGCGTAGTAGAAAGACGCAGTTCCCACCTCCATTACCATTTTGGTTCGAGCGTGTAAGCCATTTCCGCTCGCTTAATTTAACGATCGTTGCGCAGATTCACGTGTGTTCACCATACCAACTATCTAGCACTTGTCCGGCCATGGCTGCCAGAAGGGTACGCCTCTCACGATTGGTACCCCGCACCTTGCGGCGCCTCGTAACATTGTCGAAGGCGCTCTTGATTCAGCCTTCTAGATTCACCCGGTGACACGGGTGGTTCCCACCAAGGGGGAACAACTTCATTAAGCGACTTCGTGTCGCACTTCCGCCCAATTATTATCAATGGGTACAGCCCCGTCATCGAGGTAGCGCGACAGCGCTGCCCAGCGTTTAAGGCTGTAATCGAGTGCTCTGCTGATAGCCGAACCTTCGGGGACAAGATCACGCTGGGCGATCATCCAGGTATGTAGTCTATCCATCACTGGCGCGGCTTTTTCTTTCCGTATTCGGCACCGTAAATCCGAGTCCAGGTCACGCACTTCGCTCTCGATTTCGTACAACAACTGGATATAACGCAGGGCCTGCTCGGCGAGCTGGCTCTTGTTGGTGGCATGCAATTCGAAAAACTTGCGCCGGGCGTGGGCCATGCAGCCGATCTCGGTCACGCCGAGTTCGAAGCTGGCCTTGTAACCGCCAAAATCGTCGCAGACCAACTTGCCTTTCCAGCCTTGCAGGAAGTTGCAAGCATGCTCGCCGGCGCGGCTGGGGCTGAAGTCGTAGACGACAGCGGCTGTTTCGCAGAACTGGCTGGTGGCGTAAGCCCAAACATAAGAGCGGTGGGTTTTCTTCGTGCCCGGAGCGAGCATCTGCACGGGTGTTTCATCCGCGTGCACGACCTGCTGCCCGATCACTACGTCACGCAGGGCGTCGACCAGCGGCTGCAACTGCACACCCGTCATGCCAACCCATTGGGCCAACGTCGAACGTGGAATCGCCAAGCCAGCTCGACCGAAAATCGTTTCCTGACGGTAAAGCGGAAGATGGTCAGCGAACTTCGCGTCCATGACGTGGGCCAGTAATCCGGCAGTCGGAATGCCTTTGTCGATAATTTGCGCAGGTACCGGCGCCTGGATCAGCGTTTCACAGTCATCACAAACCCACTTGCCACGAACATGGCGCTCAACGGTAAACACGCCCGGCGTGTAGTCCAGCTTTTCGCTGACATCTTCACCGATGCGCTTCAGTGCGCAGCCGCTATTTCGGGCCATCGTTCAAAAACACGGCCTCTCCAGCGAAGAACTCGTTCTTGCCATGCAGGACGATATTTACCTCCCCAAAATACAATCCGACTTTAATGGCGGCGAACGCAGCGGCGTGAATGGCACCCCAGCGTTTTACATTGACGGGCTTCGCTATGACGGGGTTCCAGAGCTCGCCGAGATGAGTCGGATGATTGAGCTTTCGTTGGTGCGCGGACGAAATCGCTAGAGAGCGACATCGGTTTGGCATCACCCACACCGTAGCCGAGGGCTCTGCAGTCATGGGTGGATCAGCTATCCGCCAGGTGGCAAAAACTTAATCAAAGAAGGCCAGGGTGCGAACTTCGATACTCTCGCGCGGTGGGGCTCCCGGCGGCGTATTTGGGTCCCGGAAGGCGGTATGGGGCGTGAAGCGGGCTCGGCCGTCGTGACGCGAGTCATACCCCTTGATCAGCAAGACTTCGTCACGGAGCATGTCCGGAAAATAGTACCAGCGCTGGTGCGGATTGTAGGCCAGGTGGTAGATCTCACCGATACGATCCGGATAGACCAGGGCGGTGGCCAGTAGGTCATTGGGGTCGAGCGTCGAGGCGTCCAGCACGGCCAGCGGCGAGCGCTTAACGGGCCCGCTCATCGGGCGCCAGAGGTTGATCTGGGCCACCGGCACCGCTGCCAGTGTGGCGGCCTGATCCATGCCCAGCGCGTCGCGGATACGTTCAGGCCCCGAGCGCTCTGTGTAGTCATTATGCACACGGCTGGCTGGACCGCGAACATCCCGCCCCTCGGCGTCGCTGCGCCTGGTGTGGTCGAAGATGATGACCCGGCTCGCGCCCGTCAACTCCTTGATCAAGGCCTTGACCTCTTCATAGTAGACGTTTTCCACTGAGGTATCGTCGTAGAGATCGTCGACCACCGTATCCCGCCGATGGAATTCGAACCCCTGCTTGTCCAGAGAAAGGCTGTCTGCCAACGGACGACCGTTGTGTATCGTGACCTCGCGCTCCTCCTGCTCGGCAAAGTAATGCGGTTCACTGTCGCCGGTCAGAGCCTCGGTATGCACATAGGGCTTCGCATCGTGCTTGACCAGGTAGGTGAGTGTCGTGATGACACTGGCGGGCATATCGGTTGTGCATTTCAAGTAACACCTCCCGGTCTGCTGACCGCATCCGGCGTGGTGTCACCGTGGCGGCGCTGTAGCTTGCATGTAGACTCTCGATCGTATGCCTTCGAACGGACACTTTCAAATGCTCCTCGAGGTGCATGGTCCCCGACCGGTAGAAAAGGACATCTCTCAACTCGGCACCGACGACCAGCTTGACCAGGACTGGCGCGTCGGACTCCAGGCCCGCGCCCAGGGCGACTACTAGGCGCACGACGAGTAGCACATGGAATCCATACCCCGTAGTTTGCAGCTGGAGCACTCGTTGCTTTGGTTGTCTCGGATCCCGCTGCTGACAGCGTCTCAAGCCGTGATCCTGAGACGCTGCGTAATGGCACAAAGTAATCTGGCGTGGTGAGCGCTGACACTCTCTACTTCCCCGGTTCAAGAACTGCCCGCCCGCGAGTTTGCGGCGGGCGGGCATTCCAGGTGACGAGGGGTGTCCCTTGCCTGCGACAGACAAGATGAAGCGCAGTATCAACCCGAGCGAACCTCGATCCGCCTGCCACGCGCGCGCTCTTCCTTGGGCAGTTCGACACGCAACACGCCGTTGCTGCATCTAGCTCTCGCCTGCTGGGCATTGACCGGAGCGGGAGGCTGAAAGGTGCGCCGGAAACTGCCGAAGGTGTACTGCCGGACGCGATAACGCCACATTACCCTGCTCCTGCTCGATGTGCTTTTCATCGCTAATGATCAGGGCTCCTCCCCGCACTTCCATATTCAGATCCTCCTTCACCATTTCCGGCATATCAAGGCGAACGACGATCTGGTCGCCATCCTCGTAACGATCGCTGGCCAGCAATCCCCAGTTCGACGCAAGTGCGAGTGACTAGGAAGGAACCTCCGACGAGCTCCTGCTCCGGTTGACGGGCGTGAAGCGCGTCAGCGCCTCGCTGGTAATATCACGAAGCTGACGCCAGCCCTCGGGCAGCGAATACAAAGTTTCCACCGGTCCATGTTTGAGTTTAGCTACTTTGTCCATGGGGTCGACCTCCGCACACTCAAGGCCCTACTCGCTCTTCGCGACGATCTTACGAGGCTGGGCATGCGCGCGCAAGCTCAGCACGCCGTCCCGTAGCTCAGCGCCGATCCGGGTCGTATCCAGCTCAGAGCTCAAGGTAAATTCTCGCCTGAATCGCGACAGCTGGATCTCGGCGTAAACGACCTCCAGTTGTTGGGACATCTGCGGCATGATCTCCCCTTCCAGCAAAAGCGTGTCACCTTCCACATTGACCACGAGATGCACCTTGGGCACGCCCGGAAGGTCCGCAAACAATTAAATTTCGTTGTCGTCTTCGAATGCATCGACACGCGGCAGCAGTATTTGGGGTTCAGTCTCATTGCGCACGACTGCTTGCTTTTCGTTCATGGTGATTCCTCCTTCAAACCGATGCTGTTACTGAATGGCTATACGCCTGGGCTGCACCACCTCACGACGAGGTAGCGAGATGCACAGAACACCGTCGCAACAGTGAGCTTCGACCTTGTTGGTATCAACCTCATCGTTGAGGCTCACAGTACGCTTGAAGCGTCCGGAAAAACGCTCGTTGGCATACACGGAGCAATTGCCCTCATCTGCGATGCGCACCGGCCGGCGTTCGCCAGAAATCGATAGCAACCCTCGGTGATCTGCAGATCGAGATCGTTCGGATCGACGCCGGGAACGAAGGCGAAGATCACCATTGTCAAGTTCGAGAGACTGCAGCGCGAACTGCAACAAGCTCTGCGACCGGGTCTTGGGCGCCCGGGCAGCATTCACGCCTTGGCCAGTGGCGCTTTTCCTGCCATTAACGTAGGAAGCACACCGTCCAGCATTGGGCGCTCTGTGTCTTCTGTTCGAGATCATGTCAGTCAGCTGAAAGGAGGATTGTCATGTACGAGTCCCTTCTTAATCTGTCGAGCGAGCTCGATCAGGCTTGAAGATGCGGTCAAACTGTAGGACTTGCCTGACAACCCTCCGAGCGTCGTGGGGTGAGTTTTTTAACCCTGCTTGCCCGCGATGGCCTCGGCGGCCCGTTCAGTGGCACTGATCGCTTCGATTGCCAGCGGCCGGCCGTCGTTATCGATCGCACCACGGAAATTCACTGCGGCCACCTGACGGAGCACGTCCTGCAGGAACTCTTCCTCGCGACTCCAAATTAGGGTCTTGGCATTGACAAGAATAGCGGCCCCCTTCATTTTCGTCAGAAAGGTATTCGCTGGTTTCTGCTTAACAGAGTATTTTTACTGTGCGGGGTACAATCAGCACCAGCGCGGCTTTCTGGACTCGTTAACGCTCAATTGCTCTGCATATCAATTATCTCGATGAAGTTTTTGATTAAGGGGGACTGCTGACTTTTTCGCCAGACGAAATAGATATCGCTCGAGTCCAGACCAGGCACATAATCGGCCTGAAATGTATCCGCTCGGCTAGCGTAACGGTCGACATAACTTTCCGGCACACAAGCGAATCCTAGCCCTTCTGCTATACATGCAAAAATACTCGGATACGACTCGATTTCCAGAATCGCCCGAGGATGGATGCCGTTGCTTTCAAGCCAGTTGTCAACCTGGAGTCTGTAGTGACAGGTGCGACCAAATACATACAGCTCAAGTCCAGCCAGGTTTTCGAGGGTGGGCGAGGAGAAAGCCTTCGGTACCACTCTCAGCAAGCGCTCACGAAAGGCTAAGCGGCTTTCAAGCAACGGATGCTCGATTGGGCCATCAGTGAGGATCAGATCAAGCTCGCCATCGATTAATAGTCGCTCCAAGCGTAACGAGTGCTCCGGGCGGATGTGGAGCTCTACTCCTGGCGCCTCAAGACGATACCGTACGAGACGCTGGGGTAGATGATTAGCCAGCGCTACATCCAGCGCCCCGACTCGAAGCACGCCATTAATGGAATCGGTCGAAAACAGCGAGCGTGTTTCAGCTGCGAGATCGACGAGCAATTTTGCGTTGCGGTAAACCAGCCTACCTTCGGGTGTAACCAGCAACCGGTTTTTTTCTCGGTTGAACAGGACGACACCCAGCTGGTTTTCAAGCTCTCGCAGCCGTGTTGTGATGTTCGAGGGTACGCAATGCAGCTGTACCGCGGCGGCGGCTATTGTGCCGCACTCTACGACGGCGCAAAAAAAACCGAGCTGTGAAAGCTTCAAGACATTTTCCTTTTGTGATGGCACTAGTCACTTTTTGTCACTTTTAGTGAGCCCAGTGTAAGCGCAACATAGGTCTCGCAAAGGCATCCAATGACCTTAATCTTCTGGCCTCAAGGGCTCGCGGTAGATAGGGCGTGGACGCACGGCTTTCGTCTCTGTTAGAGAAAGCCTTCTAAGAGATGTCGGCCTTGCGGGCCGATGCAGCAGCGGAGAAACTAATGCGCATCCTACATACCATGCTACGCGTAGTAGATTTGGATAAAACCATTCACTTCTACACCAAAGTGCTCGGCATGAGCCTTTTGAGAAGGAAAGACTATCCGGAGGGGAAATTCACCCTTGCTTTCCTCGGGTATGGCCCAGAGACAGAATCTGCCGTCTTGGAACTGACGCTAAATTGGGGACAGGATAGATATGAACTTGGCGATGCTTATGGGCATGTCGCTATCGAGGTTGAGGATGCAGAGGCGGTGTGCAACCGCGCAGCAATCCTGGGATATCGCGTTCCTCGGTCAGCAGGTGTCATGAAACATGGACGCACGATAATCGCTTTCATTGAAGATCCCAACGGTTACAAAGTCGAGCTGATTCAAAAAGGCACACAATTCGACTAAGGATTCTCCGAACAAGTTACCCACCAGCCGCAAATGGACGGCTTGGAGATGCCGAAAACCCCGATTTTCAGCCGCTGATTATTGGAAAACCAAGGCATAGCCTTGGTTTTCTGCCCCCACGGGCGCACCTCTCCCGCAGCAGACAATAATTGCCGGCGCACCAGCCACAGATTCGACAGCGCGAATAGTGTGGTCAATTGCGCCGTATTCTTGGCCAGGCCACGGAAGCGGGTCTTCACATAACCGAACTGACGCTTGATCACCCGAAACGGATGTTCGACCTTCGCACGTACCTGGGCTTTGGCCTTCTCGAGC
This sequence comes from Pseudomonas sp. CCI1.1, assembly GCF_034348165.1. Classification (NCBI taxonomy): domain Bacteria; kingdom Pseudomonadati; phylum Pseudomonadota; class Gammaproteobacteria; order Pseudomonadales; family Pseudomonadaceae; genus Pseudomonas; species Pseudomonas sp. CCI1.1. Next base: position 2,254,515 of record NZ_CP133780.1, read on the forward strand.
TTGCGCCTGGCCTTGTACAGCGCACTGCGTTTGCTCAAATGCTTGTAGGTGCTGCGTCGCGCAGCGATCTGCCAGATCACTTGCCGACCGTCGTGCTCAGGCCGTTTCTCTCCTAAGTCAGACTCTTCAATACTGAATCACTTAAAGTTTTGTGGCGCACGCGGAGCGCTTGTTTCAGGTCGACTCCGGCTCGGATTGATCGGCAGCAATCGGCACAGAGTGTTTAAAGACGCTAAATCCCGTTTCGATTTCCAAGGCCAGTAGCTGTCCGGCTTCGTAGCCTGATCAGGGTACGATGTCCCTTCCTGGTGAGCTAAACCGCCCCAGCAACACGCCAGATCATTCGTAGCGGCCAGGATGTGCTCAACGCATGGGCTCTGGGCGCAGGCGGCACATTGATAGCTCGCGCCATGGTCTACGAACTCGGCGCAATGGGCGAGTCAGGTGTCAGTAAGGCGTTGCAGATCCTGCACAAGGAGCTGGATGTGTCGATGGCGCATGCGGTCACACCGATATCAGAAACGTCGATCGAACAATTCTGGTCCCTGGCACTTTTTGAACGGCACTGCGAAGAGAAGACTATGAAAATTGGCTTTTAAATCTATCAGGCCTGGCTGCCCCCGTGGGTTTTTCACACGTAACCGTGGCTTGCGCATCAGAAAAGTACGCGTCCGAGATTGAGATCTTTACCTTCGGCAGAGGCTTGCGGACTCGGAATTCACGTACCAGCTTGCAAAAAAGGCGTTTCACCAGTCGATGATCCGGCAGTTTGGAAGGACCAACTTTTTCAATAGAATCGGTTGGTAGCGGCCGGCTGTGAAGTGCCATTTTCGATTCAAGCGGAGTACGCGTACCAACCTTGCGATCGTAACGAGAACAAGGTCGGTCTTGTGCGATCAGTCGACTGACTGTGGCACGCGCCTGAGCGCCTCAGCCATGAAGGGAGCTGTCTGGCTTGTTGGCGCGACCGCTACCTGCCGAGGCGTGCCGACCGCCACGATCCGGCCGCCCGCCTCTCCCGCGCCGGGCCCGACGTCGACTACCCAGTCGGCCTGGGTCACCGCGCGCATGTCGTGCTCGATCATCACTACGGTATTGCCAGCATCGACCAGGCGCTGCAATTGTACTAGCAAGCGGTCGACATCCGACGCGTGCAGGCCGGTAGTCGGCTCGTCGAGCACATACAGGCTGCGACCTCGCTGGCTTCGCTGAAGCTCCGTGGCGAGCTTGATGCGTTGCGCTTCGCCCCCCGACAACTCCGTGGCGGGCTGCCCAAGGCGCAGATAACCCAGCCCGATGTCCCGCAGTAGCTGCAACGGCCGCGCGATGGCGTCCTGGCTCGCAAAGAAGTCCTGGGCTTCTTCCACCGTCATGTTCAGCACATCGGCGATGTTGCTCCCATTCCAGCGCACGGCGAGCGTAGCCTCGTTATAGCGCGCGCCATGGCACGTGGGACAGGGTGCGTAGACGCTGGGCATGAACAGCAGCTCAACGCTGACGAAACCCTCGCCTTCGCACGTCTCGCAGCGCCCCTTCGACACGTTGAAGGAAAACCGACCGGCGTCGAAGCGACGACGGCGCGCGTCCGGCGTCGCGGCAAACAGTTTTCGCACGTGATCGAACAGACCGGTGTAGGTGGCCAGGTTGGAACGTGGCGTGCGGCCAATCGGCTTCTGGTCGACCTGGACCAGGCGCTGGATCACCTCCACATCGCCTGCAAGGTGGCCACCGGTGACTTCGATCATCGCCGGCCCTTCGCTGCTGGCGTTTTCGGCCGCATCGTCCTCGGGCTCGTGTCCCAGGTGCAACAACAACAGTTCCGGCAAGGCCTGAGCGGCCAGGCTGGATTTGCCCGAACCCGAGATGCCGGTCACCGCCGTCAGCACGCCGAGCGGGATGTTGGCATCCACGCCATGCAGGTTGTGCCGCCGAATACCTCGCAACTCCAGCCAGCCGGCGGGTTCGCGCCCACGGCTAGCCGGCGCGGGGATTTCATCGAACAGATAACGTGCGGTGCGCGACTCGGCAATCTCACGCAGCCCTTGCGGCACACCGCTGTAAAGCACATGGCCGCCCCGCTCTCCCGCATCCGGCCCCACATCCACCAGCCATTGCGCGCGGCGCATCAAGTCGAGGTCGTGTTCCACCACGAACACCGAATTGCCGGCATCGCGCAGCTTGTCCAGAGCGTCGTACAGCGACTGGCTGTCTGAGGGGTGCAGGCCTGCTGAGGGTTCGTCGAGCACATACACCACGCCAAACAGCATGGAGCTCAGTTGCGTGGCCAAGCGCAAGCGTTGCAGCTCGCCAGCCGACAGCGTCGGGGTGGCCCGATCCAGGGTGAGGTAACCCAGGCCCAATCCGCGCAGCTGGCGCAGTCGCGCCATCACACCCCCGACCAGGCGCTGCGCGGCAAGGCGCTTCTCCTCCGAGAGCGCCGAGGTCCGGCGCACGTCAGGCGATTCGGCATGCACCGCACGACCGCGCGCGGCGCGTTCGGATCGATCACGACGGGTCGCGGCCAGGTCGGTGCCCTCCCCGGCTGCGTGCGCGCGAAAATCGCCCTGGGCGATGGGCTCGAGCAGCGCAGCCAGGCGGTCCAGCGGCATTTGCATAAACTCGCCGATGTCCACCCCGGCAAAGGTGACCGACAGCGCCTCGGCCTTGAGCCGCTTGCCGTGGCAGGTCGGACATGGCTTGCCTTCCATGTAGCGCGACACGCGCTTTCTCATCAATGCGCTCTGGGTATTGGCAAAGGTGTGCAGCACATAGCGTCGCGCGCCGGTGAAGGTCCCCATGTAGCTGGGATCGAGCTTGCGCTTGAGTGCGTCACGGGTTTGGGCAGGTGTGAAGCCCGCGTAGACGGGTACCGTGGGCGTCTCCTCGGTGAACAGGATCCAGTCACGGTCTTTCCTGGACAGGTCCTTCCAGGGGCGGTCGACGTCGTAGCCCATGGTGACCAGGATGTCGCGCAGGTTCTGACCATGCCAGGCCGGTGGCCAGGCGGCGATGGCCCGATCACGTATGCTAAGCGACGGGTCGGGTACCATGCTCGCCTCCGTCACCTCGTACACGTGGCCCAGGCCATGACACGCCGGACATGCCCCTTGCGGCGTGTTTGGCGAAAAGTCCTCTGCGTACAACATCGGTTGATGGGCGGGATAGGCGCCGGCACGCGAGTACATCATGCGTATGAAACTGGACAGCGTGGTCACACTGCCTACGGAAGAGCGCGCATTGCTCGCCCCACGCTGTTGCTGCAATGCGACCGCTGGCGGCAGGCCGTCGATCGCATCGACATCCGGAACGCCCGCCTGGTCGATCAATCGCCGCGCATAGGGGGCAACCGACTCGAAGTAGCGCCGCTGCGCCTCGGCATAGATCGTGCCGAAGGCAAGCGAGGACTTGCCGGAACCCGACACACCGGAAAACACCACGAGCGCATTGCGTGGAATGGCGACATCGACGTCCTTGAGATTGTTTTCCCGCGCGCCGCGCACTTCCACCAGGCCGCTGGCCGCAGTGTTGCAGGAGGATTCACCGAATGAAGGGTTTGGCATGGGCTCCCGTCCCGCTGTTCGTGATGGCAACGTGCTGTTGATCCGGGTGGGCCGAACGCTCATGTTGACCGGAGTTTAGTGTTGCAAGTTCGGCGCCCGCGTTGAATCCCCTGCCCTGCCCCGGGAACCTTTCGCCTATCGCTGTCAATCCAGCGACCGAACATTCGCTGTAGATGTGCCAGGCGCTGGTGAATTCGTTGCTGGAAGATGTAGAAAACCGGAGTCAGGCTCGCGTTTTGATGGGTTTCGGTGCTGCGTCCGGCTCCATATCCCATCACAGGGCATCGGGCAATTCGGCTTGCACAGTGGTGTGGATACGGGCTTAAGCAGGATCGCCAGTCCCCCCTCCACGGCTTTATCCCAGTTGGCATCGCTACACGTCCAAACTCAGCCGCGCCTCTGACGCTGCAAAGTGGCGGCAGGAGTGTTGGTTGGAGCGCCTTACTGGACTTGCTTAGCCGGGTAGCTTGGCCGCGAGGACGTCAACCTTCTCGATTGACGGCGGTGTGGCAAACAGCTCGGCAGCCTTGGCCTTAAGCGCCGCTGCGACCTTGCCTGAAAGATGAGTCTGCCGGCCTGCTTCATCCGGGAAGGCGTCAAAGATGCCAAAGGTGGACGGCCCCAAGCGGATGGCGAACCAAGCCGTAGTGGCTGGTTCTTCCTCCACTATTGGAAGGCCACCCAAGAGAAAGCTCTCTACCTCTTTCTCTTTCCCGGGCTTTGCTTCCAGACGAACGAACAACGCTACGTTGACCATGACGTGCCTCCTGTTGTTAGGACTACATCATCATGCCCCATGCTTTCCAGTAAGCGCAACGCAATATTCGCCGATATGCCGCCCAGCTCCAGCGTGGCGGGGATGAAGGGTAGCGTCGAGTCAGGTGCCAAACCATCGGGTAAAACAGTTGCCTAAATTGGCAGCAAAATAAGCGCCCGAAGTGTTGCTGGCACTGGAGGATATCGAAAATTCGTTCAGCGACTACGGTAAGCGTCACCAGCGACTATAGTCATCGATGAGCCAGAGCGAATCCTGCGGTTCTGCTACACACTTGGCCCTCAATCCAATACCGCGAAAGCACGGCGGATCTCCTCCTGCTTCTTGATGCGGAACGTGAACGTCTCGCAGCCGAAGACAATCAGGCTCAGGCTCAGGCTGAGATCGAGGTGAATCGCGGCATCGTCGCCATTTATAAACCACTTTGCGGTGGATGGAATTATCCCGCCGGGCAAGTCGTATCCCGCTGAGCAGACCCCAACCGCCCATCTATTAGGGCTCAAGCAATGCACACTTCAGAATTGGATGATGCAAAAGAAACGAATGGCGACCTGGTTCAAGGGCCGCTGCCGGCCGGCACTGTCGCGCCCGACTTCACTCTGTACGCAACCCCTGATCAACAGTTGTCGCTGCGCGAGCTAAAGGGAAACCCCCGTGATACTGGCGTTTTATCCCGCTGACTGGACTTCGGTGTGCGGTGACCAACTGAATTTGTACAACCAGTTGCTACCCACATTCAGAGAATACGGTGCGGCGCTACTGGGTATCTCAGTTGACAGCGCCCGGTGTCATCAGGCCTTTGCCAAAGATCGGAATTTTCACTTCAGCCTGCTGACCGATTTCGAGCCCAAAGGGGCTGTGGCACGACAGTGGGGCGTACGAGTCCCACCTGGGGGCTTGTAAGCGGGCGCTGTTCGTGATTGACAAGGAGGGAGTGGTCGCCTGGAGCTACGTCTCCCCGATGGCAATCAATCCCGGGGCGGACGGCATTCTGGATGCTCTGGCGAATTCATCACAAAGCACGCCAACCTAACATTAATAGGTGATCACATGGCCAATCTCAAAGTCCCGGTATGTGCAACCGACCATCGCCAGGGAAGTGCGCAAGCCAAGGTCACACTGGTGGATTTTGGTGACTATCAATGTCCCTATTGCGGTGAAGCGTATTGAGTGGTCAAAAAGCTACAACAGCATTTTCGCGATGATTTGCAGTTCGTGTTCCGTAACTTTCCACTGACCACCGCTCACCCGCATGCGCTGGGTGCAGCTGTCACTGCTGAGTATTGGCGTGATGTACGATGCGTTCCATGTTGCTCTGCTATGTTCAAACGAACGGCGCAGCTTTCGCGCTCCAGGACGGCAGCTCGTCAGGAATATTTCTCTTCCGCTGAAGTGTCGCCGTGGGCGTGTCTGATCCTGCGCACGATCCACCAAATCGTCAGCATCACCCCAGGCAGCAGAACCGCCGTCACCTGCGCCACATTGTCGTGAACGATCGGAATGCCCTTGAGCAAATAGCCGAGAAGACTCACGACGTAATAAGAAATTGCCGCGACCGACAGACCTTCGACGGTTTGCTGAAGGCGCAATTGCATCTTGGCCCGGTTGTTCATCGACGCCAGCAGATCGCGGTTCTGGTGTTTAAGTTCGACGTCGACCCAGGAACGCAGCAATGCTATGGCCCGGGTCAACTTGTCGGAGAGCTTGGCTTGGCGCTCCTTTACGGATTGACATGTCCGCATGGCTGGAGCGATGCGACGCTGCAGGTACTCCGCCCAGGTGCAGTACCCGGATACGGCCTCTTCCGAAAGCGCTGCCAGCCTTTCCTCGACGATCTCGTAGTAGGCGCGGCTAGCCCCGATTCGATAGAAATTCGCCGCAACGCCAGCTTCCAACTCGGCAGCCAGGCCGGGTAATTCGGACAGCAGCACGTCGCTGTCGCGCCGCTCCACCAAGCTCGTACACATCTCGTCGGTGATCGCGGCGAGCCGCGACTCTATACGTCGCAGTTGCGACGTCATCGATCGTGTCAACGGCAGAGACAGCAACGCCAGGGTACGGTAAGTCTCGATCTCCAGCAGACGCTGAACCAGCGCACCCGCCCGCGCCGGGGTCAAATCGCGGGTGAGGATGAGGATCTGCGTCAAGCCGTCCTCATCCTATCGGAAATCGGTCAGGATGACGGCAGAACCGTTCTCCACAATTGAGTAGCACATGCTGCCAGGATCAAAATGATTGGCCTCCTTCTCCGTTTCCGGCGTCCATGGAAAAAGTCTCAAATGGATGCCAGAGACGACCGGGCCTGGAGCAATCCATGCTTGAACGGGTTTTCGCCGCACGGCTCTCCGTCTCGGAATCCAGCGAAGCACACCAGAGATACGTCGAGAACTCGGCGTGCTTTTCGCAGTGCAGGTCCCCCTCATCCCATGTCAAGTCGTGAAGCAGCGTAGCGTGGTCGGGCTCGGCAACGCCGAAACGATGAAATAACGTGCTGATCGCCATCTGATCCTTGGCCACGTCGCCTTCGGTCATGAAAGCGAGCTGCAATATGCTCCGGGGGGCCTGAAGCAACAGATGCGGGCGCGCGTGCACTTCGTCAACGGCTGCAGCAAGATCGACATAGGCCGGCATGCCGTACACGATGGCAGTCGGGGCGGGTGGTATGGTCGTCGTATTGATGTTGGCCGGCTCTTTCATAACGACCTCATTTCTCATTAGATGAAAGACGCGTTTCAAGGCAAATGCCCGCAGCCATGCGTTTCGCACATGGCTGCGGGCCGACCTTCATGAGCAGGCACCGCCTGCACGGTCTGTCTAATAGGCTCGCCGTACAGAGGCTTGTGCTGGCCCTGTCAGAACGCCCTCAGCTGCCTTGCTTTCAGACGAAGGTGTACGAGCAGACCTTGTTGCCCGCCGGATCACGCAGGTAGGCCGCATAGGCACCCGGCAGGTGACCACGTGCGCCAGGCTGGCCCTCGTCGGTGCCGCCTGCGGCAAGGCCGGCGGCGTGGAAAGCATCCACTTCAGCGGGAGTGGCGGCCGCAAAGCCGATCGTCACGCCGTTGCTGCAAGGCGCTTCACCATTGCCCGGGCGGGCGATGATGAAAGCCGGCTTTTCGCGACCGAAAAGCACCCATCCGTTGCCGAAAGGACCGAGGTTCTTGATGCCGAGAGCACCCAGAGCGGCGTCGTAGAACGCTGCCGACTTCTGAACGTCGGCGGCGCCGATAAAGACATGCGAGAAGATGCCGTCGCCGGAAATGACAGGATTGGACATGGTTAATTTCCTTGGTGGTTGGTGTTGAATGGACAGTGAGTGATCAGTAGTGGATCACTGTGCGAATCGACTTGCCTTCATGCATCAGGTCGAAGGCCTTGTTGATGTCGTCGAGGCCCATGGTGTGGGTGACGAACGGGGCGAGATCGATCTCGCCTTTCATTGCGTCTTCCACCATGCCGGGAAGCTGAGTGCGGCCCTTGACCCCACCGAAAGCCGAACCCTTCCAGGTGCGACCGGTGACCAACTGGAACGGGCGCGTCGAAATTTCCTTGCCTGCACCAGCCACGCCGATGACGATCGACTGGCCCCAGCCACGATGTGCTGCTTCCAGTGCCGAGCGCATCACGTTGACGTTGCCAATGCACTCGAAGGTGTGATCGACACCCCAACCGGTCATCTCGATGAGAACCTCGTGAATCGGCTTGTCGAAGTCCTTCGGGTTGAGACATTCGGTCGCGCCGAAGGTACGAGCCAGCTCGAACTTCGCTGGATTGGTATCGATGGCAATGATGCGACCTGCCTTGGCTTGGCGCGCACCCTGAATCGCTGCGAGCCCGATGCCGCCGAGACCGAAGATGGCCACCGAGTCACCTGGCTGCACCTTGGCCGTGTTGTGAACGGCGCCGATGCCCGTGGTCACACCGCAACCCAGTAGGCAGACGTGCTCGGGATTGGCGTCGGGGTTGATCTTGGCCAGCGATACCTCAGCCACTACCGTGTATTCGCTGAAGGTCGAGCAGCCCATGTAGTGGTAAAGCGGCTGGCCGTTGTACGAGAAGCGGGTCGTACCATCGGGCATTAGCCCCTTGCCCTGGGTTGCGCGAACAGCGACACACAGGTTGGTCTTGCCGGACTTGCAGAACAGGCATTCGCCGCATTCGGCGGTGTAAAGAGGAATGACGTGATCGCCAGGCTTCACGCTGGTCACACCTTCACCCACCTCCACGACGATACCCGCCCCCTCGTGACCCAGCACGACCGGGAATAGACCTTCGGGGTCATCGCCCGACAGGGTGAAGGCGTCGGTATGGCAAACGCCAGTATTTGTGATCCTTACGAGCACTTCGCCTTTGCGAGGCGAATCAACGTCGATCTCGACGATTTCCAGCGGCCTTCCAGGCTCGAAGGCGACTGCTGCACGGGATTTCATGATGTCGTTTCCTTATCAGGGGGCACAGGAGCGGAGCATTCCGCTGAGTTGTCAGTATAGGAGACGACAAAGCTGCAAAATATGGAATTTTTTCGATTTTATAATTCCATTTGTGGAACAATTAACGATCAACGAAGCTGGACATGAGGTATGGGTAATGACCAAAGATATCGAACTGCTGCGCATATTTCGGGTGGCGGCCGAAAGCAGCAGTTTTCGCGACGCAGCCGTGCGTCTGGGGACTTCCCCTCAAGGCGTCACGCGAGCTATCCAACAACTGGAGAGACACTACTGCGAGGTGCTGTTCCATCGCAGCACGCGACAGGTGCGCATCACCGCCTTTGCCGAAGGCCTGCTGGAACAGGTGCGCCCTGTGCTGGAGCGGTTCGAGGATCTATGGCGAACGCCTGCGGCCGACCAGCAGACTACCCTGTCGGGCACGGTCCGCATCACTGCACCGCACAGCCTGGGTACCAGAGCAGTTTTACCTGCATTGGAGCGCGTTGTCGCACGTCATCCTGGGATCAACCTGGATGTGCGCCTGTCCGATCGCATCAGCAACACGGTTGACGACGGGATCGATGTTGGCATCAGAGTTGGTTTCATGCGCGATAGTCGCTTCGTCGCGCGCAAGGCAGCCGATATGAGGTTGCCAATCGTTGCCGCTCCAAGTCTTATCGAGAAAGTGGGCGCACCTGGCGATATCGATGCGTTGGCCGGCCTACCGATCGCCGCAGCCCTGGATACCAATACCGGCCGCCCCTGGCCTTGGCACTTCAAAGGGGGGCAGCAGTGGATACCCGCAGCTCCCACCCTCATTGCCGACAATGCCGACATGGAAATAGGCGCCGCACTGGCCGGGGTCGCCTGCGCCCAACTAGCGGACTACATGGCGGCCCCCTACATTGCCAGCGGGAAACTCGTGCAAGTGTTGCAAGACGAAGAGCCTCCGGCATGGGGGTTGTACGTCTATCGACCCCAGCGTGGCCCCGTTCCGGGACGGGTTCGAGTGGTATTTGATGAAATGCTGGCCGCCGTTGGGGCGCTGCCAGCTTTGCGCTGACACGCAGCTTGGCGTTACAGGGCCTACGTCGTGGAAAGCGAGGCACTGGGCCTTGGTGGCTCGCCTTTGCGGTTGAATAGTTACTCGGGCTCGGGGAAGCTTTTACGAGCCTGTTGGAGGTGGTAACAGTCGCTGCCTACCGTCCACGCAACGGATAGGGTTTTCTTGATCATAGATAACTCTGCGTTGGGGATAAAACAGCAGGCTGGAGGGTCGCTGCTAGACTCGGTGATGCGCCCCAAAACGCTGTCGTGCTTCCTGCTCATCTCAAGTTATATTTTGGCACTAGGAAAGAGCAAGGAATGCTGTCGGGCACAGACTTTGGATACGGAAACTAACTTCGTTACCTACTTAGTGGGTTCAACAATGCCACCGGCCCTAACGGTCAGGAATGAGTGAGCGAGGAGCGAACATGCCAACTGTCCATCATCTTCGGTCAGGTCTATTAGCTGCCATCTTCTTGGCGGCAGGGTGCGAGTACGGCGACCGCAGGAACCACCTCATCGCTGCAGGATATGGTCGAGGCGGTGGAGACACTGCCCGAAATCATCCTTTACCCGGCTAAGGAAATCGTCACCCTTGACCCGGCGAAACCCACCGTCCAGGCCGTGGCGGTCGTCGGCGATCGCATTATCGAGACGGAATCGCTTGACGAATTCAAGGCCGCGGCTGGCAAGCAGTCCTACACGGTCAACAACCCCTTTGCCGACCAGGTCATCGTGCCAGGCTTCATTGCCCAGCACGATCATCCATTGCTGGCCGCACTGACAATGACCAGCGAGATCATCTCCATCGAAGACTTGGTGCTGCCGAAGGGAACATCGAAAGCAGCCAAGAACCATGAGGAATACCTCGCGCGCCTGAAGGCTGCCAACACTGCGCTGAAGGATCCAGATGCGCCTCTGATCAGTTGGGGCTATACTAATACTTCCATGGTGCGCTGAAGAAGGCCGACCTTTATACAATCAGCAAGACTCGACCGATTATCATCTGGCACCGGTCGGGTCATGAGTTTTACGTGAACTCCGCTGCCGAAAAAAGTATGGTGTAACGAAAGCCTGGCACGACAGGCTGTCCGACAGCGCAAAAAGACAGTCGGACTTTGCCAATGGCCACTATTGGGAACCGGGCGGATTCGCTGTCCTGCCGCTGATCGGTCCGGTAATCGCCTCGCCGCAACGGTTACGCGCAGGGCTCGAGTTCGTTCAGACCTACTACCACGCCAACGGCGTAACGTTGGGTGCGAGCCCGGCGGGCGGCATTCGTCGAAAAAGTTGCAGGAAGCCCAAAATGCAGTGCTGAGCAGTTCCTCGTCGCCCTTCTGCTTCTATTACATCGTTGACGGCAAATCGATCACCGGCGTTTACCCCGATGAAAAGATCGCCGAGGAAAGCGAGAAGATCCTGACCTGGGGACAGGGTATGACCGCGTATCTTCCCAAGCAAGTGAAGCTGTTCGCGGACGGCGCCATCTTCTCCCAGCTCATGCAGGTGAAGGATGGCTACACCGACGGGCATAAAGGCGAGTGGATGATGGATCCCGATCTGTTTGCCCGTCGTTCCGCGTGTACTGGGACCTCGGGTACCAGATCCATGTGCACGTGAACGGTGACGCCGGCCTCGACATGTTGCTCGACCAGCTTGAGCTCAATATGCGCCGTCACCCTCGCCCCCGACCACCGCACTGTGATCGTTCACTTCGCGGTCTCGACGCCTGAACAAGTTGCGCGTATTAAACGACTGGGTGCCATCGTGAGCGGGAACCCGTACTACCCAGTGGCACTTGCAGACAATTACCGTACCAACGGGCTCGACCCCGCGCGGGCGGATAACCTGGCCCGCATGGGTGATGTCGAGAGGGCCGGCATTTCCTACTCTTTCCACTCCGATATGCCGATGGCCCCCGGCCAGCCGCTTTTCCTGATGTGGACCGGCGTAAATCGCATCACCAACGATGGCAACCTGCGCGGCCCCGAACAACGGGTTAGTCGCCTCGGCGCCCTGAAAGCGGTGACGCTGGATGCTGCGTACTCGCTCCAGCTGGAAAAGGACGTCGGAAGCATCGTGCCCGGCAAACTCGCAAAATTCTGCAACGTAGCCTCTGGCTGGAAAAAGGGCATTGTCGATAAGAACGTTCAAGGCAGTCGACGGCGCATCAGGATTGACGCTCAAACTGCATGTTCCACACCCTCGAGGAACTGAATGCCTGGCTGGGCCAACGCTGTCGTGCGTGCGCTCTGGAGCGAGCTGCTACACCCCTAGTGCAACGGGCTGACGGTGGCGGACGTTTTGGAGCTGGAGCGGGTCGAAATGGATGCCGACCGCCTTTGATGGCTACGTCGAGCACACCGTAAGGGTCTCCAGCACCTGCCTGATCTGCGTGGCACGAAATCGCGATTCGGTGCCGTGTGAGCGAGTCGGCCAATGGGTAAGCAGCCGTCTATATCCCTCCCGGCTCAGGGTCATCGCCGATGACACGATGATTGCCAGCCACGAGTGCCTATTTGATTGAGATCAGGTCAGGTTTGACTGGCAGCATTACATCCCACTCATCGAACGCAAACCCAGTGCACTGTGCAATGGCACGCCGTTTGCTGATCTGCCCACTCCGTTGCGGCTTCTCAAGCGGGGCCTGAGACATCACAGCAACGGTGATCAAATTATGACGTAGGTATTGGCTGCTGTGCCCATCGCTGGTCTCGACCCGGTGCTGGTAGCAGTAGAAGTGGTGCTTGAGTCGGGACCTTCGGTCCCCCTGTGTGAAGCGCTGAGCGCGGCACGCGCGAAATCGATTGGCGCTTGCGAGGATTGTCTGGCGCCCTGAGTGCCGATCACATCCTAAATGTTCTCGCCCGACTCACCGCCACTGCACCGCCGCTCTCCGTAGACACCAGCCTACAACTTAAGGTGGCACCCGTTGCCAACACGGCCCGATATTACCAACTCCGTACAACAGATGAGGAGAGCCGCCTGCCGGACTTGGAAATCAGGAATGACATCCTTTGACAGCCTCATCAACGCTGGGACAGGTTTATTCTTGCCTGCTGGATGTCGACAGTTCGCATGCTGAAGATTCCAGACTGAATGGGATTAGACCAGTCAATGGTAAGCTTTTCACAGGCTCGCCCCCCCCATCGACAGTGACTTCCGGATGAATGGTATTCTCTCGGCCGGCTATGTCACTGTTACGACGATACGCCAGGACGGTTCGCGGCAAGTGTTTAACTATGCAGACAGCCGGCTTTCTGGAAATCACCACCGAAATTCCGGAGCCGCATGGGTTCAAAAGTAGCCGTTGCTCTGCCATCTGGTGAACGGACCGTCGAATTCACGGAGCATGCTCACAACAACCTTGAAGTGGATAGCCGTGACCACAACATGCGAGCTGCTTATATTCACATTATTGGGAACACGGCCGTGTCGGTGAGGACCATCATCGGCTGGCTGTTGGCATAGGCGCTTGGCTGGCTGTGGATGGCCCAGCGGTTCGAACATCTGCGCCACGTGGCCATAATCCGGATCGTAGAAAAGAATGTCACGCATCCAGAGCGCACCAAAGTCCAGCGCTTCGACGCGTTGCGCCATCTCGAAATGACCGCGCATGGTCGGGGCCGCTCGGCCGGGGTGGGTTTCCAGCGGCAAAATCGGACCGATAGTGAGTGCTTCTGGTTGAAACAGGCGTTGAAAAACGGGATGACGCTCCTGGGAAGGATGAGGAGTCGGCTACATCTGTGGTAAAAAGGGCGTCGACAAAGCGATCGGTAAACCACAACTCCACGTGCAGCTCAGGCCACTGCTTCAGATAGGCATCAAGGATCGGCAGGACATGGCGCTGACCAAAGGACAGCGGGACCGTGAGTTTAAAGGTACCGGTCGGCCGCCCACGGCCCGGACCATGGTCACCTCGACCTCATCAAGATCCTCGATAATCTGCCGCCAGCGCTCATACGCAATCTGCCCCTCGTCCGTCAGGCTCAGTTTGCGCGTCGTGCGATTGAGCAACCGTGCGCCCATCCGGTCCTCCAAGCGAACAATGCGGGTCCATGCCCAGTGTAATCGCCGCGGCGGTAAAGCTTCCCGCCTTCACGGTAAAAACAAACGGGTTGATATCACCGATATTGGTTGGCTTGCGTGGAAGTTTGGCTCCAGGCCAGACATTCGAAGTATTCAATAGTGCTAAAGCTTAGTCGCTCGCGCCCGTGCCTTTGCGCAAGGGCACAAACGGCACAGGTTAACTATCAGAAGTCTTGCGCCGTCGGACGCAGAACAATCTCGTTGATATCGACATCGGCAGGTTGCTCGATCGCGTAAGCGATGGCCCGTGCAACCGAATCAGCCGGGATGGCCTTCTTGTAAAACTCGCCAACGACCTCGGCGCTCGGCTGGTGCCCGCTGCCGAACTTGAGCTCGGAATCCACCGCGCCCGGCTCGATGGTCGTCGTGCGAATATTCCCGCCGACTTCATGACGCAGGCCATCGGAAATAGCGCGCACCGCAAATTTGGTACCGCTGTACACCGATCCACCGGGGCTGAACACCTTGATGCCGGCAACCGACGAGATGTTGATGAAGTGACCGCTGGCCTGTTGTTCGAAAAGCGGCAACGCGGCCGCGATGCCATACAACACGCCCTTGATGTTGATGTCGATCATGCGATCCCACTCTTCGACGCGCAGCTGCGAAATCGGAGAGATCGCCATCAGCCCTGCATTGTTAATCATCACATCGATGCGACCGAATGCCTCGACAGCCTTGGCGACCAGCGCAGACAAGTCCTCTTTGTTTGTGACATCGATCGGATGGGCAATCGCCTTGCCGCCTGCTGCGGCGATCTCCCGGACAATCGCGTCCAGACGATCCTGGCGACGGGCGCCAAGCACTACATGGGCGCCGAGCGCTGCCAGATGACGCGCCGTTGCTTCGCCCAGACCGCTACTCGCACCGGTGATAACGACCACTTTACCCTGGATGTTTTTACTCATGTTCAGCGCACCTGTTGAGACCTGTTTGGGTTGATGAGTGCAGTCTGCGCTGGTTTTATTCGTCAGAAAATGGAAGAGTTCGGATTTGAGAATTCCATTTTCTGGAACGGGAGTTGACGCCAATGCTCAATCGCATGGAGCTGATTCGGATCTTTTCGGTGGCGGCGCAATCGACCACGTTTCGCGATGCAGCCACCCGCCTCGGCACCTCTCCGCAGACCGTGACACGCGCCATCAAAGAACTGGAGCGCACGCTTGGGGAGCTGTTGTTCCACCGTAGCACGCGGCAGGTTCACGTCACCGCTTTTGGTGCCAAACTCGCCTTGCAAGCCCGGGAAACCCTGGAACGGGTGGATCAGTTGTTTATCGCCAACAGTAAACAGGAGGCAAAAGGCGTCGTCGGCATCACGGCCCCCCACGCCATTGGCAAGCTGTATCTGATTGAGTTTCTGAAACCGCTGATGCGGGAGAATCCCGGCCTGAGCATCGACCTGAGCCTGGATGACCAGCTCACCGACGCGGTGGCCAACAAGATTGACATCGGTATTCGTGTTGGAGCTGTGCGGGATCGGCGCTATATCGCCAGAACGGTGGCCCATGTCGACCTGAAAATCGTCGCGGCGCCGTCACTCCTCGACACCGTGCAATGCCCTGGCAGCATCGAGGATCTGAAACGCTTGCCCCTGTCGATGCTGATCGATCGCAAAAACGGCCGCCCCTGGCCGTGGGTGCTTGCCGAGGGGCAAACGTTCCTGCCTGCCTCCCCGGCATTTACCTGCGACGATCCAGAAACCGAGCGAGAGATTGTTCTGGCGGGAATCGCCTGTGGGCAAATGCCCGGTTATCTGGCAGAACCCTATCTGTCTGAAGGGCGACTGGTCGAGCTCATGCAACACGATGCTCCGCCGCCTTCCGAATTGATCATGTATCGCCCGCAATCAGGGCCCGTGGCACCGAGAGTGAGGCTCGTGTACGACCACCTGGTCAACTGCTTCTCAGATCCGCGTGTTTTTGCGCAGAGCGCGCGCTGAAAGAGTTGGGTGGAAAAACACCCGTGAGCCTCATCTTCCTTTTTCGTCGTACTGGGACAGGATCGTTTCCAGCAGGCCCGGAAAACGGTGACTCAAGTCTTCCCTACGCAACGAGTTCATGTGTGTCGTGCCGATGGTCTGGGTTTGAACCAGTCCGGCATCTCGCAGCACCCGGAAATGGTGGGACATGGTGGACTTCGCACGGCCACCGTCCAGCTCGCCACAGCTGGCCTCTCCCAGCTCGGCGAGGCGCCGGACAATCTCCAGGCGTACAGGGTCGCTCAAGGCGTAAAACAGACGCTCAAGAACGAATTCACTGAGAGGAAGGTGTTTGAAGGGGCGCATGAGCGAATCATACACGGGTTTGCTCTATGTCAATAGTTCGAATATTATCGAACAAGAGAAATAGTATCCCTCGGAGAAAAACCTAATGTCTGCGCTGTTCCAACCTTTCACGCTCAAGGATGTCTCCCTTCGCAACCGGATCGCGATTCCCCCCATGTGCATGTACTCGGCCAATGATGGCCTGATCAACGATTGGCACACTGTGCACTATGCCACCCTCGCGCGTGGCGGCGCAGGACTGGTGGTCGTCGAGGCGACTGCCGTGTCACCCGAAGGACGGATCACGCCTGGCTGCGCTGGTATCTGGAATGATGAGCTCGCCCGTGCCTTCGTGCCGGTGGTGCAATCGATCAAGGCTGCCGGCGCAGTGCCAGGTATCCAGATTGCCCACGCGGGGCGCAAGGCCAGTGCGAACCGTCCTTGGGAAGGTGACGATCATATCGGCGAGGATGATTCGCGTGGCTGGCAGACCATCGCCCCGTCGGCTGTTGCCTTTGGCGCTCAGCTCGCCAAGCAGCCGAAAGCCATGACGCTGGAGGATATCGCCCGGGTGCGCGAGGATTTTGTCTCAGCCGCTCGCCGTGCACGTGAAGCTGGCTTCGAGTGGTTAGAGCTGCATTTCGCCCATGGCTATCTGGCCCAGTCATTCCTCTCTGAACACTCCAACCTTCGTGACGACGCCTATGGCGGAAACTTCGATAACCGTAGCCGCTTTCTGCTGGAAACACTGGCGGCGGTTCGCGAAGTATGGCCAGAGCACTTGCCGCTGACCGCTCGCCTGGGTGTTATCGAATACGACGGCCGGGATGAACAGACCTTGTCAGAGGCTATCGAACTGACACGTCGTTTCAAGGACGGTGGTTTGGACTTGCTCAGCGTCAGTATCGGGTTCACCATCCCTGAATCGAACATTCCTTGGGCCCCCGGTTTCATGGGCGAAGTTACCCAGCGGGTACGGCGCGAGACGGGGATTGCGGTGGCCTCGGCATGGGGCTTCGGCACGCCGAGCGTCGCCGAAGAAGCGGTGAGAAGTGGTCAACTGGACCTGGCGATGATTGGCCGGGCGCACCTGGGCAATCCTAACTGGTCCTATTCAGCCGCCCAGGCGCTGGGTGTAGAGCGTGCTGCCTGGACCTTGCCCGCTCCCTATGCCCATTGGCTTGAACGCTACAGGTGATCCCGCCGGAGCGAGAGCGCTCGCGTGGCCTTAGGGCTATCAACTTGGTCGAATGCCCAAGTGGGCAAGATTGTTGTCGCGCTCTCACCCGGATTCAGGTTTTTGGCCGCATGGCCGGCATGGACATCTTCGATACACCCGTGCCAGCCAATGCTCCCTCTTCATATCGCACACAGACAGGAGGTTTGATGACCACCCCTCTGACACTGATTGCCACCTTGGTCGCCAAGGCCGGCTTCGAAGTCGAGCTCGAGCAGACGCTGCAGGGCCTGCAAGGCCCAAGCCGAAGCGAAGCGGACTGCATCCAGTACGATTTCCACCGTGATGCCGAGCAGGCTCGCACTTTCCACATGATCGAGCAGTGGCGGGACGAAGCGGCGCTGACTGCTCACGAAGCGACACCGCATTTTCAGGCAGCGCTCCCTTTCATCGAACGCGCTGCTGAAAAGCTCACCATCACGAAAATGTATCGCATCTCCTGAGGATCTTCGAATGAAAGCCATTGCACACTTCAAATGCCTGCCTATTGAACATCCCGACGCCTTGGTGGAGATCGATATACCCGAGCCAGTGCCGGGGCCGCGCGACTTGCTCGTAGAGGTAAAGGCCGTATCGGTCAATCCTGTCGATACCAAGGTGCGGCAGGGCTACGTACCGCACGAGGACGAAAGCCAGCCGCGCATCCTCGGTTGGGACGCTGCCGGCGTGGTCAAGTCGGTCGGCAGCGACGTAACGCTCTTCAAGCCCGGTGACAGGGTCTGGTACGCCGGATCGCTGATCCGCCCGGGCAGCAACAGTGAGCTGCAACTGGTGGACGAGCGTATCGTCGGCTCAATACCCCAGTCGCTGGATTTCAGCGAGGCTGCGGCATTGCCACTGACTTCCTTGACCGCTTGGGAATTGCTGTTTGATCGCCTCGGTGTTGCACGCGATACCACCGACCGGGGCGAAACGCTGCTGATCATCGGCGCTGCAGGCGGGGTGGGTTCAATCCTGACTCAGCTGGCGCGTCAGCTAACCGGGTTGACGATCATTGGTACGGCTTCGCGCCCTGAAACCCAGACCTGGGTCACCGAGCTTGGTGCGCATCATGTCATCGACCATACCAAGCCACTCAGCGAGGAGCTCAAGCGCATCGGTATCGCACAAGTCAGCCATGTCGCTAGCCTGACCCAGACCGATCGGCACTACGAGCAAATCATCGAATCACTGAAGCCTCAGGGCAAGCTGGGCCTGATCGATGACCCGGCCACGCTTGACGCCGTACCGCTCAAGCGCAAGAGCCTGTCGTTGCACTGGGAGCTGATGTACACCCGCTCGCTTTACGAGACAGAGGACATGCAAGAGCAGCACAACATCCTCAACGAAATTGCGCGGCGCATTGATGCGGGTGACTTGCGCACCACCGTTGGCGAAAACTACGGGCGCATCAGCGCAGAAAATCTTCGTCGAGCCCATGCTCTGCTGGAAAGCGGCAAGGCGAAGGGCAAGATCGTGCTGGAAGGCTTCTAAGAGGGCGTAGACAAAATAAATCAAACCGGCTGCACCACCTACCTAATGTCCTGAGCGTCGGGCGGATAATCCTGCACAGAAGCACCCGTGTTATCGGGTGCCTTCCTCAGCGTGGCCGGACTGAAAGCGCTATTCGTCCTCATGACACTCGTTAGAGAAGCGGAATGCTATAGCTTACAAAAACTCGGTTCTGATCTACGTTACGAGCCGCTTCGCTGTTGGACTTGCCGTTACGCCAGCCGAACCCGACACCTTTAAGCGCTCCGGACTGAAGGACGTAGTCCAGGCTAATGTCTCTTTCCCATTCCTTTTGGTTGTCGCCGGACGTAGTTTTAATATTATCGCCGGAGAGGTACATGACCGAGCCTTTCAGGCCAGGAACTCCCAGAGCGGCAAAGTCGTAAGCATACTGACCGAAAGCTGTGCGCTCGCCTGCGCGGGTGAACGTTTGGATCAGGCGGTCTGTATACAGATACAGGCTTGCTCCACCGGCGCCCTTGTCTATCAGGCTGCCCTGATTGAGTTGAGTGAAGTTGCTGCCATCCGACACACTTTGGTACCCCGCAGTAATCGCGTGGCCACCCAGCGTGTAAATCAACGCGGCACTCCAGGTACGGTTGTCGATCTCTCCATCACCGTTTTTGGTGTAGCCATTAATTCTGTAGCCTGACGTACCGGAGCTATTTGCACCTGACGAGTCAGTTTTGAAGTAGCGCAGGTCGGTTTTAAGGGACTGATTGTCCGAGAGCGCAAGGGTGTGAATCAATCCAAAAAAATGCTGCGTATAGTAGTTATCGAGGTTTGCGTAGTAGTACTGAGCTGTCAGATCCTTGGTGACACTCCAATCGCCCCCGGCGAAGTCAAACTGATTGCTCTCACGCGTACCACCAGCAACGGCCAACCCCGTCTGATCGCTTGAACCACGCCCTGTCGCATGTTCGATCCGACCTCCAGTCAAGGTCAGCCCCTTGAACTCGCTCGAGGTGATTTGACCGCCCTCGAAGGTTTGTGGAAGTACGCGCCCATCGTTGGCAACCAGAATTGGGAGTTTCGGAATCAAGGTGCCGTAGCGAAGTTCAGTTTTCGACATTTTGACTTTTCCGGTCAGCCCCACCCGGCTCCACTCGTCGACGGCACGGTTGTCACTGTCAGAAGGCATCATGGTGCTGCCGACATGCCGTCCTTTGCCGCTGTCCAGGGTAACCCCCAGCAATCCCAGGCCATCGACACCAAAGCCAACCATGCCATCGGTATAACCCGATTTGAAGTCCAACATGAAACCCTGCGCCCATTCTTCGGTTTTGGAAGGGGCGGCAGTGCCATCGCGGTTGTCGTTATTGAAGTAGAAGTTCCTCATCCCCAAGGTGGCCTTGCTATCACTTAGAAAGTCAGCATGCGCCTGTGCACTCAGGGTGATACCAAGAAACACCGAACTTGCAGCAATTTTTTTCCTATTCAATTGTATAGCGCTCCCTTTGTTATTTTAAAGTAATAGAAGCAACGCAAAATCTTAGAGGTCAACGCAACGCACACGAAGGACCGGTACTTAGTCAATTTCAACTAGCCCGATAATTGGCACGCCATCTTATTCTTCTGAACATTCTGCTCCATGGCAGCGCGTTGGAAAAAACCACCGAGGTGATCTGCACATGAGCATGAGGTGAACGGATGATCGTCGCATGTAGCGTACCCGGAGGGCGCCGATATGGCAGGTCTGCCTTTCGATAGCAGGTGGGAATCTGGTCATTTTTCGTGGCTCTTGTTGTTTTACAGCGCGAGAGCGCTAGAGCCAAGTGTGTGTGAAAGGCGCAGGGAGCGCTTTGCCTGGGGAGATGGAGTTTTGCGCCGAAGTCTGGAAATTTGTCTTTGCGTCTGATTTAAGGGGCTGGGACCCGACACAATTCCGGTCATGTTCGACGACTTCGATGACTTTATGGATAGCGACCGGGCTCTATAACTTTTTAATTTTGAGCGTTCATCACATAAGTGGCGAATGCAGATCCTTCGCGGTTTTCCACAAGGCACTTTGGCCACGATATTTATCTTAAATACAAGTATTTCATAGGATTAACCTCTCCCATTCTGATATGGTTTTTTTCGACTATCTGAGCCTTTTTCGTGAATCAGTAGTCTATAAAGTGCACGCCCGATGTTCTCTAAAACAACAAAAAGCAGCCAACTAATTTTGGCGCTTGGGCACACTGACGCGCTCGAGAACTCAGACCATCTCAGGATCAGAAATAAAACCTTTCTTTATAAAAAGAAATGGCACAAATAACTATTCACTTGATTTGGAGAGGGCGCCGTGCGAAAGCTTGGCTTGGGCTTACTGGTAACTGGCGTTTTAGGGCAACTATCAGCTCTACTATGGACCTACACGTCCACAGGACCAACTTGTGAAAATAACGTCGACAATTCATACATCCAGCAAAAAGTGACAGACTTCGAGCACGAATTTGACGACATCGCTAATAAAGTTGCGACAGAAATCAGTACAAATCTTCCCGACGAATTCACGCCCGCATTGAATACGCCCAGCCGCCATCGCGCACTAAAAGCCATTCAGCAACTGGAGTTGACGGTAGCGCGTAAAGAAAACAATTTTGTCGTCATAGGCCCATATAAACATAAGCAGGACGCGGCTCGAGTCGTGAAAGAGCTGAGTGAAAGTCATGGCGTTCGAGGATGGATGATGGCAGGAAATTGACATAGTCCAATTTAGCGCTGGGCCGACCTTGAACAACCAGCTACTTATTGCATGCCACAAGAGAGCATTCATGATCGCAAAAGAACTTAGAGCCGAACTTGCCCTGAAGAAATTCCTGGACGCCAATCTATGGATTCAGCTTGAACTCAGCGAGCTGAATTACAGCCTCGCTGAAAACTGCGGGCCCTCGCCAGAAGAATATAGCCTTAAATTTCTGAAAGAAGCATTTGAAACAGAAGCGGATGCTCACGACTGCGATTGCTGGGATTTTATCCTGCAGTGGGTAGCTGAAACCAAAGAAGAACTTGAGTTGATGCGCGAAGAACGCATGAAAGAGATCTATGATTCTCTCGACAATTAATAGACTCTACAAGTTTGGTCGTCTATAAAAACCGGCAATTTCAAGATGAAAGACTAACTTCATCGGCGGGAGTATTGCCCAATACCCCCCGCCCTCATCTCGGTTCAAGCCGTCGTATAACAATCCACTACGCGCCGATATTGGCTGGGTGAAGCTCCGATGTGCTGACGGAAAAACCGTGTGAAATGACCTTGCTCGGAGAACCCGAGGTTCTCCGACAACAGGCCCAACGTTCCACTGCGCTCACGCTCCAGCCAGGCAAAAGCCCGGCGCATGCGCGCGTCGTTAAGCAACAGGGTCGGCGTCATGCCGGTATCTTTCTTGAACAGCGCAAAGAAGTGCGCCCGGGACAGACCACAAGTCCGCGCGGCGTTGTCGATCGGGTGCGGATCATCGAGGTGCTCAAGCAACCAGGCGGTGCCACGGCGCACGCGCGCGTCCCGGAACTCACCTGAACTCGGCGCCCCCAATAGCGACAAATGCCGCCAGCTGGAAAAGTCCTCGATCAGTTCGATCAGGAAGTCGAACAGCATGAACTCCATGCGTTCTTTCGGCACGATCCCGCAGCCATGGGCTTCGGCGACCAGGATGTCGGCCAAGGTGCGATTACGGCTCGACAGCTCGATGCACGACTGGGCAAAAAAGTCCGGCCGACCGCTGAGCGCCAGCGACTGCTGGGCAGTGGCCAGCCAGGCGGGCTCGATGTAGAGCGCCAGGATTACAGTGGCACCGGCACCCGGCTGCGGATCGTAGAAATGCGGCTCCCAGGCGTTGACCAGCACTGCCGTGCGATCGCTGAGCGGCACCCGCCGCCCGTTGACGTTGAAGTAAGTGTCTTCACCGGACACTTTGACCAGCACATGGCATTCGGAATGGGTGTGGGTAACCAGCGAACGATCCATGTTCAGCAAGGCGACCCGGCCAAACCTGCCGTGGAAAACCCGTTGGGCAATCGACATCAGATTCCTCCGCTCGCTTGAAGCGATATTGTTATCGGCCACCATGAAGGATTATCGAGGCGTTCATGTGTTTCCGGACCCGACGATCACTCAATGGTTCAGCACTTTGCTGGCCACTATCGCGCGCGAATGACCGAGCGTCTACCTCGACTTTCGCAGCCCCCACGCTCGTCGGAAAAGCCGACTCACTTCAACAAGTTCCGTTTCGAACCGGGCATGTTTGCTGCCTGGCGAGAAAGCAACGATGACGGCGTCTATTTGCCCGGCATGACCACAGCGCCCAGAACAACCGCCAGCAGCGGAAAACGCCTGGGCACCCTGTATCAGGCCAACGCCAATTGGACGCCGACCGCTAACGTTTCCGTTGACCTCGACTATCTGTTCTACGACATCGGTTCGGCGATCAAAAGCGCCGGCGGCAACAACTCGCAAATACTGGTGCTGCGCTCTACGTTTCGCTTTTAGGCATCAAGGTCATCCGACACGCCACTACCGCGGTTACGGCATCAACCGATAACCGCGGCGGCGCCCGCCATGGACATCGACGCAACAGCCTTACCAGAGCGGCAGGCTGTAGCTGACGATCAGGCGATTCTCGTCGATGTCACTGGCAAAGCTCGAGCGATACGTCGCGTTGCGCCATTTGATGCCGACGTTTTCAGCGCGCCACTCTGGATCACATAGCCGATGTCGGTATTACGCTCCCACTCCTTGCCGGTTCCCGAAGCTACTCCCAGGTCAACCTGGTCGCCTTTTACATAGCGGGTCATAAAGGTCAGGCCAGGAATGCCGAGGCCGGCGAAGTTGAAGTCGTAACGGGCTTGCAGGGAGCGCTCGTCCTGATTGCCGAAGTCGTTGATTTGCAGCAGGTTGACCAGGTACGGATCGGTGCCCTGAACGTTGGCGAAACCGGTATCGCCGCTCATTTTCTGGTAGCTGAGACCGAAGGCGTGCGCACCCATTGAATAGGTGAACATGGCGCCGAGCATTTGGTTGTCGACATTGCTGCTGCCGTCATCGGTCGAACGGGCCCAACGCAGATCGGATTTCAGCGCCTGCCCCTCGGCAATAGGCAACACATGCATCACCGTCAGATAATGCTGCTTGTACAGGTCGTCCAACTGCGCGTAGTGGTAGCCAGTACTGAGCGTCTTGCTCCACATGAAATTGCCACCGAGAAAGTCGAACTGGTCGGTGGTGGCCCTCGCCCCGGTCACGATGTTGCGCCTGGGGCCTTTCATGACGGTCATGTCTTCGCGATTGGTCGAGTCGCGCTGGTTCACCTGGGTGAGGCGACCGGCGTCGAAGGTCAGACTCGCGAGGTCCGTCGAGTTCAGCCAGCCCCCTTGGAAGGTCTGCGGCAGCAGCCGTGTATCGTTGGGCTGCAATACCGGCAGCTTGGGAATCAGGGTCCCCACTTTGAGGGTGGACTTGGAGACCCGGAGCTTGGCAGTCAGGCCAAGCTCGCTATTGTCATCGGGTGCCCTCCTCGACTCGGCGCCACGCGGTAGCAGACCGGTGGCGCCCGCGCGATCCGGGCTCGAATCCAGCTTGATGCCGAGTAAACCAAGCGCATCGACCCCCACGCCTACGGGTCCTTCGGTATAGCCGGATCCGTAGCGCAACAGGAAGCCTTGCGCCCACTCCTCCTCCTTGTTTTGTGGGGCCGCTGGCTGGCGGAAGTCTCGGTTCATATAGAAATTGCGCATGTCCAGACTGGCCTTGCTGTCCGCAAGGAACTCAGCCGAAGCGGATGAACAAACGCCAAAAACCCCAGTAAGGCCGGACAGCAGAAAAGTATGGGTGGGACGAAGTACGTGCATAGTTCTCTCTTCTTGTTAGGTGGTAATCGGCGATTCCAAACGGCATTACGTCGAGATACCCGGCGAACCGACATCCATCAGCATCTGCGGATGACGCCTTATATCGCCTGGGTGGTACTGCAACCGTCCAGCAGACGCTGAATGCCCAGCGGGTTGGCATTCCTCAACGCCTCCGGCAGTAGCGTGTCCGGGTAGTTCTGGTAGCACACCGGGCGCAGGAAGCGGTCGATGGCCAGCGTACCGACGGAGGTGCCGCGCGCATCCGAGGTGGCGGGATAAGGCCCGCCGTGCACCATCGCGTCACACACCTCGACGCCGGTCGGGTAGCCGTTGAGCAGTAACCGGCCGGCTTTTTGCTCCAGCACAGGCACCAGTTCGGCGAATGCAGCCAAGTCGCCTGGCTCGGCAATCAGGGTCGCGGTAAGCTGACCGTGCAGGCCATGCAGCGCCTTGATCAACTCGGCCTTGTCAGCCACTTCGACCAGCACGGCGATCGGTCCGAAAACCTCTTCCTGGAGCAACTCGTCGTCTTCCAGCAACAGGCTGACATCGGCCTGGAACAACTGCGGCCTGGCTTGCTCACCTTCCTGTGCCTGCCCCCCCAGATGCTTGATGGCCTTATGTGCATGCAGTACCGCCAGCCCCTTCTCGTAGTTGTGCAGGGTGCCGGCATTGAGCATGGTTTGCGCTGGCTGATCACCCATCAAGCCGGCGATTTTTTCAATAAAGCTGGAGAACTCCGGCGAGCGAATGCCGATCACCAGACCGGGTTTGGTGCAGAACTGGCCACAGCCCATGACCACCGAAGCGGCCAGCTCGTTGGCCACGCTGGCACCACGCTGTTTGAGCGCTTCGGGTAGCACCAGAACCGGGTTGATGCTGGACATCTCGGCGAACACCGGAATCGGCTGCGGCCTCGCCGCGGCCATGTCGCACAGCGCGCGACCGCCTTTGAGCGAGCCGGTGAAACCAACGGCCTGGATCGCCGGGTGTTTAACCAGTGCCTCGCCAACGCCTGCGCCGTAGATCATGTTGAACACGCCTTTGGGCATGCCGGTCTGTTGCGCGGCACGGATGATGGCATCGGCCACGCACTCGGCGGTCGCCATATGGCCACTGTGCGCCTTGAACACCACCGGACAACCAGCAGCCAGGGCGGCGGCGGTATCACCACCTGCCGTGGAGAATGCCAGCGGGAAGTTGCTGGCACCGAATACAGCCACCGGTCCAACGCCCATCTTGCACTGACGCAGATCGACACGCGGCAGCGGCTTGCGATCGGGTTGCGCCAGGTCGATACGGGCACCGTAGAAATCGCCACGGCGCAACACGTTTGCAAACAGCCGCATCTGGCCGCTGGTACGGCCACGCTCACCCTGGATACGGCCGGCAGGCAGCGCGGTTTCGCGGGTTACCAGGGAAACGAAGTCATCACCCAGTGCATCCAGTTCGTCGGCAATAGCGTCGAGAAACGCCGCACGCTTGACAGCCGGCAGTGCACGAAAGGTGGGAAAAGCCGAAGCGGCGGCCAGGGCAGCCGCATCGACTTCGGCGGGGCTCGCCTGGACGAAGTCATAGGGTAACCGCTCGCCAGAGGTCGCATCGTAGCTGTGCAGATAGACGCCGCTTTCACCGCGACGTGTACCGCCAGTGTAGTTATGGCCGAGAATTTTCATGGGTGTCTCCTCGCTCAAAAGGCAGGGATACCGAAACCACCGGGCCGTCGTGATCGCCGCCGACACTGTCCGCGTCTGCAACGTCACTCGACCTGGATGAGGCATCCAGTTGAATTTTTTTGCACAACATCGCGCAAGCCCGAACAGGCCTACGGAAACCGGAATTTCAGTCTCGAACGTCCTTCAATCGATCGGGATGGCCGCATCTTTCGAAGCCAGCCGCAAGGCGTGTTCACGCAGTTCGACTTTGCGCACCTTGCCAGTTGCCGTCTTGCTCAAATCCCCCACGATGACCCGCGTCGGCACCTTGTAATGGGCCAGGCAGGAACGGCAATGGGCGATGAGTTCCGCTTCGCCGATGCTCGCGTCAGGGCTCGTCTCGACAAAGGCACAGGGGGTCTCGCCCCACTTGGCATGGGGCATGGCAACCACCGCCGCGGTACGGACAGCCGGATGCCGGTAAAGCACTTCCTCGACCTCGACCGAACTGATGTTCTCACCACCTGAAATGATGATGTCCTTAGCCCTGTCTCTGATCTGGATGTAGCCGTCCTCATGCACCAGGGCAAGATCGCCGGAATGAAACCAGCCACCCGAAAAGGCCTCGGCGGTGGCCTGCGGATCCTTCAGGTAGCCCATCATCGTCATGTTGCCGCGGAACATCACTTCGCCAATGCTGCGGCCATCGCGCGGCACCGGCGTGAAGTCCTCGGGGTCCAGGACCGCCATATCTTCCTGAGCCGTATAACGCACGCCTTGTCGACTTTTGCGTTCGGTCAGCAAGTCGGTGGAAAGCTCGCTCCATTCCTGGTGCTCGGCACATATCACAGCGGGACCGTAGACCTCCGTCAGACCGTATATCTGCAAAAGATCGATGCCCATTCGATGCAACGCCGCAATCACCGGCAGTTGGGGCGGAGCGCCACCGATCAGGCCATGAACACGGTGGCTGATCCCGGCTTTCCACTCCTTTGGCGCATGGGCCAGCATGGCGTGCACCACTGGCGCGCCGCAGTAATGGGTAACACCGTGTTGTCGAATCATCGACAGCACGCATTGCGGTTCACAGCGGCGAAGACACACGTGAGTGCCGGCGTTGACCGCCATGGTCCAGACGAAGCCCCAGCCATTGCAATGGAACATGGGCAGGGTCCACAAGAAGATGGAGTGCCGCGGCATTTGCC
Organism: Pseudomonas sp. CCI1.1; assembly: GCF_034348165.1. NCBI lineage: Bacteria > Pseudomonadati > Pseudomonadota > Gammaproteobacteria > Pseudomonadales > Pseudomonadaceae > Pseudomonas > Pseudomonas sp. CCI1.1. The sequence continues at coordinate 2,282,099 of NZ_CP133780.1, forward strand.
AGTCGAGCATATTTGAAAGCGCCGCCAGATAAGCCCCCCGATGGTGATAAACCACCCCCTTGGGACGCCCTGTGGTGCCCGAGGTGTAGTTCAGGGCAATCGGCTGCCACTCGTCCACAGGTTCCTGCCAATGCTCGTCTGTAGAAGCCGCGCCGATGAACGCCTCGTAGTCGAGCTCACCCAGACGCTCGCCGCCCGGCCCCTCGCTGTCATCGATGTCGATCACCCTTGGCCGGTGCTCCAAAAGTGCCAGCGCCTGGCCGACGGCGCTCGCGTATTCGGTGTCGCTGATCACGAGCCGGGCTTCGCAATGCATCAGGATGTAGGCGATTGCCGCAGGATCGAGCCGGGTGTTGACCGTGCACAAGACCGCGCCACACATCGGTACGCCGAAATGCGCCTCGATCATCTCCGGGGTGTTGGCGGCGATCAATACCACCGTATCGCCACGGCCAATGCCCGCGGCCTTGAGCGCAGATGACAGGCGGCAGACCCGGTCGTAGGTCTCGGACCAGTTGTATCGACGCGCACCATGGATAACCGCCAACCGCTGCGGATATACCTGGGCGGTGCGGGCTATGAAGCCCAGCGGCGTGAGAGGCCGGTAGTTGACCGGACTTTGCTCAAGGCCGAGGTCATAAGGATTGGAGCCTGGCATGCTGATTTTCCCCGAAGATAGCTGAACGACCGGCTCCCCAACGGAACCGGCACAGGCTGCAGGACGCGTTTAGCTCAGCACTTGCCTGGAAATGATCATGCGTTGGATTTCGGAAGTGCCTTCGACGATCTCCAATACCTTGGCGTCGCCGAAAGCGCGTGCGACCGGGTATTCAGTCATGATGCCGTTGCCGCCATGGATCTGGATCGCCTGGTGAGCCGCCTCCATCGCCCTCTCGGTAGCGAAGAGCTTGGCCATGGACGCCTCGACATCACATGACAAACCGGCGTCCTTGCGCGAGGCCGCGTCGTAGAGCATCAGGCGGGCGGCGTGGGCATGGGTGGCCATGTCGGCGACCTTGAACTGCAGCGCCTGAAAATGTTCGAGCCGCTTGCCGAAGGCGCTGCGATCCTTCAAGTAGGCGACCGAGCGTTCCATGGAGCCTTGCAGAATACCCAGCCCCAGCGCACCGATCAGGATGCGCCCGGTGCTTATGTTGCCCAGGGTCTGCTTGAGCCCCGCGCCTTGTTCGCCGAGTAGATGGTCGGCCGGCAGCACGCAATCTTCGAAGAACAGTTCATAAGTGGTCGATCCGCGCCAACCGATCTTCTGCAGCTTGCGCCCCAGGCTGAAACCGGCGGTATCGGACGGCAGGATAAAGTTGGAGATTTCCTTGCGCCCGTCGTCCCGCGTGCCGGTAACGGCTGCGATCACGATCGGACCGGTGATGTCGGTACCCGAATTGGTGATGAAGGTCTTGGAACCATTGATGATCCACTGACCGTCTCGCAGAACGGCACGGGTCTGGATATTGGCGGCGTCCGAGCCTGCATTCGGCTCGGTCAGCCCAATGCAGCCGACCTGCGTCCCGTCGATGATGGGGCGCAAGTAACGCTCCTTCTGCGCAGGAGTGCCATAATTGTTGATCAGGCTGGCGGGCGTGGAATTGGCCATCATGGACGATGCCACAGCCGCGTCTACCCGGGCGATTTCCTCCAGCACAATGGTAAAGCCAAGCCAGTCCCCGCCACCGCCACCGTGCTCCTCCGGGTAGGGAAGGCCGAGGAAGCCCAACTCTCCGGCCTGCTTCCAGACCTGATAGGCAAACTCCTGCTCCTCCCAAAGGCGTTCGGAGACCGGTGCAATCTCCTGCTCGGCGAACCGCCTGACGGCATCGCGAATCATTACATGTTGCTCATTCATCAATAAGACTCCTCGAGCATCCGCAGGTAGTCCTCTGCGGTGGCAGGACGGGGGTTGGTGGCGTGGCAGTGGTCTTTGAGGGCGGCCTGGGCAATCTCAGGCAGCGCAGCCCGGTCCAGGCCCATCGCGCCAAGGCTCACGGGCAGACCCAGGCGGGCGGTCAACCGGGCAATGGCTTCATCTGGGGCGACGCCTGCACTCAGTCCCATGGCTTGGGCCAACGCCTCGTACTTGGCACCGACGGCTGGCCGGTTGAAACGCATCACTGCCGGCAGCAGCACCGCATTGAGGGTGCCATGGTGCAAGGAAATGCCGGGCACGGCCCCCAGGGGATGGGACAGGGCATGCACCGCTCCCAGTCCTTTCTGAAACGCCATCGCGCCTTCAGTCGCCGCCATCATCATGTTCCAGCGCGCCTCCCGGTCACTGCCATCGATCGTCGCGCGCTCGATATTGGCCATGCCCCGACGCAAACCATCCAGGGCAATGGCCTCGGCCGGCGGGTTGATGGCAGGCGCCAGGAAGGTCTCGATGCAGTGGGCGATCGCATCCATGCCGGTAGCCGCTGTCAACATCGGCGGCAGGCCCAACGTCAGATCCGGGTCGCAAATGGCCACTTTAGGCAGCAGATAAGGGCTCAACAGGCCAAGCTTGCGCCCGGACTTCATCACGATAACGCCGGCCCGCCCTACTTCGCTGCCGGTCCCTGCCGTCGTGGGAATCGCCACCAGTGGCGCGACTTTATCGGTGATTCGCCCGACACCGCCATCCACCACCGAATACTGCTGCAGCGGCGCAGGATGGGTGGCCAGAAGCGCCGTCGCTTTGCCCAGATCGATCGGCGATCCGCCACCCAGGGCAACGATGCCATCGCAGTCATTGTCCTTGAACATCGCAGTAGCGGCGACGACCGCCTCCTCGGTGGGATTGGCTGGCGTCTGGTCGAAGATCGCGGCGGGAGGCGAGGCCAGGGTCCCCAGTACGCGATCAAGCAGCCCGGCAGCGCGCACGCCCTGGTCGGTGACGATCAAGGGCCGCCGTATGCCCAGGCGATCAAGCTCGGACGGCAATAGCTCGATTGCGCCCTGTTCGAATTGGATGGTGGTCAAATAGTTGATAACAGCCATAGCGTGGAATCTCCTCGTTTATTGGCGCGACGATGGCGTGCTCAGGACTTGAACACGGCCGCATTCATCAGGGGCAAGGGGTCGGCTATGCGCATCGGGGCATAGTCCATCAGATCGAGTACCTGGCTTTGCAGGTCGATCCCGGGAGCGATTTCCGTCAGCACCAGCCCTTCGGGCTCGATGGCAAACACCGCCCGCTCGGTGATGAGCATGGCGCGCTGGCCACGGGTGGCGACGTTGAGGCGCACCGGATAGGTAATTTCCTGCACGTGGCGGGCGAACTTGCGTACCGATCCCTCACGCACGATGCGCAACTCGCCACCCTCGTACGCCACCTCCAGCCCACCGGTCGTGAAGGTGCCGGTGAAAATCAAGGTTTCAGCGTTGTAGGCGATATCGATGAACCCGCCAGGCCCCGGGTTCGCAGCGCCGAATCGGCTGACGTTGACGTTGCCGTTTTCATCGAACTGGGCGAACGCCAGCGCTGCGACCTTGCAGTTGCCGCCATTGATGAAGTCGAACTGGGCCGGGCCATCGAGCAGCGCCTCCGGATACTTATTGGCGGAGAACTGCCAGCCACTCATGACGATGCCACCGAACGGACCGTGCTCCGTCGTAAAGCGGTGACGCAGGAGTCCGTCGCCATCGAAGGCGCCATCTTCCATCATCACGCTCGGGATATCGGAAGATGCGCCGAAGCCAAAGATGCTCGGCACGCCCGGACGAATCTCGCAAGCCGCCCGCCGGGCGATAATCTTGTCGGCACCGGCAGGCAGTACTGCCGTGCAGCCACCAGGAAAGAGCTGCCCCCCCAGGTAGCTGTCGTCATACACGACCTCGGTGGTCATCATGGCTTGAGGGGCAACGACAACACGATCCACCAGTTCGCCGGGAACACGCACAGCGTGCACCGGCCGCGCCTGGCGGGGGACGATCTTGCGGACCTGCGCGATCACTGTGCCGCCACAGGCCTTAACCGCGAGCGCCATGGCCAAGGCGCTGGAAGTGATCGGCTCGTCTTCGAAGCTGAGGTTGCCGTACTCATCGGCACTGCTTGCGCGCAGCAAGGCTACGTCCACTGGCTGAGCGGGATAAAACAGATATTCCTGGCCTTCGAACTCCACCAGCTTGACCAGATCTTCCTCAGCGCACGCCGTATATTTACCCCCTTGCTGGCGCGGGTCGATGTAACTACCCAGGCCGATGCGCGTGAGGTAACCCGGACCGCGGCGCGCCACTTCCCGGAGCCAATGCATGGTCGCGCCGATGGGCCAGCAATAGGCTTGGACCTTGTTCTCGCGGATCAAGCGCATCATTTGCGGACGTTTTCCGGTCTTCGGATCCAGCGTATTGATGTAGTTGCCCGAGATGACGCGCTTCATCAAGCCTTCTATCGCGACATGATCCATCCCGCGGATGTCCATCGCGTCGCCAACGCTGACCGGAAAGAAAAAAGTCAGATCCCGGGGCGAGGCACTCTCCTCGAAACGCTGCGCCAGCGCCTGCAGCAAGGTATCCGGCGTGAGCCATCCGATAACACCGACACAGCCAACCGTCTGGCCAGACTGAATATCGGCCACGGCCTCGGCAGCCGAGCATATTTTGGTCATTACACTCTCCTCTTGTTTTTATGAGTGCCGAGGGCGTTACTCTTGGAAGTGAATGATGTGGGTGCCGACGCACACGGTGTCGCCGTGCTGGTTGGTCAGTACCGCCTCTGCCCAAAGCCGCTTCTTCTCATCATCGGCACGGGCGATGCGGTAGCTCACGGTCAAGGTGTCACCTATGAATACGGACTGGGTGAAACGTACCCGGTCGTATCCGTAGGAAACGGCCGGGCGGTCGATCAGCCCCAGGTACTTGGTAACGGCGCCAGCGATGTAACCCACCAACATTGCCCCCTGGGCCACCCGAGCGCCCAAGCCGACGCGCTTGCAATACTCCTCGTCGACATGATTGGGATGGTTGTCACCGCTGATCCCGGCAAACGCGTAGATATCGTATTCACTGACTGTGCGGGTGTAGCTGGTCTGCGTGCCGATGAGGGACGAAACCTCTCCGCGATGAGGACTATTGAACTCAGGCATGGCTGTCTCCTTGTGACTGATTTGTGTGCTCATACCCGCTCGGAAGCCAGGCGACCGTCGAGTACCAACAGTGCTTCGAAAAGAAAGTAGTCACCCCAGATCAACTCGTTTTCCATTGCGACACCGAGCTTTCGATTGAAACAACCATGGGTGAGGATGCCGACGGGGCGGGAGTCGCTGGCACCGACCGGGGTCTGATAGCGCAGCACCAATGCCTCGACGATCGCCTCTGCGGACTGCCGATAACGCTCACGTCTTTCCGGCAGGCAGACAGCAAGCTTTAACAATGCAGCCGCGGCGATGGCAGCACCCGAGGTGTCGCGACTGGTATCGGGAATTGCCGGATCATCGAAGTCCCAGTACGCCACATGGTCCTTGGGCTGATGTTCCAACCACCAGTCAGCAACCTGAATGGCGACGTCTCGGAATTCCATTTCTCCGCGATTGAGCGCCTGAGCGAGGGAAACCATCGCCCACGCCTGGGCACGAGTCCACGTGCTTTCGCCGTGAATGCCCTTGTGGGTGTAACGGCGCAGCAACGCCCCGGTTTGCGGATCGAAACTGGCGGACTGACAGACAGATCCGTCATCGCGCACGCAGAGTGCGATATGTTGGCGAAGGTGATTGCGAGCAATCTCGAGGGAGTCAAGCGCTGCCGCATGCTTGATCAATAAAGGAACCGGCCCTGGCAGCGCATCGATGTTTGCCTCGTTGCTGCCGACATCCGAGGCCTCCTCGGCCTCTTTGCCCAAGGGAATCAATTGCGCTTGGGGGTTGTACATGTCGAGCAATCCGCGAGTGCCTGCCAACGACAAATTGCGCGCCGTTTCGTCGTTCAGAAGCTCAGCGCCCAGCTCGGTGCCATACCAGAAGAGAAAGCCCTTGAACGCCGATTGGGACGAAGCGCGTGGCCCAAGGCGCTCGGCCCAGATCCGCGCTTGATCATGGTAACGCGGCTCTTTTGTATGCCAGGCGGCAAGCCAAAGCATGCCCACCCAAAACCCCCCGTCCAGTCGCCTGCCGGACTACGAGTCCATTCACCAGTGGTTTGGTCGGCGTAATGGGGAAACCCTTGGCCGGGCTGATCGAGGGTCGCGTCAATGCGTGTCAACACTCTATCGATTGCGCGCTTGAGAATCTTGTTATCCAACTTATCTCTCCTATAGTTGCGCCGTTTTCAAATGGCAGAAAATGTCTTCCGATAAGAGCCGAATCAATGTATTGAGCCACTGTCTTGAGGCCACGGAAGACATGTTACGAATTGACTTCCGAGACTTCCAATATATAATTTGATCAAGAATAATATTAAAAAGGTATTAATATGAACCTGCGGCACATGCGCTATTTTATTGCAGTTGCGGAGGAGCTGAGTTTCACTCAGGCCGCGTTACGACTGCACATTGCCCAGCCGCCTCTGAGTCAACAGATTCGTCAATTAGAAGAGGAGCTCGGCGTAACGCTATTTCAACGGACCAAGCGCCATGTGCAACTTACAGATGCTGGCCAGGTATTTTATATTCATGCCAAGCAGATTCTACGGGCCACGGATGTCGCGGCACTGGAGGCTCAACGCGCCGAACGCGGAGAGATTGGCCGGTTGTCCGTGGGCTTCTTCGAACATATGTCCTATACCCTGCTGCCGCCGATTTACCGCGCCTTTTGCGAACGCTTCCCGGATGTGGAAGTGGTCCTGCGCTGGTTCCCTGTGGTGGACCAGGCCGATGCGCTCCTGCGAGGCGATGTCGATATCGCCTTCATGCGCCCCACATCGCAATTCGACGGAATCAGCACCGAGACGCTGCTGACAGAACCCTTCGTACTTGCGATCCCGGAGCACCACCCGCTGGCGTCCCAGGACAGCGTGGCGCTGAGTCAGTGCGCCACCGAGCGCTTTGTCCTGTACGCGCCCAAACTGGCTCCCGATTTTCATACCATGATTTATCGCCTTTGCGCGGAAGCAGGTTTCACACCCAACGCGGCACTGGAGGTCGGCCAGATTTATGCCTGCCTGGGCCTCGTCAGCTCAGGCGTAGGCCTGGCCCTGGTACCGAGTTCTGTTCAGCGCATTCACCTTGAGCACCTTACATACCGGCCTATTCAGGGGCAGATGCCCTTGGTAAAAGTGATGCTTGGATGGCGCAGCAGTAACACTTCGCCGCTATTGCAGTCGTTTATTGATACCGCAAAAGAAGTGATGACGGCCTTCGAGCACGAGCGACTTTAATAATTGACAAGGCGCCCTCTGTGGCGCCATAACTTGCAAGGAAAATGTTTTAACTCTTATATCCAGCCACCCAATATCGCTACCGCGAATAGCACTATAGCTCTCCCTTTGTTCTAAACCGGCCAAGCCAATGCTCGACCTGTTTGAAACCTCAGTGCTTATTTCAAAGTAACAAGCGAGCAACCGCCTGCGGACATCGGCCGAAATGCTTCATCGGCAGGTATTGTGGACAGCAACTTGTAATAGTCGCCAGGGTACTTGGACTCGGAGGGCTTTTTCACTTCGAAGAGATAGAGTGGGTGGATCTTGCGACCATCGGCACGAATACTTCCCTCGCCGAAGAGCTTATCCTCGGTTTTGACCGCCTTCATCCGGGCGACGACTTCGGCACCATTCCCATCGTCATTGTTGACGGCAACTGCTCGCAGATAGTTCGTGACGGCGGAGTAAACACCAGCCTGCGCCATTGTCGGAAATTTCCCGCCGTTGGCAGCAGCGAATACTCTACCGAATTCACGGCTCGCGTCATTCATGTCCCAGTACCAGGCAGCAGTCAGCATCAACCCTTGTGCCGCCTCCAGGCCCAACGCTTGCACGTCGCTAATGAACACCAACAAACCGGCTAGCTTCTGGCCACCAGCGGTGATGCCAAATTCAGACGCTTGCTTGACGGCAACAATGGTGTCCCCACCGGCATTTGCCAACCCGATTATCTGCGCCCCGGAAGCCTGGGCCTGCAACAAGTAAGACGAAAAATCGGTGCCCGGGAACGGATGGCGAACCTTGCCCATCACTGTTCCGCCACTTTTTTCAACGACCGACGCCGTATCACGTTCCAATGCGTGACCAAAGGCGTAATCCGCCGTCATGAAAAACCAGCTTTTGCCGCCACTCCCCACCACCGCTTTACCGGTACCGTTGGCAAGCGCCCATGTGTCGTAGGTCCAATGAATGGTGTTCGGGCTGCACGCCTTACCGGTCAGATCGGAACTGCCGCCACCGGATACCAGGAGCACCTTGTTTTTTTCCCTCACCACTTCATTGACGGCCAGGATGACTGACGAAGTCGGCACGTCGACGATCACATCCACCTTATCCACATCGAACCAACGACGGGCCACACTGGCCCCTACATCTGGCTTGTTCTGGTGATCAGCCGCCACGACCTCGACCTTCAGGCCATGTTTTTCAGGCTCGAAGTCGGCCACCGCCTGCTTTGCGGCCCACACCGAGCCCGGACCGGAAAGCCCGGCATAGGTACCTGACAAATCATTCAATACGCCGATACGCACTACACCATCTGAAACCTGGGCTTGCACGGCCGGAGCGGCTACCAGCAGCCCGAAGCAGATCTTGCGCAGATGAGTATTCAGTTGTTTGATCATTATTATTTTCTCCTACTCTTTCATTCGGGTGTTTAGTACGGGTTTTTTTATATTTTTCGAAGTTGAATGCTCGACATCCGCATCACGGGTTCGCCTCCCTCGCCGAACCATCCGCTCCCCTTGCACCGCCCCCTTTGCGAGAGGCCCCAAGAGACTTTCGGCGGTTTGCATCAGCGCGCCTTGCCGCCAGCCTGCTTTGGTAGAAAGCCGCAAACTCCCCGGCAATACCGCGGCGAAAGAGCAGCACGCAAACGATGAAAATGACGCCCATGATGACTGGCAAGAGCGCGCCCACCTTATCGGCCAATGCGTTCTGCAGAGTCACAACGATGGCGGCCCCTATCAGTGGGCCGAAGATGGTGCCCAGGCCTCCGAGCAGGGTCATCAGCACTACTTCGCCCGAGGTCTGCCAATGGGCGTCGCTCAAGGTCGCGAACTGAAACAACACGGCTTTGGTACCGCCAGCGAGCCCCGCCAGAGCAGCCGAAAGAACGAAGGCCAACAATTTGTATCGGGCTGCCTGATAGCCCAGGGAAATCACCCTCGACTCGTTTTCTCGAATGGCTTTGAGAATCTGGCCAAAAGGAGACTGGATAACGCGATGAATCAACCAGAAGCCAAAAACAAAGATGGCAAACACCAGGTAGTACAGATTTACGTCGTTGCTGAGGTCGATAAACCCAAATAACAGCCCGCGCTGCACACCTTGTAAACCGTCCTCCCCTCCGGTGAACGGAGATTGCAGGAAGACGAAATACATCATCTGCGCCAACGCCAATGTGATCATCGCAAAGTAGATGCCTGAGCACCGTATCGCCAACAGGCCGAATCCCAACCCCAGCACGGCGGCAGCCACAACCGCTGTGAGGATCCCCAGCTCGGGCGGGAAGCCCCACACCTTGATGCTATAGGCGCTCACATAAGCGGCTGCGCCGAAAAAGACGGCATGACCGAACGAAAGCAAGCCGGTATAGCCAAGCAAAAGATTGAATGCACAGGCAAACAGCGCAAAACAAAGCACCTTCATGGCCAGTATCGGGTATATGGCGAAGGGGACAATAGCACCGCAGATGAGCAGAAGGATACAGCCTAATAGTCGCGTTCTCGATGACATGTTACTCAGCCCTCCCAAATAGACCGGCCGGCCGAAATAACAGGACGATCGCCATGATAATAAAAACAATGGTTGCGGAAACTTCCGGATAGAACAGTTTGGCCAAACCCTCAATCACGCCGAGTGAAAGACCGGTAATAATGGCGCCAAAAATCGAGCCCATCCCGCCAATCACCACCACCGCAAATACCACAATAATCAACTGCGAGCCCATCATGGGACTGACTTGTAATACTGGCGCAGCCAGCACCCCGGCAAAACTGGCCAGCGCGACGCCGAAACCATAAGTCAGCATCACCATGACAGGTACATTAATGCCGAAGGCCTGGGTCAATGCCGGGTTTTCCGTGGCAGCACGCAAGTATGACCCCAAGCGTGTCCTTTCGATCATGAACCACGTCAGGGCGCATACGGCAAGCGAGGCAACAATCACCCAGCCTCGGTAGACGGGTAGAAACATGAATCCCAGATTCATTGCCCCTTTCAGTGCCTCAGGGACTGCGTAGGGTTGACCTGAAACACCAAATTCATTACGGAAAACGCCCTCGATGATGAGCGCCATCCCAAATGTCAGCAATAAACCGTATAGATGATCGAGCTTATACAACCACTGCAGCAGAGCGCGTTCGATCACAACGCCGACAATCCCCACCGTGAGTGGTACAAGCAACAATGACCACCAATAGTTGACGCCAAAATAATTGAGACACATCCATGAAAAAAACGCTCCCATCATGAAAAACGCACCGTGCGCGAAATTGATGATGCGAAGCATGCCAAATATAACTGCCAAGCCCAGGCTGAGGATCGCGTAAAACGAGCCGTTAACCAGTCCTAGCATAAGTTGGCCTGTCAAGGCCGACAATGGAACATCGAAGAGTGTTGCCATATTGTTTATCCTGACGATTTGTTATTAGTAGGATATTCGCCGAAGAGCCTGGAAAACTTATAGAGCCACACGCTTCAGCCTTGTACCCAGAAGGTGCGTTGTAGGGGTTTTAAATCCCTTGGCTCGCCGTTGGAACCGTCTAAACCAGACAAGTGCTTTAGCCGATATTAGATCCCTAAATATTCTTGAAGCAGATCGCTTTTTTGCCCAACTTCGTGCTGGTGAATCTCAGCGATAATCTTGCCGTGCTCGACGATATACATGCGATCCGCGAGGGGGGCGGCAAAACGTGAATTCTGTTCGACCAGAAGGATTGTGAAGCCCTTGCTCTTGAGCTGGCGGATGATTTCGGCGAGCCGCTGGACGATGACCGGTGCAAGTCCCTCGGATATCTCGTCAAGCAGTAGAAGGCGCGCACCAGTGCGCAGGACTCGGGCCATGGCCAGCATTTGCTGTTCACCACCCGACATGCGGGTACCTTGGCTGTGACGACGCTCGTAGAGGTTGGGGAACATCTCATAGATTTCCTCCAGGCACATTCCATTGTTTCCTAAACGCGGCAGCAACAGCAGATTTTCCTCACACGAAAGACTGGCATAAATGCCTCTTTCCTCTGGGCAATAACCCACACCCAGGCGCGCAATCTTATGGGGCGATAGATCGATGGTTTCAGTACCGTCTATTATGATCGAACCCTGGCGCTTCCCCGTGAGCCCCATAATGGCTCGCAAGGTGGTGGTGCGGCCTGCGCCATTGCGACCTAACAAAGTAACGCATTCACCCTGCTTCACAGTGAAGTCAATGCCGTGGAGAACGTGAGACTCACCGTAGAAGGCTTGCAAGTTGGCAACTCGCATGTATTCGGTAGCATTGGTCATATCAATGGCTCCCTGGAGAGCGCAGCTCACTGTCGGCACTCCCCATATAGGCTTCGACCACGAGTGGATTGACTGAAACTTCAGAATAACTGCCCTCGGCGAGCACACTGCCGCGAGCAAGTACCGTGATAGTGTCGCAAATCCCCTCTACAACCTTCATGTTATGCTCGACCATCAGGACAGTGCGGTTGGCGGCGACATTCTTGATCAGCTCCATGACCCAATCGACGTCTTCATGCCCCATGCCTTGGGTGGGTTCATCGAGCAACATCAACTCAGGGTCCAGCGCTAAAGTGGTGGCTATTTCCAGCGCTCGCTTGCGGCCATAGGACAGTTCCATTGCTACTAGATCGGCGAATGACTCCAATCCCACTTGGGCGAGCAACTCCATCGCTCTATCGTCAAGAGCGGCAAGTGCAGCGCGCGACTTCCAGAAATGGAAGGAAGTCCCCAGGCTTCGCTGTAGCGGAATATAGATGTTTTCTCGCACGGTAAGGCGAGGAAAGACTGCCGATATCTGGAAAGATCGAATCATCCCTCTGCGCGCTACTGCAGCTGGGTGCTCACGAGTGATGTCCTGGCCGTTGAAGCGAATAGTCCCTTGGGTAGGATCGAGAAACTTGGTGAGCAAGTTAAAACATGTCGTCTTTCCGGCACCGTTGGGACCGATCAGGGCATGAATTGAGCCACGCTTCACACGCAAGTTGATATTTTCAACAGCGATAAATCCTTTGAACTCTTTGGTCAAACCAACAGTTTCCAGAATCGCATCATTAGCCATATTATTTTTCAACTCACGTTCTTGCTTTTCTTGTAATGTGAATCTAAGTCGTCGACTAGTACTGGTCCAATATTATTTTAAGGAATTATTTATACGTAAAAAGTCTTTATTTTCTCGAGTCCAGCCATTTTCAGTATTGTGACTGGGGAAGGTTAAGCGGCTATAGACATAGCCAACGCTTCTGCCAACGACACCCAGCCACTATCATTAGAGCCGAGTGTGGGAGAAAGGCACGAGGGAAAGCTTTGCCTTGAGCGATGGAGTTTTGCGCGGACGTCTGCAAGTTTGCCTCGGAGTCTGAATTTCAGGAAATAACCTGAGCAGGCCAGGATTGAGGCGATATTCAAACCCCCGCATAGCTATCCACTACCCTTCGGTACTGGCTGGGGGAAGCGCCGATGTGCTGACGGAAAAACCGTGTGAAATGACCTTGCTCGGAGAACCCGAGGTTCTCAGACAACAGGCCCAACGTGCCACTGCGCTCACGCTCCAGCCAGGCAAAAGCCCGGCGCATGCGCGCGTCGTTAAGCAGCAGGGTCGGGGTCATGCCGGTGTCTTTCTTGAACAGCGCAAAGAAGTGTGCCCGAGACAGACCACAGGCCCGCGCGGCGTTGTCGATCGGGTTCGGATCATCGAGGTGCTCAAGCAACCAGGCGGTGCCACGGCGCACGCGCGCATCCCGGAACTCACCTGTGTTGGGCGCACCCAGTAGCGACAAATGCCGCCAGCTGGAAAAGTCCTCGATCAGTTCGATCAGGAAGTCGAACAGCATGAACTCCAAACGCTCTTTCGGCACGATCCCACAACCATGCGCTTCGGCGACCAGGATGTCGGCCAGGGTGCGATTTCGACTCGACAGCTCGATGCATGATTGGGCAAAAAAGTCCGGCCGACCGCTGAGCGCCAGCGATTGCTGGGCAGTGGCCAGCCAGGCGGGCTCTATGTAAAGCGCCAGGATTAGCGTGGCACCGGCACCCGGCTGCGGATCGTAGAAATGCGGCTCCCAGGCGTTGACCAACACCGCGGTGCGATCACTGAGCGGAACCCGTCGACCCTTAACGTTGAAGTAAGTATCCTCGCCGGACACTTTGACCAGCACATGGCATTCGGAATGGGTATGGGTGACCAGCGAATGATCCATATTCAGCAAGGCGACCCGGCCAAACCTGCCGTGGAAAACCCGTTGGGCAATCGACATCAGATTCCTCCTCGCTTGAAGCGATATTGTTATCGGCCTCAATGCATATCATCGGGGCGCTTATCTATTTCTCAAGCCCGTCGATCGGTCCATGGTTCAGCCAGACTTGGCTGACCACTATCGCGCGCGAATGACCGAGCGTCTACCTCGACTTTCGCAGCCCCCACGTTCGTCGGAAAAACCGCCTTACAAGGCATGGCGTTCTTTGCCGTGATAAACGCGCAGGATATCGGCCACCACCGCCAGAGCGATCTCCGCCGGGGCCTTGCTGCCCAGATCGAGGCCGATGGGCATGTGCAAACGGGCAATCTGTTCATCCGTCAGACCACCGATGCGCTTGAGCCGCTCGGCGCGCTTGGCCGAGGTTGCCTGAGAACCCATGGCACCGATGTAAAACGCCGGGGTGTGAACCGCTTCCATCAGCGCCAGATCATCGATTCGAGGATCGTGAGTCAGCGCCACCACCGCAGTCGCCGCATGGCAACCACCAGCGGCGATGTACATCGAGGGCAGCATGCGTTGCATCTCCACGCCTTCGAGCTGCACATGCTGCATCTCATCCCGGGGGTCGCAGGCGATGACTTCGCAGCCGATGGCGCGGGCGAAACTGGCGCAAACTTCAGCGACCGGCGACAGCCCGGCCAGAATCAGTCGCAACGCAGGGCCAACACTGATGCGCACCGTCTCGTCGACGACTTGCACCCGCTCGCTGCCGTGTCCGATGTCTGCGTCCAGGCGCAAGGCTCCGCTGCTCAACTCGACATGGCGCAGCAGACGCCGCTGACCCAGTAACGCCGCTTGCAGACTCTCCAGGTGCTCGATCCATTCGAGACTCGCAGCGCGGTGCTCGACCAGCACGATCAGCACGCCACCACAGGGTAATCGCAGACGGTGGCGTTGCTCGACGCTGTCGCCATAACTGACGATCTGCGCCGGTTCGCGTAATTCACCGCGCGTCAGGCTTTCGAGAAACTCCTCCTCGACGCAGCCACCCGACAGCGAGCCGACGTGTTCGCCCGAGCCATTGGTCACCAGCATCGCCCCCGGCGCACGCGGCGCCGAGCCATAGGTGGAGAGCACCGTACACAGCCACTGGGCCTGCCCGGCGCGAGCCCATTGCAGTGCCTGGTCGATCACCTGAACATCGAGATGACGCATGTTTTCTGTACCTCAAGCAAAGCGTGGTGCTGCAGACAGGGTTACGTTTACGGTAACCTGCGAGCAACCTTGTTCAATCGTTGATTCAACATGTCGCCACAACAATTTCTGCAACTTGGGCCGCTGCGCCTGGAATATCGCCAAATTCCTGCGGCTGACCCATCGCGACCGACGCTTGTGCTGTTGCACGAAGGCCTCGGCAGCGCCGATCAATGGAAAGACTTCCCCCAGCGCCTGGCCCAGGCCAGCGGTTGCGGTGTGGTCACCTACAGTCGTCAGGGTTATGGGCAATCGAGCCCGGTAACCCTGCCGCGTCCGCTGAACTACCTGAGCAGCGACGGCCCTCGTGAACTGCGGCAATTGCTCGATGCCTTGCAACTGCCGCAAGTGGTTTTGCTCGGTCACAGTGACGGCGCCTCCATTGTCCTCGCCTATGCCGCCGCCAATGATCCCCGCGTATTGGGCAGCATTGCACTGGCGCCTCACGTGATTGTCGAGACCGAGAGCCTCGATGGCATTCGCCATACCACCGAGGTTTGGCATCAGGGCGAATTGCGCGAACGCCTGACACGCCACCATGGGACCAATGTCGACGGCGCCTTTCACGGTTGGAGCGACAGCTGGTTGCACCCGGACTTTTCCTTGGACGATCTCGAAGCGCAGTTGGCTTATATCGAAAGGCCGCTGCTGGTCATTCAGGGTCGCGAAGACCACTACGCCACGCCCGAGCAACTGATGGTCATCCAGCGACAGGTGCCTGGGCCGTGCCGCTGTGTGTTGCTGGATAACTGCCGGCACTTTCCCCAGACCGAAGCGACCGAGCGGACCTTGCAGCTGATCTGCGAATTCCTGGAGCGCCTCCCCGCCTGAATGCCCCGAATGTGACTCAACCATCGATCACCTCATCCAGCGTTGCTACGCGCTCCGGTCGTTCGCGCCAGCGACGGACGACACCCAGTTCGATATCGAACATATCCAGCACCCTTCCTACAGTGTGATCGATCATGTCATCCAGGCTGGTCGGCTTGGCATAGAACGCAGGCACTGGCGGCGCGATCACCGCACCGAGTTCAGCCAACTCGGTCATGCTGCGCAGGTGATTGCGGTGCAGTGGCGTCTCGCGAACCATCAGCACCAGGCGCCGGCGCTCCTTGAGCACCACGTCGGCGGCGCGGGTCAGCAGCGTTGAGGTCACGCCGCTGGCAATTTCTGACAGGCTGCGTATCGAACACGGCGCGATGATCATGCCCATGGTTTTGAACGAGCCACTGGCAATTGCCGCGCCGATGTCCTGATTGATGTAGCTAACGTCAGCAAGGGTCTTGATCTGAGACCAGGACATCTCGGTTTCATGGGCCAAAGTAATCAGCGCCGACTTGCTGACCACCAGATGGGTTTCAATCGGCGTGTCGCGCAACAGCTCCAGTAGACGTACGCCATAAACGGCGCCGGAGGCACCGGAAATTCCTACGATCAGCCGCTGCGGCCGGCTATTACTGGGAACGCTCATGGTCGCCTTCCTCTATCGGGCCTTCTTTGTAGAAATGGATGGCGTCGAGTGCGGTGGTCATGGTTTTGCCGATCATCTCGATGAACAGCATTGCCGCCGGGGTCAGTGGTCGACGGGCGTCGTGCACACAGACCATGCGCCGGCTGATCACCGGCGCGACCAGCGGATAGGCGCGCAACGCGCCTTCGTGCAATCCGCGATGCAAGACGGTTGCCGGCAGCACGCTGACCCAGTCGCTGCGACGCAAGAAGTCCTCAATGACCGCCAGATCGTCCACCTCCAACTGCGGGGTGACTTCAATGCCCTGGGCGGCAAGGTGCTGGTCGATGACCATACGCAGCCCGTGACGACGCGAGGGCAGCACCAGTTTGAATCCCGCCAGACTGGCCAACGGCAAGGGCAACGCTCCGTTAAGGCGATTGGCTGCACCGGTGGCGACCAGTAGCTCCTCATCGAAAATGTCGTGGCCGATCAGGTGCTCATGCTGAAAGCTTTGGTTGATGACCGCGAAATCCAGCACGCCGGTCAGGACCTTCGCGATCAACTCCTGGCTGTAGCCCGAGGTGACGCTCAATTCAACCTGTGGCTGATGCTCGACGAAATGCGCCAGGGTGCTGGCCAACGCGTTGTTGGCGGCAGACGCGATCAGCCCGGCACTGATGCGTCCGCCGATCTGGCCGCTACGGTCGATCAGGGCCTGACGCGCCGCCAGCAGCTGGGCAAGAATCGGCATGAACAAACGATAAGCCTGATCGCCGGCCTCGGTCGGCGCCATGCCCTTGGAGCTGCGCTCGAACAACGTCTGCCCGAGTTCTTCCTCAAGCCTGGCGATCTGCATCGACAACGCCGGTTGCACGATATTCAAGCGCTGCGCAGCCCGGGTGACGGAGCCTTCCTCATAAAGGCAGGTAAAATACTTCAGATGGCGCAGCTCCATGGTCACCCTCGCGTGCGCGCTCAACCGAGCGTGCCGACGTTCTGATAAATGTGTTTGAGCTCGCTGAAATCCAGCAGCGCATCGACGCCATGCAAGCGCCCCAGACCGCTCTTGCGGTAGCCACCAGTTTCCGCCTCGGCGAACAATTTGTTGTGGTCGTTCAGCCACACCGTACCGTTGCGCAGTGCCCGAGCGACACGCCAGGCGCGAGCGCCCTGCCCGGTCCAGACACTCGCCGACAGACCGAACTCGGTATGGTTGGCGCGCGCTACTGCCTCGGCTTCATCTTCGAAGGACTCCAGCACCAGCAACGGGCCGAAGATTTCCTCCTGGCAGAAGAACGCGCCGCTGTCGCGGTGGGCGATCAGTGCAGGGGCGAGGAAGGCGCCCTGACTCAGCGCGCCATCCGGGCGGCCGCCGGCCAGCAGCACCTCGTCGCAACAGTCCAGCGCCTCGGCGATGCGCCTCTCGACCTTGTCGCGCGACTGCCAGTCGATCAGCGGGCCCATTTGCGTCGCCGCCTCCAAACCGTGGCCCAGGCGGATTTCGCCGAGCGCGGCACTGAGCGCACGTTTCATCTCGGCAAAACGGCTGGCCTGCACCAGCACGCGCCGTGCGGCGGTGCACTGTTGGCCGGAAATGATGGTTGCTGCTGCCGCCAGTTTCGGTGCGATAGCCTCGACGTCGGTATCCTCGAAGACCAGGCAACAGGATTTGCCGCCGAGTTCAAGGGACAGCTTCTTCATGGTCGCTGCGGCGTCTTGCATGATGCGCTGGCCGGTTGCGGTGGAGCCAGTAAAGCTGAGCACATCTACCAGCGGCGAAGCCACCAGGTACGCCGCGCCGACATGCCCAGTTTCAGCGAACAGGTTGACCGCGCCGGCCGGTAGGCCCGGTAGGGCGAATAGCGGCTCGAGCATGGCCGCGTTGAATAGCGCGGTCTGCGGCGCCGGCTTGATCACCGCGGTGCAGCCGGCCGCCAATGCCGGGGCGAGGGCGCGCACCAGCAGCACCGCCGGGGCATTCCATGGAATGATCAGCCCCGCGACCCCGGCCGGTTCACGCAGCATGTTGGAGAACTCGCCAGGCGCCACCTCCATCACATGGCCGGGGTTGTGTCGGGCCAGACCGGCATAATAGACAATCTCGGAAATCGCCCCGGCTATCTCGCCGCGCGATTGCACCAGGGCCTTGCCATTCTCGCGGGTGAGCAGCTGCGCCAGTTCCTCCTGGCGTGCCTTGAGGCCTGCGGCCCAGTCCAGCAGCAATTGCTGACGCAGGCGCGGATTCTGTGACCACTGCGGGTTGGCGAAGGCGCGCGCGGCGGCGGAGACCGCCGCTTGCGCCTCGGCTTCGCCGCCATCGGCGAAGCGGCCGATCAACTCGCAGCTGGCCGGGTCGAAGCTGTCCGCCCAATGTCCCGCGTCGGTCCATTGCCCATCGATGAAATGTCTGCTTTGCATGAGTCCTCCGGTATTCCGTGGGTCAGCGAGCAGCGGTCGACCACCAGAACCGACCGCTCATTGAGTCGCTGTCAGAGCTGGTGTTCGGTAGCCGCTTTGGACGCGCGCTCGACCTGCTGCGCATCAACGCGAGCCTGGTCCTCGGGTTTGCGCGCCGCATCCGACATGCCATTGAACAGCGTGCCCAGCACGCCCTTGTTCAAGTCGCTGGTGCCAAACAGTGCATCGCAGATCGGAAAGGTCAGGTTGAAATTGCGCGTGTGCATGAAGTCCGGGTTGTGATGCAGGACATGCATGCGGCGCACCGTGTTGACCAGCGGCATGGCATCGAGCAGCGGATGCTCGAGGTGCGACAGCGTGTGCAGGCCTTCGTACATCAGGAAGTAGGCCGCCATCGTCAACATTGCGATATAGCCGGCGTTGGCCGTCCATAACGTGCCCAGCAGCAGGGCCAGCGGCAGCGCGGCCATCACGAACAACACCGGAGCGAATGGGGGAAACAGCAGAGCGCGCCAATCCTGATGGCCGTGATAGTCCAGCGTCTTGTGCGAGAAGAACTGATGGTGGGTGGCGACATGCCGCTTGTAGGCCGGCTTGAGCCAGCTCCTAGGGCTGTGTAGCAAATAACGGTGGCCCGCCCATTCGGCCCAATTGCCGAACAGGAACATCGGCACTACCACCAGCAACCACTCCTGCCAGCTCGCATCGACAATCTGGCTGGCGCAGTACCAGAGCACCCCGCCGGTGAACAGCAGGGTGAAAGCCAGGTGCATTTCGCCGCGATACCAGCTGGGTGTGGACGCACGATAGCTCTCGCGGTATGCGTGCGAACGCTCAACGATTTGTTGTTCACGATTCATAACGGTTTACCCTTTCAATGAAATATCGGCTGCGCATGGACTCCCCCTATCAGTGGGTCACCGAGCCGCCGTCGACCACCACAGTCTGGCCGCTCATGAAATCGCTGTCGGCGCTGGCCAGAAACAGCAGCGCGCCGACCAGGTCTTCCGGTACCGCCTCGCGCTTGATGCAGCGGCTGGCGATGTTGTTGCGCACGATGTCGCCGGCCCAGGCGGCGTTGGCCTGGACGTTGGCGCTCATGGTCAGGCCGGGGGCCAGGCAGTTGCAGCGGATGCCGGCGTCGCCGACTTCGCGCGCTATCGAGCGTGTCAGGGCAATCACCGCGCCCTTCGACGCGACATACGCCGCCATCATCGGCGCGCCTTTGAAAGCCGTTGCCGAGGCAATATTGACGATCTTGCCGTAGCCCTGACGGCGCATCACCGGCATTACCGCCTTCGCGCACTCGAAGGAACCGCGCACGTTGACTGCCATGATCCGGTCCCATTCCGCCGAGCTGGTCTGCTCGAAAGGTTTGAGTTCCAGGGTGGCGAACAACGCCGCGTTGTTGATCAGCACGTGCACACCGCTGAACTGCGCCACGGCTTCCTCGACCATGGCTTGCACCGCGGCACCGTCGGTCACGTCGCAAGCGATTGCCAGGGCCGTACCGCCCTTGTTGCGGATCGCGGCAGCGGTTTCGTCAGGCGCCTTCAAATCGCAGAGCACCACCTTCGCGCCCTCGGCCGCCAGCGCCTTGGCGTAGGTGGCGCCGATACCTTGGGCCGCGCCGGTGACGATAGCGACCTTGCCGGTCAATCTGTTCATTGCCATCTCCTTCACTTGAAGTTGCCTTGGGTTTCCGGAATCACCACGCTGCCGATCAGGTAGATCACCGACAGGCCGGCGGCGAAAATCGCCAGTACCATGGGGATCTGCGCGGGGCTGCTGCTGAACAGGGACACAAAGGTCGGCATGGTTCCACCGAGGGCGAAACCGATGTTCCAGGACAATCCTGTGCCGCTGGCGCGCAGCTCGGTGCTGAAGCGTTCGTTGAGGAAGATCAGGATCGGCGCGATGATCGCCCCGCCCATGAAGGCGATGCCCACGCAATACAGCGCAGTGCGGGTCAGCGAACCCGGCTCGGCGACACCGAGGAACATCATCGGCAAGCTCACCAGGTTAATCACACCCAGTAGCATGAAGGTCTTCTTGCGACCGATCAGGTCACTCAGGTAACCGAAGGCCAGTGCTCCGACAATGGTTGCCACCGACCCGTACATGAGCATCTGCGAAGTTTGCGTATGGGGCACTTTGGCGACCACGTTGAGCAAGGTCGGCAGATAACCGCAGGCCAGGTAATACGTCGCTCCGCCGCCGAATGTAATCAGCAGATTGACCAGCATCACGCTGCGGTACTCGCGACCAAACAGACGCTTGAGCGGCGACACGACCACTACCGCCGGCCCCTTGGTCTTGCGCGCTTGTTGCAGTTGCTGCCAGACCGGGGTTTCTTCCAGATAGCGGAACATCACCAGCCCGAAAAACGTGCTGAGCAGCCCGCAGAAGAACATGAAGCGCCAGCCCCAGACGTCAAATTCATCCCCGGGGAAAATTTCCGACAACACCAGGTAAGTGAACGACGCCAACAGCGCGCCCATGCCGGCACCGGCACCACCGATCAACCCGGACATCAGGCCGCGATAGCGCGGCGAGATGGATTCGGTGCCGATGGTGTGAGTGGAGGCCACGATGCCGCCAACGAAAATGCCCTGAATCACCCGCAATAGCAGAAACAGTATCGGGGCCAATAAGCCGGCCTGATGAATGGTCGGCAGCGCGCCAAACAGTGCCGTGGAAATACCGACGCCGACCATCGACACCATCAACGCTCGCTTGCGGCCGTGCTTGTCGGCATACGCGCCGAAGATTGCCGAACCCAGGGGGCGCACCAGCAGGGCCACGGCGAATGAGGCGTATACCGCGGCCAGCGACAGTGTCGGGGTGTCCGAGGGGAAAAACATGCGGCCGATGATCGGCGCCACGTAGAGCAGAATGAACAGGTCAAACAAATCCAGCGCCCAGCCGAATGTTGAGGCAAATGCCGCCAGTAAAGCCTTGCCCGGTGGAATCTGCGGTGTATCGATAGCGGCGCTGGTTGGCGATGCAGTTGTTGTTGTTGTTGTTGTCGTGGTCATGGTTGCCTCACGCAAGACGTGTCTTGAGTTGGTTGGAACTATCGGAAACAGGCCGCCGAATCCAGCGGCCACCGGGTTCAATCGTGCATCTGGAGCACGCGCTGCCAGTCCTGCGGGGCCGCGTCCGCCAACTTGTCGAGTTCGACTTCCTGTTGGCCTGGCACCTGGATTCGTTTGAAGCGCATGGTCGGTGCCGACAGCGACACCGTGGCGTCGTAGCCCATCTTCGAGCCAACACCGTCACGGGTGGACGGGTCGAGTTTCGAGCCCTGGGATTCGTGGATCAGCACCAGGTCGCGGTCGGCCTGGAAACGGGTGGCAATCGCCCACTCGACTTCGGTGGGGTCATGAATGTCCACATCCAGATCCACCACGGTGACATGCTTGATGTCGTAGTGACCGCCCAGCGCGCCGAGGATGACGTTCTTGCCCTCGCCTTCGGAGCGTTTGTCGATCTGCACATAAAGGTGATAACGACACACTCCGCCCTTGCTCAGGTGCACGTCACGCACGCACGGAAAACTGCGGCGCAAGTGCGCGAGCATGGTCGCTTCGCGCGGGATGCCGCCGAGCAGCAAGTGTTCCAGGCCGCCGCCGACGATGGTGTGAAAGATCGGGTTGTGACGATGGGTTACGGCGTCGACTTCGATCACATGTCGCTCGGCGCGTTCGCCGTAGTACTGCGGAAACTCGCCGAACGGCCCTTCCATCTCCCGCGCCTTGGCCAGCAACCGGCCCTCGATGACGATCTCGGCGTCGGCAGGCACGCGAATCTGATGGGTCACGCAGCGCGTTACCGCCAGCGGACGGCCATGCAGAGCGCCGGCGATTTCCAGTTCGTCGTGATCGATCGGCACGATGGCCTGGGACGCCAGCAAGGTCAGCGGATCAGCACCAATTACCACCGCCACGTCCAGATCCTCACCCAGCGCCTCGACTTCCTGAAAGAAGGCCAGCGCATGGCGTGGCAGCAGCAATGCACCCAGTCGATTTGGGCTGCTCACCTGCAAGCGGTGAATCGAAACGTTCTGCACCCCGGTGCGCGGGTTGCGGGTAATCAGCAGGCCAGCGGTGATGTAAGGGCCGCTGTCGTACTCGTTGTGGGTGGGAATTGGTAGCAGTTTGTTCAGGTCGATCTCGCGATGCACCACTTGCTGACAAGCTGCATCGCTGACTTCCCGCCACGGCAGCGGATTGAGGCTGGCCGCCTCGAAACGCGCCAACACTTCAG
The DNA here is from genome assembly GCF_034348165.1 of Pseudomonas sp. CCI1.1. NCBI lineage: Bacteria > Pseudomonadati > Pseudomonadota > Gammaproteobacteria > Pseudomonadales > Pseudomonadaceae > Pseudomonas > Pseudomonas sp. CCI1.1. The sequence continues at coordinate 2,304,980 of NZ_CP133780.1, forward strand.
CGGACTCCACGCCCATCGCCTCGGCCATCCACTGCCGGTCGGACAGCAGGCCGGAAACCACCGCAATCGAGTGGCCGCCAGGCTGGGGAAACAGTGAAGCGCTCTTGCCGTCCAGACGATTAGCAATCGCTGCAACGCCGAAACGCAGGTCCACGCCGGGACGTATCATTGCCAAACGCTGCTGGCGCTGCAAATGGTCGAGCCAGCCACGCAGGCTGGCGCCTGCTGGCAAGTCCCCGGCCATGTCGGCTTCGGGGGTGGAAAGCGTCACAGGCTGCATGGCCTTACCTCGTCATTATTATTTTGGTGGCATGCCCGGTCATCCGGCGGCGGGTTAAAGAACGGCTGATAGAAGTCCTTGAGCAACAAGGTGGCGATGCCCATGGTTAGCGCGGCCATGGTGCCGAACAGCGCCCCGGCCAGTCCTGCAACGGCGATCCCGGCCATCCATTCGTGCATGTGCCCGAAAAATTGCGCAACGGCCTGCAACGATGGAATCACCGCCGGGAATTCCTTGCCTCCGGAGGTGAAGTTTTTCGCGCTTTGTGTAGAGCGTCGAACCCAGAAACTGATCAACGCCAAGACCACCCTGTAGGCGGCCACGATGGTTAATACCAGCCAGCTAGAAGCCATAAGTGGAACTCCGATTTTTATATTTATTGGACGGATTTCGGTGCAGCCGATCTCACCCTACGAGCCCCGCAACGGGTTTTCTATTAACGAATATTGATGCGCCCTATCAGTTTCAGTGAAGGGGCGGCAGGCCCTGCTCCATAGGGAGGCACGCCTTTGCCGACATGCTCCCGGGCCTGCTCGCCGGTACGCATTTACTCGCCGGTGAACACTGCCGGACGCTTGCTGTGAAACGCTTCGACGCCTTCCTTGAAGTCCTTGGAGCTGCGCAGGCGGCTGTAGCAGTGACCTTCCATTTCGATCGCGACGGTCAGCGGCGCATCTTCGTTGTCGTTGATCAGTTTTTTCGCCGTGCGCTGAGCCAGCGGCGAGAAGCGCCGCAGTTCATCAGCCAGCGCATCGACGGTGTTTTCCAGTTCGGTATCTGGCACGACCTCGGTAGCAATACCCCAGGCATAGGCCTGGTCGCCCGTAATGCGCTTGGCGCGCATCACCATGTGTTTGGTGCGGGTGATGCCGATGATTTTCTGCAGGCGTGCGGAGCCTCCCGAGCCTGGGATCTGACCCAGGTTCTGCTCCGGCAAGGCGTAGCGCGTGGTTTGCGAAGCAACGCGGAAATCGCAGGCCAGGGACAATTCAAAACCGACGCCGAAGGTGTAACCACGGTTGGCGACGATTACCGGTTTTTCGCAACGTGCCGGTGCCGCAACGTTCCAGGCCAGCTTCGAAACGTGCTCCGGCGAAGCTTCAAGGAAACCCTTGATGTCGCCACCGCTGGAGAAGTGTTCACCCACCGAGCGCAGCACGATGACGCGCACATCTTTGTGTGCATCGAGGGCTTCGAAGACCAGGCGCAGTTGATCACGCTGCCCCATGGAAATGACGTTCAACGGCGCCCGGTTGAGGATGATGTCAGCGCGCTCGCGGGACACATCGACTTCAACCTGGAAGCCATCGAACTGAGTGTCGAGAAATTGCTGGATCGCTTGTTGTTGCATTGTAGTGTCCTCTGGATGATTAGCTGATGGCCTTCAAGGCCTGTTCCTGAAATTGGGCCAGCAGCACGCGCCGCAGCACCTTGCCAACTGGAGATTTGGGAATCTGATCGATGAACTGGTAACGCCGTGGCCGCTTGAATTTGGCCAGGCCCGAAGCGATGCAATGAGCATCGAGGTCGCATTCCGACACCTCGGCGCGCAGCTTGATAAACGCTGCAATGATCTTGCCCCACTGCTCGTCAGGCAGACCGACCACCACCACTTCTTCCACTGCCGGGTGCAGAGAGAGCATGTTTTCGATTTCCGCCGGGCTGACGTTTTCGCCGCCGGTGATGATCAAGTCATCGACACGACCCGTGACGAACAGATCGCCTTCCAGATCGAAGTAGCCGATGTCACCGGTGAAATACCATCCGTCACGCAACGCCTTGGCGTTCGCCTCAGGGCGGTTCAGGTAGCCTTCGAACGCCTCGTCACTCGCCAGGTCGGCGATGATCTGGCCCTCCTCCAATGGGTTGGCCTGCACGTCCACCGTTTCAGCATCGATCGGTACCACGCGCACGCGCTGGTTCATTGCACTGCGCCCTGAGGAGCCGGGTTTGCGACTGGCCTGCTGGTCGATGGTGAAGGTGTAGATTTCCGAGCTGCCGTAATGGTTGACGAACAACTGCGGCTGGAACGCCTGCTCGACGCGACGCATCAAGCCGTCGCTCATCGGCGCGCCGGCAAAGCCGATTTTCTCCACACTGGCTACTCGCTCGCGGCCGAAGGCCGGGTGCTCGATGAGCATGTGGTAGAGCGTCGGTACGAGGTACAGGTTGCTGACCTTTTCCCGCTCGATGGCCTGCAGCGTGGCTTCCACGTCGAACTTCGGCACACAGACGAAATGCCCGTCGATCAGCGCCATGGACAGCAACGAACGCACGCCCATGGTGTGGTAAAGCGGCATGACACCCAGCGTGCACTCGCTCTGGCGGTAGAGGTTTTGCGCTACGTGGGCCACCGCCGCGGCGCGTTCACTACGGTGCCGACGGGGCACGCCCTTGGGCTTGCTGGTGGTTCCGGAGGTGTACAGCAGCAGTGAAAAGTCTTCGGCGTCGGCCTGCAAAATGATGTCGGAGGGGGTCTGCGAACACAGCTCCTCGAAACTCAGGTCGGTGTCGGCGGCACGGATACCGGCGGCGATCCGTGGCAGCCTGGTGGCGGCGCTGCAACCGGCCACCGCGGCCACGGTCGCGTCGTCGTAAGCCAGTGCGCGGATTTGCGCATCTTCGATGCAGTAGCCCAGTTCATCGGCAGTCGAACGCCAGTTCAACGGGGTCATGACCACGCCCGCAAACTGACAGGCCCAATGCAGGGTCGCCATCTGCCAGCGGTTCTGCATCGCTACCAGCAGTCGGTCACCCCGTTGCAGCCTAAGGCGTTGCAAGCCCCGCGCTGCACTCTGGATATCGACGAACCAGTCTTCATAGGTTTTCTTCAACGCACCGTCACTGACCGCCACGGCGTGCGGTCGGCGTTCAACGGCAGCGAGAAAACTGCGTCCGAGATCGAACATTATTGTTATACCCCTTTGTTCGTTTGGCGCTGGGCAGCGACTTCGAGCACGGCCTGGACGATGCCGGTGTAGCCCGTGCAGCGACATAGATGCCCCGAAAGCATGTCGCGTACCTGGGTCTCGTCCGGGTTGGGTACCCGTTCGAGGAAATCCACGCAGGACATGAGAATGCCCGCAGTGCAAAAGCCGCACTGCAAGGCGTGATGACGGCGAAAGGCTTGTTGCAGATCGCTCAGTGTGTCGTCGTCGGCCAGGGACTCGACGGTCTCGATACGCCGTTCGTGCCCCTGTACCGCGAGCATCAGGCAGGAACGCATGGCGACCCCGTCCACCAGCACCGTGCAGGCGCCGCAGACACCGTGTTCGCAACCGACATGGACGCCGGTGGCACCGAGGTCGTGGCGCAGGAAGTCGCAGAGTTGGGTCCGCGGTTCGGCCAGCGCTTCGCGGGAGCGGCCATTGAGTTCCAGGCGAATCGGAAAGGTTTGGTCGGCAGTTACACGCATGTTCAGACTCCTTCGATCATCTGATGACCCAGCTCGCGAACCAGTTGGCGGCGATAGGCGGCGCTGGCGTGCACGTCGTCTTGTGCATCGAGCGACCAGGCGGTTTGATTGAGCGCGTCAGGCAGCGCCGCACCCCGTGGCAGGCTGCGACGTTGCGGACGGTCGGCGACCCCGCCGATGCCGAGTTCGACCTGGTCCGTCCCGATGGCCGCGGCCAGGGAGACAATTGCAAAGTCGCCGTGGCGCATGGCGATTTCGCGGAAGCGATAGGTGATGCCTTCGCGCTTGAGCGGAAAACGCACCTCGACGACCAGCTCATCCGCACGCTTGTCGGTGGTGAGAATGCCTTGGAAGAAGTCGGCGGCCTTGACGATGCGCTTGCCTTTTTTGGACTCGAGAACGATCTCGCCGCCCAGTGTCACCAGGCACAGCGGCAACTCGGCGCTGGGGTCGGCGTGAGCCACCGAACCGCAGACCGTACCGCGATTACGCGTCTGGAAGTGGCCGATCCAGGGCATCGCCAGTGCCAATAAAGGCACCTCGTCCATCAGGGTCGAACGCGCCAGCAACTGCGCCTGTCGCACCCCGGCACCTACCGCCAGGCAATCCTTGCGCAGCTCGATATAGGCCAGCTCGGCCACATGATTGATATCGATCAGCAACTTGGGTTGAGCCAGGCGCATGTTCAGCACCGCCATCAGCGATTGGCCACCGGCGATGATGCGAGCCTCCTGGCCATACTCGGCGAGCAACTCAACCACCTGACGACGGGTTTCAGCCCGAACGTAATCGAAAGCAGCCGGTTTCATTGCGCACCCCCCTTGCCAAACAGCGCGCCAAGCGAGGCGCGCAGTCGCGCCCACCAGCCGGTGGAGATGGCTTGGCCGCTGACCCGTTGCGACAGGCGAGTAAAGATTTGTCCGATGATCACTTTCGAGGCCCCTTGCAACATTCGGCCGCCGACCGCGGCGACTTTGCCGCTGACCGCCACCTGGTATTGGTATTCCAGACGCGTGTGGCCATTTTCCAGTTCGACGAAACGCACTTTGGCCTGGCCCTGGGCCGAACCCATCGAGCTGCTGCCGGAACCGGACAGACGCAACGAATGCGGTGGGTCCAGATCACTCAGGGCCACCTTGGCCTCGAAGCGCGCACGGATCATGCCGACGCCGACGGTGACGTCTGCGCGGTATCGGTTCTCGCCTTCAAGCACGAGGTCGTGGCAACCGGGAATGATCGCCGCCAGCGTCTGCGGGTCGAGCAAGGTATCGAAGACCTGTTGCGGCGAAGCAGGAATCACCACCGAGTCGTTGGCCCGCAACGCGGGTCCACCGGCAGGTGCTGCGTCCAGGTCTTCGTCGGGCTCCATACCGGCGGGCCGAGGGGGCTCGTCGATCCCGATGAGCGTGCGTACTTTCGATGGTGTCAGTGGCAGACGGATGTCCGAGCGACCGAGGGCGTCGGCCACCGCGTTGGCGATGCACACCGGCGTGCTCATGTTGTTGCCCTCGCCCACACCCTTGGAGCCCAGCGGGGTGAAGGGCGATGGCGTATCCATGTGCAGGATCACCGGTTCGATCACTTCCGGTGCGGTTGGCACCAGATAATCGGCGAAGGTCCCGGAGAGGAAGCTGCCGTCCTCACCGTAGGCGAATTCTTCCATCAGCGCCGCGCCGAGGCCTTGGGTGAAGCCACCACGAATCTGGCCGTCGACCAGCGCGGGGTTGAGCAGGCGGCCGGCGTCATGGCAGGTGACGTAGCGATCGATGTGGATCTCGCCGGTCATGCGGTCGATTTCCAGACCACAGATGTCGAAGACAAAGCCGTAGCACAGCGAGCTATTGACCTGGTCCTGGTCGTCCGGGGCCACCAATTGCGGCGGGCTCCAGAACGCGGTTTCGCGCAGACCGCCACTTTCACCTTCCGGTAGCAGGCCCGGCGACCAGTGGGTCGCACCGGCAATCCGATGGAATGGCGCCACCGCCCCGCCATTGACCACAAAAATCTTGCCGCCGGCGAAACGAATATCTTCGGGACTGGCCTGCAATTGCTCGCCGGCAATCACGGCGAGGCGATCGCGGATCTTCAGCGCGGCCTTATAGACGGCACCGGCCACAGCGCCGGCGAAACGGCTGGAATAGTTGCCCGAGGCAATCGACCAAGCGTCCTTCTGAGTATCCAGCTCGACGTTGACCACGATGGATTCCAATGCAACCCCAAGCACGTCGGCGACGACCTGAGCGACGGTGGTTTGATGGCCCTGCCCTTGCGGTGTCGAGGACACATGCACACTGACGTCACCCAACGGGCCGACGTTGATGGTTGCGGTGGCGACAGCGCCGTTTTTCGGACCGGCCTTGCGCCGCTCTTCGGGTGTCATCGCGGTGGTGATGTAACCCATGTTGGAAATCGAGGGTTCAATGACGGCGGCATAGCCAATGCCATAGATTCGACCTTCCGCCCGCGCCTGATCACGACGTTTGAGCAACTCGTCGAGTCCACCGTCAGCCGCCGCCAAGGCAATGCAAGCTTGGTAGTTGCCGGAATCGAGCAACGCACCGGCGGCCGCGCGATATGGGAAGGCATCGGCCGGCACCAGGTTGCGGCGGATCACGTCCAACGGATCAAGCTTCAACTGCACGGCGATATGTTGCAGCAGCCGCTCCAGGGCGAAATATACCTGCGGGCCACCGAAACCACGGTTCAGGCCGGAAGGGGTTTTGTTGGTCAGCACCACGCGGTTGCGCACTTGCAGATTGCGGATCGCATAGGCACCCGTCAGGTTGCCGTGCATGCGGTAGAAAGTCGCCGGTTCAGGCGCTCTAAGGTAGGCACCACAATCGTCGATCTGGTCATAACGCAAAGCGGTGATGCGCCCGTCTGCTTCTACCGCCGCTTCAATTTCGGTCACCCGATTGGTCGCCGAAGAAGCCCCCTGAAGATGTTCCAGACGGTCCTCGACCCACTTCACCGGTGCGCCGACCTTGCGTGACGCCAGCCCCATCATCACCACGTAAGGGAAAACCCCTTGCTTGATGCCAAAGCTGCCACCGGAATCTTTCGGTGTGCGCAAACGCAAGCGGTTGCCAGGCACATTCAGAGCCCGGGCCATGACCGTGTGTAATGCATAGGGGCCCTGGAAATTGGCCAGCACGTCATAAATGCCGGTGGCGCGCTCGTACTGAGCCAACACCACATAGCATTCAATGGGTGTGCAGGAACTGCGCGGAAACTTCACTTTGAGCGAGACCTTGTGCGGCGCCTGCTCGAAGGCCTGCTCCGGCTCGCCATAACGAAAGCGTCGTTCGTTGACCACGTTGCTGCCGACGGCTTCGTGCAGGATAGGCGCCTGTTCGGCGGTGGCCCGTTCTGGATCGATGATCGGGGGCAGCGGCTCGTATTCAACGCGCACACCTTCGATGGCGTCTTCGGCCAGATAGCGGCTCTCGGCGATCACCACGGCCACCGGCTCTCCAACGTAGCGCACTTTGTCGACGGCGACGCACCAGTGCTCCATCGGCTGACGTACACCCACCGGAAATGGCAGCGCCCAGCGTTTGACGTCTTCGCCGACCAGCACGCCGTGCACGCCTTTCATCAGCAGCGCACTGGAAAAGTCCACCGAGGTGATCCGCGCATGAGCGTGGGGTGAACGGATGATCGCCGCATGGAGCGTCCCCGGCGGGATCGCAGCGTCATCGGCATAGCAGCCGAGACCGCGCAACAATGCGGCGTCCTCGACACGGGCCTGACGGGCGCCGATGTGGCCGGTCTGATTTTCGGTAGCAGGTTGGAAACTAGTCATTTTTTCGCGGCTCTTGTTGTTATGCAGCGCGATAGCGTTAGAGCCGAGTGTGTGAGAAAGGCGCAGGGAGCGCCTTGCCTGGGGAGAGGGAGTTCTGCGTTGGAGTCTGACAATTTGCCTTAGCGTCTGATTTACAGGACTGGGACCCGACAGAATGGCCGCTCAGGGAAGGGGCGCGGGATGGCTCAGGAAAGCTTCGATTTCTGCGTAGGGCATTGGTTTGGCAAAGTAATACCCCTGAAAAATATCGCAGCGACTGCCCTTCAGGAAATCCACCTGAGACGCCGTTTCCACGCCTTCGGCGACCACCGTCAGGCTGAGGTGATGGGCCATGGAAATAATGCCTTGGGTGATCGCCCAAGCCACCCTGGAGAAACATGGTCTGCGTGGTGAGCAGTTAGAGCTGGAGATCACCGAGTCGCTTCTGTTGCATAGCGCGATCGATACGTTGCACCGGCTCAAGGCGTTGGGGGTGCGCATTGCGCTCGATGATTTCGGCACCGGCTTTTCCAGCCTCAGTTATCTCAAGCGTTTGCCCATCCACAAGATCAAGATTGATCGCTCGTTCATCCAGGAAATCGCCACCGACCCTCACGATGCGGTACTCGATACGGCCTGCGCGCACTTGCGCCAGTTAGGCGAGCAGGGCATCACCGGCATCTCGATGGCGGTGAATATTTCGCCGATGCATTTTCAGCGTGGCAATTTCGTCCAGTGTGTCTTCGTCATCTACTATCAAAACGTGAATGTCAGACATCGGTGGTTTACTTCGCCTCGTTCCCTGGGGGCGCGGGAAAGTCCAGGATCACCTGAGTTCCTACGCCAAGCGTACTGATAATGTCCATGCGCGCACCGTTGGCATCCAGCAGTTGCTGACTGATGCTCAGCCCCAGCCCTGTACCCCGCGCCTTGGAGGTAAAAAAACGGTTGGCGGATGCGCTGCAAGTCCGCCTCGGAGATACCGCAGCCCTGGTCAATGACCATGACTCGCACCTGCCCATCCCATACTTGGGCGCACAGGCGCACGGGGCTCTGGTTGTCGCAAGCCTGGAACGCATTCAAACAAAGGTTGACCAGGATCTGCCGGATCTGGTCCGGGTCGACGTAAAGCTGCAAGCCTGGTTCTGTTTCGCACAGCAATTGCGGGTCGTCCGGCCCTGCCAGCCGGACGATCTGCTCGAACAACGACGCGACAGCAACCACCTCGGGTTGAGCCGGGTGAGGCCTCCCATATTCCAACAGATCGCTGGTGACAAGGGATAAGCGGTCGATTTCCTTGCCTAGGTCGGTCAGCAAGTAACGTCGTTCGGGTTCTTCTTCTCGGCGCAGTAAGGCTTGCACTGTAGTTTTCATGGTTGTTAGGGGATTGCGCACCTCATGGGCCACGCCCGTGGCAAAGGCCCCCAGTACCGCGAGATTTTCTGTCCGCACAGTGTTTTCCAACATGTCCGCCAAGCGCGCGGCCATTACATTGAACGCCCGCGCTACATGGTTGATTTCGTCGTCACGGGGCTGTTCAGCCAGGCGATAACTGAGGTCGCCCATGGACAACTGATGAGCGCCCTGTAACAAGGTGCTGACCCGCGAGCGCAACTGTCGCGACAGAGTAAAAAACACTATGAGGATAAACACGATAAAACCAGCAGCTATCCAGTACAACCATCACGAATGGATGATGTGCTTCCTGCAACACCGAATTGCGGATAGGCGAATGTTAGCGCTGATAGCTCGATGGCTGCGCACAGGTGTTCTCGAAAATGGAAAGCGCATTCCTGCGAAGCAGGGCACGCCGCAAGGTGCGCCCAGTACGCCGCGTACGATCTTGCATACTTTTTTCTCTGGTGCCGGAGCCAGTCGACGTCTCGCTGGCGTTGAACCCGGGATCCGGATCAACCCGGAACACCACCAAAATCTCGTCTTTGTGAATCTCGACGCGTTTGACCAGACCGCGGATGATCTCGCGCTTGGTGACGAAATCGACAGTGCCCAGTCGGTCATGGACAGCCGCGGCAAACTCTTCGAGACGATTAATCACGAGAAACAGCTCGCGCTGCCCCACCTGATGACGCCGTGAGTCCTGAATCTGCTGATCAAGCTGCTCCAGACGGCTCTTCAAGTGCCGCATCTTCGGATCAAAGTCCATTTTGTCGATCATACCCTCGGCATAACTATCGATGAGCCGCGACCTGCCTTTGTCCAGCTGCAGTCGTTGTCGTTCCAGTGCGGCCGTATCAAGGTTTGTTTTTTCTTTTTCTTCGAGGATTCCCAGCCGACGTTCATATTCATTCTTTAGCCTTCCAGGGTGGGCGAGCAGCTCAACAACCTGCTGCCACACCAGTTCATCGAGACGGTCCGTTCGTATTTGCTGATTGTCACAGACGCGTTCGCCACCAAAGCGGTAGGCATCGGTTCCAATGCAACGATAATAGGCATAGTCCCGACGTTGGACTTTGGCCGCTGCCTTGCTGACCTTTTTACCGTAATAGGCGTAGTGACAATGGCCGCAAACGGTCAAGCCCTGAAGCAGGTAGACCGCACCATGACGGCGCTGACGAGTCGCTTTGCGATTCTCAGCAAGTTGCTCTTGAACCGACTGAAACAACCCTTCGCTGACAATCGCCGGTACGGCTATCTCGATCCACTGACTCGGATCGGTACGTACGGTGGAGTAGCCCTTCCTGGGCACCTCGGCACTGTGGCGTTGTGCGCGTATCCGAGGTAAACGATCACGCGCCGGTGTTTTACCGAAAGCGGCCCGGCCCATGTAGGCTGGATTTTGCAATATTCCCCATACAGTGCTGCGATCCCAATACGGTTTACCTGAGGCGGTGACGGTGCCGGTTGCCCCAAGGCGTCGCACCACTTCGCCGATGCTCAGTCGCTCCATCCCAATCCATTGAAAGATGGTTCTGACCGTCGCCGCTTGCGGCAGGTCGATAACGTACTGTGCGGGTGCGCCATCAAGTTGCTTACGAATGTAGCGATAACCGTACGGCGCAGTCGACAACACATTGATGCTGCCACGTCTGGCCCCATGAAGCTTGCCGCGACGATGGCGCTCCATGATTTTGGCACGCTCATATTCCGCGATCATGCCCTGCATCTGCAGCAGCAACGACTCCTCTGGCGTGACGCCAATGGCATGATTGAGGAACACGACCTGTACGCCGCACGCCGATAGTTCTTCCATCAGCAAGGCCTGGTGAGCATATTTTCGCGACAGCCGGTCTGGGGACAGGACGTAGAGACGTTCCACCAGGCCAAGTGCAGCGCGGTCTCTGAGCCGTTCCAATTGTGGGCGAATCAGCGTCGCGCCGCTGACGCCTGCATCGACAAAGCGCATGTCCTCAGCAACGTGGGCACCATCAGCCACGATCCGCTCTGTCAACGCGGCAATCTGGCTTTCAATCGTGCCGCGTTTAGCCTGTTGATCAGAGGATACGCGAGCATAGAACGCCACCATCACAGCCTGGCTCATTGTTCACCTCGCTTGGCAGCACGATGCTTTGTCACAGAGGATTGGGGTTGTGGCAATTCTGAGGAACCGCGCGCATCTGTCGGTTTTAGCTGCTCGTAGACCCTCTCGAACTGCTCATAAGAGAATCGATTTGGCTCGAAAGCCAGACGAATATGCCAGATCCGCGGTTTTCGGCTCATGACTGAAGTCTCCCGTCAGTGGAGGCGATGACCTCAATGACGAGAACAATCTCGACGTCGGGGCATCCTGCATACCTCGGAGCAAAACTCTCCCTGGCAATGCGCAGCCCCCAGTTTATCCAAGAGTTTGCTCTATTGTTGCCGGCGTTATTTCACCGTTGCTTGCCAACATCTACCTGCACTACGTGATGGACTTGTGGATCAGGCAATGGCGCGAGCGTACTGCACGAGGTCAGATGATTGCTGTGCGATACGCAGACGACAGTGTGCTTGGGTTTGAAAAGCATGAAGATGCATGGAGTTTTCGCCAGGCGTTGGAGGCTCGACTAGCCCAGTTCAACCTGACACTGCATCCAGAGAAAACACGTTTGCTACGGTTTGGCTGGTTCGCGATCGAAGATCGCAAGAAGCGCGGAGAAGGAAAACCGGAAACTTTCGATTTTCTCGGGTTCACGCATATCTGTGACAAAACCAAGAACGGGATGTTTGTGGTTAGACGCGTGACCATCGCCAAGCGTATGAGAACGACAATCAGGGAGATACGGGCGCAGTTACACAAGCGCAGACATGAGCCCGTCCCGGTAATCGGACAATGGTCGAGCCGTCTGTTTAAAGGTTACTGCAACTACTATCACGTCCCCGGTAACACACGGCGACTGGATGCCTTTCGCCGTGAAGTGATCGGTGCGTGGAGGCATGCTCTTAAACGGCGAAGTCAGCGGCACCGTCTGAACTGGGAACGCATGGCTACGTTGGCCCGGCTATTCATACCCTATCCAAGAGAGCTACCAATGCATCCGCATCCCATAACCCGCTTCGGCGTCAAAACCCAAGGCAGGAGCCGTATGCGGTAGTTCCGCACGTACGGATCTGTGCGGGGGTGGCAGGTGACTGCCATTCCTACCGCGACCGTTCAACCGCTGGTCAATTCCCTCATCAATTGTTTGAACATACGTTCATTCCCTTCTTAACTATAAGTTTGAGCAAACGAAACATATCTTTCGTTTTGCCAATGGGAGAACAACATGAAAGCCATTGTTTACAACGGCCCACGTGACGTGAGTGTAAAAAATGTTACCGATGCCAAAATTGAAAAACCCACAGACTCCCTGGTTCGAATTACCACGACCAACATCTGCGGTTCAGACCTGCATATGTACGAAGGCCGTACCTCGATGGAGACAGGTCGTGTATTTGGACATGAGAACCTCGGTGAGGTAATCGAGGTGGGAGCCGGTGTTGATCGGGTAAAGGTGGGCGACCGCGTTTGCCTACCGTTCAACATCGGTTGTGGCTTCTGCGAAAACTGTGAAAAGGGCCTGACGGGTTTCTGCCTGACTGCAAACCCCGGTAGCGCAGGCGCCGCGTATGGTTTTGCCGATATGGGGCCCTATCAAGGTGGGCAAGCTGAATTGCTCCGAGTGCCTTACGCAGACTTCAACTGTCTGGTGCTACCTGAGGATGCGCAAGAGCGTGAAGACGACTACGTCATGCTGTCCGACATCTTTCCAACGGGCTGGCACGCCACGGAATTGGCCGGTCTTTTACCGGGTGAGAGCATTGCCATTTATGGTGCCGGCCCGGTGGGTCTGATGGCTGCTCACTCTGCGATGATCAAAGGTGCATCGCAGGTATTTGTGGTCGACAACCATCCTGACCGATTGAAGCTTGCTGCTCAGATGGGCGCCACGCCAATCAACTCGCTGGGGAAGGACGCGGTGGATCAGATTCTCAATCTGACTCATGGCAAGGGGACTGATCGCGGTTGCGAATGTGTGGGCTATCAGTGCTGCGACCGTCATGGTCATGAAGCCAATCACTTGACCATGAACAACCTCGTCGCCTCGACCAAGGCTACCGGTGGAATCGGTGTCGTAGGTGTGTTTGTGCCGGAAGATCCAGGTGCCAAAAATGACCTCGCCAAGCAAGGTAAGATGGCCTTCGACTTCGGAGCTTTCTGGTTCAAGGGGCAGCAGATTCGCACCGGGCAAGCCAACGTCAAAGTCTACAACCGTCGTTTGGCTGAGCTCATTTACCACGGTCGCGCCAACCCCGCGCAGATCATTTCGCACCGACTGAAACTCGCTGAAGGGCCTGAGGCCTATAAGCACTTCGATGCGCGTGACAATGGCTGGACAAAAGTTGTGCTCAAACCTGCGGCTTGAGTCGGATAAGTAGTCGCGCCGGGTTAGAAGATCGGGCCATTCACCAGCTACGTGAATGTCTCCTGGACCTGCATCGATTTCTGGAGAGTAGGTTGCGGAGCTCGTCGAAGAGATGGACAAACGTTCCGCGGAGAGGCAGCTGAGAAAATCAAACTCCAGAAACGACAAAGCCTTGAATAATCAGGGCTTTGTCGTATAAAGATGGCGGCGGCACCCAAAACAGTTAATTCGCTCTGCCTTGAGCTCAAAGGAAAATGCCCGCATGGGCGGGCTTGGGGACTTACGAAAAAACGTCGCTGTTCCATCAGCTGATGAAGATAGTAGATGACGTCTGCTAGGTTCTGTACGAAAAGTCGATGCAGGTAGAATCGCCGCCATGATTGGCTGGAGGCCCACATGGCAAGGCGCTACGAACTCCCGGATGCGGGCTGGGAGTTGATCAAGGATCTGGTTTCCCCGGAACAGAAGATGGGCCGACCTCGAAGTGATGATCGGCTGGTGCTCAACGGCATCTTCTGGATCCTCTGCTCCGGAGCCGCCTGGCGTGATCTGCCGGAACGTTTCGGCCCGTGGTCGACGGTGTATCAACGGTTCCGTGACTGGCGAGACGACGGTACGTTTGACCGAGTACTTGAGCGATTGCACGTCCGGCTGAATCAGGAAGGCCTGATTGACCTGGATACGTGGATGATCGACTCCACTGCGTTGCGCGCAACCCGAGCCTCTTCTGGCGCCGGGAAAAAGGGGGGCCAGAAGAACCGGTAGACCATGCATTGGGACGTAGTCGAGGCGGCCTGACCACCAAGATTCACCTGATCTGCGATGCCAATGGGATACCTCTTCGCTTCATGCTGTCACCGGGGCAAGCCAGCGACATTGCACATGCTCAGCCGCTCTTGGATCAGGTGCGTATCCCCGGAAAGTCGGGACGGCCTCGTAAGCGCTGCCGTTGGTTACTGGCAGACAAAGGTTACGATGCCGAGCATCTGCGCCAGTACTGCGACCGCTATCGCATGCAGCCGGTGATTCTGCAGCGCACCATGAAGCGCAAACCCAAGCCAGGACTACCCCGACTGTTTGATCGTCCGAAATACCGGCAACGGAACATCATCGAGCGGATGTTTGGCTGGCTGAAAGAGAACCGGAGAATCGGCACCCGCTACGACAAGCTCGCCAGAAGTTTTGGCGCGATGGTCACGCTGGCTTGCACGCTGCGATGCCTACGGCAGTACTTTTCGTACAGAACCTAGTGTGGCCGGCCAGCGAAACCTTGGTGTGCGCCAGCCATCGATCGACCTCCTGCGGGTGGGCATGGGCCTGCAAACGCCAGGCGTCCCAGTATTCGCTGTAGGTATCCAGCAACGCCCGGTGCTCGGCGCCGTTACGCACCAGCAGCATGTTCAAGCGCAGATGGGCACCGTAAATCAGCTCACTGAACGCCTGCGCCATGGCCACGCTGTCGCGGGTCTGGCGAGGCAGTTGCGTCTGATCGCCCACCCAGGCTGCCAGCGCCGGAAACCCGGCCTTTCCCTTGACCAGCGCCTGCTCGCGCAGATCGGATCGTTCAAGCTCGGTAACGAGGTTATACTCAGGCCCGGTTTTGAGCTTTTCGCTCAAGAAGCGCGCCTCCGAATCGGTCAGTTCGATGCTGACGCCGTCAAGCCAAGCCGGATCATGGCGATCTAGGTGGACGAGCCTCGACGGGCTGTGGGCGTCGCTGTCATCTCCCGCCTCTTCCTGCAGACCGGCCCAGGGTTCTTCTGCCGAGCCGATGGCCTGCGCGAACTGGCGCAGCGACCCTTGGGTATCGATCAGTTTCCAAGTGCGCAAGCCAACCCAATAAATGGACGATGGCTGCCGGGAAACCCGCTCGCCTTTTTGCAGGGAGAACCCGGAGATACCGGTCTGGCCAGAATTATGGTGCTTTACCCTGAGCAACTCCGAAAGATGCGCCTCCTGTTCCTCCAGGTAGTGGGCAAGTGGCTGCTTGCGCTGGCGCGCACAACTGAGCTGCAGGTAATCGCGGATGATCCGCGGCACGGCGATGAAATACTTGGCCCGGGTCTGCAGGGTGGAAAACCCTGGGAACATCAGGTCGGAGAATGCATCGCGCAAGCCCCCGATGCCCAATTCGTCCAGCGTGCCGGGCTGCGCAAGCTGGCTGAGCGCATGCTTGACCCGTTCACGGTCTTCGTTGGAAAAGTCCACCCATCCCAGTTGGCTACGGTTCGACACCCTGTCTCGCTCCTTGTCCTCTTCGCGCAGGCACCACAGGATATAGCTTTTAGCCATCATCCGTTAAGCTGGTTCGCCTCGATAGACAACTATGTCTGCGAATGGCCAAGTCTGGCCAGTAACCTGTTTATCTCTGAATAGAAATTTACTTATAAATCAATATCTTGAGCATGAAAACCACATAGGCATACCACTTGCAATGGACCCTGCTGACCGTCCCAACAGGAATTGACCGATGGCTTTGCTCTACTACCAAAACCTTCAGCACCACCGCCCCGACATTCTCATGAGCCGGGTTTTTCACGGCCTCAAGGACTTCAACGACTTCCTTCAGGTCTCTGAAAAGCACCTCAACAGCGACCACGCCGTCAAGCGGCTGGGGTGGGCGGCCGCCTTTCGGCCGGAGGGCATCGAAGACAACCCCGCAGGCTTCTGGATCAGCCTGGAGCCGCCCGAAGATCGGCCCGGCGAGCCGGAAGCGACCTTCCGTGCGTTTCTCGACGAAGACGCGCGTGAGGTTTACGAATTTTCCGCACCCGATGGCCTGGACGTGCAATTCAGGTTCAACCGCCAGCGTTCCCTGCGCATCCTCGACCGGGACCCCGCCGGCCAGCGGCTGCTACTGGAGCGCCAACCCACCGAGAGCCAGTTGTTGCTGCGCCCCAACACCAATACCCTCAGGCGCCAGCAGGAAGCCATCGCCTGCCTGCAGGACGTACCTTCGGTGGAGCACCGGCCCTTGCTGCGCCTGCTGGAGACCAACGACCATGCGCGCTGGCCAGAATTGCTCGCCCCTGCCCTGGCGAGCGATGCCTGGAAACTGCTGCTTGACCTTGAGCGCCCCGGTACCGACGAACAGCGCCGCTTCGTCGAACAGGCCTTGCACACCACCGACTTCATGTTGCTGGAAGGCCCACCAGGCTCTGGCAAAACCACCGCGATCTGCGAGTTGATCCTGCAGATGGCCGAACAGGGCAAGCGGGTACTGTTGTGCGCTTCGACCCACGTGGCCGTCGACAATGTCCTGGAAAAACTCATGGACGCCCGCAACCCCCATCGCGACCAGATCATTCCCATCCGCATCGGTGATACCCGCAACGTGTCCGAAAAGGCCCGCGAATGGCAGTTGGAGACTTTTCGAACGACCGAGCGCAAGCGACTGCAAGCAGCATTGAGCCGTCAGCCAAGCCCGAGCCTGGCGCAACGGACACTGCTCGATGCGCTGCGCCAGGATGATCACGTGATCACTGAACTGGTCCTCAGCACCGCCAACCTGACCTGCGGCACCACCACAGGCATCCTGCAGCACCCGGACCTCAAACGCCGGCGCAGCAACTACCCGCCATACGACATGCTGATTCTCGACGAGGCCTCCAAGACCACGTTCCACGAATTTCTCGTTCCCGCCGTACTGGCAAAGCGCTGGATCATCGTCGGCGATCCGCTGCAGCTCTCACCTTACGTGGATGAACAGGCCATGGCGGCCAACCTTGACGCCTGCCTGCCCAAGACATGGCTGCGCAACGCCTGCGTCGATGCGTTCATGGCCCGCCATCAGGGGCGTGGCTGTGTGGTTGCCAACCCCGACGCGCAGGCTCGTCAGGCCTACCAGGCTCAAGCCGCCGCATTGGGGGTAAACCTTGCACAGGCTGAGGACCCCACTTCGCTGCAGGATGCCTGGATCGTGCTGGGGGCAGGCGAAACCCTCGGCGCACGCCTGGATGAACTGCCGTTGGATACGACCCTTGTGCGCGGCGAAGCACCGGCCATGCTCGAGCGCCGTGCGGCGGCGGCCCGCCGGCGGAACCCGCGGCTGAGTGCCGCAGAGCCTGTGCCAGACTGGAGCATGGAGCTTGCGTGGCGCATCAATGCCGAATACGAGCAACGCCACGCTAGCCAGGAAGACAGCTCCGGACAGGCGCGCATAGCCCGCCAGATCGAGGCCTTGATGCCAGTCGAGGGTTCGGGAGTGGCGCCCGATCACGTGAACAAGAACGTCGCCCGGGTACGCAAGGTGGCCCTGCCCTCGATCCTTGAATCCCTGCAAGAGGGTTTTGGCCGCAACCATCAGGAGCGAAGCGGCAACGCGCTAAGCGATGGCCTGCCCGAGGCGGTCCTGGCTTCACGGCACGTGCGGCTGAGCCATCAGCACCGCATGCACCCCGATATCGCGGCGTTTTCGCACCAGCATATCTACCAGGGCCAGGCGCTGTTCAGCCCAGCGCGGATGACGGCCGAGCGTACCTGGAGCTACGACCGGCACCCCGCCACCTGGCGCCATGTCAAGGCACGCTTCGACGGGCAATCGAACAGCAACCCGGCCGAGGTCGAAGAGGTCATCGCAGAACTCAAGCGCTTCGAGCGTTGGGCCGGCAGAAACCGCAGGGATGATGGCCGCCCCTGGGAGGTCGCGGTTCTCACCTATTACCGTGGGCAGGAACGGGCATTGCGCAACGCGCTGCGCAAGTGGTCCGCCAATGGCCATGCCCAGCGCCATTTCGCCAAGGGCCCGAAAGGCAGCCCGTTCATCACGCTGGACCTGTGCACCGTCGATCGCTTCCAGGGGCACGAAGCCGACCTGATACTGCTGTCGCTGGTACGCAATCACATGACCCCCTTCTTGCGGAGCCCGAACCGGCTGAATGTCGCCCTGACCAGGGCGCGCTACTGCCGGATCATCGTGGGCGATCGCCATGCCCTGGGTAAAACCAAAGACAGCCTGCTCGGCAAACTCGCCGCTGAAAAGACCTGGGAGACCTCGTTGCATGACAAGAACTAACGCCGAACGCGGCAATATCGTCCTGAGCCGTCAGGTGAGCATTTTCTGCTGGCACGTGATCGGTGAGGTGGCCCGGGCCACCCAGCGCCCGGAGTTGCTGCCGTTGCTGCAACGGACCGACGTGAAGGAGGCCATCGACGCCCACGACATCGCCGTGCACCTGTTCTGTGAGCCCTCCCGCCTGGCTGCGGCGCGGCGCCTGCTGGACATCGCCTGCGGGCTGGGGCTGCTGCAACAGTTGCCGGATCCCGGCGCACAGGGCGCCAAGCGTTGCAGCTACAGCCTGACCGAACTCGGCCGGGATGCCTTGCAACGCAAGGAAGTGTTCGTGCCCGAGTACGCCTGCTGGCGGCTGTGGGCCAGTGATGACACCTTGCTGGAGTGCCCGGTGCTGCTGGTCGAACCGTTCGAGGAGCCCCGTGCCAGGCAGGATGTCCGTAGCAAAGAGCACCCTACCCACGAGAAAATCCCTGCCTGGCTGAACCAGGCCCTGCGCAAGACCATCACGCCCCTAGGCAACAAGGAAGCGCTGCGCATCGAGCTTCTGGAAAAGAACCTGCAGCCGCAGAAGACCAAGGCGACGCTGGTTGCCACCTGGGACGTCGATCATAGCGGCTTGCAGCTGCACGGCAATCTCGACGGGACGCCCATCGACACCCCGTCCAGTGCCCCGCCGCTAACCGCACAAGCCGTCTGGCAGGGGCTGCTGCAGTCTGCCGGACTGGTGGACGACTGGGATGACCAGGCGCTGGCCTTGAAAAGATCCTTCGACACCAGCTCGGATGCCGAGCGCAACAGCCTGCGCGCCGACCTGCGTGTACCCGCGCCGCAGCTTGCCAAGCTGGGTCGTTTCGATGACCTACGCATCGCGCGCGTGGCATTGACCCCGCGCTCGCACGACGATGCCCAGCGCTGGGCACAATGGCGCCTGCTCGAGCACGTCAATCACTATGCCAGCAGCGAACGCTTCAAAACCTGGACTACGCAGGCCTACGAATCTTTTCTCAGCTTCGAGCTGAGCGCCCCCGGCGCAAGGACCTTGCCGAACAGACCTGGCAACAGCGCGAAAACAGCCGCGCCACCACCCTCTGGCACCTGGTTGCCGCTGAAGATTGGGGACTGTGATGAACACCAAAATGACCAACCCTTGGGTACGCACGCACACCGAAGTGCTCGACCAACGTGCCTTGCCCATGCCTGCAGCATGGCAAGGAGGCCGCGCGCAGCGCCCGCCAACCCCGGAGATCGGCCACTCGATCCACGTTTCCGGCAACCAGGGCGCACTGCGCGCCGAACTGATCGCACTGCTGAACCAGGCCGTGGACATGGCAGTGATCTGCAGCTTCCTGATCGCCGACCCCGGTTTCGAAGCAGCGCTGAAGGCCACTGCCGAGCGTGGCGTGCGGGTGTATGTGATGGTGGCTTCGGAAGCGCGCCTGGGCAGGGAACCGAGCCAGGGCGAGTTCGACCAGAAGACCCACGCGCACCACAAGGCGATGCTCAAGACATTGGGCAAGTCCGTGCTTTTCCGTACAGCGGCGCACTTTCACGCCAAGGTCGTCCTGATCGACCCCTACACCCGGCCGGCAGGCGTCCTGCTCACCGCCAACCTCACGGAGGGCGCCCTCACCCGCAACGAAGAACTCGCAGTGCGCCTGAGCCCGACTCAAGTCGAGGGCATTGCCGGCTACCTGCGCTGGGCCATGTGGCAAACGGCGGAACATGAATTGCTCAACGGCAAAGACTTCAAGGCCGCCAAACCCATCAAGGACGTGCAGCACCCGGCACCCCAGGCTGGCATCCGCGCCACCACGGCCGAGCACACAGGCATCGCGCAACACTTGCTGCAGGCGTTGAGCAACGCCTCAAGCCACATCATCGTCAGCAGCTTCGGCTGGGACCCGCAACATCCGATGGTCGAACGGCTGTGCCAGCGCGCCCGTGAAGGGCTGAAGGTGACGGTGCTGGCACGGGTACGCCCGTCGGCCATGCCGGCGCTGTTGGCACTCGCCGAAAGCGGTGCGCAGGTTCACGGTTTCAAGTGGTTGCATGCCAAGGCGCTGTGGACCGATGCCGGTGACGCCATGGTGATGTCGGCCAACCTCGAGCCACACGGGCTGGACGACAGCTTCGAGCTTGGCGCGCTGCTGGATGTGCGCCAGGCCGAAGAGCTCAAGCAGCGCCTGCAATACTGGCAGGCCGTCGCGCCCTGGCAACTGCTGCCAGCACCCGTGCTGGGGGACCTGAGTGGCGAGGTGCAGCTGTGGCGCAACGGTCGACTGGACCCGGTGCAGATCCTGGCCGCAGCCGAGATCAACCTGGGTGAGGTGGTTGCCGAGTCCGCCCACCACCTGGAGGCACCACGCCCGGACGTTTCCCAGCCCTCGCAGAGCCATGACCCGGCCCACCAGTTGACCTGCAGCTGGACCGTAACGGCCCCCTACAGCAATCCGAAGGCCAGCCCGCACATGCGCCCCGCGCAAGGCAAGGAGAAACCTCGACCCTACGCCCCCAAAGTGCTGCGCGAACCGGGCGGGCGCCTCACGGTAGCCATCAGCCAGCCTGGCGAACTGGCCCCTGCGGTCCAGTTGCTCGGTGAAATCGGTGCCGCCGCCGTCGTCATCGACAGCAGGCAGCGCCCATGAGCGATACGCTTCTTTGCTGGCACGCAGAACGGGCCGGCCTGGAGGTGCTGGAAGGCGCGCTCGGCAAGCTTACCGAGCTTGGCGTCCAGGTCAGCCGAGTCATCTACCTGGTCCAGGCGCAAAGCGCTGCCGACATTCCGCCCAGCATCGGCGCTGCGCACATCGAACCGATCAGGATCAGCCTGCCCGACCCACTCGTCACCAGGCCATCTATGACGCGATCCAGCGCCAGGTACTGCCCAGGCTGAAGGCGGTCGTCGGGAGCCTGCACCTGAACCTCTCGCCGGGTACTCCTGCCATGCACAGCGTCTGGTTGATCCTGCATGCCGGTGGGGCATTTGCAGTGGGCACGCGCCTGTGGTCATCCCAACCCGGACGGCTTGACCCCGTACCATTCGAGGTCAGTAGCTACCTCGCAGAGATACGCCGGCAACAGCGGCTGGAGCCGGGCGTGCCGTCCTACAATCCAGAGGCACGCTCGGCAGCACGGCGCGAGGCAATGAACTGCCTGTTTCGCTATGCCCGGGTGGCAGGGGCTCCGTTGCTGATACTGGGAGAGCGCGGCACCGGCAAGAGCCGCCTGGTGGAAACCCAGGTGGCGTTGCTCAAGCATCGACCGGACAAGGTGGTCACCCTCGCCTGTGGCGGCCTGGAATCGAGCCTGGCGGAAAGTCTGTTGTTTGGCCACGTCAAGGGCGCCTTCACCGGCGCCGCGCAAGCGCGCAAGGGCCTGCTCGCGCAGGCCAGTGGCGGCATTCTATTTCTTGATGAAATCCAGGATCTGCCGCGGCCTGTGCAGCGCCAGCTGGTGCGGGTGTTCCAGGATCGCCAGCGACGCTACCGCCCCATCGGCAGTGATACAGAGATCAGCGCCGACTTCGAACTGGTCTGTGCCTCGAACCTGTCCATGGCCCAACTGCGCGAGCGGCTGGACGAGGACCTGTGCGATCGCCTGAGCCACCTTTGCGTATCGCTGCCCGCCTTGCGCGAATGTCGCGAGGACCTGCAGGAAGACTGGCAGCGGGTCTGGGCAGATTGCCGTGTCGATGCACGCCTTCCAGCGGCCGCCCCCTGGTCGCAGGCACTGCAGAAAGGGCTGGCAGAACACCCCCTGACCGGCAACCTGCGAGATCTGCAGCGCCTTGCGGCGCTGTGCATGGCTTGGTTCGAACCTGGCAGCGCGACTGGTTGGCTGGACAAGGCTCTTCAACAGTGGTCCGGTGTCGTCCATGGCTTATCAACTGCCGAGCCGGTTCGAACAGGCAGCCGTGAGGAACAGACCAGGCAATTCCAGGCAGAGCTGGCACTACGAACCAAAGCTACTGAAGGGAGTTGGAAGGCGGCTGCGAGCGTATTGGAATGCAGCGTAAAAACGCTGCTGCGTGATACCGAGGGATACTGACGTTCACAGTTAAACCCGTCCCCCTGGCTGGTCGGGACCAGGGGCACTGCCGAAAGCCTGCCCCACGCCCCTAAAACTTCTGACCAAACGGCTGCTGCCCCATGCCCATCGCCAGCACGAACGTCGGCCACAGAACGAGCACCAGGATCAGCCAGTGGGGATGATGAACGCCATAATGGTAGAGATTGCACTAGCCGGTGTAATTCCAGCGGCGCCTGGCCGAAAGCTCAGACTCACTAGCATCCCACCGGAAAAGCCTCCAGCGGCCGGCCGCGCCCTTCGTAGTCCGGCTAATGGTCAGAGCGGCGCTAACAGGTGCATGGCGGCGCTCCAGAATTGGTGAGAGCCTTGCAAAGTCACTGTTTCAAAAAGGTTCTTGATGGATGAGGACTGTCGATGCTCCAGCTCTTTTTTTAAAGGAAGCATGGGATCTGAAAAATCGAGAGCTGAAAATGCTTTTGGGTGAAGGCTACAAAGAACAGCCTTTCCCCGGGCTGGGTTGATACTCCAGCTAGCCAGGCAACGGCCGATACGGCAGGATGGGATCCGCCGTACTCACCCGATATGCCGGTATCACCCATGCGTTGTTCAACGGTGTTTCTCTGGCGTGTACGAAGTGAGCTTGGCCCACGCATGCCATGCCACCAATGCCACAAACAACAGAGACAATTCCATGTCGGTCGATTATCCAACCCTTGATGAGGCACAGGAAAAGCGTATTGCCGCTGTTCATGGTGGTTTCCTCTATCAACATCTGTTCGCCGTCGGTTGCCTGCTGAAAGCGAACGGCTCGGACGTATCGCATTTGGTGATCGAGCGTGACGAGGACGTCGAAATCGCTCTCGCTGACACTCGCATCTACGTCCAAGTCAAAACGCGTGTCGAGCCGCTCGTGCCTAGTGACCTCAACACTGCCTTTGACCGCTTCCAGCAGCTTCGCGATCAGCATACTCAGGGCCAGCGCCACGGCACAGCTGTGTTCGTGGTTGCCTCGAACCAACCTCCAGGCCCGAAGCTCAGTGCCAGCATCGAGCGCAAGGAACTGGCGGATGATGTTCATTTCATTTATCCGGGCCAGGCGATGCCGACGGAACTCGCTTGCCTTCCGGCGTGCCAGCCCGATTTGGCACGCATGGTAGCTGACTGCGTGAGACTGGCAGAAATGGTACCCCATGGGGTACTGGTACCGGAGTCACTGGTATGGAAGCTGGCGGGCAAGGTGCAAGCCGCTGCTACCGGTCGCGAAGATCTGGGAGGCTACACGTTTCACACAAAAATGCTGCCCGCCCTCTTCGAACAGATCCTTACACAGCTTCAGCGGCTGCCGGCGCTCGAAGCCAACTACCTCCCACAGATTGATGAACCCGAGCTCATCAATGGCGAACGTATTCGCATCATTTGCGGTTTCTCAGGGGCGGGAAAGACATCATGGTGCGCCCAAGCTGCGATACGTAGCCCGGAACCCTGTGTTTACTTCAACGCCCGCGAAACCGCAGGCCCGGCTCTCGCTCGGTCACTGACAAGGGAGATTACGGGAGCTGTTGTTGATAGCCCTCATGAGATTAACGAGCTCTTTGCAACCGGCGCTTCGGGCATCGACTCATTGAACGCTCTTGATCGCCATCTGGAGGCCCAAGGTGCGTAATTGCATGGACTTGACCACCCATTTGCATTCGGCTTGACCAGTCGTTTGCATCGGATTTGACCAGCGCACTGAGTGGCCTTGACCGGCAAAAAACGGCCAGAAGCGGACCCTCCACCATCGCATCACATAGACTAAGAACCCCATTGGGTAGTACAAACAGCAACTGCGCTGAAAGCCAAAACCCCGGCATTGCGCCGGGCCTTCGTCAACAACCCAAACACATTGACTTCAAATGCGCTTCAAGCTTTCCAGCCGCCTGACGCATAGAGGCTCACGCGCAATTCGAGCCTGATCCGATTGAAAAAGCTCAACTCAGCGGCGCAGTGATAAAGCGTCACGGTTCGGCGCTACGCCGAAAGCCTTCTTGTATTCTCGACTGAACTGAGAGGGGCTGGCGTATCCGGTCTCAAATGCGACACCTGTAACATTTGATGCTCCGGATGCGAGCAGCCGTCGAGCAGCGAGTAGCCTAAGTTGTCGCTGGTAAGCGAGCGGACTATGTGCAGTAACCGCCTTGAAATGTCGGTGGAACGACGTGACGCTCATACCGACATGAGCGGCAAGCCAATGCACACTCATCGGCTTATCGGCGTTCGCGCTGATCCAGTCTGCCGCGATTTTGATTTGTCCGAACCGGGTGTTGTGCATTCCAATTTGGCAGAGCCTGGAGCCTAGCGGACTTAACAATAGGCGGTAGTAGAACTCGCGCTCGAACTGGGAGCCAAGCACCTTAACCTCTGCTGGCGTGTCAAGCAGACCGATGAAGCGAACCAACGGCTCGACAAAACTGCTATCGGCTTGGGCGATAGAGATAGCGCCCGCCTGCGGATACGGTTGGGTGGACTTGCTCATATCGAGAAGCAAGCCAGCGACGATCCCTGCATCGAGCATTAATTCGACACTGATATAAGGTTTTTCCGGGCTCGCCTCTACCACTTCACTCACGAACGGTAACCCGACCGATGCCACTGCACAGGTGCCCGGATGGCAGTCAAACGTGCTATCGGCAATGTTCATCCGCTTGGCGCCTTGCAGCAGCAGATAGAACTTCGGCGCAAATAGAGCCGGGGTCGGAGGAACCGGAGCATCTGTGGATCTGATTGTCAGTCGGGGAAGAGTGTTTGATAGATCGGCGCAACCGCGATGTCGGCTCACTATTGCGAGGAGATGTTCCAGCATGATGGCTATCGATCCTGGTCGCACTCGCGACAGGCCAGTGGTTTCTCAAACTAAAACAGTTGGTAGGATCAGGCAAGGCTTTAGCACTATCGAGGATGTGGTCGGGCCGGATGTTCGCGAAAGTGGAGGCATCCAATATAACCCTGGCTTAGAGGGCCGATGATGTCAGACCAACCTTCTCGCTTGCAGCAATTCATGGACGAGGCGTCCATCCGGAACACCATTGCACGTTTCGCCGACAGCGCGACTCGCGCAGACCTCGCAATGTTTTACTCGGTTTGGGCAGATGATGGCGAATTCATCATTGGTCAAGCCCCTCACGGCCAGTACTCCAAAGGCGCAGACAACAACGTGGCGCTGCTCCACAAACTGCGCGCAGGCAAGGAGTTCTTCGTCCAATTCGCACTGCCGGGGGTGATTGTTATCGACGGTGATCAGGCAACTACCCGCACATTCGTGCATGAATCTGCACGCGGCCCAGGCGAGAAGTACTACCGCAATCACTGCATTGCGTTCGATGTGCTGCAACGCTCGGGAGACGATTGGGTTTTCAAGAGCAGATCCTTTCAGTACCTCTGGCTCGACACCGAAGCGTTCTCCGGAACCGGATTCCCGCTATTTCCGGCGGCATAATGCCTGGCCTGACTACCTGATCCCTTTGACAGGGCTATTCATATGTCGAAACAGATGTGTTTTTTGGGCTACAGCGGGCGCGATGCAATCGACCCGCTTCCAACGATTTTCGCCCAGGCAATACGGCACACGCGGGTTCTCAGAACGCTTACGAGTTTCGCAAACGCGTCAGCGGCCACGCTGTGATACCCATTGTTTCGGCGATACAGCACCACTGTGCGACCAGGCAACGATAGGATTGTCCGAAGCTCACGTAATCCAGCTTGCTCACGCATTATCGCGTCGAGAAGGATAGTCGCCAAGCGACATTGCTTGAGTACCTTGTTCAAGATGGCAATCGAGTTAGCTTCCAGCACGATGTTCGGACTAAAACGTTGCTTCTGGCGCCAGGCATCCACCGCCATCCGTGTCATTCGGCCAAGTTCTCCCTGTCGCGACCGTTCGCTTTGGGTCGTAAGCAACCTTCTGTGACTGGCAGCTATTGGCCGATTTCTGCCGTTCGTGACGGGCAGTAATCGGCCCAGAGTGTGTAAAAACGCTTCGCCTACATTGAAGTGCGCGCGTCTACGTTAAATCTGAAATTTATCGGCACGTCAGCAGATGTGGATTTCGCGTAGAAGCGCGATTTCCAGTCCGGTTTTGAGTACCTGTCGCACTGAAAACCGTTTTCACACAGCCTCGGCCAGTAGCGGACATTATTTGCTCGATGGATAATCCGACGAGCTACTTATGACTTTGAGCGGAGAAACCCATGGAGCTTCATGAGCAATTGGATCAGGTCAAGGACGCCAATACCTTTCTGGCTTTTGCCCACGCCCTGGCGGAAGACAAATCGAATGGTGACTGGGAAAACGGGACGATAGAAGCCTTCCTAGACGGAGCTATTGCATGGGCCGAAGCCAGTAATTTTGGCGTCGATCAGGGGCTTCAAGGCTCCAATCCTTGGCGGCAATTCGCTAATTTTTTGTACTGCGGAAAAATATACGAGTAAACAGGTGAAGTGTTTATTCGCTTTAAGCGTTGCGTCTGGGGGGTAGCCGAACGGGCTCGGCTCCACCTCACGATCGACCGATGCTGGTCGGTCACCGCCAATTTTCACTGGCTGTATTGGGTCGATTCTGCTGAAGCTTTAGGCGCGTGTTTACAGCAGAAAAGTAGGCGTCTGATATTCATCCCACTCTGGCGCAGAAGTGTTCAGGGTTACCCCCGCTCCCCGTCTCTTCAGGGATCGGGTCTGGTAACGGGGCTAAGACTTTCAGTAGAGAAATTCAATCGTTTTGACGTTGTTGAATAACCGCTTGCTGTCTTAAACATCGTTGTACTATCAGATGGCAGCGCGAAATCGTCGATCCTCCGGGCACTCCGCCTCGCCTCCTTACTCACGCGTCATGCTGATAGCATCCGGTTATATTCGACGGCAAAGGTACCTGTGGATGATCTTCTGTCAGACGAGTATTAGCGACCTGACCTTGGCGCGGATTGGAGTAAAATGCAGCATGAGCTATGACTTCAGAAATCTCTCATCGGCGGACTTTGAGGATCTCGTCCGGGACCTCATCGGAAAAGAAGAAGGGCTTCGCTTTGAGGCATTCTGCGCAGGCCCAGATGGTGGTATTGACGGTCGGCACGCGCACGCCTGCGGAAACGTTGTTCTCCAGGCGAAGCATTATGAAGGTTCGCCGTTCAGCAAATTAACGGCGGCCATGAAGCGCGAGCGTTCTTCAATCGATAGGCTGGCTCCCACCCGTTACATCCTCGCGACCTCCAGTAGGTTTACTCCGCTTGGCAAAAGTAGGCTCTCTCCACTCATAGGACCAAGTCTGAAATCTGAGGCAGATATTTTTGGTCCGGAGGACCTCAATGGTCTTCTCCGGAAGTACCCAGACATCCTCAAGTCACACATCAAACTATGGCTCTCGGGCGTGGGTGTTTTGGAGCGGGTCGTACATGCGGCGGCCCATACCTTTGCAGCGCTAACACGTGAAGACATCGAACAAAAGGTTCGTGTCTACGCATCAAACCCAAGCTTCGACGAATCACTGGCTACGCTTGAAAAGCATCGGCTTCTCATCATATCCGGGCCGCCGGGAGTCGGCAAAACCACACTGGCCGAGATGCTTTGCTATACCTTTCTAAGCGAGGAGTGGGAGCTTATTCCCATCCGTAGTTTGGAAGACGGCTTCGCCGCCATTAACGACGGCAAAAAGCAAATATTTCTTTTCGACGATTTTCTTGGAAAGGTCGCCCTTGATCGACAAGCATTGGCGCATAAAGATTCTGACCTTGCGCGCTTCATGAGCCGCATACGTCGCTCACCGAATGCCCGTTTCATTCTGACAACGAGGGGTTATATATTTGAGGAAGCCCGTAGAGTCTCTGAACATCTTGGTGATCAGCGCCTCGATGTGACGAAGTACGTACTCGATGTTGGCATTTACACTCGTCGAATCAAAGCGCGGATTCTCTACAATCATCTTTTCGTGTCAGAGACGCCTCAGTCGCATATCCTGGCGCTATTAGAGAGTAAGAAGCTCCCGGAAATCGTTGATCACAAGAACTATAACCCACGTGTCATCGAAGCAATGACCGATGCATTTCGCGTTGGTGACATTGAACCCGCCAACTATCCCGCTGCCTTTATCGGCGCCCTGAACAATCCAAGCCAGATTTGGGACACCGCTTTCCGAACGCACATTGATCACCGGTGCAGGCATCTCCTGATGGCGATGTTTTTCCTATCAGAATACGGGATTTCAATCACGACTCTTCGCTCATCTTTCGATATTCTGCATACCTCGATGAGCACGGCCTACGGTCTGGCACACGGTCCTAAAGATTTCGAAGAAGCCCTTCGTATTATGGAAGGTAGCTTCGTCAATGTCGTCAACATCGACGTGCCAACGGTTTCTTTTCTCAATCCTTCGCTCAAAGACTATCTCTCAACCTACCTGTTGGACACAGATCTCCTTATTCGCCTTGTCCCTACGGCGGGCTCAATCGACTGGCTGTCGAGCCTTTGGGACTTCGTGCATCCGTCTGGGCTTAGCGAGTCCGACCAGGCGAAGATCGCCAGAGCCTGCGCTGATATGGTCGAGATGATCGAAGAGCGCCCGCACTGGCGTCCCCGAGCCGGTGACGCCCGCTCACTCGAATACAATGATGCCGCAAACTCCAGGCGGCTCCGGATGCTGATGGATTGGTGGGAGATCACTGACGACGGGCGGTTTGCCGACAGCATTATCAAGATCGCGCGAAATCCACAGCAGGGCTTCAGTGCATGGTCAGACGGGGAGGCTCTGATCGAGTTCTTTTCCCTGCGGGACGGCAGGGGTTATGGCCGGCCGTTCATTTATGAAGCCGAATTCCTAGAACTCATCGAAAAGGCCCTTACCGACACTATACGGTGGAGTTCAAGTGACATGCTCTCCACCCTTGTGGATGCAGTGGACGCTGCGAATGGGCTGCCCGACAGCATTACCTATGCTTTGCAGACGGCTGTGCTCGAAGAGTTCGAGGATAACACTAGTCGCATTCGCGAGGATGATAGCGAGTCCTCGCTATCGGACCGGATCGATGCCTTGAAAAAGTTCGCGCCACGTTTTGGTGTGCCGGACGCTAAGTTGAATAGCGCCGTCTCAGCCATCGAGGATCGCATAGGCGAGATTGAAGACCGAAGCAGTCGCGCCTCCTCTCCGAGTATCCCGTCATCGAGTAAGCGGGACGGGGAAAAGTTTGACGACCGCGCCCTTCGAGACCTTTTTACCCCTCTCCTTGATCGCTAGGCCAGCGCCAGCTCCGCGGAACAGGCGCGTCGCCCTTCGTTCACAAATTGCGAGCCGTCTCTTGCATGGTCTCAGCTTCCCGACCGTCTGGTATGGGTCCAAGCTGTGTGAAAACGTTTAGGGTCGGAGAATCCCACAGAAATAATGCCGAAACCACGTCCCTACTTAAAACCCGGCTCAGCTACCGTGTGTTGTCCTCGTCTTATATAGGCACGATTCAATCACCTCTATCGGCCGCTTTCTGCCTTTCGCCATCTGCGTTGCCAGGACTCGCAGCTAGTCATCACACAATCGGTGTGCTGGTTAAATTCGATGTGATGACCGACCATGCCGGATTTAAGCAACTTGTTATCTAACGTAAATTGGGCGGGGCAGGTTAGTGCATTTATCCAGCGAACGCCACAGCAACAAACTCCATACCGTAGCTATAGCTAGCTTTCACGACAGAGCTTTGATCTTTTCGTACAGATCATAAAGATGAAGTGCTGACATATCCAATATAGGCTCATACATGAAAGAGTTGAGATGGATGTTTTCAGGAGTCATCAGATTCACCTGCGAGAGCACCATGATTTCATCATTACCGAATGATAGACTTGATGAAAATTTGTTGAACAACTCGAATGTTTGATTCCTGCTGATAGCCGATACGAAGGCGGTATCATTTATTTTATTAATCATATATTCTTCGGCCTTTAGCCTGATGGCAATGGATAAAATCACCTTAGATTCTAGTTCGACATCGTCCGCAGCATTGGCGGCGAGTGCTTCCGCTTGATCGTATATTAGTTGAAGGGCGCTATATGTGGAATTTGGAAGAGATAATGCTGCCTGGTCCGATAGCGTGGCCTTAACCGTTGACTCAAGATCCGCTATTGTAAGAGCCTTGCTATCTGCTTTTATGTGTAGAAGGGATGTCAGCCTCAGGTAGTGCTGGCTAGTAGTCCCGTGGCAGTACTCAGCTAGATTTCGCACAAAAGGAATGCTCGCTACTAGAAAAGCTGGGTTCTTGGCTAGTCCCTTCTTCCAAATAATAAATGGATTATTCTGATATTTTTCCGGTACAAATGTTAGCGCGTGCTGATCTTTTCTCGCAAAGAATCTTCGCTCTCTAGCAATATTGAGACGGCTGCTAATTGTTCGGTGAAAGTCAAAATTATGAGTTAGAAATAGCAGTCTAAAAAACTTGACCTTGGAAATTTCATTAAAGTACTCAATTATGGCGTATTTGTTTTTGTAGTCGAATGAGTCCGCGATATCATCAACGACAAACAGGGTAGTCTGGTTCGATTCTCGGCGTGCCTGTACTTCGAAAAGGACATTCAATATGTAAAGTGCCCGCCTCTCTCCTTGGCTGAGAACCTGAAGCAGCTTTTCCTCTTCGACACCACAGGTTTCTTGGCCATCATGAAATTCAAAGGTGACTTTTGGGCTTTCGCCTTTGAGAATTACGTCTTGTTGATTCTGAACAACCAGCTTGAACGGAACATAAAACCGTTCGTTGAACTGAGTGACAACGGCAGCCCATTTGGTTTTTTCTTCCTGGGCCTGCTTTGCCGTGTGCGCAATTACGTCCTTTGCTGAAGCATATGCCATGGCGAAAATTTTCATAGCTGATTGAGCTACGTTGAAGTAGCTGAACCACAGCTTCTTTCTGAATTTTTCAAAATCACCAAGTTCAGGGAGTATTTCCGGATGGAGTGTCAAATACTCCCTAAACTTTTTTAGCTCAGCATTTTTTTGCAGCTGTTTATCAACCGCATCGAACCTCGCAGATAACTCTTTGTCGCCCAAGATGCGTTGCTTTTCTGCCTGAACTAACCCCTCCAGCTCCTTGGCAGAAGAAACTTCAGTCCTTACCCCTCCATTAGAAATATTTAGGGTGTGGTTAGCTTCAAAGAAACCGTTTGTTTGAAGATTTTTAGAGACATCACTGGCCCCGGCATGGTTGAACTTCTTGCTGAGGAGAGGAGAGCCTTCCACCAACTCTTGATATTTAGACATGTACTCTTGAAGCTGTTGATGGAGCGTGCCGGCCTTAAACGCAGATATCGTTTTGTCGTTGAAAATTTCTATATAGGACAAATCATTGAATCTAGTATCGCCGTCAAGTTTACCTGCTAGTTCTGCGAAAAATTCATACGGATTCGTAAATTTGAAGACTTCTTTTATTTCGGAGACGGGAGACGCTTTACCTGGCCACCCTGAAGCTTCCTTCAACGTCTTCAGCAGGTCTTCTTGAGTTGACTCGATATTTCTCACCGCCTCTTCGTATTCTCCCCTCAGTTTGGGGTTTACTAGTAATGTCGAGGTTCCAGAGCCGGAATAACGCTCTACATAGGGTTTGATGACAAACACGGAGTCGGGGGTGATCGAGGCAGCAGGTTCGGCTGTGATTGCGCGGATGGTTGTACGTGTCGGGAAAATCAGGTCTTGGCTGTCACGTCCTTCTTGGAAGTCCAGAAATGTCCGCGCAAGCGACGTCTTCATGAAGCCGTTCGGCGCATAGATCGAGAAGGCTGAGCCATCTGGTGTTTTCTGAGTCCCTTTGAAATCAAACTTGGCATCAAGTTTTTGAATTCCATAGCAATTCTCTAATTTAATATCTAAGACATCCATATCTATGCTCCAAATTAAATGATTTTCCTCCATCGACGGTATCGTTTCGCTATCATCATGTCCATATAGCGATGCTGCCTCACATTGGCCTGGCATGCGCACTGATGAAGAACTTATCCAATATGCGGCGCTCGTTTTAGCGGCATCCATACATTTCGCTGCTGTTCTAGGCCTCAAAACCGACAGCAGGCAAGCCTCCGCTTCTAGCCGATTTCTGGCGGTCATTATTGGATGAAGAGAGTGAGTGGACGGACCTTGCTTGCGCCACCTCAATTAGCGTAACCCGAACCGTTCAGATGTGGTCAGGCGGGCTCAAGGCTATCTTTCATCAATGGTCTCAGCATGAGGTTGCTAGATGAGCATCGACAAGACGACTAAATTGACCAGTACCCGTAGTGAAGAAAACGCGAATCTACTACTCCGAGTCGGATGGACGCTTTTGCTCGTGGCTGACCGCCAGGAAGGCGCCTACCAATGGCTGCTTTATCAATTCGGGTGGCAGCGGGAGGGGGAACCCCCTGAAATCACTTTTACGGGTGTTGAGGGTGGCCCAGATCCATTCTGAACATGTCGGATAAAGGACGACGATCCAAAATGGGCATAGCAAATGGCCGAATTCCGATATGGCGAAAGGTATTGAAAAACAGGTGGTTGCATTGCACTTGACCACCTGTTTGCATTCGACTTGACCAATTGCATTCGTATTGACCACCATAGATGCATGCCGGATGCTCTTACGCCCGTTTGCGACTTTTGATCCTTCGCATTGATTCGCCCTTCAGTTCGATGATGTGGGACTTGTGAACGATACGGTCAAGAATTGCGTCGGCAATCGTGGGGTCAGAGAACAGGTCATACCATTTTTCTTTAGGGTACTGACTTGTGATCAGCAATGACCCGTTCTGTGACTGCTGATCGATAACATCCAGGAGGAATGGTCCGAGTTGGGAGTCAATGCCACCGATGCCCAAATCGTCGATGATCAATAATTCTGCGCGTATCAATTGCCGACGCAGCTTGGGAATGGTGTGGTCAGCGTAAGACAGTGAGATCTCCTCAAAAAGCTTCGTGGCAGTGCGGTACAGCGTCGCTCGTCCAAGGCGGCAGGCCTGGTTTCCGAGTGCGCAAGCGAGCCAAGTTTTGCCAGTACCCGTAGCGCCTGTGATGATCACATTCTGACGTCGCGCCAACCATTCGCACTCCCCGAGGGACATGACAGTATTCCGGTCTATGCCTCGGGACGCCTTAAATTCAATGCTGTCCATTGTGGCTTCATTCTCACGAAGCCTCGCGGCCTTTAGCAAGCGTCCAACCTTTCTGCTCTCACGCTCGCTATTTTCGGCGTCCATCATTAAACCAAGCCTTGTATCGAATGGTTCTTTCAGCAGCGCAGGTGTTTCAAGCTGTCGCTCGTAGGCCACGGCCATCCCGTGCAGACCAAGAGTCATGAGGTTTTGGGCAGTATCTAGGATTGACTTCATTGCGGCTCATCTCCTTGTGAGGCGTAGTATTCAGCACCGCGAATGTTGGCGTGTTCGACCAAGGGGGCGGATCTTTGGTAGTTAGGACGCAGGTCAGATTCGTTCCGAAGGATCGACCGTAGCCGCTCAGAACTCAGGATGTTCAAGCTATTGGCATAGCCGCACGCGGATTCAAGGCGTGACGGCGTGATCGCCCCCTTGCGAACGTCGCGTTTCAGGCCAATAACGGCCTTCAAACCGGTCGCGAAATCTTTCCGCAGGTTGAGGTTGTCCTTCACGAAACGGAGCGTTTCCGGCCCAATAGTCTCAGCCCATACAATCAGCGTTTCCGGCTGGGAGTCTTGGAAATGGCTGTGATTCGGGGCCAAGTGCTCTTTGAGAGTGCTAGTGCCGCGCTGGCGATTCAGCTTGTGCGATCCGATGACACGGCGCTGATGAAGGATTTCGAGCCAGTCGTCTCGCACGCGCAAATCGACAAGAAGATTCGCAAAGTGATAAGGGACGGAGTAGCTGTGCTCCTCAAATGCAACGTGGTAATCGCTACCTACCCGAACCTGATACACCCACTGACTGTAGCTGTAGCGCTTTTCTGGGAGAGGCTTGAGGGCTGGATAATCAAGCTCAAGGAAGCGGCTGGTTCTGCTCTTTGGGTACGTCCGTGTGATTCGACTGTTTAGCTCATCGACCCAGTAGCTGATTTTCTCGTTGAGCTCTTCTAGGGAAAAGAAAGTGCTCGCTCTCAGCCTTGCGAGAACGAACCTCTGTACCAGTTGAACGGCAATTTCACCTAGCGACTTGTCTTTCGGTTTGCGCGGTCTGGCGGGGTAAATTTGAAATCCGTAGTGCTCAGAAAACTCGGCGTAGGCACGATTTAAGGTCACCACATCTCTCGTGTTTTTAGTCACTGCTGACTTCAAATTATCAGGAACAACGAACCGGGGAACCCCGTCGAAGAACTCCAGGGCCAGAACGTTGCATTTGAGCCAGTCTGGGGTCGTTTGACTGTTCACCGCGGTGGCAAAAATGTAGCCCGAGGCGCCTAGTGTTGCCACGAATACTTGGGCTTGGCTGATCGCTCCCGTGTCCGGGTTTGTCACAGGCATTGTCCTGCCACAAAAGTCCACGAAGCACTTGTCTCCGGGGAGGTGAATCTGTCGCATGCTCAGTTTTCGCATATTGACCCACTCTCGATAGAGCCGCGTGAATTGAGCATATGACACGCTTTCTGGCTCGCTCGTACGAAACTCTTGCCATAGAAGCTCCAAGGTGATGTCAGGAAGTTTTAGCTGTTCGTGGACGGCGGGCCATGACGGGTAGGCTTTCCTTTGAGGTGAGGTTCTCGGCTGAGTCCGCAGACGCTCCGCGAGCGCTTTGTCATCAAGGTGCTTCAGCTCTTCCCAACTTTGCCCGCACTGGGCCAACTGATCGCGAATAGTGCGAACAGTGTTGTGGGACACTTTGGCTAATAAACCAATCGCCCTATTCGACAGCCTTGGGTCGCTCGCGAGTCGTAGCACCTCGCGCTGTGTAACTATTGGCAGCCTCATGTGTTCTCCTCGCGACAGGCGTGTGAATGCCTCACAAGTCGCGCCGTGTGAAAATTGCAGACAAACGGAAGGTGGTCGGCTTGACGCCGAACGCGAGGGAACACAGAATGAAGGTGTATAGGGCTCAAAACCTAACACCATCAAAAAAGCCTAGGGCTCCACCCCTGGGCTTTTTTGTGCTCCAAATCCACCGGCTAACTCCTAGCCTGGCCTCATTGCGGTACTCCTTATACCTAGTTCATATGGCCTGCTGCCGTGCGCAGCGCTGCGTGGCAATCCAGCATGCGACTTCTTTGTACAGGGCAAAGAAGCCCCGACGATTGGGCACCTCAAACAGGGGCACTTCGATAGTCCCCCGCTGTTTGGCTTTTCGAAACGCGTCATAGGACGCGTATCCCAACTCTCTCCACAGCGCGCTGCCACCCACCATCAGGCCATATCGATCTTTGAGATCAAGCTCTAATTCGGATGCCAGATTGTGGATTTCAAGGGGCTTGCGCATCGCACTTAATGTCCGGTTTGGTCACAGTTAATAGTAATAAACCGCCCCCTTGCGCTCCAGCCGTAAGACTTCTACATTTTTTACGGTACAAAGATCAATCAGGGATTTTTAAGTGTCTGATTTTAAGAGAATTGCAAACATTTATTCGGAGTTCGCAGAGAGCTTGCGCGAACTAATTCCGGAAAATTACAGCCCCCGGAGCAGCACTGTGGAAATGCTCGCAGTGGGCTATTGGTTCGAAGGCCTAAGGCAGCGGACAGGCCTCAAAACTGCCTATGCCCTTGAGCTGTACTTCGAAAAAGAGTCGTTTCGAAGAAACACGAATGGCACGATCCGGCATTACCGAAGCAAGTGGTCTAGATACGAACAGAAAATGATCTCGCCCAAGGCCAAGACCTTGAGCAGGGTGGAAATGCTAGCACCTGGATCCTCCCGCGACCTGAACCATCCTATATGGACGTTGATGAAGCTGATCTCTCGGCAACAGAAGATCAACTTCGACAGTTACTTCCGTACGCTAAACACCGAAGTCCAGCTGGTGCTTTACCGCAACACCAGCAACATGATTTGGGACAGTGTTCAGCGCGAACCAACCACTCAAGTTCTACTCGAAAAACTCGAACGCAGGGCAAGCCTGGATACCCTCGCAGCGCTGATCGCGATAGTGGTCGAAGCAGATCAACTGGGTCGAAAATCTCTTGCTATAAAAGCAGCAAACTCCCTACACAAAGTACTTCTTATGCTGGCGATGGAGCTTCAGGCGCGCGGTGTTGCCATTGGCCTAATCGATTGGCTAGTGCTCAACGTCTTACCTCTTGGCGTGCCTGCGCACTTGCAGATCTGGATGAGCAGCGCTGACTACATCCACGCGTCAGCACATTTAAACACTATGGTTTACCAGCATCCGGAAAGACGCGGAAAAACCTTGCCTTGGAAGCTTCGGACCAGGCTGATGTGCAAGCTGCTTGCTGGGGATATGGGAATTGACGTTCTGCACGCAATGCGCCCGCAGTTCGAGTTGCGGGAAGACATCGGGGAAATCGCGGGCGATTTGGTCGAGGAGTTTAAGAAGACGTCGGCGCTCAGGACTTGGGGATGGATGTGCATCATTGATGGCACGCCCCAGGTAGTGCCACCCGTAGCACTGCTGTAGCCTTCCCATGACCCGCTAGGCGGGTGGTCAAGTCCAATGCAAATGCCTGGTCACGTCCGATGCAAACGACTGGTCAAGTCGAATGCAAACGGGTGGTCAAGTGGAGTGCAATTTCCCACCAAGGCATGCAGCCATTGGTGGTGATCGATAACGCTCATGAGATCCCTGCCGCAGACCTGCAGGCGGTTTTCGGATGCACCCCACACATGCGCTTCATTCTGCTGTGTCAGCCGCTGGGATCGATCCAGGAACTGGAGCAACTGTGTGGCTTGCGACGAGAGATACTCCAGGGGTGGAGCCTCGATTCTGTTGCAGCAGAAACGTCTCGCTTGGGCGCCAGAGGTGACGTCAACGCTCTGGAGAAGGTGCGCTCCATAACGGCTGGAATGCCACTTTATCTGCAAAGCGCAGCCCGGCTCGCGGCCCAGGCTTACGCAGGCGACCTGGCCCAGCTTTGTGCGGCACTTGAGCAGCAGGCCACCATGGAAACAACTGTTCAGGAACTCATCCTGACCAAGGTGTACCAGGGGCTCGCACAACCCTGCCAGCGAATCGTCATGCTGTTGAGCATGGTGGATGTCGCCATCACCCAGGACGAACTGCAGAGCTTGATGCAGTGCTACGCCACGTTGCCAACCGCTGCAGTCAATACGGCAGTGCGGACACTGCGTGCACTCGGAGTTCTGGAGGTTCAAGGTAACCGCGAGATCAAACTCCACGATGCCATGCGACTGATTGGGGCCAGCCAATCGCACGCCGTAGACGAAGAACACCTGCTCGCGACGAAAAGGTTGCTCAAAGACCTCCTGTTGACTTCGTTGCAGCAGGCGCGCAGCTACCACCGACTGAGACTTCTTGTCCGTGCCTTGCTGGATCTGGAGGAACACGAGTTCCTGATCGAGTTGGCCGGCGAAGAGATGTTCAAGGAAACCGGACTTGGAACCATGCTCATCGACTACTTGGAGGCCGCCTCCACCGCACCAGACTTTGATCCCGAGACCCGGTACTGGGCCGTCGACTCTCTGTTTTTCCTCCTCCATCAATCGGAAGAGGAGCGTGACAAGCCAGAACACCTCGCACTGATGGCTCAATTGGTTCGTGACAACACGCTCTCCGGACGTGCAGTCATCTCCTACCACCTCAAACAGATGGATTGGCTGGGAATGCAGGGGGACGCGCCCGGTGTCCACCTGGCAATCAAACTTATAAGCGGACTGCCGGGGCTCACTCCAGAACGCATCCCGCCGTTCCACTACAACGCTGCCGTCGCACTGTGGCGAGTACATGAGTATCGGGCCGCCGAGACGTATGTTGATAAAGCCGTTAAGGACTATCTTGACGTCCTGAAAATCAGCGAACGGTGGATTCTGGGCCGGGCAATGGCGGATGTCTCAGCTTTCTTGAGTGAATCATCTGCTGATTTGGAGGCCGTGAACCACCTCGCAAGTGCCTACGAAGTCAAGTCCATGTTGATGAGGCTGCGTCGAGTTAACCCGGTAACGTTTCGCCTCTTCGCTTTCAAATTTTTCTGCTGCATCCAAGCATTCAGTTCCGTAATCAGGACGGGGCTCGATGCTGCTCAGGACATGTTGGATATGCGTGACTTTGAGGCAGCCCGGGAAATGGTGGGTTCTAACATCATCCCTCTCATCACGCAGGCCCAACTGCTGGGCGAACTCACCAGTGCCAGAAGCTTCTACGCCGTGATCCTGGCTTACTGTGGAGATTTAAAGGGCGCTGACAAGGAGATGGCCTCGCTCGCGCCCTTCCGCTCCGGCTTCTCGGATAAAAAACGTGGCGAATACGACTCTCAGTTGCAGTTGATTGAAGACATTCGAGCTGGCCGGGTCAGATAATCCGATGTTGCGAAGAAGTCGAAAATTCTAACCCGTGCGACCTCGAAAACGATGTAGGTTACGGTTACCGAAATCCCTGACGCCAAGCCCAATACTCTCCCCAGACCATGGGTCATGAAACTATAGAAAACACCTGTAGCAGTGATGTATTGGTCATCCACGCAGCTCTTACGTAAACCGGAATCTTCGTTATCACTTTCACAGCCGTACTCCCATAGCTGTTGGCGATGCGCTCGACTACACGTGGCGGACTTTTCAAGCGGCCGAGAGCCTTGGGAGAGGGCAATCCATTCCTAGGCGGATACCTATAGCCAAATAGGGTAGTAACCCTCGAGGCTAGCCTCGCATTACTGGCGTGCAGACGTGCGAAAGCAGTGTCCCACAGATCGTTCAATGCGATTGTTGATTTCCACGGCCATCCGGACACTTCCAGGCAGGCAGCGGCGCAGGATCACCTTGAACCTTGCTGATTGGCGCCGAGCCAGCCATCACCTGATCGCCGGATGTCGGCCCCAAGCTATTCTCCAGAGCGAAAATGGCATAATATGCCAACAATCAAAAGTACCTGTTTGCATGGAACTGGAGCTAGTTATGGCGACGCGAAACGTTGTGCTCACCCCTCACCAGGAACAGGTTATCCATGACCTGGTGCAGTCCGGCCGTTATCAGAATGCCAGCGAAGTGATGCGAGAAGGCTTGCGTTTATTGGAGCAGCGCGTCGCCGAAGACACCGCCAAAATTGAGGCCCTGCGTCAGGCTAGCTCGATCGGCATCATGGATCTTGACCACGGGCGCTTTACTCAGGTGAACGAAGGGGATCTGGAGCACTACCTCGAGGGCTTGAGCTTGGAGGCAACCCTCCCCGCGAGAGAGAAACACTGAGCATGCCGCAGTATCGGATTTCCAACCCGGCGCGCGCCGACATTGTCGACATCCTCAGGCTCTCCCAGACGCAGTTCGGCGATCAAGCACGCCAGCGCTACCAGGCGCTGATCCTCGCAGCGCTGCAAGCGCTTGCCGACACGCCTTATCGCATTGGCAGCCACGACCGCGATGAGCTTGCACCGGGCCTTCGCAGCTATCACCTCATCTATTCACGCCAGCAGGCCAAACAAACCCATGGAACGGTCAAAAACCCACGCCATATCGTGTTCTATCGTGTGGCAAACGACGACGTGATCGAGGTCGTCAGACTCCTTCATGACGCCATGGAAGTGCAGTTGCACCTGCCTAACGACTGATCAGCGACCTGGCCCAACGGCTTAACTGGCCAGGAATAGCGAAGGTAAGGCGCCCCCTATATATCTCAACCTGAGCGCCCTCGTTGTCAGCCGACTTGGCGGCCAATTGAAGCGGGAGGTTTTGGGTCCAACCTGGCTATCGAGACCCACGACCAGAAACACTATGTTCAACTTTGCGTACCACTTTCAACGCAGAATAACCGCTTCTTAGGTGTTTTCCGTGACCAGGCGCCTAGCATTACGCTCATTACTCTCCAGCTGTCGATGGACACGCGGATCAAATGCCCCTAGCGACCAGAGCCCTGGCAACATCACGCAGAGCACGAGCATCTCGCGAGTCAATTTCAGGATAGGTGCAGAGAGACAGACCCGATAACTCCACTTAAGGATATCGACTCATTACCCATATCCTCTTCGGAACGACCAAGGATTTGCCAGATAAAGGTTGCTCATCCAGTATGCGGAGGCGCACTGAATACCAGCCACTGCCATACTGGAGTCCGTCGGAGATCGCCATTCGCGATCACTCGCACACTCGGTGCGAATGGGGGCAAAACTGGGGGCACAATTAGTTTTTTCAAGGCTAGAACCACCGTTCTAGAGCCTAGTCAAAATGTTCTTTGGAGAGAACGACCTTGACTGTATTTACAGGGTTCGGGTTCACCACGCTTTGCGGCGCGGCTCAGCGTCAACCGCAACCACCCAAGCACGGCATCGATAGCTTTAACAATCAGGTTACTGCGCTGATCGGCCCTATGTCTCCATCACCAGGAAGTTCATAACACCCATCGACACGAACCTCCGCCGCTGGAATCATGTGATATTCGATGACTCTACCGAAGTCTGAGCGAATGCCCGGATCACTTCACCAGCAACAGAGAGCTCCGCGTTACCTACAGCCATCGCCCGAAGCTTGCCTCGCGGACTGTCCAGATCGGCAACTCATTAACGAACGTCTTCGCTTCTTCAGGTTCTTGCACCGGTAGGGGCTGTCCGGGGGACACAAGACTCGAACGCCTCTCAGATGGCATAGCTACCGAGATCCAAGATATCCGTGGGAGTAAATGTGGGAGTATTTTTTCAGAGATGAAAAAGCCCAACCGGTGAAGATTGGGCTAAGTCATTGAAAGATATGGTCGGGACGGAGTGATTCGAACACTCGACCCCTAGCACCCCATGCTAGTGCGCTACCGGACTGCGCTACGCCCCGACTAGGCGTGTTACTGGGTTCGCTTCTTAACGAAGCGAACAGGAATATACCGCAAGCTTTTGAAATGTGGAAGTATTTTTAAAGCTTGAATCATTTTTTCAGCACCACCAGTACATCTTCCAATTCGGAGATCATCTGGCGGATCAGTTGCTTGTATTGGGTGGTGTCGTCTTTGGCTTCATCACCGGACATACGCTGGCGTGCGCCGCTGATGGTGAACCCCTGGTCGTACAGCAACGCGCGGATCTGTCGGATCATCAGCACGTCCTGGCGCTGATAATACCGACGGTTCCCGGTGCGTTTGACGGGGTTGAGTTGAGGAAACTCCTGCTCCCAATAGCGCAGCACGTGCGGTTTTACCGCACACAGCTCGCTGACTTCACCAATGGTGAAGTAGCGTTTGCCTGGGATGACGGGTAGCTCGTCGTTATGACTTGGTTCCAGCATAAGCCTCAACTCGGGCCTTCAACTTCTGCCCTGGACGAAAGGTGACCACACGGCGAGCCGTGATCGGGATTTCTTCTCCCGTTTTTGGATTGCGGCCAGGCCGCTGGCGTTTGTCTCGCAGGTCAAAATTGCCGAAACCGGACAATTTGACCTGTTCGTTGTCTTCCAGAGCGTGTCTGATCTCTTCAAAAAACAGCTCAACCAATTCCTTGGCCTCGCGCTTGTTCAGACCCAACTCTTCGTACAGACGTTCCGCCATCTCAGCTTTCGTCAAAGCCCCCATACGTCACTTCCTTAACGTGGCGTTCAACCTTTGTTCGAGCGAGGTGAGGATATTTTGCGTCGTGGTATTCACCTCATCGTCATTAAGAGTGCGCGATGGATGCTGCCAGGTCAAGCCAACTGCAAGGCTTTTTCTATGCGGATCAATGCCTTTACCCTGATAGACGTCAAATAGCCTGAGGTCTGTCAGCCATTCCCCTGCATTTTCACGGATTACATCCAGAACTGCAGTGGCAGCGACTTCACGGTCGGCAATCAGGGCCAGGTCGCGACGCACTTCAGGGAAGCGCGACAACTCGCTGAATTTAGGCATCTTGCCCGACGCAACTTCAGCCAAGACTAGCTCAAACACAAAGACTGGACGGTCCAGCCCCAAGGTTTTCGACAGTTCTGGGTGAATGGCGCCCACGAAGCCTACCAAGCGACCTTCACGCTCGATACGTGCAGTCTGGCCTGGATGCAAGGCTGGGTGGCTACCCGGCACGAACGTAAAGGCGTCCAACGCACCGGCAAAGCCGAGCACCGCTTCCACGTCTGCCTTGACGTCGAAGAAGTCCACGACCTCACGGCCTTGCGCCCAGCCTTCTGGCAGACGGCTGCCGCAAACGACGCCCGCCAGCATCGGCTCTTGCTTCAAGCCATCAAGCTGGCCGACGAAACGCAAGCCGCTTTCGAACAGACGCACGCGGTCTTGCTGGCGGTTCAGGTTGTGGGAAAGCGCCTTCACCAGGCCCGGCCACAGCGACGAACGCATGGCAGCCATATCGTTGGAGATCGGGTTGGCCAGCAGCAACGGCTCAACGCCAGGGTTGAACAGTTCGAACTGCTTTGGATCAATGAAGCTATACGTCACGGCTTCCTGGTAACCACGGGCAACCAGCAGGCGACGCAGTTCAGGCAGGTGCGCACGCGCTTCGGCCTTGGGTTGCGGTGCCAGGCGTGCTTGCGGATAGCGAACCGGCAGACGGTTGTAACCGTACAGGCGCGCCAGCTCTTCGATCAGGTCGACTTCCAGGCTGATGTCGAAGCGATGGCTAGGTACTGCAACTTGCCACTGCCCTTCCCCGCCCGCGGAAATACCCAGGCCGAGCGCGGACAGCAGTTGCTCGATTTCAGCCGGTTCGATGACTA
Source organism: Pseudomonas sp. CCI1.1 (assembly GCF_034348165.1). Taxonomy (NCBI): domain Bacteria; kingdom Pseudomonadati; phylum Pseudomonadota; class Gammaproteobacteria; order Pseudomonadales; family Pseudomonadaceae; genus Pseudomonas; species Pseudomonas sp. CCI1.1. The sequence goes on from NZ_CP133780.1 coordinate 2,348,071, forward strand.
GGCCGAGCATTTGCTCAACGCTTTTGGCACGCAGGGTGATCGGCGCAATCGACGGCAGGTACTGTTCGCTGACGGTTTCGGTGATCGGGCCGGCTTCGCCACCGGTGATTTCCAGCAGCAGGCCGGTGGCGCGCTCCATGGCTTCACGGGCGAGCTTCCAGTCCACACCACGCTCGTAGCGGTGCGACGCATCGGTGTGCAGGCCGTAGGAACGAGCCTTGCCAGCGATCGCGATCTGGTCGAAGAACGCGCTTTCAAGGAATACGTCACGGGTGGTCGCGGATACACCGCTGTGCTCACCACCCATCACGCCGGCAATTGCCAGGGCGCGAGCGTGGTCGGCGATGACCAGAGTGTCGGCACGCAGGCTGACTTCCTGGCCATCGAGCAGCACCAGTTTTTCACCCTCTTCGGCCATACGCACGCGGATGCCGCCATTGATTTCGGCAAGATCAAACGCATGCAACGGCTGGCCGAGTTCCAGCATCACGTAGTTGGTGATGTCGACGGCGGCGTCGATGCTGCGTACATCGGCACGACGCAGGCGCTCGACCATCCACAGCGGGGTTGGCTTGGACAGGTCCACGTTACGGATCACACGCCCCAGGTAACGCGGGCAGGCGTTTGGTGCCAGCACCTCAATCGAGCGCACTTCGTCGTGTACCGCCGGTACGGCAGCGACCACTGGACGAGTGACAGGTGCGTTGTACAGCGCGCCCACTTCACGGGCCAGGCCAGCCAGGGACAGGCAGTCGCCGCGGTTGGGGGTCAGGTCGACCTCGATGCTGGCGTCTTCCAGTTCCAGGTAAGCACGAATGTCCTGACCCACTGGCGCGTCGGCCGGCAGCTCCATCAGGCCATCATTGCCCTCACCTACTTGCAGCTCGGCCTGGGAGCACAGCATGCCGTTGGATTCAACGCCACGCAGCTTGGCCTTCTTGATCTTGAAGTCGCCCGGCAACTGGGCACCAATCATGGCGAACGGGATCTTCAGGCCCGGGCGCACGTTAGGCGCTCCGCACACGACCTGAAAGGTTTCCGAGCCGTTGCTGACCTGGCACACACGCAATTTGTCGGCATCCGGGTGCTGCTCGGTGCTCAACACCTCGCCCACCACCACACCACTGAAAACACCGGCGGCCGGCGTAACGCTATCGACCTCAAGACCGGCCATCGACAGACGAGCAACCAACTCGTCGCGATCTACCTGCGGGCTTACCCAGCCACGCAGCCATTGTTCACTGAATTTCATCCTGCTCTCCTAAAGATTCGTTACGACTAGCGAAATTGCGCGAGGAACCGCAAGTCGTTGTCGAAGAACAGACGCAAGTCGTTCACGCCGTAACGCAGCATGGCCAGACGCTCAACGCCCATGCCGAAGGCAAAGCCCGAGAACTCTTCCGGGTCGATCCCGGACATGCGCAGCACGTTGGGGTGAACCATGCCGCAGCCCATCACTTCCAGCCAGCCGGTCTGCTTGCACACACGGCAGCCTTTACCGCTGCACATCACGCATTCCATGTCGACTTCAGCCGATGGCTCGGTGAACGGGAAGAACGAAGGACGGAAACGTACCGCCAACTCTTTTTCGAAGAACACCCGCAGGAATTCCTCGATGGTGCCTTTGAGGTCGGCGAAATTGATATCGCGATCAACCAGCAGGCCTTCGACCTGGTGGAACATCGGCGAATGGGTGATATCCGAGTCGCTACGGTACACACGGCCTGGGCAGACAATGCGGATCGGCGGCTTGTTCGCTTCCATGGTGCGGACCTGTACCGGCGAGGTATGGGTGCGCAGCAGCATGTTGGCGTTGAAATAGAAGGTGTCGTGCATCGACCGGGCCGGGTGATGGCCTGGGATGTTGAGCGCCTCGAAGTTGTGGTAGTCGTCTTCGACCTCAGGGCCTTCGGCAATGCCGTAGCCGATGTGGGTAAAGAACTGTTCGATACGTTCCAGAGTCCGGGTGATCGGATGCAGACCGCCCGAGGCCTGGCCACGACCAGGCAAGGTCACGTCAATGGACTCGGCGGCGAGCTTGGCCGCAAGATCGGCCTCCTCGAGCGACGCCTTGCGCGCATTGAGAACCTCTGTGACACGCTCCTTGGCGACGTTGATCAGCGCACCGACTTGCGGACGCTCTTCAGCAGGCAGATTTCCCAGGGTCTTCATCACCTGAGTCAATTCACCTTTCTTGCCAAGGTAGTGAACCCGGATTTGCTCCAGGGCATTTACATCTTCAGCGCTTTGCACAGCCTCAAGGGCTTGGGCGACGAGCGCGTCCAGGTTTTCCATGTACAGACTCCAGATACAAAATAGGGGAAGAGCTTGAAGGCTCTTCCCCTATTTATGACGTTTACCACCTTGGGCTACAGGAGTAGCCCAGGGTGACTGTCGGGGGTACTTAAGCCAAAGAGGCTTTAGCTTTCTCGACAATCGCAGCAAACACCGCTTTTTCGTTCACGGCCAGTTCAGCCAGAACCTTACGGTCGATTTCGATGGACGCTTTTTTCAGGCCAGCGATGAAACGGCTGTAGGACAGACCGTTAACACGTGCACCAGCATTGATACGAGCGATCCACAGAGCGCGGAACTGACGTTTTTTCTGACGACGGTCGCGGTAGGCGTATTGGCCTGCCTTGATTACCGCTTGCTTGGCAACACGGAATACGCGTGAACGCGCGCCGTAGTAGCCTTTAGCAAGTTTCAGAATTTTTTTGTGACGCTTACGGGCCATGACGCCACGCTTTACACGAGCCATGAGTTACTTCCTCTATTCTTGAACCAAAATTAACGAAGGCGCAGCATGCGCTCGACTTTTGCCACGTCAGACGGATGCAGCAAGCTGCTACCGCGCAGTTGACGCTTACGCTTGGTCGACATTTTGGTCAGGATGTGGCTCTTGAAAGCGTGCTTGTGCTTGATGCCGTTAGCAGTTTTCAGAAACCGCTTAGCAGCACCACTTTTAGTTTTCATCTTTGGCATGTTCGGTACTCCGCATTCAGTTGATAAACATAATCAGAAGGCCTGCCGTGCCCTGTTGATTACTTCTTCTTTTTCGGGGCGATGACCATAATAAGCTGGCGTCCTTCCATCTTAGGATGCTGTTCGACCGAACCGTACTCGAGCAGGTCAGCTTCAACCCGCTTGAGGAGTTCCATCCCCAGCTCCTGGTGGGCCATCTCACGGCCGCGGAATCGCAAGGATACCTTGGCCCTGTCCCCATCACTCAGGAAACGTACCAGGTTGCGCAGTTTTACCTGGTAATCCCCTTCCTCCGTCCCTGGACGAAACTTGATTTCTTTTACTTGAATCTGCTTCTGGTTCTTCTTCGCTGCGGCAACCTGCTTCTTCTTTTCGAAGATCGATTTGCCGTAGTCCATCACCCGACAAACAGGTGGGATTGCATCGGCGGAGATTTCCACCAGGTCCAGCTTGGACTCTTCTGCAATACGAAGCGCTTCATCAATCGAGACGATGCCAATCTGCTCGCCATCAGCGCCAATTAACCGAACCTCGCGTGCCGAGATATTCTCGTTGATCGGGGCTTTCGGTGCAGCTCGTTTATCTTGTCTCATTTCACGCTTAATAATAATTACTCCGAATCTGGGCGACCACGCCGGGAAACCGCTTGCGCGAGGAACTCAGCGAACTGGGCGACGGGCATCGAGCCCAGGTCAGCACCTTCACGAGTACGCACAGCGACAGTCTGCATCTCGACTTCCCGATCTCCGATAACCAAGAGATAGGGAACCTTGAGCAAGGTATGCTCGCGGATTTTAAAGCCGATCTTTTCATTTCTCAAGTCGGACTTGGCACGAAACCCGCTTTCGTTGAGAGTTTTTTCAACTTCAGCGGCAAAATCTGCCTGTTTATCAGTGATATTCATGATCACTGCCTGAGTCGGAGCCAGCCACGCAGGGAACGCGCCCTCGTAGTGCTCGATCAGGATACCGACGAACCGCTCGAACGAACCGAGGATCGCCCGGTGCAGCATAACCGGGTGTTTACGGCTGTTGTCTTCGGAGACGTATTCGGCTCCCAGACGGATCGGCAGGTTAAAATCGAGCTGCAGGGTACCACACTGCCAGACACGGCCAAGGCAATCTTTGAGCGAGAACTCGATCTTCGGACCGTAGAAGGCGCCCTCACCCGGCTGCAGATCGTACGCAAGGCCCGCACTGTCGAGCGCAGCGGCCAGTGCCGCTTCAGCGCGATCCCACAGCTCGTCGGAACCGACGCGCTTTTCCGGACGAGTGGACAGCTTCATCTCGACTTCGGTAAAGCCGAAATCGCGATAAACGTCCATGGTCAGCTTGATGAACGCTGCGGACTCGGCCTGCATCTGCTCTTCGGTGCAGAAGATGTGGGCGTCGTCCTGGGTGAAGCCACGCACGCGCATGATGCCGTGCAGCGCACCCGATGGCTCGTTACGGTGGCAGGCACCGAATTCGGCCAGGCGCATCGGCAACTCGCGGTAGCTCTTCAGGCCCTGATTGAAGACCTGCACGTGGCACGGGCAGTTCATCGGCTTGATGGCGTAGTCGCGGTTTTCCGACTGGGTGGTGAACATGTTGTCGGCGTAGTTGGCCCAGTGCCCGGATTTCTCCCACAGGCTGCGATCGACCACCTGTGGAGTCTTGATCTCCAGGTAACCGTTTTCGCGCTGCACCTTGCGCATGTACTGCTCAAGCACCTGGTACAGGGTCCAGCCATTCGGGTGCCAGAACACCATGCCCGGCGCTTCTTCCTGAAGGTGGAACAGGTTCAGGCGCTTGCCGATCTTGCGGTGGTCGCGCTTTTCGGCTTCTTCGATGCGCTGGATGTAGGCGGCCAGCTGTTTCTTGTCAGCCCAGGCAGTGCCGTAGATCCGTTGCAGTTGCTCGTTCTTTGCATCGCCGCGCCAGTAGGCACCGGACAGCTTGGTCAGCTTGAACGACTTGAGAAAGCGCGTGTTCGGCACGTGCGGGCCACGGCACATGTCGACGTATTCTTCGTGGTAGTACAGGCCCATGGCCTGCTCGTCCGGCATGTCTTCCACCAGGCGCAGCTTGTAGTCTTCGCCACGCGCGGTAAACACGTCGATCACTTCGGCACGGGGGGTGACTTTCTTGATGACGTCGTAATCTTTTTCGATCAGCGCGTGCATGCGCTGCTCGATGGCCGCCAGGTCGTCCGGAGTAAAAGGACGCTCATAGGCGATGTCGTAATAGAAGCCTTCTTCAATGACCGGGCCGATCACCATCTTGGCGGTTGGATACAGTTGCTTGACCGCATGGCCAATCAAGTGCGCGCAAGAGTGGCGAATGATCTCCAACCCCTCTTGGTCCTTGGGCGTGATGATTTGCAGGCTGGCGTCGCTGGTGATCAGGTCGCTGGCGTCAACCAGCTTGCCGTCGACCTTGCCGGCCACCGTGGCCTTGGCCAGGCCAGCACCAATGGATGCGGCGACCTCGGCTACGGAAACCGGATGATCGAATGAACGTTGACTGCCGTCGGGAAGAGTAATAGTTGGCATGGCGCCTCCTCTCCTAGTGGTGACCCCTACCAAAGGTCACGTGGGTTGGGATGAGCCAGTACAAGATCCAACACCAGGCCGTTCAATGAAGAACGCCTGCCTTACAGCGGCAGGAGCCTTTCGGCCAACCGATAATCGAACCAGAGTGACTGGAGTGAACAAAAAGGACCTGGCAAGGCGGCAAATGGCGCGCCCGGAAATAGCCAGGCAAGGATGCTAGCACAGATGAACGGTCATCGCGTCGGCCAAGCGTTGGGTAAAGAGCAATTCATGGCTTTATAGCTGCGAAAGTGAACTTGAGCTGTACGCAGGGCCTCAAAGCCACTGAGAATCGCCGTTCGTCCTCGACCCAAAGGAGCATCCCATGATGCGTTTTACCTCTACCCTCGCTGTCGCCGCTACCCTGAGCCTCCTTTCCCTCGGCGCGCAGGCTGCAGCGCCTTCCAACTGGCCAGCCGGCGCCCGTGACGCCTTCGTCAACGACTGCAGTGCCGCCGCCAGCCAGAACGTGGACGTCAAGACCGCCAAGGCCCACTGCGAATGCGGCGCTGACAAGATCAATGCCGAATTGAGTACTGCCGAGATCAAGGAATTGATGACCAACCAGAACGCCAGCCCGGAGCTTAAAAACAAAGCGGTCGCGGCTATTTCGTCCTGCAAAGTGGTGAAGAAAAAGTAAGATTGGCTGACGATTCGACGGCCATTTCGCTGGAAAAACAGCCTGAAAACTGCCATTTCACACAAATTATGCAGGTTTTACGGCTTTTTTTAACAGCTGATATTTCGTCGCAAAGCCCCGTAAATCGGGGCTTTCAGCCGAATGATGAATCAAACGCAAAGCGATTGATTAGCAAACAGTGCCTTGGGGGGGCTCCCAAGCCGAACATTTCGACTATGATAGCCCAGTGTGCCCAGTTGGCCTGAGCAGCACAGCACTACTGAAAATATATGTTTCTTGGAGATACACCATGTCTAATCGCCAAACCGGCACCGTTAAATGGTTCAACGATGAAAAAGGCTTCGGCTTCATCACTCCTACAGGTGGCGGTGACGACTTGTTCGTACACTTCAAAGCTATCGAAAGCGACGGTTTCAAAAGCCTGAAAGAAGGCCAAACCGTTTCCTTCGTGGCTGAGAAAGGCCAAAAGGGTATGCAAGCTGCACAGGTTCGCGGCGAGTAATTCTCCGCTGAGCTAAAAAAACCCCGTCCATGTGACGGGGTTTTTTATGGGTAATGCAAAAGCCGTATCAGCCGCAGTTAACCCGGTTGATCACCAGATTGTTGTCGGTGTTCAGGTTCAAGCGGTCGGAGCGATATTCCAGCGTGATCATGTCATTGGGCTTGAGAATGCGTGCATTCTGCGCGCCGGCACGTGTGCGAGCTTGCTCCAGCAACTGGGGCGAGGCCTTCTGGCCGATGGCGAACTCTGCAGCCTTCGACTCACAGCGGCTATGACCGGCATCGGTCGCAGTGGCAGCTTTGCCTGGCTCAGAGGCACCCGGGGTGCTGCAACCTGCCAACGCGAGCGCAGCCAACAAAGTACCGAATGATGCGAGCTTCCAAGGCATGAAGCCTCCTATGATAAAAAGTGGAGAGAGATCGTGCGACATCAGTCAAAGCGATTGGTTTCAAGACGTTAACCGCTTGTGGGCAAGTCTGCCTGACTCACTGCTGGCAAGCGCCCTGTCAATCGTGACTAGATATGAACGCACTTAGTAGATGTCGATATAGTCTGACGTCGCTGTAGGCCAATTCTGCTTCAGCGCGTTAAAAATCTGCATGACCCACACTTCATCACTGGCCGCCACGAGGCCGACATAACCGGAACCCTTGGCCCAGGTCTCCAGGCGAAACAGCAGGCCACCGATATCAGCCCCCCCGACTACGCCGGAAGAAATGTAGGCAACGCCTGCCTTGCTCACCCGCAGCTGGGTATGTTCGTCGTCACTGGCGCTGCCAAGCAGTTGGCGCACGGCCTCCAGCGTCAGGTTGTCGGGGTTGCTCAAATCGATTTGCACGCGGTGTTTCCCGGCCATTTAACAGGCCGACAGTGTCGCACAGCCGCTGCTTCATGCCTAAGTAGCAGTGCCAAATGCCGTACAAAATGCTTAACTGCGCCCCTCTGGAACGGCGTTCCAGTGCACTACCCCGCATTTTCAGCCCGTGAGATTTCCATGACCACCGTAACGCTTCAAGCCGACATCAAAGCCAAGTGGCCCCAAGGGCAAAGTTCCTACAGCCCCGGAAGCCCGGAAGAACTGGCGATCATTGGTATCGATCTGTTGGTCAAGGAACTGGGCACCCAGGCGGCGCAAGCGTTCATCGGCCAGATATTCGAGAAATACCCGGCCGACTACAGGGGCGCCCAAGAGCGCGATTAGAACCGGGCGACGAGTGCCGCCCCGCTAACTTACTTCAGACGCGCCAGGCGCTCGGTCAACAGATCGAAGAAGCCCTGGGCGTCGCCATTCTCAACCCAGAACACATTCTTTGGCTGCTTGAGCCCATCGTACCAATCGACGATGGTCTGGCCGAAGGTCGGGCCTTCGCGGCTGTCGACTACCATATTGGCCTCACGACCGCTGAACAGCGAAGGCTTGAGCAGGTACGCCACCACGGTAGCGTCATGGACCGGGCCACCCGGAATGCCGTAGTGCTCCATATCGCCTTTGACGTACTCATTCAGAATACTGCTAACGACCTTGCTCGCGTTGTTGTTCAGGTCCGCAATCTTCTTCAGGCGGGCGTCGCTGGTGAGGACTTTATGGGTCACGTCCAACGGCAGGTAGGTCAACTTCACACCGCTTTTGAGCACGATCTCCGCCGCCACCGGATCGGCGAACAGGTTGAACTCAGCCACTGGGGTGATATTGCCGCCATTGAAGTGGGCGCCGCCCATCACGACCACTTCCTTGATGCCCTGGGTGATTTCGGGCGCTTGAGTCAGTGCCAGTGCCAGGTTGGTCTGCGGGCCGAGCATGGCGATGGTGATGCTGTGCGGCTTGGCGCTGCTCAGGGTGTTGATCAGATAGTCGACCGCATTGCCTTCGGCCAGACCTTTTTTCGGTTCATGCACCGTGACGCCCGAGATGCCTTCCTTGCCATGAATATTCTCGGCGTAGATCGGTTTGCGCAGCAGCGGCGCTGGCGCACCGGCGTACACCGGGATGTCCTCGCGCCCTGCCCACTCGCGCGCCAGGCGTGCGTTGCGCGAGGTCTTGTCCAGGCGCACATTGCCGGCGACGGTGGTCAGCGCACGAATGCTCAACTCCTGCGGCGAGGCCATGGCGAACAGCAAGGCCACCACGTCATCGGCACCCGGGTCGGTATCGATGATCAGGTCGATTTTTTCCGCCGCTTGGGCGCTTGCAGCAGTGAGCGCGGACAAAAGCAGAACACTCCGGAACAGGTTTTTCAGGGTAGGTAGACCACGTTGCATAAAGCACTCCTTGTCATTGGGGGGACGCTAGAACGTTACGCCGGACACCAGCGCGATATTGCAGTACGGCTGGCATTCGCCAGTGCGCACCACGGCGCGGGCATTGCGGCTCAATTGCTTGAATTGGTCATGGCTGAGCAGGCGGCGCTCACCCAGTGCAGCCTGCTCTGTGAGCGCATTTAGCGCGGTCAGCGCGGGCGGTTGCTTCAGCAGGATCTCTTCTGCCAGCACATGGCTTTCCACCTGCATTTCGCTAAGCACGATGCGCAAGGTGCTGATGAAGTCAGGGATGCCCTGAGTCAGTGCCAGGTCGATCAGTTCGACGCCGGGAGGCACCGGCAGGCCGGCATCGCCGATGACCAGGATGTCGCCGTGACCCAGGGACGCGATCACGCGCGACAGTGCGATATTCAGCAAAGGTGTCTTTTTCATGCGGGCACAAAACCTTGTACGTCGTGCAGCGTAGGAATGGAAGGCTGAGCGCCGGCGCGGGTCACTGACAATGCCGCCGCCACCTGGCCAAAACGGATCGCCCGGGCTTCGCTCTGGCCCGCGGCCAGCGCGGCGGCAAAGCCACCGACAAAGGTATCGCCAGCAGCGGTGGTATCCACCGCCTTGACCTTCGGCGCCACCAGGTGCTCAAAGCTCTGGCCGTCGGCAAACAGCGCGCCCTGGGCGCCCAGGGTGATGATGACCTTACCGGCGCCCGCCTGGATCAGCGCGGTCGCGGCGACCTTGGCGCTGTCGAGGGAGTCGACCGTCACGCCACTCAGAGCGCTGGCCTCGCTTTCATTGGGGATCAGATAATCGATCGAGGCATACCAATCAGCGGGCAACGGCCCGCTTGCCGGGGCCGGGTTGAGAATGACCGTCTTGCCCAGTTCGCGCCCCCGCTGGAGCGCATACCCAACAGTCTCCATCGGCACCTCAAGCTGGCAGATGATCACGTCTGCCGCCTGCAGCACAGCGTCGCACGTTCGCAGCGACGCAGGCGTCAGCTCACCGTTGCTGCCGGCCACAATGACAATGGCGTTCTGGCTGCTGTCATCGACCACGATCAATGCCACACCGCTGGAGCCGTCCACCGTGCTGACGGCCTGGCAATCGATCCCTTCCACCAACAGCGCATCGCGCAATTGGCTGCCATAGGCGTCGGTACCGATGCATCCCACCATGGCGACACTCGCCCCCAGGCGTGCCGAGGCGACGGCCTGGTTGGCGCCCTTGCCGCCGGGCACAGTGGAGAACGTCTGGCCGATCAGGGTTTCACCGGCACGCGGCAAGCGACTGGCGCGAGTGACCAGGTCCATGTTCAAGCTGCCTATTACCACTACTTTTGCTGGCATACATCAGTACTCATCAATTCGGTTCAGCGGTATTGGGCGAACACATCAGCCAATGGCGCAGTCGACTCACGCAAAACAATACTGGGCGTCACGATACGTTGATCGATCGGCAGTTGGGGTGTTGCTATTCGTTGCAGTAATAATTCGGCCGCAGTCTCGCCCAATTGCAGGATCGACTGGCCGACCGTCGTCAGCGCGGGGTAGACGTAGCGCCCCATCTGGATGTCATCGAAACCGATGACCGACAGCTCGCCCGGCACCCGCACATTGCGCTCGGCGGCGGCGCGCAGCACGCCAAAACCAATCATATCGTTGCTGGCGAAAATCGCGCTGGGCGGGTGTTGCGATAATAACTCTACGGCTGCGGCATACCCGCCCGTGCTGGTGAAATCGCTTTCCAGGGTACGACTGGCCAACACCTCGATGCCCGCCTCGCGCAATGCACGCTGGTAACCCGCCAGGCGCATCTGCGCCACGCGGGTATGCCCAGGGCCGCCGATACAGGCGATGTCCCGGTGCCCCAGTTCAAGCAAGTGCCGGGTCGCCAGGTAAGCGCCCTCTTCGTGATCGATGCGCACCAGGTCCACATCAATCCCATCCAGCGCCCGGTCGACAATCACCATGGGCGTGCGCACTGCACTCAAGCCCGCGGCAAGGCCACTGTCATCGCCGCCCACGGATGTCACGATCAAGCCATCGACGCGCTTTTCCAGCAACACGCGCAAGTAACTGCGCTGTTTCTCTGCGTCGTCATCCGAGTTGCAGAGGATCACGCAATAGCCATTACGCTCGCAGCAATCCTCGATACCCCGAGCCAGTTCGGCAAAATACGGGTTGAGGCTATTGGGCACCAGCAGGCCGATGGTGGCCGTGGTCTTGGCCTTGAGCGAGCGTGCGACGGCACTGGGCACGTAGTCCAACTGCTTGATCGCCGCCTCGACCTTGATGCGTACCGGCTCGCTGACTGGGCGCGTCTTGTTCACCACATGGGACACGGTGGTGTAGGAAATACCTGCAAGCGCTGCCACATCCTTGATCGTTGCCATGGTTCAGCCCCGCCGACTGGCGCGCTGGCTGCGGTAAGTATCGAGGACCACGGCAATCACGATCACGGCGCCGGTAATGATACGTTTAGTCGGTTCCGTCGCGCCGATCTGTGCCAGCCCGGCGGCCAAGACCGAAATAATCAACACCCCGAAGAACGTACTGATGACCGAGCCACGCCCGCCCATCAGGCTGGTGCCGCCGATCACCACGGCGGCGATCACTTGCAGCTCCAGGCCCGAACCGGCATTCGGGTCCGCCGCTTCCAGGCGCGAAATCTGGAACAGCGCCGCCACACCGGCCAGCAGGCCCATCAGGCTGAACACCAGAATCTTGTATGGCTTGGGGTTAATACCCGCCAGGCGCACCGCTTCTTCGTTGGTACCGATGCCGATCAGGTAACGCCCGAACACAGTACGGGTCAGCACCAACTGGGCCGCAATAATCACCAGCAGCGCAATGATGAACGACGGGGAAATACCAAAAGCAATCGGGTTGGACAGCCAGGCAAATGAGTCACCGATATAAGCGGTGCGCGAGCCCGTCATCTGGTAGGCCACGCCGCGGGCCATCTCCAGCACGCCGAGGGATACGATAAATGACGGAATGCGCCAGGCCACCGTGATGGAACCGGTGATGGTGCCGGCCAACGCCGCGCAGCCCATGCCCAACAGGGCGGCGGGCAACACGCTCCAGCCCCAGCCCAGGATCGCCACGCTGACTGCCGAGGCTGCCAATGCCAACACCGAGCCCACGGACAGGTCGATGCCGCCAATGATCAGGATGAAGGTCATGCCCACCGCGAGCACCATCAGGTCAGGAATCTGGTTGGCCAGGGTGCTGAAGGTGTCATAGGACAGGAAGTGATCGCTGAGCACCGAGAACAGCGCAATCATCGCCAGCAAGGCACCTGCCAGCCCCAGGTAAGTACCCAGGCCATAGAAGTTGCCGCCAGTTTTACCGGGGGAAATGCTTGTTTTCATGGGGTATTCCTAGGCGCGGCTTCGTTGAGCAGCGCATCACGTTTCTGATAGCCGGCAAAGGCGGCGGCGAGCAATTCGTCCTGGGTCCAGCTGTCACGCTCGAAGGTCTCGATCAGCCGCCCGGCGGACAACACACCGATGCGGTCACAGATCAGCATCAGCTCACGCAGGTCACTGGACACCACTACCAGCGCTTTGCCCTGACGGGTCAACTCACCGAGCAAAGCGTAGATGTCGAACTTGGCACCGACGTCGATACCACGGGTGGGCTCATCGAACAGCATCACCGCGCAATCGCGCTCCAGCCAGCGGCCAATCACCACCTTCTGCTGGTTACCACCCGACAGCTCGGACACCAGTTGCGTCGGGCTGGAACTGCGGATACGCATGGCGTCGATCTGGCGCTTGGCCAGAGCGGTTTCGTTGCGACTGTTGACGACGCCACCGCCGGAAATTTCCGGCATGTTGCCCAGGGCGATGTTGGCGCTGATGGATTGGGTCAACAGCAGGCCCTCACCCTTGCGGTCTTCGGTGATCAAGGCAATACCATGACCGACCGCGTCCACCGGCGAGCGAATGCTCACCACCTTGGCCGGCGAACCCAAGGCCACGGTGCCGCTGTCGGCCGGGTCGGCGCCGAAGATCAGGCGCAGCAATTCGGTGCGGCCGGCGCCGATCAGGCCGGAAATGCCATAGATTTCACCGGCGCGCACTTCAAAGGACACATCGCGGACCTTGTCCGAACGGGTCAGGCCCTTCACCGTCAAGGCCGGGCCTCCGATGGTGCGCGGGCCCAAATCGATGTGTTCACCCAGTTCGCGACCGACCATCAAGGTCACCAACTGCTCACTGTTGTAATTGGCCATCGGCTCGACGCAGACCAGCTTGCCGTCGCGCAATACCGCAATGCGCTGGGCGACACGGGCCAACTCTTCGAGCCGGTGAGAAATATAAATGATCGCCACGCCTCGAGCCTGCAGGCGCGTGATTTGTTCGAACAGCATCTCGACTTCACGAGCAGTAAGCATCGCCGTGGGCTCGTCGAGGATCAGTACATGGCAGTCGCCGATCAGGTTACGGGCGATCTCGACCATTTGCTGGTGACCGATGCCCAGGCTGCCCACCAGCGTGTCCGGGTCGATCGCGTCCAGGCCGACTTGGGCCATGGCTTCGATCGCGGCTTTGCGCAGTTGTTTGCGGCTGATCCAGCCACAGCGGCTCGGCAGGTTATCCAGGAATAGGTTCTCAGCCACGGTCAGCGTCGGCAGCAGGTTGAGTTCCTGCATGACCATGCGCACGCCCAAGGCTTCGGCTTGGGTGCGGCTGGCGGGGCGGTAATCCTGACCATTGAATTGCATGTGCCCGGTAGTGGGCGTGACCAAGCCACCGATGATCTTCGACAAGGTGCTTTTGCCTGCGCCGTTCTCACCGGTCAGCGCCAACACTTCCCCGCGATTGAGCGTCAGGGTGATGTCGGACAGAACCGGTTGGGCATAGGTCTTACCGATACCGCTGACCGAGAGGACAGCGTTCGGGGCGGAAGATGACATAGGAAAATCTCCAGGCGCCCGCTCAGGACGAGCAGGCGCTGTTGGGTACTGCCAGGATTACTGCTTGATGACGAGCTCGACCGGGGTTTCGATCACGCCATCTTTGGCATCGACTTTCTCACCCTTGACCAGCTTCAGCGCGTTCTGGATACCAAACACGGCTTGCTGGGCAGCGGCCTGGTCAGCGGTGGCCAACACACGACCGTCCTTGAGCATTGGTTTGATCGCGTCAATGTTGTCATAACCCACAACCAGCACCTTGCCGGCCTTGCCTGCCGCACGCACGGCGGAAACAGCGCCCAGCGCCATGTTGTCGTTACCGGCCAACAGCGCCTTGATATCCGGTGTTTCGCTCAGCATCGCTGCCGCGATCTTGTTGCCTTGGTCGATTTCCCAGTTACCGGATTGGGTGGAAACAATCTTCATGCCTGCCGCGTCCATCGCATCCTTGAAGCCTGCGGTGCGCTGCTGGGCATTAGTGGTAGTGGGTACGCCCTCGATGATGCCGACCTTGTCACCGGCGGCCAGTTGCTTGGCCAGGTAGTCGCCCACCAGCTTGGAGCCTTTGCGGTTATCCGGGCCTACGAACGGGATATTGAGGTTTTTGCTTTTGAGTACTTCCGGGTCCAGGCGGTTGTCGATGTTGACGACTTTGATACCGGCATCGGAAGCTTTCTTCAGCACACTGGCGAGTGCCTTGGAGTCGGCGGGAGCGATGACAAGCGCATCGACCTTGGCGTTGATCATTTCGTTGACAATGGCGATCTGCGCGCTGGTATCGGTTTCGTTCTTGATGCCGTTGGAGATCAACTTGAATTCTGTTGGGTGCGCTTTCTGGTAGTCCTTCGCACCGTCGGTCATGGTGACGAAAAACTCATTGGCAAGGGACTTCATCACCAAACCCACGGTAGGCGTTTTGGCAGCGTCATCGGCAAATGCAGAAGAGAGAGGCAAAGCGGCGGATGCGGCAGCAAGCACAGCAACAGCAAGAAGACGTCCAGCAAATGGCAGCTTCATGGGTTCACTCCGATCTTATGATTATTGTGAGCAACGCTTGCACCGAAGACCCCTTCGGCAGCCCTCCCACTTGGGCGGCTGATACGAGCTGTCACGATGTGCCAAGGGCGCAGTGAAACATCTCGCAAACGTTTGCGTTGAGTAAACTATGAGAACCTTGTCGAGATTTGTCAACGGTAGCAGCAAGGCTTTCACGGACGCCCTCCACGCCCTCCCTTCAGCTATCGGCCGCTGATACGTTTAAGCAAGCTCGCCCTCTCTGACCTTCGCTGAAACGACAGCCTGGGTGGCGAATGATCATGCAGGGTGCCCGGACAAATCGTGAACGCTTTTCGGACAACCGAACACCACAGCCCTTCTCGTTCGGAAAGCCGGACAGCACCGACCCCCACCAAACCGAAATCTTGCTTTAAGTTGTTTTAAATCAATAAGTTAATTTAAAAAAACCAACATACTCAGCCTGGTACAAATCCTGCTCTTTCTCAGCACCTCGCGGCGTTCAGAACCGCCCGGGTGTTCTAGATGAACCTGCTACAGCACTCATCAAAAACCAGAGAGAAAAATAATGAAATCTGCATTGAAGAACGTTATTCCGGGCGCATTGGCCCTTCTGCTGCTGTTCCCCGTTGCCGCCCAGGCAAAGGAAGTTGAAAGCAAGACCAAACTGTCCAACGTCGTCATCCTCGCCACCGGCGGCACCATCGCTGGCGCCGGCGCCAGCGCGGCCAACAGCGCCACCTACCAGGCAGCCAAAGTCGGCATCGAACAACTGATCGCCGGCGTTCCTGAGCTTAGCCAGATCGCCAATGTTCGCGGCGAACAAGTAATGCAAATTGCGTCGGAAAGCATCAATAACGAAAACCTGCTGCAACTGGGTCGCCGTGTCGCCGAATTGGCCGACAGCAAGGACGTGGATGGCATCGTGATCACCCACGGCACCGACACCCTTGAAGAAACCGCCTACTTCTTGAACCTTGTGGAAAAAACCGACAAGCCTATCGTGGTCGTCGGCTCCATGCGCCCAGGCACCGCGATGTCGGCAGACGGCATGCTCAACCTGTACAACGCCGTTGCGGTCGCAGGCAGCAAGGAAGCCCGCGGCAAAGGCGTGCTGGTGACCATGAACGACGAGATCCAATCGGGTCGCGACGTCAGCAAGATGATCAACATCAAAACCGAAGCCTTCAAGAGCCCATGGGGGCCAATGGGCATGGTCGTTGAAGGCAAATCCTACTGGTTCCGCCTGCCGGCCAAGCGTCACACCATGGATTCTGAGTTCGACATCAAGACCATCAAAAGCCTGCCTGACGTTGAAATTGCCTACGGCTACGGCAACGTGAGCGACACCGCTTACAAAGCATTGGCCCAAGCGGGCGCCAAAGCGATCATTCACGCCGGTACCGGCAATGGCTCGGTATCGTCCAAGGTCGTTCCAGCACTGGTGGAATTGCGCAAGCAAGGCGTGCAGATCATTCGTTCTTCCCACGTCAACGCCGGTGGCATGGTTCTGCGTAACGCCGAACAGCCAGACGACAAATACGACTGGGTCGCCGCCCTTGACCTGAACCCGCAGAAAGCCCGCATCCTGGCCATGGTCGCACTGACCAAGACCCAGGACAGCAAGGAACTGCAACGGATCTTCTGGGAATACTGATCCCTGCTGATTCACCTGTAGATGCTTTTGTGGCGAGGGAGCTTGCTCCCTCGCCATATTCAACCCCTCTCCCCCCGCACCTCAACAAACTTCCTGATTCGCTGTCAGACGAACTTCTTGAAATTTAAGCAGTTGCGAAATTGCCTACAGTTAAATACTGTATGTGCGTACAGCCAATTAAGGAATGTTCTGTGGCAAAGCCCTCTTCCGCAGCCCCTGCATCGCCTGACGCCTACCAGCGCCTGGCTATCCGCGTGCAAAAAATCATCAATTCGACCAACGCCCAAAAAGCCAAGGCAGCGTTGATCTTCCGTTTACCCGATGAACCGGAGACCGATTGGCAACGTTTACTGGAAGAGATTTCGGAAAACGACAACGTCACCCTCGCCTATCGAGATGACGGTGGCGTGCAGATTTTCTGGGTTGTGCCGAAGGAAGATTGATTCAATGAGTGCCCGTTTTATTGCTGTGTGCTGTCTGTTTTTAACCGTCACCGCCAACGCCCAAGCCCCTCGAACCTTCAGCGAAGCCAAGAAAATCGCCTGGAAGCTCTACGCGCCGCAATCCACCGAATTTTATTGCGGCTGCAAATACACCGGTAACCGGGTCAACCTGAAAGCCTGCGGTTACATCCCCCGCAAAAACGCCAACCGCGCCGCGCGCATTGAGTGGGAACACATCGTACCGGCCTGGCAAATCGGGCATCTGCGCCAATGCTGGCAAAATGGCGGGCGAAAAAACTGCACGCGCCATGATGAGGTGTTCAAGCGCGCCGAGGCAGACCTGCACAATCTGGTGCCGAGCATCGGCGAAGTGAATGGCGACCGTAACAACTTCAGCTTTGGCTGGCTGCCGGTGCAAAGCGGGCAGTATGGCTCATGCCTGACCCAGGTGGACTTCAAGGCAAAGAAAGTCATGCCGCGCCCGTCCATTCGCGGAATGATCGCACGTACGTATTTTTATATGAGCAAGCAATACGGCCTACGCCTGTCGAAGCAGGACCGGCAATTGTATGAAGCCTGGAACAAGACCTATCCGGTGCAAACCTGGGAGCGCCAGCGCAACCAGACCGTGGCTTGCGTGATGGGGCGCGGCAATGAGTTCGTCGGCCCGGTCAACCTGAAGGCCTGCGGCTGAACGTGGGCGGGGCTGCCCGCCCACCTGGCCTGCTGCTACTGCGCAGCCTTGTGTTCGATGATCTCCGACACGGTGTCGTTTTTCTTGGCCCGTGCCATTTTTTCGTTTAGCAGCGCCTGCTTGGCTTCGGCCTCGGCTTTGGTCGCGAACGGCCCCAATAGCACCTCATCCTTGCCGTCGACTTTGACGATATAGAAATTGAAGCCGTGTTCCAGCAACCAGGCGGTCAGGTCGGTGATCGCCTGCAGCTTGTGGTCCGGCGGGCCGACCCGTATATCCCACTCCTGAGCGGCAATCGCACCGGTTTGCGGCAGGCTTTCGGTCACGGCAGGCTTGGCCTTGGGGGCATCGACCGACTTACCTTCACCGCATCCGGCCAACGCCAACACCACAATTGCCATCGCTACTTTACGCACTGCCCTGCTCCTTTGAGGATCAAAGAGGCAACTTTACCATTCACTGTCTATTCTGGCCGTCATAAACGTTGGCTTAAACAATGCGAATCATGTATCGCGACCTGTATGATACCGCCATGGGAATTAATGTCGCCTCTATGCGTCCTAGAAAGAGGCAGTCACAGGGAAGCGCTTCGCAGTAAGCTACACACATCCGACACCTACCCTGTCTGAAACATGTGTCCTTAAAAGTAATTCAAGGAGAAGTCCATGCTTATACTCACCCGCAAAGTCGGTGAAAGCATAAACATCGGTGATGACATTACGATCACCATCCTGGGCGTTAGCGGCCAGCAAGTACGAATCGGCATCAACGCCCCTAAGGATGTTGCCGTGCATCGCGAGGAGATTTACCAGCGTATCCAGGCCGGCCTGACTGCACCCGACAAAAACCAGACGCCTTGAAACGCCTCCAGTAGCCAGCCTTTTCGTTCACTGTAACGGCTGGCGAAAACCCAATTGGCCTGCTCGCGTTTCCCCGCGTGACCAGCGCGCCTTGAGCTTTCCCTTCGCTGCAAGATGAAACTGTCAGGGTATCCGGAACTTGTCGCGCTATTGGCAGCCCAATTTCTGACACTTTATCCTGCCATCCGAGTGCATTTCAGGAACACGTCGATGAGGCCAGCCGCGTCGCAATCCCTTGTTTCCAGATCCTGGATGATTGCCCTGTTGATAGGGCTGACCTTCGTGGCACTCGGGTGTGGCCTGAGAATGGAAGTTGAAGGGGCCGATCCCGACACCCATTCCTGGGTGGATCTGGCGCTTCTACTCTGTGGCTACCTGCTTGTGTTCTGCCTCAAGCCCATCCAGAAGGTGATCTTGCGCAAGCTGTGTCAGCGCGCCGCTCATCGCGCCCATGAAAAAGCCGCACGCTGAGGGCGTTTAGCGGTTATCGGATCGCCGGTATTTACACCGCCGCACCACCACCTATCATTGGGCTTGCGTTGCGCAGCTAATCAAAGGTGCAAAAGCAGATGGACACCCTCAACAAATCCCAAATCGAAAAAGCCTTGGCAGAACGCCTGCCGAGCTACAGGGTTGAGTGCACGCTGCATGCCGACGGCACCCTGTCAGCCGTGCTCAGCGGCCCAGAGACCGATCACTTCGCGATTACCGGCATCGTGCGTGCGCACTATCACGGTACAGAGGCCATCAACCAGCTCGCCACCGAGATACTCAGGGAAATGGTGATGTCGCGCCAAGGCATGAAAAACAGCCGGTTGCAGGCGCTATCAGACTCCCTCGACTGCCTGGAAGGCCGAGACCGGTAACGGACTTAAGGACAGCAAGCCATCAGCCCCACGCTCGGCTTTCAACGCACTATATTCCTCGATGCAAGCATAGGCAGTCACCATCGGCGCCATGTGTGTCGAGGTCACCACCATGATATCCGCCCCCGCCGCTTCCCCAGCCTGAATGCCCACTGTGGCGTCCTCGAACACCAGGCAGTCTTGCACCGGCACGCCCAGGCGCTGGGCACCCAGCACATAACAGGCCGGATCGGGCTTGCCCGTCTTTACATCTTCGGCTGTCACCAGTACCGCCGGCACCGGAATGCCCGCCGCTTGCAGCCGGCGCACGGCCAACGCTTTTGGCGCAGAGGTGACCAACGCCCATTGATCGACGGGCAGGCTGGCCAAAAACGCCACCGCGCCGGGAACTGCCACGATGCCTTCGACATCGTCCAGCTCAGCCTCGGTGATCCATTGGGCTTCTACCTGTGGATCGACACCCGGCAACGCCTGGCGGGTGATCGTATCAATCGCGCGGGCACCATGAATGGTGTGCAGGAACGCTTCCACATCCAAGCCATGCCGTGCAGCCCAGATGCCCCACACGCGCTCCGCAGCCGCAATGGAGTTGAGCAGGGTCCCGTCCATATCGAACAGAAAGGCGCGGTAACGCCGGGTAAATACGTTTGGAGTTGGGCTGGACACT
The DNA here is from genome assembly GCF_034348165.1 of Pseudomonas sp. CCI1.1. Classification (NCBI taxonomy): domain Bacteria; kingdom Pseudomonadati; phylum Pseudomonadota; class Gammaproteobacteria; order Pseudomonadales; family Pseudomonadaceae; genus Pseudomonas; species Pseudomonas sp. CCI1.1. The sequence goes on from NZ_CP133780.1 coordinate 2,368,153, forward strand.
GCACGGCTTCCTCATGGGCTGGGCCCCTGCAATCTACGGATCACCTTGACGCTTGTAAACGCCGAGATCTGGCCCGTCAGTTCCGAGGCAAAAATGACGAACTTGTCATGATCCTGTTGGTTGGCTGTTGGGGTCGCCTGGTTACCGTGAGCTCACTACCCACCCGGAACGTGAGACACCACCATGAAACTGATTGCCCTGGGCTTCGCCGCTTTGCTCGTCACTGGCTCGGTATTCGCTGCCGACGCCGCCCCCGCCGCCAACGTGATCCATGACAAAACCGGCTTCTTCGTGCACCTGGATGTCGCCAAGGTGCTGTCGAGCACCGACACCTACGGCCAATGCGGGGTTGTGCCGGCGCAACTGCGCTACCTGGACCACCAAGACCGCGAACATGTGCTGGATTACCAAGTCCAGGGCACCGGTTGCGCCAATGACAATTGATCGGGCTACACTGGCGCAACTTATTGAAGCAGAGCACTTCCCATGAACATCCTTGTAGTCGAAGACGAACCCAAGGCCGGCAATTATCTGCTCAATGGCCTGCAGGAGCTGGGGCATTGTGTGAGCCTGGCCCGCGATGGCGTGGACGGTTTGCACCAGGCCCTTGAAACGCCCTTCGACGTGATCGTACTCGACGTGATGATGCCGAAAATGGATGGCTGGGAAGTGCTGCGTCGCCTGCGCAAAGAGGCCGATACGCCGGTGCTGTTCCTCACCGCCCGCGATGATATCGCCGACCGCATCAAAGGCCTTGAACTGGGTGCCGATGACTACCTGATCAAGCCCTTTTCGTTCGCCGAACTGGTGGCGCGCCTGCGTACCCTCAACCGTCGTGGCCCGAGCCGGGATGAAGAGCAACTGCACATCGCCGACCTGCACATTGACGTACTCAAACGTCGGGTCACCCGCGCCGGCACGCGCATTACCCTGACCAACAAAGAGTTCGCCCTTCTGCACCTGTTTGCCACGCACCAGGACCAAGTGCTGTCCCGCTCGCTGATTGCTTCGCGGGTATGGGACATGAACTTCGACAGCGACACTAATGTGGTGGATGTCGCCGTGCGCCGCCTGCGCCTGAAAATCGACGACCCGTTCCAGCTCAAGCTGATCCACAGCGTGCGGGGCATTGGCTACCGCTTCGATACCCAGCCATGAGCCGCCAGCACCCTTACTCCCTGACCCTGCGCCTGGCATTGATCTTCGCCCTGCTCGCCTTCGCCCTGCTGGCAACCCTGGGCGTGGCGCTGTACCGGGAGCTGGAGCGCGAACTGATCCGCCGCGATGACGCCGCGCTGATATCGCGAGTGGATCAGTTGCGCAACCTGCTTAACGACAGCAATACCTTGGACTTGATCAAGACCAAGCCAGAGCTGTTCCAGAACATGTTGGGCAACCGCGAATCGGTGCTGAGTATCGCCGCACCCGGCCAGCAGCCGCTGCTGCTGGTAAACCCGGGAAATATTGAGTTGCCGTCGATCCAGCCGCTGCCCAAGGATCACCGGCTCATATTGAGCGACGTGCAACATTTGCCAGGCCTGAACGGCATTCCCTTCTCGCTGGTGGCCGTGGCCATCGACTCCGGCGACCTGGGCAGCTTGCAAATCACCAGCGGCCGCCTGATGACCGAGCGCACCGCCGTGCTCGCCAGTTATCGACTCAGCGTCTACATCCAGGCGAGTATCGCCGCGATCATCCTGGCGCTGGTGGGTTACCTGCTGGTTCATCGCGGCTTGCTGCCGTTGCGCCGCCTGGCCCGGCATGCCCAAAGGATCGGCGTCAGCAACCTGGCCGAACGCCTCGACAGCCACGGCGCGCCGAAAGAATTGCTGCCCATGATCGACTCGTTCAACACCATGCTTGAGCGCCTGGCCAAAGGCTTTGTACAACTGGGCCAAGTGTCCACCGATATGGCCCATGAACTGCGCACCCCGATCAACAACCTGCTCGGCGAAACCCAGGTGGCCCTGCAGCAGCAGCGCAGCATCGAGAGCTACCAGCAACTGCTGGCCTCCAATGTCGAAGAGCTGGAGCGCCTGGCGCGGATGCTCGACAACATGCTGTTCCTGGCCCGCACCGACCCCGCCAGCGCACTGCGCCAACGCCAGGCGCTGGACGCGGCGGATGAAGTGGAACGCATCGCGGATTACTTCGAGGGGCTGGCCGGTGATGTGGACATGCACATCACGGCCTTGGGCGAAGGGGTGATCTGGGCTGAACCGATGCTGCTGCGCCGTGCCTTGGCCAACCTGTGTGCCAACGCCATCAAGTATGGCGCGCCGGGCTCGGAGCTGAGTATCCAGGCAGTGCCGGATGGCGCGGGCATCAACCTGAAAGTCAGCAACCAAGGCCAGACGATCCCGGCTGAGCACCTGCCGCGGCTGTTCGAACGGTTCTACCGGGTCGATGAATCCCGCGAGCGGTCATCCCAGTCCAACGGCCTGGGACTCTCGATCGTGGCGACCATCATGCAACTGCATAACGGGCGGTACCGTGTAAGCAGTGAAGATGGCGTGACCTGTTTTGAGTTGTTTTTCCCCGGCCGTGAAGCCTGAGGGCGCGGCACCTCAATCAAACGCACCGTTCAGAACTTCGTAGATGATACCGGTCGCAATGGCCACCAATATCAAGTCGGTTCCCGCTTGCTGCCATTCGTAACCATCATAACGAGGCAACTGCCCCAGCAAGCGGCCGTCCAGCTTCTTGGCAATACCGGGCGGCAGTGGCTTGCCGCGTGCCAGGTTTTTCTGAATGCCAGGCGGCAAGGCTGGCCCTGGGCGCCAATAATCGCGGTGACCGCCCAGCACGTTCAGTACAAGACCGCGATCAACGCTGAAGTCATTTCTGGATTGGCCGCCCTTGTCTTTGGCCTTACCCGGCCCGCCCTGGGCATTACCTTTGTTATTACCGTGACCTTTGCCGTTGTCCTGCCCACCATAGGCGTCACCCTTGTTATTGCCTTGGCCTTTGCCATTACCTGGATCTGCAAGGGCAAGGCCACTGGTGACGGACAGTGCAAGCGACAACGCAGCCGATACAAGTTTCGTACGCTTTAACATGGCGACTTTCCGAGGCAAGGGTGTGCTGGAACTGTAGTTGAAATTGCAACACAGCGTACAGCTGTCAGCTGATCTGGCCACCGGCAAGGACGACATCCGCCTGGGTTTGCCAGGCTGCCAGCGCCGCAACCCGCAGCCCTTCCACGGTTGTCGATAGCACCATCGACGGCTCGCTCGATCCGGGCAAGCCGGGAACGTGAATAAACCCACTGCGCACCCCAGTCCCCACCAAGGCGTGCTGCAAACGATAAAACACCTGGTTGCACACAAACGTCCCCGCCGTCTGCGATACCGAGGCCGCAATACCCGCCTCACGCACCGCCTTGACCATGCCCTTGATCGGCAACGTCGAGAAGTACGCCGCCGGGCCGCCCTCCACCACTGAGGTATCAATTGGCTGAACGCCCAGATTGTCGGGAATACGCGCATCGTTAACGTTGATCGCAACGCGCTCGATGGAAATATCACTGCGCCCAGGCCCCAGGCCCGTGGCGATGACCATTGCCGGCTGCAGTTCGTTGATCAACTGCAGCAAGGTCTCGGCGGCGGTGGCAAATGCGCAGGGCAAGCAACGCGCAACTATCTTCACGCCCTCGCTCAACGGCACACCGTCCAACTGGCGCACGGCCTCCCAAGAAGGGTTTACCGCCGCCTTATCAAAGGGCTCGAAGCCCGTCAGCAATACGTTTTGCACAATGACCTCACATCAACAGGTAAAGCAGCACGATATTGACCACCAGCATCATCAGCGCCGTGGGTATCTGGGCCTTGATCACCGCATTTTTGTCCGGCAGTTCCAGTAGCGCCGCCGGTACGATATTGAAGTTGGCCGCCATGGGCGTCATCAACGTACCGCAATAGCCCGAGAACATACCAATGGCCGCCATCACCGCAGGGTTGCCACCGTAAATCCCCACCAGCACCGGCACACCGACGCCACCGGTCATCACCGGAAAGGCCGCAAAACCATTGCCCATGATCACGGTAAACAAGGCCATGCCCAACACATAGACCATCACCGCCACCAACTTGTAGTCCAGGTTGATGTAGGTGGTGGTGACATGAGCGACCGCCGTGCCCACCCCGGCCTCATTGAACAACAGCCCGAGCATCGCCAGCATTTGCGGAAGCACCATGGCCCAGCCCAGGGCTTCGGTCAGGCGACGGGATTCGCGTAACGCTTGTACCGGCGTATCCCGGGTCAGCCAGCAGGCCAGGCCAAGGGCGATCAGGCAACCGATGCCCAGGGAGACGAAGGTGGTGTTCTTCGGGTCCAGCAGCGGTACACCACCGATTTCGGTGTGTTTGAGCAACACTGAGCCAATCACCGTGGTCAGCGGAATCGCCAACGCCGGGATGAACAGTTTGTGGCCCAGGCGCCCGGCACTGGCGCGGGACGCCTTGTCGTGCAATTCGGCATGCTGGCCACGACCAACGCCGCCCAAGCCCGCAATCAATGCCATCACCACCACACCCACTCCGATGACCACCGAAGGCAAGCGCTCGCCTATAAGGAACGGTACGGCGAACAACAACCAGAACAGCGCACTGGACCAGCGCTTGGGGTGGGAACGGTCGAGCAGGATCATGCCGGCGGTGATCAGCAACAGCACGCCCGCCAGCCAGTACAGGTATTGAATGGAAATAATCATTGAGCAGCCTCCACTGGAGCGGTGGCCGAGCTCATTTCGCGGGTCAAGCGCCGGTCGAAACGATGCAACCGGATAGCGTGAATGATGAAGGCGCAGATCGCCGTCGGGATGCCCCACACCGCAATGTGCAGCGGCTCCACATCAATCCCCGAGCCAAGCAGGAAGGTGTGCATCAACGCAATCGCACCAAAGGCCACGAAGATGTCCTCACCAAAGAACAACCCGACGTTGTCGGTGGCAGCGCACATGGCCAGTACCTTGTGGCGTAGCTTGTCAGGCAGCTTGCCATAACGTTTTTCTGCGGCGCCCTCGGCCATCGGCGCCAGCAGCGGCCGCACCATCTGCGGATGCCCACCCAGGCTCGTCAACCCCATGGCCGCCGTGGACTCACGCACAAACAGATAGATGATCAACAAACGCCCGACCGTGGCGCGTTCGAAGCGTGCAATCCAGTTCTGCGCATGCAGGCGCAGGCCATGGCGTTCCAGCAGGCCAATCACCGCCAGCGGCAATAACAGAATCAGTTGCAAGGCACGGGTCTGAAGGAAGCCATCGCCCATGGTGGCGAGAATTTTTTCCAGCGGGAACTGTGCGGCAAGCCCGGTGGCGATGGCGGCCGCGGTGACCACCAACAGCGGATTGAAGCGCAATACAAAGCCGACCACGATGACAAGTACGCCGATCAACGGCCATAAGTTCACAACAGTTTGCATGGCGAAGAGGTCCTTTAGTGCGCGCTGCGGCGCCATTACAGCAGGATGTGGGCAAAGGGCTCACAGCATGAAAATGGCGTGCAATCGGCTCGGTTTTTTATTGTTGACCTGGAAGGTCGAGCGTCAGTGGCGGCAACTTTGCTGCCTGGGGACGGGGGTGTCCAACAAGAAAAATTGTTGCTGCAAACCAATAATTTTTGTGGGGGGATGGCATCGGGGGTACGGCACCATGGAGAGATTCAGCGCAGTTTTTTTGGAAAAGACGGGAGGATGAACTCGCTATGGCGTCGGCAGGGAAAATTCCTGATCTGCACCTATACTCCACGGTGCAGCTGTGTGTACTTGCAGTTCATTCACGGTGTCACGCCGACAATGAGGGTTCCCGCTATGTATGCCGGACAAATGAGTAATATGGCGACCACGCTTGGCGAAATACGCTGCCAGCTGTTCGCCCAGGTAATTTGCCTGCTGGCGGTGGCGACGCTTTTCGCCTGATTGGACATACAAGCCCTGAAAGGACGCCGCCCGGCGTCTTGACTTTCCTTTGCCCAAATTTCAGTGTCTAGTCCTGAAATAGGTTTACACCTGTTTCACCCCAACGCCCGATGTACAGCATCGGGCGTTTTGTATTTCAACGACAGGTGCGGGCGCTCGCCGTTATAGATCGACACCGACTCACTCACCATCTTTTTCGCTTGCATTAAGTCCTGTGGTCGCTGGAGCAAAAGCTCTGTCTTCAAGATACCGTTGACGCGCTCTGCCAACGCGTTCTGGTAGCAGTCATAGCCGTCTGTCATCGAACACCGGATGCCGTATTTCGCATGCAGTTCCTGGTACATTCCCGAGCAATACTGGCTGCCTCTGTCTTAATGATGGATCAGCGGTTGATCCGTTCGACGGTGTTTTACTGCCTGGCGCAACGCATGCGCCACAGACTGGGTGTGCAGGCTTTCATGCACGTGATACCCCACGATCTTTCGCGAAAAAACATCCGTCACAAGGCTTAGGTAGGCCACTCCGTCCTGAGTTGGCAAGTAGATGATATCAGCCACCCATACTTGTTCCGGGCCATTTGGAACGACCTGATCAGGTCCTGGTTTGAGCAGGTTTGGATGGCGTCGAAAGCGATGATGGCTGTCGGTCGTCTTGTGATAAGCCCTCTTGCGGGCTACCAATAAACGTCTTTCACGCAGAATTGAAAAGAGCCGATCTCGACCCACTCGCAGTTCAAACTCAGGTTGGCAACACACCACACAGCCCATTCATTATTTTTGGCAGTTAGATTTGAAGCAGTTCCAACAATGCAAAGTCTTTCCGGGCGGCGGCGGGGATTTATACCGTAAAAGGTCATTCGTCTGGTGAAGGCTCTGAAGTCATGAATTCACTCTCAAAGAACATGAAACCCTCTACAGCTCTTGAAGAGAAAAGCACCCCCATTCTACTCATCTTTTCGCTATACCCAAGATCACGAACGCTCATGATGAGTTCAATCTGATACTTAACCTTCTCCGAGAGCAGTGACAGCAAATAGGAGATAAACTCCCGAACGACAGAGTAGTTAGCCTCAATATGTTCAAGCTTGACACTTTCGATTCTAACGCCAAGCGTGTCCTGCCATAGATCACCATACTCGTACTTCACTGGCACGCTACCATTAAAGTACACCTCACCGATTTTTAGCTTGTTGACGTTAAAGTTTCCGTGCAGCAAATCGTTCCTGTCATTCATGAGCTGATAGAAGCTTCTACAAGAGACGTGTGAATGATCAACCGGTCGCTCAAATCCCATGCAGTTAATATGCAGTAGTTGTAGTCTATTTGATATCGTGCCTGAAACAAAGTTCCTGTACTTGAGGTCGTCTTCCCTCATCTCGCTTTTGGCTAGTGCGAAGATTAAAAGATTGATGAAGGTTTCTGCCAGCACAGGAAGCATGCACCTCAAGCCGAATGCGAGTCCGGTGCCGAAGGTGTATCTTTCAGCCATCTCCGAAAATCTTTCTTGATAGGTTTGCATTTCCTCTGCGGAGGTGGGGGTATGCACTCTGTCTACTGCTGGTGACAAGTTAAGCTCTCTCAGCTTGTTGAGCTGAGTCTCAATCGTTGATTCTATGCTGTAGTAAGGATTCACAAACTCAGTCCACTTTTCAAGCTGCATACGAATGGCCGTCATCTGCTTGCCATAAGCACCAAGGTCTGCCCTGATTTGCGATACAAGATTAGCTTTGGTAATCTCTGGCCGGTTAAAACTTCCTAAAAACTGAACTTCGGTACGGTAGTTATGACCTTGAAACATGACCATGCCGTCATCATTCATTAGGGTCCATTCCCAATGTATTAAGTTATCGGAAGAATCATTCCTCAGAAAATTCATGAAACCATTAGGTGGGCCATACTTGGCGTAGAGGTAACAGTAGATGCTTATTGGTCTGATTTCGTTTTTTAGAATCCAACCCGAAAAGCCTTTTGGCTGACGCTTTTCTATTAGAATCTTGGCCAGTAACTTAGGCGGGATCACTTCCAGTTTTAGAAAGTAGTCCTGGCGATCTTTGTCCAAGGTTCGCTCCTTATTTAAGAAAAGGCGTTAGGTCGCCTTGGCTCTTCGTACTCCCGTCGACATTACGGATATCTCGGCCAAGCTCCGCCAAGCGATTCAAGACCTCAATACAAATCGTAGCTCAGCTCAACACTACCAAGCACGGAATTAAACGCCGAATTAGACCGCAAATAACTCCTGAATTCAACACATAAGTGCAACGCTCACCCCTGTATGCACTTCGTACGGCGTCTTCCAGCCCAAGCGCTTGCGCGGGCGTAGATTGATCCTCGCTACTGTCCGATTGACGGCTTCGACGGTCAGCTTGCTGAAGTCGCTGCCCTTGGGGAAATACTGGCGGAGCAGACCGTTGGTGTTTTCATTGGTGCCACGTTGCCAGGATGAATAGGGGTCTGCAAAAAAGACCTGGCACTGGCTCCGTAGCGCGATGCGTTCATGCCCGGCAAACTCCCTTCCGTTATCCAGCGTCAGCGTGTGAGCGGCATGGCCCTGAAGCATCAGATTGATCGCCCGCGTTACCTGCCGGCGCGTTCTGCGCTTGACCGGATAGGCGCTCAGATAGCCGCTTTTGCGATCAACCAGGGTCACCAGGTTACCGCCCAGTCCATGTACCGTATCGCCCTCCCAGTCCCCCAGGCGCTCGCGGCTTTCGACCTCGGCTGGGCGTTCACTGATTGACACGCGATTACGCAGCTGCCCGCGCCGATCGTGGCTTCCATAGCGTTTCCGGTAGCGCTTTCGGCGATGTCGCAGATAGGTATAAAGCTCACCACCGGCGCGCTGTTCGGCGGCAATGAACCGATAAATCCACTCATGGCTGACCGCCCGGCTTGGCTGCTCCTGCTTCAACCGCTGGGCGATCTGCTCCGGACTCATGCCATGCTTGAGCCACACCGGGAGATGATGGCTGAGCCATGTCGCCGGCTTGCAAAACTTGCGCGCACCCGCTCGACGAGCATCACTTTCATGGGCCGCAGAAACAGCCTTGTAGATATTCTGGGTGCTGTTGCGGCGAACCTCGCGACTGATCGTCGAGGGATGCACGCCGACCCGCTTTGCAATGCTCGCCTGGCTCTCTGCGGCGCTCAAGCCAGCCTCAATCTGGTAACGTTGTCCCTGAGTCAGCTGCCGGTAATGCGTAGTCATCTGCGCTTGAATCCTTCGGTGTGAGAGCCTGGATTCTACCGGTGGCTGGCTCTCTGCCTCTCGTTTCAAGCGTTGCGCTTATTCTATGAATTCAGGACTGGTTGACGCAAAATCCAAAAACTGAGCACTCATCATAATCAAACGCAACAACGAAAAATCAGTGAAGTTTATTATTGTTAAGTAGTGGGACCTTCTATCCTCTTCACAAAAACCATTGGAATCGCTCAACTTTTCATCAACAATCCTGACCATGTTGTAGAAAGTTCTTGTGAGCCCATATATCTGATCTGTCGAGTCAGCGCGTTCCAAATACTCAACCACAAACCCAACGTCGGCCCCTGACCGCCGAAGCTGCTCAACGTCATCCTCAATCTTTATAACGGCCTCGCCACCCGAAAACCTTGCTAAGGTGCCATCTACATCAATGCTTAACCGAAAAGAATCAAAGTAACTTTTTTGCGAGTCAAGCATATTAAAAAGCTGCATCTCGAATGAGCGGAGCCTTTCTGTTTTCCTTGAGGCCTCCACCTCTGCTCTCAACTCCTTATTAGCTTCCACCTGTATAGACAAAGATCGAATAAGCAAAACTATAGAAACAAAACTTAGCAAAGGGTTTAGAACACCACCAATATAATCTCCAAGCTGCCCCCACTGCTCGGGATCGTCAGAAACAGGATAATGAAGATTTAGGTAGAATTGTGCAAAATAGGAAAACAGCACTAGGAACGCTAGGACTGCAGATATGACCACGTACTTATTAAGCATCGATGAAGCCAACTACTAGATACTTAACCACACGCCCATCCAAAAGGCGTATAGGATTTGCAACTAGTTCAAGATAATCCCATCTCTCGACTTCAATACCGTTATTTTTATCAAGGTTTTCAGAGAATTTCTTTTTCATGGCGAAGTCAACGTCCCTGTAGTTTACCCGAAATCCGAACGCTACAGTTTCCTCCTCCCCTTCTAGCTGAAGCCTTCCGTTACCTGTATTCGTGTTGAAGCGCCTAATACTAGCCATCAGATTAAGCCTTTCGTCGGTTTTTGTAGCTTGAACAGCGTGAACTGTGTCTTTGGTAAACCTCGCTAGTGGAATTCTCTCCTCGAAACTCTTTCGGTACTTAACTGACACATCATAATCAAACTTGATAGCAACCTCATGAACGTTCTTCATTACAGAAAGCCGAAGCTGTTTGATTAAATCTTCAGCATTATCACCGAGCTTATCTAATACTTTCTGAGCCTTATCAGAGGGATCATGCGTTTCGATGTATAGCGCCTCCTTCATGAAGTACCCCATGAGCTCCGTGAATACGGAGTTACCTATTCTCCGCAACTCTTTCCGAGGCTCTTCATCCAGCACATCCAACCTAAAAGAAAGGCCATACGAACCTTTGAATGTCTTCTTTAGTGTAGTTCGTATACTACTCTTAGCTGTGATTCTTTCAGGAACCTTCCCGAGTAATAGTGTCTCACCAATCATTCGTGTGGCGTCAGATATTCCCTGCATCGTATCTAACCCGGATTTCATATCAACTTCATATTCTGCGGTATCGATAACGATGTCCAGATTGACTGGCATAATGCTCCTTGACGGGGAAATGGTATCCCCAAATTTTAGTCCTCAATCCCTAGAGCTTCCATCTTCATTAGATGCCGCCAACCGGGCTGATATGGCTGTTAGCCATCAATCGCTTTATACCTCACGCTTCGGCACTTTGCACTACGTTTCAGGCTCGTCGCAAGGCGGACATATCTGAAGACAAGCCCCCTCCAATCACAGGCAGACTGGAACGGCCGTGAACGGTTCGGAAAAGACGTGGAGTGTGCATCATCCGAGTCTGTTGGCGATGAGAAATAAGAAAGGCATTATTGACACGCAAGTGCACCACTTAGGTGTACCTAAACGCTGTCACACTTCGAGAGTTTCGAAAAATAAATCCTTTAGAATTCAAGAAGTTGGATGGTATGGATGACAACTTCGCTAGCCACACCCCGACACACAATTTCACCGTCGCGGCTAGCAGCCTTCACGCCACACGCTCACTAAGCCCCTTCACAGCACAACGCCCCACTCCCCTCCTGCGACATGCAGAAGAATCACAGCTAAGGACAGACCTTGTAGGCATTCACATTGCCCAGTGTGAACGAACCCTATATTTTGTGAACGTTCTGCATGAAATCCAAGATCGAGTAGGAGGCGGATTCACATCCGCCGTCCTCTCACACCACCGTACGTACGGTTCCGTATACGGCGGTTCAGGTTATACGGTTAAGTCGGTTTATCGTATCCAGTATCGAGACCAGCCCGAGGCGGTCCCACAGCTTCTTCGGCAACGCCTGATTCATATGGGGCGCTCCCGAGTTCCACCATGGGCCTCGGCCATTGACTGCCGATTTCCACGCCCGCGCCGCATTAAGTCCCAAGCGTATCAAGTTGCGCGCCCTCGTAGAGGGCCGCTTCCATTGACGCCAGACGATACAGCGAAGCTTGTGACGCACCCAGCCGTCCAATTCCTCAAGTGGCCGTCTGCTCTGGCTCAGCTTGAAGTAGCCCGCCCATCCGCGCAGCACGGGGTTTATCCGCTCGATGACAGTCGCCACCTTGTGGCCCCGCGCTTTACGTAGCAGCTCTCTGAGCCGGTCGCGCAAGCGACCCAGGCTCATCGTCGCCACTCTCAGTCTCGGTTGCTGATGCCAGCTCATCCCGTAACCCAAGTAATCACACATCCAAGACCCGGCTACTCGGCTCTTATCCCGATTCAGCGTTAGTTTCAGGCGCTGATTCAGGAAGCGCTCAACACTGGCCATCACTCGTTCGCCAGCACGAGGGCTGCGCACATAGATGTTCGCATCGTCGGCATAACGCACGAAGCGATGACCCCGCCGTTCCAGCTCGCGGTCGAGTTCGTTGAGCAGGATGTTCGACAGCAACGGCGAGAGCGGGCCGCCTTGCGGCGTCCCTTCCTGCCGTCGGCTGGCGATCCCACCCGACATCTCACCGGCTTGGAGGTACCGCCGGATCAGTCTGAGCACGCGTTTATCTACGATTTGGCGCGCCACGTACGCCATCAGGAGATCGTGGTTGACCCGGTCAAAGAATTTCTCAAGATCGAGTTCCACGCACCAGCGATGCCCTGCCGCCACATGGGCGCGGGCTGTCTCGATGGCTTGGTGGGCGCTTCTGCCCGGACGGAAGCCGTAGCTGTAATCCGAAAACAGCGGGTCGAAGATCGGCGTGAGCTGTTGCAGCAGTGCCTGTTGGATCAGGCGATCCACGACGCAGGGAATGCCCAGTTGTCGGGTGCCGCCTTTGGGTTTGGGGATGTCGACGGCGCGTACACCTTGCGGGTGGTATTCGCCGGCCAGCAACCTCCTCTGGAGGATCGGCCAATACTGATTCACGTAGTCCGCCAAGTCGTCGACCGTCATGCCATCGGCACCCGGCGCGCCCTTGTTGCTGACCACGCGCTGATACGCACGTCTGAGGTTGGCCGGTGCAAGCACCCGCGCCATCAGCGTGTCCGGCTCCGCGTTCGTCCACGTCACAGATGCCGTCGATACCTTTGCGCTGTCAGCCGTCATCCTCGGATTCTGTCCGGGACTCGGAGTCACAGTCTTCTCTTGGAGAAATTTCTGCATTTCGGTATTCAACGAGACTCTGACGCCTACTGGCGGCATAACCTGTTCGGCCCTTGGTGGCGCGGTTATTCGCCACTTACTACGGCTTCGGCTGACTTCTGCACGCTCATCCCATCGCCTCTCGACGCTCGGTAGCACACTGGCAAACGTGCAGATCTCCCAGGGTAATTCGCGCGACCTTCCTGCTTATGCCTGTCGGATCTACGTCACAGCGTTCCGTGCAAGTATTGGGCTTTGAAGATTTTGGCCTTCTTACCCCGCTGCGCCGCCTCTATCCGCTTCCTGTTCGTCAGGCCAGCATTTTGCCTCGGGCTTCCTTCAGATTCGCAGTCACCCGCGACACCCTTGCCTCTGGCTAACACTTCCCCTTGCCGGGTGTGTAGAGGACTTTCACCTCCCAGTCACCAGCGTGGCCACCACAGCCAAGCTGGTTGCGCTTGCGCGCAACGCGCCATGCCTGGCGCACCAACAAAAAAGGGCCCACCTTTCGGTGAGCCCTTCCAGACCGCCCAGCAGAGCGGATTTTGTTTGGTAGGCGCGATTGGACTCGAACCAACGACCCCCACCATGTCAAGGTGGTGCTCTAACCAACTGAGCTACGTGCCTGCTGTGAGGCGGCATTCTACGGAATTCCGGAGGGGTGTCAACATCTTTTTTGCAGCTAACCCTATGAATATGCGAATTTTTTATTTGCGCCGGGTACACCCGTGATTTTCGGGTGGCTGGCAGGCAATTTTCAACTCAGGTAGGATCGGCGCACTCGTAAAAAATATAAAACAGAGGTTCCAGGATGGCGAACACCCCCTACCCCCAGTCGTATTACGCCGCTTCTGCGAATGCAGTTCCGCCCCGTCCTGTGTTGCAAGGTGAGGTCGAGACCGATGTGTGCGTGATCGGGGCCGGCTATACCGGGCTTTCCAGTGCGCTGTTTCTGCTGGAGAACGGCTTTCGCGTTACGGTGCTGGAAGCCGCCAAGGTCGGTTTTGGTGCCTCGGGTCGCAACGGTGGGCAGATCGTCAATAGTTACAGCCGCGATATCGACGTGATCGAGCGCAGCGTCGGGCCTCAGCAGGCGCAGTTGTTGGGGCAGATGGCGTTTGAAGGCGGCAGGATCATCCGTGAGCGCGTGGCCAAGTACCAGATCCAGTGCGACTTGAAGGACGGTGGCGTGTTCGCCGCCCTCAACAGCAAGCACATGGGCCACTTGGAGTCGCAGAAGCGTCTGTGGGAGCGCTACGGCCATACGCAACTGGAGTTGCTGGACGAGCGACGCATCCGCGAAGTGGTGGCCTGTGACAACTATATGGGCGGCTTGCTGGACATGAGCGGCGGCCATATCCACCCGCTCAACCTGGCGCTCGGTGAAGCCGCGGCTGTGGAATCTCTGGGCGGCACGATCTATGAGCAATCGGCAGCGGTGCGCATCGAGCGCGGCGCTAATCCGGTGGTGCATACCGCCGAAGGCAAGGTCAGGGCCAAATTCATTATCGTCGCGGGGAACGCTTACCTGGGCAATCTGGTGCCGGAGCTGGCGGCCAAGTCGATGCCGTGTGGCACCCAAGTGATCACCACGGCGCCACTGGGCGATGAAGTAGCCAAGACTTTATTGCCACAAGATTACTGTGTCGAGGACTGCAACTACCTGCTCGACTACTACCGCCTCACCAGCGACAAGCGCCTGATCTTCGGCGGCGGCGTGGTGTATGGCGCACGAGACCCGGCGAATATCGAAGCGATCATCCGGCCGAAAATGCTCAAGGCATTTCCGCAACTGAAGAACGTGAAGATCGACTACGCCTGGACTGGCAATTTCCTGCTGACCCTGTCGCGTTTGCCGCAGGTCGGTCGCCTGGGTGACAACATCTATTACTCCCAGGGCTGTAGCGGCCATGGCGTGACGTACACGCACCTGGCAGGCAAAGTACTGGCAGAGGCCTTGCGGGGTCAGGCAGAGCGTTTTGATGCGTTTGCGGGTTTGCCGCATTACCCGTTCCCGGGTGGGCAAATGTTGCGCACGCCGTTTGCGGCGCTGGGGGCTTGGTACTACGGGTTGCGAGATAAATTCGGGATGTAAACACTGTAGGAGCGAGCTTGCTCGCTCCTACAGGGCTGCGCTTCAGAGCCGGTCGCGAGCAATCCCGCTGCGAATCCGCACGATATCCGCCAATACCGCCAACGCAATTTCCGACGGCGTCCTGCTCCCCAGGTTAAGCCCGATGGGCGCGTGTATCCGCGCCAGTTCAGGCTCCCCCAACCCACCGATGCGGCGCAGTCGCTCAAAGCGCTTCTGCGAGGTCTGCAACGACCCCATCACGCCAATGTAGAACGCGTCGGTACGCACCGCTTCCATCATCGCCAGATCGTCGATACGCGGGTCATGCGTCAGCGCAACCACCGCCGTATCACGGTGACAGCCGCCATCGGCAATAAACACCGACGGCAACTGGCGACGAATCTCCACGCCATTGAGCACCACGCCTTCGAGCACTTCATCGCGTGGGTCGCAGAGAATCACTTCGAACCCGAGGCCGACTGCAAACTCGGCACACGCCTGCGCCACGCTGGAGTACCCGGCCAGCAATAGACGCTGAGCCGCACCGACGCGGAGGCGCACCCGCTCACTGTCACGCTCGATGCGCGCGCCCTGCTCACAATCAGCGACCAGGCGGCGCGCCCCGCTGGCCAGGTCGACCTGGCGAATCAAGCGCCGCTGCCCGAGCAGCGCCGACTCCACTTCACGCAGGTGCGCCTGCACCTCGCAGTCAGGCTCGAACTTCTCAACCAATACTTCGAGAATGCCGCCGCAGGGCAGGCTGACCCGCGAGCGCGGATCGTCCCCTGCGCCGTAGCGCACCACGTTGACCGCATCGAGAAACGCACCGTCAGCGACGCGTTCGAGAAAGTCTTCCTCGACGCAACCACCCGACAACGACCCAATCCACTGCCCTGCGGCGTTCACTGCCAGCAACGAACCCGGCGCACGCGGCGCCGAGCCGTAGGTGGCCAGTACCGTACAGAGCCAGATGCGTTGCCCGGCCACCGACCACTCCAGCGCCCGTCGTATCACCTGCAGGTCCAGATGCTGCATGTCAGTGCGCCTTGTGCTCGATGGACGGCGCCTCAGCCTGCAACTTCTGCACATCGCTCACCGCCAGCTCCGCCGATTGCCCGCCCCAGCCTTGGCGCAGGTAATTGATCAGATCGGTGAGTTGCGCCGGGCTGAGTTTTCCAGCGAAGCCCGGCATCGGTTGCATGTGCTCGAACCCGGAGAACTTCTGCTCACCGATCCCGTCCTCGATCACCCGCACCAGGTTGCGCGGGTCTTCCAGACGCAGCGTGGTGTTGCCGCGCATCGCCACCGCGATGTGCGGCTTGCCTTCACCCCCCGCGGCATGGCAACCGGCACAGACGTTCAGGTATTCCTGGCGGCCGCGCTGAGCGCTCGGGCCGAGCTTGTCCACCGGCACTTCGACCAACGCCTTGGCTGCCGGCGGTTTATCGCCGAGCAGGAAGGTCGCCATCGCGGCCAGGTCCGCATCGCTCAGGCCCTGGGTGCTGTTGTGGAACACCGGGAACATCTCGTTGAACATCGTCCCTTGTGCGCTCATGCCGTGCTTGAGGAACGTGGCCAGGTCCTGCTCATTCCAGCCGCGTGCGGCCAGGTCCGTGGCGAGCAGGCTGGGCGCCAGATAGCCATTGAGGATGCCGCCGGTCAGGCGTTTGTCCAGCTCCATCGCACCGGGCAGGCCACGTGGCGTGTGGCATTCGCCGCAGTGGCCGAGCACTTCGACCATGTACTGGCCGCGCTTCCAGGCTTCGCTCTTGCCTTCGGCCGGTTCCAGTTTCAGCGCTTTGCCGTACAACACGTTCCAGCCCATCAAGCCCAGGCGCACGTTGAAGGGAAAGCTCAGGCTCGTGACCGGCGCTGCGCGCTTGATCGGCTCGATGGTTTTGAGGTACGCATGAATGGCGTCCGAGTCTTCACGCGGCATCAGGTGGTACGAGGTGTAGGGCATCGCCGGATACAAGTACGCACCGTCGCGACGCTTGCCTTCGGTCAACGCAGCGAAGAACTCGTCATCGCTGTACAAGCCGATGCCGTGTTCTTTGCTTGGCGTGATATTGGTGCCATAGATGGTGCCAAACGGCGAGACAATCGGCAGGCCGCCGGCAAACGGCGCACCGCCCGGTGCAGTGTGGCAGGCCATGCAGTCAGCGGCGCGGGCGAGGTATTCGCCGCGCTTGGCTTGATCATCAGCGTGGGCAAACAATACCGGCGCGGCCAGGCCGACCGCCAAGGCCAGGCGGGTCAGAAAAAGCTTCATGCTTAACCCTCCTTGACCAGGCCGAGATCGGTCAGCACGTTGCGGGTGGCGTTGTAATAACGCACGTACCCGGTACAACGGCAGACGTGATGACCGAGGCTGTCCTCGATGATTTGTTCCAGCTTGCTGTACACGGTCGGCTGGCGTTGCAGTTTCTCCACTAACACGGTCGCCGCATTGACGAAGCCCGGCGCGCAATAGCTGCACTGAAAGGCGAACTCATCCACGAAGCGCTGCTGGATCGGGTTGAGCTCAGTGACCTGGCCCGACTCATCGCGCTTGGCGTGGCCTTCGATAGTGCGCACTTGCTTGCCTTCGAAGTAATGCGCGCCGGTGATGCAGGTGCGCACTTCTTCGCTGGTGCCATCCGGGTTGTCGACGATCACCACGCAGGCGTGGCAAATGCCCTGGCCGCAGCCCAGTCGCGAGCCGGTGAGGTTCTTGTACTCGTGCAGGTAGTCAATCATCGGCAGGTCATCAGGGATGTCCACCGGGCCGACGGATTGACCATTGAGGGTCAGTTGAAGCGGACGGTTAGCCATTGAGGGCCTCCTTAATGCGGGCAGCCGTGATTGGCAGGTCGCGAACACGTTTACCGATGGCGTGTGCCACCGCATTACCAATGGCCCCGACAATCGGGATCATCACCACTTCAGCGATACCTTTGGACGGGTCGCTTGGCGACAGCGCCGGCAGAATCTCCGAGGTCTGTTTCCATACGGCAACGTGACGCGCCATCGGCAGACGGTAGCGGTTGAAGTTCCAGTCGCCCTCCCCCGGCCCGCCTTCGTACAACGGCATTTCCTCCATCAACGCGTGACCGATACCCATGGCCACTCCACCTTCGAGCTGGCCTTTGACCAACTCTTCAACCAGCACACGCCCGCACTCGACCCATGAATGGTGATTGAGCACTTCGACCTGCGCCGAACCCTTGTTGACCT
The DNA here is from genome assembly GCF_034348165.1 of Pseudomonas sp. CCI1.1. Lineage (NCBI taxonomy): Bacteria > Pseudomonadati > Pseudomonadota > Gammaproteobacteria > Pseudomonadales > Pseudomonadaceae > Pseudomonas > Pseudomonas sp. CCI1.1. Next base: position 2,386,187 of record NZ_CP133780.1, read on the forward strand.
TCAACTCGACCAACGTGGCGACGGGGCTGTAGTACGTCACCGCAGCGTTATTCAACTGGGTGGCGGGATAGCTGACGTTCTGGCGATCGAGCAGGTGGAAACCGGCAGTGCTCATCAGCGCCTGCTTGGCTTTCGGTGCGCCATCGCCGTATTTCACCGCCAGACCGTCGAGCGGCAGGCGCTCGCGCACACCGTCGATGCTGTACTCAGCCTCGGCCCAGCTCCAGCGGTTGAACCCGTGGACCGTGGCAGCGGTGACCAGGCCGCGCTCATGAGCGCGCTTGGCCAGTTCTTCAAAGCTCAATGGCTGCATGCCGTTGGCAGTGAGCTTGCCGTCCACCCAATGTGCGTCTTCGCGGCGCACCACATAGGGGTTGGCCTGGCCGCCGAACGGGCCCTGGCGCCAGATCTCCAGCGCTGCCGGCCACAAGCCGTGGTTGAACAGCACACGCGCCGCTTCACGGGTGGCGTGGCTGAAGTAGTACGCCGAGTTGGTCGCGGACGACGCCGACGCGAGCTTGCCCACCCAACGCGGGTTGCGCAGCAGGTTGTCCTGCTCGGCCTGGCTCATGGTGTAGGGGTTGCCGCCGGTGACCAGTTGCATTTCCTGCCATTGTGTTTCGCCGGTCTTCACTTCGTGGGCCGGGCTGCCAAGGAAGTCGGCGACCACCAGCGATTGCGAAGTGGACATGCCGGTGCCGATTTCGATGCCGATGTGGCGCAGGCTGATGCGGCCGTCAGCGCTGAATTCAACACTGGCCATCGGCGCTTCGGAACCGGTGCCGAAGTCTTTCTGGCAGATGGCAAAACCGACGCCATACCAGTTATCCGGGTCTGCGGCTTCGCGCTGTTGCTTGATCGCGTCGCGGTTTTTCCATACGTCGTGCGCAGCGGCCTTGTCGAGAATTTCGTGCAGCCGCAACGCACCGGCAGGGATCGCTCCCTGGGTGTTCTTCATGCCCGAACGCAGTGCGTTCTTGCGCCGCAATTCAATGGCATCCACACCCAGGCGACCGGCGATTTCGTCGACCATCATTTCGGTCGCCGCCATGCTTTGCAGGGTGCCGTAGCCCCGCATCGAACCGGCTTCAACGCCACGGGAATGGTACGCGGTGACTTGCAGGTCGTTCTGCGGCATGTAGTAGATCGACTGCGCCGCCGTGGCGCCGACCGCAGCCACCGACGGGCTGTAGTTGATCCGGCCACCGCCGTCGACGCTCATGTCGGCGAGGAAGATTTTGAAGCTGTGGTCGTTCTTGTCGACCGCCAACTGATAGCGCATATCGAACGAGTGACGCTTGATGCCGCTCTGGAATTGCTCGTAACGATCATTGGCCAGACGCACCGGTACACCGGCGCCATACAACGCAGCGAGGGCGGCGTAGTAGACGAAAATGTTGTGGTCTTTGGAACCGTAACCCACGGTATAACCCGGATGCATGTTCAGGCGGGCCAGGCCGAAGCGCGACGGCGAGATCATCTTGGCGGTCTCGGTCGCCACTTCCAATGGGCACTGGGTGGCCACCACAAAGTGTAGGGTCTTGGTCGCCGGATCGTACCAACCGTTGCCGTTGTCCGGCTCCATGGCGGCCGGTTCGATCGATGGGGTTTTGTAGCGCTCGTCAAACACCAGCCAGTTGTCCGGTGGCGTGTTGATCTGGCTTTTCATGCGCTCGGCGTAGAACAGCCCGCGCTCGGTCAGGTTGCCGTGCAGGTTTGGCTGGGAATTCCACACCGGGCGACGGTTTTTCAGCATCGGGAACAGGATCGAATCCTTGAGGCTGGCGAATTCGTCTTCGTCGGCCGAGGTCGGGCCACCCACGCGCACGTAGCGGAAGCTACCGTAGGGGTCACCTTCGTAATACGGCACTTTGGCACCGTAACGAATCGCCTTGTCATTGAACTTGAGCTTGTTCTTGGCCTGACGGAAACGCTCGAAGTCGTTCCAGATCAGGATCGCCACCGGGTGACCGATGAACATCGGCACTTTGCCCTCGGGCAACAACGGGTCCGGCGCATGTTCTTCCGGGAAGACGATACCGTCTTTGTCCAGGTCGGCAGCGGTGACAATGCGGTCCGGCTGCAACTCGGCGCCAAGCCACGACAGGTCGTAGCCCGCGTAGATGTGGTCGGCCTTGATGGTTTTAAGCAACATGGCGTGACCTTGCTGCTGGGGCCAGCCAGGCATGTCCTTGGAACGGATGTCGCGGGCAAACACCTTGCTGCCGCAGACTTTCGACAAGGCATCGTTACGCTGGCGCGCCTTGCCGTTATGGCCGAGCCACTTTTCAGACGGCACGGTCACGCTGTTTTCCATCAAGGCAGCCAGCGTCTGGGTGCTGAGCGGCGTGAGCGTGACACTCACACCCGCCACCAGCCCGCCCTGAAGGAACGAGCGCCGGGTTATTTCACGGTTGGACATGGATCATCCTCTGAGCGGTTATAAATCCGCCCTTATGGTTAAGTACACCGAATCTGGAGACTTGCAGAAGCCTTTCTCGACGAATCAAAAGGCCATGATGACAGTGCAAAGTTGACCGAAGGGTTAACTTTAAAGGTTTCTGCGCCTGCGGCAAATAACCACATTGAAATTTTTTGACACAAGAACGCAAAAACGGCCGACAGAATCGAAATGATCTGTCGGCCGTTTGCCGATAATGAGCGCTGTTGGCAGCGAAGAAGATGAGGTTTTTTCAAACCCCAGACACAAAAAACCCCGGCCTTTCGACCAGGGTCTTTGCTATCGGATCAAGGTGAGCCAGTGGCTTTCCTTGTGCTTCAAGGCGTTCAGTGGGCCTTGAGGCAGATATGGCGCAGCGGACGGGACTCGAACCCGCGACCCCCGGCGTGACAGGCCGGTATTCTAACCGACTGAACTACCGCTGCGTATCGCTTGGCTGATTGAGCATGAACCCTCAACCACCTTTAAACATCTGATCGATCAGCCTTGGCTGTTCAATCTCAAGCCCGACAGATCGAACCTGGAAAATATGGCGCAGCGGACGGGACTCGAACCCGCGACCCCCGGCGTGACAGGCCGGTATTCTAACCGACTGAACTACCGCTGCGCGTCGGTGCAACCTTTAACGTTGCGTCTTGCCCTAGGGGCAAAACTCTCAAGAAGTGGTGGGTGATGACGGGATCGAACCGCCGACCCTCTGCTTGTAAGGCAGATGCTCTCCCAGCTGAGCTAATCACCCTTTGCTTCGTTGAGGCCGCGAAATTTACGCAGGTAGCGGACCTAAGTCAATAGCCTGCTTGAAGTTTTTCTGAAAAAGACAAAATAACTTCAAGGCGGCTACCCGCCCTACTCGCTGTAAATCATCTTCTTGCTCATGCCGCCGTCCACCACGAACTCTTGCCCGGTGACGAACCCGGCCTGGCGTGACAACAACCAGGCCACCATCGCCGCCACGTCCTCCACCGTCCCCACCCTGCCCGCCGGATGCTGGGCATGATCGGCGTCGGTGAGCGGCTCTGCACGCCGCGCAGCCGGGTCACGTGCGTCGATCCAGCCAGGGCTGACCGCATTGACCCGCACTTCGGGACCCAGGCTCATGGCCAACGCGTGGGTCAGGGCCAACAGCCCACCTTTGCTGGCCGCATAGGCTTCGGTGTCCGGCTCGGATTGACGCGCCCGGGTCGAGGCCAGGTTGACGATAGCGCCGCCGTGGGCACGCAGGTAAGGCGCGCAGTGCTTGGCCAACAGCATCGGCCCGCTGAGGTTGACCGCCAGCACCCGATTCCAATACGTCAGATCGAGGCTTTCCAGGGTGATATTGCGCGGGTCGGCCACCGCCGCATTGCACACCAACGCATCCAGGCGCCCGAACTGCCCCAGCACCTCGGCGACACCCTGGGCCACTTGCTTCTCGTCGGCCACGTCCATGGTGATAAACCAGGCATTGTCGCCCAGCACCTTGGACACCTTGGCACCGCGCTCGCGGTCCAGGTCGGTCAGTACCACCTGCCAACCTTCACTGATCAGCCACGCGGCAATCCCGAGGCCAATGCCCCGCGCCGCGCCCGTCACCAGCGCCACGCGCCCGTTACTGGCCGCCGCAGCCTCCATGGACCACTCGATCACAAGGCCGCCAGCCCGCGGGCCAGGTCTGCCTGCAAGTCAGCAACATCTTCCAGGCCCACCGCGATGCGGATCAGGCTGTCACGAATGCCGGCCGCTTCACGCTCCTGCGGCGCCAGGCGCCCGTGGGAGGTGGTGCTCGGGTGGGTGATGGTGGTCTTGCTGTCACCCAGGTTGGCGGTAATGGAGATCAAGCGTGTCGCGTCGATGAAGCGCCAGGCGCCGTCTTTGCCGCCCTTCACTTCAAAACTCACCACCGCCCCGAAACCACGCTGCTGGCGCTGGGCCAAGGCGTGTTGCGGGTGGCTCTTGAGGCCGGCGTAATGCACTTTCTCGATACCGTCCTGCTGCTCCAGCCACTCGGCCAGGGCCTGGGCGTTGGCGCAATGGGCTTTCATGCGCAGGCTGAGGGTTTCCAGACCTTTGAGGAAGATCCAGGCGTTGAACGGGCTGAGGGTCGGGCCGGCGGTGCGCAGGAAGCCCACCACTTCCTTCATCTGCTCGCTGCGACCGGCCACCACGCCGCCCATGCAACGGCCCTGGCCGTCGATAAACTTGGTTGCCGAGTGCACCACGATGTCCGCACCCAGCTTCAGCGGTTGCTGCAAGGCCGGGGTGCAGAAGCAGTTGTCCACCACCAGCATCGCGCCCTTGGCATGGGCGACTTCGGACAGCGCGGCGATGTCCACCAGCTCAGCGAGCGGGTTGGACGGCGATTCGACGAACAACAGCTTGGTATTGGCCTTGATGGCCGCTTCCCAGCCGGACAGGTCCGCCAGGGGCACGTAATCGACTTCAATACCGAAACGCTTGAAGTACTTCTCGAACAGGCTGATGGTCGAGCCGAACACGCTGCGCGATACCAGCACATGGTCGCCGGCGCTGCACAGGCTCATCACCACCGCCAGGATGGCCGCCATGCCGGTGGCAGTCGCCACGGCCTGCTCGGCACCTTCCAGGGCCGCGATGCGCTCTTCAAACGCACGCACGGTCGGGTTGGTGTAGCGCGAATACACGTTGCCCGGCACTTCGCCAGCAAACCGCGCAGCGGCGTCGGCGGCAGTACGGAACACGTAGCTGGAGGTGAAGAACATCGGGTCGCCGTGCTCACCTTCCGGGGTACGGTGCTGGCCGGCGCGCACAGCCAGGGTATCGAAAGCTACGCCATCGAGGTCGCTGTCCAACCGACCGGCATCCCATTCCTGACTCATGCTGCGACTCCTTATTCAATTCTTTGTTTAAGATACAAAACCGGCCCCTCAGGGCCGGTGTTTACTCAGTTGTTATACAGGTCGATGATCGCGCTGACCGCCTGGGTCTTGATCTTCGACGAGTCGTTGCGCGCTTGCTCGATCTTGTTCAGGTAGGCCTCGTCGACATCGCCGGTGACGTACTTGCCGTCGAACACGGCGCAGTCGAACTGCTCGATCTTGATCTTACCACCGCCAACCGCTTCGATCAGGTCCGGCAGGTCCTGGTAGATCAGCCAGTCGGCGCCGATCAGGTCGGCCACGTCCTGGGTCGAACGGTTATGCGCGATCAGCTCATGGGCGCTCGGCATGTCGATACCGTACACGTTCGGGTAACGCACCGCAGGCGCAGCGGAACAGAAGTACACGTTCTTCGCCCCGGCTTCGCGGGCCATCTGGATAATCTGCTTGCAAGTGGTGCCGCGCACGATGGAGTCATCCACCAGCATCACGTTCTTGCCGCGGAACTCAAGTTCAATGGCGTTGAGCTTCTGACGAACCGACTTCTTGCGCGCAGCCTGGCCGGGCATGATGAACGTACGACCGATGTAGCGGTTCTTCACGAAGCCTTCGCGGAATTTGACGCCCAGATGGTTGGCCAGCTCCAGCGCGGCGGTGCGGCTGGTGTCCGGAATCGGGATGACCACATCGATATCGTGCTCGGGACGCTCGCGCAGGATCTTCTCGGCCAGCTTCTCGCCCATGCGCAGGCGCGCCTTGTAGACCGAGACACCGTCGATGATCGAGTCCGGACGCGCCAGGTAGACGTGTTCGAAGATGCACGGGGTGAGTTTCGGCGCTACGGCGCACTGGCGGGTGTGCAGCTTGCCGTCTTCGGTGATGTAGACAGCCTCGCCCGGCGCCAGGTCGCGGATCAGGGTGAAGCCCAGCACGTCCAGGGACACGCTTTCGGAAGCGATCATGTACTCGACGCCTTCGTCGGTGTGACGCTGGCCGAATACGATCGGGCGAATGCCGTGGGGGTCGCGGAAACCGACGATGCCGTAACCGGTGATCATCGCCACCACGGCATAACCACCGACGCAACGGTTGTGCACGTCGATCACGGCGGCGAACACGTCTTCTTCGGTCGGCTGCAGCTTGCCGCGCTGGGCCAGCTCGTGGGCGAACACGTTGAGCAACACTTCCGAATCGGAGCTGGTGTTGACGTGGCGCAGGTCAGATTCGTAGATCTCCTTGGCCAGTTGTTCAACGTTGGTCAGGTTACCGTTGTGCGCCAAGGTGATGCCGTAAGGCGAGTTGACGTAGAACGGTTGAGCTTCGGCCGAGGTCGAGCTACCGGCAGTCGGGTATCGCACATGGCCAATGCCCATGTGCCCGACGAGGCGCTGCATGTGACGCTGATGGAACACGTCACGCACCAAGCCATTGTCCTTGCGCAGGAATAACCGGCCGTCGTGGCTGGTCACAATACCGGCAGCGTCCTGGCCGCGGTGCTGGAGGACGGTTAGCGCGTCATACAGCGCCTGATTGACGTTCGACTTACCGACGATACCGACGATGCCACACATGCGACGCAACCCCTACTTAATGAATCTTGACTGAACACAACTTACTGAGGCGTTTTGGCCGGTAAGAGGTGTTCCTTGAACGGAAGATCAGCGGGTACGCTGATTCCGCTGGCCAGCCACTGACTGCTCCACCCCAATATGAGGTTCTTGGACCAGTCTGCAACCAATAGAAATTTTGGCACGAGTACCGACTCCTGCCACCACGAATCCTGCTGTACCGGCCCCAGGCTCAACAGCCCGACCGCCACGACCACCAGCAGCGCGCCACGCGCAGCCCCGAAGGCCATGCCGAGAAATCGATCGGTCCCTTCGATGCCGGTGACACGTATCAACTCGCCAATAAGATAATTGACCATTGCCCCCACCAACAGCGTGGCGATGAACATGATGGCGCAGCCCGCGATGACGCGAGCCGAAGGTGTCTCTATGTACCCGGCCAGGTAGACCGACAGTGAACCACCGAACATCCAGGCTACGACTCCTGCAATGATCCAGGTCAGCAACGACAGTGCTTCTTTTACGAAGCCGCGGCTCAGACTGATCAAAGCGGAGATGGCGACGATTGCAACGATCGCCCAATCAACCCAGGTAAATGGCACAGTGCAGCCTACGTACGGATAAGGCGGCGCATTTTAGCAGAGCGCCGGGCTATCGGTAAGCGGTGATTGCGGCTGCTTTGCAAATCAATAGATTGGGCGGTGTGAACGCCATTTCAAGCCCACCATAAACCAATGTGGGAGCTGGCTTGCCTGCGATGAGGGCGGCACATTCGACATCGTTGTCGATTGAACCACCGCCATCGCAGGCAAGCCAGCTCCCACATTTAGTGCATATTGTCCGTTCAGCCGCGCTCGGGCTGGAAACGCACCACAAACCCGTTGAGGTTCTGCTGACGACCCAGCAAATCGCGCAGGCGATCTGCCTCGGCACGCTCGATCAGCGGCCCCACGAACACACGGTTCTTGCCATCGGCACTGCGGATATAGGCGTTATACCCCTGGGCACGCAGCTTTTTCTGCAAGGCATCGGCGCTTTCGCGATTGGCCAGGCTGGCGAGCTGGATCGACCAACTGATCGGCAGACCATTGGGGTCGATGCGGCTCTGACCCACATCCGGCTTACCCGGTGCAGCAGGCTGCGGCGCCACAGGCTTGGGCGCTGGCGCCGGTGCAGCCGGTTTGGCGGCGACAGCCGGGGCTGGCGTTGGCTTGACCACCGGCACACTTGGCTGCACCGGCATCGAAGGGGCCTGCGAAGGTGCCTGCTGGGTGACGACCTCCTCCTCGACGGGCACAGGTTCTTCCGGCAACACCTGAGGCTCAGGCACAACTACCGGTTCGACTTGAACCTGAGGCACCACCGGCGCCTGGGGCGCAGCGGGAGCTTCAACCACCACCTGGCGCTGTTCGTCCTGACGGGAAAACAGCATCGGCAGGAAGATCACCGCCAACGCCACCAGCACCAGGGCCCCGACCATTCGCTGCTTGTATGCGCTATCCAGTAATGCCATGTGCAGCTTCCTCCGTGGAGCGCCGGGCCAGCCATTCGAGCGCCTCGGCAACACAATAAAATGATCCGAACAACAGGATTTCGTCTTCGGCCGCAGCCAGCGCACACTGCGCCTCAAGGGCGGCAGTGATGCTTGCATACGACGTCACGGGCGCGCCAAGGTTCTGCAAGGCAGTTTCCAGCTCAACCGCAGGACGGCTGCGCGGCGTATCCAGCGGCGCAACGGCCCAAGACTGTACGCTGCCAAACAACGGCGCTATTACGCCATCAAGATCCTTGTCGGCCAGCAACCCGAACACCGCCAGGCGGCGGCCGGCCGGTGGTGTGCGCGCCAGGCGCTGAGCCAGATAGTGAGCCGCATGGGGGTTATGCCCGACATCCAGCAACAGGTTCAGGCGCTTGCCTTGCCAGTCCAGCACCCGGCGATCCAGGCGCCCCACCACCTTCGTCGCTCGCAGGGTTGCGCCGATCTGCTTGGCGTCCCACGGCAGATCCAGCAGCAAATAGGCTTGCAGCGCGAGTGCGGCGTTTTCCATCGGCAGGTTCAGCAACGGCAAATCGAGCAGCTCTACCACCTTGCCACGGGCATCACGCCCACGCCATTGCCAGTGGGTCGCACCGATGTCGAGATTGAATTCACGACCGCGCAGGTAGAACGGGCAATCCAGCTCGCGCACCTTGTCCAGCAAAGGTTGCGGCGGATCCAGGTCGCCACAGAGCGCGGGCCTGCTCTGGCGGAAGATCCCGGCCTTTTCATAGGCCACAGACTCGCGGGTATTGCCTAGATAGTCGGCGTGATCAACACCGATGCTGGTGACCAGCGCCAGGTCGGCATCCACCACGTTGACCGTATCCAGGCGCCCGCCGAGGCCGACTTCCAGCACGACCACATCCAGCTGCGCACGCTCGAACAGCCAGAACGCCGCCAGGGTGCCCATTTCGAAATAGGTCAGGGAAGTCTCGCCACGCCCGGCCTCCAGGGCCGCGAAGGCTTCGCACAGTTGGGCATCAGTGGCTTCTACGCCATTGAGCTGCACCCGCTCGTTGTAGCGCAGCAGGTGCGGCGAGCTGTACACGCCGACTTTGAGGCCCTGGGCCTGCAACAGCGCGGCGACAAAGGCACAGGTAGAGCCCTTGCCGTTGGTGCCGGTCACCGTGATCACACGCGGTGCCGGCTGACCCAACCCGAGGCGGGCCGCTACCTGTTGCGAGCGCTCCAGGCCCATGTCGATGGCGGACGGATGCAACTGCTCAAGGTAGGCGAGCCATTCGCCCAGGGTACGTTGGGTCATAGGTTTGCTGGCACCGGCGGCACAACGATCGGCTCGACTTTAGGTGCGACGTACACAGGCGTCGGCAAGCCCATCATTTGCGCGAGCAGACTGCCCAGGCGCGGGCGCAGTTCGCCACGCGGAATGATCAGGTCGATCGCACCGTGCTCCAACAGGAACTCGCTGCGCTGGAAGCCTTCCGGCAGTTTTTCCCGCACGGTCTGCTCGATCACGCGTGGGCCGGCAAAACCGATCAGGGCTTTAGGCTCGCCAACGATCACATCGCCCAACATCGCCAGGCTGGCGGACACGCCGCCGTAGACCGGGTCGGTCAATACGGAGATGAACGGAATGCCTTCTTCACGCAGACGCGCCAGAACCGCCGAGGTCTTGGCCATTTGCATCAGGGAAATCAGGGCTTCCTGCATACGCGCACCACCGGAGGCGGCGAAGCAGATCATCGGGCAACGGTTTTCCAGGGCATAGTTGGCAGCGCGAACAAAGCGCTCACCGACGATGGCACCCATGGAACCGCCCATGAAGGAGAATTCGAAGGCCGAAACCACCACCGGCATGCCCAGCAGCTTGCCGCTGACCGAAATCAGCGCGTCTTTCTCGCCGGTCTGCTTCTGCGCGCCGACCAGACGGTCCTTGTACTTCTTGCTGTCGCGGAACTTGAGACGGTCAACCGGCTCCAGGTCGGCACCTAGCTCATTACGGCCGTCGGCATCCAGGAAGATGTCGATACGGGCGCGGGCGCCAATACGCATGTGGTGGTTGCACTTGGGGCAAACGTCCAGGGTCTTTTCCAGCTCTGGGCGATACAGTACCGCGTCGCAGGATGGGCATTTGTGCCACAGACCTTCAGGAACCGAGCTTTTCTTCACCTCGGAACGCATGATCGAAGGGATCAGTTTGTCTACTAACCAGTTGCTCATGCTTTCTTTTCTCCAGTACCGGTGGCTTGAACACAGCCCCGCGTATGCCCTTGAGCTAAATTCATATGTGGCGATGACACAGGCGGGACGGGGTCAGACGTTGGACCTGCCATTTCCCGCCCGTATCCTCAGCCTTCCAGACAACCTGCCAGCGCAGGGTTGCCACTTCGTTTCCGGGCCACCCACAGGCGGCGCCGGGCTGTTTTACACAGTGGTAGTTATGGACGGCGGCAGACTGCCAGCCGTCACATCCCACCCCTGCTGTTGCGCACGGCCTGCATGAACGCGCGAATCTTGCTCGGGTCCTTGATCCCCTTGCCCTGCTCCACCCCACCGCTGACGTCGACGGCATACGGCCGAACCTGTTCGATGGCCGCCTGGACGTTCTCTGAGGTGAGCCCACCCGCGAGAATAACCGGCTTGCTCAACCCCTCGGGAATCAGCGACCAGTCGAACGCCTCGCCCGTACCACCGGGTACGCCTTCGACGTAGGTGTCCAGCAGAATCCCGCGAGCGCCGGCATACGCGGCGCAGGCTGCGGCAATATCGTCCCCGGCCTTGACCCGCAACGCCTTGATGTACGGGCGCTGATAGCTTTCGCATTCCTCTGGCGATTCGTCGCCGTGGAACTGCAACATATCCAGCGCCACCGCATCCAGGGTCTCGTTGAGCTCGCAGCGGCTGGCGTTGACAAACAACCCCACGGTGGTCACGAAGGGCGGCAACGCAGCGATAATCGCCCGCGCCTGCAGCACATTTACCGCCCGTGGGCTCTTGGCATAAAACACCAGGCCAATGGCATCCGCCCCCGCTTCGACTGCCGCCAGCGCGTCTTCTATGCGGGTAATCCCGCAAATCTTGCTGCGAACGGCTGACATGTCGTAGGAACCTCAGGGTTGGTCCGAGAAAGTCCCGGATGGTAACAAAAGCTTTTCCGGGCGTCAGCCGCCAAGTTCGCTGAAACCGGTGAGGAAGTGCGGCCCGATAAAGCGTTCCGGCAGTTGGAACTCGTCGCGGTACTCCACATCCACCAGATACAGGCCGAACGGATGCGCCGTGACCCCGCCCGTGCGGCGGATGCGGCTTTCCAGCACTTCCTTGGCCCACTCCACCGGGCGTTCACCGGTGCCGATGGTCATCAGCACCCCAGCGATATTGCGCACCATATGATGCAGAAAGGCCCCGGCACGGATATCCAGCACGATCATCTTGCCGTGGCGCGTCACCCGCAGGTGGTGGACTTCCTTGATCGGCGACTTGGCCTGGCACTGCCCGGCACGGAAGGCGCTGAAGTCATGCACCCCCACCAGATGCTGCGCCGCTTCGGCCATACGCTCGGCATCCAGCGGGCGGTGGTTCCAGGTGATTTCTTCATTGAGGTGCGCCGGGCGGATCTGATCGTTGTAGATCACGTAGCGGTAACGCCGGGCGATGGCCTTGAAACGGGCGTGAAAATGCGCCGGCATGACCTTGGCCCAGCTGACACTGACATCATGGGGCAAATTGATATTGGCCCCCATCACCCACGCCTTCATCGACCGCTCGGCCTGGGTGTCGAAGTGCACCACTTGGCCACACGCGTGCACGCCGGCATCGGTGCGCCCGGCACACATCAGCGACACCGGCGAGTTGGCGACTTTGGACAGGGCGTTTTCCAGGGTTTCCTGCACCGTCAGCACCCCGGAGGCCTGACGCTGCCAGCCGCGATAGCGCGAGCCTTTGTATTCCACGCCCAGGGCGATGCGGTAAAAGCCTGCGGCCGCCATTTCGGCAGCCGCGTTATCTATATTTGCCAAGAACTGAGAGCCTGATGAGTTGCGCAAAGGCGGGCATTATAGGGCGTCAGGGTGCATGAGTGGACTTTAAATATGGGAGCGGGCTTGCTCGCAAATGCGCCGTGTCATCCAGCACATCAGCAACTGCACCACCGCATTCGCGAGCAAGCCCGCTCCCACATTTTTCTGCGTCGGCCGTTAGATTCTGCCGAGCATTTCCTTGGCTTCGCTACGCTGACCCTCGTCGCCTTCGGTCAACACTTCGGACAGGATGTCTCGCGCGCCGTCCGCATCGCCCATGTCGATGTAGGCCTGGGCCAAGTCGAGCTTGGTGGCCACTTCATCAGTGCCAGAGAGGAAATCGAACTCTGGCTCATCCTCAGCACCCAGCGCGGCATCTTCAGCCGTGAAGGAAGGCTCGATCGGCGGATGCTCCAGACTCTGTGACAAACGATCCAGTTCAGCGTTGACGTCGTCCAGCTCCGAAGCAAAAGCATCGGGCTTGGCTGCCGGGGCGCTCGGCTCGTCCGCCAGCGAGAGGTCAAAGTCTTCTGGCAGGTCGAATTCGTCCAGCGCGGCCGGCGTCAGGGTCGGCGGCTCAACCGGCGGGACATCCTTGATCTGCCCTTCAAGGCCCGACAGGAAGTCGTCATCGGATTGCGACGTCGGCGGGTCCAGTTGCAGGTCCAGATCGAAGTCCGACAGGTCCGGCGCATCGGCCTTGGGCTCAGTCTGTTGTTTGAGCAGCGATTCAAAGGTTTGCTGGTCTTGCGCGATCTCGGCCGGCGAGGCGGCTTCCAGGTCATCCAGACTCAGGTCGAAATCGGTGTCGAAGGTGTCTGCCTGCGGGGCCGGGGTCGGCTTGTCATCGAGCAGGTCCTTGACGTACTGCGCATCCAGGGCCGCGGCAGCCACTGCGGCACTGACACCCGCCGCCAACACGGCCATGGCCGGGAAACGCGCCTTGAGCTGCTCGACCTGGGCATGGTTCTCACCGTTGGCCACCAACTGGCGCTCCTGGGTGACGAACCCGTCCTTGTTGTTCTGCAGCCCATAGACTTCCATCAGCTTCAAACGCAGGTCGCTGCGCTTGGGCTCGCGCTTGATGGCTTGTTCAAGCACATCCGCCGCCTGGTTCAGATGGCCACGGTCGATATGGGATTGGGCCTGGGCCAGGGCGTCACTGGCGTTTTCCTGAGCCACGGCAACCGCCAACGGCGCCAGCACGGAGGCGACCGTCGGTGCCACTACCGTCTCAACCACCGGCGCCGGCGCGGGCGCAGATGCTGGCGCCGTTGCGGTGGCGAGCTTGACGCTCGGCGGCGGCACTTCAAGGCCCTCGAAGCTGTCAGGCGGCAGGTCTTGATCGATATTGGAAACGAACTCAGGCTCTTCGGCCAACGCCCGTGCCATACGCAGATGTTTCTCTTCTTCGCGGCGAGCATTGCGATGGCGTGCCCACAGCAGCAGAAGCAGCAACACCACCAGCAGGGCCGCACCGCCAAGGATGCCGAGCACAATCGGGTTGGTCAGCAGGTCGTTGAACTTGCCTTCGGTGCTGGCCGGCGCAGCAGCCGGCTTGGCCGGTTCAGGCACTGGCACTGGTGTTGCAACGGGGGCCGCCGGCTCAGCTGCAGGTTCACCCGGCAACTGCGCGGGCATCGCGGCTGTCTGTGGCTCGCCCGTTTGCGCTTGCAAACGAGCCAATTGGTCATTCTTCAGTTGGATCAGCTTCTGCAGCTTGTCCAACTGGCTTTGCAAGTCGGCGGCACGGCTTTTCAGTTCTTCGTTGTCGCGCCGCGTGGTGTCGAGCTCTTCCTGGGTCATTGCCAGCTTGTCGCTCAGGGCGCGGCTGTCACCGACGGTGCCCTTCGCGCCTTTCTTGGCAGCTTCGGCCGACACCAGGCTCAGGTTATCCTTGGCCTGGGTACTCGACGGCGCATTGCCGGCCTGGGTGCGTTTGGTCGCGTCCAACTGCGGCTTGCCGGCCACTTGGCTCTGAGGGCCACGGCGGCCCTGGCGCCAGGCGGCGTTCTGCGCGCTCACTTCGGCAATCGCTTGCGGCTGCGCCAGCGCTGTACTTTGCGTGGTATCTGGCAGGCGCAGGACCTGGCCGGTTTTCAGGCGGTTGATATTGCCGTCGACAAAGGCATCCGGGTTAAGCGCCTGGATGGCCAGCATCGTTTGCTGGACCGAGGCGCCATTGCGGTTCTTTGCGGCAATTTCCCACAAGGTGTCGCGGGACGTGGTGGTGTGCTGGGCAGGCGCGCTGGCGGCTGGCGCGGTACTGGCCGGCGCGCTCGCCGTCGGCGCTGGCTGATCGAACTTGGCCGGGTCGAGCAGTACGCTGTAGTCACGCATCAAACGGCCATTGGGCCATTGCACCTGCATGAGGAAGCGCACATAGGAATCGGGCAGCGGCTTGCTGGAGGTCACGCGCACCACGCTGCGACCTTCGGGGTTGATCACCGGCGTGAACGTCAGGTCATCGAGAAACGCCTGGCGGTCGACACCCGCATCCACGAAGGCCTGGGCCGACGCCAGGCTAGGGGTGATCTCGGCCGCCGTAAGGCCGCCCACATCGCGCAATTCGATTTCCACCGACAGCGGCTGGTTCAACTTCGACTTGAGGGTCATCTCCCCAAGTTGCAGCGCCTGCGCCATACCGGAGGACAGGGCCAAGGCGGCCGCTATTGCTAACACCAGTTTGCGAACTTGAACCATAGCCTCATCCTTTGTTTGAACGCTTCCCGCCCTGCGAGAAGGTTGGTAACCGCTGCCATTAGGCATGGCGAGCCGATAGGTCACCGACGCGCTTGTGTTTCACTTGGGACCAAGCATAGCGCCTGGTTAGAATCAATCTACAAATTGCCGCCAAGTATCTTTTACACAAGGCCTTTTATCAACAACTGCGCCAGCTCCACGGCGTTCAGGGCCGAGCCTTTGCGTACGTTATCTGACGTCAGCCAAAGATTTAGTTCCGCCGGGTCGTCGATACCGGCGCGAACTCGCCCTACATACACCACGTCCTGGCCGACGGCGTCGCCTACGGCCGTGGGGTAATCGCCCTCCTCGACCCGCTCGATTCCCGGTGCAGCGTCGAGGGCGCGGTTCACCGCGGCCAGGTCGACCGGCGCGGCCAGTTGCAGCGACACAGCCAGGCTATCGCCGAAAAACACCGGGGCTTGAACGCAGGTGGCGGAAATCTTTAGTAAAGGTGTTTCCAGCACCGCACGCAGTTCGTGTACGAGACGTTTCTCTAGGGCGGTATGACCTTGGGCATCCGGCGTGCCGACTTGCGCCAGCAGGTTGAACGCCACTTGCCGATCAAAGAACGCCGGTTCCAAGGGACGCACGTTCAACAGTTCAGCGGTCTGGCGCGCCAACTCGCTGACGGCCTCGCGGCCCTGGGCAGAGATGGCCAGGTTAGCGGTGACGCTCACGCGCTGGATGTCCACCACACCGCGCAAGGGCGCCAGCACCACCGCGAGGTACGTGGCACAGGGGCTCGGGCTGCCGAGTTGAAAAGGCTTTTTCAACGCGTTCAGCACATGGGCGTTGGCCTGCGGTACCACTTGCGGCGCCTGCTCGGCGGGCAATGCGCCGGACAAGTCAATCACCGCGCAACCAGCGGCGGTGGCACGCGGGGCGAAGCTCAAGGTCACCGCCGGGCCTGCAGCGAAGAACGCCAACTGCACCTTGCTGAAGTCAAACGTGTCGACTTCTTTGACCCGCACGTTCTTGCCCCGAAACGGCACCGAAGCCCCCGCCGAGTTGCTGCCCGCCAGCAGGTACAAGGTGCCCACCGGGAACTCCAGTTCTTCGAGAATCTGCACCAGGGTTTCACCCACGGTACCGGTGGCGCCGATCACGGCGATTTCAAAGGTCTGGGTCATGGGGTTGCCTCGGGCATTACGGGGGAGCGGCACTTTACCGGGTGGTAGAGGGTGAGGCAATTACAGCCCCCCTGATCGTTCCCACGCTCTGCGTGGGAATGCCTCCTGTGACGCTCCGCGTCACGCCTCTAAAGCAGACGCAGAGCGTCCAGAGCTGCATTCCCACGCAGAGCGTGGGAATGATCACAAAGGCAACAAAAAACCCGCGCCTGTCACCAGAACGCGGGTTTCTGTTATTGCTTCAAGCGATCAACGCTCCAGCAAAATCCGCAACATGCGACGCAACGGCTCAGCCGCGCCCCACAGCAGTTGGTCGCCGACGGTGAACGCGCCGAGGAACTGGCTGCCCATGTTCAGCTTGCGCAGACGGCCCACCGGTACATTCAGGGTGCCGGTGACCTTGGTCGGGCTCAGCTCCTGCATGCTGATATCGCGGTTGTTCGGCACCAGCTTGACCCAGGGGTTGTGCTGGCTGATCAGGCCTTCGATATCGGCGATCGGCACGTCTTTGTTCAGCTTGATGGTCAGCGCCTGGCTGTGGCAACGCATGGCGCCAATGCGCACGCAGATGCCATCCACCGGGATCGGGTTCTTGAAGCGACCCAGGATCTTGTTGGTTTCGGCCTGGGCCTTCCACTCTTCACGGCTCTGGCCGTTAGGCAGTTCCTTGTCGATCCACGGGATCAAGCTACCGGCCAATGGCACGCCAAAGTTCTCGGTCGGGTAAGCGTCGCTGCGCATGGCCTCGGCCACACGGCGGTCGATATCGAGAATCGCACTCGCCGGGTCAGCCAGTTGATCGGCGACAGCGGCGTGGGTCGCGCCCATCTGCTTGATCAGTTCGCGCATGTTCTGCGCGCCGGCGCCGGAGGCCGCCTGATAGGTCATGGCGCTCATCCACTCCACCAGGCCCGCTTCGAACAGGCCACCCAGGCCCATCAGCATCAAGCTCACGGTGCAGTTGCCGCCCACGTAGTTCTTGGTGCCGGCGTCCAGTTGCTGATCGATGACCTTGCGGTTGACCGGATCGAGGATGATCACCGCGTCATCCTGCATGCGCAGGCTCGAAGCGGCGTCGATCCAGTAACCCTGCCAGCCGGCTTCGCGCAGCTTGGGGAAGACTTCGCTGGTGTAGTCGCCACCCTGGCAGGTCAGGATCACGTCGAGGCTCTTCAACTCTTCAATGCTGTAGGCATCCTTGAGCGGGGCAATATCCTTGCCCACGGACGGCCCTTGGCCACCTACGTTCGAAGTGGTGAAAAACACCGGCTCAATAAGATCGAAATCCTGCTCTTCCAGCATCCGCTGCATGAGCACGGAACCGACCATACCGCGCCAACCGATCAGACCTACACGTTTCATCGCAACTACACCTTGTTAAAAAGTGGGCCGCCTTGCAGCAACAACTGCAAGCGGGCCCGAGAGATTACAGATTCCGCAGCGCGGCGACTACTGCGTCGCCCATTTCTTGCGTCCCGACCTTGGTGCAACCCTGGGACCAGATATCGCCCGTGCGCAAGCCCTGATCCAGCACCAGGCTGACAGCCTTCTCGATGGCGTCCGCCGCATCGCCCAGGTTGAAGCTGTAGCGCAGCATCATCGACACTGACAAAATCGTCGCCAGCGGGTTGGCAATGCCCTGCCCCGCGATGTCTGGCGCCGAACCGTGGCACGGCTCGTACATACCTTTATTGTTGGTGTCCAGGGACGCCGACGGCAGCATGCCGATGGAACCGGTGAGCATCGACGCCTGGTCGGACAGGATGTCGCCGAACAGGTTGTCGGTGACGATCACGTCGAACTGCTTGGGTGCGCGCACCAACTGCATGGCGGCGTTGTCGACGTACATGTGGCTCAGTTCGACGTCCGGGTAATCCTTGGCGACTTCTTCGACGATTTCACGCCACAGCTGGCTGGAAGCCAACACGTTGGCTTTATCCACCGAGCAGACCTTTTTACCGCGCACCCGCGCCATGTCGAAACCGACACGGGCGATACGGCGGATTTCGCTCTCGCTGTACGGCAGCGTGTCGTAGGCCTGGCGTTCGCCATTTTCCAACTCGCGCACGCCCCGTGGCGAGCCGAAGTAGATACCGCCGGTCAGCTCGCGCACGATGAGGATATCCAGGCCCGCCACCACTTCCGGCTTGAGGCTCGACGCGTCGGCCAGTTGGGGGTAGAGGATGGCCGGGCGCAGGTTGCCGAACAGGCCCAGTTGCGCACGGATTTTCAGCAGGCCGCGCTCAGGGCGGATGTCACGCTCGATCTTGTCCCATTTCGGCCCACCCACGGCGCCGAGCAGCACGGCATCGGCAGCCCGGGCGCGGTCGAGGGTCTCGTCGGCCAGCGGCACGCCGTGCTTGTCGATGGCGGCGCCGCCGATCACATCGTGGCTCAGCTCGAAGCCCAGGCTGTACTTGCTGTTGGCAAGCTCAAGGACCTTGACCGCTTCGGCCATGATTTCCGGACCAATACCGTCGCCAGGGAGAATCAGAATCTGCTTGCTCATGCGTTCCTCATTTCATCAAGCGACCCGCCCGTGGGCAGGTCGGGAAAAATCAATCAGCGTTCGGCGAAGACCACCAGCACATCGGTGCTGAAGGTGCCGTCGGCTTGAATGTCGTAATAATCGCGCACTTCCTGGCCCATCGCCTGTTGCAGCTTAAGGATTGCCGCACGCAATACCTCTGGCGTGCGCATGCGCTCGACCCACGAGGTGTATTCCAGGCGCAAGCGCTGGCGACTGCTGTTGCGCACGTGCAGGCCAGCCTCACTCAACTGGCGCATCCACTCGGCGCCGGAGTAATCACGCACGTGGCTAGTGTCGCGCAGCACTTCGACGGTTTGCAGGTAAGTGTCCAACAGGGGGCTGCCCGGTGACAAGACATCCACAAATGCCGCCACGCCGCCCGGCTTGAGCACCCGGCGCACTTCACGCAGGGCCAGGCCGAGGTCGCTCCAGTGATGGGCCGAATAACGACTGAATACGAAGTCGAACTCACCCTCGGCAAAGGGCAAGCGCTCAGCGGCGCCGTGCACGGTGCGGATGTTGTCCAGGTTGCGGTCTTTGGCGGCGGCGGCCACCACGTCGAGCATGGGCTGGGACAAGTCGTAGGCCACCACTTCTTTGACCAGAGGCGCCACATGGAAGCTGACATGACCGGCACCGCAGCCCAGGTCCAGCAAGCGTGCAGCGCCCTGCCCGGCCAGCTCGGCCTGTAGCACAGCGAATTCGGTGCCCTGGGCGTGCACGGCGCTGCTCAGGTAGGCCGAGGCTTGCTCGCCGAATTGTTTTTGCACGACTTGGGTGTGGGCGGGGGTGGTCATGGTGGCTTTCCTTGGGGTTTGTGGTGGTTGCACTGGCGCTATCGCAGGCAAGCCAGCTCCCACCGTTGGAATGCACTCCAATGTGGGAGTCGGGCTTGCCCGCGATGGGGCCCGCACGGTTACCGCAAATCAGGCATCGCGAAACAACCAGGGCTGGCTCGCCCGGTGCCGGGTTTCAAACGCAGCAATCGCATCGCCGTCCTGCAAGGTCAGGCCGATGTCGTCCAGGCCGTTGATCAGGCAGTGCTTACGGAAGGCATCCACTTCAAAGTGGTACACCTTGCCGTCCGGGCGGGTCACGGTTTGCGCGGCCAGGTCCACCGTCAATTGGTAGCCGACATTGGCCTCCACTTGCTGGAACAACTCGTCCACTTCTGCGTCGCTCAAGATGATCGGCAACAGGCCGTTCTTGAAGCTGTTGTTGAAGAAGATATCGGCGTAGCTCGGCGCGATGATGCTGCGAAAGCCGTACTCTTCCAGGGCCCACGGCGCGTGTTCACGGCTGGAGCCGCAACCGAAGTTTTCCCGGGCCAGCAACACGCTGGCACCTTGGTAACGCTCGGCGTTGAGCACAAAGTCCTTGTTCAGGGGGCGCTTGGAGTTGTCCTGGTAGGCGTAGCCCACGTCCAGGTAGCGCCACTCATCGAACAAGTTGGGGCCGAAACCGGTGCGCTTGATCGACTTCAAAAATTGCTTTGGGATGATCTGGTCGGTGTCCACATTGGCACGGTCCAACGGCGCTACAAGGCCTGTGTGTTGGGTAAAAGCTCTCATCGGGTTTTCCTCAGATCAATTCGCGAACGTCGATGAAACGACCGTTGACGGCAGCAGCGGCGGCCATGGCCGGGCTCACCAGGTGGGTACGCCCACCCGCGCCCTGACGCCCTTCGAAGTTACGGTTGGAGGTCGATGCGCAATGCTCGCCCGACTCCAGGCGGTCCGGGTTCATCGCCAGGCACATCGAGCAGCCCGGCTCCCGCCATTCAAAACCGGCTTCGAGGAAGATCTTGTCCAGCCCTTCGGCTTCCGCCTGGGCTTTAACCAGCCCGGAACCTGGCACCACAATGGCTTGCTTGATAGTCGAGGCCACCTTGCGGCCCTTGGCGATCACCGCCGCGGCGCGCAGGTCTTCGATCCGCGAGTTGGTGCAGGAGCCGATAAATACACGGTCCAACTGGATATCAGTGATCGCCTGATTGGCGGTCAACCCCATGTATTTCAAGGCGCGCTCGATGGAGCCGCGCTTGACCAGGTCGGCCTCTTTGGCCGGGTCCGGCACGTTCTGGTCAACGGCCAAGACCATTTCCGGCGAAGTGCCCCAGCTGACTTGCGGCTTGATCTGCGCAGCGTCGAGTTCGACCACGGTGTCGAACACCGCATCGGCGTCGGAGACCAGGTCTTTCCAGGCTTCGACGGCGGCGTCCCAATCGGCGCCTTGCGGCGCGAAGGGGCGACCTTTGACGTATTCGACGGTTTTTTCGTCCGCCGCCACCATACCCACGCGGGCACCGGCTTCGATGGACATGTTGCAGATGGTCATGCGGCCTTCAATGGACAGCTCGCGGATAGCACTGCCGGCGAACTCGATGGCATGGCCGTTACCGCCCGCGGTGCCGATCTTGCCGATCACAGCCAGTACGATGTCCTTGGCGGTCACGCCAAACGGCAATTGGCCTTCGACGCGTACCAGCATGTTTTTCATTTTCTTGGCCACCAGGCACTGGGTGGCAAACACGTGCTCCACCTCGGAAGTACCGATGCCGTGGGCCAGGGCGCCGAACGCACCATGGGTGGAGGTATGGGAGTCACCGCAGACCACGGTCATGCCCGGCAAGGTTGCGCCCTGCTCCGGGCCGATGACGTGGACGATGCCTTGGCGCACGTCGTTCATCTTGAATTCGGTGATGCCGTATTCGTCGCAATAGTCGTCAAGGGTCTGCACCTGCAACCGCGAGACCTGGTCGGCAATGGCGTCGATGCCGCCTTTGCGCTCAGGAGTGGTCGGCACGTTGTGGTCCGGCGTGGCGATGATGGAGTCGACGCGCCAAGGCTTGCGCCCGGCCAGTCGCAGGCCTTCGAACGCTTGGGGCGAGGTCACTTCATGGATGATGTGACGGTCGATGTAGATCAGCGACGATCCATCATCGCGACGTTTCACTTCATGGGAATCCCAAAGCTTGTCGTAAAGCGTTTTGCCGGCCATCAGTCGGTCCTCATCAGCGGTGCTTCTATACGCCGGGCTTTTCAATAACCCTTTGGCTTGTGAGGCTGATGGTATGGCGCTACATTAAATAACTCAAATTCATATTTTTTATGCTTTGGATTACCAACTGGAATAGCACCATGGACCTGGCCAACCTCAACGCCTTTATCGCCATCGCCGAGACCGGCAGCTTCTCCGGCGCCGGCGAACGCCTGCACCTGACCCAGCCGGCCATCAGCAAGCGCATCGCCGGTCTGGAACAACAATTGAAGGTACGACTGTTCGACCGCCTGGGCCGCGAAGTCGGCCTGACCGAGGCCGGGCGGGCCTTATTGCCCCGCGCCTATCAAATCCTCAACGTGCTGGACGACACCCGCCGGGCCCTGACCAACCTCACCGGCGAAGTCAGCGGCCGCCTCACCCTGGCCACCAGCCACCATATCGGCCTGCACCGCCTGCCACCGATTCTGCGCACCTTCACCCGGCAATACCCGAATGTGGCGCTGGATATTCAGTTTCTGGATTCAGAAGTGGCCTACGAAGAAATCCTCCACGGCCGTGCGGAAGTCGCAGTGATCACCCTGGCGCCAGAGCCCCACAACCTGGTACGCGCCACCCGGGTGTGGGACGACCCGCTGGATTTTGTGGTGGCGCCGGAACACAGCCTGATCAGCAACGGTTCCGTCAGCCTGGCGGATATAGCCGGGCATCCGGCGGTGTTTCCCGGAGGCAATACCTTTACCCACCATATTGTCAGCCGCCTGTTCGAGGCGCAGGGCCTGATGCCCAATATCGCGATGAGTACTAACTACCTGGAAACCATCAAGATGATGGTCTCCATCGGTCTGGCCTGGAGTGTGTTACCACGCACCATGCTCGACGATCAGGTGGCAAGTATCGCTTTGCCGGGCATACAGCTCAGTCGCCAGCTAGGCTATATCGTGCACACCGAAAGGACGCTGTCGAACGCTGCGCGGGCTTTCATGAGCCTGTTGGATGCACAGGTCGATCTGCCAGGGTTATCGGCATGACACCGTGCGGGCCAAGGGTTTGGGTCAAACCGCGCGGTTTTCTCAATGAGCCAAGGCCCTTTGATAATGCGCAACCCCCTTGACCCGATTCCACCCCTGCCCCGCATCTACGCCCTGGACCCTCAAGCGGCGGAACAAAGCTGGGACAGTGCCCCGCAGCTGCTGGCGGCCCTCAATGCCGCGCGGCTGGGTGCCTGGTGCTGGGAAATCGACACAGGAAGAATCAGTTGGTCACGGGGCACCCAGGCGCTATTCGGCTTTGACCCGCGCCAGCCTCTGCCCAAGGACCTGGACTACCTCGACCTGCTGGCCCC
Source organism: Pseudomonas sp. CCI1.1 (assembly GCF_034348165.1). Lineage (NCBI taxonomy): Bacteria > Pseudomonadati > Pseudomonadota > Gammaproteobacteria > Pseudomonadales > Pseudomonadaceae > Pseudomonas > Pseudomonas sp. CCI1.1. The sequence goes on from NZ_CP133780.1 coordinate 2,409,317, forward strand.
GCAAGACAGCGCGCGGGTGGTGCGCGGCTTTCATGCGGTGCTCGCCGGAGAGCCCTTCGACCGCGCCATGCACCACCGCATCCAATGGCCCGATGGCAGCCTGCACTGGCTGGAAATCAGCGGCAACCTGGCCCCCGACAAAGCCGGACGGCGACGCATGATCGGGGTGATCCGCGAGATCACCCACCAACGCGACCGTGAACATGCCCTCAGCCATTCTGAAAAGCGCTTCGCCACACTCTTCCACCTGTGCCCGAACATGGTGCTGCTGACGCGCCAGGCCGACGGCTTGATCAGCGAAGCCAACCAGTATTTCGAGATGCTGTTCGGCTGGCCAGTGGCCGATGCCATCGGCCGCACCACCCTGGAACTGGGCCTGTGGCGCCATCCGGAACAGCGGGCGCTGCTGGTCAAGGCCACCCAGCGCAAAGGCGAACCCATCACCATGGAAGTGCAGTTCTGCGCCAGCAACGGCCAGATCCATGACGGCACCCTCAGCGCACAAAAGGTCGAACTGGACGGCGAGGCGTACCTGATCAGCACGTTCCTGGACACCACCGAACGTAAAAACGCCGAGCAAGCACTCAAGGACAGCCAGGAGCGCCTGGACCTGGCTCTGGATTCCGCGCAACTGGGCACCTGGGATTGGCACATCCCCAGCGGCATGCTCTACGGCTCGGCGCGTGCCGCCCAGTTGCACGGACTGGAACCCGCGCCGTTCCATGAATCCTTCGATGCGTTTTTTGAGGGCATGTCCGATGAAGACCGCGAGGGTATGCGCCATGCGTACCGCAGTTTGCGCGAAGGCCCGGACGGCAACTATCAGTTGACCTACCGCGTGCAAATGGAAGACGGCAGCCCGCGTTACCTGGAGAGCCGCGCACGCCTGTATCGCGATGAGTCAGGCAAGCCCCTGCGCATGGCCGGCACCTTGCTGGATATCACCGACCAGGTCGAGCGCGAGCAACGGCTGACCGCCTCGGAGGAAAAGTTCGCCAGCCTGTTCCAGGCCAGCCCCGACCCGATCTGCGTCACCTGCCTGGACAGCGGCGCGTTCATCGAGATCAACCCGGCGTTTACCCAGACGTTTGGCTTTACAGCCGCCGAAGTACTCGACAAAAGCGCCGAACAAATCGGCCTGTGGGACGACTCCAGCAAGCGCCTGCAACGCATCGAGCAGGTGATTCGCGAGCAGGCCCTGAGCAATGTGGCCATCGTGGTGCATCACAAGGACGGCCAAAGCCTGACTTGCATGATTTCCAGCCGTTTAATCAAGGTCAGCGACCAGCCGTGCATCGTCACCACGCTGCGCGATATTACCCAACAGCAACGCTCGGAAGCCGCACTCAAGGCCAGCGAAGAGAAGTTCGCCAAGGCGTTCCACTCCAGCCCCGATGCGATTTCCATCACCGAGCGCGACACCGGCCGCTATGTGGAGGTCAACGATGGCTTTTGCCGCCTGACCGGTTACCGCACCGAAGAGGCCATCGGCCTGACCCTGTACCAGATCGGCATCTGGGCCGACGAAAACCAACGCGCCGCACTGTTGGCCGAGTTGCAGATCAAGGGGCGCATTCACCACCTGGAAATGCTCTGGCGCAACAAGCGTGGCGAGGTACTGGCGGTGGAGGTCTCGGTGGAGCCGATCACCTTGAATGAAACCCCCTGCCTGCTGCTGACCGCACGGGATGTGAGCCTATTGAAGAACGCCCAGGCACAAATCCGGCACCTGGCCTATCACGACCCGCTGACCAACCTGCCGAACCGCGCACTGCTGATGGACCGCCTGAGCCAGCAGATCGCCCTGCTCAAGCGCCACAACCTGCGCGGCGCCCTGCTGTTTCTGGACTTGGACCACTTCAAGCACATCAACGACTCCCTCGGCCACCCCGTTGGCGATACCGTGTTGAAAATCGTCACCGCGCGCCTGGAAGCCAGCGTGCGCATGGAGGACACCGTGGCGCGCTTGGGCGGCGATGAGTTTGTGGTATTGCTCAGCGGCCTGGAGGGCACCCGCCAGACGGTCAGCAGCCAAGTGCAAGCGCTGGCCGATACCCTGCGCGAATTGCTCTCGGAGCCGATGTTTCTCGACGGTCATCGGCTGCAGGTCACACCCAGCATCGGCGTGGCACTGATCCCCGACCACGGCACCACACCCGCCGATTTGCTCAAGCGCGCCGACATCGCCCTGTACCGCGCCAAGGACTCCGGGCGCAACACCACGCAGATGTTCCACAACAGCATGCAAAGAACCGCTAGCGAACGCCTGCGCATGGAGACTGACTTGCGCCTGGCCTTGTCACGCGGCGAATTCAGCGTGCATTACCAGCCCCAGGTGGATGCGCGCGGCAACCGGATAGTCGGCGCCGAGGCCCTGGTGCGCTGGCAGCACCCACAATTGGGCGCGCAGTCACCGGCGGAATTTATCAAGGTATTGGAAGACAGCGGCCTGATCCTGGAGGTCGGCACCTGGATTCTCGATGAAGCCTGCGGCGCCTTTGCCCAGTTGATTGCCGACGGCTTGGTGGACCCGCTCAATTTCAGCCTGTGCGTGAACATCAGTCCCCGGCAGTTTCGCCAGAACGACTTTGTGGAACGGGTGGAGCACAGCCTCAAGCAACACGGTTTGCCGTTCAGCCTGCTGAAACTGGAAATTACCGAAGGCATCGTGATCCAGAACCTGGACGACACGGTGGTGAAGATGCGCCGCCTGAAAAAACTCGGCGTGAGCTTTGCGATGGATGATTTCGGTACCGGCTATTCATCCCTGACCTACCTCAAGCGTCTGCCGGTGGACGCGCTGAAGATTGATCAGTCGTTCGTGCGCGATGCGACCCACGACCCCAATGATGCGGAAATCATCCGCGCCATTGTGGCCATGGCCCGCAGCCTGAACCTGGAAGTCATCGCCGAGGGGGTGGAAACCCTGGAGCAGTTGGCGTTCCTGCAAAAGCTGGGCTGCCATTTATTCCAGGGGTATTTGCACAGCCGACCGTTGCCGATCGAGGGGTTCAGGCGGCTGCTGGATGAGGCATGCCCAGCAGGCGGCTGACTTGGCCCAAGTCCGTCTCGCGGCGCAGGGCCGTGAACAACTCCACTGCCTCCGGGTAGTTGCGCGTGAGCATCGCCAGCCACTGCTTCAAGCGGCCGGGCGCCTGCTTTTCCGTCAGTTGCGCCACCGACTGGCGCCAGAACTCCTGAAGCATCGGCTGCATCTGCGCCCAGGTCATCTCGACCACGTCTTCGCCGGCCTTGGCCGCCACAATCTGCCGCGCCAGATCGGGCCGCGCCACCAGGCCACGGCCCAGCATGATGTCTTCGGCGCCGCTGATTTCGCGGCAGCGTTTCCAGTCTTCGACGCTCCAGATATCGCCATTGGCAAACACCGGCACCTTGACCACGTCCTGCACCCGCGGGATCCACTCCCAATGAGCCGGCGGCTTGTAGCCATCGGCCTTGGTGCGTGCATGCACCACGATATGCGCAGCGCCGCCCTCGGCCAGGGCCGTGGCGCACACCAGCGCGCCATCCGGGCTGTCGAAGCCCAGGCGCATCTTGGCGGTCACGGGAATATGGGCGGGTACGGCGCGGCGCACGTGCTCGACGATCTGGTTGAGCAGCTCCGGCTCCTTGAGCAGCACCGCGCCACCTCGGGATTTATTCACGGTCTTGGCCGGACACCCGAAGTTCAGGTCGATCACTTCAGAGCCCAATTCACAGGCCAGGGCGGCATTTTCCGCCAGGCACACTGGGTCGGAACCGAGCAACTGCACCCGCAACGGCACACCCGCCGCCGTGTGGGCACCGTGCAGCAGTTCAGGCGCGAGCTTGTGGAAATAGGCAGGCGTGAGCAGGCGGTCGTTGACCCGGATGAACTCGGTCACGCACCAGTCGATACCGCCCACGTGGGTCAACACGTCCCGCAGGATGTTGTCGACCAACCCCTCCATGGGCGCCAAAGCAATTTGCATGGAAAACACTCAACAAAAATCGTGGCGCAGTTTACTGGGTTTCCCGCGGCAACCGTTAACCCCCTGTCAGGGCGGGGCCGTAACCTTCAATAAACTCGGCGGGCATGCGCTTGGGCTTGCCGCTGGACAACTCAATACATACGAAGGTTGTTTGCGCGCGCAGCAGGGTCGCGCCGTCACGGGGGCGTACCAGTTGGAAACGGCGGGTCATCTTCAGGCGCTGGTCCCAGTCGACGATCCAGGTGGCCAGTTGTAACTCATCGCCCTCATAGCCTGCCGCCAGGTAGTCGATCTCATGGCGTACCACGGCCATGGCGCGGTCGAGGCGGCGGTATTCGGTGAGGTCCAGCCCCAGGCGCTGGGAATGGCGCCAGGCACAACGCTCCAGCCATGAGACGTACACCGCATTATTGGCGTGCCCCAGGCCGTCGATGTCCTCAGCCGCAACCTGCAGATCGATGATGAACGGCGTTGCCAAATCCCAGCCCATGCCTTGCTCCAGTCGATTGATGTCGGCGGGGCAGTGTATCAGGCGATCTGGCGCTCCTGTAGACGGCAGCCGGCCAATAGGGCGAGCACAGCATCGATGACCTGCGGGTCGGCGAGCACTTTCTGGTGGCCGCCCTGCTCCAAGCGCAGCAGGCGGCTGTCGAACCAGGCTTCGTGAATGGCTTGAGCCGCCCTGACCGGAACAAAGGTGTCGTCTTCGGCGTGGACGATCAGGCCGGGAATGTTCAGTTGGTAGTGGGCCACGTCCAAATGCTTGAGCGCCATGCCCATGCTCAACTCCACCTCTTGGATAAAGGCTGAGCGCGCCCGTGGCGGCAAGCCGACCATGCGGGTGAACCCGCGTAGCACATCCAGAAAGCGCGACGGTGCGGCAATGCTGACCAATGCCTGCGTACGCAACCCCAACTGCACCGCCAACATCGCACTGGCGCCGCCCATGGAATGGCCGACCACCGCATACAGCGGCGGCAGCTCGGCCGCCGCCTCAAGCATGGCGCGGGCAAACAGCAGTACATGGGCTTCACGCCCTGGCGACCGGCCGTGAGCGGGACCGTCCAGGGCAATTACCGAATAGCCGTTGTCGACCAACGCCGTGATCAAGCTAGCGAACTGGGTGGGCCGGCCTTCCCAGCCATGCATCAGCAGCACCGCCGGGCCATGCCCCCATCGCAACGCCGACAGGCCGAAACGCAGGGTGATGCGCTCCGACTGGGCCAACAGCGGCAACTCCCAGTCACGCGGCGGAAGATCGCGCGGGGTCATGAAGGTGCGACGCATCTTGCTGGCGACCGCATGCGGCGCAAGGCGCCCCACCGTGCCATTGAAACCACGAACCCAGGTCAATGCGCCCATCTCGCGCCCCCTTTTTCAGCGTACCGCCGACTTGGCCGCACGTATCACCCGATCCGATAACTCGCCCGGCCCCAGCGCCCGCGCCAGGGTCAGCCCCCCGACCATCAAGGCCATGTCCGCCAGGGCTTTGTCGATCTCTTCAGGGCTGCCGGCCAGTTGCGCAGCCATCAACTCGACGTGCTCGTTCAAGACCTCGCGAAAAGCATCCGGCAAGCGCCCCATCTCCCCCACCGTCGCGGGCAACGGGCAGGCCTGGGTCGTGGAGTCGCGGTGCTTGCGTGACAGATAAAACGCGGCGACCAACGTGCGACGCTCTTCGCCGGTCAGCTGGTCATCCAAGTCATCGATGGAGGCGCGGCGCTGCGCCAACAACTGGTTGAACGCTTCCAGCATCAGTGCGTCTTTGCTTTCAAAATGCGCGTAGAAGCCTCCTACCGTCAGCCCAGCCGCCCCCATCACTTCGCCCACACTGGGCTCAGCCGGGCCACGCTGGATCAACGCCGCGCTGGCAGCCTGCAAAATACGTTCGCGGGTTTGCGCTTTTTTATCGCTCATCGAAGCCTCCGTCTCTCATGGGGTTTAATATTATTACCATAATAATATTTGGCAAGCGACAAGCACGACCGCCGGTCAGAACAGAAAAATGGGTAATAAAGGAGGGAATTGGCCAAACGCCAGACAAACAAAAGGGCCATTCAATAATTGAATGACCCTTAAAAATCCCGCAGAGCGGGTAATCGTGGCGTCCCCTAGGGGACTCGAACCCCTGTTACCGCCGTGAAAGGGCGGTGTCCTAGGCCACTAGACGAAGGGGACACAAACCTTCTATACAACTGATCAGCGCTGAGAACTGATCGATTCAAGGACGGTGTGGCCGGAACCTTGAACCTGTAAAATTGGTGGAGCTAAACGGGATCGAACCGTTGACCTCTTGCATGCCATGCAAGCGCTCTCCCAGCTGAGCTATAGCCCCGGATTTTTCGTCTCGCGACGCAGCAGACCTTTCGAGCTGCTTGTTGAAACTGGCGTCCCCTAGGGGACTCGAACCCCTGTTACCGCCGTGAAAGGGCGGTGTCCTAGGCCACTAGACGAAGGGGACAAAACCTTCTGTACATCTGATCAGAGCTGAGACCTGATCAATTCAAGGACGGTGTGGCCGGAACCTTGAACCTGTAAATTGGTGGAGCTAAACGGGATCGAACCGTTGACCTCTTGCATGCCATGCAAGCGCTCTCCCAGCTGAGCTATAGCCCCTCATCGGTGAGGACGGGGCGAATCTTAATGGCGGTTTGGAAACGTGTCAAATTTATTTTCAACAATTTCCAAAATTTTTTGCCGGGATAACAATCACTTACCGACGAAACCCCGAAAAACCGGGGTTTCGTGCCCTAAGCGGCCTGCTTAAACGATAGCGCCCAGCAGCTTTTCCCATTCCTTGTTTTCTTTCTTCGATACACCCCCAAGCAAATCAAGGGCTTGGCGTAGACGGAAACGAGTCAAGTCCGGGCCGAGAATTTCCATCGCATCAAGCACCGACACCGAACTGGCCTGCCCGGTGATTGCGGCAAACATCAGCGGCATGGCATCGCGCAGTTTCAGCTCCAGGGATTCCACCACCGCCTGGATGGTCGCGGTGATCGCATCCTTCTCCCACTGACGCAGGCTTTCAAGCTTCCACAGGATCAACTGCATCAGCTGGCGAATTTGGTCACCGGAAAGCTTCTTGGACTCGAACAGCTTGGGATCGGGATTCACGCCACCGGCAAAGAAGAAACTGGCCAAGGGTGCGACCTGGCTGAACGTCTCTACCCTGCCCTGCACCAACGGCGCAATTTTCATCATGTACTCGGGGTTCAATGCCCACTGCTGCACACGGGAGGCAAACTCCTCCACGGGCAAGTCACGCAGCCACTGACCATTGAGCCACGACAGCTTCTCGATATCGAAGATCGGCCCACCGAGGGAGACGCGGGACAGGTCGAAGTTGTCGACCATTTCCTGCAGCGAGAACTTCTCGCGCTCGTCCGGCATAGACCAGCCCATGCGACCCAGGTAGTTGAGCATCGCCTCAGGCATAAAGCCCATGCGCTCGTAGAACGTCACCGACGTCGGGTTCTTACGTTTGGACAGCTTGCTCTTGTCCGGGTTACGCAGCAGCGGCATGTAGCACAGCTGCGGTTGCTCCCAGCCGAAGTATTCGTACAGCAGGATCAGTTTCGGCGCCGATGGCAGCCACTCTTCGCCGCGCAGCACATGGGTGATGCCCATCAGATGGTCATCGACCACGTTGGCCAGGAAGTACGTCGGCAAGCCGTCGGTCTTCATCAGCACCTGCATGTCCATGCGGTCCCACGGGATTTCGACGTCACCGCGCAGCATGTCCGGCACCACGCATACGCCTTCGCTTGGCACTTTCATACGAATGACGTGAGGCTCACCGGCGGCCAGGCGCGCAGCCACTTCTTCCTTGGACAACAGCAGCGCACGGCCATCGTAGCGCGGAGTTTCGCCACGGGCCTGTTGCTCGGCGCGCATCTGGTCCAGTTCTTCGGCGGTGCAGAAGCACGGGAAGGCATGGCCCATGTCGACCAGTTGCTGGGTGTACTGCTTGTAGATGTCGCTGCGCTCGCTCTGGCGATACGGGCCATGCGGGCCGCCGACATCCGGACCTTCAGCCCAGGTAATGCCCAACCAGCGCAGGGCATCGAAAATCTGCTGTTCGGACTCACGGGTGGAGCGCAGTTGATCGGTGTCTTCGATCCGCAGGATGAACTCACCGCCATGCTGCTTGGCAAAGCAGTAGTTGAACAGGGCGATGTAAGCAGTACCGACGTGGGGATCCCCAGTAGGCGATGGCGCAATGCGCGTGCGGACGGTGGTCATGGCAGGTCTCGAATGGGCGATATAACTGAAAATTGAAACAAGGGGCGAATGGTAACAGCCTGGGTGATTTCTGGAAAACCGAGGCGCGGCCATCGCAGGCAAGCCAGCTCCCACATTGACCGTGTTCACAGATCAATGTGGGAGCCGGGCTTGGCCGCGATGAAGCCAGCCCAATCTACGCAAATCAAACAGCCAACAGACGCTCACGCAACTTGCCAATCTCATCACGCGTCTGCGCCGCCGCTTCAAACTCCAGATCCCGCGCCAGCTGGTACATTTTTTCTTCCAACTGCCGAATCCGCTTGGTGATCTCACTCGGCGAGCGCAGTTCGTTCTCGTACTTGGCACTTTCCTCGGCAGCCTTGGCCATGCCCTTGCGCTTCTTGCTGCGCGAGCCTGGCACGGTGGCGCCTTCCATGATGTCGGCAACGTCCTTGAACACGCCCTTGGGGGTGATGCCGTGTTCCAGGTTGAACGCGATCTGCTTGTCGCGACGACGCTGGGTCTCGCCAATCGCACGCTCCATGGAACCGGTGATGCGGTCCGCATACAGGATCGCCCGCCCATTGAGGTTACGCGCCGCTCGGCCGATGGTCTGGATCAGCGAGCGTTCGGAGCGCAGGAAGCCCTCCTTGTCCGCATCCAGGATCGCCACCAGCGACACTTCCGGCATGTCCAGGCCTTCGCGCAGCAGGTTGATCCCCACCAGCACATCAAAGGTGCCCAGGCGCAGGTCGCGGATGATTTCCACGCGTTCCACGGTGTCGATGTCCGAGTGCAGGTAACGCACGCGCACGCCGTGGTCGGCCAGGTAATCAGTCAAGTCTTCGGACATGCGCTTGGTCAGAGTGGTGACCAGCACCCGCTCTTCCAGGGCCACGCGCTTGTTGATTTCCGAGAGCAAGTCGTCGACCTGGGTCAGCGCGGGGCGGATTTCGATTTCCGGGTCCACCAGGCCAGTGGGACGTACCAGTTGCTCGATGACGCGGCCCGCGTGCTCGGCTTCATAGTTGCCGGGCGTAGCGGAGACGAAGATGGTCTGCGGGCTGATGGCTTCCCACTCGTCAAAGCGCATCGGCCGGTTGTCCAGCGCCGACGGCAGGCGGAAACCGTATTCCACCAGGGTTTCCTTGCGCGAACGGTCGCCCTTATACATGGCGCCCACCTGCGGCACGCTGACGTGGGATTCGTCGATCACCAGCAAGGCGTCCGGCGGCAGGTAGTCATAGAGCGTCGGTGGCGGCGCCCCGGAGTCACGGCCCGACAGGTAACGCGAGTAGTTTTCGATGCCGTTGCAGTAACCCAGTTCCAGGATCATCTCCAGGTCGAAGCGAGTGCGCTGCTCCAGGCGCTGGGCTTCCACCAGCTTATTGTTGGAGCGCAAGTATTCCAGGCGCTCGGCCAGCTCGACCTTGATGCCCTCGATGGCGCCCATCAAGGTTTCGCGTGGGGTCACGTAATGGCTTTTGGGGTAGAAGGTGAAGCGTGGCAGCTTGCGGATCACTTCACCGGTCAACGGGTCGAAGGCTGACAGGCTTTCGACCTCATCATCGAACAGCTCGATGCGAATCGCTTCCAGGTCGGATTCCGCCGGGTAGATGTCGATCACATCGCCGCGCACCCGGAAGGTGGCGCGGGCAAAATCCATGTCGTTACGGGTGTACTGCAGGCTCGCCAGGCGCCGCAGCAATTCGCGCTGGTCGAGTTTGTCACCACGGTCGACGTGCAGCACCATCTTCAGATAGGTTTCCGGGCTGCCCAAGCCGTAGATGCACGACACCGTGGTGACGATGATCGCGTCTTTGCGCTCCAGCAGTGCCTTGGTGGCCGACAGGCGCATCTGCTCGATGTGGTCGTTGATCGACGCATCCTTCTCGATAAAGGTATCGGACGACGGCACATAGGCTTCGGGCTGGTAGTAGTCGTAGTAGGAAACGAAATACTCCACCGCGTTGTTCGGGAAGAACGCCTTGAACTCGCCATAGAGCTGCGCCGCCAGGGTTTTGTTCGGCGCCAGCACCAGGGTCGGGCGGTTGGTCTGGGCGATCACGTTGGCGATGCTGAAGGTCTTGCCGGACCCGGTCACCCCAAGCAGCGTCTGGTGCGCCAGGCCGGCTTCAATGCCTTCGACCATCTGACGAATGGCTTCCGGTTGATCGCCGGCGGGTTCAAAACGGGTAACGAGCTGGAAATCCGACATAACGTACCTCGTGAAGTCACCCCAGACTCGACACCGCCAGGGACGAAATAGCTCAGCAACCCGCGAATAATCATCGCAGGTTGCAGGAAAAAACCATGATAGCTGTAGAAGTGGTGTCAAATGTGACGGGTTTCAAGGCCGTCGTCCTACACGACCTTGCTCGCCAATGTTGCAATAAGACTAACGGTCAGCAAATAAACCGAAAAACATGGCCGAAAAGCCGTTTCCGTTGTCGCTCTCAGCCGTGATGGCCTCTATACTAGCTCCCCGTTTGTGCACCGCTCTAGTGCATTCGGCTGGAGCGCGACACGTCCCTCCTACCCCCCATAGAGCTGCCGCAAAAATGAGCCTGTTCTCCGCTGTCGAAATGGCACCACGCGATCCAATCCTGGGCCTCAACGAAGCATTCAACGCCGACACACGAACCACCAAGGTGAACCTTGGCGTGGGCGTTTACTGCAACGAGGAGGGGAAGATTCCACTCTTGCGTGCCGTTGCCGAAGCGGAAGCCATTCGTGTGGCGCAACATGCCGCCCGTGGCTACTTGCCAATCGACGGCATCGTGGCGTACGACCAGGCCGTGCAAAAGCTGCTGTTTGGCGCTGAGTCGCCGCTGTTGAGCGCCGGCCGTGTGATTACCGCCCAGGCCGTGGGCGGCACAGGCGCGCTGAAAATCGGCGCCGACTTCCTCAAGCAACTGCTGCCCAACGCCGTCGTCGCCATCAGCGACCCAAGTTGGGAAAACCACCAGGCGCTGTTTGAAAAAGCCGGTTTCCCGGTGCAGGCCTACCGCTACTACGACGCCGCCACCCACGACGTGAACCGTGCCGGCCTGCTCGAAGACCTCAACGCCCTGCCGCCACAGTCCATCGTGGTGCTGCACGCCTGCTGCCATAACCCGACCGGCGTCGACCTCAGCCCGGCCGACTGGCAAAACGTGCTGGACGTGGTCAAGGCGAAAAACCTGGTGCCGTTCCTCGACATGGCCTACCAGGGCTTCGGCGACGGCATCCACGAAGACGCCGCCGCGGTGCGCTTGTTCGCGGAATCAGGCTTGACCTTCTTTGTGTCCAGCTCGTTCTCCAAATCGTTCTCGCTGTATGGCGAACGCGTAGGCGCGCTGTCGATCGTCAGCGACTCCAAAGAAGAAAGCGCGCGCATCCTGTCCCAGGTCAAGCGTGTGATTCGCACCAACTACTCCAACCCGCCGACCCACGGCGCAGCCATCGTCGCCGCGGTACTCAACAATCCGGAACTGCGTGCCCAGTGGGAAGCCGAACTGGCCGAGATGCGCCTGCGCATCCGCGGTATGCGCGAGCAGATGGTCGCCGAACTGGCCAAGGCCGCGCCAGGTCACGACTTCAGCTTCGTTGGCCGCCAGCGCGGGATGTTCTCCTACTCCGGTTTGAGCGTTGAGCAAGTCACCCGTCTGCGCAGCGAGTTTGGTATCTACGCACTGGATACCGGCCGTATCTGCGTAGCGGCGCTGAACCAATCGAACATTGGTGCCGTGACCAAGGCGATTGTCGAGGTGCTGTAAGCAAGCCGGCAAACGTAAGACGAAGGGGGAAGCCACTGGCTTCCCCCTTTTTATTGGTGAACACACTAGACTGAACGCCGACTGCCTCTTTGCTGCGAGAACCCCAATGAGAAACGATGACCTGGACCTGCGCGCCGACCGCGACGAACTGCACGACTACGCCCCACGCGCACCGCAAGCCAAGCGCCAGAAGAGCCTGGTGTTGCAGGTTGCGCTGGGAGTATTCCTCGGTGGGTTGGCGTTATGGCTGGTACAACTGGGCGCGACGGCAATCATGGCCAAACTGGCCATGGGCACCCTGCAGTTCGGCGGCTGATGTACGACACCTGTGGGAGCTGGCTTGCCTGCGATAGAGGCGGTTCAGTTAAAGATTCATTAACTGACACACCGCTATCGCAGGCAAGCCAGTTCCCACATTTGATCTAGGATGCTGGCAGATTGCGTTCTTCCAGCAGTTTTACGAAGCTGTTCAAGCTTTGTGACACCGTGCCCCGCCGCCAGATCAGCCAGGTATTCAAGATACGGAATGTGTCGGGCAGCGGCCACACACTCACCGCCGCACACCCCGGCATACTCTCCAGCATGCTGCGTGGCATCAGCGCCAGCCCGGCCCCGGCGCTGACACAGGCCAACATGCCGTGGTACGACTCGATCTCGAAGATCCTGCCCGGCACCGCGCCATCCTGTGAGAACCAGCGTTCGAAGTGATGCCGGTAAGAGCAGTTGGAGCGAAACGTATAGATGTTCTCGCCATTCACATCCTGGCCGCGGGTGATCGGCGCGTGATGCAGTGGCGCAATCACCACCATCTCTTCCTCGAACACCGCCACACCCTCTAGCGTGGAATGCAGCACCGGCCCATCGACAAAGGCCGCCGTCAGCCGGCCCGACAGCACACCTTCGATCATGGTGCCCGAGGGACCCGTGCTCAGGTCTAGCTCGACCTTGGTGTATTGCTGGTTATACGCCGCCAGTAACGCAGGTATACGCACGGCCGCCGTGCTCTCCAGCGAGCCCAGGGCAAAGGCGCCTTGGGGCTCCTCCCCCGCCACCGTCGCACGGGCTTCTTGCACAAGGTCGAGAATGCGCCGCGTATAGCCAAGGAAATTCCACCCGGCCGGCGACAGGCGCAAGCGGCTTTTCTCGCGGATAAACAACTCCACGCCCAGGTCCTGCTCCAGTTGTTTGATGCGCGTGGTGAGGTTCGATGGCACGCGATGAATCAACTGCGCGGCGGCGCTGATGCTGCCTTGCTCGGCAACGGCCTTGAAGATTTCCAGTTGCACAAGATCCAAATCATTCTCCAATCATGTACATGATCGTTCCCACGCTCTGCGTGGGAACGCTGCCTCGGACGCTCCGCGTCCGATCGTTGGCGCATAGGTCTTTGACGCGGAGCGTCATGGGATGCATTCCCACGCAGAGCGTGGGAACGATCTAATATCCAAATCATTCTCCATTCATGAACGTATTGCTTAATATTATTCAGTTTCCAGAAAACATACAGCCCCGTACGCTGGCCCCATTCCACTCATTCAGCCGGACGGTGCCATGAACAATGCTATCTCCCACCAGACCCACGCCCTGTCGATCAACCCCGCCAACGGCGAAACAGTCCGCAGCTACCCCTATGAAAGCGCAGAACAGCTGAACGCCGCCCTCTCCCGCTCGACCGATGCCTTCCGCACCTGGCGTCGCACGCCGGTAAGCCAGCGAGCCGAATATCTGCTGGCCCTGGCCGCTGCCCTGCGTGAACAGGCTGAAGACATGGCGCAAATGATCACCCTGGAAATGGGCAAACCCATCGCCCAGGCCCGTGCCGAAATCGAAAAGTGCGCGCAACTGAGCGAATGGTATGCCGCCCACGGCCCGGCCATGCTCGCCCCGGAGCCCACCCTGGTGGAAAACGGCAGCGCCCGGATCGAATACCGCCCACTGGGCCCGATCCTCGCGGTAATGCCGTGGAATTTCCCGGTATGGCAAGTACTGCGCGGCGCGGTGCCGACCCTGCTTGCCGGCAACACCTACGTGCTCAAACATGCGCCCAACGTAATGGGCAGCGCCTACCTGATCCAGCAAGCGTTGCGCAAAGCCGGTTTTGCCGAAGGCGTGTTTGAAGTCATCAACGTAACCCAGGACGGCGTGTCCACCGCCATCGCCGACCCACGCATCGCCGCCGTGACGCTCACCGGCAGCGTGCGCGCCGGCATCGCCATCGGCTCACAGGCCGGGGCCGCGTTGAAGAAATGCGTGCTGGAACTAGGCGGCTCCGACCCCTTTATCGTGCTCAACGACGCTGACCTCGACGCCGCCGTACAAGCCGCCGTCATCGGCCGCTTCCAGAACAGCGGCCAAGTCTGCGCCGCCGCCAAGCGCTTGATCATCGAAGCGGGCGTGGTTGAAGCCTTCACCGCCAAATTCCTCGAAGCCAGCCGCGCCCTGGTAATGGGGGAACCCACCTCGACCGCCGCCTATATCGGCCCCATGGCGCGTTTTGATCTGCGTGACGAACTGCACGGCCAGGTCCAGGCGACCCTGGAAGAAGGCGCCACGCTGCTGTTGGGTGGCCATAAAGTCGCGGGCGCGGGCAATTACTACGAACCGACCGTACTGGCCGACGTTACCGACCAAATGACGTCGTTCAAACAGGAACTGTTCGGCCCCGTGGCCTCGATCATCACCGCCCGCGACGCCGAGCACGCCGTAGCGCTGGCCAATGACAGCGAGTTTGGCCTGACCGCGAGTATCTTCACAGCCGATTCCGCAAAGGCGCGGGCGATTGCCGACCAGTTGGAAACCGGCGGGATATTCGTCAACGCGTTCAGCGTCTCAGACCCGCGGGTGGCGTTTGGCGGCGTGAAGAAGAGCGGGTTCGGCCGCGAGCTGTCTCACTTCGGTGTACGCGAGTTCTGCAACGCACAAACGGTGTGGCTGGACCGCAAGTAAAGCTGCAACGGCTAGGCGTCGTCGGTGCGCGCATCGAACGCCGCCTGCGCCTGCAGCACCGCTTCCGAATGGCTGAGCGTCCAGGCGTAAAGCGCCTTGAACGGCTCTTCCAGCGTCCCCCCCAGCGGCGTAATGCTGTACTCCACCGCCACCTGTGAAGACGGGATGACCCGGCGCGCCAGGATGCCACTGCGTTCAAGACGGCGCAGGCTCTGGGTCAGGGCTTTTTGCGTGATGCCGTCCAGGCGACGCCTGATTTCATTGAAACGCAGCGGTTTTTCGCACAAAGAGCCCAGTATCAGCACCGACCACTTGTCGGTGATCTGATCAAGCAATAATCGGCTGGAGCAATCGGCTTTGAATACCTTGGGCACCGTACCGTCTTGAGTCAGCGCCGGGTCATGATCGAGCATGTGGTTTCCTCTGGGATACCTGATAGCTTTAAAGTGCCTAATTGATATTAGGTATACACAATATACTATCAAGACTCATTTCAAATGGAGTCTCTGGCAATGAGTGTTACGAATCTGGATGCTTTGTTTCAGCCATTTGCGCTGAAATCCCTGGCCCTGAAAAATCGCATCGTCATGGCACCCATGACCCGTTCGTTTTCCCCCACCGGTGTACCAGAAGAAAACGTCGCCGCCTATTATCGCCGACGTGCCGAACACGACGTCGGGCTGATTCTCTCAGAAGGCACCGCTATTGATCGCCCCGGCGCACGTAACGACCCCGGCGTCCCGCTGTTCCATGGCGACCAGGCATTGGCGGGCTGGCAACAGGTCATCGACGGCGTGCATGCGGCAGGCGGCAAAATGGGGCCGCAAATCTGGCATGTCGGATCAGTGGGCAATCCCTTCAACGATTGGGCGCCCGAGACAGGTATCGAAGGTCCTTCCGGCCTCGCCGCACCCAGTACGCCACGCGGTGACGCGATGAGTGATGAAGCCATCGCCGACACGATTGCGGCTTACGCCAAGGCGGCTGCCGACTCCAAACGGTTAGGGTTTGATACCGTTGAAATACACGGTGCACACGGTTACTTACTCGATCAGTTCTTCTGGGAAGGCACCAATCAGCGTCCCGACCAGTTCAATGGTGCATCGATCAAGGAACGCTCGCGTTTCGCGGCAGAGGTGGTCAAGGCGATACGTGCAGCAGTAGGCCCGGCGTTCCCCGTGATATTGCGGGTGAGCCAGTGGAAGCAGCAGGATTACAGCGCGCGCCTGGTGACCACGCCGAACGCCATGTCGGACTGGCTGGTGCCGCTGGTGGAAGCGGGTGTCGATATCCTGCATTGCTCACAACGGCGTTTCTGGGAAGCCGAATTTCCCGAACTGGATGGCGAGCAGGGGCTGAACTTCGCCGGCTGGGCCAAGAAACTCACCGGCGCGGCGACCATCAGCGTGGGCTCGGTCGGCCTGTCCGGGGACTTTCTTGCCGCCTTCGGAGGCGAAAGCTCTCAACCCGCCAGCCTGGATAATCTAGTGCACAGGCTTGAACGCGAAGAATTTGACCTCATCGCCGTTGGCCGCGCATTACTGAGCGACCCACAGTGGGCCAGCAAAATTCGCACGGGAGAGACCTCCAGCCTGAAAGCCTTCAGCCCATCGGATCTTGCTGAGCTCATCTAGCCAATAGGCCCAAGTCAGCCCCGACTATGCCGTCGCACGCACTGCACCAACCCGTCCAGTGCCGGGGGATTCACCGGCGCGAGCACACAGACCGTGTGCTCGCGCTTGCCTTCCGCAACTGTCAGGGTGTAATGCACCCGGCCTGGGTTGCCAGGCTCGGGATCGGTGCTTTGCGGCAACTGGAAAAAACCCGACGCTTCAATCAGTTGCCGCAACTCCTGCTGATCAGGCTCGGGCAGCGCGTCCAACTCCACCGTGCGCGGCTTGGCCAACCCCGGAAAAAACGCCGGTCCGCCGCTTTCCTTGATCGAAATTCGCATGGCTGTTCCTCGCCGCACAGGCGGCTTCGTCAAACGTTTATGCCCACCGCTTTCCAGCCTTCCTTGACTGCCTTTTGCTCAGCTTTGTTCACACCATAAAGCTGGCCGGCAATATCGTGCGTGATACGTGCAAAACGCAAAAACCCGGAATTGGGCCGCAACCGCGAATCGCGCAGTGCGTCATACCAGATACGCCCGGCACGCTCCCAGGCGAACCCGCCAATCCGGGTGGCCACCTGATAGAACGCGTGGTTGGGAATGCCAGAATTGATATGCACGCCACCATTGTCCTCGTAAGTGTGCACAAAATCATCCATGTGCCCAGGCTGCGGGTCTTTGCCCAGCAGCTTGTCATCAAACGCAGTGCCTGGCGCCTTCATCGAGCGCAGCGCCGTGCCCTTGATCTTTTTGGTAAACAGCCCCTTGCCGATCAACCAGTCGGCGTCCTCGGCCTTTTGCTTCAGCGCGTACTGCTTGATCAGCGAACCAAACACATCCGACAGCGACTCGTTCAGCGCACCGGATTGATTAAAATACATCAGCTTGGCTTCATCCTCGGTCACGCCATGGGCCAACTCATGGCCAATGACGTCGAGTGCCACGGTGAAGCGGTTGAACAGCTGCTGGTCGCCATCGCCGAACACCATCTGGGTCGAATTCCAGAACGCATTGTTATAGTCCTGGCCGAAGTGCACCGTGGCGTCCAGCGCCATGCCCGCATCGTCGATGGAGTTGCGGTCGAAGACCTGGTCGAAAAAGTCGAAGGTTGCGCCCAGGCCGTCATAGGCTTCGTCCACCGCGGCATCGCCACTGGCGGGCTGCCCTTCGCCGCGAATCAGCTTGCCGGGCAGGCTGTCGGTGTTTTCGGCGCTGTAGATCGAGCGTTGCTTCTCGGCGCCCACGGCCAGTGCCATGCGGGCCGGGCCCTTGGCGGGTACCGCGACCATACGCAACGAGCGGAACGTGCTGTCTTTGGCGCGCGTGCGTAATGCGACCTCCCGTTGGGCTTTGTCGCCGTGGCGGGCGATCTGGTCGAGCATGTACGGCGGGATCAGGCAAAAAATCGGGTTGCGCAGTTGGCGAACACACATGAGCTGGCTCCTTTTTGGCGTGTGATGAACGTCCGGGTAACGGTTTTCAGGATAGTCCTGAGTTCGCCACCTGGGCCAAATTGTCATGAGTTTGTGTTTCAGTGGTGTTTATCCGAGGCCCATAAGGAACATGCCCATGCCTGCCCGCACAGCTAACATTGACCTTTCCCATCGCCCAAGGCTCGCCGACCTGCGCCCATTGATCGCAGCCAGCCCCAGCCTGCTGGAAGCCAGAGCCGCGACGCCGCGTGTCACAGCAGCCAAGGACCTCAAAAACCGCGCGGGCTATGCCGACGACTTCCTCAGCGACTTCGTGGTGCCATGGCCCACGGTTGACCAGCCACTGGCAGGCGACGTGCAACCCAAGCGTCTGGACTACACGCATTTCTCCATCACCCTGTCGCGCTCTCGACGACTGGCGCTGTACGTGGGGGTGAATATCGACGGCGCCAAGCATGTAGACATCACCCGCAGCAACGACACCTGGGCCTACGATGGTCGCCTACCCCTGGAGGCGCAGGTAGGTGAAGAGCTCTATGCCGGCAATGGCCTGGACCGCGGCCACCTGGTACGGCGCCAGGATCCCAATTGGGGCGACGAGGCGACCACCGCCAACTTCGACACCTTTCACTTCACCAACTGCTCGCCACAGATGAGCGGCTTCAACCAGAAGACGTGGCTGGAACTCGAAGACTACATCCTCGACAACACCCAGCGCTGGAAAGCCCGGGCCACGGTATTTACCGGACCAGTGTTCGCCGATGACGACCGACTTTACCGTGGCGTGAAAATCCCCAAGGCGTTCTGGAAAGTGGTGGCCTACCTCAGCGACGAGGGCAAGCCGTCCGCCAGCGCCTACATGATCGACCAAAGCCGCGAGCTGGGCCAACTCGACCTGGTATTCGGCCCGCTGCGAACCTACCAGCGCAGTGTGATTGCGATCGAACAATTGACCGGCATCCGCTTCGCCAACCTGGCCGACTACGACGGCTTCAGCAACGAAGAGCGCGCCACAGGCACCCGGATCGAAGCGCTGATCCGCGGCCCCCAGGATATTCGGCTCTGACGCTTCTTTTGTAGCAGCGAGCTTGCTCGCGAACAACAGGAAAGCGCCGCGGGGCATCAGGTGCCCAGCGTTATCGTTGACGACCTTCGCGAGCAAGCTCGCTCCTACAGGGATGATCGCTTACCATACGGCCGCCGGTTCCCGTATGGGACTAACAGGGAATTCGAAACGCCGCACGCGGCGTGAACCGAAACTGCCCCCGCAACTGTAGATGCCGAGCCTGCCCTTGAATGCCACTGGACCACGTCCGGGAAGGCGGGGCATGGCGACGACGCATCAGTCAGGAGACCTGCCGGCCCAGCTAATTCACTAACCGGCGGGGTGTCCGGGAAGGACATCCTGGCCCTGCGCATCAGCAGCGCCCATGGGCGTATTTCCGAGCCGTACCTCCCCTGCTGCACCTACGGTTCACAAGGAGATCGCCTCATGCTGCCACGCGTTACCGCCCTGATCGCAGGTTTGAGTGTGTGTGCCCTGGCGCAAGCCGCGCCCACTCAGTACCCGCTGACCCTGCAAAACTGCGGCAGCCCCCTGACCTTCCAGCACGCCCCCGCCCGCAGCGTCACCATCGGCCAGGCCGCCACCGAGATGCTCTACGCCCTGGGCGTGGGCGACAAGGTGGTCGGCACTTCGCTGTGGTTCAACAACGTGGCGGCGCAGTACAAGGCCCAGGACGATCGCATCGAGCGCCTGGCCAACAACGAGCCCAGCTTCGAAGCCGTACTCGCCAAGCGCCCGCAACTGGTGGCCGCCGAGCTGGAATGGGTGGTGGGCCCCCAAGGCGTGGTCGGCACCCGTGAGCAGTTTCATGAACTGAAGATCCCCACCTACCTGTTGCCGTCCGACTGCGAAGGCAAGGACAACCTGGTGGGTGCCGACGGCACGCGATTGGAGCCCTTTCGCATCGAGACGATCTACCAGAGCCTCCAGCAACTGGCGCAGATTTTCGACGTGCAGGATCGCGGCCAACAACTAACCGACGAACTCAAGGCGCGCCTGGCCAAATCCGTCGCCACGGCCCAAGGCAAGGGCTTGCAGCAAGCCAGTGCACTGGTGTGGTTCTCCAGCGCCGAAATGGCCAGCGACCCTTACGTAGCCGGCCACAAAGGCGTGCCGCAATTCATGCTGCAAGCCCTTGGCCTGCGTAACGTGGTGCAGTCCGATGAGGAGTGGCCCGCCGTCGGCTGGGAAACCATCGCCAAGGCCAATCCCACCTTCCTGGTGATCGCACGCATGGATCGCCGTCGCTACCCGGCCGACGACCATGAAAAGAAACTCGCCTTCCTGCGCAGCGACCCCGTGACCCGCAACATGGACGCGGTGAAGAACAACCGCATCATCATCCTCGACGCTCTGGCCTTGCAGGCGAGCCTGCGCACCTTCGAGGGCCTTGAACAATTGTCCGCCGCCATCGACGGCTACCACCTGGGCAAATGATGCGCACCCTACTCGCCCTGGCGCTGCTGTTGCTCGCCCTGCTCGCTGGCGTCGCCATCGGTGAAACCGCCATCGAACCGCAGGTGGTGCTGCAGGTGCTCGCCAATAAACTCTGGGCCGCCGGCTACGTACTGGACCCCATCGACGAAGGCGTGGTGTGGAACTACCGCCTCACCCGCGCCCTGGTGGCCGCAGCCTGCGGCGCAGGGTTGGCAACGTGCGGCGTGATCCTGCAATCACTGCTGCGTAACCCGCTGGCCGACCCGTACCTGCTGGGCATCAGCGCCGGCGCGTCAACCGGCGCAGTGCTCGTCGCCTTGATCGGCGTGGGCGGTGGCCTGGTGTCGTTGTCGGCGGGCGCGTTTGTGGGGGCGGTGGCGGCATTTGCGCTGGTGACGCTGCTGGCGCGGGCCAGCGGATCGTCCAGCGGTACCGGGCAGATCATCCTCGCGGGCATCGCCGGCTCGCAGTTGTTTAATGCCCTGACCGCGTTCCTGATCACCAAGTCGGCCAGCTCCGAACAAGCCCGCGGCATTATGTTCTGGCTGCTGGGCAACCTCAGCGGCGTGCGCTGGCCGTCGGTGTGGTTGGCGGTGCCGGTGGCGGTCGTGGGGCTCGCAGTGTGCCTGTGGCACCGGCGTGCACTGGATGCGTTCACCTTCGGCAGCGACTCGGCGGCCTCCCTCGGCATCCCGGTGCGCCGCGTGCAATTTGTGCTGGTGGCCTGCGCCGCGCTGGTGACGGCGGTGATGGTGTCCATCGTCGGCTCCATCGGGTTTGTCGGCTTGGTAATTCCCCATGCGGTGCGCCTGTTGCTTGGCACCGGGCATTCGCGCTTGCTACCGGCCAGCGCCTTGGGGGGCGCGCTGTTTCTGATCGCTGCAGACGTGCTGTCACGCACCCTGATCAAGGGCCAAGTGATTCCCGTTGGGGTGGTCACGGCACTGGTGGGCGCGCCGGTGTTTGCGTTGATTTTGATTGGCCGGAGGAACGCCCGATGAGCGTGCTCAGTTGCAGCGGCCTGGGTTTCAAGGTGCGTGAGGCCCAGTTACTGGACGGTATCGACCTGGACGTGCAGGCGGGCGAAACCCTGGGCATCGTCGGGCCGAACGGTTCGGGCAAGTCCACCCTGCTCAAATTACTCGCCGGTTTGCGCCCGCCGGCCAGCGGTGAAGTGCGCCTGGGCGGCAAGCGGGTCGGTGAGTTGTCACGCCGCACCATCGCGCAACAGCTGGCGGTGGTGGAGCAACAGGCCGACACCGACGACGCCATCCGCGTGTTCGACGCCGTGGCGCTAGGCCGCACGCCCTGGCTGTCGGCGCTGAGCCCGTGGTCGCGTGAAGACGACGCCATCGTGCACCAGGCGCTGCACGACGTAGACGCCACCCACCTGAGCCAACGCGCCTGGCGCAGCCTCTCTGGCGGCGAACGCCAACGCGTGCACATCGCCCGCGCCCTGGCGCAACGGCCGCAGATTTTATTGCTGGATGAGCCGACCAATCACCTGGATATCCAGCATCAACTGGCGATCCTCAAAGGTGTGCAAGGCTTGCCGGTGACCACCTTGATTGCGCTGCATGATCTGAATCAGGCATTGACCTGTGATCGCCTGGCCGTGCTGGATCGCGGGCGGCTGGTGGCGCTGGGTACGCCGCTTGAGGTGCTGACGCCGCAGCGTTTGCAGGAGACATTCGGAGTGCAGGGGCATTACCTGACGGACCCGTTCGACGGCGCGCAAATCCTGCGCCTGCGCTCCAACTGAATCCGTACGTTGGGGCAGCTTGCTCTGGTGACGGTCTGACGGCCAACTGTGGTCCAAATGTGGGAGGGGCTTGCCCCCGATGAGGGAGTGTCGGCAAGCCCCCTCCCACATTGGTTCTACAGAGGCCGATGCATGTGGGTGGTTTGCCAGATCGGGTCGGCCTCGACATCCACCACCTCAAACCCCTGCCTGCGCCAGAAATCAATCGCACCGGGCAGAAACGGATGGGTATGCAAGTACATCATCTCTACGCCATCGGCCCGCGCCAGCGCCTCCAGCGAGCGGTATAACCGGCCCGCCAGGCCCAAGCGTCGCGCTGCCGGGAGCACATACAGGCGCACGACTTCCACCGTCTTGCGCCCCTGGTAGTTCAACTGCGGGAAGCGGCCGTCGTAGGGCCGATAAGCCACCGCGGCAACGATCCGGCCTTCGGCACGAGCAATCAAAAACCGCCCGCCCCCCTCAAGGTAGATCGCTTCAAACTGCGCCAGATCGTGGGGGACGCCGGTGGCACTGAGCGTGGGAAACAGTTCATCCCGCGCCAGCAAAGCGAAGCTCAGCACCTGGGGAATGTCAGCGGCCTGCACCGCCTCGATACTAACGCTCATCGCCAAGGATGCGGCTCGTTATCCACTGGCGAGCGTAAGCCAACACGCGATCGGCCATCGCCACCGGAAAGTGAATAAACCCGTGGGCCGCTTCTGGCAGCAAATGAGCCTCCACCGTTGGCCATCGCTCGGCAATCAGCAGAGTGTCATCCTTGAGCGGGTCCAGTTCACCCACAAACATCAACGCGGGCGGCAGCCCTTCAAAGTCCCCATACAAGGGCGACAACGGTGGCTGACGGCGCGTCTCGTCGCTGATCCCCGGCGTCAGCAGGCGCAGCGCCTGGACCATGCCCGGCCCGTCCAGCAACAAGGTGTCCGGCCCGGCCGTGCGCACACTGGGCGTGCCGGTCAAATCGTAGACGCCGTAATACAACACCGCGCCGCTTACCCGCTGGAGCAACTCGGGCCATTGCTTGAGCGCCAACAAAGTGGCCGCCGCCAAGTGCCCGCCGGCCGATTCACCGACAAAAAACACCGGCAGGCCGGCAAACTCCGGGCAGTCCGCCAAAAGCCAGCGCGCAGCCGTCAGGCAGTCATCCAACAGCCCTTCAATTGGCGTATCCACCGCCAGTCGGTAATCCACCGACACTACCGCCACGTCGCACGCATTCACCATGCCGAGGTTAAGGTCGTCATCCATTTGCGCATTGCCGATCACCCAGCCACCGCCGTGGATATCCAGCACCACGCCTTTGGGCGGGCCAGCGGGCCGCAGGATGCGCAAGGGGATCGCCCCGAGCATTTTGCGTTCCGCCAGGGGCGCCTTCTTGAAGGTCTGGCTGGCACGCAACAGCGCCTGGATCAGACGCGGCATCACGCGGTTGCGGACCTTGAAGCGCGGCATCCACGCCAGTGTGCGATTGAAGCGCCGCATCTGGGCCAGTTCGGGCTCGCTGGCAGGCCAATGCTGGTAGGCCATCAGCGGTTATTACGCAGGATCGAGAAGTTCAACGCCGCGGCCACGCACAGCCACACCAGGTACGGAAACAGGATCAGGCCGGTAATCAAATCCAGGCGCACGGCCAGCAGCACCATCGCTGCCACGGTGAGCCACAAGAGCACGATAATCACCATCCCGGCGAACAACCGATGGGCACCGAAGAACACCGGCGTCCACAGGGTGTTCAACGCAATCTGCGCCGCCCACAAGGCCAACACCATTTCGCTGCCGGGGATCAGCGTCAAGCGGTAACCGGCCCAGGCCAGCAGCAGGTAGATGATCGTCCATGCCACCGGGAACAGCCAATTGGGTGGGGTGAAACTGGGCTTGACCAGGGATTCGTACCAGGCGCCCGGTTTGAAGATCACGCCAGTGCTGGCGGCGGCGGCGCAGGCAAGCAGGAAGATGAAAAAGGTCATGATCGGTCCTTGAGGTCCAGTGGATGGAAAACAGTACACTGCTTTTAAGTGACTCAAGCAACCGCGGATAAATTCAATGGGGGCGGCAAAATACCCGCGCTTCTACGCGTCATGAAAATTGGTTATGGTCGGCAACATCCAGCACCGTTGCCCGAGACATCCCCTTGCCCCAGCTTGCCGATCACCGCAGCCGCCCCTGGTCAGTGTTCCTGATCTTCCTGCGCCTGGGCCTCACCTCTTTCGGCGGGCCGATTGCGCACCTGGGCTATTTTCGCCAAGAGTTCGTCACCCGCCGCCGCTGGCTCAGCGAGCGCAGCTATGCCGAACTGGTCGCCCTGTGCCAGTTCCTCCCAGGCCCGGCCAGCAGCCAGGTCGGTATCGCGTTGGGCCTGTCCCAAGCAGGTTACCGGGGCGCGGCGGCAGCCTGGGCCGGGTTCACCTTGCCGTCGGCCATCGCCCTGATTCTGTTTGCCCTGGGGCTGGCCCACTACGGCGGCGCCCTCCCCCATGGCGCGCTGCACGGCCTCAAGGTCGTCGCCGTAGCCGTGGTTGCCCAGGCCGTGTGGGGCATGGCACGCACTCTGTGCCAAGGCGTTTTACGGGTGGCGTTGATGTTGATCGCCGCGGGCGTGGTGCTGCTGCAACCCTCCGCCTGGGCTCAAGTCGGGGTCATGGTGGTCGCAGGCGTGGCCGGCCTGTTGCTGCTCAAGCCCGAGAACAGCAACGAGCCCGACGCCCTGCCCATCGCCATCAGCCGCCGCACCGGAGCCTTGTGGTTGATGCTGTTTTTGCTGTTGCTGGTGGCCTTGCCACTCCTCGCCGTATGGGCGCTCAACCCCACGCTGGCGCTGGTGGACGCCTTCTACCGCACCGGCGCGCTGGTATTCGGCGGCGGCCACGTGGTATTGCCGCTACTGCAAGCCGAAGTGGTGCCCAGCCAATGGGTCAGCAACGATGTTTTCCTCGCCGGCTACGGCGCCACCCAGGCCGTGCCCGGCCCGCTGTTCACCTTCGCCGCCTTCCTCGGTGCCTCCATGACCCACGCGCCGAGCGGTTGGCTTGGCGGGGTGATCGCGCTGCTGGCGATCTTCGCCCCGTCGTTCCTGCTGATCTTCGGCGCCTTGCCCTTCTGGGCCAATCTGCGCAAAAGCCCGCGTACCCAGGCGGCGCTCGCCGGGGTGAACGCGGCGGTGGTTGGCCTGTTGTTGGCGGCGCTGTACCAGCCGGTGTGGACCAGTGCGATTTTCAATGGGTATGACGCCGCACTGGCGTTGCTCGCACTGATCGCGCTGATGGTGTGGAAGCTGCCGCCATGGTTGGTGGTGATAGGCTGCGGCGTACTCGGCACAGCACTTTTGTAGGAGCGAGCTTGCTCGCGAAAAACTCACGGGCGCCGCGTTTAATCTGAAGGCACGCGTTATCGTTAACGATTTTCGCGAGCAAGCTCGCTCCTACAGCATTGGGGCTCAGCCCGGCTCGACTATCTTGAGCCACGGCCAACGCGCCTGATAACTCCTGGCCTTGTGCAAAAACAGCGCCGGCTCCGGATGCAAAGGGTTGATGCGCAAGACACCCTGCTCCACATCCTCCAAGCCATAAGGCGCATACACCTCGCCCGAGGCAATATCCAGCGCAATGCACGTACCCGCCACCAGGTAACGGTCAACCCCTTGCCGGGCCGAGTGCAACTGCGGGTAGGGCCGGCCAAACCGCTGCCCATACCAAAGGTGCACCCGCGCCTGATTCCTGACCTCCACATTCACCCCCAAGTCTTTAAATAGCACCTGCGCCGCACGAATTACCGCGTCTTCCGCCTCGTAGGACAGGTCCTCGTCAAAGTAAAAAACGTCATAGTCCTTCACGCCCTGATCGGCCGGCAGATTCGCCTGATGATTCCACACCGCCTGGAACAAACAGCCCGCCGTAAGCATGCACTGCTGCACACCAAGATCCGGCAAGCGCGCCGTAATCTGCGCATTGATAGGGTTGGTCATGGCCAATTCGAGCAAGGTGTCGACCGTCAATGTCATGTTCAGTCCTCCATCGTCAGCGCCAACCATAACACCTGAATATGGCACTCCTGTAGGAGCAAGCTTGCTCGCGAAAATCCTAAACGATCACGCAACGCCTGAAGGCAAAACCCAATCCCCCCCGCCACACCTTGCTCCATTGCCTACGCCGGCATCTGCCGCCGTGCGCCAATCCTGCTTATCCCTACCTTTAGTCGGATATCTCTGAGGGTTCTAACGCAACGGCTAGCCTTCAGCTTAGCGTCAGGGATTACGCTGAACATTCGGTCCATGAAGGGCCAGTCCGCCTCATCGTCCCGACGCGTTATCTGCTGAGGAGACGATAATGAAAATAACCCTGAAACAGTTGGCGTGCCTGGGTGCAAGCTTCACCAGCGCGCTCGCCATGGCCGATACGGCCACCCCGCCGGTACTGTCACCTACGATTCCCTTCGACGTCACCGCCAACCCTCCCATCACCCTGGACAGCCTGCAACGCGCTTTCGACGTGCTGTCGTGGCAGACCTTCGTCGCTCTGAACTGGCCCGCCAACGCCGACGGCAGCGCCAACACCTCGGCGCAGATCGGCGCGCCGGGGCAGAGAGTTTGGGAGTCGTGGAAGGAGAGCTACGCGATTTTCCTGCCCCAAGGCCAGAAGCCGCTCGCCTGGGACCAGCACACGCCGCCACCCGCCGCCTGCCAAGGCAAGGGTGATCTGCCCGTACTGCAACAGATGGGTAAGGTCGCCGGTGTGCTCGACGAGTTCATCCAGCCGTTCAAGACCGGCCCACTGGTAGACCAGGAGGGCACCTACACGCGCAACGCGATTATGGTCAACCAGCCGATGTTCGACGACATCGTCAACAATGGCCTCTACAGCAAGGAAGGCCAGCAAGCGTTCCTGAGCAAGGCCGACAACCGCATCGCCTTCTCCTGCGGCTCGCATACGGCCCAGCAGGTCGGCGCGATCATGGTTAAATCGGCCTGGAAGGTACTCGGCCGCAACGACAACCCGCAGGACTTCCACGCCGTCGACGCCTTGGTCTACACCCGCGGCAACACCGACCCGAACACGGGCGCGGTGATCCCCGAGTCATGCAGCGCGCAGAAGGTCGGGCTGGTCGGCCTGCACATCGTGCACAAGACCAAAGAGGCGCCGCAGTGGGTATGGTCGACCTTCGAGCACGTGCGCAACGTGCCGGAAGAGACCACGCCGATAAACGAGCGCAAGGGCCCCTACCTGTTCTACGACGCCCAGGCCAGCAACCGCCCGGTGAATGAGCCGCCAGCGCGGCCGTGGGACCCGTCGAAGTACGCCACGCCTTCGCAGATCGTGCGGGAAATACCGCTCACCGCCGCGACCCACCAGCTCAACGCGCAGTGGCAAGGCGCACTCAAGGGCACGGTCTGGGCCAACTACCAACTGATCAGCACCCAGTGGCCAACCGTCCCCGCCGATGACTGCCAAGTACCGTCACCGACCAACCCGCTGGGCACGCCTGCCCCGACCTTCCTGGCCAACGCCACCCTGGAAAGCTACAACCAGGGCACCACGCCACAGGCCTCGTCCAGCTGCCTGGAGTGCCACAACAACGCGACCACCCGGGTGACCGAGTCCCCGCGCACCAGTTTCGCCGATTTCACCTTCCTGCTTGAACGTGCCCAATCCACCGGTGCCAAGGAGTGATGCCATGAGCGACCCGAACCTGCAAAACTTCATCGACCTGTCCGCTGTGCTCACTGGCCTGTCAGCCAAACTGCTGGCGCCTTCGGTGGACCCGATCAACCTGCCGCCGCTGTTCTTCGCCACGGCCCAGCAAGGCATGGGCATTGCGGCGTTCAGCAACCTGCTGACGCTGTACGCCAGCATCAAGAACCAACCGCCTGAGCAAATCGCCAGCGCCGTGCTCGGCAACCCAGACCCGCAGATCGCCCAGGGGGCCCGCTCGATCATGAAGCTGTGGCTGCTTGGCAGCTGGTACCAGCCTTATGACCAAGGCGCCGCCCACACGGGTGACACCCACGTGGTTTCCGACCAGGCCTACAAGGAAAGCTGGGCGTGGAAGATCGCCCAATCCCACCCCATGGGCTACAGCCAGTACCACTTCGGCTACTGGACCGAGCAGCCACCGACCCTCAAGCAATTCACTGGTGTCGACGCCAAGGAAGGGCAGCAGCCATGAGCACTCTACACACCCAGAACATTGAAACAGCCGACGTGATCGTCGTGGGCGCCGGTATGGCCGGCAGCGTCATGGCCTATCAGTTGGGCCTGGCCGGCTTGAAAGTGCTGGTGCTCGAATCGGGCCCGGCGATTCCACCTAACCGCAGCGAGTACCTGGAGCGTTTCTACACGGCCGTGCTCAAGGCGCCCGAATCGCCCTACCCTCCGGAGCAGACCGAGCAGACCCCAGCCAAGCAGTTCGCCCCGCGCGCGACTATCCAAGACCTGATCACCGCCGGCAGCACCGACCCGAACAAGGTCCAGAAGAGCTACCTGGTACAGAAGGGACCGCAACTGTTCGCCAGCACCTACGAGCGGGTGGGCGGCGGTACCATGTGGCACTGGATGGGCACGGCCCTGCGCCTGTTGCCCAACGACTTTCGAATGCAAAGCAAGTACAAGGTCGGGGTCGACTGGCCGATCAGCTACGACGACCTGCAGACTGCCTACTGCCGCGCCGAGGAAGAGATGGGCGTGTCCGCCGACGTGGCGTCGCAGACCTACCTGGGCGTGACCTTCCCGCAGGGCTATCAATACAGCATGCACGGCATCCCGCCGTCGTTGGTCGACCAGGGCGTGGGCAAGGCCGTCAATGGCACCCGGTACCAGGGCATCACCCTCAACGTGCGGCAAACGCCAGCCGGGCGTAACTCGCAGAACGACAACGGCCGCCGGGTATGCGCCGGCAACACCAGCTGCACGCCGATCTGCCCGATCCAAGCCAAGTACGACGCCACTGTGACCATGGCAAAGGCGCTGGATACCGGCAACGTGCGGATCCTCTACCAGTGCGTGGCGAGCCAGGTGCAGGTCGATGCCAACGGGGTCACGGGGATCGATTTCATCCAGTACCAGAACAACGGCACACGCCAGAACGGCACGGCCCAGGGCAAGCGCTACGTGATCGCCGCCCACGCGATTGAAACGCCCAAGCTGCTGCTCAACTCCATCGGCCCGCACAGCCCAAAAGGGGTCGCCAACAGCAGCGGCCAGGTCGGCCAGGCATTGGCCGACCACCCGGTGTACCTGGCCTGGGGCCTGATGCCCGAAGGCAAGCCGTTGTTCCCGTTCCGTGGGCCGTTGTCCACCTCGGGGATCGAAGACATGCGCGATGGCCCGTTCCGCAGCGAGCGTGCCGCGTGGCGTATCGAGATCGGCAACGAGGGTTGGAACTGGTCGGTGAACGACCCCTACACCTCGGTCTGCGATTTCATCGACGGCACCAACCATGGCGGCGCCAACCCCCATAATAAGGCGTTGTCCGGCGTGGCGCTGGTGCAGCAGCTCAACAGCGTGCTGACCCGCCAGTTCCGTCTGGGCTTCTTGATCGAGCAGGTGGAGAAAGACCCCGACAAAGCGCTGTGCCGGGTAGAGAGGGCCGAGGGGTTCACCGACGGGTTGGACCTGACCAGGCCACAGATCACCTACGAACTGTCTGACTACACCAAGGAGGGCTTCAAGCAAGCGCGCCTGGCCGCCACGCATATCATCACCAAGCTGATGGGCGCCACCGAGCTGACCGACCTGAAGCCCAAGCTCGAGCCCGGCTCGCAAACGGTGTTCGAGTACGACGGCCAGAACTACGCGTTCTTTGGCGCTGGCCACCTGATGGGCACCTACCGCATGGGCTCGGACCGCACCAAGTCGGTGGTGGACAAAGACCAGCGCAGCTGGGACCACCCCAACCTGTTCCTGGTCGGCGACGGCGTGTTCCCCGCCACCGGCACCGCCAACCCGACCTTGACCATCACTGCGCTGACCTTCCAGGCCGCCGACGTGGTCGCCAGCGACCTGCTCAAGCGTACCGTGCAGGTGCAGGCCAACCAGGCCTGGCAAGGCACCGGCGTGCAGGTCAACGGGCATAGCTGGCAACTGGCGGTGTGCACCGGTGGGCAGTGGACGGCCAACCCAGGCACCGGCATGGTCGGCGCGGCGGGCAACCCAGGCTTGACCGCCAAACCCGGCTATACCTTGCCCGGTCAAGCAGAAGGCGCGTTGATCGGGCGTATCGGCACCAGCGGCGCGCCGTTCCTGGTCGGCAACCAGGCGCAATTGCCGCGTGGCCAGCAGGGGGAGTTGCAATTGTGCATCAATGACGACCTGGCCGGGCGTTACGGGGCTGGCCTGAGCGATAACCAGGGCAGCCTGTCGGTGGAGGTGCGTTTCGGGGCGGTGTAGGCGTTGTCATAGCAACCCCACAATGCCGCGGTATTGTGGGGTTGTTCTCTGCCGGCAAGTTGGCTTTTGATCAAGTTGGACGCGTGGTTACCGTGCGGTTGCCGGCAGCTCCTGGCACCACTTGATAGAACGCAGCGCTTCCTCGGCAGGCACAAGCGCGTAGCGCGAGTAAAACATTGTCCCGCTGAAACGACGGCCGTCGACTTCACCCAAGGTCTGCCCATCCTTGTAGGCAGAGGTACTGAGTTGATCGGCGATGTAATACACCTTGCCATTCTCGACAGTGATA
Organism: Pseudomonas sp. CCI1.1; assembly: GCF_034348165.1. Lineage (NCBI taxonomy): Bacteria > Pseudomonadati > Pseudomonadota > Gammaproteobacteria > Pseudomonadales > Pseudomonadaceae > Pseudomonas > Pseudomonas sp. CCI1.1. The sequence continues at coordinate 2,440,196 of NZ_CP133780.1, forward strand.
TCGAAACGCTGGTTAACCATACCGCTGATGATCGGTGGCGAAGTGGAGGCGACGCTGTGCTTACCGGCGGGAACGCCAGCCTTGAAAAAACTACCGGAAGGCAAACTGCCGACGGTGCGGCCATCGACCTGAATAGTCGGGGCGACCCCGCCACCGATGCTCGCCGCCGTGCGATAAAAGTAAACCGTGGCCTCATCCGCACGAGGTTCAGCCGGTGACGTGAAGAACGGTTGGCCTTTGAGGTCCGGACCGCTGATGCAGCCGGTCAGTGAGGCCAGGGCTGCGAACAGGCTGGCCCAAAGTAGCGTAGAGCGCTTCATGCATGAATTCCTTGAACGGGGATCAACGGGCGTTGGGGTCGATGACTGTCACCGGTACCGGCTTCAAATCGTGCACAGCCCTTTACCGAAGTCAGTGGCATCAGAACTCGGCCAAGGCGCAAAACCACTCTTCGGCGTCAGATTCACGATGTTCCGGTCCTTGAGCATCGGGTACTTGCGCTTGAGCGCCTGCACCGTGTCCTCGGCATTGTTCACGTTTGACAGGCAAAAGCGCAGGGCATCGACGCGCAGATCACCGATATAGAGAGTTTCCCCGGCCTTCACCGAGAAAACCGCAGGCACCGGGCGCGGCATCGACTTACCCGCGTAATACACGTAATGCCACTGCGTGTACTCATACTCACCGGGTGGCACTTCATACATGAAGTAATGGCCCAGCACAGAGGGTGATGGCTGATCATCTTCATTGCCCAGCGTCGTCAGCCGTAATACGGTGCCGGGGGCTCCCTGTTGCTTGATCTCAACCACCAGCCCATGGGGCTGCATCATCGGAAAGCTCTCACCAACCGAACCCACGATGATCGCCTTACTTGGGTCCGGAGCGTGCTTGCCGTCGTAGCGTGACGTAGCGCACCCGGACAGAAGAGACACGCAGAGCGCGACCGCGCCCCAGACGAGATATTTACTGCTGACTTTCCCTAGCATTGGTTTTTTTCCGATCAGTAATCTTGCAGTTCGTAGAGCCCACCCGAACGAACCAAACGTTCGCACATCTGGTGCTTCGTTGCTGGCTCGTCGGCCTCTATTGTCCAGCTACCCGCACCTTGATAACAACCCACTCCTGTAGGAGCGAGCTTGCTCGCGAAAAACCCAAACGATCACGCAGCGCCTGAAGGCAAAATCCGATTCCCCTGCCGCACCTTGCTCCATTGCCTACGCCTGCGTCAGAATCCGCCGGCTTGTGCGCTGAGGTGGCCGTCTCTAAGGTGGCTCGGTCGCTGAATTGTTCAGTGATTCGGGTTTAGTAGCCTGAGCTTGGGTATCTATTAGTGCATGAGTTTCATCAATCAGACAGTGCGTCTGTGCTTGATGGTGGCTGTGCGTAGGGCGTCTTCGGGCGCGCCGGCTTTAGATATCCACCGGTCTACTAACCTGCGTACAGCTGCCACCCACTGTTTAGTAGCGGAAAGGTGGTGGCATCACTCAGGATGTCTACTCATGCCAAAAGCAGATTCAACAACGCTCTTCACCGTCGCCCCCAACACCAGCAACGAAACCCTCATCACCAACAGCTACGAAACCTTCACCAGCGTCAGCACCCTGCTGCTCGACCTGTCCGAAGACCTCAACGGCAAACACCGCGACATCGCCCTCGCCATACACCAACTGAGCGAACTGGGCGTACTCCTCACCGCCAGACTCCTCGACCGTGAAGCGCCTTGCCCTGGCTGATGATTAGCTCTTCGACTCATTAAACCGATGACTCGCCGCGTCGTTGTAGGCCACATACAACGACTCGGCGAGTTGGCGCTTGATGGCATTGGGGGATTCCAGCCTCGTTACAAAATCCTCTGCTTTGAGTGCCTTGCCGCCGACGCGGTTGAGTCATTCATGAAACGAAGACGGGTGGACCTGACAACAAGAGCGGTGACCGCTTTCGGCCACGAGCAATTCATCGCGATCAGAAAGGTTTGACGACAGCGCGTCGCTCTCCCACCCTGTTTTGCCACCTATTTCTTCGCTAGGCTAACTTATGTCATTCGCAACTGTAGTGCTGCTCGACTCCTGGCCACAGCCAAGTACGTCGCCCGAACCCGTCGTGTTTGTCACGGACACTCAGCTATGTTTACGGTATTGCACCGCTGGGGAAGAAATAGCTGTAATCCATTTTCCGCTAGTTAAAAAAATTCAGTTCGGGTCACCAAACGACGAGGCTTTGGGCGGCCACCCGCTTATTGGACTTGGTCTAAAGCACTACCAAATTCATCGAATAGATAATTCCCCTTGGCTAGCAGAGCTTGAGCAGAGAAACGCCATTCATCCGCGACATGATAAACAGCGATTTCTAAAAGATGCCATCCATTATGTCTTTACATTTCAGGACTCTACTCTGGAATGCATCGTAATTGAGGGGCAATTCTGGCATCCGAAAGTACAAGTCTTTGCGTCGGAGCAGAAGGCAAGGGAAGTCTGGCGGGAACTGATAAATGACGTGGGCGCATGATCTCACTAGCCACGAGCGGATGACCGCTTTGGAGTGAAAAGGGCAAAGATTTATTTTTTTGTCTAAAAATAACCCCCTCGCCTTTCCCCAATCGGTCGACTGACTAGAGTGGGGCAGTTACGCTGACGTTTTCTGCATGACTGGAAAGCGCATGTACCAAGGAAGCTGCTTATGCACAGCCGTCACTTACGAGCTATCCGCAACGCCGAAAGCAGTGAGCCATTGCCATTGCAGCCAGTGCCGCAAAGGTCACGGGGCCGCATTCGCTTCTTACGGCAGTGTTCCTCGTGACGCACTACGGGTACTTTCCGGCACCACCAGCATCAGAACCTATGCATCCTCAGAAAACGTGTTACGCGAATTTTGCTCGCATTGTGGCTCGACATTGTTCTGGTCACGGACTCAAGGCGACTTTGCCGACTGGGTTTCGATAGCCTTGGGCACGCTCGACACATCCTTCATACCTGAAAAGCAAAAACACGTTCATGTCGACTCCGCAGTGCACTGGTACACGCCATCCGAAATATAGAGCCAGGGTGGCTGTCACTCCTGTAGGAGCGAACTTGAACTCGCGAAAACCCCAAACGATCACGCAGCGACTGAAGGCAAAATCCGATTCCCCTGCCGCACCTTGCTCCATTGCCTACGCCTGCGTCAGAATCCGCCGGCTTGTGCGCTGAGGTGGCCGTCTCTAAGGTGGCTCGGTCGCTGAATTGTTCAGTGATCGGGTTTAGTAGCCCACCTTAGACCTAACAAGTGCACACGCTTCATCCATCAGACGTTCGCGTCTGTGCTTGATGGTGGCTGTGCGTAGGGCGTCCTCGGACGCGCCGGTTTTTGTTAGGTTCCACCGGTCTACTAACCTGCGTACAGCTACCGCCCTTATTGTTTAGTAGCGATGGGGAAGTGGCCCAAGCAAGGAACTTAACCATGGTTAACGATTCAACCACCCTCTTCACCGTCGCCCCCAACGCCAGCAACGAAACCCTCATCACCAACACCTACGAAACCTTCACCAGCGTCAGCACCCTGCTGCTCGACCTGTCCGAAGACCTCAACGGCAAACACCGCGACATCGCCCTCGCCATACACCAACTGAGCGAACTGGGCGTACTCCTCACCGCCAGACTCCTGGACCGCGAAGCGCCCTGCCCTGGCTGATGATTAGCCCTTCAACTTGCTAGCCCGATAAACCGCCGCGTCGTCGTGAGCCACCTACAGCGACTCGGCGGTTGGGTTTGATGGGTAGGTCGACTGACTAGAGCGGGACGGTTACGCTGACGTTTTCGCATGACGGGAAAAGCGAATGACAACGGTGTATCAGGGAAGCTGCTTATGCGCAGCCGTCACTTACGAGCTATCCGCCACGCCCAAATCAGTGAGCCACTGCCATTGCCGCCAGTGCCGCAAAAGTCACGGGGCCGCATTCGCTTCTTACGGCAGTGTTCCCCGTAACGCACTACGCCTACTTTCCGGCGCCAACAGCATCAAAACCTATGCATCCTCAGAGGCAGTGTTGCGCGAATTTTGCACGCACTGCAGCTCGGCATTGTTCTGGTCGCGGTCTCAAGGGGAATTCGCCGACTGGGTGTCGATAGCGCTGGGCACGCTCGATACGCCCTTCATAGCTGAAAAGCAAAAACACGTTCATCTCGACTCCGCAGTCCACTGGTGCAGCTACCCGCCTCAGAAACCGCCAAGCTGCATGATATGAGTCGCCTGGGCATCATCTGTTCGCTTGAAGCCACAGCGCTCATAAAAGGCGCTTCCTTCAGCCGTATCCGTGAAAAGACGCACGACCTGAAACCTGAAAGCGGCACGTTCAACAAGCGCCTTTACCAGCGCCTGCCCGACATGTTGCCCCCTTGCCGACGCTGCGACGTACACCCGCCGCAGTCTGGCCACATTATTGTCAGCATAGGGATCAACTGAAACACCTCCGATGCCTATCAGTTGCCGATTCAAATAGGCCGCCATCAGACACTCGCCGGGTGCATCAAAGCGGTTTGCTCCAGAGTGCCACTCGTTAATCAGACGAGTGAGAAACCTGAAACCCTCGCCAACGGCTTCCTTTTCAAGCACTTGTATCTGGCGCGGAAGGTGGGTGATCCGTTGAACCTCATATCGTTTCATCCATCCCAGCCTCCAATATGAAACTCGTACAATGCTAACAATTTCGTTTGAGGTGATGAACACTGCAAGGTGACTCCTGTAGGAGCGAGCTTGCTCGCGAAAACCCCAAACGATCACGCAGCGCCTGAAGGCAAAATCCGATTCCCCTGCCGCACCTTGCTCCATTGCCTACGCCTGCGTCAGAATCCGCCGGCTTGTGCGCTGGAGTGGCCGTCTCTAAGGTGGCTCGGTCGCTGAATTGTTCAGTGATCGGGTTTAGTAGCCCACCTTTAGACCTAACAAGTGCACAAGCTTCCTTCATCAGACGTTCCCGTCTGTGCTTGATGGTGGCTGTGCGCAGGGCGTCCTCGGACGCGCCGGTTTTGTTAGGTTCCACCGGTCTACTAACCTGCGTACAGCTACCGCCCTATTGTTTAGTAGCGATGGGAAGTGGCCCAAGCAAGGAACTTAACCATGGTTAACGATTCAAGCACGCTCTATACCGTAGCTCCCAACGCCAGCAACGAAACCCTCATCACCAACAGCTACGAAACCTTCACCAGCGTCAGCACGCTGCTGCTCGACCTGTCCGAAGACCTCAACGGTAAACACCGCGACATCGCCCTCGCCATACACCAACTGAGCGAACTGGGCGTACTCCTCACCGCCAGACTCCTCGACCGCGAAGCGCCCTGCCCTGGGTGATGATCAGTTCGTCAACTTAGGCTGATGACTCGCCGCGTTGTCGTAAGCCACATACAAGGACTCGGCGAATTGGGGCTTTATGGACTGCAGCCTCGGCCCCCCCCTGCTTTGCCTGCGTTGTCCCCGACGCGGTAGGGTTCTTCGTGGAAAGAATCGCCGGATTGGTCTCGATAAGATTGGCTGTGTGAGCGCTTCTTCGGTAGAGCGGCCAACGGGCATTACAGTGCATTGTGACGAAGATGGGTGGACCTCAAGACGATAGCGATGACCGCTTTCAGCCTGAAGCGGCCGCTCAGCACAGATCAATCATCAGCCGAAAGCAGATCCTAGTGAACAACAATAGTCAGCAATCCATAGAAAAAGTGTAGTGAAGGGGCGTATAGCCTTCGGTCGTAGGGAGATTAGGATCGGCCCAGCCACAGCATCGATCGGCCCCCAAAACTGTATTAAGCCTCAGAGACCGGGACGTAACGATGTTTTTCTTTGTTATCTCGATTATGCTTGCTGACACCTTGATTCGACATGGAATGATTTAAGTCATGGCTGACCCAATTTTGAGTGTCCTGCAACAGGCGCTAGCAAGCGGATCTCATTCATCCGCGCTCAATCCTTTAGGTTTGCTAGGAGCCCTCTCACTCCCCGAAGCAATCTCAAGACTTTCGCTTAACTCCACCACTTTCCTCTCAAGCGTACTTGAGAGAGTATGCGTAACTATGATTATGGGGACTTATGCTTGCTTCGCAATAACTGAAAAACACACTCTGAATAACGCAAAATATTTAATCGCAAAAAAGGCAGACTTCAATTGACCACTCAAAATATATCTGTGACTTTGATCACCCAAGGGGAACATAAATTTTATTCGGGCACCATGGAGATTGATATAATCGCCGCTACTTGCTCGACCAATCCTCGTGAAGATGATCCGCAAAAAGGTTTCCAAAGAACTCTTGACGAAAAACGAGCTTTATCAATTGCCGAATACATTAAAGTTGGCGGAACAATACCATCAAGCATAATTCTGTCAGCACAACCTGATTCCGGCTTAACTTATAACTCCAAAAATAAAACCATTTCTTTCAATGACACCCATGGTTCCTTTTTGATACTGGACGGACAGCATCGAGTCTACGGGTTCAGAAAATTAATGAATGAGGGCGTCAAATACCGTGTTCCAGTAATTATTTATAATGATCTCAGCCCCACACAAGAGGCTAGAATATTTATTGATATAAATACGCTCCAGCGACCAGTACCTAAAGAGCTTCTTTTGGATATTAAGCGTTTGGCTCAGCGTGAGTCCACTGACGAGCGTATGCTTGATGAGCTTTTCACTAACTTTGAGGTTGAGTCAGACAGCTATTTGTTCAACAAGCTGAGTCGCATTGACAAGAAAAAAGGAAAGCTATCAAAAGTCACATTTTACGACTCGATGAAGCCATTACTTAAAGAATTTAATATTTCAAATACTGATCGACTGTACAAGATCATAAATTCATTTTTTATTGCAGCTAATGACGTAGCCGAGGCCGATCAATTTAATCTTGCCGAGGTTATTACAAAGGCTACATTGTTTAAAATTTTGGTTGCTCATTCACGAGCTGTGATAACAATGATCTCGGATAATAACCCAGAAGACATAGATAAGATCAGCGAACACAAAAAATATCTCAGAAGATCTTTGCCGGGCTCATTTCAAGAAATTTCCGATTCAAAGACTTATCTGAAGTCTGTTGAAGTCCTAGATAGGAAGCTTCTACGTCGCAATATTACTATCTGATGGAAATCAATAAACTAATACGCTTATTTACTCCCTTGGCCGTAGAGGGAGTATGGGCCGTCAAGCGCAATTCGCACGAGCGCCTTGTCGAAAAATTGAATGATCTAGAATTTGTGGTAAAAAGTCTAACAAAAACCGAAAAAACATTAATCATAGAGCTGCAAATTTTAGATGATGCACTTCTATATAGATTGCTTGCGGGCGAGGCAAACAAGTTTCTTCTGGCCTCAAGGTTGACATATAACCGTTCTGCACAAGATCAAATAGAAAATGCTTCTTGGCAAGCTGTTGAGCACTATTACGCCGCTTATTATGCAGTGCATTATTTATTGCGGGTTACTGGTGTAAGCGTGACCAACCTGGATGACAGCGGCGCAAGAATCATCGAGTCCAGTAGTTTAGGCGCCCTCGCACCAAACACGGTATCATCGGGGCTTTATTTGATGAACTATGATAAAAGCTCAAAGATACTAACATTAAAAAAAGAACTAAAAAAAGCGGGGGGAGGATCGCATCAGCAGCTTTGGAGCTTGTGGGAAAGGCTAGTGGAAAAGTTAGATTTTGGTACTAACCAAGATCCTGTTGAGTATACGGGTGTGTCGGTTGCGCTTGCGGCACACAAAAGCTTTCTCGTGAAATCGACAGCCAAATACAACCCTCCCGACATAAGGGGGGACATAAATTATCAGTTCAAAGGTGGGTCTTGGAAGTTCGAGAATAATGCAAAAAATGTAGTAGGGAGATTGCAGCGCGCAATATCAAGCATGCAGATTTCTGCACCAACCAATACCGCAACCCCAGAAGGATTGGTTTCTCACAACAACTTCATTATTGAGTTTGCAAAGCTGGTATTTATTCACTCATCGAAGAACTATCCACGCGGGATTGCTCATTCTCTGGCAAACCAATATGCAGATTATCTAGTTTGATGCGGAAAAGGTTGATTTCGGCTCCCAGTATTTTGAGATCGCATTATGAATTTTTTCGTATTTTCTGGAAGTCGCCATATCCCCACAGAAGGGGACATTTCTTAGAAATAAATCCGTCCCCTTTTCCCTAAACTTATGAAGGTCTTTTCGGTCTCCGTTGAATAATGACCATCACAATGCAGCCGATACGGTGACTACGAAATGGCTGTGGTGAGGTTCCTCCCATGTGAGCGCAATGGCAAGCGTAAGCCTTACAGAAAATGCAAAGGATGGGTATTCGGAAACCATCCGCCTTCACTATAGACCGTTTCAGGCCATTTATTATCAGCTTAACCACTCAGTCCTTTGGTGCTTAACGGTCTAGGGCGGTCTCAGATCTGTCCTAATTGCCCCCTAAGCAGTACCAACGCTCACCTGGAACGCAATCTTTCAAAGTCTGCTTATGGTCGATTCCGTTGAAAAGGTAGGCTTTCCTAAAACACTCAAATATAGATGGATGAAAACACCTCTATTGCACGCTGCTACGTGAAATCTAAGTCCTGATCCATCTGCCCAAAATTCAGATTTCAATCTCAGGTGCGTACTTTTCTGCTTTGGAATTCGAATCCGACCTTTAAAATCGGCCAATTGCGGTCGTTCAGATATGTCTTGAAATGTCGAGGCAACTCGGGTCAAAAACCGTAAATAAATATCAAGCGAAAGCCATTTGCACGTATGATCATAGTGAAAATGGAATCACGGTCACGTCCCGTGATAGGGCATCAAGGGTGAAGGAGAAGGCTGATGGATCTTGCTAGCTGGATCTCAATATTTATGGCTGTGATTGCTGTGGCTACTGCGATTGTCACTTACGCTGTTTTTCGCTCCGCAACAGATCCGACGGTGATTGTCTATGCGCAGCCGGATCTTCAAAGGCAATCTCTAGTGAACCTTATTGTTGAAAACATCGGCAGAGGTGCAGCCCACGGCGTATTTTTTACACCCAGCCGGCCCTTACCACAAAATGCTTTTTCCATCCCTGTACCAGAAAAAATGCCCGACCAAATGCAATCCGGACCAATCGCTAACGGAATACCCTTTTTAGCACCTGGTCAGCGGCTTTCAATTTCATGGGGGCAGTATGGCGGACTATATAAATATTTAGGTGATGAACCAATTCGCATTGATACTTTTTGCTACAGAGCCCGTTCTAGCGGACTGTTTTCAAAGAGGCTTCAATCAAGCTCAACTCTTGATATAAGGATGTTCGAAACTTCTGAGTCGACTGAGCACGGCTATGGACCGAATCTCGTAAAAGAACTAAAGTTTTTAAATGCAACCTTAAAATCCATTGATAAGCAACTTAAAAAACCGTTGGATGATTTGGCTGCTCAGCCAGATCTGGACGCCTCTCAAACCATCAACAATAGCTGATAATTAATTAGCCTATTGATAAATTGATCGAGGTTGGTTGAGGCTGAGTGCCAGGTTAAATACTCCTTTCCGACGAGTGCTTTTGGTCGCCCTCTGCTCTTTGCAACAGGCAGCCAGAATTACTCGTTGACCCGCAACAAAAAAAGACGAACAAGCGAGGCTTAATCAAACGTGCGATTTAATTAGCCATCTAACCCAGCCATAATACTCTTGATGCTGCGGCGTAAATTTGATCGAGTATTTTTTTTGCCACTCATCAACATCCATTTCTCGAAGCTCCTCCCTTATCGTTTTGTCAGTTTGATGAGAGTACAGATATATTTGTCCTTCACCTGGAGGGAATAGTAGGACATCCACATTCGGTGCGTTATCTGAACAATACTCATATGTAATATCCGCCATGGATGGAAAGCTTCTTATTAGCCTATCCGATGCAGAATAAAACAAGTCGACCACATCAATAAAGTCTTGCACCACAGTCGCATCAGGAACTACGTAATCATGCTCCACCGCATTCCTAATACTATTAAGCTTATTTAATATCATCCCACCTACAACTCCGCACTCCCTAAGAAAAGCAATTCTTTTAGGGAATGAGATCTGACCTTTTGTTATTATTGACTTAATACCGAGGGCGTCAGACAGTAGTTCGGACTGTAAATGCAAAGATCGTTTAGCATTTGAAATAGCATTTGCTAAGCTGCGTAAACCATCCATCTCGCTGAGATCACGCTTGGCAAAATATAAATATCGTTCAGGAGAAATTACCCCATCAAACTCTATAGTTTCCGAAGAGGATGAGACCCATCTCATTCCGTGATATTTTTCGATAGAGACCATACAGATCACCTTAAACGCAGCTAATTTAATGTCTGAAGATTAACCTACAACTACTGCTTATTGAATTGTTGCGATTTTTTAGATTGCAAGAGGCCTCTTCTGGCCAATTTCTGCCGTTCGTGAAGGACAGCAATCGGCCAACCTGATACCCAGAGTTAAACCACCGGTATCCGGTACACAACCGAATCATATTTCTCCGCCATCCGCCTCTCGATGACCACTCCCCCCAAAGCTTCGGCAATACGTCGACTCGCACGATTCTGCGTCGCAACAGGATAGATGAAGTGCTTTGCCGCCACCCACTGGCTAGCCCACTGAACAACCGCCCGCACCGCTTCACCACCAAACCCCACCCCATGTTTATCTTCACGGATCCAGATACCCAACTCCGGTGTTTCACTGCCGGTATGGTGCAACCCAACCAAGCCGGCAAAACGAGCACCTACCCGCTCCCTGACCGTGAACACGATGTCGCTGCCATCCGCTATCGCAGGCAGCCACTGCCCCCAGACTTGCGCGTACTCTTCCAGTGAGGCAGGCGGTTCCCAGGACATGTAGCGAGTCAGAGACAGTGAGATACAAGAGAAAGACTCAACAGCGTCCTGCTCGCAGAAGGGCTCGATGCTCAGGCGTTGCGAGAGAATGCGGATTGCGTGGGTGTCCACTGGCATGGCCATTTCCTTCCTGGGGTCCGTTACTCCATGTACGCCGTGAACATACCATGCGAGTCGCTTCATCAGTATCAGGCTCTCTATACTGAGCCCCCAGGATGGAAGTTGGAGCACCCAATATGCCCGTCGCACCCAATCAAAATTCCCCCATCACTTTGGCCCCAGTTCAACAAAGCGACTTGGATAACCTGGTAGCCATTCGAATCGAGGCCATGCGCGAAAGCCTGGAGCGTGTTGGGCGATTTGATCCAGCCCGTGCGCGGGAGCGGTTTCTTGGCGGCTTTGAAGCTCGCGACACACGCTATATCGAGGCGTCTGGAGAGAGGGTGGGTTTCGTAGTGGTGAAACGTCACCACCATGAACTCTTGCTCGACCACTTGTATGTCAGGCCGAGCGCGCAAGGGTCAGGGGTAGGGTCTGCTGTTCTCTCTCAGATTTTCAAAGAGGCGGATGCGGCTGCGCTGCCTATCAAAGTAGGGGCTCTCAAAGAAAGCGCTTCAAATCGCTTTTATACACGCCATGGCTTCCAGTTCATCGAAAGCAGTGAATTCGACAATTATTATGTTCGTCAGCCTATTCCAGTGATTGGCGCTCATTCCGGAACCATGGGCTGACTGGTACTAGCCCTTCAGTTCACCAGCCCGATTGCTCGCCGCGTCGTCATACGCCACATACAACGACTCTGCGATTTGGCTTTTGATCGCCTTGGTGGCCTCCAAACCCAACACAAAACCCTCGGCTTTACCGCCGGCTCGGTTGAGTTCTTCATGGGTGGAGGCGCCAGTAATAGCGTCAAGCAGCTTGGCGGCGTGGGGGCCGACGCCTTTGGGGAGGGAGATCTGGTCGATGGACATTATCGCTACCTTGAAAAATGGAGTTCGGGAGCGAGTGGAACCACTGCCGGGGCTGGCATGGTAGACCTGTTTGCCATGAAAGGGGTCGCTTTACGCGCAGCGGCGCTATTCTTTGCGGCTACGCAGTGAGTGGGGCCATTGGTAAATCTGGAGGGGCTTATGGAGTATTGCGTTGAGGGCTACTGCCTTCGGCCATTGGCATGTGACGATTTCGAGAGGGTCAGCCGTTACGAACGCGTCAATCGCAAGCATCTGCAACCCTGGGAGCCGCTCAGGGACGAGGAATACTTCACCACGGGCAACGCCAAGGCCAGGGTCGAGCAGCAGGTCAACAATATGCAGGCTGACAACGCTCTGTGTTTCCTCTTGCTTGCCGAAAGCGGAGAGGTTCTAGCGCGGTGTAACTACACGAACATTGTGAGGGGCGTTTTTCAGGCCTGTCATCTCGGCTTTTCGTTGGCGGAATCTGCCCAAGGTCGCGGCTTGATGAATAAAACGCTTCAGGTCACTAACCGACACTGTTTTGAGCAGTTGGGTCTTCACCGGATCATGGCCAATCATTTGCCCCGCAATGTGCGGAGTGAACGCCTTCTGGAGTCGCTGGGGTTTGAGAAGGAGGGACATGCGCGAGCCTATCTAAAAATCGCTGGCGTTTGGGAGGACCATACGTTGAGATCGTTGATCAACCCTGAACAATAAGCGCCCCACCCCACTCAGGAAAAAGCTGATGTCTACCGAGCCCCTCTGCCTGGTTTTCGTGCCCGCCCTGGCCGCCTTGCTGACCGCCGCCGAATCGAAAAAAGGCACCCCTCTCAGCGAAGTCGAAGTGTGCAATATCCGCGACCAGGCCACTTGCATTGCGGTAACCTTCTCCACCGCGTTGGCGATGGAACAAGAACGGGGTTACCCGGATATCGTTGCCGAGGATTGCTGGAATGAGTGGCAACGGTTGCGTCCTTCGCTTCAATAGCGCCCGCTCTGATCAGCATAGGTATCTACACAACTCTGTAGCGCTCAACGGTAACCACGATGCGAAGCGAGCCGCTGTTGATCTTGATCTTGATCTGCTTTTGATCTCAGGCGCCCCGTTAAACCACGCTGGCCGAACGCAGGCTTGAATTCGTGGGTAACCCGGCAGGACGCCGGGTTAGCCGCCCCGCGCCATGGATGGCGCGTGGCGGCGGCCCACGGATTCAAGACTGTGTTCGGGCACACCGAGCCTAGGCGAGGTGCCGAGTGGTGGGGCAAGAGCGCTTTGCTTACTTTCGCGCTTTTCGAAAGTGAGCCGCCGTCAGGGCGGAACCCTAAGTGGCCGTTACCGCAGGAATGGATATGTACTCGGTACAGCTGTGTCGCCTATAAGGCCGCCTTCGCGAGCAAGCCCGCTCCCACAGTTTGATTGCGGGGTGTCAGGTAGATTGGCGTCGGCTGGCAGGCCGCCATCGCAGGCAAGCCAGCTCCCACAGTTGGATCGCTGAGTGTCAGGTAGATTGGCGTGGGCTGGCAGGCCGTCATCGCAGGCAAGCCAGCTCCCACAGTTGGATCGTGGGGGGTCAGGTAGATTGGCGTCGGCTGGCAGGCCGTCTTCGCAGCGATGCGGCGACCCGACAAGCCAGCTCCCACATTTGGATTTCGGAGCGTCAGATGGATATGCGCCGGCTGTCAGGCCGTCACGGGAGCAAGCTGCCTTGCCACAGATTTAGCGTCGTGCCGAAGTTGTGTAGATAGCTATGCTCTGATCAGCGCCCCAACCCACTCCCAGGATTCACGGACTTCCTTTATGCCCCCGGCCTCACGCGACCACGCCCGTATCGAACGCCGCCTCATCGCAGCCCTGACCGACGCCTGCGAGATCGCAAAGGCCGAAATCCCGGGCTTCGACTGGTTGACCCACACCGTCGACTACCGCGCCTTCCCCCAAAGCCTGCGGGTGATCTGGGTGTTCGACAGCGTCGCGAGCAAGGCTCACGCCCTCGCGACCGGCGCGGACGCCCGTATGCGCGAGCTGACTACCGCCGCGCTGGATGACGCTGACGTGCACGTCCCGAACAGCGCCCGCTGCGTCAGTTTCGACTCCGAAGAGGAATGCCACCTTCGGCATGGCGGCGATTGGCGTCGGCGGCTGGCTACTCTCCGGGCGATCTGAATCGTGCCACGGGTTGCTGACTTCGCTATTGCACCCTACACGTCAGCCAAGCCCCCCAGAACAGGCTGCTGAAGAAACGGGTCGCGTCGCCGAAGCCAGCGTCGTGCAACAGCTTCTGAACAGCGGCCTCGGAATGTGGCGGGTCGGCGCCTTGAAGGATTTTGCCGAGCTTGGCCTTCACTTCGTCCGGGGTGGCGCCATGCTGACGCCAGCGTTGGCCCCATGCCGCCAGCAGCAACGGCTGGCTGGCATACGCGTAGTGATTGCCCGCGACGATCAGCGGTGCCCCCGGTTTCAGGTGCGCCCGAATCGATCGCAGCATTCGGGCCTTGGCGTCATCACCCTCCAGATGGTGGAGCACACCGATCAAGGTGGCGGCGTCGTATGACGCGTCTGCTGCCAGGTCTTCAAGCGTCCCGAGATGCAGGGTGGTTCTATCAAGCAAGTGGTTGGCTTCCAACTGCTGCCTTGCCGCGTCGAGCATCGGCTGGGAGGGATCAACCGCCATGAAGCGCCATTCCGGTTCAAGGCTGGCCATGGCGATGATCTCCTGCGCCGTACCGCCGGCGCCGACCACAAGTACCTTGGCCGAAGGGGCATCACCAAGGCTTGCCGCGAGCATGCAGGCTGCCAGATCCTGGCACGCGTCATAGCCCGCCAACGCGATACGGCTTTGTCGTGCGTACTCGTTGGCTCTTGAGGTATCGAATTTGTCAGCAGGATTGGATGAGGATGAGTTCAAGGCGGTTCTCCGTGGCCTTGACGCAAATTACGTTAACCGTGGCAGTAAGAAAAATGCATTAATTTTATGTGCTGCATTCCCGTAGGGAATGCGGGAGCGTACGAGTGGAGAGGTTGCAGGATCGTACAAGCCTGCTGACCGCTTGCTTGGATAGTCTGGCCTTCTCATCGACAGGAAGATCCCGCATGACTCAAGCACAGCCTGTAAACCTTGCTCAAAAAGCCTCGCTCATCGACCAGCAATGGAGCCCAAGAGTGGTCGCCGAAATGAACGACTACCAGTTCAAGGTCGTGCGTATCGAGGGTGAATTCATTTGGCATTCGCACCCCGAAACCGATGAAGCGTTCCTGGTGCTTGAAGGCACGTTGCGTATCGACCTGCCGGATGGCCCGGTGTATGTGAAGCCGGGTGAGTTGTATGTGGTGCCGCGTGGCATTGAGCACAGGACGGCGGCCGAGGGAGAAGCCAAGCTGATGATGATCGAGCCAAGGGGCATTTTGAATACCGGGCATGAAGGCGGTGAGCGTACCGCGTTGAATGACCAGTGGATTTGAGCGCTGAGGCTTATTGCCTTTTGTAGGAGCGGGCTTGCTCGCTCCTACTGGCATTCGGGCAAGCCCCAAGCCCTATCGCCTTTGAATCTGCACCGTAGCAAACGTCGGCTCGTCGCGCGCCTGCTCCAGTGTATTTCTGGGCTGTTGCGGGGCCCGGGATTGCCCCTCTGGCCGTAACGCAGGCGGCGGATGCAGGCGCATGTCCGAGCGCTCATCGCTGGGCGCCACGCCGAAGAAATCCCGGTAGCACTTGGAAAAATGCGGCGTGGAGACAAAGCCGCAAATCACCGCCAGTTCGACAATCGAAATGGGCGTCTGCATCAGCAACTGGCGGGCACGGGTCAGGCGCAGTTTGAGGTAATAGCGCGATGGCGTGCAGTACAAGTGCTTCTGGAACATACGCTCCAACTGGCGGCGGGACACGTGCACGTAGGCGGCCAGTTCGTCGAGGTCGATGGGTTCTTCCAGGTTGGCTTCCATCAGGGCGACCACTTCTTGCAGCTTGGGCTGTTGCGTGCCGAGCAGGTGCTTGAGCGGCACGCGTTGGTGGTCGCGCTCGTTGCGAATGCGCTCGTACACGAACATCTGGGAAATCGCCGCCGACAGCGTGTGCCCGTGATCGCGGCCGATCAGGTGCAGCATCATGTCCAGCGGCGCAGTGCCGCCAGAGCTGGTAAAGCGGTTGCCGTCGAGGGTGAACACGCTGGAGCTGACCTTGACGCGGGTAAACGCCTCCTGCATCGACGCCATCAGCTCCCAATGCACGCTGCACTGGAAGCCATCAAGCAACCCCGCCTGGGCCAGCGCCCAACTGCCGGTGCATACCGCGCCGAGACGTTTGCAGTACAGGCGCGCCTGGCTGCGCAACCAAGCGATGAGCGCAGGGCTGATAGCCTGTTGAATGCCGACGCCGCCGCACACGATCACCGCATCAAAACCGCGCTGGTCCTGCGCGCACGCATCCGGGGTCACCGACACGCCATCGCTGGCCCACACCGGCTGGCCGTCCAGGCTCAGGGTTTGCCAACGGTAGAGCTCTTCGCCCGCCAATTGGTTGGCCATGCGCAGCGGCTCGACCGCACACGACAGCGATATCAGCGTGAATTGGTCCAGCAGCAAAAAGCCGATGGTCTGGCAAACAGGTGCCTCGGTTTCCATCACCGCTACCCCACGGGCGTGATCAGGACTGTTCCAGCGCCACCGGCTTGGGTGCCCGGTTGTGCTGGCGCGACGTGACCAGGCCGATAAAGGAAATCACCAACGCCAGGCCAATGGTCGAGGACACTTCGGTGCGGTGTTCCGGCGTCACCATCATCACCCCCAGGGCCAGGCAGATGAACACGATCACCAGGTAAGTCAGCCAGGGAAACAGCCACATGCGAAAGGTCAGCTCGACATTTTGCCGAAGCAGCAAGCGACGCATACGCAGTTGCGAGATAGCGATCACCAGGTACACCAACAACGCGATGGCGCCGGAGCTGGCGAGCAGGAACTGGAACAGACCGGCCGGCATGAAGTAGCTCAGCAACGTAATGCCCGCACCGATGATGGTGCTGGCGATCACCGCAGCCCTGGGCACGCCCGCCTTTGAGGTGATTTTAAGTGCCGGTGGCGCATCGCCGCGTTTGCCCAGGGAAAACAACATGCGCGAGGAAATGTAGATCGAGGAGTTCATGCAACTGGCTACCGCGATAAGTACCACCACATCGACCATGAACTTGGCGTTGGGGATATTCATCAGCTCCAGTGCGCGCTGATAGGAACCCACGGAGGCCAGCAGCGGATCGTTCCAGGGCACCACGGAAATCACGACGGAGATCGACAACAGGTAGAACACGCCAATGCGCCAGATCACCGAGCGGGTAGCCTTGGCGATGTTCTGCGCCGGGTTGCTCGATTCCGCTGCGGCGATGGTCACCGCCTCAGTGCCGATGAAGCTGAACATGATGGTAATGAACGCGCCTACCACCGCCGACAGGCCGTTGGGGGCGAAACCGCCGTGTTCTTCCATCAAGCGGCTCAAGCCGCTGGCTTCGCGATCCGGGATCCAGCCCATGAGGACGCTGAAGCCCAGGCCGATAAAGCCGACGATGGCGATCACCTTGGCCATGGCGAACCAGAATTCGAATTCGCCGTATTTGGCCACGCTGAACAGATTGGTGATCACCAGCAACACGATTGAGATCAACGCAAACAGCCACGCATCAACCTGAGGGAACCACTGGTTGAGCACGTGCCCGGCGGCCAAGGCTTCGATGGGAATGACCAGCACCCAGAACCACCAATACAACCAGCCGATGGTGAACCCCGCCCAAGGGCCGATGGCCTGGTCGGCGTAGGTGGAAAACGAGCCGGTGTCCGGGCGTGCCACCGCCATTTCCCCCAGCATGCGCATGACCAGCACCACCAGCAGGCCGGAAAACAGGTAAGCCAGCAACACCGCTGGCCCCGCTGCGGCGATGGCATGTCCGGAGCCGACAAACAGCCCCGCGCCGATGATGCCGGCGATGGACAACATAGTCACGTGGCGGGGCTTGAAGCCTTGCGCCAGCTGACCGTTAGAATCGTTGGGAGTCAGGCTAATCATTGTTTTTGTTGTGCTCAGGCGGCCAATGACCCTCACCTTAAGTGCGCGGGGCCCGGTACAAGTAGCCTGGTTACGCCATCATCGAGTCTGATATCGACATTGGTCATGGCGGTGCACGGGTTTACCGAGCGTCACGCCTTACTCTTGAACGCTGCGTATAAGCGAGCCAAACAGCTCCCCACGCGGCATCTTGTCCAGTGGGATACCGGCATTCTCGAACCACTCCTGGCCGGCTTCCGGATGCGGCCCGCTCAGCACCACAACGCCTTTCTGGTAGGCATAGCGCGCCGCTGCCACATCGCCATTGCGGTAAGTGGCGAGGGTCCTGTAGGGCGCGGCGGCACTGGCCTTGGGAAAGTACGGGCCGTCCTGATAGAACACATGATCAGCCTGGCCGTCCCACGTCACCCGCACAGCAGCGTCGTCGATACCGGTCACTTCAAAACCGGGGCGGCCGGCTTCGGTGTCCAGCGCCTGGGGGATCAGCCCGAGATTGTTGTCGTCCGCCAGGTAGGCGCCCATGCACAGGCCCAGGTAACGGCCACCCTTGGCAACATAGTCGCGGATAGCCTCGGCACGCTCATCACCGAGACTGTAGAGGGCGCCGGGGATGTCCTGGCCGCCGCCGGGTTGTACATAAAGGTCGTAGCGGGCCAGGGTGTGTGGGGTGATGTCGATGGGTTCGTCGGCACCCACGAAGTCGATCTGGTAATTCGGGTTGAGACGCTGCAAGGCGGTTTTCACGTTTTCCGAGCAGTCCGGGCAGCCTGCCGGGCCTCGGTAGATAGCGACATGGGTAATGGGGCCTGCGCCGTGTACGGGTAAAGGGTGCAGCGTCGCAACGGCGAGAAACGTGGCAGCGAGGGCAGGCAGTTTCATGGGATAGGCTCAACGGTCAGTTGAATGGGTTTGATCCAGTGGTCGCAGCGCCAAGCCTATAACGATGAGCCTTTTGAATTCGTGAAGAGTTGTAAATCCACGGGGGCCACTCATCCACTTCCCAGCATCTGCCATAACGACGCGCCTACGCCGGTAATGCTCTCGCCGGCGATCAGCCCCGCCGCTGCCGTGATCGCAAAGCGCTGCGTCACACTTGGCCAGCGACAGCTCACGGCCCAGGTCATGATCGCGCCAAGGGCCATCATCAGCGACACCGACGCAGGCAAGACAAACGCCAGTCCCAAGGCTGCCGCACTCGGCAGGTAGCGGGCGCGATGGGTGGGTAATGTGCTGTCGAGTATGCCCAGCAGCACGCCGAACAAGCTTGCAATGCCGATGGCCCAGCGGATGCTGGGGGACAGTGAATCCAAACCGTGGGTCAGGGTTTGGGCCACGGCTTTCCAGGTGGCGACGGCCGGGGCTGGCCATTGTTCGGTGAGCAGCATGGTTTGCGGGTCGGGGATCAACGCCAGGTACGCGAATACGCCGACGATGCTGCCGACAAAAATCCCAAGAATCTGGGCGATAACCTGTTTGTGCGGCGTCGCGCCAATCGCCTTGCCCACCTTGAAGTCATTCATCAGGTCCGTGCACTGCCCCGCCGAACCGCCAGCGGTGTTGGCGCTCATCAGGTTGATCGGTACCTGGCCGGGCGCAGCGATACCAAAGCTCAGCTGGGACAGTTGCCCGATGGCGCCAATCGGCGGAATACCGGTAGCCCCCACCACCCGCGCCGCGACGGCGGCCAGGCAGATTGCCAGGGGAATGGTCAGCAGCGCCATCCCAAGGTTGATACCGAACAACAGCGCTTGCAGGCTCACCACCAACGCAATCGCCAAGGCAAACCCCACGGCAGGCCCAGGCTTGGGAACCGCCCAGGGCGTGCCGCCAGCCGCTCGGGTTGAGCGATGCAACGCCCACAGGCGAATCGCCAGGGACGCCAGGGTGGAACACACCATCAGGCTCACGCCGGGCCACAGCAGCCATTCCACCAGCGCGGCAAATTGCGGGCCGCTGCTGTCGGCGGGCAGGCTCACCAAGCCATCGGCCAACAGCCACGGCCCCAGCCCGCCCCATGCCAGCAAGGCGCCGAGCAACAGGGTCAGGCCTACGCGAATGCCGATGATGCCGCCGAACCCCAGCAACAGCAGAGAGGGGTCGGCGGTGAAGGTCAGGCGCTCCAACTGGGCGTTCGGCGACCAGCGCGGGAAGGCCCATATAAAGGTATCCACCCACTTGACCAGCCCCGACAACAGCGCCGCGCCGAGCAGCACTTTCAAGCGCGTGGCAGCTTCGCGGCCATGGTTGTAGATGTGCAGCAGGGTTTCCAGGGTGGCCATGCCTTCGGGAAACTTCAGCGCCTTGTCATTGAGCAATGAAGGCCGCAGGTACCACGCGATCCAGATCCCCAGGAAGCTCACCGAAAACACCCAGGCGATCATCGGCAGCGCGGCCAGTTGGTTGCCTGTGAGCAAGGTATGGGCCGGGATGGGCGCCACCAGCCCACCGGAGATGATCGATGCCGCAGCCGAGGCCACGGTCTGGTTGATATTGCTTTCGTGCAGGGTCCACGGCAGGTGCTCGCCGGAACGCTTGGCCAGGCCTTGCCAGATTCCGTAGCCGATCAACAGGGCGATGATCGACATATTGAACGACCAGCCGATCTTCAAGCCTGCGTACACATTGGAAGGGGTCAGCAGGATACCCAGCACGATCCCGGTGATGACTGCCCGCAGGCTCAGTTCGCGCTCTACGGGCGCGATTGACGAGGTGGAGTGCATGCAGATTCCTTTCGAGAAAAGCCAGTGCCACCTTTTAAGTGAGCGCTGGGAGACTCGAAGGTTCACCTGACGAACCTGGGTCTAAGGCTGTAAATGTGGGAGGGGGCAAGCCTTAATGCCAGTCAGTTAAGCGAACGAAGTGTTCAAAGTAGCGAAGGTCAAATGTGGGAGCGGGCTTGCTCACGAAGGCGTCGGCCCAGCAAACATCGAGGCTGACTGACCCACCACTTTCGCGAGCAAGCCCGCTCCCACAGGAGATCTGCGCTTAACTGACTGGCATTAGGGCAAGCCTCCTCCAACATGGCTTCTGGCTATTTGGCGAACGCGTATTCCCCACCCCGCTCCACCGCCTTGCGATAAGCCGGCCGCGCCTGGAGCTTTTGCAGCCACGCCACGAGGTTCGGGTAGGCCTGCAATTTGCCCTGGGCCTGGGCGACTTCGCCGATAAAGCTCATCTGGATATCCGCGCCGCTGAGTGCGTCGCCCACCAGGTACGGCGTGTGGCCCAGCACGTCATTCAGGTAGCCCAGGTAGTTGGCCAGCTCCGATTCAATCCGCGGATGCAGCGGCGCACCCGCTTCACCCAGGCGTCCGACGTAGAGGTTGAGCATCAGCGGCAGCATGGCCGAGCCTTCGGCAAAATGCAGCCATTGCACATAGCTGTCGTAGGCATCGGTGGCCGGGTCGGGTTGCAGTTGGCCGTTGCCGTGGCGGCGGATGAGGTAGTCGATGATCGCGGCGGACTCGATCAGCACACGCGAGCCGTCTTCGATCACCGGGGATTTGCCCAGGGGGTGAATGGCCTTGAGTTCAGGCGGCGCCAGGTTGGTCTTGGCGTCGCGCTGGTAGCATTTGATGTCGTAGGGCAGGCCCAATTCTTCAAGCGCCCACAGGATACGTTGTGAGCGGGAATTGTTGAGGTGGTGAACAGTGATCATCGAGGCAACACCTTGGGGGGGATTTAAGAGAAGACTACAGCGTAGCGGTGAAGTGCCGCGAATGTCGCCAGGCAGCACCGGCCTGCACGATCGAATGTGGGAGATGTCGAGCTTTAGCGAGGCTTCGAAGGCTGCGGCATTCACGACATGGATGTTGCCTGATACACCGCTCGAAGCCTCACTAAAGCTCCACATCTCCCACACTGGACCGGTGGCGGTCAGGCGAGCAACTGATCGATCCACTTCACCTGCTGCACGATCTCCTGCACTTTCTGCTCGGGCACCGCCTGCCGCGCCTGTTCGAGGCTGGCCAATGTCTTGCGCTTCTGGCGCAACATCCGTTGCCATTTCGCCACAAACACCGGGCTGCGGGTCTGCATTTGCAGCGGGCCGAAGTACAGTTGCTCGGCGGTATAGGTGACCGCCTCGGCGCGTTCGGCAACGATGATTTCGTAGTAGAAGCGGTTTTCCAGCAGCAGCTCCTCGTGCAGGATCCGGTAGCCGTTGTCCATCAACCATTGGCGCAGGGGCTGCTCGCCGCCGTTGGGCTGCAGGATCAGGCGTTCCCGGCCATTGAGGTGCGCCTTGCCGCTTTCGAGAATGTCGCGGATCGTCTCGCCGCCCATGCCGCACAGGCTGATGGCGGTAATGTCATCGCCGGCTTGAATCGCCGCCAAACCATCGGCCAGGCGCACGGTGATGTGCTGCCTCAGGCCGTTGTCGGCCACGGTACGGCTGGCCGCCTGAAACGGTGTCGCGGCCACTTCCCCCGCCACGGCCGCCGCAATAGCGCCGCGGTGTATCAGGGCCACCGGCAGGTAGGCGTGGTCCGAGCCGATATCGGCCAGGCGGGCACCCGTCGGTATGTGCGCGGCAACGCGCTCCAGGCGCTGGGACAAGGTGTGTTCGTTCAACGGTGATTCCTTAAGAGTGCCCGGAAAATCGATCCCGGCTGTTGGTCAAGTGCAGCACCATGGCCGCCCGTGCGGCGTCCGGGTCCTGGCGCTTGATAGCGTTGTAGATGGCCTCGTGTTCCAGGCTCGCCAACTGCCCCAGTTGGGCAAAGTCCGCGCCGCCGCGCTCGACGGCATTCACCTGGGTGCGCGGAATCATCGCCGTGCCCAGGTGCTGCATGATGTCGGTGAAAAACGTATTGCCGGTGGCTTCGGCGATCAGTTGGTGAAAGCGCTTGTCCTCCTCCACACAGCTGTCGTTGTTGGCCAGGGAGGCTTGGTAGTCGTCCAGTGCCTGGCGCATGTGGGCCAGTTGTGCCTCGCTCCTGCGCAGCGCGGCCAACGCCACCGCTTGCACTTCCAGACCCAGGCGCAATTCGAGCATGTTGCGCACGCTGGCGACCGTGTCCACATGCAAGCGCAGGCCCGGCTGCGTGTGCTGCTCCAGCACAAAGGTGCCGATGCCGTGACGCGTCTCCACCAGCCCCGACGCCTGCAGCTTGGACAAGGCCTCACGCACCACGGTACGGCTCACCCCATGCTCAAGCACGATGGTGGATTCGGACGGCAGTTTTTCACCCGGCTTGAGTTGTCCCAACTGGATGCGCTGGGTCAGTGCCTCGACCACGCCCTGGGCCAGGTTGGCGGAACGTTTACGCACAGGCGGCGTGCTTTTAATCGGCATCGAGACGGGTCCACGGGGTTGGGCTGGGGGGAGCTTATCACCCTGAGCGCACGGGGCGATGGGTGGTGGCGAAAAACACCCAACTTGTATGACAACACACTCATCCCACCTCACCCGACCCTGTCTTCGCTTTGAGAGAAGCGCACACCCCGAGCCGTCACCAGCGGGGCAAAACCCAATAAAATCTGGCAAATAACCAAACTAGCCAATCTCAATACCGGCTTATAAGAACAAAAACAGCCCTCACAGGATTGCGGCCTTCAAAAAACAACTTGTATGATGTCTGTCAACAAAACACCAAACCCGCATAAAAATAATCAGGGGGAGTTTTCATTCGTGAAGCATTCAAGCCCAGCATCTGCCGTACCCGAAAGTGATTCAGCGCTCGCCCGCGCCGTGAGCAAAGTGAAGGGTCATGTGCTCCCACTGTTCGTGGTCATGTTCATCCTCAACTACATCGACCGGGTCAATATCGGCTTCGTGCGCACGCACATGGAGCATGACCTGGGGATCGGCGCAGCGGCCTACGGCTTCGGCGCCGGGCTGTTCTTCATTGGCTATGCGCTGTTCGAAGTGCCGTCCAACATGCTGCTGCAAAAAGTCGGCGCGCGTATCTGGCTGACCCGCATCATGTTCACCTGGGGCATCGTCGCCACGCTGATGGCGTTTATCCAGAACGAAACCCACTTCTACATCCTGCGTTTCCTGCTGGGTGTGGCGGAAGCAGGATTCTTCCCGGGCGTGATCTATTACTTCACGCGCTGGTTGCCCGGCGTGGAGCGTGGCAAGGCCATCGCGATCTTCCTCAGTGGCTCGGCGGTGGCGTCGTTGATCTCCGGGCCGTTGTCGGGCGCGTTGTTGCAGATCGAAGGCTTTGGTTTGCATGGCTGGCAATGGATGTTCGGCATCGAGGGCCTGGCCTCGGTGGCGCTGGGCTTCTTCGTGTGGTTCTGGCTCGACTCCAAACCCCACGACGCCAAGTGGTTGAGCCGCGAAGAGCAGGATGCGCTGGTGGGCGCCATCGATCAGGAGCAACGTGATCGCGAAGCCCTGACCACGGTGAAACCCACCCTCGGCAAGCTGCTCAAAGACCGCCAGATCCTGCTGTTCTGCGCTCTGTACTTCTGCATTCAATTGACGATCTACGCCGCCACCTTCTGGCTGCCCAGCATCATCAAGAAAATGGGCGACCTAAGTGATGTGCAGGTGGGTTTCTTCAACTCGATCCCCTGGCTGATCTCGATCATTGCCATGTACGCCTTCGCGTCGCTGTCGGGCAAGTTCAAGTTCCAGCAAGCCTGGGTCGCGGCGGCCCTGCTGATCGCGGCGGCCGGCATGTTCATGTCCACCACCGGCGGGCCGATTTTCGCTTTCGTTGCGATCTGCTTTGCGGCCATCGGCTTTAAATCTGCGTCTTCGCTGTTCTGGCCGATCCCTCAGGGCTACCTGGATGTGCGCATCGCCGCCGCCGTAATCGCGCTGATCAACTCCATCGGCAACCTGGGCGGTTTTGTGGCGCCGACTACCTTCGGCTTTCTCGAACAAACCACCGGCTCGATACAGGGCGGGCTGTATGGCCTGGCCTGCACCTCGGTGCTCGCGGCCATCCTGGTGTTCTTTGCCAAGACCTCACCCTCTGCCGTACCGGCCGTGCCCAGCGGCGCCGCCATCAGCAAACCTCTTTGAACTCAGCCAGGAACGCGCCATGAATACCCCTGTCGTTACTCATTTCCAAGTCATCCCCGTCGCCGGCCACGACAGCATGTTGCTGAACCTCAGCGGCGCCCACGGCCCCTACTTCACGCGCAATATTGTCATCCTCAAGGACAGCAGTGGCAACACTGGCGTGGGCGAAGTGCCCGGCGGCGAGCGCATTCGCCAAACCCTGGAAGACGCCCGCAGCCTGGTGGTCGGCCAGCCGATTGGCCAGTACCAGCGCGTTCTCAACCAGATGCGCAGTACCTTTGCGTCTCGAGACAGCGCGGGCCGCGGCCTGCAAACCTTCGACCTGCGCATCACCATCCACGCCGTCACCGCCATGGAGGCCGCACTGCTTGACCTGCTGGGCCAGTTCCTCGAAGTGCCGGTGGCCGCCTTGCTAGGCGAAGGCCAGCAACGCGACGCAGTGAAGATGCTCGGCTACCTGTTCTATGTGGGGGATCGCAACGCCACCGACCTGGCCTACCGCAACGAGGCCGACGCCGATGACGACTGGTTCCGCCTGCGCCATGAAACAGCCCTGACCGCCGACGCGGTAGTGCGCCTGGCCGAAGCGGCCAAGGCCAAATACGGTTTCAACGATTTCAAGCTCAAGGGCGGCGTATTGAGTGGCGACGCGGAAATCGAAGCCGTCACTGCGCTGGCCGAGCGTTTTCCCGATGCGCGCATCACCCTTGATCCCAACGGCGCATGGTCCTTAAAAGAAGCCATCCGCCTGTGCCGCGACCAGCATCATGTGCTGGCCTACGCCGAAGACCCCTGCGGCGCAGAAAACGGCTACTCGGGCCGCGAAGTCATGGCCGAATTCCGCCGCGCCACGGGCCTGAAAACCGCCACCAACATGATCGCCACCGACTGGCGTGAAATGGGCCATGCCATCCAGTTGCAATCAGTGGACATCCCCCTCGCCGACCCGCACTTCTGGACTATGCAGGGCTCGGTGCGCGTCGCGCAGATGTGCAACGAGTGGGGCCTGACCTGGGGCTCGCACTCCAATAACCACTTCGATATTTCCCTGGCGATGTTTACCCAGGTGGCGGCCGCCGCCCCCGGCGAGATCACCGCCATCGATACCCACTGGATCTGGCAGGACGGCCAGCGCCTGACGCGGGAGCCGTTGAAGATTGAAGGGGGCTATGTGAAGGTGCCGGCCAAGCCTGGCCTGGGTGTGGATATTGATATGGACGCCGTAGCCCAGGCCCATGAGCTGTACAAAGGCATGGGCCTTGGAGCCCGGGATGACAGTGTGGCGATGCAGTTTCTGATCCCGGGTTGGGGCTTTGATAACAAGCGGCCTTGTTTGGTGCGGTAACTCGGTTTGAGGAACGCTCAGCGCAATGTGAGCGTGACGCAAAAAATCCGATGCCCAAACAGGCATCGGATTTTAGTCAGATCAGAAGCTTAGCGGTTTGACCTCTGGCACGTCTGCCAGAGGCCCCTTTGCGCTACTGCCGATCGGCGACCTCCAGATCCGCCTCATCCTGCTCCAGGCCAGAGAGAGCAGTGCCATTGATCATCGGCCCATAACGGCGGCTGAATTCCCAGTTGTAGGGCACATGGTCTTTGCTGATCCCGTTGTCCCAATTCACCGACCAGGTCATCAGGCCCTTGATCGACAATCCTTTGTCGTGCAAACGCTTGAATGTATTGGTCACGGCTGTTGGGTTGATCACATAACCGGTGGCAGCCGCATCGACGTTCGCAGGCAGGCCAATGACGAACTTGTCTGCCGGGATCTTGGTAAACCCGCGCGTTCCGCTCACCAGACTTTCGGTGAGGTAAAACAGGAAGTCCTCCTTCAGCGCGTCGTTGTTCTGGGCAATCCAGGCGCCGTTGCCGCTGTTGACCTCCTGCACCCAGATGCCGTCGCCACCCTGGTTGTAATACTGCGGGGCGATGAAGTCGTAATAGCCTTCCAGCGCCTGGATGTAACCGACGTATTTGCCGGCGGTGGTGAGGTACGGAAACTCCGGCGCCATGCTGATGATGAAGTGTTTGCCTTGAGCCGCGTAGTGGTCCTTGACCAGTTTCAAGGCGGCGGGCAGGACAGTCTTGTTGTCGGCGAAATCAATCGCGCTCTGTTCAAGATCGATATCCAGGCCATCAAAGCCATAGGTTTCCACCAGGCGGATAATTTCGCTGGCCAGTGGCTGTTCATTGCCTTTATGCAGTTCGATGTGTGCATCGGCGCCGCCAAGGGAAATCAGCACCGCCCTGCCCTGGCTGTTCAGCACGCCCACCTGGCGACGAAACTCGGCATCGGACAGGTTGTACGGTTTGAAGGTTGGGATACCGTTGCCCTTCATGAAGGCCACGGCCACCACGTTGTAATCCTTTGGGACATCCGCCAGGCTGATATTGGCGAACTGGCCACGCTGGTAGCCATCGCTCGGGCCGGCAGGCCAGTTGTGCCAGAAGCCCATGAGGATCTTTTTGCCGGCAATGCTCGGCATCAGCGAAGCGGCATCGTTGAGCGGCGATTGCAGTGAGGTAAAGTCAATCTTTGACATGTTCTAATCCTTCAGAACGTGTGGGTTTAACGGTGGGGGCTTATTTGAAGTCCACATCGAAGGCTTGATAGAAGGCGTTGCCGGTGTTGGCGACGATCCACATCAACACAATCACATGCTGGCCCTTTTTGTGGGTCGGCAGTTTCACTTCATGATTGACCTTGGCCTTCAGTTCGCCTGCATGGCTGTAGTACGGCACCTGGGCATAGAAGTCTTCAGCGAACGGCTGGGTTTCCAGTTGCGCGCGGGTGATGCGCTGTTTCGGATCCCAGCCATCCTTGGTGATCAGCCAGCGATAGCCACGGGTGGTGTGCGGCGCGGTGTATGCCCAGGTGACCTTGAAGGTCTGACCCGGCTCGACATTGAGCAACGGCCAGGTGAAGGCGCGGCCGAGTTTCTTGGCCATTTCCTCGTGGGTGAAGTTGACGCAGTCACGGGCATCGGTCTTGCCACCGCTGAGGATGACGCCGTCGGCGGGTGGAGTGACGCTGTCACTGTCGGTTTGATAAGGCGCCGGAAACGGACCGGCCGTCAGTGCCGGGAAGTTCTTGCCGCCTTCCATTTCATTGACCTGCCAGGTTTCCAGCAGGCCAAGATCCACGGCGACTGCGCCACGGCTGGAAGGGGATGTGACACGACCATGGCGAAGAGGTGTCTGGGTTTGTGGTTTGTTCATGTTGTGACTCCATTGATTTGATTAAGAACTCTCCTTTCTTGAAGGAGAGGACCTCAACCTAACGGAGTTGCTTTTTTTTGCTACAGGCCCATTTTTCACTCATTTTCGTTTCAGGAGCGCGCCGACCTGCAAATACTGGATATATAACCAGTATCATGGAGGAAACCCTACGCTGCCAGAGGTCGATTTCCTACAAGACCAGGCGCACATCAACACGCCTTCTCGCGTAAATGGCGAATGGGCGCTCTGTCGACAAAAAGGGACGTATCTATTTTCAAGCAAATAAACCGTCCTGTTTTTGGTTCATCACGTTTTGCCAATGACGACCGTTTTATTAATTGCGGTCGCGGCAATCGGTTGCACCGTCAGTTCCACCCCTAATGCCAACATCAGCTTCTGGACCGTCTCATATCGCGTCTTTGAGCCGCCTTTCAGGGTTTTATACAGACTCTCCCGATTCACCCCCGCCGCTTCGGCAACCTTGTTTACACCGAGGGCCTTGGCAACCTCGGCCAGCGCCTTCATAAGGACTTGCGGGTCATGGCACGCCATGCTTTGCGCAAGATAGGCACTGATAGTTTGCGGGCTATCAAGGAAACGTGAAGCCTCATAGGCGCTGGTGCCGGATGTATCCAGCTCGAGGATCGGCATGTCCTCTGGTTTGAATGTTGACTGACTCATGTCATTGACCTCTCAGGGCATCGAGAATCTCTTTTGCCCGCTTAATTCCTCGGGCGTCCTGCTGATCGTATTGGTCACAGATTCAAATGTAGCCTACTGGCTACTCCTTGTAGATGCCAGTGAATTTTAATGTTGGTGTGCACCGCCAGAAAAAATCCTAGTCCAGCCGCCGTGCAGGCAGCCGAGCGAAACTATTAGCGCTTGTGTCCCTTAGCCCCTGATCGGACATCAAGTCGCCTTGCGGCAGCGTCAGCCGAAACGGGAGGCCGATCAACATACCAATGTGGGAGCAAGCCCCCTCCCACATTTTGACCTGCGCCTGGCGTCAGAAAGCCAATGAAGTGCCATCCTCAGGAATATCCACACGCCCCTCGATACCGTGCTGCTTGACGTAGCTGCGCAACGCCTCGCGGGTCAGGGACATGTGATTAATGGCGTCCATATGGACGGCCACGATTTTCGCGTTTTTCGCCACCTGTGCAGCGCGCAGCACGTCTTCCTCGCCCATGATGATCGAGCCCTCATACCCCGCCATCATGGCCTTCCCGGCATTGAGCACGATCACCTCGGGGTTGAATTTCTCGATGGCTTGGTCGACCTCTTTACGCCATACCGTGTCACCCGCCAGGTACAGTGTCTTGTAGCCGGGTGCTTGAAAAACCACGCCCATGGCTTCGCCTAACGGCTTTGCCAGCGCCGGCACGGCATACATCTCATCGGTGCCATGCTGGCCGCCGGTCTTGGTGATTTTGACGCCGCCAAATTCCGCTTCGTCGGTCAGCACACGCACATTCTTGAAACCCTGGGAACGGATCAACTGCGCGTCTTCTTCATGCTGGGCAAACAACGGGATGTCTTTGGGCAGCGCTTTTTGTGCCGCATCGTCCCAGTGATCAAGGTGCGTGTGGGTGACGATCACAGCATCGACACCGGCAATGACCTGTGCCGGCGACTCGGTCAAATCCACCAGTGGATTGCGCAGCTCGCTACGGTAGGTATGTTCGAACCCTGGATAGGTGCCCTTTTTGGCCAGCATCGGGTCAATCAGGAAGGTGGTACCGCCATAGGTGATCTTCACCGTCGCGTTACGCACTTGCTGAAGGTCCACTTTATGGGCTGCCTCAGGGGTGGCCGAGCCTGCGAATGCGGGCGTGGCAGCCGCACCGCAAGCGATGCTCAAAACCAGGGGGAGCGTCGTAAGTTTCATAAGATGAGTCCTGTTGATGTATCGAGGCGTTTATTCTTGCTGAAGCCCGCGAGGGCCAACAGTGGCCTGAATGACAGATAGCGATATAATCGGGCCATCCGACTCAGTACCAGAGGTGGCCTGATGCCTCCCATCCGCGTAGCCGTTCTCGCCTTCGATGGCGTAAGCCTGTTCCATCTTTCCGTACCGGGGATGGTGCTGGGCACCGCTCAATCCACACCCGATAAGCCCTATTACCAGGTCAATTACTGCGCAGAAGTGCCTGGCATGGTCAGCAGCGACCAAGGCCTGGGCCTCTCGGTAAGCAGTGGCCTGGAACTGATGCACACCGCCGATGTGATCATCATCCCCGCCTGGGGCGATCAATCGGTCGTGGCCTCCCCCACGCTCGTCCAAGCGCTGCAGTTGGCCAATGCACAGGGCAAGCTGATCGTCGGCTTGTGCCTGGGCGCATTCGTGCTGGGCGATGCTGGCCTGCTGGACGAAAAGGAAGCCACCACCCACTGGGCCGCCCGCGACGAGTTTGCGCGCCGCTTTCCCAGCGCGCGATTCAGGCCGCAGGCGCTTTATGTGTGTGCCGACAACATCATCACCTCCGCCGGTACCGTCGCGGCCATCGACTGCTGCCTGCACTTGATACGCCAGCGGCTCGGCGCCGATGTGGCGAACCGCACCGCAAAGATGCTGGTGACCCCGCCACATCGCCAAGGTGGCCAGGCGCAATACGTTGAACACACCGTGCCGCAACTCTCCAGCGAGACACACCTGTCGGAGGTGCTGGCATGGGCGCGCACCCATCTGGCCAGCGACCTGTCGCTCGATGTGCTGGCCGACCGGGCGAAGATGAGCCGGCGCACCTTTACCCGCCGCTTCAAGCAAGCCACCGGCACCACCGTGTCCAAATGGCTGAACGCTGAGCGCGTGGCCAGGGCGCAGGCGCTGCTGGAAACCACGGAACTGCCGGTTGAATGCATTGCAGGCGAAGTGGGGTTTGGCACCGCGCTGTCGTTGAGACAGCATTTTGCCGCGCAACTGGGGACGTCGCCTTCGGAGTATCGCAAGATGTTTTGCCTGGGGATGGGCGAGTCGGCGGCTTTCGTGGGGATTCAGTAAATCGGGGGCAGCTCTCTGTAAGATGAGGCCTGAGCCCGCTGCTCTAGCGGCAACAGCGCGGTTCTATCCCCTCCCGACATCGGAAGCGCTCTCCATGAAACTACCTGAGATCAGTACATTCATTGCTCAATGGCCCTCCCTTGGCCTGACGCAGCCTGCCGCTTGGCGGGTGGCTCAAGACTGCGAAAACCAGGTTCTAGCCTTGCTCTCACGCCTCGGCACGGGCTACCGACGCCACGGAAACTGCGCCATCCACGAAAGCGCCATTGTCGAAGAAGGCGCTGTGCTCAAGGGCCCAATCATCATCGGCGAAGGCTCATTTGTAGCAGCGGGAGCTTACCTGCGTGGCGGCGTGTATTTGGGCAGCCATTGCATTGTGGGCCCAAGCTGCGAACTCAAAAGCACCTTCATGCTGGCCGCCAGCAAGCTGGCACACTTAAATTTCGTCGGCGATTCGTTGATTGGCGAAGGCGTCAATATTGAAGCCGGTGCAATCATTGCCAATTATCGTAACGAGCTGGAAGGAGCGAATATCAAGATCCGTTACGCAGATAATGTGATCGAGACGGGGGTGAACAAATTCGGTGCCTTGGTAGGTGACGGCTGCAAAATTGGCGCAAACGCAGTCATTGCTCCTGGCGCGCTGCTACAGCCACACAGCCATGTTCCACGTCTGGGGTTGATTGACCAGTTCGCCCACGACTAAGCGGGGTAACGGCGGCACCCTGTAAACATGTCCTACAGCGCGCTGCACCACCTTGCTCCGTTGCCTACAGTTGCGTCAGAATCCGCCGGCTTGTGCGCTTGGATGGGCGTCTCTAAGGTGGCTCGGTCGCTGACAACTCAGTGATCGGGTTTAGTAGCCCGAGGGTCAATTACACTTAGTGCATGAGCTTCATCTATCAGACGTTCCTGTCTGTGCCTGATGGTGGCTGTGCGTAGGGCGCCTTCGGGCGCGCCGGCTTTGTGTAATTCCCCGGTCTACTAACCTGCGTACAGCTGCCACCCTTTCGTTTAGTAGCGAAACGGTGTCGGCCCCATTCAGGAATTACGCATATGTACAAAGTCACCCCAAACCCTCCAAACGAGCCAAACCTGAAGCTTGATCAGGCAGCCCGTCGTGCGATCGATCACGCCCTCAACCCCAACGCCGAACCCTCTCCTCCACCCTCGACACCGCTGTTCAGCGTTGCCGACGATGCCAGCAATGAAATGCTCGTCGCCAATAGCTATGAAACCTTTTCCTCAGTAACCGCCCTGCTGCTCGACCTGTCGGATGAACTGACCGGTAAACAGCGCGACGTCGCGTTGGCGAT
The DNA here is from genome assembly GCF_034348165.1 of Pseudomonas sp. CCI1.1. Lineage (NCBI taxonomy): Bacteria > Pseudomonadati > Pseudomonadota > Gammaproteobacteria > Pseudomonadales > Pseudomonadaceae > Pseudomonas > Pseudomonas sp. CCI1.1. Next base: position 2,472,552 of record NZ_CP133780.1, read on the forward strand.
TCATCAGTTAAGTGAGCTGGGAATGTTGTTGGTCGATAAGTTGATGGAGCGCGAGGCGGCTGTAGCAGCTGGCTAAACGTTCAACACGCCCAAAAAAAGCCGAGCCGTCGCGCCCCAAGACGACTCGGTTTTTTTTTGCCAAAGCAGGGGTTGACCTTAAAGCGAGGTTTAAGGTGAGCATACACCAACCGACAGGATTACTGGACCCTGGATCATGCTCAAAACCCTTATTTCTTTTGCGTTGGTAGCGATAGGTGGCGCGCTTATGACATTTGCACAGGCTGAACCCGGCCCTTCCACGGCCGCTGCGAACAATCGCCAGATCCTGGTGATCATGACCAACCACGCCAGCTACCCCTCAAGGCCCGATACCACGGGCCTGTGGCTGACAGAGCTGACGCATTTCACCGAGGTCGTGGAAGCGGCTGGCTACACGACGGTATTTGCCAGCCCCAAAGGAGGTGCTGTGCCTCTGGACGAGCGCAGCCTCGGTTGGCTGTACATGGATAAGGCGGCGCGTGAACAGTTGCAGTCCCCGGCCTTTCGCGCCCGGCTGCAAAACACGCTGCCCATCGCCAATGTCGATCCGTCGCAATTTCGCGCGATCTACTTCACCGGCGGCCACGGTGTCATGTGGGACTTCCCTGGCAACCTCGACCTGCAACGTGTCGCCCAAACCATTTACAACCAGGGCGGCATCGTCTCGGCCGTGTGCCACGGTGTGGCGGGCCTGCTGGATCTGAAGGATGAACAGGGCAACGCGATCATCAAGGGCAAAAACATCACCGGCTTCTCCAACCGCGAAGAACTGCTATCGGGCATGAAGCGTGAGGTGCCGTTCTTGCTTGAAGACCGGCTGCTGAGCCAAGGGGCGCGTTACCGCAAGGGCTGGGTGCCGTTCACCTCATTTGTCATCACCGATGGCCGCCTGATCACGGGCCAGAACCCGCAATCGCCCAGGGCCGTCGCACTCGCCGTGATAACCGAGCTGTCCCACGAACGATAGAGCCTAGGCCCCACCCGTAGCCCCTCCCTGGAGAAGACCGATTGAACATTCCAAGCGCCGTTTTAACCGGATTGCTGCTCACCCCTTTTGCCAACCTTGCGTTGGCGGGAACGCCCGAGATGCCCAGCCCCAACGACACAACCCACATCGATATCGCCGGCCAGCAGGTGCCCGTCGTCAAGGGCGGCTTGTACGACCGCTTTCGCTCCAACCCGCCGTTGTCGGTGGTTGCAGCAGAATTACCAGAGGTTGATTTAAGCTGGTTCAAAGGGTTGCAAAAGCACAAGGTCGACATCGGTTTTGAATCCTACTCGCCCAATTTTTACTATCAGAACAGTCGGGTAACAGCGGTCTATACGGCTGACATCGATAAGCTTCGGGCGTTGATGCCACCGCAGGTACTGGCCGCCGTGCAACCCTTGCAAGTCTGGCCGGGTCGCGGACTGATCGCGTTTACTGCGTACACCTATGAGCATTGCGATAACGACGCCTATAACGAAGTCGCCGTGTCGATCATCACTAACAAACCTGGCAAAGCCAACCTGGGCCCCTTCACGCTGGTGGGCCAGTCGATGTCGCAGGATTTTTGGGGCTATGTGCTCAAGCTGCCGGTGAATACCGAGCTGGCGCGGGTGCGCGGCGTGGTCGGTTACAACCTGCCGAAATGGCTGACTGGCATTGATCGCAAAGAGGATGGGCACTCGGTGGTGTATGACATTACCGACAGCCAGACCGGCAAGCTGGACGTGTCGTTCAAGGCCAAAAAGCTTGAGAAACTGTCCCATGATGCGGACCTGGTCACCAGCAGTTTCACCAATCTCGATCACCACGGCCAACTGGCCTACGGGTACGCGGTTTCCCGCCAGCTCAGCCATGGCTCCAGCCGTGACGCAGACTCAGCCACCCTCACGCTGGGCGATGGCAGCCTGTCCAATTACCTGCGCGACCTCAAGCTGGGGAAAATGCTGAAGTACGAATACGTACCCGAGTTCCAGAGCGCACTCTATGCGCCAGAGCCGCTCGCCAACCTGATTGGCGAACGCTGACCCTTGTGCGCCGGTCAGGCCCTCGGGGCCCGGCGGGCGCTTTTTCTTGTGGATGAGGCTGGAGCGCCCCCTTCCTCGCGCAGACGGTTAATCAGCATCTGCGCATTCTCCGCACAGGCCATGCCCTCGGGCTTGCCTTCGATGCCCTTGATGACGTTCAGCAACTGAGCCTTGTTCTGGGCCAGCCGTTGTTGCAGCACCTCGATTTCCCCGACCTTGTGCTTGAGCCCGCTGAGCAGCTCGTCATGCTGCCAACCACCGGCACTTCTGGGCATTAACTGCCGGATTTCTTCCAGAGAGAAACCGGCTGCCTGGGCACCCTTGATGATCTCCAACACCGCCTCGGTGCCGGGTGCATAGTCCCGATAGCCGTTGGATTTACGCTCAACCGATTGGATCAGGCCGCTCGCTTCGTAGAAACGGATGCGTGAGGCCGCCAACCCGCTGATTTTTGCCAACTCGCCTATTCTCATGTACCACCCACAAAAAACCATTGACCTTAAAGTTGACTTTAAACCTAAAGTCATTGGGCGGCCAAGGCGGCGATTCGTAGACGGCACGCTTGCCAGACACGCATGGGCCGCAGTGGGTCAATCCAGCGCCATGATCGCGATTCGATCAGGCCATCATTTCATTTGGGAGAGGCGAACATGGGCTACGTCACCACGCGAGACGGTGTTGAAATTTTCTACAAGGACTGGGGCCCACGCGATGCCCAGGTCATTTTCTTTCATCATGGCTGGCCACTGAGCGCAGATGATTGGGACGCGCAAATGCTGTTTTTCCTGGGCGAAGGCTACCGGGTCGTTGCCCACGACCGACGTGGCCACGGGCGTTCCAGCCAGGTTTGGGACGGGCACGATATGGACCACTATGCCGACGACGTCGCGGCCGTGGTCGAGCATCTGGGCGTACAAACCGCGGTGCATGTCGGTCACTCCACCGGCGGCGGTGAAGTGGTTCATTACATCGCCCGCCACGGCGAAGACCGCGTCTCGAAGGCCGCCATCATCAGCGCCGTGCCACCGTTGATGGTCCAGACCCCGAGCAATCCTGGCGGCCTGCCCAAGTCAGTGTTCGACGACTTGCAGGCGCAACTGAAAGCCAACCGTGCACAGTTCTATCATGACGTTCCGGCGGGCCCTTTCTACGGCTATAACCGCCCAGGCGCCACACCGTCCGAGGGCATCATCCTGAACTGGTGGCGCCAAGGCATGATGGGCTGTGCCAAGGCGCACTATGACGGGATCGTGGCATTTTCCCAGACCGATTTCACCGAAGACTTGAAACGCATCCAGATTCCCGTATTGGTCATGCATGGCGACGATGACCAGATCGTCCCCCATGAAAATGCCGGGGTGCTGTCCGCCAAACTGTTGAAAAACAGCACGCTGAAAATCTACCCGGGCTTCCCGCATGGCATGCCTACTACCCATGCCGATACGATTAATGCGGATTTGCTGGCGTTTATAAGGAGCTGATTGATTATTGGGGGGGGCGGGTGACCGCCTCCCCTCTACCTGAACCGCTCGTTTCAGGTCATGCTGCGTCCTTCATTTCAAGGACGATAAAAACAATGAAAGCCCCCCTCGCCGCCCTGCTCCTGATCAGCCTGACTGGGCCTGCACTCGCCAACGACCCCATCGGTTTCCAAACCACCACCATCCCTGACACTCACAACATTCGCCCACTGGAAATGGCCGTGTGGTACCCCTCCACCAGCACCGCCCAACCCAAGCTGATCGCTGACAACCTGGTGTTCATCGGTGTGCTTGCGGTGCCTGATGCCGCACCGACACCCGGCAAACATCCGGTGGTGGTGCTCTCCCACGGCTATGGTGGCAACTGGGGCAAGCAGGCGTGGCTGGCCAGTGCGCTGGCCCGGCAGGGGTATATCGTGGCGGCAGTGAATCACCCTGGCACCACCAGCCAGGATCGCAGCGCGCAAGCCGCCGCGCAGTTGTGGCAACGGCCCAAGGATTTGAGCCGGGCCATTGATGCGCTGCTGGTACAGCCCACGCCATTTGGCGCGGTGGACAGCGGCCGGATCGCGGTGATAGGCCATTCCCTGGGGGGCTGGACGGTCATGGAGAGCGCGGGGGCGCGTTTCGACCCGGCGTTGTTTGCCCGGGACTGCAGCGCCCATCCGACGTTGGTGGCGTGCACGGCCTATCGCGAGATGAACTCTGAAGGTACGCCGAACGGGAAGGCTCAACTGGCTGCGGACTTGAGCGATAAGCGCGTGACCGCTGTGGTGTCCCTGGACCTGGGCCTGTCACGCGGTTTTACCGATGCGAGCCTCGCGGCGTTGCCAGTGCCGGCCCTGGTGATCGCCGCCGGTGAGCCATCAGCGGATTTGCCGGCGCAGATGGAATCGGCTGACATGGCCAAGCGGCTGCCAAAAACGTCGACTCAGTACGTGGAGATCCAGGACGCCAACCACTTCAGTTTTATGTCTCAGTGCAAACCGGGCGCGGCAGCGTTGCTTGACGCTGATGTGCCCGGCGACAGCATCATTTGCCAGGACGGCAAAGGCGCGCGGCCACGGCCCGTGATCCAGCAGCAGGTGATCACACTGATCAGCGAGTTCCTGGCGCGCTGAACCGGTAGTATCATCCGCGCCTTTCCCCTTCAGGCAACGGAACATGAACCGCCAGAAAAAACTTCAGCAGCTCTTCAAAGCCAAAGCGAAAAAGGCCAGCGCCAAGCTGGCGCCAAAAAGCAAAGACAAATACATCAGCAAGGCGGACCGCTTGAAGCTGGCGACCGAGGCCGGCCAAGAGCCGGTTACGGCTGGCGAGACGCCTGCTGAGTAAGACGCATGGCTGAAGGGGTTGCCGCTTCGTATTTACCCCAGATACGCCGCAAATGCCGCGCCGAGCCAAAGCCTGCGCGCTCGGCGATGGTTTCTATGTCCAGGGCCGACTCGGCCAGCAGTTCCCGCGCCACCGCCAGGCGCAGGCGATGCAGGTAATCCAGTGGGCTGATGCCGACATGCTCCTGGAACAGGCGCGCCAGGTGTCGGCTGCTGGTGCAGGCCAGGCTTGCCATGCGGGTGACCGTCCAGGCCTCGCAGGGGGCGGCGGCGATGGCGTCCTGCACACGGTGGAGCGCCGGGTGCAGGTGATTGCGCCCGGTCACCCAAGGCGATAGCTGCGGGTCGCTGCCGCTGCGGCGCAGGTACACCACCATGTCCCGCGCCACGGCGCAGGCCAAGCGTGGCCCGGCCAGTTCGGCAACCAGGTGCAGCATCAGGTCGATCCCCGCCGTGATACCGGCGCTGCAACTGACCGGGCCGTCGGTGACGTACAGCCGGTTTTCCAGGACCCGGGCCTTGGGTGCGAGGGCTTGCAAGGTGGCGCACAGCGAATGGTGCGTGGTGCATTGGCGCCCATCGAGCAGCCCGGCCCTGGCGGCGCTCAACGCGCCGGCACACACGCACACCAGGCGTTCGGCCGAGGGCGCGAACACGTTTTGCAACCACAGGGTGAGCTGCTGGCTGGCCGACTCGAAAGCCTTTTGGTGAGCCTTTGATACGTTCATCGTGGAGCCCACCAGCACCACCAGCGTGCCGGGCGCCAGAGTCTGCGGCAGGGGCGCCAGCCCGGTCAGTGGCAAGCCGATGGAGCTGTGCAGCGACTCCACCGGGCTGACGTACTGCAGATCGAAATCCACCGCCGCCGGGTCCTCGGCTTGCGCGGCCAGGCGCAACACTTCGGCAGGCCCCGCCAGGTCGAGCATCAGCACATTGGGCAACAGCACGAACAGCACCGGCACGCTCACGGGTTCATCCTTCCAAGACCTGTTCGACCGTGACGATGCGCGCAAAACGCTCTTCCAGCACTAGCTCCGTGCGTTCGCGGATTTGCGCAGAGGTGTACTCCCGGCCGCTACGCAGGTGGGTCATGGGGAACGTCAATGTCGCTTCACTGACAAAGTCCACCTTGAAGCCGCTGTCCGACGCCTGCCGCGTGGTGGTCTCGCAGCATTGCTCGGTCCGGATGCCACTGATGATCAGCGTGGTGACGTCCATCTCCGTGAGGCGAGCGGCCAGGGGCGTACCGGCGAAGGCGCTGTGGTAACGCTTGTGGAACACCAACTGTGGATTGATCGACAGCTCGCTCAATGCCCTGACGTTGCCCGATTGCATGGAGAAATGCCCCTGGTCTTCAACATGGAAGACTTGTACCACCGGGATGCCGCGCTGAACACAACCATCGATGAGGGCCTGCTGTTTTTCCAGATAGTCGGGCAGGTCGTTTTCGGACCAGTAGGTTGAATGGCGGAAGGAATGTTGGGCGTCGATCACGATCAGGGCTTTATGGGTCATGGACGGTCCTTGTGGCTTGCATCAGTGGGTAAACGATGCACGCCATGGTAAGGACCACCCACAGTGCGCGACAGACGCAAGGCAGACTACTTCAGGACGGATTCGGACATGTCACCGGGCACGCCATGGCACAACGGCTGCCGGGTTCGAAGCCATGGGCGTACTCATCCGCCAGGATCGTTTCCAGACGCGAATCAACGTGAGGCGCAAAGCCCAGGCGCCGGTAGAACGGAGCATTCCAGGGTACATGCTTGAAGGTGGTCAGCGTCACCGCACGCAGGTGTTGGGCGCGGGCATGCTCTATCGCCGTTTCCACCAATCTGCGCCCCCAGCCCTGGCCTTGCAGCGGCTGGGCAACCGACACTTCATGGATATGCAGGTCGTCGCCAAAGCGTTCTGCGCTGAGGAAGCCTTGAGGGTGATCGTGGTCATCAACCACCACCCAACAGGTCGATAGCGCGATCCATTGCCGATGGCGTTCGATGCTGATCGACGCCGCATCCGCCAGCCAAGCCAGCCCTTCGATTGCGCGGAATGCCTGGGCTGCGCACTGCTCGATGGCGGGCAACAAACCGGCATCTTGCGCGCGCGCCAGGCGAATGTGGGTGGACTGCTCAGCAGCCACTCAATGCCACCTGGGGCCGTTCACCCGCAAAGAAGAAGGGCCGCAAACGTACGCCTACGCCGTTGCCGATAAAGGCCGCCACCAGCCACACCCAGCCATGCAGGCTGCCCGAAGCGATGCCGCTGAAATAGGCGCCGATGTTGCAGCCATAGGCCAGGCGCGAACCATAGCCAAGCATCAGGCCGCCGATCACCGCCGCGATCAACGAGCGCAGCGGGATGTTCAGGCTGGGCGCGAAACGCCCGGCCAGGCCTGCGGCCAGCAGCGCGCCGAGGACAATGCCGATGTCCATGACGCTGGTGATGTCTTCCCACACCGGTGCAGCCAGGGCCTTGGCATTGCCCGGCATCTGCCAGAATGCCCAACTGGCGACGTCCACGCCCAGCCCGCTCGCCACCTTGGCGCCCCACAGCGCGAACGCCGAGGTGATGCCCCACGGCCGTCCGGCCAGGGCGAGGGTGGCGTAGTTGAGCAGCGCCAGGCCAATCGCGCCCCACACCAGCGGCCAGGGTCCGCGCAGGAAGCGGCGTAGCCCTTGGTGCTCGCTTTGCACGCCTTGTTCAAGCTGGCCGTGACGGCGCTTTTCCAGGCGCACTGTCACCACTGCAATCAGCGCGAACACCGCCAGGCTCAAGACCAGCGCCGGCAGCACACCGAAACTTTTGACAATGGAAACCGCCGGGAACGATGGCAGTGCAAACCACCAGTCGACGTGATGGGTGGCTATCAACGAGCCACAGATAAAGAACAGCAGTGTTACCAACATCCGCGCATTACCGCCGCCGACGGTGAACAAAGTGCCCGACGCACACCCGCCGCCCAGCTGCATGCCGATCCCGAAAATAAACGCCCCGAACACCACCGACACACCGGCTGGCGCCACCAGCCCGGCCACCGGTTGCCCAAACAAAGTGCCAGCCCCGAGCGCCGGGAAAAACAGCACCACCGCCACCGCCAGCATCACCATCTGCGCACGCAAGCCGGCGCCACGCCGATCATTGATGAACACACGCCAGGCCGAGGTAAAACCGAAGGCAGCGTGATACAGGGTCAGGCCCAGGGCGGCGCCGACCACCAGCAACAACACCTGGCGCGCGCCCACGGTGTTTTGCAGGAACAGAGCGCCCGCCACCAGGATTACAAAAGCGATCAGTGGCGCGACGGGCTTGCGCACGGGCGACAGGGAAAGAGAGGTGCTCATGGGGTTCTCGATTGGTTGGAAGGAGGCAAGTATAGCCTCAGACGGAATTTGATCAGGTGGGGGCATTGCCCAAAGGCTCATTGTTTGACCCACCGCTTTCGCAGCCTCGCTGAAGCTCGACAGCTCCCACAGGGGATCGGCGGTGTATGTGGAATCTCGCTTTGCAGGGCCATCGCGACAAGCACAACTCCCGACAGCAACACCGCCCAAATGTGGGAGCTGTCGAGCCCCAGCGAGGCTGCGATGGCGGCGGCACAGGCAACCTCTTCATCGCCTGAACCACCGCTTTCGCAGCCTCGCTGAAGCTCGACAGCTCCCACAGGAGATCGGCGGTGTATGTGGAATACCGCTTTGCAGGGCCATCGCGCCAAACACAACTCTCGACAGCAACACCGCCCAAATGTGGGAGCTGTCGAGCCCCAGCGAGGCTGCGATGGCGGCGGCACAGGCAACCTCTTCATCGCCTGAACCACCGCTTTCGCAGCCTCGCTGAAGCTCGACAGCTCCCACAAGAGATCGGCGGTGTATGTGGAATATCGGTTTGCAGGGCCATCGCGCCAAACACAACTCTCGACAGCAACACCGCCCAAATGTGGGAGCTGTCGAGCCCCAGCGAGGCTGCGATGGCGGCGGCACAGGCAAAATCTTCAGCGCCTGAACCACCGCTTTCGCAGCCTCGCTAAAGCTCGACAGCTCCCACAGGGGATCGGCGGTGTATGTGAAATATCGGTTTGCAGGACCATCGCGCCAAACACAATTCTCGACAATAACACCCCCCAAATGTGGGAGCTGTCGAGCCCCAGCGAGACTGCGATGGCGGCGGCACAGGCAACCTCTTCAGCGCCTGAGCCAGCGCTTTCGCAGCCTCGCTAAAGCTCGACAGCTCCCACAGGGGATCGGCGGTGTATGTGAAATATCGGTTTGCAGGACCATCGCGCCAAACACAATTCTCGACAATAACACCGCCCAAATGTGGGAGCTGTCGAGCCCCAGCGAGGCTGCGATGGCGGCGGCACAGGCAACCTCTTCAGCGCCTGAACCACCGCTTTCGCAGCCTCGCTGAAGCTCGACAGCTCCCACAGGGGATGGAGGACTGACTAACCCAGGCTGATCGACTTCCACGCGGCTTCAGCCAGCAGTTCGCGGTACTCAAAGGGGCTTTTTTTGACCTTCGCCGACAGCCACGCACGCGAGTAGCTTTCGGCCGCGCCAATGATCAGCGAAGGGATAAGTTCTGCGGGCAAATGACTGAAGTGCTCCTTGCGCCCTTCCCCGCCCATCCACTCCTTCAACTGCTGGTTGCGCTGCTTGTTGCGGGCAATCAACTCGTCCTTGAACGGCCCGCTGGACACGGCGAAACGGCTCTGGAAAACAAACCGCGCCCAGTCCGGCTGGGCGGTGACCCACTCAACGTAGCTGTACACCAGGCCGACCACACCGGCATGGGCCGTATCCGCCGTTTGCAGGTAGTGGTCACGCAGGGCGGCCTGGTCTTCCAGCGCAGCGAAGAACAGCGCGGCGACCAGCCCTTCCTTGTTGCCGAAGTGGTGATAGATAGCCCCCACACTGGTGTCGCATCGCGCACGAATGGTCTCGATGTTGGTCGCCTCGATGCCTGCCTCGTTAAAACAGGCCAGCGCCTCACGCAGGATGGTGCGTTTGAGGTCGCTGCGCCTGCCGGGGAAGGTGCGCTCAATGAGATCGATGGAGTGCATGGGAGAACGCCAAATCGAAACAGTTTATAGGCTGAGCGCCCAGCAGAGAAAGCTCAGGTTGACAGCCATGGAATCTAAAGAATATTGTTCTGTTACAGAATATTATTCTGTAACTACCCCTTGAGGATATTCCGATGAGCCAAGCCCTGAGCATGTTCAATAGCGTAGGCCCCGCCGCATTCAGCAACCTGGCGTGCCAAATGGCGCCCTACTTCAGCACCATCACTCCCGAGATCGCGGAGCTCAAACCCAACCATGCGGTGGTCACCGTGCCGTTTCGCAAGGAAATCACCAACCACCTGGCCTCGGTGCATGCCATCGCACTGTGCAACGCCGCCGAACTGGCCGGCGGCATGATGACCGACGCGTCGATCCCCGCAGGCGCACGCTGGATTCCCAAAGGCATGACTGTGGAATACCTGGCCAAGGCGAAAACCGATATCCGCGCTGTTGCCGATGGCAGCGCTATCGATTGGCAGACTGCGGGGGACAAGATCGTGCCGGTCGAGATTTTCGATGCGGGTGGCGTCAGGGTCTTCACCGCCCACATCACCATGAATGTGAAGCTCGCTTAGGTAATCGGCCGGCCCAGGCAGTATCAGCTACGCAGCATCTGCAATGCGTGACTGGACGCCTGGTGCGGTCGACGATGCACTGCGAAGCGGTGCGGATTGCCGTGGTGGTATCGCCGGCGACGTGCGGCATCAATTGCGCATCGGCAATACCGCCAACGGCGAGCTGAACCGGTCTTTTCCAGGGCGAAGGTATCAATGGCGAACGCCTTATCGGCATATCAAATAAGAGGACGGGAAAGATCATCGGCCGTCAAAAAAATACCTCTTCTCCCAAGAGACACGGATCAAAGCTTTTAACTTTCTGATTAACCAGCGCTAAATAAAATCCTTCGAAAACGTCTTACTCAATGGGAAGTCTCGGCACACATAGCGTGCGAGAGAAACCTAAAAATCTTCATAACCCCTGAACGTCAGCCAATTGAGTAGGCGAAGCACTTGCGAGTCCTATCCATCGGCTTATTCAGGAACACACGGCCGGTGAAATGGCGCCCCCTAGCTCAGAAGGATCTCTATGCAAAGCCTCCCGCTCTCTTCGTTACGCCTGTTCGGTGTGCTGGCAGTCACGGTCTGCGCGCTGTTGACGACGCCAGCCCGTGCCGATTACACCGACCTTTCCCTGACCCACGAAAAAAACATCCAGTCCTACGTCGTGAACCCCGACGGTAGCTTTGTGCTGGATGTCGAACGGGTTATGCGGATCAATGAAGAGCGCGCGATCACCTCCAACGCCCAGCGCTCTGTGACCTACAATCGCACCCTGGAAACTCTGGATATTGTCGAGGCCTACACTCTCAAATCCGATGGCCGCAAAGTCGTGGTAACACCAGACCGGATCAAGGAGCAGCAGGAACTGGAGTCTGCCCAGGCGCCGATGTTTCAGGACTCGCGGGTCAAAGTGGTGATCTTCCCGGAGCTGCAAGTGGGTGATCGCATGGTTCTGCGGTACCAGCGCCATCGCAATACGCCGTTGTTTGCGGGGCAGTTCGAAGACCTTTTCTCGCCGGATTTCTACCAGAATGAGCAGGTGCGCCTGAGCTACGACATGCCCGCCGAAATGAAGCTGTACGCCGACTCACGGGGTTTCAAAGCGTCCACGCCAGCCAACGCCAACGGGCGAACGGTGTACCGCTGGGACGTGGAACAAACCAAGAAAAATCGCGTGGAAGATGGCTCCGTTGCCTACACCGACTACGGGCAACTGCTGGCCGTATCGACGTTCACCGACTACAAACAGTTTGCCCGGGCCTACGCCGCACGCGCACAGGTAGAAGTGACCCCGGCCATGACCCAACTGGCCAAGGAACTCACCACCAACCTCGACAACCCACGCAGCAAGGCCCTGGTGCTGAGTGAATGGGTACGCAAGAACATCCGCTATGTGGCCGTGTACGTCGGCGCCGGCGGCGTAGTACCGCACTCAGCGCAAGCGGTGCTGGATAACCGCTACGGCGACTGCAAAGACCATGTAGCCCTGCTTGAAGCGCTGCTCAAAGCCGTCGCCATTGAAAGCTCGCCCGCACTGATCAACGCCGGCAACGCCTACGTACTGCCCCAGGTGCCGACCCTGGGCGTGCTCAACCATGTAATCACTTATGTACCCAGCCTCGATCTGTACCTGGACTCCACCGCGACACCCATCGCCGCTGGCTACCTGCCTCTGCCCGAACTCGGCAAACCGGTATTGCTGACACAGACCGGTGAGCGTAAGCAGACACCGTCCCGCCAGCCTGGCAAAGTGAACACAACCATGGTGTTCAAGGTCAACACCAAAGGCGCTGCAGACTTTACCAATGACTCCACCATCGACGGTTGGGGCGCGGAGCTTAACCGCTTCATGCTCAAGGCCATGCAGCCAGCCGACCGTAATCAGTTGGTGCAACAGGTCCTGAGCATGTTTGGGCAATCCGGTAGCGGAGTGATCGAAACTGACGCTTTGGACAGTACTGCCAATACCTTCAAGTTCACCCTCAAAGGCCACACCAGCAATCTGGTCAACCTGCCTGGCCCGATCGGGGTGCCTACCCTCTCCAGCCTGGCCGGCGGTATTGGCCAGAGCGTGTTTTCCTTGATGGCCGAAAAGGAACGCACTCAGAACTTCTCCTGCCTTTCGAGTGAGATCTCAGAAGTTGCGCGCCTGGAGTTCCCCGCCAAGGTGAAGATCCTCGCGGTGCCCAAGGCGGTGTCGGTGAAACAGGCGGGCTTCGACTATCGCTCGACCTATGTGAAGAAGGCCAATACGGTGCTGATCACGCGCCAATATGTGTTTAGCAAGCCAGAGATTCTCTGCACGCCGGAGGATTTTGCGGCCATGCAGCCGGCGATTGAAGGCATGGTCAACGATTTGAAAAGCCAGGTGATTGTGCAGACGTTGTAACGCCTTGGCCCTTCTTGCGTGTCAGTGGTTATGCACTGGCGCGCGGGAAGCGGGGACTGCATGCTGAGGCGCAGCTATAAAACGTTCCTAACCCGGTTGGCGCTTCTGTGAGGCGCTATCAGCCTTAACGTTCTGACTCGACAGCCCGCCCGCTCGTAAAATCAAGAATGACCGTAAACCTCTGTTGCTCACGGATCACCTCAATCTGCCAGCCCAGCTTTGCGCACAATTGCCGCATCAACTGCAACCCAAGACCATATCCATAGTCGTCGGATTCCTGCCGCGGCTTGGCCTCGTTGATGTAATTGGCAATCACCAGCCGGGGGTATTTGAAACTGATTTCCACCGTGCCCTCTTCCGCGTATTGCAGCGCATTGCGCAGGAAGTTGCCGATCACGATACGACACGCCGTAGGGGGCAATCGGCAAGGTTCGTTGTGGATGTCGATGCTCAGCTCAATATCTCGGTGACCGATCAGGTAGCGGTGTTTTTCAATCAGGTCGCCCACCAGCTCGCTCAGGTCAACGTCTTCTTCCGGCAGCGGCTCTGGACGCTCGCGACTCATCCACAGCAATGTCTCGGCGATCAGTTGCATATTCAGCACCGAGCGTTCTATGCGCTGCAATGAGGGTGGCAGCACACCGCCCGATTGCAGGGCCAACAATTCGATAGTGGCCTTGAGCACCGCCAGGGGCGTGCGCAGTTCATGGCTGGTGTAGCGCAACAGGCGGCCTTCGCGCTGGCTGGCGGCCTGCACCTGCTCAACACTTTTGGCCAGGGCATCAGCCAGCATGTTGAACTCCTTGAAACTGAAACCCGGCCGTGTGCCGGTCAGTGCCTCAGGGTCTTTGAGTGTGCCGGACCATTGCACCAGGCGCCCCAGCGGCCGAACCAGCCACCAGACCAGCAAGGCGATGATGATCAGCGCCGGCACGAAGACCGCCAGGCTGATGAACTTGACACTCTCTATGACCTGATCGAAATAGGCGTCAGACAACGGCGTCTCGACCTCTCCCCCTGCTTCCTTATCGTGATCGATGTCGTACATGTAGAGGATTTTGCCGTCACCCAGGGGCTGTTCGAGGATGATCTGGAAGGGCTCGTCGTCGTCATCGGAATAGAGATCGCCAAAGATATTCACCGCGCCGAAGGACAGGCTCGGCGATGTAGTGAGCAACTCGCGCACGTCCTGCGGCAACGCCTCCTTGCCGATGACGCTGGTGTAGAAGTAATTGTGCGGCGTCGGCGTGGTCGGGTCCTGTTTGTAATGCCGGAGAAAATACTGAGCTTCCTCCTCCATCATCGCGCTGGCCGTGTAGAACAGGCCGCGCACGGTGAATTCAGGCAGCAGCTTGCTGTAGATCACCAGCACCACCGCAATCAGACACAGGAAACTGCCGCTGATTACCCACTTCAGACTCAGGCCGTTACGCATGGGGTTTTACCTGAATGCCGACACCCGCCAGGGTATGAATCAACGGCCGGCCAAAGGGTTTGTCTACCGTCTTGCGCAGCCGATGCATATGTACTTTGAGCGAATTACTGTCGGGCGGCTCATCGCCCCAGATCTTCGCCTCCAGGCGCTCCCGAGAGACCGGTTGAGGACTTGCGCGCATCAGGTTTTCCAACAAGGTCCAACAGATGGGCGACAAATGCAGCTCCTGCCCTGCCCGGCTGACTTTACGCGTGGTCAGTTCCATCACCAGGTCGTCCACTTGCAGCCGACTGGTCTGGCCGCTGCGACGCAGGCTCAGGGCACGAATCCTGGCGACCAGTTCGGCCAGTTCGAACGGCTTGACCAGGTAGTCGTCGGCGCCAGCGGCAAAACTGGCGAGCTTGTCGGATAACGCGTCCAGCGAGGTCAGCATCAGGATCGGCGTCTGGATGCCTTGCTGGCGCAACCGATCGCATACCTGCTGGCCGTCCAGGCGCGGCAGCATGATGTCCAGGAGAATAACGTCGTAATGCTGATTGAGGGCCAGGTTAAGCCCGGTCTGACCATTGCTGACGTGATCGCAGACGATGCCGCTGATGTCCAGGTACTCGATGACGGTGGTGGCCAGATCCAGGTTGTCCTCGACCAGCAGCAGATGAATATGCACGGAAAAAACCTCGGGCGGGTAGTGCTCAGCGGTGTGAAGGATAGCGGAAGTCGGGCTGTTTCCCGCGATGTTTACCTGGTGTTAACCCCGTGCTGCTTAGGCTAAGGCTCTTCTTATCCAGAGCTCGTCACCGTCATGAACCTGTATTCGATGATCAAAGGGGTGCTGTTAGCCGTGATTTTCCTCGCGCTGATGGTGGGCATCCTTCCACAGCAAACTCAGTTGGTACGCATGGGAGGCAGTGGCTGGTTTCTGATTGGCCAGAATGTTGAGCAGACAGGGTCGTGTCATGTCGCCCGTGCGTCGTGATGAGATTGGCGCCAGCTATACCGGCCAGTTGGTCGCCTGTGTGGTGCTGGTTATTGGCGTGGCGGTTTCGATGGGTATCTATATCGCGCGCTTGAATGCGCACCTCGATGAGCAACGCGACCTGTCCTCGGTGTATCTGCCCGACTGCCCTGACGGCCGTGGTGGTTTTATGGTCTATCCCGATGACAGGCGCAGTGGTGATCAGTGCTACACCGCCGGTGAGGATGAATCGATGGATGTCGATCAGGTGCAGCGGCTATCAGGCTCGAACCTGGCGCAATGGTTCGACTCCATCCTGCCTGCGGTTCAAACCCCGAGCAGGCACTAGATACCTCGCGCACTGAACGGCACGGGCCTATTGCTTGCGCAGCGCAGCAGCCAGCCGCCCCATGGCTGTTTCGATTTCATGGGCAGTCAAGGATGAATACCCCAACAGCCAACCTTGTTTCTTCTCCTCGCCGGCGTACAACCGACTGAGTCCGGGCAACTGCACGCCTGCGCTGGCAGCTTGGCGGATGGTGTTTTCCTCCGACCAGCCATCGGCCAAAAGGCAGGGCATCTGCAGCCCGCCATGGGGGCACAAGGCTGTGGCAATCCCCTTCAGGTGTTTGCCGATGGCGGTGAGCATGACGGCCCGGCGCGCAGCGTACAGTTTGCGCATGGCCCGGACATGGGCGTGGTAGTGGCCGTCCTCCATGAAGCGCGCCAGGGTCAGTTGGAGGATCTGTGGCGTGTGACCGTCCATGATGCTTCGCGCATAGGTGAATGCGCTGACCAGTTCGGCAGGCAGCACCATGTAGCCCATCCGCAATCCGGGATAGAGGGTTTTGCTGAAGGTGCCGAGGTAGATCGTGCGCTGGTACGGGTCCAGGCCCTGGACGCAGGCAATCGGCGGCCCGTCGTAGTGGAACTCGCTGTCATAGTCGTCCTCGAGGATCCACTTGCCCTGCTCGGCCGCCCAGTTGATCAGCTCCAACCGGCGCTCCAGCGCTAACGTGGCGCCGGTGGGGTATTGGTGCGAAGGCGTCACATAGACGCAATTGGCGCCGCTGCGGTCTGCCCGCAGCAGGTCGGTGCGGATCCCCAGTGCATCAACTTCAATAGGCACCACCTGGGTCTCGGCCGCTTCAAAAGCCTTCTTGGCACCGTAGTAACCGGGGTTTTCCAGGAGGATGGGCTTGCCGGCATCCACTAATAATTGGGCACACAGGTACAGGGCCTGGCGAGTGCTGCTCAGTACCAGAACCTGGCTGGGTGAGCATTTGGCGCCGCGCTCGAGGTTCAAGTAGGTGGCGATCGCCTTGCGCAAAGGCTCGGCGCCTTGCGGGTCGCCATGCAACAGGACGTTACCCCGGTAGTCCTTCATGGCCTGGCGTTGCAGGCGCTCCCATATATCGACAGGAAAGGTACGGGTTTCCGGCAGCCCGGTGGCGAAGGCCTTCACCGCCTGTTGATCAGTCACGCCACCCGTATCGAACATCATCCGGCCGCGCCGGCTCAAGCCCGCCCCTGGCACTGCATCACTGCGCTGGGTGTCTTGCATGTTGATGCGCTGGCGCGCAGCCCCGCGTAACTCGGTGCCCACTGCCTCCGATACATAGCTGCCCGAGCCCTCGCGCCGCACAATGAAGCCGTCCCGGTGCAAATGCACATAGGCGTTCTCGACCGTGTCGCGGGCAACACCTAGCGTTTTGGCCAGAACTCGGGTTGCCGGCAGCTTGAGGCCCGCATCAAGGGCCCCCTCAAGAATCAATGCCCGCAAGGCGCGCTGGATTCGCAGGTGCAGATCCAGCCGCTGAAACTCGGCATCGTTGAGCCGGATTTTCAGTGTTTCGAGCTCGAAGGTTTGCGCCATGCGGTCTGCTCTATATGAATAAATTGGCAGGAAGAAGCAGGCCAGTTTATCCGTAGACTCTGCGCTTCGCCATTTGCAAGGAGCAACGTAACGCCATGCCTTCGTCAACACCCAACGCATCGGTTCGCCTCAGCGACCTCATCCCGCCGATTGTCGCCGGCCTGATCTCGGTCATCGTCAATTATGGCGGCACCTTCATTCTGGTGTTCCAGGCCGCCAAGGTCGCTGGGCTGAGCCCTGAGTTGACGGCGTCCTGGGTGTGGTCGGTGTCCATCGGCGTGGGGGTCACCGGGCTGTTTCTCAGCTGGGTTTCCTGCACACCTATCATCACCGCCTGGTCCACACCGGCTGCTGCCTTTCTGGTTGTGGCCCTGTCCACCACGCCCTATGCCGAGGCGGTGGGCGCCTACATGATCTCGGCCGCGGCCTTCGTGCTGCTGGGCTTATCCGGCTATTTCGAAAAAGTCATCCGGCTGATCCCGCCAGGCGTGGCCGCCGGGTTGCTCGCCGGTATTCTGTTACAGTTCGGCATCGGTGCTTTCGGCGGCATGAGCCTTGACCCGATGCTGGTCGGCTTGCTGATTGTTGCCTACCTCGTGCTCAAACGCCTGACCGCACGCTACGCGGTTGTGGGTATTCTGGCGTTGGGACTGGCCTTCTTGATGGCTCAGGGACGGGTCGACTTGTCGGGCCTGGAACTGCAACTGGCAGCGCCCATATTCACCCGGCCTGAGTTTTCGCTCAACGCCTTGCTCAGCGTCGCGCTGCCGCTGTTTCTGATCACCCTGACCGGCCAGTACATGCCCGGCATGCTGGTGCTGCGCAACGATGGGTTCAACATCAGTGCCAACCCTATCGTGACCATCACCGGGCTGGGCTCCTTGCTCATGGCGCCCTTTGGTTCCCACGCGTTCAATATCGCGGCGATCACTGCTGCCATCTGCACCGGCAAGCAAGCCCACGAAGAGCCCTCCAAGCGCTGGATCGCCGGCATTGCGGCAGGTGTTTTTTACATCCTGGTCGGAGTCTTCGGCGTGACCCTCGCCGCGCTGTTCATGGCCTTTCCGGCCACCTTCATCACCACCCTGGCCGGGCTCGCCCTGCTCGGCACTATCGGCGGCAGCCTGGCCGGCGCCATGGCCGATGCCAGCTCCCGTGAGGCTTCGCTGATTACCTTTCTGGCAGCGGCCGCCAACATCACGTTGTTCGGGATTGGCGGGGCGTTTTGGGGGCTGCTGATTGGGTTGGCGGCGTACGTCGTGCTTAATGGGCAGTTGCCGCGTCGGGGGCTTGATGCTCGTGAGAACGCTGCTAACTGAGGCTCCGCGACCTGGGCTCAAACGCAGCCCGCCTACCACTCAAACGCTTCGATATGGCATTCGGTCATGTCTATGCATGCCTTCCGACAAAGCATACAGAACATGGCTACGTAAACAGACGCCCGTTGCGCACGGAAATCCGCAGGCAATCTCTGCAAGATCAAGCTCCAACTGATCGGAGGGAAAATGGCGTGTCCACGATATGGATCGTCACAGCCGATCGTCCATTTCATCGCTTTTCATACATATAAAATATGCATAACGAAAACATTCATGGTTCAATTCGATAACGCCAAAAACATCGCTAACCAGCGCAAGCATAAAGGCGTAAGCCTAGCTGATGCCGAACCAGTGTTTTACGACGAGGCAGCCCTGACCATGCAAGATCACGATCACGGAGAAGAACGCTGGGTGATCATGGGCACCGACGCAAACGGACGCGTGTTGGTAGTGGCCTACACCTACCGCGATCCCAATTTCGTACGCATCATCAGCGCCCGGCTTGCATCCAAAAATGAACGGCGCCAGTACCTGGAGGTTTGAGCCATGAAAGACGAATACGACTTCAGTAACGCCAAGCGCGGCGCTATCGCCAGCAACAAAGGCAAAACCCGTATCACGATCATGCTGGACGATGCTGTGATCGAAGCCGCCCGTGAACGTGCGCAGAGTGCAGGCACCGGCTATCAGACCGTAATCAACAATCTACTGCGGCAGGCATTGGTATCCCAGGACACCCATAACCTAGCGCCAGCATCGAAGAAACAAGCCAAAACCTTGCAAGTCCTCAACAACGGCATCAGCGTCTCAGAGATCGAAGCGTTGGAACAGCAGTTGATAGCGCTCGCTGGAGAATTGAATCGAATGCTTGTTAATCCGCTGCCTGCCAAATCAAAAAGCAAACCTGTCTAAATCGAAGCGCTAGAGTTGGCTTCTTGCGAATCGCGCCATGCAGGCCAAATCCTAGGCAAAAAAAGCCTGCATCTCTGCAGCCCGCCTCCCGAGCAAGAGTCTCTCCCAGGTATCCTATCTGAGTAAGACGCTACCAAGGCGGCTAGGAAAAAATTCCGTTTTGTGGAAGTCGTTTCTATCAGGTCGATGTAATTCATAGGAAATGAAAGCCATGTACTTCAAGTTCATCACTCTGCTCGCACTCGCATTGCTCACTGGCTGCACGACAATCCCCTACGAAAAACCGCAAGACCAGTTGAACATCCAGAAAGACCTGTCTTTAAAACCTGAGGAAATTGTCACAATGACCCAGGTGAATTGGTGCGCCTACGCCTATGGAGAAGTGACGCCTTGCCACCCTCAGGAAGCGCTGGGGGTTCAGACTCGGACAAAATTGATATTGGCCAGTTACGACAAGCCCCACTACAAAACAGTTGTTGAAGTACGAGCCAGCGACGTCATGTGCGCGCACCTACAAACGCCGGTAGATACCGCTCCCAATCTGCTTTTGTTCGCCCAAGACTATGCCGTGCAGATTTGGCCAGTAGAGCCGAGTTTTAAACCGGATATCGCGAAGAAAAAGCTCATTGTGGAAACCCTGCTCCAACCAGGAAAACGAACCTTGGTGGGCACTGAAAAGGATTATGTAAGGGACACGGGGCGAGGGAGAGCGGGGATGACGATGACCTCTATCGTAAACCTGGTTAATCCTTGTTCGCTTTGAAACTGTAAGGTAACCGTCCGGCCCACTCACCGTAAGCGTCTGCCGAACACATCTTGCACTCGCCCGTCTTGGTGCGCAGGCAAACCGTCTTGGTTCAGGGATCTGGAGGTGTTTCTGTTTTTGCAGCACAAATTGCTACAGCTTTGGGAGCCAAGGTTATCGTCACCTCCAGCCGTGATGACAATCTGGAGGCTGTAAAAAACTGGGCGCTGTTGCGGGTATAAATTATCGCACTACCCCTGAGTGGGCAGAGGAAGTTCTGAAGCTCACTGACGGCAAGGGAGTGGATCTCCTGCTGGATGTGGCAGGCGGTGACGGCATCAATCAATCGATTGCTGCAACAAAGGCAGGTGGACGTATCGCACAGATCGGCTTTCTGACAGGCCAGACCTCTACCTTGAACCTGATGCCTATGATTTTCCGGCAAACAACGATTCGCGGCATAGCCGTTGCTCCACGCTCGGCATTTGACCGAATGAACGAATTCTTGAACGAGCACAAGATTCGCCCGGTAATCGACCACGTGTATCCAGTCGATCAAGCACGCGAAGCGTACGAACATTTGGCCAGAGGCGCCTTTGGTAAGGTAGTAATCAAAATTGCTTAGGACCCAGCCACTTCAATCTCACTCGCCCGCTGCGAAGGCAGGCGCGTGAGCACGCCCTTCAAATAAGCATACGGATCATGCCCGTTGATGGCGTCATGGGAAGCGCGCTGGGTTGCTGGGTCAAATCCCAAGAAAAAAAAGCCTGTATCTCTACAGGCTTTTCTCTATCTGGCTCCACGACCTGGACTCGAACCAGGGACCCAATGATTAACAGTCATTTGCTACCTGTTAGTCAAACCGGTGCCACGAAAAACGTGGGGGAGACATAGAAACGCTGTGTAGCGCGAGCGCATGAACGCATCACGCCATGAAAGTTAGTCGCGTTGGATTAGCTTGTCAAAGCAGGGTAACTCATTGGGCTGTAGGAAAAGCAGACGGTAATCGCTCATACGCCATACCGCTTGTTACCGCCAGAGGTAATGCAGTATCGACCACCCCTAGGCCCTATACACACGTTTCCAGAGGAACAGGGGCACGAGGAGCCGTAAGCTGGAGTCTGTTGGCGAGCAGGCTGTACTGGCTGAGTCACTGGTTTGCGTTTCGAAACGAAGTAGCAGCCCGACCCGCTGCACAGGCTTTTTGACGAAAGCCACTTCGGTGATTGACCATCAATACTGATGCGTGCCCAATCGTTGCGCGTCTCGAAAACCTGAACCTTTTCCCCGCGCTTCAGCTTCGAGACGACCTTACCGCTTGGTTGATTCCGGACATTGAGATTATCAGCGCTTACAAAGTGCTCAGTCGCAGAGACAGGGGCCGGCGTTGAGGGTGATGGAGAGGTCGACTCAAACGTACTCGGCGCGCTCAGAACGCCTGACTGTGCGGGGGCTGAAGGCGTGTCCTTCTTCCCCACTGCCCACAGGACGGCAAAAACAAGCAGGAGCGGGACAAACCATGACCGGGACTTCTTGCGCATATCCATTGCTCTCATTCGGCACGTATTACAACGGGTGTCTTCCTGACCAACCTGACGCATCACCTATTGCGAGCTTAGCCAATCTTCCGTTTTTTGCAGTCAACCTAATTTCGAAAGCTTGGTTTTTCCCTGATCCAGTATCTCGAGCAGACGCTGCATCGCATCATTAGAAAGAAACCATTTGGCTCTTTCTGCGTTGCAGTGTTTTGGATCGCTCAACGCCCATTCACCACCCTGTCCGCCGCAGCTATGTGGTGGTCAGCTATGAAGGTCTGATGCCCTTTGAAAATCCCCAATTGCTCGGTCGCATCAGTGAAGCTGGTGTCACCCAAAAAACGCAGTGGCATGGCATGGTTGAGTTGCTAAACAAGCCTCCAGCTAGCTAAGCGATATTTCTCACTCGAACTCTCCTTCCAAAAAACAGCGTAAAGCCGCCTATTAAATTGCATTGATATTAAAAATCACCCCAGACTCGTTGAAACCCTACCAACTGGATGGTAGCTTTGTTTCAGATCTTAAATATCTGCAACCAACGACATCCCTGTGAGAATCCCATGCAAGACTGGAAGCAAACCCGAAAAGACATCAACACTCGTTTGATAGAGCTGAATGGCTTGTCACCTGAAACCATGAAGGGTATGGCTGCTCTCGGTGCCGCCGGAAGCAAAACCCATCATCTAGACGCCAAGACTCGCGAACTCATCTCCCTCGCAGTGGCCGTGACGACTCGCTGCGATGGCTGCATTGCATTTCACGCCGCTGAAGCAAAGAAGCTCGGTGTAACCAGTGAAGAGGTCGCCGAAGCACTGGGTGTAGCTATCAACATGAATGCCGGTGCCGCGCTGGTCTACAGCACCCACGTACTCGACGCGTTCGATAAGTCCTAATTCAAACGCCGATGTTCTTCCCCTTCAACGACGTCGAGATTAATTATGAATACGCTGTTCGCACCTTACGATCTGGCCGGTACTCCGCTGAAAAACCGTGTTGTCATGGCCCCAATGACTCGCACCCGAACCTTGAACAACATTCCGAATGAATCCAACGCGCTTTACTACGCGCAACGAGCTTCCGCCGGCTTGCTGATCACGGAAGGCCTGCCTATTTCCGATGAGGCTCGCGGCTATCTGTACACCCCTGGCATTTACGAAGATGTGCACTTACCAGGCTGGCGCAAAGTGACTGACGCGGTGCACGCCAAAGGCGGGAAGATTTTCGCGCAGCTCTGGCACGTAGGCCGTATGTCCCACACATCGGTACACGGCATGGTGCCAGTCTCCTCGGGCACGGTGCCTGCGGTAGATACCACGGTGTATGCCTGGATCGAGCCCGGTAAATCTGGCCCTGTACAGCCCAGCTCTCCACGTGCGCTGGAAACTGAAGAAGTGAAACGCGTCATCGCTGACTTCGTGAAGTCCGCACGGATGGCCATGGACGCCGGCTTTGACGGTATCGAAATCATGGCAGCCAACGGCTTCCTGTTCGACCAATTCCTGAGCAGCGCCCTGAACACTCGTACTGATCAGTACGGAGGCTCTATTGCGAACCGTCAACGCTTCCTGCTGGAGACCATTGATGCGATTGCTGCTGAAATCGGCGGATCGAAGATTGGCGTTCGCTTCTCTCCGTTTGGTCGACTGTATGACTTCGGGGTGTACGAAGGCGAAGAAGAAACCTGGATGAGTATGGCGGCTGCCCTCAACGAAAGAGAGCTGGCATTTGTTCACCTGAACTACCAACCGACCATCCTCGCCGCGCAAACGCCACCAGGTTTCGGCGCTGCATTCCGTGAAGCGTACAAGGGCACCTTGATGGCTGCGGGCGGCTTCACCAAAGAGATTGCAGAGTCTGAGTTGGCCAAAGGCGAGCTAGATCTGATTGCCTTTGGCACCGCCTACATTGCCAACCCTGATCTGGTAGAGCGCATGCAGAACAATTGGCCATTGGCCGAGGGTGATCGCGCGACCTACTACGGCGTAAGCGGTTCGATTGATAAGGGCTACACCGACTATCCGGAATACGCAGCGGCCAAAGCCTGATATTCCTTCACAAACATCTAGGAGAACACCATGCCACTCGTAACTATCAAAGGGATTGAAGGCGTTTTTTCCGACGAGCAAAAAGCTGAGGTGATTCGCAAAGTGACTGACGCTATGGTGTCGGTTGAAGGCGAAAACATGCGCGCTCTCACGTGGGTCATCTTCGAAGAGGTAAAAAGTGGAGACTGGGGTATTGGTGGCAAACCTGTGACCACCCAAGAAGTATTGAAGCTGCAAGCCGGCGAGTAAGGCTTCACCTTCAGATCATTAGCTTCCTGTTATTTGAGTGCGGCCATGCTCAACGAACAGGGAGCTTTTCCGTTCTTGGAGAACGCCAGGTTTGTGGGGACTACTCCGTGATTCTGATCATTTACGCCCATCCTTACCCTGACAAATCCAACGTCAACATGTTGATGCTCAATCTGGCAGCCAGCAATCCCGCTGTCGCAATCCGTTCGCTGTACGACCTCTACCCCGGTTTCAATATCGACGTTCAAGCTGAGCAGAGAGCGGTGGAACAGGCGGATCTCCTCGCTCTGCAACACCCGCTGTACTGGTATAGCTATGGGGCACATCATTACCCTACGTCAGATGGGTGTGGAAGAAGTCGAGCGAGAAACATTTGAAAGCGCATTGCCCCTCGGGCGCCGGGGTTTTGGAGCAACTCGGGATAGGACGCTACGAAGCTCGTGAGCGTGCGGATCGATTCCGCCGCCTGAGTTTGGAGATGCTAGAGGAGATGGCCGCTCAGGCCCAGGACGATACCGAATTCAAGTATGACGCTTACAAACGAGCCAACGCTTTACTAACGGAAATATTCAATGAAGACCGCGCTCATCCAAGTGATGCTGGCCCAGGAAAAGTGAGCCTTGCGCATAGGGAGACAGGTAGCTGATTTGGCTTATAGGTCGCGGAGGGATGCTTGGTTAGCTAGCATCTTCCAGCTCAGTGATGATTGCTTTTTTCAAGGCCGAGACCGATTTAGACCCAGCGAAGACTTTCAACAGTCGGCCTTCATGAAACACCGCCAACGACGGCACAGAGCGGATGCCGTACATCTGCGCGATTGTCGGAGACGCCGCGATATCGATCTTCCCAAAAACTGCTAGAGAGTGGAGCTTTTCCTCCAGCTCAATGAAGATTGGCTTCATTTCTTTACAGGGTTTGCACCAAGAGGCTGAGAACATTACGACACTGCTTCCTTTGGCTACGAAGCGGGCAAATTGGGGAGCGCTCAATTCAACGATACGGCTCATTGGGATCTCACATGTTGTGTTAAGGAAAAGGGGGCACCTTCTGAGTACCCCCGTTCCGTTGTCCATCAAATTTCGCAGCCATCAATGCCGCAGACTTGACCCATCAATGAGCTATCCCCGGTTCTCGCTTTAGCAACCATTTGATCCAGCGCTTCAAGAAAGATCGCTTCTGGCTGAGCACCTGACACCGAGAACGCGTTGTTGAAGACAAAAAGTGGCACGCCGGAACCCAGTTGGGCTGCGAAATGCTCGTCCTCTAGCATCTCAACACGCAGCTCCACGGATGACCGCGCCAACTGAATTGATTCATCGGGCACACCTGCCTCCTTCGCAATCGCCTCCAAATTGACGCGATCAAAAAGCGACTTGCCGTGACTGGTACTTTGCTCGTACAGCGCCTCAACAAGGCGCTTTTTCACTGTCGTGTCTTCAACTGCTTTCACCAGGATATGAGCATCCGCTGTGTCACCAAACATCATGGTGTCGAAGCGATAATCCAGCCCGTCAGCCTGGCCATATTTACTGACCGTACTCATCATCGCTGCTGCGGAGTCTGGGTTGCCGAGTTTACGTTTCAGTGCCGCGATCATCGGTTCAGGGGCGTGATTTGCAGCCAGTCGATAGGCCCGAATGTTGACCTGTACATCGTCCTTCTGCGGTAAGTTTTCGAGTGCTTTTTCAAAACGACGCTTGGCAATCCAGCACCAGGGACACACATAATCAGACCAGATATCGACTACATATTTTTTCGAAGGGGTTTGCATATTTTTTCCTGCACGGAGAAGTGAAGATTGCATTGCGGCCATTTCAAGCAAATGGTTAAAGCCAGCCAACGGGTCGGCTGAGCGACCCAATGTCCAATCAATGAGGCTTGCTCCCTCCAACATGCTCAGAAGCATGAAAGCGAAGTGCTCAACAGATGTTCCCAGCGATCAGCTGTGCTGCCGGACGGCGTCATTGAGGGTGCTTTGGAGCCAAGTGAGCTGCGAATTGAAGAATTCCCTTGTGAGCCTTTGGAGCGACAAAGGCAACGCAGCGATTTGCGCCGCCAAGGCGCCGCATAACGGCAGCAGCCCCTCATTCGCGCTGATCACAAAAAGTCGGGAAAAAGCCTGTAAGCGGTTTCCGCATAGCTCAGCAGCGCGGCTTTTGATGGACACTTGAAACTCCTACAACCAGCACCCTTGTCACCGGAGCGGCGTGCTGCAGAGCGCCCCAATGAGAGGCGCTACACGCAGAGCTTGCCTCGGTGTTTAGGCACGCACCGCCATCACCCCTGCATCGACGTCCCAGATAGCACCAGTCACCCAGGAGGTTTTATCGGAGAGTAAGAAGAGGATGGTGTTGGCGACGTCTTCAGGAACACCGACTCGACCCAGTGGGTGGAAGTCGTTCAGCGACTTCATCGCATCCGGGATCGCGTCCTTATCCATGAAACCTTCATAGATCGAGGTGTGAACGATGCCTGGCGAAACGGCATTGACTCGGATACCTGAGGGAGCCAATTCAATTGCCAGGTTTCGGGTGACTGCGTGCAGGCCCGCCTTGGCCATCGAATAAGCGGTTGCTGGAGAGCCGGCCAGCGCGGCCTGCGCGCCAATCGAACCGACGTTAACAATGGAGCCTTCGCGCTTGGCAGCAAGCATATTCTTGACCACGGCCTGCGTGATAAAGAATGTTGCGCGGTTCAGATCCAAGTACATGTCGTAGTCAGCCTCATCGTGCTCGATGAAAGGCTTCGGAATGAATATGCCTGCAGAGTTCACCATGAAGCCGATGTCACTGTGGTTGGCATTGATTTCGTTGCGTACATGATTCATCCCTTCCTCGGTCATGAGGTTGGCAACGATCACTGATACGGTCCCCAACTGACTCAGCTCGGCGCGCACAGCATCGGCTTTATCCTGTTTGCTGCCGGTGAGAACCACGCTGCCACCTGCCTTTAAAAACTGGCGCGCTGTTTCCAGGCCCATGCCGCTCGTGCCGCCAACAACCAACAGTTTTTTACCTGCAAAAAAATCGCTCATTACAGACTCCGGTATTAGATTCGTAAGAGGTCGCCAGCGGCAAGGTGCCGCGCTGACCTATGGCCAGAACGGTTAGCCTTCGATGACTTCGAGCTTAGGGAGCATGCGAATGGCTTTAGAGAAGTTTGCGTAGTTGACCGAAGTCTTGAGCACTACGTTGTGCAGCTCCTCTACACGCTCACGGGAGGCGTCGGTTTGCAGGCGAATGACGACACTCACCTCGTCGTAGCCTGGGTTAACGCTTTCGTCGATGCCTAGGAAACCGCGCAGGTCGAGGGTGCCGTCAGTCTCGATCTCCAGGCTGTGAATCTTGATGCCCATCATCGCGGCATTGGCGGCATAGCCGACCGACATGCAGGCGTTGAGAGCAGCCATCAGCAGCTCCTGAGGGTTGGGCGCGGTGTTCTCGCCAAGCAATTCATTCGGCTCATCGGCTGCAATTTCAAAATCGCGGGAATAGGTTTCACCAGCCAAGCTGTAACGGCTGACTTTGGCTACAGAACGGGTCTGACCCTTCCAAGCAGTCTTAACGTTGAAGCTTGCGTGGCGCTTAGTCGCATCACCAGCAACGCCTTCGGCGAAATTCTGGAGTGCGGCGACATCGATACCATTCAGATTGCTGCTCATTGGACGTTCCTCTTCAGATAAGCCGGACGATTCGACCGGAAGAGAAACAAGCCTACCAAGTAGTAGGTTTGCTTACAAGGAAGATGACGATACCAATAGCTTCGAAAAGCTAGGCCGCATAGAGGATTTGGGAATATTGATGACAACACAGTGGGAGTCGTGACCGACAGAATCACTCCGAGAGTGACGCCAGCACAGGTCATCTCACAGCTCTAAGCATCAGGTTTGTTTTATATAACTGTACGAATTGATGGCACAAGACCGTCTCCGCATAGATATAAAATCAAGGAGGTTTATCGCTGTTTATGCCCCAGGCCACGTATTGGGACGAGATGGAGCTTCGTTTCAAGAGGTCACTTTGAACGCAGCCAAGAGCGCGGTCGCCGCTAAACATGGGCGATACTGTACAATTCGCGGTCAGGAAAAAGCGCCGCCTACAAGCAAACCTCCCCGTTATTGGATGCAAATCTACCGCACACCAGATAATACCGAGTGATCTATCTGGTGGTTTTAGTCTGCGCTAATTAAAACAGCGTAGATTGGCTCGCGACCCCGAATCAAATAATTCAAGGCCGCCTGCTCTTGGCAGGCGATCAAGTCGGGAGACTATTGGAATATGTACCAAAGATACAGCGATGAAAGACGCCCCCGGGCAGAGAGTGCAGCGGTAGAGTCTATAAACGTAATTGCTACGTCTTTAGTGACGAAGGGTAGATAAAATCAAATCAAATCCCGAAGATCTCTCGTAATCATCGCTCATCGCCCAAGAAACAAAGCTCGCACCTTCTAAAGTGTTCAATATGAACCTTGAAACCCTGATTACATCCAGTTCGGCTTTAAGCTCTCCTCGATCTTGACCCTGCTTAATATTTTCTTGGAGCCAAGTGAGATGGATCTCAAAGAATTCCTTTGTCACTTCTTTGAGGCTTTCAGGCAGGGCCATAAGCTCTGCGGCCAAGGCTCCACAGAGTGGAAGCATCCCGTTCAGGCTGCTGTGAGCGAACATCAAGGCGAAGGCATTCAGCCGGTCGACAACACTGACGTGTTCATCATTGATAGCGTCCAGCTGCTTTTTAAACCGGAACAGGTAGCTCTCGACGATGGCAATTGCCAAGCCTTCCTTGGTGGGGAAGTGATGATGAATACTCGCCTTTTTAATGCCGATGTCGTCCGCAAGGTCGGCATAGCTGAAGGCCGCATAGCCTTTCGTGCGCAGCAGAACCTCGGCGCTGGTCAAAAGGTCTGAACGTGTACTCATGATGCTGCATCCAAATTTATCATCCTGGCATCATAAATTAGTCACACCTCATAAGACAGCGTTCGCCGAACGCTGAACTGAGCTACCGATGTGATTGCTGATTTCGTGTGCATGCCCTAAGCCGCATGAACCTCCTCGAATAGCCAATCTTGAAACGCTCTCAACCTCGGCACGCTCGCATATTTTTTACACGGGACAACGTCGTGGCAAAGTAAAGCACCCTCAGATTACGGGGCACGTGTGCCCTACGGGAAAGCCGGACCTGGGACCCACTACCTGTCCATACGCTCCAGGGGGCTCTCAACAGCAACTGAATGCTGATGGCCCACTACCCGCCTCCTCACCGATGACGCGTATCGACATCGACCTCAACCGACATGCCCGGGCGCAGCGAAGACTCGAAAGGCTGGTCCGGATCAACAGATATGCGCACCCCGATACGCTGCGGTACCTTGACGAAATTGCCCGTTGCATTGTCCGGCTTGAGCACCGCGAATTCCGAGCCCGTCGCTGGTGAGAGCCGCTCGACATGCCCCGTTAGCGTCGCCCCTCCTAACGTATCAATCCTGAGCGTCGCGATCTGGCCGGGCGCAATAGCCTTAGTCTGCGCCTCCTTGTAGTTCGCGACTATCCAGTGATCAGCGGGCACTACCGACATCAATTGTGTGCCGTGGGTCACGAATTGGCCCAACCGCACGCCCACTTCTCCAAGCACGCCATCCTCCGGCGCCTGGATGACCGTGTGATTAAGATCAATCTGAGCCGCACGCAGTTTTGCCTGTGCCACCCGCACCTGGGCTTCCAGACCTTCACGGCCGACATCCACGGTACGCAACTCCTCCCGAGCAATCGACTCTTGCGCACCCGCCTGCTGTACCTCGGCCTGGGCTTGACTGAAATCGGCTCGTGCCTGGTCGCGCTCGCGCGTAGAAATGGCGCCATCCATGACCAACGCGTTTGCGCGCTGCATGTCAGCGCGGGCACGCAATAAGCGCGCCTGCGCACCGGCCATAGCTGCAACATGACTCTCGATGCCCGCCATGCGAGCAGCGTGCGCCTGCTGGTTGTTGGAGAGGTCGGCATTGGCGACGCCAAGATTGGCCGTCGCCTCATCTACCTGCGCCTGATAGACCTCATCGTCAATACGCACAAGGACCTCGCCTCGCTTGACCTGCGCGAAATCTTGCCCGGCCACCTGGACGATATAGCCGCTGACCTGAGGGGCAATCACCGTGGTTCGCCCCCTCACATAGGCGTTATCTGTCTGTTGCAGACCTGCGTCAAAAGGCGGCAACTTCCAGATGTACAGGACGATCGTAATAACGCCAATCGCAGCCAGCACCATGATAATGCCTTGCAAACGGCCCCGGGGCGGGGGCGACCAATGAAAAGCAGTGTGTTCAACATCCGATGGAACAGTCATGGAATCAGTCATTTACGTTCTCAGGCTCGCGACGGATGCGCGAGAGGAAAAAAGCCGACATCTGCAGATAAAACACATACAGCGCGGTGCCAAAAGCCAGCACTGACACGATGCGAAAGACGTCATTGAATGCCAGTACGCTAGCCTGTTGCTGCAACGCTTGTCCTAGCAGCTTGCTGCTCTGTTTCTGGCGCTGTTCCGGGTCGGCTATATGACTCGAAAGCAACGCCTCGCCAATGCCGAGGCGCGCTACGACAAGGGGATTGGTGATCGGCGCACTGTCCGCCAGGCTAGCGATATGGGACTGGGTTCTGATGAACTCGTAGCTGCCCATTACAGCCGACCCTGCCAGGCTGCCGATACTCTGGCTCGCCCCGTACAGGACCACGAGCGTGATCATGTACTGAGGTCCCTTCGCGAACAGTTTGAGAAAGCCAAAGATCAAGGCAGGCCCGATGAACAGCGTCGCACCGAACCCAATCAAACACTGGCTCAGGTACAGTTGCGGCGCACGCGTGAGGCTGGTGGATTGCGAGTCCAGATACGCTCCCGTTGCGATAAACAACGCCGCGACCATGACCTGCCAGGGGATACGTTTGGGCGACAACGTCAGGCAAGCGACGACGATCCCCATCAGCATCGACACCAGTACGCACGCAAACAGGACACGCAACTGATCGTTATTGAGCCCGCCCATTGATAGCAAACCTACCGAGCCGAAAGTCTGCTCGGCCAGCGATAGCCGAACCAGCAGCGCAATCGCAACAAAACGCATCAAGTCGAAACTGCCCAGCCATTCCAATTGCAACAGCGGCTGACGCCGACGTCGTTCAATGAACACCACCGTCACCAGCAACGAGATAGCCGCCACCAGCATCCAGCCGAGAAAGGGCGCGTCGGTCCACCAATAGCTCCGGCCGAGGCCAAGCACACCGGCAAACAGCAGGAAGGATGAAACCAGCAATACAATCACCACTGCGTCCGAGGCAGCAAACACGCTGGCCCTATCACTGCGTGGCAAAGGCACCGCCAACGTCACACCCAACACCGCCATACCAATGCCTAGATTCAACAAGTGCAGCCCCAGCCAATGTTCCGAGGCGAGAAATTCCACGGGAATCATGCGCGCCACCGGCGATCCTATCTGGGTAAGCCCTACGCTGATAATCAGGGCCATCGGCTGGGCCGATGGGGCTATGGCCTGCATCAGATAATAGGTACTCAAGGCGATCAACGTCGCGCACATCAAGCCGTTGATCGCCGTGGCAATGACCGCAGTTGTCAAAGTGGGCCACAGTAACTGCAGCACACAGGCAGCGATGTAGGTACCGACAATGCTTGCCGTGACCAAAGGGATTCCGAACTGCATCCGGGCCTTGACCAAGGTCAGGTTGGCGCTGGCATTGATCGCCAAAAAAACTGCCACCAACCACGAGACCTGAGCCGTGTACTCGCCAATAGAGCCAGAGATTACGCCTAGATTGCTCGCCACCAGGCCGTTGCACAGCGTCGTGCAGGTCCCGAGGAATAAGCCTACGACAAAATATATGCCACGCCTGGCCGGCGACAGCCTGGGCTTATAAGGACTGCCCGCCATCGCCGGTTTCTCGTCAGCTTTGAACACGTATTCAGCGCTGGCCATGTACAGGTAACGCCTTCTTTTGCTGTCGCTGCAGATGCTTCACGGTTGGGATGTCGGAAGGCTGAAGGCCATTACATAGTCACCGGTGTCGGGAGAATGCGCTGCCCCGCCTACGGAAATGACAACGTACTGTTTGCCCGTCGTCGGCGAGACGTAGGAGATCGGCGTGGCGCTGGCGCCGACCGGTAATTCATGTTCCCAGAGGAGTTTGCCACTTTGCCCGTCGTATGCCCGGATGTAGTAGTCCTGATAACCGGCAAAGAATACTAGGCCGCCTGCCGTGGTCATCGTTCCTGCATAAGTTGGCATGCCCATGGGCATGGGCAGGTGTGATGCGATACCCAGTGGCCCCAATTGCTCTGTGGTGCCAGCCGGCACTTGCCAGGCCACCTTGTGCGTATTCAGATCGACCGCCGTGACGGTCCCATAGGGCGGCTGGTTGCACGGAACCCCTAGGGATGACATCCAGATATAAATGGCTTGACCGTAAGGTGTTTTCAACTGCGGTGACGGCCCATGTCCGCTCACCTCGATCTGGTGGGTTTTTGTCCAAGTATTGAATTCATCACGAGGCATCAGCCAAAAGATGTTCGGCACCCGGATATCGTTCATATAAGCCAGATGATTAACGGGGTCGTAGGAGACGCTACCCCAGTTGAATCCTCCGATATTGCCGGGCTGATCCAGCGCCTTGGTCAGACCGATCGGCGTGAAGTCGCCCTCGTAGCGCAGTTGCTTGAACATGATGCGGCACATGAGTTGGTCGAACATGGTTGCCCCCCACATCTTCTTCTCGGTGAGGTGTTCGGCACCGATAGTCGGCATCCCTACCGAATAAGGCTGTGTAGGCGAAAGCTTTTCTTCAGGTACCGCACCGGCCGTAGGCACGGGCTTTTCGACGACGTCCGCAATCGGCTCTCCGGTGGCGCGATTTAACAGGAAAAGCTGGCCACGCTTGGTGGTTTGCAATACCCCGGGGATGGTTCCGCCTTGGCCGTCAGGCAAATCGACCAGCGCGGGTTGAGAAGGCAAGTCGTAGTCCCAGATGTCGTGATGGACGGTCTGGAATTTCCATTTCGGGCGGCCCGTCATGATATCGAGGGCGACAAGGGAAGAGTTGTATTCATCCGAGTGCGGTGGTCGCTCCATGCCGAAAAAGTCCGGCGTGGCATTTCCCAGCGGCGCATAGATAAGACCCAACTGGTCGTCATAGGCAGCGGCGGTCCACATGTTGGGCGTGCCGGGCGTGTAGGTCTGCCCCGCCGGTGGCAAGCCGGTTATGTCCGGGTTGCCCAGGTCCCACGCCCATGCCAGTGCGCCGGTGCGGGCATCAAAGGCGCGGATCACGCCTGACGGCTCACCGCGGCTGTAGTTATCAACTACCCAGCCACTGATAATAATGTAGTCGCGCGCCACCAGCGGCGCGGAAGTCTGAAAGTAGAACCCAGGCTTAACGTCGCCCATGCCCTGCTTCAGGTCGACGACGCCGTCGCTGCCAAAACCTGGGCACTGCTTGCCGGTCTTGGCATCTAGTTCGATCAGGCGCGCATCGATGGTGGAATTGACGATTCGTTCCGCACAGACGCCATCAGCCGGCGCCTCCTTGAGCTTGTAGTAACCCAGGCCGCGGCAACGGTTCCAGATAGGAGATGCACTATGGGTATCGAATTTCCAACGTTCTACCCCCGTATCTGCATCGATGGCAGCAATGCGATCATCGGGTGTGCAAGTGAACAACGTATCTTCAATTTGCAATGGGGTGTTCGAATCCACGGCGCCCTTGTCCAACTGGATCTTCGCGCCGGTACGATAGGTCCAGGCCACTTTCAGGTCCTGAACGTTGTCACGGTTGATCTGCGTAAAGGGCGCGTAGCGCGTACCCGCAGTGGTTCGGCCATATGCGGACCAATTTGAAGGCGTGGTGTTTGTGGCTGCTGCAGTAAAAGGTGTGCCCGAGACAGGCGAGACGACACCATGTGGAGTAAAGGCAAACCCAAAGAACACAGCCGTCCCTAATAGCGCTAGTACACCCAGGCCGCGTATCCGGCGCCGGGAGTCCGCAGGCGACCAAGTGGATAACAGGAGCAAGCCGATGCTCGCCATCGCTGCCGGTACGAGCAGGCGTGGAAACAGCGCCCAATAGAACGTGCCTGACTCCCAGAGCGCCCATGGAACACTCAGCACGGCAACCGCTACCAGCAGCCATACTCCACAAACTTGCCTACGCCAAAGCATGACGCCAGCGCTCAGATAGGCCCATCCGGCCAGCACGTAATAAAACGATCCGCCAAGGGTTAAGAGGTAAGCTCCACCTAACAATAGCCCCAGCCCCATCAAGGCAACTAGGCTGGCAAAAATACGATTTATCGAGGTCACAGTTGAACTCCTATACGCTAAATGGCTCTCAGACTTGGTGATGATAGTGTTAGTCTATTAATTTTAGCCATGCCATATGGAGCAACTATACATTGCATAAAAGCAACGCCATGTGGAGCGAATACCACACCTTCCTCGTTGCCGCGCAAACATTGAACTTCAGCCGTGCGGCTGAACGGCTTGGGCAGAACACTTCAAGCATCAGTCGCGCCGTGACCCGGCTGGAGGAGCACCTGGGTCTGCGCTTGTTCAATCGGATGCCCTCTATGCGATTGACGGACCCGGGCGAGCGGCTCTATAGCGAAATCGCGCCCTTGTTCGAAGGCCTTCAGGAGGTTGAAAGCGCGATCAAGTCGGATGATGGAAAAATTAGAGGACGTATCCGGGTCGTCGGATCGCCCGAGGTTGTGCACTGGTTTATCAACCCGGCTATCGCTCGAATGCTGGAAGAACAGCACGAAATTCATTTTGAAGTGGAGGCCAGCACACGCGTGCCAAACCCCATTGAAGAGCCAGTGGATGTCTACTTTAGTCATCGCCGCGCCGAAGTGATTAACAAGTCGCTGGTTGCTCGGCCAATCTGTTCAATGCCACAAGGGTTATTCGCTTCTCCCCTGTTACTGGCCGGCAGGAAACCTCCCCGTGTACCGGACGATCTCCTGCAATGGCCCTGCCTTGGGCGTCAGGGAGAACCCGAGTGGGAGCTCATCGACCCCCAAGGACATAAACACCTGATGCCGGTGCAAGCCATCCTGCTTGCCACACCGAACGATGCGCGCATGGATCTTACTCTGCGCGGACTTGGCATCGCGCAGTTCAATTTGCCCAGCGCCAATGAGGCCGTTGAGAGCGGAAAACTGGTACGTATTTTACCTGGCTATACCCTCCAGAACATGTCGCTGTATGCTTTTCTACTGTCACGACGCTTGATTCCGCAGGCGGTGCAGATCTTTCTGCGCTATACCACGGAAGAGGCAAAAAAATACTTTCCCGATTGAGTCCTGACTTGATATCGGTTCGTTAGGGCAGATGACGTACGACCTTAATAATCTTATAGCCTCCTATTCGTTGCATAACCGAGTAAAAACACTATGGGCAATTACTTTCATCATGTTCTTGTCGGACTATTGGCCCTGCTTCCTATGGCCAATCCTCTAACTAGCATCTCCCTTTTACTAGGCCTTGGAGGAAAGCTGCCTACAGTAGAGCGTAACCGGCAAATCCTGAAGGCAAGCTTATATGTAGCTCTGATTATGTTTGTCAGCTTCTACGGAGGCAGCCTGGTAATGCAGGTATTCGGAATATCTGTCCCCGGCTTGAGAATAGCCGGAGGCCTGATCGTTACCTACATCGGTTTCGCCATGCTTTTTCCAGCAACGACACCTGACGAAACAGAGGTTCAGAAAGATTTCCTTTCAGAGAAAGAGAAATCAACCCCACATTTCCGCGATCTGTCATTTGTACCTTTAGCTCTTCCTGGTGCAGCAGGCCCCGGCACGATAGCGTTGCTTATCAGCTCCGCCTCTACCCTGCAGTCGACCTACCAGACCCTGCCACTCGTCATTCACCTTGCAGCCGCAACCGTATTCATCATTACTGCGCTTATTTTCTGGATAGCTTTACGATGTTCGGGGCGAATCATGAAAGTGCTTGGTGAGTCAGGAATCGATGCAATTTCCCGAGTCGTTGGTTTTCTACTGGTTTGTATGGGCGTTCAGTTCGTTATCAATGGTGGTTTTGAGTTAGCGTCTACACCTATGCACTGATCATAGTTCTCATAATAGTGAATTATTAAAAGCCGTTGATATTCCCGCGGCCACATTCGCTAGCACCAGGTGAATGGGTGTTCCTACGCCTATGGAGAACTGACGCCTTGCCGCCCTCAGGAAGCTAGGGGGCCAGACTCGGACAAAATCAACATTGGCCAGTTACGACTAGCCCCACTACAAAACAATGGTTAGTGCGCTGTGAACCAGTTGGGGTGTAGCACCGGAAAATGTTCCTTCAGCCAATCCACAAATGCCTCGACCTGAGGCGCAAGATGCGTTCTGCTTGGATAAAGCACGGAAACCAGGCGAGGCTTTGGACGAAATGCCTTGAGCACTTCGATCAGTTCTCCGCTTGCGAGGAATGTCTCAACGGCAATTCCAGGCGCTTGAACAATGCCGAAGCCTGCAACACCGCATTGAACGTAGGCATTCGACTCATTCACGGTGATTCCACGCCGAGGCGTATGTGGACGATCTTCGCCGTCTACCGAGAAGTGCCAAGGCAGCGGTCTGTTATTTTGACCGGAAAGGAAGCTGACACATTGGTGGTCTACTAGATCTTGTAGGGTTATGGGTGCACCGCAGGCTTGGAGATAACCTGCAGACGCACAGGTCACCATGGTGGCGGTGCCAATTTCTCTAGCCACCATGCTTGAATCCGGAAGTTCACCCATTCGCAATACACAGTCGATGCCCTCGGCTACGAGATCTACCGTACGGTCGGTCACGCCTAGCACAAGCTCGATTTCGGGAAATGCCTCGGTAAACCTCCTAAGGCTTTCCATGAAGCTGTGCTGGGAAAATGCAGTAGGGATGTCAATTCGAAGCCGCCCTCGCAACGTCGATCCACTACGGTCGAACATGGAAGTGGTTTCTGCGATGGTTGCTAAAATCTCTTTGACGCGTTCGTAAAACCGCTCTCCCTCAGCAGTCAGTTTTACTTTACGCGTAGTGCGCTGGAACAGACGGACACCCAGCGAGGCTTCCAGATCCTGAATGGTGCGTGTGACGTGCGGTCGCCCGGCCTGCATTGCCTCAGCGACTTTGGTGAAGCTCCCCAACTCCGCTAGCTTGGCGAATACTTGCATCGACTGTAGAAGCTCCATAAGTCTCTTCTCGGGAAGCGTGTTAACGGGATGATTATTGCTGATCAGGATAACAATCCTGTTCGTTTCTGCACATTTATCTAGGGCCGCGAAACCTTAACAATGTCCTCAGCGTAAAGGAGGAGCTTTGCTCCCCTGCACATTCAAAATTGTTGGAGACAGAAAATGAAAGCGTGGCTTCTAAAAGATTTCGGCTTGGATAATCTCGTGCAGGGCGAAACGGAAACCCCCGTGCCCCGAGCGGGTGAGCTGCTGGTTAAAGTAGGCGCTGTATCACTCAATTTCCGGGACAAGGCCATCGTTGACGGCATCTATGAACCTCACATGGTGCCCAAGCCGCTGATCCCCGTCAGCGATGCGGCGGGAACTGTCGTGGCAGTAGGTGAAGGTGTCAGCCGCTTTGCTATCGGAGATCGGGTCAACTCACACCTCTACTCCCGTTGGTTGGACGGCATGCCTGGGCCAGATGAACCCAACTACTGTTTCGGCTCGCCATTGCCTGGTGGTCTGGCGCAATACATGATCATCCATGAAGACAGCGCAGTACGTGCCCCCGACAATATGTCTGATGAGGAAGCAGCGACCCTTCCAATTGCTGCTCTGACGGCGTGGTATGCGCTCGTCGACTATGGCCAGATAGAGGCCGGCCAAACCGTTTTGGTTCAGGGCTCGGGAGGTGTTTCTGTTTTTGCAGCACAAATTGCTACCGCTTTGGGAGCCAAGGTTATCGTCACCTCCAGCCGTGATGACAATCTGGAAGCTGTAAAAAAACTGGGCGCGGTTGCGGGTGTGAATTATCGCACCACTCCTGAGTGGGCAGAGGAAGTTCTGAAGCTCACTGACGGCAAGGGAGTGGATCTGCTGCTGGATGTGGCGGGCGGGGACGGCATCAACCAATCGATTGCTGCGACAAAGGCAGGTGGACGTATTGCACAGATCGGCTTTCTGACAGGCCAGACCTCCGCCTTGAACCTGATGCCTATGATTTTCCGGCAAACAACGATTCGCGGCATAGCCGTTGCTCCACGCTCGTCATTTGACCGAATGAACGAATTCTTGAACGAGCACAAGATTCGCCCGGTAATCGACCACGTGTATCCATTTGATCAAGCACGCGAAGCGTACGAACATCTGGCCAGAGGCGCCTTTGGTAAGGTAGTAATCAAAATCGCGTAGGACCAAGCCGCTTCAATCTCACTCGCCCGCTGCAACGGCAGGCGCGTGAGCACGGCCTTCAAATAAGCATGCGGATCATGCCCGCTGATGGCGCCATACGAAGCGCGCTAAGCGTCTGGATTGCCGGGTCAAATTCAAGGATCGAGTAGGAGGCGGATTCACATCCGCCGTCCTCTCACACCACCGTACGTACGGTTCCGTATACGGCGGTTCAGGTTATACGGTTAAGTCGGTTTATCGTATCCAGTATCGAGACCAGCCCGAGGCGGTCCCACAGCTTCTTCGGCAACGCCTGATTCATATGGGGCGCTCCCGAGTTCCACCATGGGCCTCGGCCATTGACTGCCGATTTCCACGCCCGCGCCGCATTAAGTCCCAAGCGTATCAAGTTGCGCGCCCTCGTAGAGGGCCGCTTCCATTGACGCCAGACGATACAGCGAAGCTTGTGACGCACCCAGCCGTCCAATTCCTCAAGTGGCCGTCTGCTCTGGCTCAGCTTGAAGTAGCCCGCCCATCCGCGCAGCACGGGGTTTATCCGCTCGATGACAGTCGCCACCTTGTGGCCCCGCGCTTTACGTAGCAGCTCTCTGAGCCGGTCGCGCAAGCGACCCAGGCTCATCGTCGCCACTCTCAGTCTCGGTTGCTGATGCCAGCTCATCCCGTAACCCAAGTAATCACACATCCAAGACCCGGCTACTCGGCTCTTATCCCGATTCAGCGTTAGTTTCAGGCGCTGATTCAGGAAGCGCTCAACACTGGCCATCACTCGTTCGCCAGCACGAGGGCTGCGCACATAGATGTTCGCATCGTCGGCATAACGCACGAAGCGATGACCCCGCCGTTCCAGCTCGCGGTCGAGTTCGTTGAGCAGGATGTTCGACAGCAACGGCGAGAGCGGGCCGCCTTGCGGCGTCCCTTCCTGCCGTCGGCTGGCGATCCCACCCGACATCTCACCGGCTTGGAGGTACCGCCGGATCAGTCTGAGCACGCGTTTATCTACGATTTGGCGCGCCACGTACGCCATCAGGAGATCGTGGTTGACCCGGTCAAAGAATTTCTCAAGATCGAGTTCCACGCACCAGCGATGCCCTGCCGCCACATGGGCGCGGGCTGTCTCGATGGCTTGGTGGGCGCTTCTGCCCGGACGGAAGCCGTAGCTGTAATCCGAAAACAGCGGGTCGAAGATCGGCGTGAGCTGTTGCAGCAGTGCCTGTTGGATCAGGCGATCCACGACGCAGGGAATGCCCAGTTGTCGGGTGCCGCCTTTGGGTTTGGGGATGTCGACGGCGCGTACACCTTGCGGGTGGTATTCGCCGGCCAGCAACCTCCTCTGGAGGATCGGCCAATACTGATTCACGTAGTCCGCCAAGTCGTCGACCGTCATGCCATCGGCACCCGGCGCGCCCTTGTTGCTGACCACGCGCTGATACGCACGTCTGAGGTTGGCCGGTGCAAGCACCCGCGCCATCAGCGTGTCCGGCTCCGCGTTCGTCCACGTCACAGATGCCGTCGATACCTTTGCGCTGTCAGCCGTCATCCTCGGATTCTGTCCGGGACTCGGAGTCACAGTCTTCTCTTGGAGAAATTTCTGCATTTCGGTATTCAACGAGACTCTGACGCCTACTGGCGGCATAACCTGTTCGGCCCTTGGTGGCGCGGTTATTCGCCACTTACTACGGCTTCGGCTGACTTCTGCACGCTCATCCCATCGCCTCTCGACGCTCGGTAGCACACTGGCAAACGTGCAGATCTCCCAGGGTAATTCGCGCGACCTTCCTGCTTATGCCTGTCGGATCTACGTCACAGCGTTCCGTGCAAGTATTGGGCTTTGAAGATTTTGGCCTTCTTACCCCGCTGCGCCGCCTCTATCCGCTTCCTGTTCGTCAGGCCAGCATTTTGCCTCGGGCTTCCTTCAGATTCGCAGTCACCCGCGACACCCTTGCCTCTGGCTAACACTTCCCCTTGCCGGGTGTGTAGAGGACTTTCACCTCCCAGTCACCAGCGTGGCCACCACAGCCAAGCTGGTTGCGCTTGCGCGCAACGCGCCATGCCTGGCGCACCAAAAAAAGCCTGCATCTCTGCAGGCTTTTCTCTATCTGGCTCCACGACCTGGACTCGAACCAGGGACCCAATGATTAACAGTCATTTGCTCTACCAACTGAGCTATCGCGGAATGCGCCGCATGTTACTGATTAAAAAGAAGAAGTCAAGCGCCATCAGAAATTTTCCGCAAATCCCCCCCCTGTTCGCTTGAATACGACGGTTCCCTGGCCAGTTCCAACCAGGCCCGCGCTGCCGGTGGCAGGTGGGCGCTGGCGCGCCAGGCCAGGGCGATGTGCCAATCGGTGTGGGGCTCGTCCAGGGGGATCAAGGCGATGCCGGGGTGTTGGTGTTTGTGCGCCAGCATCCGGGGCAGGAAGGCGACGCCCAGCCCGGCGGTGACCAGGTCGACGATAAAGTCTATTTGCCCACTGCGAGCGGTGACTTTGGGTGTCACGCCTTTACGTTCGCAGGCGCTGAGGATCTTGGCGTTGAGGGCAAAGCCGGCTTCGAACAGGATGAACGGCGAGTCGGCCAGGTCGGTGAAGTCGATGCGCTTGCGCCGGGCCAATGGGTGGCCCATGGGCAACACGGCGATCAATGGCTCGTTGCGCACCGGTTGGTAGTCGAAGCCTTCATCAACCGGTAGCAGCAAGGCGGCGAGGTCAACCTCCCCCGCTTCCAGGCATTCGCGCAGCCTTTTACTGCCGTATTCGGTCAGTTCGATGTCGATGCCCGGGTAGCGGCTGCGGTAAGTGGCAAACATGGCCGCGAACAGCACGCCGCACCCTACCGGCGGCAGACCGATGCGCAGCACGCCGCGCTTGAGACCGCGCAGGTCGTTGATTTCAGCCATCAGGTCGGTGCGTTCGGCGAGCATTACCAAGGCGCGGCGGTAGGCAATTTCGCCGGCGGCGGTGAGTTCGTTCTTGTGGCCAAGGCGATTGAGCAGCGGCATGCCTAATTCGTCCTCAAGGGTCTTGACCGCTTTGCTGACGGTGGACTGGGTCAGGGCAACCACTTCGGCCGCCTGGGAGAACCCACCCTGGCGCACCACTTCGACAAACGCACGCAGTGTTCGTAGGTTCATCAGTATTCCTGTAACGACTGGATGGCAGTGATAAAAGTTGTTTTCATCATGGCATAACTTTGCTTAGGGTGTAGCACTTTGCCCTGTGGAGACACCGTCGATGATCATCTCGTCCGCTTCCGACTACCGCGCTGCGGCCAAGCGCAAGTTGCCGCGCTTTCTGTTCGATTACATCGACGGCGGCGCCTACGCCGAGCACACGCTGCGCGCCAACAGTTCGGACCTGGCCGAGATCAGCCTGCGCCAACGCATCCTGCGCAATGTCGACAACCTGAGCCTGAGCACCCATTTGTTCGGCACGGAACTGGCGATGCCGGTCATCCTCAGCCCCGTCGGGCTGACCGGCATGTATGCGCGACGCGGTGAAGTGCAAGCAGCCAAGGCGACGGCCAACAAAAACATCCCTTTTTGCCTGTCGACAGTGTCGGTGTGTTCGATTGAGGAAGTGGCCTCGCAAAGCCCGCAGTCGATCTGGTTCCAGCTGTATGTGCTCAAGGATCGCGGTTTCATGCGCAACGCCCTGGAGCGGGCGCAGGCCGCCGGGGTGACAACGCTGGTGTTCACCGTTGACATGCCGACACCGGGCGCACGCTACCGTGACGCTCACTCCGGCATGTCCGGCCCCTACGCGGCGCAGCGGCGCATGTTGCAGGCAGTGACCAAGCCGCAATGGGCCTTCGATGTGGGCTTGATGGGCCGCCCCCACGACTTGGGCAATATCTCCAAATACCTGGGCAAACCCACCCACCTGGAGGACTACATTGGCTGGCTGGCCAACAACTTCGACCCGTCGATCAGTTGGAAAGACCTGGAATGGATCCGCGAGTTC
This sequence comes from Pseudomonas sp. CCI1.1, assembly GCF_034348165.1. Classification (NCBI taxonomy): domain Bacteria; kingdom Pseudomonadati; phylum Pseudomonadota; class Gammaproteobacteria; order Pseudomonadales; family Pseudomonadaceae; genus Pseudomonas; species Pseudomonas sp. CCI1.1. The sequence goes on from NZ_CP133780.1 coordinate 2,514,865, forward strand.
TGGAAAGGCCCGATGATCATCAAGGGCATCCTCGACCCGCAGGACGCCAAGGACGCGGTGAGTTTCGGGGCCGACGGCATCGTGGTCTCCAACCATGGCGGCCGCCAGCTCGACGGGGTGCTCTCCACGGCCAAGGCGTTGCCGCCGATTGCCGAAGCGGTAGGCGATGACCTGACCGTGCTGGTGGACTCGGGCATTCGCTCCGGGCTCGACGTGGTGCGCATGCTAGCCCTGGGTGCCAAGGCATGCCTGCTAGGGCGTGCCACCGCCTATGCGCTGGCCGCCGAGGGCCAGCATGGGGTAGAGAACCTGCTGGACATCTTCGCCAAGGAAATGCGCGTGGCCATGACCCTGACCGGGGTCACCTCCATCGCGCAGATCGACCGTACCACCTTGGTCTAGTAGTGATGAGGGATGGTGTACGTTGTGTGCGGATAACCGAAGCGTTGTTTATTTGCGACAAACAACTCGCCCCACCGAAACAGTAAGGTTAACCGGGCCGGCAGTAACGCCGGCCCCAATCAGCCAAATAACTGGCGCCATGCTTTAACAGACTTTTCTTACTTAAAAATTAGTTAATTGATTTATAAGGATTTTTACCAACCAAATACACTTGGCATGAATCTCGCTCCAGTACTGTTCAAGCAGGTTCGGCGATGACAAGACGTGCGGCAGTGCCCCGGGGTTATAACCCAAAGAAAAGCGGTTTAAACTGTTTCCAATGTTTTACGGAACTGACGGATCAGTAAGACGCTTGGCACTCGCCACTCTCATCCCGCCTGTAAGACAGCCCAGTGCTTAGGGAAGGTCTGAAGTAAGCAGCCGTTTTTAACGGCCTCGCTGTCTGAGGTTCAAAAAACACCGACTTAATCGAAAATCAGACCTTTCCTCCTGTCAGTTCACTGTTTTTTGCGGAATAGCACCTTTTCAGGGCTCATTGTCCACATCACAGGCGCACCTCGCCTGCATTCAACAGTCGTTTTCGCATCATCCACAGGTTCGATAAGGCAAACAGTGTGGTCTGCTGCGCGGTGTTTTTCACCAAGCCTCGGAAGCGGACTTTCGTATAACCAAACTGGCGCTTGATCACCCTGAATGGATGCTCAACCTTGGCCCGGACTTGAGCTTTCGCGTATTCGATTTTGCGGCGCATGCGACCGATCAGGCTCTTTTTTGCATGCTTCTTATAGCTGCTGGGGCGCGCTGCGATCGACCAGATCATCTGGCGATGTTGATGCTCCGCACGCTTCTCCACGCCGGTGTAACCGGCATCGCCAGAGACGTAAGTTTCCTCGCCATGCAGCAACTGATCGACCTGAGTCACGTCCGCCACATTCGCCGCCGTGCCCACCACGCTATGTACCAGACCGGATTCAACATCGACACCGATGTGCGATTTCATCCCGAAATAGTACTGATTTCCTTTCTTTGTCTGGTGCATTTCGGGGTCGCGTTTACCGTCCTTGTTCTTGGTCGAACTGGGCGCATGAATGATCGTCGCATCGACCACAGTTCCCTGACGCAGCAGCAAACCTCGGTCGCCCAAATAGCCGTTGATGACCTGCAAAATCCCACCGGCCAGCTCATGTTTTTCCAACAGCCGGCGGAAGTTGAGGATCGTGGTTTCATCCGGAATCCGATCCAAATGCAGCCCGGCAAACTGGCGCAGAATCGTGGTTTCGTAGAGGGACTCTTCCATCGCCGGATCGCTGTAGCCGAACCAGTTTTGCATCAGATGAACCCGCAGCATGGCCATCAACGGATACGCCGGACGACCGCCTTCACCCTTCGGATAATGCGGCTCGATCAACGCAATCAGGCCTTTCCAGGGCACGACCTGATCCATCTCAATCAGGAAACGCTCACGGCGGGTCTGCTTACGTTTGCCTGCGTACTCGGCATCAGCGAAAGACATTTGCTTCATCGGGGCTCAACCGTTCAGTTCGTGGGACAGCCGTATCTCACCAGATTTGGAAGTCTTTTTCAGAGTTTCCTTAGAGGCCACCCGCTTATGAAAACCCCCACCCAGACCAACGCAATTGACTTTGACAGTGCCAAATTGCAACGCCTGGGATTTGGCCAGCCATCCTTACGCCCACGTCGCCCCGCCACCCTTGCCGAACTTCGCCAGCAACTGAACCAGCAGTTGCAGACCAGCCTGGAGCCGGAGCGCATCCTGGGCCTGTTCTTTCGTGAAGTTCAGCGCCTGGTGCCGCTGGACGCGTTGCAATACCGTCACGCCGCCAGCGACCTGCGCCTGGAGTTTGGCCACCGGGGTCATCACTCCGTCAGCTACACCCTGAGCCATGAAGGCGAGCATCTGGGGGAACTGGTCTTTCGTCGCAACCAGCGGTTGCTTGAAGAAGAACTGAGCCAGCTCGAACTCCTGCTGGTGACCTTGCTTTATCCGATGCGCAACGCCCTGCTCTACCGCGCCGCCACCCGCAGCGCCCTGCGTGACCCGTTGACCGAAACCGGCAACCGTGTGGCCATGGACCAGACGCTGCAGAGAGAAATCGACATGGCACGCCGGCATTTGCACCCGCTGTCGTTGTTGATGCTGGACATCGACCACTTCAAGAAAATCAACGACACCCATGGGCATGCCGCGGGCGACAGCGTGCTGCGCGCCGTGGCCGGGGCGATCAAACGCCAGCTGCGCAACGTGGACATGGTGTTCCGGTTTGGCGGGGAGGAGTTTTTGATCCTGCTGTCCAACACCGGTCGCGATGCCGCGAGGATGGTGGGAGAGCGCCTGCGCCAGGCGGCACAAGCCCAGGACTACTGGGTGGAGGGCACGCGAATAGAACTGACCGTGAGCCTCGGCTGCTCGACGCTGCTGGCGGCCGAGTCGGCTGAAAGCCTGCTGCGTCGGGCCGACAATGCGTTGTATGTGGCCAAGCGCGAAGGTCGTAACCGCTTGGCGATGGCGGGGTAAAGTCAATTGTGGCGAGGGAGATTGCTCCCTCGCCACAGTTACCGCTACGCCTCGCTGGCGATGCGCACAGGGCGCTCGCGAACGGCTGGCGCCTTGTCTTTCTCTGTATGCTCTAGACGCATGCAGCTTTCCAGGAACAAGTGCATGTAGTCGTAGCTCTTGCATACCGCCTGGCGCAACTCTTCCTGCAGGGCCTTGCTCGGGTTGGTCCCGGCCAGCGTGCAGATGATTTCCAGGGCTTCCCAAGGGTGGGCGTCATCGTACTGGGCGTGCATCTTCAGCCACTTCATCGCCCGCTTGCGATCTTCCTCAGGGAAGGCGGCAGCATACACACCGGTAGAGCAGACCACGGCGGACCACTCCCCCGTCGCCCCCTCGATCGCGTAGTTGGTGGCGGCAATCGCGACGATCAACGCATCCGCCGAGCTGGTGTGCCAGCACCAATGACTCAGGGCGTGCAACTCAGGCGGCACCTCCTGCGCTTGCAGTTCTTCAAGGCTGACGCCGTGAGCCCGCGCCCAATTGACCCAATAGTCGGCATGGTTGAGCTCCACGCGGATGTTGCGCATGAGCCAACGGCGCGCCATATCCTCCCCAGGATGACGGGCAAACTTGGTCTTGGTCAGGTTCTGCGCCATGTACAAGGCAAACTGTTCCACCACCGGCCAACCACCAATCAGGTAGTGGCGCATGGTCTTGGCGCTGAGGGCGTTGTCACGCATGCGCTGATACAGTTCGTGCTCGACAACCCGACGCTTGCTCTCGCTACAGTCCTGGATCAATTGCTGCGCCCAGGCGGGGTAACTGGAGGCTTCCATAAGCGGGCCGGTTCTGTTGAATGTGTCGATCACTGTGGGGCTCCTTTTCAAGTGTGATTGTACAGACCAGCAAATGTTTCAGCGGAAAGTGCCGGGCGCCTTGAATAACAGTGGCTGCGGCCGCTCAGGTCGGCACTGCAAGCTATCAAAGGTAAACAATTGCGGGCGTTCAATCAGGTAGCCCTGAGCGTAATCCACACCTATCTCAAGTAAAGCCTGTTCGATCTGGGGTGTTTCAACAAACTCGGCAATCGTGCGCTTACCCATGACGTGGCCGATGTGGTTGATCACTTCGACCATGGCGCGGTTAATCGGGTCGTCCAGCATATCCTTTACGAAACTTCCATCGATCTTCAGGAAGTCTACAGGTAAATGTTTCAAATATGCGAATGAGGACATTCCGGCGCAAAAATCATCGAGTGAGAAATGGCACCCTAACGCTTTGAGTTCATTAATAAACCGAATCGCGCTGCCCAAATTGGCTATAGCGCTGGTTTCAGTTATTTCAAAACAAATCATTTCCGGTGGAATGTTGTAAGTATCGAATTTCTGACGCAAAAAACCTAAAAAGTCATCATCGCCAATGGTTATGCCTGACAGATTAATCGCACACATGGCCATGGGGCGGCCCGGGCGCTCATGCATGCAACGGGCGATAATCTTGAATACGTTTTCCACTACCCAACGATCCAGGGACGTCATCAACCCGTAGCGTTCGGCCGCCGGAATAAAACTGTTGGGCAAAATGATCCGCCCCGCTTCGTCATGCAGGCGCAGGAGAATTTCGATGTGCCCACTGCCGGCGTCGGTAGGGCCCAAAGGCGCAATTTCCTGGGCGTAAAGGCAAAAGCGGTCTTCCTCAAGCGCAATATGCAGCCGCTGTACCCAGGCCATCTCGCCAAACCGCAGAGACAACTCCGAGTCGTCGACATGGTAGACCTGCACCCGGTTGCGCCCCTTTTCCTTGGCCATGTAGCACGCCATGTCGGCGGCACGCAGGGAGGTTTCCAGGGTGGTCGGGGTTTGCGAGATATGCACCAGGCCGATGCTGACGGTGGTCATGAAGGGCCGACCCTTCCACACGAAGTGCAAGCTCTGCACAGTGTGGCGCAGGCTCTCGGCGATTTTTTCCGCCACCGGCGCCGGGCAGTTCTCCAGCAGGATACCAAACTCGTCGCCGCCCAACCGAGCCAGGGTGTCGCCCTCGCGCAGGTCCGACTGCAGCAACGCGCAGATGTGGCGCAGCAGTTCATCGCCCGCGGCATGGCCACAGGTGTCATTGACCAGCTTGAACTGGTCGAGGTCGAGGAACATCAAGGCATGTCGCCCACTTTGCTGGCGCGCGACCTGTTGCAGCACCTGTTCAAGGCGGAACTCGAACTCGCGACGGTTAGCCAGGCCAGTCAACGCGTCGTGGGTGGCCTGCCAGGAAAGGTTGGCGATGTACTGGCGTTCCTGGGTCATGTCATGCAGCACCAGGACCGCACCGCTGACCTTGCCGGCACTGCGGATCGGCGCGCCCACCAGGGTGACCGAGACGGTGCTGCCGTCCAGGCGCTGGATCAGCTTGGAATGCTCGCTGCCGCCGCTGAACTGGCCTTTGACGATGTGTTCAATCAGTGTGAAACCGTCGGGCTCGGCGTTTTCATTCAAAAGCTTGAACAGCGCCGCCAGCGGCAGGCCCTGGGCTTGCTCCGAGCGCCAGTGGGTCAACGCTTCGGCTGCAGGGTTCATATAGGCAATGGCCCCGTCGACGTCGGTGGTAATCACCCCGTCGCCAATCGACTCCAATGTGATCTGCGCCCGCTCCTTCTCCGCTTGCAGCGCATCGGCAAAGGCATGACGCTGGGCCAGCAGCTTGTGGGTGCGCAGCAGCGCCAACACGATCAGGCCCAAGGCAGTCGCCAGGTTGGTGATCAACAACAGGCGCAGGATCATCCGCGAACCTTCGCCCAGGGCATCGCTGAACGCCTTGGCAGCGGGCGTCACCCCTTCATTGATGGCCGTGATGCGCGCCTTCCAATGATGGACATCGTCACTGCTGACGTAGCCGGAGGTAATGGCGCCGTGCATCTCCTGAGCCAGCTCATCGAGCTGCACGAGGTAGCCGTCGCCCACCGTCCACAGCTCAATGGCTTTTTCCAGGTAGCTGAAATGACGGAAGTTGAGGTATAGCCAGATCAGGCTGGAAACGTCGTCCGGATGATTACCGCCCTTGAGAATGCCCAAGCGGGCCGCGTCCGTATCGGGGGTGGGACGGTCCAGAGCAATGCGCAATTCATGCCCACCCTGGGGCACGGCAATGGCCTGCTGGTATTTTAGGTAGGTGGCGTCGTTGCGGTTATCGGCGTAGAGGGTCAGGTAGTAGATGGCATCCTTCTGGCCCTTGGACCACAGGCTTTCGCCCGCCACATAGCCCCGCACTGCCGAAAGCACGTAGAGACTGACGCAGCCTAACAATGCCTGGAACAACACGACGGCGATAAAGGGCCAGACAATACCCAGCAGGCGTGGCGTTCCGAGAGTCCGCTTTTGCTTCATGAAGTCCCTTACACATGCACAGCTTGATACGCACGCGAAAATCCGCTCCCGATAGCACAGCCTAAGCTAAATCAACGCACTTGTTGCAAGTGTCCGTACAGTTTGGCGTACAGCCCGCCATCGGCAATCAACTGCTGATGGTCGCCGTCCTCGGCGATGTGCCCGCCATCGAACACCAGCACTCGGTCAGCCTGCTTCACCGCAGACAGCCGGTGGGCGATGATCAGTGTAGTACGCCCGCTGAGAAACCGCGCCAGTGCCTGGTGCAGGTTGTACTCGGTCGCCGCGTCCAATGCGGAGGTGGCCTCGTCCAGAATCACCACTTTAGGCTCGGCGAGCACCATGCGGGCAATGGCCAGGCGTTGCCGCTGGCCACCGGAAAAGCGCACGCCCGAACGCCCGACCACGCTGTCCAGGCCCAAGGGCAATGCCTTGACAGTAGCATCCAGTTGGGCGATTTCCAGCGCCTGCCAGCAGGCTTGATCGGTGCGGGTGCGGCCCATGGTCAGGTTGGCGCGCACGGTATCGTTGAACAGCGCAGGATGTTGCAGCACCACCGCGACGTTTTCGCGGATGGTCTCCAGGCCGATCTCCTGCTGGGTGGCAGTGCCAAAACGAATGCTGCCGGCCTGCGGCGTGTAGAGCCCCAGCAACAGTTGCACCAGGGTGCTTTTACCGCCGCCGCTGGCGCCGACAATTGCCACCTTTTCACCCGGTGCGATGGCCAGGTTCAACTGGTTGAGTACCAGCTCTTCGCCGTAGCCGAAGTCGAGGCCACGCACTTCGATGCCGACCGTCTCGCGCCCGCTGAACGGGTCTGCGCCGCCTGGGTATTGCGGCTCATCGGCACGCGCCAGCAGCTCGTTGATGCGCGACAGCGCGCCGCCTGCCGCGTAATAGGCGTATTGCAGGTTCAGCAATTGTTCCACCGGGCCAATCATGAACCACAGGTAACTGAACACCGCGAGCATCTGGCCGATGGACAGGTCGGAAAACAGCACGGTGAGCATGGCCGCGGCGCGGAAGATGTCGATACCGAACTGGAACAGCAAGCCACTGGCGCGGCTCGACGCGTCGGTTTTCCATTGGGAATGAATGGCGTAGTCACGCACTTCCTGGGCACGCTGGCCCAGCCGCCCGAGGAAAAAGCCCTGGCGGTTGCCAGCACGTACTTCCTGTATGGCATCGAGGGTTTCGGTCAGCGCCTGGGTAAAGCGTGAAGTACTGTCGTTTTCCAGCTTCTTGAGGTGCTTGACGCGCTTGCCCAACTGCACCGTGGCGTAGATCACCAATGGGTTGAACAACAGGATCAACAACGCCAGTTGCCAATGCATCCACACCAGGATCGCCGAGGTGCCGACCAGGGTCAGCATCGCCACCAGGAAGCGGCTGAGGGTTTCGCCGACGAATTTGTCCAGGGTGTCCAGGTCGGTCACCAAGTGGGTGGTGACCGTACCGCTGCCCAGGCTTTCGTACTCACCCAGGGAGATGCGCTTGAGACGCTCGATCAGGCGCACGCGGATGCGGTACACGATGTCCTTGGCCAAGCGCGCAAACAGCCGCGCCTGCACCACGTTGAACACCAACGCGCCGCAACGCAGGGCCAGAGTGACCAAGAGCATCAGGCCGATATAGCCAGCCGCTTTTTGCCAGCCCAGGGGCAACGCGTGGTTCATCACCTTGAGGGCGGCATCGCCATGGCCCAGTAGCACTTCGTCGACCAGCAACGGCAACAACAGCGGGATAGGCACGCTGCACAGGGTGGCGAGCACGGCGACACCGTTGGCGACCCACAGGGATTTTTTGTGACGCAGGGCCAGGCGGCGAATTTCCGCCCAGGTCAGGCGGTCGGTGCGTGGAGGCTGTTCATACACAGGCAGCTCGCTCCAACCATCGAGCGAGTAACGGCGACAGCTCGGACAGCGGCTGGTAACCATTGGTCAGCAAAGCCAACTGGCCGTTGCGCTCGGCCAGCAGGGTCGGAAACCCGGCAATGCCCAGGTCCTGCACCCAGGTGAAATCGGCCGCCGTGGCCGCGTGCTGATCGGCACGGTCGAACTCGCCGGCAAACTCGATACGTGGAATACCGGCCTGTTCGGCCAGCTCCACCAGCACAGGGGCGAGCGTCACGTCCCGGCCTTCGACATAGAACGCACGCTGGATCAGCCCCAGCAGCGTCCAGGCGCAATCCGGCGCCAGGCTGCGTGCGGTGACGATAGCGCGGCACGCAGGCTCGGTGTCGTAGACAAACCCGTCGGGCAATGCGCCTTCTCGCTTGAACGGCTGGCCGGTGGCGTCGGTGACGGCCTGCCAGTGTTCAAGGATGTAGCGCCGGGTCGTCGGCTCCAGCGCCGCGCCGCTGCCGGTGCGCAAGCCGCCCACCACCAGGTGCACGTCCACGCCGACCGCCTGGGCCTGCTCCACCAGCGCTTGTGCCACCGGGGCAAAGCCCCAGCACCAGGAACACATCGGGTCCATTACATAGAGCAGGCGCGCAGACATGGCTCAGGCCTCGGAAGGGGTTTGCTTGTAGTTGTAACCAATCGGGTGCGGCATGTTGCGGGCCTTGGCCAGTTCGATCTGCTTCTGGCGGTCGATCGCACTGCGACGGGTCTTCTCCGGCAGCTTATCCCAGCAATGGGGGCAACTGATGCCAGCCACATAATGCTCGGAGGCACGGTCTTCTACGCTCACCGGTGTGCGGCAGGCATGACATTGATCGTAGTCGCCTTCGCTCAAGTCGTGGCGCACGGTCACGCGATTGTCGAACACAAAGCAGTCGCCCTGCCATTTGGTTTCTTCCTGGGGCACCTCTTCGAGGTACTTCAGGATACCGCCCTTGAGGTGGTAGACCTCATCGAAGCCTTCGCTGAGCATGTAGCTCGACGCCTTCTCACAGCGAATGCCGCCAGTGCAGAACATGGCGACCTTCTTGTGCTTGGCCGGGTCGAAGTGGGCTTTGATGTAGTCGGGAAATTCGCGAAAACTGGTGGTTTTCGGGTCGATTGCGCCTTCAAAGGTGCCGATGGACACTTCGTAGTCGTTACGGGTGTCGATCAACAATACTTCCGGGTCGCTGATCAGCGCGTTCCAATCCTGCGGGTCGACGTAGGTACCCACCTTTTTGTTCGGGTCCACGCCTTCGACACCCAGGGTCACGATCTCTTTCTTGAGTTTGACCTTGGTGCGGTAGAACGGCTGGTCGTCGCAGTAAGACTCTTTGTGGTCGATGTCGACCATGCGTGGGTCTTTCTTGAGCCAGGCCATCAGGCCGTCAATGCCTTCGCGGCTGCCGGAAACGGTGCCGTTGATGCCTTCTTCGGCGATCAGCAAGGTGCCTTTGATGCCGTTATCGACCATCGCCTGCAACAGGGGCTCGCGCAGGGCGACGTAATCTTCGAGGGTGACGAACTTGTACAGTGCCGCCACGACAATCGGTTGAGTCATGGGTGTTCTCTCCAGGTGGCTACCCTCGTAAGGGGTGAACCGGATGATCGAGTAGGAGGCGGATTCACATCCGCCGTCCTCTCACACCACCGTACGTACGGTTCCGTATACGGCGGTTCAGGTTATACGGTTAAGTCGGTTTATCGTATCCAGTATCGAGACCAGCCCGAGGCGGTCCCACAGCTTCTTCGGCAACGCCTGATTCATATGGGGCGCTCCCGAGTTCCACCATGGGCCTCGGCCATTGACTGCCGATTTCCACGCCCGCGCCGCATTAAGTCCCAAGCGTATCAAGTTGCGCGCCCTCGTAGAGGGCCGCTTCCATTGACGCCAGACGATACAGCGAAGCTTGTGACGCACCCAGCCGTCCAATTCCTCAAGTGGCCGTCTGCTCTGGCTCAGCTTGAAGTAGCCCGCCCATCCGCGCAGCACGGGGTTTATCCGCTCGATGACAGTCGCCACCTTGTGGCCCCGCGCTTTACGTAGCAGCTCTCTGAGCCGGTCGCGCAAGCGACCCAGGCTCATCGTCGCCACTCTCAGTCTCGGTTGCTGATGCCAGCTCATCCCGTAACCCAAGTAATCACACATCCAAGACCCGGCTACTCGGCTCTTATCCCGATTCAGCGTTAGTTTCAGGCGCTGATTCAGGAAGCGCTCAACACTGGCCATCACTCGTTCGCCAGCACGAGGGCTGCGCACATAGATGTTCGCATCGTCGGCATAACGCACGAAGCGATGACCCCGCCGTTCCAGCTCGCGGTCGAGTTCGTTGAGCAGGATGTTCGACAGCAACGGCGAGAGCGGGCCGCCTTGCGGCGTCCCTTCCTGCCGTCGGCTGGCGATCCCACCCGACATCTCACCGGCTTGGAGGTACCGCCGGATCAGTCTGAGCACGCGTTTATCTACGATTTGGCGCGCCACGTACGCCATCAGGAGATCGTGGTTGACCCGGTCAAAGAATTTCTCAAGATCGAGTTCCACGCACCAGCGATGCCCTGCCGCCACATGGGCGCGGGCTGTCTCGATGGCTTGGTGGGCGCTTCTGCCCGGACGGAAGCCGTAGCTGTAATCCGAAAACAGCGGGTCGAAGATCGGCGTGAGCTGTTGCAGCAGTGCCTGTTGGATCAGGCGATCCACGACGCAGGGAATGCCCAGTTGTCGGGTGCCGCCTTTGGGTTTGGGGATGTCGACGGCGCGTACACCTTGCGGGTGGTATTCGCCGGCCAGCAACCTCCTCTGGAGGATCGGCCAATACTGATTCACGTAGTCCGCCAAGTCGTCGACCGTCATGCCATCGGCACCCGGCGCGCCCTTGTTGCTGACCACGCGCTGATACGCACGTCTGAGGTTGGCCGGTGCAAGCACCCGCGCCATCAGCGTGTCCGGCTCCGCGTTCGTCCACGTCACAGATGCCGTCGATACCTTTGCGCTGTCAGCCGTCATCCTCGGATTCTGTCCGGGACTCGGAGTCACAGTCTTCTCTTGGAGAAATTTCTGCATTTCGGTATTCAACGAGACTCTGACGCCTACTGGCGGCATAACCTGTTCGGCCCTTGGTGGCGCGGTTATTCGCCACTTACTACGGCTTCGGCTGACTTCTGCACGCTCATCCCATCGCCTCTCGACGCTCGGTAGCACACTGGCAAACGTGCAGATCTCCCAGGGTAATTCGCGCGACCTTCCTGCTTATGCCTGTCGGATCTACGTCACAGCGTTCCGTGCAAGTATTGGGCTTTGAAGATTTTGGCCTTCTTACCCCGCTGCGCCGCCTCTATCCGCTTCCTGTTCGTCAGGCCAGCATTTTGCCTCGGGCTTCCTTCAGATTCGCAGTCACCCGCGACACCCTTGCCTCTGGCTAACACTTCCCCTTGCCGGGTGTGTAGAGGACTTTCACCTCCCAGTCACCAGCGTGGCCACCACAGCCAAGCTGGTTGCGCTTGCGCGCAACGCGCCATGCCTGGCGCACCAAAAAAAACGCGCCGGCTAAGCGGCGCGTTGCGGATTCTATCAGGGTTACCCCATCAATGTCCGCCGGCGCAGGTCGGCGAGGCCGGGGCTGCGCCGATTGTCGCCCATTCTTCGGGCGTATAGGTATGCAGCGCCAGCGCATGAAATTCGCTCATCAGGCTACCCAGGGTGGCGTAGACCTTCTGGTGGCGCTTGACGCGGTTAAGCCCCTCGAACTGCTGGCTGACCAGCACGGCCTTGAAGTGGGTCTGCAACCCACGACTGTGCATGTGGCTTTCATCCAGCACGCTCAAATGCTCCGGGGCCAGGGCGGCAAGGGCCGTTTCGATACGCTGTTGCATGGTCATTCCTGCTTACTTCTTCTTGGCCGGTGCGGCGGCTTTTGGCGCCAGCTCGTTGGTCATGTCTTCCAACAGCTTGTTCACCACCGGTACGGCGCTTTCCAGCTTGGCCTGGGTCATCTGGGCCGATTGCTGGGTCAGCTGGGGCATTTTTTCCAGGACTTTCTTGCCAAGTGGCGACTGGTAGAACGCTACCAGGTCCTTGAGCTCGGATTCGCTGAAGTTGGTGGTGTAGAGCTTGACCATGTCGGGCTTGAGCTTCGGCCAGCCGATGGCCTGGTCCAGAGCGGCGTTGGCCTTGGCCTGGTAGCTGTCCAGTACGGACTGCTTGGCGGCAGGCGCCTTGGTCTGTTCGAAACGCTGGGCGAACATTTGCTGCACTTGCATGTACACCGGGGTCCCCAGCTTGTCAGCATGGGCCAGGGTAAGGAAGGCTTCGGCACTGGCGTTGTGGCTGGCGGTATCGGCAAGAACCTGGCCGCTGGCGCAAACCAGAGCAACCGCGGTACAGATGGCACGAAGACGAGTCATCGAGTTTCCTTTTCTAGCAGGCGAGGTAAGACCCCAAGGGCGACCATTCTGCGCCTAAAAAACCTCGCGGCTCAACCCCACCCCTCGGCAAGCCCTGGTTTCACGGGGCACGAGGGCACAAATGCGCTTTTAGGGAACCCACGCTGGCCGCCAGGGCCTAAACTGACCAATCACGACTGGATAAGGAGGGTGACCGATGAGCCGTATCGAAACCGACAGCCTGGGGGAAGTACAGGTCCCTGATGACGCCTATTGGGGTGCGCAAACCCAACGTTCGCTGGTCAATTTCGCGATTGGCGAGCAGCGCATGCCGCTGGCCGTATTGCATGCCTTGGCCTTGATCAAGAAGGCTGCGGCACGGGTCAACGACCGTAACGGCGACCTGCCCGCCGATATTGCCCGCCTGATCGAGCAAGCTGCCGACGAGGTTCTGGACGGCCAGCACGACGACCAGTTCCCGCTGGTGGTCTGGCAGACCGGCAGTGGCACCCAGAGCAACATGAACGCCAACGAAGTGATCGCTGGCCGCGCCAACGAACTGGCCGGCAACAACCGCGGCGGCAAGAGCCCGGTGCACCCCAACGATCACGTCAACCGCTCCCAGAGTTCCAACGACTGTTTCCCTACTGCCATGAGCATTGCTGCGGTGCAAGCGGTGAACAAGCAACTGCTGCCGGCGATCGCCACCTTGTCCGGTGGCCTGGCGGAATTGGCCGCGCGGCATATGAAACTGGTCAAGACCGGCCGTACCCACATGATGGATGCCACGCCGATCACCTTCGGCCAGGAGCTTTCGGCGTTTATCGCCCAGCTCGATTACGCCGAGCGTGCGATCCGCAGCGCCCTGCCCGCGGTGTGCGAGCTGGCCCAGGGCGGCACTGCCGTCGGCACCGGCCTCAATGCCCCTCATGGCTTTGGCGAGGCGATTGCTTCCGAACTGGCCGCGTTGTCGGGTTTACCCTTTGTGACCGCGCCGAACAAATTCGCCGCCCTCTCCGGCCATGAGCCGCTGGTGACCCTGCACGGCGCGCTGAAAACTCTGGCCGTGGCGCTGATGAAAATCGCCAACGACCTGCGCCTGCTGGGTTCGGGCCCTCGCGCCGGGCTGGCCGAAGTCAAGTTGCCGGCCAACGAACCGGGCAGTTCGATCATGCCCGGCAAGGTCAATCCGACCCAGTGCGAAGCGCTGTCGATGCTGGCCTGCCAGGTACTGGGCAACGACGTGACCATCGGCATGGCCGCCAGCCAAGGGCACTTGCAGTTGAACGTGTACAAGCCGGTGATCATCCACAACCTGCTGGAGTCGATCCGCCTGCTGGCCGATGGCTGCAACAATTTCCAGGAGCATTGCATTGCCGGCCTCGAACCCGACGCCGAGCAAATGGCCCAGCACCTGGAACGCGGGCTGATGCTGGTCACCGCCCTCAACCCGCATATCGGCTACGACAAGTCAGCCGAAATCGCCAAGAAGGCTTACGCCGAAGGGCTGACACTGCGTGAGGCTGCACTGGAGCTGGGCTACCTCACCGATGCCGAGTTTGACCAATGGGTGCGCCCGGAAAACATGCTCGGCGCTTAAACCGACATCCGCAGCCGCCGGGCCCTGAGCCCGGCGAGCAGCGAAGGCGCCAGCGCCACCATCGCCGAGCCCGTCACCACCACTAGCGCCCCCACATACCCCAAGGCATTGATCTCTTCGGCTTGCACATAGTCCGGCCATAGCCACGCCGCTACCGCCACGGCTACGAAGGTCACCAGGGGCGTCAACGCCAGGGTTGCACTGACCCGCGAAGCTTCCCAATGCGCCAGGGCTTCGGCAAATGCGCCGTAGGCCACCAGCGTATTCATGCAGCACGCCAGCAGCAGCCAGCCTTGCAGCGGGCTCAACTGCAACGCCTCCAGCGGATGTGCCCAAGGGGTGAGCAACAGCGCGCACGACAGATAGATCACCATCATCACCTGCAGCGAATTCCACACCGTCAGCAACTGCTTCTGACCCAGTGCATAGAACACCCAGATGGTGGTGGCGAGCAGGATCGTCAGCACACCGGCGGTGTAGGTGCCCATGGACGTCAGCAATTCCACCAGACGTTGGTTGAAGAACAAACCAAAGCCTGCGATCAGCACCAACAACCCCACTCCCTGCCCCAGGCTGAAGCGCTCCTTGAACACAAACACACTGGCTACCATCAGAAAGATCGGCCCCATCTGCACCACCAACTGCGCCGTGCCCGGGCTGAGCATTTTCAGGCCCACCAGGTACAACACGTAGTTGCCCACCAGGCCACACACCGCCATGCCCACCAGCCACCCACCCTTGGGGCCAAGCACTTTGCGGCTGGGCAGGCGTTTGGTGGCGGCCAGGTAAACGAACAGGCACGTGCCCGCTACCATGAGGCGAAACCAAGTCACAGTGATCGGGTCCATCACCTGCAACACTTGCTTGAGCTTGATCGGGAGAATGCCCCACAGAAACGCGGTCAGCAGGGTCAGGAAGAAACCGTAGACCCAGCGGCCGGAAGAGATGTGCATGAGTGCCCCAGATGCCAGAGGAAGTGGAGCAGGCATTCTAGGGGCAAGTCACTGAGTTCGGATACGTCACAGTCTTGAATGGGGGAGCTGGCTTGCAAGCGATGGCCATAGGCATCTATATAAATTTCATAGGTTGTTGCAGCCAACGGTAACCACGATGCGAAGCGAGCCGCTCTTGATCTGGCTCTTGATCTGCTTTTGATTTTGATCTTAAGCGCCCCGTTAAACCACGCTGGCCGAACGCAGGTTTGAATTCGTGGGTAACCCGGCAGGACGCCGGGTTAGCCGCCCCGCGCCATGGATGGCGCGTGGCGGCGGCCCACGGATTCAAGCCTGCGTTCGGGCACACCGAGCCTAGGCGAGGTGCCGAGTGGTGGGGCAAGAGCCCTTTGGTTACTTTGGGGCTTTTCCAAAGTGACCCGCCGTCAGGCGGAACCCTAGGTGGCCGTTACCGCAGAAACGGATATGTACTCGCTATTACAGTGTCGCCTGCCAGGCCGCCTTCGCGAGCAGGCCCGCTCCCACAGTTGGGTTGTGGGGTGTCAGGGAGAGAAATATCGGCTAGTAGGCCGTCATCGCAGGCAAGCCAGCTCCCACATTAGCCCTCCCACACTGGCGCTGTTCCAACCGCAATCAGCGTACGGCTTCGAAGAGTCCGGTGGCGCCCATCCCGCCCCCCACGCACATGGTGACAATCCCGTAACGCAGGTTGCGCCGTTGCAGCTCGCGCACCAGGTGCCCCACCTGCCGCGAGCCGGTCATGCCGAACGGGTGCCCGATGGAAATCGAGCCGCCGTTGACATTGTATTTGGCATTATCGATCTCCAGGCGATTGCGTGCGTAAAGGCACTGGGAAGCAAAGGCCTCATTGAGTTCCCACACGTCGATGTCCGCCACCTGCAAGCCCTTGGCCTTGAGCAACTTGGGCACCGAGAACACCGGGCCAATGCCCATTTCATCCGGTTCGCAACCGGCCACGGTAAAGCCCCGGAAGAACGCCTTGGGCTTGAGCCCCAGTGCCAAGGCTTTTTCCAGGCTCATCACCAAGGTCATCGACGCACCGTCGGAAAGCTGCGAGGAGTTACCTGCCGTCACCGAGCCATCCTCGGCAAATACCGGCTTCAGGCCGCTGAGGCTGGCCAGGGTGGTGTCCGGGCGGTTGCAGTCGTCACGGTCGACCACGCCATCCAGGATCTGCACCGTGCCAGTGTTCTTGTCCTCGACCTTGTACTTGACCGCCATCGGCACGATTTCATCGTTGAACAAGCCATCAGCCTGGGCCTGGGCGGTGCGCTGCTGGCTTTGCAGCGCGTAAAGATCCTGGTCTTCGCGGCTGACGTGATAGCGGCGCGCAACGATTTCGGCGGTCTGGCCCATGGGGAAGTAAATGCCCGGCACCTGTTCCTTAAGCAGCGGGTTGATCAGGTTATCGGTGTTGACGCTCTTCATGGTCAGGCTGATGGACTCCACGCCACCGGCAACAATGATGTCGCTGCAGCCCGAAGCGATCTGGTTGGCGGCAATGGCAATCGCCTGCAAGCCCGACGAACAGAAGCGGTTGAGGGTCATGCCCGCCGTACCGGTGCCCAGTTGCGAGAGCACCGCCACGTTACGCCCGATGTTATAGCCCTGGGCGCCTTCGTTGGAGCCGGCACCGACGATGCAGTCTTCTACCGTCGCAGGGTCGATACCGTTGCGGGCCAGCAGCGCATTGACACAATGGGCCGCCATGTCATCGGGGCGGGTCTGGTTGAACTTGCCGCGAAAGGATTTGGCCAGGCCGGTTCGCACGCTGTCGACGATCACTACTTCACGCATGGGCTACCTCGATCTTGTGGTTGTTGATCGAGGATAGAGCCGGGCCAGGCCGACCGCGATGATCATTCACTGCGTGGATGCAAAAGCATGGGCTATTTCTTTTTCTTTTTGTCGTGCTTGTCGCTTTTATCAAACGCCTCTTCCAGCGCACGGTTGATGGTGCGCAGCACCTTGACCCGCGCCCAGCGTTTGTCGTTGGCTTCTACCAGGGTCCAAGGCGCCACCTCGGTGCTGGTGCGGTCAACCATGTCGCCCACCGCCGCGCGGTAGTCGTCCCACTTGTCGCGATTGCGCCAGTCGTCTTCAGTAATCTTGAAGCGCTTGAAGGGGATTTCTTCACGGGCCTGGAAGCGTTCCAGCTGCGTCTCCTTGTCGATGGCCAGCCAGAACTTGACCACGATCACGCCCGCATCGCGCAGTTGCTCTTCGAAGTCATTGATCTCGCCATAGGCGCGCATCCAGTCCGCTGGGGTACAGAAGCCTTCGATGCGCTCCACCAGCACGCGACCGTACCAGGAGCGGTCAAACACGGTGAACATGCCGCGCGCCGGGATCTTCTGCCAGAACCGCCACAGATAAGGCTGGGCCCGTTCGTCTTCGCTGGGCGCGGCAATCGGCACGATGTGGTACTGGCGTGGGTCCAGTGCTGCCGCCACACGGCGGATCGCCCCGCCCTTGCCTGCCGCGTCGTTGCCCTCGAATACACTCACCAACGCGTGCTTGCGCATGCGTTTGTCGCGCATCAGCCCAGAGAAGCGCGCCTGCTCGGTAATCAGTTGTTCTTCGTAATCATCCTTGTCCAGGCGCAGGGTCATGTCGAGGCTGTCGAGCAGGCTCTTTTGGTCCACCGAGGCAAGCAACGGCGCCGGGTTCATACCGCTGGCCTTGACCTTGGCCTGCTTCAGGGCACTTTGCAGCCCATCGAGCAGGATCTTGCCCACGGTCAGCCCCCGGTAATGGGGGTCGACGCCTTCGATCACATGCCACGGCGCGTAATCGCGGCTGGTGCGGCGCAGCACCCGCTCACCGAAATGTACGAACTTGTCGTAGGTCCTGGACTGCTGCCAGTCCAATGGGCTGATGCGCCAGCTGTGCAGCGGGTCGTCGGCCAGAGCCTTGAGGCGCGCCTTCATCTGTTTTTTTGACAGGTGGAACCAGAACTTGAAGATCAGCGCACCTTCATCGCAGAGCATCTTTTCCAGGCGTTCGGCGCCGGCAATGGCCTGGTCCAGCCGCGCATCCTTGATCTGCCCATGCACGCGGCCTTGGAGCATCTGGCTGTACCAGTTGCCGAAGAAAATGCCCATGCGGCCCTTGGCCGGCAGTTGCCGCCAGTAGCGCCAGGCCGGTGGGCGCGCCAGTTCTTCGTCGGTTTGCTGGTCGAAGGTGCGCACTTCGATCAGGCGCGGGTCCATCCATTCATTGAGCAGCTTGACGGTTTCACCCTTGCCCGCGCCCTCGATGCCGTTGATGAGGATGATCACCGGGAAGCGCTTCTGCTGTTGCAGCTCGTACTGAACTTCCAGCAAGGCTTCACGCAGGGCTGGCACCTCGGCGTCGTAGGTGTCTTTGTCGATGGCGTGACCGATTTCGGCGGATTCGAACATGGGCAGCTCCGTTTCAAGATGGCTCAAGACTAGCGGATTGGGCCAAGACACGCGCAAGGAAATACAACCCAGCCTTGCCATGGATCAATTCAACGCCTGTTGATCGGCTAGAATGGCCGCCTTGCCTTTGCCCGCTTTCATTTTATGAGCCGCCATGAACCCCATCACCCACGCCCAGCTCGACTGGGATGACCAAGGCCGCCCGCATTCGCGGGTATTCGACGACGTGTATTTCTCCGACCAGTCGGGCCTGGAAGAAACCCGCTACGTGTTCCTGGAGCAGAACCGCTTGCAGGAACGCTTCGCCGCCTTGCCCACAGGTGGGCGCCTAGTGATTGGTGAAACTGGCTTCGGCACCGGTTTGAACTTCCTCTGCGCCTGGCAGTTGTTCGAACAGCACGCAGTCGCCGGTGCGCGGCTGCACTTTGTCAGCGTGGAAAAGTACCCCCTCAGCCATGCCGACCTGCAACGCGCCCTCGCCCTCTGGCCCGAACTGCAACCCTTGGCCGAGCAACTGCTGGCGCAATACATTGCCATCCACCAGGGTTTCCAGCGCCTGGTACTGGACAATGGCCGCGTGACCCTGACCCTGTTGATCGGTGATGCGCTGGAACAATTGCCGCAACTGGACGCCCAGGTCGATGCGTGGTTTCTCGACGGGTTCGCCCCGGCGAAAAACCCCGACATGTGGACCGCTGAGCTGTTCGCCCAACTGGCGCGCCTGGCGGCACCGGGCTCGACCATCAGCACCTTCACCAGCACCGGCTGGGTAAGGCGGTTGATCAATGCCGCCGGGTTCAAGATGAAACGCACGCCAGGCATCGGCCATAAGTGGGAGATCCTGCGTGGGGAGTTTGTCGGTTGGCCCGCCGACTTACCCGCGCCGGCCCCACGTAAACCCTGGTTCGCCCGGCCACCCGCCATCGAGGGAGAACGTCATGCCCTGGTCATCGGCGGTGGCCTGGCCGGTTGCGCGACTGCCGCCAGCCTGGCCGCCCGGGGTTGGCGTGTCAGTCTTCTGGAGCGCCACGCCGGCCTGGCACAGGAAGCTTCGGGCAACCCACAGGGTGTGTTGTACCTCAAGCTTTCGGCCCATGGCACGGCTTTGTCCCAGTTGATCCTCAGCGGTTTTGGCCACACCCGACGCCTGCTGGAACACTTGCACCGAGGTGTCGATTGGGACGGCTGTGGCGTGTTGCAACTGGCGTTTGACGCTAAAGAAACCCAGCGTCAGGCTCAATTGGCCAACGCCTTTGCTCCGGACCTGCTGCAGCTGCTGGACCGCGAGCAGGCGCAGCAAAAGGCGGGAATCGAACTGGCCCACGGCGGGTTGTTTTTTCCACAGGGCGGTTGGGTGCATCCACCCGCGCTGTGTCAGTGGCAGGCGAAACATCCACTGATTGAAGTGCTCACCCACCACGAGGCCCTGGAACTGCGCCGGCTCGACGACCAATGGCAAGCCCGCGCCGGTGACCGCGTATTGGCCAGCGCCAGTGTCGTGGTGCTCGCCGGGGCTGCGGAGATCAAGCGTTTCCCCTTCAGTGCAGACATACCGCTCAAGCGCATCCGTGGGCAGATCACTCGGCTGGCGCA
Organism: Pseudomonas sp. CCI1.1; assembly: GCF_034348165.1. NCBI lineage: Bacteria > Pseudomonadati > Pseudomonadota > Gammaproteobacteria > Pseudomonadales > Pseudomonadaceae > Pseudomonas > Pseudomonas sp. CCI1.1. The sequence goes on from NZ_CP133780.1 coordinate 2,534,999, forward strand.
AACCTGCGCGAGTAAAGCGCTGGCCACGGTGGTCTGTGCCGAAGGCTACGTCGCGCCGGCTCGGCTTGGCGAACACACCCTGGGCGCGAGTTTCGACTTCAACAATCAAGACCTCACGCCCACGCCCGCCGAACACCATGGCAACCTGCAGATGCTGGGTGAGATTTCTACCGACCTGCTGCAACGCCTGGGTGCTGATCGCTTGACACCTGAACAGCTGGAGGGCCGTGCCGCGTTTCGTTGTACTAGCCCTGACTACCTGCCCATCGTTGGGCCACTGGCTGACCATGCGGCGTTTGAGCAGGCTTATGCGGTACTGGGCAAAGATGCCCGGCAAGTACCGCAAACGCCCTGCCCGTGGCTGCCAGGTCTGTTTCTCAATAGCGGCCATGGCTCGCGTGGATTGATCACTGCGCCGTTGTGCGGCGAACTATTGGCTGCGTGGCTGAGTGATGAGCCCCTGCCCGTGCCCACCAGCGTGGCCGAGGCTTGCCACCCCAATCGATTTGCCCTGCGCGCGTTGGTGCGAGGCCAGGGCGCTGCACAAAAAAAGCCGGATTAAAGGCAAGGCGGCGATCTGGCTTATAACTTATCGGTCTAAAACTCCACGCATAGCACTGGGTCAGTTTCTGGGTACGCGCCCTTTTGGGCGTATTGAGTGTTGACCCCTCCCCAACGGAAAAACCGGTAAGGAACTTATGTGTGGATTAGCTGGCGAGTTACGCTTTGATCATCAACCTGCCGACCTGGCAGCCGTAGAACGCATCACCCATCACCTCGCCCCCCGAGGCCCCGACGCCTGGGGTTTTCATGCCCAAGGGCCGATTGCCCTGGGCCACCGCCGCCTGAAAATCATGGACCTGTCGGACGGCTCTGCCCAACCGATGGTCGACGCCCATCTGGGGCTGTCCCTGGCGTTCAATGGCGCTATCTATAATTTCCCGGAGCTGCGCCAAGAGCTGGAAGCCCTGGGTTACGCCTTCTATTCCGGCGGCGACACCGAAGTGTTGCTCAAGGGCTACCACGCCTGGGGCGAAGCGCTGCTGCCCAAGCTCAACGGCATGTTCGCCTTTGCCATTTGGGAGCGTGATGCGCAGCGCCTGTTCATCGCCCGCGACCGTCTGGGGGTCAAACCTCTGTACCTGTCGCGCACCGGCCAACGCCTGCGCTTTGCCTCGGCGCTACCCGCGTTGCTCAAGGGCGGCGACATCAACCCGATCCTCGATCCGGTGGCGCTCAACCATTACCTGAATTTCCACGCCGTGGTCCCCGCGCCGCGCACGCTGTTGGCCGGCATCGAAAAGCTGCCGCCCGCCAGCTGGATGCGCATCGACGCCAGCGGCAAGACTGAACAGAAAACCTGGTGGACCCTGCCCTACGGCCCCCATGAGGACGAAAAACACCTGACCCTGGAAGACTGGACCGACCGCGTGCTCGACAGCACCCGCGAAGCCGTGGCCATCCGCCAACGTGCGGCGGTGGATGTGGGTGTGCTGCTGTCAGGCGGCGTCGATTCGAGCATGCTCGTCGGCCTGCTGCGTGAAGTGGGCGTGGAGGATTTGTCGACCTTCTCCATCGGCTTTGAAGACGCCGGCGGCGAACGTGGCGATGAGTTCCAGTACTCAGACCTGATCGCCAAACACTACGGCACCCATCACCACCAACTGCGCATCGCCGAAAGCGAGATCATCGAGCAACTGCCGGCCGCCTTCCGCGCCATGAGCGAGCCGATGGTCAGCCATGACTGCATCGCCTTCTACCTGCTGTCGCGGGAAGTGGCCAAGCATTGCAAAGTGGTGCAGAGCGGCCAGGGCGCCGATGAACTGTTCGCCGGTTACCACTGGTACCCACAAGTGGACGGTGCCAGCGACCCGTACGCGGCCTACCGCGAGGCGTTTTTCGACCGCAGCTACGACGACTACGCGGCGACCGTCGCGCCCCAATGGCTGACCGCCAACGACGCTGCCGGCGACTTCGTGCGCGAGCATTTCGCGATGCCGGGCGCCGACGCGGCGGTGGACAAGGCCCTGCGTCTGGACAGCACGGTGATGCTGGTGGACGACCCGGTCAAACGCGTCGACAACATGACCATGGCCTGGGGCCTGGAAGCGCGCACACCGTTCCTCGACTACCGCCTGGTAGAACTGTCGGCCCGTGTGCCGGCCCAGTTCAAGCTGCCCGACGGCGGCAAACAGGTGCTCAAGGAAGCGGCGCGTCGGGTGATCCCCAGCGAAGTCATCGACCGCAAGAAAGGCTACTTCCCCGTGCCCGGCCTCAAGCACCTGCAGGGCGATACCTTGAATTGGGTGCGCGAGTTGCTGCTGGACCCGAGCCAGGACCGCGGGCTGTTCAACCCGGCCATGCTCGACCGCTTGCTCACCGACCCGCAAGGCCAATTGACCCCGCTGCGCGGCTCCAAGCTGTGGCAGCTGGCGGCGCTGAACCTGTGGCTGAGCGAACAAGGAATCTGATCCATGAAACCGAATGCCGCGGCTTACAGCCAACGCTTACTCAAGGGCCAGGCGCCGACCTACGAGCGCCTGCAAGCGCGCCTGGCCGAAGATGGCAGCGCACTGGCCGCCGACCCGATTGCCGTGCATTGCGGCTGGGGCCGGTTGTTGATTGGCCACACCTTTCCCGACCCGGCAAGCCTGGCCCAGGAACTGCTCAACGAGCAGCCTGGCGAGCGCGATATCGCCCTGTACGTGGCAGCGCCCCAGCAAATCCTGGGCATTGACCCGCAGCAACTGTTCCTCGACCCGTCCGACACCCTGCGCCTGTGGTTCACCGACTACCGCCCGGCCACCCGGGTGTTTCGCGGCTTTCGTATTCGCCGGGTGCAGAGCGAGGCCGACTGGCAAGCGGTCAACCACCTGTACCAGGGCCGCGGGATGCTGCCTGTCGACCCGGAACGCCTCACCCCACGTCATCAAGGCGGCCCGGTGTACTGGCTGGCCGAAGACGAAGACAGCGGCGCGGTGATTGGCAGCGTGATGGGCCTCAACCATCACAAGGCCTTCCACGACCCGGAGAACGGTTGCAGCCTCTGGTGTTTGGCCGTCGACCCTCAATGCACCCGCCCTGGCGTCGGTGAAGTGTTGGTGCGCCACTTGGTGGAGCACTTCATGAGCCGAGGCTTGAGCTACCTGGACTTGTCGGTGCTGCACGATAACCGCCAGGCCAAGAGCCTTTACGCCAAGCTGGGCTTTCGGGCGTTGACCACCTTTGCAATCAAGCGCAAGAACGGCATCAATCAACCGCTGTTTCTGGGCCCGGGGCCGCAGGCGGAGTTCAACCCTTACGCACGCATCATTGTCGAAGAAGCCCACCGACGCGGTATTGATGTGCACGTTGACGACGCCGATGCGGGCCTGTTCACCCTCAGCCACGGCGGGCGTCGCGTGCGTTGTCGTGAGTCCCTGAGCGACCTGACCAGCGCCATCAGCATGACCCTGTGCCAGGACAAGAGCCTGACCCACAAGGTGCTCAAGGCGGCGGGCCTGCAGGTGCCGGTGCAACAGTTGGCGGGCAGTGCCGACGACAACCTGGAGTTTCTCGACGAACACCAGCGCATCGTGGTCAAGCCGCTGGATGGCGAGCAAGGCCATGGCGTCGCAGTGGATCTGCGCAGCATCGAAGAGGTGCAGCAGGCGATCGAAGCGGCGCGCCAGTTCGACAGCCGCGTGTTGCTGGAAAGCTTCCACGAAGGCCTGGACCTGCGGATTCTGGTGATCGGTTTTGAAGTGGTCGCGGCTGCGATTCGTCGCCCTGCCGAAGTGATCGGCGACGGCCAACATTCAATTCGCGCGTTGATCCAGGCGCAAAGCCGTCGTCGCCAGGCGGCCACCGATGGCGAGAGCAAAATCCCGCTGGATGCAGAAACCGAGCGCACCCTCAAAGCCGCAGGTTACGACTACAACAGCATCCTGCCCCGTGGCGTGCAACTGGCCGTGCGACGCACCGCCAACCTGCACACCGGGGGTTGCCTGGAAGATGTCACGGCGATCCTGCACCCGACACTGGTGGACGCAGCCGTACGTGCGGCCCGTGCCCTGGATATCCCTATGGTCGGCCTGGACCTGATGGTACCTGCGGCCGACCAGCCAGAGTATGTGTTTATCGAAGCCAACGAACGGGCCGGCCTGGCCAACCATGAACCGCAACCCACGGCTGAGAAGTTTGTGGATTTGTTGTTTCCACACAGTCAGCCGGCTACCTGACTACCGATCGTTCCCACGCTCCGCGTGGGAATGCAGCCTGTGACGCTCTGCGTCACCACAGCGGACGCAAAGCGTCCCTGAGGCGTTCCCACGCAGAGCGTGGGAACGATCGCCCTCAACTCATCAGGAGTTTCCATGACCCGAACCATTCCCGAACCCGATCTCGCGTACCTGCAAAAAGTGCTGCTGGAAATGCTCGCCATTCCCAGCCCCACCGGCTTTACCGACACCATCGTGCGCTACGTCGCCGAGCGCCTGGAAGAACTCGGCATCCCGTTTGAAATGACCCGGCGCGGCACCATTCGCGCCACCCTCAAGGGCCAGAAAAACAGCCCTGACCGCGCCGTCTCCGCCCACCTGGACACCATCGGCGCCGCCGTGCGTGCGATCAAGGACAACGGGCGCCTGACCCTGGCGCCGGTGGGCTGCTGGTCGAGCCGCTTTGCCGAAGGTAGCCGGGTCAGCCTGTTCACCGACAACGGCGTGATTCGCGGCAGCGTATTACCGCTGATGGCCTCCGGGCACGCATTCAACACCGCCGTGGATGAAATGCCGGTGAGCTGGGACCATGTCGAGCTGCGCCTGGACGCCTACTGCGCCACGCGTGCCGACTGCGACTCCCTGGGCATCAGTGTGGGTGACTACGTGGCGTTCGACCCACTGCCCGAGTTCACCGAGAGCGGGCATATCAGCGCTCGCCACCTGGACGACAAGGCCGGCGTCGCCGCCCTGCTCGCCGCGCTCAAGGCCATCGTCGACAGTGGCGAACCCTTGCTGATCGACTGCCACCCGCTGTTCACCATTACCGAGGAAACCGGCAGTGGCGCAGCGGCCGCCCTGCCCTGGGATGTGAGTGAGTTTGTCGGCATCGATATCGCCCCGGTCGCCCCCGGCCAGCACTCCAGCGAACATGCGGTGAGCGTGGCCATGCAGGACTCCGGCGGGCCCTATGACTATCACCTGTCCCGCCACTTGCTGCGCCTGGCGTCGGACAACGACCTGCCGGTACGCCGCGATCTGTTCCGCTATTACTTCAGCGATGCGCACTCGGCGGTCACCGCCGGCCATGACATTCGCACTGCATTACTGGCCTTCGGTTGTGACGCCACCCATGGTTACGAGCGTACCCATATCGACAGCCTCGCCGCCCTGAGCCGCTTGTTGGGCGCCTATATCCTCAGCCCGCCGGTGTTTGCCAGCGATGCGCAACCGGCCCAGGGCTCACTGGATCGGTTCAGTCATCAGATCGAGCATGAAACGCAAATGGAGAGCGACACCCGCGTGCCGTCGGTGGACAGCCTGGTCGGCCAGAAGTCCTGACGCGGTGAGTTGATACTGGCAACAAAGGTCCCGGCACAGTAGCATCGCCGGGACCTGACACCTGAGGCTTGTATGCTGATTCCCTACGATGCACTTGAAGTCGACACCCTGACCCGCCTCATCGAAGACTTCGTCACCCGCGACGGCACCGACAATGGCGACGACACGCCCCTGGAAACCCGCGTGCTGCGCGTGCGCCAGGCGCTGACCAAAGGCCAGGCGCTGATCGTCTTCGATCCCGAGAGCGAGCAATGCCAGTTGATGCTCAAGCACGATGTGCCCAAGCACCTGTTCGACTGAAGCCTGCCTAAGGGTTGGGCACCGGCACGGGGTGGGTAGCCTGGCCCTCGCCTTTGAGAATCTTGCGGTACACCTCGGCACGGTACACGTTGACGCCCACCGGCGCCTCGATGCCGAATTTCACGTGAGTACCGTTCACTTCAAGGATATGCACGGTGATGTCATCGCCAATGGCGATGGCTTCGCCTATGGCACGGCTTAAGACCAGCATGGCGGTAGTCCTTTTCCAGTAACAGGACCTCGACCATGCCCCCTTCGCACTGGACCGACAATGGCTTGCGGGCAAATCAGGCATCTCCTACACAGGTAGGTAATTTGCCTGACAGACCCCAGTCAAATCAGGCCTTAACAGCCTGCGCCTTGGCGCGCATCTTGTCGGCCATCAGGGTCATTTCGTCATACAGCAGTTGCGGATTTTTTTGCTTCAACGCCCAAGCCATGCGGCCTTGCTCGTGGGGCAGGATCATGAATTCGCCTTCGGCCACGCGCTGGTAAATGTAGTCGGCAATATCCGCCGCCGAGATGGGCGAACTCTCAAGCAACTTGCCCACTTGAGCCTTCATGGCTGGGGTTGGTCCACGGAACGAGTCGAGCAGGTTGGTCTGGAAAAACGACGGGCACACCACATGCACGCCCACTTCCTGTTGCTTGAGTTCCACCAACAGGCTCTCGGATAACGCCACCACGCCCGCCTTGGCCACGTTGTAGTTGCTCATGGCCGGGCCCTGCATCAGCGCTGCCATTGACGCGATGTTGATGATGCGCCCCTTGCTCTTTTCCAACAGCGGCAGGAACGCCTTGCAGCCTTTGACGACGCCCATCAGGTTGATTGCGATCTGCCAGTCCCAATCCTCCAGGGACAGTTCAGCGAAGAACCCGCCCGAGGCCACGCCGGCGTTGTTGACGATCACATCGATGCCCCCGAGCTTCACCTCACAGGCCTGGGCAAAGGCCGTTAGCTGGCTGTAGTCACGCACGTCGCAGCGCTGGGTAAAGCCATCCCCCCCGGCTTCGCGAACCTGCTTGAGGGTTTCCTGCAAACCGGGCTCGCTGACATCAGACAACGCCAACTGCCAGCCTTCACGGGCCCAGCGCAGAGCGATTTCGCGACCCAGGCCAGACCCGGCGCCAGTGATCATCATGCGGTTTTGCATAGGAAGTAGCCTTGTGGTTCACGAAAGAAGTGACCGGCAGTGTAGCGAAGGTTTTTGCTCTACCCACGCACCATCAGGGTGATGAATGCCCCGGGCAAACCGTGGGCTCGGTCGCAGGCGTGCCTATAGATTAAGTTCAATTTTTTTCAACTGATTAGTTCAAGTTGCGCACGCGTTAAAAGAAATAAGCGACCCATCAAAATGTTTTATAAAAACAATGAATTTTTTACGAAGTGGCAGAGTCGGAATGGGTAAGGCGTCCCACTGTACATGGACGAACCAACGGTTAAACAGCCGGTTTTTGCAAAGAACCTATAAGGAATAAAACCATGAGCCTCATTCTGATTATTATCCTGATCCTGCTGCTGGTCGGTGGTCTGCCGGTGTTCCCGCACTCGCGTAACTGGGGTTATGGACCGTCGGGTATCCTGGGTGTGGTACTGGTTGTTCTGCTGGTGCTGTTGTTGCTCGGCAAGATATAAACACCGCGCTACGGTGTTTGTCGGAGCGAGCAAGCGCTCCTACAATTGAGAAGCAAAAAAAGAGGCCTTCTAGAAGGCCTCTTTTTTATTGTCGGTCAGTTAGTCCGGCTTACCGTCCACGACACCTGCGGTGTTATCCAACAAGCTCTTGGTCGCGGTCTGCAGGAACGACTCGAGTTTCTGCTTGAGTGCAGCTTCGTCCGGCGACTCCGGAATCACCTTGCCAGTCGGCTCGGCGCCCAGTGTGTATTCCCACAACTTGGGTGGCATTTCCTTGGGCAATACCAGTACGCGGTCGCCGGTGAGCAAGGCCACGGTCTGGTCGCTGCCCGATGGCTTGATCACGCCGAAACCCTTGTCACCTTCGGGCAGGTTCAGCAGGTCGCGGCCCCAGCACTGGTGTAAGGTATCGCCGCCCAGGCGGCCCATGATGGTCGGCACGATGTCGATCTGGGTGCCCACAGTGTGGTCACGCTCACCGAACTTCTCGCGCATGCCCGGTGCAATCATCAGCATCGGCACGTTGAAGCGACCCAGGTCCATCTCGGTGATCTGCTGCTCATTGCCAAAGCCGTGGTCACCGACGATCACAAACAGGGTTTCCTTGAAGTACGGCTCTTTGCGGGCCTTTTCAAAGAACTGGCCCAAGGCCCAGTCGGAGTAACGCATGGCCGTCAAATGCTCGTTGAGGCTGCCACGGTCGGTGACCTTCTCAACCGGCAATGGGGTCGGCAATGCGTACGGCGTGTGGTTGGACAGGGTTTGCAGCAGTGCGTAGAACGGCTTGCCGCCTTCGCGCGCCTTCAGTTCTTCCAGGCCACGGTTGAACATGTCCTGGTCGGACACGCCCCATGTAGGGTCGGAGAACACCGGGTCGACGAAGTCATTGCGGCCGATGAAGTTGGTCATGCCCTGGTTGCTGAAGAAGCCCGACTGGTTGTCCCAGGCGAAATCGCCGTTGTAGACATACACATCGTCGAAATCACGCGCACTGAGCAACTGCGGCAGGCCCGACAGCTTGTGGCTGCCTTCCGGGGTCTGCATCAGGTATTCGAAACCCGGCAGGTTCGGGAAGCAGGCCATGGTGGCGAACATACCCTGGTGGGTGTGGGTGCCGTTGGAGAAGAAGCGGTCGAACAGCAAGCCCTCGTGGGTCAACTTGTCGAAGTACGGGGTGATATTGCCCGGACGTCCCAATGCGCCCACCGAATGACCAGCGAAGCTTTCCATCAGGATCACCACGACGTTCTTGATCGGCAGGGTTTTCTCGGCCGGTGGCGTGAAGTCACGGCGCACGGCAGCGGTGTCGGTGTCTACCAGCTTCTCTTGCGGCAGCACCAGCATGTCACGCACGGTCTGGGTGGCCAGCGGTTGTTCCAGGGTCGCCTTCCAGATGTTGGCGCGGTCTTCACCAAAGCGCGCCTTGGCCGCCGCGATCAGCGACAAGGTGCCATTGAGGCCCAACTGGTTGGCGAAGTTCGAATCGGTGGTGTAGACGTCACCCCAACGCAGCGGTGGCCCCTGGCGCAGGGTGCCACGGATGGCGACCACGGCGACCAGCAGGCAAACCATGAACACTGCGATGCGGCTGTACCATGGCGCCACCTGGCGCGTGCTGACAGTGCCGCCGCTGAACGGGCCCCGTGGGCGCGTTGCGCGGTCAGCGCCCTTGAAGGCCATGCTCAGGATCAGCGTGCCCACGGCCCAGGCCAGCAGGTAACGCACCACCGGGAAACCGTACCAGAGCATGCTCATCACGGTTTTCGGGTCTTCCTTCACATACTGGAAGACCAGGCCGTTGAGGCGCTGGTGGAATTCGCGGTAGAAGTCCATCTCCATCAAGCCCAGGAACAAGGCGATGCTGGACGCGACGGTCAGCCACAAACGGAAGAACCCGCGCGCCGCCATGGCCCGCACGCTGAACAGCGCCAACAGCAGCGGAATCAGCAGGTACATCACCAGGCGAATGTCCAGGCGCAGGCCGTTGGCAAACGCTTCAAGGAACGTAGAGGCCGGCGTATCGAGGATCATCTCGCGGTTGTAGACCAGCAACGCCAGGCGCAGCAGGGAAAACATCACCATCATGACCAATGCGCAGAGCAGCGTGTACGCCAGATGGGATTTGACGGTCGGTTGCAGCAGGCGATTTGAAGCTCGCTGCTGATTCAGGGCGTCCGGGTTTGCCATGTCGTTTTAGGACCCATTGGAAGTTTAAGTTGCGAAATAATGCAGTGGCGTCCGTCCCTCGCCCAGGCTGGCTGGGGTAGGCGGTTAACGCGGTGGCACAAATGGTGCCCGATCGAGGCCGGCAAGGCTATTAATTACTGAACGTAAGGCACGGCCCTGCCTTTAAGGGCACTGGAGATAGAGCCCTGGCAGCCGGATAAAGCCGGCGAATTGTCTTGGATGGGATGTGAAAATTTCGTGCGGCGAATACTTTCGACACACAAATTTAATTAACGCCGTAAACCCCACTGTGGGAGCAGGCAAGCCAGCTCCCACATTGACTGTGCCCGCTCCAAATCGAGTGGGTCGTCAGATCCGCACGTTACCACGCGGCCCGGCGATAGCCCAGATGATCAGGCCCAGCACTGGCAACAGCAGGATCAACAGGATCCACAGCACTTTGGCGCCGGTGCTGGCGCCGCTTTTGAACACGTTGATGATTGCCCAGATATCCAGCGCGAGGATGATCAGGCCAATCAGACTATTAAACGTGGAACCCATGGTGTCGCTCCTAAGTGAGGGCATGCACTTGTAGGATAGTCAGCCTTGGCGCGGGTTCCGTTTTATTTCAGACGTGTACGGCAATCTTCAAGGCTTCCAATGATGGTTCGGCCTTGATGCCGACTTCGGCACACAGTTCCAGTACCCGCGCCAGGTCGTTGCCGAACACCAGCACCGCCTGGATCTCGTCGTCCAGCAACTGGCTGAAGTTCATCAGCACATAACCGCCGTCTTCCGGGCTCAGGGCGCTCATCTGGATCTGGATGCGGTTGAGCGCGGTCAGGTCTTCGGTCTTGGCCAATTGCTTGGGCTTGAGGTTGAACGCCACGCCCGGACCGAACGACGCGACGATCTGGGCAAACAGGTCGCCATAGGTATCGGCCTGGAACAACACCGTGTCTGGCAGGCTACCGACCACCACCCACTCTCCCAGCGGAATCGGGAAACTGTCGTCGTAGTTGATATCCGGATTGGCCGCCAGGAACGCCGCCGGGTCCGCGTAGGCCTGGGCCGCTTCGTCGGCAATACGCGCTACTTCATCGTCCCCCATGACGCCGGCGCTGATTTTGCTGATGAGTTCGACGAGGGCGGTTTTCATGGGGCGGTCCTGTAACGGGCAAGTTTTGAAGGGCGCGTAGCCTACACCAGTTTCTGCAACTGCGCCGCCGTATCCACCGCGCCCATGGTCTGCGCCGCGGCCAGTGCCGTCGCGCCTTGTGCATCGGTGGCCTTGGGGTTTGCGCCTTTACCAAGCAGGTAATCAACCATGTCAACGCGGTTGAACATCGCCGCCATCATCAAGGCCGTACGCCCGTCCGAGGAGGCCGCGTCAATCGGCGTGCCGCCCTCGATCAACGCCTGCACCACCGGCAGGTTGCCTTTGAACGCCGCGCCGGCAATCGGCAACTGGTTCTTGTCGTTGGCGATCAGGGGGTCGGCCTTGAACTCCAGCAGCACTTTGACCGCCTCGGCATGGCCGTGGTACGCCGCGAGCATCAACAAGGTGTCGCCATTGTGATTACGAAAGTTGGCCGGCAGGCCTTTCGCCAACAGTGCGGCAAGCATGGCGGCGTCGCCGCGCCGGGCGACGTCGAAGGCTTGCTCGGCAAACTCGGCGGCTTCGTCTTCGGTCATTTGTTTAGGCTGATCTGACATGGGGGCTCCTTGCTGAGGCGACTGACATAACTGTTTAAGGCGCCCAGTGTCGCGATGGAGTTCCCCGGTGTCATGGCTTTTTTGTCAAAAGCCGCCATAGCCAGAATCAATAACGGAATTGGCCGCCCTGGATCTGCGCCAGCAATTGCCCGGTCACCGGCACATAGCTGTCCGAACCCGGCAACCAGGCGTAGACCGGGTCATTGCCAGCCTTGTCCGGGTCGAACCCTTGCTCCTTGAGCTTCACTTTCTGGTACTTGAACGTGCCGGTGGTTTCCATCTTCACCTTGATCCGCAAAAACAACGGCACCGCATAAGGGGGCAACTGGCCGTGGGCGAATTGCAGCAGTTCGCGCATGTCCAGGCTGGCCAGGGATTCGCTGGGGGTGATGGCGACCATGCCGGCGCGGCCGTTGGTGTTGTCGATTTCGACGCCATAGGCCACCACTTCAGCGATCTGCGGGTGTTTCAGCAGGACGTTTTCCACCTCGGTGGTCGAGACGTTTTCGCCCTTCCAGCGATAGGTATCCCCCAGGCGATCGACAAATTGCGCATGCCCGAAACCGATGCTGCGCACCAGGTCGCCGGTGTTGAAATAGCGGTCGCCTTTTTCGAATACGTCGGTCAGTACCACCTTGCGGTTCTTTTCCGGGTCGGTGTAACCGTCGAAGGGCGACTTATCATCAATGCGCGCCAATAACAGGCCCTGCCCGCCGGTGGGCACCTTGACCATGAACCCGTTGCTGCCGCGCAGCGGTTCACCAGTGTCATGGGCGTAGTCCACCAGCGCCCAATGCTGCAGGCAAAAGCCGATGGTGTTGTCAAAGTTCAGCACGTTGGTAAAGCCGATATTGCCGTCGCTGGCGGCATACAGTTCGCAGATATGCTCCACACCATAGCGCTGCTTGAACTGCGCCCACACACCGGGGCGCAGGCCGTTGCCGACCATCTTGGTCACCTGGTTATCACGGTCCTGCGCACTCGCGGGCTGGTCGAGCAGATAGCGGCACAGCTCACCGACATAGCCCAGGGTGGTCGCCTTGAACTTGCGTGCATCGTCCCAGAACTGGCTGGCGCTGAATTTGCGCCGAATGGCAAAGCCGGACGCACCGATAATCGCCGCCCCCCAGCACACGCACAGGCCGGTGGCGTGGTACAGCGGCAAGGTGCAATAGAGGACGTCCTGTGGCCCCATGTCCAGGGCGATACTGCCGAAGCTCACGGCGGTTTTGGTCCAGCGCCCGTGCTTCATGATGCCGGCCTTGGGCAAGCCGGTGGTGCCGGAGGTGTAGATATAGAAGCAGGGATCGTGGAAGAACACCTGCGCGGAACTCGCCGGGTTGTCCACCGGGCTTTCGGCACTGGCGGCCATCAGGTCGATGTAGCCGTCGGGCACCCTACTGCCCGGCTGATCGGCCACGAACCAAGTGCGCTCGGCCGGGATCTGGACTTGATCGCGCACTGCTGCGTAAGGGCTCAGCAATTCGGCACCGACCACAATGGCAACCGGCTTGACCAGGGTCAGGCTGTGTACCAGCGCCCCTTGAGTTTGCGCCGTGTTGAGCATGGCGCAGATGCCGCCCAGCTTGGCCACGGCCAGCACGTTGAGCAGCAACTCGGGGCGATTCTCGATAAACAGCGCTACCACATCGCCCTTGCGGATGCCCTGGGCCTGCAAGTGATGGGCAATGCGATTGGCGCACTGATTGGCGTCGCGGTAGCTGATCACGCTGTCCCCATACAGCAGGGCAGCACCGTCAGGGTTACGCAAGGTGGCTTGTTCGAAATGCCAGCCCAGGCCGCAGGGTTGGTTGGGGTCGGTGACGTTGGCCGCACGCATGCCGCGCACCACCCGTGGGAGCGCCCGAACAATGGCAGGCACCTTACGCAGCATCATGCGCCAGGTGATCATGTCGACTTGCTGATGAGTCATGGAGGGACGTCCCTTTTCTTATTCTTGGTCTGGTCCAGGTACATCGACTGGTGTAGCGGAAAATACGTCAGCGGTTCTTTGGCTGTACACGCGGGATTTGAAAAGTTTTGTATCTCGTGGCGGCCGGCCGATGCTATCTCCCTGACACCCCACCCTCAAATGTAGGAGCTGGCTTGTCGGGTCGGCGCATCGCTGCGATGACGACCTCCCAGCCGACCGGGATTTTTCCGAGCAAAAGACGGTCAGTATCATTACAGCCCTCCCCCTTCCTGCCGGAAAAATCACCGGGCAGATAGCGCAAAATGCAGGATGCACGATGGCCCTTCATGCAAATTGCACGAAAACGAAAATCCTATAAATTTATAACTTGCTGATTTATAACGATTTTTTAGAATATCCAATACTGGCACAATCACTGCACCTATCACTCCATGCTTGCCAACTTGAGCCAATGGAGCTGATAGACATGAGCCTGATCCAAGATAAATTCGCTTCAGTATTCTCCAACTACGACGTCACCACCCAGCCACGTCCGGACGGCGGTATCCTGTTGACCCTGCGCAACAGCGAAGGTAAGCAGGTCAAGCGCTCGATCTCTTATCAGCAGCTGCACACTGCCGACCAACTGACTTGGGTGATTAGCGCCATTCGCCGTGACCTGGCCGAACAGGCCAGCGAACTGCCGCAGATTTCGATGTTGCAAAGCCAGAACCGCTTTGCGCTGCCGACCTATCACTCGGCCTAATCTACACCTCTGAAAAAGGGCCGCGACGCTACTCAGCGTCGCGGCCCTTTTTCATGCCATTAACATAAGCCCTGCCGAACCGCCTCATTCTTTGCCTGCACACGGTTGGTGACATCCAACTTGCCGTAGATGTTGCGCAGATGAAATTTCACCGTGGCTTCAGAGGTGGCGCGAATCTGGCTGATTTCCCAGACAGTCTTGCCCTCGGAGGCCCATCGCAGGATTTCCAGCTCCGTGGGAGTCAGGGGCTTGCCGGACAAGCTCCGGCGTTTTCTGATAGCCGTGGGCACAATAACCGACGGGCGATACGTCTCCTCGGGGCCACTCATTGTTCTCTCCTTATATCTGCTGATGCGCTGCCATCTTTCGGATTCCTCCTATTGACAGATGGCATAAACATTTACGCTGAACAGAGAGTTACATAACGAGTGGAATCAAAGCGCACGGCAGAGAACAAACAGCTTTACCCTACAAATAATTAAGTTTCTTCCCACAGCAACTTCCAACTTCCCAGGGTTGAACATTCAGTTATCTACGCTTAGTCATCCAGTCCTGGAAAGCGAGTGGCAATCGCATCACAGGTCAACGAGGGCACAACGCCTTGGGCCGTGTTGAACAAACGCAGTGTCACACAGTGCGGGTTCTCGCCCATGTCGAACCAGTGCGGCACACCGGCCGGGATGATCAGCAAGTCATTCTTCTCACAGCGCAAGCTGTACACATAGTCGCCTATGTGCAGCGTAAACAGCCCCTGGCCTGCGATGAAGAAACGCACCTCGTCTTCACTGTAGGTACGTTCGCCCAGGAACTGCGCACGTACCACGTCCTTCTGCGGATGGTCTTGGGTCACGCTGACCACTTCCACAGCGGCGTAGCCGAGGGCTTCGATCTGAGCCTGGTAGGCTGCAATCATTTCAGCATCAGTGGCGCCCTTTTCTATCGGGCTGGGCTGCCAGCGCTCAAAACGCACGCAGTGCTCGGCCAGGGTCGACTGGATGTCGTCGGCATGGGTCAACACTTTGTTCGGGGTGTCTGGGGAGGCGATGGAGTAGACGGCTACATAGCTCATTGCACGGTTCCTTGGTTCGGCTCTTGCAATCGAAGGCCAATGATAATGGCGGCGGCCAGGGCCGCGAGGCTGGCGATACTGAACGTGAAGGTGGGCCCCAGCAGGTTCCAGCTGTAACCGGAATAGAGGGCGCCGAGCGCGCCGCCGGTGCCGGCCAGCGCGGCATAAAGGGCCTGACCCTGGCCTTGCTGGCGGTCACCGAAGCTGCGTTGCACAAAGGCAATTGCCGCCGCGTGAAAGCTGCCGAACGTGGCGGCGTGCATCAACTGCGCCACCAGCAGCAGCCAGAAAACTTCGGCAAATGAACCCAGCAGCCACCAGCGCAGCGCGGCCAGCAGGAAACTGGCGAGCAGCACCCGGCGCACCGAAAAGCGCGCAAGAATACGGCTCATGGCCAGGAACATCAGCACTTCCGCCACCACCCCCAGCGCCCACAGTAGGCCGATTACGCCGCGGCTGTAGCCCAAATGCTCCAGGTGCAGGGTCAGGAAGGTGTAATACGGGCCATGGCTCATTTGCATCAGCGCCACGCAGGCATAAAACGCCAGCACGCCGGGGCTGCGCAATTGTTTGAGAAAGCCATCGCCGGCCAGGCGGTGGCCGTGGCTGGCCGGCTGCGCGTTCGGTACCCAAAGGCTGGCGCCGATGATGCCGGCCATGATCACCACGACCACCACCGGGTAGATATCCAGGCTCAGCCAATCGAACAGGCGCCCCATGATCACCACGGTGAGGATAAAACCAATGGAGCCCCACAGACGGATCTGGCTGTAGCGCGAGGTTTGCTTGTGCAGGTGGGCCAGGGTGATGACTTCAAACTGCGGCAGCACCGCGTGCCAGAAGAACGCGTGCAGGGCCATGACCATCGCCAGCCAGGCGTAGGTCTTGCTGACAAAAATCAGGCAGAAGCTGGCCAGGGTGCACACCGCGCCGAATCGCACAATGGCCAGGCGCCGGCCGGTGTAGTCGCCGATCCAGCCCCACAGGTTGGGGGCCACGCAGCGCATCAGCATGGGAATCGCCACCAGTTCGCCGATGCGCGCGCTGGAGAAACCGAGGTGATCGAAGTACAGCGCCAGGAACGGCGCTGTCGCCCCCAGCAGGGCGAAATAGAACAGGTAGAAGCTGGAGAGGCGCCAGTATGGGAGGGCTGGGTTCATTTTATTCAGGGCTGCTTTGCAGCCCAGCGCGAGCAAGCTCGCTCACCACAATAAGCGCGCTCATTGCCCCAGGCGATCACAGTTGGCCCAGTACCGGGGTACTCACGCGCACATCGGCATTCTGCCCGCGGTTGCGCAGCAGGTGGTCCATCAGCACGATGGCCATCATGGCTTCGGCAATCGGTGTGGCGCGGATGCCGACGCACGGGTCGTGGCGGCCTTTGGTGATCACGTCCACCGGGTTGCCGTGCACATCGATCGAACGGCCAGGCGTGGTAATGCTCGACGTGGCCTTGAGCGCCAGGTGCGCCACGATCGGCTGGCCGGAAGAAATACCGCCGAGGATGCCGCCCGCGTTGTTGCTGAGGAAACCTTCAGGGGTCATCTCATCGCGATGCTCGGTACCGCGCTGGGATACGCAGGCGAAGCCGGCGCCGATTTCCACACCTTTCACCGCGTTGATGCTCATCAGCGCATGGGCCAGTTCGGCGTCGAGGCGATCAAAGATCGGCTCGCCCAGGCCCGGCTTCACGCCTTCGGCCACCACGGTGATCTTCGCGCCGACCGAATCCTGGTCGCGGCGCAACTGGTCCATGTAGGCTTCCAGTTCCGGCACCTTGTCCGGGTCGGGGCAGAAGAAGGCGTTGTCTTC
The DNA here is from genome assembly GCF_034348165.1 of Pseudomonas sp. CCI1.1. Lineage (NCBI taxonomy): Bacteria > Pseudomonadati > Pseudomonadota > Gammaproteobacteria > Pseudomonadales > Pseudomonadaceae > Pseudomonas > Pseudomonas sp. CCI1.1. The sequence continues at coordinate 2,551,916 of NZ_CP133780.1, forward strand.
GACGCTGTCCCAGGTCTTGAACGGGATTTCAATCGGCCCCAACTGGCTCATGTAGCCACGGATGACGATGCCCTGGGTGGCCAGGTATTTCTTGGCGATGGCGCCGGCGGCCACGCGCATGGCGGTTTCACGCGCCGAGCTGCGGCCACCGCCACGGTAGTCGCGTTCGCCGTATTTGTGGTGGTAGGTGTAGTCGGCATGGGCCGGGCGGAACAGGTCCTTGATCGCCGAGTAGTCCTTGGACTTCTGGTCGGTGTTGCGGATCAACAGGCCAATGGCGCAGCCCGTGGTGCGACCTTCGAACACTCCGGAGAGGATTTCGACTTCGTCCGGTTCCTGGCGCTGGGTGGTATGGCGGCTGGTGCCGGGCTTGCGGCGGTCGAGGTCGCGCTGCAGGTCGTCCAGGCTCAGCTCCAGGCCTGGCGGGCAGCCGTCGACAATGGCGACCAACGCCGGGCCATGGCTTTCGCCCGCGGTGGTGACAGTGAACAGCTTGCCGAAGGTATTGCCAGACATGCAGGGCGCTCCGTGAAATCAGTTGAATCAAGTCAACCGTAATAACTTAAGACGGCCAGTATACGCAGGCTAACCGACTAGTTCATCCTCGAAACCTTACCGGTAGACGTTGGTCCAACCGGCACCTCTCCAATGATGGCCCTATGATGCTGCGAGTTCTGCTGTTCACCCTCACCCTGTTCACCGCCGTGGCCCAGGCCGCCTCCCCTGTCGTCTTGCAACGCCCGATCAGCCTGGACACCGGCAGCGGCCAACTCTTTGGCTCGCTGCTCTTGCCGCAATCGGATAAACCGGTGCCGGTGGTGCTGATCATCGCCGGCTCCGGCCCCACCGACCGCAACGGCAACAGCGCCGACGGCGCGCGCAACGACAGCCTCAAGCGCCTGGCCTGGGTACTGGCCCGGCATAACATCGCCAGCGTGCGCTACGACAAGCGCGGCGTGGCTGCAAGCCTGGCGGCCACGCCGGATGAGCGCAACCTGACCCTGGAGGCGTATGTGGCCGACGCCGTGGCCTGGGGCAAGTTACTCAAGGCCGACAAGCGCATGGGCCCGCTGATTGTGCTGGGCCACAGCGAGGGCGCGCTGGTCGCCGCCCTCGCCGCGCCGCAACTTGAACCGGCCGGGGTCATTTCCTTGTCTGGCAGCGCCCGCCCGGTGGACCAGGTGATCCGTCAGCAACTGGCCGATCACTTGCCCCCTGCCCTGCTGCTGCGCAGCAATGAAATACTCGATCACCTCAAGGCCGGCCAGGTGGACGCCGACGTGCCGCGCCCATTGGAGGGCATTTTCCGACCCAGCGTGCAGCCGTATCTGATCAGCCTGTTCCGCGCCGATCCGTCGGCCGCCTTTGCGCGCTTGGACATGCCGGCGCTGATTATCCAAGGCACCAACGATATCCAGGTTGGCGTAGGTGATGCCCGGCAACTGAAGCAGGCCAAGCCCGACGCGCAGTTGACGGTGATCGAAGGCATGAACCACGTGATGCGCATCGTGCCCAATAACGTGAAGCAGCAACTGGCCTCCTACAACGACCCGAAACTGCCGCTGGCTGCGGAGCTGGGCCAACGTATCGTCAGCTTTATCGAAGGACTTCAACCCCGTTAAGCGGCAATTGGCCTCCAGTCCTGGGAAAAACGGCCGATAAGTCCAGAGTCGACAGTAAAAAGACTGTCGGCTCGCAGGGCTTGGACAGGATCGCGCCGCATGACAACCACCGAAACAACACCCGAATCGACCGCCGAGACCCCGGCCGCAACCGAAGCTGGCGCCGCAGCGGCCCTGCCGTGGGCCGACGTTCACGCCGAACATTTCAAGATGCTGCGCCTGGCCCCGCTGGCCACCGACCGCGCGACCGGCGCACGGCCGTTGCGCTTTGTGCAGTTCGGCTATGCCGAGCGCCATGATAAACACCACAGCCTGTTGCGCATGGTCATCCAGTTACCGGGCCAGCGAGTACGGCGCGAGCAGAACCACCTGGATATCTGGGTCGATCACGATAAACACCGCGTGCACTTCGGGCCCGGCAACAGTCTGGAAATCGAGCCGGCCAACCGCGGTATCGGGCGTTTCCTGGTGGCTCAAGGCGCCGCCTGGGCGAAGAAGAAGTGGTCCCACTACCGCGTCGACGGCGTGGACCTGGCCAACAAGGACGCCCTCAACGAAGCCACGCGCCTGCGCCGCGATCATTTCCTGCGTATCCAGGGTTTCGATGTGGCCTACGCCGATGTGCAGCACCTCAAAGGCAATGTGCAGCCCGGCAAGGTCAGCGAGGTGCTGGACAGCTGGAACACCGAGAAAGTGCAGTTCGTGGAGATCCTGGAAGCCGCGCAAATGCTGCAACAGGCCGAGCAGAACCTGGCGGAGCAGGAAGTGAAGCTGCGCAAGGAAGAGGAGAAAGTCACCAAGTTCAAGCGTGAGGACAGCGGGCTGCGCTTTACCATCACTTGTCTGGTGGCGTTTACGGTGTTCCAGGCGGGGTTGTTGATCTGGATTGCCACGCACCGCTGATAGATTGAAATGCAATCAAAATGGGGGAGCTGGCTTGCCTGCGATAGCGATGTATCAGTAGCACAAGTGCAAGCTGACCCACCGCTATCGCAGGCAAGCCAGCTCCCACATTGACCGAGTTTCTGCAGTTATATCCGGGCAGCGAAAACGGCCTGGTGTTGGCGGCACTGCTCAGCCGTGAGCATGAACACTCCATGCCCACCGCGCTTGAAGTCCAGCCAGGCGAAGTCCACTTCCGGGTACAGCGCCTCGACATGCACCTGGCTGTTGCCCACTTCGACAATCAGCAAGCCCTTCTCGGTCAGGTGGTCCGCCGCTTCGGCCAGCATCCGGCGTACCAGGTTCAGGCCGTCTTCACCGCAGGCCAGGCCCAGTTCCGGTTCGTGCTGGTATTCATCGGGCATGTCGGCGAAATCTTCGGCATCCACGTAGGGCGGGTTCGACACGATGAGGTCGAAACGCTGGCCGGGTAACCCGCCAAAACCATCGCCCTGCACGGTGTAGACGCGCTCGTCGACGCCATGGCGCTCGATGTTCTGGTTCGCCACTTCCAGGGCTTCGAAGGACAAGTCTCCCAGCACCACTTCGGCCTCGGGGAACTCATAGGCACAGGCGATGCCGATGCAACCGGAGCCGGTGCACAGGTCGAGGATGCGTGCCGGCGGCTGGGCCAGCCAGGGTTCGAAGCGGTCTTCAATCAGCTCGCCTATGGGTGAACGCGGGATCAATACGCGCTCATCGACGATAAACGACATGCCGCAAAACCAGGCTTCGTTCAACAGGTAGGCCGTCGGCACTCGCTCATGGATACGGCGATGCAGCAAGCGCTGCACGTGGGAGATTTCCTCTTCTTCCAGGTTGCAATCCAAATAGCTGTCGGCGATTTCCCACGGCAGGTGCAAGGCGCCCAGCACCAACTGTCGGGCTTCGTCCCAGGCATTGTCGGTGCCATGGCCAAAAAACAGCTCTTCCCCATGGAAACGGCTGACAGCCCAACGGATATGGTCGCGCAAGGTGCGCAGGCGGGAAGTGATCACGGGGGCAAGCTCCTGGAAAAAACGACTGGCGATTCTAACAGCCTTCACCTGTACCGACGATGTACGAAAAACCTGGCGCCGTACGTCGGATTTCATCCAATTTGCCCGCATTGTGTTAAACAGGCCTGCCTCTTGACATGGCTGCACGCCAGCAACGGCGTACCTTACGATAGTAGCGATTCACAGAAGCGCTCAGCCAGTGGACAATGTCGCAAAAGCCCCACTCACAGGAGCCCCAGAATGTCCGTTCCAAAGACGATGTTTCAACTCAGCGGTCGCGGTTACGCAGCAGCCAACCTCAATCATGCGACCCTGGTGATCATCGACGCCCAGAAAGAATACCTCAGCGGCCCGCTCGCCCTCTCGGGCATGGACGCGGCGGTAGAGAACATCAAGCAGCTTGTGACCGCAGCGCGCAGCGCCGGGCGCCCGATTGTGCATGTGCGCCACCTGGGCACCGTGGGCGGCCTGTTTGACCCCCAGGGCGAGCGCGGCGAATTCATTCCGGGCCTTGAGCCTGAGGGTGACGAAACCATCATCGGCAAACTGCTGCCTAGCGCCTTCCATGGCACCGGTCTGGAAAAGCACCTGCAAGACCTCGGCTCCCTGGACCTGATCGTCTGCGGTTTCATGAGCCACTCCAGCGTCAGCACCACCGTGCGCGCGGCCAAGAACCTGGGCTTTCGCTGCACCCTGGTGGAAGACGCCTGCGCCACCCGCGACCTGCCCTACAAGGGCGGTATCCTGAGCGCCGAGCATGTGCAGCAAACCGAAATGGCCATCATGGCAGACAACTTCGCCACCCTGGCGCTGGCCAAAGACTTGATCTGATCCTGCTGGCGGTGAGCGGCGTGTTTATTGCTCCGCTCATCCGCAAAGCCCTTTCATTTGGCGCATTTACCTCTCCCCCCGGAACAACCTGTGTATCTTCCGGTCGAAGGGCCGATACCCTGGAGGAAAGGTCGGAATGAAGATATCCGATGGTTTTGATGCTCGTCGCTTGCGCCCCAAGGGCCCGAGCAATTGGCGTCTGCGCCTGGTAGCGTGCATGGCCGCGTTGCTGGCGATAGTAGGCTTGTTGTTGGCGGGCGCTGGTGGCGCCGGCCTGTTTGGGCATTCGCCCGCCCTGGGCGAACTGAATGCCAGCCCGGGCGGCTCGGCACTTCTGCTGGGGATCGGCTTGCTGGTGCTGTGGTTGGGCGTGTGGCTATGGCGTCGCAGCCGTCGGAAAATGCGCCAGCCGCTGTCGTTGAATATCGCCTCTCACCTGATGAAAAAGCACGACTGATGGCGCTTGGATAGCGTTTCCTGCGCCCTGGCCGCCGCGATTTAGGTAAACTGCCCGCCCTTCGCGGAGGCTGACATGCAAGACGACGATTTTTCCCTGTTCAAAAACGAGCTGCGCGGCGTCAAGCCGATCAAGCACGACCGCGCCGACACCGGCAAACCCAAGACTGACCGGGCGCAGATCGCCAAGCTGCGCCAGGCCGCGACCGTGCGCACCGATGCCACCACCGTGGATGGCCTGTCTGACCAGTTCGTGATCGACGTCGGCCCCGAAGATGAACTGATGTGGGCCCGCGACGGCGTGCAGGAAAGCCAGATGCGCAAGCTCAAGGCTGGCCAGATCCCGTTCGAAGGCAGCCTCGACCTGCACGGCATGACCGTGGAAAAAGCCCGGGAAACCCTCTGGGCCTTCCTGGCCGAAGCGACCAAATTCGAAATCCGCTGCGTGCGCGTCACCCACGGCAAGGCGGTGCGGTTGGACGGGAAACGGCCGATGATCAAAAGCCACGTCAATACCTGGCTGCGCCAGCATGCCCAGGTGCTCGGCTTTACCTCCTGCCAGGCTCGTCACGGCGGCGCCGGCGCGGTGTATGTGATGCTCAAGCGCACCATGATGGAAGGGCGCGACGAGTAACAAGTGCCATCGTCAGGCTTGCAGCGATGTGTCCGCCACCGTAACCTTGCGCTTTGCGAAAATCCCACAGGTAGTTTCATGTCCCTGGAACAGAATTACACCGCGATCCTCGGCCAACTCGGCGAGGACGTGTCCCGCGAGGGCCTGCTCGACACGCCAAAGCGTGCCGCCAAGGCAATGCAGTACCTCTGCCGCGGTTATGAACAGACACTCGAAGAAGTCACCAACGGTGCCTTGTTCAGCTCTGACAACAGCGAAATGGTGCTGGTCAAGGACATCGAGCTGTACTCGTTGTGCGAGCATCACCTGCTGCCGTTTATCGGCAAGGCCCACGTGGCCTATATCCCGAGCGGCAAAGTGCTGGGCCTGTCGAAGGTCGCGCGTATTGTCGACATGTATGCGCGCCGCCTGCAGATCCAGGAAAACCTCAGCCGCCAGATCGCCGACGCCGTGTTGGAAGTCACAGGCGCCCTGGGCGTGGCCGTGGTGATCGAGGCCAAGCACATGTGCATGATGATGCGCGGTGTCGAGAAACAGAATTCGTCGATGATCACCTCGGTGATGCTGGGTGAGTTCCGCGAGAACGCGGCCACCCGCAGCGAATTTCTCAGCCTGATCAAGTAACCGGCCAGGCAGGAAAAAACCGGCGTTCATCGCCGGTTTTTTTTCGCCTGCAGAAATCAGGTAAGCTGCGCCCCCTCAGTCATGGGCAAGAGGTTTCAGCCATGTTCGTCAAAGCACTTCGAGTGGGCCTCGGCCACGTCATCATCGCGGGCGACTTTCTTACCCGCCCACGTAAAAAACAACGCCCGGCGGAGCAACAGGCCAAGGTCAATGCTGCAGCCAAGGACCTGACCCTGTATCAGTTCCACGCCTGCCCGTTCTGCGTGAAGACCCGTCGCACCCTGCACCGCCTGAATGTGCCGGTGGCGCTCAAGGACGCGAAGAACAACGAGCAGGACCGCCAGACCCTGCTGGAGCAAGGCGGCAAGATCAAAGTGCCGTGCCTGCGCATCGAAGAGAACGGCCAGACCACCTGGATGTATGACTCCAAGGTCATCATTGACTACCTGGACAAGCGCTTCGCTGCGATCTGAAGCCCACGGCGGTCAATGTGGGGCTTGCCTGCGATGCGGGCACCGCGGTGCAGCAGATGTACCGAGGTGATGCAATCGCAGGCAAGCCAGCTCCCACATTTGCTCTGCTGTGTTCTTAATTCGGTGTTGTCAGGTCGAGATTCAACAGTGCCGAACCCAGGCACTTGCCGTGGGCGTCCAGGGCCAGCGAGCGGGTTACGCCGCCGCGCAGGATTCCCGGCAGGACGAAGTTCAGCGCCTGCACGTTCGGCAACTCATGACGCTGAACCGGTGCCGCATCGGGATCGCGTAAATCGGCAAAGAACTCGGCCACGCGCTCAGCCGTCAGTTGTTCACACAGCAACGGATAATCCTCGGCGCGATAGGCAATGATCGAGATGTTCGACGTGTCGCCCTTATCCCCGGTGCGGGAATGGGCCAGCCTGTGCAGTTTCATTCTTCAATCCTCGGTTTGACCGCTTCACGGGACAACAGCAACGACGCCACCGCCACCACCTGACGCACGCTCTTGCTCGCCCCACCGCCGCCGGCCGGGCCGTTGGTGTAGAGGGTCTCCACTTCATTGCCGATCCGCACGGCGTCGCTGCGCTCGTCACACCGGGCAGCGACCCGCAGGCGCACTTCCCAAGGCTCGACGCTGCTGCGCAGGCCGTGCAATGAGTCCATGCCGATCAACTCGGCGCGCAGGTCCTGCATGTTGACGCCGATCAACGCCAGACGTTTGAGCACCACTTCCCGCGCCAACTCAGCCCGTGCGACAGCACCGGGACCGCCGTAAGACATCTGCCCTTCACCAATCCAACCGTCCAGATAACCGACGCTGACCTTCAGCTGTTCAGGCCGGGCACGCCCGCTGGCTCCTTGGGCACGCACCCGGTCCACGCCCTCCTCGACAAACCCGACCTGGGAAAAGTCGGCCGTCACATCCGGGGTCAAGTAGGCTGCCGGGTCGTGAACTTCATAAATCAGTTGTTCGGCGCAGGTCGCGTGGCTGACCCGCCCACCGGAGCCTGCCACCTTGGTGATCACTGCATTGCCGTCGGCGTCGACCTCGGCCAGGGGAAAGCCCAGGCGCGCCAGATCCTCCACATCCTTGAAGCCTGGATCGACGAAATAACCGCCACTGACCTGCCCCGCGCACTCGAGCAAATGCCCCACCAACGTGCCCCGGCCCAGTCGCGGCCAATCATCGAAGGCCCAGCCGAACTCGAACATCTGCGGCGCCAGGAACAGCGAAGGGTCGGCCACGCGCCCGGTGATCACCACATCGGCGTCGGCGTGCAACGCGTTAAGAATGCCCTCCACACCCAAGTAGGCATTCGCGGAAATCAGCCGCTCGCCCAATGCGCCTACGGTCTGGCCATTATCCAGCAACTGCTCGGCAGACAAGGTATGCAGCACGTCATCCCCGACCACCGCCACAACCTTGAGGCCCAGGCCCAGCTCGCCGGCAATGCGCCGCACTTCCCCGGCCGCCGCCAACGGGTTTGCCGCCCCCATGTTGGTGATCACCCGCAGGCGTCGACGCCCCGCCCGCTGCCCCACAAAGGGCAAGACACGGCGCATGCGCTCAGCCAGCAGCGGGTCATAACCGCCCTGCGGGTCGCTGATGCGCGCCTGTTGCGCCAGGGCGATGGTGCGTTCGGCCAGGCATTCGAAGACCAGGTAATCCAGGTCGCCGTGTTCGGCCAGTTCCACCGCAGGTTCTATACGGTCGCCGGAGTAGCCGGCGCCGGAGCCGATGCGCAAGGTGTTCATCTCAAATCACTCCCAGGAGCAACGCCGTCAGGGTCATCAACACCGAGGCGGCAAACAGGAAAGGAATGGTGAAGCGCTGGTGATCGGCCAGTTCGATCTTGCACAGGCCCACCAGCAGGAAGGTCGCAGGCGTCAGCGGGCTGACCGGGAAGCCGGTGGTGTGCACGCCCAGCAGCGAAGCCTGGGCCACCTGAAGCGGGTCGACGCCCAGGGCCTTGCCGACTTCGGCGATCACCGGCATCACGCCGAAATAGTAGGAATCGGGGTCAAACAACATGCTCAGGGGCATGGACAAGAAGCCCACGACGGCCGGGATCAACTTGCCGTGGCCCGCCGGGATCTGCGCCACCGCCACTTCGGCGATGGCCTTGAGCATGCCGGTGCCTTGCATGATGCCGGTAAATACCCCGGCGGCGAGCAGGATACTGGCCATGGTCAGGGCGGTTTTCGCATGGGCGTCGATGCGCGCACGCTGGGCGTCCACGTTGGGATAGTTGATGCACAAGGCAACCACGGTGCCGAGCATGAACATTACCACCGGGTCCACCCAGCCGGCGATCATCACCACCATCACCAGCACGGTCAGCATCAGGTTGACCCAGAACAACCGTGGACGACGCAGCGTGATGTCGTCATCGCTGAGCACTCGTTGCGGCACCGCCTCCACGCTGGAACCGGCGCCCAGGCCGAGGCGCTTTTCTTCGCGATGGCCCAGCCACCAGGCGCAGGCGAAGACAAAGATCAGCCCGACGATCTGAACCGGGATCAATGGTTGGAACAGGTCGGCCACCGGCACATGCAAGGCCGCCGACGAACGCAGCACCGGGCCGGTCCAGGGCAGGAAGTTGACGCCTGCGGCCATCGCACATACGCAGGCGAGGATGCGTTTATCAATGCCGAGGCGCGTATACAGCGGCAGCATCGCCGGCACCGTCACCAAGAAAGTCACAGCGCCAGAGCCGTCCAGGTGTACCAGCAACGCCAGGGTCGCAGTACCCACCACAATTCGTGTAGGACGCGTCCCGACCGTGCGCAGGATGCGATCAATGATGGGATCGAGCATGCCCGCGTCGGTCATGATCCCGAAAAACAGGATCGCGAACACAAACATGCCCACCACAGGGGCGACGTTCTTGATACCGGTAATGATGAAGGCGCTGGTTTGCAGGCCAAATCCACCGATCAGCGCGGCAATGATCGGCAAGGCGATCAAGGCCACCAGCGGCGAGAGGCGCTTGCTCATGACGGCAGCGAGCAGGCACAGGATGGTGATGACACCCAGGGTTGCGAGCATGGGTTACTCCAGGGCGGCCTGGTTGGCCGGTTATTGTTTTCCCTGGAGTATTGGAATCGCGCTAGGCTTTGTAAATTGCAATATTCAGCCACCAGCGTTCGGAAAAACAAAATGAAGCGACGCGCATGAAAAACAGCATCCAGCACATTCAAGCTTTCCTTGCGGTTGCCCGCACAGGCAGCTTCACCAAGGCGGCCAACGAACTGCATCTGTCGCCGTCGGCCCTCACCGTGCAGGTGCAACAACTGGAAGACTGGCTCGGCGTCGCCCTGCTCGACCGCAGCCCGCGCCACGTGAGCATTACCGCTGCGGGCCAGGAGGCGCGCGGGCCCATGGAAAAACTGCTGCTGGACCTGGACAACATCGTCACCGGCTCCCGCGACCTCGCCGCCTTGCGCCGCGGCGTGGTGACCATTGCCGCCCTGCCCTCAGTCTGCGCAGGCGCTCTGCCCCCGGCCTTGCGCCTGTTTCGCCAACGCTTCGCCGGCATCGAAGTGCGCCTGCATGACCTGGTGGCCCAGCGCATTCATGCAAAGGTTCGCAACGGCGAAGTGGATTTCGGCATCGGCGTGCGCGCCCGCCTGAGCCACGGGCTGGACTTCGTGCCGGTGCTCAATGATCGGCTGTGCGCATTTGTGCCATCGGGCCATGCGCTCGCCCGCCATCGCCAACTGACTCTGGAACAATTGGCGGACCAGCCGATCATCCTGACCGGCCGCGACAGCAGTGTGCGCGAGCAAGTGGACACGCTGTTCGATGAGACACGGCTGACGCTGAACGCCGGCATGGAGGCCAACTACATGTCGACCGTATTGGCCTTGGTGCGCCAGGGCCTGGGCATCAGTGTGTTGCCGGAGTCAGCGGCCGATAGCCTGGAAGGTTTGAAGCGGATCAGCATCGATCATCCCGGGGTGAATCGAGAGATCGGGTTGATCAGCCGTAGCGGGATGGGCTTGAGCCCGGCGGCGCAGCGCTGCTTTGAACTGCTCAACAAAGCACTGCCTGACACGCCGCCGCGCTAAATGTGGGAGCTGGCTTGCCTGCGATGCAGACACCTCGGTTTAGCCGGGGCGCCAGGGTGACGCTATCGCAGGCAAGCCAGCTCCCACATTGGGCCGAGGGAGTCAGTCGAGCATCGCCACGTACTTGGGATGACTGGCCACGCGCTGCAACCACGCCTGCACCGCCGGATACGGCGCCAGGTCAAAGCCGCCTTCATGGGCCACATGGGTGTAGGCATACAACGCAATATCGGCAATGGAAAACTGCTCGCCCACTAAATAAGGCGTGGCTTCAAGCTGACGCTCCATCACTCTCAAGGCCTTGTAACCGCCTTTGTGGGTGGTCTTGTATTCTTCCAGCCGATCCTCGGGCATGTTCAGGTAGAACTGAATAAACCGCGCCACCGCAATGTAAGGCTCATGGCTGTACTGCTCGAAAAACTGCCACTGCAATACCTGGGTACGCAGGCGCGGTTCGGTCGGCAGGAATTCGCTGCCATCGGCGAGGAAGTTGAGAATCGCGTTGGACTCCCACAGGCAGGTGCCGTCTTCAAGCTCCAATACCGGGACCTTGCCATTGGGGTTCTTGGCCAGGAACTCAGGGGTCTGGGTATCGCCCTTGAGGATATCGATATCGATCCATTCATACGGGATGCCCAACAGATTGAGCATCAATTTGACCTTGTAGCAATTGCCCGACTTGTAATCGCCATAAACCTTGTACATGGGGCTCCCCTTTTCGCCGCGCTGACCGAATGCTTGCGCCCACAAGGTGCGGGTATCGAAGGCTTGTTTCAAGGCGTTGCGCAGAATAAATCCCTTGGCCTGCGCCTTTCATCCCTTTTCGCCGAGACAATCGAAAACATTATTTGCTTTATTTGTATACAAAAGCATAATTCGCTTCGTGCGAGTTCCTGACCTTTTGGTCAACAAACCCGCCGGTACCTCAAAGCGCTGTTGCCCACTCATGTGACCGGCGCTGGAAATAACAATAAAACGATTGAGGAGTACTCGCTGTGGATAGCCGTAAAACCGAAGCCCCTACGTTGGACCTGGCCGCGCCCCGAGGCGGTTGGCTGGAACGCCTGTTCAAACTGCGCTTGCATGGCACCACAGTGAAGACCGAGCTGATCGCCGGCCTCACCACCTTTATCACCATGGCCTACATCATTTTCGTCAACCCCAATATCATGGCCGATGCCGGTATCGACCACGGCGCGGCTTTCGTCGCCACCTGCATCGCCGCGGCGCTGGGTTGCCTGCTGATGGGCCTGTACGCCAACTGGCCAGTGGGCCTGGCGCCGGGCATGGGCTTGAACGCGTTTTTCACCTACACCGTGGTCGGCACCATGGGTTACACCTGGGAAACCGCCCTCGGCGCGGTGTTTATTTCCGGCGTGCTGTTCATGATCCTGACGCTGTCGCGCATCCGCGAATGGCTGCTCAACAGTATTCCGGTTAGCCTGCGCCATGCCATGGGCGCCGGCGTGGGTTTGTTCCTGGGGGTGATCGGCCTGAAAACCGCCGGCATCATTGTCGACAGCCCGGCTACGCTGATCAAGCTCGGCTCCCTGCATGAGCCCGCGCCGTTGCTGGCGGCGGTGTGCTTCCTGCTGATTGCTATCCTCAGTTATCACCGCGTATTCGGCGCAATTCTCATCAGCATCATCGCCGTGACCCTGGCCGGCTGGGGCCTGGGCCTGGTGCACTACAACGGCATTCTCGCCACCCCACCGAGCCTGGCACCGACCTGGATGGCCATGGACGTGATGGGTGTGTTCAATGTGAGCATGATCAGCGTGGTATTTGCCTTTCTTTTTGTACACATGTTCGACACTGCCGGTACACTGATGGGCGTTGCGCAACGCGCAGGACTTGTGAATGCCGATGGCAAGATCGACAACCTGTCTCGCGCCTTGAAGGCTGACAGTGCGTCCAGCGTGTTCGGCGCCATGGTCGGTGTACCGCCGGTGACCAGCTATGTAGAAAGTGCCGCCGGTGTGGCTGCTGGCGGCCGTACGGGTTTGACCGCGGTGACCGTGGGCATATTGTTCGTGGCGGCGATGTTTTTTGCGCCGCTGGCCGGCATGATTCCCGCCTACGCCACCGCGGGCGCGTTGATTTACGTTGCGATGCTGATGATGGCGAGCATGGCCCATATCAACTGGGATGAAGCCACCGACAGCATTCCGGCAATCGTCACCGCGATCATGATGCCGTTGACGTTTTCGGTCGCCGACGGAATCGCCCTGGGTTTTATCACTTACGTGGCGTTGAAAGCCGGCACCGGCAAGTACCGTGAGATTTCCATCAGCCTTTGGGTGCTGTGCGCGATCTTTATCGCCAAGTTCATCTTTCTGTAGTTCGGGAAGGGCTGAAAAACCGCCTCACCTTCGGGTGGGGCTTTTGCATGAAAGGGAGGAATGTAAATGACCTTGGAAACCTGGCTGCTGTTCAGCGGCGCTGCGCTGGTGGTGATCCTGATCCCCGGCCCGCTCTCATTGCTGATGATCAGCAACAGCCTTAACTATGGCCTGCGCCGCTCGTACCCGGCGTTTCTCGGTGGTGTGTTTGCCTCGATCTGCCTGTTGAGCGCCTCGGCCCTGGGCCTGGGCGCGCTGTTACTGGCGTCCGAACAACTGTTCAGCGCGCTCAAAATTGTCGGCGCACTCTACCTGTTCTACCTGGCGTGGCAGAGCTGGCAGCAATCGCGCCTGCCCAATGCTGGCGCTGAAGTTCCGCACGCTGCGCCAGTACCACGCTTTCGTGCATTGTTTGGCCGGGCTTTTGTACTGGGCGCCAGCAACCCCAAGGACATCCTGTTTTTCGCTGCCTTCCTGCCACAATTTCTCAGCAGCCAGCAACCGTTCCTGCCGCAGTTGCTGGTCATGATCGTCACCTGGACGCTGCTTGATCTGCTGTGCAAGTTGGCTTACGGCTTGGGCGCCCATGGCGCTGCGCGCTATTTGCGCAGCGGCTCGGGCCAGAGCTGGTTCAATCGGATCAGTGCCGCACTGTTTGGTGGCGCCGCAGAAGCGGCACTCGTCAACGCTAGGGGGCCAATTTGACGAAGTAGACGCTGGGGTTCAGATTGCCCTTCGTCGCCCATTGGATACCCGCCACGATCCGCACCAAGCGCTGTTCTTGCAGCGCGCTGTCGACCGCTTTCAATAGAAGAGAGTCGGGGTGTAATTTAATTGCGAACCGAATCCACTTGTCCGTCAGCTTGGTTCTCAATGTCATTCGCCCCGTCTCAAGCCATTGATAGGCGACATAGTAAATTTTGTTCGAATGGCGATGCGTCACAACTGATTCGTGGCTGAATTCTCCAGCGGTTGTCCCCTGCCGCCGCAAAGACAAATCCTGGACGGCGAAGCCCTGCTGCTCCAGCACGGTTCTGACGGCAGAGCGCTCTGCCTCGAGCCGCTGCGTCCTGACCGGTGTGACACCAAATTGAAGGCGCGGATCCAACGGGTGAGGCGGCGTGAAGTCAACACGCGTGAAGCCTGGCGCCTTGCCATCGTAACCGATGTACACCATTTCTTTGCGCCGCTCATTGGGCCGCAACATCTGTAGCAAATCATCCGTCTGGCCAACACGGCCATTTACAGCAAGCAACCACTTGTCGAGCGTGGCGCGAATATTCAGTAAATGACTGGCCGTTGCCAGTTGTGGCGGCCCCGATAACTCAATCAGCCTGGCGACTGCCAGCGCTTGGCTTGTATTTGTGAGGGTGGGAAAAGCACTGCCCACATAGCGCTCCAGTGGCCTGTCGAACAGCGGCGCATGCAGCTGCCACTCGCCCGCCGAAGTGCGTGATACCGGAATGGGCTGATCGTTGATTGCCGTACTTGTCCAGCGCTCAATATCAGTGCGAGCCAATGAAACCTGCTGCGTATCCCTGGTAATAAACGCAATGTCGGTCAATGGCGCCTGATCCCCCGTGTCCAGTAGCCTGTAATATCCGATTCCCGATCCAGCGCTCGGTGTGTCATACCTCGCGCCGATATAGATGGCATTGTAGAAGGCTCCTTGAGGAGTCGATTGCACACGTAAAACGCCAGGTATCGATGAGTCCGACAGCTCAATGGCCTGGGCTCGGATACGCCAATCGAACCAGTGGGTGGCGACCGTTGAGGACTGGACAATGGTGCTTTGTGTAGCAGAACGCACAGTCGGTGGGAACCAATCCCGTAGCGCCTCTACTTCTACGCGCCAGGGGTTGAGCCCCCCCGAGCTGGGCCCCGGTTGAGGGTCGCCCGAGCCCAACAAGCGTTCACCGGGCTGATCGATGTGCAAGATCAACTCGTCTTGGCCCGGCTGCCGGGTATTTTTGAGTCGAAATACCTGTTCGTTTTCGCGCTGGTAAATCGGGTAATGGTGCGTATCGTCTGTCAGAAACAGCTCACCCTTTTTGACATGGATCCCCTTTTTGCCCGGGCCTTTCAGCGCCACGGCGTCGTCAGCAATCGCCTTGATTTTGAACCGGTCGAACACCTTGAGCTGAGTTACAACGGGCACCTTCACGCGCGAAAGGCTATCGCGCACGGCCATGCGCATGCGGTGTATGCGTGCCAGTAAAGCCCTCGGCGCAGGACGCGTCACCTTGGCCACAGCACTGCCGCGCCCCTTGGGCCCCGGTATAAAGTTTGTCAGCAGGTCAGCCGCCATAAACGCACTCATAAAACCCACGTCAACGGCATCATGAGGGTCCCCATAGCGATGAAAGCGCCGCGCCACAAGCAGCAACTCGTAGGCATCATTGAACATCCCGAATAACGGAGAGAAAAAAGCGATCAACCGGCGCCTGCGTGTCTCGCCCTGCTCGCCCAGCCGACGGGTGCGATACTCATCCAGCGCTTTGCCGGAATGGCTGGCTGCCTGGGTCTGACGTTTCAACTCCAGCACCGGGGCGTCGTAAAGCAATGCCTGGGCATCACTGTGGGACGTGGGGACAATTGCCAGCCAAGCCTCAGGTTCACTGGCAATCTGCTCAAGGATTACCTGCTCAACCTCATCCGGCAGCACCGTCGGCTCCAAGTGCTTGATACCGAAGGAGCGAACAAACTCAACCGCTTGCCATATCCCTTTGACCATGGCAAACGCAGGTATAGCGTCCAGGTAACTGACGGCAGCACCGAGCCTATCGACCCTGACCGGGTGATGGGTAATTGCCTGAAATGCCCAGCCGGGTGCGATCTGCCTCGCCAGCATCTGGGTGTTTTCAGGCCGTGCGCCAAGGCGGTTCAATGCATCCTGGGCTTGTTGCAAACTGCAGTACTCGGTGAGAACCAACGCGGGCGAAGCATTCGGCCAATAGATCACGCAATGCCCCGACCGCAGGTCTCGCACGATCACCAGGCCCGCGATATAGCGGTCATGCTGCATCGTGTGGCCCACTAAATGAAGCACATGCAGTTGCAGCTCATGTTGGTTTTTCAACAAGTCTTGCGGCGTTCGTGCGGCCATCGCCGTGGTGAAGATACTTTGCGCGGTTGCCGTCAAGCCTTGTTGCGTGGCCAACAACAGATGTTGCTCAGTGCCGGCAAGCAACGTCCGGTTCAGTAACTCGGGAATGCGCCCTTTGCTGAGCGTGTGGAGGGTATCGCCAGGCGGGTAAAAAACCTGGTTGATCAACGCGTCGTACTGACCGCCGACATCCAGCGAGGAAATCGTACGGATCAAGTAAGCGGCATTCAGTTGATTTTTCCATTCAGGTTGCAAATAGCGGGCGCGATTGAGTCGCCACTGCGTCCAGGGCGCCAGTGGGTCCAGGTTATGCTGCGCCAGTTGTAACAGGCTGTAGGTGGTGCGCTTCAGGGTCGGGGTAAGTTTTATGGCGCGGTCGCCAATGGCACAACCGCTTGTCCATCCACAATAACTGCCTTGAACATCATCGGGCATATCAATGAAGGGCTGGTCGATATCAAACTGCGCAGGTATGCCGTCCAACCGCAAGCGATCGATCAGGGCACGGCGAGCGAAGGTTTCCAGACCGGGCAACTGGTCTTCAAGCCTTGTCTTGAATGCAAAAGTACTGCTCAGGTAAAAGCGCTGCGATCGCCTGAACTTCTTACGCTGGTAACGGGATGCGTGCTCCAGCCAAGCTGGCAGTTTCTTCGCTTGCAGTGCGGTTTTGCGCAACAACTCGACATTGGCCTGGGCGCGGCTCTGGGCGTCACTGACAGGTGCCTTGAGCTGCTCTTGCAGTTCTGCCAGCAGCAAGGCGCGACTTATTTGCGCATCTTTCACGCCGTTGAATATGCGCGTGATGTCTTCTGTGCTGTTGTGCAGGCGCTGATAACACCCAAGCAATGTCTTGATCGCAGCCAGTGCGGGCTTGCCATTAATCGGTACGTAGCGCACAGCCAGCGTTCCACGCGCCGCGTGTGAGCGCAAGTCGTTACGCTTGTCGTGCTCGACATAGTCCCACAGCGCGCTGCGATCCCAACTATCAAGGCTGGCTTTGATACTTCGGGTCAGGGCGTCCAGTCCGGAAAACCCCTGCACCCCACCTTCCGCTCCGAAACCGCACAGGACTACCGCATGCTGGCGCCGCGGCACCCGTACCGCCGCCGCCGTAGTCACCACCCACATGTTATGGAGCGGATAGAAGGCATCAGGGTCATTGCCAATCGCAATTGACAGCACTCGGGTTTGACTGTCTGGACGTTTTGACGGCAAAGGCTGATCGAGCACTTCGATGATCAGGTCCCGATGCGCGGTGCTTATCAACTTGAGTCGATGCTGCAATTGCACCTCACAGCGTAGCGCCTCAGTCTGGGCGTCAAGAAACAACGTGCCGCGCCTGAGCGTACCCTTTCCACCAGGGCGCTCAGCCCAAAATGCCACCTCGAACAGCCGTTGCTGGGCATCCTGCACCCACCTGTCCATCGTTTGGGCATGGGCATTGAGCTGGGATACTAGCGATACAAATGCCTGGTATGCGGGCGTATCGTTACTCAAATCATCGGGATCGAGCAACGCAACCAGCCCTTTTTCGTAGCGTTTGATCCGGTGTTCTACGGTGTATTCGGCCAAGCCTGGCGCAGTGCTGCCAAAGATTATTTCGGCGTGTCGTCGTTGCTGGTCCCATTTGAGCAACTGCTCTCGAAGCGGGCCAAGTCGGGCCCCGCCAATCAACTGCTGCCGGTTACGCTCCACTCGTGCGAGAACAACTGCTGACTCCAGAGGCTGTGACGTTCCGGCGGCAAACACATGGGCGTGGTTGCTTTTTACCGTACACGCCAATTCATTGGCCCATTGCCCTTCCAACAACGCCTGCGCGCTTGACGCCAGCGCATCCTCCATAAGCTCCACGCCTCGAGAGACAGTGGATACCGAGGAGAACGTTGCAGGTGGAAGCAACACAGAGCGACGACTTAATGGCAAACATTGCCAGAGCTCGTGTAGACGAGTCCTGCCCAGCGCCTGCACGCCGCACGCCAGGGCGACGAAAGACGGGTACTCGTAAAAATTGCGAGCCACACCCGGTAAATAGACAACATGAGGCACATCATCGGGATCGCCCTCACGATAGAAATGCAGCGCGCCCGCAATAGCCACCGCAGGGTTACCCGGCCACATCAACGGGCCTACTCGCACATCGGCCCACTGTCCGCCCGCACGCAGGCGTGCTTCAGCGGTTGGTGCATCGATCACGGCCTGAACCATGGCCAATCCAGCCCGTGATAGCTCGTTCAGTTGCCTGGCAATAAAGGCCCGGTCAGCAAAAAGCGCCTGGTGCAGCTCGATCCAACGCTCCCGGCGTGTGAGCCAGGAGCCGTACTCCAGCGCGTCCCAATATTGATTGGCTGCGCGACCCAACCGCTCAAACAGCCCCAACGCGATAACCCGCCGCAGCACTTCCAGCGGTGTATAGGGCAACCGACGGTCAGGCGCGCCCTTGACGCTGAGGAGGGTGTATTGATTGATATTGAAAGGCACCGAAGGGCGGACCAGCAGCAACAACGCACGATCAGTCAAGGTGTCGACTTTCTGCGGTAAACGCGGTGGCATGGGTTCGGTGAAGAGCAGACTGTCCGGGTCAATCTCGAACGCCTTCTGCAACTGGGCGCGGATCACCTTCAAGATCCTGGGTGAGCGCCCTATCAGGCGTGTGAGCGCCCGTGTCGACTCGCGGCATCTCGCGTCGGCCAGCCCGATCTGATTGATCAGGCGGCTGGGATGGGGATAGGCGTTGATCCGTTCTCGCAACGGAGTGCGTAGGGCCTGTAAATCGGCATCGACGAAAAAGGGCGGCGCGTCCTCCTCCAGGGTGTCGTCAGGGTCACTGGAGGGCGCTGTAACGCCGAGCTGATCAGGGGGCAAGGTCATGGTGTTTTCTTCTCTATGCACTGAGGAAAAACCAGCCTAGGGCCCATCAATGAGCAAGAGGGGCTAGATAGTTGAGCGAAAAAAAGCCCGCAGTGTGCGCGGGCGAAACCAACGAAGAGCATTTGGGGGTGTGAAGCGAGGTGACGACTCAGCTACCGCGATAAGTGGAGTAGCTGTAAGGCGAAATCAGCAGAGGCACGTGGTAGTGGTCTTGCTCGGCACTGATACCAAAGCGCAACACCACCACGTCGAGGAAGGCAGGTTCAGGCAATTGCACACCGCGGGCACGGTAGTAATCACCGGCGCTGAACTGCAGTTGGTACACGCCGCTGCGGTAGTCGTCGCCTTGCAGCAGCGGCGCGTCGCAACGACCGTCTCCGTTGGTAGTGGCGGTAGCGACGAGCTCAAGCTGCGTGCCTTCGACACGGTAGAGCTCAACCTTGATTGCGCTGCCAGGGCAGCCGTGTGCAGCGTCCAAAACGTGTGTGGTCAAACGTCCCATGGCTTCTATGCGCCTCCGGAAGTCAGTGATTGAGAAACCCGCACCTTTTCAGAGCGTTGAAAAAGCCGGCGATGACTGATTAAGACACTTTTTATAAAAATTGTACACAATAAATTCCACAGCCTTCCAATCCCCTGTAGGAGCGAGCTTGCTCGCGAAAAACGTCAACGATGACGCGGGCTTCCAGGATGAAAAGTGGCGCGCTCGGGTTTTTCGCGAGCAAGCTCGCTCCTACAGTGGGCTTTTTCATTTTAATCTGACCATTCAGGCAAGTTTCTTGCAGAGACCCGTAGAGAGCCCGTTCAGAAAAAATGCAGAAATGCAGGCTTACAAAGTTCGCGATAAGTTGTATACAATCACTCATCGCTGTGACGCCACTCAGTCATTCCACTGCCCGGACGCCACACACACCTGCTACCACGAACAAGAAGGAAGACTGCAGTGAGCGCTGACTACCCACGCGACCTGATCGGTTACGGCAGTAACCCTCCTCACCCCCACTGGCCGGGCAAGGCACGCATTGCGCTGTCGTTCGTACTCAACTACGAAGAAGGCGGCGAGCGCAATATCCTGCATGGCGACAAAGAGTCCGAAGCCTTCCTTTCGGAAATGGTCTCGGCCCAACCGCTGCAAGGCGAGCGCAACATGAGCATGGAGTCGCTGTATGAGTACGGCAGCCGTGCCGGTGTGTGGCGCATCCTCAAGTTGTTCAAAGAGTTCGACATCCCGCTGACCATCTTCGCCGTGGCCATGGCCGCCCAGCGGCATCCGGACGTGATCCGCGCCATGGTCGCCGCCGGCCACGAGATTTGCAGCCACGGCTACCGCTGGATCGACTACCAGTACATGGACGAGGCTCAGGAGCGCGAGCACATGCTCGAAGCCATCCGCATCCTCACCGAACTCACCGGTGAACGCCCACTGGGCTGGTACACCGGCCGCACCGGCCCCAACACCCGTCGGCTGGTGATGGAGGAAGGTGGCTTTCTGTACGACTGCGACACCTACGACGACGACCTGCCCTACTGGGAACCCAACACCCCCAACGGCAAGCCGCACCTGGTGATCCCCTATACCCTGGACACCAACGACATGCGCTTCACCCAGGTGCAGGGCTTCAACAAGGGCGACGACTTTTTCGAATACCTCAAGGACGCCTTCGACGTGCTGTATGCCGAAGGTGCCGAAGCGCCAAAGATGCTGTCCATCGGCCTGCATTGCCGCCTGATCGGCCGCCCGGCACGCCTGGCCTCGCTCAAGCGCTTCATTGAATACGTCAAAGGCCATGACCAGGTGTGGTTCACCCGCCGCGTGGACATCGCCCGTCACTGGCACCAAACCCACCCTTTCCCGGGAGCGGCGAAATGACTGCGTTCCAGACCCTGAAACCCTCGACCTTGAGCCGCGACGCCTTCGTCCAGGCCTTTGCCGATATCTACGAACACTCGCCATGGGTGGCCGAAAAGGCCTTCGACCTGGGCCAGGACGCGTCGATCGACCAGATCGAAACCCTGCACCAGCGCATGAGCGATATCCTGTTGAGTGCTGATCACGCCTCGCAACTGGCGCTGATCAATGCTCACCCGGACCTGGCCGGAAAAGCTGCCGTCCAGGGCCAACTGACCCAAGCCAGCACCGATGAACAAGCGGGCGCGGGTATTCACCAATGCACGGCCGAAGAGTTTTCTCGCTTCACCGAGCTGAATGAGGCCTACAAAGCCAAGTTCAAGTTTCCCTTCATCATGGCGGTAAAAGGCAGCAACCGGCATCAGATCCTCGCCGCGTTCGAAACGCGCATCCACAATTCGGTAGACACCGAGTTCAAGTGCGCGCTGGACGAGATCAACAAGATCGCGTTGTTCCGTTTACTGACCCTCTAGCAGTCCATCCCCAGCCACTCTATCTAAGGCAGACAAGAAGAATGAAAGCTTACGCCGTACCTTTCGAAAAGTTCGTCAACCTGGCCGACGCCCGCCTGGGCACCAAGATCATCTCGGTGACCGATGACTGGTTCGCTGACGCCAACCGCCTGTTCCAGCCGACCCCGGCCGTGTGGAAGGAGGGCGTTTTCGATGACAACGGCAAGTGGATGGACGGCTGGGAGTCACGCCGCAAGCGCTTCGAAGGCTACGACAGTGCGGTGATCCGCCTGGGCGTGCCGGGTTCGATCAAAGGCGTGGACATCGACACTTCATTCTTCACCGGCAACTTCCCGCCGTCGGCTTCCCTGGAAGCCTGCTTCCTGGCCTCGGGCGAGCCGGATGCCAACACCCAGTGGGTGGAAGTGCTGTCAGCCGTCGAGCTGCAAGGCAACAGCCACCACTACCACGAGATCAACAACGACCAGGCGTTCAGCCACCTGCGCTTCAACATCTACCCGGATGGCGGCGTGGCCCGTCTGCGTGTGTACGGCGTGCCGTTCCGCGACTGGTCTTCGGTGGGCGACAACGAACAGGTCGACCTGGCTGCCGCGCTCAATGGCGGTCGTGCCCTGGCCTGCTCCGATGAACACTTCGGCCGCATGAGCAACATCCTCAACCCGGGCCGCGGCATCAACATGGGCGATGGCTGGGAAACCGCGCGTCGTCGTACACCGGGCAATGACTGGGTGATCGTCGCCTTGGGCCACCCGGGCGAGATCGAGAAAATCGTGGTCGACACCCTGCACTTCAAGGGCAACTACCCGGATACCTGCTCGATCCAGGGCGCTTTCGTGAAAGGCGGCACCGACAGCCAGATCGAAACCCAGTCGCTGTTCTGGCGCGAACTGCTGCCGGCGCAGAAGCTGGAAATGCACGCCGAACACACCTTCGCCGAGCAGATCAAGGCGCTGGGGCCGATTACCCACATCCGCCTGAATGTGTTCCCGGATGGTGGTGTGAGTCGCCTGCGTGTCCTGGGCAAAGTCTCGAAATAACACCCGATCGTCCCCACGCTCTGCGTGGGGACGCATCCCGTGACGCTCCGCGTCACACAGCGGACGCAGAGCGTCCAGGGCAGCGTTGCCACGCAGAGCGTGGGAACGATCTATAGACAAGATAAGAAGACAGCCATGCGCACACTGATGATCGAACCCCTGACCAAAGAAGCCTTCGCCCCTTTCGGAGACGTTATCGAAACCGATGGCAGCGATCACTTCATGATCAACAACGGGTCGACCATGCGCTTTCACAAACTGGCCACGGTCGACACCGCGAAGCCGGAAGACCACGCCATCATCAGCATCTTCCGCGCCGACGCGCAGGACATGCCGCTGACCGTGTGCATGCTGGAGAGACACCCGCTGGGCAGCCAGGCTTTCATTCCGCTGCTCGGCAACCCCTTTCTGATCGTGGTCGCGCCACTTGGCGATGAACCTGTATCGGGCTTGGTCCGCGCCTTCGTCACCAACGGCAGGCAGGGCATTAATTACCATCGCGGCGTCTGGCACCACCCGGTGCTGACGATCGAAAAGCGGGATGACTTCCTGGTGGTTGATCGCAGTGGCACAGGCAATAACTGCGATGAGCATTTTTTCAAAGAGGATGAGCGTTTGATCCTCGCCCCCCACCAATAAGAGAAGGTCTGATCACCCGACAACAAGGGTGACAGGCGAGAGGTAAAGACTGTGGAAGCACATCTGTTGGAATGGCTGAACCTGAGCGTGCGCTGGGTTCACATGATCACTGGCGTCGCCTGGATCGGCGCTTCTTTCTACTTCGTCTGGCTGGAAAACAACCTTAATCGCGTCAACCCCAAGAACGGCCTGGCCGGTGACTTGTGGGCGATCCACGGTGGCGGTATCTACCACCTGGAAAAATACAAACTGGCCCCGCCGACCATGCCGGACAACCTGCACTGGTTCAAATGGGAAGCCTATTTCACCTGGATGTCAGGCGTCGCGCTGCTGTGCGTGGTGTTCTACCTCAACCCGACGCTGTACTTGCTCGCCCCCGGCAGCAGCCTCAGCGGCACCGAAGGCGTATTGCTGGGCATCGGTTCACTGTTCGCCGGCTGGTTTATCTACTCCTTCCTGTGCGATTCGGCCCTGGGCAAACGCCCTGCCCTGCTCGGCTTGATCCTGTTTGTGCTGTTGATTGCGGCGGCCTACGGCTTCAGCAAGGTGTTCAGCGGCCGTGGCGCCTACCTGCATGTGGGCGCGGTGATCGGCACGATCATGGTCGGTAACGTGTTCCGCATCATCATGCCCGCCCAGCGTGCGCTGGTGGCGGCCATCGCCGAGAACCGCACACCGGACCCGGCGCTGCCGGCCAAGGGTTTGCTGCGCTCACGGCATAACAACTACTTCACCTTGCCGGTGCTGTTCATCATGATCAGCAACCACTTCCCGAGCACCTATGGCAGCCAATACAACTGGCTGATCCTGGCCGGTATCGCGGTGGCAGCGGTGCTGGTGCGCCATTACTTCAACACCCGGCATGACAGCCAGAAGTATGCGTGGACCTTGCCCGTAGGCGCCTTGGCGATGATCAGCCTGGCCTACGTGACCGGGCCAAAACCGGCTGAACCGATTGCCAAGGCACCGGCGGCCATCGAATACCAACCCCTGCCGGAAACCGCCTTGGGCGGTGGCTTGAAACCGGCCGCGCCTGCCGCACCCGCCGCTGAACCGGCACCGGCCCAGGCCACCACGGACTTCGGCCAGGTGCACCATGTGATCGAGCAACGCTGCACCGTGTGCCACTCGGCCAAGCCCACCAGCCCGCTGTTCAGCACCGCTCCGGCTGGGGTGATGTTCGACACACCGGCACAGATCCAGCAGCAGGCGGCGCGCATTCAAGCGCAGGCCGTGGCCAGCCAGATCATGCCGCTGGGCAACATTACCCAGATGACCCAGCAGGAAAGGGATTTGATTGGCACCTGGATCAATCAGGGGGCCCGCACCAACTGACTGTTTCACACAGGACCAATGTGGGAGCTGGCTTGCCTGCGATAGCGGCAGATCACCAACATTTTCGGTGACTGACACACCGCCATCGCAGGCAAGCCAGCTCCCACAAGGGAGATCAGTGATGGTTTGAAGATTAAGTTTCATCCGGCAATTGAATGCCAAACAACACAAAAATAAAAAGATTCGAGGTGTTGCATGTCCCAGTTAGAAACGCAGACTCCTGCCGCGCCCGCCATGGTGCGGCTGCCCCTCTTGCAATTGATCCTGGTAGGCCTGCAACACGTCTTGCTGATGTACGGCGGTGCCGTCGCCGTGCCCCTGATCATTGGCCAGGCCGCCGGCTTGAGCCGTGAAGAAATCGCCTTTCTGATCAACGCCGACCTGCTGGTGGCTGGTATCGCCACCATGGTGCAGTCGTTCGGCATCGGCCCCATGGGCATCCGCATGCCGGTGATGATGGGCGCCAGTTTCGCCGCCGTGGGCAGCATGGTCGCCATGGCCGGCATGCCCGGCATCGGTTTGCAGGGCATCTTCGGCGCGACCATCGCCGCCGGGTTCTTCGGCATGCTTATCGCACCGTTCATGTCCAAGGTAGTGCGCTTTTTCCCGCCGCTGGTGACCGGCACGGTGATCACCGCCATCGGCCTTTCGCTGTTTCCCGTGGCGGTGAACTGGGCCGGCGGGGGCAGCGCCGCCGCCACGTTTGGCTCGCCGGTCTACCTGGCGATTGCCGCCCTGGTGCTGGGCACTATCTTGCTGATCAACCGCTTCATGCGCGGCTTCTGGGTGAACATCTCGGTGCTGATCGGCATGGGCCTGGGTTACGCCCTGTGTGGTGTGATCGGCATGGTCGACCTCAGTGGCCTGGCCCAGGCGCCGTGGGTGCAGGTGGTGACGCCGTTGCACTTTGGCATGCCCACGTTCGAGTTGGCACCGATCCTGTCGATGTGCCTGGTGGTGGTGATCATTTTTGTCGAGTCCACCGGCATGTTCCTCGCCCTGGGCAAGATCACCGGCCAGGAGGTCACGCCGAAGATGCTGCGACGCGGCCTGTTGTGTGATGCCGGCGCGTCGTTCTTTGCCGGCTTCTTCAACACCTTTACCCACTCCTCCTTCGCGCAGAATATCGGCCTGGTGCAGATGACCGGCGTGCGCTGCCGCTCGGTCACGCTCATGGCCGGCGCGTTCTTAATCGTGCTCAGCCTGTTGCCCAAGGCGGCCTATCTGGTGGCTTCAATTCCACCTGCGGTACTCGGCGGCGCGGCGATTGCGATGTTCGGGATGGTGGCGGCAACCGGGATCAAGATTCTGCAGGAAGCCGACATCGCCGACCGCCGTAACCAGTTGCTGGTGGCGGTGAGTATCGGCATGGGCCTGATCCCCGTGGTACGCCCGGAGTTCTTCGCACAACTGCCGTTGTGGATGAGCCCGATTACCCACAGCGGCATCGCCATGGCCACCCTCAGCGCGCTGTCGCTCAACATCCTGTTCAACATTCTCGGCGGCGCTGAGCGCCCCGAAGTCGCACATACGCATTGATTCCTTTGTTAGTACAAAAATAACAACAAACAGGGAACCCCCACATGCACAACCTTGACATGGGGCCGGCCACACGCCGCGCCCCATTCTTGCCCCTCGCGCTCTGTTACAGCGCACTTGAGCCCAGGCCTGGGAGCCAGTATTCTCCGCGCCCGCTCGAATCGACTCAAAAAAAAACAGCGAATGTAAAAGCTGACCTCAAGGCCAACTTATCCCGGCCTGATGTTTGCTGCCAAAGTGCACAAAAGTCCCCTGAATTCGACTGCATCCGCTGCAGCCGACGGGGATTTTTTGGCTTTTTCAACACCTTGGCGCAGCTCTTGCTAAAAGCATCAAAGCTGACCGAACAGACGATTTTTGCAGCGAACCAAAAGGCGCCACACCAGAGCGCCTGCGTAGAAGAAAAACCATAAAATTTTAACTCGGGAGCAACCGAATGAAACCTATGTTCAAAGGCCTGATGCTGGCTGGATCACTGTTGGCCGGTGGCCAGGCCGTAGCCGGTGACTTGTTGCAGTGGCAAAACAACAGCCTGACTTATCTGTGGGGCAAGAGCTTTACCGTCAACCCGCAGATCCAGCAAACCGTCACCTTCGAACATGCCGACGCATGGAAGTACGGCGACAACTTCTTCTTCCTCGACCGTATCTTTTACAACGGCAAGGAAGACGGCAATGTCGGCCCGAATACTTACTACGGCGAGTTCAGCCCGCGTTTGTCGTTCGGCAAGATCCTGGACAAGGACCTGTCGTTCGGCCCGATCAAGGACGTGCTGCTGGCCTTCACCTATGAGTTCGGCGAGGGCGATAACGAGTCCTACCTGCTGGGTCCGGCGTTCGACTTGAACATCCCCGGTTTCGACTACTTCCAGTTGAACTTCTACCAGCGCCAGACCGAGGGCAATCGCCCGGGTGACGGCGTGTGGCAGATCACTCCGGTCTGGTCGTACACCATTCCCGTGGGTAATTCCGACGTGCTGATCGACGGTTTCATGGACTGGGTGGTGGATAACGACAAGAACGCCCGCGGCACTTATCACGCCAACCTGCACTTCAACCCGCAGGTCAAATACGACTTGGGCAAGGCGCTGCATTGGGGCGACAAGCAGTTGTATGTGGGTTTTGAATACGACTACTGGAAGAACAAGTACGGGATTGAAGACAGCGGCGCCTTCAAGACAACCCAGGACACGGCAAGCTTCCTGGTCAAGTACCACTTCTAAAGGTTGATCGCGGTTCCCTGTGGGAGCTGGCTTGCCTGCGATCGCGATGTGTCTGTGCCAGCAGTGTTGGCTGGCATACCGCTATCCCAGGCAAGCCAGCTCCCACATTCAGTTTGGCGTCAGGCCGAGGAAACGAGTGATTTCTTCGCGCTTGGCCAGCGCATCCTTGCGCCCCAGTTCGATCAACTCGCTGCAATACCCCGCCTCGAACAACAGATAACTCAACACCCCTGCCCCGCTGGTCTTGGTCGCCCCCGGCCCGCGCAAAAACACACGCAACGCCGCCGGCAACTCCTGGCGATGTCGTGCGGCGATTTCATCGATGGGCTGGCTGGGGGCAATCACCAGCACCTCTACCGGTGCCAGGCCCTGCACCGCCGCATCCACAGGCACCACACGGCTGAACTGATTCAAGCGCTCCAGCAGCTCGATATCGCTTTCCAGGCTGTCAATGAACGTGCTGTTGAGCATATGCCCACCGATTTGCGCCAGGGTTGGTTGCTGGCCGGTGTAGGTGCGTTGCACCGAAGGTTCATTGCCCCGTGGGTTGCCGCTTACCCCCACCACCAACACGCGACTGGCGCCCAGGTGCAAGGCCGGGCTGATGGGCGCGGACTGGCGCACCGCACCGTCGCCGAAATACTCCTGACCGAGCTTGACCGGGGCAAACAGCAGCGGGATCGCCGAACTGGCCAGCAGGTGCTCTACCGTCAGTTGGGTCGGTACCCCAATGCGCCGATGACGCAACCAGGCATCGATGGTGCCGCCGCCCTGATAGAAGGTCACCGCTTGCCCGGACTCATAGCCAAAGGCCGTCACCGCCACAGCCTGCAAGTGCTTGCGGCGGATAGCCTCGTCGATGCCGTCCAGGTTCAAGCGCTCTTGTAACAAGTCGCGCAGTGGCGAACTGTTGAGCAACGCCACCGGCACCTGGCTACCCAGGCCCAACAGGCTATGGATCAGGAAACGACTGGCCTGGCGCATCACCCCCGGCCAGTCACTGCGCAGCACCTGATGGCTGCGAAAGCCCTGCCAGAAGGCCGTCAGCCGTTGGATGGCTGCCGAAAAATCACTGGCGCCGCTGGCCAGGCTCACCGCATTGATCGCACCAGCCGAGGTGCCGACAATCACCGGAAAAGGATTCGCTGCCCCCGCAGGCAGCAATTCGGCAACCGCCGCCAGCACCCCCACCTGATACGCCGCTCGCGCCCCGCCGCCGGAAAGAATCAAGCCTGTGACCGGTTCAGCTGGGCGCATTGCGTCACTCCATGTGAGAAAGGGTTGGGCTTATCGACGGCGCTTTTCGTACAACTTGGGCTCACCCGGCGGTCGGCTCTTGAAGCGGCGGTGGGTCCACAGGTATTGCTCGGGGCATGCGCGTACCGAGGCTTCGACCCACTGGTTGATGCGCAGGCAGTCGATTTCGTCGGTTTCACCCGGGAAGTCGGTCAGCGGCGCATGGATCACCAGGCGGTACCCGCTACCGTCAGCCAGGCGCTCCTGGGTAAACGGCACCACCAGCGCCTTGCCCAGGCGTGCGAACTTGCTGGTGGCGGTGACGGTAGCAGCCTGGATGCCAAACAACGGCACGAAGATGCTTTGCTTGGCGCCGTAGTCCTGGTCTGGCGCGTACCAGATGGCCCGGCCGGCGCGCAGCAGCTTGAGCATGCCGCGCACGTCGTCACGCTCCACGGCCAGGGAATCGAGGTTGTGGCGTTCACGACCACGGCGCTGGATAAAGTCGAACAGCGGGTTGCCGTGTTCGCGGTACATGCCGTCAATGGTGTGCTTCTGCCCCAGCAGCGCCGCGCCGATTTCCAGGGTGGTGAAGTGCAGCGCCATGAGGATCACGCCCTTGCCGTCCAACTGCGCCTGCGTGAGGCGCTCCAACCCTTCGACATGGGCCAGGCGCGCCAGGCGCGGCTTGGGCCACCACCAGCTCATGGCCATTTCAAAGAAGGCGATGCCGGTGGAAGCGAAGTTTTCCTTGAGCAGGCGTTTACGTTCCTTGGCGGATTTTTCCGGGAAGCACAGCTCAAGGTTGCGCGCCGCAATACGGCGACGATCGCCCGCCACGCGGTACATGCCCGCGCCCAGCAAGCGACCAATGGTCAACAGCGCCCGATACGGCAATTGAGTGACCAGCCACAGCAGGCCGAGCCCCAGCCATAGCAGCCAAAAACGCGGGTGAAGAAATACAGCTCGAAAACGCGGGCGATCCATTACAGATTCCGGTAAAGACAAGGGCCGCGCATTCTACAACGGTTCGACTCGGCTTGCGGCGAGTGAGTGTTCTCGTTATAAGTCTCGACACTTTTCGTGACAAGCCGCTTTCGCCGACCATGAGCCAAACCGAACCGCTAGACCAAGATCCCGTGTTCCAGCTAAAAGGCAGCATGCTCGCCATTACCGTGCTGGAACTGGCCCGCAATGACCTCGACGCCCTGGACCGCCAACTGGCCGCCAAGGTCGCCCTGGCGCCAAACTTTTTCAACAACGCCCCGCTGGTGCTGGCGCTGGACAAGCTGCCGGCCGGCCAGGGCGTGATTGATTTGCCCGGCCTGATGCGCGTATGCCGCTCCCATGGCCTGCGCACCCTGGCGATTCGCGCCAGCCGCATCGAAGACATTGCCGCCGCCATCGCCATTGAACTGCCAGTACTGCCACCGTCGGGCGCCCGTGAGCGCCCTCTGGAACCATTGGTCGGCGAAGAAAAGAAAAAACCGGAAAAACCACCGGAGCCTGCGATCAAGCCTACAAAGATCATCACTTCGCCGGTACGCGGCGGGCAGCAGATTTACGCCCAAGGCGGCGACCTTGTGGTGGTCTCCTCGGTCAGCCCGGGGGCGGAACTTCTTGCCGATGGCAACATCCATGTATACGGCCCGATGCGCGGACGCGCCCTGGCCGGCATCAAGGGTGATACCAAGGCGCGTATTTTTTGCCAGCAGTTGACCGCTGAGCTGGTTTCCATCGCGGGTCAGTACAAGGTTTCCGAAGATTTGCGCCGCGATCCACTGTGGGGCGCTTCGGTACAGGTCAACCTGTCGGGCGATGTGTTGAACATCATCCGTCTTTAACGGATACTGCCGCATTTTCCAAGCATCTCTAGACTCTGATAGCAAAGCGAAACCGGCAAGACTTGTGTAGGACTTTTTGGAAGTTGGTGTTTCCCCATGGAAACCCCGTCTTTTTCCTGCAAAGGCTGTCCGCCTGCGGCGAGTTCCAAGAGATGTTTTTCAGGGACCGAAAGTCCTTTTTCCTTAGGGGTGAAACACCTTGGCCAAGATTCTCGTGGTTACATCCGGCAAGGGTGGTGTGGGTAAGACCACCACCAGCGCCGCTATCGGTACCGGCCTCGCTCTGCGCGGCCACAAGACAGTCATCGTCGACTTCGACGTCGGTCTGCGTAACCTTGACCTGATCATGGGCTGCGAGCGTCGCGTGGTGTATGACTTCGTCAACGTGGTGAACGGCGAAGCCAACCTGCAACAGGCCCTGATCAAGGACAAGCGCCTTGAGAACCTGTACGTGCTGGCTGCCAGCCAGACCCGTGACAAAGACGCGCTGACCAAAGAGGGCGTCGGCAAAGTGCTCGCCGAGCTCAAGGAAACCTTCGAATACGTGGTCTGCGATTCCCCGGCTGGTATCGAAACCGGTGCTCACCTGGCGATGTACTTCGCCGACGAAGCCATCGTGGTGACCAACCCGGAAGTCTCCTCGGTACGTGACTCGGACCGCATGCTCGGCCTGTTGGCCAGCAAGTCCAAGCGCGCCGAAGAAGGCCAGGACCCGATCAAGGAGCACCTGCTGCTCACCCGCTACAACCCGGAGCGCGTCAACAACGGCGAAATGCTCGGTGTTGAAGACGTGAAGGAAATCCTCGCCGTGACCCTGCTGGGCGTGATTCCGGAATCCCAGGCCGTGCTGAAGGCATCCAACCAGGGCGTACCGGTGATTCTCGACGACCAGAGCGACGCCGGCCAGGCGTACAGCGATGCCGTCGATCGCTTGCTGGGCAAGACCGTGGAACACCGCTTCCTCGATGTCAAGAAGAAGGGATTCTTCGAGCGTATCTTTGGAGGCAACTAAACAATGAAATTTCTCGACTTCTTTCGCGCCAACAAAAAACCCAGTACCGCATCGGTCGCGAAAGAGCGTCTACAGATCATCGTGGCGCACGAACGCGGCCAACGCAGCACCCCGGACTACCTGCCAGCCTTGCAGAAGGAACTGGTCGAGGTGATCCGCAAGTACGTCAATATCGGCAACGATGACGTGCATGTCGCCCTGGAAAATGACGGCAGCTGCTCGATTCTGGAACTCAATATCACCCTGCCCGATCGTTGATCGAACGGGCGGTCGCCACGGCGGCTCCACTGACGGCCCCCTCGCTCCTACAGGGTGAGGGGGCCGTCAGTGGAGCCGCCGTTGGCGTTTGTTACGAGGCTGTTTAATGCCGCTGTCCAATATCCACATCCTGCATCAGGACGACGCTGTCCTGGTGGTGAACAAGCCGACCCTGCTGCTCTCGGTGCCTGGCCGCGCCGACGACAACAAGGACTGCCTGATCACTCGCCTGCAGGAAAACGGCTACCCCGAAGCCCGCATCGTCCATCGCCTGGACTGGGAAACGTCGGGGATCATCCTGCTGGCCCGGGACGCCGACACCCACCGCGAACTGTCCCGCCAGTTTCACGACCGCGAGACCGAAAAGGCCTACACCGCCCTGGCCTGGGGCCAACCGGCACTGGACAGCGGCAGCATTGACCTGCCCCTGCGCTACGACCCGCCGACCAAGCCCCGCCATGTGGTCGACCATGAGTTCGGCAAACATGCACTGACCTTCTGGAAAGTCCTGGAGCGTTGCGGCGACTGGTGCCGCGTAGAGCTGACACCCATCACCGGGCGCTCGCACCAGTTGCGCGTGCATATGTTGTCCATCGGGCATCCGTTGCTGGGCGATGGTCTGTACGCCCATGAACAAGCCCTGGCCGCCTGGCCGCGCCTGTGCCTGCATGCAAGCATGCTCAGCTTCACCCATCCGCAAAGCGGCGAGCGCCTGCGCTTCGAGTGCCCTGCGCCTTTTTGAAGGGCTGATGCGATCAAATGTGGGAGCTGGCTTGCCTGCGATATCGGCGTGCCAGCCAATACATCTGGCACAGAAAGACCGCTATCGCAGGCAAGCCAGCTCCCACAGGGTTTGATGTGGTTCTCGGCCATGCACGCTCACTCCAAATATCTGGCCAATACGGTAAACTCTCGCCACTGCTGTCTGGAGCTATTTATGCGCGAAGCGTTGAATCAAGGCCTGATCGACTTCCTCAAGGCCTCCCCTACTCCTTTTCATGCCACTGCCGCCCTGGCCCAGCGCCTGGAAGCCGCCGGCTACCAGCGTCTCGACGAGCGCGACACCTGGGCCACCGAGGCCAACGGTCGCTACTACGTGACCCGCAACGATTCCTCGATCATCGCCTTCAAGCTCGGCCGCCAATCGCCGCTGCAGGACGGTATCCGCATGGTCGGCGCCCACACCGACAGCCCATGCCTGCGGGTCAAGCCCCAGCC
This sequence comes from Pseudomonas sp. CCI1.1, assembly GCF_034348165.1. Taxonomy (NCBI): domain Bacteria; kingdom Pseudomonadati; phylum Pseudomonadota; class Gammaproteobacteria; order Pseudomonadales; family Pseudomonadaceae; genus Pseudomonas; species Pseudomonas sp. CCI1.1. Next base: position 2,584,608 of record NZ_CP133780.1, read on the forward strand.
GGAACTGCAACGCCACGGCTTCTGGCAACTGGGTGTGGAAGTCTACGGCGGCGCGCTGCTGGCGCCCTGGTTCGACCGCGACCTGTCCCTGGCCGGGCGTGTCACCTTCCGCCGCGATGGCAAGGTCGAGAGCCAACTGATCGACTTCAAGCTGCCGATCGCTATCATTCCCAACCTGGCCATTCACCTCAACCGTGAAGCCAACCAGGGCTGGGCGATCAATGCCCAGACCGAGCTGCCGCCGATCCTGGCGCAGTTTGCCGGTGACGAACGCGTGGACTTTCGCGCCGTGCTCACCGAACAGTTGGCCCGCGAGCATGGGTTGAATGCCGATGTGGTGCTCGACTACGAGCTGAGTTTCTACGACACCCAAAGTGCTGCCGTGATCGGCCTCAATGGCGACTTCATTGCCGGTGCACGCCTGGACAACCTGCTGTCGTGCTACGCCGGCTTGCAAGCCTTGCTCTCCAGCGACACCGATGAAACCTGCGTGCTGGTGTGCAACGACCACGAAGAAGTCGGCTCCTGCTCGGCCTGCGGTGCCGATGGCCCGATGCTGGAACAGACCCTGCGTCGCCTGCTGCCCGAAGGTGAAGAATTCGTACGCACCATTCAGAAATCCCTGCTGGTGTCGGCAGACAACGCCCACGGCGTGCACCCCAACTACGCCGACAAACACGACGCCAACCACGGCCCGAAACTCAACGCCGGCCCGGTGATCAAGGTCAACAGCAACCAGCGCTACGCCACCAACAGCGAAACCGCCGGGTTCTTCCGCCACCTGTGCATGGCCCAGGAAGTGCCGGTGCAAAGCTTCGTGGTGCGCAGCGACATGGGCTGTGGTTCGACCATCGGCCCCATCACTGCCAGCCACCTGGGCGTGCGCACCGTGGACATCGGCTTGCCGACCTTTGCCATGCACTCGATCCGCGAGCTGTGCGGCAGCCATGACCTGGCGCATCTGGTCAAGGTGCTGGGGGCGTTCTACGCCAGCCGCGATTTACCCTGAGACCGAAGCACGCCCATCGCGGGCAAGCCCGCTCCCACATTTGATCTGTGAATGCATTTCAGTGTGGGAGCGGGCTTGCCCGCGATGGGTTTCCAAACAGATATAAGGCTATCTGACTCACATCAACTGCACTTCTGCCAATCCGGCCTAGACTTGTCAGAACTTCCAGTCCGACAAGGCCGCCCCTCGCCATGATCTCAATGTCCTCATTCCACGCCATGCTGATCCCCATCCTGATCGGCATGATCATGCTCGCGGTCGGCTTCAACTTTCGCGACAAGCCTCTGGGCGTGTTTGGCATGTGGATCGGCATGCTGTTGATCCTCGGCACCGTGCTCTACAAGATCCTCGCCAAACTGGCGCAGTGACAAATGCGCTCGCATTGGGCATAGCGGCCTCGTACACTCGGTCAATTCGTCGTTTTCAAGGTTGACCGCCTCGTGCTTTCCCGTCTGTTTGCCCTGCCCTGCTACCTGCTGATCGCCCTGCTCACGCTGCTGCCAGTGATGCCCGCCCAAGCCGTGGGCTTGCCCGGGATGCTGGGCGGCTCCAGCAAGACCCAACCCCAGGCCGAAGTGCCCTTGGGGCAGTCGCTGGACGACGTGATCAAGACCCTGGAAAACGACCAGCAACGCACCCAGTTGCTCAGCGACCTGAAGAAGCTGCGCGCCGCCACGCAAAAGGCCCAGCCTGCCGCCGAACTCGGCGTACTCGGGTTGATCGGCAGTACGCTGTCGGGCTTCGAGCAGCAGTTTTCCGGCGCCGACAGCCCGTTGGGGCGCTGGTCCAATGAAGTCGACCTGGCCAAGGATGAACTCGCCGCCCTGATGTTGCCGGCCAGCGAATGGCTGCCGATCATCTTCGGTTTTGCTGTGATCCTGGCTGTGTGGAGCCTGCTGGCCGCTGCGCTGATCTGGCTCAGCCATCGGGTGCGCGAGCGTTTCGGCCTGCCCGAAGAGCTGCCGCAGCACCCGCGCACTTGGGACATGCTGCGCTTTGCCCTGCGCAAGCTGGGCCCCTGGTTGATCGCCCTGGTGATCACGGTGTACCTGAGCTACGCCCTGCCTTCCTCCCTGGGCAAATCCCTGGCCATGGTGCTGGCCTATGCCTTGGTGGTCGGCACCTGTTTCTCGGCCATCTGCGTGATTGCCTTCTCCGTACTCGACGGCCCGCACCGCCACCGCGCCCTGTATATCCTGCGCCATCAGGCGTTCCGCCCGCTGTGGTGGATCGGCAGCTTTGCCGCCTTCGGTGAAGCCTTGAGCGACCCGCGCCTGGTTGCCGCGCTCGGCCAGCATCTGGCCCACACCGCCGCGACCGTGGCCAATGTCATGGCGGCGTTGTCCACCGGGGTGTTTATCCTGCGGTTCCGCCGTCCGATTGCGCACCTGATCCGCAACCAACCGCTGTCGCGCCGCCTCAACCGCCGAGCGCTCACCGATACCCTGTCGATCATCGGCACCTTCTGGTACATCCCGGCTCTTCTGCTGGTGGGCATCTCACTGTTCGCCACCTTCCTGTCGGCCGGCGACACCAGCACCGCCCTGCGCCAGTCGCTGCTGTGCACGGTGTTGCTGGTGTTGTGCATGGTGATCAACGGCCTGGTGCGCCGCCACGCCCTCAAGCCGCACCGCGGGCACAAGCGCCATGCGCTGTACTCCGAACGCCTCAAAGGCTTTGTCTACACCCTGGTGCACCTGGTGGTGTGGCTGGTATTTATCGAACTGGGGCTGCGGGTCTGGGGCCTGTCGATGATTCGCTTTACCGAAGGTGAAGGCCATGAAATAGCCGTGAAGCTGTTCGGCCTCGGGGGCACGTTGCTGTTCGCCTGGCTGATCTGGATCCTCAGCGACACCGCGATTCACCACGCCCTGACCCGCTCGCGCAAAGGCCTGGCCAACGCCCGCGCGCAAACCATGATGCCGCTGATCCGCAACGTGCTGTTCGTGACCATCTTCATCATCGCCGCCATCGTGGCGCTGGCGAACATGGGCATGAACGTTACGCCACTGCTGGCCGGTGCGGGCGTGATCGGTATCGCCATCGGTTTTGGTGCGCAATCGCTGGTAGCCGACTTGATCACCGGGTTGTTCATCATCATCGAAGACTCCCTGGCCATCGACGACTACGTGGACGTCGGCGGCCACCTCGGTACCGTAGAGGGCCTGACCATCCGTACCGTGCGCCTGCGCGATATCGACGGCATCGTGCACACCATCCCGTTCAGCGAAATCAAGAGCATCAAGAACTACTCCCGCGAGTTCGGCTACGCCATCTTCCGGGTGGCGATCCCTTACAACATGGAAATCGACGACGCGATCAAACTGATGCGCGAGGTCGGCCATGCCATGCGCAACGACCCGCTGCAACGCCGCAATATCTGGTCGCCGCTGGAGATCCAGGGCGTGGAAAGCTTCGAGTCCGGCAGCGCGATCCTGCGCGCACGCTTCAAGACCGCGCCGATCAAGCAGTGGGAAGTGTCGCGGGCATTCAACCTGTCGCTCAAGCGGCACCTGGATGAAGCCGGGCTTGACCTGGCGACACCGCGCTTGAGCGTGCAGGTGCAGACTGCCGGGAGCGTGCAGGAGAAAGATCCACAACAATAGGCAAGGAGAGGTTGGTATGCGAATGAACGGTCTGACACACCAATGGGTTTTGGGTCTGCTCGGCGCGGTCGCGAGCAGTGCAGTGATCGCCGCCAGCAGCGGCCAGGACAGTGCCCGGGAAACCATTGCCGCCCAGGCAAAAATCCTCGAACCCAGCCTGTTGGAAACCCGCCGCGATATCCACGCCCATCCGGAACTGGGCAATACCGAAACCCGCACCGCCGAGTTGGTCGCCAAACAGTTGCGCGAACTCGGCCTTGAAGTAAAGACCGGGGTGGCCCGCACTGGCGTCGTCGCCATCTTGAAAGGTGCCCTGCCCGGCCCGACCGTGGCTCTGCGCGCCGACATGGATGCGCTGCCGGTCAAGGAAGTCGCCGACCTGCCCTTCGCCTCCAAAGCCAAGGGCACCTACCTGGGCAAAGAAGTCGACGTGATGCACGCCTGCGGCCACGACGCCCATACCGCTATCCTGCTGAGCACTGCGAAGATTCTTACCGGGATGCGCGAGCGGCTGCCCGGCACCGTGGTGTTTTATTTCCAACCGGCCGAAGAAGGCCCCAGCGATTTTATCCCCGACGGCAAGAACACCTGGGGCGCGAAGATGATGGTGCAGGAAGGCGTAATGAAAGCGCCCAAGCCTGACGCGGTGTTTGGCCTGCACGTATGGGCCGGTGTGCCTGCCGGGCAAATCGCCTATCGCCCTGGCCCGACCCTGGCCAGTTCCGATGACCTGCGCATCAGGATCCTCGGCAAACAGACCCACGCCGGCCGCCCCTGGGACGGTATCGACCCGATCACCGTCGGCGCGCAAACCATTGTCGGCTTGCAGACCGTAGTCAGCCGCCGTACCGATATTTCGTCATTCCCCTCTGTGGTGAGCATCGGCACCATCAACGGTGGCACCCGCTATAACATCATCCCCGAGTCGGTGGACATGAGCGGCACCATTCGCTCCTATGACTACGGCATTCGCCAGAAGCTGCATGGGGATGTGCGCCAGACCGTAGAGAAAATCGCCGAAAGCGGTGGCGCCAAGGCCGAAGTGACGATCATCGAGAAGTACGACCCCACCATCAACAATCCGGCGCTGACCGAGAAAATGCTGCCGAGCCTGCGCTGGGCGGCTCAGGATGATGTGGTGCAAGGCCCGTTGGTGGGTGGCGCCGAAGACTTCTCGTTCTATGCCAAGGAGGCGCCGGGGCTGTTTGTCTTCCTGGGGGTGACCCCAAGGGACCAGGACATGAGCAAGGCGGCGCCGAATCACAACCCTGGGTTCTTTGTGGATGAGTCGGCGTTGGTGGTGGGCGTGAGGACACTGGCGTCGTTGGCGACGGATTACCTCTACACCCACACATCACCGTAATGCTTGATGTGGGAGGGGGCTTGCCCCCTCCCACATTTGAACCCAGGTGAATCAGTTGGCGAGGGCCGCGCCGTCCATTTTCTGGCGCAGGCTCAGCGGGCGCATATCGGTCCACACTTCCTCGATGTAGGCCAGGCATTCTTTCTTCATGCCGCTCTTGCCCACGGTGCGCCAGCCTTCCGGCACGGCCTTGTAGTCGGGCCAGATCGAATACTGTTCTTCATGGTTGACCACTACCTGAAAGAGGATGTCGTCGCGGTCAAATACTGAGGTCATTGCTGTTCTCCGTCGCTCAAAGGCTGGCTGCGCACCACGCGCAGCACTGATATCTGTAGAAACGTACCAAGGGCCTGGAAAATTAGACGCTGGCCACGGCCGCCGCCAAGGCGCGCCCGAAAATCTCGGCCACCTGGTCGACTTCGCCAGGGGTGATCACCAGCGGTGGCAGAAAACGCACCACACTGCCATGGCGCCCGCCCAGTTCCAGGATCAGCCCGCGCCTGAGGCATTCGCGCTGCACCAGCGGCGCCAACTGGCGATGCACCGGTGGGTGGCCCTGACTATCAGGCGTGCCAGTCGGGTCTACCAGCTCCACCCCCAGCATCAGCCCACGCCCACGGATATCCCCCAGGTGCGGGAAGTCGCGCTGCAGGATGCGCAGGTGTTCGCCCAGGCGCTCGCCCATGGTCGCCGCATGGCCTGCCAGGTCGTGATCCTTGAGGTAGCGCATCACCGCCGAGCCTGCCGCCATCGCCATCTGGTTGCCACGGAAGGTCCCGGCATGGGCGCCCGGCAGCCAGGTGTCGAGCCAGTCGCGATACACCACCACCGCCAGGGGCAGGCTGCCGCCAATCGCCTTGGACATGACCACCACGTCCGGGATGATGCCCGCGTGTTCGAAGGCAAACATTTTGCCGGTACGCCCAAAACCACTCTGGATTTCATCGACGATCAGCGCCACCCCCGCTTGCGCGGTGATACGGCGCAGGCCACGCAGCCAGTCGAGGTCCGCCGGGATCACGCCACCCTCGCCCTGGACCACTTCGACAATCACCGCCGCTGGCAGCAACACGCCGGCTTCCGGATCGTTGAGCAGATTCTCCAGATAATGCAGGTTGACCCGCACACCTTCGGCGCCACCCAGCCCGAACGGGCAACGGTAGTCATACGGGAATGGCAGGAACTGCACGCCATTGCCGAGCAAGGCGCCCAAGGGTTTCTTGGGTCCCAGGCTGCCCATCAAACTCAGCGCGCCCTGGCTCATGCCGTGATAGCCGCCCTGGAACGACAGCACGGTGCTGCGCCCGGTGGCGGTGCGCACCAGCTTCAACGCGGCTTCCACCGCATCGGTGCCGGTGGGGCCGCAGAACTGGATTTTCGCTTCTCGCGCCAGCTCCGAAGGCAGCAAACCGAACAGGTCCTGCACGAATTGATCCTTGACCGGCGTGGTCAGGTCCAGGGTGTGCAGGGGCAGTTCGTCGCTCAGCACTTGCTGGATGGCCTGGATCACCACCGGGTGGTTATGCCCCAGCGCCAGGGTTCCGGCGCCGGCCAGGCAATCGATGAACCGACGCCCCTCGACGTCCTCCACGTAGATCCCCTTGGCGCGCTTGAGCGCCAAGGGGATGCGCCGAGGGTAGCTGCGGGCGTTGGATTCCTGCTGGCGCTGGCGGGCCAGCAGCGGACTTTCGTCAAACTGATAGAGCGTTTCCGCGGCCTGCACCGGGGCGTCTTCGATACGGCTGGTAGCGACTGACATCTCTGGATCCCTCAATACGCTGTTGATCGTGACCAAACTGCCGATCCGTTGGCGTCTGGCCCAAGGGCATGCGCACGGATTTCCTGTTGTGGAGACGCTTCAGGTGCACGGGGATTTAGGAAGTTGGTCGGATATTTACCGATTGTGGGGAGATTAAAATGTGGGAGCGGGCTTGCTCGCGAAGGCAGTGTGTCAGTCGCTGCATCGGTTACTGCACTACCGCTTTCGCAGGCAAGCCAGCTCCCACATTTGAACAGCGCTCAGCTCCGAAGCCCGCGGTATTTTTCATTCAGCGCATAAAGAATCGCGCACGTCTCTGCATCCAGGAATCCACAATAATCCCGTGGCCGAAAGTGCATCTGGAACGCCCGGGTGCGCTGCTCAAAGGCCCGGCGATTCTGCGCAGCCTTATACCCATAACGCTGAAACGCCCTCTCCACCTCGACCTCCGGCGGCAAGCCGACACAAAAGCGGCGCTGGTACATCGCCCGCGTCTGCTCATCAAACCAAGCCCCAATGCCGGCTTCATGCAGCAGACGCCAGGGCAGCCGAGGCCCCGGATCGCTCTTGCGCCAGTAGGCCACGTCCGAATGCCCGAGCCAGTCAGTAGGGCCGACCTGCGGATAGCGCTCCAGCAGGTCGCGAAGCAATGCAATCAGTAGGTCAATCTGCGCGGGTGCGTATTGCGCAAAGGTAAAGACGCCCGCGTCATCTCGCGCCAGGTTGACGATTTCAATGCCCACCGAGCGGCTGTTGAGATCCGCCTTCCCCGCCCAATAACTCACGCCGGCGTGCCAGGCGCGCTGGCACTCGTCCACCAGGCGAAACACGCGCAGCTCTTCATAACCGGCAGCACAGTAGCTGGGCTCATCGGGGTCGGGCAGCAGGTAGTGGGCGCTGACGCCCTCTTGAGTGAGGGTGCGTAGCGATGAAGCAAAGGGCGCTGCGGTGTAGTGCACAATCACCTGCTGCACGGATTCGCCGCGGCGGTCGTTGAAATCCCTGGCAGGGAAACTGGTGTCGATCACCAACATAAGAACAGTCCTTTTCAATTCAGGCCGACTCATTCGGCCCGTTCAAGCACAAAAAAATTACCGCCATCCTGAAGACTTGAGCCTCAGGCGGGCGGTAATTATTTGCCACGTGAAAAGGGCAGCTCAGCGCCGCAACGGCATGCCCAGGTCGACCCGCATACCATCGGGCTGGCTGTCGAAGTGCAGCGAGCAGGAGCAACGCTGCACGATCGCCTGGACAATCGCCAAGCCCAGGCCACAACCTTCGCTGCTGCCATTGCGCCAAAAGCGTTGGGTGAGGTATTGCAGGTCTTCGCTGGAGATCTGCTGGCCATGGTCACGCACGCGGAACACCACGTTATCCGGGGTAGAAAACACCTGCAGTTCCACGCGGGTATCGGCGGGGGTATGGCGCAAGGCGTTGTCCAGCAGGTTACGCAAGGCCGCGACGGCAAGGCCAACGGGCATTGCCACTGGAACAGGGGAAAGATCCGGCGCCAGGATCAGATCAATGCGTGAATTGTCGCCGGCGTTGGCATCCTGGATCGCCAACCGGGCGACTTCCTCGGCACTGGATTGCAGGCCATCGTCAAACGACAGGCTGCCCTCCACCCGCGCCAGCAACAACAGTTGCTCCAGGGTGCGATGCAAGCGGTCGGCGCCCTCCTCGGCGTGCGCCAGGGACTGGTCGCGGGCCGCGCCCTCGGTCATGCGCGCGACTTGCAGGTGGGTCTTGATCGCGGTCAACGGGCTGCGCAGCTCATGGGCGGCGTCGCCGGTCAGGCGACGTTCGCGCTCGATGGTCTTGGCGATGCGCTGCAGCAGTTGGTTCTGGGTGTCGAGCAACGGCTTGAGTTCACTGGGCAGCGGGTGAATCTGCAAGGGTTCCAGGGAATCGGCACTGCGCCGCATCAAGGCATCACGCATACGGTTGAGCGGCACCAGGCTCTGGCCGATGCCCAGCCATAGCAGGCACAGGCAGCCCAGCAATGCCACACCGACCGGCACCGACGCCGCCAGCAGGATCGACAGGTTGAGGGCTTCACGCTCCACCTGGCGGTCGGCGGTGGTGATCAGCAAGTCGCCACGGGACAGGGTAAAGCTGCGCCAGCCCACGCCGTCGATGATCTGGTCGCGAAAACCGCTGCGGCGCGACTCCAGCCCTTCCTCCGGCGTGGTATGGCTGCGCGCCAGGATCTCGCCGCGCAACGAACTGACCTGGCAGGCCATGCCGCCCGGCACATTCAGTTGTTCGGTACGCAAATGCGCGCCACCGCTGACGCTGGCCAGGCCCGGCATCTGCTCGGTGAGCCCGGCTACCATGCGCGCCGAAGCCACCAGGCGCTGGTCGAGGGAAAACATCATCTGGTTGCGCAAATCGTTGAGCATCCAGGCGGCCGCCAGCACCCAGATCAGTACAAAAGCGGCGCCCAGCTTGAACGTCAGGCGCAGGCGCAAGCTCATCACGGCGTGTTTTCTCCCCCATCAGCGGTGCCCAGGCGATAGCCCAGCCCCCTGACGGTTTCGACGATGCCATTGCCCAACTTGCGCCGCAGGTGGTGGATATGCACGTTGAGGGCGTTGCTTTCCAGTTCGTCGCTGAAGCCGTAGACGCTGTCCTTGAGCTGTTCACTGGACAGTACGCGGCCCTTGTTGTGCAAAAGCGCCTGCAACAACGCCTGTTCACGCCGGGACAAATCTACCGGCTGGCCGCCGAGGAAGGTCTCGCGGCTGCTGGGGTCGTAGGCCAGGCGGCCATGTTCGATCAGATTGACGCTGCGTCCCGCCACACGGCGCAGCAGGGTTTGCAGGCGAGCAGCGAGTTCACGCAGGTCGAAGGGCTTGAGCAGGTAGTCGTCGGCGCCGGCTTGCAGGCCGTCGACGCGGTTGGTCACCGAGTCCCGCGCGGTGAGGATCAGCACCGGAATGTCCAACCCCTGGCTGCGCTGTTGTTGCAGCAGCTTGAGGCCGTCTTCGTCGGGCAGGCCAAGGTCGAGCACCATAATGTCGAAGGCCGCGGCCTTGAGCATCGCCCGCGCCGCCGAGGCCGTGGCCACGCGCTCCACGGTAAAGCCCTGGGCGGTCAGGCCGGCCACGATGCCACTGGCGATCAGTTCGTCGTCTTCACAGACCAGTACGTGCATGGTTAACCCTTCATGAAAGATGGCGCGATTAGAAAAGCCACGGATTAAGCGCGCATTATGCCGCTAAAGTTCGCAACACCGGACAATCCCTACGCTCTAGAATAGCGGCGGTTAATCATCGGTTAATCAACGCCACACATTGTGTGCCTCACTTGCATCGAACTAAGGCTTGACCATGCGGCATCTGTTTACCTTTCTGCTGGTGTTGTTCGCGGGATTCGCCCAGGCAGCGCCGGGCAGCCCCTTCGAAACCAAACCCGACTTCCTCCCGGTAGGCAAAGCCTTCGCCTTTACCTCCGAACGTCTTGAAAGCGGCGAAACCCAGCTGTTTTGGCAGATTGCCGACGGTTATTACCTTTACCAGCAACGCATGAAGTTCGACGGCCTGGCCGAAAAACCCGTGCTGCCCGAGGGTGAAGCCCATAGCGACGAGTTCTTTGGCGAGCAGCAAGTCTATCGCCAGGGCCTGGAAGTGAAGATCCCCGCCGGCACCACCGGCCAGGTCAAGCTCGGCTGGCAGGGCTGCGCCGATGCGGGTCTGTGCTATCCGCCGCAGTCGATCACCGTGGACCTGGGCGGCAACCCGGCCGTCGCCGCGACCGCGCAAGCCCAGGACCAAAGCCTGGCCAGCGGCCTGCAACAGCGCAGCCTGGGGTGGAGCCTGCTGGTGTTCTTCGGCCTGGGCCTGCTGTTGGCGTTTGCGCCCTGCTCGTTGCCGATGCTGCCGATCCTCGCCGGCCTGGTGGTGGGCAGTGGCGCCAGCCCGCGCCGTGGCTTTGCCCTGGCCGGCAGTTACGTGGTGTGCATGGCGCTGGTGTATGCCGCCCTGGGGGTGATGGCCGCGTTGCTCGGCGCCAACCTGGCGGCGTTGCTGCAAACCCCGTGGATCCTTGGCAGCTTTGCGGCGTTGTTCGTGCTGCTCGCCCTGCCGATGTTCGGCTTCTTTGAACTGCAACTGCCCGCCTTCCTGCGCGACCGCCTCGATAACGTCAGCCGCCAGCAAAGCGGTGGCAGCCTGGTGGGTGCCGGTGTGCTCGGCGCATTGTCCGGCCTGCTGGTGGGGCCGTGCATGACCGCGCCCCTGGCCGGCGCCCTGTTGTATATCGCTCAAAGCGGCAATGCGCTGCACGGCGGCCTGATCCTGTTCGCCATGGGCATCGGTATCGGCATTCCGTTGTTGCTGTTGGTCACTGTGGGCAACCGCTTCCTGCCCAAGCCGGGTACCTGGATGAACGTGCTCAAGGGCATCTTCGGCTTCCTGTTCCTGGGCACCGCGGTGCTGATGATTCGCCCGGTAGTCGGCGACAGCCTGTGGATCGGCCTGTGGGGCGCCTTGGCGCTGGTGATGGCGTACTGTGGCTGGGCGCTGGCCCGTGAGTTCGGCCTGGCGGCCAAGGTGTTCGGCGCCGGTTCCCTGGTGCTGGGCCTGTGGGGCGCGGTGCTGGTGGTGGGGGCGGCCGGTGGCAGCGATGAGCTGTGGCAACCCTTGAAGGTTTACAGCGGCTCAAAGGTCGCCGGTGCACCGAGCGCCCACGATGCCTTCACCACGATCAACGACCCGGCCGTACTGCAAAGCCAACTCGACAGCGCCAAGGCCCAGGGCCAGTGGGTGCTGTTGGACTATTACGCCGACTGGTGCGTGTCGTGCAAGATCATGGAAAAACAGGTGTTCGGCAAACCCGAGGTGATGGACGCGCTCAAAAACGTGCGCTTGCTGCGCCTGGACGTCACCGCCGACAACGCCGCCAGCCGCGAGCTGCTGGGCCGCTACAAAGTGCCAGGGCCACCGAGCTTCGTGTGGATCGGCCCGGACGGTGAAGAACGCCGCGCCCAACGCATCACCGGGGAAGTAGACGCCGCCGCCTTCCTGCAACGCTGGACCCAGACGCGGGACGCTCTCTGATGCTGACCCTTACCATCGGCACCTTCGCCATCGCCCTGAATCACCTGCTGCTGATCAGCGCGCTGATTCTCGCCACCCTGGTGGGCTGGCGCGTGGCCAAGCACGGCGGCGAAAACCCGGAGTCGGTGCTGTTCAGCCTGTTCCTGCTGGGCCTGCTCGCCGCCCGGGTCAGTTTTGTGCTGATGTATTGGAGTTATTACAGCAACGACTGGGTGGAGATGGTCGACCTGCGTGACGGCGGCTTTCTCGCCTGGCCCGGGATCATCGCGCTGATCCTCGGCGCGCTGGCGTACGGCTGGCGTCGCCCGGCCCTTCGCAAGCCGCTCAGCGCCGGGGTGATCACCGGCCTGGTGTTCTGGGGCATGACCAGCCTGTCCCTCAGTCTGTACGAAAAAGGCACGCGCCTGCCGGATATCACCCTGCGCAATGCCAATGGCGAGGTGGTGCAACTGGCGGATTATCAAGGCGGCCCGTTGGTGATCAACCTCTGGGCCACCTGGTGCCCGCCGTGCCGGCGCGAAATGCCCGTACTGGAAAACGCCCAGCGCATGCGCCCCGACGTGACCTTCCTGTTCGTCAACCAGGCCGAAAGCATGCAAAGCGTCAGCACCTACCTGGCCACCCAGGGCCTGACCCTGGACAACGTGCTGTTCGACGCCAGCGGCCGCCTCGGCCAGGCCGTGGGTTCCATGGCCTTGCCGACTACGCTGTTCTACCAAGCCGATGGGCGCCTGATCAACAGCCACCTGGGCGAACTCTCCGAAGCCAGCCTGGCTCGTGCCATGGAACCCTTCGACAACACCACGACAAGGAAACCGACATGCCTCGCCTCCGCCACCTGCTGACCCTGCTGCCTTTGACGCTAGCCGCTACGCTGGCCCAGGCCGAAGACCTGCCGGCCCCGATCAAACAGATCGAAGCCAAAGGTGCCAAGATCATCGGCAAATTCGATGCCCCCAGCGGCCTCACCGGCTACGCCGCCCAGTACCAGAACCGTGGCATGGCCCTGTACCTGACCGCCGACGGCAAGCACGTGATCGCGGGCAACCTGTACGACGCCCAAGGCAATGACCTGAGCACCGCGCCCCTGGAAAAACTGGTGTACGCGCCGATGGCCAAGGAAGTCTGGGCCAAGATGGAAAACAGCAGCTGGATCCAGGACGGCGACAAAAATGCCCCGCGCATCGTCTACCTGTTCAGCGACCCCAACTGCCCGTACTGCAATATGTTCTGGGAACAGGCGCGCCCGTGGGTGAAGGCCGGCAAGGTGCAGTTGCGCCACATCATGGTCGGCATCATCCGCGAAGACAGCCCAGGCAAATCCGCCGCCCTGCTCGCCGCCAAAGACCCGCAAAAAGCCCTGCAAGAACACGAAGCCGCCGGCAAGGGCAGCAAGCTCAAGGCGCTGGAAAAGATCCCGGCCGAGGTCGAGGCCAAGCTTGATGCCAATATGAAGCTGATGGATGAACTGGAGTTGTCGGCGACGCCGGCGATTTTCTATCTGGATGACAAGGGGGGGTTGCAGCAGCAGCAAGGGGCGCCGTCGCCGGAGAAGTTGGTGAAGATTCTTGGGCCGAAGTAATCAGCCCTAAGTTCGTGAACAAGAATGCCTGTGTTAACGCAGGCATTCTCGTCATGGCCCCGATTAAACTTCCTCAACAACCAGCAATGTCACATCAAAATCATTACCCCCCATCCCCAATTGCACATTATCAATACTGAGCCTTACTACAGACGATGACGGAGTAAACACACCTTTTAACGTTCTCCAGATCCGTGTATCCAATAGCGTCGGGGTGACAATTTCTTTTCCCGAAGCGACTAGAGCAATTATCGGCAACGGACGCGCGCCACTGTTATCACGAACGTCGACACTGAACGTGTAGGTACGGCCAATCTCCAGGTCGCTGAATACTTTGAACAACTTCTCTCTCTGAGTAGCCAAGTCTCGAGTGTTGGTATAACCCCAATCAAACAAATAATGTTGACCGCCCACTTGTTTTGGAACCATGTCCCTGGGGTCTGCGGCACCCGCTCCTTTTTGCCATCCATTCCAGCCTTTTTTACTAGGGTCAAAATCAGTTATATCGCTGAATCGTTTGCGTAGCGTCAATAGCAGTGCCGGAAACTCGATCGCATCAGACACACTGGTACTGCCATCAGTGTTCACCTTGAAGACAATGGTCAAAGGTGTCTTATCGCGAAACCCTTCCAGATCGGAACGCGCTAACACACGCTTCAGGCCGTTGTTCACATCAGACAGCGTAATCAACTCATCCGTCATCACGTGAACGGTGTGTGAAGAACCGTCCTCCTTAGTGCCGGTACATTCCAACCAGCCTTTCTGTCCTTCCAGCGCGAACCACCAAGCCCTATCGAAGTTTTCGTCATTGACGGCTATATGTGCATCTGCGGGGAACGTCCGTAGATCCAGGACCCCACCTTGGGCAGCAGGTGACGTAGCCTCTGGCACAACGGGTGTCGGCAACCGGGTCGGCACACTGATCTTCAACGCAAGCGTCTTCGACGGCGCCAGCTTACAAGTACTGGTCACTATGTAATGGATCAGGATGGTTTTACCTGCACCCTGGATCACCGCTTCACGCGGGATCGCGAAATCCACATAGCCCGGATCGCTGTTGCCCGGTTTTGATTCCAACGGCAGGCTCGTACCGTCCGGTTTGACCCACTTCACCCCGATCGTATGAAGGGAGCTAATCCGCTCATACTCCACCCGCACCGTCACACCGTTCCGCCCATTCCAGATGGTCAGTTGATCATCCACCGCTTGGCACACCCTTGGAGGGGGTAGTGTCAAAGCCTCTTGCTCGATGCTGAAAGTCCGAACTCGGAACTCAACGGCAGGCTCCAACGCACACTGGCCATCGAAGTTCGCCGCAAAATGCAGCTCAAACTCGCTGCAATCCGCCAACTTTTGCAGTTTGGTCCTGTCCATCGGCGTATCGACCCCATCGTGTAACCAGGCAGCTTTAAGCGGCACGCCCTCCAACACATAAAAACAATAGTCGCTGCCATCCTCAAGCGTACCGGTTACCCACATCCAGCAACATTGCTTCTCTGCCGCATAATTCCAAGCAGGCACCACCCCCGTCGCATTCCCGCTAAAGTTGTTTAGGTCCAAGGTATTCCCCGTTGCCTGTTCAATGCCTGGTCTGGTCAGGTGTGGCGCAAGTACTTTGATCAAGCGCTCAGGCGAATACTGGGGCTCGTAACTGTTGAATCGAAGGCTGTAGTTCAGCGTCAAGGTCTTGTTGAAAAGGGCTGCGATGATGTCTGGAGCGACATCGAATGACAGGTTCGTTTCGCCGCTCTTCACCTCCTGGCAACCGAGTGCCACAGGCCCGTAATTTGGCCCGGACGCGTAAGCACAGACATGGTCACCTTCATACATGCCTTCATAACTGACAGTGGCATGCCCACCGTTGACCGTGTTGGTGGGATTGACCTGCCATTGGCCTGGAGGCAGCTCCACCGATTCGCGCAAATGGGGTGGGTCCAGATCCTGGGCCGGGTCTACGTGCAAGAGCGAGGTCGTGCGCAGGTGAAAATCCTGGGCATTTAAAGGCAGCGGATTTTCCAGAAGCGGGTTGCCTGGCTCGGGAAACACAGGCGCAGTCTTGTCCCAAATCACCCCCAGATGGGCAGTGATAGACGAATAGTCGTTGAGTCTGGATAACCAGCCTCGCGACAGAGAGAACCTGAAAACGTGATCAGCATGAGCCTCATGAAGCTGTACGACGTGATCCAACGCCACCCATCTGAAGCGATACGGCGTGACATGCTGATTACCCGCGACGGTGACAAACAGGCGCTGGCCCACATAAATCATTGGCCATGCCTTAATGTGAACGGTTTCATCGCCAGTGAAGCTCTGCATCTTCAGCCGCCAGGTGTTCGGCTCCTCCTCTTTGGAATGCGCAAACACCGGCCTTGATACCACCAGGTGCTCCTCCCGGATCTGTTGGACTTTCAACTCCAGTGTCAAGGACTCCAACGCTCGGCCACCTGCATTGGCCGTGTACTTGATCAATACCGTGTGCCCGATGCAGTAACTGATCCAGTTTGCAGGAATATCGACGACATCAACCCCGTTTGCGACAGAAACAGGCTCGAAGGCGGGCTCCTCTTGATCCTTGATCGCCAGGTAGAACGTGACATGGGTGGCATTCGCCGGCAAGGTCAGTGTCGCCGTAGTGCCATCGATCGCATCGATCGGATACAGCACACTGTTATTGGTGGCGTACTGGATAACCGCATAGGGCAACTCCGCTTCAGTCGCTTGCAACACGCCAGAGGCCTGAGCGGAAATAGGTTTTTCAGAGAGCGTTTTTTTAACCACGATAAGACTCCTGTCCAGCGTTAGATCACCGTCGGGCCTGGCCGAGCGGGCCAGAAACTGCGGTTATCTAACACGTGGTTCAGGAAGCTTGCCTACTGTCAAATTTGACAGTTTTACCGAAAAAAATGGGTATTCCAGACCAGCGGCTGGCTTACAACCCCTCCAACTCCGCCATCAAATCACTCAACCGATCCACCTTCTCGGCACTGATCTCATTGGCCGCCAACCCGTCGATATACTCCGCCAGCTCCGCCACCGTGCTGCACTCGAACATCGCCCGCAGCGGCACGTCGCGCTGCAACGTTTTCTGCACCCGTGAAGCGATCTGCGTAGCCAGCAGCGAGTGCCCGCCCAGTTCGAAGAAGTTGTCCCGCACCCCGACCCGTTCGACCCTCAGCACCTCAGCCCAGATAGCCGCCAACGTGGCTTCCAGTTCAGTGCGAGGCGTCACATAGTCCTGGCTGTGCAACTGACCAATCTCCAGGGCCGGCAGGGCCTTGCGGTCGAGTTTACCGTTGGCATTCAGGGGCAGGCGGTCAAGCCATAGCCAATGCAGCGGCACCATGTATTCGGGCAGTTCGGCACGCAGGCGTTGCTTGATGCGCTCCAGGCGCTCGCCAGTGTTCAATGTTGCATCGGCCGCCACCAGGTAGCCAACCAGATGCTTACCATTGACGCCCTCCTGAACCCCGACCGCCGCGTCGCGGATGTCAGGTTGTTCGTGCAGGCGCGCTTCGATTTCACCCAGTTCAATGCGGTAGCCGCGAATCTTCACTTGATGGTCGATCCGACCGACGTACTCCAACACGCCGTCGCTGCGGCGCCGCGCCAGATCGCCGGTACGGTAGAGCCGCTCGCCGGGCGCGCCAAATGGGTTGGGCACAAAGACCTGGGCAGTACGCAACGGATCGCTGACGTAACCGCGACCGACACCGGTGCCAGCGACGCACAACTCGCCCACGGCGCCTTGGGGCACCAGTTCCAATGCGCCATCGAGCAGGTACAAACGGTTGTTGTCGGTCGGCGTACCAATCGGCAGGTAAGTGCCACGGGTCGACGCCAGATCGACGCGGAAGAACGCCACATCATCGGAGCATTCCGCCGGGCCGTAGGCATTCACCAGGCCAATTTGCGGGTAACGCAGCAGCCACTGATGGGCCAGCTCAGGTGGCATGGCCTCCCCGGTCGGCAACATCCAGCGCAGGCCGTCGAGGCGGATACGCTCCTGGGCCAGCATGCCCTGGATCAGCGACGGCACACTCTCCAGCACGGTGATGCCCTGTGCTTGAACGTGGGCCAACAACCCTTGCGGATCATGGGCGATGGTATTGGGCACAATGTCCACACGCGCGCCAAACAGCGGCGCGGCGAGGAACTGCCACACAGAAATATCGAAGCTTTGCGACGCGGTCTGGGCGATCACATCGGCATCGCTCAGGTTCAGGTACGGTACCTTGCTCAATTGGTTGTTGAGCATGCCGCGCTGTTCCACCATCACACCCTTGGGCAAGCCGGTGGAGCCTGAGGTGTAGATCACGTAAGCAAGGTTGTCCGGGCCACTGTAGACACCTGGGTTTTCACCACGGGCGGGAATTTCCTCCCACACCAGCAACTGGCAATCGACACCTTCGAGCAACTCGATGGCCTGTTCACGGCACGCCTCGGTGCACACCAGCAACGGCGTGCGGCTCAGGTCGATGATGCGGCTCAGGCGCTGGCCCGGCAGGCCCGGGTCCAACGGCAGGTAGCCGGCGCCGGCCTTGAAGCTGCCGATGATCATGCCGAGCAAATCCAGCCCACGTTCAGCCAACAACGCCACCGGTTGGTCCAGGCCGACACCCGCCGCAATCAGCGCGTGGCCGAGGCCATTGCTGCGGCGATTCAGATCCTCGTAGCTCCATTGCTGGTCAAGACAACTGGCGGCGATACGCTGCGGATGCTGCGCGACCTGCGCCTCGAACAACTCGATATAGCTGCGTTCCAGCGGGTAGGCATGTGCGCTCTGGTTACAGCCTTCCACGAGGAATTCACGTTCCTGCTCACCCATCAGCGCCAGCTCGTCCATGTCACCATGGAAGCCCTGCACCAGCGCCAGCAACAGGCGCTTGAATTCAGCGAGCATGCCTTGCACGGTGCTTTCGTCGAAATAACGCTGGTCGTAGGACAGGTGCAAACCGAGGTCATCGCCTGGATAGCACACCGCCGTCAGCGGGAAGTTGGTGTGGGTACGGCCAGAATCCGAGGTGGCGTTCAGGCTTTGCGCACGGTCCAGCACCGAGACTTCCACTGGCGCGTTCTCGAACACAAAAAGGCTGTCGAACAGCGGCTGGCCCTTGGGCAGTTCGCTATGCTCCTGGATCGTCACCAGCGGCAGGTATTCGTACTCGCGCAATTGCATATTGCTGTCGAGCAAGGCGCTCAACCACTGGCGCACGCTGCAGCGCTGGCCGTCCTCGGGCAGTTTTACCCGCAACGCGATGCTGTTGATAAACAGGCCGACGGTACGTTGCATCTCGGGCATGTCCACCGGGCGCCCGGCCACGGTGACGCCGAACAACACATCGCGATCACCACTCAAACGCCGCAGCACCAGGGCCCACGCCGCCTGGGCGAAGGTGTTGACGGTAAGCTGATGCGCCTGGGCCAGTTCGCGCAGTAGCGCACCGTCGCGGGCATCCAGGCGGGTGTAGCAGTCGCCCACCACCATGCCGCCGCTGCCACCAGCGTGTTCGCGCAGGAACGGGCGGTCGCTCGGGATCGGCGTGGCGCGCTCGAAGCCTTGCAAGTTTTGCTGCCACCACTGGCGCGCTTCGTTGAGGTTCTGGCGTTGCAGCCAGGCAATGTAGTCGCGGTAGCGCGGCGGCGCGGCCAGTTGCGCATCGCGGCCTTCGCCCAGGGCTGTGTAGATATCGAAGAAGTCATTCATCAGCAGCGAACGGCACCAGGCATCGATCAGGATGTGGTGGTTGCTCATCATGAACCAGTAGCGCGCCTCGGCCACGCGGATCAGGCGCAAGTGGAAAGGTGCTTGATTGAGCAGGTCAAAGCCGGCTTCGCGCTCGGCCTTGAGCAAGGCTTGCAGACGCGGCTCCTGCTCATCCTGCGGGTCGGTGCTCCAGTCCAGGTACTCAATCGGCGTGCTGCCGGGCTTGTGGATCACTTGCAGCATGTCTTCGCCGACGTTCCAGCAGAACGAGGCACGCAAGGCTTCGTGGCGGGCGATCACCGCTTGCCAGGCCTGGGCAAAACGCTCCGGGTCCAGGGCGCTGTTGATGCGGTAGCGGTCCTGCATGTAATACAGGCCGGTGCCCGGCTCCAGCAGGGTGTGCAGCAGCAGGCCCTCTTGCATCGGGGTCAGCGGGTAGACGTCTTCGATGGCGCTGGCGGGTACCGGCAAGGCGTCCAGTTGCACCTGGGTCAGGTGTGCCAGGGGGAAGTCGGACGGCGTGAGGCCGCCGGCATCATCCTGCAGGCAATGGGCGATAAGGCTGTGCAATTCGGCCAGGTAAGCCTCGGCCAGATCGCGAATCACCTGCTGATCATGACGCTCACGGCTGAACGTCCAACGCAGCACCAGCTCGCCGCCGTAGACCTGGCTGTCGATGCTCAGTTCATTGGGCAACGGCGCATCCGGGTCATGGGCCAGACCGGCGGTTTCCTCCAGCGGATGGAACAACGCGTCAGCGCCGAAACTCTGGTCGAACTGGCCCAGGTAGTTGAAGGTGATCTGCGCGCTCGGCAAGGCGGCCATGCTCTGTTTGCACAGGTCATCGGCCAGGTAACGCAGCACGCCATAACCCAAGCCTTTATGGGGCACACCACGCAGTTGCTCCTTGATCGCCTTGATCGAGTCGCCCTGCTCGGCCTGCGGCGTCAGGCGCAACGGATAGGCACTGGTGAACCAGCCCACGCTGCGGGTCAGGTCGATGTCATCGAACAAGGTTTCGCGGCCATGGCCTTCCAGCTGGATCAGTGCCGAGGCCTGCCCGCTCCAGCGGCACAGTACGCGGGCCAGGGCGGTCAGCAACAGGTCGTTGACCTGGGTGCGATAGGCACTCGGCGCCTGTTGCAGCAACTGCCGGGTGCGCTCGGCATCCAGGCGCACGCTGACCGTTTCGGCATCGCTATTGCGCCGTGCGCCTTGGGGACGCTGCACCGGCAAGGCCACGGCCGGGCCAGCCAATTGCGCTTGCCACAGGCTCAACTCTTCGCGCAAGGACTCACTGTGGGCATAGGCTTGCAAGCGCGCAGCCCAATCGCGCAGCGCGCTGGTCTTGGCCGGCAGGCTGACGGACTGGCCTTCACTGAGTTGGCGATAAACGTTTTGCAGGTCTTCCAGCAGGACGCGCCACGACACGCCGTCCACCACCAGGTGATGGATGGCGATCAGCAAGCGCTGCTGGCCTTGCGGCCCGTCCACCAGCAAGGCGCGCAACAGCGGCCCCTGTGCCAGGTCGAGGCTGCGCTGGGTGTCGGTGAACAACGCCGTGCACGCCTGCATGTCGCGCACCTGCGCCTGCAGCAGCACGCCACCTTCCGGCACGCCCAAGTGCTCGGCATGCCATTGCGCGCCACGCGGGGTAAAGCTCAAGCGCAGCGCGTCGTGGTGTTCCAGCACGGCCAGCAGCGCTTGCTCCAGGCGATGGGCATCGAGCAGTTGCAGTGGCTTGAGCACCAACGCCTGGTTCCAGTGCTGGCGAGCCGGGATGTCGGTGTCGAAGAACCAGTGCTGGATCGGCGTGAGGCCCGAGGGGCCGGTCAGCAATCCTTGCTCGGCGATGATGAGCTCCGAGCGAGTCGCCACGGCAGCCAGGCTCTGTACGGTCTGGTGCTGGAACAGGTCACGGGGGCTGAAATGAATCCCGGCCTGGCGCGCCCGGCTCACCACCTGGATCGACAGGATCGAGTCGCCGCCCAGTTCAAAGAAGTTATCGTCGAGGCCCACTTGCTCCACGTTCAGCACCGCGCACCAGATGGCGGCCAGGCTGTGTTCCAGCTCGCTGCGGGGCGCGACGTAGGCTTGGCGATTGGCCTCTGGGTCCGGCTCAGGCAAGGCGCGGCGGTCTAGCTTGCCGTTGGCGGTCAGCGGCATGCTCTGCAGCACGATCAAATGCGCGGGCACCATGTAGTCCGGCAGTTGCGCCTTGAGGTGCGCCTTCAACGCGTCGCGCAAGGCGGCGTGCTCGGCATCGCTGACCAGGTACGCCACCAATTGCTTGCCGCTCGGCGCATCCAGTGCCAGCACCACCGCTTCGCGCACAGCGTCATGTTCGAGCAAGCGCGTTTCGATTTCGCCCAGTTCGATGCGAAAACCGCGGATCTTCACCTGATGGTCGATGCGCCCCAGGTACTCCACCAGGCCATCGGCGCGTTGGCGTACCAGGTCGCCGGTGCGGTACAGGCGCCCGCCCTTGCCAGCAAACGGGTCTGCGACAAAGCGCTCCGCCGTCATCCCCGGCCGCTGGTGGTAACCCTGGGCCAGGCCGGCGCCACCGATATACAGCTCACCGCTGGCGCCCTGGGGCACCAGCGCCAGGTCGGCGTCGAGAATGTAAGCCACGCGCGCGCCGACGATGCTACCGATCGGCACACTGCCAGCGCCCTCCTCCAACTGCTCGGGCGCTTGGCTGGCCAGGGGCATCACCACGGTTTCGGTGGGGCCGTAGGCGTTGAAGAACAGCTGGGGCGTAAACGCCGCACGGATGCGTTGCAGGTGTTCGCCGGTCAAGGCTTCGCCACCGGTGATGCACATACGCACCGGCAGTGTCTGTTGCTGGGTCGCCAGCCACTGCGCCAACTGGCTGCCGTAGCTGGGGGTGAAACCGAGCACATTGATGCGATGGGTACGGATCAGCGCGCAGATCTCTTCGGCATCCCACTGGCCCTGGGCGCGCAATACCACCCGCGCCCCGCACAGCAGCGGCACCAGCAAACGCTCGGTGGCAGCATCGAAGTTGATCGAGTAAAAGTGCAGCTCGCAGTCATCCGGGCGCATATCAAAGCGCTCGATCACTGCCTGGCAATGCATGGCGATCTCACCGTGGGACACCACCACGCCTTTGGGCTTGCCCGTGGAACCCGAGGTGTAGATGAGGTACGCCTGGTGTTGCGCCAGACTCACGAACGGCAGCGCTTCGGCGGGGTAATTCGCCAGCACCGGCGAGTCATCCTCCAGGCACCAGCACGCCACCGTCGCCGGCAACTCACCAAGAGCTTCGAATAGGGCCGCATCACTGAGCAGCAGACCGATGTCACTGTCTTCGATCATGTAATGCAGGCGGTCCAGCGGGTATTCCGGGTCCAACGGCACATAGGCACCGCCGGCCTTGAGGATCGCCAGCAAACCGATGACCATTTCCAGCGAACGCGGCAGCGCCAGGCCCACGCGCACCTGCGGGCCCACGCCACGCTCGCGCAGCATCCAGGCCAGGCGGTTGGCGCGCTCATCCAGTTGCGCATACGAGAGGGTCACACCGGCAAAGGTCAGCGCCGGGGCCTCCGGCCGCTGGCTGGCCTGCTGGCTGAACAGTTGATGGATGCACTGGTCGAGGCGATGCTCGCCCTTCTCCACCCCCAGGCTGTCTTGCAAGGCGCGTTGTTCATCTGCGCTCAGCAACGGCAATTCGCTCAGGCGCTGGCCAGGATCGGCGACCAACGCTTCAAGCAAGTTGCGCCAATGCTCGGCCATACGCGCAATACGCGGCTCGTCGAACAGGTCGGTGCTGTAGGTCAGGCAGCAACCCAGGCGATGGTCGAGGTCGGTGACTTCCAGGTTGAGGTCGAACTTGGTCGCCCGCGCATCGTTGGCCAGGTACTCCACGGTCATGCCAGCCAGTTGGCGGCTTTGCTGGAATTCCCAGCGCTGCACGTTGCACATCACCTGGAACAACGGGTTGTACGCCGCGCTGCGCGGCGGTTGCAGGGCTTCCACCAGATGGTCGAACGGCAGGTCCTGGTGGGACTGGCCCTCGATCACGGTATGGCGCACCTGCTCGAACAGCTCGCTGACCTGCATCTGCCCGTTGAGCTGGCAACGCAGCACCTGGGTATTGAGGAACGCGCCAATCAAGCCTTCGCTTTCCGGACGGATACGGTTGGCCACTGGCGCGCCGATGCGCAGGTCGGTCTGGCCGCTGTAGCGGTAGAGCAACACCGCCAGGGTCGCGGTCATGGTCATGAACAGCGTGAGGCCGTGCTGGGCGTTGAAGGCTCGCACGCGGGCGCCCAGCTCATCGCTCAAATCAAACCGGTACAGCTCGCCCCGGTGGCTTTGCACCGGTGGCCGTGGACGGTCGCCGGGCAATTCCAGCAACGGGTGTTCGTTGCCCAGTTGGGCGGTCCAGTAGTCCAGCTGACGCTGGCGCTCACCGGCTTCCATCCACTGGCGTTGCCATACGCTGTAGTCGAGGTACTGCACCGGCAACGCTGGCAGCGGTGAGTCGCGCTCGTCGATAAAGGCTTCATACAAGGCGCTGAGTTCACGGGCAAAGATGTCCATGGCCCAGCCTTCGGTGACGATATGGTGCAGGGTCAGCACCAGGTAATGTTCCTGCTCGCCGGCCTTGACCAGGCAGGCGCGCAACAGCGGCCCGGTTTCCAGGTTGAACGGCGTGTGCGCCTCGACATCGGCCAGTTGCTGCAAACGCTGCTGGCGCTGCGGCTCATTCAGCGCGGAGAAATCCTGCCAGTCCATGCGCACATTGGTTTGCGCCGAGACCTTTTGACAGGCCACACCATCGACACTTGGGAAAGTGGTGCGCAGGGTTTCGTGACGCATGATCAAGGCCTGCAAGGCGGCCTCGAAACGCCCCACATCCAGCACGCCGCGCAGGCGCGCCATGCCGCCGACGTTGTAGGCCGGGCTGTCCGGTTCCATCTGCCAGAGGAACCACATGCGCTGCTGGGAATAGGACAAGGGGACCGGCTGGCTGCGGTCGACTTTGGCGATGGCAGTCTGTTGGTTGCGCTGGCCCGCCGCCTGGATCAGCCCGACCTGCTGGGCAAAATCGCCCAGCTCGCTGGCTTCGAACAGCGTGCGCAGGGGCAGTTCGACGTCGCAGGCCTGGCGGGTGCGGGAGATGATTTGCGTGGCCAGCAACGAGTGCCCGCCGAGTGCGAAAAAGTCATCGCGCAGGCCGATGCGTGGCAGGCCAAGCACCTCGCGCCAGATCGCGGCGATTTGCAGCTGCAAAGGTGTGTGCGGTTCGACGTGTTCGCGGGTTTGCCATACCGGCTCTGGCAAGGCACGCCGGTCGAGCTTGCCGCTGGGGCTCAGAGGCATGGCGTCAAGGCGCATCAGCAGCGCGGGCACCATGTACTCCGGCAACTCGGCGGCCAGGGCGGTTTTGACCCTTTGCTCATCCAGTTCGGTGTCGGCGGTGTAGTAGCCGATCAACTGGGCATCACGCACCAGCACCACGGCCTGGGCGATGCCGCCCAGGGCCAGCAGGAGCGCTTCGATCTCTTCCGGCTCCACCCGGAACCCTCGCAGTTTGACCTGCTGATCGAGGCGCCCGAGGTATTCGAGGACGCCATCGGCGTTCCAGCGCGCACGATCACCGGTACGATACAAGCGGGCGCCCGCCGCGCCCAGCGGGTCGGCGACAAAACGTTCGGCCGTCAGCCCGGCACGGCCCAGGTAACCCCGCGCCAGGCCGATACCGCCGATGCACAATTCGCCCGGCACACCGGCCGGTAGCGGGTTGAGTTGCTCGTCCAGTACGCGGCAGATCACATTGCCCAACGGCCGGCCAATCGGCGAGCGCTCGCCATCCGAGGCTGCGCACTGCCAGTGGGTGACGTTGATCGCGGTTTCGGTCGGGCCATAGCGGTTGTGCAACTGCACCGCTGGCAAGCGCGCCAGTACGCGGTTACGCAGTTCGGCGGGCAAGGCTTCGCCGCCGGAGAACAGGCGACGCAGGCTGGTGCATTCGGCCACCAGCGGCTCGTCGATAAACAGCTGCAACAGCGGCGGCACGAAGTGCAGCGTGGTCACCCCATGTTCCTGCACAAGCTGCGCGATGCGGTGCGGGTCGCGATGTTCGCCCGGCCCGGCCAATACCAGGCGGCAGCCGGTAATCAGTGGCCAGAAGCATTCCCACACCGACACGTCGAAACTGATCGGCGCCTTTTGCATCAGCACATCGGTTTCGTTCAGTTGATAGGTGGCCTGCATCCACTGCAAACGCTCGGCCAGGGCGCCGTGGGTGTTGCCCACGCCTTTGGGTTGGCCGGTGGAACCGGAGGTGTAGATCACGTAGGCGAGGTTATCGCCGTGCAGGTGCAAGCCTGGCGCCTGGGTCGGCCAGCTGTCCAGATGCAGGCTGTCCATGGCAATCACGCACACGCCTTCGGCGCTGGGCAGTTGGGGGAGCAAGGCGGTCTGGGTGAGCAGCAGTTGCACGCCGCTGTCCTTGAGCATGTAGGCCAGGCGTTCAGCGGGGTAATCCGGGTCCAGCGGCACGTAGGCGCCACCGGCCTTGATGATGGCGAGCAGGCCGATCAGCAGTTGCGGCGAACGCTCGGCGGCGATGGCCACGCACACGTCCGGGCCGACGCCTTTGTCGCGCAGGTAATGGGCCAGGCGGTTGGCCTGGGTGTGCAGTTGGGCGAAGGTCAGGCTGCCGTCCTGCCAGACCAATGCGGTGGCGTCCGACGTTTGTTGGTTGAGCAGCTCGGGCAGCCAGTGCCGGGCCGGCGCGCAGGGGGCTTCGCTCCAGGGTTGCTTTTCGTCAGCCTGCATCAACGGCAGATCACCGATGGCGTGTTGTGGTTGCGCGCACACAGCGTGAAGTAGATGGATGAAGTGCTCGGCCAGACGCTGGATGGTCGCGCAATCGAACAGCTCGTCGGCGTAGTCGAACGACAGGCTCAAGCGCCCATTGCGATCTTCTTCGCTGTGCAGTTGCAGGTCGAACTTGGCTTCGCGGCTGTGCCAGGGCAACTCATCGGCCAGCAGGCCCGGCAGGCGGCGCAAGGCACTGAGGTCGCGCTGCTGGTGGTTGAACATGACCTGGAACAGGCCCTGTTCGCGGGCCTGGGGGAAGGCTTCCAGCAGTTGTTCGAAGGGCAGGTCCTGATGGGCCTGGGCGGCCAATGTGGTCTCGCGGGTGGCGGCCAACAACTGATTGAACGGCAGGCGCCCGTCCAGCTCGGCGCGCAGTACCAGGGTGTTGATAAAGAAGCCGATCAGGCCCTGGGTTTCATGGCGTGGGCGGTTGGCATTGGGCACGCCGATACGGATGTCGCGCTGGCCGCTGTAGCGATAGAGCAAGGTCTGGAACGTCGCCAGCAGCAGCATGAACGGCGTTGAGTCATGGGCCTGGGCGGTCTGGCGGATCGCCGCACTGAGGCGCGCATCCAGGCGCTGGCGATGGCGCGAGGCGCTGTGCCGATGCTGGGCGGCACGCGGGTGATCGGTGGCCAGGTTCAGGGCCGGATGCTCGTCACCCAACTGCGCTTTCCAGTACGTCAGCTGTCGCTGGCCCTCGCCTTCGGCCAGCCATTGGCGCTGCCAACTGCCGTAGTCGGCGTATTGCAAGGCCAGCGGCGGCAACTCCAGGAACTGGCCTTGGGCGGCAGCGGCGTACAGGCGCGAGAACTCGTCGATCAGGATATTCAGCGACCAACCGTCGGCAATGATGTGGTGCAAGGTCACCAGCAATTGGTGCTCTTCGTCGTCCAGGCGCACCAGGGTGACCCGCAGCAACGGGCCTGTTTCCAGGTCGAACGGGCTGCGCGCCTGGTCTTCGCGAACCTCTTGCGCACGGGCTTCGCGCTCGGTGTTGGGCAGGTCGCTGAGGTCGATGATCGACAGTTCGAAATCCGCCGTAGCCTCGACACGCTGAAACGCCTGGCCGTCGCGCTCGTAGAAGCGCGTGCGCAGGGCTTCGTGACGCTGGATCAGTTGCTGGAAGCTCTGGCGCAGTGCGTCTTCATCCAGCTCGCCGCGCAGGTGCAAGGCGCCTGGAATGGTGTAGGCGCTGCTGTGAGGGTCCAATTGCCAGGTGATCCACAGGCGGTTCTGTGCCAGGGATTGGGGCAAGTCTTCTTGACGTGACAGCACGTGGATTGCGCCTTGGGCAACACCGCCATCCTGTTGCAGCTGCGCGACGGCCGTGGCGAAGGCGGCGAGGGTCGGCGCTTCGAACAACAGGCGCAGGTTCAGCTCCAGCCCCAGGCTTTCGCGCAGGCGGGCGACCACTTGGGTCGCGGTGATGGAGTTGCCCCCCAGCAGGAAAAAGTGGTCGTCGCCCGCCACCTGGGCCAGTTGCAGTTGCTCGCACTAGATCGCCGCGATCCGCTGTTGCAGGTCCGATTCCAGCGCCACTTCGCTCGCCTGCCCCTGCTGCCCGGGGAACTGCGCGTAGCTGTCGAGGCTGCCATCGGCATGCCGAATCGCACAGGCGGCACGCTGCACTTTGCCGCTGGAGGTCTTCGGCAAAGCGCCTGGGTTGAGCAGCACCACCACGCTCGGGGCTTGCTGGCAGGCCTCGGCCACGGCTTGGCGGATCGCCTTGATCAGCGCTTCGGGCGGCAGGATTTTCTGCACGCTGCGGCTGATTTCCGCGGCGATGCCGATGCCTTCCAGGCCCTGGTCATTGACCGCAAACGCGGCGACCCGGCCCTTGCGCACCACTTCCACTTCGCGCTCGATGGTCTGTTCGATGTCCTGGGGGTAGAGGTTATGGCCGCGCACGATCAGCAGGTCTTTCAGGCGCCCGGTGATGTACACCTCACCGTCGCGGATAAAACCCAGGTCACCGGTGCGCAACCAGGTGCGGCCAGCATGCTGGACGAAGGTCTTGGCGCTGGCTTGCGGGTTGCGCCAGTAGCCGTGGGCGATGCTCGGGCCCGTGGCCCAGAGTTCGCCGACGCACTGGTCGGGCAGCTCGGTGAGGGTGTGCGGGTCGGCGATCAGCACGGCGTGGTCCGGCTGGCTGGTGCCGCAACTCATGATCGCAGGGCCCTGCCCCGGTTCGGCACGGTTGGCGGCCAGCGCCTGTTCGTCCAGGCGCAGGGCGGGAATGCCACGGCCACGGGTACCGCCGGCGACAAACAGGGTGGCTTCGGCCAGGCCGTAGGAGGCGAAGAAATTATTCGGGGTGAAACCACAGGCCGCGAATTTTTCCGCAAAGCGTTCCAGGGTGTCGAGGCGGATCGGCTCGGAACCCGAATAGGCCACGCGCCAGCGGCTCAAATCCAGGCGCTCCAGGGCCGACTCACTGACCCGTTCGCTGCACAGGCGGTAGGCGAAGTCCGGGCCACCGCTGATGGTGCCGCCGTATTCGCTGATCGCCTCCAGCCAGCGCAAAGGTCGGCCAAGGAAGTAGGCCGGCGACATCAACACGCAGGGCACGCCGCTGAAGATCGGTTGCAGCAGGCCGCCGATCAGGCCCATGTCGTGGTACAGCGGCAACCAGCTGACGATCACGTCATCGGGGTTGAGGTCGATGCCAAAACCACGGCGGATCAGCACCTCGTTGGCCACCAGGTTGCCGTGGCTGACTTGCACGCCCTTGGGCAATGCGGTGGAGCCGGAGGTGTATTGCAGGAACGCGATGTCGTCCGCCTTGAGGTCGGGCTCGACCCACTGGTCGGCCTGCTGCGCCTCCAGGGTGTCGACGCTCAACACCTTGGGCGCGTTTTCAATCTGCGCCAGGCCCTCGCTGAGGCTGGCAATGGTCAACAGCAGCCGCGGCTCGGCATCGCTGATGATCGACAGCAGGCGCTCCTGGTGATGACGGCGCGTGGATTCCGGTGGATACGCCGGCACCGCGATCACCCCGGCGTACAGGCAACCAAAGAACGCCGCCACATAGTCCGGGCCACTGGGGAACAGCAACACCGCACGCTCGCCCAGGCCAGCGTTGGCTTGCAAGGCAGCGGCGATGGTGCGGGCGCGTTGGTCGAGGTCGCGATAACTGAGCACCACACTGTGCTCGGCGCTCTCGGCGAGGAAGCGCAACGCCACGTGGTCCGGCGTCTGCGCAGCACGCTGTTGAAGGGACTGGACCAGGGTGCGGGGGAGTTCGAAGGCGTCCATCATGGGGTTCCTGCCTGAAATCGGCTTACGGGAAATTCGGGAAGTCGGTGGGGTTCAGCCGGCGACGAGCTGCCGCGCCGCGCCAATGCGCCAGCGCGCCAAGTGCTCGTCGGCATAGCGACGCACGCAGCGCAGCACGGCGCTTTCGTGCTGCACGAGGAAGAAGTGATGGCCGTCAAACATGTCCAGGGAAAACCCACTGGCAGCGTCGAGTTGCCAGTCGAGCAACTGGTCGGCACGCACGCTGTCCTGCTTGCCACCGAACACATGGATCGGCAGCGCCAGGGGCTGGCGCTCGCCATAGGTGAAACTGCCGCACAGCAGAAAATCGGCGCGCAGGATCGGCAACATCAGTTGCATCAGCTCGGGGTTGGCCAGGGCTTCTTCGGCGGTGCCTTGCAATTGCCGCAGGCGGGCAATCAGTTGGGCATCGGTCTTTTCGACGGCGTACTCACTCACATCACGACGCGCCGGGCCCGCCGTGCCGGACGCGAACAACGCCAGGGGCGCGGGCAGATTGCGCGCGTTCAAAGCGTGAGCCAATTCAAACGCCAACAGCCCGCCAAGGCTGTGGCCGAACAAGGCATAGGGACCATCCAGATCACGGCTGATTTCTTCAGCAAGCTGCGCGGCCAAGGCCTTGATATCGCGCTGCAATGGCTCGTCCATGCGCATGCCGCGTCCCGGCAATTCCAGCGGGCACACTTGCAGCCAGTCCGGCAGCACCCGGCGCCAGCGGGCGTAGACCGAGGCGCTGGCGCCTGAGTGGGGCAGGCAAAACAGGCGCAGCCGCAGGGACGTACTCATCCCGCGAGGACTCCGAACTGAAACACGCTGAATGCACGATAAAAACCCATCTGGTCCTCCTGCGGGTGCTGATCCTTGGCCGTTGTACTAACGAACCTGTCACCCATGAGAACGGACGGAGCCTTCAAATAATTAGTCGCCGGGGGGGAGCGAGACGTGGTTCACACCTTTGCCCAAGGCATAAGATTAGTTCGTCTTCTCATTTGACAATCATTATCATTAAGCATAATTTGTTGCCCGATATGTAGGAGGCCTCAGCAGGGATGCCCTCCCCTAACCTATTCGCAGCAAGGTGATTTCCATGACGGAACCAGTATCCACAGGCAGGTGCGATTCACCCCTTCTCCAGGCGTTCGTCGACAATCGACTGATTCTGGTGAAGATCGCGGCCCGTATCACCGGGTGCCGCTCCCGCGCCGAAGACGTGGTGCAGGACGCCTACTTCCGGCTGCAGTCGGCGCCGACCATCACCTCATCGTTCAAGGCCCAACTGAGTTATCTGTTTCAGATCGTACGCAACCTGGCGATCGATCATTACCGCAAGCAGGCCCTGGAGCTCAAATACTCCGGGACCGAAGAGGAAGGCTTGAATGTGGTTATTCACGGCGCTTCACCGGAAACCTCGCACATCAATTTCAACACCCTGGAAAACATCGCCGACGCCCTGACGCAACTGCCCCAGCGTACCCGCTACGCGTTCGAGATGTACCGCTTGCATGGCGTGCCGCAAAAAGACATCGCCAAGGAGCTTGGGGTGTCTCCGACCTTGGTGAACTTCATGATTCGCGATGCGCTGGTGCATTGCCGCAAGGTGTCGGGTAGTCATAGCGATACGTTTGCGCGGCGGGTTTGAGCACAGCGAGGACATTCTGGGTAAGGGCCCACGGTAACCACGATGCGAAGCGAGTCGCTCTTGATCTGCTTTTGATCTTGATCTCAGGCGCCCCGTTAAACCACGCTGGCCGAACGCAGGCTTGAATTCGTGGGTAACCCGGCAGGACGCCGGGGTAGCCGCCCCGCGCCATGGATGGCGCGTGGCGGCGGCCCACGGATTCAAGCCTGTGTTCGGGCACACCGAGCCTAAGCGAGGTGCCGAGTGGTGGGGCAAGAGCCTTTTGCTTACTTTTGGGCTCCTTTCAAAAGTGAGCCGCTGTCAGAGCGGAACCCTAAGTGGCCGTTACCGCAGGAATGGATATGTACACAATCCAACTGTGTCGCCTGTCAGGCCGCCTTCGCGAGCAAGCCCGCTCCCACAGTTGGATTGTGGGGTGTCAGGTAGATAGGTGTCGGCTGGCAGGCCGTCATCGCAGGCAAGCCAGCTCCCACAGTTGACCCCACTGAGCCCAAAGGATCTTATTTACTGCGATCTAGGGCAGTGGCGTCACATCAATACGATACGGCTCAAAAATCCTCAGCATCTGCCCACTGCTGCGTAGCCCCTTGAGCAACGCCGAAAACGCCTCCCCCGTGATCGGTGTCTTTGGCCGCAACAACGCGTAGTGGTGATACACCTGGTCAATACGCTCCGACACCAAAAACTGCCCCGCCATGTCCGCGTTGCGCACCATGAAATCACTCAGGTACGAACGGGTAACCAACGCAATATCCGCACGCCCACGGGCAACCATCAGCAGGTTACTGTCATGGGAATAGGTCAACGTCGCGTTGAAACTCTCGGCCATGTTCTTGGGATCGGGATTGAAGTCGGCGAAGGCATAGTGATACCCGCTGAATACCGCCAGGCGCTTGCCGCTGAGGTCGGCGAAGTAGCTCTGGTCACGCCCGGGTTGGCGCTGGGCAACGAAGATTTCCGCATCTTCCAGCCCCATATCAACACTGGTATGGGCAATATTCTGCCAACCCCAGGAAGGGTTTTCGAAGATAGCCATGTCGACCCGGCCTTGCTCGAAGTCACGAAAACGCCGGGGGATCGAGGTAGGCACCACCACAAACTGGTAATCGGTTTGCGCAGCGTTCAACGCCTCGACCAATTGCGGCAGCAACCCGGTGTCGGCGCCTTGTTCAGGGCGTACGGTGTAGGGCGGAAAATGCGCCGCGCCGATTCTCACCAACTGCGCGGCACCAGCCTGCGTCCACGCGGCGGTGCCCAGTGCCCATAAAGTAAGTCCTGCAGCCAGCCGCCATGGCGAAAACATCGAGGCACACACCGTTGAAGAGTTCAATGCCGATAAGCTAGGCGTTTTTACTGGGGGAGACAACTTTCGCCAGCAAATTAATAACTTGCGCCTCAGTCCGACTTCAGCACCATCAACAAGGCCTCTTCGGCCAACTCCTCAAGGGTCAGGCTGCCTTGGGCACGAAACCAGGTGGTGGTCCAGGATAAGGCCCCGGTGAGGAAGCGCCGGGTAATAAACACATCGCCCCGGATGTAGCCAGCGGCCTTGGCCTCGCCCAGTACCTGCAACCAGATCTGCTCATACACGTCACGCAGGGCCAGCACGTGCGCCTGGCCTTCGGCCGACAGCGAGCGCCATTCGTAGACCAGCACCGCCATGGCCTCGCCACTGCCGCCCATGATCGACTGCAACTCGCAGCGGATCAGCGCCAGCACGCGTTCGCGCACCGTGCTCGCCTCTTCCAGTGAAGCGCGCATCATCGCGGTGTTGTAATGGATGGTTTCCTCCATCACCGCACGCAATATCTCATCCTTGCTCTTGAAGTGATGAAAGATGCTGCCGGACTGGATGCCCACGGCGCTGGCCAGATCTCGCACAGTGGTGCGCTCGAAACCCTTGTTGCGAAACAGATGAGCTGCGGTTTGCAGCAACTTGCCGCGGGCGCTCTCGGGGTCGGTCAATTGGCCACCATCGACCATGGTGCGCATCACCCCCAGGGCTTTGTGCTCATCCATGCTGCTCTCCTTCACGTCTACTGTCGTCTTGGCCGGCAATTTAGGCCGTGACTGCCACCCAAGCAAGCGCTTGGGTAAAACTTGTGACTGGAGTTTACAAACCAAGCGCTTGCTTGGTAGTCTCGACACCAGCCCTTGGAGGAAGGATTTCTCATGAGCAAGACGGTACGTATCGGCTGCGCCAGCGCCTTCTGGGGCGACACTTGCACCGCCGCCGCCCAATTGGTGCAGGGCGGTGCCTTGGATTACCTGGTGTTCGATTACCTGGCGGAAGTCAGCATGTCGATCCTCGCCGGTGCCCGCCTGAAAGACCCCAAGGCCGGTTACGCCACGGATTTTGTCGAGGTGCTGACACCCCTGCTGGCGGATATCCAGCGCCAGGGCATCCGGGTGATCAGCAATGCCGGTGGTATCAACCCCCAAGCCTGCGCCGCCGCCCTGCAAGCGGCCTGCGATAACGCGCACATCCCGCTGAAAATCGCCGTGTTGCTCGGCGATGACCTGCACCCTCAACTCAAACAGCTGCCACCTGTCACCGACCTGTACAACGGCGCCCCGCTGCCGCCCCTGTGCGTGTCCGCCAACGCCTACCTCGGCGCACCGGGCATTGCCCAGGCCCTGGGGCTCGGCGCTGATATTGTCATCACCGGCCGGGTGGTCGACAGCGCAGTGGTCAGCGCGGCACTGGTGCATGAATTCAATTGGTCATGGCAGGACTACGATCACCTGGCCCAGGCCGCCCTGGCCGGGCATATCATCGAATGCGGCGCCCAATGCACCGGCGGAAACTTCACCGACTGGCGTGACGTGCCCGACTACGAACACATCGGCTTCCCTATCGTCGAAGTCAGCGCCGACGGCCAGTTCACCGTCAACAAGGTCGAAGGCAGCGGGGGGCTGATCAGCGAACTCAGCGTGGCCGAACAACTGCTGTATGAAATCGGTGACCCGCGCACCTATGTGCTGCCGGACGTGATCTGCGATTTCAGCCAGGTCAAACTGCAGCAACAAGGCAAACACGCGGTGCGCCTGCACGGCGCCAAGGGCCTGCCACCCACCGACCAGTACAAGGTCAGCGCCACCTACCCCGATGGCTTTCGCTGCACCGCCAGTTGCCTGCTCGCTGGCATCGACGCGGTGGCCAAGGCCGAGCGGGTCAGCCAGGCGCTCATCAACAAGACTTCGGAGCTGTTCAGCCAGCGCGGCTGGGCGCCCTACACCGACGTCAACATCGAACTGCTCGGCAGCGAAGCCACCTACGGCGCCCACGCCCGGCGTGCGGATTGCCGCGAAGTGGTGGTGAAGCTGGCGGTGCGGCATCCGAACAAGCAGGCGCTGGTACTGTTCGCTCGCGAGATCGCCCAGGCGGCCACCGGCATGGCACCGGGGCTGACCGGCATTGTGGGCGGGCGGCCGACGGTGTATCCGCTGATTCGGCTGTTTTCGTTCCTGGTCGACAAATCACGGTGTAGCGTCGCCATCGAGTACCAAGGCCAACGTCATGCCGTCGAGCTGCCCGCCTCCGCGCCTCTGCTCACGCCGGCTGTGCCCATCGAGCCGGCCAAGCCGGAGGGCCGTGCCGATGCCAGTGTGCCGCTGGTGAAACTCGCCGTGGCGCGCTCAGGTGACAAGGGCAACCACAGCAATATCGGCGTGATCGCTCGCCACCCTGACTACCTGCCGTGGATCGCCGAAGCCCTGACCCCGGAGGTAATCGTCGACTGGATGGACCACGTGCTCGACCCGGTCCATGGCCGCGTCGAACGCTGGTATTTGCCCGGCAGCCACAGCCTGAATTTCCTGCTGGAGAATGCCCTGGGCGGCGGCGGTATCGCCAGCCTGCGCATCGACCCGCAAGGCAAAGCCTTCGCTCAGCAACTGCTGGAAATCCCCATCGCCGTGCCGCAACACATTGCCGACCAACTCACCTAAAGGACCGTCGCCGTGGCCTTCGACTCGATCTTCAAAGCCGACCTGTTCAAGGGGCAAACCGTGATTGTCACCGGAGGCGGCAGTGGCATTGGCCGCTGCACCGCCCATGAGCTAGCGGCCCTTGGTGCCTGCGTGATCCTGGTGGGGCGCAAGCCAGAAAAACTGCAGAAGGTCGCGGCGGAAATTGCTGAAGATGGCGGCGTCGCCCATTGGCATGCCTGTGACATTCGTGAGGAAGAGGCGGTGAAAGCGCTGGTCACGCAGATCCTGCACGACCACGGCCCCATCCATGGCCTGGTGAATAACGCGGGCGGCCAATACCCGTCGCCACTGGCGGCGATCAATCAGAAGGGCTTTGAAACCGTACTGCGCACCAACCTGGTGGGCGGTTTCCTGATGGCGCGGGAAGTGTTCAACCAGTCGATGAGCAAGCACGGTGGCGCGATCGTCAACATGCTCGCCGACATGTGGGGCGGCATGCCCGGGATGGGCCACTCCGGCGCGGCGCGCTCTGGCATGGACAACTTCACCAAGACCGCCGCGTTTGAGTGGGGCTATGCCGGGGTGCGCGTCAACGCCGTGGCGCCTGGCTGGATTGCCTCCAGCGGCATGGACACCTACGAAGGCGCGTTCAAGGCGGTGATTCCCACCCTGCGTGAGCATGTACCGCTCAAGCGCATCGGCACCGAGTCGGAAGTCAGCGCGGCCATCGTCTTTTTGCTCAGCCCGGCTGCGGCCTTTATCAGCGGTAGCACCCTGCGCATCGACGGCGCCGCCAGCCTGGGCAGCCGCGCATGGCCGCTGCACAAGGCGCAGGCGCCGAGCGAGCCGTTCAACGGGTTCCACCGCGCCTACCTGCCGGATGTGCTCAAGGCGGAGCAATAACGCCATGCCAACCATTGAAACCCTGATCGACCCCAACAGCCCAGCGTTCGCGCAGAACCGCGAAGCCATGCTGGCGTCCATTGCCCAGCTACGCCAACTGGAACACACTCTGCTGGCCAAGGCCCAGGAAGCCAAGCCCAAGTTCGACAAGCGCGGCCAATTGCTGCCCCGTGAGCGCCTCAACCTGCTGCTGGACCCCGGCGCGCCGTTCCTGGAGCTGGCCAGCCTGGCCGGCTACAAACTCCACGACGACAAGGACGGCAGCGCCGCCGGTGGCGGGCTGATCGCTGGTATCGGCTATGTCAGCGGCGTGCGCATGCTGGTGGTGGCCAACAACAGCGCGATCAAAGGCGGCACCATTTCCCCTTCCGGGCTGAAAAAATCCCTGCGCCTGCAACAGATCGCCATGGAGAACAAACTGCCAGTGGTGACCCTTGCCGAAAGCGGCGGCGCCAACCTCAACTACGCCGCCGAGATTTTCGTCGAAGGCGCGCGCAGCTTTGCCAACCAGGCCCGCATGTCCGCCATGGGCTTGCCGCAGATCACCGTGGTGCACGGCTCGGCCACGGCCGGTGGTGCGTATCAGCCGGGCTTGTCGGATTACGTGGTGGTGGTGCGCGGCAAGGCCAAGCTGTTCCTCGCCGGGCCACCGTTGCTCAAGGCCGCCACCGGCGAAGTCGCCACCGATGAAGAACTGGGGGGTGCGCAGATGCACGCGCAAACCGCCGGTACCGCTGAGTACCTGGCCCAAGACGATGCCGACGGCGTGCGCATCGTGCGTGAAATTGTGGGCCTGCTGCCCTGGAATGATCGCTTGCCGCACGCGCCACAACGCGCTTATCGCGAACCGCTGTATCCGATTGAAGAGCTGTTGGGGCTGATCCCCGATGACCCGAAAAAACCCTACGACGTGCGCGAGATCCTGGCGCGCCTGGCTGACGGTTCCAACCTGCTGGAATTCAAAGGCGAGTTCGACCCCCACACCGTCTGCGCCCATCTGCATATCCAGGGGCGCGCCGTGGGAGTGATCGGCAATAACGGCCCCATCACGCCGAAGGGCGCGAGCAAGGCCGCGCAGTTTATCCAGCTGTGCGACCAAAGCCGCACGCCGCTGCTGTTTTTGCACAACACCACCGGCTTCATGGTGGGCACCGAGTCGGAACAGCAAGGGGTGATCAAGCACGGCGCGAAGATGATCCAGGCGGTGGCCAATGCCCGTGTGCCTAAACTCACCATCGTGGTCGGTGGTTCC
This sequence comes from Pseudomonas sp. CCI1.1, assembly GCF_034348165.1. Classification (NCBI taxonomy): domain Bacteria; kingdom Pseudomonadati; phylum Pseudomonadota; class Gammaproteobacteria; order Pseudomonadales; family Pseudomonadaceae; genus Pseudomonas; species Pseudomonas sp. CCI1.1. The sequence continues at coordinate 2,621,558 of NZ_CP133780.1, forward strand.
TACGGTGCCGGCAACTACGCAATGTGCGGCCGCGGCCTGGACCCACGCTTTATCTTCGCCTGGCCCAACAGCCGCACCGCGGTGATGGGCGGCGCACAAGCGGGCAAGGTGCTGCGCATTGTCACCGAGGCCAAGCAACTCAAGGATGGCCTGGTGCCCGACCCCAAGGTGCTCGACATGCTCGAACAGGTCACCGCGCAGAAGCTCGACAGCCAGTCCACCGCCCTCTACGGCAGCGCCAACCTGTGGGACGACGGGCTGATTGATCCACGGGACACCCGCACCTTGCTCGGGTTTGTGCTGGATATCTGTCACGAAGCCGAACTGCGGCAACTGCAACCGAACAGCTTTGGCGTGGCGCGTTTCTAATCAGGAGAACAATAAAAATGATCTTCACCCAGGAACACCAGGAACTGCGCCGCACCGTGCGCGCCTTCGTCGACCGCGAGATCAACCCGTACGTGGATGAATGGGAAAAAGCCGGGCGCTTTCCCATTCACGAAATCTTCCGCAAGGCCGGCGACCTCGGCCTGCTGGGCATCTCCAAACCGGAAAAATTCGGCGGCATGGGCCTGGACTACAGCTACTCCATTGTCGCCGCCGAAGAGTTCGGCACCATCCGCTGCGGCGGCATCCCCATGTCCATCGGCGTGCAGACCGATATGTGCACCCCGGCCCTGGCGCGCTTCGGCTCCGATGAACTGCGCGAAGAGTTCCTGCGCCCGGCCATCAGCGGCGAACAGGTGGGCTGCATCGGCGTCTCGGAAACCGCCGCCGGCTCCGACGTGGCCGGGCTCAAGACCCATGCGCGCAAGGACGGCGACGACTACGTGATCAATGGCAGCAAGATGTGGATCACCAATTCGCCCAGCGCTGACTTCATCTGCCTGCTGGCCAACACCTCGGACGACAAGCCGCACATCAACAAATCCCTGATCATGGTGCCGATGAACAGCCCCGGCATCAGCGTCAGCCCGCCGTTGGAAAAACTCGGCATGCACAGCTCCGAGACCGCCCAGGTGTTTTTCGACGGCGTGCGCGTACCGCAACGCAACCGCATCGGCCACGAAGGCGCGGGCTTCATGATGCAGATGTTGCAGTTCCAGGAGGAACGCCTGTTTGGCGCGGCCAATATGATCAAGGGCCTGGAGTACTGCATCGACAGCACCATCGAATACTGCAAGGAGCGCCAGACCTTCGGCAAGGCGTTGATCGACAACCAGGTGATCCACTTTCGCCTGGCGGAACTGGCCACCGAAATCGAATGCCTGCGCGCCTTGGTCTACCAGGCCACCGAGCAGTACATCAAGGGCCAGGATGTCACGCGGCTGGCCTCCATGGCCAAGCTCAAGGCCGGGCGCCTGGGCCGTGAGGTCAGCGACAGTTGCCTGCAATATTGGGGCGGCATGGGCTTCATGTGGGACAACCCGGTGGCCCGCGCCTATCGCGACGTGCGCCTGGTGTCGATTGGCGGCGGTGCCGACGAAATCATGCTGGGCATCATCTGCAAACTGATGGGCACCCTGCCCGGTAAAAAGCCATGAACACCTTGCTGCTAGAAGCCCACAACGGCGTGCTGCATATCACCCTCAACCGGCCCGAATGCCGCAATGCAATGAGCCTTGAAATGGTCAATGAGCTGCGTGCGGTACTGGCGCAGTTGGACAGCCAGGTGCGCGCCGTGGTGATCAGCGGCGCGGGCGGGCATTTTTGCGCGGGGGCCGATGTGAAGGATCTGGTCGGCGCGGGGGATAAACTGCAAGCGTTGAACCGCGCGTTTGGGACCTTGCTGCAAGAGGTGGAGGCGCTGGCGCAGGTGGTGATCGTGGTGCTGCAAGGCGCGGTGCTGGGCGGTGGGTTCGGGCTGGCGTGCGTGAGTGATATTGCGATTGCACAGGGCCAGGCGCAATTCGGCTTGCCGGAAACCCGCCTGGGCTTGTTGCCGGCGCAGATTGCGCCCTTTGTGGTCAAGCGTATTGGCCTTACCCACACGCGGCGCCTGGCGCTGACAGCGGCGCGGTTTGATGGGGTGGAGGCTGGGCGGCTGGGAGTGGTGCATTTTGTCGAGCACGACTCCCAGGCATTGGCGCAGCGGGTGGATGAGGTCTTGGGGCAGGTGTTGCAGTGTGCGCCGGGGGCGAACGCACGGACTAAAGCGCTGTTGCTGGCCAGTGTGGATGAGCCCCTTGAGACCGTGCTGGATCGCGGGGCGCAGTGGTTTGCCGAGGCGGTGAGGAGTGAAGAAGGGGTTGAGGGGACGCAGGCGTTTGTGCAGAAGCGAAAACCGAGTTGGTCTCGATGACGCCATCGCAGGCAAGCCAGCTCCCACAGGGGAACACATTTCAAATGTGGGAGCTGGCTTGCCTGCGAAGAGGCCCCAACACACGCCACATCCACCAAGGGATAACCCAATGCCCGCATTCACCAAGATCCTGATCGCCAACCGCGGCGAAATCGCCTGCCGCATCCAGCGCACTGCCCAGGCCCTCGGCTACCGCACCGTGGCCGTGTACAGCGACGCGGATACCGATGCCCTGCACGTGCAGATGGCCGACGAAGCCGTACACATCGGCCCGGCGCCCGTCCACCAGTCCTACCTGAACACAGAGGCCATCCTCGCCGCCGCCCAACTGACCGGCGCCGACGCCATTCACCCCGGCTACGGCTTCCTCTCGGAAAACCCCGACTTCGCCCGCGCCTGCCTGCAGGCCACGCTCACCTTCATCGGCCCCAGCGCCGAAGCGATCGAACTGATGGGCAGCAAACGCCTGTCCAAACTCGCCATGCTCGACGCCGGCGTACCTTGCATCGCCGGCTACCAAGGCAGTGCCCAGGACGATGCCACCCTGCAACAGGAAGCCGAACGCATCGGCTTCCCACTGATGATCAAGGCCAGCGCCGGTGGCGGTGGGCTTGGCATGCGCCTGGTGCATCAGCGCGAACAGCTGCTGGAGCAACTGCGCACCGCACGCTCGGAAGCCATGAATGCGTTCGGCAGCGACGAGCTGATCCTCGAACAGGCGCTGATCGACCCGCGCCACGTGGAAGTGCAACTGTTCGGCGACAGCCATGGCAACCTCATCTACCTCGGCGAGCGCGACTGTTCGATCCAGCGCCGCCATCAGAAAGTCATCGAAGAAGCGCCCTGCCCCGTGATGACGCCCGAACTGCGCCAGGCCATGGGCGAAGCCGCGCTTAAGGCCGGGCGGGCGGTGAACTATGTAGGTGCCGGCACCGTGGAGTTTCTACTCGACCGCAACGGCCTGTTTTATTTCCTGGAAATGAACACGCGCCTGCAAGTCGAACACCCTGTCACCGAGATGATTACCGGCCTCGACCTGGTGGACTGGCAGTTGCAGATCGCTACCGGCCAACCGCTGCCACTCACCCAATCACAGGTGACCCTGACCGGCCACGCCATGGAGGTGCGTCTGTACGCCGAAGACCCGGCCCAGGGTTTCCTGCCGCAAACCGGTGACGTGTTGCGTTGGGAACCAGCCCCCGGCGTACGCATCGACCATGGATTGCTTGAAGGCCAAACCGTCAGCCCGTTCTACGACCCGATGCTGGGCAAGATCATCGCCCACGGCGCCAGCCGCGAAGAAGCCCGGCGAAAACTGCTGCGGGCCGTGGAAGACAGCGTATTGCTGGGCGTGGCGACCAACCAGCGTTTGCTCATCGACCTGCTCAAGCACCCGGACTTTATCAATGGCGACTTCAGCACGGGATTGATCGCCGAACACTTCAGCGTCATCCCACAGCAGACGGCGACCGCTGAACAGCTCAAGCTGGCCGCCGCGCTGTTTTATCAACACAGCGCCAACCAGCACACCCAAACACTCGCGCGCTGGCGCAACACGGCGAGTGTCCCCGTAACGTACCGCCTGGAGGTCAACGGCCAACTCCACAGTGTCAGCGTTGACGACCTGCAACTCACCACCGACGGCCGCCACGCCAGCCTCGTCATCAACGGTATCCGCCGCCGCATCGCCTATCACCTGGACGGCAACCGGCTATGGCTGCCAGGGCTGACCGTCACCGACCGCACCCAGCAAGTCGCCAGCCGCCAGGCCGACGCCAGCAGCGGCACGGTCCAGGCGCCCATGGACGGCGCCATCGTCGATATACGGGTGTGCGTCGGTGAGACCGTCAGCAAAGGCCAACTGTTGCTGGTGCTCGAAGCGATGAAAATGGAGCACCCGTTGAAGGCCGGCATCGATGGCACCGTCAAGGAGATGCGCGTCATGACGGGCGATCAGGTGCGCAACCGTCAGGTTTTGCTCGAGATCGAATAACGCCCCTAGGCGGAACTACAGGGCCGGGCTACGCTCTATCCCCATCAGGAAGGGACGAGTACGGGAACCTGCACATGCCTCATTGGCTGATTATTGACCTTGAAGCCACAACGGATGACGGCGGCTGGCCCGTGACGGAGATGGAAGTCATCGAGATCGGTGCCAGCCTGGTCAACCGTCAGGGCCGCGAACTGGACCACTTCCAGCGCTTTGTGCGGCCCTTGCGCCGGCCATTGCTGACGCCCTTTTGTCGCAAACTCACCCATATCACCCAGGCCAATATCGACATGGCCGCGCCGATCACCGAGGTGTGGCCGCTGTTCGAGCGCTGGCTGGGCCAACATCAGCCACGCCTGGAAGGCTGGGCCAGTTGGGGTGACTATGATCGCGTGCAGCTTGAGCTGGAGTGGCAGCGCCATGGCCTCGCCAGCGCCCTGGGCGATACGCCGCATGTGAACCTCAAGCAACGCTTTGCCAAGGCCCGGCGCCTGGACAAGCCGCTGGGGCTCAATGGTGCGCTGCAATTGGCCGGAATGCAGTTCAATGGCCAGCAGCATCGCGCCCTGGAGGATGCACGCAACACCGCACGCCTGCTGCCGCTGATATTGCCGGTCTAGGCAGCGTCCACAGCCTTGGGCATACTGGCCAGCCATTTTCCTTTGTTGCTACTGCTACCCACCTGCACCAACGAAATCCTGTGGCGAGCAAGCTTGCTTGCGCTGGGGTGCGAAGCGCCCCCAAAAAACGGGGACTGCTACGCAGTCAACGGGAGCAAGCTCCCTCGCCACAGAAGCCCGCGCCTGCAGTGATGAGCGTAAGCATCCTTCTTTTCCGAGGATCCACCCATGTTCAAAGTCAACGAGTACTTCGACGGCACCGTCAAGTCGATCGCTTTCGGCACCGCAGAAGGGCCGGCGACCATCGGCGTGATGGCTCCGGGTGAATACGAATTCGGCACCGCCCAACGTGAAATCATGCACGTGGTCTCCGGCGCCCTGACCGTGAAGCTGCCCGACAGCAGCGACTGGGAAACCTTCGCTGCCGGCAGCCAGTTCAACGTACCGGCCAACAGCAAGTTCCAATTGAAGGTTGCGGTGGACACCGCCTACCTGTGTGAATACCGCGGCTAAGCGGTACCCGGCACACAAAAAAGCCCGTCTCCCACCAGACGGGCTTTTTTTATTCCAGCACCGTTACCGGCATGCCGACTTCCAGGCGCCCGATGCCATCGTTGACCAGGTTCTGGCCGAACATCGCGCCCTTTTCGGTCTTGCGGTAGGTTTCCAGTGTCGTGAAGGGCTCGCGGTCGGGGCTGCGCTCACCGGTCTGGGGGTCGATGGTGGTGAGGATGCACCGCGAACACGGCTTGACCACCCGAAACTCCACATCGCCGATGCGTAAGCGCTTCCAGCCGTCTTCGGCGAAGGCCTCGGCGCCTTCGATGACCAGGTTGGGACGAAAACGCAGCATCTGCATCGGGCGGCCGATCTTTACACACAAGTCGTCGAGGGAGCCCTGGCCGATCAACAGCAACGGATAGCCGTCAGCGAAGCCGACCTTGTCGTCATCCTTGCCATAACCGGCTTCGGTGGTGCGCGCACGTTCCAGGGGCAGTTGCACCAGGCGCGTCGGCTTGCCAATGAACGCGCTGACCCAGGCGGCGGCCTCATCGCCAGCATCCGGCACGCGCAGAGTGTCACGCCAAATGGTCACACCGCGCAGTTCGCTGGCGCTGCCCGGCAATGCCACATCCAGCGGCGCGTAGCCCGGCGAGCTCAGGGTCAGGCCCCCGCTGCTGTTCCACAACGCCGAGAGCTGGCTCATCTTCGCCACGGCCCGCTGCGTCAGGAACCGCCCGCTGGCTTCATCCACCAGCATCCAGCGTCGATCCCCGTCCAACCCGAGTTTATCCAGCCCAATCTGCTGCAAAGTTTCGGCCTTGCCGGACTTCAAGGGGTAACGGTACAACGCGCTGAGACGCAGCATGGGCCTGCCTTCCTAGGAAACAAAGTGTCATCCTAAAGTCAGGCGGGCATTTCGTCCAACATCAGTCGCTGGCGCACCACGTCCACCAGCTTGTCCGGCTGGAATTTGGAGAGGAAATTGTCGCAGCCGACCTTCTTGACCATCGAATCATTGAAGCTGCCCGACAGCGAGGTGTGCATCACCACGTACAGACCGCGCAGGCGTGGGTCGTTGCGGATCTCGGTGGTGAGGCGGTAGCCATCCATCTCGGGCATTTCAGCGTCGGTAAAGATCATCAGCAGTTTGTCGGTCATGACCTGGCCACTGTCAGCCCAGGCCTTGAGCATGTTCAGTGCCTTGAGGCCGTCGCTGGCAATGTGCATCTTCACACCCAACTGGCCCAGGGTGTCACGCAGCTGCGACAACGCCACGTTGGAGTCATCCACCAGCAGCACTTCGCGGCCACGGGCACGCTCCAGCACCGGGTCTTCAAGTTTGTCCCGGGAGACCTTGGCGTTGTAGGGCACGATCTCGGCGAGGACTTTTTCCACGTCGATGATTTCCACCAGTTGCTCATCGACCTTGCTGATGGCGGTGAGGTAGTGCTGGCGACCGGCGCTGGTCGGCGGCGGCAGGATGGCTTCCCAGTTCATGTTGACGATGCGGTCGACGCCGCCCACCAGGAACGCCTGCACCGAGCGGTTGTACTCGGTGACGATAATGGTGCTGTTGGGGCCCGGCACCAGAGGCCGCATACCGATGGCCTGGGACAGGTCGATCACCGGCAGGGTCTGGCCACGCAGGTTGACCACCCCGCACACGAACGGGTGGCGCTGGGGCATCAGGGTCAGCTTGGGCAACTGCAGCACTTCCTGCACTTTGAACACGTTGATCGCGAACAACTGCCGTCCGAAGAGGCGGAACATGAGAATTTCCAGGCGATTCTCACCCACCAATTGCGTGCGTTGATCTACCGTGTCGAGAATGCCGGCCATTAAAAGCTCCTGGTGTACACGCCGCAGGCGCGTTGAAAGGGTGTGCAACTGTATAAGCACGTTATCGGCGGCAAGCGCCGGACCTTGACCCGAATAAAATGCCATGTAAATCCATTGATGTCACACTGACATCATGCTTTACTGCCTAGGCCCCTGATGCTCTTTCAAGCCGCCTTGCGCGACAGTCGAATTGACGTGCAGTTCCACCACATAGGGGATTCCCCTATGCGCAATCAGGCCCAACCTGATATTCGCGATATCTAATAGCCATTAATGTGACGCCATTCTCATTGCATGAATGGAGTCAGGCTTTTGTTTGCCATCCCCAGCCCTTGGCCCACGGGCCTTTCAGGCACTCACGTATCGGCAACTGAAGTCGTGTCATCCCGTACAACCGGGGCTACATACGACTTTCGTGAGCACTTCGCTAAACGTCCTACTGGATTATCAGAATCGACCTACAAGTCCGAGCCGTATTTCAGCGCTAGTTTTACGTCATTCACCCGGTGCGACATCTCATCATCCGACCCTACGTTGCGGAGACCTGCATGATGAACGACGGTAACGAGTGGCAATCTGCACTTCCCGAGTTCCTGCACGAGGCTGAAAAGCTGCTGATCAGGTCAGAAGAGTGCTTGAACCACCTGCATTTGATTCGAAACGACAGTGACGCTATCGACTGCATGAAAGCCAGCCTGAACAAGCTCGCCGAGAGCGCAGACTGCCTCGCATTGCAGGCCATTAGCGAGTTCTCTCGGCAGATTCAATACTTGATTGCCAATGCCGTGAGCCCGGTGCAATTGCATGACCAGGCGCTGCATGCCTTGCATGACTGCTTGACGCTACTGGCCTGGCAACTGGAACTGATCGATATCCGTACTGGCAAGCTTAGTCTGGATGAAGAAGAGCAGTCGTCGCTGATTGAGGCGGTCAGCTTGCAGATCCCGCAAAAAGCCCCCCAATACACTCCGCAGCATGATCGGCGCGCACAATAAATATCAATTAGCTATCAATGCAATAACGATACAAACCAACTTTGTTAATACAACTTTCCATGTTGAACTCTGGGGTGCCTGCCCAGAGTATTCGCGTGGGCCATAAACCCAATCAGACGACCAACGCTAATAGGGGTGTTACTATGCGCCCCCCGAAGTGATTTAACTTCAACAGGCTTAAAAACGATTTGGCAGCGCACTCCAAACAGAGCCCGGTCAACCGGCCTCCCCGCAGTGAACCCTCATTGGCTCCATCCGCTATGTACGCCAGTTTCAAGTCACTTATCGCCAGGTCCGTGTCCCCCAGCCACGCACGCCGCCTTACCCTTTCGCTATGCCTGTGCTCGTTGGTGGCGAGCCTGTGGGTCTATCTGCTGGACGCGCCACTGCCGTTGCTGATCGTGCTGCTCAACCTCGCCACGCTGATGGTGGTCGGGCTGCAACAGTGGCGTTCGCGCACAGCCATCAAGTTCGAGCCTCAGGAACTGGCCGCCCGCTTATTGCAAGTTCAGGAGAACGAACGTCACCGACTCAGCCGCGAACTGCATGACGACATCGGCCAGCTACTGACAGCCGCCAAGCTGCAAAGTGAATGGCTGCAGCGCCGCCTGCCCCAGGATCTGCAAAACCATTGTTCGGTGCTGTGCAATACGCTCAATGAAACCCTGGCCAAGGTGCGTGACGTCTGCGCCATCCTCAACCCGCGCCAACTGACCAGCCTGGGCCTGGAAGCCAGCCTGCGCGCGCACCTGCTCAAGACCCTGGAAAACACCCAGGTGTGCTGGAGCCTGGAGTGCCAGCAACGGCTCACCGGCATCCCCGAAGAAATGGCCGTGGCGGCCTTTCGCGTCACTCAGGAAGCGGTGACCAACATGCTTCGCCATGCAAAGGCTCGCAACCTGCTGGTGCGTCTGCAACGCCTGCCTGAAGGCTTGTCGTTGATAATCTGCGATGACGGCCAGGGGTTCTTGCCTGCCCCCGATCCGGGCCGGGAAGGCCAACGGGGCATGGCCGGTATGTGCGAACGAACACACCAACTGGGAGGCACCTTTTCCGTCAGCAGCGAGCCCGGCAAAGGTACACGCATCAACGCACTTTTCCCTTGGGCGCCCCGCGCTCTCGAACGGGCCAGCGCCCCTAAGGTTCTCGAGTGACCTGCAATTTACTCTTGGTAGACGACCATGCACTGATTCGCGCCGGCGTGCGCGCGCTGATTCTGGATATTCCCGGCTACAGCGTCATCGGCGAAGCCAGCGATGGCGCGCAACTACTGGAGCAATACAGTGCCTTGCAGCCAGATATCGTGCTGCTCGACCTGTCGATGAAGCACACCGGCGGGCTGGATGCCTTGCAGCAACTCAAGCGTTTTTACCCCACGTGCAAGGTGCTGATTCTGTCGATGCACACCGAGCCGGACCTGATCATGCGCGCACTGGAGTCCGGTGCCCACGGCTACCTGCTCAAGGACACCACCGCCAACGAGCTGGAACATGCCCTGCTGGCCCTGCGTAACAACGAACGCTACCTGAGCCCCGCCATCGCCCACACAGTGATCAACCAGGCGCTGATCCGTAGCCAGGCCCCCAGCGCGCCTGTCGCCCACAGCCACAGCCTGACGGCGCGGCAACTGGAAATCCTGCGCTTGATCGTGCGCGGCAAATCCACCCGCGAAATTGCCCACGGCCTGGGCCTGAGCATCAAGACTGTCGAAGCCCACCGCTCGCAGATCATGAAGCGCTTGCAGATTTTTGACGTGGCGGGCCTGGTGTTATTTGCCGTGCGTGAGCAGATCATCAGCCTGGACGACTAACGGCGAACCCAGCGGCAAGTGCACGCGCAGGGCCTTGGGCAGCACCTCGAAGTGCAGGTCGTCGCCTTCCAGCGGCTCGCCGTCGAGGTTGATGTACAAGCCTTGTGCGACCTTGATCTTCACCCAGGGCAGGCGTGCGCGCACGAACATGGTGTCCAGGCCCCAGCCGTTGTTCATCAACTCACGCAACGTGCCGACCACCTCTTGAGGCGCCGGCAAGATGCTGACATCCAACAGCCCGTCATCAGCCAATGCACCGGGGCACAGCACATGCCCGCCACCGGCCTGGCGACCGTTACCGATGCCCAGCGCGAGCAACTCGCCTTTCCAATGGAAATCCGGGCCTTCCAATTCACCGTAGGCGGCTTTCAATTCACTGAAGCGGGTTAAACCGGTAAACAGGTACGCGGCACCGCCCAGGACCTTCTTCAGGTCTTCGGACGTGTTGGCCGTGACCTGGCTGCCAAAACCACCGGTGGCCATGTTCAGGAAGATTTGCCCACCGACCTGGCCCAGGTCAATCGCCTTGGGCGGCACATCCAGCAAGGCCAGGGCGCCAGCCGGCTCCAACGGCACGCCGGCGGCCTTGGCGAAATCATTGGCGGTACCCAGGGGCATCAGCACCAGGCTGGCGTCGGTGTTGGCATGGGCCATGGCTTCGGCCACATCGCGCAAGGTGCCGTCACCACCGCCGGCAATGATATGGGTGTACCCCTCGGCCAGCGCTTCATTGACCAGTCGCCGGGCATCGCCGCCCTCCCACGTCACCCGCACGGCCAGCTCCCCACCCTGCTCACGCCGGGCCAGCACGGCAGCGCGCACATCCTCGTTGAGGGCTTGTTTGCCGTGGAGGATCAACAGGGCTTTGGGGGCGGTCATTTGGGAGAATCTCCTGGGTCAAGGTGCTTGAAGGATGTTGACCTTTGGGGAACAGGAAAAGTCTGTGGCTGGAGAAAATTGATTGAAGTACACAGATCAAGAAGTGGGAGCTGGCTTGCCTGCGATGGCGGCGGTTCAATCGACAAAGACCTCAAATCTGCCACCCAACGGTAACCACGATGCGAAGCGAGCCGCTCTTGATCTTGATCTTGCTCTGCTTTTGATCTCAGGCGCCCCGTTAAACCACGCTGGCCGAACGCAGGCTTGAATTCGTGGCTAACCCGGCAGGACGCCGGGTTAGCCGCCCCGCGCCATGGATGGCGCGTGGCGGCGGCCCACGGATTCAAGACTGTGTTCGGGCACACCGAGCCTAAGCGAGGTGCCGAGTGGTGGGGCAAGAGCGCTTTGCTTACTTTCGCGCTTTTCGAAAGTGAGCCGCCGTCAGGGCGGAACCCTAAGTGGCCGTTACCGCAGGAATGGATATGTACTCGCTATAACAGCGTCGCCTGTCAGGCCGCCTTCGCGAGCAAGCCCGCTCCCACAGTTGGATTGTGGGGTGTCAGGCAGAGAAGTGTCGGCTGATAGGTCGTCATCGCAGGCAAGCCAGCTCCCACAGTTGGATCGGGGGTGTCAGGTAGAGAGGTGTCGGCTGGTAGGCCGTCATCGCAGGCAAGCCAGCTCCCACAGTTGGATCGGGGGTGTCAGGTAGAGAGGTGTCGGCTGGTAGGCCGTCATCGCAGGCAAGCCAGCTCCCACAGTTGGATCGGGGGTGTCAGGTAGAGAGGTGTCGGCTGGTAGGCCGTCATCGCAGGCAAGCCAGCTCCCACAGTTGGATCGGGGGTGTCAGGTAGAGAGGTGTCGGCTGGTAGGCCGTCATCGCAGGCAAGCCAGCTCCCACAGTTGGATCGGGGGTGTCAGGTAGAGAGGTGTCGGCTGGTAGGCCGTCATCGCAGGCAAGCCAGCTCCCACAGTTGATCGCTGCGGCGGCCAAGCCGCGTCGAGAATCAGCCCTTGTGCAACTTACTCATCAACTGCGCCTCGGCCTGGGTCAGCCCGCACGACTGGGTCAACTCATCCACCGTCGCCCCCATGCCAACCAGCTTGGCCGCCTGGGCAAACGACAGGTTCGACGGATCACGCTGCTCCAACTGCACCAACCTGTCCGGCAACGGCGCAAGAATCGCACGCAGTTCATGCACCTCATCCCCCACCCGCACCGCACTTTGCTGGTAATGATCAACGCGCTTGACCAGTTCCAGAATGCGCCGGTCACGCACCGCATCGCGCTCGGCCTGTTGCAAGGCCAACTCCCGCTGCTGGCGCACATAGCGCAGCACAAACGCCAAGGTCCCGGCCCACAACAGGGCCAGGACAATCACCGCTGCCTCAAGGAACAATCAGATGCTCTCCAGTTCCGACCACTCTTCTTCGCTCATCATCTTGTCCAGCTCAACCAGAATCAGCAGTTCGCCGTTCTTGTTGCACACGCCCTGGATGAACTTGGCCGACTCTTCGTTACCGACGTTCGGTGCGGTTTCCACTTCCGATTGGCGCAGGTAAACCACCTCGGCCACGCTGTCGACCAGGATGCCGACCACTTGCTTGTCGGCCTCGATGATCACGATACGGGTGTTGTCGCTGACTTCAACCGTGTCCAGGCCGAACCGCTGGCGGGTGTCGATCACCGTCACCACGTTGCCACGCAGGTTGATGATGCCCAGCACGTAGCTTGGCGCGCCTGGAACCGGGGCGATCTCGGTGTAGCGCAGCACTTCCTGCACGCGCATCACGTTAATGCCGTAGGTTTCGTTGTCCAGCTTGAAGGTCACCCATTGCAGGATCGGATCATCCAAACCTTGTGCGGACGCTGACTTGTTCATTCATCTGACCCCTTCAAATGCCGCTATCGACGGCGTGTGTGCACGTAGGCCGCGCAACCGCACGGCCCTTATTGTTCAATCAACTGCGTTTGTTCTGTGGCATTGCCTTCACCGCACCGCTGGCGATCAATTCGGCCAGTTCGGCGACATCCAGCAACGCGCACATGTGTTCAATCACCGTGCCCGCCAGCCACGGCCGCTGGCCGCGGTGGCTGCGCCATTTGATTTCATTGGGGTCCAGGCGCAACGAGCGGCTGACTTGATGCACCGCCAGCCCCCACTCGTAGCCCTGCACCGAGATCACGTATTGCAGGCCCTGGCGAAAATCATCGCGGTAGCGGTCGGGCATCACCCAGCGCGCCGTATCCAGCACCTTGAGGTTGCCGGCCTGGCTGGGCAGGATGCCGAGGAACCACTCCGGCTGCCCGAACAGCGGCGTCAGCTCCTGGCCTTCCAGGGAATAGATCGAGCCCAGGCACACCAGCGGCACCGCCAGGGTCAACCCGGCGACGTCGAACAGCAGGCACTCGAACGGCTCGGCAGCCCATGAGGGGCGACCGTCGCCCGTCACCGGTGGCGGCGTGATGCTGGGCGGCAGGTGCACGTCCACCAGCGGTTCGACCACCGGGGGCGCCACCACCGCGGGGGCGCTTGGCACCACCACGGGCACCTCCACCCCCTGCGCATCCCGTGCCTGCTCTTCCATCACCGCCTGCTGGAATTCATCCAGCGGGCTTTCGGGTTCGACAGCAGGCTCAAGTACCAGAATCGGTTCTGGCAGTTCCTCGGCCGTCGCATCCTGCAGCAAGGCATCCAGGTAGGATTCCAGTGCCAGTTGCGGGCGGGTCTTGAATTCGACAGGACGGTTCATCACGCCACCTGCGCCACAAGTTGTTGCGACAGCAGGTGCTTGAGCAACGCACGGTAGGCCAGCACGCCACGGCTCTTGCCGTCGAACTGCGACGGTGTGAGCCCGGCACGGCTGGCGTCACGCAGGCGCGTGTCCACCGGGATGTAACCGTTCCAGATAGTGTCCGGGTAGGCATCGCGCAATACGCGCAAGGTGCCGAGGGACGCCTGGGTGCGACGGTCGAACAAGGTCGGCACGATGCTGAACGGCAGCGCCTGCTTGCGCGAACGGTTGATCATCGCCAGGGTGCTGACCATACGCTCCAGGCCCTTGACCGCCAGGTGCTCGGTCTGCACCGGGATCACCAATTGCTGGCTGGCCGCCAACGCGTTGACCATCAGCACGCCGAGCAACGGCGGGCTGTCAATGATCGCGTAATCGAAGTCCTGCCACAGCTGCGCCAGGGTCTTGGCGATCACCAGGCCCAGGCCGCTCTGGCCTGGCGACTGGCGCTCCAGCGTGGCCAGGGCGGTGCTCGACGGCAGCAGGGAAATACTTTCGTTGCTGGTGGGCAACAGCAGTTGCCCAGGCAGATCCGCCGGCACGCTGCCCTTGTGCAAAAACAGGTCATAGCAGCTATGTTCCAGCGCATCCGGGTCGTAGCCGAAATAGCTGGTCATGGAACCGTGGGGGTCCAGGTCGACCACGACCACACGCTTGCCCGCTTCGGCCAGCAAACCGGCCAAGGCGATGGAAGTGGTGGTCTTGCCGACTCCACCCTTTTGATTGGCAACTGCCCAGACTCTCATTCGGTTGGTTCCTCCCGGCGGGCACAGGCGCGACCGAGACATTGCATACGGTTATTGAGCCAGCGACGGAGAATTGACGTTACTCGGTCGGACCGGCGGTTTGACAACGGGCGGTGCAGTTTGTGTGCCAGCACGCTTCAACGCCGCATCCGGGGTGGCATTGGCGGTGCCGGTTCCGGTCAGGCTGCGACGCACATCCAGGTTGCGCGAGACCACCAGCACCACCCGGCGGTTACGGGCGCGGCCTTCGACCGTGGCGTTATTGGCCACCGGCTGGAATTCACCATAGCCCACCGACGCCAGGCGCTGGGGGTTCACACCCTGCATCGCCAACATGCGCACGATGCTCGACGCGCGAGCCGAGGACAGTTCCCAGTTGGTCGGGTACTGCGCAGTGCTGATGGGGAAATTGTCGGTGAAGCCTTCCACGTGGATCGGGTTTTCAAACGGTTTGAGGATCGCCGCGACCTTGTCGATGATGGTGAACGCCTGGTCACTGGGCAATGCATCGGCACTGGCGAACAACAGGCTGGAGTTCAGCTCGATCTCCACCCACAACTCATTGCCGCGCACGGTCATCTGGTTGGAGCTGATCAGGTCGCCAAAGGCGGCACTGATATCGTCGGCGATGCTCTTGAGCGGGTCGCTGGTGCCTTGGATGCCAGCAGCGGTTTCATCACTGTCATTGACCAGAGGCTTGGCCGGGGTCACGGTCTTGGGCCGATCTTCGCCGATAGGGATCGGCTTGAGCGACCGCTCGGCATCGTTGAACACACCGACCAGCGCCTGGGAAATGATCTTGTACTTGCCTTCGTTGATCGACGAGATCGAGTACATCACCACAAAAAACGCGAACAGCAAGGTGATGAAGTCCGCGTAGGACACCAACCAGCGTTCGTGGTTGACGTGTTCCTCGGGCTCGCGACGGCGACGGCTCACAGGCAGTTCCTCCCCATCAATCCATGAAGCCCTGAAGCTTCAATTCGATGGAGCGCGGGTTCTCGCCCTCGGCAATCGACAGGATGCCTTCGAGCAACATTTCGCGATAACGCGACTGGCGCATGGCAATCGACTTGAGCTTGCTGGCCACCGGCAGCAGCACCAGGTTGGCACTGGCCACGCCGTAGATGGTCGCGACAAATGCCACGGCAATACCGCTGCCCAGTTGCGAAGGATCGGCCAGGTTGCCCATCACGTGGATCAGGCCCATCACCGCGCCGATGATGCCAATGGTCGGCGCGTAGCCGCCCATGCTTTCAAAGACTTTGGCCGCGTTGATGTCACGGCTTTCCTGAGTGTAGAAGTCCACTTCGAGGATGCTGCGGATCGCTTCCGGTTCGGCGCCATCGACCAACAGTTGCAGGCCTTTGCGCGCGTAGCTGTCAGGCTCGGCATCGGCCACGCCTTCCAGGCCCAGCAGGCCTTCCTTGCGGGCGGTGAGGCTCCAATTGACCACGCGGTCGATGCCGCCTGCCAGGTCGACCCGTGGCGGAAAAATGATCCACACCAGAATCTGCATGGCACGCTTGAATGAGCTCAGGGGCGACTGCAACAACGCCGCGCCCACGGTGCCACCGATCACGATCAGCGCTGCCGGGCCGTTGGCCAAGGCGCCGAGGTGGCCGCCTTCCAGGTAGTTGCCACCAATAATGGCGACAAACGCCATGGTGATGCCGATCAGGCTCAACACATCCATCAGAGGCAGGCCTCCACCAGGTGCTTGCCGATGTCGTCCAGGCTGTAGACCGCATCGGCCAGGTCAGCCTTGACGATGGCCATGGGCATGCCATAGATCACGCAACTGGCTTCATCCTGGGCCCAGATGGCGCTGCCGCCCTGCTTGAGCAGGCGCGCACCTTCACGGCCATCGGCGCCCATGCCGGTGAGCACCACCGCCAGAACTTTGTCGCCATAGGACTTGGCCGCCGAACCGAAGGTGATGTCCACACACGGCTTGTAGTTCAGGCGCTCATCGCCCGGCAGGATTTTGATCGCGCCACGCCCATCCACCATCATCTGCTTGCCGCCCGGCGCCAGCAGTGCCAGGCCAGGACGCAGAATGTCGCCATCCTCGGCTTCCTTGACGGTGATACGGCACAGCTTGTCCAAGCGCTCGGCGAACGCCTTGGTGAATGCCGCCGGCATGTGCTGCACCAGCACAATCGGCGCAGGGAAGTTGGCCGGCAGTTGGGTCAATACCCGCTGCAAGGCCACCGGGCCGCCGGTGGAGGTGCCGATGGCGACCAGCTTGTAAGCCTTGCGCTTGGGTGCCGGCGAATGCGCACTCGGCGCTGCGGCGGCACGCACCGGCGCGACCGCAGGCCGGGCCACGGGCGCCGGGGCCGGGCGCGCAAACGACGAACTGGGCGCCGCTGCGGCGGGCGCAGGCGTAGGGGCTGGCGCAGGTGTGCTGAACAGGCTGCGACGGTTACTGCGGGAAATGCTGTGCACCTTCTCGCACAGCATCTGCTTGACCTTGTCAGGGTTGCGCGAGATGTCTTCGAAATTCTTCGGCAAAAAGTCCACCGCGCCGGCATCCAAAGCGTCGAGGGTCACCCGCGCGCCTTCGTGAGTCAGCGAGGAAAACATCAATACCGGTGTAGGGCAGCGTTGCATGATGTGGCGCACGGCCGTGATGCCATCCATCATCGGCATCTCGTAGTCCATGGTGATCACGTCCGGCTTCAAGGCAATGGCTTGATCGATCGCCTCTTTGCCGTTGGTGGCCGTGCCGACCACCTGGATCGTTGGATCAGCGGAAAGAATTTCCGAGACGCGGCGGCGGAAGAAACCCGAATCGTCCACCACCAGGACCTTGACTGCCATAAACACTCCGTTAGGCGGGGCGGGCATGACCGCCCTGCCCCACCAGAATCAAATACGCCGTGCGGCGTAACGCTTGAGCATGCTCGGAACATCGAGAATCAGTGCGATGCGACCGTCACCGGTAATGGTTGCGCCCGACATGCCTGGGGTTCCCTGCAGCATCTTGCCCAAAGGCTTGATCACCACTTCTTCCTGGCCCACCAGTTGGTCGACCACAAAGCCGATGCGCTGGGTACCCACGGACAGAATCACCACATGGCCTTCGCGTTGTTCTTCATGGGCGGCCGAGGCCACCAGCCAACGCTTGAGGTAGAACAGCGGCAACGCCTTGTCACGCACGATCACCACTTCCTGGCCGTCCACCACGTTAGTGCGCGACAGGTCGAGGTGGAAGATCTCGTTGACGTTGACCAGCGGGAAGGCGAACGCCTGGTTGCCCAGCATCACCATCAGGGTCGGCATGATCGCCAGGGTCAACGGCACCTTGATGACGATCTTGGAGCCCTGGCCCTTGGTCGAGTAGATATTGATCGAGCCGTTGAGCTGGCTGATCTTGGTCTTCACCACGTCCATGCCCACGCCACGCCCGGACACGTCGGAGATCTCGGTTTTGGTCGAAAAGCCCGGGGCAAAGATCAGGTTGTAGCACTCGGTGTCGGTCAGGCGGTCGGCGGCGTCCTTGTCCATCACGCCGCGCTTGACCGCGATATTGCGCAAGATGGTCGGGTCCATGCCTTTGCCGTCATCGGTGATCGACAGCAGGATGTGGTCGCCCTCTTGCTCCGCCGCCAAAATCACTTTGCCGTTGCGGGACTTGCCCGCAGCTTCGCGTTCTTCCGGCGTTTCTACGCCGTGGTCGACCGCGTTGCGCACCAAGTGGACCAGCGGGTCAGCCAGAGCCTCGACGAGGTTTTTGTCGAGGTCGGTTTCTTCGCCCACCAGTTCCAGGTTGATTTCTTTCTTGAGCTGGCGCGCCAGGTCACGAACCAGGCGCGGGAAACGGCCGAAGACTTTCTTGATCGGCTGCATCCGCGTTTTCATCACCGCGGTTTGCAGGTCGGCGGTGACCACGTCGAGGTTCGACACGGCCTTCTGCATGGCTTCGTCGCCGCTGTTCAGGCCCAGGCGCACCAGGCGGTTACGCACCAGCACCAGTTCGCCCACCATGTTCATGATGTCGTCCAGGCGCGCGGTATCCACACGCACGGTGGTTTCGGCTTCGCTGGCAGGTTTTTCCGCTGCCGCTGGGGCCGCTGCACGCGCAGGGGCCGGGGCGGCGGCAGGTGCTGGCTTGGCTGCCGGCGCAGGTTTGGCAGCAACCGGTGCCGCAGTGGCTGGTGCTGCAACCTGCGCGGCCGCGGCCGGGGCCACTTCGCTGAACTTGCCTTTGCCGTGCAGCTCGTCGAGCAAGGCTTCGAATTCGTGATCCGAGATCAACCCGTCACCGGCCGGTGCGGTACTGGCCGCTGGCGCAGCGGCGGCGGCAGTCGCTGCAACCTCGGGCAGGGCTTCGGCCACAAAGGTGCCTTTGCCATGCAGTTGGTCGAGCAGTGCCTCGAATTCGTCGTCGGTAATGTCAGTGCTGGTGTTGGCAGCGGGTGCTTCTGGCGTCGCCGCAGGAGGTGCCACGGCATCCGCCGCGAACTGGCCTTTGCCGTGCAACTGGTCGAGCAACGACTCGAACTCGGCGTCCGTAATGTCTTCACTGCTCGGCGTCGCGGCAGGCTGCACCGGCACTTCAGCTTCGGCCTTGACCGCGCTGAGGGAGTTGAGCAGTTGTTCGAACTCGCTGTCGGTCACGTCCGGCTCGGCTTGCGCCACCGGCTCCGGTGCGGCCTCGACCACCGGCGCAGCCGCGGTATCGGCAGGTTCGGCCAGGCGCGCCAGGGCGGCCAGCAGTTCCGGCGTGGCGGCAGTGATCGGTGCACGTTCACGCACTTGGCTGAACATGCCGTTGACCGCATCCAGTGCTTCGAGAATCACGTCCATCAGTTCCGAGTCGACGTGACGCTCACCCTTGCGCAGGATGTCGAAAACGTTCTCGGCGATGTGACAGCACTCCACCAGCTCATGGAGCTGGAGGAAGCCGGCGCCCCCTTTTACAGTGTGAAAACCGCGAAAAATTGCATTGAGCAGGTTCGCATCATCCGGTCGGCTTTCCAGCTCGACCAGTTGTTCGGACAGTTGCTCTAGAATTTCGCCGGCCTCTACAAGGAAATCCTGAAGGATTTCTTCATCGGCGCCGAAGCTCATGTGGGTGCTCCTTAGAAGCCTAAACTGGATAACAGGTCATCTACGTCATCCTGACCTGACACAACGTCTTCACGTTTATCGGCATGAATCTGCGGACCTTCACCCTTGGCGAGATGTTTTTGTGGATCTTTTTCAGAGAGGATCGCTTCACGGTCATGTTCGATGCCGGCAAAACGATCGACCTGGCCGGCCATCAGCACCAATTTGAGCAAGTTGCTTTCCACTTCGGTAACCAACTGGGTCACGCGCTTGATCACCTGGCCGGTGAGGTCCTGGTAATCCTGGGCCAGCAGGATGTCGTTGAGGTTGCTGGCCACCGTGCGGTTTTCCTGTTCGCTGCGCGACAGGAACCCGTCGACGCGACGCGCCAGTTCACGAAACTCTTCAGCGCCCACTTCGCGGCGCATGAAGCGGCCCCAGTCCTGGCTCAAGGCCTGGGCTTCGGTGGCCATGCCGTTGACCAGGGGCGTGGCGTTTTCCACCAGGTCCATGGTGCGGTTGGCCGCCGCCTCAGTCAGCCTGACCACATAGGACAGGCGCTCGGTGGCGTCGGTAATCTGGGAAATTTCTTCGGCCTGGGGCATGCGCGGGTCAATCTGGAAATTGACGATTGCGCTGTGCAGCTCGCGTGTGAGCTTGCCCACTTCCTGGTACAGGCCGCGGTCACGGGTCTGGTTAAGCTCATGGATCAACTGCACCGCATCGGCGAACTGGCCTTTTTCCAGGCTGTCGACCAACTGGTGAGCATGTTTTTTCAGGGTCGACTCAAAGTCGCCCTGTGACGTTTCGTTATGCTCCATAGCTCCCCCGCGATGGCATTAGCCGTGGATGCGTTCGAAGATTTTCTCGATCTTCTCTTTCAAGGCCAGTGCCGTGAATGGTTTGACCACATAACCGTTGACCCCGGCTTGGGCGGCTTCGATGATCTGTTCGCGCTTGGCTTCGGCGGTCACCATCAGCACAGGCAAGCTGCGCAGTTTTTCATCGGCGCGCACATGGCGCAGCAGGTCGATACCGGTCATGCCCGGCATGTTCCAGTCGGTTACCAGAAAGTCGATGCTCCCGCTGTTGAGGATCGGAATGGCCGTCAGGCCATCATCCGCCTCGACCGTGTTGGTGAACCCAAGGTCACGCAACAGGTTTTTAATGATCCGCCGCATCGTTGAGAAGTCATCAACGATGAGGATTTTCATGTTCTTGTCCAATTCGACCTCCAAGCAGTCTTAAACGCGCCCAGCACCTGGACGCGCCATTTCAATCAACAGGCGTTACACAAAAAGGACTGCCCAGGGCACCACGGCACGTAGCCGCGAAACCTTGCGATCTCACGGCAGCGTCTGCAGTGCCCCCACACTGCCTGTCAGCGCGCGCGCCACTCGGCCAATCGCCCCCGCAAGCGGGCTGCGCACTGGCTATGCAACTGGCTGACACGCGATTCGCTGACCCCCAGGACCTCACCGATTTCCTTGAGGTTCAGCTCTTCGTCGTAGTACAGCGCCAGCACCAGCCGCTCACGCTCCGGCAAGTTGGCGATTGCATCGGCCAACGCGCCCTGGAAACGTTCATCTTCCAGGTCGCGTGACGGCTCCGTATGCGCGCTCGCGCCGTCCTCGTGCAGCCCTTCGTGTTCGCCGTCCTGTAAAAGGTCGTCAAAACTGAACAGGCGGCTGCCCAAGGTATCGTTCAAAATCCCGTAATAATCGTCGAGACTCAATTGGAGTTCGGCCGCAACTTCATGATCTTTAGCGTCACGACCGGTTTTTGCTTCAATTGCTCGAATTGCATCACTGACCATGCGCGTATTGCGGTGTACCGAACGCGGCGCCCAATCGCCTTTACGCACCTCGTCGAGCATCGCGCCACGGATACGGATACCCGCATACGTTTCGAAACTGGCACCCTTGCTGGCGTCGTATTTGGTCGAGACTTCAAGCAGGCCGATCATGCCGGCCTGGATCAAGTCTTCAACCTGCACACTCGCGGGCAGGCGCGCCAACAGGTGATAGGCAATGCGCTTGACCAACGGCGCATAGCGCTCGATCAATTCGCCCTGGCTGTCACGTGCCGACTTTTTGTAAAGGTTGTAGCCGCTGGATGTCATAGCACCGGTCCTGCGCTCGTCTGATGCACCAAACGCTCGACGAAAAACTCCAGATGCCCCCGCGGGTTGGCGGGCAACGGCCAGGTATCGACCTTCTGGGCAATGGCCTTGAACGCCAGTGCGCATTTCGAACGAGGGAACGCTTCGTAGACCGCACGCTGCTTTTGCACGGCCTTGCGCACACACTCGTCATAGGGAACTGCGCCGACGTATTGTAAAGCCACATCGAGGAAGCGATCCGTGACCTTGGTCAACTTGGCGAACAGGTTGCGCCCTTCCTGCGGGCTCTGGGCCATGTTGGCCAGCACGCGGAAGCGATTCATGCCGTAGTCACGGTTAAGCAGTTTGATCAGCGCGTAGGCATCGGTGATCGAGGTGGGCTCGTCGCACACCACCAACAGCACTTCCTGCGCTGCGCGCACAAAGCTGACCACCGACTCGCCGATCCCGGCGGCGGTGTCGATCACCAGCACGTCGAGGTTGTCGCCGATGTCGCTGAACGCCTGGATCAGCCCGGCATGCTGCGCGGGGCTCAGGTGCACCATGCTCTGGGTGCCCGAGGCCGCCGGCACGATGCGAATGCCACCAGGGCCCTGGAGCAGCACATCGCGCAGCTCGCAGCGGCCCTCGATCACATCGGCCAGGGTATGTTTGGGTGTCAGCCCCAGGAGAACGTCCACGTTCGCCAAGCCCAGGTCAGCATCCAGCAGCATGACGCGACGGCCAAGCTCTGCCAGGGCCAGGGACAAATTCACTGACACGTTAGTTTTCCCGACGCCACCTTTGCCGCCGGTCACCGCGATCACCTGTACGGGATGCATGCTGCCCATTTTATTTCTTTACCTTGTCTTGCTTAGACGCAGGCTACATGGCTTGGCCGCGTGAATCGCTTGCAGACCATCGATGTAGGTACATTTCACGGTGTTCATCCTGCCTCAACCCACCCGTTTAGCCGGGTGGTGGTAAAGGTCGGCGAACATATCGGCCATCGCTTCCTCGCTAGGCTCGTCTTGCATTTGCACACTCACGGCACGGCTGACCAACTGATGACGGCGCGGCAGATGCAGATCATCCGGGATCCGCGGCCCGTCGGTGAGGTAGGCAACCGGTAATTCATGGCTGATGGCCAGGCTCAATACCTCGCCCAGGCTCGCGGTTTCGTCGAGTTTGGTGAGGATGCAGCCGGCCAGGCCGCAACGCTTGTAGCTGTGATAGGCAGCGGTAAGAACCTGTTTCTGGCTGGTGGTTGCAAGCACCAGGTAATTTTTCGACTTGATGCCACGCCCGGCCAGGCTTTCGAGCTGCATGCGCAGCGCTGGATCACTGGCTTGCAGGCCGGCGGTATCGATCAGCACCACGCGCTTGCGCAGCAACGGCTCGAGGGCATTGGCCAGGGACTGGCCCGGGTCGACATGGGTCACCGGCACGTTGAGAATGCGGCCCAGGGTCTTGAGCTGCTCCTGGGCGCCGATGCGGTAGCTGTCCATGCTCACCAACGCGATATTCTGTGCGCCGTACTTAAGCACATAACGGGCGGCCAGCTTGGCCAGGGTGGTGGTCTTGCCCATGCCGGCGGGGCCGACCATGGCGATCACACCGCCCTCTTCCAGGGGTTCGATTTCCGGCGTGGCGATCATGCGCGCCAGATGCGCCAGCAACATGCGCCAGGCCTGACGAGGTTCTTCGACTTCGGCGGTCAAGGCCAGCAGGTCGCGGGACAACGGGCCGGACAAGCCGATGCGTTGCAAGCGGCGCCACAGGTTGGCTTGCTGCGGCTTGCTGCCTTGCAACTGAGTCCAGGCCAACGAGCCCAGCTGCACTTCGAGCAATTCACGCAGGCCATTGAGTTCAAAGCGCATCGAGTCGATCACACGCTGGTCAACTGCGGCGGCCGGGGCAGGCGCTGCAGGACGCGGCGGTTCGACAAAGGTGGGCTCAACCAGCGGCTCGGCGGCGGTCAGCGGCAGGCCGGCGAATAATTGGCGATTGGTGCTGGCATCGCTGTCACCGCGCATGCTCAGTTCAGCCTGGGCCGACACAATGCGCGAGGCGGTCTTGCGCAGCTCGTCTTCGAGTTCCATGTTCGGCACGCGCGGGGCCAGCGCCTGGGGCGTATAATCCAGGGCAGCCGTCAGCTCGACACCGCCAGCAATCCGACGGTTACCGATAATCGCGGCATCGGCGCCCAGCTCATCGCGGACCAACTTCATGGCCTGACGCATATCGGCGGCGAAAAAACGCTTAACTTGCATAACCCACTACCTCAGCCATTGGGCCCAACTGTCGCGACGATAGTCACTTGCTTATTGTCAGGAATTTCCTGGTAAGCCAACACGTGCAAATTCGGTACAGCCAGGCGTCCAAACCGCGACAACATCGCGCGAACCGGGCCGGCCACCAGCAGGATCACCGGGTTGCCCTGCATTTCCTGGCGCTGTGCGGCGTCGATCAACGAACGCTGCAGCTTTTCAGCCATGCTTGGCTCCAGTAAAACGCCCTCTTCCTGGCCTTGCCCTGCCTTCTGAATACTATTGAGCAATATTTGTTCCAACCTGGGCTCCAAGGTGATCACAGGCAGCTCGGACTCAGTCCCTACAATGCTTTGCACGATTGCGCGGGACACGCCGACACGCACCGCCGCCACCAGAGCGGCAGTATCTTGACTCTTGGCGGCATTGTTGGCGATGGCCTCGGCAATGCTGCGAATGTCGCGCACAGGCACCTGTTCGGCCAACAGCGCTTGCAACACCTTGAGCAACTGCGACAACGACAGCACGCCAGGCACCAGCTCTTCGGCCAGTTTTGGCGACGATTTGGCCAGCAAGCCCATCAATTGCTGGACTTCCTCGTGGCCGATCAGCTCGTGGGAGTGCTTGTAGAGAATCTGGTTGAGGTGCGTGGCGACCACGGTGCTGGCATCCACCACGGTGTAACCGAGGGACTGCGCCTGGCTGCGCTGGCTGACTTCGATCCACACCGCTTCCAGGCCGAAAGCCGGATCTTTGGCGGTAATGCCGTTGAGCGTACCGAACACTTGGCCGGGGTTGATCGCCAGTTCGCGGTCCGGGTAGATCTCGGCTTCGGCCAGGATCACCCCCATCAGGGTCAGGCGATAGGCGCTGGGGGCCAGGTCGAGGTTGTCACGGATATGCACGGTGGGCATCAGGAAGCCCAAGTCCTGCGACAGCTTCTTGCGCACGCCCTTGATTCGCGCCAGCAGTTGCCCACCCTGGTTGCGGTCGACCAGCGGGATCAGGCGGTAGCCGACTTCCAGGCCGATCATGTCGATGGGAGTGACGTCGTCCCAGCCCAGTTCCTTGGTTTCCTGGGCACGGGCCGGGGATGGCAGCAGATCCTGTTGACGGGCAATCTCCTGCTCGGCCTGGACCTTGACCTGGTTCTGCTTCTTCCAGAACAGGTACGCCGCGCCACCCGCCAGGGCCGCCATGCTCAGGAACGAGAAGTGCGGCATGCCCGGCACGATACCCATGATCGCCATAATGCCCGCCGCCACGGCCAGGGCCTTGGGCGAAGCGAACATCTGCCGGCTGATCTGCTTGCCCATGTCTTCGGAGCCCGAAGCACGGGTAACCATGATGGCCGCCGCTGTGGATAACAACAGTGATGGCAATTGCGCCACTAAACCGTCACCAATGGTCAGCAAGGCGTACACCTTGCCGGCATCGCCGAAGGTCATGCCGTGCTGGAAGATACCGACCGCCATGCCGCCGATCAGGTTGATAAACAGAATCAACAGGCCAGCGATGGCGTCGCCACGCACAAATTTGCTGGCGCCGTCCATGGAGCCGTAGAACTCGGCTTCCTGAGCAACTTCGGCCCGGCGCGACTTGGCTTGGTTCTGGTCGATCAAGCCGGCGTTGAGGTCGGCGTCGATGGCCATCTGCTTGCCGGGCATGGCGTCGAGGGTAAACCGCGCGCTCACCTCGGAAATCCGCCCGGCGCCCTTGGTCACCACCACAAAGTTGATGATCATCAGGATCGCGAACACCACGATACCGACCACGTAGTTACCGCCGATCACCACCTCACCGAAGGCCTGGATCACCTTACCGGCAGCGGCATGACCGTCCTGGCCGTGGAGCATCACCACCCGCGTGGAGGCGACGTTCAATGCCAGACGTAGCAGGGTCGCCACCAGCAGAATCGTCGGGAACACCGCGAAATCCAGCGGCCGCAAGGCGTACACGCACACCAGCAAGACCACGACAGACAGGGCAATGTTGAAGGTAAAGAACACGTCGAGCAGGAAGGGCGGCATCGGCAACATCATCATTGCCAGCATCACCAGCAACAACAACGGCACACCCAGATTGCCCCGCGACAGGTCAGTCAGGGTGCCACGGGCCGTGTTGAGCATTTGAGAGCGATCTACCACCGGTATTCCTCGGGTCCTTGAAGCAAAGTTTTGACGCTGGAGGGCGACTTGGAGGCGGGGTTGCAAGAAGCCTTCCAACTTTGGTTTTGGGATGATTCTCGAGTGCTAGCCGATTCAAGTGTGGGAGCTGGCTTGCCTGCGATTGCGGTGTGTCAGCCACTGAGATATTGGCTGTGAGTCAGCTATCGCAGGCAAGCCAGCTCCCACATTTGGATTTGTGTGCACCTTGGATATCGAGGAATTTTCCGATAAGGATTTGGGGTTGCCCCTAGGAAACTCGCTCTCTAGTCTCCGTACACCGCTGCAAACGCAGCGGACGGGCGTCGCGGCCCGGATTACCTAGGAGCAAAAGCACCCTCTCCCTTTCTAAAAGGAGCTTCACAGTGATCAAACACGCCTCAAATTCCCCCACCCGGCTGTTTACCGTAGCCGACGGCATCAGCAGCGAAGACCTGCTGGTCAACCTCAGTGAAACACTTGCTTCGGCCAATGCGCTGAGCTGCGACTTGGCCTTTGACCTGGAAGGTTCGAAACGAGAGGAATTGCTCGGCGTTGCGCAGTTGATCGAACTGGGGCAGTTACTGGCTGATCGCCTGCACCTTGGCGCCACAATGGCGGGCAAAGCAAGCAGCGGATAATACGGGCAAGGGTGGGAGCTGGCTTGCCTGCGGTTGCGGTGTGTCAGCCACTGGGATATTGGCTGTGAGTCAGCCATCGCAGGCAAGCCAGCTCCCACCTGTGATTCAGTTTTTAAACTGGCCGTATATTGTCATCCTGCGGGCCTTTCGGACCTTGTGTGATGTCAAACTCTACTTTTTGATTCTCCTCCAGGCTTTTGTACCCAGCCGTCGCAATTGCCGAGTAATGGGCAAACACATCGGGCCCTTCATCATTTTGGGTAATAAAACCAAACCCCTTCTCCGCGTTAAACCACTTCACCGTGCCAGTTGCCATTGCCATTCTCCCTACACTTCACTTGAGACCCGGTTCACCTGGGTTGCACCGTTTGATAGGCAACGCATAAATACCCTCGGGTCGATGGACCATTTGGAACTCCATGCGCTTGCCAAACCACAGCGCGGTGCAACGCCAGTCTCTGCCATTGATAAACACATCCTCTCCCCCGCCATCGGGCTTGATCAACCAATCGCCCCTGAGCCAGACGTAGTACCTGACCGTACCCGTAGCCACCTTCACAACCGCTCTCCCTGCATCTCGTTACTACATACGCGCAGTGCATGGTGGGTAATAAAACAGCGGGCAGCGCCCGTTGGCTACTGTCAGAGTTGACAGGTAGACGCGGGCTTTCAATGGGTGATAGGCATGGCAACGTTGCGGGTCATGCATCCGCTGATTTTTTGCGTTTGCGCGGTTTGCGCTGCTTGGCAGGCGCTTGCGGGATTTCAGCACATGTGACATTCGTGGATTGGACGGCAACCTCGTTGCCATCGCGATCCCGCACAATAAAGCCGATGCCTTTGACCGCATCGAACCACCTGACCGTACCCCTATCCATCACCGCCTCCCGAGCCGCGCATGGCTGCGCGCCTCATCGCTGTATCAAACAGTGAAGGCGGCGTAATGGCTACTGTCAAAGTTGACAGGTAAGACCGGGTTTGAATCCTGATGAAGTCATCATGATAGGTACTTCGACGCCTGCGAAAACGCTATCGGGCCTAGGGATAAAGATTTTGTGGAACCGGTACGACATTTTTTGTCACTCAACTCGCTGAGCGATCAGCTCTTTAAAATCACCCTTCCCTAGGGTGGATAAGCGATTAAAAATAGCGGCGAAACCATGGACTTAAATTTAAACGCATTAAACACCTTTTTTCGCTTTGCCTCCTCAGAGGCTGAAACGGTTGAATCAGGGCCCCCTAAAGCTGAGTACGTTTGGGCGCCAGCGCCGTCGACGGGCGAAACTAAACTGGTACCAGATCTGAAAAAAACGCTATTCGAGATTTTAGGCAATGAAGTGGATTCACCCGCAGCGTTCGATAAGTTGATCGAAAAACTCAAGGTGATGCCGCAAAAAGATCTGAAAGCCTATCTACAGCGTTTTGAATCAGCCCTGTCACCTGAACGATTCAAACGCCTGCAGGACGATCTTAATTTGGTAAGAGGAGGCTGGACATCTGACCCGCGCGGGATTCCAGGTGATGGTGGCAGCAATTCCCAAAACGTCGACATGAGCCTTTACCCCGCAGGCGAGGTCATCAGTGACAAGCCCCTGATGAAGGCGGACAGCTTCTATCACTATCATCCTGGTGGGTCTGAACCCGGAAAAAAGCCAGAAAATATCTATAGTGGTTTCAGCCAAGGTTATGAAGATAACTGTGTAATTACTTCCTGGATCAAGGCAGGGATGGCGCTGTTTGGTCAAAAGGATGTCTTTGAAGCGGTAAAGGAAGTCGCTCAGGGTTATTTCGTGACCATGCGCGACGGTTTCAAACTGTACCTGTCAAAAGGCGAGTTACAGTTGGCAGCCCGCAATTCAGGGTATAAAGGCGATGATCCGGTGATGCTCACCGACGCTAACTTTATGTTCGCAGTGGCTGCCAAGCGAGCACAACTGGTAAATAGCTATGATCGTGTTGGACAGAGCTACGCTAATGGCGTGAAAAGCCTTAACGATGGAGCTTCTCCCTGGGAAGGGTATGAACTCCTTGGGTTAAAGGATCACATTAAACCCGGCCGCGATAGTAACGCGAAGTTGAAGGAGCTGGAAACTCCGGGTGAAATCGGGGTTGCCAGCGCTCCAGGCCACAATTTTTTGGTAGTGGATGGCCGGCAAGAGCTATTTGGAACCCGTGGCGGTAAACCAGACCCTACACTTGTAGAGCAGGTGTACGTGCTGCAATTATCGAAAGTCGAAGCACCCCAAAGCGATACTCCCGAGCGACTTAAATAACTACGGTTTACCACAGCCGCGGCGCATTGAGCCTCAGGAATCCCGACGCAAATCCGGCGGAATCGGCAAATCCTTGAGCGGATCAGGCCGCTTGCCCTTGCCGGCGCGGTATTGGCGGATTTGGTAAACGTAGGCCAGTACCTGTGCAACGGCCAGGTACAAGCCGGCCGGGATTTCCTGGTCGAGGTCGGTGGAATAGAAAATCGAGCGCGCCAACGCCGGCGATTCCAGCAACAGAATGTCATTGGCCACGGCGATTTCGCGGATTTTCAACGCGGTGAAGTCGCTACCCTTGGCCAGCAGCATCGGTGCGCCACCCTTCTCCGGGTCGTATTTGAGCGCCACGGCGTAGTGGGTCGGGTTGGTGATGATCACATCGGCGTCGGGCACCGAGGCCATCATCTTGCGCTGGGACATTTCCCGCTGCAGTTGGCGGATGCGTTGCTTGACCTCGGGGCGGCCTTCCTGGTCCTTGTGCTCGTCGCGCACTTCCTGCTTGGTCATCAGCAGTTTCTTGTGGCTTTCCCACAGTTGGATCGGCGCATCCACGGCGGCGATCAGGATCAGCCCGAGGGCCATCCACAGTGCGCTCCAGCCCACCACCTGCACGCTGTGGATGATCGCCGATTCCAGCGGTTCATGGGCAATGCGCAGCAAGTCGTCGATGTCGGATGACAACACCGCCAACGCCACGAACAGAATCAGGAAAAACTTGGCCAGGGCCTTGAGCAATTCAATCAGGGCCTTGGCAGAGAACATGCGCTTGAGCCCCGCCCCAGGGTTCATGCGGCTGAACTTGGGCGCCATGCTGCCCGCGGCAAACAACCAGCCGCCGAGGGCCACCGGGCCGATCAGCGCGGCCAGCAGCAAGGTGATCAAGATCGGCTGCACCGCCAACAGGGCGATTTTGCCTGAGTGCAGCAGGTACTGGGCCATGGCGTCGGGGTTGAGCAGCACTTCGCGGGGCAAGCTGAAGTTGTGCTTCATCATCTCCAGCAGGTCCAGCGCCAGGCCACCGCCGTAGATCAGCAAGGCGCCTGCACCGGCGATCATGGTGGCGAAGGTGTTGAGCTCTTTGGAGCGCGCGATCTCGCCCTTTTCCCGGGAGTCCTTTTTACGTTTCTCCGTGGGGTCTTCTGTTTTGTCCTGACCACTCTCGCTCTCGGCCATGGCTCAGCGCGCCCGTGCCAGGTCACGTAAGAACTGCAAGGCGTCGGTGGCCAGCGGTTGATACTGATTGAGAATGTCAGCCAGGCCGACCCAGAAAATCCCCATGCCCAACACCAGGGTCAGCGGGAAACCAATCGAGAAGATGTTCAGTTGCGGCGCCGCGCGGGTCATCACGCCGAACGCGATATTGACCACCAGCAGCGCCGTGATCGCCGGCAACACCAGCAACAGCGCCGCGCCCAGCACCCAACCGAGGCGCCCCACCAGTTCCCAGAAGTGGTTGACCACCAAGCCTGCGCCCACCGGCAAGGTGGTGAAACTCTCGGTCAGCACCTCGAACGCCACCAGGTGACCGTTCATGGCCAGGAATAGCAAGGTCACCAGCATGGTCAGAAACTGCCCGATCACCGCCGCCGACACGCCGTTGGTGGGGTCGACCATGGACGCGAAGCCCATGCCCATCTGGATCGAAATAATTTGCCCGGCCACCACAAAGGCCTGGAAAAACAGGGTCAGGGAAAACCCCAGCATGGCACCGATCAGAATCTGTTCGGCAATCAGCAACAAGGCGCTAAGGTCCAGTGCGTTCACCGGCGGCATCGGCGGCAGGCCCGGCACGATCACCACGGTGATCGCCACCGCGAAATACAGGCGCACACGACGCGGTACCAGCGTGGTGCCGAACACCGGCATGGCCATCAACATCGCCGTGACGCGAAACAGCGGCAGGATGAACGAGGCCACCCAGGTACTGATCTGGGTGTCGGTCAAGGCCAGCAAGGATTGCATCGGCTCAGCCGATCAACTGCGGAATACTGCCGTACAACTGCAGGATGTATTCCATGAAGGTTTGCACCAGCCACGGGCCGGCGACGATCAGGGTCACCAGCATCACCAGCAGGCGCGGCAGAAAGCTCAGGGTTTGTTCGTTGATCTGGGTAGCCGCCTGGAACATCGCCACCAGCAGGCCCACCAACAGACTGGGCACCACCAGCACGGCGACCATCAGGGTGGTCAGCCACAGCGCTTCACGGAACAGGTCAACGGCGACTTCTGGCGTCATAGCGCTATACCCCTCCGAAACTGCCGGCCAGGGTGCCAATAATCAGCGCCCAGCCGTCCACCAGCACAAACAGCATGATCTTGAACGGCAGCGAGATGATCAACGGTGACAGCATCATCATACCCATGGCCATCAACACGCTCGCCACCACCAGGTCGATGATCAGGAACGGGATGAAGATCATGAAGCCAATCTGGAACGCGGTCTTCAGTTCGGAGGTGACGAACGCCGGCACCAGAATAGTCAGCGGCGCCTGGTCCGGGGTAGCGATGTCGGTGCGCTTGGACAGGCGCATGAACAGCTCAAGGTCGCTGGAGCGGGTTTGCGACAGCATGAAGTCCTTGATCGGGCCCTGAGCCTTGTCGATGGCATCCTGGGCTGTGAGCTTTTCCGCCAGATAAGGTTGCAGGGCTTGCTGGTTCACCTTGTCGAACACCGGCGCCATGATGAACAGCGTCAAAAACAGCGCCATGCCGGTGAGGATCTGGTTCGATGGCGTCTGCTGCAGGCCCAGGGCCTGGCGCAGGATCGAGAAGACGATGATGATCCGCGTAAAGCTGGTCATCAGCATGACGAACGCCGGGATAAAACTCAGCGCCGTCATGATCAGCAGGATCTGCAGGCTGACCGAATATTCCTGCGCGCCCGCCGCGTTGGTGCCCAGGGTGATCGCCGGGATCGACAACGGGTCGGCGCCCAGGGCCATCGGTGCGGCCAGCAACAGCATGAGCGTCAACAAAACGCGCATTACTTCTTATCCTTCTGATCCTTGCCCAGCAACTCCATCAGGCGCTGGGCGAATTCTGGCGTGGCGGCTTCGGTCTTTACCGCGTCCACCGGGGTCTTGAGTACATGCAGCGGGGTGATGCGGCCGGGGGTGATGCCGAGCAGGATCTGCTCCTCGCCCACCTGCACCAGCACCAGCCGATCACGCGGGCCGAGGGCGCGCGAGCCCACCAGCTCGATCACTTGGCCGTTGCCCGGGCCGATGCGCTGCACGCGGCGCATCAACCAGGCCAGCACGAAGATCAGGCCAATCACCAGCAACAGGCCCAGCACCAGTTGCGTCAACTGCCCACTGACACTGCCGACCGCTGGCGCCGCAGCCACCTGCGCCACCGGCTCCGCCGCCAGGGCGCTCAATGGCAGCGCCAGCAACAGTCCCGCCATCGAGTACTTCATCTCAGCGCAACTTCTTGATGCGTTCACTCGGGCTGATCACGTCGGTCAGGCGGATGCCGAACTTCTCGTTGACCACCACCACCTCGCCATGGGCAATCAGGGTGCCGTTGACCAGCACGTCCAACGGCTCGCCGGCCAAGCGGTCCAGCTCGATCACCGAGCCCTGGTTGAGCTGCAACAGGTTGCGGATGTTGATTTCGGTGCTGCCCACTTCCATGGAAATCGACACCGGGATGTCGAGGATCACATCCAGGTTCGGGCCGTCGAGGCTCACCGGGTCGTTGTTCTTCGGCACGCTGCCGAATTCTTCCATGGCCAGGCGGTTGCCGGCCGGCGCGGTAGCGGCGTCGGCGGCCAGCAGCGCGTCGATGTCGTCCTGGCCAACATCGCCGGTTTCTTCCAGGGCCGCAGCCCACTCGTCAGCCAGGGCCTGGTCTTCGGCGGAAGTGTTTTCGTGTTCGGTAGCCATTACATGTCCTCGGCGCAGCAAACAATCATGAATTGGGGTTGAATCAGCGGCGGTTGATCGGCTCAACCACTTGCAGCGCCAGGTTGCCCTTGTGGGAACCGAGCTTGACCTTGAATGACGGCACGCCGTTGGCGCGCATGATCAACTCTTCCGGCAAGTCGACGGGGATGATGTCCCCAGGCGCCATGTGCAAAATATCGCGCAGGCGCAACTGACGGCGGGCCACGGTGGCGCTCAACGGCACGTCGACGTCCAGCAGGTCTTCGCGCAGGGCCTTGACCCAGCGTTCGTCCTGGTCGTCGAGGTCGGACTGGAAGCCGGCGTCGAGCATTTCGCGCACCGGCTCGATCATCGAGTACGGCATGGTCACGTGCAGGTCGCCGCCACCGCCATCGAGTTCGATGTGGAAGGTCGACACCACAATGGCCTCGCTCGGCCCGACGATGTTGGCCATGGCCGGGTTCACTTCCGAGTTGATGTACTCGAAGTTGACTTCCATGATCGCCTGCCAGGCTTCCTTCAAGTCGATGAAGGCCTGCTCCAGCACCATGCGTACCACGCGCAGTTCGGTGGGGGTGAATTCACGCCCTTCGATCTTGGCGTGACGGCCGTCGCCGCCGAAGAAGTTGTCCACCAGCTTGAACACCAGCTTGGCGTCGAGGATGAACAGCGCAGTGCCGCGCAACGGCTTGATCTTGACCAGGTTGAGGCTGGTGGGCACGTACAGCGAGTGTACGTATTCACCGAACTTCATCACCTGCACACCGCCCACGGCCACGTCCGCCGAGCGGCGCAGCATGTTGAACATGCTGATGCGGGTGTAGCGGGCAAAGCGTTCGTTGATCATCTCCAGGGTCGGCATGCGTCCCCGCACGATGCGATCCTGGCTGGTCAGGTCATAACTTTTGACGCTGCCGGGTTCGGCAGCCATTTCGGTCTGTACCAGACCATCGTCCACGCCATGCAACAGCGCATCGATTTCATCCTGGGACAGCAGGTCTTGCACGGCCATGTCGTGATCCTACTGCAATACGAAGTTAGTGAAGAGCGCCTGCTCGACCACAACTTTGCCGAGTTCTTTCTGGGCCACTTCCTGCACGCTGGCAGTGACCTTCTGGCGCAGCATTTCCTGGCCGACTGGCGTGGCAAGGCTGTCGAAGCTCTGCCCGGAGAACAGCATCACCAGGTTGTTGCGGATCACCGGCATATGCACCTTGAGGGCATCGAGGTCCGCCTGGTTGCGCGCCAGCAAGGTGATGCTCACCTGCAGGTAGCGTTGACGACCATTCTGGTTGTAGTTGGCGACAAAGGCCGGAAGCATCTGTTCGAAGATTGCCGGTTGCTTGACGTTCGTGGCGGCTTCGGCGGCGGGCGCCGGTTTGCTCGCACTGCTGTGCATGATGTACCAGGTGCCGCCCACCGACGCACCGATGGCCAGAAGCAGGCCCAGCACAATCATCAGGATCAGCTTGAGCTTGCCTTTGCCTGCGGGGGGAGTTGCTGCGTCGTCGCTCTTCGCCATGCCAATAATCCGTCACTATTCGGGGATTCGTAGATCTATGGCAAGGCAAGAGCAAGTGTTATGCCAGAGTTGGCTGAGGCGAAGACAACCTAAATCAAATGTGGGAGCTGGCTTGCCTGCGATGGCGGTAGGTCAGTGCACATGTGTGTCACTGACCCACCGCCATCGCAGGCAAGCCAGCTCCCACACTGACCGGGTTTGAACAGGAAGTCAGGCGTAGTAGTCGACCGCGCTGGAGCCAATCACGCTCTGACTCACTGGCGCCGCCACTTCGGCCACGTCCACAGGGCCACCGGCGTCGCCGCTGTCAGCACGCCTGCCGCTGCCACTGACGCCTCGCGCCTGGCTCTGCTGTTGCTGCTGGTCCTGGCCCCGCGACTGGTCGGACACGTTCACATCCACCTGCCCCATGCCCTGCTGGGCAAACATCTCCCGCAAACGCCCCGACTGGCTCTCCAGCGCTTCACGCACCACCGCATGGCCGCTCATGAAGTTGACCTGGGCTTGCTGATCCGCCGTCATGTTGACCTTGATATCCAGGCGCCCCAGCTCAGCGGGCTGCAACTGGATCTCGGCCGACTTGAGGTTGGCGCTGGACAGGTACATCACGCGGTTGACCACCTCTTCGGTCCAGCCGCTCTGATGCATGGCAAGCGGCGCGTTGGCAACCGGCGGCAAGGCGTTGGCGGTTTTGGGCGTGGCGGCCTGGGTCAGCGCGGCGAGGCGGTTGGCGAAGTCGTCCACGCGGGTGTCGCTGCTGGCGTTCTTGAGGTCCTTGAGGCCGTCATCGATCAGCGCGCCGAAGGCCTTGTCGCCCCCCTGGTCGGTGCTGTCCTTGGTGGCTTGCTGGTCGACCATGTTGGCCAGGCCGGCGGCAAAGCTCTGCGCGGCGGTCGGCTGGTCCTGGGGGGTGGGCGCGGCTTTCTGCGGCGCCTGGCTGCTGGCCGAGACGTGACCGCCCTGCTCCATCGCCAGGCGCACGGCCGGCATCGAATCCAGCGGGTCGGCCTCAGGGTCGAAGGCCGGCTGCTTGGGCTCCTCGGTCACAGCAATGAGCGGCTGGGCCTGGTCATCTTCGGCAGTAACGGCAGGCGCTTGTACGGACACAGGGGCTGCCACGGGCGTCACGGCGGCGACCAGCGCCGGGTCGGCCACCGGTTGCTGCGCCAGGGACGGGTCGGCAGGTGGCTCGCCTTCACTGTCAGCGTGGTCGTCGCTCTTGGCCGGCTTGGCAGGCAAGGGATTGCCGCTATCGGCAACCGCTGGCGCGCTGGCGGCAGGTTTATCGTCGCCGGCGGCCGGTTTGGCGCTGGGATCAGAAGCCTTGTCGCGCACGGGTTTGGCTGGCGCGTCGTCGCTCTTGGCCTGCGGCTTGGCAGCTTGCTTGGCAAACACTTGAGCGAAGCCAGCGCCCTTGTCCCGCGGGGCCGCAGGCGCTACCGCAGGCGTGGCGGCCGGCGCTTGAGGCTTGGCCGCAGTGGCAGCCTGAAGAAGCGAATTGGGGACGACTGGCATAAGTTAGGGTCTCCACTGCATGGGGTCGGGGATGCAGTCTATGGAGGTAGAGCAAGAGTCGGGCCAAGTCAGGCCGATAAAATATCAAACCCCAGAAAACCGCTCCCGCTCATGCTCATAAAGCGGCCGAACCAGCGCAAACTCACGATCAATCTGATCCACCAACGCCCCCAAGTCGGAAGCAGACTTGAAGGACTCGGTCTCCAACCGCTCACACAACGTTGCCAAGCGCAGCGCCCCCAAGTTGCCACTGCTGCCCTTGAAGCTGTGTGCGATGCGCCCCAACGTCTTGGCGTCGTCCCGCGCCTTGCGCAGCGCTTGCACGCGCTCTTCAGAGTCATGCAGAAAGGTGTCCAGCAGCGTGGGGTATTCGCTTTCCATGACTTCCTGCAAACCCGACAACACCTCGGGGTCCATATGAATCTCAGCCACTTGCTCGCTCCTTGATCAAGAATCGGCGGATTATGCCAGAGCCGCCCAACAAAACTCCACGCAGACAGTGCGCCCGCCATCGGACCAGCCTACAGCGCTGCTCAGTTGACGCACCAGGCTCAGGCCCCGACCAGACAGACGGTCGATGTCCACGGGGCGCGCCAGCTCTTGCTCCACATCAAAACCCTGCCCGCTGTCTTCGAGGCGCAAGGTCAGTTTGCCGCCCTTGTCG
Organism: Pseudomonas sp. CCI1.1; assembly: GCF_034348165.1. Taxonomy (NCBI): domain Bacteria; kingdom Pseudomonadati; phylum Pseudomonadota; class Gammaproteobacteria; order Pseudomonadales; family Pseudomonadaceae; genus Pseudomonas; species Pseudomonas sp. CCI1.1. Next base: position 2,658,108 of record NZ_CP133780.1, read on the forward strand.
GTGGGTACCACCTGCACATGCACGCGCACGTAACCGCTGTCCAACTGCGCCAGGCGCTCATGGCGCTGGCGATAATACTGCGCAAACCCCTGGGCATCGCGCTTGAGCCGTGAGTCCAGGCCCAGCACGCCATGCTCCAGCGCGTTGGAATACAACTCAGCCATCACACTGTAAAGCGCCCCGCTCTGCGCACGCAGGCCATGGATCTCCAACAGCAGTTGCAGCAGGTACGGCAACGGGTTGTAGGTCCTGAGCGTCTGGGCGCGGAATTCGAAACTCACCGACCAATCCAGCGGGCACGACCGGCCGCTGTCGGCATACATCGGTTCGGCCGCCCGCAAGGGTTGGCCCGCCTGCAACGTGATCTCGACCATGCTGACGTCATCGCGCGCCTGGCCGCGAAAGGCCGCCAGGGCCTGCTCGATGTCCTCGAACAGGCGGTCGGGCTCGCGGTTGGCGGCGAACACCTGCTGCAAGCGCTCGGCGCCGAACAGTTGATCGTTGGCGTCAGCGGTGTCGAGCACGCCGTCGGAAAGCAAAAACACCCGGTCGCCCAACGCCATGGGCCAGACCTCGGTGCTGTCATCGAACGCCTCTGCCGACAACACCCCCAGGGGCAGGTGCCGCGACATCAATGGCGTGCGCCTGCCCGTGGCGACTTCATGCACATAGCCTTCGGGCATGCCGCCGTTCCACACCTCCACCGCCCGCCGCTGGGCGCTCAGGCACAGCAAGGTGGCGCAGCAGAACATGTCCACCGGCAGGATGCGCTTGAGCTTGGCGTTCATTTCCCGCAGGGTCTGCGTGAGGCCGTAGCCCTTGGCGGTCATGCCGTAGAACACTTCGGCCAGGGGCATGGCGCCGATGGCGGCCGGCAAGCCATGGCCGGTGAAATCACCCAGCATCACATGCATGTCACCCGATGGCGTGTAAGCCGCCAGCAACAAGTCGCCATTGAACAACGCATAAGGCGATTGCAGATAGCGGATATTCGGCGCGGCGTTGATGCAACCGGAATGGGCGACCTTGTCGAACACCGCCTTGGCCGCCCGCTGTTCATGCAGCAGGTGTTCGTGGTGCCTGGCGATCAGGTCACGCTGTTGCAAAACCGTGGCCTGCAGGCGGCGCAGGCGGTCCATGGCGTTGATCTTCGCTGCCAGGATCAAGGGGTTATAGGGCTTGGGCAGAAAGTCATCGCCGCCCGCGTCCAGGCACTGGGCCAGGGCTTCGCTTTCGCGCAGCGACGTGAGGAAGATGATCGGCACCAGCGCCTCCCCCGCCAGTTGCTTGATCTGCCGTGCGGCTTCGAAGCCGTCCATCACCGGCATCAGCGCGTCCATCAACACCAGTTGCGGGCGCTCACGGGCAAACACCTCAATCGCTTCGGCGCCGTTGCTGACAGTCAGCACCTGGTGGCCCTGACGGCGGATGATGCTCGCCAGCAACAGGCGGTCGGCGGCGCTGTCTTCGGCGATCAGGATGGTCAGCGCCTCCAGGACAGGGGCCAGGGCGCTCAATTGATATCGAACAGTTTGTCGAAGTTGGAGATGGCGAGGATCTTGCGCACGTCGGAGTTGCTGTTCGTCACGCGAACTTCGGCGTCATCACCTCCAGCATGATCCCGTAGCAACAGCAGCATGCCGAGGGCTGAACTGTCCATGTAGGTGGCATCCTTGAGGTCGACGATATAAGTCTCGGGCACCTTGTAGAAACGCTCGTAGGCTTCCCGAAACGCCTGGTGGCTGCCGAAATCGAACCGACCCTTGATTGCGATCGTCAACTTCTTCCCGTCCAGGGATACTTCTGACTCGACTGTCATGTGACTGCTTCCTTGTCGTTGCACTAGACACAAGGTGTAGCAGCTGAACCGCATCTGAGCAACACAGTGAATCAACTGTGGGAGCTGGCTTGCCTGCGATGGCGGCGTGTCAGCCACTGAATCTTTAACTGAACCACCGCGTTCGCAGGCAAGCCAGCTCCCACACTGGATTTGTGGTGTCGGTTAGAACTGTTCTGGGCGGGGAAGGCGTTGGGACAATTCATCGAGCAGCTTTTGCTCGCGCTTGTCTTCGATGGCTCGCGCTTCGTCGATGTAGCGCTGCACCAGTTTGCGCAGCCCCTCGACCCGGGCAAACGCCTGTTGCCAGGCCTCGCGCGCTTTGTCGAGGTTGGCCTCGTGCCAGGCCAGGCTCTGGCGTTGCTGACCAACGGCGGTTTCAAGCTGATTGAGAAAGCCCTGGTACCCCATCAGCCACTGGCCGGATACACCCTGGCTACCGCGCTCGATCCACTGTTGCTGGTACTCGCCCCGAAAGCGCTCCAGGTCGCCCAGCTTGCTTTGGGCCAGGCGCACCTGGCCCTGGAAGTAACCCAGGCGCTGCACGGCGGCTTTCTCGGCCTTTTCGGCCATGTCCACCACCGGAGCCAGGCGGGCGGCGCGGCTGTTGGCCATGGCTTAGCCGCCCGGCGCCGGGGCGAAGATGGACTGCAAGTGCGACTGGCTCTCGCCCATGGTGATCTTGTCGTTGAGACCCTGGCGCAGGTAGGTCACCAGTTGCGGCTGCAAGGCGATGGCCAGGTCGGTGTCGCGGTCACCACCGGCCACATAGGCGCCGACGCTGATCAGGTCGCGACTTTGCTGGTAACGCGACCACAACTGTTTGAACTGCTGGGCACGGGCCATATGCTCCGGCGTGACCACCGCCGGCATCACCCGGCTGATGGACGCTTCGATGTCGATGGCCGGATAGTGCCCTTCTTCGGCCAGGCGGCGCGACAGCACGATGTGGCCGTCGAGCACACCTCGCGCCGAGTCGGCAATCGGGTCCTGTTGGTCGTCGCCTTCGGACAACACGGTGTAGAACGCGGTGATCGAGCCACCGCCGGCTTCGGCATTACCGGCACGCTCCACCAGCTTGGGCAGCTTGGCGAACACCGATGGCGGGTAACCCTTGGTCGCGGGCGGTTCACCGATGGCCAGGGCGATTTCGCGCTGGGCCTGGGCGAAACGCGTGAGCGAGTCCATCAGCAACAGGACGTTCTTGCCCTTGTCGCGAAAATATTCGGCGATGCGCGTGCAGTACATCGCCGCACGCAGGCGCATCAGCGGTGCATCGTCTGCCGGAGAAGCGACGACAACGGAACGCTTGAGCCCTTCTTCACCGAGGCTGTGCTCGATGAACTCCTTCACTTCGCGGCCCCGCTCGCCGATCAGCCCGACCACGATGATGTCGGCCTCGGTAAAGCGCGTCATCATGCCCAGCAACACCGACTTACCCACGCCAGTACCGGCGAACAGGCCCAGGCGCTGGCCGCGACCGACCGTCAATAAACCGTTGATGCTGCGAATACCCACGTCCAGTGGCACGCTGATGGGGTTGCGCTTGAGCGGGTTGATGGTGGGGCCGTCCATCGGCACCCAGTCTTCGGCCTTCATGCCGCCCTTGCCGTCCAGCGCACGGCCGGCCCCGTCGAGTACGCGGCCCAGCATGCTCATGCCCATGGGCAGGCGGCCAGTGTCGGCCAGCGGCACCACGCGGGCGCCGGGGGCAATGCCGGCGAGGCTGCCGACCGGCATCAGAAAAATCTTGCTGCCCGAAAAGCCCATCACCTCGGCTTCGACCTGCACCGGGTGGTAGCTGTCGTCGTTGATCACCAGGCAGCGGCTGCCCATGGCGGCGCGCAGGCCCTCGGCTTCGAGGGTCAGGCCGACCATGCGCAACAGGCGCCCTTCGAGGATCGGCTGGCCGGGCAACTCGGTGGCCTCGGCGTAGCTGCCCAGGCGCTTGGCGAAGCTGGTGCGATCAAGGCGCATCGGTGGCGTCCAGGTCAACGCTCAGGTCCGGCTCGGCGGGGTGCAGGGCTTGTTCATGCAGTTGATCGAACAACTTGGCCATGATCTGGCTGATGCGGGTTTCCACCGTTGCATCGATGCGGCTGTGCTCGGTTTCGACACGGCAACCACCGGGCTGCAACGAAGCGTCTTCGACGATGCGCCAGGTTTCTTCATGGCGCTCGCGCAGGGCTTTGACCTGTTCGAAATCCTGGGGGTTGATGTACAGCCGCACATTGCCGACGCCCAGGGGCAGCAGCTTGAGGGCTTCGCGCATCACGCCTTCGATCTGGCTGGAATCGAGCACCAGTTCGCGCTGGATCACCTGGCGCGCGATGTGCTGCACCAGGCCAACCATGGATTTTTCCAGCTGCGAGTCCTGTTCGGCGATAGGGTCGAACAGGTTGCCCATCAGGCGTTCCAGGCTACCCAACTTGGTGGCCAGCGCCGCTTCGGCCTCCTGGCGAACCTTGAGGGTGGTGCTGCGAAAACCGTCTTTTTCCCCCGCCGCGAAGCCTTCGTTGTAGGCCTCCTGACGAATGGTTTCCAGCTCTTCGAGGGTCAGTGGCTGGACTTCATCCAGTGGCACTTCTTCCATCTCTGCCGGAGGTTCTTCAACCGGTTCAGGCTCAGGCTCCGGCACATGGGGGTCGAAACTGGGCAGCGACCAGATGTCGAAACCACCGACATCCCGCGCGCGAATCAGATCGCTGGGCGCCTCATCTTTATTCGACATGCAAGGCGCCTTAGATCATTTCTTCGCCGCCCTTCCCGCCGAGAACGATTTCTCCGGCTTCGGCCATACGGCGGGCAATGGTGAGGATTTCCTTCTGGGCGGTTTCCACGTCGCTGACGCGCACCGGGCCCTTGGCTTCCAGGTCGTCGCGCAACAGCTCCGAGGCGCGCTTGGACATGTTCTTGAAGATCTTTTCTTTGACGTTTTCGTCCGAGCCCTTGAGCGCCAGCACCAGCACGTCCGAGGAAACTTCGCGCAGCAGCGCCTGGATGCCACGGTCGTCGACATCGGCCAGGTTGTTGAACACGAACATCAGGTCTTCGATCTGGCCGGACAGGGTGTCGTCGATCTCGCGGATCGAGTCCATCAACTGGCCTTCGACCGAGCTGTCGAGGAAGTTCATGATGTCGGCTGCGCGCTTGATGCCACCCAGGGTGGTGCGCGAGGCGTTGGAATTGCCGGAGAACTGCTTCTCCAGAATGGTGTTGAGTTCTTTGAGCGCCGCCGGCTGCACGGTGTTCAACGATGACACACGCAGGATGATGTCCAGGCGCACTTTATGGTCGAAGTGGCCGAGCACTTCACCGGCCTGGTCCGGGTCCAGATAGGCCACCACGATCGCCTGGATCTGCGGGTGCTCATAGCGGATCACGTCGGCCACTGCCCGCGGTTCCATCCACTTGAGGCTGTCGAGGCCGCTGGTGTTGCCACCCAGCAGGATGCGGTCGATCAGGCCGTTGGCCTTGTCTTCGCCCAGGGCCGAGGTGAGCATCTTGCGAATGTAGCTGTCGGAGCCGACGCCCAGGCTGGTCTGGTCGCCGACGATCTCGACGAACTCGCTCATCACCTGCTCGACTTGCTCGCGGTGCACATTGCGCATCTGCGCCATAGCCACGCCGACACGCTGGACCTCTTTGGGGCCCATGTGGCGCAGCACTTGGGCAGCGTCGGTTTCACCCAGGGACAGCAGCAACACAGCGGCTTTGTCGACCCGGGACAGCTTGGCCACAGCGGCTCGATCATTCATCAGCGTTAATCCACTCTTTCACGACCTGAGCCACACGGCCCGGGTCTTCTGCCACCAGACTCTTGATTGCGTTCAACTGAGCGTCATAGCCTTCGCTCGGGCTTGGCAACAGGATGCTTTGCGGGCCGCCGAGGCTGACGCGGTCGTTGGCCAGTTCGCCGTCCAGGCCGCCCATGCCACCCAACTCGACGTCGCCACCGGCCAGTGCCAGTTGCTTCTTGCCGCCACCGGTGATGTTGTTGAGCACCGGGCGCAGTACACCAAACACCAGCACCAGGATGAACAACACGCCCAGCACTTGTTTGACGATGTCCCAGAACCACGGCTGGGTGTAGAACGCAGGGTCAGCGATCACTTCACCGCGCTCGGCGGAGAACGGCATGTTGATCACGCTGACGCTGTCGCCACGGCTGGCGTCGAAGCCAACGGCGTCCTGCACCAGGCGGGTGAAACGGGCCAGTTCGTCAGCCGTCCAGGGTGCACGGGTCACCGCGCCGTCCGCAGGGTTGACCTTGACCTGGTCATCGACCACCACCGACACCGACAGGCGATTGATCTTGCCCTGTTGCTGCTTGGTGTGGCTGATGGAACGGTCCAGTTCGAAGTTCTTGGTGGACTGGTTACGCTTGTCCGCAGGGTACGGCGCAAGCATCGGCTGGCCGGTGGCCGGGTCCATGATCTGCTGGCCGTTGGCGTCCAGCAATGGCTGGCCAGGCTGGATCGCGCCCGCCGTGGCGGCAGCGCCACCGGTGGTCTGCGGTGCCGAGGCCGGCGCGGGTGGCTGGTTGCTCAGGGCGCCCGGCACACCTTGGGGGCCATTGCTGGCGGTGCGTTGTTCGCTGGTGGACTGCTCGCTGCGCAGGGCCGGCTGGTCCGGGTTGAACTGCTCGGAGGTGGACTCGACGGCGCTGAAATCCACATCGGCGGAGACTTCAGCCTTGTAGCGGTCGTTGCCCAGTACCGGTTGCAGGATATTGTGCACGCGCTGGGTGAGCATGCTTTCCATGCGGCGACTGTAGTCGAACTGCTTGCCGGCCTGGGTCAGCGCGGAGTTTTCGGCCATGTCGGACAGCAGGTTGCCCTTCTGGTCCACCACGGTGATTTGCGACTTGCTCAATTCGGGAACACTGGTTGCCACCAGGTTGACGATCGCCAGTACCTGGCCAGGCTCCAGGGAGCGGCCGGCGAAGAGTTCGACCAATACCGAGGCGCTGGGCTTGCGTTCGTCACGCACGAACACCGAGCTTTTCGGAATCGCCAGGTGCACACGGGCGGCCTTGACGTTATTGAGGCTGGAAATGGTGCGCGCCAGTTCGCCTTCCAGGCCACGGCGATAGCGGGTGGCTTCCATGAACTGGCTGGTGCCCAGGCCCTGGTCTTTGTCGAGAATTTCAAAACCGATATTGCTGTCGGACGGCGCCACGCCAGCGGCGGCCAGTTTCATCCGCGCGCGGGCTACGTCATCAGCCTTGACCAGCAAGGCGCCCGAGTTGGGCTCCACGGTGTAGGCGATGTCGGCGGCGGCGAGGGTTTCCATGATCTGCTTGGAATCCATGCCCGACAGGCTGCCGTACAGGGGGCGGTAATCGGGTTGCTGCGACCACAGCACCACGGCAAAACCAATCGCCACGCTGGCGGCCAGGCCCACCATCAGGCCCACCTGACGCAGCATGGTCATTTCCGAGAGGTTTTCCAGGAACGACAGGCCAAACAACGGCGGTTTGCCGTCGGCCTTGGCGGGGAGGTTGTCGGAGACTGCTTCAGCCATGACTTAAATCTCGTCCTTAAACCGGCATCTGCATGATGTCTTGATACGCCTGAACCAGCTTGTTACGCACTTGGGTCAAGGCTTGGAAGGACACACTGGCCTTTTGCGAGGCGACCATCACATCGGTGAGGTCCACGCCGCTTTTACCGATCTCGAAGGCCGTCGCCAGCTGGCTGGACGCCTGCTGGGTATCACTGACTTTATTGATTGCCTGACCGAGCATGTCGGCAAAATTGCTTTGGCCCAATTCCGGCGCTGGCGCGACGGATTTCGGTTGAGCCATGGCGTCCATTTGCATGGCGCGCATATCCAACATCAACCGATTGAACTCAATACCCTGGCTCATGACCTTCTCTCTCCGACGACCCGCAATTTTTTGACACTACGCAGCGGTTACTAGGGGTGGTAGCAACAAGGGTGCCAGCTCTGTGACAACTCGTAAGAAAAGGCGACAAAGCTTGTCGAACTTGTTACCGGTCATGTGGCGAAAAGATACGCTTCCACATCCATACCGGCGTCGCGCATCTGCGCCAGCTTGTAGCGCAAGGTGCGCGGGCTGATGCCCAGGCGCTCGGCCGCTTCTTTGCGACGGCCGCGCTCGGCGCGCAGGGTGTCGATGATCATCTGAAATTCACGGCGGCGCAGGTCATCACCCAGGGCGCCTGCCGATTCCGCCTCGGCGACCACTGGAGCCGGGGCCAGGCTCGGCAACGGCGCAACGCCATTACCCATGGCCAGGCAGAAATCCTGGGGCTGGATCAAGCCGCCCTGCTGCAAAATCAGCGCACGCTGTATGGCATTATCCAACTCGCGCACGTTGCCCGGCCATGGGTAATTGACCAGGCACGCCTGGGCCTCGGGCGACAACCGCGCCTGGGCATGCTTCATTTTTTTGACGTGGTTGCCCAGCAGGCGCTCGGCCAAGGGAATGATATCCGCCGGGCGCTCACGCAACGGGCGCCAGGCCAGCGGGAACACCGACAACCGGTAGAAGAGGTCTTCACGGAAGCGCCCCGCCGCCACTTCGCCCGCCAGGTCGCGGTTGGTGGTGGCAACCACGCGGATATCCAGCTGGATCGGCTTGCGTGCGCCCACGCGCTCCACTTCACGCTCCTGCAACACACGCAGCAACTTGGCTTGCAGGCCCAGGGGCATTTCCGAGATTTCGTCGAGCAGAATGGTGCCGCCATCGGCTTGTTCGAACTTGCCGGCCTGGGCCGCGATGGCGCCGGTGAACGAGCCCTTTTCATGGCCAAACAAGGTGGCTTCCAGCATGTTGTCGGGGATCGCCGCGCAGTTGATCGCAATGAACGGTTGTTTGGCACGGCCCGATTGCTGATGGATATAACGCGCGAGCACTTCTTTGCCGGTGCCGGACTCGCCGGAAATCAGCACAGTGGAATCACTGCGCGCCACCCGCGCCGCCAGTTCCAGCAATTGCGCGCTGGCCGGCTCAAAGGCAATCGGGCCATCGCCGTCGGCTGCGGGCATTACGCCCAGGGCATGCCGGGCGACCAGTTCGATCAACGCCTTGGGCTCGAACGGCTTGACCAGGTAATCCGCCGCGCCCTGACGCATGGCATCCACCGCCCGCTCCACCGCGCCATGGGCGGTCATCAGCAGCACCGGCAGCTGCGGCTGGCGCACCCGCAGCAGGCCGAGCAATTGGTGGCCGTCCATGCCAGGCATGTTGACGTCGCTGACCACCAGACTGAAGGTTTCCTGCTCGACCGCCTCCAAGGCTTCCTCGGCAGAGCCGACCGCACGGTAGTCATGGCCCGCCAACAGCAGCGTGTCAGCCAATGCTTCACGCAGGGCGCGATCGTCTTCCACCAATAAAACCTTGATAGCCATCATCCTCTTACTCCGCGCTTGCCGCGCTGGAAAACAGCGGCAAGGTCATCAATGCACAGGTGCCACGCCCCAGGCGGGAACGCAGCTGCAATTGTCCCTGATGGGCACGGGCCACTGCCTTGACCACGGTCAGGCCCAGGCCAGTGCCGTTGGTCTTGGTGGTAAAAAACGGCTCGCCCAGGCGCTGCAGCACCTGCGGGGCGATACCGCTGCCGCTGTCGCTGACGCACAGGCGCAGGGTTTGTCCGCGGCTATACAGGTGCACTTTCAGGCGCGCCCCGGGGCCACTGGCCTGGGTGGCGTTTTCGATCAGGTTGAGCAGCGCGCCCACCAGGGTGTCGCGGTTGCACAGCAATTCGCCCTGGTGGCTGTCGCACTGCCAGCGCAGGTTGGCCTCCTGCACATGGGTCGCCGCTGCCGCTTGCAGGGACTGCATCAAGCCGGCAGGGGTAACGCGATCGGTCAGCGGCAATTCGCCGCGGGCAAACACCAGCATGTCACGCACCTGGTGCTCCAACTCATGCAGGCGCTCCTTGAGGCGCCCGGCAAAGCGTTGGTGGGTGGCCGCCGGTAATTGCTCGTCAGTCAAATGGCTGGCGTAGATCAATGCCGCCGACAACGGCGTACGAATCTGATGCGCCAAGGAAGCGACCATCCGCCCCAGGGACGACAGCCGCTCATGGCGCGCCAGTTGATCTTGCAGGTGCCGGGTTTCTGTCAGGTCATTGAGCAACACAAGCTGGCCCGGCTCGGCGTCCAGGGAACGGGTCGCGATAGACAGCCGACGCCCGTCCTTGAGGGAGACTTCGTGGCCGTCGTCTTCACGGGGGGCAAAACAGCGGGTGATGACTTCACGCCACAGCTCGCCTTCCAGCGGCAGGCCGAGCAGATCACAGGCTGCCGGGTTGGCTTCGCGCACGCGGCCCTGGTCATCGATGACGATTACGCCACCGGGCAACAGGTCCAGCAGGTTTTGCAGGCGGTTGGCCAGGCGTTCTTTCTCGGCCAGCTCTTGCATGCGCTGGGCGCTGACCACCGCCAGTTCGCCTTTAAGCTCGGAAACCCGGGCCTCAAGCAGACTGTAGGAGTCGGTCAGCTGGCTCGACATCTGGTTGAACTGCGAGAACGCGTGCTCCAGGCCCTGGCGGGTCGGCGGCTCTACAGGCGAAACCAGCCCCTGGATGGCAGGGGCCGAAGATAGTTGGGCGGCGTGGGGCATGATGCTCTCTCGCTTGGCTGACCGTCAGTTAAACGGAACGTTGCGAGGGCTGTAGCAATACCCGTGCCGAAAAAAAACTACCTATAAACCAGGTAGTTGAAAAACAGGCGTCAATCATCCGCCTGTTCATCACCTTCTTTGCGGCTCATACCGTACTTGCGCATCTTCTCCACCAGGGTGGTGCGACGGATACGCAGGCGCTCGGCGGCGCGGGCCACGATGCCATGGGCATCGTCCAGGGCCTGCTGGATCAACCCTTGTTCGAGGTTGCCGAGGTAGTCCTTAAGGTCCAGGCCTTCGGGCGGCAACATCGCGGTGGCGCCGAAGTCCGGAGTATGGCCGTTGATCGCCACGCGCTCTTCCATGTCGCTGCGCAGGCTGTCCATCTGTTCGTCTTCGTCGTCGACGTAGCGGAATTTCTTCGGCAGTTCGACCACGCCGATCACCCCGTACGGGTGCATGATCGCCATGCGCTCCACCAGGTTGGCCAGCTCGCGCACGTTGCCCGGCCAGCCGTGGCGGCACAGGGACATGATTGCCGCAGAGTTGAAGCGAATGGAGCCGCGCTTTTCGTGCTCCATGCGCGAGATCAGTTCGTTCATCAACAGCGGGATGTCTTCCACGCGCTCGCGCAGCGGGGCCATCTCGATAGGGAATACGTTGAGGCGGTAGTACAGGTCTTCGCGGAAGCTGCCGACCTCGATCATGCTTTCGAGGTTCTTGTGGGTGGCGGCAATGATGCGCACGTCCACGCTCTGGGTCTTGTTGCTGCCCACGCGCTCGAAGGTGCGCTCCTGCAATACGCGCAGCAGCTTGACCTGCATCGGCAACGGCATGTCGCCGATTTCGTCGAGGAACAGAGTGCCGCCATTGGCCAGCTCAAAACGCCCGGCACGGCTAGTGATCGCCCCGGTAAAGGCGCCCTTCTCGTGGCCGAACAATTCGCTTTCCAGCAGCTCTGCCGGGATCGCCCCGCAGTTGACCGGCACAAAGGGCCCGTCGCGACGCTTGGAGTGATAGTGCAGGTTGCGCGCGACCACTTCCTTGCCGGTGCCCGACTCGCCGAGGATCAGCACGCTGGCGTCGGTGTCGGCCACTTGCTGCATCATCTGGCGCACGTGCTGGATGGCACGGCTGGTGCCGACGAGGCTGCGAAACAGATTGGGCTCACGGTGACGGCCGCGCTCGCGGGCCTGGTCGTACATCTCGCGATAGACCTGGGCGCGGTGCAGGGAATCGAGCAATTTGCTGTAGCTAGGCGGCATTTCCAGGTTGGACAACACACGGCGGCGCTGGTCTTCCGGCAGGTCCACGGAAGAAATATCGCCCATTAGCAACACCGGAAGGAACTCATCCCAGGTAGACAGTGTCTTTAACAGGCCCAGAACTGCGCCAGGAGCGTTTACCGTCCCGATCAATACGCAAATGACTTCACGGCTCGACGACAACGAGCTGACCGCCTGCTGCCAATCGTGGCTGCCGCAGGGTAAATTTTCTTCACCAAGAAAATTTAAAATCACCGCTAAATCGCGGCGGCGGACGCTATCGTCATCGATCAGCAGAATTTTGGTTTCACGCCACATGCAATAGCAACTTCCCTAGTAAAACTTCCTGCCCCGGAATGAGGGCAATCTAGACGTCTGTAAGATTTCTTACCTCCTGAATTCAACACATAAGTGCAACGCTCACCCCTGTATGCACTTCGTACGGCGTCTTCCAGCCCAAGCGCTTGCGCGGGCGTAGATTGATCCTCGCTACTGTCCGATTGACGGCTTCGACGGTCAGCTTGCTGAAGTCGCTGCCCTTGGGGAAATACTGGCGGAGCAGACCGTTGGTGTTTTCATTGGTGCCACGTTGCCAGGATGAATAGGGGTCTGCAAAAAAGACCTGGCACTGGCTCCGTAGCGCGATGCGTTCATGCCCGGCAAACTCCCTTCCGTTATCCAGCGTCAGCGTGTGAGCGGCATGGCCCTGAAGCATCAGATTGATCGCCCGCGTTACCTGCCGGCGCGTTCTGCGCTTGACCGGATAGGCGCTCAGATAGCCGCTTTTGCGATCAACCAGGGTCACCAGGTTACCGCCCAGTCCATGTACCGTATCGCCCTCCCAGTCCCCCAGGCGCTCGCGGCTTTCGACCTCGGCTGGGCGTTCACTGATTGACACGCGATTACGCAGCTGCCCGCGCCGATCGTGGCTTCCATAGCGTTTCCGGTAGCGCTTTCGGCGATGTCGCAGATAGGTATAAAGCTCACCACCGGCGCGCTGTTCGGCGGCAATGAACCGATAAATCCACTCATGGCTGACCGCCCGGCTTGGCTGCTCCTGCTTCAACCGCTGGGCGATCTGCTCCGGACTCATGCCATGCTTGAGCCACACCGGGAGATGATGGCTGAGCCATGTCGCCGGCTTGCAAAACTTGCGCGCACCCGCTCGACGAGCATCACTTTCATGGGCCGCAGAAACAGCCTTGTAGATATTCTGGGTGCTGTTGCGGCGAACCTCGCGACTGATCGTCGAGGGATGCACGCCGACCCGCTTTGCAATGCTCGCCTGGCTCTCTGCGGCGCTCAAGCCAGCCTCAATCTGGTAACGTTGTCCCTGAGTCAGCTGCCGGTAATGCGTAGTCATCTGCGCTTGAATCCTTCGGTGTGAGAGCCTGGATTCTACCGGTGGCTGGCTCTCTGCCTCTCGTTTCAAGCGTTGCGCTTATTCTATGAATTCAGGCCTTCTAGACGTCTGAAATCTGAAAACAGCACTAGTTAAGTCAAAAATGCTGGCACAGTCAAATATATGACGCGCCGTTCGGATTAACTGCGCCCGTTCAACCGAACAGATGGTAAACCTTTGACGCATTTTTCGCTTGGTTGATCTGCGACATCTCTTCGAAAATCGCCTGGCGTTCGCCGGTCGTCACCTCCAGCAACTGCTGGTACACCACCAACAAACTTTCCAGCTTCTCGCGCAATGCGCCCTCGTCTACCGGTGCCTCACTGAGCACCTCATCAATCACCGCGCGGCAACCCAGGTCCAACTCGCCCACGGCTTCCCAATTGCGCTCAGCCAGCGCGCCGAGAAGGGCTTCGCGGGTTTCGTCGATGCGTTGCAGTGCGTGGCTCATGATGTGTACCTCAAGGCAATCGGCCTTATTGTGGAGCGATGGCATCCCAGCCGGTCTTGACGGTGATCAGCAGGCGGGCGACTTCGTCGATCATCTCGACATCATTGACTTGGTTCGCCTCGACCAGGCGATTGCCCATGTAGTTATACAGGGCATCCAGACGCTGGATCGCGGCCGGATCTTCGGCTTTCTCAGGCTCCAGGCCATCGCGCAGGCCCGAAATGATTTCGATCGCCTTGCCCAGCATCAGGCCCTTTTGCGCGATGTCCCCGCGGCTCAACGCACCCTTGGCCTGGGCCATGCGATCCAGGCCACCTTCCATCAGCATCTGCACCAGGCGGTGCGGGCTGGCTTCGGAGACCTGAGCGTGGGCATTGACCTTCTGGTACTGGCGAAGGGCTCTCATCGGGTTCATGTTGCTACCTCGTTACTGGCGACAATCGAATAGGTTTGCTTAACCAGTTTTTCGACCACGGCGATAAAAACTTTAATCCAGCACCCTGCGCGAGGGCCCCTGGACAGGGCCCTGGCGCGCACCGCTCATCAGTTCGACTTAGGATTGTTCAGCGAGTTGAGGGTGGTCAGGATGCTGGAGCTGCTGGCGTTGATCTGCGCGATCATGGTGTCCATCGCCGTGTACTTGGCGGTCAGGGACTTCTGCAAGGCATCCATGCGCCGCGTCAGGTCGTCGGTCTCTTTGGTCAAGTCAGTCAACTTGTTGTTGAGATCGGTCGCCCGGTTCGCCAGTGTGCCACTGCTACCCACGTAACTGTCGGTAGCCTTTTTCATGCGCGTTATCAAGCCAGTGTCGCCGGTGAACAACTTGGCAATATCGCCAGCGCCCTTGACCACAGCTTTATCCCATGCCTTGTCATCGAGGCTGAGCATGCCGGTTTTCTGATCGGTGGTGATGCCCATCTGAGCCAAGCTGGTCATGGTGCCCGCACCAGAACCGCTGACCAACTCGGAGCGCAGACTGTTGACCAACTGACGCATCGATGCGTCGCCCGTCAGGGCACCTGCGGTGGTGGTGGAGGCATCGCCGGTGGCGGTTACTTTGGTCTGGGTATTGATCGCCGTCATCAGCGTGTTGTAGGCACTGACGAAGGACTGCACCGAGGTTTTCAACGTGTCGGTGTTGCTGGCCACGGTGATGGTGGTCGGCTTGGTGATGTCTACCGTGTCCAACAGATCCAGGGTCACGCCGCTGATCGCGGAGGTGATCTTGTTGCTGTTCGATGACATTTCAATGTCATCAATGGAGTATTTGGCGTTGGTCGGCGCCTTGCCTTTGTCGTACCCGGTAGCCAGCTGCGAATCGCCGCTGAGGGTGATGTCGGTGCCCTCGCCCATGGTGGTCGAAGTCAGTACCAGCCGCGCGCCATTGGAGTCGCTCAGCACGTTAGCACTGATGCCCTGGGACGAGAGCTGGGTGTTGATGGATTCGCGCACCTGCTGCAACGTCGCGCCACCGGGAATGATCACGTCGTAGCTCTTGCCCGACTGGTTGATGGTCAGCGTCTGGTCTTCGTCCGTGCTGTTGGCCTTGCCCGATGCGCCATCGACATTCACCGCCGTGGTGACTTTCGAAGCCGTCGCCAGGTTAGTGACCTTCAATACGTACTTGCCGCTGGATGCGCCGTCACCCAAGGTAACCTTGGCGTTTTTCTCTTCCGAAGAAGTCGCCGCCAGCCCGTTGAAGGCCGAGGCATTGTTCAACTTGGTGATCGCCGCCTGGTAGGCTTCCAACGCCGTCTTGACCGAGCCCACGGCAGACAACTGCACGGTGGCCTTCTTCTGCTCGTTGGTGATCTGAGCCTGCTTGGGCGCCTGCTCGGCACCTACCAGCGCCTTGACGATTGCTTGGGTGTCGTAGCCCGAACCTGGGCCGGAAATCGTTGAACTAGCCATTTGCCATTCTCCTTGTCCTGCAGCGGCCGTTTTTTGGCGCTTATACGCCTAGACCGCAATCAGAAACATGTTTCGTGCCAACTCAAGCCTTGCTATCAAACAGCAGGCTGCCGGCATCGCTCAGGTTCTGCGCCAATTTCAGCGCGGTCTCCGATGGTATCTGTCGAATCACTTCACCACTGTCAGTGGCGATCACCTTGACCACTACCTTGCCGGTAGAGTCATCGATGGAAAAATCCAGGTTGCGCTGTGAAGCCTGCACAAACTCACGCATATCGGTAACAGCCTTTTCCAGCGCAACGCGCTGAGGCTCTTCACTTTTGATCGGCTCATTGCTGGCCACAGGCTTGGCCTGGGTCACCACTGCGCCAAGGTTGGCCGGGGCCGGGGCTGCGGGGTAAGACGAGGTCAGCTTGATGCTCATGTCCATGTCACCACCTCCAAACTGAAAAAACGGAAGGGCACGTTGTTAAACGCACCCTCCCGTTATTTAACCGCTAGCGCTATTACTGAAGCAGCTTCAGAACAGACGATGGCAGTTGGTTGGCCTGGGACAGGATCGCAGTGGAAGCCTGTTGCAAGGTTTGTTGCTTGGTCAGCTCAGCGGCTTCAGAAGCGAAGTCAGCGTCTTCTACGCGGCCTTTGGCAGCGGAGGAGTTCTGCGAAATGCTCTGCAGGTTGGCCACGGTGCTGGCGAAGCGGTTTTGTACGGCGCCCAGCTGCGAACGCTGGCTGTCGATCTGCTGCATTGCGCCGTCCAGAGCTTGGATGGCCCGCTGGGAATCAGCAGCAGAAAGGATGCTGAGGTTGGAAACGGTAGTTTCCAAAGTCACCGAAGCGGTAGTGTTAGCAGTCAACCCCAGAGCGGTCAGACCAGTACCCGCACTGCCGTCAGAGATAACGATGTCTTTTTTGGAGAACAATCCCAAAGTGCCATCGGAATTTTTGTTAGCGGTAACGCCAGTGCTCGCACTGTTGATCGAAGAAACGATAGCGTCGGTCGTATCGCCTTTCTTGAACTTGACCTCAACACCGTTCAAAGTAATCGAAGTATCGGCACCCAACTTAGCTTGCGATGTGCCAGACGAAAGCCCCAGGGATGAGAGTGCGCCGCTGGTAACATTCTTCAGTACAACATCGCTGCCGTCTTTAGAAGTGACTTGGATTCGGCCATCTTTACCAATAGTTGCATCACCTACGCCGTCAACCAGTTTGAGACTAGTCAAGACGTCGTCAATTTTAGCGCCAGCAGCCCATTTCACATCTTTGCCGTTGACGTTTATGGTGCCGTCCTGACCCAGAACAGTGTTTTTGTCGCTGATGCTTGAAGCGACCTTGCCAGATGCCGCCACTGCTGTAAGACCTACAGCGGTAAGATCAGCAACTGCACCAGTAACCTCTAAACTAGAAGTTGAATTGATAGTCAGCTTAGTAGCTGCGTCATCCCAAGTGGCGGTGACGCCAGATATCTTCGCATCATTAATTTTTTTGGCAACAGCGTCGCCCAAATCACCAGCGGCGAAGTCAACCTTAGTACCATTCACGGTGACCGAAGCCGCAGCGGCCAAGCCTGCACCAGGAGTTGGCGTGGCGTTAGCCGCATCGGTCTTCAGAGCAGCTACCGCTGCACCAGTACCACTCGCGCCGCCCAGAACCGAACCAGTAGCAGTAGCAGTAACGCCTGCGAGAGCCTTACCATTAACGCTAGCTTCGCTGTATTCGCCCTTAAGGGCGGTGGAGCTAATATCGGTCATACCGAACGAGATAGTCTCGTTGGCGTTTGCGCCGATCTGGAACGCTACGTTGTTGAATGAACCGTCCAGCAGGTTACGACCGCCAAAGGTGGTCGTGTTAGCAATACGAGTCAGCTCGCCCACTTTAGCGGTGAATTCCTGCTGCAGGGAAACACGGTCAGCGTCGCTTTTATCACCGTTGGCCGCTTGCAGGGCGAGTTCACGCAGACGCTGCAGGGTGTTGGTGGATTCTTGCATCGCGCCTTCAGCGGTCTGGGCAATCGACACGCCGTTGTTGGCGTTGGCGATGGCAACGTTCAGACCTTTGACCTGGTTGTTCAGACGGTTAGCGATCTGCATGCCGGCAGCGTCGTCTTTGGCGCTGTTGATTTTCAGGCCAGAGGACAGACGGTTCATCGACTGGCTCAGAGCGTCGGAAGCTTTGTTCAGGTTCTTCTGGACACCCAGGGAGGTGATGTTGGTGTTTACTGATAATGCCATGACGAAATCCTCGTGGTTTGGATACTGCGGCTTCCGGCCCTGGCGACCGCCGGGTGTGGCCTAGAGAACCTACGTAATAGTTATCGTCGTGGTAGCCGGTTGCTTGAGGATTTTTTTGATTTTTTTTAGTAGCCCTGTGCCAGCCCTTGTATTTCAAGGGCTTATGCAGGCGCAGAAGCCCGGTTTCATTGGCTTTTCTGGCGCCAATAAAAAAACGCCGATGATCATTCGATCATCGGCGTTTTTTGTGCAGCCGCTAAAGCATCAAGGACGATAGAGAATCGCCGAGCCCCACGACAGGCCCACGCCAAAGCCGCTGATTGCCACGCGCTTCCAGGTGGCGTCCATCACGTGCTTTTCCAGCAGCAGCGGGATGCTCGACGACACGGTGTTGCCGGTCTCGACCATGTCCTTGATGAACTTGTCCACCGGCGCTTCTTCAAAACGGCGCGCCACGGCGTCGACGATGGCCGCGCTGCCCTGGTGGATGCAGAACGCATCGATGTCATCGGCCTTGAGGTCCGACTCTTTGAGCAGCTCGTGCAAGTGCGCAGGCACCTTGAGCAAGGCGAAGTTGAACACCTGGCGGCCGTTCATGAAGAACACGCCGTCGCTGACCTTCAGGTGCGGTGCGCCGGAACCGTCGGTGCCGAACTTGGATTTGCCCAGCAGCCATGGCGCGTCCTCGCCCATCCAGGTGGCGGTGGCGGCATCGCCGAACAGCATGGTGGTGTTGCGGTCTTCCGGGTCGACAATCTTGGAATACGGGTCGGCGGTGATCAGCAGGCCGTTTTTCAGGCCCGCGGCTTCCATGAAGCCTTTCATCGCGTAGATGCCGTAGACGTAGCCGGAGCAGCCCAGGGAAATGTCGAAGGCGGCCACGTGAGTTGGCAGGCCCAGTTTGTCCTGCACGATGGCGGCGGTGTGAGGCAGGCCCTCTTCATCGCCGTTCTGGGTGACGACGATCAGCGCGTCGATGGATTCGCGCTTCAATTGCGGGTTGTTGGCAAACAAGGCGTTGACCGCCTCGACACACAGATCCGAGGTTTCCTGTGCCGCTTCCTTGCGCGGCAGGAACGCCGAGCCGATCTTGCCGATGATGAACTCTTCATCCTTGGCGAACTTGGCACCCTGGGCGTAGTTATCGATCCCGTCCGCCGGCACGTAACTGGCGATGCTTTTTATGCCAATCATTGTGGCTTCCCAATACTAAATAGCTGGAGAACACCCCTCGGGCTATGCCGGAAGTGCTGACAATAAAGGGGATAACCCCATAAAAATCCCGCTGAAAGCCGCCCGATGAAGGCCCTGTGACGACTTATCCTTTTCACACGATACAGTGAAGATGCGCTTTATGACTCACAGGTCACTCAATTTTGCGTGGTTTATGCAAAACGTTTCAACAATTAAGCCCCCGAAACGACAACGGCCCGCCCTGTTTCCAGAGCGGGCCGCTTGACTGAACGCCGTTTACATCTTGTTGAACAGGCTCAACTGCGAGATTTTCACGAAGGCCAACTGCGAGGCCTGCAACATGGTTTGTTGCAAGCTCAGGTTGATGGCGGCTTCGGCGAAGTCGACATTGCCCAGGGCATTCATGGTGGTGGTATTGGCCAGGTCCAGGCTGACGTTTTCCTTGGACTGAATGTCCAGGCCATTGAGGCGCGCGCCCAGGGAGCCACGCGCCTGGTCGATCTGGCCGTAGGCATTGGTCAGGTTGCCAATGGACTTGGCCACCACATCCTTGAGCTCCTTCTGCGCCGCCGGGTTGCCGTCTGACGGCGTTTCCAGGATTTTGCGCAGATGGCTCAGGGTGTCGAGGACGTTCTCGTTCTTGTTGCTGGTGGCACTGATCGCAAACTGGTCGCCGGCTGCCGGTGCCGGTGCGGTGGTGACATCAAAGGTCACCCCTGCCGCCGTGATGGTGGTGGCGCCGGCCGCCAGGGTGCCACTGGCGATGGATTTGCTGTCTGCGCTATACGGCTGGGCATACAGGTCATAGGCGCCGGCGGCACCGAACTTCACGATCACGCCCGAGTTGGGAAAGGTGCTGGCGTACGCCGCCGGATCGCTCACCGTGCCGCCGCTCAGTTGCGCGGTGGACGGATTGCTCGGGGTGCGCGAAACGCTGAAGGTGTCCGGCTTGACCGACAGGCTGAACTCGCGATCCTTGACGATGGCGTCCGACGGCGCGCCTGGCAGTATGTCTTTGCCCAGTGCGTCTTTGCCCAGGTTCAAGCCAATGTCGAACTTGACCCCGCGCAGGTTGATAGTCGAGCCGCCTTCCTTGGTGGCATCGAAAGTGCCGTTGCCTGGAATCTCCGAAGTGATGTCCTTGCCAGCATTGTCCGTGACCACGTATTGGGTGCTGCTGGTGAAGGTCAGCTTATACGGCTGACCATCGGAAAAGCTGCTGTTATAGCTGCTGTTGGCCGCGATCAGCCCGGCAGATACGGTGACCTTGCCATCGTCGACCGCTGGCGGCACGAGGATCGGCGCGGTTTGCGTACGGCCCGTATTCGCCGAGCTTTCAAGCATGCTCTTGGCGGTATTGCCCATGGCAACCGACAGGTTCTCTGCGATCTGCAGGCTCAACGGCGTGTCATCGCCCTGGTAACTGTAGGTGCCGTCATTGTTGCGGGCGTAGGGCGGCGTATCGGTCTTGCTGCCGGAGAACAAGTAATTGCCGCTGGCGTCCTTGGTATTGAGCAGGCCCAGGATCTGGTCTTCAATGGCGCCAATCTCGGCGGCCGTCGACTTGCGGTCAGCGTCGCTGATGCCGACGTTACCCGCCTTGAGCGCCAACTCGCTGGCCCGTTGAATCGCGATATTGATATTTTCCAGCACGCCGTCCTGGGTGGTCAGCGAGTTTTTCAGGGTGTCGATGTTGCCATTGAACTGCGCCAGCATGTCTTTCTGCTGCTGCAGCATCAACAACCGCGCCGCCGCCACCGGATCATCTGCGGCGGTTTGCACGCGCACGCCGGAGCTGGCCTGGTCCTGGGCCTTGACCACGCTGGAATAGTTGCTCTGGTACTTGGCAGAGCTGGTCTCGAAATACTGCTGTGTAGAAATACGCATCGTCCCAGCCTCCCTTAAAGAGCATTCATCAGTGTGGTGAAGGTTTCCTGCGCAGCCTTGATGATCTGCGACGACGCGGTGTAGTACTGCTGGAACTTGATCATGTCGCCCGCTTCATCATCCAGGTTGACCCCGGATACCGAGTTGCGTGCTTCCTTGTTGGCGCTGAGCAACGCACCGGTGGCGGCGGTGTCGACCCCGGCCTGGCTGGCCTTGGCACCCACGGTCGAGACCAGCTTGCTGTTGGCACCCACCAGGCTGGTGCCCGCGTTGCCCTCGCCCATACCGACGGTGGCCTTGGTTTGCAGGTTCAGCAGTTCCTGGGCGTTGCGGCCGTCGGATTTGCCGCCACTGTTGAAGGCAAAGGTGGTGCTGTCGCCGTCTGCCGGGGAGCCGTTGACGGTGGTGTCGAACTTGAAGCTCTTGCCGGGAATGGCGGCACCGCTGGCGTCGCGCATTGGCACGTCCACGGTGATCTTGTTGCCCTGCCCCGGAATGATCGAGCCGGTGCCAATCGGGTTGCCCTTGGAGTCGCTGATCGTATACGACTGCGTTCCGTCGGCGGCAGGCTTGCCGAACACCATCTTCACCGGCATCGAGTTTTCAATACCGGCGCGCAACTGGGCAGTGTCAGTGCCGCCATGGATATCCAAAGGCACTGTCAAGGCCGGCTGGGTAAAGGTGCCCGTGCCACTGTTGGTCTTGCTGCTGGTACCTGCCAACGGGCCGGCAAACGCCAGTTTGTTCGCATCGGTGAGCGCCACGCCAATACCGCTGGCGCCCGTGGCGGTGGGGCTGACCTTGAAGCTGTCGCCAAACGCCATGGTGCCCTTGCCGTCCAGCGCCAGGGTGAAACCATCCAGGGTCGGCGGCGGTGTAGCGCTCATGTCAAAGGTGCCCATGGCCTTGCCGTCCGAGCGCAACACCGTGATCTTGTTAGGATCGGTCTTGTCGCTGAAGGTCACGGTGTAGTCAAACGTGGACAACTGACTGCTGTCCTTGATCGTCACGTTCAGGTTGCCCGCGCCGGCGCTGTTGCCCGAGGCACCCTGGCTGCGCGAGGCAATGGCGGCCGCGCTGTTGATGTCTTTGAACAGCGAAACGCCAAAGTCACCATTGAGGTCCAGGCCCTGGCCCAGCTGGCTGTTGAGCGTATCCGCGGTGGCAATGGCGATACGCCCCAGCTCATTGATGGCCGGCATCAAGGCATCGCTGCGATAGCGCAACAGGCCACCGATGCTGCCGCCGCTGATCACCGAGCCCAGGTCTAGGCTGGTGCCGTTCATGTCCAACTGGATGGTGTACTGGCTGTTATCGGTTTTGCTTGGTGCCGCGGAAATCTTGTTGGAGATCCCGCCCTCTACCAGGGACTGGCCGCTGCCGGTGGTCACGCTGAACTGGCCGTTTTTCTCGGTGGCCGTGACACCGATCAACTCATTGAGCGAGCGTACTGCCTCGTTACGCGAGTCCAGCAGGTTGGCTGGGGCGCTATTGGAGCTGCCCTGGGCCTGGGAGATCTGCTGGTTAAGCGAGGCAATCGAGGCGGTCAATTGGTTGACCTGATCAGTCATGCTGCTCAGTTGGTTGTTGATGGTCTCTTTCTGCTGGGTCAACTGCGTGGAGATCGAGTTGAAACGGCTGCTCAGGGTCTGGGCGTTGGTCACCAGCAATTGGCGGGCCGACAGGTCGCTGGGGTTGGACGCGGCGGTTTGCAGGGTGGCGAAGAACGAACTGAGCACTGAGGACAGACCGGTGGTTTTGTCCGACAGCACTTTGTCGACGGCCCCCACTTGGTCCAGGTACGCCTTGGCGTCGTTATTGAGCGCCGTGCTGTTCTGGTAAGCGGTGTCCAGGTACTCGTTGTACACCCGGCGCACATCGGCCAGGGTGGTGCCGCTGCCGATGTACACGCCGCCGAACGGGTTTGATGCGTTGGTATTTTGCGTGGTCTGCTGACGCGAGTACCCTGGGGTATTCACGTTGGCGATGTTATTACTCAAGACCGACAACGATCCTTGAGCGGCATTGAGCCCTGACATCCCGATACTGAGCAAACTCATGGTTCAGACCTTATAAATGTGTGGTTGCGCCAGCGGCAGCGTAGTTCTGGTAACTGTTCATGTTTTTTGCGATCTGCGAAATCTTGCTGGCGTAATCCGGGTCGGTTGCATAACCGGCTTTTTGCAACTCGCGTACAAACTGTTCCGGGTTGTCGGCTGATTTCACAACTTCTTTATAGCGATCATGGCTTTGCAGCAAAGTCACGAGGTCGTGGAAGCTGTCCTGATACGAGCTGTAGGAACGGAACTGCGCCGTTTCCTTGACCATCGCACCATCGCGAAACTCGCTGGTGATCGCCCGGGCCTGACCGCCCTGCCAGCTCTGGCCAGCCTTGATGCCGAACAGGTTGTGGCTGCTGCTGCCGTCCTCGGCGCGCATCACCGATTTGCCCCAGCCGGTTTCCAGCGCGGCCTGGGCCACGAGATATTTGGGGTCGATACCGATACGTGCGGCGGCGGCCTTGGCCATCGGCAGCATAGTGGCGACGAATTCATCCTGGGAGCTGAAGGCTTTCTTGGCCGGCGCCAGCGGTGGCTGCGCAATGGCGCGGCCATACACCTGCATGCGCCCGCTCGGCACGGCAAAGCTACGCGCGCTGCTGTTGATGACCGTGTCGTCGGCAGCGCTGTTACGCAGGGGCGCGGCTTTGGCTTCGACCGGAGCGTTCGGCACGATGCCGGCCAGCAGGCGGTCGGCCAGCCTGCTGGGCAAGGCGATACGGCGCTGGTTCATCAGTTCCATGTCGTTGGCATGGGTGCTGGCGCCCTCAGGCACGGCCACGCGATACGCCCACAAAGGCCGCTGGCCATTGGAGCGGCCCAACGGGCCTTCGGCCTGGGTACCGGCGGCAATCTCGGTCGGCACATCGACTTTCTTCACCGGCGCATCCGCCGCCGGGCCTTGCAAGGTGGCGGCCTGGGCCTCCACCGGCTTGTTCTTCTGCATCTGGCGCATCAGCACATCGGCCAGGCCGATACCACCGCCTTCGCGGGACATCGACACCGCCAATTGCTGGTCGTACATTTCCTGGTACTGCTTGGCGGCCGGGGTGTTCAGCGGGTTGTCCTTGCCCAGGGCCTCGGTGGCCGAACGCATGGACTTGAGCATCTCGTTCAAAAACAGCGACTCGAATTCCTGCGCCACTTTGCGCAGGTTGCCTTCGCTGTTTTTGTCGGCACCGACCTTGAGCTGGTTAAGCCGGTTCAGGTCGGAGTAAGACCCCGAGTCCGCCGTGCTGCTGATACCGCTCTTGCGCATATCCATGGCCATGGCCTCAGATCACGATCAGGTCGGCTTGCAACGCGCCGGCCTGCTTCAAAGCTTCGAGGATCGCCATCAAGTCGCCGGGCGCAGCGCCCACCTGGTTCACCGCACGGACAATCTCGTCCAGGGTGGTGCCGGGGCCGAACTTGAACATCGGCTTGGCTTCTTGCTGGGCATTGACGCGCGAGCGCGGGACCACGGCCGTCTGGCCACCGGACAACGGCCCAGGCTGGCTGACGATCGGGTCTTCGGTGATGGTCACCGTCAGGCTGCCGTGGGTTACCGCCGCTGGCGAGACCTTGACGTTCTGGCCGATCACGATGGTGCCGGTGCGCGAGTTGATGATGACTTTCGCTACGGCCTGGCCTGGGTCCACTTCAAGGTTTTCCAGGATCGACAGGTAGTCCACGCGCTGGCTTGGGTCCAGAGGCGCAGTGACGCGAACCGAGCCGCCGTCGATGGCCTGGGCCACGCCAGGGCCGAGCATGTCATTGATCTTGTCGACCACGCGCTTGGCGGTGGTGAAGTCGGAGCGGTTGAGGTTCAGGGTCAGGCTGTTGCCCTGGTTGAAACCACTCGGCACGGTGCGTTCAACCGTGGCGCCACCGGGGATACGCCCGGCCGACGGCACGTTGACGGTGATCTTCGAGCCGTCGCGGCCTTCGGCGTCAAAACCGCCGACCACCAGGTTGCCCTGGGCAATGGCGTAGACGTTGCCGTCGATACCTTTGAGCGGCGTCATCAGCAAGGTGCCACCGCGCAGGCTCTTGGAGTTACCCATGGACGACACGGTGATGTCCACCACCTGCCCCGGCTTGGCAAACGCGGGCAGATCGGCGCTGATCGACACCGCTGCGACGTTCTTCAACTGCACGTTGCCCGAGCCTGGCGGCACTTTGATGCCGAACTGCGAGAGCATGTTGTTGAAGGTTTGCAGGGTGAACGGCGTCTGGGTGGTCTGGTCACCCGTGCCGTTAAGCCCCACGACCAGGCCATAGCCGATCAACTGGTTGGAGCGCACGCCGGAAATACTGGCGATGTCCTTCAGGCGCTCGGCATGGGCCACAGCGCTCAAGGCCAGCAAAAGCGTCATCGCCATCAGCTGTTTGAACTTCAAAATGGCCACCTAGAAAGGGAACAGCGGGCTGAGGAAAAAGCGGTCGAACCAGCCCGGCTGGCTCGCATCGGCAAACGAACCGGTGCCCGAGTAGGTAATGCGTGCATCGGCAATGCGCGTCGACGGCACGGTGTTGTCGGTGGAGATGTCATCGGCGCGGACCATGCCGGCGATGCGCACCAACTCGTCTCCGGTGTTGAGGGTCATCCACTTCTCACCACGCACGGCAATGATGCCGTTGGGCAATACGTCGGCGACGGTCACGGTGATCGAACCGGTCAGGCTGTTGCCCTGCCCTGCCGCGCTCTTGCCGTTGGTGGCGCGGTCGCCGCTGTAGCCGGCGTCCAGGCTCAGGTCACCACTGCCCAGCGGGTTGTTGGTGTTCAGGCCGCCGCCGAACAGCGAGGTCAGGCCGATGCTGGTCTTGCTGTTCTTGCCTATCTGCGAGTTAGCGTTCTTGCTGGCCTGGGTCTTCTCATTCAGGGTAATGGTGATGATGTCACCGACCCGGAACGCCTTGCGGTCGCTGTACAGGTTCTGCTCGAAACCAGCCTGGTAGATCGAGCCATTGTTGGCCGCCGCCGGCAGCGGTGTGCGTGGCAACACCGGCGCGTAGTACGGGTCATTGGGCTTTGGCGTGGGGGCGACACAGCCCGCAAGCACGGCGATCCCACTCAATGCCAACACACAAACATAGCGATTCATGACCCTAACCTCACGGTGTTGCAGGCACCCTCAAGGGCGCCCCATAGACTGATTACAGATTTTGCGTAACGAACGAAAGCATCTGGTCGGCGGTGGAAATCACCTTGGAGTTCATCTCGTAGGCGCGCTGGGTGGTGATCATGTTGACCATCTCCTCAACGGTGCTGACGTTGGAGGTTTCCAGGGTGCTTTGCAGCGTGGTGCCGAAGCCGTTCAAGCCAGGGGTGCCGATTTGCGGCGCGCCACTGGAGGCGGTTTCCAGGAACAGGTTGTTGCCCATCGCCTGCAGGCCGGCCGGGTTGATGAAGTCGGCGGTTTGCAGGTTGCCGATCACTTGGGAGGCCGGGTTGCCAGCAACGGTGATGGACACGGTGCCGTCGTTGCCGACGGTGAAGGTCTTGGCGTCGGGCGGCACCACGACAGCAGGCTCCAGGGCGAAACCGTTGGCGGTCACGATCTGGCCGTTAGAGTCCAGGTGGAAGGTGCCGTCACGGGTGTAAGAGGTGGTGCCATCCGGTTGCAGTACCTGGAAAAAGCCGCGGCCATTGATCGCCATGTCCAGGGGCTGGCCGGTTTGCTGCAGGTTACCGGCGCTGAAGTTTTTCTGGGTGCCGACGATCTGCACACCGGTACCCAGTTGCAGGCCCGACGGCAGTTCGCTGTCCTGGGTCGACTGGGCGCCCGGTTGCTTCTTGATCTGATAGAGCAAGTCCTGGAACTCGGCGCGGTCACGTTTGAAGCCCGTGGTCGACACGTTTGCCAGGTTGTTGGAAATGGTCGTCAGGTTGGTGTCCTGGGCGGACAGGCCTGTCTTGGCAACCCATAGAGCCGGAAGCATGCTGTTCTCCTTCGTGCGCCGGATGGTTGGCGCTGCGTTGCAAATTAGTTAGTGGGCTTGAATCAGCTCATCTGCATGACGCGCGTCATGGCCTGGTCGTCTTCTTTAGCGCTGTTCATCATCTTGATGTGCAGCTCGAACTGCTTGGCCAGCGCCAGCACCGCGGTCATTTCTTCCACGGCATTGACGTTGCTCGCCTGCAGGAAACCCGAGGTCAGCCGCACATTCGCGTCGGCCTGGGCCGGTTGGCCATCCTTGGTGTGGATGGTGCCGTCCAGGCCCTTGGTCATGTTCTTGAGGTCAGGCTGGACCATCTTGATACGGTCCACTTCCGCCATCACCCGCGGACCTTCGCCCATGGCACGGATGCTGATGGTGCCGTCCGAACCCACTTCGATTTTCTGCTGGGGCGGCACGGCAATCGGGCCACCGTTGCCCATGATCGGCATACCGTTGCCGGCCCGCAGCACGCCCAAGGCATCCACGTTCATGCTGGCGCTGCGCACGTAGGCTTCGCCGCCATCGGGGGTTTGCACCGCCATCCAGCCGTCGCCGCTGACGGCCACGTCGAGGTCGCGGCCGGTTTCGATCATCGCGCCCGGTGAAAAGTCGGTAGCCGGACGTTCGGTCATGGCAAACGCCCGCGCCGGAAAGCTGTCACCGAACACCGGCATCGAACGCGCCTGTTCCAGGTCGCGCTGGAAACCGTTGGTGGAAATGTTCGCCAGATTGTTGGCATGGGCCTTCTGCGCCAGTGCATTCTGGCTGGCGCCGGTCATTGCCACATAAAGGTACTTGTCCACGCTCTATCCTCTTTCTGACGGACGCTTGCCGCCCACCGCTGTACTGAGGAGGATTAAGCAATTTGCGAACCAACTTTTCAAAAGAGGCGAAAGTCCAGGCTGGGCGGGGGTTTCGTGGAGGTAGCTGAAAGAGGTGATGGGAGAAACAGTCGAAAAAACGGCGGACTACTGCCGCCTGCGGCAAACACCGGCCTTCAAACCGGTAGAGATCAAAGGGGGAGCGGGCTTGCCTGCGATCGTGCTGATTCAGTTGCAGATTAATTGACTGACCCGCCGCCATCGCGGGCAAGCCCGCTCCCACAGGGGATTGAGGCCGGGCGCTGATTGCGGGGGCAATACCCAACCAATGTGGGAGCTGGCTTGCCTGCGATAGTGTTAGTTCAGCGACAGAATCATTGACTGACCCGCCGCCTTCGCGGGCAAGCCCGCTCCCACAGGGGATTGAGGCCGGGCGCTGATTGCGGGGGCAATACCCAACCAATGTGGGAGCTGGCTTGCCTGCGATAGCGTTAGTTCAGCGACAGAATCATTGACTGACCCGCCGCCTTCGCGGGCAAGCCCGCTCCCACAGGGGATTGAGGCCGGGCGCTGATTGCGGGGGCAATACCCAACCAATGTGGGAGCTGGCTTGCCTGCGATAGCGTTAGTTCAGCGACAGAATCATTGACTGACCCGCCGCCTTCGCGGGCAAGCCCGCTCCCACAGGGGATTGAGGCCGGGCGCTGATTGCGGGGGCAATACCCAACCAATGTGGGAGCTGGCTTGCCTGCGATAGCGGTTGGGCAGGCACTGATATGCCAACTGACAATCCGCTATAGCAGGCAAGCCAGCTCCCACCGTTTTAACTGCGATCGGCCTTGAGCACTTCGTAATCACGCAGCTTGTTGGCAATGGTGGTGTGCGACACCCCCAGGCGCTTGCCTAACTGGCGGCTGCTCGGGTGTTCGGCGTACAGGCTTTCCAACACCGCCTTCTCAAAGCGCCCGACGATATCCTCCAGGCTCCCCTCCAGGGAAAAATCACCCAGCGGCTGACGCACGCCGTAATCGGGCAAGCGAATATGCTCAACCTTGACCGTGCCGCCTTCGCACAACGACACCGCCTGGAACAGCACGTTTTCCAGTTGCCGCACGTTGCCTGGCCAGTGGTAGTGGCTGAGTTTGTCCATGGCCGCAGGGGCCAGCCTGGGCAGTGGGCAACCGATCTGCCGGCTGGCCTGGTCGAGAAAGTGCTCGACCAACGGCGCGAGGCCATCCAGGCATTCGCGCAACGGCGGGATATGCAACGACAGCACATTCAGCCGGTGATAAAGGTCCTGACGAAACTCCCCCCGGGCGCAGAGTTCCGACAAGTCCATCTGGGTCGCGCAGATCACCCGCACGTCCAGGTACACCTCTTCATCACTGCCCACCCGGCGAAAACAACCATCCTGCAAAAAGCGCAGCAGCTTGACCTGCAAGCGCGCGCTCATTTCTCCCACGCCATCCAGAAACAAGGTACCGCCCGCCGTCAGCTCAAGCAGGCCCAATTTACCTTCCGCCCGCGCCCCTTCAAATGCGCCGGGGCCATAGCCAAACAGTTCAGTCTCGGCCATCGACTCGGGCAACCCCGCGCAGTTGAGCGCCATCAACGGCGACTGCCCCCGCGGGCTGGCCAAGTGGCAGGCCCGGGCCAACAGCTCCTTGCCGGTGCCGGTTTCGCCTTCTATTAATAGCGGCGCATCCAGCGGCGCCATGCGCCGCGCTTCACGCACCACTGCGGCCATGACCTTGGAGCTTTGGAAGATGCTGTCGAAACCGCGTAGCTCTTGCTTGCGCACGTTATAGATACGCTCACCGACACGGTCGGCACGGTGCAGGGTGAGCACGGCGCCGGCCATGGCTTCGCTGTCGTCGTGCTCAGAGGATTGCAGCGGCGCGATATCCGCCAGAAATACGTCGCCCTTGACCTTGACCCGCAGGCCATTGATTCGCGACTTGCTGGCGCGCACCAGTTCCGGCAGATCAAAATCCTCGGCATAACGCGACAGGGGAATCCCCGGCACTTCATCTACCCGCACGCCAAGCAACTGCGCCGCCGCCCGGTTGGCGGCCACGATGGAGCCGCCCATATCAATGGACAGCACCGGGAATTCCAGGGCACCGAGCAACGCATTGAGTTCCATATGCCGCCGCTCGCTGGGCATCAGCCCTACCCGCTTGACCCCGAACACTCCGGCAATCGCCTCGAACTGCGGGCGCAACGCCTGGAATTGCATGTTCACCAGGTTGGGGCAGAACAGGTAGATGGCATTGCCATGCTCACCGCCGACTTCGCCCTTGGCGACGTTGACGCCGTACTCCACCAGCAGGTTGAGGATGTCCCGCAGGATGCCGATGCGGTTCTGGCAGTGCACTTTGATACGCATGGAAAAACTCGAAAAAGGAGTAGGCGCCGCGTCTTTTTGTCGCTAGGCGCAGATAGTCGTCAAGATTATGTGACAGTACGGCAGCTATTCCCAGCCCATAGCTGCGAGAAGCGAGCCTATCGTAACGAATTCTTTACGAATATCGGTAATTTTTCCTACACGCATTGGCTAAAGGCTGATGGAATCCTGCGCCTATCCGGTTATCAATAGAGGCATCCCAGGACATAACAAGAACGAATGCCTAGCAGGAGAGCCGTATGAAGCAGACGCAGTACGTGGCCCGCGAGCCCGATGCGCAAGGTTTTATCCACTACCCGCCAGAAGAACACGCGGTGTGGAATACCCTGATCACTCGTCAGTTGAAGGTGATTGAGGGCCGCGCCTGCCAGGAATACCTGGACGGCATCGACAAGCTCGGCCTGCCCCTGGACCGCATCCCCCAACTGGGCGAGATCAACAAGGTGCTGGCCGACACCACCGGCTGGCAAGTCGCCCGCGTGCCGGCGCTGATTCCCTTCCAGACCTTCTTTGAATTGCTGGCCAGCAAGCAGTTTCCGGTGGCGACCTTTATCCGCACCCGTGAAGAACTGGACTACCTGCAAGAGCCGGATATTTTTCACGAGATCTTTGGCCACTGCCCGCTGCTGACCAACCCCTGGTTCGCTGAATTCACCCACACCTACGGCAAGCTCGGCCTGGCGGCCACCAAGGAGCAACGGGTATACCTGGCGCGCCTGTACTGGATGACCATCGAGTTCGGCCTGGTGGACACGCCTCAGGGCCGGCGTATCTACGGTGGCGGCATTTTGTCGTCGCCTAAAGAAAGTGTGTATTGCCTGTCGGACGAGCCCGAGCACCAGGCCTTCGACCCGCTGGAAGCGATGCGCACCCCCTATCGCATCGACATCCTGCAACCGCTGTACTTCGTCTTGCCCGAGCTCAAGCGCCTGTTCGACGTGGCGCAGGAAGACATCATGGGCATGGTCGAGCGCGGCATGCAGTTGGGTCTGCACGCACCGAAATTTCCGCCCAAACCCAAAGCCGCGTGAACCTCACGTTTTAAGGCCAGGTGAGTCTGTTCCCTGGCCCCGCGTTGCTTTAGGGTAACGCCACTGACCTTCAATCATTCGAATTCAGGACACCTTCCATGACCACCTTGAACCAAGCCCACTGCGAAGCCTGCCGCGCCGATGCCCCGCAAGTCAGCGATGAAGAACTGCCGGTGCTGATCAAGCAGATCCCTGACTGGAACA
This sequence comes from Pseudomonas sp. CCI1.1, assembly GCF_034348165.1. Taxonomy (NCBI): domain Bacteria; kingdom Pseudomonadati; phylum Pseudomonadota; class Gammaproteobacteria; order Pseudomonadales; family Pseudomonadaceae; genus Pseudomonas; species Pseudomonas sp. CCI1.1. Next base: position 2,689,335 of record NZ_CP133780.1, read on the forward strand.
TCGAAGTGCGCGATGGGGTGATGCAGCTGGAAAAGGTTTTCCTGTTCAAGAACTTCAAATTCGCCCTGGCTTTCACCAACGCCATGGGTGAAATTTCCGAAGCCGAAGGCCATCACCCTGGCCTGCTCACCGAGTGGGGCAAAGTCACCGTGACCTGGTGGAGCCACTCCATCAAGGGCTTGCACCGCAACGACTTCATCATGGCCGCGCGCACCGACGAAGTGGCCAAGACTGCCGAGGGTCGCAAGTAATGCATTTCGATGCCATCGACCGCGTGCCCGGCGACCCGATCCTCGGGTTGATGGACCTGTATACCCAGGACGCCAACCCGAACAAGTTCGACCTGGGCGTAGGTGTCTATAAGGACGAGCAAGGCCTGACGCCGATTCCCCACTCGGTGAAGCTGGCGGAACAGCGCCTGGTCGACACCCAAGTGACCAAGACCTATATCGGTGGGCATGGCGATGCAGCCTTCGGCAGCCTGATCAGCCAACTGGTGCTCGGCGCCGACTCGGCCTTGCTGCGTGACCGCCGCGCTGGCGCCACGCAAACCCCAGGCGGCACCGGCGCCCTGCGCTTGAGTGCCGACTTTATCGCCCACAGCCTGCCGGGCCGTGGCGTGTGGCTGAGCAACCCGACCTGGCCGATCCACGAAACCATTTTTGCCAAAGCCGGGCTCAAGGTCAGTCATTACCCTTACGTGGGCAGCGACAACCGCCTGGATGTGACGGCAATGCTGGCAACCCTGTCCAGCGTGCCCAAGGGCGACGTGGTATTGCTGCACGCGTGCTGCCATAACCCGACCGGCTTTGATCTGTCCCAGGATGACTGGCGCCAGGTCTTGCAGATCGTGCGTGAACGCCAGTTGCTGCCGCTGATCGACTTCGCCTACCAGGGCTTTGGCGATGGCCTGGAACAGGATGCCTGGGCGGTGCGCCTGTTTGCCGCCGAGCTGCCGGAAGTGCTGATCACCAGCTCCTGCTCGAAGAACTTCGGCCTGTATCGCGACCGCGTGGGTGCATTGATCGTCTGTGCGGCGGATGCCGAAAAGCTCACCGATGTACGCAGCCAACTGGCGAATATCGCTCGCAACCTGTGGTCGACACCGCCGGATCACGGTGCTGCCGTGGTGGCGACCATCCTCGGTGATGCACAGCTGAAAAAGCAGTGGAGCGAGGAAGTCGAGGCCATGCGTTCGCGGATCGCCCATCTGCGCGCAGGATTGGTGGAAGCGCTTGCGCCCCATGGCCTGGCCGAGAAATTCGCACATATCGGCACGCAGCGTGGGATGTTTTCCTATACCGGCTTGAGTGCCGAGCAGGTCAAGCAACTGCGCGAAAAGCACAGTGTGTATATGGTCAGTTCGGGGCGGGCTAACGTGGCCGGTGTTGATGCAACGCGCTTGACGTTGCTGGCTCAAGCCATCGCCGACGTTTCCAACTGAAGCAACAGGATTACGTGTGGGAGCTGGCTTGCCTGCGATGGGGGTGGTTCAGTTGCAGATTAATTGCCTGGCCCACCGCCATCGCGGGCAAGCCCGCTCCCACAGGGGATTGATGCCGGACGCTGAATCCGTGTGCGATACCTAGCCAGCGCCCACTTTTATAAGCACGCAGGGCTTCAGCCAGCGACCATTTCGGCCTTTAGCAGTGCCTCTTTGGCCTGCGCATCCGCCAACCGATACAACTCGATATGCCCATCCCAGTGCTCGATCAAGGCCGTGCACGACTCCACCCAATCCCCGCAGTTGAGGTAATCCACCTCGCCCACCTTGCGAATCTCGGCATGGTGAATATGCCCGCACACCACCCCGTGCAATTCACGCTTGGTCACCTCGTGGGCAATCGCCGCTTCGAAATCGCTGATAAAACTCACTGCCGTCTTGACCTTGTGTTTCAGGTACGCCGACAGCGACCAATAACCGTAGCCATACCGCGCACGCCAGTGGTTCAGCCAGCGGTTCAGCGTCAGGGTGAATTCGTAGGCCGAGTCGCCGAGGAAGGCGAGCCAGCGGTGATAGCGCGTGATCACATCAAACTGGTCGCCATGAATCACCAGCAAGTGGCGGCCATCGGCGGTGACGTGTACAGCCTCATCGACCAATTGGATATTGCCCAGGATCAGCTTGGAATAGCGACGCAGGAACTCGTCATGGTTGCCGGTGACATAGATCACCTCGGTGCCACGTTTGGCCATGGTCAGCAAGCGGCGGATCACGTTGGTGTGAGCCTGGGGCCAATACATGCCACCGCGCAGTTTCCAACCGTCGATGATGTCACCGACCAGGTAGACCTTGTCGGCATGGTAGCCCTTGAGAAAGTGCGACAGGTGTTCGGCCTGGCAATCCCGAGTGCCCAGGTGCACGTCGGAAATCCACAGGGTTCGCACCCGTTGCTTGCGGCTGGGCTTGGTGAACTCGGCACGGGTCATGGGCATCCCTCGACGCTGTTTTGGCGAGCTTGCGCCTTGGCGATTAATAGTCCATGACAAGCGTGCGTCAGTCTGATGACAGCGCCCGTCGCTCGCCAAGCGTTGTAGACTGACAGCTTGCCGCCCTGGAGACCGCGATGAGCCCGACCCTCACGCTACGCCACTACCTCGAAGCGCCCATTGCCCACAGCCATGACCATGCGCAGTTGGTGTTCGGCCTTTCCGGGCACCTGGACCTGGAAGTCGATGGCCGTGGCAGCCAGGTGCGCGAAAGCAGCGTGATGGTGCTGCCCTTCTCCACCCACCACGCCTGCATCAGCCGCGATGGCAGCCGCTGCCTGGTGCTGGATGTGCCGACCGAGCACTGGGTGGTGCAATCCTTGGGCGAACATGCCGATGCCAGCCGCCGCTTGCTCGACCAACCCGCACGCCTAGCGCTGGATGCCCGGCAACACCAGTTGGTGCAGTGGCTGGCACAAAGCCCGGTGCACGACCCGCTGATCGTCCAGCAAGGCGCCGTGTTGTTACTGGCCAGCCTCAACCACCCTCAGGGTCAACCGCTGCCTGGCCGGCGTCTGCCTTATGCCGCGTTCAATAGCCATATCGAGCGCCATGCGGCGCGTCCGCTCCAGGTGGCCGACCTGGCGCGGATTGCCGATTTGTCCGTGCCGCGCCTGCATGCACGGTTTATGGCTGAGTGCGGGCAAACGCCGATGGACTATCTACGCAGTCGTCGCTTGCATATGGCGCTCAGGCTTTTACGCGAAACCTCCCTGCCCATCGGCGAGATTGCCGAGCGCGTCGGCTACGCCTCGCAAAGTGCATTTTGCGCGGCCATGCTACGGGCCTTTGGCGCCTCGCCCGGGGCGTTGCGTCGGGCGGGCTAGCAAGAGTCTTGCGCTAAAAATCACCCGGCCCGCGACAGACGCCCATCCTCCAACCCTCTAGACTGCGAGGCTGTCACCCCCTGTTGGATCAAGGATCGCAATGACTCCCCGCTCAGCCCTTGGCGCCCTGCATATCGGCGCACTGATGTTTGGCCTCACCGGCGTATTCGGCAAGCTGGCGGCGGCCTCCCCTGCCATCATCGTATTCGGCCGGGCCGCGTTTGCCGTGCTGGCCCTGGCGGTATTCGCCCGCTTTGCCAGCAACGCTCCCTGGAAAAAACTGGAGATGCGTGACTGGCGTCGCCTGCTGGTCAGCGGCGTCGTGCTGGCCGCCCATTGGGTGACGTTCTTTATCGCTGTCAAAGTCGCGGGTGTGGCCGTGGCGACCCTGGGGTTCACCGCATTTCCGGCCTTTACCGTAATCCTTGAGGGGCTGATTTTCCGCGAGCGCATTCGCGCCAATGAAGTGCTGCTGGTGGTGCTGGTCACCGTTGGCCTGGTGCTTGTGACCCCGGATTTCAATCTCGCCAGCGAGGCCACGGGCGGGCTGCTGTGGGGCATCGCCTCGGGCCTGTTGTTCTCGTTGTTGTCGCTGAACAATCGCGCCAGTTCAGGGCGCATTCCTGCGGTACAGGCCGCGCTGTGCCAGAACGTCGTGGTCGCCGCGCTCCTGCTGCCCGTGGCCGCGCCGGGGTTGGCGGATGTGCGAGGGATAGATTGGCTGTGGATCGGGCTGCTGGGGGTGTTTTGTACCGGCCTGGCCCACAGCCTGTTTGTCGCCAGCCTTGCGGTGATCAAGGCGCGCACCGCGTCGGTGGTGTTTGCGATGGAACCGGTCTACGGCATCACCGTGGCCTGGCTGTTGTTTGCCGAAACCCCGACCCTGCGCATGCTGCTGGGCGGCGCCTTGATCATCGTCGCCATCGTGCTCTCCGGCCTGATGGGCAGCGCCAGCCAGGCCAAGCAACCGGCGCCGGCCTGACTTCAGACGGTACGGTCGTTATGCCCGAGGTCGCGCTGCGGGTCGATCTGGTCGCGCACTCGCTGCTTGAGCACCTTGGCCTCGGGAAAACCGCCATCGGCCTTGCGCTCCCAAATCTGCACGCCATCGCAGGTAATGCGAAAGGCCCCGCCGGTGGCTGGTTCCAGTGCCACGCGCCCCAAGTCATCGGCAAAGGTGCTGAGTAGCTCCTGGGCCAGCCACGCGGCGCGCAGCAACCACTGGCACTGGGTGCAATAGGTGATCACGATCTCGGGTTTGCATGCAGACATCATTAAGCGGCTCCTGGCGTAACAGGCTCAGCGAATCGGGTGGCTATAATAGCGGCCTTTGTCGCCCAGCCACGAGATTGATGATGCGCCGCCTGCTGTCTTGCCTGTTCCTGTGCCTTGTCCCCCTACTTGCCGACGCGGTAGAAGCCCCCCGCCCGAAAATCGGCCTGGTGCTGTCCGGCGGCGCCGCCCGTGGCCTGGCGCATATCGGCGTGCTCAAGGCGCTTGAAGAGCAAGGTATTCATATCGATGCGATTGCCGGCACCAGTATGGGCGCGGTGATTGGCGGGTTGTATGCGTCGGGCTACAAAATTGACGAGCTGGAGAAGTTGGCGCTGGGGATCGACTGGCAGCAGGCCCTGTCCGACGCGCCACCGCGTGAAGATGTACCGTTTCGGCGCAAACAGGACGACCGGGATTTCCTGGTCAAACAAAAACTCAGTTTCCGCGACGATGGCAGCCTCGGCCTGCCGCTGGGCGTGATCCAGGGCCAGAACCTGGCGTTGCTGCTGGAAAGCATGTTCGCCCACAGCAGCAACACGCGTAACTTCGACAAGCTGCCGATCCCATTCCGCGCCGTGGCCACCGACATCACCACCGGCGAAAAAGTAGTCTTCAGCAAAGGCCACCTGCCCCAGGTGATACGCGCCAGCATGTCGATTCCCGCGGTGTTCGCCCCGGTGGAGCTGGATGGCCGCCTGCTGGTGGACGGCGGTATGACCGACAACATCCCGTTGGATGTGGCGCGGGAGATGGGCGTCGATATTGCTATCGTGGTCGACATCGGCACCCCGCTGCGCTCGCGCAAACAACTGGCCACCGTGGTGGACGTGCTCAACCAGTCCATCACCCTGATGACCCGGCGTAACTCCGAGGAACAACTCAAGGCCCTGTACCCCAAGGACGTGTTGATCCAACCACCGCTGGCCGCTTATGGCGTCACCGATTTCGGCCGCGCCAAGGACATGATCGACGCCGGCTACCGCGCCACCCGTGCCCTCGACGTACGCCTGGCACACCTGCGCCCTGCCGACCCCATCGACGCCGACCTGATAGCCGCCCGCACACCGGGCGAACGCACCCCGGTAATCACCGCAATCCAGGTGGAGAACGACTCCAAGGTCAGTGATGACGTTATCCGCTATTACATTCGCCAGGGGCTGGGAGAGCCGTTGAACCTGGGCCGCCTGCAATCAGACATGGGCACCCTGTACGGCCTCGATTACTTCGAGCAGGTGCAATACCGCGTGGTAAAAAAAGGCCAGGACAACACCCTGGTGATCAGCGCACGCGGCAAGCGCAGCGGCACCGACTACCTGCGCCTGGGCTTGAACCTCTCGGACGACATGCGCGGCGACAGCGCCTTCAACCTCGGCGCCAGTTACCGCGTGAACGGCATCAACCGCCTCGGCGCGGAATGGCTCACACGGGTGCAGATCGGTGATCGGCAGGAGCTCTACAGCGAGTTCTACCAACCCATGGACACCGGCTCACGTTACTTTGTGGCCCCCTACATCAGGGCCGAGGCGCAGAACGTCGAGCTGATCCTGGATAACGACCCCATCTCCGAATACCGCCTGGAACGCTATGGCTTCGGTTTGAACGTGGGCCGGCAGATCGGCAACAGCGGCGAGATCCGCTTTGGCGTGGGCGAAGCCTGGGGCAAGGCGGACGTGCGCATTGGCGACCGCGATCTGCCAAGCGTGAGCTTCAGCGAAGGCTTCTATGAACTCAAATATTCCTTCGACTCCCTGGACAACGTGTACTTCCCCCACAGCGGCGAAGACATCGGCCTGGCCTTTCGCGAGTTCGAACCTGGCCTGGGCTCGGACCAGCGCTACCGCCAGTGGGAATTCAAGCTGGACAAGGCCATGAGCCACGGCCCGGACACCCTGATACTGGGCGGCCGCTATGGGCGCACCCTGGACGATTCGGATGTGGTGATTTCCAGCTTCCTGCTAGGAGGCGCACGGCAATTATCAGGCTTCCGCCAGGATGCGATTTCGGGGCAGAACATCAGCCTGATGCGCGCGGTGTACTACCGCAGGCTCACCCCGCGCTCTTACCTGCCACTGGACTTCCCGTTGTACCTAGGTGCATCCCTGGAACGGGGTCGGGCGTGGAACAACGATAACGAGTTCGACAGCGGCTATATCAACGCTGCAAGTATTTTTCTGGGGTTTGATACACCCTTGGGGCCGCTGAATTTCAGCTATGGGTTCAATGATGATAATCAGAAGGCGGTGTACTTGAACCTGGGCCAGACGTTCTAAGAAGCCGAACACTAAACCCAATGTGGGAGCTGGCTTGCCTGCGATAGCGGTGCGTCAGCCAGCTAATCCCTTGACTGAATGTCCGTCATCGCAGGCAAGCCAGCTCCCACATTATTTAGATCAGGACTTTTCCAGGTTCGCCAGGATGTGCTCATGCACCCGCATGCACACCCGCAGGTCTTCCTCATTCACGCCCACGAACAACTCATGGCGCAACGCCGTGGCGATGGTTTCGATCTGGTCGATCAGCGGTTGGGCGGTATCGCACAGCAGAATACGTTTGGCGCGGCGGTCTTCCACCACGGCTTGGCGTTGCACCAGGCCCTGGCCTTCCAGGCTATCGAGCAGACGGGCCAGGGTGGGCCCTTCTACGCCGACACTCTGGGCCAATTCACGCTGGGTGGGTGCTTCGACAAAACGGGCCAGGTGCAGCAGCACCAGCCAGCGCGCCTGGGACAAGCCCAGCCCCGCCAGCCGGCGATCCAGTTCGGCGCGCCAACCTCGGGACATTTGCGCCAACTGCATGCCAAAACGGTGTTGATCGGTTAACGGCATAAAAAACTCATGTTTAAGACTGAAAATAAAGTATGGCTAATTATTAGTCAGCTAAGCATGAGCCCTGTCAGTAGGCAAGGCCCGCTATGTACTGATTCGTTACATTGTCGTAATTGGCACACTAAATTTCGAATTCCGACTGCAAAGCAGCACGCACGCAGTACAAAACGCCTTCCGGAACACGCCCGGTAAATAACGGCGCAATCTCCGTGACAGCTGGCAATTCGCCTTCTCCATCGAGAAAAGCGTCCTGGATTTCACCGAGCAAATCTTCAGGCAAATCAAGGGCCTGCTCCAGGGACAATTGCTGCTTGCCGATGGCTTCGGCGAGCAAGGTGTATACGTTTTTTTCCGAGCATTGCAGCTGGCCGGCGATCTGGATCGGGGTCATGCCGGCGCGGGCCAGGCTGATCAGTTCGTGGCGAATATCGGCGATTTCCTTCGGCGCTTCGGCCTGGCCGCCGAGCACTTCCAGGAAGGCCTGGCCGTAGCGTTCCAGTTTACGTGCGCCCACACCGCTGACCCGGGCCATCTCGGCCATGGTGGTGGGCTGCTCGCGGAGCATCTCCAGCAAGGTGGAGTCGGGAAAGATAACGTAGGGTGGCACGCTGTGCTCCTGCGCCAGTTTGCGCCGCAGGGTGCGCAAGGCTTCCCACTGTTCGCGTTCTTCACCCCGCACCAGTTGGCTGGCCTGGCTAGTACTGCTGCTTTTGGCGGTGGTCTGCGGCTTGAGGTCACGGCGCAGTTCCAGGCTCACTTCGCCCTTGAGCAAGGGCCGGCAACTGTCATTCAGGCGCAGCCCGCCGTAGCCTTCGATATCGATGTCGACCAGCCCACGGGCAACCATCTGGCGAAACAGCGAACGCCACTCACCTTCGGCGCGAGCTTTGCCGACACCGTACACCGAGAGTTTCTCGTGGCCGAAGCTGCGGATTTTTTCATTGTCCTTGCCCAGCAGTACGTCCACCAGATGGCCCACACCATAACGCTGGCCGGTGCGATAGATCGTCGACAACGCCTGGCGCGCCGGCTCGGTGGCGTCCCAGGTTTGTACGCCGTCGATGCAGTTATCGCAGTGGCCGCAGGGTTCAGGCATGTCTTCGTCGAAATACGCCAGCAGGGTCTGGCGGCGGCAGCGGGTCTCTTCGCACAACGAGAGCATGGCATCGAGCTTGTGCTGTTCCAGGCGTTTGTGGCGCTCGTCGCCCTCGGAGTTCTGCAGCATCTGCTTGAGCATCACCACGTCTTGCAGTCCGTAGACCATCCAGGCATCCGCCGGCAGGCCATCGCGGCCGGCACGCCCGGTTTCCTGGTAATAGGCCTCAAGGGACTTGGGCAGGTCCATGTGCGCCACGAAACGCACGTTGGATTTGTCGATGCCCATGCCAAAGGCGATGGTTGCCACCATGATCAGGCCTTCCTCGTTCAGGAAGCGTTTCTGGTGCGCTGATCGCGTTTCATTGGGCAGGCCGGCATGGTAAGGCAGTGCCGGGTAGCCTTGTTCACAGAGGAACGCCGCGACCTCATCGACTTTCTTGCGCGATAGGCAGTACACGATGCCCGCGTCACTGCGCCGCTCGGACAGGAACGCCAGCAACTGCTTGCGTGGCTGCTCCTTGGGCACGATGCGGTAGAAAATATTGGGCCGGTCAAAACTCGACAGGAAGCGCTCGGCGTTCTGCAAATGCAGGCGCTCGACGATCTCTTCGCGGGTCCGCTTGTCGGCGGTGGCGGTCAGCGCGATACGCGGCACATCGGGAAACAGTTCGGCCAATTGGCCAAGCTGCAGGTATTCGCGACGGAAATCGTGACCCCATTGCGACACACAGTGGGCTTCGTCAATGGCGAACAGGGCGATTTCCAGGCTCTGCAAAAAAGCCAGCATGCGTGGCTGCACCAGGCGCTCCGGCGCCAGGTAGAGCATTTTCACCTCGCCACGCTTGATGCGTGCGGCCAGGTCGCGCTGCTGCTCGGCGCTGAGGGTGGAGTTCAACGACGCGGCGGCGACACCGAGTTCTTCAAGGGTGGCGACCTGATCATCCATCAACGCAATCAGCGGCGACACCACCACGGCCAGGCCATTGCGCAACAGCGCCGGCACCTGGAAGCACAGCGACTTGCCGCCACCGGTAGGCATCAGTACCAGGGCATCGCCGCCACTGGCCACGCGCTCAATGATCGCACCCTGGCGGCCACGAAAACTGTCGTAGCCGAAGATGTCCTTGAGGACGCGTTGAGCCTGCTCGAGCATGTAAAACTCCAAAATGGTGCCGAAATCCCTCTATACAGGCTGGCCGAAAAAATCCCCGTTCACGAAAAATAATCCGTAAGCGAAGTTTTCCCGGATTGGCGCTGGGCCTGTAGGGGCATCACAAAACGCGGCAGTATACCCGAGCGTTATCCACCAAAGGGCGCGACTGACGAATAGACGCACCAGGCTAAAACCGGGCAAATATGCCGTGCGGCTGGCCTGGGCGCTCAAGAAAGCCTAGAATTCAGCATCGTTTATTCCCAAGGTAGCCCTTCAATGTCCTTCGCTGAGCAACTAACCCGCCTGCAAGCCTTCCTCGACGCCGATGAGCTGCATGACGAGGCGCTGGACTACGTGGCCGCCCACGGCTACCTGACCGCCCTGTCGATCTGCTCCGACCCCGTTCCGGACCGTGAATGGATCGACGCGCTGTTCGCTGAAGAGCCTCACTACAGCGACGACGCCCAGCGCGCAGAAATCGAATCCACCCTGGTCGCCCTCAAGGCCCACATCGCCCGCCAACTGGCCTCCGACGAAGAGTTCGAGCTGCCGTGCGAGCTGGACCTGGGCGACGACCCTGATGACTCCGACCTGCGCGGCTGGTGCATCGGCTTCATGGAAGGCGTGTTCCTGCGCGAAGCCGCCTGGTTCGAAACCGCCGAAGAAGAAGTCAGCGAAATGCTGCTGCCGATCATGGTCGGCTCAGGCCTGTTCGAAGAGGAAGCAGAGTTCTCCGACATCGCCGCCGACGCCAACCTGATGGACGACATGATCGTGCAGATCCCGGAAGCCCTCACCGCGCTGTACCTGCTGTGCAACGCGCCTGACGAAAAACCGGCGATCCTCAAGCCACGTCACCACTGAGTCGCTTGCCCGTGGCACCCATGGGCAACCGTCCACTGCTCCTGCGCTACGCGCTGCTGGCCATCGGCTGGCTAAGCGTAGCGCTGGGAGTCATCGGCATTTTCCTACCTGTGCTGCCGACCACGCCCTTCCTGTTACTCGCCGCCGCCTGTTTCGCTCGCAGCTCCCCGCGCTTCTACCACTGGCTGGTGGAACACCCGCGCCTGGGGCCCTGGGTGCGCGATTACCTGGACGGCAATGGCATCCCGCTCAAAGGCAAGGTCTACGCCATTGGCTTGATGTGGTTGAGCATCTCGATTTCCTGCTACCTGGTGCCGCTGCCATGGGCACGGGGCTTTATGCTGACCAGTGCGGTGCTGGTGACGATCTACATCCTGCGCCAGAAAACCCTGCCGCCACGCTGAGCACCACCTGCGACATTCGATCCCACACGACCTTGGTCGACACTGACTAACACCAGGCATCATGCGAGACTGTCCAACCGGGCCTGGAATGCCCGGGTGTTCTTATGCTCGGAGTTACCATGACGCTGTCCAGCGGGCTGATCGCCGCCGTTGCCCTGGCCTATATGGCCACTATGTTTGCCATCGCCTTTTACGGTGACCGCCGCCATGCGCCGCTGCCACCGCGCGTGCGTGCCTGGGTGTATAGCCTGTCACTGGCGGTGTACTGCACCAGTTGGACCTTCTTCGGCGCCGTAGGCCAAGCCGCCGAACAACTGTGGGCATTCTTGCCGATCTACCTGGGACCTGTGCTGTTGCTGGTGCTGGCACCCTGGGTGTTGCAGAAAATGATCCTGATCAGCAAGCAGGAAAACATTACCTCCATCGCCGACTTTATCGCTGCCCGCTACGGCAAGTCCCAGTCCCTGGCGGTGGTGGTGGCACTTATTTGCCTGGTGGGCGTGCTGCCCTATATCGCGCTGCAGCTCAAAGGCATCGTACTGGGCGTGAACCTGCTGATCGGCGCCGGCCCCGACACCACCGGCACCCGCGCCCAGGACACGGCCTTGATCGTGTCGCTGGTGCTGGCGCTGTTTACCATCGTGTTCGGCACACGCAACCTCGACGCCACCGAACACCACCGCGGCATGGTGCTGGCGATTGCGTTTGAGTCGCTGGTCAAGCTGTTCGCTTTTCTCGCCGTCGGTGCGTTTGTCACCTACGGCTTGTACGACGGTTTCGGCGATCTGTTCAGCCAGGCCATGCTCGCCCCGCGCCTGGAGGAATACTGGAAAGAGACCATCAACTGGCCTTCGATGGTGGTACAGACCGGCGTCGCCATGATGGCGATCATCTGCCTGCCGCGACAATTTCATGTGACGGTGGTGGAGAACATCGACCCCCAGGATTTGCGCCTGGCCAAGTGGGTGTTCCCGGCTTATTTGATCCTCGCGGCACTGTTCGTGGTGCCCATCGCCTTGGGCGGCAAGATGCTGTTGCCCAGCTCGGTGCTGCCGGACTCCTATGTGATCAGCCTGCCAATGGCCGAGGCCCATCCTGCCCTCGCCGTGCTGGCATTCATTGGCGGTGCATCAGCGGCCACTGGCATGGTGATCGTGGCGAGCATTGCACTGTCGACGATGGTCTCCAACGATATGCTGCTGCCATGGCTGTTGCGCCGATCCAGCGCCGAGCGGCCATTCGAAGTCTTTCGCCACTGGATGCTGTCGGTTCGCCGGGTGAGCATTGTGATCATCCTGCTGCTGGCGTACGTGAGCTACCGCTTGCTGGGCTCCACTGCCAGCCTGGCGACCATCGGCCAGATCGCCTTTGCCGCTGTGACCCAACTGGCCCCGGCGATGCTCGGCGCACTCTATTGGAAGCAGGCCAACCGGCGTGGGGTGTTTGCCGGTTTGGCCGCCGGTACCTTCCTGTGGTTCTACACCTTGGTCTTGCCAGTGACGGCGAAAAGTCTGGGCTGGTCGCTCAGCCTTTTCCCCGGCCTGACCTGGATGCATTCCCACCCGTTCGGGCTGTCGGTCACGTCGCTGACCTTGGGCACCGTGTTCTCCCTGGCGGGGAATTTCACCCTCTTCGTGTGGGTGTCGATGCTGTCGCGCACACGGGTTTCCGAGCACTGGCAGGCAGGCCGTTTTATCGGCCAGGAAATCAACCAGCGTGCGAGTGCGCGCTCCATGCTGTCGGTGCAGATCAGCGACCTGCTCAGCCTCGCGGCGCGCTTCGTCGGGGAAGAACGGGCCCAGCAGAGCTTTATTCGCTTCGCCTACCGCCAAGGCAAAGGCTTCAACCCCAACCAGAATGCCGATAACGATTGGATCGCCCACACCGAACGCTTGCTGGCCGGCGTACTCGGGGCCTCCTCGACGCGGGCGGTGGTGAAAGCGGCAATCGAAGGGCGGGAAATGCAACTGGAGGACGTGGTCCGTATCGCCGACGAAGCCTCGGAAGTGCTGCAGTTCAACCGCGCCCTACTGCAAGGCGCCATCGAGAACATCACCCAGGGCATCAGCGTGGTGGACCAGTCGCTCAAGCTGGTGGCCTGGAACCGGCGTTACCTGGAACTGTTCAACTACCCGGACGGCTTGATCAGCGTCGGCCGGCCCATTGCAGACATCATTCGCTACAACGCCGAGCGCGGCCTGTGTGGCCCTGGCGAAGCGCAAGTGCACGTGGCGCGTCGCCTGCACTGGATGCGCCAGGGGCGTGCGCACACCTCCGAGCGCTTGTTCCCCAATGGCCGGGTGATCGAGTTGATCGGCAACCCGATGCCCGGCGGCGGGTTTGTCATGAGCTTCACCGACATCACCGCCTTCCGCGAAGCCGAACAAGCACTGACCGAAGCCAACGAGGGCCTGGAGCAGCGGGTGACCGAGCGCACCCATGAACTGTCGCAACTGAACGTGGCCCTCACCGACGCCAAGGGCGTGGCCGAATCCGCCAGCCAGTCGAAGACGCGGTTCCTGGCGGCCGTGAGCCATGACCTGATGCAACCGCTGAACGCTGCGCGGCTGTTTTCCGCCGCCCTCTCCCACCAGACCGATGGCCTGTCCAGTGAGGCACGGCAATTGGTGCAGCACCTGGACAGCTCGCTGCGCTCGGCTGAAGACTTGATCAGTGATTTGCTGGATATTTCGCGCCTGGAAAACGGCAAGATCAACCCACAACGCCAACCCTTTGTCCTCAACGAGCTGTTCGACACCCTGGGTGCAGAATTCAAGGCGCTGGCCCAGGATCAACACTTGCGCTTCCGCTGGCGCGGCAGCCGTTTGCGGGTCGACAGCGATATCAAACTTTTACGGCGAATTTTGCAGAACTTTCTGACCAATGCCTTCCGTTATGCCGACGGCCCAGTGCTGCTAGGCGTACGTCGCCGCAAGGGCGAACTCTGCCTGGAGGTCTGGGACCGCGGCCCTGGCATTGCGCCGGATAAACAAAAGGTGATCTTCGAAGAGTTCAAGCGCCTGGACAGCCACCAGACCCGTGCCGAAAAGGGCCTGGGCCTGGGCCTGGCGATTGCCGACGGTCTGTGCCGCGTGCTGGGCCATCGCCTGAGCGTGCGCTCCTGGCCGGGCAAAGGCAGCGTCTTCAGCGTGTGCGTGCCGCTGGCCCGCAACCAGGCCAGCGTGCAACCCAAGCCGCCCACAGAAACCGGCCTGCCCTTGAGTGGCGCACGGGTGCTATGCGTGGATAACGAAGACAGCATCCTGATCGGCATGCGCAGCCTGCTAACGCGCTGGGGCTGTGAAGTCTGGACGGCCGCCAACCAGGCCGAATGCGCGGCACTGCTAGCCGACGGTATCCGCCCGCAACTGGCGTTGGTGGACTACCACCTGGACCACGGCGAAACCGGTACCGAGTTGATGGGCTGGCTGCGTGCGCAACTGGCCGAGCCGATTCCCGGTGTGGTGATCAGTGCCGATGGGCGACCGGAGATGGTGGCCGAGGTGCACGGGGCGGGGTTGGATTACTTGGCCAAACCGGTGAAGCCGGCGGCGTTGCGGGCGCTGTTGAGCAGACATCTGCCCCTGTAACGGGGCTGTATTCGAGCTATTTGTGGGAGCAATTTAGACCCCTATTTATTATTCCGGGAGATGCGCCACGCCATCCGAATCGGTCATCGCCCGCTCCAGCAGATCCGCCGGCAAGCTCTTACTGGCGCGGGCGCCGAGCAACCTTAGTTGCTCGGTACGGCTGACCAGGTTCCCACGCCCATCCGTCAGCTTGTTGCGCGCCGCGCTGTAGGCCTTGTCCAACTGTTGTAGCCGGTTGCCCACTTCGTCCAGGTCCTGGATAAACAACACGAACTTGTCATACAGCCAGCCGGCACGCTCGGCAATTTCCCGCGCGTTCTGGCTCTGGCGCTCCTGCTTCCACAGGCTGTCGATCACGCGCAGGGTGGCGAGCAAGGTCGTGGGACTGACGATTACGATATGGCGGTCGAAGGCTTCCTGGAACAGGTTGGGCTCGGCCTGCAATGCCGCAGAAAAGGCAGCCTCGATCGGTACGAACAGCAGGACGAAATCCAGGCTGTGCAAACCCTCCAGGCGCTTGTAGTCCTTGCCGGCCAAGCCTTTGACATGATTACGCAGGGACAGCACGTGTTGCTTCAACGCGGCCTGGCCAATCACCTCGTCATCCGCCGCCACGTACTGTTGATAGGCGGTCAAGCTGACCTTGGAGTCGACCACCACCTGCTTGTCGCCCGGCAACATGATCAGCACATCGGGCTGGAAACGCTCGCCATCCGGGCCTTTGAGGCTGACCTGGGTCTGGTACTCACGGCCCTTCTCCAGGCCCGCGTGTTCCAGCACTCGTTCAAGAATCAGCTCCCCCCAGTTACCCTGGGTTTTCTGGCCCTTGAGAGCGCGGGTCAGGTTAGTGGCTTCGTCCGACAGACGCAGGTTCAATTGCTGTAGGCGCTCAAGCTCTTTGGCGAGGGAAAAGCGCTCACGGGCTTCGTTCTGATAGCTTTCTTCGACACGCTTCTCGAAGGACTGGATACGTTCCTTGAGCGGGTCCAGAAGTTGGCCCAGGCGGTCCTGACTGGTTTCGGCGAAGCGTTGCTCACGCTCGTCGAAGATCTTGCCGGCCAGCTCGGCAAATTGCGCACGCAGTTCGTCTCGTGAGCCTTGCAGGTCGGTGAGGCGTTGCTGATGACTCTCTTGCTGCTCACGCAATTCGGCGCTCAGGGCCGCGGCCAAGGCGTCGAGGCGACGCAGTTCGGTTTCCTTGGCGCTACGGTCGAGGTTCCAGGCGTGCGCGGCATCGCGGGCGTTATCGCGGTCGATCTGCAACAGCTCGACTTCACGGCGCAGCGCCGCCAGGTCGGCTTGTTTGGCGGCATTGGCCTGGCTGAGGTCACTGATCTCATCGCGACTGGCGTCCAGTTGCGCGGCGAGCCCTTCCTGGGCCAGTTGTGCGGTCGCCAGGCGCTCCTCCAGCAACTCCCAGCCGGTGGTGCGTGCGGTCAGGCGCCGCTGGAGTTGCCAGCACAGCGCCAGTAGCGGCACGGCTGCGCCCACAAGACCCAAGGCGATACTGGTCCAGTCAAACACCATAGCCATTTCTGCCATCACCGAAAAAGATCAAGGGTAACCAAGCCTAAGGCCGGAGGACAGCTCAGTCTTCGACCTGCCCCAGTTCGCGCTGGGCGCGACGGTCGCCGGCGCGAGCAGCCGAACGCAACAAATCGTGGCCGATGCGCCGGTCACGGGCATTTCCGCACTCGCGGCACATCAGTTGGCCAAGACGGCTCTGAGCGGCCACCACGCCTTCGCGGGCGGGCTGCTTGAGCAAGCGTCCGGCGAGATGCTTGATATTGTTGCTCTGCCCCAGGCGCGGGCTGTCGAGCAGCCACAAAGCAACCTTCAAGGAAAAACGCTTGGGCGCGGTAACAGTTTGGAGCGTGTCGGTAACAGAAGATGATACTGAGCGAAACTTCATAAAGCACTGTGGGGCAGAACGGAAGGCGCGCCACTCTACTCTTTTTTTCGTACAGGTAAAGCTGAAAAAACCGTGCACGCCCGTCCTAGAGCAAGCGCTCGGGACAATCCACAGAAGCTGTGGATAACTCAGTGGACAACCCCCCTTGAACAGGCGCAAAGCCCCATGGAACGGGGGCCGCGGTCAAACTGACGATTTTTTCACCAATAAAAAAAAGCGAGATTTTTCATTGACTTAAATTTTGATTACAGGCAAATGGGCGCACTTGCACACCCGTGGCAGCAGGGTTACACCTTTGACCACAAATGTGCACAAGTCCCGATCGGCTGGTTATATCGTCGGCGTTTTTTGATTCAACACCGGTTAAACATGTTACTAAGCGCGCAAACCCGAGGGCTTTTCAAATCTGCCTCGGCTCGCCACACTGCGCCACCGCCAATGCAAACCAGTAGGGCCGATGAAAGGAATTCTGTTATTCGCCGGGCTGCTGCTGGCCATCTGCGCGACCTCGCTTGGGATCAATGCCGCGCTCCCCTCGCCGGACGGCGCACTGTTTGCTATTGCTATCCTGCTATCGGCCGCCTTTACCGCCGTGATTCTGTGCATCGAACTCAGTGATGGCAGAATTAACGACATGGGCGATGTGATCCGCATGATCGAGACCGGCCAGTCCTTGCGGCTGACGCTCGCCGCCTACGGTCTGGGCTGTGCCTTGGCCGCATCCATGACCGTGCTGGTCTATTGCGAGTTACTCGGCGGCTGAACGAAGTTTTTTTGCAAGCGGCCTTCCCTTCCCTGTTTCAATCCGTTACTATCCGCGGCGTTAGTACCAAGCTGAAAGTCAATTCTGGTCGAACACGTCCCCTGAACCACATGGGATCGGCCACCTAGATGGTTTCCAGGTATTCCTTGCGACGACACTGCCTTTGAACAAGCAAAGGGTGGCGCGAAGTTCCAATACTCTGACCGAACCAACCTGCAAATTGATCAGGATCTCCACCCTGGGCCCAGAACCTTTGCCCTTGTTGTGTTGCCTGCCCTCCTAAGTACCTACCTGCCAGCCCAAGCGCGCCAAATTTAATTGCGCTTCAAACTGGCTGCTTTGTTCCAGTCGGGTTCTTCGTTTGATCAATGGTGATCAGCGTTACTGGAACGTTTTAACGTTGCACGGTTCTTATCCGTGTCATTTGTAGGAACACCAATAATATGAACGCTCAAATCCACACTCAGGATGCCATTCGCACCCTCACCAACGCTTTTGCCCCAATGAACTGCCTGATCATGGCCGCTCGCAAAGGCTGCTTCAGCTTCACCCTGGTCAACGAACACGGCATCGCTCGTCACAGCGAACGCCTGTACCCCGATCAATACTCCAGCGCAGAACCGCTGCAGGCCGTGATCGATCGTACCCGTCAGGCACTGACTGCCTGATCGACCCGCGTCGCTGAAACCTCAAAAACCCTGTTTGAATAACAGGGTTTTTTATTGGTGCGCCAGGCATGGCGCGTTGCGCGCAAGCGCAACCAGCTTGGCTGTGGTGGCCACGCTGGTGACTGGGAGGTGAAAGTCCTCTACACACCCGGCAAGGGGAAGTGTTAGCCAGAGGCAAGGGTGTCGCGGGTGACTGCGAATCTGAAGGAAGCCCGAGGCAAAATGCTGGCCTGACGAACAGGAAGCGGATAGAGGCGGCGCAGCGGGGTAAGAAGGCCAAAATCTTCAAAGCCCAATACTTGCACGGAACGCTGTGACGTAGATCCGACAGGCATAAGCAGGAAGGTCGCGCGAATTACCCTGGGAGATCTGCACGTTTGCCAGTGTGCTACCGAGCGTCGAGAGGCGATGGGATGAGCGTGCAGAAGTCAGCCGAAGCCGTAGTAAGTGGCGAATAACCGCGCCACCAAGGGCCGAACAGGTTATGCCGCCAGTAGGCGTCAGAGTCTCGTTGAATACCGAAATGCAGAAATTTCTCCAAGAGAAGACTGTGACTCCGAGTCCCGGACAGAATCCGAGGATGACGGCTGACAGCGCAAAGGTATCGACGGCATCTGTGACGTGGACGAACGCGGAGCCGGACACGCTGATGGCGCGGGTGCTTGCACCGGCCAACCTCAGACGTGCGTATCAGCGCGTGGTCAGCAACAAGGGCGCGCCGGGTGCCGATGGCATGACGGTCGACGACTTGGCGGACTACGTGAATCAGTATTGGCCGATCCTCCAGAGGAGGTTGCTGGCCGGCGAATACCACCCGCAAGGTGTACGCGCCGTCGACATCCCCAAACCCAAAGGCGGCACCCGACAACTGGGCATTCCCTGCGTCGTGGATCGCCTGATCCAACAGGCACTGCTGCAACAGCTCACGCCGATCTTCGACCCGCTGTTTTCGGATTACAGCTACGGCTTCCGTCCGGGCAGAAGCGCCCACCAAGCCATCGAGACAGCCCGCGCCCATGTGGCGGCAGGGCATCGCTGGTGCGTGGAACTCGATCTTGAGAAATTCTTTGACCGGGTCAACCACGATCTCCTGATGGCGTACGTGGCGCGCCAAATCGTAGATAAACGCGTGCTCAGACTGATCCGGCGGTACCTCCAAGCCGGTGAGATGTCGGGTGGGATCGCCAGCCGACGGCAGGAAGGGACGCCGCAAGGCGGCCCGCTCTCGCCGTTGCTGTCGAACATCCTGCTCAACGAACTCGACCGCGAGCTGGAACGGCGGGGTCATCGCTTCGTGCGTTATGCCGACGATGCGAACATCTATGTGCGCAGCCCTCGTGCTGGCGAACGAGTGATGGCCAGTGTTGAGCGCTTCCTGAATCAGCGCCTGAAACTAACGCTGAATCGGGATAAGAGCCGAGTAGCCGGGTCTTGGATGTGTGATTACTTGGGTTACGGGATGAGCTGGCATCAGCAACCGAGACTGAGAGTGGCGACGATGAGCCTGGGTCGCTTGCGCGACCGGCTCAGAGAGCTGCTACGTAAAGCGCGGGGCCACAAGGTGGCGACTGTCATCGAGCGGATAAACCCCGTGCTGCGCGGATGGGCGGGCTACTTCAAGCTGAGCCAGAGCAGACGGCCACTTGAGGAATTGGACGGCTGGGTGCGTCACAAGCTTCGCTGTATCGTCTGGCGTCAATGGAAGCGGCCCTCTACGAGGGCGCGCAACTTGATACGCTTGGGACTTAATGCGGCGCGGGCGTGGAAATCGGCAGTCAATGGCCGAGGCCCATGGTGGAACTCGGGAGCGCCCCATATGAATCAGGCGTTGCCGAAGAAGCTGTGGGACCGCCTCGGGCTGGTCTCGATACTGGATACGATAAACCGACTTAACCGTATAACCTGAACCGCCGTATACGGAACCGTACGTACGGTGGTGTGAGAGGACGGCGGATGTGAATCCGCCTCCTACTCGATCCTGGAATTTGGCCCTGAGTTCGCCGGGCTAAGTACAAATGGATATAAACGTTATAACCAGTTGCAGAAGATGTTTTAAAAACAGTCCTTTACATCGTGAATATGACACTACACTTCAACTCAAGCGGCGTGATCCGCTTACGACGGGCCTGAGATCCGATTCACCGCTGCCAAGCCCCCCTTCTCAGGCTCGTCCACTCTTTGCAAGGACTGAGGCTCGTATGGGTATTGCCGCCAGTGAATTGTGTCGTTATGTGATCAGGCCGACGCTGATGTACCTCGGCCGCCACAGCTCGACAGCCGAATCCCTGCTGCTGGGCATTGCCGCCAGCCAGTCAGAACTGGGCTCGGCGCTGCATGACCGCCGCGGCCACGGCCTCTACAGCATCACCGAACCACGCCACCGCGCGCTCTGGGATAACTACCTGGCGCTGGACCCGGAACGCGCCAGCCTGGTGCGCGGGCTGGCCAGCCAACATGCGTTCCTCAGCGCGCCTCAGTTGGAGTTGACCGTGAACCTGCGCTACGCCACGGCCATCGCCTGGTTGCTGGTGGAACAACAACGCCCCGCCCTTCCCGCACCCGGCGATGTGCTGGCCATGGCGCGTATCTGGAAAGAAATATTCCATCCACAAGGCCGCCTGCGAGATTTCACCCAAGCGTGGCAAACCTGTGTAAGCCCCATGAAACAGGCAGCTTGCTGACCGGGCAAATTGCAAGATTCGGCAAAAAACGGCAATTTTGGTCGGATTGTCCTACAAAACCGCTCTATCTCCTGCATTACAGCCTATAGCGCGATGTGAAATTTATTGATACTTTCCGCAGCGGTGATCACACGGAGTTCTAATAATGAAAAAAGTAATGCTCAAGACCACACTTAGCCTCGCCGTTGCCATGGCATCCTCCCAACTGTTCGCCAGCGGCTTTGCGCTCAACGAACAGAGCGTGAGCGGGATGGGTACCGGTTTCGCAGGTCGCTCTTCTTCTGCCGATGATGCGAGTACTGTGTTCGGTAACCCTGCCGGTATGGCACGTCTGGAAGGCCAACAGATCACCGGTGGCGTTGCAGCCATTGATGCCTCCACCGATATCAGCAATGTCAGCGGCCGCTCCGCTGGCAGCAACAAAGGCGATATGGTGCCTTTCACCGCCGTTCCTTTCGGTTTCTACACCAATAAACTTAACGACCAGTGGGCTGTCGGCTTCGGCGTCTATGCGCCGTTCGGCCTGGTGACCGACTACGAAAGCGGCTTCCAGGGCCGTGGCTTTGGCAGCAAGAGCGAAGTGAAAGTCATCACCTTGCAACCGACTGTCAGCTACGCCTTCAACGACCGCGTTTCCGTGGGTTTTGGCCCGACCATCAACCGCATCGCCGGCACCCTGGAATCGGACCTGACGCTGAACCCTCGCGCGCCAGACACCAATATCAAGATCAAGGGTGACGACACCGCGCTGGGCTTCAACATCGGCGTACTGGTCCAGGCCACCGATACCACCCGTGTCGGCCTGACCTACCACTCCAAGGTCAGCTACAAGCTGGACGGCCACACCGAAGTCACCGCACCGACCGCGACCTCGCCGTTCCTGCGCAGCAACCGCTATGACGCCTCGCTGAAAATCGACACACCTGAGTCCTACGACCTGTCCGTCACTCAAGACCTGACCGACGCGTGGAAACTCTATGCCGGTGCAACCTGGACACGCTGGAGCCGCCTCAAAGACATCACCGTCAAGAACGAAGGCGTCAGCGGCGCTACTGGCGGCGCGCTTGCCCCAGGCCTGGTCAGCACAATCAAGGAAGACCAGAACTGGCACGACACCTGGGCCTACGCCGTGGGTACTTCGTACCAGCTCACCAAGCAAGTGGTACTGCGTACCGGCCTGACATTCGACCAGTCGCCTACCAACAACACGGATCGCTCACCGCGCATCCCGACCGGCGACCGTACCATCTTCAGCCTGGGCCTGGGCTACCAGGTCATGGATAACATGACCATCGACCTGGCCTACTCCTACCTGAAGGAAGAGGACGTCAAGATTTCACGCTCCAACCAATTGGCCAGCTACAACGCCAAGTATGAAAACAGCGCCAACGGTTTCGGCTTGGGCATGACCTACAAGTTCTAACCGCAGTCGTATAAAAAAGCCCCGCTCCCCTGTGAAGGAGGCGGGCTTTTGTTTGGCTGGCGGTCAGGGTTTGGAAGCCAATGCCTGTTCCACCGCCTTGATCAGCTCCGGACTGTCCGGCTTGGTCAGGCTGGAAAAACTGGCCACAACATTGCCTTGGCGATCCACCACATACTTGTAGAAATTCCACTTCGGCGCCGCGTCGGCCTGCTGTGCAAGCACCTTGAACAGGTGCACCGCATCCGGCCCCTTGACCTTCTGCGGCTCGGTCATGGTGAAGGTCACGCCATAGTTCACGTAGCAGACCTTGGCGGTTTCCTCCCCGGTCTTGGCTTCCTGCTTGAAGTCATCGGACGGCACGCCGATCACTTCCAGGCCCTGGCCCTTGTAGCGCTGATATAACGCTTCCAGACCTTTGAACTGTGGGGCAAAGCCGCAGAAGCTCGCTGTGTTAACGATCACCAAGGGCTTGCCAGCGAATTGCTGGCACAGGTCGATGGATTCCTTGGCCCGCAGCTTGGGCAATTGGCCCGCAAGCAACGGTGGGCAACTGGCGGCCATCGCCACGCTGCCAATAGCCATCAGGACGGGTACAGCGAGCCAGCGCATCTGCATGTCAAAAGTCCTTGAGTCAGTTCAGACCCACAACTTAGCAGATCGCCATGCCCAGTTGCATCAATGCCAGGCCGCCCTGCTGCCAGCCCCACCAGGCCAGCAGCAATAACACCATCCCCACAGCCACCAGCATAAGACGCGCTGTCATGCTCATGCAGCCTCCATCTGCGCCTGAATACGTGCCACCGGCCGCTCACGCACCGGCCAATTCAGCGCGGCGGCGAGCAGGCTGAGTAAAATTGCCACCTGCCAGATCAAATCGTAGCTACCGGTTCGATCATAGACCACCCCGCCCAGCCACCCGCCGAGGAACGAGCCAAGCTGGTGGAACAGGAACACAATCCCGCCGAGCATCGAGAGGTTGCGCACCCCAAACAGGGTCGCGACGGTGCCATTGGTCAGCGGCACCGTGGACAGCCACAAGAATCCCATCGCCATGCCAAACAGATACGCCGTGACCTCGGTGACCGGCGCCCACAGGAACAACACAATCACTACCGCCCGTAACAGGTACAAGCCGGTGAGCAGACGCGGCTTGGACATGCGGCCACCGAGCCAACCCGCCGTGTAGGTGCCAAATACGTTGAACAGGCCAATCAAGGCCAGCACCGTGGTGCCCACCGTGGCCGGCAGGTGCTGGTCGACCAGGTACGCCGGCAAGTGCACACCGATGAACACTACTTGGAAACCGCACACAAAAAAGCCGAAGGACAGCAGCCAGAAGCCGGAGTGGGAGCAGGCCTCTTTCAGCGCTTCGCCCAGGGTTTGCTGGCCCACCGTGACCGCCAGCGGCCGGTCCTTGAGCATGGCGACCAGCGGCAGGATCAGCGCCACCATCAAGCCCAGCGCCAGCAAGGCGGCCGACCAGCCCAGCCAGCCAATCAGGCCCAGGGTGCCGGGCACCATGGCGAACTGGCCGAACGAGCCGGCGGCGCTGGCAATGCCCATGGCCATGCTGCGTTTTTCCGGCGCTACGGCGCGGCCAACCACGCCGAGAATCACCGAGAACGAGGTGCCGGACAGGCCAATACCAATCAGCAAGCCTGCGCTCAGGGACAACGACCACGCAGAGTCGGACATGCCCATCAGCACCAGGCCCACGGCGTACAACACCCCGCCGACAAACACCGCCTTGGTCGCGCCGAAACGGTCGGCCAAGGCCCCGGTAAATGGCTGCGCCAAGCCCCAGATCAGGTTCTGCAAGGCGATAGCAAAGGCAAAGGTTTCACGCCCCCAACCGAATTCGCTGCTCATCGGCGCCAGGAACAGGCCAAAGCCATGCCGTACGCCCAAGGACAACGCCAGGATCAGCGCACTGCCTAAAAGGACCCAACCACTGGTGCGCCACATCGAGGTCATTTCTTATTCTCCGTTCGCGGGTATATACCCGCTTGTAGTCGAACAAACCGCCGCTCAGGCAAGTTCATCCAGCAAGGCCAACAACATTTCGCGCTTTTCGGCGCCGAGCTTATCAATCAGTTTCTGTTGCGCTGCTTCCCACGCCGGCAACGCAGCGCCTAGCCGTTCATGGCCGGCGTCAGTCAACACCACCAGGCGGTTGCGCAAATCGTCGCCCTCCACCAACTGCACCAGTCCTTCGCCTTCCAGGACGCGCAGGTTGCGCCCCAGGGTGCTGCGATCCAAGCCCATGGCGTCCGCCAGGCTGGAAATGCTCGGCTGGTCGAGACGCTGCAGGTTGCACAACAGAGAATACTGGGCAACGTTGATCCCGAAGCCGTCGAGAGCGCCGTCGTAGTGCCTGCTGACGCCACGGGCGGCACGTCGCAGGTTGGTGCATAAACATTGGGAGGCAAGCATAGAGCGTGTATATACCCGGAGTTAACCAATTGCAAGAAAGCGTTACAACGCCAGCCCGACCAGTACCGCAACTTCAAGCAGCTCCAGCAGTGCGCCAGCGGTGTCGCCCGTGGTGCCGCCCAGACGCTTGACCATCAACTGGCGCAGCCACACGAAACACAGGACCGCCAGCAACACCGCGATGCCGCCGCTGAAACCACCGATCAGGATGCAGGCCAACCCGCTGAGGATCAGCACCTGTTGGCCGACAATTCGCGGCAGATGATCTGACAGTGCCTGGCCCAATCCGCCCGCCCGCACATAGCGCGTGGTGAGAAACAGCGCCAGCATCGAAGCACGTCCGATCAAAGGCGCCAGGATCAAGGCGGCGCCATTGTGTTGTTCGATCAACGCCACCAACGCGCTGAACTTGAGCAGCAGCACCAGCCCCAGGGTGACCACCGCAATCGGGCCGCTGCGCGGGTCTTTCATGATGCTGAGGGTGCGCTCCCGGTCGCCAAAACCGCCCAACCAGGCATCGGCGCTGTCGGCCAGCCCGTCCAGGTGCAGGCCACCGCTGAGCAGCACCCAGGCGGTGAGCAGCAACGCGGCGTGCAACAGCAACGGGGTACCCTGCAACACCTGGTTGAGGCCCCATAACAGCACGCCGAACAGCAACCCTACCAGCGGATAAAACAGCAACGAACGGCCCAGCTCTTGAGGCTGCGGCATACCCGGCAAGCGAATGGGCAGGCTGCTGAGAAATTGCAGGGCGATCCAGAACGGCAGCAGCATCAGCGCCCTTCCTTCAACACGCCATCGGCCGCAACCTGCAGGCCGAACAGGGCACCGTGGCCCACTTCGACATTCAGCAGTTGCTCACGGGGCAACCCTCGCGCCTGGGCCAGCAGCAGGCGCATTACACCGCCATGGCTGATCAACAGCACGCGCTGGCCAGCATAGGCCTGATGCAGCCGCCTGACAGCGCCAAGCACGCGCGCGGAAAACTGGATGACAGGCTCGCCTTCCGGCGGCGTGAATTCATAGGGGTTGGCCCAGAACAAGCCCAGCCCTTGGGCATCGGTGTCCATCAACGCGGCCGCACTCTGCCCTTCCCACGCGCCGAAGTGCAGCTCTTGCAGATCGGCCTCCAGAGTCACCGGCACATCGAGCTGTGCCCCCAACTCCTGGGCGAACAGAGCGCAGCGTTGCAGCGGTGAGCTGATCAGCCGATCCCACGGCCCCTGCCCCACCACTGCGTCGCGCATCTGCCGCCAGCCGTTGGCGGTCAGCGCATCGTCCAGGCTGCCACGCAGGCCTCCGCCCAGTTCGGTTTCGCCGTGACGCAGCAGGTCCAGGCGTAAGGTCATGCGGGGCGGTCCGCCACGGCGGCTTCGGCGAAGGTCGCCATCTGCCCGTGCAGCGCACACGCCAGGCGCAACAAAGGCACCGCCAACGCCGCGCCGCTGCCTTCGCCCAGGCGCAGGCCCAGTTCCAGCAACGGTTGCGCATCGAGGCTATGCAGCACATGGCGATGGCCCGGCTCGGCCCCCCGATGGCCGAACACCAACCATTCGCGGCACGCCGGGTTCAAGCGCACCGCCACCATCGCGGCCACGCTGCAGATGAACCCATCCACCAGCACCACGATGCCTTCCTGGGCGCAGGCCAGGTAGGCGCCAACCAAGGCAGCAATTTCAAAACCGCCGAGATTGAACAGGGTTTGCAACGCATCGCTGCGCTGACCGGCGTGCAACCCCAGGGCGCGCTCGATGACCGCGACCTTGTGGCTGACCCCTGCGGCATTCAAACCGGTGCCAGGGCCTGTGAGGTCAGTGACCTGGCAATCCAGCAATGCGCAGGCCAAGGCACTGGCGGCAGTGGTATTGCCGATGCCCATCTCACCGCCGATAAAGAGTTGCGCGCCGCTTTCCAGGGCACGGCGTGCGCTGTCTCGTCCAGCTTGCAAGGCCAACTGCCCTTGGGCTTGGGTCATCGCCGGGCCATGCACGAAATTAGCCGTGCCCGCACCGATATTCAGGTGACGAACGCCGGGCAAATCCAGGGACGGCGTGACCGTGCCGAGGTCAATCACCTCCAATTGCGCTTGCAGTTGCCGCGCCAACACGCTGATCGCCGCGCCACCGGTGACGAAGTTTTGCAGCATCTGCCCGGTGACCTCTTGGGGAAATGCCGACACGCCTTCAGCGACCACACCGTGATCGCCGGCAAAAATCGCGATCCACAGGTGATCTACCGTCGGTTTGACCTGGCCCTGCAAACCCGCCAGCCGCACCGCCAGGGCCTCCAACTGGCCGAGGGAACCGGCGGGCTTGGTCAACTGCTGCTGACGCGCCAGCGCCTGTTCGTGGGCCGTGGTATCCACCGCCTTGCAGGGGTTGAGCCACCAGGAATCGGTCATAACGCAGTACCTTTCAAAGTCAGGGGCAGGCCGGCAACCGTCAGCACAACGCGCTGACATTGCTCGGCCAAGGCTTGATGCAGCCAACCGGCTTCATCCACATAACGGCGAGTCAACTCGCCCAGCGGCACGACACCCAGACCGGTCTCGTTGCTGACAAAAATGATCTCCCCCGGCAGCGAGGCCAGGGTTTGCAACAGTTGATCACGCTCGGATGCAAGGCGAGCCGGGTCTTCGAGTATCAGAAGATTGGTGAGCCATAAGGTCAGGCAATCCACCAGCAGACAGCGATCAGTGGCGGCGTTTTCCTGTAGCACACGCGCCAGGTCGATGGGCTCTTCAACCAGGCCCCAATGATCGGGACGACGCTGGCGGTGCAGCGCGACGCGCTCGCTCATCTCACCGTCGAGCGGTTGGCTGGTGGCGATATAAATGACGGCAAGCCCGCTCTCTGCGGCAAGCTTTTCGGCCAGGCGGCTCTTACCCGAACGGGCACCGCCGAGGATCAATTGATACATGCAAAGGCCCCTGGCAAATGATGTGGCGAGGGAGCTTGCTCCCGTGACGGCCTGACAGCCGACGCTGATCCAGCTGACGCACCGCGACCCAAATGTGGGAGCTGGCTTGCCTGCGAAGACGGCCTGACAGTCAACACAGTTGGACCGTGTACATATCCATTTCTGCGGTAACGGCCACTTAGGGTTCCGCTTTTACAGCGGCTCACTTTTGAAAAGCGCAAAAGTAAGCAAAACGCTCTTGCCCCACCACTCGGCACCTCGCCCAGGCTCGGTGTGCCCGTAATCCGCCAGTGATTTGGGGGGCCGCCGCCACGCGCCATCCATGGCGCGGGGCGGCTAAACCGGCATCCCTGCCGGTTTACCCCCCAAATCACTGTCGAATTCCGGCCAGCGTGGTTTAACGGGGCGCCTAAGATCAAGATCAAAAGCAGATCAAGATCAAGGGCGACTCGCTTCGCATCGTGGTTACCGTTGAGCACTACAGCGTTGTGTAGATACACATGGCTATCGCAGGCAAGCCCGCTCCCACAGTTGGGTCGTGTGAGCACCGTCAGATCCCACATAGCTTGCGCAACAAATCGGTGTCCAAGTGGTGCTCCACCAAGTCCGCCAACCGCTCGATATCGCGCTCGCGCAAGCCGTGATAATCCACCTCTTGCACCTCCTGCAACCCGGCCCAACGCAGCAAGGCGCTGCACGCTGCCGGGGTCTCGAACAAGCCGTGCAGGTAGGTGCCTAGAACTTGCCCATCAGGGCTCTGCGCGCCATCGCTGCGGCCATCGTCCAGCAGGACCGCAGCGCTTGCCAAGGCAGCGCCGCAGGTCACCCCCGCATGGATTTCATAACCGCTGACGTCGGCATCTTCCAATACCAGACGCCCACGCACATTGCGCAGTTGTTTCTCTTGTTCCAGGGTGGTGCTGAACGCCAGCAACCCAAGGCCGGCACTGGAGCCCGCGAGCCCTTCCAGACCCAGCGGGTCATGGACCTGCTCGCCGAGCATCTGCAAGCCGCCGCAGATCCCCAGTACCTTGCCGCCATAACGCAGATGCCGCGCCACGGCGGTGTCCCAGCCATTGGCACGCAGATAGGCCAAGTCACTGCGCACGCTTTTCGAGCCCGGCAGGATGATCAGGTCAGCGGCAGGTATCGCCTGGCCCGGCCCGACGAACTGCAAGTCCACCTGGGGGTGCAAGCGCAGCGGGTCGAAGTCGGTATGGTTGCTGATGCGCGGCAGCACCGGCACCACCACCTTGAGCACCTGGGCGGCCTTGTCGATCTGGCGCTGGTCGATGCCGTCTTCCGCCTCCAGGTGCAGGTCCATCACGTAGGGCAGCACGCCGACGACCGGTTTGCCGGTGCGCGCTTCGAGCCAGTCCAGCCCTGGTTGCAGCAACGCGATATCGCCGCGAAAACGGTTGATGATGAAGCCCTTGACCCGCGCCTGTTCACTGGGCGACAGCAGCTCCAGGGTGCCAACCAGATGGGCAAACACGCCGCCGCGGTTGATGTCCGCGATCAACAGCACCGGGCAGTCCACCGCCTCGGCGAAGCCCATGTTGGCAATGTCATTGGCGCGCAGGTTGATCTCGGCCGGTGAGCCCGCGCCTTCGACCATCACCACCGGGTAGGCCTGGCTCAAACGCGCGTGGGAGGCCAGCACCGCTTGCATCGCAATGGCTTTGTAGTCGTGATAGGCCACGGCATTCATGCTGGTGACCGCACGGCCATGGATGATCACTTGGGAGCCGGTGTCGCTGTTGGGCTTGAGCAATACCGGGTTCATGTCGGTATGGGGCGCCAGGTTGGCAGCCTGGGCCTGCACCGCCTGGGCGCGGCCGATCTCGCCGCCTTCGGCGGTCACCGCGCTGTTGAGCGCCATGTTCTGCGGTTTGAACGGTGCCACCGCGACGCCTTGGCGTACCAGCCAGCGACACAGCGCAGTCACCAGGGTGCTTTTACCGGCGTCGGAGGTGGTGCCCTGCACCATCAACGTGGTCATGTGGCGTCCTTGTAGGCGGCCAGGGCTTCATCAAGGCGCAGCCAGTCGGCGTCGGTGTCGGGCAGGCCCAAGCGCACGCTGCTGTTGTGCACGAACAGGCGCAGCAGGATGCCGCGTTGGGCCATGAATTCGTACAGCCGTTCAGCGTGGGGGGTAATCAACCACTGGAACAATGCGCAGCCGCCGTGCGGTTGAAGCCCACGGCGCTCAAGCAACTCGAACAGATGCTGGCCGGCTGCGATGCAACGACTGCGCTGGCGCGCATGCCCGTCGGTGTCGCGCAGGCACACTTGGCCCAACACCCGCGTCGGCCCACTGACGGCCCAGGGCCCGACCTGTTCGGCCAACAGCTTGAGCAACTTGCGCTCGGCCAGCACAAAGCCCAGGCGCACGCCGGCCAAGCCGAAGAACTTGCCGAATGAGCGCAGTACGATCAAGCCGACCTGATCGGCATGGCTGGCCAGGCTCAAGTCCGGGGTCACGTCAATGAACGCCTCGTCCACCACCAGCCAGCCACCGCGCTGGGCCAACCGCGCATGCCAGTCCAGCAGGCGTTGCGGGCTCAGGCTCAAGCCCGTGGGGTTGTTGGGGTTGACCACGACCAGCACGTCGAGGCTGTCGAGAAAGAAGTCGACTTCCTGCTCCTGCACTTCGCGCACCACATAACCGGCGCGGCGCCAGGCTTCGGCGTGTTCGGCGTAACAGGGCGAAAGCACGCCGACCTTGCCGGAACGACGCAAGCGCGGCAGCAGTTGGATCGCGGCCTGAGAGCCCGGCACCGGCAGCAATGGGCCGGCGCCGTAGTACTCGCTGGCAGCCTTCTCCAAGCCGTCATCGGTTTCCGGCAAGCGCGCCCAGGCACGCAAGGGAATCTCGGGAATCGGCCACGGCCAGGGCGCCAGGCCGCTGGACAGGTCGAGCCAATCCGCTTCGGCAATGCCGTACTCAATCGCGGCCTTACGCAGCCGACCACCATGTTCAAGCATAGATTTGCGCCCCCACGCACAGGACCAGCAGCCACAGCCATACGCCGCGCTGCACCAGTTGCCAGCCGCGATCAATGGAATCGGCGTCGGCCGGCGGGCCTTCGCCCAATGGCGGGCGCTGATGCACCTCGCCGTGATAAATCGCCGCGCCGCCGAGCTCCACACCCAAGGCACCGGCCCCTGCCGCCATCACCGGGCCGGCGTTGGGGCTGTCCCAAGTCGGGCCCTGAGTGCGCCAGCATTTGAGCGCCAGGCGGGTTTTACCCAATAACGCGTAGGTTAAAGCCACCAAGCGCGCAGGAATATAGTTGAGCACATCATCGATCCTGGCGGCTGCCCAACCGAAGCGCTCAAAGCGCTCATTGCGATAGCCCCACATGGCGTCCAGGGTGTTGCTCAGACGATAGAGCACCACGCCCGGCACACCGGCCACCACAAACCAGAACAACGCGGCGAATACCGCATCGCTGCCGTTCTCCAGCACCGATTCGGTGGCTGCGCGGGCCACTTCAGTACGGTCCAGTTCACTGGTCTGACGGCTGACCAGGTAACTCACACCTGTACGCGCCTCGTCCAGGTCATCACGGCGCAGGGCCTGGGCCACTGGTATCACGTGCTCGCCCAGGCTGCGCATGCCCAGGGCGCAGTACAACGCCAGGATCTCCAGCAGCCAGCCGATATAAGGCGCCCACGACAACGCCGTGGCCAGCAGGGTCAGCGGCACCACCGCAATAAACCACGCGGTCACACCATGGCTGCGCCAGCCACGCCCGCCAGTATTGAAACGTTGCTCGATGCGCCCGGCGAAATTGCCGAACGCCACCAGCGGATGCCAGCGCCTGGGCTCACCGAGCAGCGCATCCAGCGCCACCGCAGCCACACACAGCAAGGCCACACTCATTGACTCACTCCCCACGTGTTTTCATACAGCATGTCACTCAGCGGTCGCGGATCGGCCCAGCCTTCAAGCTGCAACATCGGTGCCGGGTAAAACTCGGCCACCGGCCCCAGGCACAACACTGCAAGGGGTTTTGCGCCGGGTGGCAAACCCAGCAACTCGGCCAGGGCCTGGGGGTCGAACAGCGAAACCCAGCCCATGCCCAACCCTTCCACGCGCGCCGCCAGCCACAGGTTCTGGATGGCGCAGGAGAGCGAGGCCATGTCCATTTCCGGCAGGGTGCGGCGCCCGAAGATGTGGCGCTCGCGATCGTCCATCAAGGCGGCGACCAATACCTCGGCACAATCGTTGATGCCTTCGACCTTGAGCTTCATGAACGCATCGGAGCGCTCGCCCAATGCTTCGGCGGTGCGTACGCGCTCTTCTTCTACCAACTGTTGAATCTGGCTGCGCAACGAGCGATCGCTGATGCGGATAAAACGCCACGGCTGCATCAGGCCGACGCTGGGCGCCTGGTGCGCAGCGTGGAGCAGGCGCTGCAGCAGTTCAGGCGCGACGCTGCCACCGCGGAAGTGGCGCATGTCGCGGCGTTCGGCGATGGCGCGGTAGACGGCTTCGCGGTCGGCTTGGGGGAATGCGTTGTCAGTCATGGCCTCTTCGCGAGCAAGCCCGCTCCCACATTGGATTGGTTTGCAACTGGGTCAACTGTGGGAGCTGGCTTGCCTGCGATAGCGGTCTCAAGGTCGGGCGCAAACAACGCGGCCACCGCGCCAGGATTCGACGGAAAATAAAAGTGCACATAGGAGGCGGTCAAACGACCCTGTCGGTAAACCGCTTCGGCACCGCGCCCGCCGTTAGGGCTCAGGCCACGGGCAATCGGCGCCCATTCGGTACTAGTCAGGGAATGGTGATAGGTATGCCCACGCAAGGTCCCCTCCGGCAGCTCGACGCTTTGCAGCGCCAGGGCCGCGAGTTTCTTCTGCATCACCGCATCACCTTGCAACAAGCCAACCAGTTCGGCGCGCTCACCCTCCACATCGGTCAACGAGTCGAGCAGATAGAGCATGCCACCGCATTCGGCGAGCAGCGGTTTGCCAGCGGCGTGATGAGCACGAATGGCGTCCAGCATCGAGGTATTGGCCGACAATGCCTGGTGGTGCAGTTCCGGATACCCGCCGGGCAAATAGAGGCTGTCCGCTTCAGGCAATTGGCGATCATGGATCGGTGAGAAGAACTTCAGCTCCGCGCCCATTGCCCGCAACAGATCCAGGCTGGCGCCGTAAGTAAAAGCAAAGGCTTCGTCACGGGCCACGGCAATCCGCACACCGGCCAGCAAGGGTTCGGTTTCGATCACGTGCGGCGCGGCAAAGGTCACCGGCGGCGGCAGGGCCACTTCGCAACTGCTGCCCAACGCCTGGGCGGCGGCATCCAGGCGTATATCAAGGTCATTCAGTTCGCTGGCTTGCACCAGGCCCAGGTGGCGGCTGGGCAGTTCGATGCCGGTCTCGCGGGACAATGCACCGTACCAACGCAAGCCCTCAGTGAGGCTGCCTTCAAGCAATTGCGCATGGCGCAGGGTGCCGACGCGATTGGCCAGCACGCCGGCGAATGGCAGGTCGGGCTGATAGCGCGCCAGCCCCAGGGCCAGGGCGCCGAACGTCTGGGCCATAGCCGTGCCATCGATCACGCCCAGCACCGGTACACCGAAGTGCCGCGCCAAGTCAGCGCTGGAAGGCGTGCCGTCGAACAGGCCCATCACGCCTTCGATGAGGATCAGGTCGGCCTCCCCCGCTGCCTCCCAGAGCAGGCGGCGGCTTTCCTGCTCGCCCACCATCCACATGTCCAACTGGTACACCGGCGCGCCACTGGCACGCTCGTGGATCATCGGGTCGAGAAAGTCCGGCCCGCATTTGAACACGCGCACCTTGCGCCCCAGGTTGCGGTGCAAACGCGCCAACGCGGCGGTGACCGTGGTTTTGCCCTGGCCGGACGCCGGAGCGGCGATCAGTACGGCCGGGCAATGACGGGGCTGATTCAAAGTTCGACGCCTTTCTGTGCCTTGATACCGGCCTGGAACGCGTGCTTGAGCATGCCCATTTCGGTGACGGTGTCGCCCATTTCGATCAGCTCAGGCTTGGCGCCACGGCCGGTGACCACCACATGCTGCATGGGCGGGCGGGCTTGCAGGTCGCTGAGTACCTGGTCCAGGTCAAGGTAACCGTGCTTGAGGGCGATGTTCAGTTCATCCAGCACCACCAAGCCGATGGAAGGGTCATTCAACATGGCCCGGGACACTGCCCAAGCCGCTTCGGCAGCGGCGATATCGCGCTGGCGATCCTGGGTTTCCCAGGTGAAACCTTCGCCCATCACGTGAAAGCGCACCTGCTCGGGGAAGCGGCGAAAAAACAATTCTTCGCCGGTGCTGTTACGCCCCTTGATGAACTGCACCACACCGCACTGCATGCCATGGCCCATGGCCCGGGCCAACATGCCGAACGCCGAACTGCTCTTGCCTTTGCCGTTGCCAGTCAGCACCAGCAGCAGGCCGCACTCGTTGGGCGAATTGGCGATGCGCTCGTCAATCACGGCTTTTTTGCGCAGCATGCGCGCCAGGTGGCGTTCGTCGCGGTCGGGGGAATCAGTCATGGCAGCTCTCCGTTGGGGCTGGACAAAAACGGCGGGCAGGAAAAAGAAACAACAGACAGCCAAGCATCGCCCACCGTGATGCTGTTGGATGATCCAGGCCGGTCTCCGGGCTCATGAGTGGCGCTTTTGATAGCAAGCAGCCGAGGGCGCGCCTTCCCATATCGCACGCGACACAGTGGCAAACAGCACCGTCTTGACTCATTTACCGTTGCGGGGGCAGCGCCGGAATCGCGGCAGCACTGTGTACAAGTGCGCTCGCTCACCGGCTTCCCTGTTTCACTCCGTCGACGCGTACGCCACAGAGCACCTGGAACAAGCCGCGAAGGTTAGTGGGTTGGGGGTGGAGCGTCAATTAAAGCTGGCCTTGTACTTGAACCATCCGCCGTTCGTGCTTCTCTACCCCTACAGGTATCAAGGAGAAAACCATGCCTAAAACCCGACTTGCCCTACTGATCATGTTCGCCGGTAGCCTCGCTGCGTGCGGCGAAAGCTCGACCCTGCAGGTCGCCGACGGCACCGGGCCCTCGCCCCGGCTGCCGGAGCCGAACAAGACGTTGATCCCCACCGTCAATATCGCCCCGGCCATCGGCTGGCCCGAAGGCGCCAAGCCCGTCGCCGCCGCCGGCACCCAAGTGGCCGCATTCGCCGAAGGCCTGGACCACCCGCGCTGGCTCTACGTGCTGCCCAACGGAGACGTGCTGGTCGCCGAGACCAATGCACCGCCCAAGCCGGACGATGCCAAAGGCGTGCGCGGCTGGGTGATGGAAAAAGTCATGGACCGCGCTGGCGCCGGCGTGCCGAGCCCGAACCGCATTACCTTGCTGCGCGATGCCGACCATGACGGTGTGGCAGAAACTCGTACGGTGTTCCTGGAGAACCTCAACTCGCCGCTTGGCATAGCCTTGGTGGGCAACGACCTGTACGTGGCCGATTCGGATAAGTTGCTGCGCTTCCCCTATCAGCCAGGTGAAACCGCGATCACCTCCCCAGGCACCAAGGTGGTGGATTTACCCGGTGGCCCTTTGAACCACCACTGGACCAAAAATGTGGTGGCCAGCCAGGACGGCAGCAAGCTGTACGTGAGCGTCGGCTCCAACAGCAACGTCGGCGAAAACGGCTTGGAAGCCGAACAGGGTCGCGCCGCCATTTGGGAAGTCGACCGCGCCAGCGGCCAACACCGCATTTTTGCCTCCGGCCTGCGCAACCCCAACGGCATGGCCTGGGAACCCCAGAGCGGCAAGCTGTGGACGGCAGTCAACGAGCGCGATGAGATCGGCAGTGACTTGGTGCCGGATTACATCACCTCGGTCAAGGATGGCGGCTTCTACGGCTGGCCTTTCAGTTATTACGGCCAGCATGTAGATGTGCGTGTGACCCCGCAGAACCTGGACATGGTCGCCAAGGCCATCGCTCCCGACTATGCGGTAGGCCCCCATACTGCCTCGCTGGGGTTGACCTTCGCCGAGGGCAGCAAACTGCCGGCCCCCTTCAGTAATGGCGCATTTATCGGCCAGCATGGCTCCTGGAACCGCAAGCCGCACAGTGGCTATAAGGTGATTTTCGTCCCCTTCGAAGGGGGCCAGCCGAAAGGGCAACCGGTGGATGTGCTGACGGGGTTTCTTGATAGCGATGAGAAAGCCATGGGCCGGCCGGTCGGCGTGGTGATAGATCAGCAGGGGGATTTGCTGGTGGCCGATGATGTGGGCAATAAGGTTTGGCGGGTGTCGGCTGTTAAGTAAATAACCACATACCCATGTGGGAGCGGGCTTGCCCGCGATTACGGTGGCCCAGCCAACTAAGCCGTTGACTGACACACTGCATTCGCGGGCAAGCCCGCTCCCACATTTTGGAGTTTTATTGATTCAGGGGTTACGCGCCAGATTCCCTGGCAACACGCGCTTGGCACTCAGGTAGGCATTCTGCCAATACGCTTTGGATAGCGTATCCAGCTTCACCGTACCGCCGGTCTGCGGTGCATGCACGAAGCGCCCTTCGCCCACATAGATGCCCGCATGGCTGACCCGCGAACCGCCACCGGTGGCGAAGAACAGCAGATCGCCGGTTTGCAGGTTTTGTTCGCTGACATCCTGGGCACGCATCACGATCAATTCACGGGTGGTGCGCGGCAATGAGATGCCGGCAGCGTCGCGAAATACAAAGCCGATCAAGCCACTGCAATCGAACCCCGAGTCCGGTGTGTTGCCGCCCCAGCGATATGGCGTGCCGACCAGGCCCAGCGCACGAAAGAGCACGTCTTCGGCAGCAGGCGAGAAATTTTGGGTGGCATAGTTGAACACCGGCTTAGGCTTGACCGCGACGGGCGCGGGCGGCGGTGTACGACTGGCGCAGGCGCTGAGCAGCGCGGCGCAAACAATAAGCATCAGGCGGGCCGAGGTCGACATGTGCAGAACAATCCTGGTCTGGATGCGGCTTTCGCTGCCGAACGTTGAAAACCAGAACGCGCAAGCAAAGCTCGCGCGAACGGATGACAACAATGTCCAGGGATTCTAGCGCTTACACGTCAAACTTCAAGTATCACTTTAACTTTACTTACTAGCGGTAACCGTAGTCGGAGCCATGGCGAGTGCACGCTTGGCTTCGATGAAGGTTTTGCTCCAGTAGCTGTCACCGAGGTTATCGACCCGAACACCACCACTGCGGCGGCTGCTGGAGTGAATAAACTGGTTATCGCCCAGGTAGATACCGGCGTGGCTGACACGACCGCGACCACTGGTACTAAAGAAAAGCAGATCACCGGGCTTGAGGTTGTTTCGCGCGACCAACGGTGCATTCACGTTGATCATCTCGCGCGTAGAGCGCGGCAGATTCATGCCAGCTTCTTCACGAAACAGGTAGCCAATGAACCCACTGCAATCAAAACCGGCTTCCGAGGTGCCGCCGAAACGGTAACGGGTACCGATCAAGGACATGCCGCGCTCAAGGATGCTGTCGGCCAGAAGAGGCAGTTGGTAAGGCTTGCTGTCAGAGAACTCGGCGAGTTCTTTTTCGGTTGCCACCTCTTCTTCATAAACAGAAGCAGACTGTGCAGCAACGAACTTTGCCTGATTTTGAACCTGTGGTTTTTGCTGTTCTGCCACCTGCTGAGGGTGGGAGGCGCAACCAAACAACAGGGTAACGAGTGCGAGAGGCACGAGGGGTGCGAAGCGATTTAGCATGGGCACGACCGTGGCTGATGTGTAAAGAAGCCGAGACTATGCCCTCTATCACATCGATTTGCAAATTCAATCGCGATCTATGTGACTTATCGTTTCGACTATGCCATCTAAGCCGTGATTCCATTTCTCGCTTGAGTTGCGTAGCCCTTCGGGCTCAAACGCAGGTTTTCTGACGCCTTGAAAATGCCGTTACACGGAAAATCAAGACCTTACCAGCCCAAGGTTTCTTTCAGGAAAGGGATCGTCAATTTTCTTTGTGCCTGCAAGGAAGCCTGGTCGAGTTGCTCAAGCAAATCGAACAGCGCGCTCATGCTGCGGGTGCCACGGGTGAGGATAAAGTGCCCGACTTCGTCGGTCAGGTGCAGGCCACGACGGGAAGCGCGCAGTTGCAGCGCACGCAGCTTGTCCTCATCGGATAATGGGCGCATCTGGAAGATCAACGCCAGGGTCAGGCGCGACTTGAGGTCAGCCAGCTTCACCGGCAGTTCACGCGGTGAGGTGGACGCAGCGATCAGCAAGCGCCGGCCGCTGTCGCGCAAGCGGTTGAACAGATGAAACAGCGCCTCTTCCCACTCCGGCTTGCCGGCCACTGCCTGCAGGTCGTCGAGACACACCAGTTCATATTGCTCAAGGTTATCGAAGATGCCGATCCCGCGGTCCATCAATTCGGCCAAGGGCAGGTAGACCGCCGGCTCGCCCGTCTGCTCGAAACGCAGGCATGCGGCCTGCAGCAGGTGGGTACGCCCCACGCCATGCTTGCCCCACAGATAGATCAGGCTTTCAGTCCACCCGGCGTCGGCTTCGCAAAGCCGCTCCACATAGCCGAGTGCAGCGGCATTGGCGCCTGGGTAGTAATTGATAAAGGTAGCGTCATCACGCAGACGCACACCTAGGGGCAGCTGAATCGGTTTCATGCTGACTGAACGGCTCCCATCGAACCGTTAGTGGCCTCTATGTAAAGTTTGCAAAGTTTATACCCGTGACGCCGGGCGCACAATGCAGCAGACCACAAGCAAAATCAAAGGTTTGCGTTAACCCGGGGGTTTTACGCAGTTTGTTTGACGCACCCCGGCGCCAGAAACAACAAACCCGGCCAGGGCCGGGTTTGTGACACCGCGATTACAACTCGGGCTCATCCACCCCGGTATACACGTCCGAATCCTTGTACAGGTCGTGCACATGGCGCACCAACACCATGATCACCGCCGCCACCGGCAGCGCCAACAGGATGCCGGTAAAGCCGAACAGCTCGCCACCCGCCAAAATCGCAAAGATCACTGCCACCGGGTGCAGGCCGATCCGATCGCCCACCAGCAGTGGCGTCAGCACCATGCCTTCCAAGGCCTGGCCCACCATGAACACTGCGACAATCCCCAGCATCGGGTACAGGTCGCCGCCGAACTGGAACAGCCCGGCCACCAGCGCCGCACCGATGCCGATCACAAAGCCCATGTACGGCACGATGGCAGCCAAGCCCGCGATCAAGCCGATCAACAGCCCCAGCTCCAGGCCGATCGCCATCAGGCCAGCAGCGTAAATCACCCCCAGGGCCAGCATCACCAGCAACTGGCCACGCACGAACGCACCCAATACCTCATGACACTCCGCTGCCAGGGAAACAACACGCTCTTCGCGGTCACGAGGCAGCAGACTGCGGATCTTGGCCATCATGATGTCCCAGTCTCGCAGCAGGTAGAACGCCACCACCGGGATCAGCACCAGGTTGGTCAACCAGCCGATCAGCGCCAGGCTCGACGCAGTCGCCTGGCTGAGCACCACCGTGACGATATCGGTGGTCTTGTCCATATGCTCGCTGATAGCTGCCTTGACCTTGTCGAACTTCCAGAAGCCATCGGCCAGCCCGAACTTGGACTGGGCCCACGGCATGGCCGTGTGCTGCAACCAGTCGAGCATCTGCGGCGCCAGCTCATAGAGGCGAAACAGCTGCTTGGCCAACATCGGCACCAATATCAACACCAGCGCCGTGATGATCAACGTGAACAGCGCAAACACCGTGATCACGCCCCAGGTGCGCGACATGCCGACTTTTTCCAGGCGATCCACTACGGGATCGAACAGATAGGCGAGCAGTAGCGCCACCAGGAACGGCGTCAGGATCGAATGCAGCAAGAACACAAAACCGCACAGCAGGACAATCCCGCCAAGCCACACCCAACGACGCGTATCCGCCATAAACCACTCCATCTGTTTTTTACGCCCTTCTTCTATATAGAAGGAGGAACACTATTTACCAACGAAAACGCAGTTGCGCCTGGGGCTCAGGTGCAACAGCCGGTTGCGTGCCATCGATCACGGCTGGCTGGGCCGGGGCTTCGCCAGCAGGAATTTCCTGCAGCTTGGCCAAGCTCAATTGGGTGCGAAGTTGTTCGGCGCTGCCATTGACGCGATACACGATCCGGGTGCCATCCACTAACTGCGGCTGGCCGCCAAAGGGCTCCAGCAAACGGCCCAGGGCGGCGTAGCGCTCCAGGTTCATGCCTTGCACTTCAAGCAGTTGCTCACTGCTCACCCCAGGTTTGACCGCAAAGCGCGGCGCCAGCTTTTGGCTGACCGCCAGCAATACCGCGTCGGCGAGTGCGGCAGTGTCAGCGCCTTGGGCGGTGCCCTCCTCTGCCTTGTCGCCCAGCCAAAGGCGCCATTTGGCCTGCCATTGGCTGCCTTCCTGGCGCGCATGCACTGCCAGCAACGCATCGGCACCGTAACGCTCGGAGGCTGCGCGCAAAGGCGTGGCGTCCGGGCTTTCAAGGTTCGGCGCGGTGGCGACTACCTGTTCATCCAGGTCTCCCAGCGGCAAGCGCAGCGGCAGACCCCGGTGTTGCGCGGCCCGGCGCAGGGCCTGGGCAACGGCCTGGCCATCGCCGACCAGGCTGCTGCCTTCAGTTGAATCGTTCAGCCACCAACCCAGGATCGATGGCCGGTTGCTGCCCCAGATCGACAGGCCCGCATCCCGCAAGGCGCGGTCGGTGCTGACCGGGTCGAAGTCCACTTGCAGGCTTTCTGGCGGGCCGGCGTCGTAGCCGTACTGGCTGATGATTTGTTGCGGGTCTTTGCGGATCGCCGCCAGGCCAGGGCCATCGGCGGCCTTGGCGTCGCCGGTCAGGCGGATCACGAGGGTCTGCACGGCACGCTGGGTGGCCTGGTCGCGCTCTTGGGGCGACTGGCTGCTGACCGGTTCAAGTACTTGATAGAGGCCATTGAGGGTTTCGGCATGACTCGCCAGGCTGACCAACGACAAGCAGCCTACAAAGAAGAATTTACACAGACGCATGGAAGATTCCCGAACGACAAATTTAGCGGTTGGAACAGACCGCGTGATCTCGGTTTGGCAAGGCTGTGACACAGCGACCGGTAAAACATTCACAAGGTCCCGGTAAGTTTTCATACTGTCATAACGCTAGCGAGCTCAAGGCTATACCTTAATACGCACGATTACCGGCCCGATTTGCATTTTTTTGAACTCATATGCCCTGCCCGTCGGCCCGAGGATGGCCGCTGCCCCTCAAGCCTGATAAAATCGCGCGCCTTCGCAGACCGTCAACGGCAGGGCACTTTCCAAAAGCCCCCGCCCGCCCGGTCGTTACCCAGAAATCCCCCCTAAAGGCCTGGATCATGAGCAAGCAACCCTCCCTGAGCTACAAGGACGCCGGTGTAGACATCGACGCCGGTGAAGCATTGGTCGAACGCATCAAGAGCGTCGCCAAGCGCACTGCGCGCCCTGAAGTCATGGGTGGCCTGGGCGGTTTTGGCGCCCTCTGCGAAATCCCGGCCGGCTACAAGCAGCCTGTACTGGTGTCCGGCACCGACGGCGTGGGCACCAAGCTGCGTCTGGCCCTGAACCTGAACAAGCACGACAGCATCGGCATCGATCTGGTCGCCATGTGCGTCAACGACCTGGTGGTGTGCGGCGCCGAGCCGTTGTTCTTCCTCGACTACTACGCCACCGGCAAGCTCAATGTCGAGACCGCGACCCAGGTCGTAACCGGCATCGGTGCTGGCTGCGAACTGTCGGGTTGCTCCCTGGTCGGCGGTGAAACCGCTGAAATGCCAGGCATGTACGAAGGCGAAGACTACGACCTGGCCGGCTTCTGTGTCGGTGTGGTGGAAAAAGCCGAGATCATCGACGGCTCCAAAGTAGCTGCTGGTGACGCCCTGCTCGCCCTGCCATCGTCCGGCCCGCACTCCAACGGCTACTCGCTGATCCGCAAGATCATCGAAGTGTCCGGCGCCGACATCGAGAACATCCAGCTCGACGGCAAGCCACTGACCGACCTGCTGATGGCGCCGACCCGCATCTACGTCAAGCCACTGCTCAAGCTGATCAAGGACACCGGCGCCGTCAAGGCCATGGCCCACATTACCGGTGGCGGCCTGCTGGACAACATCCCGCGCGTACTGCCAAAAGGCGCCCAGGCGATTGTCGACGTGGCCAGCTGGCAGCGCCCGGCTGTCTTCGATTGGCTGCAGGAAAAAGGCAACGTCAACGAAACCGAAATGCACCGCGTGCTCAACTGCGGCGTGGGCATGGTGATCTGCGTTGCGCAGGAACACGTTGAAACCGCACTGAACGTGCTGCGTGAAGCCGGCGAGCAACCTTGGGTCATTGGCCAGATCGCCACTGCCGCCGAAGGCGCAGCCCAGGTTGAACTGAAGAACCTCAAGGCTCACTGATGCCCCAGACCTGTGATGTCGTGGTGCTGCTTTCCGGCACCGGCAGTAACTTGCAGGCCCTGATCGACAGCACGCGCACCGGCGACAGCCCGGTGCGCATCGCTGCGGTGATTTCCAACCGCAGCGACGCCTACGGTCTGCAACGCGCCCGTGACGCGGGTATCGATACTCGCTCCCTGGATCACAAGGCGTTCGACGGTCGCGAGGCCTTCGACAGCGCCTTGATCGAACTGATCGACGCCTTCAACCCCAAACTCGTGGTCCTTGCCGGTTTCATGCGCATCCTCAGCGCAGATTTCGTCCGGCACTACGAAGGACGCCTGCTCAATATCCACCCTTCCCTGCTGCCCAAGTACAAAGGCATGCACACCCACCAGCGCGCCCTCGACGCCGGCGACAGTGAGCATGGCTGCAGCGTGCACTTTGTGACCGAGGAACTCGATGGCGGGCCTCTGGTCGTACAGGCAGTGGTTCCGGTAGAGTCAGGCGACTCGGCGCAGACGCTTGCGCAACGGGTTCATACCCAGGAACACAGGATTTACCCGCTGGCTGTTCGCTGGTTTGCCGAAGGACGGTTGATTCTTGGCGACCAGGGTGCATTATTGGACGGCCAGTTACTCGCGGCCAGCGGCCACTTGATTCGAACCTAGGAGATTTTATGCGTCGCGCCCTGCTTTTCGCTTTTGCGCTGTTCGCTTTGCCTGCCGTACAAGCGGCAGACCTTCACCCCTTCTCCGTCAGCTACACCGCCGACTGGAAACAACTGCCCATGAGCGGTTCGGCTGAACGCAGCCTGAGCAAGAATGGCGACGGTACCTGGACCTTGAATTTCAAGGCCTCGATGATGATTGCCAGCTTGACCGAAACCAGCGTGATCCTGTTCGACAAAGACACCCTGCAACCCAAGAGCTACAGCTTCGAACGCGGCGGCCTGGGCAAGGCGAAGAAGATCAACCTGGACTTCGACCAGAGCGCTAAAAAAGTCACCGGCTTTGAAAACAAAGACCCGGTCAATGTCACTCTCGAAAGCGGCATGCTCGACAAGTCCACCTACCAGCTTGCTCTGCAACGCGATGTTGCCGCCGGCAAGAAGAGCATGAGCTACCGCGTGGTTGAGGGTACTGATACCGATACCTACGACTTCCGCGTGATCGGCTCGGAAAAGGTCCAGACCAAGGTCGGTTCGATCGACGCGATCAAGGTCGAGCGCGTGCGCGACCCGTCGCAGAGCAAGCGCATCACACAGATGTGGTTTGCCAAGGACCAGGGCGGCATCCTGGTTGCCCTGCGTCAGGTCGAGACTGACGGCAAGGAATACAACATCATGCTGCAGGATGGCACCGTTGACGGTAAGGCTGTCAAAGGCAGCTGATTGCTGATGCACCGGAAAAGAGCCTCGCTGAATGCGGGGCTTTTTTTTGGTGCGCCAGGCATGGCGCGTTGCGCGCAAGCGCAACCAGCTTGGCTGTGGTGGCCACGCTGGTGACTGGGAGGTGAAAGTCCTCTACACACCCGGCAAGGGGAAGTGTTAGCCAGAGGCAAGGGTGTCGCGGGTGACTGCGAATCTGAAGGAAGCCCGAGGCAAAATGCTGGCCTGACGAACAGGAAGCGGATAGAGGCGGCGCAGCGGGGTAAGAAGGCCAAAATCTTCAAAGCCCAATACTTGCACGGAACGCTGTGACGTAGATCCGACAGGCATAAGCAGGAAGGTCGCGCGAATTACCCTGGGAGATCTGCACGTTTGCCAGTGTGCTACCGAGCGTCGAGAGGCGATGGGATGAGCGTGCAGAAGTCAGCCGAAGCCGTAGTAAGTGGCGAATAACCGCGCCACCAAGGGCCGAACAGGTTATGCCGCCAGTAGGCGTCAGAGTCTCGTTGAATACCGAAATGCAGAAATTTCTCCAAGAGAAGACTGTGACTCCGAGTCCCGGACAGAATCCGAGGATGACGGCTGACAGCGCAAAGGTATCGACGGCATCTGTGACGTGGACGAACGCGGAGCCGGACACGCTGATGGCGCGGGTGCTTGCACCGGCCAACCTCAGACGTGCGTATCAGCGCGTGGTCAGCAACAAGGGCGCGCCGGGTGCCGATGGCATGACGGTCGACGACTTGGCGGACTACGTGAATCAGTATTGGCCGATCCTCCAGAGGAGGTTGCTGGCCGGCGAATACCACCCGCAAGGTGTACGCGCCGTCGACATCCCCAAACCCAAAGGCGGCACCCGACAACTGGGCATTCCCTGCGTCGTGGATCGCCTGATCCAACAGGCACTGCTGCAA
This sequence comes from Pseudomonas sp. CCI1.1, assembly GCF_034348165.1. Classification (NCBI taxonomy): domain Bacteria; kingdom Pseudomonadati; phylum Pseudomonadota; class Gammaproteobacteria; order Pseudomonadales; family Pseudomonadaceae; genus Pseudomonas; species Pseudomonas sp. CCI1.1. The sequence continues at coordinate 2,733,340 of NZ_CP133780.1, forward strand.
CAGCTCACGCCGATCTTCGACCCGCTGTTTTCGGATTACAGCTACGGCTTCCGTCCGGGCAGAAGCGCCCACCAAGCCATCGAGACAGCCCGCGCCCATGTGGCGGCAGGGCATCGCTGGTGCGTGGAACTCGATCTTGAGAAATTCTTTGACCGGGTCAACCACGATCTCCTGATGGCGTACGTGGCGCGCCAAATCGTAGATAAACGCGTGCTCAGACTGATCCGGCGGTACCTCCAAGCCGGTGAGATGTCGGGTGGGATCGCCAGCCGACGGCAGGAAGGGACGCCGCAAGGCGGCCCGCTCTCGCCGTTGCTGTCGAACATCCTGCTCAACGAACTCGACCGCGAGCTGGAACGGCGGGGTCATCGCTTCGTGCGTTATGCCGACGATGCGAACATCTATGTGCGCAGCCCTCGTGCTGGCGAACGAGTGATGGCCAGTGTTGAGCGCTTCCTGAATCAGCGCCTGAAACTAACGCTGAATCGGGATAAGAGCCGAGTAGCCGGGTCTTGGATGTGTGATTACTTGGGTTACGGGATGAGCTGGCATCAGCAACCGAGACTGAGAGTGGCGACGATGAGCCTGGGTCGCTTGCGCGACCGGCTCAGAGAGCTGCTACGTAAAGCGCGGGGCCACAAGGTGGCGACTGTCATCGAGCGGATAAACCCCGTGCTGCGCGGATGGGCGGGCTACTTCAAGCTGAGCCAGAGCAGACGGCCACTTGAGGAATTGGACGGCTGGGTGCGTCACAAGCTTCGCTGTATCGTCTGGCGTCAATGGAAGCGGCCCTCTACGAGGGCGCGCAACTTGATACGCTTGGGACTTAATGCGGCGCGGGCGTGGAAATCGGCAGTCAATGGCCGAGGCCCATGGTGGAACTCGGGAGCGCCCCATATGAATCAGGCGTTGCCGAAGAAGCTGTGGGACCGCCTCGGGCTGGTCTCGATACTGGATACGATAAACCGACTTAACCGTATAACCTGAACCGCCGTATACGGAACCGTACGTACGGTGGTGTGAGAGGACGGCGGATGTGAATCCGCCTCCTACTCGATCCTGGGATTTTTAGGGGACGCCACTCCCGCTATCGCATGCAAGCCAGCTCCCACAGTGGAATGCATTCCAAGGTGGGAGCTGGCTTGCCTGCGATAGCGGTGCCGAGGTCAACCTAGCCGACCTGAACATGAAACTTTTGTCATAAAGCCGCTGCGCTGGCGACGCAATGCCTTGGTTTACAAGGCCTGCAGCATTGTTGCGTTCCCCGCAATGAATTATTGCGCGCAAAATCAGTTTACTTAGCAAGCTAACAAATCATATAACAGAGGCCTGCGACGACTTGCCGCAGATCAACCAGAGATTGGAGCAAGCAGATGACTGTAAAAGTAACTGAACGCGACGATGAACATATGTCCCATGAAGCAGTAGGCCATGGGATTCACATCTGGGATGTCCATCAGCAAGACGTATTGGTCGGCATGTTTCACAACGAGAGCGACGCCCACAACTATAAAAACGAGCTCGAAACTCTCGAACTGCAACGCCAGGCAAAAAGCTCCTGAAGCTCTGAAATCATGTGGACGCCCGGCCCACGCAGCCGGGCCGTTTACGAGAAACCGCGCCTTTGGAGCGCGGTTTTTTTGTCAATAATCGCCATAAATTAATGTAACAAAAACACACACAAATAATGATTCTCGATATCATTCGTTCGCTTTTCATTCAGGCTCACGAATCAGGGAATCAATTAGATGCATGGAAATAGCAGCAAGCCAGAAAACGCGTTACTGGAACGCTGGAGCGAAGCACTTGCCACTGCGCAATTTCAGGCCAGCCACGTCAGCCTCCAAGCCCTGATCAATACGCTGGCACCCGCCGCCGAACGTAGCTTCCAACGCCTGATCCAAGCATTGTTTCGTGAAAGCCTGCTGGACTCCAGCACGCTCATTTATGACGAACATGGGCAATGCTCGCTGACACTGCCTTGCCAAGCCCGACTACGTTTCGAACATTTGCGTCCTGGCCGCATGGCAAGCTGGGACCTGCGCGGCGAAGTCATCCTGTTGCGCGAAGGCCAGCCCGAACAGAAAATCCAATTCCCCTCACAATTGTTGACGTTACTTAACGCCAGCCTTGAGTCGCCTGCTGACCGGGAAGTGCTCAACCGCCTCAACGTCGAGATCGACGACAGCTTCATCAACGACACCTTGTGCCTGGCCTTCCATGAGCAATGGACGCTCAAGCTGCATGCGTCCATGGACCCGGTGTATCAAGACAATCTCCTCAGTCATCTCAAGAACAGCCCGAGCGTTATCAACCCGACTTCCGTGCTTGAACAATGGGGAACACTGGGTCACCCATGGCACCCCAACTACAAGACCAAGCTAGGCCTGAATACCGAGCAAGTCATCGACTACTCGCCGGAATTCGAAGCACGCTTTCCGGTATTGCTGTGCGCGCTGCATCGCCAATTTGCCCATGTCGAAAAGTTGGCCGGTACCGCCGATTACTGGCAGTGGTGGAGCGAGCACTTCCCGCAAGCGGCACAGCAATTGACCGCAGTCCTGCAAGCACAGGGCCTTCAGGCAGGCGATTATCTGCCATTGCCCTCCCACCCTTGGCAGGCACGCCAGGAACTGCCCCAACTGTTCGCCAACGAAATCGGCGACAAACTGCTGGTGCTGACCGATATCGTCGCGTTTACCGCCCACCCCACCATGTCATTCAGAACCGTATTGCCTGAAGGGCGTTGCGATGCGCCCATGGTCAAACTGCCCGTGTCGCTGCGCCTGACCAGCGTGCAGCGCACCGTCTCACCGCGTTCGGCGCGCATGGGCCCACGGATCAGCCACCTGCTGCTGGCCATCCTGGAGCGCGAGCCTGCGATTCAGAAAATCCTCAGCATCGTTCCCGAGCGTATCGGTGTGCATTTCAAGCCACAGCCGGCCAATGACGAGCACTCCCGCCACCTGGCGGTGCTCTATCGCGACAATCCCCATAGCCAGCTCCAGCCCGGGGAAATGGCCGTGCCGGTGGGCAGCCTGTTTGCCATTGATCAACACGGCCAGCCGCTGCTGCGCCAATGGGTGCGCCTGAGCCAAGGCAAGGATGACGCGGCGGCCATGCTCGCCTTCTTCCATGAGTACGCGGCGATCAGTGTGCCGGCGCTGCTGGGCATGTATTTGCGCTACGGCGTTGCATTCGAGGCCCATCAGCAGAACTCCTTTATGGTCATGGCCGCAGGCGGGCAATTGAGCCGCCTGCTGTTACGCGATTTCGGCGATATCCGTATCGACCGCAAAACCTTGCACGCCCACGGCCTGGACATTGAACTGCACGACCCGAAGATGACGCTGTACGACGATGCAGGTTTCGTAAGGGACAAGCTGCTGCACACCGTATTCATGTGCCATCTGGGCGAGCTCATCCTGCTTGCCGCGCGCCACTTCGACATCCCCCAGGCGCTGCTCTGGAATGAACTGTCGGCTCAGGTCAGCCAGTGTTTTGACGACCTGCGCTCGCAGGTTGATCCGCAGCGCTGGGCCACCGAGCGCGAAGCACTGCTGGAGCACGCGTGGCCGGCCAAGTCGTTCATGCGCATGCGTCTGCTGGAGAGTCATGCCGATATCGTCGGGCGCCTGCCCAACCCGTTGAGCGCGGCCGCCAATGCCGACTAACAACACAGCGCTGCGGCTGCTGGTGGTGATTCAGTTGGTGTCGATGGGGGCGATGGAAATGAGCGGACCGTTCTGGCCGCTGCAAATCCAGACGCTGTTGGGCGTTGCCAATGCTCAGTACACCGGCCTGCTGTCTTCGCTGGTGTATGCCGGGCCGATGATGGCAGCGATGATCCTCACGCCCATGTGGGGGAAGCTGGGCGACCGTACCGGCCATAAGCCCATGATCATCCGCGCGTTGCTGGCACTGGCGGTGTGTCAGGCGCTGGCTGCGATAACGCCTGATCCGTGGTGGCTGGTGGTCATCCGCGTGGTGCAAGGTGCGTTGGCCGGCTTCATTGCAGCTGCCCAAGCCTACGCACTGGCCTGCTGCGGCGAAGGCGGACGGGGTCACATTCTTGCCAGGCTGCAATCAGCCACTGCCGTAGGCTCCCTGGCCGGGCCGGTATTGGGCGGCTGGCTCATGGACATATCCGGTTTCGCATTGCTGTGCTACAGCGCCACCGCCGTCTGCCTGTTGTGCGCGATAATCAGCGCGTTCTTGCCCAGCGACTCACCACGATCCAGACCTGCCCGCCCATCGAAGCCTGTCGCACTGCCCAAAGGCTGGCTTGGCGCGATGTTGGGAATCATCGTATTGATCCAGGCAGCCAGGATGATGCCGCAACCGTTTTACGCTTTATATGTTGCCGAGGTTTTGCAGGCGCCCGCGTGGCTGATCGGCGCCAGCTATGGCGCCAGCGCCTTGACCCTGGCACTGTCTGCGCCGTTATGGGGCCGCCTGTTCGATCGACATCAGCCAGCACATACGCTGCGCATCATCGAATGGGTCACCTGGGCCTGCGCCCTCACGCTGGCCTGCACGGCGCTGGCCAGTGAATGGTTAGGGTTCATCGCCAGCCGGTTGCTGTGGGGCGTGTGGCAGGGAGCTTTGCTGCCCGTGGCCTACACGCTGATCGCCAATACCGTCGCGTCCAGCCAGCAGGGTTTTGCCCTGGGCATGGGTAACAGCGCCGCCAAAGCAGGTGCGCTGTGCGGCGCCTTGATAGGCGGTATCGGCATGGGGTGGGTGGGCCTGGCGCACAGCTTCTGGCTGGTCGCACTGACCTATGCATTGGCCGCAGTGAGTATCCGCGCGATCCGTTCATATACGCGAGCGCCTGAGACACCCGATTTTTCTGTCAATACTTCTAATAACTCTGAGACAAACCCATGAATAAATCGCAATTGGCCGTTCTGCTGCCGCTTCTCGGCTCGATGAGTGCGCCCGCCTGGGCCGATCAGACAGAACAGACACAGGCAGCCCCGACCAGCCTGCAATTACAGGCAACAGTCGTATCGGCCACGCGCAGCGAAACCAGCATTGCGCAGATTCCAGGCTCAGTGCAGGTGATCAATGAAGCGCAAATCCGCCAGCAGACCGGGGCAGGACGTCGGGTCGCCGATATCCTCGGCCAACTGGTGCCTGGCATTGCCCCTTCCAGCGGCGGCATGAGCAACTTCGGCCAGACGCTTCGCGGGCGTAATACCCTGATCCTGATCGATGGGGTTTCACAAAACGCCACGCGCGATAACTTCCGCCAGCTCAACAGCGTGGCACCGGAAAGCATCGAGCGTATCGAAGTGATCTCCGGTGCCAGCAGTGTCTACGGCGCAGGCGCATCGGGCGGCATCATCAACATCATCACCAAACGCAACCAAGGTGAAGACCTGGCGTTCAGCAGCAAGATCGGCATGACCGCCGGTAACAACCTCAGCCACAAGGGGTTCGCTTACCAGGCGTTCCAAAGCGCCACCGGGCGCAAGGGCCCGGTGGACTGGTACCTCTCGGGCAACACCGTGCAGCGCAACGATCAGTTCGACGGTAATGGCAAGCGCATTCCCCAGGACACGTCCCAGGGCAGCAACATGGACACCGATACCTACGACCTGCAAGGTCGCTTCGGCTATGAGCTTGATGACGACAAGAAAATCAGCCTGTCGCTGCAAGACTACAAGGACGAACAAGACACCCGCTACACCAAGAACCCCCGCATCACCAGCAACGCAGTCGCCGTAAAAGGCCTGGACCTGGGCGACCAACCCTACACCCACAACCAGGCGGTCAACCTCAACTACGCCGACAAGGATTTCTACGGCCAGGGCCTGCAGATCGAAAGCTACTGGCGGCGGGCCGACGCCCTGTTCTTTCCAGACCTGTCCCGAGGCCGGGCAGGCGTGTCAGATAACAACAGCGTGCAGGACGTCTACGGCCTGCGTGCGGCGATCGAGACCCAGATGCCGGACATCGGCCCGGCAACGGGCAACCTGGTATGGGGCGCGGACTACGACCATGAAACCTCACGCCAGCGTGGCGACCAATACCGGGTCAATGGCCTGACCTACACGAAAACCGGTACCACGTTCGAACTGGGTCCAGATATCGAGACCACCACCAAAGCCATCTTTGGCCAGCTCTCCTACGACATCGACAACTGGACCTTGCGCGGTGGCGTACGTCGCGAATGGATTGAGAGTAAAGTCTCCGACAGCATCGCGTATGGCGAAATCGTCCAGACCGGCAACCGCGCGACACTGCCCGGTGGCACGCTCAAATACGATGACACGCTGTATAACCTCGGTGCGGTGTACCACCTGACCGACAACCAGGATGTGTTCGTCAACTTCAGCCAGGGCTTTTCCCTACCGGATATCCAGCGCTTCCTGCGTGACGTGAACAGCCAATACGATATCCAGGACCTCAATGCCCAGGCCTTGAAAGTCGATAGCTACGAGCTGGGCTGGCGTGGCGACTGGGACAAGTGGCAGGCCAGTGTCACCGCGTACGAAAACACCTCGGATGTCACGCAGTTCTATGATGCCAATGATCGTGTGCTGCGCCTGATCAATCAGAAAGAGCGCGTGCGTGGCGTCGAAACCGGCCTGACCTATAACATCAGCGACCAATGGTCCGTCGGCGGTACTTACGCTTACGCCAAAGGCGAGACCCAGCAGAACGGCAAGTGGATCGACCTGCCTGCCACCCGCATCTCCCCCGCCAAGACCACAGCCTTTGTCGGCTATGAGCGTGACGACTACAGCCTGCGCTTGCAGGGTATGCGCCTGGCCAATTATGACGCGGCGGCCAAAGACAACAACGGCCGCGATATCCAGGGCTACACCCTGGTCGACTTGCTGGGCTCGGTAAGGCTACCGGTAGGCCGCCTCGAAGGTGCGGTGTACAACCTCACCAACCGCAACTACCAGAACATGTTCGCCCAGGCCAACGCCCGCGCACCGTACCCGAATGCCGAAGGTCGTACCTTCAGCCTGAGTTACGCAGTGGATTGGTAACAGGCTGCACGCTTAAAACACAAACCCCGCCGTTTGGCGGGGTTTGTCGTTTCTAGCGGCTTACCACATCAGATCATCAGGGATCTGGTAAGCGGCGTACGGATCGTCTTCATCCGGCACCTGGCTTTCGGTGAGGATGTTGAGCTGCACGATACGCTCCGGAGCACGCTCCTGGATTTTGAGCGCCGCTTCGCGCGGGATCACCTCGTAGCCGCCACCGTGGTGCACGATCGCCAGGGAGCCGTTGCTCAGCTTGTTGCGCATCAGCGTGTTGACCGACAGGCGCTTGACCTTCTTGTCATCGACGAAGTTGTAGTAGTCCTCGGTGGTCAGCTTGGGCAGGCGCGAGGTCTCGATCAGTTGCTTGACCTGGGCGGTACGCGCCTTGGCCTCGGCTTTTTCCTGCTGCTGACGGTTCAGCTCCTGGTCACGCTTGACCTTCTCGGCGTGTGCCTCAGCGGCCAGGCGCGCCTGAGTATCATCGACTTCGGCCTGGCCCTTGTGGACCAGGCGCTGCTGTTTCTGCTTCTCTTTGCCGACCTGTTTGGCCTGCTTTTGGTTGACCAGACCTGCTTTGAGCAACTGGTCGCGAAGGGAAAGGCTCATGGTGCTTACTCACTTAGGCAGCTGCTCAACCGCAGCTGGACACATTCTTTTCCTGGCGTTTGGCTTCGCCCCACAGGGCGTCCAACTCTTCGAGGGTGCAATCTTCTATGGGTTGGTGCGTATCGCGCAATGCCTGTTCGATAAATCGGAAACGTCGTTCGAACTTGGCATTGGCACCGCGCAAGGCGGTTTCCGGGTCGACCTTGAGGTGACGGGCCAGGTTGACCGCGGCAAACAGCAGGTCGCCGACTTCATCGGCGATGGCTGCCGAGTCGTTATCGGCCATGGCTTCGAGCACTTCGTCCAACTCTTCGCGCACGTTATCCACCACCGGCAACGCGGACGGCCAGTCGAAACCGACCTGGCTGGCGCGCTTTTGTAATTTGGCCGCACGGGATAACGACGGTAAGGCGGTGGGCACATCATCGAGCAGGGAGAGTTGCTCGGGAGCGTCGGACTTTTCTGCGCGCTCCTCAGCTTTGATCTGCTCCCAGCGTTCCTTGACCTGTTCTTCGCTCAACTGCGGGATATCCAGCGGTGCGTACAGGTCGCCGGTTGGGAACACGTGAGGATGCCGGCGAATCAACTTACGGGTGATGCCGTCGATCACGCCGGCAAATTCGAAGCGCCCTTCTTCCCGCGCCAGTTGGCTGTAATACACCACTTGGAACAGCAGGTCGCCCAACTCACCTTGCAGGTGATCGAAATCGCCGCGCTCGATGGCGTCGGCCACTTCATAGGCCTCCTCCAGCGTGTGCGGGACGATGGTCGCGTAGGTTTGCTTGATGTCCCACGGGCAGCCGTATTGCGGGTCGCGCAGGCGGCTCATCAGGTGCAGCAGGTCTTCGAGTGAATACATCGTATCTCTTTCCGCTGAAAATCCAATGTGGGAGCTGGCTTGCCTGCGATGCTCGCGACTCGGTGCTTCAGTTAAACCGAGGTGATGCTATCGCAGGCAAGCCAGCTCCCACATGAAGCAGCTAACACAATTCAGTTCGCGCCCATCCAGCTATTCATGGGGTGCGGTTGCGCCGGGTTTCGATGATGTTCGGCAACTGGGAAATCCGCCCCAGCAACCGTCCCAGTGCGTCCAACCCCGGAATCTCGATGGTCAGGGACATCAACGCAGTGTTGTCTTCCTTGTTCGAACGGGTGTTGACCGCCAGCACGTTGATCCGCTCGTTGAGCAGCACTTGCGAGACGTCACGCAGCAAGCCGGAACGGTCGTAGGCACGGATGATAATGTCCACCGGATACGTGAGCACCGGCACCGGCCCCCAGCTGACCTGGATGATCCGCTCCGGTTCGCGCCCGCCCAACTGCAGCACCGAGGCGCAGTCCTGGCGGTGAATGCTCACGCCACGGCCCTGGGTGATGTAGCCGACGATGGCGTCGCCCGGCAACGGCTGGCAGCAGCCGGCCATTTGCGTCATCAGGTTGCCCACGCCCTGGATCTGGATATCGCCACGCTTGCCCGGCTTGTAGCCAGTGGCTTTGCGCGGGATCAGCTCCAGCTGTTCGTTGCCGCGCTCAGGCTCGACCAGTTGCTGGGCCAGGTTGACCAGTTGCGCCAGGCGCAGGTCGCCCGCACCGAGGGCGGCAAACATGTCTTCGGCGATCTTCATGTTGGCCTTTTCGGCCAGCTTGTCGAAGTCCACCTGAGGCAGGCCCAGGCGAGCCAGTTCGCGTTCAAGCAAGGTCTTGCCGGCGGCGACGTTCTGGTCACGGGCCTGTAGCTTGAACCAGTGGACGATCTTCGCCCGCGCCCGCGAAGTGGTGATGTAACCCAGGTTCGGGTTCAGCCAGTCGCGGCTCGGCGTACCGTGCTTGCTGGTGATGATCTCGACCTGTTCACCGGTTTGCAGGCTGTAGTTGAGCGGCACGATGCGCCCGTTGATCTTGGCACCGCGGCAGTTATGCCCGATTTCGGTGTGCACGCGGTAGGCAAAGTCCAGCGGCGTGGCGCCCTTGGGCAAGTCGATAGCGTGGCCGTCAGGCGTGAAGATATAGACCCGGTCCGGCTCGATATCCACCCGCAGTTGCTCGGCCAGGCCGCCGATGTCGCCGAGTTCTTCGTGCCATTCCAGCACTTGGCGCAGCCAGGAGATCTTCTCTTCGTACTGGTTGGACCCGGCCTTGACGTCGGTGCCCTTGTAGCGCCAGTGCGCGCACACCCCCAGCTCGGCCTCTTCGTGCATGGCGTGGGTGCGGATCTGCACTTCCAGCACCTTGCCTTCAGGGCCGATCACGGCGGTGTGCAGCGAGCGGTAGCCGTTTTCCTTGGGGTTGGCGATATAGTCGTCAAATTCCTTGGGGATGTGGCGCCACAGGGTGTGGACGATACCCAGCGCGGTGTAGCAGTCGCGCATTTCCGGCACCAGCACGCGCACCGCACGCACGTCGTAGATCTGGCTGAAGGCCAGGCCCTTGCGCTGCATTTTGCGCCAGATGGAATAGATGTGCTTGGCGCGGCCGCTGATGTCCGCGTCCACGCCGGTGGCCTGCAGCTCCGAACGCAACTGGCCCATCACGTCGCTGATAAAGCGCTCGCGGTCCAGGCGCCGCTCATGCAGCAGCGTGGCGATCTGTTTGTACTGGTCAGGTTCCAGGTAGCGGAAGGACAAATCCTCCAGCTCCCACTTGATATGGCCGATGCCCAGGCGATGGGCCAGCGGCGCGTAGATGTCGAAGACTTCGCGGGCCACACGGTTGCGCTTTTCGTCATCGGCGGTCTTCACCGCACGGATCGCGCAGGTACGCTCGGCCAGCTTGATCAGGGCGACGCGTACGTCGTCGACCATCGCTACCAGCATTTTGCGCAGGTTCTCTACCTGGCCCTGGGTGCCCAGCACCATCGACTGCCGCGGGCTGAGGCTGGCGCTAATGGCCGCCATGCGCAGCACGCCGTCGATCAGCTTGGCCACCACCGAACCGAAACGCTGGCCAACGGTGGCCAACGGAATATGCCCTTCGCGTACGCCGCGATAGAGCACGGCGGCGATCAGCGAATCCTGGTCCAGCTTGAGATCGGCCAGGATCTCGGCGATTTCCAGGCCAGTGCGAAAACTTGAAGTGCCTTCGGCCCACAGGTTCTTGGCCGCATTGTCTTGCTGTTCAGACTCACGAGCGAACTCGCAGGCTGCTTTCAAGGCTTCACGGTCCAGTGCCGGGTCGACACTGACGGCATGATCCAGCCATGCCTCGAGATTGATACTGCCGTCGGTGTTGATCGGCTGGTGTGCTCTCACCTGTACCATCTTGCTTACCTTCCCTACGACGCACCTTCGATGCGCCAAAATCATCGCCGACTTTTACTGCGAGCTCCGTGGCAGTGTTCAGGCCCTGGAGAACGCAGGCCAGTCGGATTAAACGGGCATCCTAGCCCGCTTCAAATAACGCCATGGCCTCGACATGCGCGGTCTGCGGAAACATGTCGAGGATCCCGGCACGCTTTAGCCGGTAGCCTTGCTTGACCAACTCAACCGTGTCCCGCGCCAGCGTGGCTGGGTTGCAGGACACATACACCAGGCGCTTGGCCCCCAAGGCGGCGAGTTTGCGCACAACCTCCAGGGCACCATCGCGGGGTGGGTCCAAGAGTACCGCAGAAAAGCCCTGTTTGGCCCATTCTGCGTCGGTCAAAGGCTGGGACAAATCGGCCTGAAAAAACTGTGCGTTATGCAAATGGTTGCTGACGGCATTGAGGGCCGCACGGTCCACCATGGCCTGTACGCCCTCCACCGCCACCACTTCGCGTACGTGGCGAGCCAGTGGCAGGGCGAAATTGCCCAGGCCGCAAAACAGGTCCAGTACCCGTTCGTCGGCTTGTGGCGCCAGCCATTGCAGGGCTTGGGCGACCATCGCCTGGTTGACCCCGGCGTTGACCTGCACAAAGTCGCCCGGACGGTACGCCAGCTCCAGATCCCACGCCTCCAAACGGAAGCCCAGGGCCTGACCCGGCTCGACGGGCTCCGGCTGCCCTTCCCCGTGCAGCCACAATTGGGCGTCATGGAAGGTGCAGAATTCCTTGAGGATCTGCAGGTCAGCCTCGGACAACGGCGCCATATGCCGCAGCAACACGGCGATGGACGAACCGCTGAACAACTCGACATGCCCCAACGCCTGCGGTTTGCTCAAGCGACGCAGCATCGCTGGCAAACGCTGCATGATCGGTTGCAAGGCCTGTACCAGCACCGGGCAATCATCGATAGCGACGATGTCTTGGCTGGCCACAGCGCGAAAACCCACTTCGAGTTGCTTCGCCTTGGCGTCCCAACGCACGGCTACGCGGGCGCGGCGCCGATAACCGAACTCCGGCCCGCTCAACGGCGCGGCCCACTCTTGCGGTTCGACACCTGCCACCCGCGACAGTTGCTCGGCGAGCATGCGCTGTTTCAGGGCAAGTTGCTGGTCATGAGGCAGATGCTGCACGCTGCAGCCGCCACAGCGGCCAACATGAGCGCAGGGCGCAGGGCGCCGCAGCTCACTCGCCTGGAACACCCGCTCGGTGCGCGCCTCGACCACTTTGCCATGGGCGCCCAACACCCGTGCTTCCACCTCTTCGCCGGCCAACGCACCAGTCACAAACCAGGTGCGGCCTTCAAAGAACACGATGCCTCGGCCATCATTGGCCAGGCGCTCGATGGTCAGGCGTTGTTTCTTGCCCACCGGGATCTGCGGGGCCCGGCTGCCGCCCGTTGGCTGGAAGCGCAAGCCTCTCTCGTGCTTGGCCATCAGTTGGGTTCGTCGAAAATGCCGGTCGACAGGTAACGGTCGCCTCGGTCACAGATGATCGCGACGATCACCGCGTTTTCCACTTCTTTGGACAAGCGCAACATACCGGCCACGGCGCCACCGGAGGACACGCCGCAGAAGATGCCTTCTTCACGGGCCAGGCGGCGCGTGGTGTCTTCGGCTTCGCGCTGGGCCATGTCGATGATGCGGTCTACCCGCGTGGCGTTGTAGATCTTCGGCAAATATTCTTCGGGCCAACGACGAATACCCGGGATGGCCGCGCCTTCCATCGGTTGCAGGCCGACGATCTGAATCGCTGGGTTCTGCTCCTTGAGGTAGCGCGAGTTGCCCATGATGGTACCGGTGGTGCCCATGGAGCTGACGAAGTGGGTGATGGTGCCCTGGGTCTGGCGCCAGATCTCCGGGCCGGTGCTGGTGTAGTGCGCCTCGGGGTTGTCGCCGTTGGCGAACTGATCGAGCACCACGCCACGGCCTTCGGCGGCCATGCGCTCGGCAAGATCGCGGGCGCCTTCCATGCCTTCTTCCTGAGTCACCAGGATCAGTTGGGCACCATAGGCGGTCATCGCCGCCTTGCGCTCGGCACTGCCGTTGTCGGGCATGATCAGCACCATCTTGTAACCCTTGATCGCTGCGGCCATGGCCAGGGCGATCCCGGTGTTACCGGAGGTGGCTTCGATCAGGGTGTCGCCGGGTTTGATCTGCCCACGCAACTCGGCGCGGGCGATCATCGACAGTGCCGGGCGGTCTTTGACGGAGCCGGCCGGGTTGTTGCCCTCGAGTTTGAGCAACAGGGTATTGCTGGTTTCACCCGCCATGCGTTGCAAGCGGACCAGGGGCGTGTTGCCGACACAATCGGCGATTGTTGGGTACTGCAAGGTCATGGCGTATTCGCAATCCAGACTGCGGGGCGCACATCATACCGGGAAAGGCCGGCGGGCCATATCACGCAAAGTGTGGTGCTTATGGCTTAAAGGCATAAGCCGGGTTTATGTCGGGTCGCCATGGTTGCGCTGGAATACTTCATCGCCCATCGCAGCAATCTGCCCTTCGATCAGCGCTTCAAAGGGTTTGAGCAGTGGCTCAAACGACGTCGGCGCTTCCAATACCTGCAACGCTTGCGTGATCGCTTCGACCGTCGACAAGGCGCCAGGCCCCGGCGCCTTGCGCAAGCGATAGCGGGAAACGCCGCCTTCGGCCAATGTCACCCGGGGCAACGCCGCCAGCAAGGGGTTGAGGTGCAGCAGTTTGCGCGCCTTGCGCCAGGTGCCATCGGGAACCACCAGCAGCAGTGGCTGATCGTCAGGTGCGTAGGCGTGCAGCGGCTCGGCTTCATCCGCCGGAAACAACAGGCGTGCCCGATAGCCAGGCGGGTTCAATAGCGTCGCCAGGTCATCAAACACCTCCCCCACCACCAACTGCGCGTTGTTCAGGCCCAACGCCGCCAGCCGCGCAGTATTGAGCGCATGGCCGACCTCGCTCGGGTGCTGCAACACCAACACGCGGGTGCGGCTGTCGAGGTGGGGGATCAGCGCACACAGGCAGTGCGTGGTCGGGCGCAGGCAGCGCGGGCAATGGGGTCGGGACATGGTGTGTTCAGGCCTGGTTGAGCTGGGTCTTGAGCAAATCGCGGAAGGTCTGGATCAGGGGCTCGCGGCTGCGGCCACGGCGCATGATCAGCGAAAACGGCGCCTGGTAGCCGAAGGTGGCCGGCAGCAAAACGCGCAGGTCGCCCTTGTCAGCCCAGGCCTGGGCGTAGTGTTCGGGCAGGTAGCCAATATAAGCGCCCGACAGCACCAGAATCAGTTGCGCCTCCATACTTTCCACCGTGGCAGCGCTGTGCTTGAAGCCGTGGCGCGCCAGCTCGGCCTGGCTCCAGTAACCTCGCCCGACCATGCGTTGCTGGGTGATCACTTGTTCCGGGATGCGCCGCTCGTTGAACAATGGGTGCCGGTTGCTGCAATACAACCAGTGCTGTTCGCGGTACAGCGGCATGTAGACCAGCCCGCTCATACGGTTGGAGAACGCACCGATGGCCAGGTCCAGGCGATTGTCCTGGACCCCCAGTTGCAATTCGTAGGGGCTCATCACCGACAGGTGTAAATGCACCGCCGGGTGCTCCAGGCTGTAGGCGCCAATCACTTCGGCGAACGGCAAGGCCTTGTCGCTGACGGTGGAGTCGAGCACCCCGAGCTTGAGGGTGCCGCGCAATTCGCCTTTCAACGCAGCGGCGTATTGCTCGAAACCTTCGAGTTCGCCCAACAGGCGCAGGGTTTCCTGATGAAACAGCTCGCCCTTGCTGGTCAGGCTGAAGCCGCCACGGCCACGATGGCACAGCACCAGGCCCAAGGCTGACTCGAGTTGGCTCATGTAGGTGCTGATGGCCGACGTCGAGAGGTTGAGCTCGTGCTGGGCGTTGGCAAACCCTTGGTGGCGCACGACGCTGACGAAGATGCGCAGGAGTTTCAGGTCGGGCAAGGCGTTGGCCATGGGGGCTCCAGGGGGGGCACACTAAATTGTGGGAGCTGGCTTGCCTGCTCCCACATTTGAATGGAGTTTACCCCAGGCTTTAGTTTAGAAAAATCTGAACTAAGTATTTGCCTCTGCCGATTCTTCCTAAGCCAGGCTTTTCGCAGAATCGGCCATCAATAAACAAAACAACGATGAGGCAATCCCGTGGACAAGATTTTCCACCAACCACTGGGCGGCAACGAAATGCCGCGCTTCGCCGGCATCGCCACCATGATGCGTCTTCCCCACCTGCAAACCGCCAAGGGCCTGGACGCCGCCTTCGTCGGCGTGCCTCTGGATATCGGCACCTCGCTGCGCGCCGGTACGCGCTTCGGCCCACGGGAAATCCGTGCCGAGTCGGTGATGATCCGCCCCTATAACATGGCCACCGGCGCTGCCCCCTTCGACTCATTGTCGGTGGCCGATATCGGCGACGTGGCGATCAATACCTTTAACCTGCTCGACGCGGTGCGCATCATCGAAGAAGCCTACGACGAGATCCTCGAGCACAACGTCATCCCCCTGACCCTGGGTGGCGACCACACCATCACCCTGCCGATCCTGCGGGCGATCCACAAAAAACATGGCAAGGTCGGGCTGGTGCACATCGATGCCCACGCCGACGTCAACGACCATATGTTCGGCGAGAAAATTGCCCACGGCACCACCTTCCGCCGCGCCGTGGAAGAGGGCTTGCTCGATTGCGACCGCGTGGTGCAGATCGGCCTGCGCGCCCAGGGGTATACCGCCGAAGACTTCAACTGGAGCCGCAAGCAAGGCTTCCGTGTGGTCCAGGCCGAAGAATGCTGGCATCACTCCCTCGCGCCGCTGATGGCCGAAGTGCGGGAAAAAGTCGGCGGCGGCCCGGTGTATCTGAGCTTTGACATCGACGGCATCGACCCCGCCTGGGCGCCCGGCACCGGCACCCCTGAAATCGGCGGGCTGACCACCATCCAGGCCATCGAAATCATCCGTGGCTGCCAGGGCCTCGATCTGATTGGTTGCGACCTGGTAGAAGTATCGCCGCCTTACGACACCACCGGCAATACCTCGTTGCTGGGCGCCAACTTGCTGTACGAGATGCTCTGCGTACTGCCTGGCGTCGCGCATCGCTGATAAGGCGAATGCGCTGAGAACAATAAAAACCGCGTCTTCACACTCACAACCAAGGGGATCGCACAGATCCCCGACAACGATGTACCTGACTTTCGCTCGCGTGTTTACCGAGCCAGCTGCCGCCTGATCGCCCATAAAAAATATAATCGGAGAACCGCCGTCATGGCTTTGGATTTATTCGTCGTACTCATCTACGCCGCCGGCATGCTGGTGCTCGGCTACTACGGCATGCGTCGCGCCAAAACCCACGAAGACTACCTGGTCGCCGGCCGTAACCTCGGCCCGTCACTGTACATGGGCACCATGGCCGCTACGGTGCTGGGCGGTGCCTCCACCGTCGGTACCGTGCGCCTGGGGTATGTGCATGGTATTTCGGGTTTCTGGCTGTGCGCCGCGCTCGGCGCGGGCATCATTGCCCTGAACCTGTTCCTGGCCAAGCCGCTGTTGAAGCTGAAAATCTTCACCGTCACCCAGGTCCTGGAAAAACGCTACAACCCCATGGCCCGCCAGGCCAGCGCGGTGATCATGCTGGCCTACGCGCTGATGATCGGCGTGACCTCGATCCTGGCCATTGGCACCGTGCTGCAAGTGCTGTTTGACCTGCCGTTCTGGATGTCGGTACTGGTGGGCGGCGGCGTGGTGGTGGTGTATTCGACCATCGGTGGCATGTGGTCGCTGACCCTCACTGATATTGTGCAATTCGTGATCAAGACCGTCGGCCTGATGTTCATCCTGTTGCCGATCTGCCTGTACCGCGTCGGTGGCTGGGATGAACTGGTGGCCAAACTGCCGGCGTCGAACTTCAGCTTCACCGCTATCGGCTGGGACACGATCATCACCTACTTCATGATCTACTTCTTTGGCATCCTGATCGGCCAGGATATCTGGCAACGGGTCTTCACCGCCCGTGACGAAAAGGTCGCCCAGTACGCAGGCACTTTCGCCGGCTTCTATTGCATCCTGTACGGCCTGGCCTGTGCGCTGATCGGCATGGCTGCCCATGTGCTGATCCCGGACCTGGACAACGTCAACAATGCCTTCGCCGCGATCGTCAAAGCTTCGCTGCCGGACGGCATTCGCGGCCTGGTCATCGCCGCCGCGCTGGCCGCCATGATGTCCACCGCCAGCGCCGGCCTGCTCGCCGCCTCCACTGTGTTGACCGAAGACCTGCTGCCCCGCCTGCGCGGCGGCAAGGCGTCGAGCCTGCGCATCAACCGGCTGTTCACCCTGTTGACCGGCATTGCCGTGCTGGGTATCGCATTGGTGGTGAACGATGTGATCAGCGCCCTGACGCTGGCCTATAACCTGTTGGTGGGCGGTATGTTGGTACCCTTGATCGGCGCGATCTTCTGGAAGCGCGCGACCACCTCGGGCGCAATCACGTCCATGAGCCTGGGCTTTGTGACCGCGCTGGTGTTTATGTTCAAGGATGGGCTGGATGCAAACACGCCGATCTACTACAGCCTGGCAGTGGCGCTGGTGAGCTTTGTACTGGTGAGTTTGCTGTCGCGTCGGCCGGCCAAGGTGGCGGCTGCGGTGGTTTGAGCTATAACAGGGACGAGGATATTTTCTTCAGCGGGCGCGACGTCGGAGGTCGCGCCCGTTTTTTTCGCCTAGTGCAATACAACTGTGGGAGCGGGCTTGCTCGCGAAAGCGGTGTGTCATTCAACCTTTCCGTTGGCTGATACACCGCTTTCGCGAGCAAGCCCGCTCCCACATTTTTTAGCGGCGACGGGGCCGACGTTGCTCGTCATCCGTGCGAATCGGCACCGGTTGCAGCGGAGGCTCGATCAAGCCCAACGCAACGCCAAGGTCGTGGAGCCAGTTTTGGATTTTCTCTTTCATGATTGCCCCCTTTGAGGGTAGTGCTGGCCGGCGTGAGTTCTGTCGCCGTTTCCTACAGTGATAGTAGCCCTAAGTCCTAGGTAATGCTTGAAGGAAACCACAACGAACTATTACTGAATTGAACCGAATCCTGACGGATCGTTCAAGCAATCGCGCGAGTGTCTTGCACGCACAGTGGGTTGCCGTCTTGCTGCAGGTCGATCCATGCATTGAGGTTAGCGCCGAGCATACCCTTTCGCCACATCAGCCAGGTGGTCGCAGTGGCAAAAGGCCCGGTCAGCGGATGAACGGACACGCTGTCCTTGCCGGGAAGGCTTGCGAGCATGGATTCAGACATCAACGCCACGCCGGAACCTGCGATCACGCAAGCGAGCATGCCTTGGTAGGACTCGATCTCGATCGCCCGCCCCATCGCCACTCGCTCATGGGAAAACCAGGTTTCCAGGCGCGTGCGGTAGGCGCAACTGCGCCGGAACGTGAACACCGCACGGCCCGCCACATCCTGGGGGCCACGCACCGGCGGATGATCGGCCTCGCAAATCAGCACCAGGCGCTCTTCGCACAGCGGTACGCCATCCAGGGTGGTGATGGTCAGCGGGCCGTCGACGAAGGCTGCGTCCAGGCGCCCGGTAATCAGCCCTTCCAGCAACTCCCCACTGGGTGCCGACTGCACCTGAAGGTTCACCATGGGGTAAGTCTTGTGATAGCGCGCCAGCAGCTTCGGCAAATGAACTGCGGCGGTGCTGTACATGCTGCCCAATACGAAATCACCGGCCGGTTGCCCGCCTTGTACGGCGCCGTGGGCTTCATCATGCAGCGCCAGCAGGCGAGTGCTGTAGTCCAGCAGTACCTTGCCCGCCGGAGAAAGCTGCAAACGCTGGCGCTCGCGCACGAACAGGTCGACACCCAATTGCTCTTCCATTTGTTTAAGCCGGGTCGACAGGTTGGACGGCACGCGGTGCAGGCGCTCGGCGGCACGGGTAATGGAGCCCTCTTCCGCCACAGCCTGGAAAATGCGCAATTGACTGAACTCCATTACTTTCTCCAAAACTGAACAAGTTACTCACTATTATTCAATTTTACAGAAAGTCAATCCGTCTTAGCCTGCAAGGCATTCGCTTCTTTGCAGGAAACCTGAACATGTCCCCGCTGATTCGTTTACTCGCCAGCTCCGTCGCCCTGATGATGGCCATGGGCATTGGCCGCTTCGCCCTGACTCCGCAAATGCCGCATTTGCTCAGTGAAGGCCAGATCGACCTGACCGGCGCCGGCCTGCTCGCTGCCGCCAATTACCTGGGTTATTTCGTCGGCGCGGTGGACTCGATCTTTGCCCGTAGCCATCAGCATGTGCGCGGGCGCCTCTACAGCGGGTTGTGGCTGTGCGTATTGCTGACCCTGGCGTCCTACTGGGCTAACGGGTTCTGGCCGCACTTGTTGCTGCGCTTTGGCACCGGGGTCGCCAGTGCCTGGGCCCTGGTGATGATTACCAGCCTGAGCCAGCCACTGGCGATTGCCGCCGGCCGCCCGCGCCTGGGTGCGTTGGTGTTTGCCGGGCCGGGGTTGGGGATTGTGCTGACGGGGCTGCTGGCGTTGGTTTCCAACCTATTAGGGCAAAGCTCTGCCACGCTGTGGTTGCTCTACGGGACGGTAGCGCTGGTGATGCTGCTGGCGATCCTGCCGTTTTTACCCAAGCCGGCCGTCACTGTTACCCAGGTCTCCAGCGCGGGGAGCAACGGCAGCATCGCGCACCTGTGCTGGATTTATTTCCTGTACGGCCTGGGCTACATCATCCCCGCGACTTTTCTGTCGCAGATGGCCAGCGCTCAATTCAACGGGGCCTGGCAGGCCGATCTGTTCTGGCCCTGCTTTGGCCTGGCGGCCGCGCTGGGAGTGGGGGTGGCCAGCCTGCGCCGCAAGCACCCGAACACCACCCGTCGCTGGCTGATGGCGACTTTATGGCTGCAAGCGGCCGGGGTATTTGCCTGCCTGCTGGGCAATGGCTGGGGCTTGGCGCTGGGCGTGTTGCTGTGCGGTGCGCCATTTTTGGCCTGCATGCAGTTGGTGATGGCGCGATTAAGGGAGGTCGCACCCCATGGCTACCAACGCAGCACGGGGCTGCTGACCGCCAGCTTCGCCGTCGGCCAATTGAGCGGGCCACTATTGGCGTCGGTCAGCAGCCACCTCAGTGGCGGCCTGCAACCGGCGTTGGTCGCTGCCGGTACCGGGTTGTTATTAGCCGGTTCAGTACTGATCAACCGCCCTCTACCGCCGCAGCCGATTTGCACACAAGTGGCCAGCGGTGCAGCAAATGGCGGTTAGGCACGTGCCCCACGCCATGTCCATCAGCGCCAACCCGGCGGACCAGCCTTGAAGCGTGGCCCAGTTGCTCAGGTCATAGGTGCCATAGGCCACCAAGCCAAGCAAGGCGCCCAAACGCGCAGCGCGCTGCCAACTGGCGCTGGGCAAGATCACCAACACCACGCAACCGAGGACATACAGGAGATAGAACAATATCGCAGGCAACAGGCGTGGCTGATCAAGCATCAGCGTGCCGAGCAGGGATTTATAGGTGGAGCCCATGAGCACGCCAAGCCAGAGGCCGTCGAGGACCAGGAAGGCGAGCAAGGTGCCGAGGTAGGCAAAAACCGTTCTTTTCGACATGACACAACCCTGTAGGAGCGAGCTTGCTCGCGAAAAACGTACATCCGACGCCACACTGCGCCTGGAATATTTTCGCGAGCAAGCTCGCTCCTACAGGAGAGCAGCCTGTACTCAGCTTAGTTCAATGCGGTCCGCATGAATCACGATCTGCCCTTGCTTGTAGAGCGCACCAATGGCCTTCTTGAAGTTGCCCTTGCTCACGCCGAACAAGTTGCTGATCACCGCCGGGTCGCTTTTGTCGCTGACCGGCAGGGTGCCGTTGTTGTCACGCAACTTGGCGAGGATCTTCGAGTTCAGGCTGGAGGCCGCTTCCTGGCCCACCGGTTGCAGGCTCAGGCTGATGTTGCCATCGGCGCGGATCTCTTTGATGAAACCCTTCTCTTCCTTGCCCGGACGCAGGAACTTGAACACTTCGTTCTTGTGGATCAGGCCCCAGTGCTTGTTGTTGATGATCGCCTTGAAGCCCATGTCGGTGGCTTCGGCCACCAGCAGGTCGACTTCCTGGCCCACCTGGTAGTTGGCTGGCGTCTTGTCCAGGTAACGGTCAAGGCGAGCGGTGGCGGTGATGCGCTTGGTGTGCTTGTCGAGGTAGACGTGCACCACGCAATACTCACCTGCGGTCAGCTGGCGTTTTTCTTCCGAATACGGCAGCAGCAGATCCTTGGGCAAACCCCAATCAAGGAATACGCCAATGCTGTTGACTTCCACAACTTTCAAACTGGCGAATTCACCGACTTGAACTTTGGGTTTTTCGGTGGTGGCGATAAGTTTGTCATCGCTGTCCAGATAAATGAAAACGTTGAGCCAGTCTTCATCTTCACTGGGAATATCTTTAGGGATATACCGATTAGGCAAGAGGATTTCCCCATCTTGCGCACCATCGAGGTACAAACCAAAGTTAGTGTGCTTGACCACTTGCAAGCTGTTGTAGCGCCCGACTAAAGCCATTTCCAATACCCTCATTGCGTGGGCGGCATTCTACCCGAGTTGGGCCCTGCACGCGCGCGCGCCTGAAAAATCGCGGGCTGGCATGGCGTTCCAATGGCAGCGCCCCACTCGTCTGATCGTTCGGTTCACTTTGAGCAGGCCATCAGCGGGCCACCCGGCCTGTGGTTTCCAGCTAAAACAGTAAGTTAGCGCTTTATTTCGGCGTTGAACTTCGGCTATTTCCAGCGCTGGATATTAATCCTGAGGGATATTTGCCAAGCAATTGTCAAGTATTTCCTGTACGATGCCTGGCCAAGTTAATTTTCTACAGGTTAGTGGCCGCCATGCGTGTAAAAGCATCCAACAGCAAAGCAAAGCCAGCTCCCGCCGTTGAAACCAGCGAATCGATCAATAGCCAGATTGCTGCGTTCCTCAAGTCCGGCGGCGAAATCCAGCAAATTGCCAAGGGCGTGAGCGGCCAGACTTTCGGCCCGTCCAAGCAGATCAGCCTGGGCAAGAAGTAATAGTCATACCCTCGCACTGTATCTGGTCCCTAAGCGTCTTGCCTTCAAGGCGCTAGGACTAGAGTTGCAACCCCCTCCTCACACCTTCAATACGCAGCTAATCGACGAACGGGCCTCAACGCCAGGCATTCGCCGGTATCCTTGCACACGTCTAGCACGGGCATCCGCCTGAATCTTTCCGTTACTGCTCCTCGCTTTTCATGGAGTGAAGCATGCTTAAACGCTGTATTTTCGTGGTCAGCCTCCTGGTCGCCAGCCCTTTGGCCCAAGCGCATATCTTCCAGCGTGAACTGGGTGACTTCGACCTGAAATTAGGCACCACCCCCAGCCGCACCATGGCCCAGGGCCTGGTCAAGCCGACCGCCCCTGGCAGCGACTCGTTCCACGGTGGCCTGGACCTTACCCACGACAGCGGCCTGTATTTCGGCCAGTTTTCCCCAAACATGGGCCTGTCGTCGGCCAATAACCTTGAAGTCGACTCCTACATGGGCTTCAAGCGTCCGTTCGACCAGACCCTGGGCTACGAAGTCGGCTTGATCCACTACAGCTACCCCAAGGTCAGCCCCCTCGACAGCCAGGAGTTCTACGGCGGGCTGAACCTGTTGGGCAACCGCTTTGGCGTGTCCTTCAGCAACGACCCCGACCGCCAGGACAGTACCCTGTTTGCCGACCTGGGCGGTACCCAGCCTTTCGGCATCGGCGTCAGCATGAAGTACACCACCCATCAACTGGGCACACCGGTCTCGGTAGAGAACGGCGCCATCAGCAGTTTCAGCGATTGGTCGGTGCAGTTTTCCCGGGCCTGGAAAGGCATTGACCTGGACCTGATCTACAGCGGCTCCAGCCTCAGCGGCAGTGACTGCTCGGCCTACTCCGGACACAACTCGCAATGTGATGGGCTGTTGACCTTGAAGGCCGCGCGGTCGTTTTATTGATGGGCTGAACTGTCGCACCCCGCGCAGGTTCACATGCATTAACGCCCTCCATGCAAGGACCTGCCCATGTTGCGCCGGCTCAAACTCCTGATGGTACTGCTGACCCTGAGCCTGGTGCTCGCCGGCTGCAATCGCGTGGGCCTGGCCTACCGTAACCTCGACGTGATCATCCCCTGGACCCTCAACGACTACCTGGACATGAATGCCGGGCAAAAGAGCTGGTTCAACGACACCCTCAAGGAACACCTGGCCTGGCACTGCACCACGCAATTGCCTGGCTACCTGGACTGGCTCGACCGCCTGCAGCAGATGGTCGACAGTAACCAGGTCACCGACGCCGCATTGCAAACCCGTACTGTCGAAGCCAAACAGGCAATTGCCGAGATTGCTCGGGAAATCACGCCCTCAGCTGTGCAATTGCTGCAAGGCCTGGACGATCAGCAGGTCAAAGACATGAGCGATGCTCTGGCCAAGGACCTGCGCAAGCGCCAGGACGAATACCTCAAGCCACCACTGGCTCAACAAATCAAGGAACGCGCCGAGCGTATGAGCAAGCGCCTGGACGCCTGGATCGGCCCGTTGAGCCCAGGCCAGCAAAACCGCGTCACGGCCTGGTCGGCCGAGTTGGGCGCGCAAAACCAAGCGTGGATCGGCAACCGCGCCCATTGGCAGGCGCAATTTATCGAGGCGCTGCAACAACGCCACAATGCCGATTTCCCGCAGAAAATCCAGCAACTGCTGGTGGATCGCGAAAGCCTGTGGACCCCGCAATACCGCGCCGCCTACGCACAGACCGAAGCCGCCGCGCGCGGCTTGCTCGTGGACGTGATGGCCCAAAGCTCCCCAGCGCAGCGCCTGAAACTCACCAAAAAAATCGACAAGGTCCGCAGCGACTTCCTGGCGCTTAAATGCCTGAAAAGCGCACAGTCTTAGTCAGGCGCCAAGGTGCCCAGCCAGGCCACCAGGCCAAGGATGAGCACCACAGCGCCAAACTCCAGGGCCATGCTGCGCCGTAACGCACGGATCGCCACGTTATAATCGCCCGCCGCGATAGATTGTTGCAGAAGCGGCGTCAGGTGAAAGCGATTGAGCGCCGCCAAGGCCAGCATCACGCCGAACAACCCCAGCTTCAGGCATAGCAGCACCGCATAGACTCCGCCGTTGATACCCCCCAGATTCGGCCCGACAACAAACAGATAATTGGCAACGCCAGTGCCGATCAGCACCAAGACAAATCCCGCGCCAATGCGCTCAAAGCCTGCCAATGCGCTGGCCAGAACCTGCACTCGATCATCCTGTGGCAACGGCGCAGGCATCAACAACAAACCGAATGCCGCCAACGCCCCCACCCAACCCGCCGCTGCCAACAGGTGTGCACTGTCGCTGACGATATGCCACACACCTTGCACGCCTTCGTGCATTACGCCGTGCCCTGTCCACACCAGGGTGGCCAACGCCACGCCAGCCGACAGCGTGGCCAGCGCCAGATGAGTGCTCAGTGCCGCCAGGACCAGCGCCGCGATACGCACCCACCACGTCAGCCCCAAGTCGGTCTGCCACAGCATCATCTGCACATGCGGCCATAGCGCCTGCCAATCAGTGGCGCCGCTCATGGATTGGGTCATGACCAATAGCGACGCCACCGAAAACGCCAGCCCCAAGCCGCCCGTCAATCCCATCCATGCCCTTAGATTGAGCCATCTACGTTGCTCAGCGTGCAGACCATAAAGGCCGAACAGTCCCAATCCAAATAGCATCATCAGGTCGAGATAGAGCGCGAAGCGCAATGCGATGGAGATCAGCTCACTCATGGCTGCACGCTGAACACCACATTACCGGTGATCGGATGTGTATCGGACGACACGGCACGCCAATCCACCCGATAGCTGCCGGTGGTAAGTGCGGAGACCGGCTTGATCAACATCACCTTGGGGTCGCTGCTCGCCGACACGCTGGCCTTCACCGGCATCGGCGAATTGGGCATGCCCGGCATGTCGGTCATGATCAACTTGGCCCCGGAAAACTGGGTCAGCAGGTTTTCTGAGAAATGCAATTCAATCACTGCGGGAGCGGCGCCCTGTGCGCCTGCCGCCGGAATGGATGACAGCAGCTTGGGGTGGGCCGAAGCGGGCAGGCTAAGACTTAAACCTACCCACAGCGCAGCACCCAGCAGCGTGGTTTTCAACATAGACATGCAAGACTCCAGGCCGCGCCAGGCGGCGAATAATAAAAAGGGAAACCCGTCAGAACCACAAGCGCACGCCGACGACCCAGCGCAGTTGATTGATGTCTTCGTCTTCGTCCCGTGCGTATTGCGCGGTCTGGCCATAAGTGCGGTTCCAGCTGAGACCGACATAAGGCGCAAACTCGCGGCGAACTTCGTAGCGCAAGCGCAGGCCCAGTTCACTTTCCGCCAAGCCCGAACCAACGCCGCGTTGCGGATCGTTCTGCGCATAGAAGTTGAGTTCGGCGGTCGGCTGCAGGATCAGGCGATTGGTGAGCAGAATGTCGTAGTCACCCTCAAGGCGTGCGGCGGTATGCCCCGATTCGCCGACAAACAACGTGGCTTCGGCCTCGAAGTTGTAGAGCGCCATGCCTTGTAGGCCAAAGGCCGCCCAGCTCTGGCTGGCACCGGGCTTGAAGTCCTGGCGCACGCCGCCGACCACATCCCACCACGGGCTGATTGCGTGCCCCCATAACGCTTGGGCTTCGGCGCTTTCAGTGCGGCCGGCGCTGCGTTCGCCTTCACTGCGTAGCCACAACCGGTCGATGTCACCGCCGACCCAACCCTTGATGTCCCAAGTCTGCGCGTTGCCGTCGCCACCCTGCCATTCCAACTGGTTGACCAGTAGCATCGAGTTGACGCCGCTGTCGTGCACCTGATGCCCTCCCGGCGCGTTGTAGACCGCTGCACGGTCTGCGTCGGTCAGCGCCGGAATCGGCGTACGGCTTTGCGCCAGCGCTGGCGTCGCCGGGCTCATGCCCTGAAGTTCATCCTCGGCCGCCAACGCCCATGGGGCGAACCCCAGCGTGGCGAAAGCGATGCAAAGGGACGAGACGCAACGGTTCATGCTCGCTTCCTTATTCATGCACGCGCACCTCGCGGAACATGCCCATTTCCATGTGGTACAGCAGGTGGCAGTGATAGGCCCAGCGCCCCAAGGCATCGGCGGTGACGCGGTAACTGCGACGGGAGCCCGGTGGCATGTCGATGGTGTGTTTGCGCACCAGGAACTGGCCGTTTTCGTCCTCCAGGTCGCTCCATAAGCCATGCAGGTGAATCGGGTGGGCCATCATGGTGTCGTTGACCAGCACCACCCGCACGCGCTCGCCATAAGTCAGTTGCAAGGGCTCGGCATCGGAAAACTTCACGCCATTGAACGACCAGGCGAACTTTTCCATATGCCCGGTGAGATGCAATTCGACGGTGCGGGAGGGGTCGCGGCCATCGGGGTCTTCGAAGGTACTGCGCAGGTCGGCATAGGTGAGCACCCGGCGGCCATTGTGGCGCAGGCCGATTCCAGGGTCGTCCAGCTTGGGCACCGGGTTCATCGCCTGCATGTCTACCAGCGCGTTGTTCTGCTCGCTGGCGGGGTGTTTCTGCATGGCCATCGCGCCCATGGCACTGTGATCCATGCCTTCCATGCCCGGCATATCGGCCATGGCACCGTGGTCCATGCCGCCCATGCCCATGTCCTCCATGGTCAGCCACGGGCGCGGATCAAGCAGTGGAACTGAGGCGGTCGCTCCCATCTGCCGGGCGAGGGTGCCACGGGCATAGCCTGTGCGGTCCATGGACTGAGCAAACAGGGTGTAAGCCTCTGCCACAGGCTCGACCAGCACGTCGTAGGTTTCCGCCACGGCGATACGGAACTCGTCGACACTTACCGGCTTTACCGGCTGACCATCCGCGGCGATGACGGTCATTTTCAACCCTGGAATGCGCACATCAAAATAGGTCATCGCCGAGCCATTGATAAAACGCAGGCGAATCGTTTCCCCCGCCTTGAACACTCCGGTCCAGTTCTGTCCAGGCGGCTGGCCGTTGAGCAAGTAGGTGTAGGTCTCGCCGCTGACGTCCGCAAGGTCGGTGGGGTTCATCTTCATTTGCGCCCACATCAGCCGGTCGGCAGCCGTGGCCGACCAGCCCTGCTTGCCCACATCCCGGATAAAATCGCCCAGGGTGGGTTTGTGCAGGTTGTAGTAATCGGACTGCTTCTTGAGGGTTTTCATCAGGGCGACGGGGTCTTCGTCGGTCCAGTCCGACAGCATCACCACGTAATCGCGCTGGTAGCTATAAGGCTCGGGTTCCTTGGGATCGATAACCAGCGGACCGTACACGCCCTGCTGCTCCTGAAGCCCGGAATGGCTGTGGTACCAGTAGGTGCCGTACTGCTTGACCTTGAACTGGTAAACGTAAAGGCCGCCCGGTTCGATGCCCTTGAAGCTCAGGCCGGGCACGCCGTCCATGGTCGATGGCAACAGGATGCCGTGCCAGTGGATCGAAGTGGGCTCGCCAAGGCGGTTTTTCACGCGCAGGGTCACGGTGTCGCCCTCCCGCCAGCGTAACAGCGGGCCGGGCAGGCTGCCGTTGACGGTCAACGCGGTGCGCGGTTGGCCTGTCAGGTTGACCGGGGTCTGGTCAATAAACAGGTCAAACTCGCTGCCGGCGAGCACCGTGGGCTGGCCGGGGCTGATCAGTGCCCACACAGGGGGGCGCCAAAGCCCGAGCCCGCCCAACAGGCCGCCTGCGGCCAGGCCTTTGACGAATGTGCGTCTGGAGGTTGTGGAGTGCATGCCGATTCAAGTCCGTGAGTTGAATGGCAGCAGATTAGGAGTCGCCGGCTGTCAGCAACCTTAGCGGCAGATTACCGATTCGACAGGTTCACCCGGCACCCTCAGGGGCGCCGGGGGCATAAGAGGATCAGGCGATCTGGGCTTTTGAGGCCACTTCCGCGAACGTTGCCGGATCAAGCGCATCCGCTTGTTCATCCAACACCTGACGCGGATGATCATTGCCCGGAATCGAACTGTCGATCAGCGCCAGCAATTGCGCCCCCAGCGCCGTCAGGATGAAGTTCTCGCCATTGCCGCCCTCTTCCTCAGGCCGCGACTCAATAAAGCCACGCTTGAACAGCAGCGCCTCGTAGTCGGCAGCGGTCTTCTTCAGCGCGTCCAGGTTGCCAGTGTCCTCGCCGGCCGTCGCCTTCTCGGCCGCTTCCTGTTCGGCGTATTTGCGCGGGGCAAAGCTGCCCTCGCCGTTCTGCACTTCATGCAGCAGACGTTCGATCAGATCCCAATTGTAAGTCGTCATCCTGATTCCTCCTGCAGGCCGATGGAGTTAGCCCGTCTTAGGGAGTGACACGTTCCGGCACGGGCCGTTCAACCAAACGGACGGGCGTCATTTCTCTGAACTTTGCAGAGGTTTGCCACCTCAACTGCACATCACTGCCAAGGAAGTCCGACCATGAAAACCTTGATGAAGCTGACTCTCGCCGCCACGCTGATAAGCGCCCTGCCCGCCTGGGGCTGCACGCCCGAGGAGGCCACGACCAAGCGGGAGGAACTGGCCAAGGAAGTGACCAAGCTCACCGAGCAGAACCCGACCAAGGCCAAGGAGATGAATGACCAGTTACAGAAGATGGACCCGGATACCGAAAGCGCCGAGTTTCCCGACAAGTGCCAGTTGATCGATGCGCGGCTCAAGGAGCTCAGAGAAGCTGCGGGGAAGCGTTGAGCACAGCGCGACGCTGATGGCGAAAAAAAACCGGACGTCGTCCGGTTTTTTTAGGCCCGCCTGCTTATTCGGCAGCCGGAGCTTCTGGCTTGCGGCGCTTGAGCGGGGCCATGCCGTCCTTGCTGACGAGCGACAGGTTGTCGGTCTTCGGCCGGTTGGCGATCTTGCGCTTGGTCGGTGACTTGGCGGCGGTTTTCTTCTTATCGCCCTTGGCGTCGGTCTTTTTCTTCTTCACGCCAACGGCCTTGCCCGACGCCTTGACCTTCTTCGGCCCGGTGTACGTGCCTTTGACTTCCTTGATGGTGCGGCGCTCGAACGACTGCTTCAGGTAGCGTTCGATGCTCGACATCAGGTTCCAGTCGCCGTGGCAGATCAGCGAGATGGCCAGGCCATCGTTGCCGGCCCGTCCGGTACGGCCGATGCGGTGCACGTATTCGTCGCCGCTGCGGGGCATGTCGAAGTTGATCACCAGGTCCAGGCCGTCCACGTCGAGGCCGCGCGCGGCAACGTCGGTGGCCACCAGGATCTTCACGCCGCCCGCCTTGAGACGGTCGATGGCCAGCTTGCGGTCCTTCTGGTCTTTCTCGCCGTGCAGCACGAACGCCTTGTATTCCTGCGCAACCAGGCGCCCGTAGATACGGTCGGCGGCGGCACGGGTGTTGGTGAACACGATGGCCTTCTGGTAGGTCTCGTTGGCCAGCAACCAGTTCAGGATCTGTTCTTTATGCACGTTATGGTCAGCGGTAACGATCTGCTGACGCGTGGTGGCGTTCAGGTCGCTGACGTTGTTGACCTGCAAGTGCTCAGGGTTGTTCAGCACCTTCGCGACCATGTCGCGCAGGGTCGAACCACCGGTGGTGGCGGAGAACAGCATGGTCTGCTGGCGGTTGACGCACTCGCCGACCAGACGTTGCACATCATCGGCAAAGCCCATGTCGAGCATGCGGTCGGCTTCGTCGAGCACCAGCACTTCGACTTCCTTGAGATCAAGGTTGCCAGCGTTGAGTTGCTCGATCATGCGCCCTGGGGTGCCGATCAGGATGTCCGGCACCTTGCGCAGCATCGCGGCCTGGACCTTGAAGTCTTCGCCACCGGTGATGATGCCGGACTTGATGAAGGTGAACTGCGAAAAGCGTTCGACTTCCTTCAGGGTTTGCTGGGCCAGCTCGCGGGTCGGCAGCAGGATCAGGGTCTTGATGCTGACGCGCACCTTGGCCGGGCCGATCAGGCGGTTAAGTACCGGCAGGACGAAAGCGGCGGTCTTGCCGCTGCCGGTTTGCGCCGTCACCCGCAGGTCACGCCCTTGCAGCGCGAGCGGGATGGCCGCTGCTTGCACAGGCGTAGGCTCGACAAATTTAAGCTCGGCCACGGCTTTAAGCAGGCGTTCGTGCAGGGCGAATTGGGAAAACACGGGTGCTACCTCGAAGAAATACAAATATCAGCTGCATAGGTTACCGGTTTCGGGCGCCCAAACCGAGTTTCTTTACGCGAACGGGGCTAATCAGCTGCTTTTTTGTCAGCGATTTTGTCCAGAGCGTCAACTTTGTTGCACTTAAATGCTCTAATCGCCCCGTGTTGTCTTACAGAAGAATCGGTTCACGCATGGATATCAAACAGCTCTGGCTCAACGTCCAAGACCTTTGGGGCGCCCTAGATGAACACCCGGTCCTGCATTCCAGCCTCGGCTTGCTGGTGTTGCTGGTGGTGGCATTGGTGGTGGGACGGGTCGCCCGTTACCTCATCCTGCACGCGGTCAAATTGCTCGGCCGGCAGCCGGCCCTGCACTGGCTGAACGACCTGCGGCATAACAAAGTCTTCCATCGCCTGGCGCAAATGACGCCGTCGCTGGTGGTCCAGTTCGGTCTGTACCTGGTGCCGGACCTGAGCAAGACCGCCATCCTGTTCATCGGCAACGTCGCCCTGGCGATCAGCATTCTGTTCATGGTTTTGGCCATGAGTGCCCTGCTCAACGCGCTGCTGGATATCTACGCACGCACCGAACACGCACGCACCCGCTCGATCAAGGGCTATGTGCAATTGGCGAAAATGGTGCTGTTCGTGTTCGGCGCGATCATCATCGTCGCCACCCTGATCGACCGCTCGCCACTGTTGCTGCTCTCAGGCCTGGGTGCGATGTCGGCGGTGATTCTGTTGGTGTACAAGGACACCCTGCTGTCGTTCGTCGCCAGTGTGCAATTGACCAGCAACGACATGCTGCGCGTCGGTGACTGGATCGAAATGCCCCAGGTCGGGGCCGATGGCGATGTGGTGGATATCACGCTGCACACGGTGAAGGTGCAGAACTTCGACAAGACCATCGTCTCCATCCCCACCTGGCGCCTGATGTCCGAGTCGTTCAAGAACTGGCGTGGCATGCAGGCCTCCGGTGGGCGCCGTATCAAGCGCAGCCTGTACATCGACGCCAGCGGCGTACGCTTCCTGAACGATGAGGAAGAAGTGCGCATGACCCAGGTGCACTTGCTCAGCGGCTACATCAGCCGCAAACAGGCCGAACTCAAGGCCTGGAACGAGGCCCAGGGCCACAGCGCGCAACTGTCGGCCAACCGTCGGCGCATGACCAACCTCGGCACCTTCCGCGCCTACGCCCTGGCGTACCTGCAAAGCCACCCGGACATCCAGCCGAACATGACCTGCATGGTGCGCCAGATGCAAACCACCGCCCAGGGCGTGCCGCTGGAGATCTACTGCTTTACCCGCACCACGGCGTGGGGCGATTACGAGCGGATCCAGGGCGATATCTTCGATTATCTATTGGCAGTGTTGCCGGAGTTCGGGCTGAGCCTGTATCAACAGCCGAGCGGCAACGACCTGCGGGCCGGCGTGCTGCCTGCATTGGCCGGGGCCACTCAGGTACCCGTGGCCGAAACGGCATGAGGTGATGCACGCGGGATTACGGCAGTGATGCCGTAATCTCCTTGCGGCACACCTCAAGCACTTCATCGGCCAGGGCGGAATCATCCGGGCACGCCCGCGACAACATGATTGCGCCGATGGCATGGGCCATGCTGTCGAGCATTTTCGCCCGCACGTCTTCTTTTGGCCCGTCATGAGCCGCGTTGTACTTTGCCTCCAGGGCCTGCAGGGTATTTTCCAAACCCTCGGCAAAGGTCGCCTTCAGCGTGTCCGACTGACGGGCGGCATCGGCACACAACGCCGCCAATGTGCATCCGCCGCCGCGATGGTCGCGGTGCTGCCTGGACAGGTAAACCTCGAAAAACTGCTCCACCTCCCTCTCCGCGCTGTCGGCCAGTGACTGCGCCAGGCTGTTAGCGGCTGCTTCCGCCATCAAGTCCGCCTTGGAACCGAAGTGCTTGTAAAAGCCGCCTTGGGTAAAACCGGCCGCAGCCATCAACTCGGCCACGCCCACCCCATCGAAACCCCGCTCGCGAAACAACTCGGAAGCTGTCGCGACGATATGGGCCCGATTGCTCTGTGACTGCGCCTTGGTGATCTTCATGTCTGTGGTCCTGACAGCGTGCGAGATAGGCATATTACTATGATGTCGATCATAATCAAAACCGTTGACAGCTTTGATTATGATCGACATCATAAAACCTCCTCGCACTCACAGAGCATCACACCATGAGTACTTCCAACACCGTTCTGATCACTGGCGCTTCGACCGGCATTGGCGCCGCCTACGCCGAACGCTTTGCCGCACGCGGCCACGACCTCGTACTGGTCGCCCGTGACATCACGCGCCTGGAAGCGCTCGCTGCCCGACTGCGCGAACAGCATGCCGTCAGCATTGATATCCTCCCCGCCGACCTGACCCAGACCGCTGACCTGGCAGCAGTTGAAGCGCGCCTGCGCGAGGACGCCAACATTGGCACCCTGGTCAACAATGCCGGCGCCGCGCAGTCTGGCGGTTTTATCGAACAGTCCACCGACAGCGTCGCGCAGTTGGTCGCCCTCAACACCACTGCACTGGTGCGCCTGGTCAGTGCCATCGCCCCGCGCCTGGCGGCAGCGGGCAACGGCGCTATCATCAACATTGGCTCGGTAGTGGGCCTGGCCCCGGAATTCGGCATGACGGTATACGGCGCGACCAAGGCGTTCGTGCTGTTCCTGTCCCAGGGCATGAGCCTGGAGCTGGCGCCCAAAGACGTGTACGTGCAAGCCGTGCTGCCCGCCGCCACGCGTACCGAGATCTGGGAGCGGGCGGGCATTGACATCAACACCCTCACGGACGTGATGGAAGTGGGCGATCTGGTGGACGCGGCGTTGGTGGGTTTTGATCGCCGCGAGCCGGTGACCATTCCGCCGTTGCAGGACGGCGCCCGTTGGGACGCGTTGCAGGCTGCGCGGCAAGGCTTGCTGGCACAGATCAAGCAGTCCCAGGTTGCCGAGCGTTACCTGGCCAACGCCTGAACAACCGGTAGCAGGCGTGCTGCGCGCCTGCCCCTTCTCACCGAAGCAACGAGCGTTGAACCATGAAGGCATTTTCCATCGAACGGTACGGCAAGCACCCCGGCCGCCTCATCGAGACCCCCGCGCCTGTTGTGGGTGAACATGACGTGCTGGTCCAGGTGCGGGCCAGCAGCGTCAATGTGCTGGATGCAAAGATCGCCAAGGGCGAATTCAAACTGATCCTGCCCTATGCGATGCCGTTGACACTCGGCAATGACCTGGCCGGCGTGGTGCTCAGCGTGGGCGCGGCGGTACGACGCTTCAAGCCGGGGGACGAAGTCTACGCCCGCCCGCCCCAGCAGCGTATCGGCACCTTCGCTGAGTTGATTGCCGTGCACGAAGACGCACTGGCGCGCAAACCCGACAACATCACCATAGAGCAAGCCGCGGCCCTGCCCCTGGTCGCGCTCACGGCGTGGCAGGTGCTGGTGGAAACCGCGAAGCTGAAGAAAGGCCAGAAGGTGTTCATTCATGCGGGCTCAGGCGGAGTGGGCAGTATCGCCATTCAGCTGGCCAAGCATTTGGGCGCTTTTGTCGCCACCACCACCAGCACCGCCAATGTCGAGTGGGTCAAGGCGTTGGGCGCAGATGTGGTGGTCGACTACAAACAGCAAGCCTTCGAGACCGTGCTGCGGGATTACGATGTGGTGCTGAACAGCCTGGGCCCAGATGCGCTGGCCAAGTCACTGAAGATTCTCAAGCCCGGCGGTCAGCTAATCTCCATCTCCGGGCCGCCGACACCCGCCTTCGCCCGCGCCCAGAACCTGCCCTGGTTATTGGGCCTGGTCATGGGTGTGTTGAGCAGCAGTATCCGCAGGAAAGCGCGCAAGCAAGGCGTGAGCTATGACTTTGTCTTCATGCGGGCCAGTGGCGCGCAACTGGATGAAATCACCACGCTGGTCGAGTCGGGGATTATCCGGCCGGTCATCGACCGAACCTTCCCTTTCGAATCCACAGCCGCGGCCCTGGACTACGTCGAACAAGGCCGTGCCAAAGGCAAAGTGGTGATCACGATGGAGACGGCACCGCCCGACGCACACCCAGCCGGCTGATCCACACCGCCCCCAGAATCACCAGACCGCCCAGGGCCAAACGACCCAGCGGTTCGTGCTGGTTCCAGATCAGCAGGTTCAGCAGCAACCCCACCGGCACATGCAGGTTGTTCATCACCGCCAGGGTGCCGCCATTGACCAGGCAGGCGCCCTTGTTCCACCAGTACATGCCCAGCGCGGTACTGACCACTCCGAGGAACACCAGCACGCCCCATTGCAGCGGCGCTTGCGGCAGGAAGTCAGCCTTGGCGAACAGCAGGAACGCCGGCAACACCACCATCAAGGCGCCCAGGTAGAAATAACCGAAACGCCGGAAGTGCGGCTGGTCACTGGGATAACGCGCCACCAGGTGCTTGTACATGACTTGCCCGGCGGCGTAGGTGAAATTGGCCAATTGCAGCAGCAAGAACCCCATCAGGAAATGCGGGGTGATCTGATCGAAACGAATCACCGCCGCACCGCCCACCGCCACCAGGGCCGCCACAAGCGCCCAGGGATTGAAGCGGCGATTAAGCGCGTCCTCGATCAGGGTCACATGCAGCGGCGTGAGGATGGTGAACAGCAGCACTTCCGGCACCGTCAGCACACGAAAGCTCAGGTACAGACATACGTAGGTCACGCCGAACTGCAATGCACCGATCACCAACATGCCGCGCATGAACGCGGGCTCCACCGAGCGCCAGCGCGTCAGCGGAATAAAGATCAGCCCGGCCAGCACCACGCGCACCAGCACCGCAAAGTAACTGTCGACGTGACCGGCGAGGTATTCGCCAATCAAGCTGAAGGAAAATGCCTGAATCAGGGTGACAACCAGTAGATAGCCCATGCGCGCCTCGTTTCGAATGGGCGCGACATTAAAGCTTTTTGGTTTTTGAAGAAACTCGGCGGAAAAAAAACCCGACCTCGCTAAAGCGGCAGTCGGGCGGGAGCACTCAGGAGCAAAAGTGCAAAGGGAGGTTCGATACGCGTACTTGAAGGGTTTGCGTGGCGCTATATAAGCAGCACGGGATTATCTGACGATTAACGCCTCAGGCGACCTGGGCCAGTTGCGCCTTGGCATGATTGACGCCCTTCTCCTGGAAGTCGCCGCCCAGGTTGACGCCTTCGGCGTGAATGAAGGTAACGTCATGAATGCCGATAAATGCCATGACCTGGCGCAGGTACGGTTCCTGGTGATCCGAGGTGGCGCCAGTGTGGATACCACCGCGTGCGGTGAGCACGATAGCGCGCTTGCCGGTCAACAGACCCTGGGGCCCGGTGGCGGTGTATTTAAAGGTCACACCGGCCCGCAACACGTGATCCAGCCAGGCTTTAAGGGTGCTCGGAATGGCGAAGTTGTACATCGGCGCGGCCATCACCAACACGTCGGCGGCCAGCAGTTCGTCAGTTAACTCGTTGGAGCGGTCCAGGGACACCTGTTCGTCGTCGTTACGCTGCTCCGCCGGTTTCATCCAGCCGCCCAGCAGGTTGGCATCCAGATGGGGTACCGGATTGAGCGCTACGTCGCGCACGGTGATGCGGTCTGCCGGATGGGCGACTTGCCATTGGCTGATGAACTGTTGGGTGAGCTGGCGGGAAATGGAATCCTGCTGGCGCGCACTGCTTTCGATGATCAGGACATTGGACATGGCTTCGTAGGCTCCATCGGTAATTGCTGTAAGTCGATGGAGAGAAGGTTAACCAGGGCCCATTCGATAAAAAAGCGCAAAAAACTGCTACAACCCATCTAGAAATTTGTTTATAAGCGGAGTATTCCTGTGAGCACGCTCCGCTGTTGCTTTATTTTGGCGCGCAGTCCAGGGCAATACGCATCTTGATGATGGCGCGGTTGAACTTGACCGTGGTGTTAGTGCTTTTGCCAGCAGGCACGGTCACGGTACGACGGCGTGGCGATTCCGGGCCGTTGGTAAAGGTGACCTTGCACACCGCGTCCTGGGCGCCGTAGTTGTTCAGCTGGATCGAACTGATGTCGCCGTCCACATCGGAGGCGGTGTAATCAATGCTCACGCCATCGATCTTTTTCGTCACGTCGATAGGATAGGCAAACGCGCTCATCGGCAGCAGCGCCAGCAACACACAACACAATTTTCTCATTCGGCAGTCTCCAATAAGGACCGCCAGCTTAGGACAAGAGGAGCTCATCTTGAAAGCGCCCCGCGTTACCCTCGATCAATGGCGCACCTTGCAAGCCGTGGTCGACCATGGCGGCTTTGCCCAAGCCGCCGAAGCGCTGCATCGTTCGCAATCTTCAGTGAGCTACACCGTGGCGCGCATGCAGGACCAACTCGGCGTCCCCTTGCTGCGTATCGACGGGCGCAAGGCGGTGCTGACCGAGGCCGGTGAGGTGCTGCTGCGCCGATCCCGCCAATTGGTGAAAAACGCCAGCCAGCTGGAAGACCTCGCTCATCATATGGAACAGGGCTGGGAAGCCGAAGTGCGCTTGGTGGTGGACGCCGCCTACCCCAGCGCACGTCTCGTTCGCGCATTAACCGCCTTTATGCCGCAAAGCCGTGGCTGCCGGGTGCGCCTGCGCGAAGAAGTACTGTCCGGCGTCGAAGAGTTGCTGCTCGACGGCATGGCGGACCTGGCCATTTGCGGTTTTATCATCCCGGGCTACCTGGGCACGGAAATGAGCGATGTGGAGTTCGTCGCCGTGGCCCACCCCGATCACTCGCTGCATCGCCTCAACCGTGAGCTGAGTTTCCACGACCTGGAGAGCCAGATGCAGGTGGTGATCCGTGACTCCGGCCGCCAACAACCGCGCGACGTCGGCTGGCTCGGCGCCGAACAGCGCTGGACCGTCGGCAGCCTCGCTACCGCGGCCACCTTCGTCGCCAGCGGCCTGGGCTTTGCCTGGCTGCCCCGGCACATGATCGAGCGCGAACTCAAGGAGGGCGTGCTCAAGCAGCTTCCCCTGGAAAAAGGTGGCAGTCGCAACCCGACGTTTTACCTGTACTCCAACAAAGACAAACCCTTGGGGCCCGCCACGCAGATCCTCGTGGAATTGCTGCGCACCTTTGACACCGCTCCCCTGGACGCGCCCTTCGCCGCTCCTCAACAAGCCTGAAACGGAGTTCATCCATGGCCTGGTTCGACCATGAAGGCTGCAGCCTGCATTACGAAGAATATGGCCATGGCAACCCGCTGATCCTGATCCACGGCCTGGGCTCCAGCAGCCAGGATTGGGAACTGCAAGTACCGGTACTCGCCCGACACTACCACCTGATCGTGGTTGACGTGCGCGGCCATGGTCGCTCGGCCAAACCCCGGGAGCGCTACAGCATCAAGGGGTTTACCTTCGACCTGATCGCGCTGATCGAACACCTCGACCTGCCAGCGGCCCACGTGGTGGGTTTATCCATGGGCGGCATGATCGCCTTCCAACTGGCGGTGGATGAACCCCGGCGGGTCAAGAGCCTGTGCATCGTCAACAGCACGCCTGAGGTCAAGGTGCGCAGTGCCGATGACTATTGGCAGTGGGCCAAACGCTGGACCCTGGCCCGTGTGCTCAGCCTGGGCACCATCGGCAAGACCCTGGGCGATCGGCTGTTCCCCAAACCTGAGCAGGCCGACCTGCGCCGCAAGATGGCCGAGCGCTGGGCAAGAAACGACAAACGTGCTTATCTCGCCAGCTTCGACGCCATTGTGGGCTGGGGCGTGCAGGAACAACTGTCGAGAATTGCCTGTCCAACCCTGGTCATCAGCGCCGACCATGACTACACCCCCGTGGCGCAGAAAGAAATCTATGTAAAACTGCTGCCCGATGCGCGACTGGTGGTCATCGAAGATTCCCGCCATGCCACGCCCTTGGATCAACCCGAGGTCTTTAACGCGACCTTGCTCGACTTTCTAAAGACCGTCGAAACCACTACCCAGGATCACTGACCCATGCTGAAAAAAATCGCCTTCTTTGCCGGTTCCGCCTTGTTTGCTGCCAACCTGATGGCAGCTGAGCCGGCCAAGGCGCCACATGTTTTGCTCGACACCACCAACGGCCAGATTGAAATCGAACTGGACCCGGTCAAGGCGCCGATCAGCACCAAGAACTTCCTGGCCTATGTCGACAAGGGCTTCTACACCAATACGATCTTTCACCGCGTGATCCCGGGCTTCATGGTCCAGGGCGGCGGGTTCACCCAGCAAATGTCACAAAAGCCGACCGAAGCACCGATCAAGAACGAAGCCAGCAATGGCCTGCATAACGTGCGTGGCACCTTGTCCATGGCTCGCACCAATGACCCGAATTCGGCCACCAGCCAATTCTTCATCAACGTGGCTGACAATGCCTTCCTCGACCCGGGCCGCGATGCCGGTTATGCCGTGTTCGCCAAAGTGGTCAAGGGCATGGACGTGGTCGACATCATCGTCAACTCCCAGACCACCACCAAGCAAGGCATGCAGAACGTGCCTATCGATCCTGTGATCATCAAGTCGGCCAAGCGCATCGACTGAGGTCCGCAGGCAGCTTTGCACGGTGCCCGCATGGCACCGTGCACCTTTGAAAGGAGAGCCCGCCCGGCGGGCGTCAAACCTAATGCTCTATCGTCGTTTTGAACAGCTGATCGATATTTTCCGCGACGCCCCCAGCGCGGCCCCTCCCGAAAAAGTCCTGCCGTTCTATCTCTATTACCTGCGTCAGGTGTGGCCGTGCTTCGCCGCGCTCTTGGTAGTGGGACTGGTCGGAGCCCTGATCGAAGTCGCGTTGTTCAGCTACCTGAGCCGCATCATCGACCTGGCCCAGGGCACGCCACCGGCGAATTTCTTCCAGATCCACAGCGCCGAGCTGATCTGGATGGCCGTGGTGGCCCTGTTGTTGCGCCCGCTCTTCAACGGCCTGCATGACTTGCTGGTGCACCAGACCATCAATCCCGGCATGACCAGCCTGATTCGCTGGCAGAACCACAGCTACGTGCTCAAACAGAGCCTGAATTTCTTCCAGAACGACTTTGCCGGGCGCATCGCCCAGCGGATCATGCAAACCGGCAACTCCTTGCGTGACTCGGCGGTGGCGACCGCAGAAGCTATCTGGCACGTGTCGATCTACGCCATCAGTGCCCTGGTGTTGTTTGCCGAGGCCGACTGGCGGCTGATGATTCCGCTGATCACCTGGATCGTTTGCTACAGCCTGGCCCTGCGTTACTTCGTGCCTCGCGTGAAAGAACGCTCGGTGGTCTCCTCGGAGGCGCGCTCCAAGTTGATGGGCCGAATTGTTGACGGCTATACCAATATCACCACCTTGAAGCTGTTCGCCCATACCCAGAATGAACAGGAATACGCCAAGCAAGCGATCATCGAGCAGACCGAAAAAACCCAACTGGCCGCCCGCGTGCTCACCAGCATGGACACCGTAATCTGTATTCTGAACGGCCTGCTGATCGTCACCACCACCGGCCTGGCCCTGTGGCTGTGGACACAGTCGCTGATTTCCGTGGGCGCGATTGCCCTGGCCACAGGCCTAGTGATCCGCATCGTCAACATGTCCGGCTGGATCATGTGGGTGGTCAACGGCATCTTCGAAAACATCGGTATCGTGCAGGATGGCCTGAAGACCATCGCCCAGCCACTGGCCGTGGTCGATCGTGAAAACGCTCCGCGCCTGACGGTGCCCCACGGCCAGGTGCGCTTCGAGCAGGTGGACTTCCACTACGGCAAGAAGAGCGGAATCATTGGCGGCCTCAACCTTGAGATCAAGGCCGGGGAAAAGATCGGCTTGATCGGCCCGTCCGGCGCGGGCAAGTCGACGCTGGTCAACCTGCTGCTGCGCCTGTACGACCTGCAGGGCGGACGCATTCTCATCGACGGCCAGGACATCGCCGAGGTCGCCCAGGAAAGCCTGCGCGCGCAAATCGGCATGATCACCCAAGACACCTCGTTGCTGCACCGCTCGATCCGCGACAACCTGCTGTATGGCAAGCCCGACGCGACTGACGAGGAACTCTGGGCGGCGGTGCACAAGGCCCGCGCCGATGAGTTCATCCCACTGCTGTCGGATTCCGAGGGCCGCACCGGGCTGGATGCCCATGTGGGTGAGCGCGGCGTGAAACTCTCCGGCGGGCAACGCCAGCGTATCGCTATCGCACGCGTGCTGCTCAAGGACGCGCCGATCCTGATCATGGACGAAGCCACCTCTGCGCTGGACTCGGAAGTGGAAGCGGCGATCCAGGAGAGCCTGGAAACCCTGATGCAGGGCAAGACGGTGATTGCGATTGCGCACCGGTTGTCGACCATCGCACGAATGGACCGCCTGGTGGTGCTGGAAAAAGGCCAGATCGCCGAGAGCGGCAGCCATTCCGAGTTGCTGGCATACGGCGGGCTTTATTCGCGGTTATGGCAGCATCAGACCGGGGGTTTTGTCGGCATAGACTGATTTCGCTGGGTAAAGCCCCGCTCAATTCCGAACAATTCTGACAGCTTTCTCTATCTGGCTGGTCTTGCGACACAATCCTGCTGTACTGCAATCAGGCCCCAGGAGGGCCCTGATTTAAGGCGGCAGGGAAGCCACACAGACCGTTAATCAGATAGAGCAATCTAAGGAAGTGTTCATGTCACTGTTCAAACGTTCCGTAACGGAAGGACTGGGTACGTTTTGGCTGGTGTTGGGTGGCTGCGGGAGTGCGGTGTTGGCCGCAGCGTTCCCCAACGTTGGCATCGGCCTGCTCGGGGTGTCCCTGGCTTTTGGGCTCACGGTGCTGACCATGGCATTTGCCATCGGGCATATCAGCGGCTGTCACCTTAACCCGGCCGTCTCGGTGGGGTTGGTGGTGGGCGGCAGATTCCCGGCCAGGGAGTTGCCGGCCTACATCGTGTCGCAAGTGATCGGTGGCGCCATCGCCGCCGCACTGCTGTACTTCATCGCCAGCGGCAAGCCTGGGTTCGAGCTAGCGTCCGGGCTGGCAAGCAATGGTTATGGCGAGCATTCACCCGGAGGTTATTCAATGGCGGCAGGCTTTGTCTGTGAGCTGGTGATGACGGCGATGTTCGTGCTGATCATCCTTGGCGCCACCGACCGTCGAGCCCCGGCAGGCTTCGCGCCCATCGCCATTGGCCTGGGGCTGACGCTGATCCACCTGATCTCCATCCCGGTGACCAACACCTCGGTCAACCCGGCCCGCAGCACAGGGCCTGCGTTGATTGTCGGCGGCTGGGCGCTGCAGCAACTGTGGCTGTTCTGGCTCGCGCCGATCCTCGGCGCGGTGATCGGCGGCATTACGTACCGATGGTTGGGTGCAGAAAAAACAGCTTGACCCAATCCCTGTAGGAGCGAGCTTGCTCGCTCCTACAGGGTGTTTCACGTGCCGTCAGAGTGCCGATAAGGCAGGGCCGCCCTCGCCTCTTCGGCATACGCCAGAACCCCCACCCGCTCTCGCTCAAGAAAATCCTCCACGGCACTCTTCAACCCCGGGTGGCGCAAGTAGTGCCATGACCGCGTAATCACCGGCTCAAACCCGCGAATCAATTTGTGCTCCCCCTGGGCACCCGCATCGAAGCGTTGCAGGCCGTGGGCGATGGCGTAGTCCATGCCTTGGTAGAAACAGGTCTCGAAATGCAGGCGGTCGAATTCCGCCAGGCAGCCCCAGTAGCGGCCATAGAAGCTGTCGCCGCCAAGCAGGCTGAAGGCCATGGCCACCGGGCGCGTGCCTTGTTTGGCCAAGACTACGCGGATGGCTGCGGGCATGCGCTCAGCCAGCAGGCTGAAAAATGCGCGGGTCAGGTAGGGCGATTGCCGACGCACCGCGTAGGTGTTGGCGTAGCAGGCGTAGACAAAATCCCACTGGGCTTCGCTCAGCTCATGGCCTTGCAACCACTCGAACTCGATACCCTGCCCTGCCACTTGTTCACGTTCTTTGCGCATCTGTTTGCGCTTGCGTGAACTCAGCGCGTCGAGGAAATCCTGGAAGTCGCGGTAGCCTCGGTTCTGCCAATGAAACTGGCAACCCAAGCGTTGCAACCAGCCGGGGTGTTGGGCCATGGCTTGATCGGCGAGGGCATCGGTAAAGTTGATATGGGCGCTCGACAGGCCTTCGATCTGCAGATAACCCGGCAGGCTATTGAGCAACTCAAAAGCGTCGGCGGCACTGGCAGCCAATACCCGCGGCCCACCGACCGGGCTGAACGGCACGGCCGTCAGCAACTTGGGGTAATAGTCGATGCCGGCGCGCTCGCAGGCGTCGGCCCAACCATGATCGAACACGTACTCGCCATAAGAA
The DNA here is from genome assembly GCF_034348165.1 of Pseudomonas sp. CCI1.1. Taxonomy (NCBI): domain Bacteria; kingdom Pseudomonadati; phylum Pseudomonadota; class Gammaproteobacteria; order Pseudomonadales; family Pseudomonadaceae; genus Pseudomonas; species Pseudomonas sp. CCI1.1. Next base: position 2,775,648 of record NZ_CP133780.1, read on the forward strand.
TGCCATTTGCGATAACCCGGCAATGCCGCCATCAACCGGTCGCCTTCCCAGTGCAGCAAGTGCTCCGTCTGCCAGCCCGAATGCGGGCCGATGCTGGCGCTGTCTTCCAGCGCACTCAGAAACCCATGCTGCATAAACGGCTGGGCCTGTGGCATCAGGGCATCCCACGTGTGCGCAGCGATATCGGACAAGCTGTCCAGGCGTTGCAGCGGCATCGGCATCCTCATTGTTTCTTGGCATGAAAACCTGGCGAGTATCGCTGATCACAGCCGCGCGCACATCCTCAAAACACGCGGACAGGGCTCAAAACCCTTAGTTCCGTAGCGTAACGATTTGTCATCTAGATGAAATCACTTAGCCACTACTCCGTCATAAACGGTCGCGATACTGACGCCAGTTTTTAGAGCGTCCGGGTCTACCGGGCGACATTTTTTCCGTCCGTCATGGGTCGGTTGTGTCCTGGAGGGTGTTGCCCTCCCTCCTCACTTTCGGAGATTGATATGCGTCTTGCTTCCACTAAAACTGCGGCGGTCCTGTGTGGCGGCCTGTTGCTGGCACTGAGCGTTCCGGCCAGCGCTGCAGTCGACGCTAAATTGCTCGACATGCTCAAGGCCAACGGCCAGATCACCGCGGCGCAGTACACCGAACTGCAAATGGAACTGGCCAGAGATCAGAAAGAGCAGCAGATCGCACGCCAGGCTCAACAAGAGACCAACGAGCAGATCGCGGCCACCGCGAAAAAAACCAACGAGCTGAGCAGCTTCGACCAGAAATTGGCTTGGGCAGCCAAGACCCAGTTCAAGGGTGACGTGCGCTTCCGCCAGGAAACCATCAAGATCGACGGCGAACCCAACAACGGTGGGCGTGACAAGGACCGTCAACGTATTCGTGCCCGCCTGGGTGCCTACACCGAAATCAACCCGCAGGTGGACACCGGTATCCGTATCGCCACCGGCGGCGGCGATGATGCACGCTCCACCAACCAGGACCAGGATGGCTACTTCGATAAGAAGTCGATCTGGCTGGACCTCGGCTACATCGACTACCACCCGGACCAGATCAAGAACCTGCACGTGATCGGCGGCAAGATGCTGCAGCCGTGGGTGAACATGGGCGATGTGATCTGGGATAGCGACATCAACCCTGAAGGCCTGGCCGTCACCTACAAATACCCACTGGGTAGCAGCGCGGAGCTGTTCGGTAGCCTGGGTAACTACAACCTCAAGGACAACGTCGACGGTGACGGCGTGCAATTTCGCCATGACCTGCGCCTGACGTCCGGCCAGTTGGGTACGCGTTTCTCGGTCACCGACAACCTGAAAATGACCTTGGGCGGCAGCATCTACGCCTACAAGAACGACGAAGACAGCCGCTGCACAACCACCACCACGCCTTGCGCATTGGCGGTCAACGGCAACTCGGCCAACAACGAATTCCGCTTGTACGAAGGCTTTGCGCAAGCAGACATCGGTGGCCTGGCCGTGCCGCTGTCGTTCTACGGCCAATACGTAAAAAACAACGATGCGGTGACCGACCAGGACACCGCCTGGTTGCTGGGTGCCAAGTCCAAGGTGTTCGGTTTGAACCTGGACTACAACTACCGCGACGTTCAACGTAATGCCGTCGTCGGCGCCTTCACCGATTCGGACTTCGCCAACGGCACCACCGGCTCGCGCGGTCACAAGATGAAAGTCAGCTACGACATCGACAAGAACTTCGCCATCGGCGCCACCTACTTCCTGACCAAGGCTGACTTTGCCAGCCGGACCCAGCGCGATGCCGACACCAACACCTTGCAGTTGGATGCTGAAGCCAAGTTCTAACGCTTAACATGTAGGAGCGAGCAAGCTCGCTCCTACATGATGTCTTTAAGCCGCTCGGCGGCCAGTTGTTCGGCTAGCGCATCAACCCCCTCCACCGGCTCCTGCGGCATACGCTTGAGCGTTGCCTGCATCAGGCGCATCTGACGGATAAAGCGCCGGCAGTTCGGGCAGAACATCAAGTGATGACGCACCAGCAGACGCTCCCGAAAGGTCAATTGCCCATCGAGGTAGTCACTGGAACGCGCTACTTGTTCTTTACAGGTCAACATTCACCCGTTTCCTCAAAATGCTCCACCGTGGCGAAGACTTTAAGCCGCGCTCGATGCAACAGCACACGGACGTTGGAGAGTGAAAGGGTCAGAAGATTACAGATTTCTTCCAATTCCAGGCCCTGGCGTTCACGCAGTACCAGCACACTGCTTTGCAATTCGGACAAACTCAGAATCGTATGCTCCAGGCACTTGCGCAATTCATCTTCGGTCAGCAGCGCTTCCGGGGTGTCCTGGTGCCAAGCGTAAGGGGCGACAGCCCAATGGCCATCATCCGGGCTGAAGCGGTCATCGCCGATAGTGCCGTGAGGCGAGGGTAAATCGTCGAGAAGGACTTCCCGACGATTTTGTTTGTAACGGCTCTTTGCGGAATTGGCAGTGATCGTCAATAGCCATGTCTTGAGGCTAGATCGCCCTTCGAACTTGGCCAGGTTGCGCACCACCGAGAGCCAGGCATCTTGCACCACCTCATCGGCATGGCGCTGGCCGACGATGGCATACGCCACTGCCCGCATCGCACTCTGGTACGTGTTGACCAAATCCTTATAAGCCCGCTGCTCACCCTTGAGCAGGCGTTCAAGCAGGTGCGCATCGTCCGCTGCGGCCATCGTTTACCTCAATCTTGCCGTGGAAATACGCTCAATGTGGGAGCTGGCTTGCCTGCGATCCAGACGACTCGGTGATTCAGGCACACCGAGCCGATGCCTTCGCAGGCAAGCCAGCTCCCACAGTTGACCGCGTCCGGCCACATACTCAGCGTTTGCGCAGGATCACACTGCCAATCGAATACCCGGCGCCAAAGGAGCTGAGTACGGCAACCGCGCCCTTGGGCAGGTCATCCTGATAAGTGTGGAACGCAATCACCGAGCCGGCCGAGCTGGTATTGGCGTAAGTATCGAGGATCACCGGTGCTTCTTCTACTGACGCGTCGCGCCCTAGCAGTTTCTTCACGATCAGATGGTTCATGCTCAGGTTGGCCTGGTGCAGCCAGAAACGCTTCACATCAGTAACACTCAGCTGGTTTTCTGCCAGGTGCTCGCCGATCAATTCGGCCACCATCGGGCAGACATCACGGAACACCTTGCGGCCTTCCTGCACGAACAGCTTGTCGGGGGCGCCGATGCCCTCTTCCGCCGTGCGATTGAGGAAGCCAAAGTTGTTGCGGATGTTGTTGGAGAACTTGGTCAGCAGCTTGGTACTCACCACGTCGAACTGATGTTCGGACGTCGCCAGGTCAGCACGCTCCAGGATCACCGCCGTGGCGGCATCACCGAAGATGAAGTGGCTGTCACGGTCACGAAAGTTCAGGTGGCCGGTGCAGACTTCCGGGTTGACCATCAGGATCGCCCGGGCCTGGCCCAACTGGATGCTGTTGGCCGCGTTCTGGATGCCGAAGGTAGCCGAGGAACACGCCACGTTCATGTCGAAACCGAAACCCTGGATACCCAAGGCTTCCTGGACTTCAATGGCGATCGCCGGGTAGGCGCGTTGCAGGTTGGAGCAGGCGACAATCACGCCGTCGATGTCGGCGGCGGTCTTGCCGGCGCGCTGCAGGGCTTGTTCGGCGGCACCGATGGCCATCTGGCAAAGCACCGACCATTCGTCGTTGCTGCGCTCGGGCAGGCGCGGAGCCATGCGCTGTGGATCGAGGATGCCGTCCTTGTCCATCACAAAACGGCTCTTGATGCCGGATGCCTTTTCAATGAATGCCGCGCTCGACTCGGTCAGCGCCTGCACATCGCCACGTTCGATAGCGGCGGCGTTGTCGGCGTTGAACTGTTGTACGTAGGCATTGAAAGACTGCACCAGCTCTTCGTTGGAAATGCTGTTGGCCGGGGTGTACAGGCCAGTGCCGCTGATGACGACGTTATGCACGGTCGTTCCTCTAAATCTGTCAGGCAGAAGATATTGGTACCGTCGTACCAAAATTAAAGTCGTTTGATGTCATCCAGCGGGCATCAAACTGGCAATGCTTTTATTCAATCTTGTGACCGCGAAGTTTGCCACAACACCGGGGATTTGGCGCTATAGGCCAAACAAACACCTTGCGGCAAGGGCTTCAGGGCTCTACCTGGCTCCACTGCTTGCTCAGGCGTTTATCGGAAATCGGCACTTTGGTACCCAACTGCTGGGCAAACAGCGACACCCGGTACTCCTCCAGCCACCAGCGGTACAGCTCCAACTGCGGGTCGCGCTTGCCTTCCTGGGTATGTTTGTTCACGCGGTTCTGGTACTGCGCCCACAGGCCGCCCAATTCGCTGCTCCACACGCGGTCCTTTTGCACCTGACTCGGCAGTTTTTCCAGGCGCAGTTCGATAGCCTTGAGGAAACGCGGCAGTTCCTTGAACCACTGGGCCGGGGTTTCCCGCACAAAACCTGGATACACCAGGTTGCTCAGTTGCTGCTTGATATCGTTCAAGGCCACGGCCTGGGCCAGGTCGATCTTGCCCTTGAAGCGTTTTTGCAGGCCGTGCCAAAGTTTCAGCACTTCCAGGGTCAGGCGCGCCAGGCGTTCGGCGTGCTCAGTCCAACTGCCGCGCTTGCGTTCAGCCAAGGCCGCCAGGCCAGCGCCATCGCGTGGCAGGCTGGCTTCGCCTTCAAGTACACAGGTATCGAGGCTGGCCAGCAGGATGTCTTCCACCAGCGCGTCGATTCGCCCCAGTTCACGGTACATCAAGCCCAGTTCGGTCAGGCCCGGCAATTTGCCGCGCAGGAATTTCGCCGGCTCCGCCAATTGCTGCATCAGCAGGCGCTGCAAGGCGCGACGGTGCTGGAACTCGGCTTCGGCAGCGGTGGAGAAGCGCCCCTCCTTGACCGTGCCGTTCTCTTCCACCAGTGCCGGATACACCGTCATCGACAGGCCGGCGATGTTCTGCTGGGTTTTTTCCGCCACCGCCGCAAACACCTTGGCCTCTACCGGCTGCTGGCTTTTCGCGGTTTGCGGCACCGCCAAGGCGGCCTGGCTGGCTTCAGCGAACCGTGCGGTCAGCTCGGCCAGGTCACGGCCTTCGCCGAGGAACTTGCCCTGGCCGTCGACCACTTCCAGGTTCATCTTCAGGTGGTTTTCCACCTGTTGCGCCGCCTCGGCCCACGCCTCATCGCTGACCCGCGCACCGGTCATGCGCAGCAATTCACGCCCCAGCGCCTGGGGCAGCGAGCCCTGGCCGAATTCGATACGTTGCAGCGCAGCCTTGACGAAGTCCGGCACCGGCACGAAGTTTTTGCGCAGCGCCTTGGGCAAGTTGCGCACCAGAGCGATGCACTTGGCTTCGATCAACCCCGGCACCAGCCACTCCAGGCGCTCGGCTGGCAACGCCGGCAACAACGGCGCCGGCACCCGCAGGGTCACGCCGTCACGGGGGTGGTTGGGTTCGAAGTGGTAACTCAAGGCCAGGGCCAGGTCGCCCAGGTGCAAGGTGTCCGGGTAATGCGCGGCGGTGACTTCACTGGCCTCGCGGGCCAGTACGTCTTCTTCACGCATGATCAGCAGTTGCGGGTCTTTCTGGCTGTTGACCTTGTACCAACTGTCAAAGGTGGCGGTCTGGTGAATCTCTGCGGGCAGGCGCGCATCGTAGAAGGCGTACAGGGTTTCTTCGTCGGCCAGGATGTCGCGACGGCGGGCCTTGGCTTCCAGCTCGTCGAGTTGCTCCAGCAGTTTCTGGTTGGCCGTCAGGCACTTGGCCCGGGACTGAATCTCGCCGCGCACCAGGCCTTCACGGATAAACAACTCACGGGACACCACCGGGTCAATCGGCCCGTAATGCACCGGCCGACGCCCTACCACGATCAGCCCGAACAGGGTGATCTGCTCAAAGGCCACCACCTGGCCGCGCTTCTTCTCCCAATGGGGTTCGAAGTGGTTTTTCTTGATCAGATGCCCCGCCAGCGGCTCGATCCAGTCGGCATCGATCTTCGCCACCATGCGTGCATAGAGCTTGGTGGTTTCCACCAGTTCGGCGGTCATCAGCCATTGCGGGCGCTTCTTGCCGATGCCCGACGACGGGTGAATCCAGAAGCGACGCTGGCGCGCCCCGAGGTAATCGCCGTCTTCGGTCTTCTGGCCGATCTGGCTGAGCAGGCCGGACAGTACCGCTTTATGCAGCTTCGGATAGTCGGCGGGCTCTTTGTTGAGGCTCAGCTGCATGTCGCGGCAGATCAGGCTCAATTGACGATGGGAGTCGCGCCACTCGCGCAGGCGCAAGTAATTGAGGAAGTTTTTGCGGCACCAGTTGCGCAACGGGCTGGCGGTCAGTTCCTGGCGCTGCTCCTCGAAACCGCGCCACAGGTTGACCAACCCGGCGAAGTCCGAATCCGGGTCTTTCCACTGTGCGTGGGCTTGGTCGGCCGCTTGTTGACGCTCTGGTGGGCGCTCGCGCGGGTCCTGGATCGACATGGCGCTGGCGACGATCAACACTTCCTGCAAACTGCCGAGCTTGGCCGCTTCCAGCAACATGCGGCCCATGCGCGGGTCCACCGGCAAGCGGGCGAGCTGGCGGCCCAACGGCGTGAGCTGGCTGTTGCGGTCGACCGCCGAGAGTTCTTGCAGCAGGTTGAAACCGTCGCTGATGGCCTTGCCATCCGGCGGTTCGATAAACGGGAAATCGGTGATCTCGCCCAGGCGCAGGTGCAGCATCTGCAGGATCACGGCTGCGAGGTTGGTGCGCAGAATTTCCGGGTCGGTAAATTCCGGGCGCCCGATAAAATCTTCTTCGCTGTACAAGCGCACGCAAATACCCGGTTCAACCCGGCCGCAACGGCCTTTACGCTGGTTGGCGCTGGCCTGGGAAATCGCCTCGATGGGCAGGCGCTGCACCTTGGCGCGGTAGCTGTAGCGGCTGATGCGTGCCGTGCCGCTGTCGATCACATAGCGAATGCCCGGCACCGTCAGCGAGGTTTCCGCAACGTTGGTCGCCAGTACCACGCGCCGGCCTGGGTGGGACTGGAAAATGCGCTGTTGCTCGGCCGGTGACAGCCGTGCGTACAACGGCAAAATCTCGGTGTGCTTGAGCTGGGCCTTGCGCAGCATGTCGGCCGCATCACGAATCTCGCGCTCGCCGGGCAGGAACACCAACACGTCGCCAGGGCTGCGCCGTTCGCTGCGCTCATAGGCGGCGATTTCATCGAGGGTGGCGAGGATCGCCTGGTCGACGGTCAGGTCGTCCTCGACGCGGTTGCCCTCCTCGTCCTGTTCCAGGGTGAGGGGGCGATACCAGGTGTCCACCGGGAAGGTACGGCCCGACACCTCGACTATTGGCGCATCGTCGAAGTGCTTGGAAAAGCGCTCCAGGTCGATGGTCGCCGAGGTGATGATAACCTTCAGGTCGGGGCGGCGCGGCAACAGGGTCTTGAGGTAGCCGAGCAGGAAGTCGATGTTCTGGCTGCGTTCGTGGGCTTCGTCGACGATGATCGTGTCGTAGCGCTCGAGGTAACGGTCGTTCTGGGTTTCGGCCAGCAGGATGCCGTCGGTCATCAGCTTGATCAGGGTGTTGGAGTCACTCTGGTCTTCGAAGCGCACTTGGTAACCGACCAGCGCACCCAATGGCGTGGCCAGCTCTTCAGCGACACGGCTGGCGACACTGCGCGCTGCGATCCGGCGTGGCTGGGTGTGGCCGATCAGACCGTACTGGCCGCGACCGATTTCCAGGCAGATTTTCGGCAACTGCGTGGTTTTACCCGAGCCGGTCTCGCCAGCAATGATCAGCACCTGGTGCTTGTTCAGCGCGTCTTTGATCTCATCGCGCTTGGCAGCAATCGGCAGGCTGTCGTCGTAGCGAATCACCGGCAGGCTGGCGCGCCGCGCCGTGACCTGGGCGCACGATGCCTGCATCCGCGCCACCCACTGCGCCAGCTTGTCCTCATCGGGCTTCTTGCGCAGCTCAAGCAACTGCCGGCGCAAGCGGTGGCGGTCGGCGAGCATGGCGTGATCGAGGGCTTTGAGCAGTTGGTCGAGGGTGGGTGCTTGGTCTGTCATCAGCTATTTCGACGGTCATCTATTTATGCACGGCCGGCAAGTGTGGCAGAAAAGCAGCCCATCTGGCAGGCAGTTGAGCTTCAACGGGTGTAAACCGAACCAAAATGTGGGAGATTCTATGGTTGAGGGGCAACCCTCAACAAACTTTTGGCTGATATTCGCTTTGCCCTTTCAGCAGAGCGAACACCACCCTAGCAAGCTTGCGGGCCAGTATTACCAGCGCCTGTGTGGTGCTATAGCCTCGCGCCCTCTGTGCTTGATAAAACGCTTTCCATGTCTCTGTTCGGCTAGCCGCCATCGCTGCGTTATGCAGCAGGCGCCGAGCTTCTGAGTCGCCGCGCTTACTTAAACTACGACGACCATCCTTCTGTCCTGACTTGTTGACGCGCAAATCCATACCAAGAAAGGCGATAAACGCGTCCGAATTCCTGAACTCTCCCCGTTGGAAGGTGGCAATCAAACGCGCGCCAGTCAAAAAACCGATGCCTTCGACTTTCAAGCAACGCTTCAACTGACCCAGTAAACCTGCTTCTTTCAGGCAGTCACTGATCATTTTTTCGATTAACCCTTCCAGTCTCTGCATCGACTTCACCTGCTCGGCAAACGAGGCCTTAAGAAGCGGCTCGTTCGCCCAGCTTTGCGTCAGGCTGACGCGCGCCTGAACCAAGGCTGCGCGCCGACGAAACAGGCTTAGAAGATGGCGATACAGCGGTGATGGAGGTGTCCAGGGACGCAGTTCGTCTGCCTCCTTTCTCAAATAGCGGACGAGCAGCTTGGCATCCAAAGCATCGGTCTTGGCCCGGATCTTCACGCTTTCGCGGTAATGCTTGAGCTCATAACCTCCAACCATGTAAACCACGCAACCAGCTTCATGAGCTAGATCAGCAAACTCCAAGTGGTAGATATTGGTGGCTTCAATTGCGATGGCCACTTTGCAGGACAAGGCCTTCAGCCATTTTTTGATAGCGGCTTTGGTGTTTGGGATTGTTTCTAACAGATCGACTTCAGCGTGATAAATCACCAGTTCATTCTTAGCGACATCGACGCCTACGATTGGCTTTGAGACAGAAACTGGCATTGCCATGGGGCTTCCTCCGGGCTAAGGTTTTGAGCACTTGAAGGGCTCACCCAGAGGCGCAGGCTTGTTCCTATCGTCGGTCATAGCCAGATGCATTCTTTATCGGCGCTTGGGTGAAAGGAGGAGGGGCGAAATCTCCCACGGTCTGTACTGCGTCAACAGTCAGAATCGGGCTTTGTCCCTTCTCCTCCCTTCAAGTCCTAGCATACAAGCGGGCTTGCTCGCGAAAGCGGTGTGTCAGTCACAGATGTATCAACTGAACCACCGTATTCGCGAGCACGCCCGCTCCCACAGGGGCAATAGGTTATAGCGGGTCTTTGCGGCGGTAGGGGAATACGTCGATCACCTTACCGGCACGAATCGCGTCCTGCAGGCCCTTCCAGTAATCGGCGTTGTACAACTCGCCATGCAACTCGTCGAACAACTTGCGCTGGCCGGCGTCGGCAAACAGGAACGGCGGGAATTCCTCGGGGAACACATCCAGCGGGCCGATGGAGTACCAGGGCTCGGAGGCCATTTCATCCTCGGGGGTGCGCGGCGCGGGGATATGGCGGAAGTTGGCTTCGGTGAGAAAGCAGATTTCGTCGTAGTCGTAGAACACCACGCGGCCGTGGCGGGTGACGCCAAAGTTTTTCAGCAGCATGTCGCCGGGGAAGATATTCGCTGCCGCCAGTTGCTTGATCGCCAGGCCGTAATCCTCCAATGCTTCGCGCACCTGGGCGGGGTTGGCGTTGTCGAGGTAGAGGTTGAGCGGGGTCATGCGTCGCTCGGTCCAGCAGTGGCGGATAAGCACGGTATCGCCCTCCACTTCGACAGTACCGACGGCGACTTCCAGCAGCTCGGCCAGGCACTCGGGCTCGAACTTGCTCAAGGGGAAGCGGAAGTCGGCGAACTCCTGGGTGTCGGCCATGCGCCCTACCCGGTCGACGCTTTTCACCAGGCGGTACTTTTCGATCACCGTGGCGCGGTTGACGTTTTTCGACGGCGAGAAGCGGTCCTTGATGATCTTGAACACCGTATTGAAACCCGGCAGCGTAAACACGCTCATGACCATGCCGCGCACGCCGGGGGCCATGATGAACTGGTCATCGGTGGTGGCCAGGTGGTTGATCAGCGCGCGGTAGAACTCGGATTTGCCGTGCTTGTAGAAACCGATGGAGGTGTACAGCTCGGCAATGTGCTTGCCCGGCAGAATGCGCTTGAGAAAGCCAATGAATTCCGCTGGCACGGGCACGTCGACCATGAAATAGGAACGGGTGAACGAGAAGATGATCGACACGTCGGCTTCGTCGGTGATCAACGCATCGATCTGAATGCCACGCCCTTCGCGGTGCAGCAGCGGAATCACCAACGGCCATTGTTCGTCGCGGGTGTAGATGCGCCCCACGAGGTAGGCGCCTTTGTTGCGATACAGCACCGAGGAAAACAACTCGACCTTGAGGTCCGGGTCCTTGCACACCCAATCCGGCAGGTTTTCCCGCAACTGGGCTTCGAGGCGGCGCAGGTCGGCGGGCAGGTCGGCGTAGGGCTCGCTGAAGCGGTAGTCAGAGAAAACCTGCGCGAGCATGTCCGCTATTTTACCGGCCGGCGTGTAGATACGGGTTTGCGCCGCCCGCGCCCGGCGCAGGCTCGGCCGGGTAGTGTGGATGAACATGCAGCCGTCGCTGATCAGGTCATGGCTGAACAGGCCGCAGAAGATCGAGTTGTACCAGGTCTCGGACAGTTCATCGTCAAAGCGCAGGTCGATCAGGCCGATATAGGCGCTTTTTACCAGGGGCCACTGGCCGATGTCATGCAACGGCGCAGGGTCAAAACTGGCGCGCAGGCGGGTCGTGACCTCAGCGACTTTCTCTTCATAGAGGTTGATGCGCGCGGCCGACGCGGCCTGCCCCAGCTGCCACTGGGCCTTCTCGAAACGCTCACGGGCGCCATCGGTGATCTGGCGGAAGTGTTCACGGTAATCGTCGAAACCGTCGAGGATCATCCGGGCGATAGCGAGGGCGGACTGCGACATGCGGGAAACCTCGAACGGGTATCTGGAAGCCCAGAGCTTAGCCAGTGAACCGAGGCAGGAGAAGAATGATTTTGCGCAGGGGGTGAACTGACTGCAATTAGCCATTGTGCCGACCTGCCCGCTGGGCAACACTTCTGCGCCCCATTTGGCGTAGGAGTTTTCCGTGAGACCTGTTGACACCCTGTATCTGCTGGGGCTGGCCGCCATTTGGGGCGCGAGCTTCCTGTTTATGCGCATCATCGCCCCGGAAATCGGCACAGTGCCCACCGCGTTTTTCCGCGTGTCGATTGCCGCCGCGGGCTTATTAGTGATCCTGGCGATGATGCGCGTGAGCTGGGATTTCAAGGGCAAGTTCAAGACGGTCCTGTTGCTGGGCGTGATCAACTCGGGGATTCCCGCGACGATGTACTCGGTGGCGGCACAGGTACTGCCGGCAGGTTATTCGGCGATTTTCAACGCCACCACGCCGCTGATGGGCGTGCTGATTGGCGGGCTGTTCTTCAGTGAGCGCCTGACGCCATCGAAAATCGCAGGGGTCGCCCTGGGGCTGTTTGGCGTTGCCGTGCTCACGCGTGCGGGGCCGGTGGCCTTTGATCTGGAATTATTGATGGGCGCACTGGCGTGCCTGCTGGCAACCACGTGCTATGGCTTTGCCGGTTTCCTGGCGCGGCGTTGGCTGGACCAGCGCGGCGGGTTGGACAGCCGTCTCTCGGCCTTGGGCAGCATGTTGGGGGCGACGTTGTTTCTGTTGCCGTTCTTTGCCTACAGCGCCATCAGCCATCCACCGGCGAGCTGGGGCGGCTGGCAGGTGTGGTCGTCGCTGCTGGGATTGGGGCTGGTATGTACGGCGTTCGCCTACATTCTGTACTTCCGCCTGCTGTCGTCCATCGGCCCGGTCAAGTCGATGACCGTGACCTTCATGATTCCGCCGTTCGGCGTGTTGTGGGGTGCGTTGCTGTTGGATGAGCCGCTGTCCATGGCCCACCTGTATGGCGGTGTGCTGATTGCCGGGGCGTTGTGGTTGGTGCTGCGCCCGCAAAAACTGTAGGAGCGACCAATCTCGCTCCTACAGGGGTGGGTTTATTGCTTACGGAATACAAACACCAAGCCGACGATGATCAACGCCATTCCCAGCACGCTCAACAGGGCCAGGCGATTACCGAAGATCAGGTAGTCCATCACCGCCGTCACTGCTGGCACCAGGTAGAACAGGCTGGTGACATTCACCAGGTTGCCCCGGGCGATCAGGCGGTACAGCAACAACGTCGCCAGCACGGACACCACCAGCCCCATCCACAGGACCGGCAGGTAAAAACGCGCACTGTGTTCAAAGTGGAACGGCTGGAACGGCACGAACACCGCGCACAGTAGCAACCCGGCCAGGTATTGCAGTGGCAGCGTGCCCAAGGGGTTGTCGGTGATGCGCTTTTGCATGATAGAGCCAAACGTCATGCTCGCCAGCGCCAGCAGCCCGAACACCATCCCGGCCAGGGACATGCCCGCCAACCCGATGCCCTGGTACACCACCATGATCAAGCCCGCCAACCCCAACCCCAGGCCGAACAACCGGCGCCAGGAGCGTTGGCGCTCCATCAGTACCACGGTAAGGATCGGCTGCACGCCCATGATGGTCGCCATCACCCCAGGGGTGACGTTGAGGTCCAGGGCCAGCAGATAGAAAATCTGGTAGGCCCCCAGCAAGACCAGGCCCGTCGCCGCCGCATACAGCAGCGGCTTGCCGGGACGTGGCAGCTTCAACTTGAGGATGGGTACCAACACCACCAACCCCATCAGGGCGATGGCAAACCGGATCAACAGAAAGGCAAAGGGCGAAGCATGGGCCAGGCCCAACTTGGAGAAGATCGCCCCGCTGCTCCACAGCAAGACAAACACGCTCGTCGAGGCCGCCGCGGCCACGGATTGTTTCGAAAGCACAGACATGGTTACCACCTGTTATCAGGCAAAAAAGCCGACTCAGTAAAAAACTGAATTTCAGTAGGTTTTTTCAGGCGGGCAGGGGCAACAGCGAATCGCTGATCAGCCCGAAATGCCAACACCCGGCGGTGATACGACTGCGTACACCGGCGTGCTACTGGACAGGTGGGGGGTAGTGACTGATCTGCGCAGGCTGCTTGCCACGGCACGGCACGACCACAGCGTTGACCGCTGAATCGACTACCGCTATGCGCTGGGAAGCTGGCATGTGCTGATCTTTTTGAAGGGATGAAGACGCGACGACTATAACCAGCCGCAAATACATTTTGCAATCCTTTCACCTCACCCTGTGGGTGGAGGAGTTTTCATGCCGTCCAGGCAGACCGCTCGCTATAATGCCGCCCAGTTTTTTTCCAAGGATTTCACATGATTGCTTTGCCCTGGCTGTACCTCACCCTACTTTCCATTGGCTATGTCGTGGCTTTGATCTACGGCCAACTGGGCGTACTGGCGGCGGTCTCCATCGCACTGTTGCTGGTGGCCGGGTATGCCGTACGCCAGCAACGCAACCCTTGGGCACGCTACCTTGGCCACGGCTTGTTTATTGTCCTGGCCCTGGGCCTGGCGATGCACTGGCTACCGGGCTTCTATAACGGCCGCGGTATTGCGCCCCAGCGATTTACTCCGGACTCAGTGCCCTTCTCGATGTACCTGAACCAGGACAAACCCCTGATCGGCTTCTGGCTGTTGCTGGCCTGCCCGTGGATTGTGGCGCGGCGCTCATTGCGCCTGTCGATCTGCGTCACAGCCATGGCCCTGACTCTGGCCGCTATCGCCGCCTTGGGTGGCGCGGCCCTGCTGGGGATGATCAGTTGGGCGCCCAAGTGGCCGGACGAGGCGTGGCTGTGGGTGTTGAACAACCTGCTGCTGGTGACGTTGGTCGAAGAAGCGCTGTTTCGCGGGTATATCCAGGGCGGCCTGAGCCAACGCTTCAAACACCTGCCCTATGGCGAGAACCTCGCGCTGCTGCTGGCCTCGCTGTTATTCGGCCTGGTGCATTTTGCTGCGGGTTGGCAGTGGATGTTGCTGGCGGGTATTGCGGGCGTGGGCTACGGCCTGGCGTATCGGTTCGGCGGGCTAGGCGCGGCGATTGCCACGCATTTTGGCTTGAATCTGCTGCACTTCGGGTTGTTTACCTACCCGATGCTCGCCGGCTAAGCCTGCCTTCTACAGAGGCAACGCTGTTCGCAGGATTGTTGCAAAAATAAGTTAAATAAATGCCCCGCATGGCCGATACCCCCTGAAAGCCTTGCGGATTGAACAATCATGCGTAATAACCAACCCGTTACCCAGCGCGAACGTACCTTCCCCGCTCAGCAACGGTTGATCTCCACCACAGATGCCAAGGGTGTGATTACCTACTGCAACGACGCCTTTGTCGAAATCAGTGGGTTCACCCGCGAAGAACTGGTGCGCGCGCCACACAACCTGGTGCGTCACCCGGATGTGCCGCCGGCCGTGTTCGCGCATATGTGGTCCACGCTCAAACAAGGCTTGCCATGGATGGGCATTGTCAAGAATCGCTGCAAGACCGGTGACCACTATTGGGTTAACGCCTATGTGACGCCGGTCTTCGACGGTAACCAGGTGATCGGCTACGAATCGGTGCGCATCAAGCCCACCGCCGAGCAGATCCGCCGGGCCGAGGCGCTCTATCAACGCATCAACCAAGGCAAGTCGGCCGTCCCCCAACGGGACAAGTGGCTGCCGGTGTTGCAGGACTGGCTGCCGTTTATCCTGGTCAGCCAGTTAAGCTTCATGATCGGCGCCACCCTCACCTCCCAATGGGGCTTTGCCCTGGCAGCGGCGCTGTCGGTGCCGTTGGGCCTGCTGGGCTTGAGCTGGCAACAGCGCGGTCTCAAGCGTTTGCTGCGCCTGGCCGAACAGACCACGTCCGACCCGTTGATCGCGCAGATGTACACCGACAGCCGTGGCGCACAAGCGCGCCTGGAAATGTCGATCCTCAGCCAGGAAGCGCGTCTGAAGACCTGTCTTACCCGCCTGCAGGACACCGCCGAGCACCTCAACGACCAGGCCGCGCAATCCAACACCCTGGCGCACAACAGCTCCAGCGGCCTGGAACGCCAGCGCGTGGAAACCGAACAGGTGGCCACTGCGGTAAACCAGATGGCGGCGACCACCCAAGAAGTGGCCAGCCACGTGCAGCGCACCGCCGACGCCACCCAGGAAGCCAACCGCCTGACCGGCCGCGGCCGCGATATCGCCGGGGAAACCCGCGAGGCGATTCAGCGTCTTTCGGCAGCCGTTGGAGAGACCGGCGTGACCGTCACGCAACTGGCCAAAGACAGCGATGAAATCGGCGGCGTGGTTGATGTGATCAAAGGCATTGCCGACCAGACCAACCTGCTGGCACTTAACGCCGCTATCGAAGCCGCGCGTGCCGGTGAGATGGGCCGTGGTTTTGCAGTGGTCGCCGATGAAGTGCGCCAACTGGCGCAGCGTACGGCCGAATCCACCGGGCAGATCCATACCCTGATCGCCAAGCTGCAACACACCGCGGCTGCGGCCGTGCAAACCATGGACGCCGGGCACCGCCAGGCCGAAGAAGGTGTGGCACGGGTGATGGAAGCAGACCAGGCCTTGGTGGGTATCAGTGAGGCGGTGGCCAATATCACCGACATGACCACCCAGATCGCAGCCGCAACCGAGGAGCAAAGTGCGGTGGCCGAGGAGATCAGCCGCAACATCAGCACCATTGCGCTGTTGGCGGACCAGACCTCGGAGCAGGCGATGAACTCGGCGCAACTGAGTGAAGAGTTGACGCATACCGCCAATACCCAGTATTCGCTGGTAGAGCGTTTTAACCGATAAACTGCTATCGCAGGCAAGCCAGCTCCCACACTGGACGGTATTCACCGATAGAAATAGGTGAACCCAGCCCAATGTGGGAGGGGGCTTGCCCCCGATAGGGCGCTAACAGGTCCGGAGAAACTCAGCCACCTGCACCGCCGCCGCCTCCAAGTGCTGCTCATGGCTAAACCCCGAAGCCTTCAGCGGCTTCAAGTCATGGTCCCCCGCCGCCAACCACATCACCTCAATGCTCTCTGACAAGTCATAACTCTGCACCGCCGCACGATTGCCCAAGGCATCGCGCTCGCCCTGCGCAATCAAGGTGGGCGTCGTAAGCGCAGCCAAGTGCTCCACCCGGGGTTTCTCTGGCTTGCCCACCGCATAGAACGGATAGCCCAGGCACACCAACCCATCGGCGCCCAGTTCATCGGCCAGTAAACTGGCCATCCGCCCGCCCATGGACTTGCCACCCATCGCCAGTTTCCCAGCGACATGACGTCGCACCTCGGCATACACCTCGCGCCAGCACTCCAGCAGTTTCGGCGCCGGATTCGGGGGGCGTTTGCCGCCGTCCACGCGACGCTGGGCCATGTACGGAAACTCGAAGCGCAACACGCTCACGCCATGCCCGGCAAGGCGTGCGGCCATATCGTTCATGAACGCCGAGTCCATCGGTGCGCCAGCGCCGTGGGCCAGGATCAGCGTGACCGGCTCACCCGACGTCGCGCCGGTGGCGACATCCCACAACCAGCCATGTTCCCGTACACACTGCGCCCATTGATCCCCGTCAATACTGGCCTTGTGCTCTTTGCCCATGCTTGCCTCGCTTTTTAGTCTGCCTATAACTCCAGCCCAAGTGCCGCACTTGCTTGGGTTGAACCGTGGATGGGGAACCATGAACACTACTTTAAGTACCGCCTATAACTACAAGGTGGTCCGCCAATTCGCCATTATGACGGTGGTGTGGGGCATCGTCGGCATGGGGCTCGGGGTTTTTCTCGCTGCCCAATTGGTTTGGCCTGCGCTCAACTTCGATTTGCCTTGGACCAGCTTCGGTCGCCTGCGCCCTTTGCACACCAACGCGGTGATCTTCGCGTTCGGTGGCTGTGCGCTGTTCGCCAGCTCCTTTTACTCGGTGCAACGCACCTGCCAGACGCAGCTGTTCGCGCCGAAAGTCGCCGCGTTCTGCTTCTGGGGCTGGCAGCTTGTGATCCTGCTGGCGGCAATCAGCCTGCCACTGGGCTACACCAGCTCCAAGGAATACGCCGAGCTGGAATGGCCGATCGACATCCTGATCACCATTGTCTGGGTCGCCTACGCCATCGTGTTCTTCGGCACGATCATGAAACGCAAGACCAAGCACATCTATGTGGGCAACTGGTTCTTCGGCGCGTTCATCATCACCGTGGCCATCTTGCATATCGTCAATAACCTGGAAATCCCGGTCAGCCTGACCAAGTCCTACTCGCTGTACGGCGGTGCGACGGATGCCATGGTGCAGTGGTGGTATGGGCACAACGCGGTAGGCTTTTTCCTGACTGCGGGCTTTCTGGGGATGATGTACTACTTCGTGCCCAAGCAGGCCGAGCGCCCGGTGTATTCCTATCGCTTGTCGATCGTGCACTTCTGGGCGCTGATCACCCTGTACATCTGGGCCGGCCCTCACCACTTGCACTACACCGCCTTGCCGGACTGGGCGCAGTCCCTGGGCATGGTGATGTCACTGGTGCTGCTGGCGCCAAGCTGGGGCGGCATGATCAACGGCATGATGACCCTCTCGGGTGCCTGGCATAAGTTGCGCAGCGACCCGATCCTGCGCTTCCTCGTCGTCTCCCTGGCGTTCTACGGCATGTCGACCTTCGAAGGCCCGATGATGGCGATCAAGACCGTCAACGCCCTCTCCCACTACACCGACTGGACCATCGGCCACGTACACGCCGGGGCGCTGGGCTGGGTGGCGATGATCTCCATCGGCGCGCTGTACCACATGATCCCGAAAATCTTCGGTCGCGAGCAGATGTACAGCCTCGGCCTGATCAACGCGCATTTCTGGCTGGCCACCATCGGCACCGTGCTCTACATCGCCTCGATGTGGGTCAACGGCATCGCCCAGGGCCTGATGTGGCGTGCGGTCAACGAAGACGGCACCCTCACCTACTCCTTCGTCGAAACTCTGGTGGCCAGCCACCCTGGCTTCATCGTGCGTTTGGTGGGCGGTGCGATCTTCCTCAGCGGCATGTTCCTGATGGCTTACAACACATGGCGCACCGTGCGTTCGGCGCAACCTGCCGAAGTCACCGCTGCCGCGCAGATGGCCTGAGGAGTCGATGATGAAACACGAAACGATTGAAAAGAACGTCGGCCTGTTGATGCTGCTGATGGTGCTCGCCGTGAGCATCGGCGGCCTGACCCAGATCGTCCCGCTGTTCTTCCAGGACGTGACCAACAAGCCGGTCGAAGGCATGAAGCCCTACACCGCGCTGCAACTGGAAGGCCGCGACATCTACATCCGCGAAGGCTGCGTGCAGTGCCACTCGCAGATGATCCGCCCGTTCCGCGCCGAGACCGAGCGCTACGGCCACTACTCGGTGGCTGGCGAAAGCGTGTGGGACCACCCGTTCTTGTGGGGCTCCAAGCGTACCGGGCCGGACCTGGCCCGCGTTGGCGCGCGCTACTCGGACGACTGGCACCGCGCGCACTTGTACAACCCGCGCAACGTGGTGCCAGAGTCGAAAATGCCGGCCTACCCCTGGCTGGTCACCGCCGCCGTCGACAGCAGCCACACCGAGACCAAGTTGAAAGTGATGCGCACCCTCGGCGTGCCGTACACCGACGACGACATCAATGGCGCCGTCGCCAGCCTCAAGGGCAAGACCGAGATGGACGCGCTGGTTTCCTACCTGCAAGTGCTCGGCACTGCCATCAAGAGCAAGAGGTGAGCCATGGGATTTGAATTCGATGCGGGCACCATCCGCGGCCTTGGCACGCTGGTGGTCGCCATCGCCTTTATCGGCCTGTCGCTGTGGGTGTTCAACAACCGCCGCAACGCGGAATTCGAGCAGGCCCGCCTGCTGCCGTTTGCCGATGAACCTTCCCCACCCGACGCTCAAGCAGAGCCAGCCACAAGGAGCACTCGGCCATGACTACGTTCTGGAGTACATGGATCTGCGTATTGACCCTGGGCAGCCTCATCGGCCTGACCTGGCTGTTGGTCGGCACTCGCAAGGGCGAGACCAAGGGCAGCGTCGACCAGACCATGGGCCACGCCTTCGACGGTATCGAGGAATACGATAACCCGCTGCCCCAGTGGTGGTTCATGTTGTTCGCCGGCACCCTGGTGTTTGCCGTCGGCTACCTGATCCTCTACCCGGGCCTGGGCAACTGGAAAGGTGTACTGCCGGGCTATGAGGACGGCTGGACCCAGACCAAGGAATGGGACAAGGAAATGGCCAAGGCCGACGCCAGGTTCGGGCCGATCTTCGCCAAGTTCGCGGCCATGCCGGTAGAAGAAGTGGCCAAGGACCCGCAAGCATTGAAGATGGGCGGTCGCCTGTTCGCCTCCAACTGCGCGGTATGCCACGGCTCGGACGCCAAGGGCGCCTATGGCTTCCCCAACCTGGCGGACAGCAACTGGCGCTGGGGCGGTTCGGCCGAGGCCATCAAGGCCACCATTCTGAACGGTCGCCATGCGGCGATGCCGGCCTGGGGTGAAGTGCTGGGCGAGGACGGGGTGAAAAACGTCGCCGCTTACGTGCGCCACGACCTGGCCAAGTTGCCGTTGCCCGCCGACAACACCGCCGACCTGGCAGCCGGCCAAGCCGCCTTCAGCACCACCTGCGTGGCGTGTCATGGTCCGCAAGGTCACGGCGTGGAAGCCATGGGCGCGCCCAACCTGACCGAGCCTGCCGGGTTTATCTACGGCACCAGCCTGGCACAGTTGCAGCAGACCATCCGCCATGGTCGCCAGGGCCAGATGCCGGCCCAGGACGTGCTGCAAGGCAATGACAAGGTGCACCTGCTGGCGGCTTACGTGTACAGCCTGTCCCATAACGCTGATGGTGCAACGCCAGATAGCCAACCGCAGTAAAAGCCTTATCTGTGGCGAGGGAGCTTGCTCCCTCGCCACAGGCACAAGTCGCGACCAAGTGTCGCACCCCTTCCAAACCCAACTTTCCCCTCCTCCTATTCGGGTCTACGCTTGTTCCCACAGTGGAGCAATTCTGGCGTAGACGACGGTATTCGTTGCGCCCCCTAAAATTCCTGTCCACTTGATCAGCTTTCTATTTCGGTCTTTGTCCTTACACCAAACATGGAAAGGGCGCAGAATCTGGCGTGGAACGCATTGATACAGGTCAGCCATTGCGTTGCAATGGCCCCTCGGTTTCTACATACTTGCGGCCGATTTTACCTATAAAAAAACCTAAACCGTGGAACCTTAGAATGAGCACAGCAATCAGTCCGACTGCTTATAACTATAAGGTAGTCCGCCAGTTCGCCATCATGACGGTGGTCTGGGGGATCCTTGGCATGGGGCTCGGGGTGTTCATCGCCTCGCAACTGGTTTGGCCGCAATTGAATTTCGACCTGCCCTGGACGACCTTCGGCCGCCTGCGCCCGCTGCACACCAACCTGGTGATCTTCGCCTTCGGCGGATGTGCACTGTTTGCCACCTCCTACTATGTCGTGCAGCGCACTTGCCAGACGCGACTGATTTCCGATGGTCTTGCCGCCTTCACCTTCTGGGGCTGGCAGGCGGTCATCGTCGGCGCCATCATCAGCCTGCCCCTGGGCTACACCACCACCAAGGAATACGCTGAGCTGGAATGGCCGATCGCCATTTTGCTTGCCATTGTGTGGGTGACCTACGGCCTGGTGTTCTTTGGCACCATCGTCAAGCGCAAGACCAAGCACATCTACGTAGGCAACTGGTTCTACGGGGCCTTTATCGTGGTCACTGCGATGCTGCACATCGTCAACCACGCCTCCCTGCCGGTGAACCTGTTCAAGTCCTATTCGGCCTATTCCGGCGCAACGGACGCGATGATCCAGTGGTGGTACGGCCACAACGCCGTAGGCTTCTTCCTCACCACCGGTTTCCTGGGGATGATGTACTACTTCGTGCCCAAGCAGGCCGAGCGTCCGATCTACTCTTATCGCCTGTCCATCGTGCACTTCTGGGCGCTGATCACCCTGTACATCTGGGCCGGCCCTCACCACTTGCACTACACCGCCTTGCCGGATTGGGCACAGTCCCTGGGCATGGCGATGTCGATCATCCTGCTGGCGCCAAGCTGGGGCGGCATGATCAACGGCATGATGACCCTCTCGGGCGCCTGGCATAAGCTGCGCACCGACCCGATCCTGCGGTTTTTGGTGGTGTCCCTGGCGTTCTACGGCATGTCGACCTTCGAAGGGCCGATGATGGCAATCAAGACCGTCAACTCTCTGTCCCACTACACCGACTGGACCATCGGCCACGTACATGCCGGCGCTCTGGGCTGGGTAGCGATGATCTCCATCGGCGCGCTGTACCACATGATCCCCAAACTGTTCGGCCGCGTGCAGATGCACAGCGTCGGGCTGATCAACGCGCACTTCTGGCTGGCCACTATTGGCACCGTGCTCTACATCGCCTCGATGTGGGTCAACGGCATCACCCAGGGCCTGATGTGGCGTGCGATCAACGATGACGGCACCCTCACCTATTCCTTCGTCGAAGCGCTGCAAGCCAGCCACCCGGGCTTTATCGTACGTGCCCTGGGCGGTGCGTTCTTTGCCAGTGGCATGTTGTTGATGGCCTACAACGTCTGGCGCACCGTGCGTGCCAGCGACCCTGTAGAAGCCGAAGCCGCCGCCAAGATCGCCGTTGTGGGAGCTCACTGATGAAGCATGAAGTCGTCGAGAAGAACATCGGCCTGCTGGCCTTCTTCATGGTCATCGCCGTGAGCATTGGCGGCCTGACCCAAATCGTCCCACTGTTTTTCCAGGACGTGACCAACAAGCCGGTCGAAGGTATGAAGCCGCGCACCGCCCTTGAACTGGAAGGCCGCGACGTCTACATCGCCAACGGTTGCGTGGGCTGCCACTCGCAGATGATCCGCCCCTTCCGCGCCGAAACCGAACGCTACGGCCACTACTCGGTCGCCGGTGAAAGCGTGTGGGACCACCCGTTCCTGTGGGGTTCCAAGCGCACCGGCCCGGACCTGGCCCGTGTGGGCGGGCGTTACTCCGATGACTGGCAGCGTGCGCACCTGTACAACCCGCGCAACGTCGTGCCTGAGTCGAAAATGCCGGCGTACCCGTTCCTCGTGGAAAACAAGCTCGACGGCAAGGACACCGCGAAGAAGATGGAAGTCTTGCGCACCCTGGGCGTGCCCTACACCGACGAAGACATCGCCGGTGCGGCCGCCGCCGTGAAGGGCAAGACCGAAATGGACGCATTGGTGGCCTACCTGCAAGGCCTTGGCACCATCATCAAAAGCAAACGGTGACCTACATGGATATCGGGATGATTCGTGGCCTGGGCACCGTTGTGGTGATGGTGGCCTTTATCGGCCTGGCGTTGTGGGTGTTCAGCCCACGGCGCAAGTCGGAGTTTGACGACGCGACCATGCTGCCCTTCGCAGATGACCCCGAAGCCATCAAGCACGTCGAGCAAGCTTCTAGGAGTAACAAAGAATGACTACGTTCTGGAGTCTGTACGTCACAGTCCTCAGTCTGGGTACCATCTTCGCCCTGACCTGGCTGCTGCTGTCGACCCGCAAGGGCCAGCGCACCGAGCAGACGGACGAGACCGTCGGCCACTCGTTCGACGGCATCGAGGAGTACGACAACCCGCTGCCCAAGTGGTGGTTCATGCTGTTTGTCGGCACCATCGTCTTCGCCCTTGGTTACCTGGTGCTCTACCCTGGCCTCGGCAACTGGAAGGGCCTGCTGCCAGGCTACAACTACCTCGACAACGACAAGCAAACCCCGTTCGCCAACGGCCAGACCGGCTGGACCGGCGTGCACGAGTGGGAAAAGGAAATGGCCAGGTCGGAGGCCAAGTTCGGGCCGATCTTCGCCAAATTCGCGTCGATGCCGATTGAAGAAGTCGCCGAGGACCCGCAAGCCTTGAAGATGGGCGGCCGCCTGTTCGCCTCCAACTGCTCGGTGTGCCACGGCTCCGACGCCAAAGGCGCCTACGGCTTCCCCAACCTGACCGACGCCGACTGGCGCTGGGGCGGTGAACCCAACACCATCAAGGAAACCATCATGAAGGGCCGCCACGCGGTGATGCCGGGCTGGGCCGAAGTCATCGGTGAGCAAGGCGTGGCTGACGTAGCAGGCTTTGTGGTGACCCAACTCGATGGCCGCAAACTGCCGGAAGGCGCCAAGGCCGATGTGGCCAACGGTGAGAAACTCTTCGCCGCCAACTGCGTGGCCTGCCACGGCCCGGCTGGTAAAGGCACCCCAGCCATGGGCGCGCCCGACCTGACGCATCCGGGTGCGTTCATCTACGGTTCAAGCTTCGCGCAACTGCAGCAGACCATCCGTTATGGCCGCCAGGGCCAGATGCCGGCGCAGGAGCAGTTGCAGGGCAATGACAAAGTGCACTTGCTTGCGGCGTATGTGTATAGCTTGTCTCATGGGGATAAGAAGGCTGAGGAGCAGTAAAGTTAGCTGAGCACGCCATGGCCTCGCCACTGAGAGAGCGGCGGGGTCATTTCTTGAAAAGCTTAGATCCGGGGTGGGAGCTGGCGTGCCTGCGAAAGCGCTCTGTCCGTCACAAATAGGCTGACCGGCCCATCGCTTTCGCAGGCAAGCCAGCTCCCACATTTGTCCTCCTGCACATTCAAGACCGGGCCTGTTGACGGGATGGCCTTGAGACCTGCCGCGTCACCACAACCACAAAAACCGTCCATACTTGCCAAGTCAATTGATCCAGGTCACGTACACCATCAATTGACTTCCCCCAACGCGACCAAAGGTCGCACCCTTTGCGCACCATCGGGGGCGTATCATTAGGCCACTGCAACACCCTTAATTTGACCCCGGCTGGCACGTACTGGCCGAGGCAAATCTCCACCGCCGTGGGATGCAATGATGAGCGACCAGATACCGGTACATGACGTTACCCCGCCTGCCAAAACCGTCGACCTCTACGCTTCGCGTGAGAAGATTTACACCCGAGCCTTCACTGGCTTGTTCCGCAATCTGCGCATGGTCGGCGGTGCCGCTCTGTTTCTGCTGTACTTCGGCACCGTGTGGCTGAACTGGGGGGGTCACCAGGCGGTATGGTGGAACCTGCCGGAGCGTAAAT
This sequence comes from Pseudomonas sp. CCI1.1, assembly GCF_034348165.1. NCBI lineage: Bacteria > Pseudomonadati > Pseudomonadota > Gammaproteobacteria > Pseudomonadales > Pseudomonadaceae > Pseudomonas > Pseudomonas sp. CCI1.1. Next base: position 2,799,911 of record NZ_CP133780.1, read on the forward strand.
TCTTTATTTTTGGTGCAACGTTCTGGCCTCAGGATTTCATCCTGCTGTCGGGCATTCTCATTGTCGCGGCCTTTGGCCTGTTCTTTATCACCGTATACGCCGGGCGCGTGTGGTGCGGCTATACCTGCCCGCAAAGCGTGTGGACATGGATCTTCATGTGGTGCGAAAAGGTCACCGAAGGCGACCGCAACCAGCGCATCAAGCTCGACAAGGCGCCCATGAGCGCCAACAAATTCCTGCGCAAATTCAGCAAGCACAGCCTGTGGCTGCTGATCGGCTTTGCCACCGGCCTCACTTTTGTCGGCTACTTTTCACCGATCCGTGAACTGGTATTCGATTTCTTCACCGGCCAGGCCGATGGCTGGTCGTATTTCTGGGTGGGTTTCTTCACCCTCGCCACCTACGGCAACGCCGGCTGGCTGCGTGAGCAGGTGTGCATCTACATGTGCCCCTATGCGCGCTTCCAGAGCGTGATGTTCGACAAGGACACCTTGATCGTGTCCTATGACCCCCGCCGTGGCGAAGTGCGTGGCCCACGTAAAAAGGGTACCGACTACAAGGCCCAGGGCCTGGGCGACTGCATCGACTGCACGATGTGCGTGCAGGTGTGCCCTACCGGTATCGATATCCGCGACGGGCTGCAAATCGAGTGCATCGGTTGCGCCGCCTGTATCGATGCCTGCGACAACATCATGGACAAGATGGAGTACCCACGCGGCCTGATCAGCTACACCACCGAACACAACCTGTCGGGGCAGAAAACCCATAAGCTGCGCCCGCGCCTGATCGGTTACGCCCTGGTGTTGCTGGCGATGATCAGCCTGTTGGTGGCGGCCTTCTTCATGCGCTCGCTGGTGGGTTTCGACGTCAGCAAGGACCGCGTGCTGTACCGTGAAAACGCCGAAGGACGCATCGAAAACGTCTACAGCCTGAAGATCATGAACAAAGACCAGCGCGACCACACCTACGTGCTCGACGCCGCTGGCCTGCCAGACCTCAAGCTGCAAGGCCGACGTGAAATCAAAGTGGCCGCGGGCGATATCGTCAGCATGCCGGTGGAGTTGTCGAGTGCGCCGGAGCAGTTGCCGTCGAGCACCAACGAGGTGACCTTCGTCCTCAAGGACGCCGATGACACCAGCGTCCATATTGAAGCCAAGAGCCGATTCATCGGCCCACAAGTTCGTTAACAGGGAACACACGCATGCCTGCAACTACTGCCGCCAGCCCTTGGTACAAACACCTCTGGCCCTGGATCATCATCGCGATTCTGGCCTGCTCAGTGACCCTGACCTTGTCCATGGTGACCATCGCAGTGAACAACCCGGACAACCTGGTCAACGACAACTACTACGAGGCCGGCAAAGGCATCAACCGTTCCCTGGACCGCGAGCGCCTGGCCCAGACCCTGCAACTGCGCGGCAAGCTGCACCTGGACGAACTGACCGGCGAGGTCGAGCTGCAACTGACTGGCTACAGCAATCCAAATACTCTGGAGCTGAACCTGATCTCCCCGACCCAGCCAGAGAAGGATCGCAAGATCAACCTCACCCGCAGCGACAGCGAGCCCGGTCGCTACATCGGCCAGGTCACCGACAAGGTCGAAGGTCGCCGTTTCGTGGAACTGCTTGGCGTGGAGGGCGGCAACACCTGGCGCCTGTTCGAAGAAGAAGAGGTCAGCCACGACAAGGACTTGCTGCTGGGTGACGAACCGTTGCAGGGCGCCGAGGACCTGAAGAAGTAGACGATGATCGTTCCCACGCTCTGCGTGGTAACGCCTTGCTGGACGCTCTGCGTCTGCTTTGTGACGCAGAGCGTCACGGGCAACATTCCCACGCAAAGCGTGGGAACGATCTACGGAACTGAGCAATGACCCAACCCACCCCCTGCTACCACTGCGCCCTACCCGTCCCCTCCGGCAGTCGGTTCACCGCCCAGATCCTCGGCGAACGCCGTGAACTCTGCTGCCCGGGCTGCCAGGCCGTGGCCGAGGCGATAGTGGCCGGCGGGCTGGAAAGCTATTACCAACACCGCAGCGAAGCCTCGGCCAACCCCGAGGCGCTGCCCGTGCAGTTGGTGGACGAGCTGGCGCTGTACGACCGCGCCGATGTGCAAAAACCCTTTGTACGCCATCAGGGCGAGCTGGCCGAAACCACCCTGCTGATGGAAGGCATCAGTTGCGCCGCCTGCGGCTGGTTGATCGAGAAACACCTGCGCAGCCTGCCTGCCGTGGCCGAAGCGCGACTGAACCTGTCCAACCACCGCCTACACGTGCGCTGGGCCGATGGGCAATTGCCGTTGAGCCAACTGCTCAGCGAGCTGCGCCATATCGGTTACGCCGCCCATCCTTATCAGGCCGACCGCGCAGCCGAACAATTGGCCAGCGAGAATCGACTGGCCCTGCGACAACTGGGAGTCGCCGGCTTGCTGTGGTTCCAGGCCATGATGGCAACCATGGCCACTTGGCCGGAATTCAATATCGACCTGAGCCCGGAATTGCACGTCATCCTGCGCTGGGTTGCGATGTTTCTGACAACGCCCATCGTGTTCTACAGCTGCGCGCCCTTCTTCAAAGGCGCCCTGCGTGACTTGCGCACACGCCACCTGACCATGGACGTCTCGGTGTCCCTGGCGATTGGCGGCGCGTACCTGGCCGGCATCTGGACCGCGATCACTGGCGTAGGCGAGTTGTATTTCGATGCCGTGGGCATGTTTGCCCTGTTCCTGCTGGCCGGGCGCTACCTTGAGCGCCGCGCCCGGGAGCGCACTGCCGCAGCCACCGCCCAACTGGTCAACCTGTTGCCCGCCTCCTGCCTGCGCCTCAAAGACGATGGCCAGAGCGAGCGCATCCTGCTTAGCGAATTGGCGCTGGGTGATCGCGTGCTGGTACACCCCGGCTCCGTACTGCCGGCGGATGGCGTGATTCTCGACGGCCAATCCAGCATCGATGAATCCCTGCTGACCGGCGAGTACCTGCCGCAACCTCGGCGCACGGGCGACAACGTCACGGCCGGCACGCTGAATGTCGAAGGCGCGCTGACCGTTCAGGTGCGCGCCCTGGGGCATGACACGCGCTTGTCCGCCATCGTGCGCCTACTGGAGCGCGCCCAGGCCGAGAAGCCGCGCCTGGCGCAGATCGCCGACCGCGCTGCACAGTGGTTCCTGTTGTGCTCGCTGATCGCCGCTGCGCTGATCGGCCTGCTGTGGTGGGAGCTGGACCCGTCGCGGGCGTTCTGGATTGTGCTGGCGATGCTGGTGGCGACCTGTCCGTGCGCTCTGTCCCTGGCCACGCCCACCGCGCTCACCGCCGCCACCGGCACCTTGCACAGTCTCGGGTTGCTGCTGACCCGCGGCCATGTGCTTGAGGGCCTGAACCAGGTTGATACGGTGATTTTCGACAAGACCGGCACCCTCACCGAAGGGCGCCTGGCGTTGCGCGCCATTCGGCCCTTGAGTGCGCTGGACAGCGACCAATGCCTGGGCCTGGCCGCCGCCCTGGAGAACCGTTCCGAACACCCGATTGCCCGTGCCTTCGGCCGTGCGCCGCTGGCCGCCGATGAAGTGCTGAGCACCCCAGGCCTGGGCCTGGAAGGTCGTGTGGGCGAACGTTTGTTGCGCATCGGCCAGCCGGGTTTTGTCTGTGAACTCAGTGGCTGTGCGATTCCCGCCTCACCGGACGAAGCCGGGCAATGGCTGCTGCTGGGCGACCGCAGCGGGGCGCTGGCCTGGTTCGTACTGGATGACCGCCTGCGCAGCGACGCACCCGCCTTGCTCGCCGCATGCAAGGCGCGGGGCTGGCGCACGCTGTTGCTCTCCGGCGACAGTTCGCCGATGGTGGCCAGTGTCGCCTCTGAGCTGGGTATCGACGAAGCCCACGGCAGCCTGCGCCCTGACGACAAGCTGAAGGTACTGCAAAACCTGCACAAAGAAGGTCGCAAAGTGCTGATGCTTGGCGATGGAGTCAATGATGTGCCGGTGCTGGCCGCCGCTGATATCAGCGTGGCGATGGGCTCGGCCACGGACCTGGCGAAAACCAGCGCCGATGCGGTGCTGTTGTCCAACCGCCTGGATGCGCTGGTGCAGGCCTTCAGCCTGGCGCGGCGCACTCGCCGAGTGATCATCGAGAACCTGTTGTGGGCCGGGTTGTACAATGGGCTTATGCTGCCGTTTGCGGCCCTGGGTTGGATCACTCCGATCTGGGCGGCGATCGGCATGTCCCTCAGTTCGTTGACCGTGGTGCTCAACGCGTTGCGCCTCACTCGCCTGCCGAGCGCGCAAGCCTCGGGCACCGCCCCAGTAACCCGCTCGCTGCCGGCCTGAGCCGCGTGGGCATGGAGTACAGATGCCAGCTCTCTACGTGATGATTCCGGCGGCACTGCTGTTAGTGGGCGTGGCCATCTACATCTTCTTCTGGGCCGTGGACAGCGGCCAGTACGAAGACCTCGATGGCCCGGCCCACAGCGTGCTGTTCGACGACCAGGACCCGAACCACCTGGCCGCCATCGATGAAGCCAACAACCCCGAGCAAGCGCCCAAAGAGCCGCCCCATGCTTGAGCTGGCGCCCTTGCTGGTCTCGGCGCTGATCCTAGGCCTGCTTGGCGGCGGCCATTGCCTGGGCATGTGCGGCGGACTGATGGGCGCGCTGACCCTGGCGATCCCCAAGGAACAACGCAGCCGCCGTTTTCGCCTGCTGCTGGCGTACAACCTGGGGCGCATCCTCAGCTATGCCACCGCCGGTTTATTGATCGGCCTGGCCGGTTGGGCGGTGGCCAACAGCCCGGCGGCGATGTTCATGCGAGTGCTTGCCGGGCTGCTGCTGATCTGCATGGGCCTGTACCTGGCCGGCTGGTGGAGCGGCCTCACCCGTATCGAAAGCCTGGGACGCGGCCTGTGGCGGCATCTGCAGCCGGTCGCCAACCGTTTGGTGCCGGTGTCCAGCCTGCCCCGTGCCTTGCTGCTAGGCGCGCTGTGGGGCTGGTTGCCGTGCGGGCTCGTCTACAGCACCCTGCTATGGGCGGCGAGCCAGGGCAATGCACTGGACAGCGCCTTGCTGATGCTGGCGTTCGGGCTGGGCACCTGGCCGGTGCTACTGGCCACCGGGCTGGCCGCCGAACGGGTGACGGCGTTATTGCGCAAGCGCAGCGTGCGGGTGACCGGTGGGGTGCTGGTGATGATCTTCGGCCTCTGGACCTTGCCCGGCCCCCATCAGCACTGGCTAATGGGGCATTAGCAGGCCCTGTGGCATAGCGCCGCTCCCCGTTGATGCAAATCAAGATGCCTGCACCGCCCTGCCCCTAGACTCGGCCCACTAGCCAATCCGGGGGACCGCCCGCATGCTCGACGCCATTCGTTGGGACACAGATCTGATTCACCGCTACGACTTGGCGGGGCCGCGCTACACGTCCTACCCTACCGCCGTACAATTTGACAGCCAGGTCGGTACTTTCGACCTGCTCCACGCCCTGCGTGACAGCCGCAAGGCCGTAAGGCCACTGTCGCTGTATGTGCATGTGCCGTTCTGCGCCAACATTTGTTACTACTGCGCCTGCAACAAGGTGATCACCAAGGACCGTGGCCGCGCCCAGGCCTACCTGCAGCGCTTGGAGCAGGAAATCCAGCTGGTGGCCTGCCACCTCGACCCGCAGCAGCCCGTGGAGCAACTGCATTTGGGCGGCGGTACGCCCACGTTTCTCAGCCACGATGAACTGCGCCAGGTGATGAAATGCCTGCGCCAGCATTTCAATTTGCTGGATGACGATTCGGGCGACTACGGCATCGAAATCGACCCACGCGAAGCCGACTGGGCCACCATGGGCCTGCTACGCGAACTGGGCTTTAACCGCGTGAGCATCGGCCTGCAAGACCTCGACCCCGAGGTGCAACGGGCGGTCAACCGCCTGCAAAGCCTGGAAGAAACCCGCGCCGTGATCGATGCAGCGCGCACCTTGCAATTTCGCTCGATCAATATCGACCTGATCTACGGCCTGCCCAAGCAGTCGCCGTTGAACTTTGCGCGCACCGTGGAAGAAGTCATCCGCTTACAGCCTGACCGCCTGTCCGTGTTCAACTACGCGCACCTGCCGGAACGCTTCATGCCCCAACGGCGGATCAACACTGACGAGCTGCCCTCACCAGCGGAAAAACTGCTGATGCTGCAAACCACCATCGAACAACTGACCCAAGCCGGTTACCGCTACATCGGCATGGACCACTTTGCCCTGCCGGACGACGAATTGGCCGTCGCCCAGGAAGAAGGCAAACTGCAGCGCAACTTCCAGGGTTACACCACCCACGGGCACTGCGACTTGATTGGGCTGGGGGTGTCAGCGATCAGTCAGATCGGCGACCTGTATTGCCAGAACAGCAGTGATCTGAACCAGTACCAGAATGCCTTGGCGGGTGCGCAATTGGCGACCAGCCGCGGCCTGGTCTGCACTACGGACGACCGGTTGCGACGGGCTGTAATCCAGCAGTTGATCTGCAATTTCAGCCTGGCATTCGAGGGGATCGACCAGGCGTACAACATCGATTTTCGCGGCTATTTTGCCGAGTTATGGCCGCAGCTGGAAACGATGGCCGCCGACGGCCTGATCGCGTTGGACGCCCAGGGCATTCGTGTGCTCCCGGCCGGGCGCTTGCTGGTGCGTTCAGTGTGCATGGTGTTCGATGCCTACCTGGAGCACCAGAACAGGCAACGATTTTCGCGGGTCATCTAGACGTACTTACTTCATGGCCAGGCTGGCAGCCTTGACTGCATCACCGGCACTCATGTCTTTCATCGCCTTGGTCAGGGACGCCTGGGCGCTGGTCAAGCTGGCTTGCAGTGCGCTCAACGCTGACTGCAGCCCGGAGAGTCGGGCACGGGCCTGTTCTGGGCTGAGATTTCTGTCGGCCATTACCGCAGCCATCTCGGCTTGTTTCTCGGCAATCTGCTTTTTGATCTCACGAATCATCTTGAGCAGATTCTTGACGTTGTCCGCCAGGCCGCTGTCGTCGATGTCACTGTTTGTGGCTTTTTCCGCCGCAGCAGCTTTCATCGCGGCGCCGGAGATGGTCACCGAAACGGCAGGCTTGGCTTCGTCGGTCGTCGGGATCGCGGCAACATCCGGTTCGGCAGCTTTCTTGGGTTCGGGCAGTGCCTGGATCTGAGTGCGCGAAGCGAGTTGAGCAGTGAGGGCTAACATGGTCTGAGCCGCCGTATTTGTAGTCGATAGCAGTACTATCGGCGGTTTTAGCCAAATCTTTATATACCGGTCGGTTTTTTGTACACGCTGGCCTCCGTGCCCCCCAGTGCGTTACCCTTACGTCTTATGTGTGTTTTCCCACAAGGATTTAAGAAATGTCCGAGCCAGTCAAACTGCGCGCTCACAGCCAGGCCCATTGCAAGGATTGCAGCCTGGCTCCCCTCTGCCTGCCACTTTCATTGAATCTGGAAGACATGGATGCGCTGGACGACATCGTCAAACGCGGCCGCCCGCTGAAAAAAGGCGAGTTTCTGTTTCGCCAGGGCGACAAGTTTGATTCCGTCTATGCAGTACGCTCTGGCGCGTTGAAGACCTTCAGCCTCAGCGACGGCGGCGAAGAGCAAATCACCGGTTTCCACCTGCCAAGCGAGTTGGTCGGGCTGTCGGGGATGGACACCGAGATTCACCCGGTGTCGGCCCAGGCCCTGGAAACCACCTCGGTGTGCGAAATCCCATTCGAGCGCCTGGATGAACTGGCCCTGCAACTGCCGCAATTGCGCCGCCAATTGATGCGCGTGATGAGCCGCGAGATTCGTGACGACCAGCAAATGATGCTGCTGCTGTCGAAGAAAACCGCCGATGAGCGCATTGCCACCTTCCTGGTCAACCTGTCGGCGCGCTTTCGCGCCCGTGGGTTCTCGGCCAACCAGTTCCGCCTGAGCATGTCGCGCAATGAGATCGGTAATTACCTGGGCCTGGCGGTTGAGACCGTGTCCCGCGTGTTTACTCGTTTCCAGCAGAACCAGTTGATCGCCGCCGAGGGCAAAGAGGTGCATATCCTCGACCCGATCCAGCTGTGTGCATTGGCTGGCGGTTCCCTGGAGGTCTGATCCAGGCTGCGGCCGCGCCAATCGGCGAGGCCGCAGGTATACTTCGAGTCCGTTTTCCGCTCTGGACTCCTCGACGATGACTTTTGATTCGTTCGACATCAAATCCCTGATTCGCCCCGTCATCGACTTCCCCAAGCCTGGGGTGATCTTCCGTGACATCACGCCGCTGTTCCAATCGCCCCGCGCCCTGCGCCTGGTGGCCGACAGCTTTGCCCAACGCTATGTCGAAGCCGACTTCACCCATATCGGTGCGATGGATGCCCGTGGCTTCCTGATCGGCTCGATCATCGCCTACCAGCTCAACAAGCCGCTCATCCTGTTTCGCAAGCAAGGCAAGCTGCCGGCGGACGTGCTGGCCGAGGGTTACCAGACCGAGTACGGCGAAGCCTTCCTGGAAGTGCACGCCGACAGCCTGTGCGAAGGCGATTCGGTGCTGATGTTCGATGACCTGATCGCCACCGGCGGCACCCTGATTGCTGCAGCGAACCTGGTGCGGCGCATGGGGGCAAAGATTTTTGAGGCTGCGGCGATTATTGATTTGCCAGAGCTGGGTGGCTCGCAGCGCTTGGCAGACATGGGGATTCCGACGTTTTGCCTGACGCAATTTGGGCTGACCGAGAGATAAAGGTCGGCAGTACTGCCGTCATCGCGGGCAAGCCCGGCTCCCACCTTGGAATGCATTCCCCTGTGGGAGCTGGGCTTGCCCGCGATGAGGCCCGAAAGAACACCCCGGTTTACAACCCCATCTGTTTACTGATGATTTCATTCATCACTTCACGCGTCCCGCCACCAATCGACAGAATCCGGTTATCGCGATAAAGCCGTTCCACCAGGCTGCCACGCATATACCCCTGCCCCCCCAATATTTGCACCGCGTCATACGTCACCCGATCAGCGGTATCGGTGGCCAGGTTCTTGGCCATGGAAATCTCTTTGATCACACTCTTGCCAGCGGCCATCTTCGCGGCCTGACGATAGGTGAACTCGCGGGAAACCTCCACGGCGGTAGCCATTTCCGCCAGGCGATGCTTGAGCACCTGGAATTTGCCGATGGGTTTGCCGAATGCTTCGCGCTGGGCGGCCCACTGGAGGCTTTCCTCCAAGGCCAGTTGCGCGGTCATGTTGGCCATGAGGGCCAAGGCCAGGCGCTCGCTATGGAAGTTGCCCATGATGCAGGCAAAGCCCATGTTCTCGACACCGATGAGATTGCCCACAGGCACGCGGCAATCGTCGAAGAACAACTCGGCGGTGTCCGACGCCCACCAGCCCATCTTCTTCAGCGGCTGGCCGACGGTGAAACCCGGGATGCCTTTTTCGATCAGCAGCAGGCTGATACCGCCAAAGCCCGGCCCACCTGTGCGCACGGCCACGGTGTAGAAATCAGCGCGAATGCCGCTGGTGATAAAGGTCTTGGCGCCGCTCACGCGGTAATGCTCGCCTTCACGTACGGCGCGGGTTTGCAGGTTGGCTACATCCGAGCCGCCGCTGGGCTCGGTGACCGCCAGGGCGATGATCTTCTCGCCGGCGAGCACCAGAGGCGCTATGCGCTCACGCACGTCGGGCCGGGCCCATTTGACGATGGGCGGCAGGCCAATATCCAGGGAGCCGAGCCCGGCCACCACGCCACCGGAGCCGCAGCGCATCAGCTCTTCGCTGGCGGCGACCTTGGCGAACAGATCGCCTTCGTGGCTGCCACCCAGCGCCTCGGGGTAGCCGATGCCCAGAACGCCCGCCGCACCGGCCTTGAGGTAAAGCTCGCGGGGAAAACTTTCCGCTTCCTCCCATTGCTCGATGCCGGGCAACATCTCGCGTTCGACGAAGCGGCGCACGCTGTCGCGGACCAATTGGTGGCTGGGATCGAAGTATTCCTGAAAGGCAGACATCGGCAAGCTCCATGGCGGGATGGAGCGAACTTACCAAGCGCTTGCTTGGTTATCAAGCCGAATACATTTTTTACCGTCACACAAAACCAATGTGGGAGCCGGGCTTGCCCGCGATGCAGACGCCTCGGTTTTTCAGGTACACCGTGGTGATGCTATCGCAGCGATGCGGCGACCCGACAAGCCAGCTCCCACATTGGGACTGCAGTGGGTTTTAAAGCGCGATCGGCTTTCGGCCTGCGAACGAGTGCGCCAGGGTGCCGCCGTCCACCAATTCCAGCTCACCACCCAACGGTACGCCATGGGCGATCCGTGAAGTAATCAAACCTTTATTGGTCAGCAACTGAGCGATGTAGTGCGCCGTGGCTTCACCTTCCACCGTCGGGTTGGTCGCCAGGATCACTTCAGTAAAGGTGCCCTGCTCTTCGATTCGCGCCACCAGTTGTGGAATACCGATGGCTTCCGGCCCCAGGCCATCGAGCGGCGACAGGTGGCCCTTGAGCACGAAGTAACGCCCGCGGTAACCGGTCTGCTCCACGGCGTACACATCCATCGGCCCTTCCACCACGCACAGCAACGTGTCGTCGCGACGCGGGTCGGCGCATTGCGGGCAGAGTTCTTCTTCGGTAAGGGTGCGGCACTGGCGGCAATGGCCCACACCTTCCATGGCCTGGCTCAGGGCATGGGCCAGGCGAGTGCCGCCGCTGCGATCACGCTCCAGCAGTTGCAGCGCCATGCGCTGGGCAGTTTTCTGGCCGACGCCGGGCAAAGTGCGCAAGGCGTCGATCAGTTGGCGAATCAGGGGGCTGAAGCTCATGGGCGAAGGGTCCGACAAAACAACGAGACGCGGTTTATACCCGCGCCCCGGATTAGCGTCAAATACTCAATCCTGCGCGACGCGCACCACCAACTTGCCGAAGTTGCGCCCTTCGAGCAGGCCGATAAAGGCTTCGGGCGCCTGCTCCAGGCCATCGACCACGTCCTCGCGGAACTTGATTTTGCCCTCGCGCACCCAAGGCGCCATAGCGCTGAGGAACTCCGGCTGGCGGTCGCCATAGTCGTCGAACACAATAAAGCCCTGGATACGTACCCGCTTGGTCAGCAAGGTGCGTTGCAGCGCCGGCAAACGGTCAGGGCCGCTGGGCGCTTCATGGGCGTTATAGCCGGCGATCAACCCGCACAGCGGCACGCGCGCCTTGGGGTTGAGCAAAGGCAGCACAGCATCGAAGACTTTACCGCCGACGTTTTCAAAGTAGATGTCCACGCCTTTGAAGCAGGCCAGGGCCAGTTCATGGGCAAAGTCTTCGCTCTTGTGGTCGATACAGGCGTCAAAGCCCAACTCATCCACCACATAGCGGCATTTGTCCGCGCCACCGGCAATGCCCACCACGCGCAAGCCCTTGAGCTTGGCCACCTGGCCCACCACCGACCCCACCGCGCCCGACGCAGCCGCCACCACCAGGGTTTCCCCGGCCTTGGGCTGGCCGATATCCATCAAGCCCATATAGGCCGTCATGCCCGGCATACCCAGTACGCCCAAGGCCATCGACGGACTCGGCAGACCCTTGGGCAGTGGGATCAGGTTATGGCCTTCGCAAATGCAGTGGCTTTGCCAGCCAGTGGCGCCGACCACCAGGTCGCCCACTTCGAATTTCGGGTTGCGCGATTGCTCGACACGGCTGACAGCCCCACCGGTCATCACTTCACCGATTTCCACGGGTGCGGCGTAGGACGGCGCGTCACTCATGCGTCCACGCATGTAGGGGTCCAAAGACAGGTACAGGGTCTTGAGCAGCACCTGGCCGTCTGCCAGGTCCGGCAGGCTGACACGTTCCAGGCGAAAGTTTTCCGGCGTGGGTGCGCCTTGAGGGCGTGAGACCAGAACGATGCGTTGGTTGAGCGTCATTTCTTGAGGCATCAGCGGGGCTCCTTTATCGGTGAGTGGTTTCAACGGTATAGGGTGCAGACCATCGGTGAAGGCTTGGGGTTCGATGTTTCGACCGGCGAAAAAAATGCCAGGCACGATGCCTGGCATTTGAGTCTAGCTAAAGCGTGTATCAGAACGGCAGTTTCATGCCCGGTGGCAGTTGCATGCCAGCGGTCACGCCGGACATTTTGTCCTGGCTGTTGGCTTCGATCTTGCGCACAGCGTCGTTGACGGCTGCGGCGAACAGCGCTTCGAGCATTTCCAGGTCATCTTCACCCACGCCCGGCAATACGCTTGGGTCGATGCTGACACGCTTGATGTCGTGACGACCGGTCATCACCACGCTGACCATATCGCCACCGGCTTTACCGGTGACTTCGGCGTTGGCCAGCTCTTCCTGCATCTTGGCCATTTTTTCCTGCATCTGCTGCGCCTGCTTCATCAGGCCGGCCATGCCACCTTTCATCATGGGAATCACCTCAAAAGTACGTGGATCAATGAATAGCCCGGTGTCATGACGCTTGGGGCACCGGGGCTTCGACAGGTTCAATAGTATCGTGGCGGACGACCGCACCGAACTGTTGCATCATTTGTTGGATAAGCGGATCTGCGTGGATCGAATCCTCAGCCTCGCGCTGGCGGTTAAGGCGCCGACGGGTCGCGGCCTGGGCCGGCGTTTCCTGCTCGGGCTTGATCAGCTCGATGGCAATGGTCAGCGTGCGCCCATGGTACTGGTTGAGCGCATCGTTGAGCCGGCGCTGCTGGGTGGCGTTGAACAAGGCGCTATGGGCCGGGTCCAGGTGCAGCAGCCAGTGGTCGCCTTCGATGGAAATCAGGGTGCAGTTGGCGGCGATACTGCCGGTCATGCCGGAGATCGGCAATTTCGGAAACAATTCCAGCCATTGCAGGGCCAGACCGGTAGCCGGGGCCGCGGCAGGTTCTGCCTCGGGCTCGGGCGCCGGTTCCGCGGTGTGCTCGCTGGCCAGTTCGTCCAGGTAGCTGTAGGCCGAATCCATGTCCGGCTCGATGTAGTCTTCGTCCAGCGGCGGTTCGTCATCCAGGTCAATGCCCGGCGTGGCCGCGTCGACCTGGGCGACCGTCGGTTCAGGAACGGGCGCCGATACCCACTCAGGGGCATCCGGCACCACGCTGTCCGGAGTCGGCGTAGGCATCGGCGTCAGCTCGGGTTGCTCGCCGGTGGTTTCCAGCACGGGCTCCACGGCGGGCTGTTGCTCGGGCTCTACTTGCGCTTCGACCGGGTCATTCCAGGGCAAGTCGACCACGGGTTCGGGCTCGGGCTCAATGACCGGCTCGGGCTCGACCACCGGTGCGACGGCAACCGGCGCAGGTTCAGGCTCAGGTGCCGGCGCAACCGGCTCAGGCACAGCAATCGCAGGCGCTGCAACTACTGGCGCGACAACGGCCGCCCCAGCCACGGGTTTGGCGGAATCAACTGTGGCCTGGCTGATCCCCACTGGCTTTAGCGGCTGTCTCGGTGCGTCTGCCGAATCTGCCGGCCGGAACGCCAGCATGCGCAGCAGCACCATTTCAAAGCCACCCCGCGGGTCGGGTGCCAGGGGCAAGTCGCGGCGACCGATCAGGCCCATCTGGTAGTAGAACTGCACGTCTTCGGCCGGCAAGGCCTGGGCCAGGGCCAATACGCGATCACGGTCGCCATGACCGTTGTCCACGCCTTCCGGCAGGGCCTGGGCGATGGCGACGCGGTGCAATACGTTGAGGATTTCCGAAAGCACGCCATTCCAATCCGGGCCTTGCTCCGACAGGTGGCGCACCGCTTCGAGCAACGCCTTGGCGTCACCCTCGATCAGCGCGTGCAGCACGTCGAACACCTGGCCGTGGTCCAGGGTACCGAGCATGGCGCGCACGTCGGCGGCCATGACCTTGCCTTCACCAAACGCGATGGCCTGGTCGGTGAGGCTCATGGCATCGCGCATCGAACCATCGGCGGCACGGCCCAGCAACCACAGCGCGTCGTCTTCGAACGGTACGTTCTCGACGCCCAGCACGTGGGTCAAATGCTCGACCACACGCTCGGGGGTCATGTTTTTCAGGGAGAACTGCAGGCACCGCGACAAAATCGTTGCCGGAAGTTTCTGCGGGTCGGTGGTGGCCAGGATGAATTTGACGTAGGGCGGCGGCTCTTCCAGGGTTTTCAACAAGGCGTTGAAGGAGTGGCTGGACAGCATGTGCACTTCGTCGATCAGGTAGACCTTGAAGCGGCCACGGCTCGGCGCGTACTGCACGTTGTCCAGCAGTTCGCGGGTGTCTTCGACCTTGGTACGACTCGCAGCGTCGATCTCGATCAGGTCGACGAAACGCCCTTCGTCGATCTCACGGCACACCGAACAGGTGCCACAAGGCGTCGAGGTAATACCGGTTTCACAATTCAGGCATTTGGCGATGATGCGCGCAATCGTGGTCTTGCCCACCCCGCGCGTACCGGTGAACAGGTAGGCGTGGTGCAGCCGTTGGCTGTCCAAGGCATTGATCAGAGCCTTGAGCACATGGGTCTGGCCGACCATTTCGCGGAACGAGCGCGGGCGCCATTTACGTGCAAGAACCTGATAACTCATCGAAAACCGTCGCAACTGGGAAGCAGAAGCCGGTAATGCTAGCGGAGCAAGGGGGAAATTGCATCCGGCACGCTCGTCTAATCTGACGAAGCTTGTTCGATTGGCCTCCCAGAGGGCACCTGAGGACGTTTTGCTGGCACCTTGGAGCGCCAACGCCCTTCCAGACTGATAGCGGCGACGCTGGCCAGCACGACCACTGCGCCCAGCATCACCTGCAGGGTGACGTGCTCGCCAAGCAGCGTGGCGGCCATCAGCATGGCAACCGGTGGAATCAGGTACATCGCCACCGACGCACGACTGACCTCGACGTGCTTCAACACGTAACCCCAGGCCAGATAGGCCAAGGCACTGGGAAAAATACCCAGCACCAGCACGGCGAGATTCTCCCCCATCGGTGCCTGCACGATGGCGGCGGGCAGTCCCGGTAGGTTCACGCACAGCATCAGCGTGCCGGACCACACCATGTAGCACGCCATCGTCAACGGGCTGTAGCGATGGGCGTAATGTCGCTGGATGGCGAAGTACACACTCCATGAGCAGGCCGCCAACAAGATCAGCAAACCCCGTGGGTTGAGATCGCCCATGCCCTGGTCGCCCCAGATCACCACCAGTACGCCAGCCAACCCCAACAGTACGCAACCCCAGCGCCAGGCGCTGACCTGCTCTTTCAAGCAGAAAAACGCGATCAACACACTGAACAACGGCGCCGACTGTGCCAACACACTCGACGCTGCCGCCGTCACCCATTGCTGCCCATGATTGAGACTGGTGTGGTGCAGGAACACTCCGAAAAAGCCCAGCACCAACAACCACGGCAGGTCGCGCAATGGTGGCCGTCCAATTCCCACCCCCCAGGCCACGCCGCCCATGAATACCGACGCGATCAAAAACCGCAGCAGCGCCAATTGGCCGGGGCTATAACTGTGCAACCCCATGTGTACGCCGATGGGCGAATACGCCCAGCAGAGGATGACGCTGGCAATGACTAGCGTAAGCTTCAGAGGTGACGGAGTATTCATCGACAGCATCCACGCAAAAGGAATGCTGCCAGTCTTGGCCCAGGCCAGGCATAGGACAATTAAGCGTTTCTGACTTCTGAAATCATTGGAACTGAGCAATGGAACTGGCCCAACTGAAAATGGTGCGAGCCGTGGCGCAAACCGGCAGCGTGGCCCAGGCGGCACTGCAATTGCACTGTGTGCCGTCCAACATCACCACGCGCATCAAGCAGCTGGAAAGCGAGTTGGGCACGCCGCTGTTTATCCGTGCTGGCCGAGGGCTGGCGATCAGCGCTGCGGGAGAAATCTTCCTGGATTACTGCGAACGTATCCTGGCCTTGGTGGATGAATCCAAACGCGCGGTGGATGCCAGCGCCATTCCCCGTGGCACCTTGCGCATCGGTGCGGTGGAATCCAGTGCCAGCGGGCGCTTGCCGCC
This sequence comes from Pseudomonas sp. CCI1.1, assembly GCF_034348165.1. Lineage (NCBI taxonomy): Bacteria > Pseudomonadati > Pseudomonadota > Gammaproteobacteria > Pseudomonadales > Pseudomonadaceae > Pseudomonas > Pseudomonas sp. CCI1.1. Next base: position 2,815,821 of record NZ_CP133780.1, read on the forward strand.
GCTGCTGGCGGAATACCACCGGCGTTATCCCAATGTCAGCCTGGAACTGGTCACCGGTGCCTGGGCGCAACTGCTGGACGACCTGCAGCACCACCGCCTGGACGTGGCGCTGGTGGCCGCCGGCGGCAAACGCACGAAGCTGGAACAGAGCGTGGTCTACAGCGAACGCCTGGTGCTGATCGCCAGCGCGTGCAGCGCGCCTATCAATAGCGCCGAAGACTTGGCCGGCCGTACATTGCTGGTATGGCCGCCGGGCTGCCCTTATCGCGCCGCCCTGGAAAACTGGCTCAAGCCCCATAACGTCAAGCCAGCGATTGCCAGCTATGCAAGCTGGGGCACGATCATCGGTTGCGTCAGCGCGGGGATTGGCGTGGCGTTGGCACCCGAGGGGATCCTGGCGCGCTATGAACAGGCCAATCAGTTGGCGTCTTATCGCTTTGAAGCGCTGACGCCCGTGGACAACCTGTTGTTCTGGCATACGGACACCCAGCGGCACCTGGCGCGAGATGCGTTCGCCGGGCTACTGCGCGAGACCTTTGGCTGACTTGCTCGCTCCTACAATTTAGGGCTTCGGGGCAGCCAACCGTGCGTACTGGCCCTGGCTGATCCAGCCCGTGAAAGAGCGGTCGTCAGCGTTGATGAATTCCACCTGCGCCCAACCGTCCTTGAACGCCAGTACGCCCACCACGTCATGCTTGACGATGTAGGGCCGCTTTGCCGCTTTGGCGCCCGGCGTTTTCAACAAATAAGCCTTGTCGGCAGACACCGTCACCAAGCCGATCCATTGTTTGCTGGCGGTCTGGCTCAGCTCCAGGCCGGTGGCGATTTCCGGCATCAGCACATTGATGCAGCCAGGGTGTTGGCGGCCCTGCGCCACGGTCAGGGTCACCCCGTCGGGCGCCGCGGCCACACTGCCTGGGTAGGCAGCGTCCCGCCAGGTGGTGAGCGCTTCGGGCTTGCCTTGCAGGTAGAACGTGCAACCACGGGCCACACCCTCGCCCATCGATTCCTGATAGAACCCCTCGACCTGATGCCCAGGCGTCACCGCCAGCATCAGCCCTTCATATTTACCTGAATGCAACGCCGCCGAGCCGGCCAACGCGGGCGCCACGGCGCACCACGACAACACTCCCATCGCCAGATAACGAATCATCTTATTTCTTCCCTTCAAAGGCTTCGTAGGCTTGTTTCATCAGGACGTCATAGTTGCCGTAATCGTCGCCATTATAGTTTCGGGCCATGGCGGTAAAATCCTTGTTTTTCATCGCGCTCAACAAGGCCGAGTTGTGGCTGCAAAGGCTGAGATAGGCCTTGAGTTGATTACCGGCATTGACCTTCAATGACGCCACGAACTCAAACACCGTCTTGAATCCGCACGCCGCGAAATTGAACCCCATGATTTGAAACATGCCCCAGGAGGCCGACATCAAGGCCGCTTCCTGGTCCAGCGCAAAGGCAGTGGCCATGGTCTCCCAGGCCTTGACCTGATCCTTGTTGTTCGTCTGCCATTGCGGGCCGGCTTTTTTCTTGTAGACATACGACAGCAGCGGCTGCGACTGGTCGTAGATGTGCTTGGTGTACTTGCGAAAGTGGTGCCCTTCAAAGGCGATGATCGGCAACTTGGCAGGCCCGAACCCCACCTTCCCGCCCGACTCCACCGTGGCGAACGCCTTGACCACATTCACCGAAATACCGTTGCCCAATTGCTTGGCGGCGTTCTGGAAATCCGTATCGCTCAAGGTCGTCCCGCCGTCGCAGGTGGACTGCATCATCAACTGCCGGTTACGCCGCTCGGCCTCGATCACCGCACGCACACGGTCCAGGTACACATTGACCGTGGCCTGTACCGCATCGATGTTGTTATTGCCGAAAATGTTGAGAAACGTCGGAATGCGCGTGTTAGGAAAAGCCCGCACCGGCACCTTCAGCGCCTCTTCGATCAGACTGTTGAACGTTCGCCCGGTGGGGTCGATCACGCCATCGGGATGGGCGTACTTGAGATGGCGAAACTGATACTGGCTGATGCACTGCACCAACTGGCCGTCGCACTTGCCGTTTTCCAGCAAGGCAAACCCCATCTTGGGAATGATCAAATTGAATAGATACTGGATGCACTGAACATCGGCGGGCAAGTTGCGGGCTTTGCCGGGCGTCCCTACCGAAGCACTGATAAGACGAGGCAACCCTTGCAGGCTTTTCATGACAGACATCCTTGTGAGTGAAAGAAGCGATAGCACTTCAATATCAAATCCATGCCCTTGTCATACTCTGAAACAAGTGGCCGGCGCAAGCTAACAAGGCGGTCTGCGGGTTGTCCAGAGGGCTTTATGAAAGTTGTGAAACAGCCGGATTAAATCCGTCAGTAACCGAGGGATTCACGGGTCTTTTGATACTTGTGGTAGTCGAGCCACTCGACCACATCGTAGGGCAGGTACAACTGCACCCTGGCCCGTGAAATCGCGATATACACCGCACAGAGTCTTTGATCGAACGCGTAGGCGTCCTGGAACTTCACGTTGGTCAACAGTTCCGGCGTAAGCAATACCCGGTCGAACTCCATGCCGCCCGCATCCTGCGCCAGCATCAACAGGACGCGCTCGTCCGGATGGCCGATCAACCTGTTCAAACGCGTGACATCCGCCACGTTAAAGCCTTTTTCCAGTTCGGCCTCGACCCACAGAAACGCCTCATCGAACTGGCAGGCTTCGCGCACCTGCTGCCAATCGGCCATGTCACTGAAAAACGCATGGGGGCCGAGGTCATTGAACTCATTGCTATAGAAATCGGGTTTGAACAACGCGATGACCGTGTCCATGAAATGCTTGAGCGACTGCTGGGCCTCTTTGCTCGCCAGGCCGAACGCACAACGGGCGTGGCTCAGTTGGATCGCCCACTGCATGGTGTCCCAATGGGAAGCGGTCAACACCACGCAACCTTGCGGGGGTACAAAACCCTGCGGATAAAACTCAATGCCGACATCGGCATCGCGTGCGCCCTCGAAAAGCGATTTGCTTTTTTCCGAGTGCAAGCTGATCAACGGGTTGACCAGGCGCTCGACATTGCGCCCGGAACGCACGGAGTAGCACACGTCGGTATGGCGAACCTCACGGGCGCGTTTGACCACGCCGCCACTGGCCTGCTGATACTCATCCCCCAAAGTGATCAGCACCTGGCGGCCGCGCTCGATGATTTGCAGCAACGGCGCGGGGATGTCCTGGCTCTCATCGATGAGCACGTGGGTATAGCGCTCGGGGACGACGCAGCCTGCAAGGCTGGCGCGCTTGATCATCAACAAGGCTTCAAACCCGGTATGCCGGCCCCAGGCCGGGTTCGCCTCAAGGTAGCCCCACAACCGGCTGGCATATTCGAGCAGCACCCTGGCATCGACGCCGGCGAGCGGTTGCTTGAAATGCGGCAAATGCTGGGCCGACAAGCTGTACTCCCAAGAGCGGCAGTAGGCTTCAAGCACCTTGAGGCACACCTCCACTACCGCTTGCCCTTCCAGGCGACGAAAACCAAAGATATTCAGTTCTTGGGCGAGCGCCTGCTTGGTCGGCACCCTCACCGGCGCATTCAGCGGCTTTGGCCTGGGGCCATGCAATAGAGCATGGGCGAAGTCCTGAAAGGTATGCCCGGCCTTACGCTCCCGCGCTCCCACCATGCGAGCACGCAGGGTTTCGAGTTTTGCCGGGGTGCGTGCCAGCAGCAAGGTCTTTTCCGGGCGCAGGTGCTCCAGCAAGGCCACCAGCAGGTGACTCTTGCCAATGCCTGCGTAGCCTTGCACATGCAGGTCTTCGTTCAGGTTGGCACGGAAGGTTCTGAGCAGCTTGTCCTGCTCGGCGCTCAACCAGCGCTCGCGATGCCTGGGCGTGATCACCTGCTGGCTGAACGGATCATTGGCCTTGAGATGGCGGACTTTATACTCGACGTCCCATTTGCCACTGGGTAACAGGTAGTCCTGCGCCTGGACTTCCTCCTCCAGCAGAAAGCGCAGCTTCAGGCTTTTGACCACATTGAGGCCGAAGTACAGCTTCCTCTGATCGAACAGCCGCTGCGCTTCAGAGAGCAGGGACACACTGGCCGAATGGCGGGCATCGACTGCCCAGTCAATCAGCTTGGCCAACACTTTTTCAGCACCGTTGGCGCTAAGGTCGCTTTCCGGCACCTGCGCCAGGTTCTGGATCACCAACACCGCCGCCAATTGGGGCTCACTCAGGGCTACAAGCGCATCGAAACCCTCACTGCCCAACAACCCCGCACAAGTGTGCTCGGTGATCGGCAAGAAAACAGGGCTGGATAAATTGAAATGTTCCGAGTGCATAGAGCCTCGTAGCCAGGGGAAGAGACGCTTGGGAGTATGCCACTAGACGCGAAATGACCGTCATGCACTGTGCAGGAAGCATCACAGATGACGGGCTGAAAATAACTTGAGATTTAGAAGGGACTGCAGAAGGGAGCGTTATGGAGGCAACCCCACCAGCCACACCCCGGCACACAATGTTCCCGCTGTGGCTGCTGCCTTCCGGCTCTGACCAGGTTCACGGGTAATCGTTGCGGGGGGACCGATGGGGTCACCATAACGACGCTGCCTCTCGGCAAGCCGCGCCATTGTACCCATCTCATCGGAAGTTACAACCGTTGGTTCCGGATTAAAAAATGAGAAGGCTCAAGCACTTGCCATAACCCCATCAGCCCTGCCGCCTTCTTCCTGGATGACCAGGTGAATAAAGTGCAGCTTGGCAATCACCGCGGGCGGCAGCACGAAGGGGTAGAAATCCGGCTGGCCCATGGCGCGGGACAGTTCGTTGAGCATGCCGGCCAGTTCGATCCAGGCATTGACGAAGGAAAGGAATGCCGGGCCGCCAGGGTGTTGCGGGTCGTAGAGCGTGGTCAGCGGGAATGGCTGGTAATCCAGGTCCATCTCGCGGGCGCTCATGCCAAAGCCCAGGGCTGTGTCCACGGCGTCCATCATGTGCAGGTAGTGGGCCCAGGTTTCAGCCCAATCTTCCCAGGGGTGCATGGTGGCGTAGGCGCTCACGCAGGTGAGTTGCCAGTCGGGGCGCGGGCCGTTCTGGTAGTGCTGGTCGAGGGCCTCGGCATAACTGGCGCGTTCGTCGCCGAACAGGTTGCGAAAATGAGGGAGCCAGTGGCTGTTGGCGATCAGGCGGTCCCAGTAGTAATGACCGACTTCATGGCGAAAATGGCCGAGCAAGGTGCGGTACGGCTCGCGCATCTGTACGCGGACTTTTTCGCGGTGGGCGTCATCGGCTTCCTTGATGTCCAGGGTGATCAGCCCATTGGCGTGGCCGGTGGTGGGCGCGTTGCCTTCCAGGTCGATACCGATAAAGTCGAAGGCCAGGCCAGTCTCTTCGTCAACGCTCTTGGGCACCACTTGCAGGCCCAGGCTGATCAGTTGCGCCACCAAGCGGCGCTTGGCGGTTTCGACCTTGCGCCAGCGTTCGGGGTTTTCCGCAATTGATAGGTCAGGAATGGTGCGGTTCAGGCTACAGGCCACGCACAACGGCGCGGTGCTGTGGGCAGGAATCAGCCAGTTGCACGCAGCCGGTGAGTCGAGGTTGGCGCAGCGCCGAAAAGCGCCAGCATCAAGATTGTCGTCGGCCAGCCAAGTACCGACCACCGGCCCAGGTTGCAGGGACGACAGGCGGCTTTGCTGCGGCTGGTAACCCAACGCCGCCTGGCAGGCCAGGCATTGGCTGTTGCGAAAGAACAGCGACTGGCCACACCGGCATCGCCACACCTTGCTGTTGCGCGAGGTTTCGGCCATGAACGGAGCGGCGATGCGCGTGCTGAGTTGCTCGAAGTAGCGGAACATGGCGATCTCTCCCTGGGGTGACAGAGACTAGATCATTTCTCGGGAGAGAACGTTCCCACGCTCCGCGTGGGAATGCCGCCTTGGACGCTCTGCGTCTGCGCGAAGGCCGTGACGCGGAGCGTCACAGGATGCGTTCCCACGCGGAGCGTGGGGACGATCAATCAGACGGTGATGTTGTGCTTGGCCAGGAAGGCGACGAAGGCCTCTTCGTCCAGTACTTTCAGGCCCAGCTCATTGGCCTTGGCCAATTTCGAGCCGGCGCCCGGTCCCGCCACCACGCAGTGGGTTTTCGCCGAAACGGAACCGGCCACCTTGGCCCCCAGGCTTTCGAGCTTGTCCTTGGCCACATCGCGGCTCATCAACTCCAGGGAGCCGGTGAGTACCCAGGTGTGCCCGGCTTCGGGCAAGCCTTCAACGACCTTTTTCTCGCTCTGCCAGTGCATGCCGAAGTCCTTGAGCTGCTGCTCGATGGCCAGGGCATGGTTGGCGTTGTCGGCATTGTCGAAAAACTCCCGTACAGCCTTGGCTTGCTTCTCGGGCAGCGCCTGGCGCATATCGAGCCAGTCAGCCTTGATGATGCCCTCCAGCGAACCGAACTTGTCCGCGAGCTTCTGCGCCGCGCCCGGTCCCACCGAAGGCACGTGCAGCTTGTCGAGCAAACCGCCCAAGGTGGTGCTGGCGGCGAATTCCGCGCTGAGTTCGCCCTGCTCCTGCAATTGCAGGCCGCATTCGTCTGGCGACAACAGCGCGCCAATCACCTGCTGGTTGTGCCCGTCTTCAAAGAAGCTATGGATCTCATGGGCCACTTCCAGCCCAACATCCGGCAAGTACGTCAGCACCTCTGGCAACGCCTTTTGAACACGCTCCAGGGACGCCAGCGAGCGCGCCAGCACCTTGGCCGTCTCCTCGCCCACATCGGGAATGCCCAAGGCGTAGATAAAGCGTGCCAGGGTCGGGGTCTTGCTGTTTTCGATGGCGCTGATCAGCTTCTTGCTGGAGGTATCGGCAAAGCCTTCCAGGTCGATGATCTGTTCGTATTTGAGCTTGTAGAGATCGGCCGGCGAGCCGATGAGCTGTTCATCCACCAGTTGCTCGATGGTCTTGTCGCCCAGGCCGTCGATGTCCATGGCCCGGCGCGAGACGAAATGAATGATGGCCTGCTTGAGTTGCGCACCGCAGGCCAGACGCCCGACGCAACGGTACACCGCGCCTTCGCTGACGGTTTCCTTGCCCTTACTGCGCTTGACCAACTGCGTGCGCTCCACATGGGAACCGCACACCGGGCAATTTTGCGGGATCTGCACAGCGCGGGCGTTTTCCGGGCGGCGTTCGGTGACCACCGAGACCACCTGCGGAATCACATCACCGGCGCGGCGGATGATCACGGTGTCACCGATCATCAGCCCCAAGCGTGCCACTTCGTCCATGTTGTGCAGGGTGGCATTGGACACGGTCACACCGGCCACCTTGACCGGCTTGAGGCGCGCCACCGGCGTGACCGCACCGGTGCGGCCGACCTGGAATTCCACGTCGAGCAGCTCGGTGAGTTCTTCCATGGCCGGGAATTTGTGCGCGATCGCCCAGCGCGGCTCGCGGGCACGGAAGCCCAGTTCACGCTGGTAGGCAATGCTGTTGACCTTGAACACCACGCCGTCGATTTCATAGCCCAGCGCATTGCGGCGCTCGCCGATGTCGCGGTAGTAGTCCAGGCATTCCTGGATGCCCTTGGCCAGCTTCAACTCGTGGCTGATCGGCATGCCCCACTTCTGCAACTGCTTGAGGTTGCCGATATGGGTGTCGCTGATATCCGCGGTCACCTGGCCGATGCCATAGCAGCAGAACTCCAGCGGGCGACTGGCGGTGATCTTCGAATCCAGTTGGCGCAAGCTGCCCGCCGCAGCGTTGCGCGGGTTGGCGAAGGTCTTGCCGCCCACTTCCAGTTGCGAGGCGTTCAACCGCTCGAAACCGGCCTTGGACATGAACACTTCACCGCGCACTTCCAGGGTGGCTGGCCAGCCCGCGCCGTGCAGTTTCAGAGGGATATTGCGCACGGTGCGCACGTTGACGCTGATGTCCTCGCCCGTGGTACCGTCGCCCCGGGTGGCACCGCGCACCAGCTCGCCATCCTGGTACAACAGGCTGACCGCCAGGCCATCCAGCTTCGGCTCGCAGCTGTATTCCACCGCCGCGCCAGCGCCAAACAGATCGCCCACCGGCAGGTCAAGGCCCTCGGTGACCCGGCGATCAAACTCCAGCATGGTGGTTTCATCGAAGGCGTTGCCCAGGCTGAGCATCGGGATCTCGTGCTTGACCTGGGTGAACGCCGACAATGCCGCACTGCCGACCCGCTGCGTCGGCGAATCACGCGTCACCAGTTCCGGGTGCTCGGCCTCCAGGGCTTTGAGCTCGTGGAACAGGCGGTCGTATTCGGCGTCCGGGATGCTCGGCTCGTCGAGGACGTGGTAGCGGTAGTTATGCTGATCCAGTTCAGCGCGCAGTTCGAGGATGCGGGTATGGGCGGCGGTCATGGGTGTTCTCTCATAAAGCAAAAGAGCAGCCGAAGCTGCTCAATATGTTAGTGCACGGATTCTACAGACAACGCTTAAGATCGTTCCTCAGCGTTTCTGTGTCAGGGCGCGACGCTCGAACTCGACGATGCGCTGACGGTAGTGTTCGATGGTCTGGGCGGTGAGCACGCTGCGTTGGTCGTCCTTGAGCTCGCCGTTGAGTTCCTGGGACAGCTTGCGGGCGGCGGCCACCATCACGTCGAACGCTTGTTTGGGGTGACGCGGGCCTGGCAGACCAAGGAAGAAACTCACCGCCGGGGTGCTGAACAGGTCGATATCGTCCAGATCGAACGTGCCCGGCTTGACCGCGTTGGCCATGGAGAACAGCACTTCGCCGTTACCGGCCATGCTTTCGTGACGATGGAATATATCCATCTCGCCAAAACGCAGGCCGCTTTCGAGGATGTTCTGCAAGAGTGCCGGGCCTTTGAAACCGCCGGCGTCGCGGCAGATCACGCTGATGACCAGCACTTCTTCGGCAGCCGGCTGATCGTTCACCGATTGGCGCGACGCGCTTTTGGTCGCGGTCTCGTCCGGGAAATCATCATCACGGCTGCTGAAGCTCGGGCCGTCGTCAACGTCGAGGTTCAGGTCGCCCTGGTGTGGCTCGGCAACCGCCGCGCCACCACGCTTGCCGCGCTTGGAGGACGGTTCGCGGGCTTCACGCAGCGGGGCGCTCATCGACGGCAGGTCGTGCTCGTCCAGTTGCGGCTCTTTATGGGTATCCAGCACACGGGGCGGCCCAAGCAGCTCGGCGGCGCCGTCGTCGTCAGGCAAGTTGGACAGGTTTCGGTCCAGACGGAACTTGAGCTTGCCCTTGCCACCGCGCATACGGCGCCAGCCATCGAAAAGAATACCGGCAATGACAATGATGCCGATGACGATCAGCCACTCGCGCAGACCGATTTCCATGTAATCCCGTGCCTCTAATAAAAAATGCTGAAAAATAAGGGGTTTAGCACCGTGCAAACCGCTTTAAAACGTGGCGCCAACTCTATGTTCTGACTGACGTTTTGCCCACGCACACGAAAAATTGACATTAAACTAGCACGACCAAAGATAACTTTACACCGTCTGTCAAAATGCCTTGAACAAATATGTCCATTTGCCACTTTCCCCAGACCGGTAAATCGCGCTACAGCGTGCTGTAAATTCTCTCTCCCGGCGTGGTTCAGGATTCCACCATCGCCATCGCCTCTTCCACATCCACCGCGACCAATCGCGAACAGCCCGGCTCATGCATCGTCACCCCCATCAACTGGTCGGCCATTTCCATGGCGATCTTGTTGTGGGTGATATAGATGAACTGCACCGTCTGGGACATCTCTTTGACCAACCGAGCGTAGCGTCCAACGTTAGCGTCATCCAGCGGCGCGTCAACCTCGTCGAGCATGCAGAACGGCGCCGGGTTCAACTTGAAGATGGCAAATACCAGGGCCAATGCGGTCAGGGCTTTCTCGCCGCCGGACAACAAATGGATGGTGCTGTTCTTCTTGCCCGGAGGCCGCGCCATGATTGTCACCCCTGTATCGAGTAGATCTTCGCCCGTCAGTTCCAAGTAGGCGCTGCCACCACCGAAAACTTTTGGGAATAACGCCTGTAAACCGCCATTAATCTGATCAAAGGTATCTTTGAAGCGGTTGCGGGTTTCCTTGTCGATCTTGCGGATCACGTTTTCCAGGGTGTCCAGGGCTTCAATCAGATCAGCGTCCTGGGCATCCAGATAACGTTTACGCTCGGACTGCTGCTGGTACTCATCGATAGCGGCGAGGTTGATCGCGCCCAGGCGTTGAATACGTGCGGCAATCCGTTCAAGTTCTTCTTCGGCGTCTTTCTCGTTGGCCTGGGCGGTCAGGGTGTTGAGCACGCCGTGCAGGTCATAGCCGTCTTCCAGCAATTGGTCTTGCAAGGTCTTGCGGCGCACGGTGAGGGCTTGCCATTCCATACGCTGTTGTTCGAGCTGGCCGCGGATCAACTGGGATTGCTGCTCGGCCATGGTGCGACGCTTTTCGGCGTCGCGCAGTTCGCGGTCTGCGTCTTCCAGGGCGATCTGTGCGGTCTTGAGTTCGACGTCGACGGTCATGCGCTTATCGAGCAATTCCTCAAGCTTGAGGCGCAGCTCTTCCAGCGGCGCCTCGCCCTCCTCCAGGTTGAGGCTCAGTTGCTCGCGCTTTTCGGTCAGGCGTTCGGACTGCATCTCCAGGCGCTCAAGGGCCTGGCGCGTGGAATCATGCTGGGCGCGCAACGAGCCCAAGCGTACGGCCAACTGATGGGCGTGGTCCTTGTGCTGCCGGGCTTCCTGGCGCACGCGGTCAAGGCGCTCACGCAGGCTGTCGCGCTGGGCCAGCAGCAACTCGCGCTGTTCGGTGTCCAGGGCCATGCTGTCGAGGGCTTCCTGCAAGTGCAGGCGCGCTTCACCGATCTGTTCGTGTTCCAGGGCGCGCTGTTCGCCCATCTCGGCCACTTCTTCGTCAAGACGGGTGCGGCGCAGGGTCAATTGCTCCACCTTGGCCCTGCTCGCAGACAACTGGGCTTTCAATTCGCCTTGTTGGCGCGCTTCGTCCTGCAACAGCCGACGCAGGTGTTCGCGGCCGGTTTCCTGCTGGCGCTGGGTAGCGCGCAGGGTTTGCAGTTCGGTTTCCAGGCTTTCCAGTGTGGCTTCGCGTTCTTCACGCTCAGCGCTCAGGTTGACGATTTCCTGGCCACGGGCCAATACGCCACTTTCCGCCTCACTGGCGCGGCGCACGCGCAGGAAGTGGCGGCCGACCCAATAACCATCGCGGCTGATCAAGCTTTCGCCGGCCGCCAATTGGCCGCGTTGGGCCAAGGCTTGCTCAAGGGTCTCCACGGGCCTGACCTGACCCAGCCAGGGCGACAGATCCATCGCCGCCTCGACCTTGTCCAGCAAACTACCCGGCACCCGCGCACCCTCGGGCGCCGGGCTGAGCAGGCGCAAATCGCCCTGGGCAAACCCGGCCAGGTCGAAGCCGCCGAAATCATCCACCAGCACCGCTTGCAGATCGGCGCCCAGCACGGTTTCCACCGCCAATTCCCAGCCGGCTTCGACTTTCAAGCCTTCGGCCAGGCGTGGGCGTTCGGCCAAATGCTGGTCGCGCAGCCATTCGGCGGTGCCGGTACCGGGGTCGAGCGCGGCTTGCTGCAAGGCCTCCAGCGAAGCCAACCGACCATTGAGCCGCTGCAAGTCGCCCTGGGCTTGCTGCTGCGCCTGGGTCGCGGTGTGCAATTGCTGACGCAGTTGCTCCAGGCGCTCCACTTGCTGCTCTTCGCTGGCCTCCAGCTCTTCCAGGGTCATTTCGCTTTCGGCCAGTTGTTCGCTCAGCGCCATGATCGCCGCGTCTTCCGGGTCGGCGGCGAGCAGTACGCGCTCTTCCTGCAGCCGGCGCTGGCGCTCGGCCAGGCGTTCCATGCTGGTTTCCAGCTGCTGGATGCGCGACTGCTGCACCTCGGCCTGGCGGCGTGGCTCGGCGGATCGCAGGTTGAAGGCGTCCCACTGCTCCTGCCAGCCGTGCATGGTGGCTTCGGATTCTTCCAGGGCGGCGGCGGCCTCTTCGGCGGCGGCGCTGGTGATTTCCTGCTCGGGGGTGAGCATGTCCAGCTCTTCGCCCAAGGTCAGCAGCAAGGTACGGTCATGGCCCAGGTGCGATTCGGTTTCCAGGCGTGCGCGTTCGGCTTCCTTCAAGTCATCCTGCAACTGGCGCAAACGCTGCTGGCCGTGCTGGATACTCTGCTCGACCCGGGCAATGTCACCGCCCACCGAATAGAAGCGGCCTTGCACCAGATTGAAGCGTTCGGACAACTCATGGTGACCGTCACGCAGGCGCTCAATGCTGGCGTCGGCATTGCGCTGCTCGGCCACCAGCGCTTCAAAGCTGACTTCCTGGGTGCCAATAATCGCTTCGCGCTGGCCCACCTGGTCATTCAAGGCCTGCCAGCGCAGGGCCGACAGTTGCGCCTTGAGCTGGCGCTCTTCGCCCTTGTATTCCTGATACTTCTCGGCGGCCTGCGCCTGGCGGTGCAGGCGTTCGAGCTGGCGCTCCAGCTCTTCGCGCAGGTCGGTCAGGCGGGCGAGGTTTTCGTGGGTGCGACGGATACGGTTTTCAGTCTCGCGACGGCGCTCCTTGTACTTGGAGATGCCGGCCGCTTCTTCGATAAAGTTACGCAGGTCTTCGGGCTTGGCTTCGATCAGCTTGGAGATCATGCCCTGCTCGATGATCGAATAGCTGCGCGGGCCCAGGCCGGTGCCGAGGAAAATATCGGTGATATCGCGACGGCGACACTTGGTGCCGTTGAGGAAGTAGCTGTTCTGGCTGTCGCGGGTGACTTTACGACGGATGGAAATTTCCGCGTAGGCGGCGTATTCGCCGATCAGGGTGCCGTCGGAGTTATCGAATACCAGTTCGATACTGGCCTGGCTCACCGGCTTGCGGCTGGTGGAGCCGTTGAAAATGACGTCGGTCATCGACTCGCCGCGCAGGTTTTTCGCCGAGCTCTCGCCCATCACCCATCGCACGGCGTCGATGATGTTCGACTTGCCGCAGCCATTGGGCCCCACCACCGCCGCCATGTTGCTGGGGAAGTTGACGGTGGTGGGGTCGACGAAGGATTTGAACCCCGCCAACTTGATGCACTTGAGCCGCACGCTTAGGCGTCCGCCAAGGCTGCGATGACCAGCGAACTGCTGCGCTGGCAATAGGCTGTGAGCACCAGGCGAATCTGCACCAGGTCACGGGCCAGTACTGCGGCGAGCAATTGCTCGAACAGCGCCAGGAACTCGCTCATGGACGCCTTGCGCTGATCCAGGGCCAGGTAATAAGCGCGGTTCATCGCCGGCTGCAGGTTTTCGACGGTTTCCTGCAAATAAGGGTTGTTGGCGAAGGGGTACGCGGCGCGCATCACGCTGAAGCTTTCTTCGACGAAAGCGCGGATGTCCTCACGCTCCAGGCTAAATTGAAGGCGTTGCTGGATCTGCAGAAACGGCGCCATGTCGGCCTGGGTCTGCCAACCTTCGGCAACCGCATTGCCGAGCAGGATGTACATCTCGCCCATCAACGTACACAGGCTCTGCACCTTGTGCGCGGTAAGTTCGGTGACGTGAGCGCCACGGCGCGGCAGGATCGCAATCAAATGGCGGCGCTCAAGGATCAGCAAAGCTTCGCGCACGGAACCACGGCTGACGTTGAGCGCCAGCGTGACCTTCTGTTCCTGGATCCGCTCCCCAGGCTTGAGATCGCCGCGAATGATACGTTCGGCGAGGTGGTGAGCAATTTGCTCGGCGAGACTGTCCGGCGCCTTGAACGTCATGTTTTCCCTTCAAAATCTTCTATCAGTACAAGCGCGGCAGTGTAGCGCATTGGCCCGCTGATGGCGCTACGCCCACCGTGGCGAATTTGGCATGAAATAAGCAAAGTTGAAGCCTGTAAGCCGCCAAAAACGCCGGTTCCAGAAGACTGGACCATAATTGAAAGTGTTGCGACCGCATTTTCTTGACCCTTAGGTCAGAAAACCATTGACCGAAAAGTCATACATGACTAGATTCGGCGCAAAGCGGTTAACAACAATAATGAGTCTGCGAGGCCTTCCGTGATCCAGTTTTTACTTAACCAGGAACTCCGTAGCGAGCACGCCCTGGACCCCAACCTGACCGTGCTCAACTATCTGCGCGAGCATGTGGGCAAACCCGGTACCAAGGAAGGCTGCGCCAGCGGCGACTGTGGCGCGTGCACCGTGGTGGTCGGCGAGCTGCACACCGACGAGCAAGGCGCCGAGCAGATTCGTTACCGCAGCCTCAATTCCTGCCTGACGTTCGTGTCGTCGCTGCACGGCAAACAACTGATCAGCGTTGAAGACCTCAAGCACAAGGGTCAACTGCACAGCGTGCAACAGGCCATGGTCGAGTGCCATGGCTCACAATGCGGCTTTTGCACCCCGGGCTTCGTGATGTCGCTGTTTGCCCTGCAAAAGAACAGCGACGCCCCCGACAGCCACAAAGCCCATGAAGCCCTGGCCGGCAACCTGTGCCGCTGCACCGGTTATCGCCCGATTCTCGCCGCCGCCGAACAGGCCTGCTGCAACAAGCCCCTGGATCAATTCGACAGCCGCCAGGCTGAAACCATCGCCCGCCTCAAGGCTATCGCGCCGACCCAGACCGGCGAACTCAACAGTGGTGACAAGCGCTGCCTGGTGCCACTGACCGTTGCCGACCTGGCCGACCTCTATGACGCCTACCCACAAGCCCGGCTGCTGGCCGGCGGCACTGACCTGGCGCTGGAAGTCACCCAGTTCCACCGCACCCTGCCGGTGATGATCTACGTCGGCAACATTGAAGCCATGAAGCGCATCGAGCAGTTCGACGACCGCCTGGAAATCGGCGCGGCCACCGCCCTCTCCGACTGCTACGCCGCGCTGCACCATGAATACCCGGACTTCGGCGAACTGCTGCAACGCTTCGCCTCCCTGCAAATTCGCAACCAAGGCACCCTGGGCGGCAATATCGGCAACGCTTCGCCGATTGGTGACTCGCCGCCGCTGCTGATTGCCCTGGGCGCGCAGATCGTACTGTGCAAGGGCAACACCCGCCGCACCCTGGCGCTGGAAGACTATTTCATCGACTACCGCGTCACCGCGCGCCAGGACAGCGAGTTCATCGAGACCATCATCGTGCCCAAGGGCCACACGCTGTTCCGGGCCTACAAGGTGTCCAAGCGCCTGGACGACGATATTTCCGCCGTATGCGCAGCGTTCAACCTGAAGATCGACAACGGCGTGGTCAGCGAAGCGCGCGTTGCGTTCGGCGGCATGGCCGCCACGCCAAAACGCGCAACCCGCTGCGAGGCTGCGCTGGTAGGCGCCACTTGGAATGCGGCCACGGTAGAAAAAGCCTGCACCGCCCTGGCCGGCGACTTCACCCCACTGTCGGACTTCCGCGCCAGCAAGGAATACCGCCTGCTCAGCGCGCAGAACCTGCTGCGCAAATACTTCATCGAACTGCAAACGCCGCACATCGAGACTCGGGTGACCGCTTATGTCTAACCATCACGCCGTGGTAAAAACCCAGGCCGAACTTGCCGCACTGTTTGCCCAGGACCTCACCACCGGAGTCGGGCGCAGCGTCAAGCATGACAGCGCCGCCAAACACGTCAGCGGTGAAGCACAGTACATCGACGACCGCCTGGAATTTCCCAACCAGTTGCACCTGTATGCGCGCATGTCGGACCGCGCCCACGCCCGGATCATCAGCATCGACACCGCGCCCTGCTACGCCTTCGACGGCGTGCGCATTGCAATCACCCATGAAGACGTACCGGGCCTGAAAGACATCGGCCCGTTGATGCCCGGCGACCCACTGCTGGCCATCGACACCGTTCAGTTCGTCGGCCAGGTGGTGCTGGCCGTGGCCGCCCGCGACCTGGAGACCGCACGCAAGGCGGCAATGGCGGCGGTGATCGAATATGAAGACCTGGAGCCAGTGCTGGATGTGGTCGAGGCGTTTCGCAACAAGCACTTCGTGCTCGACAGCCACACCCACCAACGCGGCGACTCGGCCACTGCGCTGGCAAGCGCCAAGCATCGCATACAGGGCACCTTGCATATCGGCGGCCAGGAACACTTTTATCTGGAAACCCAGATCTCATCGGTGATGCCCACCGAAGACGGCGGCATGATCGTCTACTGCTCCACGCAAAACCCCACCGAAGTGCAGAAGCTGGTGGCCGAAGTGCTGGATGTGTCGATGAACAAGATCGTGGTCGACATGCGCCGCATGGGCGGTGGTTTTGGCGGCAAGGAAACCCAGGCCGCCAGCCCGGCGTGCCTGTGCGCCGTGGTGGCGCGCCTCACTGGCCAGCCGACCAAGATGCGCCTGCCACGGGTCGAAGACATGCTGATGACCGGCAAGCGCCACCCCTTCTATATCGAATACGACGTAGGGTTTGACGACAACGGCCGACTGCACGGCATCAACCTGGAACTGGCGGGTAACTGCGGTTGTTCGCCGGACCTGTCCAACTCGATTGTCGACCGCGCCATGTTCCACGCCGACAACTCGTATTACCTGGGCGACGCCACGGTCAACGGCCATCGCTGCAAGACCAATACCGCCTCCAACACGGCCTATCGCGGCTTCGGCGGCCCGCAGGGCATGGTCGCCATCGAAGAGGTGATGGACGCCATCGCCCGCCATCTAGGCCAAGACCCGCTGGCGGTGCGCAAGGCCAACTACTACGGCAAGACCGAGCGCAACGTTACCCACTACTACCAGACCGTCGAGCACAACATGCTCGAAGAAATGACCGCCGAGCTTGAGGCCAGCAGCCAATACGCAGAGCGCCGCGAAGCGATCCGCCTGTACAACGCCCACAGCCCGATCCTGAAAAAAGGCCTGGCGCTGACCCCGGTGAAATTCGGTATTTCGTTCACCGCCAGTTTCCTCAACCAGGCCGGCGCGCTGATCCATATCTACACCGATGGCAGCATCCACCTGAACCACGGCGGCACCGAGATGGGCCAGGGCTTGAATACCAAGGTCGCGCAAGTCGTGGCCGAGGTATTCCAGGTAGAAATCGACCGCGTCCAGATCACCGCCACCAACACCGACAAGGTACCCAACACCTCGCCCACCGCTGCCTCCAGCGGCGCCGACCTGAACGGCAAGGCCGCGCAGAATGCGGCCGAAACCATCAAGCAGCGCCTGGTGGAATTTGCGGCGCGCAAGTACGACGTAAGCGAGGCGGACGTGGAGTTTCGCAACGGCCATGTGCGCGTGCGCGAGCAGATCCTGAGCTTCGAGGCGTTGATCCAGCAGGCGTATTTCGCCCAGGTGTCGCTCTCCAGCACAGGTTTCTACAAAACCCCGAAAATTTTCTACGACCGCAGCCAGTCACGCGGGCGGCCGTTCTACTACTACGCGTTCGGCGCGGCCTGCTGCGAAGTGATCGTCGACACCCTGACCGGCGAATACAAAATGCTGCGCACCGACATCCTGCATGACGTGGGCGCCTCGCTGAACCCGGCCATCGACATCGGCCAGGTGGAAGGCGGCTTCATCCAGGGCATGGGCTGGCTGACCATGGAAGAGCTGGTATGGAACAACAAAGGCAAGCTGATGACCAACGGCCCGGCCAGCTACAAGATCCCGGCAGTGGCCGACATGCCGCTGGACCTGCGGGTGAAGCTGGTAGAGAACCGCAAGAACCCGGAAGACACGGTGTTCCATTCCAAGGCCGTGGGCGAGCCGCCGTTCATGCTGGGGATTGCGTCGTGGTGTGCGATCAAGGACGCGGTGGCGAGTTTGGCTGACTATCGCCAGCAGCCCAAGATCGATGCGCCGGCCACGCCCGAGCGGGTGTTGTGGGGGTGTGAGCAGATGCGGCAGTTGCGGGCGGCGAAGGCTGTCGAGGCTGACACTGAATTGGCTTCGCTCTAGACCCAGGCGCTGCCATCGCGGGCAAGCCCGGCTCCCACATTTTGAGGTGCTAACCCGATCAAATGTGGGAGCTGGCTTGCCTGCGATAGCGGCCGAACTAACAGCAGAAATGTTGAGGTAGACATGGACAACTGGATCAGCGCCCTCGCCACCCTGCACAACCAGGGCGAACCCTGCGTGCTCGTCACCATCATCGAGGAACTCGGCTCAACCCCGCGCAACGCCGGTTCCAAGATGGTCATTAGCGCCGCGCACACCTTCGACACCATCGGCGGCGGGCACCTGGAATACAAGGCGATGCAGATCGCCCGAGACATGTTGGTGCGCGGCCAGCAGAACACTCATCTGGAGCGCTTCAGCCTCGGCGCCAGCCTGGGCCAGTGCTGCGGTGGCGTCACCGTGCTGTTGTTCGAGCCCATGGGCCAGGCGCAGGCGCACATCGCCGTGTTTGGCGCCGGCCATGTCGGCCGTGCGTTGGTGCCATTGCTGGCAAGCCTGCCCTGCCGGGTGCGCTGGATCGATTCCCGCGAGCAGGAATTCCCGCAGCACATCCCCCAAGGCGTGCGTAAAATCGTCAGCGAAGAGCCGGTCGACGAAATTGCCGACTTGCCAGCAGGCAGTTACTGCATCGTCATGACCCACAACCACGCGCTGGACCTGGAACTGACTGCCGCCCTGCTCAAGCGCAACGACTTCGCCTACTTCGGCCTGATTGGCTCGAAAACCAAGCGGGTCAAATTCGAACACCGCCTGCGTGATCGCGGCTTTGACGCCGCGCAATTGCAACGCATGCGCTGCCCCATGGGCCTCTCCGAGGTCAAGGGCAAGCTCCCGGTGGAGATCGCCATCTCCATCGCCGGCGAAATCATTGCCACCTATAACGCCAATTTCGGCCAGCACCTTGCCGGCGCCGAACCTATTGCCAAACTGCTGCCGGCTTCACGCCGCAGCCAAGCTATCTAAATCGAGACGATCATGCCTTTGACTCGCAAAGCCTACCGTGCCGCCATCCTGCACAGCATCGCCGACCCTGCCGTGGTCGGGATCGAAGCCTCCTATGAATATTTCGAGGACGGCCTGCTGGTGATCGACAACGGCCAGATCAGCGCCCTTGGTCACGCCAGCGACCTGCTGCCGAGCCTGCCCGCCGATATCGACATCACCCATTACCAGGACGCGCTGATTACCCCTGGCTTGATCGACACCCATATCCACCTGCCACAGACCGGGATGGTCGGCGCCTATGGCGAGCAACTGCTGGACTGGCTCAACACCTACACCTTCCCTTGTGAAAGCCAGTTTGCCGACAAGGCTCACGCCGAAGAAGTCGCGGATATTTTCATCAAGGAGTTGCTGCGCAACGGCACCACCACAGCGCTGGTGTTCGGCAGCGTGCACCCGCAATCGGTGAATGCATTCTTTGAAGCGGCCGAGAAACTCGACCTGCGCATGATTGCCGGCAAGGTGATGATGGACCGCAACGCGCCTGATTACCTGACCGACACCGCCGAATCCGGCTACCAGGAAAGCAAGGCGCTGATCGAACGCTGGCACGGCAAGGGGCGCCTGCATTACGCGGTGACGCCACGCTTCGCCCCTACGAGTACGCCGGAGCAATTGACGCTGGCTGGTCAGTTGCTGGGCGAATACCCGGATTTGTACATGCAGACCCACATCAGCGAAAACAAGCAGGAAATCGAGTGGGTCAATGAGCTGTTCCCGGAGCGCAACGGCTACCTGGATGTCTACGACCACTACAAGCTGCTCGGCGAGCGCTCGGTGTTTGCCCACGGCGTACACCTGTGCGATGACGAATGCGCACGGCTGGCAGAGACCGGCTCGGCAGTCGCGTTCTGCCCGACGTCGAACTTCTTCCTCGGCAGTGGTCTGTTCAACCTGCCGATGGCCGAAAAACACAACTTGAACGTGGGCCTGGGCACCGACGTGGGCGGCGGCACCAGCTTCTCGCTGCTGCAAACCCTGAACGAAGCCTACAAGGTCATGCAACTGCAAGGTGCGCGGCTGAGCCCGTTCAAGTCGCTGTACCTGGCCACCCTGGGCGGCGCTCGAGCGCTGCGCCTGGAAGACAAGATCGGCACGTTGCAACCAGGCACCGATGCAGACTTCCTGGTATTGGATTACAACGCCACGCCGCTGCTGAGCTACCGCCTGAAACAGGCCAATAACATTGCCGAGACGTTGTTTGTACTGATGACGTTGGGGGATGACCGGACGGTGCTGCAAACCTATGCAGCCGGGCAGCTCGTTCACCAGCGCTGATCTCAGAGCCCCCCACAAAACCAATGTGGGAGGGGCTTGTGTGGGAGCCGGGCTTGCCCGCGATAGCATCACCGCGGTATGTCAGTTACACCGCGGTGATGCTATCGCAGGCAAGCCAGCTCCCACACAAGCCAGCTCCCACATTTGATTGGATTTACAACTTTACAGACGAACGCCCAGGTTTTTTAGTCTGTAAAAGGTGCGAAAACACCGCATGCAAATCATCCGACGCACTCTCTTCATCGAGGTTGAGCTTGCTGTCGATGTGATCCATGTGATGCATCATCAAGTTCACCGCCAACGTCGCATCCCGGGCTTCGATCGCGTCGATCAACTGGGTGTGCTCATCGTAGGAACAGTGCGAGCGGTTGCCGCTTTCATACTGGGCGATGATCAATGACGTCTGGGACACCAGGCTGCGCTGGAAGCTGATCAGCGGCGCGTTCTTCGCGGCTTCGGCCAGCTTCAAGTGGAACTCGCCAGAGAGACGGATACCGGCGCCACGGTCACCGCGCGAGAAGCTGTCGCGCTCGTCGTTGACCATCTGGCGCAACTCGGCCAACTGCTCGGCCGTGGCGTGCTGCACCGCCAATTCTGTGATCGCCCGCTCCACCAGGCGCCTGGCCATGAACACCTGGCGTGCTTCTTCGACGCTTGGGCTGGCAACCACCGCACCGCGATTGGGCCGCAGCAGTACCACGCTTTCATGGGCCAGGCGCGACAGCGCGCGGCGAATGATGGTGCGGCTCACGCCGAAGATCTCGCCCAGTGCCTCTTCACTCAATTTGGTTCCGGGCGCCAGGCGTTGTTCAAGGATCGCCTCGAAGATATGCGCATAGACGATATCGTCCTGGGTTCCGCTGCGACCGGCCTTGCCGGCTCGCGGTTGTTTCTTGAGAGGTTGCAACTGTTCGTTCATGGGCACTCGGGTTTGAGAACGGCGAATTAACGGTAATACGGCAACAGCGTGTCGCTGGCAAGTATCACCTAAAAACAGCGCACATTGTACACAACCCACTGCGCCAACACACTGTACGGCTGTTTGCGGGCTCGGCTGTATTGCAATGACTCGTTACGTTTGAGTTTAGGCTTGAATCAGAGCCGCCAGCGGCAAATTCCCGGCAATAAGGAACACCTCTCCATGACCGACGCCACCCAAGCGCCCTTGCGCCCACTGGCCGACACTTCTGCGTCGGCCCTCGTCGCCGGCTTTATCGCCATGATGACCGGCTACACCAGCTCCCTGGTGCTGATGTTCCAGGCCGGCCAGGCCGCCGGCTTGACCACGGCGCAGATTTCTTCGTGGATCTGGGCGATTTCCATCGGCATGGCGGTGTGCAGCATCGGCCTGTCCCTGCGCTATCGCACACCGATCACCATCGCCTGGTCCACCCCTGGCGCGGCGCTGCTGATCACCAGCCTGGGCGGCGTGAGCTATGGCGAGGCCATCGGTGCCTACATCACCTGCGCGGTACTGGTGACGCTCTGCGGGTTGACCGGCAGCTTTGAGAAACTGGTCAAGCGGATTCCGGCGTCACTGGCGGCGGCGTTGCTGGCGGGGATCCTGTTCAAGATCGGCAGCGAGATTTTCGTCGCCGCCCAGCATCGTACCGGGCTGGTGCTGGGGATGTTCTTCACCTACCTGATCATCAAGCGCCTGTCGCCGCGTTATGCCGTGCTGGCCGCCTTGCTCATCGGTACCGCCTTGTCAGGGCTGATGGGGCTGCTGGATTTCAGCGGTTTTCATCTGGAGGTGGCGACGCCTGTTTGGACGACGCCGCACTTCTCGCTGGCGGCGACCATCAGCATCGGCATTCCGCTGTTCGTAGTGGCCATGACCTCGCAGAACATGCCCGGCGTAGCCGTGCTGCGAGCCGACGGCTACACCGTGCCGGCGTCGCCGTTGATCACTACCACTGGCCTGGCGTCATTGGTGCTGGCACCGTTCGGCTCCCACGGCATCAACCTGGCGGCGATCAGCGCCGCGATCTGCACCGGGCCGCACGCCCATGAAGACCGCAACAAGCGCTACACCGCTGCGGTGTGGTGTGGGGTGTTCTATGGGATTGCCGGGGTATTCGGCGCCACGCTGGCAGCATTGTTCGCAGCCCTGCCCAAGGAACTGGTGCTGTCGATTGCGGCGTTGGCGTTGTTTGGCTCGATCATCAATGGCTTGAGCATCGCCATGAATGAGCCGAAGGAACGGGAAGCGGCGCTGATCACCTTTATGGTCACGGCGTCAGGCTTGACGTTGTTTTCCATCGGTTCGGCGTTCTGGGGGATTGTGGCGGGGGTGTTGACGCTGCTGATTCTGAATTGGCGCAAGGCATAAAAAAAAGGCGACCCTCAGGTCGCCGTTTTTTCAGTATCACTTAGCCGCGTTGATCGGCTTTTCCGGATACCACACGTCCAGCAACGGGCTGACTTCAGCCTTGGTCAGCTCGGAACGGGTTTTCAGCCAGGCTTCCACGGCAGCACGCTGCTCTTCGGAGACCGAGCCACGCTTTTGCAGGCAAACCAGACCGTAGTCATCGCCGCCGACATAGCCCAGGCCATTGGCTTCCATGGCTTCTTTGATGAATGCTTCGAGGAAAGCGTCGATAGCTTCTTCACTCAGGCCTTCGTTGAAGTCCAGGTTCAGTTCGAAACCCAGCTCTTGAAATTCATCAACGCACAGTTTTTTGCGCAGACGCTGGGAACGGTTAGTCGCCATTGGAACAATCCTCATAAGTATTAACGGGCGGCACTTTAGCAGTTTAAGGCGGCAATTGCCCGACTCTCTGGGACCGACGGGCAAATGCGCGCAAAAAAACCATGATTAGCAGCTATCGTTCAGCTACACGTGGCGCCAGCTTGGGGCATAATGCCGACACTTTCGTGACCAATGAGGGATTTTCTTCCATACCCCTCGCCTTTTTCACCCTCCTCAGCAGTAGGGTTTTATTTCTTATGATCAAATCTTTGCGCTCAGTGTTACTTGCCAGTGTTGTCTTGCCCCTGGCCTTTTCCGTTTGCGCCGCTCCCGTCAATAACACCCTGCCACCCAGCGTTGCGCAGGCCTTGCAGAAGGCCAAGCTGCAAAATACCGCGCTGTCCCTGGTGATGCTGCCCCTGAACGGCCCTGGTACCCCTACGGTCTTCAACGCCGACGTCTCGGTGAACCCGGCTTCCACCATGAAGCTGGTCACCACTTATGCGGCCTTGGAAATGCTCGGCCCCAACCATCAGTGGAAGACCGAGTTCTACACCGATGGCACCCTCAGCGGCGGCGTGCTGCGTGGCAACCTGTACCTCAAGGGCGGCGGCGATCCCAAACTGAACATGGAAAAGCTCTGGTTGCTGATGCGCGACCTGCGTGCCAATGGCGTGCAGCAAGTCACTGGCGACCTGGTGCTAGACCGCAATTTCTTCAACCAGCCGCAATTGCCCGAGTTCAACGACGACGGCAACGATGAGAACAAGCCGTTCCTGGTCAAGCCCGACGCCTTGCTGGTCAACCTCAAGGCCCTGCGCTTCGTGACCCGCAATGATTCGGGGCGGGTGATCGTATCGGTCGAGCCGCCGATTGCCAGCATTCGCATCGACAACCAGGTGAAAGTCACCAACGCCAAGCAGTGCACCGGTGACGTGCGCTACAGCCCGGTGACCGCTGCCGACGGCAGCGTGACCGTGACCGTCAGCGGCCAACTGGGTGATGGCTGCAGCTCGCAGACTTACCTGTCGCTGCTCGACCACGCCACCTACACCGCAGGTGCTGTACGGGCGATCTGGAAGGAATTGGGCGGTACCATCCAGGGCCGTGACATCCAGGCACCGGTGCCCAAGGATGCCAAGGTACTTGCCCGCGCCTTCTCGCCGGACCTGGCGGAGATCATCCGCGACATCAACAAGTACAGTAACAACACCATGGCCCAGCAGTTATTCCTGAGCCTGGGTGCGCAGTTTCGCAACGATGCCGATGGCGACGATGCCAAGGCCGCGCAACGCGTCGTGCGCCAGTGGCTGGCCAAGAAAGGCATCACCGCGCCGCACCTGGTGATGGAAAACGGCTCCGGCCTGTCCCGCGCCGAACGGGTCAGCGCCCGCGAGATGGCGGCCATGCTGCAAGCCGCGTGGAAAAGCCCTTATGCGGCGGAGTACATCAGCTCGATGCCGATCGCCGGCACGGACGGCACCATGCGTAAACGCCTGAAAACCACCGCCCTGCGCGGCGAAGCCCATGTGAAGACCGGCACCTTGAACACCGTGCGCGCCATTGCCGGTTACAGCCGCGACAACAATGGCAATACCTGGGCGGTGGTGGCGATTCTCAACGACTCCAAGCCTTGGGGAGCCTCGTCGGTGTTGGATCAGGTGCTGCTGGACCTGTATCGCCAGCCGAAGGCCGTTGCAGCCGCACCGGTTCTCTAAACCCTCACATGATCGCCCCCACGCTGATCGTTCCCACGCTCTGCGTGGGAATGCTGTTTTGGACGCTCTGCGTCCGCGCTCAAGGCGTGACGCGGAGCGTCTTAGGATGCATTCCCACGCAGAGCGTGGGAACGATCATTCAAGCGTCAGGGCTTCCTCGACGCGATCCCTGCCCGCCTGCTTGGCCACGTACACCGCCGAATCAGCGCGCAGCAGCAAGCCATCGATACCTTCGTCGATCCGCCAACTGGCTACGCCGAAGCTGGCGGTAACCACCCCCACCGGCTCCATCGCCGCATCACGCAACGACTGCCACAACTGCATCGCCAGGCTGTAAGCCTGTGCGCCATCAGTGTTGGGGCACAGCACCACAAACTCTTCCCCACCCAGCCGGCAAAATACATCGGTACGGCGCAAGCGTTGGCCGATACGCTTGCACAACTCCTGCAACACGCCGTCGCCCACGGCATGGCCGTGCTGATCGTTGATGCGCTTGAAGTGGTCGATATCGAGCATGATCAACGACAGCGCGCCAGAGGTACGGTTGAGCCGGAGCATTTCGCCCTTGAGACGATCCTGGAAATAGCGCCGGTTATAGATCCCTGTCAGGGAGTCGGTAATGGACAGTGCGCGCAGTTCATCCTCGACCCGTTTGAGATCAGAAATATCCGATACATAACCGTGCCAAAGCGTACCGCCTCCCGGCAATTCTTCCGGCGTCGCTTCGCCGCGAATCCAGCGCAGGCCTCGCTGAGGTAATTGCACGCGGTACTCTTCGCGCCAATGGCTCAGTTGCAACGCAGAAAGGCGTATCGAGGCACGCACTCGCTCCAGGTCCAAAGGGTGAATGCGCTCCAGCACCTTGCCCGCATCCTGCTGCAGCACGCCCAGTTCGATTTCATAGATATCGCGCATGCCTTCGCTGGCATAGATGAAACGCCAATTGTCCTGTGGTTCCAAAGTGAACTGGAAGATTCCACCCGGTACATGGGCACTGAGTTTTTTCAGCAGGCGGTCGCGTACCGCAAGGGCCTCATAGGCGCGCTTTTGCTCGGTGACATCCAGGTAAATCGCCAAGTGCCCGACCCACAGGCCATGGTCATCCAAGAGCACGGTCGGCAACATGTTGACCGTCAGTTGGCTGCCATCCTTGCGCACCAGCGTCCACTCACGCCCTTCATGTTGACTGTCCGGGCTCTCCACCAGCATCGCCTGGCTCGCTGGAATGCGCTTGCCCAGCGCCCTGCTCAACGGCTCAGCGCGGGCGTCGAGTTCCGCGGCCACGTGCAGGCGGTCCAAGGTCATATGCCCCAGCACCTCCTCGGCCGTAAAGCCCAACATCTGTTCGGCACCGGCATTGAAGGTGTTGATCACACCGCGCAGGTCAGTGGCAATGATCGCCACTTGAGTCGCCGCATTCAGCACGCTGCGCAGTTGCCCATGGGCACCGCGCAACTCCTGCTCACGGGCACGCAATTGAACGGTGCGTTGCTCCACCAGTTTCAGTGCGCGCTGGCGCTGGCTGACCAGCATGTAAAGCAGCGCACTGAGCAAGGCGCTGAGCAACACGCCCATCGCCAGAATGGCGTGCATCGAAGAATGGTTGGCCTTGTCGAACACTTCGCTCGCGCTCAGGCTCAGGGCGTAGACATGATCGCCCAGGGTGAGGCGACGTGCAGCCGTCAAGCCACTGCTGCCCAAGGCGTTACTGGACGCGTACAACACCCGTTGCTGGGTGTCGGAGGTGTCTACGATCTGCATCACCAGGTTGTCCCGGTTGGGCCTGGGCAACCCCTCGGCCACCAGCTGGCGCATGCTGATCACCGCCATCACAAAGCCGTAAGGCTCGGCATCTGCGACTTTGCTCACGGGCGCCACCAACAACACGCCTGCCGCATAAGCGGGCTCCACACCCACCAATTGCATGGGCTGTGACACCGCCAACTGGCCGCTTTCTTGCGCACGCGCCAGCGCTGACCGGCGCAGGGGCTGGGCCAGCAGATCAAAGCCCAGCGGCGAGCCCAGCAAACTTTGGGTCTGGCTGTACAGCACCGGTACGTATTCATCGCGCTCGGCCGCGGGCGCCAACTCACCTGCAGTATTCAGTTCGCGGATACTGAAGGGAATGCCACGCTGGCGAGAAATGTCCTGCTCAAACAAGCTGCGCTGCGTACGAAATATCCGTGGTGCCCAGGCATAGGCACGGGCATGCAACAACAGCGGTTTGGCGAAACCGTCGAACTCGGCGCGGGATACCTCTGCGGAATTGACGAAGAAACGCTGCAGGCTGCCCAGGCGTTGTTCCTGATCTTCAAAACGTTCCTGGATGCGGCTGTAGCGTTCGTTGACCAGCAACTGGAACCGCTGGCGCACCTGCTGCTGATACAGGTCCGAAGCCGCCCACGCGACGACCACCGTCAGCGCGCTACCGACCAGTAACACCACCAATGCCACCAGCCAAGCCGATGCCTGCTCACTGATAAAACCAAGGATTTTCGGGCGAACGACTTGCATCGGCATAGGCAACACTCACAGCGCCAGTGTGCGGGGGTGTCACTTTGGCTAGGGCTTAAGTTATAGCCATCGGTCATGGGTTTGACCAGTGCAAAAACAATAGGAGCGAGCTTGCTCGCGAAGAACCTGAGAGCGCTGCGTTAAACCGGATACGCAGCGCTATCGTTGACGATCTTCGCGAGCAAGCTCGCTCCTACAGAGAAAAATCAGCGTGCGGTGATTTTCCAGGCGCGGTGGATCTTGGCATTGCGCGCAAAATCAGGGTCGATGGTCTTGTCGCTGATTTCCTCGACCGCATAGCGTTCGCTGAGGTTGTCTTCCAGCTGGAACTTGCGGAAGTTGTTGGAGAAGTACAGCACGCCACCCGGCGCCAGGCGTGCCATGGCCAGGTCGAGCAACTGCACATGGTCACGCTGCACGTCGAAGATGCCTTCCATGCGCTTGGAGTTGGAGAAGGTCGGCGGGTCGATGAAAATCATGTCGAATTCATCGCGGCTCGCTTCCAGCCACGCCATCACGTCACCCTGTTCCAGGCGGTTCTTGTCGGAGAAGCCGTTGAGGGAGAAATTGCGACGCGCCCAGTCCAGATAGGTCTTGGACAGGTCGACGCTGGTGGTGCTGCGCGCGCCGCCCTTGGCAGCATGCACACTGGCTGTGGCGGTGTAGCAATACAGATTGAGGAAGCGCTTGCCCGCCGCTTCCTTCTGGATGCGCATGCGCATCGGGCGATGGTCGAGGAACAGGCCGGTGTCCAGGTAATCGGTGAGGTTGACCAGCAACTTAACGCCGCCTTCACTGACCTCGGTGAATTTGCCTTGGGCACTCTGACGCTCGTATTGCTTGGTGCCGCTCTGGCGCTCACGACGCTTGACCACCACACGGCTCTTGTCGACGTTCAGTGCCTGGGGAATTGCCGCCAAGGCATCGAACATGCGGGCCGAGGCTTTTTCCGGGTCGATGGATTTTGGCGCCGCGTATTCCTGCACGTGCACCCAATCGTGGTACAGGTCGATCGCCATGGAGTACTCAGGCATGTCGGCGTCATACACACGGTAGCAATCCACCCCTTCGCGCTTGGCCCATTTGCCCAGCAGCTTGAGGTTCTTCTGCAGGCGGTTGGCAAACATCTGCCCGCCTTCGCTCAGGCGCGCCTGCTCCACCACGGGGGCCGGGGCGGGCTTGATCGGGTTGCCGTTCTTGTTGTACTGACGCTCTGCCGGCTCGCTCGGGGCCTGGTCGTAAGCCGCCTGCTCACGTTCGGCCTGGCGCTGTTCCGGGGTGCGGCGCTCGCCGGTGACGAACTGGTCCGGATTGACCTTGATCAGCAGCAACTTGCACGGCAATGCGCCGTTCCAGAACGAATACTGTTTGTGGCTGCGGATACCCATGCGCTTGCCCAGGTCCGGCGCGCCGGTGAACACTGCGGCTTCCCAGCCCATACAGGCTTGGCGCAAGCGTTCGCCGAGGTTCTGATAGAGATACAACAGGCTGGCTTCGTCACCCAGGCGCTCACCGTAGGGTGGGTTGCAGATCACCAAACCTTTCTGATTCTGATCCGGGCGCGGCTCGAACGTGCCCACTTCGCCCTGGTACACCTTGATCCAGTGGCTCAGGCCGGCGCGTTCGATGTTGTTGCGTGCGGGCTGGATCAGGCGCGGGTCGGCTTCGTAGCCACGTACCCACAGCGGCGGCTTGTTCATGCCGATGGCCGCCCGCTCAGTCGCCTCGGTATGCAGCTTTTTCCACAACGCCGGGACGTGACCCAGCCACGTGGTGAAACCCCACAGCTCGCGGTTAAGGTTGGGGGCCATGTCGGCGGCGATCATTGCGCCTTCAACCAGGAAGGTGCCGACACCGCACATCGGGTCGGTCAGCGCGCCGCCTTCGGCGGCAATACGTGGCCAGCCGGCGCGAATCAGGATCGCCGCTGCCAGGTTTTCCTTCAGGGGTGCCGCGCCCTGCTGCAGGCGGTAGCCACGCTGATGCAGGCTGTGGCCGGAAAGGTCCAGGGACAGGATCGCTTCGCCACGGTCCAGGCGCAGGTGAATGCGCAGGTCAGGGTTGATCTTGTCGATGGACGGACGCTCGCCGGTCGGGGTGCGCAGTTTGTCGACGATCGCATCCTTGACCTTCAGCGCCCCGAAGTGGGTGTTGTCGATCCCCGAGCCGTGGCCGCTGAACTCTACCGCGAGGGTACCGTCGGGGACCATGTGGTCAGCCCACTCGATGTCCAGCACGCCGTGGTAAAGATCCTCGGCGTCTTTCATCGGGAAACGCTTGAGCACCAGCAACACGCGGTTGGCCAAGCGCGACCAGAGGCACAAGCGGTAGGCGGTTTCCATGTCGGCCATGCCGCGCACGGCCGAGGTGTGCTCGCGGGCTTCCTCAAGGCCAAGCCCGACGGCTTCCTCGATCAGCAGGCCTTCGAGGCCCTTGGGGCAGGTGAGGAAGAGTTCAAAACGGTCCGACATGGGGCATTCCAGGCTTTTCAGCAATAAGTGAACCGGCGACGCATCGCCGGTTCGGTTTTCAATCAAGCACTTTTCTCGAAGAGTGCTCGCGTGGCACGAATGTGCCGTTCCACCCCGTCTGGCGGGCTCTTGAGCCTTTATTGGCGAGGCAGAAGAAGAATGTTGCGCAACAAAAAGAAATATTCCGACCCTTCGTCGAATAATAACCGACTGCAATAGGCGGGCATTCTCACTAAGGAATTAAACCTTTCCTCTTTACAGGGCACATCATAGCTGGCTTTGCCCTATAAAAGGGGCGAATAACCAGCCCAGCTTATGGCTATAGCATCGTTATCGTTACGTGCTTATGACAAAACGATCATTGAATACATGTGACCTATTGGTTAGAACTCAACACAGGTTGGCGCCGTAACGGTGCCAACACATTGGCTCGCCACGCCGGCAGCGAGCCCACCAACGGCAGAAAAACTCTGCCCGGCCTTGGACAAGGCCGAAGGATATCTAGACAGTCAACAAGTGAGGGAAACACCCTATGAGAAGACTTAAGCGTGATCCGTTGGAAAGAGCATTTTTACGCGGATATCAATATGGCGTTCATGGAAAATCCCGTGAGCTTTGCCCATTTACTCTACCGTCGGTACGCCAAGCCTGGATCAACGGCTGGCGAGAAGGACGCGGCGACAACTGGGACGGTATGACTGGCACTGCGGGCATCCACAGACTCAACGAACTTCACGCCGTCGGCTAATCAGGGGATTTAATTGCGACACACACATCTTTGAACTTGTAGCGACTTAACCACGCGCGCCCCATCCGGGCGGCGGGCTTCGGCCCAGGGGCTCCTTTATGGAGCCCTTTTTATTGGTGCGCCAGGCATGGCGCGTTGCGCGCAAGCGCAACCAGCTTGGCTGTGGTGGCCACGCTGGTGACTGGGAGGTGAAAGTCCTCTACACACCCGGCAAGGGGAAGTGTTAGCCAGAGGCAAGGGTGTCGCGGGTGACTGCGAATCTGAAGGAAGCCCGAGGCAAAATGCTGGCCTGACGAACAGGAAGCGGATAGAGGCGGCGCAGCGGGGTAAGAAGGCCAAAATCTTCAAAGCCCAATACTTGCACGGAACGCTGTGACGTAGATCCGACAGGCATAAGCAGGAAGGTCGCGCGAATTACCCTGGGAGATCTGCACGTTTGCCAGTGTGCTACCGAGCGTCGAGAGGCGATGGGATGAGCGTGCAGAAGTCAGCCGAAGCCGTAGTAAGTGGCGAATAACCGCGCCACCAAGGGCCGAACAGGTTATGCCGCCAGTAGGCGTCAGAGTCTCGTTGAATACCGAAATGCAGAAATTTCTCCAAGAGAAGACTGTGACTCCGAGTCCCGGACAGAATCCGAGGATGACGGCTGACAGCGCAAAGGTATCGACGGCATCTGTGACGTGGACGAACGCGGAGCCGGACACGCTGATGGCGCGGGTGCTTGCACCGGCCAACCTCAGACGTGCGTATCAGCGCGTGGTCAGCAACAAGGGCGCGCCGGGTGCCGATGGCATGACGGTCGACGACTTGGCGGACTACGTGAATCAGTATTGGCCGATCCTCCAGAGGAGGTTGCTGGCCGGCGAATACCACCCGCAAGGTGTACGCGCCGTCGACATCCCCAAACCCAAAGGCGGCACCCGACAACTGGGCATTCCCTGCGTCGTGGATCGCCTGATCCAACAGGCACTGCTGCAACAGCTCACGCCGATCTTCGACCCGCTGTTTTCGGATTACAGCTACGGCTTCCGTCCGGGCAGAAGCGCCCACCAAGCCATCGAGACAGCCCGCGCCCATGTGGCGGCAGGGCATCGCTGGTGCGTGGAACTCGATCTTGAGAAATTCTTTGACCGGGTCAACCACGATCTCCTGATGGCGTACGTGGCGCGCCAAATCGTAGATAAACGCGTGCTCAGACTGATCCGGCGGTACCTCCAAGCCGGTGAGATGTCGGGTGGGATCGCCAGCCGACGGCAGGAAGGGACGCCGCAAGGCGGCCCGCTCTCGCCGTTGCTGTCGAACATCCTGCTCAACGAACTCGACCGCGAGCTGGAACGGCGGGGTCATCGCTTCGTGCGTTATGCCGACGATGCGAACATCTATGTGCGCAGCCCTCGTGCTGGCGAACGAGTGATGGCCAGTGTTGAGCGCTTCCTGAATCAGCGCCTGAAACTAACGCTGAATCGGGATAAGAGCCGAGTAGCCGGGTCTTGGATGTGTGATTACTTGGGTTACGGGATGAGCTGGCATCAGCAACCGAGACTGAGAGTGGCGACGATGAGCCTGGGTCGCTTGCGCGACCGGCTCAGAGAGCTGCTACGTAAAGCGCGGGGCCACAAGGTGGCGACTGTCATCGAGCGGATAAACCCCGTGCTGCGCGGATGGGCGGGCTACTTCAAGCTGAGCCAGAGCAGACGGCCACTTGAGGAATTGGACGGCTGGGTGCGTCACAAGCTTCGCTGTATCGTCTGGCGTCAATGGAAGCGGCCCTCTACGAGGGCGCGCAACTTGATACGCTTGGGACTTAATGCGGCGCGGGCGTGGAAATCGGCAGTCAATGGCCGAGGCCCATGGTGGAACTCGGGAGCGCCCCATATGAATCAGGCGTTGCCGAAGAAGCTGTGGGACCGCCTCGGGCTGGTCTCGATACTGGATACGATAAACCGACTTAACCGTATAACCTGAACCGCCGTATACGGAACCGTACGTACGGTGGTGTGAGAGGACGGCGGATGTGAATCCGCCTCCTACTCGATCCTGATCAGCGCAAGGCAGCGATGGCATCCACCGACTGGCGAATCAATGCCGGGCCTTTGTAGATGAAGCCGGAGTACAACTGCACCAGGCTGGCGCCGGCCGCGATCTTCTCAGCCGCGTGTTTGCCTTCGGTGATACCGCCCACCGCGATGATCGGCAAACGCCCAGCCAACTCGGCCGCCAGCACCTTGACGATATGGGTGCTCTTGTCCCGCACCGGCGCGCCCGACAGGCCGCCGGCCTCGTCACCATGGGCCAGGCCTTCGACGCCCACGCGGCTGAGGGTGGTGTTGGTCGCAATCACCGCGTCCATCCCAGAATCCACCAGGGCCTGGGCCACCAGGACGGTTTCTTCATCGCTCATGTCCGGCGCGATCTTGATGGCCAGCGGCACACGCTTGCCATGCCGCACGGCCAGGTCTTCCTGGCGCTGGCGCAAGGCTTCGAGCAGTTGCTTGAGGGAATCGCCAAATTGCAGGCTGCGCAGCCCCGGGGTGTTGGGCGAGCTGACGTTGACGGTGACATAGCTGGCGTGGGCGTAGACCTTGTCCAGGCATATCAGGTAGTCATCCACCGCACGTTCCACGGGCGTGTCAAAGTTCTTGCCAATGTTGATACCCAGAATGCCGGTGTACTTTGCCGCCTGAACCCGCGACAGCAGATGGTCGACGCCGAGGTTGTTGAAGCCCATACGATTGATGATCGCCTCCGCTTCCGGCAGCCGGAAGATGCGAGGCTTGGGGTTGCCCGGTTGCGGCCGTGGGGTCACGGTGCCGATTTCGACAAAGCCGAACCCCAGTTGCGCAAACCCGTCGATGGCCGCGCCGTTCTTGTCCAGGCCGGCAGCCAGACCGACCGGGTTGGGGAAGTCGAGCCCCATCACCGACACCGGCACTTTCGCCGCTGCCTTGCATACCAGGCCATTGAGCCCCAGACGGCCACCGGCACCGATCAGGTCCAGGGACAGATCGTGGGAGGTTTCCGGGGAGAGTTTGAACAACAGCTGGCGGGCCAGGGTATACATGGGCGGGCTAGACTCGGATGGCGGCAAAAGGTGACGCTGATTATAGCCGGGGTGGCGGCCTGCATGCGAGGCGTGCCACCTGATCTCATTGACGTTGCGCCGTCAACGCCTCATAACGCACCCAGATCCTTTCGGCGTAGCGCAGGCGTAATGCCTCACGCTGTGGCCCGGGCCCCGGCCCCACGTTGTAAGCCCCCACCGCCGTCCAGTTATAGCCAAAACGCTGGATGAACTCGGCAAGAATCGAGGCGCCTACTTCTACCGACAGGCAGGGCTCGCTCAACAGCCGTTCTTCGGTAATGCCCTGCTTGAGCAAGCGCGGCAAATGGATGCTGTTGATTTGCATCAAGCCGATATCCCGCGTGCCATTGCGGTTGGTGTAGTTCATCGTTTGCGCCCGGTAACCCGATTCGACCGAGGCGATAGCTTGCAGCAACTCCGGCTCAAGGTCGTGGCGGCTGGCCGCCTCTTCCCAGCAAAAAGCCCAGGCCTGGCTGCTGCCCATCAATACCCCGAGCACCAGGCCTTTGCCCCATGCCTTAACTCTGGACATTGCTGGCCTGACCACAGACGGCGCACACGTGTGCCACTGCCCTGGGTTGATCACCTGTGCGCACCGGGCAGGTAAAGCGATAGCCCTTGCCATAAATCGTCTTGATAAAGCCTTTGTCGGCCCTCAAGTGCTTGCGCAGGGAATAGATACACCGCGTGAGTGACTCATCGGCCACTTCCCCCCGAGGCCAGGCCAGTTCCAGCAAGCGGTCCTTGGTCATCAGCGCGCCGCCGGAAGCCAGCAGCAACCGCAGCACATGCCCCTCCTTGGGAGCCAACTGAATATCCGCCTCCACACCCGTCAACCGGCCATCGCCATGCAAGGTCCAACGAGCGAAGACCAGGGACGTCGTCGTTTCATCCATTACGACGGCCATACGCACCTCTGTAGTCGACTACTGACATTCAAATCCATACTGTGTGAACCAATTCATCTGCCATTGGCATGACTATAAAAACCGCGCCCCGTACCTGCGTTAGGAAAAAACCCATTCATTTGCCTTTTTTGGGCCGAAGCCGGTCAGATAATTCGCTCGCACCCTTATCGCGGCAGCCACTCCTGAAAGGTTTCCTGTAATTCAACTCCTAGCCGATCCTCCAACTGCACCAACTCTCCCACTGCCATCAGTTGCCCATTGACCCGCACCTCCACACAGCGGGTGACGCCTGGGTCCAAGGGCAGCACCTTCCCCGGTGCGAATGCGGCCAAACGCTTGCGGCTGATCAGTTGCTCCTGCAGCAATATTTCCAGGTGCATGGACAAACGCCTTTTTCAGGGGGAAGACTCAGGGTCCGCTCGCAGGAACGCACGTCGCACGTACTCATATTGCGCGGCGGTCAACTGAGGTGCGCCGACCAGTTGCACGTCTCCACCGACAGCCTGCGCCGGCCCCGGCGAGGCTTCATCCAGCGGCTGGGCGACATCCAACTCGGCCACCCGTTTTTCGATAACCTTCACTTGGGCAGGTGAACCCTTGATCAACAGACTGTTGGTATCCGGATAAGCCATTAACACAAGGCGGCCATCGGCCAGTTGGTCCTTCTGCGCCTGGGATAACCGAGCTTTGATCATTGAAGCCATGCCCGGTACAAGGACCCTGTTGGCACCTGCGCCCTGCAGGTGATCGTCCACGAGGACGTTGATCACTTTCACCACGCCGAATAACGACGCATGCTCTGGCACCTTGCGTGGGGGGCGGTCCATCAGTTGAGCGAGGCGCAATACCTGGTCGACATAACGGGAAGGCCCGGTTACATAGAACGTACGCGCGCCGTTTTCACGCAGGGGGTAGCGCGGCTCATCCAGCCCCGCACGCCGCATGATGCCGCGCAGCCTATTGACGGAAATATGCCGCAGCACCACCGCCGAGCTTCTCTCGTCTTCGGCGCCGTAGAGCGGCAACTCCTCGCCACGGGCCGTGGCACTGCCCAGTACCAGCACGGCGCACAGCAGCGCGCTGTACAGCCAGCGGCAATTGAGGGTTGCGAGGTAATCAGCGTGCACCGTGGGTATGCCTGGCGGTCTGGCCTGAAGAAGCGGCCATACTGCGAGGCGCACGAGGTTCAATCATGATCGAAAGCTGACGGCCTGTTGCAACCGCCCCACCCATGGCATGTGCCTTGCTTTGCACTCTGTATCAGGCTCGCACCAAAGGCGGCACGGGCCTACGGACAAAGGCGTCGTTCCCCTGCAATGGCCTATACGCCAACCAGGGAAACGGCGCTTTTTTTTAGAAAAAGGCAGGTATTGATGAACGATCCGCTGGCTTGGGTAAACGGCAGCGATGCCCCAGAAAAGAGCAGCCTGGACCTGGGGTTCATGGCCCTGACCGATTGCGCCTCGCTGGTGGTCGCCGCCACCCAGGGCTTCGCCCAACCCTACGGCCTCACACTCAACCTCAAGCGCCAGGCGTCCTGGGCCAACCTGCGCGACAAGCTGGTCAGCGGTGAATTGGACGCCGCCCACAGTCTCTACGGGCTGATCTATGCCGTACACCTGGGCATCGGCGGCGTCGCCCCCAGCCCCATGGCGGTGCTGATGGGGCTGAACCAGAATGGCCAGGGCATCAACCTGTCCCATGGCCTGCAACAGCAAGGGATGATCACTCCTGAGGCGTTGAAGCGCCATGTGCACCAAAGCCGGACAAAACTCACCTTCGCCCAGACGTTTCCCACCGGCACCCACGCCATGTGGTTGTATTACTGGCTGGCGAGCCAAGGCATTCATCCCTTGCAGGATGTGAACAGCGTAGTAGTGCCGCCGCCACAAATGGTGGCGCACCTGCAAGCCGGCCGCATCGACGGCCTTTGCGTGGGTGAACCTTGGTGCGCCAGCGCAGTGCAACAGAACCAGGGCTTTACCCTGGCGACCAGCCAGGCGATCTGGCCGGACCACCCGGAAAAAGTCCTGGGCTGCACCCAAGCCTTCGTTGACGCCTACCCCAATACCGCACGCGTGCTGGTCATGGCGATCCTGGAGGCCAGCCGGTTTATCGAGCAGAGCCGTGAAAACCGCCGCTCTACCGCCCAGTTGCTCAGTGCCCCTGAATACCTCGATGCGCCTGTGGCTTGCATCGAACCACGCTTGCTGGGGGACTATGACGATGGCCTGGGCAACCAGTGGCAAGATCCCCATGCACTGCGCTTTTTCGCCGACGGCGAGGTGAACCTGCCCTACCTCAGCGATGGCATGTGGTTCATGACCCAGTTTCGGCGCTGGGGCTTGCTGCGTGAAGACCCGGACTACCTGGGCGTCGCCCGGCAGGTGCAGCAACTGGCGCTGTACCGCCAGGCGGCCGAGACGCTGGGCATTACCCCGGGCAACTCGGACATGCGCCGCAGCCAGTTGCTCGACGGCAAGACCTGGGACGGCAGCGATCCCGCCGGCTATGCCCGCAGCTTCCACCTTCACGCCTTGGCCGATGACGCCAATCGCCAAGCGCTGCGCTGACAGGAGCCGGACGATGCTGCGAATCCTGTTGATCAACGACACCCCGCGCAAGGTAGGGCGCCTCAAGGCCGCATTGACCGAGGCCGGCTTCGAGGTGATCGATGAGTCCGGCTTGACCATCGACCTGCCCGCACGCGTCGAAACAGTGCGTCCTGATGTGATCCTGATCGATACCGAGTCACCCGGGCGCGATGTGATGGAGCAAGTGGTGCTGGTCAGCCGCGATCAGCCCCGGCCCATCGTGATGTTCACCGACGAGCACGACCCGAATGTGATGCGCCAGGCCATCAAGTCCGGCGTCAGTGCCTATATCGTCGAAGGCATCCAGGCCCAGCGCCTGCAACCGATCCTCGATGTGGCCATGGCGCGCTTCGAGAGTGACCAGGCCCTGCGCGCCCAGCTTCATGCCCGCGACCAGCAACTGGCCGAACGCAAGCGCATCGAGTTGGCCAAGGGCCTGCTGATGAAGATGAAGAGCTGCAACGAGGAAGAGGCCTACACCCTGATGCGCCGCCAGGCCATGAGCCGTCAACAGAAACTGATCCAGGTGGCGGAGCAGATTATTGCCATGAGCGAGTTGCTCGGCTGATCTGGCTCAGCTTGATGGTTCCCACGCTCCTGCGTGGGAACGCCGCCAGGGACGCTCCGCGTCCCGCCATGCGCCGCTGATGACGCAAAGCGCCAGAGGCCCAAGCGACAGGTGTGAATAATTCGGGTTGGCGCAGGATTTGCTAAGCATTCACCACAGGTAGCCAACGGCGGTTGCCCCCTCACGACAAAGACGTCGCCCACCCGGTTTGCCCTTGCGAACCCGGTGGCGGCGTTTTTTCGTTTCTAGACCCCCAACCGTTGAGGTGCGTGATGAAATCAAGCTTCTGGAAATCCGGGCACACCCCGACCCTGTTTGCCGCGTTCCTGTATTTCGACCTGAGCTTCATGGTCTGGTACCTGCTGGGCCCCCTGGCGGTGCAGATTGCCGCTGACTTGCACCTGACCACCCAACAGCGCGGCCTGGTGGTGGCCACCCCGATCCTGGCGGGCGCGGTGCTGCGCTTTTTGATGGGGATGCTGGCCGACAAGCTGTCGCCCAAGACCGCCGGGCTGATCGGCCAGGTGATTGTGATCGTGGCGCTGTTCTGCGCCTGGAAACTGGGGATCCACAGCTACGAACAAGCGCTGCTGCTGGGCATGTTCCTGGGCATGGCCGGTGCGTCCTTCGCCGTCGCCCTGCCCTTGGCATCACAGTGGTATCCGGCGGAGCACCAGGGCAAGGCCATGGGCATCGCCGGCGCCGGTAACTCCGGCACTGTGTTTGCGGCGTTGCTGGCGCCCGTGCTGGCGGCCGCCTTTGGTTGGAGCAATGTATTCGGCTTTGCGCTGATCCCACTGGTGCTGACCCTGATCGTATTCGCCTGGCTTGCGCGCAATGCGCCTGAACGGCCGAAAGCCAAAGCCATGGCCGACTACTTCAAGGCCTTGGGCGACCGCGACAGTTGGTGGTTCATGTTCTTCTACAGCGTGACCTTCGGCGGGTTTATCGGCCTGGCCAGCGCCCTGCCCGGCTACTTCAACGACCAGTACGGCCTGAGCCCGGTGACCGCCGGCTATTACACCGCCGCCTGTGTGTTCGGCGGCAGCCTGATGCGCCCATTGGGTGGCGCCCTGGCAGACCGGTTCGGCGGGATCAAGACTCTGCTCGGCATGTACAGCGTGGCGGTG
The DNA here is from genome assembly GCF_034348165.1 of Pseudomonas sp. CCI1.1. Lineage (NCBI taxonomy): Bacteria > Pseudomonadati > Pseudomonadota > Gammaproteobacteria > Pseudomonadales > Pseudomonadaceae > Pseudomonas > Pseudomonas sp. CCI1.1. The sequence continues at coordinate 2,854,368 of NZ_CP133780.1, forward strand.
ATCTGCATTGCGGCAGTGGGGTTCAACCTGCCCAGTTCCTACGCGGCGCTGGCACTTTTCGTCTGCACCATGCTCGGCCTGGGCGCTGGCAATGGGGCGGTATTCCAACTGGTGCCACAGCGTTTTCGCAGTGAGATCGGCGTCATGACCGGCCTGATCGGCATGGCCGGCGGCATCGGTGGCTTCGCCCTTGCGGCGGGCATGGGCGCCATCAAGCAGAGTACTGGCAGCTATCAACTGGCCCTGTGGTTGTTCGCCAGCCTCGGTGTGCTGGCCTGGTTCGGCCTGCATGGGGTGAAACGGCGCTGGAGAACCACCTGGGGTTCGGCCGCCGTGACCGCCGCCCGCGTCTGATGAGCCTACAACTGAGCGTCGCCCAGGCCAGTGCCATCGGCCCGCGCAGCGAGAACCAGGATGCGCTGCGGGTGGTCACGCCCATGGCGGAACTGGCCGCGAGCAAAGGCTACCTGTGCGCGCTGGCCGACGGCGTCAGCCAGTGCGCCGACGGCGGCCTGGCCGCACGCTCGACCTTGCAGGCGCTGGCCGTGGACTACTACGCCACGCCGCAGACTTGGGGCGTGGCCCAGTCGCTCGAACGTCTGTTGGTCGCGCAGAATCGCTGGTTGCAAGCCAACGGCGGCGGCCAACCGTTGCTCACCACCCTCAGCGCCCTGGTGTTTCGCGGCCAACGCTTCACCCTGGCCCATGTCGGTGATTGCCGGGCGTATCGTTGGCTTGACGGCGAGTTGCAACGCATCAGCGAAGACCATGTGTGGGAACAGCCGGGCATGCAGCATGTACTCAAGCGCGCCCTCGGCCTGGATCAGCACCTGGTGCTGGACTTCCTCGATGGTCCATTGCGCGAGGGCGAGTGTTTCCTGCTGCTCAGCGACGGGGTATGGGCCACGCTGGGCGATCACAGCATCGGTGCGATCCTGCGCGAGCAAAGCGACCTCGACCTGGCCGTCAACACCCTGGTCAGCGCCGCCCACCTGGCGGGTAGCCAAGACAACGCCAGCGCCTTGCTGGTGCGCATCGATCAACTCGGCGCGGCCACCCTCGGCGACGCCTTGGTGCAGTTGCAGCAATGGCCACTGCCGCCACCGCTGAAAGTCGGGCAAACCTTTGAAGGCTGGCAGGTGCAAAGCGTGCTGGCGCAGAGTCGGCAGTCGTTGCTGTACCGCGTGCACGACGCCCAGGGGCACCCCTGGCTGCTCAAGACCTTGCCGTTGCGTTGCGACGATACCGACGCCGCCCAGGCCTTGTTATCGGAGGAATGGTTTCTGCGCCGGGTCGCCGGCCGGGCCTTTCCCGAAGTGCATGCCGCCAGTGGCCGTCAGCATTTGTACTACGTGATGCGCGAATACGCCGGGCAAACCCTGGCCCAACTGTTCCAACAACAGGGCCCGCTGCCATTGGCACAATGGCAGTCGATTGCCGAACGCTTGCTGCGCGCCGTGGGCCTGCTGCATCGCCGGCAGATCCTGCACCGCGACATCAAGCCAGAAAACCTGCTGCTGGGAGAAGATGGCGAACTGCGGGTGCTGGACTTCGGCCTGGCCTATTGCCCCGGGCTCTCCGAGGACCGTGCGCACCTGCTACCCGGCACCCCGAGTTTCATCGCGCCCGAGGCGTTCGCTGGCGAGCAGCCTACGGCACAACAGGACTTATATAGCGTCGGCGTGACCTTGTATTACCTGCTGACTGGGCATTACCCCTACGGTGAAATCGAGGCCTTCCAACGGCCCAGGTTTTCCCAACCCGTCAGCGCCAGCCGTTATCGCCCCGACTTGCCGGAGTGGTTGCCGCACAGTCTGGAACGAGCGCTGTTCGCTGTCCCGGGCCAACGCTATGAAACCGCCGAAGAATGGCTGTTGGTGCTGGAGCAGGCCGACCGCCGCGAATTGAGCCTACGCCCACGGCCTTTGCTCGAACGCGAACCCTTGAAAGTCTGGCAGACCCTGGCGATGGCCTCGCTTTTGCTCAATCTGGTGCTGTTGTACTGGTTGATGCACCACTAACGGGCAGAATCCGCCGACTCTCTGTGTAAACGCCCAGTAAAACTGGGGCTATAGGGACTTGGCACAGCTGCTGCATTAGCTTTGCCAACACCCCACATATAGCCGCTCCTTCAACGACGAAGGGCCGAGCTTCCCGAGAGAACGGGACCAGGACAAAGGCGTCCTCGCTAGCTGACTAGCGGGGATGCCTTTTTTGTTTGCGCACGATTTGTCGAGCCATTGCGGAGAACGACATGAAAAAACTCAAACTGGTGATGATCGGCAACGGTATGGCCGGGGTTCGCACCCTGGAAGAACTGCTCAAGCTGAGCAACGAGCTGTACGACATCACCGTGTTCGGCGCCGAGCCTCACACCAACTACAACCGCATCCTGCTGTCGCCGGTACTGGCCGGTGAGCAAACCTTCGAAGAGATCGTGCTCAACGACCTGGATTGGTACCTGAACAATAACGTCAAACTGCTGCTCAACCGCAAAGTGGTGCAGATCGACCGGGTCAAGCGCAAAGTCATCGCCGAAGACGGCACCGAGGCCGAATATGACCGCCTGCTGATCGCTACCGGGTCCACGCCGTTTATCCTGCCAATTCCCGGCAACAGCTTGCAGGGCGTGATTGGTTACCGCGACATTGCCGACACCCAGGCGATGATCGACACCGCCAAGACCCACAAGCATGCGGTGGTGATCGGCGGCGGCCTGCTCGGCCTGGAAGCGGCCAACGGCTTGATGCTGCGCGGCATGCACGTGACGGTGGTGCACATCGGTGAATGGCTGCTGGAGCGGCAACTGGACAAGACCAGCGGCCAGCTACTGCAAACCGAACTGGAAAGTCGCGGCCTGGTGTTTCGCCTGTGCGAGCAGACCCAGGCCCTGCACGATGCCGGCAATGGCCGCGTCGGCTCGGTGCAGTTCAAAAATGGCGACATCATCCCGGCCGACCTGGTGGTGATGGCTGCCGGCATCCGCCCCAATACCGAACTCGCGGAAAAGTCCGGCATCCCTTGCAACCGTGGGATCCTGGTCAACGACACGATGCAAACCTACGACCCGCGTATCTATGCGATCGGTGAATGCGCCAGCCATCGCGGCATCGCCTATGGCCTGGTGGCGCCCTTGTTCGAACAGGCCAAGGTCTGCGCCAACCACCTGGCCCAATTGGGCTTTGCCACTTACAAGGGCTCGGTGACCTCCACCAAGCTGAAAGTCACCGGCATCGATCTGTTCTCCGCCGGCGACTTCATGGGTGGCGAAGGCACCGAGACCATCACGCTCTCCGACCCGATTGGCGGCGTGTACAAGAAGCTGGTGATCAAGGACGACATCCTGGTCGGCGCCTGCCTGTACGGCGATACCGCCGATGGCGGCTGGTATTTCCGCCAGATCCGTGAGAACCACGCCATCGGTGAAATCCGCGATCACCTGATGTTCGGTGAAAATGCACTCGGCGATGTCGGCCACCAAGGCCAGGACAAAGCCATGAGCATGGCCGACAGCGCCGAAGTCTGCGGCTGCAACGGCGTGTGCAAGGGCACCATCGTCAAGGCGATCCAGGAACAAGGGTTGTTCAGTGTCGACGAGGTGAAAAAACACACCAAGGCCGCCAGCTCCTGCGGCTCCTGTGCCGGCCTGGTCGAGCAGATCCTGATCAACACCGTGGGCGGCGCCGCCGACGTCAAACCCAAAAGTGAAAAAGCCATCTGTGGCTGCAGCGACCTCAACCACGGGCAGATCCGCCAGGCCATCCGGGAGCAGCACCTGCTGACCATCGGCAGCACCATGCGTTACCTGAACTGGCGCACCCCCAATGGCTGCGCCACCTGCCGCCCGGCGCTCAACTATTACCTGATCTCCACCTGGCCCGGCGAAGCCAAGGACGACCCGCAATCGCGGCTGATCAACGAACGGGCCCACGCCAATATTCAAAAAGACGGCACCTATTCTGTGGTGCCACGGATGTGGGGCGGCGTGACCAACCCTTCGGAGCTGCGCCGCATCGCCGATGTGGCCGACAAGTACAACGTGCCGATGGTCAAGGTCACCGGCGGCCAGCGTATCGACTTGCTCGGTATCAAGAAGCAGGACTTGCCTGGGGTATGGAAGGACCTGGATATGCCGTCCGGGCATGCCTATGGCAAATCCATCCGTACCGTCAAAACCTGTGTGGGCAGCGAGTTCTGCCGGTTTGGTACGCAGAACTCCACACAACTGGGCATCGAGCTGGAGCATGACCTGTTCAACATGTGGTCGCCCCACAAGGTCAAGTTGGCGGTGTCCGGTTGCCCACGCAATTGCTCGGAAGCGGGCATCAAGGACGTAGGCATTATCGGTGTCGACTCGGGCTGGGAGATGTACATCGGCGGCAACGGCGGGATCAAGACCGAAGTCGCGGAGTTCTTCGTCAAGGTGAAAACCGCCGAGGAAGTGCGTGAATACAACGGCGCGTTCCTGCAGTTGTACCGCGAAGAAGCCTTCTACCTGGAGCGCACCGTGCACTACCTGCAGCGAGTGGGCATGGAGCATATCAAGAAGGCCGTATTGGAAGACCCGGCGCGCCGCCAAGCCCTCAATGAGCGTTTGCAGTTCTCGTTGTCATTCGAGCAGGACCCGTGGAAGGAACGCCTGGAGCAGCCGCTGCTGAAAAAGGAATTCGACGTGATCCCCGTCAAACAACTGGAGGTCTCGCTATGAACTGGCTAGATATCTGCGCCCTCGATGAAATCAACGCCCTGGGCTCGCGCATCATCAGCGGGCCCAAAGGTGACATCGCGATTTTTCGCACCAGTGACGATGAAGTCTTTGCCCTCGACGACCGCTGCCCGCACAAGGGCGGGCCGCTGTCCCAAGGCTTGATCTACGGCAAGCGCGTGGCCTGCCCGCTGCACAACTGGCAGATTGACCTGGCGACTGGCCAAGCCCAGGCCCCGGATATCGGCTGCGCCCACCATCATCAGGCCCGGGTCGAAAACGGCCGGGTGATGCTGGCCCTGCGGGACGCGGGTTGATGAACCGCCAGACCACCGCGTCCACCTGCTGTTATTGCGGGGTGGGCTGCGGCGTGCTGATCGAGCATGACGGCGAACAGATCCTGGGGGTGCAAGGCGACCCCAGCCATCCGGCCAACTTCGGCAAGTTGTGCAGCAAAGGTGCCAGCCTGCACTTGACCGGCGACGTGAGCGCCCGCGCCCTGTACCCGCAATTACGCTTGGGCAAAGCACTGGCACGCACTCGCACCGACTGGGACACCGCCCTGGAACACGCGGCCAACGTGTTTGCCGAGACGATTGCCGAACACGGGCCCGACAGCGTGGCGTTCTATATCTCCGGGCAACTGTTGACCGAGGACTACTACAGCTTCAACAAGTTGGCGCGGGCGTTGGTGGGCACTAATAATATCGACAGTAACTCCCGGCTGTGCATGTCTTCGGCAGTGGTCGGCTACAAGCGCAGCCTGGGCGCCGATGCGCCGCCGTGCAGCTATGAAGACCTGGAAAACAGCGACTGCGTGATGATCGTCGGCAGCAATATGGCCTACGCCCATCCGGTATTGTTCCGGCGCCTGGAGCAAGCCAAGGCGCAACGCCCGCAGATGAAAGTGCTGGTCATTGACCCTCGGCGTACCGACACCTGCGACTTGGCCGACCTGCACCTAGCGATCTTGCCGGGCACGGATGTGGCGTTGTTCCACGGCATTTTGCATCTGTTGCTGTGGGAAGACTGGGTCGACCGCGCGTTTATCCAGGCCCACACCGACGGCTTGGCCGAACTCAAGCGCCTGGTGCATGACTACACGCCGCAGATGGTCACGCAGCTATGCGGCATCAGCGTCGAACAGTTGCGCCTGTGCGCGCAGTGGGTGGGCACCTCCAGCAGCTTTCTGTCGCTGTGGTGCATGGGGCTTAACCAATCCACGACCGGCAGCGCCAAAAACAGCGCGTTGATCAACCTGCATTTAGCCACGGGGACCATTGGCCGGCCGGGCTGCGGGCCGTTTTCCCTGACCGGCCAACCGAACGCCATGGGTGGGCGCGAAACCGGCAGCCTGTCCAATTTGCTGCCGGGCCACCGCGAAGCGGCCAACCCTGAACACCGCGCTGAAGTGGCGGCCTATTGGGGCGTGGAACAACTGCCCGCGACCACCGGCCTTACCGCCATCGAACTGTTTGAACAGGTGCAGGCGGGGAAGATCAAGGCGTTGTGGATCGCCTGTACCAACCCGGCCCAATCGCTGCCCGACCAGAACGCGGTGCGCGCCGCTTTGGCAGCGTGCCCGTTCGTGGTGTTGCAGGAAGCCTTTCGTACCACCGAAACCGCCGCCTATGCCGACCTGCTACTGCCCGCCGCCAGTTGGGGTGAAAAAGACGGCACGGTGACCAACTCCGAGCGACGTATTTCCCACGTGCGCCGCGCCATCAACCCACCGGCTGAAGCACGCGCGGATTGGGCGATCACCGTGGATTTCGCACAACGCCTGGAGCGCCGTCTGCGGCCGGGGTTGCCGAGCCTGTTCGCCTTTGAGCACGCGGCGCAGCTGTTTGATGAATTCAAGCCACTGACTCAAGGCCGTGACCTGGATATGTCCGGCATCAGCCACGCCCTGCTCGACCAGCTCGGCCCGCAGCAATGGCCGTTTCCCGAGGGTGCGCAAGCGGGTACGTCGCGCTTGTACACCGACGGTATTTTCCCCACTGACACTGGGCGGGCGCAGTTTGTCGCCGAGCCTTATCGCGCCGCCAAGGAACAGCGCGATGCGCGATTTCCCCTGACCCTGATCACCGGTCGCCTGCGTGATCAATGGCATGGGATGAGCCGCACCGGCACGGCAGCGCAGTTGTTCGGGCACGTCAGTGAAGCATTGTTGAGCCTGCATCCGGATGAGCTACGCCGCCACCGCTTCAAAGAGGGTGACCTGATCAGCCTGAAAAGCCGTCGCGGCAGCGTGATCGTCGCCGTCGGCAGCGATGACAGTGTGCGTCCCGGCCAAGCGTTCCTGCCCATGCACTGGGGCGACCGCTTTCTCAAGGGCGGCGTCAATACCCTCACTCAACCGGCGTTCGACCCTTTGTCCAAGCAGCCGGAGCTCAAGCACAGCGGCGTGCGCCTGGAAGCCGTGCAACTGCCGTGGCAGCTGTTTGCGCTGATCGAAGGCGATGTACAGCAGCACTTCGAAGCCTTGCGCCCACTGTGTGAAACCTTTGCCTACGTCAGCCTGAGCCTGGCTGGCCGTGAACGCCCCGCGCTGCTGGTGCGCGCCGCGCATACCGAGGCGCCCGACCTGCAACTCTTGACCCGTATCGACCACCTGCTGGGCCTCAACGACGGCCCGGTAATGGCCTATGACGACCCGCGCCGCTCAATCGGCAAGCGCGTGAAGATCGAGAAAGGCCGCATCACCGCCCTGCGCCTGGCCGGCGAAACCCTGGCCCGTCACTGGCTGCAAAGCCTGTGGCTGGAAGGCCGGGCCGACGAGCAACTGCGGCGCTGGTTGCTGGCGCCCTTGAGCGCGCCACCGGGCGGTACCACGGCCAGCAACAAGATTGTGTGCAACTGCAAGAACGTCAGCGAAAACGCCGTGTGTGCCGGTATCGGCAGCGGCCTGGACCTGGATGGCCTCAAACAGGCCTTGGGCTGCGGCACCCAATGCGGCTCCTGCGTGCCGGAAATCAAACGTCTTTTGGCCAGCAACCCGCAGCCAATCGCCATCAGTGTGTAAGGGGAACAACATGAGCGCAAAAGTGTGGCTGGTAGGCGCAGGTCCGGGTGACCCGGAGTTGCTGACCCTGAAAGCGGTCCGGGCTCTGCAGGCAGCGGACGTCGTGCTGATTGATGATCTGGTCAACCCGGCAGTACTGGAACACTGCACCAGCGCCCGGGTGATTACCGTCGGCAAGCGCGGGGGATGTCGTTCTACCCCGCAGGATTTCATTCACCGCCTGATGTTGCGTTATGCACGCCAGGGCAAGTGCGTAGTACGCCTTAAAGGCGGTGACCCGTGTATTTTTGGCCGCGGTGGCGAGGAGGCAACCTGGCTGCGCGAGCGTGGTGTCGAGGTGGAATTGGTCAATGGCATCACCTCAGGGCTGGCCGGAGCAACCCAGTGCGATATCCCGTTGACCTTGCGCGGGGTGAGCCGCGGAGTGACCTTGGTCACCGCGCATACCCAGGATGACAGTAGCTTGAACTGGCGTGCGCTGGCGGAGGGTGGAACCACGCTGGTGGTGTATATGGGTGTGGCGAAGCTGGAAGAAATCCGCGAACAGCTGCTCAACGGCGGCATGGCTGCGGATATGCCGGTGGCAATGATCGAAAACGCTTCATTGCCCCAGCAACGCGAATGCCGCAGCTCCCTGGCGGCCATGCATGAAGCGGCAAAAACCTTTGCGCTGAAGAGCCCGGCCATCCTGGTGATTGGCCAGGTTGCCGGCGCCGCACAGATGGCTAGCATCGCCGCTGCGGCAAGCGCCTGAGGCAAATCGCAGGCGAAAAAAAGCCCGGCCTGAGCCGGGCTTTTCTTTACTACTCAGTAATTACTGAGCGGTAGCTTCAACCGACGCTTCTACGCGACGGTTAACAGCGCGACCAGCTTCAGTTGCGTTGTCAGCAACTGGGCGGGATTCGCCGTAACCAACAGCAGTTACACGGCTAGGAGCAACGCCGTCTTTAACCAGGACTTGCTTAACAGCGTCAGCACGACGCTGGGACAGCTTCTGGTTGTAAGCGTCTGGACCTACGGAGTCAGTGTGACCAGCAACTTCTACGTTGGTAGCTGGGTACTGAGCCATGAAGTCGGCCAGGTTTTTAACGTCGCCGTAGCTGTTAGGCTTAACAACGGCCTTGTCGAAGTCGAACTTAACGTCCAGCTCAACACGAACAACCTGAGCAACCGGAGCTTCTGGCTCTGGAACTGGCTCTGGAGCTGGTGCTGGGGTAGGAGCTGGAGCAGCTGCGCCAGCGTTACCGCCGAAGTTCACGCCCAGGCCAACCAGTGCGGAGTAGTCCCACTTGCCGTTGTCCAGACCGTAGTCAGCTTCAACACCAGCACGAGCGTACAGGTTGTTGGTGAAGTAGTACTTCACGCCGGTACCGATGGTAGCGAAAGTGGTCTGATCGCGACCGGTGTGGCCGTCAGCGCGCACGTTGCCACGGCTCTGGTGGCCGAAACCGCCTTCAACGTATGGACGCAGGCTATCAACGCCAGCCTGACCGAAGTGGTACTGAGCAACGAGGCTGCCAGTGTCACCTTTGATCTTCTGGTTGCCAGTGCCGTCGTTCGAACGGGTGTGGTTGGTCTTGTCGTACGACAGATTCAACGACAGATCGTCGGTCAGGAAGTAACCAATGCGAGCGCCTGGGTTGAAGCCGTCTTCGATGTGCTTAACGCTATCGTTGTACTGCTTCTTGTAGAACAGCTCGCCTTCAACTGCGCCTTGGCCTTGTGCCAGAACGCCGAAAGAAGTAGCGGCAATAAGAGAACCAATGGCCAAGCCCAAGGTGTTTTTCAGTTTCATCCGTTAAATCCCCATCTGGTGATTGTAAAGCAGTCCCACAAACCGGGGGACAACTCGGCGACAAGTCTAACAGAACTTGCCTACACGTAAGAGATATTTGCTACGCACTAAGTTTCAGTCTCGCCCGCAAATTTCTCACGTAATTTATCAAGAGCACGCTTGTACCGCATTTTTGTAGCACTCAAACCCATATGCATGATGTCAGCGATTTCCTGAAATTCCAGCTCTGCGACAAATCGAAGCACCAGAATTTCGCGGTCAATCGGGTTCACATGCACCAACCAGCGATCAAGTCCGCCCTTTTCCTCGGGTGCCGGCGCCTTCTCTTCAGACGCCTCCTCAAGGGGGTCCAGACTCAAAGCGTCCATCAAGCGACGCTTTCGCCGTTCCTTCCGATACTGCGTGATGCACTCGTTGTACGTGATGCTGTACAGCCAGGTCTTGAACTTCGATTTGCCCTCGAAGTTCTTCAGGCCGTATAGCACCTTGAGCATCACTTCCTGACAGACATCATCCGCGTCTCTATCGTTCCCCAAATACCTTGAACAAACGTTGAACAGAGTGCGTTGATACCTGCGCATCAATTCTTCGTACGCGCGTGTTACGTGAAACAGCTCCGTGTGCGAGCGCGCGACCAACTCCTCATCAGAGAGCTCACGGGGGTCATAGCGCGTGGACAGCGTTTGGGCTTTATTCAAAACAAGTCGTGCCGACAGTCAGGTCAATGTCCGCTGCAACCCGGTCACCCGGGTTTGCGGCGGCGTACATTAGCAGGATTTGCCGGATTAGCGGCTACTGACCTGCTGCTCCAGGAGAATCCGGTTGGACAGCGACACCAGTTCCCCGTCATCGGTCAGCACGGTCGTCTTGACTGTGCCGATCTCCTCGATTTGCCCTTCGACCTCGCCCACACGCACCTGTTGCCCAACTTGATACAGCTCACGCACATAGATTCCCGCAAGAATCTGACCGGCAATTTCCCGGCTTCCCAACCCCATGGCCAGCGCAACTGCCAGACCAACGGTAATCAAAACAATCACAATCACGTGGTTGAGCAGGTCAGTTTTGACCTCCAGCTGGCTGATCGCGACGGAAATACTGATGATGATCACCAGCCCCTGGGCAATTCGTCCCAGGCCCGCTGCGTAGTCCAACCCCACGCCTTCGGCGGCCCCGCGCACCAGCCCGTTGGCCAGTTGCGCGAGTAGAACCCCCACCAGCAGCACCAGCGCGCCGCCGAAAACTTTCGGCAAATACAGTGCCAGCATGTCGAGCGTAGCTGAAACTCGCTCAAGTCCAAGGGACTGCGCTGCAGAAACCAGAAAAATAAGTAGAACGAACCAATAGACGATCTTGCCGATCAGGGTCGAAATCGGTACTTGCAACCCCGCGCGGCCGAGCAATTTGGTCAGGCCAGTGCCAGCCATCAGGCGATCGAGCCCCAGTTTGGCGAGCAATTTGGACAGCAGGGTATCGAGCAGCTTGGCCACGACAAAACCCAGCAATACCAGGACCAGGGCACCAAACAGGTTGGGAATGAAATTCGCCACCTTGGTCCACAATGCGGTCATCGCGGTGACCAGGCTCTGGGTCCAGAGATCAAGTTCCATATTCAATCAGCCTTATCAGCAGTGCTAGCAAGAGGTTTACGACGGGAAACCGGTGACACATGGGCCGAACCGTTGTTCAGGGCCATCATCAACGCCGGCAACCAACGCCCGAGCAGACCGAACAGGTCACCCGCCCCTACCTGACGGTTGGCGGTTTTCAGTACGCGGCCCAGGCAGGCATCGTCATCACGGTTGGATGGCGAAGCATTGAGCATGTCACGCAAAGACTGTTCGAACGGATCGTGCATAGAGACCTCTCGCAAGTGATTTAAAAGACGAGGGTAAAATTCCTCGGGTCACATCGGCCCTTTCTTACGTTCAGGTCATATTCAGGTCAAACCCAGCGCAATCGTCGAAATAACCACCATTGCCCCAGTGCCACAGACACCATCAACAGGCACGCGATCATGAATCCATAAGGGCTGGCAGAGAATGGAATGCCGCCCACATTGATACCGAGCAAACCGGTGAGAAAACTCATCGGCAAGAAGATCCCGGTGATGATCCCGAAGCGGTACATGGTGCGGTTCATGCGCAGGCTCAAGCGCCGGTCTTCAGCCTCCAGCACAAGCCCCACGCGCTCTCTGGCCAATTCCAGCTCTTCCAGGTAACGGGTCAGGCTGTTGTGCAGTTCGTTCCAATAGTCCGCATCGTCGTCGCAGAACCACGCCAATTTGATTCGTGTCATCTGGGCGAAAATATCCCGCTGGGGGGCCAGGAAGCGCTTGAGTCCGGCGGCTCTTCGACGGATCTGCAGAACGCTGCCGTGCTCCGGAGTATACCGTTCGTCGGCATCGAGTTTTTCTTCCTCGGAATCGACGATTTCAGACAAGCCGGCGACCAGATCCTGCACTTTGTTGGTCAGGTACTGAGCCATATAAAGGATGAGTTCAGACGCCGTCTTGGGGCCTTTGCCGTCTGCCAGTTGCACCAGCAACTCATCGGTAGCGCGCAAGGGGCGCAAACGCAGGGAAATCACTCGGTTGGCGGCGGCGAAAATGCGCACCGACACCATGTCTTCCGGCTCCGCGCCTGGGTTGAGATTGATTCCGCGCAGAAACAGCAGCAATTCGGCGTCCGGCAGCGGCAACAGCCGTGGACGGGTGTTTTCCTCCAGCAGCAGGTCACAGGCAAACTCGCTCAGGCCGCTGGATTTGCGCAGCCAGGTCTGGGTTTGAGGATGGCTGCGATCCCAGTGCAGCCACAGGCTTTCCTGGGGCTGCAACTGCAAATCGTCGAGCTCAGTCCGGGCAATCGAACGCGCACCGCCTTTACCGTCCAGCACCAGGGCATGCACCAGCCCCCATTGCGCGTTTTCTTCTTCGAACATCCTCACCCCGATCGGTTGCGGCAGTTTATTCAGGCATTTTCAGCGGGCTGGGTGACACGATCACCCCGTTGTTATCGGCATAAATGTACTCACCGGGGCGGAACGTCACGCCTGCGAATGTCACCGGGACGTTCAGGTCGCCAAGGCCGCGCTTGTCGGTTTTTTTCGGATGAGAGGCCAGGGCCTGCACACCCAGGTCGGTCTGAGCGATGACGTCCACGTCACGGATGCACCCGTAGATCACCAGCCCTTCCCAACCATTTTTCGCGGCTTTCTCGGCAATCATGTCACCCAGCAACGCGCAGCGCAGGGAACCACCACCGTCGACCACCAGCACTTTGCCAACGCCCGGCAGGTCAGCCTGCGCCTTGACCAGGGAGTTATCCTCGAAGCATTTGAGGGTGACAATCTCGCCACCAAAGGAGTCTCGGCCACCGAAGTTGCTGAACATCGGCTCCACTACCTGCACCAGCTCCGGGTAGGCGTCACACAGGTCGGGGGTCACGTAATGGTTCATCGAGAAACTCCTGTCATCAAAGAAGAGGTCGAACATCCACGGTGTACATCAAGAAAACGCCCCGCGACAGGCATTCTTTAAGTGCCTGGGCGTTGGCGGCGGCCATGATCAAACCCGGTTCAGCGTAACGCAATACACGTTGCGCGACTGAATATGACCAGAACCGCGTGGCGCGTCATATCTTAGCCGCAACCATTCAAGAGTGAAACGCCCTTGGTAGAGCGTTTCGTCAAACCGCTGCGGACACTTCGGATTGCGTACCGAATAAGGGTGTCAGCGGGTCGTTCAACCAGCGCTCGACCAAAGGCCACACTTGGGCCTGGGCCGCTTTACTGACCAGCATCTGCACATGGCCGAAATCCTCGCTGAAACCTTGCTGACGTCCCAGGCACAGGTACTGGCGATGCTCGCTGCCCACTTGCTCGAAGAGCTTGCGGCAGGCCCAGTCCGGGTCTTGCCGGTCGCCCGCTGCGCTCACCGCCAACAGCGGCACATCGACCTGCGCCAAGCCTTTCCACCAGTCATGCTCGGCATCGCCAAACCGGCCGAACAGGCCGTTCCAACGCATCGCTTCGATCATCACGCCGGCCGGCTCGTCCTCGGGCCCACGCTTGAAGCGCGGGCCCGACAGATGGGCAAGGCGCTTGAGGATAAAGCGAGCGCCCCACTCCACCGGTGGAATTTTCAACGGCCAGTGGGTGCGACTGACCTGGCAGCCGAACAACGCCACCGACGCCACCGCTGATGCATCCAAGTGCTGCCCACCCAAGGCCGCAGCCAGGGTGGTGGCACCGAGGGAATGCCCGATCCAGTGCGGAATCTGCCCGCTTTGCTCACACACAAACGCCCCCACGGCCGGCAAATCGTAGCGCGCATAATCGGCGACGCGGTTTCTGGCGTAGTCGTGATTGCGCTTGGACAAACCATGACCGCGCATTTCCGGGATCCACACATCAAATCCGCGACGTGCGAGGTAAGCCCCCAGGCCAATTCCTTTTGGCGAATACCAGAAACGTCGATTGGAAAAACTGCCATGCAACAAAATAATCGGCGTGCCCCGGTTTTCCGGGACATCGGCCAGGCCCAAACGGGTAACCGCCAGCTCGACGGTGCCGTCCGGGCTGTTACCGGGTTTGAGTCGGTAGACGTCTTCACTCAGGTCGCCCCGACGTTCAGCGCTGATCAGGGCGACAGGAAACAGATGGCTGCTGCTTTGCATAATGCTCTTGCACAAAAAAGGGCGGCGTCCGCAAGGATTCCCGCCCTGTACAGATAAGAATGCCGGTCACCCGCAACGAGTGACCGGCACTTTTGACCACGCGATCTTAGGCGGACGCTTGGCCTTCAGCCAGGAAGAACCAGGTTTCCAGCACGGAATCGGGGTTCAGCGAGACGCTCTCGATCCCCTGCTCCATCAGCCATTTGGCCAGGTCCGGGTGGTCCGAAGGGCCTTGGCCGCAGATACCGATGTACTTGCCAGCCTTGTTACAGGCCTGGATGGCGTTGGCCAGCAGCTTCTTGACCGCTGGGTTACGCTCGTCGAACAGGTGGGCGATGATCCCCGAGTCGCGGTCCAGGCCCAGGGTCAACTGCGTCAGGTCGTTGGAGCCGATGGAGAAACCGTCGAAGAACTCCAGGAACTCTTCAGCCAGGATGGCGTTGGACGGCAATTCGCACATCATGATCACGCGCAGGCCGTTCTCGCCACGGGTCAGGCCGTTTTCTGCCAGCAGGTCCACCACCTGGCTCGCTTCGCCCAGGGTGCGCACGAAGGGCACCATGATCTCGACGTTGGTCAGGCCCATCTCGTTGCGCACGCGCTTGAGCGCACGGCATTCAAGCTCGAAGCAGTCACGGAAGGCTTCGCTGATGTAACGCGAGGCGCCGCGGAAACCCAGCATCGGGTTTTCTTCTTCCGGCTCGTAGAGCTTGCCGCCGATCAGGTTCGCGTATTCATTGGACTTGAAGTCCGACAGGCGCACGATCACCTTTTTCGGGTAGAACGCCGCAGCCAGGGTGCTGATGCCTTCGACCAGTTTCTCGACGTAGAAACCTACCGGGTCGTTGTAGCCGGCGATGCGCTTGTCGACGCTTTCCTTGATGTCCAGCGGCAGGCCGTCATAGTTCAGCAGTGCCTTGGGGTGCACGCCGATCATGCGGTTGATGATGAATTCCAGGCGGGCCAGGCCCACGCCGGCGTTCGGCAACTGGGCGAAATCAAAGGCGCGGTCCGGGTTGCCGACGTTCATCATGATCTTGAACGGCAGGTCGGGCATGGCGTCGATGGAGTTTTGCTTGATATCGAAGCCCAGCTCACCTTCGAAGATAAAGCCGGTATCGCCTTCGGCGCAGGACACGGTCACACCCTGGCCATCCTTGAGCAGTTGGGTGGCGTTGCCGCAACCCACGACTGCCGGAATCCCCAGCTCACGGGCAATGATCGCCGCGTGGCAGGTACGCCCGCCACGGTTGGTAACAATGGCACTGGCGCGCTTCATCACCGGTTCCCAGTCTGGGTCGGTCATGTCGGAAACCAGTACGTCACCCGGCTGGACCTTGTCCATCTCGGACACGTCCTTGATGATCCGCACCTTGCCTGCGCCAATGCGCTGGCCAATGGCACGGCCTTCCACCAGCACGGTGCCCGTTTCCTTGAGCAGGTAGCGCTCCATGACGTTGGCCGAAGTGCGGCTCTTCACGGTTTCCGGGCGAGCCTGCACGATGTAAAGCTTGCCGTCGTCACCGTCCTTGGCCCACTCGATGTCCATCGGGCACTTGTAGTGCTTTTCGATGATCATCGCTTGTTTAGCCAACTCGCTGACTTCAGCGTCGGTCAGGCAGAAACGCGCACGCTCGGCCTTGTCGACTTCAACGGTTTTGACCGAGCGACCGGCCTTGGCCTCGTCGCCGTAGATCATCTTGATGGCCTTGCTGCCCAGGTTACGGCGCAGGATGGCCGGGCGGCCCGCTTCGAGGGTGCCCTTGTGTACGTAGAATTCGTCCGGGTTGACCGCGCCTTGTACGACGGTTTCGCCCAGGCCGTAGGCGCCGGTGATAAACACCACGTCACGGAAACCGGATTCGGTATCCAGGGTGAACATCACACCGGCAGTGCCGGTTTCCGAACGCACCATGCGCTGCACGCCGGCAGACAGGGCCACCAGCTTGTGGTCGAAACCCTGGTGTACGCGGTAGGAGATCGCACGGTCGTTAAAGAGGGAGGCAAACACTTCCTTGGCCGCGCGGATCACGTTTTCGACGCCGCGAATGTTGAGGAAGGTTTCCTGCTGGCCGGCAAAGGAGGCGTCCGGCAAGTCTTCGGCGGTGGCCGAGGAACGCACGGCGACGGCCATGTCCGGGTTACCGGCCGACAGGGTGGCGAAGGCGGTGCGAATTTCTTCGTTGAGCTTCTCGGGGAACTCGGCTTCCATGATCCACTGGCGGATCTGGGCGCCGGTCTTGGCCAGGGCGTTGACGTCATCGACGTCCAGGGCGTCCAGCGCGGCGTGGATCTGGGCGTTGAGGCCGCTCAGCTCTAGGAAGTCGCGGTAAGCCTGGGCCGTGGTGGCGAAACCACCGGGCACCGAGACACCAGCGCCTGCAAGATTACTGATCATCTCGCCGAGGGATGCGTTCTTGCCCCCCACATGCTCTACATCATGGACGCCGAGCTTATCGAGGGAAACTACGTACTCTACCAAGGTGATCTCTCCACTTTCTGTGTTGGAAAAGCTCAGGACGCGGGTTGCTCAGTAGGAGCTAACGCCAGCGCTTGTGGCCTGGACCTGGAAAATAAGTGAGAATGCGGCCCACTGCGGGACGGCAAAATCGCGCCTATCATATCCAAGATTCGCCATCAGCTTAAGGCCCAGGGCTCAAATGAAACGATCTGCTTTCTTTATTTCCGACGGCACCGGCATCACAGCCGAAACATTGGGCCAGAGCCTGCTCGCGCAGTTCGAAAACATTACCTTCGCCAAATTCACCCGGCCTTATATAGACAGCGTGGATAAAGCGCGGGCCATGGTACAACAAATCAATCTGGCGGCTGAAAAAGACGGTTTTCGCCCGATCATTTTCGACACCATCGTCAATCAAGACATTCGTGAGATTCTCGCAACGTCGAATGGTTTCATGATCGACATTTTCTCTACCTTCCTGGCGCCGTTGGAACAGGAGCTGAGTGAACACTCCTCCTATTCCGTCGGAAAGTCCCATTCCATCGGGCATAACTCCAACTATATGGAGCGCATCGAGGCGGTGAACTTCGCCCTCGACAACGACGACGGCGCCCGCACCCACTACTACGACAAGGCCGACCTGATCCTGGTGGGCGTGTCGCGTTGCGGCAAGACCCCCACCTGCCTGTACATGGCCATGCAATTCGGTATTCGTGCGGCCAACTATCCGCTGACCGAAGATGACATGGAACACCTGACCCTGCCCGCCGCCTTGCGCGCGCACTCACACAAACTGTTCGGCCTGACCATCGACCCGGACCGGCTGACCGCCATCCGCAACGAACGCAAGCCCAACAGCCGCTACTCCAGCTATGCCCAGTGCGAATTTGAAGTGCGGGAAGTAGAAAATCTGTTCCGTCGCGAAAATATTGCGCACATCAATTCCACGCATTTTTCGGTGGAAGAGATTTCGGCGAAGATTCTGGTGGAGAAGGGTGTGGAGCGGCGCTTCAAGTGATCTCTGTCGCCTGATCTGATCGTTCCCACGCTCTGCGTGGGAACGCCGCCTGGGACGCTCCGCGTCCCGCAATAGCGACGCGGAGCGTCGCAAGATGCATTCCCACGCAGAGCGTGGGAACGAGCAACGGTAACGCGGATTTACAGATGAAACCGCCCGCCCCCCTGCCCCAGCGCCGTCGCCAGCGCGTCAAACCCCTCGCGCAATAACTGATCATCGCCCGACGTGTTGCAGATACTCGCCCGAATAAACTGCGGCACCGCCGTCTGCCCCACGGCAAAAGCCTCGGCGGTGGCGATCAGGTAATTGTTCTGTTTGAGCTCCGCCTCGATTTCCGAGGCCCGCCAGGGCTCCGGTACTTCGATCCAGAAGTGCGGGCTGTTGAGGTGGGTGCGATAGGCCAAGCCGTTCAATAAATCTTCGACTAACGTCTTGCGGCGGCTGATCTCATTGATCTGCTGACGCAACAAATATTCCGCCGTGCCGTTTTCAATCCACTGGGTCGCCAACTCCAGAGTCACAGGTGTGGCCATCCAGCAGGTCGAACGTAGCGCCGCCGAGATGCGACTGACCAGCGCCGGCGGCGCATGCACGTAGCCCACCCGCAAACCAGCCGACACGGCCTTGCTCAGGCTGCTGATCAAGATCGTACGCTCAGGCGCGAAGTAGCTGAGGGGCGGCGGACGGTCCTCCACCAGCACACCGTGGGCTTCGTCCTCCAGAATCAGCAGGTTATGTTCGCGACACACCTTGGCCAAGGCTTCGCGGCGCGCCACCGACAACACGGCGGTGGTCGGATTCTGGATAGTCGGCGTGCAATACAACGCCGAAATCCGGTGATTGCGACAGACCTCATCCAGCGCCGTGGGCAGCACACCTTCCTCGTCCATCTCCAGGCCGATCAGCCGCACCCCCAACATGCGTGCGGCGGTAATCAGCCCTGGGTAAGTCAGTTGCTCGGTCACCACTGTATCGCCAGCACGCAGCAACGCCATCATGGCGCACAGCAAGCCGTGCTGGCCGCCGTTGACGCAGATGACCTGCTCGGGAATCGGATGAAACTCGCGCTGCACCAGCCATTGCGCGCCCGCTTCACGGTAACGCGGCAGGCCGGCGTCGGGGGTGTAGGCGCTGATGTCCTGGAGGAACTTGGCGTTGGTCGACAGGGTTTGGAAGCTCTGGGCGAGAAACACCGTCTCTTGCCCGGGAATGTGCATATTGCGGCTCATGTCGAAGTACTGGCGCGGCTCCTCGCTGAAATTACGAAAGCCCTCATCACGCTGGCGCTCCATCCCACGCTTGCGCACGAAGGTGCCGTCACCTACCCGCGCAACCACCAGGCCCAGGCGTTCCAGTTCACCGTAAGCCCGGCTGATGGTGCCGATGGTCACGCCTAAATTGTCGGAAAGCACCCGATGGGGCGGCAGTTTTCGTCCCGGTTCAATCAAGCCTTCGAGGATGCCCCGTTCCATCACATCAGACAGGCGCTTGTACTTCACGCCCTGCCCGTTGGACAAGCCCTCACGCATAATTGACACCATGTCAATATTTGTTTTGACAGCCATCTTTCGCCCTAATAGTGTGCTTTTACGGGTTCAATCGCCGATAAACATAACTCATTACAAGTTCAATATAGAGTTCAATTCCGGCTCAGGGAAGCAATAAACGATGCCAATGTCCGCCGTTCTCGAAAACACTGCAAAAACAAAAACGCAAAAACAGTGGCTCGCCGGGCTGGTGACCAGCGTGATGTTCCTGATCGTGTGCCTGAGTTGGGGCACCACGTGGCTGGGCATCAAGATCGCCGTCGAGAGCGTGCCGCCGCTGACATCCGCCGGCCTGCGCTTTCTCATCGCGTTTCCGCTGTTCCTGTGTTTTGCCATGGTGCGCCGTGAGCCGATCCTGTTTCCCCGGGAAAGCCGCTGGTTCTTCGTGTTTGTGACCCTGTCTTACTTCAGCGTTCCCTACTATTTGCTCAACTACGGCGAAATGCATGTGTCGTCGGGCCTCACCGCCCTGCTGTTCAGTTGCATGCCGGTATTCATCCTGATCTTCTCGGCGCTGTTCCTGCGCGAGCGCATCTATTTTTCCCAGGTGGTCGGCATCGGCATCGGTTTCGGCAGCCTTTACATGATCATCAAGAGCCAGGGCCTGCACCTGGACCACGCCGAGTTCTTCGGGGTACTGGCCATTCTGAGCGCCGCGATCATGCACGCCTTGTGCTATGTCATTACCAAGCAAAAAGGCAGCGCCATCAGCGTCATCACCTACAACACCCTGCCCATCGGCATTGCCGGGCTGATGCTGTTCCTGGCCGGCCTGTGGTTTGAAACACCGACGTTCGACGCCATTACCCTGCGCTCCTGGAGCGCGCTGTTCTACCTGGGGCTGGTGGCCTCGGTGGGCGGGTTCATTGTGTATTTCATGCTGCTCAAGCGCCTGAGCCCGATCATCCTGTCGTTCGTCTTCATCATCTTCCCGGTGTTCGCGGTCATCATCGGAGCCTGGTACGAAGGCGTGGAAATTTCCCGCGACCTGATGCTGTACTCGGCGATCCTGCTGGCCGGCTTTGCGATCACCAAATTGCCGATCGAAAAACTCATGGCCAAGAAAAAGTGACCCTCAACCAACGCGAGAGAAACATGGACGTCCTCCGCCCTACCGCCCTGGAACAGATCTACGCCCACGCCAGCCGCAGCTACCCCGAGGAGTGCTGTGGTTTCGTCTTCGCCGACGGCAGCGTGTACCTGGGCAGCAATATCCAGAATGAGCTGCACCGCAAGAACCCCGAGATGTACACACGCAGCGCGGCCAATGGCTACACCTTTTCGGTGGCCGACACCCTGCTGATGAACAAGGCGTTTCGCAGTGACAACCCGGTGGTAGTGATTTACCACTCACACCCGGATGTGGGCGCCTATTTCAGTGACGAAGACCAGGACAAGGCACTGTTCCTGGGCGAGCCGATCTTCCCCGTCAGCTATTTGGTGGTGGATGTCCGCCAGGGCCAGGCCCTGGGCTCCAAGCTGTTTGCCTGGGATGGCAAGCATTTCTCCCTTCAACCTTTCAACGACCTGCACACGGAGTTGTCCATGAACGCTGTCTCTTTCCCCGACATTCTGGTTCGCGTGGCCAAGCTGCCGGAATCGACCCTTGAGGGCGCCGGATCGACATTGCGCGAAGTCATTGAAAATCTCTGCACCCATCACCCCCAATTGCGTCAGCACCTGTTCCATGAAAAGAACGACCAGCTCAAGGAACACTTCCTGTTTACCGCCGAGGAGGCGTTGATCGACGCCGATGAACCCCTGCCAGCAAAAGCCCGGATCGAAGTGTTGCTCGCCACTTCAGGCGGCATGGACATCGACACCCTGAGCAACGAAGAAGTGCAGCGCTATGTGCGCCACATCACCCTGCCGGGCGTCGGCCGCGAAGGCCAATTGAACCTGAAGAAAGCCAAGGTGCTGGTCATCGGTACCGGCGGCCTGGGCTCGCCCATCAGCCTGTACCTGGCGGCGGCCGGCATCGGCACCCTGGGGCTGGTGGACTTTGATGTGGTGGAAAGCAGCAACCTGCAACGCCAGATCGTGCATGGCAACAGCACCCTGGGCATGCCCAAGGTCGAGTCCGCCAAGCAGCGCCTGCTGGACCTCAATCCGCATATCCAGATCAACGCGTACAACACCGCGCTCAACAGCGACAACGCCCTGGCACTGGTGGGCGCCTATGACCTGGTGATCGACGGCACCGACAATTTCGACACCCGCTACCTGGTCAACGACGCCTGTGTGCAGCTGGGTAAACCCCTGGTGTACGGCGCCATCTACCGTTTCGACGGGCAGATCAGCGTGCTCAACTATAAAGGTGGGCCGTGCTATCGCTGCCTGTTCCCCAAGGCACCACCCGCAGAGCTGGCGCCCAATTGCAGCGCGGGCGGTGTGATCGGCGTGTTGCCGGGCGTGGTCGGTATGATCCAGGCCACCGAGGCGATCAAATTACTGATCGGCATTGGCGAACCCTTGTCCGGCCGCTTGATGCGCTTCGACGCGCTGGCGATGAAGTTCAGCGAGATCCGCTTCAAGCGCCGCGCTGACTGCCCCTGCTGCTCGGACCTGCGCCACAGCGAAACCGTCGCGCCGGCCACCTGCGCCGATGCCTTACCGAGCCAGCCCTCCCTGGCCGCGGAACGCTACATCAAGCCCCAGGTACTCAAGCAAGTGCTCGAACACCCTAGCAGCGCTGATGTATTGCTGGACGTGCGTGACGCCAGCGAACTGGAAGTGTGCAAATTACCGGGCGTGGTGCATATCCCGCTGGCAGAACTGGATGGGCAGCTCGCCAGTCTGAGCCGCGACAACACCCACTACCTGATCTGCTACGCAGGCACCCGCGCCGAGCAAGCCGCCAGCACCCTGTTGGCCGCTGGCTTTGCCAACACCAAAGTCCTGCAGGGCGGCATGAAACATTGGGTTCGCGACGTCGAACCTGACATGCCGCTGTACTGAGAGTGGGGACGTACTGATGCTGCATAACTCCATTCTCGACGTGATCGGCCAGACGCCGATCGTGCGTCTGGCCCAGCTTTCCGAAGACCTCGGCATCGAGGTCTACGCCAAGCTGGAGTCGCTCAACCCCGGTGGCAGCCACAAGGCGCGCATCGCCCTGGGCATGATCCTGGATGCCGAGCGCCGCGGTGTGCTGATCCGTGATTCCGGGCAGACCATCATCGAACCCAGTGGCGGCAACACCGGCATTGGCCTGGTGATGGCCGGCAATGTGCTGGGCTACAAAGTGGTGCTGGTGATCCCTGACAACTACAGCCCGGAAAAACAGAAGCTGCTGCGTCTGTACGGCGCCAGGGTAGTGCTGTCCGATAGCCGCCTGGGCAATAACTCCCACGGCGAAAAGTGCATGGAGCTGCAGTTGGAAAACCCCAACTACGTGATGCTCAACCAGCAACGCAATGGCGCCAACCCCCAAACCCACCGCGACACCACCGCCCCGGAAATCCTTCGCGCCTTCGGTGAACAGCGCGTGGATTACTTCGTCAGCGGCATTGGCACCGGGGGCCATATCACCGGTATCGGCGAAACCCTCAAGGCCGCCTGGCCCGCGCTGCGAGTGATGGGCGTAGAACCGGAAGAATGCGACCTGCTCAAAGACCGGCACGCGGCGCACGGGATCCAGGGCCTGTCGATCGGCCTGATCCCCAGCATCCTCAACCTGGACGTGATCGACGGCATGCTCAAGGTGTCGCACGCCGATTGCCTGGACATGATCAAACGCATCATGCGCACCGATGCCATCAGCCTGGGGCTGTCTTCGGCCGCCAACATGGTCGCCATCGCCCAACTCGCCCCCGAACTGCCGCCTGAAACGGTGGTGTTGACCATGGTCTACGACAATGCCGACAGCTACCTGCCCAGTTTCGAGTAACCGGGCTTTTAACCATTCAACATACGGGGGTGTCTCCATGGGGGGCTTTATCGACATGCAACAGCTGCACGATGAGTTGCTCACCCACCTCATCACCACCCTCACGCCCAGACAGATGAAGCAGCTGGAGCCGCACCTGGCGCCGTTGATTCAGAACGCCGCCCAGGCGGTGGCCGAGGACCTGATTGCCTATGCCTATCGCGACCCCGCGTCCCGTGGGCGCGGTGAGTTGATCCTGGAATCCTACGCCTCGTTCAAGGCCGTGCTGTTCTACCGCCTTGCGCACCTGGTGTGGCATTTCCAGGGCGCAGACAACGGCGATTTTTCGCGCATGGCCCTCAAGCTGAGTAACCAGGGCAAGATCCTCTCCGGTGCCGAGATTCACCCGGCAGCGCGCATCGGCCGCCGCTTTGTGCTGGACCATGGCTACGGCACCGTCATCGGCGAAACCTGCGTGATCGGCAACGACTGCTACATCCTCTGCGGCGTGACCCTGGGTGCGCGCGGTATTGCCAACAACCCGGACGGCAAACGCCACCCGCGCCTGGGCAACAACGTCGAAGTCGGCGCCGGCGCCCGGGTGCTGGGCTATGTTTCGATCGGCGATAACGTGTTTATCAGCCCCTCCTGCGTGATTACCCAAGACGTGCCGGCAGGCACCAAGGTCAAGGTGGTCAACCAGATCCAACTGCAAAAAAACGATGAATCGGACCACAGCAACTACCTCGGCGCCTTTGCCCTGGATGAGCGCTTGCACGTGGTGGGCGAAGTGAGTGCCGGCCACAAGGTCACCGTGCTGGACGCCGACTTTCATCCCCTGCAAGGGCTGATGCTTGAACCCACGGTGAAAGAGCGGCATCACCTGCAGTTTCGTCTGCGTCGCCTCGACACCGGCGAACAACTGCCACGCCTGCCGCTGAACCTGAAGGTATGCGGGCCGGAATTTGAAATCACCCTGCTCTCTCCCCCTGGCTTGAGCGCACTGGTGCGCCACCTCTTGCAAGCCACCCCATTGATCGTCGGAGGTTGAACATGTCTGTGCATACCATGGAAACCCTGGCGCTGTTTGACAGCGCGCCCTACCAGAACGCCTTCAGCGCCCGGGTGATTGCCATCAGCGAACAGGGTATCGCCCTGGAGCACACCCTGTTCTACCCCACCGGCGGCGGGCAACCAGGCGATACCGGTCACCTCACTCTGGCCGATGGCACACGGGTGCAAGTGACCGGCACCGTGCGCGATCCGGTGTTGCGCTCGATCATCTGGCACCAGGTGGACCACTACCCCGAACAGTTGGCCGCTGGCGTCCAGGTCGACGCTGGGCTGGATTGGGAGCGGCGCTACCAGCACATGAAGATGCACACTTGCCTGCACTTGCTGTGTTCGCTCATCGACGCGCCCGTGACCGGTTGCAGCATCAGCGCAGATAAAGGCCGCCTGGATTTCGACCTGCCAGAAATGACCTTGGACAAAGACCGCCTCACCCAAGACCTCAACGCCCTTATCGAACAAGCCCACGCGGTCAAAACTCTGTCGATGCCCGCCACCGAGTACGCGACCCTGCTGCAGATCACCCGCACCCAGGCGGTTGCGCCGCCGGTGGTCTCCGGTTCGGTCCGGGTGATTGAAATCCCCGGCATCGATATCCAGCCCTGCGGCGGCACCCATGTGCTCAATACCGAGGAAATCGGCCGGGTGTTCTGCGAAAAGATCGAGAAGAAGAGCAAGCACAACCGCCGGGTGATACTGCGGTTTGAATAGATTCTGAAGCAGAACTTCAATCAACTGTGGGAGCTGGCTTGCCTGCGATAGCTGACATCCAGTCAATTCATGTGGGGCTGACACACCGCTATCGCAGGCAAGCCAGCTCCCACATTAACCGCGTTGTTTTTCAGATCGTGAGCAGGTCCATGAAACGGTTGACTGGCGTCGCCTCAAGCCGTGCCTGATCCTTGCACAACGCAAAGATTTCGGCGCTGCGTTGCGCAGTGAACCGCGTGGCCAGGTTGGCCTTGAACTTGTCTTCCAGCAGTGGAATGCCGTCCACCCGACGGCGACGATGGCCAATCGGATACTCCACCGCCACCTGCTCGGTGCAGGTGCCATCCGTGAAAAACACCTGCACCGCATTGGCAATGGAGCGCTTGTCGGCCTCCAGGTATTCGCGGCTATAGCGCGGGTCTTCGACGATGACCATCTTGTCGCGCAGCTGATCAATGATCGGGTGGGCCGCGTGGAAATCATCTTCATACTGCTCGGCCACCAGGTTGCCGAACGCCAACGGCACGGCGGTCATGTATTGCAGGCAGTGGTCGCGATCAGCGGCGTTGGCCAATGGGCCGACCTTGGAAATAATGCGAATCGCCGACTCGTGAGTAGTGATCACGATGCGGTCGATTTCATGCAGGCGATGCTTGACCAGCGGGTGCAGGGCGACTGCCGCTTCACAGGCAGTTTGCGCGTGAAACTCGGCCGGGAAGCTGATCTTGAACAGCACGTTCTCCATCACGTAGGTGCCGTAGGGTTGGGGCAGGCTGAACGCGCGCTTATCCTGGGGCTTGAGCGCCAAGTCCTTGTTGGTGTGGCTGAACAGCACGTCGTAGAAGCCCCACTGCGGCGCACTCAATACACCGGGGATGCCCATTTCGCCACGCAGGGCGATGTCTGCCAGGCGTACGCCGCGGCTCGATGCATCGCCTGCGGCCCAGGATTTGCGCGAGCCGGCATTCGGTGCATGGCGATAGGTGCGCAGCGCCTGGCCATCGACAAAAGCGTGTGACAACGCCGATAGCAGTTGCTCGCGGTTGGCGCCCATCAGCTTGGCGGTGACCGCCGTGGTAGCGACTTTCACCAGCAACACATGGTCGAGGCCTACCCGGTTGAAGGAGTTTTCCAAGGCAATCACACCTTGGATTTCGTGGGCCATGATCATCGCTTCCAGCACTGCACGCATGGTCAACGGCGCGTCGCCATTGGCCAGGCGCTTTTGCGACAGGTGATCGGCCACGGCGAGGATGCCGCCCAGGTTGTCCGAAGGGTGGCCCCATTCAGCAGCGAGCCAGGTGTCGTTGTAGTCGAGCCAGCGCACGATGCAACCGATATCCCAGGCGGCCTTGACCGGGTCCAGGCGGAACGAAGTGCCCGGCACCCGTGCGCCAAACGGCACCACGGTACCCTCTACCATCGGCCCCAGGTGCTTGGTGCACTCGGGGAAGCGCAGGGCCAGCAGGCCACAGCCGAGGGTGTCCATCAGGCAGTTGCGGGCGGTATCCAGGGCGTCCTGGGAGTCGATGCGGTAGTTGAGGACGTAGTCGGCGATGTCCTGCAACACCGGGTCGTAGTCGGGACGGTTGTTCTGGTCGACGTTGGCGCTCATGGCGGTTCTCCTAAAAGTTGGGGTTGTTCCTCGAGGTCAAGGTTGATGTTGATCGTTCCCACGCTCCGCGTGGGAATGCATCCCGTGACGCTCTGCGTCACAGCAGGACGCAGAGCGTCCCAGGCGGCGTTCCCACGCGGAGCGTGGGAACGATCAAGCTAAAAGGCGTCGCCGGGGATGCGTACGTAGCCTTCCATCAACACCCGCGCACTGCGGCTCATAATGGCTTTTTTCACCACCCATTCACCGTCCACCTGGCTGGCCTCGGCGCCTACGCGCAAAGTGCCGGACGGGTGCCCGAAGCGCACGGCATTGCGCTCTACGCCGCCCGCCGCCAGGTTGACCAAGGTGCCGGAAATCGCCGCGGCGGTGCCAATCGCCACCGCCGCGGTGCCCATCATCGCGTGGTGCAGTTTGCCCATCGACAAGGCGCGCACCAGCAGGTCCACATCGCCGGCCTTGATCGCCTTGCCGCTGGAGGACACGTAATCGGCAGGTTTGGCCACGAATGCCACCTTGGGCGTGTGCTGGCGCTGGGCGGCTTCGTCCAGGTGTTTGATCAGGCCCATGCGCAACGCGCCATACGCCCGCACGGTCTCGAACATCGCCAGGGCCTTGGGGTCGCTGTTAATCGCGCCTTGCAGCTCGGTTCCGGTGTAACCCAGGTCTTGGGCATTGATGAAAATCGTCGGGATACCGGCGTTGATCAACGTGGCCTTGAAGGTACCGACGCCGGGTACCTCCAGGTCGTCGACGAGGTTGCCAGTGGGGAACATCGAACCACCACCGCCCTCTTCTTCCGCCGCGGGGTCCATGAATTCCAACTGCACTTCGGCAGCCGGGAAGGTCACGCCGTCCAGTTCAAAGTCGCCGGTTTCCTGCACCGCGCCGTCAGTGATTGGCACGTGGGCGATGATGGTCTTGCCGATATTGGCCTGCCACACCCGCACCACGGCCACGCCGTTATGGGGTACGCGGGCCGCATCGACCAGGCCGGCGCTGATGGCGAACGAACCCACCGCCGCCGACAGGTTGCCGCAGTTGCCGCTCCAATCGACAAATGGCTTGTCGATGGAGACCTGGCCGAACAGGTAATCCACGTCGTGATCGGCGCGGCTGCTTTTGGCCAGGATCACGGTCTTGCTGGTGCTCGAGGTGGCACCCCCCATGCCGTCGATCTGCTTGTCATAGGGGTCGGGGCTGCCAATCACCCGCAGCAACAAGGCGTCGCGTGCAGGGCCCGGCACCTGCGCCGCGGCGGGCAGGTCCTGGAGGCTGAAGAACACGCCCTTGCTGGTGCCGCCACGCATGTAGGTGGCGGGGATTTTGATTTGCGCTACGTGTGCCATGGTTATCCTCTTCAGGCGGTCGCCTTTGATTCCAGGAAGTCCTGGGCGAAACGTTGCAACACGCCACCGGCTTCGTAGATCGACACTTCTTCGGCGGTGTCCAGGCGGCAGGTCACTGGCACCTCGACACGTTCGCCATTCTTGCGGTTGATCACCAGGGTCAGTTGCGCACGCGGGGTGCGCTCGCCAACCACGTCATAGGTTTCACTGCCGTCGATTTGCAGGGTGTGGCGGTCGGTGCCTGGCAGGAACTCCAGGGGCAACACGCCCATGCCCACCAGGTTGGTGCGGTGGATGCGCTCGAAGCCTTCGGCGGCAATCGCTTCCACACCGGCCAGGCGTACGCCCTTGGCCGCCCAGTCGCGGGACGAACCTTGGCCATAGTCGGCGCCGGCGATGATGATCAGCGGTTGCTTGCGCTCCATGTAAGTCTCGATGGCTTCCCACATCCGCGTGACCTTGCCTTCCGGCTCGATGCGCGCAAGAGAGCCCTGCTTGACCTTGCCGTTTTCCTGCACCATTTCGTTGAACAGTTTCGGGTTGGCGAAGGTGGCGCGCTGCGCCGTCAAATGGTCGCCCCTGTGGGTGGCGTAGGAGTTGAAGTCGACCTCGGGCAAGCCCATTTTCGCCAGGTATTCACCGGCGGCGCTGTCCAGCATGATTGCGTTGGACGGCGACAAGTGGTCGGTGGTGATGTTGTCCGGCAGCACCGCCAGCGGGCGCATACCTTTGAGCGGTCGTGCACCGGCCAGCGCGCCTTCCCAGTACGGCGGGCGGCGGATATAGGTGCTTTGTGGGCGCCAGTCGTACAGCGGCGTGACCTTGGGCCCGGTGTCTTCGTGAATGGCGAACATCGGGATATACACCGCACGGAATTGCTCGGGTTTTACCGAAGCCTTGACCACCGCGTCGATCTCTTCATCGCTCGGCCAGATGTCTTGCAGGCGGATTTCGTTGCCGTCGGCATCCAGGCCGAGCACGTCCTTCTCGATGTCGAAACGGATGGTACCGGCAATCGCATAGGCCACCACCAGCGGCGGCGACGCCAGGAAGGCTTGCTTGGCGTAAGGGTGAATGCGCCCGTCAAAGTTGCGGTTACCCGACAACACCGCGGTGGCGTACAGGTCGCGGTCGATGATCTCTTGCTGGATCACCGGGTCGAGTGCGCCGGACATGCCGTTGCAGGTGGTGCAGGCAAAGGCCACCACGCCAAAACCGAGTTTTTCCAGCTCATGGCCCAGGCCGGCTTCTTCCAGGTACATGGCCACGGTTTTCGAGCCCGGCGCCAAAGACGACTTGACCCACGGCTTGCGGGTCAGCCCCAGCTTGTTGGCGTTGCGTGCCAACAGGCCGGCGGCGATCACGTTGCGCGGGTTGCTGGTGTTGGTGCAACTGGTGATGGCGGCGATGATCACTGCGCCGTCGGGCATTTGCCCCGGCACGTCATCCCATTGGCCGGCAATGCCTTTCGACGCAAGGTCGCGGGTGGCCAGGCGGGCATGGGGGTTGCTCGGGCCGGCCATGTTGCGCACGACGCTGGAGAGGTCGAAGCTCAGGCTGCGCTCGTACTGCGCGCCTTTCAGGTCGTCCGCCCACAGGCCAGTGTGGCGTGCATATTGCTCGACCAGGGCGACTTGTTCGTCTTCGCGGCCGGTGAGTTTGAGGTAAGCGATGGTTTGCGCGTCGATGTAGAACATCGCGGCGGTGGCGCCGTACTCCGGGGCCATGTTGGAGATGGTGGCACGGTCACCCAAAGTGAGTGCCGACGCCCCTTCGCCGAAGAACTCCAGCCAGGCGCCGACCACCTTCTGCTGGCGCAGGAATTCGGTGAGCGCCAGCACCATATCGGTGGCGGTGATGCCCGGTTGCAGCTTGCCGGTCAATTCCACGCCCACGCTTTCCGGCAGGCGCATCCACGACGCGCGGCCGAGCATCACGCTCTCGGCTTCCAGGCCACCGACGCCGATGGCGATCACCCCCAGGGCATCCACGTGAGGCGTATGGCTGTCGGTGCCGACACAGGTATCCGGGAAGGCCACGCCGTCACGCACCTGAATCACCGGAGACATTTTCTCCAGGTTGATCTGGTGCATGATGCCGTTGCCCGGCGGGATCACATCAACGTTCTTGAAGGCCTTTTTGGTCCACTCGATAAAGTGGAAGCGGTCTTCGTTGCGACGGTCTTCAATGGCGCGGTTTTTTTCGAAGGCTTGCGGGTCAAAGCCACCGGCCTCGACGGCCAGTGAATGGTCGACGATCAGTTGGGTGGGCACCACCGGGTTGACCTGCGCCGGGTCGCCGCCTTGCTGGGCGATGGCATCGCGCAGGCCGGCGAGGTCGACCAGAGCGGTCTGGCCGAGGATGTCATGGCACACCACGCGGGCGGGGAACCACGGGAAGTCGAGGTCGCGCTTGCGCTCGATCAGTTGGCTCAGGGACGCGTCGAGGGTGGCCGGGTCGCAACGGCGCACCAGGTTCTCGGCGAGCACGCGCGAAGTGTAGGGCAGCGTGGCGTAGGCGCCGGGGGTGATTGCCTCGACAGCCGCACGGGCGTCGAAGAAATCCAGGCGGCTGCCGGGGAGCGGTTTGCGAAATTCAGTGTTCATCGTCAGGACTCGGTCACGGTAAGTTCGAAAGGTGAACTGTCGACACTGGCTTTGTTTCCTGTGGGAGCTGGCTTGCCTGCGATGGCATCACTGTGGTGTGACAGGTACACCGAGGTGATGCCATCGCAGGCAAGCCAGCTCCCACACACAAGCACATGAGCCAGCGGGCACAGCCCATCCCATTCAGCGACGTTCGATTGCCACGAACTTGCGCTGCTCAACGCCGGTGTACTCGGCGCTTGGACGGATGATGCGGTTGTTGGCGCGCTGCTCGAACACGTGCGCAGCCCAGCCAGTCAGGCGCGAGCATACGAAAATCGGCGTGAACAGCTTGGTCGGGATGCCCATGAAGTGGTACGCCGAGGCATGGTAGAAATCGGCGTTAGGAAACAGCTTCTTCTGTTCCCACATGGTCTTGTCGATGGCTTCGGAGACCGGGAACAACACGGTGTCGCCCACTTCGTCAGCGAGCTTTTTCGACCAGCCCTTGATCACTTCATTGCGCGGATCGCTGTCTTTATAGATCGCGTGGCCAAAGCCCATGATCTTGTCTTTGCGCGCCAACATGCCAAGGGTGCCTTCAACCGCTTCCTGGGCCGAGGAGAAACGTTCGATCATTTCCATCGCCGCTTCGTTGGCACCGCCGTGCAGCGGGCCGCGCAGGGAGCCGATGGCAGCGGTGACGCAGGAATACAGGTCGGACAATGTCGATGCACACACCCGTGCGGTGAAGGTCGAAGCGTTGAATTCGTGTTCAGCGTAGAGGATCAGCGACACGTTCATCACTTTGACGTGCAGCTCGCTCGGTTTCTTGCCATGCAGCAGGTGCAGGAAGTGGCCACCGATGCTCGGCTCGTCGGTCACGCAGTCGATGCGCTGGCCGTCGTGGCTGAAGCGATACCAGTAGCACATGATCGCCGGGAACGCGGCGAGCAGGCGGTCGGTGACATCGCGCTGCACGCTGAAATCTTTCTCCGGCTCGATATTGCCCAGGAACGAGCACCCGGTGCGCATCACGTCCATCGGATGGGCGTCGGCGGGGATGCGTTCGAGCACTTCTTTCAGGGCCTGGGGCAAGTCACGCAGTTTGCTCAGCTTGTTGCTGTAAGCGGCCAGTTCGGCCTGGGTTGGCAATTCACCGTACAGCAGCAGGTAGGCGACTTCTTCAAACTGGGCGTCGGCGGCCAGTTCGCGTACGTCGTAGCCACGGTAGGTCAGGCCGGCGCCGGCCTGGCCCACGGTGGACAGTGCCGTCTGCCCGGCGACCTGGCCACGCAGGCCAGCACCACTCAATACTTTTGCTTCAGCCATGTTCGTTCTCCAATTTTGTAGTTGTTCAGGGAACCACAGGGTTTATTTTTTCGCGGCGAACAGCGCGTCGAGCTTCTGCTCGAAGGTGTGGTAGTCGATGCGATCGTAAAGCTCCATGCGCGTTTGCATGGTGTCGATCACATTCTGCTGCGTACCGTCGCGACGAATCGCGGTGTAGACATTCTCGGCGGCCTTGTTCATGGCACGGAAAGCCGAGAGCGGGTACAGCACAATGGAAACATCCGCAGATTTCAACTGTTCGGTGGTGTACAGCGGTGTGGCGCCGAACTCGGTGATGTTCGCCAGGATCGGCGCCTTCACGCGGGAGGCGAACAGCTTGTACATCTCCAGTTCAGTGATGGCTTCCGGGAACACCATGTCGGCACCGGCCTCGATGCACGCGGCGGCACGCTCCAGCGCGGACTCCAGGCCCTCGACCGCCAGGGCATCGGTGCGCGCCATGATCACGAAGCTGTCATCGGTGCGCGCATCCACGGCGGCCTTGATGCGGTCGACCATTTCTTGCTGGGACACGATTTCTTTGTTGGGGCGATGACCGCAGCGCTTGGCGCCCACCTGGTCTTCGATATGGATGGCGGCGGCGCCGAACTTGATCATCGACTTGACGGTACGTGCCACGTTGAACGCCGAGGAGCCGAAACCGGTGTCCACGTCCACCAGCAGCGGCAGGTCGCACACGTCGGTAATGCGGCGCACGTCGGTGAGCACGTCATCCAGGCCGGTGATGCCCAAGTCCGGCACGCCCAGGGAGCCGGCGGCTACACCGCCACCTGACAGGTAAATCGCCTTGAAGCCGGCGCGCTTGGCCAAGAGCGCATGGTTGGCATTGATGGCGCCCACCACTTGCAAGGGCTGTTCGCTGGCGACGGCGTCACGGAAACGCTGGCCGGGAGTGCTGTTGTTGTTGGAACTCATGACTCACCTCGTGATGAAGGCGCACCGTCCGGGAAGTGACGGGCAATGTTGCGTTTGGAGGCGCCGATATGCCGGCGCATCAACAGTTCGGCCAGTTCACCGTCGCGATCGGCAATCGCGTCCAGAATGCGGTGATGCTCGGCAAAGGCCTGGCGTGGACGATTGGGGGTGGCGGAGAACTGGATGCGGTACATGCGCACCAGTTGATACAGCTCGCCGCAGAGCATTTGGGTGAGGGTGCGGTTACCGGCACCTTGAATGATGCGGTAGTGAAAATCGAAGTCGCCTTCCTGCTGGTAATAGCCGACACCGGCCTGGAACGCCGCATCCCGTTCGTGGGTGTGCAACACCTGGCGCAGCTCCTCGATCTCTGCGTCAGTCATACGCTCGGCGGCCAGGCGACAGGCCATGCCCTCTAAGGACTCGCGAATCTCATACAGTTCGACCAGCTCGGCGTGACTCAAAGACACCACGCGTGCGCCGACATGAGGCACCCGCACCAGCAGGCGCTGGCCTTCGAGGCGATGGATCGCTTCGCGCAGCGGGCCGCGACTGATGCCGTAGGTGCGCGCCAGCTCCGGCTCGGAAATCTTGCTACCGGGGGCGATTTCGCCTTTGACGATGGCGGCCTGGATACGCCGGAAGACGTTCTCTGACATGGTCTGGGAATCGTCTGGTGCCACCGATGGTTTTTCCAGTTGCTCCAGCATATTGTCGACACCTTTAAAATCAATGCCGCAAAAACTAGCCAATAAGCCTCTCATAGTCAAAGAATAAATACACATTGTCGACAATCGTCTAATAACCCCATCAATCGCCCGCCCAGGCATGGCCGCCTGCCAGCGCTGGCGCCAAAAAAGCATCATGTTAGAATGCCCGCCGCTTTTGCCTGACATCAGATGATGAAAGGGCGCACCCGAGATTGCGCAGCAATGCCAGTCCCCATGAAATGAACAGTGCACTGCCCTGCCTCAGGATTTATGAGACTCAAGCCTTACCTACTAGTGATGTGCCTGCTGTGCATACCGAGCCTTGGCGCTGGCGCCGAGAAGACCGTGTACGGCCTGAATGAATACGCCAAGCTTGCGGGTATCGACCTGGAAGTGGCGGCCAAACTCGACACCGGCGCCAAGACCGCCTCGTTGAGTGCCCGCGATATCAAGCGCTTCAAGCGCAATGGCGAATCCTGGGTACGCTTCTACCTGGCCATCGACACCGCCCATTCCCACCCCATCGAACTGCCCCTGGCGCGTGTCAGCAAGATCAAGCGCCGCGCCGGCGACTACGACCCCGATGAGGACAAGAACTACACCGCCCGCCCAGTGATTGCGCTGGATATTTGCATGGGCAGTGCTTTACGCAGCATCGAAGTGAACTTGACTGACCGCAGCGCATTCCAATACCCGCTGCTGATTGGCTCCGAAGCCTTGAAACGCTTTGATGCGCTGGTCGACCCCAGTCTTAAATATGCAGCAGGCAAACCCGCCTGCGCCGCCGACGCTTAATACCGCCGAGTAAACCGAATGCGCTCTCTGACCCTGCACCTGAAAATCCTGATCACCTTGCTGGTGGTGCTGGGCATTTCGGTCACCGCCTATCAGATCTTCGTGCTGGGAATTCCCGTCACCGAAGATGCCACCGACGACTTGTGGAACATCGACGCCAAGGTCGAGTTCGTCGCCAACCCGAAAGACCCGGTCAAGATCCAGATGTTCGTGCCGCCCTTGAGCCGCGACTTCGTCAGCCTCAATGAGAGCTTTATCTCGAACAACTACGGGGTGAGCGTCAACCGCATCGACGGCAACCGCAAGGTCACCTGGTCGGCGCGCCGGGCCAAGGGCAACCAGACCCTCTATTACCGCCTGGTGCTGACCAAGCGCTACAGCGGCGAAAAGATCAAGATCAAAGGCCCGACCTTCCGCGACAGCATCGCCGTGGAAGGCCCGGAAAAGATCGCCGCCGAAGCCTTGCTGGCCCCGATCCGCCAGCACTCGGCCGACGTCGAAACCTTTATCAGTGAAGCCATCAAGCGCACCAACAACCTCAACGACGACAATGTGAAGTTGCTGCTGGCCGGCGACCCCTCGACGCCGCACAAAGCCAAGATCGTCGAACTGCTGCTGTCCATCGCCCACGTGCCGGTAGAGAAAGTCCACACCATCCGCCTGGTGGCCGACCAGCCGCAAACCCCGGAACTGTGGCTGCGCAGTTTCAACGGCAACGACTGGCTGTACTTCAACCCGGAAACTGGCGAACAGGGCCTGCCCGCCGACCGCCTGCTATGGTGGACCGGCGATGAAAATCTGATCACCGTCGATGGCGGCAAGAAAGCCATGGTGACCTTCAGCCTGAACAACAGCGAGATGAATGCCATCCGCCTGGCCAAGCTGACGGACGAAAACACCGACGCCAACTTCCTCGAATACTCACTGTACGGCCTGCCGCTGCAAACCCAGCAGACCTTCATGATCATGGTGATGATCCCGATTGGCGTGCTGGTGATTCTGATCCTGCGCAACCTGATCGGCCTGCAAACCCTGGGTACCTTCACACCGGTGCTGATCGCCCTGGCGTTCCGCGAGACACAGCTGGGCTTCGGGATTGTGCTGTTCACAATTATCACAGCACTGGGGTTATCACTCAGGTCCTACCTGGAACACTTGAAACTGCAGATGTTGCCGAGGCTGTCGGTGGTGCTGACCTTTGTGGTGGTGCTGATTGCCGCCATCAGCCTGTTCAGCCACAAGCTGGGGCTGGAACGCGGCTTGTCGGTGGCGCTGTTCCCGATGGTGATCCTGACCATGACCATCGAACGCCTGTCGATCACCTGGGAGGAGCGTGGCGCCAACCATGCGCTGAAAGTGGCGATTGGCACGCTGTTCGCTGCGTCCCTGGCGCACCTGATCATGAGCGTGCCGGAGTTGGTCTACTTCGTGTTCACCTTCCCGGCGATCCTGTTGATCCTGGTGGGCTTCATGCTGGCCATGGGTCGCTACCGCGGCTATCGCCTCACCGAGCTGGTGCGTTTCAAGGCGTTCCTGAAGGCTGACTCTTGATGTTCGGCTTCTGGAAGACCTGGAAGGCCCTGGAAGCGCGGGGGATCATGGGCATTAACCGGCGTAATG
Source organism: Pseudomonas sp. CCI1.1 (assembly GCF_034348165.1). Classification (NCBI taxonomy): domain Bacteria; kingdom Pseudomonadati; phylum Pseudomonadota; class Gammaproteobacteria; order Pseudomonadales; family Pseudomonadaceae; genus Pseudomonas; species Pseudomonas sp. CCI1.1. The sequence continues at coordinate 2,890,187 of NZ_CP133780.1, forward strand.
CCGACTACGTGCTCAAGTACAACAAGCGCAGCCTGTACCCGATAGTGGATGACAAGATCATTACCAAGGAACGGGCGCTGGCCGCCGGTATCCATGTACCGGAAATGTACGGGGTGATCTCCACCGAAAAGGAAATCGACAAGCTCGACGAGATTATCGGTGGGCGCAGCGACTTCGTGATCAAGCCCGCCCAGGGCGCCGGTGGCGACGGCATCCTGGTGGTTGCAGACCGTTTTGAAGGGCGCTATCGCACGGTGTCCGGCAAGATCATCAGCCATGAAGAGATCGAGCACCAGATTTCCAGCATCCTCACCGGCCTGTACTCCCTCGGCGGCCACCGCGACCGCGCGTTGATCGAGTACCGCGTGGTGCCCGACCAGATCTTCAAGAGCATCAGCTATGAAGGCGTGCCGGACATCCGCATCATCGTGCTGATGGGCTACCCGGTGATGGCGATGCTGCGCTTGCCCACCCGCCAGTCCGGCGGCAAGGCCAACCTGCACCAGGGCGCGATCGGCGTGGGTGTAGACCTGGCCACCGGCCTGACCCTGCGCGGCACCTGGCTGAACAACATCATCACCAAGCACCCCGACACCACCAACGCGGTGGATGGCGTGCAACTGCCCAACTGGGACGGTTTCATGAAACTCGCAGCCGGCTGCTATGAGCTGTGCGGGCTGGGTTATATCGGCGTGGACATGGTGCTGGACCAGGAAAAAGGCCCGCTGATCCTTGAGCTGAACGCACGGCCAGGGCTGAACATCCAGATTGCCAACGACTGCGGCTTGACCTTGCGCACCCATGCGGTGGAGGCGCGGCTGGAAGAACTCAAGGCGGCCGGGGTGACAGAAACCCCAGAAGAACGGGTGAAGTTCGTGCAGGAGATGTTCGGGCATATTCCGCCGGTTGAAGGTTAAGCAGCGCATCGCAGGCAAGCCCGGGCTCGCTAGGTGGGAGCTGGCTTGCCTGCGATAGCTTTCTGACAAGCCATCCATCCCCCAGGCTATGCCCTCTATCGAGCTATCACCGACATCCCCCCTAGGAGCAAGTCCTACAGAGGACTACAATCCCCTCCCCCACGCCACTGGCTGATTCACCCTCGCATGTCGACCTGTTCCGTTTACCCCTTACCCTACCGGGCCAACCCCGCCGAGTACTTTGCGGCTATTCGCCATGCGCCTGGCGCGGTGCTGCTCGACAGCGGCCGCCCGGCTGCCGAGCGGGGGCGCTATGACCTGCTCAGCGCCTGGCCTGAAGCAACCTTGACGGTTGGGCCGGATGAAAGCGGCGGCGATTTCCTGCAACGCTTGCGAGAGAACCTGGCGCAGTTGGGTGAGGCCGCCCTGCCTGCTGGGGTTGAATTGCCCTTTGCCGGCGGTTTGATCGGTTACTTGAGCTATGACTTCGGCCGGCACCTGGAACAGGTTGCACGCCTGGCCGTGGACGACCTGCACCTGCCGGATGCGCGCCTGGGGTTGTATGCCTGGGCGCTGGTCAGCGATCACCAGGCGCGCACCAGCCAGCTGGTGTTTCACCCGGTGCTGGCCGATAGCGAGCGGCAACGGCTGATCGCTCTGTTCAGTCATGCAACGGGCAGCGCGCCCACCGCCTTCAAGCTTCAGGGCCCCATGGCGCCGGACCTCAGCCTGGAGGCATATCAGCAGGCCATCCTGCGTATTCAGGATTACATTCAGGCCGGCGACTGCTACCAGGTCAACTTTACCCAACGCTTTCGCGCACCTTGTAGCGGCGACCCGTGGGCGGCCTACTGCGCCCTGCGCGAGGCCTGCCCGACACCGTTTTCCGGGTTCCAGAGCCTGCCGGATGACGGCGCGGTGCTGAGCCTGTCGCCGGAACGCTTTGTGCGCATCAGCGAACGCCAGGTCGAGACTCGCCCGATCAAGGGCACCCGCCCTCGCGGCCTGACGCCAGAAGAGGATGCCGCCAACGCCGCCGAACTGCTGGCCAGCCCCAAGGACCGCGCAGAAAACCTGATGATCGTCGACCTGCTGCGCAACGACCTTGGCCGCAGCTGCCGCATCGGCTCGGTGAACGTGCCGGAATTGTTCAGCCTGGAAAGCTACCCCAACGTGCACCACCTGGTGAGCAGCGTCACTGGCATATTGGCCGACGACAAAGACGCCCTCGACCTGATCGCCGGCAGCTTCCCCGGCGGCTCCATCACCGGCGCGCCGAAGATTCGCGCCATGCAGATCATCGACGAGCTTGAACCCAACCGTCGCGGGTTCTATTGCGGCTCGCTGATGTACCTGGACGTGCGCGGCGAGATGGACAGTTCCATCGCGATTCGCAGCTTGCTGGTCAAGGATGGGCAGGTGTGTTGCTGGGGTGGCGGCGGGATTGTGGCGGATTCAGAGTGGCAGGCGGAGTATCAGGAGTCGCTGACGAAGGTGCGGGTGTTGTTACAAACGTTGGAAAACCTGTAGGGCACAGCCCCTGCCTAGCGTTCGAGTAGAACGCCATGCGATAGAAAAAGCCTGAATCAGAACCGCTGTGGACGGAATAGACGCTTGCAGATAGCGTCCGGATCGACCGTCCACCGCCACCTGTGAAGGATCACATGAAGCGACTACCTCCTCGTCTGGAAATATTTCCGAGATTGCCTAACCGCGCAATCGCACCTATGATCTCCCAAAATGGGAGGTTGAAGCGATGCGGATAATCGCTCTCTCTACCCTACGAATATTCTGGGAAAGCCATTCAGCTTATAGCGACGCCAGAACACCGCTGGTCGAGTGGTATCGGCACATGGAAAAGGCCAATTATCCAACACCGCAAGCACTCGAGGCCGAGCTCAGAACAGCGAGCATTCTTAAGGGCGGCAGGGTCGTGTTCAACGTCGGCGGCAACAAGTATCGAGTGATCATGGCCATCGACTACCAGCGACAACTAGGGTTTATACGGTACGTGGGGACCCACGCTCAGTACGACCAGATCAACGCGGAGACTGCGTGATGAACATCAAACCTATTCACTCCCAGGAAGACCTGACTGCGGCACTCGTACGAGTCGAGCAGATATGGGGAGCACTACCCGGCTCGCCTGAAGGTGATGAGCTGGAAATCCTGGCAATCCTCATCGAGAAGTACGAAGCCGAGCATTACCCCATGCCCCCTTCGGATCCGGTAGAGGCTATCAAGTTTCGCATGGAGCAATTGGGCATGACCGCCCGCGACCTGGAGCCCTTTATCGGCACCAGTGGGCGGGTGTCAGAGGTGCTGAACCACAAGCGCAAGCTGAGCCTGGCGATGATCAAACGCCTGCATGAAGGCTTGCGTATTCCTTATGAGCGCTTGCTGGCCGAGGGTCAGGCGGTGACGGAGCCGACGCCATCGCGGGCAACCCCGGCTCCCTCAGTTGACCGCGTCGTTTGACGTTACAGGGTCGAAGGTGGGAGCTGGCTTGCCTGCGATGGGGCAATCAGCCGCGCCGCATAACTTACAGGCTCAACTGCCGATTCGACGCCTTGATAAACTCTTTTTTCAAGTCTTCAAACGTATGCACCGCCGGGAACTGCGGGAATTCGCGAATCACATTGTCCGGCGCATGGAACAGAATCCCACGGTCAGCTTCACCCAGCATGCTGGTGTCATTGTAGGAATCACCGGCAGCGATCACGCGGTAGTAGAGGGTCTTGAATGCCAGCACTGATTGGCGCTTGGGGTCTTTCTGGCGCAGTTGGTAGCTGACCACCCGGTCGTTTTCATCGGTGATCAAGCGGTGGCAAAGCAAGGTCGGGAACCCCAGCTGACGCATCAGCGGCTGGGAGAACTCGTAGAAGGTGTCGGACAGGATCACCACCTGAAAGCGCTCGCGCAGCCAGTTGACGAACTCGATCGCGCCGTCCAGCGGCTTGAGTGTGGCGATCACGGCCTGGATATCGGCCAACTTGAGCCCATGCTCGTCGAGGATACGCAGGCGCTGTTGCATCAGCACGTCGTAGTCGGGGATGTCACGGGTGGTGGCCCGCAGGGACTCAATGCCGGTTTTCTCGGCAAAGGCGATCCAGATTTCCGGAACCAGTACCCCTTCCAGGTCAAGGCAGGCAATTTCCACACGACACTCCTATTAGATGTTGTTAGTTGAGCGAGCAAAAGGACTGCCGAACTCTAGCGACTCAAGCCAGCCGCCGCAACGCGGGACAGTTTTTGATACCATCGCCCTCCTAGAGAGCGCTCAGCGCCACTGACCTGTAGGAACCGTCCTGATGAACCAAGCCTTCGACGTCGTTGAACTCGCCACGACTTATGCCAACAAGTCTGCCCAGGACATTCTCAAGCTGGCGTTCAGCCAGTTCGGCGATGACCTGTGGATTTCCTTCAGCGGTGCCGAGGATGTGGTGCTGGTGGACATGGCCTGGAAGCTGAACAAGAACGTCAAGGTGTTCAGCCTCGACACCGGCCGCCTGCATCCGGAGACCTACCGGTTTATCGAGCAGGTGCGTGAGTTCTACAAGATCGACATCGAGCTGATCTCGCCAGACCCGAGCAAGCTGGAGCCCTTCGTCAAAGAAAAAGGCCTGTTCAGCTTCTATAAGGACGGCCATGGCGAATGCTGCGGCATCCGCAAGATCGAACCGCTGCGCCGCAAACTCGCAGGCGTCAGCGCCTGGGCCACCGGCCAGCGCCGCGACCAGAGCCCCGGCACTCGCAGCCAGGTGGCGGCGCTGGAAATCGACACGGCGTTCTCCACACCGGAACGCACCCTGTACAAGTTCAACCCGCTGGCGCAGATGACCAGCGAAGAGGTGTGGGGCTACATCCGCATGCTGGAGCTGCCGTACAACAGCCTGCATGAGCGCGGCTTCATCAGCATCGGCTGCGAGCCTTGCACCCGGCCGGTACTGCCCCGCCAGCATGAGCGCGAAGGCCGCTGGTGGTGGGAAGAAGCCACGCAGAAGGAATGCGGGCTGCATGCGGGGAATATCATCAGCAAGGCTTGAGCCTCTCATGCCACCGCCTCTGTAGGAGCGAGCTTGCTCGCTCCTACAGAAAGCGAGATTTCCTTTTTTGGGCCGGGTAAATCTTGTACACAACCTTGTAACCATAAGTGCCATTTTTGTGTGCAACTTAATATACAACGCACCAAAACGTAACATCTCTCTGCGCCAATGGCGCCGTCTATAAATAGCCCTCCAATTAACAAAAAAATAAATACCTGTTCAAACGGTCAACTTATAGTGTCCGTAATTCAGTGAGTTATTCTCAACCTATATAAAAACGAAATTAGCCAAGATTTTCATATATCGAGAATTGGCACGCATATGGCTTAGGCAGAAGTACGCTTTGTATACAATCAATACAAAACCTACATACACTTTGCCATCCGCCGCTTTGCTGCAGATGCGCTGGAGCCTGCCGGAATGCGTACAAGTCTCTCGAACACCCTCGCACTGGATCTGCCCTCCTCCCCGTTAAACCCTGCGGCCGCCGGCCCCGGTCCGCTGGTACTCAGCCCGCGCCTGCACAACAAGGACCTGGCGCCCACCAAGGTCGAAGGCCGACGCTGGGGGCGCTATAGCATCTTCGCGTTGTGGACCAATGACGTGCACAACATCGCCAACTACTCATTCGCCATCGGCTTATATGCATTAGGCCTGGGCGGCTGGCAAATATTGCTGTCCCTGGGGATCGGCGCGGCGCTGGTGTACTTCTTTATGAACTTGTCGGGCTACATGGGGCAGAAGACCGGTGTGCCGTTTCCGGTTATCAGCCGTATCAGCTTCGGCATTCATGGGGCGCAGATTCCGGCGTTGATTCGGGCGGTAATTGCGATTGCCTGGTTTGGGATCCAGACCTACCTGGCCTCGGTAGTTTTCCGCGTGCTGCTGACCGCCATTCATCCAGGCTTTGCCGATTATGACCACGACTCGATTCTGGGGCTGTCGACCCTGGGTTGGGCGTGCTTTGTGGCGATCTGGCTGGTGCAGTTGGTGATTCTCGCCTATGGCATGGAAATGGTACGTCGCTATGAAGGCTTCGCCGGGCCGGTGATTCTGCTGACCGTGGCCGCACTGGCCGGCTGGATGTACTTCCAGGCGAACGGGCAAATTGCCTGGTCGATCCGCGAGCCCCTGAGTGGCGGCGAGATGTGGCGCAATATCTTTGCCGGCGGCGCGCTGTGGCTGGCCATCTACGGCACCTTGATCCTCAACTTCTGCGACTTCGCCCGTTCCTCACCCTGCCGCAGGACTATCCAGGTCGGCAACTTCTGGGGCCTGCCGGTGAATATCCTGGTGTTCGCCGCCATCACCGTGCTGCTGTGCGGCGGGCAGTTCCAGCTCAATGGCCGCGTGATCGAAAGCCCGACCGAAATCATCGCGGCGATCCCCAACACCTTCTTTCTCGTGCTCGGCTGCCTGGCCTTCCTGATCGTCACCGTGGCGGTGAACATCATGGCCAACTTCGTCGCCCCGGCCTTTGTATTAAGCAACCTGGCGCCCAAGTACCTGAACTTTCGCCGCGCCGGACTGATCAGCGCCTTCGTTGCCGTGCTGATCCTGCCGTGGAACCTCTATAACAGCCCACTGGTGATCGTGTATTTCCTCTCTGGCCTCGGCGCGCTGCTGGGGCCGTTGTACGGGGTGATCATGGTCGATTACTGGCTGATCCGTAAAAGCCAGGTGGATGTGCCGCAGCTGTACAGCGAAGACCCCCAAGGCATTTATTACTACAGCCGGGGGGTGAATATGCGTGCGGTGGCGGCGTTCATTCCGGCGGCGGTGATCGCCATCCTGCTGGCGCTGTTGCCGGGGTTTGCCAGCGTCTCGCCGTTTTCCTGGTTGTTTGGCGCCGGCATTGCAGGGTTGCTGTACCTGCTGATTGCCAAGCGTCAACCGCACTACGCCGATGTCAGCGGCGAAAGCATTGCCGTCGATAACGTCAGTCATTAAACAAGGACTTTCCATGCGTATCCTCGTGGTCAACGTCAACACCACCGAATCCATTACCGACACCATTGCCCAGCAAGCACGGGCCGTGGCTTCACCGGGCACCGAGATTGTCGGGCTCACCCCGTACTTCGGCGCAGAATCGGTGGAAGGCAATTTTGAAAGCTATCTGGCAGCCATCGCCGTGATGGATCGGGTAATGGCCTACGACCAGCCCTTTGATGCGGTGATCCAGGCCGGCTATGGCGAACATGGCCGTGAAGGCCTGCAGGAACTGCTCAATGTGCCGGTGGTGGATATCACCGAAGCGGCGGCCAGCACCGCGATGTTCCTGGGGCACGCCTACTCGGTGGTGACCACCCTGGACCGCACTGTGCCGCTGATTGAAGACCGGCTGAAACTCGCCGGCCTCTACCAGCGCTGTGCTTCGGTGCGCGCCAGCGGCATGGCGGTGCTGGAACTGGAAGAAGACCCGCTGGGCGCCACGGAGGCCATCGTGCGCCAGGCCGAACTGGCCATCCGCGACGACAAGGCCGAGGTGATCTGCCTGGGCTGCGGCGGCATGGCCGGGCTGGATGAGCAGATCCGCCAGCGCACCGGGGTGCCAGTGGTGGACGGAGTGACGGCGGCGGTGATGGTGGCCGAGTCGTTGGTGCGGTTGGGGTTGTCGACCTCGAAGATCAGGACGTATGCGGCGCCGCGGCCGAAGAAAGTCATTGGATGGCCGGGCAAGTTCGGGCGGTAGACCGATGCGCCTGCATCGCGGGCAAGCCCGACTCCCACATTGGATTGCGATCACTGTGGGAGCCGGGCTTGCCCGCGATGGCCACGACTCGATGCAAGGCCCTGCTCAGATGGCACTGAATCGTTGAGCCAGTTTCTGCTCGGCGAACTGCTCAATAATGAAATCCACAAACGCCCGCGTCTTGCCCGGCAGCAACTTATGCTCGGCGTAGTAGATGGAAATATTACCGTCGTCCACATACCAATCGGGTAACACTCGCACCAACGCACCGCTGTCCAGGAACGGCACGGCCATAGGCATGCTCACCAGCGCGATGCCAAGGCCCTGGGCACTGGCGCAGCAGGCGGCTTCGGAGTCGCTCATGGTCATGGCTGGCTTCAGTACCAGTGGGCTGTGCTCGCGCTCACGGTGGGTCAGTTGCCATGAACGCACCCGGCCAGTCTGCGGCGAGCGAATCAAGATGCCGAGGCAGTGCGACAGGTCGTCGGGCGCCCGCACCGGCAAGCGTCGCGCCAGGTAATCCGGCGACGCCACCAGCACCCGGTGCGCCGGGGTCAACTTGCGCGCCACCACGCCTTGGGGCAGCTCAAACCCGCCGCCAATGGCCGCATCGAAGCCTTGCCCGATCAGGTCGACCTGGCGGTTATCGAAATGCCAGTCCGGGCTGATATCCGGACAGCGCCGCATGAATTCGCCCAACAACGGCACCACATACCGATTGCCGAACACTGGCCCCATGCTGACCTTGAGCGTGCCCACCGGCCGCCCTTCGGCACTGGCCAGGTTGGCGACCGCATTCTGAATGGTGGTGAGGCTGCCGCTGACTTCCGCCAGGAACACCTTGCCGGCTTCGGTCAGCACCAGACGCCGAGTGCTGCGCTGGAACAGCCGCACCCCGAGGCGCGCCTCCAACTTGGCGACGCTTTTACCCACCGCTGCGGGAGTGAGGCTCAGGTGCCGTGCAGCCTCGGCAAAGCTGCCACCCTCGGCGCTGCGCACAAAGCATTCGATACTGCCAAAGCTTTCCATATCGCTCCACTCTAAACTTTTGGTTTACACAGACTATAGCAACCACGGGCTACCGAGCTGCGCGGGTGAGGTCGATACTCGCTCCATCAACTACCTCGGAGATCGACATGACCACACATAACCTCACCGGCAAAGTCGCCTTGATTCAAGGCGGTTCCCGCGGCATTGGCGCCGCCATCGTCAAGCGCCTCGCCGCCCAAGGGGCAGCGGTTGCCTTTACCTACGTCAGCTCGGCCGCCAAGGCTGAAACACTGCAGAACGAGGTGATCAGCGCAGGGGGTCAGGCTCTGGCGATTCACGCCGACAGCGCCGATGCCACGGCGATTCGCGCGGCGGTCAACGCCACGGTCGAGGCGTTTGGACGCCTGGATATCCTGGTAAATAACGCTGGCGTGCTGGCCATCGCGCCGCTGGAAGCATTCAAGCTGGAAGACTTCGACCAGACCTTGACGATCAATGTGCGCAGCGTGTTTATCGCCACCCAGGAAGCCGCCAAGCACATGGGCGAAGGTGGCCGCGTGATCAATATCGGCAGCACCAACGCCGAACGCATGCCCTTTGGCGGTGGCGGGCCCTACGCCATGAGCAAGGCGGCGCTGGTGGGGTTGACCAAGGGATTGGCGCGGGACCTGGGGCCACGGGGCATCACCATCAACAACGTGCAGCCTGGGCCGGTGGACACCGATATGAACCCGGCGAACAGTGATTTTGCCGAAAGCCTGATCGGGTTGATGGCGGTAGGGCGGTATGGGCATGTGGAGGAGATTGCCAGTTTTGTGGCCTATCTGGCCGGGCCGGAGGCCGGCTATATCACGGGCGCCAGCCTGACCATCGACGGTGGTTTCAGCGCCTGATTTTGCAAAACCGCACACCAAATGTGGGAGCGGGCTTGCCCGCGATGGCGGTGTGTCAGTGCGACATCTGTCACTGCACTACCGCTTTCGCAGGCAAGCCAGCGCCCACATTTTTGACCGCGCGGGGTCAGGCCATGGGAGGCAAGCCGTAGGCGGCCAAATCAAAGTCGGCGAGCTTGCGAATAATCTGGTCAGCATGCTGGTACTTGCTGTCAGCCATCGCCTCATCGGGCACCGCAATAGCGGTCATGTGCGCAGCCTTCGCCGCCGTCACGCCGAACGGCGAGTCTTCGAACACCAGGCAATCCTCAGGCGCTACACCCAACCGGCGCGCGGCGGTGAGGAAGATATCCGGCGCGGGCTTGGCAGCGCCTACTTCCGGGTCGTCAGCGGTGACGATGGTGTCGAACAGGCCAAACCATTCACGGTGCAGGGTGGTCTTGTGGCCAAACGAGTTACGCGATGAACTGGTGCCCACCGCAATCGGAATATTGTGCGCCTTCAAGTGCCGCACCAACGCCTCGGCGCCGGGCATGCCCTGGGCCTTGGGAAAGCGCTCGCTCATCAGCGGTTCGCGTATTTCCAGAAACTCGGCGGGCGTGATCGGCAGGTCCAGGGCCTTGACCACGTAATCGGCCAAATCCTGGGCACCCCGCCCGATGATGTGCTGCTTGATGCCCCAGTCGTAGGTACGACCATAGCGTTCGGCAATGATCTGCGTGACTTCGGTGTAGATGCCTTCGGTATCCAGCAACAACCCGTCCATATCGAAAATCACGGCTTTGATCGGGACAGCGGTACGCGGTGCATTCATCACAACACAACCTTGGGGCGAGGACTAAAAGGATTCAGCACAATAACGGCCCTCGTTGCCTGCAAGCAACCTTCGTGGGCCTTCCGTTGATTCATACCACGCAACAGTTTTACCCGTCGGCGCTGACGGCGGCCGTCTAGGGTTTGAGAGGAAAACGTCATGACCCGTTGACGCGGATCTGAAAATACCGATTGCAAACCTTATAAAAGACTTATTAACCTCCCATGAATTCAATCCAATGGACGCGAAAAGCCGTCAAACAATTGCTTCGGTTGCATTCGTATCATCAGCAACAGGTACGCGATGCCGTGTCCGCTCTTGAACACATGCCCGATGCAATCAACGTCAAGGCGCTGGTTAACCATCCTCACAGCTATCGCTTGCGGGTAGGTCATTACCGGGTCCTTTTCGACTGGGACGGCAGCATCCAGGTCGTCAGCATCCAAGAGGTTAAAAAACGTGACGAGCGAACCTACTGCCGTACAGATCATCCACAATATGCAGGGCGAGCCAGCCTATGTGGTGATTCCCTATGAACACTATGTGGCGCAGCAAAACGATCCAAACCTGATCCCCCATGCGGTAGTCAGCCGCCTGGTGGATGGCGCAACACCTATTCGCGCGTGGCGCGAGCATCTGAGCCTGACCCAGGAAGAAGTCGCCAAACGCCTGGGTATTTCACAATCGGCATTTGCCCAGCAGGAAGCGGTCAGCAAACCCCGCCGCACCACGCGGGAAAAGATAGCCAAAGCGTTCGGTATCAATGCCAGTCAACTGGAGCTATAACGGCGCGCTGCAAAAATTCACGTACCCCTTCACCTCACATCGAGCTCAAACATGCTCTACCGCCTAGCCGCCGACGGCCTTGTGCTGTTCCACCTGGCCTTTATCCTGTTCGTGCTGTTCGGCGGCCTGCTCACCCTGAAGTGGCCCCGGGTAATGTGGCTGCACCTGCCCGCCGTTGCCTGGGGCATCGCGGTAGAGGTGCTGCACCTGCCCTGCCCCCTTACACGTTGGGAAAACCTGTTTCGCCACTTGGCCGGGCAGGATGGTTATGGCGGTGGGTTTATCGAGCATTACATTCTGACGATGATCTACCCAGCCGGGCTGACTGCGAATACTCAATTAGTGCTGGGGGCCGTGGTGGTGGTGGTCAACCTCGCCGTGTATGCACGCCTGATCAAACGCAAGTAGGCAGGCAACCCAGGCCAACCAGGGTGGCCTCCACCGCCTGTTCCAGCGGTGTGTGGGGCTCATGGCCGAGCGTCGCGAGCAGGCGCTGGTTATCCAGGCGCAACGGTGTTTGCCACAGGTAGCGCATCTCCTGCATCTCACGCACGGTGACGACAAAAGGCGCCGCCCAGTTCAACAACCACCAGGGAAACGCGCCGACCCTGGGTTGCTGGCCCGTCCTGCGCAGCACCACACGCTGGATCGTCTTAGCCATCTGCGTACCGTCCGCATCCATGTACCCAGCCATATGAAAGCAGGCGAAGGCGCCAAGACTGGCACGACGCTCAATCAACTCAAGCATTGTACGCGCTACGTCCGGCAGATAAGCCCATTGATGGGCCACGCCGTAATCGCCTGGGTAGCGGATGGTGTGCACCGGTTTGCCGGGTTTGACCAAGCCTTGGGCAAACCAGTTATTGGCCACCCTGGCGCCGAAAAAATCCCCAGCGCGCACAATCACCACCCGGGCGCCCTGAGTGGAAGCGGCTCGCAAGCGCTGCTCCATCTGCACACGGATCGCGCCCTTGCGAGTCAGCGGGTGCTGGGGTGAGTCTTCGTGCAGCACAGGGAATGCATCCGGCCCGAAGTTGTAGACCGTGCCGGGCAGCACGACTGTCGCGCCTTCGCAGATGGCCGCCGCAATGGAGTTGTCGATCATCGGCAACACCCACTCGGCCCATTTGCGATAACCCGGCGGATTGACGCCGTGCACGATTACCGCGCAGCCCCGGGCGGCCGCGATCACGTCGTCGCGATTCAGGGCATCGCCTTTTAGCCACGTAAAAACAGGATTTTGGCTGCGAGCCTTGATCAGATCCCGAGTCAACGCCCGCACCTCCCAGCCCGCCGCGCTCAACTGCCGCGCCACTTCGCCACCAATGCCACCGGTTGCACCCAAAATCAGAACCTTGCTCATCACCCTCTCCCACTGTTGGTTGATGAGGGTATGTTGGATGCGGAACAGCTATAGAGGAATTGCCCAAGAGTATCGAGCCGCTATACATTTATGTATGGCTACGAATATCGGTTGGGAGCTTTACCGGTCATTTCTCGGTGTACTCAAGGAAGGATCGCTGTCGGGGGCCGCACGGCAGCTCGGCATCACCCAACCCACGGTAGGGCGGCACATCGCCGCGCTGGAAACGGCGCTGGGCGTCGTGTTGTTCACCCGCTCGCCCTCAGGCTTATTACCCACTACGGTCGCCCACACACTGCGGGCGCATGCAGAAACCATGGCGCGTACCGCCGCCGCCCTTGAACGCGCCGCCTCGTCCCAAGGCGATGAGGTGCGCGGCGTGGTACGAGTATCGGCCAGTGAAGTGGTGGGTGTGGAGGTACTGCCGCCGATCATCACGCAATTGCGCCGGGAACACCCGCACCTGAAGGTGGAACTGGTGCTGACCAACCGCTTGAGCGACCTGCTGCAGCTGGAAGCCGACATTGCCGTGCGCATGGTGCGCCCCAGCCAGGAGCAGCTGCTGGCGCGGCGTATCGGCCTGATCGAAGTCGGCCTGCATGCCCGTGACGATTACCTGCAGCAACACGGCATCCCCCAACACATGCACGACCTGGCCGGCCACTCCGTCATCGGCTTTGATCAAGCCACTGCATTTATCCGCAGCCTGGCAATCAAGGGTTTTGAGCGCAACGCCTTCGCCATCAGTAGCGACAGCGACCTGGCGCAACTGGCAATGATCCGCGCCGGTGCCGGCATCGGTGGGTGCCAGGTACAACTGGCCCAGCGCGACCCACGTCTGCGCCGAGTGCTGCCTGACGGCTTCGCGTTTAAAATGGACACTTGGGTCAGCATGCACGAAGACCTGCGCAACAGCCCACGCTGCCGGGTGACATTCGATGCACTGGTGGCAGGTTTGCAGCGTTACGTACAGGCTTGAGACAGCTGCGCTGGTGAACAATCAGCGCACCTCAATCCGTTCGCGGTCGCCCCATGTCCGAAGCCTTCGAAGTTCCCAGCCCCCACGAAAAACACCTTGAACACACCACCGAGCATGCTCACGGCCGCGGCGATAGCTTTGCCAGTCGTATCGCCGTGATGACCGCGATCATGGCGACCGTCGGTGCCATGCTCAGCTATCAGGCCGGCTCCAGCGAAAGTGAAGCTGCGATGGACAAGAACAACGCCGCCATCATCAAGACCGAAGCCGCTAACCAGTGGAACTACTACCAGGCCAAATCCAGCCGCCAGAACCTGGCAGAACTGGCCAGCCATATTCCCGGCGTGGATGCGGCGCATTACCAGGCGGAGATCGAGCGCTACAAGCGCCAGAAGGAAGAAGTGCGTAAACAGGCCGAAACGCTTGAGGCCACTTCACGGGACTGGGACCACAAATCCGAGGAAGCGCTGCACCAGCACCATCGCTGGGCCCAGGCGATGACGGCGATTCAGATCGCGATTTCATTGGCGGCGATTACCCTGCTCACGCGCAAGGAATGGCTCAAACGCATGTCGTACACCGCCGGCGGGGTGGCGGTGATGTTGGGTGGCCTGGCGTGGCTGCATCTCTGACACGCCGAAGAATAAATGTGGGCGCTGTCGAGCCCCAACCAGGCTGCAATGGGATCACCGCGCAGTACCCGCCAGACTGCGACCCAGCCTCGCTGATTGATTTCAATCTGCCAACTGAGCGCTTAGAGTGTCGCCCCCCCGAGAATTGAATCTCGAGATTGAACCTATGGAGTTATGAGTGAAATACGTCAGTAAAGTCGTTGCAGCAGCCGTACTTGGTTTCACCCTGGCAGGTTGCACCGGCACCGCCATGAAAACCCAGCAATACGACGCCAGCCAATACACCGTCCTCGGCCACAGCGAAGCCAGCGCCACCGGCATCATGCTGCTGGGCGTCATCCCCATCGGCCAGAACAACCGCTTCGTACGCGCCCAGGATGCAGCCATCAAGGCCAAGGGCGGCGACGCGTTGATCAACACACAAGTGCAGGAAAAGTGGTTCTGGGCTTGGGTATTGAACGGCTACACCACCAAAATCTCCGGTGATGTGATCAAGCTGAAAACCGCGCAATAAAGTACGAAATTGCCAGGGCGCTGACCCCGGCAAGCGACGTATCATGGGCCTGACTTTCGAGGATGGCCCATGAACCTCAGCATCATTTACGCCCTCGCGGCCGCCGCCCTGTTCGGCGCCAGCACCCCGCTCGCCAAAAGTCTTGGCCTGGGCCTCTCGCCCATCCTGCTCGCCGGCCTGCTCTACCTCGGCAGCGGCATCGGCCTTGCCGGTGTGCGCTTGATCCGTGATCGCGGCTGGAAACCTACCGGGCTAACTCCATCGGAATGGCCCTGGCTACTTGGCGCCATCGCCTTCGGCGGCCTCCTCGGCCCCGTTGCACTGATGTTCGGCCTGACCCGCACCACCAGCGCCAGCGCCTCCCTGATGCTCAACCTTGAATCGGTACTGACCGCCGTGATCGCCTGGGTCGTGTTCCGCGAAAACGCCGACCGACGCATCGTCCTCGGCATGCTTGCCATTGTGCTGGGCGGCGTGGTGTTGTCGTGGTCCGGTGCTGACAGCAGCCACCAGGACTGGACCGGACCGCTCGCCGTCGCGCTGGCGTGTTTGTGCTGGGGCATTGATAACAACCTGACGCGCAAGGTGTCGGCGTCTGACGCGCTCTTTATCGCTGGCGCCAAGGGTTTGATTGCGGGGTTGGTGAATTGCAGCCTGGGGCTTTACCTGGGGGCGCAGATTCCGGGCGTGGCGCAATTGGCGCCGATCCTGGTGGTGGGGTTCCTCGGCTATGGCATCAGCCTGGTGATGTTCGTGCTGGCGCTACGCGGGCTGGGCAGTGCGCGCACCGGGGCTTATTTCTCCACCGCACCTTTCCTCGGTGCCGCAGTGGCGTTGCTGGCATTTGGCGAGTCGGTGACCGTGGCGTTCTGGATTGCTTCGGCGCTGATGGCCGTAGGCGTGTGGCTGCACCTGACGGAGCGGCATGCCCATGAACATGTGCATGAAGCCACGGAACATGGGCATCGGCATGTGCATGATGAACATCACCAGCATGAGCATGGGTTTGAGTGGGATCCGGCGCAGCCGCACAGTCATGTGCATGTTCACAAGGTGATGACCCACAGCCACGCGCATTTTCCGGATGTGCATCATCGGCATAGGCATTGATGATCGTTTGGTACGAAAAGACTTCGGTATTCTCCAATCCTGAAGCCCAGTGGGAGTGGCTCCAAACATTACAGTGCAGGCGAAGGCAGGTATGATCCAGGCCAACCCGGCCCGACTGGACCTACACACATGCCTGCCTCCGACACCCGCCCTACGCCCGCGCCATTCCTCAAGCCCGGTGAAACCGTGGTGTTGTTCGACGGGGTGTGCAAGCTGTGTAACGGTTGGGCAAGGTTTCTGATCCGCCACGACCACCAACGGCGCTTGCGATTAGCCGCCGTGCAGTCACCCGAGGGTCAGGCGCTGCTGGCGTGGGCGGGGTTGCCGCTGGAGCAGTTCGACACCCTCGCAGTGATCCGCGATCGGCACTGTTGGGAGCGTTCGGAGGCGGTGTTGGAAATCATTGCGCAACTGCCTGCCCGCTGGCACCCAATGCTGCTCCTGCGCGGCATCCCGCGCTTTCTTCGGGATTGGGCTTACGACCGCATCGCGCGCAATCGCTATCGGCTGTTCGGGAAATACGATACCTGTCTGTTGCCGAACGCGGATCATGAACAGCGCTTTTTAAAGGATCAGCCATGAATTCCCTGGTGCGCATCAACTGGATCGCCCGGGGCGGCCTGGCTTTCATGTTTGCCTACCATGGGCTGGTGCCAAAGCTGCTGTGGCTAAGCCAGGGTGAGCGGGCAATGATCCAGGCGCACGGGATCGAGCAGGTGCAGTTGTTCGCCACGCTGGCGGGGGTTGGGGAAATTGCCCTGGCGATATGGATACTGCTTTCGCCACGCAGTATCTGGCCGCTTGTAGTGGCTGCGACTGCGCTGGCGGGGCTGCTGGTGGATGTGGCGGTGTTCAGCCCGTCGATGCTCAGGGAAGCGTTTAATCCTGTGTCGCTGAATGTGGCGGGTTTGGCGTTGTGTGCGGTGGCTTGGAATACCAAGCCCTGAACGGCATTTATTTCAGCCCGAGTGCCTCAAGTGCAACGACCAGCGCTGATGTCAGCCACACAGCAACAGCCCAATCAACTGCCATGGCGTCATCTTCGTGACCATGATCAGCACGATCACAAACATCCCAGAGAAACCCAAAACACCCATCCAGAACCATTGCCTATAGACGCCGCGGTATCCATCACCAAGCGCGCTGCACGTCTCAACCGCACTGAGCGCCATCTGCTGCAAACGCTTCTGCAGCACCAGCACCGGCAGCCAAAGAGCCCCCACACACAGGAAGATGATCAGCGAAGTCAGCACCCATTCGGTGGTCAACCCAAGTCGGGCAAGCTTGACCAACACAAAGCCGGTAATGATCTGAATGACGCCCGCCGGCGTAGTGATCCAGGTATCGAACTGCACCACCATCCGCGCCACATGGGCAATCACTTGCGGGTTGGCCGTACGGCTCGCGGCGATCAGATACAGATACGAGCCCATGCCGAAGCCAAACAGGAAAATCGCCGCGATGATGTGGATGTATTTCAGGCTCAGATAGAGCATGGTCAGCCCTGCCCGTCAGAGAAATGCACGGCCAGGCTGAGGTTCGCCGGGTCGTTGATAGCGGCCATGTATTCGTCGACGGTGATTTCGCCAACGCACGGCCGCGCACCGGGTTCAGGCACATAGCCTTGGGCGACTTTAAGGGCCAGAGCAACGGCGGCGCAGCTGGGGATTTCCGGGCCTTTGTCATTCAGCGCCGTCAGTTGCACCGCCAGGGACAGCGGTTGCCCTTCTGCACCGAGGCCTTTCACGTCGATGTACATCGCGCTTTTGCCATCGCCAAAGCGCTCGAACCAAGTACCCAGCCGATGCAGCCGCGCAGCCCAGGCAAGATGGTCACGCACCACGCCCCACCGCAGCGCCTGGGCCAGCAGACAGTTGGCGACACCGCCAAGCTTGAGCCCCGCACCAGCCTTGAAGCTCAGGGTGTGGGCACCATAGCGGCCAGCAAAGATGTCCATGTCGGGCACATCCACATTGGCCAACACCCGCGTGCCAAGCTCAGGCATCTTGCGCAGCGTCAGGTCCTGCCAGCCCAGCACTTCATGCACCTGGCCATGCCTGAGCTGCTTGATGGGTTTGCCCGCGTAAGCCAGCACACCTTCGACGGTGGACAGGCCCGGCATCTTGGCCGAGGAGGAAATACCGTGCTCGATCGAGTCGATACGGGTGAAGCGATAGCGATACTGATCGATGATGGCGGACGACAGCGTCGGCACGGAGCTGCACCCGCTAAGAATCGCCACGCCTGCCTGCCGTGCTTGTGCATCCAGCACGCTCACGCCGTTGACGAAGGTGCGGCAGTCGGACAAGTCGCAGTAGTTCACGCCAGCGTCGATGCAACTCTGGGCGACAGCATAGGACTGCCCCTGGAACGGGCCGCCGGTGTGGATCACCCACGTGATGTTCATCGACCGCAAAACGGAGGCGAACCCGGCGCCCATGGCATCGCCGCACCAGCCTTCGCAAGCGGTGTTCGACTGGCTTTTCAGCTCATCCACCTTGTGCTGCAGCTTATGTGGGTCGCGACCCGAGATCACCAGTTCAATGCCCGGCGCCAACACCAGATGCCGGCAAACGATGCTGCCGAAATTGCCGTAGCCACCGACTACCAACACCCTGAGTGTCATTCCATTCTTCCCTAAACAAACGATCATGCGCTGCGCCTGAGGCAGGCTGGCGGCTGAGGCGGCAAAGATACCCGATTTGCTTAACAGCTTGGGCCAGATCAACAGAGAGAGTGAGAAGAAGGACTACGGTTTTACAGAGCCCTGATCACCAGCCCGCCCCACAAGCCGTCTCAGACCACCTGCAACGGTTTACCGCGATCAATTGACTCCAGGCCAGCTCTCTACATATTCAATAGTGAAGTCCGGATAGGAATCGACAATCTGGATCTTGTAATCAGGATAGCTATCAACGGTTTGCCATTTCCCGACAGAATCCGGCCAGGAATCCACCTTCTTTACTTTGAGGTCGGGGAATTGATTCACCACCTTCACCTTGTAGTCGGGATAGCTGTCCACAAACTGAATCTTGCCGTAAATCTTCGACACATCGACCGTCGTACCCGCGTGAGCGCAAAAAGTGCAGGTCAACAGCAAGGAAGCGAGGGCAACTTTGAACATGAGTGCTGCATCCTGAAAAATTGAGGCGTCCAGTCTATCCGTAACCGCGCAGGCCGTGCCGAAAAACGCCTATCCCTTAAACTCACCCGCCCCATTGCCGACGGCGTCAACATACGCCACACACAACAACTCGGCGATTTGGCTTTTGACTGCTTTGGTCGATTCTGGGCGCGGGTTTCACCTTTGCTGTTTCCGGACTTTCGATAGCAACCCTGAGCCGGAAATAACATGAGGGTTCCCCTCGGCGAAGTTAGCGATAAAACACAACGCTGTGCGGGCCATAAAGTAAATAAATTCGTCCCCTTTTCCCGCTGGAGCAACTCCAGCCAGCCGCCCGCAATCAACTCGCCCGCTCTATCGGCCAGGAATTGCGACGTAGCCATCAAAGACCGTGCTCAGCGCAGTGCACCAGAGATTCGTTACGAGCAACCTGAACTATTAGGGCTCATAGACATAGACCTTGATATAATTCGCGACGCCTTACTGACAAAACCAACTCAATGAACTCTTTTTGATCGAGAACTAAAATGCAAGGAAAGCAAAACATGGCAAAGCCAAACTACAAAATGATCGTAGGCTTGTGGGTGGCTGCTTTCATACTAGCGTTTGTATCACCTATCACAGCTGGCATATTCGGCAAGCCAGAAATAGCCATATCAACATTGATCCTAGGTGTCTTTTTGGCTCTCATCATGATACTTGACCTCAAGCAGGACAGAGTGATCAAAGGGTTATTCATTATAATGTTTGGCGTGTTATTTCAAACTTTATACTTGAAAATAATTTACATCTTTGTTCCTTCCAATACCATTCCGCAGCATTACAAAGATTACTTGGATATCTACTCGCAAGTATTATTATTTGCTTGCTCAGGAGCAGGCGGAAGTATCATTGCAGCTCACGCAGACAAAAGCTCTCTCGATAATGACTCAGCAGCCTCCAGCGAAAAACACACCTGCCATGACGTAGAAATCAAAAAACTAACCACCACAATTGAAAAACTCCATAAAAAACTTAATTCTATTATCACTGCGATCGCCTCATTAGGCATGATTATTATAATTCTGGCAGTCGCTATTTTTATCCGATAGTTCGCGACGCTTCGGCGGCATCAACCTAGAAGGCGACATCACCCACAAAGGTGACTACATCCAAACCAGGAGTCAGACGTAACCGGCCAAGTCCAGGTATCTAGTGATGTGATCGCAGCCGGCGTCAGTTTGGTCAAACACCCGCACACCGGCGTCAAGGCCGGCGGCGACCAGTCTGGGGTGCCGATCCATCATGAATCGACATACCGGCGGTGCTATCAGCGAGCGCTAGCACATCAGTCAGGCGATCACCGACATTCTGACCACACGCATTGGCACGCGTGGAATGCACCGCGAATATGACAGCCTGGTGCCAGAGCTGGTGGATCACCCTTCAACGACGTCAACCGTCTGCGCGTACGAATAGATATGCCGTGCGCATGATCTAAGAACAGTAGGTTTTCCAAGCTCAAAAATTACAAACCCCCAGGTTTCTTTCGAAACCTGGGGGGGGGGTTGTTTGCTTTGAACGAGGAGGAAGAAAATCAAAAAAATCTGTCCCCCTCTCCTTGCATTTTCCCGTCTGTAGGCTTGACTGTGGAAGCAGGCGGACAATATACCCATGCAATACATTATATTTTACTTGGCGCCAGCATTGAGCGCCTCCAGTATCACTTGGATATGGCTTAATCAGCGAGTTAACCTAACTACGGTTTTTTTGTAGCAGTGGCAAGTCTGCAGCTTTATTCCAAATAGGGAGCCAACTCATGGAATTCAAAATCCAAAAGGAATGTAAATATGACTATCACAATCACAAACGGCGCAAGCAGAGTTGTAAAAGTTGCAGTAAGTTCATGGAAGACTGATAGCAACCCCAGTGAGGACTACTTCTCAATAGAGCAAGGCAATAGCGACACGTGGTCGCGTAGCGATTCAAGAGGCTATTTAATGCTCGTCCAAGACCTCGCACAGACGAGCGAGTACTACGTCTCCTCCAGCAGCAAAATCGTTATCGAGGATGACCGTGTCAAAGATCATGGCCAAACTATTAGACCACTAACATCGATAAATCAGTGATAGGTGTCGGTAATACGCATGTGGAGGTCACTCAAAACAGGGGACAGCACCTGTACCGCCACCAAATCCTGTCGCAGATTTTTCCTGGTTGCTCATTGGGTCGAAATCAATAGAGATCAGCTCAACGAGCTGCGCACAGACGCCAGGGTGGATTGCTAATACGAAAAAGCGCCCCGTCGAGAGCCACCTGGCGGCGAGGCTGCCTTTCAAAAATCCGAATGGGGAACAAAGGGAGGGAGAAAATCATCAGGCACAAAAAAGCCCCGAAAAACGGGGCTTTTTCATAACAATGTGGCGGTGAAGGAGAGATTCGAACTCTCGATACAATTTCTTGTATACACACTTTCCAGGCGTGCTCCTTAAGCCACTCGGACACTTCACCGTATCTCGTCAAACCAGTTCAGTCTGTCGAGGCGCGCTAATGTAGTCGAAAGCCTTTCTGATGGCAAAGGTTTTTTTCAGAATTTTCATGCGGTTAGACCGTTATGCCATTCACCGCGCGGCAAGGGGTGATGATTGTGCCATTCTCAGGCAGCGGCGGCACGCGTCTGGAGCGCTTGCTGCGCCCTGCTGCGGGGTGTCTACCCTTGAGGATGGGGCAAAAGCCTGACTGGGTAGTCAGTCACGGCGCTTTACCCGCGCGGGCGTGGTGAGTAACGTCTGCGCATCTACCTCTATAACAAGCCCTACAAGGAACCGCGTCATGAGTGAGTTGATTGCCTACCACTTCGAAGACGGTATCGCGACCCTGACCCTGAGCAACGGCAAGGTGAATGCCATTTCTCCGGCGGTGGTCAGTGAGTTTAATGCGGCGCTGGATCAGGCCGAGAAGGATCGGGCGGTGGTGATCATCACGGGCACGCCGGGGATTTTGTCGGGTGGTTATGATTTGAAGGTGATGACCGCCGGCCCTAAAGAGGCAATCAGCCTGGTGACCTCGGGTTCGACCCTGGCGCGGCGGATGTTGGCGCATCCGTTCCCGGTGATCGTGGCCTGCCCTGGCCATGCGGTGGCCAAAGGCGCGTTCCTGTTGTTGTCGGCCGATTATCGGATTGGCGTCGAAGGCCCGTTCAGCATTGGTCTGAATGAAGTGGCGATTGGCATGACCATGCACCACGCCGGTATCGAGCTGGCGCGGGATCGCCTGCGTAAGTCGGCGTTTCAGCGTTCGGTGATCAATGCCGAGATGTTTGATCCGCAAGGCGCCCTGCACGCAGGTTTCCTCGACAAGGTGGTGGCACCCGAAGAACTGCACGCCGCCGCACTGGAAGCGGCGCGGCAGCTGAAGAAGATCAATATGAACGCGCACAAGCACACCAAGTTGAAAGTGCGCCGTGCACTGCTCGAAGCCCTGGACGATGCAATCATCCAGGATCAGGGCCATAGCCTGAGCTAAGCCCTACCCCTGCTGTGCCTGAGCCCGACCTTGAGTCGGGCTTTTTCTTACCTATAAGTGTGAAACGTCCGTAGCCGCTCTAGCTAGCCGTTATCGGCCAATGTGGAAACATGCGCTTAAACATCGGCTATCTCCTACGTCTGTAGGGGCAATTGCCGAATACAGTGCACATCCGTACACTGCGCCACCTTTTGTCCCGATGGGCCGTGTCGATGCTTTTTCTGTTGCGTATGTTGTTGATGAGCCTGCACTTTCTGATCGCTGGCGTGCTGGGTGTGTTGGTCGGTGTGTGCCGGCCGTTCAATCCGGACAACAGCCGTCTCTGCGCTCGCCTCTATGCGTTGCCGGCCATGCGGATCCTGGGCTTGAACGTGAAGGCCGACGTCGACTCGCTGCGCAACAAGCCCGGTACCTGCGTGGTAATCGCTAACCATCAGTCCAACTACGATCTGTTTGTGCTCGGCAATGTAGTGCCGCACCGCACGGTCTGCATCGCCAAGAAAAGCCTGAAATGGGTACCGCTGTTCGGCCAGCTGTTCTGGCTGGCGGGCAATGTGCTGATTGACCGTGGCAATGCACACAAGGCGCGACGTGCGATGCTGACCACCACGCATACCTTGCAGCATGAGGACACGTCGATCTGGGTGTTCCCGGAGGGCACGCGCAACCTGGGCAAAGGGTTGTTGCCGTTCAAGAAAGGTGCGTTCCATATGGCGATTGCGGCCGGTGTACCTATCGTGCAGGTGTGCGTCAGCAATTACGTGACGCAGATGAAGCTCAATCGTTGGGACAGTGGCAGTGTGCTGATACGCTCGTTGCCGCCGATTCCTACCTGTGGCTTGACGGTGGATGACATCCCTCAGTTGCTGCTGACGTGTCAGACGCAGATGAATGAGTGCATTGCACAGATGGACCGCGAACTGCAACGCGCGTAGGCGCCCGCTTAGGGTGACGCGGAGCGTCACGGGCGGCATTCCCACGCAGAGCGTGGGAACGATCAGTGATATCAGCCAGCAACAACGGAACGCCATTCAGGCTAAGCTGCCCAACATCTGTCCTCTTGATAAGAAGTGATCAGCACCATGGGTAGAGTTGTTGCGGCTGCCGTCTATAGCGCCGGTAAGAAAGTCTCGGATATCACTCTCGATGAAGGCGCGGCCTGGGCCGCCAAACCTGGGCACTTTGTGTGGATCGGCCTGGAAGAACCCAGCGCCCAGGAACTGAACAACCTGCAACGCCAGTTCAACCTGCACGAGCTGGCGATTGAAGACGCGATGGAAAAACACAGCCGCCCAAAGCTGGAAACCTTCGGCGACGCGCTGTTTATCGTCACCTACTCACCGGTGCGCGAGAACGGCAAGCTGGAGTTTATCGAAACCCATATTTTTGCCGGCAACGGCTACATCATCACCGCCCGCAACGGTCACTCGGCATCCTACGGTTTTGTGCGCCAGCGTTGTGAGGCGCGCCCGTTGTTGCTGGAGCATGGGGAAGATTTCGTACTCTATGCGTTGCTGGATTTTGTCACTGAAAACTACCAGCCGGTGAGCGAGGCGATCCACGCCGAGATTGATGAGTTGGAGCGTAACGTGCTGTGCAGTTCGCTCAACGAGCGCGATATCCAGCACCTCCACGGCCTGCGCCGCGATGTGTTACGGCTCAAGCGGCACGTGGCGCCAATGGTGGAGATCAGCCAGGAGTTGCAGAAGCTGAGCTTCCCGTTTATCGACAAGAACATGCGCCCGTATTTCCGTGATGTGCAAATCCACGTGACGCGGCAAATGGAAGACCTCACCACCCTGCGCGACATTGCCAGCCAGACCATCGAGATCGGTGTGTTGCTGGAGGCGTCGCGCCAGAGTGTGGTGCAGCGCAAGTTCGCCGCGTGGGCGGCGATCCTGGCGTTCCCCACGGCGGTGGCGGGGATTTACGGGATGAACTTCCAGAACATGCCCGAGCTGCAATGGCACTACGGCTATTTTGCGGTGCTCGGTTTTATTACCTTGGGCTGTACCGGTTTATGGGCCAGCTTCAAGCGTTCGGGCTGGCTTTAAGCCTTGGCTTCAGGCTGGTGCGCCACAAAGCGCATCATCCACTCCGCCACGGTCACGCCGTGGTGGTCGCGCTCCAGGCTGGCCACGCCGTTGCTGTAGACCTTTTCACCCAGGGTTGTCTGAAGTATTTCCAGCAACTCACGGGAATAGTCGTGAACAAACTCCGGATGGCCCTGGAAGCACAGCACTTGGTCGCCAATGTGATAAGCGGCAAACGGGCAGAATTCGCTCGAGGCGATCACGGTGGCGTTTTCTGGCAAGGTGGTGACTTGGTCCTGGTGGCTGATCAATAGCGTCAGCTCCGGCACCTCGGGGCTCATCCATGGCGTCTTGGCATCCAGCTTGTAAGCGTGGGTGCCCATGCCCCAGCCCTGGCTGGCACGTTCGGCCTTGCCGCCCAAGAGCAGCGCGAGCAACTGATGGCCGAAGCACACGCCCAGCAGCTTGTCGCCGCGCTCATAACGCGTGAGCAGGTAGGTCTTGAGCGTCTGGATCCAAGGGTCGGTACCGAAGGAATCGGCCTTGCTGCCGGTGATCAGGTACGCGTCAAACACTTCGTCATCCGGTGGGTACTCGCCCTGCACCACGTTGTAGACCACAAACTCGGCGGCAATCGGTTGCTTGGCGAACAGGCGCTTGAACATCTGCCCATAGCCTTGGTACTCATCGATCAAAGCGGGGCGCAGAATATCGGTTTCCAGGATGCAGACGCGTAGCGACATAAAAAATACCTGACACGGCGATGGGAATATTGCACACCCCAGAGCCTGCCTTGAAATACACCTTCAAAGCAAGCTCTCCCCTCCTACATTTTGATTACCGGAACACTTCACCCTGCGCGGCTTTCTCCAACAACAACGCCGGCGGCGAGAAGCGCTCCCCATACTGCTCTGCCAGGTAGCGGGCGCGGGCGATGAAGTCGTTCAGCCCGTACTGGTTGATAAACTGCAACGCGCCGCCACTCCACGCGGCAAAGCCGATGCCGAAGATTGAACCAACGTTGGCATCCGCCGTGGACATCAACACGCCCTCCTCCACACAGCGCACGGTTTCGATGGCTTGGATAAACAACAAGCGGTCGCGCACGTCCTGGGGTGAGATTTGCTCGTCGGGCTGTTCAAACCGGGTTTTCAGCTCAGGCCACAGGTGCTTCTGGCCTCCAGCGGGATAGTCGTAAAAACCACCGCCGGCCGCCTTGCCCGTGCGCTTGTATTCGTTCACCAACAGATCAATCACCGCCGTCGCCGGATGGTTCGGCATGGCCTTGCCTTCGGCCTGCAGGTCCTTGGCCGTTTGCTGTCGGATATGGCTCATCAGGCTGAGGGACACTTCATCGGACACCGCCAACGGCCCCACCGGCATGCCGGCCTTGCGCGCTTCGGTCTCGATCATCGGCGCGGCCACGCCTTCGCCGAGCATGGCGATGCCTTCGTTGGTAAAGGTGCCGAATACCCGCGAGGTGAAAAAGCCGCGACTGTCGTTGACCACAATCGGGGTTTTCTTGATTTGCAGTACGAAGTCAAACCCTCGGGCCAGGGTTTCGTCGCTGGTGCGCGCCCCCTTGATGATTTCCACCAGGGGCATCTTGTCCACGGGGCTGAAGAAGTGCAGGCCGATGAACTTGGCTTGATCGGGCACCGCCGTGGCCAAGCCGCTGATGGGCAAGGTGGAGGTGTTGGAGGCGATCACCGCGTCGGCCCCCACCACACTTTGCGCCGCGGCCGAGACCTTGGCCTTGAGTGCGCGGTCTTCGAATACGGCCTCGATGATCAGGTCGCAGCCGGCCAGGCCGGCGTCATCCTGAGTAGGATGAATGCGCGCCAGGGTGGTTTCGCGCTGTTCGGCGGTCAATTGCCCACGGCTGACTTTCTTGTCCAGCAATGCGGCCGAATGGGCTTTGCCTTTTTCAGCGGCGGCCAGGGTGATGTCTTTGAGCACCACCTCGATACCCGCACAGGCACTGACATAGGCGATGCCCGCGCCCATCATCCCGGCGCCGAGCACACCGACTTTGCGCGTTACATAAGGCGCGAAGCCCTGCGGGCGCGAGCTGCCGGCGTTGATTTGGTTGAGCTGGAACCAGAAGGTGCCGATCATGTTTTTTGCCACTTGCCCGGTCACCAGTTCGGTGAAGTAGCGGGTTTCGATCAGGTGCGCGGTGTCGAAGTCCACCTGGGCGCCCTCGACCGCCGCACAGAGGATTTTCTCCGGCGCAGGGAAGCAGCCTTGGGTCTTGCTACGCAAAATCGATGGGGCAATGGCGAGCATTTGCGCGACTTTAGGGTGGGACGGCGTGCCGCCGGGAATCGCGTAGCCCTTGTTGTCCCAGGGTTGCCTGACGTCGGGATTAGCCAGAACCCAGGCACGGGCCTGTGCCAGCAATGCCTCGCGATCTGCCGCCAACTCATCAATCAGGCCCGCTTGCAGGGCCTGGGCGGGCCGCACCTTTTTGCCTTCGAGCAAATACGGCAAGGCTTTTTCCAGGCCGAGCATGCGCACCATGCGCACCACGCCGCCGCCCCCTGGCAACAGGCCAAGGGTGACTTCCGGCAAGCCCAGTTGCACGGACTTGTCGTCCAGCGCGACCCGGTGATGGCAGGCCAGGCAAATTTCCCAACCGCCGCCCAGGGCCGCGCCATTGATCGCGGCCACCACCGGTTTGCCGAGGGTTTCCAGGCGGCGTAATTGCGCTTTCAATACCAAGACACTGTCGTAGAACGCCTTGGCGTGGGCTTTATCGACCTTGATCAGCTCATTGAGGTCGCCCCCGGCAAAAAAGGTCTTCTTGGCCGAGGTGATCACCACCCCGGCGATCTCGTCCTTTTCAGCTTCCAGGCGCGTGAGGGTGGCCGCCATGGCTTCACGGTAGGCGGCGTTCATGGTGTTGGCGCTCTGGCCGGGCATGTCGAGGGTCAGCACCACGATCTGGTCCTGGCCTTTTTCGTAACGAATGGCATCGGTCATGACAAATTCCTTAGGCTCAGAGACGTTCGATGATGGTGGCGATACCCATGCCACCGCCGACGCATAAAGTGGCCAGGCCGTAGCGTTGCTGGCGCGCCTCCAGCTCGTCGAGCAAGGTGCCGAGAATCGCGCAGCCGGTGGCGCCCAAGGGGTGGCCCATGGCGATGGAGCCGCCGTTGACATTGACCCGTGCGGCGTCGATGCCCATGTCCTTGATGAACTTGAGCACGACCGAAGCGAAGGCTTCGTTGACTTCGAACAGGTCGATGTCCTCGACCCGCAGGCCAGCCTTGGCCAGCGCCTTGCGAGTGGCCGGCGCGGGGCCGGTGAGCATGATGGTCGGGTCGGTACTGGTCACCGCCGTGGCGACAATACGAGCCCGCGGTTGCAGGCCCAGTTCACGGCCTTTGGCCTCGGAACCGATCAGCATCAACGCGGCGCCATCCACAATGCCGGAACTGTTGCCCGGCGTGTGCACATGGTGGATGCGCTCCACGTGGCTGTAGACCCGCAACGCGGTGGCGTCGAAACCCATCTGGCCCATCATTTCGAAGCTCGGCTTGAGCTTGCCCAAGCCCTCGAGGGTTGAGTCGCCGCGGATAAATTCGTCATGGTCCAGCAGCACGATGCCGTTCTGGTCGTGCACCGCGATTAGCGACTTATTGAAGGAACCGTCTGCCCGCGCCCTGGCTGCTTTCTGCTGGGACTGTAGGGCAAAGGCGTCGACATCCTGGCGCGTGAAGCCTTCCAGGGTGGCAATCAGGTCGGCGCCAATGCCTTGGGGCGTGAAGTGGCTGTGCATATTGGTTTGCGGGTCGAGTACCCAGGCGCCGCCATCGCTGCCCATGGGCACGCGGGACATGGACTCGACGCCGCCAACAACCACCAGGTCTTCGAAGCCGGAACGCACCTTCATCGCCCCCAGGTTCACCGCTTCCAGGCCCGACGCGCAGAAGCGATTGACCTGCACACCGGCCACACTGACATCCCAGTCGGCCACCAGCGCGGCGGTCTTGGCAATATCGGCGCCCTGGTCGCCAACGGGCGTGACGCAGCCCAGGACGATGTCATCCACTTGGCGGGTGTCGAGGTCGCTGCGCTGCGCCAGCGCCGTGAGCAAGCCAGCCACCAGGTTTACCGGCTTGACGCTGTGCAGGGCACCGTCGGCCTTGCCCTTACCCCGGGGCGTGCGTATCGCATCAAAAATCAAAGCTTGGGTCATGACATCCTCGAACCGCTGTGGGTGTGTGCTCCTACCTTAGGCCCGATTGACACGGTTTCAATGACGGATGCGCTCATTGCTTTTGACCCCCTCGCTCGGACGAACGGTAGGTTCCTACGGGAAATGCCTGATTAATCGTTTTAGCTGTCTAGCCCTAGGGCTGGCGCCAAGATGGCAATAAGCCTCATGCCGTTTTTAGCGCAAATACTTCTTAGCTGATATGAAATGAGTCTAAGCCAGAAAGAACGGGCGCTCTAAGGTTGAATCTGTAAGACGCTGTTGCCGGGTTTTGCTGGAACAGTTGTAAGAAAAGTGCAACGTCACCTCGCGATACTGAAATAAACCAGCACGCATTTGACGCTCAGGAATAACAACAAAAGAAAAGGCAGTCAGCCATGTTCAAACAATCGAAAGTACGTCAGGCGGGACTTATTCTGTTCGCCACCACCTTGATTCTGATCTTGCCCAATTTAACCAAGGTTATTGGGTGACACTCCCCGCTTGCGTGCACACACCGCACCAGGCCTGCAGTTTTTGGCAGCACCTGCCAGGACATTGCGCTTAGCGCTCCTGTTTTGCAGGGGCTGTCTTTTTACCTGCCGTTTTCCGTTATCGTGTGCGCCCTCACTCTCTCGCAACGGGCCTGTGCCTTGAAACCGATCCTCGCCCTTTTTGCCCTGCTGCTGAGCCTGCCCGCGGCGGCGGCACAGTTGACCATCGAGTTGGACCACAGCCAAAAGACCTGGCAGACCGCCGAGTTGCTCAAGCACCCCGACGCTCAGACGGTGCAGATCGTCGATGATGTGTCCTACAAGCGCACTATGACCTATCGTGCGGTGCCCCTGGCGGTGCTCTTACCGGGCCTTAAATCTGCGAACCACCTGCAAGCCGTTGCCCTTGATGGTTTTGCCGCCGAACTTGCCGCCGCGCCGTTACTGGAAAAAAACGGCGCCCGCGCCTGGCTGGCCGTGGAAGACCCGGCCCATCCATGGCCACCGCTGGCACAGGGCAAGCCCAGCGCCGGGCCGTTCTATCTGGTCTGGACCAACCCTCAAGCCGGGCATATCAGCCCCGAACAGTGGCCGTTCCAGGTATCGAAATTCAAGCAGTTGCAGACGGTTGGCGAGCGTTTCCCGGCGTTATTGCCCGACCCGAAGCTGGCGGCGAACGACCCGATCAACCAGGGCTTTGCGTTGTTCCAGAAGAACTGCCTGGCGTGCCATCGCCTCAATGGCGGCGGTGATGCCCAGATGGGGCCGGACCTGAATGTGCCCTACAACCCCACCGAGTATTTCAGCGGGGATTTCCTCAAGCGTTACATCCGCGACCCGCAAAGCCTGAGGCAGTGGCCACAGGCGAAGATGCCGGCGTTTACAGCGAGTGTATTGCCAGACAATGAGTTGGACTTGCTGGTGGGCTATCTGCGGCATATGGCGGGCCGCAAACAGCAACCTTGAGCCTGCGCTGTATCGATCGTTCCCACGCTCCGCGTGGGAACGCCTCTTGTGATGCTCTGCGTCACGCTTTGGGACGCGGAGCGTCCTCGGCTGCATTCCCACGCAGAGCGTGGGAACGATCAAGCAACGCAGAGCGCGGGGGCGATCATTGCTGAGGCGCCACGAATACCTTGGCATGCATCTGCTCATGCCCACCGCCACGGCGCATGCCCCGGACCGGGCAGGCGTCGAGGTAGTCCAGGCCCACGGCCAGCTTCAAGTGCCGCTCCGGCCGCGCCAGTTGGTTGGTCACGTCAAAGCTGTACCAGGCGTCATCCAGCCAGGCTTCGGCCCAGGCATGGCTGGCCAGGTGCGTGCTGTCTTCGGTATACAGATACCCCGACACATACCGCGCAGGGATCCCCAGGCTGCGTGCGCAGGCCAGGAACGCATGGGTGTGGTCCTGGCACACCCCTGCTGCACCTGCAAAGGCCTGGGCGGCGCAGGTATCGACGTCGGTCGCACCGGGGGTGTAGACCATGGTGTGGTTAAGCGCGTGCATCAAGTCGATAAGCGCCGTGCGGTCGCGACGCTGATGGCAGTGTTGCCCGGCAAACCCGCGCAGGGCGTCGTCGGGCTCGGTGAGGCGCGTGGAGCGCAGGAACGGAAAGGCAGACTGACTTTCGTGTTCGGCCTCGCGCAATTCATCGATCTCCACCACGCCCCGGGCGCCGATGATGATGGCGTCGTGGGGTTCGTCCAGCGTGAGCACATGCAAGATATTGCCGAAGGGGTCCACCTGTGCCCGCACCGGGCGCGGCAGGTCGAGTTGCCAGCTCAGCACGTGTTGGCGCTCGCTGTCATGGGGCGTCAGGCGCAGGTACTGGATGCTGGCGCGCACCTGGTCTTCGTAGTGGTAGGTAGTGTCGTGGCTGATGGAGAGTCTCATGCCGCCTCCAGGTAGGAACTGTAGATGGCGTCGCCCAACTGGCGGACCAAGGGGATAAAGTCGGTCAGCCAGGCATGCAGGCCTTCCTCGAGGATTTCGTCGATGGCCGTAAAGCGCAGGCGCGCATCCATCTCGGCGGCCAGGCGCTGGGCCGGGCGGCCGTTGATGCCGGGCAGGCTGGCGAGGATCTGGTCGATCTCTTCGCTGCACGCGCGCAGCGAACGCGGCACATCCGCGCGTAACAGCAGCAGCTCGGCCACTTGTCGAGCCCCCGGGGCATCGCGATAAATCTCGGTGTACGCCTCGAATGACGACAGTGCGCGCAGCAACGCACTCCATTGGTAATACGCGTGAGCCGTGCCATCGCTGACCACCGCCGCCTGTTCGCCGGCCATTTCGTAGCGGGCATCGAGCAAGCGCAGGGTGTTATCGGCGCGCTCGATAAAGGTGCCCAGGCGAATAAAGCGGAAGGCATCGTTGCGCATGATAGTGCCGTAAGTGGCGCCCCGAAACAGATGGGAGCGCTCCTTGACCCACTCACAAAACCGGCTCATGCCGTAATGGCTCAGGCCCTGCTGGGCGATATCGCGTATGTCCAGCCAAGTGGCATTGATGTTTTCCCACATGTCGGCGGTGATTCGCCCACGTACAGCGTGAGCGCTGGCCCGCGCCGCACCCAGACAGCTGTAGATGCTCGCCGGGTTGGCCGCGTCCAGGGCAAAAAAGTGCAGCAAGCGTTCAGCGTGCAAGGGGCCATGGCGCTCGTGGTAATCGTCCAGGGTGCTGGTGATCAACAGCGGCATGGCCAACTCGTGCAGGCCATCGCCGCGCCCGTCCTGGGGCATCAGCGACAGCGAATAGCTGACATCGAGCATGCGCGCGAGGTTTTCGGCACGCTCCAGATAGCGCGACATCCAGTACAAATCCGAGGCAGTTCTACTCAACATGGCATCAGCCCTCGACCACCCAGGTGTCTTTGGTTCCGCCGCCCTGGGACGAGTTGACCACCAGCGAGCCTTCGCGCAGCGCCACGCGGGTCAGGCCACCCGGTACCACGCGGGTCTCCTTGCCGGACAACACGAAAGGGCGCAGGTCTATGTGGCGCGGGGCGATGCCGTTCTCGACAAAAGTCGGGCAGGTAGACAAGCACAGGGTCGGCTGCGCGATATAAGCGTGTGGCTTGGCCTTGATACGTGCCCGGAACGCTTCGATTTCTGCCGTGGTAGACGCCGGTCCAACCAACATGCCGTAACCACCGGAACCCTGGGTTTCCTTGACCACCAGCTCGGGCAGGTTGGCCAGTACGTGGGACAATTCGTCAGGCTTACGGCATTGGAAGGTCGGAACGTTCTGCAGGATCGGCTCTTCGTCGAGGTAGAAGCGAATCATCTCGGTGACGAACGGATACACAGATTTGTCGTCCGCAACCCCGGTGCCAATGGCGTTGGCCAGCACCACATTGCCGCAACGGTAGGCGGCGAGCAGGCCGGGCACACCGAGCATGGAGTCCGGGTTGAAGGCCAGCGGGTCAAGGAACGCATCATCAAGGCGACGGTAGATCACATCGACAGCCTTGGGCCCGTCGGTGGTGCGCATGAACACACGGTCATCGCGCACGAACAAATCCGCACCTTCTACCAATTCCACACCCATTTCCCGAGCCAGGAAGGCATGTTCGAAGAACGCGCTATTGAAACGCCCGGGCGTCAGTACCACCACACTGGGGTTATCCAGGGGGCTGGCGCTTTTGAGGGTGTCGAGCAGCAGGTTGGGGTAATGGTCGATGGGCGCGATGCGCTGGGCCGCGAACAGCTCGGGGAACAGACGCATCATCATTTTGCGGTCTTCAAGCATGTAGCTGACACCGCTGGGCGTGCGCAGGTTGTCCTCGAGCACGTAGTACGTGCCGTCGCCATCGCGTACGAGGTCGACCCCGGAGATGTGCGAATAGATATCGCGGTGCAAATCCAGGCCCTGCATTGCCAACTGGTATTGCTCGTTGGCCAGTACCTGTTCGGCGGGGATGATGCCGGCCTTGATGATGCGTTGATCGTGGTACAGGTCGGCGAGGAACAGGTTCAGCGCCTTGACCCGCTGGATGCAGCCGCGCTCGACAATCCGCCATTCACTCGCTGGAATGCTGCGGGGGATGGTGTCGAAGGGGATCAGGCGCTCGGTGCCTTGTTCGTCCCCGTAGAGGGTGAAGGTGATACCGGCGCGGTGGAACAGCAAATCGGCTTCACGCCGGCGCTGGGCCAGCAGTTCGGCAGGGGTGTCGGCCAGCCAACGGGCGAACTCGCGATAATGGGGGCGAACCTGCCCTGCCCCATCGTACATTTCATCGTAATAAGTGCGGATCATGCCGTACTCCTTGTCACCCGGACGCAAGAACCTTCGCAAGGCCCGTGCCAGCGGCATAAACACTTAATAATCAACCAGTTGAATAATCCAAGCGCATTCCTCGCACCGTCCTGGTGCGCACAATGGCTTGGGTCACGTCGCGCGCCTCATTGCAATGCGGTCTTTGACTATCAACAGCATAGCCAGAGTTGATTTCACTGCCCGGCTGGCGCTGCGGATAATCACCTCCATCGGCTGAACAGGAGACGTCCTACAGCGAAACCTTTTGTGCAAGCGATATCGTGTTACTTGTGTACTGATCTACTCCCTTGAGCTTCCCTTTCCGCCACCCTATCCGGGTGGCTTTTTTTTGCACGTAAAACGCCGTCCAAACAAAATCGGCCGACCCAAAGGTCAGCCGATACGCTGTGGTGCTCATAAATACCAACTACATGGGTAACCCACGCACCTCCTGCTTGACGCCCCATCCTTCGATGATCCCTCCCAGGGGCTCGACCACTGCTTCAAAGTCTTGCTCGAAATCTCCTATGCCGTCGTAGGTTGCGAACATGATTTTGCTCAGTTCCAGGTACCAGGCGCCATCGTCGCGCGCGCTGACCTGAGCGTTGAGGGACTCCCCACGAAATCGACCCGCCGCCCTGCGCGCCCGTTCCTCATCCGGGAAAATGGCGTAGAACTCGATGGGGTGAAAACGCGAGAAATCAAAGCCGCCTTCTTTCATGCGGCGCAGTACGTTGGTGCTGATGTCTTCTTGATAGGCTGTGCTCATGAAACGTCCTCCTCAAACCGATGGATAGACTTTCCGTGCTTCCTGAAGCCCCGCGCCCTGCTGGCGTGGGCACCACGGCATAACAACGCCGCAGGAAAACAAGCATGTAGCTGACAAGACCAGACCTTAGCGATTCATTCGCTGATCTCGATTGCAGAGTAGCGCGAAGCTATCACCTCCACCAGAGGTGCTCGTGTGGCGTGTGAAAAATGTTTAGACGGAGGGAGAAATATCGAGAATCTGGATACTGTTCTGGTCTTTGAGAATCTTGACCGTAGGCTCGGGTTTCCGGCCTTCCAGGTCATTGAGATCGAGTTCGGCAGCAATCGGCACCAGCTTCGCACGAATCATATGCGCAGCGTCTTCGAGGCTGGGCTTTTGTTCGCAGGTGAACTGCTGCACGGACTTTTCACCGTGATCATCAACGAAGGTAATTTGCCACGTTTGCATCGGTGCCTCCTCGATAAAACCCATAGGTGGGCTTACAAGTATCTGGACCTTGGCGGCGCGCAAAACGTTCCGCTCAAGCCCGGAGGCACCGGATCAACTGCACTTATTTTTCAGCGTGTTCTTTCAAGGCTTTCAAGGTATTGAACGGCGCTTCCACCACGAACTTGTTGGCCAGCCACGAAGGTACGCTGCCGCCTGGCTCGGTGTGTACCTGGTAGGTGACTTCGGTCTGGTTATCGCCCTTTGGCACCAGTTTCCAGAAACCGTCCACCTGGGCAACCCGCACGTAGCCTTTTGCTTCTGGCTTGTAGGTCGGCACACCTTCCAGTTTGCGCGTGACGGTGCCGTCAGCGGCTTTGGTGGTGGTGACGTGGATGTACGAGTCGCGGTCCGTCACGGGGAACGGGGCCTTGAACTGGGTGTAGGTCCAGGCCTCGTCGCCTTTCTTGTCGACGAGTTGCTGGGATTTGCATTCATGGATCCATGCGCAAGCACCGACCACATCTTCCTGCAGCGCCTGGACCTTGGCCAAAGGCGCCTTGATCACCGTCACACCGCGATACGCCTTGTACTTGGAACCGGCAATCTCGCTCAGGGAGACCTTGATACCGTCTTCGTCCTTGGCGACTTGCCAATCCTCAGCCTGGGCAGTAGCCGCCAACAACAGCGTAAAACCGCACAGTACAGCCACTCGTTTCAGCGAACCCATCGTTGTATTCCTTATTGTTGAAGTTCCGATAGTAAAGCCCATCAAGCCGCCGTCATCTGTTCCCACCAACCGATCAGGCGAATGGCATCGGCCTGGTCATTGCCGCACACCTCAATATCGGGCTTGAAATCACTGCATACGGCTGGCCGCTGCGGTTGACCGAACAACTGGCACAGTTGTTCCACCGACAAGTGCACGCAGCGAACGCCAGCGGGCTTGCCATGGGGCATTCCCGGCAACGGTGAACTGATGGAGGGGGCAATGCAGCATGCGCCACAGCCTTCACGGCATTTCATGACCAGCAGGTCCTCGACGACTCAATAGGGATGGCCGGGCTAGAGTACGCCCTTAAACAGACGTTTTAAAATGGCCCAACAGGGGTTTTTCGCACAAAACAAAAGTGACCGACCAGTCTGCGACAGATGGTCGGCGACCTGGGTCACCTGTGGTGCGAAAGTTTATTGCTTGAATTCGAAATCCAGCGCAGCGCCTTCAACATCACGGCGCTCTTCGTTACGCAGTTGCAGCTTCATCTCATTGCTGAGCAAGCGGCCGTTGATCTGGAACGCGCTGTTGTCGGTGGGCTTTTCGCCAAACATTGGCGGCAGCAAGGGCACACTCTTGGGCTTGGGCATGGTACCGATGGGTTGCAAGTGCCTGACCATGTCCGAAGGCAGGGACAGGTCCAACTGTGCCGGTGGCAGTTTGGTCTGGGCGACTTCATGGGCCGACTTGGACTTGCTCGCCACGGGTGCACGCTTTTTGGTCGAGGCGGCTTTCTTTTGTGCGGCGGGGGCTTTTTTCGCAGGCGCTGGCTGCTTGGCTGAGGTCTTTTGCTCGGCACCGACAGCAGGCTTGCCTTCAGCCACCGGCGCTGCAGCCAGTACGCTCCCGGCATTGCACAGGCTCAGCAGACCAAGCATCAACGTAACGCGAAAAATAGAAGTCATATCGCCAACAGCATTAACGGCAGAAGGCCATATGCTCGCTTGTTGTGCGCGGCATGACAAGGGCACAGATCAGTCTTGTGTCCTTTTGCTCGCCTCAAAAACCCGCTGCGGCCTCCTGGCACAGCTGGCTGGCAAGCATTCCCAGGGTCATCAACGCCCTCTCCGCCTCGCGGTTCCACGGCGTGCCGCAATTGAGGCGAATACAGTGGTTGAACTGTTCGGTATTACTGAAAATCAGCCCTGGCGCAATGCTGATGCCTTGTTGCAGGGCACGCACATGCAGTTCCTGAGTATTGACCCGCCCCGGCAAACTGACCCACAAGATAAAGCCGCCGGTCGGGCGGGTCATTTGGGTGCCTTCGGGGAAATACTGCTGCACCGCCAATTGGAAGGCACTGAGGTTCTTGCGGTATTCCTGGCGGATGTAGCGCAAATGACGGTCGTAGCCACCGTTTTCCAGATAGGCCGCGACGCCCATCTGCGTGACGCTGCAAGCAGAATGCGTGCTGAACATCTGCAGGCGCTGGATTTCCTGCTGGTACTTGCCGGCAATCATCCAACCAATGCGCACGCCCGGCGACAAGGTCTTGGAAAAGCTTGAGCAATAGATTACCCGGTCGAGGCGGTCGTAGGCCTTGAGGGCTTTGGTGCGGCCGAGTTCGAACATCAACTCGCCGTAAATGTCATCTTCGACGATCTGGATATCGAAGTCCGAGGCCAGGCGCAGCAACTGTTTCTGCCGCTCCTCCGGCATGGTGCCGCCCAGCGGATTACTCAGGCGCGTGGTCAACACCAGCGCCTTGATCGACCATTGGTTGGCGGCCAGTTGCAGGGCTTCCAGGCTCATGCCTGTGGCGGGGTCGCTGGGGATCTCGATCACCTTGAGGCCCAGCAGATCAGCCAATTGCAGCAGGCCGTAATAGGTGGGTGATTCAGCCGCGATCAGGTCGCCAGGGCGCGTCAGCACGCGCAACGACATTTGCAATGCATCGACACAGCCGTGGGTGATCACCACTTCGGAAGGGTCCACCACCACGCCCGCATCGCGCATACGGATCGCCACCTGGCGCCGCAATGGTTCAAAGCCAGGGCTGAACATGTAGCTGAAGGCCCGTGGGCTCTGGAAACGCGTGACCTTGGCCAACTGCTGATGCAGTGCCCGCACCGGCAGGTAGTCGACACTCGGCACCGCCGCGCCCAAGGGAAACACCCCTTCGCGGCGCGACTCGACCAGCACCTGCTGGATGATACTGCTACGGGTGACCAACCCTGGGCGCTCGACCCGTGCGATATCAGGCGTAGGCGCCGTGAGTGCTGGCGTCTGGTGCACGTAATAGCCCGACTGCGGCCGCGCCCGGATCAGCCCCTGGTCTTCCAGGTTGGCGTAGGCCTGCAGCACCGTGGCATGGCTCACATTGAGCTGGGAACTCATCTTGCGCACCGACGGCACGCGCTCCCCCGGTTGGTAGACACCGCGCCGGATGTCCTCAGCCAGTTGCTGGGCAATACGTTGGTAAAGCAACAGATTGGTCATGACGCAGCACTCGATTTCACGGGTATTTTATTTTTGTGTGAAACATACCGGCACAGTTTAGAAGTGTACGGGGACAGTTGCCACAATAGTCGAGCGCGGGCGGGAGTGACAGTAAAAACTGCGGGGGAGCTGGGGTGGGCATCGCCGAAACGAAATGTGGGAGCGGGCTTGCCCGCGAAAGCGGTGTGTCAATCAGTACATTCGGTACTGAGCCACCGCATTCGCGGGCAAGCCCGCTCCCACAATTTGGATCTGCGTCAGACTTTAGCGTACTGCGCCCAATTGGCCCTTCTCGTCAGAGAACACAATTTCCACTCGGCGATTCTGTGCACGACCACGCTCGGAGGCATTGGCTTCCACCGGGTATTGGTCGCCATAGCCTTCGACCTCGATGCGCTTGTCATCAATACCCAGGTCCATCAACAGATCGGCCACCGATTGAGCACGGTCGCGGGACAGTTTCAGGTTTTCCTGCTCGCCACCGGTGTTGTCGGTGTAGCCCTCGATGCGCACCCGACGCTTGGGGTTCAGTTGCAGGAATTGCACGATCTTGAGCACCGTGCGGTTGGCCGAGTTCTGCAGTTCAGCTTCGCCGGTGTCGAACAGTACGTCCCCCAGGGTCATCACCAGGCCACGGTCGGTCTGGGTGGTGAGGCTGGCGATTTGCGCTTCAACCCACTTGCCCTGCTGTTGCACGCTGGCCAGCTTGTTTTCGCGCAAGGCCAGTTGCAGGCGCTGACGTTCCAACTCCAGTTGGGTGCCGCGCTCGGCATTCAGGCCCTGCTGGGTGTGCTCTCGGGCGATGGCGCTGTAACGCTGGCTCAGGTAAGCGTAATGCACCACATCCGCGCCGCTGCCCCAGTAGCTGGACAGGCGATCGGCGCGGGCCAGGGACTCGCCGGCGCGGATCACGTCCTTGGGGGCGAAGCGCAGTACGTTGGCGTCTTCCTTGACCTTTTGAAAGTCATCGCCGGCCTGCTGCAACGCCTGCTCGCTCGTGGGTTGGCTGGCACAGCCGCCCAAGGCCGCGCCGCCCAGCAGCAGTACACAGCTCAAACTACGGATCATCGGGCTCATTGTGCGTCTCCCAACTGCAGTTGCTTACGCAGGCGAGTGATACGGGTATTGAGCACGTTCAATTGTTCCTGGCTCTTGCCGGTCAGCACTTTGGCTTCGGCCAGGCGTGCGTCCAGCTCAGCCTGCTCGGCGCGCATCCGCGCTCGCTTGTAGGATTGGTCGGCCATGTTGCCCTTGGCCCGGGCGAATTTTTCTTCGGCCAGCTTCAGTTCGGGGGATTCATCGGTGTTGGCCCCGACCGCGGTGGCTTGTTCCAAGGCTTGCTGGGTCAGGCGCATTTGTTCGATCGGCGCAGGATCGGTTGCGCATCCCGCCAGCGCGACAACGGCAAGGGCCGCGAAAAGAGCTCGAAAAATCACTGTAAATCCCTACTTTGTTGGGGTGCCGACAGGTTGTTGCAGTTGCGCTTTCCAACGCTCCAGATTGCGCTGCAGCGCGGCTTGAGCGGCACCGGAGGCGGGCAATTCTGTCATCTTTTTCGTCAGCTGTCCGCGAAGCCAAGGATCATTGCAGGCCGAGTTGTGGGAAATCGCCAGGTACAGGCCAGGCTGGTCGACAGGCACCTCATGGGCCACCAGGTCATTACTCATGCCCAGGGTCTGGGCCATGGCCATGCCGGAATAGCGCCCAGCCAGCACGTAGTCCACTTCACCGAGCAACAGTTTCTGGAAAGCCGGCGTCAAATTGGGCAGGCGTTGCAGGTTGAGTTGCTGGCTGGCGAAGGTTTCGAACTCCGCGCTCAAACGCGCACGTTCCGAAACTGCGCCTTTGTGGCCGTGCAAATCGGCGGCGGTGGAATAGACCACGGCTGAATCCTTGCGCGTCCATACCAGGTAGTCGGTCTGCATCAGCGCCGGATGGATGTAGTCGAAGTGGTCCAGCTCACCCAGATTCAGCGGTGCGTCGGCGAGAATGTCCATGCGCCCGCTACGCGCTTCATCCAGGGCCAGGGAGCGTTTGCCGCCATAGAGCAGGTCGATTTTCAGCCCGAGGTCCTTGCCCACTTGTTGCAGCACGTCAGCGGTCGCGCCGATCAGGTGCGTAGGGTCCTGAGGGTCGCGCCAGAGCAAAGGCGGTGCGTCCGGGCTGCCGGTGATTACCAGGCGCTCGCACTTGCCGGCGGCGAGCGTCAGGCTCGGCAGCAGCGTAAGGCCCAGCAGTAAGGCCCAGGGGCGCAGTTCCATGGCAAGACTCTCCCGATCAGTAAAAAAAAACCCGGTCATAAGACCGGGCTCTTTATAAGTGAAGCGGCTGGATTAGACCAGCTTCTCCAATTCAGGTACGGCTTCGAACAAGTCCGCCACCAGGCCATAATCGGCTACCTGGAAGATCGGCGCTTCTTCGTCCTTGTTGATCGCAACGATCACCTTGGAATCTTTCATACCGGCCAAGTGCTGGATAGCGCCGGAGATACCGACGGCGATGTACAGCTGTGGCGCAACGATCTTGCCGGTCTGGCCGACCTGCATGTCGTTGGGTACAAAGCCTGCGTCGACAGCAGCGCGGGAAGCGCCGACCGCAGCACCCAGCTTGTCGGCCAGGGCGTACAGGTGTTTGAAGTTGTCACCGTTCTGCATGCCACGACCGCCGGAAACGACGATCTTGGCAGCGGTCAGTTCAGGACGGTCCGACTTGGCCAGCTCTTCGCCGACAAAGCTGGAAGTGCCAGCGTCGTGGGCAGCGGAGACGGCTTCAACGGCAGCCGAGCCACCTTCGGCAGCAACCGGGTCGAAACCGGTGGCGCGCACGGTGATGACCTTGACCGAGGCGTTGGACTGCACGGTAGCGATGGCGTTACCGGCGTAGATCGGGCGCTTGAAGGTGTCGGCGCTTTCTACCGAGATGATCTCGGAGATCTGGTCAACGTCCAGCTGCGCGGCAACGCGTGGCAGGATGTTTTTGCCGTTGGAGGTAGCGGCGGCCAGGATGTGGCTGTAGCCAGCGCCAAGCTCGGCGACCAGCGGTGCAACGTTTTCCGGCAGCTGATGCGCATAAGCGGCATTGTCAGCGTTCAGGACTTTGCTCACGCCTGCGATTTTCGCAGCGGCTTCAACCACGGCGCCAGCGCCCTGCCCTGCTACCAGGACGTGGATGTCCCCACCGATTTTAGCGGCAGCGGCCACGGTGTTCAGGGTGGCCGGGGCCAGAACCTTGTTGTCGTGTTCAGCGATTACCAAGATAGTCATGATTAGATTACCTTCGCTTCGTTTTTCAGTTTCTCGACCAGTTCAGCCACCGACTTGACCTTGATGCCCGCGCTGCGTGCAGCCGGCGCTTCGACTTTGACGGTCTTGTTGGTAGAGGCGGTGGAAACGCCCAAAGCGTCCGGAGTCAGCGTCTCCAGAGGCTTCTTCTTGGCTTTCATGATGTTTGGCAGGGACGCATAACGCGGCTCGTTCAAACGCAGGTCGGTGGTGACGATGGCCGGCAGTTTCAGGGAAACCGTCTGCGCGCCGCCGTCGATTTCACGGGTAACCGCAACGCTGTCGCCGCTCACTTCGACTTTCGAAGCGAAGGTGCCCTGGCCGTAACCGGTCAGTGCAGCCAGCATCTGGCCAGTCTGGTTGTTGTCGCTGTCGATGGCTTGTTTGCCCAGGATCACCAGCTGAGGCTGTTCCTTGTCGACAACGGCCTTGAGCAGTTTGGCAACGGCCAGGGAGGTCAGCTCTTCAGCAGACTCCACCAGAATGGCGCGGTCGGCGCCCAGGGCCAGAGCGGTACGCAACTGCTCTTGGGCAGTGGTCGGCCCGATGGACACCACGACGATTTCCGTCGCCACGCCTTTCTCTTTCAGGCGTACGGCTTCTTCCACAGCGATTTCGCAGAAAGGGTTCATCGACATCTTGACGTTAGCAAGGTCGACGCCGGAATTGTCCGCCTTGACGCGAACTTTCACGTTGTAATCGACAACGCGTTTGACAGCTACAAGAACCTTCATGGATTCCTCGTTACTCTCCGGTGAAAAGAAAGTCGCCTAGGCGAACCTGGCGGTTGATGCTCATCGGCACACAAGGGCACCTCCAAAGACCTCGGCAGTGGCCTTGCACACGGGAAATGACGACCGTTCGTCAGTGGTGACTGAGAGGTCATTCTTTATCGCGGCGTGTAAACTGCGCTCCAACGTTGGGGGGCGCATCACCTTTATTGCCTTCAGCCTGTCTTTGGACGTGCTCTTGAAACCTGCAGTCTGCCTACGGGAAGCGCAAAACCGACCGTATCTTGACCGGAACGCCTATTCTGGTCAATACGGCAAAATGGTCAGTCATAAGCCCCGTTGCTTTGATTTATCTAGGCTGCAGGCAATTCAAACAAACGTTTGTATTGGACGCTGTCAGTGGTCTATATATAATGCGCCACCTAGAGAGACAGGTGGGTGCTGCCTTCGCGCAGAACTACACCGAACCTCCACCCATTAGAAAAAAAAGCCTGTTGAGCCTTGAGTAGGAGATAGCCTGTGGAACGCGAATACATGGAATTCGACGTGGTCATCGTCGGCGCTGGCCCGGCTGGCCTGTCTGCCGCCTGCCGACTGAAGCAGAAGGCCGCCGAAGCCGGTAAGGAAATCAGCGTCTGCGTGGTCGAGAAAGGCTCCGAAGTCGGCGCCCACATCCTCTCCGGTGCCGTGTTTGAACCCCGTGCCCTGAATGAATTGTTCCCGGACTGGAAAGCACTCGGCGCCCCGCTCAACACCCCGGTGGTGCGCGATGACATCTATGTACTGCGCAGCCCGGAAGCCTCCACCAAGGTGCCCGACTTCTTTGTGCCCAAGACCATGCACAACGAAGGCAACTACATCATTTCCCTGGGCAACCTGTGCCGCTGGCTGGCCCAGCAGGCCGAGAACCTGGGCGTGGAAATCTACCCAGGCTTCGCCGCCCAGGAAGCGCTGTTCGACGAGAACGGCGTGGTACGCGGCATCATCACCGGCGACCTTGGCGTTGACCGTGAAGGCAAGCCAAAAGACGGCCTGTACACCCCGGGCATGGAACTGCGTGGCAAGTACACGCTGTTCGCCGAAGGCTGCCGTGGCCACATCGGTAAGCAACTGATCCAGCGCTTCAACCTGGACAGCGACGCCGACGCCCAGCACTACGGCATCGGTCTGAAGGAAATCTGGGAAATCGACCCAGCCAAGCACCAGCCGGGCCTGGTGGTGCACACCGCCGGTTGGCCGCTGGACATCATGGGTAACGAGAACACCGGTGGCTCGTTCCTCTATCACCTGGAAAACAACCAGGTGGTGGTCGGCCTGATCGTCGACCTGTCCTACAGCAACACCTTCCTGTCGCCGTTCGATGAGTTACAGCGCCTCAAGCACCACCCGGTGCTGGCCCAGTACCTGGAAGGCGGCAAGCGGGTCAGCTACGGCGCCCGCGCGATCTGCAAAGGCGGCCTGAATTCGCTGCCGAAGATGGTCTTCAAGGGTGGCGCGCTGATCGGTTGCGATCTGGGCACCCTGAACTTCGCCAAGATCAAAGGCAGCCATACCGCGATGAAGTCCGGCATGCTCGCCGCCGACGCCGTGGCCGACCGCCTGTTTGCCGAATCCGAGGGCGGCGACGAACTGACCGCGTATGTCGACAGCTTCAAAGCCAGCTGGCTGTATGAGGAACTGTTCGCCAGCCGCAATTTCGGCCCGGCCGTGCACAAGTTCGGCGCGATCATTGGCGGCGGTTTCAACTGGCTCGACCAGAACATTTTCGGCGGCAAGATCCCTTTCACCCTGCACGACACCAAGCCGGACTACGCCTGCCTGAAGCTGGCCAAAGACAGCCAGAAGATCGACTACCCCAAACCCGACGGCAAGTTGAGCTTCGACAAGCTGAGCTCGGTGTTCATCTCTGGCACCAACCATGAAGAAGAGCAGCCGTGCCACTTGAAGCTCAAAGACCCAAGCATCCCGATCGGCACCAACCTGCCGCTCTACGATGAACCGGCGCAGCGCTACTGCCCGGCTGGCGTGTATGAAGTGGTGACCAAGGAAGACGGCGAGAAGCGCTTCCAGATCAACGCCCAGAACTGCGTGCACTGCAAGACCTGTGACATCAAGGACCCTTCGCAGAACATCACCTGGGTGACACCGGAAGGTGCGGGTGGGCCGACTTACCCGAATATGTAAGTCGTTCGCTTAACCCAAAAAGGCTCCCGAGATGGGAGCCTTTTTTGTGGGCGACATCGAAAAAAATGTGGGAGCTGGCTTGCCTGCGATGGCGGCCTTCAGGTGCCAAATGTATGGCTGACCCGCCGCTATCGCAGGCAAGCCAGCTCCCACAATGACCTTGTGGTGTCAGGCGGCCCGCTCTTCACCTGGGTTGCGCAGGAAATAGCGTTTGTACTCCCGGCTGAACTGCGACGTACTCTGGTACCCCACCTTGTGCGCCGCCTGCGCCACACTCATGCCTTCCACCAGCAGCAACTGCTGGGCCTTCAATAACCGCAAGCGCTTGAGGTACTGCACCGGTGACAACAAGGTG
This sequence comes from Pseudomonas sp. CCI1.1, assembly GCF_034348165.1. NCBI lineage: Bacteria > Pseudomonadati > Pseudomonadota > Gammaproteobacteria > Pseudomonadales > Pseudomonadaceae > Pseudomonas > Pseudomonas sp. CCI1.1. The sequence goes on from NZ_CP133780.1 coordinate 2,934,500, forward strand.
CAGCGTTTGAAATGCTCATGAAAGGTCGAGGCACTCATGTGCGCAAATCCGGCCAACGTCTCGATATTCAGCGGCTCGGCGTAATGGGCATGCAGGTGATTCAATGAGGTGGCGATGCGCGAAAACTGCCCCTGTTGTTCCACCAGCGCACGCAACACATCCGCCTGAGGCCCACGCAAGGCGGTGAACAACAATTCGCGCACCCGCGCCGGGCCCATGATCCGGCTTTCCAGCGGATCGTGCAGGCACTGCAACAACCGCTCGACGCAGCCGCGCATCGCATCGTCCAGCACCACCGAACTCATCGATTCCAAGGTCTGCGCGGTCGGCGGTGGCCCGGCCTGCATGCCCATGGCAATCACCAACTCGCCCAACACCACGCGGTCGATGCCTACCGTCACGCCATACAGCGGCGCCTCGGGGGCCATGGCAAAGGTCTCGCATTCGAACGGCACCGGCATCGCCTGGATCAGGTAATGCCCGGCGCCATACTCCAGCGTGCGCGGGCCAAGGTAGGCGACTTTGCTGCCCTGGGCCACGAACATCAGGCTTGGCTCATAGATCTGCGGCCCACGCGCCACATCGCAACTGGCGCGCAGCACCTGCACACCGGGCAAGTGAGTCGGGGAAAAACCGTCGCGGGGCGTGAGCCCTTCGATCAAGGCAACCAGCGTGGCATTGGCGTCCAAATGGCGGGTCAACAGCATGGCAAAAAACTTCGCGAATAAGGGATGACAGCATCATCGCAGGTCTGGCGGCCAATATATCCAAACCTCAGGCACTGCCGGACGAATAGGCATGAGACTCGGAGCATTTGCCATGTTCGCGCCCCCAGGCCGACGCGCAGAATTCGCCACCTCTGCAGTCCAAGCTTTTGTGAGGTTTACTATGTACACCGCCATCGGTTACGCCGCCCAGTCGGCCACCACGCCCCTCGCCCCGATGTCATTTGAACGCCGCAGCCCGCGCGTCGATGACGTGGCCATCGAGATTCTCTACTGCGGCGTGTGCCACTCCGATATCCACCAGGCTCGCAACGAGTGGGGCATCGCCGTGTACCCGTTGATGCCGGGCCACGAAATTGTCGGCAAGGTCACCGCCATCGGCGCCAATGTGACTGCCCATAAAGTCGGCGACCTGGTGGGCGTAGGCTGCATGGTGGACTCGTGCCGTCACTGCGAAGCCTGCCAATCGGACCTTGAGCAATACTGCCTCGAAGGCCCGACCATGACCTATGCCACGCCGGACCGCGTGGATGGCAGCAACACCATGGGCGGTTACTCCGACAGCATCGTGGTCAGCGAACATTTCGTGGTGAAGATCCCGGCCAAGCTCGACCTGGCCAGCGCTGCGCCGATCCTGTGTGCAGGTATCACCACTTACTCGCCGCTCAAGCACTACGGCGTGAAAGCCGGCGATAAAGTCGGGATTCTCGGCATGGGCGGTCTGGGCCACATGGGCATCAAGTTCGCCAAGGCCATGGGTGCCGAAGTGACGCTGTTCACGCGTTCGGCGAGCAAGGCCGAGGAAGGCCGTCGCCAGGGCGCCGACCATGTGATCGTGTCCACTGATGCCGAGCAGATGAAAGCTGCTGCCGGGCACTTCGACTTCCTGCTCGACACCATCCCGGTGCAGCACGACCTGAACCCCTACCTCGATGTGCTGCGCTTTGACGGCGTGCATATCCTGGTCGGCCTGATCGAGCCGGTGGACCCGCCCGTCAATGCCGCCAAGCTGGTATTGGGCCGTAAAGTCTTGGCCGGCTCGCTGATCGGCGGCATTGCCGAAACCCAGGAAGTCCTGGATTTCTGCGCCGAGCACAACATCACCTGCGACATCGAGATGCTCGACATCCGGCAGATCAACGAAGCTTACGCACGCATGATTGCCGGTGATGTGAAGTACCGCTTTGTCATCGACATGGCAAGCCTCAAAGCCTGATCAGGCCTTGGCGCCCAACTCCGCTGACAGCCGGGCTGCGACCTGTTTGATCACAGGAATCAGCTCGGCCATTTTCTCCAGCGGCATGTAGGGCACCGTACTGGCGATGCTGATGCCGGCGACGATGCGCCCGCTGGCATCGCGCACCGGTGCGGCCACGCAGCGGATCGAAGGCTCGTTGTCTTCGAGGTCAAACGCGTAGCCACCCTCGACATACTCATGCATGCGTTGTTCGAGCTGCGCCCAGGATTGCTCCGGGTGCTGCGGCCATTGCAGGCTTTTGCCCGCCGTCGGCAAGCTCGCCTCGTACAAGCGCTGCCACTCCTGCGGCGAGTCATCCAGCATCAACGCCTTGCCGATACCGGTGCGCGCCAACGGCATGCGATGGCCGACCCGCGAGCGCATTTCCGGCCCATTGCGGCCGGGGTTCTTGTGCAGGTAAAGCACCTCGTCGTACTCACGAATCGCCAGGTGAATGGTATCGCCGGTCAGCGCCGACAATTCATCCAGGTAGGGCACCGCCAGGTTCACCAAGGGCAACTCTTCACGGGCCTGGAACCCTAACTCGATCAGCTTGGGCCCCAGCAGATAACCGACCTGGGGCACCACACGCAGGTAACGCTCGTCCACCAGGCAACTGGCCAGGCGGTGCGTCGTGCTGCGCGTGGTGCCGATGCGCCGGGCGATCTCCTTGAGATCCCGCGCACCAGCCGCCACCGCTTGCACCACCCCCAAGCCGCGCAACAGGGTCTGGGTGCCGGTGGGGGCGGCGTCTTTGACGGGGGTGGGGGCGTTTTCCTGCATATCGGGCCTATAAGTATGAAAGCGGGGGCATTATGGCAAATACCGCCCTCCTGAACACAGAAGATCCAAGGTGGGAGCTGGCTTGCCTGCGATGGCGGTGGGTCAATTAAAGATGGGCTGGCTGACACACCGCTATCGCAGGCAAGCCAGCTCCCACAGTTTGATCTTCACAGGGCGAACATCAGCGTTGCTTCATGCGGTCGATGATGACGGCCAGCAAGAGGATCGAGCCACGAATCACATATTGGTAAAAGGTATCGATGTTCTTCAGGTTCATCGCATTCTCGATGATCGCCAGAATCAACACCCCGGCAATCACATGGCGGATCATGCCAATGCCGCCGCTCAACGACACACCGCCCAGCACACAGGCCGAAATCACGGTCAGCTCGAACCCCTGGCCAATCATCGGCTGGCCCGAGGTCATGCGTGACGCGAGGATCACCCCGGCCAAGGCGCCGATCAAACCGTGCACGGCAAAGATGATGATCTTGGTGCGATCGACATTCACCCCCGCGAGTAACGCGGCTTCCTGGTTGCCGCCAATGGCCATAGTGTTGCGCCCGTAAGTGGTGTAATTGAGCAACCAGCCAAAGAACACAAAGCACAGCACGGTGATGATGATCGGCACCGGCACGCCCAGCAGCTGGCCGTTGCCGAACACGAAGAACCCTTCATTCATCACCCCCACCGCCTTGCCGTTGGAGAAGATGTAGGCCAGTCCGCGCACGATCTGCATGGTCGCCAAGGTGGCAATCAACGCGTTGATGCGCAGCTTGGCGATCACAATGCCGTTGATCAGCCCTACCACCAGGCCCATGGCCAAGGCTGCCGACACGCCGAGTGCCACGCTGTCGGTGTCGCGCATCACGATGCCCGCCACCACCCCGGCACAGGCGATCACCGAACCCACCGACAAGTCGAAGTGCCCCGACGCCAGGCAGAACAGCATGGTGCAGGCGGCGATACCCACGGTGGAAATCGCCAGACCGAGGCCGCGCATGTTCAACGGAGACAGGAAGTTATCGATGAACACCGCGCTGAGCACAAAAATGCCCAGCGCCGCCAACAGCATCACCCAATCATCGAGAAATTTGCGCTGATTGAAACCTGACCAGAAGCCCTTTGCTGTTTTTACCTCAGACATAGCCAAACCCTCTTATTCTTGTTCAAGCCCGCGACTGTGGCAGCGCCAGTTGCAGCAGGCGCGCTTCATCCGCTTGGGCGCGGGGTAACTCACCGGTCAAGGCGCCTTCACTCATCACCAGGATGCGGTCGCAGATGCCCATCACCTCCATCAGGTCGCTGGACACCACAATCACCGCAATGCCGCTGGCCGCCAGGTTATGGATGATCTGGTAGATCTCCGACTTGGCGCCGATGTCGATACCGCGAGTGGGTTCATCCAGCAGCAACACCTTCATCGGCATCGACAGCCAGCGGCCAAGAATGGCTTTCTGTTGGTTGCCGCCGGACAGGTACAGGATCTTCTGCGCCGCGTTCGGCGTTTTGACCCGCATCGCCTGGATCTGTCGGTCGGCGTTGCCTTTCTCCCAGCCTTCGCGCAACAGCCAGCCAAAGGTGGAATGGGCGCCACGGGCGCTGATGTTGATGTTTTCAGCGACGCTGCCCAGCGGGATGATGCCCTCTTTCTTGCGATCCTCCGGACACAGCAATACCCCGGCGGCGATGGCGTCCCGGGGTGAGCGCAGTTGCAGCGCGTGCCCGCACAGTTCCAGGCTGCCGGCACTGGCGCGCTCTAACCCACTGAGCAGGCGAAACAGCTCGGTACGCCCCGCCCCCACCAGCCCGAACAGGCCCAGGATCTCGCCCTTGCGCACCTGGAAACTGATCGGCTCACGCAGGCCCGGGCCGAGCAAGCCGTCCACCTTGAGCGCCACTTCGCCTTGCTCGCGCGGGCGGTAATCGTAGATGTCCTGAATATCGCGACCGACCATGCAGGTCACCAACTGGTCGTGAGTCAGCGTGCTCATGTCCTCGAAAGTACGCACGTAGCGGCCGTCCTTGAACACCGTCACCGCATCGCAGATACGGAACACTTCTTCCATACGGTGCGACACGTAGAGCACCACTTTGCCCTCGTCGCGCAGGCGCGTGATGATCGCCATCAAGCGGTCGATTTCCCGCGCCGATAAACTGCTGGTGGGTTCATCAAAGGCGATCACGTTGGCGCCGCGAGACAGCGCCTTGGCGATTTCCATCAGTTGGCGCTGGCCCAGGGACAGGCGCCCGAGTTTCTCGTCGGGGTCGATTTCATCGGCCAGCCCCTTGAGACACGCCAGGGCCTGCTTACGCAGCAGGCTCCGGTTGACCACGCCAAAGCGCGTGGGCAAATGCCCGAGGAACAGGTTCTCGGCCACGCTCATTTCCGGCACCAGGTGCAGCTCTTGGTGAATCACCGCCACACCGCTGGCGATGCTGTCGGCGGCACACTTGAAGGCCATGGTCTGCGCGCCGATCTGCACCGTGCCGCTGGACGGAATGTAGGCGCCGCCGAGGATTTTCAGCAGCGTCGACTTGCCTGCGCCGTTCTCGCCCATCAGCGCGTGCACCGAATGCGGCCGCGCTTCAAAGCTGATCTGCGCCAGGGCTTTCACACCGGGAAACTCCTTGCCGATGCCATTGAAACGCAGGGCTGCGCCGCTCATTTCCACAGGCCGATCTTGGTCAGTTCTTCCTGGAAATTGGCGCGGGTGATCAAGGTCACTTCGTCCATGGCGGTGTATTTGGCCGGTTCCTTGCCGGTGGTGACCCACTCGTACATCGCCAGCGCGGTGTTGTAGCCCTCGATATGCGGGCTGGGCAGCATGGAACCGAAGAAGCCGCTGTCGGCTTTCTTCAATTCGCCAATGGCGTCGGTGCCATTGATGCCGATGCCGATCACGTTGGCGGCCTTGAAGCCGGCGCTCTCAGTAGCGCGCACACCGCCGAGTACGGTGTTGTCGTTCATGCCACCGATGATCAGGTTCTTCGCCCCGCTCGGCAACTTGACCAGGGCCGAGTTGGTGGCGTCCATGCTGCCGGGAACATCAAGGGTTTTCAGCGCAGCGGTGAGGATGTGGTCCTTGGGAATACCGGCCTCTTCCAGTGACTTGATCGAGCCGTCGGTGCGTTTCTTGCCGGTGTCGAGTTCGTTGAAGGTGTTGATCACCGCATAGGTGTCCTTCCAATCCCAACCGCGTTTTTTCGCTTCGGCGGCCATGGCGGCGCCCTGCTTCTGGCCCACCTCAAACGCGGCCATGCCCAGGTAAGGCACGTCTTCCATGAAGTTGCCCTTGGCATCGACAAAGCGGTCATCCACGGCCATCACTTTCAAGCCGTTGACCTTGGCCTTGGCTACAATCGCAGGGCCCAGGGACACGTCCGGCGGGCAGATCACGAAGCCTTTGGCGCCGTTGGCGGCCAGGCTGTCGATGGCCGACAAGGTCTTTTCGCCATCGGGCACGGCGATCTTGATCACGGTGAAACCATGCTCCTTGCCGGCTTTTTCCGCGAATGCCCACTCCGTTTGAAACCAGGGTTCCTCGGCCTGCTTGACCAGAAAACCGATCTTCACTTCTTCAGCCGATACCCAGCCGCAGAACGCAATCGCCAGTGCCACGGCACCGAGTGTTTGCTTGAACATGGACCACCTCCTTCTTGTTATTGAAAAACGCTTTAGTCGTGGTACATCACAGACCGCCCGCCATCGATCATCAGGCAAGTGGCGTTGATAAAGGGCGCCTCGTCGGTCGCCAGAAACAGTGCTGTCATGGCCACTTCGATGGGCTGGCCAATGCGTTTGGGCGGGTGCAGGTCGAACGCACGCTGGCGTTCGGCGTGGGGGTCAGGGAAACCGTTCCAGTAGTCGACGTTGAGCTGGGTTTCGATATAGCCGGGGGCGATGGCATTCACGCGGATGCCTTTGGGCGCGTACTCGATACCCAGGGCACGGGTTAGGCCGAGCAGGCCGTGCTTGGCGACAGGGTAAGGAAAGCAACCGGGAATGATGTGGCTGGAATGGGTGGACGCGATATTGATGATGTTGCCGATACCTTGCTCGATCATGTGCGGCAACACCGAGCGGCAGCCGTACCAGGCACCGTCGAGGTCGATGGCGAAACAGCGGCGCCAGTCCTCGTCGCTCATCTCCAGCGGGTCACGGAACACGTTGACGCCGGCACAGTTGACCAGCACATCCACACGGCCAAAGCGCTCGATGGCCAGGTTGACCAATGCCTGCCACTGATCCTTGGAAGTGATATCAACCGCGTGGGCGTAAACCTGCGCACCGTGTTCGCGCCAATGAGCGGCGATCTTCTCGACTTTGTCGCCCTGGATATCGGCAATGATCAACCGCGCCTGCTGGGCCTGGAAACAGGCAACGATGGCTTCGCCAATGCCTTGGGCGGCGCCAGTGACGATCACCACCTTGTTCTTCAGCCGCTCGCCGTAAGTCGGCTCGGGCACGGCGGGTAGGGACAACGGTTGCGCCTGCATCGCTTCACCTTTTTATTTTTTGTAGTGAGTGCTGATGCTGGCGACTATAAACCCATCGCCTGAAATATCTCAATATATAAATTATCGTCCCATATAATGGGCGGCACTTGAAAAAATGTGGGAGCGGGCTTGCTCGCGAAGGCGGTCTGTCAGTTAAAGCATGTGCTGACTGATACACCGCATTCGCGAGCAAGCCCGCTCCCACATTCGATCTTTAGTGACTATACGAAAGAGGTTTCAGCCCAGGGCGAAGTCGCGCAGGGCATCGCCTTCCATGCGATAACGCACCCATTCTTCCTGCGGCTGGGCGCCGATGGATTTGTAGAAAGCGATCGCGGGCTCGTTCCAGTCCAGCACGCTCCATTCAAAGCGTCCGCAACCATTGTCAAAGGCGATCTTGGCCAAGTGGCGCAACAACTTCTTGCCCGCCCCGCCGCCGCGTTGCTCCGGGTTGATGTACAGGTCTTCGAGGTACAGGCAGTTACTGCCCAGCCACGTCGAGTAACTGAAAAAGAACACCGCAAAGCCAATCGGCAAGCCGTCGCGCAAGCAGATCAGGCCATGGGCCGTGGCGCCTTCGCTGAAGAGGCTGCGCTCGATGTCCACCACGCTGGCGATCACTTCATGCCGAGCTTTCTCGTACTCGGCAAGTTCAGTGATAAAGGTCAGGATCTGCGCAGCATCGCTGGGCACGGCGGGGCGAATCTCGATGGTCATGGGCGAGCCTTGGGCAAATTCAAAGGCCACATACTAAGACGGTTTGATGGCCGTTTGCAGTGCAATTGATGCCGACGAGCGCGTTTCACTCCGGCGCGGGGTGATGCAAGCATCAGCAACCACAGAACAAAGCCTGCGCACGCCCATGGTAAACAATGAGCATAAATCCAACGATCAGAGACCTGCTCATGCACGTTACGCCACCCGTGGGCACGAAGACATTCGCGCTGTTCTGCCTCGCCAGTTTTCTGTTGTCGCTGTCTTACGGCTCGACCTTTTTGTTGTCACTGCTGATCCATGCCCGTGGCGGTAATGAACACGACGCGGGCAGTGTCATTGCCACGGCGATGCTCAGCACCTTTGTAGCGGTCGTGCTTTCCGGGCATCTGGCTGACGCGCTAGGCGCGGCGCGGGCCATTGCAAGCACCGGCGTATTGTTGGTGGTGGCCTGCCTGGGGTTTGCCCTGACGCCAGGGTTTGGCCAAGGCTTGATGCTGTTTGGATTGTCTCTTGGTTTGGGCTGGGGCGTGTTCTATACCCTGGGCCCGATCATCGTGACGCTGCTGGTGGAACCGCGCCAGCGGGCCAAATATTTCGCCTTGCTCTCGGGCAGTATGTTGAGCGGCATAGGTTCCGGCCCTTTGCTGGGACGCGCCGCCACTGCGCTGGACCTGCCCCTGACAACCGCGTTCTATATCGCCGGGCTCGCCAGCCTCGCCGGGGTGGTGATGTTCTGGCGCATGGGCACTCGGTTGCGACAGCACGCGAATGTGCCAACCGCCAGGATTTCCTGGCGCGCAAGCCGCCGCGTCCTGTCTTCCAAGGCGGCGTTCGCCATCCTGATGGTCGGGCTGGGCGGCTGCGTATTCGGGGGGCTGTCTTCGTTCCAGACCAGCTATGCCGTGGCCCATAAGCTGGACTATTCACTGTTCTTCGCGGGTTTCCTGACAGCGGCTATTACCAGCCGCCTGCTGATCGCCGGTTTCGTGGTCAAGCGCGATGCGTACCAGGCTGCCTGCGTGTTATCCGGGGTAATGTTCGGCGCGATCGCGCTGTTCGCGTTTGGTGTCAGCGGCAACCTCAGTTATGTGCTCGCCGCCGCCACGCTAGGGATCGGGTATGGCCTGACGTATTCGGTGATCAACGGCCTGGTGGCCAACGAAGCGCCCAGCGGCACCACTTCTCAGGCGTTGTTGCTGTTCAGCCTGGCGTACTTTATCGGCGTCTTCGGGTTTCCCTGGCTCGCAGGCAAGATCATCGTCGACTTCGGCCTTGCGACAATGATGCTGAGCGTACTGGTGATCGCCGCACTCAATTGGGCGATCACGGTGGCGCGCTTGATAGCGCGCCGGGTATCGGCACACAAAGTGATACAGGTGACCTGATACCGTTCGTCGCCATCCCGGCACGATCAGCAATCGCGGGCAGACCAATACAGGGTAAGGACATTAATTATATGGAGACACCCTGATGAAACATTCCAATTTTGCTGCCCTCGCCCTCACCGGCCTGTTGTCTGCCGCGTCCTTGAGCGCCTTCGCGGCTAGCTCGACCACGGGCCCCACCGATCCAACGCCGGACGCCACTACCGAATCGCAAAAATCGATGGGCACCGGCATGGACACCAACGGTGGCGCGATCATCGACAACAGCGCTGACCCGCGCACCAAAGGCAACGACACCCAGCGCCAGGCACCGGCGGCCGTGGGCAACGGCAAGATGGGCCCTGGCACGAGCAACAATGAGCCGAAGATCAACAAGGGCGACGACTCGAACATCCCCGGCGCGCAGAAACAACCAGCGCCTTGATGCACCCTTGGTACGACCAACGCCCGACCATTTCCCCGTGAAGAGGTACGCATGAACGTCGATAGAAACCTTGAAAAAGAAGTCCTCACCCGCCTGCTGCACGCCCACCCGCAAGGCTTGGGCAAGGAGGTGCTGGACAATTACCGCGGTGAAAAAGAGGTCGCCAGTGTCTTGGCGTTCCTGCAGGACCGCGGGCTGATCAAGGATGGGCATGTGACCACCGACGACGCCGGCGAATACGCGTTGAACCTGCCGATCAAGCTCACCGCTTCGGGTGTGGATGAGGCGCGCAAGCTCGACGCTCAAAGCACTGAGTAATCCATTTCTGGCCTGGCCCCGCGACCGGGGCCAGAAGGAGTTTTAGCGATGCCTCGTGGAAGCAAAGCCAAATACACCGACGAACAGAAACGCAAGGCCGCTCATATCGAAGACAGTTATGAGCACAAGGGACTGCCCAAGGACGAGGCCGAAGCCCGCGCCTGGGCCACCGTGAACAAACAGTCTGGCGGTGGTGAAAGAGCCGGCGGATCAGGTCGAGGCAAGGCGCCGGCCAAGAAGGCCCAGGACCGGCAGGAATCGGCCAAGCGTGCCGCTGCCAGCCGTGAAGGCCACCCACGCAGCAGCCGTGCTTCGCTGAGTACGCAAACCAAGGAAAGCTTGATGAAAGAGGCGCGGGAAAAGAATATTTCAGGACGCTCGACCATGCGTAAAGATGAGTTGATCCAGGCCCTGAAAAAAGCCGGTTAAACGCAGGACCCATTGTGGGAGCGGGCTTGCTCGCGAATGCGGTGTATCAGTCAGCACATGCTTTAACTGACACACCGCATTCGCGAGCAAGCCCGCTCCCACATTTTTGGGCCTCGTTTATTCAGTCACTAATGCATCGACCTCAGCAGTGCCAGGTGAAGTGGCCGGCCCCCAGCGGGTTACCGCCAATGCCGCCGCTGCGTTCGCTCGACGCGCCGCCTCAACCGGTTTCAAGCCCTTCGCCAACCCGGCAATAAATACCCCTGCATGCGCATCCCCCGCACCATTGCTGTCCACCGCCTTAACCTTGAAGCCAGGTACATGCTCAGTCTGTGCCCCACGCCCTACCCAGCAACCATTTGGCCCATCACGCACAACCAGCAGTGCCTGCACGTGCTGACTCAGCATGGGCAGCGCCTGACTCATATCCGCCGCCCCGGTAAACGCGAGGGCTTCAGGGCCATTGCTGGTCCAGATGTCGATACGCGGCAACAACGCGCGCATCAACGCCGAGTCCGGCGCCTTGACCAGCGGGCCTGGGTCGAACACCACCACGATCTCTCGCGGCAGCGCCAGCAGCCAGTCAAGCAACGGCTGTGCCTTACCTTCAAGCAGCAAGCTGTAGCCACTGACGTACACGTAATCATCAACACGCGGGACGATCTGGGCCAAGTCGTCAGCGCTCAGCTCACCCTCGGCGCCGAGATGGGAAATGAAGGTGCGTTCGGTGCTCGCTTCAGTCAGCGACACGCACAACCCGGTATCTTTGCCAGCGCTGGCCGCCAAGGTCATTTCAATACCTTCGGCCTGCATCGCGGCGCGTGCCAGCTCGCCAAAGCGCCCATCGCCATGGCGACCCAGGTAAACCACCGGCAACCCATTGCGCCGCGCCGCAGCCATTACGTTGAAACCGCCACCGACCTGGAAACTGGCGGAGTTGGCCAGCACATCACCGCCGCTTGCCGGCAAGGTGTCGAGGCCCATGACCAGGTCGACAATGACCTGGCCGGTATGCAGCAATCTAGACATTGGCGCTCTCTGCTAAAGCAGGACGACGGTCAGCCGCCCCGCCCAGTACTGCATATAGTCCGCCGGCTACCAGGAAGGTCACGATCCAGCCCAGGCCGTTATGGCCCAGCCAGGAGTCGGACAACGGCCCGGCAAACCAGATGTTTTCGGCGGTGGTGCCGATGGTGGTGAAGCTGAACCCCAGCACAATGGCCACGGCCCAGGCGCCAAATGCACGCCACTCCACACCGCCGCGATACCAGTAGGCACTGCTGGGGCTGACGTCCAGCAGGTCGGTGGGGCTGTAGTAATGACGGTGAATCAAGTCGACCACGAAGATCCCGACCCACGCCGTAATCGGCACCGCCAGCAGCGAAATGAAGGTGATGAACGGGCCATAGAAGCTGTCGGCGATCAGCATGAAATAGATGGAGCCAGCAAAGATCGCGACGATATCGACAATCACCGCGTGCACGCGCTTGACCTTCAAACCCAGGGTCAACGTCGTCAGACCGGCCGAATACACCGACAGGTTGTTTGACAGCAACAGCCCGCCGAACGCGGTGATCAGGTAAGGCACCGCCATCCAGGTCGGCAGCATGTCGCGGATTGCGATGATCGGATCGGTGGCCGACGCCAGGTCGTTGTTACCCACCGACAGCAGGCCGCCCAAGGTAATCAGCAACACCAGCGGAATACCCGCGCCAAAAGCGGCGCTGGCCACCAGGCGTACAGCCTTGACGCTGCGGTGCTGGTAGCGCGACATATCGGCACCGGCGTTGGCCCAACCAATGCCGGTGCCGGCGGCCATGGTGCCTACGCCAATGATCATCGCGCTCAACGGCGCCGGGGTGGCGTTGAACACCGCGCTCCAGTCGATGGTGGCACACAGAAAGCCGCCCACCAGAATGTTCAGGCCGCCGAATACGTAGGTGGCCCACTTCTGGATCACCAGCAACGTGGCGTGGCCCAGGCCCGATACGGCCAGGGTCAGCAGCACGAAGATGGCAATGAAGATCAGGGTGAGCAGCGGCGCGCTCTTGGCCTCCACTGCCGAGCCGAACAGGATAGAGCTCAACGACAACAACACGAAGGCTGCGGTGGTGGTGTTGACGGTTTCCCAACCCAGGCGCGACATCAGCGACACCAAGGTCGGGCCGATATTGCCGCGCACGCCGAAGATGGCGCGGGACAAGGTCAGGCTGGGCGCGCGACCACGGCGACCGGCAATGGAGATAATGCCAACCACGGCAAAGGAGCCAGCGGCGCCAAGAATCGCGACGATGATCGCCTGCCAGATGGCCAAGCCACGAAACGCCACCAGCGTTGCACCAAGGGGCAAACCGAGGATGCTGATATTGGCCGCGAACCACACCCAGAACAGTTGCAGCGGATGGCCGTTGCACTCACCTTCCGGGACCGGCTCGATGCCGCGTGTTTCCAGTTGCCCGGCGCTTTGGCCGGAAGAGGGACTGCTCATGAAAGGGTGCTCCTGGTGCCTGTATTGTTGTGGTTGTGGCAGCGAGTCGAATCTTTATCCAGTCTTCCTGACTCAACGCTTTTGAATGTGGGAGCTGGCTTGCCTGCGATTGCGGTGGGGCAACCCGCCCAGCGGCCACTGGAAAACCGCTATCGCAGGCAAGCCAGCTCCCACATCAGATTTGTGTTTATCGCAAGGCCAACAACCCTTGGACCAAGGGTTGCACATCCAATCCATTGACTTGCTTGACCTGTTCAACCAACGCCTCAGGCCAGCACTGCATGCCCAGGCACGCCCCCAGCATGGCGCCGAGGATCGCGGCAATGGTGTCGGTGTCGCCGCCCAGGCTGGCCGCCAGGCACAGGGCTTCGAAGGCATTCATATCACCTGACGCCACTTGCTGGGCCAAGGCAAACGAGACCACCACCGATTCCTGGGAAGCCACCGAAGTACCGATCAACTCGTAAAGCAGGTCGGCAAACAACGCTTTGTCGCCGCTGCCGACGCTCAAGGTGCGAGCCCAACTGATGCGGGTAGAAATGCGTCCGCCCGCGATCCAGTGACCATGGCTTTCAGCCTGTCGGGCAATCTGGGTGCCGATATTCAGGGCTTCCCCCAGGTCCACGCCATTGATGCCTGCCGAGACCACCGCCGCCACGGCCGCAGCGCTGGAAATACCCAGGCTGGTGTTATGCGTGACCTGGCACGCCTGGATCACCGCCTGGACAAACCGCCCCGGGTCGCCAACATCGGCGGCGATGCCCACCGGGGTGATGCGCATGGCCGCGCCATTGGTAGTGCCGTAGCGCCCGGATTCTTCCGGGGTATGGCCGGCGAGGATCATGTCGATCGCGCGCTTGGTGGACGGCCCGAGCAAGTCCTGGGAACCCTTGGCGCGCATCCCCGCTTCCCAGTCGATCAGGCGCTGGGCAAGCACGGCGGGCTCGATCTGGCCCTGGCCTTGCACCAGTAACTCGGCAACCAGGATGGCTTGTTCGGTGTCATCGGTGATGGAACCGGCAGGCATGTTGGGCGCAATGGGCTGGTCCGCGTCGGCGTCTTCCAAGGCGGTGATAGCACCGAAGCGCTGTTGAACCTGTTCGCGGCTCAAGGATTGGGTGGGCATGCCCAAGGCATCGCCCAGGGCCAGGCCATAAAAGGCGCCAAGTGCGCGATTTTCTCGGCTCATTTCGACGCTCCAAACTGCAGATGCAGGCGAAAGTGCAACGGGTCAAGCAGGCTTTCGACATGCTCCATGAAACGCTCGCGACGATCATAGGTGGTGCGCGACGCCTTGAGAAATACCGTACCGCTGGGGCGCCCGAGTAATTCGGCGTCTTCATCACTCAGGGGTTCGGCACCGATCCACTGGTCGCCGTCGGCCCCGACGTAGCCGTAGGCGGCCAGGGTGATGGTCAGGGAATTGTCGATCAGCCCAATGTGGGGCAGGTTTTCCAGGTCGCCAACGGCCGGCATCAACGAGCGTTCCAGCGACACCGCTATACCGTCAGCCGTGCGCCGCAGGCGCTCGAGGGTAATGAACTGGTCGGTGCCGAAACGGCTGAACAAATCTGGGCGCGTCACGGTCTCGAAACGCAGGGTATCGGTGCTTACTTGGGCCCCCGTATCGGCCAGGGCCTGGGCCCAACCGCTGCGTTGGTCCAACACCATGCCGTCAAAGGTGACAATCGAACCGACGCCGCTTTGGGTGGCGATGTAGTTGCGACGTTTGAGCTCGGCCAGCGCCTCGCGCAGCGTGCCCCGGCTGACCGCAAACTCCTCGGCCAGTTGGTGCTCGCCCGGCAATAGGAAACCGTCGGCCATGACGCCACCTTCGATACGGCGGATGAGCTCATCGACGACGCGTTTTTTCTTATCAAATCGAACATGTCTAATCATGTACAAATTGATAACCGAAAGCGCGCGTTTACCGCAAGAGGATTATTTCAGGCTGAAGACAAAAACCGCCTCAGGGCTCCAGGCCGATGGGGAAAAACTCCCCGCCGCTCCAGACACCAAGCCAGTTCTGACCGTTGATCGGACGGCTCACCGCCAGCTCCACCAACTGGTAAAAAACGTTGCGATGCACGAGGGCTTCGAGGTTGGTGCGAACGCGCACATAGGGGGCGGGTTCCTGGGTGATGGGGTCGGTCACCACCCGCAGCGGGTGTTCGAGGCCTGCCTCGAGCTGTTCGTCGACGTTGGTGGTAAAGCGCAATACCTGGCTTTCGCCCTGCCCTTGCACATCCAGGGTCACTGCGACAAACGGCGCATCATCCACACGGATGCCGACCTTCTCCACGGGCGTCACCAGGAAATAATCATCGCCATCGCGGCGGATGATGTTGGAGAACAGCTTGACCATCGGCTTTCGCCCGATGGGTGTGCCCTGGTAGAACCAGGTGCCATCGCGGGCGATGCGCATGTCGATATTGCCGCAGAAATCCGGGTTCCACAGATGCACCGGTGCCGGCCCCTTGCCCTTGGGCAGTTGGGCCAATAAATCATTGGCCTTGGCGGAATCGGTCATGGCGGGCTCCTCTGTCTTACTGATCACTCATACCCAGCAAACCGCGGGCGTATTGCGCCAGGGGGCGGGCGATCAAATCTTGTGGCGATGTGTCGTGGAACGTCAGTAAACCGCCACGACTGCGAATACGTGCAGTATCAATCAAATACTGGGTGCTGGTCTCGATCAACATGACTTGGATCACCCCGCTGTCCAGGCCAAGGCGGTCCAGGGCTTGTTGGTCGGTCCACTCGTCGGCGTTGCCGATACGGTCATCGGCTGCCGCAAAGCGGCAATACAGCAGGTAATGAGCACCGGCGGCACGGGCTTCGGTCATGGCCTGTTCAAGACCTTCCGGCTGGCGGGCGCGACGCACCATGGGGAAATATTCGACGAAGCCATTGAAGGCTTCCTCGGCCACCACATTGGGCCGCGGGTAGGCGCTGCCCGGCGGCACGAAGGCGCCTTGGGCGATAAACACAAAGGAGTCCGGCTGTATGCGCACCGAGGCAGTACGGCGCGTATCGCTGTGATCGAGCAGTCCGGCATCGCTCATCTGATAGCGGGTGCCTTCGGCCATATCACTGACGGTCATGCAACCACCCAGGGCCAATGACGCCAGCAGCAAAACCAGACTACGCATCCTAATCCTCCAGAGGCCGGTGACAGGAAACCGGCGAATGGGGCGTGGGATGCAGAATCCGCGCCAGTCAGCTGCGCTACAAATCAAATGTGTGAACCCGCAATATCTACCTTAGCCACCAATGATCTTCATGATCGTGGCACCGCCGGAGAACGCCACTTCCTGCTTGTCGGCCAAGGCTTTCATCAACAAGCCCTGCAACGCTGGCAACGCTTGATGGCGCGGCTGATCGAGCAAATCACCGACATAATGGCGATTGCTGGACGACAGGCAGCCATGCAGCCAACCAGTAGAGGACAACCGCAATCGCGAACAGGTGCGGCAGAACGGTACGCTCTCGTTGGCGATCACACCGAAGAAGCCCTTGCCCGGCACTTCGTAGCGTACCGCCGTCGCATCGACGGGTGCGTTGGCTTGCAGGTATTCGTGTTGCTCGCCGATCAAGCTGAGCAGCTGTTGCAAGCTGACAAACTGTTGCAGGAACGCGTTGGAGTCTTTGGCCAGGTGCCCCATGCGCATCAGTTCGATAAAGCGCAGCTCGTAGCCTCGCGCCAGGCAGTAATCGAGCAGCGGCATCACCTGGTCCAGGTTCTGGCCGCGCAACGGCACCATATTGACCTTGATCTTGATCCCGGCAGCACTGGCCTGGTCCATGCCATCGAGCACGGTGGCCAGGTCGCCGCCACGGGCGATGCTGCGGAAAGCGTCGGCATCCAGCGTGTCGAGGGAGACATTGATGCGTCGTATACCAGCGGCCACCAGCAACGGCAGTTTACGCGCCAGCAGTTGGCCATTGGTGGTCAGACTGATGTCGCTCAGGCCCATCTGCCCTACCGCCCCCATGAAGGCTTCCAACTTGGGGCTGACCAACGGCTCACCGCCGGTAATGCGCAAGCGCTCGATACCCGCCGCTTCGATCAGGTAAGCCACGCCTCGGGCCATGGCCTCGGCCGACAGTTCATCCTGGGCAGCCACCAGCCGCTTGCCGTCAGGCACGCAATAGGTACACGCATAATTGCAGGCTGAAGTCAGGCTGATCCGCAAATTGCGAAAACGCCTGCCTTGACGATCAACGATCATGGATCACTCCGGCAGAGGATAATTCGGGCGCGCTAAAAGCTGACTCATAACTCAGCTTTTAGCAAGGTCCTTGCCTGAGTATATTCCTGGGTTACTGCGCCTGGCAGTAAATCATTGCGCCATCACTGTGGCGAATGACTTAGGTGGCAGGGGTTTCGCCGCTCTTCTCGGCGCCCGGCAGTTCAGGACTGTGCTTGCGCTTGTTGCCCATGCGCACGCCAATGTCCATCAGGAACTGGAAGAAACCTTCCTGGTCTTCCAGCACATTGCTCCAGAACGGCGAGTGGTACAGCGCCACAGCGCCATGCACCAAGGCCCAGGCGGCGCAGTAGTGGAAATACGGTGGCACGTCTTCAAGCTTGCCTTCGCTGATACGCCCCTTGATCAGCAGGGTCAGGCGTTCGAAGTTCGAGGCGCGGATCTTGTGCAACTCCTCGACCATCTCCGGCACCTGGTGACCTTTGACGACCTTCTCTTCCAGGCGGTCGAACAGGCGGTAGCGCTGCGGATCACGCATGCGGAACTCGAAGTAAGCGCGGGACAGGGCTTCCTTGTCTTTGTCGACATCCGCCGAGTGCAGCAACTCGTTCAAATCACGCTCGTAGTCGAGCATCAGGCGCAGGTAGATTTCGGCCTTGGATTTGAAGTGTTTGTAGATCGTGCCTTTGCCGATACCCACGGCATCCGCAATCATCTCGACGGTGACGCTGTCTTCACCTTGTTCGAGGAACAGCTTGAGCGCGGTGTCGAGAATTTCCTGCTCACGGCGGCGAAATTCACGGACCTTACGGGGTTCTTTGTGCATGAGGAAGAGTCTGCAAAGGTCGGAAATAGGGAGGGTTGCGCAGGGCCATGGATACGTGGCGATACGATTTACCCGGTGCGAGGGATTATCCCGACTGAACGGTCGTTGGGCAATGTCTATGTGAACCCGTCAGGCACATAACTTTCAATGCGCCAACGATTTCGCCGTTATCAGTCAGAAATAATACGCAACACCTGAACCTGCCCATCAGCGCAGTGAGAACTCAAGCGAAGGCCGCGTATTCCAAATCTGTTTAAAAAACGATCAGTCACGACTGGACTGAATAGGATAGTGGTCAATACTTCAACTGTCGGCGCGACATCTCCCCCAAGTGACGCGTCGACCTGGGTACCGACGGACTGCGTGCCCTTGTTTTACTCCTAATGGTCTTAGCCCGGATTCACCCCCCAGAACCCGGGTTTTTTTTGCCTGCAATTCGGCCGCTCTAACCGGCTAGGTGGGCCAGCGGGAACAGGCGCTTGAAGTTCTCGGTAGTCTGCTCGGCAAAGCGTTCGTACGACTCGCCGCGCAGCATCGCCAGGTAATCAGCCACATCACGTACATATTCGGGCAAGTTCGGTTTGCCGCGATGGGGGATGGGCGCCAGGTACGGCGAGTCGGTTTCCACCAGCAGGCGGTCGGCAGGCACCTGGCGGGCCACATCGCGCAGCGCGTCGGCATTGCGGAAGGTGACGATACCCGACAGGGAAATATAGAACCCCAGGTCCAGGGCCGCCTTGGCCATGTCCCAGTCTTCGGTAAAGCAATGCAACACGCCAGCCTGCGGCAACGCGGCTTCACGTAGCAAGGCCAGGGTATCGGCACGGGCACCTCGGGTATGGACAATCACCGGCTTGCGCGTCTGCTGGGCGGCTTGCAGGTGCAAGCGGAACGAGGCCTGCTGCAACTCGGCAGCTTCAGGCTCGTAGTGATAGTCCAGGCCGGTTTCGCCAATGGCCACCACTCGCGGGTGGTTGAGTTCGCCCAGTAGCCAGTCCAGAGCCGGCGCTTCGCCAGGCTTGAGGTCCAACGGGTGAATACCCACCGAGCAGTCTACGTCGGCATAGCGATCAGCCAGGGCTTTGACGTCGGCGGCGTTGTCGGCGCTGACGCCAATGCACAGGAAGTGCCCTACCCCACGCTGGCGGGCAGCTTCAAGGGCGGCGTCGAGGGAGCCACCGTGCTGGGCAAGGTCGAGGCGATCAAGGTGGCAATGAGAATCTACGAGCATAGGAATCTGAGCTTAAGTCACACAAGAGGTAGGGCCAACGATACACCCGTCAGCCACGGAATTTAACGGCGCCCGAGCAGGCCGACCCACTGCACCAACAATGCCTCGAGCAACAGCACGCGGTTGAGGTTGGCCTTGCCGAGGACTTTCTGGCGCTGGGCGAGGATCCAGTCCTGGATGTTCAGCACTTTGTCCTGGGCACTTTTTTGCGCCAGGTATTGCACGACCTTGCGCATATCCGCCAGGCCCAGGCCTTGCTCATCCTGGGTAAGCTGGTAGCGCAGGATCAGGCTGGACCAGTCGCAAAACCAGTCGAACAGCAGCAATAGCGGAATGTCCTTCCAGGCGCTTTCGGCCAGTTGCGTGGCCGACAGTTCCTGCTTGAGCAGCTTCTTCACACCATCCACGACCAGTGCACGCTGTTCGCGCACGCCCTGGGCCTGCAGCTTCACTGCCGCCAAAGGCGAACCGGCCGCCAAGGTCAGCAACTCGCCTCGTTCTTCTGCGCTGCATTCCGGCAACGCCTGCGCCAGCCATTGCAGGCTCATGTCCTCGCTGGGCAACGGGCAAGCCTGCTGCACGCAACGGCTGCGAATGGTCGGCAACAAGCGGCTGGACTGGTGGCTCACCAGCAACAGCACGGTATCGCCGGACGGCTCTTCAAGGCTTTTGAGCAAGGCGTTGGCCGCGTTGATGTTCATCGCCTCGACCGGCTCGATCAGCACCACTTTGCGCCCGCCCATTTGCGCAGTCTGCACCACGAAGCTCACCAGGTCGCGCACCTGGTCGACCTTGATGGCCTTGTCCGCTTCCTCGGGTTCCAGCACATAATTGTCCGGGTGACTGCCAGCCTTGAGCAACAGGCAGGACTTGCACTCGCCACACGCCTCCAGGTTGACTGGGCGTTGGCACAACAGGCTGCCCATCAGGCGTTCGGCGAGGTGGCGTTTACCGATGCCCACCGGCCCATGCAGCAGATAGGCGTGGGCGTGCTGGGCGCGCCCTGCCAGTTGCTGCCAGAGGCCGTCCTGCCACGGGTAGGACTCAGCCACGGCTACGCTCCAACAGAGTGGGCAGCAGCGCGTCGATAGCCTGTTGCACCTGACTCAGCGGCTGGGCGGCGTCCAATAGGTAATAACGTGTGGGCTCAGCCTTGGCGCGCTGCAGGAAAGCACTGCGCACCGCATCAAAGAAGGCTTGGCCTTCCAACTCGAAGCGATCCAGGCGACCTCGCGCACTGGCGCGGGCCATGCCCACTTCCACCGGCAGGTCGAACAACAGGGTCAGGTCGGGGCGCAGATCGCCTTGCACGAAGGTTTCCAGGGTGGCGATGCGCTCCAGGGACAAACCCCGCCCGCCACCCTGGTAGGCGTAGGTGGAATCGGTAAACCGGTCGCAGATCACCACCGCACCCCGCGCCAGGGCCGGGCGAATCACTTCGGCCAGGTGCTGGGCACGGGCAGCAAACACCAGGAGCAACTCGGTGTCCGGGTTCATCGGCTCGTCACCCGGGGCCAGCAGGACTTCACGGATGCGCTCAGCCAAAGGCGTACCGCCCGGCTCACGGGTCAGCACCACCTCGATGCCCTGCGCACGCAGGCGCTCGGCCAAGTAGTCACGGTTAGTGCTTTTGCCGGCACCTTCCGGGCCTTCCAGGGTAATAAACAAGCCAGTCACAGGCAGTCCTTAGTCAGAGTCATTGCGGGCTTTGCGGCGCAGTAGTGTCCGGCGCGGGCTCGATCGGTGCGTCGGGGGTGGGTGCATCACTGGCAGGTGCCGAATCTTCCAGCGGTTTCACCACAGGCGTCGGACTGGAACGGTAATCGGCACGGCGCTTGAGCTGGAACTCACGCACGGCGGCATTATGCGCATCCAGGTCATCCGAGAATATATGGCTGCCATCACCACGGGCGACGAAATACAGGCTGCTGCCCGGTACCGGGTTCAGCGCTGCATGGATCGCCTCGCGACCGACCATTGCGATGGGCGTGGGCGGCAGGCCGGCGACCATATAGGTGTTGTAGGGGTTGGCTTCCTTGAGATGGGCACGGGTCAATTTACCGTTGTAGCGCTCACCCAGGCCGTAGATCACGGTGGGGTCGGTCTGCAGCAGCATACCGATCTTCAGGCGACGCACAAACACACCGGCAATCTGCCCGCGCTCCTGGGGCACACCGGTCTCCTTTTCCACCAGCGACGCCATGATCAGCGCTTGGTAAGGGTCGGTATAGGGCGCGTCGGCAGCACGCTTGCTCCACTCCTGGGCGAGTACATCGTCCAGGCGGTTGTAGGCTTTTTTCAGGAATTCGACATCGGTCATGCCGCGGACAAAACGGTAGGTGTCGGGGAAGAACCGCCCTTCAGGAAACACACCTGGGTGGCCGAGCTTATCCATCACTTCGCTGTCAGTCAGGCCCGCGAGGGTCTGCACGATCTTTTCATGCTTGGCCAGGGCGGTGCGCACCTGACGGAAATTCCAGCCCTCCACCAAGGTCAGGCTGTACTGCACCACTTCGCCGCGCTGCCACAGGCCGATCAAACCCTCGGCGGTAAGGCCCGGGCTCATGCGGTACTCGCCGCTGTGCAATGGCTGGCCTTCGAGGTTGAAGCGCCAGTACAGACGCAACCAGAATGCATCGTCGAGCACGCCGTCGGCTTCCAGACGGTTGAAGGTGCCCGTCGGCGTAGCGCCAGCAGGTACGTCGAGCAACTGCTCCTGAGGCAGCTTCAGGGGCTGCTTGAGGGCAGAGTCGAGTTTCCAGGCCGAAAAGCCCACGAGCAAAGCCGCCGAGACCAGGCTGATCTGCAGCAGTAACACCAGTTTTCGTATCAACTCAAATATCCAATAGCGCGCGAACAATGCCTTGCAGTTTACGGGTGAGCGGCCCAACCGGCCAGCTCATCGCAGCGCAACCACGCACCGGCCAAATGCCATATACGCTGTTGCAGACGAAGACTTCATCGGCCTGTTGCAACTGCTCAACACTGATGTCGGCCACGGCCACCGGGACGCCCAGCGCTTGTGCCTGGGCCAGCACTTCGGCGCGCATTACGCCGGCAACGCCACAACGGCTCAGATCAGCGGTTAGTAACAAGCCGTTGCGTACCAGGAAAAGGTTGCTGAATATGCCTTCGATCACCCGACCAGACATGTCCAGCATCAGGCCTTCGGCATGTTCGGTATCTTGCCATTCGGCACGCGCGATCACCTGCTCCAGCCGATTGAGGTGCTTGATACCGGCCAGCAGCGGCTGCTGCGCCAAGCGCGTGGCACACGCAAACAGGCGGACGCCGTCGACTTCGTGGGCAAGGGGGTAAGCAGCGGGCGCACTGCCCTGCAAAATACGGCGCACCGGGGCGCCAGGGTTGATGCCATAACCGCGCAAGCTGTCGCCACGGGTGAGGATCAATTTGAGAATACCGTCGCCAAGGGCGGCGGCGAAGCTCAGCACTTCGTGGCGAATCAACCCGTGATCCACCACCAATGCCAAACGCCTGCAACCCTCTTCCAGGCGTTGCAGGTGACGGTCGAGCAGCAACGGCTGCCCGGCCTTGACGGCGATGGTCTCGAACACCCCATCGCCATAGGCCAGGCCGCGATCTTTCAGGGGCACGCTGTCCGCTGGCTGACCGTCGACCCAGCTGTGCATCACTCGGCGAACCGGCGGAACACCAGGGAGCCGTTGGTACCACCAAACCCGAACGAGTTGGAGATCACCACGTCGATTGGCATCGGTTGCGCTTCGTGCGGCACGAAGTTCAAGTCGCAGCCTTCGTCCGGCTCATCAAGGTTGATAGTTGGCGGAGCAACCTGGTCCTTGATGGCCATCACACTGAAGATCGCCTCGACCGCGCCTGCCGCACCCAGCAGGTGGCCGGTCATGGACTTGGTGGAGCTGACCGCCAGCTTATAGGCGTGCTCGCCGAACACCGACTTGATGGCCTCGGCTTCCGCCAAGTCGCCAGTCGGGGTCGAAGTGCCATGGGCGTTGATGTACTGCACCTGGTCGGGGTTGACCTTCGCATCGCGCAGGGCATTGGTGATGCAACGCGCAGCACCCGCTCCGTCGGACGGCGGTGAAGTCATGTGGTACGCGTCACCGCTCATGCCGAACCCGATCAGCTCGGCGTAGATGGTGGCGCCACGCGCCTTGGCGTGCTCCAACTCTTCAAGCACCAGCGCACCGGCACCGTCGGACAGCACGAAGCCGTCACGGCCTTTGTCCCACGGACGGCTGGCACGGGTCGGCTCGTCATTGCGGGTCGACAGCGCACGGGACGCGCCGAAGCCGCCCATGCCCAGGCCGCACGCGGCCATTTCGGCGCCGCCGGCGATCATCACATCGGCTTCGTCGTAGGCAATGTTGCGCGCCGCCATACCGATGCAGTGGGTGCCTGTGGTGCACGCCGTTGAAATCGCGTAGTTAGGCCCCTGTGCCCCCAGATGGATGGACAGGAAGCCGGAAATCATATTGATGATCGAGCCCGGTACGAAGAACGGTGAAATTCGACGTGGGCCAGTCTCATGCAGCGTGCGGCTGGTTTCTTCGATATTGGTCAGACCGCCAATACCCGAACCCATGGCCACACCGATGCGGTCACGGTTGGCGTCGGTGACTTCCAGGCCGGCGTTACGCACTGCCTGAAAACCGGCAGCCAGGCCGTACTGAATGAACAGGTCGAGCTTGCGGGACTCTTTGATCGAGAGATATTCCTCGACATTGAAGCCCTTTACCGAGCCGCCAAAACGGGTGGAATAGGCAGAAAGGTCCGTATGTTCGATCAGACCAATACCACTGCGGCCAGCCAGAATGCCCTGCCAACTGCTCGGCACATCCGTGCCCAGTGGCGACAACATACCCATACCGGTGACTACGACGCGTCTACGCGACACAGCACTCTCCTTTTTCTAATGACGACACTTTTTCATCGCCGCTAAAGAAAAAACCGCACGCCGTTACAGCAGTGCGGTTTTTCCCTGACAGCAAGCGACGACTACAAACTATTACGCCTGGTGGCTAGTAACGTAGTCGATGGCAGCTTGAACAGTAGTGATTTTTTCAGCTTCTTCGTCCGGGATTTCGGTCTCGAATTCCTCTTCCAGAGCCATCACCAGCTCAACGGTGTCAAGGGAATCGGCACCCAGGTCTTCTACGAAGGAAGCAGTGTTGACCACTTCTTCTTCCTTAACGCCCAGTTGCTCGGCGACGATTTTCTTGACGCGCTCTTCGATGGTGCTCATACCTTGTTTAACTCCTAATGGACAAATTCAGGCAGCTGGCCAGTGGGTAAGTGTATAGAAAGCCATTTCAGCTTTTCAACTGAAAGCTTCACCCTGTACCCGGTCGGCCACCTGCCTATAAATTAAGTTGCAGCTTTATAACGGATTTTAGACAGCTCGTATGACATTTTTTTGAAGCGATCCGTCACAATTTAACTCATGTACATCCCGCCGTTAACCGGGATTGTAGCCCCAGTCACGTATGCCGCACCGTCGGATGCCAGGAAAGTGACCACATTCGCAATCTCTTGAGCCTGGCCCAGACGGCCCAGCGGAATCTGCGTCAGCAACGCTTCACGCTGTGCTTCCGGCAATTCGCGGGTCATATCGGTGTCGATGAACCCTGGGGCCACCGAGTTGACCGTAATCGACCGCGAACCGACTTCACGTGCCAGTGCACGGCTGAAACCTTCCAGACCGGCCTTGGCGGAAGCGTAGTTTACTTGGCCTGCGTTGCCCATGGCACCCACTACGGAGCCAATATTGATAATTCGCCCCCAACGCGCCTTGGTCATGCCGCGCAAAACGCCCTTGGACAGGCGAAACAGACTGTTCAGGTTGGTATCGACCACGTCGTACCACTCGTCGTCTTTCATGCGCATCATCAGGTTGTCACGCGTGATCCCGGCGTTGTTCACCAGAATTGCCGGCGCGCCGAACTGTGCAGTGATCTCGGCCAATACGGCAGCTACGGACTCATCGCTGGTTACATTCAGTTCCAGGCCGGTGCCCTGCACGCCGTTTTCCTTCAAGGTCGCGGCGATACGCTCGGCGCCCGAGGCAGAGGTGGCGGTGCCAATCACAACGGCGCCCTGACGGCCCAGCTCCAGGGCGATCGCTTGGCCAATGCCACGGCTTGCGCCGGTAACCAGTGCAACTTTACCTTGCAGACTCATGCAGGCTTCTCCTAAGTACGGGATTCAGGCCAGTGCCGCGCGAGCGGCAGCGAAGGCTTCTGGGGTATTGAGGTTGGCGGTCGACACACCGTCGGCGCAGCGCTTGTTCAAGCCGGCCAGGACTTTGCCCGGGCCGCACTCGACCAGCTCGGTGGCACCGTTGGCGGCCAGGGTCTGGACCGATTCAACCCAGCGCACTGGCTTGTACAGTTGCTCCAGCAGGTCGCGCTTGAGGGTGTCGAGGTCGGCGGCCACGGCCGCACTGACGTTCTGCACCAGCGGGATCTGCGGCGCTTGCCAGTTGATGGCAGCGATAGACTCGGCAAACCGCTCTGCCGCCGGGCGCATCAGCTCACAATGGGACGGTACGCTCACCGGCAATGGCAGGGCACGCTTGGCGCCACGGGCCTTGCAACCCTCGATGGCACGCTCGACAGCTGCCTTGGCGCCGGCGATCACCACCTGGCCTGGGGAGTTGAAGTTCACCGCGCTGACCACTTCGCCTTGCGCCGCTTCGGCGCAGGCCTCGATCACCACCGCGTCGTCCAGGCCCAGGATAGCGGCCATGCCGCCCTGCCCGGCCGGAACGGCTTCTTGCATCAGTTGACCACGACGCTCGACCAGCTTGACCGCTTCAGCCAAGGTCAGGCTGCCCGCGGCCACCAGGGCGCTGTATTCGCCCAGGCTGTGACCCGCGACGAATGCAGGGCGCGCGCCGCCTTCTGCCAACCACAAGCGCCACAGGGCGATCGAGGCGGTCAGGATGGCCGGCTGGGTTTTATCGGTTTGGTTGAGCAGCGCTTCCGGCCCTTGCTGGGTCAGTGCCCACAGGTCGTAACCCAGGGCGTCAGAAGCTTCCTTGAAGGTGTCCAGGATCAGCGGGTATTGCGCGCCCAGCTCGGCCAACATGCCGAGGGACTGCGAACCCTGCCCTGGAAAGACGAATGCGAGGGATGTAGACATGTAACAAGCCCCTAATGATCTGGTCGTCAAAAATGCTCGCGCCTACGGTGGGAGCGAACGAAACTGACAGATTGGATGGTCAATTGAACTGGCCGGTCACATTTAAGCACTCCCGGGCCAATTCGCCTAAGGCAACAGATCCTCGAGACGGCCGTGCAAGCGTTGCGGCAGGTTCTCTTGAATCTCGATCAAGGCCCGTGCAATTGCACTTTGAAAGCCCAGCACCCCGGCCGAACCGTGGCTTTTCACCACTATGCCCTGCAAACCAAGAAAGCTTGCACCGTTGTGCCGTGCGGGCGCCAGGTCGGCCTGCAAGCGTCGCATCAGGGGCAGCGCCAAGGCCCCCACCATACGTGACGCCAGGTTGCGCTTGAACAAAGCTTCGATACGCGTGGCGATCATGGTCGCCAGGCCTTCGCTGGACTTGAGCAGAATATTGCCGACAAAGCCGTCGCACACCACCACGTCAGCTTCGCCACGGTACAAACCATCACCTTCAACAAAGCCGATGTAGTTCAAACCCCGCGCGCTTTGTAGCAAGGTAGCGGCAAGCTTGACTTGCTGGTTGCCCTTGATGTCCTCAGTGCCGATATTCAGCAGGGCAACCCGGGGTCGGGGCACGCCCAGCGCCTCGGCGGCCACCGAGCCCATTACGGCAAATTGCAACAGGTGCTCGGCACTGCAATCGACATTGGCGCCCAGGTCCAGCAACTGGCAATAGCCCTTCTGCGTCGGGATCGCCGCCACCATCGCCGGCCGATCAATACCCGGCAGGGTTTTGAGCACGTGCCGCGACAAGGCCATCAACGCGCCCGTGTTGCCGGCACTGACACAGGCTTGCACCTTGCCATCACGCAATAGCTCAAGGGCCACCCGCATTGAAGAATCGGGCTTGCCACGCAGGGCAACCGCCGGCTTTTCATCCATGCTGATGGTTTCGCTGGCTGGCGTAATCGTCAGGCGCGCGCGATCCACCGCCGGATGGCTGGCAATCAGTTCTTCAAGTAGGGAGGGTTGACCGACGAGGGTCAGGTGCAGCGAGGGCGTGGCAGACAGGCTGGCAATGCAGGCCTGAACAATGCTGCGGGGACCGAAGTCCCCGCCCATTGCGTCAATCGCGATGACTTGAGCAGACAAGTGATTACTCGTCAGCGCCCTTGTCGATCACTTTACGGCCACGGTATACGCCTTCTGGCGATACGTGGTGACGCAGGTGAACTTCACCAGTGGTCTTTTCCACGGACAGGGTGCTAGCCTCGAGAGCGTCGTGCGAACGGCGCATGTCACGGGCGGAGCGGGATTTTTTGTTCTGCTGAACAGCCATAATTGATTAACTCCTAAACGTTTGGGTCACGCTTTAACTGCGCCAATACACTGAACGGGTTGGACCGCGTTACCTCGTCCTCGCTCGGCTCGGCCTCGTCATCGAGACCCTCCGGCTGCTGGCATTCTTCCGGATGATGAGCAGGCACAATGGGCAAGGCGAGCAAAAGCTCCTCCTCGATCAGTGCATGCAGATCCAATGGATCTTCGCCCAGTTCCAGCACGTCATAACCTTTCGGCAACGACTGGGTATTCGCACCCTCTTTCACCACAGCATAACTGCATTCGCTGTGGATCGGCAGGGTGACCAGCTCAAGACAACGCTGGCAAACCATTTTGACTTCGGTGTCGATAACGCTGTGGATTACCACAGATTTACGTTCATCTCGTTCAAAAACGAATTTCGCCTGCACCGTACCGACAGTGTCGGAAAGCGGGTCGCAGAGTCTCTCCAAATCGGCCAGCAGCACTTCACCTTGAAGGGTGGTGCCACGATCAGCCAATTTGCGCGGGTCAACGTGAGGTGGAATCGGGTCATTCAACATAGGCGCAGCATTATAGGGATGCACCCGGCCATGTCAAAGGAAATTCAGCCCTGTGCGTCAGCCGGTCACGTCGATAGAATCGGCGACTGCCTTGAGGAGACGTATATGCTGCCTTTATTACTCGCGTCCAGCTCGCTTTATCGCCGGGAATTACTGAGTCGCCTGCACCTGCCGTTCACCTGCAGCTCGCCGGATATCGACGAAAGCCACCGCCCGGATGAACCCGCCATCGAACTGGTCAAGCGCCTGGCCGAACAAAAGGCCCGCGCCCTCGCCGCCAGCCATCCCGGCCATTTAATCATTGGCTCGGATCAGGTCGCCGCACTGGAAGGCCGGATCATCGGCAAGCCGCACACCTTCGAAAATGCTCGCGAGCAACTGCTGGCTGCCAGCGGCAAGCGTGTGAGCTTCCTCACGGGCCTGGCACTGCTCAACAGCGAAACCGGGCACTGCCAGGTCGACTGCGTGACGTTTACCGTACACATGCGCGAACTGGATGCAGAACGTATCGAGCGCTATCTGCGGATCGAGCAGCCTTATGATTGTGCGGGCAGCTTCAAAGCAGAAGGGCTCGGTGTGAGCTTGTTCCGGAGCACCGAGGGACCGGATGCGACCAGCCTGGTTGGGCTGCCACTGATTCGACTGGTGGACATGCTGCTGACCGAAGGCGTACAGATCCCTTGAAACCTTCGTAAAGCAATGTGGGAACTGGCTTGCCTGCGATAGCGATATACCAGGCGACACTTATATCGACTGATCCATCGCTATCGCGGGCAAGCCCGCTCCCACAGTTGATCTACACCTAGCTTGGAATTTCAGCGCAGGGACGGCCCCTGGAAGCCCATGTACAGCGCCAATTTCTCCGCCACACTGGCACCGAGTTTCTTGGAGAAGCGATCAAACGGCGATTCCTCGACCGTAAAATCCACCAACTCCTTCTCGCCAATCACATCCCGTGCCACCGAGCTGGCACTGCCCAAGCCGTCAATCAGGCCCAGCGGCAATGCCTGCTCGCCCGACCAGACCAGGCCGGAGAACAGTTCCGGATGCTCTTTATCTTTCAAACGATCCCCACGCCCCTGCTTGACGCTGGCAATGAACTGACGATGGGTAGTGTCGAGCACGCCTTGCCAGAACGCGGTTTCATCCGCCTTCTGCGGCTGGAAAGGATCGAGGAACGACTTATGCTCGCCCGAGGTGTAGGTGCGACGCTCCACCCCCAGCTTCTCCATGGCACCCACAAAACCGTAACCGGCCGCTGTGACACCAATAGAGCCCACCAGGCTGGCCTTGTCGGCATAGATCTGGTCTGCGGCGCTGGCAATGTAATAGGCGCCCGAGGCACCCAGGTCGGAGATCACGGCATAGAGCTTGGTATCCGGATGCAAGGTGCGCAGACGACGAATTTCGTCATACACATAACCCGACTGCACCGGGCTACCGCCTGGGCTATTGATGCGCAGGACCACGCCTTTGACCTTGGGGTCCTCAAACGCCGCGCGCAGGCTGGTGACGATATTGTCGGCACTGGCGGGCTCCTTGTCGGCAATCACGCCGCGCACCTCGATCAAGGCAGTGTAATGACTGCCACGGGCGGCGCTCTTTTCCATGTCCATCAGCGGACTGAACAGCGCCAGCATCCCAAGCAGGTATACAAAGGTCAGCAGCTTGAAGAAAATCCCCCAGCGCCGCGAACGTCGCTGCTCCTGGACGCTGGCCAGGAGGGTCTTCTCCAAAAGCTTCCAGCTTTTATCATCACTGCTCTGTGCCTTTTCAGGCGCCTTCCACTCGTCACTCATGCCATTAACCCCAGCAAAGACTTACAGGGCCCGGCTGAGCCAGGCCTGCAGTTCAGAAAAATGATCAATCGTCAGCCTCGGCTCGTATTGCTGCAACGCCTCGGCAGACTGGGCGCCATAGCTGACAGCGACGCTGTCCATGCCCGCATTGCGTGCCATCATCAGGTCGAAAGACGCATCACCCACCATCAATGCCTCGCGTGGCGTTACGCCACAGTGCGCAAGGATCTGCTCCAGCATCAAGGGATGAGGCTTGCTGGCGGTTTCATCCGCAGCGCGGGTGATATCAAAGTAATCCTCCCAGCCATGAGCCTTGAGTACACGGTCCAGGCCGCGACGAGCCTTGCCGGTGGCGACCGCCAGGTGATAACCCTGGGCACGAAACGCTTCCAGCGATTGCACCACGCCTTCAAACAGCGGCGAAGGCGTAGCTTCCAGCGCAATATAGTGGTCGGCGTAGTGCTCGCGAAACGCTACCAACTCGGCGTCGCTGATGTCGGGGTACAGGGTGCGAATGGCTTCAGGCAAACCCAGGCCGATAATGCCCTTCACCGCCAGGTCCGTGCACAATTCAAAGCCCGAGCGGGTCGACGCCATGTGCATGGACTCGACGATGCGGCCAATGGAATTGGCCAGCGTCCCGTCCCAATCGAAGATCAGCAGCTTGTAGTCAAGGTGCGACACTCAAACGCTCCACGGTCTTGGCCCACATCTCATCGACCGGCGCCTGCAACTTCAGCTCGCCACCATCGGGCAGCGGCACGGTGAGCATGTAGGCGTGCAGGAACAGGCGCTTGCCGCCCAGATCGCGAATTTCCTTGGAGAAATCCTCGTCGCCGTACTTGGTGTCACCCGCAATGCAGTGGCCCGCATGCAGGGTGTGCACACGAATCTGGTGAGTGCGACCAGTGACCGGCTTGGCCTCGACCATGGTGGCGAAGTCACCGAAGCGACGCAGCACCTTGAACAGGGTCAGGGCCTCTTTGCCCTCCTCGTCCACTTCGACCATGCGCTCGCCGGAGCGCAGGTTGCTCTTCTGCAACGGCGCACGCACGCTTTTGATCGAGCTGGCCCAGTTGCCGCGCACCAGCGCCATGTAGCGCTTATCCACGCCATCGCCACGCAGGGCGGTGTGCAAGTGGCGCAACATGCTGCGTTTCTTGGCGATCATCAACAGGCCAGACGTGTCGCGGTCCAGGCGATGAACCAACTCCAGCTCCTTGCAATCGGGGCGCAACTGACGAAAGGCTTCGATCACGCCGAAGTTCAAGCCACTGCCGCCGTGAACCGCAATGCCACAGGGCTTGTTGATCACGATCAGCTTGTTGTCTTCGAACACGATCGACGCTTCCAGGCGCTGCAACAAGCCTTGGGCCAGCGGCACCGGCTCGTCGCGCTCAGGCACGCGCACCGGCGGCACACGGACGATATCGCCCGCCTGCAGCTTGTACTCAGGCTTGATGCGCCCCTTGTTCACGCGCACTTCGCCTTTACGCAAGATGCGGTAAATCAAGGTCTTGGGCACGCCTTTGAGCCTGGCCAGGAGAAAATTGTCGATGCGTTGGCCGGCATATTCCGGCGAGACCTCAAGCAGCTGGACGCTGGGGGTCGGGGGGGTGGTAGTCGTCATGGCGGCGATGATAACAATTTTTTATGGAATTGAAGCACTTAATCATTACTGCTATAGTCGCGAACGCCGCCAAAAGCGGCCTGGACAGAGGACATGCGGCAAACTGCCGGCCCTGACCATCGCAATTCATCAGGACGCGAGGCCGTCCTACGGGGCTTTCGCCACCCAGGAAGGCTCAAGATTGTAACAAGCGCAGGTGACATGAGGCCTGAAGCGAGTGCAGAAAGCAGAGTGAACACTCGCCTTTTGCGCCGATATTTACGGCCAGTTCACAAAGTGCAGTCAGTTTTGAGCCAGACCATGGCGAATGCTTCGGAAACAACGCCTGTTAAGAGCTGAGTGAGAGCGCAACCGCCCACACCTAGTCTTGTTTAGCCATGAGCGTGGACTCCCCATTGGAGAACACGGTAAATGCCAACCCGCTGCGGATTCTGCGCGCGGCAGCACCCGAATTATCAGGGATACGTGTAGGGTGGAGATGCACAACCGTCGGACTGTGTAGCACTAGGCTTGTTTTAGACGCTTCATCTCGTCCACAGTCGCCGGTTGATTCCTCCTCCTGACCTTAGCTTTTGTTGAAGTGGTGCCTTTGTCACCACCGCTAACGAGCAGGACGCGTCCGTCGCGATACCGGCCCAATTGGCCGATTTTGCTGGACACTGGAGTGGCCAACCACTCTTGACGCACCTGACACCGACCGTGAGAAGTCGTGTGTGCCGAACGCCGTTTCCGGCAGCCCGGAAACCGACGGTACAACATGAAAAGAATGCTGATTAACGCAACTCAACCCGAAGAGTTGCGTGTTGCACTGGTAGATGGCCAACGCCTCTACGACCTGGACATCGAATCCGGTGCACGCGAGCAGAAAAAGGCCAACATCTATAAAGGCCGTATCACTCGCATCGAACCAAGCCTTGAGGCTGCCTTTGTCGATTTCGGCTCCGAGCGCCACGGCTTCCTGCCCCTCAAAGAAATCTCCCGCGAATACTTCAAGAAAGCCCCTGAAGGCCGCGTGAACATCAAGGACGTCCTGAGCGAAGGCCAGGAAGTCATCGTCCAGGTCGAAAAAGAAGAACGTGGCAACAAGGGCGCGGCCCTGACCACCTTCATCAGCCTCGCCGGTCGTTACCTGGTGCTGATGCCGAACAACCCACGTGCCGGCGGTATTTCCCGTCGCATCGAAGGCGAAGAGCGCAACGAACTGCGTGAAGCGCTGAACGGCCTGATCGCACCGGCCGACATGGGCCTGATCGTGCGCACTGCCGGCCTTGGCCGCAGCAGCGAAGAAATGCAGTGGGACCTCGACTACCTGCTGCAACTGTGGACCGCTATCAAAGAAGCGTCCCTGGATCGTTCCGCGCCGTTCCTGATCTACCAGGAAAGCAACGTGATCATCCGCGCCATCCGCGACTACCTGCGCCAGGACATCGGCGAAGTGCTGATCGACAGCGTTGAAGCCCAGGACGAAGCCCTGACCTTCATCCGCCAGGTGATGCCGCAGTACGCCAGCAAGATCAAGCTGTACGAAGACAGCGTGCCGCTGTTCAACCGTTTCCAGATCGAAAGCCAGATCGAGACCGCCTTCCAGCGCGTGGTCGAACTGCCTTCCGGCGGCTCCATCGTGATCGACCCGACCGAAGCCCTGGTGTCCATCGACATCAACTCGGCACGTGCGACCAAAGGCAGCGACATCGAAGAAACCGCCCTGCAGACCAACCTGGAAGCGGCTGAAGAAATCGCCCGCCAGCTGCGCCTGCGTGACATCGGCGGCCTGATCGTGATCGACTTCATCGACATGACCCCTGCCAAGAACCAGCGCGCCGTGGAAGAGAAAGTCCGCGAGTGCCTGGAAGCTGACCGCGCTCGCGTGCAAGTCGGCCGCATCTCGCGCTTCGGCCTGCTGGAAATGTCCCGTCAGCGCCTGCGTCCATCCCTGGGCGAGAGCAGCGGCATCGTCTGCCCGCGTTGCAACGGCACCGGCATCATCCGTGACGTTGAATCGCTGTCCCTGGCGATCCTGCGCCTGATCGAAGAAGAAGCCCTGAAAGACCGTACCGCCGAAGTTCGCGCCCAAGTGCCGATTCCGGTTGCCGCCTTCCTGCTCAATGAAAAACGCAACTCGATCACCAAGATCGAACTGCGCACCCGTGCCCGTATCGTCATCCTGCCGAACGATCACCTCGAAACGCCGCACTTCGAAGTCCAGCGCCTGCGTGACGACAGCCCGGAAGCCCATAGCGGGCAGTCCAGCTATGAAATCGCCGCGGCTGCCGCCGAAGTCGAAGAAGTCCAGCCAGCCGCTGCGACCCGCACCCTGGTTCGCCAGGAAGCCGCGGTGAAGACTGCACCGGCCCGTGCCAACGCACCGGTACCGACCGAAGCTGCCGCCCCGGTTGCCGCGCCGGCCGCCCTGCCTGAGCCAAGCCTGTTCAAGGGCCTGGTGAAGTCGCTGGTCAGCCTGTTCGCCACCAAGGAAGAGCCTGCTGCCCCGGTTGTGGTTGAAAAACCTGCCACCGAGCGCCCGGCGCGCAACGAAGAACGTCGCAACGGTCGCCAGCAGAGCCGTAACCGCAACGGCCGCCGTGACGAAGAGCGCAAGCCTCGCGAAGAACGTGCCCCGCGTGAAGAACGCGCACCACGTGAAGAGCGTGCGCCTCGCGAAGCCCGTGAAGACACCCCGACCGTCGCCCGTGAAGAACGTGCACCGCGTGAAGAGCGCGCCCCACGTACCCCACGCGCTCCACGTGAAGACCGCAAGCCACGTGGCGAGCGTGAAGAACGCGTGCGTGAACTGCGCGAGCCTCTGGACGCGGCACCTGCCGTTGCCGCTGCCGCAGCCGTTAGCAGCGAAGAACGCCCGGCCCGCCAGCCGCGTGAAGAACGCGCACCACGCGAAGAGCGCCAACCGCGCCCGCCACGTGAAGAGCGTCAACCACGCGCCGAGCAAGCCGCTGCTGCCACCGAAGAAGAAGTACTGACCGGCGAAGAGCAGTTGCAGGAAGACGGCCAGGACAACGCCGAAGGCGATCGTCCACGCCGCCGCTCCCGCGGCCAGCGTCGTCGCAGCAACCGTCGTGAGCGTCAGCGTGATGCCAACGGCAACGTAATCGAAGGTTCGGAAGAAACCGGCGAGAACGCAGAAGCTGCCAACAACGCGCCAACAGGCGCCGAACTGGCTGCCGGCTTGGCCGTTACCGCTGCCGTTGCCAGTTCGGTCATCAGCGCCCCTGCTGAAGCCCAGGCTCACGAGCAAGCCGAACGTGCTACCGCTGCCGTCGAAGACACTGTTGCCGTAGAAGCGCCAGCCGCCGAAACCCCAGCGGTTGAAGCGCCGGTTGTTGAAGCGCCAGTCGTTGAAGCCACAACCCCTGTCGAAGCCCCAGTGGTTCCGGAAGTGGAAGTTGCCCCGGTTCGCGACGCACAGCCAGAAACTGAAGCGGTTGCCGTTGAACCGGCTCCAGTGGTTGAGCCTCAGCCAGTAGTCGAAGCGGCTGTAGAAGCTCCGGCGGTCGAAGAAGCTGCCCCGGCTGTGCGTGAAGTTCGCGAAGAACAGACCGCCTTCCAGTGGACTGCCGAACCGGCTGCACCGGTTGAAGCGCCAACACCTGCCCCAGTGGTAGAAGAAGCACCGGCACCGGTTGCTGAAGTCGTCGCCGAGCCAGCCCCAGTGGTTGAGCCGACGCCGGTTGTGGAGCCTGCGGCCGTGGTTGAAGTTGAAGCCCCGGTGGTTGCCGAAGTGGCCGCCCCTGTGGTTGAAGCTGCGCCTGCAAGCGCCCTCACCGAAAACGGCCGTGCGCCGAATGACCCACGTGAAGTGCGTCGCCGCCGCAAGGAAGCCGAAGCTGCTGCTGCCGCTGCCGCTGCCCAGGCGGTAGAGCACAAGGCCCAGGAAGCAGAGCACGAGCCTAAACCCCTCGTCTGATTCCATAAGCCACTAAAAAGCCCCGCCTGAGTGATCAGGCGGGGCTTTTTTATGACGATCAACTTGAGCCTTGTGGCGCCCCAAATGTGGGAGCGGGCTTGCTCGCGAATACGGAGTGTCAGTCAGTGAATAGGGCGACTGATGTATTGCATTCGCGAGCAAGCCCGCTTGTATGCTAGGACTTGAAGGGAGGAGAAGGGACGAAGCCCGATTCTGACTGTTGACGCAGTACAGACCGTGGGAGATTTCACCCCTCCTCCTTTCACCCAAGCGCCGATAAAGAATGCATCTGGCTATGACCGACGATAGGAACAAGCCTGCGCCTCTGGGTGAGCCCTTCAAGTGCTCAAAAACATAGCCCGGAGGAAGCCCCCATGGCAATGCCAGTTTCTGTCTCAAAGCCGATCGTAGGCGTTGATGTCGCTAAGAATGAGCTGGTGATTTATCACGCTGAAGCCGATCTACTGGAAACGATCGCAAACAACAAAGCTGCTATCAAAAAATGGCTGAAAACGCTGTCCTGCAAAGTGGCCATCGCAATTGAAGCCACCAACATCTACCACTTGGAGTTTGCCGATCTAGCCCATGAAGCTGGTTGCGTGGTTTACATGGTTGGAGGTTATGAGCTCAAGCATTACCGCGAAAGTTTGAAGATCCGGGCCAAGACCGATGCTTTGGATGCCCAGTTGCTCGCCCGCTATTTGAGAAAGGAGGCAGACGAACTGCGTCCCTGGACACCGCCATCGCCGCTGTATCGCCACCTTCTAAGCCTGTTTCGTCGGCGCGCAGCCTTGGTTCAGGCGCGCGTCAGCCTGACGCAAAGCTGGGCGAATGAACCACTGCTTAAGGCCTCGTTTGCCGAGCAGGTGAAGTCGATGCAGAGACTTGAAGGGTTAATTGAAAAGATGATCAGTGATTGCCTGAAAGAGGCAGGTTTGCTGGGGCAGTTGAAGCGTTGCTTGAAGGTCGAAGGCATCGGCTTTTTGACTGGCGCGCGCTTGATTGCCACCTTCCAACGGGGAGAATTCAGGAATTCAGACGCGTTTATCGCCTTTCTTGGTATGGATTTGCGCGTCAACAAGTCAGGACAGAAAGATGGTCGTCGTAGTTTAAGTAAGCGCGGCGACTCAGAGGCCCGGCGCCTGCTGCATAACGCCGCGATGGCGGCTAGCCGAACAGAGACATGGAAAGCGTTTTATCAAGCACAGAGGGCACGAGGCTATAGCACCACTCAAGCGTTGGTAATATTGGCTCGCAAGCTTGCTCGGGTGGTATTCGCTCTACTGAAAGGGCAAAGCGAATATCAGCCAAAGGTTGGTTGAGGGTTGCCCCTCAACCATAGAATCTCCCACATTCAGCCTGCGTTGAAACCTAATAGCCGGGGTGTATCTACATCCCACAAGACTCCAGGATCAAGTACAGGCACCTCCCTCAAGGCGGCATCCGCAAACAACGATCTGGCCCCACGGTCGCCGACCAAAGCCAGCAAACCTGGGCCAAACGCACGGTCAAACGCCACAGGATGTCCATATTCCCCCGCCTGTACGGGGACGCTGATGGCACCCTCCTCCAGCGCATCAATCACCCGTTCGATACTCGATGACTGAATAAACGGCATATCCCCCAACACCACCAGCCACCCATCCGCTGCACCGCTGGCCTTGACCGCCGCCGCAATGCTGTCGCCCATACCGCTCGAATCCAGCAGTACAACCTGACAGCCATAAGCCTCTGCCAGGCGGATAACCTCCCCGCGCTCCGGCGACGTCACTAGCCAGCGCGTTACAACACGCTCAGGCAAGTTGCGCAACACCTGCTCGATGACCGGCCGGCTAACACCATCCAGCCCCACACACGCGGCGAGCAATTTGTCTTGATCAGCTCCAGCTTCGGCACGAAAACGACTGCCCTGCCCCGCCGCCAGCACAATCGCCGTCACCGTCACTCGGCCACCACTGCCATCGGTTTTTTCTGCATCGGTGCCACCCCGTTTTTGATCGCAACAATTTCCGCCATCAGCGATAGCGCAATTTCCGCCGGCGTATGGCTGCCGATGTGCAGGCCGATCGGCCCGTGCAAGCGCGCAATGGCCTCCGCCGACAGGCCCAGCGCGGCCAGGTTCTCCCGACGCTTCTGGGTATTGACCCGCGAACCCAGGGCGCCGATATAGAACGCCGTGGAGTTCAGCGCCGTCAGTAACGCCATGTCATCCAGACGTGGATCGTGGGTCAGGCAGACAATAGCCGTGCGTTCATCGGTATGAATATTCAACACCGCCTCGTCGGGCATGCCCGGCACAAAGCGGCCATGCTGATCTTCCCAGCCGTAGACGAACTCTTCGCGGGGGTCGCAGATCAGCACTTCGAAATCCAGCAGGCGCGCCATTTCCGCTACGTAGCGCGACAGCTGCCCGGCGCCGATCAACAGCAGGCGCCAGCGCGGGCCATAGATGGCGCGCAAGCGTTCGCCGTCGAAGCTCACCACGTCGGTCTTGCTGGCGGCGCTCAAGATCACTTCGCCGGTGGCCAGGTTCAGCTCGCGAGCGACAATCTGGTGATCTTCACAACGCGCCAGCAGCGCTTGGACCCAACCCCACTCCTCCACTCGCTCCTCGGTGAGCCTCAGGGTGCCGCCGCAGGGCAGGCCAAAACGCGCCGCCTCGTCGCGAGTGACGCCGTAGGTCACCAACTGCACGGGCGGGCCGTCAGCAGGCAAGCGGCCGTCTTGCAGGCGCGCGATCAAGTCATCCTCGATGCAACCGCCCGACACCGAGCCAATCACCACACCATCACCGCGCAGGGCCAGCATTGCGCCTGGCGGGCGCGGCGCGCTGCCCCAGGTTTGCACCACGCTGTACAACATCACGCGCTGCCCGGCGCGGCGCCATTGCAGCACGCTGCGCAGGACGTTCAGATCCACACTGTCCATCAGGCCTCCGGTAAGTACTGTCGCGCTCACTGTAAACCAAAAATATCCGTTGCATCCCGCCAGAAATGCAAACGCCCCGAACCAGTCGGGGCGTTTGCGGATAGCGTTGGCGTCAGTTCACGCCAGCAGCCACTTACTTGACGACAGGCGCCGGGCCTTCTGCCACGCCCAGGTCATCGAGCTCGCGGGTTTCGGAAATACCGGTACCTCCAGACGCCAGTTCGCTTTGCAGCTTGTCGGTGTCCAGTTCCTTGACCCACTTGGCCACAACGATGGTGGCAACTGCGTTACCCACCAGGTTGGTCAGGGCACGGGCTTCGGACATGAAGCGGTCGATACCCAGGATCAGCGCCAGGCCGGCAACCGGCAAGTGGCCGACAGCCGACAGGGTGGCGGCCAGTACGATAAAGCCCGAACCGGTCACGCCAGCCGCGCCTTTGGACGACAGCAGCAACACCAGCAGCAGAGTGATCTGGTGGGTGATGTCCATGTGGGTGTCGGTCGCCTGAGCGATGAACACGGCCGCCATGGTCAGGTAGATCGAAGTACCGTCGAGGTTGAAGGAGTAACCGGTTGGAATCACCAGGCCGACCACGGACTTCTTCGCGCCCAGGCGTTCCATCTTGATCAGCATACGCGGCAGTGCGGATTCCGACGACGAGGTGCCCAGTACGATCAGCAGTTCTTCACGGATGTAGCGGATCAGCTTCAACACGCTGAAACCGTGAGCGCGGCAGATAGCGCCCAGCACCAGCACCACGAACAGGATGCAGGTGATGTAGAAGCAGATCATCAACTGGCCCAACTGCACCAGGGAACCGACACCGTAGGCGCCGATGGTGAATGCCATCGCACCCAGGGCACCGATTGGCGCGAGCTTCATGATCATGTTGATGATGTTGAACATCACATGGGCGAAGCGATCGATGAAGTCCAGCACCGGCTTGCCGTAGGCACCCAGGCGGTGCAGGGCGAAACCGAAGATCACCGAGAACATCAGCACTTGCAGGATGTCGCCGTTGGCGAAGGCGCCGACGATGGTGTTCGGGATGACGTTGAGGATAAAGCCGACGATGCTCTGGTCTTTACCGGCGGTGACGTAGGCCGCCACTTTGGAAGCATCCAGGGTCGCGACGTCGATGTGCATGCCGGCGCCCGGCTGCACCACGTTGACCACGACCAGGCCAATCAGCAGGGCGATGGTGGAAACGATTTCGAAGTACAGCAGCGCGTAGCCGCCGGTCTTGCCCACCGACTTCATGCTTTGCATGCCGGCGATGCCGCTGACCACGGTACAGAAAATGATCGGGGCGATGACCATTTTGATCAGCTTGATAAAGCCGTCACCCAGTGGCTTGAGGGCCACGCCGGTCTGTGGGTAGAAGTGGCCGAGCAAGATACCGATAACGATTGCAACGATCACCTGGAAATACAGGGATTTGTAGATTGGCTGACGAGTCGTCATTGCAAAGTTCCTCAATCGTCCCGTGTGGCAAATATCCGCCATTGCCCACGGCACTTGAATTGCGAACCCTCCTGCACTGGAGGGATTTGTTGTTTGCGAAGCCTGTAGGAGCAAGCCTGCGCTGTAATCCTTATCGCAAACAGCGTGCCACTTTGCTTAAACGCGCTGAAGGCCTTTAGACATCAGGGCTTGGGGTTCACGGGCGACTCCGGAGAATGCAACAGGGTGGCGGATTTCCGCCCACTCATCCTGTCTCGTCCTACAATTTGGCGGATATCCGCCTTGTCGCCCCGCCGGGTGATGGCTACCATCCGCCCCTCCATGGATGAGGCCCTTGCATGCGTGAACGTACCATCGCCAGCCATTACGCCCGAGCGGCTCTCGGCGGTGCGCGCCGGGCCGGTTTTGACTACTCGGGGGTGTTGCAGCAGGTGGGCATCACCCCGGAACTGCTGACCGAACCCCGCGCCCGCATCGCTCCAGAGCAATTTACGCGCTTGCTGCAAATGCTCTGGCTGGGGTTGGATGACGAATACCTGGGGTTTGCAGAAGGGCCCAGCAAACGTGGCACTTTCGCCATGATGTGCCATGCGTTGATTCATTGCCGCACGCTGGAGAAGGCGCTGGAGCGCGGCTTATTGTTTTATAGCCTGTTCCCCCAAGGCCCACGCTGGCAACTGACCAAAGAAGGCGACATGGCGCGCCTGAGCCTGGACGACTCACAGCTATGGGACCCGGACCACTTCCTCAGTGAATGCCTGCTGGTGATCTGGCATCGCCTGGGCAGTTGGTTGATCGGCCAGCGTATCCGGCTGCAGCAGGCCACCTTCAGGTACCCGATGCCGGCCCATGCCGGTGAATACGACCTGCTGTTCCCCTGCCCCCAGGTGTTCGGCGCGCCGACCAGCAGCCTGGTGTTTCCCAGCCGCTACCTGAGCCTGCCGCTGTTGCAGGACGAACGCACCCTCAAGCACTTCTTGCAGCGCTCGCCTGCCGACTTGCTGTCGCGGCCGGATGAAGGCGACAGCCTGAGCAGCCAGTTGCGTCGCTTGCTGAGCCGCGACCGCACGCCCTGGCCAGACCTGGAAGCCGTTGCCCAGCACCTGCACATCAGCCCACAGACCCTGCGCCGCCACCTGCGCGAAGAAGGCACGAGTTTTCAGGCATTGAAGGATGAGCTACGCCGGGATATCGCCATTTACCACCTGGGGCGGGCGGATTTGTCTTTGCAGGAGATCGCCGAGCAGTTGGGGTTTTCCGAACCGTCGGCGTTTCATCGGGCGTTCAAGAAGTGGACGGGGCTGACGCCGGGGGCCTACAGAGCGCAGGAGAGTTAGAGGTGTATTGGCTGGGAGGGCCTCATCGCAGGCAAGCCAGCTCCCACACTTGAATGTATTCACACATCAAAATTTGTAAACCCGATCAACTGTGGGAGCTGGCTTGCCTGCGATGAGGCCAGTGCAGATCACAAGGCAGGAAAGTGAATCCTGAACGCCGCCCCACCCAGCGCTGAATCCCCCAACGTCAACCGCGCGTGATAGCTTTCGATGATGTCTTTGACCACCGCCAGCCCGATCCCCTGCCCCGGGTGCTGACGGTCGAGCCGTTCGCCGCGCTGCAGGATCCGTGCACGCTGGTCCGGTGGTACACCGGGGCCGTCGTCTTCGATACACAGCTCAATGCCATCGAGGTTTTCCACCAGGCTGATACGCACTTGCTTGAGGCACAGGCGGTAGGCGTTTTCCAGCAGGTTGCCGAGCATTTCGAGCAACGCGCCCTTTTCGATGGGTACCTCGCAGGCCTGCGGCAAATCAAAGGTCACGGTGACCCGCTTGTCGCGATAAACCTTTTCCAATGTATCGCACAGGCTTTGCACCACCGGTTCCAGGCGGACCTGGTGGCGCACCAGGCCACTTTTACGCAGGCTGGCACGCTGCAACTGGTAACCGATCTGCTGGCTCATGCGTTCGATCTGCGATTGCAGCACCCACGCCTGGCTACGTTCTTCGGGGCGCTGGGCCATGTCTTCGCTCACGCCCTGCAACACCGCCAGTGGCGTTTTCAGGCTGTGAGCCAAGTCATCGAGGGAGTCGCGGTAGCGCGCACGCTGTTCGCGCTCGCTGTGCAGCAAGCGGTTCAGGGAGCCGGTCAGGCGCAGCAGTTCGCGGGGGTGTTCTTCGCTGAGGCTTTCGCGGGTGCCACCTTCGATCTGGTCGAGTTCATGGCTCAGGCGTCGCAGGGCTTGCAGGCCCCAGGTCAGGCCCAGCCACAACAGCGTCAACAACACCAGCAAGGCCGCGCCGAACCCGAGGTAGAGGTTCTCGCGCAGGCCTTCGAGGGTCAGTTGGTATTCGCGTACCGGCTGCAGGGCGACAATGCTGAACGCCGCGCTCTTGCCTCCCAGCAGCCGGACCTCGACGTCATACACGAAAAATTCCTGGCCATTGGCCTCGCGAATGCGCGCAAACTCGTTGCCGCGCCCGTCGTAGCGCGGTTTGTAGTTGATGTTTTCTTCCTGGGTCGCCCGCGAGCGCCATACCAGATGGCCTTCACGGTCGTAGATATAGCCCAACAGCCGACTGTCGGTGAGGTTGAAACGCTCATCGGGCAACTGCGCCGGCATCAGCAGGCGGTTATTGTCGACCCGCGCCGCGGAAATCAGGGTGGTCACATCCGACGCCAGGCGCTGTTCGATGGAATCCTGCAGCGCCAGGCTGAACGCGCCTTGCATGGCCGGCAACAAGCCGAGCATAAACAGCACGGCCAGGGTGGCGGCCGCCAGCATCAGGCGCACACGTAGCGAACGAATCAACGGCAGCGCTCATTGAACAGGTA
The DNA here is from genome assembly GCF_034348165.1 of Pseudomonas sp. CCI1.1. NCBI lineage: Bacteria > Pseudomonadati > Pseudomonadota > Gammaproteobacteria > Pseudomonadales > Pseudomonadaceae > Pseudomonas > Pseudomonas sp. CCI1.1. The sequence continues at coordinate 2,977,361 of NZ_CP133780.1, forward strand.
GCCCAGGCCACGCACGGTATCGATTGGCTTGAACCCGGCCGGGCCTTCCAGCTTGCGGCGCAGGCGGCCGACCAGCACTTCGATCACGTTTGGATCGCGCTCGTCGTCATCCGGGTACAGTTGCTCCATCAAACGGTCTTTGGCGACCACTTGCTGATGATGACGCATCAAGTATTCGAGGATCCGATACTCGTAGGCGGTCAGCGCCAGGGGTTGCTCGTCCAGGGAGGCTTGCTTGCGGTTGAGGTCTAGCAGCAGCGGCCCGGCAACGATAGTCGACTGGGTAAAACCGCTGGAGCGACGCAGCAAGGCGTTCATGCGCGCCTCCAGCTCTTCGAACTGGAACGGCTTGACCACGTAGTCGTCGGCCCCGGCCGCCAAGCCTTCAACCTTGTCCTGCCAGTTGCCGCGAGCGGTGAGGATCAGGATCGGGAAGGTCTTGGTCTGGGTGCGCAACTGGCGAATCAGGTCCAGGCCGCCCATGCCGGGCAGGCCAAGGTCGATGATCGCCAGGTCATGGTTGAATTGGCCGGTCTGGTACAGGGCTTCTTCGGCATTGGCCACGGCTTCGACCACATGCCCGCTGTCGGTCAGGCGGGTAAACAGGTGATGACGCAGCAGCGCCTCATCTTCCACCACCAGCAATTTCATAAGGTTCTCCACTGCAATTCAACTAGCCGACAGGGGGATATCATAGCGGCCCTGCAGCTCTTGGGGGCGCAGTTTTATGCCATTGTAGTGGCCGGTCAGGTGCGCGTAGCCGCTGCGATAGTCGGGTTGCGCAGGGGTAGCGCCCAGGGCCTGGCCCCACGGCGCAGCCTGAGTGCCAGCGTCTTCGAAGCTGACACGATGGATCAGGTTGCTGGATTTCTTGGTTTTCTCGCTGCCAAAGGCCGCAAAGGCGCCATCGGACGCCTGCACGCCGGCAGTGGCGCCAAGCATGGTCAAGGCCAACATCAGCTTTTTGATCGCAGTCATGGTGGTTACCTCATACGCGTTTGGGCTGTGGGGTCCAGACTACGCAGGCGCCCCTGAACTCCCCCTGAACAGGCTCTGAACCGCAGCTGAACCGCACCGGGCTATCCACTGGCCCGCCAACTCGGCAAAATACCGCGCATGACGCCCCTACCCGCTTGCTGCACCCCACTTGATGATCATTGGCCGTTGCCGGTTTCTTTGCCGGGCACGGTGTTTTTGAGCACGCGATTCGACCCGGCTTTATTGAGCCCGGGCGATTTCCAGCGCTGCGATGTGCCACCGCCGGCTAGCATCCAGCGCTCGGTCGCCAAGCGCCAGGCGGAATTTCTCGCCGGGCGCCTGTGCGCGCGCGAAGCGCTGCAACGACTCGATCATCTGCGCTGCGTCCCGGCCATCGGCGAAGACCGCGCCCCGGTCTGGCCAGGGCATATCAGTGGCTCCATCACCCACAGCACCGGGCACGCTGCGGCGATTGTCGGGCACAAGGCGCAATGGCGCGGGCTGGGCATGGACCTGGAGCATCTGCTGTCACTGGAGCGGGCCGAACGCCTGGCCGGGGAAATCCTGACGGCCGATGAATTACAGCGCATGGCCACCCTGCCCCGTGAGCAACTCGCCTTGCTGGTGACGCTGACGTTTTCGGTCAAGGAAAGCCTGTTCAAGGCGCTCTATCCGATCGTGCACAAGCGCTTTTATTTCGAGCATGCCGAGGTGCTGGAGTGGTCAGCGGCTGGGAGGGTGCGGTTGCGGTTGCTGACCGATCTTTCGCAAGAGTGGGGCCATGGCAAAGAGCTGGAAGGGCAGTTTGTGGTGCAAGGGGAGCAGTTGTTGAGCCTGGTGGCTATCAGCGCCTGGTAGACCACCATCGCGGGCACGCCCGGCTCCCACATTGGGAATGCATTCGCCTGTGGGAACTGGCTTGCCTGCGACAGCGGTGTCAGGGCTTATCCTGATCCCTGGGCCAGCTCAGGCTGAAGCACGCCCCGCCCAGGTTGTTGCTCTTGCTGATCAACGCCCGCCCGCCGTGCCAATAGATAATCCGCCGCACGATCGACAAACCCAGGCCATGCCCGCCAGAGGCGCGGGTACGGCTGTCATCCAGGCGCAGGAACGGCGTGAAGATCCGCTCCCAGGCGCTTTCCGGCACGCCGGGGCCGTCGTCTTCCACATCGATGCGGCAGCGTACCTGCCCCACCTGATAACTGATCAACACTTGGCCTTTGGCGTGGCGCATGGCATTGCTCACCAGGTTTTGCAGGGCGCGGTGCAGGTAGCGCGGTTCAGCGTCGACCCAGGCGTCATCCCAATGCGCCGATGACAGGCAAATACCCCGGGTGACGGTGACCTGGGGGCGCAATGGCGATAATTCGCCAATCACCTGGTCGAGCAATGCATCAAGGTCCACGCGCTGGAAATTCAGTTCCGGCGCACCCTGTTCCAAGCGGGCATAAGTGAGCATCTCGTCCACCAGGCCATCAAGGTCCTGGATATCGCCATCCATACCCTCCAGGTACTTGCGCCGCGCCTCGGGCGTGGCGGCGTCACCGATCATCTCCAGGCCAAAACGCAGGCGCGCGACCGGAGTGCGCAGCTCGTGGGAGACCGCCCGCACCAGCTCACGCTGAATCGCCAGCAATTGCTGCAGGTGCTCGGCCATGCCATTGAAAGCTGCCGCCAGCCGCCCGACCGAGTCTGCACCGCGAGCGGGTACGCGCACTTCCAGGTTGCCCTTGGCGATACGCGTAGCCGCCGCCTCCAGGCCTTTGAGCCGGCGCTCAAGTTGACGCACCAGCAAATAGACGATCAAGCCGATCAAAGTCAGGCCGATCAAGGTGATCAGGATCAGCCATTGCGCCGGGTACGGATTCATCTGGTACAGCGGGCCGATCTCCAGTACCCACGGGGTGCCGACCATGCCGGCAAACACGCGAATCGAATCGCCGCCCTTGCCCAGCGCCATCACCGTATCGCCCTCCGCCACGCGACGACGCTGGTCCTCGTCCATGTCGGCCTGGTCAAGGGCCGTCAAGTGCATTTCAAAACCAAAACCCTTGGCGTGCTTGATGTCGGCCAGGCGCTGGGGCTGTTCGGCCACCGGGAAGCGCACCAGTTCGTCGGCCAGCAGGTAAATGGTTGCGCGGGCCAATTGCTCGCTGATCTGCTGCACTTCGCCGGTAAGCACCAATTGCTCTTGCTCGCTGACCAACCGCAGCACCCGCGCCGCATGAGGCCCGGTCTGTTCCACCAGGACCTGGCCGCGTTGCAGGCGGTTGCGCTGGCCAAGGTCCAATTGCGCATCGGTGAACGTGCGCAGTTCCAGCGGAATACCGAGCAAACGCTCCCACACCGCCAAGGCGCGCTGTCGTTCAATGGCGCTCATGGGCTGCAGGTTATCGCCCATCAACGCAAAAGTGCCGTGGGCCAGGCGCTCACGGTACTGGCCGCTGCGCACGTCATTAAGCAGGTGCAGTGCCAGGGCGCCGAGCAACGCCACCAGGATCAGCGCCGCGCACATGCCGCCGTAGATGCGCAGGAAGATCGAGTTCACAGCGGCATATCGGCAGCAGCTTCGGGGACGAACAGGTAGCCTTTGCTGCGAATGGTCTTGATCAGGCGTGGGTGGATCGGATCGTCGCCGATCTTTGGCCGAATGCGCGAGATACGCACATCAATGGAGCGATCCTGGCCGTCATAACCAATACCGCGCAGAGCGATGAAGATTTCTTCGCGGGACAGAATGCGTCCGGCGTTTGCAACCAGCAGCCACAACAGGTCGAATTCAGCGCTGGTCAGTTCGATGCTGCCCTCATGCAACCAGGCTTCGCGCAAGGCATTGTCCACCACCAACGGACCAAACTGGAGGCGGCGCTGGTTTTCCACTGCAACGGGCAACACCGGTTCGCTGCGGCGCAGCAGCGCCTGGATACGTGCCAGCAACAAACGCGGGCGCACGGGCTTGCACACATAGTCATCGGCGCCCATGTCCAAGCCCTGCACCTGGTCCATGTCGTCGGTGCGCGCGGTGAGCATCAGGATCACGCCGTCATAACGCTCGCGCACCTTGCGGCAGATGCTCAGGCCGTCTTCGCCGGGCAGCATCAGGTCGAGGATCACCAGGTCGGGCTGTTCGGCGATGATGCGCGCCGTGGCCTTGGCACCATCGCTTTCCACCGACACACGCAGGCCGTTGCTTTCCAGGTACTCACGGGTCAACTCGGCGAGTCGCTCGTCGTCCTCGACGATCAGTATCTGCCAGGCTTCTTGCTCCATGCATTGTCCTCGTTTTTATAAGAAGTTCTTCTGGCCGACACAATCGAATGTGAAATACGGTCGGTGTGGGAGCTGGCTTGCCTGCGATGAGGGTGGGTCAGCGCGCCTGTTGGTGGCCGATACACCGCCATCGCAGGCAAGCCAGCTCCCACCTATTGATCTTCCGCAGGCATAGCCTGTTTGTCATGTTTTGAAGGCATAACAAAGGCCGATTGTAGCCATGCAACGGCCCTTGAACACAAGCCGCGAAATCCATTCGGTCATGGCGATTTTTTGTGGTAGGGTTCGCGCCCTCAAAATTCCCGCCGGCAGTTTCTAGCCGGGAATATTCGGTGACAAACGGTGTAATCCAGTAGTAATGCGGCCTACACGGGTGTTCCATGATTCATACACATTTTACCCACAGCGTTATCCACAGGTAGTGCGTTGCTAAGCCCCCGAAAACGCATTATCTTGTACCTCGGCGCTAAAAAAACCCTACATGTAGGGTTTTCAGCGAAAAGACCAAACACAGATCAGACAAGAAACTCAAGCGCTTTCTTGCTCGTGCTTGGTTGAACCAACGCATTTTTTGAAAGCCCAAACCGCGCACGCGGATGGCAACCGTTTTCCAGCCCGATTGGCAGAAAACGGTACGGGTGTTGCAGGGCTTGAATGGGGCCACTGTCACCCACCAGGAATACGGCTAAGGGCTCCCCGGCCCCGAACCAAAGACTTCGGCATGGAAGCGGCGCGATGAGCTCCCTTCCTCCTGTCCCGAAGTTGTTATGCCAGGCCCAGGCCTGCTGTAAGTGCTTCAGGACGGAACGGTGGGCACCGTGATGGTGCCCAAATAAATATAGAATGTGGAGACACCCCCTCATGCAAACCGACACAACTCGCGAGAACCCGCAAGGCTCCGTGCCGCAGGCCGCTGATTCGAATCTGGATCTGTCCGCCACTGCACCTGGCCAACTGCGTGTGATCAAGCGTAACGGCACTGTCGTTCCTTATACCGATGACAAAATCACCGTCGCCATCACCAAAGCGTTTCTTGCAGTTGAAGGCGGCACCGCTGCCGCTTCGTCGCGCATCCACGACACCGTTGCCCGTCTGACCGAACAGGTCACCGCGACCTTCAAGCGTCGCATGCCATCGGGCGGCACTATCCACATCGAAGAAATCCAGGACCAGGTCGAACTGGCCCTGATGCGTGCCGGCGAGCAGAAAGTGGCCCGCGACTACGTGATCTACCGTGATTCGCGCGCCAAGGAACGTGCCGTACGTTCCCCGGCCGAAGAAGCCGCCGTACAAGCGCACCCGTCGATCCGCATCACCCTGGCCGACGGCAGCTTCGCACCGCTGGACCTGGGCCGCCTGAACACCATCATCACCGAGGCCTGCGAAGGCCTGGAAGAAGTCGACGGTGACCTGATCCAGCGCGAAACCCTGAAGAACCTGTACGACGGCGTCGCCCTGACCGACGTCAACACCGCCCTGGTGATGACCGCCCGTACCCTGGTCGAGCGTGAGCCGAACTACTCGTTCGTGACCGCGCGCCTGTTGATGGACACCCTGCGTGCCGAAGGCCTGGGCTTCCTGAAAGTCGCCGACAGCGCCACTCACCACGAGATGGCCGACCTGTACGCCAAGGCCCTGCCGGCCTATATCGCCAAAGGTATCGAATTCGAATTGCTGAACCCGATCCTGGCCACCTTCGACCTGGAAAAACTCGGCAAGGCAATCAACCACGAGCGCGATCAGCAGTTCACCTACCTGGGCCTGCAAACCCTGTACGACCGTTACTTCATCCACAAGGACGGCATCCGCTTCGAACTGCCGCAAGTGTTCTTCATGCGCGTGGCCATGGGCCTGGCGATCGAAGAGAAGAACAAGGAAGACCGCGCGATCGAGTTCTACAACCTGCTGTCGTCCTTCGACTACATGTCGTCGACTCCGACCCTGTTCAACGCCGGTACCCTGCGTCCCCAGCTGTCGAGCTGCTACCTGACCACCGTGCCGGATGACCTGTCGGGCATCTACCACGCGATCCACGACAACGCCATGTTGTCCAAATTCGCCGGTGGCCTGGGCAACGACTGGACACCGGTGCGCGCACTGGGTTCGTACATCAAGGGCACCAACGGCAAGTCCCAGGGCGTCGTACCGTTCCTGAAAGTGGTGAACGACACCGCCGTCGCCGTGAACCAGGGTGGCAAGCGCAAAGGCGCTGTATGTGCCTACCTGGAAACCTGGCACATGGACATTGAAGAGTTCATCGAGCTGCGCAAGAACACCGGTGATGACCGTCGTCGTACCCACGACATGAACACCGCCAACTGGATCCCTGACCTGTTCATGAAGCGCGTCTTCGATGACGGCAAGTGGACCCTGTTCTCGCCATCCGAAGTGCCGGACCTGCACGACCTGACCGGCAAAGCCTTCGAAGAGCGCTACGAGTACTACGAAGCCCTCACCGAGTACCCGGGCAAGGTCAAACTGTTCAAGACCATCCAGGCCAAAGACCTGTGGCGCAAAATGCTGTCCATGCTGTTCGAAACCGGCCACCCATGGTTGACCTTCAAGGACCCATGCAACCTGCGCAGCCCGCAGCAGCACGTGGGCGTGGTCCACAGCTCGAACCTGTGCACCGAGATCACCTTGAACACCAACAAGGACGAGATCGCCGTTTGCAACCTGGGCTCGATCAACCTGCCGAACCACATCGTCAACGGCAAGCTGGACACCGTAAAGCTTGCACGCACCGTCAACACCGCCGTACGCATGCTCGATAACGTGATCGACATCAACTACTACTCGGTGCCACAGGCGCAGAACTCCAACTTCAAGCACCGTCCGGTTGGCCTGGGGATCATGGGCTTCCAGGACGCGCTGTACCTGCAGCACATCCCTTACGGTTCCGATGCAGCGGTCGAGTTCGCCGACAAGTCCATGGAAGCGGTCAGCTACTACGCGATCCAGGCTTCCTGCGACCTGGCCGACGAGCGCGGCGCCTACGAGACGTTCCAGGGTTCGCTGTGGTCCAAGGGCATCCTGCCGCTGGATTCGCAACAGATCCTGATCGAAGCCCGTGGCCAGAAGTACATCGACGTCGACCTGAACGAAACCCTGGACTGGGCGCCGGTACGTGCCCGTGTGCAGAAAGGTATTCGTAACTCCAACATCATGGCCATCGCACCGACCGCCACCATCGCCAACATCACTGGCGTGTCGCAGTCGATCGAACCGACCTACCAGAACCTGTATGTGAAATCGAACCTGTCGGGCGAATTCACCGTGATCAACCCGTACCTCGTTCGCGACCTGAAGGCCCGTGGCCTGTGGGACTCGGTCATGATCAACGACCTGAAGTACTACGACGGTTCCGTGCAGCAGATCGAACGCATCCCGCAAGAACTCAAAGAGCTCTACGCGACCGCTTTCGAAGTGGACACCAAGTGGATCGTTGACGCCGCCAGCCGTCGTCAGAAGTGGATCGACCAGGCCCAGTCCCTGAACCTGTACATCGCCGGCGCCTCGGGCAAGAAGCTGGACGTGACCTACCGCATGGCGTGGTACCGTGGCCTGAAAACCACTTACTATCTCCGTGCCCTGGCTGCGACCAGCACCGAGAAGTCGACCATCAACACCGGCAAGCTGAACGCAGTGTCCAGCGGCAACCACGGTGATGACTCGGTACTCGCAGCACCCGCCGGCCCAGCACCGGTGCCAAAAGCCTGCGCGATTGACGAGCCGGATTGCGAAGCTTGCCAATAAGCTGAGCCAGTCCAGGGATATTGTCCCCCTGGATTGAAAAAGCCCGATAGACCCCGACTGCATAGGGTTTATCGGGCTTTTTGCTGACTGCCTTAGAGAAACGCGTACGCAATACCCTGCTTTGGCGCGCCACCTCGGCGCCCCCACAACTCCACGCGCCCGTCGATGACCACCATCGAATGGCGATCGTAGGCCACGACGCCGAGCTTGCCGCTCGCCAGCTCACTGCTTGAGGACTGCCTGTAAAGCCCTTTCAAACCCAGACGATCCAATGCTTCGCGGGGCATTTCGCCGTTATTCAAACTTTGCATCGCATGGGCGAAGCTTCTTTTTGATTGGCTAGGGTTGTCGTCCAAGCCATTCCCTTCCATCTGTGCCCGCTTGGCGCTCGCTGCAAACATGAAGTTGGCATCGGTCAGCATGCCCGGATTGTCACCCTTGAACTGCGCATACCTGGCCGCCTGCTTTAATTCATCCTTGGATAGATTAAGTTCGAAGCCGTCGCGCATCTTCACGTGATAACCGTCTGCCGTCTCTTTTACCTCCTTGAACACGTCAGTGGGTTTCTGACCAAACTTCATCATTGCGCCCTTTATCGCTGAAACCGTGACGCAATTGCCATCGGGGCCCTGGCTGAATCCACTCCAGATGTTGTCCGGTTTTTTTCCTGGGTTACTTTGATCAGGCTTGTAGTTGAAGTGCTTGGAGCCTTCCGTAATCGGCAGATTACTCATGGGCTCGCTGGGCCCAAAATTACCGGGGCTTGGCCTGCCACCACCGCCCCCACCGCCCCCACCTGGCGACGGGCCAGGAGAAGGCGGCGAAGGTGTGGGTGATGTATCGTCCGTTTCCGGAAACCATTCTTTCATCAGGCGCCGCAGCATCTCCAGCCAGGAGACGTCTGCCTTCTCCATCAACTCCTGCATGATCTCCTTGAACTTTTCATCACCCAGTTCTTCGCGCTTCTCGTTCAACTTGTCACGAAGGCCCTGGACGGTTTGGCTCTTGGATGTTTTCTCGGCATCTCTCAACTCATTGAGCAGTTGCCTCACTGATTCTGCATCAGAGGACTTGCCTCCCCCGGGTTCATCCGACTGACTTTTGCGTCTGTATAGACCGGCGCTGTAGTTATTCAGAACAAACCAATGGCTGCCTGCTGGCATCCCTTCCCACTGCTTGTAGATCGCCATGCCACTCTCCCGATGGTCCATGGGCGACATGCGCCCGTGTCCCGTGCGTGGCGCAAGGGGCGTTGGGCGTTCCAGCAGCAAGGCGAGATGAAACAGGCGGTAAACTAGCAACGCGCGCGCACAAAAAAGCCCCTCGATTGAGGGGCCTTTTTGTGTGCAGGTATTTTTTGAGCAGGGGTATCAGGTCATCTGAATGATGGTCTGCATGATGGTGCTTTGGGTGGAGATGGTCTTGGCGTTCGCCTGGTAGTTGCTCTGGGCCTTGATCAGGTCCACCAGTTCGTTGGTCAGGTTAACGTTGGAGTTCTCCAGGGAGTTGGCCACGATCGAACCCAGGGTGCCGGCTTGCGGGTTGTCATAACCTGGCTGGCCCGAGGCGAAGGTCTCTTTCCAGGTGGTCGCACCGGCTGGCTGCAGGCCCTGCTCGTTGTTGAAGCTGGCCAGGGAGATCTGGCCGATGGCCTTGCTCTGCTGGTTGCTGAAGGTGGCGAACAGGACGCCGCTGCCGTCGATTTTCAGGCCGGTGATCTGGCCGGTGGCATAGCCGTCGGTGACCGGAGGGTTACGGTAGGTAGCCGAGTTGTACTGGGTAATGTTGGCCATGTTGATGGCGATGCCGCCCGGGTTGGCATCCGCACCGTTAGCCTTCCACACGCCGTCAGTCACCTTGCCTGGAACCCACCCGGCAACGGTCAGGGTCTTGTCGGACACACCATTGGTGACGACAGTAGTCAGATTGCCAGCGCCATCGAAGGTCAATGTCGACGGCACGGGTGGCGTCGAAGGGGTGCCAGTCGGGGCCGAACCATCAGGGTTGCGACCGTCAATCAGGGTATAGGCATTCCACTTGTTGCCGTCGGTTTTCACCAGGTACTGCACCATCGGGTGCGCGTTCCCCTGAGAGTCGTACAAGGTGGTGCTGTATTGGGTGGTGAAGGTCTCGGTCTTGGTCGGGTCAAACGGCTTGGCCGCCTGGTCAATCACCGGCTCCGAGGAATTCAGGTTACTGGTGGAGTCGACCTTGGTGGATGCCTTGGGCGGCAGATTCGCCAGGTTCAGTTGCAGATCGACCAAGCCGCCCTTGGTGATCTTGCCATTATCGTCCGCGGCATATCCTTGCAGGCGCGAAGTGCCGGTGTTGTTGGTGATGTAGCCGTCCTTGTCCGCACGGAACGCACCACTACGGGTGTACTCCAGCGAACCGTCGCTGCCCTTCTGCACGAAGAAGCCACCGCCCTGAATCGCCATGTCGAGGATGCCGCCGCTACCGTTGACATCGCCCTGGGTGAACTGCTGGGACACCGCCGCCAGGTTCACACCGTTGCCGATGCTGTTCTGGCCGGTGCCCAGCTTGGAAGCCGCGTAGATATCGGCGAATTCCGCACGGGATGACTTGAAGCCAGTGGTCGCGACGTTGGCGATGTTGTTGCCGGTCACGTCCAGTTGTTTGTTGGCCGCATAGAGGCCGCTAAGGCCGATATTAAAAGACATGTTTCTCTCCTTCTGCCGTATTTAGCCGGCTCTATGTACCGATAGTCTGAATTTGCGACAGCTTGACGCTGCCCATGCCGCCTGCAAGGTTGAGCAGCATTTCGCCGCCAGTCTTGCTCAGGGTCACACTGGTGACCGTGGCGGGCAGCGAAGTGGCCAAGGCCACTGCGTCGCCTTTGTCGTTCTTGGTGGTGGCGTTGAAGGTGTAGGTGCCAGCTGGGGCGACCTCGCCCTTGTCGTTCTTGCCGTCCCAGATAAAGCTTTGGGTGCCGGCACTCTGGGCGCCCATGTCAACGGTGCGCACCACATTGCCGTCTTTGTCGGTGATCTTGACGGAGACATTGCCCACCGCCGAGGTCACTGCCACCGAACCGGTCATGCTCTTGCTGGTATCCACCATGGCCTTGTCGGTCTGGATGATGATCGAGCGCCCCACCAGCGACGAAGCCTGCAGCGCCTGCGAGGAGCTGAAGTTGCTGGAGATGTTGTTCACCGAGTCATTCAGGGTGTTGATGCCTTCCAGGCTGCTGAACTGGGCAAGCTGCGCGACGAACGCGCCGTTGTCCTGAGGCGACAGCGGGTTCTGGTTTTTCAGTTGAGTGACGAGCAGTTGCAGGAAAGCATCCTTGCCCAGCGACTGGTTGCCCGTCGCCGTCTTGGAAGCGTCACTGACGCTGCTGTTATTCGTCGCGGTCTTGACCTTGGAATTGAAAAGGTCCTGAACCGCCGTGTTGTTAGACGTATCAACGATGGCCATTATTTGGCGCCCCTTATCACTGACCCAGGGTCAGAACCTTCTGCATCATGGTTTTGGCGGTGTTCATCATTTCCGCGTTGGTCTGGAACGAGCGACTGGCGGAGATCATGTCAGCCATTTCCTCGACCACGTTGACGTTGGGGTAGTAGACGTAACCCTTTTCGTTCGCGGCCGGATGGTTGGGCTCGTAACGGGCCTCCAGGTTGCTCTGGTCTTCGACCACGCCCAACACCTGCACGCCTGAGCCGGCGGCGTCCTGGTTCTGGAACAACGAATCGCTGCCGTTTGCCTGACCACCCTGGAACATGGTGGCAAACACCGGATGGCGGGCGCGATACGTCTGGTCAATGCTCGACGAGACGGTCTCGGCGTTGGCGATGTTACTGGCGACGGTGTTCAAACGCGTGGTCTGCGCGCTCATGCCACTGCCGGCAATATTGAAAACACTGGACAGAGACATGGCTTACTCTCCACGCAGGGCTGACATCAGCCCTTTGAATTTGCTGTTGAGCAGGGTGAAGCTGGCCTGGAAGTTCACCGAGTTTTCGGCGTAGTTCGATTGCTCCAGCTGGGCGTCGACGGTGTTCTGGTCGATCGACGGCTGCATCGGCGTGCGATACAGCAGCGACTCGTCACCCTTGCTCAGGCCTTGCGCTTCGATATGACGGCTGTTGGTCATGTTCAAGGCGAAGGTGCCGTTCTTGGTCTTGTCCTGCTGTGCGGCGAGCACGGCGGAGAAGTCCAGGTCCCGAGCCTTGTAGTTCGGGGTGTCGGCGTTGGCAATATTGTTGGCCAGGACTTCGGCACGCTGGGCGCGGAAGCCCAGGGCTTGTTCGTGGATACCGAGCGCTTTATCGAAGCTGATGCTCATGGCGGAAACCTTTAGGCTGACCTGCTGTTCGTTAGCAGGGTTATAGCAAGGTGCATGCCAATCTTGCGGGAGCCCCTATATCAAGGGTTTGGAGGGGAGTCGACGGCGGCTATGCCAGAAAAGCGGCAAGCGATTTCCGCGTAGCGCCATTAAAGCGGCAATGGGCAGTTGCCGCTTTACGCCAGCTTGCCGAGAAAAAAAATGTGGGAGCTGGCTTGCCTGCGATGGCGGAGTACCTGCCGACCAATTCATCGACTGACACAACGCCATCGCGGGCAAGCCCGGCTCCCACAGTTTTATTGCATACCCCAGGCTACTTGGCCTGGTAGATGATCCCCGGGCTGCATTGCACCATCTGGAAGTGATCCGGCAGCCCATTGAGCGCCTCGGAAGCACCGAGGAACAGATAACCTCCGCGCTTGAGCGTGCCGTGGATGCGCAACAGGATGTCTTTCTTCACTTCAGCCGAGAAATAGATCAGCACGTTGCGGCAGAACACCATGTCGAACTTGCCTAGGCTGGCGTAGCTGTCGAGCAGGTTGAAAGAGCGAAATTCGACGCGGTTCTTGATCGGCGCCTTGATCGCCCAACGCCCTGCCCCTTTGGGGTCGAAGTAGCGTTGCAGGCGTTCCTGGGACAAACCTCGGCCCAGGGCCAGGCTGTCGTACTCACCGGTCTTGCAGTTGGTGAGCATGGTGCCGGACAAGTCCGTGGCCACAATTTGCGCACCGGCTTTCAACTGGCCCATGTTGGTCCGCTCGAACTCATCGATGGACATCGAGATCGAGTACGGCTCCTGCCCCGAAGAACAGGCCGCCGACCAGATACGCAGGCGCTGGCCCGGGCTGGCCTTGATGGCTTCGGGCAACACTTTGTTCTTGAGCACTTCAAAGGGATAGGTATCGCGAAACCATAAGGTTTCGTTGGTGGTCATGGCATCGACCACCATTTCCTTGAGCCCACTGCGCGGCTGCCCCTGGATCCGCTGGACCAACTCACCCAGGGACTTGATGCCCTGCTGTTCCATCAGCTTGTTGAGACGGCTGGATACCAGGTACTGCTTGTTTTCACCGAGCAATATGCCACAGGCTTTTTCCAGGAAGACCCGGAACTGTTCGAAATCCAAATTACCCGTAGACAATGATGCCGCCTCTTAAATCGTGTGACCGCCGGGGGACATCCCCTAGCCGTGATCTGCTGCCTTGATCCGGTCGACTACCCGGGATGCGAGGTCATCAGGACGGAATTTGGCCAGAAAGTCATCCGCACCGACCTTCTTGACCATTGCCTGATTGAATACCCCCGACAACGAAGTATGCAGGATGATATGCAATTTTTGCATGCGTGGATCGTTACGTATCTCGGCCGTGAGCGTATAGCCATCCATTTCCGGCATCTCGATGTCAGAGATCATCATCAAGAATTCTTCTTCGGGCTTCTTGCCTTCGTCCGCCAGCTTGCGCAGGTAATCCAGGGCTTGGCGTCCGTCATTGAGGGCCACCACCTCCACCCCGACGGTTTGCAGGCAACGCGTGACCTGCTTGCGCGCCACCGAAGAGTCGTCCACGGTCAACACGCGCAGCGAAACCGCCTTGTGTGCCGTTTCGGCATCCACCACTCCGACGGAGATGGTTTCCGAGGTGGGGGCCACTTCGGCGAGGATCTTCTCCACGTCGATGATTTCCACCAACTGGTTATCGACCCGCGTCACCGCCGTCAGGTAGTGATCGCGCCCCGTGCCCTTGGGCGGCGGATGGATCTCTTCCCAGTTCATATTGACGATGCGCTCCACCGAGCGCACCAGGAAACCCTGGGTCTTGGTGTTGTACTCGGTGATGATCACGAAAGGGTTCTGGCGGTCTTGCAAACCCGCGGCCCCCGTGGCCATGGCCAGGTCAAGAATCGGAATGGTCGCGCCCCGGATGTTGGCCACGCCACACACCACCGGACTGGACTTGGGCATGATCGTCAACTTGGGACATTGCAGCACTTCACGCACTTTAAACACGTTGATGCCATACAACTGATTGCCATCCAGGCGGAAAAGCAACAACTCCAGGCGATTCTGCCCTACCAGCTGTGTACGCTGGTTTACTGAATCCATTACACCTGCCATGCCCAGACTCCTAAATCCTAGGGGTACGACGCGTACCCAACACTAAACGGCACGAGCTTTGCTATTTACTGAGTATGGATATTAAAACGACAGTTTCCCGACACCCTGGCCGCTCACGCTACCGCAGACTGCTCTGCGCCGCGATGGCGCTGCTTGTCTCGGGCCTGGGCGTCACGGCCCGCGCCGACAACGTTACCCTGCCTGATCTACTTATCGGCGTCACCCAAGGCTTTCTTGAGTTCACTGTAGAAGATTATCTGGCGACCACCCAGACGCCGGGGCGTTATGAAATTCAGGTCAACCAGTTGGACCCACGTTTGCGCATGCCAATGTGCGACAAGGAATTGACAGCCACCCTGGAAAGCCCCGCCCAGCCTATCGGCCGTGTGACCGTGAAGGTGCGCTGTGAGGGCGCCTCGCCCTGGACGGTATTTGTGCCGGCGCAGGTCAAGCTGTTTCGCGACGTAGTGGTAGTGGCGCGGCCATTGAAGCGCACCGGCATCATCGGCTACGACGATGTGGCGCTGCGCGAGAGGGACATCAGCTTGATCAACCAGGGCTACCTGACGTCACTGGACCAGGCCGTCGGGCAAAAACTCACCCGCCCCGTGGTCACTGACCAAGTCCTCACACTGGTTCATCTGGAACAGGCGGAGGTGATTCGCAAGGGTGACCAAGTGGTGATTTCCGCCAGCAGTGGCGGCCTGAACGTCAGGATGCCGGGCGAGGCGTTGTCCAACGGCGGCATGAGCGAACAGATCCGTGTCAAGAACCTCAACTCCAATCGCGTGATCAAGGCGCGGGTCACGGCGCCAGGCCAAGTCGAGGTGGCGCTATAGATGACTGGAATCAAATGCCAGCTTTTCCTACACTGTGTGCTGGATATTGAGCCGAACAGGTTTATTGTCAATCGAGCCTAAAGTTTGCCCGGGTATGGCCGAAAACATGGCAAGCGTCCAAATACCCAGAGGTTTTTCAACATGGTCATT
Source organism: Pseudomonas sp. CCI1.1 (assembly GCF_034348165.1). Classification (NCBI taxonomy): domain Bacteria; kingdom Pseudomonadati; phylum Pseudomonadota; class Gammaproteobacteria; order Pseudomonadales; family Pseudomonadaceae; genus Pseudomonas; species Pseudomonas sp. CCI1.1. The sequence goes on from NZ_CP133780.1 coordinate 2,992,779, forward strand.
GATTTCAGTCGTTTGAATAACACCCCGGCCTTGCCCGGCAATACGCGCACCGGCGGTGCCAAGGACAGCGTAGAAGCCAAGCCGCAGCCCTTGCCTGCCAAAGCAGAGCAGGCCGCCGCCAGCCAGAGTGGGGAATCGGTACACCTGAGCAATGAGGCTCAACAGTTGCAAAAGGTCACTGACTCGCTGCGCGATCAACCCGTCGTCAATAAAGCCCGCGTGGCCGAGTTGAAACAGGCTATCGCCGATGGCAGCTATAAAGTCGACAGCAACCGTGTAGCCAGCAAGCTGCTCAACTTCGAAGCCGAGCGCTAGGCAAAGGCCTGCGCAGGGCTTTTGGACGCTTAAAACCCAAGGCCAGCCATGCACCACGACGAACATTTGCTCCAACTGATCATTGATGATCTGGCGCCGACGCAACAATTGCTCGAGCTGCTCAAGGAAGAATCCCTGGCCTTGTACGGCCGGGATATGCCCTTGCTGGAAGAAATCCTGGCGCGCAAACAGTCGCTGATTGTCTTGCTCGAACAGCACGGAAAGAAGCGCAGCGAGATTCTGATCAGCCTGGGCCTGCCTGCCGACCACGATGGCCTGGCACAACTGGCCAGCCACTCTTCAGTCGGCGATCAACTGCTGGCACAGAGCAAAGAACTCAATCATTTGCTCGCACAGTGCCAGGAAGCCAACCTGCTCAACGGTCAGTCGATCCAGCTTCAGCAAGCCACGACCGCCAATCAGCTGCGCATACTGCACGGCGGAGAGCCTCCGGCCCTGTATAACGCCCAAGGCTCCACCTCACGCCTGGTCAAGCCAAGCACCCGCAGCCAAGCCTGACACCGGTTTACAGCGCGACCTATCCAAGGCGCGCTACATACTGGCAAAATGCCGGTTCTTGCGTGTAGTCGTATTTTGCCTGGAGATGGAAGAACCGTGTTCAACGCCCTTAATGCGGAAGATGCACCGCAGCCACCCAAGGTGCTCACCACGCCTCTGGAAATCGCCAGCACGTTGCGGATGCTGCAAGAAAGCCATGACCCGCTGATCATCACTTTCCACGAACGCAGCCAGCGGTTCCAGAGCTACCTGGTGGACATTGACCGCGACAGCAAGACGCTGGTACTGGACGAAATGATTCCCCGTGACGGTGAACGCTATCTTGAGAATGGCGAAGCCTTCCGTATCGAAGGTTTCCATGAGGGCGTGCGGGTTGCCTGGGAAAGCAACGGCACCTTGACCATCAGCGAAAAAGGCGGCCACCGCATCTATAGCGGCAGCCTGCCCGGCGAAGTGGTTTACCATCAACGACGCAATGCCTTCCGCGCCGCACTCAAGCTTGCGCAGCTGGTGGACATTCAGTTGGGTGGCGAGAAGCTCAAGGCACCTATCAGCGGTAAGCTGCTGGATATCTCGGCAACCGGCTGCAAATTGCGCTTTGAAGGCGATATCTCCGAACGTCTGCAGTTGGGCCAGGTCTATGATCGCTTTATTGCTGCCCTGCCCTTCGGCAGCATGACCACTTCCGTGGAACTGCGCTACCTGCACTTCGAAGACAAGATCAACACCACCTTTGCCGGCGTGCGCTTTCACAACATGAGTGGTTTGGTGCAGCGACAAGTGGAACGCTTTGTCTACCAATTGCAGCGAGAAGCTCGGCGCTTCGATAAAGACGACGATCTTTAAGCGTTAGACGCTGAGATAAAAAAACGGGCAGATCCTGATGGGATCTGCCCGTTTTTTCGTTCAGGGGCGCGCCCTGCTTAAGTCATGGGGATGTTCGTCCGGGTCTGGTGGCTCGTGCGGTTCTTCGCTCGCTGGCTCCTCGGTATCAGGGACGGGCTCTGGGTCAGGAACAGTGACTTGCATCTGCTCCTGCACCACCTGCTCATCCACCCGCGGGTCAAGGGCAGCCACCAAAGGCGAACTGGACATGCTGTCGGGCATCGCCACGTGATGCAGTGGTGCGTCGTCGACCTGATGCAGGTTGGTTACCGCCTTGGGTCGAATGCGCCACACCAGGATCAGCGCACACAGGCTGAAAAACGCGTAGAGCATCTGGCTGCCGAATAGCTTCATCACCACACCGGCCAACAGCGGCCCCACGCTGGCGCCGATCCCGTAGGTAACGAGCAACATGGCCGTCAGTGACACCCGGCGATCGCCTTCCACATGGTCGTTGGAAAAGGCCACCGCCAAGGGGTAAAGGCAGAACTGCACCAGCGAACAGAAGAAGCCCGCCACGAACAACACCTCCAGCGGTACCTGCGTCATGATGGCCAACGGTAAGGCCGTTATCGCCAGGCACAAGGCAAAGCAGCGAATCAGCAGCGCGCGGTCATAGCGGTCCGACAACCAGCCCAGTGGCCACTGCACGACCAATCCAGCAAAAATGCAGCTACCCATGAACAAGCCGACTTGCTCAGTCGTCAGGCCCTGCTGAGAGGCGTAGAGCGGCGCCAAGCCGTAGAACGAACCGACGATCAACCCAGCGCCCAACACGGTGCTGAGCGATTGCGGCACGCGCTTGATAAAGAAGCGCGGCTCCATCGGAGCCGGGTGCAGTGGGGCCGGGTGAATGCGTCGGGTCATCGCCACAGGGACCAGGCACAGCGCAAAGCACAGCGCTACGAGCATCAACAGTTCAAGCCCGAGATGGGGGTGCATGACCAGGATCAATTGGCCCAGCACCAACCCAAGGTAGGACGCAATCATGTAACCGCTGAACACTACGCCGCGCTGCTTGGCGTCTGCCTGCTCATTGAGCCAACTCTCGATGACCATGTACTGGCACATCATCCCCAGGCCCACGATCATCCGCAGCACAATCCAGGCTGGCAGCCAATCAATCAAACCGTGACCCAGCACTGCTGCGCCGACGATCCCGGCGCAGGTAGCGTAGGCACGAATATGCCCGACCCGGGCAATCAAGCGGTGCCCGAGCTTGCCGCCCAGCACCAAGCCAAAATAGTTGGCAGCCATCAGCGCACCCACCCACAGGCTGTCGACGTTGTCTGCTGCCAGACGCAAAGCCAGATAAGTACTAAGCAGGCCGGAGCCGATCAGCATCATCAAAGAGGCGAAATAAAGGGCTCGAAAAGATTTCCAGATCTGGCGCATCGGCGTTCCGAGCGGCTCCTTGCGGTGAGGGGTAGGGCTATCAGCATGATAGTCCGGGGCGGTTGAGTCCGGACAGACGGTAGGGTCTGTTTCCGGGGATTATTTTGTTTCACAGCTCAGACGATACGTGGGTGTCTGTGAGGTACATAACCGTGGAGATAAATACACGGCGCACCACCTGTGAACCTTGATAACACGCAAGGTTCGACTGGTATTGGGGTATCTGTACAAAAGGCGTCAATGGAACGCTGTGCAGGCTTTGGAAGTTGGCGTTCTTTTCGAGCGCCCAAAACAAAACCCCAACTGCTTTCGCAATTGGGGTTTCGGAATTTAATCTTGACGATGACCTACTCTCACATGGGGAAACCCCACACTACCATCGGCGATGCATCGTTTCACTGCTGAGTTCGGGATGGGATCAGGTGGTTCCAATGCTCTATGGTCGTCAAGAAATTCGGGTACTGAGTCGTGGCCAGCTGGCCTCGCTTCAGCAAATTGGGTATGTGATAGTTTCGGTGTTTTGTGAGCGTCGAACTTTCGGTTCATCTTCGTCTTCACACACCGCAATCTGGCCTTTCGACTCAAATTGCTTGGGTGTTATATGGTCAAGCCTCACGGGCAATTAGTATTGGTTAGCTCAACGCCTCACAGCGCTTACACACCCAACCTATCAACGTCGTAGTCTTCGACGGCCCTTCAGGGAACTCAAGGTTCCAGTGAGATCTCATCTTGAGGCTAGTTTCCCGCTTAGATGCTTTCAGCGGTTATCTATTCCGAACATAGCTACCCGGCAATGCCACTGGCGTGACAACCGGAACACCAGAGGTTCGTCCACTCCGGTCCTCTCGTACTAGGAGCAGCCCCTCTCAAATCTCAAACGTCCACGGCAGATAGGGACCGAACTGTCTCACGACGTTCTAAACCCAGCTCGCGTACCACTTTAAATGGCGAACAGCCATACCCTTGGGACCGGCTTCAGCCCCAGGATGTGATGAGCCGACATCGAGGTGCCAAACACCGCCGTCGATATGAACTCTTGGGCGGTATCAGCCTGTTATCCCCGGAGTACCTTTTATCCGTTGAGCGATGGCCCTTCCATACAGAACCACCGGATCACTAAGACCTACTTTCGTACCTGCTCGACGTGTCTGTCTCGCAGTCAAGCGCGCTTTTGCCTTTATACTCTACGACCGATTTCCGACCGGTCTGAGCGCACCTTCGTACTCCTCCGTTACTCTTTAGGAGGAGACCGCCCCAGTCAAACTACCCACCATACACTGTCCTCGATCCGGATAACGGACCTGAGTTAGAACCTCAAAGTTGCCAGGGTGGTATTTCAAGGATGGCTCCACGCAGACTGGCGTCCACGCTTCAAAGCCTCCCACCTATCCTACACAAGCAAATTCAAAGTCCAGTGCAAAGCTATAGTAAAGGTTCACGGGGTCTTTCCGTCTAGCCGCGGATACACTGCATCTTCACAGCGATTTCAATTTCACTGAGTCTCGGGTGGAGACAGCGCCGCCATCGTTACGCCATTCGTGCAGGTCGGAACTTACCCGACAAGGAATTTCGCTACCTTAGGACCGTTATAGTTACGGCCGCCGTTTACCGGGGCTTCGATCAAGAGCTTCGCGTTAGCTAACCCCATCAATTAACCTTCCGGCACCGGGCAGGCGTCACACCCTATACGTCCACTTTCGTGTTTGCAGAGTGCTGTGTTTTTAATAAACAGTCGCAGCGGCCTGGTATCTTCGACCGGCATGAGCTTACGGAGCAAGTCCTTCACCCTCACCGGCGCACCTTCTCCCGAAGTTACGGTGCCATTTTGCCTAGTTCCTTCACCCGAGTTCTCTCAAGCGCCTTGGTATTCTCTACCCAACCACCTGTGTCGGTTTGGGGTACGGTTCCTGGTTACCTGAAGCTTAGAAGCTTTTCTTGGAAGCATGGCATCAACCACTTCGTTACCTGAAAGGTAACTCGTCATCAGCTCTCGGCCTTAGAATCCCGGATTTACCTAAGATTCCAGCCTACCACCTTAAACTTGGACAACCAACGCCAAGCTGGCCTAGCCTTCTCCGTCCCTCCATCGCAATAACCAGAAGTACAGGAATATTAACCTGTTTTCCATCGACTACGCTTTTCAGCCTCGCCTTAGGGACCGACTAACCCTGCGTCGATTAACGTTGCGCAGGAAACCTTGGTCTTTCGGCGTGGGTGTTTTTCACACCCATTATCGTTACTCATGTCAGCATTCGCACTTCTGATACCTCCAGCAAGCTTCTCAACTCACCTTCACAGGCTTACAGAACGCTCCTCTACCGCATCACTTACGTGATACCCGTAGCTTCGGTGTATGGTTTGAGCCCCGTTACATCTTCCGCGCAGGCCGACTCGACTAGTGAGCTATTACGCTTTCTTTAAAGGGTGGCTGCTTCTAAGCCAACCTCCTAGCTGTCTAAGCCTTCCCACATCGTTTCCCACTTAACCATAACTTTGGGACCTTAGCTGACGGTCTGGGTTGTTTCCCTTTTCACGACGGACGTTAGCACCCGCCGTGTGTCTCCCATGCTCGGCACTTGTAGGTATTCGGAGTTTGCATCGGTTTGGTAAGTCGGGATGACCCCCTAGCCGAAACAGTGCTCTACCCCCTACAGTGATACATGAGGCGCTACCTAAATAGCTTTCGAGGAGAACCAGCTATCTCCGAGCTTGATTAGCCTTTCACTCCGATCCACAGGTCATCCGCTAACTTTTCAACGGTAGTCGGTTCGGTCCTCCAGTTAGTGTTACCCAACCTTCAACCTGCCCATGGATAGATCGCCCGGTTTCGGGTCTATTCCCAGCGACTAGACGCCCTATTAAGACTCGCTTTCGCTACGCCTCCCCTATTCGGTTAAGCTCGCCACTGAAAATAAGTCGCTGACCCATTATACAAAAGGTACGCAGTCACCCAACAAAGTGGGCTCCCACTGCTTGTACGCATACGGTTTCAGGATCTATTTCACTCCCCTCTCCGGGGTTCTTTTCGCCTTTCCCTCACGGTACTAGTTCACTATCGGTCAGTCAGTAGTATTTAGCCTTGGAGGATGGTCCCCCCATATTCAGACAAAGTTTCTCGTGCTCCGTCCTACTCGATTTCATGGCTAAGAGATTTTCGCGTACAGGGCTATCACCCACTATGGCCGCACTTTCCAGAGCGTTCCGCTAATCTCAAAGCCACTTAAGGGCTAGTCCCCGTTCGCTCGCCACTACTAAGGGAATCTCGGTTGATTTCTTTTCCTCAGGGTACTTAGATGTTTCAGTTCCCCTGGTTCGCCTCTTGCACCTATGTATTCAGTACAAGATAACCATCTTATGATGGCTGGGTTCCCCCATTCAGACATCTCCGGATCAAAGTCTGTTTGCCGACTCCCCGAAGCTTTTCGCAGGCTACCACGTCTTTCATCGCCTCTGACTGCCAAGGCATCCACCGTATGCGCTTCTTCACTTGACCATATAACCCCAAGCAATCTGGTTATACTGTGAAGACGACATTCGCCGAAAATTCGAATTTCTCAGTTAAGAGAACTCACAAATTTTACCTTAGCCTGATCCGTTACCAGTGAAAGTAACGTTCAGTCTATCTTTCTATCACATACCCAAATTTTTAAAGAACGAACTAGTCAAAGACTAGAAATCAACATTCACCATCACAACGATGGAATGCTCATTTCTAAGCTTTATACAAACAGAAGCAGTAGTGGTGGAGCCAAACGGGATCGAACCGTTGACCTCCTGCGTGCAAGGCAGGCGCTCTCCCAGCTGAGCTATGGCCCCGTATTTCTACAGGCGTTTCCCACACAAAATTGGTGGGTCTGGGCAGATTCGAACTGCCGACCTCACCCTTATCAGGGGTGCGCTCTAACCAACTGAGCTACAGACCCAATTTCGGGCTGCTTCTTTCGTCTTCTTCAATGAATCAAGCAATTCGTGTGGGAACTTATGGAGCAGCTGATGTCGTCGATTAAGGAGGTGATCCAGCCGCAGGTTCCCCTACGGCTACCTTGTTACGACTTCACCCCAGTCATGAATCACACCGTGGTAACCGTCCTCCCGAAGGTTAGACTAGCTACTTCTGGTGCAACCCACTCCCATGGTGTGACGGGCGGTGTGTACAAGGCCCGGGAACGTATTCACCGCGACATTCTGATTCGCGATTACTAGCGATTCCGACTTCACGCAGTCGAGTTGCAGACTGCGATCCGGACTACGATCGGTTTTATGGGATTAGCTCCACCTCGCGGCTTGGCAACCCTCTGTACCGACCATTGTAGCACGTGTGTAGCCCAGGCCGTAAGGGCCATGATGACTTGACGTCATCCCCACCTTCCTCCGGTTTGTCACCGGCAGTCTCCTTAGAGTGCCCACCATAACGTGCTGGTAACTAAGGACAAGGGTTGCGCTCGTTACGGGACTTAACCCAACATCTCACGACACGAGCTGACGACAGCCATGCAGCACCTGTCTCAATGTTCCCGAAGGCACCAATCTATCTCTAGAAAGTTCATTGGATGTCAAGGCCTGGTAAGGTTCTTCGCGTTGCTTCGAATTAAACCACATGCTCCACCGCTTGTGCGGGCCCCCGTCAATTCATTTGAGTTTTAACCTTGCGGCCGTACTCCCCAGGCGGTCAACTTAATGCGTTAGCTGCGCCACTAAAAGCTCAAGGCTTCCAACGGCTAGTTGACATCGTTTACGGCGTGGACTACCAGGGTATCTAATCCTGTTTGCTCCCCACGCTTTCGCACCTCAGTGTCAGTATTAGTCCAGGTGGTCGCCTTCGCCACTGGTGTTCCTTCCTATATCTACGCATTTCACCGCTACACAGGAAATTCCACCACCCTCTACCATACTCTAGTCAGTCAGTTTTGAATGCAGTTCCCAGGTTGAGCCCGGGGATTTCACATCCAACTTAACAAACCACCTACGCGCGCTTTACGCCCAGTAATTCCGATTAACGCTTGCACCCTCTGTATTACCGCGGCTGCTGGCACAGAGTTAGCCGGTGCTTATTCTGTCGGTAACGTCAAAATTGCAGAGTATTAATCTACAACCCTTCCTCCCAACTTAAAGTGCTTTACAATCCGAAGACCTTCTTCACACACGCGGCATGGCTGGATCAGGCTTTCGCCCATTGTCCAATATTCCCCACTGCTGCCTCCCGTAGGAGTCTGGACCGTGTCTCAGTTCCAGTGTGACTGATCATCCTCTCAGACCAGTTACGGATCGTCGCCTTGGTGAGCCATTACCTCACCAACTAGCTAATCCGACCTAGGCTCATCTGATAGCGCAAGGCCCGAAGGTCCCCTGCTTTCTCCCGTAGGACGTATGCGGTATTAGCGTCCGTTTCCGAACGTTATCCCCCACTACCAGGCAGATTCCTAGGCATTACTCACCCGTCCGCCGCTCTCAAGAGAAGCAAGCTTCTCTCTACCGCTCGACTTGCATGTGTTAGGCCTGCCGCCAGCGTTCAATCTGAGCCATGATCAAACTCTTCAGTTCAAACATCTTTGGGTTTTTAAGAAACCCTAAACTTGGCTCAGCAATCATTGGTTACATCTTTGATTTCTCGCGGAGTAACTTGTGATGCTGATAATCTTGTTGACTATCAGTCTGACTCCACAAGCACCCACACGAATTGCTTGATTCAGTTGTTAAAGAGCGGTTGGTTAAGATCTTTCGTCTCAACCGAGGCGCGCATTCTACAGCAGCCTCATTTGCTGTCAAGTGGTTATTTTCAGAAGTTTTCGAAGATTTCTTCAACAACTTCAACCACTTGCGCTTGCGATCTCTCGTAAGCGGGAGGCGAATTCTACAGGGATCGCCATGAACGTCAACCCCCTTATCTTAAAAAAAGCGAAACACTTACTCGCCTATAAAAACCAGGGTGCCCCACCGCCTCTTCTATATAGAAGGAGCGCACAACCTAGGGACGTGAATTATTCCCACCCACACAAATGCATCTGGATCTCAACCGAAAGAAGCGCGGCTGGATCCCGCACAGGCGAGGAACGAGGATGACTGTTGTTGAGACCGACGAATACCAGGAGGGGAAAGCTTTACAGAGATGGTGTCCCAGGGCCGGTTCGAACGGCCAACCTTCCCCTTAGGAGGGGGATGCTCTATCCAATTGAGCTACTGGGACAAATGCGACGCTTAACCTGAAGGGCTAGCGACAGACGGCGTGCATCTTAACGGCCGAGGCTGGTTTTGTCATGTCGTCCGTTGGCATTTTGACTGTAGGCCAATCCTTGCACGTACGTTCATAGCCTCATTCAGCATGCCAAGACTTTCACCCTCATCGTGCAAATTGCACTACGCCAATATGCCATCATTGCAAACTGCAACCCAGCGCCCTCAAAAAACAATCTTAACTCCTTGTTTTTATTGGAATAATAGATTGGCACGACATCTGCAAAGTCATAAACACAAAACCAATCGTTCCAGGCACCGTGGAGACTATGATGATGAACAGCGCCCTTCTACTAGCACTGAACGCTGTGGCACTGGCTACGGTGGTGACGTTTCATTTTCAGCCGACCAGTACTGAAGACGGCGCGCAAATCAGCCAAGCCATTCCCCACCATCTGCAACAGCGACCTCAGTTGGCACTGATGACTGCAAACCCCCAATCTCCCATCCGCCTGACCCAAGATACACAATCAGCGCCAGCGGCCGAGCATTGGGTTTTCTGAGAACACTATTCATGTCGAAATCTGCCTGGTTGTTTCTGTGCCTGACGCTCCTATCTGTTGCGCTAGGCCTGGGAGCTACATCACAACAAACTCAAACCCTAGCCTTCGTCGCCAGCGCCGTGCTGGGCAGCCTACTGGTACTGACGCTAATCAAGGGTCGCCGAATCAAATTCGATCCGCTCCTGCGCTAACCCCCTTCCCCATCTCCCTCCCCTACCTTATGTCGCCTGATACTCGTAAATAGGCGAACAGCTACTAACCTTAAGCTTGAGGGCAAAAGGCCATATCGCTATAGGACGGGCGCCCTTCAACCCGGATGCCGTGCAGGCTTGGGCGAAGATTGACGAGCTTCGCTGCAGTCGCAGGATTTTTTCTAACCAGTCCGCAAAAACGTAAATCAGTACTGGCATAAAGCCTGTAGGCGGTTCAATATTTGTCACAGAATTGACGCCAATGAAATGTCAAATCTGAGGCATGATGCGGCCTCTTTGCAATTCGGGTTGAACTTTGGTCGTGAGCCTTGTCTTAACACTCATCTTGCGGCCAATTCCAGAAACCGCTCCCCTGAACTAACCGGTTAAATATATGCGCCCATTGAAACAGGCAATTTATTCCAGCCGTACGGCTGACAAATTCGTCGTACGTCTGCCAGACGGAATGCGGGAACGCATTGCCGAGGTGGCTCGCAATCATCACCGCAGCATGAACTCCGAAATCATCGCACGCCTGGAACAAAGCCTTATTCAGGAAGGTGCCTTGGGTGAAGAGTTGAGCATGCGCCTGGACAGCCCCGAGCTGTCACTGCACGAACGCGAACTGCTGCAGCGTTTTCGTCAGCTCTCCCACCGCCAGCAAAATGCTCTCGTCTCGCTTATCGCGCATGACGTGGAGGCGGCCGCAGAAGCCAATTGATTGACACCTGAAAGCCGAAGCCAGCCATGTGCTGGCTTTTTTTTGCCTGGAGTTTGGGAATAAGAAGCAAAGCGAGGGCAGATTTGCCCCCGCTGGAAGGGTCAGAGCAGGAAGATCGTTGCCAGGCCCAGGAAGATGAAGAAACCACCACTGTCAGTCATGGCCGTGATCATCACACTGGCACCCATGGCAGGATCGCGACCTAGACGCGCCAGGGTCATGGGAATCAATACCCCCATCAAGGCCGCCAGCAACAGGTTAAGGGTCATGGCCGCAGTCATTACCACGCCCAGGGACCAACTGCCGTAGAGCAAGTAAGCCACCACGCCAATCACACCGCCCCACACCAATCCGTTTATGAGGCCTACCGCCAGTTCCTTACGCAGCAGCCGTGAGGAATTGGCAGTACTGACCTGATCCAGCGCCATGGCGCGCACGATCATGGTGATGGTCTGGTTCCCGGAGTTACCGCCAATACCCGCCACAATCGGCATCAACGCCGCCAAGGCCACCAGCTTCTCGATGGAACCCTCAAACAACCCGATCACGCGAGAAGCGATAAACGCGGTAATCAGATTGATAGCCAGCCAGGCCCAGCGGTTATGCAGTGAACGCCAGACCGACGCGAAAATATCCTCCTCTTCACGCAAACCCGCCATGTTGAGGACTTCGGTTTCACTTTCTTCACGGATCAAGTCGACGATTTCATCGATGGTCAGACGACCGATCAACTTGCCGTTCTTATCCACCACCGGAGCCGAGATCAAGTCGTAACGCTCGAATGCCTGGGCCGCGTCGTAGGCATCTTCGTCCGGATGGAAGCTCACGGTATCGCTGGCCATCAGGTCAGCAACTTTCTTCTCCGGATCATTGACCAGCAGGCGCTTGATCGGCAAAACGCCCTTGAGGATCCCCTCATAGTCGACCACAAACAATTTGTCGGTGTGGCCGGGCAATTCTTTTAGACGGCGCAGGTAACGCAACACCACTTCCAGGCTGACGTCTTCGCGAATGGTGACCATCTCGAAGTCCATCAGGGCGCCGACCTGATCCTCGTCGTACGACAGCGCGGAACGCACACGCTCACGCTGCTGCGTATCGAGCGCCTCCATCAACTCATGGACAACATCACGGGGCAGCTCAGGTGCCAGGTCAGCAAGCTCGTCCGCATCCATCTCCTTGGCGGCAGCCAGGAGCTCGTGGTCATCCATGTCGGCGATGAGCGTTTCACGCACCGAGTCCGATACTTCCAGAAGGATGTCACCGTCACGATCAGCCTTCACCAACTGCCACAGGGTCAGTCGGTCATCCAACGGCAAGGCTTCAAGAATATAGGCGACGTCGGCGGAGTGCAGGTCATCGAGCTTGCGTTGTAGCTCGACGAGGTTTTGCCGGTGAACCAGGTTTTCGACGCGGTCGTGGTTCGGACCTTCCTGGCGGTGCGTGAGGTCTTCGACCACGCGCTGGCGCTGCAGCAGCTCGATAACTTGAGCCAGACGATCCTGCAGGCTTTCTTGTGTCTTCTTTACTTCTACTTCGGTCATAGGCGAACTCCACTCCCAGCAGCGGGGCACGCCGGAAGGATCAATCAGTCAATTCATGATTGGTAAAGCGGGGTACTGAGTAACTACTGGGTAAGTCCATGGAGGTATTCCACAAGCCCCGGCGGGGCTGACGGGCGCATGATACACCGCCCGGACGTTTTAAACGTTAAAAAACTGGAAAGAACAAGCGCTTGCACGCCAAAGCTCAGTATTGGCTGCATTTATGAACTGCGACGACGCAGGCGCATGGGAAAACACATGAAGAGGGAGAAAAAGGAGGACGCCGGATAAAACCCACACAAACCCGAGACGGCAAAAAGCCCGCACTAGGCGGGCTTTTTGTTTGTATGGTGCACTCGACAGGATTCGAACCTGTGACCGCTCGGTTCGTAGCCGAGTACTCTATCCAGCTGAGCTACGAGTGCAGATTGTGTTTTTAGACCAGATCACAACTGGTTGAAGCCAAGCTACCTGCATCACTGCAACTAACTCTTAAATGGTGCACTCGACAGGATTCGAACCTGTGACCGCTCGGTTCGTAGCCGAGTACTCTATCCAGCTGAGCTACGAGTGCATTTGTTGCCGCGCATTATAGGCCGTTCAATCTCTATGTAAAGCTATTTTTTCGAGTATTTTCAACAACTTACCGAAAAAACCAGATTGCAACGTACTAAGCAAATAATGGCGGAGAACGGGGGATTCGAACCCCCGACACCCTTTTGAGGTGTACTCCCTTAGCAGGGGAGCGCCTTCGGCCACTCGGCCAGCTCTCCGCAACACGGGGCGTATATTAACCACGTTCCTCCCCGTTTGCAAACATAAAAAACGATAAAAATTAAAGGCTTGGTTCTTCGTCCTTCTCTTTCTTGATCCGCAGGTAGATTTCCTCGCGGTGGACCGCCACCTCTTTCGGAGCATTAACCCCAATACGTACTTGATTGCCTTTAACGCCGAGCACCGTCACGGTGATTTCGCCATCACCGATAATCAGGCTTTCTGCGCAACGACGAGTCAGAATCAGCATACCTTTCACCTCACGCATTTCAGTTCAGGAACAACAGTCTGCAAAAAAAAAGCATTCGACCTACAACCAAAAGGTCGTAGCCCTACTCGCTAAGTATTGTCGAGCCCATGCAAAAGACCATGTACCCCACAAAAAAATGAAAGGCGCGGTAAACCGCGCCTTCCTGGCAACGCATCACTCGCCCTGTCGGGCCGGAGCATCCAACTCAAAAGCCGTATGCAGCGCGCGTACAGCCAGTTCCAGGTACTTCTCTTCGAGCACTACCGAGACTTTGATTTCCGAGGTGGAAATCATCTGGATGTTGATACCTTCTTTGGCCAGGGCCCCGAACATACGGCTGGCAACGCCAGCATGGGAACGCATGCCCACCCCTACGATCGACACCTTGGCAATCTTGGTATCGCCGACCACTTCACGGGCGCCAATCTCGCTCGCTGTGTTCTGCAGGATTTTCAATGCTGCATCGTATTCGTTGCGGTGCACGGTGAAGGTGAAATCGGTGGTGTTATCGTGCGAAACGTTCTGCACGATCATGTCGACTTCAACATTCGCATCGCTGACAGGGCCCAGAATCTTGAAAGCCACGCCCGGGGTGTCTGGCACGCCACGGATCGTCAGCTTGGCTTCATCGCGATTGAAAGCGATGCCGGAAATGATCGGCTGTTCCATGGATTCCTCTTCATCAATAGTAATGAGGGTGCCCGGACCCTCCTTGAAGCTGTGCAATACGCGCAGCGGAACGTTGTACTTGCCGGCGAACTCCACCGCACGAATCTGCAACACCTTGGAACCAAGGCTGGCCATTTCCAGCATTTCTTCAAAGGTGATCTTGTCCAGCCGCTGGGCCACGGGCACGACGCGTGGGTCAGTGGTGTAGACGCCATCCACATCGGTATAGATCTGGCATTCGTCCGCCTTGAGCGCTGCCGCCAGGGCCACACCGGTGGTGTCCGAACCGCCACGACCCAGCGTGGTGATGTTGCCGTGCTCATCCACACCCTGGAAACCCGCTACAACTACCACGCGCCCTGCTTTCAGATCAGTACGAATTTTCTGATCATCAATTTGCAGGATCCGCGCCTTGGTATGTGCGCTGTCTGTAAGAATGCGCACTTGGCTACCAGTGTAGGACACCGCTGGCACGCCACGCTTGTTCAGCGCCATGGCCAACAGCGCAATGGTCACCTGCTCGCCCGTGGAGACGATCACATCCAGCTCACGCGGCAGCGGCTGTTGATCACCGCTGATGGCTTTGGCCAGATCGATCAGGCGATTGGTCTCGCCACTCATGGCCGACAGCACCACTACCAGGTCATCACCAGCATCGCGGAACTTCTTAACCTTGTCGGCGACCTGCTCGATTCTTTCGACAGAACCAACCGAGGTGCCTCCAAATTTCTGTACGATCAAAGCCATTTCCAAGCCGCCTCAGCCCGTAAAGGGGCGCCTAATATCCAATCCACCTGCACTGAACAAGCCCGTGACTAGACCACGGGCCGGTTAACAGTGCTTTAAATACCTGCCTCGACAAATGGCACGGTCAAGGCCAGGGCCGCGTCCAGCGCTGCGGCATCGACACCACCGCCTTGCGCCATGTCCGGACGACCACCGCCCTTGCCGCCCACTGTCGCAGCGGCTTGCTTCATCAAATCACCGGCTTTGAGTTGGCCAGTCAGGTCCTTGGTTACACCCGCAACCAGAACGACCTTATCCTCATGGACACTGCCGAGCAGGATCACTGCGCGGCCGAGCTTGTTCTTCAACTGATCGACCAAGGCCAACAGCGCCTTGCCATCCTGGCCGTCCAGGCGCGCCGCCAGGACTTTTACGTCCTTGACGTCAACCGCCGCGGCCGACAGGTCATCGCCCGCAGCGCTCGCCGCTTTGGCCTGCAACTGCTCCAGCTGTTTTTCCAGCGCACGGTTGCGCTCCAGAACGGCGGACAGCTTGTCGATCAGGTTGTCGCGGCTGCCCTTGACCAGGCCGGCCGCTTCCTTGAGTTGTTCTTCGGCTGCATTGAGGTAAGCCAGGGCCGCAGCACCAGTCACCGCCTCAATACGACGTACGCCCGAGGCCACACCACCTTCGCTGATGATCTTCAGCAGGCCGATATCGCCGGTGCGGTTGGCGTGGATGCCACCACAGAGTTCTACCGAGAAGCTGCCACCCATACTCAGTACGCGAACTTCGTCGCCGTACTTCTCGCCAAACAGCGCCATGGCGCCTTTGTTCCTGGCGGTCTCGATATCGGTTTCTTCAGTTTCAACCGGGGTGTTCTTGCGAATCTCGGCGTTGACGATGTCTTCCAGGGCCTTGATCTGCTCAGGCTTGATCGCTTCAAAGTGGCTGAAGTCAAAACGCAGGCGCTGGCTGTCCACCAACGAACCTTTTTGCTGCACGTGCTCGCCCAGGACCTGGCGCAGCGCGGCGTGCAGCAAGTGCGTGGCCGAGTGGTTCAACGCCGTGGCATGCCTTACATCGGCATCGACCTGGGTGTCTACCGGTGCGCCCACAGTCAAGTTGCCCAGCACCAGCACACCGTGATGCAGGAACGCACCGCCGGTCTTGGTGGTGTCGCGCACGTCAAAACGACCGGATGTCGAGCTCAGGAAACCGCAATCGCCAATCTGGCCACCCGACTCGGCATAAAACGGCGTCTGGTCCAGCACCACAACCGCCTCTTCACCCTCGCTCAACACGTCGACCGACTTACCGTCTTTATAGATGGCGACGATCTTGGCCGAGCCCGCAGTCGCCTTGTAGCCGGTGAACTCGGTCGGTACGTCAACCTTGACCAGGGTGTTGTAGTCCAGGCCAAAGGAGCTGGCCGAACGGGCCCGCACGCGCTGGGCTTCCATCTCACGCTCGAAACCGGCTTCGTCGACGGTCAACTCACGCTCGCGGGCGATGTCGGCAGTCAGGTCCATCGGGAAACCATAGGTGTCGTACAACTTGAACACCACATCACCCGGCACCACGGTGCCTTTGAGCTCAGCCAGGTCCTGTTCCAGAATCTTCAGGCCGTGCTCCAGGGTCTTGGAGAACTGCTCTTCTTCAGCCTTGAGCACCCGCTCGATGTTGCTTTGCTGTTGCTTGAGTTCCGGGAAGGCATCGCCCATCTCGGCAACCAGCGCGGCCACGATCTTGTAGAAAAAGCTGCCGGTAGCGCCCAGCTTGTTACCGTGGCGGCACGCGCGACGGATGATGCGACGCAGCACGTAGCCACGGCCTTCGTTGGACGGCAGCACGCCGTCTGCGATCAGGAAACCGCAGGAACGGATGTGGTCCGACACCACCTTGAGCGAAGACTGGCCTTCATTGGCGCAACCAATAGCTGCCGCCGAGGCGCTCAGCAGGTTGGTGAACAGGTCGATTTCGTAGTTGGAGTGAACGTGCTGCATCACCGCACTGATCCGCTCCAGGCCCATGCCGGTGTCTACCGACGGTGCCGGCAGCGGATGCAACACGCCATCAACGGTGCGGTTGAACTGCATGAACACGTTGTTCCAGATCTCGATGTAGCGGTCGCCGTCTTCTTCCGGCGAGCCTGGCGGTCCACCCCAGATATCGTCGCCGTGATCGTAGAAAATCTCGGTGCACGGGCCGCACGGGCCGGTATCGCCCATGGTCCAGAAGTTATCGGACGCGTAGGGCGCGCCTTTGTTGTCACCGATACGGATCATGCGCTCGGCAGGTACACCGATTTCCTGGGTCCAGATGTCATACGCTTCATCGTCCGTCGCGTACACGGTGACCCAGAGTTTTTCCTTGGGCAGCTTCAGCACGCCGGTGAGGAAGGTCCAGGCGAACGTGATCGCGTCTTTCTTGAAATAGTCGCCGAAGCTGAAGTTACCCAGCATCTCGAAAAAGGTGTGGTGACGGGCGGTGTAGCCGACGTTTTCCAGGTCACTGTTCTTGCCGCCGGCGCGTACGCACTTCTGGCTGCTGGTAGCGCGGGTGTAGGCGCGCTTTTCCTGGCCCAGGAAACAGTCCTTGAACTGGTTCATCCCCGCGTTAGTGAACAGCAGGGTTGGGTCATTGCCTGGGATCAAGGAGCTGGAGGCTACACGGGTGTGGCCTTGCTCTTCGAAGAAGCGAAGGAAGGCTTCACGGATTTCTGCGCTTTTCATTAGGTTCTTCCACGGAGGCTGCGGCCAAAGGCCAGTGCGCAACATCATCAGACGGAGCGACGGCAAAGGGCCGCATTATATCGGCCCTTTGCCGGTGGTACAGCGTGTTTATGTGATAGAAACAGTCAATTAGACGGCCTGCACTGTCATTTCTGCGAAAACGCGACGAATGTCTGCACCACTTGCTCGATCTGCGCCCGGCTCACATCCAGATGGGTGACCATGCGCAGGCGCGGCGCGGCGCTCAACTTGACCCCACGCTCGGCCGCAAAGGCCTTCAGCGCCTGCGCCTGATCACCTACCTGCACATACACCATATTGGTCTGCACCGGCTCGACGCTGTAGCCGGCCTTGCGTAACTCATCGCCCAGCCATTGCGCGTTGGCATGGTCGTCAGCCAGGCGCTGCACCTGATGATCCAGAGCATACAACCCCGCCGCCGCCAGGGAGCCCGCCTGGCGCATGCCGCCGCCGACCATCTTGCGCAAGCGCCGAGCCTTGGCGATCAGCGCCGTCGAGCCACACAGCACCGAGCCGACCGGCGCACCGAGGCCCTTGGACAGGCACACCGACACCGAATCGAAATGCTGGGCGATTTCTCGCGCATCCACCCCCAGCTTGACCGCCGCGTTGTAGAGGCGCGCGCCATCCAAGTGCAGGGCCAGGCCATGCTCGTGGGTAAATGCACGGGCCTTGGCCAGGTAATCCAGCGGCAGTACTTTGCCCTGCATGGTGTTTTCCAGCGCCAGCAGGCGTGTGCGGGCGAAGTGGAAGTCGTCGGGCTTGATGGCGGCAAGCACTTGGTTCAGATCAAGGGAGCCATCAGCTTGAACTTCCAGGGGTTGCGGCTGGATCGACCCCAGCACCGCCGCACCGCCGCCTTCGTATTTGTAGGTGTGAGCCTGCTGGCCGACGATGTATTCCTCGCCGCGCTCACAGTGAGCCATCAACGCCAGCAGGTTGCTCATGGTACCGGTGGGCACGAACAGCGCGGCAGCAAAGCCCAGGCGCTTGGCCAACTCGGCCTCCAGGCGGTTGACGCTGGGGTCTTCGCCGTAGACATCATCGCCGCTGACGGCGCTGGCCATTGCGTCGAGCATGCCGGGGGTAGGTTGGGTCACGGTGTCGCTGCGCAGGTCGATCACGGTCATGAAGGGGGCCTCTAACGGAGTGGATAAGTCCTTTTGTGTGTGATTACTGCGGGCAAAGCCACGGAATATCAAGCCCCTATTGCATTCATTCGAATACCAACCAATCAAACCGATATAAGTTATCGAGACGGCAGCCGTGCAGTTTTCGAAAAACCATGTTAAAAACTCTGCGCCGCCAGGGTTCTGGTGGCAACGTTCTCAGGGCGGGGTGCAATTCCCCACCGGCGGTAATTGCACGCAATGTGCATAGCCCGCGAGCGCTTGGCGCCTCGAACTGCTCAGGCAGGACGGCGACGAGGTCAGCAGACCCGGTGTGATCCCGGGGCCGACGGTCATAGTCCGGATGAAGAGAGAACGGGATTGGCACCTAAGGGCCGCGCGCTTGTTTGCGCATGCGTACCCTTAAATCCCATTCGATTCATAACGCCCTGTTTTTTTCTTAAACAGGAGTCAGAACATGCAACCCACCGCAATCGACAGCAAAAGCAAAAACCATCACGGCGAGCGCGTCGCGTTTATCCAGGCCTGCTGGCACAAGGATATTGTCGACCAATCGCGCAAAGGCTTCCTCGCCGAAATGATCGCCCAGGGTTATCAGGAATCGGACATCGACTTCTTCGAAGTCGGCGGCGCCTTTGAAATGCCCCTGCACGCCAAGTTGCTGGCCAAGACCGGCCGTTACGCCGGCATCGTCGCTGCCGCGCTGGTGGTGGACGGTGGCATCTACCGTCACGAATTCGTCGCGCAATCGGTAGTCAGCGGCCTGATGCAGGTGCAGCTGGAAACTGAAGTGCCGGTGTTCTCGGTGTCCCTGACGCCGCACCACTTCCATGCCGGCAGCGAGCACACCACGTTTTTCTACGAGCACTTCGTGCACAAGGGCCAGGAAGCGGCGCGCACCTGCGCCGATACCCTGCACAAGGTACGCGCGATCCGTCGTAGCGAGCCGCGTGCGGTAGCGGTCTAAATCCAAGCCTCACCGCAAACCAGTGTGGGAGCTGGCTTGCCTGCGATGCAGACACCTGGGTGTATCAGTGATACCCAGGTGATGTTATCGCAGGCAAGCCAGCTCCCACATTGGACTGAGCCAGACTTGGCTCTCAGGCCAGGCCGGCATCCGTGGTGGGCACGATCAATATCCCGGCGCGCAAGCCGTTCTTCACCTTTGGGTTGGGAAAGATAATGCGGGCGCCCTCCTCCTCGATCACCCAACGGGTCTTGGCCACGTCTTCGGCCAGCAGGTAGCCCCTTTCCAATTCCGAAAAGTTTTCCACATCTGCGGGCAGGTGCATCAGGAAGGCGTCGCTGTGCTTGATCACTTCTCGCGCAACGGCGAAGAGTTGCAGGCCGTCGAGGCTACCGGTCTCAGGCTCGTTGCCCTCGATGATCTGCTTCAGACGCGCTTCCAGGCGCGACACGTCCACACCGTCGTTCTGCCCGAACGGCCGGGCCTTGCCCAACTCCAGGGTGAACGCCTCGGCGCCGAGTTGTTCGTAGGTAAACGCGGTGAAGGTAATCGAGGTTTTGTTCTGCAACAGCACCGCCTGCATACCAGCCGCGTTCAGGCGCTCCAGCTCTCGGCGCGAGTGCTGTCGGTCTTCCTTCCACGGGTACAACGCGAACTGTTCGATTTTCGAACCACGAATCGCGGTATGCAGGTCGTAATGCAGGCGCGAACGGCCAGGCAGGCTGAAAAAGCTGCGGGCCAATTGCTCAAGCTCGGCGGCGCGCATTGCTTCGGGGCCGATGTTTTGTTCATGCCGGCCATTGAACAGCCGGTTGACGTCCAGCTCGAGGTAACGCTCACCGCGGCGCATGGCCTCGGTATTACCGAACAGGAACAGAATACGGGTGCGGGGTTTGATCTCCCCGCGGGCAATGCCATGCAACAGGCGGTCGAGCAATTCGATCGGCGCGGTTTCGTTGCCATGGATGCCGGACGACAGCAGCAAGTCGCTGCCGTTGTCCAGAGCTTCAGGAGGGCGCACTTCAAGCGCGCCTTCGCTGAGCCAGCGCATCTGCACGCCGTCGACAGTCAGTTGAATTTTTTGCGCCGGTTCACGACCGGCGAGGGTCAGTTCAAGCAGTTTGCCGAGGGCGAGCATAAGCAGCTTCCTTAGTGGTTGCAGCCTGGGCCATGGACGTGATCGTCGTCGTCACCTTCAACGTCGGCCGGTTCCATTTCCAGTTGCAGGCTCATCAGGTTGGTGGCCAATGGGCGCATCAGCAGGTTGGCGTACTCGGCGTCGCCCTCTTCTACGTCTACGCCAATCAGCAGTTGGCCGCGGCCATCGTGCTGGATCCAGATCTCCTTGCCCTGCCAGACCACGGCGACGCGGGTGCAGGAGGTTTCCAGCTGGGTGCCGTCGGTGTCTTCAAGGATGAGTTTCAGGGTGTCGGTCATAAATAAAATATCTCAGCCGTGTGGCATTAATTGATCTGGAAAGGATAAACCGAGCCCAGTTTAAGGATTTGCGTCAGTTCATCCAATGCCGTCCGGCACTCAAGCAGCAACTGCGGGTCAGCCAGGTCGGTTTCGCGCAGGCTGTCACGGTAGTGCTTGCCCACCCATTGGGTCAGGGTTTCGTACAACGGCGCGGTCATGATAACCCCTGGGTTCACGGCCGCCAGCTCGGTTTCGTTCAACGCCACGCGCAGGCGCAGGCACGCCGGCCCACCGCCATTTTGCATGCTTTGCTTGAGGTCGAAGACCTTGACCTCGCGAATCAGCCCGCCGGCAGCGGTCAGCCCTTGCAGGTACTGCCACACGCGCTCATTGGCGCGGCACTCTTCCGGCACGATCAGCAGCATCGAACCATCAGGACGAGTCAGCAACTGGCTGTTGAACAGGTAGGAACGCACCGCGTCCTCGACACTGACCAACGCGCGAGGCACACACACCGACTGGAAGTTACCGCCCAGCTTGCCCAACTTGCCGTGCAGTTCGGCGAGCATCTGCTCGGTGTTGAGGAACGCATCCTCGTGATAGAACAGCACTTCGCCGTTGCCCACCGCGATCACATCGTTGTGGAACACACCCGCGTCGATCACCGCCGGGTTCTGCTGGGCGTAGACCACACCGTCATCCTTCAAGCCATGCAGGCGCGCAACGGCCTGGGAGGCTTCGAGGGTCTGGCGCGCCGGGTACTTCTGCGGGGCCGGGTAACGAGGGTCGAAAGCACTACGGCCGAAGACGAAAAACTCGACGCCCGCCTCACCGTACTCACGACAGAAACGCGTGTGGTTGGCCGCGCCTTCATCGCCAAATTGCGCCACGGCCGGCAAGGCGGCGTGGTGAGCGAAATGCTTGCCATCGGCGAACATCGCCCCCAGCACACGGCTGGTGGTGGGGTGCTCGATGCTGCGGTGGTATTTGCAATTGAGGTTGGCGGCAGTGAAATGCACACGGCCGTCTGCGGTGTCGGCGCTTGGGCTGACGGTGGCGGCGTTGGCTACCCACATGCTGGATGCCGAGCAGCTCGCTACCAGCAAAGGCATAGCCTGCCTGGCAGCCTGCTGGATTACCTGGGCGTCGGTGCCGCTGAAACCCAAGCTGCGCAAGGCGGCTACATCCGGGCGCTCCTGGGGCGCCAATACACCTTGCACAAAGCCCATGTCCATCAGGGCTTTCATTTTCTGCAGGCCCTGCAACGCCGCTTCCTTCGGGTTGGAAGACTGCTGGCTGTTGCTTTGGGACGCGACGTTGCCGAAGGACAAACCGCCGTAGTTATGGGTCGGCCCCACTAGACCGTCAAAATTGACTTCACAGGATTTCATCGGCGAGGCTCCACGAACATCTGTTTTTATAGGCATCAAATCACTTGAATACACCACAGATCCATTGTGGGAGCGGGCTTGCTCGCGAAAACGGTGGTTCAGTCACTTCAAATGTTGAATGAAACACCGCATTCGCGAGCAAGCCCGCTCCCACATTTAGATCAGCGTTATACCTGGCGTGAGCGTTGCCGGGACTATCAGGCTCGGCGTCTCCAGCGACGCCACCGGGTACGCGCAATAATCCGCCGCGTAATAGGCACTGGCGCGATGATTGCCCGACGCCCCGACACCACCGAACGGCGCGGTACTGGCAGCGCCGGTCAACTGCTTGTTCCAGTTGACGATGCCGGCGCGGCTTTCCAGCCAGAATTGCTGGTAACGCGCTTCGGAGTCCGACAACAGGCCAGCGGCCAGGCCGTACTGGGTGTTGTTGGCCTCCGCGATGGCACCGGCAAAATCCGCATAGCGGATTACCTGCAGCAGCGGCCCAAACAGCTCTTCGTCTTCACGCTCCGTCACACCGGTTACGTCGATGATGCCAGGGGTCAACAAAGCGGCCTGAGCCTGAGGCTGAGTCATCTCCAGCAGTGCCACGGCGCCATTGGCCAACATCAGTTCCTGGGCTTGCATCAAGGCTTTGGCCGCAGCCAGGGAGATCACCGAACCCATGAACGGCGCCGGCTGCTGATCGAAAGCGCCCACTTCAAGGCTCGCGCTCACCGCCACCAGGCGCGCCAGCAAGGCATCGCCCCAGGCACCTTGCGGCACCAGCAAGCGGCGGGCACAGGTGCAACGCTGGCCTGCCGAGATAAACGCCGACTGGATGATGGTGTACACCGCCGCATCCACGTCGGCGACTTCGTCCACGACCAGCGGGTTATTACCGCCCATTTCCAGGGCCAGGATCTTGTCGGGGCGCCCTGAGAATTGCTGGTGCAAGTGGTTGCCGGTGCGGCTGGAGCCGGTAAAGAACAGGCCGTCGATGCCTGGGTTGGCCGCCAGGGCGATGCCGGTTTCCCGCGCGCCTTGCAGCAGGTTCAGCACGCCCGGTGGCAAACCGGCTTCGATCCAGCACTGCACGGTCAGCTCGGCGACCTTGGGGGTCAGTTCGCTCGGTTTGAACAGCACGGTGTTACCCGCCAGCAACGCCGGGACGATGTGCCCATTGGGCAAGTGCCCAGGGAAGTTGTAAGGGCCGAACACCGCCACCACACCGTGGGGCTTATGGCGCAACACTGCGGTGGCGTCGCCCAGGGGGCCGCTCTTCTCGCCAGTACGCTCGCGGTAGCTTTGCACCGAGATCGCAATCTTATTGGCCATGCTGGTGACTTCAGTGGCCGACTCCCACAGGGGCTTGCCGGTTTCTTCGCCAATGCAGCGGGCGATTTCATCGGCACGGCTTTTAAGCGTGGCGGCGAAGGTTTCCAGCACGCTGATGCGTTCTTCGAGCGGGCGCCTGGCCCATGCCGGGAATGCCTGACGCGCAGCCTGCACGGCGGATTCGACCTGTTCAGCGCTGGCACCGTTACCAGCCCACAGCACTTGCTGGGTCACCGGGTTGCGCGATTCAAACAACTCACCCTGGCCAGCCAGCCAGCTACCTGCGATATACAACGAATTCATTATTTGGACTCCCGAGCAGCAGACAACGCAACAGCACGTACTTGATCACCCACCACCAGCTGCAGGCGCTTGGCGGTCTGTGGATCGACCACCAGGGTACCTGCCGCCAGACGGGCCGGAGCGGCGGTGATACGGCATTCTTCGCGCTTGCGGTTATGGATCAGGAACGGCGTGGCGTCGTCCCCCGGCGTGCCGATGGCCAACACCAGTGACTGGCTGTCGCGCACCGCACGGATCTTGCTGGTTTCACATTCCACCGCCGGGCCGGCGTCGAAAATATCCACATAGCCCTGGTAGCTGAAGCCTTCGCTCTTGAGCATGCTCAGGGCCGGCTCGGTGTCCGGGTGGACCTTGCCGATCACATTGCGCGCGTCTTCGGAGAGAAAGCAGCTGTACAACGGGAACTTGGGCATCAGCTCGGCGATAAACGCCTTGTTGCCCACGCCGGTGAGGTAGTCGGCCTGGCTGAACTCCATCTTGAAGAAGTGCCGGCCCAGACTTTCCCAGAACGGCGAACGCCCGGCATCGTTGGACACACCGCGCATCTCGGCAATGATCTTGTTGCCGAACAGTTGCGGGAACTCGGCGATAAACAACATGCGCGCCTTGGCGAGCATGCGACCGTTGAGGCCGTTGCGGTAATCGGCATGCAAAAACAACGAGCACAATTCGGAATTACCGGTGAGGTCGTTGGCCAGGAACAGCGTCGGTATCTCACGGTAGATATTCAGTTCCTGGGAAGCGCTGACAGTCAGCCCAACCCGGAAGTTGTACCACGGCTCGCGCAGGCCAACGGCGCCAGCGATGGCAGAGATTCCCACCACGCGGCCTTCGTCGTTTTCCAGCACGAACAGGTAGTCGGCATCGCCGCGCCCGGCTTCGCCGCGAAAGGTTTTTTCCGCCCAGCCCACCCGGTGGGTCAGGCGCTCTTCGTTGGCCGGCAAGGTGGTGAGACCGGTGCCAGTGCTGCGCGCCAGATCAATCAGGGCCGGTAAATCGCTGCTGCGTACGGGACGAACGATCATGCTATCTCCTCGAACGGGCCGCTGTTGTCAGCCACCCGCGAAACTCTCTTTTTAAACCGCAACCAGGCGCACACTGGCGCCTTCACCAACACCCAGCGCTTCGGCTGCCGCCAGGTCCAGGGTCACCGGTTTGCCGGGCGCGTAGTCCAGCTCCAGCATCACCGCACGGTAATCCTGCAACTGCGCGTTGCTCACCAAGTACTGGCGGCCAACGCCCTTGACCATCTCGCCGATCTTCACCGGCACCACGCGGCTCTGGGCGATTGAGCGAATGCCCGAGACCCGGGCGTGCAGCGTCGGGCCACCGTCGAAGATGTCGATGTAATGGTCAGTTTCGAAGCCTTCACGCATGAGGATGTCGAAGGTGATTTGCGCACGCGGGTGCACCTGGCCCATGGCCTCTTGGGCTTCGTCCGGCAGCAGCGGCACGTAGATCGGGTAGTGCGGCATCAACTCGGCGAGGAAGGTACGGCTTTTCAGCCCGCACAGGCGCTCGGCGGCGGCGTAGTTGAGGTCGAAGAAGTTGCGGCCAATGGCATCCCAGAACGGTGAATCGCCGTTCTCGTCGCTGTAGCCGACAATCTCGGTCACCACCGAGTCGGCAAAGCGCTCAGGATGGCTGGCGACAAACAGCAGTCGGCCACGGGAATTGAGTTCCGACCACGGCGAACCGACCAGCTCAGGCACCACATAAAAGCTGGTGAGCAGGCTGTTGCCGGTAAGGTCGTGGCACTGGGAAAGCACGTGGATCTTGTTGTGGATCTTCAGCTCGCGGGAGGCGTGCACGAAGGTTTCGTTACGAAAGCTATAGAACGGCTCGGAGTAACCGGCCGAGGCTACGATAGCCGAGCAGCCGGCGAGCTTGCCGGTCTCGGTGTCTTCCAGCACGAAGAAATAGCTCTCTTCACCGTTGAAACTCACCTCGGCCGCGAAGGACGCTTCGCTGGCCGCGATCTTGTCGCTCAGGCGTTCCACATCATCCGGCAAGGAGGTGACACCAATCGGGCTGTCCGCAGCCAGACGCTGTACCTCGCCCAGATCAGCCATTTGCGCGGGGCGCATCACCAGCATGGTGTCACTCCTTAACTCGAAAACTCACAGAGGAAAAAATGCCGGACACAGGCCCCGGATACACATCGGTCTCAATGTGTAAGCAGATCCATGTGGGAGCTGGCTTGCCGGCGATACAGGCAACTCGGTATATCAACGGCACCGAGGTGATGCTATCGCAGGCAAGCCAGCTCCCACATTTGTTCAGGTCCGGCCAATAAAATGTGTCGCTATCAGGCTTGCGTCAACGTCTTCACAGCACGCTCAAAACGATCCAGGCCTTCATTGATGTCCGCCTCTTCCACCACCAGGCTCGGTGCAAAACGCACCACGTCAGGGCCGGCTTGCAGGATCATCAAGTTCTCTTTTTCGGCCGCGTTGAACACGTCCTTGGCCTTGCCTTTGAAGGCATCGCTGAGTACGCAACCGATCAACAAGCCCATGCCACGCACTTGGGTGAAGATGCCGTACTGCTTGCCGATCTGCTCCAGGCGCGCCTTGAACAGGTCGTGCTTGGCATTCACACCCGCCAGCACTTCTGGGGTGTTGATCACGTCGATCACCGCTTCCGCTACCGCGCACGCCAGCGGGTTGCCGCCGTAGGTGGTGCCGTGGGTGCCGACTACCAGGTGCTTGGCCAAGTCTTCACGGGTGAGCATCGCCGCAATCGGGAAGCCGCCGCCCAGGCTCTTGGCGCTGGTGAGGATATCTGGCGTCACGCCGTAATGCTGGTAGGCAAACAGGTGGCCGGTGCGGCCCATGCCGGTTTGCACTTCGTCGAATACCAACAGTGCGTCGTGGGCGTCGCACAGCTCGCGAGCGCCTTGCAGGTAAGCCAGTTCGGCCGGCAGTACACCGCCTTCGCCCTGGATCGGTTCCAGAACCACGGCGCAGGTCTTATCGGTTACTGCCGCTTTCAGCGCAGCCAGGTCGTTATAAGGAACGTGGGTGATGCCGGTGATTTTAGGCCCGAAACCATCGGAGTACTTCGACTGGCCACCGACGTTGACGGTGAACAGGGTACGGCCGTGGAAGCTGTTCAACGCGGCGATGATCTCGTACTTCTCGCTGCCAAAACGGTCGAACGCCACGCGACGGGCCAGCTTGAACGCGGCCTCGTTGGCTTCGGCGCCGGAGTTGCAGAAGAACACGCGCTCGGCAAAGGTGGCGTCGATCAGCTTGTGGGCCAGACGCAACGCCGGCTCGTTGGTGAACACGTTGGAGACATGCCACAGCATGTTGGCCTGTTCGGTCAGTGCACCGACCAGCGCCGGGTGCGCATGGCCCAATACGTTGACCGCGATGCCGCCGGCAAAGTCGATCAGCTCGCGACCGGCCTGGTCCCACACGCGCGAACCTGCGCCACGTACAGGGATAAAGGCAGCAGGTGCGTAGTTGGGCACCATCACTTGGTCGAAATCGGCACGTTGCACCGGGGCTTGCTCAACGGACATCGGAGTCTCCTGAAGAGGAACGCCTGCCTGGAACTGGCGGGCGATGCAGGGATTGTAAGGACAGTTTTCAGCGCCACCTTGTCGCCAAGCGACAACTTCTTATAGCGCCAACCCCGGTTTTACGCGGGTTTACGGCAATGCGACATATTGCATCGCAATGGCGCAGTGTAAACGCTGCGTTCAGTGAGAGGCAGAGGCACGGCCCGCTGATTTTCGCCTAATGCCTTAACTATCTGCTGCCCGTGAACCCATCAGGCTTGCTGTGATGACAGTGACTCACTCCCACTGAAGGATCAGCCTCGTGCCCACGCCCTACCCCACGACCATCAGCCAGCGCCTCGCAGTCGCCGCCACCCAAGTACCCCCCGGGTTTCACACACGCCTGCCGGCCTGGCTGGCAAGCGCCTCGGATGACAAGCGCCAAGCCTTGAAGAATGCGCCACTGGACATTGCCAACTGGCAGGCAGACGCCAGCCGCCAGCAGCACGCGCCGCTCAAACAGGCGGTGGAGCAGAGCTGGGCCGCGCAAAACAAAGTAGACACGGCGCTGGCCGACCTCAAGACACCGCAGGCCTTCGCCGCGCCGCTTTTGCAACAGGCGTTCAAGACAAGATGGGGCGTGGAGATTGATGTCCGCACCACCCATCTGCGCCTGTATGCGCCCCTGACGATCCCACTGTTTCCTATAGAAACTGGCGGCGTCAACGTCTGGACCGTGTCGTTGGTGGACGCCGCGCTGCATAACTTCGACGCAGCAGAAAGCGAGAAAACTGCCTTCACCGCGGACTCCAGCTTCATTACCCAACCCACCGCCACCGGGCAATTCGACACCCTGCCCTCAGTGAACAGCAAAGTCAGCATCCAGACCTTCGTCGGGCTGTGCCGTGAACTGGACATCGGTGCGCAATACCAGAACTACCTCAAGACATTTTTCGGCTTCAAAGATGCCAAACGCAAGGCTTCGCTGCGTAGTACTGTCATCGAGAGCCTCAAAGCCGAGGCCCAAACTGCCGTACACCTGGCGCGCCTGAAAAAGGACGGCAGCGAGCGGGTGTTACGCACGCTCCAGGCTCAACTCAAAGGCATCAGCGGCCTGACACTCGACGGTAAGACGCTGCTCAGCCACGACCTGAGCCTGATGGACGCACCACTGGCCGGCATTGTGCTGTTCGCCGCAGACCTGGAACTGCACCACAGCGCAGTGCCCGTGGTGGCGTACATTCCCGGCGACCCACAGGCACCGCTCAAGTATTACCACGATGGCATCGCATTCATTCAAGACCTGATCCGCAAATTGCGCGATGCCGATTACCAGGCATTCTTCAGCCGCTTTATAAGCCACGAGCACCGCGCCTACTTCTTTGCCAACCTGCATAACCGCTTGTCTCAGGTTACCTGGCATCACCCCGTCCCCGGCGACCCCAGGCCGACCTGGCGCGCCGAACCTGTGGCCAACCCCAACCTGCAGTTGCACGCGACGAAAATCACGGGCGAGCTGTACGAACACCTCTATGAAACCAAACTCAATAAGCTGCTCAATGACGCGCGAAGCATCGCCGTGTCCACCGCCGACGCCGACAGCAAGGCACGCTGGCAGCGCTGGGCCATCGTGCAGAAAATCGGTAAGGCCCTGCTCGAAATCGCCGCCTTCATCGCCACGCCGTTCATTCCCCCCCTGGGCTTACTGATGCTCGGCTACACCGCCTATCAACTGCTCGATGACGTATTCGAAGGCATCGTCGATTGGGCCGAGGGTCTCAAGCGCCAGGCGTTCGGGCACCTGATGTCGACCCTGGAGCAAATGGTGCAATTGGGTATGTTCGCGGTCGGCGCACCGATTGCCGAAGGGCTGCTACGCCAGGCACTGCCTCGGGAAGTCTGGGCGTTTTTCGAGCGCCTTCATCCGGTCAGCTCGGACGACGGCAAAACGCGCCTGTGGAACCCAGACCTGAGCCCCTACGCCCACGACCTTCAATTGCCCACCGCCTCGCGCCCCAAGGCGGATGGATTGCATGCCTACGGGGACAAGCAGATCCTGCCCCTTGAAGGGCAACACTTTGCCGTCAAGCAACAAGCGGGCAACGCCGTGCTGGCGCACCCAAGCCATGCGCATGCCTACCAACCGCCCGTTATCGGCAATGGCAAAGGCGCCTGGATAACCCCACTGGATCACCCGCTGACATGGCATCGCAGCACCTTGTTGCGCAGACTCGGCGAGCCCGCCAACGCTCTCAGCGAAACCGGTCTGGAACAGGCGCAGCGCATCAGTAGCACCGACGATGGTGCCCTGCGCAAACTCTACATGGACCGCCAACCGCCACCGCCCTTGCTGGCCGACAGCCTCAAGCGCATCCATATCGACCAGCAACTGCAAGACTTCATCGACCAGATGAACAGCGACGACCCACTGGTTTACGCAAAAGCCGACACGCAAACCCAACTCTGGCTGCTTAGCCAGACCGGCCTGTGGCCGGAATCCAAGACCCTGCGCTTTCTGAATGCCAAAGGCGAAACCGTATGGGAACACCCAGGCAGGGAAAATGCGGCGGTAGCGCAAATTCATGAAGCGCAGATGAACAACGGCGACCTGCTCAAGACCCTGCTGGAAACCCTCGACGAGTCAGAGCGCAAGACTGTGCTGGAGGAAGACTTCGGTAGCCCGGCCCCCCAACTGCATGTGCGCGCCGCCAAGCTGCGCAAACAGCTGGCACGCAGAGCCGAGGATAAACGCGCTTCGATGTTCGACGCGCGCTATCGAGGCCTGGAGCTGACCACCGATGCGCGCGTGCAAAAGCTCATCGACAGCACACCGGGCCTGCCCGTCAGCGCGGCCGAGGAGGTCCTGCTCAGTGCCCACGGCCAGGACTTGCTCGACATCGACCAGGGCACGCTGCCTTCGCACTTGGTCGAACGCGCACGCTGGGTGGCCCATCAGGTCAGAATCAGCCGGGCGTATGAAGGCCTGTACATGGGCGCGCTGGAGAGCGGCGACACCCATCGACTCGCCCTGCACTCCCTGGAAAAATTGCCGGGCTGGTCGCCCCAGGTGCGCCTGGAAGTTCGCGACTTCAAGCGCGACGGCCATCTGCGCGACGCCATCGGCCCCGCCCAGGCGCCCATCCGACGCCTGCTGCTGCGCACCATCGAAGGCGATTACATTCCCGAAGACAGCAAGGGCACCCTGCTTGGCGAAACCGATTTCTACACCGCCGTGCTCCAGGCACTCCCCGATGCACAGCGCGACGCACTGGCTATGCAGATAGGCCAAGGCCCACACTTGAGAGAAACCTTGCGCCAACACACATTGGCACATGACGAACTTGGCGCCCTGCTGGCCGAAGTTCCGCTGCTCAAACCGTCCTATGACCCGACATTGGTGCGCCTACCCGGCGGCATGGAGGGCTACGACGCCAGCCCGGTCACCGCTGGCAGCAGCGAAGGGGTCTCGCTGGAGAGTCAGTTGCATGCCCTGTACCCACAACTGAGCCCCAGCCAGGTGACGGCCGTACTCGCCGCCATGCAAAACGATCCCGGCACACCTTGGGGTACCCTTCAATTTCTGAAGAAAGAGTTCTCGCAACTGGAAACCAACCTGCGGACATGGCAGCAGAATGTGCCGCAGACCCTTGTCGGTACAGATTTACCGTTAAGCCGCTGGCGGATTGCTGCGGAACAGCAAAATCGCTTTCTCTGGTCACAAAAACTGATCGGCGCCTGGCGCCACAATACCCCTGTAGACCCTGCTTATGACAACGGTCACCTGCTGCAACTCAACCAGCCCATTTATGGGGAACTGCCCGCGCTCGATACCCGCCTTGGGCACATCACTACCCTGGAATTCCAGGGTTACTTGACCACCCGCGGCACGCCGGGCTTCCTGGCATCTTTCCCCGGATTGCGCCGACTGGCCATCAGCGACATGCCCCTCAGAACACTGCCCGGCGAAATCAGTGCATTGACCCACCTTAATGCGCTGACACTGCGCGGCTGCGCACTCAACCTGACCACCCCAACCCGAGCAGCCCTGGCCAACCTGACCGAGCTGCATACCCTTGACCTGTCCCACAACCCGCTGGTGCTGGCGCCCAATTTCGAAAACATGGCCAACCTGCGAACACTCAACCTGAGCCACTGCGGTATTTCCATCTTTCCCACAGGCCTGCTCAATCGGCCTCGGCTGGCAAACGCCAATCTCAGCCACAATAACCTGCGCAGGCTGCCAGAAGCCCTGTATTCGTTGCCCGCCAGTGCTGCCAAGGCCTACGACCTTTCCGGCAACCCGCTGACGCGCGCAACCCTGGAACGGATAAAAACCTACTGCCAGAGCACCGGGGAACATTTTGGCGTCCAAGCCAATCCAGATGAGGTTCGCCTGGTCCAAGCGCTTTACCCGACCTACAACGTTCCCGAGGCCAATCAATTTATCTTCAGGCTACCGGGCGGGCTGGATGATTCGATGGCGAATCTCGTGCGCCTCAAGGCCGACTACGAACGCTTGCAAGCCGACCTGCAGGAATGGGTGGTGGATGTGCCTGAGAGCCACCCCGTCACGAACCTGCCCATGGATGAACAGATTCGCCCACAGCAACAACTCATTCGAGCGGAAATCCGCGCTCTGCTGGAGCAAGGCTGGCGGCGTGAAACCAGCCTGGACTTAAGCCATGACCCGCTGACGCAGTCCCATCAAATGACATTGACCTTGCCGCTGTGGGGAGACCTGCCAAGACTGAGTGTGGATTTCAAGCATATTTCCAAGCTGGAGCTGAGGGCACAGGAAACCACCTCGATACCCGAAGGTTTTCTGGAACGTTTCCCCAATCTGGAAAGCCTGCTGATCCACCGCTATGCCCTGCAAGACATTCCCGCTGGCGTCTTCAAGCTGCCCAAGTTGACCACACTCAGCCTCACGCAATGCAATCTGCGACTGACCCCCGACAGCGTCGCCGCCTTGAGCGACCTGCACGACCTGGAGTACCTGGACCTGAGCGATAACCCGCTGGCGCTGACGCCCGACGTCAGCAAAATGTCCGGCCTGGAAACCCTGATGATGGAAAACACCAGGCTTACCGAGGTGCCTCACGGGGTGTTCAACCTGACGTCGCTCACCCAACTGAACCTGAGCGATAACCACATCACCGAGTTGCCCACGGACCTGCTTGAAGTAGACCCGAACTCAGCGGCAGGCTTTGACCTGAGCGACAACCCCTTCTCACCCGTAGCACTTGCCATTCTGCGTCGCTATTACAACCGCACGGCAGTGGATTTCGATGTAGCGCAAGCCCGACAACCCGCGCCAGACCGCTCCAGCTCACGCTCTGCGACGTCATCCGAAACAGAGGGAGAAGAATAGACGCAGCTCACCCGCGCTCGGAAGGCACCGACGACAACTCGAACGGGCTGCTGCTGCGACGCTGGTTGCGATCTTCGCGAGGAGTGGCGCCGAAGAAATTGCGGTAGGCGCTGGAGAAGTGCGGCCCCGAGGAGAAGCCGCAGGACAGGCCGATCTGGATGATCGACTTGCTGGTTTGCATCAGCATCTGGCGCGCCTTGTTCAGGCGCAGCTCCAGGTAATACTGGCTGGGGACGCGGTTGAGGTATTGCTTGAAGATGCGTTCAAGTTGTCGTCGTGAAACACACACGTGCTGGGCGATTTCGTCGGTGGTCAGCGGCTCTTCGATATTGGCCTCCATCAGCAATACCGCCTGGGTCAGCTTAGGGTGGCTGGAGCCCAGGCGGTTTTGCAGCGGGATACGCTGGCGCTCGCCGCCTTCGCGGATGCGCTCCACCACCAGTTCTTCAGACACAGCACCGGCCAACTCGGCGCCATGGTCACGGGCCAATACCGCCAACAGCAGGTCAAGTACCGACATGCCGCCGCAAGCGGTCAGGCGATCACGGTCCCAGTCAAACAGGTGGCTGGTGGCGATGACCTTGGGGAAACGCTCGGCGAAATCGTCCTGCCAGCGCCAGTGCACGGCGGCGCGGTAGCCATCGAGCAGGCCCAGTTGGGCCAACGGGTACACCCCCGCTGACAAGCCGCCGATCACACACCCCGCCCGAACAAGCTGCTTGAGCGCGGAGCTCAGTGGCGAAGCGATGACCGTCGGCGGTTCGTCGGCCAACAGGAACAACTTCTGAAAACCCTCCAGCTTACCGGCCCACGGCTCGCCCGGCAGTTGCCAGGCACCTTCGACGGCGGGTTCGGCGAGCAGGAACGACAACTCGTAGATCACATCCGGATGCACCCGCTGGGCAACGCGCAAGGCCTCCTCAGCCAGCGCAAGCGTGAGGGCTTTTGTGCTGGGCCAAATCAGGAAACCAATTTTGTGGGCGGTCATGGAGTGCTATCCGGAGCGAAAACGGTGAAAGAAGCTGTGGGCCAATGCTAGCCCGTAATCAACTACAAATCCCAAAACAAACACAGATCAACAGTGGGAGCTGGCTTGCCTGCGATGGCGGTGGGTCAGTTAACACATCATTGGCTGATACATCGCTATCGCAGGCAAGCCAGCTCCCACAGGGGATCGGGGCTTACCTCAAGACTGCGGAGCATGCACTATCCCGGTGCACAAAAGCAGTCTTGATTATTTCAAACTGCCAGAGAGGAACTGCTGCAACCGTTCCGACTGCGGGTTCACCAGCACTTCCCGCGGGTTGCCACGCTCTTCAACGATGCCTTTGTGCAAAAACACCAATTGGTTCGACACTTCGCGGGCAAAGCCCATTTCGTGGGTCACGACCACCATGGTGCGGCCTTCCTGGGCCAGGTCCTGCATCACCTTGAGTACTTCGCCTACCAGCTCCGGATCCAGCGCAGAAGTAGGTTCGTCGAACAGCATCACCTCAGGCTCCATCGCCAGTGCACGGGCAATCGCTACGCGCTGCTGCTCGCCACCGGACATGT
Organism: Pseudomonas sp. CCI1.1; assembly: GCF_034348165.1. Classification (NCBI taxonomy): domain Bacteria; kingdom Pseudomonadati; phylum Pseudomonadota; class Gammaproteobacteria; order Pseudomonadales; family Pseudomonadaceae; genus Pseudomonas; species Pseudomonas sp. CCI1.1. The sequence goes on from NZ_CP133780.1 coordinate 3,027,221, forward strand.
GGCCGGGGAACGCATCCTTACGATGGCCCACGCCGACTTTGGCCAGGTAATGCTCGGCCTTCTCGCGGGCTTCTTTCTTGGATATGCCCAACACGTGCACCGGGGCTTCCATCACGTTTTCAATCGCGGTCATGTGCGACCACAGGTTGAAATGCTGGAACACCATGGACAGGCGCGAACGCATGCGCTGCAACTGCTTGGGGTCGGCAGCCTTCATGGCGCCGTCCTTGTTGGCCACCAGTTTCAGCTCTTCGTTATTGAGCAAAATCTTGCCGGCGTGGGGCTGCTCCAGCAGGTTGATGCAGCGCAAAAAGGTACTTTTGCCCGAACCGCTGGAACCGATGATGCTGATCACATCACCGGCGGCGGCGGCCAGGGACACACCTTTGAGCACTTCATGACTGCCATAGCGTTTATGCAGGTCTTGGACTTCAAGCTTGTACATGCGGTCGGTTCTCACAAAAACAGGTGGTCAGTCGTTGAGCAAGCGCCCGTGACGCAGCGCTTCGCGCCCCGCCACCTTGGCCAGCCAGAAACCCGCTTGGGCATAACGTAGCCGTTCAACGGCAAACAACACCCCCGAGGTGCCCGCGCAAATAGTGCTTACGCGGTCGGTCAGGGGGTCAATCACTTCAAAAATCTCGTCGCCGGTTTCTACCCAGTCGCCCGCTTTACGCAGGTAACTGATCACCCCGGCATGGGGCGCGAACAGCAGTTCGGTGCCCTCGAAAGGCACACCTTCGCAAGGTTCGTGTTGCGGCGCGGGCCACTCGCCCTTGATCAAGCCTTGTTCGGCGAGGAACGCAAGGATGCCTTCGGCGTGGAAGATGGCTTCATCACGGCCGGTGTCGGCCTGGCCGCCCAATTCCAACGTCGTCGCCAGACAGGCCAGCGGAATTTGCGCCTCGGGGAACAGGCGCGACAAACGCAGCCACGGCAACGAGCACGCCTCGTCAAACGAACTGCCGCCGGAATCCTCCGCCAGCAGGCCGACCTTCACATTCAAATGTGCCGACAACGAACGCCACTGCGGCCAGTGCTGGGGCAGCGCGTACATATGCAGCGCTGCCTCAGCATCGCAATGCAGGTCCAGCACCACATCGGCGGTGCAGGCATGGCTCAGCAGGATACGCTGCATGCCTTGCAACTGGCTGCTCGGCTCGGGCAAGGCGGTGAGTGTATCGCTCATGGCCTGGCGAATCAGGCGCACATTGGCGTGCGGGTCGTCCCCCAGCTTGCCTTGTAGCAACTCGGCCACCGGCTCGCTCAGTTCGACGAAATCGCGGTTGAAATTCTTGCCGCTGCCGACTTCGAAACGCCCTTGGTGGCTGCCCTGCAACAACTGGCCGAGCCCCATCGGGTTGGCGACCGGCACCAACTCGATCACGCCGTTGAGGGCGCCCTGCTGTTCCAGCGTGGTGAGGCGTTTTTTCAGCTCCCACGCGGCACGCATACCCGGCAATTCATCGGCGTGCAGGCTGGCCTGGATATAGGCCTTGCGCTCGCCACTGCCGAAACGAAACACGCTCAGTTGGCGTTCGCAGCCCAGGTGCCCCCAGGGCAGCAGATGATCGATACGTTCCATATCAGTGCTTCCGTGGAGCCAGGTAGCTCAGCCAGCGGCGCTCGGCCAACTTGAACAGGCGCACCAGGATGAAGGTCAGGCACAGGTAGAACACGCCGGCGGTGATATAGGCTTCGAACGGCAGGTAATACTGGGCGTTCACCGTGCGCGCGGCACCGGTGATGTCGATCAGCGTGACGATGGAGGCCAGACTGGTGGTCTGCAGCATCATGATCACTTCGTTGCTGTACTGCGGCAGCGCACGGCGCAGGGCCGACGGCAACAGGATGCGGCGGTACAGTTTGTAGCGCGACATGCCCATGGCCTTGGCCGCTTCGATTTCACCGTTAGGCGTGGCCTTGAGGCTGCCGGCGATGATCTCGGCGGTATAGGCGCTGGTGTTGATGGCAAACGCCAGGCACGCACAGAACGTGGCACTGGACAGCAGCGGCCACAGGAAGCTTTCGCGCACCACCTCGAACTGCGCCAGGCCGTAGTAGATCAAAAACAGCTGCACCAGCATCGGCGTGCCGCGGATCACGTAGGTATAAAGCCAGGCCACGCCATTGACGATCGGCTGCTTGGACACGCGCATCAAGCCCAGGGGCAAGGCTGCGAGCAGGCCGAAGAACAGCGAGATAGCGAGCAGTTTCAGGGTGGTCAGCAAGCCGCCAAGGTACAGCGGCATGGCCTCCCAGATGACGTTGTAGTCGAAGATCATAGATCAGCCGCCCTTACGCCTACCGAGTAGCGCTTCTCAAGGTAACGCAAGGCCAGCAACGACACGCTGGTGATCACCAGGTACATCGCCGCCACTGCGAGGAAGAAGGTAAAAGGCTCGCGGGTGGCGTCTGCCGCCTGCTTGGCCTTGAACATCATGTCTTGCAGACCCACCACCGAAATCAGCGCGGTGGCCTTGGTCAATACCAGCCAGTTGTTGGTAAACCCGGGGATCGCCAGCCGAATCATCTGCGGCACCATCACCCGGAAAAACACCTGGAAGCTGCTCATGCCATACGCCAGGCCGGCTTCAGCCTGCCCCTTGGGAATGGCCATGAAGGCGCCACGGAAAGTTTCCGACAGGTAAGCGCCAAAGATGAAACCCAGGGTGCCGATACCGGCGGCCAGGGGGTTCAAGTCGATATAGTCGTCAAAGCCCAGCAACGGCGCGACGCGGTTGAGCAAGTCCTGACCGCCGTAGAAAATCAGCAGGATCAGCACCAGGTCGGGGATCCCGCGGATCACCGTGGAGTACAGGTCGCCCAGCCAAGCCAGCCAGCGTACCGGCGACAGGCGTAGCGCGACCCCGATCAGACCCAGAACAATGGCCAAGGCCATGGACGACAAGGCGAGCTGAAGCGTCAACCATGCGCCATCGAGGATGACGGCCCCGTAGCCTTTCAACATGATTCAGGTCCTCGAAAAGGGGGATGAAAAAATGGCGCAAACTTCAGGATGACTGTTGCTTGCGCCATTTCGGACAGACAGCTGCGATGAGTTACTTGGCGTCAGCGCCGTAAATATCGAAGTCGAAGTACTTGTCCTGGATTTTCTTGTATTCGCCGTTGGCACGGATCGCAGCGATGGCCGCATTGATGCGCTCAAGGTTTTCCTTGTCGCCTTTGCGCACTGCGATGCCGATACCGTCGCCGAAGTATTTGGCTTCGGTGAACGATGGGCCTACAAACGCGTAGCCTTTGCCGGCGTCGGTTTTCAGGAAGCCGTCTTGCAGCAGGGTGGCATCAGCCACGGTACCGTCGAGACGACCGGCGGCCACATCCAGGTAGATTTCGTTCTGGGTGCTGTAGCCCTTGATATTCGCACCTTTTGGCGCCAGGACTTCACGGGCGAAACGGTCGTGGATCGAACCGCGCTGCACACCGATCGTCTTGCCTTTGAGCTCATCCAGGCCGTCGCTGACGGTGGTGCCTTCCTTCATCACCAGGCGCGCTGGGGACAGGTAGTAGCGGGTAGTGAAGTCCACGGATTTCTTGCGGTCGTCAGTGATGGACATGGACGACAGGATCGCGTCGATCTTACGCACTTTGAGTGCCGGGATCAGACCATCGAATTCCTGCTCGACCCAGGTGCACTTGACGTCCATCTGCTTGCACAGCGCATTGCCGATGTCGTAGTCAAAACCGACGATGCTGCCATCCGGCGCCTTCGAGGCAAACGGAGGGTAAGCCGCTTCGATACCAATTTTCAGCGGCTTGCCTTCGGCGAAAGCCTGCATGGACAGCACGGACAGCGCCAGGGCGCCCAACAGCACGAGTTTCTTCATCTTGGGACTCCATCGGTATAGGGCAAAAACAGCAGTATGAGCCATGGCCCACGATGCGGCGAAGGTGTAACCGAATAGCGGTGCTGCGTCCTGCGCGGGCGACACCTGCGACGACGAGCGAGTGATCGGCATTCTAACGACAGGCCGGAGGCCGATATTTCCTCAATGCGACAACAATTTACAGAAGCACTGAGAAAGCGGTTCCAGCTCATTGACAGCCTCTGAATTTTATGCAGAGACAAAAGATATTAAACCTGATGATGCTGCAAATTGCGGGCCTATTATTCGCAAACCCTTCTAGCACGGCAAGTCTGGCGTTTAATCTTATTTGTGGGGATGTCTAGAACGCGGTTTTTCGGGGCGTAGGCGTGGTCCATCGCCCCAGGTTTGTGCGGGCGGTTACACATTTGAGCGAGGCGGTAACATTCAGAAACGTCCTACGGGGAAAACCGATATTTATTGGTTTGGTGGCTTGCAGGTCTGTCAGACCGCCATCCATACCCCCTTATGAAATGCAATCTGAACTGTGGGAGCTGGCTTGCCTGCGATAGGGATGCCTCAGCCAACCAACCTTTGCCTGACATACCCCTATCGCAGGCAAGCCAGCTCCCACACTAAATCTGGGCGGTCTTGAGGCCGTACAAAAAAGCCCCACCCGGCTTGCACCGAATGGGGCTTTGTCCCACCTACTCCGCTTACGCGACGTTCATGGTCTTGTGCGTTTCAATCAAATGCGCCACCACGCTTGGATCTGCCAGGGTGGAGATATCCCCCAACCCATCGTATTCAGCCGTGGCGATCTTGCGCAAAATGCGCCGCATGATTTTCCCCGAGCGCGTTTTTGGCAACCCAGGCGCCCACTGGATCACATCCGGCGAGGCAATCGGCCCGATTTCCTTGCGCACCCAGTTCTTCAGTTCCAGGCGCAGTGCTTCGTTGGGCTCTTCACCATTCTTCAAGGTGACATACACATAAATGCCCTGCCCCTTGATGTCATGCGGCACACCCACCACCGCCGCCTCGGCGACTTTGGGGTGCGCAACCATGGCGCTTTCAATCTCGGCAGTGCCCATGCGGTGGCCGGACACGTTCAACACGTCATCCACACGGCCCGTGATCCACCAGTAACCGTCCTCATCGCGACGCGCGCCGTCACCGGTGAAGTACATGCCGCGGAAGGTCTTGAAGTACGTGTCGACAAAACGGTCATGGTCGCCGTACAGGGTACGCGCCTGGCCTGGCCAGGAATCCAGAATCACCAGGTTGCCTTCGGCGGCGCCTTCGATGATGTTGCCCAGGTTGTCCACCAGCGCCGGCACCACCCCGAAGAACGGCCGTGCCGCCGAACCCGGCTTCAACGCATGGGCGCCTGGCAGTGGGCTCATCAGCGTGGCGCCGGTTTCGGTTTGCCACCAGGTGTCGACGATCGGGCAACGGGATTGGCCGACGTTCTTGTAGTACCAGTCCCAGGCTTCCGGGTTGATCGGCTCGCCCACCGAACCCAGCAGGCGCAGGCTACTGCCGTCGGCGCCTTCGCAGGCTGCGGTGCCGGAAGCCATCATCGCGCGGATCGCGGTCGGTGCGGTGTAGAGGATGTTGACCTTGTGCTTGTCGACGATCTTCGCCACGCGGGTGATGTCCGGGTAGTTCGGCACGCCTTCGAACAGCAGCGTGGTCGCGCCATTGGCCAGCGGGCCGTAGACGATGTAGGTGTGGCCGGTGACCCAGCCCACGTCGGCAGTGCACCAGTAGATTTCGCCCGGGCGATAGTCGAATACACGCTCGTGAGTCAGGGCCGCATAGAGCAGGTAGCCGCCGGTGGTGTGCTGCACGCCTTTAGGCTTGCCGGTAGAGCCAGAGGTATAGAGGATAAACAGCGCTTCTTCGGCACCCATCTCTTTTGGCGCACACACAGTACCCGCCACTTTCATCAGGTCTTCGTACCAGATGTCGCGATGCTGGTTCCACTTGATCGCGCCATTGGTGCGCTTGCACACGATCACCTTCTGGATGCTGCTGGTTTCCGGGTTGGTCAGCGCGTCGTCAACGTTAGCCTTCAGCGGAGTCTTCTTACCAGCGCGGATGCCTTCGTCAGCGGTAATCACCACTTTCGACTTACAGTCGATAATGCGACCGGCCAGGGCTTCCGGGGAAAAACCGCCGAACACCACCGAATGGATCGCGCCGATGCGGGTACAGGCCAGCATGGCGACCACGGCTTCGGGAATCATCGGCATATAGATAGTCACTACATCGCCGCGGTGCACGTCCTGGCCGCGCAAGGCGTTGGCGAACTTGCAGACTTCTTCATGCAGCTCGCGGTAGGTGATGTTGCGACTCTCGGCAGGGTCGTCGCCCTCCCAGATGATTGCGATCTGGTCGCCACGCTCGGCGAGGTGACGGTCCAGGCAATTGTAGGAAACGTTCAGGGTGCCATCGGCGAACCATTTGATGTCGACATGGTGGTCGTCGAAAGAGGTCTGTTTCACCGCGGTGAAAGGCTTGACCCAGTCAAGGCGCTTGGCTTGCTCGCGCCAGAAGCCATCGGGGTTGACCACCGACTGCTGGTACATGGCCTTGTAGGTCGCCTCGTCGGTCAGCGTGTTGGCTGCTACTTCGGGGAGAACGGGGTACAGGGAAGCCGCACTCATCTTTCTTACCTCGGTGACAATAGTTGTTGTTGTATGGCCCCTGTTGTAGCCGGGGTGGGCCTATAGAACCATTCGACGATGGTAGTAACAAGACCCTACAAATTGCCCTGCTATGCCGTTTCACCGCTCTGGCCCGCGTGCTGCGGCGCTTGGCAGCTTTCTGAAAAAAGCTTAATCGAGGGATTGTTACAAAAACCGCCAAAAGTGTTTATCAAAACCACGGGTATATGAATATAACCGAGGCGCCTAAAATCAACTCCGCCAACAAGGCACTCTGATTAACAACGCAACAGCCCCCACGAAGGCAACGTTAATCCGAACTTCCCAACTTTTAAGTGACACACGCGGCCTCACAAGGGCCCCGTGCCCCCTTTCGCCCTGAAGAAGGTAATGAAGCAATGAAAGCGTTATTAGTGATGGCCCTGAGCAGCCTGTGCGCCACCGCCGCCCTGGCGGACGAAGCCCCGACTGAACTGGCCGGCCAGAACGCCCCGATTGTCGAGGACTACACCTATAGCACGCAATTGGATGTGGCCAAAGTCTTGTCCATGAGCAGCATTCCAGAAGTCTGCGAAGTTGTACCGGTGAAGATGGAATATGAAGATTCGCAAGGCCAGCGGCATATTCTTAACTATCAAGTGATGGGCAATGGTTGCTCTAACGGCTAACAACTTCTGAAGTTGGATTCTTAATTGCCGCAAGAAATCGTTCTTGCGGCCAAGAACCCGCCCTTGAATACACCCCACATCAATTGTGGGAGCTGGCTTGCCTGCGATGGCGATTTCAGCCATAACACCCGCTCCGGTTAATGGACCCAATCCTCGTAAGACAACCCCGCTACGCGACTGAACTCCCGAATATTGTTGGTCACCAACGTACACCCCGAAGCAATTGCATGCCCTGCAATAGCAGTATCATTTTGGCCGATGATCGCCCCTTGCTCGGTCAGGCTTCGCTTCACCTCAACCGTCGCGTCCACCGCCGCCACGCCCCACGGCAACACTTCATCGAGTCGCTTCACAAACTCATCGACTAACGTCTTGTGTTTGGACGATGCCTTTTTCCCAATCTGTCCATATCGCATTTCGGCATAGGTTATGGCCGAAATCACGATTCGATTGCTCCTCGCCACCTCCAAGGCCAGACGTTTAAGCACGCACTCGGGCCGCTCACGCATGATGAACGAGCAAATGCAGGTATCCAGCATGTATGTCGTCACAGGTTGAACCTGCCTTCATCGCCAACAACGTCCTGACGCTCCTGAAGAAAATCTTCGTCCGCCCTGGGTAACTCACTCAGCGACCCCCAGCTAGGTCGGACAGGTCGTAATGTAATCGTATCTCCATTGCGGGTGATTTCGAGCTCACCGACTCCCTCATAGGCCATGTCGTTTGGAAATCGAATAGCCTGGTTCTTTCCATTTTTAAAAATTGAGACTGTGCGCATGATTCATCCTCTACCTATGCCTGACATATGCAATGTAAGGACACCCTGAAGCCTATGCAAGACATATGGCAATTGGCCGACGATTGGAGACGTGTGCCAGCTGCTAAAAAAACTTGCGACAGCAACAGCCCGAAAACTCTCACCCCGGCTTAAAAAGCGTCCTTTTTGTCTCTAATCAGTGACCATCCGCCGCAACACAAACCCAATTTTTTCCCTATAATGCGCGGGTAAATCGGGCCTGCAATATCCCTTTACACAGGGATAAAGAGCCAGACCTTGAGCCTGCGCTGCAGCAAGCACGCATCGCTGCGCCCCTCAAGCCTCATGCAGCACCCGCAACCTGATTCCGTTTATTTGCCTGCGCGAGCTGTTGCAACAAACGATTCCTTAAGATCCACCGCGGCCCTAGGGCCGTGTGAACACCCAACCATCCGGTTTCACACGGGCACCTTTGAGCCCTCACGCAGGAGACGACACGTCATGCTGAGCTGGGACGAATTCGACAAAGAAGAAGAAGGCGAAGTAGCCGCTAAAGGCGCCAACGCCGGCCACGCCACCGAAGCCAACATGGACCGTCTCGACGGTGCCGGCGCCGCTGCCGCCGTGGAAGCCCGCGCCGTCACCGCCAACGACTCCGCCGCCATCGTGCGCGCCAAGGCCGCCCTGGACAAACTCGACGTCGCCGAAGGCCTCGCCGAGCTGGAAGGTGCCTCCGCCCGCGTCGCCGTTGATGAAAAGCGCATGATCAACTGCCGCGCCGACCTCAACCAACTCGTGCCATTCAAGTACGACTGGGCCTGGCAGAAGTACCTCGACGGCTGCGCCAACCACTGGATGCCGCAAGAGGTCAACATGACCGCCGACATCGCCCTGTGGAAAAACCCCGAAGGCCTGACCGACGACGAGCGCCGCATCGTCATGCGCAACCTGGGCTTCTTCTCCACCGCCGACTCCCTGGTAGCCAACAACCTGGTGCTGGCCGTGTACCGCCTGATCACCAACCCGGAGTGCCGCCAGTACATCCTGCGCCAGGCCTTCGAAGAAGCGATCCACACCCACGCCTACCAGTACTGCATCGAATCGCTGGCCATGGATGAAGGCGAGATCTTCAACATGTACCACGAGATTCCATCGGTGGCCAAAAAGGCCGCCTGGGGCCTGAAGTACACCCGCTCGATCTCCGATCCGAAGTTCGAAACCGGCACCGTCGACACCGACAAGGAACTGCTGCGCAACCTGGTCGCCTACTACTGCGTACTGGAAGGCATCTTCTTCTACTGCGGCTTCACCCAGATCCTGTCCATGGGCCGCCGCAACAAAATGACCGGCGTGGCCGAGCAGTTCCAGTACATCCTGCGCGATGAGTCGATGCACCTGAACTTCGGTATCGACGTGATCAACCAGATCAAAATCGAAAACCCACACCTGTGGGATGCCGAGATGAAGGAAGAAGCGACCCAGATGATTCTGCAGGGTACGCAGCTGGAGATCGAATACGCTCGCGACACCATGCCGCGTGGGGTGCTGGGCATGAACGCGGCGATGATGGAGGATTACCTCAAGTTCATCGCGAACCGTCGCCTGTCGCAGATCGGCTTGAAGGAAGAGTACCCAGGCACCACCAACCCGTTCCCGTGGATGAGCGAGATCATGGACTTGAAGAAAGAGAAAAACTTCTTCGAGACCCGTGTGATCGAGTATCAGACTGGCGGCGCGTTGAGCTGGGATTGATTCGGACTAAGCACTAAAGGAAGCCCTGGCATGTTCAGGGCTTTTTTTCGTCGGTAAAAAAGGCATTTGCCATTTCTTGAAGTACATCACCTCAAGCACCTGGCCCGGAAGGGTTCGGATCGCCCCCCCAATGCTGTAGCCTTGTGCCCCAATTGCCATCAGCGTTGTCACCGGTCAAGCGCTCGGGAAGCTTTCACCGAAGAGCTTTACGCCAAGATCGGAAGATTGGCACGGGAGTAGACTCCTGCTGTCACAGCTGATGCCCGCTTGAAAACTATCAGATAGGATCGAGGCCAACCCGTGAACCCAGACATGCTCGAAGCCGGCCCCGCAGACGCCAAAGTACTTTCCGTCTTTGACTTCGACGGCACCCTCACCCACCACGACAGTTTCGTGCCCTTCCTCAAGTTTGCCTTTGGCCCCGGCGAGTTTTATGGCCGGATGGTCAAGCTGGCGCTGCCGGGGCTGCGGTTTTTGGTGCGGCAGATCAGCCGGGATGAGTTGAAGGCGCAGTTGATTCGCACCTTTATGACCGGGGTGGAGAAGGCTTGGGTTGAGCAGCAAGCGCAGGAATATTGCCAGGCGCGCTGGAGCAAGTTGATGCGCCCGAGCGGTTTGCAGTCGGTAGCGGATGAGGTGAAGTCCGGGGCGGTGGTGACGCTGTGTTCGGCGTCGCCGGCGTTGGTGTTGCAGCCGTTTGCCGACCGGCTTGGCATCCGCTTGATCGGTACTGAGCTTGAGGTGGTGGATGGGGTGCTGACCGGCAAGCTCACCGGGAATAATTGCCGTTGTGAGAATAAGGTGCTGCGGCTTGAGGCGGTGTATGGGGACCTGGGGGAGTATCGGCTCAGGGCCTGGGGCGATACGCGTGGGGATCGGGAGTTGTTGGCGGCGGCGCAGGATGCGCATTTTCGGCATTTTCATGCGAAGAAGAAAAAGCGGGCTCGGTTGCAGCGGTGATGCGGGTGGGTGGGGTTGGCGGGAGACCGAGGCGATCCCTTCGCAGCCTCGCTGGGGCTCGACAGCTCCCACATTTGAGCTTTGTTGAGGCTTAGGCCGACGTCTTCAAGTCTACACCCAGCGCTGTGGCGAAGGCTTTTACCATCGGGCTTCTCGGCGCGTTGTGGCGCAGGATCAGGTTGAACGCGGTGCTTAAATGAACCTGCTCTGGGCACAGTGCGCGCAGGCGCCCTTCCCTTACCAGTGGCGTGGCGTAGTGTTCTGGCAGAAAGCCCAGGAAGCGGCCGGTGAGGATCAGGATGGCGACGGCTTCCACTTGTGAAGCCGAGGCGGACTGGCTGTCGTGGCTGACGAAGTTGGCCTTGTCGCGATGGATCGCATACCGATGGTTGACCACTTCGTATTGGCGAAGAGCGTCGGAGGTGATGTCGCTCGCAGTGAACAAGGGATGCCCTACGGCGCAGTAGGCGTGGGCCTTTTCTTCGTAGAGTGGGAAGTAGTCGAATTCTTCACGGCGTTGGTACACCGGGACGATGCCGGCGACCAGTCGCCCTTCCACTACCCCACGTTCAACTTCGTCCAATTGCGAGGCGTGTAGGCGCAATCTTATTTTTGGCGATTGGCGATGTAAGTTGCCCAGGGCGGTAATCAGTGGGGAACTAACGTCGGAGACGGTGTTATCGATAACGCCCACACTCAGGTCGCCGATGAGTTCATTCTGCGCCGAACTAAGCTTGTCGCGAAAACTGTCCACCGAGGTAAATAACTCGATGGATGCTTGATACACCAACTTGCCTTCTTCGGTCAGCCCGAACCCTTCGCGGCCCCGTGTGCACAGGCGCATGCCGATGCGAATCTCGAGATCGGAGATCTGTTTGCTGATGGCCGCCAGGCCCACGTTCAGCTCGTTTTGCGCGGCACTGAAGCCGCCGGCTTCGACCACGGCCATAAATACCCGCAACAATTTAAAGTCCAGCCCGCTCAGTTGCAGCGGCGCTCGTGTGCCGGGTTTTGGCGGCAGGTTTCCAGAAGTGGAAAGTGGGGTTTCCATAATGCGCGTTGACCTCGAGTGCCATATTCAACAGGCTTGAACCCAATCCTTGAACATAGCCAGGCGGCGATAATGAACATAAACATCCGCCCTTGGCAACCTTGAATACGGCGCGTCAGACGTCGGTTCTACACCGATAAACTTCTGTTGAAACTGCCTCCGACTCTTCTAAAAACAAGCGTGAGGAACACCCATGTCCCAGCCCACCGACCGCCTTTGGGGCGCTCGTTTCAAGACCGGTCCGTCTGCGGCGTTGGCCGCGTTGTCGCGTTGCCCTGAGCGCTATTTTCGCCTCACGCCCTACGACCTGGCCGGCTCCCGCGCCCATGCCCGTGAGTTGCAGCGCGCCGGTTTGCTGGATGAATCGGAAACCCTGCGCACCCTCGAAGCCCTGGACCGTATCGGTGAGGATTTCGCCGCCGGTCGCCTGCATCCCACCCTGAATGACGAGGACGTACACACCTTTATCGAACGCGTATTGACCGAGCGCCTCGGTGCCCTGGGCGGCAAGTTGCGCGCCGGACGCTCGCGCAATGACCAGACGGCCAATGATCTGCGCCTGTTCCTGCGTGACCATGCACGCACCATCGCCACTGAGGTGTTGGGCCTGCAGCAGGCGTTGGTTGAACAGGCCGAGCAACATGTGCAGAGCATCTGCCCGGGCTTCACCCATTTGCAGCAGGCGCAACCCATTGTGTTTGCCCATCATTTGCTGGCTCACGCGCAGTCGATGCTGCGCGATGTGCAGCGCCTGGTGGATTGGGATGCGCGTACGGCCCTGTCGCCGTTGGGCGCGGCAGCGATGGCAGGTTCGGCGATAGCACGTCAGCCGCAGCACTCGGCCAAGGAAATGGGCTACACCGGGCCATGCGAAAACTCCATCGACGCTGTCGCCAGCCGTGACCATGTGGCGGAGTTCCTGTTTGTGGCGGGCATGCTCGGGGTGAATATTTCGCGGCTGTCTGAGGAGTTTTGCCTGTGGTCGTCGCGCCAGTTTCGCTGGGTAGTGCTGGACGACGCCTACGCCACCGGCAGTTCGATCATGCCGCAGAAAAAGAACCCGGACATTGCCGAACTGGCGCGGGGCAAGGCCGGGCGTTTGATCGGCAACCTGACCGGGCTGATGTCGACGCTCAAGTCGTTGCCACTGTCGTACAACCGCGATTTGAGTGAAGACAAGCACAGCGTGTTGGACAGTGTGGACACCTTGCTGCTGGTGTTGCCGGCGATGGCCGGGATGGTGGCGACCATGAAGGTGCAGGTAGAGGAGCTACGACGCCAGGCACCGATGGGCTTTACCTTGGCGACTGAGGTGGCGGATTGGTTGGCCACCCGTGGCGTGCCGTTCAAGGAGGCCCATGAGATTACCGGCGCGCTGGTGCAGGCCTGTGAGCAGCATGAGATTGAGTTGTGGCAAGCCTCACCGGCGATGTTGGCCGAGGTGGATGGGCGACTCACCCCGGACGTGCGCGAGTGCCTGACCCTGGAGGCGGCGATTGCGGCGCGCAGTGGGTGGGGTGGGACGGCGCCGGAGCGGGTGAAGGAGCAGATTGGGCGGTTGAAGACTGCTTTGGCTGAACAGCAGAAGTGGGCTGAGAGTTATCAGGGGTTTCGGATTTAAGCCTTGGTAGGTGTGGTGAGCTCACCGGCGCTTTCGCAGGCAAGCCAGCTCCCACATTTGACCGGGTTTCAACCGTAACACCGTGTACATCGGTTAGAGCGTCATTAGTTTTGGAGTAGCAACATGAATCAAACCCCGGCCGAGCGCTTGGAAGCCGAGCGCAAGTTGTCTGAAAACCAGTTCGATATCACGCAGTACGAGCATGTGCCGCGGCGGTATTACGGGCGGATGTTTTTTGCCACGTTGATCGTGATTGTGTTGGCTGCGCTGTTGCGCGCGTTTGCCAATGGCCAGATCGAATGGTCCTACATTGGCCAGTTCCTTACGTCGCAAGCCATCCTCTGGGGCCTGGTGAACACCATCGTCATGTCGATCCTGGCGATGGCATTGGGCGTGGTGATCGGCGTGATCACGGCGATCATGCGCATGTCGGCCAACCCGATCCTGCGTTACGTGGCCATCACCTACACCTGGTTGTTTCGCGGTACACCGCTGATTTTGCAATTGTTGCTGTGGTTCAACCTGGCGTTGATCTTCCCGGTGATCGCGATTCCGGGCCTGTTCAGCATCGACACCGTCGACCTGATGACGCCCTTCGTAGCCGCCCTGCTCGGCTTGAGCATCAACCAGGGCGCCTACACCGCTGAAGTGGTGCGTGCCGGCTTGCTGTCGGTGGACACCGGCCAATACGAGGCGGCCAAGTCCATCGGCATGCCGAGCCTGCAGGCGCTGCGCAGGATCATTCTGCCGCAGGCCATGCGCGTGATCATCCCGCCCGTAGGCAACGAGTTCATCAGCATGGTGAAAATGACCAGCCTGGCCAGTGTCATCCAGTACTCGGAACTGCTGCACAACGCGCAAAACATCTACTACGCCAACGCCCGGGTGATGGAGCTGCTGATTGTGGCGGGCATCTGGTACCTGGCGGTGGTGACTGTTCTTTCATTTGGTCAAAGCCGCCTCGAGCGTCGTTTTGCCCGCGGCGCCGGCAAGCGTTCGTAAGCCTGGGTTGAGGAGATTTGCCCCATGAGAAGCATCGTCAAGGCTGTCAACCTGAACAAGTATTACGACCAGTATCACGCCCTGCGTGACATCAATATCGAGGTCGAGCAAGGCGAGGTGATGTGCATCATCGGCCCGTCCGGCTCGGGCAAAAGTACCCTGCTGCGTTGCGTCAACCAGCTGGAAAAGATCGACAAGGGCGGCCTGTGGGTCGACGGCGAACTGGTCGGTTATCGGGTAGTCGGCAACAAGCTGCACGAGATGAACGAAGCGCAGATCGCCCGCCAGCGCCTGGCCACCGGCATGGTGTTCCAGCGTTTCAATTTGTTCCCGCACATGACCGTGTTGCAAAACATCATCGAAGGCCCGTGCCAGGTGCTCAAGCGCTCGCCCAAGGAAGCCATCGAAGGCGCGCTGGAACTGCTGGCCCGCGTTGGCCTGGCGGACAAGCGCAATGCTTACCCGGTGGAGTTGTCCGGTGGCCAGCAACAGCGTGTGGCAATCGCCCGTGCCTTGGCGATGCGCCCCAAGTTGATGCTGTTTGACGAACCCACATCAGCCCTCGACCCGGAGCTGGTAGGCGAAGTGTTGTCGGTGATGCGCGATTTGGCCACCACCGGCATGACCATGATCGTGGTCACCCATGAATTGGGCTTCGCTCGCGAAGTGTCCAACCGCATGGTGTTTATGGACGCCGGCCAGATTGTGGAAGCCGGCAGCCCGGAAGACATTCTAATAAGCCCACAAAACCCGCGTACCCAAAGCTTTATTTCTGCCGTTCGCACTTAACTAAAAAACTAACGAGAACGCCCCCATGAAGAAGATGTTTATCCCTACCTTGCTTGCAGGCCTGATTGCCTCCTCATGTGTATTCGCGGCCTTGCCGCAAGCCATCAAGGACAAGGGTGAGATCAGCGCGGCCATCGTGCCGAACTACCCGCCGATGGACTTCAAGGACCCGGCCACCAACACACTCACCGGCTTTGATTTCGACCTGGGCAACGCCCTGGCCGAGCGACTGGGCGTGAAGATCAAATGGCAGGAAACCGGCTTCGAACAAATGCTCAGCGGTCTGACCACCAAGCGCGTCGACATCGTGCTGTCAGGCATGACCGACACCGCCGAGCGCCAGAAAGCCGTGACCTTCATCGACTACTTCACCAGCGGCCCGCAGCTGTACACCCTGGCCAAGCGCGAAGAGATCAAGGAATTGACCGACCTGTGCGGTAAAAAAGTCGGCACCAGCCGCCGCACCACCTGGCCGTCGGAAATTACCGCCTGGAGCAAGGCAAACTGCGAGGCGGCAGGTAAGCCGGCAATCGTGGTGATCGGCACCGAAGGCTCGGCGGATGCGCGGGCGCAGTTGCAGCAGAACCGCCTGGATGCGGCGATGCAGGGCAGCGAGACCATTCCTTATTTGATGTCGCTGGACAAGGGCAAGTACAAGCCGGTGGGGCTGGCGATTTCCAAGCAATTCACCGGGCTTGGGATTGAGAAGAGCAATACCGAGTTGGTCACGGCGATCAGTGAGGCGTTGCAGGGCATGATTGATGATGGGACTTACGGCAAGATCCTGAAGAAGTGGGATCTGGAACAAGGTGCGGTAGAAAAAATCACCATCAACTCTGGCCAATAACGCCATCGAATGTGGGAGCTGGCTTGCCTGCGATAACGGTGGGTCAGCTAAAACAATGTTGGCTGTTACTCCGCTATCGCAGGCAAGCCAGCTCCCACACTCAATCTGCGTTCGCTGGTGATCTGAGTCGTGTAGGTAAGAATCACAAGGAGCCCACCCCACCGTGGCCACCTACTCCCTGGTAATCCGTCGCCTGATGATCTGCTCGGTGACCATCGTGGTCAGCCGTGCCATGACCAGCCCATTGCTGGCCCTTTGGCTGAGCACACGCCTGGGCCTCAACCAGCAGGACATCGGCCTGCTGATGGGGGTCGCGGTGTTCATCGCCACGCTCATGGGGTTGTATGGCGGCTACATCATCGATCGCCTGGAAAAGCGCAAACTGCTGATCCTGGCCATGCTCTCCAGTTCCATCGGTTTTTTGTTGCTGACCTTTGCCAGCAACCTCTACCTCACTACGCTGACCCTTGTTGTGACTGAAGCCGCGTCGGCGCTGTTCCTGATCGGCTCCAAGGCGATCATCAGCGAGAACCTGCCGGTGGGTGAGCGCGCCAAGGTGTTTTCCCTGCGCTACACCCTGACCAATGTCGGCTATGCCACGGGCCCGATGTTGGGCGTAGTGATTGCCGGCCAATTGCCGTGGGCACCGTTTTTGATCGCCAGCGCCATTGCCTTTGGCAGCCTGTTCCTGATGATCGGCATTGCGCCGACCCAGCGCGACGACAGTCATAAGCCTCAGAGTTTCCTCAGCACCCTGCGCATCTTGCGCAGCGACCGCACGCTGATCCTCTTCACCAGCGGCAGCCTGTTGAGCACCATCGTCCATGGGCGCTACACCCTTTATCTGTCGCAGTTTTTGCTGGTGGCCTACACCCCCGACCAAGCACTGAAAATTCTGTCTGCGGTGCTCGCCTGCAACGCCATCACCGTGATTTTGATGCAGTACCAAATCGGCCGATTTCTCAAGCGCGAGCAATTGCGCCATTGGATCGTGCTGGGCACCCTGCTGTTTATTGTCGGGTTGGTCGGCTTCAGCCAGGCGCACAGTCTGCTGACCTGGTGCCTAGCGATGTTTGTGTTCACCTTGGGCGAGATGATCATCTATCCCTCAGAGTTCCTGTTTATCGACACCATCGCGCCGGATGCACTACGGGGCAGTTATTACGGGGCACAGAACCTGGCCGCGTTTGGCGGGGCCATGAGCCCGGTGATTTGCGGCTATCTGCTGATCAATGCGGCGCCCACCAGCATGTTCTTTGCCTTGGCCGCACTCACGGCCATGGGCGGCACCCTGTGTTTCTTGAGCGGGCGACGCGTGGCAGGTTCTTGCTGATATTTACGCAAGATCCGGCTATTAATAGCCAAACCTCTGAAGGACCCGAGCCCCATGAAATTCGACACGGCCTACAGCCTGAGTCTCGACGACAAGGTGTCGATCTATGACATACGAGACCTGAATTTCGACGAAACCACCGCGTTCGATTCCGACAAGGACAGCTTCCTGTGCCCCAACGACGCCTGCCGCGCGGCGTTCGATAGCACCAATGCGTTGAGCACTTTCAACGCCAAGAACGTCAACTACCTGCGCACGCCGCACTTCAAGAACAAACCCGGCACGCGGCATATCGACGGCTGCCGCTATGCCGGCAGCCATAAACCTGCGACGGGTGAAAATGACGACGAGCGTGAGGAAAATTTCCCATCGGAATTTGTGCTGACGCGGCGACTGTACGAGCCTAAAACGCCGGTAGTCGGCACCGCTGGAAGCGTCCTTCAGGAGCCGACGAAAGCGCCCGCAAACCGCGCTACCACCTCTTCTGGCAGCAATGACTCGATCCCGGACAAAACCAGCGTATTCGCACACCCGGTGGAGTGCTACGTGTCCAACATCGATGACAAGGACAAGCTCAAGGCCATGCCTTTGAAGATCGGTGAGCACGCGGCGACCTACTGGGCATTCTTCAAGAAGATCGAATACCTGCAAGACAACCAGGGTTTGATTTACTGGGGCAAGATCAAGACCATCAAGGACTACACCAGCAGTTTTCGCATCGACTTCGAAAAGAAGGTGTGGCTCGACAGGAAGCCTTATTCGGTGAACGTCTACCTGAGCAAAAAGCTCATCGAAAACTACCGCAAGCGCACGGCATTCCTGGAGCAGATCAAGGCGGCGGCCAGCAGTGAACGGTCGCTGTATTGCTTTTTCTATGGGGTCACGCCGCAGCTTGTGCAGGTGCCCAGCCAGAAAAACCCCGAGCAGACGTTCGGGGTATTCAGCGCCAGGATCGAGAATCTGGATCACCTGATTATTCGTGAGGCACCGGGGCTGGAATCATAAGGGGTTGCAACGCCAGTGGATGAGCGGTAGAAACAACTGTACAAAAACACAGTATAGTTGCACCTCCCCTGTCGAACCTGGAGAAACCCCATGTCCTCTCTGGCAATGAGTTCTTTCGTAGAACAACAGATCGTCCTGCATCAATTCACCGCCAAACACTGCGCGCAGGCGCGCGTCATGCTGGGCTGGAGCCGCGAAGCGCTGGCTCGCCAGGCTGGCGTGGCGGTGCAAGCCATTGAACAATTGGAAGACCACGGCGACGTGGACGATGAAACCCGTTTGATCCTGGCGTTTCGCCTGGAGGCCGAAGGGCTGGTGTTTTTCCCGGGGTTCGCACCGGGGTGGGGGATGAGTGCGCGCCGGTTCGATACCCCGGCGGCGCAACCTTCTGCACAAAGCCTTATCTCTCAATTGATGGGTTCAACCGTGGCAACCAGCCGAGGCTGACTCAACTCAGCCGTTGGTGGCCTCAACCGTTTTATCTGGACTGTCTGGTGTTTGCGTAGAAGGAGCACCTGGGAGAAAAGCCGGTTCTTGAATGGCCTGCGAGGCTTGCTCATAACCATGGGCTACTGACAGCAAGGTGGCTTCACTCTTGCCGGAGCCATACACGTATATTGCCGTGGGCATGCCTTCATCATCCATGCCTGATGGAACAGATATACCGGGGTACCCGGCGGCTGCACTATAGAAATAGTTGTGGGTCAGAAAATTCGACACCATGGCGTCGAGCTTGTGCTCCTTCAGGGGGCCATCAATGGTCTTCTGAAATACAGGAAGGATGGCTTCCCACAATACCTCGCGCTTTTGCGGCGTGGTCTCCAGCTCATTGATCATTTCCAGCAATTTCTGGTCAGGCTCATCAGGTTTCTGCGTGCGTTTGATAAAAGCAATCAGCTCAGCAAGTGACTTGACGGGCAAGCCTTCCCGCCCAGCCAAATAGTCTTCCAGTTGTTGCTTGACCTCCGAGAATATCGCCTCGTTATAACCCTCATAGGCTTCATCGGGGACACCGGCGTCCAACCGCTCCAAGGGCACTAGAATTGCACCCTGGGCCTTCATCACTTCGAGCGCCGCCTCATAGTGCTTGCGGTCTGCGCGCTTGGCCGGGTCTTTGGACTCCTCTGCGGACAATTCAGGCAAAGGGGTATAGCCAATACGCTTACCCTTCAAGGCATCAGCGTGCAGGCCCTCGGTGTAGACGTTGGTCTCGGTCATTGCATTGAGTGCTTCTGCCGCATCACAGATATTGCGGGTGAAGGTCCCCACCGCGTCCATGCGGGTGCTGGTCATGACGCCTTCGGTACTGACCAGGCCCGTCGTTGTTTTCAGGCCAAACACACCGTTGTAGGCTGCGGGGCTGATGATTGATCCGTTGGTTTCCAACCCCAGTGCCACGGGCACATGCCCCTGGGCGACCGCCACGGCCGAACCTGAACTCGAGCCGGCCACCGTCCCTCCGAGTCGATGTGGGTTCAACGTCTGGCCACCTCGGGAGCTCCAGCCATCCGCCGATTTGAGTGAGCGAAAGTTGGACAGCTCACTCATATTGGTTTTGCCTACAATCACCACGCCAGCTTTCAGCAAATTGTCGACGACCTTGGCATTCCGGGCGGCAGGCGCACCCACCAACGCCTTGGAGCCTGCACTGGTCTGCATGCGGTCATTGGTTTCAAAGACATCCTTGAGCGCTATCGGCACGCCATGCAAGTACCCGCGTACGCGGCCATTGGCACGTTCCTGATCGCGGGCCTTCGCCTCCCTCATGGCATCCGGGTTGGTTTCCAAAAACGCATTGCCGCCCTGTAGCCCACGATCAATATTGGCAATTTGTTTGAGCGAGTCCTTCAACAGTGACTCTGAGGTGACGCCGCCTCCTTGGGCCATCTCCGCTGACATCTGGCAGGCACTCTTGAAACCTTGCACCGGGTTTGAAAGCTCCTGAAGCAGGCCCGTGGCCCATCCACCTGCCGAAACTGGTCCGATCATGAAGTGCCCCTCTGTTTGACTGAGTGTGAGAGCTATCGGTCGATAGCGCCGCACCAGTCTAAGAGCCGACCACCCACCACTATTTCAGGCGAATCCTGCCACTGCGTCCTACCCTTCGCAGCCCGATGTAGGCATCAATACCTACGGCCGCAGCACGCGGTAAGCTCGTACCAGTGCCGCCAAGCGATCACCCGCCCAGCGCGCACCGTAAA
This sequence comes from Pseudomonas sp. CCI1.1, assembly GCF_034348165.1. NCBI lineage: Bacteria > Pseudomonadati > Pseudomonadota > Gammaproteobacteria > Pseudomonadales > Pseudomonadaceae > Pseudomonas > Pseudomonas sp. CCI1.1. The sequence continues at coordinate 3,047,706 of NZ_CP133780.1, forward strand.
ACCAGACCTTGGAGCCGTCTTCCAGGGTTTCACACATACTGGGGTAGCCGCTTTTACAGGCGTGATGAAAGGCGGCTTCGGGATCCTCTGACACCAAGGCATCAAGGCGAAGACCTACCACCAGCTCGTCGATTTCATGACAAGCCTGCTCACAATCACCGCTGCGCTGCATATCCACTGCCACGCATTGCGCACCAGCCTGGCGCAGGGTGTCGAAGACTCGGTTCAAGGCCGCACTGCGTGCGACCCGTTCAACCTGCTTGCCCTGCACATAATGCTCGGCATAGCCGATACGATATCCCGTCAGCGGCAGCGAGGCGGTGAAGGTGGTGTTATTCAATACCAGCGGTACCTCCACCATCACCGGTTCGGTAGGGTCAACGCCGCTGATGGCGATCAGCGATAGCGCGGGATCGCGCACCGGCCGTATATGGGGAGCCAAGGCGTTATACCCAGGTATGGGCGTAGCGCCGGCACGTTGCTCGGTGCCAAAGACAATAGAAGGGGGAGCGGCACCGGGGGGTAAAGCGGGAACGTCGACGGCGTTCATTAGCGATGCCAGCGGTTGAGCTGACGCACACGGCAAACCCATCTTCCAAAGTTTCTTACAATGGCTGTCCATCGAAACATCCTCCCGGAGATAAAATTCCCGGGGGATCATCGCACTCTCTCTTGGCCTTTGTCGCAGGGCTGAAATTCGCTGAAAAGCTCTTTTCCAACGGGCCTTTGGCTCAGCCTGCTGCGTGTTCGTTGACCGATTGAGGTTCCACTTCCAGCCACCAGGCATGCCCACGCTCAGGCTGGTTCAAGCGAAAAGCCTGGCCCATCGCCGGAGTGGTGATCGAAACATTGCGCTCCCAGGCCAGGGCCATGATGCGGTCGAAGGGCTCATGCCAGGCGTGGAAGGCCAGGTCGAAGGTGCCATTGTGAATCGGCAGCAGCCAGCGCCCTTTAAGGTCGATATGCGCCTGTAGTGTCTGCTCCGGCTGCATGTGCACATGGGGCCAATCGACATTGTAAGCGCCGGTTTCCATCAGGGTCAGGTCAAACGGCCCGTATTGCTCGCCGATGCGTTTGAAACCGTCGAAATAGCCCGTATCGCCACTAAAAAAGATACGCCGCGTGTCGTCGATCATCACCCAGGAGCACCACAGGGTCTGGTTGCCATCAAACAGGCCGCGCCCGGAAAAGTGCTGGGCCGGCGTGCAGACAAAACGAACGCCATCGACCTCGGTGCCCTGCCACCATTGCAACTGGCGGACTTTGCTGGCATCCACGCCCCATTTGACCAGTGTGTCGCCCACGCCCAGGGGCGCCAGGAAGTAGCGGGTCTTTTCGGCCAATTGGACCACCGCTTTGCGGTCGAGATGGTCGTAATGATTGTGGGAAAGGATCACCGCTTCCAGCGCAGGCAGCTCTTCAAGACTGATAGGCGGCTGATGAAAACGCTTGGGGCCGGCCCAACGCAATGGCGAGGCGCGTTCGGCAAACACCGGGTCGGTGACCCAGAATTTACCGCGCATTTTCAGCAGCACGGTTGAATGGCCGAGGCGATACACGCTGTGATCAGGGGCGGCCAATAACTGCTCGCGGGTCAGTGGCTGTACCGGAATCTGCCCCACCGGCCGTGTCGTTCGCGGCTTGTTGAATAGCATGTTCCAGAAAATGCGCAGGGTCTTGCCCAAGCCACCGTGCTGCACCGGCGTGTCGTTGCTGAAGTGCCCCAGGCCCTGCTCGGCAGGCTTGGGCGCCGAGGGCGCAGGGTCGAGACGGGTTGAAATCGTAGCCATGACAAAGTGACTCCTGCGGTCCGCTCAAGTATTACACTGCACAGTGTAGTTTCTAGATTGCAACAAAATCCCGAGCAAGTAAACTGCCCGGTGTAATTTCATTGTTGAGTCGAATGCCTTCCATGACTGCCCCCAAACGCCTCACCGAGCGTAAACGCGAAGCCATCGTGGCGGCGGCGATTGCCGAATTTCGCGAGCACGGCTTCGAGGTCACCAGCATGGACAAGATCGCCGCCAGCGCTGGCGTTTCCAAGCGCACCGTGTACAACCACTTCCCCAGCAAGGAAGAACTGTTCGCCGAGATCCTCCACCAACTGTGGGCCAGCAGCGTTGCCCAACTGGACGTGATCTACACCAGTGACCGCCCACTGCGCGACCAACTACGCACGTTGCTGGAAGCGAAAATGCAGATGATGTCAGACGCCAACTTCCTCGACCTGGCACGCGTGGCCATTGCTGCCACTATCCATTCGCCGGAGCGCGCGCAAGACATGGTCAACCGCCTCAGTGCGCGGGAAGAAGGCTTTACCCAATGGGTGCGCGCCGCCCAGGAAGACGGCCGCCTCACCGGCACCGACCCGGCGTTCGCCGCCCACCAGATCCAAAGCCTGCTCAAGGCCTTTGCATTCTGGCCGCAAATCACCCTCGGCCAGCCCACCCTCGACCCTGCCACCCAGGCCCACGTCATCGAATCGGCCATCGACCTGTTCCTCGCCGGCTACGAAGCCAGCACGCAGCGCACGCCCCAGTAAGCCCTGTTGCAGGAGCGACATTTAAGGTCGTTTATGGCGTTTTTGCCCGCTGTTTTGCGCAAATGGCCTGGAAGGACACTGATTAATCCCACAGGAATAATCGACAATCCACCTTTCTTATCCGACCACCGGCTCTGCCCGCTGACGCGTGCTGTTGCACCCGCAAAAAAGTTGACCCAGGACACTATGGAAAACAGACGAGGCAAAGGGCTTTCATTTGCCAGGCGTATCTACACGCCAAGGATTATCGGCCTGGGTATCGGTAGCATCAGCGTAATCGGGGCTTTGTATCCCTTGTCGATGCCCGGTTGGGTCTGGGCGTTGCTGCTGTTCAACGGCATTGCCTGGCCGCATGTGGCGTACCTGATTTCCACTCACTCGCCATTTCCCTACCAGGCCGAACAACGCAACCTGCTGTATGACTCAGTGCTGGGCGGATTCTGGGCCGCGGCCACTCAGTTTTCGCCACTGACAGCGGTGACTATTCTGTCGATGATGGCCATGAACAACGTCGCAGCCGGTGGCAAACGCCTGTTCCTGCGCGGGTTGCTGGCACAGGCGGCCGGTATCGCGGTGGCCTGGGGCCTGTTCGGCATCAAGTTCGACCCCAGCGTCAGCCTCACCGAGGTCTACACCTGCCTGCCGATGCTGACGCTCTACCCGATGGCCATCGGCATGGTCTGTTACCAGTTGGCGATCAAACTGTCGCAACACAAACGCGCCCTCAGCGCCCTGAGCCGCATCGACAGCCTCACCGGCCTGCTCAACCATGGTTCCTGGAAAGACCTGCTGAACCTCAAGTTTCACAAGTGCCAACAGCAACACGGCCAAGCGACCATTGCTTTGATCGATATCGACCACTTCAAGCACATCAATGACGTTCATGGCCACACCGTGGGTGACGCGGTGCTGCGCCAGTTGAGCCAAGCGCTGCGCGAACACTTGCGCGAAGAAGACCTGGCCGGCCGCTATGGCGGCGATGAGTTCTGTGTGATGCTTCCGAAAATACCCCTGCAAGCCGCTGCGCAGGTAATGGAGCATCTACGCGAAACCTTCAGTCACTATCGGCATCCGCAAATCCCAGACCTGCGCGTCAGCCTGAGCATTGGCCTGGCGGATTTCCACCCGTCCTTCAAGGACGCGGTCATGTGGCTCGATGCTGCGGATCGCGCGTTGTACACCGCCAAAAACAGCGGCCGCAACCGCGTCAAGATCAGCGAATGCACGGTCGTTCATTCAGCCTGAGTTGTCTGATGACACCTCGTCCGAATCTTGCTCCGCCCACCTGCTGCAATAGCATAATGCCGCCATTGGTCGCCTGGCCAAAATAGTCCTGCCTGACGAGCGAACTTCCAGGCCGATTGATCACTCTGAGACCGTTGTTCTACCCCCCTCTGTCAGCACCAGGAAGCTGGCAATGAGCAAGTCAACCGTAAGGCCAGGGGCCCTACGGGGTCAGGCGCAAATACATGGACCCCGCATACGCTTGCATGCCCGAGCCCTCCACCATGCTATTTCACGCTCACAAGAAAACCATCAGTACCCTGCAACACAGCCTTGCCCAACAGACCAGCCTGCTGGACGCCATCGAGCGCTCCATGGCCGTGATCGAATTCGACCTGCAAGGTACCGTGCTGCGCGCCAATGACAACTTCTTCAAGACCATGGGCTACCGCGCCGAACAGATCCTGGGGCAGCCCCATCGGATGTTCTGTACCCCGGCGTTCGCCCGCAGCGCGGACTACAACCAGTTATGGACGCACCTGCGCAACGGCCAATTCCAGTCGGGCACCTTTGAACGAGTAGGCGGCAACGGCGCCTCGGTGTGGCTGGAAGCCAGCTATAACCCGGTACGGGATGAAGCGGGGAATGTAATCAAAGTGGTGAAATACGCCATGGACGTCACCCCGCGCCTGCAAGCCGAGAGCGAAGCCAACGCCAAGCTTGCAGCCATCGACCGCGCCATGGCGATGATCGAGTTCAACCTCGACGGCACCATCATCACCGCCAACGGCAATTTCCTGCAGCGCATGGGCTACAGCCTGGCGCAGATCCAGGGCAAGCATCACCGCCTGTTTTGCACGGCCGAACTGGCCAACAGTGCGGCCTACAGCGAGTTCTGGAAGCGCTTGAACCAGGGCGAGCTGTTCAATGGCCAGTTCGAGCGGGTGGATAAACACGGCCAAGTCGTGTGGCTGGAAGCCAACTACAACCCGGTCTACGACGCCAGCGGGCGCTTGTGCAAAGTGGTGAAGTTCGCCTCGGACGTCACCGCCCGCGTGCTACAGCATGCCGCTGACGCACAGAGCGCCGCCCAGGCTTATCACCTGTCGTTGAACACCCAGGAGATGGCGGAAAAAGGCGCTGAGGTGATTCAGAAGACCGCCAGCGGCATGCGTGAAATTGCCGTGGATATCGACACCTCTTCGCAACTGATCGCCAAGCTGGGCGAACGCTCGCAACAGATCACCGCCATCGTCAACACCATTCGCGGCATTGCCGACCAGACCAACCTGCTGGCCCTCAACGCCGCCATCGAAGCCGCCCGCGCCGGCGAGCAGGGACGTGGCTTTGCCGTGGTGGCCGATGAAGTGCGGCAACTGGCCGCGCGCACCAGCGGCTCCACCGCGGAAATCTCCGGCATGATCGCCATGATCCAGGACGAAACCCGCCAAGCCATCGACAGCATGGACGCCACCCGCGACCGCGCTGCCCAGGGTGTGGAACTGGCCAACCAGGCCGGCACGGTGATCCTGCAGATTCGCGAAGGTACCGGCGAGGCGGTACAAGCGGTAAGCGCGTTTGCCAATGAGCGGGGCAATCGCTGAACCCTTGGCGCTGGCTGTCTGAGGGTTAACTTCGCAGCCAGCGCACATGCCGCCCCAACTCATCAAACAGCGTCACCACCGAGCGCAACGCCCGACAATCAGGCCGCGTCAACAACCACAACGCCGTATCGTGCCCTGCCAGCGCAGGGCCCAGCGGTTGCACGCCATTCCCGACTAGAAAATCCGGCAGCGCCGCTACGCCCAACCCTGCGCGCACTAATTCGGCCACCGACTGCATGCTGTTGCACCGATAACGGAGACGCACGCCCGGCAAATACTCACGGCGCCAGGCGACGGTGGGGTGATCGGGTAAAAAATCGTCCGGCGCGATCCAGGCCAGATCGGCCCACTCATGGTCTGGGTGCAGGCGCGCATAGTCGGCACTGGCACACACCTGATACGCCACCGCCCCCAGGCAACGTCCGACAAGATGCTCCGGCGGCGCCGTGGTCAGGCGCAGGGCGATATCCGCATCGCGGCGGCTGAGGTTGGCGAAGTCATTGGAGGTGCTCAGTTCCAGGGTCAACGCCGGGTAGGCCGGCATGAACTGCGCGAGGGCCGGCAACAGCAAGCCTTGCAACACTGAGTCGGTGCAGGTCAGGCGCACGGTGCCGCTGATCACTTCACCGCCCTGTTCCACGCCAATGCGCGCCGCCTCCAGCGCCTGCTCGGCACGCTCGGCCTGTTGGGCCAGGTTGCTCGCCAGGCTGGTGGGCAAATAACCGGCACGGCTTTTTTCAAACAGGGTTTGACCCAGCGCCGCCTCCAGCCGCCGCACCGCACGGAACACCGTGGACACATCGACCCGCAGCAGCGCCGCCGCCCGTGCCAGGGTACCGCCGCGCACCAGGGCCAGGACCAATGACAGGTCGGCGTAGTCGATTTGATAGTGCGTAGCTGCATTGAACATATGGGCAAACGCCAATACTGATTGCGTGAGCGCCAATCTATAGTGGGTATCAACCCACCACAAGCCATGGGACGTACACGATGCCAACCCCCGCGCTGCACCTTGCCCTGATCGGTGACTACAACCCTGATGTGACCGCCCACCAAGCCATTCCCATGGCCCTGCAACAGGCCGCCGACGCTCTGGGCCTGAGCGTCCACGTGCAATGGCTGGCCACCGACACCCTTACCTCCACTTCTGCCCTGAGCGACTTCGACGGCTTCTGGTGCGTGCCCGGCAGCCCCTATCGCGACGTCGACGGCGCCCTGCGCGCGATACGTTTTGCCCGCGAACAAGGTCGCCCTTTCCTCGGTACCTGCGGCGGTTTTCAACATGCCGTGCTGGAATATGCCCGCCATGTGCTCGGCTGGGCCGATGCCCAGCACGGCGAATTAATGCCCGATGCTGAGCGCGCCGTCATCACGCCGCTGGACTGCTCCCTGGTGGAAGTGAACGACACCGTGCGCCTGGCCGCGTACACGCGCATTGCCCAGGCCTACGGCAGCCTGGACATCCACGAGGGTTACCGTTGCCGCTACGGCATCAACCCCACCTTTGCCGACGCCCTGCTGGACGCCAACCTGATTCCCACCGGCCACGATTCGGCGGGCGATCTGCGCGCGGTGGAACTGCTCGACCACCCGTTCTTCGTCGCCACCCTGTTCCAGCCCGAACGCGCCGCACTCAAGGGCATCACGCCGCCGCTGGTGATTGCGCTGCTCAAGGCCTGCCAGGAGGTATCGGCATGATTGCCAAAACACCCGCCCCACCTTATTACGCGGTAATTTTCAGCTCGCTGCGCACCGACGCCGACCGGGGTTATGGCGAGGCCGCCACGCGCATGCTGGAACTGGCCAGGCAACAACCGGGGTTTCTTGGGGTGGAATCGGCGCGGGAGGATGGGCTGGGGATCACCGTGTCCTACTGGGCCAGCGAGGCGGCGATCCTGGCCTGGAAACAACAGGCTGAGCATCGGCAGGTGCGCGAGCAAGGGCGGGCCACTTGGTATGCGGCGTTTCACACGCGGGTGTGCAAGGTAGAGCGGGCCTACACCTTCTCCACTTGAATCACCGAACCCGGTGGGAGCTGGCTTGCCTGCGATGCAGACACCTCGGTGATGCAGTGAAACCGCAGTGAGACTATCGCAGGCAAGCCAGCTCCCACATTTGCTCGTCATCGTTAGCAATCGCGGACGCTCAGCTCACCAAACTGCGCAACGCGCTGATCTGCGGGATCTCTACCCGGCGCATATACACACGCAGCGGCTCGGTGATGTTGATGCGCTCGTCGATATTCTGGTCGAGCAACAACTGCAGGCGCGCTCGGCACAGGGTCATGGTGTGGTCGGCGGCCGGCAGCCAGACGAACTCGGCCGTGGGGATGATGCCGTCATCGGCCACGTCCATGCCGAATGAGTCTTCGCTGAATCGTACGATGTACTGGCCGGTCTTGCGGTTGAGGCCGACAAAACCCTGGAGTTGGTCGGCGGCCTGGCAGATAAGCTCGGAAGTGATGCGCATGGTAAACCTCACTGAAAAGTCCCACAGGGACTGGAAAGATGGTTTACACGCGTGGCAGAAAATACCGCCCTCTGGCGGGGCAGCTACCCGTAAGAATACTGCAACACCCTGCAAAAAAGTCGACAAAATTGGCCGGTGCGCACGTTAATGTCGGTTTGGTGATAGCGCCGTTCGCAATCAATTGTTAAAAAGGACACCTTCTCAAAGTTACCTCCACGAAAGGACTTCGCATATGCCTGTCACGTTTTCCAAAAGCGCCTTGCTGCTGGCGTTGATGCTCGGCCTTGGCCAGGCACAGGCTGCCGAGCCGGTCAGCCCGGCCGAATTGGCGACAAACGAAGGCATTCCCTACCCTGCCGTGATCGCTCACCGTGGTGCTTCCTACGATGCGCCTGAATCCACCGCCGCTGCCTACAAGGTTGCACGCGACCTGGGCGCCGACTACCTGGAACTGGACCTGCAACGTAGCAAGGACGGCGTGCTGTTCGCCCTGCACGACAACAACCTGCAGCGCACCACCGACGTCGCCACCAAGTTCCCCGAGCGCAAAGACGCGCCTGCCAACGAGTTCACCTGGAAAGAACTGCAAACCCTCGACGCCGGCAGCTGGTTCAACGCCGCCTACCCGGACCGCGCGCGCCCTGGTTTCGTTGGCCTGAAAATCCTGAGCCTGGACGACATCATCAAGATCGCCGAAGGCAACCCCTCGCACAAACCCGGCCTGTACATCGAGACCAAGGAGCCCAAGCAGTTCCCCGGTATCGAAGCCGACCTGAAAAACAAGCTGCTCGACAAAGGCTGGCTGAGCTCCGCCGGCTCCAAACTGGGCAAGAGCAACACCGGTGTCGGCCAAGGCAAGGGCCGCGTGGTGCTGCAAACCTTCGAAACCGCCAGCCTCAAAGAGCTGCAGAAGGAAATGCCCAACACTCCGAAAATCCTGCTGTTGTGGGTGGGTGAAGGCAGCATCGAGCCCAAATCCAAAGTGACCTTCGCCGAGTCTGGCGAATCCACCAAGGCCGCCTACTACGCCAAGCAAGAGCCTAAAGACGCTGCCGAATTCGAAAAATGGGTTGATGAAGCCAAAAGCCTCGGCGCCATCGGCACCGGCCCGTCGGCCGAGCTGACCGACCACGGCGACCAGAGCTACACCGACCTGGTGAAGCCTGAAATGAACAAGCTGACCCACGACAAGGGCCTGCTGGTGCATGTGTATACGGTGGATGAGCCGGTGGACTTCGAGAAAGTGATGAAGGCCGGCGTCGATGGCATTTTCACCAACCGCGCCGCCGAGCTGTTGAAGTTCTACAAGCGCTGGCCGTCGTCCAGCGTGCAAGACCTGCTCAACGACCACAAGTACTAAAAGCGTTAGTGTCAGTGAGCCATTAAGGATGAGTTAAGTTGCGCCGGTTAATCTGGCGCCACTTAAACAGCTCAACCTAAGAAGGACACACACCATGAAAACCTTGACTGCCCTGTTCGCTGCTACTGCCCTGACCTTGACTGCCGGCCTGGCCCAGGCTGATGTCCGTCCGGACCAGATTCCTAGCCTGCTCAAGTCCGGTGAAGTGATGGCGTTCGAAAAGCTTAACGCCGCCGCCGTCGCCCAACATGCCGGCGCGACCATCAACGATACCGAGTTGGATCACGAAGCTGGCAAGCTGGTCTACGAAGTGGACCTGACCGACACCACCGGCAAGAAATGGGATGTGAAGCTCGACGCCAAGACCGGTGCCGTGCTGGAAAACAAGCAAGACACCTGAGTTGAACCTTGAAAAAACGCGCCACCTTCGGGTGGCGCGTTTTTTTATGCGCGCCTCAAACGGTCACATAACCGTCATACCGCCTTGCAATGATTCGCTCAGGAACCTGTGAAACGTCCTACAGGCCCTTTCTCTGCGAGTCGCCATGAACCACAGCATCGACCACGGCCATCAAGATTCCGATCTGTTTGGCCTGCTTTACGGTTTTCGTTTTCGCCCCGGCGAGAAAGGCCAACAAATTGATTCCGCCACCGCCCTCGCCGCCTTACAGCACCCGCCAGACCCGGACGAATTCCTGTGGCTGCACCTGAACCTGGCGCACGCCGCCTGCGAGCGCTGGATGCAGGCGCATTTGTCGCTGCCGGAAGAGTTTTTTGAAGCCTTGCATGAGGGCTCACGCTCCACGCGCATCGAGCATGTGGACTCGGCCTTGTTGGCAGTGGTCAACGATGTGGTGTTCAACTTCAGCAGCATGGTGTCGTCGGATATTTCCACGCTATGGGTGTGCGCTCGCAGCCGCTTGTTGGTGAGCGCGCGCCTGCAGCCTTTGCACTCGGTGGATAAATTGCGCTCGTCGGTGAAGGCCGGCGAACACTTTCGCTCCCCCTTGGAGCTGTTGGTGCACCTGCTGCGCGACCAGGGCGAAGTGCTGACGCAGATCGTGCGCAAGACCAGTATCAGCGTCGACCATATCGAAGATCAGCTGTTGTCTTCGCGCCTGTCCACCAACCGCGCCGAACTGGGTGCCGCCCGCCGCGTGCTGGTGCGCCTGCAACGCCTGCTGGCGCTGGAACCGGGCTCGCTGCTGCGCCTGCTCAATCGCCCGCCGCAATGGCTGCAAAAGGAAGACGTGAAGGAGTTACGCAAATCCACCGAGGAGTTTGCGCTGATCATCAACGACCTGACCGCCTTGGGCGAACGCATCAAGCTGTTGCAGGAAGAGATCGCCGCCAACCTCAATGAACAGAGCAACCGCACGCTGTTTACCCTCACGGTGGTGACGGTGCTGGCGCTGCCGATCAATATCATTGCCGGCTTTTTTGGCATGAATGTGGGTGGGGTGCCGCTTTCCCAGGATCCGGAAGGCTTCTGGATACTGGTGGCCTTGGTCGCAACCTTCACCCTGATCGCTGGACGGTGGGCATTCCGCAAATTCTCAAATTGAAATAAGCCCAAAGGTGGGAACTGGCTTGCCTGCGATTGCGGTGTATCAGCCAAGACAATGCAAGCTGACCCACCGCTATCGCAGGCAAGCCAGCTCCCACAGGGTTTTGCGTTTATTCAGTGTTTGAAGCGTCCAGCCACTGATCGCCGGGCATTGCGCACATTCTCAAATTGAAATGAGCCCAACTGTGGGAGCTGGCTTGCCTGCGATTGCGGTGTATCAGCCAACACAATGCAAGCTGGCCCACCGCTATCGCAGGCAAGCCAGCTCCCACAGCAGTTTGCGTTTATTCAGTGATTGAAGAGTCCCGTCATCGCTTTGAGGCGCTTCTTGTACACCCGCCGCGCCTCCAAAGCCTCCTCGAGGCTCACCGCCACAAACCCCGCTCGCTGGTTGGGCTGCATCTGCCCGATCAAGTCCAGGTCGGCGCTGATCACCGTGCCAATCATCGCGTAGCCACCGCCCGACACCGCATCGCGGTGCAACACAATCGGCTCCAGCCCCGCCGGTACTTGAATCGAGCCAATCGGGTAGCAACTGTCCACGATGTTGGAAGGATCGGAGCCCGCGCCAAACGGCTGTTCCCGTGGCTGGAAGCTCAACGCGCTGCCGCCCTTGAAGCGGTAGCCGATGCGATCGGCCTCGGAGCCCACCGTCCACGGCTCGGCAAAAAAGCTGCTTTTGGCCTCGTCAGTCAAGCGCTCGTAATACAGCCCCGGCACTACCCGCAACGTCACATCGCCGCCGACCGAACGCCGCAACGCCATCGGCAAGCTGTTGCCCGCACGCCCCATACCGCTGGCGGTACCGATCGGCAATTGATCGCCCTCCTGCAAGCGTCGGCCGTTAAACCCGCCGAGGGCGCCGAGTGTGTAGGTGGAGCGGCTGCCGAGCACCAACGGCACGTCGATACCGCCGGCGACGGCGAGGTAGGTGCGTGCGCCGGCCTTGGGAAACTCGAACCGCAGCACCTGCCCGGCGCGCACGGCAAAGGCGGTGTCCTGGTGCACCACTTCACCGTCCAGGCGCGGCGACATCAAGGCGCCGCTCAAGGCCACCAGCGCGTCCTGCTGGAACTCCAGCTCCGGCCCGATCAGCGTGCATTCCAGGCCCGCCGCGCCCACAGGATTGCCCACCAGGTGGTTGGCCGCACTCAACGCGTATTGGTCCAGCGCCCCCGACGGCGGGATGCCCAAGTGGTAATAACCTTCGCGGCCCAGGTCCTGCACGGAGGTGGCGAGGCCAGGTTTGAGGACCTTGATCATGCCAGCGCCTCCTGCAGGGTTTTCGGGTAGCCGATGGGGTCGGCGAGAAAGGCATCCAGGGAAAACTCCACCGGGCGGATGCGCAGGTCGAAACGACCGGCGTCCACCTCGGCGACCGCCAGGTCATAAGCCTCGCGGTCCATCGGCTTGAACTGCACGATATCGCCAGGGCGGAAGAACACCATGTGCTCCTTGAGGTACGCCAACTGCTGCGCCGGGTCGTAGATCGGTGCCGGGGTAACGCCGAACATCTGGTAACCGCCCGCGCCACGCACCGAGTAGATACAGCCAAAGCAGCCGCCATGGCCCAGGGTCAGTTTCGGCGTGTCGGTGCGTGGGCGCAGGTATTTGGGCACCTGCAATTGCCGCTCGCGTTCGACCATCTGGAACATGAACGGCAAGCCCGCGACAAAGCCGACCATCGACACAAACCACGGCGCGCCACTGTGGGCGGCGATGAACGCGTCCACGTCGGCCAGGCCATTGATGCGTGCCGCGTATTCCAGGTCTGTGCCGCTGGGGTCTTGGTGGCGGTCACGAAAACGCATCAGGGTTTCGTGGGTCCAGGGGTCGTTATAGAGCACCGGGATTTCGATGATGCGCGTGCGCAAGGTGCGTTCGGCCACGGCCTGGGCTTCGGCGCTTTGCACGGCGTCGAGCAGCGCCTGAGGGGCGATGCGGTCAGGGTCGAAGCGAATCTGGAACGATGCGTTGGCCAGGCAGACATCCAATACGCCTTCCAGTGCCAGGCGCTCCACGGCGCGGGTCACCGCCATGCCCTTGAAAAAAGCCTCCAGGGACATGCTGTTGCTGACCTCGGCAAACAGGTGTTCATCACCGCCGAAGCTGTAGCGGATGGGGGACGTTTCAGCCATGTCTGTTCCTCTTGGAATCATTGTAGAAAGGCAGGCAAAAAAGTAAGGGTTGGCTCTTATTGGGGAGGTCTGACGTCGATACCCGCCTGGTCCAGGGCTTCACGGGTGGCCCCCACCAGCTCCAGGGCGCCAGGGGTGTCGCTGTGCAGGCAGATGGAATCGAATTCGATCGCCAGGTCTTCGCCTTCGACGGTACGTACCAGGCCGGTCTGACACGCACGCAAGACGCGCGCGGCCACTGTGGCGGGGTCCAGCGCCCGCACATTGCGGGTAAACACGATGGAACCGCTGAGGTCGTATTCACGGTCGGCATAAAACTCGCGCACCACCGGCTGCCCCAGTTCCTTGGCAATGCGCCAGATCACCGAGTTGGGCATGCAGTACAGCATCAGCGTGGGCTCGATGATTTGCAGGTTTTGCACCAACAGCCGGGCGGCCTCTTCATCGCGGGCCAGGTGCATGTAGAGCGCGCCGTGAGGCTTGATGTGTTGCAGGCTCATGCCTTGGGCACGGGCTATTTCGCGCAGGGCACCGAGCTGGTAGAGCATGTCGTCCACCAGTTCCTGGGCCGGTGCGTTGATATGCCGACGACCGAAACCCACCAGGTCACGAAAGCCTGGGTGTGCGCCGATGGCCACACCCCGTTGCTTGGCGCGCTCGACGGTGCGGCGCATGGTGCCTGGGTCGCCGGCGTGAAAGCCGGTGGCGATATTGGCCGAGCTGATATAGGCCATCAGCTCTGCGTCGACGCCGTCGCCGATGGTCCAGGGGCCAAAGCCTTCGCCCATGTCTGAATTGAAATCCACTGCCTGCATCAAGGTCGCTCCGCCAAAGGTGATGCCCGCAAAGTAGGCCGTGGCTTGACCCCTTGGGAAGATCTATTATCAGATGGCCCATCTTCTGAAAATCAGATAGCTTTTTATCCTCGACCCCCGATCGTTCCCACGCTCTGCGTGGGAATGCAGACATGGACGCTCTGAGTCCGCACTTGAGACCGTGACGCCGAGCGTCACAAGAGGCATTCCGACGCAGAGCGTGGGAACGATCAATAAGCAGAGTGCGATATGTCTTTAACCTTGCGCCAGGTTCGCTATTTCGTCGCCACTGCGGAAATCGGCCAGATTTCCCAGGCAGCAATTCACCTGAATATTTCCCAATCGGCGGTGACCACAGCGATCAAGGAGCTGGAAGCCATGCTCGGCGTGCAGTTGTTCGTGCGCTCGGCCCAGGGCATGAACCTCACCGATGCCGGGCGGCATTTTCTCAACCGTGCCTATGTGATTGTGCGCAGCGTGGAGGATGCCCTCAACAGCCCGTTGCCGGACTACCGCGCCAGCGGCGTGCTGCGGGTGGCGGCCAGCTACACCGTGCTGGGTTATTTCCTGCCGCACCATTTACAGCGCATGGAGCATTGGCATCCGGACGTGACCATCGAGGTGTTCGAACAGGAGCGCCAGGCCATCGAACAGGGCCTGCTCGACGGCCAGTTCGACATGGCTGTGGTGCTCACTGCCAACCTCACCCACGCGGATATCGTCTCGGAAATTCTATTCAACTCCGAACGCCGCCTGTGGCTGCCCAGCCATCACCCATTGTGCGAACGCGGTGCCGTGAGCCTGGCCGACGTGGCCCAAGAACCCTACATCTTGCTCACCGTCGATGAAGCCGAACACAGCGCCATGCGCTACTGGGAACAGGCCGGGCAAACGCCCAAGGTGCGGCTGCGCACCAGCTCGGTGGAGGCGGTGCGCAGCATGGTTGCCAACGGCAGCGGCGTGGCGATCCTGTCAGACCTGGTACACCGGCCCTGGTCCCTGGAAGGCAAACGCATCGAAACCCTGACCGTGACCGACCCGGTCACACCCATGAGCGTCGGCCTGGCCTGGCACCGCGAGCGCGCGTTTACCCCCGCGATGCAAGCGTTCCGGGATTACTTCCACGACGCGTTCCTGGCGCCCCAGCAGTTGTCGGCACGCCGTTAAAGATGAGCTTGCAGGGTGGCGGTCAACCAGTCCATGAACACCCGCACCCGCAACGGCAGATGCCGCTGGCCGGCGTACAGCAACGACACATCCAAGGGCGGCGCCTGGTAGTCGGGCAGCACCGCCACCAACTCGCCGCTGGCCAACAAGTCGTGTATCCCGAGTTGCGGCACCTGGGTAATGCCAAACCCGCCCAGGCACGCCGATTGATAGGCGTCGGTGCTGTTGACCGTCACCCGGCCTGCCATCGGCAGCCGCTGCACCTTGTTGCCCACCAGGTATTCGAACCCGGCCGAGCGTGCGCCCAGCGGCCGCACGTAATGCACCAACTGATGATGCGCCAGGTCTGCCAGGGTGTCGGGCACGCCATACCGTTGCAGGTACGCCGCGCTCGCGCAGTTGACCATCGGCATGCTGCACACCCGCCGCGCTACCACAGTTTGATCGGGCTGGGCGCCGACGCGCACCACGCAATCAAAACCTTCGGCGATCAGGTCCACCTGGCGGTCCGAACAGCTGATTTCCATGTCGATCAGCGGATGGCGCGCCATGAACGTGGGCAAGTTCGGCAAGATCACGCCCCGCGCCATGACATTGGGCATGTCCACCCGTATGCGTCCGGCCAATTGGGTTTCGTCCTGACGGAACAAACCTTCCAACTCTTCCATGTGCGCCAGCAGATCCTTGCTGCGCTCATACAACACACGACCATCCTGGGTCGCCTGCACCTTGCGCGTGGTGCGTTGCAACAGCCGAGCGCCGAGCAACTCCTCCAACGCCTGCACATGCTCGGAGACCGTAGAGCGCGGCAAGCCCAGGCTTTGGCCGGCCTGGGTAAAGCTCGACAACTCAGTAACGCGTACGAAGGTGCGCAGCAGCTCAAGCTTGTTCATTAGATTGTTCGCCTTATCCGGCTAGTGATTTCGATATCAGCCTGTTTATCACGTTACGGCCGGACAAATACACTCAGTCCCACTCACCCCATTCGAGGACTGCACCATGACCCGTAAAATCGCACTCATCACTGGCGCTAGCCGTGGCCTGGGCAAAAGCGCCGCCCTGCACCTGGCTGCGCAAGGCATCGACATCATCGGCACTTACCACAGCGCAGCGGCCGAAGCCCAAGCCGTGGTTGCCCAGGTAGAGGCCTTGGGCGGTCGCGCCGCCATGCTGCAACTGGACGTCAGCCAGAGCGCAACCTTCGATGCATTCGTTGGCCAGATCGGCACACTGCTCAAGGATGTGTTCGCCCAGGAGCATTTCAACTTCCTGATCAACAACGCCGGGGTTGGCACCTACGCAAGCTTTGCCGAAACCACCGAAGCCCAGTTCGACCAGTTGGTGGCGATCCATGTGAAGGCACCGTTTTTCCTCACGCAGAAACTGCTGCCGCTGATCAGCGATGGCGGGCGCATCATCAATATCTCCAGCGGCCTGGCGCGCTTCAGCCTGCCGGGGTATGCCGCCTACGCATCTATGAAAGGCGCGGTGGAAGTCTTGTCGCGCTACCAGGCTAAAGAACTGGGCCCACGGGGTATTACCGTGAACACCCTGGCACCGGGCGCGATTGCCACCGACTTCGGCGGCGGCGCGGTGCGCGATAACACCGATGTGAATGCGATGGTTGCCAATAACACCGCCCTGGGCCGCGTAGGCTTGCCGGACGACATTGGCGGGGCGATTTCGACCTTGCTGGCCGATGGCAGTCATTGGATCACCGGCCAGCGGATCGAGGCGTCGGGCGGGATGTTCCTATAAGCGACGCACGCCTACGGGGTAACTGGGGTTTTACCGGCGAATTTCTCGCGCAGCACGTCATAACCCCAGTGGTACACGTAGGTGTACGGCAGGAAGAACAACAACACGCCAATGTCGAGGATGAAGGCTTCCAACAGGCTGATCTTCATCAAGGCGGCAATCAACGGCACTGCCAAGAGGATCAGGCCACCTTCAAACAGCAGCGCATGCAGCACACGGGTCCAACCACCGTTGGCCAGTTGCAGGCGATTTTTAAGGCGGTCGAACAGGCTGTTGAACATCACGTTCCAGCTCAGTGCCAACAGGCTGATGCCCAGGGTCACTGCGCCCATCTCCAGCGCTGGCCGGCCGGTGATCCACACCAACAGCGGCGTGCAAATCAATAAGGCCAACCCCTCGAAACCAAGGGCTTGAAAAACGCGTTCAGTAAGGGATTTGGTAGGGGTCATAGCCCGGCTCCGTGAGTGACGATGGTTGCCATGATCAGGCTTTGTCTCGATACTTCATAACCAATAACCATCGATCAAGGCGATAGTCATGGCCTCCCATGAAGTGCTTCAGGCGTTTGTCCAGGCTGCCACCCAAGGCTCGTTTTCCGCGGCGGCACGCAAGCTGGGCAAAAGCCAGTCCACCGTGAGCGCGGCAGTGGCCAGCCTTGAGATTGACCTGAACGTGGTGCTGTTTGACCGCAGCAGCCGCAAGCCGACCCTCACACCGGCGGGGCAAGTGTTGCTGCAACGGGCTGAGCAAGTGCTGGAAGCCAGTAGCCGCCTGGAGCTGGCAGCCAGTCAGTTATCGCAAGGCCTGGAGCCGAAGTTGAGTCTCGCCATGTCCGATACTTATCAGTCTGATCGATTCGAGGTCGCTCTCAGCGCCTTCGAACAACGCTACCCAGACCTTGAGCTGGAATGCCTGATCGCGGAATGCGAAGACTTGATCGCACTGGTGCAAAGTGGCCGGGCGCAGATCGCGTTTATCGAGAAACAAGAAGCCTACCCGCCGGACCTGACGTTCTCCCCCGTGGAAGAGCGCACGGAGATCGCGCTGTTCGTCTCGCCCAGACACCCATTGGCAACCCTGGACAAGGTTCACTCGCACACCTTGCAACAACACCGGGAGTTGCGCTTGGCGAGCATCATCAGCCCCAATGAAAACCGCGGCACGCAACGTGTGTGGTCGGCGCCGAGTTACCTGATGCTGATGGAAATGGCACAGCTGGGTTTTGGTTGGGCACCGATACCGCGCTGGCTGGTGGAGCGTTTTGGCGGCAACCAGTTGGTTGAACTCAAGGTGCGCAGTTGGCCGCGTTCGGTGGCGGTGGATGCGCTGTGGTCCCGGCACCAGCCGCCGGGGCCTGCGGGGAGCTGGTTGCTGGGCAAGATGCTGGAGTGAACGCAGTGCAATGTAGAGGGGGCCGTTAGAGAGACGTTGGCTGTCAGGCCGTCATCGCAGGCAAGCCAGCGCCCACATTGGATCGCGGGGCGTCATAACATCGTGTTGGCTATTTGAGTTCGGCGAGGCGTCGCGTGATGAAGCGTTTTTCTGGCGCCTGTTGCGTCAGCGACAGCGCTTTTTCGTACGCGCTGCGAGCTTCGTCAAACCGCCCCAACTGCCGGCAAAATTCCCCACGCGCCGAATGCGCCAAGTGATAGTCCTGCAACTCACCGCGCTGCAAAAGGTTGTCTACCAGCGCCAGCCCCGCCAAAGGCCCCTGCTCCATCGCCACCGCTACCGCACGGTTCAACTCGATCACCGGCGACGGCACAGACCTGAGCAATACATCATAGAGCCCGACAATCTGCCGCCAATCGGTTTCCCCTGCGCTGGGCGCCTCGGCGTGCACGGCGGCAATCGCAGCCTGCAAGCAATACGGCCCGAAGCGTGGCGTCATCAGCGCCTGCTCCACCAATGCGCAGCCTTCAGCGATCAAGGCCCTGTCCCAAAGCGTACGATCCTGAGCGTCCAACAGCACCAGTTCGCCGCTGGCAGAAGTGCGGGCAGGCCGACGCGACTCGTGCAGCAACATTAACGCCAGCAAGCCCATGACTTCCGGCTCGGGCAGCAACTCCAGCAGCAAACGCCCCAGGCGAATGGCCTCCAAGGTCAGGTCCTCGCGGGTGAGGTCGGGACCCGCTGAGGCCGAATAGCCCTCGTTGAACACCAGGTAAATCACCCGCAGCACACTGTCCAATCGTTCGGGCAATTCGGCGCGGGACGGCACTTGATAGGGAATTCTCGCCTCACGGATCTTGCCCTTGGCGCGCACGATGCGTTGGGCAATGGTGGTGGGCGTGGCTAGAAAAGCGTGAGCGATGGCCTCGGTGCTCAGGTCGCAGATCTCGCGCAAGGTCAGCGCAACCTGGGCATCGGCTGCCAACGCTGGGTGGCAGCAAGTGAACATCAGGCGCAGGCGGTCGTCTTCCACGTCTTCATCACTCCAAGGCGCGGCCTCCAACGCCTCGGCCTGCTCTTCCAATAACGGGGTAAAACGCGACTGCCGACGCAGGCGGTCGATGGCTTTGAAGCGACCGGTGGACACCAGCCACGCCCGTGGATTATCCGGCACGCCATCCTCGGGCCAGCGCTGCAGGGCGACGAAAAATGCTTCGTGCAGCGCCTCCTCGGCCAGGTCGAAATCCCCTAGCACACGAATCAACGTCGCGAGCACGCGGCGTGATTCGCGGCGGTAAATAGCGTCGATCTGCTGGGTCAATCGACCATGTCCTCGGTCACCAACTTCACTAGGCGGTCCAGGCTCTGGCCCCAGCCGTCATGAAAGCCCATGGCTTCGTGGGCCTGCTTGTCCTCGGCACTCCAGTGCATGGCGCGGGCGGTGTAGAGCGTCTTGCCGCCGACATCTTCAAAGGTGACTTCGGCGCTCATGAACGGCTTGCCCGAGGGCACCCAACCCGGCATGAACGCGTCGGTAAACACCAGGCGGTTGGGCGCATCGATTTCCAGGAAAACGCCCTGGGTCGGGTACTCGCTGCCATCGGGCGCACGCATCAAGGTGCGGAACAAGCCGCCGACCCACAGGTTCATCTCGCATTCAGGGGTGGTCATGCCGTGGGGGCCCCACCATTGTTGCAGCAGGGTTGGCTCGGTCCAGGCGCGAAACACCCGGCGGCGCGGCGCATCGATCAAGCGGCTGATGGACAGTTCAAATTCGGCGGGTTGAATGTTCACGGGGCAACCTCCTCAAGTCTTTTGATTATTGTGTTGAGAGATTCAATTGGCGCACGGGGCGCACTTCCACACTGCCGACCCGGGCTGCCGGAATGCCGCCAGCCACCTGGAGCGCTTCATTGAGGTCCTTGGCGTCGATCAGGTAGAACCCGGCGAGCTGCTCCTTGGTTTCGGCAAAAGGCCCGTCGGTGATCGACAGCTTGCCGTTGCGCATGCGCACGGTGGTGGCGGTGGTCACTGACTCCAGCGGCTCGGCGGCCAGCATGCGCCCGCTGGCCTGGATGGACTCGGCGTAGGCCAGACATTCCGAGTCGTGGGGGCTGTCGGGCGAGGTGTGCAACGCCTGTTCGTCGCTGTAGATCAAGCACAGGTATTTCATGGCGTTCTCCGTTTTCGGACTACTGACTATAGTTCGCAGTGCTCAAGGTTTCAGGTCGAACAACGCCGTGCCGCTTTGCATATCAAACGGTGCCGACCAGTGCTCGTGCACCACCTTCCATTGGCCATCGATACGCTGGTAGCCGGCAGTCACGCGCATCCAGCAGGCCTTTACCTCGCCGTCCGGCCCGGCGCCGCCGCAGTGGGCCAGCCAGTGGGCGAATGCGCTGTCTGGCGCATCGACGACATGCAATTCATGAAACTCGAAGATGCCGGGGCCGGGGCAGTGCTCCATGCACGCCTCCCAATGCGCGCGGTAGGCCGCCTTGCCCTTGAATTGCAGAGCGGTTACGGCGTCGAACGAGACGATATCGTCGGCGTAAAAGCTGACAATTTTGTCGATATCGCGACTGACGACGGCGTCTTTCCATTGCTCGATCAGGCGCTTGATTGCAGTGCTCATGGCGATGACTCCTTGGGGTGGAAAATCACGGAAGACACCCTTAGTCGAATGGCCCGAAGGGAAATCGACATCCCCCTGAAAAATAATTTCCCGTAGCCCAAACCCGATAAACTGCCACTTCTCTTGCAGCCGTTCGGACAGCCCCATGCCAACCCGCCTCGTTGCCTACGAGGCGCTGAATGCTGTGCAACAACAGCAAGTCGGCGCCATCGAAGTTCACCCTGAACAACTGCCGTTTTGCGGTGATATGTATTGCGCCCTCAATACCCTGCTCGCCAACCCGAGCCCTGGGGTCAAGGGCTTTGCGCTGTTGGTCGACGACCTTCCTGTGGCGTTCTTGCTGCTCAAGCGACCACCGTGCCTGCCTCATTGGGCCGATGAACACAGCGCCACACTCCACGCGCTACAGGTAGACCGGCATCAACAGGGGCGTGGATACGGCAAGATGTGTTTGCAGGCGTTGCCCGCCGTGGCGCGCGAGGCCTGGCCGCAGATCAAGGGGTTGGAGTTGTCGGTGGATGCCCACAACCTGGCGGCAATGGGGTTGTATCTGGGGGCAGGATGGGTGGATCGCGGTGAGGCGTACAAGGGTCGCGTAGGGTATGAGCGCCGGTTGAGCTTCAGGTTTAATCCATAGCGGCAATGTCACGTAAACATGACTTTTAAGCGTGCATGTCGTGTTTACGTGACATCGGGTGCAGTGTCAGCCCCGCTCCCCGATCGGCAGCCAGATTTCCACCGTCCCCGTGCCCTTCCTGGCATCGAAGTCCGCGCTATAGCGCTCGAAATCCGCGCCCATGACTTTGTAGCCCGAGTGCGGCAGCCATTCGAACATGATGCGCTCGTAGGTTTGCTCCAGCGCCTGCACCGGCCCGTAGTGGGGGAACACGGCATAGTTGAGTGGCGGAATTTCGATCACCTCGAAATTGCTTGGCACGTCTTTCCTGGCCGGGACTTCAACACCTGCCAGGTAATCGAATTCGCCGTGATGCGGGTTATGGCACACCCCGTAGGTCACACCGCCGACGCGCTTCTTGATGTCCTTGATGCAGGTATCGAACAACTCCCACAGCCGTGGGATATCGCCCACGGTGGCCTTCGAATATCGCCCTTGTACCCCGGCGATCACCAGGGCCTTACCGGCTTCCAGGCGTGACTCCAACGGTTGTTTTGTCTGCTGATCCATACGAACAGTCTCCTTCTTATGAGGGAACAAACCCGCATCGAGTATAGGGGCATATCCGCGTTGTACTCCATGTAGAAAAATTTCCTACGCATCTGGACAACTGGCCATCATCGCCCTTATTGTCTGCCCCGCAGGCCACCGCAGTGGCCGACGTCGCTCGGACGGTTCCGGGCGCTTACGTACCTCGAGGCAACAATGGCAGACCAAGGTTCGCCGCGCCGCTTTGCGCGCATAGATCGACTCCCCCCTTACGTTTTCAATATCACTGCCGAGCTGAAGATGGCTGCGCGTCGGCGCGGCGAAGACATCATCGACTTGAGCATGGGTAACCCTGACGGCGCCACGCCTCCTCATATCGTGGAGAAAATGGTCACCGTCGCCCAGCGTGAAGACACCCACGGCTACTCCACCTCCAAAGGCATTCCGCGCCTGCGCCGGGCGATTTCGCGCTGGTACAAGGACCGTTACGCGGTGGATATCGACCCTGAGTCCGAAGCCATCGTGACCATCGGTTCCAAGGAAGGCCTGGCGCACTTGATGCTGGCCACCCTGGACCAGGGCGATACCGTGCTGGTGCCCAACCCCAGCTACCCGATTCATATCTACGGCGCAGTGATTGCAGGTGCCCAGGTACGTTCGGTGCCGCTGATACCGGGCGTGGATTTCTTCGCTGAGCTGGAGCGCGCGATTCGCGGCTCGATCCCCAAGCCGAAGATGATGATCCTCGGCTTCCCGTCCAACCCCACCGCGCAGTGTGTGGAACTGGACTTCTTCGAACGGGTGATCGCCCTGGCCAAGCAGTACGACGTGCTGGTGGTGCACGACCTGGCCTACGCCGACATCGTCTACGACGGCTGGAAAGCCCCCTCGATCATGCAAGTGCCCGGCGCCAAGGACATTGCGGTGGAGTTTTTCACCCTGTCCAAGAGCTACAACATGGCCGGCTGGCGCATCGGCTTCATGGTAGGCAACCCGGAACTGGTCAACGCCCTGGCACGCATCAAGAGCTACCACGACTACGGCACCTTCACCCCGCTGCAAGTGGCGGCGATTGCAGCGCTGGAAGGCGACCAACAGTGCGTGAAGGACATCGCTGAACAGTACCGCCAGCGTCGCAATGTGCTGGTCAAAGGCCTGCATGAGCTGGGCTGGATGGTGGAGAACCCGAAGGCGTCGATGTACGTCTGGGCCAAGATTCCCGAGCAGTATGCCGCCATGGGCTCGCTGGAGTTTGCCAAGAAACTGTTATTGGAAGCGAAGGTGTGTGTGTCGCCGGGGATCGGTTTTGGTGAGTATGGCGATGATCATGTGCGCTTTGCGCTGATCGAAAACCAGGATCGGATTCGCCAGGCCGTACGTGGGATTCGCGGGATGTTCAGGGCGGATGCGTTGGTCAGCAAGGCCTGACCTGATCTACCTGAAGAAACCCAATTAATGTGGGAGCTGGCTTGCCTGCGATGCAGACACCTCGGTGTTTCAGATGTACCGAGGTGATGCTATCGCAGGCAAGCCAGCTCCCACATTTTGATCGAGTTGCCGCCACTGCTTTTGTGGTGTGGCTTACACCACCAACGACAGCAACATGATGAAGATCAGCGCCACGATCGACAGAATGGTCTCCATCGCCGTCCAGGTCTTGAACGTCTCGGCCACGGTCATGTTGAAGTACTGCTTGACCAGCCAGAACCCCGCATCGTTGACGTGAGACAGGATCAACGAACCCGCGCCCGTCGCCAGTACCAGCAACTCGCGGTTAACCCCTGGGATCATGCCCACCACCGGCACCACAATGCCCGCGCCGGTAATGGTCGCAACCGTCGCCGAACCGGTGGCAATCCGAATCACCGCCGCCACCAGCCACGCCAGCAGGATCGGGTTGATCTGCGCGTTCACCGCCATATGGCCGATCACGTCGCCCACGCCGCTGGTCACCAACATCTGCTTGAAGCCACCACCGGCACCGATGATCAGGATGATCGCGGCGGTCGGCGCAAGGCTGGCGTCGAGCAGCTTGAGGATCTGCTTGGAGTGGATGCCCTGACGATGGCCAAAGGTGTACAGCGACAACAGCAACGCCAGCAACAGTGCGGTGATCGGGTGGCCGATCATGTCCATCCAGTTACGCACCACGTTGCCTTCAGCGAACGCGATGTCGGCAAAGGTTTTGAGTAGCATCAGGAACACCGGCAGCAGCACGGTGACCAGGGTGATGCTGAAGCTTGGCAGCGACTTGTTATCGGTCTCGCGGGCCAGTTGGTCCACCAGTTCCTGGGACGGGTTGCCCGGGATGTACTTGGCGATGAACGTACCGAAAATCGGGCCGGCGATGATGGCGGTCGGCAGCGCAACGATCAGACCGTACAGGATGGTCTTGCCGATATCGGCACCGAACACGCCGATGGCCAGCAGCGGGCCCGGGTGCGGTGGCACCAGACCGTGCACCGCCGACAAACCGGCCAGCAGCGGGATACCGATCTTGATCAACGACACGCCGGTACGCCGGGCGACAATAAACACCAGCGGGATCAGCAATACAAAGCCGATCTCGAAGAACAGCGGGATGCCCACCAGGAACGCGGCGAACATCATGGCCCACTGGACCTTCTCTTTGCCGAAGGCGCGGATCAGGGTCTGGGCGATCTGATCGGCACCGCCGGACTCGGCCATCATCTTGCCGAGCATCGTGCCCAGCGCGAGGATGATGCCGACAAAGCCGAGCACCCCGCCGAAGCCGTCCTGGAACGCCTTGATGATCTTGTCCACGGGCATACCCGAGGTGAGGCCGAGGAAACCGGCCGCGATGATCAGTGCAATGAACGGGTGCACCTTGAACTTGGTGATCAGTACGATCAACCCGATGATAGTGACTACTGCATCTAGCAGCAGGTAAGACTCGTGGGACATGCCAAACATGGGGGGTCTCTCCTGTTTGTTGTTGTTATTAAAGCGGGTGTTGAACTTCCTGCCGGGGATAGCGCTATCTTTTCCGGCAAAAAATTAATGAGTAGGTTCAAAGCCGTGCTTGCGCCACCAGGTATTGGTCTGCTCGGCCAACTCCTCGACGCTGTCTTCACTGGCGTTCAAGGCCAGGGTCAGCGGCTCGCCCTTGGGCGATTCAAGGGTGGCGAACTGGCTATCGATCAGGCTTGCCGGCATGAAATGGCCGGGGCGGTGAGACACGCGGTCGGCGGCGACTTCGCGGGTCAGTTCCAGGAAGACAAAACCCAGGCCCGGCGCGGCTTCGCGCAAGTGGTCACGGTATTTTTTCTTCAGGGCCGAACAGGTCAGTACAGGATGCTCGCCCGCTTTCAACGCGCGGCGCAGTTCATCGCACAGGATGTCGAGCCAGCCGGCGCGGTCGTCGTCGTTGAGGGGGTGGCCGGCGCTCATCTTTTCGATGTTCGCGGCGGGGTGAAAGCTGTCGCCTTCAATGGCAGTGGCGCCGTTAAGGGCGCACAGGGCTTGGCTGACGCTGGACTTGCCACAGCCGGAAACACCCATGATGACCAGGGCGGTAACAGGTTGACTCATGAAACACCTCAGGACGCAGATAGCGCTACCTTTGCATAGCGTAAGGCTAGTGCAAAAACAGGCTTTTCCCGCGCCGACTTGTCATTTTTATGGAGTGACGCGTGCATCCGTTCCAACAGATTGACTTCAAGAGCTGGACAGGATCAGGCAACCCTTTATCCAAGAATTTGCAGCCCTTTGGAGACAGCGCTACCTTAGTGCCTCGATTTTTGTTTGGCAAGCTGCCTGATGACCTCTAAGAACGATAAAAATACCCGCACGACGGGTCGCCCCACCTTGAACGAAGTCGCCCGCCTGGCTGGCGTCAGTCCGATTACCGCCTCCCGTGCTTTGCGCGGTATCAGCACGGTCGCCACGGAGCTGGTAGAAAAGGTGCAACAGGCCGCCGCCGAACTGAGCTACGTGGTCAACCCCGCCGCCCGCGCTCTGGCCTCGGCGCAGAGCCATTCGGTGGTGGTGCTGGTGCCGTCACTGTCCAACCTGCTGTTTATCGAAACCCTGGAAGCTATTCATCAGGTACTGCGGCCCAAGGGCTTTGAAGTACTGATCGGCAACTCCCATTATTCGCGCGATGAAGAAGAAGACCTGCTGCGCAACTACATGGCCTATCAGCCGCGGGGATTGCTGCTGACCGGGTTTGACCGCACCGAAAGCGCGCGACGAATGGTCGAGGCCAGCAATGTGCCCTGTGTGTACATGATGGATCTGGACCCTAATGCCGGGGTGAACTGCGTGGGCTTCTCGCAACTGGCCGCTGGCGAGACCGCGGCGGCGCACTTGCTGTCCCGGGGGCGCAAGCGCCTGGCCTATATCGGCGCGCAGTTGGATCAGCGCACGTTGTTGCGCGGCGAAGGTTTCCGCCGCGCCTTGCAGCAGGCGGGCATGTACGACCCGGCGCTGGAGCTTTTGACACCACGCCCCTCCTCCGTGGGCCTGGGCGGCGAACTGTTCCTGCAATTGCTGGCAGCGCATCCGGATGTGGATGCGATCTTCTTCGGCAACGACGACCTGGCCCAGGGCGCCCTGCTCGAAGCCCTGCGCCATGGCATCAAGGTGCCTGAACGTGTGGCGGTGCTGGGCTTCAACGACCTGCCCGCTTCCTCATTCATGGTGCCGCGCCTGAGTAGCATCAGCACGCCACGGGAAGCCATCGGGCGTCGGGCGGCGGAGCATTTGCTGACGATCATGGCGGGCAACAAGGTGGCCAAGCCAGTGGTGGATATGGGGTTTGAGTTGCAGGTGCGCGAGAGCACCTGAACGTCGAGCTGAACGCACACAATGTGGGAGCAGGCAAGCTAGCTCCCACCTTTTTCTACCGTGCCCACTTGATAGGTAGGACAGCCGTAGGAAGCGGCTTACATTGCAGTAAGCGCCTTGCTCCGCTGCCTACGCTTACGTCAGAATCCGCCGGCTTGTGCGCCTCGGTGACGGTCTCTAAGGTTTGCCGGTCGCTGAATTTCTCGGTGATCGGGTTTAGTAGCCCGAGTTTGGTCACTCTAAGTGCATAAGCCTGCCCGCGTTAATGGCGGCTGTGCGTAGGGCACTTTCGGGTGCGCCGGCTTTGAGTGTCCACCGGTCTACTAACCTGCGTACAGCTGCCACCCTCGTTTAGTAGCGATACGGCGGCAGCCCATTCCAGGATGCTCTGATGATCAAAAAAATCGATCCGCCGCTAACCACCCTCTTCACGCTCATCCCCGATGTTTCCACTGAAACCCTGCTGGCCAACAGCTACGAAACCGTCTGCTCCGTCAGCACCTTACTGCTCGACCTGTCCGATGACCTCACCGGCAAACACCGTGATGTGGCCCTGGCCATTCATCAATTGAGCGAGCTGAGCGTATTGCTGGTGGGCAAGGCCATGGACCAGCACACACCACGCTGCTGAGGCAATCCACGATCCCTGTGGGAGCTGGCTTGCCTGCGATAGCGGCGTATCAGGCAGTACCTTCATTGACTGACACAGCGCTATCGCAGGCAAGCCAGCTCCCACATTTTCGACCGGGCCCGCTTCACACCCTCGCCGCTGTGCCCGGCGCCTGCTAGATTGGTCATTCTCCAAATGCCAGGGAAGCACCATGGGCCATTCACTGAAAATTTTGGGTCGCACCTCCTCCATCAACGTGCGCAAAGTACTCTGGACCTGCCAAGAACTGGGCATCGACTACGTGCGTGAGGACTGGGGCATCGGCTTCAAGCCCACCCAGTCCCCCGAGTTCCTCGCCTTGAACCCCAACGCGCAGGTGCCGGTGCTGATCGACGACCATGGCGTGCTGTGGGAGTCCAATACCATCTGTCGCTACCTTGTCGGCCTTTATCAGCGCCATGACTTGCTACCCGTTGAGCCTGCCTTGCGTGCACGGGTTGAACAGTGGATGGACTGGCAGGCCACCGAACTCAATCCTTCATGGGGCTATGTGTTCAACGCACTGGTGCGTAAGAACCCGGACTATCAGGACCCGCAACGCATCCAGGCGGGCGTGCAGGCCTGGAATGACAAGATGGCCTTGCTGGAACAACAGTTGACCAAGACCGGCGCCTACGTCGCGGGCGAAGAGTTCACCCTCGCTGACATCTTGATAGGCCTTTCGGTGCATCGGTGGCAGATGACACCCATTGAGCGGCCACCCTACCCCGCCATCGCGGCGTATTACCAACGCCTCAGCCAGCATGCCGGCTTCAAGACCTTCGCCCTCGACGGCCATGACTAAGCGAGCTATTAGGCCTCAGGCCGATGGTCATCACCATTGGTCTGAAAACCACTACCACCTGTCATATTTGACAGTAGACCTGTTTTTCATCTTCACCTATTCATAAGCCAGAGCAAGGCAACGCCTCGCTCATTCCTGGATATGGAGAAGCGGCCATGAGCAAGAAGATCGGTGAGAACGACAAAATTTTCGGCGTAATCGATGGGTGGAACTTCCCATTTGAAACGTCTTACGTCGCCCATTTGAACGGAGAGTCAAATTTCAATTCGACCGTTGGAATCATGTCCGAATCTGGCTTGATAAAAATAAGCATCGACCAAAATATCAAGGCAGGTGAGACCTACGACATCGATGCAACGGGGAGTGATAAAAAAGTAAGGCTTGAGTTTGACGACACGCGACAAGGCGAGTCCGGCAACTATATGGCAACCAGTGGCAAATTCACCGTATTGAAACTGCAAGGCAATATGCTGTCAGCGTCCCTCCACTTTGAGGCGCAAACCGCGCAAGCCCCTCAAAAGAAGATGAGCTTCACCCAAGGCGCTTATAAGGTTGAGGACTTCAAGCACGTCTAGAACATCCACGCACCAGAAGCTGCCTGCCGATAGCAACCTTCGGCAGGACAGCCTTCGCGCCCTCGCGCGATAAACCTCTGAAACAGAGGCGCCGCGCGCAATTAATCGGCGAATGTACGGGCTACCGTCCGCAACTTAACAAACACCGCTTTCCGTTAGCCAGTTAAGATTCCAGGTGACCGACTATGGAATTTATTCATGTCCACACTCCCCGTCTCAGCTACGGACACCCTCGCCCCCCACCGAGCCGCCCACATCAGCGCCCGCATCGACCGCCTGCCCGCCGTCGCCACTATTTGGCGCCTGGTGGCGTTGCTCTCCATCGGCGGCTTTTTCGAGCTGTATGACCTGTTCCAGACCGCCTATATCAGCCCTGGCCTGATCAGCGACGGAATTTTTCATACCGGCAGCGAAGGTGTTTTCGGCTTCTCGGACCAGGCCGCTTTCGCCTCGGCCACATTCCTGGGCCTGTTCCTCGGCGCCAGCCTGCTCAGCCCCATCGCCGACCGCTTCGGGCGACGCGCGATCTTCACCTTTGCGCTGGTCTGGTACACGGTGGCAACGGTGCTGATGGGCATTCAGACCTCGGCCGTGGGCATTATCTGCATGCGCTTTCTGGTGGGCATTGGCCTTGGCATCGAACTGGTGACCATCGATGCCTATCTCTCGGAACTGGTACCTAAGCGCATGCGCAGTTCGGCGTTTGCCTTTGCATTTTTTATCCAGTTTCTGTCGGTACCGGCTGTGGCCTTGATGTCGTGGTGGCTGGTGCCACAGGCGCCGTTCGGTATCGCGGGCTGGCGCTGGGTGGTGCTCTCAAGTGCAGTGTTTGCGCTGTTTATCTGGCAACTGCGCAAGCGCCTGCCAGAGTCACCGCGCTGGCTTGCACAAAAGGGACGCTTCGAAGAGGCCGACACGATCCTGAACAACCTGGAGGCACGCTGCCAAAAGGATCATGGCAAGCCGCTGGACGAACCGGACCCCGAAGCCATCAGCGTGCAGGGCAATGGCCGTTTCGCCGATATCTGGCAGCCGCCCTACCGGCGACGCGCCTTGATGCTGATCGTGTTCCATGTATTCCAAGCCATCGGCTTCTTCGGCTTTGGCAACTGGCTGCCGGCCTTGCTCTCGGGCCAGGGTGTCAGCGTGACCCACAGCCTGCTCTACGCCTTTATCATCACCCTCGCCTACCCGCTGGGCCCGCTGCTGTTCGTCAAGGTGGCCAACCGCTTTGAGAACAAATGGCAAATTGTCGGCTCGGCCATGGGTGCAGTGATCTTCGGCAGCCTGTTTGCCCTGCAAACCACAGCGTTAGGGCTGATTTTCTGCGGGGTGATGATCACCTTCTGCAATGCCTGGCTGAGCTTCAGTTATCACTCCTATCAGAGCGAATTGTTCCCCACCAATATCCGTGCGCGAGCGGTCGGGTTCTGTTATTCGTTCAGCCGTTTGTCCACGGTGTTCAGTAGCCTGTTGATCGGCTTTATCCTAGAGCACCTTGGCACGCCGGGGGTGTTGGCGTTTATCGCCAGCAGCATGTTGATCGTGATGATTACCATCAGTTGGTTCGGGCCGCGTACGCGTAATCTGGCATTGGAAAATATCGCCCATTGACCACCGTCGGCGCTCGATACCGTCCGTCAGCGGAGTGACTCTACTGTCAACTTTGACAGTAGATCGCAACGCCTCAGGCGGTTCTACTGATAATCAGGCGTTCCCGTGGTGGGCCGCCATTGGAAGGTAACCCGGATTGAACATGGAACAGAGCGAACACGCCTCGGCAGGATGGCTTAAATCCACAGGCTTCGAAGGTGAAATAGATACCAGCAACGTCGTATATCGCGAATCCAGTCCCGGACGCTGGATCACTCTGGATGGACGCCAGCCCAGCCAGGGTGGCGACTTTATCGGGATTCAAATCGACTTTCCCAAGGATCAGCCCCCAGGTCCGATCACCGTGCCTCAACCTTGGCCAAAAGACGTTAACGTCAGCTATTTCCGACAAACAGTCTTCGGCCATCGCACCTCCTACCGTGCAAAAAGCGGCACGCTTGACTTGCGCACCTATGACGGGAATACAGGCTCTGCAGCCGGCACTTTCGAAATCACTGCTGAGGTCGAAGGCACGGACCGTTCGTTCAAAGGCTCGTTTGATATTCGCACCGTAAAAAACAGCTAGCCAGCGGCAACGATTGGTCTCTATACGGTCATCGCTTGCCACCTGAAGCGCCCGCCTACCCGCCGCTACATTGACGAGGCCTTTGCCAAGGAAGTATCCGAACGCCTCCAGCAGCAGCAACAACAGCAGGTAGCGGCGAAGACGGCTGACCCACAGGCGCAGGCCGTGAAAGAAACCCTGGCTGCGATCTAGTCGCGCAGGGAATCCAAATGTGGGAGGGGGCAAGCCCCCTCCCACATTTGAATATTCTTTCGCAGGGTATCAGCGCAGGTTTCAATTACTGCAGTTGCAGCGTGGAATTGAACTGACTGATCGCATCCACCACATGCCGCGAGCCTTCCTGGATCTCCAGGATCACCTGCCCCGCTTCATTCGCCAGTTCCACCCCGAGCCCCGTGCGGCTCAGGCTCGACTGCATGCTCGACACCGCGCACAGCGACAGGTCGTGATTCTTGCGCACCACATCCACGATCTCCACCGTGGCCTGGCTGGTGCGTGCCGCGAGACTGCGCACTTCATCGGCCACCACCGCGAACCCACGTCCATGCTCACCGGCCCGCGCCGCCTCAATCGCCGCATTGAGTGCCAGCATATTGGTTTGCTCGGCGATGCTGCGGATGGTCTGCACAATGGCGCCGATGATGTCCGATTGCTTGTTCACCGCATCGATACTCTCGGCAGCCTGGTTGAGGTCACTGGAGATCGCCTCGATGATCTCTACCGTTTGCTGCACCACCTGCGAGCCCTTGCGTGCGCAGGCGTCATTTTGCACCGAGGTGGCGTGGGCCGAATCGGCGGCAGTACGCAGGGTAGTGACCTGGCTGGTAATGTCGCTGGCGAACTTCACCACTTTGTACAGGCGCCCATTCGTGTCGAAGATCGGGTTGTAGGACGCCTCCAGAAACAAGGTCTTACCGTATTTGTTTTTACGCTCGAAGCGATGGGAGTGATATTCGCCGCGATTGAGTGAGGCCCAGAATGCCTTGTAGGCCGGCGACTCCACTTCACTGCGATGACAGAACATGCTGTGGTGCTGGCCGATGATTTCCTCCCGCGTGTACTGCACGGTACGCAGGAAATTGTCGTTGGCATTCAGGATTTGGCCCTGGGGCGTGAACTCGATTACCGCCATGGAACGGCCAATGGCGTCGATGAGGCTCTGGTTTTCGTGTTCATGGTGCACCCGTGCAGAAATATCCGACGCTACTTTGATCACACTGCGTACCTGGTTGTCGCTGTCCAGCACCGGCATGTAACTGGCTTCGAGCCACACCTCCTCGCCATGCTTGTTCAAGCGCATAAAGGTGCCACTGAGCGCCTCGCCTCGCGCCAGATCGCGCCACAACTGGTGGTAGGCATCGGTGTGGGTATACGCCTCCTCGCAAAACAGGCGGTGATGTTTGCCACGGATCTGCTCGATGCTGTAGCCCATGGTTTGGCAAAAACGCTCGTTGGCATTCAGGATCACTCCCGTGCGGTCGAACTCGATCATCGCCATGGAGCGGCTGATGGCGGCAAGCTTGGCGTTGGCTTCGGTAAGGGCACAGGAAAAACGCTGGATCTCTTGCAGGTCGGATTTGTGCTGGCGGTTGAACATGGTCAGATCACCCTGGATTCCCGGCGCCTGGAGGGCGCATTCCATTCATACGTTGGATATTTCTGGTACACCTGCATGGGGAAATAACCATTGGAAACGCTTTATCGGCCAAGCGTCGTTAACGGTTCTGGGTGAGCATAGACAGGCCTTGGCACTCTGCAAGGCCACTAATCCGCCAGCATCACTACTCAGGGATGATCAAGGGGCTTGAAGACAGCCTGCTGCACGTCGACTTTTTTCGGGATCAGGCCGTTGGCAAAAAACAGGTCGGCGGTGCGTTGCTGGTTGGCAATGTCGATGGCCGCCAAGGGGCGGATCGGCTCAGGCGAGCGATGTTCGAAGTAGCTTTTGACCACCGCCGGTTGCAGGCCCAGGGTGCCGGCCATCAGCGTGATGCTCGCGGCAGGCTCATCAAGCGACAGGCGCTGCGCCTTGCCAAGCGTCTGGATAATCGTGGCGATGGCCTCTGGGTGCTGCTTGGCAAACGGGTGGTTGACCACGAAGAAACTGCCCGCAGGGTTCAACCCTTGCCCGTCCCGCAGCACACGTGCCGAGCCGTCGATCACGGCGGCCGAGTAGTACGGGTCCCACACCACCCATGCGTCCACCTTGCCTTGTTCGAACGCGGCGCGGCCGTCGGAAGGCGACAGGTACACCACATTCACATCCTTCCACTGCAACCCGGCGTGCAGCAGGCTTTTGAGGAACAGGTTGTGTGCACTGGAGCCCTTGAGCAATGCCACGCGCTTGCCCTTGAGTTCGGCCACGTTCTGCACGGTGCTGGCCTTGGGCACCAGCACTGCTTCGGCCTTGCCCTCGTTGGGCTCGACGGCAAAATACTGCAAGTCGATCCCGGCCGCCTGGGCGAAGATCGGCGGGATATCGCCAATATTGCCGATGTCCAGGCTCCCGGCGTTGAGCGCTTCGATCAGCGGCGGGCCACCGAGGAATTCGGTCCACTGCACCTGTGTACCGGGCAGTGCGGCTTCGAAGAGCTTGTGCTCACGGGCGAGCACCATGCTGACCGAGCTTTTCTGGTAGCCGATGCGCAGCGTGGAAGGTTCGGCCGCCGAGGTGGGTTGCGCCAGTACCGCCAATGCCAGCAGCGAACTGCCCAGCAGGTGTTTGATTGCTTTCATAAGTTGCCTCTTGGTGGTTCGATCAGATTCAAAGTGAGCACAGGAAGTGTGGGAGCTGGCTTGCCTGCGATGGCGGCCTGTCATGGCCAGAGGTGTTGGCTGGCTCACCGCTATCGCAGGCAAGCCAGCTCCCACATTTGATCGGGGTGGGATTCAAGTCCGGTAACAGCGCGGGCCATGTAGTCACTGACCGAGCGCTGGGAAATCCCCAATTCGGCGGCGATCTGGGGGTACGTCAGGCCGTTGACGCGGGACAGCAGGAACGTCGCCTTGACCTTGGCCGGCAAGCGGTCGAGCGTCTGCTCGACGGCCTGCAGCGCTTCGAGCACTCGGGCCCTGCCCTCCGCGCAGGCCGCATCGTTATCCAGCGCAGCGAGGTAGGCACGCTCCAGGTCACGTCGACGCCACACCTGGTACACCAGGCGCTGGGCAATGGTGGTAAGCAATGCGCGGGGCTGTCGTATCGGCGCTACCTGAGGTGCACTCAAGAGCTGGACAAACGCGTCGACGGCGATGTCTTCGGCGTGGGCACGGGAGTTGAGGTAGCGGTGCAAACGGCTGCACAGCCAAGGGTAATGAATGCGAAACAGGGAGCCCACATAGTCGCTGTGAGCACGATCGGCGCCGGACATAGGGGCTCCTTCTGAGTAGGTTGCGCGGTATGTCCGGTGTTCCGGTGAAGCAATCCTAGCAAGGCTACTTATGCTTTAATAATACTTAAAACGCATTCTTATATAACCTTATTGAAGTACCGAATAGCCGATGCTGGCGGCTTTGCGCTGGTAATCCAACACCACCTGATAGTCATCTTCGCTGGCAGGAAGCACAGCTCGCACACCGAGGGTTTGCGCCACCTGCGGCAGGTCCTGCAACGCCAGGTTCATCGCCTCACGAATCTGCGCCACCTGCCCATCGCTCAAGCCCAGCGCGCCTATGTAAGGCAAAGTCGGGCTCGGCGCGCTGCGGGTGATGACGCGCAGGCCCGCGACCTCTTCGGGGGCGAATCGGGCGAGGTAGTCGTAGGTGACGCTATCGATGGCGGCGAGGTCGGCGCGGCCTTCACGCAGCCAGCGCAAGCTCTCGCGGTGGGCGCCGCTGATGCCGACGCTGGCGAAGAACCGCCCGTCGCGCTGCAACGGCGCCAGACAGTGACGCAGCAGGTTCATGCCGCTGTTGGAGTCGTGGCCGTTGATCACGCCGCGGCTCTGGTAGAACTGCGTCAGGCGGGTACGCGGGTTGTCCGCGCGGGTCAACAGCAGGCTGCAATGTTCGCCGTGGCTGCTGTGGGCCAACTCGTAACGGGGGCGCCCAATGATGCGCACCTGGCCGCGCAGTTGGGTCATCAGCGGGTAGCCGCAGGTTTGGCTGACGAGCAATTGTGGCGCCAGCCACAGGCCGCGCAAGTCGAGGTGGTCGGCGTTAAGACGATGCAGCTTCAAGCGCTCAAGGATGCGCGCCAGCCAGTGTTGATTGGCCTGCTGGATAGGTTCGGGCGCAACGTACATGCGCAGGTCGGCGTAGTACTCACTCATGGTCGCCTCTCAGGCAAACGGGTGCCGGGGACTGTCGATGGCCTTGAGGCCGTGACGGCTGATCAACTGGCCGTAGCCTTGCACCAGGAAGCCACCGCTGCGCACCAGCCACTGCTCGCGCCGGGCACGGTACACCCTGGGCAGCAGGTACCACGGCAACGTTGGCAGATCGTGGTGCACCAGGTGCAGATTGTTGTTGAGAAACAGCCAGGCCCAGGGCCAGGACGCTTCGTTGAGCACTGTGCGGTGTTCCGGCCGCAGATGGGGGCGGTGCTCATAGTAGGAGCGGATCGAAGCCAGGGACAACGCTGGCACGCTGACCAGCAGCAGGTAATGCCACACCGCAAGCGCGCTGTAGGAGGCAATGAAACTCAGCATCAGCACAGTAACGGCGCCGTGAGCCAGCCACATCGGCCATACCTGGGGCAGGCGTTGAAACTCGTGACGGGCCAACCGGCCAATGGCCAACGGCGCAGCCAGCAGGAAGCGGCCAAGCACGGTCTTGGTCAGCCAATGCACGCCACGTTCGAACAGCGAGCTGTCGTCCCATTGCTGCTGATTGAGGTAGCGGCTTTCCGGGTCGATGCCCGGTAGGGTCAGGTTGTCGTCGTTGTGGTGCAACAGGTGGCTGTCGCGGTACAGCGTATAGGGATACCACACCGCGAAAGGCGCATAGCCGAGGAGTTTATTGAGCAACAACGAACGGGTCGGGTGGCCGTGGAGCAATTCGTGCTGCACCGATAGCCACAGGGTCACCAGCGGAATCAGCAGCAACATGCTCAGCCACAGGCCCAGCCACCGGCTGCCAAGGATCACCGCGAACCAGCCGGCATATACGCCGATCAACAGTAGCCAGGTCGGCCATTCGGTTCTTGCCACGAAGGTCGTCGCCAGGGCTTCGATTTCCCGGCGTTGGGTCGGATCAAGGTAATTGGCCATCGGCAGCTCAGAGCAGGTGTTTCCTGCTCTGTGCAATGAGGCGGGAAAATCTTGCAGATCGTTTAGTTCTAAGCGTGTAACTCAGTGACCGAACAGGCCTGCTTCGGATTTTTTGGTCTTCTTGTCCGCGCGTTTTTCATCGGCGGTCTTTGCCGGTTTTTTCTTGGCGGCTTTCTTTGAATCCATACCTTTGGCCATGATGCATGCTCCACTAACAGGGGATGTAGCACTGGGTATACCACCTATTGCCCGGCAGAAGGCGCTTATAATCCCCGGCCCTGGATAATGCTTGTCTGAACCCCATGCCCCCATTGCACATCGAACCGCTGGCAGAGCCTCTGTGGCCACTGCTGAACAAGTTTTACCGCAACCACAATTCGTCGATGAAG
Organism: Pseudomonas sp. CCI1.1; assembly: GCF_034348165.1. Classification (NCBI taxonomy): domain Bacteria; kingdom Pseudomonadati; phylum Pseudomonadota; class Gammaproteobacteria; order Pseudomonadales; family Pseudomonadaceae; genus Pseudomonas; species Pseudomonas sp. CCI1.1. The sequence continues at coordinate 3,084,155 of NZ_CP133780.1, forward strand.
GCACTCAAGGGCGGCCGCTTGTGGGTGGCGCGCGATAGCGACATCGTGGCGGGCTTGTGCTTGAGCCCGGTGGTGGGTGGGCAGTGGCTGACGGGGGTGTTTGTGGCGCCGACTTATCGTGGCCAGGGGCTCGCGGCGCGACTGGTTGAAGAGGCCGTGGCGGGTTGTGAGGGGACGGTCTGGTTGCTGTGCCATCCGGACCTGGAAGGGTTGTATCGGGGCATGGGGTTCAGCCAGGACACGGTTTTGCCGCAATCGCTGAGTGAACGGCTGGTGCGTTACAAGCGCAATAAGCCGATGATTGCGATGGGGCTCAATGCCCCAGTCCTGAATAAACACTGATCCCACAGTTGAACTGTGGGCTATTCGTCAGCCGTTGGGTCCAGCTCCGGGAACATCACTTCAATAAACCCGAATTTGCTGAAATCGGTAATCCGCGATGGGTACAACCGGCCGATCAAATGGTCGCACTCATGCTGCACCACCCGCGCATGGAAGCCGTCGGCAAAACGCACAATCGGCTCGCCCTTGGGGTCGAAACCTTCGTAGCGGATCTGCTGGTAACGGTTCACGGCGCCGCGCAGGCCGGGCACTGACAGGCAACCTTCATAGCCCTCTTCCAGTACCGGGCTAAGCGGTGTGATCAGCGGGTTGATCAGAATGGTCTGGGGTACCGGCGGCGCCTCCGGGTAGCGTTCGCTGGCCTCGAAACCAAAGATCACCAGTTGCAGGTCGACACCAATCTGCGGTGCAGCCAGGCCAACACCGCCTACGTGTTCCATGGTCTGGAACATATCGTCGATCAGTTGCCACAACTCGGGGCTGTCGAACATCTCCGGCGGTACCGGCGGGGCGATACGCAGCAGGCGCTCGTCGCCCATTTTCAGGATTTCACGGATCATTGTTCAGGCTCGGTCATGGGCTTGGAGTGGTCCCGGCCTAAGCCAGAGACGTGCTGTTTTTCAGTCGGGGCCGGTTCGCCGATTTCCTTCTGCCCGGGGTCCTTGCCTTCGGCAGACATGTGTTCGATCACGGCGTTCATCTCCGCGCCGAGCAACAGCACGGCAGCGGAGATATAGAAATACAGGAGCAGGACAATAATCGCACCGATACTGCCATACATGGCGTTGTAGTCGGCGAAGGTTTTGACGTAGTAGCCAAAGCCGAGGGAGGCGACGATCCACACCACCACCGCCAATACCGAACCTGGGGTGATAAAGCGAAACTCCTGCTCGACATCCGGCATCACGTAATACATGAGTGCCACGGCGAACATCAGCAGGATCACGATCAATGGCCAGCGCAGGATAGTCCACAGGGTGACGACGAATTCCTGCATGCCGATCTGCCCGGCCAGCCACTCCATGACCTGCGGGCCGAGCACCATCAGCGCGGCAGCAGCCAGCAGCATGCCGGCGATGCCGACGGTGTAGAAAATCGACAGTGGAAAACGCTTCCAGATCGGCCGGCCCTCAACCACGTCGTAGGCGGCGTTCATGGCGCTCATCATAAGGCGCACGCCCGCGGAGGCCGTCCACAAGGCAATCACGATACCGACCGAGAGCAGCCCCCCCTTGGACTGCTGCAGTTGGTCGATCACCGGGTTGACTTGCTCTAGCGCCTGGGGCGGCAACACCAGTTCCGACTGCAGGCGCAGCCAGGTGAAGAAGTCAGGCAGGTGCAGGAAACCGATCAGGGCGATCAGGAACAGCAGAAAGGGGAACAACGAGAACAGCATCTGGTAGGCCAGTGCCGAGGCGTAAGTCGGCATCTCGTCATCGAGAAATTCAGTGACGGTGCGCATCAGCACCTTGTGCAGCTTGAGACCATCGAGTACCGGAAAAATCATAGCGTCTCCTTTCGCCGCAAAGAGATTGAGTTCATGGGCGACTCAGGGGCCGTTTTCTACATCAAAGTAGCCCATTTGGCGACTTTGAAACAATTTCGAAAGTTTAGTTGCAACACCGGATACAAAAACGGCCATCCGTGGATGGCCGTCGGGCTGCTGGGGGCTGCCCGCCAGGACGTGTTACTCAGTGGCTTTTTTCACTGCGTCCTTGGTCTTGCCCACTGCTTGCTGAGCTTCGCCTTTTTTCTCTTGGATCACGCCTTCAGCACGCAGTTTGTCATTGTCTGTGACTTTACCGACGCCTTGCTTGATGTTACCGACAGCTTCGTTCGCCAAGCCCTTTACCTTATCGGAAGTGCTGCTCATGGTATTACTCCTGATAACAATCAAATGGTTTTTGGTCACTACGTAGCGGTTGACCTGAAGCGCAACGGCAGAGTTTCAATTATTTTTGTACGAGCATTTCATCGAAAGCGGCAGGTTTGGCTTTATGTTTCATGTCCAACCCACGAGAATGCCCGGCACATTCAGGCTGCAACGCTGAATAACAGATCCCGTAGGAAGGTTATGAAACTCAATAAAGCACAGGCCATTGCCCGCAGAAACCAGGAACTGGGCGGTGCCGTACTCGGCGTCAACAACTGCCACTTCACCGACCTGGACCGCAAACGCAACATCTGGTGGTTCGACCTGCCGGTGGGGCGTATTGCCGTGGGCCAGTACGAGTGGATCCATCTGTTGATGCACAACGCCGACACCGACCAGTTGTTGCACCTGAAGGTGCCGACCGTGTTCCTGCGTGAAAAACTCGAGGGGCTGGTGGTGCGCAATGCGGGCAAGCGCAAGCCGGAGATTACCCTGGAGTTGAGCGCCGACAAGGATTCGTTCTTGAAGGACGTGCGCCCCGCCGGTGCGGGTGTGAGCTTTGCGCAGTTCGCGCTGTAAGCCCGGTAACCCTGTGGGAGCGGGCTTGCCCGCGATGGCAGTGAGTCAGGCGATACAGCAGTGGCTGGTGTAGCGCTGTCGCAGGCAAGCCCGCTCCCACAGGAGGTAAGTGTTTGGCCAGCGCCCTCATAAAAAACCCCGCATCAGCGGGGTTTTTTATGGGTTACTTTTTAAGACCGAGTTTCTTCAGTTCTTCATCACGCAATTCACGCCGCAGGATCTTGCCCACGTTGGTGGTCGGCAACGCATCACGGAACTCCACGGCCTTGGGCACCTTGTAGCCGGTGACGTTGGCGCGCATGTGTTCCATCACCTGGTCCTTGGTCAGGGTGGCCCCTGGCTTGACCACGATGAACAACTTGATGTGCTCGCCGGATTTTTCATCCGGTACGCCGATGGCCGCACACTGCAGCACGCCCGGCAGGCCCGCCAGCACGTCTTCGAGCTCGTTGGGGTAGACGTTGAAGCCGGAGACCAGAATCATGTCCTTCTTGCGGTCGACGATACGCATGTAGCCGTCTGGCTGGATGATCGCGATGTCGCCGGTCTTCAGCCAGCCCTCGCTGTCGAGCATCTCGTCGGTGGCATCCTGGCGCTGCCAGTAGCCCTTCATCACTTGCGGACCTTTTACACACAGCTCGCCGGTTTCGCCCAGCGCCAGCTCGGTACCGTCGTCGGCGATGACTTTACACGCGGTGGAAGGCACCGGAATGCCAATGGTGCCGATCTGGATGTTCTGGATCGGGTTGACCGTGGCCACCGGGCTGGTTTCAGTCATGCCGTAGCCTTCGCAGATCGCGCAGCCGGTCACGGCCTTCCAACGCTCCGCCGCAGCCAGTTGCAACGCCATGCCGCCCGATAGGGTGACCTTCAGCGCAGAGAAGTCCAGCTTGCGGAAACCTTCGTTGTTGCACAGTGCCACGAACAGGGTGTTGAGGCCGACGAAGCCGCTGAACTTCCACTTCGACAGTTCCTTGACCATCGCCGGCAGGTCGCGCGGGTTGCTGATCAGGATGTTGTGGTTGCCGATCAGCATCATCGCCATGCAATGAAAGGTGAAGGCATAGATGTGGTAGAGCGGCAGCGGCGTGATCAGGATCTCGCAGCCTTCATTGAGGTTGGAGCCCATCAGCGCCTTGCATTGCAACATGTTGGCGACGAGGTTGCGGTGGGTCAGCATCGCGCCCTTGGCCACGCCGGTGGTACCGCCGGTGTATTGCAACACGGCCACATCGCCGCTGGCCGGGCTGGCATCGTTGACCGGCTGGCCATGGCCCTTGGCGAGTACGTCGTTGAACTTGATGGCCTGGGGCAGATGATAGGCCGGGACCATTTTCTTCACGTACTTGATCACGCTGTTGATCAGCACGCGCTTGAACGGCGAGAGCAGGTCGGCAACTTCGGTGACGATCACGTGCTTGACGGCGGTCTTGGGCACGACTTTTTCAGCCAGGTGCGCCATGTTGGCCAGGCAAACCAGGGCCTTGGCCCCCGAATCATTGAATTGGTGTTCCATCTCCCGCGCGGTGTACAGCGGGTTGGTGTTGACCACGATCAGGCCGGCGCGGATGGCACCGAATACAGCGACGGGGTATTGCAGAACGTTGGGCAGTTGCACAGCGATTCGATCGCCAGGCTTCAAGTCGGTATGCTGTTGCAGATACGCGGCGAATGCGCCGGACAATTCGTACAGTTCACCGTAGGTGATTGTCTTGCCCAGGTTGCTGAAAGCCGGTTTGTTGGCGAAGCGCTGGCAGGACTGCTTCAGTACCGCCTGAATATTCGGATACTCGTCTGGATTGATCTGTGCAGCAATCCCGGCGGGGTACTTATCCTTCCAAAAGTCTTCATTCATGGAAGCCCACTCCTCAGCGACGCGAATTCATCATCGCATTTGATGCGATTATTATTGGTGTATGTTTTTAGGTGAGTCTGGCGCTTTCAAGCAGGCCTAGAAGTCACAAAGCGCGCCGAGAGTAGCAGCTTTGCCAAGGGCCGCCTAGAGCCAAAAGAGGGCCCTACAGTCATAAACATGACTCAAGAATATCCAATGGTCACTTTTAGAGCAAAAATTCTATAACGCCAAAAATGGCTCTAGAACAAGCTCTCAAGGGTGCTATATGACAATGTGGGAGCTGGCTTGCCTGCGATAGCGGTGGATCAGTCAATTCAACAGGTGACTGAAACACCGCTATCGCCGGCAAGCCAGCTCCCACATTTTTTGTACCCGGTTTCAACTCAAGCGATGTCGCGCAGCTCGCGGCGCAAAATTTTGCCCACAGGCGTCATCGGCAACGACTCCCTCAACACAATATGCTTGGGCACCTTGTAGCCGGTGAAGTTGGCCTTGCAGTACGTCTTCAGTTCCTCGAGGCTCACCCCCTGGGCCCGTGCCACCACGAACAGCTTCACCGCCTCCCCCGTGCGCTCGTCCGGTACGCCGATCACGGCGCAGTTGGCCACGGCCGGGTGGGCCATGATCACGTCTTCGATTTCGTTGGGGTACACGTTGAAACCCGAGACGATGATCAAATCCTTCTTGCGATCCACAATACTGATGTAGCCATCGGTGTCGATCACCGCAATGTCACCGGTCTTCAACCAGCCATCGGCGTCCAGGGTTTCGGCGGTGGCGGCCGGTTGCTGCCAGTAGCCCTTCATCACTTGCGGGCCCTGGATGCACAGCTCGCCGCGCTCGCCCAACGGCAGTTCTTGCCCCAGGTCATCCACGACCTTCATCGCCGTACCCGGCACCGGGATGCCCACGGTACCCAGGCGCGACAGGCCGCCGTAGGGGTTGGTACTGGCCACTGGCGAGGTTTCGGTGAGGCCGTAGCCTTCGCCGATGGCGCAACCGGTCAGCGCCTTCCAGCGTTCCGCCGTGGCCTTGACCAGGGCGGTGCCGCCGGAGTTGGTGATCTTCAGGTGGGAGAAATCCAGGGTCTTGAAATCCGGGTGGTCCATCAGCGCCACAAACAGCGTGTTCAGCCCCAACAGGCCGGAGAACTGCCACTGCTTGAGCTCCTTGATAAACCCGCCGATGTCCCGTGGGTTGGTGATCAGCACGTTGTGGTTGCCGGAGACCATCATGCACATGCAATTGGCCGTGAATGCATAGATGTGGTACAGCGGCAGCGGTGCAATCATCACCTCCTGCCCTTCCTTGATCAGCGGATGGCCGTCGTCGCCCAGTTGCGACATGCACGCCCGCACCTGCTGCATATTCGCCACCAGGTTGCCGTGGGTGAGCATCGCGCCCTTGGCCAGGCCGGTGGTGCCGCCGGTGTATTGCAGCACGGCGACGTCGTCCAGGGTCACCGGATGGCGCGTCACCCCAAGGCCCGCGCCCATGCGCAGGGCGCGCTTGAACGACACTGCTCGCGGCAGGTGGTAGGCCGGAACCATCTTCTTCACCTTGTCGACCACGGTGTTGACCAGCCAGCCTTTGGCGGCGGGCATGAAATCGCCCATCCTGGCTTCGATCAGGTAGTCGATCTCGGTGTCGGTGCATACCTCCTGCACCCGCGAACCGAACAGGTTGAGGTAGACCAGCGCGCGCACACCGGCGTCCTTGAACTGGTGGCGCATCTCGCGCGGGGTATACAGCGGGTTGGTGTTGACCACGATCAGCCCGGCGCGCAGTGCGCCGAACACCGCCACCGGGTAATGCAGCACGTTGGGCAGCTGCACCGCGATGCGCTCGCCGGGCTTGAGGTCGGTGTGCTGCTGCAGGTAACCGGCAAACGCCGCACTCTGGCGTTCAAGTTCTGCGTAGGTGAGGGTAATGCCCATGCTGCTGAATGCCGGACGGTCGGCAAAGGTCTTGCAGGAACGCTCGAACACCTCGATCACCGACTTGTAGGTGCTGAGGTCGATGGCATTGGGGACTCCCGCCGCGCGTTTGTCATTCCAGAAATCAGGTTGCATTATTCTTGTCCTCTTTACCTGAGTGTGTCCGGCCGCTGCCATGCAGATGTGCAGCAATAAGAAGCGGAGCTTTGGGGAAGTTAGCAGCTATGGCCAAACAGGCAAGACGCTGAACTGTGTCATTGATTGTATGAATCTTGTACCTAAGGCGTAGGCAGATACCCCGCCCCACGCCGGATGAGCTATACAATGCAACCACCCTGAGCAAAGGAAGCCGCCATGAACCACAGCACCTTCTGGCTGACCGCGAACGACCACACCCGTCTGTACGTCAACCAATGGCTGCCCGACGGGCCACCCAGGGCCGTGGTGATGATCTCCCATGGCATGGCCGAGCATGGCGGCCGCTATGCGCGCCTGGCGCAGGCATTGTGTGCAGCAGGCCTGGGTGTGTATGCGCTGGACCAGCGCGGGCATGGCCGCACTGCAGAGGCCGGCACTATTGGGCTATATGCTGAAACGGATGGCTGGAACAAAGTAGTGGGCGATCTGGCCAGCCTCAATCAGCACATCGGCCAACAGCATCCCGGGCTGCCGATCATCCTGCTGGGCCACAGCATGGGCAGCTATATCTCCCAGGCGTACTTGCTGCATCACAGTGCCAGCTTGCATGGCGCAATACTCAGCGGCTCGAATTTCCAGCCGGTGGCCCTCTACCGTGCAGCGCAAATCATCGCGCGCATCGAGCGAGCGCGCCAAGGCCTGCGAGGGCGCAGTGCGTTGATCGACTTCCTGTCGTTCGGCTCATTCAACAAAGCCTTCAAGCCCAACCGCACCAAATTCGACTGGCTCAGCCGCGACCCGGTTGAAGTGGATAACTACATCAACGACCCACTCTGTGGCTTTCGTTGCACCAATCAACTGTGGATCGACCTGCTGGGCGGCTTGCAGCAGATCAGCAAAGTCTCCAACCTGGCGCAGATCGATCCTGGCCTGCCGATCCTGGTGATGGGCGGCGATTGTGATCCGGTGAGTGAAGGCAAGCGTCTCAAGGACCTGGCCCACGCACTGCGTGAGGCCGGCTGCCAGAACGTGCAATTGAACCTCTACCCGCAGGCGCGGCATGAAGTGTTCAACGAAACCAACCGTGATGAAGTCACCGCCGACCTGCTGAGCTGGCTGGAACAGGCGCTGGCGTTGCGCAGGCCCACCCGCTGCGAATAGTTTTTGCTTTAAAATCAGCCGATTAATTATCGATAAGCCACAGGATGCACCTTTAGATGACCCAGGTAACCAACACCCCGTACGAAGCGCTCGAAGTAGGCCAGACCGCCAGCTTCAGCAAAACCGTCGAAGAGCGTGATATCCAGTTGTTCGCCGCCATGTCCGGCGACCACAACCCGGTGCACCTGGATGCTGAATACGCCAAGGCAACCATGTTCAAGGAGCGGATTGCCCACGGCATGTTCAGCGGTGCGCTGATCAGCGCGGCGGTGGCTTGTGAGTTGCCTGGGCCGGGCACGATTTACATCGGCCAGCAGATGACCTTCCAGAAGCCGGTAAAGATCGGCGACACATTGACCGTGCGCTTGGAAATCCTCGAGAAACTGCCGAAGTTTCGCGTGCGCATTGCCACTCGGGTGTTCAACCAGCGTGATGAGTTGGTCGTCGATGGCGAGGCGGAAATTCTGGCGCCACGTAAGCAGCAAGTGGTGACCTTGACCGAGCTACCGCCGATCAGTATTGGCTGATCTACATTCCAGCCTTTGCGTAAAACAAATGTGGGAGCGGGCTTGCCCGCGAATGCGGTGTGTCAGTCAATACAACCGTGACTGATCCACCGCTTTCGCGGGCAAGCCCGCTCCCACACTAAGCCCAGCGTAGGTCTTACGACTGAGCGCGGGCCTGGTTACGCAGGGCTTTTACCTGGTCGTGATTGCGCTGTACACCGTGGTACTGACGCTCAACCAAGTCACGAATGCCCACCAGGTTGTGCTTGTTGATCTTCTCGATCGCTTCCTTGTAAGCCTTCAGTGCGTGGTCTTCACCGCGCTCGGCTTCGTTCAGTACGGCCTCTTCATCCTTGCCAGTGACCATCGACTTCACGTCGACCCAGCCACGGTGCAGGGCGCCGGCCATGCTGCCGGAATCCTCAGGATCGCCACCCAAGGCACGCACAGCCGTTTTCAGTTCTTCGGCAGCGGTACCGCAATCAACGGCACGCTTGGCAAACAGTGCCTTGAGTTCTGGATGCTTGATGTCTTCAGCGCATTCCTTGAAACCCTTTTGGCCGTCGATGCTGGTCTCGATCAGGTCGTTCAGTACGGAGATCGATTCTTTGTTGATATCAGTCATTTTTCAATTCCTTGTACGGGTTAGAAGGTTGCCTTGGTTATTGCAGCGCCCGTGCCAGGTTTTCAAAAATTATTTTTACGTTTTATTTCAATAAGTTACGAATTATTGAACCATCTGTATCTTGGTTATTTGCATGATCTGTCATTTGGCCTTCATGCAGAATGCCTGTATTTTCGAAAGCCTGGCCTCAACCCTGCGACGCTCATGAATCCCGAAAAACTCGAACTGCTCATCACCCGCCAAATGCCCTTCGGCAAATACAAAGGCCGGATCATTGCCGACTTGCCTGGGCCCTACCTGAATTGGTTCGCCCGCGAAGGTTTCCCCCACGGGGAGCTGGGCGGTTTGCTGGCCTTGATGCAGGAAATCGACCACAACGGTCTGTCCGAATTGCTTGAGCCACTGCGCGCCAAACACGGCAGACCCGCCCCCCGCCACTAGGAGACCCACCATGCCAAGGAATGCCGATAACGAAGCGCACTGGCAGGCCATCGCTCAGCGTTACGAGTGCGAGCCCGGCCCGATCAACCTGGAAAACGGCTACTTCGGGCGCATGAGCCGGGCGGTGCAGGCCCAATACCTTGAGCACATCAGCTTTATCAACCGCAGCAACTCTGTGCATGTGCGCCAGCGTTTTGAACAGGGTGAAAACAACGAGATACGCCGCCAGTTGGCCGGGTTGATTGCTGTCGACCTCGAGTCGGTCGCTTTCACCCGTAACGCCACCGAAGCCTTGCAGTCGCTGATCCGCAACTACAACCGCCTGCAACCGGGCGACCAGGTGCTGATCACTGATCTGGAATACGACACAGTCAAAGGCGCCATGCGCTGGCTGGCAGCGACTCGCGGCGTGGAAGTCATAGAGGTGGCCCACACCCACCCGGCCCGTTTCGACAGCTTGGTGCAGACTTATCACGATGCGTTTGTGCAGTACCCGCGCCTGAAATTAATGGCCTTGACCCATGTGACCCACCGTACGGGCCTGGTCATGCCGGTTGCGGCCATTGCCAAGGCAGCGCGCGAACGAGGAATCGACGTGATCCTCGACGGCGCCCACGCCTTGGGCCAGATCGAATTCAACCTGGCCGAACTGGGCATTCAGTTCGCAGGCTTCAACCTGCACAAGTGGATCGGCGCGCCGTTGACCCTGGGCTTTTTGTACATCGCACCGGAGCGCCTGGCCGATATCGACCCGGATATGGGCGAGTTCCATTACCCAGCCACCGATGTGCGAGCGCGTACGTCCTACAGCACACCGAACTTTCCGGCGCTGATGACCTTGCCTCTGGTGTTTGAAGAGCATCGACAATTGGGGGGCGCTGCAGCCAAGGGCGCACGCGTCAATTACCTGCGCAACCTGTGGGTGAACCAGGTGCGGCCGTTGGCGGGGATCGAAGTGCTGACTTCGGATGACCCGCGACTGTATTGCGGGATCACCGCCTTCAAGTTTATCGGGCGTGATCAGCAGGCGATGGTGGACAGGTTGCTCAAGGAGCACGGCCTGTTCACCACTACGCGCACGGGGGCGGCGTTTGGCACCTGTATTCGGGTGACGCCGGGGCTGGTGACGTCGGCGGCGGACATCAATGCGCTAGTCCACGCGATCACCAAACTAAACACCGTTTAAAACTGTGGGAGCGGGCTTGCCTGCGATAACGGTGTATCAGCCAAAGATGGGCTAACTGATAAATGGCTATCGCAGGCAAGCCAGCTCCCACCTTCAGAGCGGCGATGTGCTTGAGGTTTTTCTACAGGCAAAAAAAAGCGGCACACCGACCAAGTGCGCCGCAAAAATGCCGTTAAGCACAGCAACAACGATTCGATAAATCCGTTCAGTCCAGCAGCGCCAGCGCCTGGGCAGTGACTTCCTGGATACGCGCCCAGTCGCCGTTCTTGACCCACTCCGGATCCAGCATCCAGCTGCCCCCCACGCACATCACGTTTTTCAACGCCATGTAGCTCTTGATGTTGGCTGGGCCAACACCGCCAGTCGGGCAGAATTTGACTTCGCCGAACGGGCCGCCGAGCGCCTTGATGGCAGCAACACCACCGCTGACTTCAGCCGGGAACAGTTTGAAGCGGCGATAACCCAGGCCGTAGCCTTCCATGATGCCGGAGGCGTTGCTGATGCCCGGCAGCAGCGGGATCGGGCTGTGCACCGAGGCTTCCAGCAGGTCGCGGGTGATGCCAGGGGTGACGATAAATTGCGAGCCCGCCACTTCGGCCGCTTCGAGCATGTGACGATCGAGCACGGTACCGGCACCGGTGCACAGCTCAGGACGTTGCTCGCGCAAGACCTGAATGGCCTTGAGGCCGAACTCGGAACGCAGGGTCACTTCCAGCGCGGTCAAACCGCCAGCGGCCAGGGCGTCGGCCAACGGCAGGATGTCCTGTTCGCGGGCGATGGTGATCACCGGCAGGATCCGCGCCTTGGCGCAGAGGCTGTCGATCAAGGCAACTTTATCCGCCATGGACACGGTCGATTGGGGGCTTTTCATAGCGGCTGATCCTTGGCTCATGGGCACCAGTAAATCTCTAGAGTAGGTTGCAAAAACGCGCGAATCGGCATGGCAGCAACATCGTTGCTGGCCAGGGCGGCGCTCAAGGTAGTCAATTTCGAACTGCCGGAAATCGACAGCACGGTGTAGTTGGCCGTCGCCAACAGCGCGCGACTCATGGTCAGGCGCTGGTGCGGCACGGTCGGTGCCAGCATCGGCCAGCAACGGCGGGTACCGTCGGGCTTCAGGGCTTCAGCCAGGTTGGGACTGTTGGGGAACAGCGAGGCGGTGTGACCGTCATCGCCCATGCCCAGCACCAGCACATCAATGGCAGGCAGCTCGGCCAGCAGGCGATCGGCCTGCTCGGCAGCGTCTTCAAGGTTGGCGGCAGGGCTGTACAGGCTCAAGAACTTCGCCTTGGCCGCCGGGCCTTGCAGCAAGTGTTGCTTCAACAGGCCGGCATTGCTGTCCGCGTGTTCGACCGGCACCCAGCGCTCATCGGCCAGGGTGATGGTGACCTTGGACCAGTCCAGGCCCTGCTTGGCCAGGTTCTGGAAAAACGCCACGGGGCTGCGGCCACCGGACACCACCAACGTCGCCTCGCCACGGGCACTGATGGCCGCGCGCAGTTGTTCGGCCACGTCATTGGCCAGGCCATCGGCCAGCAGCGCAGGCGTACGGTACTCATGGGCAGTGACGCCCTGAGGCAGTTTCAATTCAGATATCGCCATACCACGACCTCCCATCCCGCGTAATCAGTGCAATGGAGCTCATCGGCCCCCAGGACCCCGCCGCATACGGCTTGGGCGCATCACCGGATTTTTTCCACCCGGCGATCAACTGGTCACACCACTTCCACGCGGCTTCGATTTCATCTTTGCGAACAAACAGGTTCTGATTGCCGCGCATCACTTCCAGCAACAATCGCTCGTAGGCATCGGGGATGCGTGCGCTGCGATAGGTGTCGGAAAAATTCAATTGCAGTGGCCCGCTGCGCAGTTGCATGCCTTTGTCCAGGCCCTGTTCCTTGGTCATCACACGCAAGGAAATACCTTCGTCCGGCTGCAGGCGGATGATCAGCTTGTTGCTGATCTGCAAGCGCTGCTCGGGGGCGAAGATATAGTGGGATGGTTCCTTGAAATGGATGACGATCTGCGACAGCTTTTGCGGCATGCGCTTGCCGGTACGCAGGTAGAACGGCACCCCGGCCCAACGCCAGTTGCGGATATCGGCACGCAGGGCGACGAAGGTTTCGGTGTCGCTCTGGGTGTTGGAATTGTCTTCTTCCAGGTAACCCGGCACGGCTTTACCAGCGCTGTAGCCGGCGATGTACTGGCCACGGACTACTTGGGTGGTCAGGCCTTCGGGGCTGATCGGCGCCAGGGCCTTGAGCACCTTGACCTTCTCGTCACGGATGCTGTCGGCGGACAGGTCGGCCGGCGGGTCCATGGCAATCAGGCACAGCAGCTGCAACAGGTGGTTCTGGATCATGTCGCGCAGCTGGCCGGCCTTGTCGAAGTAACCCCAACGGCCTTCGATGCCAACCTGCTCGGCCACGGTGATTTCCACGTGGGAAATATAGTTCTGGTTCCACTGGGTTTCGAACAGGCTGTTGGCGAAACGCAGGGCAATCAGGTTCTGCACCGTCTCTTTGCCCAGGTAGTGGTCGATGCGGTAGGTGCGGTTTTCCGGGAAAAACTGCGCCACGGCGTCGTTGACCTTGCGCGATGACTCCAGGTCCGAACCGATGGGTTTTTCCAGCACTACGCGGGTATTTTCCGCCAGGCCAACCTTGGACAGGTTTTCGCAGATCGCGCCGTACACCGCCGCCGGGGTGGCGAAGTAGGCAATCAGGCGTTGATCGCTGCCGGCTTTTTCGGCCAGGGCAACGTAGTCGTCAGCCTTCATGAAGTCGACATGCACATACGAAAGGCGCGCGAGGAAACGCTGGGCCACGGCCTCGTCGAGTTCCTTGCCGACGTATTTACGCAATTCTTTTTCGATATGGGCCAGGTGTTGCTGCTCGGAGCCGGCTTCACGGGCCAGGGCCAGGATGCGTGTGTCGTCGTGCAGCAACCCGGCGCCATCGAGTTGATAAAGGGCAGGAAATAACTTGCGCAGCGCCAGATCACCCAAGGCGCCAAACAGGGCAAAGGTGCAGGGTTCCACGGTTATCGAAGGCATGATGTTTGTTCTTTTATCAAGTTAAGCTACAAATACCTTTTTTCAAGGCATCACTCAAGGAAAAATGTAGTAATAACCACAACATTTTCCCGAAATACGCATTGCGAGTGGTGGTGTTCAGCTACCCTCAGTAGGATAGGCCACCGCGAAAAGCCACTCATCGATTGGTTGCCGCCTTTTTATTTGCATCGTCGCCCGAAGGAAAGACTGAATGGACCGCGTGCGAAATCTTCTGGAACAGATCCGGAACCGCCTCGAAGAATTGAACAAGGCCGAGCGCAAAGTCGCTGAAGTGATCCTGCTCAACCCGCAGCAGGCCACACGCTTCTCGATCGCCGCCCTCGCCCAGGCCGCCTCGGTCAGTGAACCGACGGTCAACCGCTTCTGCCGTTCGTTCGGTGTCAGCGGTTACCCTGAACTCAAATTGCAGTTGGCGCAAAGCCTGGCCAGTGGCGCCGCGTATGTCAGCCGCGCCGTGGAGGCCGATGATAACCCCGAGGCCTACACCCAGAAGATCTTTGGCAGCGCCATTGCCTCCTTGGACAGTGCCTGCCAGGCCCTGGACCCGGCGCTGATCAGCAAGGCCGTGGACTTGTTGATCCAGGCACGGCAGATCCACTTCTTTGGCCTCGGCGCTTCAGCCCCGGTGGCCATGGATGCGTTGCACAAGTTCTTCCGCTTCAACCTGGCAGTGACCGCCCACGCCGACGTGCTGATGCAACGCATGATCGCCTCGGTGGCGCACACCGGTGAGTTGTTCGTGATCATTTCCTACACCGGTCGTACCCGCGAACTGGTGGAAGTGGCGCGTATCGCTCGGGAAAACGGTGCGTCAGTGCTGGGCGTCACCGCCGAAAACTCGCCGCTGGCCAAAGCCAGTACGGTGAGCCTGAACATCCCGCTGCCGGAAGACACGGATATCTACATGCCGATGACTTCTCGGATTATCCAATTGACGGTGCTGGATGTGCTGGCGACCGGCATGACGTTGCGCCGTGGCGTAGATTTTCAGCCGCATTTGCGGAAAATCAAAGAGAGCTTGAATGACAGCCGATATCCGGTGGGGGATGAATTCAACTAAATCCGTGTCAACTGATCGTTCCCACGCTCCGCGTGGGAATGCCTCACTGGACGCTCTGCGTCTGCCTTTAGCGTCGTGACGCGGAGCGTCATAGGCTGCATTTCCACGCGGAGCGTGGGAACGATCATGAATTCAACTAGCAGGCAGCTCTTCCAGCAGTACCGGCGCTATCGCAGGCAAGCCAGCTCCCACAGGGGAATGCATTCCAAAGGTGGGAGCTGGCTTGCCTGCGATAGCGCCATCAGCCACACCGCTAAACCCCTGCCCTGGCCTGCAAACTCAAATGCGCCCTCTCCCCCGGCGCCAGGCTCGCCGCCGCCATCGCCGCCTCCACACACACAAACCCCGACGCTTCGTTAAAGCTCACGCCCAACAGCGGCCGGCTGCCCGGGTGCCACACCACCGTGTCGGCGCTGTCGCCGGTGTCGATGCACAGTTCACGCTGCCAGGCGTGGTCCTTGAGCTGCAGTTCGCCCTCATGCTGGAACACCCGCTGGCATCCGCCATCGACCCGCAATTCGCCTTCCTGCTGGCAAACCTGGCGATTGAGCTGGTCATAACCCTGCGCCCCTTCGAGCCCAGACAGCGCTACCTCGTCAACGTGACCAATACGCCAGTAAGCGTGCAATGCATGGCTCAACTGGCACGGCAGCTCGTCGTGATGCTCGGTGCTCAGGCGCAGTTCCAGGGTTTCGCCCAAGTGTGCGTGCAAGTCCACCTGCCAGTCGCACAGTTGCAATTGCCAGTGCAGGCGCACGCCGTCATCGTCAGTGCTGCTGTCGAGCAGTTTCCAGTCGATCAAGCGGGCCCAACCGTGGGAAGGCCAGGCATTTTCGCTGGGGTGACGGCCATACCACGGCCAGCACACCGGTACGCCACCACGGATAGCCCCGACTTGCGGCCATTTGGCGGCACACCACAGCCACGGCTTTTGGCCGGTGGGTTGAAAGTGCAGCAATTGCGCACCCTGGCGACTGAACACCGCCTGGCACAGCGGATGGTCGATCACCAACACATCGCGCATCTGAAAGCGCTCCCAGGCGAACACCGGACGCTCGCGCAGGGATTTGAAAAAGCGTTGCAGCGGTTGCTCGTGCATGTGCCAGGTCCCGAATATCACAGTGCCACGCAAAAAAAAGCGGATAGCCATGGCTACCCGCAAATGCGCACAGAGAGAGGAGCTTATCGCAACAGCGTTAGAACGTAGACTGAATTTTCAGGCCCGCTACCAGCGCGTTGTCGACTTTATCCACGCCGCCAGGCTGGACAACGTACTGCAGGTTCGGACGCACAGTCAGCCAGTTGGTGACGTGGAAACCGTAGTTGAGTTCGACGTTGTACTCAGTCTCACGAATCGGCGTGTACAGCGGATTGTCGTAGTCGCTCACGCCCCTGGCGTCGTTGAGCAGCTCCGAGTTTTTCTTCACATCATTGTTGACATGCAGGCGAGCGACGCCAATGCCGACGTCATCTTTTGGACGCGCGTCGAATGGGCCTTTGTACACGAGCATCAACGACTGGTAGTTGTCGACCAGGTTGGTTTCCTTGTCATGGAAGGTCGCGTTGGCGGCAATGTTCAAACCACGGGAAGCGTCGCCGTTATGGGTGGTGAGTTGCTGTTGCGCAACGAACCAGTAGCCTTTCTTGCTGCTGCGGGTACGGAAGTCGGCGCCGCTGAGGACCGCATCGTTACCGTTGACGTCTTCACGTACATCCGGAGCATCGGCCGCACTTTTATAGAAACCCACACGGTATTCGCCCGGCAGGTTATTAACCTTCGGCGACCAGACCAATTCCACCGGAATCACGGTGCCCTTGGTACCACTGCCGCTGAGTTTGAAGCCGTTGCCGTGCTCCAGCTGCGACGGGTTCTGGTTGTAGGCACCGATTTGCGCATACAGCTCAGGCGTGATGTTGTATTTCACGCGGATAGCGGCCTGGGCGACCGGCCAGTTGTACCAGGTATTGACGTAGTTACCGACCTGGGAGCCGCAGAACGACAGGTTCTGGAAGTCGCAAGGGAAGGTGTTGAAGTCTTCGCCTTCACCGAAGTAACCGAGCTTCACGTCCAGCTTGTTGTCGAACATCTGGTGCTGAATCCAGAACTGGGTCAAACGCACCATGTGGCCACGGCCATACACTTCTTGCGAGGAACTCAAGGTGCCGGCACGCGGGTCGCCAATGCGGTCATTGGAGATGTTCTGGCCATTACGGTTGGTCAACTGGATCTTAGCCTGGGTGTTATCCCAGCCCCACAGTTTTTGCAGGTCCAGTGCCACGCCCAGACCGAACTGGTCGGAGTAACGACCGGTCTTGTCGTCGTTGTAGCCGCCGTGGGCGTTGTAGCCCATCTCGCCCACGTAGTCGGCCTTGATGTCGATACCTTGCTCGATCAGCTTGGTACGCTCGCCGCCCCAATCGCCGGTCATCCACTTGGAATCAGCGCTGAATGCATCGGCCGCCATCGCATTGGCGGACAATACAAGGGCTGCTGCCGCTGACAGTTGGCAGATCAGCCGGGTGTTGTTGTGTTGCTTTTTCATCCCTACATCCTCGTCTTTATTGTTATTAAACTGTTTTTATCTAACGCGGGTTACATTTTTTAATTAAAACAATCACTTATCTTGCTTAACGGCCCTTGAACTGGGTCACATTGTCGGCATGCCCCTGTGCCGGCAATGAAGCCACTGTGCCCAACCGCTCACCGGTCTTGGCGTCAAACAGCAATACCTTGGCCGGGTCGAACTGCAAGGTCAGGGTCTCGCCCACTTGCGGTGCCACGTCCGGCGCCAAACGGCAGCAGACCTTGGTGTCGTTGAGCTGCACAAACACCAGGGTGTCCGGGCCGGTCGGCTCGGTGACCTGGACTTCGGCACGAATGCTCGACGAGCCATTACCCTCGCCCGCTGCCAGCACGATCTGCTCCGGGCGCAGGCCCAGGATCACATCGCGGTCTTCCAGCCCGGCGTCATTCATGCCCAACGCCAACTCGCAACGGGCCTGGCCGCTGTCGAGCACCGCCACCAGATCACCGTTCTGGCGTTTTAGGCGCATGGGAACGAAGTTCATCGGTGGTGAACCGATAAAGCTTGCCACAAACAGGTTGGCAGGGTCGTTGTAAATTTCTTTTGGCGTGCCGAATTGCTGGATGATCCCGTCCTTCATCACCGCCACTTTGTCGCCCAGGGTCATCGCTTCGATCTGGTCGTGGGTCACGTAGACGGTGGTGGTTTTCAGACGCTGGTGCATCAGCTTCATTTCGGTACGCATCTCGACGCGCAGCTTGGCGTCGAGGTTGGACAGCGGTTCGTCGAACAGGTAGATCTTCGGCCGGCGCGCCAGGGCACGGCCCATGGCCACGCGCTGTTGCTGGCCACCGGACAACTGGCCCGGCTTGCGGTTGAGCAGGTGTTCGATCTGCAGCAACTTGGCCACGCGCGCCACTTCGGCGTCGATGTCGGCTTGCGGCATCTTGCGGATCTTGAGGCCGAACTCGATGTTCTCGCGCACGCTCATGGTCGGGTACAGCGCGTAGGACTGGAACACCATGGCGATGTCACGGTCCTTGGGGCTCATGCCGCTCACGTCTTGATCACCGATCATGATCGCGCCGCCGGTGATGGTCTCAAGGCCAGCGATGCAGTTCATCAGCGTGGATTTACCACAGCCCGACGGGCCGACCAGGATGAGGAACTCGCCTTCCTTGATCGACAGTTCGATGTTCTTCAAGGTGTCGGGCAGGCCGGCGCCATAAGTCTTGTTTACATTGCGAAGTTCAAGCGTAGCCATGATTACCCCTTGACCGCGCCAGCCGTAAGGCCGCGCACGAAATACTTGCCTGCGATCACATAGACCAGCAGGGTCGGCAGCCCGGCGATCATCGCCGCCGCCATATCCACGTTATATTCCTTGGCCCCGGTACTGGTGTTGACCAGGTTGTTCAGCGCCACCGTGATGGGCTGGGAGTCGCCACTGGAGAACACCACGCCGAACAGGAAGTCGTTCCAGATCTGGGTGAACTGCCAGATCAGGCAGACCATGATGATCGGCGTCGACATCGGCAGGATGATCCGGCGGAAGATGGTGAAGAACCCCGCTCCGTCCAGGCGTGCGGCCTTGATCAGCGCATCCGGGATGCTCACGTAGTAGTTACGGAAGAACAGCGTGGTGAACGCCAGGCCGTAGACCACGTGGATAAACACCAGGCCGGTGGTGGTGCTGGCCAGGCCCATCTTGCCGAGGGTGAACGACGCGGGCAGCAACACGGTCTGGAACGGCAGGAAGCAGCCGAACAGCAACAGGCCAAAGAACAGCTGCGAACCGCGGAAGCGCCAGAACGACAGCACGTAGCCGTTCAAGGCGCCGATAGCGGTAGAGATCAGCACAGCAGGAACGGTGATCTTGATCGAGTTCCAGAAGTAGCCATCCACGGTGGCCCAGGCTTTCACCCAGCCGATGCCGCTGACCACGGTGGGCCAGCTCAGCAGGTTACCGGTGCTGATGTCTTCCGGGGTCTTGAAGCTGGTGAGCAGCATCACCACCAGCGGCACCAGGTACAGCAGCACCGCCAGGATCAGCACCGCGTAGATCGCGATGCGGCTCAGGCTGATGGCAGGTTTGGCGGCGAGACTAGTCATTACGCTTGGTCCTCAGCTCGGAATACAGGTACGGCACGATGATCGCGAGGATCGCACCGAGCATCAGGATTGCACTGGCCGAGCCCATGCCCATCTGGCCGCGACTGAAGGTGAACGAGTACATGAACATCGCCGGCAGGTCGGACGAGTAGCCCGGGCCGCCTGCGGTCATTGCCGCCACCAGGTCGAAGCTCTTGATCGCAATGTGCGCCAGGATCATCACCGCACTGAAGAACACCGGACGCAGGCTGGGCAGCACCACGCTCCAGTAGATACGCGGCAGGCTCGCGCCGTCGATCTGCGCAGCGCGGATGATCGACTGATCAACACCGCGCAGGCCAGCGAGGAACATCGCCATGATAAAGCCGGAGGCTTGCCACACAGCGGCAATCACCAGGCAGTAGACCACGCGGTCCGGGTCGATCAGCCAATCGAGACGGAAGCCTTCCCAGCCCCAGTCCCGCAGGAGTTTGTCCAGGCCCATGCCCGGGTTGAGCAACCATTTCCAGGCGGTACCGGTGACGATCATGGAGAGCGCCATCGGGTACAGGTAAATGGTGCGGATAAAGCCTTCGCGGCGGATTTTCTGGTCGAGGAAAATCGCCAGCAGCACGCCGATCACCAGGGTGATACCGATGAACATGCCGCCGAACACGGCCAGGTTCTTGCTCGCCACCCACCAGCGGTCGTTGTCGAACAGCCGCTGATACTGCGCCAGGCCCGCCCATTTGTAGCTGGGCAGGAAGGTCGAGGTGGTGAACGACAGCACGAACGTCCACAGGATGTAGCCATAAAAGCCCACCAGCACGATGAACATGCTCGGCGCCAGCACCAGTTTAGGGAGCCAGCGCTGCAGCACATCGAATGGCGAGGCCTTGCTGAACACAGCAACAGAACTCATGGGAAAATCCAGTACAGGGAAAAAGGACTACAAGGTGAGTCTCTTGTCGAACGCGGTTTGTGTGGGAGCTGGCTTGTCGAATCGTCGCACCGCTGCGATGGCATCACCTCGGTGTAACCGGCACACCGAGTTGCCTGCATCGCGGGCAAGCCCGGCTCCCACAAAAATCCGCTACCAAGTCTTACTTGGCTGACTTGATCGCAGCACCCAGCTTCTTGGCGGTATCGGCCGGGTCGGCTTTCGGGTCGTTGATGAAGTTGGTCACGACATCAAAGAACGCACCCTGTACCGCCAGGGTCGTGGCCATGTTGTGCGCCATGCTTGGCTGCAGGCCGCCAGTCTTGGCGTCGGCCAGGAAGTCCTTGGCGGCGGTCTGGGCGCAGGAATCAAAGCCGTAGGATTCCATCTTGGTCAGCATGTCGTTACGCACAGGGATCGAGCCCTTGTTGATGCTGAACACCTTCTGGAAGTTTTCACCCAGCACCACTTTGGCGATGTCCTGCTGGCCCGCGGCAGTGCCTTTGTCTTTCTGCTTGAACACCGCCAGGGAGTCGATGTTGTAGGTGAAGGCTTTATCAGTGCCCGGGAACGCTACGCACTCATAATCCTTGCCGGCGACTTTCTTGGCCGCAGTCCATTCGGACTTGGCCCAGTCACCCATGATCTGCATGCCGGCCTTGCCGTTGATGACCTTGCCAGCCTCCAGGTTCCAGTCCTGGCCCTTGCCGTCGACGTCCATGTAGGTCGCGACTTTCTTCAGTTCAGTGAGGGCCTTGACCATTTCCGGGCCGGTCAATGCGCCGTTATCCAGGTCGACCAGGGCTTTCTTGTAGCCATCGGCGCCCATCACCGAGAGCACCACCGCTTCGAACACGGTGCTGTCCTGCCAAGGCTGGCCGCCGTGGGCGAGCGCAATGAAGCCTGCAGCCTTGAGCTTGTCGCCCGCTGCATAGAATTCTTCGAGGGTGGTTGGGTTCTTGGTGATGCCGGCTTTCTTGAAGACTTCCGGGTTGATCCACAGCCAGTTCACGCGGTGGATATTCACCGGCACGGCCACGTAGTCACCGTCGTATTTCACGGTGTCGGAGACTTTCTTGTCGAGCAGCGAATCCCATTTTTCTTCTTTGGCGACGTCTTTGAGCACGTCGGTGTCGAGCAGGCCAGTCGACGCCCATTCCTGGATGTCGGGGCCTTTGATCTGGGCAACGCCTGGCGGGTTACCAGCAACCGCGCGGCTTTTGAGCACGGTCATGGCAGTGGCGCCACCGCCGCCTGCTACAGCACCGTCTTTCCAGGTAAAGCCGTCTTTCTCAACTTGGGCCTTCAGGACATCCACAGCCGCTTTTTCACCGCCCGAGGTCCACCAATGCACCACTTCCACCGTACCTTTGGAGTCGGCGGCAAATGCACTGAGGGGGAACAACGAGGCAATGGAAATAGCGACGGCGAGGCGATTAATCGCGTTCATCTGAGTACCTTTTCTTGTTGTTATGCATGCAAGTCTAGAGCTTGCGCTGCACGGAGTTTAAACATGGATTTTCAGGGCGCAGGTAACAAAGGGACGCACAAATGTCACCACTTGGTGACATAGCATCCGCCGCCCAATGCACTGGCCAAGCTGGGTGCCAAGGGCAGTGCAGGCAGCACTACCGCTTGCCAGGCATGGTACAGGTCAGGTTTACCGCCCCAGATATTACTGCTGGGTTGGTTGTGCGGGCTGAGTTCGTGGTGCCAACTGCCCTGGAGCCGGTCGATGAAGTGGGTTTCGCAAAACTCCCAGAAACGTCGGTACCAGGTTTCGTAATGCAGCTCACCGGTACGTTTGAGCAGCGCCTGAGCAGCGGCGCTGGCTTCGGCATGGGTCCAGTGCAGGCGCTCGCGTACTACTGGGCGTTGGTTCCAATCCAAAGTGTAGACAAGGCCCGGCGCACCATCCACCGCCCAGGCGTACTCGCAGGCACTGGCGAACAGGCCTTTGGCGTCGCTCACCAGCCAGTCCGGCGTGGCCAGCTTGGCCTCAAGGCGCGCAGCTTCCAGGTGCAGCAGCAACCGCGCCCATTCAAAACCATGGCCTGGGGTGATGCCGTAAGGGCGAAAGCCATCGGAAGGGTTGTCTTGGTTGTAACCGAGCAACGGCTTCCAGTGCGTATCGAAATGTTCGATGACCATGAACTGGTTGCCAGCGGCATGAGTATGGATCACCCGTTCAACGATGCGCAGCGCACGGTCCAGCCAACGTGTATCACCACTGACATCGGCCAATGCCAGGAAAGCTTCGGTGGCGTGCATGTTGCTGTTGGCGCCACGGTAGGCTTCGACGCCGCTCCAGTCTCGGGCAAAGGATTCGAGCATGACGCCCTCCTCTTCGCTCCAGAAGAACTGGTCGATGATATGGACGGCGTCGTTCATTAATGTGCGCGCACCCGGCGCGCCGGCCACTACGGCAGAGCTGGCGGCAAGGGCCACGAAGGCGTGCAGGTAGGCGGCCTTGCCGGTGTTGCCATCAGCCGCCTGGGGCGCGGCGAACCAGCCACCGTGCTCACTGTCACGCAGCGGGCCGCTGAGCGCTGCCACACCGTGCGCCACCAGCTCGGCATAACCCGGCAACCCCATGGCATGGGCCATGGCAAAGCTGTGGGTCATGCGCGCGGTGTTCATGGTTTCGGCGCGGGCAGTGGCCGGCAACTGGCCTTTATCGTCGAGGTTGCCGAAACCGTCCGGCAGGCGCGATGCCTTGGCGAACGCCAACAGGCGCTGGCCTTCTGCGGCGAGCCAAGCGTGATGGGCAGGTGCATTCAGCCAACTGCTGGCAGGCAGTGGATGGGTGGTCATGGGTGGCCCTTATTGTTTTTTTGGGATGACCGGAGTCTAAACAAGGGCGCGGGATGGGCAAGTAACGAAGGGGAGAAGAAATGTCACCGAGCGGTGACAATCCATGTAGGAGCGAGCTTGTTCGCTCCTACAGAGGACGATTTCGCGTTCATTGACCCAGTGGTGTGGCCGCAGCAGGCGCATTGAGACGCTGATTCAAGTTCTGCACCTGGCTCTGCAAGGTGGTGATATTGCGCGTGGTCTGGATGCGGAACACGTCGAATTCCTTGTTGGTCGGCGCGTCGATATTGGCCGGCTGGTTTTCCTGAGCGCTCTTGAGCACCAGCAAGTCCTGCTCGAGACGGGCGATGGCCGCGCTAGGGTTGCCTTGTTTCTTCAAGGCCGCCACATCGGTGGCCAGACCCTTGGTCTCGGCCTGTGCTGCCGTGAGGCTGGCGACAGCGTCAGTAAGGGCCTGCACCTGGCCTTGCAGCTTGGTATTGGCCGCTGTCAGTTCGGCGGTGCTGGCACTCATCTGGGCCAGGCGGCTGTCCAGTTCGGTGGCTTGACCCGCGACGCCCAACTGTTGCTTGCCCTGTTCCTGCAACTGGGCTTCGAGTTGCTTGATCTGCAGCTTCAACGCTTCGCTGCCGTTGTTCACATTGGCTTCGCTGGCCACGACCTTGCCGGAAATCGCCTGCAGGCGCCCCGCCGCTTCCTCGCTGATGCGGGCAAAGCTTTCCTGGGTGGCAACCAACTGCTGGCCCATCAGGGAGATCTGCTGGAAGCTCCACCAGGCCAGGCCTGCAAAGGCAATCAACAGCGCGCCGACCAGTGCCCACAACGGGCCAGTGCTGGCGCTCTTGACCTTGACCACGGGCGTCGTTCGCGAACGCACCGACGTCGCGGCGGTCGGCACGAAATCATCGTCATCCCCAGTATCGGCCCGCAGGCTGGGAACGTTGTCGAAGTCGTCTTTAGCATCGTTACGCATGAATCTACCCTGAATCAATGAGATGGCTGGCTGCAAAGCCGAGCGGCAGGAGTATAAACCGCACTCCCGGCGCATGGATCGACTCGGAACCTGGAATTGGGTTCCCGAAGTGTTGCTGCTTATGAGCTTATTGGCGGCCCGGGTCCTGGGCTTTCCACCAGCTGCAGAACTCGTCGAGCGCGGCCCACAGGCTGATTTTGGGCTCGTAGTCGAGATAATGCCTGGCGCGGCTGATGTCGAGGGTGAAATCTTTGTTCATCACCTGCATGCCCAGGCGCGACAACGCCGGTTCCGGCCGCCCCGGCCACATCGCGCAGAAGGCTTCATTCAGGGCCGCCACGCTGTAGGCCACACCGTAGGAGCGGTAACGGGTCACCTGGGGCAGCTCCATTTGCCGCATCACGTAGTTCACCACATCCCAGATCGGCACCGGTGCGCCGTTGCTGATGTTGTAGGCTTTTCCCAGGGCCGAGCCAGTGGCGAGCAAACTGCTGAGCAGCGCCTCGTTAAGGTTATGCACGCTGGTGAAGTCGACTTTGTTCAAGCCGTCGCCGACGATCGCCAGGCGGTTCTTGCGCTGCATTTTCAGCAGGCGCGGGAAGATGCTCATATCGCCGGCCCCGGTAACAAATCGTGGGCGCAGGGCTATCACTTCCAGGCCGAACTCTTGGGCGCCAAAGACCTTCTGCTCAGCCAGGTATTTGGTGGCGGCATAGGGATGCTTGAAACGCTTGGGCACTTGTTCTTCGGTGAGCCCCAGATGGTCGCGACCGTCAAAGTAGATCGACGGCGACGACAGGTGCACCAGGCGCCCGACGCGCTGTTTCAGGCAGGCCTCGACGACGTTTTCGGTGACCAGCACATTGTTCTGGTGGAAGTCCTGGTACTTGCCCCACAGCCCGACGGCGCCGGCGCAATGCACCACGGCTTCGACATCGCGGCACAGGTCGCGCACTAGGTCGGCATCATTCAAGTCACCCTGGATAAACTCGGCACCGCGCCGTACCAGGTGCTCCACACCCTCGGCGCGCCGCCCGTTGACCCGCACGTCCAGGCCTTGTTCAAGGGCGAAGCGCGCAAAGCGCCCGCCAATGAAGCCGCTTGCGCCGGTGACCAGAATTTTCATGTCGTACTCCGTGTTCTTTCGTTTTTCATCGCTCTTGCCTTGACGCGCGCCATCACTCCAACGGCACCAACCAATGACCACACACATCGGCCAGATGGTCGGTCAGCAAGCCCAACAGTTGCCCGCCACTGCGCCAATGATGCCAGTACAGCGGCACATCGATGGGCTTATCTGGCAATAACTCGACCAGCACGCCGGTTTCCAACTGGTCACGCACCTGTAATTCAGGCACCAAGCCCCAGCCCAGGCCGGCTTCTGTCAGGCGGATAAAGCCTTCGGATGACGGGCATAGATGGTGTTCGAAACCACCGTCCACGCCCAGGGACGCCAGGTAGCGGTGCTGCAGGAAATCATCCGGGCCGAACACCAGCGCAGGCGTGCGCGCCAATTGGTCAGCCCGCACGCCCCCAGGAAAATGCCGCGCCAGAAAGGCCGGGCTGGCCAGGGCCCGATAACGCATGGCGCCCAGCAACAGGCTGCGGGCACCGGCCACGGGACGCTCGCTGGCGCAAATGCAGGCCGCCACTTCACCGGCGCGCATGCGCTTGAGGCCCACGGTCTGGTCTTCGACCACCAGGTCCAGCAGCAAATGCTGTTCGGCGCAGAAGTCGCTGACCGCCTCGGCCCACCAAGTGGCGAGGCTGTCGGCATTCAGGGCAATGCGCAGACGCTCGGGCATGCCCTCCTCGTCCAGGGCCGGCACCTGGCTTTGCAGGTCACGCTCCAGCAAGCGCACCTGTTGCACATGGTTGAGCAAGCGCCGGCCGATATCGGTGGGCGTCGGCGGCGAGGCGCGTATCAACACCGGCTGGCCAATGCGCGCTTCCAATAGCTTGATGCGTTGAGAGATGGCTGACTGCGACAGCCCCAGCACCTGGGCACCGCGCTCAAAGCCGGCTTGTTCCACCACCGCCGCCAGGGCAGAAAGCAATTTATAGTCGAACATCAGTTTCTCTAATGAGCGATCAGCAATATTGGTTTTTCTTATACAGGCTCTCCCGTGAAAATGACCAGCATTGCTTCCCCACTTAAGGAAACCTCACATGGCTGGCGAAACCGCCCTGACCACTTTATTGCGCAGCATGAGCCCGCAGTTGAATGACGGCGACTATGTGTTCTGCACCCTTCCCGACAACCGTATCCCTGCGGGCTGCGAGGTCATCGGCAGTTTTCGTGAACAGGAAGGGCTGACGGTGATTGTCGAACGACAACAGGCCGAACAGGCTGGGTTGAGCTTCGACTATCTTGCCGCCTGGATCACCCTGAATGTGCATTCCGCCCTTGAAGCCGTGGGCCTGACCGCCGCCTTCGCCAGCGCGCTGGGCCAAGCCGGTATCAGTTGCAACGTGATTGCCGGCTACTACCACGACCACCTGTTCGTCGGCCGCGCCGATGCCCAGCGGGCCATGGACGTATTGCGGCAATTGGCAGCGAACGCGGAGTAAACCCTATGTGGCAAAGCTATGTGAACGGATTGCTGGTCGCTCTCGGCCTGATCATGGCGATCGGCACCCAAAATGCCTTTGTATTGGCACAAAGCCTGCGCCGCGAACATCATTTACCGGTGGCGGCGCTGTGCATCGTGTGCGATGCGATTTTAGTAGCCGCCGGGGTATTCGGGCTGGCCACCGTGCTGGCGCAAAGCCCGATACTGCTGGCGGTGGCACGCTGGGGCGGCGCAGCGTTCTTGCTTTGGTACGGCGCATGCGCGCTACGCAGGGCCTGCTCGAAACAGAGCCTGGACCAAAGCGACAGCCTCAAGACACGCTCAATGCGCGCCGTGCTGCTGAGCGCCTTGGCGGTCACCTTGCTCAACCCCCATGTCTACCTGGACACCGTCCTGCTGATCGGCTCCCTGGGCGCGCAACAAACCGAACCGGGTGCTTATGTAGCCGGAGCAGCCAGTGCCTCGTTCCTGTGGTTCTCCACCCTGGCGCTGGGCGCGGCATGGCTGGCACCCTGGTTGGCACGCCCGGCCACCTGGCGCCTGCTGGACCTGCTGGTCGCGGTAATGATGTTCTGGGTGGCCTATCAACTGATCAGCGCCTGAGCAATATTCCAAAACGCTCTGGAACCTCTATCCCACACAGTTGTTGCGTGGTTATGCCGCACCCCCGGTGCTATGATCGGACCCCTGCGCCGCAAAGAGTACAAACTCCCCGGCGCATGTTTGGCCGCCCGTGATCGGCCTTGCGCTCACCGCAACTGACCTGATTAGGAGAATCATCATGGCTTTCGAATTGCCGCCGCTGCCCTACGCACACGATGCCCTGCAGCCGCACATCTCCAAGGAAACCTTGGAGTACCACCACGACAAGCACCACAACACCTATGTCGTGAACCTGAACAACCTGGTGCCTGGCACCGAGTTCGAAGGCAAGACCCTGGAAGAGATCGTCAAGTCTTCCTCGGGCGGTATCTTCAACAACGCCGCTCAGGTCTGGAACCACACCTTCTACTGGAACTGCCTGGCGCCAAACGCCGGCGGTCAACCAACCGGCGCGCTGGCTGAAGCCATCAACGCTGCGTTCGGTTCGTTCGACAAGTTCAAAGAAGAGTTCACCAAGACTTCGGTTGGCACCTTCGGTTCCGGTTGGGGCTGGCTGGTGAAAAAGGCTGACGGTTCCCTGGCCCTGGCCAGCACCATCGGCGCCGGCAACCCGCTGACCAACGGCGACACCCCGCTGCTGACCTGCGACGTGTGGGAACACGCCTACTACATCGACTACCGCAACGTGCGTCCAAAGTATGTGGAAGCGTTCTGGAACCTGGTCAACTGGAAGTTCGTGGCTGAGCAGTTCGAAGGCAAGGCCTTCACTGCCTAAGCGATGCTTGCAGTAGGAAAAGCCCGGCGATTGCCGGGCTTTTTTTTGGGCGACGAGTGTGGATCGGCCGAAAAAATGGAACTCATTGAGACGAACCGGCCACGTAGTCGAAGAGAGGAATACACCTCTCGTCCAACGCAGGAGAGTCAACTATGGAACCAGTTTCGATGATGGCCGCCGCCGGCGCCGCCGCCTCGGTGGCACTGCCCATTGCAGGAAAAGCGGCCGAGATGGGAATGGATCTACTCAAGGACGTGATGGACCGTGTCACGGACGGAGCCCAAGGCGGCCAACTGGGCGCGGATCCACAGTCATCTGCCCCACCACAGATTAATTTTTAATCAAACAACCACTTGCCCCCGCAAGGCAACATTCACGGCGGATTCCATCCGCCGTTTTCCTGCCCACCGTCGCTGCAAAGCGCCACCCCCCTTCCCACAGTAATGTCCCTTTGACTGCCCTCCCCAGATTGCCAATACTCATGGCATATTGACGGCCACCCGCATGAGACAAGGAATGCCCCTTTGAAGCTGGAACTCAAGAACAGCTTGTCGGTGAAGTTGCTACGGGTTGTGCTGCTGTCGGCCTTGATCGTGGGTGTGGCGCTGAGCGTGGCGCAGATCGTTTTTGATGCCTACAAGACACGCCAGGCCGTGGCGGGCGATGCCCAGCGCATCCTCGACATGTTTCGCGACCCCTCGACCCAGGCCGTGTACAGCCTGGATCGCGAGATGGGCATGCAGGTGATCGAAGGTCTGTTCCAGGACGATGCTGTGCGCATGGCCTCTATCGGCCATCCCAACGAGACCATGTTGGCGGAAAAAAGCCGCCCTTTACAGCGGTCCCCCAGCCGCTGGCTGACCGACCTGATTCTTGGCCAGGAACGATCCTTTACTACCGCATTAGTCGGCAAGGGCCCCTACAGCGAATATTACGGCGACCTGAGCATCACCCTCGACACCGCCACCTATGGCCGAAGTTTCCTGGTCAGCTCGGTCATCATCTTTATCTCGGGCGTATTGCGCGCCCTGGTCATGGGGCTGGTGCTGTACCTGGTGTATCACTGGATGCTGACCAAACCGCTGTCGCGGATGCTCCAACACCTGACCTCGATCAACCCGGACCGCCCCAGCGAGCACAAGATCCCTCAGCTCAAGGGTCATGAACGCAACGAACTGGGGCAGTGGATAAACACCGCCAACCAATTGCTCGAATCCATTGAGCGCAATACCCACCTGCGGCACGAGGCCGAGTCCAGCCTGTTGCGCATGGCCCAGTACGACTTCCTGACCGGCCTGCCGAACCGCCAGAAGTTGCAGGCGCAACTGGACAAGATCCTAACGGACGCTGGCCGCCGGCAACGCCGTGTCGCGGTGTTATGCGTGGGGCTGGATGACTTCAAGAGCGTCAACGAGCAATTCACCTACCAGGCCGGCGACAAACTCTTGCTGGCCCTGGCCGACCGCCTGCGCGCCCATAGTGGCCGCCTGGGCACGCTCGCCCGCCTGGGCGGCGACCAGTTCGCCTTGGTGCAAGCCGATATCGACCAGCCCTACGAGGCCGCCGAACTGGCACAAAGCATCCTCGATGACCTGGAGGCTGAATTCGCCCTCGACCACGACCTGATCCGCCTGCGCGCCACCATCGGCATCACGCTGTTTCCGGAAGATGGCGACAGCACCGAGAAGTTGCTGCAAAAAGCCGAGCAGACCATGACCCTGGCCAAGAGCCGCTCGCGCAACCGCTATCAGTTTTATATCGCCAGCGTCGACAGCGAAATGCGCCGGCGCCGTGAACTGGAGAAAGACCTGCGCGATGCCCTGAGCCGCGAGCAGTTCCACCTGGTGTACCAACCGCAAATCAGCTATCGCGACCATCAGGTGGTCGGCGTGGAGGCCCTGCTGCGCTGGCAACACCCGGAACATGGGCTGGTACCGCCGGACTTGTTTATCCCGCTGGCGGAACAGAACGGCACCATCATTCCCATTGGCGAATGGGTGCTGGACCAAGCGTGCCGGCAATTGCGCGAATGGCATGACCAGGGTTTCACGGCGCTGCGCATGGCCGTCAACCTGTCCACGGTGCAACTGCACCACACCGAGTTGCCGAGGGTGGTCAACAACCTGATGCAGATCTATCGCCTGCCGCCACGCAGCCTGGAGCTGGAAGTCACCGAGACCGGCCTGATGGAAGACATTAGCACCGCCGCCCAGCATCTGCTGAGCCTGCGTCGGTCCGGGGCGCTGATCGCCATTGATGACTTCGGCACCGGCTATTCCTCCCTGAGTTACCTCAAAAGCCTGCCACTGGACAAGATCAAGATCGACAAGAGCTTCGTGCAGGACCTGCAGGACGACGACGATGACGCAACCATCGTGCGCGCCATTATCCAATTGGGTAAAAGCCTGAGCATGCAGGTGATTGCCGAAGGGGTGGAGACCGCCGAACAGGAGGCCTACATCATCTCCGAGGGGTGCCATGAAGGGCAGGGTTATCACTACAGCAAACCGCTGCAGGCCCGGGAGTTGACGGCTTATCTGAAGCAGTCCGAACGTAATAACGCCGTGAGTCTTTGAATTTACACTTCGATACTCAATATTTCCCGCGTATAAGCCTTTACACAAAATGCAAATCTTTCGCATTATGTCGCAGCGTTTGCGCTCCCCGCGCGCCCTTTCAACAACCGAAGCAGGATGTTCGCCATGATTCGTATGCCCCTGGCCACCGCCAGTCTGCTGGCCATTGCCATTTCTCTCGCCGGTTGCGGCGAAGGTAAAGACAAGGCCGCCGCGCCCCAGGCACCCGCTGCCGCCAGCACTACCGCACCGGCGGCTGCCCCGGCAGGCCAGGTCGACGAAGCAGCCGCCAAGGCCGTGGTCGCGCACTACGCAGACATGGTGTTTGCGGTGTACAGCGATGCCGAATCCACCGCAAAAACCCTGCAGACCGCAATCGATACTTTCCTCGCCAACCCGAACGACGAAACCCTGAAAGCGGCCCGTACCGCCTGGATCGCCGCACGCGTACCCTACCTGCAGAGCGAAGTATTCCGCTTCGGCAACACCATCATCGACGACTGGGAAGGCCAAGTGAACGCCTGGCCCCTGGACGAAGGCCTGATCGACTACGTCGACAAGTCCTACGAGCACGCGCTGGGCAACCCAGGTGCCAACGCCAATATCATCGCCAACAACGAGATTCAGGTGGGCGAAGACAAGGTCGACGTCAAGGAGATCACCCCGGAAAAACTCGCCAGCCTCAATGAGCTGGGCGGTTCCGAAGCGAACGTCGCCACCGGCTACCACGCCATCGAATTCCTGCTGTGGGGCCAGGACCTTAACGGCACCGGCCCAGGCGCGGGCAACCGCCCGGCGTCGGACTACATGACCGGTGACGGTGCAACCGGCGGTCACAACGAGCGTCGCCGCACTTACCTGCGTGCTGTCACCCAACTGCTGGTCAGCGACCTGCAGGAAATGGTCGACAACTGGAAGCCCAACGTCGAAGACAACTACCGCGCCACCCTGGAGTCGGAACCGGGCACCGACGGTTTGCGTAAAATGCTGTTCGGCATGGGCAGCCTGTCCCTGGGCGAACTCGCCGGGGAGCGCATGAAAGTGTCCCTGGAAGCCAACTCGCCGGAAGACGAGCAGGACTGCTTCAGCGACAACACCCATTACTCGCATTTCTACGACGCCAAGGGCATCCGTAACGTCTACCTGGGCGAATACACCCGTGTTGACGGCACCAAGCTGACCGGCGCCAGCCTGTCGTCTCTGGTGGCCAAGGTCGACCCGGCAGCCGACGCAGCCCTCAAGGCTGACCTGGCAGCCACCGAAGCGAAGATCCAGGTGATGGTTGACCACGCCAACAACGGCGAGCACTACGACCAGTTGATCGCCGCTGACAATGAAAAGGGCAACCAGATCGTGCGTGACTCGATTGCCGCCCTGGTCAAGCAGACCGGTTCGATCGAAGCCGCTGCTGGCAAGCTGGGTATCAGTGACCTGAACCCGGACAGCGCTGATCACGAGTTCTGATCAAGCACAGTTAAAAGAGGCGACCTGCGGGTCGCCTTTTTCATGCGCGCAATAACTGCCGCGTCTATCCCTGTAGGCGCTGGCTTGCCTGCGATGGCGGTGGTTCAGTCAACTAATCTGTAACTGACACACCGCCATCGCAGGCAAGCCAGCTCCCACATTGGATTGCGAGGCGTCAGGTGAATATACGCCGGCTGGCAGGCCAGCTCCCACAGGGGTTCTCCATCAACCCGCGGCCCTCGGTTTACAAGACCTGCACCGCAGGTAGAATGGCGCCTCTGCCCAATCACCCGAGCGAACTTCATGGCGTTGCCGACCCTGCGCATCATCGGTTTCATCATCGGCATCTTCCTGATCACCCTTGCGGTCGCCATGGTAATCCCGATGGCGACCCTGGTGATCTTCGAACGCACCAGCGACCTGCCCTCGTTCCTGTGGGCCAGCCTGATCACCTTTATCGCCGGGTTGGCGTTGGTCATTCCTGGCCGCCCCGAGCACGTGCACCTGCGCCCCAGGGACATGTACCTGCTGACGGTCAGCAGTTGGGTGGTGGTGTGCATCTTCGCCGCCCTGCCCTTTTTGCTGACCCAGCACATCAGCTACACCGACTCGTTCTTTGAAAGCATGTCCGGCATCACCGCCACCGGCTCCACCGTGTTGAGCGGCCTGGACAGCATGTCGCCGGGCATTTTGATGTGGCGTTCGTTGCTGCACTGGCTTGGCGGTATCGGCTTTATCGGCATGGCGGTGGCGATCCTCCCGCTGCTGCGCATTGGTGGCATGCGCCTGTTCCAGACCGAATCCTCGGATCGCTCGGAAAAGGTCATGCCTCGTTCACACATGGTGGCGCGCCTGATCGTGGCGGCGTATGTGGGCATCACCATCTTCGGCAGCCTGGCCTTCTGGTGGGCCGGAATGGGCGTGTTCGATGCGATCAACCATGCGATGTCGGCGATTTCCACGGGTGGGTTTTCCACCTCGGACGAGTCCCTGGCCCATTGGAAACAACCGGCGGTGCACTGGGTCGCGGTGGTGGTAATGATCCTTGGCAGCTTGCCGTTCGCCCTGTACGTGGCCACTTTGCGCGGTAACCGTCGAGCGCTGATCAAGGACCAGCAGGTGCAAGGCTTGCTCGGCCTGTTGCTGGTGACCTGGCTGGTACTCGGCACCTGGTACTGGTGGACCACCAACCTGCATTGGCTCGATGCCTTGCGCCATGTGGCGCTGAACGTGACGTCTGTGGTGACCACCACCGGCTTTGCACTGGGGGACTACAGCTTGTGGGGCAACTTCTCACTGATGCTGTTCTTCTACCTGGGCTTTATCGGCGGCTGCTCAGGCTCCACCGCAGGCGGTATCAAGATCTTCCGTTTCCAGGTGGCCTACATCCTGCTCAAGGCCAACTTGAACCAGTTGATCCATCCCCGCGCGGTGATCAAGCAGAAGTACAACGGCCATCGCCTCGATGAGGAGATCGTGCGCTCGATTCTGACTTTTTCGTTTTTCTTCGCCATCACCATCTGCATGATCGCCCTGGCGCTGTCACTGCTGGGCGTGGACTGGATGACCGCGTTGACCGGCGCCGCCAGTACCGTTTCCGGCGTCGGCCCCGGCCTGGGCGAAACCATCGGCCCGGCCGGCAACTTCGCCACCCTGCCGGATGCCGCCAAGTGGATCCTGTCCCTGGGCATGTTGCTGGGGCGCCTGGAGATCATCACCGTGTTTGTGTTGTGCATTCCGGCGTTCTGGCGTCACTGACCGACGACATTTGCTGCAAGCGCGCCCGGTATTCGCCGGGCGTGGCATCGAACCAGCGGCGAAACGCGCGGAAAAAGTTGCTCGGGTCGGCAAACCCCAGCAGGTAGGCGATTTCCAGCAAGGTCATATTGGGTTGTGCCAGGTACTGCTCGGCCAGTTCGCGCCGGGTGTCATCAAGCAAGGCCTGGAAACTGGTGCCCTCCTCCTGCAAACGCCGCTGCAAGGTGCGCTGGGACAGGTGCAGCGTCTGGGCCACCGCTTCGCGCTTGGGCTCGCCCTGAGGCAACAGGCGGCACAGCACCTGACGCGCCTTATGGGTCACCCGGCTTTCGGAAAAACGTGCCAGGTATTCACCGGCAAAGCGATCATGCAACAGCGCCATGGCTTCGTTGGCCGTGGGCAGCGGCGCCTCCATGTCAGCCTGCTCGAAAATCAGCGCGTCATAGGGTGCATTGAATTGCAAAGGCGCATGAAAGGCCTGTTGGTAGGGCGCCAGGTCCGCTGGCTGCTCGCCTTGCAGCAGCACTTTGCGGGGCTGCAGGGTGCGCCCGGTGAGCCAGCCACACAGGGCCAGGGCGCTGGCCAGCGAGGCTTCGGCGCTTTGACGGGTGGGCGGCAGGTGATCGCCATGCACCGTCAGAATCAACGCATAGCCTTCGGTTAACAGTCGAAAACTCAAATCAGCGCTTTCGGCGATGATGCGCTGGTAGCGCACCAATCGCATAAAGCCTTCGGCCAGGGTGTTGCTGGACATCAACGCATAACCGGCAACGTGAAACGAGGCCGGGCGCACCAACTTGCCCATGTTCAGGCCAATCGCCGGGTTACCCGACACCTCTACCGCGCGTTGCCACAGGCGGGTCATGGCGTCTTGCGGGAAGCGCGCATCGGGATCACTGAGGGCCGCATAATCCAGGCCCAGTTGCTTGAACAAGGCACGGCAATCCAGGCCATCCATTTCCAGCGCCTTGACGATGCCCATCGCCCAGCTTGCAGAAGTTGTTCGTTCGCTCATGGCGTCTTCTTGTTGAAAGCAGGCTCAAACGGCAGCCAGGAAGCCAAGGATACTAAAGTGGCATCTATTGTCACTGGCTGTTACCACTGATCACTCTAGACTCAAATAAGCTCCCCGCCGCACACCCGTTGGCGGCACAACAACCAGAGGGCCGGTGACCGTGGAAAACATCAAGAAATACAACAGTTTTGCCGAGTTCTACCCGTACTACTTGGCCGAGCATGGCAACAGTACCTGCCGACGCCTGCACTTTATCGGCACCACCCTGGTGATCGGCATTCTTGCGTACGCCATCGGCAGAGGTTCATGGGTCCTGCTGCTGGCCTTGCCGCTCGCGGGCTACAGCTTTGCCTGGATTGGTCACTTCTTCTTCGAAAAGAACCGTCCCGCCACCTTTCAACACCCGTTCTACAGCTTGCTGGGAGATTTTGTGATGTACCGCGACATGATTCTGGGCAAGGTGCCGTTCTAGGGGTGTGACCTCATGTCACTTGCGTCTGAACCATTAAAAATTGTGCATACGTCGAGATAAAAGTCTTTTTGTCATTTACGGTGCTGTATCCTGCCAAGGCTTTTTGAGAGCGCGGAATCACCTGCGATTGAAAAAACAGACCTTGCGAGGAGCGACCACGATGCACGAGATACCTAATCTCCCCTTCCCAAGCCTGCACCCAACTGAGCAGCCAACACCGCAGCAGGCCAGCGACAAGCAGCCTGAGGCCAAAGAAGCAAAACCAGTCGAGCGCGAAAGCCGGGACTGACGCCGTACCAGACCGTGTGGAAAGCGCGCCTTTGAGCGCTTTCCACACTGCCTGAATCATCCGAGACCTTCACTATGACCACCTCCCCTTCCGACACGCCGGACGCCGCTGTACTCGACGCTGCCTTGCAGATGGTCGAAGTCTGGAACCGCCTCAGTGCCGACAAGCAAGCAGCACTGCTCAAGCGCTTTGGCACCCAGGAAAACGCTTTGGCTGCCCTGGTGACCACTCAATTGCTGGCCCCCACCCAAGCTTGATCGGCTTTAGAGCTGACGTTTTACATTTTTGCCGCCCTGCCCGGCCTGCGCGCCGGTATCATTAGCAGCCTATCTTTACCTGCTGCGACAGTGGATCTCTCCCATGCCAGATACCCAGCGCCCCATGGCGGTCACGCTGCAAGTTGTTTCCATCGTGCTGTTTACCTTCATCGGCTATTTGAATATCGGCATCCCCCTGGCCGTATTGCCGGGCTATGTCCATAGCCAGCTGGGCTATGGCGCCGTCATTGCCGGGCTGGTGATCAGCGTGCAATACCTGGCAACCCTGCTGAGCCGCCCCTATGCCGGCAAGATCATCGACAACCTGGGCAGCAAGCGCGCCGTGGTGATCGGCCTGGTGGGCTGCGGCTTGAGTGGCGTGTTCATGTTGTTTGCGGCGTGGTTTTCCAGCCTGCCGGCTCTGAGCCTCGGCTGCCTGCTGGTCGGTCGGCTAGTGCTGGGCAGCGCTGAAAGCCTGGTGGGTTCGGGGGCGATTGGCTGGGGCATTGGCCGTGTCGGCGCCGCGAACACGGCCAAGGTTATTTCCTGGAACGGCATCGCCAGCTACGGCGCGCTGGCGGTCGGCGCGCCGTTGGGGGTGCTGCTGGTCAGCCAGTTGGGGCTGTGGAGCATGGGCGTCAGCATCATTCTGTTGGCCGTACTGGGTGTGGTGTTGGCCTGGAAAAAACAAGCCGCGCCGATTGTGCCCGGCATCCGTTTGCCGTTCATGAATGTACTGGGCCGCGTGCTCCCCCATGGTTGCGCGCTGGCATTGGGCTCTATCGGCTTTGGCACCATCGCCACCTTTATCACGTTGTATTACAGCACCCAGCACTGGGATAACGCGGTGTGGGCCTTGAGCCTGTTCGGTGCCAGTTTTATCGGCGCGCGCTTGCTGTTTGGCAATTTGATCAACCGCATTGGTGGTTTTCGCGTCGCAATCGCCTGCCTGTCGGTGGAAGTACTGGGCCTGCTGTTGCTGTGGCTGGCGCCGGATGCCCAACTGGCGTTGGCGGGTGCGGCGTTGAGCGGTTTCGGTTTTTCCCTGGTGTTCCCGGCGTTGGGAGTGGAGGCCGTCAACCTGGTGCCGGCCTCCAGCCGTGGCTCGGCGGTGGGCGCCTATTCGCTGTTTATCGACTTGTCCCTGGGCATCACCGGGCCGCTGGCGGGCGCCGTGGCGGCCGGGTTTGGCTTTGCCTCGATCTTCCTGTTCGCCGCCCTCGCCGCTTTCGCCGGTTTGCTGCTGAGCGTCTACCTGTACCGCCAGGCGCCCAAGGCCCGCGAAACACGCGACGCCTAGAAGTCGACCTTGCCGCGCCCGGCCTTGATGCTGCCGCGCTTGGTCTTGGACTCCAGGCGGCGTTTCTTCGAGCCCAGGGTAGGCTTGGTCGGACGGCGTTTTTTCTCGACCTTGGTGGCGCTCTGGATCAACTCCACCAGGCGCTCCAGCGCATCGGCGCGGTTCTGCTCCTGGGTGCGATATTGCTGGGCCTTGAGCACCAGCACGCCTTCGCTGGTGATCCGGCTGTCACGCAGTGCCAGCAAGCGTTCCTTGTAGAACTCCGGCAACGAAGACGCCGGAATATCAAACCGCAGGTGCACCGCACTCGACACTTTATTGACGTTCTGCCCACCGGCACCCTGGGCGCGAATGGCGGTCAGCTCAATCTCGGCATCGGGCAGCTGTACGTTGTTGGAAATCACCAGCATGTAACACGGTCCTCCGGAAGAAGCCCTAGGATACGCGAATGCACCTTGGCCATCCCCTCAAACAACAAACCCGGCACAAGGCCGGGTCTGCTTAACAACATTGACGCTTACTTCACCGCGGGGACCGCCATATCCATGGACTGCTGCGCCCGCTTGTTCTTGACCCAGTAACAAACGCCCATGAACGCCACCCACACCGGGATCGCGTACACCGAGCGGTCAATGCCCGGAATCATCAGCATGGTGCCCAGAATAAACACCACAAAGGCCACGCAGATGATGTTGCCATACGGGTACCACAACGCCTTGAACAGCGGCACCTGGCCAATGCGGTTCATGTGCTGGCGGAACTTGAAGTGGGAGAAGCTGATCATCGCCCAGTTGATCACCAACGTGGCCACCACCAGCGACATCAGCAGTTCCAGCGCGTCATGGGGCATCAGGTAGTTCATCAGCACCGCCACCAGAGTGATCGCCGCCGAGGCCAGGATCGAACGCACCGGCACGCCGCGCTTGTCGATTTTCGCCAGGGCCTTGGGCGCGTCGCCCTGCTCGGCCATGCCCAAGAGCATGCGGCTGTTGCAGTAGGTGCCGCTGTTGTACACCGACAGCGCGGCCGTCAGCACCACAAAGTTGAGGATATGCGCGGCGGTGTTACTGCCCAGCATCGAGAACACCTGCACGAACGGGCTGCCGCTGTAGGCATCGCCGGAGGCGTTGAGGGTCGCCAGCAGGCTGTCCCACGGGGTGAGCGACAGCAGCACCACCAGGGCACCGATGTAGAAAATCAGGATGCGGTAGATCACCTGATTGATCGCCTTGGGGATCACGGTGCGTGGTTGATCGGCTTCAGCGGCGGTAAAACCGAGCATTTCCAAGCCGCCGAAGGAGAACATGATGATCGCCATGGCCATCACCAAACCGCCGACGCCATGGGGGAAGAAACCACCATGCTCCCACAGGTTGCTGACCGAGGCTTGCGGGCCGCCGCTGCCGCTGACCAGCAGGTAGCTGCCCAGGGCAATCATGCCGACGATCGCCACCACCTTGATGATGGCGAACCAGAACTCGGCTTCACCGAAGACTTTGACGTTGGCCAGGTTAATCGCGTTGATCAGCACGAAAAACGCCGCAGCAGAGACCCAGGTCGGGATCTCCGGCCACCAGTAGTGCACGTACTTGCCGACGGCCGTCAACTCCGACATACCCACCAGAATGTACAGAATCCAGCAGTTCCAGCCCGAGAGGAAGCCGGCGAAACCGCCCCAGTACTTGTGGGCAAAGTGGCTGAAGGAGCCGGCGACCGGCTCCTCGACAATCATTTCGCCAAGCTGGCGCATGATCATGAAGGCGATAAAGCCGCAGATGGCATAGCCCAGGATCATCGAAGGGCCGGCGGATTTGAGCACCCCGGCCGAGCCCAGGAACAGGCCGGTGCCGATGGCGCCACCGAGGGCGATCAACTGGATATGCCGGTTTTTCAGGCCGCGTTTCAGCTCGCCTGAAGAAGAATGGGGTCCACTCATGAAAAGGGTCTCACGCAAGGTTTGAAGAGTTGAATGCAGGTTGCTGCCTTGAATTACCGACTCAAGCAGCGCCGCTCAAACCCCAGCGCAGGCACCAGGAGTACAGCGTCTTTCTAATGGTCATGCGTCACCTGTTTGTTTTTATCTGTGACGAAATCGAACCCGTCCGGCTCGTGGCCAGGCGGAGTGATCAGGGGGATCAAACCCTGAGGTCTTGGCCTTTTGCGTGGGTACGCAAGGGGGGTCACAGTAAAACGCGGCGCATTGTACACCGCTCGACAGCTTCGGCACGCACCGGGAAAGTGCACGGGCGATTCTGTCAGCTAATGCTTACATCGGCGCGCCCCCCAACAAAGCCAGGGCAGTTGCGTAAATCTATCGTTACACCCCGGAAAATCCGCGTTACAGCCAGACTTTGGCAACCCTCAACGGAATTCTGTCGGTAAGCAATGCCTGAAGAATCGCTTCAGCCAATTCACTGTTTTGCCTGAATAAAAAAATCTGCTGAAAAACAGAAGAAAAAATCCAAATGAAACCGTGTCAATAAATTTTTTGCATTTCGAAACACTCTCTTCTAGGTTCTTTGCACTTGCCCGCGAAGCCCGTGGGCAAGCCGTTCTCAAACAACGTCCTCTAGGAGATACACCATGCAAGCACTGGAAAACGACCTGGAAACCGAACTGCAACTCGACGATTGGTTTGAAGCGCCGACCCATGAGGCCGCCGTTGAAATGATGCAAGCCGATGCCGTTGTGCCTTTTGGCACCGCGATGTGGCCTTTCTAATACCCGGCAGGCATCCGGCAGGCGCTGTGCACGGCGCCTGCCCCCTTACCCAAGGCACAGAAGGACACCCGTCATGGACAAGGCCCGCGCCGTCGAACATTTTCTCTACTACCTGGCACACCACCCCGCCCTCAACGGCCTGAACCGCCCCACCGTGTTGCTGGGCCACACCGAGCGCTATGACGCCATCGCCCAGGCGATTACCCACGGCAGCGCCGCCCGCTTCAACTTTCAACTGCAACGCCTGGACCTGGCGCCCAGCGACACCCTGTCCCAGGCCATTCAAAGCTGCGACCTGTACCTGTTTCTCTATGATTCCTCCACGCTGCCCAACCCACGCGCCGAAGGCCCGGACTTTATCCGTGCCCTGCAAGGCGTGATGGCCGAGCACTGGAAAAAATCCCTGCTGTTCAAGGATTACGGCGACTATTTCTACGACACCTTCAGCGTCGAGCCCCAACGCATCGCCGACCTCAACGCCACACTGATCCGGCGCATGGCCCAGGCCAACGTGCTGAGCTTTACCGACAAACACGGTTCGCGCCTGGAAGCGCCGATGAGCAGCATCAAGAAGTGGACCAATATCAACGGCGTCGGCAACCACGACCTGGCGCCCGGCGAAATCGCCACCCACAGCGAAGCCATCAACGGCCAGGTGCGGTTTGTCGGCACCTTCCTCAGTACCATCCCCTTTGCACGCAAATACGGCGTGCTGCAATTGCCGCTGGAGCTATGGATCGAGAACTCCACCGTTTGCAGCGTGGCCAGCGAAGTGCCAGGGCTGGCAGATGACTTCAACAAGTACCTGAATGCCAACCCGTCCAACCGTCGTGTGGAGGAGTTGGGGATTGGCACCAATGAAGGGGTCAAGGACCTGTATGCGCGCAATGCCGGGTTTGAAGAGCGTCACTGCGGGTTGCACTTGGGCTTGGGTGGCGGGCAGAAAGGCAGTCATCACCTGGACCTGATCTTTGCCAGTGGGGTGCTGGCGCTGGATGACAAGCCGGTGTTTGATGGCGCCTTTGCCTTTTAAAAGATCATAGACGTGTAGAGATCCCGGTGGGAGCTGGCTTGCCTGCGATAGCGGTGTGTCAGTCACCTTTTTACTCACTGACCCACCGCTATCGCGGGCAAGCCCGGCTCCCACAGTTGATTGCATTTCAAATGTAGATCGATCGAGTAGGAGGCGGATTCACATCCGCCGTCCTCTCACACCACCGTACGTACGGTTCCGTATACGGCGGTTCAGGTTATACGGTTAAGTCGGTTTATCGTATCCAGTATCGAGACCAGCCCGAGGCGGTCCCACAGCTTCTTCGGCAACGCCTGATTCATATGGGGCGCTCCCGAGTTCCACCATGGGCCTCGGCCATTGACTGCCGATTTCCACGCCCGCGCCGCATTAAGTCCCAAGCGTATCAAGTTGCGCGCCCTCGTAGAGGGCCGCTTCCATTGACGCCAGACGATACAGCGAAGCTTGTGACGCACCCAGCCGTCCAATTCCTCAAGTGGCCGTCTGCTCTGGCTCAGCTTGAAGTAGCCCGCCCATCCGCGCAGCACGGGGTTTATCCGCTCGATGACAGTCGCCACCTTGTGGCCCCGCGCTTTACGTAGCAGCTCTCTGAGCCGGTCGCGCAAGCGACCCAGGCTCATCGTCGCCACTCTCAGTCTCGGTTGCTGATGCCAGCTCATCCCGTAACCCAAGTAATCACACATCCAAGACCCGGCTACTCGGCTCTTATCCCGATTCAGCGTTAGTTTCAGGCGCTGATTCAGGAAGCGCTCAACACTGGCCATCACTCGTTCGCCAGCACGAGGGCTGCGCACATAGATGTTCGCATCGTCGGCATAACGCACGAAGCGATGACCCCGCCGTTCCAGCTCGCGGTCGAGTTCGTTGAGCAGGATGTTCGACAGCAACGGCGAGAGCGGGCCGCCTTGCGGCGTCCCTTCCTGCCGTCGGCT
Organism: Pseudomonas sp. CCI1.1; assembly: GCF_034348165.1. Taxonomy (NCBI): domain Bacteria; kingdom Pseudomonadati; phylum Pseudomonadota; class Gammaproteobacteria; order Pseudomonadales; family Pseudomonadaceae; genus Pseudomonas; species Pseudomonas sp. CCI1.1. The sequence goes on from NZ_CP133780.1 coordinate 3,126,045, forward strand.
GGCGATCCCACCCGACATCTCACCGGCTTGGAGGTACCGCCGGATCAGTCTGAGCACGCGTTTATCTACGATTTGGCGCGCCACGTACGCCATCAGGAGATCGTGGTTGACCCGGTCAAAGAATTTCTCAAGATCGAGTTCCACGCACCAGCGATGCCCTGCCGCCACATGGGCGCGGGCTGTCTCGATGGCTTGGTGGGCGCTTCTGCCCGGACGGAAGCCGTAGCTGTAATCCGAAAACAGCGGGTCGAAGATCGGCGTGAGCTGTTGCAGCAGTGCCTGTTGGATCAGGCGATCCACGACGCAGGGAATGCCCAGTTGTCGGGTGCCGCCTTTGGGTTTGGGGATGTCGACGGCGCGTACACCTTGCGGGTGGTATTCGCCGGCCAGCAACCTCCTCTGGAGGATCGGCCAATACTGATTCACGTAGTCCGCCAAGTCGTCGACCGTCATGCCATCGGCACCCGGCGCGCCCTTGTTGCTGACCACGCGCTGATACGCACGTCTGAGGTTGGCCGGTGCAAGCACCCGCGCCATCAGCGTGTCCGGCTCCGCGTTCGTCCACGTCACAGATGCCGTCGATACCTTTGCGCTGTCAGCCGTCATCCTCGGATTCTGTCCGGGACTCGGAGTCACAGTCTTCTCTTGGAGAAATTTCTGCATTTCGGTATTCAACGAGACTCTGACGCCTACTGGCGGCATAACCTGTTCGGCCCTTGGTGGCGCGGTTATTCGCCACTTACTACGGCTTCGGCTGACTTCTGCACGCTCATCCCATCGCCTCTCGACGCTCGGTAGCACACTGGCAAACGTGCAGATCTCCCAGGGTAATTCGCGCGACCTTCCTGCTTATGCCTGTCGGATCTACGTCACAGCGTTCCGTGCAAGTATTGGGCTTTGAAGATTTTGGCCTTCTTACCCCGCTGCGCCGCCTCTATCCGCTTCCTGTTCGTCAGGCCAGCATTTTGCCTCGGGCTTCCTTCAGATTCGCAGTCACCCGCGACACCCTTGCCTCTGGCTAACACTTCCCCTTGCCGGGTGTGTAGAGGACTTTCACCTCCCAGTCACCAGCGTGGCCACCACAGCCAAGCTGGTTGCGCTTGCGCGCAACGCGCCATGCCTGGCGCACCAAAAAAAAACGCCAACCCTAGGGTTGGCGTTTTTATGCGGCGCTTAACGTATCACTGCGGCTTCTTGCGACCAAAACCAGGACGCTGGCCGGAACCGGCCGGTGCGCCACGGCGCTTGCCCGAAGGCTCGTCCGCGACCAGTTTCGGGCCAGGGCGCTTGTTCGCCGCTGGCTTGGCTGGACGCTTGGTGCTGGCGTTGTCGGCCGGGCGATCCGCTTCACCACGGTTGCTACGACCACCCGCCGGAGCAGGACGCGGCGTACGTGGCGCACGCTCGCCTTCCTGACGCGATGGCGTGGTGGGGCGGCGTTCACCTTCAATGTGCGGCTGACGCGAGATACGACCGCCGGTGGCCGGTGCATCCAGCGCAGGGCGCAGGGTGCGGGCAACACGTTCGGTACGTGGCACTGGGCGCGACGATTTGCGCTGCATACGCTCAAGCTTGTCTTTGCTCTTGGCGTTCATCTGCGGCATGGCAACCGGCGTCAGGCCCACTTCGGCGCTGAGGATATCGACCTCGTACTGGCTCATTTCGCGCCAGCGGCCCATCGGCAGGTCGGAGTTCAGGAACACCGGACCGAAACGCACACGCTTGAGGCGGCTGACCACCAGGCCCTGGGACTCCCACAGGCGACGCACTTCACGGTTACGGCCTTCCATCACCACGCAGTGGTACCAGTGGTTGAAACCTTCGCCACCCGGCGCCTGCTTGATGTCGGTGAACTTGGCCGGGCCGTCTTCAAGCACCACGCCCGCCTTGAGGCGTTCGATCATCTCGTCATCGACTTCACCACGTACACGCACGGCGTATTCACGGTCCATCTCGTAGGACGGGTGCATCAGGCGGTTGGCCAACTCACCGTCAGTGGTGAACATCAGCAAGCCGGTGGTGTTGATGTCCAGGCGGCCGATGTTGATCCAGCGGCCTTCTTTAGGCTTGGGCATCTTGTCGAACACGGTCGGACGGCCTTCCGGGTCGTCACGGGTGCAGATCTCGCCGTCGGGCTTGTTGTACATGATCACGCGGCGCACCGATTCGGCGGCCTCTTCACGCTTGATGACCTTGCCATCAATGGTGATTGCATCGTGCAGGTCGACGCGCTGGCCGAGGGTAGCCTCGACGCCGTTGACCTTGATGCGCTTCTGGGTGATCCAGGCTTCGACGTCGCGGCGAGAGCCCACGCCGATACGCGCCAGCACTTTTTGCAGCTTTTCGCCTGCTGGGCCGATTTCCTGGTCTTTCTGGTCTTGGTCATTCATCGTAAGCACCTCCCGGTGGGTCGATTCAGGCGTGGCCTGAGGGGTATTGAAAGCGGGGCCTAGGCCGAATAGGTCGGCAAGGGGTCGCGAATCATACGCGCATGGCGCGTGTTGCGCATCACAGACTAGCCGATAACGCCCAAGTCATTTGCTTTTCCGCCGACCGGTGGCGCCCAGAGCCAGCAAACGCAGCTGGGCTTCGGCCAATACCGTGCGCTTGTCGGCTTTATCGAGTTTCTTCCAGGCACGGATTTCACGCTTGCTGCGGCCACAGCCGACGCAGATGTCGTCGCTGAATTTGCAGATGCTGATGCACGGGTCTTTCAGGGCACTCATGGTCGATCCTCTGTGGGAGCTGGCTTGCCTGCGATGGCATCACCTCCTTGCATCTGAGAGACCGAGGCGTCTGCATCGCAGGCAAGCCAGCTCCCACATGGGTTGCGCGGTGAACCTCAGAGCCGGTCAGTCTTCGAGCTGGCGGCGCTCGTTTTCGATGGCCTCGGCCAGCGCCCGGGCTTCGTCTTCTTCGTCACTCAGGGGCGGCTGTTCGAGGGCGGCGACGGCGGCCAGGAGCTTTTCCCGGGCCTGGGCCACGCCAAGCACATCGTCTTGGGCTTCGACCTCAGGCTCGGATTCAACGTTCACCTGGGTTTCTGGCTCCGCCGCACCATCACGCAGCAAATCGTCGAAGTCGGTCTTGATCCCCTGCTCCATGTCGTCCAGCTCCAGCAACAACGTATGGAAACTGGTTTCGTCCTTGGGCTCCTCCGGCTCGGCGCTGGCATCGGCCAGTTCCTGCAGGCTTTGCGGCACCGGCGCGTCGTCGAAATCGAGCACTGGCTCGGCCTCCATTTCGCGCAGTTCGGCCAGCGGCGGCAGGTCGTCGAGGTTCTTCAGGTTGAAATGATCGAGGAACACCTTGGTGGTGGCGAACATCGCCGGTTTGCCGGGCACGTCACGGTAGCCAACGATGCGAATCCACTCGCGCTCCAGCAGGGTCTTGACGATATGGCTGTTGACCGCCACACCACGCACGTCTTCGATCTCGCCCCGAGTGATGGGCTGGCGATAGGCGATCAGCGCCATGGTCTCCAGCATCGCCCTCGAGTAGCGCTGCGGGCGCTCTTCCCACAAACGCCCGACCCACGGTGAAAACTTCTCACGGATCTGCAGGCGATAACCCGACGCCACTTCGCGCAACTCAAAGGCACGGCCCTCACAGGACTTGCGCAGGATCTCCAAGGCTTTCTTGAACACCGGCGGCTCCGGGCGTTCGGCTTCTTCAAAGAGTTCGAACAGGCGCTCCAAAGATTGCGGTTTGCCCGAGGCCAGGAGAAAGGCCTCCAGCAAAGGGGCCAGTTCGCGGGGTTCAGTCAGATTCATCGATTCAGCTCGTTATTCGGCTCGCGCCCGCACGTGGATAGCCGCAAAAGGCTCATTCTGCACCAGCTCGACCAAGGATTCCTTGACCAGCTCAAGGATCGCCATAAAGGTCACCACCACGCCCAGTCGGCCCTCTTCGGCGGTGAACAACTCGACAAAGGGCACAAACCCACCGCCCTTGAGACGTTCCAGCACATCGCTCATGCGCTCGCGGGTGGACAGCGCTTCACGGCTGACCTGGTGGCTCTCGAACATATCGCCACGGCGCAGTACTTCGGCCATGGACATCAGCAATTCTTCCAGACTCACGTCCGGCAGCAACTTGCGCGCGCGCGCCTCGGGAGCGTCGAGCTTGGGCACCACCACATCACGGCCCACACGGCTCAGGCCGTCGATGCCTTCGGCGGCGGCCTTGAAGCGTTCGTACTCCTGCAGGCGGCGGATCAGCTCGGCGCGCGGGTCATCCTCTTCGGCTTCTACCGTCTCCGAGCGCGGCAACAGCATGCGCGACTTGATCTCGGCGAGCATGGCGGCCATCACCAGGTACTCGGCGGCCAATTCCAGGCGCACCGACTGCATCAGTTCGACATAGCCCATGTACTGGCGGGTGATTTCTGCCACCGGAATATCGAGGATGTTGATGTTCTGCTTGCGGATCAGGTACAGCAGCAAGTCCAGGGGGCCTTCGAAGGCTTCAAGGAACACCTCCAGGGCGTCCGGGGGGATGTACAGGTCCAGGGGCATTTCCATGACCGCCTGGCCATACACCATGGCAAACGGCAGTTCTTGCTGGGCGCCAGCCTGGGGATCAGCGGCTTCCACGGCTGACATTCAGGCCTCGACCATGAACGGAGCCGGGTCGCCACAACCCACACGCACCACTTCTGGTTCGCCATCGGCCAGGTTGATCACCGTGGAGGCCTTGTTGCCGCCGTAGCCGCCGTCGATGATCAGGTCGACGTGCTTTTCCAGCAAACGGCGCATTTCGTAAGGGTCGTACAACGGCTCGGTTTCGCCGGGCAGGATCAACGACACGCTCATCAGCGGTTCGCCCAACTCGGCCAGCAGCGCCAGGGCAATCGGGTGTTCCGGCACGCGCAGGCCGATGGTGCGTTTTTTCGGGTGCAATAACAGGCGCGGCACTTCGCGAGTGGCGTTGAGAATGAACGTGTAAGGCCCCGGCGTGTGGGCCTTGAGCAGGCGGAAGGTACCGGTGTCGACCTTGGCGAACAGGCCGAGCTGGGACAAGTCGCTGCAGATCAGCGCAAAGTTGTGCTTGTCGTCCAGCTGGCGCAAGCGTCTTACCCGCTCGACCGCGCCCTTGTCGCCGATCTGGCAGCCAATGGCGTAGGACGAATCAGTCGGGTAGATCACCACGCCACCGGCGCGGATGATCTCTACGGCCTGCTTGATCAGGCGCGCCTGAGGGTTTTCCGGATGAATCTGGAAGAATTGACTCACGTGCTCTACCTGTTCAGACGGTGGCAATAATGGGGTCATGCTTGAATCGCCCCCACAACAGCGGCAGATCTTCCGGGACCTGACGATACTCGCCAATCTCGGACCAGCCGCCTGGGCCATGAAAATCACTGCCGGCACTGACCAGCAGACCAAATTCGCGGGCAAGGATCGCCAGGCTGCCGACCTGTTCTGCCGGTTGATGCCCGTTGACCACCTCGATGGCGTGGCCACCCGCACCAATATAGTCGCTGATCAGCTTGCGGCGCTTGCTGCGGGTGAAATCGTAATGCCAGGGATGCGCCAGGCTGACCCAGGCCCCGGAGGCCCGCAGGGTCTGGACGGTGTCTTCCAGGGTCGGCCAATGCAGCTTCACATCGCCCAACTTGCCGGCGCCCAGCCATTTGCGAAAGGCCTCGGCGCGATCCTTGACATAGCCTTCGCGCACCATCCAGTCGGCAAAATGCGGACGGGCCGGTGCGTTGCCGCTGTCGCCCAGCTCTTGCTGGATGGCGCGGGCGCCGTCGAGGGCGCCAGGCATACCTTTAAGGCTCAGTTTGCGGCTTATTTCTTCGGACCGCAGCCAGCGGCCATCGTGCAATTGGGCAATCGCCGCCACCAAGGGCGGGGCCTTTTGATCAAAACCGTAGCCCAGCACATGGATGGTGGCGCCGCCCCAGGTGCAGGACAATTCCACGCCGTTGACCAGCTGCATGCCCAGGGAATGCGCGGCCTGGCGGGCTTCATCGAGGCCTTCGAGGGTGTCGTGGTCGGTCAATGCCAAAACTCGCACGCCTTTTTCAAACGCACGCGCAACCAATACCGCGGGCGCCAGGGCGCCGTCGGAGGCCGTGCTGTGGCAGTGCAAATCAACATTCACGGGAGTGTGTAACCTCAAGTCAGCTGGCGCTATCGCAACCAAGGATGTTTGTTATTATGCCGTCACATCCAGCTTCTGGCTCTTACTGTGAAACAATTCATCGACTTCATCCCGCTGTTGCTGTTTTTCATCGTTACCAAACTCGACCCCAGGGTCATCGAAATCGCCGGCCACGAGCTATCGTTCGGAGGCATCTACAGTGCCACTGCCGTACTGATCATCAGCTCCATCGTAGTGTACGGCGCCATCTTCATCTCCCAGCGCAAGTTGGAAAAAAGCCAATGGCTGACCCTTATCGCCTGCCTGGTATTCGGTGGCCTGACCCTGGCCTTCCACAGCGAAACCTTCCTTAAATGGAAAGCCCCGGTGGTGAACTGGCTGTTCGCCCTGGTGTTCATCGGCAGCCACTTCATTGGTGACCGCCTGCTGATCAAGCGAATCATGGGCCATGCGCTGACCTTGCCGGAGCCGGTGTGGGTGCGCCTGAACGTGGCCTGGATCGTGTTTTTCCTGTTCTGCGGTGCCGCCAACCTGTTCGTGGCCTTCACGTTCCAGGACTACTGGGTCGACTTCAAAGTGTTCGGCAGCCTGGGCATGACCGTATTGTTCCTGATCGGCCAGGGCATCTACCTGTCGCGCCACCTGCATGACACCGCGTCTACCACGCCGAAAACCGAGGACTGACATGCTCTACGCCATCATTGCCACCGATATTGCCAACTCGCTGGAAAAACGCTTGAGCGTACGCCCGGCCCACGTCGAGCGCCTTAAACAGCTGCAAGCCGAAGGCCGCATCGTACTGGCCGGCCCGCACCCGGCGGTCGACAGCAATGACCCGGGCGACGCCGGCTTCACCGGCAGCCTGATCGTGGCCGAGTTTGCCTCCCTGGCCGACGCCGAGGCCTGGGCCAAGGCAGACCCTTACGTTGCAGCTGGCGTTTATGCCGATGTGGTGATCAAGCCGTTCAAGCAAGTCCTGCCTTGAACCCGGCTGCGTCGAACCTAATCGTTTCGGCGCACTCCTAATGGCTCACGGCGTCACCGGTGGGGTCGTCGCCGTCGACAATGGCTAAATCGAGTGAGTCATGAGCGAGCTGTTACTGATAGATGATGACCAGGAGCTCTGTGAGCTGCTGACCAGTTGGTTGAGCCAGGAAGGCTTCCAGGTGCGCGCCTGCCACGACGGCCTGAGCGCCCGCAAAGCCTTGGCCGAAGCCGCCCCGGCGGCGGTGGTGCTCGATGTGATGCTGCCCGACGGCAGCGGCCTGGAGTTGCTCAAGCAACTGCGCAACGACCACCCGGAGTTGCCGGTGCTGATGCTCTCGGCGCGGGGCGAGCCTCTGGACCGCATCCTCGGCCTGGAACTGGGCGCCGACGACTACCTGGCCAAACCTTGCGATCCGCGCGAACTGACGGCGCGCCTGCGCGCCGTGTTACGACGCAGCCACCCGGCCGCGGTATCGACCCAGCTGGAACTGGGCGACTTGTGCTTCAGCCCGGTGCGCGGGGTGGTCAGCATTGATGAGCAGGAATTCACCCTGACCGTCTCCGAAAGCCGCCTGCTTGAAGCCTTGCTGCGTCAGCCCGGCGAGCCCCTGGACAAACAGGAACTGGCTCAGATCGCCCTGGGCCGCAAGTTGACCCTCTACGATCGCAGCCTGGACATGCACGTCAGCAACCTGCGCAAGAAGATCGGCCCACACCCCGATGGCCGGCCACGCATCGTGGCGCTGCGTAGTCGTGGCTACTACTACAGCCTCTAAACATCCCGCTTAACCCTGTGGGAGCTGGCTTGCCTGCGATAGCGGTGTGTCAGTCCACCGTTATGCTAACTGGCCCACCGCTATCGCAGGCAAGCCAGCTCCCACCATTGATTTCATCACCTTCAAGGGTTTTGTCAGCTCCTGTCAAACCTGTCTTTACCGAAGCTTTACCCTCCCCTGACCGCCGCTGACCTTGCGCTGCGTAACCTACTCACATCCGGACTCACCGGAATAGAGACAGGAGAATCACCATGCGCAAGACCCTTATCGCTTTGATGCTCGCCGCTGCACTGCCTACCGTCGCCATGGCCATGCCTGAAGGCCCGGGCCCGATGGGCGGCCACGAAGGCCACATGATGGGTGGCCCAGGCCACGGTGAACACGGTCCGCGTGGTAAAGGTGGCCCGTTCAGCCAGTTGGACTTGAGCAAGGAACAGCGTGAGCAGATCCGCAAGCTGATGGGTGAGCAATGGCACGCTCGCAAAGACCTGACCCAAAAGTACCTGGACAAACTGCCGGCCGCTGACCAGAAGGCGATGCAGGACGAAATCGCCGCCGGCAAGCAGAAAACCCAGGCCGATATCCGCGCCGTGCTCAAGCCCGACCAACAGAAGAAGTACGACGAGATCGTCAAGAAGCAAGCCGAGCGCCGCGCCGAATGGAAAGAGTTCCAGGCCTGGAAAGCCCAGCAAGCGCAAAAAGCGCAATAATGGCCTAGCTTCACCCCAGCCCAGTGGTTCGCGCCGCTGGGCTTTTCCTGTTTGAGGGTTTCCTGTGCGTTCATTGTTCTGGCGTATCCTGGCGAGTTTCTGGCTGGCCATCGCCCTGGTAGGCGGGTTGTCGATTTTGCTTGGGCATATGCTCAACCAGGACGCCTGGATTCTGAGCCGCCACCCTGGCCTCAACAACCTGGCCCAAGAGTGGACGCAACTCTATGAAGCCCAGGGCGAAGACGCCGCCCAGGACTTGCTGCAACAGCGCAAACGCCAGTACCACATTGATGTGCAAGTGCTGAACGAGAGTGGCGAGCCGGTGGTGCGGGGCACCTTCCCGCGCCGCGCCGCCGCCTTCGAAGCCCGGCAGAACGACAGCCAGGACGGCCACCTGCCGTGGCGACGCCTGACCGCCGAGTACACCAGCGACAAAACCGGCGACACCTACCTGCTGATCTACCGCATTCCCCACCCGGAGCTGGAGGCCTGGCACCGCAGCAGCCTGCTGTGGCCGCTCAGTGCCCTGGCGATTACCCTGGTGGTGCTGACCCTGTTCAGCCTTCTGGTGACGTTGTCCATTACTCGCCCGCTCAGTCGTTTGCGCGGCGCGGTGCATGATCTGGGGCAAACCACCTATCAACAAAACAGCCTGGCGCAACTGGCCAACCGGCGCGACGAATTCGGTGTCTTGGCTAACGACTTCAACCGCATGGGCGCGCGCCTGCAAAGCCTGATCGGCAGCCAGCGCCAGTTGCTGCGCGACGTCTCCCACGAACTGCGCTCGCCGTTGGCGCGCTTGCGTATCGCCCTGGCCCTGGCCGAACGCGCCAGCCCCGAAGAGCGGGAAAAACTCTGGCCGCGCCTGACCCGCGAATGCGATCGCCTGGAAGCCTTGATCAGCGAGATCCTGGTGTTGGCACGGGTTGACGCCGACAACGCCAGCGCCGAAGACATCGACCTCACCCCGTTGCTTAAAACCCTGCAAAAGGACGCCCAACTCAGTGCCCCCGAACAAGTGGTGCAACTGACGACTGCCAATGATTTGCAGCTTAAAGGCTGGCCGACCATGATCGAACGCGCCGTGGACAACCTGCTGCGCAATGCCCAGCGCTTCAACCCGGTGGGCGAACCGATTGAATTGCAGGCCCAGCATCAAGGCGGGCGCATTCTGATCAGCGTACGCGACCACGGCCCCGGCGTTGAAGCCGAGCACCTGAGCCAATTGGGCGAGCCGTTCTATCGGGCGCCGGGCCAGACCGCCCAAGGTCATGGCCTGGGCCTGGCCATCGCCCGTCGCGCCGCCGAGCGCCATGGCGGCAACCTGATCCTGGCCAACCATCCCGATGGCGGCTTTATCGCCAGCATCGAACTGCCCTTGATCCCTGGGGTTGCCACACCAGTGGGATGATCTTCTATAGTGGCCCTTCTCTTACGGAGGGCCTTTGATGACTGACCTGCTGACTCCCATCCAAGCCGCACTCGCGTTACCGCACGCCCCACTGCCCCAGACCCAGGCCGGTGCCTTGCCCTCGACCTTTGCCGTGACTGACCTGGCGGCCGCCAGCATCGGCGCCGCGGGCCAGGCTATCGCCCAGTTGATTGAGCAACAAACCGGGCGTCTGCCCAGCGTCAGCGTGGATCGGCGCCTGGCCTCGTTGTGGTTCTCTTCGTCGATTCGCCCCGTGGGGTGGCAAGTGCCGCCTTTGTGGGACCCGGTAGCGGGTGATTACGCCAGCGTCGATGGCTGGATCCGCCTGCACACCAACGCGCCCCATCATCGTGCGGCGGCCGAGCGGGTATTGGGGCCTGCCGCTGATTGCGCCGCCATGGCGAGTAGAGTCGCGACCTGGAAAGCCGCCGAACTGGAACAGGCGGTTGTCGATGCGGGCGGTTGTGCCGCGCAAATGCGTAGCTGGCAAGCCTGGCAGCAGCATCCCCAAGGCTTGGCGGTAAACGCCGAAGCGTTGATCCAGCGCCAGGTCTTCGAACCCGGCATCGACAAACCCTGGCTAGGCTCAGCCGCTCGCCCACTGGCCGGCATCAAGGTGCTGGATTTGACCCGGGTGCTGGCCGGCCCGGTGGCCAGTCGTTTCCTCGCAGGCTTAGGCGCCGACGTACTGCGCATCGACTCGCCCACCTGGAACGAACCTGGCGTCGTCCCGGAAATGACCCTGGGTAAACGCTGCGCCCGCCTTGATCTAAAGCGCCACGACGACCGGCAGGTGTTTGAAGCGTTGCTCAAGGACGCCGACATTCTGTTCCACGGTTACCGCGCCGATGCCCTGGAGCAACTGGGTTATACCCTTGGCGAACGTCAGCACATCGCCCCCGGCCTGATCGACGTCAGCCTCAACGCCTACGGCTGGAGCGGCCCATGGCGTAATCGGCGTGGCTTTGACAGCCTGGTGCAGATGAGCAGCGGGATTGCCGAGGCCGGCATGGCCTGGAAACAGACGGATAAACCGCTGCCGCTACCGGTGCAGGCGCTGGATCACGCCACCGGCTATTTGATGGCCGCCAGCGCGATCCGGGCTTTGGCCGAGCGCCTGGACTCCGGACGCGGCGGTTCGGCGCGCTTGTCGTTGGCGCGCACGGCGAAGTTGCTGGTGGAAGCCGGGCAAGTGCCACGGCAAGCGGCATTGCGCGAGGAAGACATCAATGACCAGGGCCTGGTCGTGGAGCAGACAGCCTGGGGCCAGGCCCACCGGCTACTGGCGCCGCTGAGCATCAGTGGCACGCCGTTGCAGTGGGATTTGCCGGCGGTGGAACTGGGCTCGCATCGGCCACAGTGGTGACTTCTCGTCCGCTTTCGCGAGCAAGCCCGCTCCCACACTTGACCGAGTACATTCTTTGAAATGCGATAAACATGTGGGAGCGGGCTTGCTCGCGAAGAGGGCCTGACAGGCGCCGCTAATCTTTGCGGTTCAACGACGTCCACAAATGCTGCGCCGCATACGCCCTCAACGGCCGCCACGCCTCGGCCCGCGCCAATAACTGCCGCGCCGACACCGGCCCACCTTCCAAGGCTGCCAAAGCATTGATCAGCCCGATATCCCCCGACGCAAATGCATCCACCTCGCGCAACTGGCGCATGGCGATGTACTGCGCGGTCCACTCTCCAATCCCCGGCAACGCAACCAGCCGTGCAACGCCGTCCTGGAGGCTGGCCTTGGGTTCGAAAAGCTGAGGATCATCCAACAGCGCCTGGGCCACACCGGACAACGTACGACCCCGCGCCTTGGGCATGCCCAGGGTGGCCAGGTCTGCCGCCGCCAGCACTTCTGGTGTCGGGAACAGGTGGGTGATACCGGCGTGCGGGGATGCCAGCGCCAGGCCATACTGAGCCACCAGCTTGCTCGCCAGGCGAATCGCCGCCACCACGGTTATCTGCTGGCCCAGCACTGCACGAATCGCCAGTTCCAACCCGTCCCAGGTGCCTGGCAACCGCAGGCCAGGGCGGGCCGCAGCCAGTTGCGCCATCAGGGGATCTTGCGACAATTGCGCGTTGATCACCTCAGGCACCGCATCCAGATCAAACATCCTGCGCAAGCGCCGCTCGATCTCAGGCATCGCTGCAGGCTCGGGAAAGTCGACCGTCACCTCCAGCCAATCCCCCACGCCCGGTTCGACGCTGACCCAGCCATGTCGGCCCGCCACACTGATACTGCGCCGATATACGCCGGCGACCACGGTTTCCAACCCGGTAATCGCCCGCGCCGATAGGAACCCCAGCATCGCCGCCCAGTCGTAGGGCGGTTGATACGCCAATCTCACAGTGACAATACCCCGCTATACAGCCCATACGCGGCTAACCCAGCGCCCGCGATCACGCCGCTGAAAATGCCTTTTTCCACGGCGGTAAACAAGGGTAGGCCCTGCTCGCGCTTGGCCAGGGCAAACAGGATCACACCCGGGGCGTACAGCAACGCCGACAGCAGCAAATACTTCAAGCCCCCCGCATACAGCAGCCAAATCGCGTAGCCGAGGGCAACCAGCCCCACCAGCAGATCTTTCATGCGCCGGCGCTGCCAGCCTGCATAGGTTTCGCCGCGCGCGCTCAACAGCACCGCATAGGCCGCCGACCACAAATAAGGCACCAGGATCATCGAGGACGCCAGGTAGATCAGGGTGGTGTAGGTGCTGGCGGAAAACAGCGTGATCACCAGGAATGCCTGGATCATCACGTTGGTCAGCCATAAGGCATTGACCGGCACCTGATTGGCGTTTTCCTTCTTCAGGAACGCCGGCATGGTCTTGTCCTGGGCGGTGGCATAGAGGATTTCCGCGCACAGCAGCGCCCAGGAGAGCAACGCGCCGAGCAGCGAAACCGCCAGGCCGATACTGATCAATACCGCGCCCCAAGGCCCGACGATATGCTCCAACACACCGGCCAGGGACGGGTTCTGCAATTGCGCCAGCTCCGGCTGGCTCATGATGCCCAGGGACAACACATTCACCAGCACCAGCAAGGCCAGCACGCCCACGAAACCAATCACCGTGGCGCGCCCCACGTCCGAGCGTTTCTGCGCCCGCGCCGAATACACACTGGCGCCTTCGATCCCGATAAATACAAACACCGTGACCAGCATCATGTGGCGCACCTGCTCGACCACGCTGCCCATCTGCGGGTTACCCATTCCCCAGATATCGCGGGTGAAAATATCCGCCTTGAATGCAACGGCGGCGATCACGATAAACATCAGCAGCGGCACGATCTTCGCCACCGTCGTCACCTGATTGATGAACGCTGCCTCTTTGATCCCGCGCATCACCAGAAAATGTACGGCCCACAGCAACAGCGACGCGCAGCCGATGGCAAGCGGCGTATTGCCCTGGCCGAACGCCGGAAAAAAGTAGCCGAGGGTGCTGAATAGCAAGACGAAATAACCGACATTGCCCATCCACGCACTGATCCAGTAACCCCAGGCGGATGAAAAGCCCATGTAGTCGCCAAAACCCGCCTTGGCGTAGGCATACACCCCGGAGTCCAGCTCGGGCTTACGGTTCGCCAACGTCTGGAACACAAAGGCCAGGGTCAGCATGCCGATGGCGGTGATCGCCCAGCCGATCAATATGGCGCCCACTTCGGCACGGGCGGCCATGTTCTGCGGCAATGAAAAGATGCCGCCGCCAATCATCGAGCCCACCACCAGGGCGATCAGGGCACTGAGCCGGAGTTTCTGGGCGGGTTGGGTCATGCAGCTTCCTCGAAATAAACGGTTGGGCGACAACTGCGCACACAAGTAATTCAGATTAATGACGTTGTCATAACATAAGGATATGTAAAGGTAGGAAGTTTAGGCTTATTTAGAATTTAAATACGTCAATTATGAAGCGATAGTCAAACAACGTACAAAAAATTTGCACATTCGCAAATACGAACTAGCGTCAACACCCATGCCCTCGACCAAATGATTAACCACAAAGCAAAGAGCGCTCTATCAAGCGCCTTTGCGGGACTTGTTCGTCCGCAAAAACCTCACCCTAAGTCGTTAATTCACAATGGAATGTGCCAATGAAGTGATCTGAGTCAGCTGTTTGATTAGCGCACGGAATTATTCTGTGGTCTCTCTTCTCCTGCATTGGAGTCATGCAATGTCTGAAACTCCCGGAAAACTTCGACTAGGCGCCCTGGTCGCACTTGTCGTAGGCTCGATGATTGGCGGCGGTATCTTTTCATTGCCACAAAACATGGCCGCCAGCGCCGATGTCGGTGCGGTGTTGATCGGCTGGGTGATTACCGCCATCGGCATGTTGACCCTCGCCTTCGTGTTCCAGACCCTCGCCAACCGCAAGCCTGACCTCGACGGCGGGGTCTACGCCTACGCCAAGGCCGGTTTCGGCGACTACATGGGCTTTTCATCCGCCTGGGGCTACTGGATCAGCGCCTGGCTGGGCAACGTCGGCTACTTCGTGTTGCTGTTCAGCACCTTGGGCTATTTCTTCCCGGTCTTTGGCGAGGGCAATACCCCGACGGCGGTGATCGCTGCGTCAGTGCTGTTATGGGCCGTGCATTTCCTGGTGCTGCGCGGGATCAAGGAAGCGGCGTTCATCAACCTGGTGACCACCGTCGCCAAGGTGGTGCCGCTGCTGCTGTTCGTGCTCATCGCCCTGTTCGCGTTCAAGCTGGACATCTTCACCGCTGACATCTGGGGCGTGAAAAACCCGGACCTGGGCAGTGTGATGAACCAGGTGCGCAACATGATGCTGGTCACCGTGTGGGTGTTTATCGGCATCGAAGGCGCGAGCATCTTCTCGTCCCGTGCCGAGAAACGCAGTGACGTGGGCAAGGCCACCGTGATCGGCTTTATCACTGTGCTGCTGTTCCTGATGCTGGTGAACGTGCTGTCCCTGGGGATCATGACCCAGCCGGAACTGGCCAAACTGCAAAACCCGTCGATGGCCGCCGTGCTGGAGCATGTGGTGGGCCACTGGGGCGCGGTGCTGATCAGCGTGGGCTTGATCATCTCCCTGCTCGGCGCGCTGCTGTCCTGGGTGCTGCTGTGTGCGGAGATCATGTTCGCCGCCGCCAAGGACCACACCATGCCGGAGTTCCTGCGCAAGGAAAACGCCAACCATGTGCCGGTCAACGCCCTGTGGCTGACCAACGCAATGGTGCAGATATTCCTGGTGATCACGCTGTTTTCCGCCAGCACCTACCTGTCACTGATCTACCTCGCCACCTCGATGATCCTGGTGCCTTACCTGTGGTCGGCGGCCTACGCCCTGCTGCTGGCGGTGCGCGGCGAGACCTACGAGAACGCCCTCAAAGAGCGCAGAAAGGACCTGTTCATCGGCGCTATCGCCCTGATCTATGCGATCTGGCTGCTCTACGCCGGCGGCACCAAATACCTGCTGCTCTCCGCCCTGCTCTATGCCCCTGGCGCGATCCTGTTCGCCAAAGCCAAGCGTGAACTGGGCAAACCGATTTTCACCCCCGTCGAGAAGCTGATTTTCGCCGCAGTGGTCATTGGCGCCCTGGTGGCGGCCTATGGGCTCTACGACGGCTTCCTGACCCTGTAATTGTTGTTCACTGGAGGATCTGTAATGACCACGGAAAAAGTGAAGTACGGCGTACATTCCGAAGCCGGCAAACTGCGCAAAGTCATGGTGTGCTCCCCAGGTTTGGCCCACCAGCGGCTGACCCCAAACAACTGCGACGAGCTGCTGTTCGATGACGTGCTGTGGGTGGCCCAGGCCAAGCGCGACCACTTCGACTTCGTGACCAAGATGCGCGAGCGGGACATTGATGTGCTGGAAATGCACAACCTGCTCACCGACATCGTCGCCAACCCCGAAGCGCTGGACTGGATCCTGGAACGCAAGATCACCGCCAACACCGTAGGCCTGGGCCTGGTCGATGAAGTCGGTTCGTGGCTGCGCAGCCTGGAGCCGCGCAAAATCAGCGAGTACCTGATTGGCGGCGTATCGGCCGACGACCTGCCGAGCAGCTTCGGTGGCAAGACCATCGAGATGTTCCGCGATTTTCTCGGCCATGCCAGTTTCATCTTGCCGCCACTGCCCAACACCCAGTTCACCCGCGACACCACCTGCTGGATCTACGGCGGCGTGACGCTCAACCCGATGTACTGGCCGGCGCGCCGCCAGGAAACCCTGCTGACCAGCGCCATCTATAAATTCCACCCTGAGTTCACCAACGCGGACTTCCAGATCTGGTACGGCGACCCCGACCAGGAACATGGCGCCGCGACGCTGGAAGGCGGCGACGTGATGCCGATTGGCAACGGCGTGGTGTTGATCGGCATGGGTGAGCGTTCGTCCCACCAGGCCATTGGCCAACTGGCGCGCAACCTGTTCCAGAACAAAGCCGTGGAGCGCGTCATCGTGGCCGGCCTGCCTAAATCCCGCGCCGCGATGCACCTGGACACCGTGTTCAGCTTCTGCGACCGCGACCTGGTCACCGTCTTCCCCGAAGTGGTCAACCAGATCGTGCCTTTCACCCTGCGCCCTGACGAGAGCAAGCCCCACGGCATCGACATTCAGCGCGAGAAAACCAACTTCCTCGAAACCGTGGCCGCAGCGCTCAACCTCAAGGCCCTGCGCGTGGTCGAGACCGGCGGCAACAGCTTCGCCGCCGAACGCGAGCAATGGGATGACGGCAACAACGTGGTGGCCGTGGAACCGGGCGTGGTGATTGGCTACGACCGCAACACCTACACCAACACCCTGCTGCGCAAGGCCGGTGTGGAAGTGATCACCATCAGCGCCGGTGAACTCGGCCGAGGCCGTGGCGGCGGCCACTGCATGACCTGCCCGATCATCCGCGACCCTATCGACTATTAAGGAGATTTCATCATGGCTTTCAATATGCGCAACCGCAGCCTGCTGTCGCTGATGCACCACACCACTCGCGAGCTGCATTATCTGCTGGACCTGTCCCGCGACCTCAAACGCGCCAAATACACCGGCACCGAGCGTCCGCACCTGCAGGGCAAGAACATCGCACTGATCTTCGAAAAAACCTCCACCCGCACTCGCTGTGCCTTCGAAGTCGCGGCCCATGACCAGGGCGCCCACGTCACCTACATCGACCCGGTGTCGTCGCAGATCGGCCACAAAGAAAGCATGAAAGACACCGCCCGCGTACTGGGCCGGATGTTCGATGCCATTGAGTACCGTGGCTTTGAACAGGAAATCGTCGAAGAGCTGGCCAAGTTCGCCGGTGTGCCGGTGTTCAACGGCCTCACCGCCGAATTCCACCCGACCCAGATGATCGCCGACACCCTGACCATGCGTGAACACAGCGACAAGCCGCTGCATGACATCAGCTACGCTTACCTCGGGGACGCCCGCTACAACATGGGCAACTCGCTGCTGATGATCGGCGCCAAGCTGGGCATGGACGTGCGCATCGGCGCGCCCAAAGCGCTGTGGCCCCATGAAGATTTCATCAAGCAATGCCAGGCCTTTGCCGAGGAAAGCGGCGCACGCATCACCATCACCGAAGACCCGAAAGAAGCCGTGAAAGGTGTGGATTTCATCCACACCGATATCTGGGTGTCCATGGGCGAACCGGTGGAAGCGTGGGACGAGCGCATCGAGCAACTGCTGCCGTACCAGGTCAACGCCAAGATGATGAAAGCCTCGGGCAACCCTCGGGTGAAATTCATGCATTGCCTGCCGGCGTTCCACAACAGTGAAACCAAGGTCGGCAAGGACATCGCGGCGCGCTATCCGCACCTGGCCAATGGCGTGGAAGTGACCGAAGAGGTGTTCGAGTCGCCGGCCAATATCGCCTTCGAGCAGGCGGAAAACCGCATGCATACCATCAAGGCGATTCTGGTGTCGGCGTTGGCGGATATCTAACCCCACTCTGATCGTTCCCACGCTCCGCGTGGGAATGCAGCCAGTGGCGCTCTGCGCCACAAGAGCGGACGCAGAGCGTCCGGTGAGGCATTCCCACGCAGAGCGTGGGAACGATCATTCTAGAAGGACATTCTGTATGCGCATCGTCGTAGCCCTGGGCGGCAACGCCCTCCTGCGTCGTGGTGAACCCATGACCGCAGACAATCAACGGGCCAACATCCGTATCGCCACCGAACAGATCGCCAAAATCCACGCCGGCAACGAACTGGTGATCGCCCACGGCAATGGCCCGCAAGTGGGCCTGCTGTCATTGCAGGCGGCGGCCTACACCAGCGTCTCGCCTTACCCGCTGGACGTGCTGGGTGCCGAGACTGAGGGCATGATCGGCTACATCATCGAACAGGAACTGGGCAACCTGCTGGACTTTGAAGTGCCGTTCGCCACCCTGCTCACCCAGGTCGAAGTGGACGCCAAGGACCCGGCCTTCCAGAACCCTACCAAGCCCATCGGCCCGGTGTATGCCAAAGCCGAAGCCGAGAAACTCGCCGCCGAGAAAGGTTGGGCCATCGCGCCCGATGGCGACAAATACCGCCGCGTGGTCGCCAGCCCGCGCCCCAAACGCATCTTTGAAATTCGCCCGATCAAATGGCTGCTGGAGAAAAAAGCCATCGTGATCTGCGCCGGTGGCGGCGGCATCCCGACGATGTATGGCGAAGACGGCAAGCTGCGCGGCATTGAAGCCGTGATCGACAAAGACCTGTGTTCCTCCTTGCTGGCCACGCAACTGGAGGCCGATTTGCTGGTGATCGCCACCGACGTCAACGCCGCCTTTATCGACTTCGGCAAGCCCACCCAGAAGGCCATCGGCCAGGCCCACCCCGACGACATGGAAAAACTCGGCTTCGCCGCCGGCTCCATGGGACCCAAGGTCCAGGCCGCCTGCGAGTTCGCCCGCCAGACTGGCAAAACTGCGGTGATCGGTTCACTCTCGGACATCGAAGCCATCGTCCAGGGCAGCGCCGGCACGCGCATCAGCACGGCCAAACCTGGCATCACCTACCTGTGAAGTTGAGGAGAAACGCCTATGGCTATCTTTGAACCCGGCCACCTGCATATCGAGCGACACGCGCTTAACAAGGACGATGTCAGCTACGACCTGTGCCTGGACTACGAAGTCGTCACGGATGACCGCGAAGGCAAAGGCATGCAGTTCACCCTGCATGGCAGCATCCAGGGCAAGGGCATGAAGGAAACCTTTTTCCTGCCCAAGGACCAGGCCTATAACTTCGCCAGCAATGTGACCAAGATTGTCGAAAAATACGGCATTCCCAAGACCCATAGCAGCGTCGGTTCACAGCACAAGCATTACGATCTGATGTTTGAGGATGTGCGCCACCAGTTGGATATGAAATCCGGCGACCCGGTCAAACCCGAACACCTGGAATAACCTGCCCCCCCAATCGAATGTGGGCGCTGGCTTGCCTGCGATAGCGACGTGTCAGACGATATTTTCGGTAACTGACCCACCGCCATCGCAGGCAAGCCAGCTCCCACATTTTGATCTCCACCGGCTCCAAGGCATACTGGCCACCCTCAGCACTCCAGAATCAAGATCCGCCCCATGCGTATCCACGTCAGCTTCATCGACCGCGTCGGCATCACCCAGGAAGTCCTGGCCTTGCTCGGTGGGCGCAATCTCAATCTGGATGCGGTGGAAATGGTGCCGCCCAATGTCTATATCGATGCGCCGACCCTCAGCGCCGAGGTGCTTGAAGAGCTGCGCGATGCGTTGTTCAGCGTGCACGGCGTGCAGGCGGTAAAGGTCGTCGACATCCTTCCGGGCCAGCGTCGCCACTTGCAACTCGACGCCCTGCTGGCGGCCATGACCGACCCGGTGCTGGCCCTGGACAGTGCAGGCAAGATCCTGCTGGCCAATCCGGCGCTGATCGCCTTGTACGGGCGTGAACCGGCCGGTGAGAGCATCGCCGAGCTGTTCGATGATCCGGCCTTGCTGGAAACCTTGCTGGACCAGGGCTTTCGCTTACCGTTGCGCGAGATCAGCGTCAACGGCCAGACCCTGCTGCTGGGCGCCACGCCGATCACCGACGCTGGCGCCCTGCTTACCCTCTACCAGCCCAACCGCATCGGCGAACAACTGTCGGCGCTGCATCATGACCATGCCGAAGGGTTTGATGCGCTGCTGGGCGAGTCCCCGGCGATCCGCACGCTCAAGGCTCGGGCGCAACGGGTGGCGGCGCTGGATGCACCGCTGCTGATCCAGGGCGAAACCGGCACCGGCAAAGAGCTGGTGGCCCGCGCCTGCCACGCCATCAGTGCGCGTCACAGTGCGCCGTTTCTGGCACTGAACTGCGCGGCGTTGCCGGAAAACCTCGCCGAAAGTGAATTGTTCGGCTATGCGCCGGGCGCCTTTACCGGCGCGCAACGCGGTGGTAAACCGGGGCTGATGGAGTTGGCCAACCAAGGCACGGTGTTTCTCGATGAGATCGGTGAAATGTCGCCGTACCTGCAAGCCAAACTGCTGCGCTTTCTCAACGACGGCAGCTTTCGCCGCGTAGGCGGCGACCGCGAAGTAAAGGTCAATGTGCGCATCCTCAGCGCCACCCACCGCGACCTGGAAAAGATGGTCAGCGAAGGCACCTTTCGCGAAGATCTGTTTTACCGCCTCAACGTGCTCAACGTCGCCGTGCCGCCTTTGCGTGAACGCGGCCAGGACATCCTGCTGCTGGCGCGCTACTTCATGCAGCAAGCCTGCGCGCAGATCCAGCGCCCGGTCTGCCGCCTGGCGCCGGGTACCTATCCAGCCCTGCTGGGCAACCACTGGCCGGGCAACGTGCGGCAGTTGCAAAACGTGATCTTCCGCGCTGCCGCCATCTGCGAAAGCAGCCTGGTGGACATCGGCGACCTGGACATCGCCGGCACCTCCGTGGCTCGCCAGAGCGATGGTGAAGTCGACAGCCTGGAACAGGCCGTGGAAGATTTCGAGCGCAGCCTGCTGGAAAGCCTCTACAGCCGCTACCCCTCGACCCGCCAACTGGCCAGCCGGCTGCAAACCTCCCACACGGCTATCGCCCATCGCCTGCGCAAATACGGCATTCCCAACAAGCCCTGACGGAATAAACGCGGTTCAACTGTGGGAGCTGGCTTGCCTGCGATAGCGGTGGGTCATCCAGCTCCTTAGTGACGGGTAGACCGCCATCGCAGGCAAGCCAGCTCCCACAAAGGGGCAATCCAGATTTGGTCTGGGAACGACATTCGGTGTACTGAAAGCGCTACAGCGTAACGATATCGCTACAACCCTGCTTTTTGCGCGCCATGCAAGGCTTTGATCCACATAGGCTTTTTTTCACGCACCCGGCTGTAGCGAAAACGCTACAGTCGCGCGACATAACCTCATAACCAATTTTATTAACTTACTGATTTATAAAGACTTATTAACCTTGGCCGCAATATTGCTAAGCAACTCCCCATTATTCCAATCCCGTCCACCAGACGATTCTGGCCCTGAGGAGTTTCCATGAGCGAGTTGCGTTTCACTGAAGATCACGAATGGCTGCGCGCCGAAGCCGATGGCAGCGTCACCGTGGGTATCACCGCTTTTGCGCAGAACGCGCTGGGTGATGTGGTTTTCGTGCAACTGCCAGAGTTGCAGGCTTATACCAAGGGCGCCGAAGCCTCCACCGTGGAGTCGGTCAAGGCCGCCAGTGGTGTGTACATGCCGTTGGACGGTGAAGTCCTCGAAGTCAACGACAAGCTCGATGGCAGCCCGGAACTGGTCAACGAAGACCCGATGGGCGAAGGCTGGTTCTTCCGCTTTAAACCCGCCGATGCCGATGCAGTGGCTAAGCTGTTGGATCAGGATGCGTACGACCGTCTGATCAAAGCCAACGCTGAAGCTTGAGGAGCGCGCCATGACCGTTAATCTGACCACCGCCAACGAATTCATCGCCCGCCACATCGGCCCGCGCCAGGAAGATGAGCAGCAAATGCTCGCCAGCCTGGGGTTTGATTCCCTCGAAGCCCTGAGCGCCAGCGTGATCCCGGAAAGCATCAAGGGCACCAGCGTGCTCGGCCTGGAAGACGGCCTGAGCGAAGCCCAGGCCCTGGCCAAGATCAAGGCCATCGCCAGCCAGAACCAACTGTTCAAGACCTACATCGGCCAGGGCTATTACAACTGCCACACGCCGTCGCCGATCCTGCGCAACCTGCTGGAAAACCCGGCCTGGTACACCGCCTACACGCCGTATCAACCCGAGATTTCCCAAGGCCGCCTGGAAGCCCTGCTGAATTTCCAGACCCTGATCAGCGACCTCACCGGCCTGCCGATTGCCAACGCCTCCCTGCTTGACGAAGCCACCGCCGCTGCTGAAGCCATGACCTTCTGCAAGCGCCTGAGCAAGAACAAAGGCAGCCACGCGTTCTTCGCGTCGGTGCACAGCCACCCGCAAACCCTCGACGTATTGCGCACCCGTGCTGAACCTTTGGGCATCGATGTGGTGGTCGGCGATGAGCGTGAACTGACCGACGTCAGCGCGTTCTTCGGTGCCCTGCTGCAATACCCGGCCAGTAACGGCGATGTATTCGATTACCGCGAGCTGACCGAGCGCTTCCACGCCGCCAACGCCCTGGTCGCCGTAGCCGCCGACCTGATGGCCCTGACCCTGCTGACGCCGCCGGGTGAATTCGGCGCCGACGTCGCCATTGGCAGCGCACAGCGCTTTGGCGTGCCACTGGGCTTCGGTGGCCCGCACGCGGCGTACTTCTCCACCAAGGATGCGTTCAAGCGCGACATGCCAGGCCGTCTGGTCGGTGTTTCCGTCGACCGCTTCGGCAAGCCGGCCCTGCGCCTGGCCATGCAGACCCGCGAGCAACATATCCGCCGCGAGAAAGCCACCAGCAACATCTGCACTGCCCAAGTGCTGCTGGCCAACATCGCCAGCATGTACGCCGTGTACCACGGCCCCAAAGGCCTGACCCAGATCGCCCAGCGCATTCACCAGCTGACCGCGATCCTGGCCAAGGGCTTGACGGCCCTGGGCCAGAACGTCGAGCAGGCACACTTCTTCGACACCCTGACCCTCAATACCGGCGCCCACACCGCCGCCCTGCACGACAAGGCCCGCGCCCAGCGCATCAACCTGCGCGTGGTGGATGGCGAGCGCGTTGGCCTGTCGGTCGACGAAACCACCACCCAGGCCGATATCGAGGCCTTGTGGGCCCTCTTAGCGGACGGCAAAACCCTGCCGGCCTTTGCTGCCACCGACAGCACCCTGCCGAGCGCGTTGCTGCGCCAGTCGCCGATCCTCAGCCACCCGGTCTTCAACCGTTACCACTCGGAAACCGAGCTGATGCGCTACCTGCGCAAGCTGGCCGACAAAGACCTGGCCCTGGACCGCACCATGATCCCGCTGGGTTCGTGCACCATGAAGCTCAACGCCGCCAGCGAAATGATCCCGGTGACCTGGGCCGAATTCGGTGCCCTGCACCCGTTCGCCCCCGCCGCGCAAAGCGCCGGCTACCAGCAACTGACCAGCGAACTGGAAGCCATGCTCTGCGCGGCCACCGGTTACGACGCGATCTCCCTGCAACCCAACGCCGGTTCCCAGGGTGAGTACGCCGGCCTCTTGGCCATCCGTGCCTATCACCAGAGCCGTGGCGAAGCACGTCGCGACATCTGCCTGATCCCGTCGTCAGCCCACGGCACCAACCCTGCCACCGCCAACATGGCCGGCATGCGCGTGGTGGTCACCGCTTGCGACGCGCGCGGCAACGTCGACATCGAAGACCTGCGCGCCAAGGCCATCGAGCACCGCGAGCACCTCGCTGCGCTGATGATCACCTACCCGTCCACCCACGGCGTGTTCGAGGAAGGTATCCGCGAAATCTGCGGGATCATTCATGACAACGGCGGCCAGGTGTACATCGACGGCGCCAACATGAACGCGATGGTCGGCCTGTGCGCACCGGGCAAGTTCGGCGGCGACGTGTCCCACCTGAACCTGCACAAAACCTTCTGCATTCCCCACGGCGGTGGCGGCCCGGGCGTTGGCCCGATTGGCGTCAAGTCGCACCTCACGCCATTCCTGCCCGGCCACGCGGCCATGGAGCGCAAAGAGGGCGCGGTGTGCGCCGCGCCGTTCGGCAGCGCGAGCATTTTGCCGATCACCTGGATGTACATCAGCATGATGGGCGGCGCCGGCCTCAAGCGCGCGTCGCAGTTGGCGATCCTGAATGCCAACTACATTTCCCGCCGCCTGGAAGAGCACTACCCCGTGCTGTACACCGGCAGCAATGGCCTGGTGGCCCACGAATGCATCCTGGACCTGCGCCCGTTGAAAGACAGCAGCGGCATCAGCGTGGACGACGTGGCCAAGCGCCTGATCGACTTTGGTTTCCATGCACCGACCATGTCGTTCCCGGTGGCCGGCACCTTGATGATCGAGCCGACCGAAAGTGAATCCAAGGAAGAGCTGGACCGCTTCTGCGACGCCATGATCGCCATCCGCGAAGAAATTCGCGCGGTGGAAAACGGCACATTGGACAAAGACGACAACCCACTCAAAAACGCGCCGCACACCGCCGCTGAACTGGTGGGCGAATGGAGCCACCCATACAGCCGTGAACAAGCGGTGTACCCGGTGGCTTCATTGATCGAAGGCAAGTACTGGCCGCCGGTTGGCCGGGTTGACAACGTGTTTGGCGATCGCAACCTGGTGTGTGCGTGCCCTTCTATCGAGAGCTACGCCTGATCTGACGGGAGATACGCGGCCAGTGTGGGAGCTGGCTTGCCTGCGATAGCGGTGTATCAGCCGACAGTGATGTTGTCTGACCCACCGCTATCGCGGGCAAGCCCGGCTCCCACATTGATCGAGTCCAGCCCAGAAAATAATAAGAAACCGGAGAACAACCATGTCCCTTAGCGTGTTCGACCTGTTCAAAATTGGCATTGGCCCCTCCAGTTCCCACACCGTAGGCCCGATGCGTGCCGCCGCTCGATTTGTCGAGGGGCTCAAGCGTGACAACCTGCTCAACGCCACCTGCGGCATCAAGGTGGAACTTTATGGATCGCTGGGCGCCACCGGCAAAGGCCACGGCAGCGACAAGGCTGTGTTGCTGGGCCTGGAAGGCGAACATCCGGACACCGTGAATACCGAAACCGTGGCTGCACGCCTGGCGCAGATGCGCAGTGACGGGCGCCTCAACCTGCTCGGCGAACACAGCATTGCGTTCAACGAGAAAGAACACCTGGCGATGATTCGCAAGCCCCTTGCCTATCACCCCAACGGCATGATCTTTCGTGCCTTTGACGCCGCCGGCATCCAGACCCGCAGCCGCGAGTACTACTCGGTCGGTGGCGGTTTCGTGGTGGATGAAGACGCGGCGGGCGCCGACCGTATCGTCGAAGACGCTACACCCCTGACCTTCCCGTTCAAACACGCCAAGGACTTGCTCGGCCATTGCGCCACCTATGGCCTGTCTATCAGCCAGGTGATGCTGACCAATGAAAGTGCCTGGCGCCCGGAAGCCGAAACCCGCAGCGGTTTGTTGAAGATCTGGCAGGTCATGCAGGATTGCGTCGATGCCGGCTGTCGCAACGAAGGTATCTTGCCCGGAGGCTTGAAGGTCAAGCGCCGGGCGGCGGCCTTGCATCGGCAGTTGTGCAAGAACCCGGAGTCGGCGCTGCGCGACCCGCTGTCGGTGCTCGATTGGGTCAACCTGTATGCGCTGGCAGTCAACGAAGAAAACGCCAATGGCGGGCGCGTGGTCACTGCGCCCACCAATGGCGCGGCTGGGATCATTCCGGCCGTGCTGCACTACTACATGCGCTTCATCCCCGGCGCGAACGAAGACGGTGTGGTGCGCTTTTTGCTCACCGCGGCCGCCATCGGCATTTTGTACAAGGAAAATGCTTCGATCTCAGGCGCCGAAGTCGGTTGCCAGGGCGAAGTCGGCGTGGCCTGTTCCATGGCCGCAGGCGCACTCTGTGAAGTGCTGGGCGGCAGCGTGTCCCAAGTGGAAAACGCCGCCGAGATCGGCATGGAACACAACCTAGGCCTGACCTGCGACCCCATTGGCGGGCTGGTGCAGGTGCCGTGCATCGAGCGCAATGCCATGGGCTCGGTGAAGGCGATCAATGCGGTGCGCATGGCCCTGCGTGGCGACGGCCAGCACTTTGTGTCCCTCGACAAGGTCATCCGCACCATGCGCCAGACCGGCGCAGACATGAAAAGCAAATACAAGGAAACCGCCCGTGGCGGTTTGGCGGTCAACATTATCGAGTGCTGACGCCCACAAGCGCGTCGGCACGTTTTTCAGGAGCTGAATATGTCCACCGAAACCCTGTTGAAAACTCCTCTGCACGCCTTGCACCTCGAACTCGGCGCGCGCATGGTGCCCTTCGCCGGCTACGACATGCCGGTGCAGTATCCATTGGGCGTGATGAAGGAACACCTGCATACCCGTGAACAGGCCGGGTTGTTCGATGTTTCCCACATGGGCCAGATCCGCCTCACCGGCGCGAATGCCGCCAAGGCCCTGGAGACCCTGGTGCCCGTCGATATCATCGACCTGCCAGTGGGTATGCAGCGCTATGCGATGTTCACCAACGAGCAAGGCGGCATCCTCGACGACCTGATGGTCGCCAACCTGGGCAACGACGAATTGTTCCTGGTGGTCAACGCCGCCTGCAAGGACCAGGACCTGGCGCACCTGCGTACACATATCGGCGACCAATGCACCATCGAACCGCTGTTCGAAGAACGGGCCCTGCTCGCCCTGCAAGGCCCGGCGGCAGTGAAAGTATTGGCGCGCCTGGCCCCTGAAGTCACCCAGATGACCTTCATGCAATTTGCCACCCTGCGTTTGCTGGGCGTGGAGTGCTATGTCAGCCGCTCCGGCTACACCGGTGAAGACGGCTTTGAAATCTCCGTGCCGGCGGCCAATGCCGAGAGCCTGGCCCGCAGCCTGCTGGCCGAAACCGAAGTGCAGGCCATCGGCCTGGGCGCCCGCGATTCGCTACGCCTGGAAGCCGGCCTGTGCCTGTACGGCCACGACATGAACACCGACACCACGCCAATCGAAGCCAGCCTGTTGTGGGCGATTTCCAAGGCTCGGCGTGCCGATGGCGCACGGGCCGGCGGCTTCCCTGGCGCCGACCGCATCTTCACCCAACAGCAAACCGGGGTGGCGCGCAAACGCGTAGGCCTGCTGCCGCAGGAGCGTACCCCGGTGCGTGAAGGCGCTGAAATTGTCGATGCACAGGGTACGGTAATCGGCAGCGTGTGCAGCGGAGGCTTTGGCCCAACCTTGGGCGGCCCGCTGGCGATGGGTTACCTGGACAGCGCATTTGTCGCATTGGATACCGAAGTTAGCGCAATGGTACGTGGGAAAAAGGTGCCACTGCGTGTAAGTAAAATGCCATTCGTTCCGCAACGTTACTACCGTGGCTGATTGACTGTTTCTATAAGTAACGCGGTTGCGTTAATGTGCACTGAACTGTAACGCAACCGCCATAAAACAGTGCATTCACGATAGGCTTTTTATAGCTGACGCCCTATAACAAGTGAATAACTCTATCGAATAAGCCGGTATCAGAACATTCAACAAAGTGTCATGAGACCCAATAAAACAAGGGCCTGCACAAGGGCTTGTTTTTTTCATATTAGTTGGCGTAGAGTTTGCCCACTGTGTTTGCATGGGTCGCTTGGAACCTGGACCTGGGCAGTAGCTCAAGTAGTTTGCTACAACCCGTTCGACGTCTCTTACTTTCCTGCAACCCAGCCCAGTACTCTTTCGTGTGAAAGGGGCTGTCATTAATTTTTAGCGTCAAAGGAAAGAAGAAAATGTCGGATAAAGGTGGACGTCAGAGCGGTACCGTCAAGTGGTTCAACGACGAGAAAGGGTTTGGTTTTATCACTCCTGAAAGCGGCCCGGATCTGTTCGTGCATTTCCGCGCTATTCAGGGCAACGGTTTCAAGAGCCTGAAGGAAGGCCAGAAGGTCACCTTCGTTTCAGTACAAGGCCAAAAAGGCCTGCAGGCTGACGAAGTACAAGCAGAAGGCTGATCCTTGCTGCGACAAAAAGCCCCTGATATGACATCAGGGGCTTTTTTATGGGCGCCATTGCGTAAACTGCGTGCTTTCTCCAGAGAGCCCTGCCATGTCCAAACCCCTGTTGAGCCCCCAGGGCGAATTCCCCGCCGTTGGCCTGGGCCGTCGCCTGGCAGCGATGTTCTACGATTTCCTGCTGTGCACTGCCCTGCTGATCGTCACCGCGTTTATCTACAAGCTGGTGTGGATCGCCTTCGTGGGCGAAGCGAAGATGCGCACGCTCACCGAGTCCGGCGCGCTGGACGGTGACCCGTTGCTGTCGACTCTGCTGCTGTTCGTGCTGTTCGGGTTCTTCGCCAAGTTCTGGACCCATTCGGGGCAAACCCTGGGCATGCAGGTGTGGGGCGTGCGCGTGCAGAACGCTGACGGGTCGCGGATCAGCCTGTGGCAGGCACTGTTGCGTTTTGTGGTGTCGATTGCGTCATGGCTGTGCGTGGGGTTGGGGTTTATCTGGTCGTTGTTCGATAAACACAAACGCAGCTGGCATGACATCTATTCGGATACGCAGTTGGTGCGGATCCCGAAGCCAAAGAAGTAACTCAAGCGCATCACAGATCAACTGTGGGAGCTGGCTTGCCTGCGATAGCGGTCTTGCAGTCAAAACACCTGTGACTGTTACACCGCTATCGCAGGCAAGCCAGCTCCCACATTTTGATTTGTCTCAGCCTGAGGATCAGGCGTTGCCGGCCAGTTTCAACCGTGCTGCCTGGGTAAAGTCGAGCATGCGCTTGAGCGGCCGTACCGCCTGCGGAATCACCGCCGGTTCCACGAAGATCTCATTACTGCCCTCACGCAAGCATTGCAACGTGCGCTCCAGCGTATTCATCGCCATCCACGGGCAGTGCGCGCAACTGCGGCAGGCTGCACCGTTACCGGCGGTAGGCGCTTCGACGAAGACTTTGTCCGGGCACAGCTGCTGCATCTTGTAGAAGATGCCGCGGTCGGTGGCGACGATAAAGGTTTTGTTCGGCAAGCGTTGCGCTGCGGCGATCAGCTGGCTGGTGGAACCCACCGCGTCCGCCAGTTCGATCACCGAAGTCGGTGACTCCGGGTGCACCAGGATCGCTGCATCCGGGTAGAGCGCCTTCATGTCTTCGAGCTGCTTGGACTTGAACTCTTCGTGGACGATGCAGGCACCGTCCCACAGCAGCATGTCGGCACCGGTCTGGCGCTGGATGTAGGTGCCCAGGTGTTTGTCCGGGCCCCAGATAATGGTCTCGCCGTTGTCCATCAGGCTTTCGACGATTTCCAGCGCGCAGCTGGAGGTCACCACCCAATCCGCCCGGGCTTTGACCGCCGCCGAGGTGTTGGCGTACACCACCACGGTGCGCTCGGGGTGTTGATCGCAGAACGCGGAAAACTCATCCACCGGGCAACCCAGGTCCAGGGAGCAGGTGGCTTCCAGGGTCGGCATCAGGATGCGTTTTTCAGGCGTGAGGATCTTGGCGGTCTCCCCCATGAAACGCACGCCAGCCACCAGTACGGTCTTGGCAGGGTGGGCGGCACCGAAGCGCGCCATCTCCAGGGAGTCGGAAACACAGCCACCGGTTTCTTCGGCCAGGGCCTGAATCACCGGGTCGCAATAAAAGTGGGCAACCAACACCGCGTCCTGAGCCTTGAGCTCGGCGGCAATGGCGGTTCGCAGGCTCGCCTCTTCAGCAGCGCTGAGCACCTTGGGCTGCTTGGCGTCGAGGTGGGCTTGAACCAGTAGGCGTTCGGAAATGTGCGTCATGTTCGCAAGACCTGCAGGCGCAGTAGCGCGAAAGTCGAGTGTACCACCGGCTCCGGAGCCCTTCGGGCGCCGCCGGACGAAGTGTTTTTGTTCATCAAGCACGGGTAAAGCTTAAAGCTGCGCAAGGCTACAGAATATCCAATGGATTCAAAAGCCTAATCTAGTGACCCGGCCAAGTGCCCGATCCCTGGCCGCGACACGCCGATTAGGCGATGCCTGCACAACAATCAAAACCGACCCTTTCCCTCCCACACGCCTGAAAAATCAGGAATATCAGGCCCCCACACCCTGTCGCGCCCTAATTTTGTGCATTTAAGCACTGAATTACGCGATTTTTCTTACGTCTTGTGTAATAAATCCTACAGCGATGTAACAAACCGTCGACCACTCACTCAAGTAGGGCAACTACCGCTGAGTTCAACGCTGGCTCAGACGGTATGGATCGTGTGTATTTCTACGTTAAGGATGTCGAGTGCCAAATCAGCTCTCAACCGGACACTTGTGTTGTATCCGTAATCTGGGCATCGCCCTGCTCTGCCTGTGGGCGCTGCCCGTGGCTGGCGCCGAGGTGCCGCAGCCAGGCCAGGAAGCCCTGCGCTTGCAGCAACAACAGCAACGCGACCTGCAGCAATTACACCTGGAGCAGCGCCAACGCCAGATGCAACGCGGCAGCTTCGGTACACCAGCGGCCATACCCGCCTTGCCCACGGACATCGCCAAGGATGAACATTGCTGGCCCTTGAGCGGTACGCGCCTGGCCGGGGTCACGCTGTTCAGCCGTGCCGAGTTGGACAAACACATCGAGCCCTACGTGGCGCCTTGCATGGGCGTCACCCAGATCAACCGCCTGCTGGCCGAGATCACCCGGCTGTATGTCGAGGCCGGTTATATCGCCAGCCGCCCCTACCTGATCAGTGCACCCACCGCCGGGCAGCCGCTGGATATTCACGTCGAAGAAGGCTACCTGGAGACCATCGAGCTGGCCGACCAGAGCCTGCCGGTGTCATTGGGCGGGGCATTCCCCGGCATGCTCGGCAAACCACTGAACCTGCGAGACCTGGAACAGGGCCTGGACCAGCTCAATCGCCTGCGCTCGGTCGACCTCACCGCCGACATCGCCCCAGGCAGCACAGCGGGCGCCTCGCGCATCATCCTGCGCACGCGCAGCAGCGCCTCGCGCTGGGCCCTGGGCCTGGGGGTGGATAACCTCGGCAGCGCCGGCACCGGGCGGGATCGCAATGCAATCAACTTGAGCCTGGACAGCCCGCTGCAAATCAACGACTCGCTCAACCTGAGCTTCAGCGACACGCTCAACCATGGGCCGCGCTACAGCCGCAGCCACAGCCTGTTCTACTCGATCCCCTACGGTTACTGGACCTACAGCCTGTTCGCCAGCCATGCCGAATACCGCTCGCCGTTCAAGCTCAGCCGCGCCACGTTCTACAACAGTGGCCGCACCGATCAAGTCAGCTTGCGCAGCGACCGTGTGCTGTGGCGCGACCAGGGCCACCAACTGAGCGCCAACCTGCAACTGGCCTACAAAGACGTCGATAGTTACCTACAGAAGGTACACCTGGACATCCAGAGCCCGACGCTGACCGTGGCCGAAGCGGGCCTGAACCTGTTCTGGCTCAACAGTGCGGTGTGGAACCTGGACGTCAACTACGCCCAGGGCCTGACCTGGTTCGGCGCCGATCGCGATGCCAGCCAAGTGCAGAAAAACCAGCCCAAGGCGCAGTTTCAAAAGTACCGCGCCAACCTCACCCAATGGCGCAACGGCCAATGGGCAGCGCAGCCGTGGCAGTGGCAAAGCCAGTTATCGGTGCAGTACAGCCCGGATGCATTGCCCGCCATCGAACAACTGCTGATCACCGACGACTCGGCCGTGCGCGGCTACCGCGAAAACAGTACTTCCGGTGCCATTGGCACGGTATGGCGCAACACTTTGCGCCTGCCGCTCAACACTGACTTGCCGGTGAAGCTCACCCCGCGCCTGGGCCTGGACAACGGCTGGGTCAAGCACGAACACGGTGCCCGGAGCCAACGCCTGAGCGGCGCCAGCGCGGGGCTCAACCTGAGCTGGAAGAACGTGCAGCTCGACGTCGACTACCAACGCAACCTCAACACCCCTACAGGTTTTCGCCAGGAGCCGGAGGTCTGGCTGACGCGCCTTAGCGTGCAGATATGAGCTCACACCCGTTTTTTGCCTGAGTCACCGCCGTACCTGGCCACTCCAGCAGCGTTGCAACGAACAACGCGCGTCGTGGATCAGCCAACACAGAGCGAGATTATTTATGCCGACTACTCCACACAGCTTCCACCTTTCACCCCAGGGCAAACTGCGCTGGGCCATCGCCAGCCTGTTCCTGCTGCCGCAACTCGCGCTCGCCGCAGGCTTGACCGTCGTCGAAGGCCCTGGCGGCACGCCGCAACTGCAAAACCAGGGCGGTGTACCCATCGTCAACATCGTCGCGCCGAACGCCGGTGGCCTGTCCCATAACCAGTTTTTGGACTACAACGTCGACCGCCAGGGCCTGGTGTTGAACAACGCCTTGCAGGCTGGCCAGTCCCAACTCGCCGGGCAGTTGGCAGCCAACCCGCAGTTCCAGGGCCAGGCGGCGAGCGTGATCCTCAATGAAGTGATCAGCCGCAACGCCTCGACCCTCAATGGCGCCCAGGAGATTTTTGGCCAGGCAGCCGATTACGTGCTGGCCAACCCTAACGGCATTTCGGTGAATGGCGGCAGTTTCATCAACACGCCCAATGCCAACCTGGTGGTCGGCCGCCCTGAACTCAACGACGGCAAGCTGCAAGCCTTGAGCACCCGCGATGCCAACGGCCAACTGACAGTGCAAGGCCAGGGCCTGCACAATCGCGAGGGCTCTATCAACCTGATCGCGCCGCGCATCGACAGCGAAGGTCGCCTCAGCGCCCGCGATCAATTGAACCTCACGGTGGGCCGTAATCAGGTCGATTTCGCTAGCGGGCAAGTGCGCCAGGTCGACCCGGCCAGCAAGACCCAGGACCAACGCATCGACGCACGCCTGTTCGGCGCCATGCAGGCCGGGCGCATCAACATCATCAGCACCGCCGAGGGCGCCGGTGTGCGTGTGGGCGGTGTGCAGGTGCAAGGCACTGACGGGGTGAAGATCAGTTCGGCCGGCGACCTCGACATCAGCGGCCAAGTGCATGCCGACAGCCTCGACGCCACCCGCGCTGGCGTGCACAGCCGTCAGGGCGATGTCGATTTGCACAGTGCCAAGGACTTGAACCTGGCCGCCACCGACGTCAGCGGGCGCAACGTCAAACTCGACGCCAGCCGCAACCTGACCCTCAGCAGCCTGGAAAGCCGCAAGCTCCAGGAAAAGCGTGAGCAGTGGAACAACAGCAACTTCTTGTTCACCTACGAAACCTACGACCGCACCACCACCGACAAAGACTCGCGCCAGCACGGCAACAAGGTCGTGGCGCAACAGGACGCGGCGCTGTCTTCCGGCGCCAACACCGAGATCAAAGCCAGCCATGTGGAAGCGGGCAACACTCTGCGCGTCGACAGCGGTGCCGACCTGCACGTTAACGCCGCCACCGAAACCCATGAAAGCCGCGACCAGGGCAACCATCGCAAACACCTGTGGAAAGCCAACTGGGATAAATCCAGCAGCGAACAACGCAGTATCACCAGCAGCCTCAAGGCCGGAAAGACACTGGAGCTGACCAGCCAACAGAAGCTGCAAGTGCAAGGCGCCGAGCTGAAAACCCCCGGCGATATTCAACTGGCCGCCCGGCACGTGGAAATCACCAGCGCCAGCCGTACCCAGAGCAGCCGCGACAACGCCTACTCCGGCGACCTCACCGGTGGCAGCTTCTTCGGCAAGCAAGGCGACGGTGACCAGGGCAAGACGTCGAACACCGGCAGCAAGGTCAACGCCGACGGCAAGCTGATCGTCAAGGCCGACGACGTGCGCATCAGCGGTAGCCAGGCCCGTGGCGGCAAGCAGGCCAATGTCATCAGCGACAAAGGTTCGCTGGTGATCGACGGCGTGCAGGACAGCTCCCACGACAACCGCTACAACAATGACAGCAAATTCTTCGGCCTCTCCAAGGATGAAAGCCGCAAGAACCTCAAGGACAGCACCGTGGTTGCCAGCGACCTGCGCTCGGACAGCAACCTCAAGCTGCAAAGTGCCAAGGACATCACCGTCAGTGGCTCCCAGGTAGCCGCCGCGGGTGAACTGCAAGCGGATGCCAAGGGCGATATCAAGGTCGTTGCCGCCGAGAACACCACCCACGACACCACTCGCACCCATAGCCGCGGCTTCGATGGCTACGCCAAGGAAACCGAGGGCGTCAGCCGCCAGTACCGTGCGGGGTTGAGCTATGAAGACCAGCAGCAAACCCGCAAGACCGACACCACCCAGCAGCAGGGTTCCAGCCTCAAGGGCGGCAGTGTCGTAGTAAAGGCCGGTGGCGATGTGAGCATCCAGGGTTCGGACCTCAAGGCAACCGCAGGCGATGCCACCCTGAGCGGCAACAACGTCGAGCTGTTGGCCGCCCACGACAAGCGCACCGAAGCCGTCGACACCACCACCACCGGCGGCAGTTTCTACTACACCGGCGGCGTTGATCGGGCAGGCAGTGGCGCTCAGTTCAGCCACCAAAGCAGCCAAGACACCACTGAAAAAACCACCGCGCAAACCAGCACCGTGGCCGCGACCGGCAAGCTGACCATCAACGCTGGCAACACCTTCACCAGCGAGGGTGCACAGGCCAAGGCCGGCGCCGAACTGCAGGTCAACGCGGGTCAGATCGACAACCAGGCTGCCCATTCCACCGAGACCAGCACCCACAAGGAAAACGGCTGGACCGCCGATGTTGGCGCCAATGTGGAATACAAAGGCATTACCCGCCCGATCGAAAAAGCCGTCGAGGGCGTGGCCCAGGCCAAGTTCCATCAGCCCGGTTTGCTGGACGCGTTCGAGCAACCCAATGTCGGCCTGGATGTGGAAGTCGGGCACACGAACAAAACCGGCACAACGCAAGACAGCACCGCCGTGGTCAGCCAGTTCAGTGGCGCCGCGGTGCAGGTCAATGCAGCCGGCACGTTGCAGGACGAGGGCACCCAGTACCGCGCCACCGAGGGCGGGCTGAACATCAAGGCCGGCGAGCACCTGGCCACGGCAGCGGCCAACACCCACAGCAGCAGCGAGCAAAGCGTGGACGCCAAGGCTGGCGTGCGGGTCTATACCACCACCGGTGAAGACCTGAATGTGCGCGGCAGTGGCCTGGGCGGCAGCAGCGATGTGCGCGAGTCCAGCAGCACGGCGGTGGTCGGCAGCTATGTGGCCAGCCAAGGCGTGAGCATCGAAGCCAAGGGCGATGCCCGTTATGAAGGCAGCCAGTTCGACGGCGGCCAGGCAGGGGTCAACCTCAAGACCGGCGGTGAGCTGGCGCTCAACCAGGCCACCAACACCCAGAGCAAAAACAGCAGCACGCTGCGCGGCAACGGCTCACTGACGGTGGGCACCGCGCCCGGTGCGAATGGCAGCAACATCAACCTCGGTGCCGGCGTGCAGTTGGATAACAAGCGCCTGGACACCCAGAACAGCCAGGCACAGGTCGCGACCATTCAAGGCAGCGGCCCCGTTCAGTTCAGCAGCGGCGCAGACATGACCCTGCAAGGCACGCAGATCGGCAGCACGGGCGCAAAGGCTGGCGATATCAGCCTCAATGCCGGCGGCAAGCTGGACCTGCAAGCCGCCACCGACAGCCACGTCAGCAACGGCAGCAACCTGGGCGGCGGTCTGACCCTCGGTGCCGGCAAGACCAGCAGCGCCGAAAGCAGCAGCAAGACCGGCAGCCTCAGCGCCAATTTCAATATTGGTAAAGTGGCGGAGAACAACAAGAGCGCGGTCGTCGGGCAATTGCACAGCAGCGGCAAGGTCAGCCTCGCCAGTGGCGCTGAGGCAACCGATGCCATCCACTTGCAGGGCACTCAGGTCAGCGCAGCCAGCGTTAGCCTGGATGCGCAAAACGGCGGCATCCTGCAAGAGTCCTCACAATCGACCCAGGCCCATAACAGCTGGGGCGTGACCCTGGGCGCAGGCGCCAGCATCGGCAAAACCACCTTGGCCGACGCCGGTGAACATGAGACACCCAAGACCCAGCGCGGCATCAATGCGCGGGCCAAGGTCGATGTGGATCACTTGCAAGGCACCACGCAGCACAACAGCGTGATCACGGCGGGTGACGTCACCCTAAACAGTGGCGGCGATACCCATCTGGCCGGAGCGCGTATCGACGCCAACGACGTGCACGGCACGGTGGGCGGCGACCTCGTCGTCGAAAGCCGCAAGGACCACGTCAACAGCACCCAGGTGAATGTTGACGCCAGGCTGGATGTCGAGAAGAACCAGCCGGGGGTGGTGGATAAGCTGGCCAAAACCAGCGGCCCCCTGAAGGACAAGGTACAAGCCAAGGCTGAAGGTGCGTTCGACAAGCATCGCGACAAGCTGGAGAACGTCGTCGACAAAGGCACCGGGCACCTGGCTTCGGCCAAGGACAGCGTGGTCAACAGCGTGGTCAATGCCAAGGAACGCCTGGGCGAAAAACTTACCCGCAGTGGCAGCTACGACGTGAACCCGCAACCCCGTGGCGCCTTCGGTACTCGCGTGGACAAGGCCAAGGCTTACCTGGCAGACAAGACCGACGCCCTGGGCACACGCCTGTCTGGCTTCAAGGATAAGGTCTGGCCAAAAACCAGCGACAGCTACACCGTCAGTGGCAAAGACACCACCGGCAGCAAGGTGGCCAACACCGCCGAAAGCGTGTTGTTCGGCGACAAGAGCGGCAACACCAACTACACCCCGACCCTGTATCTGGACGTCAGCCATGTGGTCAAGGACAGCGTCGCCCAGGCGTCAGGCATTCGCGCAAGCCAGGGCGTCAACCTGCAGGTGAAGGGTGATACGCAGCTCACGGGCGCGCGGATCAGTGCGCCCAATGGCAAGGTTGAGCTGGGTGGCTCCAAGGTGACCGCAACCACACTGGCCGGCAGCGACTACCGTGCCGATGTCGGGCTGAACGTTTCGAAGTCACCGGTCAACCTGGCCCTGGGCGCCAAGGACGAACTGACCCAGAAACACGACGACGCCACGCGCAAGGACCAAGCCTTAAATCTGGGCCCGCTGCGAGCGGGTGGGCACAGTGAGAGCCAGGCCTTGCAGGCGGGGATTGATCAGGCCATCAACTAAAGGGTAAAGCCACCCCACTGTAGGAGCGAGCTTGCTCGCGAAGAACGTTAACGATGACGCTGGCATGCTTGGAGTACACGGCGCCCTCAGGTTTTTCGCGAGCAAGCTCGCTCCACAGGCACATTCTCAGCGTGCCAGCCGGCGCGCTCAGTTGTACGCTTTTTCTCGGGTCGCTGTAGGTTGGTCCTTATGATCGCGTTCTTACAAACAAAGCACACCCAGAAAGTGGAACCTTTCACAGACCTCAACCACCCAACAAAAAACTAACCTCATGCGGATATTTTCAAACAAGAGAAAATAAGCTCGACAGATGGACGCACCAGAAAATTCAGCGCTTCCCTTTAGCGTCTATAACCATAAACAGAGGTTAAACAGTGAGCCCGTTAAAAGGGTATGGCATGTTAGTGCAGTGCACACACGCCCGCCGAACGACTGCGTTTAAAGCTATATCGTTGATCTCATATAAATAAAGTGACCCAGCAATGAATATATTCTCGCCCGTGCCACAGCCACTCAGCAACTATCCCCATACAACAAATGCTGAACACCGTCGCTCCACTCGGGCAATTGACGATGCACCGCCAGTCAAAAATACACTTCCGGACGCGCCGAGCGCCTCGGAAGATAAAAAGCTGGGGCTGGGACAAAAAACGATCCCTGCGCCCGCCCCCGACCATGAGTTAGATTTCGCCAAGGGAGTCATTTATGGCTCTGTCAGCGTTTCCCCTCCCACAGCAAGTTATACGCACCAGGAACAGCTACAGAGGATTGACGCTTACGCCGACCGTGTTGTCACGCAAATCAAGAAAATAGAAGAAAGCGGTGAAGAAAACGAAAGTAATATCAGGTTCCAGAAAACTCGCCCGTTCCTGGAGCCTGCCGGTTATTTCAGCGGCGGGTTATTGGCTGCCGGGTTCGACCCGCATGAAAAAATCACTGTAACCTTCAAAAGTTACGTTGGAAAATGGAAGCCGGAAGTCGAGACCAACACCGATACACGCACCTATTTTGCATGGGAAATTGCAGCCGGTGCTCTTAAGCACGATAAACCACCGGGAGGTGGCCTGCTCAACTTCCAGACCATGGAAATCAAGCCGCAAGACCGGAGCAAGATCAACGATCTGGAAGCGCTGGGTGCGAAGCTACAAAATCATTGGCAAGATGATGTCGCCTCCACCATGAGCGACGAGACGGGCGAATTGGCGAAGCACTCGGGAAAAGCCGATGCTTATGTTGTGCTGGGAACTTTGCAAGGCCTGCGTAACGACAAAGATGCGTATAAAATGCTATCGCCTGAAGGCCGATCAGCCGTTGAACGCACGCTAGACAATAAGGGAAATGTCGTCATACCCAACATATACGGTTATCCACTGGCCGGGTATGCGTTTATTCCTTATGTCAACTATCACGGCAATTATGACACCCGCCCCAATCAAGGCCTGATGCTCGACTTGAAGAACGGCACAGTCAGCGAAATACGCGGAGACGATGATTTTGCTCGTTGGGCCAAAGACAACCGTGATGCCTTAAAAGCCAGCTTTAACGCCGAAGACAGACAAGGCGGAAAGGATGCTCATTGGCCATCAGCGAGCAGTGTGCTCGAAAATTTGATTGAGGGTAATCATGCGCACTATCCGGGACGCAAAAATCTACTCAGCGACAAACAGATTCCGGTTAGAGAGTTATTTAATTACACTCAATCGCGAAAGAAAACCTACCATTTAAAATTTGGAGATCTGAACTCTGGTATTGCCAGCAATTATCAAAAGATCAACGCCAACAATGCCGTGTGGGCCGATCAAACAGAGGTATTTGGTTCCTCGAAGCAAACGTGGAAGGAAGCCAAAGAATTATGGGGGCGCACCTTCGGCTATGTGCCCATCCTTGGAAACGCGGGCAATATTGTCTTCGGTACCCATGATTCCATTTATGGTATGACCGCCGACGATCGTGTTGGCGGCACAGCGGCTGCAGTGATATCGGGCTTGCAGCTGGCGCACGAACTCACACCATTTGGAGCTGAGGCTGGGTTGGGCGAAGCACCCTCCGCATCGACTATCGCTGGCAGCGAACATTACGGCTGGAAATACAATGAGCAAAGCAACCGTTTTGATTTCGTGAGGAAAGTAAACGCCGCGAATGACAGCGACGTGTCCTCCGTCGCCAATACCGCACCAAGCGAACCGGATACACCACACGTCAGTGAAGGTGTCCCTCCGACAATCGAAATACCAAACAGTAAGCGCTCACTTCTGACATCCGTAGAGAACTTACCGACCGGCGAAGCGCTTTTTTCCACTGTGGATAAAAACGTAGTACTAAGTGGAGAGCTTAACGAGCTAAATTCCCTTGACGAAAAACTTTATACATTTACCGACTTCAACAAAAACGGCCGTCAAGAACGACTCAACATCCTGGTGCACGGAAGCGTCGACCCGGCTACTGGCATCTCGAAAGTTTCATACAACGGAAAACTCAATACGCCACAAGAGTTACTTCAGACACTTCATGACTCGGGCATTTACCCGGAAACGTTTGACAACGTAAGACTACTGTCATGTGACTCTGCAAGTGGTGGAGATGCGTCCTTCGCGGCGGAGTTTCAGAAGCTCATAGGGCGCCCTGTCAAGGGCTATAGCGGCACCCTCACCGCCAACCTAGTACCGGAAGATATAAATGCTGCGATTGTAAAAGTAGAAAATATCTATCTGGACACCCTGAAAAAAAATCAGAACACTCCACTGACTGACGCTGATAAGGCATTGGCCAGATCCGAAGCGGAAAAATACGTCTCCCGAGAAATGGCAAAAAACAGAAACTTCAAACCGGCAAAGAAAAACCCCCATTGGAATCCGTTTAAATGGTGGGCTTTTACTTATAAACCCGAGACCTTTCCAAAACCATAAACGGTGGGCACTGTCGGGGAAGGCCCACCCCACTGTAGGAGCGAGCTTGCTCGCGAAAGACGTTAACGATGACGCTGGCATGTTGAGAGTACGCGGCGCCCTCAGGTTTTTCGCGAGCAAGCTCGCTCCTACCTAGGACATTCACAGCGTGCCACCCTGCGCGTCATGTCAGTTGAAGAGTGCCTGTACGTTCTTCATCGCGTCATCGGCAAAGCCTTGCAGGAAGGCTTCGAACGCCGGTACGTCTTCCTTGCCGCCCGTGTAGGGCTGACCAATGATGGTCCAGGTCGCCAGGCTCTGGTTCGGGCCTTGTGGCACCACCTCCATCAGCGCCCACAGGTTGCCGATGTTCAGCGAGGTGTAGATCAGTGACCAGGTCATGGTCATGGCTTGGTCGTCATGGCTGTTGAGTTGCTCGATCACCACATTGCCGTCCTTGAACAGCTTTTTGCGTACCGAACGCACGCCCTCGCCCGTCATATCGATATGAGACAAGGCCGGAATAAACTTCGCGAAACCGGCGAAATCTCCGACCACACTCCACACACTGCGAGCTTCGGCATTCACGCTGACGCTGGCGACGACAGGGTTGCCCACCGGGTTACGGACCAGGGTATCGGGTTGTTGCATGAGAGAGCTCCTTTTTTCCGAAGGGCGGATAGTGGGCGCCTACCAAATGCAGTGGGCTGTACAAGTTCAACACCTGCTTGGCGTGGTTATCCGCTCTTGGCTGACTGCCGTAATGCCAAGGCTGCTACCCCGCACACGATCAACGCAATACAGGACACATAAAACGCATCGCTGTAGGCCATCAGGTACGCCTCACGACGCACGGTGTGGATCAAGCCCTCAAGGACCTGCTGTTGAGCGGGTAATAGCTGGTTGAAGATAAAAGCCTCGCTGTCAGCCATGCTGGCGCGCAGGCGCTCCTGAAAGGACGGGGAAAACAGCGTGATCGACTCCCCTACCCGCTCAGAGTGAAAGCGCTCGCGCATGGCCACGATCTGCGTCAGGCCCGCGGTACCCACGGCACCACCCAGGTTGCGCAGCATGGAGAACAAGGCCGAGGCGGAGCCGGCTTCATCTTTGGCCAGGCCAGACACCGCGAGCACGGAAAGCGCCACCATGATCAGCGGCTGCCCGATGCCCCGTACCACGGTGGACGGAATAATCACGTTGGCGGCGCTGTCCACGTCCAGGTGCGCGCCGAGGTAGCACCCCAGGGCCATAATGAAAAAGCCACTGGCGACCATCAGTTTCGGGTTGAGCCACTTCATCAGGCGCGGCATGAACGGCGCCAGTACCAGCTGCACCATGCCGTAGGCGATCAGGCTGATGCCAATCTCCCGGGCGTTGTAGCCCTGCAGTTGGGACAGGTAATTGGGCACCAGGAACACCAGGCCGAAAGTGGCCCCGCCAAAGATGAACATCGCTGCGCTGGCCACGCCGAAGTTGTAGCTCTTGAGCAGGCGCAGGTTGATGAAAGAGCGACTGCCATACAACTGCGACAGCACGAAGTACACCAGGGCCACGCCGGCCACCAGTGACATCCACACAATGAAATCGGAGCCAAACCAGTCCTTGCGGCCACCTTCTTCCAGCACGATCTGCAAGCCACCCAGGCCGACGATCATGGCGATGATCCCGCCCCAATCGCCGCGTTTGAGCAGGCTCAACTGCATGGGCTTGGCATCGATCGACCATGCCACCGCCAACAGCAAGAGAATGCCGGGGGCCAGTTGCAGGTAAAAGATCCAGCGCCAGGAATAGGCATCGGTCAGCCAGCCACCAATGGACGGCCCGGCGGCCTGGGCGACGCTGTTGGACAGCGCGAACAAGGCCATGCCCATCGCGATCTTGCTGGGCGGCAGTTCAGTGATGATCAGCTGGAATGACAAGGGAATCAGCACTGCGCCGGCGGCGCCCTGGATCACCCGAATGATGATCATCACTTGCAGGTTGGGCGCCCAGGAGCAGGCAATGGACGCCACCAAAAACACAAACGAGCCCACGAGCATCACACGCCGCAGAGAGAACACCTGCACCAACCAGGCGGTCAGCGGGATCATCACGATTTCCGCGACCAGGTAGGCGGTGGAAATCCACGAGCCTTCTTCGAACGTCGCCCCCAGGGAGCCTTCGATCTCCGGCAGCGCGGCGCTGGTCACGTGCACGTTCATGCCGGCCATGAAACAACCGAACAGCCCACCGATCACGGCCACCCAGGCGCGAAAGGAGACGCTCTTTTCAGCCGATTCAGTCATGTGCAGCGCCCTGCTTATCTGGGCGGGTGTCCACCGTGGTGATGACCGACATGCCCGGCAGGATAGGTCCGCCTTCGTCATGCTCATCAATGACGATTTTCACTGGAAAGCGT
This sequence comes from Pseudomonas sp. CCI1.1, assembly GCF_034348165.1. NCBI lineage: Bacteria > Pseudomonadati > Pseudomonadota > Gammaproteobacteria > Pseudomonadales > Pseudomonadaceae > Pseudomonas > Pseudomonas sp. CCI1.1. The sequence goes on from NZ_CP133780.1 coordinate 3,168,351, forward strand.
TGCACGATCTTGGTGAAGTTGCCGGTGGCGTTATCCGACGGCAACAGTGCGAACACCGCCCCAGAGCCTGGCGAGAAGCTCACCACATGGCCTTTGAGCTTGCGTCCCGAATAACTGTCGACGCTGATATCCACCGGTTGGCCGGCACGCATATCGCGCAATTGGGTTTCTTTGTAGTTGGCCACGACGTAAGCCTGCTGCAAGGGCACCACCGCCAGCAGCGGCAACCCTGGCGCGACGTATTGGCGGGTACGCACTTTGCGCTGCCCCACCACGCCGTCAATGGGTGAGCGGATCAAGGTGTCTTCCAGGGCATGCGTCGCCAGGTTCAACTGCGCCTCAGCCTGGCTGCGCCGGGCTATCTGTTGCTGGAGCGAGGCCTGGGCCCATTGACGGCGGGTGACGGCCACGGTCAAGCGGGTTTCCTGCTGGCGTTGCATGGCCTTGGCCATTTCCACTGCGGCACTGGCCTGGGTGTAACTGGCGGCGGCCGTTTCCAAGCGCTGGGCGCTGGCGGCGTGTTCGCGCACCAAGCCTTCATAGCGGCGCTGGTCCAGGCTTGCGCGGCGCAATTCAGCGGCCACACTGCGGGCGTGAGCCTCAGCCTGGGCAACGCCGGCCTTTTGCTGGGCGATCAGGCTGTCAGTGACTTTCAAGTTGGCCTCTTGCGCCGCCACCGAGGCCTGGGTCTCGGCCAGTTCTGCGCGGGCTTGTGCCAAACGGGCCTGGTAGTCACGGTCCTCGATGCGCACCAGCACATCCCCCGCCTTGACCGGCTGATCGTCCTCTACCATCACCTCGGCCACGTAGCCTGAGACCTTCGGGCTGATGGGAATCCAGTCGGCCCGCACATACGCATCATCGGTCTGCTCCAGGTAGCGGCCGACGGTCATCCAATACACGCCGAACACCACCGCCGCGATCAACAGCGCGGCGCCGCCCAGCAGGATCAGGTTTCTTTTTCGCCGTTGCTTACGCGCATGCATGAGTTGCTCGAGCACATTCTCCTGCTCGTCCTGGACTGCAGTTTTTTCATCAACGGCGATATTCATGGCTGGGTACCGGAAGAAGGGATGGACGCATGGGTGGGCGCAGCGGCCGGGGTTTCGACGGCGCCGGACTGCCAACCGCCGCCAAGGGCACGGAACAGGCCGATCTGGCGTTGCAGTAACTGGCCATCGGCGTCGGCGCGCGTGGCCTGCAAGCGGATCAGTTCTCGCTCACTGTCCAGCACGTCGAGAAAGTCGATAGAACCTGCGTCATAGTTGAATTGGGCCAACTTGTAGGCTTGGCGGCTGCTGTCCAGCGCCCGGCTCAAGGCCGCGTGGCGCTGCCGCTCGCCGTCGTACAACGCCAGGGCCTGGCGCACCTCCTTGAGGGCCTTGAGGACGCTGGCCTCGAACTGTGCGACCTCCACCTGCTCGAGTGCCCGTGCCTGCTTGACTCGCGCGCGGTTGGCCTGCCAATTAGGGAACTGCCAGGTAATCAGCGGGCCGATGCCGAACATCACCGCACGGCTGTCCCCCAGCTCATGAGGTTTGTTGGCCGAGGAGGACACTGAAGCACCGAACGTCACCTTGGGGTACAGGTCGGCCTGGACAATATCCACTTGCAGCGTGGCCGCCTGCAACGCGCGCTCGGCCTGCCGGACGTCAGGGCGGCGTGCCAATAATTGCCAGCCATCGCCCACCGGTAACTCGGCATTGAGTTGTGGCACCACTTCACACGTTGCGGCGCCAGAGCCTTGTTCAAGATCAGCGACGCCCGTCAGCATGGCCAATTCGTAGAGCGCGGCTTGTCGACGCGCCTCCAACATCGGCAGCAGCGCCTGGGTTTCGCCTTGCAGGGCTTGCATGCGGCTGTATTCAAGGTCTGTCACCACACCGGCCTGGCGCTGGCGATCGGTCAACGCCAGGCTATGCGCGACCACGTCCAACGAATGGCGCTGGACCTTGGCACGCGCGCCCAGGGCGCAGGCATTCACATAGGCGCGAGTGGTTTGCGCCACGACTGTGATGCGCAGCAAGTCTTCGGCATCCTGCGCCGCTGCGGTTTGCACGTGGGCACGTTCAATGGTGCGCTGAACCTGGCCCCAGACATCCACTTGATAAGCCAGCTCGAAGCCTGGGTTGAATGCCCACTCTGACGGCGCATGGCTATCGGTGGCCTTGGCCAGCGTCTGGTCATCGGCCGTCTTTCCGTAAGCGGCACCCAGTGACGCCTGGGTGGACGGCCAGCGCTCGGCATCGGCCTGCTGGATCCCGGCCAGCATCGCCTGCACATGGGCCTGGGCCGCCGCCAGGTCGCGGTTGTGCAGCAGGGCCTTTTGCACCAGCGCGTCGAGTTGCGGATCGTTGTACAACTGCCACCAGCGCTCAGGTAACGCTTGGGCCGAGACACCTTGGGGCAGGTGACTCAGGGCATTGATGCGTTCCGGATGTGGCTGTGCCGGTGTATGGGCGACCCAGGACGAACAACCCGCCAATAACGCCACCGCCATGCCAAGCAGCGAAAGACGGCAATGCCGTGGGAAAAGAGAAGGCGAACCCATCGAAGAAATCCAGAATGCCAAGTAGAGACGCAGGGTAAGAGAGCAACGGGTTGCGCATCTCCCGAGTTCCAGACAACCATCGTTTCGATTGGGACAATGTGCCGGCGCGCCCTCTGCGCCGCAGGCTCCATACACCAGGCACAGGTAAACATGGCCCTGCCTGGAGGCGGGGCCATGTTGAAAAGGAGGTGGTGCTATCGCCAGGTAGATTCAGACCAAGCGACAGTTACTCGGGGTGTAGCCCATGGTGCGTTTGAACATCGCGGTAAATGCACTCGGACTCTGGTAACCGTGCTCCAATGCCACTTCCAGGATGGAAGCACCACTGGCCAGCCGCTGCATGCTGAGCAGCAGCCGCGTGCGCTTGCGCCACTCGCCGTAACTCATGCCCAACTCTTTCTGGAACAGCCGAGCCAGGGTGCGTGAACTCATATTGAGCTGCACCGCCCAACTCTCCAGTTTCGACTCCTGAGAAGGGTTGTCGATAAAGTCCGCACACAGTGACTTGAGCCTCGGCTCGTCCGGTATCGGCACGTGAGCCAGCACCCTTTGCGCACGGTCAAGTTCCGAGAAAATCAGCTCCACAATCTGCACATGACGCAACGACGCCGCCTGGCTGTCAGGCTCATCGCCCGCAGCCACAATCAGCTCGCGCAACAAGGGTGAAACCCTGATGACCTCGCATTCCTCCGTCAAACGACGGTGCGCTCCCGGCGAGATCAACAAAGTGCGCATGCGCACTTCGCCGGTCATGCGGATCTGATGCTCCAAACCTGAAGGCACCCACAGCGCATGCCCGGAAGGTACCACCCAGGTGGTCTCCTCCACCGACACAAGCATCACACCGTTGATGGCGTAGACCAGTTGGCCTTCGTCATGTCGATGCGAGGCCACGATGTCACCGTGGCCATAATTACCGGCAAGTGCCGCCAATGCGGTATGCGCGTTCATCTCAGGACGGCACCGCAGCATTCACCAGGCTGAGCAAGCCCAGGCGCGATGCACGATTGACCGCACTGGTGACCGCTTTGAGGGAAGCGAGCAGGCTACTGCCATCACGAGCGGCGCCGAACAGCAACTGGTTGCCCACGCGAATTTCCACATAGGCCAACGCCTCAGCCTGGGCACCGTCACGGGTGGCATGTTCGTGGTAATCGGCGATATCAAAATGAATGCCACGTTGGGCAAACGCATCGACCAGCGCCGCAAGCGGGCCGTTGCCCTCGCCACTCAAGTCGATGCGCTGTGTGCCTTGTTCAAGGGTGGCCTCCAGGTAAGTCACATCGCCCTCGCTCACCAGTTTGGGGGCTCGTAACGCGTAAGGCTTGCCCTGCTCCAGGTAATGCCGGGTGAAGCAGGCAAGGATCATCTCGCCACTGATTTCCTGGCCGGAGCCATCCGCTTCCTGTTGTACCAGGCTGCTGAACTCCATCTGCAAGCGACGCGGCATCACAATGCCGTGCTGCTCCAACAGATAGGCCACGCCCCCCTTGCCCGACTGGCTGTTTACGCGAATTACCGCTTCATAGCTACGGCCCATATCGGCAGGATCGATAGGCAGGTACGGTACTTCCCACATGCCCTGTGGATTGGCCTGGCGCGCCGCAAAGCCTTTCTTGATCGCGTCCTGGTGCGAGCCGGAGAATGCGGTAAACACCAACTCACCGGCGTAAGGGTGACGAGGATGGGTCGGCAACTGATTGCAGAATTCCACCTCACGCTGGACGTGCAGGATGTCGGAGAAATCCAACTGCGGATCGATGCCGCTGGTGTAGAGGTTCATCGCCAACGTGAGGATATCTACGTTGCCAGTGCGCTCACCGTTACCGAACAACGTGCCCTCGACACGCTCGGCACCAGCCAGGCACGCCTGCTCCGCGGTGGAGACCCCAGTGCCCCGATCATTGTGCGGATGCACGCTGATGACCACACTGTCCCGGCGACTGAAGTGCCGGCAGAACCATTCGATCTGGTCGGCGAAGACATTGGCGGTAGACACCTCCACAGTGGTAGGCAGATTCAGGATCATCTTGTTACTCGGGGTCGGGCCGAACGTATCTGTCACCGCTTCACACACCTGCAGTGCAAAATCCAGCTCGGTGAAGCAAAAGGTTTCCGGGGAATACTGGAACGTCCACTGCGTATCGGGGTTTGCGTCCATGTGCTGCTTGATCTCCCGAGTTGCCTGGGTAGCAATCTCGATGCAGCCCGCCTTGTCCACATTGAAGACAACGTCCCGGAACACCGGCGCCGTCGCATTGTAAACATGCACGATAGCGCGAGGCGCGCCCTTCAACGCCTCAAACGTGCGCTCGATGAGGTGGCTGCGCGCCTGGGTCATGACCTGAATCGTCACATCATCAGGAATCGCACCGCTTTCAATCAGCTCACGGACATAGTCAAAGTCGGTCTGCGAAGCGGCAGGAAAGCCCACCTCGATCTGCTTGAAACCGACCTTCACCAGCAAATCGAAGAAACGCCGCTTGCGCTCGGCATTCATCGGCTCGATCAACGCCTGGTTGCCATCGCGCATATCCACACTGCACCAGGTAGGAGCGGCAACCTGGACAGTACTGGGCCATGTGCGATCCGGCAGGTTGACCGTGGTGAAGTGGCGATATTTGCGGGAAGGGTCCTTGAGCATCATGGCGTTTCTCCTTTTTCAGCAGTTTGTTTGTGTCAGACACACCGTCGGCGATGCCGACTGATTGGATCCAATACTAAACGAACATAGTTTGATACAAATTGCGTTGTTGAGTTTGTGGAATAAGAAAAACCAAAAAAAACCCAAGCAGACTGAAAAAACCAAAAAAAATTGCGCAAAGGCATGAAAGTCAACAATCGAAGACTTAAAAGCACGAGTTACCGGCAAGGAGCCAGGGAAAACATTTCTGCCGGCAAAAAAAAACCGAGAGCCTTACTGGTGTGAGGCTCTCGGGATTTCTAAACACACGTGATTTGATACCTGTGGGTTACGCACAGGACGGGACAGGTCACCGTGAATCAAGGTCGGTCCTTTTTATTTTTCTTTATTCATATCAGCCGATTAGCTGAGCCCTTTTCTATAGTTCGCTCTTTCAAAGTACTGACAGGACTTTTTTTTGGACGAGAGCGGGAATCTGAGCAAGGGACGGCTCACCGTCCAGTCGGTGATGCCAAATAACAGGCAAAAAAAAACCCGGAAATCCTCACTTGCGTGGGCCTTCCGGATTTTCTAAACCGCCAAAAATGGTGGGTCGTGTGGGATTCGAACCTACGACCAATTGGTTAAAAGCCAACTGCTCTACCAACTGAGCTAACGACCCGCTGTGTGGTGGCGCGTATAATACTGATTTCTAAGGATTATTCAACACCTTATTTGAAATAAATCAGAAAAAACGCATTTGAACGGTAATTCGGTGGGTAGAACGCCTCTCGCAGCCGCCTGATCAGCGCCCTGGCTCGTCGTTCCACAGGTACTTGTGCAGCTGCAATTGCAGGCGCACCGGCAGGTTGTCCGCCACTACCCAGTCGGCCAGCTCCCGGGCGTTCAGGTCGTGATGGCTGGGCGAGAACAGCACCTCGCCCGCACGACGCTCCAGGCCATACTGGATCAGCTTGGAAGTCGCCCAGTCATAGTCGTCGCGGGAACAGATGACGAACTTGACCTGATCGTTAGCCGTCAGCAAGTCGATGTTCTCGTAGCGGTTGCGGTGGGCTTCCTTGGAGTCGGGGGTCTTGAGGTCGACCACTCGGCTGACACGCGGGTCGACCGCAGAGATGTCCAGGGCGCCACTGGTTTCCAGCGAGACCTCGTAGCCGGCGTCACACAGCCGCTTGAGCAATGGGATGGCATTGGGTTGCGCCAATGGCTCACCGCCCGTCACGCAGACGTAGCGCGGCCGGTAGCCGGCAACCTGTTCCAGGATGTCGTCGAGGGTGCGCACGGTACCGCCGCTGAAGGCGTAGGCGCTGTCGCAGTATTGGCAGCGCAATGGGCAGCCGGTGAGCCGTACGAATACGGTGGGAAGGCCAGCAGTGCGCGTTTCACCCTGCAACGAGTAAAAGACTTCGGTAATACGTAATGTGTCTTGCATAGTCGCCACGGGCGTAACAGCTAAACAGGCTGTCCGCCTCCGTCAGGCACTTCAAGGGATTGCGCCAACGCGTCAACCCCAGGAAGCGTGTTTCATAAAAGGGCGTGGATTCTAACGAAAAAACCCGCGACAAGCGCGGGTTTCTTCTGAACGGGCTGCATTGCTTACAAGCGTTGCAGGTCCCGCTGGGCCAACTGCGCCGCGGAGGTACCCGGATACTGGGCAACCACCTGCTGCAGAATGCCTTTGACCTTGTCGGTATGACCCAGGCGGCGTTCTACGTCAGCGAGTTTGTACAGCGAATCCGGCACCTTGGCGTGCTTGGGGTACAGCTGGCTGACCTTGGCAAAAGCCTGGCCCGCGCCCTGCAAATCACCCTTTGCCAGGTTGACCTCACCCAACCAGTACTGGGCATTGCCCGCGTACTGGCTGTTGGGGTACTTGCGCAGGAAAGCGGTGAAGGCCTGACTGGCCTTATCGAAATCCTTGGCCTTGATCAGGTCGAAGGCTGCATCGTAATACAGTTTTTCCTTCGCCGGATCACCCGGTTCACTGCTGGCGGCAGGGGCAGCCGCGGCGGCCCCTGCTGCTGCGCCACCGGCAGCGGCGCTTGGCGCGCCACCGGCAGCAGAATTATCAGGAGTAGCGGCAGGTGCAACACCGGCTCCAATACGACGATCAAGATCCTGGTAACGCTCCAGGCCTTCTTGCTTGAGCTGGTTCACCTGGTTCTGCAGCACTTCAATGGCGCCTTGTTGCTGGGCCAATTGATCCTGCATGCGTTGCAGCTGGTTGAACAGCTCGCCCTGTGCCGAGGGAGCGGACGTAGCCGCTCCCCCCGCATAGGCGCCGTTCGTGCCATAACCTGCTGGCGGATAACTGCTCCCGCTATTGTTATAGCCTGAGTTGCTATCCGTTACAGGAACCGCAGCCCACACCGCAAGCGGTGCGAAGCTGAGAGCCAATACAGTCAGAGCACGACGGCACGTTCGCATGACGAATTACTTACGCAGTTCGACGCGACGGTTCTGAGCCCACGACTGTTCGTCGTTGCCAGTTGCAACTGGACGCTCTTTACCGTAGGAAACCAGTTCCAGTTGGCCTGGAGCAACACCTTGCAGTACCAGGTAGCGCTGAACGGCTTTCGCACGACGCTCGCCCAGTGCCATGTTGTACTCACGAGTACCACGGGCGTCAGTGTTACCTTCCAGAACAACGCGAGCGCCGTTAGCTTTCAGGTCCTTGGCGTGAACGTCCAGAGCGCGCATGGCTTCTGGCTTCAGGTCCGAACTGTCGTATTCGAAGTAGAAAGTGGTGATTGCGCGCAGAGCAGCTTCTTCGCTCAGGGAGCCGTCGACCGCACCAGTGTTGGCGCCGTAACCAGCGTTTGGATCAACAGCTGCGCCTTCACCGGCATTGTCGCCGCCTTTAGAGGAGCAACCAACGGCTACGGACAGAGCCAGAGCCAGAGCAGCAAACTTACCAAACTTCAGCATTTCCATCGTGAAACTCCTAATGAACCCCAGTGTGTTAAGTACTTCTTTTTGTAGCGCCGCGTCAGTTCAGGTAAGGGGACCAGGATGGTTCTCTGACTTCGCCTTGTGCGGTAGGAAGTGGGAGCCTTACGCGTCCATTGATGGACACGAGCATCAAGACTCCCCGGCCCTGCTGGCGGGTGGCGTAGATTACCATGGTGCCGTTGGGCGCAACAGTGGCTGACTCATCAAGGTTGGTATCTGTAAGGATTTTTACGGTTCCGCGCTGCAAATCCTGGGCCGCAACCCGGAAATTAGTGAAACCATCCTGACGGTGAATCATCACCAACGTCTTTTCATCGGCCGAAAGCTTGGGGTTGGCGTTGTAGTTACCAATAAAGGTCACACGTTCCGCACCGCCGCCGTTCACATTTGCCTTGTAGACCTGAGGCTTGCCGCCACGGTCGGAGGTGAAGTAGATGGTCGAACCATCCTTACCCCAGAACGGTTCGGTGTTGATGCCCGGGCCGCTGGTCACACGCGAGAGTTGACGCGAGGCCATGTTCATCACGTAGATATCCGGGTTACCGTCCTTGGACAGCACGAAAGCCAGGCGCGAACCATCCGGCGACCAGGCTGGCGCACCGTTGAGGCCTTCGAAGTTGGTGATCTGCTCACGACGGCCAGTATCGATGTGCTGCACAAAGATGCGCGGACGACGCTGTTCGAACGATACGTAGGCAATACGCTTGCCATCCGGCGCGAAGCGCGGCGACAGGATTGGCTCACGGGACTGCAGCAAGGTCACTGCACGTGCACCGTCGTAGTCCGAGCGCTGCAGGGTGTAGCGGGTGTTGTCTACCGAGAAGCGCTCAGCGGTGACGTACAACAGGCGCGTCGAGAACGCCCCTTTGATACCGGTGAGCTTCTCAAACGACTGGTCCGAGATGTAGTGGGCCATGTCGCGCAGTTGCTCGGCGGTACCCGATACGCTGCCGGTCAACACCTGCTGCTCGGTGGCCACGTTGAACAACGTGTACTGGATCTGCAGGCGACCGCCGGCCGGCGTGATGCTGCCGACCATCAGGTACTGGGCACCGACGGCCTTCCAGTCACGGAAGATGACTTCGCTGGCCTGGGTTGGCTGGCTGATCATGTTGCCTTTTGGAATTGGCGCGTAGTAACCGGAGTTACGCAGGTCGTCGCTGACGATCTGGGCCATGTCGTCCGGCAGCACGCTGCCGCCCTGCCAACCGAACGGAACTACCGCAATCGGTGTGGCCCGATCACTGCCGCTGGTAACCAGGATGTTCTTTTCATCCGCCGCCGCTATCCCTGCCATACAGCAAATAACGACAAGCATTCCTCGAAGAAGGTTTCTCACAAGGCTAGATCCTCAGGTGTGAATGTCATCTTGAATGAACGATAGGGAGCGAAGTCACTTGGTTTCATTCCCTGCATCTCGGTCAACCGGCCAATATTCTTGACCGCGGCAACCGCCGAACTGTCGAACGAACCGTCACCACTGGACTTGGCCACGCTGACCGAAGTCACCGTACCGTCCGGCAACATGCCGATCTGCAGCACTACTGTCATGCCTTTACGTGCCGAAGGTGGACGTGTCCAGCCTTCCGCTGCCCGCGCCCGAATCAGGTCGTCGAAACTGCCCGCGACTTCATCGCCACGCTCATCGGCCAAGGCTTGCTGACGCTGCGGCGTGTCGGAAAGCAAATCTGCCAGGGCCTGGGCCTTTTTCTCTTCGGCGGATTTGCGTGCTGCTTCCTGGGCCTTCTTCTTGGAGGCGTCGGCGGCAGCTTTCTTCTTCGCTTCGTCGGCGACTTTCTTCTTCGCCTCGTCTGCTTCAGCTTTTTTCTTGGCGTCTTCGGCGGCTTTCTTCTTCGCGTCTTCGACTATCTTTTTCTTGGCTTCTTCAGCGGCCTTTTTCTTGGCCTCTTCTTCGGCAGCCTTTTTGGCTTCTTCTTCCGATTTCTTCTTGGCTATATCAGCCAATTGTTTCTCTTCGGCCTTTTTGGCTTCGGCAGCTTTCTCGGCTTTCTTGGCTTCATCAGCCTTTTTCGCCTCGTCGGCTTTCTTGGCTTCGTCAGCCTTTTTCGATTCCTCGGCCTTTTGAGCCGCCTCTTCTTTCTTTTGTTCCGCAGCAGCCTTCACCGCTTCCTGCTCGACCTTCTTCTGTTCCATCTGCTCGACTTCAGTCTGGCGCGCAGCCGACTTCTGGGCCTCACCCGCAATCTTCTGATTGGTCTGGGTGGTGGCCTGACTTTTCGATTTCAGCTGATACAGGGTCGCCTGCACGATCGGCTTGGCTGGCGGCAGGTCCGGGGTCATGGCAAAGCTGACAAACAGCATGCCGAACACCAGGACGTGCAGGGCTATTGCCCACACGCCAGGCCAGAAGTAGCTTTCCGAGGCGGACGGCTCTCGCTGTTGCTGCATCAGGGCGCCTCGGTAATCAAGCCAACGTTACCGACGCCGGCCTTCTGCAGCCCGCCCATGGCGCCCATGACGGAGCCGTAGTCGACCGATTTGTCACCCCGGATAAACACCTGGGTGTGCTTGCCGCCTTCGTTGCCGGAGCGAATGATCTTGGTCACAGCATCGGTCATGGCCGGCAACGTCAGGGCCTTGTCCTGCTGCTTTTGCGTGTCGACTTCGCTGCCAAGGTTCCAGTAATAGGTCTTGTCAGCCTTGATCGAAATGGTCAGGACCTGAGTGTTGTTGTCCTGCGGCAAGGCTTCACTGGAAACCTTGGGCAGATCAACCTTCACGCCCTGGTTGAGCATCGGCGCGGTCACCATGAAGATCACCAGCAGCACCAGCATCACGTCGATGTAAGGCACTACGTTCATCTCGGCGACCGGCTTGCGCTTTTTGCGAGCTCGAGCGATTAAAGCCATTGGGAATTACCTGCTTATTCTTCGCTGGTGTGCACTTTACGGTGCAGGATCGCCTGGAATTCATCGGCGAAGGTGTAGTAACGGCCGATCAAGGTTTCGCTGGTTGCGGCGAAACGGTTGTAGGCGATTACTGCGGGGATAGCGGCGAACAGGCCGATCGCGGTGGCGATCAGGGCTTCGGCAATACCCGGGGCCACGGTGGCCAGTGTGGCTTGCTGCGCCTGGGCCAGGCCGCGGAAGGAGTTCATGATCCCCCATACGGTACCGAACAGGCCGATATACGGGCTGACGGAACCCACGGTGGCGAGGAACGGCAGGCCCTGCTCAAGTTTCTCTTCTTCGCGGGAGATGGCCACGCGCATGGCACGGGCCACACCTTCCATCACCGCTTCAGGATCGACACCCGGCTGCTGGCGCAGGCGCGAGAACTCCTTGAAGCCGGCACGGAAGATCTGCTCGACGCCCGAATCCGGGTCCGGGTTGCTGCCGGCCTGGCGGTACAGTTTGGACAGGTCGATACCCGACCAGAAGCGCTCTTCAAAGCTCTCCAGGGCACGTCGACCGGCGCGCAACATGTTGCTGCGCTGAAAAATCATGACCCAAGAGGTAACCGATGCGGCTACCAGGGTCAGCATGACCAGTTGAACCACGACACTGGCATTGCTGACCAGGCTCCACATGGAGGAATGGTCGACGACGGTAGGTTCCACGCTAAATCTCCTGCTTTGATTGTTGACCCGCGCCGCTCACGGCGGCAAAGGCCGCGCGTAGAGTTTCGGGAATGGCCCGAGGTTTCAAGCTGTTGGTGCGCACACACGCCACCAGGAACTGCCCCTCACAGAGCAGCGTTGCATCCGTGGCCCGCCTGACCTGCTGTTTGAAACGCAGGCTGGCACGGTTCAATTCGATGACTTCAGCGCTGACCAGCAACTCATCGTCCAGTCGCGCCGGCGCGTAATACCGCGCCTCGCTGGAATGCACGACGAATAACAGGTCCTCGCCTACAAGCTCGGATTGGGCAAAACCCAACTCCCGCAGCCGCTCGGTTCGAGCCCGTTCCATGAATTTCAGGTAATTGACGTAATAAACGATGCCGCCGGCATCGGTGTCCTCGTAATAAACGCGACAGCGATGTGCGAACGACTGATCCCCGTTTTGCGCGCGCATACTCTAGTGCTTACTCCTCAGGTTGCCAATTGGCTGGGCAACTGTTTTTTCATTCCTGAACGCTTTTGCAGTGATTCAAATGACGACGCCAGACACTGGGACAGCACAAAGCTCAGATAAATCGTCCGGCGTAAGCTTTTTAATCGTCTACCGCATCGAGGAATTCGTCTACCACGGGCATCTCTCCCAATCGTGACGGAATGTTTAGCCCAAAGTGCAGGTAAGCATGACGCGTCACCACCCTGCCCCGCGGGGTTCGCATGATGTAGCCCTGCTGAATCAGGTACGGTTCCAGCACATCCTCAATGGTATGGCGCTCTTCGCTGATGGCTGCGGCCAGGCTGTCCACGCCCACCGGGCCACCGTCGAATTTCTCGATCATGGTCAAAAGTAGGCGTCGATCCTGGTGATCAAAACCATGTTCGTCCACATCCAGCAGGTTCAAGGCAAGGTCCGCCACGGCCTTGGTGATGTGGCCCTTGGCACGCACCTCGGCAAAGTCTCGCACGCGGCGCAGCAAACGGTTGGCAATTCGTGGCGTACCGCGAGCGCGTCGAGCGATTTCAAAGGCGCCTTCCGGGTCCAGGGGCAAGCCGAGGATACTCGCCGACCGGCTGACAATGGTCGCCAGATCGGCGGTGCTATAGAACTCTAGACGTTGAACAATGCCGAAACGGTCTCGCAGCGGGTTGGTCAGCATGCCCGCACGGGTGGTCGCGCCCACCAGGGTGAATGGCGGCAGGTCGAGCTTGATCGAGCGGGCCGCAGGGCCTTCACCGATCATGATGTCAAGCTGGAAGTCTTCCATCGCCGGGTACAGCACTTCCTCGACAATCGGTGATAACCGATGGATCTCGTCGATAAACAGTACGTCATGGGGTTCAAGATTGGTCAGCAGCGCCGCCAGGTCTCCAGGACGCTCCAGCACGGGGCCGGAGGTGGACTTGATCGACACGCCCATTTCCTGGGCGATGATATTGGCCAGGGTGGTCTTGCCCAACCCGGGCGGGCCGAAGATCAAGGTGTGGTCCAGGGACTCACTGCGCCCGCGCGCGGCCTGGATAAACAACTCCATCTGTTCGCGCACGGTGGGCTGGCCGATGTAATCGGCCAGGCTCAGCGGGCGGATGGCCCGGTCCTGGACTTCTTCACGGTCACGCGGGCCGGTGGCCGCGATCAGACGATCGGCTTCAATCACTTAAATCATTCCCTTCAGGGCACGGCGAATCATGTCTTCAGCGCTCAGGTTCTTGTCCTTGATGGCCGATACGGCCTTGCTGGCTTCCTGAGGCTTGTAGCCCAGGGAGATCAGCGCATTGACCGCATCGCTTTCGGCGCTGGCGACCTGGGCCGCCGGCATATCCGGCTGGTTCGGTACCAAGGCGAACATGCTCGGTACCACCTCCCAGGCTTTGAAGCGGTCCTTGAGCTCGACCAGCAAGCGCTCGGCAGTTTTCTTGCCGACGCCCGGCACCTTGGTCAGGGCCGAGGTATCCTGGGCCGATACAGCACGCACCAACTCATCCACTTCCAGGCTCGACATCAAGGCCAGGGCCAATTTGGGCCCCACGCCATTGAGACGAATCAGCTCGCGGAAGAAATCGCGGTCGCGCTTGCCGATGAAACCATAGAGTAGTTGCGCGTCTTCGCGCACCACTAAATGCGTGTGCAAGGTTATCGGCTCGCCGACCGACGGCAGGCGATACAAGGTGGTCATGGGCACTTCCAGCTCATAACCCAACCCATTCACATCCAGAATCAGGTGCGGCGGCTGTTTCTCAGCCAGGGTGCCGCGCAAGCGTCCAATCACGGTTCAGATCCTTAAAGCTGGGGGGTCAGATCGGAGCCTGACCGCAAAAATAACGATTGCGCTGATGCTATCAGAGACGCAGGCGCCCGCCACGACTACGTGCTGCGCCCAAGCCGTGAGGCAACAGGCTGGAGCGGGTATGGGCATGGCAAATGGCGATGGCCAGGGCATCCGAGGCGTCGATCTGTGGCTTTGACGTGAGCTTGAGCATGTGCATGACCATCATCTGCACCTGCTCCTTGTTGGCGCCACCGGTGCCGACCACGGCCTGCTTGACCTGGGTCGCGGTGTATTCAGCGATCTCCATGCCCTCCTCGGCACCCGCTACGATGGCAGCGCCACGGGCCTGGCCGAGCTTCAACGCCGAGTCGGCATTCTTGGCCATGAACACTTTTTCGATGCCCATGGTGACCGGGCCGTAGGTCTGGATGACTTCACGAACGCCGCGATAGACGATCTGCAGCCGCTCGGCCAATTCCCCTGCGCCAGTGCGGATGCAGCCCGAGGCGACGTACACACAGCCACGTGGGGTCTGCTGCACCACGCCAAATCCGGTGATGCGCGAACCGGGGTCGATACCTAGGATTAAAGTCATAACGCCTGCGGGTTGGATTTACAACGGCATGTGCCAGGCACACATTTGTGTAACAGCATAGAACCCCTGTGGGAGCTGGCTTGCCTGCGATGCGGGCACCTCGGTGCTTCTGTCAAGTCGAGGTGATGCTATCGCAGGCAAGCCAGCTCCCACAGTGGATATTCATCGTTCTTAAGTGAGCTGCTCGGCCACAGACTCAGGGATGTCGGCATTCGAATACACGTTCTGCACGTCATCCAGGTCTTCAAGCATGTCCAGCAGCTTCAGCACCTTCTGCGCACCGTCCAGGTCCAGTTCGGCACTGGTGGTCGGCAGCATCACGATTTCTGCGTCGGTGCCGTTGAAACCAGCGGCTTCCAGGGCGTTGCGCACGGCGTAGAAGCTGGCGAACGAGGTAAACACGTCGATGGAGCCGTCTTCGTTGGTCACGACGTCATCGGCATCCGCTTCCATTGCGGCTTCCATCAGCGCGTCTTCATCGGTGCCCGGTGCGAAGGTGATCTGCCCCTTGCGCTCGAACAGGTAGGCCACCGAACCATCCGTGCCGAGGTTGCCGCCGCACTTGCTGAACGCATGACGTACGGCTGCCGCGGTACGGTTGCGGTTGTCGGTCATGCATTCGACCATCACCGCCACGCCGCCCGGGCCGTAGCCTTCATAGGTCAGCTCGACCATATCGTCGGTGTCGGCCGCACCAGCACCACGAGCCACGGCGCGGTCGATGATGTCGCGGCTCATGTTGGCGCCCAGCGCCTTGTCCAGCGCCAGGCGCAGACGCGGGTTAGAGCCCGGGTCACCGCCACCCTGGCGGGCCGCGACGGTCAGTTCGCGAATCCACTTGGTGAAGATCTTGCCCTTCTTGGCATCCTGACGCTCTTTGCGGTGCTTGATGTTCGCCCACTTGGAATGGCCAGCCATAACACAACTCCGAATTCTCTAGAAACCTTATCAATCCCGCCCCAGGCGAGATTTCCCTCTTTTAAACGCAAAGGCGCATCCGAAGATGCGCCTTTTTGACTGCGTACAACCTTATCGCGCTTTCACGCTGCAGCCTTACTCAGCCTTCGGCGTCTCGCGCAGGCGGATGTGCAGCTCGCGCAAGGCCTTGGCATCCACCACACCCGGCGCCTGGGTCATGACGTCCGCAGCGCTCTGGGTTTTCGGGAAGGCGATCACTTCACGGATCGACTGGGCGCCGGTCATCAGCATCACCAGACGGTCCAGGCCGAACGCCAGGCCACCGTGCGGCGGCGCGCCGTATTTCAGGGCGTCGAGCAGGAAGCCGAATTTCTCTTCCTGTTCCGCTTCGTTGATGCCCAGCAGGCGGAAGACCGCTTGCTGCATCTCTTTGCGGTGGATACGGATCGAACCGCCACCCAGTTCAGTACCGTTCAACACCATGTCGTAGGCACGGGACAGCGCGCCTGCAGGGTTGGCTTCCAGCTCTTGAGGGGAGCACTTCGGTGCGGTGAACGGGTGGTGCAAGGCGCTGAAGCTGCCGTCGTCGTTCTCTTCGAACATCGGGAAGTCCACAACCCACATCGGCGCCCATTCGCAGGTCAGCAGGTTTAGGTCGTGGCCGAGTTTGATACGCAGCGCGCCCAGGGCCTCGCTGACGATCTTGGCCTTGTCGGCGCCGAAGAACACGATGTCGCCGTCAACCGCACCGACGCGATCAAGGATCGTGTTCAGGTTGGCTTCAGGGATGTTTTTCACGATCGGCGATTGCAGGCCGTCGACGCCGTTGGCGCGCTCGTTGACCTTGATGTAAGCCAGGCCCTTGGCACCGTAGATGCCGACGAACTTGGTGTAATCGTCGATCTGCTTGCGCGGCATGCTCGCGCCGCCAGGCACGCGCAGGGCGGCGATGCGGCATTTAGGGTCGTTGGCTGGGCCGCTGAACACCTTGAAGTCGACGTCCTTGAGCTGGTCGGCCACGTCCACCAGTTCCAGCGGGTTACGCAGGTCTGGCTTGTCGGAACCGTAGCGGCGCATGGCTTCTTCGAAAGTCATGTGCGGGAATTCGCCGAACTCCAGGCCCAGCACTTCCTTGAACAGGTTGCGGATCATCTGCTCGGTCAGGCCCATGATCTCTGTTTCATCGAGGAAGCTGGTCTCGATGTCGATCTGGGTGAATTCCGGCTGGCGGTCAGCGCGCAGGTCTTCGTCACGGAAGCACTTGGCGATCTGGTAGTAGCGGTCGAAACCGGCCACCATCAGCAGTTGCTTGAACAGCTGCGGCGATTGCGGCAAGGCGAAGAAGCTGCCGGCATGGGTACGGCTCGGTACCAGGTAGTCACGCGCGCCTTCCGGGGTGGCCCGGGTGAGGATCGGCGTTTCGACGTCCAGGAAGCCGTTTTCATCCAAGAAGCGGCGGATGCTGGTGGTCATGCGCGAACGCAGGCGCAGCTTCTCGGCCATTTCCGGACGACGCAAGTCCAGGAAGCGGTAGCGCAGGCGGGTTTCTTCGCCCACATCGGAGTATTCGTTGAGTGGGAACGGTGGGGTTTCCGACTCGTTCAGCACTTCCAGCTCATAGCCCAGTACTTCGATGCCGCCGGACGCCATGTTCTTGTTCACGGCACCGGCCGGACGCAGGCGTACCTTGCCGGTGATCTTGACGACGTATTCGCTGCGCACGCGGTCGGCGGCTGCAAAACTCTCGGCGCGGTCCGGGTCGAACACCACCTGGGCCAGACCATCACGGTCACGGATATCGAGGAAGATCACCCCGCCGTGGTCGCGGCGACGGTGAACCCATCCGCAAAGGGTGATTTCCTGACCTTCCAGGGTCTCGTTCAGTTGGCCGCAATAGTGGCTGCGCATCATGGTCGTGGTTTCACTTCTCGTAATTCGAAATTCGGTGGCAGGCCCGCCTCGTCACCGTACATTAAAGCAGGGGACGGATAATGCAGGAGCCTGCGCGTAGAGTTCAACTCAGTCTGCTTTGTCGCCGCCCGCCAGGTTCTTCTTGGCGCCGGTCTTGAAATCGGTCTCGTACCAGCCACTGCCGCTCAGACGGAAGCCCGGCATGGACAACATCTTCTTCAACTCAGGTGCCTGGCAGGCAGGGCAATCGACCAGCGGCGCGGCGCTGATCTTCTGAATGGCTTCCAACTGATGACCACAGGAAGCGCATTGATAGTCGTACATGGGCATGGAGATGTCTCGGCGATCAGATCGTTACAGCGCCACGCCCTGCCCTGTGCTAAAAGCCCGGCATGCGCAGCAAAGCGCGGGATTATATCTGGTAAATCAACACAGCGCAGCCGGCTTTGTGCCCAGGGCCCGGCCCGCCGGGATGACGGACCGATCACCGGACTACTGCGCGAGCGTGTCCGCGGACGTGAGGGCGTCCCGGCCTTTGAGCACATGGACCACGCACACCACCCTCACCAGCCCACTGAAGTTCTTCACGCCTCCGTAACGCAAATGCACTTCCCGATCGACGTAGGACAACAATGCACTGACCGAACAGGTATTGAGCCTGGCGATTTCCGTCAGGATGTTCCAATAGATCTGTTCAAGCCGCAGGCAGGTAGAAAACCCATTGAGCCTGACCGACCGGGACAGCGGCTTGGCCAGCCCCATATCAAAACCCTTGGCAAAAGGGTCGACCTTTATCTTGTGAAAACCACAGGTTTCCATCACTCCCTTACCCACTCCACGTGACATACAGCTGACACTCCATTGCCAAACAACAGCCAACAGGTTTCTCCCATTGGACGATGGGCCTATAAAACAGCAGCCAGCACAGAGCAGCCAGAAGACGGGGAGTTGTTAGTCGTAGGACAACGCCAGGAAGCGCAGGGAAACCAGCAGGCGGCGCCCAAAAGGCGCCGCCAGGGTTCGACGATTACTGGTTTTCAAGCAGGGAGCGCAGCATCCACGCGGTTTTCTCGTGAACCTGCATACGCTGGGTCAAGAGGTCCGCCGTCGGCTCATCACTGACTTTGTCGAGCAATGGGAAGATGCCCCGCGCGGTACGCGTGACTGCTTCCTGGCCGGCGACCAACTGCTTGATCATCTCTTCGGCGCTCGGCACACCCTCTTCTTCCTTGATGGAAGACAGGCGGGCGTAAATCGAATAGGCACCCGGCGCCGGGAAGCCCAGGGCACGGATACGCTCAGCAATGGAGTCCACTGCCAGCGCCAGCTCGTTGTACTGCTCTTCGAACATCAGGTGCAGTGTACGAAACATGGGGCCTGTGACGTTCCAATGGAAATTGTGGGTCTTCAGATACAGAACATAGGTATCGGAGAGCAGGCGGGAAAGTCCGTCGACGATGGATTTACGGTCTTCTTCACTGATACCAATATCGATTGCCATGTGTTTCCCCTTCAATTGACGAGCATTCATTGATCAGGTGCAGCTCCACTCTAGCAAGAGAGTGCGCCACGTGCAGCCCGACACACTCGGACGGCATGCGGCAAATCGCCCCGCACCGCCTGCGAGATCTGAGTTGGCAAGCCTGTTTACCTGTAGGAAGGGTCTTGGCTGCCACTGAAAAAATCCCGCACCTGTCTAGGACAAGCGTTTGACGCAGAAATGCCGTGACCGTGGCAACACCCCGAAATGCTTGATTTGAGTAGGCACAGCCTTTGCTGTTAAATAGACGCGGTGTGGCTGCCGTTTATTCCTGCGGCACGTCACATAGGCTGATACCCGCGCACGTGCTCAACGCCTCCCATTGTTCAGAAGCGAACCGTGCCAGTCAGCTCTTCCTTGTGATCCGTCTTAACGTGAGTTAACCAAAATGTTGAAAATCGTCCACCTGCTAACGGGCGTTGCAGCGTTGCTGCTGTCCTTTATTCCGAGCCTGCAGCCTGAAAGCCTGCCCTACCTGGAACAACACGACGCCCTGTACCTGGCCTTGTTCGGCCTTCTTAACCTGACGCTCGCACCGGTAATCCCTTACTGGAACAAAGGCACGCGTCATCAACTGCAAAACCTGGTCAGTGCGCTGCTGGTGCTGACTGTTGTCGTACAAACCCTTACCCTCCTGGCGCCCATGCCTGAAGTCGGGGGCCATCCGGCCATCCTGCTCAGCCTGGTGATTGCTGTGGTCGCCATCGTTCTTCACCTGGCCATCAGCTTCTACCGCTCGTCTCCAGCGGCCGCGTCGCAAAACTATGACATGACTAACCGGGATACCGGGACCGTCAAGTGGTTCAACACCTCCAAGGGCTTCGGCTTCATTTCCCGCGATTCGGGCGACGATATCTTCGTCCACTTCCGAGCCATTCGTGGCGAAGGCCATCGCGTACTGGTCGAAGGCCAGCGCGTGGAATTCTCGGTGATGAACCGTGACAAGGGCCTGCAAGCCGAAGACGTCATCGCTGCCCTGCCGCGTCGCTGATTCCCCAGCTTTCGCAGCAAAAAAAACCGCGATCCAGCCTTGGCTGGGTCGCGGTTTTTTATTGCGTGCGCAATCAATAGTGGGGCGGCGGCGCTTCTTCTTCGGATGACTCGAATTGCCCGCCCATTTCTTCCTGGCGCTTGAGCAGTGCAGTCATCTGCAATTGCAGGCGTTCGACGGCCCGCTGCTGGGTGACCAGAATGTCATTGAGGGTTTCAATGGTGTCGTCCTGGAAGGCCAGGCGGCTTTCCAGGTCAGTGACGCGTTCTTGCAGGTCCATGGTTCAGTCCTGGGTAAAGATGAAGTCGGCAGGCAATAGCTCACGCAATCGGCTGCGAATCGCGGCCACCTGCTCTTCGGTATAGGGCTGGGCCGGGTGCTTGCCCCACACGGGGGCTGGCCAGGCGGCGTCGTCGCGCTTGCGCACAATCACATGCACATGCAACTGGCTGACCACGTTACCCAACGCGCCGATGTTCATTTTGTCGGCCGCCAAGCCCTCGTTGAGCAACTGCGCCAAGGCTGTCGTTTCTTGCCACAAGGTTTGTTGATCGGCGACATCCAGTTGAAACACTTCGCTGATACCGTCGATGCGTGGCACCAGAATGAACCAGGGGTAATTGGCGTCATTGGACAGCAGCAGGCGACAGAGCGGGAAGTCCCCAATGGCCAAGGTATCTTGTTGCAGGCGTTGATCTAAGGCGAACACGTGGCACTCCGTTCGGCAGGTCGGTAACAGATGCCCAGCATACCTTCGAATGCCCAAGGCTTCACGGGCAATGCTGGCGGCCTTGAGGCAGCCGGGCAAAAAAATGCACCCTTTAGAGGCAGTAACTCAAGAGAGCAACGCTAGGCCGGGCCTCAACGGGATGCACCAAAATGACCCACCTGTGCCTCAAAGGGATCCGCCGATTACCCACTGATAAGGGTCAACCGGTAACGTTTTACCCAGGTACAGGATTCAGATACCACCGAACCGGGGTAACACCCTGGCGTCAAGCCCAACCCAAATGGCGTAAAACCCCCGTGCTTATGCGGTTTTTACAGGTTCATCACACTTTTCACGAAAAAATGACATTCGGTCAGCGGTTTGAGCACGCTTGTTGCATTCACCCCCATATCGTCGGCAACGGCACCCGTTTGGACACAGGTGTTTCGCGATAAAAATAGTGGCGTTTCAATGTGTATCAGGGAAGTGTTCAAACTTTGAAAGAAGTCTGAAAACCGCATTGAAGTTGTCAGCCTGGATACATTTTGGGCTGTGAATTTGCGACATGGATCTAGCGATTTACGACAGCCTCGTAAAGAAGCTGAAAGGATAGTTGAGTAAGTATCGTCAATAGGGTCTGCGTGAGCTAACTTTGCGCCGACACAAAAAGAAAGAGCCGCCCAGATAAAAATACAGGTGGGACGGCAGTACTCTTCCTAAAACCAAAGGAGCAAATCACGATGCGCGTGATGAAGTGGAGCATGATCGCCCTGGCTGTTTCAGCAGGCACCTCGCAGTTCGCAATGGCGTCCGCCCAGGACGATTCCAAGGGCTTTGTTGAAGACAGCACGTTCAGCATCAATACTCGCGCGCTGTACTTCAGCCGTGACTTTCGAAATGAGCCAGGGGGCGGTTACAGCACCGTCAACGGCAAGCGTAAAAGCCGTGCTGAAGAAACCGGCCTGGGCTTCAATGCCCTCTACGAGTCTGGCTTCACCCAGGGCACCATTGGTGTCGGTGTCGACGTGATCGGCCTGATGGGCGTCAAGCTCGACAGCGGCAAGGGCCGCGCCGGCACCGGCCTGTTCCCAACCGGTTCCGATGGTCGCTCGCAAGACGACTACTCCAAAGGCGGCGGCGCGGTGAAGTTCCGCATCTCCAACACAGTGCTGAAAATCGGTGACCAATACACCACAGCCCCAGTGTTTGCCTCCGACGACAGCCGCCTGCTGCCAGAGCTGCCGCAAGGTATCTCCATCACCAGCAACGAAATCAAGGGCCTGAAGCTTGAAGGCGGTCACTTCACTTCCAGCGTCGCGCAGAACCAGACCTACCACGACAGCCTGGGCCTGACCAAAACCGACTTTGTCGGCGGTGTGTATGCCTTCACTCCAGAAGTCACCGGCAGCCTGTACTACGCGAAAACCGAAGATTACTTCCGCAAGTACTACAGCAACCTGAACTGGACCCACGCCCTGAGCGATGATCAGTCGTTCGCCCTGGACTTCAACATCTACGACACCAAGAGCGACGGCGCCGGCCTGCAACGCGCAGAGAAAGATGGCGTGACCAAGCTCGACAACCGCGCCTTCAGCTTGCAGGGTGCGTACACCATCGGTGCTCACACCTTCACCCTGGCAGCCCAGAAAGTCACCGGTGACGGCGACTACGGTTACGGCGTAGACGGCGGCGGCACTGTGTTCCTGGCCAACTCCATCGCCCGTTCCGACTTCAACGCCGAAGGCGAAAAGTCCTACCAGGCGCGTTATGACATCAACATGGCGACCTTTGGCATTCCGGGCCTGAGCTTCATGACCCGTTACGTCACCGGTAGCGGCGCCAACACCGGCACCACCTCGAACGGCAAAGAGTGGGAACGCGACATCGAAGCCAAGTACGTGATCCAGAGCGGCCCGGCGAAAAACCTGAGCCTGCGCCTGCGTCAAGCGACTTACCGTTCCGGTGATGGCGTGTACTACGGTTCGCCGTCGATCGACGAGCTGCGTCTGATCGCCAACTACCCGCTGAACATCTTGTAATTGCCGGTTCAATTACAACGATGACTTGAGGCCTCGGCCTTAAACAAAAAGCCGCTCCTCTGTTTAAACAGGGAGCGGCTTTTTTATTGCAGTTTTACTTCAACCAACAAAACAACTAGCAAGCTAAGTAACTAGTTTTTTCAAAGCTGACCTTTCGGCCAACTTCGATAGCATCACGCCAAGTTACTTCGGCGCACTTTCCTGCATCACCCGAATAACCCGTTGCGGAAACGGAATATCAATCCCGGCCGCTTTCAAACGGTCACGCGCCAGTTCATTGAGCATAAACACCACATCCCAATAATCCGGGGTATTGGTCCAGCAACGCAGGGAGACGGTGATGGAACTGTCGCCCAAGGTCGACACCACCGCCACAGCGGCAGGGTCCTTCAGTACACGCGGGTCTTCGGCCAGAGCCAGCAATACTTCACGGGCCTTTTGCAGGTCCGCCTCATAGTCCACACCCACGTCAAACACGACCTTGCGGGTCGGCTGGCGGTTGGTGTTGGTGATAAGGCCGTTGGACAGGCTGCCGTTGGGAATGATCACCGTCTTGTTGTCGCCGGTACGCAGCACCGTGTGGAAGATCTGGATGCTGTCGACGGTACCCGAGGTACCCTGGGCTTCGATCCAGTCACCGATACGGAACGGGCGGAACAACAGAATCAACACGCCGCCGGCAAAGTTCGCCAGGCTGCCTTGCAAGGCCAGGCCGATAGCCAGGGTAGCGGCACCGATCGCCGCAACGAACGAGGTGGTTGCCACACCGATCATCGAGGCCACGTTGACCACCAGCATGACTTTGAGCGCGATGTTCGCAAGGCTGGTGATGAAGTGTTGCAGTGCCAAGTCTGCGTTACGCATGGCCAGCAGACGGCCCACGCGGTGAGTCAAGACGTTGATCAGCCACCAGCCGATGGCCAGGGTGACCAACGCCAGCAATACGCGGCTGCCGTATTCCATGATCATGGGGAGCCAAGACTGGGAGGTCTTGATCAGGTGATCCATTTCAGCGTTCAAATCCATCTACTTTCTCCTGTTGTGCGGCGATAAGGCTGTATTGACTGCCTGAAAACGCAATTGAGCCCCGAAGGGCTCAATTGTAGGCACTGATGCTGGGGCGTGGGACGTCAAAAGTGCCCACAGGTTCCCCAAAGTGCCATCAGTCGCGGAAGTTATTGAACTGCAGCGGCATGTCGAAAGTCTTGGCGCGCAGAGCTGCGATAGCCTCTTGCAGGTCATCACGCTTCTTGCCGGTGACGCGAACCTGCTCGCCCTGGATGGCGGCCTGGACTTTGAGCTTGGCGTCCTTGATATGCGCCACGATCTTCTTGGCCAGCTCTTTGTCGATGCCTTCCTTGAGCACGGCTTCCTGCTTCATCAGCTTGCCGGAGGCGTAGGCATCTTTGACTTCCAGACATTGCACGTCGATCTTGCGCTTGACCAGGGCCAGCTTGAGGATCTCGATCATCGCTTCCAGCTGGAAATCGGCTTCAGCGGTCAGGTTGACGGTCAGTTCCTTTTCCTTGAATTCGAAGCTGCCCTTGCCTTTCAAGTCATAGCGACGGTCCAGTTCCTTGACGGCGTTCTCGACGGCGTTGGTGACTTCGTGTTTGTCCAGTTCAGATACCACGTCGAACGAAGGCATGTGATTTCTCCAATATAAGGGGCGGGCTCAGTAGAGATGGAGCGCGCCCGAGCTAAAATGCCGGGGCATTATAGCGGTTCTTTCGCGCCGTTCACCGCTGGCGACCTTATGGAGTACACACTGATGTCGACCCCCTGGCATATTCTTGGCGCTGGCAGCCTGGGCACCCTCTGGGCCACGCGGCTGGCACGCGCGGGGGTGCCCGTCAGGCTGATCCTGCGTAACCAGGCGCGCCTGGCCAGCTATCGCGCAGGCAAAGGGCTGACCCTGGTGGAGCACGGCGTGGAACAGACTTATCCGGTCATCGGCGAAACGCCTGATAGCTCGGAGCCGATTCGGCGTCTGCTGGTAGCGTGCAAAGCCTACGACGCTCAAAGCGCCATCGCACAGTTGCAGCATCGACTGGCGCCGGACGCCGAATTGATCCTGCTGCAAAACGGCCTCGGCAGCCAGGACGCCGTGGCTGCGCAATGGCCGTCGGCGCGCTGCATCTTTGCCTCCAGCACCGAGGGCGCATTTCGCGATGGCGATTGGCGGGTGGTATTTGCCGGCCATGGCTACACCTGGCTGGGGGACGCGAGCCATCCCACCCCGCCGCTGTGGCTGGATGATTTGCAAGCGGCAGGCATCCCCCATGAATGGGCCACCGATATCCTGACGCGCCTGTGGCGCAAGCTCGCGCTCAATTGCGCCATCAACCCACTGACCGTGTTGTACCACTGCCGCAACGGCGGTTTGAGCGCCCACCACTGCGAGGTCGCCACGCTCTGCGCCGAACTGGCCGAACTGCTGGAGCGCTGTGGCCAGCCTGCGGCTGCACAGGACTTGCACAGTGAAGTCGAGCGGGTGATCCAGGCCACCGCCGCCAACTATTCCTCCATGTACCAGGACGTCGCCAACGCCCGACGCACCGAGATCAGTTACCTGCTGGGCTACGCTTGCCAGGCCGCGGCCCGCCATCAGTTGGCAGCGCCGCACCTGCAACAGGTACACACGCGGTTGGTGGCGCATCTGCTTGCACGCGGATTGGCCAGCGACTGAGGCACGCGCTACCCTGCCTACCTGTCTATCACCTGGGAAAACTCTGATGCCACTGCGCCAGCGTCTTGAAAATCTACCAGTAGGACAAAAACTGCTGGCGGCCCTGCTGGTGCTTCTCACCACCGTATTGCTGGTGGCCAACCTGACGTTTATCAGCGCCGCCTACTGGATCTCCCAGGAAAGCATGGCCCCCCAGGCCTTGCAGGCTATTGGTCGACTGGTGTCCAACCCCTCGCTCGCCGCCGAGGCGCTTGAGTCCCCGACCAAGGCCGAGGCGCTGCTCAATGAATTGACCAGCTATTCACCGTTGCGCGCCGCCGCGCTGTACGACGGCGAAGGCAACCGCCTGGCGCAGATGCAGCACGGCGACCGCCTGCACCTGCCGGACCACTACCGGCATATCGAAGCGTGGCGCCTCACCGAATTTCGCAGCAACCAGATCATCACCCTGCCCCGTGGCACTCAGCCTTCGGGGCATTTGTTGCTGGTGGCCAGCAGTGAGCTGCCGGTGGCGTTCTATACCGGCACGCTGACCGCGAGTCTGGGCATCCTGATTTTCAGTGTGTTGCTGTGGCTGGTCATCGCCCGGCAAATAAAACGCCTGATCACACGACCGATTCATGAACTTGAAGAACTGTCCCGCCAGGTGACCCGCGAGGAGAACTACGCTTTACGCGCCGGGCGTGGCAACCGTGATGAAATCGGCAGCCTGGCCGAAGCGTTCAACACCATGTTGTCGCGCATCGAAGCTCGCGAGCAGCAGCTCAAACGCGCGCGCGACGACTCTCAGGCCGCGTATGACCAGGCCCAGGGTTTGGCCGAAGAAACCCGGCATACCAACCGCAAGCTGGAACTGGAAGTCCAGGTACGCAGCAAGATCGAGAAAAAGCTCACGGGCTTCCAGAACTACCTGAACAGCATCATTGACTCGATGCCCTCGGCGCTGATCGCCCTGGACGAACAACTCTATGTCACCCAGTGGAACCAGGAAGCTACCGCCCTCTCCGGTACGCGTCTGGACGAAGCCCTGAACCAGCCGGTGTTCCTGGCCTTCCAGCCGCTCAAGCCGTACCTGCCACAGATCAAGGCCACCGTGGAGCAGCACACAGTGGAGCGGATAGAACGGGTCACCTGGATCAAGGACGACGAGCCCAAGCATTATGCGCTGACGTTCTACCCGTTGATGGGCGGCGCCGGGCGCGGTGTGGTGATCCGAATCGACGACATCACCCAGCGCCTGTCCCTGGAAGAAATGATGGTGCAATCGGAAAAAATGCTCTCCGTGGGCGGCCTGGCCGCAGGTATGGCCCATGAGATCAACAACCCGTTGGGCGCGATCCTGCATAACGTGCAGAACATTCGGCGGCGCCTGTCCCCCGAGCTGCCCAAGAACCTTGAACTTGCCGAACAGGTGGGCATCGCGCTGGAGACGGTCAACCGATACCTGCAAGGCCGCGAAGTCCCGCAACTGCTCGACGGCATTCAGCAGGCCGGGGCGCGTGCCGCGAAAATCGTTACCCACATGCTCAGCTTCAGCCGCCGCAGCAATCGCCAGATGGCGCCCTGCGATTTGCCGGCGCTGATCGACCAGGCCGTGGAAATCGCCGGTAACGACTTTGACCTGACCATCGGTTTCGATTTCAAGGGCCAGGCGATCATCCGCCAGTTCGATCCGCAACTGGGCCCGGTGCCCGGCACCGCCAACGAGCTGGAGCAAGTGCTGCTCAATTTGCTGAAAAACGCTGCCCAGGCCATTCACCTGCGCGAGGACGACAGCGAGCCGGGGCGCATCATCCTGCGCACCCGCCTCAACCCGCCGTGGGCGGAAATCCAGGTGGAAGACAACGGCATCGGCATGAGCGAAAACGTGCGCAAACGCACGTTCGAACCGTTCTTTACCACCAAGGAAATCGGCCAAGGTACCGGGCTTGGGCTGTCAGTGTCGTATTTCATCATCACCAACAACCACAAGGGCCAGATGGAAGTGCATTCCACCCTGGGCCAGGGCACCTGCTTTACCTTGCGCCTGCCTTTGGCCGGCAGCCAATTGCCCCCCACTGAACTTACCCAACTGGAGCACTGACCATGGGCTTTCGCCTGTCGAAGATCTACACCCGTACCGGCGACAAAGGCGAGACCGGCCTCGGCGACGGCCGCCGCGTGCCCAAGGACCATCCACGCGTGGAAGCGATTGGCGAGGTGGATACGCTGAACAGCCAACTCGGCCTGCTGTTGGCTAACCTTGAAGAACAAAGCGGCAAGCATCCGGGGTTGAAGGATGTGATTGAAGTGCTCACGCCTTGCCAGCACCGTCTGTTTGACTTGGGCGGTGAGCTGGCCATGCCGGTGTACAAGGCGTTGAATGCGGCGGAAGTGGATCGGCTGGAGGCTGCGATTGATCGCTGGAACGAGGAAGTCGGGCCGCTGGAGAATTTCATCCTGCCTGGCGGTTCAGCGTTGATCGCTCAAGCCCATGTGTGCCGCAGCCTGGCGCGCAGCGCCGAACGCCGTTGTCAGCACCTGAATGCGGTGGAACCGTTGGAGGGTGTGGGGTTGGCGTACATCAATCGGTTGTCGGATTTGCTGTTTGTGGCGGCCAGGGTGATTGCCAAACGCCAAGGTGTTGCGGAAGTGTTGTGGCAGGCGGCGGCCAAGCCACACTGAGCAGATCGTTCCCACGCTTTGCGTGGGAATGCATCAACGGACGCTCCGCGTCCCAAAGCGTGACGCAGAGCGTCGCAGGAGGCATTCCCACGCAGAGCGTGGGAACGATCAGCACGATCAGCAGAGCGTGGGAACGCTCATCACACCTGCGGCCAGAACGCCCGAATACCTGCCACACCTTGCGCACCAGCCTCCCAAGCTTGCTCCCGCTGCGCCGGCCCAACCCCGCCCAACAGAAACACCGGCTTGCTGAACCCGGCGATCAACTCAGCCGCCTGTTCCCAACCCAACGGCTGCGCATCCGGATGGGTCTGAGTCGGCTGCACCGGCGACAGCGTGACAAAATCCACGTCCATCAACTCTGCCAGCGCCAGTTCTTCCGCGTTGTGGCAAGACGCCGCCAACCAGCGGTCTTTGGGCAGCGGCCGGCCCTTGCTCGCGTATTTGCGCAACTGCGCCGAGGTCATATGCCACCCCGCAGCAGGGAAATCCCCCAGCCACTCGAACGGCCCCTTGAGCATCAGTTGCGCCTTGCCAGCACACAGGCCCACCGCATCCACCGCCAGGTCACGGTATTTGGGGTCATAGCCGTTGGGCGCACGCAGTTGAACCAGCTTGATGCCACCAGCAATAGCCTTTTGGATACCGCGCAACAGCGTCGGGGTTTCCAGCTCGCCAGGGGTGATCAGATATTCGGCGGGCAAGCGTGCCGCGGCGACAATCGGCGCATTCGCCGCCGGAAATTCATAGTTGACCAGGTCCCGCGGTGCCACCCACGCCAACGGCTGCCCTTCAGCGCCATGGGGCTCGCCGGTAAAAGCCGAGACTTCCCAGACATCCAGCAATACCTGCTTGTCCGGATAGTCATATTGCACCTTGATCAGCGGCCGCGCCGTGGTGACCTGGATGCCCAGCTCTTCCTGCAATTCACGGGACAAGGCCGTGGCAACCGACTCATCAGCCTCCACCTTGCCGCCGGGAAATTCCCAGAGGCCGCCTTGATGCTGAGTATCGGCACGGCGCGCCAGCAGGATCCTGCCATCGACACCGCGGATCACCGCTGCTGCTACATGTACTCGTTTCACCGCCAGTTTCCTCTTGGTATCAGGTACGGTATTCCGCGTTGATCTTCACGTACTCGTGGGACAGGTCGGTGGTCCAGATGGTTTCGCTGCAGTCACCACGACCCAGTTCGATACGGATGGTGATTTCTTCCTGCTGCATCACCGCCGAGCCCTGGGCTTCGGTGTAGGTTTCGGCGCGGGCGCCACGGCTGGCGATGCACACGTCACCCAGGAACACGTCGATTTTGCTCACGTCCAGGTCCGGCACGCCGGCACGGCCGACAGCCGCGAGGATACGGCCCCAGTTCGGGTCCGAAGCAAACAGCGCGGTCTTGATCAGCGGCGAGTGCGCCACGGTGTAGCCCACATCCAGGCATTCCTGATGGTTGCCGCCGCCGTTGACTTCAACCGTGACGAACTTGGTCGCGCCCTCGCCGTCACGCACGATGGCCTGGGCCACGTCCATGCACACTTCGAACACCGCCTGTTTCAACGCCGCAAACAACGGGCCTTCGGTGGAGGTGATTTCCGGCAGGTTGGCCTGGCCGGTGGCGATCAGCATGCAGCAGTCGTTGGTGGAGGTGTCACCGTCGATGGTGATGCGATTGAACGACTTGTTGGCGCCGTCCAGCATCAGGCGTTGCAGCACATCACGGGAAACTTTGGCGTCGGTGGCGATATAGCCGAGCATGGTGGCCATGTTCGGGCGGATCATGCCTGCGCCTTTGCTGATACCGGTGACGGTGATGGTCACGCCCTCATACACGAACTGGCGGCTCGCGCCTTTGGGCAAGGTGTCGGTGGTCATGATGCCAGTGGCCGCAGCCGCCCAGTTATCCACAGACAGATCATCGAGCGCGGCTTGCAGGGCGCCTTCGATTTTTTCCACCGGCAGCGGCTCACCGATCACACCGGTGGAGTACGGCAACACCTGGCTGGCATCGACGCCGGTCAACTGGGCCAGCTTGGCGCAGGTGCGCGCCGCCGCCACCAGGCCGGGCTCGCCGGTGCCCGCGTTGGCGTTGCCGGTATTGGTCAGCAGGTAGCGAATCGACCCGGCCACGCGCTGCTTGGCCAGAATCACCGGCGCGGCGCAGAAGGCGTTGAGGGTGAACACGCCCGCTACGGTCGAGCCTTCAGCACAGCGCATCACCACCACATCCTTGCGCCCCGGGCGCTTGATGCCGGCCGAAGCGATACCAAGTTCAAAACCGGCAACCGGGTGCAACGTGGGCAAAGGACCAAGACCAACAGCCATGAATGCGCTCCTTAAAAATAGGTGATGTCTGTGCCGTCGCTATCGACGGTGGGAATTAATGGCAAAACGCCGCGACGGCAAAGGCCGGTCGCGGCGCGGGGTGTTGCAGCGTCAGGCGAAAATCTTATTCGATCTGGCCGTGGCAGTGTTTGAATTTCTTGCCCGAACCGCAGTAGCACAGCTCGTTGCGGCCCAGCTTCTGGTCATTGCGAACCGGGGTCTGGGCCAGGGCCACATCGACCTCTTCACCCAATGCTTCAGGCTCATCCAGGCCCGGCGCTTCGTCGTGCTGGAACTGCATGCGCGCCGCCAGTGCTTCGGCTTCCTGACGCAGGCGTGCTTCTTCCTCGATCGGGTCTTCGCGACGCACCTGAACGTGGGACAGCACGCGGATCGAATCGCGCTTGATCGAATCCAGCAATTCGGAGAACAGCGTGAACGACTCGCGCTTGTACTCCTGCTTCGGGTTCTTCTGGGCGTAGCCACGCAGGTGGATACCGTGACGCAGGTGGTCCATGGTCGACAGGTGGTCTTTCCACAGGTCATCCAGCACGCGCAATACGATCTGTTTTTCGAAGGTGCGCAGTGCTTCGGCACTCGCTTGCTCTTCTTTCTCGTTGTACGCCGCCAGCAGCTCGGCCATCAGTTTTTCGCGCAGGGTTTCTTCGTACAGGTGATCGTCTTCGTCCAGCCATTGCTGAACCGGCAAGTCCACACCGAAGTCGCTCTTCAATGCCGCTTCCAGGCCGGCAACATCCCACTGCTCAGGCAGGGACTGTGGCGGGATGTGGGCGCTGACAGTGGCGTTGAGCACGTCCTGACGGAAATCAGCGATGGTCTCGCCAATGTTGTCGGCGGCCAGCAACGTGTTACGCATGTGATAAATCACTTTACGCTGTTCGTTGTTGACGTCGTCGAACTCAAGCAGTTGCTTACGAATGTCGAAGTTACGGCCTTCTACTTTGCGCTGGGCCTTCTCGATGGCGTTGGTCACCATGCGGTGCTCGATCGCCTCACCGGACTGCATGCCCAGGGCTTTCATGAAGTTCTTCACCCGGTCCGACGCGAAGATACGCATCAGGCTGTCTTCCAGCGACAGGTAGAAACGGCTGGAACCGGCGTCACCCTGGCGACCGGCACGGCCACGCAGCTGGTTGTCGATACGGCGCGATTCGTGACGCTCGGAGGCGATCACCTGCAAGCCACCGGATTCCAGCACAGCCTGGTGACGCTTCTGCCAGTCGGCCTTGATCTGGGCGATCTGCTCAGGCGTCGGGTTGTCGAGCGAGGCCACTTCCACTTCCCAGTTGCCGCCCAGCAGGATGTCGGTACCACGACCGGCCATGTTGGTGGCGATGGTCAATGCGCCTGGGCGACCGGCCTGGGCAATGATCTCGGCTTCTTTTTCGTGGAACTTGGCGTTCAGTACCTTGTGCTCGATGCCTTCCTTGTTGAGCAGGTTGGACACGTGCTCGGAGGTCTCGATGGTGGCGGTACCCACCAGGATCGGACGGCCCTTGGCCATGCCATCCTTGATGTCATTGATGATCGCCGCGTATTTCTCTTCGGCGGTCAGGAACACCAGGTCGTTGTAGTCTTTACGCGCCAACGGTTTGTTCGGCGGAATGACCATCACGGCCAGGTTGTAGATCTGGTGGAATTCGAACGCTTCGGTGTCGGCCGTACCGGTCATGCCGGACAGCTTGTTGTACAGACGGAAGTAGTTCTGGAAAGTGGTGGACGCCAACGTCTGGCTTTCGGCCTGGATGTTGAGGTGTTCCTTGGCTTCGATGGCCTGGTGCAGGCCTTCGGACAGACGACGACCGGGCATGGTACGACCGGTGTGCTCGTCAACCAGTACCACCTGGCCGTCCTGCACGATGTACTCGACGTTGCGGTGGAACAGCTTGTGGGCGCGCAGGCCAGCGTACACGTGGGTCAACAGGCCCAGGTTGTGCGCCGAGTACAGGCTTTCACCTTCGGCCAATTCGCCGATCTGGGTCAGCATCTCTTCGACAAACTGGTGACCGGCTTCGTTGAGTTCGACCTGGCGGGTCTTCTCGTCGATGGTGAAGTGACCTTCTTTGGTCACCACGCCTTCCACTTCCTCGATGTGCTGCTCAAGACGCGGGATCAACTTGTTGATCTCGGTGTACAGGCGCGAGCTGTCTTCGGCCTGGCCGGAGATGATCAGCGGGGTACGGGCTTCGTCGATGAGGATGGAGTCGACTTCGTCGATCACGGCAAAGTTGAGTTCACGCTGGAATTTTTCATCCATGCTGAACGCCATGTTGTCGCGCAGGTAGTCGAAACCGAATTCGTTGTTGGTACCGTAGGTGATGTCGCAGGCGTACGCGGCGCGCTTCTCTTCCGGCGGCTGGAACGGCGTTACCACGCCGACGGTCAGGCCGAGGAATTCATACAGCGGGCGCATCCAGTTGGCGTCCCGGCGAGCCAGGTAGTCGTTCACCGTCACAACGTGCACGCCCTTGCCGGACAGTGCGTTGAGGTAAACGCCCAGGGTTGCCACCAGGGTCTTGCCTTCACCGGTGCGCATTTCGGCAATCATGCCTTCATGCAAGGTCATGCCGCCGATCAACTGGACGTCGAAGTGGCGCATGCCCATGACGCGCTTACCGGCTTCACGGGCGACCGCAAAGGCTTCGGGCAGCAGCTTGTCGAGGGTTTCACCTTTGGCTATGCGGGCCTTGAACTCTTGGGTCTTGGCGCGCAATTGCTCGTCCGACAGAGCAACCATCTGCTCTTCGAAGGCATTGACCAGCTGCACCGTCTTGAGCATGCGTTTGACTTCGCGCTCATTCTTGCTTCCAAAAAGTTTCTTTAACAAAGGCGCAAACATATCGGCAGGTTCTTCCACACATAGGGATGGAGGGCGCACCGTGAGTGGCCCGAGCAGCCCTCACGGCCGCATTGCGAACGCGCATTCTACCCGGAATCGTGGGTGAGGAAAGTGGCGTTGTTCCCCGAGGCAGGCACGGCGCTGTGAGAGGGCCTGTTTAAAATAAGGGCTTTTGCGCGAACTTCAACCCATGGAGCGCAGAAGTTACTTATTGATTTCATGGGCAAAGCCCAGCCGAGGCACGGCCGCGGGGTGTACCGGCGCTTTCTGTTAAGATAACCGCTCTGTTACCTAAGGTGTCTAAACATGGCATTTCGCCCTCTTACAGCCCGCGCGCCCGGCGTGTTGCTTCGCGAAGCCAAGCCGTTGAAAGCCATCTTTGGCCATGCCAAACGCCTGGGCCATTTGCAACGCCTGCTGGAAAGCCAGCTGCAACCTGCCGCACGTGAGCACTGTCATGTGGCGTCCTGGCGAGAAGGCAATCTGCTATTAATTGTCACCGATGGTCATTGGGCCACGCGCTTGCGTTATCAGCAAAAACGCTTGCAGCGCCAGTTGATGGCGTTTGAAGAATTCGCCGGCTTGACGCGCATTCAGTTCAAGGTACAGCCACCCACCGTGCCGCAAGGCGCAGTGGGGCATACCATGGACCTGTCGGAAACGGCCGCCGAAACCCTTCAGGCCACCGCCGAAGGGATCAACGACCCGGGCTTGCGCGCCGCCCTGGAACGGCTGGCCGCCCATGCCCGGCCCAAAGCCTGAAACGTTATTTGCGTTTGCTGCCGCCCAATAACGAACCCAGCAGACCACGCACCAACTGGCGCCCCATCTGATTGGCGGCCTGCTGCATGGCTGACTTCAACGCCTTGCCCGCCGTGGTCCCCAGGAAGGCACCGGCCCTGTCGGTAAAGCTCGGCTCTTCGGCGGCCGGAGCAGCCTGCTCGGCAGGCCCAAGCTCCTTGCGGGCCATCAGCACTTCATAGGCAGACTCACGATCCACCGGCTTGTCATAGCGCCCCAACAGCGGCGAGCTGGCAACCAACGCTTTACGTTCGGCTTCGGTGAGCGGCCCGATCCGCGATTGCGGAGGAGCAACCAGTACGCGCTGGACGACTTCCGGCGTGCCCTTTTCCTGCAAGGTTCCCACCAAGGCCTCACCAGTGCCCAACTCTGTAAGCACCGACAAGGTATCGAATGTCGGGTTGGGACGAAAACCGTCCGCCACCGCTCGCAGGGACTTCTGTTCTTTGGCAGTGAACGCGCGCAAACCGTGCTGGATGCGCAGGCCCAGTTGCGCCAGCACCGTATCCGGCAAGTCGCCCGGCGATTGGGTGACGAAATACACGCCGACGCCTTTGGAACGGATCAGGCGCACTACCTGCTCCAGGCGCTCCTGCAAGGCTTTTGGCGTATCGGCGAACAACAAGTGCGCCTCGTCGAAAAACAACGCCAGCAACGGTTTGTCGGCATCGCCGCGTTCCGGCAATTGTTCGAACAACTCTGCCAGCAGCCACAACAGGAAGGTCGCGTAGACCTTCGGCGCTTCATGCACCAAGCGGCTGGCGTCCAGCAGGTGGATGCGCCCACGCCCATCACTGGCGGGCTGCAAAATATCCTCCAATTGCAGGGCCGGCTCGCCAAACAGGGCTTCGGCGCCCTGCTGCTCCAGCACTGCCAGACGCCGCAACAAGGCCTGGCTGGAACCGGTGGTCATCAAGGCGGCGTCTTCGCCCAGTAGCTCCGGGTGATAGCGCAGGTGATTGAGCAGTGCCTTGAGGTCCTTGAGGTCCAGCAGCAACAGGCCTTCGCGGTCGGCCACTTTGAACGCCGCATAGAGCGCCGATTGCTGGCTGTCGGTGAGCTCCAACAGGCTGCCGAGCAAGAGCGGGCCCATTTCACTGATGGTGGTGCGCAACGGATGACCGGATTGGCCGTGGATATCCCACAGGGTGACCGGGTACGCCTGGGCCGTGTAATTAAGGAAGGGCATACCGGCGATGCGCTCGGCCACTTTGCCCTGGGGGTTGGCGGCGGCGCCCAGGCCGCAGAGGTCGCCTTTGATGTCGGCAGCGAACACCGCCACACCCGCATCACTGAAGGCTTCCGCCAGGCGCTGCAAGGTGACGGTCTTGCCGGTGCCCGTGGCGCCAGCGATCAACCCATGACGGTTGGCCAGGCGCATGGACTGGGCGATGGGCAGGCCGTCAAGGCCAGCACCGATAAGCAGTTGTGTGGAGTCAGGCATTTCGTCACCTATGGTTAATCTTTAGTGCCGCGAGGTCGATATAGACGGATGTAAGCCCGACAAAGACTAAAAAACGGTCAGATAATTCCGATATGGACCAACGGAGCTATCACCAGAAATACCACACCTTTTTTGACGCTGCCATTTTGCGCCTCCCGCATAGGATGCGCCTCGGATATTAAGACCTTAGCGGACCCTTCAAGCCATGAACAAAAATCTGCGCTTCAGCCACAAGATCCTGCTTGCAGCCTCCCTTATCGTCATCGCCGCTTTCGCGTTGTTTACCCTCTACAACGACTACCTGCAGCGCAACGCGATTCGTGACGACCTCAATAACTACCTGCATGAGATGGGCGACGTCACCGCCAGCAACATCCAGACCTGGCTCACCGGGCGTATCGCCCTGGTGGAAAACGCCGCACAGAACATCGCCATCAACCCTGAACAAAGCGTGGTCGCCAGACTGCTGGAACAGAAAGCGCTGACCTCGTCATTCATGGCCACCTACGTCGGTGACAGCCAGGGCACCTTCACCATTCGTCCTGACACCAAGATGCCCGACGGCTTCGATCCGCGTGTTCGCCCCTGGTACAAGGGCGCCCAGGCCAGCAACGGTTCAACCCTGACCGAACCCTATATCGACGCGGCGACCGGGCAACTGATCATTTCTGTCGCCACGCCCAGCGCCAAGGGTGGCCAGAGCATCGGCGTAGTCGGCGGCGACCTGAGCCTGCAGACCCTGGTGGACAACATCGGCGCGCTGGATTTTGGCGGCATGGGTTATGCGTTCCTGGTCAGCGCCGACGGCAAAGTGCTGGTGCACCCGGATAAAGCCCTGGTGATGAAGACCCTGGCGGACGTTTATCCAAAAGACACGCCGAAGATCAGCGGCGACTTCAGCGAAGTGCAAGCCAACGGCAAGACCAATATCGTGACGTTCACACCGATCAAGGGCCTGCCCTCGGTAAACTGGTACCTGGGCGTTTCGGTGGATAAAGACAAGTCTTTCGCCATGCTCAGTGAGTTTCGCACCTCGGCGGTGATCGCAACGATCATCGCGGTGGTGATCATCATCGCCCTGCTCGGCATGCTCATCCGCGTCTTGCTGCAACCTTTGCACCTGATGACCCGAGCCATGCAGGACATTGCCGACGGTGAAGGCGACCTGACCCGCCGCCTGACCATCCAGAACAATGATGAATTCGGCACCCTGGGCAATGCCTTCAACCGCTTCGTCGAGCGCATTCATACCTCGATTCGCGAAGTGTCTTCAGCCACCGAGCACGTCAATGAAGTGGCCCTGCGGGTGGTCAGCGCCTCCAACTCGTCGATGGTCAACTCCGACGAACAGGCCAACCGCACTAACAGCGTCGCCGCCGCCATCAACCAACTGGGGGCCGCGGCCCAGGAGATCGCACGCAACGCCGCCCAAGCCTCCAGTCAGGCCAGCGATGCCAGGCACTTGGCCGAAGACGGCCAGCAGGTGGTTGAACGCAATATCAAGGCGATGACGCAGTTATCCAGCATGATCAGCACCTCAAGCACCAATATCGAAGCACTTAACAGCAAAACGGTGAATATCGGCCAGATTCTTGAGGTGATCACCAGCATTTCCCAGCAAACCAATCTGCTGGCGCTCAATGCGGCGATCGAAGCGGCGCGCGCCGGGGAAGCCGGGCGTGGCTTTGCGGTCGTGGCCGATGAAGTGCGCAACCTCGCTCATCGCACTCAGGAGTCGGCGCAACAGGTGCAGACGATGATCGAAGAGCTACAGGTGGGCGCCCGGGACTCGGTGACTACCATGAGCGAAAGCCAACGCCACAGCCTGGACAGCGTGGAAATCGCCAACCTGGCCGGCGAGCGCCTGAACAGCGTGACCCAGCGCATTGGCGAGATCGACGGTATGAACCAGTCGGTCGCCACCGCCACTGAAGAACAGACCTCGGTGGTGGAGTCGATCAATATGGACATCACCGAGATCAACACCCTCAACCAGGAAGGGGTGGAAAACCTGCAATCGACCCTGCGCGCCTGCTCGGACCTGGAACAACAGGCCTCGCGTTTGAAGCAATTGGTGGGCAGCTTCCGGATCTGAGGGGCAATACCGACCATTACAGCGAACGCAATGCGATCCAATGTGGGAGCGGGCTTGCTCGCGAAAGCAGTCTATCAGTTGAAGATGCACTGACTGATTCACCGCTTTCGCGAGCAAGCCCGCTCCCACAGGGGACCTGCGTTTAACAGACCGGCATAACACACCAATCCCAATCGAACATCTATCCTTACCTCAGGTCCATCTAGGGAGAGCAATGGATCGGAGGGATGTTCATCGTGCATATCGCTGACATAACCATGTTCTACGCCCCGGCCAGCGGTGGCGTACGCACTTACCTTGACGCCAAGCACCGGCGTCTGGCGCTCAAGCCGGGCATTCGCCACAGCCTGTTGATACCCGGTGCACACTTGAGCGAGCAGGACGGCATCTTCAAAGTACCGGCGCCCGCCCTGCCCTTCGGCAAAGGCTATCGCTTCCCCCTTCGTTTGGCGCCTTGGCGAAATGTCCTGCACGATTTACAGCCTGACCTGATCGAAGTTGGCGACCCTTACCTGACCGCCTGGGCCGCACTGGATGCCCGACGCCAATTGGATGTGCCGGTCATCGGCTTTTACCACTCCGACCTGCCACTGCTGGTGAGCAATCGCATGGGGCCTTGGTTTACCCCCAATGTTGAAGCCTATGTGCGCAAACTCTATGGGAATTTCGACCGAGTGCTCGCCCCCAGCCAGGTAATGGCCGACAAGCTCACCGGGCTTGGCGTCAGAAATGTCTTCGTGCAACCCCTGGGTGTAGACCTGCAAACCTTCACCCCTGAGGTACGTGACCCCGGCCTGCGCGCCGAACTGGGGATTGGCGAAGACACTCGACTACTGATCTTCGCCGGGCGCGGCTCCAAGGAGAAAAACCTGCCGGTGCTGCTCAACTGCATGAAACGCCTGGGGGAAAGCTACCACTTGCTGTTGGTGGGCTCCGGCATGCCGGCCAGCGTGCCAGACAATGTCACCGTGATTGACGGATTCCGGCCCGCCCAACATGTCGCTCGGCTGATGGCCAGCGCCGACGCCTTACTGCATGGTGGCGACCAGGAGACCTTCGGCCTGGTGATCCTGGAAGCCATGGCCTGCGGTATTCCAGTAGTCGCCGTGGCGGCCGGGGCCTTTACCGAGATTATCGACGAGCGTTGTGGCGTGCTGTGTGCGCCAAACAACCCCAAGGCCATGGCCGATGCGGTGCGCGAGTTGTTCAGTACCGACAGCCGACGCCTGGGTGCTCAGGCTCGGCGCCATGTCGAGCAGCATTATGCGTGGGACACAGTAGTCGACAGCCTGCTGGGGCATTACTGCGCCGTGCTGGGCAGCCATGAACCGATGCTCGCCCATGGCTGAGCGCGCGCTGATGCTGGTACTGCACGACGTGGCACCGCACACCTGGGCCGACTACCGGCCCTTCGTCGAGGCCGTCGATGCACTGGGCGACGTGCCCATCACTTGGCTGGTGGTGCCGGACTTCCATCACCATGACGACCTGGCCGCCCACCGCGATTTTCGGCGCCTGCTCGATAGCCGTGTCGCCAAGGGCGATGAACTCACCTTGCATGGTTATTACCATTGCGACGACCAACCTCGGCCGCGTACGCCAAAAGAATGGTTTATGCGACGCATCTATACCCACGAAGGCGAGTTTTACCAGCTGTCCGAAGCCGAGGCGTTGCGGCGGTTGACCGCCGGCAT
Source organism: Pseudomonas sp. CCI1.1 (assembly GCF_034348165.1). Taxonomy (NCBI): domain Bacteria; kingdom Pseudomonadati; phylum Pseudomonadota; class Gammaproteobacteria; order Pseudomonadales; family Pseudomonadaceae; genus Pseudomonas; species Pseudomonas sp. CCI1.1. The sequence continues at coordinate 3,207,617 of NZ_CP133780.1, forward strand.
TGAGGTATTCCAGCGCAATGGCTGGCCGCTGCATGGCTTTGTTGCGCCAGCCTGGTTGATGAGCGATGGCACCCGGCAGGCATTGCGCCAGTTGCCGCTGAGCTACACCAGCGACCCACAACATTTTTATCGCCTACCGGACTTCACGCCTATCAACGCCCCTGGCCTGGTGTGGAGCGCCCGCAGTGCATGGCGCCGGGGATTGTCCAAAATCCTCACTGATCGCCGTGAACAGCGATGGCAGGCCGCCCCGCTAATCCGACTGGGTTTGCATCCGGTGGACATGCGCCACAGGTTTTCCCGCGATTATTGGCTAGACACCCTGCAACGCCTGCTCAACGCGGGGCGCGTCCCCCAAACCAAGGCCGCCTGGCTGGCGACGCAGTCATGGGCCGACTGATCTGGTTAGTGTTGGCGCTCTTGGTGGCGCTGGTGATTCCATTGTGGCTGGGCGGCGGCGAAAGCATTGCGCGCCTGCGCCAGTTTCCGTTGCCCCAGTTACTGGGGATGTTCGCCATGATCATCGGCTGCTGGCTGATCAACAGCCTGCGCATCCGCCTGTTGCTTGGCGAGCATCGCGGCCAGTTAGGGCCGCTCAAAAGCCTTGGCGTGGTGATATCCACTGAATTCGCCATGTGTGCAACTCCCGGCGGCAGCGGCGGGCCGTTGACCCTGATGGCCCTGCTGGCGCGCAACGGTATCCGCCCCGCCCATGGCAGCGCGGTGTTCGCCATGGACCAGTTGAGCGACCTGGTGTTTTTTCTCTGCGCACTGGTAGGGATCTTGCTGTATGCGCTGTTCCATAGCCTCAGCCCGCGTCTGGAGTGGTTGCTGGGGCTCAGCGCCGTGTCGATGGTGGGTGGGGTAATCAGTGGCTGGGCCGTGGTGCATGTTCACCGGCGGCTGATTCGCCTGGCGGGTTTGGCACTCAAGGCCATGAAGGTCGGCGCTACCAGCCGCCGACGCTGGGCACGCCGGTTGCTGCGTTTTCTTGCGGCGTTCAGCGCCACCCTGAAACTACCCCGGAGCACCTTGCTTGGGGTCTTTGCGCTGACCAGCCTGCATTGGCTGCTGCGTTACAGCGTGCTGTACCTGGCGCTGCGCGGGTTGGGGGGCGAGGTACAGTGGGCCTGGAGCTTTCTGATCCAGATGTTATCCCTGACTGCGGGGCAGTTCAGCCTGGCGCCAGGCGGGGCCGGCGCTGCGGAATTGACGTCAGCGGCACTGCTGGCGCCCATGGTGGGCACATCCACAGCGGCTGCGGCAATTCTGATCTGGCGCGCGGTGACCTACTACTTCTATTTGCTGGCCGGTGCGCCAGTGTTTCTATTGATGGTCGGCAAACCGCTGCTCAAGCGTCTTTTTCAGGGGCGGCAGGCGGCTGGTCCTGCGCCTGTGTCTGCTCCCATAAACGCGCCGCGCCTGGAAAATCAGTACCATCCTCGGCATCCAGCGCGTCCGGGTCGTAACGGCTCAAACAGCCCGCGCCCAAGGTAGCAGGTGCCCGTGAGGTGGCTTTATCGAGCGGGTCGCTCATGGGAATCTCCAGAAGCAGAAATAAAAAAGGGCCTGGAGAGTTTTACCTCCAGGCCCCGGTGTCTTTCAATCACAATCGCCGGGTCAGAAGACCACGGTCTTGTTGCCGTGCACCAACACGCGATCTTCCAAGTGATAGCGCAGGCCACGGGCCAGCACCATCTTCTCGACGTCACGGCCGAAGCGTACCATGTCTTCAATACTGTCGCTGTGGCTGACGCGCACCACGTCCTGCTCGATGATCGGGCCGGCGTCCAGCTCTTCGGTCACGTAGTGGCAGGTTGCACCAATCAGCTTCACGCCACGCAGGGAAGCCTGGTGATACGGCTTGGCACCGACAAAGGACGGCAAGAAGCTGTGGTGAATGTTGATCACCTTGCCAGCGTATTCGCGGCACAGTTCCGGTGGCAGGATTTGCATGTAGCGCGCCAGCACCACCACATCCGCGTCATGCTGCTTGACCAGTCGCGATACCTCGGCAAATGCCGGTTCCTTGTCCTGTGGGTTGACCGGCACATGGTAATAAGGGATGCCATGCCATTCGACCATGCTGCGCAGGTCGTCGTGGTTGGAGATCACGCAAGCAATCTCGCAATCGAGTTCGTCGCTGTGCCAGCGGTGCAGCAGGTCTGCCAGGCAGTGGGATTCGCGGCTGGCCATCAGCACCACGCGTTTCTTCTGCTCTGTATCGGTGATGTGCCAGGTCATCGAAAACTCTTCGGCAATCGGCGCAAACGCCTCGCGGAATGCTTCCAGGCCAAAGGGCAGCGTATCGGCACGGATTTCGTGACGCATGAAAAACCAACCACTGAGATCGTCCGAGTGATGGCTCGCCTCGGTGATCCAGCCATTATGGGAAGCCAGAAAGTTACTGACCTTGGCAACGATGCCAACCCGGTCCGGGCAAGCAATCACCAGCCGAAAAGTGCGCATTAGGGGGAAACTCCAGAACTTCACAAAGGCCGCTATTCTAGCGATTACGCAGAAAAACTGCAGTATTCCCTTGCACCTTATCTTGAGGCATGGCCGTGGTAACACCCCTTAATCGTGTAAGGTTTTACCACCGCTATATGACGGTACAACGGCATGCTGAGGTCAGTAGCAAAAAATTAACGCGATTATCTTTGCGCTTAACGCTGACTAATTAACTCATCGGCCAGGTTTTCTCACCCACATTCAATGTCATTCACCTGAATAACGTCTTAAATGTTTACTTGATGAAATTGCCTGACTATTATTAGGCCACTCACCCTGTCAATCAGCGTTCTACATAAGGTAGTCCACATGTCACTGATCAACGAATACCGCGCCACCGAAGAAGCTATCAAAGAGCTGCAAGCCCGTTTGAAGAACCTGTCCGAAGACGACAAGCTGAAAACCGAGCTGGAATTCGAAGGCAAATTGCGCACCCTGATGGGTGAATACTCCAAATCCCTGCGTGACATCATCGCGCTGCTGGATCCAGAGTCGAAAGTTAAAGCACCGCGCGGCGCTGTGAAAACTACCGGCACCAAGCGTGCTCGCAAGGTCAAGCAATACAAAAACCCACACAACGGCGAAGTGATTGAAACCAAAGGTGGCAACCACAAAACTCTGAAAGAGTGGAAAGCCAAGTGGGGCGGTGACGTAGTTGAAGGTTGGGCAACCCTGCTGGGCTAAGCCCGGTCGGACGTTCACCCGATACGTCACACATGAAAAACGCCAGCTTGCTGGCGTTTTTTATTGTCTGAATATTCTGTAGTTATGCGCTTACAGACTCAAGCGCGCCGCTAATGAATCCACATAGTCCTGCCATTGCGCCAGCACCTGGCACTGAAACGATGTAGCACTAACCGCCAACTCCTCACGCGCCTGCTTAAATGCCAACAGGGTATTCGGCGCCCCCCACTGCGCCTCCGACAAACGTTGCTGACAGAAAAGTTTCCAGCGTTGTTGCTCGTCATTGTTCAAGGTTTCAGGAAAGTTACGCGCCCGGTAGCGAAATAATAATTCCGGCAAACGATGATCATCGAACGGCCACTGCTGACGGGCTAATTGCGCGGGCTCTGCCATGCGAACTTGCTCACATAAACGGCGGTCACGATCACCAATAAAACCCTCGTAGAGCTGCTGCTCCGGGTCCGCGTTCGACGCAAAGTCTTCCTCGGCATAAATGGCCGCTAACTTGTCCCGCCAAACTTCCTGTGCGTCAGTTAGTCGCAGCGCCCGCGCGAGGCAAGCCTCCTTATCCAGTTGCAGGCGCTCAAGATCTTGCGGGCGCAGCACCTTCAACGGCGCAACCACCGGGCAGCGGTTGATATGCAGTAGCTTGAGCGGAACCGGCAGCTCACCTTCGGCCAGCTCATCGCGGCGCGTGTAAAGACGCTGGCGCAGGGTCGCCGCATCCAGGTCCAACAGCCCTTGTGGATCGAGCCCCAGGTCACAGACGATCAAGGCATTGCGATTGCGTGGGTGCCAGGCCAGGGGCAAGACCACGCCCAGGTAATGGCGTTCGGCGGAGAAACGCCCGGAGATATGCACCATCGGTTGCAGCAACCGCACCTGATCCATGACCCGTTGTTTACTGCGCAGTTGAAACAACCATTCATATAACTTCGGTTGTTTCTCCCGGACCAACCGCGCCAGGGCGATGGTTGCACGCACATCCGACAACGCGTCATGGGCCTGGCCGTGGTCTATGCCGTTGGCCTCTGTCAAGCGTTCGAGCTTGAGGGTCACGCGCCCTTCCTGCTCGGGCCAGTTGATGCCCTCCGGCCGCAGGGCGTAGGCGGTGCGCATCACATCGATCAAGTCCCAGCGACTGTTGCCGCCCTGCCACTCGCGCGCATAGGGGTCGAAAAAATTGCGGTACAGACTGTAGCGCGTCATTTCATCGTCGAATCGCAGGGTGTTGTAGCCGGCGCCGCAGGTACCTGGCGCGGCCAATTCGGCGTGCACCCGAGTCATGAAATCGGCTTCGGCAAGGCCCTTCTCAGCGAGGATACTCGGCGTAATACCCGTGATCGCACACGCTGCCGGATGAGGCAGGATATCGTCGCTGGGCTGGCAATAAAGGTTGATCGGCGCACCGACCTCATTGAGCTCAAGGTCGGTGCGGATACCGGCTACCTGGAGCGGGCGATCGTTGCGCGGGTTGATGCCGGTGGTTTCATAGTCGTACCAGAAAATCGAGGTCACGGGCTATTCCTGTGCTGAAGACCGACAAAGTCTAGGCGCTGCAAGGCGTCCGGGGCCAGCGATACCTTACTGTATAAATATCCAGAAAAACCTCGGGTGGTTGCTTCCATCCTCGACACTGCTAGCATCCGTGTCTCTCAAGTCGCCTCGCAGTGCCAAGGATCGCAATGCCATCAACCCCTCTGGATACCCACTATCAGATAGAAACGCCCGAGGGCATCGACCTGCCCCTGCGCCCTGCTGGCCTGCCCTCCCGGGCATTGGCGTTTGCATTCGACCTGGGCGTGCGCGGGATCATCATGGGTATCCTGCTGGTGCCGCTGGCGCTGCTCGGCAATGTGGGGATCGGGCTGGGTTCGCTGCTGCTGTTCCTGGTGAGCTGGTGGTACATGGTGTTGTTCGAAGTGCTCAACCAGGGCTGCTCGCCAGGCAAGCAGGTCATGGGGCTGCGCGTGGTACAAGATGACGGCACGCCCATTGGCTGGTCGGCATCGCTGATCCGCAACCTGCTGCGTTTTGTCGACATGCTGCCCTTCGGTTATTTCCTGGGCGCGATCAGTTGCCTGCAACATCCGCACTTCAAGCGGCTCGGCGACCTGGCCGCCGGTACGCTGGTGGTCTACCGGGAATTACCGCTGGTACGCCCAAGCATCCCTCAAGCGCCCGCCCTGCGCCTACCCTTCGCACTGGAGTTGAGCGAACAGAGGGCCATCCTCGGTTTCGCCGAACGCCAGGCCGAACTCTCGGCCGAACGGGTGCATGAATTGGCCGCCATCCTCGCAGAGCCCCTGCAGGTGTCTGCGCCGCGCGCCGTGGAGCAACTCAACGGGATAGCCCGTGGTTTGTTGGGGCCGACATGAAGCAGAGCCTTTTTGAAAGCCGCCACCAGCGCCAATGGCATACCTTCGCCGAGCAGTTGACACAACTGGAGCAAGGTAAAGCCAAGGCCGCCGATGTTGCCGACTTCCCGCATCAATATCGACGCCTGTGCCAACATCTGGCCCTGGCTCAGCAACGCGGCTATAGCAGTTACCTGGTCGACACGTTGCAACAACTGGCACTGCGCGGCCATCAACAACTGTATCGCCATCGCAGCCAACTGACGGCAAACATACTGGCGTTTCTTCTCGCCGACTTCCCGCGCCTGGTACGCGAACAATGGCGCTTCGTGCTGATCGCTGGCCTGCTATTCTTTGGCAGCCTGGTGGGGATAGCCCTGCTGGTGTACCTGTTCCCCGATCTTATCTACAGCATCATCAGCCCCCAGCAGGTGGCCGACATGCAGGGCATGTACAACCCCGACGCCAGCCGTCTGGGCCGTGCTGCCGAACGGGCCGCCAGCGAAGACTGGATGATGTTTGGCTATTACGTGATGCACAACATCGGCATCGCCTTCCAGACCTTTGCCGCCGGCCTGTTGTTCGGCCTGGGCAGTGTGTTCTTCCTGATTTTCAACGGCCTGGTCATAGGTGCAGTCTCCGGGCACCTTACCGACATTGGCTATGGCCAGACCTTCTGGTCGTTTGTCATTGGTCACGGCGCATTCGAGTTGAGCGCCATCACGCTGGCCGGTGCCGCAGGTTTGCAACTGGGCTGGTCACTGGTTGCCCCCGGGCGCTTGGCGCGCAGCGAGGCCCTGCGCCTGGCCGCCCGCAAAAGCGTACGGATGCTTTGCGGTGTCATGGTGTTCCTGTTGATCGCAGCCTTTATCGAAGCCTACTGGTCCTCAACCACTCGCATTGAGCCCTGGATCAAATACGCAGTAGGCGCCGCGCTCTGGCTGCTGGTGGCCGTTTACCTGTCCCTGGCCGGGCGGAGTCGCCATGCGCCTGACTGACGCCAGCGTGGTGATTCGCCCGCGTACTTCCTGGGAAGCCATGGACCTGGGCGTACTGATGGCCAGGGAACACCGTGTCCTGCTGATGGGCGGTTGGGCGCTGGTAAGCTTGCCGGTATTCAGCCTGTTGACGGTGCTGCTCTGGAATTACCCGTCTTTGGTCATGTTCCTGTTCTGGTGGCTCAAGCCGGCCTTCGACCGCTTGCCGCTGTACATTCTGTCCAAGGCCCTGTTTGGTGAGCCCCCCAGCCTCAAACAGGCCGTTCGCCAGTGGCCGCAATTGCTCAAGGGGCAACTGTTCGCAAGCCTGACGTGGCGGCGGCTGAGCATGAGCCGCAGCTTCACCCTGCCCGTCAGCCAACTGGAAGGCCTGGACGGTGACGCACGTCAACGACGCCTTGGAGTGTTGCTGCAACGTAACGCTGGCGCCGCACGCTGGCTGACGACCATCGGTGTGCACATGGAAATCGGCCTCTGGTTTGGCGGCATGACCCTGTTCTATCTCTTCATCCCGCAACAGGTTGAACTGGACTGGGACTGGCAACGGCTAATATTCGCGTCAGCCTCGGACGTGCTTTGGCTTGAGCACCTGAGCAATGCCTTCTATGCCCTGGTCCTGGTGTTCTGGGAACCCATCTACGTCGCCTGTGGCTTCAGCCTGTACCTCCACCGCCGCACAGTGCTGGAGGCCTGGGACCTGGAACTGGTATTCCGTCGGCTGCGCCAGCGCCTGAGCAATGTTGCACCGCTGCTGTTGCTGGTGGTTGGCCTGGCGTTGCTACACATCAGCCCACCGACCATGGCAGATGAAACCACAGCCCATAAGCCACTTAGCACCCAGGCCGCCAGCCAATCCATCCAGGCGTTGCTGGAAAAGCCACCTTTCAAGAACCCGGAAACCGTCACACGCTATCGGTTTGGCGAAGAAAAAGCGCCGGTTAAAAACAAGGCCACGGGCGACGGCAAATTACCTGGCTGGCTCCAGGCACTGCTCGACAACCTTAACAGCGACACCTTCAAATACGTCGCCAAAACTTTGGAAATACTGCTCTGGAGCCTTCTGATTGGCGGCCTGGCCCTGGTGTGCTGGCGTTACCGTGAATGGTTGCGCACGTTCGTCAGCCGCCTTGGGCCTACTCGCACGGCCGCTCCCTCGCCCGTTCCCGCTCAGTTGTTCGGGCTGGAACTGGGCACCGAGACATTGCCCGAAGACATCGCCAGTACCGCCGAACAACTATGGCCCACCCACCCACGGGAAGCCCTTGGCCTGCTGTATCGCGGGTTGCTCAGCCGGCTGTTGCACGAGTTCGACCTGCCACTGACAAGCGCCGATACCGAGGGGCAGGTACTGGAGCGTGTTCATCATTTGCAACAACCGCAGTTACTGGCGTTCAGCGACGAACTGACACGCCACTGGCAAAACCTGGCCTATGGTCACCGTCTGCCGCCTTCTTCAGCCCAACAAAAACTGTGCAGCGACTGGCGTGCTCTTTTCAGTGACGGAGCGGGCCAATGAATCGCGCGCTATTGTGGACAGCGCTGTTGTTGGCGTGCCTGGTGGGTGCGGGCGGCTTATATGCCTGGCACAAGGCAATTCCCTACGAGGAAGTGGTTGACCGGGGCCCGTCGCCAGAGGCTCGCGCCAATCCCTATCTGGCCGCCGAGCACTTTCTACGCCAGCACGGCTTGGTCGTGGCACACGCCAAGGGCCTTGAACGACTCGCCGAACTGCCCGCCAAAGGCCATAGCCTGTTGTTGCTGGGAGAGCGCAGCAACATGACCCCACGCCAGGTCGACCAACTGCTGGGCTGGGCAAAAGCCGGTGGCCACCTGCTCTTGGTCGCCGAGGCATTATGGGATGAAGAAGCCGGCACAAGCGGTGACCTGCTGCTTGATCGCCTCACTATCCGCCAAACCTTGAGCGACACCTTCGACGAACCCGTGCCACCGCGTAAAAAAACCAAACCGGATCTGACCAAGCTCTATGTCGACAACGAAACCGCACCGGCGTACTTTAGTTTTGACACTTACTTCAACCTCACCGACCCCAAGCACCTGGCGCAGTTTTCCGCCAACAGCGCCCAGTCCAGCCACCTGATGCAACTCGACCTGGGGCAAGGTCGCGTCACGGTGATCACCGACAGCGACCTATGGAAAACCACAGATATCGGCAACCATGATAACGCCTGGTTGCTGTGGTACCTGAACCAGGGCACTGACGTCACCCTGCTGTTCAACAGCGACACAGACGATCTGTTTACTCTGTTGCTCCGTTATTTCCCCCAGGCCCTCGTCGCCCTGGTTGCGCTGCTTGCTTTGGGGCTGTGGCAGGCAGGCATGCGCCAGGGCCCGATCCAGACACCGGCGCCCAAGGCACGTCGCCAGCTGCAGGAACACTTGCAGGCCAGCGCGGACTTCCTATTGCGCCGCAGCGGCCCGGGCACGTTGTTGCAAGCCTTGCGACACGACATCCTGCGCGCAGCCCGGCGACGCCATCCAGGGTTCGAACACCTCGATGCGTCAGAGCAACGCCAAGTGCTGGAACACCTTACGCGACAACCCCCTCACATCATCAGCCAGGCGCTTGAGCCCGTTGCGCTGAAGCGGCTTTCCAGCGCCGACTTCAGCCGTCAGGTGGCGCACCTGCAAACCCTCAGGAATGCCTTATGATCTGGCACTGGCGAATCGTTAAATATCTGCCATATTGAAATCAAACCTTTAGAGGCTCATAGGTATTGGTACTGAGCAACGGGGGTATGTTCAGTGCAGGAGACGGCAGATGGAGCTTGTGTGGGCTACTGAGGATTTTGTGATTGCTGGGCAACCCTATGCGGGGTTCCCAATTCTGCTTTGGGACTCAATGGAGAGTTGCATCCCGGCCAATCGGTTCTTTCGCCACTACCTTCTTCGCGGGGACATTGGATCTAGGCGTTCCTGGCCTAGTACTGGACGCGCAGTTTATGACTACTTCAGCTTTCTCCAAGCTCATGAGCTTGACTGGCGTGACGTGGATCGTGGCGAGGCCAAAACCCTTGTGGCTGCCTATCGAGACTATTGCTTGGTCGCTTGTAACCTAGCGTTGAATACCACCCGCCAGCGCCTGACGTACATTTGCAAGTTCTACGAGTTCGCACAGAGAGAAGGTTGGGTGATGCGCCTGCCATTCGCCTACGAAGAGCGCAATGTTAAGCGCAAAGTAAGCTTCCTAGGACATGTAGATGCCAGCGGTGGCCATGCGATGGCAAACGATGTGATGCCTCGTCGCCATAAACCCCTGCCCAAGTTCCTGAGCATTGGTGAGATCAAGTCGCTTATCGCAGCAGCAGAGAACCCACATCACCGGATGATGATGCGTTTGGCGCTACATACGGGTATGCGTCGGGAGGAGATCGCCACTTTCCCGCTGGCGTATGTATTCGACCCAGATAAAAAGGCGGGGTCCGAGCGCAATCTCCGCATTTGTCTGGATCCGTTCGACGGTAGCGGCATGGCCACCAAAGGCAGCAAACCGAGAAATATTTATATCGGCCGCAAATTCATGGCCGAGCTCTATCGCTATCTAACGAAGGTCCGCGGTGAGCGAGCGTCGCTGAGCAAAACCCCACAGAAGACCTTGCTCCTCAACCAAGACGGGCATCCCTATTCTGAAGAAGGCAAGAGCCTTAACCGGATCATTGGCGACACTGGCAAGAAGGCTGAAATCAAAGTCAATACGCACATGCTCCGCCATACCTACGCCACCCATACCTTGGCCAGCCTTCAACGCAACGTTGAAAGTGGGATCGAGCCCTTGGTGTTCATTCAGCGGCAACTCGGCCACAGCTCGATTCAGACCACCATGATTTATCTCCATTTGGTCAACGAAATGGCTGATGAGGCGGTGCTCGCCTATGACGATGAATTGCACGTCCTGGCGGAGTCGACCTGATGGGCAAGCGCAAAGTATTTGCGAAGACCGACCTCAGTGTTCCAGAAGTAGAACATAGCTACGACCCGACAGGAAATGTGGTCATTTTGCCCGATACCATTCCTCCGGCGAACTCCGCTGTCAGGTTCCCGCGGAACACTTCTACCTGTCGGAGCTTCAACTTTGCCCGCTGGTATGGCGCAGGCATCGACCCCATCACCTACGCCTGTCAACGCCAGATCGAGCGCTTCCTAGCCGGACAGGACAACGCACTCACAGTTACCACAGTGGTTGGCTACTGCTTGAACGGGCTGCGCCATTTTCTCGACTGCTGCATGCTACGGGCGACGGCTCTCGGTCGTGACTTAGCATTAGCCGATGTGAATCGGGATCTAATCGACGGCTATCTCGGTTACTTAGAAGGGCTGGGCACAGCGACTATTAGCCAGAAAACGCGCTATTCGCATACTAAGCCCGTGCTGTTTGCCTTGGGACGGCGTGGAATAATTCCTTTGATCACATTCGGCGATGGCGCCACCTTCCCGAACAATCCCTTCCCGAAGATCAACCACAAAACCAAAGGCGAGACTGCGCTCTCCAAGCGCGAGCGCCAAGCACTCACAGTTGCGCTGCGGCAGGCAATAAAACCAATCTGGACCAGCAATGTGCCTATTAGCAGCGAACTGCTAGTTTTTGCTCTACTGATCGTGGCACTGCACACCGGACGCAATACCACTCCTCTGCTGGAGATGGCTCGCGATTGTTTGCGCCCGCACCCTAAAGACGACACAACGTTTTTAGTGTTGTGGAAGCGGCGTGGCTACAACACGAGCAAAGTCGCACTGCGCAGGGCACCACAGGATGAGAACCTTTTAGAATCAACACCCAGCGTTAGAACCAATATAGAACGACTGATCCGTCGCGTCATGGCACTAACAGAGCCTTTGGATGCGGAGGCCCCAGAAGATCTCAAGGGCCGCGTTTGGATCTATCGTAATCACGACACCGGCCGGGTGACGGCGCTGACTGCGAATACATTAAGTGAAATGACAATTCGGCTTGTCGCCAAGTATGGTCTGACCGACAGCAACGGAGAGCCGCTTCGCATCAACATCTCGCGCTTACGCAAAACTTTTGGAAACCGCATCTTCGAGCTGACCACCGGCGATTTAGCGACCACTGCGGCAGCGCTCGGCAATACCTCCCTGGTGACTGACCAACATTATCTAGCTCCTGGCGAGGACGCACGTCGTAACTGGCAGTTTATGGGCGAAGTTCTGGTGGAGGAACTACTTACACGTACTATCGGTGCCACATATGAAGACACCCCTATGGGCCGCTGCGCCGACCCGAAGAATGGCCAATACGCTCCGAAGCGTGAGGGCGCGACTTGCATGAACTTCATGAACTGCCTGCGCTGCAAACACTACGCAGTGACTGCCGAAGATATGTACAAGCTGTTCAGCTTTTACTTCCGCGTTCTAGCCGAGCAGTCACGCATGGACAAGCGTCGCTGGGCGCGCGATTACGCACACATCCCCCGCCTGATAGACCACTACATCATTGCTGAGGGGATTCGGCGCGGTACTTTCAAGGCTGCATCAGTGGACGCTGCCCGTGAGCTCGCGCGCACTACTCCACACCCGTTCTGGTCCGTTGATCTGATCGACAGCCTAGAGGTATTTGCATGAGTGACAACCTTCTGGCAGCGCAACCCTTGCCCCCCCTTGCTGCACAGCCGTGCGATGTTCGTGGACTCACCGAATCAGATCGCAACGCTCTAATAATCTGTGCTATTAAAGTTGATGGTCAGTGGGTCATCCTCAGCCGATACGGCGACGACATCTGGTACCTCGATGGCTTTGCCAGCAACACCCCTGCAAACAGGAAACGGATAGACTTCAGCACCGTGCCGCCGACATTTCGGAGCGTGATGAAGGCAATCATGTACAGGTACCTGCGGCGCGGTCGTCCCGGGGCAAGTCGGCCTAAAGGTGCCATATTAGTAAATAGCTTTTCTTGCACAAGGCCTTTCCTACGCCACTTGGACGCGCTCAAAATCGACCGCCTGAGAGCAGTTACACCTGCGATCTGCGCGACCTATGTCGCAGCCTGCAAAGCGTATCGCCAAACAGCACGCTCCAGAGGTAAGCCTTTATCACAGGAGGGTTTGAGTAAACGATTCAAGGCAGTCGAAGCTCTCTATGAACTGAGCCAGTACACTGAAGATCCAATGCCAAATCACCCGTGGCCTGATACTTCCTCACTGGGAATGGCAGGGCTCACTGGCGGTGGTAACCGCAACAAGCTACCAGGCAAGACGCCATTGATCCCGGATGATGTGTTCTGCATCCTATTCGAGAAGGCATACCGACTGATTGAGAGCGCCCAACAACTGCTCGACCTGCGGGATGAGCTTGATGCGTTCGCGGATCAAAAAAAGAGACAGCTTTTTAACGCTTTCACTATCATTAAGGCCAAGAGCCGACATTTGGACACCCTCGGTTGGGAGGGTGGCCTGAAGACCTATAATAGGGCATTGATCGACCTACGCACGGCCTGCTATATCGTCTTAGCGAGCACCTCCGGTTGCCGCCACCATGAACTAGCCTATGTGCAGTCGGGTGCACATCATCGTACTCAAGACGATGAGGGCACTATCTATCACTGGATGCGATCACGATCGGTAAAGACCGATGTCGGTATGCATGATTGGATGATCCCCGCAGCTGCTGTACGTGCCCTACGCGTGATGGAGCGTTGGTGCGCACCTTATCAGGCCAAGATTTCCACCGAGATTCTGCGGCGACGACACGCAAACCCCAAGGACCCGCAGATAGCCGAGGCGCAAAAGCACCGACATGCGCTTTTTCTTGGCGTATATCCAAGAGCAGGAAATCAGGTACGTACGCTTACTACCTTATCTTTATCTATAAACCTCAATGCCTTCGCAAAAGGTTGCGGCCTGACCTGGAACTTTGCAAGCCACCAGTTCCGTCGCAAATTCGCCAATTATGCCGCGCACAGCCGCTTCGGCGACCTCCGCTACCTAAAGGAGCATTACGCTCACTGGACACTAGACATGACTTTGGGCTACGCCATGGACGAAAGTTGGGGGAAGCACCTGGACCTTGAGCTGTACGATGACATTCAAACGGAGCTGGAAGATATAAAACTCGGCGTCGTCGATAGCTGGGTGAGCGAAGCCCCTTTGACAGGGGGATATGGGCGCGCCATCAAACGATGGCAGCGAGATCCGCAGAACCTGCTGATTTTCAAGGATCGCGCCTCGATGTTGAAATCTATATCCGAAAGCACCGCGATTCGCAGCAACGGCCATGCCTGGTGCACGGCCGACGATGACGCCTGCGTCGGGAATAACCTTGAACGGACTCGCTGCGGTAACTGCAACAATGCCGTGATTGGTATAGGCCATACGCCCATTTACAAACGACTCTACGATGACCTAGAAGGGCTGTTGCACTGCTCGGACATTGGCGAAGGAGGCCGACAGCGCGTCGAGCGCGATCGGACTCGCTACCGTGAAGTACTGGGACAACTGGGAATAGATACAGAGGCATTAATCACATGAAGCCCAGGGACAAGGCTCCCAATTACAAGGCCGCCGAGGATCGCGCAAAGGATCTGACACTTGCCCTCTACCGCATCCAGAAGGCACGCGCGCACACAGGGGAAACCAAGGTCACCATTGCCGCGGTAGCCCGCGAGGCAGGGGTATCGACCGCGCTAATCCACAACCACTATCCACAGATTGCAGAGGTCATCCGAGAGATTCAGGGCCGCTCTAGTCGCGCTATACGTGATGCGAAGCATCAGGACTTGATTGTCGAACGGAGGAAATCCTTAGCTTACCGGCAGGAGATTGAGGAGTTGCGGGCTAAGGTTGCCAGCCTCGCGTCTATCAATGAAGTGCTATTGGAAGAGAGTCGTGTGCTCAAATCTAAACTGAACGACCGTAAAATTGTCGAGCTGGCCTCAAAAAGAACGCACGGTTAAGCGTTTCTTACACTCTGAAAACTAAGTCGATTCAGAAGAGTCAGCTTTTCGCCAATGCCTGTCGACAGTCGTAGTACTGAATCGCCCCGGATTCTCTAGACACCTTGCAAGCTCATTGCATAACGCTTTTCAAACTCTACCGGTGACAGCTGATTGTTGAAACCATGGCGGCGTTTTGCGTTGTAGAACATCTCGATGTAATCAAACACATCACTACGAGCATCTTCGCGCGTGGAATAGATTTTCCGCTTGATCCGTTCCCGCTTTAGAAGCTGGAAAAAGGTATGCGTCCGGCCAACCCCCCTTCCTGTCCCCGGCGCCAAAGGCGATGGTGTCCACCTAATTTAAGTGGACACCCTTTCTAGCCTTTTAAGCGGGTCTTTTCATGCAGCCACAACGCCGCTCCTACTCCAAATCCTTCAAGGCCCAGGTCATTCACGAATGTGCCCAGCCCGGAGCCTCGATTGCCAATGTCGCACTGAGCCACCGTCTCAACGCGAACCTCGTCCATAAATGGATTCGAGTGCAAGCGCAGAAAACCACCGCACTGCAACCTGCTTTCATTCCGCTGCCCGTGCCACCAGCCGGAGCAACTTCGCAAGCCGCGGCATCGGCTATCTGTCTGGAAATCCCACACCCGCGTGGCACCGTCAAAGTGAACTGGCCGACCGAGAACGCCGCTGCCTGTGCGACCTTTCTGCGAGACCTGCTGCGATGATTCGCATCGATGCTATCTGGCTCGCCACCGAGCCTATGGACATGCGTGCCGGCACCGAGACTGCATTGGCCCGGGTGATTGACGTGTTCGGTGCGGCGAAGCCGCACTGCGCTTATCTGTTCGCCAATCGCCGCGCCACTCGCATGAAAGTGCTGGTCCATGACGGTGTGGGTGTTTGGCTTGCAGCGCGTCGGCTGCATCAAGGCAAGTTTCATTGGCCGGGCATACGCCATGGCCCGCAAGCCGAACTCGATACTGAACAACTTCAGGCTCTGGTACTGGGTCTGCCGTGGCAGCGGGTCGGTTCAAACGCTGCAATCACGATGCTCTGATACCCGCCATTCACCTATAGGCTGATCGCCGCTGAGTGCCGGCTCTGGCACAATCAGCGGCATGACTTCGCTCCCCGATCTTGACCACCTGACACCCGAACAACTGCGCGCACTGGCCGCGCAGTTAATGCAGCGTGTCGGCACCCTCGATCAAGAGGTGGATACGCTGGG
The DNA here is from genome assembly GCF_034348165.1 of Pseudomonas sp. CCI1.1. Classification (NCBI taxonomy): domain Bacteria; kingdom Pseudomonadati; phylum Pseudomonadota; class Gammaproteobacteria; order Pseudomonadales; family Pseudomonadaceae; genus Pseudomonas; species Pseudomonas sp. CCI1.1. The sequence goes on from NZ_CP133780.1 coordinate 3,223,312, forward strand.
CAAGACAGTCGATACCCTCGGCAAAACGGTCGAGACGATGGGCAAGAAAATCCATCACGACAAAACCCTCATCGAGAAGCTGACCCACGAGATCGCGCAGCTCAAGCGGTTCAAGTACGCCAAGCGCAGCGAGCAGATGCACCCGGAGCAGGCCAGCTTGCTCGATGACTTGATCGACACCGATATCGCGGCGATCGAGGCTGAGCTTCAAACGTTACAACTCGCCCCGGCACCGACCGAGACCAAACAGAAGCCCAAGCGCACTGCATTACCAGCGGAGTTTCCGCGCACGCTGATCCATCACGAACCGGACAACACTCACTGCCCATGCGGCTGCGCACTTAAACGTATCGGCGAAGACGTCAGCGAAAAACTGGACTACACGCCTGGCGTGTTTACCGTCGAGCGCCATGTGCGTGGCAAGTGGGTCTGCGATGACTGCGAAACACTGATCCAGGCACCGGTACCGGCACAGATCATCGACAAAGGCATCCCGGCCGCTGGGTTGTTGGCTCATGTCATGATCGCCAAGTTTGCCGATCATTTGCCCCTTTACCGCCAGGAATCGATTTTTGGCCGTGCCGGCTTGGCGATCCCGCGCTCGACGCTGGCTCAATGGGTGGGGGCCTGCGGTGTGCAATTGCAGCCATTGGTTGATGCACTGCGCGATGTTGTACTCGCACACCCGGTCGTTCATGTCGATGAAACGCCGGTACAAATGCTCATGCCGGGTCTGAATAAAACCCATCGCTCATATGTCTGGGCCTATGCCACCAGCCAGTTCTGCGAAACGGCGGCGGTGGTCTACGACTTCAGCCTCAGCCGCGCCGGAGAGCATGCCCGAAACTTCCTGCAAGACTGGAAAGGCCAACTGGTCTGTGATGATTTCGGTGGCTACAAGGCCAGCTTCGAACTCGGTGTAACCGAGATCGGCTGCATGGCCCATGCCCGGAGAAAGTTCTTCGAGCTGCACGCGACCAACAAGAGCCATATCGCTGAACAAGGCTTGCGCTATATCCAGTTGTTGTACGAAATCGAAAATGAAGTCCGTGACCTGGAGCCGGACTTACGCCGCCGAATACGGCAAGAAAAAGCAGCTCCGGTGATGGCTACGTTACACACCTGGATGATCGCCCAGCGCGACCTTGTGCCCAACGGCTCGGCCATCAGCAAGGCGCTCGATTACAGCCTCAAACGCTGGACGGCGTTGTCGCGTTATCTTGATAACGGGGCTGTGCCCATAGACAACAATTGGTGTGAGAACCAGATCCGGCCATGGGCTCTTGGGCGCAAGAACTGGCTCTTTGCAGGCTCGTTGCGAAGTGGAAAACGGGCGGCAGCCATCATGAGCCTCATCCAGTCGGCGCGACTGAATGGGCATGATCCGTATGCCTACTTGAAGGACGTCCTCACGCGTCTGCCGACGCAGCGGGCGAGTGAAATTGAGGAGTTGCTGCCGCATAGGTGGCAGCCGGTTTAGTTACGCAAGGGGTGATGCCCGGACGCATACGGAAAAAGCTCTCAGCCACGGCGTTGTCATGACAATTGCCTCGGCGGCTCATGCTGGCAACCAAATTGTTCGCCTTCAAAAAACTGCGCCAATCGGCGCTGCTGTACTGGCTGCCCTGGTCGGAGTGAACCATCACCTCCTGCTTCGGTTTACGCCTCCAGACCGCCATCAATAACGCATCAATGGCCAAATCACTGGTCATCTGCGACTTCATTGACCAGCCAACGACCTGACGAGAAAACAGATCCAGCACCACTGCCAAATACAGCCAGCCTTCATACGTACGAATGTAAGTGATGTCGGTGACCCAAACTTTGTTGGGTTCTACGACATCGAACTGGCGCTTCAGTAAATTGGGTGAGGCGACCGCTGGCTTACCGCCGTATTTGCCAGGACGGCGTCGATACCCTGTCTGAGAGCGCAGACCTTCAAGACGCATCAGCCTCGCCACACGATGCCGACCACAATCCTCACCGACTTCGCGCAGATCGTCATGGACTTTGCGATAGCCATAAACGCCGCCGCTCTCCAGCCAGGAATGCTTGATCAAACCCAGCAGTCGCTGGTCGTCTTTGGCGCGTACAGATTGCGGCTCAGACAGCCAGGCGTAATAACCGCTGGGATGGACTTTCAGCGTCAGGCAAAGCCGTCGAATGGAATAATCGCCCGCTCGCTGCTTGATAAAGGCGTACTTCAACCGCACTCCTTGGCAAAGTACGCGGCGGCCTTTTTTAAGATGTCTCGCTCTTCGGTGACGCGCTTGAGTTCGGCTCGCAGACGACGCAGTTCAGCGTGCTGATCGTCGTCTTGCTGCCGTTCTGCCTGAGGTTTGCTGTAGCGCTTTATCCAGGCATAGAGGCTATGCGTCGACACGCCAAGACGCGCCGCCACATCAGCGACAGGCAGCTTCTTTTCGGTCACTTGATTGACCGCTTGGATTTTGAACTCTTCGGGATAACGTGGGTTGCTCATGGCACCTCCTGATTGGCCTCAGTTTAAGGCATGGAGGTGTCTACGAAACCCGGGGCGATTCACACGTAGCGTGCGAAGTACAGTTCAGGATAGGCCCGGACAGCTTCCCGAACGAACTTAGAAGCCTCTTCGTCTCCTATCGGCAGACTTATTTGGCGTACTTCGGTGGAGCGGAATTCCAGATTTAATCGGAAGTGCCGCACGCTAGATGGCTCTACCCGTGCAAGGATGCTGGGCGAGTGGCTGGAGACTATCGCTTGAGCGTTTGACCCTGCAGCGACCTCTTCGACCTGATTGATGATGCGAGACAGGTAGAACGGAGCCAGATTGTTTTCCGGCTCTTCAAGCGCGACGATGGTCAGCGCAGGTAAAGCGATACCAGCACCTGCGAAGCCTGCTGGAGCGTCATCACCTGAAAGTCTCGCCTCAATATCCAGCGTTGCCGAGACCATAGCCATATGGAACAAAGAGCGCTGACCGTCGCTCAGATCCTCTAGCGCACGGTCTTGTCCATCTTCGGCGGGGAGGAACACTACTTCGACGCGCCTGATGAATTCTTGCCAACGTGTGTCGACGGGGCGGAAAGATGGTGTGGTGTGAGTACCTGCTGAATGGAGCTGCCGCCACCGCCGGGTAACTGCAGAGCTGATACTATCTACAGCTGCCTCGGCAGAAAACGCTTGATTCACGGCTGTGCCAGCGTCGGTCAATGAATCCTTAACCTGCTCAGACCAATTGATTGCGCGCCAAAGCCGACCGCGTATGAAAGCGGTGACCTGGGACGCGCCGTCTCGCGTTGCCGGTATGTAGATGAGCTGGACTCGCGAGCGATCGGAGCCACGAAGCTGGTGGAGGTCACTTTCTTCGAAATCCCCGAAGGTCTGCACTGCGCAGTAGGACTCTTCGATCGCACCGTCCAAGGTGCCGTCGTCCGTCCATGTGGCGTGTAGCCTTAAACGCACCTTGAGATTGCCATTCTCCTCGGCCGCCATGTTCTTGAAAAACGCTGGTACAGCAGGATTTTCCGCGTCGGCATCTAGTTCTGGAAATGCAAGGATTGCCTCGAGCACCAAGGTACGAGCAGCAGGCCGTTCTGTCTCATTAAAGGGAATATGAAAGTCTTGCTTGCGCAACCGTCGTTGCTCAGCCGTGACACCAAACAGCCGCTGCAAGGCTTGCATCACCGCAGTCTTACCGGTGCCGTTATCGCCTACAAATGCTACAAGACTTGGTCCTAAAGCAACGGGGGTTTGCTGAGGACCGAAACAGCGAAAATTCGCCAAACCAAGACGTTCAATGTGCATGCGATCTTCCTGACAGCAGTTTCATGAGAGCCGCCTCAGTCTGCGATTAGAGAGACAGCTGTGCTTCCGCGCAGCACATAGCGTAGCACTCAACAGCGATCCCGAAGCGATCACCCGGAGTTTCGTAGACACATTTTCAATGACTGCTTCTGGCCCAGAGTGTGTAAAAACAGATCAGCCAACGGCACTGAACCAAGGATCTCGTTGCTGGATCTGCTAAAAGTTTCCCTGAGTGAAGCTGACGTTTTTACGTGGCTCCGGCCGAATGTAGGCTTGAAAAATCGTTTAGTCGAACTCCACATCTGATGCGAGTTCTGGATACTCAATCTTCATGTCTGCAAGGCATTTTTGCATGAGCTTCGCATCCCCCGGCAAACGTCTGGATAAAGTATCCCACCCTGAAATTTTCAGTTGCGCGGGCATTTGCACAAGTCCTGTAATTGCGTCCCAGAAAGCATCCCAATTGCAGCCGTACCAGCCGGGGAATCCGAGCGCAACCCTCAAGGTGGAATGGAGTTCATCGGAACTCGCCACCCCACTTAAGTCAATCTTTACAACCTGTAAGCGGGTCATCGTCAGCACCTCAAAAATTGTTCACCGTTGAGAGGGGTAACTGAAGTCTGCTTCTGCTATGGAGCCTATACCTCCACGCACCTTTGCTATGATTTCCGAGGGAGTTAACTCAGGGATCGTCAATGAAGCGCTTCATCCAAGGCGAACATCGCGGCCAAAGCACCTTGCTTCCCGAGAGCCTTGACGACTACGTCAGCGATACCAATCCGGTACGTGTAGTTGACGTTTTCGTCGATGAACTCGACCTGGTCAAGCTGGGTTTTGACGGTGTCATACCGGCAGATACGGGCCGGCCAGCTTATCATCCCGCGATCCTGCTGAAGATCTACATCTACGGCTATCTCAACCGCATCCAGTCGAGCCGACGTTTGGAGCGAGAAGCCCATCCATTTAAGCAATGGCCCAGCAGACGCAGACACAAGGACTCGTGATTCGAATGACAATCCAGATTTATCCACCATCGCGTAAAGAATTGAGCGAAATCGACAGCGTGTTCGCTCTGCAGCAGGACGATTGGAACGATTACAGCTATCAAACGTTGTACCACCTCTACTATCGCCCCAAGTCAGACGAACCTAATGTGGTCACCTACATCGGCGGCGTGAAAATCCTAAAACAAGGACAGACAGCAGGGGCTCGTCTCATCAAAAAACCTTTTACCCAGTTAGGGGAAGGATGGGTCTCTGTTGGAACGTCTCTTGATTATTACCAACGCCTTAACGAACTCCCCAGTGGTCGTCGAAAACGCATCATGCATGCGTTACAGGATGCAGTGGCGAACCCAGATCTCGTTGACGTGTTCAAAGATGAAGATGGATGGAAGTCTTCGATTTTCAGAGACACTCCTGATTGGAAGGAATTTATTCGTGATGCACGAATCCTCTACGAGGGCAACTTCAAAGCACTCATAGGAATGGAAGCATTTTCTTTTCTTCCCGCCGGAGCTACCCGCCCCATCGAATTCAATTTCGAGGCACCAAAGCCGAAGGGATACCGCGGATCTTATCGGAAGGTCGGACCTGGTCGGAATCGAGTTCTGTTACCCGAGAGGATTATCGTGCTGATCGGCCGTAACGGGTCCGGCAAAAGCACAATCCTCTCCCGGTTGTCCCACCTCGCGTATGCATCGCCGCATGAACGTGATCAGGACAAATTTGCTGCAATGGGGGAGATAACGCCCAGAGCCATCGGTTTCATGCGGGTTATTACTATCTCCTACAGCGCATTTGATAGCTTCGTAGTACCAGGTCTCGCTGCTCGTGATCTATCCCAGATCGTCAATGACATCGAAAGCGGTGATAGCCGCTTCGTCTTCTGCGGGCTTCGAAACGTTGTTGAGGAAGTCCGCGATGATCTGGAAAAGATACGCGCCGAAGCCGAGTTTGATCCAGATAGCGAGCCGCCCGAGATTTCAATGGAAAGGCGCAACTCGACAAAACTCAAATCGATTGATGCGCTGGCGGACGAGTTCGTAAGCCTGCTGAGGACTATTCGAAAAAACAAGAGGGGTGAGTTGTTCGAGTTAGCTGTTGAATCGTTGATTGCTGACCCTTCATTTCGAGATTTGAAAACACAGTTGGCTGACCTCATGCCAAGACCTCGGCGTTCTCGGCAGCATTTCATGGACTGGAGCACTGGACATAAAATTGCCCTACACGTGATTGCCTCCCTAATCGCCCATGCGCGTCCACAGTCACTTGTCCTTTTCGACGAACCGGAAACACATTTGCACCCTCCGCTAATGGCCGCGCTGATGCAATCCGTGCGGATGATCCTGACAGAGCTGAACGCCTACTGCGTGGTCGCCACTCACTCTCCGGTACTGCTGCAAGAGACACTCGCTTGCCACGTTCGCTACGTTAGTCGTAACGGTTCGGAAATCACCATTAAAAGGCCAAAAATTGAGACTTATGGGGAGAACATCGGCCTCCTTACCTACGACAGCTTTGGGCTCACCGCGGCGAGCACGGACTATCATGCGCCTCTCGATCTATTGGCCGAAGAGTACGACACTATTGATGAAGTTGAGACTGCATTCGAGTACGGCCTGAGCGCCCAAGCGCGAGCCTATGTGCTCACCAAGCAAGCGAAGCGTAGGTTGCAAAAATGAGAAACCTTCCCTTACCTAACCGTGAGTCGTCGCGAGCGGATCTGGCCGCTTCCGTGCGCGAGTACAACTATAAAATTCCGCGTGGGCATAAGCTCAAGGAAGCTGAAATTACACAACTGCTCACCATCTATGACCGCTATGACGCAGATCTCGGTGCAGCCAGCGAAGTATTGAAAGGTTCTGGATTCCCTAAGTCGCTGATCGACGCGATATACGCTGCGTACGACCGAACTCAAGAGGGCCGTCTGCTGTACTCGTTGCGTGAGCGCTTATTCAAGGGGGTAGATCTGTGCCCGATTTGCGGCATCGACACGGTTTCAGAGCTCGACCACTTTCTGCCTCGGTCTGAGTTTAAACCGCTGGCGATCTACTCGCGAAACCTCGTACCAAGCTGCCACGATTGCAACCACATAAAGCTCGCAGGTTTCGGGGAGGTGGCCGAAGGTGAGCTAACCTTAATTCACGCCTATTTTGATGAATTACCCAATATTCACTTCCTTGAGGCGAAAATCGATATATCCGAGGGCGGATTGGTTGCCACTTTCCAGGTCTTGGACGATGTTGACTTGGCTGAAGGCCTCAGTCATCGCCTGGCGCACCAGATAAAGACGCTTGAACTGAATGACCGCTATGAAAAAGAAATCAACATCTACCTAATGTCGCACGCTACCGGGGTCCATCTTGAGCATGCTCGAAGTGGTAAAGCCGGTGTTCGGAAATTCCTCCGAACTCAGGCTCGTATTGAGGAGCAAAAGCTTTATTCGAATCACTGGCGTCCTACTCTGTTGAGAGCTTTGTCTAGGCATGATGAATTCATAGATGGAGGATTCGTGGGGATTTTCAACGTACCTCAAAACATTCTCGACGACCTATTTGACGAAGAAGACTGATAAGAGTTGTGATGGTACGACGCCCTTATCCGAGGTCGCGCGCGCAGTTATAACTTTATTATTTATTGATGAGGGGGGAGATGAGTAGATGGCAGATGAAAGCAATAAGGTAATTGGGCTATGTGCGCTGTGTGGCCCTGACAATGGGGAAATTAGGGTTCTGCGCCAAAGTCATTTCCTGCCAAAGGCTATCTACAGGTACCTCAACCGGTTCAAAGCCGAAGGTACGAAGTTATTACTCCGGAGTCAGGAAGACGAAAAAGTATTCTCTATGGGTAAGCAGGTAGTCCAGGCCTTATTGTGTGACACGTGCGAGGGGTTGATGTCAGCCGAGGGCGAGGATTACTACTTATCAACGCTGCTCAAGATCAATATAGAGGAAGAGCTGCCTTCGCCGGTTTACCAAATCCTAAAGAAGAGTCTGATACCTGCCTGGACGGCGCCTCAAGGAAATTATGGGCCCGGCCTGATTCTGAGTGTCGGAAGCCATATCTTGCCGGCTATTAAATCGCAACAGCTGTATCATTTTGTGATCGGCATGTTCTGGAAGGCGACATTTGAAGGTTGGGAGCATTGCCAAGTTATGCCCTTGGAACCGCATGTTATAGAGGAGATGCGTAATTTTCTCCGGGGTGGAGATTTTCTTCAGGGCTATATAGTCAGAGTCGTGCCATCATTCTGGCGGGCCAAGTTCGGAGCAGTTTTTCCAGTTCTGGACCAAGGACAACCCTTCTTCTCTATACAACAGTTCGACTTTTACCTCGAAAAGGCTGAGCAACAGTTTAGGCTGGCTAAATCGATGGAGGCTGTCCCGTTGCTTTATACCGTCGATTCAATGAGGTCTGAGAGGGCATATCGGATTATGACTGCAAACTTTAAGAAAGCGGCGCAAACAAACTCTGCTACAAAGACCCAATTGTCTTGGCTAGGAGAGTGACCGCAAGGGAGCGTTCATTGAGCCCATCGCTTTGCTACTTAAGTGGGGATCGGTGGCAGCTGCGTGGTTTATGCACACAAAGAGGTTATTCGCTGAAAAGCGATGGCATATTCCCCACATGCGACTAACCACATAGTTGAGCCTCGATTTATAGACGGAATGACAGCAATGGACAACCCCATGGCCTCGGAAGCTGCGGTTCATCGGCTGGTCGCTCAGATCACGAGTATTACGATTGAGTGGGCTAAGCACCATGATATTTGGTACGACGCCTGCCATGCAGACCCCATAGCTCACTATGATGACGAACCTTGGCCTGGAGGGGCACTACTTCTACTTTGTGCGGAGAGTCCGATAAACACCGTGCTTGAGTGGGATCACAAGGAGGCACAGGAGCTAGGTCGCACACTTGAGTCAGTCGGCGTATACCTAGAATGTCATGAGTCATGCACATGGGGATACTATTTAGTCGATGACGAGAGTGATCTTGCTCAGGCAGCCTACCGCGTGGCACGTTGGAAATGGATATGCCGTTTGGTTGAGGCAGACACAGCGGATGTCAGTGGTGACCTCTACGCTCATTTTGCGACGAACGCGCAAGACTTTCATCGGCTTACGCCTCGCGAGTTTGAAACGCTCATCAGCAGCATCTTCGCCGCTAGAGGATGGAAAACAGAGCTCGGTCCGGGTTCTGGGGATGAGGGCGTAGACCTACGTATTTGGCAACGAGATCCGATTGGAGACCTGCTCACACTGGTACAGGTGAAGCGTTACGCAGCCGGTAATCCTATCAAGCTTGATGCGGTTGCTGCTCTTTCAGCTCATGTAGACCGTCATAAGGCTAGTCGCGGCCTATTTATTACATCATCGCGCTATCTACCTGGAGTGCGTCGTTTTGCCGAGCAGGCGGGCTCAAGGCTCATCTTGGCAGATACCAGCAATCTGACACAGTGGTGCCATGAATCGGCGCAAGAAATGACTATGGCCCGTAATCGGGCTCTCGCCGCTCAAGAGCTTTTACCCTTGCTTCAAGGAATCCAAAGTCGAGGAATAGATCCTCGTCTGGTTGTTGGCGATCGGCGTTATCCGAGCTTTTGCGTCGTATTGCGTGAGTCGCGAACCTCCGCTCTGCTAGCACACATACCCAGTGTCCGGATCTCCGGAGACATTCAAATGGGGCAGGTCATGCCCGTTTTGAATCAAGGAGCTGAAGTCTCTGAACACCGAGACACAGTGTTCCGTGCATCACGGACTGAAGAACGAGGCGAAGTAAGGTATTGGGGGCAGCGAACGCTATTTTCAGCTTGGAAAGGCAGGCCGGTTGGATTCGACCAGTGGGACTAGGCAAGTAATTCAAACAGCATAACAGACAGTTTGCCAATGCCGACGCACAGAAAAATGTGCGCTCGCGCGGCTTGCGTCTTCAGCGGTTACCATAGAATTACGACCGTGCGGGATGGACGTTACTCTATCGTTCCGTGCATAAAAAACACGAAAAAAGTTAGATTAGGTAACCAACTGATTTATGGACGATAAAACAAATGTAACAGTTAACAAGGCTCCAGAAGTCGTGAGCGACTCTCCACTGGCCACCGCCCTGACCGCCGAAAACCTTCAGCAGGCCAGCCAGCAGGCCCAGGCGCTGCGCGTGGAATTGCGCAAGGCCGTGATTGGCCAGGACCTTGTGATTGACGACGTGCTCACCGCCCTGATCGCAGGCGGCCACGTCCTGCTTGAAGGCGTGCCTGGCCTGGGCAAGACCTTGCTGGTACGGGCCCTGGCCCGCTGCTTTGGCGGTGATTTCGCCCGCATCCAGTTCACCCCGGACCTAATGCCCAGCGATGTCACCGGCCACGCCGTTTACGACCTGCAGACCGAACAGTTCAAACTGCGCAAGGGGCCGTTGTTCACCCACCTGTTGCTGGCCGACGAGATCAACCGTGCACCCGCCAAGACCCAGGCAGCGCTGCTGGAGGCCATGCAGGAACGCCAAGTGACCCTGGAGGGCGAGGCGTTGCCCATCGGCCAGCCCTTCATGGTCCTGGCGACCCAGAACCCTATCGAACAGGAAGGCACCTACCCACTGCCCGAGGCCGAACTGGACCGCTTCATGCTCAAGGTGCGAATGGACTACCCGGATGCTCTACAAGAGCTGGATATGGTCCGCGAAGTGACTCGCTCGTCCAAGGCAGACATGTTGGAGGTGCAGCCGTTGCGTACCGTGCTGCAAGCCGAGGACGTGGTACGGATGCAGCAAATTGCCAGTGACTTGCCGTTGGATGAGCAGGTGCTCGACTACGCCGTGCGCCTGGCCCGTGCCACGCGCAGTTGGCCGGGGCTGGCCATCGGTGCCGGCCCCAGGGCCTCCATCGCTCTGGTACGCGGTGCCCGTGCCCGTGCGCTGTTGCGCGGTGGCGAATTCGTCACCCCCGATGACATCAAGGGCTGCGCCCTGGCGGTACTGCGTCACCGGGTACGCATCGCACCAGAGCTGGACATCGACGGCTTGGAGGTCGACCAGGTGCTCCAGCAGTTACTCGACCAGATTGCGGCACCAAGGCAATGACGCGGCCATGAAACCGACTCGTCTGCTGCTGACCTGGCTGGGCGTTCTGCTCGGCTTGAACATCTTGTTGGGCGCTTCGGCAGCGTTGCAGTTCAAAGTGCCCGCCACCTTGCATTCGGTAGCCTGGGGCCTGCTGCTGGCCCTGTTGCTGCTGGCGATGCTGGATGCCGCACGCTTGCGCCGCCGCCCCTCGGTCCGCGTATACAGGACACTGCCCGGCAGCCTGGCGCTGGGGCGCTGGGAAGAAATACGCCTGTGCCTGGAGCACGACTACCCGCAACCACTGACCGTGCAGGTGTTCGATCACGTGTCCGATGGCCTGGCTGTGGAGAACCTGCCTCAATTCATTCAACTACTCCCCGGTGAACGTGCTGAGCTGGGCTATCGCGTGCGCCCCTTGCGGCGCGGGCACTTCCATTTCAGTCGCTGCGAGCTGCTGCTGCCCAGCCCATTGGGGCTGTGGTCGGCACGACGATGGGTCGACACCCGCGATTCCACCCGTGTTTACCCGGATTTCGCGCGCTTATACGGTGCGCAGTTACGGGGTGTGGATAACTGGCTGAGCCAACTGGGCGTGCGCCAACATCAGCGGCGAGGGTTGGGCCTGGAATTTCACCAACTGCGCGAGTTTCGTGAAGGTGACAGCCTGCGTCAGATCGACTGGAAAGCCACCGCCCGCCAACGAACGCCCATTGCCCGGGAATACCAGGACGAACGCGACCAGCAAATCGTGTTCATGCTCGATTGCGGCCAGCACATGCGCAGCCAGGATGACGAACTTTCCCATTTTGATCACGCGCTCAATGCCTGCCTGCTGCTGAGCTATGTCGCCTTGCGACAGGGCGATGCGGTAGGGCTGTGCACGTTCGCCAGCGACCAGCCGCGCTACCTGAAGCCGGTCAAGGGCAGTGGCCAATTGAACCTGTTGCTCAATGCGGTCTATGACCTACAGACCACGCGAAAAACCGCCGACTACCAGGCGGCCGCCAGCCAGTTGTTGGCACGTCAAAAACGCCGGGCGCTGGTGATCATCGTCACCAACCTGCGGGATGAGGAGGATGAAGCGCTGATGGCTGCCGTCCAGCGTATCGGCAGGCATCACCGGGTACTGGTGGCCAGCCTGAGGGAAGAGGTCCTCGACCAGCTACGTCAGACGCCTGTGCAGACATTGCCCGAAGCCCTGGCTTACAGCGGCACGATCGATTACCTCAACACCCGCAACCAACGCCATGATCGTTTGAGTGCCCATGGGCTGTCGGTGCTCGATACCTTGCCATCGGCGCTGGGTGCCGGGCTGGTCACACGCTATCTGGAGTGGAAAAAGGCCGGGGTATTCTGAGGATGACTGCGCAGGGGTATGGCCAGGAAACGGCCACGACCCCACGCATAATTCAGACAGAGGCCTGCAAAGGATAAAAGCTGAAGTACTGCAACAGCGCGTTGATCAGGTGCCGGTATTCCTCGGGCGCCTCAAGCACGCTGAACCCCGAGTCGTAATGCTGCGGGGTGACATCCTCGTGGCTCCACAAGCAGGTTGCCGTGAGGTCAATCGCCTTGAACTCGCCTTGCGCCACCGGCACTTTCAAGCGCAGCTCGAAATCCACCTCGGTCATCATGGGTAACGAGCTGATCAGCATCAGACCGTTTTCAGACACATTTCCAAGATAGCCGATTGGCTTGTCGGTAATACGATTGAACACCTGCAGAAAATACGGCAGTTGATGCCGCTCGATCCGTCGTTCGGTAAACATGGTGAAGTCGCCATCCAATAGCCAAAAATCTGGCCGTGCCAGTGATTCGGAACAAGCAATCGCTCGCTCTCCCTGGATCTCGGTGTGACAAAACCTACCGCTTGTCACCAAACAAATGCCGAATCCGGGCCTTGCATCCGTTCGAATGGGAAACTGCACAAACAGACATTCAAAGATTAGCCCAAGACTGGCGACAGGCCAGCTATAAAATGACAAATACCATTACAACGACGCAGGCCTTGGTTTTGCCAGGCCTGCAGCCGGCAGATGCCCCAGTTGCTGCAAGGTATCGAGCCGCGCGCGGGCTCGATAGGCGTACTCGCTAGACGGGTAGTGGCCGATGATGAACTGATAGGTCTGCGCGGCATCGACAAACAGTTTCTGGCGTTCCAGGCACTGCCCGCGCAACATCGAAACCTCCGGTTGCACGTAGCGGCGGGTACGGCTCTCGCGATCGACCTGGGACAACTCCAGGGTGACACGCTGGCAATCACCGACCCCATAGGCGCGGTAAGCGTTGTTCAAATGGTGGTCCATCGACCAGCGGGTACAGCCGACAACACTGACGGCCAGGGCAGCAACGAGCAAAATTCGCATGGGGTTCTCCTGTCTTGTGCAGTGTATCGACCCCTGGTCGAAAATCTTCAAGGCGTTTACCCATTCAACCGCAGCCAAAACAAGCCAATCGTCGATAAGTAGTGCAAACGAACAATGACTACAACGAAAGAGCATAGTAGCCTTCCCCAGCGCTTGAACTCAGGAGTCCGTGCATGTCCGTCCGTCGTACCAAAATCGTCGCCACCCTTGGCCCGGCCAGTAACTCGCCGGAAGTCCTCGAACAGCTGATTCTGGCTGGTTTGGACGTCGCCCGTCTGAACTTCTCCCACGGCACCCCGGACGAGCACAAGGCTCGTGCCAAGCTGGTGCGTGACCTGGCCGCCAAGCATGGCCGCTTCGTTGCACTCTTGGGCGACCTGCAAGGCCCGAAAATCCGTATCGCCAAATTTACCAACAAGCGGATCGAGCTGAAGATCGGTGACAAATTCACCTTCTCCACCAGCCACCCGCTGACCGAAGGCACCCAGGACGTGGTGGGCATCGACTACCCGGACCTGGTCAAGGACTGCGGCGTCGGTGACGAGCTGCTGCTGGACGACGGCCGTGTGGTCATGCGCGTCGACACCGCCACGCCGACCGAACTCAATTGCACCGTGATCATCGGCGGCCCGCTGTCCGACCACAAAGGCATCAACCGTCGCGGTGGTGGCCTGACGGCGCCGGCCCTGACTGAAAAAGACAAGGCTGACATCAAGCTCGCCGCCGAAATGGAAGTGGACTACCTCGCCGTGTCCTTCCCGCGCGACGCCGCCGACATGGAATACGCCCGTAAGCTGCGCGACGAAGCCGGCGGTACCGCCTGGCTGGTAGCGAAGATCGAGCGTGCTGAAGCCGTGGCCGATGATGAAACCCTCGACGGCCTGATCAAGGCCTCCGATGCCGTGATGGTTGCCCGTGGCGACCTGGGCGTGGAAATCGGTGACGCCGAGCTGATCGGTATCCAGAAGAAGATCATCCTGCACGCACGCCGTCATAACAAAGCGGTGATCGTTGCGACCCAGATGATGGAGTCGATGATCCAGAACCCGATGCCGACCCGTGCCGAAGTGTCCGACGTGGCCAACGCCGTGCTCGACTACACCGACGCCGTGATGCTCTCGGCTGAAAGTGCCGCCGGCCCGTACCCGCTGGAAGCCGTGCAGGCCATGGCGCGTATCTGCGTCGGTGCCGAAAAGCACCCGACCAGCAAGACCTCCAGCCACCGCATCGGCAAGGTTTTCGAAAGCTGTGACCAGAGCATCGCCCTGGCTGCCATGTACACCGCCAACCACTTCCCGGGCGTGAAAGCGATCATCGCTTTGACCGAAAGTGGCTACACCCCGTTGATCATGTCGCGCATCCGTTCCTCGGTGCCTATCTACGCGTTCACCCCACACCGCGAAGCCCAGGCCCGCGCGGCCATGTTCCGCGGCGTGTACACCATCCCGTTCGACCCGGCGTCGCTGGCACCGAACGAAGTCAGCCAGAAGGCGATCGACGAGTTGGTCAAACGCGGCGTCGTGGAGAAAGGCGACTGGGTCATCCTGACCAAGGGCGACAGCTACCACACCACCGGTGGCACCAATGGCATGAAGATCCTGCATGTGGGCGACCCGCAGGTCTGAGTGACAAGCTGAAAAACAAAAGCCCCGCCCTGTGAATGGCGGGGCTTTTTGCATTTCAGTGCAGGCCACTGTGTTGAATTTCAGCGCCTCATCGCAGGCAAGCCAGCTCCCACAATAGTCAGACAACTCGGTCTACTGTGGGAGCTGGCTTGCCTGCGATGGCGTCATCGGCTCCGGACGATAAGCTCCGATACCGACTTGACCAGGCTTTTCATAACGTAAAAGGGCGAGCCAGGAACACATCCGCCAGCAATTGATTACGCGGCAGTCCCGCCAGGAACAAGCGCTTGGAAAAGGCCTCGACGCTGGCAGGGTGCCCGCAAAGCAAGGCCAGGGTGTGCCGGGAAACCAGCCGCAGTTGCGCCAATGCCTGCTGCAACTGCGCCGCGGTCCATAGCTCCACGGTGAGGTGCCCATGTTGCGCGGCAAGCGCTGCCAGGGGTTCAGCCAGATAATGAGCCTCGGCCTCATGGGCCAGGTGAATCACGCGAATCTCGCCTTGATGATCCTGGCGCAGTGCCTCGCGCAACACGCCCCACAAGGGGCCCAGGCCAGTACCGGAGGCCAGCAGCCACAAGGGTCGTGATTGCCAGTCAGGATCATAGTGCAGCGCTCCACCCCGCAGTTCGCCCAGGCATACAGGATCACCGACCTTCAACTGTCGCGCGGCATCGCTGAAGGCACCGGGTTGACGGCAGTCGATATGGAACTCCAGATACGGCTCCTCCTGGGGCAAACTCGCCAGGGAATAAGGGCGTGCCACCTGCCCTGCCCACAGCACCAAATGCTGCCCGGCCCTGTACCGCAGGGCACGTTCTGGTTGCAGGCGCAGGCGCAGTACCGTCGAACTCAGCCAATCGGCGCCCACCACCTGGGCGGGCAAGCCATCGCGCTGGGGATCAAACGCGTCGACCTTCAGGTCCGCAATGACCCGGCACTGGCACGCCAGGCGCCAACCTTGCTGGCGCTGCGTCGGGCTCAGGGCTTCGGGCTGCTTGTCGTCAACCTCACCCTCGCAACGCACCAGGCACGCATGGCAACTGCCGGCCCGGCAACTGAAGGGCACGGCCACACCGGCCTGATTCAAGGCATCCAGCAGGTTGCTGCCGGGGGTGACCGACCAGTGGCGTTCGCCGACATACAGTTCAGGCATATAAAGACTCGATCATAAGGAGCGCGCACAGGGAATCATGCCTGCGACAGTTTGACCATAGTCGGGTGTATCGGCCACCGTGCCGGGTTATACTGCCGCGCCTTTTTAGCGTCGCGCCTGCACCATTCTGGCGTGCCTTGGAAAGATGGCTTCAGCCGACCGATGCAACACTGAGGCCATCTTTATTGAATGTTCCCTTATAGAGGAGCGCGACTCATGACCGTGATCAAGCAAGACGACCTGATTCAGAGCGTTGCCGACGCCCTGCAATTCATTTCCTACTACCACCCCGTTGATTTCATCCAGGCCATGCACGAAGCCTACCTGCGCGAAGAATCGCCGGCAGCCCGTGACTCCATCGCCCAGATCCTGATCAACTCGCGCATGTGTGCCACCGGCCATCGCCCGATCTGCCAGGACACCGGTATTGTCACCGTGTTCGTGCGCGTGGGTATGGACGTGCGCTGGGACGGCGCAACCATGGGCCTGGACGACATGATCAACGAAGGCGTGCGTCGCGCCTACAACCTGCCAGAAAACGTCCTGCGCGCCTCGATCCTCTCCGACCCGGCCGGCGCCCGCAAGAACACCAAGGACAACACCCCTGCGGTCATCCACTATTCCATCGTCCCGGGTAACACCGTGGAAGTGGACGTGGCGGCCAAGGGTGGCGGCTCCGAGAACAAGTCGAAAATGGCCATGCTCAACCCGTCCGACTCGATCGTCGACTGGGTGCTCAAGACTGTTCCGACCATGGGCGCCGGCTGGTGCCCACCGGGCATGCTCGGCATTGGCATCGGCGGTACCGCCGAGAAAGCCGCGGTAATGGCCAAGGAAGTGTTGATGGAGTCCATCGACATCCACGAGCTGAAAAAGCGCGGCCCGCAAAACCGTATCGAAGAAATGCGCCTGGAGCTGTTCGAGAAGGTCAACCAACTGGGCATCGGCGCCCAGGGCCTGGGTGGCCTGACCACCGTGCTCGACGTGAAGATCATGGACTACCCGACCCACGCCGCGTCCCTGCCGGTGTGCATGATCCCCAACTGCGCCGCCACCCGTCACGCGCACTTCGTGCTCGACGGCTCGGGCCCGGCGTCACTGGAAGCGCCACCGTTGGATGCCTACCCGGAAATCGTCTGGGAAGCCGGCCCATCGGCTCGCCGCGTCAACCTCGACACCCTGACCCCGGAAGAAGTGCAGAGCTGGAAGCCGGGCGAAACCGTCCTGCTCAACGGTAAGATGCTTACCGGTCGCGATGCGGCGCACAAGCGCATGGTCGAGATGCTGAACAAGGGCGAAACCTTGCCGGTGGACCTCAAGGGCCGCTTTATCTACTACGTCGGCCCGGTTGATCCGGTGCGCGAAGAAGTGGTTGGCCCAGCGGGCCCGACCACTGCAACGCGGATGGACAAGTTCACCCGCCAGATCCTGGAGCAAACCGGCCTGCTGGGCATGATCGGCAAATCCGAGCGCGGCCCTACCGCCATCGAAGCGATCAAGGATCACAAGGCCGTGTACCTGATGGCCGTGGGCGGCGCCGCTTATTTGGTGGCCCAAGCCATCAAGAAGTCGCGCGTGGTTGCCTTCGCCGAACTGGGTATGGAAGCCATCTACGAGTTCGACGTCAAAGACATGCCGGTCACCGTTGCAGTAGACAGCAAAGGTGAATCCGTCCACATCACCGGTCCTGCCATCTGGCAGAAAAAGATCAGTGACAGCCTGGCGGTAGAAGTGCAGTAAGCACCTCATCCAAAAGAATAAAGGCGACTGCGGCCCCACGGCCCAGTCGCCTTTTTTATGCCTGGAGCAAGGGACTGCTCCTGATCTTGCTCTTGATCTGCTTTTGATCTTGATCTCAGGCGCCCCGTTAAACCACGCTGGCCGAACGCAGGCTTGAATTCGTGGGTAACCCGGCAGGACGCCGGGTTAGCCGCCCCGCGCCATGGATGGCGCGTGGCGGCGGCCCACGGATTCAAGCCTGCGTTCGGGCACACCGAGCCTAGGCGAGGTGCCGAGTGGTGGGGCAAGAGCGTTTTGCTTACTTTGGCCTGGGCCGGCATCCCGGCTTTTGCAAAGTGAGCCGCCGTCAGGGCGGAACCCTAAGTGGCCGTTACCTAACTAACGGATATGTACTCAATCTGATCCCACATCCCGGTCGGCTGTCAGGCCGCCTTCGCGAGCAAGCCCGCTCCCACATTGCGATCGTGGGGTGTCAGGTAGATAGCCGTCGGCTGGCAAGCCGTCATCGCAGGCAAGCCAGCTCCCACAGTTGGATCGTGGGGTGTCAGGTAGATAGATGTCGGCTGTCAGGCCGTCATCGCAGGCAAGCCAGCTCCCCCACAAGCTCCTTGGTCACAAGATATGAGCTGCCCATGCTATGGTGCTCGCCCCTTACCGTGCCTGTTCATCATCGTATGATCGTGATCCCTCGCCCCCTGCGCCTGACCTTCTATTCTCTGTTGATCATCGCCGGTGCGGTGCTGGCTGCCGCCTTGGCCACGCGCCATGCCGAACACCAGGCCTTGGTGGACGACGCCGCCCGTGCCAATCAGCAGCTCGCGCTGTATGCCAACTCGCTGCACACCCTGATCGAACGCTACCGTGCCCTGCCCGCAGTGCTGGCGCTGGATTCGGAGATGATCAGCGCCTTGAAGGGCCCGCTGGACGCCACCACGCAAGACCGGCTCAACCGCAAGCTGGAGCGCATCAACGGCGCTGCGCAGTCTTCGACCCTGGAACTGATGGACCGCACCGGCCTGGCCGTGGCCGCCAGCAACTGGAACCTGCCCAGCAGTTATGTCGGCCACAACTACGCGTTCAGGCCGTATTTCAGCCAGACCTTGAGCCAGGGCACCGGGCGCTTTTATGCAGTGGGCGTGACCACGGGTATTCCGGGCTACTTTCTTTCCAGTGCGGTCGTGGATGAGCACGAGCAGTTCCTCGGCGCCATGGTGGTCAAGCTGGAGTTCCCCGAGCTGGAGCGCGAGTGGGCCCAGGGCAATGACCTGCTGTTGGTCAGCGATGCGCGGGGCATCGTGTTTATCGCCAACCAGCCGGGCTGGCGTTATCGCAACCTGCGGCCGTTGTCCGAAAATGACCTGGCTGAACTCAAGGCCACCCGCCAATACGACAAGAAGCAACTGCAGCCGCTGGACACCCAGCCCCTGCAACGCTTTGACGAAAACAGCCACTTGATTCGCGTCGGCGGCCCCGACGGCAACGCCAATTACATCTGGGAGTCGCTGCCGCTCAAGCGCGAAGGTTGGACCCTGCACCTGTTGCGCAAACCCCAGTTTGCCTTTGAAGACCAACGTAACGCGGGCCTTGCCGCTGCGGGTTCGTGGCTGGCATTGGTGTTCCTGGTGCTGTTCCTCAGCCAGCGCTGGCGCCTGGCCCGCTTGCGCCAGCGCAGCCGTGAAGAACTGGAGCAATTGGTCGAAGAACGCACCCAGGCGCTGCGCACCGCCCAGGATGGCCTGGTGCAGTCGGCCAAGCTGGCGGCATTGGGGCAGATGTCGGCCGCCCTCGCCCATGAAATCAACCAGCCGCTGACCGCCCAGCGCATGCAACTGGCGACGCTGCGGCTGCTGCTCGACCATGGTCGCGTGGACGATGCCTACAAGGCGCTCACGCCATTGGATGACATGCTCACGCGCATGGCCGCGCTCACCGGCCACCTCAAGACGTTCGCGCGCAAGAGCCCCAGTGGCCTGCGCGAAAAGCTGGACCTGGCGACGGTGGTCGACCAATCCTTGCAACTGCTCGACGCGCGCCTGCGTGACGAAGCCATCGGTGTGGTGCTGGACCTCACCCGCCCGGCCTGGGTACGTGGCGACGCGATCCGCCTGGAACAGGTGCTGATCAACCTGTTGCGCAACGCCCTCGACGCCATGGCCGACAAACCGCGCAAGCGCCTGGAAATCCGCCTGCACGCCGATCAGCAGCTGTGGCAGTTGAGCGTCTGCGACAGCGGCGGCGGGATTGCCGAAGAACATTTGAGCAGCGTGTTCGACCCGTTTTTCACCACCAAACCGGTGGGCGACGGGCTCGGTTTGGGACTCGCGGTGTCCTACGCTATCGTGCATGAACTGGGCGGACGCCTGAGTGCCGCCAACCGTGGCGATGGCGCGACTTTCACCTTGACCCTGCCTATCGCCCTGGAGACGCCAGACCTATGTTGAACGCGGTGATTGTGGTCGATGACGAAGCCAGTATTCGCACGGCCGTCGAGCAATGGCTGAGCCTGTCGGGGTTTGACGTGCAGCTGTTCAGCCGCGCCGAAGAGTGCCTGGCGCAACTGCCCAAGGACTTTGCCGGGGTGATTCTGAGCGACGTGCGCATGCCAGGGCTCAGCGGCCTTGAACTGTTGGCCGAGGTGCAGCGCCGCGATGCCGATTTGCCGGTGATTTTGCTCACCGGCCATGGCGACGTGCCAATGGCCGTCGAAGCCATGCGCGACGGCGCCTACGACTTCCTGGAAAAACCCTTCAGCCCCGACGCCTTGCTCAACAGCCTGCGCCGGGCGTTGGACAAGCGTGGCCTGATCCTGGAAAACCGCCGCCTGCATCAACAGGCCGATCATCGCGCGCAGTTGGAGTCCAGCCTGCTGGGTGTGTCCAAGGGCCTTCAAAGCTTGCGCCGCCAAGTGCTGGACCTGGCGAGTTTGCCGGTCAATGTGCTGATTCGCGGTGAAACCGGCAGCGGCAAGGAGTTGGTCGCCCGCTGCCTGCACGACTTCGGCCCACGCGCAAAGAAGCCGTTCGTGGCCCTCAATTGCGCGGCAATCCCCGAGCAGTTGTTCGAAGCCGAACTGTTCGGACATGAAAGCGGCGCTTTCACCGGCGCCCAGGGCAAACGTATCGGCAAGCTGGAATATGCCCACGGCGGCACCTTGTTCCTGGATGAAATCGAAAGCATGCCCCTGGCCCAGCAAGTGAAATTGCTGCGCGTGTTGCAGGAACAGAAGCTGGAGCGACTGGGCTCCAACCAGAGTATCCAAGTGGACCTGCGCATCATCGCTGCCACCAAGCCCGACCTGCTGGAAGAAGCCCGTGCCGGGCGCTTTCGCGAAGACCTGGCCTATCGGCTCAACGTCGCGCAACTGCGCCTGCCGCCATTGCGTGAACGTCGCGAAGATATTCCGCTGCTGTACGAGCATTTTGCGCAAAGCGCCGCCGAGCGTCTGGGCCGCCAGGTCGAGCCCTTGAGTGGGCCACAGTTGGGGCGCCTGCTCAGCCATGACTGGCCGGGCAATGTGCGCGAACTGGCCAACGTCGCCGAGCGCCAGGTGTTGGGGCTGGACGAGCCGGAACCGCAAGGGATCGAGGCCGGGCAGTCGTTAGCAGCGCAGCAAGAAGCGTTCGAGGCACACTGCCTGAAGGCCGCGTTGACGCGTCACAAGGGCGATATCAAGGCGGTGCTGGCCGAGTTGCAACTGCCGCGCCGTACCTTCAATGAGAAGATGCAGCGGCATGGGTTGGTAAGGGAGATGTTTGTGTAGCGATATTTGGATCACCATCGCGGGCAAGCCCGCTCCCACATTTTGGTCTGTGAACACAGCAGGTGTGGGAGCTGGCTTGCCTGCGATGGCGTCGGCAGCCATAAGCGGATTTCCGCTCACCACCCCAAAACCATCAGCGACTTTCCGCTCAATAAAATCCCGCAACCCTTCTATTGCGGGCCTTCCTCTACCTGGCACAGCTCCTGCTATAGCCCCAACAGGCTGCGCACGCGCCGCTCCATAAAAACAACTAGATGAAGGATCCTTCAATGGATAACTCCAACACCGTGCCTCTGGGATCGACGGCCGCAAAAGCGCAGGAGCGCACCACCTCCAGCCGCATCAAGTCGATCTTCAGCGGATCGGTCGGCAACATGGTCGAATGGTACGACTGGTACGTCTACGCCGCCTTCTCGCTGTACTTCGCCAAAGCCTTCTTCCCCAAAGGCGACACCACTGCCCAACTGCTCAACACCGCCGCGATCTTCGCCGTGGGCTTCCTGATGCGCCCGATCGGTGGCTGGCTGATGGGCCTCTACGCCGACAAAGTCGGGCGTAAAAAAGCCTTGATGGCCTCGGTGTACCTGATGTGCTTCGGCTCGCTGCTGATTGCCCTGAGCCCAGGCTATGAAATCATTGGTATCGGTGCGCCGATCCTGCTGGTGTTTGCCCGCCTGCTGCAGGGCCTGTCGGTCGGCGGCGAATACGGCACCTCTGCCACCTATCTCAGTGAGATGGCCACCAAGGAACGTCGCGGGTTCTACTCAAGCTTCCAGTACGTGACCCTGATCTCCGGCCAGCTCATCGCGCTGGCGGTGCTGATCGTGCTGCAACAGGTGCTGACTACCGAACAACTGTACGCCTGGGGCTGGCGCATCCCGTTCGCCATCGGCGCCCTGTGCGCAGTGGTCGCGCTGTACCTGCGTCGCGGCATGGAAGAAACCGAGTCGTTCACCAAGAAAGAAAAAGCCAAGGAAAGCGCAATGCGCACCTTGATGCGTCACCCCAAGGAACTGATGACCGTGGTCGGCCTGACCATGGGCGGCACCCTGGCGTTCTACACCTACACCACCTACATGCAGAAATACCTGGTGAACACGGTCGGCATGAGCATCTCCGACTCCACCACCATCTCGGCGGCGACGCTGTTTCTGTTCATGTGCCTGCAACCGATCATCGGCGGGCTGTCGGATAAAATCGGCCGCCGCCCGATCCTGATCGCCTTCGGCGTGCTTGGCACCCTGTTCACCGTGCCGATCCTCACCACCCTGCACACCATCCAGAGCTGGTGGGGCGCGTTCTTCCTGATCATGGCGGCGCTGATCATCGTCAGCGGCTACACCTCGATCAACGCCGTGGTGAAGGCCGAGCTGTTCCCGACCGAAATCCGCGCACTGGGCGTGGGCCTGCCGTATGCCCTGACCGTGTCGATCTTCGGCGGTACCGCTGAATACATCGCGCTGTGGTTCAAGAGCATCGGTATGGAAACGGGCTACTACTGGTACGTGACCGCGTGTATCGCCGTGTCGTTGATGGTCTACGTGACCATGAAAGACACGCGTAAACACTCACGCATCACCACCGACTAAAAAATGTGGGAGCGGGCTTGCTGTGGCGAGCAAGCTTGCTTGCGCTGGGGTGCGAAGCGCCCCCAAAAAGCTGGCTCCAGCTACGCTGTCGAACGGGAGCAAGCTCCCTCGCCACAGCAAGCCCGCTCCCTCATTTAGCGTTAGGACAACTCTGCGGCCTCATTGCGCCCATAGCGCCGCTGCGCATACGACGCGCCAGCAATCATCACCACCAGCACCGCAGCCAATACCGCGGATGAACCGATGGTGCCGAAATCCAAGCCGCCTTTTTCATGGGGTTTGGTCAGAAAATCCCCCAAGGTCGCGCCAAACGGCCGTGTCAGTACAAACGCCACCCAGAACAACAATACCGACGAGATGCGGGTGAAGTACTTGAGTACCACCACCGCGGCGATGGTTGAGCCGATCAACAATGCGCCACCGGCGAAGCCCAGCCCCGAATCGTCCGCGAGGAAATCGCCCAATGCGGTGCCCAAGGTGTTGGAGAACAGGATCGCCATCCAGTAAAACAGCTCCCCTCGGAAGGTCTGCACCTTGTTCACGTTCAGCGAGTCACCACTGAGGTGCCACAATGCAAAGATGATCATCAGGATCACGATCAGGATCATCGACCCGGTGGCGTAGCCCAGTCCCAGCGTGCGGTCCATGAAGTCGGACATCGTGGTACCCGCAGTACTGGTAGACAAAATCACGATCCAGTACAGCACCGGGTTGTAGGTTTTCGACCAGAGTTGCGTCACCAGGGTCACCAGGAACACGCTAATGAGGATCATGGAGCTGATGGCGTAGCCAACGTTCAAGGTCATCGACAGCAAGTCCCCGGCGGTTTCGCCCAAGGTAGTTGCGCAGATTTTCATGACCCAGAACGCCAGGGTGATCTGAGGAAGTTTATTCATGCAGTAGATAGCTCCAAGGCTCAGTCTTATAGGGGGTATTGACCTTGGGCGCAGACTGAAGGGGAAACTGTGAAAAATAGGTGGCAGATGTATGAAAAATCCATGGGCACGATGGAAATTCACCGCCATGAATTGCACTATGACCGCCTCCCAAACCGCGTAGCAGGAACCCCGGCCATGCCTGACGACATCCACTTTTACGAACCCGCCAACGGCCACGGCCTGCCCCATGACCCGTTCAACGCGATCGTCGGCCCACGCCCGATTGGCTGGATCTCCTCGCACGACCGCGAAGGCCGCCTGAACCTGGCGCCCTACAGTTTCTTCAACGCATTCAACTACATTCCGCCGATCATTGGGTTTTCCAGTGTCGGGCGTAAAGACAGCCTGAACAATATCGAACAGACCGGCGAATTCGTCTGGAACCTGGCCACCCGCCCGCTGGCCGAGCAGATGAACCAGAGTTGCGCGGCCGTATCGCCCGAGGTGAATGAATTCGAACTCTCCGGCTTGACGCCGGTGGCTTCGAAAATCGTTGGCGTACCACGGGTGGGCGAGAGCCCGGTGTCGTTCGAGTGCAAGGTGACGCAGATCATCCAGCTGCAACGTGCCGACCAACAGTTGGTGCCGAGCTGGCTGGTGCTGGGCGAGGTGGTTGCGGTGCACATCGCCAAATGGTTGCTCAAGGACGGGATCTACGACACCGCTGCCGCCGAGCCGATTTTACGCGGGGGTGGCCCGGCGGATTATTTCCAGCTGGGGCCAGAAGCGCTGTTCAAGATGTACCGCCCAGGCGCCACCAAACCCTGACTGCAATGCAATCAAAACTGTGGGAGCTGGCTTGCCTGCGATAGCGGTGGGTCAGTTAACCCAAGAGTGACTGATACACCGCTATCGCAGGCAAGCCAGCTCCCACATTGGTTAGGTGTGCTGCCTCAGCGTTCAGCAGTCGCCCAGGTCAGTTGACCTTCTGCATCCACATCGACCAGATGCTCGAGTTGCAACGTCGCCGCATCATCGGCATCGGACGCTGTCTTGAACGTCTGCCCATCAAGGATCTTGTGAAACCTGGGTGCGCCCATGCCATCCAGTGCCTTGACGGCGACGGCGGCGCTGTAGCCACCTTCGCCCGGTACTACGGCGGAAACGGCTTCGTGGTGGGCAAATTGTTTACGTGCCATGTTGCAAGTCCTGGCCAATGGAAAGTCGGCCATTCTAACCGTTAACCGGCCAGTTGCAGGTACTCGCCGTAGGCCTGTGCCGCCGATGCGTCGGTGAAGGTCTGGAAGTCCATGCTGCGCACGACCATGTCGTTCAGAAGCTCAGTGAAGATCATCAGGGCCGGAGAGTTGAAGTAGGCGCTCATGGCCTGTTCGCTGCTCCAGAACCCGGATACCAGCCATACATCGGGGTCGACCTGGGAGTGCTGCAACGAGAATTGCAGGCAACCCTGGGCCTGGCGACCCGGTTCGATCAAACTGCTCAAGCGTGCACCGAGTTCGGTGCTGCACCCGCTACGGGCGCGGATAAAGGCCATATGGCTCGCGGGAATGGGGGTGGACATGTTCGACTCTCCCGTTGAGAAGTGATGCTCGGCAAGCACAATGAGGGCGTGTTGCCACAGGATCAAAGATAACGGCGCGGCGGTAAGCGCGGTTAGTCAATTCCTGCAGGCTTATTGCACAATCCTGCGAGAAGCGTAGGGAGGACGTTCGGTCTCAGAATTTATTCCAGGCCCAGGCCCCATGTTTCAGGCAGATGACAGGCTGCGTACTTGCCTGATTCACGCGATCTCGCAGGATCAGGCAAGGATGCTGCAGAATCGACGTAACACTTTTTGAAAAGCCGCCGCTAAGCTGAGCCCATCAAAGCCGCGTGTAGAGGACGCCCCATGCCGTCGCCCGAATCCAAGCCCGTTCCCCTCGATGCCGAGATGGAGAAACAACGCGCCGAGCTGGCCAGTATCGTGCACCGCCATACCTGGGAGGACGGCTCCTACGGCACGGCAATCACCTCGCTGTACCTGAACCGCCACAACGCGCCCCGGGATTTCATGCCGGTGCTGGTGGAACCCGCGCTGTGCATCCTAGCCAGTGGCAGTAAGGAAGTGCGCCTGGCCGACGAGATCTTTGCCTACGACCCGCTCAACTACCTGGTGTTCTCGGTGGCGATGCCGGTGGCCGGCCGCATTATTGACGCCACCGCCGAGGACCCGAACCTCTCGGTGCGTATCAATATCGACCCGGCGCAGCTCACCGCGCTGATCGCAGAGGCCGGGCCGATGGGCGTGCCCTCGCGCCCGACCTCACGAGGCATGTACGTCGACCGCATCGATCACGCACTGCTCGACGCGGTGCTGCGCCTGACCCGCTTGCTGGACACGCCTAAAGACATCGCGATGCTCGCGCCCTTGATCAACCGTGAAATTCTCTACCGCTTGCTGCGTGGCCCGCAGGGTTATCGCCTGTATGAAATCGCTGTGGCTAACAGCCAGAGCCATCGGGTGAGCCAGGCGATCACCTGGCTGAACGGCAACTATGAACAGCCGCTGCGTATCGACGACCTGGCCAAGGAAGTGAACCTGAGCGTCTCGACCTTGCACCATCGCTTCAAAGCGATCACGGCCATGAGCCCGCTGCAATACCAGAAGCAACTGCGCTTGCAGGAAGCCCGGCGGCTGATGATTGCCGAAGGGCTGGAGGCCTCGGCGGCGGGCTATCGGGTGGGGTATGAAAGCCCGTCCCAGTTCAGCCGGGAGTACAGCCGGTTGTTCGGTGCGCCGCCGCTGCGCGACCTGGCCCGGTTGCGCCAGAGCATCTGATGTACGCAGAGCAACATGTGGGAGCTGGCTTGCCTGCAATGGCGGTGTGTCAGTCACTAATGAGTCAACTGAACCACCGCTATCGCCGGCAAGCCAGCTCCCACATTTGATCTCAGGTGTTTGTTAGTCCAAGGTTCTTGGTAGTTGCAGGGTGACGCGCAGGCCGCCTTCGCGCAGGTTCTGCAAACTCACTTCGCCACCATGGCTATGGGCAATATTGCGCGCAATGCCCAACCCCAGTCCGTAACCCTGCTGCTGGCCGGCCAGTCGAAAGTGCGGTTCAAATACCTGTTCCAGCCGCTGCTGCGGCACACCAGGCCCCTCGTCATCCACATGCAGAATGAACTGCGCGCCATCGTCCTCGATATGCAAATGCGCGTTCTGCCCGTACTTCAGCGCGTTGTCGATCAGGTTGCCGATGCAACGCTTGAGCGCCAGCGGCTTGCCTGGGTAGGCTGACAGCGCCGCGCCATCGAGGGTCACTCGGCCATTGCCATAGGGTGCCAGGTATGGCTCCACCAGGCATTCGAGGACGTGGTTGAGGTCCACCGGCTGGATGTTTTCGTGGATGTCGGTGTCTTTCACGCATTGCAACGCGCCCTTGACCAGCAATTCCAGTTCATCCAGGTCACGGCCGAATTTGTTTTGCAGGTTCTCGTCCTCCAACAATTCCACGCGCAGGCGCAGGCGGGTAATGGGTGTGCGCAGGTCATGGGAAATCGCGCTGAACAACTGGCTGCGCTCGGTCAGGTAACGGCTGATGCGTTCACGCATGGCATTGAACGCACGGCCCACTTCCACCACTTCACTGCCGCCGCCTTCAGCCACCGGCTCCACATCGGCGCCCAGGGACATGTCCCGCGCCGCTCGCGCCAGGCGCTTGAGCGGTCGGCTTTGCCAGTGCACCAGCAGGCCGATGAACAGCAGCAGAAAACCGCTGGTGAGCACGATGAACCACACCTGCTGGGACGGCAGGCCTTGCTCTTCCAGGCTGGTGTAGGGCTCGGGCAATAGCGAGGCGATGTACAGCCATTCACCGGGTGCCAGTTGGATCTGGGTGACCAGCACCGGCGGGTTCACCGGCTCCAGGGTCAACGCGTAATGGGCCCAGGAGCGTGGCAGTTCGTCGAGCTTCAGGCCGGCATTGAAGATGCGCAGGTCTTCGGCGCTGACGAACTCCACCGAGATATGCACGTCGGCACCCAGGGTCTGGCGCAGCACTTCATCCACTGCCACCAGCACCGCCTGCTTGCGTGGGGTTTCGGGCAATAGCTGCATGTCCAGCGGGCGATCGTTGAGGGTCACCACAAAACGCGTGCCGCCCATACTGCGCAATTGGTCCAGCACCAACGGGCGATAGGCCACCGGCAGCGACCGGAAGTAACTCACGCTGGCGGTCATTGAATGCGCCAGACTACGGGCGCTGGTCACCAGGCCCTCAAGCTGGGTGGCGCGCAATTGCGACACCCAGATCACGCTGGACAGCGCCTGGGCGAACAGCACCGCCAGTAAGGTCAGCAGTAACATGCGCCCCAGCAGCGAGCGGGGTACCGGGAAGCGGCGACGGCGTTCGTTCAGCGCTTCAGTGGGCATTGCCGGCAACCACGCTGGCTGCCAGTTGATAGCCGCTGCCGCGCACGGTGCGGATCAGCCGCGGAGGTTTCTCGGTGTCGCGCAGGCGCTGGCGCAAGCGGCTGACGGCCATGTCGACGATACGGTCCAAGGGCATGAGGTCGCGGCCACGGGTGGCGTTGCCGATGGTGTCGCGGTCGAGGATCTGTTGCGGGTGGTCGAGAAACAACTTGAGCAAGGCGAAGTCGGCACCGGAGAGGATCACCTCTTCACCATCCACATGAAACAAGCGGTGGCTGATCATATCCAGGCGCCATTCATCGAACACCCACACATCACCGCCGCTGCTGCGCTCCTGGCCGAATTGGCAGCGGCGCAGCAGTGCCTTGATACGCGCCTGCAACTCGCGGGGGCTGAATGGTTTGCCGATATAGTCATCGGCGCCCAGCTCCAGGCCGATCACGCGGTCGGCTTCGTCGGAACTGGCGGTGAGCATGATGATCGGCACCTGCGCCTGGCGCGGGTGCTGGCGAATCCAGCGGCACAGGCTGAAGCCGTCTTCGTCTGGCAACATGACATCGAGGATGACCAGGTCGCACGGCGCCTCGTTCATTGCCTGGCGGAACCCCGCACCGTCGGACACGCCACGGACCTGGAAGCCGGCGCGACTGAGGTAGGTTTGCAGCAATTCGCGGATTTCCTGGTCGTCGTCGACGAGGAGAATGGATTTACTGATTACGCTCACGGGGGCCTCCTTGTTGTTATGGCCTGACTTAAATCATCGGGTGCGCTTTAGGCCGTCATCGCAGGCAAGCCAGCTCCCACACTTGGAATGCATTCCGGACTGTGGGAGCTGGCTTGCCTGCGATGGCGCCATTATGACCTATGCAAAAGCTTGCTCAAGCGCCACACCCGCCCCAGTCAGCCCGGAATACGGCGCCGTCACCAACCACACTGGAATACCTTTGAAGTAGTCGCTCATGCAGCCTTTATCCGCGAAGCTTTTGGCGAAACCACTGGCGATAAAGAAGTCGGCAAACCTCGGTATCACCCCACCCACGATGTACACGCCACCGCGTCCACCGGTGGTCAAGACGTTATTGCCCGCCACCCGGCCCAGCCAGATGCTGAACTGGTCCAATACTTCCATCGCCACCGGATCGCCGGCCAGGCCCGCCGCCGTGATGGCTTCGGGGGTGTCGAGCACCGGCTCATGCCCATCCACCGCACAAATCGCCCGGTACAGCCGTGGCAGGCCGCCACCGCTTAACGCGGTTTCGGCGCTGACATGCCCGATCTCGCTGTAGATGTGTTGCCACAGCTGGGTTTCCCGTGGGCTGCTCAGGGGCAGGTCGACATGCCCACCCTCCCCCGGCAATGCTGCCCAACGGCCTGCGCCGAGGTCCAGCAAGGTGCCGACACCAAGACCCGTACCTGGGCCGATCACCACGGCCGGGCGCAAGGGCTCCGGCGTGCCTTCGCAGACCACGCGGAATTCGTCGGGCTTGAGCCGGGTCATGCCCAGGGCCATGGCCGAGAAGTCGTTGACCAGCAACAGTTCATCCACCTGCAGGGCCTGGCAAAACGCGGTTTTGCTCAGGCGCCAGTGGTTGTTGGTGAACTTGAATTCATCGCCGCTCACCGGCCCGGCCACCGACAGGCACACCGCACCGATGTCGCCGATTTCCAGGCCTTCCTCTTTGAGATAGACCTTGATCGCCTCTTCAGGGCTGCCGTGATCCGCCGTGGCATGCACGCGGATCGAATGCAGTTCCTGATCCCGCCATAACGCAAAACGGGCGTTAGTCCCCCCGATGTCACCGACCAGCGCAAGCTTCACTTAAGCGTCTCCAAGGCAGAGGTAAAGGCGCTGGCGCCCTGCTCTGCGGAGCTTGCGGCCAAGCGCATGAATGCAAACAGCTCGCGACCGGCTCCCACGTTATTGCCCAACAGGCCCGTGGCAGGCGTGCGCGCTGCAAATACTTCGGCGTCCACCTTAAGCTCCAGGGTGCCGGTAACGCCATCCACACGGATGATATCGCCATCCTGGACCCGCGCCAGCGGCCCGCCGCTCTGGGCTTCGGGGTTGACGTGGATCGCGGCAGGGATCTTACCCGACGCGCCGGACATTCGCCCATCTGTCACCAGCGCCACCTTGAAACCACGGTCCTGCAACACGCCCAGGAACGGGGTCATCTTGTGCAGTTCCGGCATGCCGTTGGAGCGCGGCCCCTGGAAGCGCATCACCGCGACAAAGTCTTTTTCCAACAGGCCAGCCTTGAAGGCATCGGCCAGGTCCTGCTGGTCCTGGAACACCACCGCGGGCGCTTCGACAACCTGATGCTCCGGCGCTACCGCCGAAACCTTCATCACGCCACGGCCAAGGTTGCCTTCCATCACGCGCAAGCCGCCTTCCGGCGAGAACGCACGGGCCACCGGGCGCAGGATGGTTTCGTCGAGGCTTTCGATCGGGCCGTCGCGCCAGACCAGCTCGCCATCCACCAGGAAAGGTTCCTGGATATAGCGGCTCAGGCCCTTGCCGGCCACGGTGTTGACGTCTTCGTGGAGCAGGCCGGCTTCCAGCAGTTCGCGGATCAGGAACGACATACCGCCCGCCGCCTGGAAGTGGTTGATGTCAGCCTTGCCATTTGGATACACGTGGGACAGGGTCGGCACCACCTCGGAGAGGTCGGCCATGTCCTGCCAGGTCAGGATGATGCCTGCCGACATGGCAATGGCCGGCATGTGCAGGGTGTGGTTGGTGGAGCCGCCAGTGGCGTTGAGCGCAACGATGGAGTTGACGATGGACTTCTCGTCGACAATCTCGCCAATCGGCGTGAAGTTGCCATTGGCCTTGGTCAAACGCGTGACCTGGTGCGCAGCTTCACGGGTCAACGCATCCCGCAGGGGCGTGTACGGGTTGACGAACGAAGCGCCAGGCAAGTGCAGGCCCATGACTTCCATCAGCAACTGGTTGGTGTTGGCGGTGCCGTAGAAAGTGCAGGTGCCGGGGCTGTGGTAGGACTTCATCTCCGATTCCAGCAGTTCTTCGCGGCTGGCCTTGCCTTCGGCATAGCGCTGGCGCACGTCGGCCTTCTGCTTGTTGGAGATACCCGAGGGCATCGGCCCGCCTGGCACGAAAATCATCGGCAGGTGGCCGTAGCGCAGCGCGCCCATCATCAGGCCAGGAACAATCTTGTCGCAGATGCCCAGCATCAGCGCGGCGTCGAACATGTTGTGGGACAGCGCTACCGCCGTGGACATGGCAATGACTTCACGGCTGAGCAGGCTCAGTTCCATGCCCGGCTCGCCCTGGGTCACGCCGTCGCACATGGCGGGGGTGCCGCCGGCGAACTGGCCGACCGAGCCGACTTCGCGCAGAGCCTTTTTGATTTGTTCGGGGAAATGCTCGTAGGGCTGATGCGCCGAGAGCATGTCGTTATAAGAAGAAACAATTGCAACGTTGGCGGCATTCATCATGCGCAGGCTGTTTTTGTCTTCGGTGCCGCAACCGGCCACGCCGTGGGCGAAGTTGGCGCATTGCAGCTTGCCGCGCATCGGACCGTCGCTGGCTGCGCCGCGAATGAGCGCAAGGTAAGCCTCGCGGGTGGCGCGGCTGCGGGCGATAAGCCGTTCGGTGACCTCAAGAACGCGGGGATGCATGTATAGAACTCCAGGCTAACGGATGTGGCGACCTGAGAGTCTATGCTGATCAAACGCCCACGGCTCATGGGATGGCAGGGGGTCGTTTGGATCATCGGACCAGTTGATTCAGGTCACTCGTTGTAGATTGAACAAAATATTGCCACTAAAAAGGCTTGTTTTCTATTTTTATGCGAATAATCTTGTAATTCTTACAACAAATCGACGACAGGCACTTTCCGATGACTCTTCGAATCGCAATCAATGGTTTTGGCCGTATCGGCCGTAATGTCCTGCGCGCACTGTATACCCAAGGCTATCGCCAGGATCTGCAGATCGTCGCCATCAACGATTTGGGCGACAGTTCGATCAATGCCCATCTGCTCAAGTACGACACCGTACACGGCACTTTCGACGCAGAGGTTGCCCACGATCAGGAAAGCCTGACCGTCAATGGTGACCGGATTGCCGTGAGTGCCATTCGCAACCCCGCCGACCTGCCGTGGGCTGCGCACAAGATTGACGTGGTGTTCGAATGCACCGGCCTGTTCACCGACCGTGACAAAGCTGCCGCGCATATTAGCGCTGGCGCGCGCAAGGTGATCATCTCCGCCCCGGCCAAAGGCGCGGACGCGACTGTGGTCTACGGGGTAAACCATGACATTTTGCGTCAATCCCACCAGATCATTTCCAACGCATCGTGCACCACCAACTGCCTGGCGCCGGTCGCCCAGGTGCTGCATCGCGAGATGGGCATCGAAAGCGGGCTGATGACCACTATTCACGCCTACACCAACGACCAGAACCTCACCGACGTGTACCACACCGACCCGTACCGCGCGCGTTCGGCCACCCAGAACATGATCCCGAGCAAGACCGGCGCCGCTGAAGCGGTGGGCCTGGTGCTGCCGGAACTGGCAGGCAAGCTGACCGGCATGGCGGTGCGTGTTCCGGTGATCAACGTGTCGCTGGTGGACCTCACCGTGCAGTTGAAGAAAGAAGCCACGGCCGATGAAGTCAACGCCCTGCTCAAACACGCCAGCCAGCATTCGAAGATCCTCGGCTACAACACCCTGCCGCTGGTTTCCAGCGACTTCAACCATAACCCGCTGTCGTCGATCTTCGACGCTAATCACACCAAGGTCAGCGGCAAATTGCTCAAAGTGCTCGCGTGGTATGACAACGAGTGGGGCTTCTCCAACCGTATGCTGGATAACTGCCTGGCGTTGTGTAACGCCGAGTAACTCCACAAGATCGACCAGATCGTTCCCACGCTCTGCGTGGGAATGCCACCCTGGACGCTCCGCGTCCTGCTCTTAAAGTTGTGACGCGGAGCGTCACAGGATGTGTTCCCACGCAGAGCATGGGAACGAGCGGCAATCCACAGAAATAGCCACTTGCCATTTCAGTTGATGATAAGCATTATCATTCACTGCAAATCGGTCTGGTATCACTGTGAGCCAATCTCGCTTCAACCACGTCTTCCTCACCCAACGGGTGATCCTGCTACGAACTCTGCAACGCATGGTGCATAACCACAGCACTGCCGAGGACCTGTTGCAGGAAACCTACCTGCGCGTGACTCGGGCCCTGAGCGAGCGGCCAATCGACCACCTTGAACCCTTTGTCTACCAGACAGCCCGCAACCTGGCGCTGGATCACTTGCGTTCGCGCAGGATTCAGGCGCGTACCCTGCAGGAGGATGTCCCGCTGGATGTCCTGCAAAGCGTCGCCGCGCCGGCCAGCACGCCGGAGGAAGCTACCCAGGCAGAGCAGCTGCTGGAGCACCTGAGTGTCAGCCTCGGCCAGTTGAGCGCCCGCCAGCAGCGGATTTTCATCCTCAGCCGCCTGCACGGTTGCAGCTACCAAGAGATTGCCGATCAATTGGGCGTGTCCTTGAGCACAGTGCAAAAGGAACTCAAATTGATCATGGCTATCTGTGTGGGTGTGGCCGAACGGCTGGATCAGCCTTAAGCTTCACCCGACAGAGGTGTCGATCCAAGCTGTAGGAAAAATGAATAAAACGTGGCGAAGACCCGAGGAACACCGTGACGGACCCGAATAAACTGCGCCCCCATGCGTTGGCTCATGAGGTGTTGCAAGACGCGGCCATGGACCAAGCCCTCGATTGGCTGATCGCCTTGCAGTGCCCGCAACCTGGGCAGCAGGCCGCGTTCGACGCCTGGCTGGCCCAGGACCCGGCGCATGTCCACGCCTTCAGCAAGGCCCAGGCCGCCTGGGGTGACGCGCCGGTACACAGCGCCGCCGTGGCCCTCGCCGCACCGCGCAAGCCCAGCGGCTGGCGCCGGATCAGACCGCACTGGAAACCCCTGGCCACCGCCGCCGTGTTACTGGTCGGCCTGTTCAGTTTCAGCAACCTGCCGGTGCGTTTGCAGGCCGACCATCTGACGGTGGTGGGCGAGCGCCAGCGCCTGCAACTGGACGATGGCTCCAAGGTGCTGCTGAACACCAATTCGGCGTTTTCCAGCACCATCAAGGACCATCAGCGCATTGCCCGCCTCTACCAGGGCGAAGCGTACTTTGAAATAGCGCCCACCCGTGGCCTGCCGCTGGAGATCGACGCGGGCCCGGTGCGCGCCAGCGTGCGCGACACCGCCTTTGCCGTGCGCTACCTCAATGGCGAAGCCCAGGTTCAAGTGCAGCGCGGCGATGTCGACCTGAGCAACACGTTCGACGATGCCCGCGTGCGCCTGAGCGCCGGTGAAAGCATCCGTATCGGCCCCAAGGGTTTCGGCCAACCGGCCAAGCTCGACCCCAGCAAGGATCTGGCCTGGGTGCAGGGCCGGCTGGTATTCGAAAACTGCCCGCTGAGCGAAGTGCTGGCTGAGCTGCGCCGCTATTACCCCGGCTGGATCGTCAACAACAACGAGCAGTTGGCCAGCGTCGCCGTCACCGGCAACTACCGCCTCGACCAGCCCCTGGACGTGGTGCGCTCTCTGGCTCACATCACCTCGGCCAAGCTGTCGGAGTACCCGGCGCTGGTGATCCTGAACTAAATGAGAATTATTTTTACTCGATATTAACCGGCGATACGTCTCGTTATAGCCAATGCAACTGATTCCTATTTGGTTCGGTTCGCAACTATAAGATTCGTATCCCGGAGCGCTCTCGATGTCCTCTCGTTTCAACCGCCGGTCTGCTTCGCCCGTTTTGTCCTTGCTGACCGCCGCGATCCTGCTGGCTGGTGCGCCCGTCATGAGCGCCACCGCCGCGGAACCTGCCGCTCGCAGCCACGCCAATTACACGTTCAGCATCGAACAGCAGCCACTGGTGTCGGCACTCAACGCCTTCACCGCAGTGACCGGCTGGCAAGTGGGCCTGCCGGCCGAACTGGGCCAGGGCGTGTCGTCCCCTGGCGTGCGCGGCCCGCTGCCAGCGGAAAAAGCCCTGGAGCGGCTGTTGGTGGGGACCAACCTGAGCTATCGCAAACTGGGCACCAACAACATCGTGCTGGAAAAACGTAGCGCCGGCAGCGCCCTCGCCCTGCAACAGGTGACCATCAGCGCCACCCGCAATGAACAGGATGTGAACAGTGTACCGAGCACCGTCAGCGTGCACGACCGCGCAGAACTGGACCGCCAGCACGTCAACAACATCCGTGAACTGGTGCGCTACGAACCCGGCGTCTCCGTCGGCGGCGCCGGTACGCGCTCGGGTAACGCGGGCTACAACATTCGTGGCATCGACGGCGACCGCGTCCTCACCCAGGTGGATGGCGTCGAAGTGCCGGACAATTTCTTCAACGGCCCTTACGCCAAGACCCGCCGCAATTACGTCGACCCGGAAATCGTCAAGCGCGTGGAGATCCTGCGCGGCCCGGCCTCGGCCCTGTACGGCAGCAGCGCCATCGGCGGCGCGGTGAGTTATTTCACCCTCGACCCGGATGACATCATCAAGCCAGGCCAGGACGTCGGCGCCCGCCTGAAGACCGGCTACAGCTCAGCCGACGAGAGCTGGCTGACCTCCGGCACCTTCGCCGGGCGTGTGCAAGACTTCGACGGTTTGCTGCACCTGAGCCAGCGCAATGGCCACGAAACCGAATCCTACGATGGCAACAACGCCACCGGCCTGGCCCGTACCGGCGCCAACCCGGAAGATGCGCGCACCACCAACGTGCTGGCCAAGCTGGGCTGGAACTATGGCGATGACAACCGCCTGGGCCTGACCTACGAGAAGTTCAAGGATGACCGCGACGTCAATCTGGAAAACGCAGTGGGCGGCCCGTTCATCGGTGGTCGGGGCATGAACCTGTACCGCGACCGTCGCGGTAACGACACCATTACCCGCGAGCGCTTCGGCCTGGAAAACACCTTCGCCCTGGAGTCGCCGATTGCCGACCGCATCAAGACCAGCCTCAACTACCAGATCGCCAAGACCGACCAGACCACCGCCGAAATCTACCAGGCCGGCCGTCGCGTCTTGCGTACCCGCGACACCCTTTACGAAGAAAAACAGTGGGTCTTCGACGCGCAACTGGACAAAGCATTCAGCCTCGGCGAAACCGACCACCAAGTGACCTACGGCACCACCCTCAAGCAGCAGAAAGTCACCGGCTCACGCGAAGGCTCGGCCTCGTGCCTGGCCATTGGCGCCGGCTGCACCGCCATCGGCGCGCCCAGCCCATCAGCCAGCGACAGCGTGAAAAAGGCCAGCGACTTCCCCGACCCGACCATCAACACCTACTCGCTGTTCGCCCAGGACCAGATCACCTGGGACAAATGGACCTTCCTGCCCGCCGTGCGTTATGACTACACCCGGCTCAAGCCCAAGCTGACCCAGGAATTCCTCAACACCGTCAACCCGACCGGCGCCTATGCCGTCGATGGCAAAGACAAGACCTGGAACCGCGTCACACCCAAGTTCGGCCTCACCTATGCCCTGACCGACAACTACACCTGGTTCGGCCAATACGCCGAGGGCTTCCGCACGCCGTCTGCCAAAGCACTGTACGGTCGCTTCGAAAACCTCAACCTGGGCTACACCGTCGAACCCAACCCCGACCTCAAGCCGGAAACCAGCAAAGGCATCGAAACCGGGATTCGCGGCAAATTCGACGAAGGCTCTTTCGATATTGCGGTGTACTACAACAAGTACCGCGACTTTATCGACGAAGACAACGCCGTGGTCGGCGGCACCGTGGAGCAGTTCCAGGCGGTCAACATCAAGCGCGCCACCATCAAGGGCGTGGAAGCCAAGGGCCGCCTGAACCTGGATACCTT
This sequence comes from Pseudomonas sp. CCI1.1, assembly GCF_034348165.1. NCBI lineage: Bacteria > Pseudomonadati > Pseudomonadota > Gammaproteobacteria > Pseudomonadales > Pseudomonadaceae > Pseudomonas > Pseudomonas sp. CCI1.1. The sequence goes on from NZ_CP133780.1 coordinate 3,260,560, forward strand.
CGGCGCGCCGAAGGGTCTGTATACCCAAGGCTCGGTTGCCTACACCTACGGTCGCAACGACGACAATGGCGAGCCGTTGAACAGCGTCAACCCGCTCAAGGGCGTGTTTGGCCTGGGCTACGACCAGGACAACTACGGTGGCCTGGTGAGCTGGACCGTGGTGAAAAAACAGAACCGCGTCGACAGCACCACCTTCCACGCGCCCGACGGCGGCACCGACGGCCCGTTCAAGACCCCGGGCTTCGGCATCCTCGACCTGACCGCTTACTACAAAGTGAGCAAAGACGTGACCGTCAACGGCGGTCTCTACAACCTCACCGACAAGAAGTACTGGAACTGGGATGACGTGCGCAGCTACGACAGCGTCGGCGAAGCCGGTGTGACCGGCCCGGCTAACCTCGACCGCCTGACCCAGCCCGGTCGCAACTTTGCGATCAACGTGATCTGGGACATCTGACCCATCCGCCTCACCTCGCCGCCCTTGCAGCCGCGGCGAGGTGAGGATTTTTTACTGTGCCGCGTCTTCTTGTTCGTCTAGTTGATAACAGCTCTCTTCAGGGCACCCAGGCGCTTCTCTTCTCAAGGACTTTTTTCATGACCGCTTCTTCCACCGCAGAACGCCCAAGCCTGCGCTCCCAACGCCTGAACCAGATCACCAACGCGCCGCACACCAAGCTCGACGCCTTGGTGAAAGCTCACGCGCCGTTCGAAACCCAAGCCAACTTCGCCCGTTTCGTGGTGGCCCAGTACCTGTTCCAATCGGAACTGGTGGCCTTGTACAACGATGCCGAGTTGAACCAGATCATCCCTGACCTGGCCGCCCGCTGCCGCGCCGAAGCGGCCAAGCTCGACCTGGCAGACCTGGACACCGAAATCCCGGCCCCGGTTGCCGGCGCGGTGAACAACCCCAGCAAAGCCGAAGCTTTGGGCTGGCTGTTCGTCTCCGAAGGCTCCAAGCTGGGCGCTGCGTTCCTGATCAAGCGCGCCGTGGGCCTGGGCCTGAGCGAAACCTTCGGTGCCCGCCACCTGGGCGAGCCGGCCGGTGGCCGCGCCGAAGGCTGGAAAAGCTTCACCCGCACCCTCGACGGCCTGGCATTCAGTGCCGAAGAAGAAGCTGCCGTGGAAAAAGGCGCGATTGATGCGTTTGTGCGCTTCACCGTGTTGCTGGAACAGGCGTACGCTAGCGCCCCAGAACTGGCGTAAGTGTTCTGGTAATCAGCGGTTCAATGTGGGAGCTGGCTTGCCTGCGATGGCGGTGGGTCAGCTCCAGATATTTAACCTGATACACCGCCATCGCAGGCAAGCCAGCTCCCACACTTGGGTGCATTTCATGGCTGATAATGTGTAAACCTTCCCACCAGAAAACTGCAGCATGACCGGCAAACCCCAATCCTCCTCCAAAATCGCCCAAGTCCTCTTTGGCCTGCTGGCCTACGTGAGCCTGGGGATCGGCTTGGTGGCGATTGTCATACCGGGGTTGCCCACCACCGAATTCATCTTGCTCGCCGCCTGGGCCGCCACCAAAAGCTCGCCGCGCCTCAGCGCCTGGCTGGAAAACCATCGCCTGTTCGGGCCGATCCTGTCCAACTGGCGCAATGGCAAGATCATCGCCCGCCGCGCCAAGGTCAGCGCCACGGTGAGCATGTTGCTGTGCGCCGTGCTGATGCTGGTGATGCTCGATCACGGCTGGCCGGTGTACCTGGCGATTGCCGGGATGAGCCTGGGCAACCTGTGGATCTGGTCCCGCCCCGAGCAGCTCGCACGCCCCGTATAACGGCCGGTGTAGGCATTTTCCTACCGCTCATCGCCTATTTCTCATGAATTGATTTGTGACGCCGATGTTTCAGGTACGGCGCCGAATGGACTTGGCTCTTCTGCGTGCATTCCAACAAGTCCATTCGTGAGTGAACCTATGTTCGACACCCTCTCCATCCGCTTGAAAATCGTGTTGCTGTCCGGCCTGTGCCTGCTGGGTGTGATTGCACTGGTGGTCGGCATCAATATCTACAACACCAACCAGAACGATCGGTTGGTCAGTGATTCAAGCTCACGAATGCTCACCGCCAGCGTTGAGCAGTTGCTGCAATCCAAAGCGGCCGAACAGGCCGGCCACTTGCAGCAGACCTTCGGCGAAAACCTGCTGGTGGTCACCGCCCTGGCCGACCAGATCAAAGACCTGCGTCAGTTGGGCACCCAACGCGCCCTTGAAGCCGGGGCCCTGCGTGAAGAGCTCAACCGCAGCGTCAAAACCGCGTTCGAGCGCAACACCAAAGTGCTGGGCATCTGGTTGTCGTTCGAACCCAACGGGCTGGATGGCAAGGACAGCGAATTCATCGACGACAAGGCACGCGTCTCCAATGAAAAAGGCCGGTTTTCCAGCTACTGGAGTCGTGCTGGCGGCGAAGGCCAGAACACCATCATGGTCGAAGATGACCTGACCAAGACCACCCTCAACCTCAGCGGCACGCCTTACAACATCTGGTACACCTGCCCACGGGACACGCGCAGCACTTGCCTGCTGGACCCGTACGAAGACACGGTGGCCGGTAAACCGGTACTGATGACCACCATTTCCCTGCCGCTGATCGTCGACGGCAAAGTCATCGGCGTCGTCGGCGTGGACATCGCCCTCACCTCCCTGCAAGCGACCACCGATGCTGCGCAGAAAGACCTGTTCAACGGTGCCGCCCACCTGGAGATTCTGTCCAGCACCGGCCTAATCGCCGCCTACAGTGGTGAACCGGCCAAAGTCGGCAAGAACCTGATCGACAGCATCGGCGCCGAAGGCAAGGAGATCGTGCAACTGTTGGCCAATGACCGTCCGGTGATCCGTGAGCAGGACGACACCATTCGTGCCGTGTACCCGCTCAAGCCGATTGCCGGTGCCAAATCCTGGGGCGTGGTGATCAAGCTGCCCAAAGCGGTGATGCTGGCCGACAACGAAAAACTGCAAGCCGTACTCGACGAGGCCCAGGCAACAGGCACGCTAAAAGCCCTGCTGGTGGCCGCCGCCGCTGGCCTGCTGGGCTTGCTGTTGATCTGGCTGACCGCTACTGGCGTGACCCGCCCTATCAATAGCGTGGCCGCCATGCTCAAGGACATCGCCAGCGGTGACGGCGACCTCACCCAGCGCCTGGCCTACGCCAAGAAGGACGAACTGGGCGAGCTGGTGAACTGGTTCAACCGCTTCCTCGACAAGCTGCAGCCGACCATTGCGCAGATCAAGCAAAGCATCACCGAAGCTCGTGGGACGGCCGATCAGTCGTCCGCCATTGCGCGCCAGACCAGCGAAGGCATGCAGGTGCAGTTCCGTGAAATCGACCAGGTCGCCACCGCGTCGAACGAAATGAGCGCCACCGCCCACGACGTGGCCAACAGCGCCTCCAATGCCGCCAGCGCGGCACGCGGCGCCGACCAGTCGGCTCGCGAAGGCATGTCGATCATCGAGCAGAGCACCCGCGATATCACCACCCTGGCCGACGAAGTCAGCAAAGCCGTGGGCGAAGTCGAAGCCCTGGCGGTCAACAGCGAGCAAATCGGTTCAGTGCTGGAGGTGATCCGCAGCATTGCCGAACAGACCAACCTGCTGGCGTTGAATGCAGCGATTGAAGCTGCGCGCGCTGGGGAAAGCGGACGTGGCTTTGCGGTGGTGGCCGACGAAGTGCGCAACCTGGCCAAACGCACCCAGGACTCGGTGGAAGAAATCCGCCTGGTGATCGAGCGTATCCAGAGCGGCACCCGTGGCGTAGTGGCGACCATGCACTCCAGCCAGCATCAGGCGCAGAGCAATGCCGGGCAGATCCATCAAGCCGTGCAAGCCCTGGGCAAGATCAGCGACGCGGTCACCGTGATCAGCGACATGAACCTGCAAATCGCCAGCGCGGCCGAACAGCAGAGCGCGGTGGCCGAAGAGGTCAACCGCAACGTCTCGGCGATTCGCACCGTGACCGAAACCCTCACGGGCCAGGCCACCGAGTCGGCGGCGATCAGCAGCCAGCTCAATGCGCTGGCCAGCCAGCAGATGAAGTTGATGGATCAGTTCAGGGTCTGACTCGGTTCTGAAAACACTAAACATCTGGGTGGGAGCCGGGCTCGCCCGCGATGCAGACAACTCGGTGTATCTGTGAAACCGAGTCGATGCCATCGCAGGCAAGCCAGCTCCCACATAGAGCAGAACAGCGGTGAATTACCGACCGGGCCAAGCCTGGACGAACGGCGTCAGGTCTTCCTTCGGCGCCGTACGCGGTGGGTTCTGCGGTGTGCCCAGGTAGAGAAAGCCAATCACTTCTTCATTCGCCGCCAACCCCAGGCCTTTGGCGACATGGGCCGAGTAGGACAATTCGCCAGTACGCCACACCGCGCCAATACCCTGGGCATACGCCGCCAGCAGAATGCCGTGGGCCGCACAGGCGGCGGCCAGCAATTGCTCGGACTTGGGCACTTTGAAATGCTCTTGCAAGCGTGCAATCACCACCACCACCAGCGGCGCACGCAGCGGGCCGTTCTGGGCTTTATCGATGGCGGCTTGCGGTGCGTCGGCGTCTTGCAGGCGGGCGGCTTCAGCCAACAGCGTGCCCATCTGTTCACGGGCTGCGCCTTCGACGGTGAGGAAACGCCACGGGCGCAGTTGACCATGGTCGGGCGCGCGCATGGCGGCGGCGAACAGCAGGTCGCGCTGCTCCTGGGTCGGTGCCGGGTCGAGCAAACGGGGCACGGAAACACGGTTGAGCAAAGCGTCGAGAGCCTGCATTGGCCACCTCCATAAAAAAATGTGCAGCCATTCTAGCGGGAAAGAATCGGGATGCCACCAAACGATAATTGCTCTTATTCAATCTGCCCTGCCCTGTTAGACTTTGCGCCTTAATTTTCTGCCCTCGTCCAGGAATCTCGATGTTCCGTGCGCTTTTGTACCTGCCTGCAGCGTTGATGGCTTTAAGCCTGACTGCTTGCGATGACGCCCCTCGCTTCACGAAAGCAGAGCCGGGTGAATCGCGGGCCGGTGGCGCGGCGACGGTAAACAAGCGCGACCAGAACGCCTTTTCCCTGCCCTCGGCCAACCTCGCGCTGACGCGGCGCCTGGACTTCAGCGTCGGCAACAGTTTCTTTCGCAACCCGTGGGTGATTGCGCCGTCCACCACCACGGCGCGCGATGGCCTGGGCCCACTGTTCAATACCAACGCCTGCCAGAACTGCCATATCAAGGATGGCCGTGGCCACCCGCCGCTGCCCGACGCGCCCAATGCCGTGTCGATGCTGGTGCGCCTGTCCATCCATCCCTCTATTACAGAGCAGCCAGCCTACGCCAAGCTCATCGAACAGATCGGCGTGGTACCCGAGCCGGTCTACGGCGGGCAACTCCAGGACATGGCCGTACCTGGCGTTGCGCCGGAAGGCAAGGTGCGGTTCGACTACACACCGGTCAACGTCAGATTCAAGGACGGTACGGTGGTTGAATTGCGCAAGCCCGACCTGCAGATCACCCAACTCGGCTACGGCCCGATGCACCCCAGCACACGCTTCTCGGCGCGTATCGCCCCGCCGATGATCGGCCTGGGTCTGCTCGAAGCGATCAGCGATGCCGATATCCTGCGCAACACAGACCCCAAGACCGCCGACAAAGAGGCTATTGTCGGCCGCGCCAATTGGGTCTGGGATGACGCTCAGGCCAAAACTGTCCTCGGGCGTTTTGGCTGGAAAGCCGGGCAGCCCAACCTCAATCAACAAAACGTTCACGCGTTTTCTGGTGATATGGGCCTCACCACGTCTCTGAGACCCTTCGATGACTGCACCGACGCCCAAGTGGCCTGCAAACAGGCGCCCAACGGCAATGGCCCGCAGGGTGAACCGGAAGTCAGCGATAACATCCTGCGCCTGGTGCTGTTCTACACCCGCAACCTCGCGGTGCCCGCACGTCGGGACGTTGGTACGCCGCAAGTGCTGGCCGGCAAGAACCTGTTCTACCAGGCCGGTTGCCAAGGCTGTCACAAGCCCAGCTTCACCACCGCCGCCAATGCAGCCGAACCTGAACTGGCCAACCAGGTGATTCGCCCCTACAGCGACCTGCTGCTGCACGATATGGGCGAAGGCCTGGCCGACAACCGTAGCGAATTCAAAGCCACCGGCCGCGACTGGCGCACCCCGCCGCTGTGGGGTATCGGCCTGACGCAAACCGTGAGTGGTCACACCCAGTTCCTGCATGACGGCCGCGCCCGCAACCTGCTTGAAGCCGTGCTGTGGCATGGCGGTGAAGCCCAAGCGGCGCAGCAACATGTGTTGTCGTTCAATGCCGAGCAGCGTGCCGCGTTGCTGGCGTTCCTGAATTCTTTATAAGCTTTGCCCCACTTACAGAAGGGAGCTCGACATGTTTCGTCCCAAGTTGTTGTTCACCAGCCTCGCCGCCCTGGCCTTGGGCGCCTGCTCGCCCCAAGACCCGCAAGCAGTGACCTCGGCAGCCATCGCCAAGCAAGTGATCCTGCCGACCTACAGCCGTTGGGTTGAGGCCGACCGTCAGTTGGCCGTCAGCGCCCTGGCCTACTGCCAAGGCAAGGAAAGCCTGGACACCGCCCGCGCTGACTTCCTGCACGCACAAAAAGCCTGGGCCGAGCTGCAACCGCTGCTGATCGGCCCGCTGGCCGAAGGCAACCGGGCGTGGCAGGTGCAGTTCTGGCCAGACAAGAAGAACCTGGTCGGCCGCCAGGTCGAGCAACTGGTCAGTGCCCAGCCGCAGATCGACGCCGCGGCCCTGGCGAAATCCAGCGTGGTAGTGCAGGGCCTGTCGGCCTACGAATACATCCTCTACGACGCCAAGCCCGACATCGCCGACGAAGCCCAGAAAGCCCGCTATTGCCCGTTACTGATGGCCATCGGCGAGCGCCAGAAAGTCCTGGCCGAAGAGATCCTGGCCAGCTGGAACAGCACCGACGGCATGCTCGCGCAGATGACCAAGTTTCCGAACCAGCGCTACGCTGATTCCCACGAAGCCATCGCCGACCTGCTGCGCGTGCAAGTGACCGCCCTGGACACCCTGAAGAAAAAACTCGGCACCCCAATGGGCCGCCAGACCAAGGGCATCCCGCAACCGTTCCAGGCCGATGCCTGGCGCAGCCAGTCGTCCCTGCAGAGCCTGGAAGCCAGCCTCGCCGCAGCGCAGACCGTGTGGGTGGGCGTCGATAACAAAGGCCTGCGTGGCCTGCTGCCGGCGGACCAGAAGCCCCTGGCCGAGAAAATCGACGCCGCCTACGCAGCGTCGCTGAAACTGTTCGCCAGCAACCAGCGCACCCTCAACGAACTGTTGAACGACGACGCCGGGCGCCAGCAACTCAACGACATCTACGACAGCCTCAACGTAGTCCATCGCCTGCATGAAGGTGAACTGGCCAAGGCGCTGGGCGTACAACTGGGCTTTAACGCCAACGACGGTGACTGATGATGCTCAGGCGACAGGCTTTGGCGGTGGGCAGCGTGCTGCTCAGCGCTATCACCTTGGGTGGCTGGACGCTGTTCAAGCACAAAGACAAAGGCCCGCTGCTGCTGTCGGCGCGCGATGATGCCGATGGCAAGCACTACGCTGTCGGCTATCGCCTGGACGGCAAGCCGGTATTTGCCACCCAGGTCGGCCAGCGCTGCCATGACATCATCAACCACCCAACGTTGCCGATTGCGCTGTTCGTGGCCCGTCGACCGGGCACCGAGAGTTACCTGATCGACCTGCGCGATGGCAGGCTGCTGCAAACCCTCACCTCCAACGCCAACCGCCATTTCTATGGCCATGCGGTGATCCACAAGAGCGGCGACTGGCTGTACGCCACCGAGAACGACACTTCCGACCCTGGCCGCGGCCTGTTGGGTGTATATAAGTTCGAAGGTGAGCGGCTGGTGCACAGCGGCGAGATATCCACTCACGGCATCGGCCCGCATCAGGTCTCGTGGATGCCCGACGGCGAGACGCTGATCGTGGCCAACGGTGGCATTCGCACCGAAGCCGAAAGCCGGGTAGAGATGAACCTCAATGCCATGGAGCCGAGCCTGGTGCTGATGCGGCGCGACGGCAGCCTGATCAGCAAGGAAACCCTGGCCCAGCAGATGAACAGCGTGCGGCACATGGGCATCGCCAGCGATGGCACCATCCTCACGGGGCAACAGTTCATGGGCCCGTCCCAGGAGCGTTCCGAGTTGCTGGCGATCAAGCGCCCGGGGCAGCCGTTCGTGGCGTTCCCAGTGGCGGATGAACAGTTGCAGGCGATGGGGCATTACACCGCCAGCGTGGCGGTGCATAGCGAACTGCGCCTGGTGGCGTTGACAGCACCTCGTGGCAATCGCTTTTTTATCTGGGACATGGACACCGCCGAACTGCGCCTGGATGGGCCCTTGCCGGACTGTGCGGGGGTGGGTGCGGTGGCGGATGGGTTTGTCGTGACATCAGGACAGGGGCGTTGCCGCTTCTATGACTGCCGCCAGGAAAAGTTACTGGCAACACCACTGGAGTTACCGGCGGGGTTCTGGGATAACCACCTGCACTTGGTCTAAAGACCGACGACATCAAAATGTGGGAGCGGGCTTGATCGTTCCCACGCTCTGCGTGGGAATGCAACCCGTGACGCTCTGCGTCACTGGCGCTAACGGACGAGACGCAGAGCGTCTCAAGAGGCATTCCCACGCAGAGCGTGGGAATGATCATGCCTGGCGCACCATAAAAAAAGGGCCTCGCATGGCAAGGCCCTTTTCGGGGTCAATCGTTTCAACTTTGCGGCCTCATCGCTTGAGACATGCCGAACATGAATAACAGCAATTCATGGTCGGGCTTGGCCGCCACACTCGTCTTGGCAATGCGTGGCAGCAAGCATTGCCCGCCACCGTCTACCGCACTCAACACTTGTGTACGAGGTTGTTCCCATACCGCCAGGGCCAGGGCTGCAACACCCAATGCCCCGACCAGAAACAAACCTCGTGCGATTTCTAGCTTCATCTGGTTAAACCCTTGATAGCGCTGCCAAACGCCGTCTCGTAAAAGTAGCTGAGTTTTTTCCAGTCGGTATCATTCCACGACGAATGGCGACGCAATTGCAGCATGTCGTGGGACGCGGCCCGATAAGCGGTCAGACGCTGGCGGCATTTCTCAAAGTCCAGCAGCGCCACTTCCACCGTCGCCGCATCAGGCTCACCGGTCACCCGCACGAAAATGTGCTTGATATACAGGCAACCGTGTTGCCAGCGGCCTTTGTGCATACGGGCCAAGGTGCCGGCCAACTCTTGCAGCAGGCGCTCGTGGACCGCCTCGCCATACTGTTCGCGGCCACCGGCGGCGTACCAGTTTTCAATCTCGTCGAAACCGTCCAGAGACGCGGTGACCAACAGGGCTTTCCACTGGTGCTCTGGGTCGCGACGTGCTTCGCAAAACACCAGTTCCGGCACACGCACATCCAGCAAACGCAGGCCTTTGAGGGCATCACGCTCACGCAGCACGGTCGGACGCCCAAAGGGGTGCAGCCAGCTGCGGTAAATGTGGCCGGTCTGGCGCTTGCAATAGAGCAAACGGCCATTAGGGCTTATGACCCGTTGCACGCCACTTTCACCACCACGTCGGCGGTTGGGTTCTTCCACCCATTCACCCTGTTGACGCCAGAAAAAATCAAATCGTTCTTCGGGAGCTACATGACTGCCTACTACGCACTCAACTGCCATCCTGTTACCTCTTGCGCAATACATACACTCGCCACATGGCGTAGAGCGGTATGAAGTCCAGGGATTCCTGAACACGGAAACCGGCCTGCTCGAATTCTGCCTCGACAGTAGCAGCCGGTAACACAAACCGGTTTTGGTAACCTTCCTGCTCACCTTTTTTGCGACGACGCACTTCGCTGCGCTTGCGCTTCCAGGCCTTGAAATTACCGTCTACCCACAGCGAAATAATCACGCTGTCGCGGGTAACACGTTGAAACTCGCGCAATATTGTCAATCTGTGCTCTGGATCACCGATGTGGTGCATCAAGCGCATGCAGAAAATACTGTCGACGGAGTTATCTGGCAAATCGATATCAAAGGCAGACGTCTGCAAAGGGCGTACCCGTTTCACCACATCTGCCGGTTGGGCAGCGGTGGCGATCTTCAACATCGACGCCGAATTGTCAGCTCCGATAATCACACGGTTGGGTTTTTCGGCCAGTAACGGCCAGAAGCGTCCAGCGCCACAAGGCAGGTCCAACACCAGCCCCGGCTCGCCGGCCATGGCCAGCGCACCGCGCGCCAACTGCTCGTCGCGCTTGTGGGACAACCGGCGAGCCAGATTGTCCTGATGCTTGAGCAAATATTTCTGGGCGTGTTGATCGTCGTACTTATCAGAAAATTCCAGCTTGATCGGGGAAGGCATCTTACGTCTCCAGTAACTGATGCCTACGACCTTAAGCAGCGAACTGTGATCAACAGGTCAACTCGTTGTGAAAATCTTGTCCTGTCCAATTGCATACATTTCAAGACTTTACAGAAACATTCAGTAGCACCGGGCCATCTTCGCCGAAAAGCGGGCAGTCTGCATCAGCAAAACGACAGACTGAAGGGTCAGGTTTTGACTGGGCTGAGCTCCACATGAAAACGGCAGCCATTAGGCTCCATGGTGCTCAGGCTCACGCTCCAACCCTGGCTTTCGCAGATCCGCTGCACCAGTGACAAGCCGAGGCCAAGGCCCTCGCCACGCTTCTCGCTACCGCGCACGAACGGCTCGAACATCGCTTCGCGCTTCTCTTCGGGGATGCCGACACCGGAGTCCTCCACCGTGAAACCACTGGGCTCCAGGGTCAGGCGGATAAACCCGTGCTCGGTGTAATGCAGTGCGTTGCGCAGCAGGTTGCCCATCACCGCATGCAAGAAGGTGGTGTTGTAGCGGGTGTCCAGGGGGTTACCCGGCAGGTAGATCAACGCCAGGCCTTTTTTCTCGATGGGCTCGCGCCAGATACCGAGCAGGTCTTCGGCCACCTGGGTGAGGTTGCCTTGGGGTGAACTGGCAGCGTCGTCGTGTTTGGCGCGGGCCAGCATCAGGAAGGTTTGCACCAGCTCGCGCATTTCTTCACAGGCACGGGCTATGCGCTCTACCTGGTTGCGACCACGTTGATCGATGGCCGGGTTTTCGCGCAACAGTTCGCAGGAGCTGGCCAGGACCATCAAGGGCGTGCGCAACTCATGGCTCACATCGCTGGTAAACAATTGCTCACGTGACAGCGCCTGGCGTAAACGCCCCAAGGTGGCGTCGAACGCCACCGCCAGTTCGCCCACTTCATCGGCGGCGTAATCCGGCGCCAGGGGCGGTGCCAGGCCCAACAGTTGGTCACGATGACGGACCTGGCGGGCCAGGCGTACCACCGGCGCCATCACCTTGCGGGCCAGCACCCAGCCGAGGAACGCCGCCAGCGCCAGGCTGAGTACGAACCCCACCAGCACCACCGCAAACAGCACGCGCTCACGCTCTTCGAAATCGCTCTGGTCTTGCAGCAACACATAACGTCGGCCATCGACCACTTCAACCATGGCGTGGTACGACAGCGCCTCGCGAAACACCTCATGAAACCCCGGGTCCAGATGGCGCAGGTCCTTGGGCAGTTCAAAATCGCCACGCCCGCCGCTGAAATAGAACAGCTGGTCCGGCTCCGGCCGATGGTTCCAGTCTTCGACGCTGTCCATCAACAGCAGGCGTTGCAAGTCGCCGCCCAAGCCCGCCGAGATCAACTTCTCTTCCACCAGGTGCACCGTCGCGATGATGCCGATGGCGAAGGCCCCCGCCACCAACGCACTCATCAAGGCGAAGGCGATGATGATGCGCTGGGCAAGGCTTTGCTTAAACTCCATCACGACCCTCGGCCAGGCGATAACCCACACCGTGCACCGTTTGCAGTAGCGGTTTGGCGAAGGGTTTGTCGATCACTTGGCGCAATTGGTGAACATGGCTGCGCAGGCTGTCGCTGTCCGGGCAGTCGTCTCCCCACAGGGCTTCTTCGAGAACTTCCCGACGCAGAACGTGCGGGCTTTTCTGCATCAGCACGGCGAGCAGTTTCAGACCCACGGGGTTGAGCTTGAGCAGGCGCCCTTCGCGGGTGACTTCCAGCGTATCGAGGTCGTAGTTCAGGTCACCCACTTGCAGGGCACGACGCCCGCCACCCTGGGCACGGCGCAACACCGCTTCGATACGCGCAGCCAGTTCCGACAAGGCGAAGGGTTTGAGCAGGTAGTCATCGGCGCCAGACTTGAAGCCCTGCAGCCGGTCGTCCAGTTGGTCGCGAGCGGTAAGCATGATTACCGGAGTGTCACGGCGCGCGTCTTCGCGCAGGCGCTTGCACAGGGTGTAGCCATCGATGCCGGGCAACATGATGTCGAGCACGATCAGGTCGTAATGCTCGGTGGCCGCCAGGTGCAGGCCCGACAAACCGTCCTGCGCACAGTCCACTGTGTAGCCTTTGAGCCCCAGGTAATCGGCCAGGTTGGCGAGGATATCGCGGTTGTCTTCAACCAATAGAATTCGCATGGGCAGTGTCTCCGTACGCGGTAACGGCCGTGTTGGCTCGCGCAGCTTAAGGCCAAGCGGGGCTCAGGGATAGAGCGCAGAGCCCCGCTGATAAAGGTTTTCAACTGTTTGCAGAGCCGAACAAGTTTTTCACTATAGCTTCACAAACTGACTACAGCCTCAGGAAGAAGATCGCCCCCCATTGATCTAAGGAACATAGACATGGGTTTTTTCAAAACCGCGCCAATGCGTTATTTGCTATTGATCACCGGGGCCTGGTTAGTGGTTTTCCTGCTCACCCGCAGTGTGCTGCTCATCAGTCACCTGGATGAAGTCGGCGGCAACCTGCTGCCGGTGTTTGGCGTAGGTGTGCTCTACGACCTGGCCTTCCTCGCCTACGCAGCCTTGCCGCTTGGCCTGTATTTGCTGCTCTGCCCGCCAGCCCTGTGGCGCCGCCGTGGCCATCGCTGGTTCCTGCAAGCGGTGCTGACTGTCAGCCTGTTCGCCATGCTGTTCACCTCGGTGGCCGAATGGTTGTTCTGGGATGAGTTTGGCGTGCGCTTCAACTTTATCGCTGTCGATTACTTGGTGTACTCCGATGAGGTACTGAACAACCTGCTGGAGTCTTACCCGATCGGCAAGCTGCTGAGCCTGCTGGCGATGCTTGCACTGATTCTGAGCGTGGCTCTGCGCAAGCCCTTCAATGCCGCGATGGCAGCGCCCGTGCCTGCGCTGCGTGGCCGTTTGGTCAACGCCCTGGGCCTGCTGGTGCTCGCCGGCCTCAGCCTGCAACTGGTCAGCCAGGACAGCCCACGCACCCAAGGCGGTAACGCGTACAACAACGAATTGGCCAGCAACGGGCCTTATCAGTTCTTCGCCGCCTTCCGTAACAACGAACTGGATTACACCCAGTTCTACAAAAGCCTGCCGACCGACGTCGTCGCCAAGCAGTTGCGCGCCGAACTGAGTGAGCCCAACGCCCGCTTTATCGACCCGGACCCGCTGGATATTCGCCGTGCCATCACCAACCCCGGCACACTGCGCAAGCCCAACATCGTACTGGTGACCATCGAGAGCTTCAGCGCCAAGTACATGGGCAGCAATGGCGATGCGCGCAACCTCACGCCCAATCTGGATGCATTGCGCCAACAGAGCCTGTACTTCAATAACTTCTACGCCACCGGTACGCGCACCGACCGAGGCCTGGAAGCCATTACCCTGGCAGTCCCGCCGACGCCGGGACGTTCGATCGTCAAGCGCATCGGCCGCGAAAGCGGGTTCGCCAGCCTGGGGCAACAGCTCTCGGCCATCGGTTATGACAGCGTATTTGTCTACGGCGGGCGCGGTTACTTCGACAATATGAACGCGTTCTTCAGCGGCAACGGTTATCGGGTCGTGGACCAGAGCAGCGTGCCAGAGTCGGAGATCTCGTTCAAAAACGCCTGGGGCATGGCCGACGAAGACCTGTTCAAACAGACCTTGAAACTGGCCGACGCCGATTACGCCAAGCAGCAGCCGTTCTTGCTGCAACTGATGACCACCTCCAACCATCGCCCTTATACCTACCCGGACGGGCGTATCGATATCAAGTCCGGCAAGGGCCGCGACGGCGCGGTGAAATACACCGACTACGCCATCGGCCAGTTCCTCGAAGCTGCACGCCAGAAGCCGTGGTTCGATAACACGATCTTCGTGTTCGTCGCCGACCACACGGCCGGCAGCGCGGGCAAGGAAGACCTGCCGATCACCAACTACCAGATACCGCTGTTTATCTACGCGCCCAAGCTGATCGACGCACGGGAATCCGCCCAACTGGCCAGCCAGATCGACCTGGCGCCGACCTTGCTGGGCCTGCTCAACCTGAGCTACGAATCAACATTCTTTGGCCGCAACCTGCTGCAAGACAACCCATTGCCTGCACGGGTAGTGGTGGGCAATTACCAGCACCTGGGTCTGTTCGATGGCAAGGACCTGGCAATCCTCAGCCCGCGCCAAGGCTTGCGTCGCCACGACCAGGCCTTGGGCGAGAGCCAGGAGCTGCGCGTCGGTAGCGATGACCCCTTGATTCAACGGGCGATCACCTACTACCAGGCCGCCAGTTATGACTACAAACAGCAACTGCTGAGCTGGAAAGCGCCCAAGGAAGAGGCTCCAGTCTTAAGCAAACGCTAATCAAAAAGCCCCGTGCAGGTGAGCACGGGGCTTTTCTACCAAGGTTCGTGATGAAATCCGCCTCCTCTTTACCGGTTTCCAAACCGCTTGATTTTTGGCTGTGCCTGGGCCTGCCTGCCAGCGCTGCGGTGGCCTTGCTGTTGCTTGAACTGACGTCACTGGACATGGACCTGGCCAGGCATTTCTATAGCGCAGAGGCTGGCGGCTTCATTGGCCGCTATAGCTTCTTCCTTGAAGACATCCTGCATGACCGTGCCAAGCAACTGGTGATCCTGTTTTCGGTGCTGGCGATTCTGGGTCTGGTCGGCAGCTTCATCCTGCAGCGGCTCAAGCCGTACCGCCGTGAACTGGTGTGCCTGGTGCTGTCGCTGGGAATGGCGACGGCGTTCGTGTCGCCATTGAAAACCATCACCGCCGTGCAATGCCCCTGGAGCCTCAAGGAGTTCGGCGGCCAGGAAACCTACAGCGAACTGCTCAGCCCGCGCCCGCCGACCGATAAACCCGGCCGCTGCTGGCCCGGCGGGCATGCCGCCACCGGGTTTGCCTTGTTCGCCTGGTTCTTCGCGCTGCGGGATCGACGGCCACGGCTGGCGCGCTACGCGTTCATCTTTGCTGTCGGCCTGGGCAGCGTGTTTTCAGTCAGCCGTATGCTGCAAGGGGCGCATTTCTTTTCCCACAATGTGTGGACAGCGATCTTTTGCTGGCTGATCTGCCTGGGGCTGTATTGCTTGTTGCTGTACCGGCCTTCACGGCAAGCCGTAATGCCGGCCAGTTAAACGAATGCAACGAAGATCAAATGTGGGAGCTGGCTTGCCTGCGATTGGCCATAAGTATCGACACAACTTTGCAGCGGTCGACGGCAACTACAACCTCGATAACCACGCTGGTCGAACGCAGGCTTGAACTCCTGGTAACCCGGCAGGATGCCGGGTTAGCCGCCGTCAGGGCGGCCCCTAGATGGCCGTTGCCTGACTAACGGATATGAACGCGCTCTGATCCAACATTCCTGCAGGCTGGCAGGCCGTCTTCGCAGGCAAGCCAGCTCCCACATTTTGACCGCCGTGCATCAGTTAGATAAGCGTGGCTGTCAGGCCGCCGTCGGGTGGGTACAGCCGTGCATAAAAAAGCCCCGCCTGCATCACTGCAGGCGGGGCTTTTTATAGCGCCGGGTAGGCTGGCTGTCGGGTAAGAAACGGCCATTACTGACCGTCCCTCCCCTAAGAACTGTACGTGCGAGTTTCCCCGCATACAGCTCAAGCCTTTGTAAGCCCTTTCTCAGTTGAAAGAGCCGGTGCCGCACTGTGTAACTGTCGATGACAGTTGGGATGCAACAACACCAGATTGCCCAGCTCGTCGCATCCGCCCTTGTGCCGCTCGATAACATGGTGAATGTTCCACCCGCTTTCGAACGTAATCAACTGCTTGCACATCGGGCAGCGCTTGCTCTGGCCAAGCCACAGCGTCAGCGTCTTCCGCTTCCCCTCGTCCGAGCTTCGCCACGCATATTCCAGCCGTTGCTCGAAGTACATCTCGTCCTCTGGGGCGTATGGGTTAGCCTCCGCCTTGATCTTGGTGTGCCGCTTGATCGGCGTATCGCTGGCGTACAACAAGTGGAGCAGTTTGCCGCTGGGGTGTAGCCCGGAGAATACCCAACTACGTGTTCCCACGCGCTTGAAGTATTTTTCCTTGATCCAACGTTTGCAGCGATTCAGATGTCGCCGCCTGCACCATCGCCATAGCAATTTCCAGATCCTGTAATCCACGTAGTTGAAGGTCTGCTTGGCGACAATCGGCCGATGATAATTGGCCCAACCCCGAATAACTGGATTGAGCTGCTTGATCAACAGGCTGGCCGGTGCCGCTTTGTTCGCTTCAACCAACGCCTTAACCTTGGCCAGAAATGCTTTCACGTTCTTGTGGGCTGGCTTTATCAGCAGCTTGTCACCGTACTTGCGAATATTCTGACCGAGGAAATCGAACCCATCCGATACATGCGTGAACAACGTTTTCTCCACCGCAAGGCTCAACCCCCGCTCGGCCATGAAGGCTTCGACGAGTGGCTTCACCTCGTTTTCCAGCAGCTCTTTCGAGATGCCGGTGATGACGAAATCATCTGCGTATCGCACATAGTTGACCTTGGTCTTGTAGCTGGCTTTGGTATTACGCTGCCCGAACCGAGATTCGAGCTCCTTTTCCAGTCCATCAAGGGCCAGGTTGGCCAATACGGGCGAGATGATCCCTCCTTGCGGAGTTCCCGCCCCTGTCGGATTCAATCGACCGGATTCCAAATATCCCGCTTTCAGCCATTTCCTTAGAACCACTTTGTCCATCGGGACGTTAGTGATCAGCCAGTCGTGACTGATGTTGTCGAAACATCCCTTTATATCGCCCTCCATGACCCACTGCGCAGAATGCTTGCGACCGAGATTGACGAACAATTGCTCGATTGCATCTGCCGTGGAACGGTGAGGGCGAAAGCCATAGGAATTTCGGTCGGCTGTGGTCTCAGACACCGGTTCAAGTGCCAGCAGGTATAACGCCTGCATCGCTCGATCCAGCATCGTCGGAATCCCCAGCGGTCTACGCTGGCCATTTGCTTTGGGAATGTAAATCCGCCGCAGTGGCCGGGGCTTGTAGCCCCTGCGCTCTAACCGAAAAACTGCCTTCCATTTGCTTTCAGGCGTGCTCCAGGTTTCCCCATCGACGCCGGGAGTCCTGCGACCCCGGTTTTCAGTGACCCGTTTAACCGCCAATACCTTGGCGGCAAACGAGCGAACCAGCATACGCTGCAAGGTTTTCACCTGCCGCCATTGCTGATTCTTGGCTGCCTTCGCGATCCGTACCTGTAGCCCTCGCACCTGTCGATGACCTGTTTCCCAGTCTATCGAATGCCAACTGATGGCCAGATGGGAGGACGCAGGTACTTCTATTTCAGACGCACTCATCTTGCTTTTCCTCCAGAGAAGATTTCCCCAGAGGGCAGTAGACGCACGTCGCCCTTGTGGGGGAGTGAGTACACTGCCCCGCAAGGGATTTCTATGAGTTAGACGCAGCCGGTCAAACCGACAAACGTCTGTTCTTGATGGCTTTACAGGCCTTCTCGCGATCAAAGACCAGTCGGAAGTCAGCACCGTTTCCAGTCAGGGCAGAGCCCTTATCCAACCCCATTACAGGGAGGCATTCGCTTTTTCCGACATCCTCTACCCGCATTTTCAACAGTCTTCCTCACGGTCGACCTGCCTTGCCATACAGGCCAATGGCGAAAATACGGGCTTACCGAGTTCCATAACCGTCACAAGGATGGGTTAGGCCCTGCCTATTCACCGATGACTCAATGTCAGCGTGCCCCCAGATGTAAAAGGGACAACCAGTCATGCACCATTTTGGTCAAAGCCTATCAGCAACTTTGGCTCCATGCGGTTGACGGTGTTTATCAGCAGTTCACTTACGTTGGCCATACCAACCAGCCTAGCGTCTCACCCGCGTGTTGCTCGCAGGGTCTGCATGGTGCCTCGCGGCGACCACACACCACAGAATCATGGGACTACATTGTCAGGAAGCTTCGCACCCCGCCGTTACCAGCGACGCACTATCCCTAGGCTACTTTTGGCTGAACAAAAGGTCTCGCGCCCCTCTACCTTGCGGTTTCCGGGTGAGACAATGACAGCTATGGCTTGCGCCCTATAGATAGGAGCAGGCCAGCTCTTTGGACACGATTTCCCATACCTCCCTCGCAGTGATTCAAAATCTGCAAGCTCAGTACGCATATCGTTCTGATGATTTCCAGAGAGAAAATCACGATATATAGGCGACATTACGCCGAATTCTAAGCACCTTGTGAGTGCCGGAAATCCGGGTTTTGACGCCCGGACTTCGGGTTTTTTAAGCTGTTTCTGCGGGAAAGTGATCACCGGTTCAACCGGTGATCACCTAAGATGTAGCCCGCTAGGTGCTTCTACCTATAGCGACTCTCGTCGCACTACATCATGCCGCCCATGCCACCCATGCCGCCCATGTCTGGCATACCGCCGCCAGCCGAGCCTTCTTTCTTCGGTGCTTCAGCGATCGCAGCTTCGGTGGTCAGGATCAGACCGCCGATGGAGGATGCTGCTTGCAGCGCGGAACGAGTCACCTTGGTTGGATCCAGGATGCCCATTTCGATCATGTCGCCGTACACGCCAGTCGCAGCGTTGTAACCGTAGTTACCTTTGCCGTTCTTGACTTCGTTGACCACAACGCTTGGCTCGTCGCCGGAGTTGGCAGCGATCTGGCGCAGCGGTGCTTCAACGGCACGACGCAGTACAGCGATACCGACGTTCTGGTCAGCGTTGTCGCCGGTCAGCTCAGTCAGGGCTTCCAGAGCACGGATCAGCGCAACGCCACCGCCAGGTACCACGCCTTCTTCAACGGCTGCACGGGTTGCGTGCAGGGCGTCTTCAACGCGGGCCTTCTTCTCTTTCATTTCAACTTCGGAGCCAGCGCCAACCTTGATCACTGCAACGCCGCCAGACAGCTTGGCCAGGCGCTCTTGCAGTTTTTCACGGTCGTAGTCCGAGGAAGTCTCGGCAACCTGTGCACGGATCTGAGCGATACGGGACTCGATGTCGCCTTCAACGCCAGCACCGTCAACGATGATGGTGTTTTCCTTGGACAGGGTCACGCGCTTGGCGCTACCCAGGTTTTCCAGGGTGGCGCTTTCCAGGCTCAGGCCGATCTCTTCGGAGATAACGGTACCGCCGGTCAGAACGGCGATGTCCTGCAGCATGGCCTTGCGACGGTCGCCGAAGCCTGGAGCCTTGACGGCTGCAACCTTGACGATGCCACGCATGTTGTTCACAACCAGAGTCGCCAGGGCTTCGCCTTCAACGTCTTCAGCCACGATCAGCAGTGGGCGGCCGGCTTTGGCAACGGCTTCCAGCACTGGCAGCATTTCGCGGATGTTGGAGATCTTTTTGTCGACCAGCAGGATCAGCGGGCTGTCCAGCTCGGCAACCATGGTGTCCGGCTTGTTGACGAAGTACGGGGACAGGTAGCCACGGTCGAACTGCATGCCTTCTACAACCGACAGTTCGTTTTCCAGGCCCGAGCCTTCTTCAACGGTGATCACGCCTTCTTTACCGACTTTTTCCATGGCTTCGGCAATGATGTCGCCGATGGAGCTGTCGGAGTTGGCAGAGATGGTGCCTACCTGAGCGATGGCCTTGGTGTCGGCGCATGGCTTGGACAGGTTCTTCAGCTCTTTGACGATGGCGATGGTCGCCTTGTCGATACCGCGCTTGAGGTCCATCGGGTTCATGCCGGCAGCAACGGCCTTCAGGCCTTCGTTGACGATCGACTGAGCCAGTACGGTTGCGGTGGTAGTACCGTCACCTGCGTCATCGTTGGCACGGGAGGCAACGTCTTTGACCAGCTGCGCGCCCATGTTTTCGAAACGGTCTTCCAGTTCGATTTCTTTGGCGACGGAAACGCCGTCCTTGGTGATGGTCGGAGCGCCGAAGCTCTTCTCGATGATCACGTTACGGCCTTTCGGGCCCAAGGTCGCTTTTACTGCGTCAGCCAGTACGTTGACGCCAGTGAGCATTTTCTTGCGGGCGGAGTCGCCGAATTTAACTTCTTTAGCAGCCATGATCGATATTCCTTAAATACTTTGTAGTAACGGGAAAATGAGCGAGGAAATCAGTCTTCCAGAACGGCGAGAATTTCGTTCTCAGCCATTACCAGCAGGTCTTCGCCGTCTACTTTCACAGTGTTGCTGCCGGAGTAAGGGCCGAAAACAACCTTGTCACCCACTTTCACGGCCAGTGCGCGTACATCACCGTTCTCCAGGGTTTTGCCTGGGCCAGCAGCGACGATCACACCGTGGTTGGCTTTTTCAGCAGCCGAACCTGGCAGAACGATCCCGCCAGCGGTTTTCTTTTCTTCTTCGCTGCGACGGATTACGACGCGGTCGTGCAGAGGACGAAGCTTCATTGTCGATCTCTCCTAATTGTGTTTTTCATCGGCCGGTATCAATTCCGGCGGGTTAAATTCCGGCGGTGCCGGTCGCGGCTCGCGGGGCGAGACGCGGAAGTCTGTCTGATGTCACCACCAGAAACCTTGCGGTGACCGTTACATAAGGGCGCCCAGGCTTATTACAAGGGGCCGAGGATGAAATTTTTTGTGTCGGCTCAAGGGTAAATGCAACACGGCACCCGAAGGTGCCGTGCCAGTGAAGCGGTTACTTAGGGTCGCGGTGTTCGAACTCGCCTTCGATCACATCACCTTCACGCCCCAGGGGTTGGCGTGGAGCCGGGCCACCACGGGGTTGCAGGTCGTCGGCGAACGCACGCTGGCGCATCGCGGCCTCTTCAGCACGCTGGCGCATTTTGCCGGCCAGCAGCTTGCGGGTGAACGGCAGCAACAGCACCAGGCCGAGCACATCGCTGATAAAACCCGGCAGGATCAGCAGGCCACCGGCCAGGGCCATCATCAGGCCTTCAAGCATGGTCTGGGCCGGCAGTTCGCCGCGGTTCAGGCTTTCACGGGCACGCAGCGCGGTGGCCAGGCCGGCGACACGCAGCACCAGGACGCCGAGCATGGAGCCTACGATGATCAGCAACAGTGCCGGGAAAAACCCGATCGCACCGCTGACTTTAACGAATACGAACAGCTCCAGCACCGGGAACAGCAGAAAGAGCAATAAAAAAGGGCGCATCAAATGGTTCCTCAACGCAAGAATGCCTTGCCAGTTCACCTTAGATGACGTCGCCGTTGTGTGAATTCAAGCAGTAGCCGCGGTTTTTTCGGCCAGACTTCAGCGTGCGCCAATGAAACCAGGGCTTCACGCACTTGTGTCGGCGTATTGCAGGGCTCGGCAAACCCTAGCCAATGTAACGATTGGCCAATGCGCAGGTGCATGCCTTCGCTGTCGATGCCGGCCAACTGTGCAGGCTCGGTGGTCGGCAAGCCGCCCAGCTCGACGTAATGGGCGATGGCCTTGGTGTGATCGCTGTTCATGTGCTCGATCATGCTGCGCTCGGCCTTGCCCGCAAACGGGTTGGCCAAGGTTAACTGGTCGACCCAATGGATCGCGCCAAACCCACCGATGTAACGGTGACGGACGGGGTTGAGCACCCAGAAATCGAAATCGTGGGCCTTGTGGTAGTTGGCCGAATCAGGGAAGTAGCGGTAGTAGCGCTCGGCCGCAGCTTCGATGGCGGCGGGGTCTTCCAGCTTCTCGGCTTCGGCCAGGTAGGTCAGGCGCCCCACGGCTTGCACATCATCGGCCTCGCGCTCACCCACCAACAGCGAACACTTGGGATCTTTTTGCAGGTTGTGGGTGTGCTGGGCAATGCGGCTGATCAGGATCAGCGGGCGGCCCTGCTCGTCCAGGCAGTAGGGCACCACCGAGCCAAAGGGAAAGCCGGGCATGGCTTTGGACTGTGTGGCGAGCGCCCCACGGTATTCCTTGAGCAACAGCTCTCGGGCGTTCTTGGCAACCTGCGTGCTCAATAGATGACTCCTCGGGTGTTCCGCCGCCCATGGCATATGGGAATGGATCTCAACACAAGGTAATCAATATCTGCGCAGGTTGCCAGAGTGGCCGACGCCGGTTTACCAGGCCACGCCGAAGCCTGCGGTGTAACGGGTCTTGCTCAAGCTGCTATCGGAGTCGCCGCTGATGACGTCACGCTCGGCCTTGAGATTGAGGGACGCCCATTCGGTGACTTTGTAGCGCAGGCCCATCTCGGCATCCAGGGAGTAATCGGCCGGGCCGTCCAGAGGCTTGCCCAATTCGCCGTTGGTGAAGAACTCCACGGTCTTGCCCACCAAGTAGCGGTTGTAGTTCCACTTCATGGCCAGAGAGTAGAAGTTGTCCTTGCCGCCGTCGGCATATTCGTAATCGGTACGGTTGACCAGCGATCCGAGGGAGAACGCGCCCAACTCATCGTCCCAGAACTGGTAGCCCGGGCCGGTACCCACGGTGCGCTGGCGCGCCAGGTCTTCGACCTTGTCGCGCTTATAAGTCAGGCGCCCCTGCCAGAACCAGTGCTCGGTGATAAAACGGTCCAGGTCGTATTCCAGGGCCCAGTTGTCGGTGGTGGTGACGTCGTCCTGGAACTCCCGGTTATATTCGCCCTTGCCCGTATGACGCCACTGGCCGTGACGGGCCGAGGTCTTGAAGTCGATGTCGTAGTCGTTGGTGTCTTTGTCCGCGCGTTTGTAGTCCAGCGCCAGGTCGACATTACCCTTCCACACCAGGTCTTCGATCACGGGCTTGGGCTTCATGATCTGTTGGATACTTGCCAGTTCCACCGTCTTGGGCGCCTCGCCATTGGCCAGCACCACCTTGCCGTCATCCGATGCCTGCAAGGACTTGGCCTTTTCACCGCTGTAGGCGTCCTGCTTGACCAGCAGCTCCTGGTCACTTTCCAGGGTTTTGACCTGCTTCCAGTCCACCGGAATGGAGCCTGCGTAGGTGGTTTGGATCAGCAACTTGCCACCGTCGAAGACTTTTATCTTGCCAGTGAGCCGGTCACCGTTTTTCAACCAGACGGTATCGGCAAGCAAGGGCGTGGAAGCACTGAAAACAGCAAGGCACAACAGGGTTCTGGACAACATAAGCAGGTACGGGGCTCAGGATAGGCGAAAAAAGGGGCGTTATAGTGTTACATGGCTAGAACTGACTCAAGGATTTATATTGAGTTCAATACTCATCGTCATGTTTACAGACGTTTCTGACAAAACAACGACGATCTCAACGGATATCTCCACAGTGATCCCACCTGCAGATGCACCACAAAGCCCTGCCGGGATGCGCCGCACCGCCTTGTACCTGACGTTATCGCAGGTGCCCGAAGGCTGCGTGGTGAGTTACGGCGAGCTGGCCCACCTGGCGGGTCTGGGCCGTGCTGCCCGCTGGGTCGGGCGCACCCTGAGCCAGTTGCCGCAAGACACGCGGTTGCCCTGGCATCGGGTGCTGGGTGCCGGTGGTCGGATAAGCCTGCCGGTGGGCAGTGCCTCGGGCGACGAACAACGTGCGCGTTTACGTAGCGAAGGCGTCACTATCCTGAACAATCGTGTTGATATTCAGCGTCATGGCTGGCGCCCGGTAGAGCACAGCGGTTAGAGTGCGCGCTTTGTTTCCGCAAATCTGAGGCAGACTCCAGCCCATGCCCCGTAAAACCTGGCGCGCCGCGCTCGCCGCCTATGCCAGCCCTTCGACGTTAGTGCTGTTGTTGCTCGGTTTCGCCGCCGGCATGCCTTACATGTTGGTGTTTTCGACGCTTTCGGTGTGGCTGCGTGAAGCCGGTGTGGCTCGCGAGACCATTGGCTATGCGAGCCTGATCGGCCTGGCCTACGCCTTTAAATGGGTCTGGTCGCCGCTGCTCGATCAATGGCGCTTGCCGTTGCTCGGTAAACTGGGGCGTCGTCGCTCCTGGCTGGTGCTGGCCCAATCGCTGGTGATCCTCGGATTGATCGGCATGGGTTTTTGTGACCCGCAAAAACACCTGTCCTGGTTGATCGCCATCGCGGTGATCGTCGCCTTCGCGTCGGCCACCCAAGATATCGCCGTGGATGCCTACCGCCTGGAAATCGCCGACGACAGCCGTCAGGCCGCCCTGGCGGCAAGCTACATGTCCGGCTATCGCATTGCCGCCCTGCTGGCCACCGCCGGTGCGCTGTTCTTTGCCGAAGGCTTTGGCTCCACCGGCTTCAACTATAAACACTCGGCCTGGACCGGCACCTATGTGTTGTTCGGCGTGTTGATGGTGCCGGCGTTGCTCACCACCTTCCTCATGCGTGAACCTGATGTGCCACTGCGCACCCAGTTGCAGGCCGGCCGCTACAGTTTCATGCACCAGTTGGTGTCGGTGTTTGTGCTGATCGTGCTGTTGGTCTCGGTGCCGGCGATGTTCACTCAGTTGTACAACACCGACTTCGCCAGCGTGCTGTTCCAGGGCGTGAGTTTGTGGGAACTGCTGATGGAAGACCGCGCGTTCCTGCGCGCCATCCTCTATATCATCCTCACTACCCTGTGCCTTTCAGCCATGGGCCGCCGGGGCCTGGCGCCCGTGCTCACGCCGGTCAACGACTTTATCCTGCGCTACCGTTGGCAGGCGCTGCTGCTGCTCGGGCTGATTGCCACCTATCGCATGTCCGACACGGTGATGGGCGTCATGGCCAACGTGTTCTATATCGACCAGGGTTTCACCAAGGACCAGATCGCCGGAGTGAGCAAGATCTTCGGCCTGATCATGACCCTGCTCGGCGCCGGCATGGGCGGCCTGTTGATCGTGCGGTTCGGCATATTGCCGATCCTGTTCATCGGCGGCGTGGCCTCGGCCGGTACCAACCTGCTGTTCGTGATGCTCGCCGACATGGGCCCCGACCTGCAGATGTTGATCGTCACCATCTCCCTGGACAACTTCAGTTCGGGCATGGCCACCTCGGCATTCGTGGCTTACCTGTCGAGCCTCACCAACCTCAAGTTCTCCGCCACCCAATATGCGCTGCTCAGTTCGATCATGCTGTTGCTGCCACGTTTGATCGGCGGCTATTCAGGCGTGATGGTGGAGAAGTTCGGTTACCACAACTTCTTTATGATCACCTGCCTGCTGGGCGTGCCGACGCTGCTGCTGATTGCGTTGCATTGGTTCCAGGAGAACCGCCGCGCCCGGCTGAATCCCCCGCCGGAAGACTGACACGACTCAGTCAATGTGGGAGCTGGCTTGCCTGCGATAGCGGTGGTGAACCCAGCGCCGCTATCGCAGGCAAGCCAGCTCCCACACAAGCGACCGTTACGACAGATACGCCCCGCCACCTCACGCCTGTACTCCGGCGACAAGCGCCCGTACAATCCCAAGTCATTTCAAGTCCAAGCAACCGACAACGGCCTACCATGCGTACCAGTCAATATTTGCTCGCCACACAGAAAGAAACGCCTTCCGACGCGGTTGTAATCAGCCATCAGTTGATGCTGCGCGCCGGTATGATCCGCAAACTGGCCTCGGGCCTGTACACCTGGTTGCCCATGGGCTTGAAGGTGATGCGCAAGGTCGAAGCCATCGTTCGTGAAGAAATGAACGCTGCCGGCTCTCTGGAAGTGTTGATGCCGAGCACCCAACCGGCTGAGTTGTGGCAGGAATCCGGGCGCTGGGAAGAGTACGGCCCTGAGTTGCTGCGCTTCAAAGACCGTCATGGCCGCGATTTCTGCGCCGGCCCGACGCACGAAGAAGTCATCACCGACCTGATGCGCAACGAGTTGAGCAGCTATAAGCAGTTGCCGCTCAACCTGTATCAGATCCAGACCAAGTTCCGTGATGAGATCCGCCCACGCTTCGGCTTGATGCGTGGCCGCGAATTCATCATGAAGGACGCCTATTCGTTCCACGCCGACCAGGCTTCCCTGCAAGCGACCTACGACCGCATGCACCAGGCCTACTGCAACGTGTTCACGCGCCTGGGCCTGAAGTTCCGCCCGGTTGAAGCGGACAACGGCTCCATCGGCGGTGCCGGCTCCCACGAATTCCACGTGCTGGCCGAGTCTGGCGAAGACGATATCGTGTTCAGCAACGGTTCCGACTACGCGGCGAACATCGAGAAGGCCGAAGCCATACCACGTGAAACCTCGCGCCCTGCTCCCACCGAGGAGCTGCGCCTGGTCGACACGCCAGACACCAAGACCATCGCGGCCCTGGTGGAGAAATTCAATCTGCCGATTGAAAAGACCATCAAGACCCTGATCGTGCGCGCCGAAGAAGAAGGCAAGCTGATCGCCCTGGTGATCCGTGGCGACCACGAGCTCAACGAAATCAAGGCCGCTAACCAGCCTGGCGTAGCCAGCCCGCTGGTCATGGCCACCGATGCCGAACTGCGCGACGCCATTGGCGCCGGTGCCGGTTCCCTCGGCCCGCTGAACCTGCCACTGCCGATCATCATCGACCGTTCCGTTGAGCTGATGAGCGACTTCGGTATCGGCGCCAACATCGACGACAAGCACTACTTCGGCGTGAACTGGGAGCGTGACCTGCCGGTTCCGACCGTGGCCGACCTGCGCAACGTCGTGGCCGGCGACCCGAGCCCGGATGGCAAGGGCACCCTGGAGATCAAGCGCGGCATCGAAGTCGGGCACATCTTCCAGCTGGGCAACAAGTACAGCAAGGCGATGAAGTGCGAAGTACTGGGTGAGAACGGCAAGCCGATCACCCTGGACATGGGCTGCTACGGCATTGGCGTATCCCGCGTGGTGGCCGCTGCCATCGAGCAGAACAACGACGAGAAAGGCATCATCTGGAGTGACGCGCTGGCGCCGTTCCAGGTGGCCCTGGTGCCATTGCGCTATGAAACCGAGCAAGTACGCGAAGCCACCGACAAACTGTACGCGGAACTCACCGCCGCCGGTTTTGAAGTGCTGCTCGATGATCGGGACAAGAAAACCAGCCCGGGCATCAAGTTCGCCGACATGGAACTGATTGGCATCCCGCACCGGATCGTGGTCAGTGACCGCGGCCTGGCGGATGGCAATCTGGAATACAAGAGCCGGACCGAAGCCGAAGCCCAACCGTTGCCGGTGGCTGAGGTGCTGTCTTTCCTCCAGGCGCGTATTCGTCGCTGAAAACCAGATCAAGAGAAGTCATGTTCAAGCGAAACACCAGAGCCCTGGGGGGCGCCGCCTTGTGCGGCGCCCTGCTGGTCAGCGGCTGCGCCAATCAGATGTCGCAACGCAGTGAACACGAGGAGCGGGTCGAGCGTAAGTTGCTCGACCACAGCCTGCAGATCGATGTAGGCGAGCCTAAAGTGCTGGAGCTACCGCAACGCCGGGTTCGCATTCATGAGCAGAAGACCTTCGAGGTCACCGAATTCGAAGTCACCCGTCGTTACGACCGCTACACACCCTACCAGCCCTGGCGCAAACTCTATGAGATGCCCCTGGGTGCCGTGGCGCTGGTGGCGGGCGTGGGTGCTAACGTGGTGAATATCTTCGCCCTCGGCAACCTGCCCACGAGTGTGACCCATGACTGGTTGAGCTATGGCGTGGACGGCATCAACCCGTTCATGAACGTGCAATCCCACGGCCGTGCGCAACAGAACCTGGCGGCTATCGATGAAGTCCAGCGTGACAAGCGCCTGGAGTATTCGAGCCTGCCCTGGAGCGAGCGCCCGGTGCAAGTCACCGCCGGCAAGCAGACCCACGAGCTGACCACCGACCGTAACGGCATACTGCGCCTTAACCTGTTGGACAGCCCCTTTGCCGAGCAGGACCTGAACCGCGTCACCACGCTGAAAATCACTGTGGCGGATGGCCAGGACGACGTGCATACCGACTCGACCCTGGCGGTCAGCAACACGCTGCGCAGCAAGCTGCTCGAAGCCCATGCCCTGATCTATGACGACCTGGAAGATGACGAAGTGAACCAGTGGGTACACCGGGTCAAACGCTTGTCGGAGCTGGGCCTGGAAGAAGAAGCCAGCGAGCTGGAACAAAGCCTGATTGAACTGACGCGCAATGATCCGGAGTTGCAGCAGGAGTTTGTGCAGGCGTTGACCAAGGATGGGGGGCGGTTAGTCGCCGATCCTGGCGCACGCTGATCGTGCAATACCTGTAAAGATCAAACTGTGGGAGCTGGCTTGCCTGCGATAGCGGTGTATCAGTTAAAGCATTCTTGACTGACACACGGCTATCGCAAGCAAGCCAGCTCCCACATTTGTTTCGGGTTTTTACCAGGAAAACTCGAGCTGTTCGTTGCCGCCGCTCAGGTCCAGCAACCGTACGCCTATCCCCAGCAACCGCACCGGCTTGCCCCCGCGATTGAACGCCTGGGTCATCAACTGTTCATAACTCTCCAGATCCCGTCCTGCCCCGGCCTGCTCCAGCGTCGTCTGGGTAAAGTCATGAAACTTCACTTTCACGAACGGCTTGCCCGCCCGGTAGCTGCTGTCGATACGCGCCATGCGCCCGGCCAGGGTCTCCATCAGCTCCGGCAGTTTCGCCAGGCAGCTTGAAAGATCCGGCAAGTCCACATCGTAGGTGTTTTCCACGCTAATCGATTGCCGACGGCTGTCGTTTTGCACCACACGGTCATCAATTCCACGGGCCAGGCTCCAGAGGCGCTCGCCAAAACTGCCGAATTCGCGCACCAGCGCCAGTTTGTTCCAGTCGCGCAATTGCAGGCAGTCTTCGATGCCCAGGCGCGCCAGCTTGTCAGCGGTGACCTTGCCCACGCCATGCAGCTTGCTGACACGCAACTGCGAGACAAAGTCTTCAACCTGATCCGGCGTGATCACAAACAGGCCGTTGGGCTTTTTCCAGTCGCTGGCGATCTTGGCCAAAAACTTGTTGGGCGCCACGCCGGCAGACACAGTGATATGCAACTGGTTGGAGACCCGGCGCCGAATGTCCTGGGCAATACGCGTGGCGCTGCCGCCAAAATGCGGGCTGTCAGACACATCAAGGTAAGCCTCATCCAGCGACAACGGCTCGATCAAGTCGGTGTAGTCGCGGAAGATCAGTTGGATTTCTTTCGACGCTTCTTTATAGGCATCCATGCGCGGCTTAACAATGGTCAAGTCCGGGCAGAGCTTCAAGGCATGACGTGACGACATCGCCGAACGCACCCCATACGCTCGCGCCTCGTAGTTGCAGGTAGCGATCACCCCCCGCCGGTCCGCCGAACCGCCCACCGCCAAGGGCTTTTGCGCCAGGCTCGGGTCGTCACGCATCTCGATGGCGGCGTAGAAGCAATCACAGTCAACGTGGATGATTTTGCGCTGCGTCATATAAACGGGGTGTGAACCAACGGGTGGCCAGTATCGCATTCACACCTGTATATAGCACCAGTAGTTTGATTCTTCCTTCCAAGTGGTAGGAAGTTTCCTTGATGAATTTATTTTTTCAATCGAATTCGGGCTTCCGATAGAGCTGAAAGCCTTGGCCTGACTGGCCCAGAGCACTTCACGCCCCCTCTTTGGAGAGCTAACCGATTGAACCACAAGCGCTTTTGTTTGATTCACAGGTTGACACACTCGCGTTCCTCTGTAGAATGCCGACACACAGACGCGGGATGGAGCAGTCTGGTAGCTCGTCGGGCTCATAACCCGAAGGTCGTCGGTTCAAATCCGGCTCCCGCAACCAAACATCAAAAAAGGCTACTCGAAAGAGTGGCCTTTTTTGTGCGCGCTTGTTTTTGCCTGCACAATGCAGCCAACACCTTGATTTCAGAATAATTAGCGCTTATTTCAGCGATCAGCTCATTAACGGTTGACACCCCGCCGCTGGGCTGTAGAATGCCGCCCACAGACGCGGGATGGAGCAGTCTGGTAGCTCGTCGGGCTCATAACCCGAAGGTCGTCGGTTCAAATCCGGCTCCCGCAACCAAACATCAAAAAAGGCTACTCGAAAGAGTGGCCTTTTTTGTATCTGACGAAAAAGTTCTTCTGAAACAATGACATGGCATCTTTCATGAAACCGTAGACGGTTTGCAGAGTCCATCTCATTGCACGCTATGCTCAATGCTCAAGCGCTACCCCTCTACGACCAATGGCCGCAGTCGCCGCGCCCGGTGATCCGCGTTAATATTTGTAATTATTTTGTCCATAGGGATTGGTAACTTGGCTGGATACCTCCATCCTGTCGCGCACAATCCACGAGGTGATTGATGCGCGCCAACTCGTCTGAACCACAAGACACCGTTACAGCAGAACAACCGATCACTCCCACCCGTTTGCGGTGGCTGGACCTGTTGAGCAAATACCGCCAGCCCATCGGCCTGGCCGTGACGCTTCTGCTGTTTGCAATCGCCCTGATCGCCTGCCGGCACCTGCTGCTGGAGCTGGACCTCTACGCCCTGCACGATTCGATCCTGGAAGTGCCCAAGCCGGCCCTATTGGGGGCCTTTGCGGCGGCGGTCGCCGGTTTTGTAATCCTGCTCGGCTATGAGTTCTCCGGCGCGCGTTATGCCGGCGTGCAATTGCCCGCCAAGACCCTGGCCCTGGGTGGTTTCACCGCCTTTGCTATCGGCAACGCCATTGGCTTGTCGATGCTCTCGGGGGGTTCGGTGCGTTACCGTTTATATGCACGCCATGGCATCGGCGCCTCGGAAGTGGCGCACATGACCGTATTCGCCAGCCTGGCCCTGGGCTGTGCCCTGCCACCGCTGGCCGCGCTGGCCACGTTGAGTAACTTGCCGGCCGCCTCCACTTACCTGCATTTATCGCAAAGCCTGCTCGGCGGCATTGCCGGCGCCGTGCTGCTGTTGTCGGCCCTGCTGTGCATCGGCATCTATCGCCGCCGCCTGCCGGAACAGCCCTACCCCGACAACCTGCTGGTCAAGGCCGGGCGCCGTACCCTGCGCCTGCCTGGCCGACGCCTGACTTTCCTGCAACTGATCATCACCGCACTGGACGTCGCCGCAGCCGCCACCGTGCTGTATCTGCTGTTGCCGGAAGCGCCGCCCTTCGGCCCGTTCCTGTTGGTGTACCTGCTGGCCCTGGCCGCCGGTGTGCTCAGCCATGTGCCGGGCGGCGTGGGGGTATTCGAAGCGATCCTGCTGGCGGCCTTTGCCGACAAACTCGGTGCCGCGCCCCTGGCTGCTGCCTTGCTGCTGTACCGCATGATCTACGTGGTGCTGCCGCTGCTGATCGCCTGTGTATTCCTGCTGGTCAACGAGGCCCAGCGCCTGTTCCAGACCCAGCAAAGTCTGCGGGTAGCGTCGGGGCTGGCAGCGCCAGTATTGGCCGTCCTGGTTTTTTTGTCCGGCGTGGTCCTGCTGTTTTCCGGCGCCACGCCAGAGATCGACTCACGCCTGGAAAACATCGGTTTCCTGATTCCCCATCGCCTGATTGACGCGTCGCACTTCGGTGCCAGCCTGATCGGTGTGTTGTGCCTGTTGCTCGCCCAAGGCCTGCGCCGGCGGTTGTCGGCCGCCTGGATGCTGACCATGGTGTTGCTGCTGGTCGGCGCCCTGCTCTCGCTGCTTAAAGGCTTCGACTGGGAAGAAGCCAGCCTGATGACCATGACCGCGGTGCTGCTGGCCATCTTCCGACGCTCCTTCTACCGCGCCAGTCGCCTGACCGAGTTGCCGTTTTCGCCGCTGTACCTGGTGGCCAGTGTCTGTGTGCTCGGCGCTTCGATCTGGCTGTTGCTGTTTGCCTACCAGGACGTGCCCTACAGCCATCAACTCTGGTGGCAGTTCACCCTAGATGCCAACGCCCCACGTGGCTTGCGTTCGCTGCTCGGCGCCGCCGTGTTACTGGTGATCGTGTCGCTGACCTGGCTGCTGCGCACGGCACGCCCGGTCATCCACCTGCCGACCCCGGAAGAACTGGAGCGCGCCAGCAAGATCCTGATGGCCTCGTCCCAACCCGACGGCGGCCTGGCGCTCACCGGCGACAAGGCGCTGCTGTTTCACCCTAACGATGAAGCCTTCCTGATGTATGCCCGTCGCGGGCGTAGCCTGGTGGCCTTGTACGACCCGATCGGCCCGACCCAACCGCGCGCCGAGATGATCTGGCAGTTCCGCGACCTGTGCGACATCCACCACGCCCGTCCGGTGTTCTATCAGGTACGCGCCGAGAACCTGCCGTATTACATGGACATCGGCCTCACCGCGATCAAACTGGGTGAAGAAGCCCGCGTCGACCTGAAACGCTTTGACCTGGAAGCCAAGGGCAAGGAAATGAAGGATTTGCGCTACACCTGGAACCGTGGCACCCGGGACGGCCTGTCCCTGGAAATCTGCGAACCGGGCAAGGCGCCGATGGATGAATTAAAAGTCATCTCCGACGCCTGGCTTACAGGTAAGAATGTGCGGGAAAAGGGCTTCTCCCTGGGCCGTTTCAGCGATGATTACCTCAAGCACTTTCGTATCGCGATCATTCGCTTCGAAGGGCGCCCGGTGGCCTTCGCCAATCTGCTCGAAACCTATAATCATGACCTGGCCAGCCTCGACCTGATGCGTGCCCACCCGGACGCGCCCAAGTTGACCATGGAGTTCATGATGGTGGGCCTGATTCAACACTATAAGAGCCACGACTACGCGCGCTTCAGCCTCGGCATGGTGCCGTTGTCGGGCTTGCAACCGCGCCGTGGCGCACCGCTGACCCAGCGCCTGGGCTCGATGGTGTTCCGCCGTGGCGAGCAACTGTATAACTTCCAAGGTTTGCGCCGCTTCAAAGACAAGTTCCAGCCCGACTGGGAACCCCGTTACATGGCCGTGCCCGCAGGACTGGATCCGCTGGTGGCATTGGCCGATACCGCCGCCCTGATCGCGGGCGGCTTGACTGGATTGGTGAAACGCTGATGATTCGACGCTCCTGGCGGTATGTATTGGCTTTAGTGGTGCTGCTTGCGCTGATCGCGGCGGGTGGCTTCTGGTACTGGAACCGCCCCGCCCCGCAACCGACCCTGGAGCACTTGCCCCAGGCCGACGGTTCGGTAATGACCCGCGTAACCCCGGCCAGCAACGCAAAAGCCCGCGTGGCCGTGGCGGTGATGGCCGACGAAACCCTGACCGACAGCCAACTGATTGCCCTGAGCCAGGGTGGTGCTGCGCAACTGGTTCAGGTGGTGCTGCCCAAGGATGACTGCGCACTGCAGGAAAAAGCCCTGCAAGGCGCCCTGGCCCAGCTCAAAGGCCCGGCAACCCTGGTCAGCGGCATCGGCCCTGGCGCCGCACTCGCCTGGCGCTGGCTGGCCACCCAGAACGACGACAAGGCCAACGCCATCTCCGTGGGCTTCGCCCTGAAACAGGAAGGCTGCAACGACCCGCTGCCGAAAACCGCCGCCCATGGCAGCTGGCTGGTGGCGTGGAACGATAACCCCGACGATGAAAGCGCCAGTTTCGTACGTGACACACCGCGCGCTACTACCAGCATCAGCGACTACGACATTCATTACCCACAGGTGCTGAATAACGAACTGCGCAAGCAACTGGTCGGTTCGGACAACGGCGGCCTGGCGATTCCGGTGGTGGAAGTGCCTGCTGGCCAAGCCAAGGACACCGTGACCCTATTCCTCTCCGGTGACGGCGGCTGGCGCGACCTGGACCGCGACGTGGCGGGCGAGATGGCGAAGATCGGCTACCCGGTGGTGGGCATCGACACCCTGCGCTACTACTGGCAGCACAAGACGCCGGAGCAAAGCGCCAAGGACCTCACCGAGCTGATGCAACACTACCGGCAAAAGTGGGGCACCAAGCGCTTCGTGCTGACCGGTTACTCGTTCGGCGCCGACGTATTGCCGGCCATCTACAACCGTATGCCAGAGAACGAACAGCAACGGGTGGACGCGATCATCCTGCTGGCCTTCGCCCGTACCGGCAGCTTTGAAATCGAAGTGGAAGGCTGGCTGGGCAACGCCGGCAAAGAAGCCGCCACCGGCCCGGAAATGGCCAAGCTGCCGCCTGAGAAAGTCGTGTGCATCTACGGCGCCGAAGAAGTCGACGAGAGTGGCTGCACCGACAAGACCGCCGTGGGCGAAGCCATGAAGCTGCCGGGCGGGCATCACTTCGATGAGAACTACCCGGCGCTGGCCAAGCGCTTGGTGGATATTATCGTCAAGCATCAGGCCAAAGCCGAATAACTCCAGCTTAACCTAAGACCCAATGTGGGAGCGGGCTTGCCCGCGATAGCGGTGGCTCAGTCACAGTAGCGTTGACTGACACTCCGTCATCGCGGGCAAGCCCGCTCCCACAGTGGTACGTGGTGTTGATGAAAACTAGCGCGGTTCGATGTGCGCAATCATCAGTTGCACCGTCTCATTGCCACGAAATTCATTCACATCCAGCTTGTAGGCCAATTCCACCCAACGCACCGTCGGGTTTGGCCACACTTCGCGGTCCACACCAAAGGCGATGCCATCGAGCTTCACCGACCCGCACTCGCTCTTGAGCACCACTTTCAAATGCCGCTCGCCCACCACCCGCTGCTCCACCAATTGGAATACCCCGTGAAACAACGGCTCGGGAAAGTGCTGCCCCCACGGGCCGGCATGGCGCAGGGCGCGGGCCAGTTCCAGGTGAAATTCTTCAACCGCCAGGGTGCCGTCTGAAAGCAGGCGGCCGGTGAGGTCTTCTTCGCGCAGTTGCCGGCGCACTTCGGCATCGAAGGCTTGCGCAAACAACGGGAAGTTGGCCTCGGGCAAGGTCAGCCCCGCCGCCATGGCGTGGCCGCCGTACTTGGTGATCAGGTTGGGGTGCTGGCTGGCGACGACCGCCAGCGCATCGCGGATATGAAAGCCTTGCACCGAGCGTCCAGAGCCCTTGAGCAGGCCATCACCGGCATCGGCGAAGGCGATGGTCGGGCGGAAATAACGCTCCTTCATACGTGACGCGAGGATCCCGATCACCCCTTGGTGCCACTCCGGGTCAAACAGGCACAGACCGTACGGCATCGACTCCACCGGCAGGTCCTTGAGCTGGGCCAGGGCCTCGCGCTGCATGCCTTGCTCGATGGACTTACGGTCCTGGTTCATGCCGTCCAGTTGCGCGGCCATTTCCCGTGCGGCGGCGAAGTCCGTGGTAAGCAGGCATTCGATGCCCAAGCTCATATCATCCAGGCGTCCGGCGGCATTCAGGCGCGGGCCGAGGATAAAACCCAGGTCGGTGGAGGTGATACGCGCATGATCACGCTTGGCCACTTCCAGGATCGCCTTGATCCCCGGCCGCGCCCGACCGGCCCGAATACGCTCCAGCCCCTGGTGCACGAGGATGCGGTTGTTGGCGTCCAGCGGCACCACGTCAGCGACGCTGCCCAGGGCCACCAGATCAAGCAGTTCACCGATGTTCGGCTGGGGCTTGTTGTCATACCAACCCAGGCTGCGCAACCGTGCACGCAGGGCCATCAATACATAGAAGATCACGCCGACGCCGGCCAGGGCCTTGCTGGGAAATGTGCAGCCCGGCTGGTTAGGATTGACGATGGCGTCAGCGGCCGGCAGTTCATCGCCGGGCAAGTGGTGGTCGGTCACCAGCACCTGCAACCCCGCCGCTTTCGCCGCCGCCACGCCTTCGACGCTGGAGATACCGTTGTCCACGGTGATCAGCAACTGCGGCTCGCGCTCCAGCGCCACCGCGACGATTTCCGGGGTCAGGCCGTAGCCGTATTCGAAGCGGTTGGGCACCAGGTAATCGACATGGGCCGCGCCAAGCAAACGCAGGCCCAGGGTGCCCACGGTACTCGCCGTGGCGCCATCGGCGTCGAAGTCACCGACGATCAGGATGCGCTGGCGTTGCTCCAGGGCCGTCACCAGCAAGTCCACCGCCGCATCGATGCCCTTGAGCTGCTGATAGGGAATCAACCGCGCCAGGCTCTTGTCCAGCTCGGCCTCCGACTGCACCCCGCGTGCGGCGTAAAGGCGGGTCAACAGCGGCGGCAGTTCACCGAGAAAAGGCAGGACGGCGGGCAATGGGCGGGGATCGATACGCATGGGGTGACGGGAGCTTCTCTTCTAATACATCGGTTAAACACAGAAAGTGAACGCAGCAGAGATCAAGTGTGGGCGCTGGCTTGCCTGCGATGCATACGACTCGGTACATCAGACACACCGAGTGGATGCCCTCGCAGGCAAGCCAGCTCCCACCTTTTCAACCGCGCTCGCCGACCAGCCATTGCAGTTGCACTTCATGCTGGCCACGGTCATCGGTCACAAAGATCGTGCCTTCGCTGATCATCACGTCCCACTTGATCACCCGCGGCATGTCCTTGGCCAGGGTCTCCAAGACTTCCTGGGGCACGGCAGCGATGTGCACGTTTTTCAGGTTGTTGGCCACCGGCACCACCTTGCCTTCCCACACGCGCAGGCTGCCATAGGCCAGCAGGCTGGTGCGTTCGGTGCGACGCGAGCACCAGGTCAGGCGGTCGGCATCTGGCTGGCCGACTTCGATCCAGTGCAAAACCCGATCATCCAGGCTTTTTTCCCACAGGGCCGGTTCGTCTACATCCGACAGGCCACGCCCGAACGCCAACTGCTCGTTGTACCAGAGGGCGTACGCCAGCAGGCGCACGGTCATGCGCTCTTCGGTTTCCGAAGGGTGGCGGGCGATGGTCTGTTTGACGCTCTCGTACACCGAGCGGTCGAGGTCGGTGAGGTTGAGTTCGAATTTGTAGGTCGTGGACGGCTGGGCCA
This sequence comes from Pseudomonas sp. CCI1.1, assembly GCF_034348165.1. NCBI lineage: Bacteria > Pseudomonadati > Pseudomonadota > Gammaproteobacteria > Pseudomonadales > Pseudomonadaceae > Pseudomonas > Pseudomonas sp. CCI1.1. The sequence goes on from NZ_CP133780.1 coordinate 3,297,324, forward strand.
TGAACGGGCTTCTAAAGACAAGGAAAGGCGGCCAGTCTAACCGATGGCGAGGGCATTGAACGAATACTGCGCTGCATCCGCGCGGCTCGCCTATGTTAAAAAGCAGGACATCATCGTCCCGCGCTCGTAAGGATCCCCATGTCGCTCACTGCCAAACCACTTGCCGGCCTGAAAGTCATCGAACTGGGCACTTTGATCGCCGGCCCGTTTGCCTCACGCATTTGCGCTGAATTCGGCGCCGAGGTGATCAAGGTCGAATCCCCGGACGGCGGCGACCCGCTGCGCAAATGGCGCAAGCTGTATGAAGGCACCTCGCTGTGGTGGTTCGTGCAGGCCCGTAACAAGCAGTCGCTGACCCTCAACCTCAAGCACCCTGAAGGCCTGGCGATCCTCAAGCAACTGTTGGCCGACGCCGACATCCTGATCGAAAACTTCCGCCCAGGCGTGCTAGAGAAACTCGGCCTGAGCTGGGAAACCCTGCACGCCCTCAACCCCAAGCTGGTGATGGTACGCCTCTCGGGCTTCGGCCAGACGGGACCGATGAAGGACCAGCCGGGGTTTGGCGCGGTGGGCGAGTCCATGGGCGGCTTGCGCTATATCACCGGCTTCGAGGACCGCCCGCCGGTGCGCACCGGGATTTCCATCGGCGACTCGATTGCCGCGTTGTGGGCAGTGATCGGCGCGCTGATGGCGCTGCGTCACCGCGAAGTCAACGGCGGCTTGGGCCAGGTGGTGGATGTGGCGCTGTATGAGGCCATCTTCGCCATGATGGAAAGCATGATCCCCGAGTTCGATGTGTTCGGGTTTATCCGTGAGCGCACCGGCAACATCATGCCCGGTATCACCCCGTCCTCGATCCACACCACCGCAGACGGCAAGCATGTGCAGATCGGCGCCAATGGCGATGCAATCTTCAAGCGCTTCATGCGGGTGATCGGCCGTGACGACTTGGCGGACGACCCTGCACTGGCCAGCAATGACGGGCGTGACGCTCGCCGCGATGAGCTGTACGGCGTGATTGATCGCTGGGTCAATTCGCTGTCTCTCGACCAGGTGATTGAGCATCTGAACAAAGCCGAGGTGCCCGCCAGCCGCATCTACAGCGCCGAAGACATGCTGGGCGACCCGCAATTCCTGGCCCGGGAAATGTTCCTCAAGGCGCAGTTGCCGGGCGGCAAGGACTTCAAGATGCCCGGCATCGTGCCCAAGCTCTCGGACACACCGGGCAGCTGCGAATGGGTCGGCCCGCAACTGGGTGAACACAACAGCCTGGTGCTCAATGCCTTGGGCTACGACGCGGCGGCTATCACTCGCCTGCGCGAGGATGGCGCGATCTGACAAATCCCAGGCAAAAAGAAACCCCGAGCAGTGGGGAGACAACTCGGGGTTAAACGTGGTCTACAAAAAGACCCGCACAGCAAGCGACAAACACCGGAGCACAATGCCTGCTCTTGCTGTTACAAACTCTGACTGACCACCTTGTAGGAAGGTTCCGAAGAAAAATAATGTTTCATGCCAGTGCGCCGCCACGGGTTTGGGAGGCGTTGCGCAAGGCAGCGATGACTGAAGGTTCCAGGCGCCCTTCGGCGATTTTCAGGTCGCGGAGCAGGCAATCCACCACATCCACCAGCGCGCGCTTGTCGCTCAATTGCGCACGATCGACTTCACGTTCAACCACGATGGCACCACCGGGGTTCTTCACGGTTACCAGGCAGTCGTCGCGCATACCGGCAGAGGTCAGCGTAACCTGATAAGGGCTCAGTGCTTGGCTGAGCAATAGGTTGATACTTTCCATCTCGATCACCACTCAATCATTCGAAAAAGGTTCGAAAAACAAAAATGTCACGAAGAGGCTGACATTCAAGTGACCCGTGCTCAAAGCAGAAAGTTCTACCTTTTGTGTAATCCACTGCTTGAGGAAAACGAGCATGCACGGAAAAGATGACAGAGAAAAAACAACGGCGCACAGGCTAGAATCCCTGGATTGTCCCGGGAGCCTGCCTTGAGAGCTGCGTCTGAACCGCCCTTGCGTATCGTGATTGCCGACGATCACCCGATTTTCCTGATTGGCCTGCGCGCCGTGCTCGAGCGTGACACGCATATCAGCATCGTCGGCGAGGCCAATTCCCCCCAGGCCCTCAGTGCGTTGTTGCAACACTGTGCCTGCGATGTGGTGGTGACCGACTTCATGATGCCCGTCGAGCCCCAAGCCGACGGGTTGCGCTTGATCGAGCAACTGCGCCGGCACTATCCGCACCTGCCCATTGTGGTGGTGACCATGCTCAACAATGCCGGGTTGTTTCATTCCATCCTGGCGTTGGGCGTGATGGGCTTGCTGAGCAAGGCCAGCCTGGCCGATGAGCTGCCCCAGGCGATCCGCCAGGTTCGCCAGCAACGTACCTATGTGGCCCAGACCATCCGCCAGGCGCTGAGCCTGGCCGGGGAAGTCGGCGCTGATCGCCTGCACTCCCAGGAGCACCTGTCACCCCGGGAACTGGAGGTGATTCGCCTGTTGGCCAGTGGCATGACGGTGGGCGAGATCGCCGCGCACCTGCACCGCAGCAAGCAGACCGTCAGCGCGCAAAAAGTCAGCGCCATGCGCAAGCTGGGGCTGGTCAACGATGCCGCCCTGTTTATTTACGTGCAGGAACACGGGCTGGCCTAGCCTGGAACGCGATCCATTGCTTGAGCGTCTCGGCCTCCATCGGCCGGGCGATAAAGCAACCTTGCAGCCACGCCGCGCCCAGTTCGCCCACGGCGTGATAATCGGCGGCGGTTTCCACGCCGGTGACCACCACGGCGACATCCAGGCGCGCCGCCATGCTCATGGCGCCCGCCACCACAGCGGCCTTGCGATCATCATTGGCCATCCCACAGGCAAACGCCGGGGGAATTTTCAGCTCGGTAAAAGGCAGTTCCAGCAAATGCTGCAGGCTGGTGCCGCCCATGCCGAAGTCGCCGATGGACAACTGGCAACCCAACATGCGCAAGCGCAGCAACCCAGTGACATGGGCGCTGTCGGTTTTCAGCGTCGAGGTTTCCACCAACTCCAGGGTCAGGCTATGGGCGGGCACACCATGAAGTTGCAGCAAACCTTGCAGCACCTGGGGGAAGTGCTCGCGCTCCAGCATACGCCCGGGAATGTTCACAGCTACCGGCAGCACTCGGCCGCTTTCGCCCATCACCTGGTTCGCCAGGCCAAGCGCCTGCTCCAGCACATGCCAGGTAAACGCCTCTTCCATGCCGGCAAACTCCAGCACTGGCAGGAACTCGTCAGGCAGCAATAGCTCACCGTCCTGCAACTGCCAACGCGCCAGCGCCTCCACCCCTTGCAACACACCGGCCTGACTGACGATGGGCTGGTACCAGACCCTGCCACAGGCTGCGATAGTCGCCTGGCTGACATCCGCCGAGGGCGGCAGTTGTTCCTGCTCGCTCAAGCTCAGCAGTTGACGGACGCGCTCCCAGGACAGCACCGCTGGCCCTGGACGCAAGTGCTCCTGACAATCGCTCAATACTTGCCCGATCAGCTTGGCCGAGGCCGGCTTGGGCAAGCACGCCAAGACCTTGAGCCCCAATTGGCGAGCCATGTTCGCCACGCCTTCCAGCACGTCGGGCTCGGCGTTGCTGAGCAGGATCAACACCTGGGCCAGGCGGCGTTCCGCCAACTCACGGATCAACGCCAGGCCATCGCCCTGCTCCAGGTACAGGTCGCAGATGGCGATATCCACCGGGCCTTTGCTGTCCAGGGACTGGCGGGCAATTTCGACCGTTTCCGCGGCCCGCACATTGAACACACCGTTGGCATTGAGCATCTGGTGCAGGGCCATCAGTTGAAACGGGTTGTCTTCGAGGATCAGGACGTTCAGGGATCGCATGGGTAAGGGTGTCGGTACAGAGAAAGTCCTGCACAGTAGCCATACGCTACGCCGTATCCCATAGGACGTGTCCTAAAAGCTTCTTTAAATGTGGGAGGGGCAAGCCTTGTCGGTCAAGCGCAGACCTCCTGTGGGAGCTGGCTTGCCGGCGAAGGCGGTGTGTCAGTCGCTACATCTGTTACTGCACTACCGCTATCGCCGGCAAGCCAGCTCCCACATTTGATCTTCGTTGCCTTGAGCATTGCGTTCGCTTGGCTGATCGGCATACGGGCTGGGTTACGCATCCAGATAAGGTTGCAGGTCGCGACGAAACGCCTTGAGCACCTCGGACAAGCGCAACCAGGGTTCTTCAAGCTCGGCGCCGCGCTGTTCACGGGCGCATTGCTCAAGGGCGACACAGGCCTTGGCCAGTGGCAGTGCGTCCACCAGCGAGCAAATGCCCTTGAGCCGGTGCAGCGATGCATTCAAGCGTGCCACGTCGCGCTCGGCCAGGGCACCCGCCAACACCTCGTGTTCGTGGTCCAGGCTCTTGGCCAGTTCCTGCAACATGCTTTGCAGCACCGGGCCATCGGCCTGGGTCATGGTGCGCAGGGCCTGGATATCGAACGAACGCTGGGGTGCCAGGCGTGCCAGCACTTGGGTCCAGTGTTCCAAGGTCACCGGCTTGACCAGCAGTTCATCCATACCGGCGTCCTCGCAGCGGCGTTGTTCATCTTTCATGGCGTTCGCGGTGCAACCCACCAGCGCGCTACGAGGCCGTTGCTCCTCGGCTTCGAGGCGCCGTATCGCCGCACTCAAGGCATAACCGGACATGCCGGGCATCTGGCAATCGGTGACCAACACGTCAAAACGTTGCTCACGCCAGCGTTGCAACGCGGCCTCGGCCGACTCCAGGGCGACCACTTGATGACCGAGGAACTGCAACTGCTGCGCCAGCACCAGGCGGTTGGCCGCCAAATCATCCACCACCAGTATCGACAGGCTGCGCCCCGTCGGTAACAACGTCGCGGTGGGCGTTGCCGGCACATCATCGGTGCTGACCCGGTCTAGGCGCAGGTCAATGCACACCACCGTCCCCTCGCCCACCACGCTATCGAGGTGAATGCTGCCGCCCATCAATTCCACCAGTTGCTTGCAGATACTCAGGCCCAGCCCGGTGCCACCGTGTTGCGCAGCGGTCAAGGCGCTCACCTGAGTAAAAGGCTTGAACACCCGCGGCTGTTGCTCGGCGCTGATGCCCGGGCCACTGTCCTTGACGCACAGGTGCAGGTATTCGGTATCGGTCTCATCCCGTTGGCAAGTCACGCTGAGGTGAACCCCGCCCCGCTCGGTAAATTTGAGCGCATTGCCCAACAGGTTGTGCATCACCTGGCGTAACCGCAGCGGGTCGAACCAGTAATAACCCTGAGCAGCCGGATCAAACGCCAGGGTCAGGTGCAGGCCCTTCTTTTGCGCTGTGGCTTCGAACAGGCTCTGAATGCCCTCGAAAAAACGCTTCAACTCGGTGGTCTGTGGCGCCAGTTGCAGGTGGCCGGCCTCGATCTTGGCCAAGTCCAGGCTGTCGCCCATCAGCGCAATCAGCTCGCGCGCCGAACGATGGGCCACCTGCAGCGCCTCGGAAACCGGCTGGCCGCTTGCCAGGCAACGCTCTTGCTCCAGTTCGAGCAAGCCAATGATGGCAGTCATGGGAGTGCGAATCTCGTGGCTCAAGGCCGAGAGAAATGCACTTTTGGCGTAGTTCGCTTCGTCGGCGGCCTGGCGTGCGTCCATCAACTGGCGCTCCAGGTCTTTGCGTTCGTTGATATCGATCCAACCGCCCAACAATCCCTGCAGACGGCCCTGGGCATCAAAAAAAGGCACGGTCCACTGGTAGACGTGATAACTGCCGCCGTTGAGCTCCAATTGCCGGTCGACAAACAACGGCTGCTGCGTGGCCAATTGCTCCATGTGGCCTTCGTGCAGGCGTGCCGCTGTGGCGTCGGGCACGACCTTGCTCTCCATCAGCGTCAGGCCCTGGATCAGCTCCAGCCGGGTCGCCAATTGCTGTTCATAACTTTTATTGCAGGTCACCAGGCGCCCGTCCAGGTCGCGGACGAACAGCGGGTTGGGCATGCCGTCGAGCAGTGCGCGCTTGAACGCCAACTGGTCGTTGAGCCGTTGCTCGGCCTCCAGCCGTTGGCGAATCTGGCGCTTGAGCCGGCTGTTCCACACCAGCGACACCAACACAAACAGCAGCGCCGTGGCCACCGTCCAATAGGCCCATGGCGGTACGCGTTGCCAGGCCGGCAGCGGAATCGCCACGGCACCGATCCAACGCAGGCGCAACGCACTCAGCTCAGCCACCGGCAACGCCTCCAGGGCCTTGTTCAGAATGCTCAGCAGCTCAGGTTGGTCCTTGCGCACCGACAGGCAGTTGGACGACCACTTGCCATCGACACTGCGTCCGATACGTAGGCCATCTTCCGGGTAACTCTGCACTTCCACTTCGGTCTGTATCGTGGCGGCCGCCTCGCCCCGTCGTACCAGCTCACGGGCCTGGTTGTAATTGTCCACCAAGCGCAACTTGATACGCGGATGGTCATGGCGAATCTGGCTCTCCAAGACGTGGCGCGCCGGCAATGCCAGCACCTTGCCGTCCAACTGGTTCAAGCCCGTCAGGGGCGAGGCATCGGCACGTTCGATAAACACCCAGCCGGACCCGCCAAAACCATGACTGAAGTTGAGCAACGCACTGCGCTCCTGATTCACAGCCAGGGTCGTGTTCATCTGTGCCCGGCCGGTTTCCAGCCATTCCAGGGTTTGCGCAGTAGAACCCACCTCTTCATAGACGAACTGCAAACCGGTCATGCGCGAGATGCGATTCAACAGGTCGACATTCAGGCCAACCCACTGGCCGTCCTTGTCCCTGAAAATGTAAGGCGACATCTGCTGGGCCACCACCACGACATGGGGATGCTCACGCACCCAGGCCTGCTCCGACGCCGACAACGCAACGCGCTCACCACTGATACCGACGCCGAGCCCGGTGGTCCAGCGCGCGAGGATTTCACGCTGCACCGACTCGTCAAGGCTTGCCAGCGCGCGGTTCATCATGGCCCCCAACAACGGATCTGCCTGGCGGGTGGCGAAGGCAAAACCGATGGGCGCCAGCCGGCTCTGCTCCTTGATCTGCAACCCCAGGTAAGGCCGCAGCGATTTATAGGCGCGCACAATCACTTCGTTGCCGATAAACGCATCGACGTCACCTTGCTTCAAGGCTTCGAGGCCGCTGTAGAGGTTGGGGGCGAGCATGATGTGGCTGTCGGGATACGCCGCGTGCACCTTCTGCACGTTGGCGTAGCCGTCGAGCAACACCAGCTTCTTGCCGGCCAGATCGTCGCCTTGGGTATCGTCGCGACGCAGCACCACCACCGAGCGGTCGGGCATGTAGTCCGGGGTGAATTGCAGGCCAGGTACGTCACGCTCGTAACCATTGGCACTGGTGAGAATGTCGATGGTGCCGTTGCGCAGCGCTTCGACCGCCTGGGCGCGCTCGGAGAAGCCCAGCACTTGCATGGGCACACCCAGCCGCGCGCCAACCAGGCTCAAATAATCGGCGCTGATGCCCTGGTAGCGATTGCGGTCGCGGGTGATATCGATCGGCTGGTAGTCATCTATCGAGATACCCACTTTGAGTGTCCGATGCGCCGCCAACCACTGCTGCTCCGTTGGCGCCAGCGGCATAGGTTCAAGCGGGATAAACGCCGGGACCAGTTTGAACGGCAGGCTGACGGCGGCCAGGCTCATGGGCACCTGGATGAGCCACAACAGGCACACCAGCTTCAACGTCCATTGGATCAACACCTGCACCGGTTGGGTTTCCTTGATTGGGCGACTGGGCAAGTATGGCTCGCCAGAATGAAAAAGCCCGTCACGAGGACGGGCTTGGCCGACTGCAAAAAGCTGAATGCATACCTGTAGCAGCCTGATATCCGCCTCAGGGTCAGCGGGTGAGTTAGCTGAATGTGGGAGCCGGGCTTGCCCGCGATGCAGACGCCTGGGTATTCAGTCGTACCGAGGCGCCTGCATCGCAGGCAAGCCAGCTCCCACACAAACCCGCTACCCCATTCTTGATTAGAGCGGTTTGCCCCGATTGCCATGCTGGCTGACAAACGCCTGCACTGTCTTCAGGTCATTGGCCAATACGGTGCAGCGCTCTTCGCGCTCGAACAGGTCGGTCAAATGCTCCGGCAACTCCAGGGCCTTGCCAATGCCGGCTTTCTCGACCGCTTCCGGGAACTTGACCGGGTGCGCGGTACCGAGGATCACCATTGGAATATCCAGGCTGCGGCGGCATTCGCGGGCGGCTTTCACGCCGATAGCCGTGTGCGGGTCGAGCACTTCGCCGGTTTCGGCATAGACCTGCGCGATGGTTTCGCAGGTCTGCGCATCGTCCACGGCCAGGGAATCGAACAGCTTGCGGGTTTCGGTCCAGCGCTCTTGCTCGACGCTGAAACCGCCACCTTGCTTGAAGCTGTTCATCAACTCGGCCAGGGCTGCGCCGTTGCGACCGTGCATGTCGAACAGCAAGCGTTCGAAGTTCGACGAGACCATGATGTCCATGGACGGCGACAGCGTGGCGTGCAGGGTTTCCTTCACATACTGGTTGCCGCTCATGAAGCGATGCAGGATGTCGTTGCGGTTGGTGGCGACGATCAACTGGTTGATCGGCAGGCCCATGTTGCGTGCCAGGTAACCGGCGAAGATGTCGCCGAAGTTGCCGGTCGGCACCGAAAACGACACCGAACGCGCCGGGCCGCCCAACTGCAGCGATGCATGGAAGTAGTAGACGATCTGGGCCATGATCCGCGCCCAGTTGATCGAGTTCACCGCCACCAGACGCGTGCCCTTGAGGAAGCTCTGGTCAGCGAAGCTGTTCTTGACCATTTCCTGGCAGTCGTCGAAGTTGCCTTCGATGGCGATGTTGTGAATGTTCTCACCGAAGATGGTGGTCATCTGCCGACGTTGCACCTCCGACACGCGCTTGTGCGGGTGCAGGATGAAGATATCGACGTTTTCGCAGTGCTTGCACCCTTCGATGGCCGCCGAGCCGGTGTCGCCGGAGGTGGCGCCGATGATTACCACGCGCTCGCCGCGCTTTTCCAGCACGTAGTCGAGCAGGCGACCGAGCAGTTGCAGGGCAAAGTCCTTGAACGCCAGGGTCGGGCCGTGGAACAGCTCCAGTACCCACTCGTTGCCGTTCAACTGGCGCAGAGGTGCGATGGCGCTATGGGCAAACACGCCGTACGTCTCTTCCAGGATCTTTTTAAAATCCGCATCCGGAATGCTGCCGGTGACGAACGGGCGCATCACTCGGAAAGCCAGCTCGTGATACGGCAGGCCGGCCCAGGAGGCGATTTCTTCCTGGGTGAAGCGTGGCAGGTTTTCGGGCACATACAGGCCGCCGTCGGTGGCAAGGCCTGCCAGCAGAACGTCCTCGAAATTCAGGGCCGGTGCCTGGCCGCGGGTGCTGATGTAACGCATGACTGGCTCCTCTAAAACATTCTCGAACAGGGGCGCCGAATGGACGGGGCCCCTGGAACAAATCGGTTAGTTCAAGTGTTCGACGCGAATCCGCACCACCGGGCCGACCACGCCTTGTAAGGCTTCCAGGGCATGGATGGCATCGTTGATGTGCTGTTCGAGCACGCGGTGGGTCAGCAAGATCATCGGCACCTGGCCGTTTTGTTCCTCGACTTCCTTCTGCATGATCGACTCGATGTTGATACCGCGCTCCGACAGGATGCTGGCCACCTGGGCCAGCACGCCTGGATGGTCCTGGGCCTGGATGCGCAGGTAGTAGGCACTTTCGCAGGCTTCGATCGGCAGGATCGGGTGGGCCGACAGCGAGTCCGGCTGGAAGGCCAGGTGCGGCACACGGTTTTCCGGGTCGCTGGTCATGGCGCGAACCACGTCCACCAGGTCGGCGATCACTGACGAAGCGGTCGGCTCCATGCCGGCACCGGCGCCGTAGAACAGGGTGGAACCGGCGGCGTCACCGTTGACCATCACCGCGTTCATCACGCCATTGACGTTGGCGATCAGGCGGTCGGCCGGGATCAGCGTCGGGTGCACCCGCAATTCGATACCGGCCGGGGTGCTGCGCGCTACGCCCAGGTGCTTGATGCGGTAGCCCAGGGCTTCGGCGTAGTTCACGTCGGCGGTGGTCAGCTTGGTGATGCCTTCGGTGTAGGCCTTGTCGAATTGCAGCGGGATACCAAAAGCGATGGACGCCAGGATGGTCAGCTTGTGGGCCGCGTCGATGCCTTCCACGTCGAAGGTCGGGTCGGCTTCGGCGTAACCCAGGGCCTGGGCTTCGGCCAGCACGTCTTCGAAGGTACGGCCCTTCTCGCGCATTTCGGTGAGGATGAAGTTACCGGTGCCGTTGATGATGCCGGCCACCCAGTTGATGCGGTTGGCGGACAGGCCTTCGCGGATTGCCTTGATCACCGGGATACCACCGGCCACCGCAGCTTCGAACGCCACGATCACGCCTTTCTCGCGGGCCTTGGCGAAGATCTCGTTGCCGTGCACGGCGATCAGCGCCTTGTTGGCGGTGACCACGTGCTTGCCGTGCTCAATGGCCTTGAGCACCAACTCGCGGGCCACGGTGTAGCCGCCAACCAGTTCGATGACGATATCGATCTCAGGGTTGGTGGCCACGGCGAACACATCGTTGGTAATCGCAATACCGGTCGTTTCGAACTGAGGCTTTGGCGAACGCGTGGCAATCTGCGCCACTTCAATCCCGCGACCTGCGCGGCGGGAAATTTCTTCAGCGTTACGCTGAAGTACGTTGAAGGTACCGCCACCGACGGTCCCTAACCCACAGATGCCTACTTTGACCGGTTTCACTGAAGAACTCCCCATGAAACGGCCGACGCTAGGTCGGCCGTGAAAACAGCCGCACAACTGCGGCTCTCAATTAATGACTCGCCGACGGTTCGGCGGGCCATGATCGTCAAAGGCTCAACGATAAATGCTTACTTGGCACCCAGTGCCAGTTTGGCAACTTGCGGCGCCGGCTGGTAGCCCGGAATCACCTGGCCGTCGGCCAAAACGATGGCCGGTGTACCGTTCACACCAATGGACTGGCCCAGGGCGAACTGCTTGGAAACCGGGTTGGCGCATTTGGCCGATTTGATTTCCTTGCCGTCGACCATCTTGTCCATGGCCGCCTTTTTGTCGGCCGAACACCATACGGCTTGCAACTGCTCGTCACCCGGCGAACCCAGGCCCTGGCGCGGGAACGCGACGTAGCGCACTTCCACGCCCAGCTTGTTCAGTGCCGGGATTTCAGCGTGCAGCTTGTGGCAGTACGGGCAGGTGGTGTCGGTGAACACGGTGATGTGGGTCTTGGTTTCGCCAATGGCGGGGTAAACCACGGTTTCAGCCACCGGGATGCCGTTGATCAGCTTGGACACGCCCAGGCGCTCGGCCTTCTCGGTCAGGTTGACCGGCTTGCCGTCCTTGAGCTGGAACAGGTAGCCCTGGACGATGTACTGGCCATCGGCACTGGCGTACAGCACGCGGCTACCCTTGAGCTTGACTTCATACAGGCCGGCCATGGGGCTGGCGCTGATGCTTTCGATCGGGGTATCGAGCGCCAGGTTGGCCAGGCTCTTGCGAATGGTCTGCTCGGCCGCATCATCGGCGACCGCAAAGGTGGAAACCAACGCAATGGCTGCGGCGGCAATAATCTGGGTCAAGCGCATGGGAACTCCTGAAGGCAGAGGCAGGGACGGGAGCAGAATACTGATCTGGACCACAATGGATGCCGTCCCCTTTGCGAACCGGCAAAGCCTACCACAGTTGGGCGGGAGGGCAGACCGCGACAGGTAAAATGGGCCATTTCTGACGGTTTTATCCGCGCGGGTGATGCTTGGCGTGCATATCCTGCAAACGTGCGCGCGCCACATGGGTGTAGATCTGGGTTGTGGATAAGTCGCTGTGGCCGAGCAGCATCTGTACCACGCGCAAATCCGCGCCGTGGTTGAGCAAGTGGGTGGCGAAGGCATGGCGCAAGGTGTGGGGTGACAGCGCCTTGCCGATCCCGGCCACTTTGGCCTGGTGCTTGATGCGGTGCCAGAAGGTCTGGCGGGTCATCTGCTCGCCGCGCTGGCTGGGGAACAGCACGTCGCTGGGGCGCCCACCCAGCAGTTCGTGGCGCGCATCGCGCATGTAGCGCTCGACCCACACAATCGCCTCCTCGCCCATGGGCACCAGCCGCTCCTTGCTGCCCTTGCCCATCACGCGCAACACGCCCTGGCGCAGGTTGACCTGCTCCAGCGTCAGGCTGATCAGTTCGGTGACGCGCAGGCCGCAGGCATACAGCACCTCAAGCATCGCGCGGTCGCGCTGGCCGATGGCCTCGCTCAGGTCTGGGGCCGCGAGCAGGGCATCGACGTCGGCTTCCGACAAGGATTTTGGCAACGGCCTGCCGAGTTGCGGCATGTCGATTTGTAGGGTCGGGTCGACGGCAATGAGTTTTTCCCGCAGCAGGTAGCGATAAAAGCCACGCACGCCGGAGAGGAATCGCGCAGTGGAGCGCGGTTTGTAGTTCTGCTCCAGGCGCCAGGCCAGGTGATCGAGGATCAGCTCGCGCCCGGCATTTTTCAGCTCAAGTTTTTTCTCCTGCAGCCAGCCGTTAAACAGCGCCAGGTCACTGCGGTAGGCCTGGCGTGTGTTGTCCGACAGGCCTTTTTCCAACCAGAGGGCGTCGAGGAAGCGGTCGATCAGGGGATGGTCAATAGCAGGCATGGGCACTCAAGCAACGCAGCACAAGGCAATACGCGAATTATTTAGTGAACTGTGGCAAGAGCCATTAGTCTTTCATAGCCCGCTAATTCAAGGAACAGGAAGCTTTAATGAACGAACAACAGATTTTGTTGGCTTTTGGCGGTATTGGCGTGGCCGCACTCGGCTGCCAGTGGCTGGCCTGGCGCCTGAAACTGCCGGCGATTCTGTTTCTTCTGCTGAGCGGGATTCTGGCAGGGCCGATACTCGGATGGCTCGACCCGCAGGAAATGTTCGGCCCTCTGTTGATGCCATTGGTGTCGTTGGCAGTGGCGCTGATCCTGTTTGAGGGCAGCCTGACCCTGCACCTGTCGGAATGGAAGGAAATCGGCAGCGTCGTCCACCGGCTGGTCACCGTCGGCGCACTCTCGACCTGGGCGGTGATCACCCTGGCCACCCACTGGCTGCTGGGTTTCGACTGGATGCTGGCACTGCTGTTCGGCACCCTGACACTGGTCACCGGCCCAACCGTGATCGTGCCCATGTTGCGTGTGGTGCGCCCCAAAGCGTCCATCGCCAATATCCTGCGCTGGGAAGGCATCGTCATCGACCCGATTGGCGCACTGCTGGCGGTAGTGGTGTATAGCTTTATCATCGCCAGTGCGTCGGGCGATGGTTTGAGCCACAGCCTGCTGACCTTCGGCGGCGTCATCCTCTGCGGCAGCCTGTTCGGCATCGCCGGTGGCTGGGTACTGGGGCAGATCATGCGCCGCCAGTGGTTGCCGGAATACCTGCATAACCTGGCGACACTGGCGGGCGTGCTGGGTATCTTCATCGCTTCCAACCAGGTGATGCATGAGTCCGGCCTGCTGGCGGTCACGCTGATGGGCATGTGGATGGCGAACATGAAAGGCGTGGATGTACGGCACATCCTGCACTTCAAGGAAAACCTCAGCGTGTTGCTGATTTCCGGGCTGTTTATCCTGCTGGCGGCACGCCTGGACCTGAACGCCATGATCGCCCTGGGGCCGTTCGTGTTGATCCTGCTGTTGATCATCCAATTCATTGCACGCCCGTTGAACGTGGCGCTTTCGACCTTTGGCTCGGGGTTGAACTGGCGCGAGCGCGCACTGCTGGCCTGGATCGCCCCACGGGGCATTGTGGCGGCGGCGGTGTCAGCGATCTTTGCGATCCGCCTGGATGAGGCTGGCCACGAAGGCGCGTTGTTGCTGGTGCCGCTGACCTTCGCGGTGATCATCGGCACCGTGGTGCTGCAAAGCGCCACGGCACGCCCCTTGGCCCGCCTGCTCAAAGTCGCTGAGCCGGCGCCTAGCGGCTTTTTGATCGTGGGTGCGAACGGCCCGGCGCGAGCACTCGGCAAGGCGTTGCAGCAATTGGGCAGCCGCGTGTTGCTGACGGATTCCAGCTGGGAAAACATCCGCGCCAGTCGTATGGAAGGCTTGCCTACGTACTTCGGCAACCCGGCCTCCCAGCATGCCGAATCCCATCTGGACCTGGTCGGCCTGGGGCACCTGCTCGCCCTCTCGCCTTCTGGCGAACTGAATGCCTTGGCCACCATGCGTTTTCGCCATGACTTCGGCCATCGCCTGTTCGCCCTGGCCAGCAGCCAGGAAAACCGTCGCACCGACAAGCACAAGGCCAGTCATGAACACCGCGGACACTTGCTGGGCAGCCAACCCTTGAGCTACACCAAATTGGCCAGCCTGCTGGGCCAAGGCGCCGAGTTGTACAGCACCAGCCTCACCGACGGCTTTGGCTGGGAGCAGTACCAGGCGTTGCACGGCGAGCGCGCCACCTTGCTGTTTGCCAGGGACACCAGCGGCTGGGTGCACGTGGTCTCGCCCGAGAGCAATTTGAAGCCCGTAGCGGGCTGGACCTTGCTGGCGGTCATTCAACCGCAGGCCAGCACCGCCGAGTAATCAGTCAACAAAGCCAGGCAGTACTGGGACAGGGCGTTTATCTGCGTCAATCGCGACAAAGCTGAATACGCCCTGGATCGCCTTTTCACGGCCATCAGCGCTCATGCTCTCGACGAACACTTCAACCTCGACCTTGAGGCTGGTGTTGCCGACCTTGATCACCCGACCGATCAGCTCAACGATAGAGCCAGCCGGGATCGCATGGTTGAAGTCGATACGGTCGGTGGAGACCGTCACCAAAGGTAAGCGACAGAAACGCGTGGCGGTGATGAACGACACTTCGTCCATCCAGGCCAGGGCAGTGCCGCCGAACAGGGTGTTGTGATGGTTGGTGGTGGGCGGGAACACGGCCTTGGTCACGTGGGTGACGGACAGGTCGGTGCGGCGCTGGATTTCTTCGAGGCGGGTGGTCATGGGTCAATACCGGCAGATAGGCAAATTTCAGGCACAAAAAAGCAGCCCGTAGGCTGCTTTTTTCTGCATCGGGAAGCTGGACTTAAGCCAGTTTTTCCTTGATGCGAGCTGCTTTACCGGACAGGTCACGCAGGTAGTACAGCTTGGCTTTACGTACGTCACCGCGACGCTTGACGGCCATGCTGTCGATTTGCGGGCTGTAGGTCTGGAAAGTACGCTCTACGCCAACACCGTTGGAGATTTTACGAACAGTGAAAGCACTGTTCACACCACGGTTACGCTTGGCGATTACCACGCCTTCGAACGCTTGCAGACGCGAACGGTCGCCTTCCTTCACTTTCACCTGAACGACAATGGTGTCGCCCGGGGCAAAGGTAGGGATCTCTTTGGTCATCTGCTCTGCTTCGAGTGCAAGGATGATTTTGTTAGTCATGCTGTGCTCCTAAGGTAAGTCAATGGACCTACCATCGATACGTTGTTAACTATCGTCCCGCGCGAGGATGTATTCCTCGAGCAGCTTCTTCTCTTCTCCAGAAAGCGAGCGGCTTTCCAGAAGATCGGCGCGTCGTTCATAGGTCCGACCAAGGGACTGCTGTAAACGCCAACGCCGGATGTGTGCGTGATTGCCACTTAGCAATACGTCGGGAACACGCTGATCCACATACACCTCCGGACGGGTGTAGTGCGGGCAATCCAGCAAACCATCCGTGAAGGAATCTTCCTCCGCGGAGTCCGCATGCCCTAAAGCTCCGGGCAGCAGTCGTGTAACCGCATCTATCAGGACCATCGCCGGCAGCTCGCCGCCAGACAGGACATAGTCCCCAATCGACCACTCTTCATCGACATGAGCTTCAATAAAACGCTCGTCAATGCCTTCATAGCGACCGGCAATCAGGATCAAACTTTCCTCATTCGCCAGTTCGCGTACCGCCGCCTGTTTCAGCTGACGGCCTTGAGGGGACAGGTAAATTACCTTCGCCTTCTCCCCGGCGGCTGCCTTGGCCTGAACCAACGCATCTTCCAGGGGCTTGATCTTCATCACCATGCCCGGGCCACCGCCAAATGGGCGATCGTCCACAGTGTGATGTCGATCCGTCGTGTAGTCTCGCGGGTTCCAACAGGTGAGCTGCAACAGCCCCTGTTTCACCGCCCGACTGGTGATGCCGTACTCGCTGATGGCGGAAAACATCTCGGGAAACAAACTGATCACTTCAATGCGCAAATTAGCCACGCTTAGAAGTCCGCGTCCCATTCCACCTTCATCTCGCCCGCTGCCAGGTCGACGGCCAACACGCATTGCTCGGTATAGGGCAACAGGCGTTCACGGTCATCCAGGCTGCCAGCGCAAGGCTTGACCACCATTACATCATTGGCGCCGGTTTCCAGAAGATGATCGATTTTCCCCAGCAATTGCCCGAGTTGATCAATAACCTTCAGACCTTCGAGCTGGTACCAGTAGTACTCGCCGTCGGTCAATTCAGGGAACAGGTTGCGCGGCACGCAGATCTCATAACCGGCCAGAAGACGAGCTTCTTCACGATCATCAAGACCCTTGAGCTTTGCGACCAGGAACTTGTCGCTCCCGCGTCCACTGACCAGCTCAACCTGCTTCACACTCCCTTCGCGCTTGAGCGTCCAGGTTTTGTACTGCAACAGGTTTTCAGTCGGATCAGTAAAGGAATACACCTTCACTTCGCCGCGAACGCCATGAACAGAGTAAATCTTGCCGATAACGATCAAATCATCAGCAACAGCTGGCGTCGCGTTCATATTGCTCAGGCTGCGGCCTTAGCCGAGTCCTTCAACAGTTTTGCAACGCGCTCGGATGGCTGTGCGCCAACGCTCAGCCAGTAGGCTACGCGCTCTTGGTTCACGGACAGACGAACTTCTTGACCACGAGCAACAGGGTTGAAGAAACCAACCTGTTCTTTGTGCGAACCGTCACGCGGGTTGCGGCTGTCGGTTACGGTCAAGTGGTAAAACGGGCGCTTTTTGGAGCCGCCAAGGGCAAGACGGATTGTTAGCATGTGAACATCGTTCCTGTAGTCGGTGCTGCAAATCTAAATGCACAGCGGGCATAGGTGCCCGAAAGGCCGCATATTCTAAGGAATATCCGGACTTTTGCAAATGTCTTTTTCTGGCGCCTATCAGCGTGCCATTCAGATCTGCTATAGAGCCGTCGGTTAAAACGGCGAGTCAGCGCCCGCCAACGGCGGGTTTGCTGGAGATCCCACATCCCTGTGGGGCGGAGCGCAAGCAAGGCTTGCGCTCGAATACTTTACATTTTAGGCATGCCGCCGCCGGGCAACATACCGCCCATGCCGCGCATCATCTTGGCCATACCGCCCTTGGCGGAGAATTTCTTCATCATCTTCTGCATCTGCTTGTGCTGCTTGATCAAGCGACCGATGTCCTGCACCTGGGTGCCGGAACCCATGGCGATCCGGCGCTTGCGCGAACCGCTGATCAGCTCAGGGTCGCGGCGTTCGGCCGGGGTCATGGAGTTGATGATGGCTTCCATCTGCTTGAACTGTTTCTCTGCCGCGCCCTGGGCGTTGCCCATTTGCGCCAGGTTCACACCGCCGATGTTGGGCAGCTTGTCCATCAGGCCGCCGAGGCCGCCCATGTTCTTCATCTGTTGCAGCTGGTCGCGGAAGTCTTCGAGATCGAAGCCCTTGCCCTTCTTCAGCTTCTTGGCCAGTTTGTCGGCCTTGTCCTTGTCGAGCGTGGCTTCGGCCTGCTCGATCAGGCTGAGCACATCACCCATGCCGAGGATGCGCGAGGCGATACGCTCAGGGTGGAACGGCTCGAGCGCTTCGCTCTTCTCGCCCATACCGATGAACTTGATCGGCTTGCCAGTAATGGCACGTACCGACAGCGCGGCACCGCCACGGGCGTCGCCGTCGACCTTGGTGAGGATCACGCCGGTCAGCGGGAGTGCGTCACCAAAGGCCTTGGCGGTATTGGCCGCATCCTGGCCGGTCATGGCGTCGACCACGAACAGGGTCTCGACCGGGTTGATCGCGGCATGCAGCGCCTTGATCTCGCCCATCATCTCTTCGTCGATGTGCAGGCGACCGGCGGTATCGACGATGACCACGTCGATGAACTTGAGCTTGGCTTCTTTAATAGCCGCGTTGGCGATGTCGACCGGCTTCTGGCTGAGGTCGGACGGGAAGAAGGTCACGCCCACTTCGCCCGCGAGCATTTCCAACTGCTTGATGGCCGCCGGACGGTACACGTCGGCCGACACCACCATCACGGATTTCTTCTTGCGCTCTTTAAGGAAGCGCGCCAGTTTGCCGGCGGTGGTGGTTTTACCCGCACCTTGCAGACCCGCCATCAGCACGACGGCTGGCGGCACGGCGCTGAGGTTCAGGTCTTCGTTGGCCGCGCCCATCAGGCTTTCGAGCTCGGCCTGGACGATCTTCACAAAGGCCTGGCCCGGGGTCAGGCTGCGGGACACTTCGGTGCCGACCGCACGCTCCTTGACCGAGTTGACGAAGTCCTTCACCACCGGCAAAGCCACGTCGGCTTCCAGCAACGCCATGCGCACTTCACGCAGGGTGTCTTTAATATTGTCCTCGGTCAGCTTGGCCTTGCCGGTAACGTGGCGCAGCGTCTGCGAGAGACGGTCAGTCAAGTTTTCAAACATGCGCGATCCTTTCAGGCCCTATTCATCGAAATGCAGGTAGACCGAGGTAATGGCGGCCCAGGCTGGGGGAAATCGCTATTAAAAACAGCGTTCGCCGAGCCTGCGGCGTGGGCAGGTCGCGGATTATAGCGAAGACTGCGCCCATGCACACCCGCTGTCTGGCCCGGGAGTCTTTCGTGCAACGCAGGTGTGTGCCAAACTCAACGCCTTTCGGGCTTGCCTACCAGGATTTATGCTCCCCTTGTCACCCAGTTTGCTACCCAGCCTCGCCGCCGCCATTTTGTATGCCGCTGCGACCCTCTATCAGGGCACTCGTCTGGCCCAAGGCGCCAAAGCGGACAAACGTCTGCTCGTCGGCCTTGGCGTGCTGGCCCTGCTAGCCCATGCCGCCAGCCTGTTCACCCACCTGATGACCCCGGTCGGCCTGGGCCTGGACTTTTTCAGCGCCGCCAGCCTGATCGCCGCGGCCGTCATCGCGCTGACGCTGCTGGCCTGCTACCGGATTCCGGTGGAGAACCTGCTGGTGCTGCTATTCCCCCTGGGAATGCTCACGGTGCTGCTGGCGCAATTCACCCCTACTGGCACCGTACAGGTGATCGACGAGGAGCCGGGCATCCTCGCCCACATCCTGCTGTCCATCCTCGCCTACGGCATGTTCACCATCGCGGTGTTCCAGGCCCTGCTCCTGCTGCTGCAGGATCACCAGCTCAAGCACAAGCACCCGTCGGGGCTGATCAAGAACTTCCCGCCCCTGCAAACCATGGAAAGCCTGCTGTTCGGGTTCCTGTGGGCCGGCTGGACCCTGCTGTCACTGTCGCTGATCTCCGGCTGGCTGTTCGTCGAGAACCTGTTTGCCCAGCACCTGGTCCATAAAACCTTGCTGGCGTGCCTGGCGTGGGTCGTGTTCAGCGTGCTGCTGTGGGGGCGCAACCGCCTCGGCTGGCGCGGGCACAAGGCCATCCGCTGGACCCTGGCCGGTTTCTGCCTGTTGATGCTGGCCTATTTCGGCAGCAAGCTGGTTCGCGAATACATCCTGCATATCTGACGGGCAGTGATCATGGACAACTTGCCCTTAGGGCCGATGCTCGCCGTAATTGCCCTGCTGATCTTGTGGGCGGCGCTGTTTACTGCCATAGAAGCTGCGCAACAACACCTGCTGGCCCTGCGCCCTGGCACCCGCCAGGGCGACAAGGCGGCCGCCCGCCTGAGCTTCCCGCGCCATAGCCTGATCCTGTGCAACAGCCTGTGTCGCGCCGCCGTGGTGATTCTTTGCACCCTGCTGGCAATCTATGCCTGGGCAGAAAACGGGCCCTGGCTAGGCTGGCTGATTTCCTGCGCAGCGCTGCTGGTGCTGGCCGACTACCTGCCCCGCGCCCTGGCCACCCGTCACCCTCAGGCAGTGCTGGGCTTTGGCAATACATTGCTGGGCGTGCCGCTGAAAATCCTCTACCCCCTGGCCTGGCTGCTCAATGGCATCAGCCTGCTGTTATTGCGCCCGTTTGCACGCAAATCCGGCGTGGCGAAAAACAGCGACGAGCCCCTGCCCGACCATGATGACAACCCAGAGCCCGATACCGACGCCGACCGCACTCCCGGCCTGCCCGGTATCCATGCCCTGGACAACATCACGGTCAACGACATCCTGGTGCCGCGCAGTGAAGTGGACGGCATCAACCTCGATGAGCCAATAGAAAACATCATCGAACAGTTGCGCACCTCGCCGCGCACACGCCTGCCGGTGTTCCACAGCGACATCAACCAGGTGCAGGCCGTGCTCAACACCCGGCAGGTCCAACACCTGCTGCCTGACGCCAGCCTGACCAAAGAGGCCCTGCTCGCTGCCTGCCACGAGCCTTACTTCGTGCCGGAAAGCACGCCGTTGCAGCTGCAACTGCTGAACTTCCACAAACAACAGCGGCGCCTGGGCATGGTAGTGGACGAGTACGGTGAAGTGCTGGGCATCGTCACCCTGGAAGATATTCTGGAAGAGATCGTCGGCGAATTCGAAAGCGATCAGGCGGTGGATAACCCGCATATCGAAGCCCAGCCCGATGGCCGCTACATCATCGACGGCGCCGCTTCGATCCGCGAACTGAACAAAAGCCTGGGCTGGCACCTGCCCAGCGACGGTCCCAAGACCCTCAACGGCCTGGTGACCGAAGCGCTGGAAACCATCCCCGATTGCGCGGTGTGCCTGAAAGTCGGCCGCTATCGCCTGGAAATCCTCGAGACCGAGGACAACCGGGTGAGCAAAGTATTGATCTGGCATACCAGCCACGTGCCAGTGGCCGCCTGACCTCAGCAGGCTCAACCCGGTCAATGTGGGAGCTGGCTTGTGTGGGAGCCGGGCTTGCCCGCGATGCAGGCACTTAGGTGTGTCAGTCACACCGCAGTGATGCTATCGCAGGCAAGCCAGCTCCCACATTGATCCAGTTCCAGGCCATAGATCCTCACCAGCCCCTTGTTGGATCCTTAGCCCCCTTCCTATAATCCCAGCGGCTTACCCAAGCCCCGCCCGACCGCGTGCTACCCGCACTCAGCGTGTCCTGGCACCGCCTTACCATGTCCGACCGGCGTTTGCTCCCATCCCGAGCCGCTCCGCGCATAGCCCTGATCCATGGGTGTTCGACCAATAATAATCCGCGTCCAAACGCGCAATAACCGTCAGGGATAACGTTATGAGCACCACCTACCAAGAGGCTGCGAGCGCCGCACCTGCCAACTCGACCGCCCGCGTCGCCACCGCGAGCATCGTCGGCACCGCCATTGAGTTCTACGATTTCTACATCTACGCCACGGCTGCCGCTCTGGTGATCGGCCCGGTGTTTTTCCCACAGACCTCTGGCACCGCACAGATGCTGGCGTCGTTTCTGACCTTCGGCATCGCCTTTATCGCCCGGCCACTGGGGTCGGCGTTATTCGGTCACTTCGGCGACCGCATCGGCCGTAAATCAACCCTTGTGGCTTCGCTGCTGCTGATGGGGGTGTGCACCACCTTGATCGGCTTGTTGCCGGGCTACGACAGCATCGGCGCCTGGGCCCCGATTCTCTTGTGTGTTTTGCGCTTCGGCCAAGGCCTCGGCCTGGGTGGAGAATGGGGCGGCGCGGCCTTGCTGGCGACCGAGAATGCCCCCAAGGGCAAGCGCGCCTGGTTCGGCATGTTTCCCCAACTGGGCCCGTCGATAGGCTTCCTGGCGGCCAACGGTTTGTTCCTGATTTTGGCCATGAGCCTGAATGACGAGCAATTTCGCAGCTGGGGCTGGCGCATTCCGTTCATCCTCAGCGCCGCGCTGGTGATGGTGGGCCTGTATGCGCGCCTCAAACTGCATGAGACGCCGGTATTCGCCAATGCAGTGGCCAAGGAAAAACCCGTGAAAGTGCCGCTGGTGGAACTGTTCAGCCAGCATTGGCTGCCGGTACTGCTGGGCGCCGCGTCGATGGTGGTGTGCTATGCGCTGTTCTACATCACCACGGCGTTTTCGTTGAGCTACGGCGTTTCCACCTTGGGCTACAGCCGTGAAACCTTCCTCGGCCTGCTGTGCTTTGCGGTGCTGTTCATGGGGCTGGCAACGCCATTGGCCGCCTTGGCCAGTGATCGCTACGGGCGCAAGCCGGTGCTGATTGTCGGCGCGGTCCTGGCAATTCTGTCGGGCTTTACCATGGAGCCGCTGCTGACCCATGGCTCGACCTGGGCCGTGGCGCTGTTTCTGGCGTTGGAGCTGTTTTTGATGGGCGTGACCTTCGCACCGATGGGCGCCCTGCTGCCGGAATTATTCCCGACCCGCGTGCGTTATACCGGTGCATCGGCAGCGTATAACCTGGGTGGGATCGTGGGGGCCTCGGCGGCGCCGTTCTTCGCGACCAAGCTGGTGGCGATGGGTGGTTTGAGTTATGTCGGGGGATATGTATCGGCAGCAGCGTTGCTGAGTTTGATTGCGGTGCTGTGCCTGAAAGAGACGCGGGATAACGACTTGAACAAGGTCGCCTGACCCCATGCTCGTTCCCACGCTCTGCGTGGGAATGCAGTTAGGGACGCTTTGCGTCCCCAAGCGCGACGCAGAGCGTCACAAGAGGCATTCCCACGCAAAGCGTGGGAACGAGCGTGGCGGCTTAGAGCTCTACAACAACAGCCTTGGAAGCACGGGTCGCCTTGGCACGAGCCGCTTCAATCGACTCGTCCCGCGCCAGTGCCACGCCCATACGGCGCTGACCATTCACTTCAGGTTTGCCAAACAGACGCAACGCTGTATCCGGCTCGCTCAGCGCGGCGCCGAGGTTGGCGAATGCGGTCTGGGTGGACTGCCCTTCCACCAGGATCACCGCAGACGCCGAAGGCCCGAACTGACGGATCAACGGGATCGGCAGGCCGAGGATGGCGCGCGCGTGCAAGGCAAACTGCGACAGGTCCTGGGAAATCAGGGTCACCAGGCCAGTGTCATGGGGGCGCGGCGACACTTCGCTGAACCACACCTGATCGCCTTTGATGAACAACTCCACACCAAACAGACCACGACCGCCCAAGGCTTCGGTCACGGCTTTGGCTACGCGCTCTGACTCTGCCAGGGCAATGGGGCTCATGGCCTGCGGCTGCCAGGACTCCTGATAGTCGCCCTTCTCCTGGCGATGCCCTACCGGCGCGCAGAAGGTGGTACCGCCGATGTGGCGCACGGTCAGCAGGGTGATTTCGTAGTCGAAGTCGATAAAACCTTCGATGATCACCCGGCCCTTGCCGGCACGCCCGCCCTCTTGGGCGTAGTCCCAGGCTTTCTGCACGTCATCAGTGCTGCGCAACAGGCTCTGGCCCTTGCCCGACGAACTCATCACCGGCTTGACCACGCACGGGAAGCCCAGGTCCTGGACAGCCTTACTGTAGGCTTCGAAGGTGTCGGCGAAGTGGTACGGCGAGGTCGGCAGGTCCAGTTCTTCGGCGGCCAGGCGACGGATGCCTTCACGGTTCATGGTCAACGACGTGGCGCGGGCGGTCGGAATGACGGTAAAGCCTTCGGCCTCCAGTTCCACCAGGGTCGCGGTGGCGATGGCTTCGATTTCCGGCACGATAAAGTGCGGTTTCTCCGCCTCGATCACCGCACGCAATGCGGCCCCGTCAAGCATGTTGATCACATGGCTACGGTGCGCCACCTGCATGGCCGGCGCGTTGGCGTAGCGATCCACGGCAATCACTTCAACGCCCAGGCGTTGCAGTTCGATTACCACTTCCTTGCCCAGCTCACCGCAGCCACACAGCAAAACGCGGGTCGCGGTTGGCGACAATGGAGTTCCGATTCGGGTCATCTCAGGTCCTCAGGGGAGCGGATCATGGGGGAGAAAGGCCGGCATTTTACATGAACTGTAAAAATTGGCCTCAGTTGGCGACAGCCCGCCGGCGGATGCGCCAGGCCATGATCAGCCAGACCACGGTGACACCGGCGAACTTGGACACCAACGCCGTGCCCGCCACCGCCGGCGTCAGTGCGCCGATCAGGCCGAAAAAGATAAAGGTATCGAGGGGAATGCTCAGCGCCGAACTTATCCACAGGCGGTCATGCAGCGGGCGCTTGGTGATGCTGAACACCAGCCAGTCGATGCATTCGGACACCGCAAACGCCGTGGCACTGGCCAGGGCGATGGACGGGTCGGAGGTGATATAGGACAGCACCAGTGCCGCCAGCATGGCGATGATTGCGCCATGGCCGAAGCGGGTTTGCACCATGTCGCGCAGGATAAATACCAGGCCGCCCCAGGCGGACCAGATGATGTCCAGGTGTGGGGCGGTGGAGAAGGCGAAGTTGATCAGCACGACGCTGCTGATGTAGGCGATCAGGAAAAACATGGAGGATGGACCTGTGGGCAATGCCGCACAGGGTACACAATTACAAGGATGTCGTCTGGCAGGGCCTCATCGCAGGCAAGCCAGCTCCCACATTTGAGGGTATTCACACATCAAGGGTGGGAGCTGGCTTGCCTGCGATGGCGGCCTGTCAGGCGCCAGATTTCCCAGGGGTCATCCACACCATCCCACTCGCCACCGCCCGCTCATGGCACAACCCCAGCACCACCCGGCGCTCGGCGTTGTCCATGCGGCTCCAGCGCGTGATTTCATCCACATTGCGCTGGCAGCCGGTGCAGATATCGTCATCATTCAGTGCGCAAATGCTGACGCAGGGCGAGGCGACCGGTCGTTCAATCGTGCTCATTCCTGCTCGACCAGGTCACGGGCATAACGCTGCGAGTTATGCACATAGTGCGCGGCGCTGGCTTCAAGCATGCGCTTTTGCGCCTCGGTCAGCTCACGCACCACTTTGCCCGGCGAGCCCATGACCAGCGAGCCGTCGGGGATTTCCTTGCCTTCACCGATCAGCGAGTTGGCGCCGATGATGCAGTGCTTGCCGATCTTGGCGCCGTTGAGGATCACTGCGTTGATACCGATCAGGCTGTAGTCGTCGACGGTGCAGCCGTGCAGCATGGCGTTATGGCCAATGGTCACGCCGGTGCCAAGGGTCAGCGGGTAGCCCATGTCGGTGTGCATCACGCTGCCGTCCTGCACGTTGCTGTTCTTGCCGATCAGGATCAGCTCGTTATCGCCACGCAACACCGCGTTGAACCAGACGTTGGCGCCCTCCTCCAGCTTGACCTTGCCCACCAGCGTGGCATTCGGTGCAACCCAACTGTTGGGATGGGTCTCGACGCGGGCGTCGCCCAGGCGGTATTTCATGGTTTTTCCTCACGGCATGCCATTTAAACGATGGCTTATAGATTGATGAAGCTCTTGGGAGGATGGTGCAGGCTGATCTTGGCATCGTCATAGAGCAGGTTGATCAGCTCGACAATCATGATTGCCGTCAGCCCCCAGATTTTGTATTCGCCGAACCGGTAGCTTGGCACGTACCAACTACGGCCCTGGTAATCAATGCGGTGAGTATGTTCGCGTGGGTCCTGTCGGAAAAAGTCCAAAGGCACGCTGAAAACGGCGGCAATCTCGGCGTCGTTGGCCAGGTATTCGACGTAATCGGGGACCACGCCCACATAGGGCGTTACGCGGATGCCGTGCAGGGAAATCAGCGGGCTCAACGGGCCGATGACTTCAACCAGCCCCGGCGGCAGGCCGATTTCTTCTTCGGCTTCGCGCAAGGCGGTAAAGATCAGGTCCGGGTCTTCGGGGTCGCGGCGCCCGCCGGGAAAGGCCACTTCGCCACCGTGGGTCGACAGGCCGCTGGCGCGCAGGGTCAGGATCAGCTCCGGTTCGTCACTGCGGGTAATCGGCACCAGCACCGCAGCCTCGGGGAAACGCCCGTCGGTTTCCAGAGTGTGGGGGGTGTGGTTGCTTACCCGGCGAAGTAGCTCGTCCAGCATGAGTCATCTCGGTCTGTTGGCTACCTTGCATCATGCACCAAAGCGTGCGAGCGCCCAACCCCAAAACCGCAGCGCTGTCGCGAAACGACAACTTGCAGGAACGCCCGGCACCGAGCCAAGATGTGCCCATTGTCCAGGAACCCCAGCATGAATTTCTGCAGCCAGTGCGGCAAACCGGTAACCCAACGCATTCCCGAAGGCGACGCACGCCTGCGCTATGTATGCGACCACTGCTCGACCATTCATTACCAGAACCCCAATATCGTCGCCGGTACCGTGCCGGTATGGGGCGACCAAGTGCTGCTATGCCGCCGCGCCATTGAGCCACGCCTGGGTTACTGGACCCTGCCCGCAGGCTTTATGGAAAATGGCGAGACCGTCGAACAGGCCGCCATGCGTGAAACCCTGGAAGAAGCCTGCGCCCGGGTGCGCAACCTGAGCATCTATACCCTGATCAACGTGCCGCACATCAGCCAGGTGCATATCTTCTACCGCGCCGAACTGATCGACCTGGACTTCGCCGCTGGCCAGGAGAGCCTGGAAGTGAGGCTGTTCGACGAAGCCGACATCCCTTGGTCCGAGCTGGCTTTCCGCACGGTCGGGCGTACCTTAGAATGCTTCTTCGCTGACCGTCGCCAACAGGCGTACCCGGTACGTAGCGAATCTGTGCCACCGCTGTCCAAGCCCGCCCAATAACAAGCCGGCCAATGTCGCCAAAGGGATACCGTTTCAATGCGTTGGTTGCTTGCTCTGATCTGCCTGTCGTTCGCCACGCTGTCCCCGGCCTCCACGGTGCAAACCCTTGGCGGTAAAACGGTCGAGAAAGTCCTGGTACTCAAGTCCGCCCACCAGCTGCAGCTGATCAACGACGGCAAGCCGTTCAAGACCTATCGCATTTCCCTGGGCAAGAACCCCAAGGGCCACAAGCTGATCGAAGGCGACCGCCGCACACCCGAAGGCCTCTACTGGATCGACTGGCGCAAGACCAGCGACCGCTTCAACCTGGCCATGCACATTTCCTACCCGAACATCAGCGACGCCGCCCGCGCCCGCCGCGAAGGCGTGAAGCCAGGCAGCATGATCATGATCCACGGCACCCCCGACACCGAAGACTACCCGGAACAGTGGTTCCACACCCTGGACTGGACCGACGGCTGCATCGGCATGCGCAATGTGGATATGCGCGAAGTGTGGAACCTGGTCAAAGACGGCACCCTCATCGAGATTCGGCCGTAATCGCGTGCCGTTCGTAAAATAATTCGAAAATAATTCCTGCCCCAGGCAGCGCCTGCCGGTGAATACCAGTTCACCGCGCGGGACCCTGCACTTGTGCGCGCCACAAAGACCTCTCTAATACCACTTGATACCAAGCCCCATTAAAGCGCCCTGAAACCGGGATTCGCACCGTTTTGGTAGCATTGACATGGTATTTAAGTGGTATTAGTTTTCGGCCATTACCGGGCGACAACACTCCAATAACGCATCGGAAACCTGACAGATGAACCCCATCCTGGCCCTGCGCCCCGACGATAAGCAATCCACGCCGCTGTACCTGCAACTGGCCCGCAGCCTTGAAGCAGCGATCCATGCCGGCCAGTGGAAATCCGAACAGGCCCTGCCTTCGGAACGCGCCCTCAGCGAGCAACTGAGCATCTCGCGGGTCACCGCCCGTAAAGCGCTGGAAGTGTTGCTGGCTCAAGGCCTGATCCGTCGCAGCCAAGGCTCCGGCACCTTCATCACGCCGCGCCTGGAACAACCCTTGTCACGCCTGTCGGGGTTCAGCGAAATGCTGCGGCTCAAGGGGTTTGTGCCCACGTCTCAGTGGTTGGAGCGCGACATCACCCCGCCGACCCATGAAGAACTGATCCGCCTGGGCCTGTCGCCCACCGACAAAGTGGCGCGCCTCAAGCGACTGCGCAAAGCCGATGACACGGTGATGGCGATTGAAATGACCGCCATGCCGGCCTCGGTGTTGCCCCATCCCCAGGCCATCGGCAATTCGTTGTACGAATACCTGGAAAGCATCGGCAAGCCCATCGTGCGCGCCTTGCAGCATATCCAGGCGATCAATGCCTCGGATCAGTTCGCCGCGCTGGTCGGCATCGCCCCCGGCACCGCCATGCTGCTGATGACCCGCGTGGGCTACACCGCCGATAACACGCCGATTGAAATCACCGACACCTACTGCCGCAACGATTACTACGACTTTGTCGCAGAACTGCGCCGCCATGATTATTCCGCCGAATTGTGAACTTAGAGAACTGCCCATGACTGAAGACAATATCCTCACGCCCAGCGGCTGGATGCGTGGTCGCCTGGTGCACGAGCACGGCAAGGTTGTCGCCATTGACGGCACGCCGTGCGACCCGGCCGACAACGACCTGCCCTACCTGCTGCCGGGCTTTATCGACCTGCATGTGCATGGCGGTGGCGGCGCGGACATCATGGAAGGTGCGGGCGCCTTCGAGACCATTACCCGTACCCACGTGCGTTTTGGCACCACCTCGCTGCTGGCCACCACCATGACGGCGCCGGTGGAAGAAATCTCCCGCGTGCTTGGTGAGCTCGGCACGTTCTGCGAACAGCGCCCAGCCGGCAGCGCCCGCGTACTCGGCGTGCACCTGGAAGGCCCCTACATCAATCCGGGCAAACTCGGCGCCCAACCCAACTTCGCCCACACCGCGTTGATGCAGGAAGTGGAAGCCTACCTGCGCCTGGCGCCGATCCGGGTGATCACCATCGCCCCGGAAATCGCCGGCCACGACGGCCTGATCCGCGCCCTCAGCGAACGCGGCGTGCGCATGCAGATCGGCCATACCCTGGGCAGCTATGAAGAAGGCGTTGCCGCCCTGGCCGCTGGCGCCACCAGTTTCACCCACTTGTACAACGCCATGAGCCCGCTGCATCACCGCGAACCCGGCATCGTCGGCGCCGCGCTGGCCCACGCCCAGTACGCCGAGCTGATCCCGGACTTGCTGCATGTGCACCCTGGCGCCATGCGCGTGGCGTTGCGCTCGATTCCCTGCCTGTATTGCGTCACCGACTCCACCGCCGCCGCCGGCATGCCCGACGGCGAGTACAAGCTGGGCAGCCACACCGTGACCAAATGCCTGGGCGGCGTGCGCCTGGCCGATGGCACCCTGGCCGGCAGCACCCTGACCATGGACCAGGCGCTGCGCAACCTGGTGAAAATCGGCCTGCCCATCAGTGAAGCCTCACAACGCCTGTCGCAATTTCCTGCGGACTACCTGGGCTTGCAAGAACGCGGCCGCCTGCAACCGGGCAGCTTTGCCGACTGCGTGCGCCTGGACCGCTCCCTGACACTCACCGACGTAATGGTCGAAGGAGACACCATTGACTTCAAAAATGCTTGAAG
The DNA here is from genome assembly GCF_034348165.1 of Pseudomonas sp. CCI1.1. Classification (NCBI taxonomy): domain Bacteria; kingdom Pseudomonadati; phylum Pseudomonadota; class Gammaproteobacteria; order Pseudomonadales; family Pseudomonadaceae; genus Pseudomonas; species Pseudomonas sp. CCI1.1. The sequence goes on from NZ_CP133780.1 coordinate 3,326,712, forward strand.
AGGCCCTGGCCTCCTGCGACGCCGTCGCGGCCCAACTGCAACGCCTGGACCCGATGCTGGAAGAAATCGCCGGCCGCCTGCGCCGCCAGCCACCACAGGTGGCGATGACCATCGCCCGCGGCAGCTCCGACCATGCCGCCAGCTACTTCGCCTACCTGGCCATGCAACACGTGGGCATTCCGGTGGCGTCGCTGCCAATGTCGGTGGTGACCCTGTTGCAGGCGCCGATGAAAGTCAGCGGCCAAGTGGCGTTTGGTTTCTCCCAATCTGGGCAGAGCCCGGACCTGGTCAACAGCCTGCGCCTGCTACGCAAGCGGGGTGCCTTGAGCATCTCGATGGTCAACGCCGAAGACTCACCGCTGGAAGCCGCGTGTGAATTTCATGTGCCGCTGTGCGCCGGGCCGGAACTCAGCGTGGCCGCCACCAAGAGCTTCATCGCCACCCTGAGCGCCAGTGCACAGTTGGTCGGCCACTGGAATCAAGAAGCCGACTTGCTGCAAGCCTGTCAGGCCTTGCCCGAGGGCCTGCGTGACGCCGCCAGACAGGATTGGCGCCTGGCCGTCGACGCCCTCAAAGGCAGCCAGCGCTTGATGGTGATCGGCCGTGGCGCCGGGTTTGCCATCGCCCAGGAAGCCGCGCTCAAGCTCAAGGAAACCTCGGCGATCCAGGCCGAAGCGTTCAGCAGCGCCGAAGTGCGCCACGGGCCGATGGCCTTGATCGACGAGAACTACCCTCTGCTGGTGTTCGCCCCACGCGGCGCCGAGCAGGCCGGCCTGCTGAGCCTGGCCGCCGACATGCGCCAACGCGGCGCCCGCGTGTTGCTGGCCGCGCCGGACGATATCGCCGAACGCGACCTGACGCTGAGCCGCGCCGAACACCCGAGCCTGGACCCGATCCTGGCGATCCAGAGCTTCTACGTGATGGCCGCCGGCCTGGCGCAGGCACGGGGCATGGACCCGGACCAGCCGCGCCACCTGAGCAAAGTCACCCGCACGCACTAAAGCGGCGTTTTCCTGATGAGTACCGTGCCCATGCCCAACAACAATAATCCATTGACCCTTAGCGCCCCCTTGAGTGGGCCGGTGCTGGCCCTGAACCGCGTCCCCGACGAAGTGTTCGCCAGCGGCGCCATGGGCGACGGTATCGCTATCGACCCGCTGAACGACTGCCTGCAGGCGCCCTGTGACGGCGTGATCATCCACGTCGCCCGCACCGGGCACGCCCTGACCATCCGCGCTGATAACGGTGCCGAAGTACTGATGCATGTGGGCATCGACACCGTGGAACTCAATGGCGAAGGCTTTGCCTTGCTGGTGAAGGAAGGCGCACGGGTGAGCGAGGGTCAGCCGTTGGTGCAGTTTGATCTGGACCGCATTGCGCGCCAGTGCAAGAGCCTGGTGAGCTTGATCATCCTGACCAACAGTGAGCGCTTTGAGCTGCAACCGATTGCAGGCAAGACGGTGAAGGTCGGTGACGCGCTGATGCGGATTGCCGTGCGCACATCCGCACCGGTTAACACCGCTGTGGATAACTCGGACGCGCAAGTGAGCGCTACAGTGCGCATCACACACCGTGGCGGATTGCATGCACGCCCTGCTGCACTGATCCGCAAGACTGCTCAGGGTTTCAGCAGCCAGTCACAGCTGCACTTCGGTGATAAGACGGCGGCTTGCGACAGCTTGATCGGCCTGATGGGGCTGGGCATTGGTGAAGGTGACGAGGTACGGGTGAGCTGTCGCGGCAAGGATGGCGAGGCGGCGTTACAGGCATTGGTCGCCGCGCTGTCCGTGGCGATCCACGAGGAACACCACACGCCGGTCGCCGCCACACCACGCCGGGCGAATACCGAAGCCAATGTGCTGCAAGGCGTCTGCGCCGCTCCGGGCTTGGTATGTGGGCCGCTGTTCCGCCTGGCGGGCATCGAGTTGCCGGAAGACACCGACACCCATAACGTCGACGAACAACTGCAACGACTGGATGTGGCTCTTGAGCAAGTGCGTGGCGAAATCCGCAACACTCTGGAACTGGCCCGCCAACGCAAGAACGTCGAAGAAGAGGAGATCTTCGCCGCGCACCTCGCTCTGCTGGAAGACCCGACGTTACTCGACGCCGCCAGCGCAACCATCGAACAGGGCAGCGCCGCCACCCACGCCTGGCGGGATGCGATCCAGGCCCAGTGCGCCGTGCTGCTGGCATTGGGCAAGCCACTGTTTGCCGAGCGCGCCAACGACCTGCGCGACCTGCAACAACGGGTGCTAAGGGCGTTGCTGGGTGAAGCCTGGCATTTCGAATTGCCGGCGGGGGCGATTGTCAGTGCCCATGAGCTGACACCTTCGGACCTCCTGCAATTGAGCGCGCAACAGGCTGCGGGCATCTGCATGGCCGAAGGCGGTGCGACCTCCCATGTGGCGATTCTGGCCCGGGGCAAAGGCCTGCCATGTCTCGTCGCCCTGGGCAATGAAGTGCTCGACGTACCCCAAGGCCAACGGGTGGTGCTCGATGCCGCCAACGGCCGCCTGGAACTGGCCCCCAGCGAAGCGCGCCACGCCGAAGTTCACCAGATTCGCGAAACACAGAAGTTGCGACGCCAGCAGCAACAGGCCCAAGCCCGGCAATCGGCGAACACCACCGACGGCGTGACGGTTGAAGTCGCGGCGAATGTCGCCTCCAGCGCCGAAGCCCAAGTGGCGTTTGACAACGGCGCAGACGGCGTCGGCCTGCTGCGCACCGAATTCCTCTTCGTCGACCGTCGCACCGCGCCGGATGAGCAAGAGCAGCGCCAGGCTTATCAGGCCGTGCTGGATGCCATGGGCGACAAGTCGGTGATCATTCGCACCATCGATGTGGGCGGCGACAAGCAGCTCGACTACCTGCCGCTGCCCGTCGAGGCCAACCCGGTACTGGGCCTGCGCGGTATTCGCATGGCTCAGGTACGCCCGGAACTGCTCGACCAGCAACTGCGCGCCCTGCTGCAAGTTACCCCGCTGGCGCGTTGCCGCATCCTGCTGCCGATGGTCAGCGAGGTGGATGAACTGCTGCAGATCCGCCAGCGCCTGGATGAACTGTGCGCGGAGTTGGAGCTGACGCAACGCCCCGAACTGGGCGTGATGATTGAAGTGCCCGCCGCCGCGCTGATGGCTGAACAGTTGGCTGAACACGCGGACTTTTTGTCCATCGGCACCAATGACCTGTCCCAGTACACCCTGGCCATGGACCGCGACCACGCAGGCTTGGCCGCCCGTGTTGACGCGCTGCACCCGGCGCTGCTGCGGCTGATCGCCCAGACCTGCGCCGGTGCGGCGAAACACGGCCGTTGGGTCGGCGTGTGCGGTGCCCTGGCGTCGGACCCGCTGGCCACGCCAGTACTGGTTGGCCTGGGAGTCACCGAGCTGTCGGTAAGCCCGCCGCAGATCGGCGAAATCAAGGACCGCGTCCGCCACCTGGACGCGGCGCAATGTCGGCAACGGAGCCTTGAGCTGCTCGACCTGAGCAGCGCCAAGGCCGTTCGCCAAGCCTGTCAACACCACTGGCCGCTGAGCTGAAAACAACAAGAATAGGGAGACACGCCATGTACCAACACTTTATCGAAGGCCTGCAACGCCTGGGCCGCGCACTGATGCTGCCGATTGCGATCCTGCCAATCGCCGGCTTGCTGCTGCGCCTGGGCGACACCGACTTGCTCAACATCGCGGTGATGCACGATGCCGGGCAGGCGATCTTCGCCAACCTGGCGCTGATCTTCGCCATCGGCATTGCCGTGGGTTTTGCTCGCGACAACAACGGCACCGCCGGCCTGGCCGGGGCGATTGGCTACCTGGTGATGATCTCCACACTCAAGGTGATGGACACGTCCATCAACATGGGCATGCTCGCCGGTATCGCCAGCGGCCTGATGGCGGGCGCGCTGTATAACCGCTTCAAAGACATCAAGCTGCCGGAGTACCTGGCGTTCTTTGGCGGACGACGCTTTGTACCGATTGTCACCGGCTTTTCGGCGGTGGGCCTGGGCGTAATCTTTGGCCTGATCTGGCCGCCGATCCAGCACGGCATCAACAGCTTCGGCGTATTGCTGATGGAAAGCGGCAGTCTGGGTGCGTTCGTATTCGGCGTATTCAACCGCCTGCTGATCGTCACTGGTTTGCACCACATCCTCAACAATATGGCGTGGTTCGTGTTCGGCACGTTTACCGACCCGACAACCGGCGCGGTGGTGACCGGCGACCTGACCCGCTACTTCGCCGGCGACCCGAAAGGCGGCCAGTTCATGACCGGTATGTTCCCGGTGATGCTGTTCGGCCTGCCGGCGGCGTGCCTGGCGATGTACCGCAACGCGTTGCCGGAGCGGCGCAAGGTCATGGGCGGGATCTTCCTCTCGATGGCGCTGACCTCGTTCCTGACCGGGGTGACCGAGCCGATTGAATTCGCCTTCATGTTCCTCGCACCGTTCCTCTACTTGCTGCATGCGCTGCTGACCGGCCTGTCGATGGCCGTGACCAATATGCTGAATATCCACCTCGGCTTTACCTTCTCCGGTGGTTTTATCGACATGGTGCTGGGCTGGGGCAAGTCCACCAATGGCTGGCTGGTGGTACCGGTGGGCCTGGCCTACTCGGTGATCTACTACACGGTGTTCAGCTACTGCATCCGCCGCTTCAACCTGAAGACACCGGGGCGTGAAGATATCCAGGTGGTGCAGGCCGAAGCGATGAGTGACAACCAGCGTGCGACGGCTTATATCCAGGCGTTGGGTGGTGCGCAGAACCTGCTCAGTGTCGGCGCTTGCACTACGCGCCTGCGCTTGGACATGGTGGATCGCAACAAGGCGGTGGATGCTGAACTGAAAGCGCTGGGTGCCATGGCTGTCGTGCGCCCGGGTAACGGCGGCAGTTTGCAGGTGGTGGTTGGGCCGATGGCCGATAGCATTGCCGATGAGATTCGCTTGGCGATGCCGGGGTTTGTTGCCGCAACGCCTGTAGCGGTTGCGCCTGTGGATAAGCCGGTGGCGGTGAATGTACACGAGGCCGAAAAGTGGCTGAATGCCCTGGGTGGCCGAGAGAATGTGCGCCAACTGGAAGCGGTAGCGATGACCCGGTTGCGGGTGGAGTTGGGGGATGATTCGGTGCTGTCTGAAGCGGACCTCACTGCGCTGGGTTGCAAGGGTGTGAGCCAGCTGGATAGCGGGGTTTGGCACTTGTTGATTGGTGACAAGGCTTTAGATTTGGGTGAGGCTTTGGAGCGGTTGGTTACCCGCCCTATCAACGCCTGACCGATCGTTCCCACGCTCTGCGTGGGAATGCCGCCCCGGACGCTCTGCGTCCCGCCCTGCGCAAGGGTGACGCTGAGCGTCACAGGATGCATTCCCACGCGGAGCGTGGGAACGATCAGTTAGCCGTGGCTGCTGACACTTCGTGAAGATCCAGCACCCGATCCACCATCAACTGGATCCCTTCCACCATCCGATGAATCCCCAGCACTGCATCACGCAGGGAGCCGTCGACATCAAAAGCCAGTTGACCCGCCAGTGCCTGCACGGATGCCAGGTCTTGACCGATCGTTCCCACGCTCTGCGTGGGAATGCCGCCTCGGACGCTCTGCGTCCCGCCCTGCGCAAGGGTGACGCTGAGCGTCACAGGATGCATTCCCACGCGGAGCGTGGGAACGATCAGTTAGCCGTGGCTGCTGACACTTCGTGAAGATCCAGCACCCGATCCACCATCAACTGGATCCCTTCCACCATCCGATGAATCCCCAGCACTGCATCACGCAGGGGGCCGTCGACATCAAAAGCCAGTTGACCCGAGTGCCTGCACGGATGCCAGGTCTTGGGAGGCGTTGGCGAGCAGGGTTTCGCTGTTCAGGTTGGTTAGGATGGTGAAGATTTGGTCGGTGGGCTGGGAATCAGATGGGGGATTTGGGCTGTCTTTGATCATGGTAAACCTCTGGTGTGAAGTAAGAACTACCAGCATCACTTGCAGATGATGGGTGGCAGCTGTGTGCGGGCCTGCAAGACCGAGAATCACCAGCAAGTCTCGGTAGACCCGAAGGTCTCCCGCACACAGCTGCCATAAATGGCGACCATGAAAAAGCGCCGCAATTATAAAGGCGCTTGTGACTAACGGGTGAGGTTTCGGCGGGCTTGCAGTCCCGGTCGCTGAATTGGCAGCGACTGACGAAGGTTAGTGGTACCCGTTCCGAGGGACAACCTGAAAGGCTTGTCGGAAAGTTCTGAGGCGCCTGCACCGGCGCCATCGCAGGCAAGCCAGCTCCCACAGTGGGTTGATGCATGACAGGACAACACGATCAAACTGTGGGAGCCGGGCTTGCCCGCGATGAGGCCTTCACAGCCAACAAAAAACCCGCTGACCAAACTGGCCCAGCGGGTTTCTTGTTTATGCAGCCAGCCGATCAAAAATCCGCCAACTGCCACACCTCATACGCCGGTGTCTCATACGGGTGACTGAGTTTCAAAGCAGCCACGACAGCCGCAATCAACTCATCCGCCACCACCAGCTCAACCTTCCACTCTTCAACCACTTCAACCTGGCCGACCTGCCCGATAAACGGCTGGCTGCCGTCCAACGCGCGGAATTGGCCCTGGCCCAGCACTTGCCAGGCGCAGCTGTCGTAGTCGCCGATGCGCCCGCCGCCGGCTGCGAAGACGGCGGTTTTTACCGTCTCCACATGGCTGTCGGGTACGAAGAAGGCGAGCTTGTACACGGCCTTAGTTCACCCACACGCGAGCGTTGCGGAACATGCGCATCCAGGCGCCGTCTTCGTTCCACTCTTCCGGGCGCCACGAGTTTTGCACGGCGCGGAACACGCGCTCCGGGTGCGGCATCATGATGGTCACGCGGCCGTCGCGGCTGGTAAGGCCGGTGATCCCGCGCGGCGAGCCGTTCGGGTTGGCCGGGTAGCTCTCGGTGACCTTGCCGTGGTTGTCGACGAAACGCAGGGCCACGGTGCCGGACAGGTCGGCTTCAAGCAGCGCTTCTTCGCTGCTGAATTCGGCGTGGCCTTCACCGTGGGCGATGGCGATTGGCATACGCGAACCGGCCATGCCCTGCAGGAAGATCGAGTTGGACTCCTGCACCTGCACCATGGCGACACGGGCTTCGAACTGCTCGGAACGGTTACGCACAAAGTGCGGCCAGAACTCGCTGCCCGGGATCAGTTCGCTGAGGTTGGACATCATCTGGCAACCGTTGCACACACCCAGGGTGAAGCTGTCGTTGCGTTCGAAGAAGCCCTGGAACGCGTCGCGGGCACGGCTGTTGAACAGGGCCGACTTGGCCCAGCCTTCACCGGCACCCAGCACGTCGCCGTAGGAGAAACCACCGCAGGCCACCAGGCCTTTGAACTCATTGAGGTCAACGCGACCAGCGAGGATATCGCTCATGTGCACGTCGATCGCATTGAAGCCGGCGCGGTCGAACGCCGCCGCCATTTCCACCTGACCGTTGACGCCTTGCTCACGCAGTACGGCAACCTGTGGGCGAATGCCCTTCTTGATGTAAGGCGCTGCGATGTCCTGGTTGACGTCGAAGCTGAGCATGGTGCTCAGGCCCGGGTTGTCTTCTTCCAGGATCACGTCGAATTCCTGCTCGGCGCAGTCGGCGTTGTCGCGCAGACGCTGGATCTGATAGCTGGTCTCGGCCCACTGGCGTTGCAGCAAACGACGCTGACCGGTAAAGACCGTGTCGCCGTTGAAGGAGATATTGACTTCGCCGTTGTTGATCGGCTGGCCAATCACCGCCACGCACTCGGCCAGGCCAGCGGCGCTGAACTGCGCGAGCACGTCTGGGGTAGCGTCCTGGCGCACCTGGATCACCGCACCCAACTCTTCGTTGAACAGGATGCCGTTGATTTCGGCAGCATCCTCGGCAACGCTGTCGAGCACGATGTTCAAGCCGCAGTGACCGGCGAAGGCCATTTCGACAACGCTGGTCAGCAAACCACCGTCGGAACGGTCGTGGTAAGCCAACAGGTGGCCGTCGGCGTTCAGGCCCTGGATCACGGCGAAGAAGGCCTTGAGGTCTTCGGCGTCGTCGACGTCCGGGGCCTGCTTGCCGAGCTTGCCGTGGGTTTGCGCCAGGATCGAGGCGCCCATGCGGTTCTGGCCACGGCCCAGGTCGATCAGGATCAGGTCGGTGGTGCCCTTGTCCATGCGCAGTTGCGGGGTCAGGGTCTGGCGGATGTCGGTGACCGGCGCGAAACCGGTAACGATCAACGACAGCGGCGACGTGACGCTCTTGTCGGTGCCGTCTTCGTTCCAACGGGTGGCCATGGACATGGAGTCCTTGCCCACCGGAATGGTGATACCCAGTTCCGGGCACAGCTCCATGCCGACGGCTTTAACCGTGTCGTACAGGCGCGCATCTTCACCCGGGTGGCCGGCAGCGGACATCCAGTTGGCCGACAGTTTGATGTCGGACAGCTTGCCGATACGCGAGGCAGCGATGTTGGTGAGGGTTTCACCAATGGCCATGCGGCCCGACGCCGGAGCGTCCAGCAGGGCCAGCGGCGTGCGCTCGCCCATGGCCATGGCTTCACCGGTGTACACGTCGAAGCTGGTGGCGGTGACGGCAACGTCGGCCACCGGCACCTGCCATGGGCCGACCATTTGGTCACGGGCAACCAGGCCGGTGATGGTGCGGTCGCCGATGGTGATCAGGAAGCTTTTGCTCGCCACAGCCGGATGGTGCAGCACGCGTTCGATGCTGTTGGCCAGGTCCAGCGTGCTTGGGTCGAAATCATCGCCCAGTTCAGCTTCACGGTTGGCCGAACGGTGCATGCGCGGGGCCTTGCCCAGCAGCACTTCCAACGGCATGTCCACGGGGCTGTTGCCGAAGTGGCTGTCGGTGACGGTCAGTTGCGGCTCGGCAGTGGCTTCGCCGACCACGGCAAACGGGCAACGCTCGCGTTCGCAGATGGCCTGGAAGCGTGCGAAGTCTTCAGGACCGACGGCCAGTACGTAGCGTTCCTGGGATTCGTTACTCCAGATTTCGTGCGGGGCCATGCCCGGCTCGTCGTTTGGAATGTTGCGCAGCTCGAAACGGCCACCACGGTCGCCATCGTTGACCAGTTCCGGGAAGGCGTTGGACAAACCGCCAGCGCCGACGTCGTGGATGAAGCTGATCGGGTTCTTGTCACCCAACTGCCAGCAACGGTCGATGACTTCCTGGCAACGGCGTTCCATCTCAGGGTTTTCGCGCTGTACGGAAGCAAAGTCCAGATCTGCCGAGCTGGTGCCGGTGGCCATGGAAGAGGCCGCACCGCCGCCCAGGCCGATCAGCATCGCCGGGCCGCCGAGCACGATCAGCTTGGAGCCGACCAGAATCTCGCCTTTCTTGACGTGTTCTTCACGGATGTTGCCCATGCCGCCGGCCAACATGATCGGCTTGTGGTAGCCGCGCACTTCATCGCCACGCGGGGTGGTGATGGACTGCTCGAAGGTCCGGAAGTAACCGGTGAGCGCCGGGCGCCCGAATTCGTTGTTGAACGCGGCGCCGCCCAGCGGGCCTTCGATCATGATGTCCAGCGCGGTGACGATGCGCTCAGGCTTGCCGTACGGCACTTCCCACGGCTGTTCGAAGCCCGGGATCTGCAGGTTGGACACGGTGAAACCGGTGAGGCCCGCCTTGGGCTTGGCGCCACGGCCGGTGGCGCCTTCGTCACGGATTTCGCCACCTGAACCGGTGGCTGCACCCGGGAACGGGGCAATCGCGGTCGGGTGGTTGTGGGTTTCAACCTTCATCAGGATGTGCACCGGCTCCTGCACCGCGCCGTACTGGCGGGTTTCCGGATCCGGGAAGAAGCGACCGGCGACGGAGCCGACGATGACCGAGGCGTTGTCCTTATAAGCCGACAGAACGCCTTCGCTGTGCATCACGTAGGTATTCTTGATCATGCCGAACAGGCTTTTTTCCTGGCTTTGGCCGTCGATGTCCCAACTGGCGTTGAAGATCTTGTGACGGCAGTGCTCGGAGTTGGCCTGGGCGAACATCATCAGTTCGATGTCGTGGGGGTTGCGCTTCAAGCCGGTGAAGGCGTTGACCAGATAGTCGATCTCGTCTTCGGCCAGGGCCAGGCCCAGTTCGGTGTTGGCCTTCTCGAGGGCGGCGCGGCCACCGCCGAGCACGTCAATCGCGGTGAGCGGCTTGGGTTCGGCATGGCTGAACAGGCCGGCAGCCTGTTCCAGCTGGCCGACGATGATCTGGGTCATGCGGTCGTGCAGGCTGCTGGCGATCAGCTCGGCCTCGGCGTCGCTGAACTGCCCGGCGACGTAGAAGGCGATCCCACGCTCCAGGCGCTGGATTTTGTCCAGGCCGCAGTTGCGGGCGATGTCGCTGGCCTTGCTCGACCAGGGCGAGATGGTGCCGAACCGTGGCAGAACCAGGAACAAGCGGCCAGTCGGCTCTTGAACGGGAACGCTTGGGCCGTACTTCAGAAGGCGTGCCAGCACTTGCTGTTCGTCGGCGGTCAAGACGCCGGTTACGTCGGCGAAGTGAGCAAATTCAGCGTACAGGCCTGTAACAGCTGGAACCTTCTGGCTCAGTTGCTCAAGGAGTTTGCTGTGGCGAAAGGCAGAAAGGGCAGGAGCGCCGCGCAGGATCAACATCTTCGGGACAGCCTCGGGAAGGGGTGTGCTTTGAGGCCGTGCATTCTAGCGTAAACCTTCGCCAACGGCACCCGAAACGCTACCGGTGGCCGCCGCCGAACGTCAGTTGGCACGCTTTGCCTGCGATCACGGCGTGATGCAGGGCATTGGGCGCAGTTATTTTAACCGTCACAATCGCTCGCCAAGCCCCGTTTCTGCGGGCTGCAGCACAGTTTTACGCTGGCTAGCAGACAAGTGCGCCGCTGTCGAGATATGGCGCCGTGAGCCGTTTGCGTATACTGCGCAGATGTTCTTCCCAACTGTTTCGCGCCTGCGATGCGTCAAATGGCTCATCGCCACCTTGCTCTTCCTGATGCTCAGTGCCTGTGTTGATAAACCCAGCACACTGGAGCGAATCAAGGAGGATGGCGTATTGCGGGTGGTCACTCGCAACAGTCCCGCTACGTATTTCCAGGATCGCAACGGTGAGACCGGCTTCGAATACGAACTGGTCAAGCGCTTTGCCGACGACCTGGGGGTGAAGTTGGAAATCGAGACGGCCGACAACCTCGACGACCTGTTCAGCCGGCTGGGAAAACCCAATGGCCCGGTACTCGCCGCCGCCGGCCTGGTGAGCAGCGACCAGCGCCAGCAGCAGGTGCGCTTCTCCCACCCGTACCTTGAAGTCACCCCACAGATTATCTACCGCAACGGCCAATCGCGTCCCACCAATGCCGCCGACCTGGTGGGCAAGAAGATCATGGTGCTCAAGGGCAGCACCCACGCTGAACAACTGGCGGCGCTGAAAAAACAGAACCCGGCGATTGAATACGAAGAATCCGATGCCGTTGAGGTGGTGGATTTGCTGCGCATGGTCGACGAAGGGCAAATCGACCTGACCCTGGTGGACTCCAACGAAGTGGCCATGAACCAGGTGTACTTCCCCAACGTGCGCGTGGCCTTCGACCTCGGCAATGCCAGCAATCAAAGCTGGGCCGTGGCAGCAGGCGACGACAACAGCCTGCTCAACGAGATCAACAGTTACCTGGACAAGGTCGAGAAGAATGGCACCTTGCAACGCCTGAAGGACCGCTACTACGGGCACGTCGATGTACTCGGCTATGTCGGCGCCTATACCTTTGCCCAGCACCTGCAACAACGCCTGCCCAAGTATGAGAAACACTTTCGTGCGTATGCCAAGGCCGAGAAAGTCGATTGGCGGCTGCTGGCAGCCATTGGTTATCAGGAATCGCTGTGGCAACCCACGGTCACCTCCAAGACCGGCGTGCGCGGCCTGATGATGCTGACCCAGAACACCGCGCAAGCCATGGGCGTGTCCAACCGCCTGGACCCCAAGCAGAGCATCATGGGCGGCGCCAAGTACCTGGCCAGAATCAAGGATGAGCTGGACGACAAGATCGCCGAGCCCGACCGCACCTGGTTCGCCCTCGCCGCCTATAACGTGGGCACCGGCCACCTGGACGACGCACGCCTCCTGGCGAAAAAAGAAGGCCTGAACCCGAACAAGTGGCTGGACGTGAAGAAGATGCTGCCACGCCTGTCGCAGAAGCAGTGGTACAGCAAGACCCGCTACGGCTACGCCCGCGGCGGCGAGCCGGTGCATTTTGTGGCGAACATCCGGCGTTACTACGACATCCTCACCTGGGTGACCCAGCCGCAGCTGGAGGGTAACCAGGTGGTGGAAGGCAACCTGCATGTGCCGGGCGTGGACAAGACCAAGCCACCGCAAGACACCCCGCAACTCTGATCACGACAGCCCGCACACAGCAAATCTCTGTGGGAGCCGGGCTTGCCCGCGATGGCGGCCTGACAGTCAAGGTATTCGGCGCCTGACACACCGCTATCGCGGGCAAGCCCGGCTCCCACATTTGATCATCGTCGCCTTATAGGCTGGTGAGCAGGTGGAGCACGCCGCCCGGCAGTACCATCACGGCGGGTATACCCGCGGCCTTCAACGCCGACTCATCCAAACGCCCCGCCTCGCGCAATTGCACGCGCACCCGCGTGAGTGCCACGCGCTGCTGTGACGTGACGTTCCCCTCCCCGCCCAATGCACTCACCACATCGGCCGACAACAGGCTCGGCGTCGTCGGCGTGACCGTCTCGGCCACCAAATCAGGCGTCAGGGCTTTCCAGAACGCCCGCTGCAATTTCTCGAACATGCTCAGTGCTCCATGACAGGTGAGGTTTCAACGGTGGCCGCGTGGTACAGGCGCAGGGCCTCGCGCACTTGGTCGGCTTCTTCCAGGCCCAGCACTTGGCGGGCAATGATCTGGCAGTCGTGCAGGTCCAACTCGCGCACGGTGGCCTTGATGGTGGGGATCAGCGGCACGCTGACCGACAGCTCATCCACGCCCAGGCCGATCAACACCGGCACCGCCAGGGTTTCGGACGCCAGCGCACCACATACGCCCACCCACTTGCCGTGGGCATGGGCCGCCTTGACGGTCATGTCGATCAGCCGCAGCACCGCCGGATGAAAACTGTCGGCCTGGCTGGCCAGGCGCGGGTGATCGCGGTCCATGGCCAGGGTGTATTGGGTGAGGTCGTTGGTGCCGATGGAGAAGAAATCCACATGGGGCGCAAACACATCCGCCATCAACGCCGCACTCGGCACTTCGATCATGATGCCCAGCTTGGGGAGTTCACTCAGGCCAAGCGTCTGCGCTTCCTCATCAAGCATTTTGCGCGCCAGATGCAGCTCCGACAGCAGGCTGACCATCGGCAACATGATATGCAGCCGCGCCAAACCTGCACTGGCAAGAATCGCACGCAACTGTTCACGCAACAGTTCGGGACGTTCCAGGCACAGGCGGATCCCGCGCAGGCCAAGGAATGGGTTGGTCTCGCTTTCCATCGGTACATAGGCCAAGGGTTTATCGCCGCCCACATCCAGGGTACGCACCACCAGATTGCGCTCGGTGCCGAGGGCGCGGGCGATGGCGCTGTAGGTGTCGGCCTGCTCCTCTGCGCTCGGGGCACGGTTGCGTTCCAGGTAGAGGAACTCCGAACGCAGCAGCCCCACGCCTTCAGCGCCCAGGGTCAGTGACTGTTCCACTTCCTGCAATGAGGCGACGTTGGCTGTGACCTCGATGTGGTGACCGTCGCGGGTGACCGCCGCCTGTGAGGCCTGTGCCACTTCACGCTGCAGCCGTAGCTTTTGCTGTTGACGAACCGCCTGCAGTTGCTCGATTTCAGCCAGATTCGGCTCCAGCTGCAGCTCGCCTTTATCGGCATTGAGCAGTACCCGCTTGCCGTTGGCCAAGGCCAATACTTGACTGGGTACACCGCAAAGGGATGGCAGGCCGAGGGCCCGGGCGAGGATGGCCACGTGGCTGGTAGCCCCACCGGCGACCGTGACGAAGCCCAGCACTTTGCTGGTATCCAGGCCGGCGGTTTGTGAGGGGGTCAGTTGTTCGGCGACCAGAATGGCGCACTCCGGCAGCTCCATGGAACGCTCCGGCACCCCCAGGATCAACTTGAGCACGCGCTGGCCGACGTCGGCCAAATCCGCCGCACGCTCAGCCAGCAGCGTTTTACCCAAGCCTTCGAAGAGCCTGGCGGTCGCCACCGTGGCCGTATTCCAGGCAAAGGCCGCGCTCTTGCCTTCGGCCAGCAGGCTATGAGCTTGTTCAAGCAGGGTCGGGTCTTCGAGCAGTTCCTGGTGGGCGCGGAAAATCTCGGCCTGGGCGCTGCCGGCCGCCTTGGCCTGCAACGCTTGCAGCGCCTCGTTTGCCGCCCGCAGGCCACGGGCCAATGCGGTACGTTCGAAGGTTTCTCCCGCACCGGCTTCGGGAATGTCGAGCGTCGGTTCAGCCACCTGGACCACCTGGCCGAACGCCGAGCCCGGCGACGCACAGACGCCTCGCAACACGGACGCCGAAGACGCCGACGCAGCGGGCTTGCTGATTTTCTCGACGGCTACCGGCAGCGTCTCGCCACAGCCGTCGAGCAACAACGCCACCAGCGCCTGGATCGCCGCCTCGGCATCTTCCCCCGCCGCGCTCACTTGCACGCTGTCGCCCTGGGAGGTCTGCAGCGCCATGATCGCCACAAGCGACTTGGCATTCGCGCTCAGGGTTTGCTTGTGCAGAAATATGCTTGAACTGAACCCCTTCGCCGCCTGAGCAAACACCGCCGCAGGGCGGGCGTGCAAGCCGCTGGCGTTGGGCAGGGTTACTGGCTTGGAGAACAGCGCATTGCCCTCCTCCTCGTCCACCTCTGCGGGTATCTGCCCCGGTGAGACCTGCAACAGTGGCTGGCCGGACTCGACCAGCGCCTGACCGGCCACCAACGGCACAAACGGCTCGCCGCTTACAATGAGCATCAACGTCAGCAGGCTACGTGCATTGAGCGCCACATAGTCGGCATCGAATTCGATCAGCGGCTGCCCGGCCTCCACCCGCTGGCCCTCCTCGACCAGCCGGGTGAAGCCCTGGCCCGCCAGGTTCACCGTGTCCAGGCCAATATGCAGCAATATCTGCACACCGTTATCGGCGGTGACGCTGACGGCGTGGCCGCTGTCCTGAATGTTGCTGACCACCCCGGCCAACGGCGCGCAGAGGGTCTGCGAAGTGGGGTCGATGCACAGGCCATCGCCAATCACGCGGCCGGAAAATACCGGGTCGGGGACCTGATCCAGCGCCAGCAAAACCCCGGACAAGGGTGCCAGCAGTTCCAGGGGTTGAGATGTGGTCATGACTTCACCTGTTTGTGTTGTTCTTTAAAAATCATTGAGTCGATGCAAGGTTGAGGATGACGAAGATCAAAGGTGGGAGCGGGCTTGCTCGCGAAAAGCGGTGTATCAGGCGACACATTCATTGACTGACCTACTGCATTCGCGAGCAAGCCCGCTCCCACACAAGCGCGGATTACTTCCACCAATATTCGACCTGCACACCGACGTTCGACCCATGCCGCGCCGTGCCATAGGCGCCGGTGTCGGACAAAGCCGAGCCCGCCGCCAGCTCATTGGCCGCACGCTTGGCCGCTTTATTCCAGGACGCATAGGTGTAATACAGCCGTACTTCCGGCCGCGCCCAGAACTCAGGGCCTTTGGGCGACCAGGTCGGGGCGAAGGTAAATTTGCTCAATTTGCGCGTACCGCCGGTGGCCTCGACCTGATCGTGCCCCAGCTCAGTGACCAGTTTGAATTGCTCGCTGAGCGCATACGCCGGGCGTACACCCAGGGACATCCAGTTCTGATCCTGACGCCCAGGGCGCACATCTTTCTGGTACACCGCCTCGACTTGCCCGCCGAAACGCGGAGTCACTTGCCAATCAAAGAACTCCACGGCGCGGTAACTTTTGCTGCTTTTGTCCAACGTGGTATTGCCGGTGTAACCCAGGCCGGTGCCAGGGCCTTCGCCGTACTGCAGGGCAAACTTGTTCTTGCCTCCCAGGAAAGCCGCTTGTACATGCTGCGCCGTCAGCGCCCAGCCACTGTTGGTGTCACGCCCACCGGCCTTGGCGATGTAGCTCAAGCCAAGTTCCAGTTCGCCACCGGGGTTGGTCTTGAAACCTGCGACGTTGAAGTCGTGACGGGTGGCGTATTCCTTCTGGTACAGGTTGTCCTTGCGCGACAGGGCGTAGCTGTATTTCAAGCCGCCGATCAACACGTCCTCGATCCCACCACCGGTGGCGCTCTGGTTCCAGTAGTAGAAGTCGGAAATATGGATGTCGTTACGTTTGTAGTAACGCCGCCCGGCCCACAGCGAACCGCCATTGAGACTGGGCAGGTTGGACCATTGCGCATACATCTGCGGCATGCGCGCCGAGCCGTTGTTTTCACCCTGGAACTTCAGGGCGCGGTCGTACCGGTTGTAGAGGGACGCCATGGCATCGACGCTGAACACAGAACCGTCGTCGAGGGTCAGCAAATCCTGACGCAGTTCCAGCTCGGCGTACTGCTCGCATTCGTTACCCAGGCGGTATTTGGTTTGCGCACCCGGCAGTTGGAAACATTGCTGCTTGCCGCTGCCCGTTGACGTGCCCACGCCGCTGCGCAAATACCCGGCAAACTCCAGGGCTTGCGCGCCAAAAGGCACCGTGAGGCAGGAGGCAATAAGGCCCAGCTTTATTGTTGTTTTCATGAAACGCTCCTTTTATTTTTATTGTTTTTTCTTACTGTCTTGCATGACGCGATCCCTGTAGGAGCGAGCTTGCTCGCGAAAAACTTCCTGCCTCCACGCAACACCTGGAGGGGCGCGTTTTCGTTGACGATCTTCGCGAGCAAGCTCGCTCCTACAGGGGGTGTTTCAATCAGTCAGGTGCAGCACGAAGGATTCATAAGGACGTAACAGCACAGTGCTCGTGCGCAGGGGGCAGTCGGGGTAGTTGCTGATCAACAGGCGTTGCTCGCTCTCGGCGTTGATCACGCCTTCTGGCAGCTGGATCTCGCATGGCGATCCATAGAAGTTGTTGAGTACCAAAAGGCGCTCGCCGTGGCCTTCACGCAGGTACGCCCATACCTGGCGATGGTCTTGCAGCATCGGGCGGTAAACGCCTTGCTGTATCAGCGGTTCGCGACGGCGCAGATCGATCAGCCTGCGGTAGTGATGCAGCACCGAATCCGTGTCATCCACCTGGCTTGCGACGTTGATCTGCGCAGCATTCGCGGGAATGCCGATCCAGGGTTCACCGCGGCTGAACCCCGCGTTCGCTTCGGTGCTCCACTGCATGGGCGTACGCCCGTTATCGCGGGACTTCTGCATGATCGCCGCCATGCTCGAGGCTTCGGACTCTCCCGCGTCGCGCTTGAGCCGGAAGATGTTCAGGGTTTCCACATCGCGGTATTGCGAGATGCTGTCGAAGCCTGGATTGGTCATACCCAACTCTTCGCCCTGATACACATACGGCGTGCCCTGCAGAAAGTGCAGCGCCGTGGCGAGCATCTTGGCCGAGACCACGCGGTATTGGCCGTCGTCACCAAAGCGCGAGACCACCCGTGGCTGGTCGTGGTTACACCAGAACAACGCGTTCCAGCCGCCGCCGGCCTGCATGCCCATCTGCCAGTCGGAGAAAATCTGCTTGAGTTGCAGGAAGTCGAAGTCAGCCTTCACCCACTTTTGCAGGTTGGGGTAATCGACTTTCAGGTGGTGGAAGTTGAAGGTCATCGACAGTTCTTTAGACGCTGGATTCGAGTAGCGAATGCAGTGTTCCAGGCGGGTGGATGACATCTCGCCCACGTTGATAAGGTCATGGCCTTCAAAGACTTCACGGTGCATTTGCTGCAAGTATTGGTGCACGTTCGGGCCGTCGGTGTAGAAGCGGCGGCCGTCGCTGTTGTCCTCGGGGAAGTCGGCGGGCTTGGAGATCAGGTTGATCACATCCAGGCGGAAGCCGCCCACGCCTTTGTCGCGCCAGAAGCGCATCATCTTGAACACTTCGGCGCGCACCTGGGGGTTGTCCCAATTGAGGTCGGCCTGTGTATGGTCGAACAGATGCAGGTAGTACTGGCCAGTCTGCGCTTCGTACTCCCAGGCCGAGCCGCCGAACTTGGATTCCCAGTTGTTCGGCTGGTCGCGCCAGATGTAGAAGTCACGATAGGGATTGTCGAGGCTGCTGCGCGCCTGCTGGAACCATTCGTGTTCGATGGAGGTGTGGTTGACCACGATATCGAGCATCAGCTTGATACCACGCTTGGCGGCTTCGCTGATCAGCAGGTCGCAGTCGGCCATAGTGCCGTAGCTGGGGTCGATGGCGTAGTAGTCGCTGATGTCGTAGCCGTTGTCGCGCTGGGGCGAACGCAGGAACGGGGTGACCCACAGGCAATCCACGCCCAGCCATTTGAGGTAGTCGAGTTTGTCCACGATGCCCAACAGGTCACCGGTGGCGTTACCCGCGTGGCTGTGGAAGCTTTTGGGGTAGATCTGGTAGATCACCGAGTGTTGCCAGGTTTGCATGGTGGGTTCCTTCAGTAGAGTTGGGTGCTGGCCCTTCTGGCCTCATCGCAGGCAAGCCAGCTCCCACACTTGAATGTGTTCACAAATCACTGTGGGAGCTGGCTTGCCTGCGATAGCGATCTTCAGGCGACCCGATAACCAGGCCGAACGATCTTCATGCTCAACATGCACGTCAGCGCAAACGGCACGACCATCGCCACGACCATGCCGATCACGAACATCGGAATCGCGCTCGGCACGATCGAGATAAACCCGGGCAACCCACCGACGCCGATGGCCGAGGCCTGCACCTTGTTCAACGACAGAAAAATGCTGCCCAGCGCCGAGCCCAGCAGCGCGGCATAGAACGGAAATTTGAAGCGCAGGTTCACGCCGAACATCGCCGGCTCCGTGATGCCGAAGTAAGCGGAAATCGCCGAGGTCGAGGCCATGCTTTTGTCCCGCGCGTTGCGGGTCATGTAGAACACCCCGAGGGCGGCGCTGCCCTGGGCCAGGTTGGACATGACGATCATCGGCCAGATAAAGGTGCCGCCCTGAGTGGAGATCAACTGCAGGTCGACGGCGAGGAACATGTGGTGCATGCCGGTGATCACCAGCGGCGCATAGAGCAGGCCGAAAATCGCGCCGCCGATCATCGGGGCGATCTCGAACAGGGTCACCAAACCTTCGGTGATCAGGATGCCAAGGTGACGGGTCACCGGGCCGATAATCGCCAGGGCCAGCACGCCGGTGACGACGATAGTGGTGATCGGCACCACCAGCAGTTGAATGGCATTCGGCACCCGCGCCCGCAGCCACTTTTCGATCACGCTCATGACAAAGGCCGCCATCAGGATCGGCAGGATCTGCCCCTGGTAACCGACTTTCTCGATCTGGAACCAGCCGAAGATATCGAAGTACGGCAGGCTCTGGCCGTCGAGGCCGGCAACCGCCTTGCCGTAGTTCCAGGCGTTGAGCAGGTCCGGGTGCACCAGCATCAGGCCCAGCACGATGCCGAGGATTTCACTGCCGCCGAACCGCTTGGCCGCCGACCAGCCCACCAGTGCCGGTAGGAACACGAAGGAGGTGTTGGCCATCAGGTTGATCAGGCTCCACAGACCATCCAGGTTCGGGTAGGCCTCCAGCAGCGTCTTGCCTTCGATGAACATGCCCTTGGCGCCCATCAGGTTGTTCACGCCCATCAACAGGCCGGCAATGATCAGCGCGGGCAGGATCGGCATGAACACATCGGAGAACACCCGCACCAGACGCTGCATGGGGTTGGTCTTGTCGCCGCCGGCTTTCTTGACGTCGGCAATGGTCGACGCGGCCAGGCCGGTCAGCTCGCGCAGGGCGGCGTAGACCTTTTCCACTTCGCCGGGGCCGATCACCACCTGGAACAGGCCACCGGTAAAGAACGAGCCCTTGACCAGATCGACCTGGTTCAGGGCACTGCTGTTGACCAGGCTGGGGTCCTTGAGCGCCAGGCGCAGGCGGGTCACGCAATGGGCGGCCTGCTCAAGGTTTTCGCGGCCCCCGAGGTTGTCGAGAATCTCGCGGGCAATCGTTGAATAGTCGTGGCTCATGCTCGTTTTCCACTGTGATTGTTTTTATGGGTGGCAGTCGTTGGCAGCACGCCGAGGAGGGAAAAGTACTCGTCTGTACGAGTTAAATCAACAACTCGTCTGTACGAGTTACACTTTTGTTTATGCCTGCGAGCTTTCTGTCAGATTTTTCCCCGGCTCGCACCGCTGTCCAATGGACAAACCCCACCTCTGCCACTATGGTTCCTGCCTTGAACGCGCAGTCCACCTTCATAACGCCGGGCAAGAGCCATCCCATGAGCAAATACAACCAGATCTATACGGATCTGCTTGCCAGCATCACCACCGAGCGCCTGCAACGCGGTACGCGCCTTCCCTCCGAAACCGAACTGATGGACGCCTACCAGGCCAGCCGTGGCACCGTACGGCGCGCCATCGAGCAGTTGCAGGAACGTGGCTTTGCGCAAAAGATCCACGGCAAGGGCACCTTTGTGTTATCGCCCAACCCGATCGAGTTCCAACTGGGCGGCATCGTCAGCTTCCACGAAACCCACGCCGACCTGGGCGATGACGTACGTACTGACGTCGTCGAGTTCACCCAATTCCCGCTGGAAGGTTCTCTGCTACAACACATCGAAGCCGAGCCGGGCACACTGATCACCCGCATCAAACGGGTACGCCGTATCGGCGGCAAGCGGGTGATTCTCGACATCAACCACTTCGTCGCCGACCTGCTCCCCGGCCTGGACCGCTCGATTGCCGAGCAGTCCATCTACGCGTTTATAGAGCAAACGCTGGAGCTGCAGATCAGCTATGCACAGCGCACCATCGAAGCCCTGCCGCGCAGCAAGGACGACCAGGCGCATCTGGATCTGGATGGGCAAAGCCATGTGATTGTGGTGAGTAACCAGACGTTCTTGCAGGATGGAACGCAGTTCGAGTACACCGAGTCGCGGCATACGTTGGATAAGTTTTATTTTTCGGATATAGCGCGGCGGTAAGCGTAAGCCGTGAAACCCACTGACACCACGAAAAATACCCTTCACGAAAAACCTTCTTCGTAGTGACTGCATTAACTGTTGCGCAGACGCCGTACACATTATTCGAGTCAAACCAAGGGAGAGAATACGATGTTCAGGAAGAGCCTGGTGTCGAGTATGTACGCGTTGCTATTGATCGGCTGCACCGGCAGAGGCTTTCAACCACCGCCGCCGGAATTTACCAATTGGAAGAAGATCGGGGTGTCTGAAGAGGACGTCAAACACGCCATGACCGCATGCGGCTATACCAACCTGATAGGGACGGGCGACAGAACCCCGATTGACCAGGTGCTCACGCGGTTTTATTGCATGAAAGACGCAGGTTTCAAGCGCACAGATAACATTGACCTTTGCAAGGAAGGCCGCATCGGCGAATCACCCGTTTGCGAAGGCCGCCGGTAATCCGTCAGCGAAAAGACACAAGGTACTTGGCGATGCACAAGGCTGCCAGAATTTGCCAGACCCAAAAAGCCAAAAGCCCGCAATTACGCGGGCTCCAGGGTATTTCTTTCTAGTGGGGGCCCGGCAATGCCGGACGTCCCATCACTCCCACTCAATCGTCGCCGGCGGCTTGCTCGACACGTCATACGTCACGCGGGAGA
The DNA here is from genome assembly GCF_034348165.1 of Pseudomonas sp. CCI1.1. Lineage (NCBI taxonomy): Bacteria > Pseudomonadati > Pseudomonadota > Gammaproteobacteria > Pseudomonadales > Pseudomonadaceae > Pseudomonas > Pseudomonas sp. CCI1.1. The sequence continues at coordinate 3,348,399 of NZ_CP133780.1, forward strand.
TACCTTCGATCTCATTGATGATACGGCCGCTGACCGTCTCCAGCAGTTCGTAAGGCAGGTGTGCCCAACGCGCTGTCATGAAGTCGATGGTCTCTACGGCGCGCAGCGCAACAACCCATGCGTAACGACGGCCATCGCCTACAACGCCAACCGATTTCACCGGCTGGAACACCACGAACGCCTGGCTGACCTTGTGGTACCAGTCGGCCTTGCGCAGTTCTTCGATGAAGATGTGGTCGGCACGACGCAGCAGGTCGGCGTATTCCTTCTTCACTTCACCCAGGATACGCACACCCAGGCCCGGGCCTGGGAATGGGTGGCGGTAGACCATGTCGTACGGCAGGCCCAGTTCCAGGCCCAGACGGCGGACTTCGTCCTTGAACAGTTCGCGCAGCGGTTCTACCAGCTTGAGGTTCATTTCCTCAGGCAGGCCACCCACGTTGTGGTGGGACTTGATCACGTGGGCCTTGCCGCTTTTGGCGCCGGCCGATTCGATCACGTCGGGGTAGATGGTGCCCTGGGCGAGGTACTTGATGTTGTCCAGTTTGTTGGACTCGGCATCGAACACGTCGATGAAGGTGCGGCCGATGATCTTGCGCTTCTTCTCCGGGTCGGACTCGCCGGCCAGGTTGTTGAGGAACTGGTCCTCAGCGTTGGCGCGGATCACCTTGACGCCCATGTTCTCGGCGAACATGGCCATCACTTGCTCACCTTCGTGCAGGCGCAGCAGGCCGTTGTCGACAAACACGCAGGTCAGTTGGTCGCCGATGGCCTTGTGCAGCAGTGCCGCTACAACCGAGGAGTCAACGCCGCCGGACAGGCCAAGCAATACGTTGTCAGTGCCGACCTGGGCGCGCACTTGGGCGATGGCATCTTCAGCAATTTTCGACGGGGTCCACAGGGCTTCACACTCGCAGATGTCGAGGATGAAACGCGACAGGATGCGCCCGCCTTGCTTGGTGTGGGTCACTTCCGGGTGGAATTGCACGCCGTAGTAGCGACGCTCGTCGCTGAACATGCCGGCAATCGGGCAGCTCGGGGTGCTGGCCAGGATGTGGAAATCTTCCGGCATTTTGGTGACCTTGTCACCGTGGCTCATCCACACGTCGAGGCCGAACAGGCCGTCGGCGTCGATGTGGTCTTCGATGCCGTCCAGCAGGCGGCTCTTGCCGACCACGTCTACACGGGCATAACCGAATTCACGCAACTCGGAACCTTCAACCTTGCCGCCCAGTTGCTCGGCCATGGTCTGCATGCCGTAGCAGATGCCGAACACCGGCACGCCCAGGTCGAATACCGCCTGCGGGCAGCGCGGGCTGTTGGCTTCGTGAACGGACTCGGGGCCACCGGCGAGAATGACGCCTTTGGGTGCGAATTCGCGGATCGCTTCATCGTCCATGTCGAACGGGTGCAGTTCGCAGTACACGCCGATTTCACGCACGCGGCGGGCGATCAGTTGGGTGTACTGGGAACCGAAGTCGAGGATCAGGATGCGGTGGGCGTGAATGTCGAGGGCCATGAAGTCAGTCTCGTCTAATGAATCAGAAACAACTCGGGGCTGAAGAACAGCCCCGGTTACTTAACATTTTGCTGGAAGGCTCAACCTACACGGTAGTTTGGCGCTTCCTTGGTGATCTGCACGTCGTGGACATGGGATTCAGCCATGCCGGCGCCGGTGATCCGCACGAACTCTGGCTTGGTGCGCATTTCTTCGATGTCGGCACTGCCGGTGTAGCCCATCGAGGAACGCAGGCCGCCCATCAGTTGATGGATGATCGCGCTCAGGGTGCCTTTGTACGGCACACGGCCTTCGATGCCTTCCGGTACGAGCTTCTCGGCGCCTGCCGAGGAGTCCTGGAAGTAACGGTCGGAAGAACCTTGCGCCTGGGACATGGCGCCCAGCGAACCCATGCCACGGTAAGCCTTGTACGAACGACCCTGGAACAGTTCGATCTCGCCCGGCGCTTCTTCGGTACCTGCGAACATCGAGCCCATCATCACGCAGGAGGCACCGGCGACGATGGCCTTGGACAGGTCACCGGAGAACCGGATGCCACCGTCGGCGATCAAGGGTACGCCCGTGCCTTCAAGGGCGGCGGCGACGTTGGCGATGGCGCTGATCTGCGGCACGCCCACACCGGCAACGATGCGCGTGGTGCAGATGGAACCTGGGCCGATACCGACCTTGACTGCGTCGGCGCCCGCTTCGGCCAGGGCCTTGGCGGCAGCGCCGGTGGCGATGTTGCCGCCGATCACCTGCACGTCAGGGAAGTTCTGCTTGACCCAACGCACGCGGTCAATCACGCCTTTGGAGTGGCCGTGGGCGGTGTCGACCACTACCACGTCAACACCGGCGGCGACCAGGGCCGAGACCCGATCACCAGTGTCTTTACCGGTACCGACGGCAGCGCCAACACGCAGACGACCTTGGTCATCCTTGCTGGCCAGCGGGTAAGCCTTGGCTTTTTCGATGTCGTTGACGGTCATCATGCCTTTGAGGGCGAATTTGTCGTCGACGATCAGCACGCGCTCGATGCGGTGCTTGTGCAGCAGTTCGCGCACATCGTTCTTGTCGGCGCCTTCCTTGACGGTGACGAGGCGCTCTTTAGGCGTCATCACTTCACGGACGGTGACTTCAAGGCGGTTCTCGAAACGCACGTCACGGGAAGTGACGATGCCGACCAGGTCGCCATCGTGCAGCACCGGGACGCCGGAGATGTTGTGCATACGCGTGAGTTCGAACAGGTCACGCACGGTGGCGTCAGCTTCGATGGTGATCGGATCTTTCACCACGCCGGCTTCGTAACGCTTGACCTTGCGCACTTCGGCAGCTTGCTGCTCGATGGTCATGTTCTTGTGGATGATGCCGATGCCGCCTTCCTGAGCCATGGCAATGGCCAGACGGGCTTCGGTGACGGTGTCCATGGCAGCGGAAACCAGGGGAATATTCAGCTCGATGCCACGGGTTAGGCGGGTCTTGAGACTGACTTCGTTAGGAAGCACCTCGGAATAACCGGGCACTAGGAGAATGTCGTCGAATGTCAGAGCTTCTTGGCTGATACGCAGCATCGCGGGGGCTCCCGAGCGGGAAAATGGAAGCGCGCCATTATATACATGCACCCTGCCCGGCTCAATGTAAAACTCTGACAAACTTGGTAATACTGATAGATGGATTAAAGCTCGACTTTGACCCAGCTCATTTTCTGGTCCAACCAATCGGCAAATTCGTCGATAAAGCTCTGCTTGAACCCCGCCTCCGCCCAGTTGTTGAAGATGAACCCCAGGTTGGAAAACCCGCATTCCTGCAGGAACAGAAAACCGTTGATGTCATCTTCATGCCCACACAGCGGGCAGGTGAAGTTGTCGGTGTGGCCAGGCATCCAGTCTTCCAGGCTTTCGAACAGCGCCTCACCAACTTCCTTCAGGCATTCCGGGCAACCGGCTTCTTCAAGAAACCCCTTGGCCGGGGTATAGATGCAACGCTTGTAGATGATCTCCAGGCCATTGACCGGCTCGTTGAACGGCAGCGCCTCGGGGTGCAGCACCACGGCGCGGGCGCCATCGGCCAGGGCGTAGCCCATGCGGTTGCCGGTACGCCCGCAAGTGGTGAGTTCTTCCTTGATGATGTTCTTGCGCACCAGCCAGCGCACAATCGCCCGGGCGCGGGGTTCGTGGACGGGCAAGGTGGAGATTTTCGGGACAAGGATGCTTTGGGAGTTCATGGGAGTCCTGCGGTGTGGCTATTGGCGCCATCGCGGGCAAGCCCGGCTCCCACAGTTGATCGCATTCCAATGTGGGAGCCGGGCTTGCCCGCGATGACGCCCGGGAGGACGGCAGCTTAATCCCTGAAAAAATCAGGTCAAGTACTCACATACCGCCCGATCAACGCAATACCACTGGCCAATACCAACCAGGTCACCAACCGCACGAACGCCTCCCGGGACAGCCGCATCGTCAGCCTGCGCCCACACCACAGCCCCAGGGCCATCGCCGGCAACAGACAAACCGCCAACATCAATAACGGCAAATCTGCATACACCCCGGCAATCAGGAACAAACTCAAACGCACGACCGTGCTGCAACTGATCAGCGCGCTTTGCGTGGCCCGCGCCTCGTCTTTGGGTAAACGGCTGTTAAGGTAAATCGCATATAAAAAGCCGCCACTACCAAATAGCGCACCAAACAGGCCACCCACAGTGCCCATGGGAATCGACCAGCCCGCCGCCAATTGAGTCGGCCGTGCTTTCACCGCCAGGCTGTAAATCGCGTAGGCACTGATAAACAGCCCCATCAACAACAGCAACGAGTCCGAATGCAAGTTGAGCAAAAACCCCACGCCCAGGCTGCAGCCGATGGCCATGCAGGGCAGCAACCGCAACAGTTCCGGCTTGTTCACATCGTGCCGCGCTTGCAGCAGGCCGCCAAACGCCGCGACAAAATCCAGCAGCACCAGCAACGGGATGATCTTCGACAGCGGCATGAATAGAATCAGGATTGGCCCGGCGACCAAGGCCGTCCCGAACCCGGCAATGCCAAACACCACATAGGCCAGCACCACACCCAGGCCGATCACCAGCCAATCCACAGCCCCGAACGACCACTGACTCATCAACTCAACCAGGCTCATGGGTTATTCCTTGTTGGACATGGCCTTCACTTTAGCCATTGTCTACTGTTGCGACTAATATCTTCAAAGCCAGCCACTCATCTCAAAAAGGCATGACTCGTGATCTCCACGCGGCAACTGCGTTACTTCGTCGAAATCGCCGAGAGCGGCAGCTTCAGTGCCGCGGCCGAACGCCTGTTTGTGGCGCAGTCGGCCTTGAGCCGGCAGATCAAGGAACTGGAAAATCAACTTCAAACCCCATTGTTCGAACGCACCGCACGCCAACCGCGGCTCACAGCGGCCGGTGAAGCGTTCTACCCACGGGCGCGCAATTTGTTGAGTGAGTTGCTCAAGGCCAGCGAAGTGGCGACCCTCGTAGGCAATGGCCAGCTTGGCACGCTGCGCCTGAGTCACTCGAGCACCGTGCCGATGAGCGGCGCGTTATTGCACGGCATCAGCAACTGGCTAGAGCGCTGTCCGGGCGTGTCGGTGGATATTGCCAAGCTCTCCTCCGAAGCTCAGTTGGAGGATATCGCCGAGGGTCGCCTGGACGTCGGCCTGCTACGCTTGCCCGTACTGCGCCAGCGCGACGGCGTGCGTGTGCTGCCGTTGTACACGGAGCCGTTGGTGCTGGCGGTGCCGCCGAATCATCCGTTGGCACGCAGCGACGCGCCGGTGGAGTTGGCACAGCTAAAGGACCAAGCGTTTATCTCGATCCCCCATCCCCAACGCGGCGGGCTGAGTTATCTGTCGGCCGAATTGTGCATGCGTGCAGGTTTTTTCCCCAAGGCCGCACGGGTGATGTCGCGCAAGACCACGCAGTTGCAATTGATCCAGGCCGGTTTCGGTATTGCCTTGTTACCAAAATCCATGCAGGACATCGCCCCCGCCAACCTGCACTTTTTACCCCTGGCCGACCCGGACTGCCACAGCACCGTGGCCCTGGCCTGCGCGCAAGTGCAGAGCCCGCTGGTGGAGCAATTCTGTCAAACCCTGCACGAATGCCTATAAACTGCCGCCCATGATTAAAGATCCTTTTGCCCGTTTGGGCCTGGACCGCGAAGTCCTGACTGTCAGCCAGCTCAACGGCCGTGCGCGGGTGTTGCTGGAAGACGTGTTCACCAATATCTGGGTGGAAGGCGAGATCTCCAACCTCGCTCGCCCAGCCTCCGGCCATGTGTATTTCACGCTCAAGGACAGCGGGGCCCAAGTGCGTTGTGCGCTGTTTCGCAACAACGCTGCACGCGTACGCCAGGCGTTGAGGGACGGGCTGGCGGTGAAGGTGCGCGGCAAGGTCTCGTTGTTCGAGGGCCGTGGTGATTACCAACTGATCCTCGATACCGTGGAGCCAGCCGGTGACGGTGCGCTGCGCCTGGCCTTTGATGCACTGAAGGAAAAGCTGAGCGCCGAAGGCCTGTTCAGTGCCGAACGCAAGGTGGCGCTGCCGGTGCATCCTCGGCGCATCGGCATTATCAGCTCGCCCACCGGCGCGGTGATTCGCGACATTATCAGCGTGTTCCGCCGCCGCGCGCCGAACATTGAACTGACCCTGATCCCTACCGCCGTGCAAGGCCGCGAAGCAATCCCGCAGATCGTGCGGGCGCTGAAACTCGCCGACGCTCGTGGTTTCGACGCGCTGATCCTGGCCCGTGGCGGTGGCTCCCTTGAAGACTTGTGGTGCTTCAACGAAGAGGCGGTGGCCCGTGCAGTTGATGCCTGTGTTACCCCTATCGTCAGCGCCGTTGGTCATGAAACCGATGTGTCCATCAGCGACTTCGTGGCGGACGTCCGCGCCCCTACTCCCTCCGCCGCCGCCGAGTTGTTGGCCCCCGACGCCAGCCATCTGGTGCGCCAGGTAGAAAACCTGCAGCGCCGCCTGGTGATGCTGATGCGCAACCGCCTGAGCCACAGCCGCCTGCGCCTGGAAGGCATGGCCCGGCGCCTGCGTCATCCGGGCGAGCGCTTGCGCCAGCAGGCCCAGCGTCTGGATGACCTGGACATGCGCTTGCGCCGTGCCTTTGAGCGCAGCCTCAATACCCGTCGCGAGCGCTTGATCCGCCTGGAGACCCGCCTCGCCGGCCAGCACCCGGGCCGTCAACTGGCACTCTTGCGCCAGCGCCTGGACAGCCTCGCCGAACGCCTGCCCCGCGCCATGCGCGAAGGTCTCAAGGCTCGGCGTCTGCAACTGCAGAGCCAAGTGCAGACATTGCAGGTGGTCAGCCCGCTGGCGACCCTGGGCCGCGGCTACAGCATCCTGTTGGACGAGCGCGGCCAGGCGATTCGCAATGCCGCGCAAACCCACACCGGCCAGCGCCTCACCGCGCGCCTGGGTGAAGGCCAATTGCAAGTGCGGGTGGAAGACAACCACCTGACACCCGTCACCCTTTCATTATTGGATTGATCGATGCCACGCCTACTGAGCCTGTTGATGCTGTTGTGCCTCACGTTTAATGCCCACGCCGACAGCTACATCACGCGAACCCTGAACAAACCGGTGCCTGGCGGCGTGGCCGTCGTCGAGCTGGGCCCTTCGGCCACGGCGCCGAAAGCCACTTACCAGGGCAAGCCGGTGCTGGTGGTCAAGGAGCAGGACAACTGGCTGGCCATTGTCGGCATCCCGTTGACGGTCAAGCCCGGCAACGAGCGCATCAGCAGCGGTGGGCGCAACCTGCCGTTTATCGTCGGCTACAAGAAGTATCCGGAACAGCGCATCACTTTGAAGAACAAGAGCCAGGTCAACCCTGACCCGGCCCAGCTCAAGCGCATCGAAGGCGAACTGGCTGTGCAGCTCAAGGCTTACCGCAGTTTCAGCCCGAACCTGCCGAGCAACCTGGTGCTGGATAAACCGGTGAGCGGGCCGTTGTCGAGCAAGTTCGGCGTGCGACGCTTCTTCAACGGCGAAGAGCGCAACCCGCACTCGGGCCTGGACTTCGCCGTGCCGGCCGGTACGCCGATCAAGACGCCCGCCAACGGCAAGGTCATTCTGGTGGGCAATTACTTCTTCAATGGCAACACGGTGTTCGTCGACCATGGCCAGGGTTTTATCAGCATGTTCTGCCATATGTCCAAAATCGACGTGAAGGTGGGCCAGCAACTGGTGCGCGGCGCGGTGGTGGGCAAGGTGGGTGCGACTGGCCGGGCGACTGGCCCGCACATGCACTGGAACGTCAGCCTGAACGATGCACGTGTAGATCCAGCGATCTTTATCGGCGCGTTCCAACCCTGATATCAAATGTGAAACTACGGGCCTCATCGCGGGCAAGCCCGGCTCCTCCATTGGAAGGCTGCCCAGTGTGGGAGCTGGCTTTCCTGCGATGGTGCAAGCCGTCGCCTCAATTGCGCACCTGACAAACCCACAGCAACAAAAACACACACCACGCGAAATTACGGCAATAAAATCTCGATTTTCGAGACAGCAAAAGAACTTATCTCAATTTTTCTCGACTGCTTGCCATCTTTCACCCCGGCGGTTAGGGTTGAGCTTATGAAAACCTCTCACACCCTCATTCAGCTCCGCCAGCACCGCAGCCTGTGCCTTGTCAGCGCACGACTGCCAGGCTGAATCGATCTGCCTCGTCCTAAAGTTTTATCCCCAATAACAGTTCTACGGCAGGCCGCCTTTTTTCGGCCCCTACAACCAAGGATTTTCCGATGAGCATGCTCAAAGACCCGTCTTCGAAATACCGCGCGTTCCCGACCATCGACATCCCGGACCGTACCTGGCCGTCGAAGACCATCACCCAAGCGCCGATCTGGTGCAGCTCCGACCTGCGTGATGGCAACCAGTCGCTGATCGAGCCAATGGACGCGGTGAAAAAGCTGCGCTTCTGGAAGACCCTGGTGGCCGTTGGCGTAAAGGAAATCGAAGCCTCGTTCCCTGCCGCGTCGCAAACCGACTTCGACTTCGTGCGCACCCTGATCGAAGACAACCACATCCCCGAGGACACCACCATCCAAGTGCTGACCCAGGGTCGTGAAGACTTGATCGCACGCACCTTCGAATCTCTGCGCGGCGCGAAGAAAGCCATTGTGCACTTGTACAATGCCACCTCGCCGTCGTTCCGCCGCATCGTGTTCAACCAGGACAAGGACGGCATCAAGGCCATCGCGGTCAACGCCGCCAAGCTGTTCGTCAAATACGCCGCCCAGCAGCCGGAAACCCAGTGGACCTTCGAATATTCCCCAGAGACCTTCAGCGCCACTGAGCTGGAGTTCGCCAAGGAAGTCTGCGACGCGGTGATCGAGGTGTGGAACCCCACGCCTGAGCACAAGATGATCCTCAACCTGCCCGCCACGGTTGAATGCGCCACCCCTAACATCTATGCCGACCAGATCGAGTGGTTCGGTCGCCATATCAACCGTCGTGACAGCGTGATCATCAGCCTGCACACCCACAACGACCGTGGCACTGGCGTGGCGGCCACCGAGTTGGGCCTGATGGCCGGCGCTGATCGTGTGGAAGGCTGCCTTTTTGGCAACGGCGAGCGCACCGGGAACGTCGATTTGGTCACCGTGGCGCTGAACATGTACACCCAGGGCCTGGACCCGCAGTTGGACTTCTCGGACATTGACGGCGTGCGCAAAGTGGTCGAGGAATGCAACCAGATCCAGGTGCACCCACGTCACCCGTATGTCGGCGATCTGGTACATACCGCGTTCTCCGGCTCGCACCAGGACGCGATCCGCAAAGGCTTCTCCCAGCAGAAAGACGATGCGCTGTGGGAAGTGCCGTACTTGCCGATCGATCCTGCGGACATTGGCCGCAGCTACGAGGCCGTGATCCGTGTGAACAGCCAGTCAGGCAAGGGCGGCATCGCCTACCTGCTGGAGCAGGAATACGACATCAGTTTGCCCCGTCGCATGCAGATCGAGTTCAGCCAGGTGGTACAGGCCGAAACCGATCGCGTGGGCCTGGAGATGACCGCGCCACAGATCTACGCCTTGCTGCAGCGTGAGTACTTGCAAGCCAACACGCCGTACGCGCTGGTCAGCCACCGCCTGCAGGAAGAGAACGGCAACAGCTTTGTCGAGGTGGAAGTCTCCGGCAAAGGCCAGGGCGAAACCAACTTGCACTGGAAAGGCAAAGGCAACGGCGCGCTGGAAGCCTTGGTGGCCGGCTTGCCGATTGGCGTTGAAATCATGGACTACAACGAGCATGCGATTGGTGCGGGTACCAATGCCAAGGCGGCGGCTTACATTGAACTGCGCGTGAACGGCGAACGCCCGGTGCATGGGGTGGGGATCGATGAAAACATCACTACCGCCAGCTTCAAGGCGCTGTTCAGTGCGCTGAACCGCTCGTTGAGCCAGTTGGAAGCCAAAGCGGCGTAAGCATTGCCGTAATGCAAAAGGCCCCTGGGTGAGAATCCAGGGGCCTGATCGTTCCCACGCTCTGCGTGGGAATGCAGCCCTGGACGCTCTGCGTCCGCCCTTAGAAGCAGTACGCAGAGCGTCCCAAGAGGCGTTCCCACGCAGAGCGTGGGAGCAATCTCAGAGCCTCAGACAAACTGAAAGCTATCGGCATCTAGATTCGCCGGGAATCGTGTACGGTAAGCCGCCAGCTCCGCCGCATCCAGGATCACCTGGAACACCCCATCCGCCTCCCCTGCACTCAGCAAAGTCTCACCCTGGAAATCCAACACCTGGCTATCGCCGGTGTAGGCAAACCCCTTGCCGTCGGTGCCCACCCGGTTCACCGCCGCCACGTAACACAGGTTCTCAATGGCCCGTGCCGGCAACAGCCGATTCCAATGCTGACGCCGAGCGCCCGGCCAGTTGGCGGTGTACAGCAGCAGGTCCGTATCCTGGGCGTCGCGGCTCCACACCGGGAAGCGCAGGTCATAACAGATCAGCGGGCGAATGCGCCAACCCTTCAGCTCGAACTGCACCTGGCGTTCACCTGGGGTGTAATGGTCATGTTCACCGGCCATGCGGAACAGGTGGCGCTTGTCGTAATGCAACACCTCGCCATCCGGCCGCGCCCACAGCAGACGGTTGCGGTGGCTGCCATCGGCGGCCTGGATGATCACACTGCCGGTAATCACGGCCTGATACTTTGCCGCCTGGGCCTGGAGCCAATGATGGGTGGGGCCGCTTTCCGGCTCGGCGAGGGCTTCTGATTCCATGGAAAAACCGGTGGTGAACATCTCTGGCAGCACAATCAAGTCGGCGCCTTTGGCCTGCTCCAGCAGCAACTCGAAGTGTTCGAAGTTGGCCTGGCGGTCATGCCAGGCCAGGCTCGTCTGCACCAGGGCAATGTTCAGATTGGGCAGTGCACTCAGATCGCGCATAGTTTTTCCGCCGCTTGTCGCAACGTCTCCTCGCGTTTGGCAAAGCACAGGCGCACCAGGCGCTGGCCTTGGGGTGGGTGCTGGTAGAACACCGAAACCGGAATGGTCGCCACGCCATGTTCGCGGGTCATCCACAGGGACATGGCGACGTCATCCAGGTCTGGGCGAATCTGCGAGTAATCCACCAGTTGGAAGTAAGTGCCGGTCACCCGGGTAAAGCTCAAGCGCGATGGCGCCAGCAGGTCGCAGAACAGGTCACGTTTGGCCTGGTAAAAAGCCGGCAGTTCGTCGACATGCTCCGGATGTTCGGCCATGAAGTCTGCCAAAGCGTACTGCAAAGGGGTCACGCCGCAAAAGTTGACATATTGATGCACCTTGCGCAGTTCAGCTGTCAGGGCCGGCGGCGCGACCACGTAACCGGTTTTCCAGCCGGTCACGTGATAGGTCTTGCCGAAGGAGCTGACCACAAAGGCGCGCTGATACAGTTCCTGATGGGCCAATATGCTGACGTGGGGCACACCGTCGAATACCAGGTGTTCGTAGACCTCATCGCTGACCAGATAAATATCACGGTCGCGGATCAGTTCGGCCAACTGGTCCAGCTCGGCGCGGCTGATCAGCGCGCCGGTGGGGTTATGTGGCGAGTTGATGATGATCATGCGCGTGCGCGGTGAGAGCGCGGCCTTGATCTTGTCAAAGTCGAGGGCGAAGCCTTGCAGGCTCAATTGCACATGCACGCAGCGACCACCGGCCAGCTCGACCGACGGCTCGTAGCTGTCGTAGCTGGGGTCGAACACGATGACTTCATCGCCGTTGCGGATGACCGCCTGGATCGCGCAAAAGATCGCCTCGGTGGCGCCTGGGGTGATGGTCACTTCGCTGTCGACATCCACTGTGACGCCATAACTGCGGGCGATCTTGGCCGCCACTTGCTGACGCAACACGGGCAGGCCGGTCATCGGTGCATATTGGTTATGGCCGAGGGCGATATGCTTGCCCACGGCATCGAGTAAACCTTGCGGGCCATTGAAATCGGGGAAGCCCTGGGACAGGTTGAGCGCGCCGGTTTCAGCGGCGAGTTGCGACATGGTGGTGAAAATGGTCGTGCCGACATTCGGCAGCTTGCTGGTGATCATCGGAAGCCCCTGCAGGTGAACCCCAAGTTTTAAGCTGCCCACTGCATCGGGTCAAGGCACAAACGGTCGCGCATAAAAAAGGGCTCCAAAGGAGCCCTCTCTTGCAGCGTGTCGCTTACAACGCAAAGCTGCCGTTATTTCTTGTCACGGCGCTTCTTGTCGGCTTTCTTGTGGTGAGTCATCAAACGACGCTTCTTGTTCACCTGACGGTCAGTCAGTGTGTTCTTGTTGCCTTCGTATGGGTTCTCGCCACCCTTGAATTCGATACGGATCGGCGTACCGACCAGTTTCAAGACTCGACGGTAAGTGTTTTCCAGGTAACGCACGTAGGACTTGGGCACCTTCTCGATCTGGTTACCGTGGATCACGATAATCGGCGGGTTGGCACCACCCAAGTGGGCGTAACGCAGTTTGATCCGGCGGTTGTTGACCATCGGCGGCGCGTGCTCGCCCACCGCGTCTTCCAGGATCTGGGTCAGGCGGTTGGTCGGCCAGCGGGTAACCGCGGACTTGAACGAGTTCTGTACGGACGCGTAGAGGTTGCCCACGCCGGTGCCGTGCAGTGCCGAGATAAAGTGGATATCGGCGAACTCGACGAAGAACAACCGACGCTGCAGCTCGATTTTGACGAAATCGCGCTCGCTCGGCGTCATGCCGTCCCACTTGTTGATCGCGATCACAAGGGCGCGACCGGCTTCCAGGGCAAAGCCCAGCAAGTTGAGGTCGTGGTCCACCACGCCTTCGCGGGCGTCCATTACGAAGATCACCACGTTGGCGTCTTTGATCGCTTGCAGGGTTTTGACCACGGAGAACTTTTCAACTTCTTCGTGGATCTTGCCGCGCTTGCGCACACCGGCGGTGTCGATCAGCGTGTACTTCTCGTCGTTACGCTCAAACGGGATGTAAATACTGTCGCGCGTGGTGCCGGGTTGGTCATAGACGATAACGCGGTCTTCACCGAGCATACGGTTGACCAGGGTCGACTTGCCGACGTTCGGGCGGCCGATGATAGCGATCTTGATACCGTCTTTTTCGCTCGGGCCAGGAATGCGCTTGGCTTCCTCACCTTCAGCGACGATCTCTTCCTCGCCCTCTTCTTCCTCGACGTCATCCTTGGGGAAGTCGCGCAGGGCGATTTCCAGCATCTGGGTGATGCCGCGACCGTGGGCACCGGCGACCGGGATCGCATCGCCCAGGCCCATCGGGCTGAATTCGGCACGGGCTGCCTCAGGATCGATGTTGTCGATCTTGTTGGCGACCAGATAGGAGCGCTTGTTGCGCTTGCGCAGGTGCTCGCCAATCATCTGGTCGGCAGCGGTATAGCCCGCGCGGGCGTCCACCAGGAACAACACGACATCGGCTTCTTCAATGGCCAGCAGTGACTGCTCGGCCATTTTTTCGTCCATGCCATGCTCGTCACCGGAGATACCACCGGTGTCGACAATAATGTAGGAGCGCCCTTGCCACTTTGCCTCACCGTATTGGCGATCACGGGTCAGACCGGACAAGTCGCCGACAATGGCGTCGCGAGTCCTGGTCAGGCGGTTGAACAGGGTGGACTTGCCGACGTTAGGTCGGCCCACCAGGGCGATTACGGGAACCATGCGGCTCTCCACTTCGTTATTTCAGAAAATACAAAAGCCGCTGCAGGGCAGCGGCTGGTGCTCGGGGCAGCATCGTCAGATGCCGTATGCCCCGCCGAAGCAGGGCCGCCTGGGGGTTACCCCAAGCATAGTCAAACCTTTACTTGATGGTCAGGGCTTCCAGCTTGCCGCCGTTGCCATACACATAAAGCATGTTACCCACCACCAGCGGACGCGCACGCAGGCCGTCGCTGTCGATACGCTGGCGACCGACAAAACGACCGTCCACCTGGCTCAGCAGGTGCAGGTAGCCTTCGAAGTCACCCACCGCGACGTAGCTGGAAAAGACTTCCGGTGCCGACAATTGACGGCGAGCCAGGGAGTCATTGCTCCACAGTGCAGTGGTGGAACGCTCATCCACACTCTCAACGGTGCCGGATGCCAGGCTCACATAGACGCTGCCAAACCCTTGGGCGACACCCGCATAGCTGGAAGCATCACGCTGCCAGTTGATGCGACCGCTTTGCAGGTCCAGCGCGGCAACACGACCCTGGTAGGTGGCGACGTAGAGGGTTTCACCCGACAGCAGCAAGCCGCCGTCGATGTCGACCACGCGATCCAGTTCGGAACGACCTTGTGGGATGGCCACACGGGTTTCCCAGGCCGGCACGCCGTTCTGGGTATTCAGGGCAACCACTTTACCGGTCGACAGGCCAGCAACGGCCAGGTTGTTGGTCACAATCGGACCACTGGTACCGCGCAGGGTCAATACCGCTGGGGTGCTGTCGTACAACCAGCGTTGGTCGCCGGTGGAGGCATCCAGGCCGATCACGCGGTCATCCTGGGTTTGCACCACGACGATATCGCCGTTGGTCGCCGGTGCCGAGAGCACTTCACTGGTCACGCGAGCGCGCCATTTCTCTTCACCGGTGCTGGAGTCCAGCGCGACCACGTCACCCTTGAGGGTACCGATCAGCACCATGCCGTAGCCGACGCCCACACCGCCGGAAACCGGCAGTTCGAGGTCTTTCTTCCACTTGACGTCGCCGCTCATGCGATCCATGGCAACCACGACACCAGTGGAATCAGTAGCCACGATGTTGTCGCCGTCAATCGCCGGCTGCAACAGGTTGTAGAGGTCGCCCTGCCCATCACCAATGGATTGGCTCCATTGTTTTTGCAGGACTACTTCTTCCTTGAAGCTGGTCAGCTCGGCAGGAGGCAGTTCTTTTTTGCTGTTGCTGCTGCAACCCGCGGCCAAAACGGCCAGAGCCAGCAATGCTGCATGTTTCCAACGGATCACGTCACGCATCCCCTTTGGCCAAGTCGTCGAGCTTGATTTGTAAGCCACCGACCGCCGCTTCATCAGACAGCGCCGCCTTGGCTTTTTGGTACGCAGCATGGGCTTCGTCGGTACGACCCAATTGGACCAACAGGTCGCCCTTGAGCTCTTCGCGAGTGGCCACGAATGCCTTGTCAGCATCGCCGTCGAGCAGTTTGAGTGCTTCGTCAGCCTTGTTCTGTGCCGCCAATACCTGTGCCAGGCGCTGACGTGCGATTTCACCCAGGGTCGGGTTGGTCGGCTTGTCGGCAATGGCCTTCAGCTCGGTGACGGCGTCATCCAGCTTGCCGGTATCGACCGCGACTTTCGCGACGAACAGGCTGCCGTACTGGGCGTAGGTGCTACCGCCGAATTCGTTCTTCAGCTTGCCGGCCAGATCCGCCACCTGCGCAGGGTCAGGCTTGCCGTCCGGGGTCAGGGTAGTTTCCAGCAGTTGCTGATAAACGATCGAGGCACCTTGGGACTGGTTGGCCTGATACTTGGTCCAGGCTTGCCAGCCGAACACCACCACTAGCGCCAGCAGGCCGCCTGTGACCAGGGGCTTGCCGTTACGCTGCCACCAGTCCTTGAACTCGGCCAGTTGCTCATCATCAGTACTCGACACCCCAATACTCCTTAATCGCTAAATTCGGCTGTTCGACAGCTTCAACCCTGCACGATGCAGGTGGCCAAGTGCGCAGCGAGCGCATCAAAGGCAATGTTCTGTTGTTCACCCTGGCCACGCAGGGGTTTGAAACCTATCACTTGCTGGGCCAGCTCGTCATCGCCGAGGATCAGTGCGTAAAGCGCACCGCTCTTGTCGGCCTTCTTGAACTGGCTCTTGAAGCTACCAGCGCCGGCATTGATCTGCAGGCGCAGGTTGGGCAGTTGGTCACGTACTTTTTCGCTCAAAGCCAGGGCCGCCAGTTCGGCAGCCTCGCCGAAAGCGCACAGGTACACGTCCACCTGACGGGAAATCTCTTCCGGAACCTGCTCCAGAGTTTCCAGCAGCAGGATCAGCCGCTCGATGCCCATGGCAAAGCCTACGCCGGGGGTCGGCTTGCCGCCCATTTGCTCGACCAGGCCGTCGTAGCGACCACCGGCACACACGGTGCCCTGGGCGCCGAGCTTGTCGGTGACCCACTCGAACACGGTCTTGCTGTAGTAGTCGAGGCCACGCACCAGCTTGGGGTTGATCACGTAGGGAATACCGGCTGCATCCAGACGAGCCTTGAGGCCCTCGAAATGCACGCGGGACTCGTCGTCCAGGTAATCAGCCATTTTCGGCGCATCGACCAGCACGGCCTGGGTGTCGGCGTTCTTGGTATCCAGCACGCGCAACGGGTTGGTCTTCAGACGGCGTTGGCTGTCTTCGTCCAGTTTGTCCAGGTGGGCCGACAGGTACTCGACCAGGGCTTCGCGATAGCGACCCCGGGACTCGCTGGTGCCCAGGCTGTTGAGTTCAAGCTTGACCGCATCGCGGATGCCCAGTTGGCCCCATAGGCGCCAGGTCAGCACGATCAGCTCGGCGTCGATGTCCGGGCCGTCCAGGTTGAAAACTTCGCAACCGATCTGGTGGAACTGGCGGTAACGGCCTTTCTGCGGGCGCTCGTGGCGGAACATCGGGCCGATGTACCAGAGCTTCTGGGTCTGGCCACCACCGGTGATGCCATGTTCCAGTACGGCACGCACGCACGCGGCCGTGCCTTCCGGACGCAGGGTCAGGGAGTCGCCGTTGCGGTCTTCGAAGGTGTACATCTCTTTTTCGACGATGTCGGTCACTTCACCGATGGAGCGTTTGAACAGCTCGGTGAACTCGACGATCGGCATACGGATCTGCTTGTAACCGTAGTTATCCAGCAGGCGCGCGACAGTGCTCTCGAAGTAGCGCCACAGTGGCGTCTGCTCCGGCAGGATGTCGTTCATGCCACGAATGGCTTGCAGAGACTTGCTCACATCAGATCCTTAAATTCGTTCAATCAGCCGCGAGCGATCAGCGCTGCGTCAGCGGCGACCTTCTCGGCCGCTTTCTCGCGGATCAGCTTTTCCAGCTCGTCCACCAGATTGTCATTCGTTAGCTTCTGCGACGGCTTGCCGTCGATGTAAATCAGGTTTGGTGTACCACCGGTCAGGCCCACATGAGCCTCTTTGGCCTCGCCCGGCCCATTGACCACACAACCAATCACTGCGACATCCAGCGGCACCAGCAGGTCTTCGAGGCGCAACTCCAGGTCGTTCATGGTTTTCACCACGTCGAAGTTCTGCCGCGAGCAGCTCGGGCAGGCAATGAAGTTGATACCACGGGAACGCAAACGCAGGGATTTTAGAATGTCGTAACCGACCTTCACTTCCTCAACGGGGTCTGCCGCCAGGGAGATGCGGATAGTATCGCCAATCCCTTCGGCGAGCAGCATACCGAGACCCACCGCAGATTTCACTGTGCCTGAGCGCAAACCGCCAGCTTCGGTGATACCCAAGTGCAGCGGCTGCACGATTTCCTTGGCCAGCAGGCGATAGGCTTCTACCGCCATAAACACGTCGGAAGCTTTTACGCTGACCTTGAAGTCCTGGAAATTCAGACGTTCAAGGTGTTCAACGTGGCGCAGGGCCGACTCGACCAGCGCTGCCGGAGTGGGCTCGCCGTATTTCTTTTGCAGGTCTTTTTCCAGGGAGCCGGCGTTGACGCCGATGCGGATCGGAATACCGCGATCACGGGCAGCGTCCACCACAGCACGCACGCGGTCTTCACGCCCGATGTTGCCGGGGTTGATACGCAGACAGTCCACACCCAGTTCGGCCACGCGCAACGCGATCTTGTAGTCGAAGTGAATGTCGGCAACCAGCGGTACCTTGACCAACTGCTTGATACGACCAAAGGCCTCGGCTGCGTCCATGTCTGGTACGGAAACTCGCACGATGTCCACACCGGCCGCTTCCAGACGGTTGATCTGGGCCACGGTGGCCGCCACATCGTTGGTGTCGCTGTTGGTCATGCTCTGCACTGCGATAGGGGCATCGCCACCCACCGGCACCGAGCCGACCCATATCTTGCGCGATACGCGACGTTTGATTGGAGATTCGCCGTGCATGACTATTGTCCCAACTTGAGGCGAGCAGTCTCGCCACTGGTGAACGGCGCCACGTCTACAGGCTGGCCGTTGTAGGCCACTTGCGCGCCACGGGCGAAGCCCAGACGCAGCGTCAAAGGAGGCTTGCCGCCCTGGTCAAGCGTATCGCCCTTACGCTTCAAACCGCTGAACAGCACTTTGCCGTTGCCATCGGTAACTTGCGTCCAGCAGTCAGCGATGAAGGTAATTTGTACGCGCCCGTCACCGGCGATCAACGCCGGAGTGGTGGGAGGCGATATCGCCGGCGCTGCGGGTGCGGCTGGCGCAGGGGTCGCAGGTGCAGGAACCGCCGGAGCCTGTGCCACGGGTGCTGCGGGAGCGGTCGGAACAACCGGAGCCGGCACCGCAGCAGGGTCCACGCCAGCATCTGGCGTGGACTGTTCGGCAGTGGCCGGTGCTTGCGGCGCGGCTTGCCCTTCTACCACGGCCTGGTCTTCCGGCTCGTCCAGCGGATGAATCTGGGTGGTGCCATCGGCGCTTTCGACTTCGACGTGCTCCATGGCGTTGCTGGTCAGGTCTTTGCTGCGCAGGGAGGCTTGGTCTTGCCACCAGACGAAACCGCCGCCGACCACGGCAACCAGCAACAACAGGCTGACAATCCGCAAAATCGTGTGGGAAACCCGCGTTGGCTCTTCGATGCGCCCAAGGCCATGGACATTACTGCCCTGTGCATCGGTACCGGTGAACTGGTCGAATTCCTGCACCAGTACGGCCTGGTCGATACCCAACAATTTGGCGTAGGCGCGGATATAGCCGCGGGCAAAGGTATGCCCAGGCAGCTTATCGAACGCGCCGGCTTCCAGGTTGGCCAGGGAGGTGCTGGTCAAATTGAGCTTGAGGGCCACTTCCGCCAGCGACCAACCATTGCTTTCGCGGGCCTGGCGCAAGGTTTCGCCTGGGTTGACGCGATTAGCTGCTACATCTTCCGGGTGCGCGGCTTTCATCATTGCTCCGACAGGTATTGCTGATATTCCGGCGTACCGGGATAGAGTCGTTCGAGTTGCTGGCCAAAACGTGCGGCCGTGTCGTGTTCTTCATGAACCGTCGCCAGGCGCACACCGAGCAATAGACTACGTGCATTTTGCCCGCTGAGCAGGCTAAAACGCTCGTAATAGTCACGTGCCGGCACATAATGCCTGTCTTCGTAAGACAACTCAGCCATTTCGAGCAATGCCCGTGGCTGGCGACTGTTCAGGTGCAGGGCTTTTTCCAGTTGCTGGCGGGCGCTGTCGCGCTGGCCGAGGCGCATCGAGGTCACACCAAGGTTCTCGAACACCCGCGAACGCTGCGGGTAGAGAGTATCGGTGGCGGCTTGCTGGAAATAACGTGACGCCAGGTCATACCGTTTCTGCTCGAACAGAAAACTGCCGTAGTTATTCAGCAGCCGCGGATCGGCAGGGCGGGAGGCCAGGGCCTTGTGAAAATAGCGGTCGGCCAGCTCGGACTCAGCCTGAGCCTGAAACACCAGGGCCAGCGCGGCGTTGGCATCGGCATCATCAGCGTCCAGCTCAAGGGCCTTTTTCAACGGCACCTTGGCCTGCTCGCTCATGCCTTGGCGCAGGTACCCCAAACCCAGTTGCACATAGGCAACCCGCGCCTCATCACGGCCTTTATCAGTGCGCAACGGGCTGTCATGGCCCGATGAAACGCAACCGGCCACGAGGCCGGTAAACAGTAAAAGCAGCGCAAGGCGCAAGGGCATAGAGATCCTCTCAGATTCGATTCACAGCGATTTGCGGCAAATCTTCAGCGGCGTTAAGTTCGCGCACGGCGATATAACGTTCACTGCGGCGGGTGCGGTCCATCACCTGCCCTACCAATTGGCCACAGGCGGCATCGATGTCTTCACCACGAGTGGTTCGCACAGTGACGTTATAGCCGGCCTGGTGCAGTTGATCCTGGAAACGACGGATGGCGTTGTTGCTCGGCCGTTCGTAACCAGAATGAGGAAACGGGTTGAACGGGATCAAGTTGATCTTGCACGGGGTGTCCTTGAGCAATTCGATCATCTCGACCGCGTGCTCCAGCTTGTCGTTGACGTCCTTGAGCATGGTGTACTCAATGGTCAGCACACGCTTCTCACCCAGGGTCGCCATATAACGCTGGCACGATTCGAGCAGCATCTTAAGCGGATACTTCTTGTTGATCGGCACCAATTGGTTACGCAATGCGTCATTAGGTGCGTGCAACGACAACGCGAGGGAGACGTCGATGTGCTTGGCCAGCTCATCGATCATCGGTACCACGCCGGAGGTCGACAGGGTCACACGGCGCTTGGAGATGCCGTAGCCCAGGTCGTCCATCATCAAATGCATGGCCGCAATCACGTTGTCGAAATTCAGCAGCGGCTCACCCATGCCCATCATCACCACGTTGGTGATGGCACGGTCGACGGTCGCCGGGACGCTGCCAAAGGATTTGTTGGCAATCCACACTTGGCCGATGACTTCGGCGGCGGTGAGGTTGCTATTGAAGCCTTGCTTGCCGGTGGAGCAGAAACTGCAGTCCAGGGCACAGCCTGCCTGGGACGAAACGCACAATGTGCCGCGCTTGCCCTGGGGAATGTACACGGTCTCGACACAGCTACCGGACGCCACGCGCACCACCCATTTACGGGTACCGTCGCTGGAAATGTCCTCGCTGACCACTTCGGGACCACGCACCTCGGCAATGGCCTTGAGCTTGTCGCGCAGGGCCTTGCTGACGTTCGTCATGGCGTCGAAATCGTCGACGCCAAAGTGGTGAATCCACTTCATTACCTGACCGGCACGGAAACGCTTCTCCCCGATTGAGTCGAAGAATTTCTCCATTTCCGGCTGAGTCAGACCCAGCAGGTTGGTTTTAACAGTCGATGTAGTCATGGATTCACCCTCACTCTTTAAGCCGATGCTTAGCGAGCGGTTACTTCAGTAGCAGCGAAAAAGTACGAGATTTCGCGAGCAGCGGCAGCTTCGGAGTCCGAGCCGTGTACAGCGTTGGCGTCGATGGACTCAGCGAAGTCAGCACGGATGGTGCCGGCAGCTGCTTCTTTAGGGTTGGTAGCGCCCATCAGCTCACGGTTCAGAGCGATAGCGTTTTCGCCTTCCAGAACCTGAACAACAACAGGACCGGAGATCATGAAGGCAACCAGGTCGCCGAAGAAGCCACGAGCGCTGTGCTCAGCGTAGAAGCCTTCAGCTTCAGCCTTGGACAGTTGCTTGAGTTTCGAAGCTACAACCTTCAGGCCGGCTTTTTCGAAACGAGTGGTGATCTCGCCGATGACGTTTTTTGCAACAGCGTCAGGCTTGATGATGGAGAAAGTACGTTGAACAGCCATGGTGTAACTCCAGAAACGGTAATTTACGAAAAATTAAACCCGCGAATTATACGCGGGTTATTGGGTATTGCCTAACTGCGTAAAAAGGCGGCTCAGTCTGCTTCTTCGATCCACAGGCCTTGAATCGCCTCAAGGACCTTTTCGCCACCCCGGTCAGGGATGTCGTCAAAATCCGGCAGTGCCATTACGAGGTCGCGCAGCTTGACGAAGTTCACGGTAAGAGGATTGACCTCAGGATGAGCTTGCGCAAGTTGTATAGCGATTTCTTGTACATCAACCCATTTCAGGCTCATGACATTTCCTTGAATCAATGCGGCGCTTCGGCTGCATGGTTGAGCGAATATTTCGGGATTTCGACGGTGAGGTCTTCAGTCCCCACTTTCGCCTGACAACTCAGGCGCGACGTCGGCTCCAGGCCCCACGCCCGATCAAGATAGTCTTCTTCCAGGTCGTCAGCCTCATTGAGGCTGTCGAAACCTTTACGAATGATGCAGTGACACGTGGTGCAGGCATTCACGCCGCCACAAGCACTTTCGATCTCGATGTGGTTGTCATGGGCGACGTCAAGCAGGGACTTGCCGGTCTCAGCCTCCACGACCATGCCGTCAGGGCAATGTTCGGCGTGCGGTAGAAAAGTGACCTGCGGCATCAGTTATTCCTCAATTTCATTCAGGTTGCGGCCCGCCAGCGCGGCTTTAACCGTCTGATCCATACGGCGGGCAGCAAAGGCATCAGTGACTTGCGACAGGCGCTTGGTCTGTTGCTCGATGGCGTAACCATCGTTGCCTTTCATCAGTTCGGCCAGTTCCTGCATCTGCAGGTCAATGACCATGCGCTCTTCGGCACCCAGCAAGCGCTCGCCGTCGGCTTCAAGGGCGCCCTGCACCGCTTCGAGCAGGCGCTGGGCATCCACTTGTTGCTCGCGCAATACGCGGGCGACCTTGTCGTCACCGGCATACTGGAATGAATCCTTGAGCATCTTGGCGATTTCGCCATCGGTGAGGCCGTAGGACGGCTTGACCTGGATGCTGGCTTCAACGCCAGACGCCAGTTCGCGCGCAGCGACACTGAGCAGGCCATCGGCATCGACCTGGAAGGTCACGCGAATTTTCGCCGCGCCCGCGACCATCGCCGGAATGCCACGCAATTCAAAGCGCGCCAGGGAACGGCAGTCGCTGATCAGCTCGCGCTCACCTTGCAGCACATGAATCATCATGGCTGTCTGACCGTCTTTGTAGGTGGTGAAGTCCTGGGCGCGCGCGACGGGGATGGTGGTGTTACGCGGAATCACCTTCTCCATCAGGCCGCCCATGGTTTCCAGGCCTAGCGACAGCGGAATCACGTCGAGCAACAGCAATTCGCCGCCATCACGCTTGTTACCAGCCAGGGTATCGGCCTGGATGGCAGCGCCGATGGCGACGACTTGATCCGGGTCGATTTCGGTCAGTGGTTGGCGCCCAAAGGCTTCGGCTACCGCTTCACGCACGCGCGGAACGCGGGTGGAACCGCCCACCATGACCACTGCGCCAACGTCCTCCAACTCGATACCGGAATCACGCACAGCACGACGGCAGGCCTTGAGGCTGCGGGCGACCATCGGCTCGATCAGCGCATCAAAGGCTTCGCGAGTCAGTGGGGCCGACCAATTACCGTAGCAAACGTCAACAGAAGCAGCGTCAGTCAGCGCCTCTTTGGCCGCGCAGGCAGTTTGCAGCAGGTTGCGTTGCGCGCCTGGGTCCAGATCAGCCGACAAGCCGGCACTGCTGATGATCCAGCCAGCAATGGCGTGATCAAAATCATCGCCACCCAGGGCACTGTCGCCGCCGGTCGCGAGCACTTCGAACACACCGCCGGTCAGGCGCAGGATCGAAATATCGAAGGTACCGCCGCCCAGGTCATAAATAGCGACCAGGCCTTCAGCGTGCTGATCGAGGCCGTAAGCCACAGCTGCCGCAGTCGGCTCGTTGAGCAAGCGCAGCACGTTCAGGCCGGCAAGTTTCGCCGCGTCCTTGGTGGCTTGACGCTGGGCGTCATCGAAATACGCCGGAACGGTGATAACCGCCCCTACCAGCTCACCACCCAAGGTATTTTCCGCACGCTGGCGCAGCACCTTGAGGATATCGGCCGACACTTCGACCGGGCTCTTGGGCCCCTGGACGGTGTCGATGAACGGCATATGGGACTCGCCGCCGACAAAGCGGTACGGCAGTTGGTCACCCAATTGCTTGACGTCGGACAACCCACGACCCATCAAGCGCTTGACCGACAACACCGTGTTCAAGGGGTCTGCGGACGCGGCGAGCTTGGCCGACTCGCCCACTTCAGTGCGATCTGCGTGATAACGCACAGCGGACGGCAGGATCACCTGCCCATCGGCGTCAGGCAGTGGCTCGGACAGGCCGCTGCGCAAGGCAGCAACCAGGGAATTGGTGGTGCCCAGGTCAATCCCGACC
The DNA here is from genome assembly GCF_034348165.1 of Pseudomonas sp. CCI1.1. Classification (NCBI taxonomy): domain Bacteria; kingdom Pseudomonadati; phylum Pseudomonadota; class Gammaproteobacteria; order Pseudomonadales; family Pseudomonadaceae; genus Pseudomonas; species Pseudomonas sp. CCI1.1. The sequence goes on from NZ_CP133780.1 coordinate 3,372,232, forward strand.
GCCAGGCGACGCTGGTGCGGTTGAGGGCTTTGGCCGGGTTCGGCGATTTGCAGTAGAGCCATGGTAATCAGGTCTTATCTGTCTATCAGGCGTGCATCACGGGCAGCACTGGGTTAATCGTCGAGGCGCTCTTCTAGCTGGCGCACTTCGTAGGTGAGCTTGTCGAGAAACTGCATGCGCCGCATCAGGCGCTCGGCCTGTTCGCGTTGCGCCGCATCATCCCAACAGGCTGCGAAGCTTTCGTTGAGCTCATCCTGGGCGGTTTTCAGACGACGCTTGAAGACCGCGACACCCGCCACATCGGCTTCGTCCTGCAGTTCTTCGAGTTCTTCACGCCATTGCATCTGCTGCATCAGGAAGTCCGGATCATGCACGGTGACCTCCATCGGCAACTCACCGCCCTTCATCGCCAGCAAATAGCGCGCGCGTTTGGGGGGGCTTTTGAGCGTCTGATAGGCTTCGTTGAGGCTGGCCGATTGCTCAAGGGCCAAGCGCTGCTCACGCTCGGAAGCGTCAGCGAAGCGGTCCGGATGCACCCCACGCGCCAATTCACGGTAGCGCGTGGCGAGCTGCTCAAGGTCCAGCCGAAAGCTCGGCTGCAGCTCGAATAAAGCGAAATGACAAGGAGTACCCACGAGTAGCCTCAGATGTTGAAGCTTTCGCCGCAGCCACATTCACCGCGCACGTTAGGGTTGTTGAACTTGAAACCTTCGTTCAACCCTTCCTTGACGAAATCGAGTTCGGTGCCGTCCAGGTAGGTCAGGCTCTTGGGGTCGATGATCACTTTCTCGCCGTGACTTTCGAACACTTGATCCTCTTCAACCACCTCGTCGACAAACTCCAGCACGTAGGCAAGGCCGGAACAGCCCGTGGTGCGTACACCCAGACGAATCCCCTCACCTTTACCGCGCCCATTCAGGGAGCGGCGAATGTGCTGCGCAGCCGCTTCTGTCATGCTGATAGCCATCGTTGACTCCTTACTCGTCGCCAAATGCTTAGATCAAGCCTTTCTTCTGCTTGTAGTCGCGAACAGCTGCCTTGATGGCATCTTCAGCGAGTACGGAGCAGTGGATTTTCACTGGCGGCAACGCCAGTTCTTCGGCCAGCTGGGTGTTGCTGATGGTGACAGCCTCATCCAGGGTCTTGCCTTTCATCCATTCGGTCGCCAGGGAGCTGGAGGCGATGGCCGAACCGCAGCCGTAAGTCTTGAATTTGGCGTCTTCGATAACGCCAGCATCATTGACCTTGATCTGCAGGCGCATTACATCGCCGCACGCCGGGGCGCCGACCATGCCGGTGCCGACATCTGGATCTTCCGCGTTCATCTTGCCGACGTTGCGCGGGTTTTCGTAGTGGTCGATGACCTTTTCGCTGTAAGCCATGGTACTGAATCCTCACTCATCAGGGCCGCTCTGGAACCCTGTAGAAACGCCTGCGTTTTCCGCCACGTTCCTACAGAGCTTGGGTGGCGGCTTCTATAGTTAGTGTGCCGCCCACTCGATCTTGGAAATATCGACACCGTCTTTGTACATGTCCCACAGTGGCGACAGAACGCGCAGCTTGTTGACGGCTTCGCAGACCTTCTGCGCGGCGTAGTCGACTTGCTCTTCGGTGGTGAAGCGGCCGAACGTAAAGCGGATCGAGCTGTGGGCCAGTTCGTCGTTGCGGCCCAGGGCGCGCAGTACGTACGAAGGCTCAAGGGACGCCGAGGTGCAGGCCGAACCGGACGATACCGCCAGGTCCTTGAGCGCCATGATCAGCGACTCGCCTTCGACGTAGTTGAAGCTCAAATTCAGGTTGTGCGGTACACGAGCGGTCATGCTGCCGTTGATGTACAGCTCTTCAAGGTTTTCGACCTGTTTGTAGAAGCGATCGCTCAGGGCCTTGATGCGCACGTTTTCGGCAGCCATGTCTTCCTTGGCCACACGGAAAGCTTCGCCCATGCCGACGATCTGGTGGGTCGCCAGGGTGCCCGAACGCATGCCGCGCTCGTGACCGCCGCCATGCATGGTGGCCTCGATACGTACGCGCGGCTTGCGGCTTACGTAGAGAGCACCGATGCCTTTAGGGCCGTAAGTCTTGTGGGCCGAGAACGACATCAGGTCGACTTTCAGCTTGGACAGGTCGATATCGACCTTGCCAGTGGACTGAGCAGCGTCGACGTGGAGCAACACGCCCTTGGAGCGAGTCAGCTCGCCGATGGCGGCGATGTCGTTGATAGTGCCGATTTCGTTGTTCACGTGGATCACCGAAACCAGGATGGTGTCTTCACGCATCGCGGCTTCGATCATGGCCGGGGTGACGATACCGTCGGTGGTTGGCTCAAGGTAGGTAACCTCGAAACCTTCACGCTCCAGTTGGCGCATGGTGTCCAGGACAGCCTTGTGCTCAATCTTGGTGGTGATCAGGTGCTTGCCTTTGGTCGCGTAGAAATGCGCCGCGCCCTTGATAGCCAGGTTGTCGGACTCGGTGGCACCAGAGGTCCAGACGATTTCGCGCGGGTCGGCATTGACCAGGTCAGCGACTTGGCGACGAGCGTTCTCGACCGCTTCCTCGGCTTTCCAGCCGAATACGTGGGAGCGGGAGGCCGGGTTGCCGAAGTTTCCGTCGACCAGCAGGCATTCGCTCATTTTTTGCGCGACACGCGGATCAACCGGGGTGGTCGCTGAGTAATCAAGGTAAATCGGCAATTTCATGGACTTTCTCCTAAATCAGGCTGGCTGGCGTGCCGTTAGCTCTTCGGCTGTCACTCGACGGCGGACGCTTCAATCTTGTCCAGACGCGGCGCCTTGGTGTTGCAACGGCGCTGGTCCTGACGCTGGGCTACTTCTTGCACCTCACGGCGAGTCACAAGATCAGCCAAGCTGATACCACTCAAAAACTCATGGATCTGCAGGCTCAAGTCACACCACAAGTGGTGCGTCAGGCAGGTGTCACCGGCATGGCAGTCACCCAAACCCTGGCATTTGGTGGCATCGACGGATTCGTTGACCGCGTCGATCACCTGGGCCACCTGAATGCCCTGCATGTCGCGGGACAACTGATAGCCACCACCCGGACCGCGAACGCTGGAAACCAGATTGCTACGGCGCAATTTGGCGAACAACTGCTCGAGATAGGACAGGGAAATGCCTTGGCGCTCGGAGATATCGGCCAGGGACACCGGCCCAGTTTGCGCGTGCAAGGCCAAGTCGAGCATGGCGGTCACCGCGTATCGGCCTTTTGTAGTCAGTCTCATGGACAAGTACCAAGGTGTTTCAGAATGGGAGCAAGTATGCGATTCCCGAGTATTTAAGTCAACTATAAGACCTAGTACTTTAGTCAGGAATACCCGTAAAAAGGGCGCGCGAATCATAGCAGGATGGGGTGGGATCGAACAGCGCAACCAGGCCTGCTGCAAGACCACCGAGCCAATGGAGATCAAATGTGGGGGCTGACTTGCTTGCGATAGCTGTCTATCAGCTTGCTTATCGGTTGCTGGCCCACCGCAATCGCAGGCAAGCCAGCTCCCACAAGAGACCGCGCTCAGCCCGCCTTGGTGGTAGCGGCTTCGTCCTTGATTTCAGCAAAATCCTCCTCACGCAGTTCAGGCAAGTCTTTGGCACAGTACGGGCTGCCCAACTCCTTCAGCGCCCCGCACATACCCTCCAGCTTGCCGTCCACCGCCTGCAAATGATCAAGCAATTGACCAATCGCACGAGCCACCGGGTCGGGCATATCTTCACTGACGCCATAGGCATCGAAACCAATCTTCTCGGCCATCGCCTTGCGCTTGGCCTCTTGCTCATCACCGTCTTGCGGCTTGACGATGATGCGGCCTGGAATACCCACAACCGTGGCACCCGGCGGCACAGCCTTGGTCACTACCGCGTTGGAGCCAACCTTGGCGCCGGCACCCACGGTAAACGGCCCGAGCACCTTGGCGCCCGCCCCTACTACCACGCCATCGCCCAGCGTTGGGTGGCGCTTACCCTTATTCCAGGTGGTGCCGCCCAGGGTCACGCCTTGATAGAGGGTGACGTCATCGCCGATCTCGGCTGTCTCGCCAATCACGATGCCCATGCCGTGATCGATAAAGAACCGACGGCCCACCTTGGCACCCGGGTGGATCTCGATACCGGTCAACCAGCGCCCGAAGTTCGATACCAGCCGCGCCAGCCATTTCCAGCCCATGCCCCACAGGGCGCCGGACAGGCGGTGGATCCAGATCGCGTGCATGCCCGGGTAGCAGGTCAGCACTTCAAAGGCATTGCGCGCCGCCGGGTCACGGTGGAAAACACTCTGGATATCTTCTCGCAAACGCTCGAACATTTTTAATCCTTCCGCTTAAGAAGCTCACCACGGGCCGCTTTCTGGGTTTCCGTGAGGATGCCACGCAATATGTTCATTTCAGCCCGGCTCACCGAGCTGCGGCCGTACAAACGACGCAGGCGCGCCATCAAGTGCCGTGGCTTTTCAGGGTCGAGGAATTCGATGGCAACCAGGGTTTGCTCCAGGTGCTCATAGAACCGTTCCAGCTCGTCCATGGTGGCCAACTCGCCACTTTTGGTCGATGCAACCTCTTCCTTTTCCACCTTGCTCGGCTGGCCGGCAGCGGCCAGCCAGGCCATGCGCACTTCGTAAGTCAGCACCTGCACCGCAGCCCCGAGGTTCAGCGAGCTGAACTCAGGGTCTGATGGGATATGCACGTGGTAATGACATCGCTGCAGCTCTTCGTTGGTCAGGCCGGAGTCCTCACGGCCGAATACCAAGGCGATTTCAGCACCGCCAGCAGCCTCCTCCACCACTTTAGTGCCGCATTCGCGCGGATCCAGCAGCGGCCAAGGGATACGACGGTCACGGGCGCTGGTGCCGAGCACCAGATTGCAGCCGACCAAGGCGTCCTCCAAGGTGGCGACCACCTGGGCATTTTCAAGCAAGTCATTGGCGCCGGACGCACGGGCATCCGCCTCGTGGTGCGGGAATACCCGCGGTTCGACCAGCACCAGGCGCGTCAGCCCCATGTTTTTCATGGCTCGCGCCACCCCGCCGATGTTGCCGGGATGACTGGTATTGACCAAGACGACACGAATGTTTTGCAGCAAGGGAGGCGCTCGCGGACACAGGAAAGGGGAGCAAATCTTACAGAACCGCCTAAGGTTATGCCATGAAAGCGAACGTCGTCCTTCACCTGAGGAAAGTTTCTGCTAGAATGCTCGGCTTTCTTTAACAACCTTAGGTGACCTATCCATGCAGCCCATGCTGAATATCGCGCTGCGCGCCGCCCGCAGCGCCAGTGAATTGATCTTCCGCTCCATCGAGCGCCTGGATACCATCAAGGTCGACGAAAAAGACGCCAAGGATTATGTATCCGAGGTGGATCGCGCCGCCGAACAGAAAATCATCGACGCCCTGCGCAAGGCCTACCCTACCCACGGCATCCTCGGTGAAGAAACCGGCCTGCACAAAGGCAGTGGCGAAGGCGAAGACTACCTGTGGATCATCGACCCACTGGATGGCACCACCAACTTCCTGCGCGGCATCCCGCACTTTGCCGTGAGCATCGCCTGCAAATACCGTGGCCGCCTGGAACACGCCGTTGTGCTGGACCCGGTTCGCCAGGAAGAATTCACCGCCAGCCGTGGTCGTGGCGCCCAACTGAACGGTCGTCGCCTGCGTGTCAGCGGCCGCACTAGCCTGGAAGGCGCTCTGCTGGGTACCGGCTTCCCATTCCGTGACGACCAGATGGACAATCTGGAAAACTACCTGGGCATGTTCCGCGCCCTGGTTGGCCAGACCGCCGGCATCCGCCGCGCCGGTGCAGCCAGCCTGGACCTGGCGTATGTAGCCGCCGGTCGCTTTGATGCGTTCTGGGAGTCGGGCCTGTCCGAGTGGGACATGGCAGCAGGCGCCCTGCTGATTCAGGAAGCAGGCGGCCTGGTGAGCGACTTCACCGGTGGTCATGACTTCCTGGAGAAAGGCCACGTCGTGGCTGGCAACACCAAATGCTTCAAGGCAGTACTGACGGCGATCCAGCCGCACCTGCCGGCTTCGCTGAAGCGCTAAGCGAGCGAGCACAAAAAAAGCACCCCTCGGGGTGCTTTTTTTATGCCTGGGATTTAGCAAAAAACCAATTCCAACTGACTCAATACAAGCCAATGTGGGAGCTGGCTTGCCTGCGATAACAGCCTGCCAGCCAACTCACGGGTTACTGACCCACCGCCATCGCAGGCAAGCCAGCTCCCACACTTGAACCTTGCAAGGCTTGGGATTACTGCTGGTTCTGACCTAGGATCAAACGACCTTCCTTATCCACCGGAATCTGGCTGCCAGGGTCACGCTCCATACGCACGGTACCTTCCTTGCCATCCAGGTTGTAACGCACGTCATAACCGACCACCTTGTCGCTGATGTCGTTAACGGTGTTACAGCGAGTTTGTGTGGTGGTGTAGGTATCGCGGTTCTGCATGCCTTCCTGAACCTTGTTACCGGCATAACCGCCACCGACAGCACCGGCCACGGTGGCCAGCTTCTTACCGTTACCGCCACCAATCTGGTTGCCCAGCAGGCCACCCGCAAGGGCGCCCACCACGGTACCGGCGATTTGATGTTGGTCCTGCACCGGACGCTGTCGGGTCACGGTGACGTCCTTGCAGACCTCACGCGGGGTTTTGATCTGGGTTTTCACCGGCTGTACCGCCAGTACTTGCGCATACTCAGGGCCGCTTTTTACCAGGCTGTAGGTGGCAACAGCGCCTCCGGCAGTCACACCGACAGCACCCAATACCGCACCAACCAGCAACGACTTGTTCACATGAACCTCCTGACCATCACAAGCGGACCGAAAGATCCGCGCTATACCCAGCCTTGGAGCAAAAAAAAAGGCGCGAGTTCAATACTCGCGCCTTTCTTGTAACAGCGGATCAACAAACGCCCATCAAGGACGGTCGTCGACCTCCTTGTCGGTAGCGGCAGGAGGGATCAAGTCTTCGCTGTTGAGGTTCAGCCAGATCAGCACCACGTTGGCGATGTAGATCGACGAGTAGGTACCCGCCAGAACGCCGATAAACAGCGCCAGGGAGAAGCCCCACAGGTTGTCGCCACCGAAGATCATCAGCGCAGCAATCGCCAGCAAGGTGGAGATCGACGTCGCCATGGTCCGCAGCAGGGTCTGCGTGGTGGAGATGTTGATGTTCTCGATCAACGTCGCCTTGCGCAGCACCCGGAAGTTCTCACGAACCCGGTCGAAGACCACGATGGTGTCGTTGAGCGAATAACCAATGATCGCCAGCACAGCTGCCAATACGGTCAGATCGAAGGTGATCTGGAAGTAGGCCAGGATACCCACGGTCACGATCACGTCGTGGATCAGCGACACAATGGCGCCGACACCGAACTTCCACTGAAAGCGGAATGCCAGGTAGATCATGATGCCGACCAGCGCCATCAGCATGCCGAGGCCGCCCTGATCGCGCAGTTCTTCACCCACTTGCGGGCCGACGAACTCGACGCGCTTGACCGACGCCGGGTTATCGCCGCCCACCTTCTGCAAGGCCTCGGCTACCTGGTGACCCAGTTGCGGGTCTTCGCCAGGCATGCGCACCAGCAGGTCGGTGGTGGCACCAAAGCTCTGCACCACGGCTTCGTGATAGCCGGCCTTGACCAGCTCGCTGCGCACCAGGGTAACGTCGGCCGGCTTCTCGTAGGTCAGCTCGATGAGCGTACCGCCGGTGAAGTCCAGGCCGTAGTTCAGGCCCTTATGGAACCAGCTGAACAACGCCAGAACGGTAAGGAGCACGGTGACGCCGAACGCAATATTGCGAACGCCCATGAAGTTGATTGTACGTAACATGGCAGCCCCTTAAATCCACAACTTCTTGAAGTCACGCCCGCCAAAGATCAGGTTGACCATTGCGCGGGTCACCATGATGGCCGTGAACATCGAGGTAAAGATCCCGAGGGACATGGTCACCGCAAAACCTTTCACCGGGCCTGTGCCCATGGCGAAGAGAATCCCGCCGACCAACAGTGTGGTCAGGTTGGAGTCGAGGATCGCGGTAAATGCCCGGCCGAAGCCTTCGTTGATTGCACGCTGCACGGTCATACCGGCGGCGATCTCTTCACGAATCCGCGAGAAGATCAGCACGTTGGCGTCCACCGCCATACCCATGGTGAGTACGATACCGGCGATACCTGGCAGGGTCAGTGTGGCGCCCAGCAACGACATCAACGCCAGCAGCATCACCATGTTGCCCGCCAGGGCGACAGTGGCGATCACACCAAAGAAGCGGTAGATGGCGATGATGAACAGCGACACGAACAACATACCCCACAGCGCCGCATCGACACCTTTGGTGATGTTGTCGGCACCCAGGCTCGGGCCGATGGTACGTTCTTCAGCGAAGTACATCGGTGCCGCCAGGCCACCGGCACGCAGCAGCAACGCCAACTCGGAAGACTCGCCCTGGCCGTTCAGGCCAGTGATACGGAACTGAGCACCCAGCGGCGACTGGATGGTCGCCAGGCTGATGATCTTCTTCTCTTCCTTGAAGGTCTGCACCGGCACGTCTTTCTCGACACCGTTGACCATCTGCTTGGTGTAGGTGGTCACCGGGCGCTGCTCGATGAAGATCACCGCCATGCTGCGACCAACGTTGCTGCGCGTGGCGCGGCTCATCAGTTCGCCGCCATGGCCATCCAGACGGATGTTCACTTCAGGCGTGCCGTGCTCGCCGAAACCGGCCTTGGCGTCGGTCACCTGGTCACCGGTGATGATCAAGCCACGCTCGATCAGCGCTGGAGGACGGTTGCCTTCACGGAATTCGAATTCTTCGGAAGTGGCACGCGTAGCGCCTGGGTCTGCCGCGAGACGGAACTCCAGGTTGGCGGTCTTGCCGAGGATACGCTTGGCTTCAGCGGTGTCCTGTACGCCTGGCAGCTCAACCACGATGCGGTTGGCGCCCTGGCGCTGCACGATCGGCTCGGCTACACCCAGCTCGTTGACGCGGTTACGGACCGTGGTCAGGTTCTGCTTGATGGAGTATTCGCGGATTTCAGCGATCTTGGCCGGGCTCATCGCCAGACGCAGCACCGCTTGACCATTGAGGTCGGCCGGTACGATGTCGAAGTCATTGAAGTTCTTGCGGATCAGCGCACGGGCCTGTTCGCGGGATGCTTCGTCAGCAAAGCCCAGCTGGATGGCGCCGTTGAGCTGCGGCAGGCTGCGATAACGCAGCTTCTCTTTGCGCAGCAGGCTCTTCACGTCACCTTCGTAGACCTTCAGACGTGCGTCCAGGGCCTTGTCCATGTCGACTTCCAGCAGGAAGTGCACACCACCGGACAAGTCCAGACCCAGCTTCATCGGGTGCGCGCCAATGCTGCGCAGCCATTGTGGCGTGGTCTGGGCCAGGTTGAGCGCGACAACGTAGTCGTCACCCATGGCCTTGCGTACGACATCCTTGGCCGGCAATTGGTCTTCTTGCTTGGTCAGGCGCAACAAGCCGCCTTTGGAACCAGCCGCCAAGGTTGCCGCTTTAACCTGGATACCCGCGTCGGTGAGCGCTTTGCTCGCACGGTCCAGGTCAGCCTGATTGACCTGCAGCGAAGTGCTGGCGCCAGAGATCTGGATCGCCGGGTCATCAGGATAGAGATTGGGAGCGGAATAAATAAAACCGATCGCCAGCACCGCCAGGATCAGTACGTATTTCCACAGAGGGTATTTGTTCAGCATCACGCCGCCCGCTTATAACGCGGGGCGCCTTGCGCGCCCCGTCGATTGGTAAAGGTTGTTACTCAGATCGCTTTGAGCGTGCCTTTAGGCAGCGTGGCGGCGATGGCGCCCTTCTGGAACTTCATTTCCACGGTGTCGGAGACCTCCAGTACCACGAAAGCATCGGAGACCTTGGTGATCTTGCCGGCGATACCGCCAGTGGTCACGACTTCGTCGCCTTTTTGCAGGCTGCCCAGCAGGTTTTTCTGCTCTTTGGCGCGCTTGGCCTGTGGACGCCAGATCATCAGGTAGAAGATGACCAGGAAGCCGACCAGGAAAATCCACTCGAAACCACCGCCCATAGGGCCGGCAGCAGCAGGCGCAGCGGCGTCAGCCATGGCGTTAGAGATAAAAAAGCTCATTTAGCACTCCAGTTGCAAATAGTGAATCTTAGGGTCGGAAAACTCAGTCCAAGGGCGGCACAGGGAGGCCACGCTTGGCATAGAAGGCATCGACGAAGGCGGCCAATGTACCCTGTTGAATAGCCTCGCGCAAACCAGCCATCAGGACTTGGTAGTGACGCAAATTGTGGATGGTATTCAACATGCTACCCAGCATTTCCCCGCACTTGTCCAGATGGTGCAGATAAGCACGGGAGAAGTTCTGGCAGGTGTAGCAGTCACAGGTAGGATCCAGCGGCGAATCATCATGGCGATGGAACGCGTTACGGATCTTCAGCACGCCTGTATCGATGAACAGATGCCCATTGCGGGCATTACGGGTTGGCATCACGCAATCGAACATGTCCACACCGCGGCGCACACCCTCTACGAGATCTTCCGGTTTGCCAACGCCCATAAGGTAACGAGGTTTGTCTGCGGGCATCAGGCCCGGCAGGTAATCCAGCACCTTGATCATTTCATGCTTGGGCTCGCCCACCGACAAACCGCCGATGGCCAGGCCGTCGAAGCCGATCTTGTCGAGGCCTTCCAGCGAGCGTTTGCGCAGGTTTTCATGCATGCCGCCCTGAACAATACCGAACAGCGCCGCTGTGTTATCGCCATGGGCATTCTTCGAACGCTGGGCCCAACGCAGCGACAACTCCATGGAGATACGCGCCACGTCTTCATCGGCCGGGTACGGCGTGCACTCGTCGAAAATCATCACGATGTCCGAACCCAGATCGCGCTGTACCTGCATCGACTCTTCCGGGCCCATGAACACCTTGGCGCCGTCGACCGGCGAGGCAAAGGTCACGCCCTCTTCCTTGATCTTGCGCATGGCGCCCAAGCTGAACACCTGGAAACCACCGGAGTCGGTAAGGATCGGCCCTTGCCACTTCATGAAGTCATGCAGGTCGCCGTGCTTCTTGATCACTTCCGTGCCCGGGCGCAGCCACAGGTGGAAGGTATTGCCGAGGATAATCTCGGCACCGGTGGCGACGATGTCGCGGGGCAACATGCCTTTGACGGTGCCGTAGGTGCCGACCGGCATGAAGGCCGGGGTCTCCACAGTGCCACGCGGGAAGGTCAGGCGACCACGACGGGCTTTGCCGTCCGTAGCGAGCAATTCAAACGACATACGACTCATAAGTTGTCCTCAGGGCCGCGCGGCGCCGGGTTACGGGTGATAAACATCGCATCACCGTAGCTGAAAAAACGGTACTCGTTAGCGATGGCGGCCTGGTAGGCAGCCATGGTTTGCGGGTAACCGGCAAAGGCCGACACCAGCATCAATAGCGTGGATTCCGGCAAATGGAAATTGGTGACCAGGCAGTCGACCACATGAAATGGCCGCCCTGGGAAAATAAAGATATCGGTGTCGCCACTGAACGGCTTGAGCACGCCATCACGCGCTGCACTCTCCAGCGAACGCACACTGGTGGTGCCCACGGCAACCACTCGACCGCCACGCGCCTTGCACGCCGCCACCGCATCCACCACGTCCTGGCTGACCTCCAGCCATTCGCTGTGCATATGGTGGTCTTCGATGTTATCCACACGCACCGGCTGAAACGTCCCGGCCCCCACGTGCAGGGTCACATAGGCGGTTTCGACGCCCTTGGCAGCAATCGCATCCAGCAGTGGCTGGTCGAAATGCAGCCCGGCAGTCGGTGCGGCGACGGCGCCGAGGCGCTGTGAGTACACGGTCTGATAGCGCTCGCGGTCCGCGTCTTCGTCGGGGCGGTCTATATAAGGAGGCAACGGCATATGGCCGACGCGCTCCAACAGCGGCAACACTTCTTCGGCAAACTTGAGCTCGAACAAGGCATCGTGGCGCGCCACCATCTCGGCTTCGCCACCGCCCTCGATCAAGATGCTCGACCCCGGTTTGGGCGACTTGCTGGAGCGCACATGGGCCAGCACGCGATGGCTGTCCAGCACCCGCTCCACCAGGATTTCCAGCTTGCCGCCGGACGCTTTCTGGCCAAACAGCCGCGCCGGGATCACCCGGGTGTTGTTGAAAACCATCAGATCGCCTGGGCGCAAATGCTCAAGCAAATCAGTGAATTGACGGTGTGCGAGGGCACCGCTGGGCCCGTCCAGGGTCAGCAGTCGACTGGCGCGACGCTCGGCCAAAGGGTGGCGAGCGATCAGCGAATCAGGGAGCTCAAAAGTAAAGTCAGCAACGCGCATGATGGGGTTCGTCTAGCAGGGCCGGGAAGTCTAGCGGAAATAGTGAAAATAGACCATGAAACGTGATTGACCAACGGTAATCTCATCTCTATACTTCGCCGCCATTGAGCCCTGATGGCGGAATTGGTAGACGCGGCGGATTCAAAATCCGTTTTCGAAAGGAGTGGGAGTTCGAGTCTCCCTCGGGGCACCATAATTTTCCTTGTAAATCAAGGACTTAGAAAAGGGGTAGAAAGAAATTTCTACCCCTTTTTCTATCCAAAAAATCTACCCTTCTCATACCCTTTTCTTGGGAAAAACCGCCTCCCGGTGGCGTCCGCTTCGGCTTCGCTCTGCACACCTGAAACGGTGTATTGAAGCTATCCTTCTTATCCAGACCGTTTGACGTGCTGCGGCTCTGCAGCAGTGCGGGAAAGGGTCAACCATGGATCGAATGTGTCTCATACTCAGGTGAGGATTAGCCTAAGAATGATTATCAGACCATTTACTATTTAGATTGCCACTAAGCTCTGCAAAAACCTCTACATAAAAAGCGACAAAAAGCATGATGGCAAAATGACACGCCATGGGTTAGTGTTTGTGTTATTTCGCTGGGTTCATCGGTGTAGGTAACTAATATGTTTGGGCACTATAAAAATAGACAGAAGCATTACGAAATAGTCAAACAGATATTATGGCAAGACTATAAAGTTGATAACGAGTTGAATCCAAATTTTATTTCGCTATCCGATTATAAAAGCATAGTTGATGAAGCTGTTCGTGATGAGATAAATGATGAAGAGGTCGCATTAAAAGTTGTGACCAGATATTGTGTTAACTTGGCAGCCAATGGCCATATACAAGATGCAAAACAATTAGCTCCAAGAGTTCTATTTGCTGCTGAGTATTTTTTAGATCGCGGCTTAATATCAAAAAAAATCTGGAATTACGTGAATACAGGGCTATCAAGTTATGTTCTGCCTACCAAAGACTGAATACAACATATTGGCCTGCTAGGTCGTTTTTAGCGGTTGAAGTTGTTCAAGCTTGAAAAATTACCAGATGAACGCGGTGGATGGTCATTTCATATTCTGTGAAATTTAAAGAATATGGTTGACCTCTATTTGATAATTAAGGTCCCACCTTAAATATATTTTCGGTTTTCTATTGACAACGTTTTTCATTGATTTTAAGCCAAAAAACGACTATCCAAGAAAATTGAAACTCAAAAAACCGACAAAAAACGTAGAAAAAACTCAATGCACTTTTCTAGTGCGTCAACAGAAACAAGCTAAAAACGGCGTGTTTTAATTCCCGGTATTACCATACGCACAAGATGGTAAATCGTCTAAAAACGGCAATTTCAAAGGTTTTGATTTTTGAAAGTTTTGCTACTCAAAATTTATTGAATATAAAAATTTGAGTTCTACGCTTTTGATTTTGATATGCGAACTTTGTTCGCAATACCCAGATGCTTTTCGCCTGTTAGGGCGGGCTTTTGCTTTTGCTCTTCTTGGATAACTCTTAAATAAGTGTCGCAAGTTGATTTTATAGGTTTTTTTGACCGTTTTTGATTTTTAAAAAAATCAGCTTTTTTACAGGTTAGAAAGTAAAAATATTTATTTATTTGACAACCATGCACGGCATGGTATTTGTATTAGTAACGAACAATAATAACTTTCATGATATTTATTCCACAACGCATAATCCTTAAAAATCTTACTCCTGAATTTTTCTTTGCAGAATGTGAAAGGCAGTATTTTTTTGAGCGAGCCATCGAAAAAAAGATGATTGCAAAGGAATGTCTTGAAAATAAGTTAAATAACTCATCAAAAAGAAAGCGTGAAAACATAGCCAAAGAAATAAGAAACCTCAAAAATAAATTCACTTGGGTTGCCACTTGCAGTGAATATAGATGCTGGAAGATACGACATAAATACATTCTAGCTGGCGATTTGGACGAAATCGTCAAAAATATCACGTTTGTTTTCGAGAGAATTCAAGAGCAACTAATAATAAAGCAGAGAAACCTCGACAACGATGACTCCGGCGAGAGTATTTTTTCACGCATAAAGAATGATTGGGATATCGGTTATGGTATCAAAATAAAGGACATTAAAGGGTCAACTATAAAAGACAAGCTCATCAACATTGCTGATGAGAAAAGACTTAAATCACAAATAAAAAGAATACAAAAACAAAGAAGCGAACTTTTAAAGCTGCACTCAGGTTTGATTGGTTCCGGTCGAGCATTTGAGATTTGTAGTGATGAAGTTGTTCGCAATAGAGAAGCTGACGAAGCCAGCCAGCTTGATTACATAATGAAGAAATCTCTTGTTAATGAAAACAACAAGAAAATCCCACTATGGAAAGTAGCAAGCACTGAAAAGCAAAGATTTGCTGAGATATTTATCCAAGTCTCATCGTTGGACGCCTATGCCAAACAACTTAACTATAAGCCTCTTTTCATAACTTTTACCGCTCCGGCAAGATTTCATCCAAAGCCGTCGAAAGGCGTTAGTTCTTGGGACGGTTCAACCCCAAAGGATAGCAATGATTACTTGAAAGGCTTATGGAATGCTTTTAGAAAAGACATCCATAGACATAAGATTGAGATGAATGGTTTCTGGGCAGTCGAACCTCACAAAGACCAGTGCTTTCATAAGCACGCTTTAATGTATGTTAATAAGAAACATTATGACGAATTAGTAATCTTGATTAACAAGCATTTTAGACACTCGGAAAACGCCGTAAGAATTGAAGAAATTGACGCAAAGAAAAGCAAGGCAACATCATACGTGATGAAGTATCTAACTAAGTCATTCAATTTGGAATTCGAGTTAAAAGGCGGCGTCCTAAATGTAGATAAGTTGGAAATCTCAAATCACAAAAAAGTTAGAGCAGTTCAAGCACTGTGGTCTGTGCGTAGATATGCAATGTTCGGCGTTAAGAATACGCTTTCATTGTGGAGAGAGCTGAAAAGAAAATCATTCTTGAAAGGCAAGAATGACGTTATTGATAAGGCGTTCGCATTTGTGGACAAGAACGATTTCATTGGGTTCTCTATATTTGTAAATGGAAACCTAAAAATAATGAGGCTATACAGCAAAATACAAGTATTTAAGAATGACCTGCTCGGTGATGTTTTCGGAAAAAGACTAATAGGTAAATACATAATTGATTTGAGCACAAAAGAAATGATTGATATAAAAGCAAATTACAAAATTGTTGATACTGCATTGCTTGATGCTGCCGAGTTGCAATAAATAAATACTTATCTATTGATTATTTATAATCGCATGTTATATTGTTATCAAGAACAGGAGATTATGAGCATGCAACTAATAAGGGTAACTAGCAAAAGAAAAGAAATCTTAAAATATACAAAAAAACTAGGTCTTTATGGTTTATATAAAGATGTTAAGAATGCACATGACAAAAGTGTTTGTCATTTGATTTTTGACCCATTAGATTACACATTCAAGGTGCTGGTAGACCAAAGTAGAGTTCCTTACGAATATCAAGACGAATGTATAAGGGACTTATAACAAAGCCAGCTAATGCTGGTTTTTTTGTGCCTGAATTTTGTCAAGAAAAATATGTATTTATTTGACTTTGCTTTTATTTGTGCTCTAATAAATATATATAAATAAGAAAGGGACACTAATGAAAAAACCAAAAGCAAAAGCAAATCTTAAAGTTTGCACCATCACACTCGACGCTGAAACACATAATCAATTTAGAGAAATTGCCAATACTCACAAATTTCCGTTGTCACGCTTTATAAATGATTGTATGAAAGAATACTTAAATGTAAGCAAAGTTAACGGGTTCAACAAAGATGTAACGCTACAAGTTGGAATTAGAAACTTTCAAATCCAAGACAAATAAAAAGCCCTGATAGGGCTATTTTGTTAACTGTGGTTTTAAGTCAAACGTAACCGCTCTTTTGTTTGCCATCTGTGCTTTAAAAGCTTGTTCAAGCTGTTTTGCGGCTGACGGGTCTCTTTCTTTAATTTCATCAAATAGATTATATAATTTCTGTCTTAATTCATATTGACGCTTAACCTCTCCAGTTTTTATGCCATTACGATTGTCTGGAATGTTGTCCATTTCTCTATGCCCCGCGATGTCTCGTGTGCTGTTGCCCGGAAATAAACTTTTCGTTAGTCTCGGTTGCAACCATTCAAATTCTTCAACAATTTCATCATTCGAATATGTTGAATAGTCGCCATCAATCTTATGGTTTTCAGGCTCTGGAATCGGCTCCGGTGTCATCGGTGCGTAAATGTCATCTACGGCAGGCTCTACTGGTGTAGGTGTCTCTAAGGCCTTTGTAGGAGCTTCTGCGACAGGTGTAGGGTTGGATGGCTCAAACTCTTTCATCAAGTCATCAATCAAGTCATCGTTGGTAGGTGCTACCTGTTCTTGTTCAACCTGCTTTGTAGGCTCTGGTGGCTTCTCAGGAGCTTTTTGAAGAGGTATAGGCATGACAGGCTCAACTGGTTTAGGTGCTTCTACGGCCACCGTAGGGGCTTCTGGTGCTGGTTGCGGTTTAGGATCGGCCTTCTTATTCATCGAAGCATATTGCTCCTGAATTTTCTTCAATTCGTCTAAATCTGCTGGGGTAGGTTTGTAGCCTTCAAGCTTGAAGCCTTTGGCTTCCAATCCCATTAGCTGAAATTCGAGCCATACATTCTTCTTGAAGTAATCAGGGCCATTCACTGTAAATGATTGTGGTGGTTTGGCGTCGGCAACAAGTCTTTGAATGCCAGCCTTTGCTGACTGTCTTGATAAATCATGGAATGAAACTTTTGATGGGTCTTTGTAATACTCGAATGATTTCTTGCTACTGGCTGAATTATAGAAATATTCAACCTTGTCACTATGCTGAATAAACTTGAACTTAGTAGCAAGCACTGAGTTTGGTTTAATCTTTTTCATGTAGTCGGGTTCTGCTTCGGTTGAAGCGATTGAACAATTTTCGTATTCCTTTACGTTGTGCTTATTTTTTAAAGTCTGCTCAAAGCCAGTGTCATCACCTAGTTTCGCTTTAAGTGTTTTGTAAGATAGGCCAAGCTCGGATGCTTTGAATATCTGGTCTTCATGTTGAATGGAGAAAGATGATTTGCCATTGTGAATGACATTGAAACCATTCTCGGTTATCTGGTTGATGAAGTCGGATGGGCTGGAAGCATTGTTAAGGAAATCACTCAAAGCGTCTTTCATTTGTTTCTTGTTAGAAATAACGCCACGAACGTCAAGCATTCTTTCTTTTGTTGATGGATGCTTGTCTTTGTATTTCTTGTTGATAATGTCTTTCTTATCTTGCAGTGTTAGCTCTTTTATTTTGTCGAGTTCATCCATGTCTCTTGAAATTCGATTTTCGGGAACTATTAGATTGTATTTTTGTTCAAGCTTTTCACATTCTCTTTCAATAACACGGTAGTCATTGCTGACGTTGTAACACTTGCCATTAAAATCTTTTAAAGCCCACACAATATGAACATGAACCTCATCTGTATCAATGTGAACACCCAACGCATACTTTCTATTTGAAAGGTTGTGCGTTTGTTCATAGAGTTCTTTTACTATCTGCTTCGCTTGTTCAGGGGTAACGTTATCATTGGTATGAAAGCTGACCATATCGTGCTGACTTCTAACTGATTGCTTTCTGCCCTTTGTTCTAACAGCAACATCATTTTCGATGGATGTTGCAATAGCATTCGCAATTTGTCTTTTGGATGAGTTCATAGGTGTGTAGATGTTGCTTTCGAACAATACACATCCCTCATCTTTGTGAAAGTATTTAGAAGCCTTATATACTCCTGACCTGCTTTTCTGGGTGCTCAATCTTTTCCTTATCATATATCGCCTTTGATTGTTATTTTCTCCTTTTTCAAACTTTCAAGTCTATTTGTCAATACGCCCATGTTCTTATCTAATTTGCTCAGAACATCTAAAATGTCTTGGTTTGGCTGCTTCCCTGAATTCAACGCTGCTGCTATTTGATTAAGGTTATTGCCAATCTGACTGAATATTTTTTCAATGGTGACTATATCCTCTCTTAACTTTGGACTACATACTTCTATGACTTCATTTATTCCATTATTTATAATATGGGAAATAAATTTTACCTGTGTCATCTTTAATGCTGCTCTTTGTGTTTCGAGTAGCTGAATATCATCTTTTGGAAGTCTAAAATTTAACTGATTACTTTTTCTTTCTTTATCACTCATACAATCCTCCATATTGATTGCTATACATTTTTCAAACGTAGTGCGAAAAATCGAGCGTAAATGTTAGTAAGTGAACGAAGTGAACTTGCTATACATTTACATTGCTCGCCTGTAATGTTTTCGAACTACTAATATCAAGTTAACATATATTAAAATGTTTTCAAGTTGTATAGCTTTCAATAAGCCAGATAACAAAGAATGAAAGTGTATAGCAACGTATAGCAACGTATAGCAGGCATTAAAAAGGCCACCTAATTAGGTAGCCTCATGAATGATGACAACAATAAAAAATTATACTGAGAATTTATATTGTAGGTGTTTAACAGCATCCATTTTAGATGCTGGGGTTGGGCCTTCCGAATATCTATCGAAAGTCATTCTTAGCAGTCCATCAGCTTTGTGGCCAACCAACGAAATGATGACAAGGTTCTTAACATCAGCACGCTCTAATGTAGTGATTACAGTTTTGCGAATGCTATGGAAAACACATTTTTTATCAAAACCTAAATCTGTCTTGAAGATTGAAAATTGATTACCTAAACCTTTCGATTTGGTTTCATACTTCCCACCTTTGCTTGTCTTCAACAAATACCCATCGTCCGATGAACTAACAAGCCGTTTGACCGTTTCCATGAGAACCGGATGAATTGGCACAAAACGAACGGATGCTTGTGTTTTACCTTCTGTAATATGAAAACAATCCACACCATCCTCTTTAACAACTGACGATGTTTTTAAACGGCATATTTCTTCAATGCGTGCTCCCGTATAGGCCGCTATCTTAATCAAATCGGCTAATTGACGCTTTCCTTTTTCAACTGCTTTACTATGCAAGGTTTCAACCTCTTCCGCCGTAAAAGCACGTCTTTCATCTTTTTTGAGTGTTCCACGTCTAACTTGGCTCAATTCATGACTTTTGAAAGGATTGATTGGATAACGTTCTTTGAATGGTGGTTCTTTTTTAATCAAGAAATTATAGAAGGCATTAAACGAAAACAAATATTGTTTCTTTGTCTTCGATTCCAGATTTTTTGAAATCAAGAATGAAGCAACTGCCTCATAATCCAGCAATAAGTCCTCAGCTTTCAAAAAGGCATCAAGTGCTTTAATTCTCTTTATATGTCTATCAACTGTATTCAAGTCT
Organism: Pseudomonas sp. CCI1.1; assembly: GCF_034348165.1. Lineage (NCBI taxonomy): Bacteria > Pseudomonadati > Pseudomonadota > Gammaproteobacteria > Pseudomonadales > Pseudomonadaceae > Pseudomonas > Pseudomonas sp. CCI1.1. Next base: position 3,391,918 of record NZ_CP133780.1, read on the forward strand.
ACTTTTCGTTGATTTAATTCATAGTTATAGAAACCATCAAGGCGACTTTTGAAAAATGGGGTTTTTGGTGAGTAGTCCGAACGACCTGCTGCAATATCAATTGCTTCATTAACAAGGTCGATGCTTAACTTCTTATCTTGTGTATATTGGATTACTTCAAAACCCATTTTTGTTTCATTGTTTGCGGGTTTCCCCTTAATTTTATCTTGGTTTATGGCCCTTTGATGCTTTTCAACTATTTGAAGAACATCATCACGGAAATTGCCGATTTCACCCCTACGGGCTTTTTCGATTTCGGTTTTCCACTGCTGCAACCATCGTAGTTTGAAAATATGGGCTTCCGAACGATTGCCAGTTTTGAGGCTTTTAGTCAAAACCTTACGCCCGGAAAAGGCTTCCCGTGCGTCTTCTGGAACGTCCAGACGGACGTAGTAGGTGCCGGATTTCAGGACTAAAAAATCGGTCATAGCAAAAGCCTTCGCTAGTCATTTCTACCCAAAATTCTACCCAAAATTTCTACCCAAAGCCACTGAAAGCCTTTAAACTCGCGGCATTGCTGGGTCTTATGATGTTTTTGAGGGAGTTCGAGTCTCCCTCGGGGCACCAAGATTTTCCTTTAAAATCAAGCACTTACCAGCTTACGGTTTTAAAGTTTTGGAAGTAATTTTTGGAAGTGTTTTTGGAACTTCCAAATCAAAGAACCCGGCCTACGCGCCGGGTTTTTTATTGCTCAAAAATCGCTCAAAGCCACAGCCTGCATGGGTTCCTCTGATCCAAGCCCCTCCCCTCAAAATGATCAGGCTGAAAATGCCTTTTTCCGCTTTACCAAAGCCCCCCGACCCAAGCAGTCCCTGAAGGCAAACCTTCCCGCGCAGCGGAATGCATCAAATGCTAGATTCTCGAATCGCCCGAGGATTTCCACCATCATGCTCATGCAGTTCTTGTCCAGCCTCTTGCCAACCCTGACACCCGATAACACCAAGATCCATTTGGCACAGCACAACGGTATCGAACACCCAATGGACGTGTACCTGGCTGGTGACTTTGATGAGTGGCAGTCGTGGCAGTCGAGGAAGAATTTCGAGTGTCGATACGTCATCGGCCTTGTTGAGTGTTGCCGCTGACCGAAAACTGACCCAGTAGAGGCTCTTCTGCCGACTGAAAACTGACCCAGGTGTTCAACTGCTTCTGCTCACTTTTCGAGCAGGAGAACACAGGGTGATCAGCATGGAAATGTTGGGAAAAATCCGGCGGATGTACTTCCGCGACAAGCTCTCGCTGCATCAGATAGCCAAGCGTACCGGGCTGTCGAGAAACACCATCCGAAAATGGGTCAGAGCGCCCGAAGCCATTCAGCCAGCGTACCAACGGTGCGCAACCTTCAATAAGCTCAGCCCTTTTCACGAGACCCTGGAGCAGGCGCTCAAGGCCGATTCGTTCCGGCCAAAACACAACCGCAGGAGCGCCAAAGCACTTTTTGAGCAGATCAAAGCCGAGGGTTATGACGGCGGTTACAGCCAGCTCACGGCGTTTGTGCGCTCTTGGCGAGGCGAGCAAGGCAAGTCTTTACGCGCTTTTGTACCGCTGACGTTTGCGCTCGGTGAGGCCTTTCAATTTGACTGGAGCGAAGAAGGTCTGCTGATCGGTGGTCTTTTTCGACGTATCCAGGTCTCCCACATGAAGCTGTGTGCCAGCCGCGCATTCTGGTTAGTTGCGTACCCCAGCCAAGGCCACGAGATGCTGTTTGATGCCCACACCCGTTCGTTTGGAGCGTTGGGTGGTGTGCCGCGTCGCGGCATCTACGACAACATGAAAACGGCTGTCGACAAGGTCAACAAAGGCAAAGGGCGCACGGTCAACGCCCGGTTTTCCGTGATGTGCGCGCACTATCTGTTCGATCCGGACTTCTGCAACGTGGCCTCTGGCTGGGAAAAAGGCATCGTCGAAAAGAACGTTCAGGACAGCCGGAGGCGAATCTGGCTCGATGCTCAAAACTGTATGTTTCACACCTTCGAGGAACTGAATGTCTGGCTCGGCCAACGTTGTCGGTCGCTCTGGAGCGAACTGGTGCATCCGCAGTACAACGGGCTGACGGTGGCCGAGGTCTTAGAGCTGGAGCAGGTCGAAATGATGCCAATGCCGACGGCATTTGATGGCTACGTCGAGCGTACCGTGCGGGTCTCCAGCACCTGCCTGATCAGCGTGGCGCGAAATCGCTATTCAGTGCCATGTGAGCGCGTCGGCCAGTGGGTCAGTAGCCGTTTGTACCCTTCGCGGATCGTGGTCATTGCTGACGAAACGGTGATCGCCAGTCACGAGCGCCTCTTTGATCGAGATCAGGTCAGTTTTGACTGGCAGCACTACATCCCACTCATCGAACGCAAGCCTGGTGCATTGCGCAACGGTGCGCCATTTGCTGATCTGCCAAAACCGTTACGGCTTCTCAAACGAGGACTGAGGCGTCACACCAACGGTGATCGAATCATGATGCAGGTACTGGCTGCTGTGCCAATTGCGGGGCTCGAACCTGTGCTGGTGGCGGTGGAGCTGGTACTTGAATCGGGAAGTCTGAGCGCCGATCACATCCTCAATGTCCTTGCCCGCCTGACCTCCACCGCACTACCTCCCAGTGTAGAAACCAGCCTGCAACTCAAGGTCGCGCCTGTTGCCAATACAGCACGCTACGACCGGCTCCGTGCGACCGATGAGGAGAATCGCAATGCGTGACCTAATGACTGAACTCAAAGAACTTCGCCTGCACGGCATGGCCAGTGCTTGGGAAGAACTGGTCTCTCAAGGAACAGCGTCGACGGCTTCATCGAAATGGCTGCTGGAACATCTGCTTCAGCAGGAACATGCGGATCGCGCGGTGCGCTCGGTGAATCATCAGATGAACATGGCAAAACTCCCCATGCACCGTGACTTAGCTGGCTTTGACTTCAGCGCTTCCAGCGCTGATGCCCGGCTGGTCAGCGATCTATCCAGCTTAGCGTTCACTGAAACGGCGCAGAATGTCGTGTTCATTGGCGGCCCTGGAACCGGGAAAACACACCTGGCCAGTGCCTTGGCTGTATCCGGAATCACGGCCCACAACAAACGCGTGCGCTTCTTTTCCACGGTGGATCTGGTGAATCTGCTGGAGCGTGAGAAGTACGATGGCAAGGCAGGGCGAATCGCCCAGGGACTGCTTCGCACAGACCTGGTGATACTGGATGAGCTGGGATATTTGCCCTTTAGCCAAAGCGGCGGTGCCCTGTTATTTCACCTGCTGTCCAAACTGTACGAACACACCAGCGTGGTCATCACCACCAACCTCAGCTTCTCGGAATGGTCGAGTGTGTTTGGCGACGCCAAGATGACCACCGCGTTGTTGGATCGGCTGACACATCACTGCCACATCGTCGAAACGGGCAACGAGTCCTACCGCCTACAACACAGCACCTTGGCCGCCCAGACAAAGATCAAGTCACGGGAACGAAAGCGCAAGGACGGAGATGATGTCGAGGACGATGAGCCATTTTGATCCGCACCATAAATACCCTGCTGCATGCCTACATGCGGTGGGGGTTGATGCGTCTTGAATCGGCCCACTGCTGCTAAGCTTATCCACAATTGCTGGGACAGAAATCAGCAATCCGTCCTGGGTCAATTTTCAATCGGCAGGGTGGGTCAGTTTTCAATCAGCGCCAACAGCGGGACCATGGAGTTGACGCTTGAAGCGGTTGCGTTGTTCGCGTTGAAGCTGGTGCATGAGACTGACGACGGTAGCCCGTTGCTGCGCGATGATCCCGTGATGGAGGGCTATGATCGCGAGGTGTTTGGGTTGTTGGTGCGCCAGGGAAACCTGGCCGAGATCCAGTTGAAGCTCGATGAGTGCATCACCCAGGCGTTGATTGCATTGGGTGGAGCGGACAGCGTTCTCGGGCGTGAATTGCAAAGGCTATCCACCGATGTGCAAAACATCGCTCGTCTTGATGAGTTGACCTGCCCGCTGACCGTACTAAAGAGCTATCTGAAAGATGTGCAATGAATCGGTAATCAGGGTAACGGCCAGGTAAACCATCAACACCGCCACCCCTGCATCCAGCCAGCGCCAGACCGCAGGCTTGCGAAACAATACCGTCAATCGCTGACAGCACAGCGCCAACACCACGAACCACACGAGTGATGCCGTCATGGCGCCTGTCGCGAACAGCGCCTGTTGGCCCGCAGGTTTCGTGGCACCGATGGAACCAATCAACACCACGGTATCGAGCCAGGCGTAAGGGTTGGCAAAGCCGAGTATGACCGCCGAGCGCAACAGCCCTCTTTGCGAGTTGCCGCCTTGAGCGTCCGGCATGGACTGATCCCGGATGCAGGCCAACAGACGTTGGCCACCAAACCAAAGCAGATACGCAGCGCCGGACAACAGCAATAGTGCCATCACCTCAGGCCGGCTTCCCAACAACGAACCTAAACCCGTGACCCCGAAAGCGATCAGGAAAATATCGGCCATTACGCAAATAGCGACAACGCCCCAGATCGGCCCGCGACCGACACCTTGGCGGATCACCAAGGTGTCTTTCGGGCCAGGGGCGGCGAACAGTCCGATACCCAAGAGCAAACCTTCGATGTAAAGGGCATTGAAGTGAGGAAACATGGACTGTTCGAGCCCTCCAGGACTATTTAGCGCAGTTGAATCGGTTGATTACCGAAACCGGTATGACGAGCATTCACAGTACTGCCCAGGTCAATGGATTTCTGGCGGTAAAAGGTCGTCAGCAACTGATCCGGATTGGGATTTGCAAAGTAGATCAATGAGCTTCTGGCGACCGGTTTGCTGGGCGCAAGTACAGCATGGTAGGCGGCAGGCACGGCATGATCGGAGAGCTCTGTCAGCAAGGAACCCGCCAGCACCGCGACCTCGTTCTCCAGAAGGCGTACCGGCTCCAACGATCGTCCTTTCATCAAAACCAGCCCTTCGCGAAAGCATATGCCCGTCTTCATGAGGATCCTGGGCATATTGACGAGAATGGTCTTTCGCCTGTGGACCATAGACACACAGCTGGATGTACGATGCCGCGCGAAAGGGGGCCAAGGGGGCAACGCCAAATTCCTCGCAAATGCCACCCATAACTCCCTGGGCCAACTCGCTCATCTGTCGTTCAAAACTGCCGACTGCGACAACGAAAGTACTTCGGGTGAATTCGAAAGCGGTTCTTTTTGAAGCGTGCGCGGGCCAGTAACAAAACCGCTCGCACAGGTCCGGGTGATCCTCGGCAAGGGAGTACTCGGCGCCAAAAGGGAAAAAACCATCCGTGTCCTGAGCAAAGGAAAACTCATCCTTGATGGCCTGGGGAATGGCCGAATAGCCATCAATGATCTTTTTGTAGTCCTGCAACATCGCATCAGGAATTTGCAGGATGCCAAAGCCTGATCGGGCAATGGATTCACAGCACGCTTTCATTGGACTCATAGCTATATCCACAGATAGATGTAAAGGAATGCAACACACACAAGGTTCGCAAGCATGTGAGAAACCGCGACACTGGATATGCCAACCAAACCGGGACCTATCCATGTCTTTCACAACGTCGCCAGCAAGACCAAAGTCTGAATCGCTCTGTAACCGTGACGGCGGGCAGGTTGTCCTTTTTGGCTTACAAGATGACGACTTCCACTGGAAACGGGTTTGCAAAATATGAGCATCAAAACTGGCGATACTCTTCGAGCGCTTGTTGTACGACGCAGCCGAGAACTGGGAAAACCCCTGACTAACCTGGCTAAGGAGGCTGGCATCTCCAGAACCTACCTTTATGCATTGGCGGACGGTGCTTCAAAAGATCCGTCCGTACGTACCCTGATCAAATTAGCCAAAGCGCTACGTGTCTCCCCGCTGCTGCTGTTTCGCTACTTTGCCGACCTGACCGGTGCTCCAACTGATGCTTACTCAATGGCTATCACCAACCGGGCCATTGGCTTGCACGACCCATCTGACATTGCCGTATTCAATGCAGACGTGACCACGCCTGACCAGACCGTAGTGCTGCCCGGTGAAACCTTTCAGAAAACCTGGGAGATCCAGAACCTCGGGATTCGCCCCTGGCGCGGGCGGCGATTGGTGAGAGTGGACGGTGAGTACGTGATCGCCCGTCGAACCGCTTCGGGGGAGCCATTGGAAGTGGTGATGGATAGCCATCTGCGAAGCCTGAATAACGATATTCCGATAGCAGATACTTTGCCCGGCCAGCCAGTGCATATCACCGTGGAGTTCGGAGCCCCGAGGGAGACCAGTACCGTCACCTCAATCTGGCGTATCGAAGATGAACATGGGCAGCCTTGCTACGGGCCAGCATTCATCCTGCATGTGATTGTCAACGTCATGGCGCGCTGAAAGCAGCCTTACTTGCGCCCCTCTACCGCCATCCGCACCGCCAAACCCATCAACACCGACCCCATCAGCCAGCGCTGCAGCACCTGCCAACCTGGCCGGGTGACAAAAAACACCGCGATGGAACCCGCCATGCAGGCAATCACCGCGTTGACGCTCACGCTGATAACAATCTGCAGGGAGCCCAGCGCCAGGGATTGCATCAGCACACTGCCATGACCATTAGGGTCGATGAACTGGGGCAGCAACGACAAATACATCACCGCCACTTTGGGATTGAGCAAGTTGGTGACCAAGCCCATGGCCACCAACTTGCGCGGGCTGTCCTTGGGCAAGTCGCGCACCTGGAATGGCGAGCGCCCACCCGGCTTGACCGCCTGCCAGGCCAGATACACCAGATACAACGCCCCGCCGAGCCGCAGCGCGTCGTAGGCAAACGGCACAGCCATCACCAACGCCGTGATACCCAGCGCCGCGCACACCATGTACACCACAAACCCCAGCGCCACCCCGCCCAGGGAAATCAACCCGGCCGTGCGCCCCTGGCAGATGGAGCGGGAAATCAGGTAGATCATGTTCGGCCCGGGAGTCAGTACCATGCCGAGTGAAATCAGGCCGTAGGCGAGCAAGCTGGACATATCAGGCATGGATTGGCTCCTGGTTTTTTAGGCTGCCAGCGTGAAATCCTTCGCCGACGCGGTCGTGTTGAGCGTCATGCTAGGGGCTTGCAGGCCAGGGCGTTAGATACAGATCCGCAGGCAAAACGTCATACACCGACGGCACCACTTACCCAGGACAGGCACATGATCGACTTCAACAACAAAGGTTTCTTCAAGCTCAAGCAAAACAACGAATACGCCGAACGCGTAGCGGCCCTGCTGCTGGACGGCGAAGAAGTGGTCGACGCCTACAAGGCCATGCGCGACGGCGTCGTGTTCACCACCAAACGCATCATCGCGGTGAACGTGCAAGGGATTACCGGCAGCAAGAAGGACTTCACCTCATTGCCGTACAAGAACATCGTGGCGTACTCGGTGGAAACGTCCGGGACGTTTGACTTGGATTCGGAGTTGGAGATTTATTTTTCGTCGTTGGGGAAGGTGAAATTCGAGTTCACTGGCAAGACCTCGATCGTGGAAATCTCCCGGCTGATTTCCAAGCATCTGCTGAGTTGATCCGCAGGCACCCAAAAAACCTTGGTGTTTCAAGGTCTTTTTTATTGCGGCTCAGCTGACGTACACCGGACTCATCCTGCTCACAGCATCATTTCATAGGGTCCCATTGCCTTGCTAGTCTGCACCAAGCCCTGCCGCATCAACATCTCAAGATAACTTCCCGCCTCCATCGCGGGCTTCTTCAACGCCCTCCTCTGCTTCTGCGCCGCTCCCAACACTGCCGCCTGATTCAAATCCCAGAGATCCGAAATAAAGTCATCCGGATGCATCGGTTCAATGTCATAGGCAGCCAATATATGAGGTGGAAAGTCTTTCAAATTGAAGGTCACGATGACCTCAGCTTTACTCCGAATTGCCGCCGCCAACACATGCCGGTCATCCGGGTCTGGTAAATCCAAACTCGAACACAGATCCTCATATCCCGTCACCAACGCGTCAGGTATAGCAATGTCCATTAGCGCCGACGTGCAGTCCACCTGAGCCGCCGTAAGATCGGGTCGGTTCTTAAGTACGTTGCGCTTCCACTCATCCTGAATCTGGCCAGTCCATCGCGCTCGATACAAACCAGACAAACCAAGCCACATGAGTAAGTCCCTAAGTGCCGCAGGATAGAGAACACAAGCATCGTACACCGCAGTAAAGGGCGAACACCTCATCCGTCATACCCCATTCCCAACTCTTGGGCCTGTTGAACCAGCGCTTCCATTGCCTCTTGGCTTTGCTCGTCACGCCGTTGCTTGAACGCCATCAAATCCGAAAAACGGACTCGCCGATGTCGGCCCGTTTTTGTAAAGGGGATGGCTCCTTCCTCCAGCATCTTGACCAAATGCGGGCGTGACACATTAAGCAGGTCGGCAGCCTCCTGCGAGGTCAACTCGGCATGAACCGGCACTACCTTGACGGCATTGCCCAGCGCCAATTCGCCCAGAATATCGACCAGCAGACGCAGTGCGGAGGTTGGTAGGACAAGCCTGTGTGGCTTGTCTTCTTTGTCGAAGATATCGATGCGCTGGGTTTCAAATTTGGTCGACAATAGGGACGCTAATTCACGCTGACCTTGCACTGCCGCCTCGACTTCTTTTTCCAGCGGAAGGATCGTTTTGGGAAGATTGTTGATGGTCATGATGCAACTCCGGCCTTACGCAATTCAGTTGAGGTCAACGCTAAACGAAACAAACGAAAATCGCAATATTCGAAACAATGCTGGCGACTCACGTACCAGTCAACTTTTCCCACATCAACTGACAAATTGAGCTCCTGAATTCAACACATAAGTGCAACGCTCACCCCTGTATGCACTTCGTACGGCGTCTTCCAGCCCAAGCGCTTGCGCGGGCGTAGATTGATCCTCGCTACTGTCCGATTGACGGCTTCGACGGTCAGCTTGCTGAAGTCGCTGCCCTTGGGGAAATACTGGCGGAGCAGACCGTTGGTGTTTTCATTGGTGCCACGTTGCCAGGATGAATAGGGGTCTGCAAAAAAGACCTGGCACTGGCTCCGTAGCGCGATGCGTTCATGCCCGGCAAACTCCCTTCCGTTATCCAGCGTCAGCGTGTGAGCGGCATGGCCCTGAAGCATCAGATTGATCGCCCGCGTTACCTGCCGGCGCGTTCTGCGCTTGACCGGATAGGCGCTCAGATAGCCGCTTTTGCGATCAACCAGGGTCACCAGGTTACCGCCCAGTCCATGTACCGTATCGCCCTCCCAGTCCCCCAGGCGCTCGCGGCTTTCGACCTCGGCTGGGCGTTCACTGATTGACACGCGATTACGCAGCTGCCCGCGCCGATCGTGGCTTCCATAGCGTTTCCGGTAGCGCTTTCGGCGATGTCGCAGATAGGTATAAAGCTCACCACCGGCGCGCTGTTCGGCGGCAATGAACCGATAAATCCACTCATGGCTGACCGCCCGGCTTGGCTGCTCCTGCTTCAACCGCTGGGCGATCTGCTCCGGACTCATGCCATGCTTGAGCCACACCGGGAGATGATGGCTGAGCCATGTCGCCGGCTTGCAAAACTTGCGCGCACCCGCTCGACGAGCATCACTTTCATGGGCCGCAGAAACAGCCTTGTAGATATTCTGGGTGCTGTTGCGGCGAACCTCGCGACTGATCGTCGAGGGATGCACGCCGACCCGCTTTGCAATGCTCGCCTGGCTCTCTGCGGCGCTCAAGCCAGCCTCAATCTGGTAACGTTGTCCCTGAGTCAGCTGCCGGTAATGCGTAGTCATCTGCGCTTGAATCCTTCGGTGTGAGAGCCTGGATTCTACCGGTGGCTGGCTCTCTGCCTCTCGTTTCAAGCGTTGCGCTTATTCTATGAATTCAGGGCTGATATCGGTTTCTGACTCCCCCTCATAGGCTCACTCCCTCGCACAAGGAAGTGAATCGGTCATGTCAGAACGCTTTTATCCACCCACCGAACAAGCGTTACTCAAGCGACGAATCCTCACCCGGCAACCGTCGCGTGTGCCGTATTCGCCTACTATCGATTTTTTCGAGCCGTCCCCTGCCCAGCCACCTACACCAGCCCAACCTCCAAGCTGCGTTTTCATAAAACCATGCCAACTGCCTGACGGTATCGCTCATTACTCGAGCCCCACCGGTTTTGTCCCACTGGAACTGATCAAGGAGTACGGCCATGTAAGTCTGTTGGGCGGGCGCGAAGTGGACGCCCGGGGCGCGGTTGCCTTGCGCAAGATCAGTGGCAGCGCACTGCCAGCCGGCTTAGGGCAGTTGGCATTGCGTTCAGCGTTTTTGGAGTCGGCGGCGACAGTCAGCGCATCCGTCGCTGGTAGCCTGTTGACAGGGTTGGTAGCGCTGGCTTGGCCGTCGGATCTAAATGATAGCGCGCTCTACAACGAGGAACAGTTGCGTTCGCTGCAACGAGCGCGTTCGCAAATGCGGCTGCATATCGAGCAACGCGACGACGGCACGCTTAAGGGGTATGGGTTTTACACAGGTAACAATGCCGATTGGCAGATGATTGACGTGGTGCAGTTTCAAAACCGCAGCGGCCAGTTAATAGCAGATTTGAATAATGGCGTAGAGCTGATCTGGACGCCCTCCGTTGATCCAAATGACACCTTAGGTGTTCCGGCATTGGAGGCTGCGCCGCAAGCACCCGTGATCTGGATCTACCCACCGACTGAGACGGCGGCGCAGATTCTGGTTAACCCTATTTACCCACCGGCCTATCGGGATTTTATTCTGGTGTTTCCGGCGGGGTCGGGGGTTCGGCCGCTGTATGTGGTGGTAGGTGCCAAGTCTGGGGATCACAAGTACCACAAAGCGCCTGACACTGAACAAATAACTGGCTTTGAAAAACTGATAAAAGCAAAACCCAAAACTCCCAGACAAGGAGGGGCCGGGCTGAGAGAACGCTGGATTGAGGAAAAAGGTCGGAAGATCTATGAATGGGACTCTCAGCACGGAGAGCTGGAGGTTTATCTAGCGAGTGATGGGAGCCATATAGGTGCGTTCAACCACATAAGCGGCGAGCAGCTAAAAGGGCCAATCAGAAAACGAAACATCAAAAAATATCTGTGAGGGCTACATGGGACTAAAAATAAGGTTGGAATGGTTTGACAGAACTACAGAGAGGCTAAACGGAACCGAGAGTTCAGCGGACTGCGGAGATGACTACTCAGTGATTTCCACACTCGGGTTGTTGAGCGCAGCGGACGTCAATAACGGCATGTTTGAATTGCGCAGGGAATGGCTATCAGTGATACAGCCACACTTTTTTCATGAAATTGCTCTTTCAGAAAGTGACTACTTCATCGCATTTGATTACGAAGTTGCAAACGAGTAATGCAGACTCAAAGAATTCAGCCTGAGCTGTAGTAGATGAAAAAGCAAATGGTGCACAAGTGACCCGAACATCCATCATCAAAATAGACCTGACCCGCATTCAGAACCCCAAAGAGCTTCACGCCACGCTGGGCACTTCACTCAACTTCCCCACCTGGTATGGCCAGAACTGGGATGCTTTTTGGGACGCCATCACCGGCTTGGTAGAAATGCCCGAGACGCTTGAGTTTTCTGGTTGGGATATTTTTTCAGAGTGCCTACCTCACGATGCCAAGATGCTGCGGCAGTGCTTGGCTGAGCTCGCGACCCATTACCCGGACCTTGCGTCGCGGGTTCGCTACTGATGCCCGTCAGCCTGGGCGCCTCACTTGGGCTGGAATGTCGCTAAGTACGCCAGGATATTTTCAATCTTCTCTTGGTCACTGATCCCCCAGAAGATCATCCGCGTGCCACTCACCACCGACTTCGGATCTTCAATGTAGGCCGCCAGTTTTTCCCGTGTCCACACCACGCCTGAGTTCTTCATCGCATCCGAATACTGATAGTCCGTGGTAGTACCGGCAGGCCGGCCAATGATGCCGTTCAGTTCCGGGCCAAAACCACCCCGCGCGCCTTCACCAATGCTGTGGCAGCCACCGCAGGTCTTGGTGAAGAGTTTGCCGCCCGCGTCGGCGTCGCCCGCAGCGAACGCTGGTGCGGCGATAACGGTCAGGACGAGGGTCAATAACACATACTTCATTCACGTATCCCTATCGGCTGTTGCCGTGGATTATGCCTGTTCGACCGGCCTTTCTCCCAGCCGCTGCACCAGACGCACCAGATAACCGTCCGGGTCTTGCACGATGAACTGGCGCTGCCCGGCCTCCACGTCACCGGCTCGGTACCAGGCATCTTCAACATCGCGGAACAATGGCCAGCCAATGTGCGCCAACCGTTGCAGGATAGGCGCCACGGCGGGCACATCGATTTGCAGGTTGATGCCGCGCCCGAACGGTGGCTGCAACGGTGCGGTCAGCCACTGGCCGGCGTCGGGGTCGTATTGTTCGAGCATGATTTGCGCGCCGTGCAGGTCGAGGTAGGCAAAGCCTTCTTCAGCGCGCTGGTAGGCGATGGTGAAGCCTAACTGTTCTACCCAGAACACCAGGCTGACACTGAGGCGAGTGACGATCAGTTCCGGCACGAGCGGGTTACGGTTAAACATGGCATTCCTTGGGACGGCGGGGTGGCGTTCACCTTAACGGATTGTCGTGCCCATGGCTCACAAGCAGTCAAACGACCACCCATCGATTAAAAAACATCCAATCGAACCTATCCGGCCACCTTCCACTCCACCTTACTGAACCCCCTGATGGTGGAGTAAGGATCATGGCTCAGCCATCGATTTTGGTATTGGAAGACGACGAGATCATTCGGGCGTTGATGGTAGATGTGCTGGAAGACTTTGGTGCGGTGGTGACATCGTTTGCATCGGCAGACGAAGGGATGATTTACCTGGAGCGCGGCGATGACCCGGTGGATTTGATTGTCAGTGATATTCAAATGCCCGGCTTGCTCAATGGTTATGACTTGAGCCGTGTGGTCGCCCACCGCTGGCCTGAAGTACAAGTAGTGCTGACCTCAGGTAATACGAAAATCGCCGCCGAGTTGGGCAGTTCCGTGCGGTTTCTGCCCAAGCCCTGGAGTACCGACCACTTGCTTGAGTGCGTGCAGACAGCATTGACGCACTAGGGCCTGCCCCTGCGTTGATAGCAGCGCGATATCATTTCAACCGAACTTGAGGGCCAGTTCTGCGGTCATGTAAGGTGCAGGGAGCGACTTTTCTGATCCACTGGTCAGCCTTTTCGCTTCTGCGTTCAGCTGACGACAATGAGTTGTGTAGAATCGTCGCCCATTTTCACGCGTCATTCATGGCCGACAGGCCCACAGTTCGAGCTCATTGAATGCATTCACAGGCCCATGACGTTAGTGCGCCCTCCTTGTTGGAAACGTTGCGCACGGGCACGGGCCTGCTGCATGTGGCGTTGGAACAGCGCCTGCCGTTTTTTTCCGAGCGCCTGGATGCCCAGTGGTATCGGCGCCTGCTGCAAGCGTACTACGGCTTTTATCAGCCGATGGAAGCGGCGCTGTATGACAGCGGTTTGATTCCCGATGGATATGAGCCTGTGTTGCGTGTGAAAACGCCAACACTGGTCCATGACCTGGACGCACTCGGCCTGACTGACCACGCCATCCATGCCCTGCCTCGCTGTGCCCAACTCCCCGTATTAGACACGCCGGCTGCGTGTCTCGGCGCCCTGTATGTGCTGGAAGGCGCCACCCTGGGTGGCCAAGTGCTGCGCCGGGAAATGGCCCTGCGCCTGGATGTGAACGCCGACAACGGCGGTGCCTTTCTCAATGTATACGGCGCCGAGACCGGACGGCGCTGGAAAGATTTCCTCGATTATCTGAGCCGCCAGCCACTGGATACAGATGCCGCCGCGCGCGCGGTGATGGCGGCCCGTTCGACATTCAGCGGCTTTGAGCAATGGCTCGACAGCCAGGAGGTATTGCTATGAAACCCGAAGATTTTGAAGAGCTGCTTGCCAACTGCGCCGACGAACCCATTCGTTTTCCGGGGGCCATCCAGCCCCACGGCGTGCTGCTGACTTTGTCGGAACCTGGCCTGAACATTATTCAGGTAAGTGCCAACGTCGGTACGTTGTTCGGCCACGCCCCCGAGGCGCTGTTGGATCAACCGTTGCACAGATTGATTGGCGAGGAGTACGCCCAGGCCGTGCGAACCATGGCCGAGGACAGCGCATTCCTGGACTCGCCGCCCCTGCTGATCACCTTCAAGGGTGAGCAGTTCGAAGGCCTGTTGCATCGCCACCAGGGCGTGTTAGTGCTGGAATTCGAACCACGGCTCAAGGATTTCAAACCCCGAGCGCACAATGGCCGCACCAGCGATCTGGGCAAGATGCTGCACCGCCTGCAATCGGCAAAGACCTTGGAGGCGCTCTACGCCATCACCGTCAACGAAATCCAGGCCATGACCGGTTATGACCGGGTGCTCATCTATCGCTTCGAAGAGGAAGGCCATGGCCAGGTGATCGCGGAGGCCTCGGCGCCGTCAATGGAATTGTTCAACGGGCTGTTCTTCCCCGCGTCCGACATCCCCGAGCAGGCTCGGGAGCTGTATCGCACCAACTGGCTACGGATCATCCCGAATGCGTCCTACGAACCGGTACCGCTGGTGCCCAAATTGCGCCCGGACACCGGGCAGCCCCTGGACCTGAGCTTCGCCACCCTGCGCAGCGTGTCGCCGATTCACTGCCAGTACATGCAGAACATGGGCGTGTTGTCGTCCATGAGTATTTCGTTGATGAAGGGCGACAAACTCTGGGGCCTGATCAGCTGCGGCAACCGTGAGCCGCTGCTGGTACCTAATGACCTGCGCATGGCCTGCCAGACCATCGGCCAGGTGCTGTCATTGCAGATCAGTGCCATGGAGGCCCTGGAGCTGACCCGCCAGCGCGACGAGAAAGTCCAAGCGCTGGCGCTGCTGGACCTGGCGATGAAAGCCTCTGCCAATAACGTCTTCGACGGCCTGGCCCAACAAGGCCGAATGCTGATGGACCTGACCCTCTCCGGCGGCGTGGCGATCATCGAAGATAAACAACTGCACCGCTACGGCAATTGCCCGGAACCGGCGCAGATACGCGCGCTGCACAAGTGGTTGCAGGCCAACGGTGAACCGGTATTTTCCAGCCATAACCTGGCCTCGGTTTACCCGCCTGCCGCTGAGTTCCAGAGCGTGGCCAGCGGCGTGCTCGCCATGAGCTTGCCCAAGCCTGTGGATAACGGTGTGTTGTGGTTTCGCCCGGAAGTCAAAGAGAACATCCACTGGAGTGGCGACCCGCAGAAGCCGCTGAATCTGGAAACCTGCGACGCGGGCATGCGCCTTCGCCCACGCACCTCGTTTGAAATCTGGAAGGTGGAGATGGCCGGCATCTCCACCAAATGGAGCCATGGCGACCTGTTTGCCGCCAACGATTTGCGCCGCTCGGCCCTGGAGAACGACCTGTCCCGCCAAGTGCTGCGCGAGCAACAAGCGGTGCGTGCGCGGGACGAGCTGGTCGCGGTGGTTTCCCACGACCTGCGCAACCCCATGACCGTCATCTCCATGCTCTGCGGCATGATGCAAAAAGCCTTCAGCTCCGATGGTCCACACACCTCACGCCGTATCTCTTCCGCGATCGACACCATGCAACAGGCCGCCGGGCGCATGAATGTGTTGCTGGAAGATTTGCTCGACACCTCGAAGATCGAGGCCGGGCGCTATGTGGTCAAGCCGGTGGCGCTGGACGTCAGCCAGATCTTTGAAGAAGCGTATTCGTTGCTGGCCCCCCTGGCCTCGGAAAAAGGCATCGACCTGTCGTTCAATGTCGAGCCCGGCCTGCAGATCAAGGCCGACCCGGAGCGCTTGTTCCAGGTGCTGTCGAACCTGATCGGCAATGCGATCAAGTTCACCCCACGCCAAGGCAACATCGGCATCAGCGCCATGAGCAACGGTGAGGAGATTGTATTTTCGGTGCGAGACTCCGGTGAAGGCATTGCACCGGACGATTTGCCCCATGTGTTCGATCGCTATTGGACCCAGACTGAAAACAACCCCACCGGCAGCGGGTTGGGGCTGTATATCACCCAGGGGATTGTCCAGGCTCATGGTGGGCGCATCGAGGCCGAAAGTGAGTTGGGGTGCGGTAGTGAGTTCAGGTTTACGGTGCCAAAGCCTGCCTGAAACGCGCCCATTTTCTAAACCCAACATGCGGATACCTTTGGCCGGGAACGAACAACCCGGCCAATGCCACTGAAACGGTGCGCACTCAAAGGGAGTATTGGTGCGACAACAGTCCTCCAATTGAGTAAGGGGTTTACCGATGATCATTGGCAATTCGTTTGACAGCTTGAGCTATAACATCCAGCAAGGCATGAAAGCTAACCAGCCTTCAGCCAATCCCGCCCCCACCTCTTCGCCGATTGGCAGCCCCCCACAGGGGCAGGACACGCGACCAAAACCCAAAGATTCGGGTATGACCTCTCTCGGAGGAGGCAAACTGCTTTAAACCGTTAGGAGTCACCGGCAACGAGTGCAACGCAACGCGCTGCACTTGCGTTAACAAAACACTGACATCCTCTGCGTTATCCTTTCCAGTCCCACTTGGTATGAGCTGCATTCTTCATGGGTCAACCTGAAATCCTGCCTGCCGTGATCGCCGGCCCCTTGCTAAGACGCCTGGAACCACAGCGCCTGGTTATCTGGTTGGTGGGCAGTCGTGCCCTGCCCCTGTGCTTGCGGCTGCAATTACCCTCGGGCGAGGCGCTGGATATCCCGCTCGATGCAACGCACTGCCAAGTCGTGCCCGTCGGCCGCCATGCCGTTATCCACCTGATCGACATAGCCCTGAGCCACGCCCTGCCACAGGATGAAATCATCGGTTACGACCTGTTGATCGACGGCCTCGGCATTGCACAATGGGCACCGCACTTGCTGTATGGCGACGCGACTACGCCAAGCTTCGTGCTGCATAGCCGCATCCATCACTTGGTGCATGGCTCGTGCCGCAAACCCCACCATCGTGCCGACGAAGGCTTGCTGTGTGTCGACCGTCTGTTGGGGGACGCCCGCACACCGCTCGAACGCCCAGCCTTGCTGATGATGAATGGCGACCAGATCTACGCCGACGACGTCGCAGGGCCCATGCTGCGAGCCATTCACGGGCTGATTGCGCGCCTGGGCCTGTTCGATGAGTTTCTAGAGGGTGCGGTGGTGAGCGACAGCGCCAGCCTTTATGGGCATCGCGCCAGCTATTACCACCGGGCCGACCTGCTCCCTGCGCTGGACAGTAACGAGACCTTGCGCGAACGCTTTTTCGGCGGTGTGAAGAAACCCATCTTCACCAGCAGCACCGCCGATAATCACCTGGTGACCTTTGCCGAAGTGATCGCCATGTACCTGCTGGCCTGGTCGCCGGTACCCTGGACGCTGATCGCACCAGAACCGCCGCCGCTGAGTGCGCAAGAACAACAACGCTATGCCCGCGAACAGGTTCATATCGATCAGTTCCGCGACGGCCTGCCTGGGGTAGCGCGGGTGTTCGCGCACCTGTCGACGCTGATGATGTTCGACGATCACGACATCACTGACGATTGGAACCTCAGCGCCCAGTGGGAAGAAACCGCCTACGGCCACCCCTTCTCCAAGCGCATCATCGGCAATGCCTTGCTGGCGTATCTGTTATGCCAGGGCTGGGGCAACCAGCCCCAGGTGTTTGGCGAACTGCTGGACCAGACCCAGGCACTGACCGGCCGGGTACAGGCCAATCATCTCGAGGCGACGGCGCAAGACGCGTTGCTGGAGGCCTTGCTGAAATTCCAGCAGTGGCACTACGTATTGCCCACCACCCCGGCGCTGGTGGTACTCGACACCCGCACCCGACGCTGGCGCAGCGAGTTCACCCTCAAGCAACCTTCCGGCCTGCTGGACTGGGAAGCCTTGAGCGAACTGCAACAAGCGCTGCTGGACCATCCATCCGCCATCATCGTCTCGCCCGCGCCGGTCTTTGGCGTCAAGCTGATAGAGACGGTGCAAAAGGTCTTCAGCTGGTGCGGTTTTCCCCTGCTGGTGGACGCCGAGAACTGGATGGCCCACCGCGGCGCCGCCCAAGTGATTTTGAATATCTTCCGCCACTCACGCACGCCAGGTAACTACGTGATCCTTTCCGGTGACGTGCATTACTCGTTTGTCTACCAAGTGCTGATCCGCCACCGCAACGGCGGCCCCAAGATCTGGCAAATCACCAGCAGTGGCATCAAGAACGAGTTCCCGCCGCGCCTGCTGGAATGGTTCGATCGCCTCAACCGCTGGCTCTACTCCCCGCGCTCGCCCCTCAACTGGTTTACCCGCCGCCGCACCATGCAGGTGATGCCTTATATCCCAGAGCATGCCGAAGCGGGTGAGCGTTTGTGGAACTCGGCGGGCATTGGCCAGGTGTTTTTCAATGAGCAGGGCCAACCGCAGGCCATTTACCAGCACAACGCGGATGGAAGGCCTCGGACAAAGATGATGGCGCCAGAAAAATAGCGTTTCGCCACTCGTCATAAGCAGCACACCTGCCCTATTCAAAGCGCGCAAGCGCCGATGTACAGTAGCGCCAGCCACGGAGTATCGGCGTCAACCATGACTGGCCTTGGGCGCCAGCCCTCCGCAGGAAGCGCGCAGATGGACGATACATCCGGCAAAGAACCGCTACGCAATGAAGTGTCCGACCTTAACGTCGACCTGTTGCACGCCATCATGGAACTGGTCAGTGATGGCATCTGGGACTGGAACGCCAATACCGGCTTCGTCTACCGCAATCCCGGCTGGTACGAAATGCTTGGCTACTCCCACCACTCCCTGGAAAACAGCGTCTTCACCTGGGAGAACGTGATCCACCCCGAGGATTACCCTCGCGTGATGGCGGTGTTCGATGACTACATCAGCCAACGCGCCGCTCATTACCGGGCCGAATACCGTTGCCGAAAAGAAGACGGTACGTACCTCTGGATCGAGGACCGCGGCTACGTCATTGCCCGCAACCCCGACGGTTCCGTGGCGCGCATGGTCGGCGCACACCGCGATATCCATACGCGCAAATGCTCCATCGAACAGTTGCAAAAGCGCAACCAGTCTCTGGAAGCGCTGGTCGCGGAGCGCACCCTCGAGTTGTCGCGCGTCAACCAGCAACTGCA
The DNA here is from genome assembly GCF_034348165.1 of Pseudomonas sp. CCI1.1. NCBI lineage: Bacteria > Pseudomonadati > Pseudomonadota > Gammaproteobacteria > Pseudomonadales > Pseudomonadaceae > Pseudomonas > Pseudomonas sp. CCI1.1. Next base: position 3,411,041 of record NZ_CP133780.1, read on the forward strand.
ATTGCAACTGGACGAAAACCGCTCTTTGGCCGAGCGGGACGCCCTGACGCGCATCGCCAATCGGTACCGCCTGGAAAAGGTGCTGCTGGAGGAATGCGACCGCGCCGAGCGCTTCCGCCTGCCCTTGGCACTGGTGGCCATGGATGTCGATGACTTCAAGCCGATCAATGACCAATACGGCCACGGCGTCGGCGACCAGACGCTGATACGGGTAGTGGAACACCTGGAAGCCTGCGTACGTAAAAGCGACTTGCTGGCGCGTTGGGGCGGCGACGAGTTTATGGTGGTGCTGCCCAAAAGCAGCCTGGACACGGCCAAAGAGTTGGCCGAAAGGATTCGCCATAAAATCAAGGCGGCGGCCCCCTTGGGCGCGTTGAACGTTACCCTGAGCCTGGGCGTAGTAGAGCGGCGCATGGGGGAATCGCCGGCGGCGCTGATGGCGCGGGCCGATCAAGCCTTGTACCGATCCAAGGCGGCGGGCAAGGATGGGGTGTCGGAATAGGCCGCAGCTCCTTCCAAGGTGGAATGACCCGGCAACTTTATTTCGTTTGCGGCAAGGCCAGGCGCGCGGCTTAGATAGCGCTGCGCCCACCACTGCCGAGTCCCCGAGTCATGAGCCACGCTAGCATCAGCCAGTCGATTTCCATCGTTCACCCCATCAGCCTGAGCCACGGTAAAAACGCCGAAGTCTGGGACACGGCGGGCAAGCGTTACATCGACTTTGTCGGCGGTATCGGCGTACTCAACCTGGGCCATTGCCACCCGGCCGTGGTGGCGGCCATTTGCGAGCAAGCCACCCGGCTAACCCATTACGCGTTCAACGCCGCACCGCATACGCCCTACATCGATTTGATGCAACGCCTCTGCGCCTTTATCCCGGTGAGCTACCCCGTCAGCGGCATGCTCACCAATAGCGGTGCCGAGGCGGCGGAAAACGCCCTGAAGATCGCCCGTGGTGCCACCGGGCGCACGGCGGTGATCGCCTTTGACGGCGCCTTCCACGGGCGCACCCTGGCGACCCTCAACCTCAACGGCAAGGTCGCGCCCTACAAGCAGAAGGTCGGTGTACTGCCCGGCCCTGTGTATCACCTGCCCTACCCCAGTACCGATAACGGCGTGTCCTGCGCCGAAGCGCTGAAGGCCATGGAGCGTCTGTTCAGCGTGGAGATCGACGTAACCGATGTGGCCTGCTTCATCATCGAGCCGGTACAGGGCGAAGGCGGTTTTCTCGCCCTGGACACTGAGTTCGCCCAGGCGCTGCGGCGCTTCTGCGACCAGCACAACATCCTGCTGATCATTGATGAAATCCAGTCGGGTTTTGGTCGCACCGGCCAGCGTTTCGCCTTCTCGCGCCTGGGCATCGAGCCGGACCTGCTGCTGCTCGGCAAAAGCATCGCCGGCGGCATGCCGCTGGGGGCGGTGGTCGGGCGCAAGGCGCTGATGGACAACCTGCCCAAAGGCGGCCTGGGCGGTACCTACTCGGGTAATCCCATCGCCTGTGGGGCGGCGCTGGCGACCCTTGAGGTGATGAGCGACACAAACCTGCACGCCTGGGGCGTCGCGCAGGCGGCCGCGATTGTGGGCCGCTATGAAGCCTGGCGCGCACAGCAACTGTCGCCCTACCTGGGCCGCCTCACCGGTGTCGGCGCGATGCGGGGCATTGAACTGGCCCATGCCGACGGCACACCCGCCCCCAAGCAACTGGCGCAACTGCTGGAGCTGGCGCGAGAGGCTGGCTTGTTGCTGATGCCCAGCGGCAAGTCGCGGCACATCGTGCGCTTGCTGGCCCCGCTGACCATTGAGCCTGAGGTGTTGGAGGAAGGTCTGGATATTCTCCAAGCGTGCCTCGAAGAACTGGACGAGTAACATGTATCAACAGGTTTGACGCTGCTCCACTCAGTCGTTGAGCTTGTTCGTGAAGTCCGGGCGAGGTGGATGACCGTTGATAAGATTCCCGTTGTGGATATGTACGTATTTCTGTACGTTAAACCCACCCAACAAGGAGTCCCCATGGAAACTATCAACTACACCAACGCCCGAGCCCATCTGTCCGAAACGATGGACCGCGTCAACGATGATCACGTCCCACTTCTACTGACTCGACAAAAAGGCGAGCCCGTGGTGATGATCTCGTTATCAGAGTTCAATGCTCTGGAAGAGACGGCTTACCTGCTGCGCTCGCCTAAAAATGCCGAACGTCTCATTAACTCAGTCAACAGCTTACGAGCAGGCAAAGCCAAGCCAAGGCGGTTGATTGAAGAATGAAAATACTCTTTACCCCTGAAGGCTGGGACGACTACCTCTGGTTTCAACAGAACGACAAAGCCGGGCTCAAGCGCATCAATCTCTTGATCAAGGCCATACAAAGAGACCCGTTCGGCGGCGTGGGGAAGCCTGAACCCCTCAAACATAACCTGAGTGGTTTCTGGTCTCGACGAATCACCGCGGAGCATCGTTTGGTTTATGGCATCGAGGATGATGAAGTACAAATATTGATGTGCCGCTACCACTACTGAAATTATTCTGACGCCCCAGCCACCTTGACCTGATCCCCCCACCCGCTGAAAATGCCCGACGTTTTTTGTCTCTCCGCATACTACGCAGTGAAATTTTAATGTCTGATTCCTACACCGAAAAATCCGCCGAAGAATCCGTAGTCGCCCTGCACGCCAAAGCCGAATACGAAAACGCCATCAATCTTTCACAGCATGTGCCAGCCGCCAAGATCATCAGCGAGATGGTGCTGGACGCGTTTCACACCTCCAAGGAAAGCGACCAGATCCGCGAGCTGCGCGTTGCCATCCGCCAGGCCCACGATGCCTTCGATGATGACAAAGCCTATGAGCTGATGGGCCAGCTCAAGCAATTGAAAGACGCCGAAGCCGCAGACAACGCCGCCCTGGAACACCTGAGCAGTCAGTTCTCGATCAGCCGCATCCTGTCCAGCTTCAAGGACGATCCCGAGTTCCAGGAACTGGTCTATGGCCTGGCCCTGAAGGTGCTTAACCAGTCGCACCAGGCCATCAGCAACCCGAGCGCCGGCAAGGGCAAAGCTGCACGCGCCAAGAAAGACACCGAAGTGTTTGTGATCAGCAAAGATGGCATCAGCGTCACCCTGCCGCTGCGCACGCCGCGCTCCAAGCTCAATGTGGACCGCGAAGCACTGGAGTTCCTGGGCTTCACCTTTGTAGGCGAAGGCAGCGAGGCGGAGCTTGCGAGCGAAACCTTCATCGACAACAGCGGCGCCGAGCAGCCGGTCACGCGCAAGAGCATCGTGACCGCGCTGCAACAGCAAAGCGCCTTTGACGGCTACGCCATCGCCGCCCAGTAAGTGCCCAACACTACAAACTTCGCAGGGTCAAAAGAGCCTGCTCGACCTGGGCGAGAGTGATATGCCGGCCCACCGAGGCACGCACAAAGTGTGTGACGCCCAGGTCCTTAAGCAACAACGGAGTGTGAGCGGTGGTGCCTGCCCACAAGTTGAGCCCCAGCTCGCGGGCTTGGCCGACAAATGCCTTGGCCGGCAGGTTGTGCGGCACAAACGAGACAATTCCAGTCTGCTCGAACTGGTCGCACATTAGCGTCAACTGCGGCAGGCGCCGCAATTCCTTCGCCAGCAGCGCATAGGGCTCTGTAATCACCTGCCCGCCGCCGACCTGCACATACTCCTGCAGCGCCGTATGCATGCCCACCTGAGCCGAGAGGCTTTTTTCAGCAATTTCCAGCACCCGCGCACTGGCCACGTCCAGCCGGTTGACCTGGCCATCGGTGCTGGCGGCGTGCAAGTCGGCAAAATTGAGCTGCAATTGGCCAAGCAAGCGTGGCGACACGTAAGCAACCCCACTGCCACGGGGCCCGCAGAGAAACTTGCGGCCCGCACCTGTCAACAAATCACAATGGATATCCCGCACATCCAGCGGTAACTGCCCCAACGACTGGCAGGCATCCACCACATACAACGCATTCGCGTCCTTGAGCAACGCGCCCAGCGCTTCCACCGGATTGATCACCCCACAGCACGAAGGCAGGTGCGACACACTGACCAGGAACACATCATCGTCCAAATGACGCCGCACCCACTCCAGATCCAGCGGGCTGGTGGCCGTGGTGGGGATCACTTCGACGCGAATGTCACTCGATAACTTGAGGTAGTTGAAAAAGATCAGGTTGGCCGCGTACTCAGAAGTTGACACCCAGACCCGCTTACCCCGGGGAAATTGCAGTTTGCCGAGGATGCTGGTCCAGGCTTCGGTGGCACTGCTGAAAAAACCAATCTGTGAAGGCTGAGCATTCAACAGACCGGCCATCACTCGGTACAAGTCGACGTTGAGCAACTCTTCATAGGCAAGCTCGGCTTCATAGCTGCCTATCTGCGCTTCAATGGAGGTAAAACGCTGTATAGCATTGAGCGTGGCCGACGACATCAGGCCCGCACCGGCGGTGTTCAAATGCACCCTATTCATTTCATGCTTCCTTGTTCCACAAAACAGCCGATCCTTTCATCACGCCCACTGCCACTGCGAACAACAGCAATACCGTACCCGCCAGCAGCCACGGCGAAGGCAGGGATGGCTGTGACATCAGCATGAACGCCAGCGGCGGTGTGATCATCACGCCGATATTCACCCCCGCCGAGTAATAGCCGAGGTTGCGGTCAACGGTGTGACGGCTGGAGATACTGCTGACGTAGTGGGTGATACCGGGGAACACAACCATCTCCCCCAGGCTCCAGAGCACGGTGGCGGCCAGCAACAATGCACCGATATGGCTGAAGCCCATCAGGAAAAACCCTACGCCGGCCATCAGGAAACCCGCCACCAGTGAGCGACTGCTCGACAGGTGCGACATGCGTTGGTTAATCGGTACTTCGAATAGAATCACCAGCAGTGCATTGATAAAAAAGATGATGCCGACGTAGTAGGCCGGCAACTCGGTGTAGTTGATGATGTAGGCCGACAGAAACGTTGGCGGCAGCGCATAGGCGATGTGCACCGGCAACGCTGCCAGCAGAATCACCAGCAAGCGCGAACGCTCGTGCATTGCGCTTTCCGGCAGCCCATTGCCTTTACTGGCAACGCCAGCCCCTTGTGTCACCGGCACCGTACGCCCAAACCACAGGCAGGCGATAAAGGCGACAAGGGACAACGCCGCGTTGAGGTAGAACACCGCATCGGCGTTACTCAGGAAAATCAGGCTGCCCAAGAGCGGCCCGATTGCCATGCCGATGTTGATCGCCAGGCGGTTGCAGGAGAACGCCACTTTGCGCGATTCGCTACTGCTGTGAGCCACTGTTTCGGAGAACGTGGCGGGGGTGAATGCTTCGTAGCAGCCTCCCCATAGAAACGACAGCACAAACAACACCACGGTGTTATCCACCGACGGAATGATCAGCAGCAGCACCGCATTGAGCAGTAACGAACCGAGGATCACCCGATTGGCAGAAAAACGCTTGATCACCCCGCCGATGATCAAGTCCACAAACAACGCACCCGCGCCATACACGCCCACCAGCAAACCTGCGGTGCCCGCCGATACGGCGTGCTGATGAATCAGGTACGCCGCATAGAAAGGGAACGCCATGGTGCCCATGCGGAACACCAAGGTGATCAGGAACAGCAACTGCAAGCGGGCATTGAGCCCACGTAAAGCGCGATAGGTGCCCATCATCAGCGGATCACATAGACGTGGTCTTTGTTCTGGCGAATCTGCTCGTAATCCTCGTCGATACTGCGCTGGCTCTCCGATACCAGAAACACCCGCAGAGGGCTGCTGAGCAGGTCCACGGTCTTTTTCATCAACTTGCCGGCCTTGTATTTGACGCTCAGCTTATGCACCGAGGGCAGCGCCTCGATCAGTTGGATAGCTGAGTCGTTGAAGCCAGTGACCTCACCTTGCAGCGTGGTATCGGTGTTGATGACACAGGCTTCCTTGAGCTTTTGATAGCGCTTGCCGGCATAGTTTGCCTTGAACGCCTCACCATCGCAGTACGCCAGATAGGTGAGCTGCGCCTGGTTGCCGCCCAGGCTGATGTCGTGGAATCGGGGCTCCATGTTGCCGTTCAAGCGAGCACCGACTTCTACCAGCGCAGGGCCGGCTTCAGTGAGGATCACTTCCGAATGGGCTGGGCCGTTATTGATACCCAACGCCTTGAGCGCCTGCACGATGTAATCGACCAGTACGTTGGCCTCGGCACTGTCCGGCGCAATCAGAACGTCACGGTCATAGATGTTCTTGCCGCCACTGATTTCACGCTTCACATAACGCCAGATCCCACAGACGTAGGCCTGCCCATCACGGCTGACGGTATCGACGATATACTCCGGGCCCTTGAGGTAGGACTGGCAAAGAATTTCGGTGTTGGCCAGGCCGAAGATATCCAGGTTGGATATGACTTCCTCACAGGCGCGCTTGACGTCCTCGACGTTGTGGCAGATCGAGACGCCGTCTGTCGAAGCCGAGCTCAGCGGTTTGATCACGCACGGAAACACATGGCCGGCCTCTACCCAAGCCAGCAGTTGCTGGGGGTCCGAGGATTTGATCTGGCGGGCGGTCAACAGGCCCGCGGCCGCGACTTTATTGATCATCTCAAACTTGTCGCGGCGCGCACGTGACCCCGCGCTGCCGTTGGAAGTGGACAACTGCAGTTGTTCGCTCAAGTAGTCGGCAAATGGCACGCCTGGCTCCTGGCCAGCAATGACGGCGACTACGTTGAATTCGCGCAGGCGTTGCACGATCTCTTCAGCGTTGTCGTTGAACGCCAAATTGTGTTCGAACTCCGACAGATTCGGCCCGAGCATGCTCGGCATCAACTCTGGGGTACTCTGTACATGGATCAGGCTGAAGCCCGCATCCCGAAAATATTGCGGCAGGAAATTACCGCTCGAGTAGACATCCACCAATGCGACGTACTGCTTCATAAGAATGTCCTTTTTCAGTAATGAGTGGCGGTTTCAGAGGCCCGTGGCGAAGCCACGTCATCCAGCGCCAGGAAAATGTTCTGCGGAAACTCAGCCACACGGTGCAACAGGTGCAGGTACCAATTGATGCCATACACCGCCGACACGCGGGCCTTGACCTGACCCTGGTTTTTCACCTTCTGAATCAATTCAGGGCGCACACCGTGAAGCATCTCCAGCTCGCCTCGGTCGGCGATGCGGCTGGTGAGGATTTCTTCAACCAGCTGTGGGTCCTGGGTCGCGAAAGCGAACGGGCCACGGCCGCCATTGATTCGGTCCAGCAACCCCAGGTAACGCTCGTTGAGCGCATTGCCACGCGGTAAAGCAATCGCGGCAGGCTCAGCATAGACGCCTTTGACCAAGCGTACTTTGCAGCCAGTTTCCAGGACCGCCCCGAGGTCATCCGGGGTTCGATTCAATTGCGCCTGCAAGGTGATACCCACGTTGGGAAAGCGCCCGCTCAGTTGCAGGAAGATATCGAGGATCGAATCCGTCCATTGAGAACGCTCCATACTGATGATCACACCGATATCCTTATCGGCTGCATGGGTGAGGATCTTCGAGCAGTTCTCAATCGCCAGTTCGCGGGAAATGATGGTGCCGACGTTGGACAGGTCGAACCCCAACTGCGGGGGTTCTTCAAGCTTGGGATGCTGTGCAATCAAGTCGATGAGTTTCAGGTACTCATCGGTAGCCGCGGTGACCTCGGCTAATGTCGTCGCTTCCTCGCCAACGAACTCGACACCGGTGCGATAGCCTTTCTCCAGCAGGGCCCCAAGCTTATCAAGCATCTCCAGGCGATCTTCGGAGATGATGTAACGAAGAGCGGCGGGCCGCAGGAAATCGCGCAGCGTCTCGCTCTGCAGGAACAAATCGCGATAGGTTTTGTTCGCCGCCAGTTTCTTCAGGGCCAGGGTTGCCAGCAGGCTGTTGTCGGTCGTGTTCATGGCATTAAACCCCGTAGGACTGGTTGAGCATACGACGTGCGAAACTCGAATCGTCGGTGTGGTTGGCAATCTTGTGAGCGCGGAACTTGGACGCGTAACTGAGCAACGTTTCCTTGTGGCGGCTCTGCCGATCACGGGTAAAGATTCCGGCCCACAGGTTGTCCCAGCGCGCGTACTCAGGGTGAGTCATCAGCAGCTTATGAGCCTTGCGCATATTCCAGTGGGGAATGGACGGATGTAGGTGGTGCACGAGGTGGTAATTGTCGTCGTGGCGACCGAAAAAGAAGTTCTCCAAAACATTGCCTTTACGGTTGCGGGTCAGCAACAACTTGTCGGTCTCAACCGCCGGCATCGGATAATGCTCGGCCAACTCGATGATCCAGCCTACGGCCACGGCGGTGGTAAACAGCGGCACCAGCCAGAACAACACCCATTCAGCGACCACCCCAAACCAGGCGACCACAGCAAAAATTACCGCCCAATAAGCCCACATCATCATGCGTTCCTTGCGGATGCGCGGGTCTTGCCCCTGGACACGGTCCTTGACCACATACTTGATGTACTGAAGGGTTCTGTAGCCGGATAGCGCCATCACGACGTTCTTCAAGAAGAACTCGCGCTCGCTTTGTTGAAGGTCATACAGGCCGCACTTGAGATGGAAATTGTAGTCAGGGTCTTTTTCTGGATGCCCCAAGTGCACGTGGTGGTTTTTGATGTGCGAAGTGCTGTAGGACTGGTACAAGTGGAAGACCAGATACCCAGAAAGAAACGTACCGGCAAACCAGTTGATCGCACGGTTTTTTGCCAACACCTTGTGGGTTGACTCATGTAGTACGTTAGTCAAAGCACGTTGGGTGGTGCCGATTAGAAACAGCGAAACCGGGTAGAACCAATAGCTGACGCCCAACGACAGGTAAATGGCAAACGCAATAATTGCATAGTCCTTACCCAGTGCGATGGCCCAGTGATAGTTATCTTTTTTACACAAGTGTTTAAGCATCCCGAATGTTTCCCGGGAAATACCGGCAGCGTATTCGCTAGCAGGTTCTTTGTTTTTATCGACCAGCATAATCACTCCATAATTAAGCGGCGCGCTGCAGCACTCGATCCGCGCAGGGCGAAGATGATTTTTTGAGTGCTGCGCCTATTGTTTTTTTTGCCTGAGCTAGACTCATCGGCTGCAAAAAAACTAAAGCACCGCTTAACAGTGAACAAGCTGCCCTTTTAGACAGGTAGCGCCAAATCACGCGCGCACGCGCGCGCTCGCCGATGAAAAATCATCGGCGAGCGCGGTATTTTTACGAGGGGGGCCTGCCAATCAGGCCTGTTCGCGGATGTAGCCCAGTTGCAAGGCTTTACGGATTGCGGACTTGCCGTTGGTGACATTCAACTTGCTGAAGATATTCTTCATATGAAACTTTACCGTACGCGGGCTCATGGAGACCAAGAGCGCTATTTCGTTATAGGTCTTGCCCAGGCTGGTCCAGGACAATACCTCTGTTTCGCGAGGCGTCAGCACGGTTTCCCGTACAACAGGGGCAAGCGAGGTTGCACCACTTTCCAGCGCCTCGTCGTAAACCGAGACCAGCAGCATCTGCAGTTCGCTTTTGTTGGCCAGCACTCTTTCGCGAAACTGTTGATGCTCTCCGAAACTGCACAGGTTGAGAATGGAATAAAAACCCTGGTTGCCATGCACAATAAAACTGGCGCCCTCGCCCACAGGCGCACACGGCCCCGGCACCGGCACCGCTTCTGCCGCAGGGGCCAGGATGTTTTCATCGCTCCAGAAAAACGGTTTTATGCGGCGCTTGGACAAGGACAACAAATGACCGCGTTGGTAAAAATCATCCGCCGCGTCACCGCGGTCCAGCGCATCGGGGTAATTGGTGATGATTTCCGCTTCGTCCAGCGTCGGCCCGCATTGATAAACCTCGAAATGCCCGAGGCCACGTCGACTCAGCTCGGCATCGAGCAATTGACGCACATCAGCGGGCTGAATGAGCGTGTTGTTATTGGCTTGACCATCGCTTCGCATGAATATCATCCCTGATGAGTGACAACGGGGTGAAGCTAGCGATCTGACGGAAGTGCTTCAATCCGGAAGCTTCTGATCAGAGCCGACCCACTCCGTAGGAAATTTCTCTAAACAGGGGAAAGAATGAAACACGCCTGACGGCCTTGTCCAGTGCTTCCGATGGCGAACCGACCGTGAGCAGCTATAGCGCCGCCTGATCAGACCACCTGCGTCGCAAAGGCCTCGCGAAAACGCTCCATCTCCCGCGAGTTGCCCACCGTCACCCGCACCCAATGCGGCCAGTCCTTCCATACCCGCCCAACCAACACATTCTGCGCCGCCAACTGCTCAATCACCTGCTCTGCCGGCCGCTTCACGTCGATCATGAAGCAGTTGCTGTGGGAGACGGTGCAGCTAAAGCCCCGGCCCTTGAGCCACGCGATTGTTTCATCGCGCAACCTGGCATTGAGCGCTTTGCGTTGGCCCACCAGTTGCGCGTCTTCCAGGCTGGCACGGGCGGCCAGCAAGCTGGCGCCGGCCGGGACGTTGTCGCCGCCAAACACCGCCAACCGCTCCAGCAACGCCGGGTGGCCGATCGCCAGGCCCAGGCGCGCACCGGCCATACCGTAGATCTTGGAGAAGGTGCGCAGCACCAGCAGGTCGTCGTGGTCGTTGACCCAACTCACGCAACTGGGGGTATCGCAGAATTCGATATAAGCCTCGTCCACCACCAGCACGCTGCCCTTGGGTTTGTGCGCCAGGGCCCGCCGGATGGCATCGGTCGAGGTCAGGGTGCCGGTCGGGTTGTTGGGGTTACACAGGTACAACATGCCGGCCTGTGGGTCAGCCGCGAGCATGGCGGGCACATCATGGGCATGCTGGGCATCCAGGTTCACTTCATGCACCGGCGCCTTGATCGACTCGGCCGCCTGGCGCGGGACTTCGTAGGACGGCGTGGCCATCACCAGGCCGCGGGTCTGGCTGGCAAACGCCAGCACTGCGTAACGCAAGGCAGCCATCGAGCCGGCAAACACCCCGACGTTGTCTTCGGCTATACCCTGTTGTTGGGCGAACAGCGCGGCCAATGCGTACATATCGGGGTAAGGGTAACGTCCGGACGCTGCAATCGCGCGCTGCATTGCCTGGCGAGCCGCGTCTGAAGGGCCGTAGGGGCTTTCGTTGTAATTGAGCAGCACCTGGTCAGATTTTGTCGGCGCTGGGCTGGCGAGGGCCCATTTGAGCTGCCCCATCACAGGCAGGGCCGCGCCCAGCGCGAGAAGGGATCGACGACTGACACGCACCATGGTGACTACTCCTTGTAGAGGCGCGAGGGATTCGCGCAGGCCGTATAGAAGACTATGACGAGAAAGCCGTTGCCTGATTTACCACCAAGGCGTATCCCTGCACTCAGCACTTTATTGTTATAGCGGGCGCATGCAACACTTTCACTGCCGCGAACCTTCAAGAACGGGTTCTGCCGGCATGGACTGATGACTAAATGGAAGTGGTGAGCACTTGATACACAGACGGGAAAAAACCGAGCACTTGAAGAGCAACATCAAGTACTTGATCAAGAGTCGTGGCGAAACCCAGCTTTCGTTAAGCAGTGCCGCCGGCCTGACCAGGACCACCATCTACAACATCCTGGAAGGCAAGGTCGTTAACGTACAGCAGTCGACCATTCGCAAAATCTCGGACTTCTTCGGCGTCTCCTACGAAGAAATCGAGACCATCAGTTTTGAGGCCAAGGAAGTCATCGAGAGCAATGTTTCCCCACTGGGTAACAAGAACCCGGCGGCAGTGCCTGTGCTCAAGGAAAGCCTGCTCATGCAGAACCTGGGCAAGCGCATCGGTGAACTGGCCACGCTTCATCCGCTGACGTACTACTTCGGCAGCGCCTGCAACTTGATCGGCGTGCGCCTGGAGCACGGGATTCCGGGCCTCAATGAACCGGGGGACTTGCTGATCGTGCAGAAAGGCTCGTCGAGCGACGATAAAGAAAAGCTGGTGTACGACCGCGCCACCAAGAAGCTGTTCATCACCCTCGAACCCTGCGGGAACTCAGAGCGTTTGTGTGTCATCGGCGACATCCTTGAGGAGCGCTTCAATGACAACGTCTGAGGGCGCCGTGGAAAACAGCAAATACAAGTTACTGGGCTTTGAAAACGACAAACGCCTGGCGGTGATCATGGTGATCGCCACGGGCAAGGTCCTCAAGATCAAGCTGAGTGAAGTGCTCAGCAGTGAAATGATGGACAACTTCAACAAGATGGAAATCAAGAATCTGTACAAAAAATTCTACTCCCAAGGCGGGACACTGACCGCCTACGATATAAACGACCGCAATGAAAACTCCTGGATGATTTACATCATCCTGAACTTGCTGCTGTTCACCTTCTATATCTTCACCAGCATTGCCGCGACCAAACCGATTTACCTGGAGTCGTTGGGCATCATCGTCACGCCGGGCACGTTCCTGTACCCACTGACCTTCTTGATCGTGGACTTGCTCAACGAGAATTTTGGCTTGCGCCTGGCCAGGCGAGCCATTCTGTTTGCGTTTGCCAGCAACGCGATGATCATCATCCTGCTGTATGGCTCCACGTTCCTGCCGGGGCTACCGGGCTGGAAGCTGGATGGGCCTTATACCGACGTGATCCTGCAAGTGTCGTCGGTGCTGGTGGCCTCTTCGGTGTCGTTCCTGGTGTCGGAGAATATAAATTCCTATTTGCTGTGCAAGATCAAGGAGCTGACCAACTCCAGGTACCTATACCTGCGGATATTCCTCAGTACGTTCTTTGCAGTGATTATCGACAGCTTCCTGTTCTGCTTTATCGCCTTCTACGGGGCGATGCAGACCAGCGACATACTCAGCATGATCTATGTACAGATCGCGATCAAAGTCGGCTTTGCGTTCTTCAACATCCTGCCTGCCTACGGGGCACGTTCATTGTTCAAGCGCTATCAATAATCCTGTAAGAGCGAGCTTGCTCGCGAAGAACCCGAGCGGGCCGCGTTCAACCCGATGCGCTGCGTTATCGTTGACGTTCTTCGCGAGCAAGCTCGCTCCTACAAGGGTTATTTCAGCTGCAACTTGTGCTTGAGGCTCTGCATGACAGTTGTCTTGTTCTGCAGGTAGTCATTCAAGCCCCGAGCGCGCAGATTGCACGCGTCACACTCGCCACAGCCGGTACCGATGATGCCGTTGTAGCAAGTCAGCGTCTGCTCGCGCACCAGCTCCAGTTGCCCGTGATAGTCGGCCAGGGCCCAGGTTTCGGCCTTGTTCAGCCACATCAACGGGGTGTCGAGGCGCACGTCGTATTCCATGCCCAGCTTGAGGGCCTGGTTGAGTGCTTTGACAAACTCATCCCGGCAATCGGGGTAGCCTGAGAAGTCGGTTTCGCACACACCGGTGATGACGGTCTCGGCCTTCACTTGATAGGCGTAGATCGCAGCCAGGGTCAGGAACAGGATGTTGCGCCCCGGCACAAAGGTACTCGGCAGGCTTTCACCCGAGCTGTTCACGGTCGGTACCGGGATGTTGTCGCGCGTCAGGCTGCTGATCGCCAGCTCATTGAGCAGGGACACATCCATCACTTTGTGCACAGTGGCCCCCAACTGCTTGGCCAGCTTCTGGGCCACTTCGATTTCTGCCACATGGCGCTGGCCGTAATCAAAGGTAATGCAGTGCACTTCGTCATACAGCGGCAGGGCCTGGATCAGACAGGTGGTCGAATCCTGCCCGCCACTGAAGACCATCACGGCTTTTTTACTCATTGCATTGCTTCCTGCATTTGTAGAATTGGGATGTAGGAGTGCGCTCGCTCGCGAAAAACGTCAACGATAACGCAGCGTATCCGGTTTAGCGCAGCGCTCAATAAAAAACCCCGCACGACTTTCGAAGGCGGGGCTTTTTTACTGCAAGACCACTCAGTGGGCGTAGGTCAGCAACAGCTCTTTCGGCACTTGGAAATCCAGGGACATCATCACGCTGAGCGCGGTGATGGTGAAAATCGAGAACACGAACAGCTTGCGCGCCCAGACGGTGTCATCCACCGCCTTGTAGCCGGTCCAGGCCATGTACAACCAGTACATGCCCATGGCGGCGGCGACGGCGAGGTAGCTCATGCCGGCGTAGCCACTGAAGGTCAACATCAAGGTCGCCACGAGGAAGGCCAGGATGTAGAGCAGAATATGTTTCTTGGCCACCTGGATGCCACGCTTGACCGGCAATACCGGAATCGACGCAGCCAGGTAGTCATTGAAGCGGAAAATCGCGATGGCGTAGGAGTGCGGCATCTGCCACAGGCTGAACATCACCAGCAGCACCAGCGCGGCCATGTCGAAGCTATTGGTCACAGCCACATAACCAATCACCGGCGGCATCGCCCCCGACAGACTGCCCACCAGCGTGCCGTGAACCGACTTGCGCTTGAGGTACAGGCTGTAGAGGCCGACGTAGATGACAAAACCGATCACGGCAAACAGCGCCGCCAACGGGTTGGCCACCTTGTACAACAGGGCCACACCGGCAACACCCAGGACGGTCGCATAGATCAGTGCCAGCTTCAGGGAGATGAGGCCCTGGACCAGCACGCGATTCTTGGTGCGCTCCATCTTGATGTCGATGTCACGGTCGATGCAGTTGTTGAATACGCAACCGGAAGCAACCACCAGGGACGTACCGATCATTGCAGCCAGGAAGATGGCCAGATCGACATGTCCCTTGGAGGCCAGGAAGAAACCGCCCGCCACAGAAAGCACGTTACCGAAAATGATCCCCGGTTTGGTGATTTGGATAAAGTGCTTAAGCGACATCGGGTCTTACCTCACTTCGCCATCATGTAGGTGTGGATGCTGAACATGATCCACAGCGACAGACCAACCAGCAGAACGATCACCAGGCCTGCGAACACAAACGCGATCACGTTCTCGCGCTGCTCTTTGGAGCGGTCCAGGTGCAGGAAGTACACCAGGTGAACCAGAACCTGAATCACCGCGAACGCCAGGACGATCATCAAGGTGATCGACTTCGGCAAGGTTGGGTACATCACCAGGCCGAACGGGATCAGGGTCAGGATGACCGACAGGATGAAGCCGATGGCGTAAGACTTTACGCTGCCGTGGCTTGAATCGTGGCTGTCATGGGAGTGTGCATTAGCCATTACAGAGTCCCCATCAAGTAAACGACGGTGAATACGCAGATCCAGACCACGTCCAGGAAGTGCCAGAACAGGCTCAGGCAGCTCAGGCGGGTCTTGTTGGTATTGGTCAGGCCGTGCTTATTGACCTGATACATCATCACTGCCATCCACAGCAGGCCAGCGGATACGTGCAGACCGTGGGTGCCGACCAGCGTGAAGAACGCCGACAGGAAACCGGAACGGTGCGGGCCGTAGCCTTCGGAGATCAGCAGGTGGAACTCGTTGATCTCCATGCCGATAAAGCCCAGGCCGAACAGGAAGGTCAGGCCCAGCCAGCTCAGTACGCCCTTCTTGTTGCCCTTGTAGAAGGCCAACATGGCGAAGCCGTAGGTGATCGAACTGAACAACAGCAAGGCGGTTTCGCCGAGCACGTAAGGCAGTTCGAAGATGTCGTGGCCCGACGGGCCACCCGCTACGTTGTTTACCAGTACCGCGTACACCGCGAAGATCGACGCAAACAAGATGCAGTCGGTCATCAGGTAGAGCCAGAAACCGTAGACGGTTATTGGCCCCGAGTCGTGGTGGTGGTCATCGTGCCCATGGTCATCGACATGGGCGTGTCCAGCATTGGTCACTAAGTTCGACATGGTTTAAGCCTGTTCCAACGAGGTTTCTACACGGTTGGCCGGGATCTTCTTCTCGGCTACCAGGCGAGCGTGCTGCTCGGCTTCGATGCGTTCGATCGTTTCGACCGGCACCATGTAGCCTTGATCATCACGGGCAGCGTGAATGATGAAGTAACCGATAGTGCCCACCAGGCTCGCGATTGCCAGCCACCAGATGTGCCAGATCATCGCGAAACCGAACACGGTCAACAGCGCACCCATCACCACGCCGGTGGCGGTGTTGTTTGGCATGTGGATCGGCTCGTAGTGCTTGGGCTTCTGGTACGCAGTACCGTCTTCCTTGGCTTCGGTGAACGCATCAATGGTGTTCGCAGTCGGGATCACAGCGAAGTTGTAGAACGGTGGTGGCGACGAGGTCGACCATTCCAGGGTATGGCCGTTCCATGGATCGCCGGACTCGCACATGTTCTTCTTGCGATCACGCACGCTGACATACAGCTGGATCAGCTGGCAGGCGATGCCCACAGCGATCATCACCGCACCGAACATGGCAACGTACAGGTACGGTACCCACTCAGGGTTGGTGGTGGCGTTCAGACGACGGGTCATGCCCATGAAGCCCAGTGCATAGAGCGGCATGAACGCGACGAAGAAGCCCGAGATCCAGAACCAGAACGCAGCCTTGCCCCAACCTTCGTGCAGCTTGAAGCCGAACGCTTTCGGGAAGTAGAAGCTGAAACCAGCGATGTAGCCGAATACCGCACCACCGATGATCACGTTGTGGAAGTGAGCGATCACGAACAGGCTGTTGTGCAGCACGAAGTCAGCACCCGGGATGGCCAGCAGTACGCCGGTCATGCCGCCGATAGCGAAGGTCACCATGAAGCCCAGGGTCCACAGAACCTGGCTGGTCATGCGCAGACGACCGTGGTAGATGGTGAACAGCCAGTTGAATAGCTTCACCCCCGTCGGGATGGAAATCAGCATCGTCGCCAGGCCGAAGAAGGCGTTGACGCTGGCCCCCGAACCCATGGTGAAGAAGTGGTGCAGCCATACCATGAAGCCCAGTACGGAGATTGCGCCCGAGGCGTAGACCATCGAGTGGTGACCGAACAGGCGCTTGCCGGTAAAGGTCGAGATCACTTCGGAGAAGATACCGAACGCCGGCAGGATCAGGATGTACACCTCAGGGTGACCCCATGCCCAGAACAGGTTCACGTACATCATTGGATTGCCACCAAGTTCATTGGTGAAAATGTGGAAATCCAGGTAACGGTCAAGCGACAGCAGCGCCATGGTAGCGGCCAGGATCGGGAACGAAGCCACGATCAGCACGTTTGCCCAGGTGCAGGTCCAGGTGAAGATCGGCATGTCCATCAGTTTCATGCCAGGGGCGCGCATTTTCAGGACGGTGGCCAGGAAGTTGACCCCCGTCAATGTCGTCCCGAGCCCTGATAACTGTAGCGCCCAGATGTAGTAGTCCACACCCACGCCCGGACTGTATTGCAAGCCCGACAATGGCGGATACGCAACCCAGCCGGTCTTGGCGAATTCGCCGACGCCCAGGGAAACGTTGATCAGCACCACGCCGGAAACCAGCAGCCAGAAGCTCAGGGAGTTCAGGAACGGGTAGGCAACGTCACGCGCACCAATCTGCAGCGGCAAGGCAAGGTTCATCAAGCCGGTGAAGAATGGCATCGCCATGAAGATGATCATGATCACACCGTGAGCGGTGAAGATCTGGTCATAGTGTTCAGGTGGCAGGTAGCCAGGCGAACCCTCGGTGGCCATGGCCAACTGGGTACGCATCATGATGGCGTCGGCAAAACCACGCAGCAGCATGACCATGGCAACGATGACGTACATGACGCCGATTTTCTTGTGGTCGACCGAGGTCAACCACTCGGTCCACAAGTAGGACCACTTCTTGAAATAGGTGATACCCGCAACCAGCGCCAAACCACCCAGCGCGATCATGGCGATAGTCACCATTACGATCGGCTCGTGGAATGGGACCGCGTCCCAACTTAATTTACCAAACATCGTTTACTCCTCTGCCCCAGCAGTTGAATGCGCGCCCGTATCAGAACCTTCAACCACGGCCACTTCTTTCTTCTCGTGCTTGACCGGCTTGCCTGGCTTCATACCTTCGTACTTGTCGACGATTTTCTGAAACAGGTCCGGCTCATACGCGGAGTACAAGGCGACAGGGTTGTTCTGGCTCGGTTTGGTCAGAGCGTCGTATTCAGCTTGATCAAGCTGTTTAGGTGCGGCCTTGACTGCAGCTACCCAGGCGTCGAAATCTTCCTGGCTTGTCGAGATCGCTTTGAATTTCATGCCGGTGAAGCCAGCGCCGCTGTAGTTGGCGGAGATGCCTTCCATTTCAGCTTTCTGGTTGGCGATCAGGTGCAGGCGGGTCTGCATGCCTGCCATCGCGTAGATCTGGCCACCCAGTGCTGGGATGAAGAACGAGTTCATCACGGCGTCGGAGGTGATCCGGAAATTAAGCGGGGTGTGCTCCGGGAAGCGGATCTCGTTGACAGTGGCGATACCCAGGTCCGGGTAGATGAACAGCCACTTCCAATCCAGCGCGACCACTTGGATGTTCACAGGCTTGACGTCGGACTCCAGCGGACGGTACGGGTCCAGCGCGTGGGTCGACTTATAGGTGATGTAACCCAGGGCGATGATGATGAGGATCGGAACCAGCCACACCGCGATCTCGATCTTGGTGGAGTGCGACCACTTCGGCGCGTAGGTAGCGCTGGTGTTGGACGCGCGGTATTTCCAGGCGAAGGCGAAGGTCATCACGATCACAGGCACCACAACCAGCAGCATCAGCAGGGTAGCGGTGATGATCAGGTTTCGTTCATCCAGACCGACCTGTCCTTTTGGGTCGAGCAAGGTCCACTTGCAGCCTCCCAGCATTAACATCATGCCAAGCAGCGGCAAAAAGCCTAGTAATCGGGGGTACCTGTTTTTACTCATCTCACGACCTCTAAAGCAGCTTGCGCAATGCAGTTGGGTTTTGATCGCCAACACTTCACCCTGCCAAGGGTTGGCATTTCTCTTCGATTGAATAAGAGCCTGCCCGACACGTCATGACTGTACGTTTCACGGACCTGCAGTGAGTTCTTATTCGATTTCGTGGCTAAAGGCCTTGTTACAGACCAATTCCATTTGGTGCGGATAGTTGAAAGGCTGCCGGAACCTGGGGTCGCATTGAGCCTTCCATCTGCTCCTCGACCGCTCCAATGCTCAAATATTGAACAGCACCGGACATTCAGTGCGGGCGATTGTAGTTAGCTAGCGATGTATAAACCATGTCTTATAAAGAAATAATTTTTATCGATTCCAGCAACAATCCTTCACCAAAGTTGCAAAGATTCGCGATCTTATCGTGTTCGATTCTCAACAAAAACCACAAAAATTGCCGTGTTATTGGGCACAGTGCCACTTCCCTTACGGCTTGTAAGGGCATGCGGATGCCGTCCAAGTCCCCATAAAACAAGGCATTCATAGAGGCAGCAGGGGTTGGAGCCGCACACAAATCGGGCCACTGCACGAACCACGAACTGACAGCACAATTTGTGCGCCGGGTGCAAATTAAAGGGCCGATTTGGCGGGTCAGAAACGTCCTGCGACAGCGTCCGTGTGACAACATGTCGCACGCTGCGCGCACCTTCCGTTGCCCCTCGTCACGGTGCTTTCACAAATCCCTACAAACAAAAACGCTCCGGCCTTCATTCAGAAGGAACGGAGCGTTTGGCAGCCGCGGCGACTCAGGCTTTGGGGTGACGGTTGCGATAGATGCACAGGGGCACCAGGATCGCCGTCAGCACGAATGCCACCAGTGCCCATTGGGCCAGGGACAGGCCGAGGATCGGTGGGTAGGGGGTGCTGCAGAAGCCGTCGACCTGGAAGCCCAGGGGAAACACCTTGGCCAGGGGCAGGTCGTCGACGATCGGCTGCAACACATCGATGCCGCAGCTGACCTGGGGGAAAAACTGGGTGTACACATGGTGGCCGGCCGCAGCCACGCCACCCAAGGCGCTGAGCACCACCCACCCTTCAAAGAACGTCAGCGCGCCCTTGGTGCGCATGGCGGCGCCGATGAACGCGAAGAGCGCAATCAGCAGCAAGGCGTAGCGCTGCAGAATGCACAGCGGGCACGGCGCTTCGCCCAGCACCACTTGCATGTACAGCGCCCCGCCAATCAGCGCCAGGCAGATGATGCCCAGCAACACCAGAAAGCG
The DNA here is from genome assembly GCF_034348165.1 of Pseudomonas sp. CCI1.1. NCBI lineage: Bacteria > Pseudomonadati > Pseudomonadota > Gammaproteobacteria > Pseudomonadales > Pseudomonadaceae > Pseudomonas > Pseudomonas sp. CCI1.1. Next base: position 3,430,984 of record NZ_CP133780.1, read on the forward strand.
CCGCTCCCTGCCTAAACGCATGTCGTCAATCATCCCCGTCTTTCCCTTTCTCTGATTATGGTTGTGCCTGATGGCAACGAGTTTACACACAGGCAGTGGTTAAAACAGAGGGGGGTTAACAGCGGATTAATCGTGGCAAATGTAATGATCGTGCGGACGCCATCGCGGGCAAGCCCGGCTCCCACATTGGAATGCAATCCTCTGTGGGAGCCGGGCTTGCCCGCGATGATGCCGATACGGTCAATTGGCCAAATTCTATTCCAACGCCGCCGCCGGGCCAAAGAACTCATAGCGCGCCTGCTTCTCCGGCACACCCAGCGCCTTGAGATGGCGCTTGACCGCCGCCATGAAACCCTTGGGGCCCAAGAAGTAGGCATCAATATCACGCTGCTCAGGCAACCAGGCTGCCAGTTGCTCCTGGTTGAGCATCCCGACCTGGTCTGCCGCCGGGCTGATACCGTCATCCTCGGCATAGCAGTAGAAACGCTTGAGCTGCGGATGCTGGGCCGCCAGCGTATCCACCCAATCACGGAACGCATGCACCCCGCCGTTACGGGCGCAATGGATGAAGTGCACCGGGCGTTCGGTTGCCAGGGCGGCTTCGAGCATCGGCAGTGTGGGCGTAATGCCTACCCCGCCGCTGATCAACACCAGCGGTTTATCACTGGCGGCCAGGGTGAACTCACCCGACGGCGGGAACAGGTCAATGGTCGCGCCGACGTGCATCTGGTCGTGCAGGTAATTGGAGACCCGCCCGCCCACTTCGCGCTTGACGCTGATGCGGTACAGCCCGGTGTCGGTGAGGGCCGACAGGGAATAGTTGCGGCGCACTTCTTCGCCATCGAGCACCAGTTTCAGGCCGATGTACTGGCCGGGGGCTGCGGCCAGGATCGGGCCGTTGTCCACCGGGGCGAAGTAGAAGGAGATGATCTCGTCGCTCTCCTCCACGCGCTTGACCAGCAGGAACGCCCGCGCACCCCGCCAGCCGCCGGGCGCCTGGGCTTTTTCGTCGTAGATGGCCGCTTCGGCGCCGATCAGAATGTCCGCCAACTGGCCGTAGGCCGCGCCCCAGGCACTCATGACCTCGGGGGTGGCAATCTCGCTGCCCAGCACTTCGGAAATAGCCCGCAGCAGGCAGGCCCCAACGATGGGGTAATGCTCCGGCAGAATCTGCAAGGCCACGTGCTTGTTGATGATCTTGGCCACCAGATCGCCCAGTTGGTCCAACTGGTCGATATGCCGCGCGTACATCAGCACGCCATTGGCCAGGGCGCGAGGCTGGTCACCACTGGCTTGGTGGGCCTGGTTGAACAGCGGACGGACTTCGGGATACTCGGACAGCATCATGCGGTAAAAATGGGTGATCAGTGCTTCACCGCCGCTTTCCAGCAGGGGCACAGTGGATTTAACAATGGCACGGTCTTGGGCACTCAGCATGGGAGACTCCTCGGTCTTTTTACTCATTACCCTTAGGTAGTCAGTATTCGTGCCAACTAATAAACCCATGTTTTTCAATAGCTTAAACATTATGTAGTCAGTATGACCTCCTACGCTTTATAGTCATATCGACTACAAGGAGTCATTATGACTGCAAAACCGCTGCTCACCGCCCTGCTGCCGCTGGTCGCCGATCTGTCCCGGGAACTGCCCGAAGGCGAGCGCTACCGCCGCCTGCTGCAAACCATGCGCGCCCTGTTGCCCTGCGATGCCGCCGCGCTGCTGCGGCTGGATGGCGAGTGGCTGGTGCCGCTGGCGGTGGATGGCTTGAGCCCTGACACATTGGGCCGACGTTTCAAGATCAGCGAACACCCGCGCTTTGAAATACTGCTGAGCAGCCCCGGCCCTACCCGCTTCGACAGCGACAGCCAATTGCCCGACCCCTATGACGGCCTGGTCGCCGGTTTACACGGCCACCTCGAAGTCCACGACTGCATGGGCTGCCCGCTGTTTATCGACGACCAGCCGTGGGGCCTGCTGACCCTTGACGCTCTCGACAACGAGCGCTTTGAACGGGTCGAACTGGACGCCCTGCAAGCCTTCGCCAGCCTCGCCGCGGCCACCGTCAACGTGGCTGAACGCATCGAGCGCCTGGCGCTGCGGGCCGAAGACGAGCACCAGCGCGCCGAAATCTATCGCCAAGCCAGCGGCCAGCAGCACAAGGAAATGATCGGCCAGAGCAAGGCGCATAAACGGCTGGTCGAGGAAATCAAGCTGGTAGGCGGCAGCGACCTGACCGTGCTAATCACCGGCGAAACCGGGGTCGGCAAGGAGCTGGTGGCCCAGGCGATCCATGCCGCGTCATCGCGTGCCGACAAGCCGATGATCAGCCTCAATTGCGCCGCACTGCCGGAAACCCTGGTAGAAAGCGAGCTGTTCGGCCATGTACGCGGCGCTTTCACCGGAGCGCTGACTGAGCGCCGAGGCAAGTTTGAACTGGCCAACGGCGGCACGTTGTTCCTGGACGAAGTCGGTGAACTGTCGTTGAGCGTACAGGCCAAGCTGCTGCGCGTGCTGCAAAGCGGCCAGTTGCAGCGCCTGGGTTCGGACAAGGAACACCAGGTGGACGTGCGCCTGATTGCCGCCACCAACCGCGACCTTGCCGAAGAAGTGCGCAATGGCCGCTACCGTGCCGATTTTTACCACCGCCTGAGCGTGTACCCGCTGCAAGTGCCGGCACTGCGTGAACGCGGGCGTGATGTGCTGCTGTTGGCTGGCTTCTTCCTTGAACAGAACCGTTCGCGCATGGGCCTGGGCAGCCTGCGCCTGACCGGCGATGCCCAGGCGGCGTTGCTGGCCTACAACTGGCCCGGCAATGTGCGCGAGCTGGAGCACTTGATCGGCCGCAGCGCGTTGAAAGCCCTGGGCAACTGCCGCGAGCGCCCGAAAATTCTCAGCCTGAGCGCCCTGGACCTGGACTTGCCCGACGTGAGTACGGCGGTGGCCGAACAAGCACCGGCCCAAGCCTTGCCCATGGTCAGCGGCGACCTGCGCCAGGCCACCGAGCACTACCAGCGCCAACTCATCAGCGCCTGCCTGGAACGCCATCAGCGCAACTGGGCCAGCGCCGCCCGCGAACTGGGCCTGGACCGCGCCAACCTGGGGCGCATGGCCAAGCGGCTAGGCCTCAAATAAAGCAGGCACCTCAGTCCAATGTGGGAGCTGGCTTGCCTGCGAAAGCGGTGGGTCAGTTAAAGACACATTGACTGGCACACCGCCTTCGCGGGCAAGCCCGCTCCCACAGGGGATTCGTGGCAGGTGCTGCTTCTATCGGCAAGCCAGCTCCCACATTCAGGCTTGGCTAGCCTTGAGGCCCGCCAAGATGGACCGGGGTTTACCAAACACCAGCACATTCCCCAGCATCACCAGCACCAGCCCCATCAACGCCGGCGCCGTCCACTGGTAGCCCTCGGCCACGGCCGACACATTCAGCGCCACCACCGGAAACAGCACCGTGCAATACGCCGCCTTCTCCGGGCCCATGCGGCCCACCAGGGTGAGGTAAGCGGTAAAACCAATCACCGAACCCGGGATCACCAGGTACCACAGCGCACCGATATACCGCGCACTCCAGTCCATCTCGAAGGGAATGCCACGCACCGCGCAATAGGTCGCCAGCATCGCCGCCCCATAGGCCATGCCCCAGGCATTGGTGGTCAACGGCTTGAGCCCAGCCTTCTGTTGCAGGCTGGACAACAGGTTGCCCGCCGAGAAGCACAGGGTGCCCAGCAGGGCCAAGCCCAGGCCCAACAGGGTTTGCGGGCTAGCGGTATGCCCAACCAGCTCCGGCCAGAATAAAAAGCCCAGCCCCAGCAACCCAAGCGCCCCGCCCATCAACACGTTACGCGCCACCCGCTGGCCGAAAAACACCCGGGCATTGAGCGCGTTCCACAAGGTCGCCGTGGAGAACACCACGGCCACCAGGCCACTGGGGATCCACTGGCTGGCAGTGAGAAAGCACATGAAGTTGACGCAGAACAGGCACAGCCCTTGGGCCAGGCAGATCAGGTGCCCGCGCCGGTTCATCACCTGCAACTTGCGGCTGAGCAGCAACAGCGCAAACAGCACCAGCGCCGCCAGGCCGAAGCGATAGACAATCGACACGGGAATCGCCACCACGCCCAGCTGCCACTTGAGCGCAATCCAGGTGGTGCCCCAAATCAGCACCGTGAGTAAATACAGGAAGAGGTTCATAGCAGGCTCCGTCGTTTGAGCCACAGTGTTGCCTTCAACCACCCTGAGGTTCTTGCACATTCTTGCGCTTTTGTCGGGCGATGGGCTCACAGCGCCCGCCGCCGGGAGTAGGATGCAAGACGTCGGAGAACACACCATGCCAGAGCTGGAATCGCTGCACGTCTTTCAATCCCTCAACCGCTCGCCTCACGCACGCTTGGAAGCCTGCGCCGAGCTCGGTGACGGTTTGTCTGCGGCCGTGTGGAGCAACCACCACGATGCCCAGGACTACCAGGCGCCCAGCCATCACACTTTGTCCTGTTATATCGGCGGCGGCACGGGCACCTTTCGCCGTGACCGGCCAGGCACCAAGGGCGGCCCCGACAAATTGTGCATACTGCCGGCCGAGCACCAGTCGGCGTGGGTGATCAATGGCGAGATACGCCTGGCCCATGTGTATTTCAGCCCGGAGCAATTTGCCCTCGGCTGCGTCACCTTGCTGGACCGCGAGCCGCGGGAGTTGCAGTTGCGTGAGACGACCTTCCTTGAGGACGCCCGTCAGGCCCGACGCTTTCACCAGTTGATTAGCCTCAACTGGCTCGAACCCGGCGAGCGCCTGCTGACCAGCAGCCTGGCCCATGAACTGCTCAGCCACACCCTGCTCAACCAGGTCGGCGTGCGCGACGGCCTGCGCCTCAAAGGCGGGTTGGCGGCGCACCAACGGCGGCGTTTGGTGGAGTACATCGACCACCATGTTGAAGATCCCATCAGCCTCGGCCAGTTGGCGTCGATGTGCGCGCTGTCGGAATACCATTTCGCCCGGATGTTCCGTCAGAGCTTCGGCGTGCCGCCCCATCAATACCTGCTGGCACGCCGCCTGGCACGCGCGCAAACTTTGCTGCGCAACAGCTCGTTGCCCTTGGGTGAGGTCGCCTTGAGGTGCGGTTTTTCCAGCGCCAGCCATTTCAACCAACGCTTTCGCCAAGCCATGGGCGCCACCCCGGGTGAATATCGCCAGGCACTGCGCGCCTAGGCCATCAAGCCCAGCGTCTTGGCCTTGGCCACCGCCTGAGTGCGGCGCTCCACCCCGAGTTTGCTGTGGATGCGCCGTGCATGGGTCTTGACGGTGTGCAAGGAGATATACAGGCGGTCGGCGATTTCCAGATTGGAGTTGCCCAGGGCGATCAACTGCAACACTTCGAGTTCGCGCTGGCTCAGAGGGTTTTGCGTCGCACCGGCAGGCGTGACCTGAGGCTCCAGGCCCAGCTCACTCAATAGCCCGGGTGCACGCAAGCGCAGTTCGCGAATCGCCTGCTGTACCTGGCAACGAGCCGCCAGCGCCAGCCCGGCCTGCAATGCACGACGGGCCAACGCCGGGTCACCGAGTTGCCAGGTCACCTCACCCAACACCAGGTGCAGTTCGGTTTCCAGACACAGCATGCCGCGCTGCCGGGAGGTTTCGAGCAAGGCATTGAGCCGTGCGATAGGTTGCTCGGCACAGCCCAGCCTGACCTCGGCCAGCACCAGCAAATACTCCAGACGCGGGATCAGTTCCAGGGTCGCCGGCGGTGCCTGCTTGGCACTGGGCCCACGGAAATGGCGCAACACCCGGCGCACCGCTTGTACCGTCAATTCAGCCCGGCCCTGTTGTAGCCACAGGTGTCCGCTGACCAACAACAACACCGCGCGATACACCGTCTCCGGGACATGGCGCTGCTGCATCAGGCGCTCGGCGTCGCGCAATTGAATGAACGCCTGGGCGTAGTCGCCACGGTTGGCCGCCAGCAGCGCCAGGCCGAGATAGCCATATAGCACGCGCTTGTCCTGGCTCTGCAGGCACAGCGTCAAGCCGGTCTCAAAGCATTCGCACGCCAGGGCGTCCTGGCCTTGCCGCAAGGCCAGGTGCCCACGGCGCAGGACGATGCGCCCCACCAATGGCCCGGCCCTGAGCCGCTGGCGAGCCAGCATCGCCTGCACCGTTTCCAGCAGGCTCTGCGCCCGATACGGCGCGCCGCGCTGCTCCAGTAACTGGGCGTGGTCCAATTCCAGCAGGGATTCGAGCACCAGCGAACCGTGAGCACGTGCCAGGCACAATGCTTCGCGGCTCAAGCTCTGGGCGACATCCAACTCACCGCGCAGCAGGGCTTGCTGGGTCAGGCCCGACAGGCACATCAGGCGTGAGGTCCAGGCGCTGTCAGGCAAGGCTTGCAGCGCTTCGAGCAAGTGTTCGCGGGAACGCTCGGCATCACCGCTCAAATGCAGCAACCAACCCCACTGCGCCTGCCAGCGCGCCAGCAGATAGCGCTGCGCGGCGGGCGTCGGTTGCGGGGCGAACCGGGCCAGTTGGTCGATACACAAGGCCGCCTGTTCGAAGCGCCCGGCAAACAACAACGCGGCCGTGAGCAGCCCCACCAGTTGCGCCGACCCCAACATCAATTCATCGCCCTGCTGTTCATGCAGGCGCAACAGCAGCACGGCGTTCTGCTGGCGAAACAAATCCTCGAAACTGAAGTGCTGCAACAGGCTCACCGCCACTTCATATTCCTGCGCCAGCAACGCCTGCTCGAACGCGGCCTGCCAGTCACCCTCGGCGCTGAACCATTGGCACGCGCGTCGGTGCCAGGAGCGTTTGGCCGGCCAGGGCTCATCGCGCAGCAGTCGCGCCAACGGTGGGAAAATGTGGAGCCAGTCGCTGGTGTCTTCCCAGGGCTGGATAAACGCACCCAGTGCCTGCAATTCGCGCAAATGCTCAGCGCCGTCACCACCACCGAACAAGTACTCACACAGGTTCAGGTTGAAACGCGGCAGATGGGCCAACACCCGCCAGGCCTCAGCCAATGGCGCCGACAAGGTGTTGAATAGCTCATGCTGCAGGTAATCGAACAGGGTTTTGTCGGGGTGGCCGTCGCCCAACAAGGCGATACGCACACCGGCGCACCAACCGGCGCTGAACTGCATCAGGCTGTCGACGGTATGCCCCGGGGCGAGCAGTTGCTCGACTTCCTCGGCGCTGAAAAACAACTCGCTGCACTCCAGCAACTCATCGTCGAGCAACAGGCGTGGCCAATTGCACAACGGGCGCCGTCGCGCGCCCAGCCACCAGGTCAACTGCGGGCTGCCAGCGGCGAGCAAACGGTCCAGCAGCGCATCCAGCTCAGGCGCAGGTGAGCGACAGAAATCATCCAGAAACAACCACGTGGTGTGTGGCCAACGGCCCAAGTCGAGCAATAACGTGGCTTCATCCACAAACGGCAAGCCAAGCTGCTGCGCCAGCCGTGCGCAGAATTCCAAGGGGCTGAGCGCGGCACCGTTGAGTGGCATCCACACCACCTGACACCCCTTCGGCGCCTGCAACGCACACTCGGCGAGCAACGCGCTCTTGCCACTGCCACCCGGCGCGCACAGCAACCTTACCCGCGCCTGCGCCGTCAGCAGCGGCACAGTCAGCCGCGCACGCAACACATGGTGGGCGGACAGCCGTGGCATAAATCCAGAACGGTCCAGGCAGCGGGTCATGGCGGTCATTGCTGCATCCTGCTGTTTTTATTGTTGCGTCACCCTAGACCTGTGGTTGGCGGTTGTTGAAGAAGTATTCAGCGGGTTGATTGAAGACCATAAAAACCAAGGTATACGTCCTTCAGTGTGGGAGCTGGCTTGCCTGCGATGGCGGTGCAACAGCAATCGATGAGCGGCCTGGCCCACCGCTATCGCAGGCAAGCCAGCTCCCACATTTTCAACCTCATTTCAGTGTGGAATCAGCGAACGCCCGCCGACCTCAGTGCGGCCGGGGTGTAGTCCGCCGCCTTGGCTGCGAAACCGAACACGAAACTGCTTTTCTCCTCGTTCTTCATGCCCAGCGCGATGTAGCGTCCGGCAATCAGGTCGTACAGGGTTTCCACGGTGTAGGCCGGCACCTGGTGGTCGTAGTAGAACTGCGCATGGCCTTCGGCAACGCGCCACAGTTGGCCGCGGCCGTCGTAGTGGTCCACCAGGGCGACTTGCCAGCTGTCTTCGTCGATGAACATATGGCGTTTGGCATAGATGTGCCGCTCGCTGGGCTTGACGGTGCCGACCACTTCCCACACGCGGTGCAACTCGTAACGGGTCAGGTCCTGGTTGATATGCCCGGCCTTGATGATGTCGTCGTACTTGAGGCTTGGCGAATCGAGCTTGTAGCTGTTGTAGGGAATGTACATCTCCTTCTTGCCCACCAGTTTCCAGTCATAACGGTCGGGCGCGCCGGAGAACATGTCGAAGTTGTCGGTGGTGCGCAGGCCGTCGGAGGCGGTGCCTGGGCCGTCGTAGGACACCTGCGGCGCGCGCCGCACCCGGCGCTGGCCGGCGTTGTAGATCCAGGCCAGGCGCGGTTCCTTCACCTGGTCGAGGGTTTCATGCACCAGCAGTACGTTGCCCGCCAGCCGCGCCGGGGCGGTGACCGATTGCTTGAAATAGCTGAGCACGTTGGCGGCCTTGGCCGGGTCGATATCCGGAATGGCTTGCGGCACCGCTACTTCTTCTTCGAAACGGATCGGCGTGTAGCTGCCATTGGTCTGGGGCGTGGCCTGAGTGATGATGCGCCGCAGGTTGCCGCCGTGGTAACGGGTGATGTGATTCCACAGCACCTCGACGCCATTTTTAGGGATAGGGAACGCGTAGTAACGGTTGCCGGTGAAGTTCTCCAGGCCGTTGCCATCGTTGATCGCCTTCACATTCAAGGCGCTGCGCTTGATCGACTCGTAAATGTCCGCCGGCAAGTTGACCGTACGGTGGCTGGGGTACACCGGGATCTTGTAGGTCTCGGGATAGCGCTTGAACATCGCTACCTGGCCGTCGGAGAGCTTGTCCTTGTACTTGTCCACCGTGGCAGCGGTGATCACGAACAGTGGTTTTTCACTGGCGAAGGGGTCGGCGAGAAACCCCTTGCTGTCCACCGCGCCTGCATTCTTGGGGATGCCGCCGGTCCAGGCCGGAATCGAGCCATCGGCGTTGCCGGCTTTTTCCGCGCCGACCGGGGTCAGGGAAGTGCCGAGCTTGGCTGCTTCTTCGGGCGATACCGCCGCCATTACGTTGGCGGCCAATACGCTCAGGGCCAACATTGCAATCATCTTACGCATAGGGTCTTGTCCTTCTTTTAAGCCAGATCAGAAGTTCACGCCGAAGCTGAGGGCGAGGAAGTCGCGGTCGGTCAGGGTGTTGTAGTCACCGCCAAAAAAGTCGGTGTAGCTCAGGCTTGCGGTGTAGGTGCTGCGATAGTCCGCATCCACGCCGACGCTGATGGCCTTGGCGCCTTTGTTGAACAGGCCGTTGGGGCCGTAGCCCGCCACGTCGTGGGACCAGGACAGGTTGGGCTTGAGGTTCACACCGGCAATGGCGTTGTTGTAGTCAAGGATCGCCCGCGCCCGGTAGCCCCACGAGGTGGAGGTGACAAAACCGTCGGTGTCACCTTGAAAACCGTAGGCGCCGTACACCGAGTCTCGGCCGTAACGCAGTTTGGTTTTGTCTTCCAGGCCGGCGACGTGCACCACCGCCGCTTCGCCCACCAGGGTCAGGCGCTCGGCGCCCAGTACCTGGTCGAAGAACTGGGTCATGGTGCTCTGGATCTGGGTGATTTCCTTGCGGCGATAGCCTTTGTTGTCATCGCCGAAATTGCTGCGGATGGGTGAGGCGAGTTGGCCCGCAATGGGATTGACCAGGGCCAGGGTCAGGTCAGTGGTGTTGAGCTGCACCGGCGCATTGGGCCGATAGCTGATTTCGCCGGTCCACGCCGTGCCCGTGGGCAAGGTGGTGGAGAAACTGGCGCCGAACAGGCGGATGTCTTCCGGGTAATCCAGGTAGTACTGGCCGCGGCCAAGCATGGTGCTTTGCGCCAAACCGCCCCCGGAACCGGGTGCTAGGGCGTTGGCGGTGTTGATGATGCGCCCGATTGTGGCCAGGTTGGTATTGGCGGTCAGGGTGCCGACGGTCGGTGTACGGCTGTGGTAGTTCATGAAATACAGGCCGTATTCAGTGTCATCGCCCAGCCAGCGCAGGGCCGCGCCGAACTGGCCGGAGTCACGCGCATCGCGGTCACCGGCACGCCGCACGATCACGCCTTCATTGGTCACGCCAAACCCTTGACCAAAGGCAGCGGCCACCGGTTGCAGCGGTCGGATCGCCGGGCTGCCCACGGTGTAGTTATTGGTGCAGCCGTCCGCCGCCACGTCCCCACCGAAGAAGGTGCCGCAGTTGTCGAGCACCGTCTGGTCCCATTCCAGTTGGTAGAAACCTTCCACTGTCAGTTGATTGGTCAGGCTCTGGGAGGCAAACAGCATGTTCACCGGGATCAAGCCTTCCTTGATCTCGGCACCGGGCCTGCGAAACGCCGACACGTCGATCGGGTTGATGCTGTTGATGGAGTTACCGATGAAGGTACTTTCGCCCCAACTGACCACCTGCTTGCCGGCGCGCACGGTGCCGGGCAGGTCGCCCAGGGAGTAGTTGTGGTAGACGAAGGCATCGAGGATCTGCGCACCGCTGGACTTGGCGCCTTCCTTGCGGTTGTGATCGCTGATGGGCTTGAACTCGCGGTCTTCGTCCTTGAGCTCGAAGTCGTACCAATACTTGCCACGCACGAATACGCCGGTGTCGCCGTACTTCAACTCAAGGTCGTGCAGGCCCTTGAAGATCTTGGAGAAGGTCTCGCCCTTCTTGAAGTTGAGGCGCCCGTCATCCCCGGTGGACGCCTGGCCCGTCCCGCCATTGACCGTGCCGACCAGGCTTTTATCGGCATCGCGCATGCCCCAACTGGCGCCGACCGACAGCGAGGAGTCGAATTGCCCTTCGATCTCGCCGATGTTGAACGAAACAGCCTGCGCCTGGGCACAGCAGCCCAGCGCAACCGCAGTGGCCAGCGCCTGTGGCGTGAAGATGGCGCGCATTATTGTTTTTGTCATGCGTCTTCCCCGGTGAGTGACAGAAGGCCCCACCCTACTGCCGCCCTTGAGGAGCGATAAGCGCACCAAGGAGGTATTCGTGTTGTCGCTCGAAAGGATGACGGGGTTCTCTGGCCGGGCGTTGGCTTGGTGACATGCATGCGATGGATGAAGGGTTATCAGAAGGATCGATGGCGCCCTGTAATTATTGCCGATCTGGTAATAGTCCTTGTCCTGATTCGCTATTACTCATTTTGTTACAACCGACTATTCTTGCCTGGCTTTCAGGGCAAACAGCCCGCTCCCGCATTGGGGAGAAAAGCTGATTTATAACGGATTGATCCCGTAATCAGTCTGTTCCCGGTGTTCACTGACGTTGATTTGTCGCTCCTTGATCCAACGTCTTACTTCGGCCGCTGCCTATGCAGCGGCCTTTTTTATGCCTGATCGAGTAGGAGGCGGATTCACATCCGCCGTCCTCTCACACCACCGTACGTACGGTTCCGTATACGGCGGTTCAGGTTATACGGTTAAGTCGGTTTATCGTATCCAGTATCGAGACCAGCCCGAGGCGGTCCCACAGCTTCTTCGGCAACGCCTGATTCATATGGGGCGCTCCCGAGTTCCACCATGGGCCTCGGCCATTGACTGCCGATTTCCACGCCCGCGCCGCATTAAGTCCCAAGCGTATCAAGTTGCGCGCCCTCGTAGAGGGCCGCTTCCATTGACGCCAGACGATACAGCGAAGCTTGTGACGCACCCAGCCGTCCAATTCCTCAAGTGGCCGTCTGCTCTGGCTCAGCTTGAAGTAGCCCGCCCATCCGCGCAGCACGGGGTTTATCCGCTCGATGACAGTCGCCACCTTGTGGCCCCGCGCTTTACGTAGCAGCTCTCTGAGCCGGTCGCGCAAGCGACCCAGGCTCATCGTCGCCACTCTCAGTCTCGGTTGCTGATGCCAGCTCATCCCGTAACCCAAGTAATCACACATCCAAGACCCGGCTACTCGGCTCTTATCCCGATTCAGCGTTAGTTTCAGGCGCTGATTCAGGAAGCGCTCAACACTGGCCATCACTCGTTCGCCAGCACGAGGGCTGCGCACATAGATGTTCGCATCGTCGGCATAACGCACGAAGCGATGACCCCGCCGTTCCAGCTCGCGGTCGAGTTCGTTGAGCAGGATGTTCGACAGCAACGGCGAGAGCGGGCCGCCTTGCGGCGTCCCTTCCTGCCGTCGGCTGGCGATCCCACCCGACATCTCACCGGCTTGGAGGTACCGCCGGATCAGTCTGAGCACGCGTTTATCTACGATTTGGCGCGCCACGTACGCCATCAGGAGATCGTGGTTGACCCGGTCAAAGAATTTCTCAAGATCGAGTTCCACGCACCAGCGATGCCCTGCCGCCACATGGGCGCGGGCTGTCTCGATGGCTTGGTGGGCGCTTCTGCCCGGACGGAAGCCGTAGCTGTAATCCGAAAACAGCGGGTCGAAGATCGGCGTGAGCTGTTGCAGCAGTGCCTGTTGGATCAGGCGATCCACGACGCAGGGAATGCCCAGTTGTCGGGTGCCGCCTTTGGGTTTGGGGATGTCGACGGCGCGTACACCTTGCGGGTGGTATTCGCCGGCCAGCAACCTCCTCTGGAGGATCGGCCAATACTGATTCACGTAGTCCGCCAAGTCGTCGACCGTCATGCCATCGGCACCCGGCGCGCCCTTGTTGCTGACCACGCGCTGATACGCACGTCTGAGGTTGGCCGGTGCAAGCACCCGCGCCATCAGCGTGTCCGGCTCCGCGTTCGTCCACGTCACAGATGCCGTCGATACCTTTGCGCTGTCAGCCGTCATCCTCGGATTCTGTCCGGGACTCGGAGTCACAGTCTTCTCTTGGAGAAATTTCTGCATTTCGGTATTCAACGAGACTCTGACGCCTACTGGCGGCATAACCTGTTCGGCCCTTGGTGGCGCGGTTATTCGCCACTTACTACGGCTTCGGCTGACTTCTGCACGCTCATCCCATCGCCTCTCGACGCTCGGTAGCACACTGGCAAACGTGCAGATCTCCCAGGGTAATTCGCGCGACCTTCCTGCTTATGCCTGTCGGATCTACGTCACAGCGTTCCGTGCAAGTATTGGGCTTTGAAGATTTTGGCCTTCTTACCCCGCTGCGCCGCCTCTATCCGCTTCCTGTTCGTCAGGCCAGCATTTTGCCTCGGGCTTCCTTCAGATTCGCAGTCACCCGCGACACCCTTGCCTCTGGCTAACACTTCCCCTTGCCGGGTGTGTAGAGGACTTTCACCTCCCAGTCACCAGCGTGGCCACCACAGCCAAGCTGGTTGCGCTTGCGCGCAACGCGCCATGCCTGGCGCACCAATAAAACGGGGCGTCATCGACGCCCCGTGGGATTCATTGATTTACCGGCAATGATCAGAGGCTGAACTTCTGCAAGTTGGCCATCATTTCCTTCAGTGCCTCGATATTGTCCTTGGGGTGCGCAGCCCCTTCGAAATCGCAGATCTGCTGCCAGTGCGCGGCCACGTCCTCCGGCGAAAAACCGGCCTCGGGATCAAAACCCACACCCAGGCTGCGCTCCCAACGGGTCTTGCCGATCCAGCCGCCACCCACTTCAAACAAGCCTGCGGTTTCTTCACAGGCGTCACTGCCCAGGTACACCACCAGCGGGCTGACCAGTTCCGGCTTGAGGCGCTCGAACACCTGCGGCGGGATCAGCCCTTCGGTCATGCGTGTGCCACCGGTGGGGGCAATCGCGTTGACCAGAATGTTGTTCTTGCGCCCTTCCAGCGCCAAGGTGCGGGTCAAGCCATACAGGCCCAACTTGGCCATGCCGTAGTTGGACTGGCCGAAGTTGCCGTAAATGCCTGACGTCGACGCCGTGAAGATCACCCGGCCATAACCCTGCTCGCGCAAATGCGGCCAGGCGGCGCGGGTGACTTTGTAGGCGCCTTCGACATGCACCCGGTAAACCAGGTCCCAGTCGTTGTCGTCCATTTTGTGAAAGGTCTTGTCGCGCAGGATGCCGGCGTTGTTGACCACCACGTCGACCCGGCCGAAAACATCCAGGGCGTTCTGTACGATCTTGTCGCCGTCGGTGACGGAGTCATGGTTGGCCTCGGCAATACCGCCTGCCGCGCGGATCTGCGCCACCACCCGGTCGGCCGCCGAGGCGTTGGCGCCCTCGCCTTGGGTTGAGCCACCGAGGTCGTTGACCAGCACTTTGGCCCCGTGCTTGGCGAACAGCAGCGCATGGGCCTGGCCCAAGCCACCACCGGCGCCGGTGACGATCACGACCTTATCCTGGAACTGCACTGACTCACTCATACCGAACTCCGCTGGCGACAATGGGATAGGCAGAGTGTCACGCACGCAGCCTTTGGTCACAATAAAGACGGCCGGGGCTGAATGGTGCTTGATAAGGCAGCGGGATGATGCGCGGAATCAGGAATAGGCCGCGCGCGGTGAAGGCTGGCTGATGCGCTCACGAAACGCCTGGTAATGCTTGAGCACCTGGACCGGCGCCTCGATCTGCGGGTAGTGGCCGATATTGGCCAGCCTTATCGTGTCGGGCGCGGGCACCAGTTGGCGATAGCGCTCGACCATATGAGCCCCGGAAATCGGGTCTACTTCGCCGTCGATCACCCGCAGCGGCACTTCACCTCGCTGCATGGCCGTGAGCCAGCGCTCGCGCAGACGACGGCGCTGGGGGATGTAGGCGATGAGTTTGTGCAGGATACGCGGGCCGTCGTTGCAACTGATCAAACTCCAGAAATCATCCAGCACGCTTTCACTGGGCCGCGTCTGGGGGCCGAAGATCTGGTTGAAACTGCTGGCCAAGGCATTGCGCCCAAAGGCCCGACCGATCATCCAGCCCAACGGGCTGAGCAGCAGCTTTTGCACCAGCGCCGGCCGATGGGTTTCCGGAAACAGTCCGCCGTTGAGAAATACACAACTCGCCATCGGGAACCGGCCCTCGTAATGCCGAGCCAATAATTCCTGGGCGACACTGTCGCCGTAGTCATGAGCCAACACATGCACCGGCTGCTCTACGCGCAGGTGCTCAAGCAGCGCCTGTTGCAGATCGGCCTGTTCCAACAGGCAATAGTCGTGGTCCAAGGGTTTGGCCGAGTCGCCAAAGCCGAGCATGTCGCAGGCAATCACCAGATTGCGCTGGGCCAGGGGTTGCCACAGGTAGTGCCAGTCCCAACTGGCCGTGGGGAAACCATGAATCAGCAGCAACGGCTCGCCCTGCCCGGCCACCCAATACCGCACGGTGTGGCCACGAAAGACGAAGTCCTGGCCGCGCTTGCGCCAGGCTCTGAGCGGTATCTCGGCGAGTGGCATCAGCTTTTATACCCGGGGTCCTGGTGGTCCAATTTGCGTAGCAGCGCCGGCCAGGCCAGCGCACCACCCATACCTTGGGCGCTTTTTGTGACAGCTGCCACCATCGCCTTGGCACCGGCGAGAATCTGCGGCTCGATGGCGATCAACTCGGTGCCGCCGCTCTGGGCCAGCACCTGGATCTCGCAGGCGCGCTGGAAGGTGAACATCATCAGGAAGGTATCGGCGATGGTGCCGGCGCAGGTCAGCAGGCCGTGGTTATGCAGCATCAGGAAATTGTTCTGGCCCAAATCCGCTTGCAGGCGGGCCTTTTCCTCGTGATTGAGCGCCACGCCCTCATAGGCGTGATAGCCCAGGCTGGACAGTACAAACAGCGATTGCTGGCTGATGGGCAATACACCCTGCTTTTGCGCACACACCGCCACGCCCGCAGCAGTGTGAGTGTGCAGCACGCAGGTCACGTCGTGGCGCACTTCGTGGATGGCGCTGTGGATGGTGTAGCCCGCAGGGTTGATCTCGTAGGGGCTCTCCATTTGCTTATTGCCGGCCTGGTCAACCTTGACCAGGCTCGACGCGGTGATCTCATGGAACATCAGCCCATAGGGGTTGATCAGGAAATCTTCAGTACCCGGCACCTTGGCCGAAATATGCGTGAAGATCAGGTCATCCCAACCGTGCATGGCCACCAGGCGATAGCAGGCCGCAAGGTCCACGCGGGTTTGCCATTCGGCGGCGCTGACCTGGGCTTTGACGTTTTGTGGCGATGGAGCAGGGGCTAGGCTCATGGCAATGACCTCCTTGGCGCACTTCTTATGGTGTCTAAAGTGAGAGCCAGTCTAGTCAGACGCCGAGGCGCAAGGAGTTTCCTTGGCAGCCAGCTTGATGACTGAGCGAGTCAGTCAAGAGAATAGTACAAATACGTGTCAAACAAGCGCCGTCAATAACGGCGCTCCCTGGGGCTCAACCGCGCAGCGCGGTGATCAAATCGGCCAGCCAAGGCTCGGCGTCAGCTTCCGGGGTGACGCTTTCGCTGGCGTCCAGGCGCAGCATCGGCTGCACTTCGCGGATGCCCAGTTCGGCGAACAATTCGCGCATTTGTTCACCGCCGCCACAGAAAGTATCGCCATAGCTGGCGTCGCCCAGGCCGATGACCGCTCCCGGCAGGCCGCGCCAGGCGGCGGGCAGTTGGTCGCGGATGGTTGAGTACAGAGGCTGCAGATTGTCGGGCAACTCGCCCATGCCGGTGGTCGAGGTCACTGCCAGGAATGCATCGGGAGCAAAGGCCTGCACGTCTGCCAGCGTGGCACGTGCGTTGTGCCAGGCGTTGAAACCTGCGTCCTTGAGGATTTCTTCCGCGTGGCGAGCGACTTCTTCAGCCGTACCGTAGACCGAGCCGGAGAGGATGGCGACTTTCATCAATCTGATCCTGTGGTTGAGTGAAAGCGTGGGATATTAGCAGCCTGTGCCAATATTTCAGTGCGCACCGTGCAACATTCCAGACTTGCCATAAACTGGCAAGGTCAAAACCAGGCCATGGACCGCTCTATGATTAACGCCAAACTGTTGCAAATGGTCGTCAATGCGTCCAACGACGGAATCGTTGTTGCCGAGCGCGAAGGCAACGACAAACCGCTGATCTACGTCAACCCGGCCTTCGAACGGCTGACCGGCTATACCCTCGACGAGATCCTGTATCAGGACTGCCGCTTCCTGCAGTCGGGCGACCGCGACCAACCGGCCTTGATCGCCATCCGTGACGCGCTCGACAGCGGCGGCGCCTGCCGGGAGATCCTGCGCAACTTTCGCAAAGACGGCACGCCTTTCTGGAACGAACTGTCGCTTTCGACCGTGTACAACGAGGTCGACAAGCAAACGTATTTCGTCGGCGTGCAAAAAGACGTCACCACTCAAGTCAAAGCCCAACAGCGCGTCGCCCAGCTGGAAGCCCAGTTAGCCGAGCTCAAAAGTGAGCTCGCGGCACTCAAGGCGACGAGTGGAATTAACAAACTGTAAAAAACGCGGTCTTTAGAGCGATAATGGCTTTTTAATGCCTCAGCCTTGAGCTAGATCAATGCAACGCGACACGCTATTGACGCAGGACGAGCTGGATTTTATCCAGGACATGCAGCACAACCCGCAGCTCAACCTGCGGGATGCATGGTCGAGCCTGACGGTTAATGGCGGCGCACAGATTCGCGATTTGCTCACGCGGCTAGCGGCTCACGACCAGGTCACCATCCAGGCGCAGTTCGACAACCAGCAACTCACCTTCCCGTTGCACCTGGTGGAAGATGAGTTTCATGCCGTGCATTTGCGCCTGGGCGTACCGAGCATTTTTGAAGATGGGCCGATGATCCGCCCGTGGCGCCTGGCGCTTGAAACGCCGGTGGCGCTGGAAAACATCAAGGGCTACTCCAGCGCGCTGTGGGTGCACGAAGTGTCATTCAAAGGGGTGCTGGTAGGAGTGCGTGGCCGGGTCAAACCGCCAAAGACGTTTTCCCTGTGGTTCAGCCCTTCCGGCTACGAACGCATCGCCCTGCGCGGTACGCTGGAGCGGGAAACCGCCCGCGGCCTGTTCGCTTATCGCCTCAGCCAGAGCGATGCCGATGAGATCGAACGGTTACGCCAGTTCATCCTGCACCAGCATCGCCTGGTTCATCCTCACGTTCATGCCTGAGACTCCAGATGGCCGCTGAGCAGTTGCTGCAAGCGGCGCGGCATCAAGCGCCCGTCATTGCCCAGACAACCAATCGATGCCCCCTCCAGGCTGTGTTCTGCCAGCTCTGACGCCTCTCCAGCCAGCAGCAACGGGCAGTCGAGGGTGAAGGCCAGGCGATTGAGCCGCGACGCCAGCTCTGCGCCAGGGGCATGGTTGGAAAACAGCACCAGGGCTTGCGGCCGAGTGCGCTCACAGATCAGCGTCAACTCATCCAGTGGCTGGCCAACGCCCAGGACCTTGACCGCCAGTTTCTCGCTCGACATCAACAAGCCCGCCACCAGCAACTCCAGCTCACGGCACTCTCCGGCAATGGCTGACAGCAATACCCTGGGCGCTGGCGAGGCACAGGCCATTTGCAGGCACCGTGCGACACGCGAGCGCAGGAAATTATCGAAGAACAGCCACTCGCTGGCTTGGCCAAAGCGGCCTTGGTGACGTAACAACTGCTGCCACAGCGGGACCAAAATGTCTTGGAACACCACGGTTGTCGAATAGACGCTGAAGATCTGGCCGTACAACCGGTCGAGCTCACGATCATCAAAAGCACTGATGGCCTGCCGCAGTTGCGCCTGCCATTGGCGCCACTCCAGTTCGGTATCGCTGCGTGACGCGGTAGCCGGCTCGTTGGGCTGTGGGTCGCGCGCCAAAAGCTTGCCGACTTTGCTCACCGCCACGCCCCGCTCGATCCAGTCGAGGATGCGGTGCACGGTTTCAATATCGGTGCGTGAGTAAAGCCTGTGCCCACTTTCGGTGCGTACAGGCTGGATCAAACCGTAGCGACGCTCCCACGCACGCAACGTCACCGGGTTTACACCTGTGAGTCTTGCCACTTCACGAATCGGAAACAGCCCCTCGCAGTCAGAGTGGCTGTCGGCTGTCGTTTCGCGAAGAGGCGCAGTGATTTCGGGCATCAGCGGTCAAAAAACTTGTATGAATTTGAACACCATTTAACGCCGATTGAACTGCATGATTCAAGATCTACGGCGATCCATCCGAAGTTTCTGGCGTATTTGGGCAAATCCGGAATAATCCTTGCCTGTTCTTTTGCGTCGCTGCACCACCCCGCAGCCTCGTTCGTGCACAGCCTACCCGGCTCGGCGCACTTGCTGATTTGGAGATATACGATGTCTACCTCACCCGTCACCTTGATGGTTGCGCGCCGCGTGGCCAAAGGTCGCTACGAAGAACTGATGGCCTGGCTGCGTGAAGGCGAGCAATTGGCGACTGACTTCCCCGGTTACCTGGGTTCCGGCGTGCTGGCCCCGCCACCCCATGATGATGAGTTCCAGATCATCTTCCGCTTTGCCGATGAAAAAACCCTGCATGCCTGGGAATTCTCCGCGTCGCGCAGCGCGTGGCTGAGCCGAGGCAGCGAGCTGTTTGCCGACCCGTCGGAACACCGCGTCAGCGGTATCGATGGCTGGTTTGGCGCAGTGGGTGCCCGCCCGCCACGCTGGAAACAGGCGGTGGCCATCTGGTTGGCTTTTTTCCCGGTATCGCTGCTGTTCAACTTCGGCCTGGGCTCGCTGCTCAGCGAGTTAGACCTGTTCAGCCGCGTACTGGTCAGCACCGCTGCCCTGACCCCGTTGATGGTTTACCTCTTTATACCGCTGTCGACCCATCTGCTGGCGAACTGGCTGCACCCTTCGCCCCCTCGCAAGGTCACCGAAGCAGCCGCTTGAGTACAGGGAGGCCGGGGCGCTGGTATAGTTTGAGCCTGCCAGCGACTTGAGCCTCCCATGAATGCAACCAACGCTCCGATCCTGATCACCGGTGCCGGCCAGCGTGTCGGCCTGCATTGCGCCGAGCGCCTGTTGGATGAAGGCCAAGCCGTGATTTTCAGCTACCGCAGCGAACGCCCCGGCGTGCAGGCGCTGCGTGAGCGCGGTGCCATCGGCGTGTTTGCCGATTTCTCCAGCGAAGCCGGAGTGCTGGCTTTCATTGGCGCAGTGAAAACCCATACTCAAA
This sequence comes from Pseudomonas sp. CCI1.1, assembly GCF_034348165.1. Taxonomy (NCBI): domain Bacteria; kingdom Pseudomonadati; phylum Pseudomonadota; class Gammaproteobacteria; order Pseudomonadales; family Pseudomonadaceae; genus Pseudomonas; species Pseudomonas sp. CCI1.1. Next base: position 3,451,103 of record NZ_CP133780.1, read on the forward strand.
GCCTGCGAGCAATCATCCACAACGCTTCAGCCTGGGTCGCCGAAACCCCGGGCGACGAAAGCCGTGCCTTTATCGACATGTTCAGCGTGCACATGCTTGCGCCGTACCTGATCAACCTGCATTGTTCACCTTTGCTGCAACGCTCGACACCCGCCGATATCGTGCATATCAGCGACGACGTGGTGCGCAAGGGCAGCCGGCAGCACATCGCCTATGGCGCCACCAAGGCCGGGCTGGACAGCCTCACGTTATCGTTTGCCGCACAGTTCGCGCCGCTGATCAAGGTCAACGGCATCGCACCGGCGATGGTGATGTTCAACGAAGGCGATGACGCGGCCTATCGCGCCAAAGTCCTGGCCAAGTCGGCCCTGGGCATCGAGCCCGGACCCGAGGTGATCTACCAGAGCGTGCGTTACCTGCTGGACAATCCCTATGTCACCGGTACCACCCTGACCGTCAACGGCGGGCGGCATATCAAGTAAGCCGTTTGCGAGGATGTTGTATGACCTTATCCCTGCCCCACCACTACCGCGAGATCCTCAAGGGCCTGGGCGAAGACCCGCAGCGCGAGGGCCTGCTCGACACGCCCAAGCGTGCCGCCAAGGCCATGCAGTACCTGTGTCATGGCTATGAGCAGAACCTGGAAGAAATCGTCAACGGCGCACTGTTCGCGTCCGACAATGACGAGATGGTGATCCTCAAGGACATCGAGTTGTATTCGTTGTGCGAGCATCACCTGCTGCCCTTCATCGGCAAGGCCCATGTGGCCTATATTCCGACCGGCAAGGTGCTGGGCCTGTCAAAACTGGCGCGCATTGTCGACATGTTCGCCCGGCGCCTGCAGATCCAGGAAAACCTCACGCGGCAAATCGCCGACGCCATCCAGGACGTGACCCAGGCCGCCGGCGTGGCGGTGGTGATCGAAGCCAAGCACATGTGCATGATGATGCGCGGCGTGGAGAAACAGAATTCAACCATGAACACCTCGGTGATGCTCGGCGCCTTTCGCGAGTCGAACACCACCCGCATGGAGTTCCTGCAACTGATTGGACGGAGCAAGTAGCAATGCCACAACTTCAACCAGGCATGGCGCGTATCCGGGTCAAGGACCTGTGCCTGCGCACCTTTATCGGCATCAACGAGGACGAAATCCTCAACAAACAGGATGTGCTGATCAACCTGACCATCCTGTATGCCGCCCAGGAAGCCGTGCGTGACAACGACATCGACCACGCCCTGAACTACCGCACCATCACCAAGGCCATCATCGCTCACGTCGAAGGCAATCGCTTTGCCCTGCTGGAGCGCCTGACCCAGGAACTGCTGGACCTGGTGATGAGCAACGAATCGGTGCTGTACGCCGAAGTCGAAGTGGACAAGCCCCACGCGCTGCGCTTTGCCGAGTCGGTTTCGATCACTCTGGCCGCCAGCCGCTGATACTAAGTGAGCCCTATGAACGACCAACAACGCCTCGAACTCGAAGCCGCCGCCTTTCGCCGATTGGTGGCCCACCTGGACAGCCGCAAGGATGTGCAGAATATCGACCTGATGAACCTCGCCGGCTTCTGCCGCAACTGCCTGTCCAAGTGGTACAAGGCCGAGGCCGACGAACGCCAGATCGAGGTCAGCCTCGATGAGGCCCGTGAAGTGGTGTACGGCATGCCGTACGCCGAGTGGAAAGCCCAATACCAGCAAGAAGCCAACGCCGACCAACAGGCCGCGTTTGCCAAAGGAAAGCCTCATGACTGATTTGAACACCCTGCGCGCCAGCCTCAACAGTGGCGAACACCTCTTTGCCGACACCCTGGCGTTCGTCGCGGCCGGTTACAACTACCAGCCGCAAGCTTTCACCAACGGCGGTGTGGAAAACGCTGCCGGACAGAACGAAGGTTCGTGCAAGACCCTGGGTTTGGCGCTGCTGGAAGGGTTGAGTGATAAGGAAGCACTGCTAGCGTTTGGTGAGCATTATCGGTCGGTGGTGGCGACGCCTGAGGGCAGTGACCATGGCAATATCCGAGCGTTGATTGCCCATGGGCTGGCCGCAGTGAAGTTTGCTGAACAGCCTCTGACTCGCCGCTGATTTAATAATCAACCCCGCTCAATGTAGGAACCGGGCTTGCCCGCGAGGGCGGTGGTGACTATCACACCGCTATCGCAGGCAAGCCAGCTCCCACATTTGTTTTGCGGTGTCTCGGCTAGATCGCAGGCATAAAAAAACCGGCTTTCGCCGGTTTTTTCAATTTCACAGGTTTAGAACGAAGCGTCCTTCAAACCGTCGAGGTAACGCTCGGCATCCAGGGCCGCCATGCAACCGGCGCCGGCCGAGGTGATGGCCTGGCGGTAGACGTGGTCTGCCACGTCGCCGGCAGCGAAGATACCTTCGATGTTGGTCGCGGTCGCATTGCCTTCACGGCCACCTTGCACCACCAGGTACCCGTCTTTGGCTTCCAGCACGCCTTCGAACAGCGAGGTGTTCGGGGTGTGGCCGATGGCGATGAACACACCGTCGACTTTCAGCTCGTCGAAGCTGCCGTCGTTGTTTTTCAGACGGGCACCGGTCACACCCATGTTGTCGCCCAGGACTTCATCCAGGGTGGCGTTGAGCTTGAGGATGATCTTGCCTTCGGCGACACGGGCGTGCAGCTTGTCGATCAGGATCTTCTCGGCGCGGAAGGTCTCGCGGCGGTGAACCAGGGTCACGGTGCTGGCGATGTTGGCCAGGTACAGCGCCTCTTCCACAGCAGTGTTGCCACCGCCGACCACGGCAACCGGCTTGTTGCGGTAGAAGAAACCATCGCAAGTGGCGCAGGCCGAAACGCCCTTGCCCATGAACGCTTCTTCCGAAGGCAGGCCCAGGTAACGCGCACTGGCGCCGGTGGCGATGATCAGCGCGTCGCAGGTATACACACCGCTGTCACCGGTCAGGCTGTAAGGCTTTTTCGAGAAGTCGACCTTGTTGATATGGTCGAAGACAATCTCGGTTTCAAAGCGCTCGGCGTGCTCTTTCATCCGCTCCATCAGCACCGGGCCGGTCAAGCCGTGGACATCGCCAGGCCAGTTGTCGACTTCAGTAGTGGTGGTCAACTGACCGCCCGCCTGCATGCCGGTGATCAGCAGCGGCTTGAGATTGGCCCGGGCAGCGTAGACAGCGGCGCTGTAACCGGCAGGGCCGGAACCGAGAATAATCACTCGGGAATGACGGGTATCAGACATGACTCACTCCTACCGACCGCCCAAACCACAGGGCGGCGGGAATAAAAAAGGACCGCGAAGCACTTGGGGAAGGCTTTGACTCGCCAGGTCCTGAAAATAATGGGTGCAGCGTATCGAGGGGGGCAAGATTAAGGAAATACGCATTAACAATCCAGCTCATAGGTGTTCTCTATGTGCGCAATTAAGTTAATCGACACCTTTGTAACCCTGGATGTCGCCTACCTGCCCGCGCTTTCACAACAGGTGCAAAGCCGGTAAGGTCGGCGCGTTCGCCATTTTGCTCGGAGTATTCCATGCCCGCCCCTGCTCTTTCCGGCCCGCAATACCTGCGTGAAGGCCTCAAACTGGTGTTGAGCCCTGGCCTGCGCCTGTTCGTGTTGCTGCCGTTGGCGATCAACCTGGTGCTGTTCGTCGGGTTGATCTATTTCGCCGGCCATCAGTTCAGCCTGTGGGTCGATAGCTTGATGCCGACGCTGCCCCACTGGCTAGGCTTTTTGAATTACCTGTTGTGGCCGCTGTTTGTTGTGCTGGTGGTGCTGATGGTGTTTTTCACGTTCACCATGCTCGCCAATATCATCGCCGCGCCGTTCAACGGGTTTCTCGCCGAGAAGGTCGAGGTCGTGGTACGTGGCACCGACGACTTCCCGCCGTTCAGTTGGACCGAACTGGCCGCCATGGTCCCACGCACCCTGGCGCGGGAGATGCGCAAGCTGGGTTACTTCCTGCCACGTGCCATCGGCCTGTTTATCCTGTCGTTCATCCCGGTGGTCAACCTGATCGCGGCGCCGTTGTGGCTGCTGTTTGGCGTCTGGATGATGGCGATCCAGTACATCGACTACCCGGCCGATAACCATAAGCTGGGCTGGAACGAGATGCTCGCATGGCTGCGCCAGAAACGCTGGCAGAGCATGAGTTTTGGCGGCATTGTCTACCTGGTACTGCTGGTGCCGGTGGTCAACCTGTTGATGATGCCAGCGGCGGTGGCCGGCGCAACGTTGTTCTGGGTGCGTGAACAAGGCGCCGAGGCGATGGCGCAGCAAGCGGTGGCCAAGTCATAAATCCATCATCGCACTGACACAATGGCGACATGGCCCACGCCGACACTGTGGGTCATGACGACAGCCTCGCTTCACATCACCCTCATTACCGAAACCTTCCCGCCGGAAATCAACGGGGTGGCCAATACCCTTGGCCGCCTGTGCGAGGGTTTGCGCTCACGCGGCCATCAGGTCGAACTGGTGCGCCCACGTCAGAACACCGATAAGAGCCGATCAAGTGACGATCAACTGCTGCTGTGCCGCGGCTGGCCATTACCCGGTTACCCAGGGCTGCAATGGGGCCAATCGTCGATGCGAAAACTGCTCCGACGCTGGAGCCGGCAGCGCCCGGATGTGTTGTATATCGCCACCGAAGGGCCGCTGGGATTGTCCGCTTTGCGGGCGGCGCGGCGGTTGGGAATCAGCGTCGTCAGCGGCTTTCATACCAACTTTCAGCAGTATTCGAACCAGTACGGCTTGAGCCTGCTCAGTCGCGTGGTCACCCATTACCTGCGCTGGTTTCACAACCGCTCGAGCCTGACCCTGGTACCGAGCGCCAGTCAGCGTCTGGAACTGGAGCGTCGGCATTTTGAGCGCTTGGGGATGTTGGCCAGAGGCGTCGACAGCCAACTGTTCCACCCCGCCAAACGCGACAGCACTCTGCGCGAACGCTGGGCATTGAATAATGAGCAAATCGCAGTACTGCATGTAGGACGACTGGCTCAGGAAAAGAACCTGGGACTGCTCAAGCGCTGTTTCGAGACCTTGCAAGACAGATACCCACTGCGTCAGATGAAACTGATCATCGTTGGTGATGGGCCGCAACGAGCCATGCTGGAGAAAGACCTTCCCGACGCCATTTTCTGCGGTGCCTTGCGCGGTGAAGAACTGGCTCGTCATTACGCATCCGGCGATGTGTTCCTGTTCCCCAGCCTGACCGAAACATTCGGTAATGTGGTTTTGGAGGCCATGGCTTCAGGACTGGGAGTTGTGGCCTACGACCAGGCAGCCGCCACCCAGCATATTCGTCATGGCTATAACGGGGTGCTGGCGATGCCGGGGGATGAAAATGCGTTTTGCGATGCCGCCAATTGGCTGCTGGAGGACGCAGAAGGTTTACGCCGTATGCGCCTCAATGCCCGTCAACACGCAAGCCGCCAAGGCTGGCCAGCGATTGTCGAGCAATTCGAGCATCAGTTACGTGGGGTGTGCGGGGAGAGTTTTGACCTTCCAACGCAACCTTACGTGCGCTGAACAATCGGTCAATGATCAAACGCATGGCGAGCCTGCTACCGGCCACTCAAGTTTTGCCTGGTATTTAAACCGGGAACCAACGGTTGCGTAACGCCAATCATAGAGACCTGCCGATCAAGCAGGCCCTTTGAATATGGAGATAATGAACAATGCCAATTTATGGAATGGGTGTACGCAATGGCGTCAACATGCCAACCGCGGAGTGGACACGCCAGCAACAATGGCTGGATCAATCCCGTGCAGAACCGCCAACCTACGGCCAGCCTGGGCACAAAGATGGGCTCAAGACTGATCATCACAAAGAGCTGAATAAGCGGCCAGAGTATTAATCACTAAAGCAACAGAACTCCCTGTGCCCCATCACAGGGAGTCCGAGTCCTTACACTAAGGTCGTCAACGCCTCACGACTGAAGGGCAGGATGTCGCCTTCACGCCCTTCGCGCACCTTCACCGCCCAATCCGGGTCCACCAGCAATGCACGGCCCACTGCCACGAGGTCGAACTCATCGTTGTTCAGGCGCTCCAGCAGTTTCTCCAGGCTGGCAGGCTGGGCGACTTTGTCGGTGTTGACCATGAACTGCAGGAACTCGCCATCCAGGCCCACGCTGCCCACCGTGATGGTTGGCTTGCCGGTGAGCTGACGCGTCCAGCCGGCCAGGTTGAGGTCCGAGCCTTCAAATTCCGGCTCCCAGAAACGACGGGTGGAACAGTGGAAAATATCCACGCCAGCGTCAGACAATGGCTTGAGGAACTCACCCAACGCTTCAGGGCTTTGTACCAGGCGCGCGGTGTAGTCCTGCTGCTTCCACTGGGAGAAACGCAAGATGATCGGAAAATCCGGGCCGACAGCGGCGCGGGTCGCCTGGATCAGTTCGATGGCAAAGCGCGAGCGGTTGGCCAGGCTGCCACCGTATTCGTCAGTGCGCTGGTTGCTGCCTTCCCAGAAAAACTGGTCGACGAGGTAGCCGTGGGCACCGTGGATTTCCACGCCGTCCATGCCGATCGCCTGGGCATCCTTGGCCGCTTGGGCGAAGGCGTTGATCACCTGCGTGATGTCCTGTTTGGTCATGCCGTGCACAACGACATTGCCGTCCTTGAGCTTTTCCATCGGGCCATAAGCCGGCACGCTGGCGTCAGGTTCAGTGCCGATACGGCGCACACTGCCCACATGCCACAGTTGCGGGACAATCTTGCCGCCTTCGGCGTGGACTGCATCGACCACTTTCTTCCAGCCGGCCAAGGCGGCTTCACCGTAAAAATGCGGCACGTTGGGGTAGCCGTTGGAGGCTGGGTGCCCGACCACGGTGCCTTCAGTGATGATCAAGCCCACACCGGCAGCGGCACGGCGACGGTAGTACTCAATGACTTTCGAGTTGGGTACGCCACCTGGGGAGAACGAGCGGGTCATGGGCGCCATGACCACGCGGGTCGACAATTGCAATGCACCGAGCTGGAAGGGTTTGAACAAGGCTTGGACGGGCATGGAGCGCTCCACGGCTAAGAAATTTATGACGTGGATAATATGGAGAGCAGAGCGTCTCTCAAAGCACTATTGATCTAAATGATTAAGGTATAGAAGCGCCCGAATACCTGTAGGCGTCAACTCAGGGCTTTTTCGATGGCCTGGATGATGGAGGGATCTTCTGGGGGCGTACGGGGCGAGAAACGCGCAAGTACCCGGCCATCCTTACCCAACAGGAATTTCTCGAAGTTCCAGGTGATATCCCCAGGAAACTCAGCGCCCTCGCCCGCCAGCAAGCGGTACAGCTGGTGCCGATCAGGGCCGTTGACCTCGATCTTGCTGCCCAGTGGAAAGGTCACGCCGTAGTTCAGGCTGCAGAACTGCTGAATCTCCTGCTCGGTGCCGGGCTCCTGGCCTGCAAACTGGTTGCATGGCAAGCCGAGCACTGTGAACCCTTGGCCCCTGTACTGCTGGTAGAGGTTTTCCAGCGCCGCGTATTGCGGGGTCAAACCACATTTGGACGCCACATTCACCACCAGCACGACTTGGCCCTTGAAAGGCGCCAGCGGTAGCGCTTGTCCGTCCAAGGCTTTGAGTTTCAGATCGTGGAAAGCACTCATGACGAACTCCAGATATCCCATGTTCTTTGCATTGCAGCCCTTCGGAGCTTACAACCCGAAAGGCTGCAATCATAGACGCCGGTGACGAAACTCGCCTGCAGGTTACTGAGCGGTCGGCCAGGGCAAAATCGGGATCGCCGTCACCGCATTCTGCGGGCTGCCTTCGATCAAGCGGTCGCTGTAGACCAGATACACCAGGGTGTTGCGCTTCTTGTCGAGGAAACGCACCACCTGCATGGTCTTGAACACCAGCGAGGTGCGCTCCTTGAACACTTCGTCGCCGTCTTTGAGTTCACCCTTGAAGTGGATCGGGCCCACCTGGCGGCAAGCGATCGAGGCCTCGGCACGGTCTTCGGCCAGACCCAGCCCGCCCTTTACCCCGCCGGTCTTGGCGCGGGACAAGTAGCACGTCACGCCATCGACCTTGGGGTCGTCAAACGCTTCAACCACAATCCGGTCGTTGGGGCCGACGAACTTGAACACTGTCGACACCTGGCCGACTTCTTCGGCCGAAGCCAGCAGCGGCATGGCCAACAGCAGGCCGAGCAATCCCTTTATCACGCGCATCGTGTATTTCCTATGGTTAAACCAGGATCAGGTTGTCGCGGTGAACCAGTTCCGGTTCCGCCATATAACCCAAGAGTCCGACAATGGCGTCGGAGGATTGTCCAATAATCTTCTGTGCTTCCAGAGCGCTGTAGTTGGCCAGGCCGCGCGCGATCTCGCGACCGTCTGGCGCAACGCACACCACCATCTCGCCACGGCGGAAGCTGCCCTGTACCAACTTCACACCCACCGGCAGCAGGCTCTTGTTGCCCTGGGACAAGGCCGATACGGCTCCCGCGTCCAACACCAAGGTGCCACGGGTTTGCAGGTGACCGGCCAGCCACTGCTTGCGCGCGGCCAACATGCCGCGTTCCGGCGACAGCAGCGTACCAATGCGCTCACCGGCCTTGAGGCGATCCAGCACGCGCTCCAGGCGCCCGCCGACGATGATGGTGTGGGCACCGGAACGCGCGGCCAGGCGAGCGGCGCGCAGTTTGGTCTGCATGCCACCGCGGCCCAGGGCACCGCCGACACTGCCGGCGACCGCATCCAGCGCCGGGTCGTCGGCGCGGGCTTCGTAGATAAGCTGGGCATCGGGGTTGTTACGCGGGTCGGCGTCGAACATGCCATCGCGGTCGGTGAGGATCACCAACAGGTCGGCCTCTACCAGGTTAGCCACCAGGGCGGCCAGGGTGTCGTTGTCACCGAAGCGGATTTCGTCGGTGACCACGGTGTCGTTCTCGTTGATGACCGGGATGACCTTGAGTTCCACCAGCGCGCGCAAGGTGCTGCGGGCGTTGAGGTAGCGCTTGCGGTCGGACAGGTCGTCGTGGGTCAGCAGCACCTGCGCCGTGTGGCGACCGTGCTCGGCAAAGCTGGACTCCCAGGCTTGCACCAGGCCCATCTGGCCGATGGCGGCAGCGGCTTGCAGTTCGTGCATCGCGCTGGGTCGCGCGGTCCAGCCGAGACGGCTCATCCCGGCGGCAACCGCTCCGGACGACACCAATACCAACTCAACGCCTGCCTCATGCAAGGCCACCATCTGCTCGACCCAGACGCTCATGGCTGCGCGGTCCAGACCCTTGCCATCCGCCGTCAACAGCGCACTGCCGATTTTCACGACCCAGCGCTGCGCACCTGTCACTTTGCTCCGCATCATCTTCAACCTTAGAGTGAGGGCCGCGCGACCCAGCGCTGCCCATAACGTTATACCCGGATACCAAAACGCCGCTCCAGGGAGCGGCGTTCAAGTTTATCGCAACGGATCAGTCACGCACGTAAATGATTTCCGGGCCATCTTCATCATCCACGTCTTCTTCGTCCCAATCATCGTCGCCGATGTCGTGGACTGACTTCACGCCGCTGCGGCGCAGGGCGCGCTGGTCGTCCAGGGCCTGCAACTGGGCACGGGCTTCGTCTTCGATCTGCTGGTCGAGTTCGGCGAGTTCGGCCTTGTACACCGGGTCGGCCGCCAGGCGGTCGGCACGGTCTTCCAGGTAACGCATGATGTCGCGGGTCAGGCGCTCGGTGCCTTCTTTGGCGATGGCCGAGATGACGTAGACCGGGCCTTCCCACTCCAGGCGATCAACGATCTCCTTGACGCGCTCTTCGTGCTCTTCTTCAAGGATCTGGTCGCACTTGTTCAGTACCAACCAGCGATCGCGCTCGGCCAGGGCCGGGCTGAACTTGGTCAGTTCGCTGACGATGACTTCGGCGGCATCGGCGGCACTGGTGTCATCCAGCGGTGCCATGTCGACGAGGTGCAGCAGCAAACGGGTACGGGACAAGTGCTTGAGGAAGCGAATACCCAGACCCGCGCCGTCGGAAGCGCCTTCGATCAAGCCAGGAATGTCGGCGACTACGAAGCTTTTCCAGCGGTCTACGCTGACCACGCCCAGGTTTGGCACCAGGGTCGTGAACGGGTAGTCGGCCACTTTCGGCTTGGCGGCCGATACCGAACGAATGAAGGTACTTTTACCCGCGTTCGGCAGGCCCAGCAGGCCCACGTCCGCCAGTACTTTCATTTCCAGCTTCAGGTCGCGCTGCTCGCCCGGCTTGCCCGGCGTGGTCTGGCGTGGTGCACGGTTGGTACTGGACTTGAATCGGGTGTTACCCAAACCGTGCCAGCCGCCCTGCACAACCATCAGTTTCTGGCCGGCCTTGGTCAGGTCGCCAATCACTTCCTGGGTCGCGGAGTCGATGATCGTGGTGCCGACCGGTACGCGCAGTACCAGGTCTTCACCTTTTTTACCGGTGCAGTCGGTGCTGCCGCCGTTGGAGCCACGCTCGGCATCGAAGTGCCGGGTGTAACGGTAGTCGACCAGGGTGTTGAGGTTTTCGTCGGCCATCATGTAGATGGAACCGCCGTCACCGCCGTCACCGCCGTTCGGGCCACCGTTTTCGATGAATTTTTCGCGACGGAAACTCATGCAACCGTTACCGCCGTCGCCTGCTTTTACTCGGATGGAAACTTCATCAACGAACTTCATAACAAAACGCCTCTCGCCGCATGGACGAGCTTAAGAAACCAAGACATAAGACTCTTGCAAAAATGAGCGCAGCGACCTCAATCAGCGACCGCAAACCAGCGCCTGAGCTCATCACAGACAGCTTTGCAAGAGACTCACTCCACAAACGAAAAAGCCCCGTCGCAAGACAGGGCTTTTCCAGCGATCTCGCAATTAAGCTGCGACAACGCTCACGTAACGGCGGTTGAACGCGCCCTTTACTTCGAACTTGATCACGCCTTCGATTTTAGCGAAGAGGGTGTGATCTTTACCCATGCCAACACCGTAACCGGCGTGGAATTGGGTGCCGCGCTGACGCACGATGATGTTGCCCGGAATGATTTTCTGGCCGCCATACATCTTCACGCCAAGGCGTTTGGCTTCTGAGTCGCGACCGTTACGGGTACTACCACCAGCTTTTTTGTGTGCCATGAGTCAATTCTCCTAGTGAGGAATTAGGCTGAAATTAAGCCTGAATACCGGTGATTTTGATCTCGGTGTACCACTGGCGGTGGCCCATACGCTTCATGTGGTGCTTACGACGACGGAACTTGATGATGCGGACTTTATCGTGACGACCTTGGGAGATCACTTCAGCCACAACGGTAGCGCCAGCAACAACTGGAGCGCCGATGTTCACGTCATCGCCATTGGCGACCAACAGAACGCGATCAAAAGTAACGGATTCGCCAGTAGCGACTTCCAATTTCTCGATCTTCAGGTATTCACCTGGGGCGACTTTGTATTGCTTGCCACCAGTAACAATTACTGCGTACGACATGGTATTTCTCCGATAATCCTGCTCACCCAGCGCTTTATAAGAAGAGGTATTGGCTGGCATGGCTGCATGGGATGGACGTCCCGAATGCAATTGCGTAAGGCAGGTGCTGCCCAGGAAGTTCAGGGTGCGCGATTGTACGCAAGCTATGGGAGGCTTGCAAGGGGCCGTCTATCGCGCCTTGACACCCGGGGGTCAGGGTCCTAGCATGCCGCGCAACCCTTCTGGAGCGACTGTCGCTGATGCAACCCCAAGCTTTCTACCGCGCGGTCGCGGACGATTTTAGCGCCGTCGACGGCATCATCAAACAGCAGCTGACGTCTAAAGTGCCGCTGGTCTCCAAAATTGGCGACTATATTACGTCGGCGGGCGGCAAACGCCTGCGTCCTTTATTAGTGTTGCTGTGCGGCAAGGCCCTGGGCCGCCAAGGCGATGACCTGCGCCTGCTGGCCGCCACGATCGAATTCCTGCACACCGCCACCTTGCTGCATGATGACGTGGTCGACATGTCCGGCATGCGCCGTGGTCGCGAGACTGCAAACGCGATGTGGGGCAATGCGCCCAGCGTGTTGGTGGGCGACTTCCTGTATTCGCGCTCGTTCGAAATGATGGTCGAGCTGGGCTCGATGCCGGTGATGAAGATTCTTTCACAGGCCACGCGCATCATCGCCGAAGGCGAAGTGTTGCAGCTGTCCAAGGTGCGCGACGCCAGCACCACCGAAGAAACCTATATGGAAGTAATTCGCGGCAAAACCGCGATGCTCTTCGAAGCCTCTACCCACAGTGCTGCCGCGCTGTGTGGCGCCACCGCCGAACAGGCCGAAGCCCTGCGTACCTTTGGTGATCATCTGGGCGTGGCGTTCCAACTGGTGGATGACCTGCTCGACTACAAGGGCGACGCCGAAACCCTGGGCAAGAACGTCGGTGACGACCTGGCCGAGGGCAAGCCGACCTTGCCGCTGATCTACACCATGCGCGAAGGCACGCCGGAACAGGCCGCCTTGGTGCGCAAGGCGATCCAGAAAGGCGGGATCGAAGACCTGGAAGCCATCCGTGCCGCTGTAGAAGCTTCGGGTTCCCTGGAGTACACCGCGCAACTGGCGCGTGACTACGTGGCGCGGGCGATCACATGCCTGCAAGCGCTGCCGGCCAGTGAATACCGGGATGCCCTGGTTGAGCTGAGTGAGTTTGCGGTCGCCCGTACTCACTGATTCCGCGCTGTTTAATGTGGGAGCTGGCTTGCCTGCGATGACTGGAGTGAACTCACTGCCGCTATCGCAGGCAAGCCAGCTCCCACATTAGGACGAGTCCAACCCCATCCGCGTTTAAAACCCTATATAATGTGCGACTTTTAGCCATCCCTGACTTTCTAGGAGCTTTAGTGAGCACGTTGCCTCCCTGCCCGAAATGCAATTCCGAATACACCTACGAAGACGGCGCCCAGCTGATCTGCCCGGAATGCGCCCATGAATGGTCCGCCACTGGCGAGGCCGAAGTGGCTGGTGATGAAACCGTGAAGAAAGACGCTGTGGGCAATGTCCTGCAGGACGGCGACACCATCACCGTGATCAAGGACCTCAAGGTCAAGGGCACTTCCCTGGTGGTCAAGGTCGGCACCAAGGTCAAGAACATCCGCCTGTGCGACGGCGACCACGATATCGACTGCAAGATCGACGGGATCGGCCCGATGAAACTCAAGTCCGAGTTCGTACGCAAAGTCTGATCCTGCTGCATTCCATCCCGCGCCCGCCGCGGGATGGCGTTTCGCCCTCTGCGTTGATCGAACGCAATACCCACACAGAAAAACCCAGAAACTGCCAATAGACGCTTGCTATTCTACGAATAAGAATTATTCTCATTGAAACCCATCAAGGAGAACGACCATGACTTATTTGATAGATGCCTGGCTGGATCGCCCCCACCCTTACCTGCGAATCCTGCATCGGGAAACCGGTGAAGTCTGTGCGGTGCTTGAGGAAGAAGCGCTGAACGAGCTACAGGACCAAGGCGATCTGGACGTGAATGGCCTGAGTTCCAGTGAGCCTGGGGTGCTGAAGGAGGTGGTAAGGAATCTGTTTCTGTTCTGCTATGCACGAGCGTTGCGCCCGGCGACCGACTTGAATGGCAAGTTCCATCCATGAAGAAACTGGCAAATGCCTGTTGGGGCGAACGCGTTCGTCCCAACAGGTAATCAGCAGGTCTTACAGAACGTCGAGCAGCTCGACGTCGAATACCAGAACGCTGTGCGGCGGGATGCTGCCAACGCCTTGAGCGCCGTAAGCCAGTTCGCTCGGCACGTACAGGCGCCATTTGCTGCCGGCATTCATCAGTTGCAGGGCTTCGGTCCAGCCGGCGATCACGCCACCCACCGGGAATTCCGCAGGTTGGCCGCGCTCGTAGGAGCTGTCGAACACAGTGCCGTCGATCAGGGTACCGTGGTAGTGGGTGCGCACTTGGTCTTCACGGGTCGGCTTCGCGCCGGTACCGGCGGTCAGCACTTCAAATTGCAGGCCGGAAGCCAGGGTGGTGATGCCATCACGCTTGGCGTTTTCTGCCAGGAAAGCCAGGCCAGCGCCCGCAGCAGCTTCAGCCTTGGCAGCGGCTTCGGCTTGCATGATTTCGCGGATCACTTTGAAGCTGGCTGCCATTTGCTCTTGGTCAACACGGCTTGGCTGGCCTGCAAACGCGTCGGTCAGACCGGCCAGGATTGCGTCCAGGCTCACGCCCGGTGGCGGGTTGTCGCGCAGTTGGTCGCCCAACTGACGGCCGATACCGTAGCTGACGCGGGTTTCGTCGGTGGACAGATTAACTTCGGACATGAAGAGGCTCCGCTGTAGGACACCACGGTTTCCCGCGCTGCCCAGAACTAAAAGGGCCCGCAGACTAGCACACAAGAGCGGCCCATGATCAGCCCCACCCCGGCATCGCCTTAGCGTGCCGATGACCCTTCGTCGCCCGGCAATAAAAGTATTTCAGAATTGTCCCTTGCCGCCGATACAGCCCTACACATCTTGGCTGGCTCAAACAACAACACACCGTCCAGCAGACAGACATCACTCTTCAAGGAGCTTTCGATGAACAGCTGGTTCGGTAACATCAGCGTCAATCTCAAACTCGGCCTGGGCTTCGGCCTGGTGTTGGTCCTCACTTCAGTCCTGGCGCTCACGGGCTGGACCAGCCTCGGCGGCTTGATCGACCGTAGCAATTGGATGAGCGATATCACCCAGCTCAACGCCTCGCTGACCAAGCTGCGCATCGTGCGCTTGCAATACATGCTGGCCAATGGCGACGAAGCCGTGGCGCAGAACGTACAGACCAGCCTCGATGCCTTCGCCGCTCAGCAACAGAAGCTGCTGGATAGCTTCAAGAGCCCGGAAAACCTCAAGCTGCTCAATGACCAGAAAGCCGTCATTACCGCCTACCGCCAGTCCTTGAACAAAATGCGCGAGGCCTACCGCAATGGCAACGCTGCGCGCGACGTCATGGGCGCCAAGGCCGATGTCGCCAACGCGCAAATCAATGCGCTGCAAACCAGTGTGCAACAGGCGCCGGATAGCCCGGAACGCTTCACGCAATTTCTGGCCGTGACCCAAGCCAAGAATGAGTTCCAGCAAGCTCGCTACGAAGTGCGCGGCTATACCAATAGTCCCAACGCAGAAACCGAAGCCCGCGCTGCGGCGCAACTGGAAAAAGCCGTCGCCGGTTTGAAGGACCTCAGCGCGGCGTTCGGTACCGGTCAGCAAAGCGCATTGTCGGCCCTGGAAACCGCCCTCGGTGCCTACCGCAGCGCCGTGCAGAGCTACAAGGCAGCCAACGCCAACATCGTCACCGCCCGCGCCGAAATGACCACCCAGGGCGCCGATATCGTGACGATCAGCGACAAGCTGTACGACATCCAACTGGAACGTCGCGACGCTGAAAGCACCCAGGCCCGCAGCCTGCAATTGATCAGCACCTTGCTGGCTTTGCTGGTTGGCGTAATTGCCGCCTGGGTCATCACCCGTCAGATCACCCGCCCGATCCAGGACACCCTGGCGGTGGTAGAGCGCATCGCTTCGGGTGACTTGAGCCACAACATCCAGGTAACCCGCCGTGATGAGCTGGGCGTGCTGCAACAAGGCATCCAGCGCATGGGCACGACCCTGCGCGAGTTGATCAGCGGCATCCGCGATGGCGTGACCCAGATCGCCAGCGCCGCTGAAGAGCTATCGGCCGTAACCGAGCAAACCAGCGCCGGGGTAAACAGCCAGAAGATCGAGACCGATCAGGTCGCCACCGCCATGCATGAAATGACCGCCACCGTGCAGGAAGTTGCGCGCAATGCCGAGCAGGCGTCCCAAGCCGCCTCCGACGCCGACGGCCAGGCCCGCGAAGGCGACAAGGTGGTGGCCGAAGCCATCGCCCAGATCGAACGCCTGGCGGCTGAAGTCGCCCGCTCTACCGACGCCATGACGCACCTGCAACAAGAGAGCAACAAGATCGGCAGCGTGATGGACGTAATCAAGGCGGTGGCCGAACAGACCAACCTGCTGGCCCTGAACGCCGCGATTGAAGCCGCGCGTGCCGGTGAGGCCGGGCGTGGCTTCGCGGTGGTCGCCGACGAAGTACGCGGCCTGGCCCAGCGTACACAGAAATCCACCGAGGAAATCGAAGGCCTGGTGGCCGGCTTGCAGAACGGCACCCAACAAGTCGCCAGCGTGATGAACAACAGCCGCAGCCTCACCGACAGCAGTGTCGAGCTGACGCGCAAGGCCGGGGTATCCTTGGAAAACATCACCCGCACCGTGTCGAATATCCAGTCGATGAACCAGCAGATTGCAGCGGCCGCCGAACAGCAAAGCGCCGTGGCGGAAGAGATCAGCCGCAGTATCGTGAATGTGCGGGATGTGTCCGAGCAGACCGCGACTGCCAGTGATGAGACGGCCAAGTCGAGTGTGGAACTGGCTCGATTGGGTAGCCAGTTACAGCAGATGGTCAGTCATTTCCGGGTTTAAAAAACCAAAAAAAGCCGCCTCAATTTAAGCCGAGGCGGCTCCACTTCTCAGACCTTATTGGTCATCAAAGCTGTCCCGCAGGAATGTCCACACGTGATAAACACGTAAAGCATTCACTACGAGGTTCCACGTACGTCGTGCAAACTTAGACATACTCGGCCCTCCTAGAGTTGGGCCTTACCTCCAGCGCACTTACCGGAACACGTGAGCCTTTGGACGCGGGTCAATGCGTCCTTTGAGGTGGCCGGGCTAGTGGGCCTTCCGTATCAATCCGGCACGGATTACTAGCCCGTGGCGGTCAGTCCAGAATTCGCGCGCGTACCCGGCCCCCCAAAAGCGACAAACGCAGAACGGGGAAGATCCTAACCAACATTCCCGTCTAAGGTGTGTCTAACAGTGGTCAAATATCCAGTATCGCCGATAGATTCATTGCAAGCTTTTGCAGTCAAAATCAGGCAAGAGAAGATGCCTAAAGGATCCATGCCGGCCATCGTTCCGTCTTGCGTGACGACGTGACCGGCAGTTAGTATCCACCTGCGGGTCAATGCGTCCTTTGAGATAGCAAACCCCAGCCACTCACTGGGTTTGCAATAAAAAACCGCCCTACTAAGGCGGTTTTTTTTTGCCTGCCATTTACCCTTCAGACCTCGCTGTCCTCGACAAACACCAGCCGATTCCCAAACGGGTCACGGATACTCATCTCCCGCGAACCCCAGGGCGTGTCCTCAACCCCAGGCTTGGCATATCGGTACTCTTTGCCCAGCAACTGCTGCTGATACGCATCGACCCCGTGGGCCAGAATTCGCACCGCCGCCCCCGGCGAAGCATCACCATGATGCTCGGACAAATGCAGCACGCACTCCCCCAGCGAGACCTGAAGGTACAACGGGAAATTCGCCTCGAAACGATGCTGCCAATCGACCTTGAACCCCAGGAAGTCGACGTAGAATTCCAAGGCTTTGACCTCGTCAAAAATCCGCAGAATGGGGACGACTTTTCCTAAGTGCATGGCGACAGCTCCGTATAAAAGAAGCCCCACTATAGAGCCGTAAACCCACCACGCAAATCCCCGCTACGCGCCAGGAACCGGCCTGCTCTCGCGCCGTTCGCCTGCCCATCGCGATAGCTCAATACGCCATTGACCCACACGCCATCAATCCCTTCAGCTGCGCGCTGCGGTGCGGTGAAATCCGCCACATCCCGCACCCGCAGGGGGTCGAACAATACCAGGTCAGCCCAGTAGCCTTCACGGATCTCGCCACGCTCAGCCAGCCCGAAGCGCGCCGCCGACAAGCCGGTCATCTTGTGCACCGCCGTGTGCAAAGGGAACAAGCCGACATCCCGACTGAAATGCCCGAGTACACGTGGGAAGGCCCCCCACAAGCGGGGATGAGGAAACGGGTCTTCAGGCAAGCCGTCCGAGCCCACCATCGACAACGGATGCGCAAGGATGCGCCGAACGTCGGCTTCATCCATCCCGTAATACACCGCCCCTGCCGGCTGTAAACGGCGAGCGGCCTCCAACAGCGAAACGTTCCACTCGCCAGCGATGTCCTGCAAATCGCGCCCGCCCATGTGCGGGTGCGGTGTTGACCAGGTGATGGTGATGCGAAACGCGTCGGTGACCTGTTTGAGGTCCAGGGTCGAGGAACTGGCAGCATAGGGATAGCAATCACAGCCCACCGGATGATTTTCCGCTGCAGCTTGCAGAGCCGCCAACAACTGCGGACTGCGCCCCCAATTACCGGCACCCGCGCATTTAAGGTGGGAAATAATCACCGGCACCCTGGCATGTCGGCCGATCAGAAACGCCTCATCCATTGCCTCCAGTACCGGCTCGAACTCGCTGCGCAAATGCGTGGTGTACACCGCACCGTAGGCCGTCAGTTCTTCAACAAGCTGCAACACCTCATCAGTCTCGGCGTTGAATGCGCTGGCGTAGGCCAGGCCTGTGGATAACCCAAGGGCGCCGGCCTCCAGGCTCTCTTGCAACTGCACGCGCATGGCCGCGATTTCATAGGGCGTGGCGGTGCGATGCAGGTCATCCATATGGTTGCTGCGCAGCGCCGTGTGGCCGATCAGGGCGGCAACGTTCACTGCCGGATCGGCGCCTTGCACTGCGTTGCGATAATCGCTGAACCGCGGATAACAGAACTGCTCACGCTTGCCCAATAAGTTCATTGGGTCCGGCGGGTCGCTGCGCAAACTCACCGGCGAGGCGCTGATGCCACAGTTGCCGACAATCACCGTGGTCACGCCTTGGCTGAGCTTGGGCAGCATCTGCGGCTGTCGGATCACCACCGTGTCATCGTGGGTGTGCACGTCGATAAAACCCGGCGCCAATACGCGGCCATGGGCGTCGATGACTTGCTCGGCCCGGGCTGTGGACAAGTCGCCAATCGTGCGGATGCGCCCTGCGTGCACGCCCACATCGGCGACATACCCTGGGGTGTTACTGCCATCGATGATCAGCGCCTGGCGAATCAGCGTGTCGTACGTCATATCAGTCTCCAAGCGGCAGGCTGTCAGGGCCGCCGCGGTAATCATCCAGGGCCAGCTTGATCCGGCGCAGGCGTTCCTGGTTGTCGTCCGGCAGGGCCAGCGCCAGCTCGGTGGCGAGCAGGTCGATGGCCAGCAGCATGCCGTAGCGGGCGGCGGTGGGTTTGTAGATAAAACTGGTTTCCGCCGGTTGCAGCGGCAGCAGGACATCCGCCAATTCGGCCAGGGGAGAGTCCGCGAGGGTGATGGCAATGATCCGTGCGTCGTAGTTGCGCGCCAGTTTCACCACATCCAGTAATTCAGGTGTGCGGCCGGTGAGGGAACAGACAATCAAGGCATGTTGCGGGCCCAGGGTCGCGGCCGTGACGCGCATCATCACCGGGTCATGGCAGGCCGCAATCGGGTAGCCCAGACGCACCAGGCGCACCTGCAATTCATCGCTGCACAGGCTGGAGGGGCCGCCCATGCCGAACGCATGAATCATCCGCGCCTTGCCCAGCAAACTGACCGCATCGACAAAGCTGTGCTGGTTAAAACCTGACAAATGCTGGCGCAGCGTCGCTTCGATATCGCCCAGAATTTGCCGATGAAAGGCCGACTGTTCCGGCAACCCCGCCGGGTCCAGGAAGCGGCTGCCCACACCACTGGCCTGGGCCAGTTGCAGGCGCAAATCGCGCAAGTCACGGCAGCCAACGCTGCGGGCAAAACGCGACAAGGTCGCGGTGCTGACCTCGGCCCGCTGGGACAACGCCTCCAGGCTGGCCGAGGCGGCAAAGCCCACATCTTCAAGCATCAACTTGGCGATACGCCCTTCGCCGGCGCTGAACGAGTCCTGGCGGGCGCGGATCTGGTAGAGGATGTCCATGCAGGCTCCGGTTATAGAATCAGGCTCATAACACCAGGGACAAGCCGTAGGTCAGACCGAAGGCGACCAGCGAAATCAGGGTCTCCAGTACGGTCCAGGTCTTGAAGGTCTGGATGACCGTCATATTGAAGTATTCCTTGATCAGCCAGAAGCCGCCGTCGTTAACGTGGGAAAAGATCACCGAGCCCGCACCAGTCGCCAGCACCAGCAATTCAGGGTGTGGATAACCCAGGCCCAAGGCGACCGGCGCGACCACCCCGGACGCGGTGGTCATGGCCACCGTGGCCGAGCCGGTGGCGACGCGCATCAACGCGGCGAACAGCCAGCCCATCACCAGCGGCGACAACTGGAACGCATGAGCCAGGCCAAGGATTTCATGAGTAACACCAGCGTCCACCAGGATGCGATTCAACCCACCGCCCGCGCCCACCAGCAAGGTAATGCTGGCGGTCGGCGCCAGGCATTCGTTGGTGAACTTGAGGATCGACTCGCGGTTGAAGCCCTGGGCCAGGCCCAAGGTCCAGAAACTCACCAGGGTCGCCACCAACAGGGCGATCACCGAGTTGCCGATAAACAACAGGAACTGGTTGAAACCGCTGCCCGGCGTAGAAATCACGTTGGCCCAGCCGCCGATCATCATCAACACCACCGGCAACAGGATGGTGCCCATGGTCAGCGCAAAGCTGGGCAGGCGTGTACGCGGTTCACGCTCGATGAACTGGCGCTCCAGCGGGTTTTCCGCTGGCAACTGAATGTGCGGCACGATGAACTTGGCGTAGACGGGCCCGGCAATGATCGCCGTGGGGATGCCAATCAAAATCGCATACAGCACCGTCTGCCCGACCGAGGCGTTATAGGCCAGCACCGCCATCATCGCCGCCGGGTGCGGCGGCACCAACGCATGCACCACCGACAGGCCGGCGACCATCGGCAGCCCGACCATCAGGATCGACACGCCCACGCGCCGCGCCACGGTAAAGGCAATCGGCACCAGCAGTACAAAGCCGACCTCGAAAAACAGCGGCAGCCCCACCAGAAACGCAATACACACCATCGCCCAGTGGGCATTGCGCTCACCGAAGCGGTTGATCAGCGTGCGCGCCACCTGCTCGGCGCCACCGGACTCGGCCATCATCTTGCCGAGCATGGTGCCCAGCGCCACCACCAGGGCGATATGCCCCAGGGTCTTGCCGACACCCGCCTCGTACGAACCCATGATGGTGTCCGCCGGCATTCCGGCCATCAGCGCCAGGCCGATGGACACCAGGGTAATCACGATAAAGGGGTTAAGTCGGTAGCGTGCGATCAGCACGATCAATGCAATGATGGCGATGGCAGCGTATGCCAACAGCCCGAAGCCCGGTGATGCGGCCATGCGGTACTCCTCGGAAAGGGTCACGTCGAATTGGTTGTGAAACTCATAAATCATTCCCGAGGAGCATTTTCAATTTTTATGAAAGTAATTTTCGCCCACGGATAAGCGTTGTCGCTTGGGGATATGCCCGACGTGGGTGGATGAAAATCCGGAGGGTGTTCTTACATGAAGATCAGAGAAGGCGGAAACTCAAACGCCGCCCTTGAGTCATAGACTGCGCATCCATTGCTCAGGAACCCGCTCATGATTCGCACCACAATTGCCGCCAGCGTCCTGCTCTTGTGCAGCAGCGCTTATGCCGCCGACAACCCTGCCTTGAAAAAATGCATGGACAGCGCCAATACCACCGCCGACATGGTCAATTGCAACGCCAGGCAAACCAAGGTGCAGGACGACCGCCTGAACCGTGCCTACAAAACCGCCCTCGCCGCCCAGGAAGGCCCGCGCAAACAGCAACTGCAAGACGTGCAGCGCCTGTGGATCAAATACCGCGACGCCAATTGCGCCTACGCAGGCAGCGCCACCGGCGGCACGATTGATCAGGTAAACGGCTCAGGCTGCGTGCTGGACATGACCCAGACCCGCGCCCAGGAGCTGGAAGACCTGGTCGGGCCGTAATAACAACCTCGCTCCTACAGAAGAAGGCGTCAGTCGTGATGAACCTTGGCGCGCTTGAGCAGTTTTTTGCAGCGCTCGGATAAATGCAGTACCCGCAGGTGCTTGCCAGCCTTGGTGTAGCGCTCGCGCAGGGTCATCAGGGCGGCAATCGCCGAATAGTCGACAAAGCTCAGGTGACGGCAATCCAGCGTGACCTGAGCAGGGTCGTTGGCCGGATCGAACTGATTCAAAAACGGCGTGGTTGAGGCAAAGAACAACGTGCCGTGCAGCCGATAGAGCTTGCTGCCATCGGCCTCCAGGTGTTCATCGGCGTACAGTTCCCGCGCCTGCTGCCAGGCGAAGTTCAGCGCGGCGATGACGATACCGCACAGCACAGCGGTGGCCAGGTCAGTGAACACCGTAATGATCGTCACCGCCATGATCACAAGCACATCATTGAGCGGCACCTTGTTGATCACCCGTAGCGACGCCCAGGCGAAGGTCTGTTGCGACACCACGAACATCACGCCCACCAACGCCGCCAGCGGGATCCGCTCGATCAGTGGCGACAGAAACAGAATGAACAACAGAATCATCACCCCGGCAAACGCCCCGGAGAAACGCCCACGCCCGCCCGAGCTGAGGTTGATCACGGTTTGCCCGATCATCGCGCAACCACCCATGCCGCCAAACAGACCCGAGACCATATTCGCCGCGCCCAGGGCCACGCTTTCGCGGTCAGGATAACCACGGGTCTCAGTGATTTCGTCGGTGAGGTTGAGGGTCAGCAAGGTTTCCAACAGGCCAACCATCGCCATCAAAAACGCGTAGGGCGCGATGATGCCGAGGGTTTCCAGGGTCCAGGGAATCTGCGGCAGCGCGAAGGTCGGCAAGCCACCGGCGATGTGCGCCATATCCCCCAAGGTACGGGTCGGCAAACCGAGCAGGTACACCGCCAGGCCCACACCCAGAATCGCCACCAGCGCGGGCGGCACGGCACGGGTCAGGCGCGGCAGCAGGTACACAATGGCCATGGTGACTGCCACCAGCCCGGCCATCACGTACAGCGGCGTGCCGCTGAGCCAGGTTTCGCCGCTCTTGAAATGCTCCAATTGCGCCAGCGCAATGATGATCGCCAGGCCGTTGACGAAGCCGAGCATTACCGAATGCGGCACCATGCGCACCAGCTTGCCCAGGCGCAACAGGCCGAAAGCGACCATGATCAACCCGCCCAACAATACCGTCGCCAGCAAATACTCCACACCGTGTTGCACCACCAGCGCGACGATCACCACCGCCATCGAACCGGCGGCGCCCGAGACCATGCCTGGCCGGCCGCCGAACAACGCGGTGAGGGTGCAAATGATGAAAGCACCGTAGAGGCCCATCAGCGGGTTGAGATGAGCCACCAAGGCAAAGGCGATACATTCGGGCAGCAAGGCGAAAGACGTGGTGAGGCCGGCCAGGGCGTCGGCGCGCAGACGGGTGAGGTTCATGGAGTACCAGGGAGTTGCGGGGGATAAGGCGGGGAATGGTACGGAATTGCGTCGGGTGGGGCTAGTGAAGTGTCAGCTCCGAGGTACCGAGTCGCCTCTTTCGCAGGCAAGCCAGCTCCCACATTTGATAGGGGTCACACCTTAAAAAGGTGGGAGCCGGGCTTGCCCGCGATGGCCACGCCGCGGTGCTAAGCGAACATCAAATCATCTCGTTGCGAATCCACTCCACCACCGACGTACGCTTCGGCGCCCAGCCCAACAGTTCACGAGCGTGTTTACCGCGCACGCGGCTGTTGGAGCCCAACCCGTAATTGGCCATTTCATACCCCCACTCGGCCTCAGCCTCGGCCAATGGCCAATCCTGTGGTTTGCCTAGGTTCAGCGCTTGGGCAATCGCCGTGGTCATGTCGATGAATGCTGCTTCGCTGCTTTCCACGAAGTAGAAAGTACCCGGGACGTTTTTGGTCAGCGCCAGCAGATACAGGGCGACCACGTCTTCAATATGCACGTTGGACCAGATGTTCTGCCCGCTGCCCACATGGCGCACTACTCCGCTTTTGCGCGCCTGCTTGAGCAAGCGCGGCAATTGCACGCTGTCACGCTTCACGCCCAGGCTGTGGCCGTAGATCAGGGTGTTGCAGATCACCGCCGAATTGATGCCGTCAGTGGCCGCCGCGAGGATCAGGTTGTCGATAGCCACGCGGGCAGCCTTGTCGACGGTCGGCTCAGGCAGATTGCTTTCGAAGTAGATGACCTCACTGGCCTTGCCGCCCGACGCATCACCGACAATGCTCGACCCGCTGGTATGCAGGAACGGCTTGTTCGAGCCTTTCAAGGCGGCCAGCAAGGTTTCCACAGCGGCGCGATGGTCGCTGCTGGCGGCGTTGATCACCGCATCGGCCTTCTGTGCCTGCTCGGTCAATACGGCTGCGTCGTCGAGGGTGCCGATCACCGGCGTAATGCCCAGGGCGGTCATTTCGGCGGCTTGTTCGGCGCTGCGCACCAAGCCGGTGACGTCATGGCCAGCGTTGACCAGGCCGGTAGCGATGGAACCGCCAATAAACCCTGCTGCACCGGTAACGAATACATTCATGGAGGTTGCTCCTGACTGGGTAAGTGATGCGCCCAGTATCCAGCTCCCACTGCTGCCGAATAAGCCCGTGCGGCCCAATTCACTCTTGCGCTCAGGTCACGAATCAGCGCGCATACCGCGCCAGCTTGGCCTGAATAAAGTCCAGGAAGCACTGGATGCGTAGTGCCAATTGCGAGTTGCGATAGAACACCGCGTGGATCGGCTGGCGATAACCGCTGTTGGACGCCTCCAGCATGGGCACCAGGCGGCCGGCGTCGATGTCAGCGACGGTCATGAAATTCGACAGGCAACAAATACCCTGCCCCTGCAGCGCCAACTGGCGCAGGGTTTCGCCACTGGACGCGCTCACACTGGGCTGGATCAGCCAGCGGTCACCTTCGCCGTGACGCAGCGGCCAGTGGTTGAGGGTCTCAGTGTGGGTGAAGCCCAGCAAGGTGTGATCAGCCAACTCGGCAACGGTCGTCGGCGTGCCGTACTGCTTGAGGTAGTCGGGGCTGCCCAGGACATGCAGCGGCGTGCTGCCCAGGAACCGCGCATGCAGGGTCGAGTCGGCAAGGGCGCCGATGCGAATGGCGATGTCGGTGCTTTGCTCCAGCAGGTCGATGATCAAATCATCGCTGTTGAGCTCCAACTGGATATCCGGGTAGAGGCTGCGAAATTCAGCGATGTACGGCACGATCCCATGCAGCATGAACGGCACGGCGGCGTTGATACGCAGGCGCCCGGCCGGCTTTTTCTGGCGCGAGGACAGGCGCTCTTCCAGCTCATCCATCTGCGCCAGGATCAGCTTGGCCTGCTCGAAGAAGTACTTGCCCTCCTCGGTCAAGTCCATGCGTCGCGTGGTGCGGTTGATCAGCGTGGTATCGAGCTTGGCTTCCAGGCGCGACAGCGTGCGGCTGACCGCAGACGGCGTTTGCCCGACCTTTTCGGCGGCGGCAGAAATCGAGCCGCATTCAATCACGCTGACGAAGATCTGTAGCTCATCGGAACGGGCTTTCACGGGCAGTCCTTCATTAACGGCTGAAAAATGCCCGCTCATTATTAACCAGCCAGCAACAAATGGCCTCCCAACAACGCCATGCCGGTAAAAAATCCACGTTTGAACCACACGGCACTGATACGCCGACGCACCACCTGGCCCAGCCACATCCCCAGCAAGGCCGGCACCAGCGCCAACACCGACGCCCCCATTTCACCCCCGCCCAGCACACCGCGCCAAGCCAGCCCGGCGGCAAGTGCCAACGTCGATACGGTGAACGACAGCCCCAGCGCCTGCACCAACTGGTCACGGCTCAAGCCCAGCGCCTGCAGGTACGGCACCGCAGGGATCACGAAGACACCGGTGGCCGAGGTAATGATGCCGGTGATCACCCCGCACATGGGGCCCAGCCAGCGCTCGGTTCGGGGCGCGACCTTGAAGGTCGGCAGGAATAACCCGCTCAGCGCATACACCAGTAAAGCCGCGCCCAGGGCACGCACCACCCAAGGTCCGCTACCCATGCCTAGCCACAAGGTGCCCAGCCCGGTGCCGAGGAAAATCAGCAACAGCATCGGCCACAGGCGTTTGAGCAAGGCACCCAAGTGCCCGCCAAAGGACAGTTGCCAGAGGTTGGTTACCGTCGAAGGAATGATCAGCAATACCGCAGCCTGCGCCGGCAGCATAGCCAGGCCAAGCATGCCCATGGCTACAGTGGGCAAGCCCAGGCCGATGACGCCCTTCACCGTACCGGCCAGCAGGAAGGTAGTGATGACCAGCGCTGTCAGTGCGGGACCGAGGTTTTGGTAGAAGGAGAGGAAGGTATTCATGCATCGATTGTGCAGGGCTGGAGAGTGGCTGAAAATTCGCCATATACTGAGCCAGCCTCTTGTTTTGCGTGAGGCTGATGACGCTATCGCAGGCAAGCCAGCTCCCACATTTGGAATTGTGAATACATTCAAGTGTGGGAGCTGGCATGCCTGCGATGAGGCCCTTCCAGTCACAGGGAAACTTCATGCACTTTGACCTCATCGACCTGCGCCTCTACCTGCACATCCTGGACAGCGGCAATATCACCGCCGGCGCGGCCCGCAGCCACCTGTCCCTGGCTGCCGCCAGCGCACGCATCCGAGCCATGGAGTCTTCACTGAGCATTGCGTTTCTCGAGCGCGGCCGCCGTGGCGTGACCCCAACACCCGCGGGCAAAGCCCTGGCCCGGCATGCCCGCCTGCTGTTGCAGCAGGCCGACCATCTGCAGCAAGACCTGGCCGAATACGCCAATGGCGTCAAAGGCCAGGTACGCCTGCTGTGCAATACCACCGCCCTCAGCGAGTACCTGCCTGAACTGCTCGCGCAGTTTTTGCGCGAGCACCCCAACCTCGATATCGACCTGCAAGAGTTGCCCAGCCTGCGCATCACCCACGCCTTGCGCCAGGGCACCGCCGAGCTGGGGATTATTTCCGATGCAGTAGACACCCACGGCTTGCAGACCCTGGCGTTTCGCGACGACCCGCTGGTGCTGATCATGCCCCTGGACCACCCGTTGACCAGCGCGAGTTTTATCGAGAGCTTGCAATACGACTACGTGGGCCTGGGGGCCAACAGCGCGTTGGCGGTTTACCTGGAAGAACAGGCACTGCACGCTGGCTTTCGCTTGCAGACGCGCATTCGCGCCGACGGTTTTGATGGGGTGATTCGCATGGTCGCCGGCGGCGCGGGCCTGGGCATCGTGCCTCAGGCCGCCTTGGCGCGCTGGCCATCAGAACGTCGTTTCAAGGCCCACCCCCTGCAAGAGGAGTGGGCCTGCCGCAAACTGCTGTTATGCGCACGCTCGTTCGAGCAACTGCCGGGTTATGCCAGGGCTTTGTTCGACGCCTTGGCCCTGCCCTTGCGGAAGAACCCGTAATACACAGCCGACAGAATCAGCAGGAACGGCACGCCAAACACCAGTGTCATCTTGAAGGCGTCGGTGAAGTAGGTGGTGATCATCACCGCCCCCATCAGCACCAACCCCAGCAACGTGCTGTAGGGAAACAGGCGCAACTGGAACGACAACTTCGCCCCGCCATGACGCTTGCGATAGCGGCGGAAAAACAGGTGAGTGAGGAAGATCATGAACCAGGTGAAGATCGCGCCAAACATCGAGATCGCCATCATCAGGGTGAACGAACTTTCCGGGTACACCACGTTGAGCAACGTCGCCAGGGCAATACCCGAACTGGACAGCAGCAAAGCGTTGAGCGGAATGCCGTTCTTGCTCAACGCGCCCATGGACTTGGGCGCAAAGCCGGCGCGGGACAGGCTGAACATCATGCGCGTGGTGATGTAGAGCTGGCTGTTCATGGCCGACAGCGCTGCGATCAGGATCACGAAATTCATCACTCCAGTGGCGCCGGGAATGCCGATGGTCTGCATCACTGTGACAAACGGGCTCTGGGCCTGGCCGGCCTGGTTCCACGGTACGATGGCGAGCATCAGCGCCAGGGTCAGCAGATAGAACACCACCAGCCGCACGATGGTAGCGCGGAAGGCTTTCTTCACCGCCTGCTCCGGGTCGGCGGCTTCACCGGCGGCCACGGCGATCATCTCGACACTGAGGTAGCTGAAGATCGACACGATCACCGCGATCCACATGCCACTCAAGCCATGGGGGAAAAAGCCGTCGTGGGCCGTGTAGTTCTGCACGCCGTAGTCGGGGTTACCAGAGCCGAACACCACATACACCGCCAGTATGATGAAACCGACAATAGCGCTGATCTTGATCGTCGAGAACCAGTATTCGAAGTTGCCGAAGGTCTTCACGCTGATCGCGTTGAGCAGGATCAGCACACTGGAAAACGACACGATCCACACCCACTCCGGCACGTTGGCAAACCAGTACTTCATGTACATCGCCACCGCCGTGACCTCGGCCCCCACCGCCAGCACAATCGCCGCCCAGTAGGCATACCGCACCAGGAACCCGGCCAACGGGCTGATGTAGAACTCGGCATAGGCGCCAAAGGAGCCGGAGGTGGAATGGGCCACCGTCATCTCCGCCAGGCAGCCCATCAGCAGCAAGGTAATCAACGCGCCGATGGCGTAGCTCACCAGCACGCTCGGCCCGGCATAACCGATGGCGTAGGCGCTGCCCATGAACAGCCCGGTGCCGATGGCGCCACCGATGGCGATCATGCTCATCTGGCCGGAAGTGAGCTGGCGCCTCAGGCCCAGTTCACGGTGGGTAATCTCTGCAAAGCCGTTGTCTGGCGTGGTCACGGGTGTGCCCCTTTATTATTGTGATGGTGGCTGACGATGAACCTGTTGGAGCTGGCTTGCCTGCGATAACGGTAGTGAATGCACCGACGCTATCGCAGGCAAGCCAGCTCCCACATTTGATCTGTGTTGCCCTTAAGTAACGCTGTTGCGGACTTTGAATTGCGGCTGGTCCCAGGTGGCGTTGTCGAGAATTTCACCGAGAATTTCCACGGCGTCCCACACCTCGGTAAAGCTGGTGTACAGCGGCGTGAAACCAAAGCGCATGATCCGCGGTTCACGGTAATCGCCGATCACGCCTCGGGCGATCAAGGCCTGGATCACGGCGTAACCTTCGGGGTGTTCAAAGCTGACGTGGCTGCCGCGCCGGGCGTGTTCACGCGGGGTGATCAGCTCCAGGCCGTGGGCGGCGCAACGGCTTTCGACCAACGCAATAAACAGGTCGGTCAAGGCCAGGGATTTGCGGCGCAGGCTGGCCATGTCGGTCTGGGCGAAAATCTCCAGGCCGCATTCCACCATGGCCAACGAGGTAATCGGCTGCGTACCGCAGAGGTAGCGGGCAATGCCGGCGCTGGGGGCGTAGGTGGAATCCATGGCGAACTGGCGGGTATGCCCGAACCACCCGGACAACGGCTGGCGCACCACATCCACCAACGCCGGGTTGACCCACACAAACGCCTGGGAGCCCGGTCCGCCGTTGAGGTATTTGTAGGTGCAGCCAATCGCATAATCCGCATTGGCCTGATGCAGGTCGACAGGCACCGCGCCCGCCGAATGCGCCAGGTCCCAGATGCTCAGCGCGCCGCACTCGTGGCTCAGCGCGGTCAGGGCCGCCATGTCGTACATATAGCCGGTCTTGTAGTTGACGTGGGTGAGCATCACCACCGCCACGTCCGCATCGATAGCCTGGGGAAGTTCCGCCGGGCTGTTCACCAGGCGCAGGGAATAGCCTTGTTGCAGCAATTCGGCCAAGCCTTCGGCGATGTACAAGTCGGTGGGAAAGTTGCTCGCTTCGCTGACGATGACCTTGCGCGCAGGTGTACGTTGGCGCTGCACACTCAAGGCGGCGCTGAGCACTTTGAACAGGTTGATCGAGGTGGTGTCGGTGATCACTACCTCGCCGTCACGCGCACCAATCAATGGCGCCAGGCGATTGCCCAGGCGCTGGGACAACTGCGCCCAGCCAGCGCTGTTCCAGCTACGAATCAAGCCGTTGCCCCACTCCTCGGCGATCACCTGTTGTGCTCGTTCCAGCGCCGCCACCGGGCGGGCGCCGAGGGAGTTGCCGTCGAGGTAGATCACGCCCTCGGGCAAGGCGAATTGGGCACGCAGGGGTGCTAGCGGGTCCTGCGCGTCGAGGGCGCGGCAATGGCTTCGAGTGGTCATGGGTCGTCCTGGTTTTTATAGGTGAGGATGGACCAAATAATGAACGAACTTTTAGAGAATTTTCGTGCAAAGTGGTGGGTAAACGGCTATTTAAGCTGTAGGAAATTCGAATTTAATCTCAAAATACGCGGATATCTTCCAAGCATGATTCTCGACGCCACCGACCTGCGCCTCCTGCATTTTCTGCAACAGGATGGCCGCATCAGCAACCAGGAACTGGCGGAAAAAGTCGCGTTGTCGCCGTCCGCATGCCTGCGCCGTTTGCGCCTGCTGGAGAGCGAGGGAATCATCAGCGGCTACCGCGCGGTATTGAACGCCGAGCAGTTGGGGATCGAGCTGGAAGCCATCGTGCACCTGTCGTTGCGCCAGGATGTGGAGGACTGGCATGAGACGTTCATCAAGAAGGTGCAAGGCTGGCCAGAGGTGGCGAGCGCCTATGTGATCACCGGCGCCAGCAACTATGTGCTGCGGGTGCAGGCGCGTAACCTCAAGCACTTTTCGGACTTTATCGTGAACCACCTGAACCGCACGGCGGGGGTGATGGATATCCGTTCGGAGATCGTGCTGCAGAAGATCAAGGACCGGGATGAGGTGTTGGACCTGGTCGTGCGCAAATAACACAAACACCCCAAAACCAATGTGGGAGCTGGCTTGCCTGCGATAGCGGTAGTGAATGTTCCACCGCTATCGCAGGCAAGCGAGCTCCCACAGTTGACCGAGTTGATCAGTCTTCCAGAGCACGCACTCGTTGCATGCGCTGCTGTTCTATTGGCGCATCCGCCACCTGCAACTCAAAGTCAAAATCAATCTGCGCAAACCGTCCTTGCACGCCAAATTCCCGCGCCAGTTGCGGATCGTCGCTGAAGCGGATCTCGGCAATCAGTTCATCGCGGGTGGCATAGGCGAAGTCATCGTGCAGGTACGGGTCATCCGACAGGTTGATCTGCGTGGTCAGGTGCCGGTGCCCAGGCGCCGAGATGAAGAAGTGGATATGCGCCGGCCGTTGCCCGTGGCGCCCCAATTGGTCGAGCAACTGTTGCGTCGGCCCGCTCGGCGGGCAACCGTAGCCCGAAGGTACGATGCTGCGAAAACGGTAGTTGCCCTGGGCGTCGGTCTCGATACGGCGACGCAGGTTGAATTCAGATTGATTCGGGTCGAACCACGAGTAAGTGCCGCCGGTATTGGCCTGCCACACATCGACAATCGCCCCCGCCAATGGCTTGCCTGCGGTATCGCGCACTTGCCCGCGCATGAACAACGGCACCGCGTCGTCCTGACCATCATCCAGCCGTGCTTCGTATTGGGACAGCGGCGCGCCGGCCACATACAACGGGCCTTCGATGGTGCGCGGTGTACCGCCGGACTTGCCTGCCTGCTCATCGGCGGCGTCCATCAACAGGTCCAGATAATGCTCCAGGCCCAGGCCGGCAGCGAGTAGACCGGCCTCCTGGTTTTTGCCCAGTTCATTGAGGTAGTTGACCGCCTTCCAGAATTCTTCCGGGGTCACTTCCAGGTCTTCGATGATGTTCACGGTGTCGCGCAGGATCCGGTAAATCAGCGCCTTGGTACGTGGGTTGCCCGCGTCATTGAGGTTGCCGCTGGCTTCTTCGAGAAACTGTTGGGCGTGGGCAGTCTGGGACAGGCGGATGGACATGGTGCATTCCTCATCTTGTAGTTATAGGTGCAAGCCGGCTCAGCGGTCGTCCGCATGGATCGACGACGGATGGCGGCACAGCGCATTCACTTCGATGGCCATGTAGGGGAACAATGGCAGTTGCATCAGCAGGTCGTGCAGGTCCTGGACGCTGTCGAGATCGAACACGCTGTAGTTGGCGTAATGCCCGGCGATGCGCCACAGGTGGCGCCATTTGCCCTCTTGTTGCAGGCGCTGCGCCAAGGCTTTCTCCTCGGCCTTGAGGCTGGCGGCACGCTCGGGGTGCATATCGAGGGGCAGGTTCACGGTCATTTTTACGTGGAACAACATGGCAGAGGCCTCTTAGTGTTTGTCACGGCGAAAGAACGCCAGGCGCTCTTCATCGAGCGTCAGACCCAGGCCCGGCGCAGTGGACACATGCAGCTGGAAATCGCGGTACACCGGTGGCTCGGTGAGGATGTCTTCGGTGAGCAACAGCGGGCCGAACAATTCGGTGCCCCACGCCAGGGTGTTCAGCGTGAGAAAGGCATGGGCCGAGGCCAGGGTGCCAATGCCGCCTTCGAGCATGGTGCCGCCGTACAGGCCGATGCCAGCCGCTTCGGCAATCGCCGCCGTGCGCAATACAGCGCGAGGGCCACCGTTCTTGGCGATCTTGAGGGCGAACACCGTGGCCGCGCCTTCACGGGCCAGGTTAAAGGCGTCTTCCACACATTCGATAGATTCATCGGCCATGATCGGCACCGGGCTCGACAGGTTGAGCCGGGCCATGCCGCCACGGTTGTTGCGCGAGATCGGTTGTTCGATCAGATCGATACCGTGGTCGCCGAGCACCTTGCATGCCCGCAGGGCCACGGCCTCATCCCAGGCCTGGTTGACGTCGACGCGCACACTGGCGCGCTCGCCCAGGGCTTTCTTGATTGCGATCACATGGGCCAGGTCGCGGCTGACTTCACCGGCGCCAATCTTCAATTTGAAGAGGCGGTGACGGCGCAGGTCGAGCATTTTCTCGGCCTCGTTGATGTCCTGTTCGGTATTACCGCTGGCCAGGGTCCAGGCCACCGGCAACGCATCACGCACACGCCCGCCCAGCAGCTCGCTGACCGGCAGCCCGAGGCGTTTGCCGAGCGCGTCGAGCAAGGCGCTTTCGATACCGGACTTGGCAAAGGTGTTGCCACGAATACTGCGTTCCAGGCGCAACATGGCCGCATTGACGTTGCTCGCGTCCTGACCGATCAATAGCGGCGCAAAGTGGCGGTCGATATTGATTTTGATGCTGTCGGGGCTTTCATTGCCGTAGCTCAGGCCGCCAATGGTGGTGGCTTCGCCGATGCCCTCAATGCCGTCGGCACAACGCAGGCGGATGATCACCAGGGTCTGGTTTTGCATGGTGTGCATCGCCAGCTTGTGCGGGCGAATGGTGGGCAGATCAACAATAAGCGTGTCGATCGATTCGATGGCGCAAATCGGCATGGCAATACCCGTTGGGTTCTTTATAGATTTGCGTCGATTCTGTGCCGCATTTTTTTGGGGTTCCAATATAGAATTGGTCTGGTGCGATACCCTCAAGGTATGAAAGGAGTCGATATGGAACTGCGTCACTTGCGCTATTTCCAGGTGCTGGGCGAAACCTTTAACTTCACCCGGGCTGCCGAACGCCTGCACATCGCCCAGCCGCCCTTGAGCCGGCAGATCCAGCAGTTGGAGGATGAACTGGGGGTGGTGCTGCTGGAGCGCAGTCGGCCTTTGCGCCTGACCGAAGCCGGGCGTTTTTTCTATGAGCACGCCAATGTACTGCTCGAACAACTGGACAAGGTCTGCGACACCACTCGGCGCATCGGCCAAGGCGAGAAAACCTGGCTGGGCATCGGCTTTGCGCCGTCGACCTTGTATGGCGTGCTGCCGGAGCTGATTCGGCGCCTGCGCACTCACGAGGCCCTGGAGCTGGAGCTGGGTTTGTCGGAGATGACCACCTTGCAGCAGGTCGAAGCTCTCAAGGCTGGCCGCATTGACGTGGGCTTCGGGCGTATTCGCATCGACGACCCGGCCATTGTCCAGCGCGTACTGGTGGAAGACCGCCTGGTGGCGGTGCTGCCCAGCGGTCACCCGTTGCTGGGCGCTCCGGCCACCCTCGCCCAGTTGGCTGCCGAACCCTTCGTGCTCTACCCCGGCAACCCGCGCCCCAGCTATGCCGACCATGTGATCGCGCTGTTCGACGCCCATGGCTTGAGCGTGAAGGTGGCGCAGTGGACCAACGAATTGCAGACCGCTATCGGCCTGGTGGGCGCCGGTATGGGCGTGACGCTGGTGCCGGCGTCGGTGCAGGTGCTGCATCGGGCGGATATTGGCTATACGCCGGTGGTGGAGGCGACGGCGAGTTCGCCGATCATCCTCAGCCGGCGGGTGAATGACCGGTCGCCGGGGCTGACTCATTGCTTGCAACTGGTTGAGGAGTTGATCTGAGATCCTCCAGGCACCCCATACTCCATGTGGGAGCTGGCTTGCCTGCGATGGCGGCGGATCAGTTGGCATCGTGTTGATCGGCCGGCCGCTATCGCAGGCAAGCCAGCTCCCACCTGTTGATCCTCACCCGAGTTCAAGTAATGCGCAGGCGCTTGCGTTGCAATGTCTGGCTGGGCGACTCATCGAACAGCTTGCGGTATTCCGCCGAAAACCGCCCCAGGTGCGTAAACCCCCAGCCCAGGGCGATTTCAGAAATAGTGCGCATTGAGCCCTGCTCCAGAATTTCCTGGCGCACCGCCCCCAGCCGATGCTTCTTCAGATACGCCATGGGCGACAGTGCGAAGTACTTGCGAAACGCATCGAACAGTTTGAACCGCGACACGCCCGCTGCCGCTTCCAGGTCTTCCAGGTGCAGCACTTCACGGGCGTTGTCGTGGATGAATTGCCGCGCACGGATCAAGTAGTGCGGCAGTTTTACCCCCAACACCTCGCGCAACTCTTCAGAGTAGTTATTCGGTTGGGCCAGGATCAGCCCCTTGATCAGCGAGCTTTCCAGGTCACGGGTAAACGCCGCCTGCTCGTACAACTCACTGCTGCATTCCAGTTCGGCGATGAAGTATCGCGCCATGCGCCACCACGAGGCCGGTGCTCCGTCCACAGCATCCATCACCGACTCAAACCGCAGCGGTGCATCGATGGGCCGTTGCAGCAAACCTTCCAGTGACTCGCTCATCGCCGCGCGGGTGATCACCACCTGCAACTTGCGGCAGTCACCGGAAATCGCCAGCACCTGATGCTCATTGGGTGAAATGATCACGCCCTGGTCGCGGTTGGAACTGAGGCGCTCACCGTTCTTGCTCAGCTCCTGCTCGCCCACCAGCGGCAGGCTCAAGCTGTAGCTGCGAAAGTGCTCGGCGTCTTCGATGTCGATGGTCACATCGGTACCGTATTCGATCACGCCCAGGGTGGTGGCGCGGGACTTGAACACGTTGGCGCTGTGGTGAAAGCGCAGGCGCTCGGGGGTGGCCGTCGCCAGGCGATGGGGCCCGCAGATGCCGGACATCCAGCTGCGCGCGCCTTCCAGGTCGAAGCGTTGAATATGAATATCGCGTGTCTGGCTACTCATCAGGGTGCACCCACGGCGGTTAGGCATTTGCGCGCTCTGGCGGCGCGTCGTTGAACCTCGACAGCAAGTTCCAGGCCACGCCAGCAGCGTGGCCACTGGGTGGATAGTAACGGTCGACTATGTGGATAAATCCCAGGGCTTTACGACCATCGCCCACCATCACAGTAGCGCATGCCGTCACCTGCGCGCACCGCCATGGGTATTTGCTGCCCAACTTTGCGGCCTGCGTTCCCCCATTAAGCGGATAGCCCGCCACCGCATCGCAGCCGCTTAATGGCTCACCGTTTAGCCATGATCAAAAGGTGCCTCCCATGAGTGGTGCAAGAACCGTCGAGCAGTGGAAATCCTTTATCGAAAGTTGCCTGGACTTTCGCCCGGCGGATGAAGTGTTCCGCATCGCCCGCGACATGTTCACCGAGCCCGAGCTGTTCGACCTGGAGATGGAACTGATCTTCGAGAAGAACTGGATCTACGCCTGCCACGAAAGCGAACTGGCCCATAACCACGACTTCGTGACGATGCGCGCCGGGCGCCAGCCGATGATCATCACCCGCGACGGCGAAGGCCGGCTCAACGCGCTGATCAACGCCTGCCAGCATCGCGGCACCACCCTCACCCGCGTGGGCAAGGGCAACCAGTCCACCTTCACCTGCCCGTTCCACGCCTGGTGCTACAAGAGCGATGGCCGACTGGTGAAGGTCAAGGCGCCGGGGGAATACCCGGAAGGTTTCGACAAGGCCACCCGCGGCCTGAAAAAAGCGCGCATCGACAGCTACAAGGGCTTTGTGTTTATCAGCCTGGACGTGAACGGCACCGACAGCCTGGAAGATTTCCTCGGCGACGCCAAAGTGTTCTTCGACATGATGGTGGCGCAATCGGCCACCGGAGAGTTGGAGGTGCTGCCGGGCAAGTCCGCCTACACCTATGACGGCAACTGGAAGCTGCAAAACGAAAACGGCCTGGACGGTTATCACGTCAGCACCGTGCACTACAACTACGTGGCCACCGTGCAGCATCGCCAGCAGGTCAACACCGAGAACGGCGCAGGTTCCAGCACGACGCTGGACTACAGCAAGCTCGGCGCCGGCGACGCAAATACCGACGACGGCTGGTTCGCCTTCAACAATGGCCACAGTGTGTTGTTCAGCGACATGCCCAACCCCAGCGTACGCTCCGGGTACGCCACCATCATGCCGCGCCTGGTAGAAGAACACGGCCAGCAGAAGGCCGAGTGGATGATGCACCGCCTGCGCAACCTGAATATCTACCCCAGCCTGTTCTTTCTCGACCAGATCAGCTCGCAGTTGCGCATCATCCGCCCGGTGGCCTGGAACAAGACCGAGATCATCAGCCAGTGCCTGGGGGTCAAGGGTGAGTCCGACGCCGACCGCGAAAACCGGATTCGCCAGTTCGAGGACTTCTTCAACGTCTCGGGCATGGGCACGCCGGATGACCTGGTGGAGTTTCGCGAAGCCCAGCGCGGTTTCCAGGGCCGCCTGGAGCGCTGGAGCGATATCTCACGAGGCAGCCATCGCTGGGAGACTGGGCCGACGCCCAACAGCGAAGCCATTGGCATCCAACCAGCCATGACCGGCACCGAGTTCACCCACGAAGGTTTGTACGTCAACCAGCATCGCAACTGGCAGCAGTTCCTGCTCCAGGGCCTGGAGCGACAAGCGCTGACACTGCGGGAGGTGAAGTGATGAATGCGCAATTGCAGTACCAGATCGAGCAGTTTTTCTACCGCAAATCCGAACTGTGCGACGCCCAGGACTGGGATGCCTACGTGCAGTTGTTCGACCCGCAGAGTGAGTTTCACCTGCCGCAATGGGATTCCGAACACGTCTACACCCAAGACCCCAAGCGCGAGATGTCGTTGATCTACTACGCCAACCGCTCGGGCCTGGAGGACCGTGTGTTCCGCCTGCGCACCGGCAAAGCCGCCTCTGCCACGCCGATGCCGCGCACCTTGCACCTGATCAATAACGTACGCATTGCCGAACAAAGTGACGGCACCTTGGAGGTGCGCTTGAACTGGCACACGCTGTTTTATCGGCTGGCTACTTCCGAGCAGTTCTATGGGCACGCAACCTATCGCCTCAAGCCCGAGGGCGAAAGCTGGCTGATCACGCGCAAGCACGCCCTGCTGCTCAACGACACCATCAACTCGGTGCTGGATTTCTATCACCTTTAAAACCAGCCCCCCCTGTGGCGAGGGAGCTTGCTCCCGCTGGAGTGCGCAGCGCTCCCAGTTTTTTGGGGCAGCTTCGCAGCCCAGCGGGAGCAAGCTCCCTCGCCACAGGGGCACGCGTGGAGTTCATCAATGAATCACAAAGTGGCCTTCAGCTTTGCCGATGGCAAGACCCTGTTCTTCCCGGTGGGCGCCCATGAAATCCTGTTGGACGCGGCCCTGCGCAACGGCATCAAGATCCCGCTCGATTGCCGCGAAGGTGTGTGCGGCACCTGCCAGGGGCGTTGCGAATCCGGTGAGTACACCCAGGACTACGTCGACGAGGAAGCGCTCTCCAGCCTCGACCTGCAACAGCGCAAGATGCTCAGTTGCCAGACTCGGGTGAAGTCCGACGCCACCTTTTATTTCGACTTTGATTCGAGCCTGTGCAACGCCCCCGGGCCCGTGCAGGTACGCGGCACGGTGAGCGCGGTGCAGCAGGTCTCGACCAGCACCGCCATCTTGCAGGTGCAACTGGACCAGCCACTGGATTTTTTGCCGGGCCAATATGCGCGTCTGTCAGTGCCCGGCACCGATAGCTGGCGCTCCTACTCCTTCGCCAACCGGCCGGGTAATCAGTTGCAGTTCCTGGTACGCCTGCTGCCCGACGGAGTCATGAGCAACTACCTGCGTGAACGCTGCCAGGTAGGTAATGAAATGCTGATGGAGGCGCCCTTGGGTGCGTTTTATCTGCGGCACGTCACCCAACCGCTGGTACTGGTGGCGGGCGGCACCGGGTTGTCGGCGTTGTTGGGCATGCTCGATGAGCTGGTCGTCAACGGCTGCACACAACCTGTGCACCTGTACTACGGCGTGCGCGGCGCCGAAGACTTATGTGAAGCGGCACGTATCCACGCCTACGCGACGAAAATCCCGAACTTTCGCTACACCGAAGTGCTGAGCGACGCCTCAGTCGAGTGGACGGGCAAACGCGGCTACCTGACCGAACATTTCGACCTGGCCGAATTGCGGGACAGATCGGCGGATATGTACGTGTGCGGCCCCCCTCCAATGGTCGAATCCATCCAACAATGGCTGGCGGATCAGACACTTGATGGCGTTCAGTTGTATTACGAAAAGTTTACGCAGAGTAATATCTGACCCTCAGCAGTTCTGAGGGGCCGATGCGGCGTGCAATCACCCTTGAGAAAAACAAGTAGAAGGGAATGTTAATGGCGGATGACATGGTTAACCCGGTGGGCCTCAAGCGAGGCCTGAAGAACCGGCACATTCAGCTGATCGCCTTGGGAGGTGCGATTGGTACAGGCTTGTTCCTCGGCTCGGCCGGGGTGCTCAAGTCGGCGGGGCCGTCGATGATCCTGGGTTATGCGGTAGCCGGGTTTATCGCGTTCCTGATCATGCGCCAGCTCGGCGAGATGATCGTCGAAGAGCCGGTGGCCGGGTCCTTCAGCCACTTCGCACATAAATACTGGGGCGGTTACGCGGGCTTCCTGGCGGGCTGGAACTATTGGGTGCTCTACGTGCTGGTGGGCATGGCCGAACTGACGGCCGTCGGCAAGTACATCCAGTTCTGGTGGCCGGAGATTCCAACCTGGGTCAGCGCGCTGGTGTTCTTCGTCGCGGTGAACCTGATCAACACTCTGAACGTGAAGTTCTTCGGTGAAGCCGAATTCTGGTTTGCGATCATCAAGGTGGTGGCGATTGTCGGCATGATCGTGCTCGGCTGCTACCTGCTGTTCAGCGGCACCGGCGGCCCGCAAGCCTCGGTCAGCAACCTGTGGAGCCACGGTGGGTTCTTCCCCAATGGCGGCATGGGGCTGTTGATGTCGATGGCCTTTATCATGTTCTCGTTCGGTGGCCTGGAATTGGTCGGCATCACCGCCGCCGAAGCCAGCGAACCACGCAAGGTGATCCCCAAAGCGATCAACCAGGTGGTGTACCGCATTCTGATTTTCTACGTCGGTGCGCTGACCGTGCTGTTGTCGCTGTACCCGTGGGATCAACTGCTGCAAACCCTCGGCGCGTCGGGCGATGCCTACAGTGGCAGCCCGTTTGTGCAGATCTTCTCGCTGATCGGCAACGACACCGCCGCCCACATCCTCAACTTCGTGGTGCTGACCGCGGCGTTGTCGGTGTACAACAGCGGCGTGTACTGCAACAGCCGCATGCTGTTCGGCCTGGCCGAGCAAGGTGACGCGCCCAAGGCGCTGATGAAGCTCAACAAACAAGGCGTGCCGCTGCGGGCCCTGGCGATTTCGGCGCTGGTGACCATGCTGTGCGTGGTGGTCAACTACGTGGCGCCGCACAGTGCACTGGAGTTGCTGTTCGCGCTGGTGGTTGCTTCGTTGATGATCAACTGGGCATTGATCAGCCTGACCCATATCAAGTTCCGCAAGGCCATGGGCGAGCAAGGCGTGACGCCGTCGTTCAAGACCTTCTGGTTCCCGTTCAGCAACTACCTGTGCCTGGCGTTCATGGTGATGATCATTGGCGTGATGCTGGCGATTCCGGGGATTCGCGAGTCGGTGTATGCGATGCCGGTGTGGGTAGGGATTATCTACATCGCCTATCGGTTTCGGATCAGAAACGGGAAGGTTGCCGTGGCGCAGTAACCCCTGTGGGAGCGGGCTTGCCCGCGATTGCGGCGTGTCAGCCAATGGATGAGCCGACTGATACACCGCCATCGCAGCGATGCGGCGACCCGACAAGCCAGCTCCCACAATTGACTGTATTTCACCTAGAAAAAAGCCCCGGTAATCCGGGGCTTTTTTATTAGAGCGTGGAACGTACTCGCCAGAGTTCAGGGAACAGTACCGTGTCGAGCATCTTGCGCAGGTACCCCACGCCTTCAGTACCACCAGTACCCGGCTGAAAGCCGATGATGCGCTCCACCGTGGTGACATGCCGGAAGCGCCATTGGCGGAACGAATCTTCCAGGTCGATAAACTTCTCGGCCAACTGATACAAATCCCAGTAACGGCTCGGGTCGCGATATACCTCGCGCCAGGCAGCTTCCACCGAGTCATCGTGCACCGTGGCGGCGGTCGGGTCGCGCTCGGCGCGTTTGGGATCAATCGCCAACCCCGCCTTGACCATCAGGTTTACGGCCTCGTCATACAACGACGGCGTGGCAATCGCCACCTGCAATTGCTGCAGCAACTCCGGGCGATGGGCATGGGGCCGCAGCAGCGCCGGGCTTTTGTTGCCGAGGATGAATTCGATCTCGCGGTACTGAAACGACTGGAACCCCGACGACTGCCCCAGGAACGGGCGAATCGCCTTGTATTCCGACGGGGTCATGGTCGCCAGCACCGCCCAGGCGTGCACCAGTTGATCGAAGATCCGCGACACCCGCGCCAGCATCTTGAACGCCGGTGGCAGCTCACCCAGGCGCACATGTTCGCGGGCGGCCTTGAGTTCGTGCAGCATCAATTTCATCCACAGCTCCGAGGTCTGGTGCTGGATGATGAAGAGCATTTCGTTGTGATCCGGCGACAGCGGGTGCTGGGCGCTGAGGACTTTGCCCAGGTCCAGGTAATCGCCATAGCTCATGGACTCGGAAAAATTCAGTTCGGCGTTATGCCATTCTTCCGGCGGTTGGTAATCAGCTGAGAAAGGACATTGGCTCATCGCGTGGGCTCCTTGAGCGGGCGGAGAATGGCGCGCACGGGGCTCGCGTCCAGGTTGGCGAAGCGCAGCGGCAGCGCGATCAGTTCATAGTCGCCCTCCGGTACGTCATCGAGCACGATGCCTTCGAGGATCGCCATGCCATGGCGCGCCACGGCGTTGTGCGAATCCATGGTCTTGGATTGCTGCGGGTCCAGGGACGGCGTATCGATACCGATCAGGCGCACCCCCAGGCTGGCCAGCAACTCAATGGTCTGGGGGGCGATGGCGGTGAAGTTCGAATCCCAGTCGGTGAGTGGCGCTTGTGGATAAGTGCGCAGCAGCACGCGCTCCGGCAGGTTATCCACACGCCCTTGCAACTGATGGGGCTGCACCAGAGCGCCGCTGCCCAGGCAATGCAATACCCGGCACGGGCCCATGTACACATCCAGCGATACCTCGCCAATCGGCGCCCCATCGGCGCTGTAATGCAGCGGCGCATCCACATGGGCACCGGTGTGCGGCGACAGGGTGACGCGCCCCACATTTACCGGACACTCCGGGCCGAACTGCCACACGCGCTCTTCCTGGAACGGTGTATCGCCCGGCCAGGTCGGGGTGGCCGTGCTCAAGGGCGGGCTGATATCCCACCACGTTTTTATTGGTTTCATTGCAAGGCTCTCACGGGGTACTGGGGTGAATGATACGAGGGCCAGCTCTGAATTTTCTTGCGAATTCTGGCGCGCCACGGGAAATATTTCGCAGTTACTGCGAGGAAACAGCGGTTTGATGCACAGATCTGTCGCTCAGATACACCAAGACCTCCTGTGGGAGCCGGGCTTGCCCGCGATAGCGGAGTGTCAGGCAATGGAGATGCTTGTTGTGCCAGCGTCATCGCGGGCAAGCCCGGCTCCCACAGGGGACTGCGGTGTTCAGGTGACTGCGCTTCTGGGCATCCCAATGTCGAGTTCAGACCACTGGCGCAACGCCCGAGGCCTTAGGGTTGAGCTTTCCCTTCCCTGCCTCGGAGTCATCATGACCAAGCCCATCACCGTACTACGCGACACCCACCCACTGCCGGTCCTGGATGCCTGCAAATGGGAAAAGCTTGAAGGCGACCCGCACACCGTCAACCTCAACGCCTACACCAGCGAAGACGGCAGCAAGATCATGGGCACCTGGATCTGCACGCCGGGCAAGTGGTACGTGGAATACGTGAAGTGGGAATACTGCCATTTCCAGGAAGGCTACTGCGTGATCACGCCTGAAGGCATGGAGCCGATCCACTTGCGGGCTGGGGATATCTTTGTGGTGGAACCGGGGATGAAAGGAACGTGGGAAGTGGTCGAGACGGTGCGTAAGTATTTTGTGTTTGCCTGACCCAGCAAAACCTGTGGCGAGGGAGCTTGCTCCCTCGCCACAGGTTTTTATTTGGGCTTGCGATAGCTGTTGATGATCGCCGAGAAGTCCTTGCCCCCTTCCCCACGCTGGCTCATCGATTGATACAGCTGCTGGGCCACTGCGCCGAGGATCACCGGCTGGTGCACCTGGCGTGCAGCTTCGGTGGCCAGGCCTAAATCCTTGAGCATCAGGTCGGCACCAAAACCACCGGTATAGCCACGCGATGATGGCGCGGTCTCGATCACGCCTGGCCAAGGATTGTAGGTATCGGAACTCCAGCAGCGCCCCGTGGAGCTGTTGATGATGCCGGCCAGCACTTGTGTATCAATGCCAAGTGCATCGCCCAGGGCCATGGCTTCACTGACGCCGACCATGCTGATACCCAGCAGCAGGTTGTTGCAGATCTTGGCGATTTGCCCAGTGCCGACATCGCCGCAGTGCACGATATTGCGGCCCATCTGCGCCAGCACCGGTTGCAGGGTGGCGAACAGTTCCGGGTTGGCGCCGACCATGAAGGTCAGCGTCCCGGCCTGGGCACCGCCGGTGCCACCGGAGACCGGCGCATCGGCCACGGCCACACCTTGTTTGGCTGCCGCAGCCGCTACTTCACGGATGGTTTGCGGGTCAATGGTGCTGCAATCCACGGCGGGGATGCCTTTGCCGATGCCGGCGAGTACACCGTCTTCATTCAGCCACACGCTGCGCACGTGGGCGGCGGCCGGCAGCATGGTAATCACCAGTTCGGCGCCCTGGGCCGCATCACGCGGCGAGCTGCTGATGGTGCCGCCCAGTTCGGCGAGTTCCTTGAGTACCGCCTGGTTCAGGTCGAACAGGTTAAGCGCGTGCCCAGCCTTGATCAGGTTGCGGGCCATGGGCGCACCCATGTTGCCCAGGCCGATAAATGCAATCTTCATGATCGTCTCCCAGGTTCAGCGCAGGTTAATGGTGGTGTTGACGCCATCGTTGACCGTGTCATCGTCGAACCAGCGGCTGGTGACGGTTTTGGTCTGAGTGTAGAACTGCACCACTTGCTTGCCGTAAGGGCCCAGGTCGCCGAGCTTGGAACCGCGGGAGCCGGTGAAGCTGAAGAACGGCACTGGCACCGGGATGGGGATGTTGATGCCGACCTGGCCCACATCGATTTCGCTCTGGAATTTACGCGCCGCCGCACCGCTCTGGGTGAACAGACCTGTGCCGTTGCCGAACGGGTTGGCGTTGACCAGGGCGATGGCTTGATCGAGGGTGTCGACTTCCAGCACCACCAGCACCGGGCCGAAGATTTCCTCGGTGTAGATGCGCATGTCGGTGGTCACGCCCGAAAAAAGAGTCGGGCCGACAAAGTTACCTTGTTCGAAGCCCGGCACCTTGATATCGCGGCCATCCAGCTCCAGCTTGGCGCCTTCTTTCACGCCGCTTTCGATCAGTTCAAGGATGCGTGCCTTGGCGCGCTTGGAAATCACCGGGCCGACATCCGTGCCGGCTTCGCTGCCTGCATTGACCTTGAGCTTTTGTGCCAACGCCTTGAGATCTGGCAGCCACTGCTTGGCCGCACCCACCAGCACCACCACCGAGGTGGCCATGCAACGCTGGCCCGCCGCGCCGAAACCGGCGCCGACCAGGGCGTTGAGGGTGTGCTCGCGGTTGGCATCCGGCAGCACCACCGCGTGGTTCTTGGCGCCCATCATCGATTGGACGCGTTTGCCGTGCTTGCCTGCCAGGTCATAGACATGGGTGCCGACGGCCGTCGAGCCGACGAAGGACACCGCCTTGATGTCTTTGTGGGTGCACAGTGCATCCACCACGCTCTTGCCGCCGTGCACCACGTTGAGCACGCCCGCCGGTACGCCGGCTTCCAGCGCCAGCTCCACCAGGAGCATGGTCGACAACGGGTCTTGCTCGGAAGGCTTGAGTACGAAGGTGTTACCGCAGGCAATCGCCATCGGGAACATCCACAGCGGAATCATCGCCGGGAAGTTGAACGGGGTGATGCCGGCGCATACGCCGATAGGCTGGCGCAGGGTGTAGGTATCCACGCCGCCGGCCACGTTCTCGGCGAACTCGCCCATTTGCAGGGTGCCGATGGAACAGGCGTGTTCGACCACTTCCAGTCCACGGAAAATATCGCCCTCGGCATCGGCAATGGTCTTGCCCTGCTCGGCGCTGAGGACTACAGCAATGCGCTTGGAATGTTCGCGGATCAAGGCTTGCAGCTTGAGCATGATGCGCATGCGCGCGCCGATCGGTGTCAGCTTCCAGGTCTGGAAAGCGCGATGGGCAGCGTCAATGGCGGCGTTGACTTCATCGGCAGTGGCGAACGGGACTTTGGCCAGCACTTGCTGAGTGGCCGGGTTGACGATGTCTTGCCACTCGGTGGTTTTGGACTCGACCCACTCGCCGTTGATCAGCAACTTGACCTGTTGCACGGAAATATCGGCAGATGCGTTCATATGGTCTCCAGAATCTTGTCGTTATGCAGAGAACCAAGGCGTTGAATCGCCTTGAAGAATGAGG
Organism: Pseudomonas sp. CCI1.1; assembly: GCF_034348165.1. Lineage (NCBI taxonomy): Bacteria > Pseudomonadati > Pseudomonadota > Gammaproteobacteria > Pseudomonadales > Pseudomonadaceae > Pseudomonas > Pseudomonas sp. CCI1.1. Next base: position 3,496,005 of record NZ_CP133780.1, read on the forward strand.
CGTTCGGACTGTTTTTGGAGTATAGATGTGCAAATCTCTAATAAGAACGTACATAAAAGCCGGTCCAATATGCAAAAAAACATCACCTCCCTGGGCGCCCTGAACTGGGATGACCTGAAGTTTTTCCTCGAAGTGGCGCGCACCCGCAAGGCCAGCGTGGCCGCCAAGCGCCTGGCGGTGGACTACACCACCGTGTCGCGACGCATCAGTTCACTGGAAGTGTCCCTCGGCACGCTGCTGTTCGAAAAATCCCGGACCAACGGCTTCGTGCTCACCAGCGAAGGCCAGCGGTTGCTGGGTTATGCCGAATCCATCGAAAGCACACTGCACATGGCCTGCGAACAGGTGTCCGGGTCCGGTGTGGCACTGTCCGGCCATGTGCGCATGGGTTGCACCGAAGGCTTCGGCAGCTTTTTCGTCACCCCGCAACTGAGCCATTTCGTCGACACTTATCCCGCGATCTCGGTGGACATCCTGCCCCTGCCCCACTTCATCAGCCTGTCCAAGCGCGAAGCCGACATCGTCATCGCCCTGGAACGCCCGGAACACGGACCGTATGTGTGCTGCAAACTGTGCGACTACAAACTGCAGCTGTACGCCACCCAGGACTACCTCGACCAACACCCGCCGATCCGCACACCTGCGGACTTGGCCGAGCATCCATTTATCAGCTACGTGGATGACCTGGCGTTCAGCTCGGAGCTGCTGTACCTGGCCAACGTCGTGCCCGGCGCCAGCGCGAGTTTGCGCAGCACCAGCGTGATCGCGCAGTACGTGGCGGCGCAGCAAGGCCGGTCGATGGCGATATTGCCGTGCTTTCTGGCAGCGCAGGACCCGCGGTTGTTGCCGGTGCTGGGGGAGCAGATCGCGATTACGCGACAGTTCTGGATGTATTGCCGGGAGGATTTGAGGAAGTTGAAGCGGATTACGTTGTTGTGGGATTACATCCGGGAAGTGACGGAGCAGAATCAGGGGTTGTTGATGGGGGAGACGCGGGAGATCAGGTTTGCGGATTAAAGCGCCATCAACGACGATTCGCTTTAAATTGCAGGACGTTTCCTAGAGAATCCCTGGCCTATTGCGCCATAGGATTTGAGTGTCTAGCCTCCTCGGGTCGCTGCAAAACAGCGGCTGGGTTTAGCGACCCGAGAAACGTAGGTTCAACGCCCTAAATCACCCTGGCTAGCCATTTTGCTCGCCTTATCGTGTTATGGCGGCTGTGCGCGGGAGACCTTCGGGTCTACCGGGTTCCTAGGTTACCGGTTCGCTAACCCGCGCACAGCTGCCACCTTTCCATGTTTAGCGACATGCCGTGGCGGTTTCTACTTATTAACCTAAGGAAAAACCATGTCCAAGATCGTTCCCGATCCACCGCTTTCCTCCATCATCACCCTCGGCGTAGTCACCTTCGGCGACTACGGCGAAAACCAAAAACCACTGTTCCGCGTTAATTCCGGCATGCCGATTGAGGAAGCATTGGAACACGCCTCCACCCTACTTTTTTACTCCAAGAAACTCGCGATGGAAGCCGCCATGGATGTGCGCGGTGAGCAATATGCATGGGCTGCGCATTATCTGTGTGAGATGGGCAAGGCCGTGGTGGATGACTTAACGCAGGCGATGACGCCGGGCCGTTAAGCGAATACCGTTTGAATGCGGGAGGAGCCTTGCTCCTTCCCACATTTAAACCGCGCCAGCCCCGGCAATTTGCGGATACCGAGCCTGAACTTCGCGCAGAAACTCACCCGCGCTGTTCTTGAGCCATTCAATCAGCCGAGCAATATCCGGCTCCGACTGACGCCCGTTTCGACAAATGACGTAGTAGGCCGCAGGGGACATCATCACAGGGCTATTCAACGCAACTAACGCACCGTCTTCCAGTTGGTCATACACCAACGCAGTCCTGCCCAGCGCAATCCCTCCGCCCTTCACCGCCAGGCTGATCGCCAAGCTCGAATCCGGAAATCTCGGCCCATGGTGATAAGGCGGCGCCGCCAGCCCCTGAAACGCAAACCAACTTTCCCATCCCGGACACACCTGATCGTCCACCCGATGAATCAGCGGATTGCGGGCGACATCCTCCAGCGCGATATCACCCTTCAACCGCAGAAACTCCGGCGAACAAACGGGGAACACCGCATCGCGCATCAGTAATTCGACATGATGATCCGGGTAGTCGCCGTACCCCATCACCACCGCGACATCATATTGATGAGCCTCCAGGCTGGCGCGGTTCATGTCGGCGCTGGTCAACACCAGATCTAGATTGAATGAGGCCTCAGTGTGAGAACCGTGCATCCTGGGGATCAGCCATGTCGAACAGAGAGAAGACGTGCATGAGAGGTACAGCGGTTGGGATTTACCGGGGTTGAGCGAATGCAGCACCCCATCCAGCGATTTGAAGAAACCATCGGTAACCGGCAACAAAGCCTGCCCTGCCACCGTCAGTTTGACGCCACGCGAGTGCCGCTCAAACAACGACACGCCCCACCACTCCTCCAAGCCCGCAATTTGATGGCTAATGGCACTGGCGGTGAGGTTAAGCTCAGACGCTGCACGCGCAAAGCTACCGGTTTGCGCAGCGCTGACGAACGCTTGAAGCATAGGAGTGGGTGGCGGACGCTGGGCCATCAGGTGCTCACTTTGATCAAGATGATCCCGCAAACAATGACGAACGCCGAAAGCATCCGTCGCCAACCGAACCGTTCATGAAAGAACAGCGCGGCAATAATGGCGCCGATAATAACACTGGTTTCCCGCAGAGCTGAGACCTTGGCCACCGCGTCCAGCGACAAGGCAAACAACACCAATCCGTAAGACGCCAGGTAAAAAACACCGCCTAATAGCCCAACTCGCCAGTGCCCACGTATCGCACGAGCCAAGGTTGAACGCTCTTTGGAAAACGCCAGCATCGGGATCGGGATACTTTGGAATACTGTCAGGTAAATAATGTACTGCAGCACCGTCTCACTGGCTCTTACACCTTTAGCATCCACCACCGTGTAAGACGCAATAAACGCACCGGCGCACACCGCCATCAGGATCGGCTTGAATATCTGCGCCGTCATCCTGCGCACAAAGGTCAAGCTGATAATCCCCACACAAATCAGCAACACTCCCGTCAACGCCTGGGAGGACAACTGTTCATGCAGCAGAAAGTAAGAAAACAGCACGACCAATACGGGCGGCACCCCACGCATCACCGGGTAAACCTGACCGAAGTCACCCGTTTCGTACGCTTTAATCAAAAATAGCCGGTAGACCGTATTGAGCACCACAGAGACGAGTATATAGCCCCATACCTCCAGGCTAGGCACACTGACAAACGGCAACGCCAGCAGGCATATCACTAGCGCGGTGCCGTCGACCATGGCCAAGGTCATGAAGCGACTGCTACCGGCGCGAACTACGGCATTCCAAGTGGCGTGCATAAAGGCAGAGACCAAGACCAACGTGATCGCAATATCGGAGGTGTCCATGGGGCTCGGCTTATGGCGGATATGGGAGGACTTACGTTATGAATACCGAAGCATCATTGTTTGCGTAACCACAGCCGTAGCATATAACGATTCAGATCACTCAAAGGCTCAGCATCATTGATCTCGGAACGAGGAGCGTTCATTTCAATGAAGTTCGTACGCGTATGCAGAAACTTGTTATCGGCTGAAATAAGCACTTGCCCTGGCTCCAGCAGTACTCGATGCTGAACCGATGACTGATCGAGAACAGTATCCAGAAAGTCCAGTGCCTGGGTTTGAGCTGCTGTTAAAGGCACTCCTGCCTTAAGGTGAGCTGACTCAATGTAGACTCGAAAGTATCTGATCAGTGGAATACCTTCACTGGAAAAGTAGAGGATGGGGGCTTTAAACAGTTGCTCATCCTCTGACATGCCGCGATTCTCAAAAAAGAAGTCGCATTTGAGCTCTTCCAATACGTCTGGGAACGCCATCAACTCCGCGTATACCGCGCTTGCATCGATGAGAATGCTCTCACCTCCTAAAAGTGCTTTCTGTCCACAGGCCAGGATCAAGTAATCGATAGGCAGCGGGTCGCTCACACCATCGTTATGTATATAGGCGCCTTGACGGGTCTGATGGTATCTCGCACCTGCCTCAATGCTTTTGCCACCTCGGTCATAAACCTCAATCACTTTATGACCAAGATGATTCTGTACCATTGGGACACCGAGTAAGGAACTGAATGTCCACACCAGAGATTTGAACGTTGAAAGTTTATCCACCTTAAAGCCATCGAGAATCAAGACATGACTTTCATGATCGATCATATTTCGTATTCTATTCAGCTCCTCTCTCAGCACGCTTGACTGTAAAGGATTAATGTAAGCGACCTTGGTATCGAATCTAACACCTTGACTTACAGTCTCGAATAACTCCCTTACCGTCAATAGCTCAGAAAATGCATCTTTTGAAAGCCTGACTTTAGATCCTCCCTGGCGAAAATGACTGACATTCATATTCATCGCAATCCTGTACGGTAGTTACTCATAGCGTCCATTTAACTAAGCCCACCATTTGCGAAAAAGCGAAACTTCATCAGCCCAGCCATTAAAATTCGTCATGACAGGTTTTTCCTACAGAGAAAACTCCTAATGGTCGTTGGTAGGTTTTCGCGGCGACCAATACGCATGGGCCGCGCATTATCTGTATGAGAGGGGCAAAGCCGTGGTGGATGACTTGCCGCAGGCGATGACACCGAGCCGTTGAGCGAACAATCTCGCGAGCACACCGCAGAACAAATGTGGGAGGGGGCTTGCTCCCGATATAGGTGTGTCAGTCACCAGTTGTATTGGCTGACACACGGCTATCGGGGGCCTCCTCCCACAATAGATTGCGTTTCGGGTTGAGGCGGGCGAATTGCCTTAGTCCGCGATTACTACAATTGACACCCGGCGATTCTCGGTGCGGCCTGCTGTGGTCGTATTCGGCGCCACCGGCTCGCTGCTGCCCAGGCCGCGCAGTTGGATGTTTTCTTCTTTCATGCCCACGCGGGTCAGCACCTTGCCCACGCTTTTGGCGCGGCGCAGGGACAGTGCCACGTTGTAGGGTTCTTTGCCGGAGGCGTCGGTGTGGCCGTCGACACGCACACGCTCGATACCCGCGCCTACCAGGGCCTGGCCGATGCGTTCGACGATGTCGGTGCTGGGTTTGTTGAGGGTTTCGACGTCACTGCCAAACAGCACTTTGCCGGACAGGCCGAAGGCCCAGCCTTCATCGGTCAGCTCGAAGCCTTGTTGTTTGAGCACGGCGACTTGCGCCGGGGTCAGGCCTTTGGGTGGCGTCTGGCAGCCGCTGAGGGCCAGGAAAGCGACGAGTAAAGAAACAAATAAAATGCGTGTGTTAGCGAACAAGGGAATCAACTCCTGTGTTGAACGTTGACGACGGGATGCTCCGACTCCGCCGTTTGCTGGCCGCCCGAGGACAATCGTTTGGCCTGGTACATCGCCGCGTCGGCGGCGTTGAGCAAGGTGCCGGGAGTGGCGCCATGCTCGGGATAAATGGCAATACCGATACTGAGGGAGGTCAACACCTGGGTGTCTCCAGGCAGTGGAATCGGCATGTCCATGCTGGCAATGATTTTGTCGGCGATGCGATGGGCGTCTTCGGCCTTGTGCAGGGGCGCCAGTAATACCGCGAATTCATCACCGCCCAGGCGCGCCACCAGGTCGTCCTCGCGCAGTTGCGCCCGCACGCGGTCGGCAACGGCCACCAGCACGGCATCGCCAGCGGCGTGACCGAAGCTGTCGTTGATGTCTTTGAAGCGGTCGCTGTCGAGGAACAACACCGCCACCCGCTCGTTGACCTTGGCGGCGCTGCGCAAGGCGCGGATCAGCCGGCCTTCGAAGAACGCGCGGTTGGGCAGGCCGGTGAGGCTGTCGTGGCTGGCCTGGTGGGCCAGGGTTTCGTTTTCGCTTTGCAGGTGGCTTTGCCAAGCCTCCATCTCACCGAGCAGGGCATTGAAGTCGCTGCCCAGGCTGTCGAGCTCGGCGATCTGCGCCGAGGGTACGCGGCGGTCGAAGTCTCGTTCGCTGCGGGCGGCGTGGGCGACGGCGGCCAAGCGTTGCAATGGCACGGTGATGCCATTCAATAGACGCCGCGACAGGTGCAATGCCACCCAGGCGCTGAGCGCTGTGCAGATCAAAATCCCGACCAGACCGCTGAGCAAAAAGCGCAACAGGCTGCCACCGTGGCCGACCAGGTGGATGCTGCCGACAGTTTGCCCCTGGCGCAGAATCGGCTGGCTGATGGGCTGTTCGAGCAGGGCGTGCGCTATTTGCAGCTCGACCCGTGACAACATGCCGGTTTCCGGGCGAACCCAGCGCGCCAGCAGCTTGCCGTTGATATCAAATACTTCTGCCTGGGCCACTTCTTCGGTGGAGGCAATCAGGCTCAGGGCTTCGGTGGCCGCCGCGCTATCGTTGAACACCACGGCCGCTTCCACGGTGTAGTTGATGGAGCGGGCGATCAGGTGCAGGTTGTGCTCGGCGTAAACCCGCAGGGCCAGCACGCCGAGCAGGGTCAGGGAAACACTGGCCAGGGTCACCGCTACCAGCGCCAGGATCATATGCCCGCGGGCAATCACCGAACGCAGGGTCGGCCGCACTTTATCGCGGCTCATGAGCCAGGCGCTCGACGGCGAGACAACTGCAACACACTGGGATGGATACGCACGCCGCTGCGGGCGACGGAATCCAGATTGACCTCGAATGACACCTGCTCATCGCTGACCCGCAGGCAGAACAGGCTGCCCACCGTGCATTGGTCGCCCCCTTCGCTGATGCTGAGCACAGGGTGGCCAATCAACGAAGTAAACAGGCGGTTGCGTTCGTCAGGCGTGATTTTGCCGATGTAGATGGCGTCGCAGGCATTGACGATATCCGGATGATCGACCAGCAGGCGCCGCACCCGCACCGGACGACCGGTGGCCTGGGTAGTGCCTTTGACCAGGTCATCGGTGTACTGAGTCGGCCCGACAATGCACAGCCGCAATTGCGCAGGCTCCACCGGCCACCGCGCGTAGCTGAGAATACCCAGCACGACCTGGGTGACCGCCTGGGCGCGCTGCTCGGCGAGGCTGGGCGTCTGCGCCCATACCTGCGGCGCGAGCAGGCACAGAACCGCCACCCGCAACATGCGTCTCCAGCTCAAACTGCGCTCTGTGGGCGAGACAGCCACGTTCATGCAGCACTTCTCTCAGGTATTTTCCAGGGTGATGCCGCAACGATAGCACAGCGGCGGGAACCCCCGCGCAGCACGGCTGGCACGGGGCCTACTATTTTTTCAGAAAAATCAGACATCTGAATCAGAAATATTTCATGACCTATCAGTCAGTTTTTCCGGTGCGGCGTCCAACTCCAGCATCAACCCGCTCAAACGCTTGACCTTGCGCCGTACCGCCTCTTCAAACACGCCACCCCGGGGCTCGATCAAGCTGAACCAGCGCTTGGCGCGGGTAATACCGGTATAGATCAATTCTTTGGTCAGCACCGGGTTCAAAGCATCCGGCAGGATCAGCGCCGTATGGATGAACTCCGAGCCCTGGGATTTGTGTACGGTCATCGCATACACGGTTTCGACATCATTCAAGCGGCTGGGCAGCACGAAACGTACGCCACCCTGGCCATCGTTACGTGGGAAGGCCACGCGTAGCACGTGGGGGCCGCCATCGCTTTCGGGCAGTTTCAGCGCGATGCCGATGTCCCCGTTCATCAGGCCCAAGCCATAGTCGTTACGGGTCATCAAGACCGGACGGCCCTCGTACCACTGCTCGTCGCCTTCGATCAGGCGGACTTTGCGCAGGGCCGCGGTGATGCGCTGGTTCAGCCCTTCAACCCCCCAGGGCCCTTTGCGCACGGCACAGAGCAATTGGAACGCATCAAAGGCTTGCAACAATTGTTGCGCCCAATAGGTCCAGGCCGGGTCATCGCGCGGCGTATCCAGAGGTGGACGTGCCGATTGCAGCAGGTTCAGGTAGTAGCGATAACCCTGGGCGCCGTCGCCCTGCCCGTCCAGCACCAAGCGCTCAAAGCCGTGGTCATGCTCGCCCTTGAGGCTTAGGCAAAACAGGTCGTCATGACGGCGCGCGGCCAGCAACTGACGTGCCTCTTCGGCATTTTGCTGGTTGACCCAGCGCGCCAGCTGGCCGATGCCGCTGCCTTCGCCGAAACGACGCGAATAGCGCAGCATCACCACCTGCTGGGCCAGGGGATGACGGGCATCGAGGTCTTCTTGCAGGCCGCTGGCACTGAGGTCTTCGCCGCTGACCGCTTGCAGCCATTGCAGAGTCTGCGGACTGTACCAGCCGGCTTCGGCGTCACGGCACAAATCGCCGAGTACCGCACCGGCCTCCACCGACGCCAACTGGTCCTTGTCGCCCAGCAATACCAGACGCGCATGGGGCGGCAAGGCATCGAGCAGGTTGGCCATCATTTCCAGGTCAATCATCGAGGCTTCATCCACCACCAGCACGTCCAGCGGCAATGGATTACCCAAGTGATGCCGGAAGTGGCGGGTGCCCGGACGGCTGCCCAACAGGCGATGAACCGTGGTGACCTGGGTCGGGATTTTTTCCCGCACGTCGTCGGGCACTGTCAGTGACAGCACTTGCTGGCTGATGGATTCGGTCAGGCGCGCAGCGGCTTTACCGGTGGGCGCAGCCAGGCGAATACGCAACGGGCTGCCGGACTCCACAGCGGGTGCCTGCAACAACGCGAGCAGGCGCACCACGGTGGTGGTCTTGCCGGTGCCGGGGCCGCCGGTGACGATACTGAAGGCGCCGCGGGTTGCCAGGGCACAGGCAAGCTTTTGCCAGTCAATTACACCGTCGGGCGCCGGTTGGTCGAACAGGCGGTTGAGGCGTTGTGGCAAATCGGCAGCTGCGGGCTCCACGTTCGCAAGGCGCAGGCGCAGGGCGCGGTCGATACGTCGCTCGTAGGTCCAGTAGCGGCGCAGGTACAGGCGCTTGCCAGACAACACCAACGGACGACTCTGGGCCGCGTCGCTGCCATCGACCGCCAGCGCTACCAATGGGCTGCACGCCAGGGCATGGCACCAATGGGCAACGTCCAGGTCGTGCAGCAATTGCGACGGCAGCAGCATGGCGCCAGTGTGCAGGTCGCCTTCGGGCGGCAATGACAGGGCGAAGTCCGGCGCCTTGAGGGTTTCGAACAGGTCAAGGCAGACGTGACCATGGCCCAGTTGATGGCTGGTCAAGGCGGCCGCCAACAAGACCAAGGGGTCGGCCTGGGCGTCAAGCTCATGCAGGAAGCCGACGAAGGCTTTGTCCAGGGCCCGCAACCAGCCACGCTCGACCCAACGCTCAAGCAACTGCACCAGGTCGGTGGCGCGACTCAGCGGTGCCAGCTCCTCTAGCGGTAACGGCGACAGGCTCATAGCAACACTCCTTGTTCCCAGACGGGCTCGACCTTGGGCGGGATAGGCTTGCCCTGGAACAGCAGATCCAGACTTTCGATCAGCTCGCGGGGCGGCCGGGTAAAATACGCCCCCTGGCTCACCGACTGGGTGCCACGCAGAAACAGGTACAGGGCGCCGCCGACGTGCTGGTCGTAGTCATAATCAGGCAGGCGCGCCTTGAGCTGGCGGTGCAGGGCCAGCAGGTAAAGTACGTATTGCAGGTCGTACCGATGCTCAAGAATCGAGTGCTCCATGGCTTGCTGGGTGTAGGCCGAATCGTCGGGGCCGAGCCAATTGGATTTGTAGTCCGCCACGTAGTAGCGGCCATCGTGTTCGAACGTCAGGTCGATAAACCCCTTGAACATGCCGTTGAGCAGCACCGGCTCAGCGGCCACACGGGAAACACCGCCGTGGGTGTGCAGGCACACCAGTTTGTCGAGGGCCAGCACATCGACTGTGTGACTGGCGAACCAGAACTCCATTTCGATCTGGTACTGCTGAAGGCCGCTTAAGGTCACGTGGTCGTTGTACAGCGGCAACGGCGTTTGCAACAGATGACCCAGCCAGCCGCTGAGGGTGACGATCCAGCCTTCCCAGTTGCGGCGGTTACAACGTGCGCCCACGGCTTTTTCGATGGCCTCGGGCGTCACGTTGAAACCCTCTTCACCGGCCCACTCCAACAAGCCGTGGAGGAAGGTGCCTGGATTAGGACCGCGTGGGAAACGATGAATATCACCGCCGGACGCCACCACTTCCCGTGGCGCATCGGGGTCGAGGCGTTCGTCATCGAACAGTTTCTGGGCCTGGGGGCTTTCCGGTGCTTCAAGACTGGCGGCGCTCATGCTGTCGCCAATGCGCAAGGCACTGTAGGAAGCAATCCACCAGTTTTCCGTGGCCTTACGTTCAGGCAGCAATGGTGCGAGCAGGGTCGCTTGATTGCGCGGCGGGTGGAACAGGATGTCTTGGGCGTCCGGCACATGGTCATAACCGATGGCCGCGCAGCCTTGCTGCAAGTCCAGCAACCAGCGCGCCAGACCCGCTGATTCGCCCAACGACGCGCCAGCACCAAGCAAATAGCCCAACGCCGACAGGTGCAAGACCGAGCTGCTGTTATTGCCGCGCTTGAGGTCGGCGATGCCTAGCCAGCAGGCGTGTTTGGCGCGGGTCAAGGCCACATAGAACAAACGCAGGTCTTCGGCCAGGCGCTCATCGTCGGCTTGGGCGATCAGCTCGGCCGTGGGTCGCAGGCTGACGTGGGACTTGCCCTGTCCATCGTGGTAATGCAGCGGCAAGCGACTGCCGTCCACAGGCTTGGCCGAACAGATGAACGGCAAGAACACCAGGTCGTATTCCAGGCCCTTGGATTTGTGGATGGTCACCACTTTGACCAGTTGCTCGTCGCTTTCCAGGCGCAGGATCTGCTCTTCACCGGCCTGTCCCGACAGCGCCAGATGCTCGGCCAAATGACGGATCAACGCCTGCTCGCCATCCAGTTCCGAGGCGGCCTGTTGCAACAATTCACTGAGGTGCAACAGGTTGGTCAGCACCCGCTCGCCATCACTGCGGGCGATGAGGGTTTGCGGCAGCTTGAAGTCGTGGAGCAGGCGACGCAGCATCGGCAACACGCCTTGGGTACGCCAGATGGCACGGTAGCCACGGAACTGCATCACCCGTGATTCCCACGCCAGTTCGTCCTGATTCAGACGCTCCAGCTCCGATAGGGACAGGTTCAGGGTGACGCAGGCCAGGGCGGCACGCAGCGGGCGTTCGACATCGGGTTCGGCGCAAGCCTTCAACCAGGCCAACAGGTCATGGGCTTCCTGGGCGGCAAACACCGAGTCTTTATCCGACAGGTACACACTGCGCACGCCACGGCTGGCCAGTTCGGCACGCACGGCCTGGGCTTCCTTGCCATCGCGCACGAGGATGGCGATGTCTGACGGCAACACGCCCTTGAGGTTACCCTCTATTACAAAGCCCGCCGTGCCTTGCTGCCCACCGTTGAGCAGCGCAACGATTTGCGTGGCGCAGGCGGCGGCCAGGTGTTGACGGTAAACCACGTTGGAAATCGGCTGGTCGGTGGGCAGGTGCCAAAGGTTCATGGCCGGCATTGGTTGGCCGTCGACCTGCAGGTGTTCGCTGCGGCCTTGGGACAGCACCGGGTGAAACGGCACCGGGTTATCCCCATTGGGCTCACGGAACAGGAACGCACCACGACCGGTTTCCGCACGCTGGAACACGTGATTCACCGCCTCGACCATCGCATGGCTGGAGCGGAAGTTGGTGCCCAGGGTGTGATGACGGCCGGTGGTAGATTGCCGGGCGCGCAGGTAGGTGTAGATGTCGGCGCCGCGAAAGGCGTAGATCGCCTGCTTGGGGTCGCCGATCAGGAACAGGCCGCTGTCGAGGTGGTTTTCTTCGATGCGGTAGATGCTGTCGAAGATGCTGTATTGCACCGGGTCGGTGTCCTGGAATTCATCGATCAGGGCCACCGGGAATTGCTCGCGGATCACGCTGGCCAGGCGCTCGCCACCGTCTGCCTGGAGGGCGGCGTTGAGGCGGATCAGCATGTCGTCAAACCCCATCTCGGCGCGGCGACGTTTCTCTTCCTCGAAGCGTTTGCCGACCCAGCCGGCAGCGTGTTGCAGCACCGCCGCGTCGGGCGTTGGCAAGGCGTCGAGGCTGGCTTTGAGGCTGGCCATGGCCTCGATGCCAGGGTGCTGCGGCGGCTCGCCTTTCCACGCTTCGGCCATGCCGTCAGGCGTCAGGCGGGTGAAGCCGGTGCCGATGTCCAGTTGTTCCAGGGTTTCGTCAGCGGCCCAGGCGCTGATCTTTTCGAACCAGGGCTCGAAGTAGCGCGCTTGCATCTTGCGCCCATCGACCGCCTTGGCGGCCACGGCTTGCAGGCAGATATCCCGCAGCTCGGCGGCCCATTGTTGCCAGGGTGCCTTGAGAGCAACCAGCGCGGCACGACGTTCTTGCAGGCAGGCGGTGATCAGTTCGGCTGGCTCGCGGGTTTCGTCGGTGGGCCGCTCGCTGCCGAACAACGCACGCACCCGTGGCATCAGCGCCGCGGGGCCGCCCCAATGGTTGCGCACCCAGTTGAGGGCATCGTCGTGCATTGGGTAGCAGAACAATCGCCAGTAGTCGCGCAGCACTTCGCCCAGCAGGTCGCTATGGTCAGTTTCCAGGGTCTGGGTGAACAGGCTGCCGCTGTCGAACGCATGTTCGCGCAGCATGCGCTGGCACCAACTGTGGATCGTCGAGACGGCGGCTTCATCCATCCATTGGGCGGCGATGTCCAGCCGATTGGCGCAGGCGGGCCATTGCTGCGGTTCATATTGCTCACGCAGGTCGGCAATCAGCGCATCAGGCTGCTCGATTTCGTCACGGAAAAAGCGCGCGGCTTCGGCCAGGCGGATGCGGATGCGTTCACGCAGCTCCTTGGTGGCGGCGTCGGTGAACGTCACCACGAGGATTTGCGGTGGCAGCAGTTCGCGGCCGAAACCGGACTCACCACCGCCGTGGCCGAGCACCAAGCGCAGGTACAAGGCGGAGATGGTGAAGGTCTTGCCGGTGCCGGCACTGGCTTCAATCAACTGGCTGCCTTTGAGCGGGAACGCCAGGGCCAAGGGTTTGCCGATCATGCGTCAGCCTCCGTGCTGGAAAGCGATCGCCAGGGGGCGTTGATCAGCGGGCGATACAGGGTTTCGCACCAGCCTTCGAACTCTTCACTGGCGACCAGGGCCGCGTAGTCGGGAAATTGCCGCGTAAGGGCAGGCGTTTCGCGGCGTTCGCCGTCTGTGGTGATGCCATCGCCTTCATAGGCTTTGCTCGCTGCCGCTTGGGCCTTGGCGGGGTCAGTCTGGCCGAGCCAGGCGAACGCGGTTTTCACTGCGACCGGTAGCGGCGCGCTCATTCCCGTGTGCCAGGCCAACAGCAGGTTACCGAGGATGTCCTCGGCGCCGGCCTTGTCCAGTGGGGCCAACAACAAGGTGTCGTCACTGGCTACCAGGCCGGTGCTCAAGGGCAGGCCACAGGCGCAGGCCACCACGTGATTGACCCAAGGGCGGATGAGGCGGTGCCACTTGCGTGTCTTGATCGAGCCAATACTGTTGGGGATGGTGGTGACGCTTAACAATCCGCCATCACTGCGTCGGTGCAGACCGCTGATCCAACCTTCCAGCTGGATACCTTGGTACGCAAAGCTGATCGGTTCAGCGCCAGTATGCGGGGTGGGCCACAGCGCTAGAAGGTGTTGATAGCGTTGCACCAGGTCCGGCAACGGCTCGATCAACTCGTTACGCAGGCATTCACCGAAACCGACCATCGGCAGCAGGCCGCTGCCTTGCAGGCGCAGGGCCTGGGCGTTGAGCGCCTGATCGAGTTGGTCGGGTTGGGTGAGTGCCGCGTTCAGCAGGCTGTCGCTTAAGCTGTAGCGTTGCAATGCGTCCAGCACGAAGGGTTCTTCATCAGCCAGGGGCACTTCAGCGGCTTCGAAGAATACTTTCAGGCGCTGGCTGAAGAAGTGTTTGACCGGATTGCGCAGGAAGTCCTGTAACTGGCCAAGGCTCAGGGGTTCTTCCTGTTGGTGAGGGGTCAAGCCTTGCTCTTGGGTGATGACCGCCGGTGCCTGATGCAGCAATTGCCATTCGCGGGCATAGCTGAACAGCGAATCGCCTTCGTGGAAGTAGCGTGCGCTGAAGGGTTGCAGCGGGTGCTCTTGGGTCATTGCGTCGAGCAGCGGCTGATCATTGTTGGCGTGCTGCCAGCCGCTGGCCAAGTGGTCGCGCAGTTGGCCGATCAGTACCGAGGCCGGGCGATCACTGTTGTCACGGATGCTGCGGCCTACCCAGCTGATATACAGCTGGTCACGGGCTGACAGCAGCGCTTCGAGCAGTAAGTAGCGGTCGTCTTCACGGCGAGAACGGTCGCCGGGGCGGTAATCGCTGCCCATCAGGTCAAAATCCAGGGGTGGCTGGGCCCGCGGGTAATCGCCGTCGTTCATGCCGAGCAGGCAGACCAGCTTGAACGGGATCGCACGCATGGGCATAAGCGTACAGAAATTGACCGCTCCCGCCAGGAAGCGCTGGGACAGGCGCCCCTGATCCAATCCGGCAAGCCATGCCTCACGTACTACCGTAAGAGGTAACTCGTCTTGCAAGCCGACGGATTCGCAGGTTTCCAGCCAGGTTTCTCTTAGCTGTTCGAGCTGGCCCAGCAGGTAGTCATCGTGCTCGCTGCTGGGCAGGAAAAACAGCTGCATCAACCGTTGTAGACGCTCGCCCCAGGCCTGTGGCGCGGCGGGTTCTGATAGCGCTTGATGGGCATCGTGCAAGGCGTCGAGCAAGCCGACCAGCGGGCCGATCAAGGCCGCATCGAGGCCACCGATTTCGTCATAAGGTTCAATACCGTCGCAGGCCGTGCCGGTGCCGACGGCATAGCCCAGCAGCATACGGCGCAGGCCGAATCGCCAGCTGTTCTGCTCCAGTTCCGCGGGCAGGCCCAAACCGGCGCGTTGCTCGGCATTCAGGCCCCAGCGGATGCCGGCCCCTTCGATCCAGCGATGCAAGGTGGGCAGGTCACGCTCTTTGATGGCGAAGCGTTCGCGCAGGGCCGGGACGTCGAGCAGGTCGAGGATTTCGCTGACGGGGAAGCGGCTGTCGGGGAGTTTGAGCAGGTGCTCCACAGCAATCAACAGCGGGTCGCGGCCACGTTGACCTTGGTCTGTGAGGGTGAAGGGGATAAAGCGTGGGTCATGGCGTTCGAGCTGGCCGAAGACCGCGCGAATATGCGGTGCGTAGCTGTCGACGTCGGGGACCATGACGATGATATCCCGAGGGCGCAAGGTGGGGTCGGCGCTGAAGCGATGAAGTAATTGGTCGTGGAGGATTTCTACTTCGCGCTGGGCGCTGTGGGCGATATGGAAACGGATCGAAGTATCGCGTTGCAAGTCGACAGCGGGCCACCGTTCACGGGTTTCATTCAACGGGCGCAGTTCAAGGATATCGTCCTGGAGTTGGTTGAGCAGCGTGGTGGGTTCGCTGTCGCTGAACAGGTCGATACGACCGTCGCGAAATGCGGCGCGGTAGCTGTTGGGATCATCGTAGCTGTCCAGCAGACTGATGTAATCACGGCCCTGCTTGCCCCAGGCAGCGAGCAGCGGATGGGCGTGCTGGTGCAAAGTTTGTGGGTCGATAGTGACGGGCATGCCCGCTTTGCGCGCCTGGCGTTTGTATTCGTTACGCAGCAAGTCCTTGTCAGCGACGATGTCCGACCAATGATGGCGGCAGGGGTTATGCACGCAGAGCAGGACCTGGCTGAAACGGGCCAGACCCGCCAAGGCTTCCAGCGCCTGGGCCGGCAGCGATGAGATGCCGAAGACGATCACCCGGGGAGGCAAGCCGGGCGGTGCTTGTTCAAGGCTGTTGATGCGCTCGATGAAACGCTGATGTACACCGGCCCGACTTTCGGCCATGCCTGCTTCACCCACATCCAGCAGCAGCGCGCGCCACAGCTCGGCTTGCCAGCAGTTGGCTGGGTTGAGCGGTTTGGACTCACCTCGACCATTGCGCAGTTGGTGCCGACCTGCGGCCCAATCTTCCAACCAGTCGGCACGGTAGACTTGGTATTGGTCGAAGAGGTCAGCCAGGCGCTCGGCGAGTTGGTAGCGTTTGCGCAGGTCGGTGTCTTGCGTCAGGAAGCGTTGCAGAGGTTCGAAGTGCGGTTGGTCGATCAGCTCGGGTAACAGACGCATGAGGCGCCAGGTCAGCGGGGCTTTATCAAGCAGGGACTTGGGCGGGATTTCGTCGCGGCCCAGGACCATGCGATAGAGCTGCCACATAAAGCTGCCAGGCAGTTGTACGTCGATGGCTGCGGCAATGCCACAGCCGCCCATATCATCTTCTTGCGGATCTTCAGCCAAGGCCAGCTTCAGCCACTGGGCGATGCCGTTACTTTGTACCAGGGCGATTTCGTTTTCCAAAGGCGCCAGTGGGTAACGGCGCATCCAACTGACCACCAGGCTGCGCAGTTCGTCCAGGCGGTTGCCGTGAACCACCATGAATCCAGGGCTGAGGGACGTCGCGTCCGGCATAACGGCTTCCTTGGGAAAAGCAAAATCGAGGGGTGGACTTTAGCACTGTGGCGCACGGGGCGGGCACAGCCTGACAGGCGTGCGGGGACAAGGCGGACACTTTTCGAGCGCCCAAAACAAAACCCCAACTGCTTTCGCAATTGGGGTTTCGGAATTTAATCTTGACGATGACCTACTCTCACATGGGGAAACCCCACACTACCATCGGCGATGCATCGTTTCACTGCTGAGTTCGGGATGGGATCAGGTGGTTCCAATGCTCTATGGTCGTCAAGAAATTCGGGTACTGAGTCGTGGCCAGCTGGCCTCGCTTCAGCAAATTGGGTATGTGATAGTTTCGGTGTTTTGTGAGCGTCGAACTTTCGGTTCATCTTCGTCTTCACACACCGCAATCTGGCCTTTCGACTCAAATTGCTTGGGTGTTATATGGTCAAGCCTCACGGGCAATTAGTATTGGTTAGCTCAACGCCTCACAGCGCTTACACACCCAACCTATCAACGTCGTAGTCTTCGACGGCCCTTCAGGGAACTCAAGGTTCCAGTGAGATCTCATCTTGAGGCTAGTTTCCCGCTTAGATGCTTTCAGCGGTTATCTATTCCGAACATAGCTACCCGGCAATGCCACTGGCGTGACAACCGGAACACCAGAGGTTCGTCCACTCCGGTCCTCTCGTACTAGGAGCAGCCCCTCTCAAATCTCAAACGTCCACGGCAGATAGGGACCGAACTGTCTCACGACGTTCTAAACCCAGCTCGCGTACCACTTTAAATGGCGAACAGCCATACCCTTGGGACCGGCTTCAGCCCCAGGATGTGATGAGCCGACATCGAGGTGCCAAACACCGCCGTCGATATGAACTCTTGGGCGGTATCAGCCTGTTATCCCCGGAGTACCTTTTATCCGTTGAGCGATGGCCCTTCCATACAGAACCACCGGATCACTAAGACCTACTTTCGTACCTGCTCGACGTGTCTGTCTCGCAGTCAAGCGCGCTTTTGCCTTTATACTCTACGACCGATTTCCGACCGGTCTGAGCGCACCTTCGTACTCCTCCGTTACTCTTTAGGAGGAGACCGCCCCAGTCAAACTACCCACCATACACTGTCCTCGATCCGGATAACGGACCTGAGTTAGAACCTCAAAGTTGCCAGGGTGGTATTTCAAGGATGGCTCCACGCAGACTGGCGTCCACGCTTCAAAGCCTCCCACCTATCCTACACAAGCAAATTCAAAGTCCAGTGCAAAGCTATAGTAAAGGTTCACGGGGTCTTTCCGTCTAGCCGCGGATACACTGCATCTTCACAGCGATTTCAATTTCACTGAGTCTCGGGTGGAGACAGCGCCGCCATCGTTACGCCATTCGTGCAGGTCGGAACTTACCCGACAAGGAATTTCGCTACCTTAGGACCGTTATAGTTACGGCCGCCGTTTACCGGGGCTTCGATCAAGAGCTTCGCGTTAGCTAACCCCATCAATTAACCTTCCGGCACCGGGCAGGCGTCACACCCTATACGTCCACTTTCGTGTTTGCAGAGTGCTGTGTTTTTAATAAACAGTCGCAGCGGCCTGGTATCTTCGACCGGCATGAGCTTACGGAGCAAGTCCTTCACCCTCACCGGCGCACCTTCTCCCGAAGTTACGGTGCCATTTTGCCTAGTTCCTTCACCCGAGTTCTCTCAAGCGCCTTGGTATTCTCTACCCAACCACCTGTGTCGGTTTGGGGTACGGTTCCTGGTTACCTGAAGCTTAGAAGCTTTTCTTGGAAGCATGGCATCAACCACTTCGTTACCTGAAAGGTAACTCGTCATCAGCTCTCGGCCTTAGAATCCCGGATTTACCTAAGATTCCAGCCTACCACCTTAAACTTGGACAACCAACGCCAAGCTGGCCTAGCCTTCTCCGTCCCTCCATCGCAATAACCAGAAGTACAGGAATATTAACCTGTTTTCCATCGACTACGCTTTTCAGCCTCGCCTTAGGGACCGACTAACCCTGCGTCGATTAACGTTGCGCAGGAAACCTTGGTCTTTCGGCGTGGGTGTTTTTCACACCCATTATCGTTACTCATGTCAGCATTCGCACTTCTGATACCTCCAGCAAGCTTCTCAACTCACCTTCACAGGCTTACAGAACGCTCCTCTACCGCATCACTTACGTGATACCCGTAGCTTCGGTGTATGGTTTGAGCCCCGTTACATCTTCCGCGCAGGCCGACTCGACTAGTGAGCTATTACGCTTTCTTTAAAGGGTGGCTGCTTCTAAGCCAACCTCCTAGCTGTCTAAGCCTTCCCACATCGTTTCCCACTTAACCATAACTTTGGGACCTTAGCTGACGGTCTGGGTTGTTTCCCTTTTCACGACGGACGTTAGCACCCGCCGTGTGTCTCCCATGCTCGGCACTTGTAGGTATTCGGAGTTTGCATCGGTTTGGTAAGTCGGGATGACCCCCTAGCCGAAACAGTGCTCTACCCCCTACAGTGATACATGAGGCGCTACCTAAATAGCTTTCGAGGAGAACCAGCTATCTCCGAGCTTGATTAGCCTTTCACTCCGATCCACAGGTCATCCGCTAACTTTTCAACGGTAGTCGGTTCGGTCCTCCAGTTAGTGTTACCCAACCTTCAACCTGCCCATGGATAGATCGCCCGGTTTCGGGTCTATTCCCAGCGACTAGACGCCCTATTAAGACTCGCTTTCGCTACGCCTCCCCTATTCGGTTAAGCTCGCCACTGAAAATAAGTCGCTGACCCAT
Source organism: Pseudomonas sp. CCI1.1 (assembly GCF_034348165.1). Classification (NCBI taxonomy): domain Bacteria; kingdom Pseudomonadati; phylum Pseudomonadota; class Gammaproteobacteria; order Pseudomonadales; family Pseudomonadaceae; genus Pseudomonas; species Pseudomonas sp. CCI1.1. The sequence continues at coordinate 3,515,285 of NZ_CP133780.1, forward strand.
TATACAAAAGGTACGCAGTCACCCAACAAAGTGGGCTCCCACTGCTTGTACGCATACGGTTTCAGGATCTATTTCACTCCCCTCTCCGGGGTTCTTTTCGCCTTTCCCTCACGGTACTAGTTCACTATCGGTCAGTCAGTAGTATTTAGCCTTGGAGGATGGTCCCCCCATATTCAGACAAAGTTTCTCGTGCTCCGTCCTACTCGATTTCATGGCTAAGAGATTTTCGCGTACAGGGCTATCACCCACTATGGCCGCACTTTCCAGAGCGTTCCGCTAATCTCAAAGCCACTTAAGGGCTAGTCCCCGTTCGCTCGCCACTACTAAGGGAATCTCGGTTGATTTCTTTTCCTCAGGGTACTTAGATGTTTCAGTTCCCCTGGTTCGCCTCTTGCACCTATGTATTCAGTACAAGATAACCATCTTATGATGGCTGGGTTCCCCCATTCAGACATCTCCGGATCAAAGTCTGTTTGCCGACTCCCCGAAGCTTTTCGCAGGCTACCACGTCTTTCATCGCCTCTGACTGCCAAGGCATCCACCGTATGCGCTTCTTCACTTGACCATATAACCCCAAGCAATCTGGTTATACTGTGAAGACGACATTCGCCGAAAATTCGAATTTCTCAGTTAAGAGAACTCACAAATTTTACCTTAGCCTGATCCGTTACCAGTGAAAGTAACGTTCAGTCTATCTTTCTATCACATACCCAAATTTTTAAAGAACGAACTAGTCAAAGACTAGAAATCAACATTCACCATCACAACGATGGAATGCTCATTTCTAAGCTTTATACAAACAGAAGCAGTAGTGGTGGAGCCAAACGGGATCGAACCGTTGACCTCCTGCGTGCAAGGCAGGCGCTCTCCCAGCTGAGCTATGGCCCCGTATTTCTACAGGCGTTTCCCACACAAAATTGGTGGGTCTGGGCAGATTCGAACTGCCGACCTCACCCTTATCAGGGGTGCGCTCTAACCAACTGAGCTACAGACCCAATTTCGGGCTGCTTCTTTCGTCTTCTTCAATGAATCAAGCAATTCGTGTGGGAACTTATGGAGCAGCTGATGTCGTCGATTAAGGAGGTGATCCAGCCGCAGGTTCCCCTACGGCTACCTTGTTACGACTTCACCCCAGTCATGAATCACACCGTGGTAACCGTCCTCCCGAAGGTTAGACTAGCTACTTCTGGTGCAACCCACTCCCATGGTGTGACGGGCGGTGTGTACAAGGCCCGGGAACGTATTCACCGCGACATTCTGATTCGCGATTACTAGCGATTCCGACTTCACGCAGTCGAGTTGCAGACTGCGATCCGGACTACGATCGGTTTTATGGGATTAGCTCCACCTCGCGGCTTGGCAACCCTCTGTACCGACCATTGTAGCACGTGTGTAGCCCAGGCCGTAAGGGCCATGATGACTTGACGTCATCCCCACCTTCCTCCGGTTTGTCACCGGCAGTCTCCTTAGAGTGCCCACCATAACGTGCTGGTAACTAAGGACAAGGGTTGCGCTCGTTACGGGACTTAACCCAACATCTCACGACACGAGCTGACGACAGCCATGCAGCACCTGTCTCAATGTTCCCGAAGGCACCAATCTATCTCTAGAAAGTTCATTGGATGTCAAGGCCTGGTAAGGTTCTTCGCGTTGCTTCGAATTAAACCACATGCTCCACCGCTTGTGCGGGCCCCCGTCAATTCATTTGAGTTTTAACCTTGCGGCCGTACTCCCCAGGCGGTCAACTTAATGCGTTAGCTGCGCCACTAAAAGCTCAAGGCTTCCAACGGCTAGTTGACATCGTTTACGGCGTGGACTACCAGGGTATCTAATCCTGTTTGCTCCCCACGCTTTCGCACCTCAGTGTCAGTATTAGTCCAGGTGGTCGCCTTCGCCACTGGTGTTCCTTCCTATATCTACGCATTTCACCGCTACACAGGAAATTCCACCACCCTCTACCATACTCTAGTCAGTCAGTTTTGAATGCAGTTCCCAGGTTGAGCCCGGGGATTTCACATCCAACTTAACAAACCACCTACGCGCGCTTTACGCCCAGTAATTCCGATTAACGCTTGCACCCTCTGTATTACCGCGGCTGCTGGCACAGAGTTAGCCGGTGCTTATTCTGTCGGTAACGTCAAAATTGCAGAGTATTAATCTACAACCCTTCCTCCCAACTTAAAGTGCTTTACAATCCGAAGACCTTCTTCACACACGCGGCATGGCTGGATCAGGCTTTCGCCCATTGTCCAATATTCCCCACTGCTGCCTCCCGTAGGAGTCTGGACCGTGTCTCAGTTCCAGTGTGACTGATCATCCTCTCAGACCAGTTACGGATCGTCGCCTTGGTGAGCCATTACCTCACCAACTAGCTAATCCGACCTAGGCTCATCTGATAGCGCAAGGCCCGAAGGTCCCCTGCTTTCTCCCGTAGGACGTATGCGGTATTAGCGTCCGTTTCCGAACGTTATCCCCCACTACCAGGCAGATTCCTAGGCATTACTCACCCGTCCGCCGCTCTCAAGAGAAGCAAGCTTCTCTCTACCGCTCGACTTGCATGTGTTAGGCCTGCCGCCAGCGTTCAATCTGAGCCATGATCAAACTCTTCAGTTCAAACATCTTTGGGTTTTTAAGAAACCCTAAACTTGGCTCAGCAATCGTTGGTTACATCTTTGATTTCTCGCGGAGTAACTTGTGATGCTGATAATCTTGTTGACTATCAGTCTGACTCCACAAGCACCCACACGAATTGCTTGATTCAGTTGTTAAAGAGCGGTTGGTTAAGATCTTTCGTCTCAACCGAGGCGCGCATTCTACAGCAGCCTCATTTGCTGTCAAGTGGTTATTTTCAGAAGTTTTCGAAGATTTCTTCAACAACTTCAACCACTTGCGCTTGCGATCTCTCGTAAGCGGGAGGCGAATTCTACAGCGTTACACGCTGCTGTCAACACCTCTTTTTCAACTTCCTTTTGGCTTCGATGAACTGAAGCAACTTGCTGTCGAGAACTGCGTAACTCATTGTTTACCAAGGAGTTTTCCGTTTCGACTGCGCCGGAAGTGGGGCGAATTATAGGCTTCCAGAATCTGCCGTCAAGGCTTAATTACGCTTTTGTGGCAGAAGGCGCTTTTTTAGCAATAAGGCGAGGGATTCGACGCATTACCGGCGGCACCCGCATCAACAGAAGTAGCGCACCTATAGACGCGTAGATGGCCCACTCCTTCAGGTCCGCCCGCACTATCCATAGCATGTGCAGCAAACCGAGCCCAAGAATCACATAGACCAGACGATGCAGTTTCTTCCATCGACTCCCCAACCGACGCTGGCTATAGCGGTTCGACGTGACGGCCAAGATAAGGAGAGCAACAAACCCCAGCGCCCCCACAATGATGTAGGGCCGCTTGCTCAACTCTACGCCGAGCTGCGACCAATCCAGCCCCAGGACAAACACACAATAGGCCGCCAGGTGCAGCACAACATAAGCAAAGCACCACAGCCCCAACTGTCGCCGCACCGCTATCCACCCCGCCCAACCGCTCAATTTCTGCAGCGGCGTCATAGCAAGCGTGATCAGCAATAAAATGAGCGTCCCCAAACCCAGGCGATCAACGAGCACCTTGCCTGGATCAGGCCCCAGCGCAGAGCTCCACGCTTCATACAGCCAGAGCAATGGCCACACTGCTGCGGCTACAAACACGCCGATGCGCCAGATGGGATAGCGCATCAGTAGTTCTTCCGCAGATCGAGGCCTGCATATAAAGAAGCGACCTCATCCGAATAGCCATTGAACATCTGCGTCTGGCGCACATTCGGACTGAACAGGCCGCTCGGCAGGCGGCGCTCCCGCGCCTGGGTCCAGCGCGGATGATCGACCGTAGGATTCACATTCGCATAAAACCCATACTCATCGGCAGCAATACTTTGCCAGGTCGTTTTCGGCTGCTCACTGACCAGACTGATACGTACGATGGACTTCACACTCTTGAAGCCATACTTCCACGGCACCACCAAGCGCAACGGCGCGCCGTTCTGGTTAGGCAACTCCCGCCCATACATGCCCACAGCGAGGATCGCCAAAGGATTCATCGCCTCATCCAGGCGCAGCCCTTCCACATAAGGCCAGTCGATCAAGCCGAAACTTGAGCGTTGCCCAGGCATGCTCTTGGGATCCTGGAGGGTTTCAAAACGGATGTACTTGGCTTTGGAGGTTGGCTCGACCTGCTTGAGCAACGCCGAGATGGGAAAGCCTATCCACGGAATCACCATGGACCATGCCTCGACGCAACGCAGACGGTAGATGCGCTCTTCCAGCGCATAGGGTTTCATGAAGTCCTCCAGGGCATAGCGCCCAGGTTTTGCGACTTCACCATCAATCACCACACTCCAGGGCTGCGTCTTGAGCGAGCCCGCATTCGTTGCCGGGTCGCCCTTGCCTGTCCCGAACTCATAGAAGTTGTTGTAGTGAGTTGCATCCTTGAATGGCGTGATGGCCTCATCTTTGACCGTCACCGATTGCCACTTCGTGTTCGGAAGTTTTTCCGTAAACCAGTTGGGCGCGCTGCCCGGCTCGACGTCGGCATACCGCGAAGCATCGCTCGCACTGGCCCAACGCGGCAAGCTGCTGGCGGCAATACCAGCAAGCGCACCACCGAGCAGGCTGCGGCGAGAGAGATAGAAGGATTCAGGCGTGACGTCCGATTCGTGACAATCGGACGCTTTGGGTAATTTGATTAACATGGTAACTCCGCAGCGTTGGAGAACTGATGCACCAATAGACTGCGGAGTATGGGGGAAATTACATTAAGACAATGTTTTGTCCCGACGCAGACGCAACAAGTACTGAATCGGACCCGAAGCGGCGTAGGCCAGGAACGCCAGCAGCAGGATACGCGGTGGATCACTGAACACGACCGCGAACACCAGCACCACCACAAGGATGGCCACGAAAGGCACGCGCCCTTTGAGGTCAAATTCCTTGAAGCTGTTGTACTTGATGTTGCTGACCATCAGCATGCCGGCCGCTGCCACCATCAGGGCAACCAGGAACGACATCTTCGATCCCTGAATCCCGTAATCACTGAACGCCCAGACAATCCCCGCGACAACACCCGCCGCTGCCGGGCTGGCAAGGCCGATGAAGTAGCGCTTGTCGGCAGTCCCCACCTGGGTGTTGAAGCGCGCCAGGCGCAAAGCGGCACCCGCGACATAGATGAAGGCAACCATCCAGCCAACCTTGCCCATGTCACCCAATGCCCAGGCAAATGCCAGCAATGCGGGGGCAACACCGAAGGCGACCATGTCCGACAGCGAGTCGTACTCGGCGCCAAAAGCGCTTTGAGTATTGGTCATGCGCGCCACGCGACCATCCAGGCCGTCGAGCACCATGGCCACGAAAATTGCGATAGCAGCAAAGCCAAAGTATTTGCTGGCACTCGCCGCATCACCCGCCGCCAGCGCGCTCTGGGCACTCATGGAGTTGATGATGGAGTAGAAGCCGGCGAACAGGTTCGCCGTGGTGAATAGGTTGGGCAGCAGATAGATGCCACGATGCCGGACCTTGCGGCCTTCGGCGTCATGCCCTTCTTCGACATGTTCATCGATCGGCAGCATGCTTTCGGCGTCGGAAGCCTGGTTTGGCTCTTCGGGACGTTCGCTCATGGACTTTACCTTGCAACGGTGTGAAAAAATTCGACAGATACTTGCAGCGAGTGTTCGCCTGCAAACGATGCAGCTTTATACCAGAACCAACCCCTCAAACGAAAAAACGCGGCCTAAGCCGCGTTTTCCCTTGATGCGTACGACTTAGTTCTTGGCTTTGTCGACGATCTTGTTGGCACCGATCCACGGCATCATGGAGCGCAGTTGCTCGCCGATGACTTCGATACCGTGAGCGGCGTTGTTACGACGCTTGGCGGTCATCGAAGGGTAGCCGGTAGCGCCTTCGCTGATGAACATTTTGGCGTATTCGCCGTCCTGAATACGTTTCAGGGCGTTGCGCATGGCCTGGCGGGACTCGGCGTTGATCACTTCAGGGCCCGTCACGTACTCGCCGTATTCGGCGTTGTTGGAGATCGAGTAGTTCATGTTGGCGATGCCGCCTTCGTACATGAGGTCAACGATCAGCTTGAGTTCGTGCAGGCATTCGAAGTAGGCCATTTCCGGCGCGTAGCCAGCTTCAACCAGGGTTTCGAAACCGGCTTTTACCAGCTCAACGGTACCGCCGCACAGAACGGCTTGTTCGCCGAACAGGTCGGTTTCGGTCTCGTCCTTGAACGTGGTTTCGATGATGCCGGTACGACCGCCACCCACGCCAGCAGCGTAGGACAGTGCAACGTTCTTGGCGTTGCCCGACGCATCCTGGTAGATCGCGATCAGGTCGGGGATACCGCCGCCTTTGACGAACTCGGAACGCACGGTGTGGCCCGGTGCTTTCGGCGCGATCATGATCACGTCGAGGTCAGCACGCGGCACAACCTGGTTGTAGTGAATCGCGAAGCCGTGGGAGAAGGCCAGGGTAGCGCCCTTCTTGATGTTCGGCTCGATTTCGTTCTTGTACAGCGAGGACTGGAACTCGTCCGGGGTCAGAATCATGACCAGGTCGGCAGCCGCGACAGCAGAAGCAACGTCGGTCACTTTCAGGCCATGGGCTTCAGCCTTGGCTACGGTGGCCGAACCTTTGCGCAGGCCAACGGTGACGTCAACGCCGGAGTCTTTCAGGTTGCACGCTTGGGCGTGGCCCTGGGAACCGTAGCCGATGATGGCGACTTTCTTGCCCTGGATGATCGACAGGTCACAATCTTTATCGTAATAAACTTTCATGAGGTTCCTCTATATATCCAGGCCGTGAGGCCATTCGCTAATTTGGGTTAGATGCTGAGTACTTTGTCGCCACGGGCAATCCCGGTGACACCACTGCGTACGGTTTCCAGAATCGAGGCCGTCCCGATCGACTGGATGAAGCTGTCCAGCTTGTCGCTTGTACCGGTCAGTTGAACGGTATAAACGCTGGCGCTCACATCGACGATCTGCCCGCGATAAATATCGGTAGTGCGCTTGATCTCGGCACGTTGGGCACCCGTGGCCTTGACCTTGACCAGCATCAGTTCGCGCTCGATGTGGGCGCTTTCCGACAGGTCGACCAGCTTGACCACTTCGATCAGCTTGTTGAGGTTCTTGGTGATCTGCTCGATCACCTCATCGTGGCCCACAGTAGTCAACGTCAGGCGCGACAGGGTCGGGTCTTCGGTCGGGGCCACGGTCAGGCTTTCAATGTTGTAGTTGCGTTGCGAAAACAGGCCGACAACACGGGACAAGGCGCCGGGTTCGTTCTCCAGAAGCAGGGAGATAATATGCCGCATGATTAAGTACGCTCCGTCTTGTTCAGCCACATGTCGCGCATAGAGCCGTCTTTGATTTGCATCGGATAGACGTGCTCGCTGGTATCGACCTGAATATCGATGAACACCAGACGGTCCTTCATGGCAAACGCTTCTTCCATCTTCGGCTTCAGATCTTTCAAATCAGTGATGCGAATGCCGACGTGGCCATAGGCTTCAACCAACTTGATGAAGTCCGGCAACGATTCCATGTAGGAATGGGAGTGACGGCTACCGTAGCTCATGTCCTGCCATTGACGAACCATGCCGAGCACGCCGTTGTTCAAGCAGACGATCTTCACCGGAAGACCGTATTGCAGGCACGTCGACAGTTCCTGGATGTTCATCTGGATGCTGCCTTCGCCGGTGACGCAGGCAACGTCGGCATCCGGGAAGCTCAGTTTCACACCCATGGCCGCAGGGAAACCAAAGCCCATCGTGCCCAGGCCACCGGAGTTGATCCAGCGGTTAGGCTTGTCGAACTTGTAGTACTGCGCCGCGAACATCTGGTGCTGGCCCACGTCGGAGGTCACAAAGGCGTCGCCCTTGGTCACTTCGCACAGGGTTTCGATCACGGTTTGTGGCTTGATGATGCTGCCGTCACCCTTGTCATAAGGGAACAGACCGCGATCACCGCGCCATTCGTCGATCTGCTTCCACCAGCTGGCAACGGATTCCTTGTTCGGCGTTTCGCCGATGTCCTTGAGCGCAGCGACCATTTCGGTCAATACGCTCTCTACAGGACCCACGATTGGCACATCGGCCTTGATGGTCTTGGAGATGGACGCAGGGTCGATGTCGATGTGAATGATCTTGGCATTCGGGCAGAATTTGCTCGCGCCGTTGATCACTCGGTCATCGAACCGCGCGCCCACGGCCAGGATCACATCGGCGTGGTGCATGGTGAGGTTGGCGGTGTAGCTGCCGTGCATACCGAGCATGCCGACGAACTGACGGTCCGAACCCGGGAATGCGCCGAGGCCCATCAGGGTGTTGGTCACCGGCAGGTTGAGCAACTTGGCCAGTTCGGTCAACGGAGCGGAACCGCCGCCCAGAATCACGCCACCGCCGGAGTACAACACGGGGCGCTTTGCCGCCAGGAGCATTTCTGCCGCCTTGCGGATTTGCCCCGAGTGCCCGCGGACGGCCGGGCTGTAGGAACGCAGCTTGGCTTTCTTGGGAAAAACGTATTCGAATTTTTCGGCCGGGTTGGTCATGTCTTTCGGGATATCGACCACTACAGGGCCCGGGCGACCGGACTGGGCGAGGTAGAACGCCTTTTTCATGACTTCCGGGATTTCCGACGCGTGCTTGATCATGAAGCTGTGTTTCACGATCGGGCGGGAAATACCGATCATGTCGGTTTCCTGGAATGCATCGGTGCCGACCATGGTGCTAGGCACCTGGCCAGAGATGATCACCATCGGGATGGAGTCCATATAGGCAGTCGCGATGCCGGTAATGGCATTGGTTGCGCCTGGGCCGGATGTTACCAGTACCACGCCGGCTTTACCGGTGGCACGGGCGTAACCGTCAGCCATATGGGTCGCGGCCTGTTCGTGGCGAACCAGGATGTGGGTAACAGCCGGTTCCTTGAACAGTGCGTCGTAGACATGCAGCAGAGCACCACCTGGGTACCCGTAGATATAGTCGACGCCTTCGTCACGCAAAAAGCGGACGAGCATCTCACCGCCAGATAAAAGCTCCACGTTGTTCACCTCTAAAACGCCAGAATACCGTCCGTTAAAAAACCGACGGGTCTTAATAGGTTTACTTCTCAACAGAGCATGAGCGACGGTGGTCGCCGACTACGTCAGCACTGACTGAGCAAGTATTGGGATCGTCCCAAGTGTTGCGGGCTTTTCCCACCCAGCGCGAGGTAACGCGTTGCGGGTGTTACAGGTCGGCGCGGATGTGCGCCTCATGATCTGCTGAGCGGGCCTGCTTCTGGCAGTCCCGATACAGCGGACTTTGGATTCTTCTGTTTCACGCCCTTCAAGTCAAGCAATAATTGCGCTTTTTTCCAACTAAGCGCATGAGAACGCAGAAGAAAGGGCTTTGAGGAGGGATAAAACTCGCCTGAATGTCGTCAAGCGGTAGAAATGTGCGCAAGACTGCCGGAAAAACCGGCAGTCAGGCAATTAACGAGCGTCGACGATCAATTGATCGAACTTTTTCAGCGCGTTACGCAAGCCGAGGCTCTCCCGCGGCCGGTCGGCGTAGACCATCTCGGCCATTTCCAGGATCCCCGACGCATTCGGCAAGGGCAGGTCCTGTTCCAGGATCTGCTTCATACGCGCAAGGAAGATCCACTGCAGCCACTGGTGGAAGTCCAGGGTATCGACGGAAAAGGGCTCGACACTGCTGAGCGCTTCAGCACTGGGGGAGACTTCATCCCACCAGCCCTGAACGCGCAGTTCGCGCTCGATCAGCAATAACTGCTCGGCAATCGCGGGAAAACGCGCATCCATCAGAGGCTGACCTTGGCTTTTTGCCGTGCCTGCGCAGCACCCGCTGCATCGCCTTGGGCTGCACGCGCATCCCCGATCAAGGCCCACAGGCTGGCTTGCAGGTCTGGGCGCCCATTGGCCAGGCTCAGGCCACGGCGAGCGAACTGCTCCGCCTGGGGCGCATCGCCCTGGGCCATGCGCACCTGGGCCAGGCGATAGAGCACTTGTGGCTCACGCGGCGCCACGCGCTGGGCACGTTCAAGGCTCGACGAGGCGCCATTCAAATCGCCACCCGCCTGCTGCTGCTGTGCGGTTGTGAGCAACGCCAGCACCGGGCCATCGAGTTGTTCGTCAGCCGACAACCCGCCCGCATTGGACGATGACGGAATACCGCTCGGCGTAGAAGGCATGTTGTAGGTGCCCTGGTTGACCGGCGCGGTTTGAATCGGCGTGGAGTTCACCGGCCCGGAAGTGCTCGGGCCTGGGGTCCATGGTTCGGCACTGATAGGCGCCGAGGTTGCAGCCCCACTGCCGGGCACCATCACTACGACGCCGGAATCCTGTGGAATTGCCTGGGTTGCAGCTTGGGCAGGCCGTTTGACCACGGTCTGACGGAAGCCACCATTGGCCGAAATGCGGTCGTTATTGGAGACGGACGTGCTTGAGTCCACCACAGGGATAGAGCCGCGCTGCACGCTGGAGCAACCGCCGAGCAAAGCCAGAGCCGTAATGGCTGGAATCCACAACTTGTTCACTTGAAACCCTCTTTGCTTAATTCATCCAGCCCTTGACCCAATCCATCACCGAATCCGCGTCAGCAGGGGCACTGCCACTGCACGCGGCGCCGGGTGGTGGTTCGCTGCCGCGAATATACGGCATCTGCACCGCGCCCGGACAGTTGGCATCGGAGCCTTGGCCGGTGTGCGGATCAATCCAGGCCTGCACGATATTGTCCGGCTGCGGCATGTTGAGCGGCAACGGGTCGGCCTTGCGCATGAAACTGGTCCATACCTGCAACGCGCCTGTCGCACCGGTGAACGGCGTCTTGCCATTGTCGTCGCGCCCCAGCCATACAACGGCCAGTACATCCTGGCCGAAACCCGCGAACCAGCTGTCGCGAGAGTCGTTACTGGTACCGGTCTTGCCCGCCAGGGTCAGGTTCGACGGCAGCACGCTATAGACCGAACGCCCTGTACCCTCGCGCATCACACGCTGCATGGCGTTCTGGATCAGGTAGATGGAGCCGGCGTCGAAGCGCTGCTGAATCTGGAACGGGTAGCGCTTGAGCGGTTCGCCATCGGCGGTCAGCACACTGCGAATACCGCGCATCGGCGTATTGAAGCCACCATTGGCCAGGGTCTGGTACATGGTGGTCACTTCCATCGGCGTCATGGCCGCAGCGCCCAGAAGCATGGACGGGAACGCCGGGAACTCACGTTCGATCCCCAGTCGCGCCAGGGTCTTCAGCACATTCGGCACACCGACTTCAAGCCCCAGGCGCGAGGTCGAGATGTTGTAGGAATGCGCCAATCCTTGATACAGGAACACCGTGCCATGAGAGCGGCGGTCGAAGTTCTTGGGCGTCCATACCTGGCCATCCGCACCTTTGATCGACAGCGGGTCATCGGACAGCCAACTGGTCAGCGTGTACTTGCTGGGTTTTTCCAGTGCCGTGAGATAGACCGCGGGCTTGACCAGCGAGCCAATCGGCCGCACGGCATCCAGTGCGCGGTTGAAGCCTGCAAAACTGGCCTGGCGGCTGCCGATCATGGCCTGAACCTCGCCGGTTTCCGGGTTGGTCACGACCATGGCGGCTTCGACTTCATCCGAGCCTTTACGGCCAGTCAGGCGCTTGAAGGTGTCGTTGACCGATGCTTCGGCCTTCATCTGCAGGATGGGGTCGAAGCTGGTGAAGATCCGCAGCCCCTCTTCGGTCAAGTCTTCGTCGCGGTAGTCTTCGCGCAGTTGGCGCTTGACCAGGTCGATAAAGCCAGGGAATGAGCTATCCGCCAGCTTGCCGCGGGTTGTCACACCCAGTGGCATTTTTTTCGCAGCGGCCACTTGTTCAGCGGTGGCCACACCCTGCTGCTCCAGTACATCGAGCACCAGGTTGCGACGTTCAAGCGCACGCTCCGGGTTGCGGCGCGGGTTGTAATAGGACGGCCCCTTGACCATCCCCACCAGCAACGCGACCTGATGCAATTTCAATTCGGACAACGGCTGCCCGAAGAAGAACTGGCTGGCCAGGCCAAAACCGTGCACGGCGCGCTGGCCATCCTGCCCGACGAATACCTCGTTGAGGTAAGCCTCAAGGATTTCCTGCTTGCTGTAATGCAGCTCCAGCAACATCGCCATCATGGCTTCGGTGAGTTTACGGGTCAGGCTGCGCTCGTTGGTCAGGTAGAAGTTCTTGACCAGTTGCTGCGTCAGCGTACTGCCGCCCTGAGTCATCTTGCCGCCGGAAGTGTTGACCCAGATAGCGCGGGCAATCGACTTCGGAGAAACACCCCAGTGGCTATAGAAATCGCGGTCTTCGACAGCGACCAGGGTTTCCAGCAGATACGGTGGTACCTGATCGAGCTTGATCAGGATGCGATCTTCAAGGTTCTTCGGGTAAATACCGCCGATCAGCAACGGTTCGAGACGCACCACCGGCAGCTTGGAGCCATTGAGCGAGGACAGCTCAGCCACATAATCGCCAGAGAAACGCACGCGCACCGGCTGGGCTTTTTCCAGGCCTTCGTAGAACTGGAAGCCACGGGTGTTCAGGTCGACGGTATTACCGCTGACCGCCGCAGCGCCAGGGCCATTGCTCACGGGTTCGCGGCGGTAGCCCAGCGCATCGAGCTCGGTAAGGAAGTCTTCCTTGCTCAGCTTCTGGCCAGAGAACAGCTCCAGCGGGCGTGCATACACCTTGGCCGGAATCGTCCAGCGCTTGCCGGAGAATTTTTCCTGCACCACGGCATCGAGGTACACCGCAAGGCCGGCGACCGCCACAAGGCCCACCAGGCCAAGCTTGATCACCCAGCCCAGCCAAGGGCGCGGGCCGCGGGAAGGAGGTTTTTTACGGGAACGGGGAGATCGGGTTCGAGTCATGGCGGCGGATTATACGCACTTTATTGATGATCAACATGAGCCGGACAGCGGTTTGCACGACTGGCATCAGCAGCCATAATGCCCCCCATGATTTTCCCCCGACTTTGAAGGATCGCCCGTGAGCCAGACCCTGATCGCTGCCCTGCAAAACCCGGCCTTGTACCCTCATCCGGTTGACGCGTTTCAAGTCATCGAGACCCATATTTCCTGGGTGATACTGACGGGCCCCTATGCATATAAGCTGAAGAAACCGATGAACTTCGGCTTCCTGGACTTCACCAATCTGGACGACCGCGGGCATTTCTGCCGCGAGGAACTGCGCCTCAACCAGCGCCTGACCGAAGATTTGTATCTTGAAGTGTTGCCGATTACCGGCACTGCCGAGGCGCCGCAACTGGGTGGCGACGGCCCAGCCATCGAGTACGCGCTGAAAATGCGCCAGTTCCCGCAAAGCCAGATGCTCAGCACCCTGCAAGCCAACGGCGAACTGACCAGCGCGCACATCGATGAGATGGCCAAGCAGATTGCGCAATTCCACCTCAGCGCCCCCAAAGTCCCGCAAGATCACCCCGCCGGCACGCCGGAAGAGGTGATGGCTCCGGTACGCCAGAACTTCGACCAAATCCGCCCATTCCTCAGCGACAAGGCCGACCTGACTCAGCTGGAGGCTCTGCAAGCCTGGGCTGAAAGCAGCTTCGAACGCCTCAAGCCTCTGCTTGCGCAGCGCAAGCTCGAGGGTTATACCCGTGAATGCCACGGCGATATCCACCTGGGCAACGCCACGCTGATCGATGGCCGCGTGGTGATCTTCGACTGCATCGAGTTCAACGAGCCTTTCCGCTTTACCGACGTGTACGCCGACACCGCTTTTTTGGCGATGGACCTGGAAGATCGCGGCCTGAAATGCCTGGCACGGCGCTTCATAAGCCAGTACCTGGAGCTGACCGGCGACTACCAGGGCCTGGAGCTTCTGAACTTCTATAAAGCCTACCGTGCATTGGTACGCGCCAAGGTTGCGCTGTTCAGCATGCCCAGCGAAGCCAACCCGGTGCAACGCGCTACCACCCTGCGCCAGTACCGCAACTACGCCAACCTGGCGGAAAGCTACAGCACTATCCCTTCGCGCTTCCTGGCAATCACCCATGGCGTTTCAGCCGTGGGCAAGAGCCACGTGGCCATGCGCCTGGTCGAAGCCCTGGGCGCGGTACGCCTGCGTTCGGACGTAGAGCGCAAGCGCCTGTTTGGCGAACAACAGGTAGAGAACACCCTGCAGGCCGGTATCTACAATCAGGACGCCAGCGCTGCCACCTACGCACGCCTGAACGAGATTGCCGACACCGTGCTGCGCGCCGGCTACCCGGTGGTGCTGGACGCCACGTTCTTGAAACGCGCGCAGCGTGACGCCGCCGCCCAGGTTGCCGAAGCCACTGGCGCGCCGTTCCTGATCCTCGACTGCAACGCCCCGCAAGCCGTTATCACCAGTTGGCTGGCACAACGCCAGGCGGATAAAAACGATCCGTCTGACGCCACACTGGCCGTTATCGAAGAGCAACAAGCCAGTCGTGACCCGCTGACTGCCGAGGAACTGCTGCTCAGCAAGCGTGTGGAGACCAATGAAAGCGGGACGCTCGACGCGTTGGTCGGGCATATCCGTCAACACCTGCCGGGCCTGTAAGAAATATTTCTTGGTCGCGTCGTCGTCTTCGGCGCGCGACCCAGCGATAGTGGCACTATACTGGCTCCATAACGCCAGCCAGAGTCGCGATCATGAGTCAGCCAAAGCTTCTTGATACCCCGCTCTACGCCCTCCTGCACAAGGACGACATCCGCGGCTTCAACCAGGAGCGCCCTGAAAATGGCCCCATCGACATGCGCGGTGGCGACTTTCGAGGGCTGGACCTGCGCGACCTGAACGCCACCGGTATTGACTTCACCGACGCCTATTTTCGCTCTGCCGACCTGCGCGGCCTGGACTTGCGTGGCTGCTCACTGGAAGGCGCCAGCCTGGCCCATGCGCAGATATCGGGGGCTTATTTCCCGCCCGAACTCACGGCTGACGAAATACTCATGTCGGTCAATTTCGGTACTCGCCTGCGCTACCGCACCAAGTAACGCCACACACCGAGTTCCTGCCACATCCCCTGCCTGCCGGGCACTTTGCGCCTGCCTGCGAGTAAGCGCCGTCGCGCCATCCTTATAATCTTTTCAGCCCTTTCTGACCAAAGAACCACGCTTTTCCTACTCAACGCTACACTCATTTTCAGGCTGCCTGGTCACGACACCCACCGCACCATTCGGCCAACGCAAGGAGGCTTGATGAACGATGAGCTGCAACACCTGAAAAACCTTGGCAAGACGTCAGCGCAGTGGCTGCATGCGGTGGGCATCCACAGCGCGTCCGACTTGCGTCGCCTGGGGGCGGTCGACGCTTACCGAGCCGTGCGCACGCGCGGGTTTCGAGCGTCGAAGGTTCTGCTGTATGCCATTGAAGGGGCATTGATGGATGTGCACTGGAACGACATACCCACCGAGCGCAAGGAGGCCTTGAACCGTCAGCTTGAAGCGATCTCAGTGCATCAGAAGAACTAGAGTGGCACTCAAACCCAGTGTTTACGGGCATTACAAACGAGCGTTTGAGAAAAATGGATGAAGCAGAAAAACAGATGTTGACTCTCAAATGAGAATCGTTATGATTATCACAACTGGTCGCGAGATCAGCCGATAACTGAAAGACCATTGGTTCGGACTCTCAGATTATCTCCTCATCAGGCTAATCACGGTTATTTGACCCGGCTCTTGCCGGGTCTTTTTTTGGTGCGCCAGGCATGGCGCGTTGCGCGCAAGCGCAACCAGCTTGGCTGTGGTGGCCACGCTGGTGACTGGGAGGTGAAAGTCCTCTACACACCCGGCAAGGGGAAGTGTTAGCCAGAGGCAAGGGTGTCGCGGGTGACTGCGAATCTGAAGGAAGCCCGAGGCAAAATGCTGGCCTGACGAACAGGAAGCGGATAGAGGCGGCGCAGCGGGGTAAGAAGGCCAAAATCTTCAAAGCCCAATACTTGCACGGAACGCTGTGACGTAGATCCGACAGGCATAAGCAGGAAGGTCGCGCGAATTACCCTGGGAGATCTGCACGTTTGCCAGTGTGCTACCGAGCGTCGAGAGGCGATGGGATGAGCGTGCAGAAGTCAGCCGAAGCCGTAGTAAGTGGCGAATAACCGCGCCACCAAGGGCCGAACAGGTTATGCCGCCAGTAGGCGTCAGAGTCTCGTTGAATACCGAAATGCAGAAATTTCTCCAAGAGAAGACTGTGACTCCGAGTCCCGGACAGAATCCGAGGATGACGGCTGACAGCGCAAAGGTATCGACGGCATCTGTGACGTGGACGAACGCGGAGCCGGACACGCTGATGGCGCGGGTGCTTGCACCGGCCAACCTCAGACGTGCGTATCAGCGCGTGGTCAGCAACAAGGGCGCGCCGGGTGCCGATGGCATGACGGTCGACGACTTGGCGGACTACGTGAATCAGTATTGGCCGATCCTCCAGAGGAGGTTGCTGGCCGGCGAATACCACCCGCAAGGTGTACGCGCCGTCGACATCCCCAAACCCAAAGGCGGCACCCGACAACTGGGCATTCCCTGCGTCGTGGATCGCCTGATCCAACAGGCACTGCTGCAACAGCTCACGCCGATCTTCGACCCGCTGTTTTCGGATTACAGCTACGGCTTCCGTCCGGGCAGAAGCGCCCACCAAGCCATCGAGACAGCCCGCGCCCATGTGGCGGCAGGGCATCGCTGGTGCGTGGAACTCGATCTTGAGAAATTCTTTGACCGGGTCAACCACGATCTCCTGATGGCGTACGTGGCGCGCCAAATCGTAGATAAACGCGTGCTCAGACTGATCCGGCGGTACCTCCAAGCCGGTGAGATGTCGGGTGGGATCGCCAGCCGACGGCAGGAAGGGACGCCGCAAGGCGGCCCGCTCTCGCCGTTGCTGTCGAACATCCTGCTCAACGAACTCGACCGCGAGCTGGAACGGCGGGGTCATCGCTTCGTGCGTTATGCCGACGATGCGAACATCTATGTGCGCAGCCCTCGTGCTGGCGAACGAGTGATGGCCAGTGTTGAGCGCTTCCTGAATCAGCGCCTGAAACTAACGCTGAATCGGGATAAGAGCCGAGTAGCCGGGTCTTGGATGTGTGATTACTTGGGTTACGGGATGAGCTGGCATCAGCAACCGAGACTGAGAGTGGCGACGATGAGCCTGGGTCGCTTGCGCGACCGGCTCAGAGAGCTGCTACGTAAAGCGCGGGGCCACAAGGTGGCGACTGTCATCGAGCGGATAAACCCCGTGCTGCGCGGATGGGCGGGCTACTTCAAGCTGAGCCAGAGCAGACGGCCACTTGAGGAATTGGACGGCTGGGTGCGTCACAAGCTTCGCTGTATCGTCTGGCGTCAATGGAAGCGGCCCTCTACGAGGGCGCGCAACTTGATACGCTTGGGACTTAATGCGGCGCGGGCGTGGAAATCGGCAGTCAATGGCCGAGGCCCATGGTGGAACTCGGGAGCGCCCCATATGAATCAGGCGTTGCCGAAGAAGCTGTGGGACCGCCTCGGGCTGGTCTCGATACTGGATACGATAAACCGACTTAACCGTATAACCTGAACCGCCGTATACGGAACCGTACGTACGGTGGTGTGAGAGGACGGCGGATGTGAATCCGCCTCCTACTCGATCCCGCGAATTAACCGGCCTCAGCGCGCAATGATCAACGGATGCCCACGCTCCGGATGCGGCTGTACCAATACATCCAGACCGAATACAGCCTTGAGCGGCTCTGGTTGCAGGACGTTAGAGGGCGTATCCAGCGCGTGGGGGCGGCCGTTTTCCAGCAACAGGATCCGGTCGCAGTAACGCGCCGCCAGGTTCAAGTCATGCAGGATGACCAGCACCGCAGCGCCTCTGTCGGCAAAATGCCGGATAGCTTGCAAGGTGGTGTGTTGGTGCAGAGGGTCGAGCATCGATGTGGGCTCATCCAGCAACAACGTCTGCCCTGCCTCACCCGGCCATAACTGCGCCAATACCCGTGCCAGGTGCACACGCTGCCGCTCGCCGCCCGACAAGGCTAGGTAACTGCGGCCACTCAGGTGGCCTACATCAGCAGCCTGCAGCGCGGCGTTGATGATTTCGTCGTCGCGCACTCGCCCGGTCTGATGAGGCAAGCGGCCCATGCCCACCACCTCTTCGACACGAAAGGCAAAGTCCAGGGTGGAGGATTGTGGCAGCACCGCCAGGCGCTGGGCACGCTGCACACCTGTCATGTGCTTGAGCGCCTGCTGATCCAGCCACACCTTGCCCTGATCCGGCTGCAACTCCCCGCACAGCGCTCCAAGCAAGGTACTTTTGCCGGCGCCATTGGGGCCCAGAACGCCCAGCACTTCGCCCGGCAATAGGTCCAAGGTGATATCGGCGAGCACGGTCTTACCACCGCGCCGGATCTGCAACGCTTCTACCCGCAACATCAGGCGCGCCCTCGTAACAATAAATAGAGGAAAAACGGCGCACCGATAAACGCGGTGACAATACCGATCGGCAGTTCCGCCGGCGCTAACGCCAGGCGCGCCACCAGGTCCGCAAACAGCAGCAGGCTCGCACCCGCCAACACCGAGGCCGGTAACAACACCCGATGATCCGGCCCAGCCAGCAGCCGCACCAGATGCGGTACCACCAACCCGACAAAACCAATCATGCCCGCCGCTGCCACTGCGGCGCCAACGCCCAAGGCCGTGCAGAACACCAACTCGCGCTTGAGCCCCTCGACATCAACACCCAGATGCTTGGCCTCGGACTCACCCAGCAACAGCGCGTTCAGCGCCTTGGCCCGGCGCGGCAACCATAGCGCCACGCCCGCACTCACCAGCAACAAGGGCCACAACCGCGAATAACTTGCACCATTGAGGCTGCCCAGGTTCCAGAACGTCAGGGTGCGCAAGGTGGCATCGTCTGCCAGATAGGTAAACAGGCCCACGGTCGAACTGGCCAGGGCCGTCAGCGCAATACCGGCAAGCAACATCGTCGCGACATTGGTCTGGCCATTGCGACGCCCCAGGCGATAGACCAGTGCCGTGACGCCCAGGCCACCGAGGAAGGCGCACAGCGACAACAGGTACGGCCCGAAAGCATCCGGCAGCCCGCCAAATAGCGAGCCACCGACAATCGCCACCGCCGCTCCCAGCGCTGCCCCGCTGGACACGCCGACCAAGCCAGGATCGGCCAGCGGGTTGCGGAACAACCCCTGCATCGCCACGCCCGACAATGCCAGCACACCGCCGACCGCCAGCCCCAACAGGGTCCGCGGCAGGCGAATCTGCCCCAGGATCAACTCGGCCTGCTCCAACCCCTGGGCCTCTATCGGTACGCCCATCAGTTTTAGCGCAGCCCTGAGCGTGTCCACTAACGGCAGGCTGACCGGCCCCAGTGCCAATGAAAGCCAGATCGCCAATACACACAGCAGCGACAGCCCAATAAACAGCGTTTTTGGCTTAACCAGAGTGGTCATGGAGCAGGCTTAGGCTGGGACGGATAAAAACCGGCAGACAGTTTCTCCAGGCTTTGCGGCAATCGGGGCCCAAGGCCACCTACCAGCAAGGTCGGATCCAGCTCAAAGACGCGGCCGTTCTTGGCTGCCGGCGTAGAGGCAAGGATCGGATTTTCCTTGAACAAGGCAGCACGTGCCGCGTCACCGGTCAGGGCGCGATCGGCAAACACCAGCACCTCAGGGCTCAACCCCGCCAGCGACTCGACGGAAAACGGTTTATAGCCGGTGTGCGTGGCCAGATTACGCCCTCCAGCCTGCTGCAACATCCAATCAGCGGCCGTGTCCTTGCCCGCGATCAGCGGCTTGCCACCGGCATGGCCGAGCAGCAACAGCACGCCTGGAGCTTTTTGCGTGGCCTGGGCCTTGACCACCCAATTTTTTTGCTGTGCCAGCGCCTGCTCATACCCGGCAAACAGGGCATCAGCCTGGGCCTTACTGCCGAGCAGTTTCCCCAAGTGTTCGAGGTTGCCTTTGAGCGTGGGCAAATCCGGCTGGGCCGAGAACATATCCACCTGCACCCCGGCACTGCGAATCTGTGCCAGCACCGGCGGTGGTCCCATTTCCTCCGTGCCCACAAGGATTTGCGGGCGCAGGCTGAGAATGCCTTCGGCTGACAACTGTCGCTGATAACCAATGCTTGGCAAGGCCTTGAGCGAGGCGGGATGCTGACTGGTGGTATCCACTCCCACCAACTTCGATTCACCGCCCAGAGCCGTCACCCACTCCGACAGCGCCCCGCCAGCACTGACCCAGCGTTGCGGCAGTTCAGAGGCGTGCACCCCAGGGTTGACCAGCAGTGAAGCAACAAGCGCAATAGCGCTGGTACTCAGGCGCATAACAGGGTTTCCTTCCTAGGGCAGGGCCACTCAAGCACTCATTGATGTGACAGATAACCCCTGCCAGGCATCGTATTGAGCACCCAGTCAGCTGACGGGCGAAGCAGGCATTTGATAATTGTTTGCATTTGAACGTCAAGGCACTTAAGGATTGAAATGAAGTTTCTCTGCGCCTCAGGCGACCTCACCCCCAACAGCAGCCGCGGTTTTGATATCGATGGCCACAGGCTGTTGGCGGTGCGTCGGGACGGCACTGCGTACTTCTATCTCAACCGCTGCCCCCATCGTGGGATCCCACTGGAATGGCAACCTGATCGCTTCCTCGACGACAGCGCCAGCCTGATCCAATGCGCCACCCATGGCGCGTTGTTCCTGATTGAAAGCGGCGAGTGCATCGCCGGGCCCTGCGCAGGCCAACACCTCACTGCCCTGCCCGGTCGCGAAGACGAACAGGGATTGTGGGTCGATCTCTAGTCGCCCAGCAGCACCTTCAACCGACGCTCGACGTAAATCTCCTGCGGCGTGACCCGTACGCCGTAGGCGAGCACCTCCACACCTGCAGCCTTGGCCTCACGTAGCGCCGCCGCATAACCGGCGTCGATTTCCACAGCCGGGCGCACCGCGTCGATCCCCGACAGGTTCACGCAATACAACTGCACCGCCCGTATACCGTCGCGCGCCAGGTGGGCCAGCTCACGCAAGTGCTTGGCACCGCGCTGCGTCACCGCATCGGGGAAAGCCGCCACTGAGCTGCCATCAAAGCCCAGGGTGACGCTTTTGACCTCGACAAACGCAGCGCCCTGGGGGTAATCCAGGCGAAAGTCGATGCGGCTTTTCTCCTGGCCATAAGGCACCTCACGCTTCAACGCGGTAAAGCCGTTGAGTTCAGTGATTACACCGGCCAGCAGGGCTTCTTCCACCAATTGATTGGCACGCGCGGTGTT
Source organism: Pseudomonas sp. CCI1.1 (assembly GCF_034348165.1). Classification (NCBI taxonomy): domain Bacteria; kingdom Pseudomonadati; phylum Pseudomonadota; class Gammaproteobacteria; order Pseudomonadales; family Pseudomonadaceae; genus Pseudomonas; species Pseudomonas sp. CCI1.1. Next base: position 3,536,581 of record NZ_CP133780.1, read on the forward strand.
GACGCACGCCAGCCGGCCCTGGGGCGTTTCGGCAATTTCCCACGTGCCCGGCAGCTTGCGCTTGGGATCCGTAGAACGGCTGAACCAGACCTGGCCACCTTCGACCATGCAGTTGAGCATCGAACCGGTGTTAGGGCAGTGAATGGTGAGCAACTCGCCGGTAACGGTTTCGATATCGGTGAGAAAGCGCTTGTAGCGGCGGATCAGCCGCCCTTCTTCAAGAGGAGGATTAAAACGCATCAGCCTTGCCAACTCCGCAAACCACGGGCAATCCGCTCCACCGCTTCTTGCAGCCGATCAAGGTTTTGCGTGTAGGCAAAACGCACATGGTGCCCCGCCTGGTAGCGACCGAAATCCAACCCGGGCGTAAAGGCCACATGTTCGGTTTCGAGGAAATGCCGGCAAAACGCGAAGGCATCGCCGCCGAACGCGCTGATATCGGCATACAGATAAAAAGCACCTTCGGGCTCCACGGCGATACCGAACCCCAGCTCACGCAGGGCCGGCAGCAGGAAGTCACGGCGGCGGCCAAATTCGGCACGGCGCTGCTCCAGAATCTCCAGGGTTTGCGGGGTGAAACAGGCTAACGCGGCATGCTGAGCCATGCTTGGCGCACTGATGTAGAGGTTCTGCGCCAATTTCTCCAGTTCACCCACCGCTTCAGGGGGCGCCACCAGCCAACCGAGGCGCCAGCCGGTCATGCCGAAATACTTCGAAAAACTATTCAGAACAAAGGCGTCATCATCGACTTCCAGCACGCTGGCCGCGTCGGTGCCGTAGGTGAGGCCGTGATAAATCTCGTCGACCACCAAATGACCGTTGCGCGCCTTGATGGCGCCCGACAGCCCAGCCAGCTCGTCCCGGGTGAGGATCGTGCCGGTGGGGTTGGCGGGCGATGCCACCAGTGCGCCGACACTGTCCTGGTCCCAATGCCTGGCCACCAGATCGGCGGTCAACTGGTAGCGTACGTCTGGGCCGACCGGCACCAACTGCGCCGCGCCTTCCACAAGGCGCAGGAAGTGTCGGTTGCAGGGGTAGCCTGGGTCCGCCAGCAGCCAATGTTTACCCGGATCCACCAGCAAACTGCTGGCCAGCAACAATGCGCCGGAGCCACCGGGGGTGATCAGAATGCGTTGCGGGTCGATGCTCAAACCGTAGCGTTGCTGGTAGAAACCACTGATGGCTTCGCGCAATTCGGGCAAGCCGCGGGCGGCGGTGTAGCGCGTCTTACCGTTTGCCAACGCGGCTTGGCCGGCCTGGATGATCGGCTCGGCGGTGGTGAAATCCGGCTCGCCGATTTCCAGGTGGATCACGTCGTGACCGGCGGCCTGCAGCTCATTGGCACGCGCCAGTAACGCCATGACATGAAAGGGTTCGATGGCGCGACTACGCGCACTGTAGGGCTGAGCCATTAGCCTTCCTTAGACGGTGAGGACAAAATCTGGATTCTACCGAACCCTCACGGTAAAACATGCTCTATTGCCTGATTGGGGCTGCAAGTGCACCCTGCGCACGCTCGTAAAACAGCTAAAATCAATATTCGAGGCGATACATACCCAGTCATGGCGGGCTGCTGCGGTTTGCAACCCCTTTGCCCTGGGCCTCGACAACCGGGAGTAGCGCACCCTGAATCTATCTGGTAAGTTCGCCCGCTTGCAGCCGCAGGGCCGGCAGGTGTCGGTGACGTTGCAATCCTGCGCAATGGATTAGAAGAGTGAGAGGCGGTCTATTCATGTCCACCCAAGCAAAGCAACAGCAGACTCAAGGCCTCGGCGGCTTCGAACCCTATGTCGAAAAAAAGGGCGAGGAGTACATGGGCGAGCCCATGCGCGAGCACTTCACCAAGATCCTCAACAAGTGGAAACAGGACTTGATGCAGGAAGTCGACCGTACGGTTGACCATATGAAGGATGAAGCGGCCAACTTCCCTGACCCGGCCGATCGTGCCAGCCAGGAAGAAGAGTTCGCCCTCGAACTGCGCGCCCGCGATCGCGAGCGCAAGTTGATCAAGAAGATCGACAAGACCCTGCAACTGATCAAAGACGAAGAATACGGCTGGTGCGAATCCTGCGGCGTCGAAATCGGTATTCGCCGACTGGAAGCCCGCCCAACCGCAGACCTGTGCGTAGACTGCAAGACCTTGGCTGAAATCAAGGAAAAACAGGTCGGCAAGTAACGTTGCCGAGTTGAACGAATGGAGCGTGCGAACGCTCCATTTTTGTTTCTGGCGTTTATCGGTTATGCAGTAGTATCCGGGCCATGACAGCCTCTACCTATATTGGGCGTTTCGCCCCCACACCCAGCGGCCATTTGCACTTCGGCTCCCTGGTTGCCGCCCTTGCCTCCTACCTCGATGCGCGCGCCCACCAGGGCCGTTGGTTGATGCGCATGGAAGACCTTGACCCTCCGCGTGAAGAGCCCGGCGCCCAGGCGGCGATTCTGCATGCGCTGGAAAGCTACGGCTTTGAATGGGATGGCGCACTGGTTCGCCAGAGCGAGCGGCATGATGCCTACGCCAAAGTACTGAACGATATGTTCAACCACGGCCTGGCCTACGCCTGCACCTGCTCGCGCAAGCAGTTGGAGCCCTACAACGGGGTTTACCCAGGCTTGTGCCGCAATGCCGGCCACGACCAGCAAGACGCCGCCATCCGCCTGCGCGTGCCCGAGCTGGAATACCACTTTACCGACCGTGTGCAGGGCGAGTTCCGGCAGCATCTGGGCCGCGATGCCGGCGACTTCATCATCCGTCGCCGCGACGGCCTCTACGCCTACCAACTGGCGGTGGTGCTCGACGACGCCTGGCAAGGGATAACCGATATCGTGCGCGGCGCCGACCTGCTCGACTCCACACCGCGCCAGCTGTACCTGCAAGAGCTGCTTGGCCTGCGCCAGCCACGTTACTTGCATGTACCGCTGATCGTGCAGCCAGACGGCAACAAGCTGGGCAAGTCCTACCGCTCTCCACCGTTGACAGCCGACCAGGCCACGCCTTTGCTGCTCAGAGCACTGCGCGCCCTTGGCCAACAGCCCGACGCGCAACTGCTGTACGCCAGCCCACGAGAACTGCTGGATTGGGGCATTGCACACTGGGACGCCACCCGCATCCCGCGCACGCTGACCCTGGCCGAAGCGCAATTGAGTTGAAGGCGCTTGCAGGTTGCCAGCCATCCGTTAACATCGCGGCAGATTTTTAATCAGAGGCCAACATGTACATCTATCGTTTGGTCCTGCTGCTGGTCGTCGGGATCTACCTGTTCTCCCCCGCCATCATGGATTGGTGGATCGACGCCACGGGCGCCTGGTATCGCCCTTATCTGCTATGGCTGATCCTGATCGTCGTGACCTTCATCCTGCAGAGCCAAAAAGATGCCGATGAGCTTTAGTCTCACCCAGATGCTGCTGATCAGCGCCGCCTACCTGGCTGCGTTATTCGGCGTGGCCTGGATCAGTGAGCGCGGAATGATTCCGCGGGCGATCATTCGCCATCCGTTGACCTACACCTTGTCCCTGGGCGTGTACGCCAGTGCCTGGGCGTTCTACGGCACGGTGGGGCTGGCCTATCAGTACGGCTACGGCTTTCTCTCCAGTTACCTGGGGGTGTCCGGCGCGTTCCTGCTGGCGCCGGTGCTGCTGTACCCGATCCTGAAAATCACCCGGACGTACCAGCTGTCTTCCCTGGCGGACCTGTTTGCCTTTCGCTTTCGCAGCACCTGGGCCGGCGCGCTGACCACCATCTTCATGTTGATCGGCGTGCTGCCGTTGCTGGCCCTGCAGATCCAGGCGGTGGCCGACTCCATCAGCATTCTGACCCGAGAGCCCGTGCAACATCGGGTTGCCCTGGCGTTTTGCGCGCTGATCACCTTGTTCACCATCTTCTTTGGCTCTCGCCATATCGCCACCCGCGAGAAACACCAGGGCCTGGTGTTTGCGATTGCCTTTGAGTCGGTCATCAAGCTGATCGCCATCGGCGGCGTCGGCCTTTATGCGCTTTACGGCGTGTTCGACGGGCCGCAACAGCTGGAGCTGTGGCTGCTGCAAAACCAGACCGCCCTCGCCGCCTTGCATACCCCCTTGCAGGAGGGACCATGGCGTACGCTGCTGCTGGTGTTCTTCGCCTCGGCGATCGTGATGCCGCACATGTACCACATGACCTTCACCGAGAACCTCAACCCGCGCTCGCTGGTCAGCGCCAGCTGGGGCTTGCCGCTGTTCCTGTTGCTGATGAGCCTGGCGGTGCCGCTGATCCTGTGGGCTGGCCTGAAACTGGGGGCCACCACCAACCCCGAGTATTTCACCCTGGGCATCGGTATTGCTGCCAACAGCCCGGCCCTGGCGCTACTGGCGTATGTCGGGGGGTTGTCGGCCGCCAGCGGGTTGATCATCGTCACCACCCTGGCACTCTCGGGCATGGCGCTCAACCACTTGGTACTGCCGCTGTACCAGCCGCCGGCCGAGGGCAATATCTACCGTTGGTTGAAATGGACCCGACGCGCGCTGATCGTCGCGATCATCATGGCCGGTTACGCGTTTTATCTGCTGCTGGGCGCCGGGCAAGACCTGGCCAACCTCGGCATCGTCGCGTTTGTCGCCACCTTGCAATTTCTGCCGGGCGTGTTGTCGGTGCTGTACTGGCCGACTGCCAATCGCCGTGGCTTTATTGCAGGGCTGCTGGCCGGGATCCTGGTGTGGACCGTGACCATGCTGCTACCGCTGGTCGGCAATCTGCAGGGCTTCTATATCCCGTTGCTGAACATGATTTACGTGCTGGACGACACCAGCTGGCACATGGCGGCCATCGCCTCGCTGGCCGCCAACGTACTGATGTTCACCCTGATCTCGCTGTTCACTAACGCCAGCGCCGAAGAAACCAGCGCCGCAGAAGCCTGTGCGGTAGACAACGTACGCCGCCCGCAACGCCGCGAACTGCATGCGGCATCGCCCCAAGAGTTCGCCACGCAACTGGCCAAGCCCCTGGGCGCCAAGGCCGCACAAAAGGAAGTCGAACAGGCGCTGCGCGACCTCTACCTGCCATTTGACGAGCGCCGCCCCTATGCCCTGCGCCGCCTGCGTGACCGTATCGAAGCCAACCTGTCCGGTTTGATGGGGCCGAGCGTGTCCCAGGACATGGTGGAAACCTTCTTGCCCTACAAGGCCGGTGGCGAAAACTACGTCACCGAAGACATCCACTTCATCGAAAGCCGGCTGGAGGACTACCACTCGCGCCTCACAGGCCTGGCCGCCGAACTCGACGCCCTGCGCCGTTACCACCGCCAGACCCTGCAGGAACTGCCGATGGGCGTGTGTTCCCTGGCCAAGGACCAGGAAATCCTGATGTGGAACAAAGCCATGGAAGAACTCACCGGCATCGCCGCCCAGCGGGTGGTGGGTTCGCGCCTCAATACACTGGGCGATCCCTGGAAAGAGCTGCTGCAGGGTTTCATCAACCTGCCGGACGAGCACTTGCACAAACAGCACTTGGCCCTCGACGGCCAGACCCGCTGGCTCAACTTGCACAAAGCGGCCATCGACGAACCTCTGGCGCCGGGTAACAGCGGCCTGGTGCTGCTGGTAGAAGACTTGACCGATACACAGATGCTCGAAGACAAGCTGGTGCACTCCGAACGCCTGGCCAGCATTGGGCGCCTGGCGGCCGGCGTGGCTCATGAAATCGGTAACCCGATCACCGGTATCGCCTGCCTGGCGCAAAACCTGCGGGAAGAGCGCGAAGAAGACGGGGAAATCACCGAAATCAGCGGGCAGATCCTTGAACAGACCAAGCGGGTTTCACGCATCGTCCAGTCGCTGATGAGCTTTGCCCACTCCGGCGCCCATCAGAATCAGGACGAAGCGGTGTGCCTGGCCGAAGTCGCGCAGGATGCCATTGGGCTGTTGGCCTTGAACCGGCGCAATTTCGAAGTACAGTTCTTTAACCTGTGCGATCCGGACCATTGGGTCGATGGCGACTCACAACGCCTGGCCCAGGTGCTGATCAACCTGCTGTCCAACGCCCGCGACGCGTCTCCGGCCGGCAGTGCTGTACGCGTCAAGAGCGAGGCTTTCGAGCACACGGTCGACCTGATCGTGGAAGACGAAGGCAGCGGCATTCCACAGAACATCATGGACCGATTGTTCGAACCCTTCTTCACCACCAAGGACCCCGGTGAAGGTACCGGTCTGGGCCTTGCACTGGTCTATTCCATCGTTGAAGAGCATTATGGACAAATCACCATCGACAGCCCGGCTGACACACAAAGCCAACGCGGCACCCGTATCCGGGTGACCTTGCCGCGTCATGTCGAAGCGACGTCCGCTGTGAACTGAGACCGTCGAGAGAATTGAATCAATGCCGCACATTTTGATCGTCGAAGACGAAACCATTATCCGCTCTGCCTTGCGTCGCCTGCTTGAACGTAATCAGTACCAGGTCAGCGAAGCCGGCTCGGTGCAGGAAGCCCAAGAGCGATTCAGCATTCCCACGTTCGACCTGATTGTCAGTGACCTGCGCCTGCCAGGCGCCCCGGGCACCGAGCTGATCAAGCTGGGCCAGGGCACCCCGGTGCTGATCATGACCAGCTACGCCAGCCTGCGCTCGGCGGTGGACTCGATGAAGATGGGCGCGGTGGACTACATCGCCAAGCCTTTCGACCACGACGAGATGCTCCAGGCCGTGGCCCGCATCCTGCGTGACCGTGTGTCGGCCAGCAGTGCGCCTGCCGAGCCACGCCCCACCGGCAAGACCAGCGGCGCCGAAAAACCAGGTGCCAACAACAGCAATGGCGAGATCGGCATCATCGGCTCCTGCCCTCCGATGCAGGACTTGTACAGCAAGATCCGCAAGGTGGCGCCGACTGACTCCAATGTGTTGATCCAGGGCGAGTCGGGCACCGGCAAAGAGCTGGTGGCCCGCGCCCTGCACAACCTGTCCAAGCGCGCCAAGGCGCCGATGATCTCGGTGAACTGCGCGGCGATCCCCGAATCCCTGATCGAGTCCGAGCTGTTCGGCCACGAGAAAGGTGCGTTCACTGGCGCCAGCGCCGGGCGTGCGGGCCTGGTGGAGGCCGCGGACGGCGGCACCTTGTTCCTTGATGAAATTGGCGAGCTGCCCCTGGAAGCCCAAGCGCGTTTGCTGCGCGTGCTGCAGGAAGGCGAAATTCGTCGCGTGGGTTCGGTGCAATCGCAGAAGGTCGATGTTCGATTGATCGCGGCGACACACCGAGACCTGAAGAGCCTGGCCAAGATCGGCCAGTTCCGTGAGGACTTGTATTACCGCCTGCATGTCATCGCGCTCAAATTGCCGGCCCTACGCGAGCGCGGCGCCGACGTCAACGAAATCGCCAACGCGTTCCTGTTGCGTCAAGGCGCACGCATTGACCGCACCGACCTGAAGTTTGCCGCGGACGCCGAGCAGGCGATCCGTCACTACTCGTGGCCTGGGAACGTGCGTGAGCTGGAGAACGCCGTCGAGCGCGCCGTGATTCTGTCGGAGAGCCCGGAGATCTCCGCCGAGTTGCTGGGCATCGACATTGAGCTCAGCGACCTGGATGACGACGACTTCATCGGCCTGGCCCCGCAGCAGGGCGGCGGTAGCAATACCAGCCATGAGCCGACGGAAGATTTGTCACTGGAAGACTACTTCCAGCACTTCGTGCTCGAGCATCAGGACCATATGACCGAGACCGAACTGGCCCGCAAACTGGGTGTAAGTCGCAAGTGTTTGTGGGAACGGCGTCAGCGCCTGGGCATTCCACGGCGCAAGACCGGGGTGGCCAGCGAAAGCTGAGAGCGCAGCCCCACAGGTAACACCTGTTGATGTGAAAAAACTGTTACCGCTGACTTTTCACGTAACAAAAGCCGGGGCTTACGGTAACGAAGCCCCGGCTTTTTTTTGGCCCTCAATCTGGCGAAACCAGCCCAAACCCCCGGTTTTGCTGGACGGCGCAAAAGTTGGCACGCACCCTGCTATATGCTCAGTACAAAAACAATAACAAGCTTTGTACAAGACAATAAAAATAAGACGAATCGACTCACGCATAACAAAAACAACACGGCGGAGGCGCAGCTAACTGATTCTTTTGGAGAGGCGTTGCATTTGGGGCTTGCCCCGCAACCAGGCCGAGAACAACAAAAACTGCCCTAAGGCAGAGCCTGAACTGGTTGGATCGTAGATCAGCAACACAGCGACCAAAGCAATCCGTTTGCTCTTGACTCCCGATTGGGAGTGTCATGAAGGTGAAACTTCGTGGCGAGGGCGATCAACAAAAACAAGAAGCCCGACATCAATAATAAAAATAGAGCACGCAACTACTTCTGGGGGAGCTTCGGCTCCCCTTGTAGTTTCCGGGATTTGACCTGCAAACGCTTATGGCGCAATGCCTTTAGCTTGTTCCTACACCATCCCCTGACTAAATGCTAGAATCCCCGCCCATCATGCGGTCATTCTTCGTTATGGCCGAACATTCCTTCAAACAGTGCATCCCATGCTGAAGAAGTTGTTCCAGTCATTCCGTTCTCCCTTGCGTCGAACGCAACACAAACGCAGCACGCCTGAAGTGCTCAATAGCAGCCAGCATTCGCTGCAGCGCGCTCAATTCAGCCGTTATGCAGTGAACATCGTCGAACGTTTGCAGAACGCCGGCTACCAGGCCTACCTGGTGGGTGGCTGCGTACGCGACATGTTGCTCAACATCACGCCCAAGGATTTCGACGTCGCCACCAGTGCCACGCCTGAACAAGTGCGCGCCGAGTTTCGTAATGCACGAATCATCGGCCGGCGCTTCAAGCTGGTGCATATCCACTTTGGTCGCGAAATCATCGAGGTCGCAACGTTCCGCGCCGGTCACCCGCAAAACGATGAAGAGGAGGACACCAACCAGTCTTCCCGCAACGAGAGCGGGCGCATCCTGCGCGATAACGTCTATGGCACCCTGGAAGAGGACGCGCAACGTCGCGACTTCACCATCAACGCCTTGTATTACGACCCGGTCAGCGAGCGCATCCTCGATTACGCCAACGGCGTACACGACATTCGCAACAACCTGATCCGGCTGATCGGCGACCCGACGCAGCGCTACCAGGAAGACCCGGTGCGCATGCTGCGTGCCGTGCGATTCGCCGCCAAGCTCAACTTTGGCATCGAAAAACACACCGCCGCACCGATTCGCGAACTGGCGCCGATGCTGCGGGAAATCCCCTCGGCACGCCTGTTTGAGGAAGTGCTCAAGCTGTTCCTTTCGGGCTACGCCGCCGACACCTTTGAAATGCTGGTGGACCTGCAGTTGTTCGACCCCCTGTTCCCGGCCAGCGCCGAGGCCTTGGAGTACAACCCGACGTACACCCACACCTTGATCAGCGAAGCCTTGATCAACACCGACCTGCGCATCAAGCAAAACAAACCGGTGACCCCGGCGTTCCTGTTTGCCGCCTTGTTGTGGCCGGCCCTGCCCAAACGCGTACTGCGCCTGCAGGACCGTGGCATGCCGCCGATCCCGGCCATGCAGGAAGCGGCTCACGAGCTGATCGCCGAACAGTGCCAACGCATCGCCATCCCCAAACGTTTCACCATGCCGATCCGCGAAATCTGGGACATGCAGGAGCGCCTGCCACGCCGCAGCGGCAAGCGCGCCGATCTGTTGCTGGACAACCCGCGCTTCCGTGCCGGCTACGACTTCCTGCTGCTACGCGAAAGCGCGGGCGAGCAGACCGATGGCCTGGGTGAATGGTGGACCGATTATCAGGACGCCAATGACAGCCAGCGCCGCGAAATGATTCGTGAACTGGGCAGCAAAGGTGATAGCGCCGGCGAAGGCCCGAAAAAGCGTCGCCGCAGCGGCACCAAGCGTAAACGCAGCAGTGCCGATGCCTCGGGCGCTGCGGGCGAATAAACGTGGAACGTATCTACATCGGCATGGGCAGCAACCTGGCTACCCCGGAGGAACAATTGCGCAGCGCGATCCAGGCGCTGGCGCAATTGCCTGGCACTCAGCTCGCCGGTGTGTCCGCCTTCTATCAAAGCGATTCACTGCTGCCCGGCCAGCCGCCCTACACCAACGCCGTTGCGGCGCTGGACAGTCACCTGGCGCCATTGGACCTGCTCGATGCGCTGCAAGCCATCGAAAACGATCAGGGCCGCGAACGCCTGGAACGCTGGGGCCCGCGCACCTTGGACCTGGATATCCTGCTGTTCGGTGATCGCCTGATCGATGAGCCGCGCCTCAAGGTGCCGCACTACCAGATGCATCTGCGCGCGTTTGTACTGTATCCGTTGGCTGAGTTGGCGCCAGCCGACCTGCAGCTGCCTGACGGCCAGCGTTTAAGCGACCTGCTCACCGCCTGCCCGTTCGTCGGCCTGGAACGCCTCCCTCAAGAATGACCCGGTCAATGTGGGAGCTGGCTTGCCTGCGATGCAAGCGACACGGTGTATCAGCCACACCGAGGTGATGCCATCGCAGGCAAGCCAGCTCCCACATTGGATATTCAGTGCGCCCCAAGCCTGTGCCCATCTTGCTGAATCGCGTCAGTAACAGCGGTAACACCGCCATCGTAACAATGCGGTAACACATCCAATTGACTTCCCGTGTCCTCCTCACGACTATAGGCGTCCCGCTGCCGCCAACCCGGCGCGACAGGGCGCAATCCAGGCCTTATAAGCACTGCTTTCAAGACAGTGCGCCTGTATAAACGAAGACTCACGCGCGTTACTCGCTGTTTCCAAGCGCCTGAACGAGGACCCTTTCATGCCAGACATTACCCTGACCACCTTGCAGAGCCTCAAGCTCAAAGGTGAAAAAATCACCATGCTGACCTGCTATGACGCCACCTTCGCCCACGCCAGCTGCCAGGCTGGCGTCGAAGTGCTGCTGGTGGGCGACTCCCTGGGCATGGTTCTTCAAGGGAATGACAGCACGCTGCCCGTGACCACCGATGAACTCGCCTACCACACCGCCAGCGTCAAGCGTGGCAATGATGGCGCCTTGATCATCGCGGACCTGCCGTTCATGGGTTACGCCACCCTTGAGCAAACCTTCCTGAACGCCGGCAAGCTGATGCAGGCGGGCGCGCATATGATCAAAGTCGAAGGTGCCGTGTGGCTGGCCGAGTCGATCCGGTTGCTGGCCGAGCGCGGCGTGCCAGTGTGCGCGCACATGGGCCTGACACCGCAGTCGGTCAATATCCTCGGTGGTTACAAGGTCCAGGGCCGCAATGAAGCCCAGGCCCGCCAGATGCGCGCCGATGCTATTGCACTGGAACAAGCCGGTGCTGCGATGATTCTGCTGGAGTGCGTGCCGAGCGAACTGGCCGCCGAAATCACCCAGGCCGTCAAAGTGCCCGTGATCGGGATTGGCGCAGGTTCCGCCACCGACGGCCAAGTGCTGGTATTGCACGACATGCTCGGCCTGTCGATCACTGGCCACGTACCGAAGTTCGTGAAGAACTTCATGGCCGGCCAGGACAGCATCCACGCGGCCCTGAGCGCCTACGTCAGCGAAGTCAAGAATGTAACTTTCCCAGGTATTGAACACGGGTTCTCGGCATGAACACCGTTAAAACCGTCCGCGAACTGCGGGCTGCCGTAACCCACGCCCGCAGCGCCGGCAAACGCATCGGCTTTGTGCCCACCATGGGTAACCTGCACAGCGGCCACGCCACCCTGGTGACCAAGGCCACGCAGCAAGCGGATTTCGTAGTGGCGAGCATTTTCGTCAACCCGCTGCAATTCGGCGCGGGCGAAGACCTGGACAAATACCCGCGCACGTTGGCCGCCGACCAGGAAAAACTTCTGCAGGCGGGCTGCAACCTGCTGTTTGCGCCGACGGTCGAGGAAATGTACCCCGATGGCATGAACGGCCAGACCCGAGTCAGCGTGCCACAGCTGTCCGAAGGCTTGTGCGGCGCCAGCCGCCCAGGGCACTTCGAAGGCGTGGCCACGGTGGTCAGCAAGCTGTTCAACATGGTCCAGCCGGACATGGCCGTATTCGGCCAGAAGGACTACCAGCAGTTGGCGGTGATCCGCGCCATGGTCCGCGACCTGAACATGCCGATCCAGATCATCGGCGAGCCTACCGTGCGCGCCGAGGACGGCCTCGCGCTGTCATCACGCAACGGTTACCTCACCGAGGAGCAACGTGCGGTCGCACCAGTGCTGTACCGCGCGCTCAGCCAGATCGCCACGGCCATCCAAGGCGGCGATCATGATTTTGCCAGGCTTCGCGCCGAGCACATTCAGCAGATTGAAGCCGCAGGGCTGCGCATGGACTACCTGGAAGTGCGCCAAGGCGTACATCTGCGCCCGGCCACGGCTGAAGATCGTGATGTGGTGATCCTGGTCGCCGCCTATCTGGGGGCAACACGCCTCATCGATAACCTGCACCTGAACCTCGCCTGACCCCCGCTTTACCCTCAACCTGTTGCCCCGACGGCTGTGCCGGTATAAAAAAGTACCGGCCACAGCGCAGACAAAGCCAAGACATATCCACACGCTAGGTTTAATGTAACTGCCCTGCGCTATGGTTAGCGCTGTCTGGAACCCAATCCTTGCGATAAGACTGGATGTTCCGGGCTTTGAAGTGTCCTAAAGGCAGTCCCCGTAATAAAAGGAAACCCGCAGCGATGGCGTACTACCGCACCCCTCATGACGTTACCGCGCTGCCCGCCTGGCAAGCGCTTGTTCAACATCGCCAAGCCATGCAGGATTTCAGCATGCGCGAGGCGTTCAATGCCGATCCTCAGCGTTTTTCCCAGTTCACCTTGAGCAGCTGCGGACTTTTCCTCGATTACTCGAAAAACCTGATCACCAGCGAAACCCGCGACCTGTTGGTGGGCCTGGCCAAGGAAGTCAATCTCAAGGCGGCGATCGACGCGCAGTACGCTGGCGAACCGGTCAACTCCTCTGAGGGCCGCCCTGCCCTGCACACCGCCCTGCGCCGCCCGGTGGGCGATAAGCTGTCGGTCAACGGCGTGAACATCATGCCGGACGTGCACAAGGTGCTGAATCAGATCACTGACCTGGTCGGCCGTATCCACGACGGCCTGTGGCGTGGCTACACCGAGAAGCCGATCACCGACGTGGTGAACATCGGCATCGGTGGCTCGTTCCTCGGCCCGGAATTGGTCTCGGAGGCCTTGCTGTCCTACGCCCATAAAGGTGTGCGTTGCCACTACCTGGCGAACATCGACGGCAGCGAGTTCCACGAACTGACCATGAAGCTGCGCGCCGAGACCACGCTGTTTATCGTCTCGTCCAAATCCTTCAACACCCTGGAAACCCTGAAAAACGCCCAGGCCGCCCGCGCCTGGTACCTGGCCCAGGGAGGCTCGGAAGCCGAACTGTATCGCCACTTCATCGCCGTCTCGAGCAACAATGCCGCAGCCGTGGCCTTCGGTATCCGCGAAGAAAACATCTTCCCCATGTGGGACTGGGTCGGTGGGCGCTACTCGCTGTGGTCTGCCATCGGCTTGCCAATTGCCCTGGCTATCGGCATGTCCAACTTCAAGGAACTGCTGTCGGGTGCCTACACCATGGACCAGCACTTCCTGAACGCGCCGTTCGAAGCCAACATGCCCGTGCTGCTGGGCTTGCTGGGGGTGTGGTACGGCAACTTCTGGGGTGCGCAGAGCCATGCGATCCTGCCGTACGACCATTACCTGCGCAATATCACCAAACATTTGCAGCAGCTGGACATGGAATCCAACGGCAAGAGCGTGCGCCAGGATGGCACGCCAGTGTCCACCGATACCGGCCCGGTGATCTGGGGCGGCGTAGGCTGCAACGGCCAGCACGCTTACCACCAGTTGCTGCACCAAGGGACTCAACTGATCCCGGCCGACTTCATCGTGCCGATCGTCAGCTTCAACCCGGTCTCTGATCATCACCAGTGGCTGTACGCCAACTGCCTGTCCCAGAGCCAGGCGCTGATGCTCGGCAAGACCCGCAGCGAGGCCGAAGCCGAGCTGCGTGAGAAGGGCTTGCCGGAAGCCGAAGTACAGAAGCTGGCACCGCACAAGGTGATCCCGGGCAACCGTCCGAGCAACACCCTGGTGGTCGAGCGCATCAGCCCACGCCGCCTGGGTGCGCTGGTGGCGATGTATGAGCACAAGGTGTTCGTGCAGAGCGTGGTGTGGGGCATCAATGCCTTCGACCAATGGGGCGTTGAACTGGGCAAGGAGCTGGGCAAAGGCGTGTACAACCGCCTGACCGGCGCCGAAGAAACCTTGGCCGAAGATGCTTCGACCCAGGGCCTGATCAACTACTTCCGTGGTCGCCACCGCGGCTGAAGCCGTTCATTCAAGGCCAACGTCCGTTTGGACGTTGGCCTTGAACCCTCCCGCCCCAGGGTGCATCTTTATGGCTTGTCGCAAAAACAAGAATAAGGAGCGCTCATGTTCGATATCAGCACCTTTCCCACCGCCGATGCCGTCCGCCGGGCTGCGCAGCTCAGTCAAGAGGACTACCAGCGCCTCTATCGCCAATCCATCGACCAGCCAGACACCTTCTGGGCCGAACAGGCCAAGGGCTTTCTCGACTGGATAAAACCCTGGCACAGCGTCCAGCAGTCAGACATCCACACCGGTGCCGCCCAATGGTTTGCCGGTGGCCAGTTGAACGTCAGCTACAACTGCATCGACCGCCATCTGGCGCAACGCGCCGATCAGCCGGCTTTCATCTGGGAAGGCGATGACCCGTCAACATCCTGCACGATTACTTACCGTCAACTGCACCAAAACGTCAGCCGCCTGGCCAATGTGTTGAAAAGCCGTGGCGTGAACAAAGGTGATCGCGTGTGCATCTATATGCCGATGATCCCCGAGGCGGCGTACGCCATGCTGGCCTGCACGCGAATTGGCGCAGTGCACTCGGTGGTGTTTGGTGGTTTCTCTCCTGACGCCCTGCGCGACCGCATCCTCGACGCCGATTGCCGCACCGTGATCACCGCCGACGAAGGCATACGCGGTGGCAAGCCCGTGGCGCTGAAACAGAACGTCGACAAGGCCCTGGCCAGTTGCCCGAATGTCAGCACGGTACTGGTGGTGGAGCGCACCGGGGCGGGCGTGAATTGGCACGAGGGCCGCGACCTCAAATACCAAGCCGCCCTGGACGCCGCCAGCGACAACTGCCCACCCGAGCCGATGGACGCCGAAGACCCGCTGTATATCCTGTATACCTCCGGCAGCACCGGCAAACCCAAAGGCGTGTTGCACACCACCGCTGGCTACCTGCTGCAAGCGGCGATGACCTTCAAGTACGTGCTCGATTACCAAGAAGGCGAAGTGTTCTGGTGCACCGCCGACGTGGGCTGGGTCACCGGCCACAGCTATATCGTTTATGGCCCGCTGGCCAATGGCGCCACCTCGCTGATGTTCGAAGGCGTGCCGAGTTATCCGGACAGTTCGCGCTTCTGGCAGGTCATCGATAAACACCAGGTGAATATCTTCTACACAGCGCCCACCGCCCTGCGCGCCCTGATGCGCGAAGGCCACGGCCCGCTGCAGAGTACATCGCGCGCCAGCCTGCGCCTGCTGGGCAGCGTAGGTGAGCCGATCAACCCGGAAGCCTGGGACTGGTATTTCAACGCCGTCGGCGAACAGCGCTGCCCGATTGTTGATACCTGGTGGCAGACCGAAACCGGCGGCATCATGCTCAGCCCGCTGGTCAGCGCCCAGCGCATCAAACCGGGCTGCGCGACACAGCCCATGTTCGGCGTACAACCGGTGTTGCTTGATGAACAAGGCAAGGAAATCAGCGGCGCCGGCAGCGGTGTACTCGCCATCAAATCAAGCTGGCCGGGGCAGATTCGCAGCGTCTACGGCGACCCGCAGCGCATGATCGACACCTACTTCAAGCCCTACCCCGGCTACTACTTCACCGGGGATGGCGCACGGCGCGATGAAGACGGCGACTACTGGATCACCGGGCGGATCGACGATGTGATCAACGTGTCCGGCCATCGCATCGGCACCGCCGAGGTGGAAAATGCGCTGGTGCTGCATGATCAGGTCGCCGAAGCCGCGGTGGTGGGCTACCCCCACGACGTCAAAGGCCAGGGCATCTACGCCTTTGTCACCCCCATGAATGGCGTCGAACCCAGCGACGCGTTGAAAAAGCACCTGCTGGAGTTGGTCAGCAAGGAGATTGGCAGCTTCGCCAAACCGGAGTTGATCCAATGGGCCCCTGCCCTGCCGAAAACCCGCTCCGGCAAGATCATGCGACGCATCTTGCGCAAGATCGCCTGTAACGAACTGGACAGCCTGGGCGACACCTCGACCCTGGCCGACCCCAGTGTGGTGGACGGTTTGATCGACAAACGCCTCAACCGGTAGGGCCAGGATAATCCCCGGCCTGTGCAGGCCGGGGTTAGCTGTTAAACTTCGCGCCCCCTTTTTCTTATTCATCTGCAAGCAAGGCGCGCTCCATGACTCCCTTGAATCAGGCGCTGCGCGCCGCCCTCGATCACCGCCAAGACCTGATCAACACGCTGCACGCCCAGGGTACGGACTGCTATCGGCTGTTTCACGGCAGCCAGGAAGGCGCCGGGGGCTTGACCATCGACCGCTACGGCCCGCAATTGCTGGTACAAAGCTTCCACCAGTCCCTGGAAACCGCAGACCTGCTGGACCTGCACCAACTGATCAACCAATACATGGGACTGGAATTGTTGCTGGTGTACAACGACCGTGCCCGCGGCAACTCGCGCATCGACCGCGAAGACACGGTGTACCGCGCCGAGCCTGGCGCATTGGAAGACCTGGTCGGCCACGAGTGGGGCCTCAATTACCGTGTGCGTGGGCGCCACGCCGGGCAAGACCCACTGCTGTTCCTCGACCTGCGCAACACCCGGGGCTGGGTCAAGGACCACAGCGCCGGCAAAAGCGTGCTGAACCTGTTCGCCTACACCTGTGGGGTAGGTTTGAGCGCAGCGGCGGGGGGCGCACGGGAAGTGTGCAACCTGGATTTTGCCGAGGGCAACCTGGCGGTGGGGCGTGAAAACGGCCAGCTCAACCCGCAGTTGCCTAGCATGGAGTTTGTACAGTCCGATTACTTCCCGGCGATTCGCCAACTGGCGGGCCTGCCGATCACCCAGCGTCGCGGGCAGAAGCTGCCGAGCTATCCGCGCCTGGAACAGCGCCAGTACGACCTGGTACTGCTCGATCCTCCCGCCTGGGCCAAGAGCGCTTTCGGCACCGTCGATTTGTTGCGCGACTATCAAAGCCTGCTCAAACCCGCACTGCTGGCCACCGCCGATAATGGCGTACTGATTTGCTGCAACAACCTGGCAAAAGTCAGCATGGAGGACTGGCGTGAGCAGGTGCTGCGCTGCGCGGAAAAAGCCGGGCGCCCGGTACGCGAGTGGCACGTGATGACACCTGGGGCCGACTTTCCTTCCAGGGATCAACAGCCCCCGTTGAAGACCCTGATCCTGCATTTGTAGGAAGTTTCCCAGCGCCCACGGTTCTTCGGAACCGAATTCCCGTGCCATACTCCAAGGCACTCTCGTTCGACATAGATGGCGTTCACCCATGCCCAAAGGATTGATCCGCGCCGTAGGCGCCTTGTTGACCGCCCTTGCTTTGTACAGCTTGCTGGGCTTTCTGATATTACCCGGCATCGCCCTTCGCATTGCCAACCAACAGTTGGCCAATTACGCCACGGTGCCGTCGCGAATCGAGCGCATCGAGCTCAACCCCTTCAGCCTGGAACTGACGCTGTGGGGCCTGAAGATCGGTGAGCCAGGCAAAGAGCAAGTAGGTTTCGAACGCCTCTACGCCAACCTGCAGATCGACAGCCTCTGGACCCGCGCCCTGCACCTGGCTGATGTGCAACTGGACAAGCCCAAGACCGAACTGCTGTTCGACAAGTCCGGCCAACTGAACCTGGCGCAGTTGTTCAAACTGCCGCCGAGCGAGCCAACCCCGGCCGATCCTGATGCCAAGCCGTTCCCACTGCGTATCGACAGCATCAAGCTGGCCGGTGGTAACCTGCATTTCCAGGACCTGCGCCCCAGCGAGCCCATCGAATTCCTCTACGACGAACTCGACTTCGAGCTGAAAAACCTTAGCACTTTGCCCGACGACAATGCCGACATGACCCTGGTCGCCGCCGGCCCCGAAGGTGGGCAAATCGACTGGAAAGGCAACTTCAGTCTGGTACCGATCACCTCCGAAGGCACCTTGAAGGTGACCGACGGCAAAATGAAAGCCTGGTGGCCGTATGTACGTGACGCCCTGCCACTGGTGCTGGAAGACGGGGTGCTCAACTTCAGCACTGACTACAAATTCAGCCTGGCCAAAGAAACCGAGCTGAACCTGACCAACACCGCCGCCAGCATCGCCCCCTTTGCTATAAAGGCCCCCGATGGCCGGCCACTGGCACGCCTGGAACGCCTGGACGTCAGCGAAACCACGGTAGACCTGGCCAAGCAGCAGGTCATTATCGGCAAGATCCGCAGCAACAAGCTGGAAACCTGGGCCGCCCGTGAGGCCGATGGTCAATTGGACTGGCAGAAGCTGTTCGCCAGCCAACCGAGCAAACCGGCCAAGGCACCGGAACCAACCGCTGCCGACGCGCCGTCGGCGCAACCGGCGGCCCCGAGCAAACCGTGGCAAGTGCTGCTCAAGGATGTGCAACTGCGTAACTATCAGGTGCACCTGGCCGACCGCCAGGCTAAACCTGCGGTCGCGCTGGAACTGGGCCCGTTGAATGTCGACGTACAGAACTTCGACAGCCTCAACCAGAGCCCCTTCGCCTTGAAGGTCGACACCGGCCTGGGTAAGCAAGGCAAGATCCAGGCAACCGGCGAGGTTAACCTCAACCCGGTCAGTGCCAAGCTGAAAGTGAACACCCAGGACATCGACCTGCGGGTCGCCCAGGCCTATATCAGCCCGTTTATTCGCCTGGAATTGCGCAGCGGCATGCTCGGCAGCAACCTGGACGTAAACCTCAAAAGCACCGAGCCACTGGCCCTCCAGGTCACCGGCCGCGCCCAGGTTGACCAGTTGCATACCCTGGACACCCTGAAGACCCGCGACTTCCTCAAGTGGCAGCGCCTGGTGCTAGAGGGCGTGAACTACCAGCACGGCCAAAGCCTGTCGATCGACAAGGTCAACCTGTTGCAGCCGTATGCGCGCTTCATGATCAACGAAGATCGCACCACCAACATCGACGACCTGCTGATTCCGCAGCCGGCCGACAGTGGCAGCAAGTCGGCCGCCAAACCTGCCGCCAGTAACGACAAACCCCTGGGCATTCATATCGGGCAGATCGCGATCAACGACGGTTCGGCCAACTTTGCTGACTTTAGCCTCACGCCCAACTTTGCCACCGCGATTCAACAGCTCAACGGCCAGATTGGCACCATCGACAGTCGCCAGGCCAAACCGGCCAGCGTCGACATCAAGGGCAAGGTGGACCGATACGCACCAGTGACGATCAAAGGCAGCGTGAACCCGTTTGACCCGATGGCCGCGCTGGACATCGCCACCAGCTTCAAGCGTGTCGAGCTGACCAACCTGACACCTTACTCAGGTAAATTCGCAGGCTTCCGCATCCGCAAGGGTCGCCTGAATCTCGATCTGCACTACGTGATCACCAAAGGCCAGTTGAAGGCTGAAAACAAAGTGGTGGTCGAGCAACTGCAGTTGGGTGAAAAAGTCGACAGCTCCGATGCCGTGGACTTACCGATTCGCCTGGCTGTCGCCCTGCTCAAGGACTCCGACGGCAAGATCTCCATCGAACTGCCAGTAAGCGGCGACCTGAACAACCCGCAATTCAGCGTGATGCCGATTGTGTGGCAGACCCTGCGCAACCTCGTGGTACGCGCGGCAACCGCGCCCTTCAAGTTCATTGGCGGGCTGGTCACCGGTGGTGGCTCTGAAGACCTGGGCAATGTGTCGTTCGCCGCAGGCTCCAGTGAGCTGAACAAAGACGCCGAAGGCGCTCTGAACACCCTGGCCAAGGCGCTGAAAGAACGCCCTGCCCTGCGCCTGGAAATTGAAGGCACCGCCGCTGCCAGCAGCGACGGGCCGTTCCTGGCCGCACAGCGACTGGAGCGTGAATACCAATATAACTACTACAAGATCCTCCAGCGCCGTGGCGACAAGGTCCCGGCCCAAGCCTCCCTGCTTGAAGTGCCAGAGAAGGAAAAAGCACCATTGCTGGAAGGCATCTACCGCACCCGCCTCAAACAGCAACCCCCGGCCGAATGGAAAGACCTGGGCAGCGATGAGCGCTCGGCGAAGCTCAAGGACGGTGTGATCAAGTTCTGGAGTGGCAGTGACGTGCTACTGCGCCAGTTGGGGCAGGACCGAGCCAGCACGATCAAGGATTACCTGGTAGACAAGGGCCAGTTGGAAGATGACCGCGTGTACTTCATCGATGCGCAGCTGGGGCAGGCCGAGAAGGATGGCCGGGTGATCACTCCAATGCATCTGGATGCTGAGTAACTTCTAAGCACTACCCATCCTAATGTGGGAGCTGGCTTGCCTGCGATAGCATCACCTCGGTGCAACTGAATGACCGAGGTGCCAGCATCGCAGGCAAGCCAGCTCCCACATTTTTTTGACCTGATCATTCTGTTTCAGCCTGAAATAGAACAGGCCCCGACACAAGTGCCGGGGCCTGTAATGACCACATCCGTGTGGTCGGTCGCATGAACTCCAGAGGTGCGTCAGGTGGATATCTAACTCACCCTAAGCCGCCGCTATTCAGTCCAGACGAAACGTCAACGTTACTCTGCTTTCAGGCCATCGGCCGATACAGCTTTAACGCCTTTGATCTTCTTGGTGATCGCTACAGCCGTTTCTTTCTGCGAAGCGGTCACAGCGGTAGGCGACGACAGGGATACAACACCTTTGTTGGTTTCAACCTTGATGTCGGTGCCAGGAATGCCTTTTTCAGTGACCAGGTCAGCCTTCACTTTGGTAGTGATCCAGGTATCGCTGGTGGTCTCTTTAGCGTCGTGGGCAGCGCCTTTGGTTTTGTCGATGCCGTCAGCTTTGGTAGCACCGCCAGCCAGCAGGCCGTCAGCAGAAACCGCAGTCACACCTTTGATTTTCTTGGTGATGGCTACAGCAGTAGCTTTCTGCGAATCCGAGACTGCTACGTCGGAGGACAGGGAAACCACACCTTTGTTGGTCTCAACCTTGATGTCCGAACCTGGAATGCCTTTTTCGGTCAGCAGGTCAGCTTTGACTTTAGTGGTGATCCAAGTATCCGAAACGCTTTCCTTAGCCTTGGTCGCTTCACCGGCCGCCAAAGTCATAGGGGCTTGGGAAGTCTGAGCAAAGGCTACGTTAGCACCCATGGCCAGGGTCAGAGCGGTAGCAGTAGCGAGAGCGAACTTCTTCATACGAGTAACTCCTGTTTTATTAAAAGTCTGCAGGCGTAAACCTTCATGCTGCAGCGCTACCAGGGATATTGCAGACAGTGTGCCAACTCGCTGAACAGATTAAATCCCTTATTAAACAATGACTTATGAAAAGCATAAATTTTCGAAATCGTGCAACTTGCATGAAGCTCATCGTGCCTGCATGCAAGTTGCGGCTTTTGGGCGGCGCTAAACAGCTGATTCTGCTTCATTTTCTCGCGCCCATAAAAAAGGACTCCGAGGAGTCCTTTTTTCAGCGTGAAGCCTGCGGGTGATTAAACGCCCGAAGCCTTGGCTGCTGCTACGTCCTTGATGGACAGCTTGATACGGCCGCGGTTGTCCACGTCCAGTACCAGCACTTCCACTTCCTGGCCTTCTTTCAGAATGTCGGTCACTTTCTCAACGCGAGCATCGCTCAGCATGGAGATGTGAACCAGACCGTCTTTGCCCGGGAGGATGTTGACGAACGCGCCGAAGTCGACGATGCGCTCAACCTTGCCGACGTAGATCTTGCCGATCTCGGCCTCAGCAGTGATACCCAGTACGCGCTGGCGTGCTGCTTCAGCCGCTTCCTTGGTTTCGCCGAAGATCTTGATCGAACCGTCGTCTTCGATGTCGATCGAAGCCTTGGTTTCTTCACAGATCGCACGGATGGTCGCGCCGCCTTTACCGATGACATCACGGATTTTGTCGGTGTCGATTTTCATCGCGATCATGGTCGGAGCATTTTCCGACAGTTCAGTGCGGGACTGACCAATGATCTGGTTCATCTGGCCGAGGATGTTCAGGCGCGCTTCCAGGGCTTGGCCCAGGGCGATTTCCATGATTTCTTCGGTGATGCCCTTGATCTTGATGTCCATCTGCAGCGCGGTCACACCTTTGGCGGTACCGGCTACTTTGAAGTCCATGTCGCCCAGGTGGTCTTCGTCACCCAGGATGTCGGTCAGGATGGCGAACTTCTCGCCTTCTTTAACCAGGCCCATGGCGATACCGGCAACCGGTGCCTTCATTGGCACACCGGCGTCCATCAGCGCCAGGGAAGCACCGCAGACCGAAGCCATGGAGCTGGAACCGTTGGACTCGGTGATTTCCGATACAACACGGATGGTGTACGGGAACACGTCAGCGGCAGGCAGCATGGCCTGAACCGAACGACGAGCCAGACGGCCGTGACCGATTTCACGACGACCCGCGCCGCCCATACGACCACACTCGCCCACCGAGAACGGAGGGAAGTTGTAGTGCAGCATGAAGGGGTCTTTTTTCTCGCCTTCCAGGGTGTCCAGCAGTTGTGCGTCGCGGGCAGTACCCAGGGTCGCAACGACCAGGGCCTGGGTTTCGCCACGGGTGAACAGCGCCGAACCGTGAGTCTTCGGCAGTACGCCGACTTCGATGTTCAGCGGACGCACGGTGCGGGTGTCGCGACCGTCGATACGTGGCTTGCCGTTAACGATGTTTTCGCGAACGGTGCGGTATTCGATCTCACCGAAAGCAGCTTTGACTTCGCTGGAGGAAGGCTGGCCTTCTTCGCCGGACAGCTTGGCGACGACCTGGTCCTTCAGCTCACCCAGGCGAGCGTAGCGGTCGGCCTTGACGGTGATGGTGTAGGCGTCGGAGATGGCAGCGCCGAACTCGGAGCGGATAGCGCCCAGCAGTTCGGTGGCTTCCGGGGCAGCAGCCCAGGTCCAGGTCGGCTTGGCAGCTTCGGCAGCCAGTTCTTTAACCGCGTTGATCACAACCTGGAACTCGTCGTGAGCAAACAGTACGGCACCCAGCATCTGGTCTTCGGTCAGCTCTTTGGCTTCCGATTCAACCATCAATACGGCTTCGGACGTACCGGCAACGACCATGTCCAGGCTCGAGGCTTTCTGTTGCTCGTAAGTCGGGTTCAGCAGGTAGCCGGTGCTTTCGTGGAACGCAACGCGGGCAGCGCCGATCGGGCCATCGAAAGGAATACCGGAGATGGCCAGGGCAGCCGAGGTACCGATCATCGCAGCGATGTCCGGATCGGTCTTCTTGCTGGTGGAAACGACGGTGCAGACAACCTGCACTTCGTTCATGAAGCCTTCTGGGAACAGCGGACGGATCGGACGGTCGATCAGTCGGGAAGTCAGGGTTTCTTTCTCGGAAGGACGGCCTTCGCGCTTGAAGAAACCGCCAGGGATCTTACCGGCAGCGTAAGTCTTTTCCTGGTAGTGAACGGACAGAGGGAAGAAGCCCTTGCTCGGGTCAGCGGTCTTGGCGCCAACAACGGTCACCAATACGGTCACGTCGTCGTCAACGGTAACCAGCACTGCGCCGGAGGCTTGACGGGCGATACGGCCTGTCTCGAGGGTAACGGTCGACTGACCGAACTGGAATTTTTTGATAACCGGGTTCACGGTGTCCTACCTTCTTTGTGGCTCTTGGGGGAACTTGTCTTCTTGCGAAATTCTTGGGCAATGCCGGGAATCGGCCCGACGCTCGTCCAGGGTAAAACGTGTATCCAGATAAAACTTGAGGCTGGGAGCCTACCACGGGCCAACGGGAATCCCGATGACACGCGGCAGACAACCAACCTCTAGCGCAATCGCTTATTAGCGACGCAGACCCAGGCGACCGATCAGAGTCTGATAACGACCCAGATCCTTGCCTTTCAGGTAGTCCAGCAGCTTACGGCGCTGGTTTACCATGCGGATCAGACCACGACGGGAGTGGTGGTCTTTACCGTTGGCCTTGAAGTGACCTTGCAGTTTGTTGATGTTGTGGGTCAGCAGTGCAACTTGCACTTCTGGCGAACCAGTGTCACCAACAGCTTGCTGATAGTCAGCTACGATTTGTGCTTTTTCTTGAACGTCGAGAGCCATGAGGCAATCCTTTTTTCAGGAAACCACCCAAAGGGCAGTTTCAACAGGCCAGGGACAAATCCCTGTATCTAAAAATGAGTGTTGACCATGCCTGTTAACAGCCACACTCGTTCGGTCATTCTGACCGAATCAGCCGACGCGGCGCGATGCGCCCGTCTTCGCTCACTTCACCGATACCGATAAAGCGACCGTTATGATCCTGTACTCGCACCATGCCGAACTTCGGGGCATCCGGGGCGCGTACCGGCTGGCCGTTGAGCCAGTAGAACGCGCTGTGCTCCGAGAAGTGCAGCAGCGGCCAATCGAGCAAACCGCTGTCCGATGGCATGAGGAAGCGATCAACCGCTTCATTGCCGCCCTCGGCGTGTACCGCTTCCAACTCTTCCAGCGTGACCGTCTGGGCCAGGCTGAAAGGCCCGGCCTGGGTGCGTCGCAGTTCTGCAACGTACGCGCCGCAACCGAGCTTTTCACCAATATCTTCCACCAGGGTACGGATATAGGTGCCTTTGCTGCAGTCCACGGCCAAACGGGCAGTGTCGCCTTCACAAGCGAGCAATTCCAAGCGCGCAATAGTAACAGAACGCGGTTCGCGCTCCACTACTTCGCCCGCACGTGCCAGCTTGTAAAGTGGCTGGCCATCGCGCTTGAGTGCCGAGTACATCGGCGGTATCTGACTGATTTGCCCACGAAAAGCGGGTAAGGCAGCTTCGATATCCGCACGACCAACGGTCACGTCGCGAACCCGCAAAACATCACCTTCGGCATCCGCCGTGGTGGTGGTCTTGCCCAGTTGCATCAGGGTTTCGTAACCCTTGTCGGAATCAAGTAGGTATTGCGAAAACTTGGTGGCCTCGCCAAAGCACAACGGCAATACACCGGTGGCCAATGGATCAAGGCTGCCGGTATGCCCGGCCTTCTCGGCGTTGAGCAGCCAGCGAACCTTCTGCAACGCGGCATTGGAGGTAAAGCCAATGGGTTTGTCGAGCAGAATGATGCCACTGACGTTGCGACGAATACGTTTGACCTGAGCCACCGCTTACTCCTTGGCGTCTTCAGGTGTGGACGGATGCTGGCTGTCTTCAGCCACGGCGCGCTCGATCAGGGCCGACAGGTGCGCGCCACGCACGACGCTTTCGTCGTAGTGGAAGTGCAACTGTGGAACGCTGCGCAGCTTCATTTCACGGGCCAACTGCATACGCAGGAAACCTGCAGCAGAGTTGAGCACCTTGATGCTTTGCGCAATTTCTTCGCTGTTGTCCTGCCCCATTACGGTGATGAAGATCTTGGCGTGACCCACGTCACGGCTCACTTCAACAGCGGTAATGGTGACCAGGCCAACGCGTGGGTCTTTGACTTCGCGGCGGATCAGTTGGGCCAGCTCACGCTGCATCTGATCGCCGATACGCTGGGTACGGCTGTATTCTTTTGCCATGTCTTGTTACCTGTTACTGCCACACGGTGAAACCCGTGGGGTCTGAAAGCGGCAAACGCCCGGCCTGACAAAAGCCAGACCGGGCGTTGCGTTTAGAGTCCTGACGCTGCGCGGCTCCTGAAGTGCGCGAGTTAGAGGCTGCGAGCAACCTGAACCTTCTCGAAGACTTCGATCTTGTCGCCAACCTTGACGTCGTTGTAGCTCTTGACGCCGATACCGCATTCCATGCCGGCACGTACTTCGGCAGCGTCATCCTTGAAGCGGCGCAGGGATTCCAGCTCGCCTTCGAAGATAACGATGTCTTCACGCAGTACACGGATTGGACGGTTACGGTACACAGTGCCTTCAACCACCATACAGCCGGCAATCGCGCCGAATTTCGGCGAGCGGAACACGTCACGCACCTCGGCGATACCCAGGATGTTCTCCCGGACGTCACTGCCAAGCATGCCGGTAAGGGCCTTCTTGACGTCTTCGATGATGTCGTAGATGACGTTGTAGTAACGCATGTCCAGGCCTTCCTGCTCGACGATCTTGCGAGCGCCAGCATCGGCACGCACGTTGAAGCCGAACAGTACAGCGTTGGAAGCCAGTGCCAGGTTGGCGTCGGATTCGGTGATACCACCGACACCGCCACCGACAACGCGCACTTGCACTTCGTCGTTACCCAGGCCGTTCAAGGCGCCGTTCAACGCTTCGAGGGAACCACGAACGTCAGACTTGAGGACGATGTTAAGCGTCTTCTTCTCTTCCTGGCCCATGTTCTCGAAGATGTTTTCCAGCTTGCCGGCGTGAGCACGGGCCAGCTTGACCTCGCGGAACTTGCCTTGACGGAACAGAGCCACTTCACGGGCTTTCTTCTCATCAGCCACTACGCTCATCTCGTCGCCAGCGTCCGGCGTACCGTCCAGGCCGAGAATCTCGACTGGGATAGCAGGGCCTGCTTCCTTGATTGGCTTGCCGTTCTCGTCGAGCATGGCACGTACACGGCCGTAGTTCGAACCGACCAGTACCATGTCGCCTTGGCGCAGGGTACCGTCTTGGACCAGCACGGTGGCAACCGGGCCACGGCCCTTGTCGAGACGGGACTCCACCACGACGCCACGGCCAGGAGCCGATGGAGTAGCGGTCAGTTCCAGGACTTCGGCTTGCAACAGGACCGCTTCGAGCAGTTCGTCAACGCCGGTACCCATTTTCGCCGAGACCGATACGAATGGCGTCTCGCCACCCCATTCCTCGGACGTCACGCCGTGAACCGACAGTTCGCTACGGATGCGATCGAGATCGGCGCCCGGCTTGTCGATTTTGTTCACGGCAACGACCAGAGGAACACCGGCAGCCTTGGCGTGCTGGACGGCTTCAATGGTCTGCGGCATTACGCCGTCGTCCGCTGCAACCACCAGGATGACGATGTCGGTCGCCTTGGCACCACGGGCACGCATTGCGGTAAACGCGGCGTGACCTGGGGTGTCGAGGAAGGTGACCATGCCGCGTTCGGTTTCAACGTGGTATGCACCGATGTGCTGGGTAATACCACCGGCTTCGCCTGCGGCAACCTTGGCACGACGGATGTAGTCGAGCAGGGAAGTCTTACCGTGGTCAACGTGGCCCATTACGGTCACGACCGGCGCACGGGAAACCGCTTCACCTTCAAACTTCAGGGACTCGGCCAGGGAATCTTCCAGGGCGGTGTCGCTGACCAGGGTCACTTTGTGGCCCAGCTCTTCAGCAACCAACTGGGCAGTTTCCTGGTCCAGTACCTGGTTGATGGTGGCCGGAGTGCCCAGCTTGAACATGAACTTGATGATTTCAGCAGCCTTGACCGACATCTGCTGGGCCAGATCGCCCACAGTGATGGTCTCGCCGATCTTCACTTCACGCACGACAGGGCCGGTTGGGCTCTGGAAACCGTGGGCGTTGCGCTTCTTCAGCTTGGCCTTGCCGCGACCACCACGACGGAAGCCATCGCTTTCTTCGTCGGTGGTACGTGGGGCAACGCGTGGCGCAGGCGCTTTCTCTTTGACCGAGGCGCGGTGCGGAGCGTTTTTACGCTCGCCATCGCCACCACCACCGCGACGATTGTTGTCGTCAGCACGTGGTTTGTCCGGACGACGAGGCTCGTCGCGCTTGCGGGCGTCTGCTGCAGGAGCAGGTGCGGCGGCAGCCGGGGCAGCCTCACGCACAGCTTCAACAGGGGCGGCGACCGCGTCAGTGGCAGCAGGTTGCGCAGCAGCAGGCTGGCGACGCGCTTCTTCTTCGGCGCGACGCTTGGCTTCTTCTTCAGCCTTCTGACGTGCAGCATTTTCTACTGCGCGACGTTCTTCCAGCTCGCGTTTGCGCTCGGCTTCGATTTCTTCCGGGCTGCGCTGTACGAAGACTTTCTTCTTGCGTACTTCAACGCTGATGCTCTTGCTACCTGCAACCCGCAGGGTGCTGGTGGTTTTGCGCTGCAATGTAATCTTGCGCGGTTCTTCCACTTTCGCCTTGTGGCTGCTCTTCAAGTGAGTCAGCAAAGACTGCTTCTCACTATCGCTCACACCTTCATCGGCGGCGGTGTGCGGCAGACCTGCCTCACGCATCTGCTGCAACAGGCGCTCTACCGGTGTTTTGACCTCATCGGCCAGTTGTTTCACCGTGACTTGCGTCATGCACTTCTCTCCTCAGGCCGCGCCTAATTACTCGAACCAATGGGCTCGGGCGGCCATGATCAACTTGCCGGCACGATCTTCGTCAATGCCGTCGATGTCGAGCAGATCGTCAATAGACTGCTCGGCCAGGTCTTCGCGGGTAATTACGCCGCGCACCGCCAGTTCCATCGCCAAATCCTTGTCCATACCCTCAAGCGAGAGCAGGTCTTCGGCCGGATGGGCGTCTGCCAGCTTTTCCTCAGTAGCGATGGCTTTAGTCAACAAACGATCCTTGGCCCGAGCGCGGAGCTCGTTGACGATATCCTCGTCAAAGCCGTCGATGTTGAGCATTTCTTCCAACGGTACGTAGGCAATCTCTTCCAGGCTGGTGAAGCCTTCATCTACCAGCACCTGTGCCAGTTCTTCATCGACTTCCAACTCTTCGATGAAGTTGCGCAGGATGTCACCGGTTTCAGCTTGCTGCTTAGCCTGGATGTCCGATTCGGTCATCACGTTCAGGGTCCAGCCGGTCAGTTGGCTGGCCAGACGCACGTTCTGACCACCACGACCAATGGCCTGAGCCAGATTGTCTGCGCCAACGGCGATGTCCATTGCATGGGCATCTTCGTCAACGATAATTGCCGCCACTTCAGCTGGCGACATGGCGTTGATCACGAACTGCGCCGGGTTATCGTCCCACAGGACGATGTCCACACGCTCACCGCCCAATTCTCCCGACACTGCCTGGACGCGCGAACCGCGCATACCGATGCAAGCGCCTTGCGGGTCGATGCGTTTGTCCTTGGAGCGGACCGCGATCTTGGCACGCGAACCCGGGTCACGGGACGCAGCCATCACTTCGATCAGGCCTTCGGCGATTTCCGGCACTTCGATACGGAACAGCTCGATCAGCATTTCCGGCGCGGTACGCGACAGGATCAACTGCGGGCCGCGGTTCTCGGTGCGGATTTCCTTGAGCAGCGCACGCAGACGCACGCCGACACGGAAGGTTTCGCGAGAGATGATGTCTTCGCGGGCCAGCAACGCTTCGGCGTTGTTGCCCAGGTCGACGATCACGTTGTCGCGGGTAACTTTTTTCACGGTGCCAGAGATGATTTCACCCAGGCGTTCGCGATAGGCGTCAACGACTTGAGCGCGCTCGGCTTCGCGAACCTTCTGCACAATGACCTGCTTGGCGGTCTGTGCAGCAATACGGCCGAATTCGATCGACTCGATCTTTTCTTCGACAACATCGCCAACCTGAGCGCCCGGATGCGTTTGCGCAACCTTGCTTGGCCAGGTTTCGATGGCCGGATCATCAAGATCGTCCTCTTCGACCACCGTCCAGCGACGGAAAGTCTCATAGGCACCGGTGTGGCGGTTGATTTCCACACGCAGATCTACTTCGTCTTCAAAACGTTTCTTGGTAGCAGTGGCCAGGGCCAGCTCCAACGCTTCAAAAATCACGCTTGCCGGTACACCCTTTTCATTGGATACCGACTCAACAACCAGCAGTACTTCTTTGCTCATCGTACGCCTCGCCTTTCGCAAGCCATTGGATCCGCGGGATCCGCGTCTCAGTCAAAACTGGGAATAATGTTGGCCTTGTCGATCATATCGATCGGCAACAGGAACTCGTGGTCTTCTACCTGCACCACGACATCCTGCTCTTCTACACCGCGCAGAAGGCCCTGAAAGTTGCGTCGCCCTTCAAAGGGGGAGCGCAGCTTGATCTTCACTTGTTCACCGGCATATTTAGCAAACTGCTCGATAGTGAACAGTGGGCGTTCCATGCCTGGCGAGGAAACTTCAAGGGTGTATTCAACGGAGATTGGATCTTCAACATCCAGCACACCGCTGATCTGACGGCTGACAATGGCACAATCGTCCACCAGCACACCGCCCTCTTTATCGATATAAACGCGCAACATTGAGTGGCGACCTTGAGCCGAAAACTCAATACCCCAGCATTCATAGCCTAGGGCCACGACCACCGGGGCCAACAAGGCCTGCAACTCTTCTAGCTTGCTCGACACCTGAACCCCCTCGTGCATGTATGTGCATGCTGTGCAAAATAAAAAAATGGGCGAAACGCCCATCCTTGAAACGCCGTCGAACAGCGGCGTTGAAAGTGTCCAGCTAACAAAAAGCCCCTTAAAAGGGGCTCCGCTAAAACTGGTTGCGGGGGCCGGATTTGAACCGACGACCTTCGGGTTATGAGCCCGACGAGCTACCAGACTGCTCCACCCCGCGACAAAGCTGGGGCGGAAGTATACGACCGATCCCTTACAGGGTCAATGTAACCTTCCACCTACAAGAAAGCCCGCAACAGCGGGCTCTCCTGATAATTGGTACCGAGAAGGGGACTCGAACCCCTACACCCTATGGGCACAACCACCTCAAGGTTGCGTGTCTACCAATTCCACCACCTCGGCAATACAGCGCTTACAACCCTTCTTACTTCTGCTCTTGAGCTGGAGGTACGTCAGTCGCTGGAGTAGCCGACTTTTGCTCTTGAAGCACCGGGACATCATCAGAAGCCGGTTTTGCTTTTGGAACTTCCAACACTGCTGGGTTTGGCAAACCTACTTGAGTCAGCACATGAGCTTTCTCTTTAGCAAAGTAACCTAACCCTAAGCTGGTTATGAAGAAACCTGCGGCAAGTATAGCAGTAAACTTACTAAGAAAGGTAGAGGAACCTTGGCTTCCGAACACAGTATTTGAAGCACCTGCACCGAAAGACGCACCAGCATCCGCACCTTTACCCTGTTGCAACAAAACCAGAGCAACTACGCTCAGGGCAGCCAACAGATGAAAAACGACTACGACTGTTTCCAGCATTTTTTCAGTTTCCCGCGGCGCGACAGATCGCACCGAACTCATCTGCATTCAGGGAAGCTCCACCAATGAGCCCCCCATCGATATCCGGCATGCCGAACAGTTCGACCGCATTGGCCGCCTTCACGCTGCCGCCGTATAGAAGCCGCACACCTTGTGCGACTTCAGAATTCTCTGCCGCCAACTGCGCGCGGATGGCTGCGTGCACATCCTGCGCCTGTTGCGGCGTAGCAGTCAGCCCGGTGCCAATGGCCCAGACCGGCTCGTAAGCAATAACTGCCTTTGCAAATGCACCAACACCCAGCTCCTCGATGATGCTGCCCAGCTGACGCGAGACAACTTCAAGAGTCTTGCCCGATTCGCGCTGCTCAAGGGTCTCCCCTATGCACAACACCGGAATCAAGCCACAAGCCTGTGCTGCGGCGAACTTGCGGTTGAGCGTCCCATCCCGCTCGCCCATCATCTGGCGACGCTCGGAGTGCCCGACAAGCACATAGGAACAACCCGCATCAACCAGCTGACTCGGCGAAATCTCGCCGGTCAACGCACCTTGCATCGGCTCTACCGCAGAGTTCTGCGCGCCGACCTGAATCGACTTGCCCTTCAAGCCATCAACCACTTGGTTGATATGCAAGCAAGGCGGGAACACCGCGACGTCAACACCGCTAGGCAAGGCCAAGTGACGAAGGCCGTTGATCAGCTCAGCGACACTGGCGCGGGTACCGTGCATCTTCCAGTTACCAGCTACCATAGTGCGACGCATGCTGTACCCCGTCGGTCAAAGTGGGCGCAGATGTTACCCAACCACATCATCACTGGCAAGCCGAATTCAGGCGCAAACTTCAGTTACCAGTTTTGCCAGGTCTTCGGCATGGCCGCGAACCTGTGTTTCGTCCTCGCCTTCGACCATCACACGCACCAGCGGCTCTGTGCCGGACTTGCGCAGCAACACACGCCCGCGCCCCGCCATTGCCTGGGTCACGCGCTCGCAAGCCTCTTTGACAGCAGGGTGCTCGATGGGGTTTTCGCCACCGGCAAAACGCACATTGAGCAGCACTTGCGGGCACTTGCGCAGGGCTTGACGCGCCTGGGCCAGGCTCTCCTCGCGGCGACGCAGGGCCAACAGCACCTGTAGCGCGGCGATGATCGCGTCACCCGTGGTGGTGTGCTGGAAGCAGACCACGTGCCCGGAGTTCTCGCCGCCGACCAACCAGTTACGCTCCAGCAGCTCGGCGATCACGTAGCGGTCACCGACATTGGCGCGAATAAAGGGAATCCCCAGTTCTGCCAACGCCAATTCCAGCCCGAGATTACTCATCAGAGTGCCGACCACGCCACCTTGCAGCTTGTTACGCTCATGCAGGTCACGGGCAATGATGAACAACAGGTCATCACCATCCACGATCGTGCCAGTGTGATCCACCATCAGCACGCGGTCGCCATCACCATCAAAAGCGATGCCCAGGTCCGCATGCTCAGCCAGCACAGCAGCCTGCAGTTGCTCCATGTGGGTGGAACCGCAGTTGTCGTTGATGTTCAAGCCGTTGGGCTGAGCCGACAGCACGGTAACCTGTGCGCCCAGTTCCTTGAAGACGCTCGGCGCCACCTTGTAGGTCGCCCCATGGGCGCAATCGACAACAATCTTCAAGCCTGCAAAATTGGTGCTGCTCGGGACGCTGCTTTTACAGAATTCGATATAGCGGCCTGACGCGTCGTTAATGCGCGACACCTTGCCCAGCTTGCTGGACTCGACCACCGTCATCGGCGCATCCAGCAGCTCTTCGATCATCAACTCGATCTCGTCAGGCAACTTGGTGCCCTGCCCCGAGAAAAACTTGATGCCGTTGTCATCATGAGGATTGTGGGAGGCGCTGATCACAATACCGGCTTCAGCGTGGAAGGTACGCGTCAGGTAAGCGATTGCCGGCGTGGGCATAGGCCCCAACAACATCACATCGGCCCCGGCGGCGGACAATCCGGCCTCCAGCGCAGACTCAAACATGTAGCCCGAAATACGGGTGTCCTTGCCCACCAGGATGCGACAGGCGCCCATGCTGCGGAACGCCATGCCTGCCGCCCAACCCAGCTTGAGCATGAAATCAGGGGTGATCGGGAATTCGCCGACCCGACCACGAATGCCGTCGGTGCCAAAATATTTTTTAGTCATAAGTACTCCATCATTCTTATTCGGCTGATTCTACAGCAGCGAGCATGCGCACCACATCGACCGTTTCGGCGACATCATGCACACGCAAAATACGTGCGCCCTTGGTCACGGCAAGCGCCGCAAGCGCCAGGCCGCCATACAGGCGTTCGCCGACGGGGCGATTCAAGGCGAGCCCTATCATGCTCTTGCGCGAAACGCCGACCAACAGCGGGCGACCAAGGGCGTGCAGCGCTTCCATGTGTTTGAACAGGCTTAGATTGTGCTGCAGGGTCTTGGCAAAGCCAAACCCCGGATCGAGGATGATCTGTTCGGGCGCAATACCCACAGCCACACACTGGGCAACCCTCTCAGCAAGAAACCCACCCACCTCGCCGACCAGATCGTCGTAATGCGGATTGTCCTGCATGTTGCCGGGCTCACCCAACATATGCATCAGGCAGACAGGCAAGCCGGTTGCAGCGGCCGCATCAAGGGCGCCGTCGCGCTGCAAGGAACGCACATCGTTGATCAACCCAGCCCCCAGACGCGCGGTTTCGCGCATCACTGCCGGGGTGGAGGTGTCTACCGAGATGATGACATCCAGCTCGCGGGCTATGCGCTCAACCACCGGTGCCACCCGCTCCAGCTCCTCCAATGGAGAAACAACGCGGGCGCCGGGGCGGGTCGATTCCCCACCCACATCAATCAGCGTCGCACCGGCAGCCACCATCGCCTCGGCATGGCGCAACGCGGCGTCCAACTGACTGAAGCGGCCACCATCGGAAAAGGAGTCAGGGGTTACATTGAGGATGCCCATGACATGCGTCCGGGCCAAATCAAGAACCCGGTTGCCGCAAGGCAACCGGGTAGAGGACAAAGCAGAAGTCATTTCAAACCTTAGTGATCAGCTGCCGGGCCGCCGATAGGCGTTTCAGGGCGCTCATTCTGCACCACAGGCGGAGTGCCCGAAGTACCCGAACCACCTTCCCAGTCGCGCGGCTCACGCGGCGTGCGGCCCGACATGATGTCGTCGATCTGGTCGGCATCGATGGTTTCGTACTTCATCAACGCATCAGCCATGGCGTCCAGCTTGTCACGGTTGTCAGTGAGGATCTGCTTGGCAGTGCCGTAGCACTGGTCAATGATGCTGCGAACCTCGGAGTCGATCAGCTTGGCTGTCTCACCCGAGAAGCTGGCGCTTTGCCCACCGCCGCCACGGCCCAGGAACACTTCGCCTTCTTCTTCGGCGTACATCAATGGGCCGAGTTTTTCCGACAAGCCCCACTTGGTCACCATGTTTCGCGCAATCTGGCTGGCACGCATGATGTCGTTGGAGGCGCCAGTGGTCACACCGTCGAAGCCAAGGGTCATTTCTTCAGCAATACGGCCACCATACAGCGAGCAGATCTGGCTGATCAGCGCACGCTTGGAGAGGCTGTAGCGATCTTCTTCCGGCAGGAACATGGTCACACCCAGTGCCCGACCACGAGGAATGATCGACACTTTGTAGACGGGGTCATGCTCAGGCACAACGCGACCTACAATGGCGTGACCTGCCTCGTGATAAGCGGTGTTCTGCTTCTCTTTCTCGGACATGACCATGGATTTGCGCTCGGCGCCCATCATGATCTTGTCTTTCGCCAATTCGAACTCTTTCATCTCAACGATGCGCTTGCCAGTACGGGCAGCGAACAGCGAAGCCTCGTTGACCAGGTTCGCCAGATCAGCACCGGAGAAACCGGGAGTACCACGGGCGATCACAGCCGGAGCCACGTCGTCACCCATTGGCACCTTGCGCATGTGTACTTTCAGAATCTGCTCACGACCACGAATGTCCGGCAGGCCGACCACAACCTGGCGGTCGAAACGGCCCGGACGCAGCAACGCAGGGTCGAGAACGTCGGGACGGTTGGTTGCGGCGATGACGATAATGCCGTCATTCATCTCGAAACCATCCATCTCTACCAGCAATTGGTTGAGGGTCTGCTCACGCTCATCGTGACCACCCCCCATGCCCGCGCCACGATGGCGACCAACGGCATCGATTTCGTCGATGAAGATGATGCATGGCGCGTGCTTCTTGGCCTGCTCGAACATATCGCGAACACGGCTGGCGCCGACGCCGACAAACATCTCGACGAAGTCAGAACCGGAAATCGTGAAGAAAGGCACCTTGGCTTCGCCGGCAATCGCCTTGGCCAGCAAGGTTTTACCGGTACCCGGAGGCCCCACCATCAGCACACCGCGAGGAATACGGCCACCCAGGCGTTGGAACTTGCCCGGATCACGCAGGAACTCGACCAACTCACCGACTTCTTCCTTGGCTTCGTCGCAACCTGCGACGTCAGCCAGGGTGGTCTTCACCTGGTCTTCGGAGAGCAGGCGCGCCTTGCTTTTGCCGAAGCTCATCGGCCCGCCCTTGCCTCCCGCACCGCCTTGCATCTGGCGCATGAAGAACATGAACACGGCGATAATCACCAGGATCGGGAAGCTGGCCACCAGGAGCTGGGTCCAGATGCTTTGCTGTTCAGGCTGCTTGCCTTCCACAACGACCTTGTTATCCACCAGGTCACCGATGAGACCGTTGTCCTGAATGGCAGGACGAATGGTCTTGAAGCTGTCGCCATCGTTGCGCTTACCGGTAATCACGTAGCCATCAACCGCTACGCGCTCGACCTTGCCATCCTTAACTTGCTGGATGAAGTCGGAATAGTTGAGGGTCTGCGGCTCGTTAGGGCTGGAGAAGTTGTTCATCACCGTCACCAGGACAGCCGCGATGATCAACCACAGGATCAGATTCTTTGCCATATCGTTCAATTAACTACCCTCTGAAGCAAGCTCCGCTACTGGCGCGCGCTTCGCATGATATTCACCGGCCTAACTTACTACATTACCTACAACTCTGGCAGGCGCCGTCTGTAACCCTTTGTGAAACTTTGACTACTCAATATTCGTAAAGCTTCGTGACGAAAGCGATATAAAAAAACCTATCGCCCTCCTCGAATTTCTCAAAAACGCTCTTCGCTCGCAGCGCCTTCGACACCGCGGAAGCCACGGCACAGCAGATACTGCTCCCTGGACCGGTCACGGGATGAGTCCGGCTTGCGTGTCTGTACCTTGTCGAACAACTTGCGAATGTTCTTGTGGTACTCGTCGAAACCTTCGCCCTGGAAGACCTTCACCAGGAAATCGCCACCCGGACGCAACACCCGACCTGCCAGATCCAGCG
Source organism: Pseudomonas sp. CCI1.1 (assembly GCF_034348165.1). Lineage (NCBI taxonomy): Bacteria > Pseudomonadati > Pseudomonadota > Gammaproteobacteria > Pseudomonadales > Pseudomonadaceae > Pseudomonas > Pseudomonas sp. CCI1.1. The sequence continues at coordinate 3,573,058 of NZ_CP133780.1, forward strand.
CCAGTTCACACAGGAACATGGCACGCGGCATATCAACAGCCGGTAATCCACTCATATTGGGGGCCATGTCGGAAATCACAAGGTCTACCTGCGAATTTCCCACAGCCTCCAGGATCTCGGCCAATACCTTGTCCTCGGTGAAATCGCCGTGAACAAAGGTCACGTCCGGGATGCTGTCCATCTCGAGGATGTCCGAAGCGATCAATCGACCTTGCCCACCAATCAGACGACTGGTCACCTGGGACCAGCCACCGGGGGCCGCGCCGAGATCGATAACGCTCATGCCTGGACGAATCAATTTGTCCTTGTCCTGGATCTCCAGCAACTTGTAGCTGGCCCGGGAACGGTAGCCGTCCTTTTGCGCCTTTTTGACGTAAGGATCATTGAAATGTTCTTGTAGCCACTTAAGGCTGGTTTTGGAACGGGCCACGGGCCACCTCGAAAAAATAAAACGGGTCGTGATTAACTGGGCGGTCCCGGACTCGCTCGGGTAAACTGGCCGCCGCTTTTTACAAGATCAGACGCAGGGGTCAGATTATGCCGCTCACTCAAGAGCAGAAGAAACAGTACAAATCCATTGGCCACCATCTGAAACCAGTTCTGATTGTGGCAGACAACGGTTTGACTGAGGGTGTGCTAGCCGAATTCGAGCGCGCACTGAACGATCACGAACTGATCAAGATCAAGGTCAACATCCTTGATCGCGAAGCGCGCCTGGCCGCCGTTGCAGAACTGTGCAAGGTCGGCAAAGCGGACCTGGTTCAGGTCATCGGCAAGATGGCGCTGCTGTATCGCAAGAACTTCAGCGTCAACAAGCAACTGTCGAACGTTCATCGCTTCAAATGATGAAAAGGGTCAAGGGCGTGCTTCGCGCGCCCCGCCACTCCATCCCGGCGCAGGTTGCATAACCAGCACCAGGCCAGAGAACCCTAGCACAAGATAGCTGAATAACTGCCAGCGCAACGCTTGCGGCAGCCACACATGCACCACGCAAAACATTGCGCATGCATACAGCGCCATCAACAGCAGTTGCCCGCGGATATCCCGCCACAAACTCTTCAGGCCTTCGGCCTTGATCAGCACCAACACCTGAAGCATCACGCACGTCGCCGCAAAACCCACCAGCAGCGCACTCAGCAATCCGTCGATCTCATCGATCAGCAGCGGCGCCAGGCCAATCAGGCCCAACGCCGGCAATACACCAATATGTAACAGCCATAGGCCGCCCACCCAAAGCATCTGAGAGAGCTGCCAAAGCATGGCGCCCGCACGCAGCGGGCGCCGTCTTTCAGATGTGACGAACTTCGACAATCTCGTACTCAATGACGCCGCTCGGCGTTTTCACGGCAACCACGTCGCCTTCTTCCTTGGCAATCAAGGCGCGAGCAATCGGCGAGCCGACAGAGATCTTGCCTTGCTTGAAGTCAGCCTCATCCTCACCCACGATCTGGTAAGTCACGCTTTCGTCGGTCTCGACGTTGGCGATTTCCACGGTCGTGCCGAAAATTACCTTGCCGGTATGCGGGATGGTGGTGACATCGATGATCACCGCATTCTGCATACGGCCTTCGATGTCACGAATCCGCGCCTCGACCATACCCTGCTGCTCGCGAGCAGCGTGGTATTCGGCGTTTTCCTTCAAGTCACCCAGCTCGCGGGCCGTACCGATGTCCTGGCTCAGCTTTGGACGTACGACCTTGGTCAGATGGGCGTGCTCCTCTTCCAGGGCGCGCGCGCCCTGAACGGTCATCGGGTATTTGGTTATGCTCATGCCTTCAATCCTGCGTGTAGATCCTGCAAGCGACGCACGGTCTTTTCCGGACCGAACTTCAGCGCTTCACAGATAGCTTCGCCAGCAGCAATGGTAGTGGTGCAGTAAATCTTGTGCTGCAAGGCATTACGACGAATGGAATAGGAGTCCGCGATCGACTGGCGACCTTCGGTGGTGTTGATGATCAGAGTGACTTCGTCATTCTTGATCATGTCGACCACATGCGGACGTCCTTCCGTCACCTTGTTCACGCGACGTACTTTCAGGCCGGCAGCTTCGATCAGCTTGGCGGTCCCGGCGGTAGCCACGACTTCAAAGCCCAAGTTGATCAGATCGCGGGCGACCCCTGCAACCAGTGGTTTGTCATCATCACGTACGCTGATAAACGCAGTACCGCCGGTCGGCAGCACTTCACTGGCACCCATCTGGGCCTTGGCGAATGCTTCACCGAAGGTATCGCCCACACCCATCACTTCACCGGTGGACTTCATCTCTGGGCCCAGGATCGGGTCCACACCAGGAAATTTGGCGAACGGGAACACCGCCTCTTTCACACTGTAGAAGTTCGGAATGATTTCCTTGGTAAAGCCGATTTCCTTCAGGGTCTTACCGGCCATCACACGTGCAGCGATCATGGCCAGGGACACACCGATGCACTTGGACACGAACGGTACGGTACGCGAAGCACGCGGGTTGACTTCGATGACGTAGATGTCTTCGCCTTGCAGCGCCAACTGTACGTTCATCAGGCCGACCACACCCAGTTCCAGGGCCATCTTCTTGACCTGTTCGCGCATCTCGTCCTGGATGTGCGCCGGCAGCGAGTACGGCGGCAGGGAGCACGCGGAGTCACCGGAGTGAACGCCGGCCTGCTCGATGTGCTGCATGATCGCGCCGATCACGACGTCAGTACCGTCGCAGACCGCGTCCACGTCCATTTCGATGGCGCAGTTGAGGAAGTGGTCCAGCAGCACCGGGCTGTCGTTGGAGACTTTCACCGCATCACGCAGGTAGCGCTTGAGTTCTTCTTCTTCGTAGACGATTTCCATCGCCCGGCCGCCCAGTACGTAGGACGGACGCACCACCAGCGGGTAGCCGATCTTGCTGGCCGCGCGAATGGCTTCGTCTTCGCTGCGCACGGTGGCGTTCGGCGGCTGGCGCAGGTTCAGGCGCTCAACCATCTGTTGGAAACGCTCACGGTCTTCGGCACGGTCGATTGCATCCGGGCTGGTACCGATGATCGGCACGCCAGCGGCTTCGAGGGCACGCGCCAGTTTCAGCGGGGTCTGGCCGCCGTACTGGACGATCACGCCTTTAGGCTTCTCGACGCGGCAGATTTCCAATACGTCTTCCAACGTTACCGGCTCGAAGTACAGACGGTCGGACGTGTCGTAGTCAGTGGAAACCGTTTCCGGGTTGCAGTTGACCATGATGGTCTCGTATCCGTCTTCGCGCAGGGCGAGGGCGGCGTGTACGCAGCAGTAGTCGAACTCGATGCCCTGGCCGATACGGTTCGGACCGCCACCCAGGATGATGATCTTGTCGCGGCCCGTCGGCGCGGCTTCGCACTCTTCCTCATAGGTGGAGTACATGTAGGCCGTGTCGGTGGCGAATTCTGCGGCGCAGGTGTCAACGCGCTTGTAGACCGGGAAGATATCCAGCTTGTGGCGATGAGTACGCAGGTTCTTCTCGGTCACACCCAGCAGCTTGGCCAGACGCTGGTCGGAGAAGCCTTTGCGCTTGAGGCGGAACATCAGGTCGCGGTCGATAGACGACAGACCCAGCGTCTTGACCTTCTCTTCTTCCTTGATCAGATCTTCGATCTGCACCAGGAACCACGGGTCGATCATGTTCATGCCGAAGATATCTTCGACGCTCAGGCCGGCACGGAAGGCGTCAGCCACGTACCAGATACGCTCGGCGCCCGGCACGGTCAGCTCGCGCTTGAGGATGCTCATGCTTTCCGGGTTGCTCAGGTCGAGCTTCTCGTCCAGGCCGCAAACACCGACTTCCAGGCCGCGCAGCGCTTTCTGCAGGGACTCCTGGAACGTGCGGCCGATGGCCATGACTTCACCGACCGACTTCATCTGGGTGGTCAGGCGCGCATCCGCCTTGGCGAATTTCTCGAAGGCAAAGCGCGGCAGCTTGGTCACGACGTAGTCGATAGACGGTTCGAAAGACGCCGGCATAGCGCCGCCGGTGATTTCGTTTTGCAGCTCGTCCAAGGTGTAGCCGATAGCCAGCTTGGCAGCGATACGCGCAATCGGGAAACCGGTCGCTTTCGAGGCCAGCGCCGAAGAACGCGATACACGTGGGTTCATCTCGATCACGACCATGCGGCCGGTGTCCGGGCAGATGCCGAACTGGACGTTGGAACCGCCGGTTTCAACGCCGATCTCGCGCAATACCGCCAAGGAGGCGTTACGCAGGATCTGGTATTCCTTGTCGGTCAGGGTCTGTGCTGGTGCCACGGTGATCGAGTCACCGGTGTGCACGCCCATCGGGTCGAAGTTTTCGATGGAGCAGACGATGATGCAGTTGTCCTTCTTATCGCGGACAACCTCCATCTCATATTCTTTCCAGCCGATCAGCGATTCGTCGATCAGCAGCTCTTTGGTCGGCGACAGGTCCAGGCCACGAGCGCAGATTTCTTCGAACTCTTCACGGTTGTAAGCAATACCACCGCCGGTGCCGCCCATGGTGAAGGACGGACGGATGATGCATGGGAAGCCCAGGGTCTCGAGGACCGCATTGGCCTCTTCCATGCTGTGGGCGATACCGGAACGCGGGCACGCCAGGCCGATGGACTTCATGGCCTTGTCGAAACGCGAACGATCTTCAGCCTTGTCGATGGTGTCGGCATTGGCACCGATCATCTCTACGCCGAACTTTTCCAGGACGCCTTCGCGCTCCAGGTCCAAGGCGCAGTTCAGAGCGGTCTGGCCACCCATGGTTGGCAGCAGCGCGTCCGGACGCTCTTTTTCGATGATCTTGGCAACGGTCTGCCACTTGATCGGCTCGATGTAGGTGGCGTCGGCCATGGCCGGGTCGGTCATGATGGTGGCCGGGTTGGAGTTCACCAGGATGACGCGGTAGCCCTCCTCGCGCAGGGCTTTACAGGCCTGGGCGCCGGAGTAGTCGAATTCGCAGGCCTGGCCGATCACGATCGGGCCAGCGCCAAGAATCAGGATGCTTTTTATGTCTGTACGTTTTGGCATGGGTTTGTCACTCAAATCCGCAGGTCAGTCGGCAAGCCGTCTTGAACAATCTTTGAAGAGCCTGCGGGGGCCACCGCAATCCGGGGCCGCCCGCAGGCCACTCAGTCAGCGTCGCTTGGCCATCTCATTGATGAAACGGTCGAACAGCGGCGCTACGTCGTTCGGGCCCGGGCTGGCTTCAGGGTGGCCCTGGAAGCTGAACGCGCTCTTGTCGGTGCGCTCGATGCCTTGCAGGGAGCCGTCGAACAGCGACTTGTGAATGGCGCGCACGTTGCTCGGCAGGGAGGCTTCATCCACCGCAAAACCGTGGTTCTGGCTGGTGATCATCACAACGCCGGTGTCCAGGTCTTGTACCGGGTGGTTGGCACCGTGGTGGCCGTGGCCCATTTTCAGAGTCTTGGCGCCGGAGGCCAAAGCCAGCAACTGGTGACCAAGGCAGATGCCGAATACCGGAATCTCGGTCTCCAGTACGTCCTTGATGGCCTGGATAGCGTAGTCGCATGGCTCAGGGTCACCCGGGCCGTTGGACAGGAACACACCGTCCGGCTGCATCGCGAGCACATCGCTGGCAGGGGTTTGCGCGGGCACCACGGTCACACGGCAACCGCGCTCGACCAACATGCGCAGGATGTTGTACTTGACGCCGTAGTCATAGGCGACCACGTGGTAAGGCAGATCGGCAGCCTCGATAGTCGCGTGGCTGTCGGTCTTCAGATCCCACACAGTGGAACGCCACTCGTACTTCTCTTTAACGCTGACGACTTTCGCCAGGTCCATGCCCTTCAGGCCAGGGAAACCTTGCGCCGCGGCAATCGCCGCCTCTTCGGAGATATTGTCACCGACCATGATGCAGCCGTTCTGCGAGCCTTTTTCACGCAGGATGCGCGTGAGGCGGCGCGTATCGATACCGGCGATCGCCACAACGTTGTTGGCTTTCAGGTAATCGGACAGCGACATCGTGTTACGCCAGTTGCTCGCAACCAGTGGCAGGTCACGAATTACCAGGCCCGCCGACCAGACACGATCAGACTCGACATCTTCCGGCGTGGTGCCGGTGTTGCCGATGTGCGGATAGGTCAGGGTAACGATCTGTTGGGCGTAGGAAGGATCGGTAAGGATTTCCTGATAGCCGGTCATGGCAGTGTTAAACACCACCTCTCCAACGGTCTGACCGTCGGCTCCAATGGCTTCGCCGCGAAAAATGCTGCCATCAGCAAGGGCGAGTATGGCTGGCTTAGTCAAGAAGACCTCCCGTAAATAAAGCCTGAAAGGGCGATCGCAGGTTGTAAAAAAGCGGAGTGACGTATGGACACGTCACCCCGCTTCTTCACTGAATTATTCTGCGCGCTTTTAGTGGACACACTAAAGCTGTAGCTTACAGAAAAAGGCTTTTTTGGTCCACCGCTAATGAGCCTTAAAGGCAGGGGAATGCGACAGGACGTCGCCTAGCGGGTAAAAACGGGGCCACAGGATAATCCTGAGCCCCCGTTTTAGCTACTGGTTAGTGCAAATCCAGCACGTCACGCATGTCGTACAGGCCCGGCTCGCGGCCGTCCAACCAAAGCGCAGCACGCACCGCGCCCTTGGCGAAAGTCATGCGGCTGGAGGCTTTGTGCGTGATCTCCAGGCGCTCGCCTTCGGTGGCGAACAGCACGGTGTGATCGCCAACCACATCACCACCGCGCACGGTTGCAAAACCGATGGTGTCGCGTGCGCGCTCCCCTGTGTGGCCTTCACGCCCGTATACCGCCACTTTCGACAAATCGCGGCCCAGCGCATCGGCAATAGCTTCACCCATGCGCAACGCAGTGCCCGACGGGGCGTCGATCTTGTGACGGTGATGAGTCTCGATAATCTCGATATCAGCCTCATCACCCAGCACGCGCGCCGCCAGGTCCAGCAATTTCAGCGACAGGTTTACGCCCACGCTGAAATTGGCAGCGAAGACGATCGGAATATCCTTGCCCGCCTCCACCAGCAACTGTTTCTGCTCGGCGCTCAAACCGGTGGTACCGATCACCATAGCCTTGCCCGCCTTACGGCAGAAGGCCAGATTTTTCAGCATCACTTCCGGCAGGGTGAAGTCGATCAGCACGTCGAACTCGTCAGCCACCTGCTCAAGGTTGCCAGACAACGAAACACCGATGCGGCCCAATGAGGCCAACTCACCTGCGTCCGCGCCGATCAACGTACTGCCTGGGCGAACAATCGCCGCCGTCAGCCCGGAGGCCGGCGAGCGTTGCTGCACCGCCTCGACCAGCGTCTTGCCCATGCGCCCGGCAGCGCCCATTACGGCTATACGTCGCATATTCAGATCCTTACAGGTCGCCGAAGAAGCGTTTTACACCGTCGAAGAAGCCCGTAGTCTTCGGCGAGTGGGAGTCATCGCCTTCCAGCGAGCTGCGGAACTCTTCCAGCAGTTCACGCTGACGACGATTCAGGTTCACCGGGGTTTCCACCGCCACACGGCACATCAGGTCGCCAGCACCGCCACCGCGCACGGGCGCAACGCCTTTGCCACGAATGCGGAACTGCTTGCCGGTTTGAGTCCCCTCGGGAATCTTGAGCTTGACCCGACCATCCAGCGTCGGAATCTCCAGCTCGCCACCCAGGGCCGCATCAACAAAGCTGATCGGCACTTCGCAGAACAAGTGCTTGCCGTCACGCTGGAAGATCGAGTGCTCGCGCACATTGATCACCACGTACAGGTCGCCCGTAGGGCCACCCTGGGCACCCGCCTCGCCTTCGCCCGACAGTCGAATACGATCACCGGTATCCACACCCGCCGGCACTTTCACCGACAGCGTCTTGTACTCTTCGACGCGGCCTTCGCCGTGGCAGGAGTCGCACGGATCGGAAATGATCTTGCCCTGGCCATGGCAACGCGGGCAGGTTTGCTGCACCGAGAAGAAGCCCTGCTGCATGCGTACCTGCCCGATACCGCCGCAGGTCGGGCACGTGATCGGCGAGGAGCCTTTCTTCGCACCCGAGCCGTCGCACGGCTTGCAGTTGACCAGCGTCGGCACACGGATATTGACACTGGTGCCGCGCACGGCTTCTTCCAGGTTCAGCTCCAGGGTGTAACGCAGGTCGCTGCCGCGCTGAGGGCCGCCACGCTGACCGCCACGGCCACCGCCGAAGAAGTCGCTGAATACGTCGCCGAAAATATCGGAGAAGTTCTGGCCACCAAAACCGGCACCGCCGCCGCCCATGCTCGGGTCGACGCCAGCATGGCCATACTGGTCGTAGGCCGCACGCTTATTGGGATCACACAGGCATTCGTAGGCCTCGTTGGCCTCTTTGAACATCTCTTCGGATTCTTTGTTATCCGGATTACGGTCCGGGTGGTGCTTCATCGCCAGGCGACGGTAGGCTTTTTTCAGCTCCGCCTCGCTGGCGCCACGCTCCACACCCAATACTTCGTAATAGTCACGCTTTGCCATAAGTCTTTGCACTCTTAAGGACGTTCGACCTGGCCCTCCTGAACCCTGCCAAACTCGTTGAGCCCCAATACAGGCCCGGACCCAACTCACGTCAATTCAACGATCCTGGTCATTACTGTTTCCAGCCAGGGAGCCGGCCAAAAACGCGGTGACTGTCATTCGGAAAGCAGGAGCATTCCCGTTCACACCGCCAGCATCCGAGCGTTGTCGCATGCTGTAAAAATTCGCATACCCCAGACACGCCAACGCGGGAGCAAGCTCCCGCGCGGCGACATCCTACCAGTCACCGCTTGTGCGCGGTCAACCGGGCGACAACTTACTTGTTGTCTTTAACTTCTTCGAACTCAGCATCGACAACATCGTCGTGCTTGGCTTCAGGCTCTGCTTGTTGCGCAGCGCCGTCAGCCGGCTGGCCTTGCTCGGCGTACATTTTCTGAGCAACTGGCGCGGAGACTTTCGACAGCTCCTCAACCTTGGCTTCGATGGCAGCCTTGTCGTCGCCTTTAATGGCGGCTTCCAGCGCAACCACTGCCGCTTCGATTGCGGTTTTCTCTTCGTCTGTCACTTTGTCGCCAGCATCAGCGATCATTTTGCGCGTCGAGTGAACCAGCGCGTCACCCTGGTTACGGGCGCCTGCCAACTCTTCGAACTTCTTGTCGGCTTCAGCATTGGTTTCAGCATCACGGATCATCTGTTGAATTTCTTCATCAGACAGGCCGGAGTTGGCCTTGATGGTGATCTTCTGCTCTTTGCCGGTGGCCTTGTCTTTCGCGCCGACGTGCAGGATGCCGTTGGCGTCGATGTCGAAGGTCACTTCGATTTGTGGCACGCCACGTGGTGCTGGTGGAATCTCAGCCAGGTCGAACTTGCCCAGGGACTTGTTCTGTGCAGCTTGCTTACGCTCGCCCTGCAGCACGTGGATAGTCACGGCGCCCTGGTTGTCATCGGCAGTCGAGAACACCTGAGATTTCTTGGTAGGAATCGTGGTGTTTTTCTCGATCAGCGCAGTCATCACGCCACCCATGGTTTCGATACCCAGGGTCAGCGGGCTTACGTCCAGCAGCAGCACGTCTTTCACATCACCGGCCAGTACCGCACCCTGGATGGCAGCACCCATGGCAACGGCTTCGTCCGGGTTCACGTCTTTACGGGCTTCTTTGCCGAAGAACTCGGTAACCAGCTTCTGAACCAGTGGCATACGGGTCTGACCGCCCACCAGGATCACGTCGTTGATCGAGCCAACGTCGATACCGGAGTCTTTCAGCGCGATGCGGCAAGGCTCGATGGTGCGCTGAACCAGGTCTTCAACCAGCGCTTCGAGCTTGGAACGCGAGATCTTCACGTTCAAGTGCTTAGGACCGGTAGCGTCTGCAGTGATGTACGGCAGGTTCACGTCAGTCGACTGAGCGGAAGACAGCTCGATCTTGGCTTTTTCAGCGGCTTCTTTCAGGCGCTGCATGGCCAGCGGGTCACCCTTGAGGTTCATGCCGCTTTCTTTCTTGAATTCGTCAACGAGGTAGTCGATCAGACGAATGTCAAAGTCTTCACCACCCAGGAAGGTGTCACCGTTGGTGGCCAACACTTCGAACTGGTGCTCGCCGTCAACTTCTGCGATCTCGATCACGGAGACGTCGAACGTACCGCCACCCAGGTCGTAAACGATCACGGTGTGGTCGCCCTTGGCCTTGTCCATACCGTAAGCCAGCGCGGCTGCGGTTGGTTCGTTGATGATACGTTTTACATCCAGGCCCGCGATGCGGCCGGCGTCTTTGGTGGCCTGACGCTGGCTGTCGTTGAAGTAGGCCGGAACGGTGATCACCGCTTCAGTCACTGCTTCACCGAGGTAGTCTTCGGCGGTCTTCTTCATCTTTTTCAAGATTTCAGCCGAGATTTGCGGCGGCGACATTTTCTGGCCGTTCACTTCAACCCAGGCGTCACCGTTGTCGGCCTTGGCGATTTTGTAAGGCACCATCTTGATGTCTTTCTGTACGACTTCTTCGTCGAATTTACGACCGATCAGACGCTTTACCGCGTACAGGGTGTTGTGCGGGTTGGTCACCGCCTGACGCTTGGCCGATTGACCGACGAGGATTTCACCGTCGTTGGCGTAAGCGATGATCGACGGAGTGGTACGTGCGCCTTCGGCGTTTTCAATAACTTTTGCAACGCCGTTTTCCAGCACGGAGACGCAGGAGTTGGTGGTCCCCAGGTCGATACCGATAATTTTGCCCATGATTTACTCTCCCGAAACTTGAATTTGGTTGCCGCAGCAGTTTTGGCTAACTGCGGTAGCACTTAAACGCTTGACTTATAAATGGGGGCCTTGCGGCGAATTTCAAGCCTGCTCATCAATAGAAGGTGCAACGGGTGCAGGAGCCTTGCTCACCACCACCATTGCCGGACGCATCAGGCGACCGTTGAGCTGGTAACCCTTCTGGAACACCTTGATTACGCTATTGGGTTCCAGGTCATGGCTTTCCTGCATGGCCATGGCTTGGTGATGTTCAGCATTGAACGGCTCGCCGGCTTGCGGATCGATAGCTTCCAACTGATAACGCTTCAGGGTGTCCTGGAACATTTTCAGGGTCAGCTCGATGCCTTCGCGCATTGGGCGGATGTTTTCATCGTCCGGGTTGGACAACTCAAGACCACGCTCCAGGCTGTCGATGATCGGCAGCAGGTCACCGGCGAATTTTTCCAGCGCGAACTTGTGAGCCTTCTCTACATCCTGCTCGGCACGGCGGCGGACGTTCTGCAGATCGGCGGCAACACGCAACGATTGATCCTGCGCAGCGGCCAATTGCTCTTCGAGCACTTGCACACGAGTCGCCAGTTCATCACCGGCAGCCGAATTGGCGTCTGGAGTTTGCGTATCCTGCGTCTGTTCGTCAGCCATAGATTTCTCCTTTCAAAATCATGCGCGAACTCAACTCGCGCTTCTGCTCCGGTATATGGGGCCACAATTTTCAGGTTCAAGGGCGCAGGCGTTACCAAAAGTCTTTCGATTGACCTGGATCATTTCCTTCACGCTCATTCCACATCGCGCTAAAAAAATTAACGACTCAAGCAAATCGAGCTAAGTGCCAGGATTGTCAGGCCTGAACAAAACACTGTATAAATAACCAGACCTAAAGCCTGGGAGCGGCCGTCATGCTCGTGCACCTGTCTGTACATAACTACGCCATCGTTGAACATCTGGATCTTGAACTGGATCGCGGGATGAGCGTAATCACAGGCGAAACCGGCGCCGGCAAGTCGATCATGCTCGACGCCCTCGGCCTGACGCTTGGCGACCGCGCCGACAGTGGCGTGGTACGCCCTGGCTCCGACAAGGCCGACATACTGGCCACCTTCGACCTGGCGGACATCCCCGAAGCCGAGGCATGGCTGGCCGAGCGCGACCTTAATAATGAAGGCCCCTGCATTCTGCGCCGGGTGATCACCGCCGAGGGCCGCTCGCGCGGCTATATCAACGGCACGCCTTGCCCACTGGGCGACTTGAAAGCCCTGGGCGAATTGCTGATCGATATCCACAGTCAGCACGAACACCAATCCCTGTTGAAAACCGATACCCACCGTCGCCTGCTCGATGAGTACGCCGGCGCCACCGATCTTTCCCGGCAAGTTCAACTGGCCGCCCAACGCTGGCGCCAGACACGCCAGGAACTGGAACGCCTCTCCAACTCCGGCGACGAACAACGCGCCCGCCACCAGTTGCTCAGCTATCAACTGGAAGAGCTCGAGAGTCTGGGCCTGGGTGAGACAGAGCTGGAGCAACTTGAGCAGGAACACAAGAACCTGACCAACGCCGAGACCCTGCTGGGTATCTGCCGCCAGGTCGTCGAGCAATGTAGTGAGAGCGACTCCGGCAATGTCCTTAATGCACTGACCGCCAGCCTCAACCGCCTGTCCAGCGTGAACAATGCTTCCGGCTCACTGAGCGAAGCGACCACCCTGTTGACCAGCGCGCAGATCCAGGTTGAAGAGGCCGTGGGCGAACTCAATCGTTTCCTGGACCATTTCGACGCCGACCCAGCTCGCCTGCAGGAAATAGAAGAACGCCTGGACACTATTTATACACTGGCTCGCAAGCATCGAATCCAGCCGACAGAAGTCGCAACCATGCAGCAGAAACTGCTGGATGAAATCGAAACACTCAACGCGAACGACGAATCCATCGAACGACTGGGCGAAGAGCTCGCTTCGTTTGCCCGTCATTATCAGGAAAAAGCCCGGGAGCTGAGCGCTCTGCGCCAGCAGGCAGCTACTAGCCTGGCAAGCGCCGTTGAGCTGGAAATCCAACGCCTGGGCATGCCAGGCGGGCGCTTCACCATCGAGCTGCATCCCAACGCCAGTCAAGAATTGCAGCCTCATGGGCTGGAGCACGTCGAACTGCTGGTGAGTGCCAACCCCGGCCAACCGCTCAAGGCCCTGGCCAAAGTGGCCTCCGGCGGCGAACTCTCGCGGATCAGCCTGGCGATCCAAGTGATTACCGCCCAGACCTCACGGGTACCCACCCTGGTATTCGATGAAGTGGATGTGGGCATTGGCGGGCCGACCGCAGAAATTGTTGGCCAATTGCTGCGTCGCCTGGGGGATCGCGGCCAGGTGCTTACGGTGACGCACTTGCCGCAAGTGGCAGCCCAAGGGCATCAGCACCTGTTTGTGCATAAGGTGCGCGGCAGTGACGCGACACACACCGCCGTCTCCAAGCTGAACAAGTCGGAACGGGTGGAAGAAGTGGCGCGGATGCTCGGCGGTATCGACTTGACCAAGGAGTCCTTGGCTCACGCGAAAAAAATGGTGGTGGCCGCGAAGGCCTGAAGCGATATTTTCCACTCTATAGAAAGCACGAAGGCGACCCGAGGGTCGCCTTCAATCGTTTCGCAAAGCAAAACTGCGTCGATTTTTACTTTTTCTTACGGATGTACAACACGAGATTATGGTCGACCAAATCGAACCCATGCTCTTCAGCAATCTTGTGCTGCAGCGCTTCGATTTCAGGGCTGGTGAACTCGATAACCTCATTGGTATCCAGATCAACCATGTGGTCATGGTGACCACCGTCAGCCAATTCAAACACCGCATGACCGCCGTCGAAATTATGACGAACCACCAGCCCTGCGGCTTCAAACTGGGTCAGTACACGGTAGACCGTGGCCAGGCCGACGTCCTCGTTAGACTCCATCAGCGCCTTGTAAACATCTTCGGCACTCATGTGACGCTGCTCAGCAGAATCGAGCATTTGTAGAATCTTGACTCGTGGCAGAGTCACTTTGAGACCGGCTTTGCGTAGTTCGCTATTTTCAACCATGGTTAGCTTTCTCGCGGATGCTGCTTCGCAGCTTCTCTTAATACGGGTATGATCGGCGTTTACGTTGTCCCAGCCAAGATAGTGGAAGTCGCCCACCGATGCAAAACACCAAGCTCTTGCTAACCAGTTTCACCTTTGTGGGACTGCTCGCACTCGCCGGTTGTTCATTCCCCGGGGTTTACAAAATCGACATCCAGCAGGGCAATGTCGTCACGCAGGACATGATAGACCAGTTACGCCCGGGAATGACCCGACGGCAAGTACGGTTTATCATGGGCAATCCCCTGCTGACCGACACTTTCCATGCCGATCGCTGGGATTATCTCTACAGCCTGCAGCCTGGTGGCGGTGAACGCCAGCAGGAGCGCGTCAGTGTCATCTTCAATGGCAATGACCAGCTCGTGAGCCTGTCCGGTGACTTCATGCCCGGCGTAAGCCGCGATGAAGCCTTGCTGGGCAAGGACAGCGGCACCAACGTGACCGCACCTGCACAGGAAGCTGAAAAACCAAAATCCGAGGTACCGGCCAAGCCTGGTTCGTTGCTGGACACCATCCAGAAAGACATCGACAACGTGGAAACCGTGCCCGTCCCGACGCCTGAGCCTCTGGACACCAGCCCGCAATAATTTTGCGCTCGATAAAAAGCCCGGCATGCCGGGCTTTTTGTTGCCTGCCATTTACATAGGCATCTCTACATAACCTTGGTGCGACGCTGAACCTGTGGGAGCTGGCTTGCCTGCGAAAGCGATCTGACAGTCAACCAGGATCCTGGATCAGATCGAGAACATACCCGTTATCGGGACCGCCCCTTCCACATTTGGATCGCGGGTATCAGGTAGATATGCGCCGGCTATCAGGGCGTCATCGCAGGCAAGCCAGCTCCCACAGTTGGATCGCGGCGCTCCAGATAGCTAGGCTGCCATTTGGCAAGCTCAAGAATTCGTTTGCCTGGCCAATGCCGCCTTGGCTGCGCGCAACCTGCGTACCTCTTTAGGGTCGGCCAGCAAAGGCCGGTAGATCTCAATACGGTCGCCCGCTTGTACGCAACGCGCCCCGGCATCCACGACAACCTTGCCAAATATACCCAGCGGGCAATCAGCCAGATCAACGTCAGGAAAATGCGCCGCTATTCCCGACGCCCGCACCGCCTCGCGCAAACTAGTGCCTTCAGCCACCTTTACCCCCAGCAACACCTGGCGATCCTCAGCGGCGAACACCACCTCAATCTCAACCATGCAGTTGCTTGGCGCGCTGACAGAACGCGTCCACCAGGGTATTGGCTGCCTGATTGAACAAAGGCCCCAACGTCGCACGAACAATCGGCCCGGCATAATCAAACGAAAGATCCAGGCTGATCTTGCAGGCCTTGTCCGTCAGCGCCTTGAACACCCACACACCGTGCAGTTGGGTGAACGGCCCTTCCTGCAGGTTCATTTCGATGGACTGACCCGGCACCAGCACATTACGCGTCACAAAATGCTGGCTGAGGCCGCCCTTGGCCACCCCCACGCTGGCAACCATGTGCTCGTCACTGCTCTCCAGAACCTCGGCCGTCGAGCACCAAGGCAGAAACTCCGGGTAACGCGCCACGTCGTTGACCAGGTCATAGAGCGCCTGCGCCGGGTAGGGCAACAGGGCCGAACGTTGAATATGCGTCGTCATGTGAGCGTTACTTCCACTGCTTAAGGCAAACATCGCGAAAGAACAGCCCAATCCGCGAGAGAAAAAAACCAAAGAACTGCCCGCATTGTCCGGGATTCGTCCAACTCGCTCAAGCACACAGGTTGACCGTAGCCGACACGCTCGCAACTCCCTATAATGCCGCCCCTATGGCTAAACAAAAGAAACACCCCACAGGGACCATCGCGCAAAATAAAAAAGCGCGACACGATTACTTCATCGAACATCGGTTCGAGGCTGGTCTGGTCCTGGCCGGCTGGGAAGTAAAAAGTCTGCGTGCCAGCAAACTGCAGCTGGTCGACAGTTATGTGCTGCTCAAGGATGGCGAGGCATGGCTGCTTGGCAGTCATATCACTCCGCTGACCACCGCGAGCACCCACGTGATTGCCGACCCGGTGCGTACGCGCAAGTTGTTGCTCAATGCCCGCGAGCTCGAAAAACTCGCCGCAGCCGTGCAGCAAAAAGGCTACGCGTGTGTCTGCTTGTCCTGGTACTGGAGCAAGCACCTGGTCAAATGCGAGATCGCATTGGGCAAGGGCAAGAAGGAATACGACAAGCGCGACACCGAACGCGAGCGCGATTCTAATCGCGAACTGCATCGCGCCGTGCGCAACAAGGGCAAGGAAGAATAATCCTTGTGACGGTGTAGCCCACGCGGGCTACATCCCTTTGCGTCGCTCCGCCCGAGCCACGCGTTGAACCTCCTGACGCACCTCCTCCAACACCTCCTGCACATACAGCAGATGCCGTGTCGAGACTTCGCGCGCCTGCTCGGCCCGCCCCTCGATGATGGCCAGGTACAAGTCCCGATGCTGATTGATCAGCATGTCGCGGGTCTCGGTACGCTGCTGGTACATGCCACCAATATTCGTCACCACGTTACGCTTGAGCAGGTCGAACAGCCCGCGAATGGTGTGCAGCAACACGGCGTTATGACTGGCTTCGGCAATCGCCAAGTGAAACCTTGCATCCGCAGCACCCTCCTCCACTCGGCTCACTTCGTCGGCGCGCGCATAGCAATCCTGCAACGCTTCAAACGCTGCGGTCAGCCGTTCACGGTCAACCTCCGTGGCGCGTAACGCCGCGTAATAAGCACACGAAGCCTCAAGGGTCTGGCGAAACTCCAGCAGATCGCGCTGCGCTTCGGGATTGCTTTCCAACAAGTGCAACAGCGGATCGCTGAAGGTCGAACCCAGGGAGTCCACCACATAGTTGCCACCGCCCTGACGACTGACCAACAACCCCTTGGCCGCCAGTTTCTGAATCGCCTCACGCAACGACGGGCGCGACACACCAAAGCGCTCGGCTAACGCGCGCTCGGCCGGCAAGCGTTCGCCCGACTTCAGCGTGCCCTCGAGAATCATCCCCTCAAGCTGCTCGACAATATCGTCAGACAAACGGCGCTGACGCACCTGATCAAACCCCATAACTCACTCTCCACCATCCCGACCACTCGCCGGGGCCCCTATTCTGGCCTATCGACGTGCCGGCAGCACCTATCAGAACGCCTTCAATTTCGCCGATCAGAACGCCCCGCCTACCGACCTACGACCAAAGTTTCGCAGGCGCAAATTGACACACCCCTGCCCAGGCTCTTAATCTAGCCCACAGCGACTGTAAATTGGTAATACCAATTAACCAAGCTCACCAAACAACAACAATCAGGGGCCACCCCATATGCAAACCTGGCAACAGCTTTACAGCCCACTCGGCAGCCTCGGCCTGTCCGCACTGGCCGCCGTCATTCCTATCGTATTCTTCTTCCTGGCGCTGGCCGTGTTCCGCCTCAAAGGCCATGTAGCCGGCAGCATCACCCTGGCCCTGTCGATCCTGGTCGCCATTTTCGCCTTCCAGATGCCCGTAGACATGGCACTGGCTGCGGCCGGTTATGGTTTTGCCTACGGCCTGTGGCCCATCGCCTGGATCATCGTCGCGGCTGTATTCCTGTACAAATTGACGGTCAAGAGCGGCCAGTTCGAAATCATCCGCAGCTCCGTTTTGTCGATCACCGACGACCAGCGCTTGCAGGTGTTGTTGATCGGCTTTTGCTTTGGCGCCTTCCTGGAAGGTGCGGCCGGTTTCGGCGCGCCCGTGGCAATCACCGCCGCGCTGCTGGTAGGCCTGGGTTTCAACCCGCTGTACGCCGCCGGCCTGTGCCTGATCGCCAATACCGCGCCTGTGGCCTTCGGCGCATTAGGCATTCCGATCATTGTCGCAGGCCAGGTCACCGGTATTGATGCGTTCAAGATTGGCGCCATGACCGGCCGCCAACTGCCGCTGCTGTCGTTGTTCGTGCCGTTCTGGCTGGTGTTCATGATGGACGGCCTGCGCGGCGTTCGCGAAACCTGGCCGGCAGCCTTGGTGGCGGGCTTGAGCTTTGCCGTCACCCAATATTTCACCTCGAACTTCATTGGCCCAGAGCTGCCGGACATCACCTCGGCACTCGCCAGCCTGATTGCCCTGACGCTGTTCCTGAAAGTCTGGCAGCCCAAGCGCACCGCAGGCGCACAAATTGCCGGCGCCACCTCCAGCGTAGCGGTCACTTCCAGCGCCGGCGGCTTCGGCTTGCCACGCAACACCGTGGTTTCGCCCTACAGCCTGGGGCAAATTTTCAAGGCATGGTCGCCGTTCCTGATCCTCACCGTACTGGTGACCATCTGGACTCTCAAACCCTTCAAGGCCCTGTTCGCCGCGGGCGGCTCGATGTACGGCTGGGTGTTCAATTTCGCGATCCCGCACCTGGATCAACTGGTGGTTAAAGTCGCGCCCATCGTGACCAACCCCACCGCCATCCCGGCCGTCTTCAAGCTGGACCCGATATCTGCCACCGGCACTGCAATCTTCTTCTCGGCACTGGTCTCCATGCTGGTGTTGAAAATCGACGTCAAAACTGGTCTTACCACTTTAAAAGAAACCTTCTTTGAGCTGCGCTGGCCGATCCTGTCCATCGGCATGGTGCTGGCATTCGCCTTCGTCACCAACTACTCCGGTATGTCCTCGACCATGGCCCTGGTTCTGGCTGGCACCGGTGCTGCCTTCCCGTTCTTCTCTCCATTCCTTGGCTGGCTGGGAGTTTTCCTGACAGGCTCCGATACCTCATCCAACGCCCTGTTCAGCTCACTGCAAGCCACTACCGCGCACCAGATCGGCGTCAACGACACCCTGCTGGTAGCCGCGAACACCAGCGGTGGCGTGACCGGCAAAATGATCTCGCCGCAATCAATCGCCGTGGCCTGCGCCGCCACCGGCCTGGTGGGCAAGGAATCCGACCTGTTCCGCTTTACCCTCAAGCACAGCCTGTTTTTTGCCACCATCGTCGGGCTGATCACCTTGGCGCAGGCGTACTGGTTCACCGGTATGCTGGTGCACTGAGACCTGCACGTAATAGGGTAAGAATCGACGCCGGGGCACCCTTCCGGCGTCTGCTATTTCTGGAGGACCGATGAGCCTGCCTGCTGCTTTCCTGAGCGACGTCGCACAACTGATCCCGCAAGATCGTCGCTTCGACGATCCACTTTCCACCCTCGCCTTCGGCACCGACGCCAGCTTCTACCGACTGATCCCACAGCTGGTGATCCGTGTGGAGTCAGAAGACGAAGTGGTAACCCTGCTGCAACTGGCCCAGCGCGACCGCGTGCCGGTGACCTTCCGTGCCGCAGGCACCAGCCTCTCGGGCCAGGCCATCAGTGACTCGGTGCTGATCGTGCTGGGTGATAACTGGAACCACCGCGAAATTCGCGGGCAAGGCACCCAGATACGCCTGCAACCGGGTGTGATCGGCGCCCAGGCCAACGCCTGGCTCGCACCGTTCGGGCGCAAGATCGGCCCGGACCCTGCGTCCATCAATGCTTGCAAGATCGGCGGTATCGTCGCCAACAACGCCAGTGGCATGTGCTGCGGCACGGCGCAAAACACCTACCACACCCTGGCGGGCATCCGTCTGGTGCTGGCCGATGGCAGCCGCCTGGACACCGAAGATGCCGCCAGCGTGCAAGCCTTCCGCCAGTCACATAGTGCACTGCTTGAACGCCTGGCCCTGTTGGGTCGCGAAACACGGGCAAATACTGAGCTGGCGGCAAAGATCCGCCACAAATACCGCCTGAAAAATACCACCGGCCTGTCACTCAACGCCCTGGTGGATTTCGATGACCCGCTGGATATCCTCAGCCACCTGCTGGTCGGCTCCGAGGGCACCCTGGGGTTTATCAGTGCGGTCACCTACGACACCGTGATCGATCACCCCAACAAAGCCTCGGCGCTGATCGTCTTCCCGGATGTCGAAACCTGCTGCAACGCCGTCACCGTGCTGAAAACCCAGCCGGTCTCCGCCGTTGAACTGCTGGACCGACGCAGCATGCGTTCGGTGCAGGACAAACCGGGCATGCCTGCTTTCGTACAGCACCTATCGGAAAACGCCTGCGCACTGCTGATCGAATCCCGCGCCGCTTCGTCATCACTGCTGCACGAACAACTGACGCTCATCATGGCGTCCCTGGCGGCGTTTCCCGTGGAGAAACACGTCGACTTCACCGAAGACCCACTGGAAAACGCCCGCCTGTGGGCGATCCGCAAAGACACCTTCCCGGCCGTAGGCGCCGTACGCAAAACCGGCACCACCGTGATCATCGAAGACGTGACCTTCCCGGTCGAACAACTGGCGATTGGCGTGAACCGCTTGATCGCACTGTTCGACAAACATCACTACGACGAAGCCATCCTTTTCGGACATGCCCTGGAAGGCAATCTGCACTTTGTGTTCACTCAAGGCTTCAACAGCAGCGAAGAAGTCGCACGCTATCAAGCGTTCATGGACGACGTCGCGCAACTGGTGGCCGTGGAGTTCGGTGGCTCGCTGAAGGCTGAACACGGCACCGGCCGCAATATGGCGCCGTTCGTTGAACTGGAATGGGGCAGCGACGCCTATCAACTGATGTGGCAACTCAAGCGCCTGCTCGACCCTAACGGCATCCTCAACCCCGATGTGGTGCTCAGCGAAGACCCGCAAATCCACCTCAAACACCTCAAGCCCCTGCCCGCCGCCGATGAGCTTGTGGATAAGTGCATCGAATGCGGGTTCTGCGAACCGGTGTGCCCTTCAAAAGGCCTGACCCTGAGCCCGCGCCAGCGCATCGTGATCTGGCGCGATATCCAGGCGAAAAAACGCGCAGGCGTCGACACCTCCGAACTGGAAGCGGCCTACCACTACCAGGGCATAGACACCTGCGCCGCCACCGGCTTATGCGCGCAACGTTGCCCTGTAGGCATCAATACCGGCGACCTGGTGAAAAAGCTGCGCAGCCGCGAAGCCGACCGTACGAAAACCGCCGACTGGCTCGCCAGCCATTTCGCCACCGCACTGCAAGGTGCGCGCTTTACCCTGCACGTCGCCAATGGCGCACGCATGCTGCTGGGCGCCCCACGGCTGGCCAAGCTCTCGAGCACACTGACCAAGCTGTCCAAAGGGCAAATTCCGCAGTGGACCAACGCCATGCCGCAGCCCGAAAAAGCCATCCGCTTCAGCCCGGCAGTGACGGACGCGCGCCCACGCGTGGTTTACCTGGCCGCCTGCGTCTCCCGCGCCATGGGCCCGGCAGTCGGCGATAAAGAGCAAATGTCGCTGTACGACAAAACCCGCCAGTTGCTGGAAAAAGCCGGCTACCAGGTAGTCTTCCCCGACAACCAGGACAGCCTCTGCTGCGGCCAACCCTTCGCCTCCAAAGGCTACGCCGAGCAGGCCGAACACAAGCGCCAGGAACTGATCGGCGCCCTGCTCCACGCCAGCCGCGGCGGCCTCGACCCGATCTACTGCGACACCAGCCCCTGCACCCTGCGCCTGGTGCAAGAATTGGGAGAAACGCGCCTGGACCTCTACGACCCCGTGCGCTTTATCCGCACCCACCTGATGGACCGCCTCGACTTCACGCCCCAGGAAGCCCCCATCGCCGTGCACGTCACCTGCAGCACCCAACACTTGGGCGAAAGCCAGGCCCTGATCGAACTGGCGCGACGCTGCGCAAAAACCGTGGTGATCCCCGAAGGTATTCATTGCTGCGGCTTTGCCGGCGACAAAGGCTTCACCACACCAGAGCTCAACGCCCACGCCCTGCGCTCACTCAAGGACGCCGTGCAATATTGCAGCGAAGGCATCTCCACCAGCCGCACCTGCGAGATCGGCCTGAGCCAGCATGGCGGCATCGACTACCACGGCCTGGTCTACCTGGTAGACCGCGTCACCCGCGCCCGCGCCCACTGACCCGGCAAAAAAACCGAACCCTCGCGCGCCGGCGCAGTCATCTGCATAGGCCTCGACAAACGAGGCCCATCAGTGATGTCGCTGGCAGCGGTTGCACGCCAGCAGCGTCGAGCCCTTTTGCGCAAGGAGACACCCTATGAAGCGTTCCGCTCTTGCTGGCTTGTTCATGACCGCTGCGATGCTCGCCTCCCCCGCTTTCGCCGCCAGTGACAAAGACCTGTGCCAGATCAACCTGGACAAAATCAACAACGGCAAAGCCCTGCTCGCCACCGACACCAGCGGTAAAAGTGGCGAAATAGACACCGCCGTCTCCCAGGCCAAGGCCGCCCACGCCGCAGGTGACGAGAAGAAGTGCATCGAAATCACCTCCAAGGCCCTGCAAGACCTGCAGAACAGCGAGAAAGGCGGCCAGTAAGCGAGAGGGCCAACCTTCGGGTTGGCCTTCGCTGACGTTTTGGCGTACACTGCACAGGCTTGTCACTCACTAAGAAACAACGAGTTACAAGCACGGGGCCGTTTAGGATTCGACGCCGGTCGCGAAACTTTAGGTGCATGCCGAGTTGGTAACAGAACTCGTAAATCCACTGTTGCAACTTCTTATAGTTGCCAATGACGAAAACTACGGCCAGGAATTCGCTCTCGCTGCGTAAGCAGCCTTAGCCCTGAGCTTCTGGTACCTTCGGGTCCAGCAATCACCAGGGGATGTCTGTAAACCCAAAGTGATTGTCATATAGAACAGAATCGCCGTGCAGTACGTTGTGGACGAAGCGGCTAAAACTTACACAACTCGCCCAAAGCACCCTGCCCTTCGGGTCGCTGAGGGTTAACTTAATAGAAACGGCTAAGCATGTAGTACCGACAGCGGAGTACTGGCGGACGGGGGTTCAAATCCCCCCGGCTCCACCACTTCATCATCTAAAGACGTCCACGGACGTCTTTTTTTGTGCCTGAAATCCAGTAAATACAGTGACTTAGGGTCCACCAACGTCCATCAGCATCCGTGACCATCTACGCGTTCGTGTATTCCAAGTGGTATTCCAAGCCTCTAGCTGCTATTTTTTGGAATACATAAACAGTACTGGAATACAACATGGGTGCCCAAGCCACGCGCCTCTCAGACCTCAAAGTCAAAGCCGCCAAGCCTAAGGAAAAGGACTACACGCTGACTGATGGCAACGGCCTTCAAATGCGAGTGAGAATCAATGGCTCTAAGCTATGGAATTTCAACTACATCCATCCCGTAACCAAAAAACGGATCAACATGGGACTAGGCACCTTCCCCGAGGTGAGCCTGGCTCAAGCACGCAAGCGAACCGTTGAGGCGAGGGAGTTCGTCGCTCAGGGGCTGGATCCGAAAGAGAGGCGCGATGCGGAGCGGCAAGCGAAAAAAGCAGCCACAGAACACACTTTTGAAAACGTGACGACGGCATGGTTTGAGCTCAAAAAGGACTCAGTCACCCCAGCCTATGCCGAAGACATTTGGCGCTCGCTCACGCTGCACATCTTCCCGGACCTGGGCACCACACCGATCTCAGCCATCAATTCCCCTAAGGTCATCGATTTGCTCAGACCCTTGGAAACCAAAGGCAGCCTCGAAACAGTTAAACGCTTAACACAGCGACTCAACGAGATCATGATCTACGGGGTCAATTCAGGACTGATTCACGCAAACCCGCTCAGCGGAATCCGTTCCGTATTTAAA
Source organism: Pseudomonas sp. CCI1.1 (assembly GCF_034348165.1). Classification (NCBI taxonomy): domain Bacteria; kingdom Pseudomonadati; phylum Pseudomonadota; class Gammaproteobacteria; order Pseudomonadales; family Pseudomonadaceae; genus Pseudomonas; species Pseudomonas sp. CCI1.1. The sequence continues at coordinate 3,596,439 of NZ_CP133780.1, forward strand.
AAGCCCAAAAAGAAGAACATGGCGGCACTCCCACCCGATGAGCTGAAAGAGCTCATGATGGCAATCGCCAATGCCAGCATAAAAAGGACTACCCGCTGCCTAATCGAATGGCAGCTCCACACCATGACCCGACCCGCAGAGGCTGCTACCACCCGCTGGGCTGACATCGACATCGAGAAGAAGGTCTGGACGATTCCAGCTGAGCGCATGAAGAAACGCCGCATCCACATCGTGCCGCTAACAGACCAGGCCCTAGCCCTGCTTGAAGCAATCAAGCCCTACAGCGGACACCGGGAGTACGTGTTCCCTGCAGACCGTAATCCTCGAACCCACTGCAACAGCCAAACCGCCAACATGGCACTGAAACGCATGGGATTCGAAGGACGCCTGGTAAGCCATGGGATGCGCTCTATGGCCAGCACCATCCTCAACGAACACGCTTGGGATCCCGAGTTGATTGAAGTAGCGCTTGCACACGTCGATAAAGACGAGGTACGCAGTGCCTATAACCGAGCGGACTACATCGAGCGCAGACGCCCAATGATGAAGTGGTGGAGCGAGCACATCCAGGAAGCTTCTACCGGCAACCTGTCAGTATCAGCAATCACGGAAAATCGAGATAAAAAAGTCGTCTCAATGCGATAATCAACTGGCATACCCCCCTGACGGTTTTTTGGATACAACCTTGCCAAAGGCGGGTTAGGCTAGCCATCACGTACACGTACCGTCCCGACGCTCAGTTCCGCCGACGCTTCGGGACGGATCCGTTCGATCCCTTAGGCTTTCGGCGCTAGCGCCCCGTCGAGCTTGATCACGGTATCGAGCATATGCTTTACCACCGCCGCATCAAACTCTTCCTCTTGATCCTCTTCGTGTGTCCCCTTGTTCAGGTAGTTCCACTCGATCCTATTCTTTTCTCCCTGCCCCAGAATCTCGGCAAGATGTGGCAGAGCGTCTTGGAAAACCGTCACGTCCTTTCTTTCCAAGAATTTGTTCAATCCCGTCGCCAAACTCATGAGGTCGGGCAAACCAGGCCCCCTCATACCCACGCTGATCTGGGCGGAAAGATCCTTGCTCGCGATCTTCTTCCAAAGCCGATTGAGCAGCTCCTCGAATGACTTTCGGATGTAGCTAAGCGAATCCCGCGTCCTCCCCTCTTCGAAGCTTCTCGAGGCGACCGTGAGATAATGTCGTGGTGAGTCAAGTTTCACGGTGATTTTTTTCGCTGATAACGGTTGCAGGAAATCTATGCGGGTTACCGTTTCCTTATACGCATTCATCGGCACGGCATTCTCGAGCCGCTTTACGAAATCTTCTCCGTGAGTCGTGATTACGAGCTGCCGCTTGCCAATCTCTTCCGGGTTCAGGATGAGATCGATGATCGCGCCCCGGTGTTCGTCGTCGATGGAGTTCACCACGTCATCGAAGATGAGGAATGGCAAATCGTCACGTGTCATTTTCGCCAACAGGATTGCCAATCCCAGACAACGGATGTGACCCTCGCTCAGGACTTGGAGCGCGTCGCACTCTCCGCCAGTTTCAAACTCGATCAAAATTTTCCCGCCGGCCCCCGTGGGCAGTGTCAGGGATTTTAGCTTGTCGGAAAGATGGTCGTTCTTATTAATTTCGTTGTAGAACCCGAGCGTTTTCTCGTTCAGATCTTTCGCAAGGGAAAGTGGAAGTGACGAGTTGTAATCCAGAAGCTTCTTGCGGAACGTAACATATGCGATGCAGTAGTCACGGTTCCTCGTGACCCCTGGGGCTTCAGTCTCGACCTCTTTGATGAGGGTCTCGTTATCGGAGTTGAACTTGGCTATCGCCTGTTGTGCATCATTCTCACTCTTGGCATTCGCGTTACGGATCGTCGAGATCGAGACGATCTCTTCGAGGTTCTTGGCGATGGACGCGTTCTCATCATCGAGTTTCTTGATGGCAACTTTCGATTCGGTTACTGCTTGGTTGTGGGACGTGATCGCTGCTGCCAACCCCTGCATGAGCTCTTGCGCCGCCACCACCTCGCTGAGGAATTGTTGGACGGTCGCCAACTCCTTGGCTTTAGAGCCCTCGGCGCATAGCTCTTCAACTTGGCTCTTTCGCTCGTAGCCAACGGCGGCGGCCGTCACTTGAAGCTTGCCTAATCGCGCTTGCAATCCTTCCCAGCCTTGTTTGAAAGTTTCCAGTATTTCCGCAATACGTGCTTCCTTCTTCAGCGCCTCGTCGAATTGGGTGAGCTTTTCCGCCGCATGGCCGTAAGGATCCACTGGAACGACGAGCTGCCCACCCACATAGAGCTCCGAAGCGCAGGCGGGGCAAGCGTTCCCGAATTGCTCCCGGTTTTTGAGAATAGCGGCGTAGAGGTCCCGAAGGGAAAGCTGGTCTTTATATTGGCTCAGGTGCGCGGTGGCTTCTGCCCTTTCTGCGAGTAATCCGAGCAAGCCCTGGACATCGCCGGATAGAGCATCGATTCCCGGATTCTCCACTGACTTCAAATTCTGTAGTCGACCAATCTCGGTGTTGTTCGCCTTCAGTTTTCCGCCATTTCCGTCCTGGCCGGACAATTGGACTTTGATGTCCGCATCGGTCTTGCATTCCGGGAATTTCGCAAGCATCGCCGCGAAGCGCGTTTCGGCGTCCTTTTCCTTTGCTGGCAAGCCCTTGAGGATTTCCTGGTGGCCGGCAATTCCTTTCGCTAGCTCGGCGAACTCCTTCCCTTTCTTGCCGACACAATCCAAATATCCCTCGATACTTTCGTTGAACTGCGTAGCAAAAGTGTTGAATTCCTCAAGACCGAACAACGCTGCCAGCCTAGCCTGCTGGGTAGCTGGCGTGTTCGCCGCCACCCGAGCGAATCCGTCGATCCGGTTCTTCTCGATGAAACAGAATTCGTAACGATTCGGATCCGCCTCTACACTCACGGCCTTAGCGTTGGCTGTGTCTCCGAAAAGTTGAAGTTTCCCCGGTTTCTTCGATACTGCGTTCTTAACATACTCGGCAACAGGGATCCGCTTGGATTCAGCTTCGTGGATCGACCCGAGCAGGCCATACTCGAGAGCCTCACACAGGCTTGATTTCCCCGTCCCGTTCGGACCGTACACGAAAGTGTAGGGATTCTTAAACTCGAAAGTATGCTCGTCAGAAAAGCCCCGGAAATGCTCGACGGTCAATTTGGACAGTCGAACGATCCCATCCTTGCCGGTGTTCGCCGCTTCGGTTTCGATCTTGAGTTCCGGAGACGCAGCCTCTCCTTTCTCGACAATCATTTTCGCCAAAACTTTCCCGCGTTTCCCTCCCGCCGACGAGGAATTCTCGACATCTGAGAAACGATCCAGCATCAAATTGGCAAGCTGCTTTTCTTTAGCGGTCAAGCTTGGACCGGCTTTCGCTAGGAACCGTTTGAACTCGGATAAGGTTTTGGTCATGTCAAATCTACGTATGTTGGTAATTCGACTCCGCGGACGGGTCGTGCGTTGACACCGAAATGGGTCTTTCCTACAACTGAGTATCCAGCCAAACAGCCATTCGATTCAAAATTATCTCAGCCCTACATCATTGCCATGACATCCCCACCACGGAGCTTCGATTCATGTCATTGCAGTGCCCTCGCTGTCACTCCCCCAAAGTAGCCTCTTTCCATCACGCCATGAAAATCGGGGCTGCCATCGGCACCGTGGGCGGTGCCGCCCGTGGCGTCAGCGCAGCTCTAGCAGGTGGTCAGGCTGGTGCGCTCATCGGCGCTATCGCCGGGCCTGTCGGCATAACCCTCGGCTCAGTGTCAGGTGCCATTCTTGGTGGCTTAGCCGGCGGTGTTGGCGGTTGCGCACTTGGCGCCCAACTGGGTGAGTCGCTAGATCGCCACGTCCTGGCCCACAACCTCTGCTTGCTATGTGGCCATCGCTTCAACCTCCCGACCTAACCAAGTCAACTTCCCTTCTATTTATTACGTCCGGACGGTGCTGCGCTCTGCGTGGCGCTTTATGCCGGCTTGCACCTAAAGGAATTACAACCATGGCTCATCTCGTCGAAACTATGGCCTATGCTGGCGAAACTCCCTGGCATGGCCTGGGCAATCAGCTCACTCAGAAGCAACCCATCGAAGTTTGGCAACGCGAAGCCGGCATGGACTGGGAGATCCAGGAAAGCCCGGTTCACTTCAAATCAGAGACCGTCGGCCACCTGGGCGCGATCCATTCCTTCCCCGAGCAGAAGGTCCTCTTCCGCTCGGACACCAAAGCACCGCTGTCGGTGGTTTCCCAGCGCTACCATACCGTGCAGCCGCGAGAGGTGCTCGAGTTCTACCGCGACCTCACCGAGGTCTCCGGCTACGAGCTGGAGACTGCGGGGGTACTCAAGGGCGGTCGCAAGTTCTGGGCGCTGGCGCGTACCGGTCAAGGTGCTGCGCTCAAGGGTAACGATCAGGTCAACGGCTACCTGCTGCTGGCCACGTCCTGCGACGGCACCCTGGCCACCACAGCAACACCCACCACCGTGCGCGTGGTCTGCAACAATACCTTGACCATCGCCCTGGACGGCACTAGCCGTGCGATCAAAGTCCCGCACAACACGCGCTTCGATCCGAAGGCGGTGAAGAAGCAGCTCGGCATTGCCGTCTCGCAATGGGACGACTTTATGTACCGCATGCGTGCCCTAGCCGAACGCAAAGTGCAGTGGCATGAGGCGCTGGGCTTCTTCATGAATGTGCTCTGCGAAACCAATCCGACCGGCGCGCTGCCGGAGGTGTTGCCCAACGAGCGCGCCCTGCGGAAGGTCCAAGAGCTGTACGAGGTCCGTGGCCGAGGCAGCCAGCTGGACTCGGCACGCGGCACGGCCTGGGGCCTGCTCAACGCTGTGACCGAGTACGTCGACCACGAACGCCGTGCTCGCAGTAACGAGTACCGCATGGACTCGGCCTGGTTCGGCCAAGGTGCGCAGATCAAGCAACGCGCCCTGGACACCGCTCTGCAACTGGTCGCCTGACCGCTTACTTACTCCCCCCATAACGCCCGATCAGCCTTGTTGCTGATCGGGCGCTTCTATTTGCCGCGAGGTGGACGCTATGAAAGCTAATCCGTTGACCAGCGCCAGCAAGTCGCGCCCGGCACTGCGCTTGATCAGTACCAAGGAATTACCGCGTGAAGATTGGCTGGCCGTGCGTAAACAGGGCATCGGCAGCTCGGATGCCGGTGCTGCGGTAGGACTAAACCCCTACAAGTCGCAGCTGGAACTGTGGTTGGAAAAAACCGGTCGCGACACCACGCTGCCAAAGGCCGATCCGCACGATGAGGAAAGCCCGATGTACTGGGGCAATGTGCTGGAACCCACCGTGGCCTGGCATTACAGCAAACGAACGCAGAACAAGGTGCGGCGCATCAACGCCGTGCTGCAGCATCCAGATCCAGAGCTCTCTTGGATGCTCGCCAACATCGACCGCGAGGTAATCGGTGCTGACGATGTGCAGATCCTTGAATGCAAGACAGCCGGCATAAACGGCGCACGCCTCTGGAAGGAGGGCGTTCCGGAGTATGTGCAGTTACAGGTGATGCATCAGCTTGCAGTCACCGGCAAGCAGGCTGCGGATGTCGCTGTATTGCTGGGCGGCCAGACGCTGGAGATCCACCGCATCGAACGGGACGAGCAGATGATTGGCCGCCTGATCGAGCTGGAGCGTAAGTTCTGGCAGTACGTGGAGACCGATACGCCACCGCCTGCGGATGGGTCTGCTTCGGCTGAGACCGCTCTGCGCTGCCTGTACCCAGAGGACAACGGTCAGACAGTCGACTTCAGTGGCCGGGCCGGTTTGGCAGCGGCCTACCTGGAGCTTAAGGCTGTGCGCCAATCCATCAGCGAGAAAGAAACACGCGAAGCCCAGCTCAAGCAGATGCTGCAACAAGCCATGGGTGACGCCACCCGCGCAGAGTTCAGCCACGGCTTTATCAGCTGGAAGAAGTCCAAGGACAGCAACGTGCTCGATGTTAACCAGTTGTTCAAAGATAAGCCCTACCTGCAGGTTCGCTACACCAAGCTCAAAGAAGGTAGTCGACGCTTCCTGGTCGGCTGATTCCCACACCGCTCAACCATTCCCCCCATTGGCCAGCCCATGCAGTTAGCGCTGCGTGGCTGGCCATTTTTCGTTTGCAGGAGAACCACCATGCTCAAAGGTCTGGCAATCACCCCGCCCGTCCTCGGACGGATTTCCATCGGCAAGGTCATCGAGAAGAACGGCAAGCGCCTGCCGGAGAAGGATGACCAGTTCACCATCACCTCCCAGGTGCAAGGCAAGGACGGCTGGTTGCTGCACCCGCTCAATGATGAGCTGCGTAAGAGCCAGGAGGACAAGCTGCGCAGCATTCCGGTGCGCCTGCTGTTCAACGAGCCGGAGCTGAACTTCCGTGCCGACTACACACTGTTCGACAGGCAATCCGGACGGCCGCTGTGCGTGGGTAATGGCGAGACCTGCAAGCGAGTCACCCAGGACGGCATGCAGTCGCTGCCTTGCCCTTCGCCAGATGCCTGCCCATTGGCCAAGGGTGGCGCCTGTAAGCCTTACGGCCGGCTGAATGTGCTGATTGGTGATGATGATCCGCTGGGCAGCTTTGTCTTCCGTACCACTGGCTTCAACAGCATCCGCACCCTGGCGGCTCGCCTGCATTACTTCCAGGCCATCTCGGGCAACCGCCTGGCCTGCCTACCGCTGGAGCTACGCCTGCGCGGAAAGTCGACTCGCCAAAGCCATGGCACGCCGATCTTCTACGTCGACCTGACCGTACGCAGTGGCATGGACATGGCCGAGGCGCTGCAAGCTGCCAACAATCTCGATGAACAGCGGCTAAGCACCGGCTTCGATCAGAACGCACTGGATGAGGCCGCGCGACGTGGCTTTGCTAACGGTGCATTCGAGGACAGCGAAGAAGATAGCGGCGCGTTGATTGAAGAGTTCTTTACCGCTGAAAGCACTGAACCATCTGCGTCCACACCAACCCTAGTCACCATCAACAAGGTCAGCTTGGCTGAAAAGCTTGAAGCACAACATCAATCACTCAACCACTAACCGGGCCTAGCAGCCAACGGAGCTGAAGATGAGATTACACAAACTCAAAGCCAGCGAAACGGCTGGCGCGTATGAAGTTGAATCCCCTGTAACCGAAGACGACATTCTGCTGATGGCCAGGCAACTGGCCAATCTGCGCTTACGTCGTGGGCGGGCTCTGACCTCACCCCAAGAGGTATTCAGCCACCTGCAAACACTTCTCGCAGATTACGAACATGAGGTCTTTGCACTACTCATGCTAGACAGCAAGCACAGGGTGTTGGGCTTTCACGAACTGTTCAGAGGCACGTTGGATGGTGCCAGCGTATATCCAAGAGAGGTAGTGAAGATCGCGCTGCAATACAACGCTGCAGCGATGATCCTGATACACAACCACCCTTCCGGTGATCCCGAGCCCAGTGAGGCAGATCGTGTACTTACCCAAAAGTTAAAGGAGGCCTTGTGTCTTGTGGGGATACGTACGCTCGACCATATAGTGGTTGGGCGTGACGGTTGCAATTCAATGGCAGAACTTGGTGTTCTGTGAGGGGGCTCAAATGAAACAACTACTACGAACCATTGCGGCACTATTCTTATTTGTAGGTATCCTTGCAGGCTGCTGTGCAGTGTTGCTGCTGATGATTCTGATAGTGCGATTTCCGCCACTCATTTTGGTCGTGGCTCTGGCGTGTTGGATTTATCGAAAAGTATGCGATCTGGCTCATTCATGAGCAAAAAAGGGTAGCCGAAGCTACCCTTTTTTGTGTGGTTCCCCCCTATGCCTGCAGAGCAACATCCAGCTCGCCAGATAGCTCATAGCGAGTCAAAAGCTCTGTGTCTGCTTGGCGCGTGTATTTTGCGGCAAGACCTGCCAACGTAGAGTTTCCGACCACGTCCGTATGTGGCACTAATAAATAAGACCACGGCTTACCGCCAGTTTTCTTCGCATGGAACTCAGTGGCGATATGTGCCCAAAGCGCTGCGGTTTCTGCTTTGCGCAATACCACCGCATCGCTAATTTCATCCGCGCGCTTGGTCTCAATAATCAAAATGCGATCTTGCATTTCAACCACAAAATCCGGCTGGTAAGGCAAGCCATCTGAGTCATACAGTTTGAATTGGTTGGGGCCGGGTTTCATCCACAGCTTAACGCCATTTTCTTTTTCTAAAATCTCGCTCAGTTTACGTTCCGTATCTGAGTCAAACTTAGCCAATGGATAGCAGGATTTACTGAAACCGCTAAAAATATAACGCTTGATCTCGTTAAGCTTTGGCGGTGCCTGGCGAAAGTCCAATGAATATTGGCTACCCGCATTCTCGAAAGTTTGTGGACGCAGGTCTTGGAAGGCCGCACTCACAGTAACGCGGTAATTTGTTTTCCCGCGCCACATATTTTTCTTCATGTCCGCAAAGATGGCGTCGGCCATTTGCCTAGAGTGGCCTTGCAGCACACTACGCAACTCTTCGGGCTTATCGTATTTGGCTTGATAGTGAGCAACTACTTGGCCGGCCAGCTGGTAAAGAACTTCGGAGTGCGTGTCGTAATCAATCTCTGGGAAGTCCATGAGTTTGGCAACGATATAGTTTTCTAGACACTCTTGCTGCTCATCATGGGCATCGCCGCTAATGGACTGCGTTTTCTCTGTGCGTAAAACCTGAATCAATAACTCGTTCGAGAGCGGTTGATGGTTCCAGTGTTTAAGATCCAGCGCGAACGCTTTAAAGCCAAAAGACACATTTTGGGTCGGTGTGATGGTCAATGCCGGAATGGCAATAATTCGCTCAACGAACTGACTGCAAATCGACTTCACGATTGCTTCAATTTTCAGCGTTTCAACCGGGAAAATCTCAGCTTGCGGTGTTTGCTCAGCTTGAATGGCCAGAACAATAGCGGCTTGCACTTCCGGCCTATTGATATCCGCAAGGCTTCCTACTTGTTTAGCGGTCTGCTGAACCACAATCTGAAGGGTCTTCTCAGCCACTTCCACTTCTTGCGCTGTTTGCAGAATAAAAGGCGCTGGCGCCTCAGCCACACCGGCAGGACTCGAGGGAGCAGGAATTTTGTAAGCAGTGCTTCTTTCACTACCTTCTGCTTTCGGCAGCATGGATTGCACCAAGTGCTGCACCACATTTGGCGTAGTGACGGCCTCAGGTTTCGTTGAGGTCACGTCACCGTCCTCACAAATAAAAACTTGCTTAAATTTCTTGGTAACGCCGTTTTCCGTTTTGGCCAACTCAATCAGTTCATTGAAGCGGTCGTGTGCAATCACGGTGAGCTGATCGACTTCAGCCACCCCCGTGCGTTTGCCATAAGGTAAGCGCAGACCACGCCCCAAGGTTTGCTCGGTCAGAATATCGGAAGCTGAGGCACGCAATGGAACAATGGTGAACAGGTTAGTAACGTCCCAGCCTTCTTTGAGTTTGTTAACGTGAATAACGATGTCGGTATCGCCGCTTTTTTCGATGTTTAGCAAGCGCTGCGCATTCTCATCACTCTCTTCCCCGGAAGTTTTTGAGTGAATCTCGATAACACGACCTTTGTAACGGCCACCGAAAAATCCGTCTGACTCCACAAACTGTCTTACCTCGGAGGCATGCGTGGTGTCCTTGGTCACCACCAGCATAAACGGTCGCACGATCGGCTTATCGTAGTTTTTGGCGAAGGTTTCCAGTGCCACCTTGACATGCTCGTGGTAGTTAATTCCGTCCTCAAGCATGATGCGTTCCAGCGCATCGGGATCGACTGACTTCGGATTAAAGTTCGCCCGAGTACCAATGGCAGGTTCCTTCACATAACCGTCCTCCATCGCATCAGGCAGGTCGTAGCGGTAAACCACATTTTTAAATGGCTGGGGCTTACTACCCGTAGTTTTCGGCGTCGCCGTTACCTCAAGGCCCATAATCGGCTGCAACTCGGCAATAGCTTTAAATCCAGCGCTACCTCGATAACGGTGCGCTTCATCCATCAGCAGAACCAAGTCCTCAAGCTCAGACAGGTACGAGAAATAGCTGTCGCCAATGTACTCCTGCAGGCGCTTGATACGAGGAGCAGCCCCGCCTCGTACCTCGGAGTTGATCTTCGAAATGTTGAAGATATTGATGATCACACTTTCGCGGCCGAATAGATCCGCGCCGCGCACACCACGACCTTCTTCATAGTTTTCAGCGTTAACAATCAAAGGCGGGGTATGGGCAAAGGCTTCAATACCCTTGAACACATATTTAGGGCTGCGCGGATCAAAATCGAACAGCAACTTCTCATAAATCGTCAGGTTCGGCGCCAGAATGAAGAAGTTCCGGCTCTTGCCGATCATGTGCAAATAGCTGATGAAAGCGCCCATTAAGCGGGTCTTGCCGACCCCAGTGGCAACGGAGAAGCAAACTGATGGGAAGTCGCGTTCGAAATCTGCAAAGTCCGCATCAGTGACCTCACTGAATACCTGACGTACCTGCTCCCGAGCGGCCTGTACATCAGTACGTTTTTTCGGATCAATGAGCCCTACGATGGTATCGAGGCGCCGAAGCGCCTCTGCCTGAGGCTTCCGTAAAGAGAGGCGCTGACTAATTTGGGCAACTACACGATCCTTGTTTAGTTCAGTCATCTCAATTTTCCTCAGTACTGTCGAACAGGTTGGCCTGTGCTACCGATGCTTTATTTTTTTTAGGTTTAGCCGCCGTGATTTCGACTGCTTCAAGCTCTTCGTCTTGCATGGGTAACGCCGCGATTTTTAGGGAGTAATCGTCTTTACCCCACTCGCAACGATCCAGCACCACACGGGGAATTTTCTTGATGGTAAGGTTCGTTAAGTTATCGCCAGCGGCCTCATAAGCCATGCAGCAAACCAAAAGACTGCGCTCTTCCCCTACCTCATCAGACAGGGTCTTGAGCTGATCAATGGTCAAACTGTTGGTCGTGACATAGATAAACGCATTTTCTGTGGCCTTGCCGTGCATCCAGTAGTGTTCGGTGGATGGCGCGTAGGTGTAGTTGAAATGCTTGCAGATGGCCTCCGCCAGCATCTCCGGCTGATAATCCTTGTTAATGACCAGATTGCCCCATTTGTCTTTTTGCAAAAGCGAAGGTGCAAGTTGGAAAAAGCGGTAGCCACCGCCGCCTTGCCAATTTACTGCCCCAGTGACGCCGACTTTATCGGTGCCATTGATGACATTCTGCATGCGCGGCACGATATGGGTTTTAGCGTGCTCGCCCAGCTCAACCATAATCCAGCGACGCCCCATTTTGTGGGCGACAGCCCCGGTTGTGCCTGACCCACCAAACGAGTCTAGTACGAGGTCTCCTGGGGTGGTGGCCAGCTCAAGTATTCGCTTGATTAAGCGCTCAGGTTTAGGTGTGTCGAACGGATCATCCGGATTAATCGCCTTAACTTCATCTCTCGCCTCATGATTGTGGCCCACATCACTGTGTAGCCACAAAGTGGAAGCAGGCGTGCCAGAAATTTTCAATTCCGAAAGAAATGTTTTACGAGAGGGGTTTGCGGTGCCATCCACGCCAAACCAGATCTCATCATTATCATCCATCATGCGTAGAGTATCAGCGGGGAAACGTGGCGAAGTTCCCCGTGGTGGAGTCCAGATAAACCCATTTTTAAATTGAAATGAAAACGCTCTTTCCTTTTCTGACCCCGTTCTTTTGGCATATAAAGGTGTGGCTTTCCATGGCCCCTTAGGATGATTATCTGGGTTTCTGTACCTCTCATCCATTTCTGACGTTCGAGGCAATCGATTTGGTCGCCAAGCCATTTTATTTTTGGCGTAAATAATCACGTGATCATGGCTATCGGAAAGCCATTTGGCATCATTTGCTACTGTATATTTTTTTTGCCAAACGGCGTTTGCAACAAAATTCGAACGCCCAAAAACTTCATCGCATATGACCTTGAAGTAATGAGCCTCATTATCATCAATTGTTACCCACATTGAGCCATCCTCTGCGAGGAGGCTGTATAGCAATTCAATTCGGTCTCGCATCATTGTGAGCCAAAGCGAATGCTCAATTCCGTCGTCATAATGCTCAAACGCCGACCCAGTATTGTACGGGGGGTCGATAAAGATACATTTCACCTTGCCGCGCACATTTGGCTCAGTCTCCAGCGCCTTTAGCGCCAGAAGATTGTCCCCGTGGATCAGCATATTATCGAAGTGATCACCCTCACGACGTGTTTCGGCGTGATAGGAAAACTCGGGGTCTTCAATCAGAATTCGCGGTTCAAGGCGCGGACGCTCGTCTTTGCCAATCCAGGTCAGTTCAAGTTTTGTTTTACCGGCCATTATATTAGGCTCCATCGAATCGTAAACAGGTGATCCACCTGTGGCGTCAAGTTAAGTTGTTCGGCAATGGCGTCGAGCATAACTTCACGCTCATTATTGATCTCACGCAAGCGGGTATAGAGTTGGTGCTGCAGATCATCCACCTGGCGTTTTAAGGCCTTGGCTTCGTGTTGCAGCTCCAGCTTGGCGGCCAGATTAGCTGTTGCACGGGCGAGCTTGTTCTTTTCATTGGCCTGCTTAGTCAGCTCTTTGATTTGCTGGTCATAGGCCACACGGGCGTCATTACGCCACGCATCAAGGCGGTCTTCTTCCTCGTTGAGAAACTCGCCCAAACGCTCTTGCGCATGCCCGACTAGCGCCGTTTGCCGCGCCTCAGTAACGCCCGCCAATTCTGCCTCAGGAGCCTGCCCCATAGACGAGCCAAGCTCTCGGGCAGGAATATGCAACAAGCGTTCGGCGGTACTCGGGTCAAGCATGCTGCCGTCATCGATGAAGGCTGCGCAGATCAGCTCATCCCAGGTGCGAGCGGGGGTTTGTAGCGTTAGGCGCGAGAGCCGCATCCAGCCTGATTGGCCACGCAAGCTGGCCACATCCCCGAGATTGCCAGCGTAGGCGCTGTAGTCAAACTCAAGCGCGGCCATGGGAGTTGATCGCGCTTTAGACTGCGCCACCAGTTGGTCGGCCAATCCTCCATCGCCCAAACGGAAGAAGCGCCAGCCATTATCCTCTGCCTCAGGCCATTCGGTAGACCAGGTGCTGTCTTGATAATCAAAGCGTTCGGCATGATCAGCGTGAAAACGGGCCTCGGGCAGTTCGGCGCGGGCAAGGGTCAGCAGAGCCCTACGAAAGTCACCGAGGGCGGCATGAACGCCTTCCTTGCGGCTCATCAGGCGCTCAATCACCTTTTCGTCCATCTCAGCCAAGATTTTGTTGCGTGCATCCTGTTTGGCCGCATCAATCTCGACACTGAACTCTTCTTGCAGACGATCGAAGGCCTCATTGATTTCATCATTCGAGCGGCAGGTTTGGACGATCTCCAAAATGCGCCGTTCGATATCTACGCCAGACTCAATGGCACCTAGCACTTCATCAGATGAGCCAAAAACGCCCTCGAAGAGCTTGAACTTCTGCTCTAGGAGCTGGTGAATGCGCTCCTCGGCCTGGTTCTTGCGATTGAGGAAGTTGATCACGGTGACGTCGATCTTTTGCCCATAGCGGTGGCAACGGCCAATGCGCTGCTCAACCCGCTGGGGGTTCCAGGGCAAGTCATAGTTGATTAGCAGCGAGCAGAACTGCAGGTTGATACCCTCGGCACCGGACTCCGTGGAAATGAGGATGGAGCGGTCATGTTTGAAAGCATCGACAATGGCTGCTTTCATATCGGCAGATTTAGAGCCGGAGACGACCTCAGTGCCTTTATTTTTGGCAAGCCAGGCTTTGTAGAGGGCTGTGCTGTCTTTATCGGTGTTTGAGCCGTTGAGTACTACGGTTTGACCAGCAAAGCCGTTTTGTTCCAGCAGATCACGCAAGTAGGCTTGGGTGCGCACGGACTCGGTAAAAACCACGGCCTTGTGCTGACCGCCTTTGACTTCCTTAATCTCAGCCATAACGATGGGTAAGCACTCCAAGAGCGCTCGCCCTTTGGCGTTGTCGTTAATTGAGGTGGCGATATCCCGGTAGTGCGTCAGCTCGGCGATCTCGGCCTGAAGTTTTTTCGGGTCTATCTCATCAAGATCATCATCCGAATGGTCTTCGACAGCATCCGCTTCGGTTGCGGCGATAGAACCAGCATCACGCCAATCCTCAGCGTCCTCAGCAAAGCCATCGAGATCATCTAGGGTGTCGTCATCAACCACTAGCTTGGCTTGCAGGCGGTTGACCATCTTGTCCAAGGTTTTGGCAATGGCAAATGAGGATGAACCTAGGATCTTGCGCAGGGACAAGGTCACCAAGTGACGGCCATTTCTACCTAGGGCAAGGGTGTCTGGGTTTTGCAGGTACGCCGACACTGACTCGTACAGATCCAGCTCAAGCTTGCTGGGGGTAAAGTCAAAGGTTTTCGGCAAGCGGTTGGTGTAGTTGATCAGTCCAGCCTTTTGGACCTGACGGCGCAAGGTGCGCTTGCAGATGGGCTCCAAACGATTCTGTAGCAAGGTCATAGCGGCAAGATTGCCCTTGCCTCCGAACTCGGCCTTAAAGGCCTGCTCCGAACCAAAGTAAGCCTCATCAATGATCGTAACGAGGCCATAGAGCTCCATCAGGTTGTTCTGCAACGGCGTTGCCGTCAGCAAAAGCTTCTGACAACCCTGTAAGGCATCGCGCAGGACCGCTGCTCGGGAATTGTTAGCAGCCTTAAAGACGTTACGCAGCTTGTGCGCCTCATCAAACACGACCAGATCCCAAGCAACCTTTTGCAGCTGATGGGCGATACGAGCGGCATATTCGTAAGAGACGATGATGATGCCTTCCTTACGCCCAATGGGATTGGGTTGCCCGCTGGCCGACAAGTCTTTAAGGCGCTTGGCATCAAGAATGACCGAGGGCAATGAGAATTTTTCACGGAGCTCCGTGGCCCATTGCTTGCGAAGAGAGGCCGGCACAACCAACAGAAGGTTTCGGCGCTGCTCCCACCAACGCTGGCTGAGCACTAACGCCGCCTCGATGGTTTTGCCAAGCCCTACCTCATCTGCCAGTAGCACGCCTTTGGATAAGGGCGAACGCAAGGCAAACATAGCCGCATCGACCTGGTGCGGGTTCAGATCCACACGCGCCGAAGACAAGGACTGGGTCAAAGACTCGTCGGCACCGATACCTTCACGCGTTAAGAAGTGAGCAAAATACTTGGCTTGGTAGGGGCTGTAGATCATTGGAAAAACAATTCCTTTTAACTTGAGGCCTTCCAGCCATGACAGGCTAAGAGAACCTAACGCCTTACCCCGGCTATCAGAGGCAACGGAGCCAAGGGTGATTAATCACTGTTTGTGTGTAATTACTTGCTCACCCTGTTCGGTAACCTGGAGCCAGCAACGCCGTTTCAACCCCATAGAGCAATAGAGGGTCTTTCAGCCAAAGGCGGTATTCCGGATCACGCAGCCGATGATCCGGCGAGCAGTCGACGCTCCATTTGCGCAGTACATAACCAGCGGTGGCACCGCGCAGGCGTAAACGCAATGCCCCACCGCTCATGCCGTAGTCCATCTCAGTGATATCCGAGTGCGGTTGATCCGGGTGAGGCACCAACTCGACCTCCAGTATCCGGCTCCACTGGACATCCTGTTCTGGGCGCTCGTATTCAGCGACAGGAGACTCCGCCAGCAGCTTTGGCCGTCTGATGCGGGTGATCACGAAGTCCCGAAATGCCTCGCGCTTGCGATCATAGCCACGCACGTGCCAGCGCAGGCCCGTATCGATCAAGGCAAACGGAACAATTTCTCTCTGGGTCTTGCCGCTGGCCAGGGAGTGATACTCCACTCGCAGAGGGCAGCGGTGATAGATGGCGCGGGTCACCATACCCAGCGTGTCCAGATCCGGCTGGGTAAGCCGCCCGGACGTTACGCAGGAGACTCCCGGCGCACTGCTCGCCGGCTCGCCATCGCCAAACCCTTCTGCGAGCCAGGCCAGTACCCGGTCAGCGGAGAAGGTGAAGATCGGTCGAAACTCTTTGGTCGGCGTATAGATTTTGCTACTACGGTCGTACTCCAGGTTGTTGCCTGCCAGCTCGCGATAGGTGGCTAGATCGCGCGTGGCTGCAGCCGTTTGAATGCCGAAACGCTGAATCAAATCCTGTCGCCCTATCTCTCCGACAAACCGCAGACGCAATTCGAGGTAAGCCAGGCGGTCGCGTTGGGCTTGCGTTAGCTGCGAGAGAGCTTCAGTGGTCATGGCTACGCTGGTCGTGGTGAAAGCGGTGGACAGCATAAATTGCGATCACAACGCCAGCAACCAAAAATCATAAAAACGATATTTACAGATCATTTTGATTCGTAATAGCCTAATACAATCTTCAGGCACTGCGCTGCCTACCCCCCCAGCGAGGGATCTCAACATGTGGCTATTTACCAATTTCGGTTTCTTTTCGGTCGTGTAGAAACCCACTGCCACTGAAACGATTGAGCCACTGTTCCAGGGGAGGCATGCACATCAAGCCCCCTGGAACAGTGGCTTAGCTTGAACCCTGCACGATTACGCTGCCCGCTACCCTCGACGAGGACGTTTCAGCAGACCAGTCCGCAGGCATCGAGCTCCCTCAGGCCTCAAGCGCAGGTGCTGAGCATCTTTGACGAGATACTTCACCACCTTGTGGACATGGCGCCGAATCGCTCGATCACTCCTCTCGATGCGACCGATACCACATTCGTCGCCGTACTGATCCTTATCGTGGTTGCAGCTGTACATGTAGCCCTGGCCATGCGTGATGTCTTCCCACAACTCGCCGAGCTGAATGGCCTTGAAGACATCTCTACGCACCTCGTTGCCATTGAAAAAGTAGGCAGCATGGATGTGGTAACCCCCACCATCATTCCGATCCCCTTGCTCCACCGAGTAGATATGGCCAATAAGGTGGTCGAAGATTGAGTTACGCCGGTGCTCGGCAATCAGTTGCTCCAAGTCCTTAAACACATACTCGGCTCGTAGCCTGACCTGGGCTTCAGAACGGTAGTGAAAGTCGACCCTGACGATGGTGATACGCGAGTAGAGCTCCCATAAGGCATCGGAATAATCACAAACACGGCCCTCCTGCTGCCTGGCTTGAAGACGACGGTCATCCTTCTTACGGCGATACCATAGTTCGCGTGTCAACTGACGGATCCGAGCGACCAAAACGTTCATGCTGTGATGGTGATCGAGCCAAGCCGTACCCCTTTCATTCAGGCAGACAGGACCATCAGGGTGACGCTCCAGTCCAATGTCCTGACATGCTTCCCTAAACGCTCGTAGGTGCTCGCTGTAGCGGTATTCAACCCGGTCATCGAACAGATCCATCATCTGCCGGATGTGAGTGAAGTATCTGGAGAGTCTGGTCTCCTCAACTCGCTCATAACCTATACGGGTTTGCCTGAACCGAAAGGCTGGGCTGTCATGCTGTTCGATAGCCTTGACGAGTCGTTCAATCTGGATGGCGATGTCGGACTGGGAAAGGTAGGTGTAGGTATTGCGCTTGGTCATGGTGGTGTACCTGATTAGTTTTTCGCATATCAGGGACGTGGTGGGTTTACTTTTAACCGATGACGTATCGCTAGCTTGAGCAGTAGGTGCTATGAAATAGATTGGCTATTGAATGACTGCTGATTGATAGTTAATAGCTATATAACTAGAAGCACCTCAGCCCAAGGCGGACGACTCCGATCAGGCTTGGCAATGGGGAGCAACATTGCCAAGCCTGTCGAGAGATTGACCCATTTGGATCCTGGGAGAGTTAGCTGAGAACACAGGCTTTTCCCTAGCGGCATAAGCGCCATGACCAGTTATCAACCGGTCATGGCGCTTATGGTGGTTTCTAGCTGGCCATACTCAGGTGACCGGTGGACCGTACTGCAGTGCCCTCTGCAAGATCACGCTCCTCAATCCTTGCCAGGATCCAATCGTGCACCTCGCTATCGACCCAGCCAACGCAGCGGTCGCCCAGTGATACCGGTTTCGGGAAGGTGCCTTCCGCGATGTATTTGTAGATGGTCGACCGGGCCAGGCCGGTCGAGTCGATGACTTCTTTCAGGCGGATGATTCGCATGAGCAGGCTCCTCTGTGGCTCAGAGGATCTGCAAAGGCGGTATGAAAAAACTCGAAGGCTCGGACACCTACTCGGTTAGCAAGCCAAACTCGTAGCGGTTCCGCACATTCAGGTCAGCCTCGCTGTCGAACTCACGAAGGAATCCACCACGGACATCCTTGTAGACAATGCAGGCCTTCTGATTCTCGGGAACCGGATAGACGATCAGGGAAACGACCCTCAAGCGGTCATCCCCCTCTTCCAACCTTGGTTTCGGCTCCGGGATCAGCCTGATCAACTTGGGCTTGTATCCCGGCCAAGCCTTTCCATTGAGCCTCTTCTTCAGGTGCTCCGCCCACTCAAATGCCACTTCAAAGAAGTGGTCGGGCGCTCCAGGCCAGTAGTAACCGGCATCGCTCTGCCCCGGCTTGCCGACCTTCAATTGCTCTAGCTCTCGGAAGATCATGCCGTCCAAAGACGCAGGAACGTTGCCATACTTCTCACACTGCCCCTCTCCCCATGTCAATGAAAGTAGATGCGACGTGTACCTGGCCACCTTGTGATAGAGCACATCCAGCACCGCGGGCCCCAAAGAAAGAAGAGCCCCTGTAACATCAGGAGGCAGGCCGCTGGCCAGCCTTTCATTGCGAGATGGCCCAGCCTCCGCATAAACCAGCACGGCACATCTAGGGTGCTGCTCACCCAGTTGCGGATGATCGAGGTTCAGGTAGTAGGTACTGCGAACCTTGGCCCCAACGAAAAAACCATTGGATACACCCGGTACATGAACACGAATGAAACCCAGGCTGACTAGCCGCTTCACCTGGTGCTTGAGCGCAACTGAACTCAAACCCGTCATTGCTCGAAGCTTCGCCTCCCCCACCACGGTCACAACCCCACACTGATCGGCAAAGGTTAAAAGGGCAGCCAAAACCATTCTCGTGGCAGCCCCCAGGCGCCCACAGGCCCCAGGAGCGGCCG
This sequence comes from Pseudomonas sp. CCI1.1, assembly GCF_034348165.1. NCBI lineage: Bacteria > Pseudomonadati > Pseudomonadota > Gammaproteobacteria > Pseudomonadales > Pseudomonadaceae > Pseudomonas > Pseudomonas sp. CCI1.1. The sequence goes on from NZ_CP133780.1 coordinate 3,615,440, forward strand.
GCCGCCCATCCTTGCGTACCTGCTTACGAGCAACCTTGCTCTTCCCCGCCTCGGCTTCAGGTAGCGGCCCCTCAGAATAAATCTCAGGCTCTCTAAAGAGACGCAGGACCAGATCCTGATGAGCGACCTCGCCCCTTCCTGGCTTTGCGAGCAGATCGAGCAGGTACTGCGACGCCTCATATTCCTGCCCGGGACGCCCCACCTTGTCTATCTGCTTCTGGGTCACCAGCAGTCCGGCCTCAACCAGCTCGCGTGCTGCGTCTCTGACTAACCGCTCTGTCAGGCAAAGGAGCTTTGCAACCGGCTTGACCTTGAACGAAGCTCCAAAGACGGCCCGCTCTCTACAGATCAACGCTTGAAGGAAATACCTTGACTCTGCTTCAACATCTAGTGCTTCTGAAAAAACTATCAGCGTAGACACTTACAAAATCCTAAAAACCGTAAATTTAGATGAGATTTTATACTCTATTTTTTCAGTCTTTATAATTCATGTAACGAATGTGTTAACGAGCCTGTTACCAGTTCAGCTAACATAGGCATTAACGTAACGTGAAAATACTCTTATAACTGGACATGTAGCAGTAGCGTTAACAGTACGCGGTAACTGAGAGCTACCGCTGCCCAGATTTGGGTATCGATCAGGAGGTTCCGAGAATGAAGGAGACTGGGATGACGCCGAGCTGGCTCAATGAGAAGGACAGCGATGAGTGGCGGTGGGCTGCCGGCTACCTATCGAGCCGATGCTCCTCGTCACTGCAAGACAAGCTAAGCCTGCTCGCGGACGTCGACTTCAGCCGTCTAGTCAGGTCGATCCATGCTCTCGAATCCGAGGCTGAAGGCGTAAAGCTCATCGAGCGGTTGAGAAACGCCATCAGACAAAGGCGATATCGCTTGTCTAAGGGCGGGAGAAAGACCTGTTCCTTCACGCTCCCACTCGAAACCAAGACCACTCTGAAGCGCCTCGCCAAACTCAACAAAACCACTGAGACGGCACTGATTGAGCGCTTGATTGAAGGCGCAGTCCAAGTAGCCTCCATACAGAAAGAGGCGATGCGTCGCGAAGCTCAAATGACCAAGGTCATACACAACTCGCGCAAGCTTGAACAAGAACTGGACAAGGTTCGGATTGATGAGACCAAGAAACAGCTGCATCACTGCATGAAGCAGCTCGCGCGGTGGGAATCATTTTTGAAAGAGGAGCTGCCAGAGCTATCCCTAGAAGACGAAGCAGCCGCAGCGGCTCTTGCAGAGAAGCGCCTGCGCGTAATCCAGGAGGCCATCAATGCAGCCGTAGCGAAAAACGAGATGCTGAGCCCGAGGTCGATCTGAGCAATTGCGAGCCTGAAGCATAAACGTGACCCTTGGATCTTCCGCACGCTCCCGCATCCTGAGTTCAAAGACAGCCGAGCGGTATTCCAAATAGTATTCCAGTAAAATTTTCGAACCGTGATTTACTATATATTTCAAATAGATAGAAACTCAGTTCAGATTACCCCGGCTCAACGAAAAGAGACATCCATGGACGTCTTTTTTGTACCTGGCGTTCCATCAACCACAATGATAGTGTCGCCCCATGACTACCCATTGCCTCACCTCGACAACCACCACCACGACCGCATCAAGCGGAGCGTGCGAGGTGTCGTGAGCCAATAACAAACGAACACTTCAAAGGCCCGCCAGCAATGGACAGGGCCTTTTTTATGCCCTTGTGTCGCTGGTTCACACGCAAGGAGATGCACCCATGTACGCCCTGTTGATACTGGATATCCAAGTCGGACTCATCCACGGCCCAGAAAAACCATGGCGCTGCGACGAGCTGTTGGAAACCCTCAACACCCTGATGGACAAGGCCCGCAGCGCAGGCGCGCCGATTTTTCTCGCGCGTCACATCGGCCCCGCTGGCTCGCCAATCGAACCGGGCAGCCCGCTTACGTTGATTGCACAGGAACTGAAGTTAATGGGCGGGGAAGTGGTGTTCGAAAAACGCCGGCCCAATGCTTTTGCGATGACCGAACTGGCTGACAATTTGCGCGCTTGCGGCGCTACTGGCGTGGTAGTCACTGGGATGAAAACGCAATACTGCGTCGACAGCACCTGCCGTGCCGCGCGTGATCTTGGCTTCGATGCGGTGCTTATCGCCGACGGTCATACCTGTTCTGACACGCCCTTGATGAAAGCCGAGGCCATCGTGGCTCATCACAATGCCACGCTCAACGGGCCGTTCTGCCAGTTGGTTCAGGCTGAGGACTGGAGTTTTTAACAGAGCCTGACGACGGGGGAGGTTAACAGGGCTGGGCTTCGGAATTTTCCCGCAAGATGCCGAGCTGTCGGTGAACTAGCGCACTCAGCCCAACAAGCCTAGCCTCCCCCTGTCGCTGCAAAATCAGCGACCGGGTTTAGCAGCTCGGTTAATATCAAGGCCTGCAAAGCCACCATCCGTTCGAGCGATGCTTTCAGCATCCGCTGGTTCGTATCATGGCGGCTGTGCGTGGGGCACTTTCGGGTGCGCCGGGTTCCTTGATTCCTGGTCTGCTAACCCGCGTACGGTCGCCACCCTTTTCGTTTAGCAGCGATGTCTGGCGACTCCATCAATCAAGGAGTTTCAGCCATGAAAAAGATCACCCCCAATCCCCCAACGACCCTCTTCACCCTCGCCGAAAACATCCACCCCGAAACCCTGCTAATCCAAGCCAGCGAAACCCTCGCCTCCCTCAACGCCATGACCACCGACCTGGCTTTCGAACTTGAAGGCGCGCACCGCCACAAGTTGCTGGGCGCCCAACAATTGATCGTTCTGGGTGAGCTACTGGTAGAACGAGTCTTGAACACCCAACCATTCACTACCCAGACGCCACAACCCTAAAACACGCAAACGGGCGAGCTGCCTCACCGCATCTCGCCCGCTGGCATCCCCTCACACTTCCCATTACCCTGACGGCCTTTATCAGACAACCGGAAGTCAGATACCCGTGCTCAAGCCCTTCGCCGTCATCGCCCTCGCCTTCATCCCTTCATTCGTCACCGCTGCCGAGCTGGCCGGGGTTTGGCAAGGTACTTTGGGCAAGTCCGCTATCACCGTCTGTTTCAACGGCGCCGACGGGGAGCATGGCAGTTATTACTACCAGCGCATTCGTACCCCTATCCAATTGACTCAGACCAACGACGCCGCCCGCTGGGTAGAGGAAGGAAACACCGGTTTCTGGGCCCTGCAAAAACCTCAGGCCGATACCCTTTCGGGTGCCTGGAGCAAAACCGATGGCGGTGCGCCGCTGCCACTGGCCCTGCGCCGCATTGGCACGGACGGCTGCGGCAGCGATGCCTACAACGCGCCCATGGAAGCTGCGCCGCTGCCAATCAAGACTGAGAAGAAGACTTTCCACAACCACACCTACCAGCTCAAGACCCAAGGCCCCCGCGTCACGCTCAAGCTGGAGGGCGATAGCCCGGCGGTGCAGAAGATCAACCAGCAACTCGCCGCGTTGGCCGTCAATGACGAAGATCTAACCGACTATTTTTATGAACGACGTGAATACCTGGGTCGAAACGGTTCGGTCTATACCAGTGAGATCGAGGTTGAGCCTGCCTATTGGTCATCGCAATTTCTCACCGTGCGGTTCTACCGCTGGGCCGCGGGCCAAGGCGCCATGGGCATCAGTTGGGGCCTGCACTCCTGGAACCTGCAAACCGGCGAGAGTGTGGACCCGTGGGCCTGGCTCGGCGGCCATCAGCAATGGCATGACGCCTATTCCGGCCATTTGAAGCTGCCGGCCGCCTTCAGCACTTGGCTGGCCAAGCAAACCACCACCGACGAGGGCTGCCCGGCGATCACCGATTATTCCAACTTTCACCTCAGCTTCAACACCCAGGGCCTGCAACTCTCGACACCGGCCAATGGTGACGGTTGCGACAACGACTTGCCCTTCACCTGGGAGCAGTTGGAGCCGGTGCTGACCGCACAAGGCAAAGCGGCACTGCCCAGTTTGAAACTGCCTTGACGCGCCGGAGAAAAACCCCGCGGCCGTTCACCAAAGGTTAAGAATCGCGCTCGTATACTCCCTGACTACCCATGACCGGTCGCCCGATCGGTCTCATGCCTCGGTAGCCAGACTCCATGACGCGCCCCGCTCCCCTGCTGCTCTTGCTTGCTGCTCTGTTGTTCTTCTTCGCCCTCGGCAACCACGAGCTGCAAGGCTCTACCGAAGCCCGGGTGTCCGGGATCGCCATGGCGATGCACTTGGACAATGACTGGGTGGTGCCGCGCCTGTTTCGTGAACCCTTCCTGGAAAAACCGCCCCTGAGCCTATGGCTGGATGCCGGGGCGATTCGCCTGTTTGGCGCCAGCACCGGGGCGGTGCGCCTGGCGTCGGCGTTTGCCGGGTTGTTCAGTGTGATGCTGTTGTACGGGATGTTGCGTCGGTTCGGGCGGCCGCAGACGCTGGCGTTCAGCGCTGCGCTGATCCTGGCGACCATGGCCAGTTATTGGGGCAATGTGCGGGGTGTGGGTGAGGATTCGTTGCTCAGCCTCGGTGTCACCGCGGCCCTGCTGGGGTTTTACCAGGCGGTACGGCCCCAGCGCGAAGGTTCGAGTACCTGGGCCTGGGCGTTGTTTACCGCCGGGATGGTCATCGCTACGTTGAGCAAGGGTGTGTTGGGCCTGGCGATGCCGGGCATTGTGATTTTCGTGTACCTGTTCAGCACCAGCCTGATGGATAAACGCCTGCGGCTGGGCGATTGGCTCAAGCCGGCGCTGTTCACGCTGTTGGCGTTGGTGCCGCTGCTGATCTGGCTGGGGTTTCTGTTTCAGCGCGGTGGGATGCAGGCGGTGGGTGAGGTGTTATGGACCAATAGCGTCGGGCGCTTCAGTGGTTCGTTCGTCGAGGCCGGGCATTACGAACCTTTCTACTATTACCTCGCGAAACTGCCCGAGGCCTTCCTGCCCTGGAACATCCTGGTGTACCTGGGCCTGTGGCACTTCCGCAAAAGCCTGGTGCGTAACCGCTATCGGTTGTTTTTCAGTGTGTGGCTGGTGGCGCAGTTCACTCTGCTGACCTTGGCTTCCAGCAAACGCACGGTGTACTTGATGGCGCTGACGCCAGCCGCTGCGGTGCTGGCCGCCGAATATGCGCGGGTGTTGCTGGAGTGGGCCAAGGACCATAAGCCGGGGCTGTACCGTTTTCATCGGCGCATTATCGGTGGGGTTTTCGCCCTGGCCATCGCCTGCTACCTGAGCGCAGCGTTCTGGTTTGCACCCAAAGCCGATGTGCGCCATTCATTCGTACACGTGATCAGCCAGATCCAGACCCTGCAAGACGAAGGCAGGACGGTGGCGATGTACCAACCCAACGAGCGCATCGACGGCGCCAGCGTGTTCTACCTACAGGCCTACTTGCCAATCCTGAACACCGAAGCCGAACTGCGCGCCTTCCTCAGCGCCAAGCCCGGCAACGTGGCGTTGACGGACCACACCGACCGGCTGAAAGAGCCGGTCACGGTGATCAAGCAGATGGCAGTCAACCGCCAGCCTTACTACTTCGTGGAGCAGTAAGGCCGGCGCGGGTTATCAATGCTTGGTGAGTTTGTCCAGGTAGCCCATGGCAAACGCCGAGACCACGAACGTCATGTGGATGATCACGTACCACATCAGGTGCTGTGGATCGACGTTCTTGGCGTCCATGAAGATCCGCAGCAGGTGGATGGAGGAAATCGCCACGATGGAGGCCGCCACTTTCATCTTCAGCGACGAAGAGTCCATGGTGCCCAGCCAGTTGAGCTTTTCCTTGTTCTCGTCGATATCCAGCTGCGACACGAAGTTCTCGTAGCCGGAAATCATCACCATCACCAGCAAGCCACCGACCAGGGCCATGTCGATCAACGACAGCAGCAGCAGGATCACTTCGGCTTCCAACATGGTGAAGATGTTGGGAATCACGTGAATGATTTCCTGGAAGAATTTCAGCGCCAGGACCAGCAAGCCCAGGGACAGGCCCAGGTAGATCGGCGCCAGCAGCCAACGCGAGGCGTACATTGTATTTTCGATAAAGCGTTCCATTGAATCTCACACAGCTTGGCTAAAAATGGCGCCGAGTATACCAGCCGCCACCCGGCCCCTGTCACCGCGAGAAAACTGACCCAAGTGGCATCTGTAAGAGAATTTTTCTGCTAGTGTCGAGGCCATTCACTCGGCTCGATGATGTCGGACAGGAAAACTCAGATGATGGATGTGCGATCCCCTTTGGCCACTTTCGGCCTGTGCGCGGCGTTGCTGATGGCCAGCGGCTGCTCCCCCAAAGAAGAGCAGAAGCAGGCGACCCTCGAAGAGAAAACCACGAAGTTCGAACAGTCCCTGGACAGCATCCAGGATTCCAAGCTGCGCGATGCCATTGCGGACCTGGGCGGCTCGCTGTTGTTGCTGGAACGTGCGCGCGTCAAGCTCGCCAGCAAGCCCATCGAAGCCGAATACGGCGAAGACAGCCTGGCCCTGCTCAAGCATTACCCTACGCCCCAAGCGCTGGTGAACACCTACATCAATGGCCTGTTCGTGCTGCGCAAAACCTCGCATTCCGACTACCTGACGGATTTGCAGCCGGTCTTCCCGTTCAACTTCAACGCCCCTGACCAGTTCCCCTTCCCCCATGGCCTGGAATGGCAGTCGGTCACCCTGAGCAACAATAAAGTCATTCCCTTCCAGCCGGAATGGTCAGAAACCGACCCCGGCATCCAACTGAGCCCCAGCAGTTCCAACCTGACCAACCCCGACGACCTGACGGTGACCTACCCGTTTATTGAAGGGATCGAGACGGAAAACAAGAGCCAGCCACAACCCATCAGCCTCAAGGGCGCGGTGGAAGTGATCACCCCGGGCAAGGTGCTGACGTTTGACCTGACCAAACAAGACGTGGGCCATAAACGCACCGACGGCAATATCACCCTCAACCTGCTGACGCTGGAAAAGAACTACGCCGAGATTGAACTGACCAACAGCCAGCCCCTGGCCGCCGAAGTGGGCGATGCGTCACCCAACCCACTGCTGGTGCAGGCACGGGACAGCACCGGGCAGTTTCTGACCCGCTCAGGCTCGATCAACGAGAGTGCCGCGCAAGTGGCGTTCTATGAAAAACAACTGGCCGAGATGCAAAAACAGACCGCGTGGTCCGATGCCTTCGATCAACAGCTCACCGACGCGCAAAAAGCCTTCGAGCGCCAGCAGACCAGCCATTACGCCAAGGTGTATTTCAACGGGCTGATCGATAACCTGCAGGTGAATGTGCTGGATTTCTCCAAGGCCACGCTCACCCGTAAAGACCTGGACCTGCCGGTGATGCGCTTTGACAGGAACAGCCTGCAAAAGACCGTACAGCCCCTGCCAATGCCGGTCACGGTGTATGACGACGGCGCCGCCAGTTGGCTCAAAGATGCCTCGATGACCGAGGACCAACTGAAAAACAGCGTCACCATCAGCCAATCAACCGAAGACGCCAGTGCCGCAAAAATCGTGTTCGACCACCCGTTCACCTTCAATGACGACCTGGTCGGTGCCGAGCGCAACAACAGTGACGCGCCTATCACCTTCTTCACCGCCGACGACAAGGGCGAGCGCGGCGAGCCTATCGAGCTGCCGACCGAGGCTTTCGAGCTGAACGCCGTCAGCGGCACGCTCACCTACGACCTCAACCTGTTCCCGGAAACCCCGGCGTTTGTGGTGGGCTCGGTCCCGTTGTTTTTGGCCACCATCGAGAAGGCCACGATTGACGCCGCCAAGCTGCCCAAGGGCCTGTCGCTCAAGGACAACGCGCTGATCGTCGACCAGAAGGACTTCCCCGCCGACAGCTGGCGCTTCTACGCCAAGGATGCCAGCGGCAATTACCTCAAGGAGATCCTCGGCGTCAGCCACCGCGCCGAGGAATACGGCACGGCGATGTTTGACGTGCATTACTTCTACGGCCAGCCGACCACGCTGGAAAGTTACCAGCGCACCGACCTCAGCACCGTGCAGTACGGCTTTGAGGTGAAGCTGGACAAGCCTGAGAGCAAATAGCCCTGGGTGGACGCGGAGCGTCCGGGGCGGCGTTACCACGCGGAGCGTGGGAACGATCCTCAGAGGGCTAGCCGCTCCTGGCCGCCATTGAGTTGGCGCAGATGAGCCTGCAGGTGCAGGCACCAGATTTGCGGCTCGTCCATTTGCTCGTAGCCGTGCAAGGTCAGGCTATCAACGATGGTGCCCAGCATGCGTTCTGCCACGAAGGGCCCATGGAACGGGCCCTGGGATTTGACGGTGGAAGGCTGCTCGCCCGACATGCCGGCGGCAAACAACAGCGTCCACATCCCGTTATCCCCGGCGAGAGGGCGAATGGAGCATTCGATACGGGTAACCAGGCCCAGGCACTGGCGAGTAAGGCAAAGGTTGCGCGACATGGCGGCGCCCCTCGGTAGATCGGTGTTCAGCCCCAGCGCAAGGCGAGGCTGTTTCTATCCTGCGACTCCTGTGGATATCCCTGAGTCTGAGAATAGAAGAAAAACACGACAAACCAAGGTTGTAGGGACCAACGGGCGTTGGTCCCCGAGAATGGAGTCAATTTTGTGGCACGCTAAACGCGCCCCAAAACACCACGGACCACTGTGGGAGCTGGCTTGCCTGCGATGACAGACTCATAGCCAACCTCCCAGTTGGCTGATACACCGCTATCGCAGGCAAGCCAGCTCCCACCTTGACCGAGTGATGACAGCAATCAGGTCGGCTTGGCTTCGGCCAACGCCTGCTGCGCCAGCTCCTTTTCCGCCTCCTTCAAATCTTCCTCACTGATCATCTCGGCAATCGCCCTCAAGCGCTCCACCACCCGCGCATTCACGGTGCCTTCCGGGAACTGCCCCTCGGCGTCCGGCTCACCGGCATCCTCGCCCACCAGCAGGCTCAAGGCCTCATCCGCCTGGCGCACCGCATAGATATGGAATTGCCCGGCACGCACGGCCTGCAACACCTTCTCGTCGAGCATCAACGTGGCCACGTTGGCCTGAGGGATGATCGCACCCTGCTCACCAGTCAACCCACGGGCTTCGCAGAGGCGGAAGAAGCCTTCGATCTTCTCGTTGACCCCGCCCACCGCCTGCACTTCACCAAACTGGTTGATCGAGCCGGTAATGGCAAAACATTGCTTGAGCGGCGTCTTCGACAAGGCCGAGATCAAGGTGCACGCCTCGCCCAGGGACGCACTGTCGCCGTCCACATACCCGTAGGACTGCTCCAGGGCAATACTGGCGGAGATGGCCAACGGGAATTCCTGGGCATAACGGCTGCCCAGGTAACCGGTGAGGATCATCACGCCCTTGGAGTGAATCGGCTGGCCGAGGTTAACTTCGCGTTCGATGTCGACAATACCGCTACCGCCCGGGTATACCGTGGCGGAAATCCGCGCCGGCACGCCGAATGCCGAGTCGCCGACCTCCAGCACCGTCAAGCCGTTGCACTTGCCCACAGCCGCGCCGGCGGTGTCGATCAGGATGACGCCAGCGAGCATGTCGTCGAGAATCCGCGCCGACACGCGGCCGGTGCGCGTGGCCTTGGCCTTGAGGGCGCGCTCGATATGCCCGGCATCGGTCATTTCGTCGCCGGCCAGGTGGCGAATAAAGTCCGCCTCGCTGACCAACTGGAACAGGTCGCCAATACGCGCCGACAAACGGCCCTGATGTTCGGCCAGGCGTGCGCTGTAAGTCGCCAGGCGCGCGACCGCATCCGAGGTCAGCGGCGCCATGCCCTCCTCCGAAGTACGGGTTTTGAGCAACTGGGCGAACTGCTCCAGGCTTTCGTCGACCATGGGGATGTCTTCGTCGAAGTCCACCAGTACGCGGAACATCTCCTGGAAGTCCGGGTCGGCGTCCTGCAAGGCGTAATACAACTGGCGCGAGCCGATGATGATCACCTTGACCTGCAAGGGAATCATCTGCGGGTTGAGGGTCACGGTGGCCAGGCGGCCGAGTTCGCCCAGGGGCGATTCCATCTTCAGTTTGCGCGATTGCAGGGAGCGCTTGAGCGCATCCCACACAAACGGCTCGCTGAGCATTTTTTCGGCTTCCAGGATCAGGAAACCGCCGTTGGCGCGGTGCAACGCACCTGGACGCAACTGGCGATAGGTGGTGTAGAGCGCGCCCTGGTCGGTGCTGTATTCGATTCGGCCGAACAGGTTGTCGTAGGTCGGGTGCGGTTCAAACACCACCGGCGCGCCACCGTTGACCGAGTGCCCCACCACCAGGCTCGGGCAGTATTGTTCCTCAAGTAGCTTGCGCGCCTGGGCGTCGGTCTTGGCGTCGTCCACCAATTGCTCCACCACGGTTTTGAGCAGGTACACCTGCATGGCCTGCAGGTAGCCACAGACGCCGGCGTTTTCTGCGTATTTTTCCGACAACGGCGCCAGCAAAGGCTGCAGGGCCAGGGTGATGGTTTCTTCGTTGAACTGGCGCAGCTGGTTGTTGGACTCACGCTTCCACTGCGGCAGGCTGGCCAGCTCTTCGTTGAGGCGCTCTTCCAGCTCGGAGATATCGGTGTGGAAGCGCTCGCGATCGGCTTCCGGCAGTTGCGAAAACTCGGCTTCATCCAGCGCCTTGCCGTCGAGCATCGGCGTGAAGGCGATGTTGGAGCTGTCGCGGTACAGCGCCACGTCTTTTTCCAGGGCCAGGCGCTCGATCACGTCCAGCGCTTTGTCGTAGCGCTGGTTGAACGCCCGGTCGATGGCGCTTTTACGCTGTTGATAAGTCGGGTGCTCGAACACCGCCGGGAAGGTGGCGACCAGGTTGTCGACCAGGCCGTTGATATCGGCGATAAACGCCGCGGCGGCGCCACCCGGCAATTCCAGGGCACGAGGCTCGCGGGGCTCATCGAAATTATTCACATAAACCCAGTCCGCCGGGGTTTGCAGGCGCTTGCCTTCGGCTTTGAGGTAGCGTTTGACGAACGAAAAGCGGCCGGTGCCCGGCTCGCCCATGACAAACACGTTGTAACCGGGGCGTGGCATGGCCACGCCGAACTGCAAGGCTTCAACCGCACGTTCCTGGCCAAGCACACCGCGAAAGGGCTCCAAATCATTGGTGGTCGAGAAGCTGAACTGTTCAGCGGAGAAAGGGCGAGTCAGCGCTTCGGGCGCTAGACGCAAGCTGGCAGCAACAGGATCAGACATCGGGCTTCCTTACATCAGGCGGGGCAGATGGGGCATTCTGGCTCCCGGTTGAGCGCTCTGGCAAGGCGCGCTTTCGGGAAAGCATAGCCATCGCATGCGTCCTGCAAAAAAATCGCCCGCCACTGAATGTTTATAAAAAAACACGGAACCCTGGGAACGTGCCTAAACTCCAAACTGCGCGGGTTGGACTAATAACTGGCCCCTAGGGTGCGTTGAGCACCTGAACCCTTGTCCATTGGTTTGCACACAAAGAGAACAAAGCTATGAAACGGATCCTTCTTGGTACTCTCTTCACCGTCGTCTCCCTCAATGCAATGGCAGAAGCACCAGGTGGCCCGAACTGCGGTTGGGGCAACATGTTGTTCGAAGGCCAGCGCGGTACTCCGGCCCACTTCCTCGCCTCCACCACCAACGGTACTTCGGGTAACGCCACCTTCGGCATGACCTCGGGCACCAACGGTTGCAGCACCAACAGCGCCCTGACCTACGGCGGCAAGTCCTGGATTGCCATGAATGGCATGATGAACGAGCTGTCCGAAGACATGGCCAAAGGCAACGGCGAAGCGCTGACCACCTACGCGGTGGTACTGGGTGTTGCGCCGGAAGATCGCGATCACTTCGCGGCCGTGACCCACGAGCACTTCCAGCAGATCTTCAGCAAGGCTGACGTGACCGCTGACGACGTGCACAACAACACCATTGCCGTACTGAAAAGCGATGCCCGTCTGGCGAAATACGCAACCCAGGCTTAAGCTCGACCTGCCCGCGCCTTTCGAGGCGCGGGTTTTATTTTTTCGACCCGCCCACCTTGGGTCTTTTTTTCCGTCCGACTTAAGTAGCCTCCATGCTCAAACGCCTCGCTTGCCTGGCTCTCTTCGCCTGCGCCCCGCTGCATGCGGCACCGCACCTCGACGATCAACGTTTGCAGCAACTGGCCAATGATCCGTTCTGGCTGTCGCTGGGGCACTACGAAGCCGGCAAAGTCAGTGGCTGGCGCAGCTACGTCAGCGACAAGAAATTCTTCCTCGCTCCCGATGGCGCACACCATCCGGACGCCGAACTCAAGGCGACCGTTGATGCGCTGTATGCACCGGCCAGCCTGGGTGAAAAGCACGCCCAGTGCGTTTACCCCGCCCGTACACGCTGGCTCAAGGCGCAGTTGCAACTGAACGACCTGCCCGCCCTGGAGTGCAAAGAGTTCACCCAATGGTTCAAGGACGTCGCGCCCCATAGCGCAGTGATGATCTTCCCGGCGGCCTACCTCAACAGCCCGTCGTCGATGTTCGGCCACACCCTGCTGCGCATCGACCAGGCCGACGTGCAAAGCAACAACACCGCGCTGCTCAGCTATGCGATCAACTTCGGCGCCTATATCGAAGGCTCCGACAACAGCATCCTCTATGCCTGGAAGGGCTTGATGGGCGGTTATCCGGGCCTGTTCGCCCTGGTGCCCTATCAGGAGAAACTCTCGGAATACCGCAGCCTCGAAAACCGCGATTTGTGGGAATACCGCTTGAATCTCACCGAGGTCGAGACCAAGCGTATGGTCGAGCACGTGTGGGAGCTCAAGCAGATCCAGTTCGATTACTTCTTCTTCGACGAAAACTGCTCCTACCGCCTGCTCGAACTGCTGCAAGTGGCCCGCCCTGGCCTGCGTTTGACTGAGCAATTCCCACTCACCGCGATCCCTACCGACACGGTCAAAGCGGTAAAAGATGCAGGGCTGGTGGAGAAGATCGACTATCGCCCCTCCCGTGAACGTGAACTGCTGGAACGCGCCAAGCCACTCGATAGCGATGAGCAACAGTGGGTGCTGAAAATCAGCGACGACCAAAAGCAACTGCAGGAACCGGCATTCAAAGCACTGCCCCGCGAGCGCCAGGCACTGATCGTGGATGCTGCTTACCGCCTGGGCCGCTACCGCGCCAATGGCCTGGAGCGCGACGCGACACGCTCCCAGCGCAGCTTCGAACTGCTGCGCGCGATCAACCAGAACCCGGCACCAGACCTGAAAATCACCCCGCCTGGCCTGCCGGAAAACGGCCACGAGTCGCGCACCTGGCAAGCCGGCATCGGCACCCGCGGCGACAAAGCCTTCGGCGAATACGGCCTGCGCATGGCCTACCACGACCTCAACGACAACGCCGAAGGCTTCCCCCTGGGCGCGCAGATCGAAATCCTGCAAATGAAACTGCGCCAGTACGAAGGCAATCACTGGCAGCTCCAGCAACTGGACCTGGCCACCATCCGCTCGCTGACGCCACGCAATGCGCTGCTGCAACCTTGGTCGTGGCAAGTTACCGGCGGCCTGGAGCGGGTGCCGGGCAAACACGACGACGAAACCCTGGTCGCCCACGTCAACGGCGGCGCGGGCGGCACCTGGCAACTCTCCGACGACATGCTCGGCTTCGCCCTCGGCACCGTGCGCGTGGAGCACAACAACGACTTCAGCGAAGCCATCTCCCCGGCGGCAGGGTTCAACACCGGCGTGCTGTGGAAAAACCCGTTGGGCAATCTGAGCCTGGAAGCCAAGGGGGATTTCTTCACCAATGGCGAAGTGCGGCGCAGCATCAGCCTCAACCAGCAATGGGAACTGTCGCGCAACCTGGGCCTGCGCCTGAGTGCCCAGCGTGAGTACAGCCACCTGTCCACGCCAGTGAATGAAGTGATGCTTGAGCTGAAGTGGTACCACTACTGATTAATGAGTGCGGGCTTGCTCGCGATATACGGTATATCAGCCAAGGTTTAAGTGACTGACGCACCGCCATCGCAGGCAAGCCAGCTCCCACAGGTTTTATACTCGGCCCACAACTTTCTGACCTGCCTTTCACACCGCCCCAACAAATCCCCTTCTAGACTTCCCTTATCAGCCGTAAAACGGCCAGGGAGTACGCCATGTGGCGGTATGCGGTCATGCTGTGCGCGGTGGTGGGGTTGTCGGGTTGCCAGTCAACCCATCAGGAATTGCTGGCCAAAGGTTATCCACCCGCCTTCGCCGATGGTTTTGATGACGGTTGCAGCAGCGGTCGCCAGGCCGCTGGGGTGATTACGGGGGCGTTTCGCAAGAATGTGCCGCGCTATCTGAAAGACCGGCCATACGCCGAAGGTTGGGAAGATGGGTTTCGTCAGTGCAAGGCCATGCGCGAGAGCCAGGAACTGCGCGATTACGAGGAAAACCGCAGGGACGACCGCGAGCGCGATTGGCAGCAGGAAAAAGATCGTGACGCCGCCAAAGCCTATCGCTCACGCTGATCGTTCCCACGCTCCGCGTGGGAATGCCGCCCTGGACGCTCCGCGTCCGCTCGCGAGGTCGTGACGCGGAGCGTCACAGGATGCATTCCCACGCGGAGCGTGGGAACGATCAGCCCGCGAACGTGGCCCAACTTCCATAGGAAGGAGAACGCCATGAGCCGAGCTTTTGTAAATGAAGATAACGCGGCGGCCCAGGCTGATCAGCCGGTGGAGCGCCAGGTCAGCGCGCAACCTAACCGCCTGACCGCGCAAGGGTTGGCGCAATTGCAGGCCAAGGTGGCGCAGTTGCAAGGGGAGCACAGCGACGAAGCCGCCAAGGGTGAGCAGGCCGATAAACAGCGCCAGGCGGATCTTGAGCGGGACCTGCGCTACTTCAACCAACGAGTGCAGAGTGCCCAGGTAGTCGCGCCGGCCACGTCCACCGACAAGGTGCAGATCGGCAGTTGGGTCACGTTCGCCAACGAACAGGACGAACAGCAGCGCATCCAGTTGGTCGGTGAAGACCAGGCCGATGCCAACGCAGGCTTGATCAACTGGGGCTCGCCCCTGGGCCGTGCTTTGTTGGGCGCCCAGGTGGGCGACGAGGTGCTGTGGCAGCGCCCCGTCGGCGATCAGTTGATCGAAGTGTTACGCGTCGAACCCGAGATTTAAACGATGCCTTGGGCCAGCATCGCGTCAGCCACTTTCACGAAGCCTGCGATGTTGGCGCCCTTGACGTAGTTGATACGGCCGTTTTCTTCACCGTAATGCACACAGGCATGGTGGATCGACTGCATGATGTTGTGCAGCTTGCTGTCCACTTCCCCGGCGGTCCACAGCAGGCGCATGGCGTTCTGCGACATTTCCAGACCGCTCACCGCCACACCACCGGCATTGGACGCCTTGCCCGGTGCAAACAGAATGCCCGCGTCGATAAAGATATCCACAGCCTCCAACGTGGTCGGCATGTTCGCGCCTTCGGCCACGCAGAGGCAACCGTTGCGCAGCAAGGTACGCGCTGCTTCGGCGTCGAGTTCGTTCTGGGTGGCGCAAGGTAGTGCGATATCGCAGGCCAGTTCCCACGGCGCTTGGCCTTTGCGGAACTCCAGGCCGAAACGTGTGGCCAGTTCACTGATACGCCCGCGCTGTACGTTTTTCAGTTCCAGCAGGGCCGACCATTGTTCTTCGGTCAAACCACTTTCGGCGTACAGAGTGCCTTCGGAGTCCGACAGGGAAATCACCTTGCCGCCCAGGTCCATGACCTTGCGCGCCGCGTATTGCGCCACGTTACCGGAGCCGGACACGGCCACACGCTTGCCTTCGACGCGCTGGCCTTGGCGCTTGAGCATTTCCTCGGCGAAATACACACAGCCGAAACCGGTGGCTTCAGGGCGGATCAGGCTACCGCCATAGGTCATGCCCTTGCCGGTCAGCACTGAGGTGAATTGATTGCTCAGGCGTTTGTACTGGCCGAACAGGAAGCCGATTTCCCGTGCGCCCACGCCGATATCGCCGGCCGGTACGTCCACGTCCGCACCAATGTGGCGGTACAGCTCGCTCATGAACGCCTGGCAGAAGCGCATCACTTCGGCGTCGCTCTTGCCCTTGGGGTCGAAGTCCGAGCCGCCTTTGCCGCCGCCCATGGGCAGCGAGGTCAGGGAGTTCTTGAAGGTCTGTTCGAAGGCGAGGAATTTCAGCACACCCAGGTTGACCGAAGGGTGGAAGCGCAAGCCACCTTTGTAGGGCCCAATGGCGCTGTTCATCTGGATACGGAAACCGCGATTGACCTGGACCTTGCCGTGGTCATCCACCCACGACACCCGGAACGTGATCGCGCGCTCTGGCTCGCAAATGCGTTCCAGAATGCCCGAGGTCAGATAACGGGGGTTGGCTTCAAGAAAGGGCCACAGGCTGCGTAGGACTTCTTCTACAGCCTGGTGGAATTCCGGTTGGTCCGGGTCGCGTTTCTTGAGGCGGGCAAGGAAGGAATCGACGGATTCGGTCATGAACAGTCTCGGCAAATTGATTGTTGTTAAACGGAGATTGAGCCGGACTTTATCAATTCGTTTCGCACCGTGACAGGGCAAAATGTCGCCTTTGTGAAATCAAATGGTGCAATAAGTATAAATAACTGCCTTCTTTTGCCCTTAAATGGGGATTTCACTCTGAGTTTTGCACCAACAGGTAGGCCGTTATCGCAGGCAAGCCAGCTCCCACATTGGATCGAGTACACCGGTCATGTGGGAGCTGGCTTGCCTGCGATAGCGGCGGTGCAGTTACAGATGCAGCGACTGACCCACCGCTTTCGCGAGCAAGCCCGCACAGCATTTACCCACAGACCCGCGCATGTCTCTAGCGCGTACCGGGCACCAGGTCGAGTATCTCGTCGATGCCCAGGCAACGTGGCTCCAGTTCCAGCGTCCTGCCATTGGCGAGTATGCCGACGGCAGTATCGCGCATGGCCAGGTAGGCACTGCGCAACATGTGATTGGCATAAATCACCGCGTTGAAACCTGCTCGCTCCAGCACCTCGAACTTCAGGTGAACATAGCTGGTCGGCACGCAAATCAGCGGTACTCTGGGCCGCTGCAGGCGAAACTGCCGGGCGAATTCCAGGATTTCCAGGCCATCCTGCTTGCGGCTGTGGATCATGATGCCATCCGCCCCCGCCTCGACATACGCCAGGCACCGCGCCATCGCCTCTTCCATGCCGCGATCCAGGATCAAGCTTTCACACCGGGCAATCATCATCAGCCCTGAGCCGGTGCGACTCGTGCACCCGGCCTGGAGCTTGGCGCAAAAGGCCTCGATGGACTCCTGCGCCTGGTCGACCTCGATGCCCAAGAGTGAATTCTTCTTCAGGCCGCATTTGTCTTCGATCACCACCGCCGAGACGCCTGCGCGCTCCAGCATCTTGATATGAATCGCGAAATGTTCGGCCTTACCGCCGGTATCGGCATCGAATATCAGCGGCAGCGAGCACACATCGAATATTTCGCGAATCCCCGGCAATCGGTTACTGGGCGAAAGGATTTCGATGTCGGGTAACCCGCGCTGGGTCGAGTCGGTCAGCGAACTCGACCAGATGGCGTCGTACCCCACCGTATGCCCGGGGCTGATTTCCAGCCTGGCGCGCTGCGCGAGCAACGCCGATATCGGGCTATGGGCTTCGAGTACACGCAGGCAACGGTTGCTATCCAACAGCGCCGACAGAGGCCGTCGGCGCGCTTCGGTATCCATCATAGGGTTCAGGCTCCTTATCAGCGGCACAACAAGGGTTATCGGACAGCCTCAATCCCAGGCGGGCTGTTCGCACTTGAGCACCGACGCCATCTTTTGCAGATGTTCGCAGGCCCTGGCCACGTACTCCCTGGAGAGCCGTGCGATACGCGCGTAATCCACGGCCTGCCCGGTGGCGCTGGCATACAGCCGCAACGCCTCAGCGGCATGCTTGAAGTGGCGTGCTTCCACGCTGCCGCAATGCACGCTGAGAAAACTTGCGACGCGGCTGGCCTCACCGGCGCTGTAGCCCCGTACATCGCGCAACCACTGCTTCCATAGCGGGGTCATCAGGTTGTATTCGCCGGTATTGAACAACTCCGTCATGGCCATCATTTCCAGCGCTTCGATGAGTTGCGGCGCCAATGGGCGTTTTTTCCCCACCCAACCGGAGAACTCTTTGGTAATCGGGTTGAGGAATTTGTCTTGCAGGCGCCAATCATCGGAGCCGCAGATGGCCGAAGCCATGCGGTAATACAGCTTGGAATGGTGCGGATGCCCATGCATTTCACCCAGCCCGATGTCCTCGACAATGATCTCCCCACAATGGGCCGCCGCTTCGAGCATTTTCAACCGGGCGTCATCCGTCAACGATGCCGACTCCTGGAGGATGCGCACGATGACGCTCGAGACGGCATGGGCGGCGCCGTCCGGGCTACGCCAGCCACAGAAGAACGTACACAGTGACGACTCGCTCCAATTACTGGAGGTCATGTCGACATAGGTCTCGCAGTACGTGTCCAGCGCGGCGGTTTGACTGTTGAAACCGCTGAGCAGGGCCTGGGCCAGATGTCCGTCCTCGACATCCACCAGCGCCTGGTTCACGTACCCGATCAATTGGCGGCTCAGATTTTCCACGGCTCATATCCTTTTAAGGTGGGGTTAATGCGCAACGATTTCTGACATGAAACGACTAAAGCGTGTGAGGCCCTCAATCAGCGCTTCACGCTCAACGGCGTAGGAGATACGGATGCTGTTGCCGTCACCACAACCAGAGCCGGGCACTACCGCGATATGGGCCTCGGTCAATAACAGATCGGCCAAGTGGTCGACGTCACGAATAACGGTGCCCAGGTAGCGGCCCCCCAACTTGCGGGACACATCGATAAACAGATAGAACGCCCCTTCTGGCGGGGCGCACCGAATGCCGTCGACATGCCCCAGGCAGGTGCAGGCCGCGAGCAATTGCTGGTCGAGGAAGGCATTGACCTGGCGGGTAAAGTGCGGCGCGTCCGCCATCAGGCTGCCGAGCGCGGCATATTGGGACAGGCTGCTGGGGTTGGACGTCGTATGCCCTTGCAGGTTGTGCATGGCGGCGATGACTGGGGCGGGCGCGCACGCATACCCTACCCGCCAGCCGGTGACCGCGTGGCTCTTGGAAAACGAATCGACCAGTACCGTCTGATGTTTGAGCGGCGCAAACAGCGACACGATGTTGTGATGTTCATGGGGCGCGCGCACCAGTTTGCGGTAACACTCGTCGAACACCACCCAAAGCCTGTGTGCGAAGGCGAGCCGGGCAATACCCAGCAGTTCTTCGCGCTGATAAACCGTGCCCGTCGGATTGTTCGGGGTGTTGATCACAATCATCCGGGTGCGCGGGGTCAGGGCCTTCTGGACCGCTGCGCAGGTGAGGCGATAGTCATCCGCAGCCGTGTCGACATAGACGGGAACGCCACCGGCCAGTTGGATCTGGGTGGGGAAGGTTTCCCAGTACGGCACCGCGACGATGACTTCATCCCCCGGATTGAGCAGCACCATCGCGGCGTTATACAGCGCCTGCTTGGCACCGGCGGTCACCGCTATTTCATCGGCGGCGTAATTCACCCCGCAGCGCTGAGTGACCTGCTGCGCCAGCGCGTGGCGAAGCTGGGGCAGGCCGATGGGCGGCGTATAGCGGTTGCGGGCAGTGGCGAGCGCATCGGCCGCGGCGGTTTTCATCACCGGGCAGGCATCGAAGGACAATTCGCCAGCGGCAAAGTTGACCACGTTGATGCCGGCTTCTTTCAAGGCATTGGCTTTACTGCGCATGCTGGATGTGCCGGGTGCGCTAAGACGTTGCGCACGCTGGGACAACGGCAATGACACGGCAGACGGTTCACTGTTATTCATTGTTATACCTGCCAGAACACGTTGGAACGTTCGTTCGCCCTACCGGGCTTGGGCCTCCAGCCCTTGCTGAACCCGCCAGGACAGCGGCAAGGTCAGCAACAGGGTGGCGGCCAGCAACAGGACGGCCATGGGCACACCGGTGGCATCCCCAAGGCTGCCGAACAGCACCGGCGCCAAGGCGCCGCCACCGATGGTGCCGGTGTAGAACACGGCGAACGCCTGGTCGCGCCTGCCCGGCCCTGCCAGGTCCGGGACTGCGCCGTACAGCACCGACGACGTGCCGTTCAGCGCCAGCCCCAGCAGCGGCAACATCACCATCAAGCCGGCGTAGGGCAAGTACACCGCCATGACGATCAACACGGCCGTGGTGAACTCCGTGGCCCATACCGTTTTCATCATGCCGATGCGCGCACCGAGGTAACCGCACAACAATTTGCCGAAGGCGCCCCCCACGAACAGCATGGTCAGCGCCAGGCCGATGCCCGCAGGCCCGGCGCCCTTGGCCTTGAGCAAAAACGGCAGAAACGTGAGGAAACCCATGCGCACGGCGCTGTCCAGCGTGCCGGTCACGATCAGCGCACGCAGGCCGCTCGCAGAGCCGGCGCCGCCGCCCGTACGGGTGGCTTTCAGCGGCGCCGCCGTCGCCTCGGTGCGTGCCGGGATCAGCCACCACAACAGGCCTGCCGCCAGCAGCCCGAGTACACCCAGCAGGGTGACACTGGCGCGCCAACTGATGACCGCCAGCAACAGGCCGATCAGCCCCGGGATCAGGGTCTTGCCGATATCGCCGCTGAAGTTGTACTGCGACAGCGCTTGTTTGACGCCCCCGCCGGCCTCGTGCGTATCGGTGATCAACGACGAGGCCAGCGGGTGCTGCGTACTCGCGCCGAGCCCGCCCAGCAGCAGCGCCAATAACAACACGCCCAGCCCACCGGCCTGGCCGGCCAGCAGGTAGGCCAGGCCCGCCAACGCCGTGCCACCTACCAGCAAGCGTTCACGCCCCCAGCGCGCGGCAGCCCGGCTGGCCAGTAACTGAAAACCGGCCATCATGCCCGCATAGGCACCGCGCAACAGGCCGATCTGGGCGTAGCTGAGGCCGAACTGCGCTTGCCAGATCGGCAACAGCACATAAATCACATCGGTCAGCCCGTCGTGCACGGCATGCGCGCCGCAGCCGGCCACCAGAGCGCGGCGACGCACGCTGACCGGGTCAGGCGGCGACAACGATGGCGTTGCGGTCTGCTTCAGGGTGTTCATCTGGGTCAGAGGCTCTCAGGCAAAACGCCGGGTTAACCCAGCAACTGCGCACAGTCGCTCATCACACTGGCTTTACGCTGCAGGTATTGGGCAAAAATCTCGCGTGCCGTGGCGGGGTCCACTTCAATCTGCATGGCAGTGGTGAACTCATTCACCGCCGCCACCGCATGGGCGAAATGGTTGCTCTCAGTACCGCCGGTGTGCACCGTGACCCAGGCCACCGTCGCCCGGGATTTCTCCGGCGGCACGCCCATGTCCCGCACGAACCACTGCGAGTACAACGGGTGGATGAATTCCACTTCGCCATGGGTGTACACCTCGTGGATCAACGTGGTCAGCAACCCCTGCAGCAGGTCGCGATCACGCAGGCGGCGGGTGTCGGTCCAGTCCTTGAACGCCTGTGCCGAGGGCAGGCAATTGTCCTTCAATATCCACTGGTCATCGCCGCACAGCGCGGTGGCCATGGTGTAGAACAGGTCTGCGTGCAAGGTGTTGCCCAACGCGCCCAGATCTTCATCGGTGATGCGTTGCAGGCTGCCGCAGGCGCGGTACAACTGCGCGGCGGCGGCGGAGCCTTCATCGGAGCGCGCCAGCAAGGTAATGCGGTTGGCCAGGCCGGACACACTGGCTGCCGAATTATTGGTCTTGGACCAACTGGCGAAGAACTTGCGCAGTACCGCCGGCGAATGCCGACGCGAGGTGAGTCGCGCAAAAGCGTCTTCGATATCCACCAGCGCGTCTTCCTGAGCCCAGAAGGCTTCGAACAGCGCGTGACGCAAGGCACCGGCCGGCATGTCGTTCAATACCGGTTCGATGAGCTTCAACAACTGGCTACGCTTGATCACGGTGTTAGTCATGTTCACCTCTCATAGTCCTTTATTGGATGAAAAATCAGGCTGGTTTGCCCCGCTGTCCGGCGATCAGGGCCTGGGGCTTTACCGGTTTCCAGCCCAGCAGGGCAATCGCCAGCGACAACAGCTGAAAACCTGCGACCAACGCCACGCAGCCCGGCCAGCCCCATTGATTCCAAAGCATGGCCGGGGCCACGGCGCCGGCGCTGCCGCCCAGGTAATAGCCGGTCAGGTACAGCCCCACGGCGCCGGACTTGTCCGGGCCTGCCGTGGTGGCGATATACGCATTGGCGGATGCCTGTGCCAGGAATACGCCGGTCGAACTCAGGGCCAGCCCCAGCACGATCAGCCACAGGGACGGCAACAATGTCAGCGCCGAGCCACAGATGCCGAGCGCCACAGCGCCGGTCAGTAACTGCGATTGTGGTCGCGATTTGCTCAAGCGCCCCGCAACAGGAATGACCACCAGCGCCAGCAGGAACACCGCATACAAAGTGCCCAAGGCTGCAGCGCCCAGGTTGAACGGGGCCTGGCTGAGATACAGCCCGGCATAGGTAAAGGTTGCGACTTGGGAGAACAGCACGCAGAAACCGACGCCATAGGCCGCCAGCAAGGGTTTGCGCAGGAGCCGGCGCACCCCGTGCATGCCCACGGCCGCAACGCCGGGCCGCGCCACTGGATTGGCCGGCAACAGCCACACAATCAGCAGGCCGACCAGCAGGCTGATCACCGCCAACAGTTCGAAGGCTTCGCGCCAGCCCACATATTGGGTCATGACACCCGAGACAAAGCGCCCGGCAAACCCACCGAGCACCGTCCCCGCGACGTACAAACTGGTGATCTCGGTAACGCTGGCCGCGCGCCAGCGATCGCCGATGTAGGCCACGCTGGTGGCGAACACCACGGGAATCAACATCCCTTCGACAAAACGCCACACCAGCAGCTCGGCAAAACTGTCCACATAGGCCGTCAGCAGCGTCGGTAGCGCCAGCAGCAATGCAGCCACGGCAATCACCGTGCGCTGCTCGAAACGGCCGGTCAGGCGCCCGACAAACGGCGCGGTCAACGCCACGGCCAACGTGGTCACCGTGATGCTCCACCCTGCCTGTCGGGCACTCACCTGGAAGCTTTCGGCAAACGCAGGCAGGATGCTCTGTGTCGCATAAAGATTCAGAAACGCCGCACAGCCACACAGGAACACGGCGAAGCGGGCGTGATGCATGCGCGGGTTCATGTGGCCTCTCGTCTTATAGTCGAGGATGTTTATAGAATACCCAGCGCAGGGAACACCAATACCGAATTCGGACCGATCAATACCCAGGAAACAGAATGCTTGATCTACGCAAGTTACGGTACTTCCTGACGGTCGCCGAAGAGCTGCACTTCGGCCGCGCAGCCCAGCGCCTGCACCTTGCCCAGCCGCCCCTGACGCGGCAGATTTCGGCCCTGGAAACCGAGCTTGGCTTTCGCCTGTTCGACCGCACCAGTCGCACGGTCACACTGACCGCCCAAGGCCAGCACTTTTTGCCGTATGCCCGCGCAGCGCTGGAGCACGCCAGGCTTGCACAAGACATCGCCGCCAAGCTGGCTGCCGGCTCGACTGGCCAACTGGTCGTAGGCTATGCCAGCTCGATCGCGTTGTCGGAACTCTTCAGCCAAACCCTGCAAGCCTTCGCCCAGCGTTTTCCCGATGTGCAACTGACCCTGGTGGAGAGCGCTTCCGGCAGCCTGCACACGCACGTGCTAGACGGGCGCATCGACGTCGGCATGAGCCGCCTGCTGCCGGAGGCTGGGCAAACCGGTGTCGAGGCTTTGTCCTTGGGGCAAGAACCACTGGTGGCGGCGCTTTGCAGCGACAACCCGCTGGCGGAGCAGAGCGAAGTCACCCTCGCCCAGCTCAGTGAGTACCCGTTGATTCTGTTCCCCAGCGACTACGGTTCGGGCCTCAACGGCTCCATCGAGCACCTGTATCAACGCCGTGGCCTGGCGCTGCGCCCGGGCCCTGCGGGGCGTCAGATCACCTCGATCATCGCCCTGGTGGCGGCAGGCCAAGGTGTCTCGCTCGTGCCCCAGTGCACCCGCACCCTGGCCAGGGAAGGCGTGGTCTACCGCCCCTTGGCAGACCCCGAAGCCTGGGTACACCTGCTGATACTCACGCGCTCACCGTCACGCTCATTGTTGGTCGAGGCGTTTATGGGGGTGGTCGAAGAATTGCTGCGCAGCCGCCCGGCCCTGGCGCCCACGACGCTTCCGGCATAACGCGGGCAAAAAAATACCCCTGCGTGAGGGGTATTTTTTCAACAGGCTGTTGCGGCTATTGCAGCATCAGGCCAGTTTTTTGTGGCGTACGCGGTGCGGCTGGGCAGCGGCCTCACCCAAGCGCTTCTTGCGGTCGGCTTCGTACTCGGTGTAGTTGCCTTCGAAGAACACCGCCTGGGAGTCATCTTCGTACGCCAGGATGTGGGTCGCGACGCGGTCAAGGAACCACCGATCGTGAGAGATCACAATGGCGGCGCCCGGGAAGTCCAACAGGGCTTCTTCCAGGGAACGCAGGGTTTCAACGTCGAGGTCGTTGGACGGTTCGTCGAGCAGCAACACGTTGCCGCCCTCTTTCAGGGTCAGGGCCAGGTGCAAGCGACCGCGCTCACCACCGGACAGGTCCTTGACGAACTTCTGCTGGTCGCCGCCCTTGAAGTTGAAACGGCCGACGTAGGTGCGCGACGGGATTTCATAGTTGCCGATACGGATCTGGTCGGAACCGTCGGAGATCTGCTGGAACACAGTCTTGCTGCCGTCGAGGTCGTCGCGGCTCTGGTCCACACAGGCCAGTTGCACGGTGTCACCGATCTCGATGCTGCCGGAGTCCGGGGTTTCCTTGCCCATCAGCATGCGGAACAGCGTGGATTTACCCGCACCGTTACCGCCGATAACGCCGACGATCGCGCCTTTTGGCATGGCGAACGACAGGTTGTCGATCAGCACGCGGTCGCCGTAGCCTTTGGTCACGTTCTTGAACTCGATGACCTTGTCACCCAGGCGCGGACCGGCCGGGATGTAGATCTCGTTGGTTTCGCTGCGCTTCTGGAATTCCTGCGACTGCATTTCTTCAAAGCGTTGCAGACGGGCCTTGGATTTGGACTGGCGGGCCTTGGCGCCTTTGCGCACCCACTCCAGTTCTTCCTTCATGGCTTTTTCGTGGGCCGATTGCTGCTTGGATTCGGCGGCCAGACGGTCGGACTTGGCTTCCAGCCAACCGGAGTAGTTGCCCTCGTAAGGGATACCGGCGCCGCGGTCGAGTTCGAGGATCCAGCCGGCGACGTTGTCCAGGAAGTAACGGTCGTGCGTGATCGCAACCACGGTGCCCGGGAAATCGTGCAGGAAGTGCTCCAGCCAGGCGACGGAATCGGCGTCCAAGTGGTTGGTCGGTTCGTCGAGCAGCAGCATGTCAGGGGCCGACAGCAGCAGGCGGCACAGGGCCACACGACGCTTCTCACCACCGGACAGGTGCTCGACCTTGGCGTCCCAGGCTGGCAGGCGCAGCGCATCGGCGGCGACTTCCAGTTGGCGCTCCAGGTTGTGGCCATCGCCCGCCTGCAGGATCGCTTCGAGCTTGGCCTGTTCGGCAGCCAGCTTGTCGAAGTCGGCATCCGGTTCGGCGTAGGCGGCGTACACCTCATCAAGGCGGGCCTGGGCGTCCTTGATCACGCTGACGGCTTCTTCGACCACTTCGCGCACGGTCTTGGTCGGGTCCAGGATCGGCTCTTGCGGCAGGTAACCGATGTTCAGGTCCGGCATCGGACGGGCTTCGCCTTCGAACTCGGTGTCGACGCCCGCCATGATTTTCAGCAGGGTGGACTTACCCGAACCGTTGAGGCCGAGCACGCCGATCTTGGCGCCTGGGAAGAAGGACAGCGAAATGTTTTTCAGGATTTCCCGCTTCGGCGGAACAACTTTTCCCAGCCGATGCATGGTGAAGACGTATTGAGCCATGGTGAACCTAGCGTCAGTGACTGATGAATTAAGCGGACGAAGCCCGTGCCAGGCCATGCGCCGCGCGGGCCTTTGACTATCATCAATGCCAGCGAGCAAAAAAAGCCTGAATGTCTGGGGCTGGAACGCCCCCGCGTAACCGGCAAAGCTACCTGAATGCGCTGGGGCAGTCCAGCCAGGCAGGACTGGCACTTTGCCACAACTCAAGGCATGCTAGCCGCCCTTCGGGCGTCCGGCTTATAGTGCACGTCGCGCGCCAGTCCAGCCAAACCGCAGGATCACAGTTTGTCCAACGTCACGCCGCCCACGCCCTTGCGCGCCGCTCATATTGCGCCGGGAGCGCCCCTGCACGGCACCTTGAAAGGCGCGTTGGCGACGCTTGTCCTGCTGTTGCTCGCCCTGTTGTTCTGGCAACTGCTGGACCAATTGCAGCAAAACCAGAAAAACCAACAGCAATACACCATCGACTACAGCGCCGACCTGGCCGAGCAGATCAGCCAGAACATGGCCCTGAGCGCACAGATCGCCCTGAACCTGTTGCCGATTGTCGAGCCGCCGCGCAATGCCGAACAGCAGCAGGCCCTGATGCGCACGCTGCAGCGCTCATTACCGGACCTGCGCAGCTTCGCCCTGCTCGCCCCCAGCGGCGCACTGATCAGCGACACTGCCGAAGGCAGCCAAGACAGTGCCCTGCTTGAAGACCTGGTCAAACGCAGTCACGCCCAGTCCTACTACCTGAGCAATGATAATGACGGCACGGTCATCTATCTGTTGCTGCACCAACCCAGCGGTGGCTCCAAGGTGTACTGGGCCTTGCGCCTGGCGCCCAATTATCTGGCCAACCTCACACGCCAGGATGTCCAGGGCCAGCGCCCGATGTGGGCAATCGAGAACAGCCTGAACCATCGTGTGGTCAGCCGTGACAGCGGCATGCCGGCGCAGTGGTCCGGCGCCCTGACACCGGAAGAATTGAACCGCAGCGTGCTGGTCACGCCGTTGAGCAAAAGCGATTGGCAACTGCGCGGCATGTTTGACCGCAGCGCGGTGCTGGAACAACTACTGCCCGCCTTTATCGGCAAGTGCCTGCTGGGCCTGGCGTTCTCGCTAATCCCGGTGATCGTGCTGCTCAACATGCGCCGCCGCCAACGCCAGGTGAACGAAGGCCGGCGACGCTACCAGGACATCTTCGAAGGCACCGGCGTCGCGTTGTGCGTGTTGGACCTGTCGGGGCTCAAGGCGTTTTGCAACAAGACCCAGGTGCAAAGCCGTGAGCAGTTGCACGCCTGGTTGCAGGCCAACCCCACGGAGCGCAAGCAACTGCTCAAGGAGTTGCGCGTCACCGAGGTCAACCAGATGGCCGTGCGCCTGCTCAACGTCGCGTCCTGCGAGCAGGCGTGGGAACGCCTGATCGATGACTGCCCGCGCAATGCCACGTCCATCGGCTATCAGGTGCTGGAAGCCGTACTGACTCGGCAAAAACAGCTGGAGCTGGAAATCCAGCTCAACGACGTGGCCGGCAACGAACAGTACCTGTGGCTGGTGATGCGTTTGCCCGAGCAGCAGGATGACGTCAAGGCCGTGATTCTCAGCATCAGCGACATCACCAGCCGCAAGCTGATCGAGTTGTCGCTGGTGGAGCGTGAAAGCTTCTGGTCGGATGTGGTGCGCACCGTGCCCGACCACCTGTATGTGCAAGACGTGATCAGCCAGCGCATGATTTTCAGCAACCATCATTTGGGTCACACCCTGGGCTACAACAAAGCCGAGTTGCAGCAAATGGGTGAGTACTTCTGGGAAATCCTGCTGCACCCCGAAGACGCCGAGCACTACCATGACGCGCGCCAACAACAACGCCAGGTCGGCTATACGACCCAATTGCACTGCCAACTGCGCTTTCGTCACCGCAATAACCAGTGGCGCCGCTTCGATATCCGCGAACAGGCCCTGGCCCGCGATACGTCTACGGTGGTCACCCGGATCATCGGCGTGGCCAAGGACATTACCGACCAGATCGAGGCCAGTGAATCGCTGCGCGACAGTGAACAGCGCTACCGGATGCTGGCCGAAAGCATCAGCGACGTGATCTGCTCCACCGACAGCCAACTGGCCCTCAACTACATCAGCCCCTCGGTCAACACCGTCCTGGGCTATGACGTGGACTGGGTGTTCAAGAACGGCTGGCAGTCGATCGTTGCCAACCCTCAGCAGTTGACCGGCATTTACAGCCTGATGGAACAGGTCAGCCGCGCCCTCGGCAACCCCGACGCCTTGAACACCTTGCGCGATGAACTGCAGACCCAACTGTTTCTGTTCGACTGCCTGCGCGCCGACGGGCGCAAGGTGCCGATAGAACTGCGCCTGGTGCTGGTGTGGGATGAACATGGCGCGTTTGAAGGCATCCTCGGCGTGGGCCGCGATATCAGCCAGCAACGCCGCGCCGAAAAAGACCTGCGCATGGCGGCCACGGTATTCGAGCATTCCACCTCGGCGATCCTGATCACCGACCCGGCCGGTTATATCGTGCAAGCCAACGAGGCGTTCAGCCGGGTCAGCGGCTATGCGGTGAGCGATGTGCTCGACCAGTTGCCCAATATGCTCACCGTCGATGAGCAGCAGGAAGCCCATCTGCGTTATGTGCTCAAGCAATTGCACCAGCACAGCACCTGGGAAGGCGAGGTGTGGCTCAAGCGTCTCAATGGCGAGCATTACCCGGCCTGGGTGGGCATTACCGCGGTGTTCGACGACGAAGGCGACCTGGCCAGTTACGTGTGTTTCTTCAGCGATATCAGCGAGCGCAAGGCCAGTGAGCAGCGCATCCACCGCCTGGCCTACTACGACGCCCTGACCCACCTGCCCAACCGCACCCTGTTCCAGGACCGCCTGCACACCGCGTTGCAGTCCGCCGAACGGCAGAAGTCGTGGGTGGTGCTGATGTTCCTCGACCTTGACCGCTTCAAGCCGATCAACGACTCCCTCGGCCACGCGGCCGGCGACCGCATGCTCAAGGAAATGGCCACGCGCCTGCTCGGCTGCGTGGCCGAGGACGACACCGTGGCGCGCATGGGCGGCGACGAATTCACCTTGCTCCTGCAACCACGGGTCAGCCGCGACATGGCGCTGAACCGCGCCATTCATGTGGCCGAGCAGATTCTCGCCAGCCTGGTCAAACCTTTTGTGCTGGAGGGCCGCGAATTCTTCGTGACCGCCAGCATCGGCATCGCCCTGAGCCCGCAAGACGGCAACGAGCTGAGCCAATTGATGAAAAACGCCGACACGGCGATGTATCACGCTAAAGAGCGCGGCAAGAACAACTTCCAGTTCTACCAGGCCGACATGAACGCCAGCGCCCTGGAGCGCCTGGAACTGGAAAGCGACCTGCGCCACGCCTTGGACCAGAACGAATTCGTGCTCTATTACCAGCCGCAATTCAGCGGCGACGGCAAACGCCTGACCGGCGCCGAAGCCCTGCTGCGCTGGCGCCACCCGCGCCGTGGCCTGGTACCGCCCGGGGACTTTATCCCAGTGCTGGAAGAGCTCGGACTGGTGGTGGATGTGGGCGACTGGGTAATCGGCGAAGCCTGCCGCCAGCTCAAGACCTGGCACCAGAACAAGGTGCGCGTGCCGAAAGTCTCAGTGAACATCTCGGCGCGGCAGTTCTCCGACGGCCAGTTGGGCACGCGCATCGCCACTATCCTCAAGGACACCGGCCTGCCGCCGGCGTGCCTGGAGCTGGAACTGACCGAAAGTATCCTGATGCGTGAAGTCAACGAAGCCCTGCAGATCCTCGCCAGCCTGAAAAACCTGGGCCTGAGCATCGCGGTGGATGACTTCGGCACCGGTTATTCGTCGCTCAACTACCTCAAGCAATTCCCTATCGATGTGCTGAAGATCGACCGCACCTTCGTCGACGGCCTGCCCTCGGGTGAGCAGGACGCACAGATTGCCCGGGCGATCATTGCCATGGCCCACAGCCTGAACCTGGCAGTGATTGCCGAAGGCGTGGAAACCCATGAGCAGTTGGACTTCCTGCGTGAGCATGGCTGTGATGAGGTGCAGGGTTACCTGTTCGGGCGGCCGATGCCGGCGAATCGGTTTGAGGTGCAGTTCAGTAATGATGCGCTGTTCATGTTTGACTGAAAGTGCCGTCCCTGATCGTTCCCACGCTCCGCGTGGGAACGCAATTCTGGACGCTCTGCGTCCGCTTTTAAATGTGACGCAGAGCGCCACGGGATGCATTCCCACGCAGAGCGTGGGAACGATCAGGGGCTGAGTGAAAACCACTTGTCCGCGACATGATGTCCTTTCATATGCCATCTAAAACCCATTGGGTTAGAATGCCCTCCTTTTCTGCCCCCGATCCTTGAGGACCGCCATGTTCAGCCGTGATTTGACTATTGCCAAGTACGACGCCGATCTCTTCGCCGCCATGGAGCAAGAAGCCGTGCGCCAGGAAGAGCACATTGAGCTGATCGCTTCGGAAAACTACACCAGCCCTGCGGTGATGGAGGCTCAAGGTTCGGTTCTGACCAACAAGTACGCCGAAGGCTACCCAGGCAAGCGCTACTATGGTGGTTGCGAGTACGTCGACGTGGTTGAGCAGTTGGCCATCGACCGTGCAAAAGAGCTGTTCGGCGCCGATTACGCCAACGTCCAACCACACGCCGGTTCCCAAGCCAACAGCGCCGTGTACCTGGCCCTGCTGCAAGGCGGCGACACCATCCTGGGCATGAGCCTGGCCCACGGCGGTCACCTGACCCACGGCGCCACGGTTTCGTCCTCCGGCAAGCTGTACAACGCCGTTCAGTACGGTATCGATGCCAACGGCCTGATCGACTACGACGAAGTCGAGCGCCTGGCGGTCGAGCACAAGCCAAAAATGATCGTGGCCGGTTTCTCTGCCTACTCGCAGATCCTGGACTTCCCACGTTTCCGTGAAATCGCCGACAAGGTCGGTGCCTACCTGTTCGTCGACATGGCCCACGTGGCCGGTCTGGTAGCTGCGGGCGTTTACCCCAACCCAGTGCCTTACGCTGACGTGGTCACCACCACTACCCACAAGACCCTGCGCGGTCCACGTGGCGGCCTGATCCTGGCGCGTGCCAACGCCGAGATCGAGAAGAAGCTCAACTCCGCCGTTTTCCCGGGCGCCCAAGGCGGCCCGCTGGAGCACGTGATCGCGGCCAAGGCGATCTGCTTCAAGGAAGCACTGCAGCCTGAGTTCAAGACCTACCAGCAACAAGTGGTCAAGAACGCCAAGACCATGGCCAGCGTGTTCATCGAGCGCGGCTTTGACGTGGTGTCCGGCGGTACTGAAAACCATCTGTTCCTGCTGTCGCTGATCAAGCAGGACATTTCCGGTAAAGATGCTGACGCTGCCCTGGGCAAAGCCTTCATCACCGTGAACAAGAACTCCGTGCCGAACGACCCACGTTCGCCGTTCGTCACCTCCGGCCTGCGCTTCGGCACCCCGGCAGTGACCACCCGTGGCTTCAAGGAAGCCGAGTGCAAGGAACTGGCGGGCTGGATCTGCGACATCCTGGCCGACCTGAACAACGAAGCCGTGATCGACGCGGTACGTGAGAAGGTCAAGGCCATCTGCAAGAAGCTGCCGGTATACGGCGCTTGATGGCAGTTGCGTGAATAAGAAGCCCGGCTCATGAGCCGGGCTTTTTTATGCCGATTTCAATTTGAAACAGGGTCAAGTGTGGGAGCTGGCTTGCCTGCGATGGCGGTTGTGCAGTCAGCCCATCAGTGATTGACCCACCGCTATCGCAGGCAAGCCAGCTCCCACATTGGCGTGCATTTCAAGCCGAGTTCATTGGTAGACCCGCTCAAAGCCTTGGCGAATCTTGTCTTCGGGCAGCTCATCGGCAATAAACACGATCACACTCTCCCGCGCCTCGCCCTCGGCCCATTCGGTATCCCAGTCGAAGCCATACAGCTTCAGCACGCCCTGGAACACCATGCGTCGGTCTTCTCCGGCAATGTTCAATACGCCCTTGTAACGCAGCAGTTGCTTGCCGTGGTCTTCCAGCAGTTCGTTCATGAACTCGCTGAGACGGTCGATATCCAGCGGCTGGTCGGTGCGTAGCACCAGGCTGGAAATACGGTCCACCGACGGCGCTGCACTCACCGGGCGCAGGCTCATGCCGGCATTGAGGTTGAAGCCGCGCACGTCCAGCAGCTCGGCCAAATCAATCTTGCCGTGGTCCACTACGCGAATCGGCGCACGGCGGTTGATGCGGGTGAGGCGCTGGCTGAGGGCGTCGAAGCTGGCGTCGTCTACCAAGTCGCGTTTGCTCACCAGCAAGCGGTCGGCAAAGCCGATCTGGGCCTGGGCGATGGTCTGGGTCAGGTGATGC
The DNA here is from genome assembly GCF_034348165.1 of Pseudomonas sp. CCI1.1. Taxonomy (NCBI): domain Bacteria; kingdom Pseudomonadati; phylum Pseudomonadota; class Gammaproteobacteria; order Pseudomonadales; family Pseudomonadaceae; genus Pseudomonas; species Pseudomonas sp. CCI1.1. The sequence goes on from NZ_CP133780.1 coordinate 3,647,687, forward strand.
TCGGCGTGGGCCGCATCCACCAAGGTGATGATGCCGTCGAGGATATAACGCTCGCGCAGTTCTTCGTCGATGAAGAACGTCTGGGCCACCGGCGCCGGGTCGGCCAGGCCGGTGCATTCGATCACCAGCCGGTCGAAGGCGATCTCGCCGCTGTCCAGGCGTTCCAGCAGCAGGTACAGGGCTTTGGTCAGGTCGGTGTGGATGGTGCAGCACACGCAGCCGTTGGACAGGGTCATCACTTGCACCGGCTCGTCGCCCAGCAGTTGGGTGTCGATACCGGCGTCACTGAATTCGTTTTCGATCACGGCGATTTTCAAGCCGTGCTCGGCTTTGAGCAGGTGGCGCAGCAAGGTGGTCTTGCCGGCGCCGAGAAAGCCACTGAGGATGGTGACGGGGATGGGAGAGGACAAAGAGATTCTCCTTGAGGAAACACAGAAACAAATGTGGGAGCAAAGGCCCCTGTGGGAGCTGGCTTGCCTGCGATGCAGACAACTCGGTGCTTGCGTCAGACCGAGGTGATGCTATCGCAGGCAAGCCAGCTCCCACAGAAAGCCCTGCTCCCACAGGGATATCGCATTGGCCCGCGTTACCGGGTCAGCAGCACTTGGGCCCACCCTTGCCGCCGTAACGGGCTTCCTGGCGTTCCCGGAAGAACGCCTTGTAGTCCATCACCGGCTTGTCCGGGTGTTTGGTTTGCATATGCTCGACGTAGGTGTCGTAGTCGGGCATGCCGACCATCAGGCGGGCGGCCTGACCGAGGTATTTACCGAGGCGACTGATGTCATTGAACATGCTTGCAATCCTCGTTTACGCGTCCGGTACAGCCTGGAACGGGGCTTCTTTATCCGTACGTTCTTTGTTACCCCAGGCGGCGACGCCGACTTTGAGCGCATAGAACAGGATGCTGAACACCACGAACAGGAACAGCGCCGTCAGCGTTGCGTTGGTGTAGGCGTTCCAGATCACGTGCTGCATCTGGTCGATGCTCTTGGCCGGGGCGAGGATCTGGCCGTTAGCCAGGGCATCGCTGTATTTCTTGGCCAGCGACAGGAAGCCGATCGCCGGGTTGGCGTCGAACAGCTTGATGAAGCCTGCCGTGGTGGTGCAGATCAACAGCCACACCGCTGGCAACATGGTCACCCAGATGTAGCGCTGGCGCTTCATCTTTATCAGCACAACGGTCGCCAGCATCAGCGCGATACCGGCCAGCATCTGGTTGGAGATACCGAACAGCGGCCACAAGGTATTGATGCCACCCAGTGGATCGATCACGCCTTGGTACAGCAAGTAGCCCCACATGGCCACGCAACCGGCCGTGGCGATCAGGTTGGCGGTCCAGGACTCGGTGCGTTTGAGCGCAGGCACGAACGAACCCAGCAGGTCCTGCAGCATGAAGCGACCGGCACGGGTACCGGCGTCCACCGCCGTGAGGATGAACAGCGCTTCGAACAGGATCGCAAAGTGGTACCAGAACGCCATGGTGTTTTCACCCGGCAGCACGCTGTGCAGGATCTGCGCGATACCTACCGCCAGGGTCGGCGCACCGCCGGCACGCGCCAGGATGGTGGTTTCACCGATATCGTGGGCAACGGCCGACAACGCCTCAGGGGTAATGGCAAAGCCCCAACTGCTGACGGTTTGCGCCACGGTGACCACGTCGGTGCCGACGATGGCAGCCGGGCTGTTCATGGCGAAGTACACGCCAGGCTCGATCACCGAAGCGGCAACCATTGCCATGATGGCCACGAACGATTCCATCAACATGCCGCCGTAACCGATGTAACGGGCATGGCTCTCACTGGCGAGCAACTTGGGCGTGGTGCCCGAGGAGATCAGCGCATGGAAGCCCGAGACCGCGCCACAGGCAATGGTGATAAACAGGAACGGGAACAGGCCGCCCTTCCACACCGGGCCGGTGCCGTCGATGAACTGGGTGAGAGCCGGCATTTTCAGATCAGGCATGGTGATCAGGATGCCAATCGCCAGGGCGATGATGGTGCCGATTTTCAGGAACGTCGACAGGTAGTCGCGGGGCGCCAGAATCAGCCACACCGGCAGCACAGCGGCCACGAAACCGTAGCCGATCAGCATCCAGGTGATCTGGATACCGGTGAAGGTGAACGCCTTGGCCCACACCGGATCAGCGGCAATCTGCCCGCCCAGCCAGATCGAACCGAGCAGCAACAGCACGCCGATGATCGAGATTTCACCGATGCGGCCCGGGCGGATGTAGCGCATGTAGATGCCCATGAACATCGCGATCGGGATGGTCGCCATCACCGTGAAGATGCCCCATGGGCTCTCGGCCAGGGCTTTGACCACGATCAGCGCCAGCACCGCGAGGATGATGATCATGATCAGGAAGCAGCCGAACAGCGCGATGGTCCCGGGAATGCGGCCCATCTCTTCGCGCACCATATCCCCCAGGGAACGGCCGTTGCGACGGGTGGACAGGAACAGGACCATGAAGTCTTGCACCGCACCGGCCAGCACCACCCCGGCAATCAGCCACAGGGTACCGGGCAGATAGCCCATTTGCGCCGCCAGCACCGGGCCCACCAACGGGCCTGCACCGGCAATCGCTGCAAAGTGGTGACCGAAAAGAATGTGTTTGTTGGTCGGCACGTAGTCCAGACCATCGTTGTTGACCACCGCAGGGGTTGCCCGCCGTGGATCGAGTTGCATCACGTTGTTGGCGATGAACAGACTGTAGTAACGGTACGCAACCAGATAGATGGCCACAGCAGCGACCACAATCCACAAGGCGTTGATCGCCTCGCCGCGGCGCAAGGCCACTACGCCCAGGGCGCACGCGCCTACAATTGCCAGCACCAGCCAGGGTAAGTGGCGTAGCAGGCTATTATTATTTTTCATTTTTATATTCCAGCCAGGGTGGACAGAAAGGACAGCCAGCCCGAGTTTAGCGCTACTGGCCTTAAAGACCAGCCCCCTACGTTGGTCTAGAGCCTTCAACCGTTAAAAAAAGCCGAAATAAACGCCCCTTGATGGCCCCGGGCTACACTCCTCCCATTCACAGAGGGCTATACCATGACCGAACATGCGTCTGAACGTCGCCGTTTTCGCCGAATCGCCTTTGATGCCACGGCCGAACTTCGGCAAAACGGCAGCGAATGGCCGGTGAAACTGGTGGATCTGTCACTCAAGGGATTGCTGGTGGAACGGCCTGACGACTGGAAGGGGAATAAAGCGCTGCCCTTTGACGTCGACATACGCCTGGAACAGAAGACGCATATAAAGATGCAAGCGCGGCTGACCCATGAAGATCAGGGCCAATTGGGCTTTGTGTGCAAGCACATTGATCTGGACTCGATCAGCCATTTGCGTAGGTTCGTTGAGTTGAACCTGGGTGATGAGCAAGAACTGGAGCGCGAGTTGGGCGCCCTGCTGGAGCTCTAGCCGCCAACATGAATCAAGGGTGGGAGCTGGCTTGCCTGCGATGGCGGTGTATCAGACAAGGATGGGTAAGCTGACCCGCCGCTATCGCAGGCAAGCCAGCTCCCACAGGTGTTCAGCAGTGTTGCGGATTATTCGAACAGGGCATCCAACGCCTGCTCCAGCCGCGTCACAGCAATAATCTGCAACCCCGGGGGCGCCTCCTTCGGCGCATTGCCCTTGGGCACAATCGCCCGTTTGAAGCCATGCTTGGCCGCTTCCTTCAACCGCTCCTGCCCACTCGGCACCGGGCGCACTTCGCCCGACAACCCCACCTCCCCAAACACCAGCAAGTCATGGGGCAACGGCCGATTACGCAGGCTGGACATCACCGCCGCCATCAACGCCAGGTCGGACGCGGTCTCCAACACCTTGACCCCGCCCACCACGTTGAGGAACACATCCTGGTCGTGGGTCGGAATGCCGCCATGCCGGTGCAGCACCGCCAGCAGCATCGCCAGGCGGTTCTGGTCCAGGCCCAGTGTGACCCGCCGTGGGTTGGCCAAATGGCTGTCATCCACCAGCGCCTGGACTTCCACCAGCATCGGCCGGGTGCCTTCCCAGGTGGCCATCACCACACTGCCTGGGACTTCTTCCTGAGCGCGGGTGAGAAAAATCGCCGAGGGGTTCGAGACTTCTTTCAGCCCCCGGTCGGTCATGGCGAACACCCCCAGTTCGTTGACGGCGCCAAAACGGTTCTTCACCGCTCGCAGCAAGCGCAGGCGACCGTCGGATTCCCCTTCGAAATACAACACGGTGTCGACCATGTGTTCCAACACCCGTGGCCCGGCCAGTGCGCCTTCCTTGGTCACGTGGCCGACCAGGAAGATCGCCGTGCCGCTCTGCTTGGCGTAACGCACCAACAGCGCCGCGCTTTCGCGCACCTGGGACACACCGCCGGGTGCCGATTGCAGTTGTTCAGTGAAAATCGTCTGGATCGAGTCAATGACCATGACCTTGGGCTTTTCGATGCGCGCCGTGGCGATGATGCTTTCGATGCAGGTTTCGGTCATGACCCGCAGTTGGTCCTGGGGCAAGCCCAGGCGCCGGGCGCGCATGGCCACTTGCTGCTGGGACTCTTCGCCGGTGACATACAGCGCAGGCATGCGGCTGGCGATGCTGCACAGGGTTTGCAGCAGGATCGTGGACTTGCCGATGCCCGGGTCACCACCAATCAATACCACCGAGCCGTCCACCAGGCCACCGCCCAGCACCCGGTCCAATTCGCCGGAGGCGGTGGAAAAGCGCGGGATCTCTTCAACGCTGACTTCGGCCAGGGTCTTGATCTGCGCCTGTTGCCCGGTCCAGCCGGCACGACCGGTGGGGGCCGCGGCACCGCCGCTCTCGATCATGGTTTCAGTCAGGGTGTTCCACGCGCCGCATTCGGAGCACTGGCCCGCCCATTTGGGAAAGGTCGCGCCGCACTCTGTGCAGCCGTACATGCGCTTGGCCTTTGCCATATGAGAACCTCCAACCGAAAAACCGCGATGATAGCTCAGCGCGACGCTGGGGTCCGGATTTCGCCATTAGCCAAACGTGAAGCGCTGTTACCGACGGGGTCTTCGGCGTTCAGGTCGGCGCCTTTGGCTTGCAGCGCGCCCAGCAACTCGACGCGCTTGAACAACCCGGCGTACATGGCGGCGGTCTGCCCTGCGCCGTTGCGTTGGTCGGGGTTGCAGTCGGTGGCCAACAGGCGCTGGGCGATTTTCAGCTCACCTTTGAAGATGGCGCCCATCAACGCTGTGTTACCGCGTTTATCCTGCACGCAGGCGTCGGCGCCAGCATCGAGCAGACGCTCCACATACGGGCCCTGGCCGTGATAAGCAGCCAGGATCAATGCGGTGTAGCCCTTGTCATCCTGGGCATTGAGGCCGTAGCCGGACTCTATGAAGGTGTTGAGCATGTCGAGGTCGCCACGACGGGCGGCGTCGAAATAGTAGTCCTGCAACTGTGCCTTGAGCGCCACCGGGTCGGGGGACTCGGCATGGGCAGCGAAGGCCAGCATGGCCATCAGTAAACCGATAGTGATGCGCATAGGGTGTTCTCCTGCCAAAGGTCGACGCCCGTGAAGGCGCCGACCATAACCAACGAATCAGTCAGTCAGTTTTTCCGCCAGCGCCTTTACGCGAGCCAGGTCGCCCTTGGCGACCTTGGCCACGCCGGTGCCGTATTCGGGATCGGCCTTGTAGAGGAACGACAGGATGATGTGCTTGCTCTCGTCATCGGTGGTGGCCAATGAGCCGCCGAAGTTGTTGATCAGGTCTTCGCGCTCTTTCTTGGTGTAGGAACGGTACAGGTCACCGGCCTGCTTGAAGTTCTGCTCACGCTGGATCTTGGCCTGCTGGGTGCTGCCCGACAGCGGCGCCTGGCTGTAGCGTGCGGCTTGCGGCTCTTCGCGCGGCAACAGGCGGCTTGGCTGGTAATTCACACCGGTGGTGGTCTTGCCAAAGTTCATCGCGCCATCCTGGTTGCCGTTGTTGACGGTGACCCGTGGAGCGTTGATCGGCAACTGCAGGGCGTTCGCGCCCAGGCGGTACATCTGCGTATCGGCGTAGGAGAAAACCCGCCCCTGCAGCAAACGGTCTTCCGACGGCTCGATACCCGGTACCAGGTTGGCCGGGGCCATCGCGACTTGCTCGGTTTCCTGGAACACATTGGCCGGGTTGCGGTTCAGCACCATTTGCCCGACTTTGCGCTCGGGCACATTCGGCCAGATCTTGGTGGCATCCAGTGGGTCGAAATCAAACTTGGCCAGGTCTTCAGGCTTGAGCACCTGCACATACAGGTCCCACTTAGGGAAGTCGCCTTTGTTGATGTGCGTGACCAGATCATTGGTCATATGGCTGTAGTCACGCCCTTGCACTTCGGTAACTTGCTTGGGATCAAGGTTCTTGATGCCCTGCAGGCTCTTCCAATGGAACTTGACGTAGTGCACTTCACCTTTAGTGTTAATCAACTTGTAGGCATGTACGCCATTGCCGTCCATTTCGCGGTAACTGGCGGGGGTGCCGGAGTCCGAGTACAACTCGGTCAGTGTACGAGTGGACTCTGGAACATGGGAGAAGAAGTCGAAACGGCGCGAGTCATCGTCCAGGTTAGTGCGCGGGTCCGGTTTAAAGGCATGGACCATGTCCGGGAACTTGATGGCATCGCGAATAAAGAACGTTGGAAAGTTATTACCGACCAGGTCCCAGTTACCTTCGGCGGTATAGAACTTGGTGGCGAAGCCCCGTGGGTCCCGCAGGGTTTCCGGGGAGTGGTTGCCATGCACCACCGCCGAGAAGCGCACGAACACCGGCGTGGTTTCACCGGCGGCGAACACTTTGGCCTTGGTCAGGTCGCTGAGGTTGTCGGTCACGGTGAAGGTGCCATGGGCGCCCGTGCCGCGTGCGTGCACCACGCGCTCCGGGATGCGTTCGCGGTCGAAGCGCTGCAGCTTCTGGATCAGTTGCACATCCTGCAGCAACACCGGGCCATTGGCGCCGGCGGTCTGGGAGTTCTGGTTATCACCGACGTTGGCCCCGTTATCGCGGGTCAGGTTGGCGGCTTGCACAGAGAGGGAAAGCAGGCTGGCGGTTACCAGTGCCAGCGCATGGCGCGCCGACACGGGCCTGCGGCTGATTGGAGTGTTCATCGAGGTTTCCTCTGGTTTTTTTAGCGCACATTCTGTTGTGCTTGTCAGAGGCTAGTGACCTGCGAGTCAGAAGATAAATAGAAAAACACCACAGACCCGATTAAGAAAAAAATCTGGTAACTCGCTGAAATAGCGGCTAATTCGCGCGCGATTGATGGCACTTTGCAAACTATTTGCGATTTGATGTGTCGATAAAAACCGACAGTGTTAACAGTTGTGTCGAGCAAGCGCTGTTCGACTGAATTACACTGACCTCCACCCTCCTCAACTGTAACAAGGAATAACCTATGGGCGTGATCAGTGAGTTCAAGGCCTTCGCGGTCAAAGGTAATGTGGTCGACATGGCCGTCGGTATCATCATCGGTGCTGCCTTCGGCAAGATTGTTTCCTCATTTGTAGGCGACGTGATAATGCCTCCCATCGGCCTGCTGATCGGTGGCGTGGACTTTGCCGATCTGGCCGTCACGCTCAAGGCAGCACAAGGTGATGTACCCGCTGTTGTCCTGGCCTACGGCAAGTTCATCCAGAGCATCATCGACTTTATAATCGTCGCGTTTGCAATCTTCATGGGCGTGAAGGCGATCAACCGTCTGAAGCGCGAAGAAGCCGTGGCCCCAAGCCTGCCGCCGACGCCGAGCAAGGAAGAAGTGCTGCTGGGCGAGATCCGCGATCTGCTCAAGGCACAGAACAACAAGCCGCTTTAACCGGCGGATGCAAAAAAGGCGCCTCGCAAGGCGCCTTTTTTCTACCAATAATTTTCTACCGCCACCTGGCCAGGCCGTCGGCTCAGGCTCAGTTGCATGTCCCGCTGCTTGAGCAACTGGCGCGTGTCATCGACCATCTGCGGGTTGCCGCAAATCAGTACGCGCGAATCCTGCGCCGTCAGCTCCACGCCGGCGGCCCGCTCCAATTCGCCATTTTCGATCAAGGCCGTAATACGCCCATTCAACGCGCCCGGATGCTGCTCGCGGGTGACGATGGGAATGTAGGTGAGCTTGTGGGCGTACTCGGCCAGGTACTCGCGCTCACCCAGCGTGTCGATCAGCGACTGGTAGGCCAGTTCCTTGGCTTCCCGGGCGCTGTACACCAGGATGATGCGCTCGAATTTTTCCCAGACTTCGAAGTCCTGCAGGATCGACAGGAACGGCGCGACGCCCGTACCGGTTCCCAGCAACCACAGGTCGCGCCCGTCGACAAAGCGGTTGAGGGTCAGAAAACCCGTAGCCTGGCGCTCTACCAGCAAGGTATCGCCCACCTTCAGACGGCTCAGTTCACTGGTGAACTCACCACCGGGGACCACGATGGAAAAGAAATCCAGATGCTCATCAAACGGCGAAGACACGATGGAATAGGCACGCCACACGGTGCTGCCATCCGCCTTGGTAACGCCCAGGCGCACGAACTGGCCGGCGGTAAAACGAAAACCGGCATCGCGGGTGGTGCGCAGGGTGAACAGGCTGGGGGTCAGCGATTGCACATCGAGCAGGGTCTGGCGGGTAAATTTCTCAGCACTGGCCGTCATGGGGGGCTCCGTTTTGCACAGGCCTTTAGTGTCCCTCAAAACAGCCCGCGCAAACACCGATGATTGGTACTGGCTTTGCAATCGCTCAAAGCACACTCAGCTGGGCTGCACGTTTTTTGCCCATCACGGGGTCAACCATGCACTCCACTCCGGAACTAACTATTTGGCTATTAACGTGCCCCGAATACCTCACTAGAAGCAACGGCACTTACAGCGACATCATTTTGATACCACCTTCAAAACATTGAAAAAAAAGCCCCTGCCAAGCGCTCCTATACAAAACTTCGAGTCTTGTACAAAACCGGCGAACTAAACGAGCCCTGTAGATAAAATTTTTTTTAAACTCAGTTGTAGGACTTACCCTACACTTCTTTTCGAGTTGCATTGGGAGATCAGGACGTACCCAGGTTACACAGACACCTATGGAGAGTCACCGATGGTCAATTGGCATAATACCCGGCTACCCAAGCTGGACGGCGAGAGTGAAATCACCAGTGTGTTTGAGATGGTGATAAACCACACCTATGAACTAGGCTTCGAATATTGCTCCTTTACCATGAGCACCCAATCACAATGCCCCCCTACAAAACCAATTTTATTCAATAACTATCCAAATGAATGGCTCAGTATTTATAAAAAAGCACACTTCTTCGATGTAGACCCCGTTGTAACCCACTGTAAAACTTCGGTACTGCCCATTCTCTGGGAGCAAAAAACCTTTGCTGACGCCCCCCAGCTGTGGGAGTTGGCCCAGGCATGCGGAGTGCATTTCGGCTGGACCCAACCCGTGCATGATTTCCAGGGGGTGTTCAGCATGCTGACCCTGGTTCGCAGCAAGGGCAAGGTCACCCCTGCAGAGCTCTACGAAAAAACCGCCCAGGTGTTGTGGCTTTGCCATGTGATGCATGCGGTGGTCGCGCGCAAGTACGCCAACGCACCCGAGATCAAAGCGCCCAGCAAATTGACTGCCCGGGAAACAGAAATACTCAAGTGGTCCGCGATGGGCAAGACCGCCTCCGAGATTGCCGCGATTCTTTGCCTGTCCGAGCGCACCGTGGGCTTTCATATCAGCAGTACCTTCAAGAAGCTGGGCGTGCATAACAAGATCCAGGCGGTGCTGCGTGCCGCTAAAGCCGGGCTGTTTTAGCCCACGCAAAACACCGCATGTCATCGCGTTGAAAAAAACGTAATATTTACGGCCAATTCTGAGTGTTGAGGGTGCGCTTCGCGTGGCCCCCGCCGTTCACTCAGACGGTCCGTCGATTACCCAGAGCCTTGCCCCGCCATGCCCCTGCTTGACAGCCCTTTCGCCCAGCTCGACCTGATTCGTCAGCCAGAGCAACACAATGATCCGCTGCAAGCCTTCGATGCCGCCGACGAATACCTGCTCAGCCACCTCGCCGCGCAACAGCCCACTGCCGCCACCCGCGTGCTGGTCCTCAATGACAGCTTCGGCGCCCTGGCGGCCAGCCTTCAGGGCCAGGTACAGGTAACCTCCAGCGGCGATTCGTTCCTCGCCGCCCAGGGCCTGGAAAAAAACCTGGTGCGCAACGGCAAGCCCTTCGATGCCGTGCCCTTCATACCGGCTAGCCAGCTCGCGACCGGGCCGTTCGATCGCGTGTTGATCCGCGTGCCGAAAACCCTGGCGTTGCTGGAAGAACAACTGATCCGCCTGCAAGGGCAACTGGCGCCCGGCGCCGAGGTGATCGCAGGTGCGATGGTCAAGCATTTGCCCCGGGCCGCAGGTGAATTGCTGGAGCGTTACATCGGGCCCATGCACGCCTCATTGGCGGTCAAAAAGGCACGGTTGCTGATCGCCAGCGTCGAGCAGCGCCCTGCCGCGGTCTCGCCCTACCCGACCCGCTATACCCTGGATGCGCCGGTCATCGAGTTGTGTAACCACGCCAACGTGTTTTGCCGCGAAGGCCTGGACATCGGCACCCGTGCCTTCCTGCCGCATCTGCCAAAAAGCCTGGGCAGCGCCCGCGTGGCGGACCTGGGCTGCGGCAACGGCGTACTGGCGATTGCCAGCGCCCTGCAAAACCCCGACGCGCACTACACCTTGGTGGATGAGTCGTATATGGCAGTGCAATCGGCCGCCGAAAACTGGCAAGCCGCCTTGGGTGAACGGGACGTCAGCGTACGTGCCGACGATGGCCTGGCCGGCCAGGAGGCGCAATCGCTGGACGTGGTGCTGTGCAACCCGCCGTTCCACCAACAACAAGTGGTCGGTGACTTCCTCGCCTGGCGTATGTTCCAGCAGGCACGCGAAGCACTGGTGGTCGGTGGCGCCTTGTACATCGTCGGGAATCGTCACCTGGGCTACCACAGCAAGCTGGCGCGGCTGTTCCGTGGTGTCGAGCAAGTAGCGGCCACGCCCAAGTTCGTGATCCTCAAGGCGCGTAAATAAAAAAGCCCTGCTTTTCGATCAAGAAAAGCAGGGCTTTTTCGTAGGAGTATCAGTGCGTGCTCAGGCCTGCCGCATTCATGAACATGCGCATCAGGCTGGCCACCACAAACAGGGCCAGCACGCTGCCGGTCCAGATCATCGCCAGCCACCCCAGGCGCCGCCACAATGGCTGCTTCTCGGCCTGTTCAATTTCGTGCAACGAAGGTTTGGACATGTTTCAACCCTCCTAGTGATAGCCGTCTTCGTGGGTGACCTTGCCGCGGAACACGTAGTAGCTCCAGAAGGTGTAGCCCAGGATGAACGGGATGATGAACAACGTGCCCACCAGCATGAAGCCCTGGCTTTGCGGCGGCGCGGCGGCATCCCAGATCGACACGGACGGCGGGATGATGTTCGGCCACAGGCTGATCCCCAGGCCACTGTAGCCGAGGAAAATCAGCACCAGCGTCAACAGGAACGGCGTGTAGTGCGCATTACGTGCCACGGCGCGGATCAGCCCGTACATGGTAACCAGCACCAGGATCGGCACCGGCAGGAACCAGAACAGGTTCGGCAAGGTGAACCAGCGCGACGCGATTTCCGGGTGGGTCAGCGGCGTCCAGATGCTGACGATGCCGATCACCGCCAACACCACGAAGGCCAATGGCCGCGCCAGGTTGTGCATCTGCTCCTGCAACTTGCCTTCGGTCTTCATGATCAGCCAGGTGCAGCCGAGCAAGGCATACGCCACGATCAGCGCCACGCCGCAGAACATCGTGAAGGGTGTGAGCCAGTCCAGTGAGCCGCCGGCGAACTGGCGATCCACCACCGGAATACCGTCGATAAAGGCGCCCAACGCCACCCCCTGGAAGAAAGTCGCCGCCAGCGAGCCGCCAATAAACGCCTTGTCCCACAGGTGACGCTTGTGGTCCTTGGCCTTGAAGCGGAACTCAAAGGCCACGCCGCGGAAGATCAGCCCGATCAGCATCAAGATCAGCGGCAGGTACAGCGCCGACAGCACCACCGAATAGGCCAGCGGGAACGCGCCGAACAACGCCGCGCCGCCGAGTACCAGCCAGGTTTCGTTGCCGTCCCATACGGGCGCCACGGTGTTCATCATCACGTCACGGTCGACTTTGCCCGGGATAAACGGAAAAAGAATGCCGATCCCCAGGTCGAAGCCGTCCATGACCACGTACATCATGATGCCGAAGATGATGATCACGGCCCAGATCAGCGGAAGATCAATACCCATCTCAATTCCCCTTGTGCTGGATGTGGTCGTGGTCGTTATCACTGCCATCGTCGGCAGCAGACAACGGACGCGCCGGGGTGCGTTTCTGGCCAGGGCCACCGTGGGCTGGCTCGGTGCTGTCGTGGGTCACGGGGCCTTTGCGTACCAGGCGCATCATGTAGCCCAGGCCCGCACCGAACAGCGCGAAGTACACCACCACGAACAACACCAGGGTAATGGTCATCTGCGTCAGGCTATGCCCGGAGGAGGCATCCGCCGTGCGCATCAACCCGTAGACCACCCAGGGCTGGCGACCGATTTCGGTGGTGAACCAGCCGGCAAGAATCGCAATCAGGCCAGACGGGCCCATCCACAACGCCAGGTACAGGAACGGTTTGGACGTGTACATCTTGTCGCCCCGGCGCAGCCACAGGCTGAACAGACCGGTGAAGATCATCAGGAACCCCAGGCCGACCATGACCCGGAACGACCAGAACACAACGGTGGAGTTGGGGCGGTCTTCAGGCGGGAACTCCTTGAGCGCCGGCACCTGCTTGTCCAGGGAGTGAGTCAGGATCAGGCTACCCAGGTACGGAATCTCGACCGCGTATTTGGTTTTCTCGGCTTTCATGTCCGGCCAGCCGAACAGGATCAGCGGCGTGGGTTCGTTGCCGATATTTTCCCAGTGGCCTTCAATCGCGGCGATCTTGGCCGGCTGATGCTTGAGGGTATTGAGGCCGTGGAAGTCGCCGATCACCGCCTGGATGGGCGCAACGATCAAGGCCATCCACATCGCCATCGAGAGCATTTTGCGGATCGCCGGGTTGTCCTTGCCGCGCAGTAGATGCCAGGCCGCCGACGAGCCGACGAAGAAGGCCGTGGCCACGAACGCCGCTGTGGCCATGTGCATCAGGCGGTAGGGGAACGAGGGGTTGAAGATCACCGCCAACCAGTCGGTCGGTATCACGCGGCCATCGATGATTTCAAAGCCCTGGGGCGTCTGCATCCAGCTGTTGGAGGCGAGAATCCAGAACGTGGAGATCAACGTACCCACGGCCACCATCACGGTGGCGAAGAAGTGCAGCTTGCGCCCCACCTTGTTCCAGCCAAACAACATCACCCCCAGGAAACCGGCCTCGAGGAAGAAGGCCGTGAGCACTTCGTACGTCAGCAACGGCCCGGTGACGGCACCGGCGAAGTCTGAGAAGCGGCTCCAGTTGGTGCCGAACTGGTAGGCCATGACCAGGCCCGATACCACACCCATGCCGAAGTTGACGGCAAAGATCTTCGACCAGAAATGATAGAGGTCACGGTAGGTGTCGTTGTGGGTCTTGAGCCACAAGCCCTCCAGCACCGCAAGGTAACTGGCCAGGCCGATGGTGATCGCCGGGAACAGGATGTGGAATGAGATGGTGAACGCGAATTGAATTCGGGCGAGATCTAGCGCCTCCAAACCGAACATAAGTCTTCCTCTGTCAGGTAATACCGGCTGCTGGCTGGGAGCCTGCACCCACTGCCCCCACGGATATGGAGTGTGGCGAATTTCAATTCGTTTCTTTTATTACCCATCGCGTGGGGAATCTGGCCTTTCGGCCACCAGAACAATCCCGGGGCAGGTTTTGATCTGGATCAAGCATCGTTGAAAGAGTAGTCCCATTTTTGCCGTAGGACTGTGTGGTCTTTTGCCGCGTGACAGCTTGCCTCAGCTCAGTTCTTGCAACTATTTGTTACAGCTTGATGCTAATCTCGCCGTTCTCCCGTTGCCGACCTGATTGCCGATGCCCAGTGAACCTGCGTTGTTGTTACGTCACCACCGCCCTTTCATCGCGTTCTGGCTGGCGCGGATCTTTACGGCCAGCGGCTTCCAGATGCTCACCGTGGCGATTGGCTGGAACCTCTACCAGTTGACCGGCAACGTCCTGGACCTGGGCCTGGTCGGCCTGGTGGAATTCATACCGCGCGTACTGTTCATGCTGCACACCGGTCACGTGGCTGACCGCTATGAACGGCGCCGGGTCGCCGCTATCTGCCAGACGTTACAGGCACTCATTGCCTTGTCCCTGGCCATCGGCGGCCTGACCGGCAACGTGACCCGCGAGATGATCTTTATCCTCGCCTTCCTGCTGGGCGCCGCACGTTCGTTTGAAATGCCTACCACCCAGGCGCTGTTGCCGAGCATCGTGCCCAGCGCGCTGTTCCCCCGCGCCGTGGCCGCCTCGCAATCGGCCCAGCAACTGGCGACCATCGTCGCACCGGCCGTGGGCGGTTTGCTTTACGCGTTTGGCAGCGTGTGGGTGTACGGCCCCACCGTGGCGCTGTACCTGATCGCCTGCGTGCTGACCCTGAACCTGCCCGCCCGCCAGACCCCGCTGAACAAAGCCAAGGCTACCCTGGACTCGTTGCTGGCCGGTATTCGTTTTATCCGCAGCTGCCCGGACATTCTCGGCGCCATCTCCCTGGACCTGTTTGCCGTGCTGCTGGGCGGCGCCACCGCGCTGTTGCCGGTGTTCGCCAAGGACATCCTGCTGACCGGCGCTTGGGGCCTGGGCCTGCTGCGGTCGGCCCCGGCCGTGGGGGCATTGCTGATGTCACTGTGGCTAGCGCGGTTCTCGGTAGACCGCCAGGTGGGCCGCGTAATGTTCACCGCCGTCGGCGTGTTCGGGGTGGCAACCATTGCCTTCGGCCTGTCGACTTCGTTCTGGTTTTCACTGGCGGTGCTGGTGGTACTGGGCGCGGCAGACATGATCAGCATGGTGATCCGTGCGTCGTTCGTGCAGTTGGAAACGCCAGATGAAATGCGCGGGAGGGTGAGTGCGGTCAATGGCCTGTTTATCGGTGCGTCCAATCAATTGGGCGAATTCGAATCCGGGATTACCGCCCATTGGTTTGGCACCGTGCCTGCGGTGGTGATGGGCGGGGTTGGCACTTTGGTGGTGACCGGGGTGTGGATCAAGCTGTTCCCGACGCTGGCCAACCGTGATCGTATGCACGTACCGGTCGAAGAAAAGAGTACTTGAGAACGTTTTGACCATTGCACGTTTACCGGGGAGGATAAGTAGGAACCAAGCCGATCCCAAAGGTTGCAAAGAGCTACACAGCCAATGGAACTTTACCTACAGCATCACCACTCAGGGGCTACCTAGTTCAGTCATAAAACCTGAGGTTTTTCATGCTAGTCGGCTCCCCTCGCCCTAACACCTACCCCGCACTGCCCGAGCCTGCTTCGGCAAATGTTGGTCAGCGCCAGAAACGCTCAATCGATTCCAGTCCACCTCAAAAACAGGAACTAGTGAAGGAGACCGTGCCAGACCCAGACTCAGGCAATGGATATACTCAAATCACTGTTAACCCTGATCCGGGCAAAAGCGTCGGGGTGGGGCAGAAAGCCCCCGCGACCGTCGACCTTGGCCCAAACACCAGCGTCGACCCAGTCACACAAAAGATAAGTGACGACTTCAAAAGCGTTCAACAAGAAGCCTCGATTTACCTGAAGAACAAATTTGCCGAGATGGCGGCCAAAGCCAAGACCCCTGCCGAAAAAGAAAAGTGGGATATAGATCCCGATAACACCTACATAGTGACGTACGACTACAACACCCAGGGTGAAAGACCTTATCCCGCGAAAATCATCAAGCGCATCTCATTGACCGAGGCACTCATTACCAACGATCAGGACGTACCAAAGGGTAATGGTTACCCAGTCGCTTTCTACCCAGGCGGCCCTGAGGTCATCGTTAAGCCTGAATTAAAAACGCATACACCTGGCATCTTGAGCTTCAGCCGGTTCAACCCCTACACTGAAAAGGCTGACACTACTCATACCTTTCAAGGCATTTACCGAGAGTCCGCCGAAGAACCTGCACTGGTTTACAACGCAGGAAACCAGAGTGCGCTCACTCCCGATGAGTTCAGGAAAATGATTTGGAAGGCGGACTATAAAAAGCCTTACGATCAATTCCTGAATGAGTTCTGGAACCAGAACGAGAAAAACTATCCGTTACTCTCCAAAGCGTCTCTGATCAAGGCCGCCAAAACCCAGCATCAAGAGCACAGCCTCACTAAGGACGCCCACGACTTGGTCATGCGGGCCCTCGGTTTGTCAGGCGAAGAGACCGCCTGGCCGGACATCAAACTTGAAGACCTGCAAAAAAAACCTCCAAAAGATCCCAACATCGAAATGGGGATGCTGAAAGTCGGAAACTTTCAATCTACCGATCTTATGTACATCACGGACAAAAAGGTCAGATACGATGCCAACGGCAACAAGCTTCCACCCCTGACGCTTTTGTACATACCCGGAAACTCTTCCCCCATTCACACTTTCAACAGCCAGGCTGAAATGAAGGCATGGTTCGCCAAGCAGATGGCCGATCCCGTGAAGCGCGAAGCGATGGTCGCGCACTTCCCCCTCAAAGATAAACCTAACGGCTATGCGCAAGCAGGCACAGAAGAGACGCTGACCGGGCTCGGTACCTGGCCTGAAAAGCGCGAGACCCCGGGAGGGTTATTGTCCTATGACCATCGGGCGTTCAGCGGTTACTGGGACCCACAAAACTACATTAAGGCAGAACCCAGCCATTCGCCCTTCGACGAACTCACAAAGCGTCAGAAAGACCGATCTTATGCAGATGCTGCCGTGGATATCACCAGTGACAGCGACGTCACCAAGAAAAATATTCTCTCTGGTTTTGAAAAGGCTACAAAAGTAGCGATGTTCCTGACTCCACTGGCTTTCGCGATGCCTGAAGTGGGACTGGCATTGGATGCGTTCTATCTGGCCAGCGGAGCCACCAATACGGGTATTGGTATCGATGACAAAATACATGGCAAACCGACTGGCAACCAACGAATCCTATTCGGCGTGTTCAATGCCGCAACTGTGGCGATACCGCGTATCGTAAAGGCTGGCAAAGCGGGGGAAGGTGCCGTTAACGAACTCAAGGCGCCTACGGTAAAACCCGGCGAGGCACCTTCGCCCCCCCACTACCCGCCAGATACCGCCCCCCCTGTAGGGGCCGGCGAATCGACAGTCAATCGTCTACGTCCATCTCAATGGAAGGACATCAGCAGCCATGTGGTACCAGAGGGTGAGCAACTGATCTCAGGCGTTACCCCAAACGCCAAAGGCATCTATCAAATCAAGGGGCCCAACGGCGAAGACCGATGGATGATCCGAATAACCGATGACGCAGGAAACAGCCAAGTACATGAGATCGACGGCCGGTTTAAGCTCAGTGATGGTTATGCCCAGATCATTGACCCATTGACCAAAAAACCTGTGATGACCGTGCAGGCCACTGCGCAGGGAGAGTGGACGCCGATCAATGGGCCTGGGGGGATAAAATTCCCTTGGCAATCAGGAAGCTCTCGAACGCAGCCATTTGATCCCGGCGCTTACGACTATCCCCGCGAGGGGGAAGCCTCTTCATCAGAAGCGTCCGGGAAAGTAGATAAACGGCTGAAGCAAGATGCAGATCACTACCTAAAAAAAGCAAAACCGAAAACGATGCCCATTCATTCGGACCTGCCATCCAACACACCGCCCAAAGAAGTCATCAATTCCGTACTCCAAAAATCACCCGGTATGATTTTTGGCGAAGACCATACGCAATCGGCGGTGTTGCGAGTGCTTATGGATGAAGCGCCTACATTCAAAGCCAATAATGTGAGCCTGCTGTATTCAGAGGGCTTTGAACACTCTTTGCAGCCAGACCTTGATAGGTTTTTCGAGACGGGTGAGTTTTCTCAAGCATTGAGGGAACGGTTGAGGTTAATTGACCGCGCGCATGTCGCCCATGAGCCCTACACCAATAAAAATCTTCTTCTGACGATGCGAAAATATGGCATTCGAGTTAAAGCAATTGACGTGCCCTCGGTGGAGCCCATCGCCAGGCGTATTAAAAACATGAACTATTATGCGGCCAACGTGATCGAGCAAGATCAAGCTGCCGCCCCCCGAACAAAATGGATTGCACGGGTCGGCAGCTACCATGTGTTTAAGTATAAAGATGTTCAAGGCCTCGATACACTGACAGGCGCAACAGGGGTTACTGTGGACAACGCGCCTGCGAATGTCTCAACCTCTGTCGTTCAATCCCGAGACAAAACGCAGATCTATATTGACCTCGCAGAGCGTTGAAAATGTGCAACCCCTTAAGGGGGCTGTGTCAGAGCACCTTATCCAGCGTTACAGGGAACTCCCGCACCCGCTTGCCGGTGGCATGGTGAATCGCATTCGCCACCGCCGCCGCCACGCCGACGATACCGATCTCCCCTACGCCCTTGGAACCCAGCGCATTGACCACCTCGTCGTGTTCTTCGACAAACAGCACGTCAATCTCGCCGATATCGGCGTTAACCGGGATGTGGTATTCGGCCAGGCTGTGGTTCATGTAGCGTCCCAATTGGTGGTCGACCTGAGTCTCTTCATGCAGCGCCATGCCAATGCCCCATACCACGCCGCCGAGGATCTGGCTGCGGGCCATCTTCGGGTTGACCACGCGCCCGGCGGCTACCGCGCTGACCACACGGCTGACCTTGATGGTGCCCAGGTCTTCATCGACGCGCACTTCGACGAACACCGCCGAGTGGGTAGCGCTGGCATAGCTCTCGCGCTTCTTGTCGGGCTCGCTGTCGACCTGTACCTGCAAGGCTTCTTCACCGCTGTCCTTGACCAGTTGCGCCAACGACACACTCACGTCACCGCTCTGTAGCTGGCCGTCTTCAAACCGAATGGAATCGGCATCCTTAAATACCGGGTAAGTCTGCCGGGCGATCTCCAGCAACTTGGCATTGAGCGCTTCGCACGCTTGCTGCACGGCGGTGCCGACGGAAGACACGGTAAACGAACCGCCCTGCAACGGCGCCGTGGGCAATGACGAATCCCCCAGCAGAAAGCTGATATCGGCCATCGCCACGCCACTGGTTTGAGAGGCAATCTGGGTCATCACTGTGTAGGTGCCCGTGCCGATGTCCGTGGTGGCACTGCTCACGGTGAGTTTGCCGTTGCTATCGATGCGGGCCTTGGCGCTGGCTTTCATCTGCATGGCTTCCCACACCCCACCGGCCATGCCCCAGCCGATCAGTTGGCGGCCGTCACGCATGCTGCGCGGTTCCGGGTTGCGCTGGCTCCAGCCGAAACGTTCGGCGCCTTCGCTGTAGCACTCGCGCAGGGCCTTGCTCGACCAGGGTTTGTCTTCGTTCTGGTTGCGTTCGGCGTAGTTGATCAGGCGCAATTGCACCGGATCGATGGCCAAGGCGCAGGCCAGTTCGTCCATGGCACACTCCAGGCCGATCACGCCCAGTGCCGCACCGGGCGCGCGCATATCCAGCGGAGTAAAGACGTCCAGCGGCACCAGCTTGTAGGTCAGCTGCACGTTGTCGCAGTGATAGAGCATGCCGCTCCACTCCACCACGTGCTCGCTGAAATCCTCAAAGCGCGAGGTCTGGCCAATCGCGGTATGCCCCAGCGCCAGCAAGCGACCATTGGCGGCGGCGCCCATCTGCAAACGCTGCAAGGTGCGCGGACGATAGCCGAAGGTGAACATCTGCTGGCGCGTCAGGGTGACCCGCACCGAACGCTTGAGCGCCATGGCCGCCATCACCGCGAGCGGCAATTGGTATTGCGGGCGCAAGCCCGAACCGAAGGCGCCCCCGACAAAGGCAGCGAAGATGCGCACCTGGTTCTTATCCAGGCCGAAGACTTTTTGCACATAGGCCTGGCAGTTCTGCGGGCCCTGGGTCTTGTCGTGAATATGCAGGGTGCCGTCGGGCTGATACAGCACGGTGCTGGCGTGGGGCTCCATCGGGTTGTGGTGCTCGATGGGCGTGCTGTAGTGCAAGTCCAGATTGATTGCGGCACCGGCCCATTCAGCCTCGAAGTTGCCTCGCGGTTTGGGTGGGGTCTGGGGCGACGGGTGCGCCGCCGCTTGCTGGGTGAGCAGGTCGGTTTCGAAGGCTTCAGGCGCGTAGTCGATCTGCACCAGCGAGCCGGCGTGCCGCGCCAGTTCGAGGTTATCGGCAATCACCAAGGCCAGGGGCTGGCCACTGTAGAGTACGCGGTCGTTATACAGCGGGCGAAAAGGCGAGCCATCGGCCGCATCGGCATCAGCGAACGCCTCATCATAGCTGGCGATTTTCGGCCGATTGAGGTGATGGATCACGTCCACCACACCCGGCAACGCCAACGCCTTGGACGCATCGATGCGCAGCACCCGGCCTTTGGCGATAGTGCTCGACACCACGCTGCCATGCAGCAGGCCGTCCTCGGGAAATTCACCGGCGTAGCGTGCTTGGCCGGTGACCTTGAGCAGACCGTCGACACGGTCCAGGGGTTTGCCGATGGCGCTCATGGCTGTTCTCCTGCGACGGCGGCGTCGCTCAGGGCACGAATGATTGCGCGCCGGGCCAGCTTGACCTTGAAGCCGTTGTGTTCCAACGGTTCGGCGTCTTGCAGCAGGGCGTCGGCGGCGGCGCTGAAGGTTTCGCGGCTGACCGTGCGGCCGATCAGCAAGGCTTCCACTGCGCGGTCACGCCAGGGTTTATGCGCCACACCGCCCAAGGCCAGGCGTGCGTCGATGATTTCATCACCGTCCAGCTCCAAGGCGGCGGCCACCGAAACCAGGGCGAAGGCATAGGAGGCACGGTCACGGATTTTCAGGTAATGGCTGTGGCGGGCCAGGTGATCGGCGGGCAGCTCAATGGCCGTGATCAGCTCATCGTCGGCCAATTGGTTGTCACGTTGCGGCGCATCGCCTGGCAAGCGATGGAAGTCGGCGAACTCGATCACCCGCGCACCGCCACGTCCCTCTACATGCACCCGCGCTGCAAGCGCCGCCAGGGCCACGCACATGTCCGATGGATGGGTGGCCACGCACTGTTCACTGGCGCCGAGGATCGCATGGATACGGTTCAAACCGTTGCGCGCCGGGCAGCCGCTGCCGGGCTGGCGCTTGTTGCACGGTACCGCGGCGTCGTAGAAGTAATAGCAACGGGTGCGCTGCAACAGATTGCCGCCGGTACTGGCCATGTTGCGTAACTGCGGGGACGCCCCGGCGAGGATGGCCTGGGACAGCAACGGGTAACGCTGCTCAATGAGTGGGTGCCAGGCCAGGTCGGCGTTGCTCACCAGCGCACCGATACGCAGGCCACCCTCGGCGGTCTCTTGAATGTCGTGCAGCGGCAAGCCGGTGATGTCGATCAGATGCTCGGGATGGCTGATGTTTTCCTTCATCAGATCCAGCAGGTTGGTGCCACCGGCGATAAAGCGCGAGGCGCCGCTGCTCATCTGAACGGCCTGCTGCACATCGGTCGGCCTGCTGTAGTGGAAGGGGTTCATGACTCACCTCCCTGGCGGCGGCAGGCCGGCAGCGCGTCTTCGATGGCATCGCGGATGTTGTTGTAGGCGCCGCAGCGGCACAGGTTGCCGCTCATCAACTCCTGGATCTGCGCACGGTCGTGGGCGCGGCCTTCATTGGCCAGGCCCACGGCAGAACAGATCTGGCCGGGGGTGCAATAGCCGCACTGGAACGCGTCGTGCTGGATAAAGGCCTGTTGCATGGGGTGCAGTTGGTCGCCGTCGGCCAGGCCTTCGATGGTGGTCAATTCGGCGCCGTCGCACATCACGGCCAGGGTCAGGCAGGCATTCACGCGTTTGCCGTCACGCAACACGGTGCAGGCGCCGCACTGGCCGTGGTCGCAGCCTTTTTTGCTGCCCACCAGGTCCAACTGCTCACGCAGCAAGTCCAGCAAGGTGGTCCAGGGCAATACGTTCAGTTGGCGAGCCTGGCCGTTGAGTGTCAGGCGTATCGGGTGGGCAACGAACGGCTGGGCCGCCGCGCCATGGGGGGTCGCGCTCATAAACACCTCACGGGTTGGTGTACGTCCGCGGCGTTCAGGAAAATCGCCGTCTTAGGGGTACGACTTCCGGGTGTTTTGAGCGTTCAAGATGATTGATCAGCGGATATTGAGCTGGGCTTTCAGGGTGTTTTGCGGTGGGTTGATCGAGGTATTGGTGAATTCGAACCAGCCCTGGGCCTGGACGTTCAGGTCGAACACATAGATGTAGCCCATCAAGGTGCCCACGCCGTTGCACGCCTCACTGATGTTGCCGACCTGGCACACCGCTGTGCGTTGCCCATTCAACTCTGCGCCGTTAAAGCGGCCCATGGGGCTGTTGCCCAGGCCGACTTCCATCACCGAGACCTGGGTGGGCCCGCGGTGCTCGCACATCTGGGTGGTGTTGACCCGCTCCGGGATCGCTTCGCTGCAGTCGGCCGATTCCACCTTGAACACCCGCACCTCGCTCAAGGCCGGTGCAGTCGCGCCCCACGCCGGTGCTGCGCCCAGCCACAGGCTGATACTGGCGATCAGAGCTAGACTCCACGGGTTGGCTTTTTTCATGCTGTCGATGACCGGCTGTTGAACGTCGGCGCAGTATGCCTCAAGCCCATGCGCCACACAGCCTCGGCTGCTGGTATGATGCGCCGCTTTTTCCGATCCTCTCTGAAACCACAAGCGTTTGGCGCAGTTTGTGCTTTGACTTAGAGGTCAACAAATCACGACGCACACTAGCGTCACAGGGAGCCGGCATGCTGGAAAAGCTGTTTCAACTCAAAGCCCACAACACCAATGTGCGCACCGAGATTCTCGCGGGGATCACCACCTTCCTGGCCATGGCCTACATCCTGTTCGTGAACCCGAGCATCCTCGGCGAGACCGGCATGGACAAGGGCGCGGTGTTTGTCGCCACCTGCCTGGCGGCGGCCATCGGTTCGACCGTGATGGGCCTGATCGCCAACTACCCGATTGCCCTGGCACCGGGCATGGGCCTCAACGCCTTCTTCACCTACACCGTGGTCCTGCACATGGGCCACACCTGGCAGGTGGCGCTGGGCGCGGTATTCATTTCGGCGGTGCTGTTTTTCTTGCTGTCGATCTTCCGCATTCGTGAGTGGATCATCAACGCCATCCCCCTGCCGCTGCGCTCGGCGATTGCCGCCGGCATCGGCCTGTTCCTGGCGCTGATCGCCCTGCATAACGCCGGTATCGTGGTGAGCAACCCGGCCACCATGGTGGGCCTGGGCGACCTGAAACAACCGGCGCCGATCCTGGCGACCCTGGGTTTCGTGCTGATCGTCGCGCTGGAAGCCCTGGCCGTACGCGGCGCGGTGCTGATCGGCATCCTGGCGGTGACCGTCGCCTCCATCGTCCTGGGCTTCACGCCGTTCATCGGTGTGACCTCAGTACCGCCGTCCCTGGCGCCGACCTTCCTGCAGTTGGATATCAAGGGCGCGCTGGACATCGGCCTGGTCAGCGTGATCTTCGCCTTCCTGTTCGTTGACCTGTTCGACAACTCCGGCACCCTGATCGGCGTCGCCAAGCGCGCCGGCCTGATGGGCAAGGACGGCCATATGCCGAAAATGGGCCGTGCACTGATCGCCGACAGTACCGCTGCCATGGCCGGTTCCCTGCTGGGTACCTCGACCACCACCAGCTACATCGAATCGGCCGCAGGCGTGAGCGCCGGTGGCCGTACCGGCTTGACCGCCATCGTGGTCGCGATCCTGTTTTTGCTGGCGCTGTTCTTCTCGCCATTGGCCGCCAGCGTACCGGCCTATGCCACCGCGCCAGCCTTGCTGTTTGTGGCGGTGCTGATGAGCCAAGGCCTGGCCGAAATCGACTGGGACGACATTACGGTGGCAGCGCCGGTGGTGATCACCGCCCTGGCGATGCCCTTCACTTACTCCATCGCCAACGGCATCGCCTTCGGTTTCATCGCCTGGACCGCCATCAAGCTGCTTTCGGGCCGCTACCGTGAGCTGAACCCGGCACTGGTGATCCTGTCGATCCTGTTTGTGATCAAGCTGGGCTGGTTCAACGCATGACTTTCGACGCCGCAAGCTACACCGCTCAACTGCAAGACAAGGTCACGCGCCTGCGTGACCTGCTCGCACCGTTCGACGCGCCCGAGCCGCAGGTCTTCGACTCGCCGCTGCAGCACTTCCGCCTGCGCGCGGAGTTCCGCCTGTGGCGCGAAGGCGGCGAGCGCCACTACGCGATGTTCTCCCAGGAGGACAAGCGCACGCCGATCCTCATCGAAGAGTTCCCCATCGCCAGCCAGCGCATCAACCAGTTGATGCCGCAACTCAAGGCCGCCTGGCAAGCCAGCGCCGCCCTGAGCCACAAGCTGTTCCAGGTGGAGTTCCTCACCACCCTGGCCGGCGACGCGATGATCACCCTGTGTTATCACCGCCCGCTGGACGAACATTGGCACACCGCCGCAAACACATTGGCCGCTGAGCTGAATGTGAGCATCATCGGCCGTTCCAAGGGCAAGCGCGATGTGATCGGCCACGACTACGTGGTGGAGAAACTCGACGTCGGTGGGCGCACCTTCAGCTACCGCCAACCCGAAGGCGCGTTCACCCAGCCCAACGGCACGGTGAACCAGAAGATGCTCAACTGGGCCTACGAAACGCTGGGCGATCGCCCGGACGATTTGCTGGAGCTGTACTGCGGCAACGGCAACTTCACCCTGCCGCTGGCGACCCGCGTGCGCAAGGTGCTGGCCACTGAGATCAGCAAGACCTCAGTGAATGCGGCCCTGAGCAACCTGGATGAAAATGGCGTGGATAACGTCACCCTGGTGCGCCTCTCCGCCGAAGAACTCACCCAAGCCCTGAACGAAGTGCGCCCGTTCCGCCGCCTGTACGGCATCGACCTGAAAAGCTACGAATTCGGTAGCGTCTTCGTCGACCCGCCCCGCGCTGGCATGGACCCGGACACCTGCGAGCTGACCCGGCGCTTCGACAACATCCTGTACATCTCCTGCAACCCGGAGACGCTGGCGGCGAACATCGCGCAACTGCACGACACGCACCGGATCTCCCAGTGTGCAATGTTTGACCAGTTCCCGTGGACGCACCATATGGAGTCGGGTGTGTTGCTGACCCGCCGATAAATCTGCGGGTTGTAGCAGCGAGCTTGCTCGCTCCTACAGTTCCCCTGTTGGTTATTCAAGTGTCTGTTGTCTCTGGGGGCTGCGGTACGTCCTTGCGTGGCCGGCCCCCCTTCTTGCCATTGGCCCGGGCCGCTGCGGTCTTGGCCGCGCTGCTTTTGCGACCATTGCGCGATGCCACCAGGCTGGTTGCCAGGTCCATCAGCGGCTGGCTTGTAGCGATCAACCCTGTGATCGAAACATCCAGGTCCTGCGCTTCACAGCTAATCGCCTTGCCTCCGAAAGTCACTTCCAACTGCTGGAAATCCTTCTCTGAAAACCCTTCGAACTCCGGCAGGCCAGCCACCGGCAACACCACGCGGCTGCCATCGCTGAAGCCAATGGAGAGGCAATCGTTTTCATAACGTACGTTACTGGCGTTGGCGTACAGGCGTTTCAACCTGCGTCCTCGGGCGATTGCCTTGTCAACGTCGGCTTCAGTGAGAGGTAAATAAGGTGTGACTTTGGCTTTTATGAGTTTCATAAATTAATCCCCACGCAATCTGGCGCTCTTACCAGATTCAAAATAGTCCGTTGCGCTACGACATCGTGCCTGGCGCTGGCGATGACATAGACGCCGTGTCGAATGACCAATCCTGGAACCAACTCACCAGCGTCCCAATTCCAGGAATGATTCTCCAGGCAAACCGTCTGCAGTTTTTCCCACCAGATCCTGCGTGCCCGCGCCAAGTAGTGCCGCTGCATGATCGCCACGCGTATCTCCTTCAGAAGTGCTGTGGGTGGCCGCCTCCGTTCAGGCTCTACATCCCACAACTCAACTTCCCCATCCAGGAAACTGAAACGAAACCGCGCATCCCATCCCTTGCCCCTGACATGCACATGGGGCGGGCAATGCTCATCCCTGATAAACACCGAAATGACATAGCCTTTGTAAGCACCTACTCTCATCGTAACCCATCCGTTAGGTTATTTTCCGTCAGGTAACAATTTCCCTCTGCCACCCGACAACCGGCTCCTATTCCCGAAGCTGTTTCACAGATTAGTAAGCACAAAAAACCCGGCGAATGCCGGGTTGTAACCAGGGATGCCAACGACTGGAACGACCCGGTCAATGCTCGAAAGTCCGCCTCGTTCAGCAACCTCGCGCAATACTTCAACCGAATGCCCATCAGCCGGTAATCCAGCAATTGCACTGATTAAACGTTCGATCACCGAACAGATCCGCAGCCATCCATTGACCAAATTAACCAATCAGTACATTTTGACTCCACAACCAATAAGAACTGTGGAGAAGCCTCTATGCCGCCCATCGTGCTGGTGCTCAACGGCCCCAATCTCAACCTGCTCGGCACCCGCGAGCCTGCCACTTATGGCCATGAAACCCTGGCCGACATTGCCGCCCTGTGTGGTCGCAGCGCCGACAAGCTCGGGCTGAAGATCGAGTTTCGCCAGACCAACCACGAGGGCGAATTGCTCGACTGGATCCACGGCGCCCGCAACCGCTGCGCGGGTATTGTGATCAACCCGGCGGCCTGGACTCACACTTCGGTCGCGATCCGCGATGCCCTGGTGGCCAGTGAAGTGCCAGTGATCGAAGTGCATTTATCCAACGTGCATGCCCGTGAAGCCTTTCGTCATCACTCGTTTGTGTCACCGATCGCCCAGGCCGTGCTGGCCGGGTTTGGCAGCCATGGCTACCACCTGGCCCTGGAACATTTCAGCCTGACGCTGAAGGGACGCACGTGATGAAACCACGCATTCTCGCTGGCCTGATCGGCGCCGGCATCCAGGCCTCACGCACACCGGCACTGCATGAGCAGGAAGGCGACGCCCAAGGCTTGCGCTACCTGTATCGCCTGATCGACCTGGAGCCGCTGCACCTGGACCTCAAAGCCCTGCCGGAATTACTACGGGCCGCTGAGTTGATGCACTTCACCGGTTTGAACATTACTTACCCGTGCAAGCAGGCGATTCTGCCGTTGCTCGATGAGCTCTCCGATGAGGCCAGGGGTATTGGTGCGGTCAACACCGTGGTGTTCAAGGGCGGCAAACGCATCGGTCATAACACCGACTGCCTGGGGTTCGCCGAAGGCTTTCGGCGCAACTTGCACAACGTGCCGCGCCAACGCGTGGTGCAGATGGGCGCCGGTGGTGCGGGCGCGGCAGTGGCCCATGCACTGTTGGCAGAAGGCGTGGAGTACTTGAGCATCTTCGATGTCGACCGCACTCGCGCCCAGGACCTTGTGGATAACCTTGCCCAGCAGTTCGGCACCGGTCGCGCTCAGGTCGGCAGCCACTTGGAAAACGCCATGGCCGAGGCCGATGGCCTGGTGAACACCACGCCGATGGGCATGGCCAAGCTGCCCGGCACGCCTGTGCCTGCGGCGTTGTTGCGGGCTGAATTGTGGGTGGCGGAAATTGTGTACTTCCCGCTGGAAACCCAACTGCTGCGGGACGCGCGCGCCTTGGGTTGCCGTACCCTGGATGGCGGCAATATGGCGGTGTTTCAGGCGGTGAAGGCATTTGAGTTGTTCAGCGGCGAAGTGGCGGATGCAGACAGAATGCTGGCGCACTTCCAGAGCATGAATATCTAGGGATGCAACCCCATCATGATCGTTCCCACGCTCTGCGTGGGAACGATCAGTTCTCAGGCTTGCAGGTAGCGCAGCACCGACTCGCAAATCATTTCCCGATGGCGCTGCTTGATCGCCTCATCCGACAGTTCGATCTGGAAAATCTCGCTGAAGGTGTGCCGGTTGGACACCCGGTAGAAACTGAACGAGTTGATCAGCAAGTGCACATCCAGCGGCTCCAGCCCTTCGCGAAACAGCCCCAACTCAGCCCCGCGGCGCAGGGTCTCCCCCAACCCTTCCAGGATTTTGCTGTTCATCGCCTTGATGGTCTCGGTGCGTTTGACGTACTCGGCGTTGTGGATGTTTTCGATGCTGACGATGCGCACGAAATCCACGTTCTGGTCGTGGTGATCAAAGGTGAATTCCACCAGCCGGCGAATCGCCTCACGCGGCTCCAGGGCGGTGAGGTTCATGCGCGTTTCGGTGTTGCGGATATCACCGTAGAGCTTCTCCAGCACCTCGACGTATAGCTGCTCCTTGCTGCCGAAGTAGTAATAGATCATGCGCTTGGAGGTGTGAATGCGCTCGGCGATGGCGTCTACGCGAGCGCCGGCCAGGCCCTGTTGAACAAACTCGACAATGGCTTCCTGGAGAATATTCTCCCGGGTCTTTTCCGGATTGTTCTTGCGACTCTTGCGCGGTGCGTCAGCTACCGCGGGGAGATCGGGACTCGAGGTCATGGTGCGCTCACGGCCATTGTTGTGCAGGCGCTGATTATGGGCCGCGGCGCTCCCCGAAGGAAGCACCTGCCTTGCGGTTATAGCCGAGCCTGGCGTACCGCCCCACTGCGCGACTTGGCCATCGCCGCCAGACGCACCGCCACGTTGGCAGCGCCGTAGCCGGCATAGCCATTCTTGCGCTGGATGATCTCGAAGAAAAACCGCCCCTCGAACGCCTCGGTGTACACATGAAACAACTCACCGCCCTGGGCGTCGCGGTCGTACAGCACGTTGTAATACGCCAACTCACTGAGGAACTCCTCGTCGAAATCGAAGCGTGCCGCCAGGTCGTCGTAATAGTTGAGCGGGATATCCAGCAACGGCACACCGGCTTCTTTGGCCCGGCGTACCTCGGCGAAAATATCCGCGCAATCGAAGGCAATGTGGTGCACGCCCGAACCGCGATAGCTGGAGAGCGCGTGGGAAATCGCGGTGTTGCGGTTTTCGGAGATGTTCAGCGGCAGACGGATCGAGCTGCAGCGGCTACGCAACGCACGGCTTTTCACCAGGCCGTAAGGGTCGGGCAGCACCACTTCATCGTCGGCTTCAAAATCCAGCAGGCTCTTATAAAACAATACCCAACTGTCGAGGCTGTCGGCCGGCAAGGCCATGGCCATGTGGTCGATGCGCAACAAGCCGCCGCTAGCGGGTGCGGCCGTTTGCAGGTTGAAATCGGTGTCGTACAGCCCGCCTTCGCTGGGGTCGACCAGGTAAATCAGGCTGCCATCCGGTGCACGCACGGCGGCCAATTCCAGCTCGTTGGGGCCGACCAGGCCGCGATAAGGCTGGCCCTTGTAGGCCACCGCCCGCTCCAGGCCCTTGGCACTGTCCTTGACCCGAATTGCCGTGGCGCACAGCGACGGGCCGTGAGCCTCGAAAAAGTTGTGGGCGAAGGAATAGGGTTCGCAGTTGAGGATCAGATTGATATCGCCCTGGCGCAACAGGCTCACATTCTTCGAGCGATGCTGGCCGGCCTTGGCAAACCCCAGGCGTTCCAGCCAATTGCTCAGTTTGGCGCCAAGGCTTTCATCCACGGCAAATTCGAGGAATTCGATCCCGTCGTACTCGCTGGCCGCCGGGGTTTCAAACAGGATGTCCACTGGCGCAGCGGGTGCCTCTTGCGCCAGGCGCTGGCGGGTTTTTTCCTCGAGGTACAGCAACGAGCGCAAGCCATCTGCCGCATTCGCACGAGTGGGCGCGGCGCGGAAGCCATCGTTGAAAATTTCCAGGGACAACGGCCCGGTGTAGCCACTTTGGATGATCGGCGCGAGAAAGCCCGCCAGGTCAAATTCGCCCTGGCCGGGGAAGCAACGGAAATGCCGGCTCCACTCCAACACATCCATGGCCAGGATCGGCGCGTCGGCCATCTGCACGAAGAAAATCTTGTCGCCCGGGATCTGGGCGATGCCACTCGGGTCGCCCTTGAGCGACAAGGTGTGGAAGCTGTCGAGCAACACGCCCAGGCTTGGGTGATCGACCTGGCGCACCAGGTTCCATACCTGCTGCCAGGTGTTCACATGCTTGCCCCAGGCCAACGCTTCATAGCCGATGCGCAGGCCGCGCTTGGCCGCGTGTTCGGCCAGCAGGCTCAGGTCATCGAGCAGAATGCGTTCGTCACCCACGCTGTCGGCCGAGGCGTTACTGCACACCAGCACCAGGTCGGTGCCTAGCTCTTGCATCAGATCGAATTTGCGTTCGGCGCGCTCCAGGTTGCGCGCCAGGCGATCACGGCGGCAGCCTTCGAAGTCGCGAAACGGCTGGAACAGGGTGATGGCGATGCCGAGGTCGGCACACATCTGCCTAACTTCCCGAGGGCTGCCGTCGTAATACAACAAGTCGTTCTCAAAGATCTCCACCCCATCAAACCCGGCGGCGGCGATGGCTTCGAGTTTTTCCGGCAGGGTGCCGCTCAAGGACACAGTGGCGATAGAACGTTGCATGGAAGACTCCCGGCAATTGTTGTTTGTGGCAAATTATTCGCCCCCAGCCTACAGGCAGCAATTAAAATGTACGAACCGGTTAGTTTTTGGTGCGATTATCGAACACTAAGCCCCTTTGGCGAATTGACGACTTTTTAACCACTGCGCACCATCGACCGGGCAATTCGCTCACGTAACAAAGACCCAGAACACACCATAAGAATTTCAAAAAACGGGTACAAACCTCATGCCTCTGCAAAATTCAGCCCTGGCCGCGCGCCCGGGCAACCCGCACGCCGGCATCGGCGACAAGATCCGCGGTGCCCTGGCCGTGGGTAAAACGCGCTGGGGCATGCTGGCCCTGGTGTTCTTTGCCACCACCTTGAACTACATCGACCGCGCCGCCCTGGGCGTGATGCAACCGATCCTCGCCAAGGAAATGAGCTGGACGGCGATGGACTACGCCAACATCAACTTCTGGTTCCAGGTCGGCTACGCCATCGGCTTTGTGCTGCAAGGCCGCCTGATTGACCGGGTTGGCGTCAAGCGCGTGTTCTTCTGCGCCGTGCTGCTGTGGAGCCTGGCCACCGGCGCCCATGGCCTGGCCACCTCGGCGGTCGGCTTTATGGTCTGCCGGTTTATCCTCGGGCTGACCGAAGCCGCCAACTACCCGGCCTGCGTCAAGACCACACGCTTGTGGTTCCCGGCGGGTGAACGTGCAGTGGCCACCGGCATCTTCAACGCCGGCACCAACGTCGGCGCGATGATGACGCCCATGCTGCTGCCGTTGATCCTGCACGTGTGGGGCTGGCAGGCAGCGTTCCTGTGCATGTCGGCACTGGGCGGTATCTGGCTGGTGCTCTGGGGCTTGAAGTACTACAACCCGGAAGACCACCCCACGGTTAAACAATCCGAATTGGACTACGTGCAACAGGAAGTCGAACCGGAACAACCCCGCGTGCCGTTCAGCCGCATCCTGCGCATGCGTGGCACTTGGGCCTTCGCCCTCGCCTACTCGCTGACCGCGCCGGTGTTCTGGTTCTACCTGTATTGGCTGCCGCCGTTCTTGAATCAGCAATACAACCTGGGCATCAACGTGACCCAGATGGGCATTCCGCTGATCATCATTTACCTCACCGCCGACTTTGGCAGCGTCGGGGGCGGGATCCTGTCGTCATTCCTGATTGGCCGAGGGATGAACTCGATCAAGGCGCGGCTGTTGTCGATGCTGCTGTTCGCCTGCTGCATCGTCGGCGTCATCATGGCGGCCGGCTCCAGCCAGCTGTGGGTCGCGGTGTTTGCCATCTCCCTGGCCATCGGCGCGCACCAGGCCTGGACCGCCAACATCTGGAGCCTGGTGATGGACTACACGCCTAAGCACATGATGAGCACGGTGTTCGGTTTCGGCGGCATGTGCGCGGCCATCGGCGGCATGTTCATGACCCAGATCGTCGGCCATATCCTCACGGTGACCAACAACAACTACACGGTGTTGTTCACCCTGATCCCGGCGATGTACTTCATCGCACTGGTGTGGATGTACTTCATGGCGCCGCGCAAGATCCCTACCGTAGACGTTTGATCTACCTGCGCCGCTGCTGCCAGGCAGCGGCTAACCCGCTCATGCAGATCACCCCGATACCCACCACCGTGGTCATATCGGGGGTATGGCTGAACACCAGCCAGCCCAACAACCCCGCAAACACGATCTGGCAATAGCCAAACGGCGCCAGCAAGGCCGGCGCCGCGAAGCGGAACGCCTGGGTGAGCATCAGGTGCGCGGTCATCCCGCAGGTGCCCAGCGCCAGCATCATCACCGCGTGCCACAACGTCGGCACTTGCCAGAAGAACGGCACCATCGCACTCATCACCAAGGTGTTGCACAGGCCGGCGAAGAAGTTGCTGGTAGTCGGGCTGTCGTATTGGCTGAGGATGCGCGTGAGCAACTGGTAGAAGCAGAAGAACAGCGCCGAGCACAGCGGCAGCAGTACCGCCGGGGTAAACAGCTCGCCGCCGGGGTGGATAATGATCACCACGCCGATAAACCCGCAGATCACCGCTAGCCACTGGCCACGAGTCACGTGCTCACCGAGCAACGGCACCGACAGCGCCGTCACCAGGATCGGCGCCAGGAAGTTCACCGCTGTAGCTTCGGCCAGCGGGATGTAATGCAGCGCCGTGGTGAAGAACAGGCTGGTGCCCAACAGGCATAACGCGCGCACCACCTGCATGCCCGGCCGCTTGCTGCGCAACACGCGCAGGCCCGATTGCGGCAGAAAGATCCCGGCCATCAGCAAGGTGTGCACCATGTACCGCGCCCACACCACCATCACGATCGGGTAGAACCCGGCCAGGTATTTGGACAAGGCGTCGTGGCTGGAGAACAGGAACGTCGCCAGCACAATCAGCAGGATGCCTTTGAACGGATGGTTGACGCCGGAGAGCGGGGTACTGACAGTCATTGAATTCTCTTGTGTGGCGAGCGGGACGCTGAGCGCTGAACCAAGTCGCGCTCAACCCGGTAATCTAGCAGCCGGGCCGGAGTCTGCCCCAAGAGCATAACCAAACACCGGGCGAACAGCGCACTAAATCGGTGGATTCGAGTCCAACGCTGCACGCTCGCCCCGGCGTTGCACACTTTTTAACCAAGGCCTTGCCGCTATGAAAAAAATTCTCTTTGCCCTGTCTGCCCTCGCCCTGCTCGCCGCCTGCGATAAAACCCCGAAAGAAGCCCCCAAGCCCGCGCCGGCTTCCGTGCAAGCGACCCTGGTGCCCGAGACTCCGCCGACCGATAAATGGGTAGGCAAGTGGGTCGGTGTCGAAGGCTTGCACCTGACCATCGCCAAGGACGACAGCATTGGCCGTGGCCACTACCTGCTGACCATGCAATACGGCCTCGACGCCGATGACGCCGGCACCTTCAAAGGTGAGGCCACCGAAGACGGCATCGCCTTCATCCGCCCCGACGGCCCGCAGTTGTTGCGCGCTGGCGACGGCGCCGCCACCGGCTTGAAATGGCTGGCAGATAAAAAAGACTGCCTGATCGTCGCCACTGGCGAAGGCTATTGCCGTTAATACCGACCATAATCAATCACGGTTTGCACACAGAGGATTGCTCCCATGCTATGGAAAAAAGGCCGACGCAGCGACAACGTGGTGGATGCCCGTAACGACAGTGGTGGCGGCGGTGGCGGTATGCGCTTCGGCGGCGGCAAGGGCCTGAGCCTCACGGCCATCGTGCTGATCGTCGGCATTGGCTGGCTGACCGGCCAGGACCCGATGCAGATTCTTGGCCAATTGACCGGCCAGATGGAACAGGCGCCATCGGTCAGTACCCAGCCGCGTCAAGCGCCGCCAGCCAACGATGAGCAAGCCGACTTTGTGCGCGCTGTGCTGGGCGATACCGAAGACACCTGGGGCCAAGTGTTCCAGGAAAATGGGCTGGCCTATAAGAACCCGAAACTGATCCTGTTCCGTGGCCGGGTGAACTCAGCCTGTGGTGGCGCCACCTCGGCCAGCGGCCCGTTCTACTGCCCGGCTGACCAGCAGGTGTACTTGGACCTGGATTTTTTCCGGGAAATGTCGCAACGCTTCCAGGCCGCCGGTGATTTCGCCCAGGCCTACGTGATCGCCCACGAAATCGGGCACCACGTACAAACGTTGCTGGGCATCTCGTCCAAGATCCAGGCGGCGCGCCAACAGGGCCGGCAGATGGAAGGCGACGGTGGCCTGCTGGTTCGCCAGGAGCTGCAAGCCGACTGCTTTGCCGGCGTGTGGGCCAACCATGCGCAAAAACGTCTGAACTGGCTGGAACCCGGCGATATCGAAGAAGCCCTGAACGCAGCCAATGCCATCGGCGATGACCGCTTGCAGCAACAAGGCCAGGGGCGCGTGGTACCAGACTCGTTCACCCACGGCACCTCGGCCCAGCGCGTGCGCTGGTTCAAGACCGGCTTCGCCCAGGGCCAGATCACTCAATGCGATACCTTCGCGGCCAAGAGTCTCTAAATGATCAAACGATGGGGGTTACTGCTGGGTGTGCTCGTGTCCTGTTGCACCTTCGCAACCGAACACGGCGTCAAGGTGGTCAGCCCCGATCGCTTTCATCTGGAGGCCGGCGACCTCAGCCTGGGCCTGAGCCAGGATTGGCGCGAACCACTGCCCAAGGTCACACGCGCATTGATCATCGTGCATGGCCGCCTGCGCAATGCACAAACCTACCTGCAAAGCGGCATCGACGCCGCCGAGCATGCCGGGGTGGGCGGTACTACGCTGGTGATCGCGCCGCAGTTTCTCAATCAAGCCGACGTGAAGCGCAATCACCTGGGCCACGAGGTAGTGCGTTGGACGGGTAACGACTGGATGGCCGGCGAAGCGTCCACCGGCCCAGGGCAGATCAGCTCTTATGGCGCTCTGGACCAGATCATCAAGCACTTGGGCAACCACAAACTGTTCCCGGCGCTGAAAGAAATCGTGGTCGCCGGGCATTCCGGTGGCGGCCAAGTGGTGCAGCGCTTCGCCCTCACCGGCCACGACCACCCGTTGCTGAACTCCGAGGGCATCCGCCTGCGGTATGTGGTGGCTAACCCGTCGTCCTATGCGTACTTCAGCCCGCAGCGCCCGGTGACGTTCGACATCGCCAATTGCCCAGGCTTCAACGACTGGAAGTACGGCATGCAAAACCTGCCGGATTACGTGGGGGGCCGAGGTGCCCAGCAACTGGAACAAGACTACGTCTCACGCGACATCACTTACCTGTTGGGCCAGCAGGACACCGACCCCAACCACCCGGCATTGGATAAAAGCTGCGAAGCCGAAACCCAGGGTGCGTATCGGCTGATGCGTGGCCACAACTATTTTGACTACCTCAAGCAGCGGCATCCGCAGTTAGGCCACCGGCTGGTAGAAGTGCCAGGGGTGGGGCATGACGGGGATAAGATGTTTACCTCGCCAGAGGGAGAAAAGGTACTGTTCGCCCAGTAGCACCTGAAGGAACCCCATCAAAATGTGGGAGCTGGCTTGCCTGCGATAGCGGTGGGTCAGCTGACACTTTATCAACTGACAGTCCGTCATCGCAGGCAAGCCAGCTCCCACATTTGCTCTCTGTCGCCCGGCTTAGATCATTCGGCGCAGCGCCGCACAATCCTCGGCATGCCAATCCGCCAATTCCGGCCAAGGGTTCTCCGGCAAGTTCACCAACACCGTCTTGGTGCCCGCTGCCCGACCACAATCCAGGTCAAAGCGGTAATCCCCGACCATCACCATGTCGCGGGGTGCTACGTCCCAAGCCGCCGCCAGTTTCAGCAACCCACCGGGATCCGGCTTGTGCGGCGCATCATCGCGCCCCAGCACATCCTCAATCGCAAAGCAGTCCGCCAGGCCTATCGCCTCCAGGGTGATATGGGCCAGCTCCCGCGCATTGCGGGTCAGGATCCCCAGGCGGTAACCGCGCCCGGCCAATTCCTGTACCAGCTCCACCGCGCCCTGCGCCGCCACCGAACCCAGGGCCAGCTCGCGCTCGTGCTCCAGCAACCAGGCGTGCTTGGCGGCTGCAACCGGCGCAGGCAAGGCCGCCAGGTGCGTGAGGATGTCGTCTTCAGGTGGAATGTCCAGTGCCACGCGGATAGCGGCAAAATCATGCACGGCCACCGTGAGGGTGCCGTCCATGTCGAACACCCAGTGCCTAACGTCGCCGAGGCTCATGCCCAATCCTTGCGATGGCGGATCAAACCTTCCTGGGTCACCGACGCCACCAGTTGCCCGGCGCGGTTGTACACGCTGCCCCGGGAGAACCCCCTGGAGTTGCCAGCCCACGGGCTGTCCATGGCGTACAACAACCAGTCATCGGCACGCAGGTCGGCGTGGAACCACAGCGCGTGATCGAGGCTGGCGACCTGCATGTCTTTCTGCCACACGGTCTTGCCATGGGGCAGCAGCGAGGTGGTCAGCAGGCCAAAGTCCGAGGCATAGGCCAACAGGTATTTATGCAACGCCGGTGTGTCCGCCAAGGCACCGTCGGCACGAAACCACACGTACTTGACCGGGTCGGACGGCTGCGGGTTGAACGGGTCTTTTTCGGTGACCGGGCGCACTTCGATGGGCTTGGGGCACAGCAGCTTGTCGCGCATGTGCTCGGGGATCAGGTGCGCACGTTGCTGGGTCAGCTCCAGTTCCGACGGCAGGTTTTCCGGGCCCACTACCACCGGCATGGTGGTCTGGTGCTCGAAGCCTTGTTCGTCGTACTGGAACGAGGTCGTGCAGGTGAAGATCGGATTGCCCTTTTGAATCGCGGTGACACGACGCGTGCTGAAACTGCCACCATCGCGCACGCGGTCCACCGAATACACCACCGGCAACGCGGCATCGCCAGGGCGCAGGAAATAACCGTGCAGGGAATGTACATGCCGCGCTTCTTCTACGGTCTGGCTGGCCGCCGACAGCGACTGGCCGAGCACTTGGCCGCCGAACAGTTGGCGAAAGCCCAGGTCCTGGCTGCGGCCGCGAAAGAGGTTTTCCTCGATCGGCTCCAGGGTCAGCAAGTCCACCAGATCTTCCAATACTTGGCTCATAGAGCAACTCCTACAATCAATAGGGCATTCCGGGCTGCTTATCCGTGCAGCGTGTCCAACCATTGGGCGCGGGTGATGCGGTACAAAACATGCGGTCGCAGCGGGTCACCGGCTGCGACTTTCGGGTGTTCAAAATCTGCCTGCGGATCGTAATGCATACCGATGGCCTGCATGACTTTTTGTGAGGGCAGATTGCTCTCGGTGGTGAAGGCCAGGATTTCGTCCAGTTGCAAGCGGTCAAAACCACAGCGCAACGCTGTCCAGGCGGCCTCACTGGCATAACCCAGGCCCCAATGTTCGCGGGCCAGGCGCCAGCCGATTTCCACCGCCGGGGTAAAGCCGGCTTCAAAGCTGACATTCGCAAGCCCGGTCAGGCCGATAAATTCGCCCGTGTCCTTGCGCTGCAAGGCCCAAAAACCAAAGCCATATTCAGCAAAATGCCCGCGAATCCGGCCGATCAACGCGGCGCTTTCCAAGTGGCTCAATTGAGCCGGAAAGTAGCGCATCACCTGCGGGTCGGCGCACATGCGCGCAAAGTCCGGCAGGTCGCTGTCGCGCCATTGGCGCAGCACCAAGCGTGCACTTTCCAATTCCAGTATTGGCTCCATGGATCCCCCCTGCCTTGCCATGTGCGTGAGTGTACAGCGCTGTTAAGATCCGTCGCAGGTTCCCGTCAGAAAATCCCATGTCCTTGCCATTGATCTACCACGAAGACTACAGCCCTGAGTTCCCGGCGGACCACCGGTTCCCCATGGACAAGTTTCGCCTGTTGCGTGACCACTTGGTGGACAGCGGCCTGACCGAAGACAGCCAATTGCTGCGCCCGCCGCTGTGCCCGGCAGACATTTTGGCCCTGGCCCATGAACCTGGATATATCGAACGCTACATGAGCGGCGAACTGTCCCGCGAAGACCAACGCCGCCTCGGCCTGCCGTGGAGCGAAGCCCTGGCCCGGCGCACGGTGCGCGCGGTGGGCGGCTCGATCCTGGCCGCCGAACAAGCCCTCGAACATGGCCTGGCCTGCCATTTGGCGGGCGGCACCC
Organism: Pseudomonas sp. CCI1.1; assembly: GCF_034348165.1. Classification (NCBI taxonomy): domain Bacteria; kingdom Pseudomonadati; phylum Pseudomonadota; class Gammaproteobacteria; order Pseudomonadales; family Pseudomonadaceae; genus Pseudomonas; species Pseudomonas sp. CCI1.1. The sequence goes on from NZ_CP133780.1 coordinate 3,685,760, forward strand.
ACCATGCCCATTACGATTATCCGGCGGGTTTCTGCATTTTTAATGACCTGGCGGTGATCAGCCATTACCTGTTGGCCAGCGGCCGGGTCAATCGCGTGCTGATCTTCGATTGCGACGTGCACCAGGGCGACGGCACCGCACGCATCCTGCACGACACGCCGGACGCCATCACCGTGTCGCTGCACTGCGAAAAGAACTTCCCGGCACGCAAGGCCCAGAGCGACTGGGACATCCCGCTGCCCATGGGCATGGGCGATGCCGACTACCTCAAGGTGGTGGATGACGCGCTCAACTACCTGCTGCCGCTCTACCAGCCGGATCTGGTGCTGTACGACGCCGGCGTGGATGTGCACAAGGACGACGCCCTTGGTTACCTCAAGCTGACAGACGAAGGCGTCGCCGCCCGTGATGAAAGCGTGATGCGCCACTGCCTTGGCCGCGACATACCGGTGATGGGCGTGATCGGCGGCGGTTACAGCAAGGACCGCCCCGCCCTCGCCCGCCGCCACGGCATCCTGCACCACAGCGCGCAGCGGGTGTGGACGTCATCAGGCTGTCATTGAGCTGTGGGCGTTACCCACAATGCCTGTGGAACGGCCTGTGGATAACTTGAGCGTAAGCGGCTGCAAGCGAGTAGCCGCATGGCCTGTAGGAAAGTGTACGTTTTTTGATCAGGCAGCGGCGTCATGGTCGGGTAGAATGCTCGGCCTATTCACATCACCGTAGCCCTGCCCATGCCTCAGACTTCTGCCCACCACGTCTCCATTATCGGCGGCGGCCCTGCCGGGCTGATGGCCGCTGAAGTCTTGAGCCAGGCGGGCGTGCGCGTGGACCTGTACGACGGCATGCCTTCAGTGGGGCGCAAGTTCCTGCTGGCCGGCGTAGGCGGCATGAACATCACCCACTCCGAGGCGTACCCGGCGTTCCTGTCGCGCTACGCTGAACGCGCGCCGCACATGGCGCCGCTGCTGCGCAGCTTTGGCGCCGAGGCGTTGTGCGAATGGATCCATGGCCTGGGTATCCAGACCTTTGTCGGCACCTCCGGCCGCGTATTTCCTACCGATATGAAAGCCGCGCCACTGCTGCGCGCCTGGCTCAAGCGTCTGCGGGAGCAAGGTGTGGTTATCCACACCCGGCATCGTTGGACGGGTTGGAATGACGAGGGCGATTTACTTATCCACAGCCCGGACGGCGAAAAAGTTGTCCACAGCGACGCTGTGCTGCTGGCCCTGGGCGGCGGCAGCTGGTCGCGTTTGGGCTCCGACGGTGCATGGCTCAACCTGTTTGAAGGCAAAGGCCTGCCCTATGTGCGACTGCAACCGAGCAACTGCGGGTTTGAAGTGTCGGCATGGAGCGCGTTGATGGTCAGCAAATTCGCGGGCGCACCGTTGAAAAACGTCGCCATTGGCCTGGGGGATGACAAGCCTCGGCTGGGTGAATGCGTGATCACCGCCACCGGCATTGAAGGCAGTTTGATTTACGCCTTGTCGGCGCCGATTCGCGAAGCGATCAACCGCGACGGTGCGGCCACGGTGCATATCGATTTACTGCCCAGCAAGCCGTTGGACAAGGTGCAGGCCGCATTGGCCAAGCCCCGTGGCTCGCGGTCGATGAGCAAGCACTTGCACAGTCAGTTGGGGTTGGATGGGGTGAAAGCGGCGTTGTTACGCGAGTTGACGCCCGCTGAACACTTCACCGATCCGGCGCAATTGGCGGTGGATATCAAAGCGTTGCCGCTGACATTGGTGAAAACACGGCCGATGGATGAGGCGATCAGCACGGCGGGTGGTGTGCCGTTTGAAGCGCTGGATGAGCGGTTGATGCTCAAGCCATTGCCTGGCGTGTTTTGTGCGGGGGAAATGCTGGATTGGGAGGCGCCGACCGGTGGGTATTTGCTGACCGGCTGTTTTGCCAGTGGCCGGACGGCTGGGCTGGGGATGTTGGAGTGGCTCCAACGCTGATCGTTCCCACGCTCTGCGTGGGGATGCCGCCAGGGACGCTCTGCGTCCCGCTTTAGGTTCGTGACGCAGAGCGTCACAGGATGCGTTCCCACGCGGAGCGTGGGAACGATCAATCACTTCTTCTTACGCGGCCCAGTGTTAAACACCGGCACCTTGCGCACCGGCTTGATCGAAGGCTCGGCCGGCGCCACTTCCCCACTGTCTACCCACTTGCCCAAGTTGCGCTTGCCGCCACCGCCGGACGCTTTAGGCTTCTTCGGCTTTTTCGGTTTCTTGACCACCTGCCCGCTGGCATCGGTGTCCGGCACGCGGTGCTCCGGCTCGAAATCCGGTTCCATCTTGCGGGTGAGGGTCTGACGGGTCAGCATCTCGATCGCCGAGAGCATGTTCACCTCGTCGGCACACACCAGGGAAATCGCCTCACCGGTGTTGCCCGCACGCCCGGTACGGCCGATACGGTGGATGTAGTCTTCGGCCACGATGGGCAGGTCGAAGTTGACCACCAGCGGCAGGTCTTCGATATCCAGGCCACGGGCCGCTACGTCGGTGGCCACCAGGATCTGCACGTCGCTGGTCTTGAAGCGGTCCAATGCGCGTTGGCGGGTGGCTTGGGGTTTGTCGCCATGGATGCCGTCGGCGTTGATGCCCAGGCCCTGCAACTTGTCCACCAGGGCGTCCACGCCGTTGCGGGTCTTGGCGAACACCAGCACTTGCTTCCAACGGCCTTTGCGCATCAGGTGCACAAACAGCTCCGGCTTGCGCTTCTTGTCCACCGGCACCACCCACTGCTTGACGGTGTTGGCGGCAACGTTGCGGGGGCTGACTTCGATGCTCAGCGGGTCGTTGAGCATTTGCCCGGCGAGCAGGCGGATGTCATCGGAGAAGGTCGCAGAGAACAGCAGGGTCTGGCGCTTTTTCGGCAACATGCGGTAGATGTTCGCCAGTTCTTCGGAGAAGCCCAGGTCGAGCATACGGTCGGCTTCGTCCAGCACCAGGGTTTGCAGCTGGTTGAGCTTCAGTGCGTTCTGGCGGAACAGATCGATCAGGCGGCCAGGGGTGGCGACCAGAATATCCACACCCTTGCGCAGCTTCATCATCTGCGGGTTGATGCTCACGCCGCCGTACACCGCGTAGGTGGTCAGCGGCAGGTGTTGGGCGTACTCGGCAACGCTGGCGTGAACCTGCTCGGCCAGCTCGCGAGTCGGGCACAGGATCAGCGCACGCGCCGAGTTGGCGGCGACTTTCGGCCCTTCCAGGGTCAGCAGTTGCAGCAGCGGCAAGGCGAAACCTGCGGTCTTGCCGGTGCCGGTCTGGGCTGCGGCCATCAGGTCGCGACCGGCCAGCACGGCCGGAATGGCTTGGGCCTGCACCGGCGTCGGGGTCTGGTAGCCAAGCGTCTCAAGGGCGCGCAGCAAGGGTTCGATCAGGCCAAGGGTGGCGAAAGTCATGTAGTTACCGTAGGAAAAATTCAGCGCAAGGGCGTAATGCGCGGCAGTTTACCTTATTTCCGGTTTGGGCTTGCGCCATTGGGGCAGGCTGATCAGCAACACCGCGCTAATGATCACCAGCATTGCCAAGGCTTCTTCCAGGCCGATGCTCTCACCCACGAACACAATCCCCAGCAACACGGCGACGGCCGGGTTCACATAGGCGTAGCTGGTCGCCGCCGCCGGGCGTACGTGCTTGAGCAGGTACATATAAGCGTTGAAGGCGATGATCGAGCCGAACACCGTGAGGTACGCCAGGGCCAGCCAGCCTTCCAGCGGCGGCATGGCTTGCAGGTGCTCGCCGGACAGCGCGCTGACGATCAGCAGCGCCACACCGGCCACGAGCATTTCCGCGGCGCTGGCCATGGCGCCTTGGGGCAGCGGCAAATGCCGGCTCCACACCGAGCCGAAGGCCCAGGACGCCGCCGCCATCAACAGCAACACCGCGCCCAGTGGGCTCGACTGCAAGGTACTGCCCATGTTGAGCATGGCAATGCCGATGATCCCCAGCAGCACCCCGGCCCATTCCAACCGTGTATTACGCGCCCCCCAGAAAAACCCACACAGCAAGGTAAACAGCGGCACCGTCGCCACCGCCAGCGCGGCCACGCCGGACGACACGCCCATATGTTCGGCCACACTCACGCCACCATTGCCCACGGTGAGCAGCAAAATGCCGATCATCCCGGCCGCCTTCCACTGCGGCCAGGTCGGCGCTGGCACCCCGCGCCACCTGAGAAAGCCGTACATCAACGCACCCGCCGTGCAAAACCGAATCCCCGCCAGCAACAGCGGCGGCCAGTACTCCACGCCAATGCGGATCACCAGGTAGGTGGAACCCCAGATCACATACAACGCAAAAAAGGCGGCGATCAACGGTAAGGGAAAGCGACGTGGGCCAGGCATTGGGCGGCTCTATGGCAGGAAATGGGAGACTTATTCTAGAAACGAAGGTGGATAAACTTAAGTTACAAAACCTGTTTAAAACGCCAATACACTTCTCAAACCATGGTTATCAAGGCTATAAACCGTGCTTTCGAAAGCCATGCGCAACCGGAGCCTTATCATGGACAAATACGACCGCATGCTCCTCAGCGCCCTGCTTGAAGATGGCCGTGCTTCCTACGCGCAACTGGCGCGCACCGTGAACCTCTCCGCACCCGCCGTGGCCGAACGCGTGGCCAAGCTTGAGGCCAGCGGCGTGATCACCGGGTACCAGGCCAAGGTGGATTTATCCAAAGTGGGTTTGCCGATTCAATGCGTGATTGAACTGCGACTGACCAACCATGGCAGCCAAAAGGTTTACGACGCCCTGGCGGAAATACCCGAACTGACCGAATGCCACCGGGTCACCGGCGACCCGTGCGTGATCATGCAAGCGGCGGTGGGCTCGATGCCCGAGCTGGAAAACCTGATTAATCGGGTAGCGAAGTTCGGCTTCAGCAAGACCTCGATTATTTTGTCCAGCGCCATAGAGCGGCGGGTGCCGTTGGGGCAATTGGAAGCCAATGGCAAAAATGCTGGCTGATCTGCCCAAGCGACGCGGTCAACTGTGGGAGCTGGCTTGCCTGCGATGGCGCCAGTGGCCTCACCGGTTGCCCGCCGCGCCCCCTGTAGGAGCGAGCTTGCTCGCGAAAAACCCGAGGGCGCCGCGTGCATTCAGGACGCCAGCGTCACCGTTGGCGTTCTTCGCGAGCAAGCTCGCTCCTACAAAGGGCTCGATCTGCGCTGGACGATCAGATCGACTATCTGCTCGATGGTCGTGATGTGATCCCAATCCTCCTGCGTCGCTTGCAACTTGAACTGCCACTTGATCTGCATGACAAAGCACGTCAGATCGTCATCAATGATGTCGAAGTCATGGATGAAATCGGTTTGCTCCGTCACATCGCTTCGGTCGATAAAGCCGATGATATCGACGAATAGCTGGATCACTTTTTCGCTGATGTCGGCTCTGGTCAGGCTACCTTCCATTTCTCGCCTCATAGGCACACTTACCAATACTGACTAGGTCAAAGACTGCAAGCCCGGCAGCAACGAAGGGTATGCCTCGCCCGATGATGCCAAATACCCGAACCGTGCCAAACGTTGCCTTTGCCATTCTGGCCATGGTGGGTTGCCTGATCAATGTACGAGGGAAAAAGCGCATGCCGATCAGGCTAGCCAGGTTCGTGGTTTTGCTGGAGCCGACGTGAACCCAAGCACCCACCGCAATTTTGCTTATCGGTATGCCCGCCGCGCCAGTGATCACGGTGGCTGCCGTGAGGCCGTAGTGTTGCTGTGTACATTTCCAGAGTTCATCAAACGTCGTATCCGGCACAGCGGGGTCAGCGTGAATCGGCTTGAGTAACTGGTAATGAGGGCCATGACTCCAACCTGGCGAACTCGGCAACACCATGACTGCCGGGCAGCTTGTCATCGTGTTGCCCACATGAAACGCCATGCTTGAACTGGAGCCCAGATCAATGCCATTTGATTCAAGTTCCAACTTGCTTCGCATAATCGCTGTATGAAGATCGCTTTCCTGCATGACTGTAATCCCTGTGCATGAGTGACAGACGGGGTGGTAGGTCGCAGTAAGACGCGATAGAGGAGTAAAGAGGAAAACCAGAAAGGTCCTAGGTCATAGCCGGATTTGGCCTACCGACCATTCAGCGCTCAGGTGAAAGAGACCTCAAAACCTCCGTGTTTCAGTGGCCAGCAAGACCGATCCCTTTCATTTGCGGGACGTTTCCGAGAGAATCCCACGGCCTTGTTTCCGTCGGATTCGGTAGCTAGTCTCGCTCTGTCATCGAATGTTCGGTGACCGGACGTGCAAGTCCGATGGCAAGCAAGATCATAAATAAACCTACAGCCAATATGCCTGTTATGGCGGCTGTGCGTGGGAGGCCTTCGGGCCTGCTGGGTTTGGATCCTTGCCCCGGTCTTGCACACCTACGCACAGTTGCCACCCTAATTCGCGTGCAAGCGAACGGTGTCGACTTCTTCCAGCAAGGAGTTTCACCATGGTCAAAAAAGTCACCCCCGATCCACCCCAGCCCAAAACCGACTTCCTCAGCGAAGACGCCCTGCTCCACCGTCGTGCCATCGACTACTACCTCAAGGCATCCGCCCCGGATGCGCCGATCTTTATCCTGAATGACAACCTGAGCTTCGAAGACGCCCTGGCCCATGCGGCGGAGTTGTTGCACTGCGCGGTGGAGACAGCGAATGCGTCGGGTGAGGTGATGAAGGCGCCGCAGCGGGCGGTGATGCATTTGGTGGAGATGGCGAAGGGGGTGGTGGACCAGGCGCTGGAGTGCGCACAGCCTCGATAGTCGACGCATAACCCCCTGTGGGAGCGGGCTTGCCCGCGATAGCGGAGGGTCAGGCAATAAATGGCTGGCTGATACACCGCTATCGCAGGCAAGCCAGCTCCCACATTGGAACTTCAGTGTTCTTGAGAGGGGTGGCTGGATCAGAACCCGCGATGTTTTGCTCGCGAAGGCGGTGTGTCAGTCAACTTATTTAGCGACTTGCTGATCGTTCCCACGCTCTGCGTGGGAATGCCGCCCTGGACGCTCTGCGTCCGCTCTTAAAGTCGTGACGCGGAGCGTCACCAGATGCATGCCCACGCGGAGCGTGGGGACGATCAGCGCCAGGCCTTAAAACCCGCGATGTTTCTTCAGGTGTTCATTGATCTTTGCGGCAGGCACTTTCTGCAACGTGCACAACAGGTCATGGGACAGCTCGCGCAAACCATGAGTCTGGCGCAGTTCCTGGGCCAGGTGCGCGGTGAGGTTGGCGGCCATTTCCGCATCCGCCAGCGCCCGGTGAGCCTGGCCGGTGTGGGGCAGTTTGGCGTAGGTGTTGAGGGTGCCGAGCTTGTGGTTGGGCGCCGCCGGCATCAGGCGGCGAGCCAGGAGCAGGGAGCAGGCAAATTTTTGCAGGCGGGTGCGGCGGATCAGGCCAAGCTCAAAGTCCCAGAACTTCTGGTCGAACGCGGCGTTGTGCGCCATCAAGGGCGTGGTGCCGACGAACTCATTGACTTCGTTCATCACCCGTTCAGCCGGTGGCGCGCTGCGCAGCATGGCGTTGCTGATGCCGGTGAGCTGTTCGATAAACGCCGGTATGCGCACGCCAGCATTCATCAGGCTCTGGTAGCGGTCCACGATTTGCCCGCGCTCAAGGATGACCACGCCAATCTCCGTGGCCCGGCAGTGGCTGCTGGGGGTGATGCCGGTGGTTTCAAAGTCGATGACCGCTATGCGTTCCAAACCTGTTCCTACTCCGTTCAACGATCTATTTGAGCAACAACGCGCCTTCGATCGGCACGTAGTGGCTGGCGGCGCGTATCAATGAGTTGGCCGTCAGCCCCGGCACGCCGTAGGCCACGGCCCGCACGCCATGCTTGTGGATAATGCGCTCGAGCAGCATGTCGAAATCACCGTCACCTGAGGCCAGCACGACTTCGTCGACATGGTCGGCGGCGTCCATGATGTCCAGCGTGATGCCCACGTCCCAGTCGCCCTTGGCCGAGCCGTCGCTGCGCTGGATGTACGGCTTGAGTTTTACCGTAAAGCCCAGGTTGCGCAGGATCTGCTGGAACTGCTGCTGCTTGCTGTCGCCGCGGTCGATGGCGTAGGCGTACGCCTCGACAATCTGCCCGCGCGCGCTGATGTCAGCCCACAGGGCGGCGTAGTTGAAGTGGCAACCATAGGCCTGGCGCACGGTGTAGTAGAGGTTTTGCACATCGGCGAACACTGCAATTTTTTTCACCGCACTTCCTCATGGACAGCCAGGCGCCAGCGCCCGGAAAGGGCGCCAGTATGCCAGCCAAGGGAGCGTTTCCGGGAAAAAATCAGACCGGAGCGCCGCAGCGCCCCGGCGTGGTGTGTCAGACGAAGGAATCGTCGTCGCCAAAGGATGAGGAATCGTCGGAATAATCGCTGTCGGCGAAGTTATCAGAGTTGCTGCCCCAGCTGTCATTGCCGGCAAACTTCTGGTCATCGTTGCCCCAGTTGCCCTGGTCACTGGCCGGTGCCGGTTGTTCGATGATTTCTTCCACCACCTGCGGCTGCTGGTTGTGATGGAACAGGCTGCTGATGCCTTCGGCCAGCAACACCCCACCGGCCACGCCGGCGGCGGTTTTCATGGCGCCACCGAGGAAGCCGCTGCCGGCTGGCGCGGCGGCCGGTGCTTGCGGCTGTTGATAGTTCTGTTGCGGCGCTGGCTGGCCAAAAGCGGGCCGCGCCGGCTCACGCCAGCCGCCACCTGAGTTGCTCGGCGCAGGCTGTGGCTCACGGGAGCCGCCGCCAAAGATGCTCGACAGGAACCCACCACCGCTGGCCGGCGCTGGTTGCGTGGCCTTGGCCCGTTGCAGCTCGTCCTGCAATTGCTGGATTTGCTGGGCCTGTTGCTTGTTTTGCGCGTCGAGGCTCTGCAGCGCATGTTCCTGCACCAGAATCGACTGGGTCATGTAGTAGCCGACGGCGGGTTGGCGAGCCATATGCTCCTTGATCCGCGCTTCGGCCTGGGCGTCGCGGGGGGCTGAGTCCGTTTCGGCTTGCTGCAACCGTGAAAACAGTCCATCGATCAGGGTTTGCTCTTCGCTGTTCATGGCGACCTCGTTAGATTGCCGATAAAAAATTCCGGTCCCGCCTGTGATCAGGCTGGGGGCTTTCCAGTTATGGGGATGTTACGAGTTGTTTCAATGGTCTTTACTCAAGGTTTACGTTTGCGCCCCTTGGACCCTGATCGGTTAAAGTGTCGCCATCTGCTTCCAGGCCTGTGATGACCCTGATGAATCCGTTAGACGTTTTGCGCGACTCCTTCCGCTTTACCCAGCGCAACCTGGGCGCCATCGTCCAGCTGTGCCTGCCGTTGGTGATCCTCGAAGCCTTGCTGCAACAGGTGCTGGACCACACGCTGGGCCCGGATGCGTTTCCCGGCTACAGCGTGGTCGTAGGTTTGTTGGTGTACCCGCTGTACACCGGCGCCCTGATCCTGTTTCTCGACGCCCGCACCCGGGGCGAGTCGCCGCGCACCAAGGACGTGTGGGCCATGGCCTTGAGCCTGTGGCCGCGTTTTGCCCTGCTGACAGCCATGAGCACCTTGCTGATTCTGCTGGGGCTGTCGCTGTATTTCCTGCCGGGCTTGTGGCTGATGGTGGTGCTGGCGTTTGCCGAATACCTGCTGGTGCTGCGCGGTATGCCGGCGTTGGCGGCGATGAAGGAGAGCTTTCGCCTGACCCGCGGGCATTTCTGGCGCATCCTGGTGTGCCTGCTGTGCGTGATGACGCCGTTGTGGCTGCTCAAGGGCGCCAGCGTGGCGGCGTACCCTGAACCGGCGCCGTTGCTGGGGCTGCTGATGGACAGCGCCCACAGCTTCCTGCAACTGTTCACCAGCGTGGTGCTGTTCCGTTTATTCATGCTGATCGGTGGCGACGCCGACGTGCGGTGATATGCTCCGTGGCTCTTCTGACACGCATATAAGCCGAGCCGATGACCCGTTTATTGCGCATCACCCTGTTGAGCCTGTTAATCATCACCGGCCTGCTGGCCGCGCTGATCTACAGCCTGACCTGGCGCCCTGCCGACAAAGAGACCCTGCCCGTCAGCTGCGTGGCACCCCGTGCGCCGACACTGTTGCCGGGGCAGGCGCTCAAGGTCATGACCTGGAATGTGCAATACCTGGCCGGCAAGAACTACGTGTTCTGGTACGACACCCCGGACGGTAGCGGCCCGGACGATCGCCCCACCGTCGAAGACATGGCCTTCAGCCTCGACGAAGTGGCGCGGGTGATTCGCGACGAACAACCCGACATCCTGCTGTTGCAGGAAGTCGACGAAGGCGCCAAGCCTTCCCATTATCAGGACCAGCTTGCGCTGTTACAGGAGCGTCTGGTCGACCTCTACCCCTGCAGCGCCCAGGCGTTCGACTGGAAGGCCGACTTTGTGCCCAGCCTGCATATCTTCGGCAGTGTCGGGCGCAAGCTAGCTACGCTCAGCCGCTATCAGATCGAACACGCCGAACGCCTGCAACTGCCGGCCGCCGAAACCAACTTCATCAGCCGGCAGTTCCAACCTAAACCTGCGTTGCTACTGACTTACCTGCCCTTGAGCGATGGCGGCCAACTGGCGGTGCTCAATACACGCCTGGACGGCGGCGCACCTGGCCGCTCGGCAGCGCAACAACAAGTGCAAGCCACGGCCAAGCTGCTGGACAAGTTCGAAGGCCGGGGCACGCCCTGGTTGATCGGCGGGGATTTCAATCTGCTGCCACTGGGCCAATACCTGCGCCTGGACGCGGCTAAGCGTGGGCAGTATGCGCCGGACAGCGAGTTGCACCTGCTGTGGGACAAGTACCCGATGATCCCGCGTAACAGCGAGTCCAGCGGGATTGATCGAGAAAAATGGCTGACGCACTTCCCCAATGACCCGAGCCTGGACGGGCCGGATCGCACCTTGGATTATCTGTTCTACAGCCCGCGCATCAAGCGGGTGGAGGCGAAGGTGAGGCAGGAGGACACATTGCGCATTTCCAACCATCTACCGGTTATCGCCCGCTTCCTGCTGCCTGCCGCGCAATAACCCACATCCTTAATCTTTTGTGGGAGCTGGCTTGCCTGCGATGCCGCCGATGCGGTCTTTCAGTGACACCGCAGCGATGCGATCGCAGGCAAGCCAGCTCCCACATTTGAACTGCATCGTGCCTACTTACGCGGCTTGATCCGGGCCGTCGCTTCGGCCACCAACGGGTCATCCGGCCAGTAATGCTTGGGGTAGCGCCCTTTCAAATCCTTCTTCACCTCGGCATAGGTACTGCGCCAAAAGTTCGCCAGGTCCTGCGTGACCTGCACCGGTCGCCGCGCCGGGGACAGCAGGTGCAGCTTCACGGCCAGGCGCCCGCCGGCAATGCGCGGGGTGTCTGCCAACCCGAACAATTCCTGCAAGCGCACCGCCAGGATCGGCGGCTGTTCGCTGTAGTCCAGGCGTACCGATGACCCTGAAGGCACTTTCACATGCTGCGGCGCCAGCTCTTCCAGGCGTTGGGGCAAGGGCCATGGCAGCAGGTTGTGCAGGTAGCTGAAGATATCCAGGTTGGCGAAATGGCTGAGGCGCGAGACCTTGCCCAGGTAAGGCATCAGCCAGTGTTCGAGGCTCGCGAGCAGGGCCTTGTCACTGATGTCGGGCCACTCGCTGGTGTTGCCGGCATCCAGTTGGCGCAGCAGCATCACACGGGCTTGCCACTGACGCAGTTCCGGGGTCCAGGGCAGCAGTTCCAGGCCTTTGCGGCGCACCAGGTTGACCAGCGCCTGGCTGCGAGCGGATTCGTCGAGGCCGGTCAGGGGTTCGCGGCTGAGCACCAGTTCACCGACTTTGCGTTGGCGCTCGGCACGCAAGACGCCTTCGCGCTCGTCCCAGTCGAGTTGGTCGACGTTGCGCACTTGCTCGGCCAGCACCGTGTCGAACAGCGCCGGGGCAAAATCCGCCGCCAGGTAGATGCGCTCTTCACGCTGGCCCTGGCGGCTGCCCAGGTCGGCGATCACCAGCCAGGGTTGTTTCATCAGGCTGTCGGCTTCGGCAAACAGCGCTGCTCGGCCATTGGCCAGACGATATTCAGCGCCACCAGGGCGCCGTTGCTGGGCGACGCGGTCCGGGTAGGCCAATGCCAGCAAGGCGCCGAGCCAGCGCGGGTGGTCGGGGTTGTCCACCGGCTGGGTCGCCTTGCCGCGCAGGTAGCCACGGTATTGCCGGGCCAGTTGCTTGGCGCGCTGCACGCCCCCCTGGGTGCCGCGCGCACGTTCTTCACCGGACATCAGCGCCAGGCGGCTGTGCAAATCGGCACCGCCGCCGCGCAAGATGTCGCGTTCGCCCAACAAGGCTGCCACGTCGCAGGCGGTGGCGGCGAGGCCCAGGTCCTGGCCACGTAATAACAGATGGGCGATACGCGGGTGAGCCGGCAACTCGGCCATCTTCTGGCCATGGGCAGTGAGGTTTTCTTCGTCCAATGCACCGAGGCGTTGCAACAGATCCTGGGCCTGGGCATACGCGGCAGTCGGTGGTACGTCCAGCCACACCAACTGGTTGGGCTTCACACCCCAACGGGCCAGTTGCAAGGCCAGCCCTGCCAGGTCAGCGGCGAGGATTTCCGCGCTGCCATAAGCGGCCAGACCGTCGTGCTGGTCTTCGGACCACAACCGGTAACACACCCCCGGCTCCAACCGCCCTGCCCGGCCGGCGCGCTGGGTGGCGCTGGCGCGGGAGATGCGCTGGGTGTCGAGGCGGGTCATGCCGCTGCCGGGGTCGAAACGCGGCACCCGCGCCAGCCCGGCGTCGATCACCACGCGTACGCCGTTGATGGTCAGGCTGGTCTCGGCGATGTTGGTGGCCAGCACCACTTTGCGCTTGCCGGCCGGCGCCGGGTCGATGGCGGCGCGCTGGGCGTTGAGGTCCAGCTCACCGTGCAACGGGCATAACAGTACATCAGGGCGATCTCCCAAGGCCTCAGTCAGTTGCTGGTTGACCCGGCGAATCTCCGCCTGCCCCGGCAGAAATACCAGCACACTGCCGGGCTCGTCATGCAGGGCTTCGAGGATAGTTTGCACCACGCGCGGCTCGATAAACTCCCCGGCCTGGTACGGCCGGCCCCAGCGCATCTGCACCGGGAACATGCGCCCTTCGCTGCGCAGGATCGGCGCGTCATCCAGCAGGCCGGCCAAGCGCTCGCCTTCGAGGGTGGCGGACATCAGCAGGATCTTCAGCGGCTGCTCGTCGCGAAACAGCTCGCGACCGTTAAGGCTCAGGGCCAGCGCCAGGTCGGCATCGAGGCTGCGCTCGACGAGATTGCCACTTGCACTATCTTATCAAAGCTGTCAAAAATGTAGTTAATACAGTGGCTTGAATGGATTTATGTGAATGGAAAACACTTTGACAATCATCAAGGAAATGCAGTGTTTGCCTTTCTATCCGATCACAGCGATCCCTCGTGACGTCCTGGAGCTCATGCAGCGTTCTTTCGATGCTTTAGCCACACGTTCCAATACAAAGGCTGGCAACCTCATTCCCGTTTTCGATGCCTACTGTCATGTGACCGCTACGCCCATCACCTACCTGTCACTTTCGAACGCGGGATTCGAAAAAGTCATCCAAGGTTTTTTGGGGGCCCTCGATGGCGACTCGCTAGTTCCCGTGGGATATCAAGCCAGGAGGGAGTACCAGCGGAGCTTCGTCAAGCTAATGATCAAGATGCGCGAAGAGATTCCGATGCTGCCGGAACTCACCACCGCAGACTGGCAACCTAAGCTCTACCAGCACGTGTGGCAGGAGATGCAACATCACCTGGATCCTATTGCTGTGCGGTACTGGAATGGCTGGACGGTTCAAGGCCGTAATGGAAAAAACGGGTACGTGCCCATTGCTTATTTGTGGAACTCTCATGGCCATGAGTTCGCTGAAAGTGTGTACGAACACTACAGCAACAACATGTCGAAAAAGTTGAGCCCATCCCATTCTGACTTCAATACATTTGTCTATTATCTCGCGAACAACGAAGAACGCTGGCCAATCTCGACATTCCAAAATCCAGTGGAAATCAGGCGACTATTCGTTGACTTCATGTTCCACAGCTTCACACAGGCATTAGAAAACGGTACAGACTTAGATAACCGAAGCCGTTCCTACTCAAAATTTGTATTCTCAATGGATGAGGTTTTTCTGCAATCCGGAATTTGGGCTAAGCCATTCTCGGGCGCTCTACCCAGGCCAATTTCAAAGTCGACGTCAGGTACAAAGACAAATACCAAACAGAAAGCTGACGGAACAGTTGTAAAGGACAAATTGATTACAGAAGTTCCTATCCACCTTACCGATAGCGAAGCTATCGAAATTCTGTTCAAAAACATCCATGAAGACAACGCGCTCGTTTTGAAATGGGCGAGACATCGACTGCAAAAAGCCAAAGAAGCATACGAGGCCTGTGTAGAGCGTGGGCAACGAGGAACTGTTATCACCGGTGGTAACAGCAACGCAAAAACTATCGACGAAATTGGCGCAGAAAATATATGTGCGACCTTCCTAAAAAAAGGGATCACATATTTCAAGAACAACTTAAAGAGCATCCTGGGCAAAGCTCCCAAAGGCGAAGCCTATAAGCTTCTTGGCATTCCCAGCGTAGAGACCGTCTTCGCTCTACAGATGCTATTGATCCACGGACATCCAGATGTCACCGACGCGTTTTTCTTGGGCCTAGAACTTTATGATAAGCGAGGCGACCTAACAGCGCTCACAAAAACAGAGTCGGGCGCCTATCAATTGACCGGATATAAAGACAGGGCTGGCGGCCATAATAGTGAGAGAAAGATCCTGCTATCGGATGAAGAGACCGAGTGGGTACAGCTTACGCTTTCCATGAACCAAGTATTGCGAGACGAGCTTCGAGCAGCAGGTAACGACGAGTGGCGATATATGTTTCTTCACACCGCAGGACGATTTGCTACACCGTCTAAGCCAGAGTCCATTAAGCTGAATGATAAAACCATTAAGTTCAGACGCGAAATGGTTGAAGAGTTCATGGTTCTTGGAAATCGTAGCGAATTCGCGACCGTGCGCTTCATTTCTAGGCTGTCAGTCACAGCATTTCGCGCTTCCGCAGCCGTCGAGATCTTCCTGCGTGATCACGACGTTGAGGAGATGGCCAGGGCGTTGGGCCACAAGGGATACACCTCCACACTGCTTAGCAGCTACTTGCCAGAGCCCATCCTGGCCTTCTTCCAGACACGCTGGATCCGTCTGTTTCAGCGCGGGATTATCTGCCGCGCTATGAAAGACAGCCCGCGCCTGCTAGAAGTCGCCCACTTCGCAAGCATGGAGGAGCTCCATAAATTCCTGGAAAACCACGCATTGCGGGAAATCCCGGAGCACTTGCAGAACCCTGACTATCTCAAGACGCCCGCAGCCGCAGCCGCAGCCAACGATTCTGATGCTGACAAGCCTGGCCAGGTGATCGTTTCGATCGATACCGGCGTGCTCACGGCCCTGCTGTCGCTAAAAGCCGCCGTTGTCGAAGCAACCAAGACAAACCCAACAGGCAGGCAGCTCTGCTCGAAGGCCATCTACTGGGCGCGCTTCACGGATCTGGTGGTCAAAGATATTGAGGAAGGCCTGGACAGTGACTTGATTGATCACCTCGAAGCTGCTCAACACCACGTCAATGCCTCTCACATGGAAGACCTGATCTATGCAACTGCCTCCTGAGCTCGATTTCCTTGCCCCTTTCTTGGTTGAGCCCTCAGAGGCGTATCGATACGCGTCTTGGCTGCTGAATGACTTCGACGCTGATATCTGGGAATACAGCTTTGACTACAAAAAGCCCAAAAACCTGGATTGGAGGGTGCAGCTGGATGATGGAAGCCTGCTGACGGATGCCAAAAACCAAAATCTTCTGTTGGGCTTCAAGTACTACCTAACGTCCTGCACTCGTGACGATTCGGGCTATATTCAGGAGACCAATGAAGTCCAGGGCCAGCAGCTTCAGCGCTTCTGTCATGCATGCCACATCTTGGATTTCTTGTTAATTAATGGCAAACGCTACCGATTGGCGAAGTATGGCCTGGAAGGTCTTACTGCCGGTAACTTGACAGAGATTCTCGAAACGCTTGCTGACACTCCACTCATTGCAGAGTCGGTGTACAACTGGCGTGAACGGCTGAGAAATTACTGCTTAAAGCTTGTCGAAGCAACCAGTTCCATCGCCTTGGCCGAACTCATTCAAGCCATGCCCCAAATTGCCGAAGTTTCCGATGAGCAGCGTGTCGATAACAACCTCGGCATTGCTTGCGAGCTAATTCCTAAAGTTCGCGCCGCGCTCTATCTTAAAGGTTTCTACCACAAGCAGGTGGGTGGTAACAGACCAAACACCACTCAGCTATCGCAGGAGATCTATCTAGAGACCCTTTGGGGGAAAAACCAACCCAAAGTGATGTATGACATCCTCATTTATAATGATGACTCCTCACAGTTCGATCGTGAGTTCCCAGGTGCGCCTGTAACAAGCGGCGCCCGAGAAAAAATGCGTGATTCTACATACGTTACTTACCGGCGCGCAGTGTATCAGCTAGGCGTTCTCCATGAGTTGAAGTTGCCAGCCCCAAGGGAAGAAGCCCTCATAAAGGCGGAAAAATTCCAGCCTGATCTGTCGACCATCGGGCGCTTCCGCACCCTTCCGTCCGAAATCGTCTTCACGGGTCTGCGCCAGGCAATCGAGTTTCACCTCGACCATGGCCAGGAGCTTAGCAGGGCGTTTTGCCGTATCGCACTAGAGTGTCGTAAACGCAGCGTTTCCCCGAGCGCCCTGACCGCATCAGAGGTTCAACAACTGGTAGGGCCCAAGCTGGCAGCGTTTGGTGTAAGCAAGCTTTGCTTGGCTATGAACTCAGCGAACAACGGGGCATACCACAGCAATATCAAGGGCACCAAAGAATCCTATTTTGAGAGCCTGCGTGCCAATCATGGCCTCTATGAGCTTCTGGGCGTCTACATAGGCTGCGTACAGCTGACTGTGGGAATCCTGATGGCACGCAGGGTCAGCGAGCTGTACGACTTGAACGCCAAAGACTGCCTAGATGAGACCGAGGGTTGGCTGCTGTTCCGGAACGCAAAAAGCACTCGGCACTTGTTTGGCATGCGCCGCCGAGAAGCCAGGCCGATCGAGCCGATCGCGGCAGATATGATCAAGACACTCATTCGAATGCAGAAGGTGCTTCGTCGTATCGGCTACATCCCGAAGCTTCAGAAGCTCCTTTCTGTTCCGAACTTCAAGGGTGCAGCGAAACTGACAGAGTCCAGTGCCTACGTCTACAACCGCAACCTGGATCTCTACTGCGACTATTTTGAGACCCCGCTGACGGCTAAGGGGGAACGACACTACTTCCGCCAGCATCAGATGCGCCGGTTCTTCGCGATGCTGTTCTTCTACTGCGGCAGCTTCGCCAAGCTCGATACGCTGCAATGGATGCTCGGGCACACTGATCCGAAGCACGTATACCGCTACATCACGGAGTCGACTGATGGTGCAGTGCTGGCCAGCGCGAAAGCGCAGGCCGTGGCCGAGCAACTGCACCAAGGCAACTATGAGAACTTCATGGAGCTCACGCATCTGCTGAAGGAACGCTACGGTACTGAAAAATTCACGTTGATCAGCACCCACGACCTGGAAGATCAAATTGTGGAGTTGATGCAGGAGGGCTGGGTCGAGATCGAGCCCGAGTTTTTCAGCGATCACGAAGGCAAAAAATTCAAGATTGTGGCGCGCCTTAAGCGTGCTCCGGAGGCAGCATGAGCAAGGGCAAGGGTGTTTCACTGGCCGCACAGGCCGTGCCGTCGGTGCGTGGGCTGCACGCATTACTGGTTGAAGCTATCAAACGGCCTAAGCAGTACTATGCCGACCAGGAGCTTCTTAAAGCGCTGAAGAGCCAAGGTGGTATTGCGGCTCTAGAACGCATGGTAACCAGCGATCGTGGCGAATCCCTACAGATCATGGCCATGAGCCTGAACTCTCTGAAAACCTACGCCGAAGGTCACTTACCTGGCGGGTTCAAGGCCCTCAATGACCTAAGGCTCAAAGCGCTAGAAGCCCTTAAGATTGCGGAGAATCGTGGAGAGCGAGCCAACAAGCGCAGCCGCTCTGGCCTCACGCTGAAGGTTGCCGAACTGGAGCATGAGCTTCTGCTGCATCGCCAGACCAACATGCTCCTGCTTAAAGCGCTGGCAGAGTCCCACGATTGGTTTTTCAACATCCACAACGCCTCCTCCCACTTGCTGCGGGAAAAGGCGGCGCAGGATGCAACTGAGAACCTAAGAGCGATCCTCAGCATGGCGATGCCACCCTTCAATACCCTGCACACTGTCGAAGCGCCGGCACCCTCCGCCGACGTGTCCAACATTGCCGATTACAGGAAGGGGTAGTCATGCAAGCCGTGACCAAGAAAAAGCTTCATTCTCTACTCGGTGAGTTTACATTTTTCAGCCATTACTCTGTCGATCGATTCAGCACCAAAGAGGCGACGAACATGTCCTTCTTGTGTTGGCCGAACGGTTCGCCCTGCCTCATCGGCAACTTGTATCTTCAGACTTTGCTCAACAACCGAGGTCGCACACGCAATGGCCTTTCCCGGAGGGGGACGAAGGGGGGCTCGATGGCAGGCCATGCAGGGATGGTGGGACAGTTGCTGAAGCGGTGCTATCGGGATGGTATCGATCCGATCAACCTCACGGATCAAACCTTCACGGCTTACATTGTCGAAATCCGACTGGAGCCCGCTAAGTACAATCCAGCTCAGCCCAAGAAGACAGAAAATAGTGTGATTGCCACGGGCAAGGTGTGGCTCGATTTTTTGGTTTTTGTGGGCACCTTCTATCGTCACCCGAATTTCGTTTCAGAGAACGGAACCATCCGTGCGCGCGAGGAGACCTACTACATCAAAGTCCGGGGAGGCAGAAAAGTTCTAAAGTCCCATCTTTGGCACCACTCATTCGGCAAGCCTCACCGAGTACGGCGTCGTGACCCTGTTACCAGCGAGCAAGTACAGATGCTTAGGGCTGCCAATCGAAAGGACAAGGCCACCGACTTCGTGAAAATGCGGCGCCTCATAATGATCGAATTGTTCAATGACCTCGGCCCTCGGCGTGGCGAGCTGGCAAACCTGAAGGTGCAGGATGTGCGCGATGCGATTGCTCTTGGCCTCGACTCTCCGGTATTGCGCTTGGACACCCTGAAGCGTGAGGAAGATGCTAAGCGGTATGTACCGATTCTGATGCCAACGCTGCGAATGTTAGACCGGTTCATCGATGGCCCTCGGCGCAAGCTCATGCGCAATTTTTACAAAGGAAGCAAGGATCACGGCTACCTGTTTGTATGCTCCAGAACCGGAAAGCCCCTCAGCGACAAAAATTTTTCTAACGAAATCCTAAAGCTTCGAAAGCTCGCAGGTATCGAGTCTCAGATCTGCCCGCACATGTTCCGGCATGCCATGATCACTCGCCTCTTCACCCAGTTCATCGCACGGCATCAGCTGAACAACGCGGATGATTTTCGGCGTGCGCTTTTGGACACCGAAACCTTCAAAGCCGAGGTCGCCGAATGGACTGGTCACCTCGACCCAGACTCGGTGGAGAACTACATCCATCTCGCTTTCAGGGATCTGTCGGGCTACACCGAGACCCTTAGCTCAACGCACCTTACACTGGCTATGGACAAGTACTTCACACTCTCAAAAGACCTTGAGCAGCAGTTGGAAGAAGGTTTACCGGTAGCCGAATACCTCCGACTAAGGCAGGAGCTTAAGGAACTGTACAAGCAAGACGCTGAGATCGCAGAGAAGCGCATTACGTCGCTGAAAAAGTGATAAGGCTGAGGCAGATGAAGCGATCTGCCAATAAGCCGCTCAGCGGCCTCCTGCTTGACCTAAAGCGCCAGATCCGTAGCAATACCAATACCAGGAGGCGGCTCTCACAACCTCATAACGCCTCACCAGCGGTCTAGTATTGATTCATCCTGGCAATATGCTATCCATGAGATCGGGGGAATCTATCTCCCCTAGGATTAGCTCCAGCGCTCCACGGGCGTTAGAACGCAAAAAGCAGGGAGAATCGATGCGCCTAGATCAGATGCCATACAACTCAATGCCCACCCTGGCCGTCCTTCCGTTCCGGCAATTCAGCATCGGATGGACATGGCAGTTGCGGGCACTCAAGCTCTTCCCCGACTCCCAATTGTCCTGGAAGCGTTACTTCTACGATAACGGCAGTGGCCATGCGAGGGCGGCTGTTTTCACCTCCTACGAGGAGGCCATAGGAGCTGCGGACGAATTCAACAGCCGAACCAGTGAACTGGTAGCTCAGGCGGTGCCGGATCCTGTGCTTCAGAACTCGACCGCCCTGAAGGTCGAGAAAGCACTGACGGCGGCGCGCCGTATCCGGGGAGAAGAAGAGCTCATGGAGCGCGAAGCAATCAAGCGAAACGCCCATTTGCCCCGTCCCAACATGCAGGAGCTGGAACTGCACAATACGATGGAAAGCTTGCGACAACCCCTCTACCAGGAGCTTGAGCGCGCTCCTTACCTGGAGATAGTTGCCATCCCGAGATTCAACATGTGCCTTCGTCGTACCGAAGACCAGACGTGGGAACAGATCGGAGCCTTGTCTCCCAAACGCTCGCAGATTTGCCTGCGAGAGGTGACAGCCAAAGGATTCGGTCTTTCGGGAGCAGATCACTGGGGGAGAACGAAAGCACAGATTCGGGCACTGCTTCTTCCCAGAGCCAATCAGCTGCTGCAGTTAGCGAGCGTCAAGCAGATGCTTGCCGAGGCGAGGATGCGCGGCCAGAGAGTAGTGGTCTGCGGTGGCTTCGTGTTCTGGTATGAGGACGACGGGGTGCCACGGTGGGTGCTGAAAAACACGGGTGGCGAGTCCAGCAGCGATGAAGGAAACACCTTGTGGTACGAGGGAACGATCTTATCCAAGAACCATGGCCGGATCGTCGTGCTTCCCTATATCAAGGAGAACGGGGAAAAGGTTCAAGGGCACACGAAGAACGCACCGCACGATGGAAAGGCGCTACCTCGCCATCGAGATCAGTACGTCACCCTACCTTTTGAGATCCTGGACGGCGACCTCATGATCGGACTATTTGGTGAGCTCCACTATGAGTAATGCACCGACTAATCGGACATCCCTTCCATGTAAGGACAGCAGATGATCACGAAGATCAAAATCCAGGGCTATCGGATCTACGGCGACTTCACGCTGCTGCCCAACAGGGATCTCAATATCCTTGTGGGCGGTAATGACGCGGGGAAGTCGACCCTGATGGAGGCAATTGGTCTCGCGCTCAACGGGCGTACCGGTGGTCGCTCCGCTCAGGAGGAGCTGAACCCGTACTGGTTCAACAAAGACCTGGTTAATCAATTTCTGGAAGACTGCGCCTGGGATGAAAAATCGGCGCTACCAGAGATCCTGATTGAGCTATTTCTAGAAAATCGGCCAGAGTTGCAGTTTCTCTGCGGGGCGATCAACAGCGATAGGAAGACGAATGCCTGCCCTGGTATCTCGTTCAAGGTCATTCCTAACCCCGAGTATGACGAGGAACTTGCCCAGTGGCGTATCAACCCCAGCGCGCTGATACCCGTTGAGTACTACAAGATTGAATGGCGTACCTTTGGGGATGAGGTACTGACTCGGCGCCCCCGGCAGCTCGCCGTTGCGACTATCGATTCCCGTACCGTCCGCTCAACCTCAGGCGTCGACTATCACCTACGCCAGATCCTCAGTGACCATTTGGAGCCGAGCGAGAAAGCCAAGATCTCCCAGCATTACCGCGAGATCAAAGAGTCCATGACCTCTAACTCCCTGGGAGGAGTGAATGATCGCCTCAAGGATATTCGAGCGCCACTGGATAACCAGGTGATGGCCTTAGCCATGGATCAAAGCGCTCAATCCTCCTGGGAGGGGTCGGTCACACCACACGTAGATCATGTGCCGTTCGCCTTGGCAGGCCAAGGGCAGCAGGCTTCGATCAAGATTTCGCTGGCCATGCAGCGCCTGTCCGAGCACACCAGCATCGTGATGATTGAAGAGCCAGAGAATCACCTGTCACATACCAGCTTGACCACGCTGCTGTCGCGCATCGAGGAGGCTGCAGGTGAGCGTCAACTGTTCATCTCGACCCACAGTGCCTATGTGCTGAATCGCCTCGGCCTGAGCTCCTTGCTCCTCCTGCATCGCGGCAAGGCATCTCACATCGAGACGCTTGATCCGGACACGGTCGGCTATTTCCAAAAGCTCCCAGGCTTCGACACGTTGCGGATGGTGCTGGCTCACAAGCTCGTCCTAGTGGAGGGCCCTTCGGACGAGATTCTGTTCGAGCGATTCTTCAAAGACCTCTACGGTAAGCACCCGATGGAGCTGGGGATTGATGTGATGAGCATGCACGGGCTGACGTTGAGGCGCTGCCTTGAACTGTGTACTGCCATCGATCGACCAGTTGCAGTTCTTCGAGACAACGACGGAGAAGACCCAGAAACCCTTAAGGAAACTGTCAGCGAACTGCTCGAAACAGGAAAGCGCGAACTCTTTATTGGTGCAAAGGAAGCGGGCAGGACATTGGAGCCACAATTGAGGGCGTGCAACAGCGAAGAGTCTCTGCGCAAGATTCTTGGGGCCACTGATAGGGCCAAGCTTGAGAAATGGATGTCGAGAGAGAAAACGGAAGCAGCACTTCTCATCGCCAAATCCAAGGAGACGGTCACACCGCCACCATATATGGCTGCGGCTGCGGCGTTCATTCATGGCTAAAAACTACCTGACCCTGGCAGTTGCGGGTGCTCGCAAGACTCAAGGCCTGGTGGAGCATTGCAAAGCATTAGCAGCCGATCGCAAAGTTCTGCTCATCACCTTCGCCCAGGCCAATCAGATCGAGTTGCGCGAGCGCGTAAGGCGGTATGCCGGAGACCGACCCGGCTTGGAAGTCTCTGGCTGGTTCAGCTTTTTGCTGCGTCATTTCGTCAAACCCTTCGTCCCATTCGCATTCCCCGGCAAGCGCTGCAGGGGCTTCAATTTCGAAGGTGATCCAGGACGATATGCCAGCGGTGAGAATCGATTTTTCGATTCGTCGGACAGTGTGTATGCGAAGGAATTAGCACGCTTGGCCCACCAACTGATTGGCCAAAGCGGCGGGGCCTTGATTCAACGCCTCGAATGCCTTTACGACGAAATACTCATCGACGAGGTTCAGGATCTTTCAGGTTACGACTGGGACATCCTGGAGGCGCTGTTCGGCACACGCATTGAGATACGGCTCGTCGGGGACGTCCGGCAGGCAGTCTTGTCCACCAATCCTCGTGGTCAAATGAAGAAGGCCTTTGCCTACTCGAAATCCATTGCATGGTTCAAAAAACAGCAGAAAGCAGGCCGCCTGGAAATCAACTACAGCTCTGTCACGTGGAGGTGCTGCCAGACAATAGCTACCTTTTCCGACACCATCTTCGAGGCAATCTGGGAGTTTCCGGAAACGACCTCACAGAATCACTCGATCACACCCCACGACGGCGTTTTCCTCGTGAAGAAGACTCACGTCCGTCAGTACGTTGAGACATTCCAACCCCAGTGCCTGCGCAACAGCATTCGCTCGGGGACGGAGTTCGACCTCAACTACATGAACTTTGGGGTATCCAAAGGGCAAACCTTCAACCGCGTGCTGATTTATCCAACCGAACCTATCGGCAAGTTCATCAGCAAAGGGGAGTATCTCTTGCCCCTATCCGCAGCCGATTTTTATGTAGCGGTCACACGGGCCGAGCAAAGTGTGGCGATTGTCTTGGATAAGCCAGGGGCCTCACAGATCCCCTATTGGCATCCAACTGTCGCCGCTGAGTAATTGCATGGACTTGACCACCCATTTGAATTCGACTTGACCAGTCGTTTGCGTCGGATTTGACCAGCCCGCTGGCCGACCCTGATCGGCCAAAAGCAGCCGCTCGACGACTTAATGGCGAAATGCTAACTTCAGGCTAATGTTTGGCTGTCTCCTCTGTTTCGGGCGCTCCGTCGAGCGACACTGGCCCAGGTTAGATATGCAAGCAATTGCAATCGACGCATAGCATTTGTCGGCCGGCGTCGCGATCTAGCAACCATAAGGAGGCAGTAATGTCCAGCTGGTATGACATTAAAATTCAAGGATTCGAAGTATTTAGCAACTCTAGTCAGTGTTTCTCGGAGTGGTATTTCCAAAAATCCGATCGTATAACTAGGGAAGGGAATGAAGCTAACATTGGTACTAAGCGGCATTTATATGTGACCGACGCAGCGACGGCCCGTCGTCGACTAGCGCTCCAAGGGTGCGACAGACGTCTCCTAGAATCGGAGTATGAGCGAGCCATTATAGATATTGAGAAAGAATTTGAATTTGCAACAGAATACTACCCGGACGACGTAGCCACTCTTCGCAACGCAATTACCGGAATGACGTTAGACGACTGGTTATCCAAATTAAAAGTCATCGTAAATGAGGAGCTAGATCGACGCGCTCTACATGATAACTATCAGCACACGGATGCGGTAATAAACTATTTGACTAGTGTTGGCAAATGGAACAGCGATAATCGATATACTTCTTTCCCTTGCATTACTCCCGACTGCTACACGCTCGCAGTGTTAGAAGTTACTCCTGACGACGCCGAAGTGATAATGGACTGCACAGACTGCGTCAAGGCAGGATCTATAGCTGCGTTCGATACGTATATCGAGTACCTTCAGCCGCGCACATACCTTTATGAAATTTTTAAAACTTCGATACATGAAATAGAAAACATTGTGCACACGGTCGAAGTAAATAATACACTTGCAAAGCTTCTGTTTGCAGGTGTTATCACCGCGCTTGAAACATATCTATCAGACACAATGAGAAAATTAATATTTAATAATCAAGCAGTAATCCGAAGGTATGTTGAATTTGAAGATTCGTTTCAGAAAAAAATCAAGATTAGTGAGATATACCTGACGCTTGAAAAGCTTGAAAAAGATGTGTCGGCATTACTCGACAAGACCAGCTTTCACAACATCGAAGAAACATCAAAACTATATCAAAACGTTTTGATTGTAAACTTCCCTAGAGAAGAAACACTAGAACTAAAGAAAGCTGTTGAGATCCGGCACGATATCGTCCACAGAAATGGCAAAACTTTTAAAGGCGAGTATCGCAATATAACAGAGCAAAACGTTATTGCTCTTATATCGTCGATTGTTTCATTCCTGGAAAAAATTGACGATCAAATCCGAAACAACTTGCTTTTCTACGAAAATGATAATGAAAGCGACTGGAGCCCAAACCCGAGATTCCAAATTATTGTGATGTGACTGCTTTTAGCTTCGCAGCAATCACCCACGTAAGGGCCACAGTCACTGAACCCAAGGCCATGAATCGGCCCTATACGCTCTTCATCCAGGCACTTGCGCACTGCTGCCCGAAGCACCGTCTCGTCACCCATGGAGTTCGCGGAGATGATGCCAGACTTCAGCGAAGCGGGTGTATCGATCAAACAGCTGCGATCGAAATCGGACAAAGGGACTGCCACAACTGATGACGACCAGCACCGCCGTGACCCAATGCGCGACTAGTCGCGTCACCGGGATAAACTCAAAGCCCCAGGTCTGCCGCAAAACGCTGGTCGCGGATTGAAGCAGGGGCATGCCCATCGATGATCAGCTTCTGCTGCAGATGGCGTACGAGATGCCAAGCCAGAGGTTCGCGGATCTCCAAGCAACCTTGGATCTGATGGAAACTATTGGAGCGCTGTGTAACAAGGGCCTCTCGAAGCGCTATAAAGCCATCAACGCCGATGACCGACCTGTGAACACGGATAGGATTATTCAGCCCAGGACGACGCTCGTAGACGCTTAAAAGCGATCGAAGGATTACAGGGAGATCATCCCCATAGGCTTCGCAGGCAAGAGACCAGAGCTGACCATCAGACAGTGGGGTCATAGAATCCGATGTCGGGCTCGCATTATCCATAAATTGGCAACATAGCCCCAAGCGCGGCCAGAATTCAGATGCACCCTGTAAACCAATTTTTTAACGTGTTAACCGCCGAGGTTTACAGATCAAAAATTTAGTTTACAGATCCGAATTTTCGAAGCGCGCAGTAGGTCGCCAAGTGCGAATTGTGATCGCCTACGACCTCGCCCAGCAGGTACATTGGCCATGTCGATCGTTTCTGCCTCTAAGCCATACCAGTCACCGGTTTCAGTCAGAAATGCATCGCTGCGGCGAGCGTAGTTAAATTCCGAGCGCCGAACGACGGCAATTCAACGAAGAGATTATTCAAGATGGCTGTAAAGGGTTTGAAAATTCGTACGGCAGTAATCACCGACGCAGAAGCCATCCAGCGCATTTATGCTCCCATTGTTCTAAATACAGCGATCTCATTCGAAGAGACCCCGCCAAGCGTTGAGGAAATTGCTCAGCGGATAACGACGACACTTCAGACATATCCCTACCTAGTGGCTGAAGAGGATGGCGAGATCAAGGGCTACGCCTACGCAAGCCAGCACAGGGCTCGTCCGGCCTACCGATGGGCTGTTGACGTGACGGTTTATGTAGCTGAATCGGCTCGCCGGCAGGGCGTTGGCCGTGAGCTCTATGAGACCTTGCTTCCGACCCTTGAAAAACAGAGATTTCGCGCAGCTTACGCCGGAGTTGCGCAACCCAATGAGGGCAGTGTGGGCCTGCACGAGTCGCTAGGCTTCGTCCATATCGGGACATATCCGGAGGTGGGCTTCAAGCTTGGGAAATGGCACGACGTCGGTTACTGGCGGCTCGGACTGTGCCAGGCGACTCCGCCACTGGAGCCAATTATTTTTCCCGAGCTTAAAGCGGCATCATAGTAGTCCACTCGAATTCTGGACGTGAGCTATCGTGCTGCATCTGTGAGATAGCTTTGCACTTGCTTGACTACATCCCGAGCGGTGCGGGTTACTCCGATCAATGTCGCAGAGGCGAGCCCCGTCCAATCGCCGTAACCCACCAGCCACAGATTGGGTGACGCAACACTTCGATTTTCGTCCACAGCCACTTTACCGTCCAGGCCTACAACGCCCAGGCTGCTCAGGTGGTCGAGCGCGGGAGAAAATCCCGTGCACCAGACGACATCCACCGCTGTTTCGTCTCCTGACGACCACACAACGCCTGTTGAAGTGAAGCGCTTGAATGGTCGTACGGCATTCAGCACGCCGCGTTCACGAGCCTCCCTGACCGACGGAACCATCACGATGTCTCCGAGCCCTCCTGGCGGCTGCTGAGGTTCCAGGCCCTCCTGCTGCGCCTTCAATCGAGCAGTAGCTCGCTCGAACAGGACGCGACCATCGACCTCATCAGGTAGAAACTTCGGGGCCTCTTGAGTTACCCAGGTTGCCTGAGCCACTTTGGAAACCTCGGCGTAAATCTGAGCTCCCGAGTTGCCACCACCGACGACAAGGACAGTTTTCCCCTCAAACTCATCCGGCCCAACGTAATGAGCGGAATGAAGCTGCTGCCCTAAAAACAACTCCTGTCCGGGATAGCTTGGGATAAATGGGCGGCTCCAGGTGCCTGTTGCACTGATAACCGCTTTGGCCTCCCAGGCTCTTCCCTCGGAGACAACCCGTAATCCGTCTTCGATTTTCTCGACACGGTTTACCCGCGTGGATCGGATGATGGGAAAGTCATATCGGCGTTCGTACTGAGTTAGATAGTCGACAACATCGTCCCGCCCAGGAGTCCCCTCGGATACTGCTGGCATGGGCCAGCCGGCAATAGAGCTCCAAGCAGACGGCGAGAATAGTCGGAGAGAATCCCACCCATGCCGCCAGGCCCCTCCCGGTGCTGACTCGGCGTCGAGTAATACATAGGAAAGGCCGGTACGCCTCAAGAAATAGGCTACGGTGAGCGCGGATTGGCCACCGCCAATGACCACTACATCAAATTTCGAGTTTTGATTCACCAACATCCCCCCAGGCCCATCTGCTTTACATCGGTTTAAACCCTGCGGCCATTCTCATCAATGACGACTTGTCCGTCTTCTTTGACGAAGCTGCCGCGCTGCTCTTGCGGTAGAAGGTCGAGGACTGCCTCTGACGGACGACACAAGCGTGTGCCCAAGGGCGTCACGACGATGGGGCGATTGATCAGGATGGGGTGAGCCATCATGGCATCGATGAGCTGATCATCAGTAAGTGACGTATCGACCAGTCCCAACTCCTCGTAAGGAGTGCCTTTGATGCGAAGCAGGGCCCGCACCTCAATACCCATATCCTTGATCAACCTGACAAGCGTGGTGCGGTCAGGTGGGGTCTGTAGGTACTCGATAACAGTCGGCTCTTCTCCGCTGTTGCGGATCAGCTCCAAGGTGTTGCGAGAGGTGCCACATTGCGGGTTGTGATAGATCGTGATCTGGCTCATACAGTTTCCTCGCACTGACGTTAGATGGAGCGCTGGTTGACGCGTTTGGACAGCTCTTCGGCGGACTCTTTACGCTCGGAGTAGCGATCAACCAAGTAGTCCTGGCGACCCCGCAACAGCAGCGTGAACTTCATCAGCTCTTCCATCACGTCCACCAGTCGGTCGTAGTACGAGGACGGCTTCATACGGCCTGCCTCGTCGAACTCGGTGAACGCCTTGGCCACCGAAGATTGATTTGGGATGGTGAACATCCGCATCCATCGACCCAGTACGCGCAGCTGATTCACCACGTTGAAAGATTGCGAGCCGCCGCAGACCTGCATCACAGCAAGGGTTTTGCCTTGCGTAGGTCGTACAGCGCCAATCGCCAGCGGAACCCAGTCAATTTGGGCTTTGAATACTGCACTCATGGAGCCGTGCCGTTCAGGCGAACACCACACCTGTCCTTCAGACCATTGCATGAGTTCGCGCAACTCCGCCACTTTGGGATGTGTATCCGGAGCATCGTCCGGCAGCGGCAAACCCGAGGGATCGAAGATTTTGGTTTCGGCGCCAAACTCCTCCAACAAGCGGGCTGCTTCCTGAGTCACCAACCGGCTGAATGAGCGCTCTCGCGTTGATCCATACAGTAGAAGAATGCGCGGTCTATGGAGCGAAGGCGTACGCGGCTCCAGTTGTTCCAACGAAGGAATGTCGATCAGGTCGGCGTGGACGTTCGGCAATGTGTCTTGCATATAAACTCCTACAGCGGCGCCTGGTTGGGTGCCGCCTCGGTTGATCTTTAAAGCGAACCGATGCGGTTCAGTTCAGCTTTCAACTGGTCAGTGCTGATGGTCTTCAGTGGCAGCGCAAGAAATGCGCTCACGCGCTCGTGAATTTTGGCTAGTGTGGTTTCAAACGCAGCGGTGATCTCGGCTTCCGACCCGCTAGCCTCAGACGGGTCGGCCAGCCCCCAATGCGCCTTCAAAGCTGGCCCGAAAAAGATTGGGCATGCCTCACCTGCAGCCCGGTCACAGACAGTGATCACGATGTCTGGCGGCGAGCCTTCAAAAGCGTCCGAAGCCTTGCTGCTTAAGCCCGCAGTAGAGATACCCGCCGCCTCCAGTGTCTGCAGTGCCCTTTGATTCACCCGGCCACTGGGAAAGCTTCCTGAGCTGACAGCTTCTACGCCCTCGGGCGCCAAGTGGTTGAAAAGCGCCTCGGACAGAATGCTGCGGCAGCTGTTGTGGGTGCACATGAACAAGACTTTCATCAGAAGATTCCTTGATTCAGAAACTGAGGCGCAATGCCAGGGCAGACAAGGTGGCGACGAGGATAGGCAAGGTCAGCACGATCCCAGTCTTGAAGTAGTAACCCCAACTGATCTTGATGTCCTTCTTGGCCAGCACATGCAGCCACAGCAGCGTGGCCAGACTGCCAATTGGAGTGATCTTCGGGCCTAGATCGCAGCCAATGATGTTGGCGTACACCATTGCTTGCTGTACGACGCCATCAACTTCGGCGGCATGGATGGATAAGGCACCAACCAGAACCGTGGGCATGTTGTTCATGATCGAAGACAGCAATGCTGTTAGCAGCCCTGTACCCAGGGACGCGCCCCAAACGCCATAACCGGCGAACACGTTCAGGATCTGCGCGATGTGGTCGGTCAGGCCGGCGTTCTTCAGGCCATAGACGACCAGGTACATACCCAAAGAAAAAATCACTACTTGCCATGGGGCCTCTTTGAGCACCTTGCTTGTGTTGATGGCGTGACCACGAGCCGCGATGACATAGAGAATGAACGCACAGACCGCTGCAATGGCGCTGATTGGCACCCCCAACGGCTCAATGACAAAGAAGCCGATCAGGAGTAGTGCCAGCACCCACCAGCCGGCTACAAACGTGGCCCGGTCGTGGATTGCCTCGTCCGGATTGTTCAGTTGGTTGAGGTCATAGGTCTTTGGTAAATCTTTGCGGAAAAACCACAGCAGCATGGCTAATGTCGCTGCCACGCTGACGATGTTTACCGGCACCATGATCGAAGCATATTCGTTGAAGCCGATATCGAAGTAGTCGGCAGAAACGATGTTGACCAGGTTGGAAACCACCAGCGGTAAGCTCGCCGTGTCGGCGATAAAACCGGCTGCCATGACGAATGCCAAAGTAGCCGCAGGAGAAAAACGCAACGCCAGCAACATCGCGATCACAATGGGTGTGAGGATCAATGCTGCTCCGTCATTGGCGAACAGGGCCGACACCGCTGCGCCAAGCAGGACGATAAATGCGAACAGCTTGCGGGTGCTTCCGCCTCCCCATCGGGCCACATGCAGCGCAGCCCATTTAAAAAAGCCTGCCTCATCAAGCAGCAAACTGATGATGATGACCGCGATGAAAGTTCCGGTAGCATTCCAGACGATGCGCCAGACCTCGGGTATGTCTGCAAGAGTAACGACGCCTGCCAGCAACGCCACGATGGCACCCAACGTGGCACTCCAACCAACTCCGAGCCCTTTGGGCTGCCAGATGACGAGCACGATGGTGGCGATAAATATCAATACGGCAATCAGCATTTCGTTAATCCGGTTGGGCGTGAATCAGCTGCACACGGCCTGGTTGATCGGACGGTCGTTCATACCGCACAGGCGTTTAGTCTCGGTTTCCAGCCATTGCTGATTGGCGTCTACGACTTCTTTCAAAACCGCAGTTACCCACGCAGGCAAATCGGGGTTCAGGCGGTAGTACACCCACTGACCTTGCCGGCGATCCATCAACAAACCAGCAGAACGCAGCAGGGCCAAATGACGAGAAATCTTCGGCTGGTTCAGGTCGAGTGCCGCCGTCAGCTCGCAGACACACAGCTCGCCTTCGCTCACGACAAGCAGGGAAATTTTGGCTCGGGTGTCATCCGCCAAGCACTTGAATAACGTGGTGGGGTTCATGGGTTCTGTCATAGATCCTCCAGGTGTTTGGTCTTGACCAAAACGAAGAGCTTGATGCGCTCGTGGATGTCGTGGAGCGTGTGGCGAAATGCACCGGGATCATCGTTCGTTACTGGGTCAGGAAAGTCCCAGGCAATGACTTCACCTGCACTGGGCATTGGTAGGCACTCGCTGGCGGATTTATCGCAAAGAGTGATTACGTAATCGAATCGATCAGCTTGAAACTCGCTGATGGACTTGCTTCGCAGGCCCGTCGCATCGACTCCAACTGCCTCCAACGCCTGAATCGTGCGCGGATCAACCTCAGAGGGTTGGGATCCTCCGCTGAAGGCCTCGAAGCGCGGGTCGGTGTGACGCAGCAAAGCCTCTGCAAGCTGGGAGCGGGCTGAGTTGGCAACGCACACGAAAAGCACTTTGATAGCAGGGGTCATGACTAGACTCGATGCATATGGAAAATCGAATATACGCTTTGGCAGATATTCGGTAAAGCGAATATGATGACTACGGCTTCGGCTTGGGCCGTAACAGTCCATGCAAAGCAGCACAAAGGAGATGGAAGGATGGAGTGGGAGATGATGATCCAGGCAACGGAAATAGCCGGTGGGCAATGGCAGCGCTTTCGCGATGCACTGAAATCTGCTGACCTTCCATCAGACGATATTGATCTTCCGGGCCGAACCTTTTTTGAGTTCACGCTGGACAGTAAGACGGTCGCATGGGGAGGATTCGAAACGCATGGTACGGACGGGTTGCTGCGTTCCCTGGTCGTGGAGCCGGCATGCAGATCGAAAGGGGTTGGAGCTGAAATGCTTCGAGTCATTGAAGCGATAGCCGCCGGGCAGGGAATCGCTCGATTTCATTTGCTGACAACAACAGCGCCAGGATTTTTTGAGCAGCAGGGGTACGCAGTGCATCAACGGGGCTCTGCGCCGCCTCTGATCTCACAGACGGAGCAGTTTAGGGGGCTTTGCCCTGGCTCGGCTTGTTACATGTGCAAGGCGTTACCGCTGGACGATGGCTGATTGTCGACGCTACCGATAACCTAGCAGCAGAAGGTTGGCCGATCATCCCATTGAGAAGTTTGGCACCTGGATTGAGGTGTTGCTCGTCAGTAGATAGGCACGGCCCTCTGGAGTGCTGGCAGGTCGTGCTTTGTCGACCCGACCTTTACATGTGCACGTACATGCACATATAGTCGCTACATGACCTTATTACTGAACCGAACCCAGGCAATCGAGGCCGCCATAGAATCGCTGGACGGTGCATTCTTCAAAGCCCTCTGTGAGCCACCGCGAATCGCAGTGCTGAAGCGCGTAATGCTACTAGGCCGTGCTGATGTCACTGAAATTGCGGCTGACTTACCTCAAGAGCGTTCGGTTGTGTCTCGCCACCTTCAGGTGCTACTAGAGGCGGGGATCGTTAGAGCCACTAAGGTAGGGCGCCAGATGTTCTATGAAGTGGACGGCCCAGCCATTATCAAGCGTCTAGAGGCCATCCTCATCCACACCAAAAGCATCGTTGCACTGTGCTGTCCAGGCGAAAAGGTCTGAGCCTTTTTTTGCACAAATACGTGCATGAGTGCGCATACATGAACATAATAAGTCAGATGTTGGATGTTATTGTCATTGGTGCTGGCCAAGCAGGGTTGGCTACCGGTTGGCACCTGAAGCAGCACGGCCTCAATTTCCGCATTGTTGATGAGCAATCGCAGCCTGGGGGGAACTGGCGTAATTACTACGACAGCCTTGAATTGTTCTCGCCAGCAGCATATTCCTCTCTTCCGGGGCTTCCATTTCCTGGAGCAGCAGGCCACTACCCTTCTCGGGATGAAGTAGTGCGTTATCTGGAAGGTTATGCCGACTTCTTCCGGTTACCTATCCTTCAAGGGATTAGGGTCGCGAACGTAGGTCAGGAAGGCGAAGGATTTCGGATCACTGCAGCGAACGGACAAAGCTTTTGTGCGAGAGCGGTGGTCGTGGCCTCAGGAGCCTTCAGTCGTCCCTACGTACCCGATATCCCTGGGCTCAAGAACTTCAGCGGCACTCAGCTTCACAGTGCTAATTATCGGAATGCAGAAGCATTTAGTGGGCAACGCATCGTCGTAGTTGGCGCTGCTAACTCGGCTGTACAAATCGCTTACGATTTATCCAAAGTTGCAACCGTGACTCTGGCCACGCGAGAGGCGATTCGATTCGCGCCACAACGGATATTAGGAGCAGATTTTCATACTTGGTTGAAATGGACAGGCCTAGAGAAAACTAAGTGGCTAAACGATCAAAGCACGCCTGTACTGGACGACGGCACGTACAGAAAGGCTCTGAGATCCGGACGCTTCAATCAAGCAGCAATGTTCTCCGAGGTCACTTCAACAGGCGTTATTTGGGCCGAAGGGCAGCATGAAACCGTTGATAGCCTGATTTTTGCCACTGGCTATCGTCCGAACCTGCCATTTCTCCAAGGCCTTCCAGTAATGGATGAGCAGGGACGAGTGGCGCAGCGCGACGGGCGAGCCGTTCATGTTCCAGGCTTGTACTTTGTAGGCTTGCCCAAACAACGCAACTTCGCCTCTGCAACCCTACGAGGCGTGGGGCCTGATGCCGAACAAATACTTCGGTGTTTGCTAAAGCGAGTTCGTAATTTGGAAGCCGCCCCACGCTCGTAACGCAAAACTGAGCAGCCTACGTCTGAAAAACACAAGAGTCCGTAGCTAGTGAAAAACCTAGAAAGCAGCCAGCAACCTATCAATAGATTCAGGCTTGTGTGGGCATTAGGAATCGCACAAATCCTCGCTTGGAGTTCGACCTATTACCTGCCAGCAGTTCTTGCGACACCAATCACCAAAGAAACAGGATGGTCAGTTACGAGCGTAGTAATTGGATTGTCATGGGGACTGCTGGTCGCAGGAGCTTGCTCGCCCATGGTGGGACGATGGATCGACCGAAGTGGGGGACGCCCCGTATTGGCAGCTAGCTCGTTATTTTTGGCGATGGGTATGCTGTTGATGGGCTTGGCCAGTAACTTGGCCGTTTATTACCTAGCATGGACGCTGATCGGCGCTGGCATGGCTGCTGGCCTTTATGACGCAGCTTTTTCGACACTCGGACAACTACTTGGCGACCACGCACGTGCCTCGATGACTGGTCTAACCTTGCTAGGTGGGTTTGCCAGCACCTTAGGCTGGCCACTGATCGCAGGCCTAGAGCACCAGATCGGGTGGAGGTACAGTTGCTTTGTCTTAGCCGCAATGCACCTGGTAGTTGGACTACCAATCCATCTTATGACAATTCCCAGCGAGAAAGGCCCCCCAGCCGAATCTGCACCTCTAGCAAGTCCCCTGCCCATTCCTAGTTCCAGCAAATCAACCAACCGCTTATTCATCCTGCTGGCAGCGCTGCTGACATTCCAGTCGCTGGTTATTTCTTCCGTCTCAGTCCACCTACTTGATGTGCTAAAACTGCTTGGCATCGCAACTTCAACAGCACTGGCCATAGGAATGATGATTGGGCCATCTCAAGTCATGGCACGCCTTGCAGAGTTTTCGATTGGGCGAAACCTACACCCTACCTGGTCGGCTCGTATCGCCATCCTGCTATGCGGGGTGGGTATTGCGCTGCTGTTACCGGCCATCCCGTGGCTGGCCTTCGTAGCCTTGGCGCTTTACGGAGCAGGTAATGGAATTCTGACCATTGCTCGCGGAACATTACCCTTGGCTCTATTCGGCGCGGATGGCTACGGAGCACGTATGGGGCTGCTGGCTCGCCCGATGCTGATTGCCCAGGCTGTAGGCCCCATAGCAGCAGCACTTGCTCTAGAAAGATTTGGATCAATTCCGCTGTTAGTTGGAATGTGCATTCTAGTAGCAATAAGCTTTATTACGAGCCTTGCTCTCCCAGCAAAATGACTTCTTAAACCTGACGCAAATTTGGTCGCAGAAAATCCGCCTCTATCTTCCCTAGCAAACCAATACTTACAACCATATCGGAAAAATGTGGCAGTGAGGCTCGGCACACATGACCACAAATCGCATAGCTTCTGGGATGGCGACCACTAATTCGATAGAGAGCAACAACAGGCTAAATGGGATTAGGCACGTATGCCGTGATCAAGCCGCATAATCTCGTCATGGATAATTGTGAGTCCCATAGGTGTGCACAGCACCCTGCAGGGTGTCTGACGGCCTACACCTACTACAGATCTTACAAGCCATCGCTGCGCCTTCTTTCGGCTTCCAAACACTTCCAGCGCGATTGAGAAGACCTGCTCGTAACGCGTCTGAAAACAGCGATGCCTAGCACTCCAGCAGCCGATCGGGGAGCGAACGCATCGCCCGACAATCCTAAGCTCATTCATGCTTCACCCTCTGGTGATACTGGTCTGGTCGCCCCTCGTACTCTGTGCAGGGGGCATCCCGGCAGGGCCACCTCGTGGCGCGGCCCTTTAGCTCAGACGCAACGCTTACCATCGAATTGAGGATCTGCTAGCAGCTACGTATCACTCAGCACTGATTGTGCAAAATGGGAAAGATTGGAAGCCCCGCCTCCATTCCTGCGCAACAGGTAACCCTTGATACCGACCAGGGCAGGCCCATCCCGATCACACCTTTCTGAGTCGCCAATCATGACGATCCGTCTCTTACCACTGAGCTCATTTTCTGGCCGGACATTAAGCAGATCGCAGGTGTGCTGGTAGATGCCGGCTTGCGGTTTCATAACACCAATGCGATAGCTGAAACCATAGGCCCCAAGGTGCGGGAAAATCCTTTCCACTACGGGGCCGTAGGCCATTGCCAGATTTGAACATACGGCCAGTCTCACCCCTGCAGCTTGCAGTAGCCCAACGGCCTCAACCGCGTCTGGATAAGGCTGAATGCTTGCCAGCTCTTCCTCCAAGCATTGATCAAGAAATGCGAGTTGGGTGGGCGAGATCTTGATACCAAAGACCAGCGCAGCCTCGCTTAGAGAAAGGCAACGGGTCATGATCGTTCGAATGTCATCAGCGCGAGGCAAGCGGCCTTGGCGTCGCCCCTCTCGAAGCAACTGTCGAAACGGATGTGTCGGCTGCTGTATCTCTACCAGCGTTCCGAAGGCGTCAAAGATTACGGCACAGGTCTTCATCTGAGTTTCCTTCGCTGGTCACCGTCAGCGAGACAGCCAGCCACTCTAACGAGAATCAAGTTCAACAACCAAAAAACCAAGCTACCGAAGAGTAACGCCAAATTTTGAAAATTCATCCACCAGCGTTTTTCGACCCAGCATTTTCGGAAGCTTGAAGACGTTCCTGTACCCATACCACAAAAACATAGGAATAATGACAAGCCCAACTCCAAAGGTTGCCGTTGCAGCAATAATCCCAGCTGGAACCGCTGCTAGCGAAATAACCACACCCTTTACCAAAGTCGACCTTGCAATAATTCGCAGATCATCCAAGTCGCACTCAACTTTCCCACCAGCCTTCTCAAAAGCGACAACAATTATCGATTTCTTTGAGGCATGCTTATAGTACCAAGTTCGCGGAACATCAGTCGCCAAAGCACCATGTTTCACAAGGTACTTCAGCATCACAACCTCTTTGAAATAGAGAGTAGCGCCGTGCTCATCTTCATATCTAACACGTCGATAGAGAGCGTCTAGATCACCGCTCCCTTGAGCATCATAGTTCTTAACAGTCAATGTCAGTTTCTTTAACTCGGACATGCTTCTTCCCTTAAACACACATTAACTATTAATGGATTAGATGACGGTGGGGCCTAATTAAGTAGGCTGAGACAGCGGCCTCGACAACGCGGGGGCACTCAAGCGGCGGCAGGCAATCGGCTGACCATGACGTAATGATCGTTGCCTGACACTGTCCGCAATAACGCCATGCCTTCGACCTCCGCTATCACCTCACTAGGGGGTGTGACAATTGTCATCCCATCAACCAGTTGCCCTGAAAGATCGCCATACACATACGCAACGAAACGATCGCCAACTTCAGCTGCATCTACCAAGTACGCGTCCACTAGCGCACCCCAATCATGGGCCTGCGCAATCGCCAACTTAGCTGACACCAGACTGGGCAGTCGTATTACGCCCTCAACCATCCAGCCCTGGGAATTCAGACAACTCATGGATTCTCCATCACGTTCGAATTTGAAACCTACTCACTTACTGAAAAAGCTAAACGACGGCAGCCCAATCAGTCTTCATACACTGACAACTAGGTCTGGCCGAAAGCCAGTTTCTTCGGTGGGATAACCACGAGGATTACTCACAAACCGGACGCCATTAACAACCTCATCCACAGCTTCGTGGGTATGGCCAAAGATCCATAGATCGATCTTGAAATCCATCAGGCCATCCCAATTGTTTCCATAGGCTGCTCGCAAGTGAGGATCGGCTCCTTGGTCACTCACGAACTTCATAAGGGGCGGATGGTGAGTCACAACTACACGCTTACCGTTGAATGGCAGCGACAGCTGAGCCTCTAACCACTCCTTCGTCTCTCGATTTCTCGCGATCAGGTCATCAGGGCGCAAACGCCGATACTGTTCACCGACACGGATAGCGCGAAAGTCATTCAGTGAGTCACGAGCACACCAAGAAGCAGCTACTGGGTCTCCGGTCGCGGCCAGGCTTGTCCAAGCCGTAGCACAGAGAAACTGCACATCACCGTACTCTAAAACCTGATTTTCCA
This sequence comes from Pseudomonas sp. CCI1.1, assembly GCF_034348165.1. Classification (NCBI taxonomy): domain Bacteria; kingdom Pseudomonadati; phylum Pseudomonadota; class Gammaproteobacteria; order Pseudomonadales; family Pseudomonadaceae; genus Pseudomonas; species Pseudomonas sp. CCI1.1. The sequence goes on from NZ_CP133780.1 coordinate 3,723,776, forward strand.
AGATGTGGACGTGCGCCTCAGCAGCGTCAAGCAGCTTGCTGTGAGTTCGATCTATATTCCCGCTGTAGTGCTCATGATTGCCCATGGCGTAGACGACAGGCGTGCTGAAGGCCAGGCTGGCCCATCTGGCCCCCCTGGACTTCACATGGATGTCGCCGGCTAATACGACCACGTCACAGTCCACCACAGGGGGGACGAAATCGGCGAACTCACAATGTAAATCAGACAGTATGTGAAGCTTCATCCCTAGCCTGCTGACGTCGACTTTCTAATAAATTGATCACTCCCTGGCCGGTCGCCCGGACGCGGCGAGGCTGTCATCTGTAGGCCCACGATAAACGATGATCGCCATTATTGCCAGCTTTCGATATTTATCGACGCATGGCGCTGTGGCCCTATTCTTCGTTTTGAGCGCTGAGCATGCAGAACGAGATAGCAGCAATAGTCCGAGCTCTGCGCGACCTTAGAGGATCGGCCCAGGAGGAGCTCGCCGAGATCAGTTCCCAAGCCAATCTGTCGCGATTGGAGCAAGGGAAAACGCAGGTCTCTTTGGTCAAGCTGAGCAAGATCGCGCTGACCCTAGATTTCGACCTCGTGGCTCTGGTCGCACTGTGTCAGGCCCTCCAAGATGGGTCATCACCTATCGATGTCATGGCGAAGGCTTCGCAGGATTTGGAGGGCTTCATAGCCCTGGGAGGCTTGCAGGGCCTGAAGAAGCACTGGGACGCTGGTGAAGGGCTGGTAAAGCGCACGCGAGGCAAACCCAGCAGCCCAGATCGAATCCGAGCTGTGCTAGAGCTCAAGGCCAGTGGCATGTCGAAGGCGGAGGTGAGTCGAGCGCTGGGTTTGCCTGAAGCGACTGTCAGGCGTTACTGGCTCAAAGAACTGCCTGGCTAGAAAGGGAGTTGTGGGGTACCCATGCCCATTCGATGCCGCACAACCCTACATAGCCAATGCCTCAGCCTCCAATAGAGCTCAAGGCGATATTGAAAGTCAGCTCGTGCTTGTCAGCATCTAAGGCCCGGATGGTGAAGGCGCGCCCAACCTGGTGATGTGTTTTGGACGGCAGGAACACTTTGACCCACTGTGCCGGGAGGAGAGGCCTGAGGCCGAAGAGCCCATCCCCGCTCACCACCACCCTGCGCATCAAGGGCGTCGGCGCACTGATCGACTTGACCTTTATGGGAATGGATGGGCTGCTCGTCAGCGGCAAAATTTTCATTGTGACCTACCACCAGGACACGCTGAACGAAACAGCCGAGGACTTCAGAACACGCGGTATCTGGTTCAGGAAGAACAGGGCCAGGCTCCATCGTGCCGTCGGAAGACCAGCGCCAGGCCTTTGCCGTAGACATGGAGAAGCAATCGCGTGGTTTGGGGGTGCGCTAGTGTGCGCTGGAGAGTTTCGATGCAGCCTGGGCGGCGACAGCCCGTTTTGTCTAGGATGTCGCCGACAAGCCCGGCACTCTCGCTCGCCTTCCGGAGAAGAACGTGGCCTTTAATTGATGGCCGGGGAGTATGTGTAGGAGATGCCGTTAAACTTGAAAAGGTCGTACGGGCGGATGTTATCGTGGTAGTCGGCCACCATATGCTTCAACTCTTCCCGCCCATCGAGGAATACAAAGTTCGTGGAGCCCTCATCGGGCTTGCGCCGGACTTCAAGATCGCGCAACGCCTCGCCATTGTCTTTGAAGGTGAGCTCGCTCGACCACCCGTTACCGTCCGCATCGCTTTGTGCCGTTATTATGAAGAGCAGGCGAGTGAAGGTGTCGCCCAGCTTCGCAAGAATAGTTGATGCTTCAACACACCAACCTTGGTGCATGTCCCCATCTCGGAAAATCACGGCGTACCGCTCACCCGAGATGAGCTGAACGCTAGCCTGAGGCGGCTCACCCCAAACGCCTCCCCGGAAGACGGCGATGTCTTCTGTAATCAGGTTCCACCCTTTTGCAACTTTCTCGAATTCGAAAATGCTCACGTGCGGGGCACATGCGTGGTAGTCATGCCCTTCCGTCTTCGTGTAAAACAAAACGACCATCCCTTCCCCACGATTGCTGTAAGGCAAGGAATACTGATCAATGACGTTGTGCTCCAGCGGCAATTCCAGGTCAGGATCGTAGCCATTCCAATCCGCCGCGTTCAGATGCTGCATGCACAGCTCAATCGCCCGCTGGCGATTCCAACGCCCTGGAATGTCACACTCTGGCTCAGAGTTAGGCGGCGTCGACTCTACTGGCGGGTGATTATGGTAGGTGGTGTTGTAGCTGACGTTGACGTTGCCCGTGTTATTCGCCACTACCGGGCTTTGATTGCCAGAAGTCGAGTGAGACGCAGCCTCTTCACGTGCTCCCGTCGCCTCACTACCGGCTTTGGCCCCAGCCCTCTTGACGAATTTCTTCACTCCCAGCAGAGCTCCGCCTAGCGCGAGCACGCCGCTCGTAATACCAGCAATATTGTCCCAATCTGGCAGGCTTCCTATCTCAAACATCGCGTGCTTCCCATAGCTGTAATCGGTGGGGAGGAAACACGACATGACCTAGCGTCAGCCGGGGTGACCCAAGTGCCCTCATCGGAGCTGCATATATAGCATTGACGCGCCTAGTTCAACCTTTTCGCCGCATCTGCTACTGGATCGGCAGCGAAGCGGTCAGCCGCCAATAAGGCTGGGGATTACTTGAACACTCATGACCTTCGGGGCTTGGCTTTAGCTGTCGCTTCTGCGATTAAAGGATTGTCGGGCCAAAAGTGCTTTGGATATCTACCTTTGAGGTCTTTCTTGACTTCCACATAGGTACTCCGCCAGAAGTTGGCAAGATCTTGGGTGACCTGTACAGGCCTCCGAGCCGGCGACAACAAATGCAGTGTCAGGGCCTGTTTCCCCCGAGCAATCCGAGGCGTTTCGGTCAGCCCGAACAACTCCTGTAGTCGCACAGCAAGGATTGGCGGGTACTCTGAATAATCAATGCGGATGTTCGAACCAGAAGGTACTTGAATCGTCTGCGGCGCTTGAACCTCTAAATCCTGTGGGAGCGGCCAAGGCAGGAGGTTTCTAACTATCGAAGACAGATCCAGCTGGCTGAACTGGCTGAGCCTCGTGATTTTTCTCAGATACGGCGTGAGCCACTCCTCCAGCGTGTCCAGGAGGTTGTTATCGCTTAGATCAGGCCACTTGGTTTCTGCCTGCCCATTTTGAAGATCGAGCTGACGCAGCAGATCGACCCGCGCTTGCCACCGCCGTAGCTCAGGGTTCCAAGGCAGGAGCTCAATGCCTTTCCGCCTCACCAGGTTGACCAAGGCAAGCGAACGGGTTTGCTCATCAAGATTTAGCAGAGGTGTTGTGGACAGCACCAACTGACCCACCTTCAACTGCCGCTCAGCCTTGAGTACTCCTTCCCTCTCGTCCCAGTCGACCTCATCGACAGACCTCACAAGGTAAGCCAGCTCGTCATCGAACAGGGCCGGATCAAGGTCACTTGCCAGGTAGATTCGCTCCTCACGCTGCCCTTGCCGGCTACCCAGGTCGGCCACTACCAGCCACTCGTGCTTGGTGAGAGCATCAGGCTCTGAGAACACGGCAGCCCGCCCGTTGGAGAGACGGTATTCGGATGCACTTGCACGCCTCTGGAGGCCAATTCGGTCAGGGTACGCGAACGCCAGTAGGCATCCCACCCATCGCGGGTGATCGAGCTCGCAAACCGGGATGGAGGCCTTCCCACGCAGGTGGGATCGGTACTGCCGAGCAGACTGCTTCACTCTCTGGAATGAGCCACCACCTCGACGTAAGTGCTGCTCGCCAGACAAAGCACTCAGCCTGGTGTGAAGGTCGGCACCTGCTCCACGCAGGATGTCCTTCTCACCAAGCAGCGCTGCGATATTGCACGCAAGGTCATCCAGCCCCATCGCGCTGCCTTTGATGAGCATGTGAGCGATCCGTGGATGCGCTGAGAACTCACTCATGGCCGAACCATGCGGTGTTATCTGACCAGCATCGTCGAGTGCGCCCAGGCGCTTCAGCAGATCTCTGGCTTGCCCAAAAGGGGCGGATGGAGGTTGATCTAGCCAAGTCATATCTTCCGGCTTCATTCCCCACCGGGCCAGCTGGAGTGCTAGGGCTGCGAGATCTGCCTGCAGGATCTCAGGGGTGCTGTAGCCCGCCATTTGCTCGTGCTGCGACTCCGACCAGAGGCGATAGCAAACACCTGGCTCCAAACGCCCCGCCCTCCCCGCTCGCTGAGTAGCGCTGGCCTTCGAAATACGCTGCGTGTCGAGTCGGGTCATCCCGCTGCGAGGATCAAACTTCGGCACTCGCTCAAGACCACTGTCCACAACCACCCTGACGCCTTCGATGGTCAAGCTGGTCTCAGCGATGTTGGTGGCCAGTACAATCTTTCGAGAGCCCTTCGGTGCGGGGTCTATGGCAGCTCGCTGCGCGTTCAGATCGAGGTCACCGTACAGCGGGCATACGATCACCTCGCAACGGCTGCTCAACTGCTCTTTGAGGGTCTCTGCCACCCGCCGAATTTCTGCTTGCCCAGGAAGAAAAACCAGAACGCTTCCGGACTGTTCGTTGATGGCGGTCAAGCAGGTGTCCGTGACTCGTGCATCGATTCGCTCGCCCGGCTGATAGGGGCTACCCCAAACCGTCGAGACCGGATACATCCGCCCTTCGCTGGTGACCACAGGCGCATCATTCAGCACCTTTGAAAGGCGAGCGCCTTCCAGGGTGGCGGACATCAGGAGCAGTTTCAGCGGAGACTCATCGCGCAGCAATTCGCGGCCACTCAGGCACAGAGCCAGTGCAAGGTCTGAGTCGAGGTTACGCAGGTGGTACTCATCGAAGATGACTATACCCACACCATCCAAGGCAGGATCATCTTGTAGCCGGCGAGCAAGGATCCCCTCCGTGACGACCTCGATCTTGGTGCGCGGGCCCACCCTACTCTCTAGGCGAATCCGATACCCAACCGTCTCACCTACTTTCTCACCCAGCTCGTTCGCCATACGCTCGGCTGCAGCTCGCGCAGCAAGCCGGCGAGGCTCAAGCATGATGATGGTTTGACCCTGAAGCCAAGGCTCATCTAACAAGGCGAGCGGTACGCGGGTGGTTTTACCCGCGCCGGGTGGTGCCTGGAGCACCACTTCATCACGCTCGCTCAGAGCTTTCAGAAGGGCCGGCAAAGCGGAATTGATTGGCAACGAACTCATGTGTACTCCTGCAACATGAGCGGCAGTATACGCTCACTCAGTTGCAGGATCGCAGGCCGACTAAGTCAGCTGAGAAACTGTGGTGAAGCTACCCAAGCTCTTCCAAACCTCGGGCAAGCATTGCCCTATACCCTGCACGGTCCTGAATGAACGGAGAAAAGGCTATGGCCCAACCATTCCTCGAAACCATTTTCTGACACATTAGCCAAGGCCATACCAACCGAGCGCACATCATCAAACCAGGCTTTGCTTGTCCCTGAACCCAGATTTTCATGCACGTAAGGCGTGTCATCTTTTACCGCCGTCCACCGCTTGAACGAAGCACGTCTCACTTGGCATGGGACGCATCGACCGCAGTATTTTTACCCAAAACGCTGGAATCGTCCCAACTGTTGGATGCAATGGCATGCAGCTTCAGCAGATCCTGGTTACGACACTCGGCCAACATTTCTACTTTCGTCTTCAAAGCATAAGGGTTGTGGATGCGTACATTGATGTCGGCAACGTTGAAAATCTCTTGCAGCCGCCCGAGATGGCGTCAACGGCGGATTGATCGCGATGAAACCGTTCTCGCAAATATACAGCGGCACCGTTTCGCCACGATGGTAACTATCAAGTGAAGTTGCTACTGCCAGTCCGAACGCGAGGAAGATGATCGAGCGTGCCCTCTGGGAGGGCTCTTGCGCACCGGGAGATCGGGTGACGTGGTTAAGTCCGATCCTGGATAGCCCGAGGCTCTGGGCAAAGTGATCCTGTTTTTCCCCACCCCCCGAACAGTCTGGCTGACGGCGTAGGGCTTCACGCCTTGTGCAACTAGATCAATGGAACCTATCAGGCTATCGAGGCCAAGCCCCTGAGACCCCGATGGAAATGGGACGGCCATTTGCGGAGTATATGATCTCGGCAACCGCATCGGCCACACCAGAGAAATTGAGGAAATCTGTTTCTGTCTCGTTATCTATCCACATAGCAACCCTCCCTGAAAGTCATGGCGTCAAGCGGTGGCAGTGACGCGCCATAGTAGCCCTCCAGCAGGGCAAAGGGCCACCATATCGAGGAGGGCCCCGCGCCTCTGCATTGATGGGGAGCATCGCTCAGTTGCTTTCAGCGGGCGAGCGTCAACCAAGAGCAGTAGTTTGAGATCGAAAGGAGCTGCGAAAATGATTTTCTCTGCTAAACCTCATGGTGAGATTTTCCTGAACGGGCAACGACGGACAAGCGACTGTAACCGCCACTTGCACTAAAGGCTGTTCATGCATACAGTGTAAGTGTGCTGGCGAATTCAAACGAGATTGACCTTTCGGCGATTCTGAAGGCCAAAGTAAAAGAACTCGTATAAGCTTTGCCGCCCACAAACACTCGTTCGTCCATGCCCGATATACGTCGCCTTCGCGACAGGTAGGATTCACATGAGCAAGCGCCATCCCAATCTGAGGCTCACGTCGCCTCGATGCACCTACTGCGGCGCCATATGGCACCCGGCAGAAGGTATCGATGCACTCGCAACATATTGCCCTAATTGCTCGGATCAGCGTCGAGCCGCCGCTCAGGATCATTTCCAACTCAAGCCATTGAGCGCTGCCGACTTTGTCAACGGTTATCTGCTGCCCCGGCGTCTGCGCAGCGCAGCTGGCTAAGAGCACTCGTTAGCGGGAGAAGTAGGTTTCCAGCTCCCGGTCAACCTTCTTGCGAGGTATGACGCCTTGCGATTGGCCGAGTGTCATTTTGCGTCCCGTCCCTACAGGCTCGCTCCAGGCCTTCCACTCATGACGCCGCTCAGAATGCAGATTCCACTCCACGAAGTTCAGGCGCTTGGGGGACTGTAGCTCCCATCGCACCAATTCCGGGGTTACATTTGTTTCCCAGGGTTGGTCGATCGGGAGACCCGAAATGGCATTCAGGACGTCGCCGGTAGTGGCGTAGCGGGCAGCAGAGTCATCTGCAAGCATCTTACGGATTACGCGGCGCCATGGTTTGGGGATGTGTGGTAACCAACGCAGGCGATCTGCGAGCCCGCCATTGCGCACAATGTCTACAGGCGCCTCGTTCTGAAGGATGTACCAGGTCTCCCCATGAAGCAGCCGGAAAAGCGTCATACCCAGAGCCCAAATGTCGCTCTTGACGCTGGTTCCGCCCCCCTGCCAAACCTCGAACGCGATGTGATCCGCATAACCCGCAGCGGAGCCATAGCCCAGCAGCAAATCATCTGTCACTAGCCCGAAGTCACCGAGCTTCGCCAAGCCCGTGTGATCGAGCAAGATGTTGCCCGGTTTGATGTCCCGGTGAAGCATGCCACGCCCATGCAACGCGTCCAGGCCGATCAGGACATCGGTCGCAATCTTATGCACACGAGCCAAAGGTAGTGGGCTTTGCTCGTAAAGGGGCTGCAACGATCCGCCAGGGCAGTAAGCCATCGTGAATCGGATGCTGTCTTGCAGCTCCTCAATTCCGTACACCTGAACTACGTTTCGATGAGAGGCGCTCGAAAGGTGCTTGGCCTCAACCAAAAAACCCTCCCTAATCGCCTTCCACTCAGCATCATCATGCTCGGGCTTTCGGGCCAGCACTTTAACCGCGACATCTCCGTGGACGCCGCACTTGCCCAGGAACACCTCGCCGAAGTGACCGTTGCCCAGCTTCTTGATGATTTCGAGTTCCGGTACGACGCTGCTCATGGCCGGTTCCTGTGGGCGACTACCAACATGGCGGCCTCGCGGCTTCCCTTGCGAAGCTTGGCCCCGTTGAGCTGCTGCTCCCAGAAAGGATCGTCCTTGAGGATCTCGTCAACCTTGCGCTTGTAAGTTCTGGATATCCAGGCCTTGTCCATGACACGGATCTCACAGGCAGACGCAGCGGCGCACATGATCACACCCCTCAGCTCAGCTCCATCCAAGAGACCACCCTTTGCTGCGCTGCCCTGCGGCAATGCACTAGCTTTGATGACGACCTGATTCACGCCGTTCTGCTGGATGTATGACACGCAGCGATGGAACAGCGTTTCATACGCCTTCGGGCGATCTCCTGCCGCTAGTTTCCAGGTGTCGTCCTTGATCAGGACGAGCGGTTCATCCGAGTCGTCCGGGATCGTGGTATCCACTACGGTTACATCACTCGCACTGACTACCAGTCCTACGCAGCGTAAGGCCATATACTTTTCCTTGTGGAGGCAATTAAATATCACCCCATGGTATTACAGCGTTCGGCTTCGTCAATCACCCCTTCTCGGGGAAAAAACCCAGCCTAAGCTCGGATAAGTCGAAAATTGCCAGGTCGGACAGGAAGGGAGTCGCAGACGAGCTATGCGTCAGCACCTGCTGGTAAGGCTCTGGACGGTCGAGCAGCCGCGCCCGGTGAGGGTGTGAGAGAACGGTAGCCGGACTGGCTACACGGAAAACAATTACGGAACTGAATCTTGAACAACAGCACGCCAAGTTATCAAACCCTGCAAGCTGGGCTTGCTTCCATCGCTCGATCCATCGGCTCTTGGGTCAAAAAAGTGTTCCTGGGCACCTGCCTGCTCGTTGGCACCAGTTACGGATCCATGATCATCGCGCTGCTGAGCATTGGGAGCGCAGCCATGATTTCCGTTATGAGCGGCAACATTAAAGACGAGTACACCTCCACTCACACACTGGAGCAGTTTTTCGAGACAGAGTACCTATGGCCATCGATCATGTTGTCGATCTTCGCCGTGATCGCCGTTTTCTTGCGTGAAGTAGGGGTTGTCACCTCCACCCGAAGAAAAGAAAAGGAACTGCAAGATCGCCTGACGACCATGCCGCCCAAGCAGTTTCTGGCGGCCTACAGCGATGCTGTAATCGACATTCGGTTCTTATTTGAGAGCCAAGCGCAGGATGACTCCCAGCCGATGACCAAACAGAGCTTGGCGAGTGATATCCGCGTGGTGCTCACTAAGATACTCGTGTTGGCACAAAACTGGGACAGCGCTCCTACCGAGACATATCGGGCCAACGTAATGATGGTGGAGCTGGACAAAGATGCCATTCGTAGGAACTTCTCGCAGCAAGTCAACGAAAGCCCGTTCTTCTTGTTCAGCTCAAACATTGATGCTCGCCTGGATAACGCCGACGGCATACTTCACATCACCGACCTAGAACTGTCCACCTCCGTAGGTAACCAGGATCTTGCCGCTCCAGATAACGACATCCGTCCGATCTGCTTCCCCTTCAAAGTCGACGCGAATGATCATGCAAAGTCGCAACCTAATCTGCCAGGCGGGCCGGTAGCTGTCTCCACCAATGAGTCACAGTATATTCAAGACTCCCGCACGCATTTCAAAGACTGGCTGGAAGACGAGGCGCGGCAAAACCCCCACGTGACCGAACACTACAAAACGACGATTGGCAAGTACTACACCACGCACCGTTATGCAACGTCGATACTTTCCATTCCGCTAGCGCTAGGCGACGACACCAAAACCCCAATTGGATGCCTAAACATCTATAACAACAAGGCAAATATTTTAATGGGCGACAGCCGCAATGCACAATTTGTCCAGCTATTGCAACCGATTTGCGCGTATTTGCATGATATGATATTATTATACCGTGCATTTATTGACATGGAGGCTAGTGAAAATGACTGAACTTGCCGTAGCTAAAGTTGCCGCCGAAGAGACCGGTGACGCTAAAGTGAGCGCCTCCGCTGCTTTGAAGCACAAAGCATTCGCAAAGATTTACAGTGGCCGGATGTCTCGCGATGAGCTCAGGGCTTCTATGTTGGCCAAGGCTAAAGATGTAGTTGAAAAGGGCATTGGAACCCTTGATCTCGTTACAGTAGTCGAGCACCGCTAGGGGCTCAGCCGCTACCACTTGAAAGCCACCGCAAGGTGGCTTTATTGTTTCTGCAATGCACTGCATCTGAGCCGTACTTCCAGGCGGAATCTAGGCTACAGACATCAGGTTAGGCCGCTCTGCAATTTGAGTTCTCGCATGTGCTCGAAAACTTGAGCAGTGACAAGCTCCCTGAAGTCATCCATGTAGATGATTTGCACACCGTAATGACCTACCGTGGCGGCAAAAGCCTCACCCAAAAAGAAAATTTTACTTCTATACTTTCTTACAATAGGAATAATGAAACTTTCACCCTGATGCTTTACCTTAATCAAAAAGCAAAGAAACTCCCCTACAAACTTTATTGCATTGCAATTGCTCCGCACCGCCAATTCATGATAGCGCGTAATCGGAGCGATAATGAAAGTCTGGTCATTGCAAGCTAGGTGCTCATCCTCGTCTTCGTCATATTTAATTTCCACGCTTCGGATCATCAGTTCATCTTCATCATACGCAGATTTCATCAAAAATTTGGGGAAGTCGATTTGAAGAATTCCTTCAGCGTCAATCTCAGCATCTGCGAAGGCGTAAACTACATCTGAAATCTTCTGGAACTGACCGCCGTAGTAAGCCAGTACCTCATAACCACCACCGCAGAGCATTTTGATAGTTTCAGACTCAAAGCGCCCCTCAAACTCACTGATCAAATGAAGGGCGAACTGCCGAAGAGCCATGCAGGTTCCGAGAGCGACTACATCCCCTTCAGGAACATCAAAATTATCAGGAGAAAACTGCTCGAAGTACTCGACAATATACTTTCCACCACTTCCTCCAACCCACAGTTCAAAATGGTCATTCCCACCCCCAAATTCGGCATCAACATTTGAAATGCTAATTTCATCGCCCTCAATACTGAGTGCAATAATGCTGACCTCAGCTTTTCTCAGTAGCTTGTCTGCGAGAAACGCCTCGATGAAACGTTTACCTGAGAGTTGAGGATCCACCTTGATAAGTTGATCAATCAATCGTCCAACAGCCTGGATATCATTGACATTGCCAGCAAAAGCTACAGCAAAGCGCTCATTCACCAGCAAAATCTTCTGGCATAGCCCCATCACTACACGGTCATTTAATCCAGGCTCACCATCTTTGGCGTGGAACGACGGGATTGGAGAAGAGTTCATCCACATATCGGGGCTAGTGAGGAGAATATCCGCTTGCAGGAACGCACCGACTTTCAGCTTGTAACCCCTGAATTCATAGAATAAGCGCAACGCTTGAAACGAGAGGCAGAGAGCCAGCCACCGGTAGAATCCAGGCTCTCACACCGAAGGATTCAAGCGCAGATGACTACGCATTACCGGCAGCTGACTCAGGGACAACGTTACCAGATTGAGGCTGGCTTGAGCGCCGCAGAGAGCCAGGCGAGCATTGCAAAGCGGGTCGGCGTGCATCCCTCGACGATCAGTCGCGAGGTTCGCCGCAACAGCACCCAGAATATCTACAAGGCTGTTTCTGCGGCCCATGAAAGTGATGCTCGTCGAGCGGGTGCGCGCAAGTTTTGCAAGCCGGCGACATGGCTCAGCCATCATCTCCCGGTGTGGCTCAAGCATGGCATGAGTCCGGAGCAGATCGCCCAGCGGTTGAAGCAGGAGCAGCCAAGCCGGGCGGTCAGCCATGAGTGGATTTATCGGTTCATTGCCGCCGAACAGCGCGCCGGTGGTGAGCTTTATACCTATCTGCGACATCGCCGAAAGCGCTACCGGAAACGCTATGGAAGCCACGATCGGCGCGGGCAGCTGCGTAATCGCGTGTCAATCAGTGAACGCCCAGCCGAGGTCGAAAGCCGCGAGCGCCTGGGGGACTGGGAGGGCGATACGGTACATGGACTGGGCGGTAACCTGGTGACCCTGGTTGATCGCAAAAGCGGCTATCTGAGCGCCTATCCGGTCAAGCGCAGAACGCGCCGGCAGGTAACGCGGGCGATCAATCTGATGCTTCAGGGCCATGCCGCTCACACGCTGACGCTGGATAACGGAAGGGAGTTTGCCGGGCATGAACGCATCGCGCTACGGAGCCAGTGCCAGGTCTTTTTTGCAGACCCCTATTCATCCTGGCAACGTGGCACCAATGAAAACACCAACGGTCTGCTCCGCCAGTATTTCCCCAAGGGCAGCGACTTCAGCAAGCTGACCGTCGAAGCCGTCAATCGGACAGTAGCGAGGATCAATCTACGCCCGCGCAAGCGCTTGGGCTGGAAGACGCCGTACGAAGTGCATACAGGGGTGAGCGTTGCACTTATGTGTTGAATTCAGGACCCGCGATCATAGTCATGTTCGAATCCTTAGGAGTGAGAAGCGGGCTACGGTACATCTCCCTCTGCCTGGGACAAAACCGTTTTAACGGCAGAACACTGCACTCTCGGGGCTGCCGACGATCAGGTGGTTCTCCGATCAATTGCATCGTTCGAGGGTGCTGCAGGGGTATTGGGGACTGGCGTGCGTAGCTGTGGGGAAATGACGTTCAGTCGCCTTGAGGGCGAGCATAGCGGGAGGATATGAGCCGGTTTCGAGACCGTGGCGACTGCGGTAGGTGACATTGAGATCACGCCGAGGTTTGTCATAGGGTGAAACTTCAACGAGGGGCCAGGGACTTGCCTGGAAGGAGCTCACTTTTGGCAGGAGAATGCCCTGAGCTTTGACAAGATTTCAGGGTATTTCGGTGAATGTGGCAAAACGTGGAATTCGTCGAAGATCAACAAGCCCACGCCGTCCAGCGCCGGGTCGTCCTGCAGGCGGCGGGTGAGGATGCCTTCGGTGACCACCTCGATACGCGTATTGGGGCCGACTTTGCTGTCCAGCCGAATGCGGTAGCCCACGGTCTCACCGACCTTTTCACCCAGTTCACTGGCCAGCCGCTCGGCAGCAGCACGGGCAGCCAGGCGCCGGGGTTCGAGCATCAGGATGGTTTGCCCGGCGAGCCACGGCTCATGCAACAAAGCCAACGGCACGCGGGTGGTTTTACCGGCGCCGGGGGGCGCTTCCAGCACGGCTTCATGGCGATGCGCCAAGGCGTCACGCAGGGCGGGTAAAACATCATCGATCGGCAACGAATTCATAAGGGTTCTCTGGCATCCGCGCAGTTAAGAGGCGTAACCGGTCCGGCGACTGCCTAATGTATGGGTCGTCCATACCAACACATGACCATCGAGTTGACGTCCTGCTTTTCGTCGGCGCTCTCTTCAGGCTTTTGATAGAGACACACAAAAACCACGATGGCCCCGACCCCAAGGGTCACAAGACTTAAAACGATATCCAAATCGACATTTGAATGAAACGAGTCAAAGAACACTCGCGGCGCAGCCCAGTGGATGAAGAATATAAAGACCGGAAAAATAACAGCCCCTTTCCACAGCACAATGTCGACGGGAAACTCAAGCAACCTGCAGGCAGCAATAAACCCCCACAGATAAGCGTAATAAGTAACCATCAAGCTGATCATGAATTTCGTCAGGGCCAAGGCCATGATCACCAGCCAGTGCTCCTTTGCTGCATATGAAACGGGGGCAATAAGACGGGTGATACCGATGATCAAACAGGTTATGACCATTAGTACTGCGATAGAAATAGGTGCCAGTCCTTCACCGTAAGCTTTGTTCAACAGCTCGCCAACTTCGGGTTTCAGACAAGTGCCCCAGTAAATCAACGCCATGGAAAACAACAGATACACCAGGAACAAACTGGAGTATTCGAAGAAAAAAGCTTTCAGATCTTCCCAAAAAGTCCGGTTATAACGTGTGTTTGCCTGCTGCTCTTGATTCATCATCCTTCCTTGATTTTTGTAAACTGCCCGGTGTTTCGTCTGCAAACAGAAAAGCTTGAACACCCATTGGCGTCCAGACAGGGCGGCGAGTATAACGGCGAACTGCCAGATGCCGATGCGGGTCTTAAAAACACCCACGCTTTGGGCTGTGAATGCAGTCGAAGGTGGGAGCTGGCTTGCCTGCGATAGCGGTGTGACAGTTGCCGCTGTATTTCCTGAACCGTCGCAATCGCAGGCAAGCCAGCTCCCACATTGGTTCATCGGCGCCTGGCCGATCTGGCTTATAGTCACCCTTAAATATGTTCAGGAGACTTTTTCATGCGTATCGCTTCCCGTGTCATCGGCGGTGTCCTCGCCGTTACCCTGCTGAGCCAACTTACCGCCTGCGGGTCGATTTTCTACCCCGACCGTCGTGGCCAGATCGATGGCAAGATCGACCCGACCATCGCGGTACTCGATGCCCTCGGCCTGTTGTTTTATGTGATCCCCGGCCTGATCGCCTTCGGTGTCGACTTCGCCACGGGCGCCATTTACTTCGAACCGGGCAAGACCGCCCAGGTCGCCCCCGAGAAACTGCACGAAGCCATCGACGCTGACGGCAAGGTCGATAACGCCAAGCTGCAAAGCATCATCCAGAAAGAAACCGGCCGCACCTTGCCGCTGGACGACCCACGCCTGATCCAGTTCAGGGGCAGCGTGCAGCAACTGGCGGCCCTGGGCCTGCAGCCTGCCGCGTAAGGACAGCTCATGACCAGCAGCCCCGAACACGCAAGGCTCTTGCGCCTAGCCACCCGCGCCTCGGTGGGCGTGGCCTGTGTGTTGATTGTGACCAAGGTCATTGCCTGGTGGCTCAGCGGCTCGGTGAGCATGCTCGCCGGGTTGACCGACTCGCTGCTCGACGGCGTGACCTCGCTGCTGAACTTGCTGGCGGTGCATTACGCCCTGCGCCCCGCCGATGACGATCATCGTTATGGGCATGGCAAGGCAGAGTCGCTGGCGGGTATGGCGCAAGCCTTGTTTATCGCCGGCAGTGCGGTACTGATTGCGCTCCAGGCCTATGAACGGCTCAAGCATCCGGAGCCGGTCGGCGCACCGTGGCTGAGTATCGGCGTGATTATCTTGTCGCTGGGGCTGACCGTGGCCCTGCTGATGCTGCAACACCACGTGGTGCGCGAGACCGGCTCCAACGCGGTGCGCGCCGACTCGCTGCACTACCGCTCAGACTTGCTGCTCAATGGCAGCATCCTGATTGCGCTGGTGTTGGCAGGCTTTGGCTTTCATCAGGTCGACGCCTGGTTCGGCCTGGGAATCGCCGCTTACATTCTGTGGAGCGCGATCCAGATCGCCCGGGAAAGCTTTGCGGTGTTGATGGATGAAGAGCTACCGCCGGATGTCAGCCAGCACATGCTGGAGCTGGCCCGTGGCGTGCCCGGCGTACTGGGTGCCCACGACTTGCGTACGCGGGTTTCCGGCAACCACTGGTTTGTGCAGTTGCACCTGGAGTTGCCGGGGGAATTGACGCTGTCGGTGGCCCATGGCATCAGCGACCAGGCCGCCGATGCCATTCACCGGGAATACCCGAAAGCCGAAGTGCTGGTGCACGCCGACCCACGGGAAGTGGTCACCGGTAACAAGGCCTAGTACTGCACCTGATACCCCCGACTGCCCAGGCAGTTGCCCTGGGCCTGGCGGTAGGTTTGCACCACCGCAGGGTCCGGGGCGTAGGTGACGGTGCGCGGGTCGAAGCCACTTTGTTGCACCGCCCAGCGATAACAGTCGTAGCCGTCCTGCTGTACCTGGGCTGGCGACTGGCCGTTGGCCGGGTAAGCCACCACGTCATAACCGTTGCCTTGAGGCGTCGGCGGAGGTGATGGCACCTGCGTCGGTGGTTGTACCACCACGTATTGTTGGGTGCTTTGCTCGTAGGCGTAATAGGCGCCTGCGGCGAGGAACAACAGTGAGCCGCCTACCCACACTTCACGTGCGTAGTCCGGCAGGTAATGCACGCGGATGCCGTAGGGCGGCGTCACCACCACGTAGCGCGGGCCTTGGGGGCGATACCAGTAGCCACCGGAGAAAAAGTAGTCCTGGCCACGGTAAGGCACGCGGTAATTGCGGTCGGGAAAACGGTCGATGACATAACCAGGGCGATGTTGCGGGCCCGGGCCCCAGCCGTTGCCATGCCCGTCGGGGCGGCCTGGCCAGCGGTTATCACCGGGGCGATCGTTACCCGGACGCGAACCGGGGCCGCCGGCCTCCCAATGCCGGTTGTCATCGGGGCGTCTGGGAATATCACGGTAATAACCCTGGCGCGGCTCCTGGGTCTGGCGCACGGTATCGGGCCGGCCCTGGATCGGCAGGTTATTGGAGGGTTGCGGTTGCAGTGCTGGTCGCCCCGGCTCATGACCTTGAGGCCGACCTTGCCATTGGCCACCCTCGTGCTGGCCGCCACGATCACCCTGCGGGTTTTGTGGGCGTGGCTGATTGTGCTCAGGCCGTTGCCCCTGGCCCGGTGAGTTATCGCGTTCGTCGGCCATCGCCTGGGAGCCGACGCTGACCACCAGCAAACCAACACCTGCCATACGCCAGATGCGCTTCATGCTTTTCCTCACTGCGGATTGGGGCTTGATCATGAGACTGGAAAAGCCTCGCCCGGTTCTGAGACAGGTTATCAGTCACGAGAACTATTTTCTGAAGGCAAAACGCGCACAAAGAAAAAGGGGTGACCCGTCGGCCACCCCTTGAGAATTTCGTCCTGGCTCAACGCTTTTGACGTTGGCTCACCTCACGCCGTCTTGTGGACAGTGTGCAGCCTGGAGGCCGGCTCAACCCTGCTGGGGCGGCGGCCGCAACGGGCCTGATTGGGCGCGTTGCTGTGGACTGTTGTCCAGGCGGTGATTCTGTTGGTAATCATAGGCGTGCCGGGCGGGCAGAGGATTGCGAAGATTGCGTCAATAAACAGTGCTTGCGCAATTTTTAACCCTTCATGGATAATTAACCGCAATAGTTACGACAAAGGCCAACCCAATGAGCAAGCTTGACCGATACGACCTGAGTATTCTGGCGGAATTGCAGCGCGACGCGAGGATCTCCAACCAGGAGCTGGCCGAACGCATCGGCCTGTCGCCTTCGCCCTGCTCACGCCGGGTCAAGCAATTGGAGGACGACGGCTACATCGCCCGCCAGGTCGCCCTGCTCGACCGCAAGATGCTCGGCCTGAGCCTCACCGCTTATGTATTGATCGGCATGGACCGTCACACGCCGGAACGCTTCGAGAATTTCGAGGCCGCCATCCGCACCCTGCCGCAAGTGCTGGAGTGCAGCCTCGTGACCGGGATGGATGCGGACTACCAGTTGAAGGTGGTAGTGCCGGACATGGATCACTATCAAAAATTGCTGCTGGGGCATCTGACCCGGATCGAAGGGGTGACCAGCGTGCGTTCCAGCTTTGTGCTGAACCAAGTGCTCAACAGCACCGAACTGCCCCTGACCCACCTGCGCACCTGAGAACAACGATGTTCAACGGTGGGAGCTGGCTTGCCTGCGATGGCGGCGGGCCAGTTTGCCTCACGATCACTGACAGACCGCTATCGCAGGCAAGCCAGCTCCCACCGTTTGACCGCGTACGACTCAGGTCAATGTTGCGTTTGTGACGCTGCCGTATACTGCTCGCTTGTCTTGTCGGAAGAGTCCCATGAACAACATCGACCCCGCCCTGTTTGAAGAATGGATGATGACCGGCCTGGTCACTATCCTCATCATTTTCATGGGCTTTATCGTCTGGGACCTGGCGAAAAAATCCAAGGCCGGGCGCTTTGGTTCGTTCATCCTGTTTTTCGTGTTGGGCCTTGGTGTGGCAGCGTTCATCATCAAGAGCGTGGTGATCGGCCTGATTGAATCCGGCGCCTTATAAGCGCGCCGGCACTGCCTTCCATTGGCCTTGATCCAGGCCGTCGATAGACCAGTCGCCAATGCGCACGCGCACCAGGCGCAGCGTCGGCAGGCCCACTGCTGCGGTCATGCGCCGTACCTGACGGTTGCGCCCTTCACGTATCACCAACTCCAGCCAATACGTCGGCACGCTTTTGCGAAAGCGTACCGGCGGGTTGCGCGGCCATAACGCCGGTTCATCCAGTTGCCGAGCCTCGGCAGGCAAGGTCATGCCATCGTTCAGCTCGACACCATCGCGCAGACGTTGCAGCTGTTCTTCAGTCGGCTCACCTTCCACTTGCACCCAGTAGGTTTTCGCCAATTTGTGCTTGGGATCGGCGATGCGCGACTGAAGCTGGCCATCGTTGGTCAACAGCAGCAAGCCTTCGCTGTCACGGTCCAGGCGCCCCGCCGGGTAAATACCGGGAATATCGATAAAATCCTTGAGCGTCGCGCGCCCGCCTTCGTCGCTGAACTGGGTCAGCACATCGAACGGTTTGTTGAACAGGATCAGCTTCGGCTCGGCCGGTGGCGCCTTGGCGACACGTCGAACAGGCTGCGAAGGTTTCACGCCTGGGCGGCGCGAATCGGGACGGGTAGGACGGGACATGGCAAAGGAACATCTAACGGTCAGGACCGACAATGCTAGTGGCCTGACCGCCAAATGACCATCCCAACCGCTTAGCGGAACGGCGGTTCGTCGAAGCTGCGCAGTTTGCGCGAGTGCAACGAGTTGAGTTCGGTGCGCAACAGGTCGACCGCCTCGATGCCGATCTTCAAATGCTGGCTGACCGCACGCTCGTAGAACGCGTTGGCCGAACCCGGCAGCTTGATCTCGCTGTGCAGCGGCTTGTCGGATACGCATAACAAGGTGCCGTAAGGCACGCGCAAACGGTAACCCTGGGCGGCGATGGTGCCGCTTTCCATGTCCACGGCCACGGCGCGAGACAGGTTGATCAGCGGCCGCTCCTGGGCCCAGCGCAGTTCCCAGTTACGGTCGTCGTAGGTCAGCACGGTACCGGTGCGCAGGCGTTTTTTCAGCTCTTCGCCTTTTTCGCCGGTGACTTTCGCCGCCGCTTGCTGAAGCGCCAGCTGCACTTCGGCCAGGGCCGGGATCGGGATGTTCGGCGGTACTACACGGTCCAGAATCCCGTCGCGGCGCATATAGGCGTGGGCCAGTACGTAGTCGCCGATGGTCTGGGATTGGCGCAAGCCGCCGCAGTGGCCGATCATCAGCCAGCAATGCGGGCGCAATACGGCCAGGTGGTCGGTGATGTTCTTGGCGTTGGACGGGCCCACGCCGATGTTCACCAAAGTCACGCCGTGGCCGTCAGTGGCCTGCAGGTGATACGCCGGCATCTGGTAGCGGTGCCAGACCACGCCGGCGGCAATGGCCGAGGCTTCGCCGTGGTCCATGCTCTTGTCGATCACCACGTTGCCGGGCAGCACCATGCGGATAAAACGCGGGTCACTGCGCAGTTGCTCCAGGCCATGCAGGATGAACTGGTCCACGTAGCGGTGGTAGTTGGTCAGCAGGATCCACGGCTGTACATGGCGCCAGTCGCTGCCGGTGTAATGCACCAGGCGGCGCAGGGAAAAATCCACACGGGCGGCATCGAACAGGGCCAGGGGCAGCGGGTCGGTGTTTTCCCAGTCGTACAGGCCATCGGCAATGCCGTCGGTGGCGGCGGACAAGTCGGTACTGGGGAATACACGGGCCAGGGTCGCGGCGGTGACGCCGGAGCCGGCCAGTTCATCGCCCTGCTCCACCACGTACGGATATGGAATGTTCTGCTGGCTGACGCCTACTTCCACCGTGACGGTGAAGTCGTGCATCAGCGGCACCAGTTGCTCCAGCAGGTACTTACGGAACGCGGCCGGGTGGGTCACGGTGACGCTGTAGGTCCCCGGCAGTTGCACCTTGGCATACGCCCGAGTGGTTTGGGGGACTTCACCGTGGCAGTGGTAGGTCAAGCGCAGTTCCGGGTAGCGAAACAATGCGCGCTGCTCGGCGTCGGGCTCGACGCGGTCCTTGAGGTATTGCTTGAGCGCCTGGTTGAGCGCGCCAGTGGCACGCTCATGCAGCGCCGCCAGCCGGTCCACGGCTTCTTCGGCGGTTTTAACGACAACAAAAGCTTCGGTCACGGTAAGCATCCTGTGTTCTGACTTGCAGGCCTTTATCTTGCCTGTATCCAAGCCTCACCGAAACACCAGAAGTGGAATGCGTTGATAGGTGGGAGCTGGCTTGCCTGCGATAGCGGTCTATCACCTACATAATTGCTGGCTGGACCACCGCTATCGCCGGCAAGCCAGCTCCCACATTTGGATTGTGTTTATTCAGAGCGATTGCGGGGTTGAGCGGGCGACAATTGCTTCCACGTCGACGCCACGCGGCAAGGTGCCATATACCCGCCCCGACGATTCACCCAGCCGGCTGGCGATAAACCCATCACTCACCGCCGCATTACCCGCCTCCAGCAACAACTTGGCCTGTAACGCCAGGGCGATGTCCTCGGTCAGTTGCCGCGCCCGATACTGGATGTCCTGGGTGTCCATGAATGCCGCCTTCAACTGCTCGATATGCCGCGCCAACTGCTTGTCGCCGTGGCCATCGCCCAGCTCCACAAACAGCGCCTCCAGTACCCCCGGCTCTTTGGACAGTGCACGCAATACGTCCAGGCACTGCACATTGCCGGAACCTTCCCACGTCGAATTCACCGGTGCCTCACGGTAAAGACGCGGCAGGATGCTGTCTTCCACGTACCCGGCGCCGCCCATGCATTCGGCGGCTTCGTTGATCATCGCCGGCGCTCGCTTGCAGATCCAATACTTGCCCACCGCCGTGACCAGCCGGGCGAACTTGGCTTCATGTTCATCATCAAGCTGATCCAGGGCGCGCCCCATGCGCAGGCTCAAGGCCAGAGCCGCTTCGCTTTCCAGGGCCAGGTCGGCCAGCACGTTCTGCATCAGCGGCTGCTCGCTGAGCACGCGGCCACCCACCTGCCGATGAGCGCAGTGATGGCTGGCCTGGGTCAGCGCCTGACGCATCAAGGCGCTGGAGCCGACCATGCAATCGAAGCGGGTCATGGCAACCATTTCGATGATGGTTGGAACGCCGCGGCCTTCTTCACCGACCATCCACGCCAGGGCGCCGCGAAATTCCACTTCGCTGGAGGCGTTGGAGCAGTTGCCAAGTTTGTTCTTCAAGCGCTGGATGTAGAACTCGTTGCGCGTGTCATCCGGGCGGTGCCGGGGCAGCAGGAAACAGGTCAGGCCCTTGTCGGTCTGGGCCAGGGTCAGAAAGCCATCGCACATCGGTGCCGAGCAGAACCACTTATGCCCCACCAACTCGTAGGCTTGGCCAGGGCCACTCGCGCCCACGGGGTAAGCGCGGGTGGTGTTGGCGCGCACGTCGGTGCCGCCCTGCTTCTCGGTCATGGCCATGCCGATAGTAGCGCCGGCCTTGTGGGCGATGCCGACATTGCGGGGGTCGTATTGGGTACTGAGGACTTTAGGCAGCCAGAGGTCCGCCAGCTCCGGTTGCAGGCGCAGGGCCGGGACGCAGGCGAAGGTCATGGTCAGCGGGCAGCCGCTGCCGGCTTCGGCCTGGCTGTGCAGGTAGGTCATCGCCGCACGCGCCACATGGGCGCCCGCCTGGGGATGGGCCCACGGCAACGACGGCAGGCCATGCTCGACGGCGGTGCGCATCAGCTCGTGATAAGCCGGGTGAAACTCAACCAGGTCAATGCGATGGCCATAACGGTCATGGCTGCTGAACACCGGTTTGTTCTGGTTGGCCAGGAAGCCGGCGGCCATCAACGGCC
Organism: Pseudomonas sp. CCI1.1; assembly: GCF_034348165.1. NCBI lineage: Bacteria > Pseudomonadati > Pseudomonadota > Gammaproteobacteria > Pseudomonadales > Pseudomonadaceae > Pseudomonas > Pseudomonas sp. CCI1.1. Next base: position 3,745,350 of record NZ_CP133780.1, read on the forward strand.
CACCCGCCAGCGCGCCGTAGGCATCAATGCGCGCTTGGGCCCAGCCGGCGCCAAAGCGGCGTGACCATTCCTGCAAAGGCAAGTCGATGCGATACAGGTTGGTGCCGTCCAGGGACGGTGGCTGGTTGGTGACGTCGTGGGTTTCGGCAAACTGATGCAGGTTCATGACGGGCCTCCTGGAAAAAAGGCCGCATGAACAGTGGCCCGGAATTCAGTTAAGCACCGTGCAAGACCTTAAAAAAGTGGCATACGCGCCGAATGTTCGGCGCTTTCACCCTCATCCGCGCACAGCACGCTACGTTCAAGTGCCGCCTGCAAAGCATCGAAACGCACCGGCTTGGCCAGCCGATCCGTCATGCCAATGCCATGGCAGCGCTCACGCTCCGGCCCATTGGGCGAAGAGCTCAGGGCGATCACCGGCAATTCACCGCAGCCAGGCAATGCGCGAATCTGACAGCACAACGAAAAGCCACCCTCTGGCACATCCAGCAGCACGGCGTCGAAGCTGTGCGCTTGCAACGCAGCGAGTGCCGCCGGGCCGCTGTCCACGGTTTTGACCCGGTAACCGAGCTTGAGCAACATGCCACGCACCGCCAGTTGGCCCACGCTGTTGTCGTCCACCAACAGCACCGTGCACTCCTGAGGCGCACGCTGTGCAGGCAGCGTTTGCGTGGCGGGCGTCACCTGCTGCGGCACGGCGCTGACGTCCACTTCCAACTGGAAGCGACTGCCTTTACGGGGCTCAGAATGATGGGTCAGGCGCCCGCCCAGCAGTTCGATCAACTGCCGGCAGATCGCCAGGCCAATGCCCAGGCCGCCGTATTCACGCGTCATCGAGCCGTCCAACTGAAAGAAACGCTGATACAGCGTGGCCTCATCGAGAAAGGCGAAGCCGATACCGGTGTCGGTGACGATAAAGCTCAGGTGCAAGGCGCCATCCCCTTGGGGCACGCCCACCACTCGCAAGCGCACCGCGCCGACGTGGGTGAATTTGAAAGCGTTATCGAGCAGGCAATCCAGGCACTGGAGCAGTTTGTCGGCGTCGCCGATCAGCCGGTCCGGCACCTCATCGGCCACATCAATGGAGAACGCCAGGCCTTTGCTCTGGGCGCTGCCGGTGAATTGCTGGCGCAAGGTATCGAGCGTGCCGCGCAGGCTGAACACTTGCGGCTGGGCCACCAGGCGACCGGCCTGCAATTCAGTGAGGGTGAGGATGCCGTTGACCATGCGCATCATGTCCCGCGCCGAGCCGGCGGCGGTTTGCTGGTACTGCGTCAGGTCATCGTCCAATGACACGGTTTGCATCAGCTCCAGCGAGCCGATCACACCGTTCATCGGCGTGCGCAATTCGTGGGTCAGGGTGGCGAGAAATTCGTCTTTGAGACGATTGCTGCGGGCCAGTTGCTGGTTGAGCGCTTCCAGCTTCTGGCTGGCATCGAGGAGAATCTGCGCCTGCTGTTCGCGCATGCCGTTGATGCGGTCGGCCAGGGCCAGGGACAACAGCGCCACTTCAATGGCTGAGCCGAGCTGGCTGGCGTACATGGTCAGGAACACGTTAGGCAGGTAACCCAGCACCATCAGGGTGTTGACCACCCCGCCGAGCAGGAAAGCCGACCAGGCGATGATGAAATAACGCGCCATGCGCTGCCCGCAATACCAGGCCTTGATGGCCGCCACGAAGATGGTCACGGTAAACACCAGCGCCAGCGCAGTGGCCAGGCGCAGGGCCACGGCGTAACTGGTCAACAACGCCAGTGCCATCACCAACCCTCCACAGGCCGCGAGCGCCAGCAGGATACGGTTGAGCCAGCGGCTGTGCTGCGCGGTGTGCAGGAAACTGCGCGCGAACAGGCTGCCGAACAAGGCCGCCGAGCCGATCAGGAAGGGCACCGCCGCATTCGCCCACCACGGGTTGTTCGGCCAGAAGTACTCCACCGCGACGCCATTGACCGACAGCTGATACAAGCCGAACGAGGCGATATAGAGGATGTAATACAGGTAGCTGGTGTCGCGCACGCTCAGGTAGATGAACAGGTTGTAGATCAGCATGCCCAGCAACACACCGTAGATGGCGCCGAGCACGTACAAGCGCAGCGGCTGCTCCTCCATGTAGGCGGTGCCGGCCCATAATGTCAGCGGTGCCTGGATCGAGCCTTGGCTTTGCAAGCGCAGGTAGACGGTTTGTTGCTGGTCGGGCAAGAAGCTGAGCTTGAACAGGTAGTTGCTCTGGCTCACCTCACGGCTGGAAAACGGCAACGCGCTGCCGGTGCGGGTGGTGAGGCGGAAGTGACCAGTGCCGTCGTCCTGGTAAAGGTCCAGGCAATTGAGCGGCGGGTAGGCCAGTTCCAGAAACCAGGTGCGTGGTGCCCGGGGATCTTTGGCGGTGTAGTGCAGGTTGACCTTCAGCCAGAACACCGAGCGTGAATAGCCGGCATTGAGCGTGTCTTTGTCGTGGGTCTTGAATTGGGCGGCATAGGCGGGGGAACTGACATCGGCGATGGTGAGGGCATCGGTTGGGTCTTCGAGCACTTGCATGACCCGGCCCAACGGGAGGCTTCGCGTGTCCTGGTTGAACTCGACGGCGCTGGCGAGCATCGGCAGCCCGCACAATAAAAAAATCAGCAAATAGCGCATAGAGCCCCAGCGTAGCCTGGTCCGGTTGTGTCAAAAGCCCCCCATTCCTTTTGAGAAGACGTACACCGGCGATACAGTAAGTTGTTTGGATGCACTTTAGCATAGCCAGTAAAAGCCATTAGCCACCGCGGGAACTTTTTTTAGGACAGCTCTAGGGCAATGCTTTCAGCTCATCTCAGTGCAGCGCTCAGCCACGGCAAATCGCGCCGCAGCGGCAAACTCCTGCCATCGCCAGGCAGCCACGCAAAAAGCGTTTGGTGGTAAGCTCGCGCACCATGAATATCTACAGCTCTCGCCCCGTTGTCCTCTGTCTCTCCGGCCACGACCCCAGTGGTGGCGCCGGCCTGCAGGCAGATATCGAAGCCCTGCTCGCCCAGGGTTGCCACGCGGCCCCGGCCGTCACCGCGTTGACCGTGCAAAATACTGTCAATGTCAGTGATTTCCGCGTGCTTGACCGTGAGTGGGTACTGGCCCAGGCCAATGCCGTGCTCGGCGACTCTGAAGTTGCGGCAGTCAAGCTGGGCATGCTCGGCTCCACCGCGATGGTCGACACCGTGGTCGAACTGCTGCAGGCGCACCCGCATTTGCCGGTGGTCTGCGACCCGGTGCTGCGCGCCGGCGGCGGCGGTAGCCTGGGCAAGGACGAGGTCGGTTATGCAATGCGCGAGCGGCTGCTGCCCTTGTCATTGATCGCCACCCCCAACCTGCCCGAAGCGCGCATCCTCGCGGAACTGCCCGACGGCAGCGCCGACGACTGCGCCGAGAAGCTGTTGCCGTACATCAAGCACCTGCTGATCACCGGTGGCCATGGCGACGAGCACGAAGTGCACAACCGCCTGTACAGCCGCGACGGCACGCGCCAGACCTTTACCTGCCAGCGTTTGCCCGGCGGTTATCACGGCTCGGGTTGCACCTTGGCCAGTGCGCTGGCCGGGCGCATTGCCCAAGGCGAAGGTTTGGCCAGCGCCGTGCAAACGGCTCTCAACTACACGTGGCGTACCCTGCGTGATGCCGAACAACTCGGCCAGGGCCAGTTCGTGCCGCGTCGATTGCCGCTGGATTTCTGCTCGTAACTTATCGCTCGTCAGCAAGGGGTTTGCCCGATGAAACTACGCGGCCTTTACGCCATTACCGACAGCCAACTGTTGGCCGGCAAATTCCTCGCCTACGTCGAGGCGGCGCTGGACGGTGGCGTCACCCTGTTGCAGTACCGCGACAAAAGCAGCGACGAGGCACGGCGCCTGCGTGAAGCCGAAAAGCTCTATGAACTGTGCTCGCGCTACAAGACTCAATTGATCATCAACGACGATGCCGAACTGGCCGCGCGACTGGGCGTCGGCGTACATCTGGGCCAGACCGACGGCCCGCTGACCTCGGCCCGGGCACTGCTCGGCGCCAAGGCGATCATCGGCGCCACCTGCCACAGCCAGATCGAACTGGCCGAACAGGCCGCCAAAGAAGGCGCCAGCTACGTCGCCTTCGGCCGCTTCTTCAATTCCACGACCAAACCCGGCGCACCCGCCGCCACCGTTGACATGCTGGCCCAGGCCCGCAAGCGCCTGCACCTGCCGATCTGCGTAATTGGCGGCGTCACCCTGGAAAACGCCGAGCCGCTGGTGGCCCACGGGGCTGACCTGCTCGCCGTGGTCCATGGCCTGTTCGGTGCCGACAGCACCCAGGAAGTCACGCGCCGCGCCCGTGCATTCAACGACCTTCTTAAATCTTCAGTTTAGAGAGCCCGATCATGTCCCGTTCCGAAACCCTGTTTGCCAACGCCCAGAAACACATCCCCGGCGGTGTGAACTCCCCCGTGCGTGCGTTCAAGAGCGTGGGCGGCACGCCGTTGTTCTTCAAGCATGCCGAAGGCGCCTACGTCACCGATGAAGACGACAAGCGCTATGTCGACTACGTCGGCTCCTGGGGCCCGATGATCCTCGGCCACAGCCATCCGGATGTGCTGGAGGCGGTGCGCCAGCAACTGCAACACGGCTTGTCCTACGGCGCCCCGACCGCGATGGAAACCGAGATGGCCGACCTGGTCTGCTCGATCGTGCCGTCGATGGAAATGGTGCGCATGGTCAGCTCCGGCACCGAAGCCACCATGAGCGCGATCCGCCTGGCCCGTGGTTTCACCGGCCGCGACAACATCATCAAGTTCGAAGGCTGCTACCACGGCCACTCCGACAGCCTGCTGGTGAAAGCCGGCTCCGGCGCGCTGACCCAGGGCGTTCCCAATTCCGCTGGCGTACCTGCGGCATTCGCCAAGCACACCCTGACCTTGCCGTTCAACGACATCGCAGCCGTCGAGCAGATGCTCAGCGAAGTCGGCCAGGACGTTGCCTGCATCATCGTCGAGCCGGTTGCCGGCAACATGAACTGCGTTCCACCGGCCCCGGGTTTTCTTGAGGGCTTGCGCGAGCAGTGCGACAAGCATGGCGTGGTGCTGATTTTTGACGAAGTGATGACCGGTTTCCGGGTCGCCCTCGGTGGCGCCCAGGCTTACTACGGCGTTACGCCAGACCTGAGCACCTTCGGCAAGATCATCGGCGGCGGCATGCCGGTAGGCTGCTTCGGCGGCAAGCGCGAGATCATGCAACACATCGCCCCGCTCGGCCCGGTATACCAGGCAGGCACCTTGTCGGGTAACCCACTGGCCATGGCCGCCGGCCTGACCACCCTGCGCCTGATCAGCCGCCCGGGCTTCCACGCCGAGCTGACCGACTACACCACGCGCCTGCTCGACGGCCTGCAACAACGCGCCGACGCCGCCGGCATCCCGTTTGTGACCACCCAGGCCGGTGGCATGTTCGGCCTGTACTTCAGCGGCGCCGACGATATCGTCACCTTCGATGACGTGATGGGCAGCGATGCCGAGCTGTTCAAGCGCTTCTTCCACCTGATGCTCGAAGGCGGCGTGTACCTGGCGCCGAGCGCCTTTGAAGCCGGCTTCACCTCGATTGCCCATGGCGAAGCCGAACTGAAGTTGACCCTGGATGCTGCCGAGCGCGCCTTCGCGGCCCTGAAATAAGTGACGGCAACCTCTGACGTTGCCCCTGGCAGCGTCAGATTTGCTACTTTGCTTACAGAGAATTCCTGGTTTTTTCGAGAATTGCACTGCAATCCGGCAGATAACTTGCCCAAGCAGCAGAAAAACGAGTAAAGACTTTGTAAGCAGAGGCCTGCTTATTTCATAATGCGCGCTTATTGGACTCCCTCGAGGGTCCGCGCGCCCCGTCAGAGGTAAGTCGATTCCCATGAAACGCACCGGCCGCACCCTGGTTCTGGGCTGCCTGTTGCTCCTTCAACCGCTACTGGCACATGCCCAGGCCGGCGGCAACTCGTTGTTAATTCCAGCGATGGGTCGTTGCACCCTCAATACCCAGCCAGAGAGCCAGGCCGAAGCCCTGAGCGCGTGCCAGAAACAGGCCGAGGACGGGGATGCGCAGGCGCAATACGAGTTGGGCGAGTACTACCACGACAGCAAGAACCCGGCCGTTGACCTCAACAAAGCGTTGAGCTACTTCGAGAAAGCCTCGTTGCAGGGCCACGCCCAGGCGCAATACCAGTTGGGCAACATGTTCTTCAAAGGCGAAGGCGTGCCGGCCAACAACATTCAGGCGTACATCGTGCTGAAAATGGCCGCGGTCAATGGCGCCGAAGACGCACTGGACACCGCCGACGAAGTCGCCGAGCACATGCAGCGCGATGAACTGGAAGTGGCGACCCAGGTGCTGGGGCAGATTTTCCGCAACTACCTGCAGGAGTTGCAGAGCGCCGATGGGCGTTCGCCTTTCTCTCCCCTGCCTTGATCACGGCGATAACAGGTAGCCCTGTCGATACGCCGTGACCCCTGCGACGTGGGCAATCGCCATACCGGCGCTTGCCATTCGGCGTATTGATCGTACATACAAAAGCCCTGCACGCTCACACGCTACCTCGGTCACACGGTCTGTAATCGGATCGATGACGTGCGCCACGATTTGTCCTGCTTCCAGGTAATCCCCCACCTGCGCGCAAAACACAATCAAGCCTCCCACCGCACTCACCACCGGCTCGACCCCCGCCAAGGGTGTTGGCGGACTCAATAACGCCGGTAGTGGAGGCGCTTGCCCCTCAACGCCTCCCTGCAAAGTCAGATAGTTGATCAACGCCTGACAATCCTGTCGCGCCAGCCCGTGGCTCACATCAGCCACGCCGCGCAACTCCACGGTCACGGCAAAACCCGGCGCCGCAAAGACCCCAGGGAAACGCGCCTGCATCCGTGCCCAGAACAAGGTGTAGCAATCGTCGAACGAATGCCCGCCCGCGTCCGGGCTCATAAAGCAGGCCCGGGCGCCCAGGTACCGCGCCAGCGGTTCCACCTGGGGCCAGGCGTCCGGTGCCAGGTACAGGTGCTGCACCGCCTCGAAATCACAATGCAGGTCCAGCACTCTGTCGGCGTCACAGGCCAGCGTTTGCAGGGCCAGGCGCAGGGAATGCAGCTGGGTCGCCGGCACCTGGCTGACAAGGGTTTGCCGCAAGGTCGCGCGGATCAGGTGCAGGTTATGCGCAGGATCATCAGTCAGAACATCCTGGACCTGATCCCCGACCTGCTGGCTGACGTCGATGAAGAAGCGATTGAAGTTCTCTCGACTGTCGTTATCGAAGCGCCCCTGCGGCACGTCCATCAGCACCTGCTCCAACCCCAGCGGATTGGCCACCGGCACCAGCACCACCTGCCAACGCAGCGCACCTTTGGCCTCCAGATCTGCCAGCCGTTGTTTGAGATGCCACAACACCAACATCCCCGGCAACTCATCGGCGTGCAGGGACGCCTGGATGTAAACCTTGCTCGGCGCATCGGCTGGGCCGTAATGAAAACTATGAATATGCCGCGTGGTACCTGGCACAGCCGTCAACAGTTCATGTCTGCAAGTCTGCATATCGCCTCCTATCGATTCGAATCAAGAAAGCTCAGCCAGCGTCGTTCTGCCAGACGGAACAGGCAGATCAACGCGAACGTAATGCACAAGTAGAGCGCCGCGGCCAGGCCAAAGGATTGGAAGGTGAGGAAGGTTGCAGCGTTGGCATCCCGTGCGACTTTCAGGATATCCGGCACCGTTGCCGTGAACGCCAGGGTGGTGGAATGCAACATGAAGATCACTTCATTGCTGTAGTAGGGCAACGACCGGCGCAGGGCCGAGGGCATGATCAAGTGCACGTACAGCTTCCAACCGTCGAAACCCAACGACCGTGCAGCCTCGATTTCACCGCGCGGCATCGCCCGGATCGCGCCCGCGAGTATTTCCGTGGTGTAGGCCGCGGTATTGAGGGCAAACGCCAGAAGGGTGCAATTGAGCGCTTCGCGAAAAAAAGCATCCAGCAACGGTTGCTCGCGAACGGCGCCAATGCTGTAGATGCCGGTGTAGAAGATCAGCAACTGGATATACAGCGGTGTGCCGCGAAACACGTAGGTAAAGCTTTGCACCGGCCAACGCAGCCAGCGTCGGCTGGACGTCCTGGCAATGGACAGTGGCAACGCCAACAGCAGGCCCAGGCACGAAGAGGCGCTAGTCAGCCACAAGGTCATGGCCAGGCCGGTGATTTGTTGGCCGTCAGAATAGATAAACGGCCGCCAATACTCCTGGATAAGCTCGATCATGATGATGATTCCTGCACACCGTCACCATACCGACGCTCCAGCCAGCGCAACGCCGCGTTTGAAACACTGCTGAGCAACAGGTAAACCAGCGCCGCCAGCAGCAGAAAAGCCAGTAATTGCTGACTGCTCTTGCCCGCCATCTGCGCCACTTTCACCAAGTCTGCCAAGCCGATGATCGACACCAACGCCGTGGCCTTGAGCAAGACCATCCAGTTATTGCCCAGCCCCGGCAGGGCAAACCGCATCATTTGCGGGAATATCACATGCACAAAACTCTGCCTGAAGGTCAGGCCAAGGGCTTTGGCAGCCTGGAACTGGCCCCGGGGCACAGCCAGCAACGCGCCGCGAAAGGTTTCGGTGAAATAGGCGCCGTAGATAAACCCCAGAGTGATCACGCCGGCGCTGAAAGGGTCGACATCGATGTAGGCCCAGCCCAATTCGCTGGTCAGACGACTCAGGCCTGTCTGCAACCCGTAGAAAATCAACAGCATCAACAACAGGTCCGGAACCCCGCGAATCAAGGTGGTATACACCTGCGCGCACAGGCGCCATGCCCTGACCCTGGACAGCTTGGCGCCTGCCCCCAGCAGGCCCAGGATCAGCCCCAGCAGCAATGACAACAGTGCCAGTTGCAGGGTGACCCAGACCCCGTGCAGTAACATCGGCAAAAAACCGCCCAGGGACGCGGCGAATTGAGTGAAGGCAGGTAGCATGATTGTGTCCTCGCTGGCCGTTGAGGGCGGTTATTGGCCGCTGAACATGTTCACTCCGGGGAAGTACTGCTCTTGCAGGCGAGCGTAGGTGCCATCGGCGTGCAGGGCAGCCAGCCCCTTATCCAACAGCGCTTTCAACGTGTGGTTGCCCTTGGCGATGCCAATGCCGCTTTTGGACGGCATCAACTCGCTGTCAATCAGCGGGCCCAGCACGAACCCGACGCCTTGGGGTGAACGTAAAAATCCGCTCTGTGCTTGCTGAGCATCCTGCAGCGATGCCTGCAAACGCCCTGTCAGCAGGTCCGCGTACACTTGCTCCTGATCGGCATAAGCCACCACCTTCATACCCTGCCCGGCGAGCACTTGCCGGGCATACACTTCTTGAGTACTGCCCTGCAAATAGCCGACGGCCATGCCTGTGGAAAGCTCAGTGCCAGGGCGCATCACCATGGCGGTGGGACTGGAAAACACCTCCGAGGAAAAGTCGATGACCTTTTGCCGAGCGGCAGTGATGGTCATTGAAGCAAGGATGGCGTCGATCTTGCCGGCGTTGAGGCTGGGAATCATGCCGTCAAAGTCACTCTCGACCCATTGGCAGCGAACATTCAAATGTGCACAAATTGCATTGCCAATATCTATTTCAAAACCGGTCAAAGTGCCCGTACTGTCTTTATAAGCAAAGGGCGCATAGTTGGGATCGGCAGCGAAACGGATCACTTTATAATCGCTGGCAAACAACGATGAATTAATAAGGAGTGTGGTGAATAACATCAGGAGTATTTTTTTCATTATTGTATTCCTCGTTATTGATTGAACAGTCGGACTGACTACACCTCGATAAATGGAATTTCCCGCCGCACTATCAGCGAGCCTTCGGGCGCATCGAACTCACGTGCGATGCGATGACCTGAATACACCGCCGCCGCAATGGTGCCCGGCGCCACACAGTCGCCGATCAGCGTCAGCGTTCGGATGCCTGCCGCCTGTAACTGTTCGGGTGAGTTGTTCAAGGCCTGATACAGCGCCTGCTCAGGCTCCCGGGAAGTGACCAGCAGCAAGGCTGCAGCTGGGATCAACCGCGTACGTTCGGTGTAGATGCAACCCGCTACCACACCCTCTGGCTTAACGCTGACCAGCGTATGGGACGGTATGATCGTGACATTCAACTGCATCAGACGACGCTGAATGCGGTGCTGCTCGAGAGTGTTATGGGTCCAGGCCGCCACGTCCGCCGCAGGGGTGATGAATATCACCTCCACACCCCGCGCCACCAGGTGTTCGGCCAGCACGCTGCCCATGTAATAGTGATCGTCATCGAACAGCAACACCGGCGAAGTGGGCAACACCCCCGCCATCAGGTCATCAGGCGTCAGCACGGGCAGGCTCTCCAGGCCCGTTAAGGGGGAGCGCAAGGCGCGTCCCAAGCCATCCCGCCGCCAATGGGAACCCGTAGCGATGAACACATGCTCGGCGGCGAAATCCAGCACATCCTGGGCCTGCAAGGGGCTTTCCCGATAGATCTCGACTGACGGCATGCGGCTCAACGCATCCAGTCGATAGTCAATCACCCGTGCCCAACTCGCCAGCCCCGGCAGCCGGGCTTCCAACGCTACACGCCCGCCTAGGGTGCGCAGGCTGTCGACCAGGGCCACTTCCATCCCTCGCGCACCTAGGATCCGTGCACACTCAAGCCCGGATGGCCCGGCGCCGACCACCAGCGCCCGGCCGGGTTGCTGCGTACGGTTGACCGACTCGGGGTGCCAGCCACGCCGCCACTCCTCGCCCATGGTCGGGTTCTGTGTACAGCGCAGGGGCGTGCTGGTGTGGTCGCCACTGACACATACATTGCAGCCGATGCATTCGCGAATTTCCTCGGCGCGCCCCTCTTCAATCTTCTTGGGCAAGAACGGATCGGCAATCGAAGGGCGGGCCGCCCCGATCAGGTCCAGTACGCCACGGCGAACCAAAGACACCATGGTGTCCGGCGAAGTGAAGCGGCCGACGCCCACCACGGGCTTGCTGGTCAGCGCCTTGAGCCCCAGCAGGAAGGCCTCTTGGTAACCCTCCCCGGCAAAGCGCGCCGTCACGCTGTCATTGGACCAATCGGCGACATTGACGTCCCACAGGTCCGGCAGGTCCGCCAGCATCGAGAAGATTTCGGCACCTTCGCCCTCGCGGCTGAGGCCGTCGGCCATTTGCTCATCCACCGCCAGGCGGACCGCTACGGCACACCGATCACCCACTGCGTCGCGAGTGTCTTCAATCAACTCGCGCAACAGGCGCACACGGTTTTTCAGCGTACCGCCGTATTCGTCGGTACGCCGGTTATTGCGTGGCGTGAGGAAATGGAACGGCACGCTCAGGTCGTGGCCGGCGTACACATAGATGATGTCGAAACCCGCCTCCCGGGCGCGCAATGCGGCGGCTCGATGCAGGGCGCGCAATTGCCGGATATCGGCATGGCTCATGGCCCGAGCCTGCACCGGGTCGTAACTGCGCACCGGGGTATTGGAAGGCGCCCAGGGAATTTCGCGACTGTAGCGGTTGGGCGCCGAGTAACCATTGAATGCCAGCTCTACCCCAGCCAACGCCCCGTGACGGTGTACCCCCTCACACATGCGCGCCAGTGCAGGAATATCGCGTTCATCCCAAAGACGCGCTTCTATATAAGGGGAGAACTCGCTCAGCGGGCTGATTTCGCATTCTTCCGTGCACACCACGCCCCAGCCGCCCTCGGCTTTCACTGCGCGCATGCGCGCCATCGCCGAGGGGTGCACGTGGCCCATGCCATTACAGTGCGGAACTTGATAAAAGCGATTGCGGGTACGCACCGGGCCAATTTGCACCGGCTCAAACAGAATGTCATAGCGAGGATCGCGCACAGGGCTACTCCCGAACAGGTCAGTTCGTTAATGAAGGCGTGATGGAACTTGGCGCTAATGAGTGGCGTGATTAAACGCAGTCGAACGGGGGAAACTTCGAGGTTTTCTTATTATTGGTAGATTCATGATGCCCTCTCTGAATAAACAAAATTTGCTATCTTTCAAACAAAATGTCTATCCATTGAGAGGCAGTTTCGGAAACGCCCTACAAATTAATTGCAGATCACTTCTCAGGCATCGGCATCGGAAACGGCATCACATTGCTCATGCCCCGAGCTTCACTGATCTTCGGCGTCCCCAGGCGCTCGACTTCATCGATGCGCACAATCGAATGCATGGGCACAAAGCTGCGCACCACACCTTCGAACTGGGCCTTGAGCTTTTCTTCGCCCGGATCGACCACCAACTGGGTGCGCTCGCCAAAGACGAACTCTTCCACCTCCAGGAAGCCCCACAGATCACTTTGATAGATCTGCTTGGCGTACATTTCGAACACCTGGCCCTGGTTGAGGAAAATCACCTTATAGATTGGAGCTTCACGTTTGGTCATGGTGGGCGAACAACACATGGGGATATAAAAGAGGGCGCGAACTATAGCATGGCACCCGATGCACAGCGCTAGGAACCAATGGGCATGCCCCCTATAATGCGCGGTTCTTTACCACCAGTTGACGATTCCCATGGCCAAGAAGCTTTACATCGAAACCCACGGTTGCCAGATGAACGAGTACGACAGCTCGCGCATGGTCGACTTGCTGGGCGAACACCAGGCCCTGGAAGTCACTGCCCGCGCCGAAGATGCCGACGTGATCCTGCTCAATACCTGCTCGATCCGCGAGCGGGCCCAGGACCGTGTGTATTCGCAGCTGGGCCGCTGGCGCGAATTGAAACTGGCCAACCCGGACATGGTGATCGCCGTCGGCGGGTGCGTGGCCAGCCAGGAAGGCGCTGCGATCCGCGACCGCGCGCCCTATGTCGATGTGGTGTTCGGCCCGCAAACCCTGCACCGCTTGCCCGAGATGATCGACGCCGCACGCATCACCAAGCTGCCGCAGGTTGACGTGTCGTTCCCCGAAATCGAAAAATTTGATCATCTGCCCGAACCGCGCATCGATGGGCCGAGCGCCTATGTGTCGGTGATGGAAGGCTGCAGCAAGTACTGCACCTTCTGCGTGGTGCCTTACACCCGCGGCGAAGAAGTCAGCCGGCCGTTTGACGATGTGCTATCGGAAATCATCCACCTGGCTGAAAACGGCGTGCGCGAAGTGACCCTGCTGGGCCAGAACGTCAACGGCTACCGTGGCCAGACCGATGATGGCCGCCTGGCCGACCTGGCGGAATTGATCCGCGTGGTCGCCGCTGTCGATGGCATCGAGCGTATCCGCTACACCACCTCCCACCCGCTGGAGTTCTCCGACAGCTTGATCCAGGCCCACGCCGAAGTGCCAGAGCTGGTCAAACACCTGCACTTGCCGGTGCAATCGGGTTCGGACCGCATTCTGTCGGCGATGAAGCGCAACCACACCGCGCTGGAATACAAATCCAAATTGCGCAAACTGCGCGCTGCCGTGCCGGGCATCTGCATCAGTTCGGACTTTATCGTCGGCTTCCCGGGCGAAACCGAGAAAGATTTCCAGCAGACCATGAAGCTGATCGAGGACGTCGGTTTCGACTTCTCCTACTCGTTCGTCTACAGCCAGCGCCCGGGCACCCCGGCTGCCGACCTGCTGGATGAAACCCCGGAAGCGTTGAAAAAAGAGCGCTTGAACGCGCTGCAACATCGCCTCAATCAGCAGGGCTTTGAAATCAGCCGACAAATGGTCGGTTCGATCCAGCGCATTCTGGTCACCGATTATTCGAAGAAAGACCCGGGTGAATTGCAGGGGCGTACCGAGAACAACCGAATCGTCAACTTCCGCTGCGACAATCCCACGCTGATCGGCCAGTTTGCCGATGTGCACATTGATGCGGCGCAGCCACACTCGTTGCGTGGCTCGTTGATCAACTGATCTCGCTGACCGGATGAAGATCAAAATGTGGGAGCTGGCTTGCTTGCGATAGCGATGTATCAGTGCCCTATGTGCCAACTGACCCACCGCTATCGCAGGCAAGCCAGCTCCCACAGGGGTTCTTCAGGGTTATCGAGAGTGGGGCCAAGCTATTTAAGTGCTTTCGCACACCGGCGCCTGGCGTTATTCTCTCTCTCACCTCATCAGCCAAAGGGCGGCTAAAAGCAACCTTGAACGCACCCATAGCAGAACCCCATCGCTTTATCCTCGAGCCGTTTGAGGCTCGCCGTTTCGCCAACCTGTGCGGACAGTTCGACGAGCACCTGCGCCTGATCGAACAACGCCTGAGCATCGAGATCCGCAACCGCGGCAATCAGTTCGAGCTCATTGGTGAACCTCAACACACCACGTCTGCAGAAAACCTGCTGCGCCGCCTCTACCGCGAAACCAAGGGTAGCGAGCTGTCGCCGGAGACCGTGCACCTGTACCTGCAGGAATCGGCTGTGGAAGACCTGGCCAATAACCCGGTGGCCGAAGCCAGCGTGGCCTTGCGTACCAAAAAAGGCATGATTCGCCCCCGCGGCTTGAATCAGCAGAAGTACGTCAAGGAAATCCTCGGCAACGACATCAACTTCGGCATCGGCCCGGCCGGTACCGGCAAGACCTACCTGGCGGTGGCCTGCGCCGTCGATGCCCTGGAACGCGAGCAAGTGCGGCGCATCCTGCTGGTGCGCCCAGCGGTCGAGGCCGGCGAAAAGCTCGGTTTCCTGCCCGGCGACCTGGCCCAGAAGATCGACCCGTACCTGCGCCCGCTCTACGACGCGCTGTACGAGATGCTCGGCTTTGAATACGTGGCCAAGCTGATCGAGCGCCAGGTGATCGAGATCGCACCACTGGCCTACATGCGTGGCCGCACGCTCAACAACAGCTTCATCATCCTCGACGAAAGCCAGAACACCACCGTTGAGCAGATGAAGATGTTCCTCACCCGTATCGGTTTCGGCTCCACTGCCGTGATCACGGGCGACATCACCCAGGTCGACCTGCCCAAGGGCACCAAGTCGGGCCTGGGCCAGGTGATCGAGGTGCTCAAGGACGTGCCGGGTATCAGCTTCACGCATTTCATGCCCAAGGACGTGGTACGCCACCCGCTGGTGCAGCGCATTGTCGAGGCCTATGAGCGTTTCGAACACCGCGACGACGCGCCCGCCAAGGACGCTCGCCACGATGGTTGAGCTAGACCTGCAGCTGGCCACCGACGCGCCCGCCCCCAGCGAAGCCCAGTTCCGCCAATGGTGTGAACTGGCCTTGCGCCAGCGCACCGCCGACTCGGAACTGACCATTCGTCTGGTGGACGAGGCCGAAGGCCGTGAGCTGAACCACACCTGGCGCCAGAAAGACTACGCGACCAACGTGCTGTCCTTCCCCGCCGACGTGCCCGACGAATTGCTAGATATCCCGCTGCTGGGCGACCTGGTGATCTGCGTCGCGGTGGTCGAGCGCGAAGCGGCCGAACAAGGCAAGGAACTTGAGGCCCATTGGGCCCATCTAGTCATCCACGGCTGCTTGCATCTCTTGGGTTACGACCACATAGACGATGACGAAGCCGAGGAAATGGAAGCGCTGGAACGAACGTTGCTTGCAGAGCTGGGTCACCGCGACCCGTACGCAGACGACGAAAACTGATCAACACTCAACTGTCATATCAAAGGATTTAGAGTAATCGCTATGAGCGAAGACCGATCGAGCAACGGGCAGAAGTCATGGCTGGGTAAACTGACCCAGGCTTTTGCCCACGAGCCGAAGAACCGCCAGGAGCTCTTGGAGCTGCTGCGCGATGCACACCAGAACAAATTGCTGGACAGCGAAGCGCTGGCCATCGTCGAGGGCGCCATCCAGGTGGCTGACCTGCAAGTACGCGACATCATGGTCCCGCGCTCGCAGATGATCAGCATCAAGGCGACCCAGACCCCACGGGAATTCCTCCCGGCCGTGATCGACTCGGCGCATTCGCGCTACCCGGTGATCGGTGAAAGCCATGACGACGTCATGGGCGTCCTGCTGGCCAAGGACCTGCTGCCGTTGATCCTCAAGGAGAACGGCGACAGCTTCAACATCAAGGACCTGCTGCGCCCGGCCACCTTCGTGCCCGAGTCCAAGCGCCTGAATGTGCTGCTGCGCGAGTTCCGCGCCAACCACAATCACATGGCCATTGTGATTGACGAATACGGCGGCGTGGCCGGCCTGGTCACCATCGAAGACGTGCTGGAGCAGATCGTCGGCGACATCGAAGACGAGCACGACGTCGAAGAAGACAGCTACATCAAGCCGCTGCCCAGTGGTGATTTCCTGATCAAGGCGCTGACGCCGATCGAGAACTTCAACGAGTTTTTCGACAGCGAGTTCTCGGACGATGAGTTCGACACCGTCGGCGGCCTGGTGATGAGTGCGTTCGGGCATTTGCCCAAGCGTAATGAAACCACCGAGATCGGTGCGTATCGCTTCCGCATCCTCAATGCCGATAGCCGTCGTATCCATCTGATCCGTTTGACACCTATCGCCCGCTAAGGACTGACATGCGCCGTATGATCGCACCCGGCTGGCCCGGTAACTTGCTGGCCGTGGTGGCCGGCGCCATCACAACCCTGGCGCTGGCGCCGTTCGATATCTGGCCGTTGGCGCTGGTAGCGGTCGGCCTGTTCTATATCGGCCTGCGGGAGCTGACACCCCGCCAAGCCCTGGCCCGTGGCTGGTGTTTCGGCTTCGGCCTGTTTGGCGCCGGCACCAGTTGGATCTACTACAGCATCCACCACTTCGGCGGCGCTTCGGTGCTGCTGGCGGGGTTCCTGATGCTGCTGTTCACCGCCGCCATCGCCTGGTTCTTTGCCCTGCCCGCCTGGTTATGGGCACGCTGGTTGCGCCGTAACGAAGCACCACTGGCGGATGCATTGACGTTCGCCGCGTTGTGGGTCGGCCAGGAAGCCTTTCGTGGCTGGTTCCTTACCGGTTTCCCGTGGTTGTACTCCGGTTACAGTCAACTCGATGGGCCTTTGACCGGCCTCGCGCCATTGGGTGGGATGTGGCTGATTTCCTTCGCCCTCGCACTCACCGCCGCATTGCTGTGCAACCTGCCGCGTCTGCTGGCCAGCAAGCGCAATGCCTTCATCGGCGCGGGCCTGTTATTGCTGGTTGCACCTTGGGCCATTGGCCTGGCGCTCAAGCATCACGCCTGGACGTCGCCGTCTGGCGCGCCGCTGAGCGTGGCCGCGATTCAGGGCAACGTCGAGCAAAGCATGAAGTGGGACCCCGACCAGCTCAATGCACAGTTGGCGCTGTACCGCGACATGAGCCTGAGCTCCAAGCGCGTCGACCTGCTGGTCTGGCCGGAAACCGCCGTGCCGGTGCTCAAGGAGTCCGTCGAGGGCTACCTGGGCATGATGGGCAAGTTTGCCGCCGACCGGGACAGTGCGTTGATCACCGGGGTACCGATTCGCCAGGAAGTGCACCACCAGAAGCGCTATTTCAACGGCATCACCGTGGTGGGTGAAGGTGACGGCACCTACCTCAAGCAGAAACTGGTGCCGTTTGGCGAGTACGTGCCGTTGCAGGACATGTTGCGCGGGCTGATCGCCTTTTTCGACCTGCCCATGTCCGACTTCGCCCGCGGCCCTTCTGACCAGGCCATGCTACAGGCCAAGGGTTATCAGATTGCGCCGTTCATTTGCTATGAAGTTGTGTACCCCGAATTCGCCGCCGGCCTGTCGGCCCAGAGCGACCTGCTGCTGACCATCAGCAACGACACCTGGTTTGGCCGCTCCATCGGCCCGCTGCAGCACCTGCAAATGGCGCAGATGCGTGCCCTGGAAGCTGGCCGCTGGATGATCCGCGCCACCAACAACGGCGTGACCGGGCTGATCAATCCGTTTGGGCAGATCACCGCGCAGATCCCGCAGTTCGAGCGCGGCATTCTCTATGGAGAGGTGGTGCCGATGCATAACCTCACGCCGTACCTGCAATGGCGTTCGTGGCCGTTGATCATTGTGTGCCTGGCATTGTTTGGCTGGGCTCTGCTGGCTGCACGAATGTCCAAAACGCTCTGACCTGTGGGAGCTGGCTTGCCTGCGATGGCGGTGTATCAGTGCCCTAAGTGCTCACTGACCCACCGCCATCGCAGGCAAGCCAGCTCCCACATTTTGATCTCCTGTGTTGCGCCTACCGGTAAAACAACCGATACCCCACCTGCCCCACCGCTTCATTGATCAACTGCCCGCTTTGCCACACCGCCTTGACCTCCGGCATCCAGCCACCCAGCGGTCGGCCATGGTCCACACCCAAAAAGCCCACCGGCCCCGGCACCACGGTGAAGCCGGCCTTTTCAAAACTCCACACCGAACGCGGCATGTGCCAGGCCTGGGTCACCACTACCACACGCTTGATGCCTTGAGGCAAGAGTATCTCGGCGCTCATCTGGGCGTTTTCCCAGGTAGTGCGGCTTCGCTCTTCTTTCCAGCGTACGGTGACACCGAAGTCATCCTGCATCGACACGGCCATCAGCTCGGCCTCACTGGGCGGCGTGCCGTAGTGCAAGCCACCGCTGGTCAGCACTGGCAAACCGGATGCTTTGGCCAGCCGCGCGGCAAAACGCTCACGCTCCAGGCCAATACCGGTGGGCTGGTCGCTGCCCCAGGCAACGTCACCGCGCTCGCGCCCCGAGCCCAGCACCACAATCGCGTCGGCACGCTGGGCCAAGGTGGCCCAGTCTTCCCGGGCCAAAGGTGGTTCTGTCTCCAGGACACGGGCGCCCCACTGCACCATCACTGGCAGGCTGATCAACCACATCCCGCCCAGCCCGAGGGCAAAGCACAAGCCCGCCAGGCGTGGACGGCTGCGGCGAAACCACCAGGCACACGCCAGCAACAGCAGAAAAATACCGGGCGGCAACAACAGTTGTTTAATGAAATAACGAAAAGGCATCGGGCATCTCCAAAGATGCCCGAAGCCTAGATGCATCGGGGTTTTGCAACAATCCTTACCGACAACATTTTGATAACGCTAACGGATAACGCGGGGCTCACTTGCACCGCACGGAGCGGAAGTCCTCTGGCCCGCGGCCGGTCGCCAAGTCTTTGAGCCAGATGACCTTGGCCGAATGAGCGGGCGGGGAAGCCTGCCCATGGGAGGCGCGGTCGTGATTCAACGCCAGGTAGTTCTTGATCAATTCAAGTTCCGCCTGGCTCAAGCCTCGCAACTCCAGCTCCAGAGGCCGCTCATCACGCAATCGGCCTGCGGTTCTTGCGGCATCCAATGCCCGACCCAAACGGTCGATCAATCCTTCATACAACTGCGGTTTCGTTAAAGTTCGCTGCGATTCAACCATCCCCTCACCTCATTGAAGAAATACTTGCTCCCCACTAAACAGCGTAGCCCCCGTGGCTGCGCCTGCCCGGTGCCGCGACAGACGGCCCTTGCCGCGCAATCAGGGTTTCCCTCGATAGAGTGGGGTCATGTATGCTACGGCGCTTCCTGTAACTCCACTTCCCGCAGGGTTTGGGCACGGACGCGCCGCTTCTTGGTGTCGAACAACCCGGACAGTGCACCGAAGAGGATTAGGCCACCCCTATCCAGTTCAAAAGTAGCCATGCACGAACAATATCAGCCCCGTGAAATAGAAAATGCCGCCCAAACCTTCTGGGACGAGCAAAAGTCCTTTGAAGTCAGTGAACAGCCAGGCAAGGAGACTTACTACTGCCTATCGATGTTCCCTTACCCCAGCGGCAAGCTACACATGGGGCACGTGCGCAACTACACCATCGGCGACGTGATTTCGCGCTACCAGCGCATGCTCGGCAAGAACGTGTTGCAACCTATGGGTTGGGACGCCTTCGGCATGCCGGCAGAAAACGCCGCGATGAAAAACAACGTGGCGCCCGCCAAGTGGACCTACGAAAACATCGCCTACATGAAGACCCAGCTGCGCAGCCTGGGCCTGGCGGTGGACTGGTCCCGCGAGGTCACCACCTGCAAGCCGGATTACTATCGTTGGGAACAATGGCTGTTCACTCGCCTGTTCGAAAAAGGTGTGATCTACAAAAAAAGCGGCACCGTGAACTGGGACCCGATCGACCAGACCGTACTGGCTAACGAACAGGTTATCGACGGTCGCGGCTGGCGTTCCGGCGCGCTGATCGAAAAGCGCGAAATCCCGATGTACTACTTCAAGATCACCGCCTACGCGGATGAACTGTTGTCGAGCCTCGACGATCTGCCGGGCTGGCCTGAACAGGTCAAGACCATGCAGCGCAACTGGATCGGCAAATCCAAGGGCATGGAAGTGCAGTTCCCATACAACGTCGACTCCATCGGCGAAGCGGGCGCACTCAAGGTCTTCACCACCCGCCCAGACACCCTGATGGGCGCGACCTACGTCGCCGTGGCCGCCGAACACCCGCTGGCCACCCAGGCCGCACAGAACAACCCTGAGCTGCAGGCGTTCATCGCTGAATGCAAAGGCGGCAGCGTGGCCGAAGCCGACGTCGCCACCCAGGAGAAAAAAGGCCTGCCAACCGGCCTGTTCGTCGAGCACCCGCTGACCGGCGAGAAACTGCCGGTTTGGGTCGCCAACTACGTATTGATGCACTACGGCGATGGCGCCGTCATGGCCGTGCCGGCCCACGACGAGCGCGATTTCGAATTCGCTACCAAGTACAGCCTGCCGATCAAGTCGGTCGTGCGCACCAGCTCGGGCGACACCAACCCCGCTCCGTGGCAAGACGCCTACGGCGAGCACGGCACGCTGATCAACTCCGGCGAATTCGACGGCCTGGACTTCCAGGGCGCCTTCGATGCCATGGAAGTGGCCCTGATCCAGAAAAACCTCGGTGCCTCGCGCACCCAGTTCCGCCTGCGCGACTGGGGCATCAGCCGCCAGCGCTACTGGGGCTGCCCGATCCCGATCATCCACTGCCAAACCTGCGGCGACGTGCCGGTACCGGAAGACCAACTGCCGGTCGTGTTGCCAGAAGACGTGGTGCCGGATGGCGCTGGCTCGCCGTTGGCACGCATGCCTGAGTTCTACGAGTGCAGCTGCCCTAAGTGCGGCGCACCGGCCAAGCGTGAAACCGACACCATGGACACCTTCGTCGAGTCCTCGTGGTACTACGCTCGTTATGCCTCGCCGCACTATGAAGGCGGCCTGGTGGAGAAATCCGCAGCCGACCATTGGTTGCCGGTGGATCAGTACATCGGTGGCATCGAACACGCCATCCTCCACCTGCTGTATGCGCGCTTCTTCCATAAGCTGATGCGTGACGAAGGCCTGGTGAGCTCCGATGAGCCGTTCAAGAACCTGCTGACCCAGGGCATGGTGATCGCCGACACTTACTATCGTCGCGAAGCCAATGGCGCCTACACCTGGTTCAACCCGGCGGATGTCGAGCTTGAGCGTGACAGCAAGGCCAAGGTCATCAGCGCCAAATTGAAGGCCGACGGCCTGCCGGTGGAAATCGGTGGCACCGAGAAGATGGCCAAGTCCAAGAACAACGGCGTCGACCCACAGTCGATGATCGATCAGTTCGGCGCCGACACCTGCCGCCTGTTCATGATGTTTGCCTCGCCGCCTGACATGAGCGCCGAATGGTCCGACTCTGGCGTTGAAGGTTCGCACCGTTTCCTCAAGCGCGTCTGGCGCCTGGCCCACGCCCACGTCAGCCAGGGCCTGCCGGGCAAGCTGGACCTCGGCGCCTTGAACGACGAGCAGAAAGCCGTGCGCCGCAGCATCCACCTGGCTATCCGCCAGGCCAGCCAGGACGTCGGGCAGAACCACAAGTTCAACACCGCCATCGCCCAGGTGATGACGCTGATGAACGTGCTGGAAAAAGCCTCGCAGGCGACCGAACAAGACCGTGCGCTGATCCAGGAAGGCCTGGAAACAGTTACCCTGTTGCTCGCGCCGATCACGCCGCACATCAGCCATGAACTGTGGAGCCGTCTGGGCCACAGCGGTGCCGTCATCGATGCCGCCTGGCCGGTGCAGGATGACAGCGCCCTGGTACAGGACACGCTGCAACTGGTCATCCAGGTTAACGGTAAACTGCGTGGCCAGATCGACATGCCGGCCAGCGCCAGCCGTGAAGAGGTTGAAGCAGCTGCACGTATCAATGAGAACGTGCTGCGCTTTACCGAAGGCCTGACCATCCGCAAGGTGATCGTGGTGCCTGGCAAACTGGTCAATATCGTCGCCAGCTAAATCGGATCAGGCGCGGGGCTTGGGCCCCACGCCGAACTAAACCTTTAGGGCCCGAGAAGGCCCACCTGGTTTCAAGGGGAGCAACAAAATGATCAAACGCAATCTGCTGGTTATGGGCCTTGCCGTGCTGTTGAGCGCTTGCGGCTTCCAGCTGCGCGGCACCGGCACCAATGAGCTGTCGCTCAAGGAACTCGACGTCAGCGCCCGCAACGCCTACGGCGAAACCGTCA
This sequence comes from Pseudomonas sp. CCI1.1, assembly GCF_034348165.1. Taxonomy (NCBI): domain Bacteria; kingdom Pseudomonadati; phylum Pseudomonadota; class Gammaproteobacteria; order Pseudomonadales; family Pseudomonadaceae; genus Pseudomonas; species Pseudomonas sp. CCI1.1. The sequence goes on from NZ_CP133780.1 coordinate 3,767,704, forward strand.
CCCAGCTGCGCCAGACCCTGGAAAACAGCGGTGTGCACGTGTACAACGGCGCCACCTACAAACTGATCCTGACGGATGAGCGAGAAACCCAGCGCAATATCAGCTACGCCAGTGCTGGCCGTGCGTCGGACGTAGAGTTGAACACGGCGCTGATGTTCGAAATACAAGGCCGTGATCAGTTGCCGTTGATGGGTGACAAGATCCAGGTGCAGAAAGTGGTGAGCCACGATGGCAACAACCTGGTGGGTTCGGACTCCGAGACCATCCAGGTGCGCAAGGAAATGCGTCGTGAGCTGATCCAGCGCATGATGACTCGCCTGCAAATGCTCACTCCGGAAAAACTGGCTGAGCTGCAGCAAGTGGCCGACAACAAGGCCAAGGCTGACGCCGACGCCCTGAAAGCCGCGCAGGAATATGAAGACAACACACCGAAACAGTCACCTGTTGAAGTCCCTGTCGAGTAAGCCAGACGGGGCGCCCCTGGCGCCCCGTTTGCCCCGCCTATGAAACTTGCCCCCGCCCAACTCGCCAAACACCTGCAAGGTGGCCTTGCGCCTGTGTACATCGTCAGCGGCGACGACCCGCTACTGTGCCAGGAAGCGGCCGACGCTATCCGCACCGCCGCACGCCAGCAAGGTTTCGATGAACGCCAGGTGTTCAGTGCTGACGCCAGTTTCGACTGGGGCACGCTGCTGCAAGCTGGCGCGAGCATGTCGCTGTTTGCCGAAAAACGCCTGCTGGAACTGCGCCTGCCCTCGGGCAAGCCGGGCGATAAAGGCGCCGCGGCCCTGATGGAATACTGCTCGCGCCCCGCCGAAGACACCGTGCTGCTGGTCAGCCTGCCCAAGCTTGACGGCAGCGCGCAGAAAACCAAGTGGGGCAAGGCCCTGGTTGAAGGTCCACAGACTCAGTTCATCCAGATCTGGCCGGTGGACAGCAACCAGTTGCCGCAGTGGATTCGTCAGCGCCTGTCGCAATCAGGGCTGGCGGCGACACAGGATGCCGTGGAACTGATCGCCGCTCGGGTCGAGGGGAACCTGCTTGCCGCCGCCCAGGAGATCGAAAAGCTCAAGTTGATGGCTGAAGACGGGCAGATCACCGTCGAAACCGTGCAAGGCGCAGTGGCCGATAGCGCACGCTTTGATGTGTTCGGCCTGGTGGACGCCATCCTCAACGGCGAGTCCGCCCACGCCCTGCGCATGCTCGAAGGCCTGCGTGGCGAAGGAGTGGAACCGCCGGTGATTCTGTGGGCACTGGCCCGTGAGCTGCGGGTGTTGGCGAACATTGCCCTGCAATACAGCCAGGGCACACCACTGGACAAATGCTTCAGCCAGGCCAGGCCGCCGGTGTGGGACAAACGCAAACCCCTGATGAGCAAAGCCCTGCAACGGCACTCGGCGCAACGCTGGGCGCAACTGTTACTGGAAGCGCAGCGCATCGACGCACAGATCAAAGGCCAGGCGGCCGGCTCGCCGTGGATGAGCCTGAGCCGCTTGTCGCTGTTGATGGCTGGCCAGCGCCTGGCGTTGCCTGCCGAATAACCACCTCTGTACAACGGCACAAAACCCTGTGGGAGCTGGCTTGCCTGCTCCCACATTGACTCTGCCCACTGCCTATTTGCGACATTTCCCACCTATCGACGGGCTTTACAGCCGGCCCACTTCGGCAGATGATTTGCACCGCTGCATTCCACCCTCAAGCGAGAGAATCCACCATGAGCAAAAAGCCATCCAAGCATGGCCCCAACAAGGCCAAATCCATCATCGCCCAGCCCTTGTTCCGCAGCCGCCAGGAACGCGCCGGCAAAGGCAAAGGCAGCTACCGCCGCGAAGCCTTCCAGTCTAATAGCTGGGAGGCTTCTTACTTTCTGGCTGCCTGAAGGCAAGCGCCCCTCTGGCATGATAAGGTCTGTACCTGATTTGTAACCCCTGGACCTGTGCATGCCCTCTCGTCTTTCTCGTCATTGGCACCTGCGCCAATTGATCGCTGCCTCCAGCCTCATTCTGCTTGTCGCCTGCGCCGAAAAACCTACCGCTGCGGACGCTCAACCCCTGCCCAAGCTCGAGACGGCCCCGGCTATCGCGCCTGCCGTGGTGGCCCCGTTGGCGGTGGACAATCTCGATATCCAGCCGACCCAGACCTTTGCCGAATGGCAAGCTGGCTTCCGTGCGCAAGCGCTGCAGGCCGGGATCACTGCGGCCGTGTTCGATAACGCTTTTGCCGGCGTCACACCTGATATGGCGGTGATTCGCGCCGACCGCAGCCAACCGGAATTTTCCCGCCCGGTGTGGGAGTACCTCGACGGAGCACTGTCGCCGGTGCGCGTGCGCAATGGCCAGGCACTGCTGGTCAAGTACGCCGATATTCTGCAAAGCATCGAGCAACGCTATGGCGTCGACCGCCAGGCGCTGGTCTCGGTGTGGGGCATGGAGAGCAACTTCGGCGCTTTCCAGGGCAATAACTCGGTGATCCGCTCCTTGGCCACCCTCGCCTATGAAGGACGTCGTCCGGCCTTTGCGCAAGCGCAGTTGCTGGCCGCGCTGCAGATCATCCAGCATGGCGATATTCAGGCCGACCAGATGAAAGGTTCCTGGGCCGGGGCGATGGGCCAGACCCAGTTCATCCCGACCACCTACAACACCCATGCCGTGGACTTCGACGGTGACGGTCGCCGCGATATCTGGAACAGCCCGTCCGACGCCCTCGCCTCCACCGCGCATTACCTGCAAAGCTCGGGGTGGCAGAAAGGCCAGCCGTGGGGCGTTGAAGTACAGCCGCTGCCGTCGGGCTTCGACTACAGCCTGGCCGATGGCGGCGTGCGCAAGACCGTGGCGCAATGGCTGCAACTGGGCATCCAACTGCCGCCTGGCGTGAGCCTGCCGGCCAATGTCGACCAGCTGTCCGCCGCCCTGCTGCTGCCGGCCGGCTACCGTGGCCCGGCGTTCCTGGTGCTGGATAACTTCCGCGCGATCCTCAAGTACAACAATTCGTCGTCCTATGCACTGGCGGTTGGCTTGCTGTCGGAGCGGTTTGGCGGTGGCGGTGTGATTCGGGGCAGTTGGCCAAAAGATGAGCTGCCACTGAGCCGTTCGCAACGCATAGACCTGCAGACGGCGCTCAGCGCCAAAGGCTATGACGCGGGTAATGCCGACGGGATTATTGGCGCCAACACGCGCAAGGCGATTCGGGCTGCGCAGCAGGCACTGGGCTGGCCGGCGGATGGGTATCCGACGGTGAAGTTGCTGGAGTCGCTGCAGAACCGCTGAAGTGATCGCTCCCACGCTCTGTGTGGGAGCGCTGCCTTGGACGCTCCGCGTCCGCGGCTGAAGAGGGTGACGCAGAGCGTCACTGGAGGAATTCCCACGCAGAGCGTGGGAACGATCAGGCCTTGAACACTACATCCTGCTCCAACACCACACGCTGCTCCCCCGCATCCAGGCGCACCAAGGCGCCCATCGGCAATGTCAGGTTCGGGTCGCAATGCCCACTGCGCCAGCCTGCCAGCACTGGAATGCACAGCGGCTCAAAGGACTGCTTCAGCAGACGTGCCAACGCCCCGCTATCCACACCAGCCACATCCCCTACCAGTACACCGGCGACCTGGGCCAGCTTGCCAGCCAGGCGCAGGTGGGTCAGCAGACGGTCAATGCGATAGAGCGGTTCGTTGACGTCTTCGATAAACAGGATGATGCCGTCAGCGTCTATTTCGTAAGGCGTGCCCATGACCGCGGCGATCATCGACAAGTTACCCCCCAGCAAGCGCCCACAGGCCACACCTGGCTCGATTGTGGTCAACGGGTAGGCCATCGGGTGCGGCAGCACACTGCCGGCGCCCCGCTGGCCACGCAGCAGGCTGAACAAGGAGGATTCGGTGGGTGGCTGTTTGCCGCCGAGCAGGTCGGCGTTGAGCATCGGGCCATGGAACGTCACAAAGCCCGCATAGCGGTTGATGGCCAGATGCAAGGCGGTGATATCGCTGTAGCCCACGAACGGCTTCGGGTTGGCGCGCAGCAGGTCGAAGTCTAGGGCGTCGAGCAAACGGGGCGTGCCGTAACCGCCACGCAGGCAAAGGATGGCATCGATATCGGGGTTGGCGAAGGCGGCATGCAAATCACGCACGCGCACTTCATCGCTGCCGGCCAGGTAGCCGTCGTGCTCGTACACCCCGGGGAAAATGTGCAATTGGTAGCCACGGGCACGCATCCATTGCCCGGCTTTTTCAACATCCAGCGCGGCGGGGCCGGCGGGGGCGATCAGGCCGAAGGTGCCTTCGGGGCGCAGTGCAGGTACGGCGGCGGTCATCCATGGTTCTCCCTATATGACGCAGAACGAAATGTGGGAGCTGGCTTGCCTGCGATGCAAGCGCCTCGGTGTATCAGTGACACCGAGGTGATGCTATCGCAGGCAAGCCAGCTCCCACACAAGCCAGCATTTCACATTGATTCTGGGGGCGGCTTACGAAACCAGGCTCGCCTTGACCAGCTTGGCCTGCTCGTCGGCGTGGTACGAAGACCGCACCAACGGGCCCGAGGCCACGTTCTTGAAGCCCATCTTGTAGCCTTCCTCGGCGAACCAGGCGAAGGTGTCCGGGTGCACGAAGCGCTGCACCGGCAAGTGGCTGCGGGACGGTTGCAGGTACTGGCCCAGGGTCAGCATGTCGATGTCGTGTTCGCGCATGCGCTTCATGACTTCGATGACTTCTTCGTCGGTTTCACCCAGGCCCAGCATCAAGCCGGACTTGGTCGGGATGTGCGGCATCATCTGCTTGAATTTCTGCAGCAGGGTCAGCGACCACTGGTAGTCCGAACCCGGGCGCGCCGCCTTGTACAGGCGCGGCACGGTTTCCAGGTTGTGGTTGAACACATCCGGCGGCTCGGCAGCGGTGATGTCCAGGGCGACGTCCATACGGCCACGGTAGTCCGGCACTAGGGTTTCGAGCATCACGTTCGGCGACAGCTTGCGGATCTCGCGGATGCAGTCGGCAAAGTGCTGGGCACCACCGTCACGCAGGTCGTCGCGGTCTACCGAGGTGATCACCACATACTTGAGCTTCAGGTCGGCGATGGCGATGGCCAGGCTTTCTGGCTCGTTGACGTCCAACGGCTTCGGACGGCCGTGGCCGACGTCGCAGAACGGGCAACGACGGGTGCAGATGTCACCCATGATCATGAACGTGGCGGTGCCGCCAGAGAAGCACTCGCCCAGGTTCGGGCAGGAGGCTTCTTCGCATACGCTGTGCAACTTGTGTTTGCGCAGCAGCGACTTGATACGGTCGACTTCCGGCGAAACCGGGATGCGCACGCGAATCCAGTCAGGTTTCTTCGGCAGTTCGGTGGTCGGGATGATCTTGACCGGGATGCGTGCAACCTTCTCGGCGCCGCGCAGCTTGACGCCGGCTTCCACCTTGGCACGCGGGGCCGGGGCTGGACGCTCAGTGATGTCCAGCGTCGGGATCATGGTTTGCACAACATCAGTAGTCATATCAATCGATTCCGCCCGTCAGGGTCGTCTGCTCTGCATAGTCGAGGTGTTTGACGAGCTGCGCGCGCAGCCGGGCACTTACCTCGGCAAATTCTATGGATGTTGCATGCTCACTCAACTGGGTCATCGCAAGCCCGGCGTAACCGCACGGGTTGATGCGCCGGAACGGCGCCAGGTCCATGTCCACATTCAAGGCCAGGCCATGAAAGGAACAACCGTGGCGAATGCGCAGCCCCAGGGAGGCGATTTTCGCGCCATCCACGTACACACCCGGTGCATCGGGCTTGGCCACGGCGGTCACGCCGTAACTGGCCAACAGCTCGATCAGGCACGTCTCCATGCGGCTGACCAGGTCGCGCACGCCAAACCCCAGCTTGCGCACGTCCAGCAGCAGGTAAGCCACCAGTTGACCGGGCCCATGGTAAGTCACTTGCCCCCCTCGGTCGACCTGCACCACCGGAATATCGCCCGGAAGCAGCAAGTGCTCGGCCTTGCCGGCCTGACCCTGGGTGAAGACCGGCGGGTGTTCCACCAGCCAGATTTCATCCGGGGCCGAGGTGTCGCGCTCATTGGTAAAGCGCTGCATGGCATGCCAGACCGGCTCGTATGCCATCCGGCCGAGCTCGCGAAAGCCCAGGACTTGCGACATCACAGCACCATATGCACGAAGCCGGTGGCTCGCAGTTCGCTGTTGATGTTGTAGAGCTGGTCTTGATCGGTCGCAACGATGTGCAACTGGATCGTGGTGTACTTGCCGGTGGAGCTTTGGCGCTCGTCCACGCGGTTGTCGTTGATCGTCGCGTGCTTGCGCACGATTTCGAGAATCTTGTCCTTGCGGCCGACACCGGTATCGCTGATCACCTTGACGGGATAATCCGTCACAGGAAATTCGATCTTTGGCGCCTTTACTTCTACGTCTTTATCGGTCATGGCAGAACAGCCTCGTAAGCGCTAAGCCGTGGCGACGGGCAAAGCCCCGCGTTGGATCAACGCGGGGCTTTGCAGGTGCACACAATCAGTTGAACAAGCCGTAGAAGAATAGACGGATGCTATCCCATACGCGGCGGAAGATACCACCTTCCTCGACAGCGTCCAGCGCGATCAGGTCGGCGCTGTGCACCACCTTGTCGTCCAGCTTCACTTCGACCTTACCGATCACATCACCCTTGGCGATTGGCGCAACCAATTGCGGGTTCAGGGTCATGCTGGCGGCGAGCTTTTTCAGCTGGCCTTTAGGCATGGTCAGGGTCAGGTCGTCGGCCAGGCCGGCCTTGACTTGAGAAGTCGAGCCCTTCCACACCGGCGCGGTCGCCAGTTCAGCACCCTTCTGGTAGAAGGTCTGGGTTTCGAAGAAGCGGAAGCCGTAAGTCAGCAGTTTTTGCGTCTCGGCCGCACGGGCCTGCTCGCTGTTGGTGCCGAATACTACGGCGATCAGGCGCTGGCCATCACGTACGGCGGACGACACCATGCAGTAGCCGGCTTCGTCGGTGTGGCCGGTCTTCAGGCCATCGACGGTCTTGTCGCGCCACAGCAACAGGTTGCGGTTAGGCTGCTTGATGTTGTTCCAGAAGAATTCCTTCTGGGAGTAGATCGCGTAGTGCACCGGGTCAACGCGGATGATGGCGCGCGCCAGGATCGCCATGTCATGAGCCGACGAGTAGTGCTCCGGGTTCGGCAGGCCGGTCGGGTTCATGAAGTGGCTGTTGGTCATGCCCAACTCACCGGCGGTTTTGTTCATCATGTCGGCGAAGGCGTCTTCGCTGCCGGCGATGTGCTCGGCCAGGGCGACGCTGGCGTCGTTACCGGACTGGATGATGATGCCGTGCAGCAGGTCGCTCACGGTCACTTGCGAACCCACCTTGATGAACATCCGCGAACCACCAGTACGCCAGGCGTTTTCGCTGACGGTAACCGGGTCGTTTTCGCCGATCTGGCCGCGACGGATTTCCAGGGTCGCGATGTAGGCGGTCATCAGCTTGGTCAGGCTGGCAGGCGGCAGGCGTACATCACCGCCGTTTTCGACCAGCACGTTACCACTGGCGGCGTCCATGAGGACCCACGACTTGGCGGCCAGTTGCGGGGAGGCCGGCACCATTTCAACCGCCCAGGCGGCCGGGGTGATGATCAGCGAGATAAGCAGGCACGTGCGTTTGGCTAAGGTGGTGATGTTCATCCGTCTCTCGAAATTGCTTATGGAAACTTGCCCTCGCGGGCAAAACTATTCAGACAGCCCGCTTCCAGACTGTCACGTGTTCGGTTGCCCGCTCACCCCTTGCCCCTGGGTTTTTATTGTTCAACGAGCCAACAACCAGGGCTCGGGCACGCAGACGCCCCCGAGCCATCAATGCGTTACTTATTCTGCGGTGACCACGCTAGGTTGCCCCAGGTTGGCCAGGCGTACGCTGTTCTGCACTTGCGCCACTTCGCTCGGCGAGCCGATCGGGCCCATGCGCACACGGTGCAACGTTTGCTGGTTACGCACGATGGAGCTGATGAAGACTGGCGCACTGACCATACCGCTGAGCTTGGACCTTAACAGTTCTGCCGCATCCGGGTTGGCGAAAGCGCCGACCTGCAGGTATTGCCCGCCCGCCATCGAGGCGCCCGGTGCCGCGTGAGGGACGACGACGGTATCCGGAGCATGTTGCGCCGGCGGCGGCGTCCACTGCTCGATCTTGCCGGTCGAGGCCGTCACTTGCGGTTGCGGGGTAGCCGGTTCGTTGAGCATCAACGGCGCCGGCTTGCCGCGCTGGGCCCAGTACTGCGCCGGGTCGATGCCTTCGACTTTCACCCGGGCGGTGCCGGTTTCGGCGTAGCCAAGCTTCTTGGCGGCGGCGTAGGACAGGTCGATGATCCGGTCCGAATAGAACGGCCCGCGGTCATTGACCCGCAGGATCACCGTGCGGTTGTTGTCCAGGTTGGTGACGCGAACATAGCTGGGCAGCGGCAGGGTCTTGTGGGCCGCGCTCATGCCATACAGGTCATACACTTCGCCGTTGGCGGTGTTCTGGCCATGGAACTTGGTGCCGTACCAGGACGCGGTGCCCGACTGCACGTAAGTCTTGGACTCCTGCAGCGGGAAGTAATTCTTGCCCAGCACGGTATAGGGGTTGGCCTTGTAGGGGCCGGTGTGCAGGGTCGGCGTGGCGTCCGGGATTTTCGACACATCCACATCCCACCACGGCGCGCCGTCTTTGTGCGCGCGGTTGATGTCCAGGCCCGGCTGGGCGCGCACGACCGCGCCGCCGGCCTTCTTGGCCGGCGCACGGCTAGGCGTGGTGGAGCAACTGGCTACCAACAAGGACAACGCGGCGAACGCCACCAGCTTGAGCGGTTTTTTGAACGGCGATACCCGCATTACTTGTTGCCCCGTGCTTGAACCAGCTCATCTGACAGCTGATGCACGGCCATGGCGTACATCACACTGCGGTTATAACGCGTGATTGCGTAGAAATTCTTCAGGCCCATCCAGTATTCAGGGCCATTTGCGCCTTCCAGGCGGAATGCCGTCACCGGCATGTCGTCGCGTGGCGCATTCTGACTCGACCAGCCCAGCGCTCGCAACTCCCCGACGGTCTTGACCGGTTCGATACCTTGGGTCAGGCCCTCGTCGGCGTGCTCGCCCGCGACATCGGCGCGGATAACCACCGGCTCGCCGCCCACCCAGCCGTGGCGCTTGAAGTAGCTGGCCACGCTGCCGATGGCATCGTCGGGGTTGCTCCAGATATTGATGTGCCCGTCACCGTCGAAATCCACCGCGTAGGCCCGAAAGCTGCTCGGCATGAACTGCGGCAAGCCCATCGCCCCGGCGTAGGAGCCCTTGAGGCTCAGCGGGTCGACCTGCTCTTCGCGGGCCAGCAACAGGAATTCGCGCAGTTCCTTGCGGAAGAATTCGGCACGGGGCGGGTAATCGAAGCCCAGGGTCGACAAGGCGTCGATCACCCGGTAGCTGCCGGTATTGCGCCCGTAAAAGGTTTCGATGCCGATGATCGAGACGATCACCTGCGCCGGCACGCCGTACTCTTGCTCGGCGCGGGCCAGTACCGCCTCGTGCTGGCGCCAGAAATCCACGCCGCGGGCGATGCGTGCATCAGTGAGGAACATCGGGCGATAGTCCTTCCACTGCTTGACGCGTTCGGCGGGCCGGGAAATGGCGTCGAGGATCGCCTGCTTTTTCTGGGCTTCGCGGAACACGCCCATCAGTTGCTCACCGGCAAAACCGTAGTCGCGGGTCAGCTCACCGACAAATTCGGCAACCTGGGGAGAGCCATCGTAGTCACCGGCCTGCGCCTCTTGCGTTGCCCCCAGCAGCCCGATCAGGCCCATCCAGGTCGCATGCCGAGTCGCCCAGCCGCGCATTACTTGCATTGACATCTTCACCTTATTCAAACCTGTGCGATCCACTTGCGATGCGTATGAATCGACATCAAAACCCCAAACGCTGACAGCAATGTCACCAGCGAAGTTCCGCCGTAGCTAATGAATGGCAACGGCACCCCAACCACCGGCAGCAGGCCACTGACCATACCGATGTTGACGAAAACGTAAACAAAAAAAGTCATGGTCAGGCTGCCGGCGAGCAATTTGCCGAACAGCGTCTGCGCCTGGGCCGTGATCACCAGGCCGCGACCAATCAACAGCAGATAGATCAGCAACAATGCGCAAATGCCCACCAGGCCGAACTCTTCGCCCATCACCGCGATGATGAAGTCGGTATGGCTCTCGGGCAGGAAGTCCAGGTGAGACTGGGTGCCCAGCAACCACCCCTTGCCAAATACCCCGCCGGAACCGATGGCCGCCTTGGATTGGATGATGTTCCAGCCGGTGCCCAGCGGGTCGCTCTCCGGGTCGAGGAACGTCAGGATCCGTTGCTTCTGGTAGTCGTGCATAAAGAAGAACCACATGGCCACCGCCACGGGCACGGCGGCGGCCAGCACGCTGAGGATCCAGCGCCAGCGCAATCCGCCCATGAACAGTACGAACGCGCCACCGGCGAGGATCAGCAACGAGGTGCCAAGGTCCGGCTGGCGCACGATCAGCACAAAGGGCACGCCAATCAGGATCAGGCTGATCGCCACGTGCTTGAGCTGCGGCGGCAAGGTGCGCTTGGACAGGTACCAGGCAATAGTGGCCGGCATCAGGATCTTCATGAATTCCGACGGCTGGAAGCGAATCACCCCGGGGATGTTGATCCAGCGTGTGGCCCCCATGGCGTTGTGGCCCATGACGTCCACCACCACCAGCAGCAACACGCCGGCGACATACCCCAAGGGCACCCAGCGTGCCATGAAGCGCGGCTCCAACTGGGCGATCACCACCATCGACAGCAGGCCCAGGCCAAACGAGGACGCCTGCTTGATCAGCAAGTCCCAGTTCTTGCCGCTGGCCGAATACAGTACAAAAAGGCTGCCGGCCGCCAGGGTCAGCAGCAGGATCAGCAAGGGGCCATCAATGTGCATGCGTTGCAGCAACGTCGCACGGCGACGCATCACATCTTCGCTGGAGAGGATGCGGTCAAAATTACTCTTCACGGGCCGTAACCTCGGGGCTTGAAGGGGGGCCGCCATACTCGGGCTTGAGCCGGCCATCGTCGGCCAGCAGCCAGGCGTCCATCACCTGGCGTACCACTGGGGCCGCGACGCCGGAGCCGGACTCGCCGTTCTCGACCATCACTGCCACCACGATTTTCGGGTCTTCCGCCGGCGCAAAGCCGACAAACAAGGCGTGGTCGCGGTGGCGCTCCTGCACCTTGGAGCGGTCATACTTTTCGCCCTGCTTGATTGCGACCACCTGGGCCGTACCACTCTTGCCGGCAATGCGGTACTGCGCGCCGACCGCCGCCTTGCGCGCGGTGCCGCGAGCGCCGTGCATCACCTGCTGCATGCCGTGGTTGACCTTGGTCCAGTCGGACGGGTCACGCAGCACGATGTCCGGAATCGGGTTGTCGTCCACCGGCTTTTCGCCTTCGATGGTCCTGGCCAGATGCGGTCGGTTCCACACGCCTTTGTTCGCCACCAGCGCCGTGGCCTGGGCCAGTTGCAGCGGAGTGGCTTGCATATAGCCCTGGCCGATACCCAGGATCAGGGTTTCGCCAGGGAACCACGCCTGGCGGCGGGTCGCACGCTTCCACTCCCGCGATGGCATCAGGCCAGGGGATTCTTCGAACATGTCCAAGGATACTTTCTGACCGAGGCCGAACTTGCCCATGTAGGCAGATAGCCGATCAATCCCCAGCTTGTGGGCCAGGTCGTAAAAATAGGTGTCGTTGGAGCGCATAATCGCGGTGTCCAAATCGACATAGCCGTCACCGGAGCGGTTCCAGTTACGGTACTTGTGGTCGTAGTTGGGCAGCATGTAGTAGCCAGGGTCGTACACCCGGCTTGAGGCCGTGACCACACCAGCATCCAGGCCGGCAATCGCCACCGCCGGCTTGATGGTCGAGCCCGGGGGGTACAGGCCGCGCAACACACGGTTGAACAGTGGCCGGTCGATGGAGTCACGCAGCTCGGCGTAGGCCTTGAAGCTGATGCCAGTCACAAACGGGTTGGGGTCGAAGCTGGGCTGGCTGACCATCGCCAGCACTTCGCCAGTCTTCGGGTCCAGCGCCACTACGGCACCTCGCCGACCGCCCAGGGCCATCTCGGCAGCTTCCTGCAACTTGATGTCCAGGCTCAGGACAATGTCCTTGCCCGGTACCGGATCGGTGCGCTTGAGCACGCGCAATACGCGGCCACGCGCATTGGTCTCGACTTCCTCGTTACCTACCTGGCCATGCAACTCGGCCTCGTAGAAACGCTCGATGCCGGTTTTGCCGATATGGTGGGTGCCGCTGTAGTTGATCGGGTCGAGGGTTTTCAGCTCTTTCTCGTTGATCCGCCCCATGTAGCCAACGGAGTGGGCAAAGTGCGGCCCTTGCGGGTAATGCCGCACCAACTGCGCCACCACTTCCACACCCGGCAGGCGGAACTGGTTCACCGCAATCCGGGCGATCTGCTCTTCGGTCAGCTCGAACAGGATCGGCACCGGCTCGAAAGGCCGGCGCCCCTGCCGCATGCGCTTCTCGAAGACGGCCCGGTCTTCCGGCGTCAGTTGCAGCACCTCGACGATGACATCGAGGACCTGCTTCCAATCGCCGGAGCGTTCACGGGTCATGCTCAGGCTGAAGCTGGGCCGGTTATCGGCAACCACTACGCCATTGCGGTCGAAAATCAGCCCACGGGTCGGGGGAATCGGCTGCACATGCACCCGGTTGTTTTCCGACAGCGTGGAGTGATAGTCGTACTGGATCACCTGGAGGAAATACAGCCGCGCAATCAGCACGCACATCAGCACCACCACCAAGACAGCACCGAACACCACCCGCGCGCGTACCAGACGTGCGTCTTTCTCGTGGTCCTTGATGCGGATCGGCTGGGTCATCGGGGGCGGCGCAGACTATTTGTGGTAAGGGTGCCCGGACAGGACTGTCCAGGCGCGATACAGCTGTTCACCGATCAGAATCCTTACCAACGGGTGTGGCAATGTCAGCGCCGACAGCGACCAGCGCTGATCGGCCCGCGCACAGACTTCCGGCGCCAGCCCTTCCGGGCCGCCGACCATGAAATTGACCGTGCGCGAATCCAGGCGCCAGCGATCCAGTTCCACCGCCAGTTGCTCGGTGCTCCAGGGCTTGCCGTGCACTTCAAGGGTGACGATGCGCTCATTGGGGCCGACCTTGGCCAGCATGGCTTCGCCTTCCTGACGGATAAAGCGCGCCACGTCGGCGTTCTTGCCCCGGGTATTGAGCGGTATTTCCACCAGCTCAAGCGACAGCTCAGCGGGCAGACGCTTGGCATATTCGTGCCAGCCTTCTTCCACCCACTTGGGCATGCGTGAACCGACAGCGATCAGACGCAGGCGCACAGCCGTTCCTTATTCCTGGTCTTTGTTGAGCTTGTCGAAGTGCGCGTGACCCACTTCCGGGCTGTGGTGCTTGCCATCGGCAGCACGGCTCTGCTCGGCGCCTTTCCACAGACGCTCCAGGTCGTAGAACTGGCGAGCGTTGGAGGTCATCATGTGAACGATCACATCGTCCATGTCCAGCAGCACCCAGTCGCTGTCGCCCTTGCCTTCTTCACCCAGTGGCTTGACGCCCTGGGCTTTGACGGCTTCGCGAACCTTGTCCAGCATCGCGCCGATCTGGCGGTTGGAGGTACCGGTGGCGATGATCATGAAGTCGGTGATGCTCTGCTTGTCGCGCACGTCCAGCACCTGGATGTCCTGGGCTTTAACGTCCTCCAGGGCAGCCACGGCGACTTTCACCAGCTCTTCGCCAGCCAGTTCCGGGCCAACATGGGCTTCAACCGGCAGCGGCGCGCTTTTGAAGGTGCCTTTGCGCTTAACTTTGCTTACGTCTTTGTTCGTCATATAAAACTCGTTTTGCTCGTATGTTCGGGCGCTTGCTGCACGGTTCGTGCGTTCAAGCGCGCCTTTTCAGTTCGACGCACGGTAAAGCCCGTGCGCATCGATGTAGGCCAGGACCGCGTCAGGCACCAGGAAACGTACCGACTTCCCGCTGGCCAGCAGTTGACGGATCTGGGTGGCGGACACCGCAAGCGGGGTCTGCCAGACGAATGCAATATTCCCGTTCGGCCCGGTCAGGGCCAAGGGGTCACTTACCGACCGCGCGGCCAGCAGGTTGCGCAAGGCATCCGGCGGTTCGCTGTCGGCATCCGGGCGTTGCAAAACCAGGATGTGGCAATGCTGGAGGAGTTCCTCCCAGCGGTGCCAAGAGGGCAGGCCGCAAAATGCGTCCCAGCCCAAAAGCAGAAACAGTGGGTCATCTGCGGCCAATTCGGCGCGCATCAGCTCCAGGGTGTCGATAGTGTAGGACGGTTTATCGCGCTTGAGTTCGCGATCGTCCACCACCAGCGGCGATATACCTTCTACGGCAACACGCACCATTTCCAGGCGTTGTTCTGCGGCCACCTGCGGCGTGTCGCGATGGGGCGGCCGAAAATTGGGCAGCAGGCGCAGCTCATCCAGCGCAAGGGCATCCGCAACTTCCAGGGCACTGCGCAAATGGCCGATGTGCACGGGGTCGAAAGTACCGCCGAGCAGCCCGATGCGTTTAGTCATCAAGTGCGCACATGACCGTCGCCAAACACCACGTACTTCTCGCTGGTCAGCCCTTCGAGGCCCACCGGGCCGCGTGCGTGGAGCTTGTCGGTGGAAATACCGATCTCCGCCCCCAGGCCGTACTCGAAGCCGTCGGCAAAACGCGTCGAGGCGTTGACCATCACCGAAGCGGAATCCACTTCGTTGAGGAAACGCCGGGCATCGCTGAAATGCTCGGAAACGATGGCGTCGGTGTGCTTGGAGCCATAGGTATTGATGTGTTCGATGGCCTGGTCCAGGTCGTCGACGATGCGGATCGACAGGATCGGGGCCGTGTACTCGGTGTACCAGTCCTGCTCGGTCGCCTCGATGACGTCCGCGCCCAGCAGCGCACGGGTGCGCTCGCAACCGCGCAGTTCTACCGACTTGTCACGGTAGATGGCGGCCAGCGGCGGCAGCACGCGCTCGGCAATGCCGACGTGCACCAGCAGGGTTTCCATGGTGTTGCACGGCGCGTAGCGGTGAGTCTTGGCGTTGTCGGCAATGCGGATCGCCTTGTCGAGGTCGGCGGCGATGTCGATGAACACATGGCAGACGCCGTCCAGGTGCTTGATAACTGGCACCTTGGCATCGCGGCTGACGCGCTCGATCAGGCTCTTGCCACCACGAGGCACAATCACGTCGACGAATTCCGGCATGGTAATCAGCGCGCCCACGGCGGCACGGTCGGTGGTTTCCACCACTTGCACCACTTCGGCTGGCAACTCGGCCACGGCCAAGCCCTGCTGGATGCAGGCGGCGATGGCGCGGTTGGAGTTGATCGCCTCGGAACCGCCACGCAGGATGGTAGCGTTGCCTGACTTGAGGCACAGGCTCGCGGCGTCGATGGTCACGTTCGGGCGCGACTCATAGATAATGCCGATCACGCCCAGGGGCACGCGCATCTTGCCCACCTGGATGCCGGACGGCAGGTAACGCATGTCGCGAATTTCACCGATGGGGTCAGGCAGCTTGGCCACCTGACGCAGGCCTTCGATCATGTCGTCAATACGTGCCGGGGTCAGCGCCAGGCGGTCCAAAAGGGCTGGCTCCAGGCCATTGGCGCGCCCATTGGCCAGGTCCAGTTCGTTGGCGGCGGTCAGCTCGGAGCGCGAAGCATCCAGAGCATCCGCAGCCGCCAGCAGCGCACGGTTCTTCTGCGCGGTGCTCGCACGGGCGATCAACCGCGAGGCCTGCCGGGCAGCGCGACCCAGGCGGGTCATGTAGTCAAGAACGGACTCAGTCATGGTCAGGGAGTCTTGGCAAAGAGGAAAGCGGCAGATTATAGCTGTGACGCCGCCCGACTGACAGCGGTGAGGGGCGGATGGTCGAAATGAACTGTAAAAACCCCAGGTTCAGGCGTAATTAAGCTGAGAGTTGTTATGATTCGGTCACATTTAGCCGTATCAACCCTTGACCGCCATGCCCGATTTTTCGCCCCAACTTCCCGCCAGCCCCCTGCCCGATAGCTTCTTCGACCGCGATGCCCAACTGCTTGCGCGCGAATTACTCGGAAAAGTCATTCGTCATCGTGTGGGCGATCTCTGGCTTTCGGCGCGAATTATTGAAACCGAAGCCTATTACGTGGCCGAAAAAGGCAGCCACGCCTCACTCGGCTACACAGAAAAGCGTAAGGCTTTGTTTCTGGATGGTGGCCATATCTACATGTACTACGCCCGTGGCGGTGATTCGTTGAACTTCAGCGCTCACGGCCCGGGCAATGCCGTGCTGATCAAATCGGCCTATCCCTGGGTCGACGACATTTCCGGCGCGGCGAGCCTGGCGCAGATGCTGTTGAACAACCCCAACCCCGATGGCAGCCCACGCCCCTCGCAGAAACTCTGTGCGGGCCAGACGCTGCTGTGCAAGGCCCTGGGCCTGAAAGTGCCGATGTGGGACGCCAAGCGCTTCGATCAGGAACTGCTGTATGTCGAAGACGTGGGCCAGGTGCCCACGCAGATTATCCAGACCACGCGCCTGGGTATCCCCAGCGGGCGCGATGAACACTTGATGTACCGCTTCGTCGATGCTGGCTATGCGCCTTATTGCACGCGGAACCCGATGCGTCGGGGGCAGGTCGAAGGCCGGGATTATTTTTTGATTTAACGCGCGACACATCCCATGTGGGAGCTGGCTTGCCTGCGATAGCAGTGGGCCAGGCAACTTCAATGCTGGCCATGCCGCAGCCATCGCAGGCAAGCCAGCTCCCACAGTTGAATTTCACCGCCTCAAATTCTGTTTTGTATGCATGGAGTGGATTGTATGGGCCAATGGCTCGATAGCATCACCGGCTGGTTGACCCTCAACCCACAATGGCTGGCAGCGGCGGTGTTTATTGTCGCGTGTGTGGAGTGTCTGGCGATTGCCGGGTTGATCGTGCCAGGCACGGTATTGCTGTTTGCAATCGCCGCGTTGGCTGGCAGCGGTGCGCTGCCTTTGAGTGAAACCCTACTGCTGGGCTTCCTCGGCGGTTTATTGGGCGACGGCGTTTCCTATTACCTGGGCCGCCATTTCCATCAGAACATCCGGCGCCTGCCCGGCCTGCGCCAGCATCCTGAATGGATGAACGGTGCAGAAACCTACTTCCACAAGTACGGAATCGCCAGCCTGTTGGTCGGGCGTTTCATCGGCCCATTGCGTCCCATGCTGCCCATGGTCGCCGGCATGTGCGACATGCCCTTCCCGCGCTTTGCCGCTGTGAGCATCATTGCCGCAGCGGGTTGGACCGTGGCCTATCTGCTGCCGGGCTGGGCTGCCGGCGCCGCGTTCCGCCTGCCGTTGCCGGAAGGCTTCTGGCCGGAAGCGGCGATTATCGCGGCGTGCCTGGCGGTGCTGCTGGGGCTGAGTTTGAACAGCAGTTGGCGCGGGCATCGGCGCGCCACCTTGTGGATCGGTTGCGCCAGCCTGGTGTTGTTGATCGCGTTGTTTATCGGCTATCCCCACCTCAATGACTTCGACCAGGGCCTGAGCGCCCTGGTGCAAGAGCATCGCAGCCCGTGGCTGGACGAAGTGATGGTACGGGTCACCCAACTGGGTGAGTTCAAGAAGATGTTCTTCGCCAGCGCGGTGTTCACTGGCCTGTTGCTGTTGGCACGGCAGTGGCGCCACGCGGTGTTTGTCGGCGCCACCCTCGCTGGCGCGGCAGTGATCAACACCGGCACCAAGCTGTTTTTCGCCCGGGGCCGCCCGGAAATCCTCACCGACCCGCTGACCAGCTTCAGCATGCCCAGCGGCCATGCCTCCGGTGCCTTTGCCTTCTTCCTGGCGCTCGCGGTATTGGCCGGTCGCGGTCAACCCACGCGGCTGCGCCTGACCTGGATGCTGCTGGGCTGCATTCCGGCGGCGTTCATTGCCTTGTCACGGGTGTACCTGGGCGCCCACTGGCCGACGGACATCCTGGCCGGCACGTTGCTGGCGATGACCGTGTGTGCGTTCAGCCTGACGGCCATCCAGTACCGCAGCCCATTGCCAGCCATGTCGCAAAAAGCCTGGTGGCTGGTGCTGCCCGCCGTGGTGGCCGTGCTCGGTTTTATCGCCTTTACCGGCACGCCCCACGCCCTGCTCAGGTACGCCTACTGACCCTTGGCCGGGCCGATCCAGTCCACGGAGGCGCTGCGCCGTTCAACGCAACGTTCGCGGCGCTCCAGTAACATCTCATCAGCCACTTCGGCGGCGCGCTCGGCAATGTACTCCGCGCCCCGCGTGGCTTGCTGCTGGAGTAACTGCGTGGTCACGCTGACAAAATAAGCGTCCCACGCGACTTGTTCCGAGGGTGTCAGCCGAATCATGGTTATCTCCGATCATTGTTGTGTGATCGGAAAATAGTGCAGGCGACACCGTGGAGACGACCGAGCAAAGTCTGAAAGCGCTGTCAGGCAAATCCGAACCTCAGGTGAACAGCTCGCCCTGCAGTTCATCGAGCAACATCTGGATCGCATCCAGCCGTTGCTGTGGGTCGTCCAGTTGCAGCAAGTCGATCTTGTCGGCTTCGGTAAACGGCAACAGATAGGCCAATTGATTGCCCAGGGCTTGCTGGCCTTCGGCGTGGCCGCCCATGTCCAGCGAGGCCACCATCGGGTGCTCGGCCAGGGCCTCAAGCAACGCCAGCAAGTCGGCGTCCTCTTCGCCCAGCGGCGGGTCCGGCAACTCTTGCAACCACTGCACTTGGGCCACCAGCAATTGGTCTTTCTGCACGTCGGCCTCACGCACGCGGAATCGACGGCCACCTTCGACGCGAATGCCCAGCAGGCCGTTATCCTGCTGCTTGAAGTCACGAATCAGCGCTTCACAACCGACAAGCGCATAGCCGTCAGGGGCCGCGCCCACCTCTGAGCCATCCAGGATGCACACCACACCAAAGCCTTCGCCCTTTTTCATGCAACGGCCGATCATGTCCAGGTAGCGCGCCTCAAATATCTGCAAGTCGAGGATGCAGCCCGGGAACAGCACAGTGTTGAGGGGGAATAGCGCCAGACTCATAACGGTTTCCTTAAACCTGGGTTAAACAATGACCGACACCGCCAACGGTAGGAACACCGCCGTGGCCACGCCCATCAAACTCATGGCCAGCGCCGCGAAGGCGCCGCATTCTTCGCTTTCCTGCAGGGCCACCGAAGTGCCGACGGCGTGGGCGGTCATGCCCAAAGCCATGCCGCGCGCTTCGGGGCTGCGCACTCCCAGCCGTGACAAGAGCGCTGGGCCGATCATCGCGCCGACCACCCCAGTGATCAACACGAACACCGCCGCCAAGGCCGCTACGCCGCCGATCTGCTCGGCCACCAGCATGGCAATCGGCGAGGTCACCGACTTGGGCGCCATGGTCATCAGCACCCGGTGTTCAGCCCCGAACCACCACCCCAACGCCACACAAAGACCAGTGGCCAATACCCCGCCTACCACCAGCGTAGTAAAAATCGGCCAGAACAATTGGCGAATCCGTCGCAGGTTCAGATAAAGCGGCACCGCCAGGGCCACGGTCGCAGGCCCCAGCAGGATGCCCATGATCTCGGTGCTCTCGCGGTATTCGGCGTAGCTCAGCCCGCAGGTGAGCAGCACGCCGATCACCAGCAACATCGACACCAGCACCGGCTGCAGGAAGATCCAGCGGGTTTTCTCGAACCCCGCCAGCACCAGCTGATAGGCGCCCAGGGTGATACCGATACCGAACAACGGGTGATGAATGACCGCCGTCCAGGCGCCCTGCCAGTCGAGGATCATTGGTCCTTCTCCTTGCGCTTGACCATCTGCTGCATCAGCACGCCGACAAAGCCCATGGCAACCACCAGCGACAGCACCAACGCCCCGACGATGGCCCAAAAATCCGCCACAATGTCCTTGGCGTACACCATTACCCCCACGGCCGGCGGCACCAGCAGCAGCGGCAGGTAACGCAACAGGCTGCCGGCCGCCAGGCTCAGGGGCTCGCCGACTTCACCGCGCCAGACCAGAAAGCCCAGCATCAGCAACAAGCCGATGATTGGCCCAGGCAGCACCGGCACCAGCAAATGATTGATCGCGGTGCCGATCAGTTGAAACAGCACCAGCCAGGTCAGGCCACGTAACAGCATCCCGCTCTCTCCCCCTCAAATCCCGCGCGCATTATAAGCACGCCCGCCCTATGCTCCGGCATTCGCCAAAAGCATGTTGGGTTGACCGGGCTGATTGCCCGTGATGATCTACAGTGGTTCTCTGCAACCAAAAAAAACGCCCCTTATCAACGGGCACATAAGTGATGAACCAAGGAGAGACGCAATGCCCTATGTACCCGTAGCGCAGCTCAAAGATTACGTCGGCAAGGAACTGGGACGTTCCGAATGGCTCATCATCGACCAGGCGCGTATCAACCTCTTCGCGGAAGCCACCGGCGATCATCAGTTCATCCACGTCGACCCGATCAAGGCGGCGCAAACCCCGTTCGGCAGCACCATTGCCCATGGGTTCCTGTCGCTGTCGCTGATGCCCAAGTTGATGGAAGACATCCTGATCATGCCCGAAGGCTTGAAAATGGCCGTCAACTACGGCCTGGACAGCGTGCGCTTTATCCAGCCGGTGAAGGTGAACTCCAAGGTGCGGCTGAACGTCACCCTCACTGACGTCACCGAGAAAAAACCGGGCCAATGGCTGTTCAAGGCCACCGCCACCCTGGAAATCGAAGGTCAGGAGAAGCCGGCCTATATTGCCGAGTCGCTGTCACTCTGCTTCGTATAATCACCACACCTGCTCTGTAGGAGCGAGCTTGCTGAATAAATGCGGTGCCTGTGAGTTTTTCGCGGGCAAGCCCGCTCCTACAGGTGGTAGATCCTGCGCATAGACCACTAGGTTCGGCACCCCGGCTACGGCATACTCGGCGCTCAATTATCCGGATCCCGCTATGCGCCCACTCGCTCCCCTTGCCCTTGCCCTGTTGCTCACCGCTTGCGGAGACGGCGAATCGCTGTTGCCGCCCGATGCGCGCCTGCCCGATGGCGGCCGCTACCGTGGCGATGTGGTCAACGGTTTGCTGCAAGGCCAAGGCCGTGTGGACTACCCCAATGGCAGTTGGTACGCCGGCCAGTTCGACAAAGGCCAGTGGCACGGCCAGGGCGAATGGCATGGCAGCAATGGCGAAGTCTATAAAGGCGAATTCAAACAGGGCCTGTTTGACGGCCAGGGCAGCCTGACCACGTCGGGCAGCAGCTACGTGGGCGGCTTCAAGAATGGTCGACGCAACGGCGAAGGCACCCTCAAAGAGGGGCAGATGACCTATCGCGGCGAATTCCAGGACGACCAGTATTCAGGCCTCGGCCGCCTGGAACTGGCCGACGGCAGCCAGTATCAGGGCCAGTTCGCCCACGGCAAGCCCAATGGCGAAGGCCAGCGCAATGACGACAGCGGCAACCAGTTCAGCGGCCGCTTTGTCGATGGCCAACTGGAAGGCAATGGCACCTTTAATAGCGCCGAGGGCGATATCTATGTCGGCCAATTCAAGCAGAACCAGCTCAACGGTAAAGGCCGCTACGAGAACGCCGACGGCGATGTATGGATCGGCCAGTTCAAGGAGGGCGCGCTGACCGGCAAAGGCGAACTGATCGGGGTTGATGGCAGTCACTACGTCGGCCAGTTCAGTGACTGGCGCTTTACCGGCGAAGGGCGTCTGAACCTCACCGATGGCAGTTTCTATATCGGTGGCTTTGACAGTGACAACTATCAAGGCCGTGGCACCCTGGTCCTCACCGACGGCACCGTGCAGTCCGGCACCTGGGTCAATGGCCTGCGCGTACGCGACGCCGAGGGCAAGCTGCTGCCCGACCCACTGGAGACCGGCATACTGGCCCAAGGCCGCTTGCTTGATGACGCCCTGGCGACCGTGCCCGCGTCCACCCCGGCGGTGGAGCTGTACACCCTGGTGCTGGCCGGTGACGGCAAACAAAGCGTGTTCCTGCGCGAAGCCGATTACGTCAGCAACCTGCTCGCCACCCGCTTCGGCGCGCGCGGGCAAGTGCGCCTGGTCAACCACCGCGACCATATCGCCGACCGCCCCCTGGCCACCCGCGAAAGCCTGCGCCGCTCGGTACAAACCCTGGCCGAACGGACCGGGCCGGAAGACCTGGTGTTCATTTACCTGACCAGCCATGGCACCCATGAGCATGAGCTGGTGCTCGACCAACCGCGCATGGAACTGGCCGACCTGCCCGCCGACGAGCTGGCCGCCGTGCTCGCACCGCTGAAAAACCGCGACAAGGTCATCGTGATCTCCGCATGTTATTCCGGCGGCTTCATACCGGCGCTCAAAGATGAGCGCACCCTGATCATGACCGCCTCCCGCGCGGACCGCGTGTCGTTCGGCTGCTCGGAAGAAGCAGACTTCACCTACTTCGGTGATGCGCTTTTCGCACAGGCTTTCAACCAAACGGATGATTTGCAACACGCCTTCAAACTGGCACAACTGCACGTGGCCGAACGCGAACAGGCGGACAATTTTGAAGCCTCCGAACCGCAGATCTGGGCGCCTAAGGGCGTGATCGCCCATTGGCAATTATTACGTAAACAGCAGGCACGAAAGGCGCTCGAAAGCGTCTCAATGAATAGCAAGGAAGCCAAAGGCAACTAAGCTGTAACGTGTAACAAGGGGGAAACACCATGTACCTGACACCGCAGCATATCTTGCTGGCCGGGGCCTCCGGCCTCACTGGCGAACACCTGCTCGACCGCCTGCTCAACGAACCTACCGTGACCCGCGTGCTGGCACCCAGCCGCAAACCATTGGCTGAACATCCACGCCTGGAAAACCCGGTAGGCGACCCGGCGGTGTTCCTGCCGCAACTGAGCGGCCGCGTGGATATTGCCTTCTGCTGCCTGGGCACCACGATTAAAAAGGCCGGCTCGGAAGCGGCGTTCCGTGCGGTCGACCTGGACATGGTAGTGGCCTTCGCCAAACGCGCACGGGAACTGGGCGCGCGGCATCTGATCGTGATCAGTGCGATTGGCGCCGACCCGAAATCCTCGGTGTTCTACAACCGGGTCAAAGGGGAAATGGAACTGGCGCTCCGAGCGCAAGACTGGCCGCAGTTGACCATCGTACGTCCCTCGCTCCTGCTGGGTGAGCGACTGGAACCGCGCCTGGCCGAACAGTTGGCCGGCCCGCTGTCACGGCTTATCCCGGGCAAGTACCACGGTATTGAAGTCTGCGAACTGGCCCGCGCCATGTGGCGCCTGGCGCTGGAAGAACAGGATGGCGTGCGGGTGGTGGAGTCGGACGAGTTGCGCAAACTCGGCAAGTGATGATGCAGGGCTGGTACTGATCGTTCCCACGCTCTGCGTGGGAACGCCGGTTATGACGCTCTGCGTCATGCTTGGGACGCGGAGCGTCCCCGACTGCATTCCCACGCGGAGCGTGGGAACGATCCACCCAGGTAGCCATTATCTTACAGCCCGCCCGTGGCGTTGAAGCCAACCCCCAGCACCGTCAGCACCGACAGTGGCAACAACAAGGTATCGAGCAACGCACTGGCCGGCAGGTCGAGATGGGGAGAGCTCGGGGCCTCGGCACCAAAGCGGTCCTTGGCGCAGCAGCCGCCATTGATCGCGTACAGATCCAGGCGCGTGCCGGCATACACCACCGGGGCGCCCGGTTGCGCGGCATCCAGCGTGCGCGCGGTGGCACAGCCGGTGAGTTGCAGCGCCATCAAGAGCAGCAGTGCTTTATTCATCGCCGCCCAGGTGGTGCTCACCCCAACGTGGCAGCATGTCCTGGGGAATGTTCAACAGGTTGAGAATGCGCGCCACCACAAAGTCCACCAGGTCATCGATGGTCTGTGGCTGGTGATAGAAGCCTGGCGACGCGGGCAGAATGGTCACGCCCATGTTCGACAACTTGAGCATGTGCTCCAAGTGAATGCTCGAATACGGCGCTTCGCGCGGCACCAGGATCAATTGGCGGCGCTCCTTTAAGGTCACGTCCGCCGCCCGTTCGATCAGGTTGTTGCAGGCGCCCGTGGCAATCGCCGACAAGGTGCCGGTGGAACAAGGCACCACCACCATCGCCGCTGGCGCACCGGAGCCTGAAGCCACCGGCGACATCCAGTCCTCTTTGCCATAGACCTTGATCTGCCCCGCCGCCGCACCGGTGTACTCGGTAAGGAACGCCTGCATCGTCTGCACCTTGGACGGCAGCGCGACATCGGTCTCGGTCGCCAGCACCAACTGCGCCGCCTTGGAGATCAGAAAATGCACCTCACGGTCTTCACGTACCAGGCAATCGAGCAGGCGCAGGCCATAGGGCGCACCGGATGCGCCGGTCATCGCCAGGGTAATGCGTTCCGGCCCGCTCATTTCAGTGCCTCGGCCAGCTTGCCGTGCAGGCCGCCGAAGCCGCCGTTGCTCATGACCACCACGTGGGTGCCGGCCTGGGCCAAGGACTTCACATGCTCAATGATGCCTTCGAGCGAATCGCAGACTGTCGAGGGTACGGTGCACAGCGCAGCAATCGCGGGTAAATCCCAGCCAAGGTTGGCCGGTGCATACCACACCACCTGGTCGGCATCGTTGACGCTCTCGGGCAGGCCATCACGGTGCGCGCCCAGCTTCATGGAGTTGGAACGCGGCTCGACGATGGCAATGATCTGCGCATCGCCGACGCGCTTGCGCAGACCATCCAGGGTGGTGGCAATTGCGGTCGGGTGGTGGGCAAAGTCGTCGTAGATGGTAATTCCATTTACTTCAGCGACTTTCTCCATGCGCCGCTTCACACTCTTGAACGCGCTCAAGGCGGCAATGCCCATGGCTGGTACCACGCCAACATGCCGAGCGGCAGCCAGGCTCACCAAAGCGTTGGCCACGTTGTGTTGGCCGGTCATGCCCCAATCGACGATGCCTTGGGGTTGGCCTTCGAACAGCACTTCAAACCGCGAACCGTCTTCGCTGAGCAACCTCGCCTGCCACTGCCCGCCCGCGCCGGTGGTTTGCACCGGGGTCCAGCAGCCCATGTCGATCACACGCTGCAACGCAGGCTCGGTGGTGGGATGAATGACCAGGCCTTCGCTGGGAATGGTGCGCACCAAGTGGTGGAACTGCCGCTCAATCGCCGGCAGATCGGGGAAGATATCCGCGTGATCGAACTCAAGGTTATTCAGGATCGCTGTGCGCGGGCGGTAATGGACGAACTTGGAGCGCTTGTCGAAAAAGGCGCTGTCGTACTCGTCGGCCTCGATCACAAAAAACGGTGTCTCACCCAGGCGCGCTGATACCGAGAAGTTCTGCGGCACGCCGCCAATCAGGAACCCCGGGCTCATGCCCGCATGCTCCAGCACCCAGGCGAGCATGCTGCTGGTGGTGGTCTTGCCATGAGTGCCTGCCACTGCCAGGACCCAACGGCCTTGCAGCACATGGTCGGCCAGCCACTGGGGGCCGGAGACGTAAGGCAAGCCTTTGTTCAGTACGTATTCCACCGCCGGATTGCCGCGCGACATGGCGTTGCCGATCACGACCAGGTCCGGCACCGGGTCGAATTGCGCGGGGTCGTAACCTTGGGTCAGCTCAATCCCTTGCGCCTGTAGCTGCGTGCTCATGGGGGGATAAACATTGGCATCGGAGCCAGTTACATGATGGCCCAGCTCCTTGGCCAGAACCGCCATCGAACCCATGAACGTACCGCAGATACCCAGAATATGAATGTGCATAGTCGACCTCGTAAACATCGAGGCAGGTTAGCGTAGGGTGGGAAAGTTCGCACGCTTTAGCTGAGCGCGAAACGCCCGCCGGTAGGATCCGGCGGGCAAAAAGGCTGCCTTAAACGGAGGCCTCGGTTTTTTTGGCTTCCGCGTCTTTCAGGGTAATGATCCGGTCAGCCGCCTTTTCCAAGGCGCGATAACGGCGCTCTATCACGCCTAAGCGGCCCCCCGTGCCTGGGCCGGTTTCTGGTTCGAGGTGAGGTTTGAAAATAATGCCGTTATCCTCGGCCACTTGCTTCATATGGGTTTCCGAAATGCTCAGTAACTGCTCAAGGTTATCCAAGCGTGCCCCCCGCTCCTTGGGCCAGGCGTCGCCCATGGCAAGCCGGTCTTCAGTATTTCCCGACGCCAGCGTGATGATGACATTGGCAAATTCCAGCACCACTTTTTCTACCCGGTCCAGATGGCGCGTGGCCGAAGGCGTTGGCGTATCCGATGTGGTTGGCGCGGCTACTTGCGGTGTAGACGCGGGATCGGGCTTTGCAGTACCAGGCAAATGCGGCGGCGGCAATGGCGACGGTACATACTGGCCCTTGATCGCCTCTCCCGCGGCCACGGACCCGGCGTATGCGCCCACATTGATCGGCGCGCTGACGATGCCATTGACGCCCGCGTTGATGAACGCGTCCTTGATCGTCTTGCCGGTTGAAGGTGAGGTGGAAATAACCCCTGCCTTGACCAGCCTGTCGGCATCCAAAAGCCGCTGGGTGACATCGGCCACACTGATCTTGGGCGGTTCCACCGGCTTTACGGAGACAACCCCGCCACTGGTGGGCGTTTGAGGCCCCCTGGTCACTACGCCCTTGAGTTTATCCAAGGCCGACTGGCTTGAACTGGCTGCGGTCGAGCTGGTACCAGGGTTATTTCCACCCAGTGCGTTCTGCAGCCTGGTGGCAGTGGGATTGACCGGGGCGGGCGGCACCCTGGTCGATGGACCGGGGGACACGGACGCAGGCGACGGCACCTTGATCGATGGCGTGGGAGATACGGGCGCCGTGGGCCGGGTTGCGCCTCCAAATGGGAACCGCCGTCCGAAGAAGGAGATTCCACGCTTGTTGCGTACCTTCGGCGCTTGGTCGGCCTCCTGAGCAGAAGGCGGCGTGTCATGGTCAGGCTGAGGGGGGTCCATCGGTTCGCCCCAGCCCGTTATCGAGTGTTGCGGTGGGGAGGTGGGCGTAACATCAAGTTGAACAGGGAGTTGTGGCACAGGAGTCGTTATTGGACTTGTAATATTCATGTGTTGTCACCCTAGAAGTTTCAAACAGCGGTGTTTAAGGGCAATTAATGCTCTGCCCTTATTCCATCAGTGCTTAAAACAACGTGCCACGTTCCGGGACGACGTGAACGGGTAGAGCGATAAAAAACCTTAAATGACGTGGGACAAAAACGAGTCGTTCGCAATAACGGAGTTATTCCGACAACTGTCGCGCGCCCTAATGCATGGCGCCCCGTGAAATACCATGTTTGCGTAACTTGCGATACAGCGTATTGCGACTGACGCCCAACTGTTCCGCCACATGGCTCATATGCCAGCGCTGCTGCGCCAACGCATCGAGTAATGCCTGGCGCTCGGCGCTCTCCAGTGGCAAAGAGTACGGCGCATCCGCCCTTGCCCCTTGCGGCCGCGCCTGGCGAATCAGCGCCGGCAAGTCTTCAAGACCGACTCGCCCGCCCTCACAGAGTGCCACCACCGTGCGCAACACAGTACGCATCTGCCGCAGGTTGCCGGGCCAGTGGAATGCCAACAAGGCCTGGCGCGTCGACTCGTCGAGCATCACCTGCTCGGTGCCTGCTTCCTGCGCCAAGAGGAAATCCAACAGTTGCGACTTGTCACTGCGCTCGCGCAACGGCGGGAGGGCGACTTCCAAGCCGTTCAAGCGGTAATACAGGTCTTCACGAAAGCTGCCATCGGCCACCCGTTCCAGCAAATTGCGGTGCGTGGCGCTGATGATGCGCACGTTCACGGCTTGGGGTTCGCCGCCGATAGGCACCACCAGGCGATCCTCCAGCACCCTTAACAGGCGGGTTTGTAACGCCAGGGGCATGTCGCCGATTTCGTCGAGAAACAGCGTGCCACCATCGGCCTGTTGCAGCTTGCCGCGCATGCCTTCTTTAAGGGCGCCGGTGAAACTGCCGGCGCGATAGCCAAACAGTTCGCTCTCGATCAGGTTTTCTGGAATCGCCGCACAGTTCAGCGCGATAAAGGCCTTGTCGCCCCGCTGGCTGCCCTGATGCACGGCCTTGGCGAAGGCTTCTTTACCGCAGCCGGTTTCGCCGTTGATCAGCAAGGGCACATCGCGCTCGAACACTCGCGAGGCCTTGCGCAGCTCATTTTGCAACGCCGGGTCGCCCAGGCAGATACCCAATGGGCGTGACGCCTGTGGCTTGATGATAGGGGCCGGCGCACTGCGCGGCTGGCCTCGCAGCGCTGCGAATAAAGGCCGACCATCGCGGGTGCGCAGCGGCCAACTGGCCGTGGCATTTGCGCTGGCCCGCCCCAGCAACTGATCCAGGGAGCAGTCGAAAAACGCTTCCACCGGCTGGCCCACCAAGCCGCCGCGCAACTGCCCCAACAGGTTCAGGGCGCTCTGGTTGACCGCACAAATGTGCCCTTCGCCATCAAACGCCAGCAAGCCTTCGCTGAATAACCCGACCGACTCGGCCTGCAGGTGAAAACGCAACAGCCAGTGGTGTTCGAAGTGGCGCAGGAAGTAGCAACTTTCGATCATCTTGGCCGACAGGTTCACCAGCGCCATGGTGTGGAACTGGCTTTGGCGCGACACGGCTTCGCGGGCCGAGGACACATCCAGCACCGCCAGCAATTCACCATGAGGATCGAACACCGGGCTGGCCGAACAGGTCAGCCCGGTATGACGGCCGCGAAAATGCTCGTCACGGTGGATCGTCAACGACTGCCGCTCTACCAGGCAGGTGCCGATGCCGTTAGTGCCTTCGCAGGCTTCGCTCCAGTCAGCGCCCAGCCATAAGCCGGCGCGCTCGAAAATCTTGCGCTCCGACGGCGCGGTGACACAGTTGAGGATCACCCCGCGCGCATCGGTGAGCAGCACCGCATGGCCGGCGCCGGAAAGTTGCTGGTGCAGGCTATTCATCTCGCTGCCGGCGATGTGCAGCACCTGGCGCAGGCGTTCGCGACTTTCCAGCAGGCGCCCGTGTTCAAGCACGGTAGGCGCGATGGTCAGCGCCGGGTCGAGGTGGTAGTCCTCCACGCAGCGCAGCCAGGAGCGGGCGATGGACGGGTCGCTGCCCGGCCCCTGGGAAAGCTCTTGGCCACGGGTGACGGTCAGGACTTGCTGGGCATGGCGGCTGAAATGATCGTTATGCATGTTCTTATTATTCTCCCTGCGTGAGAACGCCCAGCATCCCCCAGCCATTGGGCCTTTGCAATCCCGGCCCGACCCACCGGTCACAGGCTGTACCGCTTATGGCACAAACTGTCACCACGCCTGTACCACACCTGTCACGGCACCGCCTTGCGACAAAGCCCAACCCATTGATTTTGCTGGCCCGCACAGCAGTGGCCCAACCTTTGCTCTACGCTTTATAACGCGCTTGCCGCGCTGTACTCCAATAAACATAAAAGCAGGAGATGCTCACCATGCGTTATGCACACCCCGGTACTGAAGGCGCCATCGTTTCGTTCAAGGCCAAATACGGCAACTACATCGGCGGCGAATTCGTGGCGCCAGTCGATGGCAACTATTTCTCCAACACCTCGCCGGTCAACGGCAAGCCGATAGCCGACTTCCCGCGTTCCACCGCCAAAGACATCGACAAGGCGCTGGACGCCGCCCACGCCGCTGCGGACGCCTGGGGCAAAACCTCGGCCCAGGACCGTTCGCTGGTGCTGCTGAAAATCGCCGACCGCATCGAGCAAAACCTCGAACTGCTGGCCATCACCGAAACCTGGGACAACGGCAAGGCCGTGCGTGAAACCCTTAACGCCGACATCCCCCTGGCTGCCGACCACTTCCGCTACTTCGCCGGCTGCATCCGCGCCCAGGAAGGCAGCAGCGCCGAAATCAATGAACTCACCGCCGCCTACCACTTCCACGAGCCGCTGGGCGTGGTCGGCCAGATCATCCCGTGGAACTTCCCGCTGCTGATGGCCGCCTGGAAACTCGCCCCAGCCCTGGCCGCCGGTAACTGCGTGGTGCTCAAGCCCGCCGAGCAAACGCCGCTGGGCATCAGCGTGCTGATGGAGCTGATCGGCGACCTGCTGCCACCGGGCGTGCTGAACGTGGTGCACGGTTTCGGCAAGGAAGCCGGCGAAGCCCTTGCCACCAGCAAGCGCATCGCCAAGATCGCCTTCACCGGCTCAACGCCTGTGGGCTCGCACATCATGCATGCGGCGGCCGAGAACATCATTCCGTCTACGGTGGAGTTGGGCGGCAAGTCGCCGAACATCTTCTTCGCCGACATCATGAAAGCGGAACCTGCATTTATCGAAAAAGCCGCCGAAGGCCTGGTGCTGGCGTTCTTCAACCAGGGCGAAGTGTGCACCTGCCCTTCCCGTGCTCTGGTGGAAGAGTCGATCTACGACGACTTCATGAAAGTGGTGATGAAAAAGGTCGAGTCGATCAAGCGTGGCGACCCGCTGGATACCGACACCATGGTCGGCGCCCAGGCGTCCGAGCAGCAGTTCGACAAGATCCTGTCTTACCTGGAAATCGCCAAGGGCGAAGGCGCGCAATTGCTCACGGGCGGCAAGGTGGAGAAGCTCACCGGCGACCTGGCCACCGGTTATTACATCCAGCCTACCCTGCTCAAGGGCACCAACGACATGCGCGTATTCCAGGAAGAAATCTTCGGCCCGGTGGTGAGCATCACCACTTTCAAGGATGAAGCCGAAGCCCTGGCGATTGCCAACGACACCGAGTTCGGCCTGGGCGCTGGCCTGTGGACCCGCGATATCAACCGCGCCTACCGCATGGGCCGGGCGATCAAGGCTGGCCGCGTGTGGACCAACTGCTACCACCTGTACCCGGCGCATGCCGCGTTTGGCGGTTACAAGAAGTCTGGCGTGGGCCGTGAAACCCACAAGATGATGTTGGATCACTACCAGCAGACCAAGAACTTGCTGGTGAGCTACGACATTAATCCGTTGGGCTTTTTCTAACTCAGCCTTATAGCAAGCAACCAGTTCCCAACTTGAAATGCAATCAAGTGTGGGAGCTGGCTTGCCTGCGATAACGATGTATCAGCCAAATAAGGGGTAGCAGACAGGCCGCTATCGCAGGCAAGCCAGCTCCCACATTTGATATCACACGCAATTGCTACCTCGTTCGGCACACAGACGCCGAGTCAAAAACAATAAGAATGGAAGGTACTTCCCATGCCTAGCGAACCCACTGGTTCTTCTGTCGACTTCGAAAAAGTCGGCACCGATTATTTTCAACAACGCGAACTGAAAAAAGGCGCCGCCGGCTGGGTACTACTGGTTGGCCTTGGCGTCGCTTATGTTATTTCCGGCGATTACGCCGGCTGGAACTTCGGCCTGGCCCAGGGCGGCTGGGGTGGCATGTTCCTCGCCACCTTGCTGATGGCCACCATGTACCTGTGCATGTGCTTTTCCCTGGCCGAGTTGTCGTCCATGATCCCCACTGCTGGCGGTGGCTACGGTTTTGCCCGCAGCGCTTTTGGCCCTTGGGGCGGGTTCCTCACCGGTACTGCCATCCTTATCGAATACGCCATCGCGCCCGCCGCCATCGCGGTGTTTATCGGCGCCTATTGCGAGTCGTTGTTCGGTATTGGCGGCTGGATGATCTACCTGGCGTTCTACATCATCTTTATCGGCATCCACATCTTTGGTGTGGGCGAAGCCTTGAAGCTGATGTTCGTGATCACCGCCGTCGCCGCGATTGCC
This sequence comes from Pseudomonas sp. CCI1.1, assembly GCF_034348165.1. Taxonomy (NCBI): domain Bacteria; kingdom Pseudomonadati; phylum Pseudomonadota; class Gammaproteobacteria; order Pseudomonadales; family Pseudomonadaceae; genus Pseudomonas; species Pseudomonas sp. CCI1.1. The sequence continues at coordinate 3,799,411 of NZ_CP133780.1, forward strand.
CTGGGCGTGTTCCTGGTGTCGATGGTGCCGCACTTCAACGTCGCCAACCTGCTGGATATACCCGTGACCGAGGCCAAGGGCGCCAGCAGCTTCCTGCCGTTCGGCTACGTCGGCGTGTGGGCCGCGATCCCTTATGCCATCTGGTTTTTCCTGGCGGTGGAAGGCGTGCCGCTGGCCGCTGAAGAAACCAAGAACCCCAAGCGCGACCTGCCGCGCGGGCTGATCGGCGCGATTGTGGTGCTGACCAGTTTTGCCCTGTTGATCCTGGTGATCGCGCCGGGCGGTGCGGGCACTTATGCGCTGATCAAATCCGGCAACCCGCTGGTTGAAGCCTTGGCGTTGTCCTACGGCGGTTCCACCTGGATGGGCAGCTTCGTCAACCTGGTCGGCCTGGCCGGTTTGATCGCGAGCTTTTTCTCGATCATCTACGCCTATTCGCGGCAGATCTTTGCCTTGTCCCGTGCCGGTTACCTGCCGCGCAAATTGTCCGAGACCAACAAGAGCAAGGCGCCAGTATTGGCACTGGTAATCCCCGGGATTATCGGCTTTGGCCTGTCGCTGACCGGCCAGGGTGACTTGCTGATCCTGGTGGCGGTGTTTGGCGCCACGATTTCCTACGTGTTGATGATGGCCGCCCACATCACCCTGCGCATCCGTCGCCCTAAAATGGAGCGGCCATACCGCACACCCGGTGGCATCTTCACCTCAGGCGTGGCACTGGTGCTGGCTTGCGTGGCCGTGGTGGCGGGCTTTCTGGTGGACCCGCGCGTGGTGATTGGCGCGGCGATCATCTATGGAGTATTAATTGCTTACTTTGCTTTCTACAGCCGGCATCACTTGGTAGCAGGCACGCCGGAAGAGGAATTCGCGGCGATCCAGGCCGCAGAGGCCGCCCTGCACTAACTGCCGAAAACCTCGACGCGGCGCCTTGCCCACAGCAGGCGCGCGTCATCAAGGAGACACTGTATGGCAAGCTTTTCCCACGCGGTGGGTGCTCAAACCTACCGCTTCGACAGCCTCAAGGACGTGATGGCCAAGGCCAGCCCGGCACGCTCCGGGGACTTCCTCGCCGGTGTCGCCGCGCAGAATGACGGCGAACGTGTGGCGGCGCAGATGGCGCTGGCAAATATCCCGCTCAAGCACTTCCTGCAGGAAGCATTGATTCCTTATGAAAGCGATGAAGTCACCCGGCTGATCATCGACACCCACGATAAACAGGCGTTTGCAGCGGTCAGCCACCTCACTGTCGGCGGCCTGCGCGACTGGCTGCTCAGCGATGCGGCCGATGAACAGGCCCTACGCGCATTGGCGCCAGGGCTGACACCGGAAATGGCCGCGGCCGTGTCCAAGATCATGCGCGTGCAAGACCTGGTGCTGGTGGCGCAGAAGATCCGCGTGGTCACCCAGTTTCGCGGCACCCTGGGCCTGCGCGGGCGCTTGTCCACGCGCTTGCAGCCCAACCACCCCACCGATGAACCGGCCGGCATCGCGGCGAGCATCCTCGACGGCCTGCTGTACGGCAACGGCGACGCCATGATCGGCATTAACCCGGCCACCGACAGCATCGCCTCGATCTGCGCCATGCTCGAGATGCTGGACGCGATCATCCAGCGCTACGACATCCCCACCCAGGCCTGCGTGCTGACCCACGTCACCACCTCCATCGAAGCGATCAACCGCGGCGTACCGCTGGACCTGGTGTTTCAGTCGATTGCCGGTACCGAAGCGGCCAATGCCAGTTTCGGGATCAACCTGAACGTGCTGCAGGAAGGTTATGACGCGGGCTTGAGCCTCAAGCGCGGCACCCTGGGCCAGAATCTGATGTACTTCGAAACCGGCCAGGGCAGCGCTTTGTCGGCCAATGCGCACTTTGGCGTCGATCAGCAAACCTGTGAAACCCGTGCCTACGCCGTGGCCCGGCACTTCAAGCCGTTTCTGGTGAACACCGTGGTCGGCTTTATCGGCCCGGAGTACCTCTACAACGGCAAGCAGATTATCCGCGCCGGCCTTGAAGACCACTTCTGCGGCAAACTGCTCGGCGTGCCCATGGGTTGCGACATCTGCTACACCAACCACGCCGAAGCCGACCAGGACGACATGGACACCCTGCTGACCCTGCTCGGCGTGGCCGGCATCAACTTCATCATGGGCATCCCCGGCTCCGACGACATCATGCTCAACTACCAGACCACCTCGTTTCACGACGCCCTGTACGCCCGGCAAACATTGGGTTTAAAACCGGCGCCGGAGTTCGAGCAGTGGCTGGCGAAAATGGGCATCTTCACGCAGGCTGATGGCAAGGTGCATTTTGGCAATAGCTTGCCACCGGCCTTTCGTCACGCCTTGGCGCAATTGGGATGAAGGAGCCGACTGTGCAACCAGAATTGCCTGACAACCCGTGGCTGGAACTGCGCCGCCTCACCCCGGCGCGTATTGCCCTGGGCCGCACCGGCACCAGCCTTCCCACCAGCGCCCAACTGGACTTCCAGTTTGCCCACGCCCAGGCGCGGGACGCGGTGCATTTGCCGTTCGATCACACCGGCCTCAGCCGCCAATTGGCCGAACGTGGCCGAGACAGCCTGTTGCTGCACAGCGCCGCCACAGACCGGCACATGTACCTGCAACGCCCGGACCTGGGGCGACGCTTGAGCGATGAGTCGGCGCAAACATTGCGCGACTACGCTTCGGCCCAGCCCGGCGGGGTGGACTTGGCCATCGTAGTAGCCGATGGCCTGTCGGCATTGGCGGTGCATAAACACACAGCGCCGTTTCTGGCGCGCCTGGAAGAACAGACCCACGCCGAAGGCTGGTCCTTGTCACCGGTGATCCTGGTAGAGCAAGGCCGCGTGGCGGTAGCCGATGAAATCGGGCAGCTACTGGGCGCCAAGATGGTGGTGATCCTGATCGGCGAACGACCGGGGCTCAGCTCGCCGGACAGCCTGGGCCTGTATTTCACCTACAACCCCAAGGTCGGCCTCACCGATGCCTATCGCAACTGCATCTCCAACGTGCGGCTGGAAGGCCTGAGTTATGGCATGGCGGCCCATCGCCTGCTGTACTTGATGCGCGAGGCGTGTCGCCGGCAGTTGTCGGGGGTTAATCTCAAGGATGAGGCACAGGTTCAGACCCTCGAATCGGACGACCCGGACCTGATGAAGGGCAATTTCCTGCTCAGCCCGCCCGATGACCGATAGCGGCAAGATTGCGCTTTTTGGCGTCATTAGGCAGCATCGAGTCACGGCCGCTCGTGTGGTCATACCCCATTTGGAAGTTGAGGCCTGGCATGCGGATTACTCAAGCGACCCTGGAACACCTGGACCTGTTGACCCCGTTGTTCGTCAAATACCGCGAGTTCTACGGGGCCCTGCCGTTCCCGGACTCGTCACGGGCCTTTTTGGAAAAGCGCCTGCGGCGCAAGGAGTCGGTGATCTACCTGGCCCTGGCCGACGATGATGACAAGCGGCTGCTGGGGTTTTGCCAGCTCTATCCGAGCTTTTCCTCACTGTCTCTCAAGCGGGTATGGATCCTCAACGACATCTATGTGGCCGAGGATGCGCGCCGGCAACTGGTGGCCGACAACCTGATGCGCACGGCCAAGAAAATGGCCAAGGACACCCACGCGGTACGGTTGCGGGTATCGACCAGCAGCGATAACGACGTGGCGCAGAAGACCTATGAGTCGATTGGGTTTCGCGAAGACACCGAATTCAAAAACTACGTGTTGCCGATCAACGAAGACTGAAAACCGGTAAGCCAAACACCGCAATATCCTTGTGGGAGCTGGCTTGCCTGCGATGGCGAAGTGTCAGCGAGCACTTCTCATACTGACCCACCGCTATCGCAGACAAGCCAGCTCCCACATTGGGTCCGGCGACTGGCTTGAAGCCCAACCCCTTCACAATTTCGCGACACTCCCCGCTACAAAAGCCACACGCTTTTCACCTCTCAATCCGTATAATGCCGACCTTTCAGGGTTGTAAGAACCGCGACAATTACTTGTAGCCTTATTGCCTGAGCTTCCGCACAAGCCCGCTGAGCCGGGCCATTCACACAGGTGCCATCCATGGATTTCAACCCGCTTGACCTTATCCTGCATCTCGACGTTTACCTCGATATGCTGGTAACCAACTACGGTCCGTGGATCTACGCCATTCTGTTCCTGGTGATTTTTTGCGAAACCGGCCTGGTGGTCATGCCCTTCCTGCCGGGCGACTCCTTGCTGTTCATTGCCGGTGCCGTAGCGGCCGGCGGCGGTATGGACCCAGTCCTGCTGGCCGGCCTGCTGATGCTGGCGGCCATCCTCGGCGACAGCACCAACTATGTGATCGGACGAACGGCGGGCGAGCGCTTGTTCAGCAACCCGAACTCCAAGATCTTCCGCCGCGACTACCTGCAAAAGACCCACGACTTCTACGACAAGCACGGCGGCAAGACCGTGACGCTGGCGCGCTTCCTGCCGATCCTGCGTACCTTCGCGCCGTTCGTCGCGGGCGTGGCCAAGATGCCGTATCCACGCTTCTTCGGCTTCAGCGTACTGGGCACCATCCTGTGGGTCGGCGGCCTGGTGACCTTGGGTTACTTCTTCGGCAACGTGCCTTTTATCAAGAAGAACCTGTCGCTGCTGGTGGTGTTCATCATTCTGCTGTCCCTGGTGCCGATGATTATTGGCGTAGTGCGCAGCCGCTTTGGCCGCACGTCCTCCGAAGCCAACCCGCACTGATTGCCCGTGTGGTCCTTCAGCGCCTGGCGTCGCCGGCGCCTGCTGGCCAAGCACCCGATTGCCGATGACATCTGGCAACGGGTGCGCCACCACCTGACCTTCCTCGACGGCATCACGCCGGAGCAAGATCAGTGGCTACGCGAAGCCTGCGTGGTGTTCCTCAGCGAAAAACACCTCACCGCCCTGCCTGGCGTCGAACTGCACCAGGAACAACGCCTGCTGCTCGCCGCCCAGGCGCAACTGCCGCTGATGAACCTGGGCGACCTCGACTGGTACCAAGGCTTTCATGAGATCGTGCTGTACCCCGACGACTTCCTCAGCCCACAACGCCATCGCGATGCCAGCGGCGTCGAACACGAGTGGGACGGCGAACACAGCGGCGAAGCCTGGCAACAGGGCCCGGTGATCCTCGCCTGGCCCGGCGTGCTCGCCAGCGGCCAATGGGAAGGCTACAACCTGGTCATCCACGAACTAGCGCACAAGCTGGACATGCTCAACGGCGACGCCAACGGCCTGCCGCCGCTGCACCACGACATGCGCGTGCAGGATTGGGCCAGCGTCATGCAAGGCGCCTTCGATGACCTCAATCGCCAGTTGGACGCCAACCCGGACGCCGAGACCGAGATAGACCCTTACGCTGCGGAAAACCCGGCGGAGTTCTTTGCCGTCACCAGCGAGTATTTCTTCAGCGCCCCGGATTTACTGGTCAACAGTTATCCACAGGTGTACGCCCAACTCAGCCGCTTTTATCGCCAGGATCCCCTGGCCCGCCTGACTCAACTGCAAGCCAGCGACCTGCGCTACGCGCCACAGGGCGAATGACCGTACGACGCTTGGCGCATGGCATCGGCGTCAGAATATGCCTATAATCGCCGCCACTTTTAGGCCAATCCGGCCATGTCATATGGCCAACTAACGGGGGCAACGCCCAATGAGCTACAGCAAGATTCCGGCTGGCAAAGACCTGCCGAACGACATCTACGTCGCCATCGAAATTCCGGCCAACCACGCGCCGATCAAATACGAAATCGACAAAGACAGCGACTGCCTGTTCGTTGACCGTTTCATGGCCACCCCGATGTTCTACCCGGCCAACTACGGTTTTATCCCTAACACCCTGGCTGACGACGGTGACCCCCTCGACGTGCTGGTCGTGACCCCTTACCCGGTCACCCCAGGCTCGGTTATCCGCGCCCGCCCAGTCGGCATCCTGAACATGACCGACGACGGCGGCGGCGATGCCAAAGTCATCGCAGTGCCACACGACAAGCTGTCCCAGCTGTACGTGGACGTGAAGGAATACACCGACCTGCCGCCACTGTTGCTGGAACAGATCAAGCACTTCTTCGAGAACTACAAAGACCTCGAAAAAGGCAAGTGGGTGAAGATCGACGGTTGGGGCAACGCAGACGCCGCCCGCGCCGAGATCATGAAGTCGGTTGCCGCCTACAAAGGCTGATACCCGCGCCTCATTGCCACGGATCGAGTAGGAGGCGGATTCACATCCGCCGTCCTCTCACACCACCGTACGTACGGTTCCGTATACGGCGGTTCAGGTTATACGGTTAAGTCGGTTTATCGTATCCAGTATCGAGACCAGCCCGAGGCGGTCCCACAGCTTCTTCGGCAACGCCTGATTCATATGGGGCGCTCCCGAGTTCCACCATGGGCCTCGGCCATTGACTGCCGATTTCCACGCCCGCGCCGCATTAAGTCCCAAGCGTATCAAGTTGCGCGCCCTCGTAGAGGGCCGCTTCCATTGACGCCAGACGATACAGCGAAGCTTGTGACGCACCCAGCCGTCCAATTCCTCAAGTGGCCGTCTGCTCTGGCTCAGCTTGAAGTAGCCCGCCCATCCGCGCAGCACGGGGTTTATCCGCTCGATGACAGTCGCCACCTTGTGGCCCCGCGCTTTACGTAGCAGCTCTCTGAGCCGGTCGCGCAAGCGACCCAGGCTCATCGTCGCCACTCTCAGTCTCGGTTGCTGATGCCAGCTCATCCCGTAACCCAAGTAATCACACATCCAAGACCCGGCTACTCGGCTCTTATCCCGATTCAGCGTTAGTTTCAGGCGCTGATTCAGGAAGCGCTCAACACTGGCCATCACTCGTTCGCCAGCACGAGGGCTGCGCACATAGATGTTCGCATCGTCGGCATAACGCACGAAGCGATGACCCCGCCGTTCCAGCTCGCGGTCGAGTTCGTTGAGCAGGATGTTCGACAGCAACGGCGAGAGCGGGCCGCCTTGCGGCGTCCCTTCCTGCCGTCGGCTGGCGATCCCACCCGACATCTCACCGGCTTGGAGGTACCGCCGGATCAGTCTGAGCACGCGTTTATCTACGATTTGGCGCGCCACGTACGCCATCAGGAGATCGTGGTTGACCCGGTCAAAGAATTTCTCAAGATCGAGTTCCACGCACCAGCGATGCCCTGCCGCCACATGGGCGCGGGCTGTCTCGATGGCTTGGTGGGCGCTTCTGCCCGGACGGAAGCCGTAGCTGTAATCCGAAAACAGCGGGTCGAAGATCGGCGTGAGCTGTTGCAGCAGTGCCTGTTGGATCAGGCGATCCACGACGCAGGGAATGCCCAGTTGTCGGGTGCCGCCTTTGGGTTTGGGGATGTCGACGGCGCGTACACCTTGCGGGTGGTATTCGCCGGCCAGCAACCTCCTCTGGAGGATCGGCCAATACTGATTCACGTAGTCCGCCAAGTCGTCGACCGTCATGCCATCGGCACCCGGCGCGCCCTTGTTGCTGACCACGCGCTGATACGCACGTCTGAGGTTGGCCGGTGCAAGCACCCGCGCCATCAGCGTGTCCGGCTCCGCGTTCGTCCACGTCACAGATGCCGTCGATACCTTTGCGCTGTCAGCCGTCATCCTCGGATTCTGTCCGGGACTCGGAGTCACAGTCTTCTCTTGGAGAAATTTCTGCATTTCGGTATTCAACGAGACTCTGACGCCTACTGGCGGCATAACCTGTTCGGCCCTTGGTGGCGCGGTTATTCGCCACTTACTACGGCTTCGGCTGACTTCTGCACGCTCATCCCATCGCCTCTCGACGCTCGGTAGCACACTGGCAAACGTGCAGATCTCCCAGGGTAATTCGCGCGACCTTCCTGCTTATGCCTGTCGGATCTACGTCACAGCGTTCCGTGCAAGTATTGGGCTTTGAAGATTTTGGCCTTCTTACCCCGCTGCGCCGCCTCTATCCGCTTCCTGTTCGTCAGGCCAGCATTTTGCCTCGGGCTTCCTTCAGATTCGCAGTCACCCGCGACACCCTTGCCTCTGGCTAACACTTCCCCTTGCCGGGTGTGTAGAGGACTTTCACCTCCCAGTCACCAGCGTGGCCACCACAGCCAAGCTGGTTGCGCTTGCGCGCAACGCGCCATGCCTGGCGCACCAATTAAAAAGCCCCGTTAATTCGGGGCTTTTTTATGGGCCGAATTAAACATCAAGTTCAATGTTTATTTGCAGCGTTTAACTAAGTTGCACACCCTGAATTCAACACATAAGTGCAACGCTCACCCCTGTATGCACTTCGTACGGCGTCTTCCAGCCCAAGCGCTTGCGCGGGCGTAGATTGATCCTCGCTACTGTCCGATTGACGGCTTCGACGGTCAGCTTGCTGAAGTCGCTGCCCTTGGGGAAATACTGGCGGAGCAGACCGTTGGTGTTTTCATTGGTGCCACGTTGCCAGGATGAATAGGGGTCTGCAAAAAAGACCTGGCACTGGCTCCGTAGCGCGATGCGTTCATGCCCGGCAAACTCCCTTCCGTTATCCAGCGTCAGCGTGTGAGCGGCATGGCCCTGAAGCATCAGATTGATCGCCCGCGTTACCTGCCGGCGCGTTCTGCGCTTGACCGGATAGGCGCTCAGATAGCCGCTTTTGCGATCAACCAGGGTCACCAGGTTACCGCCCAGTCCATGTACCGTATCGCCCTCCCAGTCCCCCAGGCGCTCGCGGCTTTCGACCTCGGCTGGGCGTTCACTGATTGACACGCGATTACGCAGCTGCCCGCGCCGATCGTGGCTTCCATAGCGTTTCCGGTAGCGCTTTCGGCGATGTCGCAGATAGGTATAAAGCTCACCACCGGCGCGCTGTTCGGCGGCAATGAACCGATAAATCCACTCATGGCTGACCGCCCGGCTTGGCTGCTCCTGCTTCAACCGCTGGGCGATCTGCTCCGGACTCATGCCATGCTTGAGCCACACCGGGAGATGATGGCTGAGCCATGTCGCCGGCTTGCAAAACTTGCGCGCACCCGCTCGACGAGCATCACTTTCATGGGCCGCAGAAACAGCCTTGTAGATATTCTGGGTGCTGTTGCGGCGAACCTCGCGACTGATCGTCGAGGGATGCACGCCGACCCGCTTTGCAATGCTCGCCTGGCTCTCTGCGGCGCTCAAGCCAGCCTCAATCTGGTAACGTTGTCCCTGAGTCAGCTGCCGGTAATGCGTAGTCATCTGCGCTTGAATCCTTCGGTGTGAGAGCCTGGATTCTACCGGTGGCTGGCTCTCTGCCTCTCGTTTCAAGCGTTGCGCTTATTCTATGAATTCAGGCACCTGAAAGATCCGGCCACAACTAAGCCAAATCCTACAACCGCAAATCAACGCATGGTTTATTTGATTAGACTTTCCGGCCAGTAAACTCTGCGTTTATGAATACATCAGGTGATCGTTTAAAAGCGCTACTACGGGAAGTTCATCTTTCCGCCTCCGACTTCGCCAAGAACCGCGGCGTCACGCCTCAGCACGTGAACAACTGGTTCAAACGCGGGGTCCCCATGGGCCGACTCAACGAGATCGCAGAGTTGCTGTGCGTCTCAAGTCGCTGGTTAAGCGACGGCAAAGGCCCCAAACACCCGCCCGCCAACTACCTGTTGGAAGGCCCCACCGCAAGGATTGCAACCGCCCGCGAAGACACAGGCAAATACCTCACAGGCCCCGCCTGCCGCCCGGAAAAAACCGACGTGGAGATCCCCCTCCACCCCACCTTCACCTCAACCGAACGCATCCGCGTCTCCCTGCACAGCCTGGAAACACTCAACGTAAACCCCGACCGCGCGATAGGCGCCTACATGGTCGACAACAGCATGATCGACATCATCCAACAAGGCGCCACCCTCGCCATCGACCGAGGCCGTACCCAAATCATCGACGGTGAAATCTACGCCGTCGAACACGACGGCATGCTGCGCATCAAATACCTCTACAACCGCCCTGGCGGCGGCCTGCGCCTGCGCAGCCACAACGCCAGCGAACACCCGGACGAATACCTCAACCACGAGGAACGCTTCGAGCAAAGCTTCAAGATCGTCGGCTGGGTATTCTGGTGGTCCACCCTCAACAACCGCCGCCCACCGGTGCCACTGGATGAACACCTGCTGGGCTGGGAAGGCTCTAAATCGGAACCGGAGGTGGGCAACTGAAGCGAATGTGAGTATCATGCGCCGCACATTTGGCAGGGGTCGCTTCTAGCTGACTCCCTGCTGGCGAAGCGGAGGAGTTCCCGCGGATGCCCTACTATTCAGCCCGACGCAATGTGGGCTGAGCGATTTGAAGGCTGGTGAGGCTTGTCAAAAACAAGCTGAGGCAGTCCCCGAGAAGCCGGCCACAAGCCGGCTTTTTAATGCCTGTAAGAATGCAGTTCAATTGCCCAACAGCTGCTGGACAATTGAATCGTCAACAAAGGCGGGCAAGTATCCTACCCACTCTTCAATACGCGTCATTTAGGCTGCAAACACTCCACCGCCCTATCCGCCACCATCTTCGCCATCTCCACCAAGTGCATTACCGCCCTCTGTGGTGCAGCCACTGACTCGCTGATAACTTGCGACGTAGCCAGCGCACAATGCAGCAGCTCAGCCACCTGCACCCAGGCATCCTCGAAGCTCAGTTCTTCATTGACCGTGAATGGGTTGGTCAGGTGTGACGACAGCGTATCTGAACAAACGTTATCCATAGCAAAACTCCTAGCAGTAAGTGACTACCACCGTCCTTTCGCGACTAAACGAGCAGAGGTGGCGGCTGTACGCAGGTTAGTCGACCGGCCGCTAGGCACCGGCGCACCCGAGGGTGCCCTGCGCACAGCCACCATAAAGTGCAGGCAAGAAGACACCTGTCTTTGGGATGGCGCGTGCGCCTAGCGAGGTCCGGGCGACTAAACCCGATCACTGAATTAGCAGTGACGGTCAGCAGCCTAGTCACCCAATTCCACTGGCGCAAGCGGTTGGGATTCTCTCGGAAACGTCCTGCAAAGGAAAGGGATCGGACCTGCTAGCTACTCAAAATCAGGCAATTCACTCCTGGTCTGCACAGCGACCCGGAGGCCTGAAATCGGGTGCCAACTATTGTCCACTTTAAGTTGACAGTAAGACTCCTTCCACCCGATTTATCCCTCGTCACCTACCCATTAATCTGTGCCCATGTTGAACGCAACGCCCAACCAACCTAAACAAAAAAGGATTCAACCATGAGCACTGCAACCTACAACCGCTTGAACAAAGACGACGCCATTGTTCTGCTGGTCGACCACCAGACCGGCCTGATCTCCCTGGTGCAGGACTTCTCCCCCAACGAGTTCAAGAACAACGTGCTGGCCCTGGCTGACCTGGCCAAGTTCTTCAACTTGCCGACCATCCTCACCACCAGTTTCGAGCAAGGCCCTAACGGCCCGCTGGTACCGGAGCTGAAGGAGATGTTCCCGGACGCGCCGTATATCGCTCGCCCTGGTCAGATCAACGCCTGGGACAACGAGGATTTCGTCAAGGCAATCAAGGCCACCGGGCGTAAGCAGATCATCATTGCCGGTGTGGTGACGGATGTGTGTGTGGCGTTCCCGACCTTGTCGGCGCTGGCAGAAGGTTTTGAGGTGTTTGTGGTGACGGATGCATCGGGCACGTTCAATACCACCGTGCAGCAAGCGGCGTGGAGCCGGATGACGCAGGCCGGCGCGCAGTTGATGAACTGGTTCTCGGTGGCGTGTGAGTTGCACCGCGACTGGCGCAACGATATCGAAGGGCTGGGGAATTTGTTGTCCCAGCGGATTCCTAACTACCGCAATTTGATGAACAGCTACTCGGCCCTGTCTGCTCGCCAGAGCTAAGACTGCCATGCTCCGTATTGAGCCTGCCTGAAAAGGCAGGCTTTTTTATGGGTGTAGATTGAGAGGCGTGCGGGTGACGCAGAGCGTCACTGGATGCGTTACCACGCGGAGCGTGGGAACGAACCCGTCAGACGTCCCTAATCCAGGATCAAGTGCGGCAGAAACCGGCTTGAATCCTTGGTGATCAAGCTATTGTCCTCGCGCACACCGATGCCGGCGGCCTGGTCGCCAATGACCCAAGAGCCGATCAGCGTGTAGCTGTCACCAAATTTTGGCAGCGGTGCGAACTCTTGAAGGATGAAGGGCGCATCCGTGTAGGGGCCGTCTTCTTTTACGGTCAGGCCTTCGGCGGTTTGCAGTTCGATGTTGGCGCCTTCACGGGAGAAGAACGGCTTGCGCACCCAGCCTTTTGGCACGGCTTTGCCTGGGTCGGTGTCCAGGTGGGACGCGAGCAGGTTGGGGTGGCCTTTGTTGAATTCCCACAGCAGCGGCAGGATGCCTTTGTTGGAAATAATGGATTTCCACGCGGGCTCGAAGAACTGTGTGTCGCTCTGGGCAATCGCGGCACCAAAGGGTTCGTGGAAGATGAACTCCCAGGCGTGCAGTTTGAACAGGTGGGGAATCCAGCGATCTTCAAGGTCGACGAAGCGGCCTTCGCTGTTCAGGCCGATGTCTTCGATGTCGATGTGGCGCGATTCGATGCCGACCTTTTCAGCGACCAGGCGCAGGTAGTCGGTGGTGCCTTTGTCTTCGATCGAGTCTTTCATCGAGGCGAAGTAGAACGGCTGGTTGACCTGCAGTTGCGCGAAGGCCTGGTGCAGTTTGGTGTCGATGCTATTGAACTGGTCGGCGTGCTTGGGCAGCAGGCCGCGTTCGATGCATTGTTCCAGCCAGCCCCACTGAAACGCGGCTGCTTCGTAGAGGCTGGTGGGGGTGTCGTAGTTGAGCTCCAGCAACTTGGCGGGCCCGCTGCCGTTGTAGGAGAAGTCCATGCGCCCGTACAGGTGCGGGTGGCCTTCGAGCCATGAGGTTCGGATCATGTCGTAGAAAGGCGCGGGGATGCTCAGGCGTTCAAGCAGTTCTTCGCTGTGGACCACGCGGGCGACGAGGTCCATGCACATGTCATGGAGCTCGGTGGTCGGGTCTTCGAGGTCGCGCTCGATTTGCTTGAGCGTGAACTGGTAGTACGCGCTTTCGTCCCAGTAGGGTTCGCCGTCGATGGTATGGAACAGGAAGCCGAGGCTCTCGGCGGTGTGTTTCCAGTCATGACGCTCTGCGCATTGGATCTTCTTCATGGCCGGTTTCCTTAGCTGCTTGACCCGCCGCCCCAGCCGCTGCGTGCGCTGGCTTTGCTGCCGAAGCCGCCGCGGGAGGTGGCCGATGAAACCGAGCTCGACTTAGGTGAAGAGCGCAGCGTGCTGGTGTAATTGCTGCTGCCGTACCGGGCCTGGTTGGAACGGCCAAAGGTCGCGCCATTGGACACGCGTTGGTTGAGCGTCGAGTTACCGTAGTTGCCGCGATCATCGCGATAGCGGTACACCGGCTCGGAACGGTAGCTGTTGCGGTTGTTGCTCAGCATGTTGCCGATCAGCAAGCCGGTCAGCAGGCTGCTGGTGGAGAAGCCTGAGCCGCCGCTGGCCTGAGCGTTGGCCGCTTGCGCATTGGCAGCGTCGACTTGGGATTGGGTCACCTGGCCTTCGGCGGTCAGTTCGAAACCGCCCAAGCGCGGGATGAATTTGCCGGTGGAGTCTTGCTGGCACCAGTCAGCGACAAAGTCGGCGTCGCAATCGGCCTGGCTGTCATACACCGGCGCAATGCGGCGATGCTCGGCCATGGCCGTCATGTAGGCGTCCGAGCAGACGTCTACCGGAAGTTTTTCATCGGCGCATTGCTGTACCGATTGGAAGTTGTACTTCTTTTGCAGGTCGTAGGTTTTTTCCGTTGGGCCACAGCCGGATATCGCCATGGCGACCGACGCTGCCAGCGACAGCTGGACGTACTTGCTTCGTTTCATCGGGAGCTCCGTGGGCAATCAGTTCGAGGTGGGCGTCATGCACGCGGCATTCAGCATGCCGACGCTGATGGCCACCGCGGCCACGTAGATACCGGCCGCCAGTTCGCCCTTCTTGATGCGCTCGGACGTGCCTTTGAGCACCAGGCTGGTCAGCAGGAACGCCAGCAGTTGGACGACGGCGGCGATCACGGCCCAGACGATGAAGTCGAGAACGTTGATCGAGTAGGCAATCACATTGCTGGCCGGAATGGCGAAACCGACGATGGCACCGCCCAGGGCGACCGCTGCGGAGGTGTTGCCCGCACGGATCAGTTCGAACTCCTTGTGCGGGGTGATGCGGGTGTAGATGAACTGGAACAGCGCGAACAGTACCGCAGCCCCCAGGATGTAGAGGACAAAGCCGAGCACCGCAGCTTTGTTGAGGGAGATGGAGAGTGCTTCTAGCATGGACGGCTTCCTTTTTTTAGAGCGTAGTCAGGTCGGTGGTGTACAGCGAAATGCCCAGGGATGTGCTCAGGCTGATGGTGCCTTCGGCATCTTCTTCGACGGAGAACAGCAGGAACTCTCGGCGGTCGGTCAAGCCGGTGTCGCGGGCGTATAGCATCGAACGGTGCTCGACGCTGTAGGTGGCTTCTGGGCTGATGACCTGTTCGCTCATCGCCACCAATTCGGTCTGGCCATCTTCGCTGCCCCACTCCCGGAAGAACTCGACGCCGTCGTGGGTGTAGGTCGGCAGACCGATCAGGCTTTGTGGGCCCGCGAGCCTGCTCAGTTCCGCTTCACTGCTGATGGTGACGTAACTCAGGTAGTTGAACAGAATCACTGACTCGACCTGGCCCGCTATCTGGCCGGTGGTGTGCACCTGCAACCAATAATCTTCGTCGTTCATGTAATAGCGCGACAGCCAGGTGGACTGGCCGAGGTCGATGGTGCCGTTGCTCCAGATTTCCTGGGAGCCGGGGATCACCACGTTGGTTTTTTCATCGAGCAGCAATTTCAGAGTCGTGTCAAACATCACGCCCTTGCCCGGCGCCAGGCCCAAAGGGCCGGTGGCAGGCAGGCTTGGGCTGGCGGTTCGGCTCGAGTCGGTAGTGGCTTTTGGGGCCTCAAGCCCCATCAACTGTTTAAGCCATCCCATGGGAGATTTCCTTAAGGCGAGTGGAAGCGATGTAGAAGAGTTCGCCGCCTTTGACCGCTGTGGCACTGGGCGGGTTGATCGACGGCTGCTGAACACCTTTGGCGCGATAGCCAATGAGGGTGGCGTTGTGGCGCTCCTTCATCTGCGTGTACAGCTCGCCGAACGTTGCCTCAAAGGCGTCGGGCAATTTCATCAGGTACTGGGTGGCGCCCTGCCCCACGCACAGCAACTCATTGATGACCACCGACGAGCCCGGATCCTGAGAGGCGCGCACCAGCATTTCGATCGCCATGCTGGACGTGCATTCCAGGCGCGGGGCGTAGGAGCTGGCCAGTGCAGCGATTTCACTTTCGTTGAAGTGGGCGACCACATGCCCGACGGGGCTCAGTTGATTCACCGCCAGCACGGTGGCCAGCGTCAGGTCATCAGACGGGGTCCGCACCAGCACACGCTCGGCACCGGGCACACCGGCACGCAGCAACAGTGCGGTGGAAGACAGGCTTTCGCCGCGGATGAACGCTGCTTTGCCCGGCATCGGATTTTCTTCGAGGCTGCAATCGCAGATCACGATCAGGTTGTCGTTCGAGGTTTCGTCTTGCAGCAACAACTCAATCACCCGCTCGCTGGACGCGCCCTCCCAGCCGATCAGCACGGTATGGCCGACCTTGCCGGTGAAATCACCTTTGCCCTTCATGCCCTTTCTCCATGCATCGATAACACTGCTGGTGGTTTTGCCGATGGCTGCCGTGAGCAGCGCAATGCCCCCGAGCATGACCCAGGCCGCCACGAAAATTCGCCCAGCAGAAGTCTGCGGTGCGAGGTCGCCATAGCCGACGGTGAGTGTGGTGGTGAGATAGAAGTAGATAAACGTGGCGGCAGCGGTGAGGTGTTGTTCGCCCAGCAACACCAGGCCCAGGTAAGCGGTGCTCAGGTGGACACCCAAGGCAACGATCAGGCCTGCCCAACCGAAGCGATGAAAGAGGGACGAGGCGTACATGCGTAACAGTAGGAAAATCGACATTTAGCCCCTGGCTCCCTGGGTACTTGAATCCTGACGACAGCATCGCCTCGACGTCTGGATGCTCAAGTGCGTTCACCCGGCATTAAACCCGCTGCGCGGCGTGGATAGAAGTACCTTGGCTGCAATAAATCCGGCGAGCGCACCAAACAGATGCCCTTCGAAGGAAACGCCCTGCCGCGGAAGGAAGCCCACGACCAGTCCGCCATACAGCAAAGCCACAACAGCGGCTGTTAGCAGGTTGCCCCAGCTTCTGTGAAACCAGGCGCGAGACAGCAGATAGGCCCATAGCCCGAACACCCAGCCGCTGGCGCCGACGTGTACGCCTGAAAAACCGAACAGCCAGACCAACAAGCCACCCAGCAGAATGACGATGGCACTGACAGCAATGAACCGGTTGACCCCTTCGATGATGACCAGAGAACCCAGGATCACAAAGGCAATCAGGTTGGCGCTCAGGTGGGCGAAGGAGGCGTGCAAAAACGGTGATGTGAGGATGCCGAACAGACCCTGCATCGTTCTCGGGATTAGCCCGAATGCCATGAGGCTGTAACCGGTCACCACATTGAGCAGTTGCAGCGCGACCATGAAGAGGGCCAGGCCTGCGATTGTCTTGAAACCCTTCAAGGCGTTCATCCTGACCTCAACATACAAAAGAAGAGCACTGCGACTGTGGCGAGGGAGCTTGCTCCCGCTGGGGCGCGAAGCGGCCCCAAAAACAGGACTGCTGCGCAGCCCAGCGGGAGCAAGCTCCCTCCCCACAGAGTTGCAGGCTTAACTGACCTACGTTGATTACTCAGCCGACTTTTGCTTCAGACGCTCCAGAATCGCATTGGCACTGCCTTCGTTCGGCGTGATGCCGGCATCGCGCAGTTTGCGTTCCAGGTCTGTCCCCGTCGACGCTTCAGCCAGCTCATCCTGGGCTTGCAGCTCAGCGGCGCGTTGTTGCTGTTTGGCCTGCAAGCGATTGAGCGTACCGACGGCGGTTTCCAGCTTGCCGTTGGCACCGCCGCTGGCAATGGAGGCACTGACCTGGGCCTTTTGCACGCTGTCGCGAGCCTTGGCCATGTCCACTTGCTGGCGCAGGCTTTTGATGCGGCTTTCGGCCTTGGTGATGTCTTTGCGCATGCTCTCAGCGTACCCACCGAACTCGGTGGTCTGCTTTTGCTCAACGTCCCGCTCGTTGGTCAGGGTCGAAATGGCTTCGGCCACTTCCAGGGCGAGGTCTTCACGGTTGGCCTGGATAGCGGCCATCGCCTTGGATTCCAGGTCTTTGATCTTGGCGTCGTACTCGCCAACACGATCAGCCGCCAGTTTGTGCTTGGCCATGATGCTCACCAGCTCACGCTTGGCGTTGGCCAAGGCGCTGTCTGCATCGCGAATTTCCTGGTCAAGGATGCGCAGGGCCTGTTGGTCGACGATCGATTCGCCGACTTCGCTGGCACCGCCACGCAACGCGGTGAACAATTTGCTCCAGATGGACTGAGTCATTGGGTTTTCCCGAATAATTAAATGAAGAAACGTTCGAAGGCTTCGCTGGCGCGCTGCACGTTATCAACCAGGGTTTTCACCTCGGTCACGATGTTGGTCAGGCTGGAGTCGGAGCTGAGCGCACCGAACATGTTGTAAACCACCTGCCCGTTCGGCATGGACTCGATACCGATCGACGACAACGGGAACATCTCCCGGCTGCGCAGCACGGCGTCGTTGAATTTCGCGACATCGTTGATGGACTCGGCGTCGACCAGGACGGTATCCACGATGATTTGCTCGCCCACCACCGCGATGTAAATCGGCAAGCCACCAAAGTCGTTCATCTCCAGCTTGATGCTGGACTCGGAGCCTTGGACGAGAGAAAGCGTAATGTCATTGGACGTCACGTCATCCAGCGCCTGAAGAGCACTGTAGAGACGATCGATATTCCAGTTGGTACCTGCGCTCATGAAATTCTCCGACATGAATGAGCCAGCCAGGATCGGTTGGCGTAGCTGTTTCTCCATTTGCTTGAGCAGGCTTCGGTTTTCGGGAAGCACCCAAGTCTCGTGTTTCACATAACCGGCCGCCGCCAGCCCCGCACGCATCTGCTTCATGTAAAAGCTCGACGGCTTTTTTGCGGACGGCTTCAAGCGCTCTCCCTTGAGGCTTGTTGAATCGGTATCGGGCCCAGTTGATGGGCTCGATGGAGAGCTGCTGTTCATGGTACTGACCTCGCTGTGAAAAACTCACGCGTGAGAAAATCTACAGGCAATCCGCAAGGTACTCAATAGCTCACGCGTGAGATTTTTCCTTACATTTTTCAACCACCGAAAAGACCCTGCCTACCCCGCCAACTCTCGCTCGATTTGCTCGATGCTAGGCAAGCTCGATTGCAGTTCGGCTGGCAAAGACTCCATCAGTTGATATTCCGCCACACCAATAGGTCGGTTGTTATCGCGCAGTGCGTATTCAGCCACCACTTCATTTTTACCCTTGCACAACAAGAGGCCGATAGTCGGGCCGTCCTGTGGGTGCTTTATCTCGGCATCCACCGCCGCAAGATAGAAGCTCAATTTGCCCAGATGCTCGGGCTTGAACTTGCCAGCCTTGAGTTCGATCACCACATACCAACGCAGCTTCAGGTGATAGAACAACAGGTCGATGAAGAACTCATCGCCGCCTACATTCAGCAGCACTTGCCGGCCAACGAAGGCAAAACCTGCGCCCAACTCCAACAAGAAGTCAGTGACATGCTTGATCAGGGCGTTTTCGATTTCGCGCTCTTGTGCATTCTGGCCCAGACTGAGGAAATCAAAGCGGTACGGGTCTTTGAGGGATTCGCGCGCCAGGTCGGATTACGCTTTGGGCAGATGGCTTTCGAAGTTGCTGACGGCCTTGCCACTGCGCTCCAGCAGGCGATTTTCAATGTGCATCACCAGTGTGTTGCGCGACCAGTTATGTTTTAAGGCCTGGATGATGTACCAACGACGAGTTTCGGGGCCGGGAAGCTTATCGAGCAGCACCACGTTGTGGCCCCAAGGCAATTGTGCAGCAGCCTGTTGCACAAATTCCGAATCCGGCCACGCCTCGGCAAAAGCACGCATGTATTTCAGATTGCGCGGCGAAAAACCCTTGATGTCAGGAAAGGCCGCCCGCAGATCTTGCGCAAGGCGGTCGATCACTTTACTACCCCAACCTTGAGCGTGCTGACGCGCCAAAATATCGTGACCGAGCTGCCAGTAGAGCAGCACCAGCTCACGATTAACGGCAATTGATGCGCGCTGTTGCGCCTGATGGATACGGCCCTTGAGGTCTGTCAGCCAATCAGCCAATCGCCGTAGCCCTCAGGAGGCGCGATCAACCCGATAGAAGTTTCGCTCATGCCTTTTTTACTCTGGTGTTTTCGGCAGGCTAGCCAGCCGACAGTACCGTCACAAGCATTCGAGAACAGTTCAGGAAGGGTCCTGCGTACCTCACAGAAAGGTCCTGCTGGCACTTGACTCTCCCCTATACGGCACCCCCTACCCTGAATGCCCTTTTCTCAGAACTTATCACCATGAGTCAGCGCATTCTGGTCATTCTCGGCCACCCGTCCGCCGATAGCTTTTGTTCCGCCCTCGCGCACACTTATATCCACGCTGCTAAAACGGCCGGTCACGAAGTCCGCGTCCTGCGCCTGGGTGATCTCAGGTTCGACCCCATCCTTCATCATGCTTACACCCAGGTTCAAGCGCTGGAACCTGACTTGCTCAGCGCCCAAGCCGACATCCTTTGGGCCGAGCATCTGGCCTGGGTTTTCCCTGTCTGGTGGGGCGGTATCCCGGCACTGATGAAGGGCTTTATCGACCGCGTTTTCCTCCCCGGCTTTGCCTTCAAGTACCGCGCAGGCAAGGCATTCCCAGACAAGCTGCTAAAGGGCCGAACCGCGCACTTGTTAGTGACCCTCGACACGCCGCCGTGGTATTACCGCTGGGTTTATCGCATGCCGGCCATCCACCAAATGCGGCGCACCACGCTGGCGCTGTGCGGCATCGCGACGAGCAAGACGCTGCTGTTGGGGCCGGTGCTGGGCTCTTCGCTGACGCAGCGGGCCAAGTGGCTGAAACAGGCCGGCGCACTATTTGAAAAAGGGAGTTTTCATGTACATCGGCAAAGCCGCGCAGTTGTCCGGCACGACCATCAAGGCGATTCGTCACTATGAGGCAATCGGGCTGATGCCAGCGCCTGCGCGTCGGGGCGGTTATCGCGTTTATACCGAGCAGAGTGTCGAGCGGCTGATGTTTATAAAGTGCGCGCAACAGCTGGGGTTCAAGCTCAAGGAATTACAGGAGATTTTGCAGGGGTACGAGGGTGATGCGCTTCCCTGGGACAAGGCTGACCAAGCCATCGCCAATAAGAAGCAAGCGTTAGCCATGCAAATTGTGGCATTGCAGAATATGCATCAGGGTTTATTGGTCTTCGAGGCCCAATTGAAAGCGGCGCAGGGGGAATGCTGGGTCGCCACGAAGGCAGGCTGAGACTCGGTGAGCCGAATAAGGTCGCTAATCGGCTCATGGGGTGAGCCGAATAAACCCATCAATCGGCTCACATCACCGTGTGTGCGCCACTCATTTGCCCCAATCCCCCATGTCTGCTAGTGTCGCGCCGGTTTACCGTCTACCGGAATTGCCGCCATGGCCCGCAAAAAAGTTGCACTCGATTTCGAACAATCCCTCGCCGACCTGCAAGCCCTGGTCGAGCGTCTGGAGAACGGCGAGTTGTCGCTGGAAGACTCGTTGACAGCGTTTGAGCAAGGCATCGGCCTGACCCGCGACTGTCAGAGCGCGTTGGCGCAGGCGGAGCAGAAGGTCCAGGTGTTGCTGGAGCGTGACGGGGAGTTGGCCGAAGAGCCTTTCGATGCGGAACAGCCGGAATGATCAGCGCATACCAGGCCAGTAGCCAAGCCCGGGTGAATGCCGCGCTGGAGCCCCTGTTTGTTGCGCCAAGCCCGGAAATGACGCGCCTCTATGAAGCCATGCGCTACAGCGTGATGAATGGCGGCAAGCGTGTGCGCCCGTTGCTGGCCTATGCCGCCTGCGAAGCTCTCGGGGCGCCGGCAGCCGAGGCGAATGGCGCGGCCTGTGCGGTCGAGTTGATCCACGCCTATTCCCTGGTGCATGACGACTTGCCGGCAATGGACGACGATGATTTGCGTCGCGGCCAGCCCACCACCCACAAAGCCTTCGATGAGGCCTATGCAATTCTGGCCGGAGATGGCTTGCAGAGCCTGGCGTTCAGCGCATTGCTGGACCCGACGCTAAGCAGCGTCAACGCCGAGATCCGCTTGCGCATGGTCACCGCCCTGGCCCATGCAGCGGGCCCGGCCGGAATGGTCGGCGGGCAGGCCATCGACATGGGCTCGGTCAGCCTCAAGCTCGATCAAAAAGCCCTCGAACACATGCATCGCCACAAGACCGGTGCGCTGATTGAGGCCGCCGTGCAACTGGGCGCCCTGGCCAGTGGCCGTGCCGACGCCGAGCAATTAGCGGCGCTGCAGACCTATTCTCGCGCTGTCGGCCTGGCCTTCCAGGTACAGGACGATATCCTCGACGTGGAAAGCGACACCGCCACCCTCGGTAAACGCCAGGGCGCCGATATCGCACGTGACAAGCCGACTTATCCTGCCTTGCTGGGGCTGCAAGCCGCCAAGGCGTATGCCATCGAGCTGCGTGACCAGGCTCTGGATGCCCTGCGACCTTTCGACGCGGCGGCCGAGCCACTGCGTGACCTGGCGCGGTATATCGTCGAACGTCGCCACTGACAGCCGCGGCCATTTGCGCCGCATATCGGCCAAGTTCGGCCCTCTGCGTGGGCAGTTTGCACGGCTTGAGGTAAACTGCCGCCTCTTCTATACCTATAACGATTCGCCTGATGCCCACGACGTTTCAAGAGATTCCCCGCAAACGCCCGTCTACGCCCCTGCTCGACCGTGCTGCCACGCCGGACGGCCTGCGTCGACTGGGTGAAGCCGAGCTGGAAACCCTGGCCGATGAGCTGCGCCTGGAATTGCTCTACACGGTCGGCCAGACCGGTGGGCATTTTGGCGCCGGGCTGGGCGTGATCGAGCTGACCATCGCCTTGCATTACGTGTTCGACACCCCGGACGACCGGCTGGTGTGGGACGTGGGCCACCAGGCGTATCCGCATAAAATCCTCACCGGCCGTCGCGAGCGCATGGCCAGCCTGCGCCAGAAGGACGGCCTGGCCGCCTTCCCACGCCGTGCCGAGAGCGAGTACGACACCTTTGGCGTCGGCCACTCCAGCACGTCCATCAGTGCAGCACTGGGCATGGCGATTGCCGCCCGCCTGCAAGGCAGTGAGCGCAAGGCGATTGCGGTGATTGGTGATGGCGCGCTGACCGCCGGCATGGCCTTCGAAGCGCTGAACCATGCGCCGGAAGTGGACGCCAACATGTTGGTGATCCTAAACGACAACGACATGTCGATTTCGCGCAACGTGGGTGGCCTGTCCAATTATCTGGCGAAGATCCTCTCCAGCCGTACCTACGCCAGCATGCGCGAAGGCAGCAAGAAAGTGCTGTCGCGTCTGCCTGGCGCATGGGAAATTGCGCGCCGCACCGAAGAATATGCCAAGGGCATGCTGGTACCCGGCACACTGTTCGAAGAGCTGGGCTGGAACTACATCGGCCCTATCGACGGCCACGACCTGCCGACCCTGATCGCGACGTTGCGCAACATGCGCGACCTCAAGGGCCCGCAGTTCCTGCATATCGTCACCAAGAAAGGCAAAGGTTTCGCTCCGGCGGAAGTCGACCCGATTGGTTACCACGCGATCACTAAGCTCGAACCCCTGGACGCTCCCGCCGCCGCGCCGAAAAAGGCCAGCGGGCCGAAGTATTCCGGGGTGTTTGGCGAATGGCTATGCGACATGGCCGCCGCCGACCCGCGTCTGGTGGGTGTTACCCCGGCGATGAAGGAAGGCTCCGACCTGGTGGCGTTCAGCGAGCGTTTCCCGCTGCGTTACTTCGACGTGGCGATTGCCGAGCAACACGCCGTGACCTTCGCGGCCGGCATGGCCTGCGAAGGCGCCAAGCCGGTGGTGGCGATCTACTCCACCTTCCTGCAACGCGGTTATGACCAACTGGTTCACGATGTGGCGGTGCAGAACCTCGACGTGCTGTTCGCCATCGACCGTGCCGGCCTGGTGGGCGAGGACGGCCCGACCCATGCGGGCAGCTTCGACCTGTCGTACCTGCGCTGCATCCCCGGCATGCTGGTGATGACCCCGAGCGACGAGAACGAACTGCGCAAGATGCTCAGCACCGGCCACCTGTACAACGGCCCGGCCGCTGTGCGGTACCCGCGCGGCACCGGCCCGAACGCCGTGATCGAAAAAGACCTGGAGCCGATCGAAATCGGTAAAGGCATCGTGCGTCGCCAAGGCAGCAAAACTGCGTTCCTGGTGTTTGGCGTGCAACTGGCTGAAGCCTTGAAAGTCGCCGAGAAGATCGACGCCACCGTGGTCGACATGCGGTTCGTCAAGCCACTGGATGAAGCGTTGGTACGCGAAATTGCCGCCAGCCATGAGCTGCTGGTGACCGTCGAAGAGAACGCCATCATGGGCGGCGCCGGTGCGGCGGTCAGTGAGTTCCTGGCGCGGGAGAACATCCTCAAGTCGGTGCTGCACCTGGGCTTGCCAGATGTATACGTCGAACACGCCAAGCCGGCGCAGATGCTGGCTGAATGCGGGCTGGATGAAGCGGGTATCGAGGCGTCCGTGCGCGAGCGCCTGGCGCTACTGAATCTGTAATCAGCCCCAACTGTGGGAGCTGGCTTGCCTGCGATGACGGCGGCACATTCGCTAACAATGTGTCAGATACACCGCTATCGCAGGCAAGCCAGCTCCCACAGTGGTTTTGCATGACCTTCGAATGCTATGGACAGCCCATGAAACGCCTGTGCCTTGCCCTGCTGCTGCTACCCTGCGCTGACCTGCTCGCCGACACCCGCGACCAGGCCCTGAAGCTCTCCGACGTGGTCATCAGTGCCAACCGCCAAGTCCAGGCGCGTAATGACAGCAGCGCCGCCAACACCGTCTTCACCCGCGCCGACATCGACCGCCTGCAACCCACCAGCGTCACCGACCTGCTCAGCCGCGTGCCGGGCGTGCAAGTTGCGCCGACCGGTGGGCGTGGCAGTTTGCCGGGGATTTTCATTCGCGGCACCAAGTCGGCGCAGAGCCTGGTGCTGGTGGACGGCCAACGCATCGCCAACACCACCTCCGGCGACAGCGGCTTGCAATACCTCAACGTCGATCAGATTGAACGGGTGGAAGTGCTGCGCGGTTCACGTTCGGTGATTTACGGCAGCGATGCGATTGGCGGGGTGATTCAGGTGTTCACCCGGCGCAATGCCGAGCAAGGCTTGCAGCCGCGCCTGAAACTTGGCTTTGGCAGCAACCAGACCTGGGAGCGCAGCTTGGGCCTGTCGGGCGGCGATGAACACACGCGCTTCAACCTGGGCGCGAGCCTGGATGAAACCGCCGGCATCAACGCGAGCCACGCGTCGTTCCCTAGTGACGGCGACCATGATGCCTACCGCAACCAGTCCATCAGCCTGAACCTCAGCCACTCGTTCAGTGATGAGCTGGAGGTGGGCTTCAATCTGCTGGATAACCGTGGCAAGTCGGAGTACGACAACAGTTATGGCCGCTACGACGGCGCCACCGGGCAAAGCCTGGGCCAGAAACCCTACACCGACTACACCGTGAGCAGCACCAGCGGCTATGTCGATGCCAAGCTCAATGACAGCTGGCAGTCGCGCCTGGAGCTGGGCCACAGTGAAAACCGCGACACCAAGCGCGATACCCTCAGCGATGATTACAGCGCATTCAACACCTACCGCGACTCGGTCAATTGGCAGAACGACCTGACCCTGGATGAGCAAAACAGCCTGATCGTCGGTGGCGACTGGTATGAAGACCGTTTCCACGGTTCCACCACCTTTACCGAGAACAGCCGCTGGAACCGGGCGGCCTTCGTGCAGCACCGCTTCCAAAGCCAATGGTTTTCCACCGAGCTGGGCCTGCGCCGTGACCAGAACCAGCAGTTCGGCGGCCAGAACAGTTGGAGCGGCACCCTGACCTTGCCGGTCAACCCCGACAATGACTTGCTCTTGAGCTACAGCGAAGGCTTTCGTGCGCCAACCTTCAACGACCTCTATTACCCCGACACGCAGTACAGCAACCCCAACCTGCAGCCCGAGACATCAAAGAGCTACGAGCTGCAATGGCGCAGCCAACTGACCGACAGCACACGCCTGGAAGCCTCGCTGTATCGCACCGACCTGAGCGACGCGATCATCCTTGACGCCGGCAAGCCGCAAAACGTGGCGTCGGCGCGGATCAACGGCTTTGAAGCGGCGCTCAAGCAAGAACTGTTTGGCTGGCAGGGCAACCTGGGCCTGTCGCTTATCGACCCGCGTGACCGTGACAGCGGCCACACCCTGGCACGTCGCGCACGGCGAACGGTGAACCTGGATCTGGACCGGCAATTTGATCAACTCGGTCTCGGCGCCAGCTGGCAAGCGATCAGCAGCAGCTACGACGATGAAGCCAACCGCAACCGTCTGGGCGGTTATGCCTTGTTGGGGCTGCGCAGTAGTTGGGCGTTGAACCGGGAGGTGTCGTTGTCGCTGAAGGTGGATAACGCGCTGGACAAGTCTTATGCACGGGCGAAGTACAGCTACCTCGGGGAAAACCAGAATTATCGTGAAGAAGGTCGGGTGTGGATGTTCGGGGTGACGTGGACACCCGAGCTTTAAGTAATCTGAACCGGCGTCATCGCAGGCAAGCCAGCTCCCACAATTGAAATGCATTCCCCTGTGGGAGCTGGCTTGCCTGCGATAGCGTTGTCACAGGTTCGGCGCAATCACCTGGCACAACCGCCCCACCGCCTCCAACATCTGCCCGCTGGGCCGCTCCAGGCCCTTGTCCGGCACTAACCGCACCCGAGCCGCCATCGCCGGCCATGCCGTCCAGGCCTCCCTCTGAGCCTGATCCCCCACCAGGATCACCTCGGGGTCTCGCGCCAGCACCGATTCGATATTCACCTGCGGCGCCGGCAACTTCAGGTCATCGAACACATTGCGCGCCCCGCACACGCTGAGGGCATCGCTGATGATCTGCCCACCGCCCACGGTGTACAGCGGCTGGTTCCACACTTGGTAGAACACTCGCAGCGGCTCGGCCCGCTGGTAGCGCTGGCGCAACTCGGCCAAGCGCTGGCGCAATTGTGCCGCGCGCTGGTGCCCGGCCTCGGCGCGGCCCAATTGCTCGGCAATGGCCTGCACCTGCGCGGTCAGTTGTTCAAGGCTGTGGGGTTCGGCGACGTACACCGGGATATTCAATCGTTGGAGCTGCTCGCGCTGGGCCGGGCCGACGCTGCCAGGCCAGAGCAGGATCAGGTCGGGCTTGAGGCTGAGCAGGCGCTCCATGTCCAACTGGCCGTAGTGCCCGACCGAGGTCACCTTCGCCAACGCCGCCGGGCGGTCACCACCATCAAGCACGCCGACCAGCAAGTCCTCGGCACCCAGCTCAAGCACGATTTCAGACAGTGACGGCGCCAGGCTGACAACCCGCTCGACCGGCCAGCCCTGGGCACTGAATATCAGCAGCAGCGCCAGCCAATAGCGCTTCATCCCAACTGACGCGGTATGCGATAGAGATAGAACAACACCAGCGTCGACAGCGCCAACAGAAACAGCGGCACCGCCTCCAGGCCGACGAACACCGCCAGCGCGCCAATCCAGGCCGGTAACGCTGCAACCAGCAACGCCGTGCGCCGACGCGCCGCCAGGGTGATCCAGGCTGCGGGCTCTTGAGCAGTATCAAGGGCTTTGGAGGTGGCGATCAGCGCGTGTTTGTAGGCGTGAAAATAACGCAGGCTGAGAAACATCGAGGCCACGCCGGCGATGAAGAACGGCATGGCCAAGACGGGCAACAAGGATTCAGCCCGGCCAAACAGCAGGTTGATCACGAACAACGGCAGCAATGCCAGGGCCAGGTACTGCCACCAGTTGAAGGACAGTCGCCGTTTCACCTGGCCACGGGTCACGCGCGGTCGACCTCGCCCTGGTGCTCGTTGCCCATCATGTGATCGAGCTTGCTGGCTTTGGTGGCCAGGTAGAGCTTGTTGTGCGGGTTGTGCCCGGTGTGTAGCGGCACGCGCTCGGCCACGGTGATGCCCATCTCGGTCAAGGCTTTGACCTTGCGGGGGTTGTTGGTCATCAGGCGCAGGGATTTGACCCCCAGGTGCTCGAGCATCGGCAGGCAGATGGCGTAGTCGCGCTGGTCGGCAGCAAAGCCCAGGCGCTCGTTGGCCTCGACGGTGTCGGCGCCGCCGTCTTGCAGTTCGTAGGCGCGGATCTTGTTCAACAGGCCAATGCCGCGGCCTTCCTGACGCAAGTACAGCAACACGCCACGGCCTTCACGGGCGATGGCTTGCAGTGCAGCCTCCAGTTGCGAGCCGCAGTCACAGCGCTGGCTGAACAGCGCATCGCCGGTCAGGCACTCGGAATGCACACGCCCCAGCACCGGCGCGCCATCCGTGATGTCGCCGAGGCTGAGCACAACGTGCTCGCGCCCGGTGGCTTCTTCAAGAAAGCCGTTCATGGTGAACGTGGCAAAAGGGGTAGGCAGCTTGGAAGCGGCGACGAAAACGACGGGCACCGTGTGCTCCTGATTTCAGATTTCACAGAGGCGGGCATTGTAACAGCACGTTCCTACAGACGCTTAAGCTGAATTATCGCTGATAAAGATCAATAGGTTCGATTGGCCTTTGAGTCAGTTCTATGGGCGTCAGAACGGATACGGCTGTTTCCAGCGTTCGAAAATCGCTTTCAGCTCACCGGTCTGGACCAGGATGCCCAAACGCTGGTCATACATGGCCATCAATGCCCTGCCGCGCGCGGTGTCGGCAAAGCCTACGTAGAGCGGCAGTTCAGCAATATGGGTGAGTTTGAACAGCGCCGGGTCTTGCGCCTGGCTGAGCACGTATTTGGCTTCGGTGAGGGCGTCGATATAAAAATCGGCACGGCCGTGTTGCAGCATTGGCAGAATGCCGCTGCGCCGCTCGATCTGGTTGAAGCGGCGCACGGTGGGCAGGTATTCCTCGTATTTATAGCCGCGCACCCAGGCCAGGCGATAGTTGCCCAAGGTCGCCAGGGTCGGTGTCGGCGCAGTGGCCAACCCGAGGGCGTAGACATGATCGGCGTCGAAATTCCTGCGGGGGTACAACACACCGCTGGCCTCATCGCGATAGGTGCCGACACAACCATCCACCTCACCACGCTGGGCCAGGCCGACCGAGCGGGTATAGGGTACGCTGCGGATGTGCACGGTGATGCCAGCCGGTTCAAAGACTTGGCGCAACAGGTCCCAGGCCAGGCCGCTGCCATCTTTGTTGGTGTAGTCGTTCCACTCCTCACTGGCCAGCACGATTTTGCCGGGCATGGGAGTGTCCGCCTGGGCCAGGGAAGCGAAGGTACACAGCACGATCAGCAGCCAGCGGCATGCAGCCATAGTCACGGCCTCTTACTCGGGATAATCGTATAAAGGGTAGCGCAGACCGCCGGCTTAGGGCGCCTGGCGAAAATGCTGGTAGCCGCGCACAGCCGGGGTGATGTCCTGGCCGTGGACGTCGAGCAGCGTTACGCCCTGCCCCGCTTCGACCCGGCCGACCACATGCACCGGCCAGCCATCCGCCTGCAACGGCGCTAACTCGGACGGTGGCAAGGTGAACGCCAGCACATAGTCGTCGCCCCCACTCAACGCCGCCACGTGAGCCTGGTCTTCACCAACAAACGCCAGCAAGGCCTCGGACAACGGCAACCGGTGGCGCTCAACCACCAGGCGCACCGCTGACGCCTTGGCGATATGCCCACAGTCGGCCAACAGCCCATCGGAGATATCCATCGCCGCTGTCGCCTTGCCCCGCAGCGCAAGCCCCAGGGCCAACTGCGGTTGCGGCGACCAGTAATGCGCCAGCAGCGGCTCGGCGATTGCTGCGTCAGCCGTGCGTTGCCCCAATACCAGCGGCAACGCGCCAGCGGCATTGCCTAACTCGCCGCCGACACACAGCAGGTCGCCCGGCTGTGCACCGCTGCGCGTCAAGGCCTGGCCAGCCGGCACGCGGCCGAACACGGTCAGGGTCAGGCTCAGCGGCCCACGGGTGGTATCGCCGCCCACCAGGCCCACGCCGCAGTTTTGCGCCATGGCATTCAAACCTTGGGCATAGCGTTGCAGCCAATCGGCTTCGACGCTCGGCGTGGTCAGGGCAAGGGTAAAGGCGAGGGGGTGGGCGCCCATGGCGGCCAGGTCGCTCACCGCCACGGCCAGCGAGCGCTGGCCGAGCAGGAACGGGTCACAGGGGTCGGCAAAATGCACGCCAGCCACCAGCGTATCAGTGGAGACTGCCAGTTGCTCCCCGGCGGGAAGCGCCAGCAAGGCGCAGTCGTCGCCGATCCCCAGGGCAATGCCTTCGCCACCTTGCGCACAGGGCGCGGCGGCGAAGTATGTGCGGATCAGCTCAAACTCACCCATTGAGGAATCAAGCGCAGATTAGCGCTTGTGTTCCTTCACTTCGGCTTCACGCAGGCGCGGGGCCAGCTTGTCGAGCACGCCGTTGACGAACTTGTGGCCGTCGGTCGAACCGTAGACTTTCGCCAGCTCGATGCCTTCGTTGATCACGACGCGGTACGGCACGTCAACGCGCTTGAGCAATTCCCAGGTAGACAGGCGCATCACGCACAGCTCAACCGGGTCGAGCTCTTCGATGGTCAGGTCCAGGCATGGCGCCAGGGCTGTGTCGATCTCGGTCAGGTTGGCGTGCACGCCGTGCAGGATGTCGTGGAAGTAGCTCTGGTCGGCGAAGGTGAAATCGTTATCGACGCGAAACTGTGCCTCGATTTCGTTCAGCGAAGCGCCCGCCAGGTGACGCTGGTACAGCGCCTGGGTCGCGAGTTGACGCGCCTTGCGGCGCTTCTCGCTCTTGGACGGTTTGCCGGCATCGGCAGGACGCGGGTCCTGAGGGTTGAACTGATCGCTTTCGTCGGAAATCACTTGGCCTCCAACTGCGACAGCAGGCTGACCATTTCCAGGGCGGACAAGGCAGCTTCAGCGCCTTTGTTACCGGCTTTGGTGCCGGAACGCTCGATGGCTTGCTCGATGGAATCAACGGTCAGTACGCCGAAAGCGACTGGCACGCCGAATTCCATGGACACCTGGGCCAGGCCCTTGGTGCATTCGCCGGCCACGTATTCGAAGTGCGGGGTGCCGCCACGAATGACCGCGCCCAGGGCGATGATCGCCGCGTATTCACCCTGCTGAGCAACTTTTTGCGCAACCAGTGGAATTTCGAAGGCGCCAGGCGCGCGGATAAGGGTGATATCGCTCTCGCTCACACCGTGGCGAACCAGGGCGTCAACCGCACCGCTTACCAGGCTCTCAACCACGAAGCTGTTGAAGCGGCCAACCACCAGGGCATAGCGGCCTTTGGGGGCGATGAAGGTACCTTCGATGGTCTTCAGGGTCATTCGACAAATCTCTTAAAGAGCCGGGACGCGAAAAGTGCGTCCCTCAGTGATGATTTAACCGCGAACAAGGGGCAAGAATCGCCGGCTTTATTCGGAGGGCACGTATTCTACAACTTCCAGGTCGAATCCGGATATCGCATTAAATTTCATCGGTGCGCTCATCAGGCGCATTTTGCGCACACCCAGGTCGCGCAGGATCTGCGAACCGGCACCGACGATGCTGTAGGTGGTCGGTTTTTTCACCGGCACGGCGTCAGCGGTTTCGCGGATATGCGCCAGCAATACATCACCGTCCAGCGGGTGGCCGAGCAACAGCACCACACCGCTGCCAGCCTCGGAAACCGCAGCCATGGCGGCGCGCAGGCTCCAGCGACCGGGCTGCTTGACCATCAACAGGTCACGCAGTGGGTCCATGTTATGTACGCGTACCAGGGTCGGTTCTTCGGCGCAAATGTTGCCCAGGGTCAGGGCCATGTGCACATCGCCTTCCACTGAATCACGGTAGGTCACCAAATTGAATTGGCCCAGTTCGCTGTCCAGGGGCTGCTCGGCAATCCGCTGAACGGTACGTTCGTGGATCATGCGGTAGTGAATCAGGTCGGCGATCGTGCCGATCTTGAGGTTGTGCTCGGCGGCAAAGGCTTCGAGTTCAGTACGACGGGCCATGGTGCCATCGTCGTTCATCACTTCGCAGATCACCCCGCTTGGCTCGAAACCGGCCATGCGCGCCAGGTCGCAGGCGGCTTCGGTGTGGCCGGCACGGGCCAGGGTACCGCCCGGTTGGGCCATCAGCGGGAAGATGTGGCCGGGGCTCACGATATCTTCGGCCTTGGCGTCTTTCGCGGCGGCGGCTTGCACGGTGCGGGCGCGGTCAGCGGCGGAAATGCCGGTGGTGACGCCCGTGGTGGCTTCAATGGATACGGTGAACTTGGTGCCGAAACCCGAGCCATTGCGCGGCGCCATCAACGGCAGCTTGAGCAATTCGCAGCGTTCGCGGCTCATGGGCATGCAGATCAGCCCACGGGCGTGCTTGGCCATGAAGTTGATGTGCTCGGGCTTGCACGCTTCGGCGGCCATGATGATATCGCCTTCGTTCTCGCGATCTTCGTCATCCATGAGGATGACCATCTTGCCTTGGCGGATGTCTTCAACCAGTTCTTCGATGCTATTGAGCGCCACGCGGCACCCCCTTGGTCAGGATTTCAGGTAGCCGTTAGCGGCCAGAAAACTTTCGGTGATGTTGCCTGATGCAGGCTCTGCGGCCTTTTCGCCCAGCAACAGGCGCTCCAGGTAACGGGCAAGCAAGTCCACTTCCAGGTTCACCCGGCGACCCGGCTGGTACGAGGCCATGATGGTTTCGCTGAGGGTGTGGGGAATGATAGTCAGTTCAAATTCGGCGCCATTCACGGCGTTCACGGTCAGGCTGGTGCCGTCGACGGTGATCGAGCCTTTGTGGGCGATGTACTTGGCCAGCTCTTTGGGCGCGCGGATGCGGAATTCCACCGCGCGGGCGTTCTCGCTGCGGGCCACCACTTCGCCGACGCCGTCGACGTGGCCGCTGACCAGGTGACCGCCCAGGCGGGTGGTGGGCGTCAGGGCTTTTTCCAGGTTGACCGGGCTGCCGGCCGCAAGATCGTTCATCGCGGTGCAGTCCAGGGTTTCCCGGCTGACATCGGCAGCAAAGCCGTTGCCCGGCAGCTCGATGACGGTCAGGCACACGCCGCTGACGGCGATGCTGTCGCCCAGCTTGACGTCGCCGAGGTCCAGCTTGCCGGTTTCAACCAGCAGGCGGACATCCCCGCCTTTGGGGGTCATTGCACGGATGCTGCCGATGGATTCGATAATGCCGGTGAACATTTCGTTCTCCTGAAAACGAGGGGGCTGACGCTCAAGCGCAGGCCG
This sequence comes from Pseudomonas sp. CCI1.1, assembly GCF_034348165.1. Taxonomy (NCBI): domain Bacteria; kingdom Pseudomonadati; phylum Pseudomonadota; class Gammaproteobacteria; order Pseudomonadales; family Pseudomonadaceae; genus Pseudomonas; species Pseudomonas sp. CCI1.1. Next base: position 3,831,876 of record NZ_CP133780.1, read on the forward strand.
GGAATTATACGCTCACTGCTGGGACGGGGATGGCAGTGACTCGCCAGTCGTCGCCCACAGCGCGCATTTCGGTGATCTTGAGTTGGGGAGCATCGGCCAACTTATCAAGCGGCCAGTCCAGCAACGGGCGGGCAGCGGAGCCGAGGAACTTGCCGGCGATGAATATCACGTATTCATCCACCAGGCCTTGTTGGGCAAACGCGCCGGCCAGGCTTGGGCCGGCTTCCACCAACACATCGTTGACGCCACGGGCAGCCAGGGCGACCAACGCCGAGCGCAGGTCAACCTGGCCCTCCACACCTGGAACCACAAGGCACTCAGGGCCCCGGGGGAACTGGTTCTCCGGAGTCACGCAGGTGATGACCAATGCCGGCCCGGCCTTGAAGAACGGCGCGTTGAGCGGCACCCGCAGGCGGCCATCGATCAGCACGCGCAACGGCGGGCGCGACATGGCCAGGGCGGTGGTTGCGTCGTCCAGGTCCAGTTCGGCGGCGCGTACGGTCAAGCGGGCACCGTCGGCCAGTACCGTGTCGGCACCGGTCAACACCACACTGGCCTCGGCACGCAAGCGTTGCACCGCAGCACGGGCGGCGGGGCCGGTGATCCATTGGCTTTCGCCGCTGGCCATCGCCGTGCGGCCGTCCAGGCTCATCGCCAGCTTGACCCGCACAAACGGCAGACCGTACTCCATGCGCTTGAGGAAGCCGGGGTTAAGCGCCCGCGCTTCAGTTTCCAGCACACCGCTACGCACCTCGATACCGGCTTGGGCCAGGCGTTGCATGCCTCGGCCAGCCACTTCGGGGTTCGGGTCCTGCATGCCGGCCACCACCCGCGCGACGCCGGCGGTCACCAGCGCATCGGCACAGGGCGGCGTACGGCCATGATGGCTGCACGGTTCAAGGGTCACGTACACCGTCGCGCCACGGGCCTTGTCGCCAGCGGCGCGCAGGGCATTGGGCTCGGCATGGGGCTCGCCGGTGCGCTCATGCCAGCCTTCGCCGACAATCTGCCCGTCACGCACGATCACACAGCCAACCCGCGGGTTGGGGTGGGTGGTGTACAGGCCCTTGCGCGCCAATTCGAGGGCACGGGCCATGTAGTGGGCGTCGAGCACAGCCTGTTCAGATGTCATTGTTTGGAGGGCTCACGGGCCAGGCGGTCGATCTCTTCGCGGAACTCGTTGAGGTCCTGGAAGCGTCGATACACCGAGGCAAAACGGATATAGGCGACTTCGTCGAGCTTTTGCAGCTCGCCCATCACCAGCTCACCGACCACCAGGCTCTTGACCTCGCGCTCGCCGGTCGCCCGCAGCTTGTGCTTGATATGCACCAGCGCCGCTTCCAGGCGCTCGACACTCACCGGGCGCTTTTCCAGGGCGCGCTGCATACCGGCGCGCAGTTTTTCTTCGTCGAAAGGCTGGCGGCTGCCGTCGGACTTGATCAGACGCGGCAACACCAGTTCGGCGGTTTCGAAGGTGGTGAAACGTTCACCACAGGCCAGGCATTCGCGCCGGCGACGCACTTGGTCGCCCTCGGCGACCAGACGCGAGTCGATGACCTTGGTGTCGTTGGCACCGCAGAAGGGACAGTGCATGGTTGGCAGGCAACAAAAAATGGGAGGGCCATGGTAGCGCATCCCTGTGGCAAGACAAGCCATAGCCTTTACGGTATATAGGCAGGCTTATATGTTTCATATTTTTAAGCCACGGATTTTGTCCTTTCTGGAGCCGTACATGCAGTTACGACCACTCGTTCTACTCAGCCTGTTCAGTTTTCTGGTCGCCTGCAGCAGCGAAGCCCCCAAGCCGGCCGCGCCTCAACCAACACCGGCGCAAGAGAAAAAAGTCCCGGGCATTGAAGACCTCGGCCCCCTGCCCGCCTATCAGCGCGAAATCAGCGGCAGCCTGACCAACGTGCCCGCTGGTGCCGAAGTCGAGATGGCGCTCTTGGTGATCGACGACCGTTCGCGCCCGCAGCAACTGCTCGCCAGCAGCGTACTGAGCGGCAACGGCAAGCCCTTGGCCTTCCGCCTGCGCTTCAACCCTGAAGCCTTCCCGGCCGGTGCCCGCGTTGAATTGCGCGGCCGCGCCAGCCAGTCCGGCCAGTTGATCCTGCATCTGCCTGCCGTGCGCGTCACCCAGGCGATCACCCAGAGCACCGGCCCCCTGCAACTCGTCAAGGCGCCATGACGCCACCGCTGGGCCTGCAACACGCCTTGAGCGCGTTGATTGGCGATGCGCAATTGGTGCCCTGCCCGTTGCCGGGTACCGCGTTGTCGTTGTGGTTGCTGGACGCCGACAACATGGACCGTGCCTTCAGCCAGGAAGAAACCCGGCGTATCCTGCATGAGCCGCCCTACTGGAGTTTTTGCTGGGCCAGCGGCCTGGCGTTGGCGCGTTACCTGGCAGCGCATCCTGAGTGGGTCGCCGGCAAACGCGTGCTGGATTTCGGCGCAGGTTCGGGCGTAGCCGGGATCGCCGCCGTCAAGGCTGGCGCCCTGGAGGTGGTGGCCTGCGACCTGGACCCACTGGCCTTGGCCGCTTGCCGTGCGAATGCCGAACTCAACCAGGTGGCGCTGAGTTATTCGGCAGACTTTTTTGCCGAAGCCGACCGCTTCGACCTGATTCTGGTGGCCGACGTGCTCTATGACCGCGCCAACCTGCCGTTGCTGGATCAGTTCCTCACCCGTGGCCGCGAAGCGCTGGTGGCGGATTCGCGGGTACGGGATTTCCAGCATCCGGATTACCAGCGGCTGGAGATCCTCGAGGCCTTGACCCTGCCAGATCTGGCCGAGCCGTGGGAGTTTCGCAAGGTGAGCCTGTACCATTCGCGGCGTGCTTGAGGCCATCGCGGGCAAGCCGGCTCCCACAGGGGAATGCATTTCAAGGTGGGAGCTACCACGATGCTTTCAGCCAACCTCGCCAGCCCTTATAGTTGCCCCCATTCCCGCTTTATTCGAGACGCCCCATGAGTGAGCCCACGCCGTACATCTTCGACGTCACCACCGCCAACTTCGATCAGGCCGTTATCCAGAACTCCTTCGAAAAGCCTGTATTGGTCGATTTCTGGGCCGAGTGGTGCGCACCCTGCAAAGCACTGATGCCAATGCTGGCGAAGATTGCCGAGAGTTATCAGGGTGAGTTGCTGCTCGCCAAGATCGACTGCGAAGCCGAACAGGACATCGTGGCGCGTTTTGGCATTCAAAGCCTGCCGACGGTGGTACTGTTCAAGGATGGCCAACCGGTGGACGGCTTTGCCGGTGCACAGCCGGAGTCGGCCGTGCGGGCGATGCTGGAGCCCCATGTGCAAATGCCACCGCCGGCTGCGGCGGACCCGTTGGAGCAGGCTCAGGCGCTGTTCAGCGAAGGGCGCATCAGCGAGGCCGAAGCGTTGCTGGTGCAATTGTTGGGCGAGGACAATACCAACGCCGCCGCCCTGATCCTCTATGCACGCTGCCTGGCCGAGCGCGGTGAGCTGGGTGAAGCCCAGGCCGTGCTCGACGCGGTCAAGAGCGACGACCACAAGGCTGCCCTGGCCGGGGCCAAGGCGCAAATCACCTTCCTGCGCCAGGCGGCGGATTTGCCGGACGCTGCCGAGCTGAAAAGCCGCCTGGCGCAAAACCCGCAGGATGACGAAGCGGCCTATCAGTTGGCGGTCCAGCAACTGGCGCGCCAGCAATACGACGCGGCGCTGGAAGGTTTGCTCAAGTTGTTTATCCGCAATCGCAGCTACAGCGAAGGCCTGCCCCACAAGACCTTGCTGCAAGTGTTCGAATTGCTGGGCAATGATCACCCGCTGGTCACGGTGTACCGCCGCAAGTTGTTTGCCGCGTTGTATTAATCACCGATCCAACTGTACAGCGGCGTATCTCCGCCGCTGCTCACCTTCACCTTGGCGCTGTGGCGCAGGCGCACCAGCAGGCGCTTGCCCGCCCCGGCATCGCCAGCCAAGCCTTCGAGTTGATCGAGCAATTCCAGACCATTGAGTTGTCCGGCCTTGCGCAGCAAATCCTGGGCGTTCTGCCACAGGTCCTCGTTCTGTTTGACCGGAGCCGCAGTGGGCGCGCTGGGCGTTGGTGTGGCCTGCAGTTGGGCACCCAATCGCGCCCAATCGCCGTCGTCCAGCTCCAGGGTCAAGTCCACCGGCAGGTCGCCGATGGTTCCACGAATTCGCAACATCGTCCTTACTCCTGCATTTTTCTGACGGGCATGCTCCCATGCAGCTTGCGCAACACCAAGCGGGCGGTCAAACTCTCGGATCAATTGTTATAAGATCACATAACAAAACTTTCATCCTGGAGCCCTCTCATGCGCCGTTTGCTGCTTGCTTTGCCGTTTGCCCTGCTGCCACTGGCTGTCGCTCATGCCCATGAAGACCATGACCACGAGCACGGCAGCCTCGGCGCCCATGAACATGGCGTCGGGCGCCTGAATGCCGTACTGGACGGCCAGGCCCTGGAGCTGGAACTGGACAGCCCGGCCATGAACCTGGTGGGCTTCGAACATGTAGCGACCAGCGCCGCCGACAAAGCCAAGGTCGCCGCCGTGCGCAAGCAACTGGAAAATCCATCGGCACTGTTCAACCTGCCCAAGGCCGCAGGTTGCGTGGTCAGCAGCCAGGAACTCAACAGCCCGTTGTTCGGTGACAAACCAGAAGCCGAGCATGACGATGATGACCACGCCACCGACGGCAAAGGCGCCGCCGCCCACAAGCATGATCACGACCACAGTGAAATCCACGCCCATTACCAGTTCACCTGCGCCACGCCGACGGGCCTGGGCAACCTGGACTTGAGCCAAGTGTTCAAGACCTTCCCCGCCACCCAGAAAATTCAGGTACAACTGATCGGCCCGAGCGGTCAGCAAGGTGTTGACGCGACGGCCACCGCCGCCACCCTGAAGTTCTGACTTGAAAGCACAGTCCCTGTGGGAGCTGGCTTGCCTGCGATACAGGCGATGCGGTGCAGCAGGCACACCGTAGCGATGCCATCGCAGGCAAGCCAGCTCCCACAGTGGATCGGCGCCATTTTCGACTACCAGGCGACACTGAATTCCCATGACTCAAGCGTTAATCGAACTGTCCGACCTGGGCTTCAACTGGCCCGGGCACCCGCGGTTGCTGGACATCCCCGCGTTCCGCCTGGAACCCGGCGAAACCCTGTTCCTCAAGGGCCCGAGCGGCAGTGGCAAGACCACTTTGCTCGGGCTGTTGGGAGGCGTGCAGAAACCCAGCCAAGGCAGCATCCGCCTGCTCGGCCAGGAGTTGACCGAACTCTCGGCCGGCGCTCGTGACCGTTTCCGTGTGGACCACACCGGTTATATCTTCCAGCAGTTCAACTTGCTGCCGTTTCTGTCAGTACGCGAAAACGTCGAGCTGCCTTGCCACTTTTCCAAGCTGCGCGCGCAACGGGCCAAACAGCGCCACGGCAGTGTCGACCAGGCCGCCGCGGCCTTGCTAGCGCACCTGGGTTTGAAGGACCCGAGCCTGCTGGAACGCCGCGCCGATTCGCTGTCCATTGGCCAGCAACAACGGGTGGCCGCTGCCCGAGCGCTGATCGGCCAGCCAGAACTGGTGATTGCCGACGAACCCACCTCGGCCCTGGACTACGACGCCCGCGAAGCCTTCCTGCAGTTGCTGTTCGCAGAATGCCGCGAAGCGGGCGCCAGCCTGTTGTTTGTCAGCCATGACCAGAGCCTGGCGCCGCTGTTCGACCGCAACCTGTCGCTGGCCGAACTCAATCGCGCCGCCATGCCCGCAGAGGTTTGAGATGTATCTGTTCCGTCTAGCCATGGCCAGCCTGGCTAACCGCCGCTTCACCGCGATCCTCACTGCGTTTGCCATCGCGCTTTCCGTCTGCTTGCTGCTCGCGGTGGAGCGTGTGCGCGTCGAGGCGCGCAACAGTTTCGCCAGCACCATCAGCGGTACCGACCTGATCGTCGGTGCCCGCTCCGGCTCGGTCAACCTGCTGCTGTACTCGGTGTTCCGCATCGGCAACGCTACCAACAACATCCGTTGGGACAGCTACGAGCACTTCGCCGCCAGCCCTCAAGTGAAATGGGCGATTCCCATTTCCCTCGGCGACTCCCATCGCGGCTACCGGGTGATGGGCACCAACGAATCCTATTTCGAGCACTACCAGTACGGGCGAAAGCAAAACCTCGCGCTGGCCAGCGGCCGCGCCTTCGCCACCGACCCATTCGAAGTGGTGCTCGGCGCCGAAGTGGCCGACGCCCTGCATTACAAGCTCGGTGACAAGCTGGTGCTGGCCCACGGCGTGGCGGTGGTCAGCCTGGTCAAGCATGACGACAAGCCGTTTACGGTGGTGGGCATTCTCAAGCGTACCGGCACGCCGGTGGACCGCACGCTGCATATCAGCCTCGGCGGCATGGAAGCGATTCATATCGACTGGCACAACGGCGTGCCGGCCCAGGGCAAAGGCCGCATCAGTGCCGACCAGGCCCGCAATATGGACCTGACGCCGCAAGCCATTACCGCGTTCATGCTCGGCCTGAACAACAAGATTTCCACCTTTGCCTTGCAAAGAGAGATCAATGAATTCCGTGGCGAGCCAATGCTGGCGATCCTGCCAGGCGTGGCGTTGCAAGAGCTGTGGAGCATGATGGGCACCGCCGAAAAAGCCTTGTTCGTGATTTCGCTGTTTGTGGTGCTGACCGGTTTGATCGGCATGCTCACGGCGATCCTCACCAGCCTTAACGAGCGTCGCCGCGAGATGGCGATCCTGCGGTCGGTGGGTGCGCGGCCTTGGCACATCGCAACGCTGCTGATCTTCGAAGCCTTTGCCCTGGCCTTGTCTGGCGTGTTGGCGGGCCTGGGGTTGCTGTACCTGTGCATAGCCGCATCACGGGGTTATTTGCAGGCCAACTACGGCCTGGACCTGCCGATGTCGTGGCCGAGCGAATATGAATGGACGTTGCTCGCCGGTATCCTGGCAGCCGCCCTGTTGATGGGCAGCGTGCCCGCGTGGCGCGCCTATCGACAATCTTTGGCCGATGGCCTGTCCATCCGTTTATGAGGAAGGCTCCGATGCGTCGTGCCCTGTTTGCCCTGTTGCTGCTGACGGCCGTTCCGGTGTGGGCGGATGAACAGCCCAAGGATTTGTCCTGGCAGGAGATGATCCCGCCGGACGCGCCGCCGGAAGTGCCCAATATGAAGCCGCTGCACGACCTGTCGAACATGGCCGATGCCTTGTCCGTCGAGGCCGCGCCCGCAGCCAAGCAGGACCTGCCCAACGCGCCGGTAGTGCAGAGCCTGGACGGCCAGCACATTCGCTTGCCGGGGTATATCGTGCCGCTGGAAGTCAGCGAAGAAGGCCGCACCACGGAGTTTCTGCTGGTGCCGTATTTCGGCGCCTGTATCCATGTGCCGCCACCGCCGTCGAACCAGATCGTGCATGTGAAAAGCGAGGTGGGGGTGAAGCTCGATGAGCTGTATCAGCCGTACTGGATCGAAGGCGCGATGCAGGTCAAGCCATCGTCCAGCGAATTGGCCGATGCCGGTTACCAGATGGATGCCCAGAAGATTTATATGTACGAGCTGGAGGAATAACCCCCACCAGCAACACACTGAAGCTCCCACAGGTTTTGATCAGTGCCGAAAGTGACTGATCACCCTTTCATTGAGCTGAGTCAAAAGACCGAACGGAACGATCTTTACCATTGGACGTACAACTTTTAAACGTCCTTTGGAGCTCCCATGAACAAGTCTCTGCTCGGCGCGTCCCTCTTCGCGCTCGCCCTCGTCGCCCCCGTCGCCCACGCTCACCAGGCGGGCGACATTCTGGTTCGCGCCGGTGCAATTACCGTGAACCCGAAGGCCGACAGCAGCAGCGTCAAGGTTGACCAGGGCCCATTGGCCGGTACCAACCTGGGCGGCAAGGCGACCATGAGCAGCGACACCCAATTGGGCTTGAACTTCGCCTACATGATCACCGACCACGTCGGCATCGAATTGCTTGCGGCCACGCCGTTCGAGCATGACGTGAAGATCAAGAACACCGCCCTCGGCGCCGCCAACGGCAAGCTCGGCACGCTGAAACACCTGCCGCCGACCTTGAGCGTCGTGTACTACCCGCTGGACCACAAGTCCGCGTTCCAGCCGTATGTGGGCGCCGGTATCAACTACACCTGGATCTACGACGAGCACGTGGGCAGCCGCGCCGAACAGGCCGGCTTCAGCAACTTCAAGGCCGAGAACTCCTGGGGTTGGGCTGCACAGATCGGCGCCGACTACATGATCAACGACAAGTGGATGATCAACGCCCAGGCGCGCTACATCGACATCAGCACCAAGGCGACTGTGGATAACAACGCGCTGGGCCAGGGCACTCGGGCCAAGGTCAATGTGGATGTAGACCCGATGGTTTACATGGTGGGTATCGGCTACAAGTTCTAAGTCCCGTTTACGCCACACCGCATAACCCAAGTGGGAGGGGGCTTATGTGGGAGCCGGGCTTGCCCGCGATGCAGACACCACGGTGTATCAGTGATACCCAGGTGATGCTATCGCAGGCAAGCCAGCTCCCACATAAGTCCCCTCCCACTTTTGGTTTTGGGGTGTCAGCTATGGCGGTAGAAGCGATCCAGAAGCGCCGGCAAGCCTGCCCGCCATGCCCTGGGCTTGATGCCGAAGGTATGCAGGATTTTCTTGCAGGCCAACACCGCGTGCTGCGGTTCTTCTGCCGCGTCCGGCCGCGCCGCGTGGGCCTGGGCGGTGGGGGACTCGATGGCCAACGGATGGAAGTTGCGCGCTTCAGTCAGAATCGCCTGCCCCAGCGCCAGCGGGGTAGTCGCCTCGTGGCCGGCGTAATGGTAAGTGCCCCACAGCGGCGCGGCGCAATCGAGTTGCTTGAGCACCGAGATGATCACCCGCGCCGCATCGTCCACCGGCGTCGGATTGCCGCGCCGGTCGTCCGCCATCAGTAACTCATCGGGTTTCTCGGCCCGGGCCAGGAAACGCCCAAGGGTGCCGTCGACGCTGTCATCGAGCAGCCAGCCAAACCGCAGCAGCACATGCTGCGGGCACGTAGCGCGCACGCTTTGTTCGATACGCCACAACGCCTGGCCGCGCAGGCCCAGGGGCACCGGCTCGTCTTTCTCGCTGTAGGCCGTGGCGCGGGAGCCATCGAACACACGATAGCTGGACGGTTGCAGCAGGGTGATGCTGTGGTGCTGGCACAGTTCGGCCAGGCGCTCGATGGCGAATTCCTGGCCGGCCAGGCGGGTTTCGCTTACGGCTTCGGCCTGGAACCAGTCGAAATAGTAGGCGAGGTTGATCAACGCATCGGGACGGGTGTCGTCGAGCAATTGGGTGAGGCTTGCGGCATCCCAGCCGTCTTGGGGCGGTTTGGGGGCGAGGAAACCGATGTCTTCCTCCGCACCGAGGCGAATCAGCGCCTGCCCGAGGGCATTCCCGCCGCCCAGTAACATAAGGCGCATTCGCATAGATTGAGCAGGCCCGGTCTGTTTGGAACGATGGTTATTAACGACAGGCATGTGCGCCTTGCCGTAGGTAGTTGCCAGAATCGTTGCATTTTGCGGGTTTGTAGCGCAACCGTCACGGATAAAGTGCGGGGTTGCAACTTGGCCCCGCCGGTTGCATATAGGGTGAATGAACCTTCCCGAATCAACGGACAAGGGTTTGCACGGCTTTCACCCCGCCGTCAGCACTTGGTTCCGTAGTACCTTTCCTTCGGTGACCAACGCCCAGGCCCAGGCGTGGCCGTTGATCCGCCAGCGCCGCTCGACGCTGATCGCCGCGCCCACCGGCTCCGGCAAGACGCTGACGGCCTTCCTGGCAGTGCTAGACGACCTGGTGCACCAAGGCCTGGCCAACGGCGGCGAACTGCCGGACCAAACCCTGGTGGTGTATGTGTCGCCGCTCAAGGCGCTATCCAACGATATCCAGATCAACCTGCAAAATCCGCTGGCCGGCATTACCGAACATCTAGAGAAGCGGGGGCTGCCGCCGCTGGTAATCCGCACCGCTGTGCGCACCGGCGACACCCCGCAAAAAGACCGCGCCCAGATGCGCAAACGCGCACCGCATATCCTGGTAACCACTCCTGAATCGCTCTACGTGCTGCTCGGCTCGGATTCCGGCCGGCACATGCTCGCCAGCACACGTACGGTGATCGTCGATGAGATCCACGCCATCGCCGCTAGCAAGCGCGGCAGCCACTTGGCCTTGAGCCTGGAGCGCCTGCAAGGGCTGTGTGCCGAGCCATTGACCCGTATCGGCTTGTCGGCCACGCAAAAACCCATCGAAGCCGTCGCGCGCTTTTTAGTCGGCACCGAACGTGATTGCGCCATTGTGGATATCGGCCACGCCCGCCCCCGTGACCTGGCGATCGAAGTGCCGCCGGTGCCGCTCTCGGCGGTGATGGCCAACGACGTGTGGGAGTTGGTCTACGATCGCCTCGCGCAATTGGCCCGTGAACACCGCACCACCCTGGTATTCGTCAACACCCGGCGCCTGGCCGAACGCCTGGCCCGGCACTTGAGCGAGCGCCTGGGCAAGACCGCCGTGGCCGCTCACCACGGCAGTCTGGCCAAGGAGATGCGCCTGGACGCCGAACAGCGCCTCAAGGCCGGCGAACTGCAAGTGTTGATCGCCACGGCGTCCCTGGAGCTGGGGATTGATATCGGCGAAGTGGACCTGGTGTGCCAGATTGGCTCACCCGGTTCCATCAACGGCTTCCTGCAACGGGTCGGCCGTTCCGGGCACCAGGTCGGCGGCACGCCCAAGGGGCGCCTGTTTGCCACCACCCGCGACGACCTGATCGAGTGCGCCGCGCTGCTCGACTGCGTGCGCCGTGGCGAGCTGGATACCTTGCATATTCCGGTGGCACCGCTCGATGTACTCGCCCAGCAGATCATCGCCGAGGTCAGCGCCCAGGAATGGCCGGAACAGGCGCTGCTGGCGCTTATCCACCGCGCCGCGCCTTACGCCGAACTGGATGAACGCCACTACCAGGCCCTTTTGCAGATGCTCAGCGAGGGCTACAACGGCCGCCAGGGCATGCGCAGCGCCTACCTGCACCGCGACGCCGTGACCCACACCCTGCGCGGCCGCCGTGGCGCCAGGCTCACGGCGGTAACCAGCGGCGGCACGATCCCCGACAATGCCGACTACAGCGTGTTGCTGGAGCCGCAAAGCCTGAATATCGGCAGCGTCAACGAAGACTTTGCGGTGGAAAGCATCGCCGGGGATATCTTCCAGCTCGGCAATACCTCCTATCGCATCCTACGGGTCGAAGCCGGCAAGGTGCGGGTCGAAGATGCCCAGGGCCAACCCCCGACCATTCCGTTCTGGTTGGGTGAAGCCCCCGGGCGCAGCAACGAGTTATCGGTGGCCGTGGCCCGCTTGCAAGGGCAATTGGACAGCTTGCTCGGCGCCACGCCCGGCGACCTGCAACCGGCCCTCGACTGGCTTACCGGCACCCTGGGTCTCAATGTCGCCAGCGCCGACCAACTGTTGGATTACCTCGCCCGGTCGCGCCAGGCCCTGAGCGCCTTGCCGTCCCAGGACACATTGATCATGGAACGGTTTTTCGATGCGTCCGGCGGCACCCAACTGATCATCCACACGCCGTTTGGCAGCCGCATCAACCGCGCCTGGGGCCTGGCCTTGCGCAAGCGCTTTTGCCGTACCTTCAATTTCGAGTTGCAAGCGGCGGCCAGTGAAAATGCCATCGTGCTGTCGTTGTCCACCAGTCACAGCTTCGCGCTGGATGAGGTGTGGCGTTACCTCAACAGCAACAGTGCCGAGCACATCCTGATCCAGGCCGTGCTGGATGCGCCACTGTTCGGTGTGCGCTGGCGCTGGAATGCCGGCGTGGCCCTGGCGCTGCCGCGTTATACCGGCGGGCGCAAGGTGGCGCCGCAGATCCAGCGCATGAAGAGCGAAGACCTGATCGCCAGCGTATTTCCCGACCAGATCGCCTGCCTGGAAAACCTCGCCGGCGAACGCGAAATCCCCAACCACCCGCTGGTGGAGCAAACCCTCGACGACTGCCTGCACGAGGCCATGGACAGCGACGCCTGGCTGGCGCTGCTGCGGCGCATGGAACGCGGCGACGTGCGGTTGATCAGCCGCGACCTGCCCGCGCCCTCGCCCATGGCCGCAGAAATCCTCAGCGCTAAACCCTATACCTTCCTCGACGACGCCCCCCTGGAAGAGCGCCGCACCCAGGCCGTGCTCAACCGCCGCTGGAGCGACCCGCAGAGCACTGACGACTTGGGCGCCCTGGATGCCGACGCCATCGCCGGTGTACGCGAAGAAGCCTGGCCGGCGCCCAATGGCCTGGATGAAATGCATGAAGCGTTGATGAGCCTGGCGTGCATCGCAGCGGGCGAAGTTACGCCGCAATGGGCCCAATGGTTGCAGGCACTGCGCAAGGCCGGGCGGGCCTATCAGTTGCCCAACGGAATGTGGGTCGCCGTAGAGCGCTTGAATTGTTTGCAGGCGCTGTATCCCAACGATCTGCCGTTGCTGCCGGGGTTCGATGAGCCCTGGTCCTTTGATGAAGCGCTGGTGGAAGTGCTACGTGCGCGCCTCAGTGGTTTCGGCCCACTGACCCTGGTCGAGATCGCAGCGCCCCTGGCATTACCGGTGGTGGCGCTTACCCAGGCCCTGGCACGCCTGGAACAAGAAGGCTACGTGCTGCGCGGTCACTTCAGCCCCGGCGTGGGTGAAGAACAATGGTGCGAACGTCATTTGCTGGCGCGCATTCATCGCTACACGGTCAAGCGCCTGCGCCGGGAAATCGAGCCGGTGGCATTGCAGGATTTCATGCGCTTTCTGTTCGATTGGCAGCACCTGTCCGACAGCACACGCGGCCAGGGCAGCGCCGTGTTGCCGCAAATCGTCGGCCAGTTCGAAGGCTATGCCGCCGCCACGTCAGCCTGGGACACAGACCTGCTCAGCGCCCGCATCAAGGATTACTCATCGACCTGGCTCGATGACCTGTGCCGCAGCGGCAAGCTGGTCTGGACGCGCCTGAGCAACAAGGCCGGCGCCATGGCGTTGCGCAGCACCCCGGTGGTTTTGCTCCCCCGTAGCCAGGTAGCGTTGTGGAGCGGGCTGACCGAGCCTGCCGACAGCGCCACCTTGTCGCCCAAGACGCAGAAGGTCCACCTGGCCCTGCGCGAACATGGCGCGCTGTTTTTCGATGAACTGGTACACGAGGCCCATTTGCTGCGCAGCGAGCTGGAGACAGCCTTGCAGGAATTGGTAGGCGCCGGCTTGGTGAATGCTGACAGCTTCGCCGGCCTGCGCGCCTTGACCACCCCCGCCAGCAAACGCCAGGCGCGCAGCAGTCGACGTGGGCGCGGGGCGTTTGTCGGCGGTATGGACGACGCCGGGCGTTGGGCCTTGGTTCGCCGCTCGGCGACCGCCGCCGGCGCGCATACGGCCGAGACCTTGGAGCATGTGGCGATGACCCTGCTGCGCCGCTATGGCGTGGTGTTCTGGCGGCTGCTGGAGCGCGAGGCGGATTGGTTACCGAATTGGCGCGAGTTGCTGCGCACTTTCCATCGGTTGGAGGCGCGAGGCGAGATCCGTGGCGGGCGGTTTGTCAGTGGGTTGGCGGGAGAGCAGTTTGCATTGCCGGAGGCGATACCGTTGCTGCGCGAGGTGCGGCGACGGCCCCATGACGGGAGTTTAATTGCGGTGTGTGGGGCGGATCCGTTGAATCTTGTCGGCACGCTGTTGCCGGGAGCCAAGGTGCCAGCGGTAAGCGGTAACCGGGTTGTGTACCGTGATGGGGTGCCGGCGGCGGTGATGGTAGGGGGCAAGCAGCAGGTTTTGTTGGAGGTGGATCAGCAGGCGGTGCAGGAGAAGTTGATCAGGCGCTGACCTTGAGGGCCTCATGATTGAGACCTGGGCTGCTCCGTCAACACCACCGCATCCTGCTCATGCTCCTGCGCCACACGCTTAGGCAACAACACCTGCTGTGGATAAGTTTGCGCAAAATGCACCTCATCACAGTTATCCACAAGCTTTTTCAAGCGCTGATTAAACGCCCGGCTGACTGCGTATTGGCCACCCGAAACCGTGCGGAACTGCGCGGTGAGCACCACGCCATTGAGGTCCATCTTGTCCACGCCAAATACTTCAAGCGGCCCTTGCAGGTTGTACTTGAGGAACACGTCGTCGCGGATCGACTGGCCGGCCTCGCGGATCAGCTCCACGGCCCTGTCCACGTCGGTGTCGTAAGTGAACTGCACTGAGAAGAAGGCATAGGCGAATTGACGCGACTGGTTGGTGACCGCCTTGATCTGCCCGAACGGCACCGAATGCACAAACCCCTTGCCGTCACGCAGGCGCAGGGTGCGGATGGTCAGGCCCTCCACGGTGCCGGCGTGACCAGAGTCGAGCACCACCCAATCGCCGATGGACAGGGTGTCTTCGATGATGATGAACAGGCCAGTAATCACGTCCTGCACCAATTGCTGGGAACCGAAACCGATCGCCAGTCCCACCACCCCGGCGCCCGCCAGCAATGGCGCGACATTGATGCCCAGGTTGGCCATGGTGGTAATCGCGCAGATCACCACCAGGATGATCTTCACTGCATTGCGCAGCAGCGGCAGGATGGTTTTGACCCGGGTGCTGGGCTGGCGACTGGAGCGTTTATTCACCGGTGGTTTGAGGGCTTCCTGAATCGCGGTGTCGAGCACCACCCAGAACAGCCATGTCACCAACAGGATCAGGCCGATACTGCTGAGGGAATCACTGATGGCCCGGCCCACCGAGTTGCGCTGGGCGAATTCGAACAGCGAAACGCCCCAGATACGCCCGAGTATCTCGATAAACGCGATGGCCATGGCGATACGCAAAATCGCGTGCAGCAAACTCAGGAAGCGTTCCTTGTAGGCACTGCTGCGTTGGATCGATACCTGGCTGCGGGACTTGAACAGGTGTTGCAGCACGGTGCTGAGAAACACCGTGCCGATCAGTAACAAGGTGGTGAGCAGCGCGCAGCGCAGGGCCTCTTGGTTGTCGTCACCGGCACCGATCAGGTTGACCGCCGACACCAGCACCATCAACAGAATCGGCCAGTACCAGAGCCCGGAAAACACCCGCAGCGACTGTTGCAATGCTGGATGTTTGAGGCGCTGGGCCAGTGGCCGGTTGCGGATCAAATGGGCCACCGGCCGACGCAGGCGTACCACCAGTACGCCAAAGATGACCGCGGCAAACAGGCCGGTAAACACGGCGATGCTGCTGGTGATATTGCCGCCCAACTGACGAGCGATTTGCGGGCTGGTCAGTGCATCACTGAGGGCCGCGAGAAAGCCGATCAGGAACAGCGGCTTGGGGCAATAGTCACGAATGATCCGCACGGCAGGCCGCTTGTGGCCGACGTTGAACATGACAATGACGCACAGCAACAGCGAGGTGGAAAAGATGCCACTACTGGTGGCGTAGGCAAAACACAGTGCCAGGGCTCGGCCGACAGACGTGGGTAAAAAGTGACTGACATAAAGGGTCAGCGGCAGGCAGATCAGCGCTGGAATCGTGTAGGGAACTACATAGCCCAGCAAGCCTTGCAGCCGTTGGCGCCGCGCGAGGAATGGGCGGCGGCTCGAGCGTTGCACAACCAGGCGCCCAAGTATCGTCAAGACCGCAAAGGCACCGACCCACACCCCAGACAACAGCAGGAAATCGCCCGCCACGCTCCACGGCGAGCGTGCGGCTGTCTGGTCTACCAGGCGCCCTACTTCGTCCGCGGCGCGATCAGCACGCAGGCGCCAGGCGTCGATGAGGTTCTGGTCGAGGTCGAGCTTGTTCTGCACGTCGTCGATGCTTGAACTGATGGCCCCGAGCAGCCCGCCTTCTACCAGCAGTTCCGGCTTGGCCGGCGTTTCGGCAGCGGGCGCCGTTGCCGCGGCTTGCAGGGCGCCATTGCCGCAGAGCAGCAGCGCGACGAGCAGTAATGCAGTCTTTGGATTCAGCAAAACAGCAAGCTCCTTCAGCAGGGTCTGTAAGGAACTGACGAGCTTGGGCCCTTATCGTTCCCTGCGTTTGCAATGCCCCTCCCACATTTCCCCCCTGTACCGCCTGTAGGAATATGGAAACTTTCAGCCAAACAGCGCAGTCATCCCATAACGGAGGTCACCTCACCCACCATCCACGGGAGCACACATGGCGGCGATTCACATCGGCATTTCCGGCTGGCGCTACACGCCCTGGCGCGGGGACTTTTACCCCGAAGGGCTGACCCAGAAACGCGAGTTGCAGTTTGCGTCACGCGCCGTCAACAGCATCGAAATCAACGGCTCGTTCTACGCGCTGCAAACCCCCAAGCGCTATGCCGAGTGGTATGCCGATACGCCCGAAGGTTTCCTGTTCAGTGTCAAGGCGCCCCGTTTCATCACGCATATCCTGCGCCTGCGGGACGTGCACAAGCCGATGGCGAACTTCTTCGCTTCCGGGGTGCTGGAACTCAAAGAAAAACTCGGCCCCATCCTCTGGCAGTTTCCGCCCAGCTTCAAATTTGACGCCACGCTGTTCGAAACCTTCCTGGCCCAATTACCCACCGATACCCAACAGGCGGCGGCCCTCGCCCGCCAGCATGAGCCACGCCTGAACGGCAAGGCGAGCATGAAGGCCTATGCCAAGAAGCCTTTGCGCCATGCCGTGGAGATTCGCAACAAGAGTTTTGCCGTGCCGGAGTTCATCCAACTGCTGGATAAGCACGGTGTGGCGCTGGTGGTCGCGGACACCGCCGGCAAGTGGCCGTACATGGAAGACGTGACCGCCAACTTCATGTACCTGCGCTTGCACGGCGACAAGCAGTTATACGCCAGTGGTTATAGCGCCGAAGCGCTCCAACGCTGGGGTGACCGCATCGAACGCTGGGCCCAGGGCAAGCAGCCTGCCGATGCACACCTGGTCGACCCGCACCACACACCCCGCAGGCGTAAACAGCGCGATGTGTTCTGTTTTTTCGACAACGACATCAAAGTTCGCGCCCCCTTCGATGCACGCCAATTGCTGCAACGCTTCGGACTGGACGAACACCTGCTCACCGAGCCTGGCCGACTGCCGGAACCAGGAGTATTGCCATGACGCATCCAGAGCTGATCCCCACCCCGCCGACCACCGCCATCACCCGCTTCACGGTGCTGACGGTCAATATCCACAAGGGTTTCACCGCACTGAATCGCCGCTTCATCTTGCCCGAACTGCGTGAAGCGGTGCGCAGCGTGGGCGCCGACATGGTGTTCTTGCAGGAGATCCATGGCACCCACGAACGCCATCCCCAGCGCTACAGCGACTGGCCAAAAATGCCGCAGTATGAGTTCCTGGCCGACAGCATCTGGCCGCAGTTTGCCTATGGGCGCAATGCGGTGTACCCCCATGGCGACCATGGCAATGCACTGCTGTCGAAATTCCAGATCATCCGCTACGACAACCTCGACATTTCGCAAAGCGGCCATGAAAACCGCGGCCTGCTGCATTGCGTGTTGCGCCTGCCGGGCAGCGGCCAGCAGGTGCACGCGATCTGCATCCACCTGGGCTTGCGCGAGGTGCATCGCCAACAACAATTGCGGTTGCTGGAACAACGTATCAGCGAGATTCCGGCCGATGCGCCGTTGGTGGTCGCTGGCGATTTCAACGACTGGCGGCAAAAAGCCGACCTGAGCGAAAGCGGTTTGCAGGAAGTGTTCATGCACACCCTTGGCAAACCGGCGCGCACCTTCCCGGCACGCCTGCCGTTGCTGCCGCTGGACCGCATTTATGTGCGTAACTTGACGGTGCACAACCCGCGCGTACTCACCACTCGCCCTTGGTCCCATCTCTCAGACCATGTGCCGCTGTCGGTGGAGGTTGAGCTATGAACGTCGCGGTAGACCATATCGCCACAGACCAACCGCCAGATGACAGCAAAGCGCGGGATCTGGATTACGGCTGGCAGAGCGGCAACCAGGTGGCGTTGCTGGAGAACGGCGAGGCGTACTTTCCCGCTGTGTTCGAGGCTTTGCGGGCGGCAGAGCGCGAGATCCTGCTGGAGACCTTCATCCTCTTTGAAGACAAGGTCGGCTTTGAGCTGCACAGCATCCTCATCGAGGCGGCCAAGCGTGGGGTAAAGGTGGTGGTCAGCCTCGACGGTTTTGGTTGCGGCGAGCTGAGCCCGGGCTTCCTGCGGGAGTTGGCCGAAGCCGGGGTGATGGTGCAGATGTTCGACCCGGCGCCCAAGACCTTCGGCATACGCACTAACTGGTTTCGCCGCCTTCACCGCAAGATTGTCGTGGTGGATGCCCGCGTGGCGTTTATCGGCGGGATCAATTTTTCTGCTGACCACTTGGCGGATTTCGGCCCCGAAGCCAAGCAGGATTACTCAGTACAGGTGATCGGCCCGGCCGTGGCCGACCTGCACCATTTCGCCCTCGCCCAAAGTGGCCGCCAAGTGCGCAGCCGTCGCGGTTGGCGACGGCGCCAGCAACGGCCTTCGCCCTGGACGAGCGAGCCAGGCGACGGCCTGGTGCGCCTGATTTATCGCGATAACATTCAGCATCGTGACGATATCGAAGACGCGTATATCCACGCCTTGAGCCAGGCTCGGCGGCGCGTGGTGATCGCCAACGCGTATTTCTTCCCCGGCTATCGCCTGCTTCGCGAGATCCGCAACGCGGCGCGCCGTGGCGTGCAGGTGCAGTTGATCATGCAAGGCCAGCCGGACGTGCTGTTGGCGAAACTCGCTGCGCGCATGCTCTATGACTACTTGCTCAAGGATGGCGTGGTGATTCACGAATACTGCCAACGCCCGCTGCACGGCAAGGTGGCGCTGGTGGATGACGAATGGAGCACCGTCGGTTCGAGCAACCTGGACCCACTGAGCCTGGCATTAAACCTGGAAGCCAATGTGCTGATTCGCGACCGGGCTTTCAATCAGCAGCTCTACGAACGCCTGGAAGCCCTCGCCCACAATCATTGCCAGACCATTCCGGAAAAGCGCAAGCCACGTCTGTGGCTCTGGCGCTTGACCGTGGGTTTCCTGGTGTTTCATGTGATGCGCCATTTCCCGGTACTGGCCAGTTGGTTACCGGCCCACAAACCGCGTTTGAAACCTTTTGAGGCCACGCCCCATGACGTCTGAAGCCCGCCCCCAAGCGCAAGCCTCTGGGTTCAAGCGCTGGAAGAAACCGCTGACGATCGCGTTCTTCGTGCTGCTGATCGTGTTGTTTACCCTGCTGGCCCGGCGCATCGACTGGAGCGAAGTGTTCCAGACCCTGAGCGAGTTCAAGCTGCGCACATTGTTCATCGCCGGCGCGCTGACGCTGTGCAGTTTTATCGTCTATGCCTGCTTCGACTTGATCGGCCGCACCTACATTCGCCAGCCGTTGCGTTGGAAGCAGATATTGCCGGTGGGTTTCATCAGCTACGCATTCAACCTCAACCTCAGCGCCTGGGTCGGTGGCATCGCCATGCGGTATCGGCTGTATTCGCGCCTGGGCGTGAGCACCAGCAATATCGCCAAGATCCTCGGCCTGAGCCTGGCCACCAATTGGTTTGGCTATATGGCGTTGGCCGGAGTGGTATTCAGCAGCGGGTTGGTGACCCTGCCGCCGGGCTGGAAGCTCAGCAGCGGCGCCTTGCAAGGGGTCGGGGGGTTGTTGGTGCTCGCGAGCCTGGGCTACCTGGCGGCGTGCCGGTTTTCGAAAAAGCGCGCGTGGTCGATCCGCGGTATCGAGATCAACTTGCCGTCGCTGCGTATGGCCTGTTTGCAACTGGCCCTGGGTGCGTTGAACTGGTCGTTGATGGCGGCGGTGATATTTGCCTTGTTGCCCGCCAAACTGGATTACCCCCTAGTGCTGGGGGTGCTGTTGATCAGCGCAATTGCCGGGGTGGTCACCCATATTCCCGCCGGCTTGGGGGTTTTGGAGGCGGTGTTCATTGCGCTGTTGCAGCATGAGGCGTCGCGGGGGAGTTTGCTGGCCGGGCTGATCGCGTACCGGGCGATTTATTTTATCTGCCCGTTGTTGATTGCACTGGTGATGTATTTGGGGGTGGAGGCCAAGGCCAAGGCGTTGCGGGTTAAGAAAACTGCCTGATGAGACGGTGGTGACGGTGGAATCGCTATCGCGGGCAAGCCCGGCTCCCACAGGGGAATGCATTCCCAGGTGGGGAGCCGGGCTTGCCCGCGAAAGCGATCACAAGGGCAACGACTATCGAGCCTGAATGATGCTCAACCGCTCCCCCACCACCATCTCGGTAATCCAGTCCACCAGGATCGAGGTGTAGGCCTGTTGCGACACCGGGTCGCTCAGGGAATGGTCGGCGCCGTCGATGATGCGGTGGGTCAGCGAATGGGTCTGCTGGCACGCCGCGCGGTAACTCATGATGGTGGCGTGGGGCACATGGTCGTCGGTTTCCGATTCGACAATCAGCACATCGCCGGTAAATTGCGCGCAGGCATGCAGGGCACGGTTGGTTTCGGCGTGCACGAGGGTGCCGCGGTAATCCATCAGGTCGGCTTTATCCAAGTCGCGCTTGGGTTTGAGCCATTCCTGATCGCGGTACAGCGCCGGCACTCGCAGCGCCAGCCAACGTACCGGGCGCAATGAGGTGAGGATCGCCGCGAGGTACCCGCCATAACTGGTGCCCACCACTGCCACAGCCGAGGTGTCGATAGCCGGGTGGGACAGCAGGCGGTCGTAGGCGGCCAACAGGTCGCGCAGGTTGTCTTCGCGGGTGACGCGCGACAAAGGGATGCCGGTGCCAGCATGGCCACGCAGGTCGAAGGTCAGGCATACACATCCAAGGCCTGCGATACCTTTGGCCCGCTCCAGGTCGCGCTCCTGGCTGCCGCCCCAGCCGTGCACGAACAACACGCCGGGCACTTTGGACTTGGGACTGAGGAATGTCCCGCTCATCTGTTCGTCGTCTATATCGATGGTGATGCTCTCGCTTCTAGCCGTCATAAGTCTTGACCGTCACATACTTGAGTAGAAAGTCGCTGTTTTCGGCCGGGCCTCGGTATACCTCGATGGCATCCGCCGGCAGCGCCTGGTCTACATAGGTTTCTACCGAGGACACACGGATGGCCTTAAGGCCCGGATGGTTTATAAAACTCTGCAACGCCGCGACTTCCGCGCTGCTGGCCCCGCCCATGCGCCACGATTGTTCGAGCACACCACTGCGGCGCTGGCCTGTGCTGTCCAGGCCTTGGGCGATGTCGTAGTTGCGGCGCGAGGCGAAGAAGCTTGGGTAGGCTTCGTCCGCAGCACGGTCGAAAACCAGCGCCTGTTCGATGGCCTCACGCACGTCTTCACGCAGATCCAGTTTGAGCAGGGCAGCATAATCACCGGGGACGACCAGCAGATCGGAACCGCCGTAGACCTCTTCCCCCTGCCCGTCTTGGGTCAGGTGCTGCTCGCCGCAGTAGCTAATGAGGTGATCGCCAATAAAACTCTGGCCCACACTGTGGGTGACCACCGCGTGCAGGTCTTGTTCCAGCACCACGCCTTCATTGAACATTCGGGCCGCTTCCGGGCGCGCCACTATCGCGTCGAACTCATCCAGGCTGTGGATAACTTCCTGCCCGCGCCCTGCACAGGCGTTCACGGGTTTCAGACGAATCGGGCCACTGTAGAGCAAGCGGGTCGCGGCAGGCCGCGCGTCCTCAAGGGCGAACACACTCACGCCGTCCAACACCACGTCACGCACACGCTCGCAGAATGACGGCGACCAGCCTTCGGGCGCCTTGGCGTCGGGACTCAACAGGCCATGCGTGATGGCCTTGGTGCAGATAAAAGCGTGATCGACATAGCCGCCCCACAGATCGCCAGGCCCCTTGATATTGAGCTGGCGCGCTTGGGCTGGCCCGACCAGGGTTTGCGTGGGCAGCAGATACAATTCCCGGCCCGCATGCAAGGCCGGGTCGTAACTGCCACCGAACTTGAGCCCCAAGATCTGCGCCAGCCAGCGTGCGAGGGCGCGGTTGGTTTCGATTTCATGCAGGGGCGCCCCCTCTCGCATGGAGTGGGCGACCACCAACTTCTTGCGACTTATGGGGGTCATGCGGTCCCCTTTTCCATCAACCTTTGTGTAGCAATGAGGTTGCATGGATCAGGCCAACGCTGTGATTGAGCGGATAGTTGTTAAATCAATCAGTTGCGCAAAAAGTGATGGCCGTTAGCCTGTTTTATTCTGCACGACCCGGGGCGAACCCTGCGGCGTTCTGCACGATTCAAACCCCAAAGCGGTTGCGGTAATCGCTGGGGGACAGGCCGGTGATTTTCTTGAAAATGGTACGAAAGGCACCGGGGTCTTGATAGCCCACGGTCCAGGCAATGTGATCGATGGTGCCGTTGGTGAACTCCAGCATCTGCCGCGCCTTGCCGACCCGCAGGTGTTGGCAGTACTCGGTGGGTTTCAATCCGGTGGCGTTGCGAAAGCGCCGCAGAAAGGTGCGCTCTTCAAGGTTCGCCTCCTGCGCCATCGCTGCCACGGACACGTCCACCGCGCCACTGGCTTGCAGCCAATGCTGGACCTTGAGGACCGCACCATCACCGTGCCTGAGAAGCGGCGCAAAGTTACTACCACATTGGCTGGCGCTGGCGCTGTGTTCGATCACCAGAAAACGCGCCGTATCGGCCGCCACGCTCGGGCCCATCAGCCGGTCGACCAGGCGCAGGCCCAGTTCGGACCAGGCCATCAGCCCCGCGGAAGTGATCAGGTCGCCGTCATCGACAATGGGTTTATCCGCTTCCAGGCGCACCGCCGGGTAACTGGCCGCAAAAGACTTCGCGGAGGACCAGTGGGTGGTGGCGCTGCGGCCATCCAACAGGCCGCTGCGCGCCAGCATGATCGAGCCGATGCACACGCCGCCCAGCACGGTGCCGCCCGCATGTTGCAGGCGCAGCCATTCCAGCAGCGCAGGCGGCGCCTGGTCTTCGGTGAACTCTGCAATCGAGGGCGGCACCAACACGGCCATCATCGGTTGGTCGGGGCCTGGGTGGCTGTCGAACGTGCGCGCGGGCGTGCCGTGGGCATCTACCTGCCAGTGGCTGACCCGCAGCAGCGGCAGTTGCGCAGAGTCATGCTCGGCGGCGATGCGGTTAGCGACCCCGAACAGGTCAGTCAGCCCGTGGACTGCGGCGAGTTGCGCACCTTGGTAGATCAACACACCCAGCTCGACAGTGCTGCGTTGCGCGGCCATTGTCAGTTTTCCCCCTGTTATTGTCGGTGCGGCCAATTCTCGGCGTGATCGCCAGCTAAGATACTAGGCCCATCAACCCATCACGAGGCAACACACATGGCCAAGCAGGCGCTCATCCTAATCGATATCCAGAACGACTACTTCCCCCAGGGCAAGTGGCCGCTCGACGGCGTGGAAGCCGCAGCGGACAAGGCAGCGCAGGTGCTACAGGCGTTTCGACAAGCAGGCGATGCGGTGATTCATGTACGGCATGAGTTCGCTGGCGACGACGCACCGTTCTTCACACCGGGCTCCGAAGGCGCGCACTTGCATGCCAAGGTGCTCAACGAGGGCGAGGAACCGGTGGTGCTCAAACACTTCGTGAATGCGTTTCGCCAAACCAACCTGCGCGAACTGCTGGAACAGCGCAGCATCACCGACGTGGTGGTGGTAGGCAGCATGAGCCATATGTGCATTGACGCCGTGGTACGGGCGGCGGCGGACCTAGGCTACAAGGTTACGGTGATCCATGATGCCTGCGCGACCCGCGACCAGGAATTCAACGGGCAGGTGATTCCGGCGGCGCAGGTGCACGGGGCGTACATGGCCTCCCTGGCCTTTGGCTATGCGGGTGTGGTGTCGGCAGAGGAATATTTGAAGGCCCAAGCAGCGGCCGCGTGACCGCCAATCAGGCCGATCGCTTTAGCGTGTGGCGATGATGAACAGGCGCGGAAAGGGCAACAACACCGTGCCATCGGCCAGGGCGGGATAAGCCTGGGTAATTCGCGCCTGGTATTGCTGCAGGAAGGCGGCTTTTTCATCGTCGGTCAACGGCGCAAGAAAAGGCCGCAATGCCGAAGCCTTGAACCACTCCACCACCGCCGTGTGGTCCGCCAACGGGTGGTGATAGGTGGTGCGCCATACATCCACGGTACTGCAATACTTGCTCAACAGTTCGTAGTAGTAACTGGCGGTGTGCCGCTCATTGTGTTTGACCGCCCCTATCTTCGCCGACCACGGGCCATCGGCCGCAACTTCACGGGCCAGGCGATGGGCGGGCTCGTCAAGGTTGTCCGGGGTTTGCACCGCCAGCGTACCGCCTGGGTTCAGTTGGTGGACCAAGTGCGGGTAGAGCGTGGCGTGGTCGGGCAGCCATTGCAGCGAGGCATTGGCCAGAATCACATCCAAGCGTTGCGCAGGATGCCAGGCGCCGATATCTGCCAGCTCGAAGTTCAACCTGGGCAGGCGCTTGCGGGCGTCTACCAACATGTCATCGGAGCTGTCCATGCCAGTGACGTGCGCTTGGGGGAAACGCTCGGCCAGTACCTCGGTGGAGTTCCCCGGCCCGCACCCCAGGTCGACTGCGGTGCCCACGTCGGCGTTGGGAACTGCCGCAATCAAGTCACGGACAGGGCGAGTGCGCTGCTGTTCGAACATCGTGTACTGCTTGGCGGACCAGGTCATCACAGCCTTCCTTCTTTCTTAGAGGTGGCGACAGCCTAAATCTTGTGAGCCATGAGAACAAATGCTGGGGTTGGTGTGCTGCCTGCAAAAAGGCAGCGCGTGCACCGACGCCTGTTCATCGCCCATAAAAAAACCCCGATGCTTTCGCTATCGGGGGTTTTGTTTGTTCAGGGTCGGTCTTGGACCTTAAAAATCTTAGTTGTACCAAAGAGGTTGGTTGTAAAATTATTTTTTCTAAGAATCAACTGCATACTGATTTTTCAATCACTAGGAATATTAATCGCGTAAAATTTTTAAAAGAAGAACTGAAGTTTTTACAATTCAGTGTCTACGAATCCACGTCCTTGATGGTTGAGCGGAAGGGAATCTTGATTTTTGAACAGATCATGCTGATTCCACGGGGCAGTCTAGAAAACCCGGAGCGATTCAGACACAGAATCCACATACCGCTATGAACCATCCTGTCGCGCTTCGAGACATATTATGAATTTTTGCATAATTGCGCATAAAGCTAGCTTTGTAGAATTTTTAATCAACCACGACCTGCGAACCGACACAAAAAAAATCAAGCCCACCTGCATTCACACTATTTTGACGATTCACGAATGTAGATTGCTAAGTTCAGACTGCCCTATACCGCCACCGGCGTATGCCCGTTGTCAGAACTGACTGCAGCCATCGACTACGTCGTGTTATCCTCCATGGCAAGAATAGCCCCCACGCCTCGGGCAGATCCCAGTATCTGTACTGCGCACCAGGGGGTTAGTTTTTTCTAGCCTTCCACACCCTAGCGTGGGTGCCCAAGCCCTATCAGACCTCACCTCCCAAGCGCTGGTAGCGTCGCTCAAACGCCTCCGAGTCCCCTTCCATCACCTGGCAAACCTCTTGCCGCATGTCTTGTTCCTGTAAAGAACCAGTCTGCTTCACATGACACTGGATGTTGAAATCCAGCACATGGATCAGCTCGGCATCACCATTTACTACGATGTTTGGGTTAAACGGCCAGCCGAAGCATCAACGATCATTGAGTTACCCATGGCCGGGCAATTGATCACGGTTAAATGGCCAACCTCGGATCCTGAAGGCTGCGCGCAATTTATTCGGGCTGTCGCTCAATGATCCGCATTGATGCGAACTGGCTGGCCACAGAACCGATGGACATGCGCTCCGGCACTGAGGCGGCATTAGCCCGGGTGATCGCGGTGTTCGGTGCGGCGAAGCCGCACTGCGCTTATCTGTTCGCCAATCACCGGGCTAACCGGATGAAAGTGCTGGTGCACGACTGCGTGGGAGTTTGGCTAGTGCACCGGCAACGTAGCGTTAGCTACGCGAAAGGCTGCAGTCGGCCAATAGCAGACATCGAGCACCTACAAATTCAGGGCGACTCATACCCTATAAAAGGACAATCAAATCCCCAAGCACATGTATTTGATCTCCAGATACTCATCCAGTCCGTACTTCGATCCTTCACGGCCCAGGCCTGAGGCCTTCATACCACCAAACGGTGCCACCTCGGTGGAGATCACCCCTGTGTTGATGCCGACCATGCCGTACTCAAGCGCCTCGGCCACACGGAACACCCGGCCTAGGTCGCGGGCGTAGAAGTAGGCAGCCAAGCCAAACTCGGTGTCGTTGGCCTGGCGAATTACCTCGGCCTCGTCATTGAAGCGGAACAGCGGAGCCAGCGGGCCAAAGGTTTCCTCGCGCGCCACCAGCATGTCGGCAGTCACCCCGGTGACGATGGTCGGCTCGAAAAAATTACCGCCCAGGCGGTTGCCGCCGGCGACCAGGGTCGCGCCCTTGGCTAGCGCATCAGACAGATGGAGCTCGACCTTGCTCACGGCATCGGCATTGATCAACGGGCCGGTGGTCACACCCTCGTCCATACCGTTGCCAACCTTGAACCGGGCCACCGCCGCCTGCAGTTTTTCGGCGAAGGCATCGTAGACGCTTTCCTGCACGTAGAAGCGGTTGGTGCACACGCAGGTCTGCCCGGCATTCCGGTACTTGGATATGATCGCCCCTTCCACCGCAGCATCTAGATCGGCGTCGTCGAACACGATAAAGGGCGCATTGCCGCCCAGCTCCAGGGAGAGTTTCTTCAGGGTCGGCGCGCACTGCTGCATCAGCTTGATGCCTACGCCGGTGGAGCCGGTGAACGACAGTTTGCGTACGATCGGGTTTTCGCACAGCTCGGCCCCAATGTCACGGGAGCTGGTGACATCCGCAGGCAGCACGCTGAATAAACCGGCGGGAATACCAGCGCGCTCGGCCAGGGTGGCCAGCGCCAGGGCCGAGAACGGTGTCTGCGGTGCCGGCTTGAGGACCATGGCGCAACCCGCCGCCAGAGCCGGGCCGGCCTTGCGGGTGATCATCGCACTCGGGAAGTTCCAGGGTGTGATGGCCGCAGCGACGCCGACCGGCTCCTTCTGCACCAGAATGCGCTTGTCCGGAGCATGGCCCGGAATCATATCGCCATAGGCGCGCTTAGCTTCTTCGGCAAACCACTCGATAAAGGAGGCGGCATAGGCAATCTCGCCACGGGCCTCGGCCAGGGTTTTGCCCTGCTCGGCGGTTATGATCCGTGCCAGGTCTTCCTGGTTGGCCAGGATCAGGTTGAACCACTGGCGCAGGCGATTCGCCCGCTCCTTAGCGGTCAGCGCGCGCCAGGCTGGTTGGGCGGCTTGAGCTGCGTCGATGGCTCTGCGGGTTTCGGCGCGGCCCATATTGGGCACGCTGCCGATCATTTCACCCGTGGCCGGGTTGTATATCTCGCTACGCGCACCGCTGTCCGCTTCGCACCATTGGCCGTTCACATAAGCCTGCTGCTGGAGGAGGCTGGGGTCTTGCAATTGCATGGGTAATCCTCATATCGAAGCAGGAGCACCAGAGACACTGGCACTCCGATAATGCACAGTCAGACGTTGCTTTGCGTCGCCGTCGACTCGCAGCTCTGCGCAGGCGCACTGACCGGCAGTTCGGGTTTGTCGAGATCTTTGCTGAAGACCTTGTCGTTCTCGCCGCGGAAGAAGTTCTTGCCGTAAATCAGCAGACACAGCACCACGCCGACACCGAAGCCCCAGCTCGCGCCCTTGAGCACTAGTACCGCTCCGATGATCCCAGCGATGCCAAGATCGCGATTGCTGCGCGCCTCAAGGATGCCCAAACGCACGCTGACATAGCCCTGGATCAGCAGGGTCAGCGCCAGCGCCACACCGAGGATCGGCTGCACCAAGGTCACCACCGGCAACAGCAACAGGCCAGTATTAGTGCCCCAGCGGAACGAACCGACGCCCCCGTAGATCGACTTCATCGCCTGGGCACCGCCCTTGAAGCGCTCGGTGATCACGACCTGCATCGCCGACCACTGTGGGCCGCACATGGCCAGGTCAGGGCCAAAGATACTCATCAGCGCGTTACGACCGCCGAAGATCAGGTGTGAGCGGCTCGGGTTGAAATCGACCTTCTCGTCGCGGCGGATATGATCAGCCTCACTGAGGATTGCCCTGGCGCCCAGCACATCGCCGAAGACCACTATGTAGGCCGCCAGCACTGTCGGGATTGCCATGAGGAACATCGACAGCGGCGGCATGCCGAGGCCGAACACAGTGTATTCGTTCCACAGGGTGGCGAAGTCTGGCTTGCTGAAACCCCACTCGATGGTCGGCCAGGCCGCTTCACCAGCCAGCGGCGCGACTATCACTGCGAGGATGATGATCGGGAAAATGCCCAGCTTGGCAAAATTCCACCAGAACGCACTGCGCTTCTTCAGCATCTGGAAGTGCTGGGAGAAGATCAGGTAAAAGGCGATGCCTACAGCAATCGAGATGGTCCAAGGGAAGCTGTCGAAACGCCCTCCAACTTTGAATACCGCGCTCACCGCTGCCAGGCCGGCACCGAGGATGATCCCCGCCTTGATCGCCGATGGGACGAAGTCGACGACTTTGCGGGCCATCCCGGTTATGCCAAGGGTTATGGAAAATATCCCGAGCATCATCTGGAAGGCGATCAACGCATGCACGCGTTCCGGCCCTTCGGGGAATTGCTCGCAGTAGGCCATCAGCAGCGGAATCGCCGGGGTGATCCAGCCGGGTACCACCGGGTCGCCGAGCAGGTGATGGGTCAGATAGAGCAAGCCGTTGAGCATCACCACCGCCAGCGCCACTTCGAACGGCATGCCAAGAAACTCGGTCATCAGCGGAATTGCCGCCAGATCCACCGCACACATCAGCAGACCTTGCATGTAGTCCGACATCTCGAACTTGTAATGAATAAACGGCAGTCGGATCTTGAAAGGTCCGAGCGGCGTGTAGGAAGTTTCCTGGCCTAATTCGGAAGGCTGAGACATGTTGAGCACCTATTTATTTTTGAAGTTATGGAGCCTGTAGCACAGCTACCCCACCCGTCCCTCTAGGGGACGGATGTGGTGCATCTTTGCTGGCGGATCAGTAAGCCGCGCGGTAGATCTTTTCGATGTCCTGGGCGTTGAGCCTGCGTGGGTTATTGCGCATCAAGCGCTCTATGCCGCTGGCCTCTTCGGCCATGGCAGGGATAGCGTCCTCCGGCACACCGAAGCCACGCAGGCCGGTGGGAATCTCCACCGCGGCGCATATATCAGCCATGGCCTTGACCGCCTGGTCGGCCGCATCCTTGTCGCTCAGGTCGGCGACCTTGGTACCCATGGCCTCGGCGATATCGCGGAAGCGCTCGACGCAGGCCAGCTTGTTCCACGCCATGACGTATGGCAGTAATAGCGCATTGCTCACCCCGTGGGCGATATTGAAACGACCTCCAAGCGGGTAGGCCAAAGCGTGCACCGCGCCGACGCCAGCATTGCCGAAGGCCATCCCAGCCATCAGGCTGGCTGTGGCCATGTCCTCACGGGCGCACAGGTTGGCTGGGGCGGCATAAGCCTTGGGCAACGCCTTAGCGATCAGCTTGATCGCGCCAATCGCCAGGGCATCGGTAATCGGCGAGGCGTTCGTCGACAGATACGCCTCGATGGCGTGCACCAGCGCATCAATGCCGCTAGCGGCAGTGACACTACGGGGGCAGGTCAGGGTCATCAGCGGGCTGACCAAGGCCACATCAGGCAGCATGTAGTCGCTGACGATGCCCTTTTTCAACTGCGCGGCTTTGTCTGAAAGGATCGCCACGTTGGTCACTTCAGAGCCGGTGCCGGCGGTGGTAGGGATGGCGATCAGAGGCGGCCCCTTGCGCGTTACCAAGTCGACGCCGAAGAGTTCTTCCAGCTTGCCATCGTGATCGGCGTAGGCCGCCACGCTCTTGGCGATGTCGATCGCGCTACCGCCGCCGACACCGATTAGGCCGTCGTGACCACCTGCGCGGTAGACGCGGGTGCAGTCTTCGACAATGGCGATTTCCGGTTCCGGCTGCACTTCACCGAAGATCCCATAACGGCGCTCGCCAAGCTGGCCGATGACGTGTTCGACGGTGCCTGATTTGAGCAGCGCGGCGTCGGTGACGATCAGCGGATTGGTGATATTCAGGCGGGTCAGTTCGCCAGCCAGCTGCTCAACGGCACCTTGGCCAGTGATCAGCTTATTAGCGATTTTGAAAGCAGTGAAACTCATCGGCTATACCTATACGTTGTTATTCTGAACGCGGTCTAACCGATCTATAGCGAATACTGTGCCAGCCCCCTACAACCCCTGAAATAGAGCGGTTCAACGTAAAGCCTCAACCTTCAAACGGGAAAATCTGATTAGCTGATTAATCGGAAACCCGGCAAATGATTGATTTTCTACTCAACGTACTCCCACTTCTTCATCTTCTGCACGATGGTCGCCTGGCTCACGCCCAGTGCCTTGGCCGCCTGACGCGTGGTCTTGTGCTGCACCATGGCGTTACGGATGGCACCGCGCTCGGCGTTTTCGACTATCTTGCGCAGCGGCAGCTGACTTTCATCGGCATTGTCCAGAGCGCCTGTGCGGTACTCTTCCGGCAGATCTAACACCGCCACACTCGGCCCTTCGCACATGACCACCAGACGTTCGACCAGGTTGATCAGTTCTCGGATATTCCCCGGCCAGGCATAGTCGAGCAGCCTATCGAGGGCTTCCAGGCTCCACTGCAGCTCCCGTCCGTAGCGCTGATTGAAGCTCGCCAGGTAGTAGTTCAGCAGCGGCTCCACCTCCTCGCTGCGCTCGCGTAGCGCCGGGATATTGATCGGCACTACGTTTAGACGGTAATACAGGTCGGCACGGAAGCGCCCGTCGGCAACCATCTGCTTCAAGTCATGGTGCGTGGCGGTGATGATCCGCACATCCACCTCTTTGAGTTCCAGCCCGCCGACTGGAATGAAACAGCTCTCCTCAATGACCTTGAGCAGCTTGACCTGCAAGGGCAGCGGCAAGTCGCCAACTTCATCGAGAAACACCGTGCCGCGGTTGGCCAGTTCGAGCAGGCCGCGCTTGCCCTTGGGGCCTGCGCCGGTAAAGGCACCCGGGACGTAGCCGAACAGTTCGGCCTCGATCAGGTTTTCCGGCAACGCGCCGCAGTTGAGCGCGATAAACGGCTCCTTGGCCCGTGCGCTCGCGTTGTGGATGTAGTGTGCCACCAAGGTTTTGCCCACCCCCGTCTCGCCCTGTAGCAGCACCTTGACGTCGCTGCCGGCGACCTGCCGGGCCTGGGCAAAAATTCGCCCGGAGACTTCTTGATCGGCGACCAGCTGAGAATGCAGCAAATTGTCGCGCTGGCCGGCATGCAGCTTGGCGGTGCTGCTGCGCAGTTGTTTGAGCTGTTGCAGCTCGTCGCGTTCGTGCTTGATGTGCAGCAGCTCGGTCATGTCGCGCACCGTGCTGACGACAAAACGGATGCTTTTGTCGGCCTTGAAGATCGGCGTACCTGTGACCAGCAGTTGCTTGCCTTGGCTCAGGCTCTGCATCATGGAGATCGCCTTGCCCTCCTTGAGCACCCGCAGCGAGACCGATTGCGAGATGGCCCCCTCCTTGACCAAATCCTGCATATACCGCCCGAGGAGTTCCTCGCTACGCAGGCCGGTCAGGCGTTCATATGCCCGATTGACCATCAGCGTCATACCGCTGGCATCTGTGATGTATACACCGTCGTGTAGCGCATCAAGTAGTTCTTCGAAACAGGTCTCACTGAAGTCCATTTGTTCCCCGTAAGTAGCGCCTTAAAGAAAAGCGGCGCAGATCTGACTCGACAGACGCCAGCATGTCAAACAGAGACTTAGTATAGCCCGCTGGCCCGAACAAACCGGCAGACAATCCAGTGAGCGCCACCAAGACGAAATGTAATCAGTCACAAGGCTGTGGCACTAGCACTGTGCAGAAGCGTGCTCGCCAATGTCCAAAGCTGGGGCCACTTGCATGATGGGCTACCCCCGCTCCGGTCAGCGATAGACGCTTCGTCATAGATCGCTGTGAGTCAGTCTTCTTGATTCAAGACCCAGATTCATTTCGCACATAGGGGGTTCGGCATTATTGAATAGGCCCAGCTTTCCTAGAGACTTCCAAGTCTAATATCTGAGCAACAGAGCTTGGGACAAAATTGTCCGCTTTTGGCCGATTGTTGCCCGTCGCGGATGGCTGCAAACGACCCACAGCTGCCGGTGGCGGTAGTCAAAAACGGCCCAAAGTAGCCAGTCGTGACGGTCTTCAACCCTTTGGTCTCCGCGTTAAGCACGCTGTTAGCGGTGAGGGTCGCTAACGGTCGCAAAGAACTCTCGAGTCTTAGGAGGCATCCCACCAATCGCTTCTAGCATGTTCATTAGTTGATAGGCTTTGTCAGCGTAATATACAAGAACAGGCGCAAAGCCTTTTGCCTTGTATCTTGAGTAGTGTTCCAAGAACTCTCGCAGTTTGTTCACGAGGTATTTGATTTCACGGACAGGGGCCTCCACAACCGAACCAGGAGAGTTCGCATAGTGCAGGAAGTGGGTGAAAGCGGGAGAGCTCCCTCCTTGCATCACAATGCGGTCAGCCTCCGCAACCATCTGAGAGATAGTGACTGCTTGAGGCGCATTCGGAGGGGATATGACCTCCAACAGCAGAGCGGAGAGTCGCTGGTCGATGTCCCGAATCACGTGCAGGAACTCCTCTCCTAGCCTCTCGGAGCTGAATGTCTCTAGTTCCTCCCGTGCAATCTCGATTTGTGCCGCCAGTTGCTTTGAGGCGGCGCGATATTCCCGTTGCTGCAAGCTTATCGACCAAAGAGCAGACAAGAACGCAGCAAGGGCGAACAACGGATTCAAGACCCCTCCGACGTAGTCTCCAAACTGCCCCCAGATCGCGGGATCAGAAGAGCGAGTTGTCCCGAATGCAAGGATGTAGATGATGCAAACTATACCGATCGCGGAAAGGGCGGCGATTGCGGCGACAGCGAGAGCTCGTAGGTTCATGTAGATGTCGCTTGACGTGAGTGGCCCGCAACTTTAACTCACCGCAGGTTGGAGCGGTGAATCCACCCGGATTTGCTAGATACTTCCGAATGACTCCACAGCCGTTTTCTGCCTGTCGCGACGGGCGAAAAACGACCCAGTGCTGACGTTCAGATCAACGCTCCAAAGCCGTCCTTCAAGATGGTGGCAGGCACAAGCTATCGTGTTTGTGGTGCGCTAGCCAACCGAGTTGAACGGATGGTAGTACAACAACTGGCGCGCTGATTTTATGACTGAATTTGGTAAGGTGTTCTCACACAGCTCACATGGTTAGGAGCTAGGCTGCAAGCCCATCCCGGGGCTCTTGAATCACCAATTTAGACCCCAAGCGCTAGATATGGCCTGCGGGTTGGTGCGGTCTACATTAAGTTATGTGCAAGAGGAGCAGCATGGAAGACATTACCTTTGAGATTCTTCAATCAAAAAAAACGGGACTGAACAGCCCAGAAAGCTACATTGTTGTCAGAGAACAGACTGGCTTTCTAAGAATCCTTGGGGATGATCCTCAGTGGGAACTTATGACTGCCACTGCGAGCGAAGATCATGGGCGCATCAAGGTATGCCCCAACCAGCTCCGCTTGATTGAATCTGCTTTACGACTAGGAGCCGAGTTTGAGACATCCCCATCGGTACAAAGGGACTGGGCAGGAAGAGAATACGTAAAAATATGCGTCATTACTCAGCACAAGAATCAAAAAGACAAAGAATTCAACAGCGAGCTTTCCGGTGCGTTCAGTAGATTTTTTGAGATCTATGATTCATACACAGACGTAAGATATCGCGCCAGAGACGAAATGATTGAACTCTACAATGATCTTTCAACTGGCGATCTGGGTGGCGAAGTTTATCTCAGTGATGGCGTTTGGCTTGGCAGCGACGGCTCACTGTTTGACCGAGGCTGATAGCACACGACAACTCATTCAAGCCGACGCCGCTTCGTGGCGCGGCTCAATTCAGGCGTTGGGCCTACTCATCACCAAGGAAGAAGGTTCAGTGAGTTCTGACGTTGAGGATCGCTTCTACCTGCCGACACCGGCTGCTCCTGGCCGTTTTCTGTCTTCCACGAACAGCGGCTTCGGGTCGAATAGCGACCACGACGCACGGTGACTGAACCACCCTTGTCTTCCCTCAGCCTGAAGGACAAGCCATGAACTCAATTGCTAGATATTGCCATCAGCCTTGGAACAAGGGAAAGCTCGTTGGGCAAAAGGCGCCGATCCGAGTCAGAGATATTGGTGCCATCCGCGTAAGACTTCAGCTTGCTGAGAAGACGCGGGATCTGGCCCTCTTCAACTTGGCTATCGACAGCAAACTGCGTGCCTGCTGGGACATACGAAGCTTGAAAGCATCGTCAGATACTTGAGCATCAAGGTCGATGAAGCTCTGGAAATGGCAGAGCAGACAGAAGTCTGACCACTCCCTGCAACGGTCTATGCCAGACCGTCGCTCTCCGACCCATAGCCGACGGTTGCGACACACAGAAATCGTCCAAGCAAGCAGCTGTAGCCACAGCATTAGCTGAAACCGCGAAGCAATAGCAAAAAAAAGCGAATGTCAATATGAGGCGCGTTCGTCAAATTTGAAGGGGTGACGCTTCCTGGCCGCACGTGCGATTGTTGCCCTGCGCTTCATCGTTGCTCAAAAAATGGCAGCGCGAGGAAAAGAAATGTTTTCTTTAAGGGCTGAAATCAGCCGTAAAGACAACGTTTCTTTCCTTACAGCTAGTGAGCGTTTTGTCTAATGCGTTCGGGTAATTCGGTGTCGCGAGCATGTTCCGTTAGGAAAGCATGAGTCTGTGCGACGGACCTGCTCCGTTCAAATGGCATCGTCATTTAATCCTCCACGTGTCAGATCGGCGCCCCTCGCGAGCGACCAGTTTCGGTGGCCAACTGTCCCAGGTGCAGACCAAGCCAACGATTACGTACGTCGAGCAGAAATAGCTCCCAACCCGTGCTCATAGTCACTCCTTCAGCATAGCCTGCTGAATTTATACCGACCAAAACTGGTGTGTTGACGAAGTTATCCAATGCGTGCGGGGTAAGTTGATGTCTTAATTGGCACACCGCGCTTGCCCACGGCCTCTGCAAAGCGTCCTACCGCCGTCAAACTGGCCCAGGTGCGCAGCGCCTCACGGCGCGAGCGCACAGGCAGCCAGCGACTGCCGGCGCCGCCTAGGCGGATGGCCAGGCCCCATTTATCACCGTGCCGGCTGACCAGGGCCTCACGCACCGCGCCGCCCTCGAGCATGGCCTGCAGCGTGTCTTCGTGAATCCCTTGGCGTGTGCTCAAGCCAACCTCCTAATGCGTTCAGTGAATTCGGAGACTTGCTTCGGTGATAGGCATTCGAGCGTCGCAAAGTGTTCCAGGTGCTGGATCAACGCCTCGTGGCTGCCCGCTTGCCTGGTGACGATACGCCGACACGTCTTCTCCAGGATGAGCCGAGCCAGTTCCGGGTTGTCGACTTTCGAGGCGTCGAAGGCGAGCGCGACAGCGGTGGCCAGCTCTCCCAGATCGGGGTGGTTATGTTGCAGGGCACGCAAGGCGTTCATTTGTCGTGCGGTAATGGGGAGCGACATGAGCTTCTCCTAGGGGTCAATACGCCGAAAGCCAAGAGTGCTAGGAACGGTAGACCAGACCCCGGGGTTCTGGCATCCACCAGGCGCAAAAAAGCCCACCGGAGTGGGCTTTTTGGAAGGGCGATTGAACGAAAACGCCGTTATGCGCAGTCTCGGCCCAGCCTTGGCCCGTCTGATATGCGACCTTTTCCGCGGTAGTCAGGGCCTTGGTACTCAGCACAGCGCTGGTCACCTCACTGCCGACCGACTTGCCACGAGCGGGACAATCTATGTTTTCTCGTTCCTTGCCGCCCGGGAACGTGCCACTCAGGTAGACAACGTGGAACAGTTCAGCACAGTCGGGACCGGTGTAAACACTCATTGAGCTGACTTCTTGTGATGGTGACTCAGTGTAATCACTAGCAGCGCCGAATAGCTTAGGGATTCTTTCGGTTCTTTATGCGTCGCGCCCCTCAGCTATACCCCGCACGTACATAGGCAACTGCGTTGCGTCGTTAAGGTTTGTCAGTCCAGTAAAGCAGGAGATCTTCTTAGCAACGTTCTTCGGCTAGATGTGTTGACGACGTTCGACTCCGCATCACGAGGTTTTTATGGCCCAACCCACAGACCCGCAGCCATGGTTTACGCTTTGCCGAGCATTTCGTTGGACAGGAATTGATCCCATGACTTACGACTATCAGGGACTGGCTACCGTCACCGTCATGGCGCTATATGCGCGCCAGCCGCCCACGGAGTTCATTACCCTTGAGCTGCCGGTGGTGTTGAGCAACGCCGGCCGCGGCCGTGTGCGTATGGAGTTTTTCCGCTATTTGCATGGCCCTGAAAAATCCAATGCTTTGTGCATTGAACGGCCCGATGGGGTGATATTGCACGGCCCGATCACCGACGGGCGCAACGAACCGTTAGGTGGCTGGCTGGAGTTTTACGTCGAGCAGCATTTGGGCTTGTCCCCGCCGCCCCCTTTGAATGGTTGGAAATGGGAATGAGCCGCGTGGGCCCGCCTTATGATATCGAGAACACCCCTGAGCAGCTTCAAGCGCGTATTGCCGCCCCACCCCAGGCGGTGACTACAACAAAACACTTAACGAGACACGCTTACAGCGCTCTAGCGGCAGGCGTTCTCCTGGTGATATTCAATCCATCCGATTTTCGCTGCGCATCGTGGCCAGCTTAGCCAGGAGTCGCGCCTTGGCCTCATCCAGCACCACTGGATTGGTTTTGCTCGAGAGTTTTTCCCGAGGCTTACTGCCGAGGAAATAACTGATGCGTTCAGCATTGGCGCCCGAAGGATGCGGCAGTCCATCCAGCAGCTGTTCTGGTTTCAGCAGGCCTTGGGTTTGCAGGTGCTGGAAGACCTCCGTGACCTTGGGCCCGAGTGGGACATAGAGGCACTGCGGGCCGAGTGTCTTGATCTCTTCCGCCAGGTGGGTTTCCACCTGGTGTCGCAGGCTGGCACGACTGAGCATCGCCGGACTGCCGCTGTAGTTCTGGCCATCCACAAACACGGGGTAACGCAGTGCCGAGGTGTAATGCACCAAATGCCGGTGGGTGTCGAACAGGCGCGCACAGCTCTCGATGTCCAGCAGCGTATGAACACCGACGTGATCGAGCATGTTGATCAGGTTGCGGCGCATCGCGCCGGCAAAACTGGCCGTTTCCTTCGCGGCTTGTTTGGCGTGCTCGAGGGAAGCGCCTTGGCGCAGCTGGCTGCGGGCTTCGTCCAGGGCGCGGCTGGCCTGCTGCAACCCCGGCGTAATGCCACACAGGACGATTCGAGCCCCCGCATTGACGTGGTCGAAGGGCGCATAGAAGGTCTGCAAGCCGCCTTCCGATGAGAGCAACAGCTCGGCGGGCAGAGCGTTGGCAAAGTTGTGGGTGGAGGCGGAAAGCAGGCGGCTGAACTGTTCGAGGCTCATGGTGATGTCCTTTGGTGATAGGCAATTGTTGGGTTAGCGAGCGTTAATCCGCACGGGTAGCAATGAAGCCCCGGCGACCTTTCAACCAGCGCAACGCCTCTTCGGAGTCGACCACCGTCTGGCTTTGTTCCTTGCGCGTTTGCAATCGATCCGCCGCTGCGGGCTGGGCCGCATTGCGCACCGCTCGTTCCGACATTTGCCCTAACAGGGCGATCTCCTTGAGCGTGAGATAGCCCGGGACTGGCTGACTAAAAAACTGCGGTACCGAATCCGAATCTTCGTCAAATCCGTCGACGGTAGAGAAATCCAGCAGAGCCCGTATCTGTGCATGGAACAGAAGCTGCTCAAGCTTTGCCGGTACGCCAATCGGGCGTCCTCTGACGGTGAGCGAAAACTCTTCAATTCCAGGCCGGGCAGACTGCACCAGGATAGCCAGGCAGACCCAGTCATCATTCATCTGCTCTTGCTCTTGGGCATCTTTAGCAAGCCTGAAACGTCCATTGATTGCGTAGTTGTAGCAATCGTTGGCAATTGAACGAATTCGACTTTCGCCCTGAAAAATCCGATCCAGTTGGTCGACCTGGTCTTCATTAAAATCGCTGTGGAATGCTGTCAGTGAAGCGGCCAGCCAGCCCAGATAGGCGTCGTGCGCTTCCTCCAAGATCTCGTCCAGGCCAAGTTTTTTCTCGGGGGAGATAAAGTTTTTCTCAAATCGGTCACGCCAGGAGGTGTTCATCGGTGCTGCTCTCGGTCAGTCGGTATGGGGCACAGACTACCGAGCAAATATGACATCGTCAATGATTAATTTATGATATCTGCTTTGATTTTTTATTTGGCCGACGGAAACATCTGCACCGGCCAGGCGCAGTGCCTCTGGGGAGTATCGCTATGTGATAATTTCCTTTATCACACATAGGATAAGAAAGATTCACTGCGATGGCCGAGCTAAATCTTCAATCAGTTCTGTCGCTCCCAAGCTACAACTGAGCCCCCAAGGTATAGAACGGGGCATTGCGAGGTTGGGAGAAAGAATCTCTGAGCTGCAAGCCTTTGATGTCGGTACGTTGGTTAAGGACGAAGTGCTGAGATCGCGGCGTTGGAAGTAGCGATCAAGGTCACCTTGACCCGCTGTTTTGGCGAGGGCACCTCGGCGCATGAGCTTATGAACGAGCGGCGCATCTTCAACATCATTCAAGGGTTATTTCTCGCGGTGAAGTGGTGGACTATGTCACCCCTACCCGGCGAAACATCGGCAATGCGGTCGCGCTGCTTACGCAGACTCAACTGGCCCTGGTGGAGGATCTTAAGGATATTGACTTAGAGCCCACTCCGTCACTCCCAGCTATATCAGTACCGGTAGCGCAAGAACTTTCTAGCCGTGTGTTTGTAGTGCATGGCCATGATGAAGGCACACGAGAGACCGTGGCGCGCTTTTTGATGCAGCTGGGCTTCGAACCGATCATTTTGCATGAGCAAGCCAATCAGGGCGCACCGGTAATGGAGAAGGTTGAAGCGCATGGACAAGTGGGTTTCGCGGTGGTACTGCTGACCCCGGACGATGATGGCTTCGCCAAGGGTGGCACGCCGGAGCCACGGGCTGGGCAACGCGTTGTTAGAGTTGGACTATTTGAGTATCCGGAATCAAGTGTGGAAATATTGTTTTAGCCACTTCCGGCTTTATCTAGGTTTTTTTTGAAAAGTTAGGAAAAATAACTCTTATCAAGAAGGTCGCACAGGGTTGGAATATGCGGACCGTACTCGATAGTCTTTACCTTCTCATCTATTATGCCGAAACGATACATGACTTTTTCTGGCAGGAAGGGCTTTGGCTTTATGCCGCGCACTTTCGTTGTCGGCTTACGGGCTTGCTTCTCATAGATGAGTCGGGCCCGCATCACTTCAAAGCTGTATCCTCGTCCCATCCTGTTCATGTCCTTCGCCAGCCAGTTGGTAGACTCGGTGTAGGCGTTGGTGACCCGGTGGTCATAGTAGTTAAAGATCTCACCCCACCAGTTCGTCAGCGCCGTTCTGGCCGCACCAAAAGCATACTCCATTTCCGGTGATAGGGAGTCTAGCCAGGTTCGTGCGAATGCCTGAGCATCTTCTTTGTCACTACAGTTATAGATTTCATGAAAGCTCTCCTTCATCCGGTAGGCCAGCTCCAGCTCTGGATGTAGCTCAAACCACTCAAGCATCTTGTTATGTTCATCTGTGGTAAGCCCTACCTCGCGTTCTAACAAAATAAAGCGATCATCTTTCAGCTTGAGTCGCTGCCGGGTGTTCAGGTCTTTTCTGATCTTCTTCCGTACCGTCTCCAGCGCATCATTACCCAGGCGGACCACATGCCAGCGGTCAACAACAATATCCCGACCAGGGAGCTGTGCCTTGACGACATCCTTGTAGGTACGCCACATGTCCATCGTCACCACCTTGACCTTGTGTTTGTCAGGGAGTGCCTTGAAGTACGTCGTGAGGTCGGTTTTGCGTCGATTGGGCAGCAGGTCGAAGATGGATAGCTCGCCCACGTTGGTGATCATGCAGCGGTATTCGCCAATGATTTTAAGCTCATCAATCCCCAAAAACTCCGGCGTTTCAAACCGAATAGTCTGGCCCAGCCGCTCAACATAGTCCTCGAAAATGTGCTTGATGGTCTTCTCATCAATCCCTGCCTCGCGTGACAGCAAGGCAAAGGTTTTCTTCATTGATTCCTGTTCGATGTATCTGATAAAGCGAACAGACGCCTTCCTTTTCGCGTCAATGTCAGGGAGGTGTGAAAAAAACGTCTTGCCGCACACTTTGCAGCGGAAACGCGCCCTCTCTACACGCAGGAGGACGGGCTTGCCGTGCATGGGAATGTCGATGTAGTGCTGTTGCTGTGAGCCGTGTCGGTACGGGCTCTCAGACTGGCAGTGAGGGCAGCAGGCGGGCATCCCTTGCCCGTCCACCTCGACAACGTAGTGGTCACCTTCGTCAATAAGGCTCGCTGCCCTGAGGCTGCCGAGGTTAAGCAGGTCGAGCTGACTCATAACTTCACCGCCTTCTTCACCAGGCGGCTAGTGGTGTTGTTCATCCGATAGTGAACAATGCTGCCGTCAATGATGCGCCTTACCACTTCCATCGCTGTTTCAAGCGGAACAGAAAACCACTCGCGAGGCTTGTATGTCTTGCCGTCTTTGCCGGTCAACGTCATTTTCAGCCGCTGGGCATGAAGGAAGCCATGAATCAGCGACTCGAATTTGTTGGGATTGAGGTTGTAGCACTCAATTGAGGCCAGAATCTTGACCGGCGACTCCAGAAACGCAATATCCCGCTCAGCGTTTTTCGTCCTTTCCTCAACGGTCAGCTCGGTGTAGCCGATTTTGAGCCGGTTCGGGACCGCGGTTAATGCTGGGTTATTGCTCAGCGTCGTTACAAAGTAAATCTGCCCGGCACGCTTGTCCTTGTGGGATATGTTGTTGAAGGCATCCACAACCGAGTCGGCATCACGAATGACGCGCCTGCCGGTCTCGTCCACATAAAGCCGCTTGGCTAACGACTGGAGCAGGTGATTGGATTCAGTGCTGTTCTCAAAGATAACCCTCAGCCTTGGATCATACCGGCCTTGACTGTCCAGCCGGTGCTCACCTACATCGTCAATCAAGCACAGAACACCCTCCATGATAAAGACATCACCAGCGGAGACCTGGGAAGCCTGCTGGAAGCGTGCTGTCTTTACCTCGCCGGATTTCAACCCTGTATGCACTTCACGGAAAATGCGCTCAAACTGATAGAAGTCCTCGCAGACCCGACGCTGGGCAATCTCATCA
This sequence comes from Pseudomonas sp. CCI1.1, assembly GCF_034348165.1. Lineage (NCBI taxonomy): Bacteria > Pseudomonadati > Pseudomonadota > Gammaproteobacteria > Pseudomonadales > Pseudomonadaceae > Pseudomonas > Pseudomonas sp. CCI1.1. Next base: position 3,873,232 of record NZ_CP133780.1, read on the forward strand.
GGCTGCTCTTTGTCTGTAGCGGACAGCGCAGGTACATGCTGCATGTCGAAGACGCTGTTGTCGCCCTCATCTAGCAGGCCAAATTCAGCGCTGGCAAAAATGTCATCCAGCGAAGTGACACCCTCAACCTCGGGCGTTTGAGCTGGCTGGCTTTGTGTGTCTACCGGCGCAGTACTGGCGATGCTGGCTTCTGTCAGCTCGACTTGGGTACCCAGCTCCGGCAATAACCCGTGGCGATCATAGGGCTTGAGGATGTGGTGAAACCCGAGGTTTACCTGAAAGCCTTTTAATCGCCGGGCTAACCGCTTTTCTGATAAATCGCCTTCGTCACCGGGGTGATACCTGTGTTCATCAATAAACGCGCTGATTGCTTCGAAATTAGAAACTTCGATGGGCGCGTTCTTGCTGACGTGTTTGTACTGAACGTTCAGTAGCCCGAACTCGTCCGGGCCGTTGAAAATATCGTCCAGTGACGGCCGGTCTGCTGCCTTACTTTTGCTGTGCCGAATCGGTGGCATACCTGCCTCCTTATAGCTGAGCTTGGGCTGCCTGAGTTTTACGCTCCTGCGCCTTGCGCTTGATATAGGCCAGCGCCTCCGCCAGTCGCCGCTCGTATGTATCCCCCGAGGAAGGTGATGGCTCCCGTCCTTTGTCCTTGATGAACGCATTGATGCGCGGCCACAAGATAACAGCCTCTTCCTCGGACATGGTGGTGCGCATGGCGACAACCGTATCCTGGATGGCTTTTAGAACCGAAGGCGTCACAGCTTTGGACAGGATTTCATAGGCGCCCTGGAATGGGTTGATCTGGCGAATCAAGTCCACGTTCAAATGTTCTATGTTGACAAACTTCTTGCCGATTAGAACGAACTTGCGGTTGGCTTCGGGCTGCAGGGGTGCGGCTCCACCACTGGGCGGGCCAGGCTTGCCTGCGACATCCTCTGGCTGTTCACCGGCTGGCGTTGCCGGTTGCTCCGCGCCTTCGGGAACGTGGACTTCAGCGCTTTCTGGTAGCTCAGACTCATCGAACATCCCACCCTGAGACTGAATGCCCATAGAGATGTAAACAGCCTCAGAAACCGTCTGCACCTCGCTGGCGTCCATGTCTGGATACATCTTCTCAACTATCTTTGGTATTTCGACCGCTTCCAACACTTGCGGGTCGGCATCACCTGTCACAGCGGGCGCAACCACCTCTGGCTTTTGCAGGATCGCCGCCTTGATGTTGTCCATGTTCTCCAGGGCTTTAATTACCTTGTCAGACACCGGCGCGGTCGTGTCTTCAATGATGACCGTTCCCGGCTTGGCCTGCTCGCCAGGCAGCATCCGGGAGCGTGGCTTGAAGTTGACCGACGGGGCCAATACTTGCTCCATCAGTAGCGATACAGTGATTGCCTTGAGCATGTTGTTGACCGATACCTTTACGTCATCATCTTCGGCATCGGGCTGGGCAATCAGGTTGGTGAACTGGGCATGAGGCTTACCCTCACTGTCACGAGTCGCCCGGCCAATGATCTGAATAATCTCTGTCAGCGAGGAGCGGTAGCCAACGGTCAGAACGTGTTCGCACCAAGGCCAGTCAAACCCCTCTTTGGCCATGCCAAGCGCAATGATGATGTCCATGTCCTCAGCGCATGAAACATTGCGCAGGTAGTTTTGCACCTCAACGCGCTGTGGGTTGTCATCCACTAGGTCGGCCACTTTCAGCAGCCGCCCGGACTTGTCCCGCACTGTGATAATGCCCGTTGCCATGTTCTTATCAACTACCGCGCCAATCACGTCGAGAATGTGATCCACCTCGGAATATTTGTCCTTGGTCGATTCAACCGAGTTGACGTTGGGGATGTGGACGATGGTTTTTTTCGAGGTATCCAGTACCTCGTGCAAGGCATCCAGGTAGCGGCCTGTGTAGAAGTGATACCCGATACCCAAGGACTTGAGGTGTTGGTAGCCGTTCAGCTGCTCGTAGTACGAGTAGGTGACCTGGGTGAACTGATCCTCATCCTCCGGCAGCAGGATAGGTACTGCGTCACCCCGGAAGTACGAGCCGGTCATGGCAATGATATGGGCACTTGAGCCGTTCATTACACCGTCAATCAGCTCACCCAGCCGGTTCTCGCCATCCGCCGAGGTGTGGTGGAACTCATCAATAGCCAGCAGGCAGTCGTTAAAATCACTGGGAGTAAGCTTCTGGTAGGCGAACCGCAATGTTGCATGAGTACAAACCAGCACTTGAGCGTCTGGATCAGACATGAAGCGGATGAAGGTATTAACCTTGCCCTGTTCGCCGCCAGGGATACATAGGTTGTAGCTCGACGCCACCGTCCAGTCGGTAAAGAAACCGTGCTCTGTGAGCTTGGTGTTCTTAAACGAACCACCAATGGACATTTCCGGCACCGCCACGATGACCTTTTTCAAGCCTTGATTGTGCAGCTTGTCCAGCCCCAGGAACATCAGGGCGCGAGATTTACCCGACGCAGGCGGTGCTTTGAGCAGCAGGTACTGGGCATCACGCGATTCAAAGGCGCGGGCCTGCATTTCACGCATACCCATGCTGTTCAGATTGGAGCTTTTGCCAGTTTGTTTGTAGCTGACAGTTAGCAGGTTGGCCATGCTCAGTTACTCCCTTTGGTCTTTTTCACCGGTGCCTTTGCTTTTTCTGCGGCAGTCAGCTTTTCGTAGCGACCAAACAGGTGTTCCAGGCGCTCTGAGGCATCGCGGAAAGGCCGGTCGCGGTAAAGCGCCTCAACAGCACAATCCAATGTCTTGTGTACCTCCAGCAGCGGTACAGGCATTTTGTCGGGGTCGTAAAGATCAGCTAGCGTCTTGTCTGGATAGTCCTCACGGATCAGTATAATTTCCTCGGCCAGCCCCTCGATGTGTTTGCGCTTGGATTCGGAGGCTTCTGGCCACGGGAAGGTGTTGTAGACCAAGGTGGCTGAATACCGATAATCGCTTTTCAAGCGACCTGCCACCGTCCGCATCCAGTCGTTGTGCATTTCTGAGGTCAGGATGCCGAACTCGTAGAGGGTGGCTTCTGGAACTATGTAGTTTGGCGCCACTGCAATATCTTTAGCGTCAAAAAAACCCAAGGGAATATATCTTCTTCGTTCAGAGCTTACTGTTGGAATAAGAAGATAGGAACCATCTTTAGGTTGATTTACATAAGAAAACAGATGGGGGGTCTCTGCTTGAAGCTGGGTTTCTATTTTTGTGCTTGAAGTTCGGGAATTAACCACACTTTCGAGTCTTTCAGAAATTAAACGAGTTTTATAAAGATCTTCTAAATTTTCATTTTCTAACCATAAGCACCAACGCTGCTTTCCATTTAGCATTTCGTCAGCCCCAATTAGTAACCTAATCCATTTTTTTGCATCTGGGCACTCTTTAAGTAAACGGTCTTTTTCATTTTCATCTAACACAAGAGCCCCGCCATCCCTTAAGTAAGCCCCGAGCCTAATTGAGTTCTGACCAGATGTTTGGGTGCTAGAGCCCTTGACAATGATATTTTTAGCGCCAACCAGATAAGGATTTATATTGTCATGCATTGAAACCCTCAAAGCTTTATCATCAAAACTGAAAAGCTTCGCAGGATTGTTCGACCTAGTAAGACCAACGACTGTTACATGCACAGCAGCAGCGCTCTTAGCTGAATTCGTCCATTTAAAAGTTCTGTATGCAAATTTAATCCTAATGCCTTTATCCAGGATTTCAGGCCAGAGAATACCTACTTGCTCGCCTTGGCTTAATGAATTTGTTGCCACAAACGCTGCTTCAATGTAGTCGCCTTGCATATAACATGCTGCCTTCCAAAACCAGCAGGACACATAATCAAGAAGACGGTGCTTTGCAAAACTCTTAAATACGATATCCATATCTTCATTCTGTGAAGAAGAGCGAAACTTAAATCCCAGAAACGGAGGGTTGCCACAGATATACACCTCGTGCTGATTGCCATGCTTATCAGCAGACGGACACACCTTTTCCCAATCCAAGCGCAGACTGTTGCCACACACCAGGTTACCGCCATCCTTCAACGGCAGTGCAGCTTCGGCATAACCGAACTTAGCCTTAAATTCCGTGTTCATCTGGTGCTCGGCCAGCCACAGGGACAGCGTTGCAATCTCACAAGCGAAGTCGTCAACCTCGATGCCGTAAAATTGGTTCAAGCGGATGCAAGAATAGTAGATCTCAGATTGTTGGCCGGTCGCATTGAGCGCATCAATGACGTGCATTTCTACGCGGCGCAGTTCTTTGTAGGCAATGATGAGGAAGTTGCCGGAGCCACAAGCTGGGTCAAAGACTCTCAGGTCCCCGATACGTACCAGCAGCGCCTTGAGTCTCTTTTCGTTGCAACGGACTTTCTCAAGCTCGGCATTCAGCGGGTCGAGAAACAGCGGCTGGATCACCCTCATGATGTTCGATACGGACGTATAATGCTGGCCCAGGTTGCCACGCTGATCTTCATCAATGACCGCTTGGAACATCGAGCCGAAAATATCAGGATTGATTTTTGACCAGTCAAGGCGAGCACAATCCAGCAGAATGCGCCGGGACTTGCGCCCAAACTCCGGCACTGGTTCGTCGTCACGGAACAAACCGCCGTTGACATATTTGAAGGCCTGAAAGTGCGCAGGCATGTATTGCCGCTCAGGCGCGCCGTTATCCAGGTTGAGCACAGCAAATAGGTCGGTGAAGAACTGGTCAACGTCAGAGCCGTCATCTTTGGTATAGGACTGGAGGGCGTAGCTCATCTGGCCCTTGTCGAAGATCCCAGTGTCTTGAGCGTAGAAGCAGAACAACAGGCGCGTCAGGAATACGTTAAGCGCGTGAATATCCTCCGGCTTGGTCAGGTCGTTGCGCTCACGGATGAGATCGAACAACTGGCCCATCTTCTCGGATGCGTTCAGGTCAGCAGGGTGCTCTGAATGCATCACCGCCTTCTCGTAACCAGCCAGCGGCAGAAAGAATGCGTAGTTCTTGTCCAGTTCGTTAAATGCTACGTCCAGACGCTCATCAGCCTTGAGGTCAAAAGCCACCATGCTTTCAAAGTCGGTGACGATCACAAAACGGATGTCGTTGCGGGCTACCACGTCGCCTGCCTTGAGCGATTCAGCCTCAGTGCCAACATCAACGCCAGGCTCCACCACACGGAAATGGAGCTGTTTGCGTAGCCCTATGTCGTCACCGGTTGCCACGTTGCGGCTATCACCGCCTTTGCGCAGGCGCGTGATGGTGCTTTTGGGAAAGCCGTAGGCATCCAGGAAGGAAAAGACAAACTCGTCCCGATTGAGGTCAGAGCAAATGCGCTCCATTGACTCGATGATGCTGCCCTGACTGACGGCCATCCAACTTCTCCTTGCGTTCATAACTGGCGGCGTTTCATTTAAGCGGAGCCGAAGGATACACACTCAGTTCCGGTTTACAGGAATGATTGTACGATGCTGTGATTACACGCGCAATTCCGGTTTACAGGCTTTATGTCACGCTAGGTTGAAAGTGGATTTACATACTAAGTTCGGGCTACCCGACTATTTCTTGGGACGCCTGGGGCGCGAGAAGGTGTGTACGCTGAAGCTTGGCACCGTGGAGATTCCCAGTGATTTTGCCGGTGTCGTATGGAAGTCCATGGAAGGTCTGAAAACAGGCCCAGGGGCGTGAATTAGAAGCTGCGGGCATGAGACTGACTGGAATATGGTCATGCGGGCTTAAGTCAGCTATTGGTTTCTTTCTTGTCAGTCATCAGCCTGCCCGCAATGATAAGAGAGTCCGTTTTTAGCCGATTGCTTCTACCGTGTAGTGAAACGCTGCGCTTGGCAAGCGTGCCGGTCCAGCACACCAAGATCGTTGAATAGGAGCGGGCGTTGAAGGTATTCCTAGGGAAACTCTGAAAAAGACTTCCAAATCTGGTGAGATACGGCTGTCCCACGAACTGAACGGTTGAGCCCCGATGAAGCAAATGTCTTTCGCTGATGCCGAGTACGCAGGCAAACGTAAGCAGACCCGCCGTGAGCGTTTCCTGATTGAGATGGATCAGGTCGTGCCCTGGAAAGGCCTGATTGCGTTGATCGAGCCGCATTATCCGAAGGGTGAAGGCGGTCGTCCGGCGTATCCGTTGATGGCCATGCTGCGGGTTCATCTGATGCAAAACTGGTTCGGCTACAGCGATCCGGCGATGGAAGAGTCCCTCTACGAAACCACGATTCTGCGCCAGTTTGCCGGGCTGCATTTGGATCGGATTCCGGATGAAACCACGATCCTCAACTTCCGCCGGCTGTTGGAAAAACATGAGCTGGCCGGTGGGATTTTGCAGGTCATCAACGGCTATTTGGGCGACCGAGGTTTGCTGCTGCGTCAGGGAACTGTGGTCGATGCGACGATCATTCATGCGCCCAGTTCGACCAAGAACAAGGACGGTAAACGCGACCCCGAAATGCACCAGACAAAGAAAGGAAATCAGTACTATTTCGGGATGAAATCGCACATCGGTGTCGATGTTGAATCCGGTCTGGTACATAGCGTGGTGGGCACGGCGGCGAATGTGGCGGACGTGACTCAGGTCGATCAGTTGCTGCATGGCGAGGAAACTTACGTCTCTGGCGATGCCGGTTACACCGGCGTGGAGAAGCGTGCGGAGCATCAACATCGCCAGATGATCTGGTCGATCGCAGCGCGCCCCAGCAGCTATAAGAAGCATGCAAAAAAGAGCCTGATCGGTCGCATGCGCCGCAAAATCGAATACGCGAAAGCTCAAGTCCGGGCCAAGGTTGAGCATCCATTCAGGGTGATCAAGCGCCAGTTTGGTTATACGAAAGTCCGCTTCCGAGGCTTGGTGAAAAACACCGCGCAGCAGACCACACTGTTTGCCTTATCGAACCTGTGGATGATGCGAAAACGACTGTTGAATGCAGGCGAGGTGCGCCTGTGATGTGGACAATGAGCCCTGAAAAGGTGCTATTCCGCAAAAAACAGTGAACTGACAGGAGGAAAGGTCTGATTTTCGATTAAGTCGGTGTTTTTTGAACCTCAGACAGCGAGGCCGTTAAAAACGGCTGCTTACTTCAGACCTTCCCTAGATGGCGAATTCACTCAGCTCAATCAGTACTCGAAGCTGATATCTCTAGCGCTGGTATCAGAGTCAGCCGAAGAGTTTTACGTTGAGTTGACGGATACCTATTCGGTCCACGATTGCAGTGACTTTAACATCCAGAACGTTTACCGCAGCTCGATCTTCTGCAGCATGGTCAGTCGCTTATCGAAGGCAGGCCTCACTCCGAAGGGTTCTAGGCTGCTTCGAAGAGAAGCTTGAGGTGCGTTCAGATGCGCCCAATCGGGATTGGAAGTTTTTCTGTGATCTCGTCTGTTCAGATCATCACCTTTGGCCAGCCCAGGTTATGAATCAACCGACCGACCTCACTATCCGTTTAAATAAAATCGATGCGGAAGCTCTTGAACAAGTAGAGCTATCTGATCTGCCACGCCACGCGTTGCTAGATGCGCAAATGCTTGCAGAGCTTTTCAAGGTCTTGGCCACCCGGCTTGTTTTGTCACCATAGAGGCGTATCAGGTCGTAGGTCGGTTAGTTTGCACGGTGTGCTGCAGATGATTCGAGTTTCACCAACGGTGGGGACGCGGCAAATGGTAATTGCACAGACTTGCCCACCGATTCGCATTCGACCTGACCAATCATTTGCATCGGATTTGCTCATCACGCTGCGCATCCATGACCGGCAGATAGCGACCCATTGCTACCCTTCCTGGAGGCAGCATTAAGCAGAAACCTGCCGCTTGCTCGATTCCCTTCAGTGATAGAAAAAGCAGATTAGTAAAAAAGTTGACAACGGAGGCCGTTTTCGAGGGGCGATTTTTGCTTTAATAAAAATTGAGGCTTCCTGTATCATCAACTAAACAGATGGCGCATTTCATGTGCGGGATATGGCTTTGTGCTAACGTGCGTATTGAGCATGTTCAAAGGAATACAGACTGTGGCAAATGTAATCCCTAATATTGATCAAATTAAAAAATCTAGGCAAGCACCTACGCCTGGAGAGTTACATTTGCTCGAAGCTCTCAGCCTAATGTTCGACGAAAATACAAATGTTTTTTTTCAACCTTGCTTCAATGGCGACAGGCCAGACATTGTATTGCTCAATAAGGAGTTGGGGGTTGTGATTCTCGAGGTTAAAGATTGGGATCTTCAACAGTATAGGGTGTCTTCGGACAACGTTTGGAGTTTGAAGAGTAACGGACAAATAATTAAGTCCCCTTTCGCACAGGCCTTTGCATACAAGAAAACATTTTTTGATGTTCACATTAATGGGCTTTTAGAAAAGAACATAAGGGACGAAAGATTTTTCAACGTTGTTAAGGTGAGTGTTTATTTTCACTGTGTTGATAAAAAAGGGCTTGAGGGTTTTTATAGGCCAGCTATCGAAAATCTAAAGCAACAGCTTAGAGAAAACGAGAGTAATTTCAAGTCGGAAAAAATATTACACAAAAGCTATGATAAGGAACGAGAGTATCTGGAGAACAAGAAGAAAAAACTCATGCGAGATTTGACGCTATTGTCAGTAACTAGGGATAACCTGTATAAAATTTCGTTTAGCAAAAATTTAAGAGGCATAAATTTTTACGAAACTGTGTATAAAGAATTTTATCGTTTACTGTTTCCCCCTTATCACTATGCGAATGAGGGTAAAGAGCTACAATACACCAGGTTACAATCACGGCTATGTGAAAGTTCAGAGGGAGCCAGAGCTAAAATTTGCGGCGTGGCTGGCTCAGGAAAAACTACTGTATTAGCAAAACGTGCGGTGAACGCGCACAAACGCCATGAAGGTGCTGTTTTGATTTTGACCTTCAATATCACTTTGCAATTGTATATTAAGGGAAAAATCAGCGAGGTTCGTGACGATTTTTCATGGGCCAATTTTGAAATTGCGCACTATCATGGTTTTATGAGTTCTGCGTTTAACAATTATGGTGTTCAGGTTGATTTTAAAGATTTGTCGTGGGATGAGCTAGAAAAGCGCTACTTTTCAAATGAAGATATTTTTCAAAGTGTCGAAAATATTCGACGATACGAGACGATTCTGATAGATGAAGTTCAAGATTATAAGGCAGAATGGCTAAAATTAATAAGGGATAATTTTTTAAACCCGGCTGGCGAAATGGTGTTGTTCGGTGATGAAAAGCAAAACATTTACTCACGGGCTATTGACTCCGAAAGACGATCTAAGCTGATCGATGGCTTTGGACGGTGGGAAAAACTAACCAAAAGTTTCCGATTCAAACAAGATAGCCATGTCATGAAAATTGCCGCTCTTTTTCAGGCGACCCACCTCTTGGAAAACTATGACTTGGATGTGGATGAGTCTTACCAGCCGTCTCTGTCGATGCTAGGAGTTAATGCCTATTCCTCTTATCATGAGGACGAGCTGGATAAATGTGCGAAATTGATTGTAGATCTAACAAAAAAAGAAGGCTTACATCCAAACGACCTGACAATAGTATGTTCAAGGGAAAGTGTGCTTCAAAATTTGGATTATCATCTCCGCAATGGTGAAGGGCATAAGCAGCGTACGCTCACGACGTTCGCCACTCTAGAAGTGATGCAGCATCCGAAATTTAGCAAATCTGCTAAGGCTCTTGGTAATTCAAAAAAAGTTGGATTCAACCTCAATAGTGGGGTTACCAAGCTATCCACTATTCATAGCTTCAAAGGATATGAGTCCCCGCTTGTAGTTCTTCTTGTCTGTGACAAAGATTCTGCTGAGATAATTTATACAGGGCTTACTCGTGCAAAGGAAAGCATTGTTGCTTTTATACCTAGCAAAAGTGTTTATAAAGATTTTTTTGAAAAAAATTTTGACCATTTGAACAGTATTATTTAATTGATTTGAGAGTTATAATTGCGGTGTGATAAAGCTAAAGTAATCAGGCGCTGATACGTCAAGAAGGTATGAAAGTCGAGCGATGGCGAACTTGTTCACAGATCGGAGAGAATCAAACTATACTCTTGCCGTCTGAAAACCGCACCGCCGGTTACTCAAGCTGGTTTGCCGTGATCTGGGTAAGTCAATCTGGTGGATACTCTGATTCGTCGGATGGCCGATTGGTCGAATGAAGGAATAGCGATTACGGGTTTTCGAATTGAATACCATGAATCTATTACGCACAAGGTTTATCAGTTCGTTACGGAAAACTTATTAATAGAGGGAATGTTCGGCATTAATTTGTGATGTTTGGGGGAATAAATGACGTTGCTAACCAAAAATGTTTTTATAGGCACACAGTTATTTATGGCTTCTGAGTAGATTTTTCGTCAGGTAGTATCTCATCTTTTGACTAGCTTTGTCAGACAGGCGAGCTTGTTCACATTACCAACAGAGTGGTTATCCAAGAGATAAAAAAGAAATTCTCGAATCCATAAAAGAGGGGCTGAAAGGGATTGAGAATTTTCAAAAGCGAGCTGGTTTTCTACGCTCTGATAAGGAATTATCCAAGTATTCCCTATTCTTTTGGAAGAAAAGCCGAACGAAAAAGGTGAGGCGGATTTAGAAGCTTTTCTTAAAGCCACTCGTGCCAGGATCTTGGACATGAAGAAAATAGATCCTGATGAAATCTTGGATATGTTTTTTAAACAAAAGCGGCCATTTGGTGCAGCCAAAAAACAAAACGAGTTCCGTGACGCCTTTTCCCTGATTTCGCTACGTCAAGAATTGAAGGAAGGGGAAAGTATCTATGTGGTTTCGAATGATCCAGACCACAAAGCATTTTTGCGTATCAAACGTTAAATTTATCAGTGTAGATCTCAATTCGCTTTTGGATAATTTTTACAAGTATATCGAAGCGAGAAGGGCCGCTTTCATTGAGAAATTTCTCGAGGATAATAAAGAGGTTATCATCCAAGAGCTTAAGTCCCAACTATAGAGTTCTGACGGTTATAACGTTTCTACGTGGGAAGATGCTGAGCTTGAAGAATTCAGTGTCACAGAGATTGGAGAGTCGAGCCTGAAATCACCCAGATTGACAATGAAAGCAGTGGGGTAAATTTCGATGTTATGGTCAAACTGTTAGCTGATGTCAACGGCCCTGACACAGTGAAAGGACATTATGATAAGGAAGACGGAGTTTTGTATACGTTCGATAACGTCGAGCATCAAGAGGAGCAGGAACACGACTTCTCTGTGGAATTGGATGTAGCTTTCGAGTCAGATGAAGGTGAATTTAAAATCCTCAATTTGACTTAACCGGGGAGGGACTTCACAAAGGACTCGAATTTGACGTCGAAGAAACACCTTGGGAAGATCCAATAATGTGAATGAAAAAAGGGAGCCTCCCCGCTTCGCTCGTCATGAGCAGTTGTATCCATCTATAGGATCAGAGGAGGAATTGAAGCGCCATTCAACATATCGCGGCGTTGAGAAATGAAACAGAATTCCTCTATTTCAAGGACAAGACGACGGCATCAACTGAACGTCTCCTTTTGGCCCAGAGTGTGTAAAAACGCGCAGATGCACTGTTCGCGCGTAGCGCCGACGGTTGTTAGCTGAGGAACTGCTCGCAACAAGTCCTGCGGATCATCACTAGGGCGTGGGAGCCCCCAGCGCCGCTTCTACCTTGCTGAGTGGCCAAAATACAGACCTCTTCAGGCCGAAAGCGCCTTCATTAAACCGCTGGTACCGTAAATTTTCATGACCCGCTTCAAGTGGTAGGCGAGGACGTTCAAACTCATCTCTGCACCTACCCCGGCCCGCTTTCGCGTCAGGAAGTGCGTCGGACCCATCCATTGTTTGAGCGTCCCGAAGGGATGCACAACCTTACGCTTGCGGACTCGCATCATGGCCGGCGCGTTGCTCAGCTTGTTCTGCATTTCCTCCAGTATGGCTTCATGTTCCCAGCGTCGATTCGTTGAGCTGAGTTTCAATGACCTGTAACTCTTTCATCTGAGTATTGAGCTTGTCGATTTTTTCTTGTAAACGAGCAGCCTTGGGCTGAGCGATCGAGGGTTCTTGCCGATCAGCTTCGTCGAGCGCAGTCAGGTACCGATTGATACTCGATTCAATTTCTTTCATCCGCCGCTTCAGCTTGGCGCTGGTGAAATGAGGACGCGGTTGTTAACAGCCTTGAATTTACTGCCGTAGATGGCGACCAGATTTTCTCCTAACAGCCCCAGCTTCTGGCACAGCACCACGAATTGGCGGCAGACGCCACCGGGTACAGGTTTTCCCCGACGAGGGGGGGCAGCGCGCGAACGATTTCCAAACCCAGGACAAAAACCTCGCCGCGATCCGCCGCACGCAGCAGGTCGCTGAACGTGCGCGCCGTACAGATGACGGTCAATAAGCGGGCGGCCTAGGCGCGGATGGCGGCGGGCAGGGTCAAAGGAACCCACGAATCGGTGGGGGCCTGGCTGTTCATAGATCGATCTCGCCGTTTAGGTTTTCGATGCGTTGCAGCCTGAAGAACAAGGAGGTCACCCGCTGGACCGCTGGCCTGGGGGTGATCTTGCCTTCGTATTCCAGGCCATTGGCAGGCGCACCCGCACATCGGTGGCCCGGGTGACACCGACCACGTCCGGGGCAAAATCCAGCTGCGCAATCCACGGCTGGAACTCGGTGAGCATGATGGTCACCCCGACGTTGAAATACACGTCGAGCTGATCGTCCGGCAAGGGTAGGTACTTGTGATAAAAGGCCACGTCGGCCGATCCAGAGTACATGGGCAATCACTTTTCGAGTACATGGCCGGCTCTGCGTAAAACCAGAAAGCCGAGGGCTGGTAGATCGGTGCAGGTGGCATTGGTTGCCGCCGGCCCAAAAAAAGGCCCCGCACTCCCTTCGGGTGTGGGGGGCGATTGAACGAATGCCCCATTATTCGTAACGCGGCGGGTCGCTCACGCCGGCGCGGAGTGAACACCTCCGCCGTCATTTCGCCGAGATAAGACACGCTCAACAATGCAGCAGACGGCATATCAAGTACCCGCTTAGCATTGTTGATCGATGACTGAGCAACTTGTGCTTGAGGCAGGCTCATGACCTCCTGGTTCTTTACCGGCTCACCGTTCTGGTGATGACAAAGAGAAAAAAATTCTAGGCCTGGATTGACGGGCTGCGGGTATCCGTCATCCGTGACGGTCTCTATGAGCTCAAGTCTCTAAAAAAGCTGAACATCTCATCGAACGAATTACTGATGGACTTACGTCAACAGGGTGTTGAGCATCTGGGCCAAGTGAGCTTGGGGCTGTTTGAGACCGACGGCGACCTCAGCCTTTATTTTTTTGGACAGAAAGATTTGCGCCCTGGGCTCTCCGTCCTGCCTTTAGAGCATCGCGCCGAGTTTGAAACAGCGCCTGCGTCGGCACTTTATTGCTGCGTGAATTGCGGTTTCGCTCAGCACAGGGGAGGCTCAAGGGGCAGATTTTTTCCGTTGTGATCGTGACATCTGGTCAACTGCGCTCAAAACACCACGCTGTCGGTGATGACGAGTGGATGCAGGTGTAGTAGATAACAGAATCAGTTGTTGAATATTTGGTTGCTGAGGTCGAAAAGAATCGAGTAGGAGGCGGATTCACATCCGCCGTCCTCTCACACCACCGTACGTACGGTTCCGTATACGGCGGTTCAGGTTATACGGTTAAGTCGGTTTATCGTATCCAGTATCGAGACCAGCCCGAGGCGGTCCCACAGCTTCTTCGGCAACGCCTGATTCATATGGGGCGCTCCCGAGTTCCACCATGGGCCTCGGCCATTGACTGCCGATTTCCACGCCCGCGCCGCATTAAGTCCCAAGCGTATCAAGTTGCGCGCCCTCGTAGAGGGCCGCTTCCATTGACGCCAGACGATACAGCGAAGCTTGTGACGCACCCAGCCGTCCAATTCCTCAAGTGGCCGTCTGCTCTGGCTCAGCTTGAAGTAGCCCGCCCATCCGCGCAGCACGGGGTTTATCCGCTCGATGACAGTCGCCACCTTGTGGCCCCGCGCTTTACGTAGCAGCTCTCTGAGCCGGTCGCGCAAGCGACCCAGGCTCATCGTCGCCACTCTCAGTCTCGGTTGCTGATGCCAGCTCATCCCGTAACCCAAGTAATCACACATCCAAGACCCGGCTACTCGGCTCTTATCCCGATTCAGCGTTAGTTTCAGGCGCTGATTCAGGAAGCGCTCAACACTGGCCATCACTCGTTCGCCAGCACGAGGGCTGCGCACATAGATGTTCGCATCGTCGGCATAACGCACGAAGCGATGACCCCGCCGTTCCAGCTCGCGGTCGAGTTCGTTGAGCAGGATGTTCGACAGCAACGGCGAGAGCGGGCCGCCTTGCGGCGTCCCTTCCTGCCGTCGGCTGGCGATCCCACCCGACATCTCACCGGCTTGGAGGTACCGCCGGATCAGTCTGAGCACGCGTTTATCTACGATTTGGCGCGCCACGTACGCCATCAGGAGATCGTGGTTGACCCGGTCAAAGAATTTCTCAAGATCGAGTTCCACGCACCAGCGATGCCCTGCCGCCACATGGGCGCGGGCTGTCTCGATGGCTTGGTGGGCGCTTCTGCCCGGACGGAAGCCGTAGCTGTAATCCGAAAACAGCGGGTCGAAGATCGGCGTGAGCTGTTGCAGCAGTGCCTGTTGGATCAGGCGATCCACGACGCAGGGAATGCCCAGTTGTCGGGTGCCGCCTTTGGGTTTGGGGATGTCGACGGCGCGTACACCTTGCGGGTGGTATTCGCCGGCCAGCAACCTCCTCTGGAGGATCGGCCAATACTGATTCACGTAGTCCGCCAAGTCGTCGACCGTCATGCCATCGGCACCCGGCGCGCCCTTGTTGCTGACCACGCGCTGATACGCACGTCTGAGGTTGGCCGGTGCAAGCACCCGCGCCATCAGCGTGTCCGGCTCCGCGTTCGTCCACGTCACAGATGCCGTCGATACCTTTGCGCTGTCAGCCGTCATCCTCGGATTCTGTCCGGGACTCGGAGTCACAGTCTTCTCTTGGAGAAATTTCTGCATTTCGGTATTCAACGAGACTCTGACGCCTACTGGCGGCATAACCTGTTCGGCCCTTGGTGGCGCGGTTATTCGCCACTTACTACGGCTTCGGCTGACTTCTGCACGCTCATCCCATCGCCTCTCGACGCTCGGTAGCACACTGGCAAACGTGCAGATCTCCCAGGGTAATTCGCGCGACCTTCCTGCTTATGCCTGTCGGATCTACGTCACAGCGTTCCGTGCAAGTATTGGGCTTTGAAGATTTTGGCCTTCTTACCCCGCTGCGCCGCCTCTATCCGCTTCCTGTTCGTCAGGCCAGCATTTTGCCTCGGGCTTCCTTCAGATTCGCAGTCACCCGCGACACCCTTGCCTCTGGCTAACACTTCCCCTTGCCGGGTGTGTAGAGGACTTTCACCTCCCAGTCACCAGCGTGGCCACCACAGCCAAGCTGGTTGCGCTTGCGCGCAACGCGCCATGCCTGGCGCACCAAAAATAAAAAGGCCCTAAATGGGCCTTTTGTAGTCGAAAAAGAATCACTTCGGAAATCTTCGCTGCACTAATGGCGGACCTCTGACCCATCCAGAACTCAGCAGTGAAACGATGCATCGCCGGTGATAGTGTGGGGTTTCCCCATGTGAAAGGTCATCGTGAAGATTAAATTCCGAAACCCCCATCTGCGCATACAGTACGGTTTTGTTTTCCTCGAAAAAAGCATCCTGAGACTGATGAGGTGATCTGTTGGATTGCCAACGCCGGCATGACGCCTGAGATCATGGGTTTTTTCTCTAGGTGGGAACCGCGCCCGCTCTGGAACTGATTTTGTCACTGCAGCGAGTGTCGCCCAACACTCGCCGAGCTCTCCACCTCTCTAATGCTTCACATCGGGCTTGTTGTGAATGGCAAATCAGACTTTGATTTCTATACAACCGTGGTTTTCCGTAGCGTCAATCGTACAGCCATGGCTTCAGCTCTTTTAGATTAGCGACCACAATCTGCTGCGCCTCAGGATTAGGGTTCAGATTTTTCGGATCAATCTGAAAGCGCTGTAACACGTACTTCACCAACGCTCTGCGGCTCGGGACCACCAAATGACCCTCGGTCATGCCGAAGTCGACCTCAATGACCTCCCGCTGCGCTTTATCCAGGCGCTCATCGGGTCTGATGACTACCGCAACTTCGGTGTTCCAAGCATCATCTGCGGCAATATCGTTCTCGGTTACGTCACCCCATAAATCGGGCACACCTCGCAGCCTGCTCAAAACGAAGTCGCGGTACTCTCGGTTTTTCTCGCAGTAGGCGCGAACATGCCAGCGCATGCCGGTATAGACCAATGTATGCGGCGCGATGGTGCGTCCTTCTGGCTCCGGGCTGTTTAGCGAGACATAATCAATGTCCAGCCGGAGATGGTCGCGGCAAGCCTTGAGCAACGGACGCAAAACCTCAGCTTTGATCGAGCGATCCGGTACTTCGAGCACCTTGGTATGGGCATAGGCCAGAGCTAGGCCTTCAACGTGCGGCGCACGCGCATTGTTTTGATAAAGAAGGTGTAAATAGGCACTGGCGCTGTCGTCGATGAACAGCGGTTTGAACGCCTTGCTCGGCACATAGCCTTTCAGATGTCTGTCATATGTAAGGTTTTTAGGCGCATGTTCGGTGATGTAGGTATTGATGTCTTTCGATGCCTGCTGACGACTGATGCCGAAGCTCTGGACCAGGTGTCCCGTGGTCAGCCGGCCTTCCCACCAGGTCACAGTCTCGATCAAACGATAGCGAAGTGCCAGGTCCCAGCGCACCTGCTCGATGGATTGCTTACGTTTCATGTCTCCTCCATGTGTTCGTTTTGTTTACCTGTATGAGTCTACATTATAGATCTGTCGTAAATAACTACATATCGTGTTGCTGTCTTTGAGGATTGCTCGAACTCGTGAGGGAACAGGATATGACTGGATTGGACATGGTTACGACAGGTGCGATGGTGCTCCTAGTGTTGATATTGATGTTGTTGTCGCTTCAGTTTTTAAAGTTGCGTGATGTTTGGGAGCTGATGATCAATTGCCGGGCCACGATGCGGTGGGCGCGTATTCAGGAGTTGGAAAATCGGCAGCTGCGTTTAGAGTTGCGTGCGGAGAAAGCCCGGAGCGAACAACTCCAGGGGGCCCAGAAAGCATCGGAGCCAACAGCATGAAAACTAAGTCCACCTTGATGTTTCTGGAGAATTGCAATGCCGATCAAACCTCACCCAATGACCTACGTTTGTGAAGATTGTGGCTGGAAGAAGACGGTTGCCCCACGCAGTGACGCGTTGGGACCAGGCGAATGGTTTGCCCGGTGTCCTGCATGTGGCAGCGAGGCGTTAACGCTGCGTCGAGCAGATGCGCTGGCCGGCGCGATGGTCGAATGGCTTGCATGGCTACGCAGATTCTGAATAGTCATATACGTCAAATTGATGTCGTAATGATATCGTTGTCCCCGCCTGAGGTAGGCGCATTCAAGAAGCGGCAACTGCAGCCGATAGCGTGCCTGTTGCAGGCCCGTTCATGCATAGAGCACTTCGCGTAATTTATTTGCACAAGAAAGAGCCTCTTGTCGCGGCCTGCCCCATGTTCTTTTTCACGGTTGTGCACCCGTTGAGGGAGCGCACCCGGTTCAGCGCTTTTACCTGTTGCTCTGCTGTTGAATCATGCCCACCGGAAAATGGAAGCCCGAGCCATGAACATGCGCTACACCTCTATCGTCAAGATCCCGAAAGCGCCGGTGCCTTTCCTGGCCATCGATGTAGCGCGTATCAGCACTGGGGATGACGCCTGGTACCCCTTGGTTCTGCAGTTTTCCCGGCGATGGGCGCTTGCCCATCCCGAGCAGAAACCTGCGACCCTGTGGTCGCTGACCACTTCAAGTGAACGCTTTGACGGGCGCCATGGTATCCATCTAGCGACCAGCACCAAGCTGCCTCAAGATTTTTTGACTCGTTTGGGTCGTTATTTGCGTGATGAGTTGGGCCAAGTGCTCACGGTTGGCAAAGAGGCAGTAATTGCCAGGGATCAGGACTGGCAGCCGTCGTTCCATTTTGAAGATGACAACGTCTGGACATCGAACGATCTGAGCAATTGGGCTGAGCGAGACCAGCCACCGCTTGAGCGTTCACCTGTGAGCGAAAAGCGGGCTGCTGCTACTTGGCGAGTGGAGGCAAAAGCACTGTCTGAGCAACAGCTCAATACGCGCCAGTTCAATGAAGCGTTGAATTCGGGTGATGTCGGTGATCTTGAGCAGTACCTGAGCGAGCACGGGGCAATCATTGGTTTGACGCAAGCCTTCGAAGAGGGTAATACACCTTTGCACCTGGCTGCCGAGGCCGGAGACGTAGAGGCGTGCTGGCAATTGCTCCGCTGCGTGGCACCTGACATCAGGAACCACAATGGGCAAACCCCGCTTATCCAGTTGTGCATTTCCAGGCGCTTCAAGCCTCAAGCCGGTGTCTTCAGACTATTGGCTTCAACGGTCAATGACATCGACAAATGGTCAATGACTGCGTTAATGCATGCAGCAGACGGGCAGATGATCAGAACCCGAGTCGGCAACCTGCGCATAGTCAAGCTGCTGGTCGAAAACGATGCTGATCTGCAACTGCTCGATGCCAAGGGCAGAACCGCTTTGGGTCGAGCGACAACACTTAATCTCAGAGCAAAACCGGATGCCAACATCGAGGTCATCGAGTGGCTTCGGGCCAAGACCTACGAGCAGGCCGTGGACCGCTATTTTCGTGCGAACTACGACCATCATTTCGACGCCAAAGGCGTGCTCAATATCAGCAAACGCTGAGCACTGAAGACTTCCTCATGGATTGGGAACATTTAATGAATGCCAAGTATGATCCAACGTCCGTTGCGCAGAAAAATGGTGTATCGGTTGTCAACGACCTGCCGCGCATCGATTGGGATGCGCCCAATTTCGCCGAGCTGGTTCGCCTACCCAAGGTTCCAGACGAGCAGATCAAATACCGCCTGCTGCACATCAGCGAAATCGGTGAGGGCAAGCCTGAGGCGTATCGCCAGGCGATGACCAATGTGATCTCATGCCTCAATAGCACCTCGTGTGCCAGCGTGTACATCCTTTCTGGCCGGCCGGAAGGAATCGACCTGTATCTGGGTGTCGCGACCTCCGCATCGGATGTCGATATCCCCGATGCTGCGAAAATGCTGCGAGCAACCTTCGAAGGCAACTTCCTTGGTGCCCGTCTGGAAGACGTCAGAGCTGATGATGAGCAGTTCCAACATCTATACCGCGACAGCCGCCACCTGGGAATGATCACCGGTGTGCCCTCGTTCAATGATAGTGACCGGGCGGCGGAAGAAGACTTTCAGGGGGTCGAACGCTTGGCCAACAGCCTGGTTGGCGAGACCTGGCAATTGACCATCTACGCAGAACCCGGCTCGGACGATGAGGTTCGTGCCACTCTGGACAGTGTCTACAACCTGTCGACAATGCTATCGGCGCATATCAAGCAGTCGGTGCAGCAGTCTGAGAACAGTGGCTGGCAGCACACCCAGACCATCGGCACTTCGACCAATGAATCCAACAGTACGTCCAAATCGACGAATAGTGGAACGTCGATGGGCGCCTCAAAAAACACCGGCAGTGAGGGCAGTAGTCACAGTAGATCGACCCAGAATGGCACCAACAAGTCAGTTACCAAAGGCGACGATCATTCAACGTCCACTGGTACCAGTGATTCCCAGGCCCAAGGGAACAGTGGCGGCCAGAGCCTGGCTATGACCCGTGAACGCACCGACAAGCGCGCGGAAGAACTGCAAAAACATCTGAGTGAAACTTTGATCGAGCGTTTCCTGCAGGGGCGCAGCAAGGGCATGTACCGCACCGCCATTTATGTCAGTGCCGAAACCCGCAGCACTTTCGAGCGTCTGTCTCGCGGATTGATTTCGACCTTCCAGGGCAACAATTCCAGCGTCACCCCGCTGAGGGTTCATAAGCTGCAATCCGGCACCACCTTCAATCTCGCGGAACTGTTGCAATTGCGTCGCTTGAAGAACAAAAGCATTTCCGCCGACAACTGTATTGCCCATAGTGCTCCGCTGCTGGCGAGTGGTGAACTGGTGGGGGCGACATGGCTGAACATTGAAGAGCTGGCGCTGGTGGCTGGCTTGCCAAGCCTGGAACTGCCGGGCCTGAAGATCCGCAAGAACGTCGACTTTGCCCTCAATACCGGCACAGACCCTTCCAGCACAGAACCCATCTTGAAGATCGGAAAGATCATTCAACATGGTCGATTATTGCAATACAAACCGGTCAGCTTGCCGCTCAAGGAATTGTCCAAACACGTCTTTGTGACAGGCGTAACGGGTGCTGGGAAAACCACCACGTGCATGAACCTGTTGCTGGAGTCCCGGTTGCCATTCATGGTGATCGAGCCGGCCAAGACCGAATACCGCGCCCTGCATGGTCGTGGTGTTGAAGTCGACTATTACACCCTGGGCCGCGAGGACCTGACGCCGTTTCGTCTCAATCCGTTCGAACTGGTGTCCAGCCGGCAGAACCTGGCCAGCCACATATCAGTACTCAATGCCACGCTGGCTGCGGTATTCCCGATGGAAGCTGCGATGCCTTCGATTGTCGAAGAATCAATTATCGAAGCTTACAAGGCCAAAGGCTGGGACATCCACAGCACCCAGAACTTCCTGCTCGATGACCCCTGGAAATCGGGTAGCGATGCCTGGCCAACCTTTAGCGACATGATCGCCCAACTGGACAAAGTCATTACGTCCAAGCAAATGGGCCGTGAGTTCGAAGAGAAATACCGTGGTTCACTGGTCGCGCGTCTGACCAGCCTGACATTGGGCGTCAAGGGGCGAATGCTCAACTCGCGTTATTCGATGAACTTCGACCAATTGCTCGACCGCCGCGTGGTGATCGAAATGGAAGAGATCAAGGACGAGAAGGATAAGGCTCTGCTGATGGGCTTGATCATCAATCGCTTGGCCGAATGCATGAAGCAGCGGCATAGAATCCAGCCCGACTTTCGGCATCTGACCCTGATTGAAGAAGCCCACCGACTGCTGTCGCGACCGGAGCCAGGCGATGCCGAATCGAAAAAGATGGGCGTCGAGATGTTCGCCAACCTGCTCGCCGAAGTGCGCAAATATGGCGAAGGACTGATCATTGCCGATCAGATTCCCAACAAGTTGATAGCTGACGTGATCAAGAACACCAACACCAAAATCGTCCATCGTCTGTTCGCAGCCGACGACCGGAAAATCATTGGTGACGCCATTGGCCTGAGCGAAGAGCAACAGGCGTTTCTGCCGCTGCTAAAGCCGGGCGAAACCATTGTTTATTGCGGCGGCTGGCACGGTGCGGTGCGGGTTCAGATCGAGCAGATCGCGCAAACCGATGCAGCGGAAATCCCTGAGGAAATGATCAAGCAACGCGGTCGACTCCAGCTCTGGGAGCAACGTGAAAAGCTGTTGCCGCGATTGGCGGCGGATCCGCTGATGACACAGCCGGAGCACCTGTCGCAAGTGCTGGAAAAGGGGTGCTTGTTGCTCAACATGTTCCTGGCGCTCAACCGCTTGCGCTTGCAGCCGGACAGTTCCAAGTCGTTGCACATACGCATCGCTCAGCGCTTTGGTATCGAGTCACGCGCGTTGAGCGATGGGCTCGCGCTGACATCTGCGCAGGTATTCGGGCTCTTGGTCAAAGTCTTCGAGGATTGCGCGAGCATTCCTGGCTGGTACGAAGAGGATTGGGCGGTCATGCGTCCACTGCTGAATAACGCATTCAACGCGTTAGGAAACTCGCTGGATGCCTTTGAGGTTGCCTGCGCACAACGGCCGATGAAAAGGCTTGAACTCCTTCAAACTTTCGACTCAATCTAGGAATCTGAATGATGGTTTTTCCTTTTATAGCAGCAGCAATCAGCATGGTCGCCTCTGTCGTTGCCGCCGTTACGCCGGTGATCGCAGCGATTGGCCCGGCCGTCGCCACGTTCTGCACCACCGTGCTGCCAAAGGTCGTGCCGGTATTGATCGGCGGCCTGGAAAAGCTCAGCACGTTCGTCAGTGTGGTTCAGGCCGTACTGCAGATCATGCAGATTTTCCGGCCTGACGATAAGCTCAACGACATCGGCGACCGCGCCATTCAAGCGGCACGTCAGGACATCAAACCGGAGAATTTCGACAGCTTCGAAGCGTACATGGAAGAAATCCGTGCCTTTGAACTCGATCCGGCTGAAAGCGGCAAAATCACCGATACCGAAAAGTTCGCCGCCGGCCTGGCGGTCGGTGCCCAGGGCCTGGACGAAAAATTCAATGTGCGTGAAGGCACCATGGCCAACCTTTGGCCGCTGGTGGCGAAGAATCCGGAATACTTCAGCAGTGAGCGTTTGACCGCATTGCTGAGCTCGACCACGGACGTCATCAGCCTGCTCAAGTACTTCGAAGGCAACCTGGCACCGGCTGCAGCGGCAGAGACAGAAGGCAGAATCGTCGCTGCCGAAAAAGCCATGGCCCCGGAAAAAACCGAAGCGGCCATCCATTCGGAACTGGATTCTGCGATCGAGCACTTCAAAAAGCCTGACTCCGTCTGATAACCGCCATACTCCACGCATCGGTTTCGTTGCGTGGTGGCCATTGATTGGGACCGCTCCGTGTCTACTGAAAAATACGCTTTAGTGTTGATAGGCGACCGTATTGCCTGTTTCGAATCAACCGAAATCGATGAATCGTGGGTGGCCACGTTCATCGGTGGTGAACAGTGGTTGTCCTTGAACAGCCATTCAGCGTACACCGCAGGTTCGGTGCTCAAACAATTGAGTGATCGCCGCAACCTGAAATCGAAGCTAGCGAAAACGAACATCACGCTAATCTATGAGGAGGCCGCAGCCCGGCACCTGGCTGACGTTTCGAGCACGCTCAGAGATCTGCAATGCCAGCGCTGGGAAGTGCTGCGTTATGAGGCGCTGGCAGAACGCATCACACTGCAGGCCGGGGAACAGCTTCGGCCTCACGATGGTGCCTGGTTAGCTGAGCATCTATTGGCCACGCTTTCCCTGCCTCCAGCGGTCGAGGACGCGCCTTCCGGCCCGGCACTCATTGCTGGTGTCACTCAAGGATTGCCGGACGTCGATTTGCTGCAGTTGTACCTGCCGCTTTTGTTTCAGCATTTCTGGTCCAGTGTCAGCCCGCAGGATCTGGCATTCATGTCGGGTTCGTTTCACATTCCGGACGTTGAGTCACCCTTCCCTGAACCTTCGCCGGAAGCCATCGCCGTGTTGCGTCGACGTTTCCTCAAGTTGCCGATTGCACAACGCCAAACGGTGTTGGGATTTGCTCATGAGCTGACCTACAAGCTGAAGGTGCGCGTGCAGTTGCGCGACCTCTTGGAGGCAGTTTGATGGAAGAGCAATTTACGCAGGGCATGCTCGAGCCAGAGCTGCGTGTTGAATTGATCAGGCTGTTGAAGGAGGATGCCGAAGTTCGCCAGTCAGTGCTGGATATCGTTGCCACGCAGGCTTCAGTTTCAAACATTGTGCCAGTGCCAGTGCCAGTGCCAGTGCCAGAGCCCGTGGCTGTAGCAACGCAGCCACCACTTGAGTGCCCCCATGATCCGTTGCGCGACCAGTTGAAAGCTCCGTTGAAGTTGCTGGCAACGCTCTGCGCTGATGAGGGACTCAACAGCTACTGGCTGGTTCATGGCGAGAACGAGGGGCTGCAACTGACGCGCCTTTTGGCTACCGCCGCACAGTGGGAGCGATTGCTTGATTTATGGGATGTGTTGGCAGAACGCTGCAAAACCGCATCCAGCCCGGCCAGTGCAGCCGAACTACAAATTCTTGATGGCTGCTTGCAGACCCACAACCTGATCTGGCGGGATCGTCAGGCGCAGTTGCGCACCGTGGAAGTCGGCGCTGAATACGACTATCGCTTGCACAATCGTACGACGCTGCGCGGCGAGGTCATTGCTGCGCAGTGGTTGCCTGGCCTGATCAATGCCGGTGGTGAGCTCCAGCGTTTGCCGCTCGTCGCGGCTGAATAAAACCGTATGTCCGTGCATTCATGGCTGCTAATCAAACAGAGTCTCTTAAGGCCCATGGTCGAAGCTCAGACTGTGGGATTGACCGCTGCGCGCCGTAAGTTGATCGGGTTGTTGCAACAAGTCCAAAAAATAAAGGAAAACCAAATGTCCGGGACTACTCCACCTATTGCGCGTAACGCGTTTATGGCGAATCTGCGCATCAAGTGTGCGTCTGTAATTGCCGCTTCGCGATTCTGGCTGGTGGGGCATCCCGAAGAATCCGCGATGATGCTGTATGACACCCAAAGCCGATTGATGTGGGATTACAGCTGCGAAACCTGGTACGACTGCACGCTGCTCGAGGCCCAGGAATACGTCGAAAAAAAGAACGGAATTTTGCGCACGTCTCCATGGCGCCTGCCCACGCGTGCCGAGTTGGAGGCGTTCGCCGCTAGCGGCGGCAACCCCCTTCGCGAAGGCTCTTCAAAGCAGCTGAAACGAACCGACTACTGGATTACACGGGAGGGCATGCTCGGTGTTCAAAGCGATAGGTTCGACCCCGGAGGCAGAGGCTGCCTGATCGCATGCAGTGATCAGGTGAGGTATTTCGACACCCAGGAATTTGTGACCCGCGCTATCCAGCGTGGCTGGTATATGAAGTCACTCGACACCGATCGCAAAGAGGATCCGTTAAAAATCATGAATACGCCTGCACCAGACTTTGTCACCCTCTACCGCGAAGTTGACTACCGTATCTGCCGCCTGCCAAAACTCACTGATGCTCAATTCACCGACCCTAACCTAGGCCTATGGGAGCTTTTTGGTGAGGACCCAGCAGTGCTGAGCGAAGCCAAGCTGCGTGCACGGGACCCCGTGGCGGATATCAAGAACTGGAACATTGCCATCGACTTTGGCACAAGCAGCAGCGTGGTGGCTTACGACGACAATGGCCGCTACAAACTTTTGCGTATTGGTGCCAAGGATCAGTGGGAAAAGGAGCAACCCGAGCACTACGAAAACCCGACAGTGCTCGAATTTATCGATTTGCAGCGCAGTCTGGAAACCTGGACGTCGCAGGCCTACCGCCCCGACCTTAACTGGGACAACGTGCGGTGCTCTCACGAAGCATTGCACAGCCTGCGCACCAATGGCGGCGACCCTAAAGTTGTCGCCAGCATCCTGTCAAAAATCAAGCATTGGGCTCTCCGTCACGGCTCAGACAATCTCACCCGTATCACCGACCGTGCCAATGATTACGAATACCCGCTACAGGCGTTGACCAAGCGTGATGTGGTCAAAGGCAAACCCTTGACCGTCAGCCCCAATGACCTGCTTGATCCGATAGAGCTATATGCCTGGTACCTTGGGATGGCAATCAACTGGCGCAGTCGCGGACTGTTCTTGCGCTACTACATGACATTCCCCGTTGCCTACACCAGGGATCTCAAAGAAACCATCCTGATGTCTTTCCGTAGGGGCTTGCAACGCAGCCTGCCGCCGCAGTTGCTCGAGAGCGAGGCGTTCAAGGACTTTTGTGTCGAAGAACTGGCCAACGAACCAGCGGCCTACGCGGCAGCCGCACTGCCACGATTAGGCATCGAACCCACCGAAGAGGGCATCGCCTACGGCGTATTTGATTTTGGTGGCGGCACTACCGATTTTGATTTTGGTCGTTACCGGTTGCCCACTGCCGACGAAGAGGACGAAGGCTGGGAGGAGGTTTTCGAGCACTACGGCAACGCCGGGGATGCTTACTTGGGCGGCGAAAACCTGCTCGAAAACATGGCCTATCTGGTGTTTCGCCATAATCTGGAGGTTTGCCGCGCCAAACACATTGGCTTCGTCCGTCCGCTGGATGCTGAGGATTTTCCGGGTTCGGAAGTGTTCCTGGTCGACAGCCAGAGTGCCTCGACCAACAGCGTAATGTTGATGTCGAGACTGCGCCCATTGTGGGAAAAGGGCGCTCTGCCCGGAAAGGACGGAACAATAAAACTGCCAATGCTTAATCGCGATGGTGTAAAGGTCGATAACGTCGAACTGGCCGTCCCGGTGGACAAAGTCTTGAGCTACCTCAATGACCGCATTGGTCTTGGCATTCAGAACTTCTTCAGCGCCATGAGCAAAGCCTTTAGCGGTCACCGGGTTGAGTGTGTGCATGTACTGCTGGCGGGGAACAGCAGCCGCTCAGGCATTGTTAAGACACTGTTTGAATCGGTGGCTGGCGGCACGATGACGAAGCCGGCTTCGGGCAACCAGGACAATGCCCCTGCAGCTAATGGGCCGATTGGTGGATTTGCAGCGGCTATGTTCCAGGTACTGGAAGCTGAAATAGGCAGACTCGCTAAAGGTGAGTTAGAGGGCTCGGCAACGGTGAGCCAACCGGTCGCATCCAGCCAGGCGATCATCGTCCATCAACCGCTGGTCTCCAACCCGGACGTACCGTACAGCCCTAATGGCAAAACCGGGGTGGCTATCGGTCTACTGCGCTTGGCACCCGGAAGCGCGGTGAAAGTCATCTCCAGGATTAGCCACGCCACTGAAGACGCGCCGTTCGCTCATTATGTCGGTCGGGTGCAACGAGGAAAATTTGTCGCCGGGCTGCAACAAGGCGATCCGTTCGAAACCTGGAAAGAGCTCGGCGTACCACGCGACCGCGTTTTCAACCTGTTCCATTCGCAATCACCAAGGGCCCATACGGGTGAAATGCAGGAAGGCGAAACCGGCCTGCACAAACATCGCCTCAGCATCGCAGGCGATCACCAGGGCCACCGGATATTCGCCAAAGCCGTCGGCCCGCATCAGGTCCAATTGTGCACAGCCAGCTCGCTGGATGCATTGCAAGCGGGGGATTGCAGTGTGATTGGGATGCTTGATTTGTCGAAGATTTAGCAGTGTATAAGGGGGCAAGTTCCATGATAGCCGCATGAATGTAAAAGGGAGCTGGTGTCCCGTTTTGTGGGGGCAAGTCCTTGCATCCAGCGCTTTGGATCTGTACAGAGTTGCCTGCGTCGGATGACGGGAGCAGGTAGCTGTCCAGGTAAAAGGCGGACATTATCTAAGCGGCTCTATTGTTGAGGTCAATCAGGCGTCATTAGCCGCCGCGGTGCCAATGACACGGTGAATCGCCCCCCTGACTTTTTAGACACTCGCTGCCGCTTCTGGCCGTTCACTACCCATCTCGACAGGCAGAAATCGACCCAAAGCTAGCTGTAAATGACTGGAAGAAATTTGCCAATCGTTAAGCGCCAATTGCCCTCAGCCTCATCGGCTAGGATTTGTTCGGGTCAGAGGGGGGTCAGTGCTGCGTCGATGAATGGATCAATTCGGCGTTAGCGTCAACAGCAATGCTGGTCTTGAATGATTCGAGACGAGCAACCTTCTGCGCTCGTATTCCTTAAGTACGGCCATCCCACCTATCTCGACGGCGGATTCTCATCGCGTCATGCAAACACTTATTGTCACCTGCTGATCGGTAGTCGTATCAAGAGCCGTGGAGACTGATGGTTTACCATCTACGTCGCGAACCAGAGCACATTTCCCCAGCCTAAAAATGGGTAAGAGGGAGACCGGAGTACAGGGAAAGTAATGACAAAGCAACGCGTGTTGGTTAGTTGGATTGGCGGTAATGATCTCAAGGCAGTTTCAGGCGGTGAGGCGGGCCCGATTCTGTCCACGCTAAAAGCTGTACCTGTCGATAACGTCCAGTTGCTTGCTCGTATCCCACGGAGCGCGTTGAGCCCTATCTTGCGTGGCTCCGCGAGCAGATCGATGTGCCAATCACGGCGTATTACGAAAAATTGTCTTCCCCCGTTCATTTAGGGGAGATCTACCAGGCAGCTAATCAGCATTCAAAGCATCTGAGTGTTCCAGGTGCCCAGTTGTCTATCCTTCTCAGCCCCGGCACACCTGCTATGCAAGCGGTGTGGATTCTTTTAGGCAAAACTCGCTACCCGGCAACCTTTTACCAGTCCTCCTTTGAGCAAGGCGTTCTGCAAGTTGAGGTGCCGTTCGAGATCGCGGCCGAGTATGTCCCGGCGGCTAATGCGATCAGCACCGATAAGCTCGTTCAGCTCGGAGGGCTACGAGAAGAAGGTTTGACGGTTTACGGGTTTGGTGAAGAAAAAACCCCGAGACCGTTCGTGTCGGCCTGTGACAAGTTCATCTATACCGAATTGCTGCGCGGTGAAGTGCTGGTTGCTGCAAGCAATGGACATGGTCGACCCGAACCTGAGCCATCCACCGAAATCGAGGCCGTCAAAGTCGCCAGTACGCCCGGAGTAAAAAAGCTACCCAAGGCACCAGTAAGTTTCATCGCAAAGATCTTGGATGATATTGCCGATGAAGACGGCTGGGCTCACTTGGGTTCGCTGGGCGCCAATATCAGCAAATTGAGACCTGAGTTCGACCCTCGCACCCATGGTTATAAAAAGCTCAGTGAATTGATCAAGGGGTATCCGGATACGTTTGAACTTCAAACTAGAGGAGCGTCGGGAGTGGGTGGTTCAATACTCTATACCCGGCACCGGCAGCCGAGCTCGTAGCCCCCTTCATTCAGCCCGCGGTATACTTTCAGCGCTCCAAAGCATCATGAAACGAGGCCACCGTTGCTTATCAATCTTGGGGATCTGGAGATACGTCATCCGTGGCGTCATCCTTGTAATTGTGGTTCCTCTCGTATTCTTGCTACCGCTGTGGATCATGGCCCTGCTTCTTAAAGCGTGATTGTGGATGATGCGGACGGTGCGCGAAGCATAGGGCAGCCTATAGCTTTTCAAGGACGATCCGATGATGAAAGCCGACATTGCCGATGCTCCAAAACGATTAATTCGAACACGTCACAACCGTAGCCATTTTTACGTGGTCATCTGTGTGGTTATTGGAGCGCGGCAGCAATAGGTGCATTCCACTTCGGTAGCAGAATCTCGACCGTCGACTCTGCATTCAATCGGGCGATCAGCTCCATTGAAAGCGATGAGAAATCGACTCGGGCGGGTGCCTCTATCTTTTCGAGCAGCATCGGCAGTACTTTGGCGGCAGGCCCGATCAGCATGTATCCCTTCGGCTCATCCATTGCCACGTCAACCTTATTCACATGAATGACTGAAGCGTCAGATGCCAATGCAAGGTCGGGAAAACCTGCGGCTGGCATGACGACCCCAGAGGTACCCACTGAAATCAAAAGATCGCAATCCTTCACTAGAAGTACCGCGGCCTTCCAAGCCTGAGGTGGCAAATCCTCTCCGTACCAGACCACCGCTGGACGAATTTTGCCATTACAACGCTGACACCTAGGCGGCTCGATCAGAGCACCATCATCCGGCACTGCGGATTGATCAGGTGACACAGCTGCAGGCCGATGGCAAGCGAAGCACTTGGGCATTGCCAAACTGCCATGCAAATGCACAACGTTTAAAGAGCCTGCTCGCTCATGGAGGTCATCAATATTCTGGGTGATAACAGAAACCTGGCGCAGTGAGTTAGCCATGCGAGATATCACAAGATGTGCGGCATTTGGCTCTGCTTGAGCGACTCGGAACCGTCGCCACAGATACCATCCCCATACCAATGCTGGATTCGCCCGAAAGGCCTTGGCCGTCTCTAAATCCCTCGGATCGTATCCTGCCCAAATTCCAGAAAGTTTCTCTCGGTATGTAGGGATACCGCTATAGGCGGAGATACCAGCGCCTGTGAAAAAGACCACTTTCTTGGCCTTCAGTAGTGCGATTACAGCTTGCTCTGTGACAGATATGATACCAACCTGCGTAATTGCATAGACTTGACCACCCATTTGCATTCGACTTGACCAGTCGTTTGCATTGGATTTGACCAGCACACTTGGTGTGCTCGACGCGCAGAAGTTGGCCGGAAGCAGTCCGTCGCATCCTGTCTCTCTGCGAAACCGCGGCAATTAGTTATCGGTAGCGTTTGTACAACATTAGGCGGCGAGCTTTGGAGAATATTTAGATAACTCAAGGCAATTTACCGGCTAGCAAACCTACCGGTTCATGCTCGACTCCAAACATAGCTGCAGCATCAAGGAAATGGTTCGAAGCGCCACGGGATCGTTTTCGCAGGATTAGCCTAGCCTCGATCTCGAATTGACCTTTCATGAGCCACTTGGTTGTTTTGGCCTTGCGTTTACCTTTCATGATCAATCTCATTAGGAAAAACGTTTGGAAAGGCTTGGGGCAAACGTATCACCACACGCGGCAGCACGGTGGTTCACAAGGCAAATTGTTCAGTCACTTGAATCAACATCACCTCAACCGCTCTTGTGCCGGCGACGGTAGAAAGCATCTCTAACGGTTTCTTTCCGACAAACCGATCTTTTGACTTCGATAACCATCTGCTGGCTTTAATCTCGTCCCCGAAAATCACCTCTGCCATGGCCGTGATATGCACATGCCTGAATAGCCGATCGCTCTCACTTATTGTAAGCCGTTGATTACGAGTCATTCTGGCCGCCAAGGCGCGACGCGCCATAATCAGGTTGGGCTCGGATATTCTCATCTCGTAGAGGTCGCAGAGCTCTTTAAGCCTGAAAGTCGGAAAGCCGGATTCGATCATGTTATGGATGTCTTGATCAGAAGCGTCACAGGGAATTCCGAGTAGACTTTCTAGCCTGATCCGATAGGAACGGTATCCATCCGCGCGCATGGCCTCAGCAAACATAGCCTACCTCCCACCCAGTACGTTCCGCGGATCAGCATGTGGCAAATTACGAGTCGTGTGAAGCCTAATTGTCATTAGATCCATCGAAATGGCACTGTTCCCTGGGCGCTGCCCCCCGTATGCGATCCCCCTAAGTGTTGTCGCTGATAACGGATTGATCCGTTTACCCATGTCACTAGCCCTAGCTGATGGCCGTGAGGCGTTAACGGCACCTGATATAAAAAACTTGGCTGGACCAGCGCGGGCAGATTCGTAAATTTCGCAGTAGCGCCGACACTTGGCGGATCATTTGCGAAAAATTGATTCAAAGCTGCATTATCTCCTCGTTGACCCCCTTTCTGTTGACCGCCGAAATCGTAACGGATCGGACGATTGGAATTGTAGGTTTGGTGAGCCCTATGTACTCGGACACAACCTGGCGCAGTAGGCAGGAGATAGCTTCGGTGGATGCGCACGTGGCGAGAAGCACGTAAAGCATCTGCCTAAGGCAGCCCTAACTGACTACATTCCCCCCCCGAAGCAAGCTGCTGTAACGCTGCGGGCAAGCCAAAATTTATTAATGCTGTTTTATCTCATGACTGCCCCGCCCCTCCATCGGCGCTATCGTGCTCATTTGACGAATTGCCGTTGTAGGTTTGATGCGCCCTACTTAATCGGCACGACCTGTTGCAGATTGGAGAGATGACTTCGCTAGGTGTAACGACCTGCAAACGAAAACACCCCGACCTGCAATCGACACCGATTTTGGCCAGAGTTAACTGCGACTGTCCGAACTCGCAAACCAGCATTACCTGCGAATGAACCTGCATTGATCCGCGCCGACCTGCATTCCAGCACTACCAACCAGCATTAATTGCAAATGACGGGGCTCAGATCGGCAGGCCCGCTGCTAGCATCTTGTCGCGCAAATCGGCTGCGCGTGTTGGGTCGAGCGTGTTGCTGAACAACGCCTTGATTTCGGTGGGTCTGGCGTCGAACTGCTCCACCAGATCCTTGATGCGGTAACCGTGGCGAGTGAGCGTCGGTTCCAAGTCATCCAGTTGGCGCGACAGCACCGATTGCACGAGTTCCGCCGACACGGGTTTCTCGCCGGTCAAGTAGCCGGCTTCCAAGGCCAGACTGAGGTGCAGTTGGATTTGCAGCGGTGTGCGCAGCTTGGTGGCCAGCAGATCGATGGCGTCCTCGGTCAGAATCGACTCGGGTTCGACCTTTCCCTCCGTGCAGGTTTCCAGCAACCAGTGAATGTATTCCCGCTGGCTGCCGGTGATGCCGTCGAGCGAGAAGATGTCGGTGCGGTAGCCGATTTCCTCCATCGTTGGTCGGCGCAGGTCATTACGCAGTTTGGGGTGTCCGGCGAGCACGATCGATAGCCGCCCGTCACCGTCCTCGACCAACTCCATCAGGCGTTTCAGGCCGGTCAGGGTGTGGCCGTTGAGGTCATGGGCCTCATCGACAAACAGGGCCACCGGACGTTTGTTCTTCCTCACCAGTTCGCGCAGGTCACGCTCACGTTTCTCGCCTTGGGTGGGGATGCGTACCTGCTTCTCGGTGGAGAGGTCATAGAACAGCGCGGCGATGAAGGTGGCCAGCTTGATGCTGTGCTTCTCTATGGCCAGCGACTTGGATACCGTGATCTTCCTTTCCTCCTCCATCGCCTGCTGAAGCCGGCGCAACATCACGGTCTTGCCGCTGCCGATGACGCCGCACAGGGCAATCAGCCGCCCTTCGAAGATCGCCCCCTTGATGTCCTTGATCAACTGCTGATGGTGGCCGGTTTCAAAGTAGCCTGCCTGGTTCAGTGGTAACGCCAGTCCGTAGTGCAGCATCACTTCAGCCCGCATGTTCTTCTCCTGCTTTCGTGTGGCGGAAGTAGCCCCGCACGCGCTCCAACACGATGCGGCGTGTCAGGGTTTCGCTCAGCACCTGGTGGATGAAGGTTTGATCGTCGGCGGAGAGCTTAGCCAATGGCTGCGCCAGGTCATCGGCAATAGCCAACTTGGCGGCGATGGCGTTGGGAAACCGATATTCGTGCGCCTCGGCATCGAAGGGTTGGCGCGGCAATACCATGGGCGTCGCGGGAGGCGTCAACCGCACGTCATCGCCGGCCAATGCGGCGATAGGCAGGCCAAGCTGGTCGGCCAGCGAGCGGATTCGATCGGAGCGCTCATCCGCCTTGCCGCGTTTGAAGGCGCGGTAACGATGCAGGGGAATGGGGCCAGAGACGGGGTAGTAAGGTCCGAAACGCTCTCCCTCGAATTCAGCATAGAGTTCGTCATCGAACAAGCCCCAGAGCAACAGCACGGTTTCGCCCGCCATGTCGGGCTCTACCTCGTAGGCCGTGCCGTCGATGGTGACGCGGGCATCGACGCCGACCTTGCGTCGTTCCGGCTCGCGGGCGAAGCGGCAGAACTGTTCCCAGGTGCACATTTCGCGCAGGCCCTCAACGGGCAAGTTGGCCAGCCAGTCCTCAATCCGCGAATGCGGCTCGGAGCGATGCCGCTGAAGGTTGTAGGTGCGCACCAGGTAACGCAGCAGCCACTCATTGGCCTGCGCTTCGGTTTCCGGCTTGTGGAAGTGATACAGCGTCTCGTGGGCTTCCTTCACTGTGCGGAAGGGGCGCTCCACTTTGCCTTTCGAGCGCGCCGTGGTGCGGGTGCCATCCTTGCCGGCCGGGATGTGTGTCTGCCATTCGATGTCCAGCGCCTGCATGACGTTCTGGAAGACCCGGCGCTTGGCCACTGGGCCGTTGTCCAGGTAAATCATCTTGGGGCGGCCTTGTAAGGGAAAGGTCGGATCGACCTTCGGTGCCATGGCGTTGAACAGGAAGCGCAGCGCTGACTCCGCGTCCTCGCCGTATACGCAGTGGTATTCCTGATAGGCCACCCCGCTGCGATCATCCACCACGCTGAACAACATCAGCGTCGGCATGCCCCTAGCCGGATCGATCCAGACCGGCTTATCGATGTGCTTGAGGTCGGAGGGCGACAGGTCGAATTGCCAACAGTCGTTACTGTGCGCCGCTTGAAAGCGGATGGCCGGTGGTTGCCGCAACAGCCGAGACTGGTCCAGGTGCCAGCGGCTTAAGTACTCGTTCACCGTGCTGCGGGTCAGAACCCCTTGGGGCGCCTTGACCAAGCCTTGCTCGGTTTCCACCCCATAGCCCTCCAGCAGATCGATGGCACGGCGGGTAGATAGGTGCCGCCCTTGTTTGTTGGTGGTGCGCAGTTTCAGCGCGGCAATTAGCTCGCAGTAGCGCTCTAGCTCGGCCTGCTGCAATACCCGCGGCTTACCATGGTCGGCGCGGTGAGCCGTGTGGGGTTTATGGATGAGGTTCAGCGCCCGGTATACGGTACTTGGGGACACGCCGTACAACTCGGCTATCGCGGCCACCTGAACAATCCGTTCCGGGCTTTTCTTGGGTAGGCGGTCGAGCCGCTGCCGCAACTGCATCAGCGAATCGGTCGGAATGGTTTTACGCCGCCCGCTGGGCATTGCGTTCGGCCTCGGTGAGGTAGTTGTAGAGCGTCGAACGGCCGATACCCATCATCCGGCAGATTTCCGCCACGGTATGTTGCCGCTCGTGGTAGAGGCGCAGGGCCAATTTCTGCTTTGCCGGATCGAGCCGTTTCTTGCGACCGCCCTTACGGCCGCGAGCCCGTGCAGCGGACAACCCGGCTTGGGTGCGCTCGCGGATTAGGTTGCGCTCGAACTCGGCCAAGGCGCCGAACAGGTGAAACACCAGGCGGCCACCAATCGAGGCGGTGTCGATGTTTTCCTGCAAGCTGCGCAAGCCGACGCCGGCGGAGTCCAATTGCTCAACCAGCCGGATCAGGTCCTTCAGCGAGCGGCCGAGGCGATCCAGGCGCCAAATCACCACGGTGTCGTCACGGCGTAGCGTGGCCAGCAAAGCGGTCAAACCAACCCGCTCAGCCTTGGCGCCGCTGGCGGTATCCTCGAACACGCGCTCGCAGCCGGCCGTTGCCAGCGCATCACGTTGCAGATCGAGGAGTTGATCGTCGGTCGAGACGCGGGCGTATCCAATCAACATGGCGTTGTCCAACTATTCAGCGATAGCTCAGTGTAGTCGGATACTGAAAGATGGAAGCTATAGTTGGATGCCAGCGACGCGGGTTGCTTGAGAATTTCCAGCTCGGGGTGTGTAGTCCAACAAACGAAGGTTTGTTGGACTATGCGTACCATTGGTGTTTGAAAGCGTGAATCCATCGCAATGGAATACAGGTTCGGTTGGTCAGGCTTTCAATGCCAGGATTCGGCGCGCACCGTTCAGCACGATGAGGCCAACGACCGTGCCAATCACCAAATCTGGGTAGGGAGAACCTGTCCATGCAACCAAAGCACCTGCGACGATAACGCCAAGGTTCGCGAGCACATCGTTGGCCGAAAAAATCCAACTCGCTTTCATGTGTGCACCACCTTCGCGGTGGCCATAGATCATCAAGAGACAGCTGACGTTGGCAATCAGTGCGACTAAGCCAATCCCCATCATCAACATCGACTCAGGTTCGCTGCCGTAGAGAAAGCGTCTAGCCACTTCCACCAGTACACCCAGAGCCAACACGATCTGAAAGAAACCCGCCAGGTGCGCAGCGCGAACCTGCAGCCGTGCACCCCGGCCGACCGCAAAGAGAGCCAGGCCATAGACGGCAGCATCAGCAAACATGTCCAGCGAGTCGGCAATCAGGCCCGTCGACTGGGCGATCAAGCCTGCGCCCATCTCGATGACAAACATCGCGGCATTGATACCGAGCAGGATTTTGAGCGTGCTGGCCTCCTTGGAAGCAGTCAGCTCTTCACTGGCGCTATTGGCCGAAGCTGCTTCCTGACTGGCCGGTTGAGTACCCAGCAACGTTGCCCCCAGGCCAAGTGACTCCAGCTTGGTCGCGATCTGGTCAACCGGACCGTCATGGAAAGCGCGTACCTGTCTGCTGGTCAGATCAAAGGACAACGAATTGAGCTCAGGCAAGCCATTCAGCGCGAGCCGAATCATTCGTTCTTCTGAAGGGCAATCCATCTTGGGCACAGAAAAACTGCTGACCCATGTTCCTTCATTCGACGACGCGGTTGCCGCTTCAGTGGTTGCCGACACTGGGCCACAGCCACAGGATTTCTCACAAGAACTCATGATCCGTTGCTCCTATTGGACTTGATTCTGCCGATTGAAAACCATATAGCAGGTATAGGGTCAAGCATGGATATACTGGCTTTTTTACCAAGGGGCAGATAATGCGCATTGGCCAACTTGCACAGCTGGCGGGGGTGGACATTCAGACGATCCGTTTTTATGAACGCCAGGGACTGCTTCCCCCTCCTAACCGCCAGGACAACGGCTATCGAACCTATAAAGCAGACCATGCGGAAAGACTGCTGTTCATTCGCCGATGCCGCTCTTTTGGCATGTCACTGGAAGAAATTGGTGTTTTGCAGAGCTATCAGGAACAGCCGCAGCAACCCTGCACGGCGATCAATGCGCTCCTTGATACACATATCACCCAGGTAAGGGCTCAGATCGCATCCCTGCACGCCCTCGAAAACCAGTTGGTGACGTTGCGGAGCTGCTGCGATAACGAACGACAAAGCCTGGACTGCGGAATACTTTCGGGCCTGCTGGAGGGCGACAAAACTCTTTCGTAATTCACGGCTTAAAGTCATTTTCGCGGCGCCTCAATCCATAGCGCTTGACCCTATAGCGGCTATAGGGTGTTCACTTGCCCATCTGCTGCGTAAGTGAGATCCAGATGAATACCGCCCTTCGCATTGCCATCGATGAGGCCTTCTTTCGGGCAAGGAAAGCACTCGATGCGCCAACCGAGGCTTTCCCTTGGCTGGAACGAGTCCACCATTTTGAGCCAGCGACTGCCTGTTCTTCATGCTCAGAGTCATTGGCTGATGCTGAGGGCTGGCTGGCAGTTGCGCGACTTTCGGGAGATGCTCAGCCAAATACCGCGAATCATGGCGGCCCTGCTGTTCTCAAAGATCTGGGTGCCGCTCGGTAACACCGGGCGCGCCAGGGTCAGTGCTTTCGCGCCAATGCCCCTCTCACAGGAGTTGCAGCGACTTCTTGAAGGAGAGACGCGATGAGTTCGTCTCCTAAAAGGTCGCCTTTCGTTGCTCCATGGTTTTGGTGGACGCTATCGCTGGGCATTGCCTCGGCCGATCAAGCGTTCAAGACTGCAACTGAGGGCTCACTCCCAGTTGGCACCGTAATTCCTCTCGCCCCGTTCTTCAATCTGGTTCATTTCTGGAATACCGGTGCAGCGTTCAGCTTCCTGGCTGATGCAGGTGGTTGGCAGCGTTATTTTTTCATCGTCATCGCCTTGGTCGTTTCGATGGTGCTGGCTCTGATATTGCGTAAACCCAGAGCCAACAGCGAAGCCTTGGGCTATAGCCTCATCTTGGGCGGGGCAGTTGGGAATCTGATTGATCGCGCATTTCGAGGCCATGTAATCGACTACCTGAATTTTTACTGGCAGTCCTGGCATTGGCCTGCGTTTAACTTGGCGGACATCGGCATCGTGGTCGGTGCCACCACATTGGTCCTGAGCAGTGTGCTGAGTCCAAACGCAGAACTGGACCGGGGCAGATAATGCGAAGTTCAGATGCCGGAGAAGTGGCTCGTTGGTCAGGCCATGTGTGGGTCGGCCCCGGTATCGGTGTCTTTTTCGGCTATGCCGGCCACCAGGATTGGCACCGCCATCAAGCGCATCAAATTGCAGTAGGGCTCGACGCTGCGATAACGGTTGAAGCCCCGTTGGACAGGCTGTCAGGGAATGCCATCTTCATTCCGGCAGGCTTGAAGCACCGGCTCAGTGCCGGGCATGTCCTGTCGATCTACCTGGATGTGTTGTCCGATGAGGCCCGAACCTTGCAGGTGAGTGAAACCGCGAGGCTGATGGAGATCCTCCCGGCCGACGTTGCGGCGACCGTTGAGGCTTTGAGCACATCGGGGCATTCGGCAGTCCAGTTGCGAATGCAGGTACGGCAACTGCTGCGGCTTCCTGATCCGCCGATCTGTGATCCTCGCTTGACCAGAATCACCACGGCTCTGCGTGAAGGCCAAATGGGGCGTGAGGCAATGGCTGCGTTGGTGCATTTGTCTCCCACGCGCTTTTCCCATTGGTTTGTAGAGCAAACCGGCCTGCCGTTGCGCAGCTACGTCAAATGGCTGCGCCTCACCCAAGCCCTGCAACACCTGGCCAAAGGGGTACGGTTGACCGAGGCCGCTCATGCGGCGGGCTTTTCCGACTCCGCGCATTTCTCCCGAACATTCAGAGCGCTGCTGGGCATCGATCCGTCCTCCGCCCTAGTTGAGGTCGAACTCCAAGAGTCTTAGCTCTTTCGTTCAAGTCGCACGTCGCTCTCTCCCTATACCGTGAAGGCTCTCTGCACAGGAGCTGAGTGATGCCTATTTCTCTACGATTCGCCCTACGCTGGTTAAGCTACCCGCTTGTGTTTGGTGGCAGCACCGCCTTCATGGTCTGGGCCTTGTACGCTGGAGTACCGTACTGGCCCACCAAACCCTTGGTTGCCGCAGTCGGTCTATTGGCTGTCGCAGGACTAGAGCGTGTCCAGCCGTTCCGGGAGGGCTGGCTGCACGATCACCAGGACACCCTGACGGACCTGGTG
This sequence comes from Pseudomonas sp. CCI1.1, assembly GCF_034348165.1. Classification (NCBI taxonomy): domain Bacteria; kingdom Pseudomonadati; phylum Pseudomonadota; class Gammaproteobacteria; order Pseudomonadales; family Pseudomonadaceae; genus Pseudomonas; species Pseudomonas sp. CCI1.1. Next base: position 3,911,562 of record NZ_CP133780.1, read on the forward strand.
CACATGCTGGTAAATCTTTCCGTCATCCAATTCACCGCCGAAATCCTGGCCAGGCTGGGCGATGCCGTGCCGGCTGCAGTTCGTCTCTTCCCAGTTGAGAGCCCACTGTGGCTGCAACTGCTGCTGGTCGCCGCCGTGCTCGATCTGAGCCTTTACGGTATGCACCGAGTCAGTCACCACGTCCCCTGGCTGTGGCGCTTTCATATGATTCACCACAGCGCCGAGCGCTTGTACTGGATGAACGGGCAGCGGCGGCACCCGCTGCATGCCGCACTCATGGCCGGCCCTGGGTTGGTGGTGTTGTTTGCATCCGGCGCACCTTCAGTAGTAGTTGCCACTTGGTTCGGTATCCTGACCGTGCATCTGGCCTTCCAGCACTCGAACCTCGATTATCGGGTGGGTTGGCTGCGGTATGTTCTCGGAGTCGCCGAGATTCATCGCTGGCATCACAAGCGCGACTTTGAGGATGCCCAGGTGAACTTTGGTGAGTTTCTGATGGTGTGGGATCGGATCTTCGGCACCTTCTACGACAGCACTGGAACGCTGGGCGACGCCAATGTCGGCTTGCGTGAGAGGGACTACCCCAAGGGTTACCTTGGTCAGTTGGCCGAACCCTTTGGGCGAGGCCGAGCACGCACATAGCGTAGGGCCTCAACGATTCCTGCAACCTGTTGACTGTGTCATTGCAAAGTGAGCGTGCTCCGATCTGCTCGAAGCAGGGCAGTCAGTGGATACTTTGGACTCAACATCGCCTACCTGTCATTTGCAGCTAATGCTGGCTGGCGGCGATGGAATGCAGGTCGGCATGGATCAATGCAGGTTCATTCGCAGTTAATGCTGGTTCGCCGGGCCGGACAGTCGCAGTTAATCCTGGCCGAAAATCGCCTTGATTGCAGGTCGGGGTGTTTTCGTTTGCAGGTCGTTACAGCTAGGGGCTCACGTTGGGCAATAGAGCCTGATATTCCCCCTCATGCATTCCCGAATTGGCTGCTATCGACCCATAGCTGCCTCCAAAAGACCTTCGAGTTGCCGGTTGGGCTTCTGAAATTGTTGCGGAGCTATTCCAATGCGCGCAGAGGATGCCGGCGGCTATCCGGCTAGGACCTCGTCAGTCTTTCAGTCATAATAGTGGTCTCGGCCATTTATCGGTTGACTACGAAAACGCAAAGAGGGGTGGGCTGAAATGAGTATGCCGAGTGAACGCACCCGAAGTGTGATCCAGACAGAAGCGTTTTTGCGAGAGTTGTCAAAGAGCCCCCTCATTCCTGAGGAGTACCGTAATGAAGCGAAGCGCCTTCTAAGACATTACCCTGAGTCGTCGTTTGTCCTATTCGCCGGCAAGATGGATGACATTATTCAAGGTGCAGAACCCGGAGATCCTAGGCTCTGTACGTAAACCCAAGAAATACGATTTTCTGTAAAATACACCGCCATTAAAGCCAGGAGGCCAAGATGGCAAAGCGGTATGAACTCCCCGACGCAGCCTGGGATCTGGTTGCAGCTATCTTCACCAAAAATCAGCGCACCGGGCGCCCTCGGGCCGATGATCGCCTGATGCTAAACGGTATTCTCTGGGTGCTTTGCTCTGGCGCAGCCTGGCGAGACATGCCCGAACGATTCGGCCCTTGGTCAACGATCTATCAACGGTTCCGGGGATGGCGTGATTGCGGAGCTTTTGATCAGATGCTCAAGCGTCTTCATATCCGATTGAATGAGCAGGGTTTGATTGACTTGGAAACATGGATGATCGACTCCACTGCCGTACGAGCAACCCGGGCCTCATCAGGTGCCGGGAAAAAAGGGGATTTGAAGAACCGCAAGACCACGCGCTCGGGCGCAGCCGGGGTGGCCTGACGACCAAGATTCACATGCTGTGCGACGCCAATGGTGTGCCTCTGCGTTTCCTGTTGTCAGGCGGACAAGCCAGCGATATAGCCTATGCCCAACCGCTACTCGATCAGGCTTGCATACCCAGCCTGCGCGGTCGCCCACGCAAGCGTTGCCGCTGGTTGCTGGCTGACAAGGGTTACGACGCTGAAGCGCTGCGCCAGTATTGTGATCGTTATCGCATGCAGCCAGTCATTCCGTTGCGAAGCATGAAGCGCAAAACCAAGCCAGGATTGCCTCGACTTTTTGATCGCCCCAAATATCGGCAGCGCAACATCATCGAACGCATGTTTGGCTGGCTGAAGGAGAACCGTCGCATCGTGGCGCGCTTCGACAAGCTCGCAACAAGTTTTGCGGCGATGGTCTCATTGGCCTGCGCTATGCGGTGCTTGCGACAATACTTTACGTACAGAGCCTAGGTGGGAATTAGCCATCAGCGGTTATCACCCCATGTTCACTGCGGAGATAAAACTCTAGGCCAGTTCTTTGACAAGGTCTGCCGTTTGTAAGTAACCGTCCGGCCAACACGCTTCCTGATCCCGACGCCAAAGGCGATGGTGTCCACCTAATTTAAGTGGACACCATTTCTTGCCTTTTAAGCGGGTATTTCATGCAGCCACAACGCCGTTCCTATTCCAAATCCTTCAAGACGCAGGTCATTCAAGAGTGCTCTCAGCTCGGTGCCTCGATTGCCAACGTCGCGCTGAGCCACAGCCTTAACGCGAACCTCGTCTACAAGTGGATTCGGGTGCAAACGCAGCAAAGCAAGGGGCTGCAACCCGCTTTTGTTCCACTGCCCATGCAACTCGCCGGAGCAGAGTCGCAAGCTGCATCATCGAACATCTGCGTTGAAATCCAGCACCCGCGCGGCACCGTCAAAGTGAGTTGGCGAACCGACAGCGCGGCGGCCTGTGCGACCTTCCTTCGAGATATATTGCGATGATCCGTATTGATGCCATTTGGGTCGCCACCGAGCCCATGGACATGCGCGCCGGCACTGACACCGCGCTGGCGCAGGTGGTGGCCGTGTTCGGTGCGGCGCAGCCGCACTGTGCTTATCTGTTTGCCAACCGCCGCGCCAATCGCATGAAAGTGCTGGTGCATGACGGATTGGGTATCTGGCTGGCGGCTCGCCCTAAGACCTGCGAGTAGTCGGCACCGATGTCTGTCGATGAATGATAATTGCAATTAAGTCTGTCGGAACCCGCTAACCTGTAGAAAGTAATCCTGGCTCCGCGATATTGGGAGCCATTACCGTTCTGCCCGGCTAGTTTCTCATCCTGCCGGTAGACACTTAGTAGTTCAGGAGGCCTTTGTGCGAGTTATCGATCGGCGAAAGGCCATGAGTATTCCGCCCATGTGGCGCCTTGCCTTTCGCCCGTTTTTTCTCGCTGGCAGCTTCTTTGCGATGCTCGCGATTCCGCTCTGGGTCGCCACCTGGACGGGCATCTGGCAGGGTTTTCAGCCAACCGGAGGCTGGCTATCCTGGCATCGCCACGAAATGCTGTTCGGCTTCGCCATGGCGATCGTCGCAGGTTTCCTGCTCACAGCGGGGCAGACCTGGACCGGGCAGCCCGGGGTTTCGGGCAAGAAGCTGATGGTGCTGGCCGGCGTCTGGCTGCTGGCACGTCTGGGCTGGCTGTTCGGCTTGCCCCTGGCTCTGATGATTCCGCTGGACCTGATGTTCATGTTCGGCTTAACCGGACTGATGGTGCGCATGCTCTGGGTCGTCAGGCAGAAACGCAACTATCCGATTATCGCCGTTCTCACCCTGATGATCTCCGCCAATGTAATGGTGCTCTGCGGGATTGCTCTAAGCGACGACGGTCTGCAGCGCCAAGGCACACTAGCCGGGCTTTGGCTGGTGGCAACGTTGATGGCAATTATTGGCGGACGCGTTATTCCCTTCTTCACTCAGCGCGGCTTGGGCCATACCACGGCTGTGAAACCCTTGGGCTGGCTGGACGTGGCGCTGCTGGTCGGTTCCGGTCTGATCGCGGTGCTCTACGCCGCAGGTGTCGCGTCGCAGCAAAACCTGCTGCTCGGTGTACTGTTCCTCGCCATTGCCGCCGGCCACCTGCTGCGGTTGGTGCGCTGGCACGACGCCGCTATCTGGCGTGTGCCGCTGCTTTGGTCATTGCACTTGGCGATGCTCTGGCTGGTGGTTGCGGCGGCAGGTCTGGCGCTGTGGAATTTCGGTCTGTTGGACAGTTCCAGCCCGTCGTTGCACGCACTATCGGTTGGCTCCATGAGCGGCCTGATCCTCGCGATGATCGCCCGCGTCACCCTCGGCCATACCGGGCGTTCTTTGGCGTTACCCAGTGGCATCATTGGCGCCTTCGTGCTGCTCAATCTCGGAGCCGCGTCGCGGGTGTTCCTCTCTGGCCAGTGGCCAATAATGGGCCTATGGTTAGCGGCGACCTGCTGGGCGGTGGCCTTCGCGCTTTACATCTGGCGGTATGCGCCGATGCTGGTCAGCGCGCGGGTCGATGGCAACCCAGGCTGACCCTTGCGCAACGGCATTTCCAAACGCCTCTGTACCACTTGACCCTAGAAAACGCTGCCCACAGACCCGGAGCGGGCAGCCTGCGGCCCGGCTGCGCATGATGGAAATGACGATGCAAAATCATTTTCAAGACCGCTTGACGACCTTCACCGAGGCAGCTCTGGACTCGGTCGGGCACTTGCGCGGCGCTCGCTCTACCGTCAGAAGCCTCTGGGTGTAGGCCAGCCACTCGTTCAAGTGCCCTGTCTGGTGAGTTCTCTACGAATGTGGCCGATCGCGCCCATGGGGTTGAGACCCTTCGGGCAAACCCAACTGCAATTGCCAATGCTTCTGCAGCGAAACACGCTAAATGGATCGCCGAGATTCGACAACCGCTCGGTCGCCGCGGTGTCGCGGCTATCCACGATGAAGCGCCAAGCCTGCAGCAGCCCCGCCGGGCCAATAAATTTCTCCGGGTTCCACCACCAAGAAGGGCACTGCGAGGAGCAGCAGCCGCAGAGGATACATTCGTAAAGGCCATCCAGCAGGGCACGCTCTGCTGGAGATTGCAGGCGTTCAGTACTTGGCGCGGGTTCTTCGTTGATTAGCCAAGGTTTGACCCGTTCGTACTGTTTGAAGAACAGACTCTGATCCACGACCAGATCGCGAATCACCGGCATTCCAGGCAACGGTCGGATAATCAGCTTGTTTGAACCGCCCAGTGCCTCCGAAACCGGGGTGATGCATGCCAGACGATTTTTACCGTTGATGTTCATGCCGTCCGAGCCGCAAACACCCTCGCGGCAGGAGCGACGGTAAGCAAGTGACTGATCGATTTCGCGCAAATGCTCCAATACATCCAGCACCATCCGCCCGCGAAATTCATCGGCCACCGACATTGATTGCATGTAGGGCGTGGAGTCCTGTTCTTCGTTATAGCGATACACCTGTATTACGAGCATAAATATTTCCTCGCGTTGCGGTGTGTTTAGGCCGATATCAGACGCTTGAGCCACTCCAGGAGAACGCCCGGCAGCAGTTCCGGTTTGGGCAGCAAGGCGTATTGCCGGGCGCCGAAGACTTTAGGCAGGTAGTTGGCGGCCTGGCGGTCGATGGTCAAGCAAAAGGGGTAGATGCCCTGCAACTTGGCTTCATTGACGGCCTGGCGCATGTCCTCGACGCCGTAACGGCCTTCGTAGTCGTCTACATCATTAGGTTTGCCATCGGAGAGCAGCAACAGCAGCCGGTGCGTGGCCGGCTCCTTCATCAGCAGGCCGCTGGCGTGACGAATCGCGGCGCCGACGCGGGTGTAGCGCTCCGGTTCGAGCCCAGCGATGCGCTGGCCGATTTCCTCGCTGTAGTGCTCGTCGAATGCCTTGATGCTGCGCAGCGTCACCATGCCCGGTCCTTCGCCGGAAAAGGTCTGCACGCTGTAGGGTTCGTCCAAGCCTTCGAGCGCCATGCACATCAGCAACAGGGCTTCGCGCTCGACGTCGATGATGCGACGGTTACTTGATAGCCAACCGTCGGTGGAGCCGCTGGCGTCGATTAGCAGCATGATGGCCATGTCACGCCGTGCGCTGCGCTGCGATTGGTAGACGGCCTGGGGCATGTCCAAGCCGGCACGCGCTTCACCCAAGGCGTCGATATAGGCGTCCAGATCCAACTCGTCGCCATCCAGTTGGCGGCGCAGACGTAGCCGGCGGGCGCGCAGCATCTCGAATTGGCGGCGAATGGCGTCAAGCATCGATCGATGGGTTTCCAGTGTTTGCGTGACCCACTGCGATGTTCCCAACGGGGCCGGCAAGAGATGAACTGTGGCGCCGGGGTTACGATAGCTGCCGCGCTTGTAGTCCCATTCGGGATAACTGAGCTGTTCGGCATGGCTTTCCGGCTCGTTGCTGGCTTGCAAGCTGCAGGCATCCGGCGGATCGTCGGAAATAAGAACTTCTTTCGGGCTGCCCGGGGTGCGAACCAGGCGCGCTTCGTTGAGCTCGGATAGCGAGTCGGCGTATTCCTCGGCCGGGGTGGCCTCGTTGCGGTCGGTGGGGCGTTGCATGCCCATCGGATCTTCCGCCTGCTCCAGCGGGGGAGACGGTTGCACCATCCAGATGCCATCCGGCTGCTCCTCGTCTTCGCCTTCCATCGCTTCGCGCACCTCGGGGCGGCGAGACAGGCGGGCGCCGTGCGGGCTGGTTGGCGCGGGGTCGGGTTCGCTGCAGTTGTCATTGTCGTGCGAGCCACTGTGGGGAGCCGAACGCAGGTCTCCCGTCCAGTGATCAAGCAGCAGGGGTTGCTTGCCCGGCTGCGCCGATAGCTGTCGGTCATTCAACGTGATTGCCAGGTGGCGCGCCTGAATCAGTGCGTCGTCGGGTGTGACGGGTGGATGCAATCCAGCGATGGGCTCGCCACAGCGCTGCTGCAATACTTGCCGAAGCAAGCGCTCCAACGGCTGACGGGATGGAGAGAACTGACTCAGCGCCGGCCTTTCGCTCAAGGCTTGCCGGCGCAATCCGTTCAGGGCATCGGCGATACCCGGCAGACGTTCAAGCAGCTGCAAGTCTGCGGCCCAGGCTTCGAGCAGCAGATAAAGACTGCGTTGCAGCGGTGTATCCAAGGCGTCGTGGAGCGTGGCGCTGCCACGCCAGGCACGCATCGCCTGTTGCAGAGCGAGGGTGCGATACCGCGGGAGCGCCTGTTGAAAATCCGCGATGCCCAAATGAGCAGGCAGCCAGATACGCACCCCGTCGGTGGCGGGCACGGCGGTTTGTCGATAGGGGCGTTCGACATGCTGAAAGAGTTTGGCCAGCAGTGTCGGCGGCGCCGGTGGCTGAGCGATGCGCAGCGGATAGCTGCAACCGAAGACCGCGTGAATTAACAGGTCGAGCCGCTCGGCCACATCCTCCAGAGCGATGGGTCTCGGCATATTGAGCGCGTTGCGTCGGCGTTGCCAGAGCCGTTGTACGTACACGGTGGCATGGCGGGCGACGTCGCTGATGACGTCTTCGGCTTCGGCCATCAGACGAAGGTCATGTCGACCAGATCATGCATGGCACCCACCAGTGTGGCATCGTCGGATAGCGGCGAAATCAGCGCGGCGTTGCAGGCTGTGCGCACCGGGATGCCGCTGGCGATCAGACGGGCGGTGGCGATCAGCAAGCGAGTGCTTGGTACTTCGGCGAGGCCACGATCATGCAATGCGCGCAACCGCTGGCACAGCGAGACAAGGGCGGTGGCGATGGCGTGGTCGGCGCCGCTCTCGCGCATTACGATGCGTGTCTCTCGCTCGGCGGAGGGAAAGTCGAAATCCAGCGCGACGAAGCGTTGCCGGGTGCTGGGTTTCAGATCCTTGAGCATGCGCTGATAACCAGGGTTGTAAGAGACCACCAGCTGGAAGCCGGCCGCAGCCTCGAGGGTTTCGCCGGTTTTGTCCAGCGGCAGAATGCGTCGGTGGTCAGTGAGCGGGTGGAGCACGACTATGGTGTCCTGGCGCGCCTCGACCACTTCGTCCAGGTAGCAGATAGCGCCTTCGCGCACCGCTCGGGTCAGCGGCCCGTCGACCCAGCGGGTGCCTTGGTTACCGATCAGAAAACGTCCGATCAGGTCACTGGCAGTCATGTCGTCGTGGCAGGAAATGGTCACCAGCGGACGGTCCAGGCGCCAAGCCATATGCTCTACGAAACGGGTCTTGCCGCAGCCGGTCGGGCCTTTGAGCATGACGGCCAACTGCCGTGCGTGGCATTGCTCGAAAAGCATCACTTCGTCGCCGCTGGCTTCGTACCAGGGCGCTTCATCGGCGTGTTTGGCGACCGGTCCGGAGCCGGCCATTCGCAGGTCGGTCACAAACCTGGCCTTGCGGCGCTGGTGGTGGTTATCGGCAGGGGTTCGCTGTCGCCCACGCTCAGGCGCGGCGGGAAGCGGAAGAAGTCGTAGATGAACATGCCAACGCCAAGGGCGAAGAGCGATCCGGTCGCTACCAGCATCAGGAAATGCACCTGGATCTTCAGCTGGGTATCGAGGTAACCCATGCCGAGGATGCGCTCCAGGTAGACCTGGCCGATTCCCGCCGTACCGAACGACAGGGTCATGCCAAACATCCCGGCCAGCTGCAACCAGAACGCCCAGTAGCCGAGGTTAGTGCCGTCCACATTCTCGCGGCGGGTGATCGAGGGCATGGCGTAGGTGATCATCGCCAGTACGATCATCACGTATGCGCCGTAGAAGGCCGCATGTCCGTGCATGGCGGTGATCAGGGTGCCGTGAGTCCACTTGTTGACGCTGGGAAAGGTATGCGCAAGGCCTAGCAGGCCGGCGCCGAACATCGTGAACAGCGCGCTCCCGATGGTCCAGTGCAGAGCCAGTTTGTTCGGGTGTGCAAGCCCGGAGCGGCGCATAGCGTAGTAGGCGTACATCGCCATGCCCACCAGTGCGACTGGCTCCAGCGCGCTGAATAAGCCACCGATCGGCAGCCAGTAAGTGGGTACGCCGATCCAATAATAGTGATGCGCGGTACCGATAATTCCAGCGATGAAAACCAAGCCGACGATCACATACAGCCACTTCTCCATCACCTCGCGATCGGCGCCGGAGAGACGGATCAGCAAGTAGGCAAGGAAGCCGCCCTGGATCATTTCCCATACGCCCTCGACCCAGAGATGGATGGTCCACCAACGGTAGTAGATCGACACCACATAATTCTCGTAATGCAGCAGGGCCGGCAAATAGAGCACTGCCGCGCTACCCAAGCCGAGCAGTAACACGCCCTCGGTGGTGGTGAAGCGGCCGGATTTCTTGATCGTCATGCCGATGTTGTAGAGGAAGATCAGCATGCAGATAACAATAACGATCTTGTGCGGTAACGGCTGCTCGAGCAGTTTGTTCCCGGTACCATAACCGAACAGATAACCGATGACGGCAGTGACACCCATTACTGTCCACAAACCGAGCTGGATGTAGGCGAGTTTGGTGCTGTACAGCTCAGTGCGCGATTCGTCCGGTACCATCCAGTAGGTTGCGCCCATGAAGCCGGTCAGTACCCAAACGATCAGCAAGTTGGTGTGAATCGTCTTGGTGACGTCAAATGGCAAGATGTTTAGCAACGGATCCGGACCCAGATACTTGGCTGCCGAGAGCAGTCCGAACACCAGTTGCAATCCAAAAAGTACCATTGCGATGGCAAAGTACCAGTAAGCGACCGACTGTGATTTATAACGCATTGCCCACCCCTGAAAAATAATGTCCGGTCAAATCGTCGACAGCTCTAACACGACCTTGTTATTTAAACGTCGCCAGGTAGGCGGCCAGTTGGTCGATCTGCTCGTCGGTCAGAGACTCGGCGTAGTTGTTCGGCATGAATGAAGTACCGCCTGCTGAGTACATTTCGCCAGGGTGCAGATAGGCACTGGGTTTGGTGATCGACTCGCGGATATAGGCTTCCACGCTGTCGGCGCTCCCCGCATATTCCGGGGAGGCTATGGTTTCTTGCGCGCGGGTAGCAATCCCGGCCAGTGTTGGGCCGGCGAGGTTCACGCCGGGGGCGATCGAATGACAGGCGTTGCAGACTGGCGTGGCGGTGCCGAACAGCGCTTCGCCAAGAGCTATCGGGTCATCGCTACCACTGACCGGACGGGCGCCGGGTGGCATGGGGTCGGTGGTTCTGCCGGGCCCTGAAGCATCCTGCTGCGCGACTGTGAGAGTAGTGCCTGGAATAGATGACCCGGTTACCAAGATTGGGCGCGGAGGCCAGCCTTGGTTGTCGACATTGGCGACCCAGTCGAAAAAGGCGATCAGGTCCGAGATTTCCTGGTCGTTCAGATTTGGCTGGGGCATCAGCCGGCGATGCCGTTTCTCATCATAGAATTTTGACGGGTCTTTCAGGAACGCGGTCAGGTACGGCGCGCCGCGATGTTGAGAGATCTTTGTCAGATCCGGCGCGTAATAGGCACCTTCACCAAAGATGGTGTGGCAGTTGATGCAGTTATTCTCATGCCAGACATCCTTGCCGCGAGTAACGGCCGGCGTGATGTTCTCGGAATGTGTCAGTGCCGGGAATTGCCGGTGGGTGTCCAAGGTCATGCCCAGGAAAGCCACAGCAGCGATAGCTGTGGAGATCACAGCGAACAGGCGAGTTTGACGTTTGTTCATGGGATGCTCTCAGGGACGTGTTACACGCCGATACCGGTCCAGTAATAGATGCCGATGGCGCCGGCATAGACAGAGGCCACAAGCATGAGCGCGATGACCGCGAAACTGAGAATTCTGAAAGTCTTTTCCAACGCAGATCTCCTATTTCAGTGCGGTTAGCGGTGAATGGACGAAGCGTCGCTTTTCATTAGGCACAAGTGGGTGCAGTGGCCGTATCGGTGCCTTGCCGCGCTGATCGTTCGCGTGTTGAAGATAGACTATCGGTCCGGCAGTCGAAAGATAGTCACCAGAACGATCGCGTCGGTAAGAGCGTGCAAGGCATGCTCCGCCCCACCTTCGACGTACATCAGATCGCTTTCGCTCATCGTCTGCCAGACCCCACCTGCCCGGACTTCGACCGAACCCTGATGACAGTAAAGCGTGATAGGACCAGCGACAGCGTGAGGCGGAAGCTCTTTGCCAGCTTTCAGAATCAAACGCATTAGCTCGATCTCTGGGCTGCTGACGAGCGCTTGGGAGATCGGGGCCTGCGATGAGTCGACTGAGCTGAGCAGACTGACCACCTCAGCCGATTTGGCATGTTTTAAAGCCACGTTTATATCCCATTGTTATAGGAGGGTAGTCGCTGATCAGGCCTATAGCCACAACCGAAACGATTCAGGCTACTTTCTACGATCAATGTCAAAGCCCTACGGCCGATAGTAGGACGACTTCACCAGGGTGTATACCTAATACCGTCTAATCGCTCGGGTAATTGTCGTCCATATATGGGTGCCTTTTGGCATGATCGAATGATGGCCGAGCAAATGCTCCAGTTCTGGTAGTATCGATGTAGAAGGAACAGAAAATAATGACCGTGAAACATGCCGATTCTTTTGGTTGCAAAATCATCTCGATAACGAGTCGCCCTTTTTCTTTGCCTTTCACAAATCGTGTAACGCTAAAAAAGCAATTAGCCATGACGGTGCTTATTGAGCGATTTGGCGTCGGTGTGCATGGGTTTCCTGAGCATCTGGCCATCGATGAGGGCAACGCTCACTAACATGTCGCTTGGATTCATATACCCCGATAAAGACCGAGTCTGCGCAATACCCCCAGCCCTGCAAGGGGAGTTGGCGGAACGCTTACGTTTGTAATGCAGACGCGCTTGCCAAGACTCTTGTTGTCTTTGTCGGTCCCGACAGGGGATGTCGTGTGGAGCTCAAGCATCGAATGCCCACCGCCTCGACTGGGGTCAGCGCGTCACAGTGCGGCCACGACTGTCAGCTTTTGGCCGGCAGACTGTTGCGGATGAGTAAGATCTTGATGAAGTTTTAAAGCGAATGCCTCGCAGACGTAGCTACCTGCCGGGACGTTGACCTGCAACAGAAACGGATCCTGTCAGTGCAGTGATTCAGTGGGTAACGGCTGGAAGCTGGCTCAACAGACGGGCTAGATCGTGCCAGGGTGCAGACCGTACCCGGTAGCCGCACAAGCGGTCAAATGATCAAAGGGTTCATGCGCCAGGCTGATCGACTGTGTCGCCTGGCACTGGGTGCAGATCACGAAATTTCCCATAAGGCTCCATCGCTCCGCTCAGCCAATTTGCCGCTCACAGAGCAGCGATCAAGCGCCACGCAATGCGTGAATACCGCGTCCTTCGTCATGCAAGAGCTCCTTGCAGGGGATGAGGCGAACTTACCGGTTCATTCCCTTGAGCCCAGCAGGCGGATGACAGTCGGCTGTAAATCTGCCGACTAAACTTCTACCTGGAACACCCGGATGCCTGCCGCCTCGGCAAAGCGCCCACCGCCGTCAGGCTCGCCCGTGTGCGCAGCGCTTCGCGGCGTGAGCGCACGGGCAGCCAGCGACTTCCGGCCCCGCCCAGACGGACGGCCAACATCCACTTCTCGTCATGACGATTGACCAGTACATCGCGCACCGCACCGCCCTCGAGCATGGCGCGCAGCGCGTCTTCGTGGATACCTTGGCGCATGATTACGCATGCTTCCTGATCCGGTCTGTAAAGTCACTGACCTGCTCAGGTGACAGACAGTCCAAGTCACCGAAGCGCTCCAGATGCTGGATCATCGCTTCATGACTCCCCGGTTGACCGGCGACAATCCGTCGACAAGTTTTTTCAAGGATTAGCCGCGCCATTTGTGGGTTCTCGATGCTCGACGGATCGAACGCCAGCGCAATCGTGGTGGCCAGTTCACCCAAATCGGGGTCGATGCGTTGCAGTGCTCGCAAGGCGTTCAGTTGCCGGGCGGTGATCGGTAACGACACTAGCTTTCCTCCAGTCCATCGACCTGCCAACACCATGAGCACCGGTAAGGGTAGACCAGACTGCCGGGCTCTGGTTTTAAGCGAGCACAAAAAGCCCGCCGCAGCGAGCTCGTCTGTAGGGGGTGGTTTGACGAATGTCCCGTTATGCGCCCTTTGGCAGGCCTTCATTTTGGCTGAAGGCCTGAGCATCAGCCGCTGTGATCTCGCGGAGCACCTTACATGGGGTTTCCGACTGCCACCACGTTCGCGGGCAGAGAGCGTGTAACAACACTTCCTGATCCGATCACTACGTTGTCACCAATGCTCACGCCGGGAAGGATGGAAACACCGGCGCCGATCCATACGTTGTGACCAATGTGAATCGGGAATGCGTACTCTAGGCCTTCGTTTCTGCGGGCAGCATCAAGCGGGTGCCCCGCTGTATAAAGACCCACATTAGGGGCTATAAAAACATTGTCGCCAATCGTGACCTTGGCGCCATCGAGGATCACCAGATTGGTGTTAGCGTAAAAGTTTTTCCCAATTTCAATGTTGTAGCCGTAGTCACAGTAAAATGGACCTTCGATGGTGAAGCCATCATCAATTCGGGCGACGATGGCCTTTATGAGTTGGGTACGGGCTGCCGTGTCGCTGGGTCGGGTACTGTTCAATTCGAAAAGTTTGTCTTTGACCTCAGCTCGCTGCTTCAGCAATTCCATGTCGTGATTGGCGTTGTGAAGAAGCCCCGCCGCCGCTTTTTGCATCTCATTTATATTTTTCACCCGTGTAGTTCGATCAGGCTGCCAGGTACCAGTTAAACATATGGATCCGTTGGTCGAACCGCTACCTGCTCACTTCGAGCAGATGAGTTGATCTCCCTCAGACTAAAAACAAATCGGTCACGGCGCCCCCTGCTCATGCAGCTGGATGGGCATAGGCCCCGTCGGCATGGATTGCGTCATCCCGACTGCACCCGATGAAACCACGTAATAAGGACCGGTAGCCCTATACAAATCGCGGTTTCCATAGTGTTGCGACGTAATAAGGAAATCTGTAACACATTGATTCATATGTATAAAGCATCTTTCCTTTAATCAGTTGCTCTGCCTCGGTGCAGAACAATCTTCACCACTTGGAAGTCGTCGAAAGTGAGCGAAACTTGGTCGACTCCGCCAGATGCGAACGGCAGCAATCGACCCGTTAGCGACGGCCTGACTTCGACCGTCGCTATACATGGTCAAACCTCGGTCTGCTCTGCCATTTCCAAGGCGTCGTCGACCTCAATCCCAAGATATCGAACGGTGCTCTCCAGCTTCGTATGGCCAAGCAGAAGTTGAACGGCCCGCAAGTTCTTTGTCCTGCGATAGATCAGTGATGCCTTTGTACGTCTCATTGTGTGAGTGCCATACATGGCCGGATCAAGGCCAATGGCTTGCACCCAGCCTTTGACGATACGAGCGTATTGACGAGTGGATAGATGGTCTGAGGTGTGCAGCCTGCTCGGGAAAAGGCAGTCCTGGCTACGGAGCTGGGCTTGGTGTATCCAGGCCGCGAGAGCAGACCGTGTTTGCTCAGTAATTTCGAACTGCACTGGTCGCTTCGTTTTCTGCTGCATAACCATTGCTCGTGATGACACATGCTCGCCATGAGCAACGTCGCATACACGGAGCTTGGTTAAGTCGCAGGCTCGAAGCTTGCTGTCGATGGCCAGATCGAACAAAGCCAGATCCCGGGTTCGTTCTGCAAGCTGAAGCCTTACTCGGATGGCCCAGATATCTCTCAGCCGGAGCGGGGTTTTCTGTCCGACCAACTTTCCTTTGTTCCAGGGCCGGCGGGTGCAGGTAGCAGTGATGTTCATGGCAAGTCCTCCACATGTGGGAGGACAAGCATGGCTAGCCAGAGAAGTGGTCGCTAACCGGCCAGGAGCAGCCGCTCAGACGCGCCTACAAAACTAGGGTGACTCGATTCACGGGACGGGCAGGAGGCGCTGTGAAATGCAACGTTCGCCATCAGGCCAACCCGTTAGACGCGAAATGCCAATTCGAATGTTGTGCCGCCCTCTACGCTGCGGCAATGGATGCTCCCTTGATGGGCCTCGACGATTGAACGGGTGATGGCCAAGCCCAGACCGGCATTTCCTGGAAGGCCTTCACGACGAGACTTGTCGATCCGGTAAAAACGGTCGAACAGACGCTCTTGGTGTTCCGGTGGAATACTCTCGCCGGGGTTGCTCAACGTCAGTCGTACCTCGCCGTTTTGTTGTCGAATCGACATGACGATGGCCCCACTATCCGGGGTGTAACGCAGCGCATTCGACAGTAGATTGGACAGCGCACGGCGCAGCATCAGCGCGTCGCCGTTGAGCGTTGCCGAGCCGGTGAGCACGAAACGGACATTCCTTTCTTCAGCGGCCATGTCGTAGAACTCCAGCAGGCTGGCGCACAGCCGGTGCAGGTCCACCGGCTGGTGCTCCGGAACAATCAGCCCGTTGTCCGCCTTGGCCAGAAACAGCATGTCGTCGATCATCCTCGACATGCGCTGCAGTTCTTCCAGGTTCGAATGCAGGTTTTCCTGATAGTCGTCCAGATTTCGAGCGCGGCTGAGCACCACCTCGGTATGGGTCAGCAGATTGCTGACCGGCGTGCGCAGCTCATGAGCGATGTCTGCCGAGAAGTTGGACAGTCTGACGAAGGACTCTTCCAGGCGCGCGAGCATGTCGTTGAAAGCCTCCACCAGCGCTAACAGCTCAACGGGTATGTTCTGCGTGGGAATGCGTTCCGTCAGCGACCTGGCCGACACTGAGGCCACCACCTGGGTGACTTCGCGCACGGGTCGCAAAGCGCTTCTGGCCAGCATCCAGCCGAGCAATGCGCTCAGCAGTGCGAAAAGAACCAAAGCCGCCCACAGCCAGCCGGCCAGGACATGGAAAAACACCTTGTGAGCGGTCACATCGAGCATGAGCAACACGCGCAGGTGCTGATTGCCGCGCTCGATTACCTGCGCCGCGCCGCGCAACACCTGGCCATCGCGCTGCCATTCACCCTCTCCTTGCGTGGCCAACTGCTGATATGCCCGGGGAACCTCGGAGAGTTCCGGCACGCTGAACAGGATGCGGTCTTCGCCATCAAGGATCAGCACGGCCAAATCGCGATGCCCGCCGAGCATGGCGTATAGCTGGGGCCGCACGGCGTCGAGGCGCTTAAGGTCGCTGAGCCCGAGCAGCAAACGCTCGGTAGCAGCCAGCTTATCAGCCAACACCCGGCGATCCAGCTCGTCAAAATGATGCTGACTGAGCATATTGAATGACAGGCCGGTCAGCGCCAGCACGCTTGTGACGGCCAGCATGAACAGCAGGCTCAGACGCATGGTCAGCGACAGGCGGCTCATGGCTGCTCGGGCTCGTCGATCATGTAGCCCATGCCGCGGGCCGTGTGGATCAGCTTGGGCTCGAAGTCGTCGTCGATCTTGGCCCGCAACCTGCGAATCGCCACCTCGATCACATTGGTGTCGCTGTCGAAATTCATGTCCCAGACTTGCGACGCAATCAGGGATTTGGGCAATACCTCGCCTCGCCGGCGCAGTAACAGCTCCAGCAGAGCAAATTCCTTGGCGGTCAAATCGATGCGCCGACCGCCGCGTATGGCGCGCCGTTTTAACAGGTCAACCTCCAGATCAGCGATGTGCAGGTGTGTCGCAATCAGCGGCGTGTTACCGCGCCGCAGCAGGCTGCGCACCCGCGCCAGCAGCTCAGAGAAGGCGAAGGGTTTAACCAGATAATCGTCGGCACCCAGCTCCAAGCCTTTGACCCGGTCCTCTACCCGATCCCGCGCGGTGAGAAAGAGCACAGGCATGTCCTTGCCAGCGGCCCGCACCAGGCGCAGCACTTCCCAGCCATCCAGACCGGGCATCATCACGTCGAGGATCAACAGGTCGTAGGGCGTGCTCAGCGCATACTGCAGGGCATCGATACCGCTGGTGACGCGATCGACGGAAAATCCGGCTTCACTGAGCCCCTGTTGCAAGTAGGTGCCGGTTTTGGGTTCATCTTCCGCGACCAGGATTTTCATGGGCAGGACTCATTTGACAGAGTGTCAGTGTGCCGCGCAGGAAGGATGCCGGCCAGAAGCTGACAGGAATGTAATCTTGAGGTCAGGGTGATGTCAGCCCTGTGCGGATAGGTTGTCGCAATATGCTTAGTCCCAGGGTGCGCACAAGTGCTACAGGAGAGGTCAATGTCCAACACCATGCAGTCCCACCCGATGGCTCAATTGCCAATAGATCGTGATCCGGTCTGTGGCATGACGGTTAAACCCGACAGCCTTTACCAGACCAGCCACGATGGCCAACCGCTGCGCTTCTGCAGCCAGCACTGTCTGGACAAGTTCAGTGCTGAGCCACGCCGCTATTTAGCCGTGCCGGGGAAAACGGGTGGGTGTGCCGTACAGGCCCCGCATGGCAACCAAAGCCCTATCGCCACCAAGGCGTCTGCCGCCGATACGGGTGCTGAATACACCTGCCCGATGCATCCGGAAATTCTTCAAACCGGCCCCGGCACGTGCCCTAAATGCGGCATGGCCTTGGAGCCGCTCATGCCCGAACTGGAAGAAGAGGAAAACCCGGAGCTCACGGACTTCACCCGCCGTTTCTGGTGGACATTACCGTTGACGGTGATGGTCACCGTGCTGGCCATGGGCGGTCATGCCCTCATTCTGTTCCACGGAGTGACGCAGAACTGGGTCGAACTCGCCTTGACCACTCCTGTGGTGCTCTGGGCCGGCTGGCCGTTCTTCGTCCGCTGCTTGCGTTCCTTCCTGCTGCGCAGCCCTAACATGTGGACGCTGATCGGCCTCGGCACCGCCGCCGCCTACCTGTACAGCCTGGTCGCCACCCTGATGCCGGGCGTGTTTCCCGCCGACTTCCTGCAGGATGGGCGCATCGGCGTGTACTTCGAGGCGGCGGCGGTGATCATCTCGCTGACCCTGCTTGGCCAGATCCTCGAACTCAAAGCGCGTTCGCAGACCTCGGCGGCGATCAGGTCTCTGCTCGGCCTGACGCCCAAGACTGCGCGGCGCATCAACGCGGACGGCACGGAAGAAGACATCCCGCTCACTCACGTGCACAGCGGCGACATGCTGCGCGTGCGACCGGGCGAGAAGGTACCGGTCGACGGTCTGGTGTTGGAAGGCGAAAGCGCGGTGGACGAGTCGATGCTCACCGGCGAGCCCGTGCCGATCATGAAGCGTCCCGGTGACAGCCTGATCGGGGCCACCCTGAACGCCCATGGCAGCCTGGTGATGCAGGCGCAGAAGGTCGGCAGCGCGACCATGCTTGCGCAAATCGTGCAGATGGTTGCCCAAGCGCAGCGTTCCAAGGCACCGATGCAGCGACTGGCCGACGTCATCGCCGGTTACTTTGTGCTGGTGGTCATCGGCATTGCCGTACTGACATTCCTCGGCTGGGGTCTGTGGGGGCCAGAGCCAAGCTGGGTGTTCGGCCTGATCAACGCGGTGGCGGTGCTGATCATTGCCTGTCCTTGCGCCCTGGGCCTGGCCACGCCGATGTCGGTCATGGTCGCCACCGGCAAGGCGGCCGGCAGCGGCGTGCTGTTCCGCGATGCCGGCGCCATCGAGAACCTGCGCAAGATTGACACCCTGATCGTCGACAAGACCGGCACCCTGACTGAAGGGCGCCCTGCCTTCCACAGCGTAGAAGCGGCGCCCGGTTTCACCCCGGACGAGGTGCTGCGGCTGGCAGCCAGCCTGGATCAGGGCAGCGAGCACCCCCTGGCCCAAGCGATCGTCGATCATGCCCGCGCCGAAGGCTTGGCATTGAGCACGCCCGAGACCTTTGAATCGGCCTCCGGCATCGGCGTGCGTGGCCAGGTTGACGGCCGCCACCTGCAGTTGGGCAACACCGCGCTGATGAATGATGCCGGCGTCGATGCGAGCCCGCTCAAAGCGCAGGCCGAACAGCTGCGCGGCCAAGGCGTCAGCATCATGTTTTTGGCGGTGGACGGCGCGCTGGCTGGTCTGCTGGCGGTTGCCGACCCGATCAAGCCGACCTCGAAACTCGCAGTTCAGCGCCTGCAGGCCGACGGCGTGCGGGTGATCATGGCCACCGGTGACGGCCTGACCACCGCTCGCGCCGTGGCGCGCGAGCTGGGCATCGAGGAAGTGCACGGCGAGGTCAAACCGCAAGACAAGGAACGCCTGGCCGCTGCCCTGCAAGAGCAAGGGCACCGCGTCGCCATGGCCGGGGATGGCATCAACGATGCTCCGGCCCTGGCACGCGCTGATATCGGCATTGCCATGGGCACCGGTACTGATGTGGCGATGAACAGCGGCCAGGTCACGCTGGTTAAGGGCGACCTGCTCGGCATCCTGCGGGCGCGCAGCCTGTCAGTGGCCACCGTGCGCAACATGCACCAGAACCTGACCTTCGCCTTTCTCTACAACGCTCTCGGCATTCCGCTGGCCGCCGGCCTGCTGTACCCGCTGACCGGTCATTTACTGTCACCCATGATCGCCGCCTTGGCGATGAGCTTGAGTTCGGCCTCGGTAGTCTTCAACGCCTTGAGGCTGCGCAAGGTATCCATTGATGGATAAGCCCTTGACCTTGCCATGCTGGCAAGGTTGAGGATTGACCTGTACCCAGCATGAGGAAAATTCCATGAGCACTACAGAACTGAGCGTCCAGGGCATGACCTGCGGCGCGTGCGTCAAGCATGTCACGGAGGCGCTCAACAGCGTTGAAGGCGTCGTAAGCGTGGAGGTCGATCTGCAGTCGGCACGGGTTTTAGTCGGCGGCCAGAGCGACAGTCAGGCCCTGATCGACGCCCTGACCCAGGCCGGCTATCCGGCCCAACTGGCCCTCGCGGCGGTCGCGCCGAGCAGCGCGAAAAAAGGTGGTTGCTGTTGCAACTGAACAAGCGATTGGATGGAGGGTTCTTTATGTCAAGAAAGCTGACGGGGGTGGCCCTCTCCGTCCTGCTGATGAGTGGGATTGTACAAGCCTCCGAGCCCCTGACCATTGATGTACACCGCGACGCCAACTGCGGGTGCTGCAAAGACTGGATCAGCTACTTGAAGGACAACGGCTTTGAGGTCCGTGACCACGTCGAACGCAATATGAATGCGGTAAAGCAAGATCTGGGTGTACTGCCGCGCCTGGCCTCATGTCATACGGGCGTGATTGATGGAAAGTTCGTCGAGGGGCATGTACCGGTCGCCGCGATTCTCGCGTTGCGACAGCGCGACGACCTCGCCGGCGTCGCCGTGCCGGGCATGCCGGCCGGCTCACCGGGCATGGATTACGGCCAGCCGTACCAGCGCTACCAGGTTATCGGTCTGACCGCTGGCGGCCGCGACCTGGTGATCGGCGACTATATCGGCAGCCAGCCGGCGCGCTGAGACCGGGATGATGGCCAACAACAGAACAGCATCGGGAGCCTTTATGGGCTGGATGGTCACCAAATACCTGCTCAGCGCCGCCGTGGTGGTGCTGGTCTCGGAAGCCGCCAAGCGCAGCGACAAGCTGGGCGGCTTCCTCGCCGCGCTGGCACTGATCACCCTGCCCAGCCTGACCTGGCTATACCTGGAGCGTCAGCCGACGGAGAAGATCGCCAGCCACGCCTGGTACACCTTCTGGTACGTGCTGCCGACGCTACCGATGTTTCTGGTCTTTCCACGCCTGCTGCCGCGCCTGGGCTTCTGGCCTGGCGTGCGCGGTGCTGACGGTGATCTGCTTCGGCGCGCTGGCGCTCGTGCTGCGGCGCTTCGGCATCGAGCTGCTATGAAGCCCGGCGTGGCTCGGTCGGCGGTCTGCGCACCGACAAGCTGACAGAAATGTAATCGCGGTTTCAGGCTGGCGACAGCCAAGGCTCGCTAGGCTGGCCATCGAAACTGTCGGAGAAAACTTTCATGCGACCCCGTCTATTTGCCCTCTCTCTTGCCGGCGTCTTTGCAGGCGCCCTGCTCGCCTGTCGCCGATGGCCAAAAGCCGGTGCAAGTAGCCTTTGCGCCCGACGGACAGCGTCTGTTGGTGTCCCTCAGCGGCGAGAACGCGGTGTCGGCAGTGGACCCGAATCAGCGCACGCTGCTCGATACCTACCCGGTCGGCCCCGGCCCAGTCCAGGTGTTCGTGTCGCCTGATGGCAGGCAATTGGTTGTGGCCAACCAGGGTAGCGACCCCCGGCGTCAGCAAAGCGCGCCAACACGTTTCGTCCAAACATTTTTTCCTGTAGGGATACCCCAGATGCCTTCCACTCCTTCACGCCGCACCGTGATCAAGGGCCTGGCCGCCGGCGGCGCGCTCGCCGGCTTCGGCCTGTGGCACCAGCCGGTCTGGGCATTGAGCAGCCCAGGTCAGCCGACCGTGCTGGCCGGCACCGACTTCGATCTGACCATCGACGCACTGGAGGTAAACTTCACCGGCAAGCGGCGCACCGCCATGGCGATCAACGGCTCGATCCCCGGCCCGCTGTTGCGCTGGCGTGAAGGCGATACCGTAACGCTGCGCGTGCGTAACGGTCTGCCGGTGGACACCTCGATCCATTGGCACGGCATCCTGCTGCCGGCCAACATGGACGGCGTACCCGGCTTCAGCTTCGCTGGCATCGCGCCGGACGGTAAGTACGAATACCGCTTCCAGGTGAAACAGCACGGCACCTACTGGTACCACAGCCATTCCGGCTTCCAGGAACAGCTGGGCGTTTACGGCCCGCTGATCATCGATCCGCTGCGACCCGAGCCCTACCGCTATGAGCGTGACTATGTCGTGATGCTCTCTGACTGGACCGATGAGAATCCGGCGCGGGTACTGGCCAAGCTGAAAAAGCAGTCGGACTACTACAACGAGCATCGCCGCACGGTCGGCGACTTTATCAAGGACGTCGCTGACAAGGGTTGGAGCGAAACCCTGAGTGACCGCTGGGCCTGGGCGAAAATGAATATGAGCCCCACGGATCTTGCCGACGTCAGTGGAGCTACCTACAGCTTTCTGCTCAACGGCCATACACCGGCAAACAACTGGACCGGCGTGTTCAAGCCCGGCGAACGCATTCGCCTGCGCCTGATCAACGGCTCGGCGATGACCTACTTCGACTTCCGCATCCCCGGCCTGAAACTGACGGTTATCGCTGCCGACGGCCAGCCCGTGGAGCCGGTTGAGGTGGATGAACTGCGTCTGGCGGTGGCGGAAACCTACGACATCCTGGTGGAGCCCAAGGACCAGCAGGCCTATAGCTTGTTCGCCCAAGCCATGGATCGTAGTGGTTACGCCTGCGGCAGTCTGGCGATACGTGAAGGACTACGCGCGCCGGTACCCGCCGTGGATCCTCGCCCCGAACTCAGCATGGAAGACATGGGCCACGGCAATCATGGGGCCCATGGCAGCTCGATGAATCACGCTGCTATGAGCGGTATGGATCACAGCTCAATGGCAGGCATGGACCACAGCCAGATGTCCGCTATGGATCACAGCTCGATGGCAGGCATGGATCACGGCGCCATGATGGGTATGGATCATGGTTCCATGACCGGCATGCAGCAGCATCCGGCCAGCGAGGCCGGCAATCCCTTGCTCGATATGCAGACCATGATGCCGGTACCCAAGCTGGCCGATCCGGGCATCGGGTTGCGCGATAACGGGCGCCGCGTACTGACCTACGCTGACCTGCGCAGCCGTTTCGCCGACCCGGACGGCAGGCAGCCAAGCCGCACCCTCGAACTGCACCTGACCGGTCACATGGAGCGCTTCGCCTGGTCCATCGACGGCGTGGCGTTCGCCCATGCCGAGCCGATCCGCCTAAAATATGGCGAGCGGATCCGCATCGTGCTGGTCAACGACACCATGATGCACCACCCCATTCACCTGCACGGTATGTGGAGCGATCTGGAGGACGAACAGGGCAACTTCCTAGTCCGCAAACACACCATCGACCTGCCGCCGGGCGCCAAACGCAGCTACCGCGTCACGGCCGATGCCCTTGGCCGTTGGGCCTACCACTGTCACCTGTTGATGCACATGGACCTCGGCATGTTCCGCGAAGTCCGTGTGTACGAGTAAGGAGAGAAGCGATGAATGCCACCCCACGCAACCTCCTGACTCCCCTGTTGGCTCTTGGTCTGACGGCTGCACTGCAACTGCAGCAGGCCATGGCCCAGGATGAACATCAAGGCCACCACCCGCAGGCTGCGCCCGACACCCAAACGACAGCTAAGCCACGCGGCCCGGCAATGGATCATGGCCAGCCGATGCAGGAAATGCAGGAAATGCATCGCCAGCACATGAAAGATGGGCGAATGGATCATGGCGACATGGACCATGAGCAGATGATGGAGCACATGCGCCATAAGCAGCCGAGTGTGGGGCATTCAGGTGCAAAAACATCCATGCCGCGACCCACTCAAACGTCCGCCGGCCACACGCTTCCAGCGTTAACGGACGCCGACCGAGCCGCCGCCTTCCCGGAATTGCCACCACAGGCCATGCACGAGGGTGGAAGGAATTACTTTCTGCTCGCTGAGCAACTGGAATGGCAGGACGCTGATGATGGCAGCGCGCTGGTTTGGGACATAAACGGCTGGGTTGGCGGCGACATCGATCGCTTCGCGATCCGCTCAGAAGGCGAACGCGTCGATGGTCATACCGAAGAGGCCGAACTGCAGGTGCTGTGGAGCCACGCCATCGGCCCCTGGTGGGAAACGGTGGCCGGTGTGCGCCAGGACTTCAAGCCCGGCTCGCCGCAAACCTGGGCTACGTTGGGCGTACAAGGCATGCCGCTGTTCGGCCTGGAAATCGAAGCGACCGCGTTTCTCGGCGAAGATGGCCAAAGCGCTGCACGGCTGGCCGCCGACTACGACATCCTGCTAACCAACCGACTGATCCTGCAGCCCAGCCTTGAGGTCAACCTGCATAGCCGCAACGACCCGCAACGTGGCGTGGGCGCGGGCCTCAGCGATACGGAGCTGGGCGTGCGCCTTCGTTATGAAATCAACCGGCAATTCGCGCCCTATATCGGCGTGAACTGGCAACGCGCCTATGGAAATACTGCGGACATGCGACAAGCCGACAACGGTAACAGCAGTGAAAGCCGAGTAGTGGCTGGGGTCCGTTTCTGGTTTTGAGGTGATTTCATGGGGCTATGAATGGCCGCCCCTAATTGCTCTGGCACCTCCGAGCCTCACGATGAAGCGCATCGGAGGTGCCAGAGCATCCGGCGACACCTAAGATCATGATCCAATCAGTCAAAAAATGGCGGCTTATGGCCGATCTCTGCCCTTTACGAAGGGCGGCTTTGGGTCGTTCTCTGCCGGTCATGGTTGCAACGTTCACTGGATCAATGGTTAGCCGTAGGTAAAGAAATATTGTCTTTAAGGCTGTTTTCAGCACTTAAAGGAAACATTTCTTTTCTTTGCCACCGGCATTTTTTGGGAAGCCCGACAAAGTAATCCGTATGCGGCTATGAACCATCATCCTGTCACGCTTCGGACATATTATGAATTTTTGCATAATTGCGCATAAAGCTAGCCTTGTAGATTTTTTTGCTGATCACGACGTGCGGACTAACACTAGAATCTAAGAATCCATGTTTTCACACTACCTTGACGGATCAAAAAGCTGAGAGCCTAGGCACATAGATGAAGCAAAAATCAGGTCATGGCCATCAGACCTAGCCGGATCAAGAGTCGGATCACCCACCAAATAGCGCCGACCACTATCGACCTCGTAAAGAACGCCCTTCTTTCTTTTTTGGTAGAGATGTTCAGCTTTGACTAGTGGTTCCATCATTAGCCGTCCACTGTTGTTAACTTCACTAGCGCTAACTAGCTGTACGTCGACTACTACCAGGTCCTCAGACTGTCGGGCAATCAAAGATCGCAGTGCAAATTCGCCGCTAATCATTAGATTGAAGCGACGCCACTTTGTGCGTTCACGCTCCTCGATCTGGACGTGAAACCAAACCCCGCCGACGTCGTACTCGATATAAGTCCAAACGCGAAAATCATCCTCGAAAAGAGGTACTGAAATGGCTTCAGCCCAGTCATAAGTGCGGAACACGGTGCACCTCCGTCGCTATAATATCGCTATCGAGTATAGTCCTTTCCGTGCTTGACCGGCTTCATCGTTCCTTTTGTGAGCCGTACAAATGGAACGGAAGATCGCGTTTGGGTTAGCGCTAAGAAAAAGTCGACTGCACAGGGGGTTGTCGCAGGAGACGCTAGCACCCAGCCAAGCGTATGTGAGCGAGGTTGAGAATGGAAAGAAAAGCCCTTCAATCGAAAAGTTAGAAGATCTCGCGAAGGCCCTAGGGAAACTCTGAAAAAGACTTCCAAATCTGGTGAGATACGGCTGTCCCACGAACTGAACGGTTGAGCCCCGATGAAGCAAATGTCTTTCGCTGATGCCGAGTACGCAGGCAAACGTAAGCAGACCCGCCGTGAGCGTTTCCTGATTGAGATGGATCAGGTCGTGCCCTGGAAAGGCCTGATTGCGTTGATCGAGCCGCATTATCCGAAGGGTGAAGGCGGTCGTCCGGCGTATCCGTTGATGGCCATGCTGCGGGTTCATCTGATGCAAAACTGGTTCGGCTACAGCGATCCGGCGATGGAAGAGTCCCTCTACGAAACCACGATTCTGCGCCAGTTTGCCGGGCTGCATTTGGATCGGATTCCGGATGAAACCACGATCCTCAACTTCCGCCGGCTGTTGGAAAAACATGAGCTGGCCGGTGGGATTTTGCAGGTCATCAACGGCTATTTGGGCGACCGAGGTTTGCTGCTGCGTCAGGGAACTGTGGTCGATGCGACGATCATTCATGCGCCCAGTTCGACCAAGAACAAGGACGGTAAACGCGACCCCGAAATGCACCAGACAAAGAAAGGAAATCAGTACTATTTCGGGATGAAATCGCACATCGGTGTCGATGTTGAATCCGGTCTGGTACATAGCGTGGTGGGCACGGCGGCGAATGTGGCGGACGTGACTCAGGTCGATCAGTTGCTGCATGGCGAGGAAACTTACGTCTCTGGCGATGCCGGTTACACCGGCGTGGAGAAGCGTGCGGAGCATCAACATCGCCAGATGATCTGGTCGATCGCAGCGCGCCCCAGCAGCTATAAGAAGCATGCAAAAAAGAGCCTGATCGGTCGCATGCGCCGCAAAATCGAATACGCGAAAGCTCAAGTCCGGGCCAAGGTTGAGCATCCATTCAGGGTGATCAAGCGCCAGTTTGGTTATACGAAAGTCCGCTTCCGAGGCTTGGTGAAAAACACCGCGCAGCAGACCACACTGTTTGCCTTATCGAACCTGTGGATGATGCGAAAACGACTGTTGAATGCAGGCGAGGTGCGCCTGTGATGTGGACAATGAGCCCTGAAAAGGTGCTATTCCGCAAAAAACAGTGAACTGACAGGAGGAAAGGTCTGATTTTCGATTAAGTCGGTGTTTTTTGAACCTCAGACAGCGAGGCCGTTAAAAACGGCTGCTTACTTCAGACCTTCCCTAGGCATCCACCCAATTACCCTTTTGGCAAAAAGTTACCTGTTGGAGGGGGAAGATATATCCGCGCTTTTGAAGCGTGTTGAGTTAGAGCTTAATGCCCTCGCTTCTAGCTGACCTAGGTTCTGGGACCGCCACCGAAAGGATTCGGCCAATAGCAGCCAATGGTGGAGCACCGTTTTCGGCCAGAATTTTCCGGCAGAAGCACCTGGCAAGTTGTCGCTGTATCCAACCGCCTGACGGAAGAACGTCCTGAACTCGGCGCCGAGTTGGCCCGCGCCGCTAGGGATGCCCGTAATGGGTTTGGCGGCGAGGCGAACGTCCAGCTTGCGCAAAGGGGGCAGCAAGACCTTCGCGCTCCACCCATGCCACGTATTAGTAGGCAGAGTACGCAAGCGTGAAAGGGCCCAAGGCATCAAGGATCCTGTAACTTGGCGCGATGCAAGGGGGGCAGCCCCCGAGCGTGATGGCGGAACTGCGGGACACCTGCCCAATTCAGCAAGAAGCAAATGACATGGCAGCCCAATTGGAGCACAATGTAGCTACAAATCGCTATGAGAAATCCAATGGCAAACAGTGATGTCGTTCGCGCTCGGATCGACGGCCATATCAAGGATGAAGCTAGCCATGTGCTGGCTGGTATGGGGCTGTCTGTTTCGGATGCGATTCGGATGCTGCTCGTTCGCATCGCGGCGGACAAGGCCCTCCCATTTGATATCAATCGAGCACAGCCCCACTCCGAAATCAAAAAGCCTTGAAGGCTTGCCTGAAGAAAATCAAGAAAAATACTCCACGGGCCTAAACGCATGGATCGCATACAGCAGCTCAATTATGAAAAAGACTTCCGCATCGCATTTTTGGAAACCAAGGGGGACGGGTTTCAACGTCTTTTTGAGAGGCTAATGTCAAAAGCCCACCCTAACGACTTCATGGCTTGCCGGCCTTGGGGAAACGTTGGTGACCGCAAGAACGATGGATATCTGCCGTCGGCAAGAATTTTGTTCCAGAGTTATGCCCCCAACGAGTTGAGCGCTGCTGAAGCCATCAAGAAAATCAACGAAGACTTCGAGGGAGCGAAAGACCACTGGGAGCAGCATTTCGATGAGTGGACCTTCGTGCACAACGCACCCGATGGCCGTTTGGGTCCTCACATCATTGAAGCTCTTGCGAAGCTCGGGCAAGACAACCCGCAGATCAGAATCGGCCACTGTGGATACGAAGAAATGCTGGCGAAGTTCCGTCAGTTGAGCTTGCAGGACCTTGAGTCTTGGTTTGGGCCGTCGCTCACGATGGAGGCAAATGTCAACCTGGGCTACAGCGACCTGATGGCCGTGCTCAGCCACATCAAAGTCACTCCAGTGCCCACTACTAGCGAAGTAAAAGACGTATCACGTGGGAAGATCGAAGCAAACCTTCTGTCTCAAGCTGTGGCCGACTTCCTGAAGATCGGTATGCAGAAGTCACCGCTCGTTGCGCAGTTCTTCAATAACTGGAAGAACCCTACCTACGGCGAACAAATTGCACAGACGTTCAAGCGCGAATACATAGCCCTACGGGATAGCGCCCCTCTACTGCATCCTGATGAAATTTTCGGTCGCCTTGAAGCGTGGGCTGGCGGCTCAGCGAACACCACTCCCACACATAAGGCCGCAGTGCTGGCAGTCATGGCATACCTTTTCGACAAGTGCGAAATTTTCGAGGACGCTCAAACGGTGGGGACAGCATGATCCTTCCATCCAAGCATCTTCCGCAGGATCGCGCATTGTTGACCGTCGGCGGTCATATTTTGACGTTTCTCACACGGCCAAAGACTGTCTCCGCACTTTGGGAGGAGCTGAGTAGGCATGAAACGGGCGTGACTGCCATGCCTCGGCGAGTTACGTACGACTGGTTCTTACTTTCCCTCGATCTTCTGTACGCCCTTGGAATCATTGAGCTCGAAAGCGGCCTTGTGACACGGAGAACAGCTTGATTCACAACATCTTCAGCACTCTGCCGACCTTTAAGAATCTTGGAGATCTGAAACCAGGTCTAAATGTGCTGCTCGCTCAAAAAACCGAGGGAGCGACCACAAAACAAACACGCAATCGCGCTGGTAAAACGAGTTTCGTGGAGCTTGTGCATTTTCTGCTTGGTGCTGACGCGGGGCCGGACTCGATTTTCCGAACCCGGGAATTGGCGGAGTACACCTTCGGCATGGACTTCGACTTGAAGTTGGAACCCACTGTCGTCGAACGCAGTGGTGGTTCCAAAGCCAAAGTTTTCGTGACTGCCCCACCAGCCGCGAAAGTGAAGTTCTCGGCCACCGAGTGGTGTACGTTCCTTGGCGAACAAATGTTTGGTTTGACTAGCCTTGAAGCCGCAGGCAGCAAGCCGCCTTCGTTCAGATCGCTGTTTGCCTACTTTGTGCGCCGACAGGCGAGCGGTGCCTTCATGACGCCGGAAAAACAGGCCACGATGCAGGGTACCGGCGACATGCAGATGGCACTGATGTTCCTGCTCGGACTGGACTGGCAGATTGCCAGGGACTGGCAAGTTGTCCGGGATCGGGAAAAGACCCTTGAAGAGCTAAAGAAGGCGGCCGGGAACGGTGCATTCGGCTCAATTATTGGCAAGGCCGCCGACTTGCGCACAGAGCTGACCATTCAGGAAGCTCGCCTCAAGAAGCTTCACGCGGAAGTTGAGACGTTTCAGGTCTTGCCTGAGTACCGGGAACTGGAAGTCGAAAGTTCCAGCTTGACCCGCCAGCTCAACGAGTTAGCCAACGCCAATACCATCGACTTCTCAGCTATTCGTGATCTGGAAAACGCCCTCGCCTCCGAGGTTCCTCCTGACCATGAGGATCTCCAGGCGGTCTACCAAGAGGCGGGCATCGTCCTGCCTGACTTGGTCAAGCGCCGCTACGAGGATGTGAAGAGTTTTCATGACTCTGTGGTGCGCAATCGCAGGGACTATCTGTCCAGCGAACTCGAAGCCGCCAAGATGCGTATCGAGCTGCGTGATAGTAAGAAGGCGCAGCTCGACCAGAGGCGCGGCGAAATTCTGGGCATTCTCAGGAGCCATGGTGCGCTCGAACAGTTCCTCAAACTGCAAGGCGAGCTGGGACGGCTGGAATTCGAAGTGGAATCCCTGCGGCAACGCTTCGAAGCCGCAGAGCAGCTCGAAGGCACCAAGAACGAGCTAGAGATCGAGCGCAACCGCCTCACGATCCGCCTACGGCGTGACTTCACCGAACAAAAGGACAGGCTGGCTGAAGCTATCGTCGCCTTCGAGGAAACCTCTCAACGCCTGTATGAATCGGCGGGGAGCATGACGATCGATGAAACCTCGAATGGACCAGTCTTCAAGTTTCCAATGCAAGGGCAGCGCAGCAAAGGCATCAAGAACATGCAAATCTTCTGCTTCGACATGATGCTTATGCGCCTGTGCATCAGCCGACAAATTGGGCCTGGATTCTTGATTCATGACAGCCACCTGTTCGATGGTGTTGACGGCCGCCAGGTAATTAGCGCATTGCGCCTTGGCTCTGAGATTGCCCAGGAGCTTGGTTTTCAGTACATCGTGACGATGAATGAAGACGATGCCTTCAAAGAGACCCTCGATGGTTTCGACCTCAATGGCTATGTCTTGCCCAAGCGTTTGACTGACGCCACCGAAGACGGCGGTTTGTTTGGCATAAGGTTTGGTTAGAGAGCAGATTTGCGCTATTCAGCTCTGGGCAGGGTGGCCGCAGTGGACCTTAAGGGAAATACAATGGATAAGAAGACCAAAGGATCGTGGTTGATCCACTGAATCGACCCTATTTTCGTAGTCACATGGGAACGTCTGCAATGGGTCGCTTTCTGCCCGATGGCTCGGCGGGAGTCGACCAGAAGCCGCCATTCGAATTAACTCAATG
The DNA here is from genome assembly GCF_034348165.1 of Pseudomonas sp. CCI1.1. NCBI lineage: Bacteria > Pseudomonadati > Pseudomonadota > Gammaproteobacteria > Pseudomonadales > Pseudomonadaceae > Pseudomonas > Pseudomonas sp. CCI1.1. The sequence continues at coordinate 3,941,723 of NZ_CP133780.1, forward strand.
GCACTTAGCCGCCAGAGTCCATGAGGCTCGTCCCTTGCTCTCTGAAACTGCTGCCCCTTACAAAGCCTGATTTCGCGTCTCGCCTATCACATTGCCCGTCCCTAAGTACTCCAGAGTAACTGCACCGGCGGCTGATGGGCCGCCGGGCCGTAGAATTATCTACGAGGAGTGTTTGGTTCTTGCGTTCGCTCGCGATCAATCTTTGGTAATGGAATCGTTAACTCGCTTTCCGTCATCCCTTTCTTGTAAGCGTTGTACTGGAGCAACGTCAGATACTCCAGCAACGCTGAGTTTTGCAGCTGCAAGTCAGATATTTTACTCTCAAGATGACGAATCCTACTCGCTGCAACTGTCAGGCTCGATGGCTTCGCGATTGACGGTTTGGAGACCTTTAGCTTGGCCTTCTGCGCAGTATAGGCACCGACTATTTCTTTATGGGTATTCAAAGACTGCCGGGTCGGTCGCTTACCCACTACGCTAAGGGCCGCATCACATACTCCTTCCCATGTTATTTTATCGCCGTCCCAGCCATGTATAATATTAACGATGGCGCCCACATCAAACTTTGACAAATGTTTGGCCATTATTCATTTTATCCAATTAGTCCGCACCAATCCCATGAAACACCCTGGTCAACTGACTGAAATCAGCCCCCCTCAATTTTATGAGTGCACCGTCAGCGATTTCAGGGTTGTCCATCAACGCTAACAAACTTTTAATTCTTTGGATCGTATTGACATGATGAGTCACCCACTTATCCGCCCCATATTCACCTAGGCTTTCGCCCTCCAAGGCCATGGCCCAAACTCGCTCAAGTTTCTCCAATCGGATGGCCAGACGCTCTCGATTAGCCTCGTGGCCTTTGATGCAGATTTGCTCCGTACAATTGATGCAGTCGCGAAATTTCGTGCAGGGACTAATGACAAAGTTGTGCACACAGTAGCCAAACTCCGTGATATGCGCTGCTCCTTCCCGATAGATCAGTACATCGTCGTGATCAACCGGCGTGCGCAATTCATGGAGCCCTTTAGAGTTCGCATCCTGCCCCATTGTCCTTAGCTCTCGCAGCTTCTCAAACACCTCCGCGTTGCTGACGTGATTGTAAACTTGATTGCTCCGAATATTCGCCCGACCCGACCATTTCGCCAGTGCTAAATTACTTAGCCCCCCGCGTTGTGCGATGGTGTTTAACAGATGGCGAGGTTGATGGGTTGTTAACTTGTAGCGTCTGCCTGACGGATGTTGGTAACCGTATCGATCAAACACGCTATGATGATTGCCAACAGTGTTTCGTGGCCCTAAGTCCCCCCACAGGGCACTAACCTGCACTTTCTGAAGCGTCACTGGGCTTGTCAAGCTACGAGCGTGGAGTTGATTGCCCAGAATCGAAAAAATACAGTTAGAGTATTTTACGCCTTTGGCTTTATCAAACCATGGAAAGCCCGGAGGCAATTTAGTACGCAGATGCTCACACAAAGTTTTTAACGTATATGCGCCATCTGCCGCGCTCAACTTTCGTGAGGCTGCAAAAGTACCGGCATCGGTGCGCCTACTAAATTTGTGGCCAAGCGCCTCGGTGAGTTCATTCAAGCTGAGTGGTTTATCCTCTTCAACATCAGGGCACATTTCGTGCCGGAAAAACTCATGCGTATGTTCTTCCAACCATAAGGCGAGCGCTCGAGCCTCACTGCTGAGTGCAAGCATTCTTTTGAAGGCTTCCTTGGCAATACCCTCCATAGAGGACGGGATCCATTTGATATCAGCGCCAAACCCCTTGCTGGAATAAAATCGCCAGCCATATCTTAAAACTCCATCTCGATCCTCCTCCTCAACTTCAGCATCCGCACGCAGGGCGAGAATTTCGTTGGCCCTCGATGGAGCGCACATCAGCAAAGCAAATGCTGAAGTCGTGAATATATCTTTCGGATTGGTCGGGTTACTGGCAAAGATCTCGGCAATGGCGTCGAGTTCCTCCTCGCCTGGCAGTTTTTTGGAGCGAGATTCTTCGCCCTCCCGACTGGTCGAATTGAACATGTCTAGTGGCCGGGGCTGAGGGCTCACCCAATCTTTCAGGTTTTGCCCACACATGAAGTTGCTGCTTAAAAACTGCGCCAAATTCATCAAATAAAGGCCGGTTCCATAGGCGGTGTCGCGAGAGTAGTGATCCTGCGCTACCTGAGCAGCTTCATCTAGGTCGGCGATTGTGCAAAGATGCATGCTGCCTGAACCATGGGCTTTCACCATCGCCGCCTCCAATGAGCGAAACATGATCCCCATCTGTGCAGTATTTACACGCGGATCCATTACCCTCCGATGGTGAACGTAGGCTTTCGCAAAGCTCATGAAGTTGATGTCCATGATCATTTGGGGTGGTATCTGGAAGCTTTTGCATCCAAGTTTGGAAAAGCCTAGACCCGGCCAACGAACCGCATCCCATTCCGCCTCAGTTCCCATGAAGCACCTTTTCATATGGGCGATGAAGTTTCGGACATTGACTGAGGCGGTCCTATTGCTACGCGACACAAACGGAATGACGCGCGAGGTGTCGCTCATATGGCCCCCGGATCGGACGAAGAGGCATCCTGCATTTTGCGCGCCTTGCACGCTTCGACGACCTGGGTTACGGCGAGGATGCTGCGGTCCAACACCGAAGCAACAGCCACATCCTGGGTGACGTCAATCAAACGTATTCTTTCCGCCAATAGCTCGGAGAGCACTTCCTGGTGGGGTCCGTCCAGCCATGGCTGAAAATGAACGCAGGTGTAACAGGGAATGGGCACATTGGCGGCACAAAAGGCAAAGCAACCACAGGTACCTGCGCCGCGGCCGCTGTCCGAGCGGATGTCACTGCCCGGATCACCGCCTCGGACCCCAACAGTTTTTGACGTAACGATCACTCCCGCAAATGCCTGCGCAAACGGCGCAAGCTGGGAAGCCACCGCCTCATCGATGCGTGCCGCATGCTCCGGAACATTCTGGATATACACGTCAACGTTCTGGGTATCCGAGTGGTCGAGTAACTCGGCAATGACCAAAGGGCCGTACCCTTCGCGCGCCGCCCTGGTACCGAGGGTATATCTAAAACGCACCGCTGATAATTTAAGGGTCTGACCCGTTCGCTCAGAGATCAAACCGATTGCTTCGGTTACCTGCTGTAAAATGTTCGTCACCCTTCCGCTTGGAAGATGAAGTTGATCTGTTTTTATCGTGGCAAGAAACTCCGTTTCATTGCTTATTTGCTTAATGGCGTTCCAATTAGGAAATAACGGTAGTTGTTTGAGCAACTCTTCACTGAGCTTGAAGGGCCAACACGCTGTTGCCGTCGCGATGACATAGGTCGCTTGAGCCGTCAGAATTATAAATAATTCTTCTGTAAGCGCCCGCCGACGAAAACGAAGTCGAAACCACTGACCGGGTTGTTTGCCGCGAGGCATTAAAATGGAGTAAAACGGCTCACCCTGTTCACTCACGGAGTCGGCGAGATCCACCAACCTGGTGTTGGTGATTTGGACAGGCCGGCTGCCGGTATGACTCACCAACATCGACAGTGCCAGTTCAGTGATGCTGACGCGGCCCGCTTCATAGGCTTGAACGAGAGTATCGTTAAACCCGAGCAACTCAATATCCGAAAGAGGACCCTTTTCATTGTCGAGTTGTTTCACCGCCTCACCTTTGCGGTTACCTCGAAGCGTAAGCTGATTAAAAAATGCGACTAACTCCGGATTCAAGCCTGGGTAGTTCAAGCGATGCCATTGTTTAATCAACACTCTTATCACCGCGAGGTACCACTCATGAGCAGCGCCGATGGACTGACGATATTTCACAACGAGCGTTGGCGTAATGGCTTCACCACTACAAAACTTTAGCAGTGCATGATATCGATCAAATAAATTTGAAGTATGTGCAGCCGACATATTAACCGCAAAAAACTTCAGGGTATGACGTAACCCTTCAAAAGATTCCGGCGAAAGAAGATGCCTGACCAATCCAATATTCAAAGCGATATTTCTATTAAGGCTCCAGCGATCATCATCAAACGTACAGCTGTATCCGTCGAAGGAAGTAAAAACCCCGATAGTTTGGGGGGATAAGCCGATCTGGCAATCATTCATCGCACTCTCCCTTTTGTGACCGGGCCTTACGCTGGAGGGCCAGTCCCGCCTCGTCGGCTTTGGCCTGGATAAACCGCCTATTGTAGGTAGCGGCGGTTCCCGAGCCCTCTTTCCACCCCATCCAACGTGACCTTATCTGCTCCTGCTCTTCCGCGGAGGGCGGGTTGGGCAGTTCATCCAATTCCTTAGAAAAGGAGTGATTCCACTGATGACGAAGGCGATGCCCCGTTACCGCGTGAAGCTCAGCGACCGATGACCGCAAGACATCCCATACCTTTTGATAAGCGGAAATGGACAGCGGTTGGCCAACTGTCGGTCCATTTTTATGGGTCACGAATAAATACGGACACCGATTGGCATTTCGCACCGCGCGTCTTTGCACCATGATGTAACTGTGGACTTCCGCCATTAAACTGTCGGACACCGGCAGTTTTCGCTCACGAGTTTTTACTAATGGCTGATATTTGCGTGGATCGTCCACTTGATCGGCCCGGCGAGCGATAAGCAACGTGTTATTAGAGAAGTTGCAGTCGGAAATCCTGATATTCAACAGCTCGCCACCTCTGATGCCCAATTCCATTTCAATCAGCACGATCAGCCGGTTCCGCACCCGCACGTCATGACCAAAGGGATTACTGGGTGCATCTAATTCGAGACACTGCGCTAGCAACGCCTGTTCTCGCTCACTCAAGGCGCGGTCGATTAACTGTTGATTACGCCCCATATGACGGGGGCGCAACGCGAGGATTTGCATACCCAGTTGACTCAGCGCCTCAGGTTCGGGACGTAAGTGGTCGAAAAAGCGCCTGCCAAACCAGACGATGTATTGTTTAGCGGTAGTCAGACGGGAATAGAGAACATCCTTGTGAACGACACCGCGCGAGGCTAATAACGCTTCGACGGTAAACAGCTGTGGATCGACGGTGCAGCGCTCCCATTCTCGGAATCGATAGGAGAGGAAGTCTCGTAAGCTGTCGACCTCGTATGGGTGAAGGAATGCCTTCGTTTGGCACCGCTCGACAAGGTCAATGTTGCGTACCGCGAAAAACCGGTAGAGGAAGGTCAGGTGCCCAGCCGCAGCCACCATCGACGCATAGGATGCGCTGGCGTTACGCAGCTGGGTGGTGATGAACAGATTGGCAGCGTAGTGCGGGATTCCTGTGCACTCATCGATCAATACCACATAACGCTCACCCGACTTCATCACGAACCGTTGAGTCCGCAGCATGGCCACCTCCAAAATTGACATTTTGGTCTAGGTAGCTAAGTTCCTCTTTAGTAAGCTGTCAATACGTTGGCAGATGTAATAAAAAAGCCCCGAATAATCAGGGCTTTAGTGAAGGTATTTTACAGATTTGTCATAGGTGCATTCTAGAACGGGATATCGTCATCAAAGCTGTCGAAATCCGGAGCCGGTTGCGGAGCAGCCTGCTGTGGTGCTGGGCGCGACTCACGCTGTGGCTGCTGGCTTGGCTGTGGACGCGACTGCTGTGGGCGCGGTGCCGAGTTGGACATGCCGCCCTGGCCCTGTTGGTCGCCCTGTGGACGGCCACCCAGCAGTTGCATGGTGCCTTGCATGTCGACCACGATTTCGGTGGTGTAACGCTTGATGCCGTCTTTTTCCCACTCACGGGTTTGCAGTTTGCCTTCGATGTAGACCTGCGAACCTTTGCGCAGGTATTCACCGGCGATCTCTGCGACCTTGCCGAACATCGACACGCGGTGCCATTCGGTCTTCTCGACCTTCTGGCCGGTCTGCTTGTCGGTCCACTGTTCGCTGGTCGCCAGGCTCAGGTTGGTCACGGCGTTACCGTTAGGCAAGTAGCGAACTTCGGGATCCTGGCCGCAAGTACCGACCAATATGACTTTGTTAACCCCACGGGCCATAACGTTCTCCTAGGCTGGGCGCGCTGTCGGCACTGGGTTGACCAGTTGCTCGAGCGTCGCGCGATCCAATAATTCGGTGTCCAATTTGATGTAAATGGCCGCCTCTTCAGCGACCACGACTGCATCCGTTACCCCTACGACAGCCTTCAGGCGCTCTACCAGGCCGGCTTCGCGGATCGCCTCGGGCGATAGCGGCAAACGCAGACTGGTGACGTAGGGAGGTTCGCGCATGGTAACAGCAAAGACCAGCCAAAGTGCAGCCAGCCCGGCGCATCCGAGGAACACAACCGACAAACCGCCATGCTGGAACATCCAGCCGCCCATGATGCCGCCCAACGCGGAACCCAGGAACTGGCTGGTGGAATACACCCCCATGGCCGTACCCTTGCCGCCTGCCGGTGAAACTTTACTGATCAGTGACGGCAACGACGCTTCGAGCAGGTTGAAGGCGGTGAAAAACACCACCGTTCCGATCACCAATGCTCGCAGGCTGTCGCCGAACTGCCAGAAGAATAGTTCAGTGAGCATCAATGTCGCGACGGCGCCGAGTAAAACTCGTTTCATTTTGCGTTTCTTCTCGCCATAGATGATGAACGGGATCATGGCGAAGAACGAAATCAACAGCGCAGTGAGGTAGACCCACCAGTGCTGTTCCTTGGGCAGACCGGCTTTTTCCACCAGGGCCAGGGGCAAGGCGACGAAGCTGCACATCAGCATGGCGTGTAATACGAAGATACCTAAATCCAGGCGCAGCAGGTCCGGGTGCTTGAGCGTCGGCAGCAACGCCTTGCGTGCGACGCCCGATTCACGATGCTGCAGGGTGCCGGTGGAGCGCGGCACCATAAAAGCCACGATCAGGATGCCGAACAACGCCATGCCGCCCGTGGCCAGGAACAGCCCATGCAAGCCGAACGCGCGCGTGAGCAAGGGGCCGACCACCATGGCCACGGCAAACGACAGGCCGATGGTCATGCCGATCATCGCCATGGCCTTGGTGCGGTGTTGTTCGCGGGTCAGGTCCGACAGCAACGCCATCACGGCGGCGGAAATTGCCCCTGCGCCCTGCAGGATGCGCCCGGCGATCACGCCCCAGATCGAATCGGACTGGGCCGCTAGCACACTGCCAAGGGCGAATACGATCAGCCCGAGATAGATCACCGGGCGACGGCCAATGCGGTCGGAAATAATCCCGAACGGAATCTGGAAAATTGCCTGGGTCAGGCCATAGGCGCCAATCGCCAGGCCGATCAAGGCGGGGGTCGCCCCTGCGAGATCCATCCCATAGGTGGCCAGCACCGGCAACACCATAAACATGCCCAGCATACGGAAAGCGAACACCAGGGCCAGACCGCTTGCCGCTCGGGTCTCGCCGCTACTCATGCGTTCGCTGTGGGGATCGTGCATGGAAAAACCTCGTGTGAACCGGCGGCGATTCTACCAGTCCCATCGATTGAGAGGGTATATGCGGCGCTTTGCCGCGCAGCTTTCATGTAAGGCTGCAAGCGGCGTTTTGACAGTGTATATTCATCCAGTCTTTAGCCGTATACTCCGGCATCATTTACGCCCGCCGTGCGAGGCCATCTTGGACAAGATCCTGATTCGTGGGGCTAGAACCCACAACCTGAAGAACATCGACCTGACCCTGCCCCGGGACAAACTGATCGTCATCACCGGCTTGTCCGGCTCCGGCAAATCGTCCCTGGCGTTCGACACGCTGTATGCCGAAGGTCAGCGTCGCTATGTGGAATCCCTGTCGGCCTACGCCCGGCAGTTCCTGTCGATGATGGAAAAGCCCGATGTCGACACCATTGAAGGCCTGTCGCCGGCTATTTCCATCGAGCAGAAATCCACGTCCCACAACCCGCGCTCCACCGTGGGTACCATTACCGAAATCTACGACTATCTGCGCCTGCTGTATGCGCGCGTGGGCATTCCGCGCTGCCCAGACCACGATATTCCCCTGGAAGCCCAGACCGTCAGCCAGATGGTCGACCTGGTACTGGCCCAGCCAGAGGGCGCCAAGCTGATGCTGCTGGCGCCCGTCATTCGCGAGCGCAAGGGTGAACACCTGTCGGTCTTCGAAGAACTGCGTGCCCAGGGCTTCGTGCGGGCGCGCATCAACGGCAAGCTCTATGAGCTGGACGAAGCGCCGAAGCTGGACAAGCAGAAAAAGCACTCCATTGACGTGGTGGTCGACCGATTCAAGGTGCGCGCCGACTTGCAGCAGCGTTTGGCGGAATCGTTCGAAACCGCGCTGAAGCTGGCCGATGGCATTGCCCTCGTAGCGCCGATGGATGACGAGCCGGGCGAAGAGATCATCTTCTCCGCGCGCTTCGCCTGCCCGATCTGTGGCCATGCCATCAGTGAGCTGGAACCCAAGCTGTTTTCCTTCAACAACCCGGCCGGCGCCTGCCCGACTTGCGACGGCCTGGGTGTGAAGCAGTTTTTCGATATCAAGCGCCTGGTCAATGGTGACCTGACCCTGGCCGAGGGGGCGATACGCGGATGGGACAGGCGTAACGTCTACTATTTCCAGATGCTCGGATCATTGGCCTCGCACTACAAGTTCAGCCTGGAAGTGCCGTTCAACCAGCTGCCGGCAGACCAGCAGAAGGTCATTCTGCATGGCAGCGGTTCGCAGAATGTCGACTTCAAGTACCTGAACGACCGTGGCGACATCGTCAAGCGCTCGCACCCGTTCGAAGGCATCGTGCCGAACCTGGAGCGTCGCTACCGCGAGACCGAATCGGCAAGCGTGCGTGAAGAACTGGCAAAATTCCTCAGTACTCAGCCTTGCCCGGATTGCCGTGGCACCCGCCTGCGTCGTGAGGCACGTCACGTGTGGGTAGGCGAAAAGACCCTGCCAGCAGTGACCAACCTGCCGATCGGCGATGCGTGTGAATACTTTGGCGTACTCAAGCTCACCGGGCGACGCGGGGAAATTGCCGACAAGATCCTCAAGGAAATTCGCGAGCGTCTGCAGTTCCTGGTCAACGTTGGCCTGGACTACCTGTCGCTGGACCGTAGCGCCGATACCTTGTCGGGCGGTGAAGCACAGCGAATCCGTCTGGCCAGCCAGATTGGCGCGGGCCTTGTGGGCGTGCTGTATATCCTCGATGAGCCGTCGATTGGCTTGCACCAACGGGATAACGACCGCCTGCTGGGCACGCTGAAACACCTGCGCGATATCGGCAATACCGTGATCGTGGTCGAGCATGATGAAGACGCTATCCGCCTGGCGGACTACGTGGTCGATATCGGCCCGGGCGCGGGTGTGCATGGTGGCCATATCGTTGCCGAGGGCACGCCTGCCGAAGTGATGGCACATCCGGACTCGTTGACCGGCAAGTACCTGTCTGGCCGGGTGAAGATCGAAGTGCCCGCCAAGCGTACGCCGCGCAACAAAAAGATGGCTCTGCACCTCAAGGGCGCGCGCGGGAACAACCTGCGCAATGTCGACCTGGAGATTCCGCTGGGCCTGCTGACCTGCGTGACCGGTGTTTCCGGTTCGGGCAAGTCGACGCTGATCAACAACACCTTGTTCCCACTGAGTGCCACCGCCCTGAACGGCGCGACCACTCTGGAAGCTGCGGCCCACGACAGCATCAAAGGCCTGGAGCATCTGGACAAGGTCGTCGACATCGACCAGAGCCCGATTGGACGCACACCGCGTTCCAACCCAGCCACCTACACCGGGCTGTTTACGCCTATCCGCGAGCTGTTCGCTGGCGTACCCGAGTCGCGTTCACGAGGTTATGGGCCGGGCCGGTTCTCGTTTAACGTCAAGGGTGGGCGCTGCGAAGCCTGCCAGGGCGACGGCCTGATCAAGGTGGAGATGCACTTCCTGCCCGACATCTACGTGCCGTGCGATGTGTGCAAGAGCAAGCGCTACAACCGCGAGACCCTGGAGATCAAGTACAAGGGCAAGAGCATCCATGAAACCCTGGAGATGACAATCGAGGAAGCTCGCGAGTTCTTCGACGCCGTGCCGGCGTTGGCGCGCAAGCTGCAGACGCTGATGGATGTAGGCCTGTCGTACATCAAGCTGGGGCAATCAGCGACCACGCTGTCGGGTGGTGAAGCGCAGCGGGTCAAGCTGTCTCGCGAGCTGTCCAAGCGTGATACCGGCAAAACCTTGTACATCCTCGATGAGCCGACCACTGGCCTGCACTTCGCGGATATCCAGCAGTTGCTGGACGTACTGCACCGCTTGCGGGACCACGGCAATACCGTGGTGGTGATTGAGCACAACCTTGATGTGATCAAGACGGCCGACTGGTTGGTAGACCTGGGGCCGGAAGGTGGTTCGAAGGGTGGCCAGATCATCGCAGTGGGCACGCCAGAGCAGGTTTCCGAAATGCCGCAGTCGCACACCGGTTACTACCTGAAACCATTGCTGGAACGCGATCGGGCCTGATCTTTTCATCGTCCAATAAAAAGCCCCTGCCACTTTGCGGTGACAGGGGCTTTTTTTTATAGCCGGGAATCAGAACTGCGATTGCAGGTAATTCTCCAGGCCGATCAGCTTGATCAGGCCCAACTGCTTTTCCAGCCAGTAGGTGTGATCTTCTTCGGTGTCATTCAACTGCACTCGCAGTATTTCCCGGGTGACATAGTCGTTGTGCTGCTCACAAAGCTCGATGCCCTTGCAGAGTGCAGCACGGACCTTGTACTCAAGGCGAAGATCGGCAGCGAGCATGTCAGGCACTGTGGTACCCACGTCCAGATCATCAGGACGCATACGCGGCGTGCCTTCGAGCATCAGAATGCGGCGCATCAGGGCATCAGCGTGCTGTGCCTCTTCTTCCATTTCGTGGTTGATACGCTCGTAGAGCTCGGTAAAGCCCCAGTCTTCGTACATACGCGAATGGATGAAATATTGGTCACGAGCTGCCAGTTCGCCCGTCAGCAACGTGTTGAGGTAATCGATTACGTCGGGGTGACCTTGCATCGCCCTACATCTCCCTGCTTGAAAGACTGTAGTTTGAACCATGCTGACTTGAAGGTCACGGGACAAACGGCAGAAAAGTGAAGATTTCCGGAGAAAAGTAGCTGAAATAACGCAAAAACCGCCCAAATGAGGGCGGTTCTGCTTATCGTTTAGAGTCAGTTAAGCGATACACCCAGTGCCTTTGCGATTGCTTCTCCATAAGCCGGGTCGGCCTTATAGAAGTGCTGCAGTTGACGCTGGACCACATCGCTGGAAACGCCACCCATAGCACCGGCGATGTTATTGGTGAGCAGGGCTTTCTGCTCATCATTCATCAGACGGAACAGCGCACCGGCGTGGCTGTAGTAGTCCGTATCTTCGCGATGATCGTAGCGATCAGCCGCGCCGCTCAGGGTCAATGCTGGCTCTGCATACTGCGGGGCTTGTTTCGGTGCGTCTGCATAGCTGTTTGGCTCGTAGTTCGGAGCCGCACCGCCGTTACTACCGAAAGCCATGGAGCCGTCACGCTGGTAGCTGTTAACCGGGCTACGTGGTGCGTTCACCGGCAGTTGCTGGTGGTTGGTGCCCACACGGTAGCGGTGCGCATCGGCGTAGGCAAAAACCCGACCTTGCAGCATACGGTCCGGCGACAGGCCAACGCCTGGGACCATGTTGCTTGGGCCAAATGCGGCCTGCTCGACTTCGGCGAAGTAGTTCTGCGGATTACGATTGAGCTCCAGCTCACCCACTTCAATCAACGGGAATTCTTTTTGCGACCAGGTCTTGGTCACGTCAAACGGGTTCTCGTAATGGGCGTTCGCCTGTGCCTCGGTCATGATCTGGATGCACACGCGCCACTTGGGGAAGTCACCGCGCTCGATTGCACCAAACAGATCACGCTGGGCGTAATCAGGATCGGTTCCCGCCAAGCGGGCGGCCTCGGCCGGCGCCAGGTTCTTGATGCCTTGCTTAGTCTTGTAGTGCCACTTCACCCAATGACGCTCACCCTGGGCATTGATCAGACTGTAAGTGTGGCTGCCGAAACCATGCATGTGGCGATAGCCGTCCGGGATGCCACGGTCCGAAAACAGAATGGTGACCTGATGCAGCGCCTCTGGTGAGTGCGACCAGAAGTCCCACATCATCTGCGCGCTTTTCAGGTTGCTCTGCGGCAGGCGTTTCTGGGTGTGGATAAAATCCGGGAATTTCAGCGGATCACGAATAAAGAACACGGGAGTGTTGTTACCCACGATGTCCCAGTTACCCTCTTCGGTATAGAACTTCAAGGCAAAGCCACGTGGATCACGTTCAGTGTCAGCAGAACCGCGCTCACCGCCTACAGTGGAGAATCGCAGGAATGTCGGCGTTTGCTTGCCAACAGATTCGAACAGCTTGGCGCTGGTGTACTGGGTGATGTCACGGGTGACTGTGAACGTACCGTAGGCGCCCGATCCTTTGGCGTGCACGCGACGCTCAGGGATGTTTTCACGGTTGAAGTGAGCGAGCTTCTCGATCAGGTGGAAATCGTCGAGTAACAACGGACCACGAGGGCCCGCGGAACGGGAGTTCTGGTTATCCGCAACGGGAGCACCGCTGGCGGTGGTAAGGACTTTATTCTGGCTCATGCTCAATCTTCCTCAGGTCGGACTTGGAACTGCCGGCTAATCGGCTTGGAGGGAGTATTGATCATCAACACCACGCCTACAAATTCATTAAATTGCAGGCATCGATAGAGAATAACTAACAACACTCCGTTCGCTATAGTGCAGCGCCCGGCCTATGGAAGCTTGTATAAGTTGCGCTTTTGTTACGCGCACAAAAAACCGGGCACTAGGCCCGGTTTTTCGTTGCAGCTTGTCGTCTTACTCGGCGCTTACAGCTTCGCCGGCAGTAGCACGATCAACCAACTCGACGTACGCCATAGGCGCGTTGTCGCCAGCGCGGAAACCGCACTTGAGGATGCGCAGGTAGCCACCCTCACGGGTAGCGTAACGCTTGCCCAGGTCGTTGAAGAGCTTACCAACGATAGCTTTCGAACGAGTACGGTCGAAAGCCAGACGGCGGTTAGCCAGGCTGTCTGTCTTGGCCAAAGTGATCAGCGGCTCAGCAACGCGACGCAGTTCTTTAGCTTTCGGCAGTGTAGTTTTGATCAGCTCGTGCTCGAACAGCGACACCGCCATGTTTTGGAACATGGCCTTGCGGTGCGAGCTGGTACGGCTCAGGTGACGACCACTTTTACGATGACGCATGGTTCATTCCTTACCAAACTCACGTTCGGTGATTACGACGATCAGGCAGTCGCCTTGTCGTCCTTCTTAAGACTTGCAGGCGGCCAGTTGTCGAGGCGCATGCCGAGGGACAGACCGCGGGAGGCCAGAACGTCCTTGATTTCAGTCAAGGATTTCTTGCCCAGGTTCGGAGTCTTCAACAGTTCTACTTCGGTGCGCTGGATCAGGTCACCGATGTAGTAAATGTTTTCCGCCTTAAGGCAGTTAGCCGAACGTACAGTCAGTTCCAGATCGTCAACCGGGCGAAGCAGGATCGGATCGATCTCGTCTTCCTGCTCGATTACCACTGGTTCGCTGTCACCTTTGAGGTCGACGAACGCAGCCAACTGCTGTTGCAGAATGGTTGCAGCGCGGCGGATAGCCTCTTCAGGATCCAGGGTACCGTTGGTTTCCAGATCAATAACCAGCTTGTCCAGGTTAGTACGCTGCTCGACACGGGCGTTTTCCACCACGTATGCGATACGGCGAACCGGGCTGAACGAAGAGTCAAGCTGCAAGCGACCAATGCTGCGGCTTTCGTCTTCATCGCTCTGACGCGAGTCGGCCGGTTCATAACCACGACCACGAGCTACAGTGAGCTTCATGTTCAGGGCGCCGTTAGACGCCAGGTTAGCGATTACGTGATCGGGGTTAACGATCTCGACATCATGATCCAGCTGAATATCGGCAGCGGTAACCACCCCCGAACCCTTCTTCGACAAGGTCAGCGTAACTTCGTCACGGCCGTGCAGCTTGATAGCCAGACCTTTAAGGTTCAACAGGATTTCAATTACGTCTTCCTGTACACCTTCGATGGCGCTGTACTCGTGGAGCACACCGTCAATCTCGGCCTCGACTACTGCACAGCCGGGCATTGAGGACAACAGGATGCGGCGCAGCGCGTTGCCCAGGGTGTGGCCAAAACCACGCTCGAGAGGCTCGAGAGTAATTTTGGCGCGGGTTGGACTGACAACCTGCACATCAATGTGGCGGGGTGTCAGGAACTCATTTACCGAAATCTGCATGGATGCACCTATTTTCTAGCCCTTACTTGGAGTAGAGCTCGACAATCAGGCTTTCGTTGATGTCGGCGGACAGATCACTGCGAGCAGGAACGTTCTTGAAAACGCCCGACTTCTTCTCAGTGTCTACTTCTACCCATTCTACGCGGCCACGTTGGGCACACAGATCGAGAGCTTGGACAATGCGAAGTTGGTTTTTTGCTTTCTCGCGAACTGCGACCACGTCACCAGCACGAACCTGGTAGGACGGAACGTTTACGGTCTGACCGTTAACGCTGATCGACTTGTGCGATACCAGCTGACGGGATTCGGCACGAGTCGAACCGAAGCCCATACGGTATACAACGTTGTCCAGACGGCATTCGAGCAGTTGCAGCAGGTTTTCACCGGTTGCACCTTTCTTGCCAGCAGCTTCTTTGTAGTAGCCGCTGAACTGACGCTCGAGAACGCCGTAGATACGACGGACCTTCTGCTTTTCACGCAGTTGGGTGCCGTAGTCGGACTGGCGACCGCGGCGTTGGCCGTGGATACCAGGTGCTGCTTCAATGTTGCACTTCGATTCGATCGCGCGCACGCCGCTCTTCAGGAAGAGATCGGTGCCTTCGCGACGAGCGAGTTTGCATTTTGGACCAATGTAACGAGCCATTCTTTACAATCTCCTGGATTACACGCGGCGCTTCTTCGGCGGACGGCACCCGTTGTGCGGGATTGGCGTCACGTCGGTGATGCTGGCGATCTTATAGCCACAGCCGTTCAAAGCACGGACAGCAGACTCACGACCTGGACCTGGACCCTTGACGTTAACGTCGAGGTTTTTCAGGCCGTATTCCAGCGCAGCTTGACCAGCACGTTCAGCAGCTACTTGAGCAGCAAACGGGGTGGACTTGCGGGAACCGCGGAAACCCGAACCACCGGAGGTAGCCCAAGAAAGCGCGTTACCTTGACGGTCGGTGATGGTCACGATTGTGTTGTTAAAAGATGCATGGATGTGGGCGATGCCATCAACCACTGTCTTTTTAACTTTTTTACGAGGACGAGCAGCAGGTTTTGCCATGATAATTTTCCTGTCGATTCGCTGGGGCGATTACTTGCGGATCGGCTTACGCGGACCTTTACGGGTACGCGCGTTAGTCTTGGTACGCTGACCGCGTACTGGAAGACCACGACGATGACGCAGACCGCGATAGCAACCGAGGTCCATCAAACGCTTGATTTTCATGTTGATTTCGCGACGCAGGTCACCTTCAGTGGTGAACTTCGCCACTTCGCCACGCAGCTGTTCAATCTGCTCGTCGCTCAGATCCTTGATCTTAGCGGCTGGGTTTACCCCAGCAACTGCGCAAATTTTCTGCGCAGTAGTGCGACCAACACCATAGATGTAGGTCAGCGAGATAACAGTGTGCTTGTTATCTGGAATGTTAACGCCTGCAATACGGGCCATTCAGTGGGACTCCAATTGACAGCTACCTACGCCCCGGAAGCCAAGAAATAGGGCGCGAGATAATATCGCTGTAATAACAAATAATCAACCCGGCAGCGCACTAGCTGCCGGGCTTCAAGCGGATCACACTCAGCCTTGGCGCTGTTTGTGACGCGGTTCCGCGCTGCAAATTACTCGAACAACACCTTCGCGGCGAATAATCTTGCAGTTACGGCACAGCTTTTTCACCGATGCACGAACTTTCATCACCAACTCCTCGAACCTTATGGGGTACTCAGCGCAACATGCCGCTGCCGTAGCCCTTCAGGTTGGCTTTCTTCATCAGGGATTCGTACTGGTGCGAAACGAGGTGCGATTGTACTTGGGACATGAAGTCCATCACAACCACGACCACGATCAGCAACGAGGTCCCGCCAAGGTAGAACGGAACGTTTGCTGCAACCACCAGGAACTGGGGCAACAAGCACACGGCCGTCATATATAGAGCACCGAACAGGGTCAAACGAGTCAGAACGCCATCAATGTAGCGTGCCGACTGCTCACCTGGACGGATGCCCGGAATAAAGGCACCGGACTTCTTCAGGTTTTCCGCTACGTCTTTCGGATTGAACATCAACGCCGTATAGAAGAAGCAGAAGAAAATAATCCCTGCACTAAACAGCAGAATATTCAACGGCTGACCAGGAGCGATCGACTGAGAGAGGTCCTGCAGCCAGCCCATATTTTCAGACTGACCAAACCAGGTACCCAACGAAGCCGGAAACAGCAAGATGCTGCTCGCGAAAATTGCCGGAATAACACCGGCCATATTCACTTTCAGCGGCAAGTGGCTGGTCTGCGCAGCGAAGACCTTACGGCCCTGCTGACGCTTGGCGTAGTGAACAGCAATACGACGCTGGCCACGCTCAATGAACACCACAAAACCGATAATCGCTACTGCCAGCAAACCGATGGCAACCAAGGCGAAGATATTGATATCACCCTGACGCGCAGACTCGAAAGACTGCCCGATTGCTCTCGGAAGACCGGCGACGATACCTGCGAAAATCAACATCGAGATACCGTTGCCAACACCACGCTCAGTAATCTGCTCACCCAGCCACATCATGAACATCGCACCAGCCACAAACGTGGATACCGCGACGAAATGGAAGCCAAAGTCACCAGTGAACGCAACGCCCTGCCCCGCCAGGCCAACGGACATGCCGATAGCTTGAACCAGGGCGAGGACGACAGTGCCGTAGCGGGTGTACTGGCTAATCTTGCGACGGCCAGCTTCACCTTCCTTCTTCAACTGCTCCAGCTGCGGGCTGACGGCTGTCATCAGTTGCATGATGATCGATGCCGAAATGTACGGCATGATCCCCAGTGCAAAGATGCTCATCCGCTCCAGCGCGCCGCCGGAAAACATGTTGAACAAGCTAAGAATGGTCCCCTCATTCTGTCGAAACAGGTCTGCGAGTCGGTCCGGGTTGATACCTGGAACCGGGATGTGTGCGCCTATTCGGTAGACGATAATCGCCAGGAACAGAAAACGCAGACGAGCCCAAAGTTCAGACATACCGCCTTTGCCGAGCGCTGAGAGAGCACCTTGCTTAGCCATTTATTCCTCGAACTTGCCGCCAGCTGCTTCGATAGCCGAACGCGCACCTTTGGTGGCGCCGATTCCCTTGCCGATAGTGACAGCGCGAGTCACTTCACCGGACAGCATGATTTTCACACGCTGTACGTTGACGTTGATCACGTTGGCATCTTTCAGGGTCTGCACAGTAACGATGTCGCCTTCCACTTTAGCCAGCTCGGACAGACGCACTTCTGCGCGATCCATGGCTTTCAGGGATACGAAACCGAACTTAGGCAGGCGACGATGCAGCGGCTGTTGACCGCCTTCAAAGCCTGGAGCAATGGTGCCACCGGAGCGGGAGGTTTGACCCTTGTGGCCACGGCCACCGGTCTTACCCAAACCACTACCGATACCACGGCCCGGACGATGCTTTTCGCGACGGGAACCCGGCGCTGGACTCAGATCATTGAGTTTCATCGATTAACCCTCTACACGCAGCATGTAGTAAGCCTTGTTGATCATCCCGCGATTCTCGGGAGTATCCTGGACTTCTACAGTGTGACCGATGCGACGCAGACCCAAACCTTTAACGCACAATTTGTGGTTAGGGATGCGGCCGGTCATGCTTTTGATCAGCGTTACTTTAACGGTAGCCATGATCAGAAGATCTCCTTGACAGTCAGACCACGCTTGGCAGCGATGGACTCAGGAGATTGCATAGCCTTCAGACCCTTGAAAGTGGCGTGAACCACGTTTACCGGGTTAGTCGAGCCATAGCACTTGGCCAGAACGTTCTGAACGCCAGCAACTTCGAGGACAGCACGCATAGCGCCGCCAGCGATGATACCGGTACCTTCAGAAGCAGGCTGCATGTACACCTTCGAAGCGCCGTGAGCGGACTTCATTGCGTACTGCAGAGTGGTGCCGTTCAGATCAACTTGGATCATGTTGCGACGAGCAGCTTCCATTGCCTTCTGGATCGCGGCAGGCACTTCACGTGACTTGCCACGGCCGAAGCCAACACGCCCTTTACCATCACCCACCACGGTCAACGCGGTGAAAGTGAAGATACGGCCGCCTTTAACGGTTTTGGCTACGCGGTTAACTTGAACCAGCTTCTCAATGTAGCCTTCGTCGCGCTTTTGGTCGTTATTTGACATAACTTAGAACTCCAGCCCAGCTTCACGAGCAGCATCAGCCAGCGCTTTCACGCGGCCGTGGTACTTGAAGCCAGAGCGGTCGAAAGCCACTTGCGAGACGCCAGCGGCCTTAGCACGCGTAGCGACCAGCTGGCCAACCTTTGTGGCCGCGTCGATGTTGCCAGTGGCACCATCACGCAGTTCTTTATCCAAAGTCGAGGCGCTTGCCAGGACTTTGTTGCCGTCGGCCGAGATGACCTGGGCGTAGATGTGCTGCGACGAGCGGAACACGCAGAGACGCACGACTTCGAGTTCGTGCATTTTCAGGCGTGCTTTGCGAGCGCGACGCAGTCGAGTAACTTTTTTGTCGGTCATTTGCTATGCCCTACTTCTTCTTGGCTTCTTTACGACGGACGACTTCGTCCGCGTAGCGCACACCTTTGCCTTTGTACGGCTCTGGTGGACGGAAGTCGCGGATCTCAGCGGCCACTTGACCTACCAGCTGCTTGTCGATGCCCTTGATCAGGATATCGGTCTGGCTAGGAGTCTCAGCAGTGATGCCCGCTGGCAGTTCGTAATCCACTGGGTGCGAGAAGCCAAGGGCAAGGTTCAAAACCGTGCCTTTTGCTTGCGCTTTGTAACCAACACCGACCAGCTGGAGCTTACGCTCGAAGCCTTGGCTTACGCCTTGGACCATGTTGTTTACCAACGCACGCGTGGTACCGGCCATTGCGCGAGTTTGTTGATCGCCATTGCGAGCAGCGAAACGCAGCTCACCAGCTTCTTCAACGATCTCAACGGACGAATGGATGTTCAGTTCAAGAGTACCCTTGGCACCCTTCACCGAAAGCTGTTGGCCTGCGAATTTGACTTCGACACCGGCTGGCAGCTTAACGGGGTTCTTAGCGACGCGAGACATGCTTATCCCCCCTTAGAACACAGTGCAAAGTACTTCGCCGCCGACACCGGCAGCGCGCGCAGCACGATCCGTCATCACACCTTTGTTGGTGGAGACGATAGACACGCCCAGACCGCCACGAACTTTCGGCAGATCTTCAGCGGACTTGTACTGACGCAGGCCTGGACGGCTAACGCGCTTCACTTCCTCGATGACCGAACGGCCTTCGAAGTACTTCAGCTCGATGGACAGCAGTGGTTTGATTTCGCTGCTGATCTGATAACCCGCAATGTAGCCTTCGTCTTTCAGGACTTTGGCAACAGCTACCTTCAACTTGGAAGATGGCATGCTTACGACGGACTTTTCAGCCATCTGGGCATTACGGATACGAGTTAGCATGTCCGCTAACGGGTCCTGCATACTCATGGGCTAGACGCTCCTAATACAAAAAAATTAGCCTTGCGGCTACATATGTCGCCGAGAATCTCCGAGCACAAAAAACACGGGCTCAGGCGAGCCGCGTATTTTAGACATACTCCAGAAATGAAACAAGCCCCAAAAGGGGCTTGATCCAGATTCAAGGTCACCGGCGGTCAGTATCTTGCGATTCCGACCACCTGGACGTTGAAAGTACTTACCAGCTGGCTTTAACCAGACCTGGTACGTCACCACGCATTGCCGCTTCACGCAGTTTGTTACGGCCGAGGCCGAACTTGCGGTAAACGCCGTGTGGACGACCGGTCAGGCGGCAGCGGTTACGCATGCGCGAAGCGCTTGCGTCACGTGGCTGCTTCTGCAGAGCAACTGTAGCTTCCCAACGCGCTTCTGGACTTGCGTTCAGATCAACGATGATTGCTTTCAGTGCTGCACGCTTCTTGGCGTACTTGGCAACCGTGAGCTGACGCTTCAGCTCGCGGTTTTTCATGCTCATCTTGGCCATGGTCCTACTCCAATCAGTTGCGGAACGGGAATTTGAACGCACGCAGCAGAGCGCGGCCTTCATCATCGTTCTTGGCAGTGGTGGTCAGGGTGATGTCCAGACCGCGGAGAGCATCGATCTTGTCGTAGTCGATTTCCGGGAAGATGATCTGCTCTTTCACGCCCATGCTGTAGTTACCACGACCATCGAAGGACTTGGCATTCAGGCCGCGGAAGTCGCGGACCCGAGGCAGGGAGATCGACAGCAGACGATCCAGGAATTCGTACATACGCTCACGGCGCAGAGTCACTTTGACGCCGATCGGCCAACCTTCACGGACTTTAAAGCCAGCGATGGATTTCCGAGCGTAAGTCACAACGACTTTTTGACCGGTGATCTTTTCCAGGTCAGCAACAGCGTGCTCGATGACTTTTTTGTCGCCGATCGCTTCGCCCAGACCCATGTTCAGGGTGATTTTGGTGACGCGCGGAACTTCCATCACGTTCCCGAGCTTAAGTTCTTCCTTAAGCTTAGGGGCGATTTCCTTCCGGTAAATCTCTTGTAGTCGTGCCATGGTCTAATCTACCTAGCAGTGTTCAAGCATCAACCGCTTTTTGGGTCGACTTGAAGACACGAATTTTCTTACCGTCTTCTACTTTGAAACCAACGCGGTCAGCCTTGTTGGTTTCGCCGTTGAAGATGGCGACGTTAGAAGCGTCCAGCGGAGCTTCTTTCTCGACGATACCGCCCTGCACGCCCGACATCGGGTTAGGCTTGGTATGACGCTTGACCAGGTTCAGACCACCGATAACCAGACGGTTATTGGCGAGAACCTTAAGCACCTTACCGCGCTTACCTTTGTCTTTGCCGGCGATCACGATGATCTCGTCGTCACGACGAATCTTTTGCATGTCGGATCTCCTTACAGCACTTCTGGGGCGAGCGAGACGATCTTCATGAACTTCTCAGTACGAAGTTCACGGGTCACTGGCCCAAAGATACGGGTGCCGATCGGCTCTTGCTTGTTGTTCAGAAGAACAGCAGCGTTGCCATCAAAGCGGATAATGGAGCCATCAGCACGACGTACGCCGTGACGAGTGCGGACTACAACAGCAGTCATCACTTGGCCTTTTTTCACCTTACCGCGAGGAATTGCTTCCTTCACGGTAACTTTGATGATGTCACCGATACCAGCGTAACGACGATGGGAGCCACCCAGCACCTTGATGCACATAACACGGCGAGCGCCGCTGTTATCGGCCACATCGAGCATGGATTGAGTCTGAATCATATAATTTCTCCGACCCCTAGTCCTTAGACTTCCACAGCGCGTTCGAGAACATCAACCAGTGCCCAAGACTTGGTCTTGGCCATCGGACGAGTTTCACGAATAGTGACCTTGTCGCCGATGTGGCACTGATTGGTTTCGTCGTGCGCGTGCAGCTTAGTCGAACGCTTAACATATTTACCGTAGATCGGGTGCTTAACGCGACGCTCGATCAAAACGGTGATGGTTTTGTCCATCTTGTCGCTGACAACACGGCCAGTCAGCGTACGGACAGTCTTTTCGGCTTCAGCCATGATCACTTACCTGCCTGCTGGTTGAGCACAGTCTTCACGCGAGCGATGTCACGCTTAACTTGCGAGAGCAGATGAGACTGCCCCAACTGGCCAGTTGCTTTCTGCATACGCAGATTGAACTGGTCGCGCAGCAGGCCGAGCAGTTGCTCGTTCAGCTGCTGTGCGGATTTTTCACGAAGTTCATTCGCTTTCATCACATCACCGTCCGTTTAACAAAGGAGGTGGCGAGCGGCAGCTTTGCAGCAGCCAGGGCGAAAGCCTCACGCGCCAGCTCTTCAGAAACACCCTCGATTTCATACAGGACTTTGCCTGGCTGAATCTGGGCTACCCAGTATTCCACGTTACCCTTACCTTTACCCATCCGAACCTCGAGAGGCTTTTTGGAGATCGGCTTGTCCGGGAATACACGGATCCAGATCTTGCCGCCACGTTTTACGTGACGGGTCAGAGCACGACGCGCTGACTCGATCTGACGAGCGGTGAGACGACCACGAGCTACAGACTTCAGCGCGAACTCGCCGAAGCTGACTTTGCTACCGCGCTGAGCCAGACCACGGTTGTGGCCTGTCATCTGCTTGCGGAACTTCGTACGCTTAGGTTGCAACATTTGGCGTACCCCTTACTTAGCAGCTTTTTTACGAGGCGCTGGTGCTTGTGGTTTCAGTTCTTCTTGGCGACCACCAATTACTTCGCCTTTGAAGATCCAAACCTTTACACCGATCACACCGTAAGTGGTGTGAGCTTCGTAGTTGGCATAGTCGATGTCGGCACGCAGGGTGTGCAGTGGCACACGACCTTCGCGATACCATTCAGTACGTGCGATTTCAGCACCGCCGAGACGACCGCTCACTTGGATTTTGATGCCTTTGGCACCAATGCGCATGGCGTTCTGTACGGCGCGCTTCATAGCGCGACGGAACATTACGCGACGCTCCAGCTGCTGAGCTACGCTCTGCGCAACCAGCATACCGTCGAGCTCCGGCTTGCGGATCTCTTCGATATTGATGTGCACAGGCACACCCATTTGCTTGGTCAGGTCCTGACGCAGTTTCTCAACATCTTCACCTTTCTTCCCGATAACGATACCTGGACGAGCGGTGTGGATGGTGATACGTGCAGTTTGGGCCGGACGATGGATATCGATACGGCTTACGGACGCGCTTTTTAGTTTGTCTTGGAGATACTCACGCACCTTCAGATCAGCGAACAAGTAGTCCGCATAAGTCCGACCGTCTGCGTACCAGACGGAGGTGTGCTCCTTGACGATTCCCAGGCGAATGCCAATGGGATGTACTTTCTGACCCATCTCTTCGACTCCGTTACTTGTCAGCAACCTTGACAGTGATATGGCAAGACCGCTTGACGATGCGATCAGCACGGCCTTTGGCACGTGGCATGATGCGCTTCAGCGAACGCCCTTCGTTGACGAAAACGGTGCTGACCTTCAGGTCATCAACGTCTGCGCCTTCGTTATGCTCGGCGTTGGCTACGGCCGACTCCAGCACTTTCTTCATGATCTCGGCGGCTTTCTTACTGCTGAAAGCCAACAGGTTGAGCGCTTCGCCCACCTTCTTCCCGCGGATCTGGTCGGCGACCAAGCGGGCTTTCTGGGCGGAGATTCGAGCGCCCGACAACTTAGCGGCTACTTCCATTTCCTAACCCCTTAACGCTTGGCTTTCTTGTCTGCCACGTGCCCACGATAAGTGCGGGTACCGGCAAACTCGCCCAGTTTGTGGCCGACCATGTCTTCGTTAACGAGAACTGGGACGTGTTGACGACCGTTGTGTACTGCGATGGTCAGACCGACCATTTGTGGCAGGATCATCGAACGACGCGACCAGGTCTTAACTGGTTTGCGATCGTTCTTTTCCGCCGCCACTTCGATCTTCTTCAGTAGGTGAAGATCAATAAAAGGACCTTTTTTCAGAGAACGTGGCACTGTCGTATCCCTCTATTTACTTGCGACGACGGACGATCATTTTGTCGGTACGCTTATTACCACGAGTCTTCGCGCCCTTAGTCGGGAAGCCCCATGGCGATACCGGATGACGACCACCAGAGGTACGACCTTCACCACCACCGTGTGGGTGGTCAACCGGGTTCATGGCAACACCACGAACGGTTGGGCGAACGCCACGCCAGCGTTTGGCACCAGCTTTACCCAACGAACGCAGGCTGTGCTCGGAGTTCGAGACTTCGCCCAGGGTCGCACGGCATTCAGCCAGTACTTTACGCATCTCACCAGAACGCAGACGCAGGGTCACGTAGACACCTTCACGAGCGATCAGCTGAGCCGAAGCACCAGCGGAACGAGCGATCTGTGCGCCTTTACCTGGCTTCAATTCGATGCCGTGTACGGTGCTACCAACTGGAATGTTACGCAGTTGCAGAGCGTTGCCCGGCTTGATCGGTGCCAGAGCACCTGCGATCAGCTGGTCGCCAGCACTCACGCCTTTAGGGGCGATGATGTAGCGACGCTCGCCATCTGCGTACAGCAGCAGAGCGATGTGAGCAGTACGGTTTGGATCGTATTCGATACGCTCGACAGTGGCAGCGATGCCATCTTTGTCGTTGCGACGGAAATCGACCAGACGATAATGCTGCTTATGGCCACCACCGATGTGACGAGTGGTAATGCGACCATTGTTGTTACGACCACCAGACTTCGATTTTTTCTCGAGCAGCGGTGCGTGAGGAGCGCCTTTATGCAGCTCCTGGTTGACCACCTTGACCACAAAACGGCGGCCAGGGGAAGTCGGTTTGCATTTAACGATTGCCATGATGCACCCCTTCCTTACTCAGCACTGCTGCTGAAATCGAGATCTTGGCCTGGCTGAAGGGAGATAACTGCCTTCTTCCAGTCATTACGCTTGCCCAGACCGCGAGCAGTGCGCTTGCTCTTACCCAGAACATTCAGGGTAGTAACACGCTCTACTTTCACGCTGAACAGGCTTTCGACGGCCTTCTTGATTTCCAGCTTGGTTGCGTCAGTTGCAACCTTGAAAACGAACTGGCCTTTCTTGTCAGCCAGAACCGTAGCCTTTTCGGAAACGTGCGGGCCAAGCAGAACTTTAAATACGCGTTCCTGGTTCATCCCAGCAGCTCCTCGAATTTCTTCACGGCCGACACGGTGATCAACACCTTGTCGTATGCGATCAGACTAACTGGATCGGAACCTTGCACGTCACGTACATCAACGTGTGGCAGGTTGCGAGCAGCCAGGTACAGGTTCTGATCAACAGCTTCAGACACGATCAAAACGTCGGTCAGGCTCATGTTGTTCAGTTTGCCCAGCAGATCTTTGGTTTTTGGACTTTCAACAGCGAAGTCCTGAACCACGACCAGACGATCAGTACGCACGAGTTCAGCAAGGATGGAGCGCAGTGCTGCGCGGTACATCTTCTTGTTGAGCTTCTGAGAGTGATCCTGTGGACGAGCTGCGAAAGTGGTACCGCCGCCACGCCAGATTGGGCTACGGATAGTACCGGCACGAGCACGGCCAGTGCCTTTCTGACGCCAAGGGCGCTTACCGCCACCACGTACGTCGGAACGGGTCTTTTGCTGCTTGCTACCTTGACGGCCGCCGGCCATGTAGGCCACGACTGCTTGGTGAACGAGCGTCTCGTTGAATTCGCCGCCAAATGTCAGTTCGGAAACTTCGATCGCTTGAGCGTCATTTACATTTAATTGCATGTCAGCTTCCCCTTAACCGCGAGCCTTGGCCGCTGGACGTACAACCAGGTTGCCGCCAGTAGCGCCAGGAACAGCACCCTTGACCAACAACAGATTGCGTTCAGCGTCGACGCGCACTACTTCGAGGGACTGCACGGTCACGCGCTCAGCGCCCATATGACCGGACATTTTTTTGCCCTTGAATACACGACCAGGAGTCTGGCACTGGCCAATAGAGCCCGGGACGCGGTGGGAAACGGAGTTACCGTGAGTGTTGTCTTGACCACGGAAATTCCAACGCTTGATCGTACCCTGGAAGCCTTTACCTTTGGACTGACCGGTTACATCAACCAGTTGACCAGCGGCGAAGATTTCAGCGTTGATCAGATCGCCAGCCTGGTAGTCGCCGTCTTCAAGACGGAACTCCATGACAGTACGACCAGCTGCAACGTTTGCTTTAGCGAAGTGACCTGCTTGAGCAGCAGTCACGCGCGAAGCACGACGCTCGCCGACAGTGACTTGCACTGCACGATAGCCATCGGTTTCTTCAGTTTTGAACTGGGTGACGCGATTCGGTTCGATCTCAATGACCGTGACCGGAATGGAGACACCTTCTTCGGTGAAAATACGGGTCATACCGCATTTACGACCGACTACACCAATAGTCATGTTGTAAACCTCATGAGTGTACGGGGCTTTCACCCGCTATGGCCGCCCATTTCAGAGCGTTACACGACTAAGACCCAAGTCTTAGCCGAGGCTGATCTGTACTTCCACACCGGCCGCCAGATCGAGCTTCATAAGTGCATCAACGGTTTTATCCGTTGGCTGGACGATGTCCAGTACGCGCTTATGAGTACGGATCTCGTACTGGTCACGCGCGTCTTTGTTGACGTGCGGGGAGACCAGAACGGTGAACCGCTCTTTACGGGTAGGCAGTGGAATTGGACCACGCACTTGAGCACCAGTACGTTTCGCGGTTTCCACGATTTCCTGGGTGGATTGGTCGATCAGGCGATGGTCAAAAGCCTTCAACCTGATACGGATTTGCTGATTTTGCATTGGATTTCAGACTCCGGCTGCTATTCCCACCGGGCGCAATACGCCCGTTAAAAGGAGGCGCAATTCTATAGACGCCCTAGATAGGTGTCAACCCAATAAAAAAGCCCCCGCTAAGCGGGGGCTTTCTCAAAACATCAAAGCTCACTCAAAAGAGAGATTACTCGATGATTTTAGCTACAACGCCAGCACCAACGGTACGGCCGCCTTCACGGATTGCGAAACGCAGACCGTCTTCCATAGCGATGGTTTTGATCAGGGTGACAACCATTTTGATGTTGTCGCCTGGCATTACCATTTCTACGCCTTCCGGCAGTTCGCAGTTACCAGTCACGTCAGTAGTACGGAAGTAGAACTGTGGACGGTAGCCTTTGAAGAACGGAGTGTGACGACCGCCTTCTTCTTTGCTCAGTACGTATACTTCAGCTTCGAACTTGGTGTGCGGCTTAACCGAACCTGGCTTGACCAGAACCTGGCCACGCTCAACGTCGTCACGCTTGGTACCACGCAGCAGAACGCCGCAGTTCTCGCCAGCACGACCTTCGTCGAGCAGCTTACGGAACATTTCAACACCGGTGCAGGTGGTGACGGTAGTGTCACGCAGACCAACGATTTCCAGTGGATCTTGAACCTTGACGATACCGCGCTCGATACGACCAGTTACAACAGTACCGCGACCGGAGATCGAGAATACGTCTTCGATTGGCATCAGGAACGGCTTGTCGATAACACGGACTGGATCTGGGATGTAGCTGTCCAGAGTCTCAACCAGTTTACGAACGGACGTGGTGCCCATTTCGTTATCGTCTTTGCCTTCCAGAGCCATACGAGCAGAACCGATGATGATCGGAGTGTCGTCACCTGGGAAGTCGTAAGTGCTCAGCAGATCGCGCACTTCCATCTCAACCAGTTCCAGCAGCTCAGCGTCGTCTACCAGGTCAGCCTTGTTCAGGTAAACCACGATGTACGGAACGCCAACCTGACGGGACAGCAGGATGTGCTCACGGGTTTGTGGCATCGGACCATCAGCGGCCGAGCAAACCAGGATTGCGCCGTCCATCTGGGCAGCACCGGTGATCATGTTCTTCACATAGTCAGCGTGACCTGGGCAGTCAACGTGAGCGTAGTGACGGATCAGCGAGTTGTATTCAACGTGCGCGGTGTTGATGGTGATACCACGAGCTTTCTCTTCTGGCGCGCTGTCGATTTTATCGAAATCAACGATTGCGGAACCGAATACTTCGGAGCAAACGCGAGTCAGAGCAGCAGTCAGAGTGGTTTTACCGTGGTCAACGTGACCGATGGTGCCAACGTTGACGTGCGGTAGGGAACGATCAAATTTTTCTTTAGCCACGACAATTAACTCCTTGCCTAAAGGACTGAATCAGCCTTGTTTTTTGGATACAGTTTCAGCGATGTGCGCCGGAGCTGTGTTGTATTTTTTGAATTCCATAGAGTAGCTTGCGCGACCCTGGGACATGGAACGAACGTCGGTCGCATAACCGAACATCTCGCCCAACGGAACCTCGGCGCGAATCACTTTGCCGGAAACCGTGTCTTCCATACCCAAGATCATGCCGCGACGACGGTTAAGGTCGCCCATGACATCACCCATATAGTCTTCAGGTGTAACAACTTCTACCGCCATGATTGGCTCAAGCAACTCACCACCGCCCTTCTGGGCCAGTTGCTTGGTTGCCATGGAAGCAGCCACCTTAAACGCCATCTCGTTGGAGTCGACGTCGTGGTAAGAACCGTC
Source organism: Pseudomonas sp. CCI1.1 (assembly GCF_034348165.1). Lineage (NCBI taxonomy): Bacteria > Pseudomonadati > Pseudomonadota > Gammaproteobacteria > Pseudomonadales > Pseudomonadaceae > Pseudomonas > Pseudomonas sp. CCI1.1. The sequence goes on from NZ_CP133780.1 coordinate 3,969,973, forward strand.
AAAAACGGTTGCTTTCAGGCCGATCAGCGGATAGCCGGCAACAACACCGTTCTTCATCTGCTCTTCGATACCCTTCTGGATAGCAGGGATGTATTCCTTAGGAACAACACCACCTACTACTTCGTTCACGAATTGCAGACCTTCCTGACCTTCGTCAGCAGGAGCAAAACGGATCCAGCAGTGACCGAACTGACCACGACCGCCGGACTGACGAACGAACTTGCCTTCGATTTCACAGTTCTTCGTGATGCGCTCACGATAGGAAACCTGAGGCTTACCGATGTTGGCTTCGACGTTGAACTCACGGCGCATCCGGTCAACCAGGATGTCCAGGTGCAGCTCGCCCATGCCGGAGATGATCGTTTGACCAGTCTCTTCATCAGTCTTGACGCGGAAAGATGGATCTTCCTGAGCAAGCTTGCCCAGAGCGATACCCATTTTTTCCTGGTCATCCTTGGTTTTAGGCTCTACGGCAACCGAAATAACCGGCTCCGGGAAGTCCATGCGAACCAGGATGATTGGCTTGGCAGCGTCGCACAAAGTCTCACCAGTGGTGACGTCCTTCATGCCGATCAGGGCCGCGATGTCACCAGCGCGTACTTCCTTGATCTCTTCACGGGCGTTTGCGTGCATTTGCACCATACGACCCACGCGCTCTTTCTTGCCTTTAACCGAGTTGATCACGCCGTCGCCGGAGGCCAACACGCCCGAGTAAACGCGGACGAAGGTCAAAGTACCCACGAATGGGTCGGTAGCGATCTTGAACGCCAGAGCCGAGAACGGCTCGTTGTCATCGGCGTGACGCTCCATTTCTTCTTCCTCGTTATCAGGGTTGGAACCCTTGATAGCAGGAATGTCGGTTGGAGCAGGCAGGTAGTCGATAACGGCGTCGAGAACCAGGGGAACACCCTTGTTCTTGAACGAGGAACCGCAAACAGCCAAGACGATCTCACCAGCGATAGTACGCTGACGCAGAGCGGCCTTGATTTCCACGTTGGTGAGTTCTTCACCTTCGAGGTATTTGTTCATCAGCTCTTCGCTGGCTTCGGCAGCAGCCTCAACCATGTTGTTGCGCCACTCGTCAGCCAGTTCCTGAAGTTCTTCAGGGATAGGCTTACGAACAGGAACCATACCTTTGTCGGAATCATTCCAGTAAACAGCTTCCATGTTGATCAGATCGATCTGACCCTGGAAGTTGTCTTCGGAACCGATAGCCAACTGGATAGGCACCGGAGTGTGACCCAGACGCTGCTTGATCTGACCGATCACGCGCAGGAAGTTGGCACCAGCACGGTCCATCTTGTTTACATAAACAAGACGTGGAACACCGTACTTGTTGGCTTGACGCCATACGGTTTCCGACTGAGGCTCAACACCCGAGGTGCCGCAGAACACAACGACAGCGCCGTCGAGTACGCGCAGGGAACGTTCAACTTCAATGGTGAAGTCTACGTGGCCCGGGGTATCGATTACGTTGAAGCGATGCTCATCTTTGTACTGCTTCTCGGAACCCTTCCAGAAGGCGGTAATAGCAGCAGAAGTAATGGTAATACCACGCTCCTGCTCCTGAACCATCCAGTCTGTGGTCGCGGCGCCGTCATGCACCTCGCCCATTTTGTGACTTTTGCCGGTGTAAAACAGTACGCGCTCGGTGGTGGTGGTTTTACCAGCATCCACGTGAGCGACGATACCGATGTTACGGTAGCGGCTAATCGGAGTAGTACGAGCCATAAAGCCCTCGCAAAATTAGTGAAGCTAAAATTAGAAGCGGTAGTGCGAGAAAGCTTTGTTGGCTTCAGCCATACGGTGCACGTCTTCACGCTTCTTAACAGCAGCACCTTTACCTTCAGCAGCGTCCAACAGTTCGCCGGCCAAACGCAGAGCCATAGACTTCTCGCCGCGCTTACGGGCGAAGTCTACCAACCAGCGCATTGCCAGAGCGTTACGACGGGACGGGCGAACTTCAACCGGAACCTGGTAAGTAGCACCGCCTACACGGCGCGACTTCACTTCGACCAGCGGAGCGATGGCGTCGAGAGCTTTCTCGAAGATTTCCAGGGGGTCGCTGTTCTTGCGTTCTTTAACCTTTTCCAGCGCGCCATAAACGATACGCTCGGCAACGGCTTTCTTGCCGCTTTCCATTACGTGGTTCATGAACTTGGCCAGGATTTGGCTTCCGTATTTTGGATCGTCAAGCACTTCGCGCTTGGCTGCTACGCGTCTTCTTGGCATGGATAAGCCCTCAAACGGTCTTCAGGTTCGCTCGGAATCGGTGCCCTTTCGGGACGCCTCCGACCTTACTCTTATCGACTCAGAAAATAAGATGATTCAGGTTTACAAAAAGCCGCTACTACTTAGGCTTCTTGGTACCGTACTTCGAACGACCCTGGTTACGACCTTTAACGCCGGAAGTATCCAAGGAACCGCGTACGGTGTGATAACGAACACCTGGCAAGTCTTTTACACGACCGCCGCGGATCAGTACCACGCTGTGCTCTTGCAGGTTGTGGCCTTCACCGCCGATGTACGAGGAAACCTCGAAACCGTTGGTCAGACGCACACGGCATACTTTACGCAGTGCCGAGTTAGGTTTTTTCGGCGTGGTGGTATACACACGGGTGCATACGCCACGACGTTGCGGGCAGTTCTGCAGCGCAGGTACGTCGGATTTCTCGACGATACGCTTACGCGGCTGACGTACCAGCTGGTTGATAGTTGCCATCTACTAGCTCCACTGTTGTCTTGCGACGCTATTGTCTTGCAAGAAAAGCAAAATGGCAGGAACGAATTCCCGCCAAATTTAGGGGTACAAGAGTCTAAAGAGGATCTTGTCCCCAGTCAAGGCAAGGCCCCGACCTCCCCTCGCGTCGAACCGGGGCAAAAATGCCTCGATCCGACGAACGGGAGTGCCAGGGCCCAGACTCATCTATCGCAGAACTCAGTTACCGCTTGAGTTCAGCGCTTCGGTCAGTGCAGCTTCCACTTCACTGGCGCTTACGCGCAGCGGCTTGTCAGCATCACGGCGACGCTTACGCTCGCTGTGGTAAGCCAAACCGGTACCTGCCGGGATCAGACGACCCACGACTACGTTTTCTTTCAGGCCGCGCAGGTAATCGCGCTTGCCGGTTACCGCTGCTTCGGTCAGTACGCGAGTGGTCTCCTGGAAGGAGGCCGCCGAGATGAACGACTCAGTGGACAACGACGCCTTGGTGATACCCAGCAGCACGCGAGTGAACTTGGAGACAAATTTCTCTTCGTTCGCCAGGCGCTCGTTTTCTACCAGTACGTGAGTCAGTTCCATCTGGTCGCCCTTGATGAAACTGGAATCGCCGGATTCAGCGATTTCAACTTTACGCAGCATCTGACGCAGGATGGTCTCGATGTGCTTGTCGTTGATCTTCACGCCTTGCAGACGGTAAACGTCCTGGATCTCGTTAACGATGTACTTGGCCAGCGCACTCACACCCAGCAGACGCAGGATGTCGTGTGGATCGCTCGGACCGTCGGAGATAACTTCGCCGCGGTTTACCTGTTCGCCTTCGAACACGTTCAGGTGACGCCACTTCGGAATCAGCTCTTCATACGGATCGCTACCGTCGTTCGGGGTAATGACCAGACGGCGCTTGCCCTTGGTCTCTTTACCGAACGCGATGGTGCCGCTGACTTCAGCCAGAATCGACGCTTCTTTCGGACGACGAGCTTCGAACAAGTCGGCAACACGCGGCAGACCACCGGTGATGTCACGGGTCTTCGAAGTTTCTTGCGGGATACGCGCGATAACATCACCGATCGCGATCTTCGCACCATCCGCTACACCGACCAGGGCGTTGGCTGGCAGGAAGTACTGAGCGATTACGTCAGTGCCTGGCAGCAACAGGTCCTTGCCGTTGTCGTCGACCATCTTCACGGCAGGACGGATGTCTTTGCCGGCAGCTGGACGATCTTTGGCGTCGAGTACTTCAATGTTGGTCATACCGGTCAATTCGTCAGTCTGACGCTTGATCGTGATGCCTTCTTCCATGCCCACGTAGGTCACGGTACCTTTCATTTCGGTAACGATTGGGTGAGTGTGCGGATCCCACTTGGCCACGATTGCGCCAGCGTCGACCTTGTCACCTTCTTTAACCGAAATCACAGCACCGTACGGCAGCTTGTAACGCTCACGCTCACGACCGTAGTCATCAGCGATGGCCAGCTCACCGGAACGGGACACAGCAACCAGGTGACCATCCACTCGCTCAACGTGCTTGAGGTTATGCAGGCGGACGGTACCGCCATTCTTCACCTGAACGCTGTCGGCTGCGGAGGTCCGGCTTGCCGCACCACCGATGTGGAACGTACGCATGGTCAGCTGGGTACCCGGCTCACCGATGGACTGGGCAGCGATAACGCCGACCGCTTCACCGATGTTCACCTGGTGACCACGAGCCAAGTCACGGCCATAGCACTTGGCGCAGATGCCGTAGCGGGTTTCGCAGCTGATCGGCGAGCGAACGATCACTTCGTCGATGCTGTTGAGTTCGATGAACTCGACCCACTTCTCGTCAACCAGGGTGCCGGCAGGAACGATAACTTCCTCGGTACCTGGCTTGAATACGTCACGGGCAATAACACGACCCAATACGCGCTCACCCAGCGGCTCTACAACGTCACCGCCTTCAATGTGCGGCGTCATCAGCAGGCCGTGCTCGGTGCCGCAATCGATCTCGGTTACAACCAGATCTTGTGCAACGTCTACCAGACGACGAGTCAGGTAACCGGAGTTAGCGGTTTTCAACGCGGTATCCGCAAGACCCTTACGAGCACCGTGAGTGGAGATGAAGTACTGAAGTACGCTCAAACCTTCACGGAAGTTCGCAGTGATCGGCGTTTCGATGATGGAACCGTCCGGCTTGGCCATCAGGCCACGCATACCGGCGAGCTGACGGATCTGCGCAGCAGAACCCCGTGCGCCCGAGTCGGCCATCATGTACATCGAGTTGAAAGACTCTTGATCGACTTCGACGCCATGACGGTCGATGACTTTCTCTTTCGAGAGGTTGGCCATCATCGCCTTGGACACTTCGTCGTTGGCCTTGGACCAAAGGTCGATCACTTTGTTGTACTTCTCGCCCTGGGTTACCAGGCCGGAGGCGTACTGGCTCTCGATCTCTTTCACTTCGTCAGTGGCAGCACTGATGATGCGGGCTTTTTCATCCGGGATAACGAAGTCGTTAACGCCGATGGAAACGCCGGAGATAGTCGAGTAAGCGAAACCTGTGTACATCAACTGGTCAGCGAAGATAACGGTCTCTTTCAAACCAACCACGCGGTAGCACTGGTTGATCAGCTTGGAGATCGCCTTTTTCTTCATCGGCAGGTTGACGACGTCGTACGACAGACCTTTTGGCACAACCTGGTACAACAGCGCACGGCCGACAGTGGTGTCGACGATACGGGTGTTGCTCACGCTGCCGCCGTCACGGTCGTTGACGGTTTCGTGGATCCGCACCTTGACCTTGGCGTGCAGTGCGGCTTCGCCGGCACGGAACACACGGTCAACTTCCTGCAGGTCAGCAAACACACGACCTTCGCCTTTGGCGTTGATCGCTTCACGAGTCATGTAGTACAGACCCAATACAACGTCCTGCGACGGAACGATGATTGGCTCACCGTTGGCTGGCGACAGAATGTTGTTGGTCGACATCATCAACGCACGCGCTTCCAACTGGGCTTCCAGTGTCAGCGGTACGTGCACGGCCATTTGGTCGCCGTCGAAGTCGGCGTTGTACGCGGCACAGACCAGAGGATGCAGCTGGATAGCCTTACCTTCGATCAGTACTGGTTCAAACGCCTGGATACCCAGACGGTGAAGGGTCGGTGCACGGTTGAGGAGAACCGGGTGTTCGCGAATCACTTCGGCGAGAACGTCCCAAACTTCGGGCAGTTCGCGCTCGACCATTTTCTTGGCCGCTTTGATGGTGGTCGCCAGACCACGCATTTCCAGCTTGCCGAAGATGAATGGCTTGAACAGCTCAAGTGCCATCTTCTTGGGCAGACCGCACTGGTGCAGACGCAGGGTCGGGCCTACGGTAATTACCGAACGACCGGAGTAGTCAACACGCTTACCGAGCAAGTTCTGACGGAAACGACCTTGCTTACCCTTGATCATGTCAGCCAGGGATTTCAGAGGGCGCTTGTTGGAACCGGTGATAGCGCGACCACGACGACCGTTGTCGAGCAAGGCATCGACCGCTTCCTGCAACATACGCTTTTCGTTGCGCACGATGATGTCCGGAGCGGACAGATCAAGCAGGCGCTTCAAGCGGTTGTTACGGTTGATCACGCGGCGGTACAGGTCGTTGAGGTCGGACGTCGCGAAACGACCACCGTCCAACGGCACCAGCGGACGCAGGTCTGGCGGCAGAACCGGCAGAACGGTCAGCACCATCCACTCTGGCAAGTTGCCGGAACCCTGGAAGGCTTCCATCAACTTCAGACGCTTGGACAGTTTCTTGATCTTGGTTTCGGAGTTGGTTTGCGGAATTTCTTCGCGCAGACGACCAATCTCGTGTTCCAGGTCGATAGCGTGCAGCAGCTCGCGGACAGCTTCGGCACCCATGCGGGCATCGAAATCGTCACCGAACTCTTCCAGCGCTTCGAAGTACTGCTCGTCGTTCAGCAGCTGACCCTTTTCAAGGGTGGTCATGCCTGGATCGATAACGACATAGCTCTCGAAGTAGAGAACACGTTCGATATCACGCAGGGTCATGTCCATCAGCAAGCCGATACGGGACGGCAGCGATTTCAGGAACCAGATGTGGGCAACCGGCGAAGCCAGTTCGATGTGCGCCATGCGCTCACGACGAACCTTGGCCAGCGCAACTTCAACGCCGCACTTCTCGCAGATCACACCACGGTGCTTCAAGCGCTTGTACTTACCGCACAGGCACTCGTAATCCTTTACCGGGCCAAAGATCTTGGCGCAGAACAGGCCGTCACGCTCAGGCTTGAACGTACGGTAGTTGATGGTTTCCGGCTTTTTAACTTCACCGAACGACCACGAACGGATCATCTCAGGCGATGCCAATCCAATACGGATGGCGTCAAACTCTTCGACTTGACCCTGGTTTTTCAGCAAATTCAGTAGGTCTTTCAAGGCCTTTCCTCCTGGCGGAGCAGAGAGCGGGCCAAACGGCCACGCTCTCGATTCGCGTCACGTGTTATTCGGTTTCCAGATCGATATCGATGCCGAGGGAACGAATTTCTTTGATCAACACGTTGAAGGACTCGGGCATGCCCGGCTCCATACGGTGATCGCCGTCCACGATGTTTTTGTACATCTTGGTACGACCGTTCACATCGTCCGACTTCACTGTGAGCATTTCTTGCAGAGTGTATGCAGCACCGTATGCTTCCAGTGCCCAGACCTCCATCTCCCCGAAACGCTGACCACCGAACTGAGCCTTACCACCCAGCGGCTGCTGGGTAACCAGGCTGTACGAACCGGTAGAACGAGCGTGCATCTTGTCGTCTACCAAGTGGTTCAGCTTCAGCATGTACATGTAGCCAACAGTAACCGGGCGCTCAAACTTGTTGCCGGTACGGCCGTCGAACAGCTGCATCTGGCCGCTTTCCGGCAGGTCTGCCAGTTTCAGCATGGCCTTGATTTCGCTTTCCTTGGCACCGTCGAACACCGGGGTAGCCATTGGAACGCCGCCGCGCAGGTTCTTCGCCAGATCCAGGATTTCCTGGTCGGAGAAGGTGTCCAGCTCTTCGTTGCGACCGCCGATCTCGTTGTAGATCTCGTGCAGGAACTTGCGCAGGTCTGCGACCTTGCGCTGCTCTTCGATCATACGGTTGATCTTCTCGCCCAGACCTTTGGCCGCGAGGCCCAGGTGGGTTTCAAGGATCTGACCAACGTTCATACGCGAAGGTACGCCCAACGGGTTAAGGACGACGTCGACCGGGGTGCCATTGGCATCGTGCGGCATGTCTTCAACCGGCATGATCACGGAGACCACACCTTTGTTACCGTGACGACCGGCCATCTTGTCGCCCGGTTGGATGCGGCGACGGATTGCCAGGTAAACCTTGACGATTTTCAGCACGCCTGGAGCCAGGTCATCGCCCTGCTGCAGTTTGCGCTTCTTGTCTTCGAACTTGTCGTCCAGCAGACGGCGGCGATCAACGATATAGGCCTGGGCCTTCTCGAGCTGCTCGTTCAGAGCGTCTTCAGCCATGCGCAGTTTGAACCACTGGCCGTGCTCAAGACCGTCGAGAATTTCGTCGGTGATGTCCTGACCTTTCTTCAGACCTGCGCCGCCTTCAGCCTTGTGGCCTACCAGAGCGGAACGCAGACGTTCGAAGGTCGCGCCTTCAACGATACGGAACTCTTCGTTCAGGTCCTTGCGGATCTCGTCGAGCTGGGTCTTCTCGATGGACAGTGCACGAGCATCACGCTCAACGCCGTCACGGGTGAAGACCTGTACGTCGATGACAGTACCCTTGGTACCGGTAGGTACACGCAGGGAAGTGTCTTTAACGTCGCTGGCTTTTTCACCGAAGATGGCACGCAGCAGCTTCTCTTCCGGCGTCAGTTGGGTCTCGCCTTTCGGAGTGACCTTACCGACCAGGATGTCGCCAGCGCCAACTTCAGCACCTACGTAAACGATACCGGCTTCGTCCAGCTTGTTCAGTGCAGCTTCACCCACGTTCGGGATGTCTGCAGTGATTTCCTCTGGCCCAAGCTTGGTATCACGTGCCACACAGGTCAGTTCCTGGATGTGGATCGTGGTGAAGCGGTCTTCTTGAACCACACGCTCGGACAGGCAGATGGAGTCTTCGAAGTTGAAGCCGTTCCATGCCATGAACGCGATGCGCATGTTCTGACCCAGAGCCAGCTCACCCATGTCGGTGGACGGGCCGTCGGCCATGATGTCGCTACGCTGAACGCGATCACCCTTGCTCACCAGCGGACGCTGGTTGATGCAGGTGTTCTGGTTCGAGCGGGTGTATTTGGTCAGGTTGTAGATGTCGACACCGGCTTCGCCAGTTTCTACTTCGTCATCGGCAACACGAACCACGATACGGCTGGCATCAACGGAGTCGATCACGCCGCCACGACGAGCCACGACGCAAACGCCGGAGTCACGGGCTACGTTGCGCTCCATGCCGGTACCTACCAGCGGCTTGTCAGCACGCAGGGTCGGTACAGCTTGACGCTGCATGTTGGAACCCATCAACGCACGGTTGGCGTCATCGTGTTCCAGGAACGGGATCAGCGACGCTGCAACCGACACTACCTGCTTCGGAGAAACGTCCATCAAGGTGACGTCTTCCGGCGCCTTGACGGTGAACTCGTTCAAGTGACGAACAGCTACCAGCTCGTCGATCAGGACTTTCTTGTCGTTCATCGTGGCCGAAGCCTGAGCGATCACGTGATCAGCTTCTTCGATGGCGGACAGGAACACGATCTCGTCGGTGACCAGAGCGTCTTTCACCACACGGTACGGGCTTTCGAGGAAGCCGTACTGGTTGGTGCGCGCATAAGCGGCCAGGGAGTTGATCAGACCGATGTTCGGACCTTCCGGCGTTTCGATCGGGCAAACACGACCGTAGTGCGTCGGGTGTACGTCACGAACTTCAAAGCCTGCACGCTCACGGGTCAGACCGCCCGGGCCCAGTGCAGAAACACGGCGCTTGTGGGTGATCTCGGAGAGCGGGTTGTTCTGGTCCATGAACTGCGAAAGCTGGCTGGAACCGAAGAACTCTTTCACCGCCGCAGCCACTGGCTTGGCGTTGATCAGGTCTTGCGGCATCAGGCCTTCGCTTTCAGCCATCGACAGACGTTCTTTGACCGCACGCTCAACACGCACCAGGCCAACACGGAACTGGTTCTCGGCCATTTCGCCTACGCAGCGAACACGACGGTTACCCAAGTGGTCGATGTCATCGACGATGCCTTTGCCGTTACGGATGTCGACCAGGGTCTTCAGTACCGCAACGATGTCTTCCTTGCACAGCACGCCCGAACCTTCGATCTCGGTACGACCGATACGACGGTTGAACTTCATCCGGCCGACCGCAGACAGGTCATAGCGCTCAGGGCTGAAGAACAGGTTGTTGAACAGGGTTTCGGCAGCGTCTTTGGTTGGTGGCTCACCAGGACGCATCATGCGATAGATCTCGACCAGCGCTTCCAATTGGTTGCTGGTGGAGTCGATCTTCAGTGTGTCGGAGATGAACGGACCGCAGTCGATATCGTTGGTGTACAGGGTCTCGATGCGAACAACCTGGGCCTTGGCGATTTTGGCCAGGATCTCGGTGTTCAGCTCGGTGTTGCACTCAGCCAGGATTTCGCCTGTAGCCGGGTGAACGATGACCTTGGCGGTAGTGCGACCCAGAACGTAGTCCAGAGGCACTTCCAGCTCTTTGATACCGGCTTTTTCGATCTGGTTGATGTGGCGCGCAGTGATACGACGGCCAGCCTCAACGATGACCTTGCCTTTTTCATCCTGGATGTCCAGGACGGCAATTTCACCACGCAGACGCGAAGCGATCAGTTCCAGCTTGAGGGTTTCATCCTTCAGGCTGAATACGTTGGTGGTATAGAAAGCATCCAGCACTTGCTCAGTGGTGTAACCGAGCGCGCGCAGCAATACCGAGGCCGGCAGCTTGCGACGACGGTCGATACGCACGAACACGCAGTCTTTCGGGTCGAACTCGAAGTCCAACCACGAACCGCGGTACGGAATGATCCGCGCGGAGTACAGGAGTTTGCCGGAGCTGTGCGTCTTGCCGCGGTCGTGGTCGAAGAACACGCCCGGGGAACGGTGCAGCTGGGAAACGATTACACGCTCGGTACCGTTGATTACGAAGGTACCGTTTTCAGTCATCAGTGGGATTTCGCCCATGTAGACTTCTTGCTCTTTGATGTCCTTGATCGCTTTGTTCGACGATTCTTTGTCGAAAATGATCAGACGGACTTTTACCCGCAAAGGTACGGCGTACGTAACGCCACGCAACACGCATTCTTTGACATCAAATGCCGGTTCGCCCAGGCGATAACCGACGTACTCCAGCGCAGCATTGCCGGAGTAGCTGATGATCGGGAAAACGGATTTGAAGGCCGCATGCAGGCCCACGTCGCGGAACTGATCTTTGGTCGCTCCCGCCTGCAAGAATTCACGATACGAATCCAGCTGGATAGCCAGAAGGTACGGGACATCCATGACGTCCGGCAACTTGCTAAAGTCCTTGCGGATACGTTTTTTCTCAGTATATGAGTAAGCCATCAGCGTTCCCCAGCTTGGTCACCTGCTTGTTTGGCCCCTCCGACGGGAGCAGCCAGAAAATCTTGCAAACCCCATGGTTTGCACCACCGCTTCGGGTGGCTACAGCGCGTTAATGGCGGCGACCGAGTCGACAGCCAAGAACGGAAAAAGGCCGGTGGCAAGAGCCACCAGCCATCAGCCTTCAGCTTAACGCTTGGGCTGGAGACGCAAGGTCGATGCTTACTTCAGCTCGACTTTAGCGCCTGCTTCTTCCAGAGTAGCTTTGGCTTTGTCAGCGGCGTCTTTCGACACTGCTTCCAGAACCTGGGCAGGAGCGCCGTCAACTACAGCCTTGGCTTCTTTCAGGCCCAGACCGGTCAGTTCACGTACTGCCTTGATCACGTTTACTTTCTTCTCGCCAGCTTCCAGCAGCATGACGTTGAATTCGGTTTGCTCTTCAGCAGCGACAGCAGCAACAGCTGGGCCAGCGGAAGCAGCGGCAGCGGAAACGCCGAATTTTTCTTCGAAAGCTTTGATCAGCTCAACAACCTGCAGAACCGACATTTCAGCTACGGCGTTGAGGATATCGTCTTGGGAGATAGACATTGCTGTATTTCCTGAATTGGGGGACGGCCTACGCGGCCATCGAAATAAACAAAAATACGCGAGAGAATTTGCTCAGCCTTAGGCTGCGGCAGCTTCTTTTTGCTCGCGAACTGCAGCCAGAGTACGAGCCAGCTTGCTGGTAGCGCCTTGAATCACGCTCATCAGCTGCGAAATAGCTTCGTTACGGGTCGGCAGTGTTGCCAGTACGTCGATTTGGTTAGCTGCGAGGAACTTGCCCTCGAACGCAGCTGCCTTGATCTCGAACTTATCCTGACTCTTGGCGAATTCTTTGAACAAACGGGCAGCAGCGCCTGGATGATCTTTAGAGAACGCGATCAGAGTCGGGCCGGTGAACACGTCGTTGAGAACACTGTATTCAGTGTCAGCAACGGCGCGCTTGAGCAGGGTGTTACGTACAACACGTACGTATACGCCAGCTTCACGAGCCTCTTTACGGAGTCCGGTCATAGCGCCTACTGTCACACCACGGGCATCAGCCACGACAGCGGACAGAGCAGCTTTGGCAGCCTCGTTGACTTCAGCGACGATGGCCTTCTTGTCTTCGAGATTAATTGCCACGGGTTTAACTCCTGCTTGTTACCGTTTCATCTGGCCTAGGCCTGATGTCGTTTTGGTGTCTGATTCGGTAAGGAACCGGGAGCACCATCTGCGTAGGCTTGTTGGTTTAAGACTTGCGTCGCCTACGGTCTTGGATAGCCCCCGCCAGGCAGGGACCCCAATCTTTCAATTGGCGCAATTACTTGCGCCAATTTATGTCTTATACGTCCAGCGAGCCTTGGTCGATGACCAGACCTGGGCCCATAGTGGTGCTCAGGGTAACGCGCTTGACGTAGATACCTTTCGAGGAAGCAGGCTTGATACGCTTCAGATCAGCGATCAGGGCTTCAACGTTTTCCTTCAGCTTGACGGCATCGAAGCCGACTTTGCCAACGGAGGTGTGAATGATGCCGTTTTTGTCGGTGCGATAACGAACCTGACCAGCCTTGGCGTTTTTAACCGCGGTAGCTACGTCTGGAGTTACGGTGCCGACTTTAGGGTTAGGCATCAGGCCACGTGGACCGAGGATCTGACCCAACTGACCTACAACACGCATTGCATCCGGGGAAGCAATAACGACGTCATAGTTCAGGTCGCCGCCTTTCATTTCGGCAGCCAGGTCGTCCATGCCAACGCGATCAGCACCAGCGGCCAGAGCAGCTTCAGCAGCTGGGCCTTGGGTGAAGACAGCAACACGTACAGTCTTGCCAGTGCCGTGTGGCAGCACAGTAGCGCTACGAACGACCTGGTCGGATTTACGTGGGTCAACACCCAGGTTTACAGCAACGTCAACAGACTCGCTGAACTTGACAGTCGACAGCTCGGTCAGCAGGGCAGCAGCGTCTACGAAGTTGTAGGACTTGCCTGCTTCGATCTTGCCGGCGATAGCCTTTTGGCGCTTGGTCAGCTTAGCCATTACACACCCTCCACGTTAAGGCCCATGCTACGAGCAGAACCGGCGATGGTACGCACGGCTGCATCCATATCAGCTGCAGTCAGATCCGCGTTTTTGGTTTTCGCGATTTCTTCCAGCTGAGCACGGGTTACGGTGCCAACCTTAACGGTGTTAGGACGAGCGGAACCGCTGGTCAGACCGGCAGCTTTCTTCAGCAAAACCGAAGCCGGGGTCGACTTGGTTTCGAAGGTGAAGCTACGGTCGCTGTATACAGTGATGATCACTGGAGTCGGCAGACCTGGCTCAAGACCCTGAGTACGGGCGTTGAAGGCCTTGCAGAATTCCATGATGTTCACGCCGTGCTGACCCAGAGCTGGACCGACGGGTGGGCTAGGGTTGGCCTGAGCGGCCTTCACTTGCAGCTTGATGTAAGCGGTAATCTTCTTGGCCATGAGGCACTCCAATTACGGGTTCAAACGCCTCGAAAGGCTCCCCGGTTACTTGCGCGTTTATCCCAGTGACGACAAAACCCCACAGCCTAGGCTGCGGGGTTGGGATGCTTGCCCAGCTAGACCTTTTCGACCTGGCTGAACTCCAACTCTACCGGGGTAGAGCGACCGAAAATGAGCACTGCCACTTGGATCCGGCTCTTTTCGTAGTTAACTTCTTCGACCGTACCGTTAAAATCAGCGAACGGACCGTCTGTAACGCGAACAACCTCACCCGGCTCGAACAATGTCTTCGGCTTGGGCTTGTCGCTACCATCAGCAACACGACGCAGAATTGCTTCCGCCTCTTTGTCGGTGATCGGAGCAGGCTTGTCGGCAGTACCGCCAATGAAGCCCATGACGCGAGGGGTATCCTTGACCAAGTGCCAAGTACCTTCGTTCATGTCCATTTGTACCAGCACGTAGCCAGGGAAGAACTTGCGTTCGCTTTTGCGCTTCTGCCCATTCCGCATTTCAACCACTTCTTCAGTGGGAACCAGAATTTCGCCGAAGCCATCTTCCATGCCTGCCAGCTTTACGCGCTCCAGCAAAGAGCGCATAACATGCTTCTCGTAACCCGAGTAAGCATGCACAACGTACCAACGCTTAGCCACGGGACACCCTTAGCCAACAATCAAGGAAACAAGCCAGCCGAGCAGGGAATCAAGCCCCCACAACAGCAACGCCATAACCAGAACAACAGCCACGACAATCAATGTGGTCTGAGTGGTTTCTTGGCGAGTCGGCCAAACGACTTTACGGATTTCGGTGCGAGCTTCCTTAACCAGTACCGCGAACGACTTGCCTTTGGCAGTCTGCAGGCCTACAAAGGCAGCTACAGCAGCGAGGGCAAGCAAAGCGAGTACACGGTACAGGATCGGCGAAGCAGAATAGTACTGATTGCCAACAACGCCTACGACCACCAAGGCGACTACAGCGAGCCACTTTACCAGATCGAAACGAGAGCTTTGAGCTTCAGCCTTAGGAGTCATCTATGAAGATCCTGTGAAAAGAAAGCCAGACACACCACGTGAATCTGGCAGGTCAGGAGGGAATCGAACCCCCAACCTACGGTTTTGGAGACCGTCGCTCTGCCAATTGAGCTACTGACCTAAAACAAAATCAGGCCGACCATTATGCAGGCCTGAAAAAGACTTTACAACAACCAACCCCACAAGACCTGAAACATCGAACAACATTCAAGCCGAGGCAGCTGTTAAAACAAAGGCAGATATTTTCATATCTGCCTTGTCATATGGAGCTCTTGAGCGGATTTGAACCGCTGACCTCACCCTTACCAAGGGTGTGCTCTACCAACTGAGCTACAAGAGCGAAACACCTTGCACAACCTGCAAACTTGGAGCGGGTAGCGGGAATCGAACCCGCATCATCAGCTTGGAAGGCTGAGGTTCTACCACTAAACTATACCCGCGGAGCTTGCAGCTCACGCTAAAAATGGTGGAGGGGGAAGGATTCGAACCTTCGAAGTCGTAGACGTCAGATTTACAGTCTGATCCCTTTGGCCGCTCGGGAACCCCTCCTAAGCGAGCCGGCATTTTACATCACGCCGACCTTCTGTCAAGCATTTTCTCATTTAAATTATGAGGTTAGCTGCATTGACGGTCGCTTTGCACTGTAGCCCTTAAAGGTCTTCACTGCGAAGCGGGCGCCATTCTATGCAAACTATTCGAGAGTTGCAATGCCTTCACACAGCATTATTTTATGTTTTAACTCATTGAATTCATTAGCAAGGCTTTCAAAGGGCAGATCGTCAGCCAGGCGACGGCTCTCAGGGGCTACACGCAACCAATAACCCGAGGCGTCCGGCGTATTCAGCAACTGTACTTTGACCTTGATATCCAGGCTGGTGAGCCTCTGCTCGAGAGAGGAGGCTTGGCGTCGATCAGTGAACCCACCGATGTACAAGCAGGTATTCTGCGCCTCTGCCGGCCTCGCTCGATCACGCCGCGCCACCGCATCTGCCGACTCACTCAGGAGGCGAATATCTTGTTGTGCCCCCCGATGGAGACTCAAGGGCGTGACATCCTTGGCCCGCAATGGCGCCTCTTGCTGATGCCAGACGTAATAGAAAACATTGAGGACCAGTAAAAGTAAAAACAGCCAGCGCATAATCACCTCAAGACAAAGGACACGCCATTGCCAAACCAACAAACACCAGATCCGGGACCAGCCGAGCCTGAGGCGCAGCATCCCTCACCAGGTCAGCATCGCCGCCAGTGAGGAAGACCGTGAAATCCTCCCCCCAATAGCCTCGCGCCAACTCGAGCTGGGTCAGCACAAACCCTCTAAGCATGAGCGTACACCCACGCTCGACGGCCTCTACGGTCGTACGACCAGGAGAGAGACGTTCCACAGCCCGCTCAGCGGCCGCGTCGTCATAGCGTATCTTGCGGGTATGGGTTCGCAGTTGATTACGCATAAGCGGCATACCCGGGCAAATAAACCCACCCAGGTGCCCACCGTCCGGACCAATAAAATCTGCTGTCGCCGCTGTACCAAAGTCGAGTACCAGGCATGCACCTGACGCCAACTTGAACGCGCCTAGCATGGCCAGCCATCGATCCATCCCCAGGCGCTGGAAGTCTTCGTAGCCGTTGCGCACTCCGCCCATTTCTTGAGCAGAGGTTGCACAGGAAACAGCAACGCCAAATGCCGCTACCAAGGCAGCTATCAGCTTATCGGTCTCCTCAAGCGCGCGAACACTCACTAACCGACAACGCGTGAGCAATAGACCAGGCAAAGCCACCAAACTATCGATCAGCGCGATATCTGAACCTGCGATACCTTCCGCGCGAACAGTTGCCTCACTCAACTCAAGAACACGCCATTTGATAAAGCTATTTCCACAGTCGAGCTCAAGAATCATCACGCAACCTCAGGCTTAACTCACCACCGCTGTATATTTTCTCAACGCCACCGACATCCAAACGCAAGGCGCCCTGACGATCCACGCCCAGCACAACCCCATCAATCTGATTGACGCCCGCGATAAGCGACACGGACTTCCCCTGCCACGCGTGATGCTGCTCCCATTCGTCTTGCAACCCTGCAAAACCCGCAGCCTTGTGTCGATCTAGGTAGGCTTGGAGTTGCAAACCCAGTCGCGCCACCAGGTGATTGCGATCAACTGAAAAGCCCGTCTCAAGCTGCATCGAGGTCCACTGCTGATCAACATCAGCTGCCCTCTGCATATTCACATTGATACCTATCCCTAGCACAACGTGACAGATATCCGCGGGATCTCCCACCAGCTCAAGCAAGATGCCTGAGATTTTCTTGTGCCCAACCAAGACGTCGTTTGGCCACTTCAAAGCCGCGCCCTGCACACCCGACTCACGCAGAGCCTGCAGGACTGCCAGTCCTACCACCAGACTCAACCCTTCCAGTTGCCGCAGACCACCCTCAATACGCAATACAAGGCTGTAGTAAACGTTTTGCGCAAATGGGCTGACCCATTTACGGCCTCTGCGCCCCCTACCAGCCGTCTGCTGCTCCGCTAGCACAACAAAAGGTGCCGCACTACCCGCATCGACAAGACGTAAGGCCTCGGCATTAGTGGAGTCAATGGAATCGAAAATATGAACGGGCCAAGATAGGGAAGTCGCCTCCCGAGAAACCTCCTGCGCATTCAAAAATACCAATGGCGCAGCCAATCTATACCCACGACCCCGAACCTTATGGATAGGAAGATTCAATTCTGCCTCAAGATGCTGAAGCTGCTTCCACACGGCACTGCGACTAACGCCCAGGGCGGCGCCAAGCGCTTCTCCAGAATGGAACTGACCATCTTTCAGAAGTTTCAACAACGTCAGCATGCACATATCGCCTCAGAATGAGGCACGCATGATAGCCATGCGCAGGGTCATTGCATAGAAAGGGTGAATATCAGTACTGATCGACGCCCCACAAGATTTTCGAGCGCCCAAAACAAAACCCCAACTGCTTTCGCAATTGGGGTTTCGGAATTTAATCTTGACGATGACCTACTCTCACATGGGGAAACCCCACACTACCATCGGCGATGCATCGTTTCACTGCTGAGTTCGGGATGGGATCAGGTGGTTCCAATGCTCTATGGTCGTCAAGAAATTCGGGTACTGAGTCGTGGCCAGTTGGCCTCGCTTCAGCAAATTGGGTATGTGATAGATCGTGGTGTTTTGTGAGCGTCGAACTTTCGGTTCATTGCGTCTTCACACACCGCAATCTGGTCTCTCTCGAGTTCGCAAATTGCTTGGGTGTTATATGGTCAAGCCTCACGGGCAATTAGTATTGGTTAGCTCAACGCCTCACAGCGCTTACACACCCAACCTATCAACGTCGTAGTCTTCGACGGCCCTTCAGGGAACTCAAGGTTCCAGTGAGATCTCATCTTGAGGCTAGTTTCCCGCTTAGATGCTTTCAGCGGTTATCTATTCCGAACATAGCTACCCGGCAATGCCACTGGCGTGACAACCGGAACACCAGAGGTTCGTCCACTCCGGTCCTCTCGTACTAGGAGCAGCCCCTCTCAAATCTCAAACGTCCACGGCAGATAGGGACCGAACTGTCTCACGACGTTCTAAACCCAGCTCGCGTACCACTTTAAATGGCGAACAGCCATACCCTTGGGACCGGCTTCAGCCCCAGGATGTGATGAGCCGACATCGAGGTGCCAAACACCGCCGTCGATATGAACTCTTGGGCGGTATCAGCCTGTTATCCCCGGAGTACCTTTTATCCGTTGAGCGATGGCCCTTCCATACAGAACCACCGGATCACTAAGACCTACTTTCGTACCTGCTCGACGTGTCTGTCTCGCAGTCAAGCGCGCTTTTGCCTTTATACTCTACGACCGATTTCCGACCGGTCTGAGCGCACCTTCGTACTCCTCCGTTACTCTTTAGGAGGAGACCGCCCCAGTCAAACTACCCACCATACACTGTCCTCGATCCGGATAACGGACCTGAGTTAGAACCTCAAAGTTGCCAGGGTGGTATTTCAAGGATGGCTCCACGCAGACTGGCGTCCACGCTTCAAAGCCTCCCACCTATCCTACACAAGCAAATTCAAAGTCCAGTGCAAAGCTATAGTAAAGGTTCACGGGGTCTTTCCGTCTAGCCGCGGATACACTGCATCTTCACAGCGATTTCAATTTCACTGAGTCTCGGGTGGAGACAGCGCCGCCATCGTTACGCCATTCGTGCAGGTCGGAACTTACCCGACAAGGAATTTCGCTACCTTAGGACCGTTATAGTTACGGCCGCCGTTTACCGGGGCTTCGATCAAGAGCTTCGCGTTAGCTAACCCCATCAATTAACCTTCCGGCACCGGGCAGGCGTCACACCCTATACGTCCACTTTCGTGTTTGCAGAGTGCTGTGTTTTTAATAAACAGTCGCAGCGGCCTGGTATCTTCGACCGGCATGAGCTTACGGAGCAAGTCCTTCACCCTCACCGGCGCACCTTCTCCCGAAGTTACGGTGCCATTTTGCCTAGTTCCTTCACCCGAGTTCTCTCAAGCGCCTTGGTATTCTCTACCCAACCACCTGTGTCGGTTTGGGGTACGGTTCCTGGTTACCTGAAGCTTAGAAGCTTTTCTTGGAAGCATGGCATCAACCACTTCGTTACCTGAAAGGTAACTCGTCATCAGCTCTCGGCCTTAGAATCCCGGATTTACCTAAGATTCCAGCCTACCACCTTAAACTTGGACAACCAACGCCAAGCTGGCCTAGCCTTCTCCGTCCCTCCATCGCAATAACCAGAAGTACAGGAATATTAACCTGTTTTCCATCGACTACGCTTTTCAGCCTCGCCTTAGGGACCGACTAACCCTGCGTCGATTAACGTTGCGCAGGAAACCTTGGTCTTTCGGCGTGGGTGTTTTTCACACCCATTATCGTTACTCATGTCAGCATTCGCACTTCTGATACCTCCAGCAAGCTTCTCAACTCACCTTCACAGGCTTACAGAACGCTCCTCTACCGCATCACTTACGTGATACCCGTAGCTTCGGTGTATGGTTTGAGCCCCGTTACATCTTCCGCGCAGGCCGACTCGACTAGTGAGCTATTACGCTTTCTTTAAAGGGTGGCTGCTTCTAAGCCAACCTCCTAGCTGTCTAAGCCTTCCCACATCGTTTCCCACTTAACCATAACTTTGGGACCTTAGCTGACGGTCTGGGTTGTTTCCCTTTTCACGACGGACGTTAGCACCCGCCGTGTGTCTCCCATGCTCGGCACTTGTAGGTATTCGGAGTTTGCATCGGTTTGGTAAGTCGGGATGACCCCCTAGCCGAAACAGTGCTCTACCCCCTACAGTGATACATGAGGCGCTACCTAAATAGCTTTCGAGGAGAACCAGCTATCTCCGAGCTTGATTAGCCTTTCACTCCGATCCACAGGTCATCCGCTAACTTTTCAACGGTAGTCGGTTCGGTCCTCCAGTTAGTGTTACCCAACCTTCAACCTGCCCATGGATAGATCGCCCGGTTTCGGGTCTATTCCCAGCGACTAGACGCCCTATTAAGACTCGCTTTCGCTACGCCTCCCCTATTCGGTTAAGCTCGCCACTGAAAATAAGTCGCTGACCCATTATACAAAAGGTACGCAGTCACCCAACAAAGTGGGCTCCCACTGCTTGTACGCATACGGTTTCAGGATCTATTTCACTCCCCTCTCCGGGGTTCTTTTCGCCTTTCCCTCACGGTACTAGTTCACTATCGGTCAGTCAGTAGTATTTAGCCTTGGAGGATGGTCCCCCCATATTCAGACAAAGTTTCTCGTGCTCCGTCCTACTCGATTTCATGGCTAAGAGATTTTCGCGTACAGGGCTATCACCCACTATGGCCGCACTTTCCAGAGCGTTCCGCTAATCTCAAAGCCACTTAAGGGCTAGTCCCCGTTCGCTCGCCACTACTAAGGGAATCTCGGTTGATTTCTTTTCCTCAGGGTACTTAGATGTTTCAGTTCCCCTGGTTCGCCTCTTGCACCTATGTATTCAGTACAAGATAACCATCTTATGATGGCTGGGTTCCCCCATTCAGACATCTCCGGATCAAAGTCTGTTTGCCGACTCCCCGAAGCTTTTCGCAGGCTACCACGTCTTTCATCGCCTCTGACTGCCAAGGCATCCACCGTATGCGCTTCTTCACTTGACCATATAACCCCAAGCAATCTGGTTATACTGTGAAGACGACATTCGCCGAAAATTCGAATTTCTCAGTTAAGAGAACTCACAAATTTTACCTTAGCCTGATCCGTTACCAGTGAAAGTAACGTTCAGTCTATCTTTCTATCACATACCCAAATTTTTAAAGAACGAACTAGTCAAAGACTAGAAATCAACATTCACCATCACAACGATGGAATGCTCATTTCTAAGCTTTATACAAACAGAAGCAGTAGTGGTGGAGCCAAACGGGATCGAACCGTTGACCTCCTGCGTGCAAGGCAGGCGCTCTCCCAGCTGAGCTATGGCCCCGTATTTCTACAGGCGTTTCCCACACAAAATTGGTGGGTCTGGGCAGATTCGAACTGCCGACCTCACCCTTATCAGGGGTGCGCTCTAACCAACTGAGCTACAGACCCAATTTCGGGCTGCTTCTTTCGTCTTCTTCAATGAATCAAGCAATTCGTGTGGGAACTTATGGAGCAGCTGATGTCGTCGATTAAGGAGGTGATCCAGCCGCAGGTTCCCCTACGGCTACCTTGTTACGACTTCACCCCAGTCATGAATCACACCGTGGTAACCGTCCTCCCGAAGGTTAGACTAGCTACTTCTGGTGCAACCCACTCCCATGGTGTGACGGGCGGTGTGTACAAGGCCCGGGAACGTATTCACCGCGACATTCTGATTCGCGATTACTAGCGATTCCGACTTCACGCAGTCGAGTTGCAGACTGCGATCCGGACTACGATCGGTTTTATGGGATTAGCTCCACCTCGCGGCTTGGCAACCCTCTGTACCGACCATTGTAGCACGTGTGTAGCCCAGGCCGTAAGGGCCATGATGACTTGACGTCATCCCCACCTTCCTCCGGTTTGTCACCGGCAGTCTCCTTAGAGTGCCCACCATAACGTGCTGGTAACTAAGGACAAGGGTTGCGCTCGTTACGGGACTTAACCCAACATCTCACGACACGAGCTGACGACAGCCATGCAGCACCTGTCTCAATGTTCCCGAAGGCACCAATCTATCTCTAGAAAGTTCATTGGATGTCAAGGCCTGGTAAGGTTCTTCGCGTTGCTTCGAATTAAACCACATGCTCCACCGCTTGTGCGGGCCCCCGTCAATTCATTTGAGTTTTAACCTTGCGGCCGTACTCCCCAGGCGGTCAACTTAATGCGTTAGCTGCGCCACTAAAAGCTCAAGGCTTCCAACGGCTAGTTGACATCGTTTACGGCGTGGACTACCAGGGTATCTAATCCTGTTTGCTCCCCACGCTTTCGCACCTCAGTGTCAGTATTAGTCCAGGTGGTCGCCTTCGCCACTGGTGTTCCTTCCTATATCTACGCATTTCACCGCTACACAGGAAATTCCACCACCCTCTACCATACTCTAGTCAGTCAGTTTTGAATGCAGTTCCCAGGTTGAGCCCGGGGATTTCACATCCAACTTAACAAACCACCTACGCGCGCTTTACGCCCAGTAATTCCGATTAACGCTTGCACCCTCTGTATTACCGCGGCTGCTGGCACAGAGTTAGCCGGTGCTTATTCTGTCGGTAACGTCAAAATTGCAGAGTATTAATCTACAACCCTTCCTCCCAACTTAAAGTGCTTTACAATCCGAAGACCTTCTTCACACACGCGGCATGGCTGGATCAGGCTTTCGCCCATTGTCCAATATTCCCCACTGCTGCCTCCCGTAGGAGTCTGGACCGTGTCTCAGTTCCAGTGTGACTGATCATCCTCTCAGACCAGTTACGGATCGTCGCCTTGGTGAGCCATTACCTCACCAACTAGCTAATCCGACCTAGGCTCATCTGATAGCGCAAGGCCCGAAGGTCCCCTGCTTTCTCCCGTAGGACGTATGCGGTATTAGCGTCCGTTTCCGAACGTTATCCCCCACTACCAGGCAGATTCCTAGGCATTACTCACCCGTCCGCCGCTCTCAAGAGAAGCAAGCTTCTCTCTACCGCTCGACTTGCATGTGTTAGGCCTGCCGCCAGCGTTCAATCTGAGCCATGATCAAACTCTTCAGTTCAAACATCTTTGGGTTTTTAAGAAACCCTAAACTTGGCTCAGCAATCGTTGGTTACATCTTTGATTTCTCGCGGAGTAACTTGTGATGCTGATAATCTTGTTGACTATCAGTCTGACTCCACAAGCACCCACACGAATTGCTTGATTCAGTTGTTAAAGAGCGGTTGGTTAAGATCTTTCGTCTCAACCGAGGCGCGCATTCTACAGCAGCCTCATTTGCTGTCAAGTGGTTATTTTCAGAAGTTTTCGAAGATTTCTTCAACAACTTCAACCACTTGCGCTTGCGATCTCTCGTAAGCGGGAGGCGAATTCTACAGCGTTACACGCCGTTGTCAACACCTCTTTTTCAACTTCCTTTTGGCTTCGATGAACTGAAGCAACTTGCTGTCGAGAACTGCGTAACTCATTGTTTACCAAGGAGTTTTCCGTTTCGACTGCGCCGGAAGTGGGGCGAATTATAGACAGATATAATTCGCCGTCAACATCTATTTCAGACTTATTCGGATTTGAGCGTAATTCGCGCAAATGCCTTCTTGCCCGCCTGGCAAACGTGAGTGGCGCCCAGCTCGTATATAAAGGTGCGATCAACCACCTCACCATCTATACGCACACCGCCGGACCCCAAAAGATCACGCGCGACCGCTGAATTCTTCACCAGGCCAGCTTTATTAAGCACAGCGGCAATCGGCATCGCCTCGGCAGCAGTCAGCTCAATCTCGGGCAGATCGTCAGGCAGCTCGCCATCTTTCATGCGATTACCTGCCGCACGGTGAGCGCTGGCCGCAGCCTCCTCACCATGGAAACGCGCAACGATTTCTTCAGCCAGCTTAATCTTCACATCGCGAGGATTAGCGCCCGCCTCGACATCCGCACGCAGCCCATTGATCTCGTCCATCGAGCGGAAGCTCAACAGCTCGAAGTAGCGCCACATCAGCGCATCCGGAATAGATACTAGCTTGCCGTACATCACACCCGGCGCCTCCTGGATACCGACATAGTTACCCAGGGACTTGGACATCTTCTTGACGCCATCCAAGCCCTCCAGCAATGGCATGGTCAGAATGCACTGAGCCTCCTGACCATAGGCGCGCTGCAATTCACGCCCCATCAGCAGGTTGAACTTCTGATCGGTGCCACCCAGCTCGACATCCGCACGCAGCGCCACCGAGTCGTACCCTTGAACCAGCGGGTAAAGGAACTCATGAATGGCGATTGGCTGATTGGTCGAGTAGCGCTTGTCGAAGTCATCGCGCTCGAGCATGCGCGCCACAGTGTACTGGGACGTCAGGCGAATGAAATCTGCCGGTCCCATTTTGTCCATCCAGGTGGAGTTGAACGCCACCTCGGTCTTGGCCGGGTCAAGAATCTTGAATACCTGGGTCTTATAGGTCTCGGCATTATCGAGCACCTGTTCGCGAGTCAGCGGCGGGCGCGTAGCGCTCTTGCCGCTTGGATCACCGATCATCCCGGTGAAGTCACCTATAAGGAAGATGACCTGATGGCCCAACTCCTGGAACTGACGCAGCTTATTAATAAGCACGGTATGACCCAGGTGCAGATCCGGCGCGGTCGGATCAAAGCCAGCCTTGATACGCAGGGGTTGGCCACGCTTGAGCTTTTCGATCAGCTCGGCCTCGACCAACAGTTCTTCCGCACCACGTTTTATCAGCGCTAGCTGCTCTTCAACCGACTTCATAACAGACCCGCAAGGCTCAGATTCAAAAGGGAACCAACCATACAAGATCAGGGACTAATTACAAGTTTTGCCCTGCGCACGGACACCGTTCAGCAAGCCCAGCGTTCGCGAGCTTGCGCCACAGATGATTTGGTTATATTTTATACAGTTATTTCATCTTCATCATGTCATTCATCTTTTCCATTTCATCTTCAAAGTCAAAATTACTTATGACCACTGAACCGTCTAAAGCGCCGCCGCTTTACCCGAAGACCCACCTGCTCGCCGCAAGTGGTATCGCCGCCCTTCTCAGCCTGGCACTGCTGGTATTCCCTTCCAGTGACGTTGAAGCCAAACGAACATCCCTGAGCCTCGATCTGGAAAGCCCAGTTGAACAACTGACACAAGATCAAGACGCTTCCGACGCTCAACAAGCCACAAACACTGCAACTGAGTCACCTTTCGCACAGATCGAAAGCACTCCCGAAGACACCCAGCAAGCCGCCCAGGAAGCACCTGCAGCAGCCGCAGCCAAGAATCCCCAGCATCGCGAAGTCATCGTGGGCAAAGGCGATACACTATCTACCCTGTTCGAAAAGGTTGGGTTGCCTGCCGCCGCTGTAAATGAAGTGCTCGCCAGCGATAAGCAAGCCAAGCAATTCACTCAGCTCAAACGTGGCCAGAAGCTTGAATTTGAGCTGACGCCAGACGGCCAGTTGAACAACCTGCACACCAGCATCAGTGACCTGGAAAGTATCAGCCTGAGCAAAGGCGCCAAAGGCTTCGCATTCAACCGAATCACCACCAAACCCGTCATGCGTTCCGCCTACGTACACGGCGTGATCAACAGCTCCCTGTCGCAATCGGCCGCGCGTGCGGGCCTCTCGCATAGCATGACCATGGACATGGCCAGCGTATTTGGCTACGACATCGACTTCGCTCAGGACATCCGTCAAGGCGACGAATTCGACGTGATCTACGAGCAGAAAGTAGCCAACGGAAAAGTGGTCGGCACTGGCAACATTCTGTCTGCACGCTTCACCAACCGTGGCAAAACCTACACCGCCGTGCGCTACACCAACAAACAGGGCAGCAGCAGCTACTACACAGCTGATGGCAACAGCATGCGCAAGGCCTTCATCCGTACCCCCGTTGACTTTGCCCGTATTAGCTCGCGTTTCTCCATGGGCCGCAAGCATCCAATTCTGAACAAAATTCGCGCGCACAAGGGTGTCGACTATGCCGCGCCGCGTGGCACGCCAATCAAAGCGGCAGGCGACGGCAAGGTCTTGTTGGCGGGGCGTCGTGGTGGTTACGGCAATACGGTGATCATCCAGCACGGCAACACGTACCGCACGCTGTACGGCCACATGCAAGGTTTTGCCAAGGGCGTCAAGACTGGCGGCAACGTGAAACAGGGCCAAGTGATCGGTTACATCGGTACCACCGGCCTCTCCACCGGCCCGCACTTGCACTATGAGTTCCAGGTCAACGGCGTACACGTCGACCCACTGGGCCAGAAGCTCCCAATGGCTGACCCGATTGCCAAGGCCGAACGCGCGCGCTTCATGCAGCAGAGCCAGCCGCTGATGGCACGGATGGATCAAGAGCGCTCCACCTTGCTGGCTTCGGCGAAGCGTTAAGGTATGCCGCTCTATATCGGTGTGATGTCCGGGACCAGCCTCGACGGCCTGGATATCGCCCTTATCGAACAAGGCGCGGCGATCAATCTGATCGCCACTCGCTATATCCCAATGCCCGACGCCTTGCGCACAGAACTGCTGAGCCTATGCGCCAGCGGCCCGGATGAAATCGCCCGTTCGGCAATTGCCCAGCAGCAATGGGTGACGCTCGCTGCACAAGGGATCATCGCCTTGCTGGAGCAACAAAACCTCAAGCCTCAGGACATTCGGGCGATTGGTAGTCATGGCCAGACGATTCGCCATGAACCCGCCCGAGGCTTCACCGTTCAGATCGGCAACCCTGCCCTACTCACCGAACTGACAGGCATCACTGTCGTCAGCGACTTCCGCAGCCGCGATGTCGCTGCCGGCGGCCAAGGCGCTCCTTTGGTTCCAGCCTTTCATGAAGCCTTGTTCGGCGAGCAGACGGGCAATCGCGCGGTATTGAATGTCGGCGGGTTCAGCAACCTCAGCCTGATCGAGACGGGCAAGCCTGTCGCCGGTTTCGACTGCGGCCCGGGGAACGTGCTGCTCGATGCCTGGATTCACCTGCAGCGCGGAGAACACTTTGATCGGGACGGGCAATGGGCGGCCAGCGGCAAGGTCCAGCCCCAGCTGCTCAATACGCTGCTCAGCGATCCGTTCTTCATGACCAAAGGCCCGAAAAGCACGGGCCGAGAGGTGTTCAACCTGGCCTGGCTGCAGCAGCACCTTGGCCGTTTGCCCACCTTTGAACCCCAAGACGTACAGGCCACCCTGCTGGAGCTGACGGCCCTGACCATCGTCGAGTCCCTGCAAAGCGCCCAGACTGACACAACAACCTTGCTGATCTGCGGCGGCGGCGCCCATAACGGGGCACTGATGGGCAGGCTGAGAACGTTGCTGCCTTCCACCCATGTCAGCACTACAGCGGCCTATGGCGTAGACCCTGACTGGGTAGAGGCAATGGCCTTCGCCTGGCTGGCCCATTGCTGCCTTGAAGGCATTGCCGCCAATCGTCCCAGCGTCACTGGCGCACGTGGGCTTCGAGTGCTTGGCGCGATCTACCCCGCCTGAATCCCAGACAGCAAAACGCCGCTTGGCCCGTAAAAGCCAAGCGGCGTTTTTGTATCTGCTACCGATCAGATCGAGAACGAAGACCCGCAACCACATGTCGTGGTGGCATTAGGGTTCTTGATCACGAAACGCGAGCCTTCCAGACCTTCCTGATAATCCACCTCGGCACCTGCCAGGTATTGGAAGCTCATCGGATCCACGACCAGGCTTACACCCTCGCGCTCAACGATAGTGTCGTCATCGGCCACATCTTCATCGAAGGTAAAACCGTACTGAAACCCTGAACAACCGCCGCCCGTAACGAATACGCGCAGCTTCAAGCGATCATTACCCTCTTCATCGACCAGGCTCTTCACCTTGTGCGCAGCACCGTGGGTGAATTGCAAAGCCGTGGGGGTGAAGGACTCAACGCTCATGCTGATAATCTCCCGGCGTAGCGCCGCCATATGCGTAATGGCGGGTATTATCCGCTTCTCCTAGAAAAGCGGTCAACTATTGTTACGGTATATCAATCCGCCCAGCGACCATTAAAAATGCAAAAGGCCCGATCAAAGGGCCTTTTGCGCAACGGTGATCCCGCGTTAAGGCAACATCCCCGCGTGGGACAGGCCCAACTTCTCGTCCAGGCCGAACAGGATATTCATGTTCTGCACCGCCTGGCCCGAAGCGCCCTTGACCAAATTGTCGATCACCGACAACACCACCACCAGGTCGCCATCCTGCGGACGATGCACCGCAATACGGCACACATTGGCACCACGCACGCTGCGCGTTTCCGGATGGCTGCCGGCCGGCATCACATCGACGAACGGCTCATTGGCATAACGTTTTTCAAACAACGCCTGCAGGTCTACCGAGCGATCAGTGACAGTCGCATACAGCGTGGAGTGAATCCCGCGGATCATCGGCGTCAGGTGCGGCACGAAGGTCAGACCCACATCCTGGCCGGCAGCGCGGCGCAGGCCCTGGCGAATTTCCGGCAAGTGACGATGACCTTTTACCGCATAGGCTTTCATGCTTTCCGACGTTTCGGAGTATAGAGAACCGACCGCCGCGCCACGGCCCGCACCACTGACGCCCGACTTACAGTCGGCGATCAGCCGCGACGCATCCGCCAGGCCAGCTTCCAGCAATGGCAGGAAGCCCAATTGCGTCGCCGTCGGATAGCAACCCGGCACCGCAATCAGGCGTGCTTGCTTGATCTGCTCGCGATTGACTTCCGGCAGGCCGTAAACCGCCTCTTCCAACAGCTGCGGCGCACCATGGGGCTGGCCGTACCACTTGGCCCACTCGTCGGCATCTTGCAGGCGGAAGTCTGCCGACAAGTCGATAACCTTGGTACCGGCCGCCAGCAACTCACCGGCCAGAGCATGGGCGACACCGTGAGGCGTGGCGAAGAACACCACGTCGCAGGCACCCAGAGTCTTGGTGTCCGGCACACTGAACGCCAGACCGTCATAGTGGCCTCGCAGGTTCGGGTACATATCGGCCACGGCCAGCCCGGCTTCGGATCGGGAAGTGATGACCACCACCTCAGCTTGCGGATGCTGAGCCAACAGACGCAGCAATTCGACACCGGTGTAACCCGTGCCGCCGACGATACCGACCTTGACCATAAACCTGCCCTCAACGAACCCACTGGAAAGCCGTCGATAATAGGGGCCGTATCGTCCTGCGACAACCGTCAACGTGACGTACGGGCGCATGAGCCACTACTATCTTCGCTACCGTGAACCTGGGAATAACTAAAATGCTCTATCTATGGGTCAAAGCCTTCCATATCGTCAGCATCGTTTGCTGGTTTGCCGGGCTGTTCTACCTGCCGCGCCTGTTCGTCTACCACGCCCAAAGCGAAGACACCGTCAGCAAGGAACGCTTCAGCATCATGGAGCGCAAGTTGTACCGGGGCATCATGGGCCCGGCGATGGTTGCCACACTGGTCTTCGGCATCTGGATGCTGGCCCTCAACCCCGGCATTTTCCAGTCGGGCGCCTGGATCCACGCCAAGTTGACCCTGGTCATCCTGCTGATTGGCTACCATCACATGTGCGGCGCACAGGTAAAGCGCTTCGCCCGTGGCGAAAACACCCGCAGCCATGTCTTTTATCGCTGGTTCAATGAGGTCCCGGTTCTGATATTGCTGGCTATCGTAATTTTGGTCGTGGTCAAACCGTTCTAACGTCAATTACTCGGGGAACCTCCAATGTCGCTGCCCGCTCTGCTGGAACAACGTCTGCGCCTGCCCGTGGTGGCCGCGCCGATGTTTCTGATCTCTAATCCGCAACTGGTCCTGGCCTGCTGTCGCAACGGGGTAGTTGGGAGTTTCCCGGCGCTCAACCAACGCGAAAGCAGTGGCTTCAAGGCCTGGCTGGAAGAAATCGAAGCGGGCCTGGCTCAGTTGGACAACCCTGCGCCCTATGCCGTGAACCTGATCGTGCACAATAGCAACCCGCGACTGGAGGCAGACCTGGCGATCTGCGTCGAGCACAAGGTGCCCATCGTCATCACCAGTCTCGGTGCGGTAAAGGAGTTGGTGGACGCGGTTCATAGCTACGGCGGCCTGGTATTTCATGACGTCACTACCCGACGCCATGCCGAGAAAGCCGCTGAAGCGGGTGTTGATGGCCTCATTGCCGTCGCCGCTGGTGCGGGTGGCCACGCTGGCACCTGGAGCCCCTTTTCACTGATTGCCGAAATTCGCCAGTTCTTCGACAAAACCCTACTGCTGGCGGGCTGCCTTAACCATGGGCACGAAATCCTCGCCGCCCAGGTGCTGGGGGCAGACCTGGCATATTTCGGCACGCGCTTTATCGGCACCACCGAAAGCCAGGCACCGGATGCGTATAAGGAGATGCTGCTCACATCGCGCGCCGCCGACATCGTGCACACTCCAGCAGTCTCCGGCGTACCTGCCAGCTTCATGCGCCAGAGCCTGGAAAATGCCGGGTTTGACCTCGCTGCGCTTCAAGGCAAAGGTGAAGTCAACTTCGGTTCCAAGCTCAAGCCATTGAGCGATGAGGCCAAAGCGTGGAAAACTGTATGGTCTGCTGGCCAAGGCGTCGGTGAGATCAATGATGTACCCAGTGTGGATGACCTCGTTGCCCGCCTGGATGCCGAATACCGCAAAGCACGCGAGCACGCCGCGCAACTGCGCTGGCCACGCTGACCCACTGGCAGGCCTGCCGATTGGACAGGCCTGCATACTCTCCCTGATTAAGTGACAAGGATGCCCGCATGAGCGACAGCCGTTTCAAGATTGTGTTTGACGGAGCCTTGCGCCCAGGTGTCGAAAGCACCACCGCCAAGCTGAACCTCGCCGAGTTATTCAAAAGTGATGTTGAAGCGATCGAAAAGCTCTTCACCGGCCGCCCCGTCGCGCTCAAGCGCGACCTGTCCCACCCCGACGCGCAAACTTACCTCACGGCACTGCACAACGCCGGGGTCGACGCTCGCATCGAGGCCGAACAACCTGTGGCATTCAGCCTGGCAGAAACCCACGAAACAAGCTCGTCAACCGCTGACCGCGCCGCCGCCTCACCTTATGCTCCCCCACGCGCTGCCGTTGGCGACGACCTGCCGGAGTTCGCAACCCTCAAGGTCTTCACCATCCACGGGCGCATCGGGCGCCTGCGCTACCTGGCCTGGACGCTGGCACTGACCGTCGCGATGTTGGTGGCAGCGGGCATCATCAGTACGGTGGGCTTCGCGGTGGCGACAGCCTCGCCAACCATCGCCATCATTATTGGCTCACTGCTGGGTTTCGCGCTGTTTGTGGCACTGGTAGTGGTGAGCGTGCAAATCGGCGTGCAGCGCCTGCATGACCTGGGCTGGTCTGGCTGGCTGTACCTGCTCAACCTGGTTCCGCTGGTTAACAGTGTTTTCCCGCTGCTGTTGCTGGTATTGCCAGGCAACACGGGCGCCAACCAATACGGCGCGCCACCACCACGCAACTCCACTGCGGTGAAAATCCTGGCCTCGCTGTGGCTGGCGTTCATTCCCTTGATGCTCATCATCGTCGTCACCCTGGGCATGAACGGCTACCTGGACCAGCTTGAAGCCAACATGGACAGCAGCTACGAAAGCAGCTCCATCACCTCCGATGCAGACGCCGATCAAAGCGCTATCGTTGACGAAGCCGCAGCGCAAAGTGCTGACGATGCAGCCGAACCTGTAGACTCTCCAGAACAGTGAAGAAACGCCCGCCGCCTGTGACGCACTGTCATGGGCCGGCGGCGTTGCGATGGAGAAAGGCATGACCCGTTACGCTCTGATCACCGGCGCCTCCAGTGGCATCGGCCTGGCATTGGCCGAAGCCTTGGCACGGCGTGGCCGTAGCTTGATTCTGGTGGCCCGCCAGCGTGATCAGTTGGAAAGCATTGCATTGGAATTGACCCAACGCTTCGGCGTCGAGGTACTGTTTCGCGCCTGTGATTTGGGCGAGCCGCTGCGCTTGTCCGGCTTTTTGCTGGAGCTCGAAGAGGGTGAGCGACAGATCGACCTGCTGGTCAACTGCGCCGGCATCGGCACCAGCGGGCCGTTCCTGGCCCAGGACTGGATGACCGAGCAGGACCTCATCGAAGTCAACATCCTGGCCTTGACCCGCATGTGCCACGCACTGGGCAATGCCATGGCCCTGCATGGCGGCGGGCAAATCCTCAATGTGGCTTCGGTCGCGGCCTTCCAGCCTGGGCCGTGGATGAGCAGCTACTACGCCAGCAAAGCCTACGTGCTGCACTTCTCCGAAGGGTTGCGCGAGGAATTGAAGACCTGCGGCATCAAGGTTTCAGTGCTGTGCCCTGGCCCTACGCGCACCGCATTCTTCGGCACCGCGCAGATGGATACGGCGAAACTCGACCGCAGCCAGCAACTGATGAGCCCGGAAGAAGTCGCGCTCTACACCGTGCGGGCGCTGGAAAAGAACAAGGCCATCATCATTCCCGGGCGCCGCAATCGTTGGCTGACGTTCAGCCCACGCCTGAGCCCCCGCTGGCTGACCCGCAAAATTGCCGGTGCCATCAACAAGGCCTATTGCCCGCGCTGACGGCCTACGTACACTTACCTCACTTTTCACGATGGAGATACAGCTGTGGATACTCTGTTCACCAAGATCATCAACAGGGAAATACCGGCGAAGATCATCTATGAAGATGACCAAGTCCTGGCTTTTCACGATATCGCCCCCCAGGCACCAGTGCATTTCCTGGTTATCCCGAAAAAACCCATTCGTACCCTCAACGACCTGACCGAGGACGATAAGGCGCTGGCCGGCCATATCCTGTTCACCGCCCAACGCCTGGCCGTGGAACAAGGCTGCGAAAAAGGCTTTCGTGTGGTGATGAATTGCAATGAAGACGGCGGGCAAACCGTTTACCACATCCATATGCACGTGCTGGGTCAGCGCCAGATGAACTGGCCACCGGGCTGAGTGCACAAGGGCAAATTGACTCAGCACAAACGCTGGACGCTCTCTTGCGGTAAACTGGCCGCCGAGATTCTTCCCGGAGGTCAGCATGACTACCCAACGTCACTACTCGCCGATTGACCGTCTGTTGCTGCAAGCCGACATGGCCATGCGCACCCTGCTGCCGTTCAGTGGCCAGCCCTACCGCCCATCGCCCGCCATCGTGCAGCCGGATGTACAGTTGAGCGAGACCGATACCCGTCACGTCGCTGGCCTGATGCGCATCAACCATACCGGCGAAGTCTGTGCCCAGGCGCTGTACCAGGGCCAGGCGCTGACCGCCAAGTTGCCACAGGTACGCACGGCGATGGAGCATGCGGCCGAGGAAGAGATCGACCATCTGGCCTGGTGCGAACAACGCATCCGCCAGTTGGGCAGCCATCCCAGCGTGCTCAACCCACTGTTTTATGGCTTGTCGTTTGGTATCGGCGCGGCTGCCGGGCTGATCAGTGACAAAGTCAGCCTGGGGTTTGTGGCCGCGACAGAACATCAGGTGTGCAAGCACCTGGATGAACACCTGGAGCAACTGCCGGCCGAAGACGAAAAGTCACGGGCCATTCTTGAGCAGATGCGCATTGACGAAGAGCACCATGCAGAAAGCGCGCTGGACGCGGGCGGCTTCCGCTTTCCAGCCCCGGTACGGTTCGGCATGAGCCTGTTGGCCAAGGTCATGACCAAAAGCACTTATCGAATCTGAACCGAAAAAAGGGCGCCCGAAGCGCCCTTTCTTTTGCCTGCTGTAATCAACCCAGCTCGATGATTTCGTAGTCGTGGGTAATGACCACGCCCGCAGCCCCCAGCATGATCGATGCTGAGCAGTACTTCTCTGCCGACAGCTCGATGGCGCGCTTGACCTGGGCTTCTTTCAGCGCCCGGCCCTTGACCACGAAATGCATATGGATCTTGGTAAAAACCTTGGGGTCTTCAGTGGCGCGTTCAGCTTCCAGGAAGGCTTCACAGCTTTCCACGGCCTGGCGGGACTTCTTCAAGATGCTGACCACGTCAAAATTGCTGCAACCGCCCACACCCAGCAGCAACATTTCCATGGGGCGTACACCCAGGTTACGACCGCCGGCTTCCGGCGGACCGTCCATGACCACCACATGGCCGCTGCCCGACTCACCGAGGAACATGGCTTCGCCCGCCCATTGGATGCGTGCCTTCATCGCCCAGACTCCACTGCTAAAAAAGGGTCGCCAGCTTAGCACAGGGCCTTGAAACAACAGCGCTCTGCATAAATTCGATAAATGACAGCGTTTGCCGCTAAATTGGCTAATCGCGACAGAAGGTGTCTGGTAAGCTGGCGCCAAATGAATGGCGCATTGCCATGACTTGTACAGCGTATATCAATGAGATGCCGCTGGATAAAAACAACGCCAACTACACCGCGCAGTCTTTTCGGGATACAACCATGGTTGCTCTTACTCCCACACCCAAGATCAAGAACCTCGACAAGCTGTTGCTGCATTGCCAGCGCCGACGTCATCCGGCCAAGCACAACATCATCTGCGCCGGCGAGCGCTCAGAAACCCTGTTTTTCATCATCAAGGGCTCAGTCACCATCCTGATCGAGGATGAGGATGGCCGTGAGATGATCATTGCCTATCTCAACGCCGGAGACTTCTTCGGGGAGCTGGGTTTGTTTGAACAAGCAGGCAAAGAGCAGGAACGCAGTGCTTGGGTACGAGCCAAAGTTGAGTGCGAAGTGGCCGAAATCAGCTATGCAAAATTTCGCGAATTGGCCCAGCATGATCCGGACATCTTGTACGCCCTGAGCGGTCAGATCGCCCAGCGCCTGCGCGACACCACCCGCAAAGTCGGCGACCTGGCGTTCTTTGATGTCACCGGCCGCGTCGCTCGCTGCCTGTTGGACCTATGCAAGCAACCCGATGCCATGACCCATCCCGACGGCATGCAGATCAAAGTCACGCGCCAGGAGATCGGACGTATTGTCGGGTGTTCACGAGAAATGGTCGGCCGCGTGCTCAAGGACTTGGAAGAACGCAACTTGGTGCACGTCAAAGGCAAGACGATGGTGGTGTTCGGTACCCGTTAAACCGGCAGGAAGCCAGCCAGCATCTGACGGTACAACGTGTCGAGCCGACGGATCGCATCCGGCGCCGTAAACGCTTCGTGCAGTGCGATATGGCTATCGGCGCGAACCCGCTGCTCCAAACCGCAGGCTTGATTGAAGCGGTTGACCGCCGCAATCAATTGCTCACGATCATTCTCCAGCAACATTGCGCCATGCACCAACCCGACCGGGCGGCCACCGCTTTGTCGCCAACGCTGGGCAGTGCCCACCATTTTGCGGCCATTGAGGTTGACGTTGTAACGGCCGTCGCAAAAGGCACCGTCAATTTCGCCGACGGACGCATCGCCACCCAACTCGATCAACAGATCACAAATCGGTTGGCACAAGCGCTGATAGCCGGTTTCGATGCGCCCCTGGTCGCTTTCACTGCGCGGTGGGGCATAGACCAGGGCGATGTTGACCGTGGCGCCGGACTGCGGCACTGGCTCACCACCGGTTTCACGCAGCAATACCGGCCAACCCGCATCGGCCGAAACCTGGCTCGCCACCGCGAATGCCGGCAGCCGGCTCAAACGGCGCGGCATGACCAGTGCTTGGTCACTGGGCTGCCAGAACAGCAATCCGAATGCCTGCTCACCCGCGCAAACGGCTGCCAATAGGTCTTGCTCGGCGGCAAGGCCTGCTTCGACAGTCATGATCACGGGCTGGAGCATCGAACACCTACCTACCTGAATAAACACAAAACCAATGTGGGAGCTGGCTTGCCTGCGATAGCGGTGTGTCAGCTACACAGAGGTTGGCTGACCCGCCGCTATCGCAGGCAAGCCAGCTCCTACAGTTCCGAGCGTATTTCAAATCAGTCTAGTGTCGAACCGCTGATCGTCGTACCGCGCTCCGGGAAGAACAAGCGCTGCAGCTCCGCCCCCGGGTTCTCTGCGCGCATAAACGTCTCGCCCACCAGGAACGAGTACACGCCACTGATTTCCATCAGTTCCACATCGGCGCGGTTGACGATGCCACTCTCGGTAATCACCAGACGATCACGCGGGATACGCGGCAGCAGGTCGAGGGTGGTTTCCAGGCTGACGTCGAAGGTATGCAGGTTACGGTTGTTGACGCCCACCAGCGGAGTATCGAGGGTCTTCAATGCGCGCTCCAGTTCGTCGCCGTCGTGTACTTCGACCAGCACGTCCAGGCCGACGCTTTTGGCCACGGCCGCCAGCTCGGCCATCTTCACGTCATCCAATGCGGAGACAATCAGCAACACGCAGTCGGCACCCAAGGCTCGGGCTTCAACGATCTGGTACGGATCCACCATGAAATCCTTGCGGATCACCGGCAACTTGCACGCGGCGCGCGCCTGTTGCAGAAACAGGTCTGAACCTTGGAAGTAGTCGATATCCGTCAGTACGGACAGGCAAGTCGCCCCACCCTTCTCATAACTGGCGGCGATCTCGGCGGGTACAAAGTTCTCGCGAATCACCCCCTTGCTCGGCGAGGCTTTCTTGACCTCGGCGATCACGGCCGGCTGCTTGAGCTTGGCCTGGGCGATCAAGGCATTGGCAAAGCCGCGTGGCGCATCGGCGCTTTTCGCCTGGGCTTCCAACTCGGCCAGGCCCACGCGGGCGCGGCGCTCGGCCACTTCTTCAGCCTTGCGGGCCAGGATCTTTTCCAGAACGGTTGGCACACTCATCCTTCATTCTCCATCTTGAATACGGCGGTGAATGCTCCCAGCTCTTCGAGCTTCTCACGAGCCAGGCCGGTGTGCAGCGCATCGTGGGCCAAGGCGACACCTTCCTTGAGACTATAGGCATGGTCGGCGGCGTAAAGTGCTGCGCCAGCGTTGAGCACAATCATTTCCGCAGCTTTCTGACCGTTTTCGGTCTTGCGACGCCCCAGAGCATCACGAATCAACTCCAACGAAGCCGCCGGGCTTTCCACCGCCAGGCCGTGCAAGCTCTGGCTTTTCATACCCAGGTCTTCAGGTTCGACCCAATATTCGGTGACCTCGTCGTTCTTCAGCTCCGCCACGAAGGTCGGCGCAGCCAGGCTGAATTCGTCGAGGCCATCCTTGGAGTGCACCACCAGCACGTGCTTGCTGCCCAAGCGTTGTAATACTTCGGCCAGCGGCCGGCACAGCGCCTGGCTGAACACGCCCACCACCTGATGCTTCACACCGGCCGGATTCGTAAGCGGGCCGAGCATGTTGAACAGGGTACGCAGGCCAAGGTCCTTGCGCGGGCCGGCAGCGTGCTTCATCGCGCCGTGATGGGACTGAGCAAACATGAAGCCAATGCCAACGCTGTCGATGCAGCGCGCTACTTGCACCGGCGTGAGGTTCAGGTAAATACCGGCAGCTTCCAGCAAGTCGGCACTGCCGCTCTTGCCAGACACCGCGCGGTTCCCGTGCTTGGCGACGATGCAACCAGCGGCGGCCACCACGAAGGATGAGGCGGTCGACACGTTGAAAATATTCGCACCGTCACCGCCGGTGCCCACTACATCGACGACGCCGTCGAGGGTCTTGAGTTCGACCTTGTCCGCCAGCTCACGCATCACCGACACCGCACCGACGATTTCGTCGATGCTTTCGCTCTTCATGCGCATCGCCATCATAAAAGCGCCGATCTGAGCATCGGTGCATTGACCGGTCATGATCTCGCGCATCACATCGCTCATTTCCGCGGTGCTCAGGTCCAGATGGCCGACGATACGGCTCAGGGCAGTCTTGATATCCATGAAAAGTCCTTAGCGCGTGCCGCCGCTCTGCTTGAGAAAGTTGGCGAACAGCTCGTAGCCCTGCTCGGTCAGGATTGATTCAGGGTGAAATTGCACCCCTTCGACGTTCAATGTCTTGTGGCGCAGGCCCATGATCTCGTCGACCGAGCCGTCTTCCAATTGGGTCCAGGCGGTCAGTTCCAGGCATTCGGGCAAGGTTTCACGCTTGACCACCAGAGAGTGGTAACGGGTCACGGTCACCGGCAGGTTCAAGCCATGGAATACACCCAAATCCCGATGGAACACCGGGCTGGTCTTGCCGTGCATGACCTCGCGCGCGCGCACCACATCACCGCCAAACGCCTGGCCGATGGACTGATGGCCCAGGCAGACGCCCAGGATCGGCAGCTTGCCGGCGAAATACTGGATAGCTTCCAGAGAGATGCCCGCCTCGGTCGGCGTGCACGGGCCAGGCGAAACCACGATGCGCTCGGGGTTCAGCGCAGCGATTTCAGCAACGGTAAGTTCATCGTTGCGCACCACCTTGACCTCGGCACCCAGTTCGCCCAGGTACTGCACAACGTTGTAGGTAAAGGAGTCGTAGTTATCAATCATCAGCAACATGTGGGTTCAAACCTCTTGAATTCACTGATTTCAAATGACCGCCTTCCAAGCGTGTGACCCGCTGCCAGACGCACGTTCCGGTTGCCAGGGTGAGTTGGCAAGGGGCGTCAGACAACGGGTGAAGAAGGCAAATCGGTACAGGTCCGGCCAGGCCGGCAGAGAAAAATGTCAGGCGCGCCAACGCCAACGGGCGTGTGCCTTGACTACTCGCATCAAGAGTTTGCTGATGATCAACACGGGGAGGGTCTCATTCATACGTTCAGGCACAGTAACGTAGGCTCGCCAGCGGTGCAATATGGAGCCGCAAATACGGGGACGCAACGTAGGTGGATTCCGGATTTCCCTACAGAAAATGCCAGAAATTTTGCTAGTGTTCACTTCCGACATAAAAACAACCCAATGGAATCTTGCATGCTCAGACCAGCGTTTTTCGCGCCCCTTGCCGGCTGCCTCCTATCATTGGCCTGCGCCCAGGCGTTCGCAGCCCCGTCACCTTATTCAACCATGGTGGTTTTCGGCGACAGCCTGGCGGATGCAGGCCAGTTTCCCGACGGTTCGGCCGGCGCCACATTGCGCTTTACCAACCGAACCGGGCCGACCTTCCAGGGTGAATACGGCCTGGTCTCATCGACCCTGCTGGGCACGAAACTGGGCGTCGCTCCCAACGACCTGAATGCTTCCACCTCACCGGTTCGCGCAGCCCAGGGTTTGCCAGACGGCAACAACTGGGCAGTGGGTGGCTACCGTACCGACAATATCCTCGACTCCATTACCTCAGTCTCCAATGCTGCGATTCCCCCAGGCAACCCCGGGGGCGGCACTGTGTTGCGCAGTCGGCAGGGCTATCTGCCGGCTAATGGTGGGAGAGCCGACCCGAACGCACTTTACTTCCTTTCCGGTGGCGGCAATGACTTCCTGCAAGGCCGGGTACTCAGCCCCGCTCAAGCGGTCGCCGCCGGTGGCAGGCTGGCGGACAGCGCCCAGGCCCTGCAACAAGCCGGCGCGCGTTACATTATGGTGTGGATGCTACCCGACCTGGGCCTGACGCCGGCCATCAACGGCACCCCACAGCAAGCAGCGACTTCGGCCCTGAGCACTATTTTCAACCAGTCCCTGGTACAGCGTCTGTCACAAGTGGATGCGCAGGTTATCCCGCTGAACATCCCGCTGCTGTTGAACGAGGCCTTCGCCGATCCAGCCCGCTTCGGCCTAGCCACCGGGCAGAACCTGACGGGCACCTGCTTCAGCGGTAACAGTTGCACCGCCAACCCAACCTATGGCATCGGCGGCACCAACCCGGACCCAACCAAGCTGATCTACAACGACTCGGTCCACCCTACCGTGGCCGGGCAACGCTTGATTGCCGACTACGCCTATTCGCTACTCGCCGCGCCGTGGGAACTGACCTTGCTGCCGGAAATGGCCCAAGGCACATTGCGCGCCCACCAGGACGAGCTGCGTAACCAATGGCAAGCGGACAACGGCAGTTGGCAAGCCGTCGGCCAATGGCGCGCCATAGTGGCCGGCGGCGGCCAACGCCTGGATTTCGATGATCAGAGCAGCTCGGCCAGTGGCGACGGCAGCGGCTATAACCTGAATATCGGTGGCAGCTACCGGCTCGATGAAAACTGGCGCGTGGGCGTTGCCGCCGGCCTGTATCGGCAGACTCTCGAAGCCGGCGCCAATGATTCGGACTACAAGCTCAACAGCTATATGGGCACGGCATTCGCTCAGTATCAGCAGAACCACTGGTGGGCCGATGCCGCATTGACCGGCGGCAAGCTGGACTTTGACAGCCTCAAACGCAAGTTTGCCCTGGGTGTCAGCGAAGGCTCGGAGAAAGGTGACACCGATGGCTGGCTCTGGGCCCTGAGCGGCCGCGTGGGGTATGACATCGCCGCGCCGGGCAGCGACTGGCACCTCTCGCCGTTCATCAGCGCCGATTACGCGCGGGTTGAAGTCAATGGTTACTCGGAGAAAAGCAGCCGCTCCACCGCCCTGACCTTTGACGATCAACAACGCGACTCCAAACGCCTGGGCGTCGGCCTGCAAGGCAGCTACCGCATCACGCCGCAAACCCAGGTTTTTGGCGAAGTGGCCCACGAGCATGAGTTTGAAAATGACACCCAGAAGGTGAACATTTCGCTCAACAGCGTGCAGGGGATCGACTTCAAGCTCGACGGGTATACGCCTCGCAGTAATTCTGACCGCTTGAGCCTGGGTGTCAGCCACAAGCTGACTCAGGACCTGGCGTTGCGGGCGGCGTATAACGTGAGAAAGGATGACAACTTGACCCAGCAAGGCATCAATGTCGGAGTCAGTCTGGATTTCTAAATACTGCGCAAAATAAATGTGGGAGCTGGCTTGCCTGCGATGGCGGTGGATCAGTCACTGAATATCTCAAGTGACACACCGTCGTCGCGGGCAAGCCCGCTCCCACATTTTTTATTCCAGCTTCAGTCTTGTGGAGTTTGCTCTGCCAATGCCACGGCACGGAACATCGCCCGACGCTTGTTGAGGGTTTCTTCCCATTCAAGGGCCGGCACCGAGTCCGCCACAATCCCGCCGCCCGCCTGCACATGCAGTTCGCCGTCCTTGATCACGGCCGTGCGGATCGCAATGGCGGTGTCCATATTGCCGTTCCAGGCAAAATACCCGACGGCGCCGCCGTAGACACCACGCTTGACCGGCTCCAGTTCGTCGATAATTTCCATCGCACGGATCTTCGGCGCCCCCGACAATGTGCCCGCCGGCAAAATCGCTCGCAGGGCGTCCATCGCCGTCAGCCCGGCCTTCAGCTCGCCGGTGACGTTGGACACGATATGCATCACATTGGAATACCGTTCGATGACCATCTTCTCGGTCAGTTTCACCGAGCCGATTTCCGAGACACGCCCGGTGTCGTTGCGCCCCAGGTCGATCAGCATCAGGTGTTCGGCAATTTCCTTTTCGTCGCTGAGCAGGTCTTCTTCCAGCGCCACGTCGGCTTCTTCGGTCGCCCCACGGGGGCGCGTGCCGGCAATCGGGCGCACGGTGATCAGGTTGTCTTCAACCCGCACCAGCACTTCCGGCGAACTGCCCACGACGTGGAAGTCGCCGAAGTTGAAGAAGTACATATACGGCGTCGGGTTGAAGCAACGCAGTGCGCGGTACAGGTCAATCGGCGCCGCCTTGAAGTCGATGGACATGCGTTGCGACGGCACCACTTGCATGCAGTCACCGGCAAGGATGTATTCCTTGATGGTATCGACGGCGCGCTCGTAGTCATCCTGGGTAAAGCTGGAGCGGAACACCGGGTCGGCCGCCGGGGGGCGGCTGAGGTCCAGGCCGCGACGCGGGGTGATCGGCTGGCGAAGTTTTTCCAGCAACGCTTCCAGGTTGGCCTGGCCTTGTTCGAAGGCATCAGCCTGGGCGGGGTCGGCGAGGACAATCGCATGCATCTTGCCGGCGAGGTTGTCGAACACCACCACCGCGTCGGACACCATCAGCAAAATGTCCGGCACCCCCAGCGGGTCCGGGTTCGGGCATTTGCCCAGGCGTTTTTCCACATAGCGCACGCAGTCATAGCCGAAGTACCCCACCAGGCCGCCATTGAAGCGCGGCAGGCCAGCAATGGTCGGCACGTTGTAGCGCGCCTTGAAGGTTTCGACAAAGGCCAGCGGGTCTTCTAAGTCATGGCTTTCGATCTCCACGCCGTCATGGGTGATGCTCACATGATGGTCGTGCACCCGCAGCACCGTGCGGCATGGCAGGCCAATGATCGAGTAACGGCCCCACTTCTCGCCGCCTTGTACCGACTCAAGCAGGTAAGAGTTGGGCTCATCGGCCAGCTTCAGGTAGATCGACAGCGGCGTATCGAAGTCGGCCAGGGTTTCGCAAGCCATGGGGATACGGTTGTAGCCGGCAGCGGCCAAACGCAGGAATTCTTCGCGGGTCATGAGGTGCCTCGTGGTGTGAGGGTCAAGTCAGGTAGGCAAACGTGCCGCACACGCGGCCTGGATCAGTC
Organism: Pseudomonas sp. CCI1.1; assembly: GCF_034348165.1. Lineage (NCBI taxonomy): Bacteria > Pseudomonadati > Pseudomonadota > Gammaproteobacteria > Pseudomonadales > Pseudomonadaceae > Pseudomonas > Pseudomonas sp. CCI1.1. The sequence goes on from NZ_CP133780.1 coordinate 4,012,234, forward strand.
AGGCGCGCCAACGCCAGCGGGCCAGGGCCTTGATGACTTTCATCCAGAGTTTGCGAGTGACCACCACGATGGAATTTCCAGAAGGGGACGAATCAATGTCGGGCAACGTTATCTCAGCGCCCGCGCCCAAGCAACCGGGGATTAGCAGTCGCAGGTCATCAATGACCAGAGCGGGGGACTCCTCCGCAATCGGCCGGCCATGGTTGTAACCATAACTCAAGGCCACGCACTGCACGCCCGCCGCTTTAGCCGCCAACACATCACTGCGCGAATCGCCGACAAACAGCGACTGAGACGCCGGAATATTGGCCATTTTCATTACGAAAAACAGGGCCGCAGGGTCTGGTTTTTTCTGCGGCAAGGTATCGCCGCCGATGATCCAGCGGAAGTAGCGCCCGATTTTCATCTGGTCCAACAACGGCGCAACGAAGCGCTCCGGCTTGTTGGTGATCAGGGCCATTTCCACGCCCTGCTTGCTCAACCACTTGAGGGTGTCACGCACGCCGGGGTAAACCACGGTCAGTTCGTGGCTGCTTTCGTAAGCGGCATTGAACAGCTCCAAGGCATGTTCTGCCTCGACCTCATCCACGCCCGTGGCATCGATGTCGTTGGCCAGGGCCCGGCGCACCAACATCGGCGCGCCATTGCCGACCCACTTGCGCACTGACTCGATGCCTGCCGGTTTGCGCCCCAGCTTGAGCAGCATCTGGTCCACCGCGGCCGCCAGGTCGGGCACCGAGTCGATCAAGGTACCGTCCAGATCGAACATCACCAGCCGTGGCAATTTGCCGGGGAACAACTGCTCAAAACCGCTCATGGACGCGCCAGCGCCAGTTCGGCACGCATCTTGTCAATGACGGCCTGGTAGTCCGGGGCATTGAAAATCGCCGAGCCGGCCACGAAGGTATCGGCACCCGCTGCGGCGATCTCACGGATATTGTTGACGTTAACGCCGCCGTCAATCTCCAGGCGAATGTCACGCCCCGACGCATCAATCAGCGCACGGGCCTCACGCAGCTTGTTCAAGGTGCCAGGGATGAACTTCTGCCCGCCGAAGCCTGGGTTGACGCTCATCAGCAAGACCATGTCGACCTTGTCCATCACGTACTCAAGCACGCTCAGCGGAGTGGCCGGGTTGAATACCAGGCCCGCCTTGCAGCCGCCTTCGCGGATCAGTTGCAAGGTGCGGTCAACGTGCAATGTAGCTTCCGGGTGGAAGGTGATGTAAGTCGCACCCGCCTCGATGAAGTCACCGACGATACGGTCTACCGGACTGACCATCAGGTGCGCATCAATCGGCGCGGTGATGCCGTACTTGCGCAACGCGGCGCACACCATCGGGCCGATGGTCAGGTTGGGTACGTAGTGGTTGTCCATGACATCGAAGTGCACGAAGTCGGCACCGGCGGCCAACACCTTGTCCACTTCCTCACCCAGGCGGGCGAAGTCGGCAGAGAGAATCGATGGAGCAATGACGAAGGGCTGCATGACGCACCTTTTTTGAGCTAAATCACGATGGCGCGCATTGTATACCTCATGCTTTGCTGCGCGCACCGTGACCTATCTCAACGGTTAGTAAGCTGCCCGGTAGATTTTTTCGATATCGGCGGCGCTGAGCTTGCGCGGGTTGTTACGCATCAAGCGTTCAATGCCTGCAGCTTCGCTGGCCATGGCCGGGATGGCGTCCTCGGGCACGCCGAAACTGCGCAGGCCGGACGGGATCTCCACTGCCGCACATAACCGCGTCATCGCCTCTACAGCCTGGTCGGCAGCGTCATTCACACTCAGCCCGGCGATATTGACGCCCATGGCCTGGGCGATGTCCTGCATACGCTCGACGCAGGCCAATTTGTTCCAGTGCATGACATACGGCAGCAACAGCGCATTACTGACGCCATGGGCAATATTGAAGCGCCCACCCAACGGGTACGCCAGCGCATGCACGGCACCGACGCCCGCGTTGCCAAATGCCATGCCGGCCATCAGGCTGGCGGTGGCCATGTCGTCACGGGCCTGCAGGTTGGCCGGGTTGGCGTAAGCCTTGGGCAACGCGCTGGCAATCAATCTGATCGCACCGATGGCCAGGGCGTCGGTAATCGGCGAGGCATGCAGCGACAGGTAGGACTCGATGGCATGCACCAAGGCGTCCACGCCGCTGGCGGCCGTAACACCTCGCGGGCAGGTCAAGGTCATTTGCGGGCTGATCAGCGCGACATCCGGCAGCAAGTAATCGCTGACGATGCCTTTTTTCAGCTGTGCAGCCTTGTCGGACAGTATCGCCACATTGGTCACCTCCGAGCCGGTACCGGCCGTGGTGGGGATGGCGATCAACGGCGGGCCTTTGCGCGGCACCTGATCGACGCCAAACAAGTCCGCCAGCGCGCCGTGATAACCGGCATAGGCCGCCACGCTCTTGGCGATGTCGATGGCACTGCCGCCGCCCACACCGATCAGGCCGTCATGCCCCCCTTCGCGGTACGCACGCATGCAGTCTTCGACGATGGCAATTTCCGGATCGGGCAGCACGCGGTCGAAGATTTCGTAGGCTCGATCACCCAGATGCTCCAAGGCCAGCGCAACGGTACCGGACTGGACCAGCGCGGCGTCAGTGACGATCAGTGGGTTATCCACATCCAGGCGCGTGAGTTCGGCAGCCAGTTGTTCGATGGCACCTGCACCGGTCAGCAGTTTGTGGGCGATCTTGAATGAGGAAGTACTCATGTGCGCGGCCTCTTATGAATGATGGGCTGGCACAAGAATAGCTGCCCCTGGCGTGTTGTCTGCCATTCATTGGTTGAATGGCCGCGCCGCGACCATCAAGACAGCTAACAAACCGCCGATAGCCTGTCGGTAGCGAGAACCGCGCCTCATACCCCTGACAAATACCGACCTACCCATTAGGCTGCTGGAATCACTTCTGGCCGGGAATCAACGATGCTTTTTCTTCACCGTTCGGCACTGCCAGCATTGTGCCTGTCACTGCTGTTTACCAGCGTCTTGCCTGTTCAGGCCGAGGATGCCCCCTCGCCTGCCGTCGAAAAACCGGCTGAACGCCAGGCCTTGCCCGAGCGTAGCCAGCAAGAAGCCAGTGCGCTCGAACGGCAGGTGCCGCAGCAGGAGCAACAGCAATTGCAAGCTGGTAGCGATTCGTTCCTGGCGCTATGGAAACCCGCCAACAGCGCCGAAGCCGAGGGTGTGGTGATTCTCATACCAGGTGCCGGGGAGAACGCGGACTGGCCGCAGGCCATCGCGCCTCTGCGGCGCAAGTTACCGGACGCCGCCTGGGGCACCCTCAGCCTGTCATTGCCTGACGTCAGTGTGGACACCCTGCCGCCACGGCTCATCGAGCCGCCGACAGCGGCGGTCGATACCAGCAGCAAGGAAGGCAGCACCGCAGCCAAGCCGGTCGAACAAGCCGCCAGTGCCGAGGCCGAGGGCACAGACCCGGCGGTGGTGCCGGGGGCGGATGAACAGGACAAGACCGACGCCAAGCGGATCTTCGACCGTATCGACGCCGCCGTCGCCTTCGCCCAGACCCAAAGCGCCCGCAGCGTGGTGTTGCTCGGCCATGGCACCGGGGCCTGGTGGGCGGCACGCTACCTCAGCGAGAAACAACCCTCCCAGGTGCAGAGGTTGGTGATGGTGGCCGGCAAGACGCCCGCAGCTCGCCAACCGGACCTGCAGCAACTGGCGCCGGCCTTGAAGGTGCCCGCGGCGGATGTGTTCTATCAAGAGGGCGCCCAGGATCGCAAGAACGCCCTGGAGCGACTCCAGGCGGCCAAGCGCTCGAAGAATGACAGCTATAAGCAGGTGTCGCTCACGGCGTTACCCGGCAATAGCGCGGCGGAGCAAGAGCAGTTGTACCGCAGGGTTCGCGGGTGGCTGAGCCCGCAGGGCAGCGCAGACTGATCACATAGTCGACCATGTCGCACAACGATGTGGCAGGGGCAAGCCCCCTCCCACATGGCGTTGAGTGGCGATAGTCTCAACGAAAATCCCGCCGCTCGCGAATCAGCGCATAGGCGTTATGCAACTCTCGGGTTCGTTCGGTCGCCTCCCGCACTTGCGCGGGGCTGGCACCCGTGCCGGCGATCTTGTCCGGATGGTGACGGCTGAGCAGGCGGCGGTAGGCGCGCTTGATCACCGAAGGCTCAGTGGTTGCCGTCACCCCCAGGATACGCAACGCCTCCTGATAGGCACCGCCACGATTGGCCAATGGCTTGCGCTCCGGCGCGTAATCGGTCGCCAATGCCTGAAGCTGCTGTGGCGTCCAGCCCAACCACTTGCCCCACTGGTCGATCAGGTCGCGCTCGGCAGCATCCGCTCGACCGTCCGCCCACGCCATGCGCCAACAGGCGCGCAGCACGCCTTCCGCCGCATGGGGCTGCGTCTTGAGCACCCGCAGGTAACGGCGAACCCGGTCGCTGCCGGACTTGCCACGGTTGAAGGCGCTGATCGCGCGGCGCTGGGCCGGCTCACTCATGTCCAGTGCGCGCATCTCCTGGCGCGCTTGCTGGATATGCCCATCGACAACCCGGCCATTACTCTTGGCCAGGCGTCCCAGCAGCACAAACAGCAGTTCATCGTTGCGCAAAGCCGGGCGCCCACCCAGGCGTTCACGCAACTGCGCCCAACTGTGCAGTTGCAGACGGCGATCCAGCGCCTGCCCCAGCAATGCCCCCAACAGAGCCCCCGGGATACTGGCAATGGCAAAGCCAGCCCCGGCGCCGATCAGCGTCCCTGGCCACAACATCCTACTGCCCCGCTGTCAGCAAGGTTTCGACCTGCGCCAATCGCTCCAGCGTCCCTACATCCACCCAGCGTCCTGCCATGTGCTCCCCCGTTACCAAACCTTTGGCCATGGCCTCGCGCAACAGCGGGGCCAGCTTGAAGGCACCGGCGCTGCAACCCGCGAACAACTTGGGGTCGAGCACTGAAATGCCACTGAAGGTCAGGTTATCGGCACCGGGCGCGGCATCATGAAGCACACCGTGATCCAGGTAGAAATCCCCGCCCGAGGGGTGGTGTGCTGGGTTGTCGACCATCACCAAGTGCGCCAGGCCCCGGATCGGCTGCTTGAGCTGGATGAAATCGTAGTCAGTCCAGATATCGCCATTGACCACCAGAAACGGTTCGTCGCCCAGCAGCGGCAATGCCTGGAATATGCCGCCCCCCGTTTCCAGCGGTTCACCCTCCGGGGAGTAGCGGATGCGCAGACCGAACTGGGCACCGTCGCCCAGGTAGCTTTCGATCTGCTCGCCGAGCCAGGCGTGGTTGATCACGATCTCGGTAAAACCGGCCTTCGCCAAGGCTTCAAGGTGATACTCGATCAGCCGCTTGCCGCCGGCTTGCACCAGCGGCTTGGGCGTATGCAGGGTGAGCGGGCGCATGCGCTCGCCCTTGCCCGCCGCCAGGATCATCGCCTTCATACGCTGGCCTCGGCAGGTTCGCGCAGGCTGGCGAGTAACTCGCCCAGGTCACTCAACTCGGGTCGGTCGGCCAGCACCGCTTCTATATAAGCAAAGAAACGCGGCACGTCGGCCAGGTAGCGTGGTTTGCCGTCGCGGTGGCAGATACGCGAAAAGATGCCGATAACCTTGAGGTGACGCTGCACGCCCATCAGGTCGCTGGCACGCAGGAACTCCTCAAAGTCGTCCTGTACTGGAATCCCCAACTGTCCGGCACGCTGCCAATAGCCACGCTGCCATTCGCGCACGCGGGCCTGGGGCCAACTGAGGAAGGCGTCCTTGAACAGGCAGGTGATGTCATAGGTCACCGGGCCGTAGACCGCGTCCTGGAAATCCAGCACGCCAGGGCTTGGCTCACTGATCATCAGGTTGCGCGGCATGTAGTCGCGGTGCACCAGCACCTTGGGCTGGGCCAGGGCGCTGTCGATCAACTGCTGGCTGGCACGTTGCCAGAGGGCTTGTTGCTCAGGGTCGAGGTCGATGCCCAAGTGACGGCGCACATACCATTCCGGGAACAGCTCCAGCTCGCGACGCAATAAAGCCACGTCATAGCTGGGCAACGGTGCATCCATCGGCAATTGCTGGAAAGCCAGCAGCGCGTCGATGGCATCGGCAAATAATTGGTCGGCATTTTCACCGTCAATCACGTCCAGATAGGTTTTTGTGCCTAGGTCATTGAGCAAAAGAAAGCCACGGGGCAAATCTTCTGCATAAATTTTTGGCACATTTATTCCCGATTTCGCGAGCAAATGCGCAATATCGACGAAAGGTTTGCAGTTTTCCTGGGGGGGTGGCGCGTCCATGACGACGAACGTATGGGCACCGCCCTCCCATCGGAAGTAACGCCTGAAACTCGCGTCGCTGCTGGCCGCGGTCAATGTGGCCGGGGGCACGGGGCCCCAGTCCTGAGCGTTGAAAAGAATCGGCAACTGCTCATCCAGCCAGACTTCCAGCTGTTGTAAACGTAGATCGTGCTCGGGCATTACAAGGGTCTCCGACGGCGCTAGCCGTCAAGCGGGGCATGCTTTATTATCACGCATCTTTTTCAGACCATCGAGAGGCGTGCGGCCCAAACCGCGGGCAGATGGCACGCAGGAAGCCCGGACTAATAAGATGGCATTGAAATCCCCCGCGTTTCGTAGAAAATTTCCGTTGCTGGTAACCGGCAGTCTGCTGGCCTTGCAACCTTTCGCCACCTCATTCGTGGTCGCCGCGGAACAGTATGACTGCTCAGTCTCTGCTTCGGGTGCCTGGGATTGTGCGCCGAAGACGGCCGCCGCCCCATTGCCACCGCGCCCGGTGCATGACGGTGCTGCCGTCAGCTCGGCCAACAGCACGCCGCAAGGCAAAGCTGGCGGCAGCGTCGACGCCGAGCCCAAGACCATGCTGGTCACCGAAGCCAAGGGCCGTGGCCTGCGCTCGCGCAGCGCCGACTACAGCCACCTGGACTGGGTACCTCGCGACAAGCTGACCGCAGCACAGTTGGCCGAAACCGGCCCTTACTGCGGCGGCGCGTACATCGAGCCGACTCGTCCTGGCATGAACGACAAGACGAACAAGAGCGATGCGCCGACCTTCATCGGCGCCAAGGCCTCGCGTTACGAGCAGGAGCAGCAAGTCGCTACCCTGGCCGGTGACGTGGTCATGCGCCAGGGCAGCATGCAACTGGAAGCGGACGAAGCCAGCCTGTACCAGGCTGAGAACCGTGGCGAACTAAATGGCAAGGTGCGCCTGCGCGACAACGGCGCCCTGATCGTGGGTGACCACGCTCAAGTCCAGCTCGACACCGGCGCCGCCCAGATCGATAACGCCGAATACGTGATGCACAAGTCACGCATCCGCGGTAACGCGCTGTACGCCAAGCGTGCAGAGAATGCGATCATCCGTCTCAAGGACGGTACGTACACCACCTGCGAGCCGGACAGCAACGCCTGGCAGCTCAAGGGCAACAACATCACGTTGAACCCGGCCACCGGTTTCGGTACGGCGACCAACGCGACGTTGCGGGTCAAGAACATCCCGATCCTGTACACCCCGTACATCTACTTCCCGATCGACGACCGTCGCCAATCCGGCTTCCTGCCGCCGAGCTTCAGCACCGGTGGGGAAACTGGCTTTACGCTGGTAACACCGTACTACTTCAACCTGGCGCCGAACTACGATGCCACGTTGTACCCGCAGTACATGACCAAGCGCGGCATGTTGATGGAGGGCGAGTTCCGCTATCTGACCAAGTCGAGTGAAGGGCAGTTTGGTGGGGCGTACCTCAACGACGACAATGACGAGCGCAAGAAGCAGACTGATTACGAAAAAACCCGCTATATGCTCAATTGGCAGCATAAGGGTGGGTTAGATTCGCGTCTGACGACCTTGGTTGATTACACCAAGATCAGTGATCCGTTCTATTTCCAGGATTTGAAGTCCTATCAGGAAGGCGTTCAGAGCCAGGACTTCCTGAACCAACAGGGTACCGTGAGCTACCGTGGCGACAGCTACCAGGCTGCCGTGAACTTGCAGTCGTACCAGTTGGCGACGATTTCCCAAATCACGCCATATGATCGACTACCGCAGATCACCTTTAACGGTACGCTCCCGTTTCAACCGGCGGGGCTGAACTTCTCTTATGAGACCGAAGCAGTCAGGTTTGATCGTGACCTGCGTAGCGGCAGAGTGCTCGACAAAGATGGCGGCCCGTTCGATCCTGTAACAGGCCTTCTCGGTGAAAAGCGGCTGGATGACAACGTAACAGGTTTGACCCGTGCAAACGGTACCCGTCTGAACGTTGCTCCAGCTGTCTCTTACCCGATGAACTGGAGCTACGGCTTTATCACGCCGAAGTTGAAGTACGTCTATACCAAATATGATTTGGATCTTGATGGTAAAGGCAAGTCGCAATTACCTGTCGGCCAGACCTTTGACAGCTCGCAAGATCGCTCTGTACCTATCGCCAGCATCGACAGCGGCCTGTACTTCGACCGTAAAACCAATTGGTTCGGCAAAGACTACAACCAGACCCTCGAACCTCGTGCGTTCTACCTCTACGTACCGAATAGAGATCAAACCGAGATCCCGGTCTTCGACACCAGCGAAAACTCTTTCAGCTACTCCTCGCTGTTCCGGGATAACCGTTTCAGTGGTTCTGACCGTATCGGTGACGAGAACAAGCTGTCCTTTGGGCTTACCAGCCGTTGGATCGAAGAAAATGGCTTCGAACGTCAGCGTGCATCGATTGGTCAAGCGATGTACTTCAAGGATCGCGAAGTTCAATTGCCAGGTGTAGATGCCAAGACACGTGATGATGCGCACTCGAACGTATCTCCTGTTGCACTGGAGTACGAGTTCCGCTTCAACCGCGACTGGCGCGCCACAGCCGACTACAACTGGGATACCGAGACCCATAGTCCTCGCTCCGGCAGCGCAATGTTCCACTACCAGCCGGAAGACAATCCGAACAAGGTCGTCAACCTGGGCTACCGCTATCGCAACGACCAGGTTGTCTACAACCAGCTGACCGGCAAATGGCAGTTTGGCGGCGACTTTGGCCAGGAAGGTGACAAAGATTTCGTGAAGGATTACTACAAAATCCAACAACACGACTTCTCGATGATGTGGCCGATTGTTCCTCAGTGGAACCTGATCACCCGCTGGCAGTACGACTATGCCCGCAACCGTACCCTGGAAGCCTTCGGTGGTTTCGAGTACGACAACTGCTGCTGGAAACTGCGCGTCATCAACCGTTACTGGGTTTCCAACGACGAATACACGCAGCTCGCCCCTCAGAACGAAAAGGGTGACCACGGGCTCTTCTTCCAGATCGTCCTTAAAGGACTCGGCGGCCTGACCGGCGCCAAGGTAGAGAGCTTCCTCGACAAAGGCATTGAAGGTTATCGTGAACGTGAAGACAAAGCTTTCTGAGTGTTTGCGCCCGCTAGTGCTGGGCGCGCTGTTCCTGGGTACTGTTTCGGCACACGCCGCGGTTCAACAGCTGGATAAAGTAGCGGCCATCGTCGACAACGACGTGATCATGCAGAGCCAGCTGGACCAACGGGTCAAGGAAGTTCAGCAAACCATCGCCAAGCGTGGCGGTGGTGTGCCACCGAGCAGCGTCCTGGAACCCCAGGTGCTGGAGCGTCTGATCGTCGAGAACCTGCAATTGCAGATTGGCGACCGTTCTGGCATCCGTATTTCAGACGAAGAATTGAACCAGGCCGTTGGCACCATCGCTCAGCGTAACAACATGAGCATTGATCAGTTCCGCGCCGCCCTGGCTCGCGATGGTTTGTCCTACGAGGACGCCCGTGACCAGATCAAGCGCGAAATGATCATCAGCCGTGTGCGCCAGCGCCGTGTGGCCGAGCGGGTTCAGGTGTCCGAGCAGGAAGTGAAGAACTTCCTGGCCTCGGACCTGGGCAAGATGCAGCTCTCCGAAGAGTTGCACTTGGCCAATATCCTGATCCCAACCCCGGACGGAGCCAACTCTGAGCAGCTTAATGCCGCCGCCGCTAAAACCCAGGCGATCTATGAGCGCCTGAAAGCGGGTGCAGATTTTGCCCAGATGGCCATTGCTCAGTCCGGCAGCGACAACGCCCTCGAAGGCGGTGACATGGGCTGGCGTAAAGCCGCTCAATTGCCACCTCCGTTTGATCGCGAATTGAGCGCCATGGAAGTCGGTGGCATTACCCAGCCAGCCCGCACCCCGGGTGGCTTCATCATCCTGAAGCTGCTGGAACGTCGCGGTGGCGAGACTTCGCTGAAAGACGAAGTCCATGTTCGTCACATCCTGGTCAAACCGAGCGAAATCCGCACCGAGGCACAAACCAAGGAACTGGCCCAGAAGATCTACGACCGCATTGAAAGCGGTGAAGACTTCGCCACCCTGGCTAAAAGCTTCTCGGAAGACCCAGGTTCTGCCCTTAACGGCGGCGACCTGAACTGGATCGACCCGAAAGCTCTGGTGCCTGAGTTCCAGCAGGTTATGGCCGAGACACCGCAAGGCGTATTGTCCAAGCCGTTCAAGACTCAGTACGGCTGGCATGTGCTGGAAGTGCTTGGCCGTCGCGCCACGGACAACACCACCCAGGCCCGCGAGCAGCAAGCCCTGAGCGTACTGCGTAACCGCAAATACGACGAAGAGCTGCAAACCTGGCTGCGTCAGATCCGTGACGAAGCGTATGTAGAGAACAAGCTGCCAGGCGCCGAGCAAACAGGCACCGACCAGGCACCCCAGTGAAACCCCAGCGTTTCGCGGTGACACCCGGCGAGCCAGCCGGCATTGGTCCAGACCTGTGCCTGCTGCTCGCCTCGCAACCCCAGCCACACCCCCTGATTGCCATTACCAGCCGCGACCTGCTCCTTGAGCGGGCCGCGCAACTGGGTGTGGCCGTCAACCTGCTGGACGTGGCGCCGGGCAACTGGCCCGACCTGCCGGCCCCCGCCGGCAGCCTGTATGTGTGGGACACCCCGCTGCAAGCCAAAGTGGTTGCAGGGCAGTTGAATACGGCCAACGCGGCATTTGTGCTGGAGACGTTGACCCGTGCGGGCCAAGGCTGCATCGACGGCGACTTCGCCGGCATGATTACCGCACCGGTGCACAAAGGTGTGATCAACGAATCCGGTATCGCCTTTTCCGGCCATACCGAATTCCTCGCGGAACTAACCCATACCGCTCAAGTGGTGATGATGCTCGCCACCCGCGGCCTGCGTGTGGCGCTGGTGACCACCCACTTGCCGCTGCGTGAAATCGCCGATGCCATCACTGCCGAGCGTGTGGAGCGTGTCACGCGCATCCTGCACAGCGACCTGCAACACAAATTCGGCATTGCCCAACCGCGTATCCTGGTCTGTGGGCTTAACCCCCACGCCGGTGAAGGCGGCCACTTGGGCCATGAAGAAATCGACATCATTGAACCGACATTAGAGCGCCTGCGCCAAGAAGGCATGGACCTACGCGGCCCATTGCCTGCAGACACTCTGTTCACCCCCAAATATCTGGAGCACTGCGACGCAGTGCTGGCGATGTACCACGACCAGGGGCTGCCCGTGCTGAAATACAAAGGCTTCGGCGCCGCAGTCAACGTGACACTGGGCCTGCCGATCATCCGCACTTCCGTCGACCATGGCACCGCCCTGGACCTCGCAGGCAGCGGCAAGATCGATACCGGCAGCCTGCACGTGGCCCTGGAAACCGCCTACCAGATGGCCGAGACCCGTATATGACTGAGCATTACCAACACCGGGCGCGCAAGCGCTTCGGGCAGAACTTCCTGCATGACGCTGGCGTAATCGATCGCATCCTGCGCTCCATCCATGCCAAGCCAGAAGACCGCCTGCTGGAAATCGGCCCAGGCCAGGGCGCGCTGACCCAGGGCCTGCTGGCCAGCGGCGGGCAACTGGACGTCGTGGAACTGGACAAGGACCTGATCCCGATCCTCAACCAGCAGTTCGCCGGCAAAACCAACTTCAACCTGCACCAGGGCGACGCGCTGAAGTTCGACTTCAACAGCCTTGGCGCTGCGCCCAACAGCCTGCGGGTGGTGGGTAACCTGCCGTACAACATCTCCACGCCGCTGATTTTTCACCTGCTGAACAACGCCGGGATCATCCGCGACATGCACTTCATGCTGCAAAAAGAAGTGGTGGAGCGCCTGGCCGCAGGCCCTGGCGGTGGTGACTGGGGCCGCTTGTCGATCATGGTCCAGTATCACTGCCGCGTAGAGCACCTGTTCAACGTCGGCCCGGGCGCGTTCAACCCGCCACCGAAGGTCGATTCAGCCATCGTGCGCCTGGTGCCGCATGCCGTACTGCCGCACCCGGCCAAGGATCACAAACTGCTGGAACGTGTGGTACGCGAAGCGTTCAACCAACGCCGCAAGACCTTGCGTAACACACTCAAAGCCCTGCTGAGCAATGCTGAAATCGAAGCCGCCGGCGTCGACGGCGGCCTGCGCCCCGAGCAACTGGACCTGGCCGCGTTCGTGCGCCTGGCTGACCAGCTTGCCATCCAGCCAGCGCCAACAGCGCAATAGGGTTCAACACCCTCCAATGTGGGAGCGGGCTTGCTCGCGAATGCGGTGGATCAGTTATAGATCAGTTGACTGACGCACCGCATTCGCGAGCAAGCCCGCTCCCACAGGTTTAACCGCGTTACGTTGATAGAGTCGTTTCATCAAGTTCAAGAGCCCAGACAGCATGTCTGGCCTAGTGCCCACCTCTTGGCCTAGACTGACCCGCATCTGCTGTCCTTCGCTTTTAAGGCCTCTTGCATGTCCGATCCTCGCTATCAGATAGACGTCAGCGTCGTCACCCGCTTCCTGGCGGACCAATCGCAACCCGAACATAACCGCTTCGCCTTTGCCTACACCATTACAGTGAAGAACAACGGGCTGGTGCCGGCCAAGCTGCTGTCGCGCCACTGGGTCATCACCGATGGCGACGGCCAGGTCGAGGAAGTGCGCGGGGCAGGCGTTGTCGGCCAGCAACCGTTGATCGACAGCGGCGCCAGCCACACTTATAGCAGCGGCACGGTGATGACCTCCAAGGTCGGCACCATGCAAGGCTCGTATCAAATGAAGGCCACCGACGGCCAACTGTTCGACGCAATCATCAAGCCCTTCCGCCTGGCCGTGCCAGGAGCCCTGCACTGATGGCGACGTACGCTGTCGGCGACCTGCAAGGCTGCCTGGACCCTCTCAAGCGCCTGCTGGATCGCGTAGCCTTCGACCCCGCAAATGATCGCTTGTGGTTGGTGGGCGACCTGGTCAACCGCGGCCCCCAGTCCCTGGAAACCCTGCGCTACCTCTATAGCCTGCGTGATTCTTTGGTATGCGTGCTGGGCAACCATGACCTGCACTTGCTTGCGGCCGGCAACAACATCGAGCGCCTCAAAAAAGGCGACACCCTGCGGGAAATTCTCGAAGCCCCGGACCGCGCTCAACTGCTCGACTGGCTGCGCCGGCAAAAACTCATGCACTATGACGAGGACCGCAACATGGCCTTGGTGCATGCCGGTATCCCGCCGCAGTGGACGCTGAAAAAAGCTCTCAAGTGCGCCGCCGAAGTTGAAAGTGCATTGGCCGATGACAACCTGTACACCGCTTACCTCGACGGCATGTATGGCAACGACCCGGTGAAGTGGGACAACGAGCTCACCGGCGTCGCCCGCCTGCGAGTGATCACCAACTATTTCACACGCATGCGCTTCTGCACGGCCGAAGGCAAACTGGACCTCAAGAGCAAGGAAGGTGCCGACAGCGCCCTGCCCGGCTACAAGCCCTGGTTCGCCTACAAGGAACGCAAGACCCGAGACACAAAGATCATCTTTGGCCACTGGGCCGCGCTGGAAGGCAAGTGCGATGAACCCGGCGTGTTCGCCCTCGACACCGGTTGCGTGTGGGGCGGTGCCATGACCCTGATGAACATCGACACGGGCAAGCGCCTCGACTGCCAGTGCGAATCGCCCCTTTCCATTACCCTGCCGGCCACCGCCAAGCAATAGGAGCCCGTCATGACCGAATTCAAACGTATCCCTCCCCAAGAAGCACAGACCCTGCGCGAGCAAGGTGCCGTAGTCGTCGACATCCGCGACCAGCCTACTTATGCCGCCGCTCACATCACCGGCGCCCAGCACTTGGACAACGTCAACATCGCCGACTTCATCCGCGCCGCCGACCTCGATGCACCGCTGATCGTCGCCTGCTACCACGGCAATTCCAGCCAGAGTGCAGCCGCGTATCTGATCAGCCAGGGTTTCTCTGACGTCTACAGCCTGGACGGCGGGTTTGAGCTGTGGCGTACGACCTATCCCGCGGAAATTTCCTCGGGCGATTCGCAATAATTTTTTTCACACCCCGCTACCCCGCGTGACGCTTGGGCTTGCGCCGTTTCTGACGAACGGCGCGGCTAAACTAATTGCGCATCGCGCCTTGACCTCCCGGATTCCGAACTATCCTTAAGCGCAGGCCATCCGAATCAGGGGAGAGCCGGTACACCGGCGTACGGGTCATCGGTAGCGTTTCAGGGTGTTCTGGGGGGAAAACAGCCATTGGCGTGCGTCAATGACTGCCAGCATCGACTGATTGATCCGGCGTCGGCTCCACGTATCGAGCGAGGTGACGACGTCATGAGTATCTTTAGCCACTTCCAACAACGCTTCGCGTCCACACAGCAGGAAGAACTCACGCTTCAGGAGTATCTCGAGCTGTGCAAACAGGACCGCAGCACCTACGCTTCTGCCGCCGAACGCTTGCTATTGGCGATTGGCGAGCCAGAACTGGTGGAAACCGCCAATAATTCGCGCCTGTCGCGGATATTTTCCAACAAGGTGATCCGCCGCTATCCGGCCTTTGAAGACTTCCATGGGATGGAAGAATGCATCGACCAGATCGTTTCCTACTTCCGCCATGCCGCCCAAGGCCTGGAAGAGAAGAAGCAGATCCTCTATTTGCTCGGCCCGGTCGGCGGCGGCAAATCGTCCCTGGCGGAAAAGCTCAAGCAATTGATCGAGAAGGTGCCCTTCTATGCGATCAAGGGCTCGCCCGTCTTCGAGTCCCCCTTGGGCCTGTTCAACGCCACGGAAGATGGCGCGATCCTCGAGGAAGACTTCGGTATCCCGCGGCGCTACCTCAACACCATCATGTCGCCCTGGGCCACCAAGCGCCTGGCCGAGTTCGGCGGTGACATCAGCCAGTTCCGGGTGGTGAAACTCTACCCGTCGATCCTCAACCAGATCGGCGTGGCCAAGACCGAACCCGGCGATGAAAACAATCAGGACATTTCGGCACTGGTGGGCAAGGTCGATATCCGAAAACTGGAAGAGTTTCCGCAGAACGATGCCGATGCCTACAGCTATTCGGGCGCATTGTGCCGGGCCAACCAGGGCCTGATGGAGTTCGTGGAGATGTTCAAGGCACCGATCAAGGTGCTGCACCCACTGCTCACCGCTACCCAGGAAGGTAACTACAACAGTACCGAAGGCCTGGGGGCGATTCCATTTACCGGGATCTTGCTGGCTCACTCCAACGAATCGGAATGGCATACCTTCCGCAATAACAAGAACAACGAAGCCTTCATCGACCGGATCTATATCGTCAAGGTGCCGTACTGCCTGCGGGTCAGTGACGAAATCAAGATTTACGACAAACTGCTGTTCAACAGCTCCCTGGCCAAGGCCCATTGCGCCCCCGACACCCTGAAAATGCTTGCCCAGTTCACCGTACTGTCGCGCCTCAAGGAGCCGGAGAACTCCAATATCTATTCGAAGATGCGCGTCTACGACGGCGAAAACCTCAAGGACACCGATCCCAAGGCTAAGTCGATCCAGGAATACCGTGATACAGCCGGTGTGGACGAGGGCATGAACGGTCTGTCGACGCGCTTTGCGTTCAAGATCTTGTCCAAGGTCTTCAACTTCGATCCCCACGAGATTGCCGCCAACCCGGTGCACTTGCTCTATGTGCTGGAACAACAGATTGAACAGGAGCAATTCCAGGCCGAAACTCGTGAGCGCTACCTGCGCTTCCTCAAGGAATACCTGGCGCCGCGCTACATCGAGTTCATCGGCAAGGAAATCCAGACCGCTTACCTGGAGTCCTACAGCGAATACGGCCAGAACATTTTCGACCGCTACGTCCTGTACGCCGATTTCTGGATCCAGGATCAGGAATACCGCGACCCGGAAACCGGCGAAATCCTCAATCGCGTGGCCCTCAACGAAGAATTGGAAAAAATCGAGAAACCCGCCGGCATCAGCAATCCGAAGGACTTCCGCAACGAAATCGTCAATTTCGTACTGCGCGCCCGTGCCAACAACAACGGCAAGAACCCCACTTGGCTCAGCTACGAGAAGCTGCGGGTGGTCATCGAGAAGAAAATGTTCTCCAACACCGAGGACCTGCTGCCCGTCATCAGCTTCAACGCCAAGGCCAGCAAGGAGGATCAGCAAAAACACAACGACTTCGTCACACGCATGGTCGAGCGAGGCTACACCGACAAACAGGTACGACTGCTCTCCGAGTGGTACCTGCGGGTTCGCAAATCGCAGTAAGGCAGCGGCAAGCGCGCACTGCCAGGCATCCGGCCTGGCAGTTGACCGCTTGTCTCTAAGCTTCCAGCCCGCGGCTTGAAGCTTGTAACGTGAAGCTGCCCGGAGGGCTCCCCATGAGCTATGTGATCGACCGACGCCTCAATGGCAAGAACAAGAGCACGGTAAACCGCCAGCGTTTCCTGCGGCGTTACCGTGACCACATCAAAAAGGCGGTAGAAGAGGCCGTCAGCCGCCGTTCCATCACCGACATGGAGCATGGCGAACAAATCAGCATTCCCGGACGGGACATCGACGAACCGGTACTTCACCATGGCCGCGGCGGCAAACAGACCGTGGTGCACCCGGGTAACAAGGAATTCACCACTGGCGAACATATCCAGCGCCCACAAGGCGGTGGCGGCGGCAAAGGCCCGGGCAAAGCCGGCAACTCTGGCGAAGGCATGGATGAATTCGTATTCCAGATCACTCAGGAAGAATTCCTCGAATTCATGTTCGAAGACCTCGAACTGCCCAACCTGGTCAAACGCAACCTGACCGGCACCGATACCTTCAAGACCGTACGTGCAGGGATCAGCAACGAGGGCAACCCGTCGCGCATCAACATCATCCGCACCCTGCGTTCAGCCCACGCGCGGCGTATCGCCCTCTCCGGCAGCAGCCGCGCCAAACTCAAGCAGGCCAAGGAAGAGTTGGCACGCTTGAAGCGCGAAGAACCGGATAACTTCGGCGATATCCAGGAAATCGAGGCGGAAATCGAAAAACTCAGCGCGCGCATCCACCGCGTGCCGTTCCTCGATACCTTTGACTTGAAATACAACCTGCTGGTCAAGCAACCCAACCCCAGCTCTAAGGCGGTGATGTTCTGCCTGATGGACGTTTCCGGCTCCATGACCCAGGCCACCAAGGACATCGCCAAGCGCTTCTTTATCCTGCTGTACCTGTTCCTGAAACGGAACTACGACAAGATTGACGTAGTGTTCATCCGCCATCACACCAGCGCGCGAGAGGTGGACGAAGAGGAGTTTTTCTATTCGCGGGAAACTGGCGGCACCATTGTTTCCAGCGCACTGAAGCTGATGCAGGAGATCATGGCCGAGCGCTACCCCGCCAACGAGTGGAACATCTACGCCGCCCAAGCCTCCGACGGCGACAACTGGAACGACGACTCGCCGATCTGCCGGGACATTTTGATCAACCAGATCATGCCGTTCGTGCAGTACTACACTTACGTCGAAATCACCCCCCGTGAGCACCAGGCCCTCTGGTTCGAATACGAGCGCATCGGCGAAGCCTTTGCCGACACGTTCGCCCAGCAGCAACTGGTCTCGGCCGGCGATATCTACCCGGTCTTCCGTGAACTCTTCCAGCGCAGGTTAGTGACATGACCGCCAAAAAAGAGAACAAGCGCCAACCCATTTCCACCGGTTCCGAGTGGACCTTCGAACTGATCCAGGCCTATGACCGGGAAATCAGCCGTATCGCGGCGGGTTATGCCTTGGACACCTATCCCAATCAGATAGAAGTCATCACCGCTGAACAGATGATGGATGCCTATGCCTCGGTGGGCATGCCCCTGGGCTATCACCATTGGTCCTACGGGAAACACTTTCTCAGTACCGAGAAGTCCTACACACGCGGCCAGATGGGCCTGGCCTACGAGATCGTGATCAACTCCGACCCGTGCATCGCGTACCTGATGGAAGAAAACACCATCTGCATGCAGGCGCTGGTAGTGGCCCATGCCTGCTATGGGCATAACAGTTTCTTCAAGGGCAACTACCTGTTTCGCACCTGGACCGATGCCAGTTCGATCATTGATTACCTGGTGTTCGCCAAGCAATACATCATGCAGTGCGAGGAGCGCCACGGTATCGATGCGGTGGAAGACCTGTTGGACTCCTGCCACGCGCTGATGAATTATGGGGTCGATCGCTATAAGCGTCCCTATCCTATTTCCGCCGAAGAGGAACGCCTGCGCCAGAAGGAGCGCGAGGAGCACCTGCAGAAACAGATCAACGACCTGTGGCGCACCATCCCCAAGCGCGCCGACAAGAACAGCGACAAGGACAATGCCCGCTTCCCCGCCGAACCGCAGGAAAACATCCTGTATTTCCTCGAAAAGCACGCACCGCTGCTGGAGCCCTGGCAGCGCGAAATCGTGCGCATCGTGCGCAAGATCGCGCAATATTTTTATCCCCAGCGCCAAACCCAAGTAATGAACGAAGGCTGGGCAACCTTCTGGCATTACACCCTGATGAACGACCTGTACGACGAAGGCCTGGTCACTGACGGCTTCATGATGGAGTTCCTCACGTCCCATACGAGCGTGGTCTTCCAGCCAGGCTTCGACAGCCCGTACTACAACGGCATCAACCCCTATGCACTGGGTTTTGCCATGTACCGCGATATCCGCCGCATGTGCGAGCACCCCACGGAGGAAGACCGCCGCTGGTTCCCGGAAATCGCCGGCAGCGACTGGCTATCGACCATCAAGTTCGCCATGAGCAGCTTCAAGGATGAGAGTTTTATCCTGCAGTACCTGTCGCCCCAGGTGATCCGCGACCTCAAGTTGTTCAGCATCCTGGACGACGACCTCAAGGATGACCTGGTGGTGCCTGCCATCCACGACGAACCCGGCTACCGCATCATTCGCGAAACCCTGGCCGCGCAATACAACCTGGGTAACCGCGAGCCTAACGTTCAGATCTACAGCATTGATGTGCGTGGCGACCGTTCGCTGACCCTGCGTCACCAGCAACACGACCGCAAACCCTTGGGCGAATCCACTGAGGAAGTGCTCAAGCACCTGCATCGGCTCTGGGGTTTTGATATTCATTTGGAAACCCTGCAGGGCGACCAAGTGATGAAGACCCACCATGTACCACCGCGCAGCGATCATAACGACAACGACTATGGCCGCCTGGACATGGCCGTCGTGCATCTCTGAAACAGCAAAGCCTCCATTGGCCAGGCTCAGGCGTTATCCTGTGCCGCTAATGGAGGCTTTTTCATGAAAATCTACAAAGTCGGCGGCGCCGTGCGTGATCGCCTTCTGGGCATCGAGGTCACCGATATAGACCGCGTCGTCGTTGGCGCGACGGCTGAAGAGATGCTCGCCAAGGGTTATAAACCGGTGGGCGCCGATTTTCCGGTGTTTCTCGATCCGAAAAACGGTGACGAATACGCCCTCGCTCGCACCGAACGCAAGAATGGCCGGGGTTACGGTGGCTTTATATTCCATGCGAGCCCCGACGTTACGCTGGAAGAAGACCTGATCCGGCGTGACCTGACCATCAATGCCATGGCGGAGGATGACGAGGGTAACCTGACTGATCCTTATCAGGGACAACGCGATCTTGAAGCGCGTCTTTTACGGCATGTTTCTCCCGCGTTCGCCGAAGATCCCCTCCGCGTACTACGCGTTGCGCGTTTCGCCGCGCGCTATGCGCCTCTCGGCTTCACAGTCGCCCCTGAGACCCTCGAATTAATGCGCCAACTCAGTGAGTCCGGCGAGTTGGAGGCCCTTACCCCCGAGCGCAGTTGGAAGGAAATCTCACGGGCGCTGATGGAAGATCAACCCCAGGTATTTATCCAAGTACTGCGTGACTGCGACGCACTGAATACCTTGATGCCGGAGGTGGATGCGCTGTTCGGGGTGCCGCAGCCCGCAGCTCACCACCCGGAAATAGACACCGGCGTGCATACCTTGAGCGTGCTGCAGCAAGCAGCCCTGCACAAGCAACCGCTGAGCGTGCGCTGGGCTTGCCTGCTGCACGACCTGGGCAAAGGCCTGACGCCTGTGGATAAGTTGCCTCAGCATATTGCCCACGAGCAACGCGGCCTGAAGCTGATCAAAGCGGTGAACGAGCGTTTCAAGGTGCCCAGGGATTGCCAGGAGTTGGCGTTGCTGGTGGGGCAATATCATACTCACGGGCATCGCGCGCTTGAACTCAAGGCCTCGACGTTGCTGGAGTTGCTGCAAAGCTTCGACGTGTACCGTCGGCCGCAACGCTTTGAAGAGTTCGTGGCGGCCTGCGAAATGGACGCTCGTGGCCGCGAGGGTTTTGAGCAACGCAGTTATCCACAGGCCGATTATTTGCGCGGAGCGGCAAAGGTGGCACGCGAAGTGCCGGTCGCGCCGCTGCTAGAAAAGGGTTTCAAAGGCCCCGAACTGGGCGAGGCGCTCAAGCGCGAACGGCTCAAGGCGCTTAAAGCCTACAAAGAACAGCAAAAGCCCTTGTAGGAGCGAGCTTGCTCGCGAAGAACCTCAACGATGACGCAGCGCCCTCAGGTTTTTCGCGAGCACGCTCGGCTCCTACAAAAGAGCTTGTGGCGTGAGTGGCTGACCCTGCCACTCGAACGCCACAGGCGCCAATACCTGATCAATTTGCGCGTCTCGCCACAACTCGGCCATTGTCTTGCCCGCCTCCGGGTGCAGACGCTCCGGCGCCATCATCGACAGCGGCCACAACACAAAGGCGTTTTTCAGAATTTCGGCTCGCGGCAAGATCAAGCCATCGAAATTGCCCACCCAATCGCCATACAACAACACATCGATATCCAGCGGCAGGCCTTTGCGGTCGGGCGCGTAGCGGCCGTTGTCGGCCTCGATGGATTTCAACCGGCGATCGAGTTCCATCAACGGCAGGTCGGTATAAGCCGACACCACCAGATTGAAAAACGGCCCACTTTTGATCCCCACCGGCTGGCTTTCGAACACCGCCGAACAGCGCATATCCGTCAAGAAGCCCGCCAACGCATCCAAGCCGGCGCGTAGACGAGCCTCGCGGTCGATATTGCTGCCAAGCCCGAGGTAAACCTGAGTCAACGACATCCGCGCTCGATCTCCACGCCCACGCCCTTGGCAGCCGGTACCGCGCCGGGCTTGGTCAACTTGAGGTGCAGCCAGGGAATCTGGAACTCACTCATCAGCACTTCGGCCAGACGCTCGGCAAAGGTTTCCACCAGTTGGTACTGGGAATGCTCGGCAAAGGCCTGGATACGCGCAGACACCCTGGCGTAATCCAGTGCCAGGGTCAGGTCGTCACCTGCCGCAGCTGGGCGATTATCCCAGGCGAAGCTCAGGTCCAGGCGCAGGCATTGCCGGATTCCGCGCTCCCAGTCGTAAGCCCCGATCACGGTGTCGACTTCCAGGCCTTCGATAAACACTCTGTCCAAGCACTTTTCTCCGCAGCACGACAAGGGCGCGATGCCCCGTTAGAATCAGGGCGTCCTCGCCCGGAATAGTTAGCATGTTTTGGTCACTGGCGATTTTCGCCTACCTGCTCGGCTCGCTGTCCTTCGCCATTTTGCTCAGCCGCTTGACGGGAAATCCCGATCCGCGAATGAGTGGCTCAGGCAATGCCGGCGCCACCAATATGTTGCGCCTGGCCGGCAAGAAACTCGCCGTCCTGACCTTGCTGGGCGACGTCTGCAAGGGCCTGCTGCCCGTGCTCATCGCCAGCCTCGTCGGCCTTAGCTTGCAACAGCAAGCCTGGGTGGGCCTGTGTGCCGTCCTGGGCCACCTGTTCCCGTTGTACTTCCGCTTTCGCGGCGGCAAGGGCGTCGCCACGGCGGCCGGCATGCTGCTGGGCATTTACCCCCCTGCGGCGTTACTGGCCATGCTCGCCTGGCTGCTGACGTTCTACCTGACCCGCACCAGCTCGCTGGCCGCGCTGATTGCCACGCCGCTGACCCTGCCGCTGCTGGCCTGGCAGGAACCAGAAGCGCTGCTACCGATGAGCGTGCTGACACTGCTGATCGTCTGGCGCCACCGCGGCAATCTACGCGACCTGTTTGCCGGGCGCGAACGGCATTTTTAAATACCCCGCCTGGACCCGGTGCCCTTGAACCTTACAACGGCGGCAATTGCTCCATCGGCCAGCGCGCCTGCACGCTGATCGCCAGGCTTTCGTGCTGCCCGGCCTGCAAGCGCTGGCAACCGGCGTAGGCAATCATCGCGCCGTTGTCAGTGCAGAACTCAGGGCGTGCGTAAAACACGTTGCCATTCATGTCGCCGAGCATTTTTTCCAGGGAACTGCGCAACGCCTTGTTGGCGCTGACGCCGCCTGCGATCACCAGCCGCTTCATGTCCGCCTGTTTCAGGGCGCGCTTGCACTTGATGGTCAAAGTCTCCACCACAGCCTGCTGGAACGCCAGCGCGATGTCGCAACGGGCTTGCTGGCCGTCGTCCCCGGCGCTGACGCTCTGCTGCCAGGTGTTCAAGGCAGAGGTTTTCAAACCGCTGAAACTGAACATCAAGCCAGGACGATCACACATCGGGCGCGGGAAGGTGTAGCGACCGGCAACGCCGTTTTCGGCAAGGCGGGCGATTTCCGGCCCCCCCGGATAATTAAGCCCCATCATCTTCGCGGTTTTGTCGAACGCTTCACCGGCGGCATCGTCCAGCGACTCGCCCAACAGTGTGTATTGACCGATCCCATCCACCTGAACCAGCTGCGTATGCCCGCCCGAAACCAACAAAGCGACGAACGGGAACTCCGGCGGTGTTTTTTCCAGCATGGGCGCCAATAAGTGGCCTTCCATATGGTGCACACCAAGAGCAGGAATACCCCAGGCAAAGGCCAGCGCCTGGGCGCAAGAGGCCCCAACCAGCAGGGCTCCGACCAATCCGGGCCCTGCCGTATAGGCAATGGCATCGATCTCGGTTGCCACACAACCGGCCTCATCCAGCACCTGGCGGATCAATGGCAGCATGCGCTTGACGTGATCGCGGCTGGCAAGCTCCGGCACCACGCCGCCATAGGCGCGATGCAGGTCGATCTGACTGAACAGTGCATCGGCCAAAAGCCCGCGTTCACTGTCGTATAGTGCGACTCCGGTTTCGTCGCAGGAGGTTTCAAGTCCCAGTACTAGCATGGGTTTGCGCCTTGTAGAGGCTGAATTCGAAGGCGCGCATAATAGTCGCCACTCCCCCTCCCGACTAGCGGTTTTCGATCAGAGGCTTTGCATTCCGGGCAATGAGGGGTTAACATCCGCAACCCTTAAAAACCGACGACCTCAGCCGCGAATTTTTTGCGACGAGAACGTTGATTCCCGGTAATGAAAGAAGGTAGCTCTGGATGCCAGCCGTCAAAGTAAAAGAGAACGAACCCTTCGACGTAGCTCTGCGTCGTTTCAAGCGCTCCTGCGAAAAAGCCGGTGTTCTGGCTGAAGTTCGTAGCCGCGAATTTTATGAGAAGCCAACTTCTGAGCGTAAGCGCAAAGCAGCAGCCGCTGTTAAGCGTCACGCTAAGAAAGTTCAGCGCGAACAGCGCCGCGCCGTTCGTCTGTACTAATACACAGACGTTCGTAGCAAGCTTCTGCCAAGCCCGGCCCTCAGCCGGGCTGTTGGCATTTGCGGATATCGCTTGATGCTTCACCGTCGACGCCGCACACGCGACCGAGACACTGCTTCACACGTCAGGGCTGGCTCTTTTGCCAGCGGTGCACGTCTCTTCTGACGAGCCTAACAAGGCTACTGACGAGCACACCTATTCTTCAAACAGACGATCAACCGTGTCGGCTGTGCCCATCGATGCGTTTCCGAGGCTGCCATTGGCCAAGACCGGACGCCCGGGCAACATTTCCATGCCGAAGACTGATCAGAAACTACCCTCAGTGAATATTCGGCAGATACACTTCCTGATGACCCATGCAGACGATGATGATCAAGCCCCCTATACGTGCGCTTGAACACCTCACGGGTCCTCATTTACACGCAGTGATGACGAGAACGCCATGGCCGGGCTGATTCCCCAGAGCTTTATTGACGACCTTCTGAACCGCACCGACATCGTCGATGTTGTCAGCTCACGCGTACAGCTGAAAAAAGCCGGCAAAAACTACACCGCCTGCTGCCCGTTCCATAAAGAAAAAACCCCATCCTTCAGCGTCAGCCCCGACAAGCAGTTCTATTACTGCTTCGGTTGCGGGGCGGGCGGGAATGCCCTGGGTTTCCTGATGGACCACGACAACCTGGACTTCCCCCAGGCTGTCGAGGACTTGGCTAAAGCCGCAGGAATGGAAGTGCCCCGCGAAGAAAGTGGCCGCCCGCACAAACCCCGACAACCCACCGATTCGCCGCTGTACCCGCTGCTTACCGCTGCCGCCGACTTTTACCGCCAGGCACTCAAGAGCCATCCGCAGCGCAAGGCCGCTGTCGACTACCTCAAAGGCCGCGGCCTCACCGGCGAAATCGCTCGGGACTTCGGTCTCGGCTTCGCTCCGCCGGGCTGGGACAATCTGTATAAACACCTTAGCAACGACACCCTCCAGCAAAAGGCCATGATCGACGCCGGCCTGCTGGTGGAAAACGCCGAGACCGGCAAGCGCTATGACCGCTTCCGCGACCGCGTGATGTTCCCGATCCGCGACAGCCGTGGCCGCATCATCGCCTTTGGCGGCCGCGTGCTTGGTGATGACAAACCCAAGTACCTGAACTCCCCGGAGACCCCGGTGTTTCACAAAGGCCAGGAACTCTACGGCCTGTTCGAAGCGCGCAAGAACAACCGCAACCTCGACGAAATCATCGTGGTTGAGGGTTATATGGACGTGATCGCCCTGGCCCAACAAGGCCTGCGCAACGCGGTCGCGACCCTCGGCACCGCCACCAGCGAAGAACATCTGAAGCGCCTGTTCCGTGTCGTGCCCAGCGTGCTGTTTTGCTTCGACGGCGACCAGGCTGGCCGCAACGCCGCCTGGCGCGCGCTCGAAGCCACGCTGTCGAGCCTGCAGGATGGGCGTCGCGCACGCTTCCTGTTCCTGCCCGAAGGCGAAGACCCGGACACGCTGGTGCGCTCGGAAGGTACCGATGCGTTCCGTGCACGCATCAATCAACATGCACAGCCGCTGGCGGATTATTTTTTCCAGCAACTGACCGAAGAAGCCGACCCGCGCTCCCTGGAGGGTAAGGCCCATATGGCCACCCTTGCGGCGCCGCTGATCGACAAAGTCCCCGGCGCCAATTTGCGCACACTGATGCGCCAGCGCCTGCTGGAGATCACCGGTCTGAGCGGTGAAGCCGTCAGCCAGCTGGTGCACAGCGCCCCGCAAGAGGCGCCGCCAGCCTACGACCCCGGCATGGATTACGACGCCATGTCGGACTATGCCGACTTCCACCAACCTCAGGAGGCCTTCGCGCCCCAGCAGGAATGGACGCCAAAGAAGCCCGGCGCAGGTGGCAAGAAGTGGGATAAAAAGCCGTGGAGCAAAAACGGCAAGCGCGGTGATCGCGATGAAGCCTACGCGCCACGCACGCCCGTAGCGGTGGAAGCCCCCACACTGATTGCACTGCGCACACTGATTCACCACCCACAATTGGCCGGCAAGGTTGAAAGTGCCGACCACTTTGCCAACGAGAGCAATACCTATGCTCAGGTGCTTATTGCACTGATCGAAGCCGTGCAGAAAAACCCTAAGCTAAACTCAATCCAGTTGATGGCTCGCTGGCATGGCACGGAACAGGGCCGTTTATTGCGGGCACTGGCGGAAAAGGAGTGGCTAATTGACGGCGACAACCTTGAACAACAGTTTTTAGACACCATTAATAGGTTATCCGCGGGTCAACACACTCAGACCCTCGACGAACTTATCAAGAGAGCAAGGCAGCCGGGATTATCGGCTGAAGAGCAAATTCAGATAGCAAAACAGATGCGCGACCTCTTAAAACAGAATGTTTACGCATCAAACCCGACCTCAGCTGGCGTGTGAGGTCATAGCTCGGGTATAATCCTCGGCTTGTTTTTTGCCCGCCAAGACCTTCAGTGGATAGGGTGTTATGTCCGGAAAAGCGCAACAGCAGTCTCGTATCAAAGAGTTGATACTTCTTGGTCGTGAGCAGGGTTACCTGACTTACGCGGAGGTCAACGACCACCTGCCTGAGGATATTTCAGATCCTGAGCAGGTGGAAGACATCATCCGCATGATTAACGACATGGGGATCAACGTATTCGAAACTGCGCCAGATAAGGATTCCCTTATGCTGGCCGACGCCGATACCGACGAAGCCGCCGCTGAAGAAGCTGCCGCCGCGTTGGCTGCGGTGGAGACCGATATCGGTCGCACGACAGACCCTGTGCGCATGTATATGCGCGAAATGGGTACCGTCGAGCTGCTGACACGCGAAGGCGAGATCGAAATCGCCAAGCGTATCGAAGAGGGCATACGTGAAGTGATGGGCGCCATTGCGCACTTCCCTGGCACGGTTGACCACATTCTCTCCGAGTACACTCGCGTCACCACCGAAGGTGGCCGCCTGTCTGACGTCCTGAGCGGTTATATCGACCCGGACGACGGCATTGCGCCGCCTGCCGCCGAAGTACCGCCGCCTGTTGATGCGAAAGCCGCAAAAGCGGACGACGACTCCGACGACGACGAAGCTGAAAGCAGCGACGACGAAGAAGAAGCCGAAAGCGGTCCAGACCCGGTCATCGCTGCCCAGCGCTTCGGTGCGGTTTCCGATCAAATGGAAATCACCCGCAAGGCCCTGAAGAAGCACGGTCGTGGCAACAAGCAGGCGATTGCCGAGCTGGTGGCCCTGGCTGAGCTGTTCATGCCAATCAAGCTGGTGCCCAAGCAATTCGAAGGCCTGGTTGAGCGTGTTCGCAGCGCCCTTGAGCGTCTGCGTGCACAAGAGCGTGCGATCATGCAGCTCTGTGTGCGTGATGCGCGCATGCCGCGTACCGATTTCCTGCGCCAGTTCCCGGGCAACGAAGTTGACGAAAGCTGGAGCGACGCACTGGCCAAGGGCAAGGCGAAATACGCCGAAGCCATCGGTCGCCTGCAGCCCGATATCATCCGTTGCCAGCAGAAGCTGACCGCGCTTGAGGCCGAAACCGGCCTGACCATTGCAGAAATCAAAGACATCAACCGTCGCATGTCGATCGGTGAGGCCAAGGCCCGCCGCGCGAAGAAAGAGATGGTTGAAGCGAACTTGCGTCTGGTGATCTCCATCGCCAAGAAGTACACCAACCGGGGCCTGCAATTCCTTGATCTGATCCAGGAAGGCAACATCGGCTTGATGAAAGCGGTGGACAAGTTCGAATACCGTCGCGGCTACAAGTTCTCGACTTATGCCACCTGGTGGATCCGTCAGGCGATCACTCGCTCGATCGCCGACCAGGCCCGCACCATCCGTATTCCGGTGCATATGATCGAGACCATCAACAAGCTCAACCGCATTTCCCGGCAGATGTTGCAGGAAATGGGCCGCGAACCGACCCCGGAAGAGCTGGGCGAACGCATGGAAATGCCTGAGGATAAAATCCGCAAGGTATTGAAGATCGCTAAAGAGCCGATCTCCATGGAAACACCGATTGGTGATGACGAAGACTCCCATCTGGGTGACTTCATCGAAGACTCGACCATGCAGTCGCCAATCGATGTCGCCACTGTTGAGAGCTTGAAAGAAGCGACTCGCGACGTACTGTCCGGCCTCACTGCCCGTGAAGCCAAGGTACTGCGCATGCGTTTCGGCATCGACATGAATACCGACCACACCCTTGAGGAAGTCGGTAAGCAGTTTGACGTGACCCGTGAGCGGATCCGTCAGATCGAAGCCAAGGCGCTGCGCAAGTTGCGCCACCCGACGCGAAGCGAGCATCTGCGCTCCTTCCTCGACGAGTGATACCAGAACCCCCGGCCCAGGCCGGGGGTTTTGCTTTCTACCGATTGCTTTGCACAGATTAACTGCCCCGCACCACCCCGCCCTCACAATGCCCGTCTACACTCGAGACATTCCCCGTGCCATAACGAGACCGTTATGCCCAGATTGCCGACCGTGATACTGCTGTCGCTGCTGACCTGGACCGCAACGGCTGGCGCGTTGACTCTTACGGATGATGAGCGTAGCTGGTTGGCGGACCATCAGGAGCTGCGCCTAGGCGTGGATGCGTCTTGGCCACCTTTTGAATATCGCGATGAAAATGGCCGATATCAGGGCTTGGCAGCCGATTACGTACGCCTGCTCCAGGACCGCCTGGGTGTGCGTATCAAACTGATCGAACCGGTTAACTGGACTGCGGTGCTTGAACAAGCCCGCAATAATCAGCTCGACCTGCTGCCTGGCATCATGTCCACCCCCGAACGCCAAAACTTCCTGGCGTTCACACGCCCCTATCTCGACTTTCCAATCGTCATCCTGGCACATGAAGGCGGCGCGAAACCACGCAGCCTCAAGGATCTGTACGGGCTTAAAATTGCCGTGGTGGAAAACTACGCGCCCCATGAATTGCTCCGCACCCACCATCCGGACCTGAATCTGGTCGCCCTGCCCAACGTCAGTTCGACGCTGCAAGCCCTGGCCACCGATGAAGTGGATGCCGTGGTCGGCGACCTCGCCTCCAGCGTCTGGAGCCTGCGCCAACTCAAGCTCGACGGTTTATACGTCAGCGGCGAAACGCCCTACCGCTACCAACTGGCGATGGGTGTCCCGCGGGATGAAAAAATCCTGGTGGGCATCCTGGACAAAGTCCTCGCCGACCTCAGCTCAGCCGAAACGGATGCAATCCAGCAACATTGGGTCGGCAGCTTCACCGATCACCGCACCTTCTGGGCTGACTTGCTCACGTACGGCCTGCCAGCGGTGCTGCTATTGAGTACGGTGCTGGCCATCGTTATTCGGATCAATCGCCGGCTCAGTTCGGAAATTTCTCGCCGGGTCGCCCTTGAACAAGAACTGCGAAGCAGCGAGTACCACTATCGCGGCTTGGTGGAGAGCTTGTCCGCCATCGCCTGGGAAGCAAGCATCAGCGATTTCACCTACAGCTACGTGTCGCCCCATGCCGAAGACCTGCTCGGTTATCCCCGCGCCCATTGGCTGATTCCAGGCTTCTGGCGCAACATCATCCACCCCGCCGACCTGACCCGCGCCGAGGCCTATTGCTATCGGGAAACTCGCGCTAACCGTGATCACAGCATTGATTACCGGGTCATCACCGCTGATGGCCGCTGTCTGTGGGTACGTGACATTGTCAGCCTGATCGAACACGGCCACGAGCCAGTGCTGCGCGGCCTGATGATCGACATCAGCGAAGCCAAGCGCACCGAGGAAGCCCTGCAACTGTCCGAGCAGAAATTTGCCTCGGTGTTTCAGCAGTGCCCGGACATCCTGGTGATTGCCCAGTTGTCTGATGGCTGCCTGCTGGAGGTCAACAAGGCATTCGAGGACCAGATTGGGCTGCGCGCCGACGAGGTGGTAGGCAAAACCGCCTCAGATCTGAATATATGGGGCATTCAGGGCGTCGGTCCGGATTTGCTGCAGCGGGTACAGACCACCAGTATCCGTAACCTGGAAATGTCCTTTCTGCGCAGCAATGGTCAGGCATTTACCGGGCTGATCTCAGCTGAGCCGTTCCAACTCGATACCACTGAAGCCCTGGTGGTGGTGGTGCGCGATATCACCGAGCTCAAGGAAACCCAACAGCAGCTGCAAACCTCCGAAGAGAAATTCGCCAAGGCATTCCATGCTTCCCCCGACGGTTTACTACTGAGTCGCCAAAGCGATGGCCTGCTGATTGAAGTGAACGAAGGTTTCAGCCACCTGACCGGCTTCACCAGCGCCTCCTCACTTGACCAATCAACCCTGGACCTAGGCATCTGGGTCGACCTCAACGAACGCAAGCACATGCTGGAGTTGATGCAGCGCGACGGCTTTGTCCGCGATTTCATCTGTCATATCCGTCGTGCCGACGGCCAGATTCGCCTGTGCGAAGTGTCCAGCCGCCCACTGCCGATTGGCGACGAAGATTGCATGCTGACCATCGCCCGGGACATCACCGAACGCCAGTTGATGCAGGAAAAACTGCAGCAGGCCGCCACGGTGTTCGAAAGCACCGCCGAAGGCGTCTTGATCACCGACACACGGCAGAACATCAGCGCCGTCAACCGCGCCTTCACTGAGATAACCGGCTACAGCGAGGTTGAAGCCCTTGGCCATACCCCGCGCCTGCTCGCCTCCGGCCTGCATGACAGCGCGTTCTATGCGGCGATGTGGCACCAGTTGACGGCCCACGGTCATTGGCAAGGAGAGATCTCCAACCGCCGCAAGAACGGCGAGGTGTATCCGAGCTGGCTGACCATCAGCGCCGTGCGTAACCGCGAGCAATTGGTCACGCACTTCGTTGCCGTGTTCGCCGACATCTCCAGCCTCAAGCTGGCCCAGGCACGCCTGGATTATCAGGCCCACCACGACCCATTGACCGGCCTGCCCAACCGCACCCTGTTTGAAAACCGGCTGCAGGCCGCACTCAACGGCCAGCAAGAAAGTGGTAAACAGGGCGCGGTGTTGTTTCTCGACCTTGATCGCTTCAAACACATCAACGACAGCCTCGGCCACCCGGTCGGCGACCTGCTGCTCAAAGACATCGCCGTACGCCTCAAGGAGCAGTTGCGGGACGTAGACACCGTTGCTCGCTTGGGCGGCGACGAATTCATTATCCTGTTGCCCGGCTTGCAACAGGCCAGCGACGCCCAGCACTTGGCGAACAAACTGCTCGACTGTTTTACCCCGCCATTCCAAGCCGGCGAGCATGAGTTCTTTATCAGCGCCAGTATCGGCACCAGCCTGTATCCGCAAGACGGTACCGACGTCGCCACCCTGGTCAAAAATGCCGACGCCGCAATGTATCGCTCCAAGGCCAAGGGGCGTAACCGGGTCGAGCGCTATACCCGCGACCTGACTGCCCAAGCCAATGAACGCGTAGCGCTGGAGCACGAACTGCGCCGCGCCATCGAACGTGAAGAATTGAGCCTGTATTACCAACCCAAGCGCAACCTGGTCACCCAACAACTGATCGGCGCCGAAGCCTTGATCCGCTGGCACCACCCGACTCTGGGCGACGTCCCGCCCGAACACTTTATCGCCTTGGCCGAAGAGAACGGCATGATCCTGCAAATCGGCGACTGGGTACTGGAACAGGCCTGCCGGCAGCTGCACGCCTGGCAAGCGGCTTTCGAGGATTTCGGCCCCCTGTCGGTCAACCTCGCAGGCGCGCAACTGCGTCACCCCAACCTGCTATCACGCATCGAACAACTGCTGCACGATTACCGCCTCGAACCCGGCTGCCTGCAACTGGAAATCACCGAAAACTTCATCATGAGCCAAGCCGAAGAAGCGCTCGCGGTGTTGCACCAACTCAAGCGCCTGGGCGTCCAATTGGCGATCGATGATTTCGGCACCGGCTACTCGTCCCTCAGCTACCTCAAACGCCTGCCCCTGGACTTCCTCAAAATCGACCAATCCTTCGTGCGCGGCTTGCCCGACGACCCTCACGATGCAGCCATCGTGCGCGCCATCATCGCCCTCGGCCACAGCATGCAATTCACCATCATCGCCGAAGGCGTGGAGACTCCGGCGCAACAAGCATTCCTCGCAAGCGAGGGGTGTGAACAGATGCAAGGCTACATCGTCAGCCTGCCCCTGCCGCCGGAGCTTTTTGCCGCCAGCTTCCTTCGTACACGGCACAAGGATTTTTCGGATGGCACAGTGAACAAACCATCGCTATAATCCGCGACCTACTGAGGGCCTATAGCTCAGTTGGTTAGAGCAGGGGACTCATAATCCCTTGGTCGTAGGTTCGAGTCCTACTGGGCCCACCACAATCGAGTAGGAGGCGGATTCACATCCGCCGTCCTCTCACACCACCGTACGTACGGTTCCGTATACGGCGGTTCAGGTTATACGGTTAAGTCGGTTTATCGTATCCAGTATCGAGACCAGCCCGAGGCGGTCCCACAGCTTCTTCGGCAACGCCTGATTCATATGGGGCGCTCCCGAGTTCCACCATGGGCCTCGGCCATTGACTGCCGATTTCCACGCCCGCGCCGCATTAAGTCCCAAGCGTATCAAGTTGCGCGCCCTCGTAGAGGGCCGCTTCCATTGACGCCAGACGATACAGCGAAGCTTGTGACGCACCCAGCCGTCCAATTCCTCAAGTGGCCGTCTGCTCTGGCTCAGCTTGAAGTAGCCCGCCCATCCGCGCAGCACGGGGTTTATCCGCTCGATGACAGTCGCCACCTTGTGGCCCCGCGCTTTACGTAGCAGCTCTCTGAGCCGGTCGCGCAAGCGACCCAGGCTCATCGTCGCCACTCTCAGTCTCGGTTGCTGATGCCAGCTCATCCCGTAACCCAAGTAATCACACATCCAAGACCCGGCTACTCGGCTCTTATCCCGATTCAGCGTTAGTTTCAGGCGCTGATTCAGGAAGCGCTCAACACTGGCCATCACTCGTTCGCCAGCACGAGGGCTGCGCACATAGATGTTCGCATCGTCGGCATAACGCACGAAGCGATGACCCCGCCGTTCCAGCTCGCGGTCGAGTTCGTTGAGCAGGATGTTCGACAGCAACGGCGAGAGCGGGCCGCCTTGCGGCGTCCCTTCCTGCCGTCGGCTGGCGATCCCACCCGACATCTCACCGGCTTGGAGGTACCGCCGGATCAGTCTGAGCACGCGTTTATCTACGATTTGGCGCGCCACGTACGCCATCAGGAGATCGTGGTTGACCCGGTCAAAGAATTTCTCAAGATCGAGTTCCACGCACCAGCGATGCCCTGCCGCCACATGGGCGCGGGCTGTCTCGATGGCTTGGTGGGCGCTTCTGCCCGGACGGAAGCCGTAGCTGTAATCCGAAAACAGCGGGTCGAAGATCGGCGTGAGCTGTTGCAGCAGTGCCTGTTGGATCAGGCGATCCACGACGCAGGGAATGCCCAGTTGTCGGGTGCCGCCTTTGGGTTTGGGGATGTCGACGGCGCGTACACCTTGCGGGTGGTATTCGCCGGCCAGCAACCTCCTCTGGAGGATCGGCCAATACTGATTCACGTAGTCCGCCAAGTCGTCGACCGTCATGCCATCGGCACCCGGCGCGCCCTTGTTGCTGACCACGCGCTGATACGCACGTCTGAGGTTGGCCGGTGCAAGCACCCGCGCCATCAGCGTGTCCGGCTCCGCGTTCGTCCACGTCACAGATGCCGTCGATACCTTTGCGCTGTCAGCCGTCATCCTCGGATTCTGTCCGGGACTCGGAGTCACAGTCTTCTCTTGGAGAAATTTCTGCATTTCGGTATTCAACGAGACTCTGACGCCTACTGGCGGCATAACCTGTTCGGCCCTTGGTGGCGCGGTTATTCGCCACTTACTACGGCTTCGGCTGACTTCTGCACGCTCATCCCATCGCCTCTCGACGCTCGGTAGCACACTGGCAAACGTGCAGATCTCCCAGGGTAATTCGCGCGACCTTCCTGCTTATGCCTGTCGGATCTACGTCACAGCGTTCCGTGCAAGTATTGGGCTTTGAAGATTTTGGCCTTCTTACCCCGCTGCGCCGCCTCTATCCGCTTCCTGTTCGTCAGGCCAGCATTTTGCCTCGGGCTTCCTTCAGATTCGCAGTCACCCGCGACACCCTTGCCTCTGGCTAACACTTCCCCTTGCCGGGTGTGTAGAGGACTTTCACCTCCCAGTCACCAGCGTGGCCACCACAGCCAAGCTGGTTGCGCTTGCGCGCAACGCGCCATGCCTGGCGCACCAAAAAAAGCCGCGCATTGCGCGGCTTTTGCGTATCTGGCATCACGGTTCTTTCAGCCAGGCCAAGCCTGTACCATGCTTGCTCATTGCCCCCGCACTGGAGCCCCCCTTGCCCGCCCTAGACGAAATCGACCGCCAACTGATCGC
Organism: Pseudomonas sp. CCI1.1; assembly: GCF_034348165.1. Lineage (NCBI taxonomy): Bacteria > Pseudomonadati > Pseudomonadota > Gammaproteobacteria > Pseudomonadales > Pseudomonadaceae > Pseudomonas > Pseudomonas sp. CCI1.1. The sequence goes on from NZ_CP133780.1 coordinate 4,046,408, forward strand.
CGCCCTGCAGCTCAACGCCCGTGAAAGCGTGGCCATGCTCGCCAGGCAGTTGGGCATCGCGCGCACCACCGTCACGTCGCGTCTGGCCCGCCTGGAGAAAACCCAGGTCATCACCGGTTACGGCGTGCGCCTGGGCCAGCGCGTTGCGGATGGGGGGTTGCAAGCTTATGTGGGCATTACCGTGCAACCCCGTTCGGGCAAAGAGGTGTTGCGCAGGCTGAGCGCCATGGCGCAAGTGCAGCAGTTGTGCGCGGTAAGTGGAGAGTTCGATTACGTGGCTTGGCTGCGCACCGATTCGCCAGAGCAACTGGACCAATTGCTGGACCAGATCGGCAGTGTTGACGGCGTGGAAAAAACCACCACCTCGATCATCCTCAGTAACAAATTGGATCGCGGACAACCAATCTGATCACTACCTTCGTCATATTGACTAAAACCAGTACAATCCGACGACACATTGCGTCTTATTAACGAGCGCAACGCTCCCTAAACTGGCTGCCATCTTTTCCTATACTCAACGGGCCCTCCTCCCGCCGAGCCGTCAGTAAGGTCAGCCATGAGCATTCCGTCCAGCACCCTCAGCAAGCCCAATCGCCACCCGGGCGACGGTAAGAAACCCATCACCATTTTCGGCCCGGACTTCCCGTTTGCCTTTGATGACTGGATCGAACACCCCGCCGGGCTGGGCAGTATTCCTGCGGCCAATCATGGCGCCGAAGTGGCGATCGTCGGCGCCGGGATCGCGGGCCTGGTTGCGGCCTACGAGCTGATGAAACTCGGGCTCAAGCCCGTTGTGTATGAAGCCTCGAAGATGGGTGGCCGCTTGCGCTCGCAGGCCTTTGAAGGCGCCGAAGGCATCATCGCCGAGTTGGGCGGCATGCGGTTCCCGGTATCGTCCACGGCGTTCTACCATTACGTGGACAAACTTGGACTGGAGACCAAGCCCTTTCCCAACCCGCTGACACCGGCGTCCGGCAGCACCGTGATCGATCTGGAAGGCCAGACTCACTATGCGCAAAAACTCTCCGATTTACCGGCACTGTTCCAGGAAGTCGCCGATGCCTGGGCCGACGCCTTGGAGGCCGGTTCGCAGTTCGGCGATATCCAGCAGGCAATCCGCGACCGCGACGTGCCACGGCTCAAGGAACTGTGGAACAAGCTCGTGCCGCTGTGGGATGACCGTACCTTCTACGACTTCGTCGCCACCTCCAAAGCCTTCGCCAAATTGTCCTTCCACCACCGCGAGGTGTTTGGCCAGGTCGGTTTCGGCACCGGCGGTTGGGACTCTGACTTTCCCAACTCCATGCTGGAAATCTTCCGTGTGGTAATGACCAACTGCGATGATCATCAACACCTGATCGTCGGTGGCGTGGCACAAGTGCCCATGGGCATCTGGCGCCATGTGCCAGAGCGCTGCGCCCATTGGCCGGCCGGCACCAGCCTGAGCTCGTTGCATAGAGGCGCACCACGGGCAGGCGTGAAGCGCATTGCCCACGCCGCCGATGGCCGCTTTGCTGTTACCGACAACTATGGCGACACGCGCGAATACGCGGCGGTGCTGACCACCTGCCAGAGTTGGCTGCTGACCACACAGATCGAATGCGACGAAACCCTGTTCTCACAAAAAATGTGGATGGCCCTGGATCGCACTCGCTACATGCAGTCATCGAAAACCTTCGTGATGGTTGATCGCCCATTCTGGAAAGACAAAGACCCGCAAACCGGCCGCGACCTGATGAGCATGACCCTCACCGACCGCCTGACCCGGGGCACCTACCTGTTCGATAACGGTGACGACAAGCCGGGGGTGATCTGCCTGTCCTACTCGTGGATGAGCGACGCACTGAAGATGCTGCCCCAGCCTATCGACAAGCGGGTGAAACTGGCCCTCGATGCGCTGAAGAAGATCTACCCCAACGTTGATATCAAGGCGCGCATCATCGGCGACCCGATCACCGTGTCCTGGGAGGCCGATCCGCATTTCCTCGGGGCCTTCAAAGGCGCCTTGCCCGGTCACTATCGCTATAACCAGCGGATGTATGCGCACTTCATGCAGAAGGATATGCCCGCCGAACAACGCGGGATCTTCATCGCGGGTGATGATGTATCGTGGACGCCCGCCTGGGTCGAAGGCGCGGTACAAACCTCGCTCAACGCGGTATGGGGCATCATGAATCACTTCGGTGGCAGCACCCACCCGGAGAACCCAGGCCCAGGCGACGTGTTCGATGAAATAGGGCCAATCGCCCTGGCAGAATAAGGAGTTGAGCATGCGTGTCGCCCTGTACCAATGCCCGCCGCTGCCGCTGAATGTGGCCGCTAACCTGCAGCGCCTGCATCAACTGGCCCATGAGGCACACGGCGCCGATGTGCTGGTGCTGCCAGAGATGTTTCTCAGCGGCTATAACATTGGCGCCGAAGCCGTTGGCGCACTGGCAGAGGCACAGGATGGGCCATCGGCGCAGGCGATTGCCGAACTGGCGCAAAGTGCCGGGCTGGCGATCCTGTATGGCTACCCGGAGCGGGCCGAAGACGGCCAGGTCTACAACGCCGTGCAGTTGATCGACGCCCAGGGCAAGCGCCTGTGCAACTACCGCAAGACCCACTTGTTTGGCGATCTTGACCACTCAATGTTCAGCGCCGGCCCCGATGATTTCCCGGTGGTGGAATTGAACGGGTGGAAGGTGGGCATGCTGATTTGCTACGACCTGGAGTTTCCGGAAAACACCCGGCGCCTGGCCCTCGCCGGTGCCGAACTGATTCTGGTGCCCACCGCTAATATGGTGCCGTTCGACTTCGTTGCCGACGTCACCGTGCGGGCGCGAGCCTTTGAAAACCAATGCTTCGTGGCCTATGCCAACTATTGCGGGCACGAAGGCGAGATTCACTACTGCGGGCAAAGCAGCATTGCCGCGCCGGACGGCCAGCGAATTGCCCAGGCCGGCCTGGTTGAAGCCTTGATCGTCGGCACCCTGGAGCGCCAATCTATTGTCGACGCCCGCGCCGCCAACCACTACCTGCAAGACCGTCGCGCCGAACTCTACGGCGCACTGCACAAGCCCTGACCCATTGGGTTTGCTAGCATAGGCACTTCCCACGCCTCGGAAGTGCCCATGCCTGCGCCGGTTCACCCTCATCCCCTTCACCTGACTCTCGCTAATGGCCTGCGGGTTTGCCTGCGCCATGCGCCACGCTTGAAGCGCTGCGCCGCCGTTTTACACGTGGCTGCCGGCAGCCATGACGTGCCATTGGCCTGGCCTGGCCTGGCGCATTTTCTTGAGCACTTGTTGTTTCTCGGTACCGAACGTTTCCCAGTCGGCGAAGGGCTGATGGCCTACGTGCAGCGCCACGGTGGGCAGGTCAACGCCAGCACCCGTGAGCGCACCACCGAGTTCTTCTTTGAACTGCCGGTGCCGGCTTTTGCAGACGGGCTGGCGCGTTTGGCGGATATGCTGGCTCACCCGCGCCTGGCCCTCGACGATCAACAACGTGAACGCGAAGTGCTGGAGGCGGAGTTCATCGCCTGGTCCCAGGATGCCAAGGCCCAACAGCAAGTGGCGCTGCTGCAAGGCTTGGCGGCGGATCATCCTCTACGAGGTTTTCATGCCGGCAACCGCGACAGCCTGCCGGTGGAAAGCGACGAGTTTCAGCACGCCTTGCGAGGGTTCCACGCACGCTTTTATCAAAGCGGGCAGATGACCCTGAGCCTCGCCGGTCCACAATCGCTGGCCGACCTGCAGGCCTTGGCCCAGCAGTTCAGTGACCAACTGACGCCCGGCCCATTGCACCCGCAGGCCGCTCCACCGGCCTTGATGCATGGCCCGGCGCGCCGTTATCAGCACGTCGCCGGCCAACACCTGCATCAGGTCATTACGTGTAACGCGCCACGGGAAGCGCTGGCGTTTCTCTGCACCTGGCTCAACGCCTCGGCCCCCGGCGGGTTGCTCGCTGAACTGCAAGCGCGACGACTCGCCACCGCGCTGCAGGCGTCCGTGCTGTACCAATTCGCGGATCAAGCCGTGCTGGATATAGACTTCACCCTCGCCAGCGAACGCGAACCGGCTACGCAGATTGAAGAGTTGCTGCACGACTGGCTGGGTTTCTTCGCACACAGCGACTGGACAGCGTTACGCGAAGAGTTCGCCTTGCTCAATGCTCGCCAGCAACAGGTCCAAGGCGCCCTGGCGTTGGCGCGCAACGATGCCCAAGACCTGTCGGAACAAGGCGTCGTTGCCCTCAAGGCCATACTCGATTCACTGCACCTGCCCGCCTCCCGGCACCCTTGGCAACTGCCGCCCAATAACCCCTTGCTTCGTGCGCCCGCCAAGGAAGAACGCGCTGGCCTGATTCGTGGCCAAACCAGCGCCCACCGTGGCTTGCGCACCTTTGCCCAGGATCGCTCACGGGGCCGACGGGAGCTGTCAGCGTTGACCTTCAGCCAGGCGTTGGCGGATGACACTGGCGAAGGCGCGCTGTACCTGCACTGGCGGTTTGACTCGGCGGTACCCAGCGGGCTGGAAAGTCTGTTGCGGCCGTTGCGCGAGCAGGCACGCCAGGCCGGCGTCGAGTTGTCTTGCGAAACCTGCGCCACGGATTGGCAGGTGAAGATGCACGGCCTCCACGAGCCCATGCCGGCGGTGCTCGAAGCGTTGGCGCGGTGTCTGAGTGACTCGGATGAACCTTTGCCACCGACCGCTCCCGTGCCGATGATCGCCATCCGGGAACTGCTCAAGGCGTTGCCCGCTTGCTGCGCGGGTGTTCAGCCCCAGCCTCAGGAGACGACAGCATCATGGGCTACCGCGCGCTGGCAGGCGCTGGGCGCAGGCCTGCCACCCGCCTGTGAAGCCGCGATCAAAGCCGCAGCGGTCCGGCTGCCTGGGCAACCGGCAAGCGTGCCTTCTACACCTCAGTCCCTTGACGGACGAAAGCGCTGGCACGCAGTCAGCACCGAATCCAGCGAAGCAGCGCTACTGCTATTTTGCCCAACGCCGACTCAATCCCTCGCCGATGAAGCCCACTGGCGGTTGCTCGGGCACGTGCTCCAGGGGCTGTTCTACCAGCGTTTGAGAGTCGAACTGCAAATCGGCTACGCCGTGTTCAGCGGCATCCGACATATCAACGGCCAAACCGGCCTGCTGTTTGGGGTGCAATCGCCGAGCGCCTCCCTGGACGGCATCGTCCAACAGTTGCAGGCCTTCCTGGGGCAACTGCCGTCGTTGATCGAACGCAGCCCCGACTTGGGTAACCAGGCCCTCGCACAGCAGTTCGCGGCCCAGACGCTGCCCATCAACGAAGCTGCCGACTTGCTGTGGCATGCGCACCTGGCAGGTCATTCGTCGGGTTATCTGGATCAGCTTCAACAGTTGATCCAAGCGTGCACACGCGAGGATGTGCAGCGCGCCGCGCAACAACTCAATGACGCGGCAGGCGGCTGGCAATGCGTGGCCAACGGGCCGCGTATCAGCGACGACTGGCAAGCAGCGCCGTGATCATTGCCAACCCTGCAACAGGCTTTCTCCACCGAGACAGCGCTAACTTGAATAAAATTGCGTAACATTGCGCAGCAATATCTGAACATCTCCAACAGGAGGTGGACTATATGTATTACTTGGTAGTGAACGTCCCATCCCTTGATAGGAGTAAGAATATGACCTGGTCCAAACCTGCTTACACTGATCTGCGTATTGGTTTCGAAGTCACCATGTACTTCGCCAGCCGTTGATTGGCTGAGTGATACAACGCCTCGGTTCGCCCGGGGCGTTTTTGTTTTGAGCTGTGCTTGATGGAGCGATCATGTTTGTCCAGATTCTAGGTTCCGCCGCCGGCGGTGGCTTCCCGCAGTGGAACTGCAACTGCGTGAACTGCGCAGGTTTTCGCGATGGCAGCCTGCGGGCCCACGCGCGTACCCAGTCGTCCATCGCGATCTCCGACGATGGCGTGAATTGGGTGCTCTGCAATGCCTCGCCGGATATCCGCGCGCAACTCCAGGGCTTTGCGCCCATGCAACCGGGCCGCGCCCTGCGCGATACCGGCATCAGCGCAATCATCCTGATGGACAGCCAGATCGACCACACCACTGGCCTGCTGAGCCTGCGCGAAGGCTGCCCGCATCAGGTGTGGTGCACCGACATGGTCCACGAAGACCTGAGCACCGGTTTCCCGTTGTTCACCATGCTGACCCACTGGAACGGTGGCCTGGCCTGGAACCGCATCGAGTTGGACGCCAGCTTCACCATCCCGGCCTGCCCCAACCTGCGCTTCACCCCGCTGCCGTTGCGCAGCGCCGCACCGCCCTATTCGCCGCACCGTTTCGACCCGCACCCCGGTGACAACATTGGCCTGATCGTCGAAGACCTGCGCACCGGCGGCAAATTGTTCTACGCCCCGGGCCTGGGCAAGGTCGACGCACCGCTGCTGGACATCATGGCCGGCAGTGACTGCCTGCTGGTGGACGGCACGATGTGGGACGACGATGAAATGCAGCGCCGTGGCGTCGGCACCCGCACCGGGCGTGAGATGGGCCACCTGGCACAGAACGGCCCCGGCGGCATGCTTGAAGTGCTCGAGCAACTGCCCAAACAGCGCAAAGTGCTTATCCACATCAACAACACCAACCCGATCCTCGATGAAGACTCCCCCGAGCGAGCGGAGCTGGTGCGGCGCAATGTCGAAGTGGCTTACGACGGCATGAGCATTGAATTGTAGGAGCGATCGAAATGACCGACACACCGTTGAGCAAGGCTGAGTTCGAAGCCGCCCTGCGCGCCAAGGGCGCCTTCTACCATATCCATCACCCCTACCATGTGGCGATGTACGAAGGCCGCGCCAGCCGTGAGCAGATCCAGGGCTGGGTCGCCAATCGCTTCTACTATCAAGTGAATATCCCGCTGAAAGACGCGGCGATCCTGGCCAACTGCCCAAACCGTGAAATCCGTCGCGAATGGATCCAGCGCCTGCTCGACCACGACGGCGTGCCCGGTGAAGACGGCGGTATCGAAGCCTGGCTGCGCCTGGGCCAGGCTGTGGGCCTGGACCCCGATCAACTGCGCTCCCAAGAGTTGGTGCTGCCCGGCGTACGCTTCGCCGTGGACGCCTATGTCAACTTCGCCCGCCGCGCCAGCTGGCAGGAAGCCGCCAGCAGCTCGCTGACCGAGCTGTTCGCGCCGCAAATCCACCAGTCGCGCCTCGATAGTTGGCCGCAGCACTACCCGTGGATCGACCCGGCCGGTTACGAGTACTTCCGCACCCGCCTGGGCCAGGCCCGGCGCGATGTGGAACACGGCTTGGCGATCACCCTGCAGCACTACACCACCCGCGAGGGGCAGGAGCGCATGCTGGACATTCTCCAGTTCAAACTGGACATCCTCTGGAGCATGCTGGACGCCATGAGCATGGCCTACGAACTCAAACGCCCGCCGTATCACAGCGTGACCGAACAGCGGGTATGGCATAAAGGGATTACCCTATGAGCTTTGATCGCAGCAAAAAACCGACCTGGCGCCAGGGCTATCGCTACCAGTACGAGCCTGCACAGAAAGGCCACGTGTTGCTCTACCCCGAAGGCATGATCAAGCTCAACGACAGCGCCGCATTGATCGGCGGCCTGATCGACGGCGAGCGCGACGTGGCGGCCATCATTGCCGAGCTGGACAAGCAGTTCCCCGGCGTACCGGAGCTGGGTGACGACATCGAGCAATTCATGGAGGTCGCCCGTGCTGAGCACTGGATCACCCTTGCCTGAAAAACCCGCCATCGGCCTACCGCTGTGGCTGCTGGCCGAGCTGACCTATCGCTGCCCGTTGCAGTGCCCGTATTGCTCCAACCCGCTGGATTTCGCCGAGCAGGGCAAGGAGTTGAGCACCGAACAATGGATCAAGGTATTTCGCGAAGCCCGTGAAATGGGTGCTGCGCAGCTGGGGTTTTCCGGCGGTGAGCCGCTGGTGCGCCAGGACTTGGCCGAACTGATCGGCGAGGCTCGCAAGCTGGGTTTCTACACCAACCTGATCACCTCTGGCATCGGCCTCACCGAACAAAAAATCAGCGACTTCAAGAAAGCCGGCCTGGACCATATCCAGATCAGCTTCCAGGCCAGTGACGAACAGGTGAACAACCTGCTGGCCGGCTCCAAAAAAGCCTTCGCGCAAAAACTGGAAATGGCCCGAGCCGTGAAAGCCCACGGCTACCCGATGGTGCTGAACTTCGTCACCCATCGGCACAATATCGACAAGATCGACCGCATCATCGAGCTGTGCATTGCGCTGGAAGCAGATTTCGTCGAGCTCGCCACTTGCCAGTTCTACGGCTGGGCACAGCTCAATCGCGTGGGTTTGCTGCCCACCCGCGAGCAACTGGTGCGCGCCGAACGCATCACCAATGAGTACCGCGCCAAACTGGAAGCCGAAGGCCACCCGTGCAAGCTGATCTTCGTGACACCGGATTATTACGAGGAGCGCCCCAAAGCGTGCATGAACGGCTGGGGCAGCATCTTCCTGACAGTCACACCCGACGGCACCGCCCTGCCTTGTCACGGCGCAAGGCAAATGCCCGTGCAGTTTCCCAATGTGCGCGACCACAGCATGCAGCACATCTGGTACGACTCGTTTGGCTTCAATCGCTTTCGTGGCTACGACTGGATGCCCGAGCCGTGCCGATCATGCGACGAAAAAGAAAAGGATTTCGGCGGCTGCCGTTGCCAGGCCTTCATGCTCACCGGTGACGCCAGCAACGCCGACCCGGTATGCAGCAAATCCGAGCAGCACGGCATCATCCTTCAGGCGCGGGAAGAAGCCGAACAGGCCACCCAGACCATCGAGCAACTGGCCTTTCGCAATGAGCGCAACTCAAGGCTCATTGCAAAAGGCTGAGCGCCTCAACGCTTGGCGATGATGTACACCGCGTGGATGATGCCCGGGAAGTAACCGCACAGGGTCAGCAGGATATTCAGCCAGAAGGCACCGCCGAAACCTACTTGTAGGAACACACCCAATGGCGGCAGCAGAATGGCGATGATGATACGAATGATGTCCATGGGTCAGCTCCAGAAAATCGGCTCGTGTGAGCCGTGTAGCTAATCGACCTTGGCGGTTCGTGAGGGTTCAGTGGATTCTGGCATTGGGCCATCTCAGGCCAGAATCTGCAGGCCATGCTTTTGCACGATGCTCAATAATTTGAGCGCCATGCCGCTAGGCCGTTTCTCTCCCGACTCCCATTTTTTGACGGTGGACGCGCTGGTGTTCAGGTAGCGGGCGAACACAGGTTGGCTGACATGGCTGCTTTCACGTAGTTGCTTGATCTGTTCGGCAGGTATTTGGTCTGGCATGGATAAGCACGCCTCATCATATTCTCGCAGAGTGGTTTTGCTGATGGCGCCGACAGCATGAAGTGCCTTGGCTGACTGGTGAATGGACTCAAACGCCTCGCTTTTATACTTCTTGGTCATGATGTATCTCCACAAACTCCTTGAGATCCAGCATTTGCTGAATCTGTGCTTCGTTTAACCTTTCATAAGTTTTGGCCAGTGATCGAAACCAAACAAGTTCGCTCTGCGTAATGTTGCCTTGATCCTTCTTCGCGAACAGCAACTGATAAACCCAATAGTGCCTACCCTTGGCCAATATGATTGAACGATGTCGATTTTGATTGAGGCGTTTTTTCCAGACACCACCGCCCAGATTATCTGCCTGCCCCCTCAGCATTTCGCCAAACGCCTCCCTCAACTCCGAATCGCAGATCCAGGCTTTGTTGGCCGCCTCGGCAAATCGCCGTGTTTTAAACAACCTGAGCTTCATGGAGGTCCCTTCCCAAAAACATACCACCCAGTGGTATAGATTAAAAGTCGAGCACGCTGTGCCCCATCGGCGGTCCTTGCCGACGTCCGCTAAGAAACCACTGTTCCCAGGGAGGCTCAATCAACGTTTTCACACCAGAAATTACCCAGACAAAAAAACGCCCCCAGCCAAAAGAATCAGGCTGGAGGCGCCGCGTATGCCGCGAGACGGTTCAGGAAACTGGGGTCAAACGGCGATGCCCTTGCGGCATTGCACTTGAGCGGTGCGCACCCGAGAAAAGGCGCGGGCAAGCCGCAGCAGCATTTCGTCGATGTGGGTTTTGCTGATGTTCAGCGCAGGGGTAAAGCGCAGGCAGTCAGGTTGTGAGGCAGTGAGAATCAGGCCTTCGTGCAGCGCGGCCTTGACCACTGCTGCGGCGCAATCGTCCGACAGTGTCAGGCCCCAAAGCAGCCCGTTGCCGCGCAAGGGCCCATGGTCGTAACGGTAGGCCAGCCGGGCAAGGCCTTCTGCCAGGTACAAGCCAGATTCACGTAGGTGCTCGAGAAAGCCGTTCTCCAATAGAGCGTCGAGTACGGCGATACCCGCAGATGCCATCAGTGCATTGCCGTGATGTGTACCGTCCAGCTCGCCCGGTTCGAAGCAACAGGCATTACCACGCGCCACCAGCGCCGCCAAGGGCACACCGCCGCCCAGGCCTTTGCCCAGGGCAATGATGTCGGCGCGCACGCCGTATTGCTGTTCGGCGAGCAGGCTGCCGCAGCGGCCGATACCGGTTTGCACTTCGTCGAAGATCAGCAGGATCCCGAGCTCACGGCACAGGCGTTCGACGCCTTTGAGGTAATGTTCTGTCGCAGGGACGACACCGCCGCCGCTTTGTATCGGCTCCAGCATGATGGCGACGGTCTGCGCATCGACCGCTGCATGCAGGGCCGGCAGATCGTTAAACGGCACCTGGCTGAAACCTGGCAGCTGCGGTTCGAACCGGTTTTCGCAGGCCATGGCCGACGCCGACATCGCCCCAAGGCTCCGGCCGTGGCAGCCATTGCTTACCGTGAGGATGTGGTAAGCGCCGCCACGATGCAGCTGGCCCCACTTGCGTGCCAACTTGATGGCCGCTTCACAGGCTTCGGCACCCGTGTTGAGCAAGTAGGCCTGATCACTGCCGGTGTGGTGGCACAGACGGTCGACGAGGTCCAGTTGCGCGCGGTTGTGCAAACCCAGGCCAGGGTTGATCACGGTGTGCATCTGTTCGGCAATGGCGTCGCGCACGGCCTGAGGACTGTGGCCCAGGCTGTTGGCGCCGCCGCCTTGACTGAAATCCAGATAGGCGCGGTCGTCAGCGTCCGAAAGCCAGGAGCCCTGCCCCTGCACAAACACCTGGGGCGGGCGCGCCACAGTGGGCATCAGGCACTGGCTGGAAACCTCTGCACGCGGGGCATGCACAAGCAGGTCATCCAGACTCGGCGCGAAGCGACGGAACAAGTTCACACTTCACCTCCGTTGGCAACCTGACCTTGGTCGATGCCGCCTGCCAATAAGGCCTTCAGATTTTTTGCGTTGCCTATGTAAACGCTATCAACAAAAACGCTGTTCATTGTCCGATCCGGCCCTGTAAGCCCTGCGAATAGGCGCTAGACTAGGCGCCTCGGGGGCCAGCGGCCATTTCGATTTTCCAGCTTTTTCGATAAGCAAACCTTATGGATTTCAAGCAACTGCGTTATTTCGTCGCGGTGTATGAGGAAGGCCATGTAGGCCGTGCCGCGGAGCGTCTGTCGATCTCCCAGCCAGCGTTGTCGCAACAGATTCGCCAACTGGAACAGAACCTTGATGTAAGTCTGTTCGAACGTAGCAGCAAGCGTCTGCTGCCAACGCTGGCGGCGCACACTTTATACAACCACGCGTTGCCGCTCATTGATGGGATGCAGCAAGCCGTGGAGGCACTGCGCAACTTCAAGGGCCAGGCCATGCGCACCCTGGCCATCGGCGTGCTGCAAACCGTGCACACCAGCCTGGTACCGCAGATGCTTGAGCGCGTGCGCAAGGCCCAGCCCCATCTGGTGGTGCAGATCTACGAGCTGACCGGGCTTGAGATTGAGCGGCGGTTGCTCAATGGCTCACTCGATATCGGCATCAGCTATCTGCCACCCCGTCAGCCGGGCCTGCACGGCGTGTTGCTGTATGAAGACGAGTTGAAGGTGGTGATACCCGAAGATCATCCGTTGCGCGAGTTCAAGAAAGTCTCGCTCAAACAAGCCGCCGAATTACCGATGTTGCTGCTGGGGGAAGAGTTTCAGGTTCGGCAGATCTGGCAAGGCCAACTGTCCAACCTCGGGCGGCGTCCGCAAGTGCAGGCGGAACTCAATACCATGGTGGGCATTCTCGACAGCCTGCCTCACACCCGTTTGGCGACCGTGCTGCCTGGGCGGTCCCAGGATGAACACAACAGCAAGGCGCTGCTGTGGAAACCCTTGAGCGAGCCCAGGGTACCGCTGAAAGTAGGATTGGTATGCCGCGATGTGCAACGCCAGCAGGCGACGGTGGCGTTGCTGCGCACCCTGCTGGAAGACGTGATGAATGCCCCGTCGACAACCGCCTGACTTTTTCGCGGGATCGAGTAGGAGGCGGATTCACATCCGCCGTCCTCTCACACCACCGTACGTACGGTTCCGTATACGGCGGTTCAGGTTATACGGTTAAGTCGGTTTATCGTATCCAGTATCGAGACCAGCCCGAGGCGGTCCCACAGCTTCTTCGGCAACGCCTGATTCATATGGGGCGCTCCCGAGTTCCACCATGGGCCTCGGCCATTGACTGCCGATTTCCACGCCCGCGCCGCATTAAGTCCCAAGCGTATCAAGTTGCGCGCCCTCGTAGAGGGCCGCTTCCATTGACGCCAGACGATACAGCGAAGCTTGTGACGCACCCAGCCGTCCAATTCCTCAAGTGGCCGTCTGCTCTGGCTCAGCTTGAAGTAGCCCGCCCATCCGCGCAGCACGGGGTTTATCCGCTCGATGACAGTCGCCACCTTGTGGCCCCGCGCTTTACGTAGCAGCTCTCTGAGCCGGTCGCGCAAGCGACCCAGGCTCATCGTCGCCACTCTCAGTCTCGGTTGCTGATGCCAGCTCATCCCGTAACCCAAGTAATCACACATCCAAGACCCGGCTACTCGGCTCTTATCCCGATTCAGCGTTAGTTTCAGGCGCTGATTCAGGAAGCGCTCAACACTGGCCATCACTCGTTCGCCAGCACGAGGGCTGCGCACATAGATGTTCGCATCGTCGGCATAACGCACGAAGCGATGACCCCGCCGTTCCAGCTCGCGGTCGAGTTCGTTGAGCAGGATGTTCGACAGCAACGGCGAGAGCGGGCCGCCTTGCGGCGTCCCTTCCTGCCGTCGGCTGGCGATCCCACCCGACATCTCACCGGCTTGGAGGTACCGCCGGATCAGTCTGAGCACGCGTTTATCTACGATTTGGCGCGCCACGTACGCCATCAGGAGATCGTGGTTGACCCGGTCAAAGAATTTCTCAAGATCGAGTTCCACGCACCAGCGATGCCCTGCCGCCACATGGGCGCGGGCTGTCTCGATGGCTTGGTGGGCGCTTCTGCCCGGACGGAAGCCGTAGCTGTAATCCGAAAACAGCGGGTCGAAGATCGGCGTGAGCTGTTGCAGCAGTGCCTGTTGGATCAGGCGATCCACGACGCAGGGAATGCCCAGTTGTCGGGTGCCGCCTTTGGGTTTGGGGATGTCGACGGCGCGTACACCTTGCGGGTGGTATTCGCCGGCCAGCAACCTCCTCTGGAGGATCGGCCAATACTGATTCACGTAGTCCGCCAAGTCGTCGACCGTCATGCCATCGGCACCCGGCGCGCCCTTGTTGCTGACCACGCGCTGATACGCACGTCTGAGGTTGGCCGGTGCAAGCACCCGCGCCATCAGCGTGTCCGGCTCCGCGTTCGTCCACGTCACAGATGCCGTCGATACCTTTGCGCTGTCAGCCGTCATCCTCGGATTCTGTCCGGGACTCGGAGTCACAGTCTTCTCTTGGAGAAATTTCTGCATTTCGGTATTCAACGAGACTCTGACGCCTACTGGCGGCATAACCTGTTCGGCCCTTGGTGGCGCGGTTATTCGCCACTTACTACGGCTTCGGCTGACTTCTGCACGCTCATCCCATCGCCTCTCGACGCTCGGTAGCACACTGGCAAACGTGCAGATCTCCCAGGGTAATTCGCGCGACCTTCCTGCTTATGCCTGTCGGATCTACGTCACAGCGTTCCGTGCAAGTATTGGGCTTTGAAGATTTTGGCCTTCTTACCCCGCTGCGCCGCCTCTATCCGCTTCCTGTTCGTCAGGCCAGCATTTTGCCTCGGGCTTCCTTCAGATTCGCAGTCACCCGCGACACCCTTGCCTCTGGCTAACACTTCCCCTTGCCGGGTGTGTAGAGGACTTTCACCTCCCAGTCACCAGCGTGGCCACCACAGCCAAGCTGGTTGCGCTTGCGCGCAACGCGCCATGCCTGGCGCACCAAAAGAAAACCCCGCCGAAGCGGGGCTTTGCAGACTGTTTCCCTGACATCCATTTCACTCCGCCGTCCTGGCAGAATCCTACGTGTCCGTGTTGTTGCTTTGCGCTTCCTGCGCGACGTCCATGTGAAGTAGATTAGCCGTGGATCCAATGTGGCGATAGAGGACGATTAGCAGCACGTCATGTAAGAGAATGCTTACACGCCCTCCTCGCCCTTAAAACAGGGCTTCATCCATCAGGAACAGTGATTCGCTGCCGGCTTTTACCGATGCACTCAACGAGTGGATACGCGGCAACAGTCGGGCAAAGTAGAAACGCGCAGTTCCCAGTTTGCTGGCGTAGAAATCCTCTTCGCCTTCTTTGCCCAACGCCGCCTTGGCCATGCGCGCCCACATATAGGCATAGGCCATGTAGCCGAACGCATGCAGGTATTCCACCGAGGCCGCACCGATTTCATTGGCATTGCTCTTGGCGCGGTCCAGCACCCAGGCCGTCAACTCATCCAGGTTATCCACTGCCGCACTTAGCGGTTTGGTGAATTCGGCCAACTCAGGGCCCGATGCGGCGATGAACTGGCGGATCTCATCAGCGAACAAGGTATAGAACGCACCGCCGCTGCCAACGATCTTGCGGCCCATCAGATCCAGGGCCTGAATGCCGTTGGTGCCTTCGTAGATCTGAGTGATGCGCACGTCACGCACCAATTGCTCCTGGCCCCACTCGCGGATGTAACCGTGGCCACCAAACACCTGCTGGCCAAGTACGGTGGTTTCCAGGCCCAGGTCGGTGAGGAACGCCTTGGCCACCGGCGTCAGCAACGCCACCAGGTTATCGGCACGCTCGCGCGCCTGGGCATCGTCGCTGAACTTGGCGATGTCCAACTGCGTCGCCACGTAGGTGGAGAACGCCCGGCCGCCTTCGTTCGCCGCCTTCATGGTCAGCAACATGCGGCGGACATCCGGATGCACGATGATCGGGTCTGCCGGCTTGTCCTTGGCCTGCGCGCCCAGCGGGGAACGGCTCTGCAGACGGTCGCGGGCATATTCAATCGCGTTCTGATAGGACCGCTCACCCGACGCCAAGCCCTGAATGCCAACACCCAGGCGCTCATAGTTCATCATGGTGAACATCGCCGCCAAGCCACGGTTGGGCTCACCGACCAGGTAACCCACGGCTTCGTCGAAGTTCATCACACAGGTAGCGGAGGCCTGGATGCCCATCTTGTGTTCAATGGAGCCGCAATTTACCGGGTTACGCGCGCCCAGGCTGCCATCGGCATTTACCAGGAACTTCGGCACCAGAAACAGCGAGATGCCCTTGGGCCCGGCCGGTGCGTCCGGCAGTTTGGCCAGCACCAGGTGGATGATGTTTTCGGTGAGGTCGTGCTCGCCACCGGTAATGAAGATCTTGGTGCCGCTGACCTTGTAGGAGCCGTCCGCCTGAGGCTCGGCCTTGGTGCGGATCATGCCCAGGTCGGTACCGGCATGGGCTTCCGTCAGGCACATGGAACCGGCCCACTCACCGGAATACATCTTCGGCAGGTAGGTAGCCTTGAGTTCTTCACTGGCGTGGGTGTTGATCGATACACAGGCGCCGGAGGTCAACATCGGGTACAGGCCGAAAGCCAGGCTCGACGAGTTGATCATCTCTTCAACCTGCGCCGACACGGCCTTGGGCATGCCCATACCGCCGTAGGTCGGGTCGCCGCCCACACCGACCCAGCCGCCTTCGGCGTAGGTGCTGTAGGCCTGGGGGAAACCGTCGGGAGTCGTCACGGCGCCGTCCGCCCAGTGGCAGCCTTGCTCATCGCCGCCGCGGCTGAGCGGGGCAATGGATTTGGCGGTGACTTTGCCGGCCTCTTCCAGGATCGCTTCGACGGTTTCGGCGTCAACGCTGTCTGCCAATGCCGGTAACTGGGCCCAAGTATTAGCGACCTCAAACACTTCGTTGAGGACGAAGCGCATATCACGCAACGGCGCTTTGTAATCAGCCATGGCAAACCTCGTGAGAACGTGAAAAGTAATTCGATAGGATCGGTTTTACAGACGTCGAGTGTACCCGAACAACTTTTCAGACACATAGGGTCAGTTCGTGACCGCTAAGTATTTATAAGTCACATAAACTCATTGTGGGAGCGGCCTTGGTCGCGAATGCGGCGTGCCAGTCGGTACATCTTTGACTGGATCAGCGCATTCGCGGGCAAGCCCGCTCCCACATTTTGCCCCGAACAATCAGTGACCTCTACAGTGCGAAGGCCTGCGCTGGTAATTTCATCAGGCATTCGCTCCCTGCCTCTACCGCAGCACGGTGCATGGCCGTACGCGGCAACAAGCGCTTGAAATAAAAGTCGCAGGTCGCAAGCTTCGCCTGGGCAAACTCTTGGTCGTCGTGGCCGTGCGCCGCGATCGCCATACGCAACCACAGGTAGGCGAGGATGATGTAACCGCTGTACATCAGGTAATCCATGGCCGCCGCGCCCACTTCGTCAGGGTTTTTCATCGCTGCCGTGCCGACCTTCAGGGTCAGTTCGCCCCATTGCTGGTTCAGTTCATTGAGTTGCGCCACATGGGCCTTGAGTTGCGCATGCTCGGCATTGGCCGCGCAGAACTTATGCACAATCTTGGTAAACCCACGCAGCAACTTGCCCTGGCTGCCCAGGACCTTGCGCCCAAGCAGGTCGAGGGCCTGGATGCCGTTGGTGCCTTCATAGATCGGCGCAATCCGTGCGTCACGGGCCAGTTGCTCCATGCCCCACTCTCGAATATAGCCATGGCCACCGAATACCTGCATGCCGTGGTTGGTCACCTCCAGGCCGGTTTCGGTCATGAAGGCTTTACAGATCGGCGTGAGGAAGGCTAACAGGTCCTCGGCTTCCTGGCGTTGGCCAGCGTCGCGGCCCAGGTGCGCGGTATCGAGCAGTTGCGCGGTGAAATAGGTCAACGCGCGGTTGCCCTCGTTGAAGGCTTTCATGGTCAGCAGCATGCGGCGTACATCGGCGTGCACGATGATCGGGTCGGCAGCTTTCTCCGGAGCCTTGGCGCCGGTCAGCGAGCGCATCTGCAAACGGTCATTGGCGTACTTGATCGCGCCCTGGAAGCTCGCCTCGCCGTTGCACAGGCCCTGCATGCCGGTGCCCAGGCGTGCGTGGTTCATCATGGTGAACATGCAGTTGAGGCCCTTGTTCGCCTCGCCAATCAAATAGCCTTTGGCGCCATCGAAGTTCAACACGCAGGTGGCCGAGGCCTTGATGCCCATCTTGTGTTCGATGGAGCCGCAGTGCACCGCATTGCGCTCGCCGGAGTCGGCATGGAACTTGGGCACGATAAACAACGAAATGCCCTTGGTGCCCTCCGGCGCATCCGGCAGTTTGGCCAGCACCAGGTGGATGATATTGGCGCTCATGTCGTGCTCGCCGGCCGAGATGAAGATCTTGCTGCCGGTGACCGCGTAACTGCCGTCTGCCTGCGGTACGGCGCGGGTCTTGATCAAGCCCAGGTCGGTGCCGCAGTGGGCTTCGGTCAGGCACATGGTACCGGTCCATTCGCCGGCGGTGAGTTTGCTCAGGTAAGTGGCTTTCTGTTCGTCGGTGCCGTGGGCGTGGATGGCGGACATGGCACCGTGGGTCAGGCCAGGGTACATGCCCCAGGAGGTGTTGCTGGAACCGATCATCTCGCTCAGCACCAGGCCCAGGGAATGGGGCAGGCCCTGGCCACCGTAGGCTGGGTCTGCCGCCACGCCGTGCCAGCCGCCGTCCACATACTGGGCAAAGGCTTGCTTGAAGCCTTTGGGCGTGGTCACCACGCCATTATCGAAATGGCAGCCCTCTTCATCGCCGCTGCGATTGAGCGGCGCGAGTACGTTTTCGCAGAATTTGGCGCCTTCTTCGAGGATCGCACTGACCATGTCCGGGCTGGCATCCGTGGCGCCCAGGGCCGCGTAGTGGCCGTGGAAATCGAATACGTTGTCGATCAGAAAGCGCATGTCGCGCAGGGGAGCTTTGTACTCAGGCATGGCAATGTCTCCGGCAGCAGATAGGGTTAACCTACTGCCGGCCATGGCCGTGGACAATCACTGTAGCGCTGCTGAATACAGCGCCATTACTCAACCGGCAGCGCTCTCCATGCGCACCGCGCCACGGCGGGTTTGCCCGGCTGCGACCACACAGTTACGCCCCGCGCCCTTGGCGGTGTAAAGCGCCTGGTCGGCGGATTTGAGTACCTCGTCGGGGCTGCGTTGCTCGGCCTGGCGCTCGGCCACGCCGATGCTTACCGTCACCGACACACTGGACGCGCCGCTGCCGGCACGGCGCTGGCGGCCTTGATGATCGTCCTGGGGGCGGTCCGGGTTGCGCAACTTGATGTCGTAGCTGGCGATGATCTCGCGGATCTCCTCCAGGTGCGGCATGCACTCATCCAGGGTCTTGCCGGCAAACACCACGGCAAACTCTTCACCGCCGTAACGGTAGGCCCGCCCGCCTCCATTGACCTTGGACAACTTGCTCGCCACCAGGCGCAGCACCTGGTCGCCCACGTCGTGGCCGTGGGTGTCATTGAAACGCTTGAAGTGATCGACGTCGCTCATCGCCAGCACATAGTTGCGACCTAGCCGCTGCATGCGCTCGTTGAGGGCACGGCGCCCCGGCAAGCCGGTGAGTTCATCACGGAACGCCATTTGATACGCCTCGTGCGCCACGCCCGCAGCGATCATCAGCATCACTTGGCTGCACATGATGTTGAGGGTGAACGGCAGGATGAAAGTTTGCGGCAACATCCAGAACATGCCCAGCAGCCCCACCAGTTGTGCGGCGTGCAGCGGGCGCGGCTGGTACCAGTATTGAGCGGCCAGGGTGAGAAAGCCGATCAGGAACATTGGGTACGAGAGTTGGATCAGGCTCATCCAGGCGCCATGCAGCATCGGCCAACGGATCTCCGCCAACCAGCCCAGCAAGGCCTGGGGAAAACTTTGCTCCAGGGCCAGCGCCACACTGCCCACCGCCAGCAGCACCGCGCAGCGGGCGACGAAGTCACGAAACAGATGGGTTTTTTCCTGCCACAGCGCATAAATGCTGAACAGCAAGGGCAACAGCAGGCAACACAGGTGGAACACCACCGCAGCGTCTTCACGCACGCGGCCATTGTCGCGGTAGAAGTCGGTCTGGGTGTCCAGCAGGAAATAGGCGACGTACACCGTGACCATCAGGAACAGTTCACGTTGGCGTCGATACACCGCGCAGTAAGCGCCACCGAGCAGCAGAACCAGGGTGGGCAGTACGTTGAACAGCGAGGTGAAGAAGACGCTGAGGTCCTTGACGTACGCAGCCGAGAGCCCGGCCAGCAACAGCAGCAGCGACGGTAGGAAATGGCTGAAACGTACAGCGGACACGCGTGACAAGGGTAAAACTCCGACCCGCAAACAAATAATGGCACTGTGCTTCTAGGCGGTCAGTTAAGCACAACCGACCGGGCATGTATCACATTGCCATCACTGTAACGGCAGCTCATCGCAATCCCTGAGTGCATTGCTGTGGTTTTTTAGACTCGCGCCTACACACGTACAAAAAAACCGCCGCGTCCCGAAGGAGGCGGCGGTTTTCAGAAGAACCCGGTAAGGCTTAGTAAGCCAGGCCGAAGTCTTCTTCTTTCATGTCCATCAGGTTGTTGGCGCCCGACAGCATGGTTGCCACGTGGGTGCGGGTACGCGGCAGGATGCGCTGGAAGTAGAAGCGCGCAGTCTGCAACTTGGCGGTGTAGAACGCCTCTTCGCTGGTGCCAGCGGCCAGTTTCTCGGCGGCCAGGCGTGCCATGTCGGCCCAGAAGTACGCCAGGCAGGCGTAGCCGGAGTACATCAGGTAGTCCACCGAAGCAGCACCGACTTCTTCACGGTCTTTCATCGCGGCCATGCCGACCTTCATGGTCAACTCGCCCCACTCTTTATTCAGTGCCGCCAGCGGTGCCACGAACTCGTTAACCGCTTCGTTGCCTTCGTTGGCCTGGCAGAACTTGTGCACGATCTTGGTGAAACCCTTGAGCGCTTCGCCTTGGGTCATCAGCACTTTACGGCCGAGCAAGTCCAGCGCCTGGATACCGGTGGTGCCCTCGTACAGCATCGAAATGCGGCTGTCGCGAACGTTCTGCTCCATGCCCCACTCAGCGATAAAGCCGTGGCCACCGTAGATCTGCACGCCATGGTTGGCCGATTCAAAACCGACTTCGGTCATGAACGCCTTGGCGATCGGAGTCATGAAGGCCAGCAGGGCATCCGCCTGTTTCTTGGCTTCGTCGTCGGTACCGTACTTGACGATGTCCACTTGCTTGGCAGTGAAGTACACCATCGCACGGTTACCTTCGGCGAAGGCCTTCATGGTCAGCAGCATGCGGCGTACGTCAGGGTGCACGATGATCGGGTCAGCGGCTTTATCTGGCGCTTTCGGGCCGGTCAGGGAGCGCATTTGCAGGCGATCACGCGCATATTTCAAGCCGCCCTGGAAGCCGATCTCGGCGTGAGCCAGGCCTTGCAGCGCGGTGCCCAGCCGAGCGGTGTTCATAAAGGTGAACATGCAGTTCAGGCCTTTGTTCGCCGGGCCGATCAGGAAACCGGTGGCCGCGTCGAAGTTCATCACGCAGGTGGCGTTGCCGTGGATGCCCATCTTGTGTTCCAGGGAACCACAGGTGACCGCGTTGCGCTCGCCCACCGAGCCATCGGCGTTGGGCAGGAACTTGGGCACGATAAACAGCGAGATGCCTTTGGTGCCAGCCGGTGCATCCGGCAGGCGGGCCAGTACGATGTGGACGATGTTGTCGGCCATGTCGTGTTCACCGGCCGAGATGAAGATCTTGGTACCGGAGACTTTGTAGGAACCGTCAGCCTGAGGCTCGGCCTTGGTGCGCAGCATGCCCAGGTCGGTGCCGCAGTGTGGCTCGGTCAGGCACATGGTGCCGGTCCATTCGCCCGACACCAGCTTGGTCAGGTAAGCGTCTTGCTGCTCGGGAGTGCCGTGCTCGGAAATGGTATTCATCGCGCCATGGGACAGGCCAGGGTACATGCCCCACGACCAGTTGGCTTCGCCGACCATTTCACTCACAGCCAGGCCCAGGGATTCCGGCAGGCCTTGGCCACCGTGCTCCACGTCGTGGGCCAGGCTTGGCCAGCCGCCTTCGACGAATTGTTTGTAGGCCTCTTTGAAACCCGCAGGGGTCTTAACGCCTGACTCACTCCAGGTACACCCTTCGATGTCGCCCACGCGGTTCAACGGTGCCAGTACTTGCTCACAGAACTTGGCGCCTTCTTCGAGGATGGCGTCGACCATGTCCGGGGTAGCGTCCTGGCAAGCCGGCAGGCTCTGATAGTGCGCTTCATAACCGAGCAGTTCGTCACGAACGAAGCGAATATCACGCAAGGGGGCCTTGTAGTCAGGCATAGCGATAAACCTCTGCTGATGTAACTGGGATGAACAACCGCGTGGATTTGTTATGGCGGTCAAACAGGTGTTTGAAACATACGTTTACCACCCAGGGTTGTCAAGCGTCGGCCAGATGCCGTTTGTCTTGACGCGGGTCAGCCAGGCACGGCGAGGCCTGCGGCGGGATGCCTCATGATTTAAGGAAAGCAGAATGTCGCGGAACGACTGTGGGAGCTGGCTTGCCTGCGATGCAGACGCCAGGGTGTATCTATCAGGCAGTATGCGTTGATGCTATCGCAGGCAAGCCAGCTCCCACAGAGAGGAGCGGGCAAGCGATAGAGAAGTTAAGCGTAGGTATCGATCAAGGTACCGAGCATTTCGTCCGAAGCCTTGGCGACTTTCGCCCCCAGCTCGACTTGAAACTTGCCCTGGGCCATTTCCACCATGTTGCTCGCCGAGTTGGACGCTTGGGCGCGGTCATTGGCTTGCAGACGGTCGCTTTGCGCGGCAGATGGCTGGGTGGTTCCGGCGCTGGCAATCTTGCCGGCCGCCTGGTCGACACGGTTCTGCCCGGTCTGAATAGTGCTCAGGCCCGAATAAAACGCGCTGCTTCCAGAGATGTCCATGGCGTAAGCCTGCCTTTAGAGAATCGTGAAGCCCGATTGAACCAGACATCCTGGCAAAAGGCCCGTCAAAAACACTAATGGCATATTGCCTTAGCGATAGCCAAAATCAGTCAAGCAGGTCCAGCTCCAAGTACTCGGCCACCGCGGCAGCCCCGGCATGCTTGAGTTTAGGCACTCGCCCCAGGCAAGGCGCGGGCAGGCGCTCAGCCAGGGTGGCGAGGTTTTCTTCCAGACGAGAGGTCTTGGGGTCGATGATATTTGCCACCCAGCCCGCCAGCGGCAAGCCATCCCGTGCGATGGCTTCGGCGGTGAGCAACGCGTGGCTGATGCACCCAAGGCGCACGCCTACCACCAAGATCACCGGCAGCTTGAGCGCCATGGCCAGGTCCGACAGGTTGGCCTGGTCGGCCAAGGGCACGCGCCAACCGCCTGCCCCTTCGATCAAGGTGAAGTCCGCGCCCCGTGCCAAGATCTGCTGCATCGGTTTGAGCAGCGATTGCACCGTGAGCCCGACGCCCGCCTCGCGCGCTGCCAGATGCGGCGCGATAGCTGGCTCGAAGGCCACCGGGTTGACCTCGGCATAACTGAGCGGCACGGAACACTCGGCCAGCAACGCCAACGCATCGGCATTGCGCAGGCCCTGGGCCGTCAGTTGGCAGCCCGACGCCACCGGCTTTCCGGCGGCCGTGCTTTTGCCGCAAAGCCTGGCCGCATGCAACAGGCCGGCGGCGATGGTGGTCTTGCCAACATCGGTGTCTGTACCGGTGATGAAGTAAGCGGCGCTCATAACGGTTTCTCCAGTACGGCATACACCACCTGGTACGTGGCGGGCAGGCCCTGGGCCTGGCGGAACTGCTCGTAGGCCTCTACCAGCGCGACAATCCGCGCACGGCCCGTCAACCCTCCCGGGCGGCCTGGGTTGAGGTTATGGGCGCCCAGTGCCTTGAGTTCATGGGTCAGGCTGCGCACATCCGGGTAATGCAACACATGGGGCTTTCGCTCCAGGCTGATCACGCGCAAACCACTGGCCGCACACAGTTGCTGATAAGCCTCGAAGGTGCGGAAGCGATTGACGTGGACCAGGCCATCCGCCGCCCGCCAACTCTCGCGCAACTCATCCAGGGTGCCTACGCACAGGCTGGCAAAGGCCAGCACGCCACCTGGTCGCAGCACGCGCCGGGCTTCGCTGAGCACCGCATCAAAATGGGCACACCACTGTACCGCGAGGCTGGAGAAGAGCAGCTCAACGCTGTCAGCTGCAAGCGGCAAGCGTTCTGCATCACCGGCTATAAAGTGCGCGGCGCCGCCCAGCGGACGCGCGTGGTTGAGCATGCCCTCGGCAATGTCCAACGCCACACCTTGGCTGCCGGGCAAACGCTTGCCCAATACGCGGCTGAAGTAACCCGTGCCACAGCCCATGTCCAGCCAACGCTGGGGCACCAGGCCGTGCGGCAAGCGGCTGAGCAGTTCATGCCCGACCGCACGCTGCAACTCGGCCACGCTGTCGTAACTGGCCGCCGCACGGGAGAACGAGGCTGCGACCTGGCGCTTGTCCGGCAAGCCCCCAGGCAAGGGCGGGTGGGATAGGTCAGTCATCGACACACTCATGCAAAAAAGCCTGGATAGCCCCGGCCACTCCGTGAGGGTCTTCCAGAAGAAACGCGTGACCGGCCTGTTCAATCAGGCCGATTTCTACATCGGGGAGCAAGGCCAGCAGATCACTGGCGGCTTCGGCAGGCACCAACCCGTCCAGGCCGGCAAACAGGTGCAACTGCGGCCCGCGAAAAGCCTGCAAGGCCGCCCGCGTATCCAGTTGGGCCAGCAGCTCCAGGCCGGGCATCAAGACGCTGGGGGAGGTATTCGGCGCACCGCTGACCAACAACCGCGACAAGCCGCGCGGGTCTTCGGCACCCTTGGCGCACAACAGGCCAAAACGCTTGAGCGTGACCTGGGAGTCGGCGTGGCAGCCGGCCAGAAATGCATCGAAGGTTTCAGCAGGCATCCCATGGGGCCAGCCGTCATGGGCGACGAAACACGGGTTGCTCGCCAGGGTCAGCAAGCCGCAGCACCGCTCGCCACGGCGCGCCGCCAACTCGGACGCGAGCATGCCGCCCAGCGACCAGCCCCCGAGCCAGGCATTGTCCGGCAGCGTCGCATCGAGTTCATCGAGCCACTCACCGAGTTCGCTGGCTTGCAGCGCCGGCAAGGGTTCGATCTGTACCTGTAAATGCTCGTTCAGGCCGTGCAGCGCAGCGGCCAACGGTTCTAGCGGGGACACACCCAGTCCCCAGCCCGGCAGCAATATCAGTCGATTACGCATGGCCGGGCTCCGAGGCGTCTAATAAGCGAAAACACGCTTGCAACCCATCTAACAATAGCTGCACCTGCGCCTCGCTGTGGGCCGCCGTCAATGTCACCCGTAGACGGGCACTGCCGGCGGGCACGGTCGGTGGGCGAATGGCAGTCACCATCAGGCCACGCTCGCGCAGCATCTGCGACAGGCGCAGTGCCCGGGCGCTGTCTCCAATCAGGATCGGTTGGATCGGCGTAAAGCTGTCCATCAAGCCCAGGCCGATCTGCTCGGCGCCATGACGGAACTGGCGGATCAACGCGTTGAGGTGCTCGCGTCGCCAATGTTCGCTGCGCAGCAGTTCCAGGCTTTTGAGGGTGGCGCAGGCCAGTGCCGGTGGTTGGCTGGTGGTGTAGATATACGGGCGGGCGAATTGGATCAGGCTCTCGATCAAGTCCTCACTGCCGGCCACGAAGGCCCCGGCGGTGCCGAACGCTTTGCCCAAGGTGCCAACCAGCACGGGCACGTCGTCCTGGCTCAAGCCGAAATGCTCGACGATGCCGCCGCCGTTGGCGCCCAGCGGGCCGAAGCCATGGGCGTCATCCACCATCAGCCAGGCCCCTTTGGCCCGGGTTTCACGGGCCAGCGCGGGCAGGTCGGCAAGGTCGCCGTCCATGCTGAACACACCGTCGGTGACCACCAAGGTATTGCCGGTGGCTTTCTCCAGGCGCTTGGCCAGGCTGCCTGCGTCGTTATGCAGGTAGCGGTTGAAACGCGCACCGGACAGCAAACCAGCATCCAGCAAGGACGCGTGGTTAAGCCGGTCTTCCAATACCGTATCGCCCTGCCCCACCAGCGCCGTGACCGCGCCGAGGTTGACCATGTAGCCGGTGGTGAACAGCAAGGCACGCGGGCGACCGGTCAAGTCAGCCAGAGCTTCTTCCAGCTCATGGTGCGGGGTGGCGTGGCCCACCACCAAATGCGA
The DNA here is from genome assembly GCF_034348165.1 of Pseudomonas sp. CCI1.1. Classification (NCBI taxonomy): domain Bacteria; kingdom Pseudomonadati; phylum Pseudomonadota; class Gammaproteobacteria; order Pseudomonadales; family Pseudomonadaceae; genus Pseudomonas; species Pseudomonas sp. CCI1.1. The sequence goes on from NZ_CP133780.1 coordinate 4,072,024, forward strand.
AGCGCCACCGCCCACGCCCCAGCGGGACGCACCGGCGCGCCAGGCTTCGATCACTTGCGGGTGATTGGCAAGGCCCAGGTAATCGTTATTGCAGAAGGCCAACAACGGTTGCCCGTCCACCACCACATGCGGGCCTTGGGGGCTCTGCAGCAAGGGGCGCTGGCGGTAAAGATGGTCGGCACGGCGAACAGCGAGGCGCGCGGCGAGATCGAAAGACATGCTGGCCTCGATTTAACAGGTTCAACTCAATCCACTGGAGGAGCTGGAATGCATTCCAAAGGTGGTTACACCACAGCGTTGTAGAACTGCTCGCTGCTCTTTTGCTCCACCAACGCCTGCTCGATCGCCGCCTGGTGCACTTCATCGGCATGCTCTTCACGGGCTTCGGGCAGGATGCCCAGGCGTGCGAACAGTTGCATGTCCTTGTCAGCCTGGGGGTTAGCGGTGGTCAGCAGTTTGTCGCCGTAGAAGATCGAGTTGGCGCCGGCAAAAAACGCCAGGGCCTGCATCTGCTCGTTCATGGCTTCGCGGCCGGCCGACAGGCGCACATGGGACTGCGGCATCAGGATGCGCGCCACCGCCAGCATGCGGATGAAATCGAAGGGGTCGATGTCATCGGCGTTTTCCAACGGCGTACCCGCTACCTTCACCAGCATGTTGATCGGCACCGATTCCGGATGCTCCGGCAGGTTGGCCAGTTGGATCAGCAAGTTGGCACGGTCGTCGAGGGACTCGCCCATGCCGAGGATACCGCCCGAGCAGATCTTCATCCCCGAATCACGCACATAGGCCAGGGTTTGCAGGCGCTCGCTGTAGGTGCGGGTGGTGATGATCGAGCCGTAGAACTCCGGCGAGGTGTCGAGGTTGTGGTTGTAGTAGTCAAGGCCGGCCTGGGCCAGCGCTTCGGTCTGGTCCTGGTCGAGGCGTCCGAGGGTCATGCAGGTTTCCAGGCCCATGGCCTTCACGCCTTTGACCATTTCCAGCACGTAGGGCATGTCTTTGGCCGACGGATGTTTCCATGCCGCACCCATGCAGAAACGCGTCGAACCGATGGCCTTGGCACGAGCGGCCTCCTCGAGGACCTTCTGCACCTCCATCAACTTCTCTTTTTCCAGGCCAGTGTTGTAGTGGCCCGACTGCGGACAATATTTGCAATCTTCCGGGCAGGCGCCGGTCTTGATCGACAGCAGGGTCGAGACCTGCACGCGGTTGGCGTCGAAATGCGCGCGGTGCACGGTCTGCGCCTGGAACAACAGGTCGTTGAAGGGCTGCACGAACAGGGCTTTGACTTCAGCTAAAGACCAATCGTGACGCAGGGTGGCAGAGGTGCTGGCGCTCATGGGCGATTCCTTGATTATGCTTTGGCAAGCGCTGTGGGAAGGGCAATATCCACAGGCACGACACGGATGCTCGGCATATTTAAGGAAGATTCATGCACTGTCAACCTGAGCACAAACACCAAGTTTACATCTGGTTAAAAAGCATACAGACCTGTTTGATTTGCGATGAGTGCACCGACTCGGCCGAGGCCGTGTGCAACGCCTGCGAAACAGAATTGCCATGGCTGATGGAACAATGCGAGCGCTGCGCACTGCCCTTGCCCATGGATGGGTTGATCTGCGGCCAGTGCCAAAAACAGCCTCCGGCCTTTCATCAGGTGGTCGCGCCATGGACCTACAGTTTTCCCGTGGACACCCTGATCAGCCGCTTCAAGCATCAGGCGCGTTGGCCGCTGGGGCACTTGCTGGCGCGTCTGCTGGGGCAGCACTTGCAGCATCGCTTCGATAACGCCGAACTGGAGCGCCCCGACTGCCTGCTACCGGTGCCCATGGCGCGCAAACGCCTGCGCGAACGCGGCTTTAATCAAGCGTTGATGCTGGCCCGCTGGCTCAGTCACGCCCTCGACATTCCCTTTGATGAGCATGCGCTGTTGCGCCCCCATGAAACCGTGGCGCAGCAAGACCTCGATGCCAAGACCCGCAAACGCAACCTGCTCAACGCCTTCGCACTGGCCCCCGGCATTCAGGTTGCCGGGCAACATCTGGCGCTGGTAGACGACGTCCTCACCACCGGCGCCACCGCCCACAGCCTGGCGCGCTTGTTGATAAACGCCGGCGCGCGCCAGGTGGACGTGTATTGCCTGGCCCGTACGCCCAAACCCGGCAGCTGACTTGACTCCCCTGCGCCAGCGCGGCAACGTCGGCGCATCTCACCCAAGCGTATCTGCCATGTCTGTGCCCAGCCCTCTCAGCCAACACATCATCCGCCGCCCCCAGCGTATTGCCTTGCTGGGGCATATCGCCGAGCAGGGCTCCATCACCCGTGCGGCCAAGAGTGCCGGGTTGAGTTACAAGGCCGCCTGGGACGCCATTGATGAGCTGAACAACCTGGCGCAAAAACCGCTGGTGCAACGCAGCGTCGGTGGCAAGGGCGGTGGCGGCGCCAAACTGACGCAGGAAGGGGAACGGGTCCTGCGCCTTTATCAGCGCCTGCAACTGCTTCAGGCCGAGATCCTTGGCTCGGACGAAGCGGCCAGCGACTTCAACCTGCTGGGCCGCTTGATGCTGCGCACCAGCGCGCGCAACCAATTGCACGGCCAGGTCAGTACCATAGAGAGCCATGGCCACAACGACATGATCCGCCTGCAATTGGCCGGCGGCCTGCACCTCGACGCACAGATCACCCACGACAGCACCCTGCGCCTGGAACTGCAGACCGGCGTGGAAGTAGTGGCCCTGATCAAGGCCGGGTGGCTTGAATTACTGGTGGACGGGCAAGCTGAAACACTTGGACACAATTGCCTGGAAGGCAGGATCGAGACCATTCTCGCCGCCGAAGACGGCCCCAGCGAGGTGCGTATTGCCCTGCCCAACGGCCAAGTGTTGTGCGCGCTGGCGCCGCCCGTCGCGCTCAAGGCCATTGATGCAGCGCAAGGCCAGCCGATCCGCGTGCAGTTTGCACCCAGCCATGTATTGCTTGGCACCCCGGTGTAACGGGCGCGCGTCTTCAAGCTGCAACAATTCGGTCACAAGCGCTGCTTAAGGTGTTTGCAAAAACCTTAAGGAGCCTGTGATGAGCCTATTAGAAGAAAACCAAGCCACCGACCTTGAACAGATGGTGGGCCTGACCCGCCGTCGCTTTATCGGCGCAGGCGCCCTGTGCGGCGCTGCGATGTTCCTCGGCGGTAACCTGCTGAGCCGCAGCGCCCTGGCCGTGAATGCCGCTTCCGCCAGCCCGCTGCTGGGGTTCACCAGCATCGCCGCCGCCACCAGCGACACCATCACCCTGCCACCGGGCTACAGTGCTTCGGTGTTGATCAGTTGGGGCCAGCCCCTGCACAAGAACGCCCCGGCTTTCGACCCGTCCGGCCATGGCACCGCCAAGGCTCAGGAACAACAGTTCGGCGACAACAACGACGGCATGAGCCTGTTTCCATTCCCCGGTGACGACAACCGCGCGCTGATGGCGATCAACAACGAATACACCAACTATCGCTACCTCTACGCCCACGGCGGCGCGCCACAATCGGCCGAAGACGTGCGCAAGGCCCTGGCCAGCGAAGGCGTGTCGGTGATCGAAGTACGCCGCAAGGGCGACACCTGGCAATTCGTCCAGGATTCACGCTACAACCGGCGCATCCACGGCAATTCGCCGATCCGTTTGAGTGGCCCTGCCGCCGGCCATGACTGGCTGAAAACCACCGCCGACAAGAGCGGCAAAAAAGTCCTCGGCACGTTCCAGAACTGCGCCAACGGCAAGACGCCGTGGGGCACCTACCTGACCTGCGAAGAAAACTTCACCGACTGCTTCGGCAGCAGCAACCCGCAGCAAACCTTCGACGCAGGGCAGAAGCGCTACGGCGTGGTGGCCGCCAGCAAGGACATCAACTGGCATCAGCACGACCCGCGCTTTGATATGGCCAAGAACCCCAACGAACTCAATCGCCATGGTTGGGTGGTGGAAATCGACCCGTTCGATCCGCAATCCACCCCGGTAAAACGCACGGCCTTGGGCCGCTTCAAGCACGAGAACGCGGCCCTCGCCGAAACCCGTGACGGCCGCGCCGTGGTGTACATGGGCGACGATGAACGCGGTGAATTCATCTACAAGTTCATCAGCCGCGATCAGATCAACCACAACAACCCGAAGGCCAACAAAGACCTGCTCGACCACGGCACCTTGTACGTGGCGATCTTCGACGCGGGCGACGGCAACGCCGACCATCCCAAGGGCAAAGGCCAGTGGGTCGAACTCACCCATGGCAAAAACGGCATTGACGCCAGCAGCGGTTTCGCTAACCAGGCCGAGGTGCTGATTCATGCGCGCCTGGCCGCCAGCGTGGTGAAAGCCACACGCATGGACCGCCCGGAATGGATCGTGGTCAGCCCTACCGATGGCCAGGTCTATTGCACCCTGACCAACAACGCCAAGCGCGGCGAAGAGGGCCAGCCGGTGGGCGGCCCCAACCCACGGGAGAAAAACGTCTACGGCCAGATCCTGCGCTGGAAAGCCGAAGCCGATAACCACGGTGCCACGGACTTCACCTGGGACCTGTTCGTGGTGGCCGGCAACCCCGGCGTACATGCCGGCAACCCCAAGGGCGGCTCGTCCAACATCAACCCGCAAAACATGTTCAACAGCCCCGACGGCCTGGGCTTCGACAAAGCCGGGCGCCTGTGGATCCTGACCGATGGCGACTACAGCAACGCCGGCGACTTTGCGGGCATGGGCAATAACCAGATGCTGTGCGCCGACCCGAGCACGGGTGAAATCCGTCGCTTCATGGTGGGGCCGGTGGCGTGTGAAGTGACGGGGATCAGCTTTTCGCCGGACCAGAAAACCTTGTTCGTGGGCATTCAGCACCCAGGGGAAACCGGTGGTTCGACCTGGCCGGAACACCTGCCCAATGGCAAACCCCGGTCTTCGGTGATGGCGATTCGGCGGGATGATGGCGGGATCGTAGGCGCCTGATAGACCGCTATCGCAGGCAAGCCAGCACCCACATTTCGATGTGTAAATACATGCCAGTGTGGGCGCTGGCTTGCCTGCGAAGGCGTCCGCACAGCCACCGGCTATCTATGCTGTTACCATACCCGGCCGGACGCGGCGCCCTGCTGCGCGCAGGAGTTCGCATGGCCCACCCGTTTGAAACACTCACCCCAGACCTGGTGCTCGACGCCGTCGAAAGCATCGGTTTCCTCAGCGACGCGCGGGTTCTGGCGCTCAACAGCTACGAAAACCGCGTGTACCAAGTGGGCATCGAAGACGCCGAACCGCTGATCGCCAAGTTCTATCGCCCCCAGCGCTGGACCAACGAGGCGATCCTCGAAGAACACCGCTTCACCTTCGAACTGGCCGAGTGCGATGTACCGGTGGTCGCCCCCTTGGTCCACAACGGCGAGAGCCTGTTCGAACATGCAGGTTTCCGCTTCACCCTGTTCCCCCGCCGTGGCGGCCGGGCGCCGGAGCCAGGCAACCTCGATCAGCTTTACCGGCTCGGGCAACTGCTGGGGCGTTTGCACGCGGTGGGCTCCACCCGCCCGTTCGAACACCGCGAAGCCCTGGGGGTGAAGAATTTCGGTCACGACTCCCTCACCACCTTGCTTGAAGGCAACTTCATTCCCAAAAGCCTGTTGCCGGCCTACGAGTCCGTGGCCCGCGACTTGCTCAAGCGTGTGGAAGAGGTTTACAAGGCCACGCCGCACAAGAACATCCGTATGCACGGTGACTGCCACCCCGGCAACATGATGTGCCGCGACGAGATGTTCCATATCGTCGACCTGGATGACTGCCGCATGGGCCCAGCGGTGCAAGACCTGTGGATGATGCTGGCTGGTGACCGCCAGGAATGCCTCGGCCAGCTCTCGGAGCTGATGGACGGCTATCAGGAATTCCACGACTTCGACCCGCGCGAACTGGCGCTGATCGAGCCGCTGCGCGCCCTGCGCTTGATGCACTACAGTGCCTGGCTCGCACGACGCTGGGACGACCCGGCGTTTCCCCATAGCTTTCCGTGGTTTGGCAGCGAACGGTATTGGGGTGACCAGGTGCTGGCGTTGCGCGAGCAACTGTCGGCGCTCAATGAAGAACCGCTGAAGCTCTTCTGACCTGGCCCTGCCTCCTGTGGGAGCTGGCTGTCCATGCTCGCCCCCACGCTCTGCGTGGGCGCGCATCCTGTGACGCTCCGCGTCACGATTTAAGAGCAGACGCAGAGCGTCCAAGGCGGCGTTACCACGCAGAGCGTGGGAACGAGCGTTGTCTGACAAATATCCTTACAATTGCGCTTTGTTAGCTGCCTGAGCAAGGATTCTGCAATGCAAGCCGCCAACCCCCGCAAGGGGTACATCCTGGGCCTGAGCGCCTATGTCATCTGGGGTCTGTTCCCGCTCTACTTCAAAGCCATCGCCAGCGTGCCCGCCGCCGAGATCATCGTGCACCGCGTGTTGTGGTCGGCCCTGTTCGGTGGGCTGTTGCTGATGGTGTGGAAACATCCCGGCTGGTTTCGCGAACTGCGCGACAACCCCAAGCGCCTGGCGATCCTGGCCCTCAGCGGTTCGTTGATCGCCGCTAACTGGCTGACCTATGTGTGGTCGGTGAACACCGGGCGCATGCTTGAAGCGAGCCTGGGTTACTACATCAACCCGCTGGTGAATGTGCTGCTGGGCATGCTGATCCTCGGCGAGCGCTTGCGCCGTTTGCAATGGGTAGCGGTGGGGTTGGCAGCGATAGGTGTGGCGCAGCAGGTGTGGCAAGTCGGTAGCCTGCCGTGGGTGTCGCTGGCGCTGGCGCTGACGTTCGGCTTCTACGGTTTGATCCGCAAGCAGGCGCCGGTCAAGGCGCTGCCAGGGCTGGTGGTGGAAACCTGGATGCTGGTACCCATTGCCGTCGCCTGGTTGTTGTTCAACCCGACCGCCCACAGCGCGCAACTGGCGTTCTGGAGCACCTCAGAGGCCTGGTGGCTGGTGGCCGCAGGCCCGGTGACGCTGATTCCCCTAGTGTGCTTCAACGCCGCTGCACGGCATTTGCCCTACACCGCCCTGGGCTTTTTGCAGTATGTGGCGCCGACGCTGGTGTTGCTCGAAGCCGTGCTGTTGTTCGGTGAACACCTGGCGCCGAGCACGCTGATCGCCTTCGCCTTTATCTGGGCCGGGTTGGTGGTGTACAGCCTGGATGCCTGGCTGACCGTGCGTAAACGCTGATCAAATAACGTACAAACCTCTACAAGCCACGGCTTTCGTGGCTTGTAGCGTTCGACCCCAAGGTTATCCACAACCTGATCCCCGCCATTTGTGCACAAGCCCTTGAAACTGCTCGTTTTTTGCTCAACTTGCGCAGAAGGCCGGCGGACGTGGCCTGGCGTCGGGTCTCTACAGGTTATCCACAGGCCCATGCAAGATTTCCCTGCATAACCTTGCGGATCGTTATTCCTCCTGACGCAACTCCACCATCAAGTCATCGGCCAAGGTTTCCAAAGCCTCTTGCAGGGTTTCCAGCGATAGCGTGGCCGGCACTTGCAACAACGCCTCGGCGTTGAACAGCGGATCACCGCTCATGGGCGCCGGGCGCACATCGGTGCTCAGGCGTTCCAGGTTGACGCCCTGCTGGCTCAGCAGCGCGGTGATCTCACGCACGATGCCCGAGCGGTCATTGCCCACCAGGGTCATCAGGATCGGCTTGGACGCCGATGCCTGGCCGCTGCTGCCCTCACCCACCAACACGCGAATGCCATGGGTGGATAAATCCTCCAATGCCCCCACCAATGCCTGGCGCTGCTCGCTCGGCACGCTCACCCGCAGGATCCCGGCAAACTGCCCGGCCATGTGCGCCATGCGGCTTTCCAGCCAGTTACCACCATGACTGGCAATGTTCTGCGCGATGCGTTCAACCAGGCCGGGTTTGTCGGCGGCGATAATAGTGAGTACAAGATGGTCCATGGCGCAGTCCCTCGGTTGGTTGATCCTCGATTATAGACATGCCGCGTTTATCCAGAAGGGACGCGTGATCGTCAACGTCCATCGCAGGCAAGCCAGCTCCCCCAGACAAATCGTGTACCATTTTTATATTTATCTGGAACAATCCAATAGTTTTTTGAGAACATCTGGTTCTCCGCTGTGACCGTACGACCAAAGTGGGTCGCTAAACGACGTATTTAGTCTAATTTTCACAACCGCAAGTCATCATGTAGTATGCCCAACCGTGCACTACATAATGAAAATCTGATAAAGCGCATAAGCTCCGCAGAGTGAGGCAAGCAATGACTGAACACGTTCAAGTCGGTGGCCTGCAGGTCGCCAAAGTCCTGTTCGACTTCGTGAACAACGAAGCCATTCCCGGTACCGGCATCACTGCCGACCAGTTCTGGGCCGGTGCCGACAAGGTCATCCATGACCTGGCCCCGAAGAACAAAGCCCTACTCGCCAAACGCGACGACTTCCAGGCGCGGATCGATACCTGGCACCAGACCCACGCCGGCCAGGCCCATGACCCGGTGGCCTACAAAGCCTTCCTGCAAGACATCGGCTACCTGTTGCCAGAAGCCGCAGACTTTGAGGCCTCGACCCAAAACGTCGATGATGAGATCGCACGCATGGCCGGCCCACAGCTGGTCGTGCCGGTGATGAACGCCCGCTTCGCCCTCAATGCCTCGAATGCGCGCTGGGGCTCGCTGTACGACGCGCTCTATGGCACCGACGCCATCAGCGAAGCCAACGGCGCCGAGAAGGGCAAGGGCTATAACAAAGTGCGTGGCGACAAGGTCATTGCCTTCGCCCGCGCTTTCCTCGACGAGGCCGCACCGCTCAGCGCCGGCAGCCATGTCGATTCCACCGGCTACAAAATCGTCGATGGCAAGCTGATCGTCAGCCTCAAAGGCGGCAGCAACAGCGGCCTGCGTGACGATGCCCAGTTGATCGGTTTCCAGGGCCCTGCGGCCGAGCCGATTGCGATCCTGCTCAAGCACAATGGCCTGCACTTCGAAATCCAGATCGACGCCAGCACCCCAGTCGGCCAAACGGACGCCGCAGGCGTCAAAGACGTGCTGATGGAAGCCGCGCTGACCACCATCATGGACTGCGAAGACTCTGTGGCCGCCGTCGACGCCGATGACAAAGTGGTGATCTACCGCAACTGGCTCGGCCTGATGAAGGGCGACCTGGCCGAAGAAGTGGCCAAGGGCGGCCAGACCTTCACCCGCACCATGAACCCTGACCGCGTCTACACCGGCGTGGATGGCAGCGACGTGACCCTGCACGGCCGTTCGCTGTTGTTCGTGCGCAACGTTGGCCACTTGATGACCATCGACGCGATCCTCGATAAAGACGGCAACGAAGTACCCGAAGGCATCCTCGACGGCCTGATCACCAGCCTGGCGGCGATCCACAGCCTCAACGGCAACAACACCCGCAAGAACAGCCGTACCGGTTCTGTGTACATCGTGAAACCGAAGATGCACGGCCCGGAAGAAGCCGCGTTCACCAACGAACTGTTCGGTCGCATCGAAGAAGTGCTGAACCTGGCGCGCAATACCCTCAAGGTCGGGATCATGGACGAGGAGCGCCGCACCACGGTCAACCTCAAGGCCTGCATCAAGGCGGCCAGCGAGCGTGTGGTGTTTATCAACACCGGTTTCCTCGACCGTACCGGCGATGAAATCCACACCTCCATGGAAGCCGGCGCGATGGTGCGCAAGGCGGCCATGAAGGCGGAAAAATGGATCGGCGCCTATGAGAACTGGAACGTCGATATCGGCCTGAGCACCGGCCTGCAAGGTCGTGCACAGATCGGTAAAGGCATGTGGGCCATGCCCGACCTGATGGCTTTGATGCTTGAGCAGAAAATCGCCCATCCGTTGGCCGGTGCCAACACCGCCTGGGTACCGTCGCCGACCGCTGCGGCCCTGCATGCGTTGCACTACCACAAGGTTGATGTGTTTGCCCGCCAGGCCGAACTGGCCAAGCGCGAGCGCGCTTCGGTGGACGATATCCTCACCATTCCTCTGGCCAGCAACACCGATTGGTCCGAAGAAGAGATCCGCAACGAACTGGACAACAACGCCCAGGGCATCCTCGGCTATGTGGTGCGTTGGATCGACCAGGGTGTGGGCTGCTCCAAGGTGCCGGACATCAACGATGTCGGCCTGATGGAAGACCGCGCCACCCTGCGCATTTCCAGCCAGCACATCGCCAACTGGCTGCGCCACGGCATCGTCAACGAAGCTCAAGTGATGGACAGCCTCAAGCGCATGGCGCCGGTGGTGGACCGTCAAAATGCCGGGGATGCGTTGTACCGCCCACTGGCTCCGGACTTCGACAGCAACATCGCGTTCCAGGCAGCGGTGGAGTTGGTGATTGAAGGGACCAAGCAGCCCAATGGCTATACCGAGCCGGTGTTGCATCGCAGGCGTCGGGAGTTCAAGGCCAAGAACGGCCTGTAATGGAAAAAGCCCTGATCGAAAGATCGGGGCTTTTTTATCAGGTGTGTCAGTTAGACCGCGTTGCCTGAATCGCAGGCAAGCCAGCTCCCACAGGGGGATGCATTTCAAATGTGGGAGCCGGGCTTGCCCGCGAAGAGGCCAGGCCAGTCACCCCACACTCAGGGCACCATCCCCAACTCCCGCTTTACCAACTTCGCCAACTTCACGCTATCAATCGGCTTGAGCAAGAAATCCACCACGCTCAAATGCATCGCATCAATCACATCCGGCGCTTCCGCGTCTCCAGACATGATGATGATCGGCAACGCCGCACGGGTGGACTCACGCACCTGGCGGATCAATTCCAGGCCATTGCTGGGCGCCATGCGCAGGTCGGTGATCAGCAAACCGATGGAACTGCTCGTCTTCAACAAATCCCACGCAGCCTCGCCACTTTCGGCAGTCATGCAGCGAATACCATCGAGCCCAAGGATTTCCGCCAGCAATTCACGCGCGTCCTTGTCGTCGTCCACGATCAAAACGCGTTGGGGGGGTAAATCGGGCTCCAGCATCACGGCGCTCAGCGCCTCGCGCTCGGCATCACTCAAAATATCGTGGTCGGACATACGTTTCTCAGCAGTTCTCATCAATCTCCCAGCACACTCGTCAGACATCTGCGGAAGGGCGAACAATGTGCACTTCGTCGGAAAGTTTGCCTAGTGGGCTTTCTACGGGTTTTGGACGATTGTCATGTAAGGTTTTTCCCTAGTTTTGCGCGGTATTCCTCGACCTAGACTTACGTCCAATGGGCACCCACTGCGCAGGAGTCGACCATGCAGCACGATAACGACAAAAACACTGCGGTCACTGTTATGAGTAAAGCTGATGCATTCGCACAGGCGGGTAAAACCGCTGTGTTGCAGAACATCCACGGCACCCTGCAATTCCTGCAACGCTTCCCGCCGTTCAACCAGATGGAACAGGCGCACCTGGCTTTCCTGGTGGAACAGTGCCAACTGCGTTTCTACGGCCCCGGCGACAGCATCCTCAAACCGTCGGGCGGCCCGGTCGAGCACTTTTATATCGTCAAGCAGGGGCGGGTCGTGGGTGAGCGGCCAGACTCGGCAGACACCACCTTTGAAATCGCCACCGGCGAATGCTTCCCCCTCGCCGCCTTGCTGGGTGAGCGCGCGACCCGTACAGAACACAAAGCCGCTGAAGACACCTTCTGCCTGCAATTGAACAAACCGGCCTTTATCAAGCTGTTCGCGCTGTCCAGCCCGTTTCGTGATTTCGCCTTGCGCGGGGTCAGCAGCCTGCTCGACCAGGTCAACCAGCAGGTACAGCAAAAAGCCGTGGAAACCCTCGGCACCCAATATTCCTTGAATACCCGCCTGGGTGAATTGGCCATGCGCCACCCGGTCACCTGCAGCCCGCACACAGCGTTGCGCGAAGCGGTGACCTTGATGCACGAACAGCAAGTCGGCAGCATTGTGATCGTCAACGAACACAAAGCGCCCCTGGGCATCTTCACCCTGCGCGATCTGCGCCAGGTGGTCGCCGATGGCACCAGCGACTTCAGCCAGAGCATTGCCGGGCACATGACCCAGGCGCCGTTTTACTTGAGCCCGGAGCACAGCGCGTTCGACGCGGCCATCGCCATGACCGAACGGCATATCGCCCATGTGTGTCTGGTGCAAGACCAGCGCCTGTGTGGCGTGGTCTCCGAGCGTGACTTGTTTTCCTTGCAGCGTGTGGACCTGGTGCACCTGGCCCGCACCATCCGCAACGCGCCCCGGGTGGAAAACCTGGTGGCGATTCGCGGTGAAATCGGCCAGTTGGTAGAGCGCATGCTCGCCCATGGCGCCTCATCCACCCAGATCACCCATATCATTACGCTGCTCAACGACCACACCGTGTGCCGGGTGATCGAGCTGACCCTCGCGGAAAAAGGCGACCCCGGCGTGCCCTTCAGTTGGCTGTGTTTTGGCAGCGAAGGCCGCCGCGAACAAACGCTGTACACCGACCAGGACAACGGCATCCTGTTCGAGGCCAAGGACGCCGTCGAAGCCGCCGAAAGGCGTGAGCGCTTGCTACCGCTGGCGCAGCACATCAACCAAAGCCTGGCGCTGTGCGGCTTCAGCCTGTGCAAGGGCAATATCATGGCCGGCAACCCCGAGCTGTGCTTGTCCCGCGTGGAGTGGGCGCGGCGCTTCGGCGCGTTCATTCGTGAGGCGACGCCGGAAAACCTGCTGGGCTCAAGCATCTATTTTGACTTGCGCGTGGTGTGGGGCGAAGAGCGCGGTTGCGAGCAACTGCGCCAGGGCATTCTCGATCAGGTGGCGGATAACCGCTTGTTCCAACGCATGCTGGCCGAAAACGCGCTACTACGACGCCCGCCGGTAGGGCGTTTTCGCGAGTTCGTGCTGACCCGCAAAAATGGCGAAAAGGCCACCCTCGACCTCAAGGTGCAGGGCCTTACGCCTTTTGTAGATGGCGCGCGCCTGTTGGCCCTGGCCAATGGCATCCACGCCAACAACACCCTGGAACGCCTGCGCCAGTTGGTGGACAAGGCCGTGATCGAACCCCTGGATGGCGCCGCCTATGAAGAGGCCTACCACTTTATCCAGCAGACCCGCATGCAGCAGCACCAATTGCAGACCCGCGAGAACTTGCCCTATTCCAACCGCGTCGACCCCGACAGCCTCAACCACCTGGACCGGCGCATCCTGCGTGAGTCCCTGCGCCAGGCCCAACGCCTGCAAAGCAGCCTGAGCTTGCGGTATCAGCTGTGAGTTTGTTTGGCTGGCTGCGCGCCAAAAAGCCCGGGCTCAACCCCGCGCAACAGCAGCGCCTGGAGCAGTTACCCAAGCCCGCCGAACTGGGCAACGGCCCATTGCGCAGCCAGCGCTGGGTAGTGGTGGACCTGGAAACCAGCGGCCTGAACCTTCACCGCGACCAGGTGCTGTCCATCGGCGCCGTGGTCATCGAAGACGGTGCGGTGGATTTCTCCCAACTGTTCGAACGCACCCTGCAGCGCACCGACACCAAGCTCAGCCCCAGTGTGCTGATCCACGGGCTGGGGCCCAGTGCAATTGCCGCCGGCAGCGACCCGGCCGAGGCGTTGCTGGATTTCATGGCGTTCGTGGGCGACAGCCCTCTGCTGGCTTTTCATGCGCCGTTTGATCAACACATGCTGTGCCGGGCGCTCAAGGACAGCCTGGGGTATCGCCTGGCCCATCCATTCCTGGATGTGGCAGACCTGGCTCCGCTGTTGTGCCCTGAGGCGCATATCCGCAAGGCCGGGCTGGATGATTGGCTCAACCACTTCAGGCTACAGGCTGGCGAACGCCACCATGCCAGCGCCGATGCACTGGCGACGGCGGAGCTGATGTTGATCCTGTTCAGCCGGGCGCGGCAGCAACAGATCGATACGCCCCAGGCGCTGAATGAGCGTTTGGCCCAATGGAAACGACGCAAACAGTCCCCTTCCCTTTAACGCTTCGCGCCCGACGCGGAGCATCGCGGGATGCATTCCCACGCCGAGCGTGGGAACGATCACCCGACAGACGCCAATTGCGCCCACCCTACGCCTCTGACACAATCGCGAATAATTCTCGTTAGTTTAAACCTCTTGTTTATTCGGTGATGCCTTGTCGTCGGTCCAGACCCCACGCAGTGAGCTTGTTGGTGCGTTATATCGCGACCACCGTGGCTGGCTGTTGGCTTGGCTGCGACGCAACGTGGGGTGCCCAAGCCGCGCCGAAGACCTGAGCCAGGACACCTTCATGCGCCTGCTGGGCCGTGACGAGTTGCGCGAGCCCCGCGAACCGCGGGCGTTCCTGGTGGCCATCGCCAAGGGTTTGCTGTTCGACTATTTCCGACGTGCGGCCCTGGAACAGGCCTACCTCACCGAATTGATGCTGATCCCGGAAAGCGAACAGCCTTCGCCGGAAGCCCAGCAACTGATCCTCGAAGACCTCAAGGCCATCGACCGCCTGCTCGGCAAACTGTCGAGCAAGGCCCGCGCCGCGTTCCTCTATAACCGCCTCGACGGCCTGGGCCATGCCGAAATCGCCCAGCGCCTGGGCGTGTCGGTGCCCCGCGTGCGCCAATACCTGGCCCAGGGCATTCGCCAGTGCTACATCGCACTGTATGGCGAGCCGTCGTGACCGCGATCGGCTCCAAACCGGTGTCGTCGCGCGTGCTGGATGCCGCGATTGCCTGGCAGCTGTCCCTCGACTCGGGCGACGGCAGCGCGGTGGAACAGGAAGAGTTCAGCAAGTGGCTGGCCAGTGATGAGGAACACGCCCGCGCCTGGCGCCAGTTGGGCATGCTCGACCAGCGTTTCAGTGTGGCCTCGGGCCCGGCTCGGGCGGCGCTGCTGCAGTCGCGCCACGGCATTCGCCAGCGCGTGCGCAAACTGGGCCGGGGCTTGGCCAGTATCGTGCTGGTGTGCGGCCTGGCGCTGTTTGCCGGTGAGCGTTACGTGCCTATTCACTATTGGCTGGCCGACCAGCGCACCGCCACCGGTGAACAGCGCACGCTGAAGCTGGCGGACGGCACGCGGATCAACCTCAACACCCACAGCGCCATTGATGTGCGCTTCGACGAAACACGCCGCTTGATCGTGTTGCAGGCAGGCGAAATTCTCGTCGAAACCGGCCACGACGATTCACGCCCTTTCTACGTGCAAACCCGCGACGGCAGCCTGCGGGCGCTGGGTACTCGGTTTATCGTCAAGCGCGAAGACGACGCTACGCGCCTGAGTGTGTTGCAGTCAGCCGTGGCCGCCCAGCCCGAGGCGTTGCACCACGAACAGGTGTTCAAGGCGGGCCAGCAGGTGCTGATGCGCAGCGACGGCCTTGGCCCGTTGCTGGCCGTCACCCCGGCCACCGATGCCTGGACGCGCGGCATGCTGGTAGTGGACAACGCTCGGCTGGGGGATGTGATCGAGGAGTTGGCGCGCTATCGCACCGGCTACCTGGGGGTGGATAACAACGTGGCCGACCTGCGCATCACCGGCAGTTTCCCGCTGCATGACACCACGTTGGCATTAAATGCGCTGTTGCCGACTTTGCCGGTGCAGATCGAGCAGCACACGACGTGGTGGGTGACCGTCAAGGGTAAGCCTTAGGTCCTGCAGCGCCTGGGCGATTGCTATCGCAGGCAAGCCAGCTCCCACATTTCGAATTGCGAACACCTTCAACTGTGGGAGCTGGCTTGCCTGCGATGAGGCCCTCAAGCACACCTGCGAAAAATATTTTCACTCATCCCTATCACTTTTCGATTCTCGCTCGGCACCTAGGCAATTGAGAAATATTTCCATTCAGGAGCCGCCCTTATGTCCCGCACGCTAGACACCTTGTTGCGCCCCAGCCTGTTAGCCATGGCGATCGCCCTCAGCGCCCCGCTCGCCAGCACCCCGCTGATCGCCGCCGAACAAGCCTCCAGCGTGCGCGCCTATAACCTGCCCGCTGCGCCCCTGGCCACCACCCTGAACCAGATCGCCAGCCAGGCCGGCCTGGCGCTGACCCTCAACCCCGCACTCGCCGCCGGCAAGACCTCGGCACCGGTCAAAGGCCAGTTCGATGCGCAGGGCGCGTTGCGGGAAGCCTTGCGGGGGACGGGGTTGCAGTTGGAGCAGAGCAGTGCGGGCACTTACACCCTGATGCCGGTCCCGGAGGGCGTCGTTGCCTTGCCGACCACCAACATCAACGGCCAAGGCAGCTATGAAAGCGCTTGGGGGCCGGTGGAAGGATATGTAGCAAAGCGCACCGCCGCCGGCACCAAAACCGATACTGCGCTGGTCGAGGCACCACGCTCGATCTCGGTAGCCACCCGCGAGCAAATGCAGGACCGTAACGTGCAGAACCTCGACGATGCGGTCAAATACATGCCCGGTATTGTGTCTGCCAGCTACGGCAGCGACACCCGTTACGACTGGATGCGCGTACGCGGCTTCGAGCCGACGCAATTCCTCGATGGCCTGCCACTGCCCCGTGGCGTGTACGCCAACCCAAAAGCCGAAACCTGGAACCTCGACCGCCTCGCCCTGCTGCGCGGTCCGGCCTCGTCAGTCTATGGCCAGACCCCTCCGGGCGGCCTGCTGGATATGGTCAGCCGCCGCCCCAGCGCTGAATCGAGCCACGCCATCCAGATGCAATACGGCAGTGACAACTATCGCCAGATCAATTTCGAAAGCACTGGCAAGATCGATGATGAGGGCCAGTTTCTCTACAGCGTTGGCGGCGTGGTGCGCGATGCCGGTACCCAGGTCGATCACATCGACAACAAGCGGTACAACATCGCACCGAGCTTGACCTGGAATATCGACACCGATACCAAGCTGACCTTGCTGTCACAGTTCACCCGTGACGATACCGGGGCGACCAGCCAGTTCCTGCCGATAGTCGGCACCAAGATCAAATCGCCACTGGGTGACGTTTCGCATCATAAGAACCTGGGCGATCCGGACTACGAGTTCTACGACCGTACCTATTACGCACTCGGCTACGCATTCGAGCACCGCTTCAACGATACCTGGCAGTTCAAACAGAATCTGCGTTACACCAAATCAGAATTGTCGTTCCAACAATTGACCGTGGGCGCCTTTGGCTGGGCACCGGTCGACGCCGAAGGCAATATGGACCGTTCTTCGACCAATGTGGACGAGAACATCGGACAATTGGCGGTAGATAACAACTTTCAGGCCGACTTCTCCACCGGCGACGTCACCCACACCCTTCTACTCGGGCTTGACCACCAGCGTACCGATACCTCGTACTTGTCGATTTACGGGCAGGCCGGACGCGTCAACATCTTCAACCCGGTCAACACCACGCCAGTTGAACGCCCCGCCCGTTCCAGCGCTTTCTACGACTACAACCAGAAAACCATCCAGACCGGTCTCTACGTTCAGGACCAGATGGCTCTTGATAACTGGCGCCTGACCCTGGGGGGCCGTGAAGACTGGGTGCACCAGGGCACTACGTACCTCAACAAAAACGACGCGACCAATACTGACCGCAGCAAGAATTTCAGCGGTAACGCGGCACTGAGCTATGTGTTCGACTCGGGCTTCGTACCGTATATCTCCTACGCCGAATCTTTCCAGCCAGCGAGCAACGCCAGCGCCTCTCCTACAGAATCCTATAAACCCACCGAAGGCAAGCAGTGGGAATTGGGGATCAAGTACCAACCGCCGGGTTCGAACACGCTACTCAGTGCCGCGCTGTATGACCTGGCCCAGAAAAACGTTCTGGTCAGCAGCTTCCAGTCCGGTGGTGTGTCTGTCACCGACCAGACCGGCGAAGTGAAAGTCAAAGGCCTGGAGCTGGAAGCCGTATCTGACGTGACCGAAAACCTCAAAGTGATCGCCGCCTACACGTTGGCCAAATCCGAAGTGCAAAAAGGCGAATTCAAAGGCAACCGCCTGCAACTGATGCCTACCCAGCAAGCATCCTTGTGGACCGACTACACCTGGCACACCGGCGCCCTCGACGGTTTCGGTATCGGCTTCGGCGCCCGCTACACCGGCAACACCTACGGCGACCAGGCCAATACCTGGGCCGGCAAGGCCAACGCCTACACCGTCTTCGACGGCGCGGTGCACTACGACCTCGGCCGCCTGGACAACAGCCTCAAGGGCGCGTCGGTGAAAGTGAACGCGACCAACCTGTTTAACAAAGACTACATTTCCACCTGCGATGGCTCCTATTGCTACTTCGGCGACCAACGCAGCGTAGTCGCCAGCGCCACCTACCAGTGGTAATCAGCTGAGCTAACCACCAGGCCGCCCAACAGGGCGGCTTTGGTGCATCTGAAGGCTAGACAATGAAAAGCAAAACCATCCGCCGCTGGTCCTTCATCCACACCTGGACCAGCCTGATCTGCACCGTATTCCTGCTGCTGCTCGCCCTCACCGGCCTGCCGTTGGTGTTTCACCACGAGATCGACCACCTGCTGGGCAATGAACCCGAACTGGCGCAGATGCCTGCCGATACGCCCCGGCTCAACCTTGAGCAGCTTGTGGCTAAAGCCCAGGCCCATCGCCCCGGCGACGCCATGCAGTACCTTGCCTGGGACGAAGACGACAAGAACGGTGTGATCGCGATCATGGCCGCCACAGCCGGTACCGAGCCGAATTCGTCGCACACCTTCATGCTCGACGCCCGCACTGGCCAAGCCGTGGAAACCCCCGCAGCCAATGGCGGGCTGACCCTGTTCCTGCTGCGCCTGCATGTGGATATGTTTGCCGGGTTGCCGGGCAAGTTGTTGCTGGCGTTCATGGGCCTTCTGTTTGTGCTGGCGATTATCTCGGGCACGGTGTTGTACCTGCCGTTCATGCGTCGCTTGAAGTTCGCCACGGTGCGCCAGGACAAGTCCACTCGCCTGCGCTGGCTCGACCTGCACAACCTGATCGGCGTGGTCACTTTGACCTGGGCGTTGGTGGTGGGGGTAACCGGCGTGATCAGCGCCTGCGCCGACCTGATCATCGCCGCCTGGCGCCAGGACAGCCTCAGCGCCATGATCGAACCTTACAAGAACGCCCCGCCGCTGACCCAACGCGCGCCCGCCACCGAGTTGTTGAGCATTGCCGCCAAGGCCGCTCCGGGTATGGAGCCAGACTTTATCGCCTTCCCCGGCACGCGTTTTTCCAGCGAACATCACTACGCCGTGTTCATGAAGGGCAGCACCCACCTGACCTCCCATTTGCTGACCCCGGTCCTGATCGACGCCAGCACCCTGGCCGTCACCGCCATCGCCGAACGGCCTTGGTACATGGACGCCATGGGCATGTCCCAACCCCTGCATTTCGGTGATTACGGCGGCATGCCAATGAAGGTCCTGTGGGCGGTGCTGGATGTGTTGACCATCATCGTGCTGGTGAGCGGCATTTACTTATGGATCGTACGGCGCAAGGCGGCCAAGGTATGAAGCCGCGGCAGTCGAATGTCTGGAAGGTCTTTGCCATACCGCTGGGGATCGGCCTGCTCAGTGCTGCCGGGTTGTTTGCGGCGTTGCTGGGCGATGGGTGGTGGGATTCGTTGAGTTGGATCGGGCTCGGGATACCGGCAATGATGGGGGTATGGGGGTTGGTTAAGCGGCGCGCCTGAGGTCGCTATCGCAGGCAGGCCGGCTCCCACATTTTGACCTGTGAACACAGTCCAATGTGGGAGCTGGCTTGCCTGCGATGAGGCCCGCAAAAACAACGCGGCCCCTCGCCAGGCACCGCACAACCCTCTAGGCTAGCCACACTTCACCTCGAGGAATGCCCATGTCCGCCCCCAGCATGACCTTGTTCCACAACCCCGCTTCGCCCTTCGTGCGTAAAGTGCGCGTGCTGCTGATCGAGACCGGCCAGCAGGATCGTGTGGCCCTGCACGCGTGCCTGCCCACTCCGGTCAACCCGGATGCCGAAGTGCTGCAAGGCAACCCCGTGGGCAAGATCCCGGCCCTGCGCCTGGCCGACGGCTCGGTATTGCACGACAGCCGGGTGATTCTCGATTACCTCGACCACCAGCATGTCGGCAACCCGCTGATCCCCCGCGACGGCTCGGCCCGCTGGCGGCGCCTGACCCTGGCCTCGATGGCTGACGGCATCATGGATGCCGCCGTGCTGGTACGTTACGAGACCGCCATGCGCCCGCCAGAAAAACACTGGGCTCCCTGGCTGGATGAACAGCGCAACAAGATCCGCCGCGCCCTCGCCGAGCTGGAGCGGGACGCCATTGCCGAACTGGCCAGCCACTTCGACGTCGCCGCCATCAGCGTGGCCTGTGCCCTGGGCTATATCGACTTTCGCCACCCGGATATTCAGTGGCGCTCGGACACTCCCAAGCTCGCCGCCTGGTACGCCGAAGTCAGCCAGCGGGCTTCGATGCAGCAGACCCAACCCCCGGTTTGACCAGCCCCCTGCAGGAGCGAGCTTGTTGTGGCGAGGGAGCTTGCTCCCGCTCGACAGCGCAGCTGGAGCCGGCTTTATCAGGGGCGCTTCGCACCCCAGCGCAAGCAAGCTTGCTCGCCACCACAAGCTCGCTCCTACAGTGAGAGGCGGTGTGATTGAGGAAGTTGACCATCCTCGCTTTCATCTGCTGATCTTCGCGCAGCCCGATCATTGCACTTCCCCCACCTTACGCTTGCCCACCCCATACCAATCCAGTTTGCGCGTCAGCACCATCACCGTACCCAGCAGGCCAAACAGCAGCAGCGAGCCCATCAACAGTGCGTAATCCTCGGCACTGAGCAAGCCGTACAGCAAGCCATACAACGCCGCCAACCCTGCCGAAAACCCCAGGCCGTGGGCGACGCTGCGCAGCACATGGCACACGTAGAAGCCGATCAACACCACACAGGCGCTGGCCGATATCAGATAGGCCAGGGCAAAGCCCAGATGCTCGGACAACGACAACAGCAACAGATAGAAGAACGCCAGCGCCACGCCCACCAAGGCGTACTGAATCGGGTGCACCGCCAGACTCTTGAGCACTTCGAACAGAAAGAAACCAGCGAAGGTCAGCGCGATAAACAACAACGCATATTTGATCGCCCGGTCGCTCTTGAGGTACTGGTCTACCGGGTCGATGAAGTTCACACCAAAGCTGCGGTTGCTGAAATCTTCACAGCCTTGCCCGTCCAGGCAGTTCTGCAGGGCTTGTTCCAGGTTGGTGGAGAAGAAGGACGTCTGCCAGTTGGCGCTGAAGCCTTGGTCGGTAACTTCACGCTGAGCCGGCAGGAAGTTGCCGATAAAACTCGGGTGCGGCCAGTTGGACGCCAGTGATACCTGGCTGGTCTTGCCCACGGGCACCACTTGCAGTTGTTCGGTGCCTTGCAGGCGCAGGTCGAAGGCGAAGTCCAGCACGGCCGCTTTCTTGCCGTCTTGCGCAGGCAACGTCACATGCACGCCCTCACCCAGCCAGTCCACTTGCGAACCCGGCGAGAACTCCAGGCGCTGATCGCCCAGTTCCAGCTTCAACGCGTTTTCAATACCACGAATATCGCTGATCCCCACCGCCAGAAACGCTGGTTCAAAGCGGTAGTCGGCAAAGTCTTCGGTGATCCCCAACTGCGCCGGCAACTCGAAACGCCCGCTGATACGGTTGTCGGCATGGAACAGCCGCGCCTGGTAAATGCCCCGCGCACGCAGTTCGGTTTGCACTTTGCCGTCGAGCTCAAAACGGTCCGGCAGGAAATACAGACGGCCGCGTTCTTCACGGGTTTCTTCGTAGCGCTTGTTGAGCTTCTCATTGAGCTTCCACTCGCGCACCGTCTTGCGAAACGGCACCACCATCACCGGCCCGGTGAGGCGCTGGGCAAAGCTTGAGCTGCGGGCAATGTCCATCAGTACGCCGTCGCGCAGTTGCTGACGGTCGCTGATGATGCCGTTGATCATCAACAATGGAATCAGCAACAGCAGGATCAGCAGCGCAATCGCGCCCAATTTGAAAAGCAGGTTGCGGTTCATGGGTCTCTCCCTGTTTTGATGGGGAGAGTCTGCCCAGTCGGTATGGGGAATTTATGTGGGCAATGTGGAGACTGTGTGGAGATGCAGTACCGCTTGCACGCCGCCCGGTACGTTGCCGATCTGCAACGAGCCGCCGTGCAGCTTCATCACCTCCTCGACAAAGTTGAGCCCCAGGCCCGTACTTTTGCGCCCGCTGGCCGGGCGCGGCAGCGAGTAGAAACGCTCGCTCAGGCGCGGCAAGGCGTAGTCGGGAATCGCCTGCGCCTGGTTGAACAGGCTGACCTGCACCTCGTGATGCCGCACCAGCGCGCTGAACCTCAGCGTGCCGCCGGGTGGGGTGAAATCCAGAGCGTTGTCGAGCAGGTTGCCCAGGGCCTGGCGCAGCAGGAAAGGTTCGCCAAATACCCGCACATCGGGAGCGATGGCCTGCTCGACGTGCAAGCCGGCGCCTTCGACCCGCGCACATTGAGCCTTCAACACATCCTCAACCAGGGCTGCCAAAGAAATGCTCGACTGCTCTTCCAGAC
Source organism: Pseudomonas sp. CCI1.1 (assembly GCF_034348165.1). Lineage (NCBI taxonomy): Bacteria > Pseudomonadati > Pseudomonadota > Gammaproteobacteria > Pseudomonadales > Pseudomonadaceae > Pseudomonas > Pseudomonas sp. CCI1.1. The sequence goes on from NZ_CP133780.1 coordinate 4,094,429, forward strand.
CTTGGCGCTGTTCCACCTGGGCCAGGTTCAACAGGCGCTCGATCAGCTGTTGCAGGCGCGCACTTTCGCTGTCGATATTGCCGACAAACCGCTGCTGCTGCTCACGGCTCATGTCGCCCTGCAACAGCTCCGCCGCACCTCGAATCGCCGCCAGCGGGCTCTTCAATTCATGGGTCAGCGTATGCACGTAGCGCTCTACGTAAGCCTTGCCTTCCAGCTGCGTGCGCATGTGCTCCACGGCGGTGGATAACTGCTTGAGCTCGCCGCCGCGATAATGCGGCAACTCGGCGCGGCGGCCCTCGCTCACGGCTTCGGCATAGGCGGTAAGGCGTCTGAGGGCCGCCGTCAGCCACCACGACAATAGCGCGCCCAGCAGCAGCCCGAGGGTGACCAGCCCGGCGCCGTACCACAACAGGCGCCGCTCGGTGCGATCCACGTAAGGTTGCAACGAGCTGTTGGGCTTGGCTACGGTGACCACGCCGATGATCTGCCCGTTGTCACGAATCGGCGCCCCCACGTGCATCACCGATGAGGTGGGGTCGTCTGCGTCGCTGCGGGTGGAGCGCGCACCGTATTCGCCGCGCAGGGTCAGGTACACGTCGTTCCATTTCGAATAGTCCTGGCCGACTGCTTCACCGCTGGAGTCGAGCAATACCCTGCCTGTGGCGTCGGTCACGTAGATGCGATGGTTGACCTGGTTTTTCGGCAGGCCCCAGATCGTCGCTCCTGGCTGGCGACTGCCATAAGCCTTGAGCAATTCGGGCCAATGGCTCTGGCCGAGGGTGCCGTTTTTAACGTCTGCACGCAGGATTTCAGCCAGCAGGTTGGCGGTGTCCACCAATGTTTCTTCGGTGGACTGGCGCACGCCGGGGCGGATTTCCTTCATCACAGTGTTGAGCACGAAGTAGCCGGTCAGGCCGATAAACAGCGCATACACCAGGAAAATCCGCAGCCCAAGGCGCATCAGCTGTGGCTCGGGCTGTAGCTGTAGCCGAGGCCGCGATGGGTCTGGATCGGCTCGGCATCCGCCGCCACACTCCTGAGCTTGCTGCGCAGGCTCTTGATATGGCTATCGATATTGCGCTCATAACCGGCATCAAAGGGTACGCCCACCGCATCCAGCAGTTGTTCGCGGCTGAACACGCGCTCGGGTTGGTCCAGCAGACTTTGCAGCAGGCGGAACTCATGCCGCGTGAGGCTCAAGGGTTGGCCGCGATAGAGAATCTGCATGCGTTCCAGATCCACTTGGAACAGGGTTGGCGCCACACCCGGGCCGACCCGCTTGAGAATCGCCCTGACCCGCGCCGCCACTTCCCGCGGGCTGAAAGGCTTGACCACATAATCGTCGGCACCGATCTCCAGCCCCACCACCCGGTCGATCTCGGCATCCCGTGCGCTGAGGAACATCACCGGCACTTCACTGAAGCGGCGCAATTGCTTGCAGGTTTCAAAGCCGGTGATGTCCGGCAGGCCGATGTCGAGAATGATCAGGTCAGCCGGGGTCTGGCGCTGATGCTCCAGCGCCGCCTGGCCGAGCGTCAGCCAAGTGGTGGTGAAGCCCTCGCCTTGCAGGGCAAAGATCAGCGTGTCGGCTATCGCCGCTTCGTCTTCGACAATCAGGATGTGCGGCATGGGTTCGATCAGCAGTCCGGTTTGTCGGCAGTGTAGCGACGTGCCGGGTTTACCGCAGCGCCAAATTCACGCAAGGCCTTGGCGCCGATCAGCAGCGGGTAGTTGAAGCTGCTGCGGTCGGTGAGGTTGACCTCGACGGTGCGCTTGACGTCGCCCAGGCACATCTCCAGATCGATCACCGGGCGCTTGGCCACACTGGCTTCGTCCTTGTCATCATCTTCGTCGGCGCGGCTCTTGATCTTGCTGATGCGCGACACCTTGTGCTCATAGACCTTGTTACCCGCGTCTTCACCGCCGAGGCGGAAGCGCACCCAGTCATCGCCGTCGCGCTGAAAGGTTTCGATGTCGCGCGCCGACAGCGAGGCGGTCAGCGCGCCGGTGTCCATCTTGGCCTTGAACGTCTGGCCGATCTCCGGCAACTGGATGTATTCGTAGCGACCGTAGAGGGTCGGTTCGGCGGCCATGACAGGCACAGCAACCAGGGCGAACGCGGCAAGGAGCAATTTCACGGCAGGATTTCCTCGAAAGAAGTGGGCGGAGTCTAGACCGCAAACACGGCACTTAGTTGGCTGAGCGAGCATATCGCGCCTGAATTCAACACATAAGTGCAACGCTCACCCCTGTATGCACTTCGTACGGCGTCTTCCAGCCCAAGCGCTTGCGCGGGCGTAGATTGATCCTCGCTACTGTCCGATTGACGGCTTCGACGGTCAGCTTGCTGAAGTCGCTGCCCTTGGGGAAATACTGGCGGAGCAGACCGTTGGTGTTTTCATTGGTGCCACGTTGCCAGGATGAATAGGGGTCTGCAAAAAAGACCTGGCACTGGCTCCGTAGCGCGATGCGTTCATGCCCGGCAAACTCCCTTCCGTTATCCAGCGTCAGCGTGTGAGCGGCATGGCCCTGAAGCATCAGATTGATCGCCCGCGTTACCTGCCGGCGCGTTCTGCGCTTGACCGGATAGGCGCTCAGATAGCCGCTTTTGCGATCAACCAGGGTCACCAGGTTACCGCCCAGTCCATGTACCGTATCGCCCTCCCAGTCCCCCAGGCGCTCGCGGCTTTCGACCTCGGCTGGGCGTTCACTGATTGACACGCGATTACGCAGCTGCCCGCGCCGATCGTGGCTTCCATAGCGTTTCCGGTAGCGCTTTCGGCGATGTCGCAGATAGGTATAAAGCTCACCACCGGCGCGCTGTTCGGCGGCAATGAACCGATAAATCCACTCATGGCTGACCGCCCGGCTTGGCTGCTCCTGCTTCAACCGCTGGGCGATCTGCTCCGGACTCATGCCATGCTTGAGCCACACCGGGAGATGATGGCTGAGCCATGTCGCCGGCTTGCAAAACTTGCGCGCACCCGCTCGACGAGCATCACTTTCATGGGCCGCAGAAACAGCCTTGTAGATATTCTGGGTGCTGTTGCGGCGAACCTCGCGACTGATCGTCGAGGGATGCACGCCGACCCGCTTTGCAATGCTCGCCTGGCTCTCTGCGGCGCTCAAGCCAGCCTCAATCTGGTAACGTTGTCCCTGAGTCAGCTGCCGGTAATGCGTAGTCATCTGCGCTTGAATCCTTCGGTGTGAGAGCCTGGATTCTACCGGTGGCTGGCTCTCTGCCTCTCGTTTCAAGCGTTGCGCTTATTCTATGAATTCAGGGCGCACAGTGTGAAACATTCGTGCGGCATTTTGCGATTTGGCCTCTAGACTCACCTTGCTTATCATGGCCCGCCCACAGAATTCCAAGAGTTGCTTATGCGCCGCCTGCTCACCGGCTGTCTGGTTACACTGCTGCTGTTACTCAACACGCTGATCCTGATCGGCCCCTTGATGGTCTTCGCCTTGCTCAAGCTGGTGGCGCCGGGCCGCTCGCGTGACTATGCGTCCTGGGCGGTGATGTGGATCGCCGAGACCTGGGCCGAGATCGACAAGCTGATCTTCTCGCTGTGCATTCCAACCCAATGGGATATTCGCGGCGGTGAGGACCTGCGCAGGGACACCTCCTACCTCGTCATCAGCAACCATCAATCCTGGGTGGATATCCCGGCGCTGATCCAGGCGCTGAACCGGCGCACGCCGTTCTTCAAGTTCTTCCTGAAAAAAGAACTGATCTGGGTGCCCTTCCTCGGCCTGGCCTGGTGGGCGCTGGATTACCCCTTCATGAAGCGCTACACCAAGGCATTCCTGGCCAAGCACCCGGAGCTGGCGGGGCAGGATCTGAAAATCACCAAAGAGGCCTGCGAGCTGTTCAAGCGTCAGCCGGTGACGGTGGTCAATTACCTGGAAGGCACGCGGTTCAGCGAGGCCAAGCGTGCGCAGCAAAGTTCACCCTTTACTCGACTACTCAAGCCCAAGGCAGGCGGCGTGGCGTTTGTGCTGGCAGCAATGGGTGAACAGCTGGACGCGGTACTCGACGTGACCGTGGCCTACCCACAACAAAAGATTCCAGGGTTCTGGGACCTGATCAGCGGCGCGGTGCCGAAGGTGATCGTGGATATCCGCACCCGCGAGCTGGACCCGGCGTTGTGGCAAGGGGATTACGAGAACGATCCGGCGTTTCGCCAGACCCTCCAGAACTGGGTCAACCAGCTCTGGAGGGAAAAGGACCGTCGAATTCACGAACTGCTGGAAAACAGTGGGGAGCAACGATGACCGCCTGGCCCCGCAAGATGCTACGAAACCTGACTATAGACAGCGGAAAGCGTGCTTTCGGGCAAGGCCGTTGAACAGAGCTGTCGCTGACCAAGCATTATCAATTCCACCCAGCACAATAGAACGAAGCCCAGGCGACAGATCTTCGACATTTTTTTTGAAGCGACTCGCCGATGCTGTGTAGCTGTCAGAGTGAATCCCCATCTCTTCCAGGCGCGAGCGCAACGCTTGATCATCAGCGCCACTGCGTGAAAGAGGAGGCGGACTGAAATAGTTTTTGATGTCTGGAGTTTGTGTCCCGTTGATATTCAAAACGCCACCACTCATAGGTCATTAATGAAACCTTCCAAGGTCGTCGTAAACGAGACCTTGGAAGGTACCTTTATTGTGGTGTCTTGCTTCTTACGGTTCCCTACAACCTTGTGATATTTACCGGTATGACATTTCAGTCTTGCTCGTTATAAAAACGACCTTTGCGCAGGTAACTAGCTACCGGTTCCCCAGGCTTGAGCCAATTTGCCCAATACGGAGCTGCTGGCGCCCTCGCCGCCGAGGTATTTCAGGATTACCGGGGCAAACTGGCCGATCATGCCGCTGTCCATGCCCAAGGCGCTGAAGGCGGTGTTCAAGTCATTGGTGCTTTTCACATTGCCCAATAGGCCGTCCAGGCCGCTGGTCTTGCTGCCGCCGGTTTGGCCGAGCATCCCGCTCAGGGCACCGAGGCTGCCCAATGCGTTATTACCTGACAACTTGTCGAGACCCGGCACAGTGCTGCTCAACTGCGAGAAGTCGTTGCCGCTGAGTTTGTTCTTGGCCAGGCCCAGCATGGCGCCCGTGCCGCCCACCGCTTGCTCGGGGGTGATGTTCAGTTGCGAGGTCAAGGCCGTCAGCAGGTCGGCCGTCTCCGACGTAGGCGCGGCGGCAGCGGCCTTGTTGTTGCCACCCTGCATGCCGGAAATGGCGTTGGCTGCATCGCCAAGGCTGAAACCTGCTGCGAACACCGGGCCAGCGGCCACGGTCAACAGGCAGGACAGGGCAAAACCGCGTGAAATCTTCATCGAAACAACCTCTGGGTATAGGGGTAAAAGCAGGCGTTGGACTGGGTAACCCGTCGGTTGTTCCGGAGCCCCTCAGGAACCCATCGAGGATAAGCGGGTCCATGAACTGACTATAGAATTTGTCGAGAAGAGACTTATGACTGCGATCCAACCCCCAGTGATTGAGCACAAGCCTGCGTTCTGGAGCCGCCCTCGCCTGTTCATCGGCGCCTGCGTGGTGGTGGTTGCCGGTATCGGCGGCGCGCTCTACACCCAGGACAGCGTCAAATCCGCGGCGACATTGGTGACCACGACCCAACAGCCGGCCGCACAGATCATGGCCCACAAGGACTACCTGGAAGTAGAACCGATTGCCTCCACGGCACCAGCACCGGACCAGAGCCTTGAACTCTGGGCGATTCCCAAAGACGGCACACCGGTGTCCCTTGGACTGTTGCCGGAGGATGGCAAAGGCATCATCGGCCTGAACCCACGCCAACAGGAAACCATCAGCAAGCCGGTGGAATTGATGGTGAGCTCGGAAACCAAGGGTGGTTCGGTGAGCAAGCAGCCAACAGGCCCGACCGTCTACCAGGGTGCATTGGCCACTCGCTGATCGGGCCGCACACTCGTTTCAAACTGTGGGAGCGGGCTTGCCCGCGATGGCGGTGGGTCAGCGACATAGATGTCGACTGATTAGCCGCTATCGCGGGCAAGTCCGCTCCCACATTGGCTCATCAGTGCGTTGAAAATTGGCTCCAGGATCGAGTAGGAGGCGGATTCACATCCGCCGTCCTCTCACACCACCGTACGTACGGTTCCGTATACGGCGGTTCAGGTTATACGGTTAAGTCGGTTTATCGTATCCAGTATCGAGACCAGCCCGAGGCGGTCCCACAGCTTCTTCGGCAACGCCTGATTCATATGGGGCGCTCCCGAGTTCCACCATGGGCCTCGGCCATTGACTGCCGATTTCCACGCCCGCGCCGCATTAAGTCCCAAGCGTATCAAGTTGCGCGCCCTCGTAGAGGGCCGCTTCCATTGACGCCAGACGATACAGCGAAGCTTGTGACGCACCCAGCCGTCCAATTCCTCAAGTGGCCGTCTGCTCTGGCTCAGCTTGAAGTAGCCCGCCCATCCGCGCAGCACGGGGTTTATCCGCTCGATGACAGTCGCCACCTTGTGGCCCCGCGCTTTACGTAGCAGCTCTCTGAGCCGGTCGCGCAAGCGACCCAGGCTCATCGTCGCCACTCTCAGTCTCGGTTGCTGATGCCAGCTCATCCCGTAACCCAAGTAATCACACATCCAAGACCCGGCTACTCGGCTCTTATCCCGATTCAGCGTTAGTTTCAGGCGCTGATTCAGGAAGCGCTCAACACTGGCCATCACTCGTTCGCCAGCACGAGGGCTGCGCACATAGATGTTCGCATCGTCGGCATAACGCACGAAGCGATGACCCCGCCGTTCCAGCTCGCGGTCGAGTTCGTTGAGCAGGATGTTCGACAGCAACGGCGAGAGCGGGCCGCCTTGCGGCGTCCCTTCCTGCCGTCGGCTGGCGATCCCACCCGACATCTCACCGGCTTGGAGGTACCGCCGGATCAGTCTGAGCACGCGTTTATCTACGATTTGGCGCGCCACGTACGCCATCAGGAGATCGTGGTTGACCCGGTCAAAGAATTTCTCAAGATCGAGTTCCACGCACCAGCGATGCCCTGCCGCCACATGGGCGCGGGCTGTCTCGATGGCTTGGTGGGCGCTTCTGCCCGGACGGAAGCCGTAGCTGTAATCCGAAAACAGCGGGTCGAAGATCGGCGTGAGCTGTTGCAGCAGTGCCTGTTGGATCAGGCGATCCACGACGCAGGGAATGCCCAGTTGTCGGGTGCCGCCTTTGGGTTTGGGGATGTCGACGGCGCGTACACCTTGCGGGTGGTATTCGCCGGCCAGCAACCTCCTCTGGAGGATCGGCCAATACTGATTCACGTAGTCCGCCAAGTCGTCGACCGTCATGCCATCGGCACCCGGCGCGCCCTTGTTGCTGACCACGCGCTGATACGCACGTCTGAGGTTGGCCGGTGCAAGCACCCGCGCCATCAGCGTGTCCGGCTCCGCGTTCGTCCACGTCACAGATGCCGTCGATACCTTTGCGCTGTCAGCCGTCATCCTCGGATTCTGTCCGGGACTCGGAGTCACAGTCTTCTCTTGGAGAAATTTCTGCATTTCGGTATTCAACGAGACTCTGACGCCTACTGGCGGCATAACCTGTTCGGCCCTTGGTGGCGCGGTTATTCGCCACTTACTACGGCTTCGGCTGACTTCTGCACGCTCATCCCATCGCCTCTCGACGCTCGGTAGCACACTGGCAAACGTGCAGATCTCCCAGGGTAATTCGCGCGACCTTCCTGCTTATGCCTGTCGGATCTACGTCACAGCGTTCCGTGCAAGTATTGGGCTTTGAAGATTTTGGCCTTCTTACCCCGCTGCGCCGCCTCTATCCGCTTCCTGTTCGTCAGGCCAGCATTTTGCCTCGGGCTTCCTTCAGATTCGCAGTCACCCGCGACACCCTTGCCTCTGGCTAACACTTCCCCTTGCCGGGTGTGTAGAGGACTTTCACCTCCCAGTCACCAGCGTGGCCACCACAGCCAAGCTGGTTGCGCTTGCGCGCAACGCGCCATGCCTGGCGCACCAACGAATAAGGGCGACCCATGGGTCGCCCTTTTCATTTGGCCAATGCTTATGCAGCGCTGAACAACTTGTGCGGATCAATCACAAACTTCTTCGGCACACCCGCATCGAACTCGCCATACCCGCGTGGCGCATCATCCAGGCTGATCACCTGCACACCGACGATTTCGGCGATGTTGATACGGTCCCACATGATCGCCTGCATCAGTTGACGGTTGTACTTCATCACGGGCGTCTGCCCGGTATGGAAGCTGTGGGATTTGGCCCAGCCCAGACCAAAGCGGATGCTCAGGCTGCCCATTTTCGCAGCGGCATCGACCGCACCTGGATCTTCAGTCACGTACAGACCTGGGATACCGATCTTGCCCGCCACGCGCACCACGCCCATCAGCGAGTTGAGCACCGTGGCAGGGGCTTCGGCCTTGACGCCGTCGTGGCCGTGGCCGCGTGCTTCAAAGCCCACGCAGTCCACGGCGCAGTCCACCTCCGGCTCGCCGAGCAACGCGGCGATCTGTTCGTGCAGCGGGGTGTCAGTGGACAGGTCGACCACTTCAAAACCCTGGGCCTTGGCGTGGGCCAGACGGATCGAGTTGACGTCGCCGATGATCACCACCGCTGCACCCAGCAAGCGAGCGGAGGCGGCAGCCGCCAGACCCACCGGGCCGGCACCGGCGATATAGACAGTGCTGCCTGGGCCGACGCCGGCAGTAACAGCGCCGTGGTAGCCGGTGGGCAGGATGTCGGAGAGGCAGGTCAGGTCACGGATTTTCTCCATGGCCTTGTCGCGATCCGGCAGTTTCAGCAGGTTGAAGTCGGCGTACGGCACCAGCACGTACTCGGCCTGGCCACCGGTCCAGTCGCCCATGTCGACGTAGCCATAGGCACCACCGGCACGGGCCGGGTTGACGGTCAGGCACACGCCGGTGTGTTGTTCCTTGCACGAGCGGCAGCGCCCGCAAGCAACGTTGAACGGCACGGAGACCAGGTCACCGATTTTCAGGTTCTCTACGTCGCTGCCCTTCTCGACCACTTCACCGGTGATTTCATGCCCCAGCACCAGGCCGGTCTGGGCCGTGGTGCGGCCGCGCACCATGTGTTGGTCGGAGCCGCAGATGTTGGTGGAGACCACGCGCAGGATGACGCCGTGCTCAATCTTCCTGCCGCGCGGGTCCTGCATTTTGGGATAGTCGATTTTCTGTACTTCGACCTTGCCGTTGCCGAGATACACGACACCACGATTACCAGACATGCTTTCACCTCGCTGTTGTTTTTATGGAACTGCGTTGCCCTTGGGGCAGCGCGTTAAGTGCTCGGGTACAGATGCTGTTTCTTGTGTTGCTTGTAAGGGCCTCATCGCAGGCAAGCCAGCTCCCACCGTGGATCGGGTTCACACATCCAGGAATGTGGGAGCTGGCTTGCCTGCGACAGCGATCTAAAGAACGACGGTGCGATTGGCATTCAGGAACACCCGCCGCTCGATGTGATACCCCACCGCTCGCGCCAATGTGAGCCCTTCGATATCCCGCCCCTTGGCAATCAAATCTTCGGGATAGTGGCTGTGATCCACCACCTCCACGCCTTGGGCGATGATCGGCCCTTCATCCAGATCGTTGTTGATGTAATGCGCCGTTGCGCCCACCAGTTTGACGCCCTTGTTGTACGCCTGGTGATAGGGCTTGGCGCCCTTGAAGCCCGGCAGCAACGAGTGGTGAATGTTGATGGCCTTGCCGTCCAGCTTGCGGCACAGCTCTGGTGACAGCACTTGCATGTAGCGCGCAAGGATGACCAATTCGGCGCCGGTGTCTTCAATCACCTGCCACACCTGACGTTCCTGGGACGGTTTATCGTTGGGGTCCAGTGGGAAATGGTAGTAGGGAATCTGGTGCCAGTCGGCCAACGGTTTGAGATCAGGGTGGTTGGACACCACCGCGACCACGTCCATCGACAATTGGCCGATGCGCTGGCGGTACAGCAGGTCGTTCAGGCAGTGATCGGCCTTGGAGACCATGATCACCACTTTGGGCCGGTAGTTCGGCGCCGTCAGTTCGAAGATCATGCCAAACGCTTCACCACGGGTCGCCAGACCTGCGCGAAAGGCTTGCTCGTCGAAACCGTCGGGCTGGCGGAACTCCACACGAATGAAAAACCGGCCAGAAAGGCGGTCATCGAACGAATGGTGCTCGGTGACGTAGCAGCCCTGCTCGAACAGGTAGCGGGTGACCGCGTCCACCGTGCCGAGCACGCTGGGGCAGTCGGCGGTCAAAATCCATGTATCGGGTGCGCGGCTCATGGGCGATTCCTCAGGCTTGAACGCTCAAACCGAATTCGGCCGAGGCATCCTGCAACCACAACCACCAGTAATCCGAGAAGCTGCGGCGGATCAGCAGTTCCCAGGTGTCTTCAGCCGTATGACGGATCACCAGTTGCGACTTGGCGAACACCGTACCCACGGCTTTGCCAACCGGGAAGTTGTTGGGGTGTACGTCGTAGCTGGTGGACTTCATCAGCACATCGCGCACGTTAGGGCCGCTCAGTTCAAGAATCTGCTGGCCGCCGCTGACGTTGACGATCTGGATATGCAGGTCGCCCAGGGCGGCACGCAGGTTCTGTTCGGCGGCGAATTCTTCACCGCTCGGCACGATCAACAGCCACTCGTCCGGGCCGAGCCACTGAAGGCTGGTTTCACCTTTGAAGACCACACTCAGCGGGCCGGGCAGTTCAATGCCGACGGCCTTGTGTACGCCAGCGGCGAAGGCGGCGTCGTGGCCATCGCCACGGATAGTCAGGTGGCCGAGGAGTTTCTTTTCACGCACGGTCACGCCGGCATTCTTGCGGCCCTTGCCGACCAGGCTGGCGAGGTCGGCATGGTGCAGCGACGACTCGGCCTTGGCGCCGGTGGTGGGGCGTTGTTGGTAAACATTGGCTGCTGTCATAAAGCACCTGTTCTGAATTCTGTTGATCGTTCCCACGCTCTGCGTGGGAATGCCGCCATGGACGCTCTGCGTCCGCCCTTGGGGCGCAGAGCGCCCCGGAATGCATTCCCACGCAGAGCGTGGGAACGATCAGGTGTCAGACGTTCTGCCGATCACCTTTGGGGTCAAAGAACACCGAAGACACAATCTCGGCTTCGATCACGCTGCCATCCGCTTGCGGCGAGAACACTCGCTCACCGATGCGCTTCAAGCCGCCCTTCACCACACCCATGGCAAACGAATAGCCCAGGGAGTTATGCGCATAACTTGAGGTAACGTGACCCACCATCTTCATCGGAATCGTCTGCTTCGGATCGAACACCAACTGCGCGCCTTCCGGCAGCCACACGTTCGGGTCGATCGGCTTGAGCCCCACCAACTGCTTGCGCTCTTCACGCACGCAGTCTTCACGGTTCATCCCGCGCCAGCCGATCCACGAGAACGGCTTGGTCCGGCCAACGCACCAGCCCATGTTCAGGTCGTCCGGGGTCATCGAGCCGTCGGTGTCTTGCCCGACGATGATGAAGCCCTTCTCGGCGCGCAGTACGTGCATGGTCTCGGTGCCGTACGGGGTCAGGTTGTACTGTTTGCCGGCCTCGACGATTTTTTCCAGCACGCCCATGGCGTAGTCGGCCTGCACGTTGACCTCATACGACAACTCACCGGTAAACGAGATACGGAACACCCGTGCCGGCACGCCACCCACAAGGCCTTCCTTCCAGGTCATGAACGGGAAGCCGTCCTTGTCCAGGTCGATGTCGGTGACTTCACTGAGCAGCTTGCGGCTGTTGGGGCCCGACAGGGTCATGGTTGCCCAATGGTCGGTGACCGAGGTGAAGTACACCTTGAGGTCCGGCCATTCGGTCTGCTGGTAGATTTCCAGCCACTGCAGCACGCGGGCGGCGCCGCCGGTGGTGGTGGTCATCAGGAAGTGGTTGTCGGCCAGACAGGCAGTGACGCCGTCGTCGAAGACCATGCCGTCTTCCTTGCACATCAGGCCGTAGCGCGCCTTGCCCACGTCGAGCTTGGTCCAGGCGTTGGTGTAGATACGGTTGAGGAACTCGCGGGCATCCGGGCCCTGAATGTCAATCTTGCCGAGGGTGGACGCGTCCAGCAGGCCGACGCTGTCACGCACCGCCAGGCATTCGCGCTTCACCGCGGCGTGCAGGTCTTCACCGTTGCGTGGGAAATACCATGGGCGTTTCCACTGGCCGACGTCCTCAAACTCGGCGCCGTTCTTCACGTGCCAGGCCTGCAGGGCGGTGTAGCGTACCGGCTCGAAGATATGCCCACAGTGACGGCCCGCTACGGCGCCGAACGTCACCGGCGTGTAGTTGGGACGGAACATGGTGGTGCCCATCTGCGGGATAGTCACGTTCAACGAACGGGCCGCGATGGCCAGGCCGTTGACGTTACCCAGCTTGCCCTGGTCGGTGCCGAAGCCCAGCGCGGTGTAGCGTTTGACGTGTTCCACCGACTCGAAACCTTCGCGGGTCGCGAGTTCGATGGCGGCCGCGGTGACGTCATTCTGAAGGTCGACAAATTGCTTCGGCGCCCGTGCAGTGGCTTTTTCGTGGGGCACCTGGAACAGCGCCAGGGTCGGTTCTTCCAGACGGCTCAAGGCTTTTGGCAGCGTGCCTTCAACCGGGGCAAAACCGGCTTCGCTGGCTGCACGCACGCCGCCTTCAAAGCCATCGGCGAGGGAATCGCCAAGGCCGTAGACACCGTTGATGCCGCCCACGCACACGCGTTTTTGCGGTGCTTCGCCGGGTACAAACCCGAGGATATCTTCACGCCAGGTCGGTTTGCCGCCCAGGTGCGAGGCCAGGTGCACCACCGGGCTGTAACCGCCGGAGCTGGCGACCAGGTCGCAGTCCAGCCACTCGCCGGGGCTGGTGACTTTGTGCGCCTTGACGTCGATGGCTGCCACACGGGCACCGGTCACGTGCTTACTGCCACGGGCCTCGATCACGGCGCTGCCGGTGAGGATGCGAATGCCTTTGGCGCGAGCTTCTTCAACCAGAGCCCCGCGTGGGTTGTGGCGCGCATCGGCCACCGCGACAACGGTGAGGCCCGCATCGAACCAATCCAGCGCAACGCGGTAGGCATGATCGTTGTTGGTCGACAGCAGCAGCTTTTTACCCGGTGCCACGCCGTAGCGACGCACGTAGGTAGACACCGCACCCGCGAGCATATTGCCCGGCACATCGTTGTTGCCGTACACCAGCGGACGCTCGCACGCACCGGTGGCCAGCACCACACGCTTGGCGCGTACGCGGTGAATACGCTGACGCACCACGCCAATCGGCGCACGGTCACCGAGATGGTCGGTGAGACGCTCGTGAATGGTCAGGAAGTTATGGTCGTGGTAACCGTTGACGGTGGCGCGGGGCAGCAGCACCACGTCCGGCAGGGCTTTCAATTCGGCAATGACGCCGGCAACCCATTCAGTGGCGGGCTTGCCGTCGAGGCTTTCGCGGGAATCGAGCAGCGAACCACCGAACTCTTCCTGCTCGTCGGCGATGATCACCCGAGCACCGCTGCGCGCAGCGGCCAGCGCAGCCGCAAGGCCCGCAGGGCCTGCGCCCACGACCAGCACGTCGCAATGACGGTTGAAGTTGTCGTAGGTGTCCGGGTCGTTCTCGGTGGGCGAGCGACCAAGGCCCGCCGCCTTGCGGATGTACTTCTCGTAGGTCATCCAGAACGATTGCGGGTACATGAACGTTTTGTAGTAGAAACCCGGCGGCATCAGCTTACCGCCGACCTTGCCGAGAATCCCCATCATGTCGTTGTTCACGCTCGGCCAGCCGTTGGTGCTGGTGGCGACCAAGCCCTGGTACAGCGCCTGTTGGGTGGCGCGCACGTTGGGGATCTGAGTGGCTTCGGTGGCGCCGATCTGCAGCACCGCGTTCGGCTCTTCGGCGCCGGCGGCAAAGATGCCCCGTGGGCGCGAATACTTGAAGCTGCGGCCAATGATGTCGACACCGTTGGCCAGCAGGGCGGCAGCCAGGGTGTCGCCTTCAAAGCCCTTGTAGCTCTGACCGTTGAACGTAAACGTCAGGACTTTATTACGGTCGATGCGGCCACCGTTGGACAGGCGATTGATCTGGCTCATACCTTCTCTCCAGAGGCCTTGGCGGTGAACTGAGGCTTCTCACCGATCTTGTAGGTTTCAAGAATTTCGTAGGTCACAGTGTCGCGGGTGGCGTTGAAATACTGACGGCAACCGGCGGCATGGATCCACAGTTCGTGGTGCAGCCCACGCGGGTTATCGCGGAAGAACATGTAGTCGCCCCACTGCTCGTCGGTGCAGGCATTCGGGTCCAGCGGGCGCGGGATATGCGCTTGGCCGGACGCGTGGAATTCCTCTTCGGAGCGCAGTTCGCCACAGTGAGGACAGAAGATATGCAACATAGGGAATTTCTCCTGTTAGTGGGCGACGGCCGCAGCGCCGTGTTCGTCGATCAACGCACCGTTGTGGAAACGGTCGATGGAAAAAGGTGCGGCCAGTGGGTGCATTTCACCCTTGGCCAGGCTGGCGGCAAACACGTTGCCTGAGCCTGGGGTGGCCTTGAAGCCGCCCGTACCCCAACCGCAGTTGAAGAACATGTTCGGTACCGGGGTCTTGGAGATGATCGGGCAGGCATCCGGCGTGGTGTCGACGATGCCGCCCCACTGGCGGTTCATGCGCACCCGTGACAGCACCGGGAACATCTCGACGATGGCCTGGATGGTGTGCTCGATCACCGGGTACGAACCGCGCTGGCCGTAACCGTTGTAGCCGTCGATACCGGCGCCGATCACCAGGTCGCCCTTGTCGGATTGGCTGATGTAACCGTGCACGGCGTTGGACATGATCACGCTGTCGATAATCGGCTTGATCGGCTCCGACACCAGGGCTTGCAGCGGGTGGGATTCGATCGGCAGGCGGAAGCCCGCCAGCGAAGCCATGTGCCCGGAATTACCGGCAGTCACCACACCGACACGCTTGGCGCCGATAAAGCCCTTGTTGGTTTCCACGCCGATGCACACGCCGTTTTCCTTGCGGAACCCGATCACTTCGGTCTGCTGGATCAGGTCCACGCCCAAGGCATCGGCAGCACGGGCAAAGCCCCAGGCCACGGCATCGTGACGGGCCACGCCGCCGCGACGTTGCACGGTGGCGCCGAGCACCGGGTAGCGGGTGTTCTTCGAGCAATCCAGGTACGGAATCTCGTCGGCCACTTGCTGGGCATTCAGCAGCTCGCCGTCCACACCGTTGAGGCGGTTGGCACTCACGCGGCGTTCGGAATCACGGATGTCCTGCAGGGTGTGGCACAGGTTGTACACGCCACGCTGGGAGAACATCACGTTGTAGTTCAGGTCCTGGGACAAACCTTCCCAGAGTTTCATGGCGTGTTCGTACAGGTGCGCCGACTCGTCCCACAGGTAGTTGGAACGCACGATGGTGGTGTTGCGCGCGGTGTTACCGCCGCCCAGCCAGCCTTTCTCGACCACCGCCACGTTGGTGATGCCGTGTTCCTTGGCCAGGTAGTAGGCGGTCGCCAGACCATGCCCGCCGCCGCCGACGATCACTACGTCGTAGACCTTTTTCGGGGTCGGCGTGCGCCACATCTTCTGCCAGTTTTCGTGATGGCTGAGGGAGTGCTTGAAGAGGCCGAAGCCTGAGTAGCGTTGCATAGTCATTACTCCAAAACCGCGCTCAGCGATAAACCGGGAAATCAGCGCACAGGGCAGACACGTGCTTGGCCACGTTGGCCTCGACGTCGGCGTCGCCGAGGTTGTCGAGGATGTCGCAGATCCAGCCGGCCAGTTCGACGCACTGCGACACCTTGAAACCACGGGTGGTCACCGCCGGGGTACCGATGCGCAGGCCCGAGGTCACGAACGGCGACTGCGGGTCATTGGGCACCGCATTTTTGTTGACGGTGATGTGGGCGCGACCCAGAGCGGCATCCGCCTCTTTGCCGGTGAGGCCTTGGCGGATCAGGCTGACCAGGAACAGGTGGTTGTCGGTGCCGCCGGAGACCACATCGTAGCCACGCTTGATGAACACTTCGGCCATGGCCTGAGCGTTATCGATCACTTGCTGCTGGTACGCCTTGAAGCCGGGCTCGAGCGCTTCCTTGAAGCACACGGCCTTGCCGGCGATCACGTGCATCAGCGGGCCGCCCTGGGCGCCGGGGAATACCGCAGCGTTGAGTTTCTTTTCGATTTCTTCGTTGGCCTTGGCCAGGATCAGGCCGCCCCGTGGACCGCGCAGGGTTTTGTGGGTGGTGGTGGTGACCACGTCGGCGTAAGGCAGCGGGTTCGGGTACAGGCCAGCGGCAACCAGGCCGGCGACGTGGGCCATGTCGACGAACAGCAGCGCGCCAACCTTGTCGGCGATCTGACGAAAGCGTGGGAAATCCAGGGTCTTGGAGTAGGCCGAGAACCCTGCCACGACCATCTTCGGCTTGTGCTCGACCGCCAGGCGCTCGACTTCGTCGTAGTCGATCAGGCCCGTGTCGGTATTGATGCCGTATTGCACCGCGTTGTACAGCTTGCCCGAGGACGACACTTTGGCGCCGTGGGTCAGGTGACCGCCGTGGGCCAGGCTCATGCCCAGGATGGTGTCGCCGGCATTGATCAGCGCCAGGTACACGGCGCTGTTGGCGGAGGAACCGGAGTGCGGTTGCACGTTGGCGTAATCGGCGCCGAACAGCTGCTTGGCGCGTTCGATGGCCAGGGCTTCGACCTTGTCCACATGTTCGCAGCCGCCGTAGTAGCGCTTGCCCGGGTAGCCTTCGGCGTATTTGTTGGTAAGGCCACTGCCTTGAGCTTCCATCACGCGCTTGCTGGTGTAGTTCTCCGACGCGATCAGCTCGATATGATCTTCCTGGCGCTGCTCCTCGGCATTCATCGCCGCCAGCAGTGCGTCGTCATATCCCTGGATCTGGTCTTGTTTGCTGAACATCGCGTCTCTCCCAGCCTTTCGTATTGTTGAGGCCCTCGCAGGGCCCTTTGATGCGATGGTAGGGCTGGCGCGTGCGGGCCAAATGCCTGCGCACGCCACGCAAAGGTGCGTTTACGACATGGACTGAAGAATGTGCAAACGCTTGTGTGCGAGCTGGCTTGCCTGCGATGGCATCGCTGCGGTGCAACTGGCAGACCAAGGTGTGTGCATCGCAGGCAAGCCAGCTCCCACAGGGGTTAGGCGATGATCTGGCGGATGAGTAGCAGCAGCAAGAAATGCAGTGGATATAAGGCATAGGCCCAACGCCGCATCGCTGGTGGCGAGACATTTTTGGCATGTCGCAACAAGACCAAACCCACCCATGGCGCAATCAGGCATGTTGCCAACCCCAACAGCGCCACCGGTGTGCCGCTATTCAGCAAAATCTGCCATTGGTTGGCGGCAACACAAACCAAGCCTGGAAGCACACTGAAATACCAAGGGCGACTGAACACCAGCAACATCGCCACGGGCAGCAACACACCGAAAAAACCGAACATCAAATGTGTCGCAAACGCCCCCGCGATACTGAGCGCTAACAGCGCTAATCCTCGATCAAAAAGCGCCTTTTGCTGCCAACCTCGGGCAACCAGCAAACCTAACACCAAAGTCGGCAGCACGTTCAACGTATCGGCGTCCTCGATAAATAGCCGATATGGCACTTCGCTGATCACGCTGAACAACAGCAACCAACCCAGGTAGCGCCAATGGCCGGTCACTGGGACGTAACGGACACGATGCACATTGGCCGCAATCGCCAGGCAAAACCATGGAAACGCCAGACGCCCCGGCACGTATAGCCCATCCAGGCTCAGCCCCACATAGCGCAGATGATCGAGCACCATACTCAACAGCGCCAGCCACTTGAGCAGATCCAAAGCGCCATCTCGGACAGGTCCGACAGGCAAGGTGTGAGTACCGTGCATAATTCCCCAACGACTTTGCATTTACAGTGCGTGCGTGCCCCCGGCAATCTTGGGTAAAGTGCGCACCAACATCGACCACAGGAACGGGCCATGACCGACAAGAGCCAACAATTTGCCAGCGACAACTATTCCGGCATCTGCCCGGAAGCCTGGGCCGCCATGGAACAAGCCAACCAGGGCCATCAACGCGCCTACGGCGATGATGAATGGACCCACCGCGCCGCCGACGGTTTCCGCAATCTGTTCGAGACCGACTGCGAGGTGTTCTTCGCCTTCAACGGTACGGCTGCCAACTCCCTGGCGCTGTCCTCGTTGTGCCAGAGCTACCATAGCGTGATTTGCTCGGAAACCGCCCACGTCGAAACCGACGAATGCGGCGCGCCGGAGTTTTTCTCCAACGGCTCCAAACTGCTGGTTGCCCGTACCGAGAACGGCAAGCTGACCCCGGAGTCGATCCGCGAAATCGCCCTCAAGCGCCAGGATATCCATTATCCCAAGCCGCGCGTCGTGACCCTGACCCAGGCCACCGAAGTCGGCAGCGTGTACACCCCGGAAGAAATCCGCGCCATCAGCGCCACCTGCAAGGAACTGGGACTGAACCTGCACATGGACGGCGCACGCTTCGCCAATGCCTGTGCATTCCTGGGCTGCTCACCGGCCGACCTGACCTGGAAAGCCGGCGTCGACGTGCTGTGCTTTGGTGGTACCAAAAACGGCATGGCGGTAGGTGAAGCCATCCTGTTCTTCAATCACAAACTGGCTGAAGACTTTGACTACCGCTGCAAACAGGCCGGTCAGCTGGCGTCGAAAATGCGCTTCCTTTCTGCGCCATGGGTGGGCCTGCTGGAAAATGACGCGTGGCTCAAGCATGCACGCCACGCCAACCATTGCGCGCAATTGCTCAGCAGCCTGGTGTCGGATATTCCCGGCGTGGAATTGATGTTCCCGGTACAGGCCAACGGCGTGTTCCTGCAACTCTCGGAACCCGCGATTGCAGCGCTGACCGCCAAGGGCTGGCGCTTCTACACCTTCATCGGCAAAGGCGGTGCGCGCTTCATGTGTGCGTGGGATACCGAGGAAGAGCGTGTGAGGGAATTGGCTGCCGATATTCGGGAAGTAATGAACGCTTAACGTACGAATTCGGCCAGTTGGTACTGGCCGATTGCCGAGACTGTTTTTTGATATTTCCGACCGCTACGTAGCTCGCTTTCATTGTCTAGCCTCTTGTTACCCGCAAGGAAAACGCAGCGATAACTGCCGCCTTTCGGGTTTCATCGCCAGCCGAATAATCGGCCGCAAAGGCACATCAATGGAGAGTTTTATCATGGAATATCAAAGTAATGGCAACACACTGCAAAGCGGCGGCGGCACTAGCACCACGGTCATAGACTGGGACGAGTTCAGGAAACACGCCAAGATCGGGGACACCATTCAGGAGCCCTCAAGGACGTTGACCATCTACGACAAAGCCTACGAATTGACAAACTCAGGCCAGCACTTCGTTGTTCATATCTATGCCCAATAACTGTTAACGCCTAAGCGCCGCGTCGCAGATTCATGGCCTGCGACGCGACGCTGAATCATGATCGTTCCCGCGCTCCGCGTGGGAATGCCTCCTCGGACGCTCCGCGTCCACCCGAAATCAAGGATGAACACGTGGGCAGAAGCCGCTATGTCATCACCGAACCCGAAAAACCCCACTTCCTCACCTGCACTGTCATGGAATGGCTCCCCCTCTTCACCTGCAACTACCTGGTGGACCATCTTCTGGATTGCTGGCGATATCAACAAAGCAACCACGCTTTAAACTTGTTTGGTTACGTCATCCTGGAAAATCACTTGCACTTTATTGCTCAAGCGCCAGATCTGGGAAAGTGCGTCAGCCAATTCAAATCCTTCACCGCCCGAACCATCATTGACGACCTGCAAAGCAAAGGCGCGGAGCGGGTATTGCAGCGCCTGCGTTTCTGCAAGCGTGCACACAAGACAGATCGTGTTTATCAACTGTGGCAGGAAGGTTCACATGCGGAGTTGGTTTACAGCGAGGCAGTCATGCGCCAGAAGCTTGATTACATCCATCACAACCCCATAAAGCGGGGCTATGTGGACCTGGCTGAACACTGGCGTTACTCCAGCGCGCGCAACTATGCAGGTATGCCAGGCCTGATCGACATCCAACCTTGGCTCTGAAGATCCGCGTGCCCCTTCCCTTACGACGGGACGCGGAGCGTCCCAGGTGGCGTTACCACGCAGAGCGTGGGAACGAGCATGTGCCTGCTGCCGGGAAGATCGCTCCCGCGCTCCGCGTGGGAATGCAGCCCGTGACGCTCCGCGTCACACCCTCAATGCGGCCGGACGCGGAGCGTCCTGGCCGGCGTTACCACGCAGAGCGTGGGAACGAGCAGATCAGAATTCGATGCGTACATCACCCTTCGGCACACTGCAGCACGACAGGATGTAGCCTTCAGCCTCGTCTTCTTCGGTAATCCCGCCGTTGTGCTCCATCTCCACTTCGCCGCCCAGTTTCATCACCTTGCACGTACCGCAGATGCCCATGCCGCAGGCCTTGGGGATCAGCAGGCCGAGCTTGGCCGCTGCGGCATGCACCGTTTCCCCCGGTGCCACGCGAATGCTTTTGCCGGACGCGATAAATTCCACTTGATGCAGGTCTGCCAGGTCGATCTCCGGCGCATCCGCCGCTTGCTCGGCCTGCTCCACCGCATCGGCACGGGCTTCGGGCGGCGTCGCGCCAAACGATTCCTCGTGATAACGGGTCATGTCGAAACCGGCAACTTCCAGCAAACGCTTCACCGCGTTCATGTACGGCGTAGGGCCGCAGCAGAACACTTCGCGCTCCAGGAAGTCCGGCACCATCAGCTCCAGCATCTTGTGGTTCAGATAGCCGCGATACCCGGCCCAGGGTTCGCCCAGGCCGTGTTTTTCGCAAATCAGGTGCAGGCTGAAGTTGTCGATCCGCGACGCCATGTGCTCCAGCTCGCGGTGATAGATGATGTCCTTGGGCGAGCGGGCGCTGTGGATAAACGTCATGTCGACGTTCGCGTTGGTGTCGTAAAACCAGCGCGCCATGGACATGACCGGCGTGATCCCAACGCCGCCGCTGAGGTACAGCACTTTCGGGCTTGGGAAGTCGATGGCATTGAACAGCCCGACCGGGCCGTGCACCGCCAACTCCTGGCCTTCGTGCAAAGTGTCGTGCAGCCAATTGGAAACCCGGCCGCCCGGTACGCGCTTGATGGTCACCGAGAAGCTGTAAGGCACCGACGGTGAGCTGGAAATGGTGTACGAACGCATGATCGGCTGGCCTTCGATTTCCAGCTCCAGGGTGACGAATTGCCCCGGCTTGAAAAAGAACAGGATCGGCTGATCGGCCATAAAACAGAAGGTGCGCACATCCCAGGTTTCCTGGATGACTTTGACGCAGCGGACGATGTGCCGACCATTGGCCCAGGTCTGGGTGGTTACCGGATTCAGGAAATTATTGGACATGTTGTTCTCCACCGCCGACGTCGGCCTTATGGTGGCGATTCTGCGTAACGCGAGAACCACCCATTTACCTATCTGCGACATTCACATACTTACGGCGACCAGCCCCCAAAGACAGGGGCTTGCGCGTCGGGATCAGATTGGGCCATGTCGCCCATGGATAAGGTTCGACGTTACGCCGGGCCCACACTCGCTCCCAACAAAGACGCGTTCTTTACGCCTTGCACAGCACCAACCGTAGCCACTATTCGCCGGCCACACAGAATGGCCATGAGGACACACACGATGGACGTCACCGCAACCTTAAGCTTGGGCGATCCGCTGGAACCCGCACGCAAGGCCACCGCGCAAATGCTGCAAGAGCGCGAGCGCACTTTTTCGCTGCCGCAGCCGTTCTACTCTGATGAGCGGCTGTTCGATATCGACATGCAGGAGATCTTCCAGAAAGAGTGGTTGATCGCCGGCATGACCTGCGAAATTCCTACCAAGGGCAACTACCTGACCCTGCAAGTGGGCAAGAACCCAATCATCGTGATCCGGGGTGCCGATGGCGTGGTGCATGCGTTTCACAACGTGTGCCGCCACCGTGGTTCGCGCTTGTGCACCAGCGAAAAGGGCAAGGTCGCCAAGCTGGTTTGCCACTACCACCAGTGGACCTACGAGCTGGACGGCCGCCTGCTGTTCGCCGGCACCGAGATGGGCGCCGATTTCGACATGAAGCAGTACGGTTTGAAGCCGGTGAACGTGAAGACCGCTGGCGGCTATATCTTTATCAGCCTGGCCGAAAACCCGCCGGCCATCGATGACTTCCTGTCGACGCTCAGCCATTACATGGAGCCCTACGACATGGAGAACACCAAGGTGGCGATCCAGACCACCTTGTTCGAAAAAGCCAACTGGAAGCTGGTGCTGGAAAACAACCGCGAGTGCTACCACTGCAACGCGTCGCACCCGGAGCTGCTCAAAACCCTGCTGGAATGGGACGACGTCACCGACCCACGTGCCGACCAGGCGTTCAAGGACCACGTAGCCGCCTCCGCCGCCGCCTGGGATGCCGAGAAGATCCCTTACGCCCACGCCAGCTTCGGCCTGCGTAACCGGATTGTGCGCATGCCGCTACTCAAGGGCACCGTGTCGATGACCCTGGATGGCAAACAAGGTTGTGCCAAGCTCATGGGCCGCATCAAGAACCCGGACCTGGGCTCGATGCGCATCCTGCACCTGCCGCACTCCTGGAACCACTGCATGGGCGACCACATCATTGTGTTCACCGTGTGGCCCATCAGCGCCCAGGAAACCATGGTTACCACCAAGTGGATCGTGCACAAGGACGCCGTGGAAGGCGTGGACTACGACGTGGAACGCATGCGCCAAGTGTGGGACGCCACCAACGACCAGGACCGCCGCCTGGCCGAAGAGAACCAGCGCGGGATCAACTCCACCGCTTACCAACCCGGCCCGTACTCCAAGACCTATGAATTTGGCGTGGTGAATTTTGTGGATTGGTACAGCGAGCGCATGCTGAGCAACCTGGGTGCGGCGCCGGCGCCTTATCTCAAAGGCGTAGCTGCTCACGAATAACGCTTGTTTGGGAGCGGGCTTGCCCGCGATGGCATGGTGTCTGTCAAAGTCTGTATTGGCTGATAGACCGCTATCGCAGGCAAGCCAGCTCCCACATTTGAACAGATTAGCTGTTCAAAATTCGATCAGCTCTGATACAGCCCTTTACCACCCTGCCCTCCAGCCTTTACCCAACAACTTATCCACAAAGCCACCCACAGCAATTGTGGGCAATTGCGTCGTGGACGAAAATTAAATCAAGAAAATCCGTGACTTATTCAAACTTCCGGGTTTCAGCTCAAGCTGATCATTTATTGATCAAACCTCCAAGAGCCTTGTTTGGCGTGGCTTGCAGCGGTAAGCGAACACCTTATCCACAGATGCGCCAACAGACTTTGGGGGCAACTTTGTCTGGGCTGTGGAAAACCACCTAAAGTCGCTATTTCCGCGGGTCATGAGACGTTTTAAGGGTTAAATACAGTGTTTTGGTGATTTTTTAACCAACCCTCTGTAGGCCTCGTATTACCTGGCCTACAACGGATAGCGAACATCTTATCCACAGATCCGCCAACAGACTTTGGGGGCAAGTTATAAAATCCGCTTAGCTTTATCCACACCAAAACCCTAGAGAAAACCGCCACTTAGCCTGATCATTTTTCAGCCAATAGCGCACAGACCTTTAAATACGTGCCCTGCGGACAAACACAAACACCTTATCCACAGGCACGTGCACAGCGATTGTGGGTAATTGCCCGCTTGTCCGTTCCTTGTGCGGAAACGCTCAAATTTAAACTTCATCTACACTCTTTCTTGCAGTTATATCCATTGGCCCAGGTGAGTACAGAAGTCCTTGGCGCAAAAGAGGAGATAGACCGGTGACGTGGCAGGGCAATCCCAGCCATCACCGCGCCAAAGGTTTTACGCTGATTGAATTACTACTGACGCTGGCCTCACTGGCCACGCTTTCGACAGTGGCTTATCCGCTGACGGCGCTGATGGGTCAACACATTCGGGAACTCGACTTGCAGCGTTCGCTGCGAGACATTCGCTATGCCATCGATGCTTACAAAACGCTAACAACACACTGAGCGTTCCAGCAGTTCGGAACTTGTTTGTCTGAATTGAAGGTGGACTAGAGCATGAATAATTTACAGCAACATACGAACGTTCTCATCAAGTGGCTGCTGGCAGCGGTGCTTCTGGCCCCCCTGTTGGTCATGGCACACGGTGCCGTCGATGAGCCGGTATCACGCCAGGTTCATTGCAAAGCGCTTCCAGATTTCTGGTCGGGAAACCCCAGCGATCCAGGATGCGCGGCGTTAGCCAAAACAAGCGGACAGTATCCAGGCCAGCAATGGAATGAAGTTGCCCATTTAATTGCTGCCCCGGGGTATAACGACCCGGAAATCGTTAAAAAAGCAGTTCCAGATGGGCAGCTATGTTCAGCAGGTGACAAGAAGAAAGACGGCCTTAACTTGGTGTCAAATGATTGGTACCGGACGGACGTCACGCCTCACGACGGTAAAATGAACGTTCGCATCATCGGTACGGCCCCTCACGTCCCCAGTTTTGCAAAGGTATTCCTGACAAAACCTGGCTTTGATCCGACCACAGCACCGCTGACCTGGAATGATTTGGTCCTTATCCATACCGAGCAACTGACAGTCGCTCAAACCGACTGGGGCACCAGGCCGCCTGCCATTTCGTCTTCGGGGTACTTCAGATTTCCAGTGCCTATCCCTGCAGAACAATTCGGCAACGCGACCCTCTTCGTGCAATGGCAACGAATTGACCCGGCCGGGGAAGGATTCTACAACTGCAGTGATATCAATATTATCGGGGCAGGCGTTCCCGAGCGGTGGTTTGATCTGGGGCAATTCATCGATGCCGTCATGAAAGACCTCACCCCAGGAAACGCCGTTCACTTCCGTATTCTGGACAACACGCCACAAGCGAAAGAGGTCGTAGACATTACCCTGCCCATTGACGCAAACAATCTGGACGCGAAGATATGGGGCCCGCAACTGGCCAATCAAATCCCTTCAAGCATCGCCAAAGTAGGGGAAAAAGACGGCAATGACATTGTGTTCAACACGGCTGATCCGCAGGTCAATTCGGTATTCGTACAGGTCAAGGGTTACTCCAAGGCCATGGCGATAGTCGAAGCGGGCGGTGGGGAATACCCCGCGTACGTGCCGAACAAGAGCCCCCCTTACAAGCCACGTGACGTTGTATCTAACAAGGGCGCCAATTATGTGTGCAAACCCTACCCAAATAGCGGCTGGTGCTCGCAATCACCCAGCTATTACGAACCTGGTGTAGGCAGCCAATGGAACGATGCGTGGGATAAGAAAGACTGAGAAGTAAAATGTCTGTTGCGAGACAAACGCTGTGGTGTATACAGCGTTTGCCTCGCTATCTTTTCAGAAGAGCTTAGCGAACCACGCCTTCCTCTATCAGCAACTTGAGAATCGCCTGCGCGCCCTCTTCGGCGCTGACGCCCTTGAGCACCTGCCCCCCACCCCCACTGGCCTTGGCTGTGGCAGCTTTCATACGATCGGCGCCGCTCTTGGCCTTGATCACCTTGAGGCGCTTGGGCCGCGGTTTGGCCGGTTGCAGCAGTGCGTCTGTGAATAACTCATCCTGTTCAATCTCGACGTCATGGGCTGCCAACTCACCCCGTTGCGCCGGGCCGTAGGCGCTCTGGCGTGGTTTGGGCGCGGCGTTATCCACAGTGGCAAGAAACGGCAGGCGCACCTTCAAGCGCCGCCGCTGGCCGCGAGGCAGCGCCTGCAGCATCAGGGCTACGCCGGCGTCGATGGACTCCACCTGCGCCAGCCCCACAATCAGCGGCCAGCCCAGTTGTTCGGCCAACAGGAACGGCAGCATCCCCGAACCTTCGCCGGTTTCTGCCTGGCTTCCGGTCAGTACCACTTGGGCGCCCGCGTCGCGCAGATACTCGCTGAGCACCGGCAACGCATCGGCGCCCGCCGGCTGTTCGAGTACCTGCAGTTGCGGCAGGCCCCTGCCCAGGTAGCTGCGCAGGGTCGGCTCGCTGACATCACCCGCGTGCAGCACCTGCAACTTATCCCCAGCCAGTTGCAGCCCCAACTCTACCGCGCGCGCGTCCTGCTCGGCACGGCGTGGACGCCCGGAGGTGGGGTGAGCGCCGATGGACACCAGGCTGAATACAGTGTTGGTCATGGTCATATCCTCAGGCTGCATCGCGCTTGGCGCCGTTGCGGTAGGTCTCGACCGCCGCGATCAAGGCGTGCAGTATCGCGGCGCTTTCGCCGATCACCGACAGGTCGGCACGCTTGATCATGTCGCACCCTGGGTCGAGGTTGATCGCCACCACCTTGTCGCAGGCACCGATGCCTTGCAGGTGCTGGATCGCCCCGGAAATCCCGACGGCCACGTACACCCGCGCAGTGACCCAGGTGCCGCTGGCGCCGACCTGGCGATCGCGCGCCATGAAGCCATCGTCCACTGCCACCCGCGAGGCGCCTTCGGTGGCGCCCAGGGCCGCGGCGGTCTGGTGGAATAGCGCCCAGTCCTTTACGCCGTTGCCACCGGAGAAAATGAACTCTGCCTCGGCCATCGGAATCGCTGCCGGGTCGACCGCCACCGCGCCGAGATCTTCGATACGCGGCAAACTGCGCGCCAGGCCTGTGGATAACTCCACGGGCAAGACTTCGTGGCGGGTTTCGCTGACCGGATCGGCACATTCGGCGGCGGCGAGGATCAGACGGGGCAACGGTCGCGCCAGGTCTTCCTGGCCGGCACCGGCACGGCCGATGCACTCCTCGCCCTTGATCTGCCACACCCGCGTCGCCGGGCGTTCCTTGAGGCTGGCGGCAAAGCGTCGCCCCAGTTCGCCACCACCGCTGCGGCTATCTGGCAGCAACCAGTGGCGCGGGCTGAATTGGTTATCCACAGCGCGCAGGCCCTGCACCCGTTGCTCCGGTGCATAACCCTCGAACTCATGCCCTTCCAGCACCAGCAGACGGTCGACGCCGGCCGTGGCAAAGGCGCTTTCCTTGTGTTCACCGAATACCACCGCCAATACCGCGCCGTCACTGCCAGCCAACTGGCGCGCCAGGCCAAGCAGGTCACGGTCGTGGCTGCTCAGACGGCCACCAACCATGTCCGGCACCACGTTGATATAGAACGCCGGGGTCGGCACCTGATGCAGCGGCAATTGCACTTGCACTGCCGCGCTGCGCTTGGCCGCGCCGCCCTGCTGGGCACCGCTGCGGTCGATGCGCTTGATGCCGTTGGGCCCGATAAAACCGACACCATGCACGTTTTTGCGAATGATACCGTTGGGCCCCATCCAGCTGTGTTGCACCGGCTGCATCGCCGCGTGCAACGGGTGCAGGCGGTTACGGGCGATCCATTCGGCCCGGGGGTCGCGGCGGATAATATCGCTCATCAGTGCACCTCCGCAGGTTCACGCTTGAGGGGGACTTTGGCCGGCGCGGCGTCTTCAAGCAACGCGTCGGCTACCAGTTCGGCGATGTCTTTGATCAACGGGCGCGGTTCGACCACGCCTTCAAGCATCGCGGTGCATTGCGGGCAACCCACGGCCACCAGTTCGGCACCGGTCTCGCGGATGTCGTCCATGCGCATATCGGGGATACGTTGCTTGCCGGGGATATCTGTGATCGGCGCGCCGCCACCGCCACCGCAACAGCGTGAACGGAAGCCCGAGCGTTGCATTTCCTTGACCTCGATACCCAACGCCCGCAGCACTTGGCGCGGCGCCTCGTATTCACCGTTGTAGCGGCCCAGGTAGCAGGGGTCGTGGTAGGTCACGCTGTTGCCTTTGTGCTGGCCCAGGTTCAGCGCGCCCTCGCCAATCAGCTCGGCCATGAAGGTGCTGTGGTGCTGCACCCGGTAGTTGCCGTTGAAGGCACCGTATTCGTTTTTCAGCACATGGAAACTGTGCGGGTCGCAGGTGACGATGCGCTTGAAGCTGTACTTGGCCAGGGTCTGAATATTGCGCGTGGCCAGCAGCTGGAATGTCGCTTCATCGCCCAGGCGCCGCGCCACGTCACCGCTGTCGCGTTCTTCCAGGCCAAGCACGGCGAAGTCGACCTTGGCGGCCTTGAGCACTTTGACGAAGGCGCGCAGGGTACGTTGGTTACGCATGTCGAAGGCGCCATCGCCGACCCAGAACAGCACATCGCAACTGCCTTTGTCGCTGAGCAACGGCAAGTTCAGGTCTGCCGCCCAGTTCAGACGACCACCGGGTGCGAAACCGCCGGGGTTGTCGGTAGCGATCAGGTTTTCCAGGACTTCGGCGCCCTTGTTCGGCGTAGCGCCTTTTTCCAGGGTGAGATGACGGCGCATGTCGACGATGGCGTCCACGTGCTCGATCATCATCGGGCACTCTTCCACGCAGGCGCGGCAGGTGGTGCACGACCACAGGGTCTCGGCGTCCACCAGGCCGTTGACGATCGGCTGGTGCGGGTTGCCGCCGTGTTCGCCCACTGGTTTGCCGGGGTACGGGCTGCCGGCGAACTTGGCATCGGTGCCACCGGCCAGGCCGACCACCATGTCCTGGATGAGTTTTTTCGGGTTCAATGGCTGGCCGGCGGCAAACGCCGGGCACGCCGCTTCGCACTTGCCGCACTGCACGCAGGCGTCGAAGCCGAGCAGTTGGTTCCAGGTGAAGTCCTTGGGTTTTTCCACGCCCAGCGGTGCGGTTTTATCACTGAGGTCCAGCGGCTTCAGACCGGTGGAGCGGCCACCGCCAAAGCGCTCGGCGCGACGGTGCCAGGCCAGATGCAGGGCACCGGCGAAGGCGTGTTTCATCGGCCCGCCCCAAGTCATGCCGAAGAACATTTCGGACACGCCCCACAGCACGCCCACGCTCAGCAAAGCCGCGAGCAGCCAGCCGCCGAAATCGGCGGGCAGAATCCCGGCCACCGGCAAGGTCACCAGGAAGAAGCTCACCGAGAACGCCATCAGGCTTTTCGGCAGGCGCATCCACGGGCCTTTGGACAAGCGGGCAGGCGGATTGCGGCGGCGCAGGTACATGAAGATCGCGCCGACAAACATCAATGTCGATGCCAGCAGCAGCGCATAGCCAAGAATGCGGCTCTGCAGGCCGAAGCCGTGCACCAGGATCGCCAGCAGCGCCGACAGCACAAAGCCGAGCGCCGTGGCTACGTGGGTGTTGGCGATGTATTTGTCACGGGCGACCACGTGGTGCAGGTCGACCATGTAGCGCTTGGGCATGGCCAAAAGGCCGCCCAGCAGGTCGACTTTGGACGAGCGGCCACGGCGCCACATGTTCACCCGGCGCAAGGCGCCGAGGACGGCGAGGCCCAGGGCGGCAAAAAGCAGGATGGGAAGAAGGGTATTCAGCATGGTGAAGCTCCCACTAAGATCGTTCCCACGCTCTGCGTGGGCATGCATCCTGTGACGCTCTGCGTCACGACCTTAAAAGCAGACGCGGAGCGTCCAGGGCGGCATTCCCACGCAGAGCGTGGGAACGATCAGGTGCGTCAGAAATCCTTGCACAAGCGCAGGGCGTCATAGATGGCGGCGTGGGTATTGCGCTGGGCCACACAGTCACCAATGCGGAACAGCAAGTACCCCTCGCCCGCCTCGCTCAGGCATGGCTGCGGCTTGATCGCAAACAGCGCTTCAACGTCGATCTGGCCCTTGTTGCGCGAACCTTCCTTGAGCCCGTAGTAAATGGCCTCGTCCGGACGCACGCCGTTCTCCACCACCACCTGGTCCACCACCCGCTCCTCTTTGGCGCCGGTGTATTCGTTTTCCAGCACGGCCACCAGCTTGTCGCCCTCGCGGTAGACCTTTTCCAGCATCATGTCGCCGGTCATGATCACTTCCTTGGGGTACATGCTGCGGTAGTACGTGGGGAACGACGTACCGCCGATTGCCACGCCTGGCTTGATGTCGTCGGTGACGATCTCCACCTGGCTGCCTTTGTCGGCCAGGAAGTCGGCCACCGACATCCCGGTGAATTCACAGATGGTGTCGTACACCAGCACGTTCTTGCCCGGCGCAACCTTGCCGTCGAGCACGTCCCAACTGCTCACTACCAAGCCTTCGGCGGCGCCCCAGTGTTCGTTCTGCTCGATGAACGGGTGCCCGCCCACCGCCAGCACCACCACGTCCGGACGCACGTCCAGGATGGTCTCGGCATCGGCTGCAACACCCAGGCGCAGGTCGACTTTCAAACGCGCCAGCTCCAGTTGATACCAACGAGTGATTCCGGCGATCTGGTCACGTTGCGGCGCTTTCGATGCCGTGGTGATTTGCCCGCCGATAAACTCCTTTTTCTCGAACAGCGTCACGTCGTGGCCACGTTCAGCCGCCACGCGCGCGGCTTCCATCCCGGCCGGGCCGGCCCCCACCACAACCACCTTGCGCTTGGGCCCGGTGGACTTCTCGATGATGTGCGGCACGCCCATGTATTCACGGGAGGTCGCAGCGTTCTGGATGCACAGCACATCCAGGCCCTGGTACTGGCGGTCGATGCAGTAGTTGGCGCCCACGCACTGCTTGATCTGGTCGATCTGGCCCATCTTGATCTTGGCGATCAGGTGCGGGTCGGCGATGTGCGCACGGGTCATGCCGACCATGTCCACATAGCCGCCCTCCAGAATACGCGTGGCCTGGTTCGGGTCCTTGATGTTCTGCGCGTGCAGCACCGGAACCTTGACCACTTCCTTGATGCCGGCCGCCAGGTGCAGGAACGGTTCCGGCGGGTAGCTCATGTTCGGGATGACGTTGGCCAGGGTGTTGTGGGTGTCGCAACCCGAGCCCACCACGCCGATGAAATCGAGCATGCCGGTGTCGTCGTAATACTTGGCGATTTGCTTCATGTCCTCGTGGGACAAGCCGTCCGGGTGGAACTCGTCGCCGCACAGGCGCATGCCCACGCAGAAGTCATCCCCCACTTCGGCACGCACGGCCTTCAACACTTCCAGGCCGAACTTCATGCGGCCCTCGAAGCTGCCGCCCCACTCGTCGGTACGCTTGTTGACCCGCGGGCTCCAGAACTGGTCGATCATGTGCTGGTGCACAGCCGACAACTCCACCCCGTCCAGGCCACCGGCCTTGGCCCGACGCGCAGCCTGGGCGTAGTTGCCAATCACACGCCAGATTTCTTCCGGCTCGATGGTTTTGCAGGTGGCACGGTGCACCGGCTCACGCACGCCGGACGGCGACATCAGGGTCGGCCAGTTGAAGCCGTCCCAACGCGAGCGCCGGCCCATGTGGGTAATCTGGATCATGATCTTGGCGCCATGCTTGTGCATGGCATCGGCCAGATTCTGGAAGTGCGGGATGATGCGGTCGGTGGACAGGTTCACCGACGCCCACCATTCCTGCGGGCTGTCGATGGCCACCACGGAGGAGCCACCGCAGATCGCCAGGCCAATACCGCCCTTGGCTTTCTCTTCGTAGTACTTCACATAGCGGTCGGTGGTCATGCCGCCGTCGGTGGCATACACCTCGGCATGCGCAGTGCTGAGCACCCGGTTGCGGATGGTCAGTTTGCCGATCTGGATCGGCTGGAACATTGCTTCGAAAGCCATGGCACGGTCCTCGGCTTACAACGGTTTGACGGTGAACAAACCATCATCGTGGCCCTCTTCGGAGCCTCCGTAGACTTGTTCGGCGACAGTGCGAATCTTGCTGCCACGCGCTTGAAGGATCTGGTCCATGGCGCCGGCAAACCAGCCGGTGAACATGTAGTCCACCTTGCGGCCGACCTTGCCGTACACGTAGACGAACGCCGAGTGTTCCAGCTTGACGCTAGCGGTGCCTTTATCCAGGTCGATGTCCTGGATCTTGAACAGGCCCCAGCCGCGTTGCGACAGGCGCTTCATGTAGTGCTCGAACACCGCGACGCCTTCCAGGCCGTGGCATTCAGCTTCTTTTTCACACCAGTGCCAGGCGGACTTGTAGCCGGCCTTGTAAAGGATCTCGGCGTAGGCATCAGCGCCCAGCACTTCTTCGATACCCATGTGGTTGTTGACGAAGAAATGACGCGGCACGTACAGCATCGGCAGGGCGTCGGAGGTCCAGACACCGGTTTCGCTGTCGACTTCAATTGGCAATTGCGGGGCGATCTTGGCCATGGAAACTTAACTCCAGAAAATTCGTTTTGATGCCCGCCACGCGGATGGCGGCGGGTGAAGGATTAAGCGAGCAGTGGCTTATTCGCCCCAGACGTCCTTGAGCACGTTGACCCAGTTCTCGCCCATGATCTTGCGCACCACGCGCTCGCTGTGGCCGCGCTTGAGCAGGGTCTCGGTGAGGTTGGGGAACTCACCCACGGTGCGGATGCCCAGCGGGTTGATGATCTTGCCGAAGCTGGTCAGGCGGCGGGCGTAGCCCTTGTCATGGGTGAGCATTTCGAAGAAATCCTGGCCATGGCCCTGGGTGAAGTCGGTGCCGATGCCGATGGCGTCTTCACCGACGATATTCATGGTGTATTCGATGGCTTCGGCGTAGTCGTCGATGGTCGAGTCGATGCCCTTGGCCAGGAACGGCGCAAACATGGTCACGCCGACAAAACCGCCATGGTCGGCGATGAACTTCAGCTCTTCATCGGACTTGTTGCGCGGGTGCTCTTTAAGCCC
The DNA here is from genome assembly GCF_034348165.1 of Pseudomonas sp. CCI1.1. Classification (NCBI taxonomy): domain Bacteria; kingdom Pseudomonadati; phylum Pseudomonadota; class Gammaproteobacteria; order Pseudomonadales; family Pseudomonadaceae; genus Pseudomonas; species Pseudomonas sp. CCI1.1. Next base: position 4,127,009 of record NZ_CP133780.1, read on the forward strand.
GGACGGCAGGCAGTGCGAGTAGCACACTGGCTTTTTCGATTCGAGGATGACCTCTTCGCTGGTCTTGGAGCCCACGTGGGACAGGTCGCACATGATGCCGACGCGGTTCATCTCGCCGACAATCTCACGACCGAAACCCGACAGGCCGCCATCGCGCTCATAGCAACCGGTGCCCACCAGATTCTGGGTGTTGTAGCACATCTGCACCACGCCAACGCCGAGCTGCTTGAAGATCTCGACATAGCCGAGCTGGTCCTCAAAGGCATGGGCATTCTGGAAACCGAAGATGATGCCAGTCTTGCCCTGCTCCTTGGCGCGGCGGATGTCAGCGGTGGTTTTCACCGGGATCACCAGGTCGCTGTTCTCACGGATCAGGGTCTGGCTGGCAACGATGTTATTGATCGTGGCCTGGAAGCCTTCCCACACCGACACCGTGCAGTTGGCGGCGGTGAGGCCACCTTTGCGCATGTCTTCGAACAGGTCGCGGTTCCACTTGGCAATAATCAGACCGTCGATAACGATGCTGTCGGCGTGCAACTCGGCTGGGCTCATCAGGCGTCCCCTTATTGGCGATTCATGCGCCGAATCGTCTGCCGGCGCTTTGGGGCCAGCATATGCCCAGGCACCGACGGAGCCGGGTGCAAAAACGACAGGGGAATTGCCGAAAGCGTCAATCCACGACAAAGGCTATGCAGACATGCCTGACTGGCGGCTGTTCTTTGTCTGACGCTTGAGCCAGAATTGCGCATCACGTGATATGAGACGGCGCAATGAAATCGATTTTCCTGGCTTTGGCACTCATCGCAACCACCGCCCACGCGGCCGAAGACACCGACAGCACGCCGTGCGACGGCATCGAGAACGACCAGCAAACCCTGGAATGCGCCACCTATAACAAAACCACCGCCGAGCAATTGCTCAAGGATAACTATCAGGGGTTGCTGGAGCGCATGGGTTCGACCTACGGCAGCGACAAGACCAAACTGGCGGACATTACCGCCCGTCTGAAGGACGCGCAGCAAAAGTGGGAAAAACTGCGGGATGCCGATTGTGCGGTGGACACCTTCCCGGCAGTCACCGGCACCAAGGCCTATGCGATTGCGCACAACGACTGCCTGGCGCGGATGAGTGATGAGCGGTCGGAGTTTTTGGAGTCGATTGGGCAGGAGTAAACACCCTTCACGCGACCAGGCCGCGCAAAGGGCTGCGCCACGCTCAAGCCATGAAAGGTGACTTGAACGGCCTTTTGGTCAAGGGTGAGGCTGGCTCGTAGGCATACCCCAGCGCGGTGATATCCATCACCTCACGGATACGACGAGTCCAGGGTTTGATCACATCATCGTAATTATGCCCGGTGGGGCCATCCTGCATCGGGCAGTAATGAGGCGCCAGTGCGGGCTTATCCAGCATCATTTGCGCCTGCCAGTCGGCCCAGATTTTGTCGATGAAACAATGATGCAGAAAAAATACTGGATCTTCGGGCGAGGTCATCGCCAGCATGTTGCCGCCAATCCATAAATGGACGCGGTTGTGCAATTGAGAACCAGGGGTGGTGACTTGCGGGTCGCCCTTCTGAGTGATCCAGCCTTCGAGTCGGTTTCTAAAGCCTCTATTGAACGGACTCGACGTGTAGTTCGGCTCGTCATACAGCTCTTCATTCATTGCCATCTGCAAGTCCGCGGCCGTCGGCAGCGAGTTGACCAAACGTGAGAACTGGCGCTTTAACCCCGCCCCCGGCAGCCCATCTTCCGGATAGGCAGGCACCGGCCAATTGCCGTATCGGTACGCGAAGGGTCCATCCTGCACCCTGAATTCATCGGCAGCGTCACCGTCCCCCCCCAGCAGGCTTTGCTCCCACACCGGCGAATTCGTCGGGTCTGCCGCGTCCAATGTCCAATCCCAGTAAGGCAGCGTGATACCGGGCGTGATGGCCTGAAGGTCGGCTTCCAACTGCAACAACATTTCACGATGCCAGGGTAAAAAAGCCGGCCCCAAGTGGGCGCCATTACGATAGTCGGGATCTTGGGGTTCATCAGGGTGAACGGTAGGTACCATCACTGCGTGATGCCAATGCACATACTTGTCGTATCCGCCATTACCCTTAAGGGCCAACAGCGTATTGGTAAACGCTAGCCGTTCAGGCCCGCTCAGTTTTCGAATTTCCTTGCGAATATTCATTGCCCGCCCCCCTCGTCGCAAAAACATGGGACCGCGTGCCGGCCCCTGCTGCGAATCTAGTTGGGGAACCCATCAAGATCTACTGTCAGATCTGACAGTATCAGCACTATCTCCGACGGATGGTCAGCTCCTCTCGAACGAACCGAGCCTGTTACCATCCGTGCCCTCTTTTCCTGCTCAAGGCAACGCCATGATTATTTGCGGCATCGAAATCAAAGGCAGCGAAGCCATCATCGCCCTCGCCGCCCTGGACAACCAGGCGCTGACCCACGTCGCCCTGGCGACCAAGAAAATCGCCCTCGACGATGACGATGAAGCGGCCAACGTCAAAGCCTTCGCCGCTCAGGTGAAAGCGTTTGTGCAGGACAACGCCATCACTCGCATCGCCATCAAGAAGCGCAGCAAAAAAGGTGAATTCGCCGGTGGCCCAACGACGTTCAAGATTGAAGGGGTGCTTCAACTGCTGGAGGGGGTGGAGGTGACGCTGTTGTCGCCGCAGACCATCAATGCGCAGAACAAAAAGCACACCTTTGATCTGCCAGCGACGCTTAACAAGTATCAGCATGAAGCCTACAAGGCGGCATGCTCGGCCCTGGTAAAGAAATAAACCACCTCCGCTCTCTTTAGAAGCCGGCCTTTTAGCGCGGTGTAAGGCTCTTGTGTTGCAGCCAATCACCGAAGGTGTTGTCCTCCAGGGCATAGCCGCCTCGGCTCGACTTCCACACCAGTTCCTTGTCGCGCAGGGCATCGATGCAGGCTTGGATGGTCTGGGTACCCGGCACCACGTCGCTACCCATCTTTTCCAGCGCCTTGCTGACCGCCGTGAGGGTGCTATCGGTGAATGGCGCGAAGGGTTCGTTGTTTTGAGAACGCTCCACCATCACCTCCAGCACGGCGCGCTGCGGGATGGTCAGGGCGTTCCAGGCGCTTTCGAACTCGGTCCATACACCCGCGCGCAGCAGTTCTGCGCGACTGTGCAGCAGTTGGCCAAGATTGCTCGCCTCGCCCAACTCCAATGCGACTTCACCGATGATCGTGCGCAACATCTCGGGACGCCGACCTACCCGCTCAAACGCCTCATCAATATCAGCCGCGTTGAATTGGTTGTTCTGGGCTAGGTGCGCGTTGAGGTGCACGGTGTAGGCCTGGGTGAACGCTTTGCCCAGCAGCGGAAACGGCGTGATGCTGGAACCGAAGAATGGCTGGCTTTTACCCAATACCAAATGGGCGAGTTTGTCGCGATTGGATCCGGTAAACACCAGGCGCAAACCGCTGCCCTCCTCGTCACGGCCTTGGTTGAGCTGATCCCGGGCAGCCTTCAACGCGAACATCGCATTGATACCTGACTCGGTGGTTAATGCGTGCTGTGCTTCGTCAATCACCAGTACAACGGGTTTTTCTGCAGCCCTATGGAGCAATTCCAACGCTTGGGTCAGCGTCGCACCGACAGGCAATTGTGGCTTGGTAAAGTCCCAGGAAAGCGTACGCAGAAAGCTTAGTTTCTCGATGCCAATGTTTTTTGCCAGTTTGCGAATACCCTTTTCAAACGGCACCAATGCCCCCGCAATGGCACTCGCGATCAGCTCGGCGGGGTCTTTTTCCTTGTCGGCCCACAGGTCGACATACACCGCCAGCCAGCCCCGCAGCTGACATTCCGGAATCAGGTCTTCGCGCAAAAAAGTGCTTTTGCCCGTGCGTCGGGGCGCCGCGAGAAACAGGCCGGAGGTGAAATCCTGAATACCGGCCCCCACCAGGCCATCGGCAATACTGCTTGCCAGGGTGGGGCGGCGAAACACAAAGCCGCTGTGCTTGGACATGGTTTTATACTCAATTATGGAAATGACTATAAATTATAGCCAAGAGTATAATTGACTATAATTGTCCGTCAAACCACCTCCCGTCGCCGATCCTCCCGCGGGCATTTGGCAAACCTTGCGCGATAGCTCCTGGTGAAATACGACGGTGACTCAAACCCGCACGCAATACTCACTTCCAGCACGCTCATGTCGCTCTGGCGCAGCAGTTTTCGGGCTTTTTCCAGGCGCAGGCCCAGGTAGAAATTACTGGGGGTGTCATTCAGGTGCAGGCGAAACAGCCGCTCCAGTTGGCGTCGGGTGACCTTGATCGTTTCGGCCAGGGCCAAGGTGCTCAGGGGCGGTTCGGTGTGCTGTTCCATTTCGCCGATCACCTGCACCAGTTTCTTGTTATTGATGCCGTAGCGCGTGGCGATCTGCATGCGCTGGTGGTCCTTGCGGGGGCGGATGCGGCCAAGTACGAATTGCTCGGAAACCTGGATCGCCAGCTCCGGGCCGTGGGCCTGGGCGATGAGATCGAGCATCAAGTCGATGGACGCGGTCCCGCCGGCGCAGGTGATGCGGCGCCGGTCGATTTCGAACAGTTCCTGGGTCACGCTCAGGTGCGGATAGGCTTCCTTGAAGGCGTCGATGGCTTCCCAGTGCAAGGTCAGGCGGTGGCCGTCAAGCAGGCCCGCTTCGGCCAACACGCAGGCGCCGGTGTCGATGGCACCAAGAGTCACACTCTCATGGTCGAGGCGGCGCAGCCAATGCTCCAGGGCGGGCGTGGCGAACTGCAGGGGTTCGAAGCCAGCCACCACCAGTAAAGTCGCGCCTTTTTTCAATGGTTCAAGCGCGGCGTCGGCGTTGACCGACATGCCGTTGCTCGCCAGTACCGCGCCGCCATCGGCACTCAAGATGTGCCAGCGGTACAGCTCGCCGCGAAAGCGATTGGCCACGCGCAACGGTTCCAGCGCGGAGATAAAACCGAGGGCCGAGAACCCCGGCATCAGCAAGAAATAGACATCCTGGAACATGGTGGCGCTCTCGTCGGACGGGCAGCGTGGTCACTGTGATACGCCAGTTCAACCGGCCATTCAAGAGCACAGGTCGCTGCAGTGCAAGAGCGGGTCGCCGCCGTGCGCTTTGCGGGGCGCCAAGCTGCGTAACGTGATCCCACGGCGCACAAAGACGCCGGCACCCACAATAACGACCTGCCGAGGGCTCCACCCATGAACCGACTGATCAGCCGCTGCGCACTCGCACTCAGCGCCAGCGCCATCTTGAGTAACACCGTCATGGCAGCGGACGCCGCTTCTTGCCAGAACGTGCGCATGGGCGTGGTGAACTGGACTGACGTCATCGCCACCAGCGCCATGGCTCAAGTACTGCTCGACGGCCTGGGCTACAAAACCAAACAAACCAGCGCGTCCCAGCAAATCATCTTTGCCGGTATACGTGATCAGCGCCTGGACCTGTTCCTTGGCTACTGGAACCCGCTGATGACCCAGACCATCACACCGTTCGTCGACGCCAAGCAAGTCAAGGTCCTCGAAAAACCCAGCCTGCAAGACGCCCGCGCCACCCTGGCAGTACCCACCTACCTGGCGGACAAGGGCCTGAAAACCTTTGCCGACATCGCCAAGTTCGAGAAAGAGCTGGGCGGCAAGATTTATGGCATCGAGCCGGGCTCGGGCGCCAATACGCAGATCAAGGCGATGATCGCCAAGAACCAGTTCGGCCTGGGCAAGTTCCAGTTGGTGGAGTCCAGCGAAGCCGGCATGTTGGCGGCCGTGGACCGTGCCGTGCGCCGCAAGGAAGCCGTGGTGTTCTTTGGTTGGGCGCCGCACCCGATGAACGTCAATGTGGCGATGACTTACCTCACCGGCAGCGAAGATGCCCTGGGCCCGAACGAAGGCATGGCCACCGTATGGACCGTGACCGCGCCGGCCTACGCCGAGCAGTGCCCCAACGTGCATAAGTTGCTGACCAACCTGACGTTCACCGCCGCCGACGAGAGCCGCATGATGCAACCGCTGCTGGATCACAAGGACGCCATCGAGTCCGCCAAGCAGTGGCTCAAGGATCACCCACAAGACCAGGCGCGCTGGCTGGAGGGTGTGACCACCTTCGACGGCAAGCCGGCTGCTGCCAACCTGCAACTGACCCGCAAATAACCCTATTTGGACCACCGTGTCGCAGCCGCTCCAGGCCGCGACACGGCGCCCTGCGCCTTGAAATCACCCGCCTGTAAGGAACCGCCTCATGAACCACGACGTCATCATCACCTGCGCACTCACCGGTGCTGGCGACACGACCGCCAGAAGCCCCCACGTGCCGGTCACACCCAAACAAATCGCAGCCGCTGCCGTGGAGGCCGCCAAGGCCGGCGCCACGGTCGTGCATTGCCACGTACGCGACCCCGAGACCGGCAAGTTCAGTCGCGACGTCGCGCTGTACCGCGAAGTGATGGAGCGCATCCGCGAGGCCGACATCGACATCATCGTCAACCTCACCGCCGGCATGGGTGGCGACCTGGAGATCGGTGGCGGCGAGAATCCCATGGAGTTCGGGCCCAATACCGACCTGGTGGGCCCGCTGACCCGCCTGGCCCATGTTGAAGAACTGCTGCCGGAAATCTGCACCCTGGACTGCGGCACGCTGAACTTCGGCGATGGCGACACCATTTACGTGTCCACCCCGGCGCAACTGCGGGCTGGCGCCAGACGTATCCAGGAATTGGGCGTAAAGGCTGAGCTGGAAATTTTCGATACCGGCCACCTGTGGTTCGCCAAGCAGATGATCAAGGAAGGACTGCTGGATAACCCGCTGTTCCAACTGTGCCTGGGCATTCCCTGGGGCGCACCGGCCGACACCACCACCATGAAAGCCATGGTCGACAACCTGCCCGCCGACGCGGTGTGGGCAGGGTTCGGGATTGGTCGCATGCAAATGCCAATGGCCGCGCAAGCGGTGCTGTTGGGGGGCAACGTACGGGTGGGCCTGGAGGATAACCTGTGGCTGGACAAGGGCGTGCTCGCCACCAATGGCCAACTGGTGGAACGCGCCAGTGAAATTCTCAGCCGGTTGGGCGCAAGGGTCCTGACCCCAGCCGAAGGCCGCATCAAGATGGGCCTGACCCAACGCGGCTAACACAGACACCACACAACCCTGTGGGAGCCGGGCTTGCCCGCGATGAGGCCAGTAAATCTGCCACATCTTTGTAGCCTGCAATGCCGCCATCGCGGGCAAGCCCGGCTCCCACAAAGGCCCATCGAACACTTTAGGAATATGCCATGCGCTTTATCACCGAAATCAAAACCTTTGCTGCGTTGGGCAGCGGTGTCATCGGCAGCGGCTGGGTATCCCGTGCTCTTGCCCATGGCCTGGATGTAGTGGCCTGGGACCCCGCCCCCGGTGCCGAGGCGGCCTTGCGTAAACGCGTCGCCAACGCCTGGGGCGCCCTTGAACAACAGGGCCTGGCGCCCGGCGCCTCCCAGGACCGCCTGCGCTTTGTCGCTACCATCGAAGACTGCGTAAAAGACGCCGACTTCATCCAGGAAAGCGCTCCCGAACGCCTGGAGTTGAAGCTGCAATTGCACAGCCAGATCAGCGCCGCGGCCAAGCCGAATGCCTTGATTGGTTCGAGCACCTCTGGGCTGTTGCCCAGCGAGTTCTATGAGGGCTCTACCCACCCGGAACGCTGCGTGGTCGGCCACCCCTTTAACCCGGTCTACCTGTTGCCGTTGGTAGAGGTAGTGGGCGGTAAAAACACCGCGCCAGAGGCGATCCAGGCAGCAATCAGCGTGTATGAATCCCTCGGCATGCGCCCGCTGCATGTACGCAAGGAAGTGCCTGGGTTTATTGCTGACCGCCTGCTGGAAGCGCTGTGGCGAGAGGCGCTGCACCTGGTCAATGACGGGGTGGCGACCACCGGCGAAATCGACGATGCCATTCGTTTTGGTGCCGGGTTGCGCTGGTCGTTCATGGGCACCTTCCTCACTTACACGCTGGCGGGCGGCGATGCTGGCATGCGCCACTTCATGGCCCAGTTCGGCCCGGCGTTGCAGTTGCCGTGGACTTATCTACCGGCGCCTGAATTGACTGAAAAGCTGATTGATGATGTGGTCGATGGCACCGCTGAGCAGTTGGGTAACCGCAGCATCTCGGCGCTGGAGCGCTATCGTGATGACTGCCTGCTGGCGGTGCTGGAAGCCGTAAAAACAACCAAGGCCAAGCACGGCATGAGCTTCGCCGAATAACCCTGTGGGAGCTGGCTTGCCTGCGATGGCGGTGGCCTCACCCTTGCTATCGCAGGCAAGCCAGCTCCCACATTTGACCGCATACCAAATTGGATTAATGCCATGCCCGCACTGACCACCTACACCACCAAAATCCTGCCCGACTGGGTTGACTACAACGGCCATCTGCGTGACGCGTTCTACCTGCTGATCTTCAGCTACGCCACCGATGCGCTGATGGACACCCTGGGGCTGGACAGCGAAAACCGCGAAGCCAGCGGCCACTCGCTGTTCACCCTGGAGTTGCACCTGAACTATCTGCATGAGGTAAAGCTCGGCGCCGAGGTTGAGGTGCATACCCAACTGATCGCCCACGACGCCAAGCGCCTGCACCTCTATCACAGCCTGCACCTTGTGGGCGAAGAGCGCGAGTTGGCGGGTAACGAACAAATGCTGCTGCATGTCGATCTGGCCGGGCCGCAGTCGGCGCCGTTTGCCGGCGCGACCCTGGAAAAACTCATCGCTCTCAGCCAGGCACACGCCGATCTACCCCGGCCAGCCCTGCTCGGCCGGGTGATCGGGCTGCCCGCGCAAAAAAAAGCCCCGATCCAGCCGTGACGGGATCGGGGCAGAGTGCTTTGTGTGAGCCGTGCATTTCGAGGGTGACCAAACCTTCAAGCTGCGTGCCTGGGTTCAGTGTGCCCGTTACGGGCCGGGTCAAGCACCTCGAAAACGACCTGTTCATAGCCATCCGAGCCATCGGTGGATTCTGCCCTTGCCGCCAGTCCTGGGGCCTACCAGAATCCAAGTCAATTCCCGCTCTCTACACCAGGATGACCGTCATGATGCACGCGGATTTGATTGACCAGGATGACCTGCTGAGCCAACTGCGCTCACTGGGTTTTGACGTGTCCAGCGGCGCTACCGCCGAGCAGGCTTGCGAATGTGCGGTGCGCGGGTTGAGCGAAGCGCGGGCCAAGGCGCTCAAGGGCATGGTGGAACAGATGTACAGCGGCAGCGCGACGATTTTGCCAGCGGTGAGGCAGGCGATCGACAAGCAGTTGCTGCCGGCGCTGATGCAGTTCAAACAAAGCTCTGGCGCCTGAAATACCGCTATCGCAGGCAAGCCAGCTGCCACAGGGGAACGCATTCCAAGGTGGGAACTGGCTTGCCTGCGATGCAGACGGCTCGGCCTAGAGCCTTACACTGGCAAAGGTCGACTCATTGCGCGCCTGGCTCAACGCCGACATCGGCCCCGACAACGGTGACAACACCAGTGCCGGCGGAATCGGCATCATCGCCACTTGCTGGGTGGTGTTGGAGCCTACGCGTTCATCCCGTGGCGGAATGCCGAAGTATTCGCGGTAGCACTTGGAAAAGTGCGGCGTGGACACAAACCCGCACACCGACGCGACTTCGATGATCGACATGGGGGTCTGCTTGAGCAGTTGCCGTGCACGAATCAGGCGCAGCTTGAGGTAATAACGCGACGGCGAGCAGTGCAGGTATTTCTGGAACAGCCGCTCCAACTGCCGGCGCGACACGGCGACATACACCGCCAGTTCGTCCAGGTCGATCGGCTCTTCGAGGTTGGCTTCCATCAGCGCGACGATTTCCTGCAGCTTCGGCTGGTTGGTGCCAAGCATGTGCTTGAGCGGCACACGCTGGTGATCCTGTTCGTTGCGGATGCGTTCGTACACGAACATCTCGGAGATGGCGGCCGACAATTCACGGCCGTGGTCGCGGCTGATCAGGTGCAACATCATGTCCAGGGGCGCGGTGCCACCGGAGCTGGTGAAGCGGTTGCGATCGAGGGTGAACAGACGCGTGCTCATGGCCACCCGCGGGAAGGCTTCCTGCATCGACGCCAGGCATTCCCAGTGCACGCTGCAATCAAAGCCATCGAGCAAGCCGGCGCAGGCCAGGGCCCAGCTGCCGGTGCACACCGCGCCAAGGCGACGAGACTGGCGTGCCTGGCTTTGCAGCCACGACACATGTTCACGGGTGACGGTGCGCTGGATACCGACGCCGCCGCACACGATGACCGTGTCCAGGACGTGGGCTTTGTGCATGGAGGCATCGGGTGTGATTTGCAGGCCATCACTGGCCCACACCTGGTTGCCGTCGACACTCAGGGTTGTCCAGCGATACAGCTCGCGGCCGGACAGCTGGTTGGCCATGCGCAGTGGCTCCACGGCTGACGCCAGGGAAATCAGCGTGAAATTGTCCAGCAGCAAAAAGCCGATGGATTGAGGCGCACGGTTCTGGGGTTGGGCCCCGGAGTTGGTCGACGTCATCGCGGTATCTCCTCACATCACACAAAGCGGGTGGTGGCCTCAGGCGAGGCTCTTGTTATTGCACTCGTCCTGGAAAGGCGAGGCTTTGAAATTGATAGAGCAAATGCCATGCCTAAAATTGAATGGCTATTCAAGAACTCCTGAAAACGACCTGTTTATGCGTCTATATGAGCCCACGCGTGAAGTGCGGGATATGACGCATAACGGGCGAGGTTCAAGGGGTGTGAGCAGATCGGTAGCACTTGTGGGAAGGCGCTTTGCGGGCGTAGGAGAAGTCTGTCACCCAAAGCACATCAGGCGTGTGATCGTGGAGGAATTCGTTCGGAAGCTACTTATCTATTTGCGACGCGCTAAAAGGTGGCGATTTTGGCTGAGGGTGTTCACTTTGTGAGCAATGGTGCTCCTCTGTTCAGCTCGTTCCCACGCTCTGCGTGGGCATGCATCCTGTGACGCTCTGCGTCACCCCTGGGACGCGGAGCGTCCGGGGCTGCATTCCCACGCGGAGCGTGGGAACGATCATGTCACTGACTCAACATTCAACCGCACTCACCGCCAACCCACCTCGTGATGTCTCTTTGTACTTGTCATGCATATCGGCCCCGGTATCACGCATGGTGCGGATCACCCGGTCCAACGAGATGAAGTGCTGGCCATCGCCCCGCAACGCCATTTGCGCCGCATTGATCGCCTTCACCGCCGCAATTGCATTGCGCTCGATACACGGCACTTGCACCAGGCCGCCCACCGGGTCGCAGGTCAGGCCGAGGTTATGTTCCAGGCCGATTTCGGCGGCGTTGCACAGTTGCTCCGGCGTGGCGCCGAGGATTTCAGCCAACCCGGCTGCTGCCATGGCGCACGCGGAACCGACCTCGCCCTGGCAACCGACTTCGGCACCGGAAATCGAGGCGTTCTTTTTACACAGGATGCCCACCGCCGCCGCGCCCAGCAGGTAGTCGACCACGTTGGCTTCGGTGACTTCTTCGCTGAACTTCATAAAGTAGTGCAGCACCGCCGGGATGATTCCCGCCGCGCCGTTGGTGGGCGCCGTGACCATGCGCCCACCGGCGGCGTTTTCTTCGTTGACCGCCAGGGCGAACAGGTTGACCCATTCCATGGCGCTCAAGGTCGAGCCGATCACATTGGGCTTGTTCAGCTCCTGCAAGCTGCGGTGTAACTTGGCAGCGCGACGGCGCACGTTCAAGCCGCCGGGCAGGATACCTTCGTGCTTGAGGCCCTGCTCCACGCAATCTTGCATGGCGCGCCAGAGTTTCATCAGGCCGCTGCGGATTTCTTCTTCGCTGCGCCAGGTTTTTTCATTCGCCAGCATCAGTTCGGCAACGCGCAGGTTGTGGGTCTTGCACAGCTGCAATAGCTCCACGGCACTGGAAAAATCATAGGGCAGCTCGGTACGGTCCATGTCCGCCACACCGCTTTGGGCCTGGGCTTCATCCACCACGAAACCGCCACCCACCGAGTAATAGGTGTCGCGGTGCAGCTCGCCGTTTTCGCCAAACACCACCAGGGTCATGGCGTTGGGATGGAACGGCAGGTTTTCGTCGAGCAAGCGCATGTCCCGCGCCCACACAAAGGGCACCGGCAAACGCCCGTCCAGCAGCAGCGTGTCGGTTTCGCGCAGGGTGTGAATGCGGGCGCCGATTTGCGTGGGGTCGATTGCGTCTGGCCATTCGCCCATCAGGCCCATGATGGTGGCGGTGTCGCTGCCGTGGCCGATGCCGGTGGCCGACAGCGAGCCGTACAGTTGCACTTCGACACGCTGCACCTGTTCCAGCCACCCACGCTCACGCAACCCTTGAACGAACAACGCCGCGGCGCGCATGGGCCCCACGGTGTGCGAACTCGAAGGCCCGATGCCGATCTTGAACAGGTCGAAAACGCTGATAGCCATTAACGTGAAACTCCTCGATAAGCACGGGCCGGGCTTGAACGAGGTGCTACGCTCAGATCGCCCAGATGGCGGCATCATCAAGCTTTTATTCGTCATCACGGCGTCTCACACCGACGCACTCATGCTCACCAGCGGCGCTCGCGTGCGAACGCCAGTTTTGGCCGTTTTTTGCGGTGCAGACGGGTAAAAACAGCAGTTTTACCTTAGGAAAAACCTGTAAGCGACGTCATCGGTACTGGATGCGACCCTCCCTGTACTGGATACGACGCCCCCTGTAGGCGTCAGATTTTCACTGGTACATGATCAGTCTCGACTCGTTTGCAAGGCACCGCGCCAGAGCTGTTGTCGCACGCTCCAACCGCAACACTTATAAAGCGCGGCGAATGCCGCCAGAAAAGACACAGGAGTCTACCCACATGAAAGGTTCACCCTCGTTGTTGTTGGCCGCCATGCTGAGTCTGCCAGTCGTGGCATACGCCGCAGAACCGGAACAGTGCAAGACCGTCAACTTCTCCGATGTCGGCTGGACCGACATCACCGTCACCACCGCGACCACCAGCGAGATCCTCAAGGGCCTGGGCTACAAGCCGCGCACCACGATGATTTCGGTACCTGTGACTTACAAGTCCCTGGCCGACGGCAAGAACATGGACATTTTCCTCGGCAACTGGATGCCGACCATGGAAAACGACATCAAGCAGTACCGTGATGCCGGCACCGTGGAAACCGTGCGCGCCAACCTGGAGAACGCCAAGTACACCCTGGCGGTCCCAGAAGCGCTGTATGAGAAGGGCCTGAAAGACTTCGCCGACATCGCCAAATTCAAGGATGAGCTGGGCGGCAAGATCTACGGCATCGAGCCGGGCAACGATGGCAACCGCACCATCCAGACACTGATCGACAAAGATGCCTTCGGCCTGAAAACCGCCGGCTTCAAGGTGGTCGAATCCAGCGAAGCCGGCATGCTCTCCCAGGTTGAACGCGCTTCCAAGCGCAACCAGGCCATCGTGTTCCTCGGCTGGGAACCGCACCCGATGAACACCCGCTTCAAGATGAAGTACCTGACCGGTGGTGACGACTCGTTCGGCCCCAATTACGGCCAGGCCACCATCTACACCAACACCCGCAAAGGCTACACCCAGGAATGCAGCAACGTCGGCCAGTTGCTGAAAAACCTGGTGTTCACCCTCGACATGGAAAGCACCCTGATGGGGAACGTCCTGGACGACAAGATGAAGGCCAACGCTGCCGCCAAGGCCTGGTTGCAGAAGAACCCGCAAGTGCTCGACACCTGGCTCGCCGGTGTCACCACCGTTGATGGCAAACCAGGGCTCGATGCCGTTAAAGCTTACCTCGCCAAATAGCACCCGCTGACCCCAGGCCGGTGCGCTGGCCTGGGATGTTTTCCCCTTCGCATGTGGACATTCACTACCATGCTGACTGAACAGAAAATCCCACTAGGCCAGTACATCGCTGCCTTCGTCGACTGGTTGACCCAACACGGTGCCAACTACTTCGACGCAATCGCATCGACACTGGAAACGATGATCCACGGCGTGACGTTTGCGCTGACCTGGTTCAATCCACTGGCATTGATCGGTCTGATTGCGCTGCTGGCTCACTTTATTCAACGTAAATGGGGACTGACTGTTTTTGTCATCGCCTCCTTCCTGCTGATCCTCAACCTGGGGTACTGGCAGGAAACCATGGAAACCCTCGCACAGGTGCTGTTCGCCACCCTGGTCTGCGTGGTCATCGGTGTGCCGCTGGGCATTGTTGCCGCGCATAAACCAATGTTCTACACCATGATGCGGCCGGTACTCGATCTGATGCAGACCGTGCCGACCTTCGTCTACCTCATCCCTACCCTGACCCTCTTCGGGCTGGGTGTGGTGCCTGGGTTGATTTCCACGGTGGTGTTCGCGATTGCCGCGCCGATCCGCCTGACCTACCTGGGTATCCGCGACGTCCCGCAAGAATTGATGGACGCCGGCAAGGCCTTTGGCTGCTCGCGCCGCCAGTTGCTCTCGCGCATTGAACTGCCCCACGCCATGCCGAGCATCGCCGCAGGCATTACCCAATGCATCATGCTGTCGTTGTCGATGGTGGTGATCGCGGCCCTGGTAGGCGCCGACGGCCTCGGCAAGCCGGTGGTCAACGCACTCAACACCGCCGATATTGCCCTGGGCTTTGAAGCGGGCCTGGCCATTGTGTTGCTCGCCATCATGCTCGACCGTATCTGCAAACAACCCGACGCTAAAGTAGGGGGTGATGCATGAGCATTATCCGATTCGACAAAGTCGACGTGATCTTTTCCAAAGACCCACGCGAAGCGCTCAAGCTGCTGGACCAGGGCATGAGCCGTAACGAAATCCTGAAGAAGACCGGGCAGATCGTCGGCGTCGAGAACGCCAGCCTGGATATCGAGAAAGGCGAGATCTGTGTGCTGATGGGCCTCTCGGGCTCAGGCAAATCCAGTTTGCTGCGCTGCATCAACGGCCTCAATACCGTCAGCCGTGGCCAGCTGTTTGTGGAGCATGAAGGGCGTCAGATCGACATCGCCTCCTGCACCCCCGCCGAACTGAAAATGATGCGCACCAAACGCATCGCCATGGTGTTTCAGAAGTTCGCCCTGATGCCTTGGTTGACGGTGCGCGAGAACATCAGCTTCGGCCTGGAGATGCAGGGCCGGCCAGAGAAAGAACGACGCACACTGGTGGACGAGAAACTCGAACTGGTGGGCCTGAGCCAATGGCGCAACAAGAAGCCCGACGAGTTGTCCGGCGGCATGCAGCAGCGCGTCGGCCTGGCTCGCGCCCTGGCGATGGACGCCGATATCCTGCTGATGGACGAACCCTTCTCGGCCCTCGACCCGCTGATCCGCCAAGGCTTGCAAGATGAACTGCTGGAACTGCAACGCAAGTTGAGCAAGACCATCGTGTTCGTCAGCCACGACCTGGATGAAGCGCTGAAACTGGGCAGCCGTATCGCGATCATGAAAGACGGCAAGATCATCCAGTACAGCGTGCCGGAAGAAATCGTACTGAACCCGGCAGACGACTATGTGCGCACCTTCGTTGCGCATACCAACCCGCTGAACGTGCTGTGCGGACGTAGCCTGATGCGCACGCTGGACAACTGCAAGCGCGTGAACGGTTCGGTGTGTCTTGATCCGGGTGGCGACTCCTGGCTGGACCTGGCCGAAGGCAACACCATCCAGGGCGCACGCCAGAATGGCGTGGCGATGAACCTGCAAAACTGGGCGCCAGGGCAGGCCGTGGAAGGCTTGGGCCGCGTACCGACGCTGGTGGACTCGAACATCGGTATGCGCGATGCACTGCAGATTCGCTACCAGACAGGCAACAAGCTGGTGCTGCACGACAACAACAAGGTGGTGGGGATACTGGGGGACAGTGAGCTCTACCATGCCCTCTTAGGCAAGAACTTGGGCTAAGGCCCCAACTGAAGGAATGCGGTCAATGTGGGAGCTGGCTTGCCTGCGATAGCTATGTTGGATTCACCCTTGCTATCGCAGGCAAGCCAGCTCCCACATTCGACCGCATTCAATGCTTGCAACAGCGGCGCCAGTGAGGGCGCCGCCAGCTCAATTATCAGCTATAGACCCGGCCAAGGAGCTGCCGATGGCTTTCAAACTGATCGAGCACATCCCGGGTGATCTGTTCCTGGGTGAAGCCCATCAGGTCATACTCCTGCGGCCCGTTGTGCAGGTACACCTCGGCACGGTAGTAACGGGTGCGCTCTTCCTCAGGCAGGTCAGCCGGCGCCGCCGAGTAGCCATCCAGGCTCACTTCGTAGACAAACGGGTTACCCTCGTCCATCTCGATCCGCACGCCGATGCAGCGTTTGGATTTGCCCAGCAGGGTCTGCACTTCCAGGCCCTGATCACGCAACGCACTCGCGGCTTCTTCCAACGCCGGCGTTACGTGCTTGTCCATAAAGCGCTGCACGGTGGCCTGGCTCGGTTGCAGGTCCAGGGCGCTCAAGCGCTCGCTGAAACCACGACGCCCGCGTTCAGCCAATTGCGCCTGCTCCTGTTCGATGGCCACGTCCTGGCGCATGGCCTTGTGCAAACCGAACATAAAGAACACCAGCACCACCGAGAACGGCAGCCCCGCCAGCACCACCATGGTTTGCATGGCTTCGAAGTTACCGGCAAACAGCAGACCGATGGTCACCAGGGTGATCACCGCCGACCAGAAGATACGCAACCAGTGCGGCGCATCTTCATCCACGTTGCCGCCCTTGCAGGACAGGTTGGCCATCATCACCGCGCCGGAATCCGCCGGGGTCAGGAACAGCACAAAGCCCACGAAGATCGACACGCCGATCACCACTTTCGACGCCGGGTAATGCTCAAGCAGTTGGTAGATGGCCATGGACGGTTGTTCCAGCGCCGTCTTGCCCAACTCCACCGCCCCATGGTTCAACACCAGGTCCAGGGCCGAGTTGCCGAAGATCGACAGCCACGCCAGGGTAAAGCCCAGCGGGATCAGCAATACGCCAGCCACCAGCTCGCGCACGGTACGACCACGGGAAATACGCGCGATGAACATGCCCACAAATGGCGCCCAGGAAATCCACCAGGCCCAGTAGAACAGAGTCCACAGACCCATCCAGCGTTCGGTCTTGGCACCGTCGCCTTCGTACACATACAGGTCGAAGGTTTTCAGCACGATACCGTTGAGGTAATCACCGGTGTTCTGCACCAGGCCATTGAGCAGGTGCAAGGTAGGGCCGAACAACAGCACGAAGATCAGCAAACCGCTGAACAGCACGATGTTGAGGTTGGACAGGCGGCGAATACCGTTTTCCACACCCGACACGGCGGCGATGGTCGCCACGGTGCTCATCACGATGATCACGATCAGCAGGTTGGTATTGCTGTGCTCCATGCCGAACAGGTTTTCCAGCCCCGACGACACCTGCATCGAGCCGATCCCCAGGTTGGTCACCAGGCCCAGCAGGGTCACGAACATGCCGAAACCGTCTACCGCGTGGCCGGCCGCGCCCTTCACCCAACGCTCGCCCACCAGCGGGTACAGCGCCGAACGCAGTGCCAGCGGTTGGTTGTGACGGTACGCAAAGTACGCCACGGCCAGGCCGACCAGCGCATAGATCGCCCAGCCGTGCAGGCCCCAGTGCAGGAAGGTCAGTTGCAGCGCCTGGCGTGCCGCGCCATTGCTTGCGGCAGCGCCTTCGGGCGGGTTGAAGTAGTGGTCCAACGGCTCGGACGCACCGAAATACAACAGCGAGATGCCGATACCGGACGAGAACAACATGCCGGCCCAGGCGCCATAGCTGAAGTCTGGGGTATCGTCCTTCGCACCCAGCTTAAGTTTCCCATAGGACGAAAACGCCAGGCCGACCACAAACACCAGGTAGGCGGCGATGACCACCATGTAGTACCAGCCAAAGCTTTTCGACAGCCAGGCCTGTGCGACACCGAGCAGGCGCCCGGCCTCCTGCGGGGCGACGATCAGAATGGCGGTCAACAACAAAATCAGCGCGGTGGAGGTGTAGAACACCCAACCGTTGACCCGGACCTTTTCCGGTGGGGTCTTTATAAGAGAGGCAGAACTCATGGCGCAGATGCTCCAGGCAGTGCGAGAGAGAAACACAAGGCAACGGTTATCCCGGGACATCGATTTTTCGGCAGTCGACGGACGGGTGTTATAAAGACACCCCAAAATTCTTGAGCCCGCCTAAGCGGTGATCAGGCTCTGAAGTGGCCTGTTTCAAGGGTTTTTGCAGGTGTCGAAGGTTGCAGCTCGCAGGTAGGAAACATCTGTAGGCAGCGACCATTTGTCGCAGATCTTATTCTTTGTTGATTGAACGTTCAATCAAAACAAAATAGACTGGCCCTCAAGCCGACGGACGTGGATCGCCCATCGGCAGGCCTAAGGAGAGGTGCTACATGCCCAAGGTCGGTATGCAACCCATACGCCGCCAGCAGTTGATCGAAGCCACGTTGACGGCCATCGATCGGGTCGGGATGGGAGATGCCAGCATTGCGCTGATCGCCCGTCTGGCCGGCGTCTCGAACGGCATCATCAGCCACTACTTTCAGGACAAGAACGGCCTGATCGCAGCGACGATGCGCTACCTGATGAATGCGCTGATCGAGAACGTGCAAGAACGCAGGCGTGCCTTGAAGGATGACAGCCCACGGGCGCACCTTCAGGTGATCATCGAAGGCAACTTCGACGCCAGCCAGGTCAATGGCCCGGCAATGAAAACCTGGCTGGCCTTCTGGGCCACCAGCATGCACCACCCGTCATTGCACAGGTTGCAGCGGATCAACGATCAACGTCTGTATTCCAACCTGTGCTGCCAGTTCCGCCGAGTGCTGCCGCTGCCGCACGCACGCAAAGCAGCCCGAGGCCTGGCGGCCCTGATCGACGGTTTGTGGTTGCGCGGCGCCCTGTCGGGAGACGCTTTCGACACGGAGCAGGCGCAACGGATCGCTTACGAATACATGGATTTCCAATTGGCCAAGCAGGTGAGTTAGAGCACACATAACCGCTCAACCCCTGAACGTCCGCCGCTCAGTGTTGCCACACCCCCATGGCCCACTGTTCGGCGGGTAACGCCAACCACTTATGCACTTGCGAGGACTTTATGGCCCGTTTCGACCTGCAAAAACTCTACATTGACGGCGGCTACAGCGACGCTGGCAGCGATGCCACCTTCGAAGCCATCAACCCGGCTAACGGTGAAGTTCTCGCCCAAGTGCAACGCGCCACCAAAGATGACGTTGAACGTGCCGTGGTCAGCGCTGAAAAAGGCCAGAAAATCTGGGCCGCCATGACCGCCATGGAGCGTTCGCGCATCCTGCGTCGTGCCGTGGACATCCTGCGCGAGCGCAACGATGAACTGGCTGCCCTGGAAACCCTGGACACCGGTAAAGCCTTCTCCGAAACCAAGTACGTCGACATCGTCACTGGCGCTGACGTGCTGGAATACTACGCCGGCCTGGTACCTGCCATCGAAGGTGAGCAGATCCCACTGCGCGATACCTCGTTTGTCTACACCCGCCGCGAGCCACTGGGCGTGGTTGCCGGTATTGGCGCGTGGAACTACCCGATCCAGATCGCCCTGTGGAAATCCGCACCGGCCCTGGCCGCCGGTAACGCGATGATCTTCAAGCCAAGCGAAGTCACCTCGCTGACCACTCTGAAACTGGCCGAGATCTACACCGAGGCTGGCGTTCCAGCGGGCGTGTTCAACGTACTGACCGGCAGCGGCCGTGAAGTCGGCACCTGGCTGACCGAGCACCCACGCATCGAAAAAGTCTCCTTCACCGGCGGCACCGACACCGGCAAGAAAGTCATGGCCAGCGCGTCGAGTTCCTCGCTCAAGGACGTGACCATGGAGCTGGGCGGCAAGTCCCCGCTGATCATTTTCGACGATGCCGACCTCGACCGCGCCGCCGACACCGCCATGATGGCCAACTTCTACAGCTCCGGTCAGGTCTGCACCAACGGCACCCGCGTGTTCGTGCCCAAGCACCTGCAAGCCGCGTTCGAAGCCAAGATCGTTGAGCGTGTGGCGCGTATTCGCATCGGCAACCCGGAAGACGAAAACACCAACTTCGGCCCGCTGGTCAGCTTCGCCCACATGGAAAGCGTGCTGGGCTACATCGCCAAAGGCAAAGAGCAAGGCGCCCGTCTGCTGTGCGGCGGCGACCGCCTGACCGAGGGTGACTTCGCCAAAGGCGCCTTCGTGGCTCCGACCGTGTTCACCGACTGCACCGATGACATGGTGATCGTGCGTGAAGAAATCTTCGGCCCGGTGATGAGCATCCTCACCTACGAAACCGAAGAAGAAGTGATCCGCCGCGCCAACGACACCGACTTCGGCCTGGCCGCTGGCCTGGTCACCAAGGACCTGAACCGCGCCCACCGCGTGATTCATCAACTGGAAGCCGGTATCTGCTGGATCAACGCCTGGGGCGAGTCCGACGCGAAGATGCCGGTTGGCGGCTACAAGCAGTCGGGCGTGGGCCGTGAGAACGGCATCAGCTCGCTGAACAACTTCACCCGCATCAAATCGGTACAGGTTGAATTGGGCGATTACGCCTCGGTGTTCTAACACCCGAGCCTTGTATTGCCCGTGAGGCCATCGCGGGCAAGCCCGGCTCCCACATTTGTTCTGTGTGAACCCGATCAAATGTGGGAGCTGGTTTGCCTGCGATCGAGTGCTAAGCACTCGCCAGACCTGACCACACTTCAAAGAGGGTACATTCATGTCCCAAGAATACGATTACATCATTGTGGGTGCCGGCTCTGCCGGTAACACCCTGGCGACCCGTCTGACCGAAGACGAAGGCGTCACCGTTTTGCTGCTGGAAGCCGGTGGCCCCGACTACCGCCTCGACTTCCGCACCCAGATGCCAGCCGCCCTGGCCTTCCCGCTGCAAGGCCGCCGCTACAACTGGGCCTACGAAACCGATCCAGAGCCACACATGGACGGCCGCCGGATGGAATGCGGGCGCGGCAAGGGCCTGGGTGGCTCTTCCCTGATCAACGGCATGTGCTACATCCGCGGCAACGCCATGGACTACGACAACTGGTCGAAGCTGCCGGGCCTGGAAGACTGGACCTACCTGGACTGCCTGCCGTATTTCCGCAAAGCCGAAACCCGCGACATCGGCCCCAACGATTGGCACGGTGGTGACGGCCCGGTCAGCGTGACCACGCCGAAAGCGGGCAACAACCCGCTGTTCCACGCCATGGTTGAAGCCGGCGTACAGGCCGGTTACCCACGTACCGAAGATTTGAACGGCTACCAGCAAGAAGGCTTCGGCCCGATGGACCGTACCGTCACGCCGAACGGCCGTCGCGCCAGCACCGCACGCGGTTACCTGGACACGGCTAAAAAGCGCTCGACCCTGACCATCGTCACCCATGCCCTCACCGACAAAGTACTGTTCGAAGGCAAGCGTGCAGTGGGCGTGCGTTACCTGATCGGCGCCGCCGAAGAGCGTGTTGAAGCCCGTGCGCGCAAAGAAGTGCTGGTGTGCAGCGGCGCAATCGCTTCGCCGCAACTGCTGCAACGCTCCGGTGTCGGCCCGGCCAAACTGCTGGAAAGCCTCGATATCCCGGTGGTCCACGACCTGCCGGGCGTGGGTGAAAACCTGCAGGACCACCTTGAGCTGTACCTGCAATACGCGTGCACCCAGCCAGTGTCGCTGTACCCGTCGCTGCTCTGGTACAACCAGCCGGCAATTGGTGCCGAATGGCTGTTCAACGGCACCGGCATCGGCGCCAGCAACCAGTTCGAAGCGGGCGGTTTCATTCGTACCCGCGAAGAGTTCGAGTGGCCGAACATCCAGTACCACTTCCTGCCGGTGGCGATTAACTACAACGGCAGCAACGGTGTGAAAGAGCACGGTTTCCAGGCGCACATGGGCTCCATGCGTTCGCCAAGCCGTGGCCGTATCCAGCTGAAGTCGAAGAACCCACGGGACTACCCGAGCATCCTCTTCAACTACATGGCCACCGAGCAGGACTGGCAGGAGTTCCGCGACGGCATCCGCCTGACCCGTGAAATCATGCAGCAGCCGGCACTGGACCCGTACCGTGGCCGCGAAATCAGCCCGGGTATCGAAGTGCAAACCGATGAGCAGTTGGACAAGTTCATCCGCGAGCACGCCGAGACCGCGTTCCACCCGTCCTGCTCGTGCAAGATGGGCACCGACGAGATGGCCGTAGTCGATGGCGAAGGCCGCGTACATGGTATGCAGGGCTTGCGGGTGGTCGATGCCTCGATCATGCCGATCATCACCACCGGCAACCTGAACGCGCCAACGATCATGATCGCCGAGAAAATCGCCGACAAGATCCGTGGCCGCAAGCCACTGCCGCGCAGCACTGCGGATTACTACGTGGCAGGCGATGCGCCGGTGCGTGGCAAGCCGTTGCGTGAAGTGGGGCCGTTGGCGCAGTAACTCCAGCACCGCGGCGCCTGCATCGCAGGCAAGCCAGCTCCCACAGTTGACCGAGTTCGCCTGAACAACTCGGTCAACTGTGGGAGCCGGGCTTGCCCGCGATGAGGCCCGACCAGACACCGCAAAATTACCCGCCGACACTTTCCTTGATCAGCTCCTCGCCCAGGCCTACTCTGTTCGCCTGCCCGCGCCGAGCCGCCCACAAGGAAGGCCCCATGTTCGAACACCACGCCACGCTCAAGAAACACTTCGGTGCCCTGCGCACCACCGCCGAATTTTTCTCCCTGCGCTACGTGCGCGAATCCGGCCAGTACCTGTCGGTACGCAAGAACATCGCCGAGCCGCCTCACCTGGGCCATGATGAAGGCGCCATGCTCACCGTGCGTCTCAACGGCGTGGAAGCCTACGCCGCGACCAACGATATTTCCCTTGCCGGTCTGCAGGCCGCCCTTGAGCGCGCTGAACAACAAGCCCGGCTTATCAAGCCCCACGCCCTGCTCGACCTGCACCAGCAACCGGTGTCCAGCGACGTCGCCGACTACCTGTCGCCCGACCTCGACCAGCCCTTCCCGTCCCTGAGCGACTGCTACCAATTGCTCGGCGATGAGTCCGCCGCCGTGCCCAAGGATGAGCGCCTGGTGAGCTGGGAAGTCAGCCTGGGGACCACGCGGGTTGAACAGATCTACCTCAACAGCGCCGGCGCCCAATTGCGTCAGGCCCAGCGCTTTGTCTTTCCGGGCCTGAGTGTGACCGCCTTCGACGGCAACGACAGCCAGACCCGTACCCTGGGCGGTACCAACTTCGGCCAGCAAGGCAGTGCCGGGGTGATCCAGCGTTTTGGCCTGGTGGGCGCCGCCCGCAAGGTGGCCGACGAAGCCCTGCAATTGCTGCTCGCACCGAATACGCCCCACGGCCCGCGTGACCTGCTGCTGATGCCCGACCAGATGATCCTGCAGATCCACGAGTCCATCGGCCATCCGCTGGAGCTGGATCGCATCCTCGGTGACGAGCGCAATTACGCCGGCACCAGTTTTGTGAAAGCCAGCGATTTCGGCCACCTGCAATATGGCTCGCCGCTGCTCAACGTCACCTTCGACCCGAACATCCCCGAACAGCTTGCCAGCTACGCTCATGACGACGACGGCACGCCTGCCAGCAAGCAATTTCTGATTCGCGAAGGCCTGCTGCTCAAGCCCTTGGGCGGGGCCTTATCGCAATTTCGCGCCAACCTGCCAGGCGTCGCCAACAGCCGCGCTTGCGGCTGGAACCGTGCACCCATCGACCGCATGGCCAACCTGAATATCGAGCCTGGGGATAAAAGCCTCGCGCAATTGGTGGGCGGCATTGAGAGCGGCATCCTGATGTCGACCAACCGCTCGTGGTCCATCGACGATGCGCGCAACAAGTTCCAGTTCGGCTGCGAGTGGGGCCAGTTGATCGAAAACGGCGAGCTCAAGGGCGTGGTGAAGAACCCCAACTACCGGGCGATTTCCGCGCAGTTCTGGCGCAAACTCAGCGCGGTGGGCGACGCCAGCACCTTCAAGGTCTTGGGCACGCCGAACTGCGGCAAGGGCGAACCCAACCAGGTGATCCGTGTCGGCCATGCGTCGCCGGCCTGTGTATTCAGCAATGTGGATGTATTTGGGGGCGATGCCTGATGAACCATTTCAAGGCACTGGTGGACTGGCTCAAGCAGGCGGTCACCGATCAAGAACACTTTCACCTCGGCTACGCGGATGAGGCGTCCGAGTTCGTGCGCTTCAACCACGCGCAGGTACGCCAGGCCGGGCAGGTACAGCAGGCCAGCCTGAACCTCAAGCTGATCAACGATGGGCGCCACGCCGACCTGGGCATCACCCTGTCGGGCGAGGCGCAGCTGGATCGCCAGCGCCTGGCCGACGGCCTGCAACAACTGCGCGAAACCTTGCCGCTGTTGCCGCCTGACCCGTACCTGCTGCTGAACCCCGACGCCTGGCACAACCATAACGAACAGCTGCGCCCGCTGCCGGAACTGGCACAAGTGCTGGACGATATCAGCCGGGCCGCCGATGGCGTGGACCTGGTTGGCTTCTACGCCGCCGGCCCGATCAGCCGCGGTTTCGCCAGCTCATCGGGGGCGTTCGGCTGGCACCGGGCTAACAGCTTCAATTTCGACTTCAGCCTGTTCCACGCCAATGGCGAAGCGGTAAAAGCCAGCTACGCCGGGCACACCTGGAACAGCGTCGAATTCGCCGCCCGTTTCCAACAGGCCCGTGAGCAACTGGCGTTTCTCGGTCGCCCGCTCCACACCCTGGCACCCGGCCAATACCGCGCCTACCTGGCGCCGGCAGCGCTGGAAGAAATCATCAGCATCATCACCTGGGGTGGTTTTTCGGCCCAGGCCATCGCGAGCAAAGGCAGTTCGTTGCAACGCCTGTACGCGGGTGATCAGTCACTGAGCCCGCTGGTGACGGTGGATGAGCAGATCAGCGGCTCCCTGAGCCAGGCGTTTTCCACTGAAGGCTACCCGCGCAAGGATGTCACCCTGATCAACGCAGGCAAGGCCGAGGGCCAGTTGATCAACTCTCGCAGCGCCGCCGAATACGGCTTGAGCACCAACGGCGCCAGCAGCGACGAGTCGCCCAGCGCCTTGCAAATGGCCGCAGGCAACCTGGCCCAGGCCGATATTCTCAAGCAGTTGGGCACAGGGCTGTATATCAGCAACCTCTGGTACCTGAACTACTCCGACCTGCCGGCAGCGCGCCTGACCGGCATGACGCGCTTTGCGACCTTCTGGGTGGAGAATGGCGAAATCAAGGCACCGGTCAGCACCATGCGCTTTGATGACAGTGTTTACAGCCTGCTTGGCTCACAGCTTGAAGCGTTGACCACTGATCGAGAACTGCTGCTGTCGCCCAGTACCTACAGCCAGCGTAATACTGCCTCCAATCTATTGCCGGGAGCCTTGATCAAGCGTTTGACCCTGACCTTATAAATCTTGCCACCCGCCCACGTGCCTGCACGTGATGCATGACCTTGCCTGGACTGGGCAAGCTGGAGTCTTGAGATGAACCATGGAAGTTTCGTCATAGAAAAACTGTTCAAGCAATACAACGTTCACGTGGAGCAACTGGGTAACGACCCACATAGAAAAACCGTACTGATGGTCAATGGCGCGTTATCCACCACGCGCTCCTTTGCCCGTACCAGCAAATGCCTGGCCGAGCACTTCAATGTGCTGCTGTTCGACTTGCCCTTCTCTGGCTTGTCACGCGAGCACAACACCGAACTCGACCTGGTCACCAAGGACGACGAGGTGCAAATCCTGCGTGCCTTGGTGGATCGCTTTGAGGTCAACCATCTAGTCTCGGCCTCCTGGGGCGGCATCTCCACGCTGTTGACCCTGGCGCATAACCCGCCCTCCATCGAAAGCTCGGTGGTGATGGCGCTGGCGCCCAACCTCAACCAGGCGATGCTGGAGTATGTCGAGCGTGTGCGTGTGCTGATCGAGGCCGATGACAAGTCGGCGGTCGGCCATCTGCTCAACGAAACGGTTGGCAAATACCTGTCGCCGCGCCTCAAGCGCAACAACCATCGGCACCTGTCGACCATGGCCACCACCGAGTACCGCCAGGCGCGCTTTCATATCCATCAAGTGTTGGCCTTGGGTGATGGCAATTACCTGCCGGCGCTCAAGCAGATTGAAACACCGGTGCACTTTCTCAACGGCGCACTGGACGAATACACGCCGGCTGACGAGGCCCAGCTGTTCAAACACTACGTAGGCCGCAGCAGCTTTGCGGTGGCCGAACACACCGGCCATCTGCTCGACCTGGAGTCCCGCGAATCCGCGCTGGCAGTGCATCGGGCGTTGCTGGATTTCCTGGTGGGCGAACATGTGACATTGTCAGCTATAGACGAACCGCCAGTGGGAAAAGGCGCGACGGATGGCGCATAATCGCCGACACATAGCCTGCTAATTAAAAGGGATCCCATGCCGAATCGTGCCCCTCTCGATGCCAAGACTGCCCGCTGGCTCCCCTGGGTGGTAGCGATTGCCTTCTTCATGCAGTCGCTGGACGGGACGATTCTCAACACCGCGCTGCCGGCCATGGCGCAGGACCTCGCGGAAAACCCGCTGCGCATGCAAGGGGTGGTGATCGCCTACATGCTCACCGTTGCCTTGCTGATTCCGGCGTCGGGCTGGATCGCTGACCGCTTTGGCACCAAGAAGATTTTCTTTGGCGCGATCATGCTGTTCAGCATCGGGTCGCTGCTGTGTGCGCTGTCCAGTAGCTTGAGCATGCTGGTGGGCGCACGGGTGATCCAGGGCCTGGGCGGTGCGCTGATGCTGCCGGTCGGGCGGCTGGTGGTACTGCGCGCTTATCCGCGCTCCGAGCTGGTGCGGATCATGGGCTTCATCACCATTCCCGGCCTGCTCGGCCCCTTGCTTGGCCCGACCATGGGCGGCTGGATGGTGCAATACCTGACCTGGCACTGGATCTTCCTGATCAACCTGCCGGTGGGCATGATCGGCTGCTACGCCGTGTGGAAATTCATCCCCGACCTGCGCGGCAGCGAGCGCACGCGCTTCGACGGCCTGGGCTTTCTGCTGTTCGGCGCGGCGATGGTGTTGATCACCATCGCCATGGAAGGCCTGGGCGAACTGCACCTGCCGCATCTGCGCGTGATATTGCTGCTGTTCGGCGGGTTCGCCTGCCTGGCGGCGTACTGGCTGCGCGCCGGGCATATCGATAACCCGCTGTTCTCGCCGGTGCTGTTCAAGACGCGCACCTTTGCCGTGGGGATCCTGGGCAATCTGTTTGCGCGCCTGGGCAGCGGCGCACTGCCCTTCCTGGTGCCGCTGCTGTTGCAAGTGGCGCTGGGCTATTCGCCGTCGGAAGCCGGGATGAGCATGTTGCCGCTGGCGGCGGCGGCGATGTTCGCCAAGTCCATCGCACGCCCGCTTATCGAGCGCCTCGGCTACCGCATCGTCCTGACCGGCAACACCCTGGCCCTGGGCCTGATGCTGGCGAGCATGGGCCTGGTCAGCGAACAAACGCCCTACCCGCTGCTGTTGGCCATGCTGGCGGTACTGGGGGCCATCAACTCCCTGCAATTTACCGCGATGAACACCGTCACCCTGATCGACCTCGACGACGCCCAGGCCAGCAGCGGCAACAGCTTGCTGTCGGTGGTGGCGCAGTTGTCCCTCAGCCTCGGCGTGGCCTGTGCCGGCGCGTTGCTTGGCGGGTTTACTGCCGAGGCCGGCAATGACGGTGTGGAAAGTGTCCTCGGCGCGTTCCAGCTGACCTTCCTCACCGTGGGCATCATGGCGATGCTGGCGGCGGCGATCTTCCTGCAACTGTCGCCTAAAGACGGCAAACGGGTGGTCAGCCGCGAGCACGATATCGAGCACTAACGGGCGTCTCGTCGAGAACTTGCGAGGAAAATCCCACGAGACTGGTACACTGCGCGACATTTTGTTTTGCAGAGCCAGTCCCGTGACTACCATCGCCACCGCTTTTAATACTTTGCCCCTGTCCGCCGCCATGCTGGCTAACCTCGACTCGCTGGGTTACGTCGAGATGACGCAGATCCAGGCGCAAAGCTTGCCGGTGATCCTCAAAGGGCTGGACCTCATTGCCCAGGCCAAGACCGGCAGCGGCAAGACTGCCGCCTTCGGCATCGGCTTGTTGAACCCGATCAACCCGCGCTACTTCGGTTGCCAGGCGCTGGTGATGTGCCCGACCCGTGAGCTGGCCGACCAGGTCGCCAAAGAAATCCGCCGCCTGGCCCGTGCCGAAGACAACATCAAGGTACTGACCCTGTGCGGCGGCGTGTCCCTCGGCCCGCAGATCGCCTCCCTGGAGCATGGCGCCCACGTTATCGTCGGCACCCCGGGACGCATCCAGCAGCACCTGCGTAAAGGTTCTCTGGTGCTGGACGGCTTGAACACCCTGATTCTCGACGAAGCCGACCGCATGCTCGACATGGGCTTCTACGACGCCATCGAAGACATCATCAGCAAGACCCCACCGCGCCGCCAGACCCTGCTGTTCTCGGCCACCTACCCGGTGAGCATCAAGCAACTGGCCTCCAAGTTCATGCGTGCGCCTCAGCAAGTGAAAGCCGAAGCGTTCCACTCCGACGACCAGATCGAACAACGCTTCTACGAGATCTCCCCGGAAGAGCGCATGGACGCCGTGACCAAGGTGCTGGCGCACTTCCGCCCGGCCTCCTGCGTGGCGTTCTGCTTTACCAAGCAGCAAGTGCAGGAAACCGTCGACCACCTGACGTCCAAGGGCATTTCCGCTGTTGGCCTGCATGGTGACCTGGAACAGCGCGACCGTGACCAGGTACTGGCGATGTTTGCCAACCGCAGCACCTCGGTGCTGGTGGCCACCGACGTCGCCGCTCGAGGCCTGGACATCGACGCCCTGGACATGGTGATCAACGTCGAACTGGCCCGCGACTCGGAAATTCACATCCACCGTGTAGGCCGTACCGGCCGTGCCGGTGAGACCGGCATCGCCATCAGCCTGGTGGCGCCGTCCGAAGCCCACCGCGCCCAGGCCATCGAGCAACTGCAGAAGTCGCCGCTGAACTGGGACCAACTGGACAACCTCAAGCCGCAAAGCGGTGGCCCGCTGTTGCCGCAGATGAGCACCCTGTGCATCGCTGCCGGGCGTAAGGACAAGGTTCGCCCAGGCGACATCCTCGGCGCATTGACCGGTGAAGCCGGCATTCCGGGTGCCCAGGTCGGCAAGATCGCTATCTTTGATTTCCAGGCCTTCGTGGCCGTGGAACGCGGCATCGCCAAGCAGGCGTTGCAGCGTTTGAATGACGGCAAGATCAAAGGCCGTTCGCTGCGCGTGCGCATTTTGTAATAACACCGAGTTCCCATTACAGGAACCGAATGAATGTGGGAGCTGGCTTGCCTGCGATAGCGACGGTGAATCCACTACCGCTATCGCAGGCAAGCCAGCTCCCACAGGGTTGATGGCATTTCAAATCAATAGTTTTGTGAGGACATGGCTGTGCGCTCGACCGAAGTTGTGATCATTGGCGCCGGCGCCGCAGGCTTGATGTGCGCGCTGACCGCCGCCGGGCGTGGGCGCAAGGTGATGTTGATCGACCACGCCAACAAGGCCGGCAAGAAAATCCTGATGTCCGGTGGCGGCCGCTGCAACTTCACCAACATGTACACCGAGCCGGCCAACTTCCTCTCGCACAACGCGCACTTCTGCAAATCGGCCCTGGCCCGTTATACACAGTGGGATTTTATCGGGCTGGTGGCCAAGCACGGCGTGCCGTACCACGAGAAGAAACTCGGCCAGCTGTTCTGCGACAACAAGTCCAGCGACATCCTCGGCATGCTGCTCGACGAGTGCATCCAGACCGGCGTGAGCCTACACCTGGACACCTCCATCGAGGCAATCGCCAAGCTCGAAAGCGGCTATCAACTGCAAACCACCCTGGGTGAACTGCGCTGTGAATCCCTGGTGATCGCCACAGGCGGTTTGTCGATCCCGACGCTGGGCGCCACCGGTTTCGGTTACCAAGTGGCCAGGCAATTCGGCCATGAACTGCTGCCAACCCGCGCCGGGCTCGTGCCGTTCACCATCACCGACCAGATCAAGGAGTTGTGCGGCGAGTTGTCCGGCACCTCGGTCGACTGCCTGGTGAGCTGCAACGGCCAGAGTTTTCGCGAGAACATCCTGTTCACCCATCGCGGCCTGAGCGGGCCGGCGATCTTGCAGATTTCCTCGTATTGGCACCCCGGCGACACGGTGGAAATCAACCTGCTGCCCGACCACGACGCCCATGCCTGGCTGCAACAGCAACAGGCCGAACACCCCAACAGCGAGTTGAAAACCCTGCTGGGCGAGATCTTCACCAAGAAGATGGCCAACCTGCTGGCCCAAAGCTGGTTCGAATCCAAGCCGATGAAGCAGTACACCCACGCTGAAATGGCCGATATCGCGCAAAAGCTGGGGAGCTGGCAACTGGTACCGGCCGGCACCGAGGGTTATCGCACTGCCGAGGTGACATTGGGCGGGGTGGATACGCGGGAGGTGTCGTCCAAGACCATGGAATCGCTGAAAAGCCCCGGTCTGTACTTTATCGGCGAAGTGCTGGATGTGACCGGCCACCTGGGCGGGTTCAATTTCCAGTGGGCCTGGGCCTCGGGTTACGCGGCCGCGCAATACGCCTGACCTTCATCTTGAAATGCAATCCCACAGGGGTTTTGCAGTGATCCTGAAAATTTTGCCGTCCGATGTGATCGCCACGCTTGCCGTGGCGTCATTACTGGCTCAATTTAGCGACAACGTCCCGGAAGACTCCAGACTTCATGTCATCGACCTCGTTCAAGCAGTCCATGCGGCGCCTGTGGGCGCTGGATAAATTCAGCTACAGCGTACGGGTGTTCATCGCCCTCACCGGCAGCATGGCATTGTGTTGGTACCAGGATGAAATGACGCTGCTGATCCCGCTGTTCCTGGGGATTATCGCCAGCGCCCTGGCCGAGACCGATGACAGCTGGCAAGGCCGCCTCAACGCGCTGGCGGTGACACTGGTGTGTTTCAGCATCGCCGCGCTGTCGGTAGAACTGCTGTTCCCCTACCCCTGGATATTTGCCGTCGCCCTGGCCGTGGCCAGTTTCGGCCTGACCATGCTCGGCGCACTGGGCGAACGCTATGGCGCGATTGCCTCGGCCACCTTGATTCTGTCGGTCTACACCATGATCGGCGTGGACCAGCGCGGCGGCGCCGTCACGGATTTCTGGCATGAGCCGCTGCTGCTGGTCGCCGGTGCCGCCTGGTACGGCGTGCTGTCCGTGCTGTGGCAGGCGCTGTTTTCAAACCAGCCGGTGCAGCAGAGCCTGGCGCGGTTGTTCCGCGAGCTGGGGCGTTACCTCAAGCTCAAGTCATCGTTGTTCGAACCGATCCGGCAGTTGGATGTGGAAGCGCGACGCCTGGAATTGGCCCAGCAAAATGGCCGAGTAGTGGCTGCACTGAATGCCGCGAAGGAAATCATCCTGCACCGCGTCGGCAATGGCCGACCGGGCTCGAAGGTCAGCCGCTACCTGAAACTGTACTTCCTGGCCCAGGACATCCACGAGCGCGCCAGTTCCTCCCACTACCCCTACAACGCCCTCACTGAAGCCTTCTTCCATAGCGATGTGCTGTTTCGCTGCCAGCGCTTGCTGCGCCAGCAAGGCAAGGCCTGCCAGACCCTGGCTGAGTCGATCCAACTGCGCCAACCGTTCATCTATGACGACAGCTTTGCCCAAGCCCTGGGCGACCTCAACGCGTCCCTGGAGCACCTGCGCATCCAGAGCAACCCGGCCTGGCGTGGCCTGCTGCGCTCCTTGCGCGCCCTGGCGGCCAACCTGTCCACCCTCGACCGCCTGCTGGGCGACGCCAGCAACCCCGATGCCCTGGCGGACGCCACCGACAGTAACCTGCTGGACCGCGCCCCGCGCAACCTCAAGGAAATGTGGACGCGCCTGCGCACCCAACTGACGCCCACCTCGCTGCTGTTTCGCCACGCCCTGCGCCTGTCCCTGGCGTTGACCGTCGGCTACGCCACCCTGCACGCCATTCACGCGTCTCAGGGTTACTGGATCATCCTCACCACCCTGTTCGTGTGCCAACCGAGCTACGGCGCCACCCGGCGCAAACTCGGCCAGCGGATCATCGGCACCGCCATCGGCCTCACCGTGGCCTGGGCGCTGTTTGATCTGTTCCCCAACCCAGTGGTGCAGTCGATGTTCGCTATCGCCGCAGGCCTGGTGTTCTTTATCAACCGCACCACCCGCTACACCCTGGCGACGGCGGCGATCACCCTGATGGTGCTGTTCTGCTTCAACCAGGTGGGCGATGGCTACGGGCTGTTCCTGCCGCGCCTGTTCGATACCTTGCTCGGCAGCCTGATCGCGGGCCTGGCGGTGTTCCTGTTCCTGCCGGACTGGCAAGGCCGACGCTTGAACAAAGTGCTGGCCAATACCCTGACCTGCAACAGCATCTACCTGCGCCAGATCATGCAGCAATACGCCGCCGGCAAGAGTGACGACCTGGCTTACCGCCTGGCCCGCCGCAACGCCCACAACGCCGATGCCGCGTTGTCCACCACCCTGGCGAATATGCTGATGGAGCCGGGGCACTTCCGTAAGGAAGCCGACGTGGGCTTCCGCTTCCTGGTGCTGTCTCACACCTTGCTCAGCTACTTATCCGGATTGGGTGCACACCGCGATACTCAGCTACCGACCGACGTACGCGAGCACTTGATCGAAGGCGCGGGCAACAGCCTGGCGGCGAGCATCGATGAGATCGCCACCGGCCTGGCCAATAAACAGCCGATTGCGATCCAGAGTGATGCCGAGGAAGGGTTGGCGGCCGAGCTGGAGCAAATGCCCGATGAGATCGATGAGGCGCAGCGGTTGGTGCAGACGCAGTTGGCGTTGATTTGCCGGCAGTTGGGGCCGTTGCGTACGTTGGCGGCGCATCTGATCAAGGAGACCGGCGCGGCTTAGACCGCTATCGCAGGCAAGCCAGCTCCCACATTTGACCGAGTTCCAATATAAGAAGGCGGGCAAAATGTGGGAGCCGGGCTGGCCCGGGATGAGGCCCGCAAGCACGCTACATCCCATGCGCCTTCATCAAGCGCGCATAACTGCCATCAGCCTTCATCCTGGCAATCTCCCGATCAAAGCTGGCAACGATTTGCGCATGCTCGGGGTTCTTCAAACTGACCAGAATATGCAGGCTGTTCTCGCTCAACGGCTTGCCCACAAACGCCACGGCATTGCGCACCCGCGGCGACTCCCGAGCCAGGTAATAGCGCGCTACGTATTCGTCTTCCAGCGTCAACCGCACACGCCGCGCCGCGAGCATGCGCACCGCCATGGCGAAGTTGTGCACCGGTACTTTCTGTAGCTGGGTGTCTTGATCGAACGCAGCCGAGTAAGCGTAACCGCGTACCACGGCGATGGTCTCGTCGTGCAGTCGGGCCAGGTTCTGATAAACGATGTCATCGTCGCTGCGCTTGAGAAAGCGCACACGGTTAAGCAGGTACTCAGCAGAAAATTGGCCAAACTGCGTGCGGGCCTCGTCGTACCAGGCGTTGATCAGCACATCGTAGCGCCCATCGCCCACGCCCTTGAGCGCACGAGCCCAAGGCACCTGTTCAAAATCACTCGCGTACCCCGCACGGGCCAGGGCCGTGCTGACGATATCCGTGGCCAAGCCGCCATTGATCAAGGTGGCATCGGTGAATGGCGGCCAGCCATCCGCCACCAGACGCAGACGCTGTGCCAGCACTGGTTGGGCCAGTAGCAGCACTGCGATCAAAGCAACGGCACGAGTCAATCGCGGCATGCTCAAAGTCCTTGGCGGGCAGGCGGTGGCCTGATAACAGTAGCTCATCAATAAGCTTGCATTGCAGATTACACAAAGAAGCCAACGGCGCACGCACTGAATGATGGCAAATTGACGCCATTCACACATTTGTCAAATTTAGACAGCGGCGCCCGTCACGCTTACTATCCAGGCACGTCTTTATAAGAGCACACATCATGACGGTTGATTGGGTTTGCAAACATCACGACGACTTGGGCAAGGACCAGCTGTATGCCGTCCTGCGCTTGCGCAGCGAGGTATTCGTCGTCGAGCAGAAATGCGCGTATCAGGACATCGACGGGCAGGACCTGGCGGGGGACACCCACCACCTGATGGCCTGGAATGATAACGAGCTGGTGGCTTACCTGCGGCTGCTGGACCCGGAGACCCAGGGCGGCGATGTGGTGATTGGCCGCGTAATCGTTTCGCCAGCGGCACGGGGCACCGGGCTGGGGCATCAAATGCTGGAAGAGGCGCTTGAGCGTATTGAGGATATCTGGCCGCAAACGCCGATTTTTCTCTCGGCCCAGGCGCACTTGCAGGGGTATTACGGGCGGTATGGGTTTGTGGTGGCGGGTGAGGAATATCTGGAGGACGATATTCCACATATTGGTATGCGGCGCCTCTGAGGGCGCCATCGCAGGCAAGCCAGCTCCCACATTGGAACGCATTCAACTGTGGGAGCCGGGCTTGCCCGCGATAGCGTCAGTCCTGCCAAAGCCGACCTTCAGGGATAGCCCAACACCTGCTTGATCGACGCCAGATTAGCCTCGATCCACCCCCGATCAATCGCCCCCCAATCCCGAATCCGATAGCGCCCGGCATGGTGACGCGCACCGTCCTCCTGCTCGAACTCACACACAATATCCAGGTCGGCCAACGCCGCAATGGTGTCTTGGGCGGTACGCCGAGGCATGCCGGTGGCCTCGGTCAGCGCCGGGACGCTGCTGGCCAGTTGGCTGTCGATCAAGTACGCCACGTACAGGCGGCGGTAGAAGCTGCTTTTGGTCTTGCTCACATCCATGGTCAGTCGCCTTGGGGTTAGGGCTTGCCCTGCAAATCGCGCCAGGTGAGGTACACACGCAGGTCAAATTCCACCTGATGGTAGCCCGGCATCATGTATTGGCAGAGTTTATAGAACGCCTTGTTGTGGTCCGACTCCTTGAAGTGAGCCAACTCGTGTACCACGATCATGCGCAGAAACTCCGGGGCCGCCTCCTTGAACAGCGACGCGATGCGAATCTCTTTCTTGGATTTGAGATTACCGCCCTGCACCCGGGAAATCGTGGTGTGCAAACCCAAGGCACGATGGGTCAGGTCCAGGCGGTTGTCGAACAGCACCTTGTCGATAGACGGCGCGTTACGCAGGTGCTCCTGCTTCAAGGCCAGGGCATAGGCGTACAGGGCCTTGTCGCTCTGCACCCCATGGCGTTCGGGGTAGCGCTGTTCCAGGTAAGCCCCCAACTGGTCCTTGGCGATCAGTTGGCGCACTTGCTCCTGGAGCGCGGCGGGATAGGCCTGGAGGTATTTCAACGCGGTCATGGGCTCTGCAACGCAATTGGGACGGGCGCCAGTGTAGCGAATTCAAAGCGCGCGAGGGTAAGACCAGCCGGCAACGTCTTCGGCCATCAACGGCAGCGCCGCCCACGGCCCCTGGATATACGCGCAGCCATTGGCCTTTAGCCACTGTGTTTGCTCAAGGGTCTCCACGCCTTCGGCGATCACCAGCACACCAAAATGCTCACACAGTTGGATGATGCTGCGCGCCATCGCCCCATCCCGCGCCGAGCCAGGCAGGCGCGCCACTAATTGAGGGTCAAGCTTGAGGGTATCGAATGCCAGGTCGCGCAAATGGGCCAGGGAGCACTGGCCGCAGCCAAAGTCGTCCAGGGCAATCCGCACCCCGATCCGGCGCAGTAACTGGAGTTGCTTGGTAGACTCGGCAAGATTACTCATCAAGCAGTCCTCGCCGATTTCCACCTCCAGTTGCCGCCCCTCTAACCCATGCCGTTCCAGCATCTGCTGCAGTTGGTTGGCCAGGTTGGGCATGTTGAACTGGCTGCTGCTCAGGCTCACGCTCAACACCAGTTCGGGGTCGAAGGTGGCTTGCCAGGCCTGGCGCTGGGCAGCGACTTGCTGGTAGATCCAGGCACTCAACTGGTTGATCAACCGCGCCTCTTCCAGCAGCGGCAAGAACAGGCCCGGCGGCACATCGCCGACGCTGGGATGCTGCCAACGCAACAGCGCTTCGACGCCGCGCAAACGCCCGTCTTCCAGGCAAACCTGAGGCTGGTACACCAAGGTGAAGTCCTTGTTGGCAATGGCGGTACGCACACTGTCTTCCAGCATCAACCGCGAGCGGGCGCGGCCGTTCATTTCCTGGTCGTAGTAACGATACTGCTGACGGCCAGCGCGCTTGGCTTCGTACATGGCAATATCCGCCGCCCGCAGCAGGCCGCTCAAGTCCGAGCCGCAATCCGGGAAGGTCGCGATGCCGATACTGACCCCAAGCATCACCTCCAGCCCATCGACCTGCTGGCACACAGAAACCCGCTCGATGAGCTTTTCCGCGATCTTCGCCGCCTGTTCGGGAAACTCCAGCTCCAGCAACGCGGTGAACTCATCCCCGCCCATGCGCCCCAGAATGTCGTAGGAACGCAGGCACGCCTGCATTTGCTCCGAAACCCAACGCAGCACGCGATCCCCGGCGTCATGGCCCAACGTATCGTTGACCCGCTTGAAGCCATCCAGGTCCAGGTACAGCAATACCAGCGCCTGCTCGCTCCGTTCGCTGCGCAGCAACGTATTCTCCATCGCCTGATGGAAACCGCGCCGGTTCAGCAGCCCGGTCAACGGGTCGGTCACGGCCTGGAACTCCAGTTGCTGGTGCAGATGCCGTACTTCGGACATGTCCAGCACCGTCACCACCATCGCCTTCTGCTCCACAGGCAAGGGCGCGCAGGACAACGCTACCGGCACCTGCTGGCCCCGACCGGTGCGCAAAATGGCGTCGTGTTGGCGCCACGTCTCGCCCCGGCGATACGCCTCGTACATGGGGAAGCCCAACCAGGCTGGCACATGGGGCTTTTGCAGGAAACTGAGGAAACTCTCGCCCTGCAACTCAGCCATCGTCGCATTCAACAGCCGGGAAATGGCCGGGTTGGCGTACTCGATCACACTGTTTTCGCTCACCACTAAAATGCCCTCGGCGGCGTTATCCAGCACGGAGGCATTAAAAGCGCGGGCCAACTCCAGGTCATGGCTCAGGCGCTGCAAGGCACGGCGATTGCGCTGGTGCTCGAGCAACGCCTGCACCTTGGGCTTGAGGATGTGCGGGTCAAAGGGCTTGAACAGATAGTCGATCGCCCCACTGGCGTAGCCTTCAAGCACCGCGTCGGGCGAATGGGCGGTGGCGGTCAGAAAGATAATCGGCGTCATGCGCGTGCGCTGGCTGCCCCGCATCAGGCGCGCGACCTCAAAGCCGTCCATGCCCGGCATGCGCACGTCCAGCAGCACCAAGTCGACGTCATGGGCCAGCAGTAACTCCAAGGCTTCCAGGCCAGACGCAGCAGTGATCACCCGCCAGTCGTCACGCTGCAACAGCGCACGCATGCTGACGAGGTTTTCCGGGTAGTCATCGACCACCAACAGAACCGAAATTGCATCGTCGTGTTGCGGAGCGCCATCCATGCTACGTCTCTTCCTTAGGGAGCTGCACCGGTCACTTTTGCTACCAAGGCCGGATAAACACTGAGGGCTCACTCTAGCCGCGCGGCCAAAAAAGCAGAAGTGACGTGGGTGCCCTCATTGTGCCAAAGACCAGGAAGCCGACTAACGGTAAGGCCCTGTAGCCCGCGGTTCACGGGCAACATGGCTTTTTGGCATTCCTCTGACGCCAATAAATTGCCAGCAATTGTTTAACAATCTCACCCGCACCGCCTATAAAGAACCTGGAAGGCCCTTTGGGCCAATGCCTACACCCTCTGTAAAAAGGCCAACACCATGATCGACCTTTCCACCTGGAACCTGAGCATCCCGGTCGGCTCCCCACCCACGACCATTGAAACGCCAAGGCTGATGAGCGGCTTCAACGATCAATACTTCCAGGCCGAAGGCAGCGATGTGCAGTTCTGGACGCCTGTGACGGGCTCGCGCACCGAAAACGCCATCTACCCACGCAGCGAATTGCGTGAAACCTACGCCGACGGCCGCCTGCGTAACTGGACCTACCCCGAAGCCGACAACTTCCTGCGCGCAACCCTCACCGTCAACCAAGTGCCCTCCTCCGGCAAGATCGTGATCGGCCAGATCCACGCCTACGACAGCCAGAAACCGTTGATCAAGCTGGAGTACCAATTCAAGGAGAAAACCCAGACCGGCAACATCGTCGCCAAAGTGCGCATGCGCCCGGACGAAGCCGAAAGCCAGGTGATCATCGTCGCCTCCAATGTGCCACTGCAGAAGAGCTTCACCTACGTGATCAACCTCAACAAAGCCGGGCTGCTGAGCGTGTATGCCGCCGACAGTGAGTGGAATGAACGCATAGGCGCGGCCTGGGGTGACAAGCCGTTGTACTTCAAGGCGGGGGTGTATGTGCAGGACAATTCGGGCGACACCAATGAGGGCGCGCGGGTGACGTTTGCGAAGTTGGATATTGATCATGAGTGAATCGTCCCGTGAGACACAGGATTTTTCCCAGATAAATCCAAAGCTTTAAACACACCGCCGCCCCCGTGGGAGCCGGGCTTGCCCGCGATGGCGGCACATCAGCCACTATCGTAGGCGCCTGACACACCGCCATCGCGGGCAAGCCCGGCTCCCACATTGACCGTGCATCGGCTTCAAGGTCCGGTGTGAGTCCTACAGCACCGTTGCGGCCAGCCACATCGCCGCTTATAGTTCGCCCCGTCGCTGGCATTGATCGGCGATAGGGTTTCGCAGCCCTAACGATACGTGTGTAACCAAGCATCATGAATACAACGATGAGCGCTTCGGCGCCCGTCGTCTGTTTTATGGTGGCTGTGTGTGGGAGACCTTCGGGTCTGCCGGGTTCCTCGTATCCTCGGTCTGCGAACCTGCACACAGCTACCACCCACTTCGTTTCGCAGCGAATGGCGGTAGTCCTTTTCAGATACGAGGAATATTTGCCATGACCCAACAACTGCCACCCCGCCGCTTCAGCCCCTGCACCGAAACCGCCACCGACTACCCCGTGCTGCTGATCGACAGCGAAGCCCCACTGCTCGACCTCCACGCCTGCCTGCGCGAACGCCTCAACGCCGCTCTGGAACACCTCAACCTGATGGCTTGCTCCAGCCTGCCGGATTTTGCCGAGCGCGACCTGAACAACGTGGCCAATGCCGCACGCATTCTGGTGCAGGATGTAAGTGATGTGTTCCGAGTCATTGAACACCGTGGTTTCGGCGCATCATCTGCAAGTTGATTAAATGGTGTCCATAAAAAAGCCCGCATCGCTGCGGGCTTTTTATTAACACTTGAGGCTCAGTTCACCTTAGCGTTCAACTCACCTTTCAAATACCGCTGGTACATTGCTTCCAACGAGATCGGCTTGATCTTCGAAGCATTACCCGCCGTACCAAACGCTTCATAACGTGCAATACACACATCACGCATCGCCGTCACAGTGGCGCCGAAGAATTTACGCGGGTCGAACTCGCTCGGGTTGGTGGCCATCAGGCGACGCATCGCACCGGTGGAGGCCAGGCGCAGGTCGGTGTCGATGTTGACCTTGCGCACGCCGTACTTGATGCCTTCGACGATTTCTTCAACCGGTACGCCGTAGGTTTCTTTGATGTCGCCGCCGTACTGGTTGATGATCGCCAGCCACTCTTGCGGTACCGAGGAAGAACCGTGCATCACCAGGTGGGTATTAGGGATGCGCTTGTGGATTTCCTTGATGCGGTCGATGGCCAGCACGTCGCCGGTAGGCGGCTTGGTGAACTTGTAGGCGCCGTGGCTGGTGCCGATGGCGATGGCGAGGGCGTCGACCTGGGTCTTCTTGACGAAGTCGGCCGCTTCTTCCGGGTCGGTCAGCATCTGGCTGTGATCCAGCACGCCTTCGGCGCCGATGCCGTCTTCTTCGCCGGCCATGCCGGTTTCAAGCGAACCCAGGCAGCCTAGCTCGCCTTCAACCGAAACGCCGCAGGCGTGGGCCATGGCCACGGTTTGTTGGGTCACGCGTACGTTGTACTCGTAGTCGGTTGGGGTCTTGCCGTCCTCACCGAGGGAGCCGTCCATCATCACCGAGCTGAAGCCCAGTTGGATCGAGCGCTGGCACACGTCAGGGCTGGTGCCGTGGTCCTGGTGCATGCACACCGGGATGTGCGGGAATTCTTCGATGGCAGCGAGGATCAGGTGACGCAGGAACGGGGCGCCAGCGTATTTGCGCGCACCGGCCGAAGCCTGGACGATCACTGGGGAGTCGGTCTTGTCAGCGGCTTCCATGATGGCGCGCATCTGCTCAAGGTTGTTGACGTTAAAGGCTGGGACGCCGTAGCCGAACTCGGCTGCGTGGTCCAGCATTTGACGCATGCTGATAAGTGCCATTGTGTTGTCTCTCCCGGTCGAGGGTCGTTAATCGTGCAAGCCTGCCGTAGCGGCGGCTGCTATTCAAGTTATTGCAGATCAAGGGGTTGAGCCTTGTGCTGCTGAATCGTTATTGCTGTTGGGTTCAGTTGGCTTTGCAGCCGCGCCCAATCAAATCATCCGTCGCCACCCAGTACACCAGGCCTTCCTCACCTTTGGTGTGAAACGCCAACTGGCCGTCGCTGTACAGCACGCCGGAGGCGGCTACCTCTTGCTTGAGACGGTAAACCTGGTCCGAACCGCCGAGGCGTACATCCACTTCGGAACGGGCCTGGTTGGCAAAGCGCCAGTTGACCTCGGCCTTGCTGTCGCAGGTCCAGGTGGTCCATTTGTCGGCTGGCTCTGCCTTGTTGAACAGGTTCATGCTGCTGCAGCCGGCCAACAGGGCCAGAGCTGCCAGGGCGAAAACGCCTTTCATTGCCAATCCTCGCAGGGAGGCCTATGGGCCGCCGTTGCTGTCGGTTAGTGGATCAGACCCGTCATGGGCAACCCTGTTCCTGACCGTTGGGCGCGGAGTCGTATTTCTCCAGCCGTTCGTTGCCGATGCGCTTGTTGATCACCGGCATGGTCTCGGCTTGCCAGTCAGCCTGGTAACAGCTTTTTCTCAACGGTGCCTTGGCATTATCCGCCTCGGGCGCCGCGCTGGGTGTGCTGCCGCAGCCGGCCAACAGGCCCGCTGCGATCACCAGTGCCAACGACTTGATCATGGGAACGCTCCTTTTCCTGATCACGCGAGCCTTAACCTTTGGCTCGGGTTTCCAGCACTTCCACGGCTGGCAACACCTTGCCCTCGACGAACTCGAGGAAAGCGCCACCACCGGTAGAAATGTAGGAGATCTGATCAGCCACACCATATTTATCGATTGCCGCCAGGGTATCGCCACCGCCAGCGATGGAGAACGCCGAGCTTTCAGCGATCGCTTTAGCCAGCACTTTGGTGCCGTTGCCGAATTGGTCGAACTCGAATACGCCCACCGGGCCATTCCACAGGATAGTCTGGGATGCCTTGAGCAGCTCGGCGAAGTTGGCTGCCGTTTGCGGGCCGATGTCCAGGATCATGTCGTCGTCGGCCACGTCAGCGATGAGCTTGACGGTCGCCGCGGCGCTTTCCGCGAATTCCTTCGCAACCACCACGTCCACCGGCAACGGCACGCTGACCTTGAAAGCGATGGCGCGGGCGGTGTCGAGCAGGTCTGGCTCGTACAGGGACTTGCCCACCGGGTGGCCGGCAGCAGCCAGGAAGGTGTTGGCAATGCCGCCGCCGACGATCAGTTGGTTGCAGATCTGGCTCAGGCTGTTGAGCACGTCCAGCTTGGTGGACACCTTGGAGCCGGCAACAATGGCCGCCATCGGTTGGGCCGGAGCGCCCAGGGCCTTGCCCAGCGCATCCAGCTCGGCAGCCAACAACGGGCCCGCCGCGGCGACCTTGGCGAACTTGGCCACGCCTTGGGTCGAACCTTCGGCGCGGTGGGCGGTGCCGAACGCGTCCATCACAAACACGTCGCACAGGGCGGCGTATTGCTGGGCCAGTTCGTCGCTGTTCTTTTTCTCGCCCTTGTTGAAGCGCACGTTTTCGAACAGCACGATATCGCCGGCTTTCACGTCCACGCCGCCCAGGTAGTCTGCGACCAATGGCACGTCACGGCCCAGGGCCTTGCTCAGGTACTCGGCGACCGGCTTGAGGCTGTTTTCGGCAGAGAACTCACCTTCGGTCGGGCGACCCAGGTGGGAGCAGACCATCACGGCCGCGCCTTTTTCCAGGGCCAGCTTGATGGTCGGCAGCGAGGCCAGGATTCGCGCATCGCTGGTGACAACACCGTCCTTGACGGGGACGTTGAGGTCTTCGCGGATCAGTACGCGCTTACCTTGCAGATCGAGGTCGGTCATCTTCAACACGGTCATGGGTCGCAGTTCCTGAATTACTGTTGAGGTTGTTTAGAAGCGATGTGCAGATAGTGTTCGGCAACATCCAGCATGCGGTTGGCAAAGCCCCATTCGTTGTCGAACCAGGCCAGAATGTTCACAAGCCTGGGGCCGGAAACGCGGGTCTGGCTGGCATCGACAATCGCCGAATGCGGGTCATGGTTGAAATCGCAACTGGCGTGGGGCAGCTCGGTGTAGGCCAACAGACCTTTGAGCGGGCCGCTGGTGGCGGCGTCGCGCAGGATCCGGTTGACTTCGGCCGCGTCAGTGTCACTGACGGTTTGCATGGTGATATCCAGGCAAGACACATTCACCGTCGGCACCCGTACGGCTTTGGCCTGGATTCGCCCGGCAAGTTCCGGCAGCAGTCGCTCGATGCCACGCGCCAGGCCGGTGGACACCGGAATCACTGACTGGAACGCCGAACGCGTGCGCCGCAGGTCTTCGTGGTGATAGGCGTCGATGACCGGCTGGTCGTTCATCGCCGAGTGAATCGTGGTGATCGACACGTAATCCAGGCCGATCGCCTGGTCCAGCAGGCGCAGCAACGGCACGCTGCAGTTGGTGGTACACGACGCGTTGGACACCAGCAGCTCATCGCCGGTCAGGCAGTCCTGGTTGATGCCGTAGACGATGGTGGCGTCGACATCCGCCTCGCTGGCCATCGGCTGGGAAAACAGCACACGCGGTGCGCCGGCGTCGAGAAAACGCTGGCCATCGGCACGGGTGTGATAAACACCGGAGCATTCCAGCACTAGGTCGACGCCCAGTGCTTTCCAGTCGATGCCTTCGGGGGTGGCACTGCGCAACACTTGCACGCAGTTGCCATTGATATGCAGACAATCGCCTTCAACCCGCACTTCGCCAGGGAAACGGCCGTGGGTGGAGTCAAAGCGTGTCAGGTATTCGATGCTGGCCATGTCGGCCAGATCATTGATCGCGACAATTTCAAACCCGGCCGCCGCCCCTCGCTCGAACAGAGCACGCAAGACGCAACGACCAATGCGGCCGTAGCCGTTGAGTGCAACTTTGTAGGGACGCGGTTGGGGCATGGGGTTCTCGATCAAGGTTAGTTCAGTGATGAATGTACTGGCGCCATCGCGGGCAAGCCCGCTCCCACAGTGGACCGCGATCCAAATGTGGGAGCGGGCTTGCCCGCGATGGCGCCAGTACAGACAACGCAGACTGACTTAGTCTTCCAGCAACTCTTCAGCCTGACCCAGGATGTTTTCCAGGGTGAAACCGAACTCTTCGAACAACGCTGGCGCCGGCGCCGACTCACCGTAGGTGGTCATGCCGATCACACGGCCTTCCAGGCCCACGTACTTGTACCAGTAGTCGGCGTGAGCCGCTTCGATGGCGATACGCGCACTGACCTGCAACGGCAATACCGATTGCTTGTAACCGGCGTCCTGGGCTTCGAACACGCTGGTGCAGGGCATGGACACAACGCGCACGTTGCGGCCTTGCTCGGTCAGCTTGTCGTACGCCTGAACGGTCAGGCCCACTTCGGAACCGGTGGAGATCAGGATCAGCTCCGGCTCGCCGATGCAGTCCTTGAGCACATAACCGCCACGGCTGATGTCGGCGATCTGCGCGTCGGTACGCACCTGGTGTTGCAGGTTCTGACGCGAGAAGATCAGCGCCGAAGGGCCGTCCTTGCGCTCGATGGCGTGCTTCCAGGCCACAGCGGATTCCACCGCATCGGCTGGGCGCCAGCAATCGAGGTTCGGCGTAGTGCGCAGGCTGGTCAGTTGCTCGACCGGCTGGTGCGTCGGGCCGTCTTCGCCCAGGCCGATGGAGTCGTGGGTGTAGACGTGGATCACGCGCTTCTTCATCAGCGCCGCCATACGTACGGCGTTACGTGCGTATTCCATGAACATCAGGAAGGTCGCGCCGTAAGGCACCAGGCCGCCGTGCAGGGACACGCCGTTCATGATGGCGCTCATGCCGAACTCGCGCACGCCGTAGTACATGTAGTTGCCGCTGGCGTCTTCGGCAGAGACACCCTTGCACCCCTTCCACAGGGTCAAGTTGGAACCGGCCAGGTCAGCCGAACCGCCGAGGAACTCAGGCAGCAACGGGCCAAAGGCGTTCAGGGTGTTCTGGCTGGCTTTACGGCTGGCGATGGTCTCGCCCTTGGCCGCGACTTCAGCGATGTAGGCCGAGGCCTTTTCCGAGAAGTCGGCAGGCAGGTCACCGGCCAGGCGGCGCACCAGCTCGTTGGCCAATTCCGGGAATTCGGCGGAGTACGCAGCGAAACGCTGGTCCCACTCGGATTCAGCCGCCAGGCCTTTTTCCTTGGCATCCCATTCGGCGTAGATATCGGCCGGGATTTCGAACGGGCCGTGGTTCCACTTCAGTGCTTCGCGGGTCAGGGCGATTTCCGCGTCACCCAGCGGGGCGCCGTGGCAGTCTTCTTTACCCTGCTTGTTCGGCGAGCCGAAACCGATGGTGGTCTTGCAGCAGATCAGGGTTGGCTGCGCGCTCTTGCGAGCGGTGTCGATAGCGGTCTTGATCTCTTCCGGATCGTGGCCGTCGACATTGCGGATCACCTGCCAGTTGTAGGCTTCGAAACGCTTAGGCGTGTCGTCAGTGAACCAGCCTTCGACTTCGCCGTCGATGGAGATGCCGTTGTCA
The DNA here is from genome assembly GCF_034348165.1 of Pseudomonas sp. CCI1.1. Taxonomy (NCBI): domain Bacteria; kingdom Pseudomonadati; phylum Pseudomonadota; class Gammaproteobacteria; order Pseudomonadales; family Pseudomonadaceae; genus Pseudomonas; species Pseudomonas sp. CCI1.1. The sequence continues at coordinate 4,171,947 of NZ_CP133780.1, forward strand.
TCGTAGAAGGCAATCAGCTTGCCCAGGCCCAGGGTACCGGCCAGGGAGGCGACTTCGTGGGAAATGCCTTCCATCATGCAGCCATCACCCAGGAACACGTAGGTGTGGTGGTCAACGATGTCGTGGCCAGGGCGGTTGAACTGCGCGCCCAGGACTTTTTCCGCCAGGGCGAAACCAACCGCATTGGCCAGGCCTTGGCCCAGGGGGCCGGTGGTGGTTTCCACGCCTGGGGTGTAGCCGAACTCCGGGTGGCCCGGGGTACGGCTGTGCAGCTGGCGGAAGCTCTTGAGGTCGTCAATGGTGACGTCGTAGCCGGTCAGGTGCAGCAGCGAATAAATCAGCATCGAGCCGTGGCCGTTGGACAGCACGAAGCGGTCACGGTCGGCGAACGACGGGTTGCTCGGGTTGTGTTTCAGGTAGTCACGCCAAAGTACCTCGGCGATATCCGCCATGCCCATCGGGGCACCGGGATGGCCGCTGTTGGCTTTTTGCACGGCATCCATGCTGAGGGCACGAATGGCGTTGGCACGCTCACGACGGCTGGGCATCGCTGATCTCCTGGAGTTTGCTTATAAAGAAACGGAAAAAAGGACCGGCATTTTCCCTCAGCCACCGCCTGCGGGCAATGAAAGATAGTTACTTGTGGGCGTTTTTCCTGTGCTTTGGGCATCAATCCCTTGCAGAAACCTTTAACCGGTTCGTCTAAAGGTTATAGCGATGGCTTATAACCGCCACTTATCGATCAATATCAAAACTTTTTGATATTGGCCTTGCGGGGATCTACACCCGTCACTAGACTGCTGGCCTTATGAACCTACCCGTGCCCTCCCTGCGTCCTGACGACGGCGATGAACTGGCTGCCTTGTGCAAGGCCGCTGGCGATCCGTTGCGCTTGAACGTACTGCGCGCACTGGCCAACGATTCTTTCGGGGTACTGGAGCTGGCGCAGATCTTCGCCATCGGCCAGTCCGGCATGAGCCACCATTTGAAGGTGCTGGCCCAGGCCGACCTGGTGGCTACCCGTCGCGAAGGCAATGCGATTTTCTACCGGCGTGCCCTGCCCCATACCGAACTGCTTGGCGGAAAATTGCACGCTGCCCTGCTCGACGAAGTGGATAACTTGTGCCTGCCCGGCGATGTGCAATCGCGCATCGGCCAGGTGCACGGACAACGCGCCGCCGCCAGCCAGGATTTTTTCTCACGGGTGGCCGACAAGTTTCGCGCCCAGCAGGATCTGATCGCCGGCTTGGCCCAGTACCGCGAAAGCGTACTGGCGCTGCTGGACAAGCTGAGCTTCAGTGAAGAGGCCACGGCCTTGGAAGTCGGCCCTGGCGACGGCGGTTTCCTGCCCGAACTGGCGCGTCGCTTCGAGCAGGTCACCGCGCTGGATAACAGCCCGGCGATGCTTGAACTGGCGCGCCAACTCTGTGAGCGCGAAGCCTTGGGCAATGTGCGCCTGCAGTTGGCCGACGCCCTGAGTGACACCGGCCTGCGAGCCGATTGCGTGGTGCTGAACATGGTCTTGCACCATTTCGCCGCCCCGGCAGAAGCTCTCAAGCAAATGGCCGGGTTGCTGCACCCCGGCGGTAGCCTGCTGGTTACGGATTTATGCAGCCACAACCAGAATTGGGCCAAGGAGGCCTGCGGTGATCTCTGGCTGGGTTTTGAACAGGACGATCTGGCCCGTTGGGCCACCGCTGCGGGACTCGTTCCCGGGGAAAGCCTCTATGTAGGTTTACGTAATGGTTTCCAGATTCAGGTCCGCCATTTTCAGCGACCGGCTGGCGACACTCACCATCGGTAAATATCAGGAAAACATCGAGATGAGCGAATACTCCCTTTTCACCTCCGAGTCCGTGTCTGAAGGGCATCCGGACAAAATCGCCGACCAGATTTCTGATGCGGTGCTGGACGCTATCATCGCTGAAGACAAGTTCGCCCGTGTGGCGTGCGAGACGCTGGTGAAAACGGGCGTGGCGATCATCGCCGGCGAAGTTACCACCACTGCCTGGGTCGACCTGGAGCAGATCGTGCGTGACGTGATCACCGACATTGGCTACAACAGCTCCGACGTCGGCTTTGACGGCGCAACCTGCGGCGTGATGAACATCATCGGCAAGCAGTCCCCGGACATCAACCAGGGCGTTGACCGGGCCAAACCTGAAGACCAGGGCGCCGGCGACCAGGGCCTGATGTTCGGCTACGCCAGCAACGAAACCGACGTACTGATGCCCGCGCCGATCACCTTCTCGCACCAGCTGGTACAACGCCAGGCCGAGGCGCGCAAATCCGGCGTACTGCCATGGCTGCGCCCGGACGCCAAGTCCCAGGTGACCTGCCGCTACGAAGGCGGCAAAGTGGTGGGCATCGACGCCGTCGTACTGTCGACCCAGCACAACCCGGATGTGTCCTACGCCGACCTGCGTGAAGGCGTGATGGAACTGATCGTCAAGCACGTACTGCCTGCCGAACTGCTGACCAAGGATACCCAGTTCCACATCAACCCGACCGGCCAGTTCATCATCGGTGGCCCCGTGGGCGACTGCGGCCTGACCGGCCGCAAGATCATCGTCGACAGCTACGGCGGCATGGCCCGTCACGGCGGTGGTGCATTCTCCGGCAAGGACCCGTCCAAGGTTGACCGCTCTGCGGCTTACGCCGGTCGTTATGTGGCCAAGAACATCGTGGCTGCCGGCCTGGCCGAGCGCTGCGAAATCCAGGTTTCCTACGCCATTGGCGTCGCCCAGCCTACGTCGATCTCGCTGAACACCTTCGGCACCGGCAAGATCAGCGATGACAAGATCGTCAAACTGGTGCGTGAGATCTTCGACCTGCGCCCTTACGCGATCACCACCATGCTCGACCTGCTGCACCCGATGTACCAGGAAACCGCAGCCTACGGCCACTTCGGCCGCACCCCGGCGCAGAAGACTGTGGGTGATGACACCTTCAGTACCTTCACCTGGGAAAAAACCGACCGCGCCAACGACCTGCGTACCGCCGCCGGCCTGTAATCGTTCGCGGTAAATAGAGCCCCGCCAGGTCTGCCTGGCGGGGCTTTTTGTTGCCTGCAGGGCCTCTTCGGGCTTTTTTGGATCCAAGGCTTGCAGGCAAAATGATGGCCCACTAGAATCCGCGCCCTCTCGGGCCCTTCACCTTATTTGGATATTGCACTGCGCCCGCCCGGGATGGATAAGCGCGCAGGCAATCGAACATTGAGGTTTTCATGCGCATTTCCACGCTCGCCCCTGCCGCCCTTCTGCTCAGCCTGTTCACCCTGTCGGCCCAGGCCGCTGACCTGAACGCGCTGAGCGGCGCCCTGAGTGCCCAGCTCGGTGGCGGCAACGCCGGCGACTGCCAGCAGCAACCCAAAGACCTGCAAGCCAAGATCGACGCGGCCAATGCCAAGAACGATCTGTTGAAAGTGCGGGCATATGAGGCTGCGCTGGAGCAGGTCAACAAAGCTTGCAACAAACTCGCCGACAGCCAGGCAAAAGTCGACGCCAAGCAGCAAAAACAGCAGGCCAAGGCTGAAAACAACGACGCTGTGAAGGCCTTGGGCGGCCTGTTCAAGTAAACAGAAATACCCGGTAAAAAGCCCCGCTCGGTCGGGGCTTTTTTGTGGGCGCGTGGATCACTTAGGCTGGGCGCCCTTTTCGAGCAAGGATGCTCATGATGCACGTATTACTGGCTGCTCTCATAAGCGCCCTGCCAGCCTGGGCCTGGGCCGAAGCCTGTCCGGATAACGTTCACTTGCAGTTGGAAACCCTGTCCAGGCAAATCCAGCAGTGGGACGACAGCTACCATCGGCAGGGCCAATCCCTGATCAGCGATGAACTCTACGACCAGGCCCGCAAGCGCCTCGCGCATTGGCAAGAATGCGCCCGCCAGCAGCCCCCCAAGGCTGATAACCCGCTAGCCAGTGCGCGCGGCACCCTACGTCACCCGGTCGCGCACACCGGTCTGCAAAAGCTGCCGGGCGAGCCTGCCGTCAGTGACTGGCTTAGCACACGCCGGGATGTATGGGTCCAACCCAAGGTCGATGGCGTCGCGGTGACCCTGGTGTATCGCCAGGGCCGCTTGCACCAGCTCATCAGTCGGGGCGACGGCCTGCTGGGGCACGACTGGTCAGCCTCCGCCGCCAAGATCCCCGGCATTGTCCAACAGTTGCCCGACGCCGTTGACGTGGTGCTGCAAGGCGAACTCTATTGGCGCCTCAATCACCATGTGCAAGCGCTCAAGGGCGGGCTCAATGCACGCAGTAAAGTGGCTGGCCTGATGAACCGTCGCCAATTGAGCGACGCCGAGGCGGCAGGGATCGGCCTGTTCGTCTGGGCATGGCCCGACGGCCCGAAGGACTTCACCGAACGCCTGGCCACCCTGGCGCGCTGGGGGTTTAGCGACAGCCAGCAGTACAGCCAACCCGTCGCTTCCATTAGCGAAGCTGCGCATTGGCGCACGCACTGGTACAACGCGGCATTGCCTTTCGCCAGCGATGGCGTGGTGCTGCACCAGGCTGCGCGAGCGCCCGCCGAGCGCTGGCAAGCCAGTGCGCCGTATTGGTCGGTTGCCTGGAAGTACCCTGCCATCAAGGCCCTGGCCCTGGTACGCAATGTCCAGTTCAGGGTGGGGCGCACCGGGCGCATTACTCCAATCCTCGAACTGGAACCCGTGCGGCTGGATGATCGGCAGATCAGCCGGGTCAGTGCCAGCTCCCTGAAACGCTGGCAAGCCCTGGATATCCGCCCCGGCGATCATGTGTCGATCAGCCTGGCGGGCCAGGTGATACCGCGACTGGACGAGGTGATCCTGCGCAACGAGACGCGCGTGGACCTGAAGGTACCCGACCCTCAAGACTTCCACGCTTTGAGCTGCTGGCAACTGGACCCCGGCTGCGAAGATCAGTTGCTCGCCCGCCTCACCTGGCTGAGCGGCAAACACGGCCTGGCCTTACCCCATATGGGCCGTGAAACCTGGAACGTATTGATTCAGGCCGGTCTAATCGCAGGCTTTCTCGATTGGTTGACCCTGGATGCGGCCGAGCTTGCTACCATTGAGGGCTTAGGCGAGCGGACCCGTGCGCGGGTGCTCGACAGTATTCAAAGCGCCCGGCAACGCCCTTTTTTACAATGGCTCCGCGCCTTGGGCATACCGCCAGCGGCGCGCAACAACCTGGAAGGTAACTGGCAGACGCTGGTCGCCAAAGACCCCCAAGCCTGGCTGGCCTCAGACGGCATTGGCCCGGGACGCGCGGCGCAACTCAGCGCTTTTTTTCGCGACCCGCAGGTACAAGCCTTGGCTGAAACATTACGCGTAGCCGGGATAGATGGGTTTTGAACACCCCCGGCCACCTGATTGCGAACTTGGAGCTTTATATGAAATTTCTCGCCCCCTTTGCCTTGCTGACCGTCGCAAGCTTCATGGCCACGCCGCTGTTGGCCGCCGAAGACGTACAACCCCTCACCGGCTGCGCCGCCAAGCGCCAGGCCATCAGCAGCCAGATCGAACAGGCCAAGGCCCACGGTAACCGCGCCCAGCAGGCCGGTTTGGAAAAAGCCTTGGACGAAGTCACTACCCACTGCACCGATGCCGGCTTGAAGAAAGAACGTGAAAACAAGGTGCTCGACGCCAAGCACGAAGTCAGCCGCCGTCAGGCCGACCTCGACAAGGCTATGAAAAAAGGCGACCCGGACAAGATCAACAAACGTAAGGAGAAGCTGGCCGACTCGCGCAAAGAGCTGCAAGACGCGGTGGAAGAACTTGACCAGTAAAACCGGTCAATGATCGCGGAACTGTTTATGGCAGGCGCTGCAGGCATCTTCAACTTTTTGCACCGCAGGTTGCAGGCTGCTGGCCTTGTAGGGCTGCACTTGGCTGGCGATCACCAATTCACCGGTGGCCGCCTCAAGATCGCGGGCCAATTGTTGGAACTGCGCCTGTTTTTGCCACACATCATCTTTGGCACTGGTGTGGTCTTCTTCGCGCACGCTCGGGAAATGCTTCCACGGCTCATGGGACAACGCATCCAGTTTGACCGCACCCTCGGCGAACTTGGCGCCGTCAAATGGGATACGCCCGCGCAGCATCCCGCCCAGGTCTTCACCAGTCTTGAGCATCTGCTTGAAGATCGCCTTGCGCTGGCCCAGGGGGGAATTGGGATCAACACCGCCACAGGCAGACACTGCCAGGCAGGCCAGCAATACAACGGTCAATTTTTTTAACATCATCATGGCTTCAAGGTCACGGGAAACGGCGGCCAGTATCCTCGCACCGCCCGCAAAGACCAATAGCCCTATTAATAATAAGGGTTGCCCGAATGCAGTGAAGCACGGGCAATCGTTTCAGGAATTGCTTGCATGAATGTCACCTTCAAACCCTGGGGCCGGCGCCTGGCGTGGGCTCTGCCAATGTTCGCGCTACTGGCCGGCTGCGATGCCGGTAAAGACGCCGGCAAAGAAGCTGCCCAGGAACCCACCAAACCTCACGCCGTTGCCACGTACGTGAGCGCACCGTGGGAAGCCTTGCCGAGCGTTTCCGACAGCGACTTGCTCGCCGGCTTCGAATCCTGGCGCAGCGCCTGCCAGCGCCTCAAGGCCGACCCGATCTGGGGCCCGACCTGCGCGGCAGCGACCAGCGTTCCGGGCGATGCCGTGGCGGTTCGTGGCTTTCTCAAGGAACACCTGGATGTCTTCGGCCTGCGTTCGGCGGACAACACGCCAAACGGCTTGATCACAGGTTATTACGAGCCGGTCTACCCCGGCAGCCTGACCAAGACCGCCACCGCCCACGTGCCGGTATACGGCGTGCCGGACGACCTGATCATCGTCAACCTCGACAGCATCTACCCGGAACTCAAGGGCAAGCGCCTGCGCGGGCGCCTGGAAGGTCGTGTGCTCAAGCCGTATGACGACGCCAGCACCCTCAACAGCCAAGGCTCCACCGCCAAGCCGATCGCCTGGCTGACCGACCCGATGGACCTGCAATTCCTGCAGATCCAGGGCTCGGGGCGTATTCAACTGGCCGGTGGGCGCCAACTGCGTGTGGGTTACGGCGACCAGAACGGCTACCCGTACCGCCCCATAGGCCGTTGGCTGGTGGAACAAGGCGAACTGAAAAAAGAAGACGTGACCATGGCCGCCATCAGCGCCTGGGCCAAGGCCCACCCGCAGCGCATTCCAGAACTGTTGGCGAGCAACCCCAGCTACGTATTCTTCAGCGCCCGCCCCGACAGCAACGAAGGCCCGCGCGGTTCGCTGAACGTGCCATTGACCGCCGGCTACAGCGTGGCGGTGGATCGCAAGGTGATTCCGCTGGGCAGCCTGTTGTGGTTGTCGACCACCAAGCCGGACGGCACGCCACTGGCACGCCCGGTCGCCGCGCAGGACACCGGCGGCGCAATCACCGGCGAAGTGCGCGCAGATCTGTTCTGGGGCACAGGCAATGCCGCAGGCGAGTTGGCGGGAAACATGAAACAGCAAGGGCAGATCTGGATGCTGTGGCCCAAAGGCGCGGCGTTGCCACAGGTGCCGGATGCGCCTGCCGGCACCTGACAACCTCTGATAGTCAATGTGGGTGGGGGCTTGCCCTGATCCCAGCCAGTTATCGCAAATCCCCTGTGGGAGCGGGCTTGCCCGCGAAGGCGGTGTGTCAGTCAGTGCATCTGTTACGGCACGACCGCTTTCGCAGGCAAGCCAGCTCCCACATTTAATTGATCAACAGCAGGGCTTGCTCCCTCCCGCATAGCGACGGCGTCATCCCTCAGATCGAGACGAAGAAGAAACTCGCAATCAACGCCATACCCACGGCCCACACCAGCGAACGCAAGATCGCCCAGTCCGCCAGGTAGCAAATGATGTACAGCAGGCGGCTGGTGATAAACAGCACTGCCAGCACGTTGATCGTCACCAGTTCGGCGTTGCCGGCCAGGTGCGCAATGATGACGGCGGCGGCAAACGCCGGGGTCACTTCGAAACTGTTGAGTTGCGCGCTATGAGCACGCTTGGCGACGCCTTCCAGGCTCTCGAGGAAGGCACGCGGGTCGTGGTTATCCCGTGGCCCGAACTTGCCTGTACTGAACTTGGCCACACCGGTGCAGATGTACGGCAGAAAGATTGCGATCAATACACACCATAAAGCGACTGTCATCACCGATTCCTTTTAGTTTTATCCGACGGTTAGAGTTTCATCACCAACATGCCAATCAACACCAACCCACAGGCTATGAGCCGTGGACGGCCAAAAGGTTCTTTCAAGTAACGCATACCGAACAGCACCACCAGAATCACACTGACTTCGCGCAGCGCGGCGGCTTCGGCAATCGAGCCCAACTGCATGGCCCAAAGTACCAAAGCGTAGCTCAACAACACGCATAACCCCACGCTCAACCCCAACCGCCACTGGGTGCGCCAGAACAGGCTGAAGGCTGCACGCTTGCGCACCAGCGCCAGCAGCGGAAACGGCCAGGCGCTGATCAGCGTCAACCACACCAGGTAATCCAGCGGGTGCGACCAGCGCCGCAACGCCTGCCCGTCCAAAAAGGTGTAACAGCCAATGCACAGGCCGATCAGCAACACCACGGGTAGCATCGACCAGGGCAACCGGTCACCGCCGCCGCCCTGCCACAACAGGCACACCATACCGAACGGGATCAGCAGAATCCCCAGGATTTGCTGGTTACTCAGCACTTCGCCGGCAAACACCAGGGTCAGCACCAGCACCACCAGCGGCGACAAACCGCGCATCAACGGATATACCAGGCCCAAGTCACCCACCCGATAGGCCTGGATCAACAAATAGCGATAGAGCAATTCAAACAGCGCCGAGGCAACGAGCCACGGCCAGAGTTCCAGCGGCGGCAAAGACACGAACCCCACCGCCAATACCACGAACAGCAGCGCCACACTGTCCATGCAAGCGATGACTAAAAGGCGCTCGCCACTGAACTTGATCAAGGTGTTCCACGTCGCATGCAACAGCGCCGCTACCAGCACCAGGGCTGTCGCTACCACCAGAACCTCCTTAATTGATACGTCATGTAACAGCACCTGTTTATACTAAACCCCGATTCGACGCACCCCGTGCGCCTATATTTCCCTGCTCCAAGGACCCCGGATGCTTGAACTTGTCGCCGCTTTCATCTGCCTCACCACCCTGCTCACTTATGTGAACTTCCGTTTTATCGGCCTGCCGCCCACCATCGGCGTGATGGTCACCGCACTGCTGTTCTCGCTGATCCTGCAAGGCCTGAGCGTGCTCGGCTACCCAGGCTTAGAGGAACGCGTCCAACAGCTGATCGGCCAGATCGACTTCGGCGATTTGCTGATGAACTGGATGCTGTCGTTCCTGCTGTTCGCCGGCGCCTTGCACGTCAACTTGAACGACTTGCGCAGCTACCGCTGGCCCATCGGCCTGCTGGCAACCTTTGGCGTGTTGATCGCCACCGTGGTGATCGGCAGTCTGGCGTACTACATCTTCGCCCTGTTTGGCTGGCACGTGAGCTTCCTTTACTGCTTGCTGTTCGGCGCGCTGATTTCCCCCACCGACCCCATTGCGGTGCTCGGCGTGCTGCGGACCGCCAATGCCTCCAAACCGCTGAAAACCACCATCGTCGGCGAGTCGCTGTTCAATGACGGCACCGCCGTGGTGGTGTTTACCGTGCTGCTGGGCATCGCGCAGTTGGGTGAAACACCCACCGTGGGCGCCACGGCCATGCTGTTTGCCCACGAAGCCATTGGCGGCGTGCTGTTTGGCGGGCTGATCGGCTACCTCGTGTACCTGATGATCAAGAGCATCGAACAGCACCAGATCGAAGTCATGCTGACCCTCGCCCTGGTGATCGGCGGCTCGGCCATGGCTTCGGAGCTGCATGTGTCCGCACCGATTGCCATGGTGGTCGCGGGGCTGATCATCGGTAACCTGGGACGCAAGCTGGCGATGAACGACATGACGCGTCGCTACCTGGACGGTTTCTGGGAATTGCTCGATGACATGCTCAACGCGCTGCTGTTTGCACTGATCGGCATGGAGCTGCTGCTATTGCCATTCAACTGGCTGCACGTGTTCGCGGCCAGCCTGCTGGCGGTGGCGATCCTGCTCTCGCGCCTGCTGACCGTGGCCCCGGCGATCCTGTTGCTGCGCCGTTGGCGCTCGGTACCACGCGGCACTATCCGCATCCTCACCTGGGGCGGCCTGCGCGGCGGCGTCTCGGTGGCATTGGCCCTGGCCCTGCCCCTGGGCCCTGAACGTGACTTGTTGCTGAGCATCACCTATATCGTGGTGCTGTCTTCGATCCTGTTGCAGGGGTTGACGATCGGTCGCGTTGTCAGCCGCGTTACTGGGCCGCAGTAACCGCGCCGCGCAACACTTCAAGTAGGTGCCGCATCGCCAGTGGACGGCGCGGTGTCGAGCCGTACATGACTACCAGCTCGCGCGCATAGCACTGCGGGTTGCCGGCCGGTAACACACTGATGCCGTTGGAGGGCATGCCCGCCCACTGCGGCACCAGCGAAACCCCCATCCCTTGGGCGACCAGCATCAGGATAGTTTCCAGCGCATCCAGCTCACATAGCACCTCTGGGTCGAAGGACTGTTCATCCAGAAAGCGCTGGGCAATCTGACCGCCCCAGGAGCGTGCGTCATAGCGGATGAATGGGCGTTCACGTAACAAGGCAGCCAGCGCCTGCGCACCCCACTGGGCGGGCGCAACCAGAATCAAGGGTTCGGCACGCAGCAAGGCCATCGACAAGGCTTTGGGCGGTTGAAACGGCGGCCGTACCAGTATCGCCGCATCCAACTCCTGGTTGAGTAACTTCTCATAAAGGCTTCTGGAGTCGCCGGGTGTGATCTTCAGCCTCAGCTTGGGTGCTGACATTGTCAGACGCTCGATCACCCCCGGCAAGACGCCGGTCAGCGCCGTGGAAATGGCCCCGATTTTAATTTCCCCCGATAACTCGTCCTGGCTCAGATGCTCCTGCAGCTGGCGCGCCTGTTCAATAACTGCCTGGATTCTGGGCAAGAGCAGCAAGCATTGATCCGAAGGCCAAGCGGCATGTGCCGTGCGCGTGAGCAGCGTACAACCCAGCGTGCGCTCAAGCGCCTTGACCCGCAGGCTGATCGCCGCAGCACTACGATTTTCACGGCGCGCAGCGGCGGCTATCGACCCGGTTTCAATGACAGCGACCAGGCTCCTCAGGAATCGAACATCCATAAGTTTTCCTTTCGCTCAGACCAAGGCAAACCCGTTTTACCCTGGCGGCATCGCCTGTTTAACCTGACAGTTCCCCATCTGGAGAACCAGCCATGAACAGACCCTTTCACGCTGCATACCATGTTTATGACTTAGACGAGGCGCGCATTTTTTATCGAGATGTTTTGGGTTGCACCGAGGGCCGGTGCAGCGAGACCTGGATCGACTTCGACTTTTTCGGCAATCAACTTTCACTGCACCTCGGTACGCCCTTCCCAACCACACGCACCGGCCTGGTCGGTGAGCACCAGGTACTGATGCCGCACCTGGGGGTGGTGCTGCCACTTGATGAGTGGCTGACGCTTGCCGAGCGCCTCACCCGCCTGGGCACGCGCTTCGAGATTCCACCCGTGACCCGCTTTGCCGGCGAACCTGGCGAGCAGCGCACGATGTTTTTTCTCGACCCCAGCGGTAACCCCATCGAAGTGAAAGGGTTCAAGCACTTCGAAGGGTTGTTCGCCCCGTAAATCCCTGACAATCACAACAATAAGGGACACCCCCATGACCACTAGAAAACCCACCAGTCTTATCACTCGCATCATGATCGGCCTGGCTGCCGGGATAATCGTCGGCCTCCTGCTCAATCAATTCCCCGAGCAAAAAACCTGGTTCATCGACAATCTGCTGCAACCGGCTGGCGACCTGTTTATCAAGCTGATGAAGATGATCGTCGTTCCCCTGGTATTTGCCTGCATGACCGTCGGCATCGCCGGCATGGGCAACCCGTCTGCCCTGGGTCGCGTCGGCCTGAAGACCTTCGTGTACTTCTTCACCATCACCAGCATTGCCATCGTCTTCGGGCTGTTGGTTGGCAATGTGGTGCAGCCCGGCTCGGGCGCCGAATTCGGCAGCACGCTGCAGGCACCGGCGACGGGACTGGCCTCCAGTGGTACCCCACAGAACCTGGGCCAGGTACTGCTGGCGATCGTGCCGGATAACATCATCCTGGCCATGTCACAGGGCAAACTGCTGTCGGTGCTGTTCTTCGCGATCCTGTTCGGTTGTGCCTTGTCGTTGTTGCCCGAGGAGCGCAAAGCGCCCTTGATCAATGTGATGCAAGGCGTCTCCGACACCATGTTCAAAGTCACCCACTTGGTCATGCATTACTCGCCGATAGGTATTTTCGGCCTGATCGCGGTCACCGTCGCCAGCTTTGGCCTCAGTGCGTTGTTGCCGCTGGCCAAACTGATCGGCACGACCTATGTCGCGGTGCTCTTATTTGCCCTGTGTGTATTGGGTGCAGTGGCACGCTTGGCCGGCGTCGGCTTTTTTCACCTGGTGCGGGAAATACGCAGTGAACTGCTGCTGGCCTTCAGCAGTGCCGCCTCGGCGACGGTCATGCCTCAACTGATCGAGAAGATGGAGCGCTATGGCGCGCCACGGCCCATTACCAGCATGGTGATCCCACTGGGGTACTCGTTCAATCTGGATGGTGCATCGCTGTTTGCCGCACTCGGCACGCTGTTCATCGCCCAAGCGTATGGCATCGACTTGAGCCTGGCGGATCAAGGCATGCTGGTCTTGATCATGGTGCTGACATCAAAGGGCGCGGCGGGCGTGCCAGGCTTCATGTTTATCATCCTGACCGCGACGTTGACCGCGGCCGGGCTTCCCGTGGAGGGTGTGGCAATCATCGCGGGCATCTATCGTCTGATGGATATGCCCGTCACAGCCCTGAATGTACTGGGCAACGCATTGGCCCCGCTGGTAATTGCTCGCTGGGAAGGTCAGCTCAAGGCACCCGACAGCACGCTGGCCTGCGAACCTCCCAGCGTGCCCTTCAAGGCCTGACGCGTCAGCCAGGGTACTGTCAGACTTTGCCCTTATCCTGACGGGGCTTCGCCTGTGTGTGAGATTGAGCAACAGCAGGCATGGACGCCTCGCTGCGAACCTGCGCATGGCTGATCAACGCAAAGATGAAGCTACCCCCGATGATGTTGCCGGCTAGGGTCGGCCCGGCGAAGACCAGCCAGAAATCCTTCCACGGCAACTCGCCGGCAAACACCAGGTAGGACACTTCCGCTGAACCGACGACGATATGGGTGAAGTCGCCCAGTGCCATGAAGTAGGTGATCAGGATGATAATCCACAGCTTGGCACTCTCCATCGACGGAATCATCCAGACCATGGTGGCGATCATCCAACCGGAGACGATGCCCTTGGCGAACATCTGCGCGGGGTCGTTCTCCATGACCTTGCGCCCGATCTCGAGGAAGGCCAGGTCGGTCTTGGTATCGAAGATCGGTAGGTGCAGCATCACGTAGGCCACCAGCAAGGTGCCGCACAGGTTGCCCACCAGCACCACCGTCCACAGCCGTAACAAGCGCCCGGCGTTGGCCAGAGTCGGTTTGCTCATCACCGGCAGCACGGCGGTCAGGGTGTTTTCGGTAAACAACTGCTGACGAGCAAGAATCACCGCGAGAAAGCCTGCGCAATAGCCAAAGCTGGCAATGACCTTGAATTCATCACCGTCCGGCAGGCGTGAATTGAGCAGGCCCATGCCCATTAGCGACAAGCCCATGGTCAGGCCAGCGGCCAGCGCCGACCACCACAACGCTGCCACACTGCGCTCTAGCTCCTGATCGCCCTGGGTGCGGATAATTTCGTGTAATACAGCCGCGCGAGGCGGCTGGTTCTCGTCAACGTTTTGCTGCTCTTCCTGCGACAGGTTGGGGGTCTTGCCGTCTGCTTGAGTGGCCATGATGTACCTGAGTCCAAGGGGTGCCTGTAGCTACGACACGCCGCGACGATGGCTGTTCAGTGGCACCGCAACTAAACCGGAATACGCCAGGCCTTGGCCTGCTCCACGGTGGTAGAGCTGAAGGGTTTACTCCAGGGTTTATTGCGCGCCCGGTAATGTTTGACGATGCCATCAAGCACACGGTTGAACTCCGCTGGCGTCGTCGCCTCGCCCAAATCCCGCACCGCACGTTGCAATAACTCAACGTTGGCAGCCGGTTGGCCAGGACGGTATAGCGAGGGGTAAATGACTTCGCGGATAAAATTCTCTGCCTTCACGCCGATATCGCGTTTTTGCATTTCCGCGACGGCGCTGGTCAACACTTTGGACAGGCCTGAGCCATTGTTCGACGCCTGCTTGGTGCCCACCTGCAGCAGTTGCTGGAAATTACGCTGGCCTGGCGCATTCAGGCGCTTGCCCAGCCACTCGATATCCTCGGGTCTACGGGCGAGCGCATCCAGATTGCGCAGCGCCGAGGCTAATTTCGGCGTGATCACCAGCGACGTGCTGGTTTGATTCGCCTCGGCAATCGCAGTGTCCAACGCCTGTAACGCCTGCTGTGTGTCTTTGCGAAAGCGCAACGCCTCGGCGCCGGCCGCATCGTTTTGCAGGTCAACTTGCACGCTGGCGAGCATTTGATCATCCATCGCCATCACGGCATCGTTCAGCGAGGGGAACTCATGGCGCTCACGCTCCAGCTCACGCTGTTGCAGATGCCCTGACACCGCCTGGCGAGCCTGGGCCTGCAAATGCTGTTTCTGCTCGGGGGTCATGGTGAAGTTGACGGTACCACCGAGCAGGCCGCGAAAGTCGCCTTTGTCCGAGTTCAGCGGCAACGTGACCGTTTGTTCCGAGAACGCCTGGAGCCGGTCATTCTGGTAGCTTTCAGCGGCGGTGTGTGGCGTGCCGGTGAACGTGTCGGCCAGAAAGCTGAAAAAGCCACCGCTCCTGGGCGGCGCTGATGCCTTGTCAGACTCGAACTTGACGATCAGCGCTTCGTCCTTGCCCAGGGGGCTTTCCGGGAACGAGCGCTCGATGACACCTGGCGCAGGGGTATTGAGCAGCAACCCGCCGTCCTGAAACGCCGTGACCTGCGACGCCGCCTGGAACCCGTGACCCTGCTCGGTGGGGCTCTTGAACAGCCCAGGCAGGGCGCCCGAAATAAGCGCGGCGCGGCCGATATCCATATCCGGTGTCAGGTTGGCATTGAACACCACCAACTGCGGGCGGCCATCGAACATGCCCGTGCCGGTGATGTTCAGTTGCTTGATCGCCGGAATATGCCGGCTCAACACTTCCAAGTCGCGAAAAGTCGCCCCACCACCAGCGCTGAGCCGTTCGGCAATTGCTGTAACTTCCGGGGGGCGGTTGGCTGGGGGCATACCGGCGATATGGGCGAGAATCGATTGACGCGATTCGTTGCGGATCAAGTCCTCCAGCGGCTGCCCCTCGGTTTGTAGGCGCGGCAGCAACGTCAGCAGCAGTTGAGAGATATTTCCAACCGGCCCGGGCAGACTTCTGACGAGCTTGCCGAGCTCGGAACTGGCTTCCTGCAACCAAGCCGTGACCGGGTCTTTGCTGTTGAGCAAGCGGGGCAGGTCTAGGTGATTCGACAGTTGCGTAAAGGCCTTGGCATCCATGCCGCTGGCGAGCAGTGCTGCGCAAATCGCACCGGCAGATGAGCCGGAAACCACTTTTACGCCTTTGAGTTTGTCGGCCTCTTCAAGCGCTTGCACCATGCCTGGAAAGGCGATGCCCTTGGCGCCACCACCACTGAGCACCAGGTGAGCGGGCGGCGGCGGTGACACCACCACCTCCACACGCCCATCGCTGTGACGATAAATACTCAGGTTGCGCTCGCCCACACCTTTGACCAAGGGCACCTTGGCGCCCTGGTCGCTGATTTGCGGCGATGGGGGGTGATTCTCTACAACAGAACTGGAGACTTTCATACACAAGGCTCTCTCTACAGGATGTAGGCCTGAGTGATGAGAGAGCCTCAGATAGATCCACGCGGAATGATTTGGTAAAGCAAATCAGGCCGCGGGGTTGTTACTCGGGAAGACTGTCGTCCTTGAACTGGTCCTTCACGTACTTGATTTCGGTACGGCCGTGGGGCGCCGGCAAACCGTCTTCGCCCAGGTTGACGAAGACCATTTTTTCCACGGTCAGGATGCTTTTGCGCGTGATCTTGTTGCGCACTTCACAGGTCAGGGTGATGGAGGTGCGGCCGAACTCGGTGGCAGTGATGCCCAGTTCGATGATGTCGCCCTGGCGTGAAGCGCTGACAAAGTTGATTTCCGAGATGTACTTGGTGACCACGCGCTGGTTGCCGAGCTGGACAATCGCGTAGATGGCCGCTTCTTCGTCGATCCAGCGCAGCAAGCTACCGCCGAACAGAGTGCCGTTGGGGTTGAGGTCTTCGGGTTTTACCCATTTGCGGGTGTGGAAGTTCATGGTCACTCCAAAGCGTCTTGCGAAATGATGGGCAACATCATGGCAGAGCCCAGGCCCAAGCTCTATGAGCCATTGCCTATCAACCCCATGCGCGATCTTCATTGCCACCGACAGAAAGGCTTGGGAAGTGCCACATACACGGCTATAATCGCCTCCGTTTCAAAACGGTCATCTTCGATTGATACCGTTCTCCCGCCACCTGTCCGAGGGGCGCTGCAGCAGGTTAAACCTGTCAGGCTCGGATGGGGCGTTGTCCGGCCTGGTTGCCTTGGCCTGATACTAAACGCACAACGGCGCCCATTCGCACACTACGAATGGAGGCTCTCTATGAGCGCTGTAATGACGCCTGCTGATTTCAATGACTACAAAGTCGCCGATATGTCCCTCGCTGCCTGGGGCCGTCGCGAAACCTTTATCGCCGAATCCGAAATGCCGGCCCTGATGGGCCTGCGTCGCAAGTACGCCGCTGAGCAGCCGCTCAAGGGCGCCAAGATTCTCGGCTGCATCCACATGACCATCCAGACTGCCGTGCTGATCGAAACCCTGGTTGCCCTGGGTGCCGAAGTGCGTTGGTCGTCGTGCAACATCTTCTCGACTCAGGACCAGGCCGCTGCCGCTATCGCTGCTGCCGGTATCCCGGTATTCGCCTGGAAAGGCGAGACTGAAGAAGAGTACGAGTGGTGCCTGGAGCAAACCATCCTCAAAGATGGCGCGCCTTGGGATGCCAACATGATCCTGGACGACGGCGGCGACCTCACCGAGTTGCTGCACAAGAAATACCCGCAGATCCTCGACCGTGTCCACGGCGTGACCGAAGAGACCACCACCGGCGTACACCGCCTGCTGGACATGCTGGCCAAGGGCGAGCTGAAAATCCCGGCCATCAACGTCAACGACTCGGTGACCAAGAGCAAGAACGACAACAAGTACGGCTGCCGTCACAGCCTGAACGATGCGATCAAGCGCGGCACCGACCACCTGCTGTCGGGCAAGCAAGCCCTGGTGATCGGCTACGGTGACGTGGGCAAGGGTTCGTCCCAGTCCCTGCGTCAGGAAGGCATGATCGTCAAGGTCTCCGAAGTTGACCCGATCTGCGCCATGCAAGCCTGCATGGACGGTTTCGAAGTGGTTTCGCCGTTCATCAACGGCCAGAACGACGGCACCTCCGCCTGCATCGACGCAGCCCTGCTGGGCAAGATCGACCTGATCGTCACCACCACCGGTAACGTGAATGTGTGCGATGCGAACATGCTCAAGGCCCTGAAGAAGCGCGCCGTTGTCTGCAACATCGGCCACTTCGACAATGAAATCGACACAGCTTTCATGCGTAAGAACTGGGCATGGGAAGAAGTGAAGCCGCAGGTACACAAGGTTCACCGTACCGGCGCTGGTGATTTCGACCCACAGAACGACGACTACCTGATCCTGCTGGCCGAAGGCCGCCTGGTGAACCTGGGCAACGCCACTGGTCACCCAAGCCGCATCATGGATGGCTCGTTCGCCAACCAGGTGCTGGCGCAGATCTTCCTGTTCGAACAGAAGTACGCCGACCTGTCGCCCGCCCAGAAAGCCGAGCGCCTGACCGTGGAAGTACTGCCCAAGAAACTCGACGAAGAAGTGGCCCTGGAAATGGTCCGCGGCTTCGGCGGCGTCGTGACTCAACTGACCAAGACCCAGGCCGACTACATCGGCGTGACGGTTGAAGGTCCGTTCAAGCCGCACGCTTACCGCTACTGATCGGCCTTGCTGGCGCCGGCTCTTCTGTGGGAGCCGGGCTTGCCCGCGATGCAGACGCCTCGGTGTTCCAGTAACACCGAGCTGATGCTATCGCAGGCAAGCCAGCTCCCACAGAAAGCCAGGCACCCGCATCGATTGCGTATGCCTTCCAGGCTTTCGAGTTTCCAAGGGTATTACCATGTCCCAAGACCGTCGCTACAGCTTCGAGTTCTTCCCGACCAAGACCGATGCTGGACATGAAAAACTGATGGCCACTGCCAAGCAGTTGGCCAGCTTCAACCCTGACTTCTTCTCCTGCACCTACGGCGCTGGCGGTTCGACCCGTGATCGCACGATCAACACCGTGTTGCAGCTGGAAAGTGAAGTCAAAGTTCCCGCCGCTCCGCATCTGTCCTGCGTGGGCGACAGCAAGGCCGACCTGCGTAGCCTGCTGACCCAATACAAAGCCGCCGGCATCAAGCGCATCGTTGCCCTGCGTGGCGACCTGCCATCGGGTATGGGCATGGCCAGCGGTGAGCTGCGCTACGCCAACGACCTGGTGAGCTTCATCCGCGAAGAAAGTGGCGATCACTTCCATGTCGAAGTAGCCGCTTACCCGGAGATGCACCCCCAGGCGCGCAATTTCGAAGACGATTTGCAGAATTTCGTGCGCAAGGCCAATGCCGGTGCCGACAGCGCAATCACCCAGTATTTCTTCAACGCCGACAGCTACTTCTACTTTGTCGAGCGAGTACGGGCGATGGGCGTGAACATCCCAATCGTGCCGGGCATCATGCCGATCACCAATTACAGCAAGTTGGCGCGCTTCTCCGACGCCTGCGGCGCCGAGATCCCACGCTGGGTGCGCAAGCAACTGGAAGCCTATGGCGATGACGTCAAAAGCATCCAGGCGTTCGGCGAGCAGGTTATCACCGAGATGTGTGAGCAATTGTTGCAAGGTGGTGCGCCAGGGTTGCATTTCTATACCCTGAACCAGGCTGAACCCAGCCTTGCCATCTGGAACAACCTCAAGCTGCCACGTTAACGCTTGACCGGTTGTACCAAGGCCCTCGTTCTGACGAGGGCCTTTGTCGTTTTACGTTACCCACGGAACCCCGCAGTCCATGAATACAGTGCCCCCGACGTCCCGCCCGCAACTGGTTTACCTGGTCTTCGGCGCCGACACCTACCATCAGGAAGCGGTATTCAGCATCGCCAGCGCACTGGCGTTCCTGCAGGACACACCGGATGCGAACATCGACATCCAGGTATTCAGCGACAACCCCGAGCCCTATCGCTTGCTGCCGGTGCGCGTGCGCCCACTGGACGAAGCCACCCGCAAACGCTGGAGCGAGCCCCACGGTTATCACTTTCGCACCAAGCACGTGGTGCTGCGCCAAGTCCTGCAAGAATCCCCCGTGGCGCTGCTGATCGACACTGACACCTTCTTCCATCATTCGCCCATGGCCCTGTTCGAACGCGTAGAGCCCGGCACCCTGCTGTGCAACGCCTTTTACACCAAGTACGGCGACAACCACGAAAGCATCCTCTACACCGCCCTGCGTCAGCGCCTGCTGGACATGGGCGTGGCCGACGATGACATGATGACCCTCAACTCCGGCGTCATGGGCCTGACCCAACAGGATGCGCACATCCTCGACCGCTCCATCGAGTTGATGGATGAACTGTTCCCCCATGCCCAAGGCGCCTACACCCTGGAAGAGTTCTGCCTGTCGATCGCCGCCTACCGTACCGTAAAGGTGCGCGAGTGCCCGGACCTGATCCACCATTACTGGAGCCGCAAACAGCTGTTCCGGGCCAAGGTCAAGGCGTGGATCGCCAAGCACGCGAGCGCCCCCACCAGTGCGCAGGCCCTGGCCGATACGCGTCAGGTCTCCTCGCACCTGCCGCGCCCGCCGCGTTTGCAACGCTTGATGTACAAGCTGATCACCCTGCTGCTGCCCAAGCACCAGCAACAATTCATCCGCGAAATCCTTTACGGCTGCTACGAACACGAAAACGAGTTCGACCAGGCCTGCGGTCCGGTCTGGTGGGACAAGGCCCGACAAAACCAGGAAGAACGCCAGAAGCGCCCGCTTGATGCACACCAGTTGGAACACTGGTTTGCCAACCCCCTGGTGCGCCTGATTCTGGGCGAGCGCCGCGCCGCGATCCACGAACACCTGCTGAACGCTCCCGCGAAGTAAGACCGCCCGCCAATGCGCGTGCCAGAGCTTCTCTTTCTTCGGGGAGCGTCGTAACCTCAGGCTATGCCCGTCCTCTTCAAGCTGTTGACCGCTGTGTTTTTTTCTTGCCTGAGCCTGGCCGCTCATGGCGAGAAACTGCGCATTGTCACCGAACCCTGGGCGCCCTATGTCTACGAAGACAACGGCACCATGGCCGGCCTGGATTATGAAACCACCCTGATCGTGTTCCAGCGCCTGGGGGTGGAGGTGCAATGGCAGTTCCTGCCCTGGAAGCGCTGCCTGGCGATGCTCGACCAGGGCCACGCCGACGGCGCGCTGGATATCTTTCACAGCCAGGAGCGCGACGCGTTGCTGCTCTATCCCAGCGAGCCGTTGTCGGAAGTCGAATTCGTTTTGTTCTATGCCAACGAACGCCCTCACCCCGCCGCCACGCTCGACGACCTGCGCGGCCTGACGGTTGGCGTTTCACCTGGTTACCTTTATGGCGACGCGTTCAGTGAGGCCAACACCTTCCAGCGCGAACCCGCCCCCAGCCATGAAGCCAACTTTGGCAAACTCATGCTGGGGCGCGTCGATATGGTGGTGACTGACCGGCGCGTGGGGCACCACGTGCTCAAGGCCCTGGGCCTGGAAGGTAAAGTCAGCCAGGCATCGGTGGTGGTCAGCCGCCAGCAGCAATTTCTTGCGGTACGCCGTGGCGCAGGCATGGACCTGCTGGTGCAACGCTTTGCCGCCGAGCTCAAGCGCTTCAAGCAAGAGCCCGCCTATGCCACATTGAGCGCCAAATATGGGCGGATGCACGAGCAAACAGCCCCCATACCAGCCCCCGAACACGCCGTTGAGCAGCAGGAAAGCAGCGCGCGGTGATTGCTCTGTTATACTGCGGCCTTTCCGCCAGGCTTACGCCCGGCCGCTCGGGTCTTGAAAACGGCACCCAACCCAGCTACTGCGCAGCTTTGCAGCCCGCGCGAGCCGATGGAGTGCCCGCCAGACACAGCAGGACCGGACGGGGTTGCGCTCCCCTAAGCGCCATTCACGCCCGGCAAGATTATCCCTTTGGGCCAAGCCCTAACTAAAACAGGATTACTCATGTCCTTTGCTTCCCTCGGTCTCTCCGAGGCTTTAGTCCGCGCCATCGAGGCAGCGGGCTATACCGAGCCTACTCCGGTGCAACAGCGGGCCATTCCCGCCGTGTTGCAAGGTCGCGACCTGATGGTTGCGGCTCAGACAGGTACTGGTAAAACCGGCGGTTTCGCCCTCCCGATCCTGGAGCGGTTGTTTCCCAATGGTCACCCGGACAAATCCCAACGTCACGGCCCGCGCCAACCGCGCGTACTGGTCCTGACCCCAACCCGCGAACTCGCAGCCCAAGTGCACGACAGCTTCAAGCTGTATGCCCGCGACTTGAAGTTCGTCAGCGCCTGCATCTTCGGCGGCGTCGGCATGAACCCACAGGTTCAGGCCATGTCCCGTGGTGTCGACGTGCTCGTAGCCTGCCCGGGTCGCTTGCTCGACCTGTGCGGCCAAGGCAGCGTCGATTTGTCCCACGTGGAAATCCTCGTGCTGGACGAAGCCGACCGCATGCTCGACATGGGCTTTGTCCATGACGTGAAAAAAGTCCTCGCCCGCCTACCGGCCAAACGGCAGAACCTGCTGTTCTCGGCAACGTTCTCCCAGGACATCACCGCCCTGGCCGGCAAGCTGCTGCATAACCCGGAACGCATCGAAGTCACGCCGCCGAACACCACGGTCGAGCGTATCGAGCAACGCGTGTTCCGCCTGGCCGCCAGCCACAAGCGCTCGCTGCTGGCGCACCTGATCACCCACGGCGCGTGGGAACAGGTGCTGGTGTTCACCCGTACCAAGCACGGCGCCAACCGCCTGGCAGAGTACCTGGACAAGCACGGCCTCACCGCCGTCGCCATCCACGGCAACAAGAGCCAGAACGCACGCACCAAAGCCCTGGCCGACTTCAAGGCCGGCAGCGTGCGTATCCTGGTGGCCACCGATATCGCCGCACGCGGCCTGGATATCGACCAATTGCCACACGTGGTCAACTTCGAGCTGCCAAACGTCGATGAAGACTATGTGCACCGTATCGGCCGTACCGGCCGTGCCGGTCGTTCGGGCGAGGCCATTTCGTTGGTCGCGCCGGATGAAGAAAAGCTGCTGAAAAGCATCGAACGCATGACCAAGCAGAAAATCGCCGATGGCGACCTGATGGGCTTTGATGCCAGCGCCGTGGAGGCCGAGAAGCCAGAAGCGCGCGAGCGTCCAGACGTGCGCAACCCGCGCAACCCACGTGGTCCGAAGGGCGATGGCCCGAACGGCGGCGGTGGTGGCGGTGGTCGTCGCGACAAAGGCAAGGACAAGGGCAAGGAAAAAACCGCGAGCAGCAGCCGTGGCGAACGCCCGGCTCGTGAGCAGAAGCCCCGTGAAGGCACCCCGGCCCGCGAACAGCGCCAGCCGAGCCAGCCACCACGCGCCGCGGCCGACCGCGCCCCGGACGAGTTCCTTGACGACGATATCGATAACTTCGGTAACCGCGTCGACTACGTGCCCCAGGCCAAACCGGCCCAGGGCCGTGGCCGTCGTCCAGGGGCTCCGGCCCAGGGCGCAGGCGCTCCACGTAGCGGCCAGCCACAGGGCGGTCGCCAGAACGCCCCGCGCAACAGCAGCGGCGGCACCACTGGCACCCCGCCTGCCAAGCGCAGCGGCCCGCGTAATGGCGCACCGCGTGACGGCCAGGCACGTCGCGAAGATTCACGCAGCAACAACCGCCGCCCTGCCCGTGACGATCAGCCTCGCTCGTCCGAGCCTGCAGTACAAAACCCACGGGGTGGCCCGGCGCCGAAGATCATCCACAAGGAGTCGAAAGCGGATCGCTTCCCGACACCTGAGCAGTTGGATCAACTGCCAGGCCGCCCTCGTGGTGAGAAACCAGCGCTGCTGACTCGCAACCGCGAAGCATAAAAAAAACCCGTATCGTGAGATACGGGTTTTTTTGCCTGTAGGAGCTAGCTCGCGAAGGTCGTCAACGATAACGCGGGCATCCTGGTTTAACGCGGTGTCCTTGCGGCCTTCGCGAGCAAGCTCGCTCCTACATACGAAGCATTACTTCGCTTTCACACCTTCAAACGTGATGTACAACTGCACGTTGTCAGACTGTGGACCTACGTCCATGCCGTCCTTGTTGAATTCCTTGCGGCTGATGTTGGTGGTGCCTTCGAAACCGGCACGGTAGCCGCCCCATGGATCCTTGCCTTCGCCCAGGAACGTGGCTTTGACCAGGATCGGCTTGGTCACGCCGTGGAAGGTCAGGTCCCCGGTCACATCAGCAGTCAGCTTGCCATCAGCATTTTTGCCAGTTGGCTTGACGCTGGTGGAAACGAACTTGGCATCAGGGAATTTACCCGACTCCAGGAAGTCCTTGCTGTTGACGTGCTTGTCGCGCTCGGCGTGGTTGGAGAACACGCTGGCAGTACGCACGTTGACTTCAATCTTGGCATCTTCGGGCTTGGCGGCGTCAAAGCTGAACTTGCCATCCAGGTCCTTGAAGGTACCGGTGATGTAGCTGTAGCCCAGGTGGCTGATTTTGAAGTCGACGAAGGCGTGCTGGCCTTCCTTGTCGATTACGTAGTCAGCGGCCATCGCCGAACCTGCGGACAGCAGGGCAGAACCGATTGCCAGCGCAGCGAGTGTTTTTTTCAACATGCTTTCTATTCCTTGTGAGTCGAGGTTGAACATCAGGCTTTGCGTCCCAGCATTCGCGCAAGGGTCGCATCACGATCGATAAAATGGTGTTTCAGTGCCGCCACGCCGTGCAAGCCGGCGAAGACCACCAACACCCAGGCCAGGTACAGGTGCACCCAACCCGCGGTATCTGCCTGGTCCGGTAGACCGGAAACCACGGCAGGAATTTCAAACAGGCCAAACACCGGGATACCGACACCGTCTGCGGTGGAAATCAGGTAACCGGCAATCATCACGGCAAACAGCCCGACATAAAGGAACGCGTGCCCAAACGCGGCGCCGATCCGCGTCATGCGGCTATAGGTGGCCAGCGGTGGGGGCGGCGGGCTGACCAGGCGCCAGACGATCCGCACCAGCATAATGGCGAACAGCGTGATGCCAATGCTCTTGTGCAAGTCGGGCGCATCTTTGCGCCAGGCGCTGTAGTAATCGAGACCGACCATCCACAAGCCCAGGGCAAATAAACCGAACACCACCAGGGCTACGCCCCAGTGCAGAACCATGCTGACCCAACCATAGCGGGCCGGCGAATTACGTAGCTGCATGTACTTAATCCCGTAAGAACTGTGCCCAAGACTAGCGCTTTACCTATCGAATTAAAGCGGAAAATTTTGCTTTGAAATATCGAGAAATACGATAAAGAGGCTAGGCATCATAAATTAACAAGGGATTAAGACTATCCCTGGGAAACGTGACAGACCGTCCTGCATTTACTGCGAATTTCCCCACAATGGCTTGTGACCCGAGCCACCATTGCATAGGCTTGCGCGATTGTTTCGCCTGTGCCCGCCGCAGGACCGCTTCGAGGAGATCACCGATGGGCTTGAACAACCAGTGGATGCAACGCGACCTCGCGGTGCTGTGGCATCCCTGCACCCAGATGAAAGACCACCAGCAACTGCCGCTGGTGCCCATCAAGCGCGGTGAAGGCGTATGGCTGGAAGACTTCGAAGGCAAGCGCTACCTCGATGCCGTCAGTTCCTGGTGGGTCAACGTATTCGGCCACGCCAACCCACGGATCAACCAGCGTATCAAGGATCAGGTCGATCAGCTGGAGCACGTGATCCTCGCCGGTTTCAGCCATCAACCGGTGATCGAGCTGTCCGAACGCCTGGTCGCGATGACGCCCGAAGGGCTGACCCGCTGCTTCTACGCCGATAACGGTTCGTCCTGCATCGAAGTGGCGCTGAAGATGAGCTTCCACTACTGGCTCAACCGCGGCCAGCCGAACAAAAAGCGCTTCGTCACCCTCACCAACAGCTACCACGGCGAAACCATCGCCGCGATGTCGGTGGGCGACGTGCCGTTGTTTACCGAGACCTACAAGGCGCTGCTGCTCGACACTATCAAGGTGCCGAGCCCGGACTGCTACCTGCGCCCCGAAGGCATGAGCTGGGAAGAACACTCGCGCACCATGTTCCTGGCGATGGAACAGACCCTGGCCGACCATCACGACACCGTTGCCGCCGTCATTGTCGAACCGCTGATCCAGGGCGCCGGTGGCATGCGCATGTACCACCCGGTGTACCTCAAGCTGCTGCGCGAAGCCTGCGACCGCTACGGCGTGCACCTGATCCACGACGAAATCGCCGTGGGCTTCGGCCGCACCGGCAGTATGTTTGCCTGTGAACAAGCCGGCATCCGCCCGGACTTCCTGTGCTTGTCCAAGGCCCTTACCGGCGGTTACCTGCCGCTGGCCGCGGTGGTTACCACGGAAGACGTCTACAGCGCGTTCTACGATGACTACCCCACACTGCGCGCCTTCCTGCACTCCCACAGCTACACCGGCAACCCGCTGGCCTGTGCGGCGGCGTTGGCAACGCTGGATATCTTTGAAGAAGACAACGTCATCGAGAACAACAAGGCCCTGGCCCAGCGTATGGCCACCGCCACCGCGCACCTGGTGGACCATCCTCACGTGTCGGAAGTGCGCCAGACCGGCATGGTGCTGGCCATCGAGATGGTGCAGGACAAAGCCACCAAGGCCGCCTACCCGTGGCAGGAGCGCCGTGGCCTGAAGGTCTTCGAGCACGCGCTGGAGCGCGGTGCGCTGCTGCGGCCGTTGGGCAGCGTGGTGTATTTCCTGCCGCCTTATGTAATTACCCCCGAGCAGATCGACTTTCTGGCCGAGGTGGCCAGCGAGGGGATCGATATCGCCACCAACAGCAAGGTCAGTGTGGCGGTGCCGAAAGATTTCCATCCAGGCTTCCGTGATCCGGGTTGATTGCCTAAATCCTTGTAGGAGCGAGCTTGCTCGCGAAGGCATTCCAGGCGCGCCGCTGCGCCTACATAAACTTCTTCAGAGAACAGAAATGAGACTGTCCCGCTTTTTCACCGACACCCCGCTGAGCCTCGGCGATCACGAACTGCCCGAAGCCCAGGCGCATTACATCAGCCGTGTGTTGCGCATGGGTGAAGGCGATGCCGTGCAACTGTTCGACGGCTCTGGCCAGGAGTTTAGTGGCACCTTGCTGGAAGTCGGTAAAAAACGCGTCACCGTGCAACTCACCGATAGCTTTGCCGGCCAAGCCGAATCGCCCCTGCATATTCACCTCGGCCAGGGCCTGTCCCGGGGCGAGCGCATGGACTGGGCGATCCAGAAGGCCACTGAATTGGGCGTCAACGCGATCACACCGATCTTCAGCGACCGCTGCGAGGTACGCCTCAAGGACGAACGCGCCGACAAGCGCTTGCTGCACTGGCGCCAGGTGGCAATCAGCGCGTGCGAGCAATGTGGGCGCTCAACGGTGCCGGTGATTCACCCTCCGCTCTTGCTGGCAGACTGGCTCAAGCAAACCGAGGCGGACTTGAAGCTGGTGCTGCACCCGGTGGCAGAGCCGATGATCAGCCACGCCAAGCCATCGAGCCTGGCGTTCTTGATCGGTCCCGAAGGGGGGCTCACCGATAATGAAGTCGCGACCGCCCAAGACGCCGGCTACCACGCCGCTCGCCTCGGCCCGCGGGTGTTGCGTACCGAGACCGCCCCCGTCGTCGCACTCTCCGTCGCCCAACAACTCTGGGGCGACTTCTAACCTCACCCTGTAAACCCAATCAACTGTGGGAGCTGGCTTGCCTGCGATAACGGTGTTTCAGGCAGTTAATTTACAACTGACAGACCGCTATCGCAGGCAAGCCAGCTCCTACAGTTTTATCGGGTTACCCAAGGCTTACTCCACTGGGTCACTCACCGGCTTGGCGATGATCGCTTTCAACTCGCTGGTCATCGGGAACTCCAGGTTCAAGCCCTTGGGCGGAATCGGCTGCTCGAACCAGCGCTGGTAAATCCCGTTGATCTCTCCCGAGCGGTACAGCTCGCCCAGGGTTTCGTTGACCACCGCGAGAAACTGCGGGTCATCCTTGCGCACCATGCAGCTGTATATCTCCCGTGATTGCTCCTCGCCCACCACCACCCAATGATGCGGGTCCTTGGCCTTGGCGCGCTCGCCGTAGAGCAACGCGTCGTCCATATAAAACGCTACGGCCCGGCCAGTCTCGAGCATCTTGAACGCTTCGCCATGGTCCTTGGCGCTGATCACGAACATATTGGCTTTGTGTTCAGCGTTATAACTTTTGAGAAAGCGCTCATTGGTGGTACCGGCAGTGGTCACCACATTCTTGCCCGCAAGGTCGGCAAAGCCTTTGATCCCGCTGTCCTTGGCCGTGAGCAACTGGCCCTTTACGTAGATAAACCCGTAGGAGAATGCCACCTGCTTCTGCCGCTCAGCCGTCACGCCAGTGGAGCCGCACTCCAGGTCGACAGTGCCGTTCTGCACCAGCGGGATGCGGGTTTGGGACGTCACCAGGTTGTATTTCACCTTGAGGTCGCCCACTGAGGTTTTCTGCTGGATACGCTCGACAATCTTGTTTGCCAGGTCCACCGAGTAGCCCATCGGTTTACCACTGCTATCCCCCACGTAGGAAAACGGCACCGACGCATCGCGGTAGCCCAGGGTGATGGACTTGGCGCTGGCGATCTTGCTCAAAGTGCCCGCCAGCGGCGCTTCGGTTGCATGCGCCTGCGCGCCCCACAAAAGGCCCAGGGCGCAGCCGGTCAACAGGATCTTTTTCATTGTTATTCTCCGTTGGTCTTTGAGGTTATTTACGTATTGCAATCACGCTGATTTCCACCAGCACACTCGGCCGCGCCAGCTCTGCTTGCAAGGTAGTGCGCGTGGGCGCCATGCCTGGCGAGAGCCATGCGGACCAGACATCATTCATCGGTGCAAAACCGGCACCGATGTCCTTCAGGTAAATCGTGGCGTTGAGTAAGTGATCCTTATCGCTGCCCGCCTCGGCCAACAGCGCGTCGATCCTGGCCAGCACTTGCCGGGTCTGAGTAGCCACATCCAGGCCGTCGCCCGGTACCTGGCCCGAAAGGAACACCAGGTCCTTGAACGTCACGGCGCCGCTGAGTCGTTCGTTGCTATTGATTCGGGTAATGGTCATGACTGCATCCTCAAGCGGCGCGGGGCGTCAGGCCCTGCATATCAATGGAAGGGGGGCGCTGGTCGATCAGCTCGGCCAGCAGTTGGCCGCTGCCGCAGGCCAGGGTGAAGCCCAGTGCGCCATGCCCCAGATTCAGCCACAGGTTGCGGTAGGCGCTGGCACCGATCAATGGCACGCCCGTCGGTGTTGCCGGGCGCATACCGGCCCATTCGACCGCCTGGGCGTAGTCACCGGCCAAAGGAAACGTTTCCAGCGCCTGACGCTTTATCAACGCCAGGCGCTTGGGCTCAAGACGCGCATCAAAGCCGACAATATCCACCATGGCCGCGATCCGCAGTTGCTCACCTATGCGTGCATAGACGATCTTGCGGTCGTAGTCGGTGATGCTTACGTTCGGTGCTTTGTGCTGCTCGCCGATCGGCACGCTCAGGCTGTAGCCCTTGAGCGGATACAGCGCCAGCGACAAGCGCGGCAATGCCAGCTCGGCACTGCGATGCCCGGCAGCCAATACCAGTTGATCGACCGGCATCACTTCATGGCCCAACTCGATGGCCTGCACCGCACCGTCGGCGTGACGAACCCCGGTAACCTTGCGCCCCAGCAAAAATGTGCAACGCCCGGACGCTTCCAACCTGGCGGCCAGGCGTTGGCAAAAGGCATGACAGTCCGCAACTTCTTCACTGGGCGTATAGATGCCTCCGACAAAATCCCGCGCCGCCAAGGAAGGTTCCAGGCGTTGGCAGTCGGCCATCGACAGTACCTGCTGCTGCAGGATGTCTGTGACGTTTGCACGCGCACGCTCGAAGGTCCCGGCATTCCGGAAAGTCACCAGCTTGCCGTTGCACCGCCAGTCGAAGCCGTCCAGCCGATCGTCGACACGCCATTGCTGCAAGGTGCCTTGGCTCAGGCTCGCCAGCCGCAGCAAGTGGGCAGCGTTGCGCTTGTTCACCGAGCCCCGGCATGCGCCGACGAATGCAGCCATCCAGCGCCATTGCCGGGGGTCGAGGCGAGGGCGCAGCTTGAGCGGAGAGTCCCCACGCAACAGCCACCCCATCGCCTGCAGCGGCACGCCCGCGTCGGCCAGCGGTGCAACATAGCGATAGGACAGCTGCCCACCGTTGGCGAAACTGGTTTCGCTCCCCAGGGTGTCACGGGCGTCTATCACCGTGACCTCGTGGCCTGCCCGCACCAGTGCGTAAGCACTGGCCAGGCCGATGACCCCACCACCGATGATGCAAACCTGCCTCGCCATCCCAGCCCCCGACCGTTGATTAACTGAAGGCCAAGCGTAGGCGCAGGTGACAGGCCACCGACAATGAATAAAGATGGGTCACCTATAAACAAAGGTTATGGACCTGCCATGCGCTTGCGTCATATCGAAATCTTCCAGGCCATTCGCCAGACTGGCTCGATCAGTGCCGCCGCGCAGTTGCTGCACGTCTCGCAACCGGCGGTGACCAAAGTGTTGCAGCACGCCGAATTGCAGCTGGGCTTTGCGCTGTTTCTGCGTGTACGCGGCAAATTGCAACCCACGCCGGAAGCCCTGGCGCTGGAACGCGAAGTCGAGAAAGTCACCGAGAGCTTGCAAGGTGTACGGCGCCTGGCCAAGAGCCTGCGCCGCGCCCCAGGGCAAAGCGTACGCATTGGTGCGATACCCGCGCTGGCCCTGTCGCTGCTGCCTCCAGCGATTCTGGAATGGAAGCGCGAATACCCCGACATGGCTTGCGAGCTGTCCAGCGACCATAGCCGTGAGCTGGTCCAGAAGCTGTTAATGCGCGAAATCGACCTGGCGCTGACCCTCAATTTTTCCGGACATCCGGGGTTGACCACACAGGTGCTGGCCAATGGCGTGCTGGTTGCATTGGCGTCCAAGGGCTATTGGTCGGCGGCTGAAATCAACCGGCCATTGCCGCTGAGCGAACTGGCGGGCGCGCCATTGATCGGGCTCTCCAGTGCCGATCCGCTGGCGACCAAGCTGGACAGCTACCTGGAGAACGTTGATCCACCGCCACGGGTGACCATCTCGGTGCAAACCTATTCCCTGGCCCGGGCGATGGTAGAGTCCGGCGCCGGCTTGACGGTGATCGACCCCTTTACCGCCCTCGGCGCATCGACGGCAACCACCTGTATCCGCACCCTCACGCCCCCCCTGCCGATCACCCTCTACGCCCTGACCCGCGGCGATGAGCCACCGCCGCATATGCTGGCCAAGCTGCTGCAGATTTTCGGCAATCGTGCCTGTGAGTTGCTCGAGCGCCTTTAAAGAGCAGCCACCAGCATTCACAGCACGTAATGCATGATCGCCACAAAATGCAGGAGGCTGCCGCCAATCACAAACAAATGCCAGATGCCATGGGAATGACGCAGGCGATCTTCCAGGGCAAAAAAGATGATGCCCACGGTGTACAACACCCCACCCGCGGCCAACCAGATAAACCCTGCCGTGCCCAGCGCCGCGATCAGCGGCTTGACCGCCACCAGCACGATCCAGCCCATTACCGCGTAGATCACGATGGACAGAATCCGCGCCTCCGAGCGCGGCTTGATCTCTTGCAGGATGCCAATCACCGCCAGCCCCCACACGATCCCGAACAGCGTCCAGCCCCACGGCCCGCGCAGGCTTACCAGGCAGAACGGTGTGTAGCTGCCGGCGATCAACAGGTAGATCGAGAAGTGATCGACCTTCTGCATGATCTCTTTTCGCCGCCCCCGCACGCTGTGGTACACCGTCGACGCGCTGTACAGCACCATCAGGGTAAAACCATAAATCGCCACGCTGACGATTTTCCAGGGGCTGCCGTCCAGGCTCGCCACCACCAACATCCACACGGCGCCAATACACGCCGCGACTGCACCGAGCAAATGGCTCCAGGCGTTGAACCGTTCCCCGTGATACATCTATCGTTGACCTCCCCTCACCGTTGACGACTGTCGGCAAGCCTCCAGCCTTGCGTATCAGAGTGCAAGCGGCGTGTGACGTTCCAGCGACGAGGGCCGCGTTTGCAGGCACAATCGAGCGCAATCGAACAAGAGCCCAAGGCCATGCTGATCGACGAAGAATTCACCCTCAAGAAGCTGGAGATCTTCCTGGCGTTCATGCGCACCGGCAACCTGGCCCGCGCGGCCGCCGAGTTGCAAACCAGCAATGTCAGCGTGCACCGCGCCATTCACTCCCTGGAAAGTGCCCTGCGCTGCCCGCTGTTCAAACACGAGGGGCGCAACCTCACCCCGCTGGAAAGCGCCTACGTGCTCGAAGAGCGTGCGCAAAAACTGGTGGCCGACGTGGTCGACAGCGTGCGCCTGACCCGCGAAGCCGCCGGGTTCTCGGCCGAACGCTTCAAGCTCGGCTCGCTGTATTCGCTGACGGTCAAGACCGTGCCGCAGTTGATCATGGGTCTGAAAATCAGGCGCAGCGAACTCAATATCGACCTGATCCTGGGCTCCAACTTCGACCTGCTCTACAAGCTCAAGAACATGGAGGTCGATGCGATCCTCATCTCCCTGGACGATCACGCCACCGATTCGGATTGTGAGCAGATCGCGCTGTTCAGCGATGACATCTTCCTTGCCACGCCGGCCGACTCCCCCTTGGACCGCAATCAGGAAATCGACCTGGCCGATGTACGGGATGCCACCTTCATCACCCTCACCCAGGGCTTCGCCACCCATCAGGACGGCAACCGGGTGTTTAAACAGGCAGGGTTCGAACCGAAGGTGGCGATGCAGGTAAACGACATCTTCACCTTGCTGAGCATGGTCAGTTCAGGGGTGGGTTATGCGCTGCTGCCAGGACGTATCGCAGCGGTGTATGAGAACCGCGTGAAGCTGATACCGCTGCAGCCCAGGTATCGGTTGCAGCAGCAGATCGGTGTGGTGTTTTTGAAAGCCAAGGAGCGCGACCCGAACCTGCTGGCGTTGTTGGCAGAGTGTCGGATGTATGCCAATCGCCAAAGCTGAGGACGATTGCTCCCACGCTCTGCGTGGGAGCGCAGCTTAGGACGCTCCGCGTCCGCTTTTTGACCGTGACGCAGAGCGTCACAAGAGGCGTTCCCACGCGGAGCGTGGGAACAATCATCCCCCGTCAGCCCACCAACCCACGCATCAGCAAAAACAACAACGACGGCCCCAACAAACACCCCAGCGCCGTATAGAACGCCGCCGTCAGACACCCATAAGGCACCAGCTTCGGATCAGTCGCCGCCAGGCCGCCCGCCACACCGCTGGAGGTGCCCATCAAGCCACCGAAGATCACCGCACTGCGTGGGTTGTTCAGCCCGATCAGCGGCGCTACGAACGGCGTCATCACCATCACCAGAATGGCCTTGATCAACCCCGCGGCAATGGACAGCGCCATCACCTCGGAGCTGGCCCCAATCGCCGCACCGGTCACCGGGCCGACGATATAGGTCACGGCCCCGGCACCGATGGTGGTGAGGCTCACCGCATCGGTGTACCCGAACGCCATCGCCACCCCGACCCCTGCAACGAACGACGAGCCCACGCCGACAAACAGCGCCAGTACACCCACGTAGCCGGCGCGTTTGAGCTCATCGACACTCACACCAAACGCCGTGGCGACAATGGCAAAGTCCCGCAACATCGCACCACCGAGCAGGCCGATGCCTGACAACAATGGAATATCCACCACGCCCTTGGAACCACCGGTAAACGCACCGCCCACATACGACAGCGCCAACCCCAGCAGAATGGCAATAGCCGAACCATGCAGGCGGCCCTTGGTGAAGGTATCGGAGATCCAATAAGACACCCACATGGTCAGGCCGATCACGGCAAAACCACTGATCAAGCCGTAGCCGGTGATCACTTTCATCATCGATTCGTACATGGCGATCACCCGGCTTCTTTGGTGGGAACAGGAGCAACCGGCTCGCGGTTACCGATACGCACCAGCACGGGCACCAGGGCAAAGCCGAGCACCACCGCGAGGGTCCCGGCCAGAATCGCCATAGGCCCACCGCTGATGGCGCCATACACGTTTTGCTGGGCAGCCATCGCCACCACAATCGGGATATACACCGCCGCCCAGAAACTCACGCCTTGCTCTGACTTGCCGGTAAACAGGCCGCGTTTGCTCAGGTAGCTGCCCAGGCCGATCAACAGCAGCATGGCAATACCCACCCCGCCGACGTTGGCCGGGATACCCAACAGCTTGCCCAGCAGTTCACCCACCAACAGCCCTGCCAACGTGCAGAACGCCAAAAAAGCCACACCGTAGATAATCATGGTTGTTGTCCTCAAAGTGCTCGTTCGAAATTGTTGTTTTTGTGCTTCGAAAGCCTTGGGTACTGCGTTATCGGTGGCGGCGCTCCTCCTCTTGCAGCAGGGCCTGCAAGGTGTCCAGGCGGGCGCCTTCGCAGGCGATCACCGTGCCTTGTTCAAAAACACGGCGTGACAGACCGGTGAGCACCGCGCCCGGAGGCAGTTCGATTTGCAGTCGCACACCGCGCTCGTAGGCGCTCTGCACCGTGCCGCGCCAATCGACAACGCGGCACATATTGAAGGCCAGGTCGTCACGCAGTTGTTCGGGGTTGTGGATAGGTCGCGCGCGGGTGCTGCTCAGGTAAGTGATGCGCGGCGCCTTGAGTGGGACGAAGGCTTGGAACAGAG
This sequence comes from Pseudomonas sp. CCI1.1, assembly GCF_034348165.1. NCBI lineage: Bacteria > Pseudomonadati > Pseudomonadota > Gammaproteobacteria > Pseudomonadales > Pseudomonadaceae > Pseudomonas > Pseudomonas sp. CCI1.1. Next base: position 4,206,139 of record NZ_CP133780.1, read on the forward strand.
CCTGGGCGGGTTGCTCCAGCAACGGGCAGTGAGACGGCACGCTGACCGCCAAGCGCTTGGCGACACCGTTGCCTTTGATGCGCTCGGCAACCCGCTTCATCCCCTCGTTGCTGCCGGCGATGACGGTCTGGTTATCGGCATTGATATTGGCCAGGTACACCGGCGTTTGCGCGTTGTGGATATCCGCCAGCAGCGCTTCGACACTGGAGAGATCAGGGCCGATCAGCGCCGTCATGCCATAGCCCTGTGGATAAGCCTGCTGCATCAACTCGCCACGCAGGCTGACCAGTTTTATCGCATCAGCAAAACCCAGGGAGCCGGCGATCACCGCAGCCGGGTAGGCGCCGATGGACAGGCCCGCCACATAATCCGGCGTGCACGCCAATTGCCGGGCATGGGCCACGCCGGCGATCAACAGGCACAGTTGCACAGCCCGCGTCGATTCCAGCGCCTGCGCCGAGTCGAGCAGACGAACGTCTTCACCCAGGGCATCACTGGCCTCTTGCAGAATGTCGGCCGGCAACCCCTGGAGCATGCCGCTGCGTTGGGCGCCCTGCCCCGGAAACACCAGAAGGCTGCTCATGTCACGGTCTGCCAAGGGTCGAGCACAAGGTGCGCACCGCTGACGGTCTTGAGCAGTACACGGCGTGAGGGCCCGGCCCATTCGCGCAAGGCGACGGCGCCGAACGGGGTTTGCAGTTGCAGGTCGACGGCGCAGGGCGCGGTGTCCAGGATCGCCAACAACGCTTGCGCCTCGCTACGACCTAAAGGATTGGGCGTGCACAGAATCAAATCCAGGTCACTGTTGGCATGCAGCGCTTCAATGCCACTGGCCAATTCAAACCCGGCACTGCCGCTGACGCCCCAGTCTTGCTGCGCCAGCACCGGCCGCAGTTGATCGAGGGCCCGCAGCGCCGGTAAATCCCGTGGTGAGAGCACCTCGCGCAAGGCTTGCGGCACCACCCGCCGATGCACCGCCGCCACAGGCATCCGGGCGGCAAAACGCTGCTCACGCAAACGCCCACGCACACCGACCGCCACATGGCCCGGCTCGGCGATGGCACGCCGCACCACCACCGGATGCCCGGCACGGATCGCGTCCCGCACCCAGACCGGGGCATCGGCAGGCAGATGCGCCAGGGTCATACCCCAGAGCAAATCGTGGGCGTTCACCATTGCTCCCGCAACAGCTGGCGCACATGGCTGGAGGCGGCTCGGTTGGTGGCGCCGAGGCGTGAACTCAAGTCGGTACTGCCGATATCCTTGACCGCCTGCACCAGGCAATCGCTGACCCGCGCCACGTCATCCGCCGTGGGTTGTTCAATCCGGGTGACTGACAACGTCTCCCACAGCAATCCCAGGCTGGCATAGCTGTCGATGTCATAGGCCATCGGCGGCACGCTGGCGGCCAGGGTTTCCAATTCTTCGACGCTGCGCAAGGTCACCCGGGCGGCCGAGGCTTTGCCCATGGCATGCACCATCACGCCGGGGTCGCGCAGGGCAATCAGGCGATTGGCCTGGTAGCCGTGGGCGAGGAACGCGCCCGACATGGCCTTGCCCACCAGCAGGGCGATCACCGGGTGGCCGGCAAGCCGAGCGCGAGCGTAGCTGTCAGCCGCGGCGGCCAGGGCCTGATGAATGCCAAGGGCCTCTTCGCGACGGCCATAAGCTTGGCTGGGTACGTCGACGATAGCGATGATAGGACGCTTGTCACCCCGGGCGATGGCTTCGTCCACCGCCTTGGCCAAGCCCCAGCCTTCCAGCAGGCCGACTTCGCCATTGCGGGCGCGGGGGAAGCGGTTGTGCGGGTCGGGAACCACGGCGATATAGCGCACCGCCTGTTCACCCAATACTCCATCCGCCACTTTCAATGAGCCCGGCAAACCTTCCACCGGCGTTGCGTTGGCGCTCAACGCGTTGAACCACTGCAAGCCTCTCATGAGCGTTCTCCCTCATACAGCGCGCGAACAGTCGCCGGCTCGATTTGCGCGCTCGCGTCCAGTTCGGCCAGGCGTGCCAGGTAAAAATCAGCGCGCCGGCTACGCGGTTGTGCGGGTACACCTTGCTGCAACAGTGTGCTGACGGTCTGCTGGATCTGCGCCACATCGTCCGCCACATAACGGTCGGCCAAGCCGCTGTTGAAACGCTGCTCGCCACCGGTAAGGCTCCAGATAAAGGGGCGGTCACGGGAGTCGTATTCCTCCAGGCCCGCCTCCTGCTCGATCACCTGCGGGCCATTCAAGCCCAGGCGTGCTTCGCGAGTGACCACCAGGTAGCTGCACAAGCCAGCCGCGATGGACATGCCCCCAAAGCAACCGACACTGCCGGCCACCACACCGATCACTGGCTGGTACTGGCGCAGGTCGACAATCGCCGCGTGAATGTCGGCAATGGCGGCCAGGCCCAGGTTGGCTTCCTGCAAGCGCACCCCACCGGTTTCCAACAGCAACACGGCGCAGGTGGGGATGCCGTTGCGGTTGTCTTCGGCGGCCAGCTCCAAGGCGCCCGCGATTTTTGCGCCGCCAACTTCACCCAGGCTGCCGCCCTGGAAATTGCCTTCGATCGCGGCAATCACTACAGGCTTGGCGCCGATGCTGCCCTTGGCGATCACCACACCGTCATCGGCCTGGGACACCACGCCTTGGCGGCTGAGCCACGGCGACATGACCCGCTGGAACGGGTCGATCAACTCGCGGAAGGTGCCTGCATCCAACAGCGCCTTGGCGCGCTGGCGGGCACCGAGTTCCACAAAGCTGTGTTTAGCGAGTAGGTCAGTCATGGCCGATCTCCTCGAAACCTTGCTCCAGGCGCAAGCGCACCACACCGGGCGTGGCACCGAAGTCGTGGATATCAATGTTCAGGGCCGGCGGCGTCTGCTCCTGGAAGATGCGTTCGAACAGGTGCTGCCAGCGTTGCTGCGCGCCATTGACCGAGGTTTGCACCTGGATGGTCAAGGTGCCGGGCGTGCCCGGCTCCAGCAGCACTTCCAGGTCGCCCGAGCCGACGCAACCCACCAGCGCACGGCCTTTGGGGGGCTGCCCGGCGGGGAATTCAAAGGATAAGGTTTCCATCACAACGCTCCGTCGAGGCGGTCGATAAACAGGCAGGCGGCCAACAGGTCGGCGGCGCCGCCGGGGGAGGCATTCAAGGCCAGCAGTTGCAGGTCCAGCTCATGCAGTTGGCGGCGTCCGGCCAGGGTTGCACTGCCACCGGCGTCGAGCACGGCTTGGGCGCCCTGTTGCATGGTGGCCAGGCCTTCGGTACCGGCGCGGTAAAGCACGCAGGTGTCTGCCAGGTCCGTCATGATCGCCAGCAAAGCATCCAGGCGGGCGTTCTGCTCACCGGCGTTTTCGCGGCGGCTCTTGTGCAGTTGCGGCAGGCCGCGTTGAATCACCGAAGGGAAGCCGAGCTGGGCTTCTTCACGGGCACCGCGTGCGCCGTAGCGCTGCGCAACCTGGGCCCCATGGCTCATGGGCTGCGGGGCGAAGCGGTCGTTGAGCAGGGCCAGCTTGGCGGCGGTCAGGGTTATGGCACGCGGTTCCAAGGCCACCGCAGCGGTGAGCAACCCCAGCGCCCAGATCGCACCGCGATGGGTGTTCACGCCCTGGGTGGTGGCGAGCATGGCCTGCTCGCCTTCCCGGCCAATACGCCCGAGCGCCTCGCGCAGGGGCAGGCCGACTTCGCCGATGTCGAGCGCGGCCTCGGCCATTTCCTTGAACATCGGCCACAGCGACAGCGCCGAGGCGTGCATCAGCCCCAGGTGCAAATCGCTGTGGGCGCCGTTGCCGCGCCGGTCTACCAGAGCGGGTTTGGGCGACAAATCCGCTTCGTCGATCAGCGCATCCACGGCCATATCCGCCAGGCGATCGGCCAGGCTCAGTTCATGCTGTTTGAGCGCGCGCATTTACCAGCTCCTGAATTTGGCGGGCGGGTTGTAGAGGCCACCAGACCAGTCCACCAGGTCGGCCACGCTCTTGGCGGCCAACAACTCGCGGGTGGCGTCGGTGCGGCGAATACCCAAATCTTCGGGCAAGGCAATCAAGCCTTCGCGGCGCATACGCGCAGTGTCCTTGGGGTTGTGGCGCATACCGATGGCGGTCACCCCGGCGACGGCGGCGATCATTGCCTGGCGTTCTTCCAGGGAGCGCGCCTTGTACAGGTAGGCGATGCCTTCTTCGGTGAGCAAGTGGGTGACGTCGTCGCCGTAGATCATGATGGGCGCCAGGGGCATGCCGCTTTTGCGGGCCACTTCCACTGCGTCCAAGGTGTCGACAAAGGTCGGTTTGCCGCCTTCCTGGAAGGTCTCGACCATTTGCACCACGAGTTTTTTGCCGCGTTCAAGCAAGGCCTCAGGCGCATCGTCGTGGCGCATATCCAGCCAGGCCGGTGTGCCATGACGGCGGCCCCGTGGGTCGTGGCCCATGTTCGGCGCGCCACCGAAACCGGCGAGGCGGCCACGGGTCACGGTGCTGGAATGCCCGTCGCCATCCACTTGCAGGGTGGCGCCGATAAACAGGTCCACGGCGTATTGGCCGGCGAGTTGGCAGAACATGCGGTTGGAGCGCATGGAGCCATCGCGGCCGGTGAAGAACACATCCGGGCGTGCGGCAATGTAGTTTTCCATGCCCAGTTCGGTGCCGAAGCAATGCACACTCTCCACCCAACCGCTTTCAATCGCCGGGATCAATGTGGGGTGCGGGTTGAGTGTCCAGTTGCGGCAGATCTTGCCTTTCAGACCCAGGGATTCGCCGTAGGTGGGCAGGATCAATTCGATGGCAGCAGTGTTGAAGCCGATGCCATGGTTGAGCGACTGCACATTGTGTTTTTCGTAGATGCCACGGATCGCCATCATCGCCATCAACACATGCACCGGCTTGATATGGCGTGGGTCGCGGGTGAACAGCGGCTCGATGTAGAACGGCTTATCGGCCACCACCACGAAATCCACCCAACTGGCGGGAATGTCGACGCGAGGCAAGTCGGTAACGTCGTCCACCAACTGGTTGACCTGCACGATGACGATGCCATCGCTGAAGGCAGCGGGTTCGATCAGCGCCGGGGTGTCTTCGGTGCTGGCGCCGGTGTAGATATTGCCGGCGCGGTCAGCCATGAAGCCGGCAGAAAGCACCACGTTGGGGATCAGGTCCACCACCAGCCGGGCGTAAAGTTCGATGTAGGTGTGGATCGCGCCGATTTCCAGCAGGCCGTCTTCCAGCAACTGGCTGATGCGCAGGGATTGGGTGCCGGCGAAGGAGAAATCGAGCTTGCGAGCGATGCCCTTTTCAAACAGGTCCAAGTGCTCGGAACGCCCGACGCTGGGCATGATCATGTGCAAATCGTGGAGCTTGGCCGGGTCGGCCTTGGCCAGGGAGCGCGAGAGAAAATCGGCCTGCTTCTGGTTGTTGCCCTCCAGCACCACGCGGTCGCCGGGGAGGATCAGGGCTTCAAGGGCCTCGACGATCTTGTCACTGGGCAACACCGCCCCGTCTGCATACTGTTTGACCAGCCCGAGCCGCCGCTGCTTCTCGTCGCGCCGCCGCGTCCAGCGCGAGTCGGGGGTGATGGTTGTTGTCATGGTCGCTCCACGGGGGGTTGCTGTCGTGGGGCTAACCTTAGGAGTGAAGCGCAAAGGCATCAATCAAGCTGGAGGACGAACCGTTACGCCTGGAGTAACGAAGATCAAACTGTGGGAGCTGGCTTGCCTGCGATAGCTGTAGGTCAGCTACTGAGATGTTGACTGACAGGCCGCTATCGCAGGCAAGCCAGCTCCCACATGGGTCGGTGGTGTTGGTTAGATAGCGGTCCCTGATTGGGGCCGTTTCAAGAAGCTGGGGACGGGCTGACTTGCTCCAATGCGCTATCGATCAGCAACTGCCCCAACTCGGCCATTTGCTGGATCCCCAGCATGATGGCGCGCTGGGAAGTGTCCAGGTCGAAGGCCAGGTTGCAGGTGAGCGCATTGAGCGAGGACAGGGTTTCGCTGGCATTGACCAGCAGGGTTTCGTTGTCTTGGTGGGGGTTTACGGTGAAAAGGGGTGGATTGGGCGTAGGTTTGACCATGACTTACAGCTCCGATATGTGATGGAGCTACCCTCTTCCGCTTGCACGCGACTCAAGGTGGCAGCTGTACGCAGGTGTGCAAGACCGGGCATATCGGACCCCGGCAGACTCCGAAGAATCTCCCACGCACAGCCGCCATAACGAGTACAGCAGGCATAAAAAACGCCCGTTGAATGGCTATGGGCGTTGGTGCGCCGACATGTAACCGGACCTGCACGTCCGTGTCAGCGTTTTTTGCGATGACGGGACGAAGACTAGGCGTGCGGACCTCTCACCACTAGTTCATGCACGGCCCAAAATCTTGCAGGAAAAATCCGAAGCCTTTTATGTCGAAGGGCATGCAGGAAGTTTCATACAGCGTTTTGGGGTTGTTGCTTGGAACTGGTCCTTCTAGCCTTCGCGGTTGAATGCCCATAGTCGAAGGACGCACCAACATGCCGATGCACAACCCACCTCACCCAGGTGAAATTTTACTTGAGGACGTTATCCCAGCCTTGGGTATCACCATTACCGAGATGGCGCGACGCCTTGGTTTCGCCCGTGAGACTTTTTCAAGGATCCTGCATGGCCACGCCCCGGTCAGCCCGGACCTTGCCGTTCGGTTGGAACGGGCTGGCGTGAGTAAAGCCCAGTTATGGTTGTCGATGCAAAGTGCCTACGACTTATGGCAGGCCGAGCATCGGGAGCAGCCAGTGATTGAACGGTTTGCGCGGATTGATTGAAACCTGGAAATGAGCGCAGCTCAGTGTGGGAGCTGGCTTGCCTGCGATGGCGGTGGGTCAGTGCTTGATGCAGTGACAGAAACACCGCTATCGCAGGCAAGCTGAACTGGCCTAATGATTTTGGACACTTCAATCGGGCGTTATGATAGCGCCCAAATCTGAGGTGTTTGGATATGCGTAAATCTTATTCGAGTGAGTTCAAGCTCAAGGCTGCCAGCATGGTGCTGGATGAAGGCCAGCCGGTTACTGAGGTCTGTGCCAGCCTAGATATCGGCCCCACTGCTCTACGCCGCTGGGTCGATCAAGTGCAGAAAGAACGCCTGGGTTCGACCCCGGTAGGGGCCAAGGCGATTACCGCTGATCAGCGAGAAATCCAGAGGCTCAAAGCCCTACTCAGGGAGAAAGACCTGGACATTGAAATCCTAAAAAAGGCCAGTGCTCTCCTGCTTTTGGACGCCAAAGATCATTCACGCTGATCGATGAGCTGGACGAGCAATACGGCGTTAAAAGGTGTTGCCGGGCGTTTGGGATCAACCGTAGTAGTTTCTACGCCTGGCGCCAGCGCCAGGGCAGAGCAAATCCTGAACGGGACAAGCTCAAAGCCGCGCTGGTCAAGCACCACAGGGCGTCCAGAGAGTCGGCCGGCGCACGTACTTTGTCCAAGGAGCTAAAAGCCAAAGGGCATCGTATCGGACGTTATATGGCTCGCAGTTTGATGCGCGAAGCTGGCATCGCTAGTCGTCAGCGCAGGCGCCATAAGTACAAGTCGCCGGGCGTTGAGGCATTGGTTGCGCCGCACGTGCTCAAGCGAAAATTTGATGTAACGGCGGTTAACCAGGTGTGGTGTGGCGACGTAACTTACATCAAGGTCGGCAAGCGATGGATGTACTTCGCCGCCGTTCTGGATTTGTACGCTCGGAGGATCGTGGGTTGGTCGTTCTCGATGATTTCTGATGCCAATCTGACCTGCGAAGCGCTACGCATGGCGGTTGAGCTACGCGGCCGCCCCCAGGATGTGTTGTTTCATTCAGACCAAGGTTGTCAGTACACCAGTCATAAATTCCGAAACGAGCTTGTGAAACACGGATTTAGACAAAGTATGAGCCGTAAAGGCGAGTGCTGGGACAACGCCCCCATGGAGCGTTTCTTTGGTAGTTTGAAATCAGAGTGGGTTCCTGAAACGGGCTACAAACTGGAACATGAGGCCCGGGCAGACGTGCAGCGCTATGTCTCGCGCTACAACATCAGCAGGCCTCACAGCTACAACGACTACCGGTCGCCGGTCGCGAAGGAAAGGTTGGCGGCGTGAACCTTAATCGGTGTCCAAGATTACTTGACCAGTTCAAGCCAGCTCCCACAGTAGATCTTCATAGGGCTCAGGATCAGGCCAGGCCGGACTCTACCAGCAGCGCTTCAAGCCCCATCAAGTCCGGCACCTTCGCCACCTGCTCGCCCACTTGCACCGCCGCCAGTTCCAGCGGGCACAGGGGCACGTCCACGTAGCTCAATTCGCTATCGAGCTTGTACGAACGGGGAATACCCTGGATCACTAGAGCAATGAACTTCAAGGTCGGCCGCCCGCCCAGTGCATTCAACACCACGATGCGCGAGCGTTCGCCCGTCATGCTGGCTTCGCCGCAGGCCGCTTCAAAGCTGATCAGCGGAATCTGTCGATCGCGCCACGTGACCTGCCGCAGATACCACGGCGGCGCATCGCTGGCCGGTTCGCCGCGCTGGAAGTCGATCAGCTCGGCGACGGCGACGTTGGGCAGCACCAGGTGGCGGTCGGCCAGGGGCAGCAGCAGGCCGGTGAGTTGGCTGGTGCGGTGCTCAAGCATGGGACTTGCTCCAGTAGGCGATGCTCTCCAGCAGCACCGACTCTTGGTACGGCTTGCCGAGGTAGTCGTTGACGCCAATGGCCATGGCGCGGTCGCGGTGTTTCTGGCCGGTGCGTGAGGTGATCATGATGATCGGCAAGCGCATCAGGCGTGGGTCGTTGCGTATCTGAATGGCCACTTCGAAGCCGTCCATGCGCGGCATTTCGATGTCGAGCAGCATCAGGTCCGGGGTGTGTTCTTCCAGGATGGCGAGGGCGTCGATACCGTCCTTGGCGGTGAGCACGTTCATGCCGTTGCGCTCCAGCAGGCGGCTGGTGACTTTGCGCACGGTGACCGAGTCGTCCACCACCAGCACCAGCAGCGGGCGTTTTTTCAGTGGGTCGTTGAGGACCAGCGGCGCATCCACTGCCTGGGCCGGCAAGGCCGGTTGCCGAGCGCGGATGTGCGCCAGCAGGTCGATGATCAGCACCACATGGCCGTCGCCCAGGATGGTCGCGCCGGTCACGCCCTGCACCCCGGAGAATTGCGGCCCCAAGCCCTTGACCACGATCTCGCGGGTACCGGCCATGGCATCCACGTGCACCGCCACGCGGCGTTCATTGCAATGCACCAGCAGCACCGGCACAGGCTGGTACTGGCCCAGCAGTTTCGGGCGGCTGGCGGTGTGCAGCAGGTCGCCGAGGTAGAACAACTCGTAGCGCTGGCCGCCATATTCATAGTGCGCCGGGTCTTGCTGGTAGTGCCCCGCCAACTCGTGGGGCAGCACGCGCACCAGGCCTTCGATGGTGTTGAGCGGGATCGCGTATTGGTCGTCCGCGCAGTGCACCATCAGCGCACGATTGACCGACACGGTAAACGGCAGGCGAATGCGAAAATGCACGCCCATGCCCGGCGTCGAGTCGATCACCATGGAGCCGCCGAGCTGGCGCACTTCTTCATGCACCACGTCCATGCCCACGCCGCGCCCGGAAATCTGGGTGATTTTTTCGGCGGTGGAAAAGCCCGGCTGCAGGATGAACTGCAACACGTCACGGTCGCTGATCTCTTGATGGGGCGCGAGCAGGCCGCGCTTGATCGCCTTGCGTCGCACCGCTTCGAGGGGCACGCCGGCGCCGTCGTCGCGCATGTCGAAGACGATGTCGCCGCCTTCGTGGGTCAGGTCCAGGGTGATGCGGCCCTTCTCCGGTTTGCCCGCCGCCAGCCGCACTTCGCGCGACTCCAGGCCGTGGTCGACGGCGTTGCGCAGCATATGCTCCAAGGGTGCCGCCATGCGCTCCAGCACATTGCGGTCCATCTCGCCTTCGGCATTGCCGACGATAAACTCCACGTTCTTGCCCAACTCGCCCGCCACTTGCCGCACGATGCGCTTGAGGCGTGGCAACATGCGCTCGAAAGGCACCATGCGCGTGCGCATCAGGCCTTCCTGCAACTCGGTGTTGATACGCGCCTGTTGCTGCAGCAGGTTGTGGGCATCCTGGTTGCGGCGCTCAAGGGTGTCCTTGAGGTCGAGCAGGTCGGAGGCAGATTCGGACAGCGCACGGGCCAGCTGTTGCAGCTGCGAATGGCGGTCCATTTCCAGCGGATCGAATTCTTCGTAGCCCAGGCGTTCGGCCTCGGCTTGCTGGCGGCTCAGGAGGCGGCCCTGGGTTTCGCTGTCGAGCCGGCGCAGCTGGTCGCGCATGCGCTCGATGGTGGTTTCCATCTCACTCAAGGCAATGCGCGCATCCTTGACTTGCTGCTCGATCCGCCCACGGAAGATCGAGGTTTCGCCGGCGAGGTTGACCAGGTCATCGAGCAAGTCGGCAGAGATTTTCACCATGTCGGCAGCCGGATCGGCGACCGCTTCGGCCTTGCCAGCCGGCAGCGCCACCGGTGTGACCGGCTCATCACTGGGGTGCACCAGGCTCTTGATGCGCTCGATGAGTTTATCCACCGAACCCACCGGCAGACCCTCGGCCACGGCGTCGATCATCTGCGCCAGGCGGTCATGGCAGCCTTGCAGCAGTGCGAACAACTCAGGGGTCGGCGCGAGCAAACCGGCGGACAGCCCTTCGTAAAGAAATTCCAGCTCATGGGCCAGATCGCCGATTGGCCCGATCTCGACCATACGCGCACCGCCCTTGAGGGTGTGCAGGTCCCGCAGCAGGGTTTCCACTTCTTGGCGATTGCCCGGCTCGCCCTGCCAGCGCACTAACGCGCTGCCTGAGCTGTCGAGGATATCGGTGGCTTCTTCGAGGAAGATATCCAGCAATTCCGGGTCGGCACCCGAGGCGGCTGCCACCGCAGCCGGCGCTGCCGGGCTGCTGGCCTGGCGCAACTCCCGCAACCTTTCGACCAGCTCGACGCCGTCACTCAAGGGTTGCTGCTGTTGCAGTTCGTCCAACTGTTGGGCCAAGCGTTCGTGGCTGGCCATCAGTGCCTGGGACAGCTCCACGGAATAACTGTAGCGGCGATCCACCAGCCCCTCATAAACGCATTCGAGCTCATGGGCCAAGTCGCCCACCGGGTCGATTTCGGCCATGCGTGCGCCGCCCTTGAGGGTGTGCAGGTCCCGCTGCAACGAGGACAAGGGCGCGGCGTTTTCGGGTTCCAGCAACCAGCGCTTGAGCGACTGCCCGGCGCTGTCGAGGATGTCTACGGCCTCTTCAAGAAAGATCTCGACAATCTCGTCGTCCATCGCGGTGGCGTGATCCAACTGCGCAGTAGCCGCGCCCAACTCGGAGATACTCAGGGCGCGGCTGCCGTCGCTTTTGATCAGGCCCGTGGCGGACGGGTCCAAGGCTTCGTCCAGCAACTCGCGCAACGCCTGCAGACGTGCGGGCGCGGGGCTGATTTCCTGGCCGGCGGCCAACTGGTCGAGCATGTTGATCAGCGCGTCGTGGGCCTGTTCGGCCTCGTGGAAGAACCGGGCGCTGACCGCCAGGCTGCTTTCTTCTACCGCGCCATACAGGTCGAGCAAGGCCTCGCACAACGCGTCGATAGGGTGCAGGTCGGCAAGGTGAGCGCCCTCGCCCAACGTAGTCAGCTCGTCCAGCAATGCCGTGAGCTCCTGACGGTCGCCGGGGTGCTGCTGCCAGCGGCGCAGCAGGCTTTCGGCGTCGAGCAGGATGTCCATGCCCTGGGCCAGGAAGTTGGTGATCAAGTGCGGGTCACGCTTGACGCGCAGGCCGGTCGTGGGCGCGTCGAGCAAGGCGGCAAGTTGATGCTCCAGCAGGTGTTGGGTGCGGCTGATCACGCTGGCCGCTCCGTGGATCGGTGCCAGGGGATTGTTGTCCAGGTCACGCACCCCGCGCTGGAACAGCCCCTGTGCCTCAAGCAACAACGCCACTTCGTCCTTGTCCAGCGGCAGGCGGTGGGCCTTGTACTCACGGGTGAGGTGATCCAGCGGGCGCGCCAGCTCGGCGATGGGCAACACGCCAGCCATGTAGGCGCTGCCCTTGAGGGTGTGCAAGGCGCGTTGCAGTTCATCGCTGACCTGCAGCGGCACCTGCTCGGCGGCCTGTTGCAGGAAGTGGCCGAGGCTGTCCAGATGGCCCTGGGCTTCGTTGCGGAAGATCTCCAGCAGCATTGGGTCATGGGGCTCGGTGGTCGACGTTGCAGCGCCACTGGCCAGGGCATGGGCACTGGCGGCCAAGGCGTCGGCTTCATCGCGCTGGCGTTGATCGTCGCTGGCAAAATCGGCGATCAGCTCCGGCAGCAGGGCCACGGTCTCATCCAACACCTGCTGCACCTCAGGGCCAAGGACTAAGCTGCGTTCCAGCACGCGATTGAGCAGGTTCTCCACGGCCCAGGCCAGCTCGGCCAGCACCAAGGCGCGCACCATGCGGCCGCTGCCCTTGAGGGTATGGAAAGCCCGGCGCATTTCGCCCTGGGCGGCTTTGTCCGCGCTGTCGGGCAGGTAGCGATGCAGCACGTCGAGGACTTCATCGGTTTCTTCAAGGAAGACTTCGCGCAATTCATCGTCAATCGGTTCCTCGCCGGCCGGCGGCGGCAACAGGCTGCCTGGACGCTGCAAGGCCGGAGGGTTGAGACGTGATGCAGGGCTGGCCAAGGCATCGAATTGGGATTGGTTTGATACGGCCTCGGAGGACAGTGCCCCCTCGGGCGCGACCAGGGCCTGGCGCCAGGGTTTTTCCACCGGCAGGTAGCCCAATGCATTCAAGCCCTGGGTGGCCAACTCCAGCACTTTTTCCCCTGCCGCGTCAGGGTCTTGAAGCATGCGTTCGAGGTAGTACTCCAGGCTACTGACCACCTCGGCAAAATGCGCCAGTTGTGTCGCCGAAGGGGCGGCTTCATTGACCATCAACTGCTCATCGACGTAATCGGTGCAACCGCGCATCAGGCTCGCCGCACGCGGCAAGGGAATCATCGCCAGGGCACCACGTACCTGGCTCAGCAGCTCGGGCAAGGACTCCAGGCGCTGACGATCCCAATCAGCCTCAATGCAGTCGATCACCAGTTCCTTGGCTTGGCGCAGGCACTGGCACGACTCACGAATCACCAACTGATGGATCTGGGTCAGGTCGGTGGTGGGCAAGCGGCTGTCTTCACGGCTTTGCGGTTCGACGGTGCCGATCATCCCGGCCAACGTCGCTTCGACATACAACAACGCGCCGGCCACATCCATCAACACCGCGTCATTGGGTTCGCGCTGCCCCTGGACCAGGCTCAACACCACAGCGAGTTGGTCGATGATCACTTTGCGCGGCTGGCCGAAACCCAGTACCGCAAGGGTATCGGCGATCTGCCGCAGCGGCGCCAGCAAGGGGTCGAGGTCCTGGGTGTGCTGGCGATCACTGCGCACGAACAGATCCAGGCGCTCCTTGACCCGCACCAGCTCCTCACACAACGCGCCGAGCACCGAGCCCATGGCATTGCGATCCGGCCCGGCCAGCCGTGCACGTTCAGCGTCGACCACGGCGCTGTCGGGCAAGGCTTCGTCCAAGCCGTAGCGTTCCTTCAGGCTTTGCATGCGCGGCGTCGGCCGGGTGACTTTGGCGACGTAGAACAGCAGGCTCTTGAGCAAGTCGTCCGGCGCCGGCTGGTTGATGCCATTGATGCCTTGAACCAGCAAGCGCTTGAGTTGCTTGTCGCTGGCCTTGAGCAGGCTGCGCAGCGCCGGGCTGTTGGCGACCACGCCGGTGAGCATGCCTTCGACCAGCGCCGAGGTGACCTGCCACAACGGCAGCAGCGGCGCACCCTGGCACAGCGCTTCAAGGCGTGCGAACACCCGCGCCATGTCTTCCAGGTTGCTGGGGCCGTGGTCTTCACGCAGCAACCCGGCGAGGGCTTGTTGCAGCAGGTGGCGCCATTGGCGCAACTGCTCATGCAGATCCGGCGTGGCCCGTTGGGCCAGGGCTTGCTCAGGCAACGGCTCGATCGACAGCAGTTGCGGGCTGAACAGGCTGGTTTCCGATAGCAGGCTTTCACCACGGGCGCTGCGCAGGTCGTTGAGCAGCGGCAGCACCACCAGTGGCAGGTCGCGGCGGGCACTGTGCACGCGGTCGAGGTACAGCGGCAATTGGCCGAGGGCTTGTTGCAGCAGGCGGATACTTTCATCGCGCTGGCCGACGTGCCCGGCCTGGAGCGCAAGGGCCAGTTCTTCGATCTCTTCGGCCAGCAGCGCCGCGCCGTAGAACTCGACCATTTGCAGCGCGCCATGCACCTGGTGGATACCGGCCAGGCATTGGTTGAGGGCGTCGTCGTCAAGGGTTTCAACGTACGCGTCCAGCGCCGACCGGGCCTGTTTCAGGGTTTCGGCAATATCGCCCTTGACCCATTCGAGGGCCACGTAGTCGTGCCGATCAACCATAACTGCTCCGCTTAGAATTCATGAGTTGCTGGTATCTCACAAACAATGGAGATCCGATGTGGGAGCTGGCTTGCCTGCGATAGCGGTGGGTCAGCACTATATCTGTATCTGACAGACCGCTATCGCAGGCAAGCCAGCTCCCACAGTTGGACTGTGGTGTTCTTCAGGTCGTATTTCAATCATCGACCTGCTTGGGCGGCGGCAAGGTGAAACCCGATACCGACCTGCGCAACTGGCTGGCCATCTTCGCCAGGTTACCAATGCTTTCGGCGGTGGCGGTGGAACCCGACGACGTCTGGGTGGTGATCTGCTGGATCACGTTCATGGTCAGGGAAATCTGCCCCGCCGATGAGGTCTGTTGCTGCGCCGCGTTGGAAATACTCTGGATCAGCGCCGCCAGGGTTTTGGACACGCCTTCGATCTCTTCCAGCGCCACCCCGGCGTCCTGGGCCAGGCGCGCGCCGCGCACCACTTCCGTGGTGGTCTGTTCCATGGAGATCACCGCTTCGTTGGTGTCGGCCTGGATGGTGCGCACCAGGGTTTCGATCTGCCGGGTGGCCGCCGAGGAGCGTTCGGCCAACCGTTGCACTTCATCGGCCACCACCGCAAAACCGCGCCCGGCGTCACCGGCCATGCTGGCCTGGATCGCGGCATTGAGGGCGAGGATATTGGTCTGGTCGGCGATATCGTCGATCAGGCTGATGATGTCGCCAATTTCCTGGGACGACTCGCCCAAACGCTTGATGCGCTTGGCGGTGTCCTGGATCTGCTCGCGAATGTTGTCCATGCCGTGGATGGTGTTGTGCACCACCTCGTTGCCTTTGTTGGCGATCTCTACCGAACGTTCAGCTACCGCCGAGGATTCGGCCGCGTTGGCCGATACCTGGTCAATGGACTGCGCCATCTGGTTGATCGCCGTGGACGCTTCGGCAATCTGCTGGGCCTGATGCTCCGATGCCTGGGCCAGGTGCATAGCGGTGGCCTGGGTGTCCTGCACCGCACCGGCGACCTGCCCGGCAGTGAGGTTGATGGTGGCGACCAGGTCGCGCAGTTGGTCCACGGAATAGTTGATGGAGTCTGCGATGGTGCCAGTGAAGTCTTCGGTGACCGAGGCGGTGACGGTAAGGTCGCCGTCGGCCAGGTCTTCGATTTCATCCAGCAGGCGCATGATCGCGTTCTGGTTGCGCTCGTTCTTCTGCGCGGTTTCATGCAGTTGGCGGTTGGTCTCGCGCACCATGACCAGGCCGATCAGGATGATCGAGGCCAGCGCCAGCAAGCCCAGCACGTAACCACCGATGGTGTCGAAGCTGCGCCCGCTGGCGAGGTTTTCAAAACCCGTGGCCAGGTGCGAGGCTTCATCGAGCAAGGTTTGCGACAGGTTGAAAATATTGCTCGCCGAGGCGCGCACCTGGAACAACTGTGGCGAGGTCTCGAGAATTTCATCCACGGAGCCGGAGACAAATTCGAACAGCTCGGCGATGTCCGCCAGCCGCGCACGGGCGTCCGGGTCTTCGACCTGGGTGATACGCAGGCCCGGGTTGCCGTTGAGCATGCCATTGAGCACCACGCCAAAACGGTTGGCATCGCGGCCAAAGGCATCGGCGGCCTGCACGGCGGTTTCATCCCCCGCCAGCACCGTGTTGACCGCCCCCAGGATACGTTCGGCCAGCAGCGACTGGCGTTGGGCCAAGGCAACTTGGCTGGCCGGGGCGCCGCGTTGCAGCAGGATATCCACGACCTTTTCCGACTCGATCTGCAGTTGCGGCACGGTTTCGGCCAGGGTCGCCGCCACCTGGTGCAACGACAATACGGTCTGCTCGCTGGCCAGGATGGCGTCGGTGTTTTTGAGCAGCGCCTCCCAGTCGGTCTGCACCGCCCGCATTTCGGCGCGCACCGCACTGGGCGCCGCCGGCAAGCCAGTTTGCGGGTCACCTTTTTTCAGGTAACCCCAGCGCTGGGCAAAATCGTTGCGCGCATCGCCCAGCAGCTTGAACGCCGCCGCTTTCCCCGCAGCGGCCTCGGTGGCGTTCTTGGCAATGCGCTGGGACAGCACGCGCAGCTCACCGGCGTGGCCGATGTACTGTTTATCGTAGGTGGACTGGGTGTTGAGGTACGCGAAGTTGGCGAACAGCAACATGATGAACACGATCAAGGCGATAAACAGCACGATGATCTGCGAACGGCTGCGCGAAGCGGCCTGAGGTTTGGGCGTGGTAGCGGTACTCATGCGGCAACATCCATGAAGCCAGGGGCCTGGGCCAGGGCGAAGGGGCTGAAGACTTGCCATTGCGGCTCGCCGTCGAACTGGCCCTGGATAAACGGGGCGCTCGAGGCGGTGCTCGCCACCCAGGCGTCCAATGGGAAATGCTGCATGCCTACCACCTCGTCTACCAGCAGCCCGACAAACAGGTCGTTGAACTCCACCACCAGCACCCGCCGTTGCTTGCGCGCCCTGGACAACTCAAGGCCCAGGAAACCGCCCAGGTCCATCACCGGCAGCAAGCGCCCGCGCAGGTTGGCCACGCCCTTGACCCAGGGTTTGACCCCCGGCATCAAGGTGCAGCGCGGCTCATGCAACACCTCGGCGACTTCGCCCATGGGCGCCACGTAGGCGTTTGGCCCTACGCGGAAGGCGATGCCGCTCCAGCGTTGCAGGCGCGTTTCCTGGGACGGCAGGTCCGCGGCCAGCAAGCGGCAGCGGCGGTCGATGTCCAGCAACAGCTCAAAGGCGGTTTGCGACTCGGTCATGATCGCAAGCCTTAGCCGGCCAGCACCTTGTTCAGGGTGGCAATCAGGGTCTCTTCATCCACAGGCTTGGTCAGGTAATCCTTGGCGCCCTGGCGTGCGCCCCAGATCTTGTCGGTTTCCTGGTCCTTGGTGGTGATGATGATAATCGGGATACCGTTGGTTTCTGGCTCCTTGGACAACTGGCGCGTGGCCTGGAAGCCGTTGAGGCCGGGCATCACGATATCCATCAGCACCGCGTCGGGCTTTTCCTGGCGGGCCAGGGCCACGCCGTCCGCGCCGTTTTCGGCCTTGAGCACCTGGTGGCCATGCTTTTCCAGCATGCCGGTGAGTTTGTACATTTCAGTCGGCGAATCGTCGACGATCAAAACACGTGCCATGGTTTTCCCCGCTACATTGGTCGGCGCCGGCCCTCGTGAGGCGGCGTCAGTGTGCTTGTTCTACTGCGGCGAACCCAGGCACATAGGCCTTGATCGCCCCCAGCAGTTCTTCCTTGCTGAAAGGCTTGGTCAAAAATTGATCGACACCCACGATGCGCCCCTTGGCCTTGTCGAACAGGCCGTCCTTGGAGGACAGCATGATCACCGGGATCGACTTGAACGCCGGGTTGTTCTTCACCAGGGCGCAGGTCTGGTAGCCATCCAGGCGCGGCATCATGATGTCGACAAAGATAATGTGCGGGTGATGATCGACAATACGAGCCAGGGCGTCGAAACCGTCGATCGCCGTGATGACCTCGCACCCCATGTTCTTCAACAGCGTCTCGGCGGTGCGGCGGATCGTTTTCGAATCGTCGATCACCATCACCTTCAAGGCGTTGGAATGCTGTTCCATATCTGCTCTACCATCGCCACAGCGAATCGGTTTTCGGTGTGTACTGCCTGATGTTGCACAGGATGAACGCCGCAAGCCTTGGAATTCAAGGGCTGCTGCGCCGTGCCAGCCTTTTTAGCACAGTCTCCAAGCGCAATCTATCGAGGCACCCACCCAGTGGTTTTTCCTTGACCCACAACAGCCGCAGCGCCACTCTGACGCCACTTTTATGCGCCCCAATTTGCTAGAGGAAATCCCCCATGAGCGTTCGCGTCGGCATTGTCATGGACCCTATCGCCAGCATTTCCTATAAAAAGGACAGTTCGCTGGCCATGCTCCTGGCCGCCCAGGCCCGCGGCTGGACCTTGTTCTATATGGAGCAGCGCGACCTTTACCAGGGTGAAGGCGAGGCCCGCGCACGCATGCGCCCGCTGCAGGTGTTCGCCAACCCCGAGAAGTGGTTCGAGCTTTCTGACGAAATCGACAGCCCCCTTAGCGACCTCGACGTGATCCTGATGCGCAAGGATCCGCCGTTCGACATGGAATTTGTGTACTCCACCTACCTGCTGGAGCAAGCCGAACGGGCCGGCGTGTTGATCGTCAACAAGCCGCAAAGCCTGCGTGACTGCAATGAAAAGCTGTTCGCCACCCTGTTCCCGCAGTGCACACCACCGACCGTGGTCAGCCGCCGCGCCGATGTACTGCGTGAATTCGCCGCCAAGCATGGCGACGTGATCCTCAAGCCGCTGGACGGCATGGGCGGCACCTCGATCTTCCGTCACCGCGCCGGCGACCCGAACCTGTCGGTGATCCTCGAAACCCTGACCGCCCTCGGCACCCAGCAGATCATGGGCCAGGCCTACCTGCCGGCGATCAAGGACGGTGACAAGCGCATCCTGATGATCGACGGCGAGCCGGTGGATTACTGCCTGGCGCGCATCCCGGCAGCCGGCGAGACCCGTGGCAACCTGGCCGCCGGTGGTCGCGGTGAAGCGCGGCCGTTATCGGACAAGGACCGCTGGATCGCCGCTCAAGTCGGTCCGACCCTGCGGGAAAAAGGCCTGCTGTTTGTCGGACTGGACGTAATTGGTGAGAACCTCACTGAAATCAACGTCACCAGCCCGACCTGTATTCGCGAGATCGACAATGCATTTGGTACGAACATCGGCGAAATGCTGATGGCCGCCATTGAGCGCAAGCTAAAAGCCAAGTGACATAGAACAGCCGGACACATACCAACATTGCGTTATCATGCGCAACCTGTGAAACGCGCGATGTTGGTTTTCTTGTCATGACACTCCCGTCCGATCTGCCCCCCGAATTCACCCATAGCGGCGTGCGCCCGGCTGATCGTCTCGGTTTTACCCTGTTTCTCGCTGCGCTGATTCACCTCGCCCTGCTCCTGGGCGTGGGGTTCACCCTGGTGGAACCCAAGCAGATCACCAAGACCCTGGAAATCACACTTGCTACGTTCAAGAGCGAAAAGAAGCCCGAAAAGGCTGACTTTCTCGCCCAGGAAAACCAGCAAGGCAGCGGCACCCTCGACAAGAAAGCCGTGCCCAAGACCACCGAAGTGGCGCCCTTCCACGACAACCAGGTCAAGAAGGTCACCCCACCGCCGGCGCCAAAGCCCGAGGTCAAGCAGGCCACGCCCAAGGCTGCGGTAGCCACCGTCGCGCCCAAGCCGCAAAAAGCCCCGACCCAGCGCGAAAAGGCCAAGACCGAACCCAAGCCCGAGCCAGTGAAACCTGCGCCGACGTTCGACAGTTCGACGCTGTCCGACGAAATTTCCAGCCTCGAAGCCGAACTGGCCCATGAACAACAGCTGTATGCCAAGCGCCCGCGCATCTACCGCCTGAACGCGGCCTCGACCATGCGCGACAAAGGCGCCTGGTATAAGGACGAGTGGCGCAAGAAGGTCGAACGCATCGGCAACCTCAACTACCCGGACGAGGCACGGCGCCAGCAGATTTATGGCAACTTGCGCTTGCTGGTGTCGATCAACCGTGACGGCTCGCTGTATGAAGTGCAGGTGCTGGAGTCCTCCGGCCAGCCGCTGCTGGACCAGGCCGCGCAACGCATCGTGCGCCTGGCCGCGCCCTTTGCGCCGTTCAGCGGCGACTTGAACGACGTGGACCGCCTGGAAATCATCCGCACCTGGCGGTTCGCCAAGGGCGACCGGTTGTCCAGCAACTGATCGCACAGATCGTTCCCACGCTCCGCGTGGGAATGCCGCCATGGACGCTCTGCGTCTGCTCTTGGGACGCGGAGCGCCCCGGGATGCGTTCCCACGCGGAGCGTGGGAACGATCAGCGACCAGGCTCGCGCCCGCACTTGTCAGTTCGTCCCTCCAACGCCACACTAGCGGACATGAAAAACGTCAGCCCGACTTACCTCAAGCACCAATTCCTGATCGCCATGCCCCATATGGCCGACCCGAACTTTGCGCAGACCTTGACCTACATCGTCGAGCACACGGCCAATGGTGCCATGGGGTTGGTGGTCAACCGCCCGCAGGAGCTGAACCTGGCCGATATCCTTGAGCAACTGCGCCCGGAAATCGACCCGCCAGCGCGCTGCCAGGGCGTACCGATCTACTTCGGCGGGCCGGTGCAGACCGATCGCGGTTTTGTACTGCACCCCACCGGGCCGACGTTCCAGGCCACGGTAGACCTTGATGGGGTGTCACTGTCCACATCCCAGGATGTGCTGTTCGCCATCGCCGACGGCATCGGCCCCGAGCAGAGTGTGATCACCCTGGGCTACGCCGGTTGGGAAGCCGGGCAACTGGAGGCCGAACTGGCCAGCAATGCCTGGCTGACCTGCCCGTTCGACGCTGACATTTTGTTCAACACCGCCAGCGAATTGCGCCTGGAAGCGGCAGCAGCGAAGCTGCGGGTCAACCTCAGCCTGCTGACCAGCCAGGCGGGGCACGCCTGATGGCCTTGCGTCTGATCCTCGGTTTTGACTACGGCACCAAACAGATCGGCGTAGCGGTTGGCCAGGTCATCACCGGCCAGGCCCGCGAACTGTGCACCCTCAAGGCCCAGAACGGCGTGCCGGACTGGAACCAGGTCGAAGCCCTGATTAAAGAGTGGAAGCCTGACGCAGTGGTGGTCGGCCTGCCCCTGAACATGGATGGCACCCCCAGTGACATGTGCCTGCGCGCCGAGAAGTTCGCGCGCCGCCTCAATGGCCGCTACAACCTGCCCTTCTATACCCACGACGAACGCCTCACCACCTTCGAAGCCAAGGGGGAGCGCCGCGACCGTGGCGGGCAAAAGGGCAGTTACCGCGACAACCCGGTAGACGCCATCGCCGCGGCCTTGCTGTTGCAGGGCTGGCTGGATGAAAACACCGCTTTATTTGAATCCTGACCCGCCGCGATCCTGTGGGAGCGGGCTTGCCCGCGAAGAACGTTAACGATACCGCGAGAAGACTGGATGAACGCGGTGCCCATGAGTTTTTCGCGAGCAAGCTCGCTCCTACACACTTGATAAGGAGCCACCATGAGCTTGCCGAACCCTGCCGAACTGATCAGCCAGATGGCGATACGCCTCAAGGCGCACCTGGAACACCGTGCCATCAGCGAACCGCGTTTTATCGGCATACGCACCGGTGGCGTGTGGGTAGCCCAGGCATTGCTGGAAGCACTGGGCAGCGATTCGCCTCTGGGCACCCTGGACGTGTCCTTCTACCGCGACGACTTCAGCCAGAACGGCCTGCATCCACAAGTGCGCCCATCGGCCCTGCCCTTCGAGATCGAAGGCCAGCACCTGGTATTGATCGACGACGTGCTGATGAGCGGCCGCACCATCCGCGCCGCCATGAACGAATTGTTCGACTATGGCCGCCCTGCCAGCGTGACCCTGGTGTGCCTGCTGGACCTGGATGCTGGCGAACTGCCGATCAGCCCGGACGTCGTGGGTGCAACCCTGTCGCTTGCACCCCAGCAGCGGGTAAAATTGTCCGGTCCTACGCCGCTCGAACTCGAACTGCAAGACCTTGCCCTTTAAACCGCCTTGTAAAGAGTCCCCGCGATGACGCCTCTAGATGCCAAGCGCCCGCTGCAGCTCAATGCTCAGGGCCAGTTGCAACACTTCTTGTCCCTCGACGGTTTGCCCCGCGAACTGCTCACCGAAATCCTCGACACCGCCGACTCGTTCCTGGAAGTCGGTGGCCGGGCAGTGAAGAAAGTCCCGCTGTTGCGCGGCAAAACCATCTGCAACGTGTTCTTCGAAAACTCCACCCGCACCCGCACCACCTTTGAACTGGCGGCCCAGCGGCTGTCGGCCGATGTGATCACGCTGAACGTGTCCACCTCGTCGGCGAGCAAGGGCGAAACCCTGCTCGATACCTTGCGCAACCTGGAAGCCATGGCCGCCGACATGTTCGTGGTACGCCACGGCGACTCCGGCGCTGCGCATTTCATCGCCGAGCATGTGTGCCCGAACGTGGCGATCATCAATGGCGGCGACGGCCGTCACGCGCACCCGACCCAGGGCATGCTCGACATGCTCACCATTCGTCGGCACAAGGGCAGCTTTGAAAACCTCTCGGTAGCCATCGTCGGCGACATCCTGCATTCGCGGGTGGCACGTTCGAACATGCTGGCTCTCAAGGCCCTGGGTTGCCCGGATATCCGCGTGATCGCGCCCAAGACCCTATTGCCCATCGGCATCGAACAGTATGGCGTGAAGGTCTACACCGACATGGCCGAAGGCCTCAAGGATGTGGACGTGGTGATCATGCTGCGCCTGCAACGCGAGCGCATGGCCGGGGGCTTGTTGCCCAGCGAAGGTGAGTTCTACCGCCTGTTCGGCCTGACCACCGCACGCCTGGCCAAGGCCAAGCCGGATGCCATCGTGATGCACCCGGGGCCAATCAACCGCGGCGTGGAAATTGAGTCGGCGGTGGCCGACGGCCCACAATCGGTGATTCTCAACCAAGTGACCTACGGCATCGCCGTGCGCATGGCCGTGCTGTCCATGGCCATGAGCGGACAAACCGCGCAACGTCAATTCGAGCAGGAGCAGGCCCAGTGAAGCTCAGCATTCTCGGCGCCCGAGTCATCGACCCGGCCAGCGGCCTGGACCAAGTTACCGATCTACACCTGGACGCCGGCAAGATCGTCGCCATCGGCGCCGCCCCCGCCGGCTTCAACGCCGGCCAGAGCATTGACGCCAAGGGCCTGGTGGCCGCACCTGGGCTGGTGGACTTGAATGTCGCCCTGCGTGAACCGGGCTACAGTCGCAAAGGCAACATCGCCAGCGAAACCCAGGCCGCGGCAGCCGGTGGCGTGACCAGCCTGTGTTGCCCGCCCAATACCAAGCCGGTACTGGACACTTCTGCTGTGACCGAGCTGATCCTCGACCGCGCCCGCGAAGCCGGCAATTGCAAAGTGTTTCCCATTGGCGCCTTGAGCAAGGGCCTGGATGGCGAACAACTCGCCGAATTGATCGCCCTGCGTGACGCCGGTTGCGTGGCCTTCGGCAATGGCCTGGAAAGCTTTCGCAGCACGCGCACCTTGTGCCGCGCCCTGGAATACGCGGCCACGTTCGACTTGACGGTGATCTTCCATTCCCAAGACCACGACCTGGCCGAAGGCGGCCTGGCCCATGAAGGCGCAGTGGCGAGCTTCCTCGGCCTGCCGGGCATTCCGGAAACCGCAGAAACCGTGGCCCTCGCCCGTGACCTGTTGCTGGTGGAACAAAGCGGCGTGCGTGCGCATTTCAGCCAGTTGACCAGCGCCCGGGGCGTGGCTCTGATCGCCCAGGCCCAGGCCCGTGGCTTGCGGGTAACTGCGGATGTCGCCCTGTACCAGCTGATCCTGACGGATGAGGCGCTGATCGACTTCTCCAGCCTTTACCACGTACAGCCCCCGCTGCGCACCAAGGCAGACCGTGACGGTTTGCGTGCGGCGGTGAAGTCGGGTGTGGTGTCGGCGATTTCCAGCCATCACCAACCTCACGAGCGAGACGCCAAGCTGGCACCGTTTGGCGCGACCGAGCCGGGCATCAGCAGCGTGGAGTTGTTGTTGCCACTGGCGATGACGCTTGTAGAAGACGGCTTGCTGGACTTGCCGACACTACTGTCGCGCCTGAGCGCCGGCCCGGCCGAGGCCCTGCGCTTGCCAGCGGGCCAGTTGGCGGTGGGTTCACCGGCGGACCTGGTGCTGTTCGACCTGGCAAGCTCGACGGTGGCTGGTGAGCGTTGGTTGTCCAAGGGCGAAAACTGCCCGTTCATCGGCCACAGCCTGCCAGCGACGGTGCGGTACACCTTGATGGATGGGCGGATCAGCTACCAGGCTTGACGCGCAAGCTCGTTCCCACGCTCTGCGTGGGAACGATCAGTGCTCAGCGCCCGCTGTTGCGCTCGGCATTGCGGATCGAGATCTGCGTGTTCAGCGTCCAGAAGTCATAGAGCACCCCGATCAGGAACAAACCGCCGGTCAGCAGGTAGATCAGGCCGGTGATCCATTTGCCCTGATACATACGGTGCACACCAAACACCCCCAGGAACGCCAACAGAATCCAGGCCACGTTGTATTCAATGGGCCCAGCGGTAAAACGCAGGTCGGCTTCACGGTCCATGGCCGGGATCAGGAACAAGTCGATCAGCCAGCCAATACCCAGCAAGCCAAAGGTGAAAAACCAGATCGTACCGGTCACCGGCTTGCCGTAATAGAAGCGATGAGCCCCGGTAAAACCGAAAATCCACAGTAGGTAACCAATCGCCTTACTGTGGGTGTCGTGCTGCTGACCAACCTGTTGATAGGTGTTCATGAAGGACCTCTTTTGCGTCGATAGATAAATTTTTTCATTTTCTTTGTGACTTTTTTACGGGCGCCCGACGTACGGTAAATGGTATCTTCCTGCCCTCAAAGCCTTGTACCGCCTGCCTTGTGTAGGACAATTGCGGCGAATCGTCGCGTTTTTCCTGAATTTGACCCCAAGGTTCAGTCGACAAACGGCCTGAGAACAGCACAAAAAGCTGTTATAAAGTTGCGCGCAAACCCATAAGAGCCACGCCTAATGCGACCATTTTTCAAGACATGGCTAACCATTTGCCTATTAATGCCACTGGCCGCCCACGCCACCAATCGTGAGCAACGACTTCCGAACGTTAACGGTTTCACCCCTAAAGTCCATAGCACGCCCAGCACTGCCAAAGCGGCAAAGCCGACCGTCAGCCGCCCGACTCAACTGAGCAAGGCCCACGGCAAAGTGCTTTCCACCCAGCTGGCCGTGAACACCAAGCAAAGCAGCAACGTCTTGAGCCGTGCCGTCAACGTGCTCGGTACACCTTATCGTTGGGGCGGCAGCAGCCCAAGTAAAGGGTTCGACTGCAGCGGGCTGGTGAAATATGCATTTAACGATGTAAAAGCGGTGGACCTGCCACGCACCTCCAACGCCATGGCGGCCGGCCATGGGTTGAAGGTTGACCGCAAAGACCTGAAGCCGGGCGATCTGTTGTTCTTCAAGTTGAAGAGCCGCCAGGTGAACCACGTTGCCATCTACCTGGGCAATGACCGCTTTATTCACGCACCGCGCCGTGGCAAGTCGGTGAGCATCGACACGCTGAAAAAGCCGTTCTGGGACAAGAACTACGTGATTGCCAAGCGGGTACTGCCTAAAGAGCAGAACAGCAACCTGCGGATCGTGCAGCGCTAAGCCAGGCACCACTGAAGCTCCCCCTTTGAAATGCAATCAAATGTGGGAGCTGGCTTGCCTGCGATGACGGTGTGTCAGTTGGCAGACAGAGTGCCTGACAGTCCGCTATCGCAGGCAAGCCAGCTCCCACATTGTGTATCTGTGCGTTTTAGATATCTGCCGGCACCCTCGCCTTCTCCCGCGCCTCTTCCCGACTGACCAGGCCCGCGCCCACCAACGCCTTCAAACTCATATCCAGGGTCTTCATCCCCAACGCCCCACCGGTCTGAATTGCCGAAACCATCTGCGCCACCTTGTCCTCACGGATCAAGTTACGAATCGCCGGCGTACCCAGCATGATTTCATGGGCGGCCACACGCCCACCGCCCACCTTCTTCACCAACACCTGAGAGACCACCGCCTGCAACGACTCCGACAGCATCGAGCGGACCATGGCCTTTTCCCCGGCCGGGAAGACGTCCACCAGCCGGTCTATCGTCTTTGCCGCCGACGAGGTGTGCAGAGTGCCGAACACCAGGTGCCCGGTCTCTGCCGCCGTCAGCGCAAGGCGGATGGTTTCCAGATCGCGCAATTCACCCACCAGGATCACATCCGGGTCTTCTCGCAGGGCTGAACGCAGGGCCACCGAGAAACTGTGGGTGTCACGATGCACCTGGCGCTGGTTGACCAGCGCCAGTTTCGGCCTGTGGATAAACTCGATGGGGTCTTCCAGCGTGAGGATATGCTGGCGTCGATGCCGGTTGAGGTCGTCGATCATCGCCGCCAGGGTCGTGGACTTGCCAGAACCGGTGGGCCCGGTCACCAGCACCAGGCCGCGAGGAAGGCGGGCGATACGCTGGAACACCTCGCCCAATCCCAGCGCCTCCAGGCTCTGGACCTCAGTCGCAATAGCCCGGAACACTGCACCCACGCCGCGATCCTGGCGGAACACGTTCGCCCGGAACCGGGCGACGCCTGGCAATTCGAAGACAAAATCCGTTTCAAGAGATGTTTCGAAATCCTTTTGTTGATGTTTATTCAGCAACGGGCTCAATAAGTCGACCACTTGGGTAGCGTTCAGCGCTGGCCCATCCAGCGGCCAAACCTCGCCATCAATGCGCAGCATCGGTGCCAGGCCAGCTGACAGATGCAGGTCTGAGGCGCCTCGGCTTACGCTGGCCGTCAGCAATTGCGTGATATCCATAGGGCTTTCCATTTCCAGTAGAATGCCGCGGACTCCATATCCACGGGCGCATCTTGAATGTCGACGATAGCAGACAACATCGGCCTGGTTAGCCAGCGCATCCGCGCCGCAGCCGACGCCGTGCAACGTGACGCAAGCAGCATCCACCTGCTGGCCGTGAGCAAGACCAAACCCGCGCAGGCAGTGCGCGAAGCCTATGCCGCCGGGCTGCGCGACTTTGGCGAAAACTACCTGCAGGAAGCCCTGGGCAAACAGGCGGATTTAACCGACCTGCCCTTGAGTTGGCACTTCATCGGCCCCATTCAATCGAACAAGACTCGCGCTATCGCCGAGCACTTCGCTTGGGTGCATTCCGTGGACCGCCTGAAAATCGCACAACGCCTGTCCGAACAACGCCCGGCCGACCTGCCGCCGCTCAATATCTGCATTCAGGTCAATGTCAGTGGCGAAGCCAGCAAGTCCGGCTGCACACCCGCCGACCTGCCGGCCCTGGCCACGGCGATCAGCGCCCTGCCGCGCTTGAAGCTGCGGGGCTTGATGGCGATTCCCGAGCCGACTGAAGATCGGGCAGAGCAGGATGCGGCGTTTGCCACGGTGCGCGACCTGCAAGCCAGCTTGAACCTGGCGCTGGACACACTTTCCATGGGCATGAGCCACGACCTTGAGTCGGCCATTGCCCAAGGCGCCACCTGGGTGCGGATCGGTACCGCGCTGTTTGGCGCCCGCGACTACGGCCAGCCGTGAAATGGCTGACATCCCTCGAAAATAAGGACCTGTCATGAGCAACACGCGTATTGCCTTTATCGGCGCCGGTAACATGGCGGCCAGCCTGATCGGTGGCCTGCGGGCCAAGGGCCTGGACGCCGAGCAGATCCGCGCCAGCGACCCGGGCGCCGAGACCCGCGAGCGCGTCAGCGCCGAACACGGCATCCAGACCTTCGCTGATAATGCCGAGGCCATCCACGGCGTCGATGTGATCGTGCTGGCGGTCAAGCCCCAGGCCATGAAGGCTGTGTGCGAGAGCCTGCGCCCGAGTCTGCAACCTCACCAATTGGTGGTGTCGATTGCCGCTGGCATCACCTGCGCCAGCATGACCAACTGGCTCGGCGCCCAGCCCATCGTGCGCTGCATGCCCAACACCCCGGCGCTGCTGCGCCAGGGCGTCAGCGGTTTGTATGCCACCGGCGAAGTCACCGCGCAGCAACGTGACCAGGCCCAGGAACTGCTGTCTGCGGTGGGCATCGCCGTGTGGCTGGAGCAGGAACAGCAACTGGATGCGGTTACCGCCGTTTCCGGTAGTGGCCCGGCCTACTTCTTCCTGCTGATCGAGGCCATGACCGCCGCCGGTGTCAAGCTGGGCCTGCCCCACGACGTGGCCGAGCAACTGGCGGAGCAAACCGCCCTGGGCGCCGCGAAAATGGCGGTCGGCAGCGAGGTGGATGCCGCCGAACTGCGCCGTCGCGTCACCTCGCCAGGTGGCACCACACAAGCGGCTATCGAGTCGTTCCAGGCCGGGGGCTTTGAAGCCCTGGTGGAAACAGCACTGGGTGCCGCCGCACATCGTTCAGCCGAGATGGCTGAGCAACTGGGCAAATAGTCGTCCCTTACCAAGGTAATCAAACATGCTCGGAATCAATGACGCTGCCATTTTCATCATCCAGACCCTGGGCAGCTTGTACCTGCTGATCGTGCTGATGCGCTTTATCCTGCAACTGGTGCGTGCAAACTTCTACAACCCGCTGTGCCAGTTCGTGGTGAAGGCCACCCAACCACTGCTCAAGCCGCTGCGCCGAGTGATCCCGAGCCTGTTCGGCCTGGACATGTCGTCGCTGGTGCTGGCGTTGCTGCTGCAAATCCTGCTGTTCGTGGTGATCCTGATGCTCAATGGCTACCAGGCCTTCACCGTCCTGCTGTTGCCATGGGGCCTGATCGGGATTTTCTCGCTGTTCCTGAAGATCATTTTCTGGTCGATGATCATCAGCGTGATCCTCTCCTGGGTCGCACCGGGCAGCCGTAGCCCAGGTGCCGAATTGGTGGCTCAGATCACCGAGCCCGTGCTGGCACCCTTCCGTCGCCTGATTCCGAACCTGGGTGGCCTGGATATCTCGCCGATCTTCGCGTTTATCGTGATTCAGTTGCTGCAAAGCTGGGTGATTCCGCGCCTGGCCTACTTTGCTTACATGCCAAAAGAGTTGTTTGGCCTGATCTGAATGCCGTAGCCCCTATGGGAGTTGGCTTGTGTGGGAGCTGGCTTGTCTGCGATAGCATGGCTTGTGCTGATCATTCCCACGCTCTGCGTGGGAATGCAGCCCGTGACGCTCCGCGTCACCAGTGCAGGACGCAGAGCGTCCCAAGAAGCATTCCCACGCGGAGCGTGGGAACGATCACGCTAACCCCCGACCATTGCTTGCCGCTAGGGTCCCCGCTCTTTAGACTTACGCCTCATTTAAACGAGAGCAGGGTCGATGCCAGCTGCCTTCCCCCCCGATTCTGTTGGACTGGTCGTGCCACAAGTGGCGCATTTCAGCGAACCCCTGGCCCTGGCCTGCGGCCGTTCGTTGCCAGCCTACGACCTGATCTACGAAACCTATGGCCAACTGAACGCCACGGCGAACAACGCCGTGCTGATCTGCCATGCCTTATCCGGCCATCATCACGCCGCCGGCTTCCATAGCGTTGACGACCGCAAGCCCGGCTGGTGGGACAGTTGCATCGGCCCCGGCAAGCCCATCGACACCAATAAGTTCTTTGTGGTCAGCCTGAACAACCTCGGCGGCTGCAACGGCTCCACCGGCCCCAGCAGCCTCAACCCGGAAACCGGCAAACCGTTCGGCGCCGACTTCCCAGTGCTGACCGTGGAAGACTGGGTGCACAGCCAGGCACGCCTGGCCGACCTGCTGGGCATCAGCCAGTGGGCCGCCGTGATTGGCGGCAGCCTGGGCGGCATGCAGGCCCTGCAATGGACCATCACCTACCCGGACCGCGTGCGTCATTGCCTGGCCATCGCCTCGGCGCCCAAGTTGTCGGCGCAGAACATCGCCTTCAACGAAGTGGCGCGCCAGGCGATCCTCACCGACCCCGAGTTCCACGGCGGTTCGTTCCAGGAAGCGGGCGTGATCCCCAAGCGCGGCCTGATGCTGGCGCGGATGGTCGGCCACATTACCTACCTGTCCGACGATTCCATGGGCGAGAAATTCGGCCGTGGCCTCAAGAGCGAGAAGCTCAACTACGACTTCCACAGCGTCGAGTTCCAGGTGGAAAGCTACCTGCGTTATCAGGGCGAGGAATTCTCGGGGCGCTTTGACGCCAACACCTACCTACTGATGACCAAGGCTCTGGACTACTTCGACCCGGCCGCCAACCACGATGACGACCTGGCAAAAACCTTCGAGCACGCCACGGCCAAGTTCTGCGTGATGTCGTTCACCACCGACTGGCGCTTTTCGCCAGCGCGCTCCCGTGAGCTGGTGGATGCCCTGATGGCCGCCAAGAAAGACGTCTGCTACCTGGAGATCGATGCACCGCAAGGCCACGACGCCTTCCTGATTCCGATCCCACGCTACCTGCAGGCGTTCAGTAACTACATGAACCGTATTTCGCTTGTGAGAACGCCATGAGAGCCGACCTGGAAATCATCCAAGACTGGATCCCCGCCGGCAGCCGCGTGCTCGACCTGGGCTGCGGCGACGGCGAACTGCTGAGCTGGCTGCGCGACCACAAGCAAGTCACCGGCTACGGCCTGGAAAACGACCCGGACAACATCGCCCAGTGCGTGGCCAAGGGCATCAACGTGATCGAGCAGGACCTGGACAAGGGCCTGGGCAACTTTGCCAGCAACAGCTTCGATATCGTGGTGATGACCCAAGCCCTGCAAGCGGTGCACTACCCGGACCGCATCCTCGACGAAATGCTGCGCGTGGGCCGCCAATGCATCATCACCTTTCCCAACTTTGGCCACTGGCGCTGCCGCTGGTACCTGGCCACCAAGGGGCGCATGCCGGTCTCCGACTTCCTGCCGTACACCTGGTACAACACGCCGAACATCCACTTCTGCACCTTCGAAGACTTCGAAGCCCTGTGTGGCGAGCGTGAAGCCAAGGTGATCAACCGCCTTGCCGTCGATCAACAGCACCGCCACGGCTGGGCGAGTAAGCTATGGCCCAACCTGTTGGGCGAAATTGGTATCTACCGGGTCAGCAGCCCTGGCCTGACCGACCACAAAGTTGCCGTCTAATCATCTTCAAGAGGGACGTTCATGAGTCGTTTGGCTATTTTTCTATTGACCGCATGCCTGGGCGCCAGCGCCATGGCCGCCGACGCTATCGACGCTAATCGCAAAAAAGACTTCGGCGATATCACCGTTCATTACAACACCTTTACTTCAAGCTTCCTGCCACCCGAGACCGCCCAGAAAGTCGGCGTGGTGCGCAGCAAGGAGAAGGGGTTGATCAACGTCACCGTGATCAAGGGCGTAAGCCCAGTGGCCGCGCAAGTCACCGGCACTATCAAGGACCTCGGCGGCAAAAGCGAGATCCTGACGTTCAAGCAGATCGAAGAAAAAGGCGGCATCAGCTACCTCGCGCCCTACACCGTGACGCAACGGGAATACAAGACCTTCACCATCAACGTTGAAACCGGCGGCAAGGCCCACGGTTTCCAATTCAACCAAGAACTGTTCCCGGCCGAATGATGAACCTTACCCAACTCGTACTCGCCAGCCACAACGCCGGCAAACTCAAAGAACTGCAAGCCATGCTCGGTGAGTCTGTGCACCTGCGTTCGATTGGCGAGTTCAGCCAGGTCGAACCGGAAGAGACCGGCCTGTCGTTCGTCGAGAATGCCATCCTCAAGGCCCGCAATGCTGCGCGTATCTCTGGCCTGCCGGCCCTGGCGGATGATTCGGGCCTGGCCGTGGACTTCCTCGGCGGCGCCCCTGGTATCTACTCCGCCCGTTACGCCGACGGCAAGGGCGACGCAGCCAACAACGCCAAGCTGCTCGACGCCCTCAAGGACGTGCCGGAGGCCGAGCGTGGTGCGCAGTTCGTCTGCGTGCTGGCCCTGGTGCGGCATGCCGATGACCCGTTGCCGATTCTGTGTGAAGGCCTGTGGCACGGGCGCATCCTGCAAGCCGCCAGCGGTGAGCATGGGTTTGGCTATGACCCGCTGTTCTGGGTGCCGGAGCGCAATGTCTCCAGCGCCGAACTGAGCCCGGCCGACAAGAACCAGATCAGCCACCGCGCCCGCGCCATGGCGTTGCTGCGCCAGCGCCTGGGCTTGAAATGACCCAGAACACCTCTGCGCAGCCGCTGATCCACGGTGGCGCGCAAACACCACGGGCGGCCCTGCCCCATCTGCCGCCCCTGGCGCTGTACATCCATATCCCGTGGTGCGTGCGCAAATGCCCGTATTGCGACTTCAACTCCCACACCGCCAGCAAAGTGCTGCCGGAAGAAGAGTACGTGGACGCCCTGCTGGCCGACCTGGACCAAGACCTGCACGCCGTGTATGGCCGTAAACTGAGTTCGATCTTCTTTGGCGGCGGCACGCCCAGCCTGTTCAGCGCTGCTGCACTGGGCCGCCTGCTCAAGGGCGTTCAAACGCGTATCCCGTTTACCGACGATATCGAGATCACCCTGGAAGCCAACCCCGGGACGTTCGAACAAGAGAAGTTCGTGGCGTACCGCAAGCTGGGGATCAATCGCCTGTCCATCGGCATCCAGAGCTTCCAGCAAGAGAAGCTTGAAGCTCTGGGCCGCATCCACAATGGCGATGAAGCCGTGCGCGCAGCCGGTATGGCGCGTCAGGCTGGGTTCGATAATTTCAACCTGGATTTGATGCACGGCTTGCCCAACCAGTCCCTGGAGGACGCCTTGGGCGACCTGCGCCAGGCCATTGCACTCAAGCCCACGCACCTGTCCTGGTACCAACTGACCCTGGAACCCAATACCGTGTTCTGGAACCAGCCACCCGCGCTGCCGGAAGACGACACGCTGTGGGATATCCAGGAAGCCGGCCAGGCACTGCTCGCCGAACACGGTTACGCACAATATGAAGTCTCGGCCTACGCCCAACCGGGGCGGCCGGCGCGGCATAACCTCAATTACTGGAGCTTTGGCGACTTTATCGGCATAGGCGCCGGCGCCCACGGCAAGCTCAGCCACCCGGACGGGCGCATCATCCGCACCTGGAAAACCCGTGCACCGAAGGACTACCTCAACCCGGCCAAAAGCTTCCAGGCCGGCGCGAAAGAACTGACCAACGATGAACTGCCGTTCGAGTTCCTGATGAACGCGCTGCGCCTCACCGAAGGGGTTGATGCCAAGCTCTACGCCGAGCGCACCGGCCTTGACCTGGCGAGCCTCGACGAAGGCCGCCGCGACGCAGAACAAAGTGGATTAATGCAGGTCGAACCGTCACGCCTGGCGGCCACCGACCGCGGGCAACTCTTTCTCAATGACCTGTTGCAGAAGTTTTTGAGCTGATAGCTCTTAAGGAAATCGAATGGATCTGGTACTCGACCTGCTCGCCACCGTATCCCGCTGGAGCCGTAGCAACCTGTCGGAAATCTCGTTGGCCCTTGTGGGCTGTTTGCTGGTGCTGTTCGGCGCCGACATCAAGGGCTGGGTCGAAGCACGCCTGGGCAGCATCGCCGGCGCCTTGCGCGTACCCTTGATGGCCCTGCTGTGCCTGATCGGCAGTGGTGCGGCGTTGATCTACGCTACGCCGTGGATTGTGCGGGGATTGAGCCAGTTCAATAACTACAGCCTGGCGCCGGTGTTGATCGTGGTGCTGGTGTTGATTGGCGTGGTAGCAGACCGCCGCTGACCCAGCAGGCACTACAAAACACATGTGGGAGCTGGCTTGCCTGCGATACAGACACCTAGGTGTATCAGTGATACCGAGGTGATGTTATCGCAGGCAAGCCAGCTCCCACATTTGATTGCGTTTCAAGCGGATGACTGTTTAAGCCAGCTTCTCGAACTTCAAATCCCACACCCCATGCCCCAACCGCTCGCCACGGCGTTCGAACTTGGTGATCGGCCGCTCGGCCGGGCGTGGCACGCATTTGCCGTCTTCGGCCAGGTTGCGGTAGCCAGGTGCGACGTTCATCACTTCCAGCATGTATTCCGCGTACGGTTCCCAGTCGGTGGCCATGTGCAGGATGCCGCCCACTTTCAGCTTGCTGCGCACCAGCTCCGCGAAGGAGGCCTGGACGATACGGCGCTTGTGGTGACGAGCCTTGTGCCATGGGTCGGGGAAGAACAGCATCAGGCGGTCGAGGCTGTTGTCGGCGATGCAGCGGTTGAGCACCTCAATCGCGTCGCAGTCGTAGACCCGCAGGTTTTTCAGGCCTTGGGTCAGCACACCGTTGAGCAGTGCGCCGACGCCTGGGCGGTGCACTTCCACACCGATGAAATCCTGCTCCGGCGCGGCTGCGGCCATTTCCAGCAGGGAATGGCCCATGCCGAAACCGATTTCCAGGGAGCGCGGGGCCGAACGGCCGAACACTTGGTCATAGTCCACCGGCGCATCGGCCAGGGGCAGTACGAACAGCGGCGTGCCCTGTTCCAGGCCCTTTTGCTGGCCTTCGGTCATGCGGCCGGCGCGCATCACAAAACTCTTGATGCGGCGGTGCTTGGACTCGTCGCCCTCTTCCACGGTGTTCGGCGTTTCGTTTGATTCAGTCATCAATAGCTCTTACTTGATCAGACCATCCAGCGGCGAAGAGGCGCTGGCATAGAGTTTTTTCGGCATGCGCCCGGCGAGGTAGGCCAGGCGGCCCGCGACGATGGCGTGGTTCATGGCTTGGGCCATCATGATTGGTTGCTGGGCATGGGCAATGGCCGAGTTCATCAGCACCGCGTCGCAGCCCAGTTCCATGGCGATGGTCGCGTCGGAGGCAGTGCCCACACCCGCATCCACCAATACCGGGATCTTGGCTTCTTCGAGGATGATCTGCAGGTTATACGGATTGCAGATCCCCAGGCCGGAACCGATCAGACCAGCCAGCGGCATCACCGCGATGCAGCCGATTTCTGCCAACTGACGGGCGATGATCGGGTCATCGCTGGTGTAGACCATCACGTCGAAGCCTTCCTTGACCAAGGTCTCGGCGGCCTTGAGGGTTTCGATCACATTGGGGAACAGGGTTTTCTGGTCGGCCAGCACTTCCAGCTTCACCAGGTTGTGGCCGTCGAGCAGCTCACGGGCCAGGCGGCAGGTGCGCACGGCTTCGATGGCGTCGTAGCAGCCAGCAGTGTTTGGCAAAAAGGTGTAGCGCTCCGGCGACAGCACTTCGAGCAGGTTCGGCTCGCCCTCGATCTGGCCGAGGTTGGTGCGGCGTACGGCGAAGGTGACGATCTCGGCACCCGAGGCTTCGATGGCCAGGCGGGTTTCTTCCATGTCGCGGTACTTGCCGGTGCCGACCAGCAGACGGGACTGGTAGGTACGACCGGCCAGGACGAAAGGCTTGTCGCTACGAACGATGCTCATGGGAAATCCTCTGGTTGGATGAGGTTCTGCAGAATGCGTTGCGGCCGTGGCGGGCTAGCCGCCGCCGATGGCGTGGACCACTTCGATCTGGTCACCTTCGGTGAGCACAGTCTCGGCGTGCTGGCTACGCGGGACGATATCCAGGTTGAGCTCCACTGCGACGCGACGCCCGGTCAGGTCCAGACGGGTCAGCAGGGCCGCAACGGTTTCGCCGTCGGGCAGTTCAAAGGGTTCGCCGTTCAACTGAATGCGCATGCCACGGGCCGCCATCGTTTTTAGGGGCCCGCATTCTAGCGCGATTGGAACCTGAAGGTCAGCTCCAAGCGTCAAGCGGTCAAAGCTGCAAACGCCACGCCGCCAGGCCCAGGAAGAACCAGCCGAGCAGGAACGCCAGCCCGCCAAACGGCGTGATGATCCCCAGTTTACTGATGCCGGTCATCGTCAGCACATACAGGCTGCCCGAGAACAGCAGGATACCGACGGTAAACGAAATACCCGCCCAGGTGACCAACCGGCCCGGAATATGCGCCGCCAGCAAGGCCACGCCGAACAGTGCCAGGGCATGCACCAACTGGTAGGTCACGCCGGTATGGAAGATCGCCAGGTAGTCGGCGCTCAGGCGGTTTTTCAGGCCGTGGGCGGCGAAAGCGCCCAGCGCAACGCCGGTAAAGCCGAAAAAGGCAGCCAGCATCAGAAAGCTACGCAGCATGGGGAACTCCAGTCAGACTCATCGGGCAGGG
Source organism: Pseudomonas sp. CCI1.1 (assembly GCF_034348165.1). Lineage (NCBI taxonomy): Bacteria > Pseudomonadati > Pseudomonadota > Gammaproteobacteria > Pseudomonadales > Pseudomonadaceae > Pseudomonas > Pseudomonas sp. CCI1.1. The sequence goes on from NZ_CP133780.1 coordinate 4,242,218, forward strand.
TCTGTATAATGGCCCGCTCAACGGGTTCGGCCAAGCCATCTCTATGCTGCGTGTCCTCTTCAAACGCTTTCTCAACGTCGTGAAATGGTTTGCCATCGGCAGTGTGTTGCTGGTGCTGCTGTTTCGTGTGGTGCCGCCACCGTTCACTGCGCTGATGGTGGAGCGCAAGGTCGAGTCCTGGGTTGACGGTGAGCCTATCGACCTGCAACGCAGCTGGGTGCCGTGGGATGAAATCTCCGACGACCTTAAAGTGGCGGTGATGGCCGGTGAAGACCAGCGCTTCCCGCAACATTGGGGTTTTGATTTCGGCGCGATCCAGGCGGCGATTCTGCACAACGAACGCGGCGGCTCGATTCGCGGTGCCAGCACCTTGAGCCAACAGGTGTCGAAAAACCTGTTCCTGTGGGCCGGGCGCAGCTATTTGCGCAAAGGCCTGGAGGCGTGGTTTACCGGTTTGATCGAAGTGTTATGGCCCAAGCAGCGGATTCTTGAGGTGTACCTCAACAGTGTGGAATGGGATGAAGGTGTGTTTGGCGCAGAAGCGGCGGCGCGGCACCATTTTGGCGTGAGTGCCAAGGGGCTTTCGCGGCAGCAGGCCAGTTACCTGGCGGCGGTGTTGCCCAATCCACGGGTGTGGAGTGCCAGTCATCCGACCGCCTATGTGGCACGGCGAGCGGCGTGGATTCGCCAGCAGATGAGCCAGTTGGGTGGGGAGGGTTACCTGGTGGAGCTGAACAACTCTCGAAAGGCACCCTGGTCCGACTGACACAATACGAGACCTGTGGGAGCTGGCTTGCCTGCGATAGCGGTGGGTCAGTAACCCATGCTTCATCTGACACGGCCTCATCGCAGGCAAGCCAGCTCCCACATTAAACCGAGTTGTACTTGAGACTTTTCGAACACATACAAAAATGCCCCGATCTTTCGACCGGGGCATTTTTTGTTCGCTGCGTTTTAAGCGGCGATCGACAACTTCAGCTTGTTCATCGCGCTTTTCTCAAGCTGACGAATCCGCTCTGCCGACACGTTGTACTTTTGCGCCAGGTCGTGCAGCGTGGCTTTTTCTTCTGCCAGCCAACGCTGGTAGAGAATGTCACGGCTGCGGTCGTCCAGCACTTCCAGCGCTTCGTGCAGGTTGTGGTTGGAGTTGTCGCTCCAGTCGGCGTCCTCCAGTTGACGCGCCGGATCGTACCGGTGGTCTTCCAGATAGTTGGCCGGCGATTGGAAGGCGCTGTCGTCATCCGCTTCGGCGGCTGGGTCGAAGGCCATGTCATGGCCGGTCAGGCGGCTTTCCATCTCGCGCACTTCACGAGGCTCCACACCGAGGCTTTCGGCCACGCGGTGGACTTCTTCGTTGTTCAGCCACGCCAGGCGTTTTTTCTGGCTGCGCAGGTTGAAGAACAGCTTGCGCTGGGCCTTGGTGGTGGCCACTTTCACGATGCGCCAGTTGCGCAGGATGAACTCGTGGATTTCCGCCTTGATCCAGTGCACGGCAAACGACACCAGGCGCACGCCCATTTCAGGGTTGAAACGCTTCACAGCCTTCATCAGGCCTACGTTGCCTTCCTGAATCAGGTCGGCCTGGGCCAGACCGTAGCCGCTATAGCTACGGGCGATATGTACGACAAAACGCAGGTGGGCGAGCACCATCTGCCGAGCCGCCCCCAAATCCTGCTCATAGTAGAGACTCTCGGCCAGTTCACGCTCCTGCTCGGGCGTCAGCAATGGAATGCTGTTGACCGTGTGCACATAGGCTTCCAGGTTCGCACCCGGGACCAAGGCATAAGCAGGTTGCAAAGAAGTGGTCATACGAAAAAACCTCCGACTCACATAACTCGTGCAGTTCAGCACTGCGAAAATTGACCTGGGAACCGTAGGACAAGTTCCCTAAACCGCTGATACGGTCAATACAAACGAAACCACATTAATCTGGCATTAACTACTTCGGTGCCAGCTCACGTAAATGCCGTGCCACCGCAATCCACGCACCGATATACCCCAACAACACCGCGCCAAGCAAGAGACTCAGACCATCGGCTACCGGCACACCGGCCAGCGCGAAATCACTGCCGTAGAGCCCGGCCAGACCAACAACCGCGTCGTTCAACCAATCCAGGCCAAACGCCAGTACGCCCCAGGACAAGACCCCCGCACCCAGGCCATACAGCGCGCCCATGTACAGGAAAGGCCGACGCACATAGCTGTCTGTGCCGCCCACCAGTTTAATCACTTCTATCTCGGTGCGACGGTTTTCAATATGAAGACGAATGGTATTACCTATCACCAAAAGTAATGCAGACACTAATAACACCGTCAGGCCGAACACAAAGCGGTCGCCCAGCTTGAGGATCGCGGCCAGGCGCTCTACCCAGACTAGATCAAGTTGGGCCTGTTGCACCTTCGGCATCTCTGCGAGTTTTTGTCGCAGGGCTTCCAGCGCCGGTTTGTCGACCTCGTTCGGGGTTACCAGCACCACGCCCGGCAGCGGGTTCTGCGGCAGCTCCTTGAGCGCCTCGCCCAGGCCCGATTGCTGCTGGAACTCTTCGAGAGCCTGGTCGCGGCTGATGTACTCGGCCTCGGCTACCCCCGGGATGTTCTTGATGTCGTCACGCAGCGCTTCGCCTTCCTTGCTGCTGGTGTCCAGGTTCAGGTACAGCGAAATCTGCGCCGCCCGCTGCCAGGAACCGCCCAGGCGCTCCACGTTATTAAGCAACAGCGACAAGCCCATCGGCAGGCTCAAGGCCACGGCCATGACCAGGCAGGTGAAAAAGCTGCCGATCGGCTGCTTGCCCAGGCGACGCAGGCTGTCCAGCAGGCTGGCGCGGTGGCTTTCGATCCAGGCGTGCACCAGGGTGCCGAAGTCCGGGCCGTCGTCTTCGTCGTGTTTTTTCTTTTTCGGTTGCGGGTCGGCCGGCTTCGGAGCCACCCGTTCGGATACTTTAGGGCTGCGTGTAGCACTCATACGCCAGCCTCCCCGTCGCCGATCAGGCGGCCGCGTTGCAGGGTCAGCATGCGATGGCGCATACGGGCAATCAGGGCCAGGTCGTGGCTGGCGATCAAGACGCTGGTGCCCAGGCGGTTGATGTCTTCGAACACCCCCATGATCTCGGCCGCCAGGCGCGGGTCGAGGTTACCGGTGGGTTCGTCCGCCAGCAGCAAGGCCGGGCGGTGCACGATGGCGCGGGCAATACCGACGCGCTGTTGCTGACCGGTGGACAGATCCCCCGGGTAAAGGTCGGTCTTGTCCGACAACGCCACGCGCTCCAGGGCCGAGTCCACGCGCTTGACGATCTCGGCCTTGGACAACCCGAGGATCTGCAACGGCAGGGCCACGTTGTTGAACACCGTACGGTCGAACAGCAACTGGTGGTTCTGGAACACCACGCCGATCTGGCGGCGCAGAAACGGAATTTGCGCATTGCTGATGGTAGCCAGGTCCTGGCCCGCCAGCAGCAACTTGCCTGTGGTCGGGCGTTCCATGGCCAGCAGCAGGCGCAACAGCGTACTTTTGCCCGCGCCCGAATGGCCGGTGACAAACAAGAATTCGCCGCGACGCACTCGAAAGCTCAGCTCATGCAAGCCCACATGCCCGTTGGCATAGCGTTTACCGACCTGTTCGAATCGAATCATGAACGCTCCCGCTCGGCAAACAGTGCCTGTACAAAGGGTTCGGCTTCAAAGGTGCGCAGGTCGTCGATGCCTTCACCGACGCCGATATAGCGAATCGGTAACCCGAACTGTTTGGCCAGGGCGAAAATCACACCGCCCTTGGCCGTGCCGTCGAGCTTAGTCAATGCCAGGCCGGTCAGTTGCACCGTCTGGTTGAATTGCTTGGCCTGGCTGATGGCGTTCTGGCCGGTACCGGCGTCGAGCACCAGCAAGACTTCGTGGGGTGCATCGGCGTCAAGCTTGCCGATCACGCGGCGCACTTTCTTCAGTTCTTCCATCAAGTTGTCTTTGGTGTGCAGGCGACCGGCGGTGTCGGCGATCAGCACGTCAATGTTACGGGCCTTGGCGGCCTGCACGGCATCGAAGATCACCGAAGCCGAGTCGGCGCCGGTGTGCTGGGCGATCACCGGGATCTTGTTGCGCTCGCCCCACACCTGCAACTGCTCGACGGCGGCGGCACGGAAGGTGTCACCGGCGGCGAGCATGACTTTCTTGCCTTCACCTTGCAGCTTCTTGGCCAGCTTGCCGATGGTGGTGGTCTTGCCAGCGCCATTAACCCCTACAACGAGGATGACGAACGGCTTTTTCGGCGTGATCACCAGCGGCGCTTCAACCGGTTTGAGCATGGCGGCCAGCTCAGCCTGCAGGGATTTGTACAGCGCATCGGCGTCGGTCAACTGCTTGCGCGCGACCTTCTGCGTCAGGCTCTGGATGATCACGGCGGTGGCTTCGACGCCCACGTCGGCGGTGAGCAGGCGGGTCTCGATGTCTTCGAGCAGCTCGTCATCAATGACTTTCTTGCCCAGGAACAGGCTGGCCATGCCTTCGCCAATACTGGCGCTGGTCTTGCTCAGGCCCTGCTTGAGGCGTGCAAAGAATCCGGTTTTGCTGGTTTCGGTGGTGACGACGGCAGGCTCTGGCTCGATAGCGGCAGGTGCAGCGACAACCGGTGCAGGCACTTCAACGACGGGCGGTATTTCAGCCACAGCCTCTACCGGCGCCGGCTCAACCACTGCAGGAATCGGCGGCACGACGTGCTCGGCCTGAACATCCTCAACCAATGCCACGGGTTCTTCGGCCACCGGCAGCTCTAACCAGGGCTTGTGCTCAGGCTCAGGTTCCGGCTCGGCCTCAACGACCGGCTGCAACACCGGCTCAGCCATCGGTAACACCACCGGAACTGGCGTCTCGGCAACCGGTTCGGCTTCTATTACGGGTTCAGGGGTCGGTTCAGCGTGAACCTGTGGCTGTTCGACGACGGTTTCCTGCGGCTTTTTGCGCAGCCATCCGAACAGGCCTTTCTTCTCGCCAGCCGCAGCTGGGGTCTTCTTGTCGTCGTTGGAACCAAACATGGAGACGGCTATCTCAAGGTAGCGACGCGCCACAGGGCGCGCCGGTAAATAAAATTCGATGCGTAACAGACTGTTTTTTAGCCAGCTCGTTCATGCGCAACATTTTGTAAGGCCTAAATAGGGCCTTCACAAGACAGCCGCAGTGGCCGTCCTTAAGTCGGACCAGTATCCTAGCACCTCCTCGCCCGCCGACGCTAAGACCAAGCGGGCAGCCCAACAGGTTTAAAAACGAATGAATGCTCTAGCCCGCCGCGCCGCAGGCCTGCTGTTCAGCACAGTTTGTCTGCCTCTCTCAGCTTTGGCTGCCGATCCACAACCCACCCATGAATTCACCCTCGATAACGGCCTTAAAGTGGTCGTGCGCGAAGATCATCGCGCGCCGGTGGTGGTTTCCCAGGTCTGGTACAAGGTTGGCTCAAGCTACGAAACCCCGGGCCAGACCGGTTTGTCCCACGCCCTGGAACACATGATGTTCAAGGGCAGCGCCAAGGTCGGCCCCGGCGAAGCCTCGCTGATCCTGCGCGACCTGGGCGCCGAAGAAAATGCGTTCACCAGCGACGACTACACCGCGTATTACCAGGTATTGGCCCGTGACCGCCTGGGCGTAGCCTTTGAGCTGGAAGCCGACCGCATGGCCAGCCTGCGCCTGCCGGCCGACGAGTTCAGCCGTGAAATCGAGGTAATCAAAGAAGAACGCCGCCTGCGCACCGACGATAACCCCATGTCCAAGGCGTTCGAGCGCTTCAAGGCCATGGCGTTCCCGGCCAGTGGCTACCACACGCCGACCATTGGCTGGATGGCCGACCTGGACCGCATGAAGGTCGAGGAACTGCGCCACTGGTACCAATCCTGGTACGTGCCGAACAACGCCACCCTGGTGGTGGTCGGCGACGTGACCCCGGACGAGGTGAAAAACCTCGCCCAACGTTACTTCGGCCCGATCCCCAAGCGTGACGTGCCGCCGGCAAAAATCCCGATGGAACTGGCCGAGCCCGGCGAGCGCCTGCTGACCCTGCACGTGCAGACCCAACTTCCGAGTGTGATCCTGGGCTTCAACGTGCCCGGCCTGGCCACCGCTGAAGACAAACGTTCGGTGCAGGCCCTGCGCCTGATCTCGGCCCTGCTGGACGGCGGCTACAGTGCACGGATCTCCGAGCAACTGGAACGCGGTGAGGAACTGGTGTCCGCGGCTTCCACCAACTACGACGCCTATACCCGTGGCGACAGCCTGTTTACCCTCTCGGCCACGCCGAACCAGCAGAAGAAGAAAACCGTGGCCCAGGCCGAAGCCGGCCTGTGGCGCCTGCTCGATGAGTTGAAGGCCAAGCCGCCGACCGCCGAAGAACTGGAGCGCATCCGTGCCCAGGTGATTGCCGGCCTGGTGTACCAGCGTGACTCCATCACCAGCCAGGCCACGGCCATCGGCTCCCTGGAAACGGTCGGCCTGTCCTGGAAACTCATGGACACCGAGCTTGCCGACCTGCAAAGCGTGACCCCGGAAGACATCCAGAAGGCCGCACGCACTTATTTCACCCGCGAACGTCTGAGCGTCGCCCATGTTTTGCCTGAGGAGACCGCTCATGAGTGATCGCAAAAACAGCCGCCTGATCCTGCCCGGCCTGATCGCCGTCACCCTGATGGCGGCCAGCGCCGTTTACTTCTTGCGCCCCAGCGAGTCGGTCGCCAGCCAGGCCCTGGACAAGGCTCAAACGGCCAGCACCCTGCAATCCCTGGCGGAACTGGATGGCAAGGCACCGACCAACCGCAAGCTCGACGTACAAACCTGGACCACCACCGAAGGCGCCAAGGTGCTGTTCGTCGAAGCCCATGAACTGCCGATGTTCGACATGCGCCTGCTGTTCGCCGCCGGCAGCAGCCAGGATGGCGACGTGCCAGGCCTGGCACTGATGACCAACGCCATGCTCAACGAAGGCGTGCCGGGCAAGGATGTCAGCCAGATCGCCAGCGGGTTCGAAGGCCTGGGGGCCGACTTTGGCAACGGCGCCTACCGCGACATGGCGCTGGTGACCCTGCGCAGCCTGAGCGACAGCGCCAAGCGCGACGCCGCCCTGTCACTGTTCAACCAGGTGATCGGCCAGCCGACATTCCCGGCAGACTCGCTGGCACGCATCAAGAACCAGATCCTGGCCGGTTTCGAGTACCAGAAGCAGAACCCCGGCAAACTGGCGAGCATCGAGCTGTTCAAGCGCCTGTACGGCGACCACCCTTACGCGCACCCGAGCGAAGGCACCCCCGAGAGCGTGCCGAAGATTACCCTGGCGCAGTTGCAGGCGTTCCACGCCAAGGCCTATGCGGCGGGTAACGCGGTAATTGCAGTAGTGGGCGACCTGACCCGCGCCGAAGCCGAAGCCATGACGGCCAAGGTGTCCGCCTCGCTGCCCAAGGGCCCGGCGATGGCCAAGATCGCCCAGCCGACCGAGCCAAAAGCCGGCCTGAGCCGTATCGAGTTCCCGTCCAAGCAAACCCACCTGCTGTTTGCGCAGTTGGGCATCGACCGTGCCGACCCGGATTACGCAGCCTTGTCCCTGGGTAACCAGATCCTCGGCGGCGGTGGCTTCGGCACTCGCTTGATGAGCGAAGTGCGTGAAAAGCGCGGCCTGACCTACGGCGTGTATTCCGGTTTCTCACCGATGCAGGTGCGCGGCCCGTTCATGATCAACCTGCAGACCCGCGCCGAAATGAGCGGTGGCACCTTGCGCCTGGTGGAGGACGTATTGGCTGACTACCTCAAGACCGGCCCGACGCAAAAGGAACTGGATGACGCCAAGCGCGAGCTGGCCGGCAGCTTCCCGCTGTCCACCGCCAGCAACGCCGATATCGTCGGGCAGTTGGGTGCCATGGGTTTCTACAACCTGCCGCTGAGCTATCTGGAAGATTTCATGAAACAATCCCAGGCCCTGACCGTCGATCAGGTCAAGGCTGCAATGAACAAACACTTGAGCGCCGACAAGATGGTCATCGTGACCGCCGGCCCGACGATTGCGCAAAAGCCACTACCGCCCCCCACTGATAAACCTGCCGAGCAGCCGCTCGGGGTTCCGGAGCATTAATGGCCAGTTCATCTCGCCCGAAAAAACCTGTCCACAACGTGCATAACGGTGTGGGCCAACTGCGCATCATTGGCGGTGAATGGGGCAGCCGCAAGCTGAGCTTCCCCGACGTTGTGGGCCTGCGCCCGACGCCTGATCGCGTGCGTGAAACCCTGTTCAACTGGCTCGCGCCGTACATAGGCGGGGCCAAAGTGCTGGACCCGTTCGCCGGCAGCGGCGCGCTGTTCCTGGAGGCGCTGTCCCGTGGCGCGGCCCAGGGCCAGGCGCTGGACGCCAGCAATGTGGCGGTGTCCAGCCTCAAGGAGCACCTGGGCACGCTGCGTTGCACCACCGGCCAGGTGCAGACGGCCGACGCGCTGCGCTACCTGGAAACCCAGGCGGCGACTGAATACGACGTAGTGTTCCTCGACCCACCGTTCAACCAGAACCTGCTACCGGTCGTCTGCACTCTGCTGGAAGAACGCCAGTGGCTGGCACCGGATGCCTGGATCTACACTGAGAGCGAGACCGCGCCCTCCACGCTCGGCCTGCCAAGTGGCTGGCGCCTGCACCGGGAGCAGAAGTCCGGGCGGGTGTATTACGCGTTGTGGCATCGTTTGGTCGAAAACGCCGCTTAACCTGTGGCTGGGGAGCTTGCCACGGCGAGCTCACTGGCTACCGAGAGTTTCATGACCCCCTCTTCCGATTTATTCAAACCCGCCTTCGGCCTCGGCAACCCCCACTTGCAGACACTGTGGGGGCCGCTGTGGCGGCCGACCACCCACATCGAGCGTCAGCGTGAGCGCCTGTGGCTGGAGGATGGCGACTTCCTCGATCTCGACTGGCATGGCCCCCATGACGTGCAAGCGCCCTTGGTGCTGGTGCTGCATGGGCTGACCGGTTCGTCCAATTCACCCTATGTGGCCGGCCTGCAAAAAGTCCTCGCGGCCCAAGGCTGGGCCAGTGCCGCGTTGAACTGGCGCGGCTGCTCGGGCGAGCCCAACCTGCTGGCTCGCAGTTATCACTCCGGCGCCAGCGAAGACCTGGCGGCGGCGATTGCTCATCTGCGCGCCAAGCGGCCGTTGGCGCCCTTGTATGCGGTGGGTTATTCCCTGGGTGGCAATGTGTTGCTCAAGCATCTGGGGGAAACCGGCAAGGCCTCGGGTCTGCAGGGCGCGGCGGCGGTATCGGTGCCGTTTCGCCTGGATCAATGCGCCGATCGCATCGGCCTGGGATTCTCGCGGGTGTATCAGAAGCACTTCATGCGCGAGATGCTGGCGTACATCCGCGTCAAGCAACGCCAGTTCCTGCAGGACGGTCGTGAGGATGGGCTCAAAACCCTGGAGGCCCTTGGTTCCCTGGAAAAGATGCGCACATTCTGGGACTTCGACGGGCGGGTAACCGCGCCGCTGCATGGTTTCATCAGTGCTGAAGACTATTATCGCCGCGCATCGAGCCGCTATTACCTGGGCGATATCCGTACGCCTACGTTGATTATCCAGGCGGCCGATGACCCTTTTGTGTTTGCGCACAGCTTGCCTGATGCGCGTGAACTGTCGGACTGTACTGAGTTCGAGTTGCTGGCCAAGGGCGGGCATGTGGGGTTTGTGGAGGGTTCGCTGAAGCGCCCTGGTTACTATTTGGAGCGCCGGATCCCGCAATGGCTCCAGACCCAATACGGTCAATAGTGTGGGAGCTGGCTTGCCTGCGATAGCGGTGGGCCAGCCAACGTTGAGGTGGCTGACACTCTGCTATCGCAGGCAAGCCAGCTCCCACACTTTGATGAAGTGCTCACACCTATCGTTTAATCGCCCTGCGCAATTTCCCGGGCTGGATCGGTAATCCACTCACTCCACGACCCCGCATACAACTTGCCCAACGGGTACCCCGCCAGGCTCAACGCAAACAGGTTATGGCACGCCGTCACCCCAGACCCGCAATACGCCACCAGCTCCTGAGCCGGGCGCCCTTGCAACTGCGCGGCAAAGCGTTGCTTGAGCTGATCAGCCGGCAAGAAACGACCATCACTGCCCAGGTTTTCACTGAACGCCGCACATTGCGCACCAGGGATATGCCCGGCAATCGGATCGATGGGCTCCACTTCGCCACGAAAGCGCGGCTGGGCGCGGGCGTCGATCAAGGTCAGGCCAGGTTGGCCCAGGCGTTTTTGCAGGTGTTCGGCATCCAGCAACAGACGATTATCCGGCGTACCGTCGAAGGTACCTGGCGCAACCACAGGCGCGTCCAGGCTCAAGGGGAAACCGGCGGCATGCCAGGCCTTGAGGCCACCATCCAGAATAAACACGCCATCACGCTTGCCCAGCCAGGCCAACAGCCACCAGGCACGGGCGGCGTAGGCACCGGGGCCGTCGTCATACAGCACCACATCGGTGTCGGCACTGATGCCCCAGGCCCGCAGTTGCCTGGCGAACGTGTCCGCCGCCGGCAAAGGATGACGACCGGTCACGCCCTTGGTCACCGGGCCGCTCAGGTGGCGCTCAAGGTCGGCGTATTGCGCGCCCTCGATATGCCCTTCGGCGTAACTGCACAAGCCGTAGTCCGGGTCTTCCAGGGCAAAGCGGCAATCCAGGATCACCCACCCGCTCGACTGTTGGCGCTCGGCCAATTGCGGGGGGCTGATCAGTTGGGCAAGCGGCATGACTGACTCCTGTGCATACAAAGGGGAAAGGTCTTACTTCACTTCTTCCAGTGCCTGATTCAACGGCACGTAAAACTCTTTGAACAAGGCATCCACCGCCTCTTTAGCCTGTGGCGTAACGAACCCCGCCTCCAGCACCAGCACCTGGTACACCCCGCGCTTGATCGCCTCGGCGCTCAGGTGGGTGGATTTTTCATTGGTGGTACACAAAAAGCGCACCCACGAGGTGAGGATGATCCACGCATTCAGGGTCAGGGCTTCGGTTTGCACCGGGTCCATATTGAGAATGCCGGCATCGACAAAGCCTTGGTAGATCGCGCCGCCCTGGATCAGGCAACGCTGGGAAAACCGCCGGTAGCCGGTCGCCAGTTCCGGGTCGCTCTCCAGCAGGTGTTCGAGGTCGCGGTGCAGGAAGCGATAACGCCACATGCCGGCCAATACGGCTTGCAGATAAAAGCGTTTATCCTCCACCACCATCGTGCGTCCCTGTGGTGGGCGCAGGAAACTGTCTACCAGCGCTTCATATTCGCGGAACAGCACGGCGATGATCGCCTGCTTGTTAGGGAAGTGGTAGTACAGGTTGCCCGGGGAAATTTCCATGTGGGCGGCAATGTGGTTGGTACTGACACTGCGCTCGCCCTGCTGGTTAAAAAGCTCCAGGCTGGTTTGCACAATGCGCTCGCTGGTCTTTACTCGTGGTGCCATAGGGGATCAGCTTCTATACACGGGATGGGGCATCTTACGGCCTAACCCGGCCAGGATAAATCTGGATGTTACTGCAATGTTATTTGACAATTTAGAGCAATAACTCTAAAAATCCAGGCAGACCAATAACAATCGGTGCCGCGCCATGTCTGCCAACGTTGCCTACCTGCAAGATTCCCAGGCGCTGGATCAGCTCCAGAACCTGTTCAACGCCCAACGCCGCGCCTTCGTCGCCAACCCGATGCCGCCGGCCGGGCAGCGCCAGCAATGGCTCAAGGCTTTGCGGGATCTGCTGAGCGACGAACGCCAGGCGCTGATCTATGCGATCAGCCAGGATTTCAGCCATCGCAGCGCCGACGAAACCCTGTTTGCCGAATTGATGCCTAGCCTGCATGGCATTCACTACGCGAGCAAACACCTCAAGGGCTGGATGAAACCTTCCCGCCGCGCTGTAGGCATTGCCTTCCAGCCCGCCTCAGCCAAAGTCATTTACCAGCCACTGGGCGTCGTCGGCGTCATCGTGCCGTGGAACTACCCGCTTTACCTGGCCATCGGCCCGCTGGTTGGGGCATTGGCGGCCGGTAACCGAGTGATGCTCAAGCTCAGCGAGTCCACGCCGGCCACCGGTGAGCTGCTCAAGGCGTTGCTGGCCAAGATCTTCCCCGAGGACCTGGTGTGCGTCGTGCTGGGCGAAGCTGACGTGGGCATGGCGTTTTCCAAGTTGCGCTTCGATCACCTGCTGTTCACCGGCGCTACCAGCATAGGCAAGCACGTGATGCGTGCGGCGGCCGAAAACCTCACGCCGGTGACTCTGGAGCTAGGCGGCAAATCGCCAGCCATTGTCTCGGCCGATGTGCCACTCAAGGACGCCGCCGAACGCATCGCCTTCGGCAAAACCTTGAACGCCGGGCAAACCTGCGTGGCGCCAGATTATGTGCTAGTACCGGAAGATCGCGTGGAAGGCTTTGTCGAGGCCTATTCCAAAGCCGTGCGCGGGTTTTATCCGACGCTGGTCGACAACCCGGACTACACCGCCATCATCAACGAACGCCAACTGGCCCGGCTCAATGCCTACGCCAAGGACGCCACCGACAAAGGCGCCACCTTGATCCCGCTGTACGAGCAGGGCCAGGCGCGGCGAATGGTCCACAGCCTGCTGTTGAATGTCAGCGACGACATGACCGTGATGCAGGACGAAATCTTCGGCCCGCTCCTGCCCATCGTGCCGTATCGCGGCCTTGACCAAGCCTTTGCCTACATCAACCAGCGACCTCGACCACTGGCCTTGTATTACTTCGGCTACAACAAAGGCGAACAAGCGCGGGTGCTCCACGAAACCCACTCCGGTGGCGTGTGCCTGAACGACACCTTGCTGCACGTCGCTCAGGACGATATGCCGTTCGGTGGCATCGGCCCGTCAGGCATGGGCCATTACCACGGTCACGAAGGTTTCCTGACGTTCAGCAAGGCCAAGGGTGTGCTGGTCAAACAGCGCCTGAACGCAGCGAAGTTGATCTACCCGCCTTATGGCAAGTCGATCCAGAAGCTGATCCAGAAGCTGTTTATCCGCTGATAACCGCCACCTTCGGGACTATAAAAACAATGAACCCCAGCCTGACTGATTCACCCGCACTGTCACGGCGCGGCGTTTTGAAAATCGGCCTGTGTGCCAGCGCCTTCCTCGCCACCGCCGGGTTGGGCGCCAGCCTCAGCGGTTGCTCCAGCAGTACGCCGGCCAGCGGCTTTGCGATGTTGCGCACCAGCGACTTGCCGTTCTTGCGGGCGGTAATCCCGGTGCTGCTAGAAGGCGCGGCCAGTGCTGAACAAGTGCTTGCCGGTATTGAGGGCACCCTGAAAAAGCTCGATTACAGCCTGCAGCACTTGTCCCCCGAGATGTTCAAGCTCACCCAGCAATTATTCGACGTACTGGGCATGGGCATTACCCGCGGCCCGCTGACCGGTATCTGGGGCAGTTGGGAAAACGCCAGCAGCGAACAGATCCGCAATTTCCTGCACCGCTGGGAAAACAGCTACCTGAACCTTTTGCGCATGGGCCAGGGCTCGTTGCTCAAGCTAGTGATCATGGCCTGGTACTTCCGGCCCGAGTCCTGGGCCCATTGCGGCTACCCCGGCCCGCCCAAGATCTAGCCTGGGCAATCCCCCAAGATTGCATCTTCCGACAAGAATAAGAGAGCACACCTATGCCCGTACCCGATCTGTTCCGCGACGGCCTGGCCCGTGGCTGGAAAACCCACAATGGCGCCGCCCTGGATAACGACCTGACCCTGGAAGCGGATGTCGCCATCATCGGCAGCGGCGCCGGGGGCGGTACCACGGCTGAAATCCTCAGCGCCGCCGGCTACAAAGTGTTGCTGATCGAAGAAGGCCCGCTCAAGACCAGTAGTGATTTCAAACTGCTGGAAGACGAAGCCTACGCCAGCCTTTACCAGGAAGGCATCGGGCGGATGAGTAAGGACGGCGCTATCACCATCCTGCAGGGCCGGGCCGTAGGCGGTACCACCTTGATCAACTGGACCTCCAGCTTTCGCACCCCTGACGCTACCCTCGCGCATTGGGCCAGCGAATATGCGGTCAAAGGCCACAGCAGCGCCGAAATGGCGCCCTGGTTCGAAAAAATGGAGCAGCGCCTGGGCATCGCGCCGTGGGCGCTGCCGCCGAATGCCAACAACGATGTGATCCGCAAAGGCTGCGAAAAGCTCGGCTACAGCTGGCATGTGATCCCGCGCAATGTGCGCGGTTGCTTCAACCTGGGGTATTGCGGCATGGGCTGCCCGGTCAACGCCAAGCAGTCAATGCTGGTGACCACCATCCCGTCCACCCTGGAAAAGGGTGGCGAACTGCTTTACCTGGCCCGCGCCGAACGACTGAAATACAGCGGCGACACCATCAGCAGCCTCGAATGCGTGGCCATGGACGAACGCTGCGTAGCGCCCACCGGGCGCAAGATCAGCGTGAAAGCCAAGCACTATGTGCTGGCGGGCGGCGGCATCAACAGCCCGGCCCTGCTGATGCGCTCCGACGTGCCCGACCCACACTCGCGGCTGGGCAAGCGCACCTTCCTGCACCTGGTCAACTTCTCCGCCGGGCTGTTCGACGAGGTGATCAACCCCTTCTACGGTGCGCCGCAATCCATCTACTCCGACCACTTCCAATGGCAGGACGGCACTACCGGCAAAATGTCCTACAAACTGGAAGCACCGCCCCTGCATCCAGGCCTGGCGAGCACCCTGTTTGGTGGCTATGGCAACCAGAACGCCCTGGACATGAACCAATTACCCCACACTCACGCCATGCTCGCCCTGCTGCGCGACGGCTTTCACCCCGACAGCCCAGGCGGCACGGTGGAGTTACGCGGTGACGGCACCCCAGTGCTCGACTATCAGGTCTCGCCCTACGCCTGGGACGGCCTGCGCCGGGCCTTCCACAGCATGGCCGAGATTCAGTTCGCGGCGGGGGCCAAATCGGTCAAGCCCCTGCATCACGACGCGCGCTTTGTGAACAACTTGGCCGAAGCCCGCAGCGTGATCGACGGTCTGAACCTGGAACTGCATCGCACCACCCTGGGCAGCGCTCACGTGATGGGCGGTTGCGCCATGGGTGAAGACCCAAAAAATGCCGTTGCCGACAGCCTGGGTCGCCATCATCAGTTGCGCAACCTGTCGATCCACGATGGCTCGCTGTTCCCCACCAGCATTGGCGCCAACCCGCAATTGTCGGTGTACGGACTGACCGCGCAACTGGCGAGCGCATTGGCCGAACGTCTGAAAACGGCATGAAAAGACAGGGTATTCACGGTATCTATCTACATAAGTCGACTTGGCCCACCGGTAATGCTGCGATACCATCCGGTTCCCCAACGGACTCCGCCAGGACGACGCGATGAACCGAGTGTTGTACCCAGGTACCTTCGACCCGATTACCAAAGGCCATGGCGATCTGGTCGAACGCGCCTCTCGCCTGTTCGACCATGTGATCATCGCGGTCGCGGCCAGCCCCAAGAAAAACCCGCTGTTTCCCCTGGAACAACGTGTGGAGCTGGCGCAAGAGGTCACCAAGCACCTGCCGAATGTGGAAGTAGTGGGCTTTTCGACATTGCTGGCGCATTTCGCCAAGGAGCAGAACGCCAATGTGTTCCTGCGTGGCCTGCGTGCGGTGTCGGACTTCGAATACGAATTCCAGCTGGCCAACATGAACCGCCAATTGGCGCCGGACGTGGAAAGCCTGTTCCTGACGCCGTCGGAGCGTTATTCGTTCATTTCCTCGACGTTGGTTCGTGAAATCGCCGCTTTGGGCGGAGATATCACCAAATTCGTGCATCCAGCCGTGGCCGATGCGCTGACGCTGCGCTTCAAGAAGTAAGGCTGCTCGGTCGGTGCCTGCTCGCACTGCGGGCGCCAATGCGGCACAATTGCGCGCATTAGTTTTCAGATGCCTTGGCAGAGTGCCCTGGCAGGAGTTTCCATGTCCCTGATCATCACCGACGATTGCATCAACTGCGACGTCTGCGAACCCGAGTGCCCGAACGCTGCCATTTCCCAGGGCGAAGAGATCTACGTGATCGACCCTAACCTGTGCACCCAGTGCGTCGGTCACTACGACGAACCGCAGTGCCAGCAGGTATGCCCGGTGGATTGCATTCCGCTGGACGAGGCACACCCTGAGACGGAAGAGCAGTTGATGGAGAAGTACCGCAAGATTACCGGTAAGGCCTAAACCTCTTCATTGCCCCTAAGGGCCTCATCGCAGGCAAGCCAGCTCCCACACTTGGATATATGAATACATTCAAATGTCGGAGCTGGCTTGCCTGCGATAGCAATATCAGCCTTCACCCAGCAATCAGCTCTGACACCTGGGGCAAAACACACTCGCCCGCTGCCCCAGCACCACATTGCGCAGCTCAGTGCCGCAGACCTTGCATGCCTCGCCGCCCCGGCCATACACGAACAGTTCCTGCTGGAAATACCCCGGCTGCCCATCGCCGCCGATAAAGTCCCGCAACGTGGTGCCGCCCCGCTCGATGGCAGCAGCCAGCACCCGCTTGATTTCAATCGCCAGCTTCAGATAACGCCCGCGTGAAATACCCCCGGCGGCGCGGCGTGGGTCAATCCCAGCTGCAAACAGCGCCTCGGTCGCATAGATATTGCCCACGCCCACCACCACCGCGTTGTCCATGATGAACGGTTTCACCGCCATGGACTTACCGCGAGACAGCTGGAACAAGCGCTCGCCATCAAACAGGTCGGTCAACGGCTCCGGCCCCAGCCGCATCAGCAGCTCATGGTTGTGCGGGTCGTGGCTCCAGAGCATCGCACCGAAGCGCCGCGGGTCGGTGTAGCGCAGGGCCATGCCCGATTCCAGCTCGATATCCACGTGCTCATGCTTGGCCGCGGGCATGCCGACTTCCACCAGGCGCAAGTTGCCCGACATGCCCAGGTGGCTGATCAAGGTGCCCACTTCGGCATTGATCAACAGGTATTTGGCCCGGCGCTCCACCAGCACGATGCGCTGCCCTGACAGGCGCACATCCAGGTCTTCCGGAATCGGCCAGCGCAGGCGCCGCTCACGCACTACCACGCGGCTGACGCGCTGGCCTTCCAGGTGCGGGGCAATGCCGCGTCGGGTGGTTTCGACTTCTGGTAACTCGGGCATATGTACCTCTTGAATGACGGGTCAGTGCGCGCCCAGTTCGCGGATCGACAACTTCAGGCTCTCGAAGTCGTAGTCCGACAGGCCCACGTAATCCAGCACCAGATGGCCGATGGCGTTCCACTCATGATCCACTGGCTGATTGCCCAGTACGCGATAGGACGAACAGATATGCTCGGCCATCTTCAAAATGGCCAGCAGGTTCTTGAGCTGTGGGTTGCGCGACGTCTCATCGCTGAAAATCGCCAGGGCGTTATGGTGATTGGCGATGGCGTCGGTGACATGCTCCGGCAGGCGCCAGGACTTGGCGGTGTAGTAGCCGACTACCGCATGGTTGGTGTGGAACGCTTTGTTTTCGGTGTCGACCACGCGGCAATCCGGGGCGGCATTGGCGTAGGCATCTTCCAGCACCGCCATGTAATTGGGGAAGCGCTTGAGCATCAGCGGCACGCCACAATCATGGAACAGGCCCAAGGCATAGGCTTCGTCCACGGCCTGGGAACCGGTGCGCTTGGCCAGGGTGAGGCAGGTCATGGCCACATCCTGGGCGGTGTCCCAGAAGCGGTTGAGGGTGACGATGGTGTCGTCGCACATCTCACCCTTGATCGACTGCGCGTTGATCAAATTGATGATCGAACGGCTGCCCAGCAGGTTCACCGCACGCTGGATCGAAGCGATTTTGTTGCTCAGGCCGTAATACGGCGAATTGACGATCTTGAGCAGCGCGCCGGACAAGCCCGGGTCCTGGGAGATCAGCCGCGCAATCACTTCCAGGTCCGGGTCGGGCATGTACTGCTCCATCTGCAAATCCACCATGATTTGCGGTTGAGGCGGCACGCTGATGCCTTGCAGGGCCTGTTGGATCTGCTCGGGGGAAAGCTCTTGGGACATAAGTACACACTCTGGGCTAGGCGCGAATTCTACCCCTTATGCCGATGTGGCCGACACCCAAAAACCCAAGTGAAACCCGATCGAATGTGGGAGCTGGCTTGCCTGCGATAGCATCACCACCGTACGTCTGATACACCGCGCCGCCCGCATCGCAGGCAAGCCAGCTCCCACATGAAAGAGTGCGCAAAGGGTATACTCCCGCTCTTTTTTCCGGAGCGACGTCATGTCCCTGCCAAGCCTGCGTCTCAAAGCCAACGCCGATCGTCGTTTGCGCAACGGCCACCTGTGGGTCTACAGCAACGAAATCGACGTGGCCGCCACCCCACTCCACGGCTTCCAGGCAGGCGACCAGGCTATCCTGGAAGCGGCCGGCGGCAAGACCCTGGGCATCGTGGCCATGAGCCCGAACAACCTGATCTGCGCCCGCCTGCTGTCGCGCGACATCAAGCTGCCGCTGGACAAGTCGCTGCTGGTGCACCGCCTCAACGTCGCGCTGTCCCTGCGTGACCGCCTGTTCGACAAGCCGTTCTACCGCCTGGTCTACGGTGATTCCGACCTGCTGCCGGGCCTGGTGGTCGACCGTTTCGGCGACATCCTGGTGGTACAGATCGCCTCGGCGACCATGGAAGCGCATAAAGAAGATGTGATCGCCGCGCTGACCCAAGTGCTCAAGCCCAGCGGCATCCTGTTCAAGAACGACTCCGCCGCGCGCGACGCCGAAGGCCTCAACCGCTACGTCGAAACCGTATTCGGCCTGGTGCCGGAGTGGGTGGCGCTGGAAGAGAACGGCGTCAAGTTCGAAGCCCCGGTGATCCAGGGCCAGAAAACCGGCTGGTTCTACGACCACCGCATGAACCGCGCCCGCCTGGCCCCGTATGCCAAGGGCAAGCGTGTACTGGACCTGTACAGCTACATCGGCGGCTGGGGCGTGCAAGCTGCAGCCTTTGGCGCCAGTGAAGTGTTCTGCGTCGACGCTTCGGCCTTCGCCCTCGACGGCGTAGAGCGCAACGCCGCGCTGAACGGCTTTGCCGAGAAGATGACCTGCATCGAAGGCGACGTCTTTGAGGCGTTGAAAGAACTGAAAGCCAGCGAAGAGCGCTTCGACGTGATCGTCGCCGACCCACCGGCCTTCATCAAGCGCAAAAAAGACATGAAAAACGGCGAAGGCGCCTACCGCCGCCTCAACGAGCAAGCCATGCGCCTGCTCAGCAAAGACGGCATCCTCGTCAGCGCCTCGTGCTCCATGCACCTGCCGGAAGACGACCTGCAAAACATCCTGCTCACCAGCGCCCGCCATCTGGACCGCAACATCCAGATGCTCGAACGCGGCGGCCAAGGCCCGGACCACCCGGTGCACCCGGCGATTGTCGAGACGCGCTACATCAAGAGCATTACCTGCCGGTTGCTACCCAATAGCTGATGCTGTTCCCCTGTAGGGACTTGCGGGTTCCTACAGGTTTTTAGGAAATGTCGTACTGCCCCAGGCTTTGACTTTCCGTAGCGCAGACTCGATCCTCGCCCCTCTCATGGAACCGAGGCTCGCGTATGTCGAAGGCAATTACACAGGCTGAAAAACCGCTCTTGGTTTTCTGGCTGATGACCATGACTTTGCTGGGCGTCTTCCCCCTTGACGTCGTACTGCCCTCCTTTCCCGCCCTGGCTGAACACTTCCATACCTCGACCACCCATATCGCTCGATCCGTCAGCCTGTTCGCCATTGGATTTTCCTGCTCAATGCTGCTGATCGGCCCGCTGTCCGACAGAATCGGTCGCAAGAAGCTACTCCTGGCCAGTATGGTAGTAGCCATCCTGGGTGCAGTCGGGTGTCTGGCCGCCAGAAACACGCCCCAATTCCTGTTCTTTCGAGTCATTCAGGCCATAGGCTGCGGTGGTTTCATACTGTCCCAAGCGCTGGTGCAGGACCTTTTTTTCGGCAGGGAACAGGAGCGGTTGCGCATAGCAATGGCCACGGCCGGAGGCATTTTCATCTCGATTTCCCCAATGCTGGGCGCATGGCTGCAATTGCACTGGGGATGGAAAGCCAGCTTCTACGCGTTTATCGCCCTCTGTGCTGCAACGTGGATTATGGCTCACCGATTACTGCATGGCGGCTTCCCTCCAACCGCGCCAAGCGAGCGGGGTATTTTCAGGGCCTACGCCAAGGTTTTCGCCAACAGACATTTCGCCAGCTACGCCACGATCTCCTCGATCACCTTCGCCTGTCATTTCTCATTCATCGTTGTGTCACCGCTCATTTTCATGGACCAGTTAAAGCTGTCACCCCATGAGTACTCATTGACCTTGCTTCTCTACGGCGCCGCCTACGTAGTGGGAGGCCTCTGTGCCGGCGTCCTGCACAAACGGCTGGCGGCGGCTACCCAGATGGCAGTCGGGCTGGTTCTGATCGCTATCTCTGGCGTGGTCATGCTGCTGTTGGCCTACCTGTTCGGCTTATCAACCCCGACAGTGTTGGTGCCCATGCTGCTCTGCACGGCGGGCACCACCATCACCCGGCCCATTTCCAACTCCAAGGCCATGAGCCTGTTTCCAGACAATGCGGGAGCCGCAGCTTCCGCCGTTGCGGCAGTGCTGTTCATTGCTGGCGGCTGTATCAGTGCGTTTATCAGCACCTTTACCCACCAGTTGAGTACTGCGCTTGGCTTGTGTTTTCTGATCCTGAGCCTTGCCGCCCTTGCGTTGAACTCATGGGCACGGCGGCACCCGCACGTCCTGTAGCGGCTAACTTCAAGGTTGCGCCCATTCCCTCCAGCCGCCAGCGGTGTAGAATCGGCCCTATTCATCGCCAGTCATCCCCCGGCGGGTTTATGAGCTCGAGGCCCAAGCACGCGGCGATCCCGCGACGCGAGTGGCAACTTCCGGACACACGGCCATTTTCTGAGTGTTCCAGTCGTCAATTAGAAGCTCACTCCCCTTTAGTACTTGATTAGCCGCCCGGAGTGCTCCAATGCCTGATTACCGCTCGAAAACATCCACCCACGGCCGCAACATGGCCGGCGCGCGCGCACTGTGGCGTGCCACGGGGATGAAAGATGACGACTTCAAGAAGCCGATCATCGCGATTGCCAACTCGTTCACCCAGTTCGTGCCGGGCCATGTCCATCTCAAGGACCTGGGCCAACTGGTCGCCCGCGAGATCGAACGCGCCGGTGGCGTGGCTAAAGAATTCAACACCATCGCCGTGGACGACGGCATCGCCATGGGCCATGACGGCATGCTGTATTCCCTGCCGAGCCGCGAGATCATCGCTGACTCCGTGGAGTACATGGTCAACGCCCACTGCGCCGACGCCATTGTGTGCATCTCCAACTGCGACAAGATCACCCCCGGCATGTTGATGGCTGCCTTGCGCCTGAACATCCCGGTGATCTTCGTCTCCGGCGGGCCGATGGAAGCCGGCAAGACCAAACTCGCCTCCCACGGCCTCGACCTCGTCGACGCCATGGTAATCGCCGCCGATTCCAGCGCTTCTGACGAGAAGGTCGCCGAATACGAGCGCAGCGCCTGCCCGACCTGCGGTTCGTGCTCCGGCATGTTCACCGCCAACTCGATGAACTGCCTGGTGGAAGCCCTGGGCCTCGCCTTGCCGGGCAACGGTTCCACATTGGCCACTCACAGCGACCGCGAGCAGTTGTTCCTGCAGGCCGGCCGTACCATCGTCGAGCTGTGCAAGCGCTACTACGGCGAGAACGATGAGTCGGTGTTGCCGCGCAATATCGCCAACTTCAAGGCGTTCGAAAACGCCATGACCCTGGACATCGCCATGGGCGGTTCCACCAACACCATTCTGCATTTGCTGGCTGCCGCCCAGGAAGCCGAGATCGACTTTGACCTGCGCGACATCGACCGCCTGTCCCGTCACGTGCCACAGCTGTGCAAGGTCGCGCCGAACATCCAGAAGTACCACATGGAAGACGTGCACCGCGCCGGCGGGATCTTCTCAATCCTCGGCTCCCTGGCCCGTGGCGGCCTGCTGCACACCGACCTGCCAACCGTGCACAGCAAGTCCATCGCCGAAGGCATCGCCAAATGGGACATCACCCAGACTGACGACGAAGCCGTGCACACCTTCTTCAAGGCCGGCCCGGCCGGTATCCCCACCCAGACCGCGTTCAGCCAGTCGACCCGCTGGGACACCCTGGACGACGACCGTGAAAACGGCTGCATCCGCAGTGTCGAGCACGCCTACTCGCAAGAAGGCGGCCTGGCCGTGCTGTACGGCAACATCGCCCTCGACGGCTGTGTGGTGAAAACGGCAGGTGTGGATGAATCCATCCACGTTTTCGAAGGCCGCGCCAAGATCTACGAAAGCCAGGACAGCTCGGTACGCGGCATCCTCGCGGACGAAGTCAAGGAAGGCGACATCGTGATCATCCGCTACGAAGGCCCTAAAGGCGGCCCGGGTATGCAGGAGATGCTTTACCCCACGTCCTATCTGAAATCCAAAGGCCTGGGCAAAGCCTGCGCCCTGCTGACCGACGGCCGTTTCTCCGGCGGCACGTCGGGCCTGTCCATCGGCCACGCTTCCCCGGAAGCCGCTGCCGGCGGCGCGATTGGCCTGGTGCAGGATGGCGACAAGGTGCTGATCGACATTCCGAACCGCTCGATCAACCTGTTGATCAGCGATGAAGAACTGGCAGCACGCCGGGTTGAGCAGGACAAGAAAGGCTGGAAGCCGGTGGAGAAGCGCCCGCGCAAAGTCACCACCGCGTTGAAGGCCTACGCGTTGTTGGCCACCAGCGCCGACAAGGGTGCGGTGCGCAACAAAGCCATGCTCGACGGCCTGTAAGCCCCGCGCATAAAAAAGCCCCGCCAGGTGCGGGGCTTTTTTTGTCTGCAGAAATTCCCCAAGACATTGGAGATCAAATGTGGGAGCTGGCTTGCCTGCGATTGCATCACCTCGGAGTACATGAAGTACCGAGGTGTCTGCATCGCAGGCAAGCCAGCTCCCACAGTGACTGCACTTCGACTTAAGGCTCTTTACTGAATCTCCTCCGGTTTCACGATCACCCAGTTCTTGTCCGCCGTCACCGGCAACCCTTCCTTGGCTTGCGCCGCCGCGTGCTTGGCGATCATGCCGTTGAGTTGGGTCATGTACTTGTCTTTGCGGTTGATCCACAGGTGGATGCCGCCCTTGGCCACGTCCACATCGTGGAACAGCATGTAGCCATCGCTGGTCGGTGTGTCACCGCCGACAATCACTGGTTTTTTCCATTCGTCGATGTAGGTGAGGATCGCCGCGTGCTTACCGGCCATCCAGGTCGCCGGGGTCCACAGGTAGGGAGTCAGTTCCAGGCCGAGGTTGCTCTTCTCGTCATACTTGCCGGCAGTGATCTGTTTGCGTGCGGTGGTCAGCTCGCCGGTCTTGCGGTCCTTGAGCATCGTGGTCACGCCGATGACGTTCTCGGGTTTGACGTTGTAGCCGTACTTCGGATCAGCCGCGACCATGCGCACCAGCTCCTCGGACGCGGCGGTCATCACATAGACCTCGATGCCGTTTTCCATCAGTTTGTTGTACAGCTCGGCCTGGCCGGTGAAGACTTTCGGCGGCTGTACCTCGGATTTTTTCACCACGTCGCCTTCGAAATAGCTGACCGGCACGGGCTTGCCGGAGGCCATCAGCTCGTCGACCTGCACTTTGAGCTCCTTGAGGGTAAAGCCGGAAAAAATCTGCGCAACCCAGGGGTAGCAGACCATGTCGTCGACTTCGCACAGGCGATAGTAGTAGCTGAACAGACTTTCCTTATGGTCGGCGGTGTCTTTGAAGGGGATAAGCTTGAGCGAAGGGTCCATGGTTTCGCGGGTGATCAGGCCCTTGTTTTCCATGAACGGCAGCAGCGACTCTTCAAGGTCATAGCGGTAGCTGGTGTTGTCCATGTCGAACACCGCGTAGTTACCCTTGTTGGCATTGGCGGCGATCATTTCGTTGAGTTGTTTGGCGGCAGGTGCCGGCCAGTGTTTCAACTCGGTGGCGGCAAACGCCTGGCTGGCGAGCCCGAGGCAAAAGGCGGCGGATACCAATAGTTTCGGCGCGAGCTTCATAGGCGTTGTCTCCCTCAAGTGAAAGACATCGACGCTAACAAATCCGTATGACAGTTATCGCCCGAGCGCGACCGCTGACGTCGCGATTGCGCCAAGGGCATACGCCTGGGCGTCAAACGCTTATTCCAAAAACGACAGTCGCCATTCCATATTGGTATTAAATCAATATATTTCAAGCTGTTAGGCTTCCCGGTTAGCAATCGCAGGCTCACGCGATTGGCTGCCTTCTCAACGGAGCTTCAATGAATCTGCCCCTGATTCTCAATTTATTGGTGTTCGTGGCCCTGTTGCTGGGCCTGGCACAAACTCGCCGTACTAACTGGAGCCTGGCCAAGAAGGTGCTGTTCGCCCTGGTGCTGGGCGTGCTGTTCGGCGCGGCGTTGCACACGATCTATGGCGACGGCAACCCGGTGCTCAAAGCCTCCATCGGCTGGTTTGACCTGGTCGGCAACGGCTATGTGCAGCTGCTGCAAATGATCGTGATCCCGCTGGTGTTCGCCTCGATCCTCAGTGCCGTGGCGCGCCTGCACAACGCCTCGTCCCTGGGCAAGATCAGCTTCCTGACCATCGGCACGCTGCTGTTCACCACGGCCATCGCGGCGCTGATCGGCATCGGCCTGACCAACCTGTTCGGCCTCACCGCCGAAGGCCTGGTGGCCGGCACCCAGGAAATGGCGCGCCTGCAAGTGATCCAGAGTGATTACGCTGGCAAGGTTGCCGACCTGAATATCCCGCAGTTGCTGCTGTCGTTCGTGCCGGCCAACCCGTTCGCCGACCTGGCCCGGGCCAAGCCGACGTCGATCATCAGCGTGGTGATTTTCGCCGCGTTCCTTGGAGTTGCCGCGCTGCAACTGCTCAAGGACGACGTGGAAAAAGGCCAGAAAGTCCTTAACGCCATCGACACCCTGCAAGCCTGGGTGATGCGCCTGGTGCGCCTGGTGATGAAGCTGACCCCCTACGGCGTGCTGGCGCTGATGACCAAAGTGGTCGCTGGTTCCAACCTGCAAGACATCATCAAGCTGGGCAGTTTCGTGGTGGTGTCGTACCTGGCCCTGGGCCTGATGTTCGTGGTGCATGGCCTGCTGCTGTCCCTGGCCGGGATCAACCCGCTACGCTTCTTCCGCAAGGTGTGGCCGGTACTGACCTTTGCCTTTACCAGCCGCTCCAGCGCTGCAAGCATCCCGCTGAGCATTGAAGCGCAGACCCGTCGCCTGGGCATTCCGCAATCCATCGCCGGTTTCGCCGCCTCGTTTGGCGCGACCATCGGCCAGAACGGTTGCGCCGGTCTTTACCCTGCCATGTTGGCGGTGATGGTCGCGCCGACCGTGGGCATCAACCCGCTGGACCCGCTGTGGATCGCAACCCTGGTAGCCATTGTGACCTTGAGTTCGGCGGGCGTTGCCGGCGTAGGCGGCGGTGCGACCTTTGCCGCGCTGATCGTGCTGCCCGCCATGGGCTTGCCGGTGTCACTGGTGGCGCTGTTGATTTCCGTGGAACCGCTGATCGACATGGGCCGCACGGCGTTGAACGTCAATGGTTCGATGACGGCGGGGGCGATTACCAGCCAGATCATGGGGCAGACGGATAAGGCCTTGCTGGATGCCGATGAGCATGCCGAGTTAGCGCAGGTCTGATAGACCGCTATCGCAGGCAAGCCAGCTCCCACATTTGAATGTATTCACACATCAAACTGTGGGCGCTGGCTTGCCTGCGATGCTTTTAGGCTTTTTCCCACACTTCGAA
The DNA here is from genome assembly GCF_034348165.1 of Pseudomonas sp. CCI1.1. NCBI lineage: Bacteria > Pseudomonadati > Pseudomonadota > Gammaproteobacteria > Pseudomonadales > Pseudomonadaceae > Pseudomonas > Pseudomonas sp. CCI1.1. The sequence goes on from NZ_CP133780.1 coordinate 4,268,014, forward strand.
GTTGTAGGCCGGCTTATCACCTTCAGCCGGATTCTCGACATTCGACACCAGCTTCCACTGGTTCATATCAAACTCTGGAAACCACGCATCCCCTTTCGGGCTCAGCGCCACGCGGGTCAGGTACAAGCGATCGGCCTGTTCCAGCCCCTGCGCATACAACTGCGCGCCGCCGATCAGCATCAGCTCGTCCACGCCTTGCGCCTTGGCCCACTCCTCAGCCCGCTCTACCGCTGCGTCCAGTGACGGAAACACTTGCGCACCTTCCAGCACAAGATCGGTCTGACGGCTGACCACCAGGTTCAAGCGCCCCGGCAGCGGTCGGCCCAGGGAGTCCCAGGTCTTGCGCCCCATGATGATCGGCTTGCCAAGGGTGGTGGCTTTGAAATATTTGAAATCCCCCGGCAAATGCCAGGGCATGCTGTTGTCGACGCCGATCACACGGTTTTCACCGAGGGCTGCGATCAGGCTTAAAGGGAGAGTTTTTTTCATGGCGACGAGAATACCAGAGCGGCGAGCCAGCGGTTATGCTCCAACCTTATCAACTCGACAGGACGGCGCGTGACTGCACTGAACCCGCTGCACAGACTTTGGCTGACAGAAACCGTGCGCCTGCGGGAAGAACACGCCGGCCCCCTGGAAGACTTGGAAGCCAACCGCCTGGCCCGCACCGCCGGGGGCGACCTGGCCACGCGCATCCAGCAGCGTGCGCTGCACCTGGCCGAGCGCGATGGCTTGGCCGCCGCGCTCAGCCGCTGGCTGCAAGGCGCACGCCTGGCCCTGGGGTTACTGGCGGCGGTCGCCGTCATCAGCGGCACCGGTTTGGCGTTCGCCGCGCTGGGCAATGGCCTGGCTCCGGTGAATGTGTTTTGGGCCTTGGGCAGCCTGCTCGGCCTGAACCTGATCTTGCTGATCAGTTGGGCCCTGGGCCTGCTGTTTGCCGGTGAACACAGCGCCAGCCTTGGCCGGCTGTGGTTGTGGCTCAGCGAGAAACTGGCGCGTGACGCCAAGGCCGCGCAACTGGCCCCAGCATTGTTGCTGTTGCTGCAACGGCAAAAACTCAATCGCTGGGCGGTGGGTGTGCTGGTCAACAGCTTGTGGTTGCTGGCCTTGCTCAGCGCCCTGGTGATCCTGCTGACCCTGCTCGCCACCCGCCGCTACGGGTTTGTGTGGGAAACCACCATTCTCGGCGCCGATACCTTTGTCGCTGTGACCCAGGCCCTTGGCACACTCCCGGCGCTGCTCGGTTTCAATGTGCCCACCGTGGAGATGATCCGCGCCAGCGGCGACTCCGCGCTGAATATCGAAAGCGCCCGCCAGGCCTGGGCGGCCTGGCTGGTGGGCGTGTTGCTGGTCTACGGCCTGCTGCCGCGGTTGATCCTTGCCTTGCTGTGCCTGTGGCGATGGAAACGCGGGCGCGCAGCGTTGCGCCTGGACCTCAACCTGCCCGGCTACGCCCAACTGCGCGAACGCCTGATGCCCAGCAGCGAGCGCCTGGGGGTCAACGATGTGGCGCCCGAACACCTGCACCCGATCAGCGGCGGCGCAAGTGAGCTGCAGAGTGATGGCGCCTTGCTGGTCGCCATCGAACTCGACGACCAGCACCCTTGGCCCCCTAAACTGCCTGCCAACGTCAAGAACGCCGGCATCCTCGACAGCCGCGAATCACGCCACAAACTGCTGGAGCAACTCAGCCGTTTCCCACCCGCGCGCCTGGCCATCGCCTGTGACCCGCGCCGCTCGCCCGACCGTGGCAGCCTGGCGCTGATCGCCGAGCTGGCACGCAGCGCCACCGACACCCGCGTATGGCTGCTGCAGGCACCACCGGGCCAGGCGCTGGACGCCGAGCGCCTGGGCGACTGGCATGCCGCGTTGCAACAGCTTGAAGTGTCGTTTGCCGATTGCGCGCCGCTCACTTGGCTGGAGACAGGTCATGACTAAACCGCTGAAACTCGCCGTGGTCGGCCATACCAACGTGGGCAAAACCTCATTGTTGCGCACCCTCACCCGCGATGTCGGCTTTGGCGAAGTGTCCCATCGCCCCAGCACCACGCGGCACGTGGAAGGTGCACGCCTATCGGTAGATGGCGAAGCTTTGCTGGAGCTGTACGACACTCCCGGCCTGGAAGACGCCATCGCCCTGCTCGATTACCTGGAACGCCTCGACCGCCCCGGCGAACGCCTGGATGGCCCTGCGCGGCTGGCGCGTTTCCTGGAAGGCAGCGAGGCGCGCCAGCGTTTCGAACAGGAAGCCAAGGTGCTGCGCCAGTTGCTGGCCTCCGATGCCGGCCTGTACGTGATCGACGCTCGCGAGCCGGTGCTGGCCAAGTACCGCGACGAACTGCAAGTGCTGGCCAGTTGCGGCAAGCCGTTGTTGCCGGTGCTCAACTTTGTCAGCAGCAGCGACCACCGTGAACCGGACTGGCGCGAAGCCCTGGCCCGCCTCGGCCTGCATGCGCTGGTGCGTTTCGACAGCGTGGCACCGCCCGAAGACGGCGAACGCCGGCTGTATGAAAGCCTGGCCCTGCTGCTGGAAAACTCACGGCCGCAGTTGGAACGCCTGATCCTCGATCAAGAAGCCCAGCGCCAGGCCCGCCAGCAAAGCGCCGCCCGCTTGATCGCCGAACTGTTGATCGACTGCGCGGCCTGCCGTCGCAATGTCGTCACCGAAGATGAACAGCAAGCCATCGGCGATTTGCGCAAAGCGGTGCGCCAACGGGAACAAAAGTGTGTTGATGCCCTGCTCAAGCTGTACGGCTTTCGCCCACAGGACGCGGCGGCCAGCGACCTGCCGCTACTGGATGGGCGCTGGGGCGACGACCTGTTCAACCCCGAAACCCTCAAGCAACTGGGCGTGCGGGTGGGTGGCGGGATCGCCGCCGGCGCAGCCGCCGGTGCGGGCGTGGACCTCCTGGTCGGCGGCCTGACGCTGGGCGCTGCTGCCCTGGCGGGCGCGATTGCCGGCGGTGCGCTGCAAACCGCGCGCAGCTACGGCAGCCGCCTGATGGGCAAGATCAAGGGCCAACGCGAACTCACCGTCGATGACAGCGTGCTGCGCCTGCTCGCCCTGCGCCAGCGCCAGTTGCTCAAGGCCCTGAACCTGCGCGGCCATGCGGCAATGCACAGCATCAAGGTCGACACGCCCCAGGACAAAACCTGGCGCGAGGGCAAACTGCCTGACGCCTTGAACAAGGCCCGCGCCTATCCGCAATGGTCGTCCCTCAATCCCCACGCCAAACTAAGCCAGGCCGAGCGTCAAGAACAGGTCGAAGCCCTTGCCATGCGCCTCGACGAGACCTAAGCAGTCATCAGCACCTGCCGGGCCTTGGCCTTAAGCACCTGAAGGTCCAGCACCGGCACCTGCATTTGCTTGGCCTGCTCGTCCCAGTGGCGCATACGCAAGCTCACGGCATACAACGGGTCTTGCTCAAAGGTCCGAGCCTCTTCTGCGCTCATGACGCCGCCTTGGTAAGCCAGAGTGCGACGGCTGGCTTCGCTCAAGCGGGCGAAATAGTCCGGTTGGCTGAAGGTCAGGTAACGCTTGGCCTGGACGTGGTATTCCACCAGCCTGGCCAGGCGTTCGCTGAAGCCTGCCCGGCGCAGGTAATCGGCGCCCAGCCGCTCGTGGCTGACCACGCCATAACCGCCCATGTTCGCGCCGCCCTGGCCGCAGAGATGGCCGAGGTCGTGGAAAAACGCCGCCAGCACCACCTCGTCGTCAAAACCTTCGGCCATGGCCAATTGCGCGGCCTGGGACATGTGCTCGATTTGCGACACCGGCTCGCCGATGTAGTCAGCCGTGCCATGTTGCTCGTACAAGCCAAACACCTGGGCAATCGCCTGTTCCGGGCTCATCGCGTCGCGCCCCACAGTGTGCTGATATTACGCTCGGCCATCGCCGGCCCCACGCTCATCCCTACGCCGGTGTGCATCAAGGCAGCGCTGACGCCAGGTGCCGCCTGCACAAACGAAAACGGCCCAGGCCCGCGCGAACCGTAGACGCCCTGCCAGCGCTCCACCACCTGGACCTTGCAACCCAAGGTCTGTTGCGCCAGTTCGATCAGCCAGTCATCCACCTGCTCGGCGTTGAAGGGCGACGGATCGCTGTCGTAATGGTGGGAGTCACCGATGATCAACTCGCCATGGGGCGTAGGGCTGATCAACAGGTGAATGCCGTGCTCGTGCAGGTACGGCGTTTCGCGCAAGATCTGCGCCTGCACGGCGGCCGCTTCCGGCAGGTCGGCAAAGGCGCCGTAGTGCACGCAGCTCAAGCCGGTGAGCAAGGCATGTTGCAGGTTCAGGTTGAGCACTGGCCGGGCGCGCAGCATTTGCAGGCGACAGGTTTGCGGGTTGAGCGCGGCGATGGCGTCGGCCAGCAGGGTTTGATAGTCGTGGCCGGAGCAAACAATGATCTGCTCGCCGCGAAAGCGGCCTGCCGTGCTGTGCAACTGGCCCGGTTCAACCTCGCGCACCAGGGTAGAGAAGTGAAACTCCACGTTAAGCGCCTGGCTCAGGTAATGGATCAGCGCCGGGATGGCCTCGCGGGAATACAGTTGCTGGTCGTCCTTGCCATGCAGTGCGGCGCGGTGATGGCGGAACTGGCCGGCGTACAGGTCGTTCATGACAGCGCCCTGCAGCAGCTCGACGTTGTAGCCGTGCTCCCGCGCGCGCCCGGCGCAGAAGGCTTCGAGCAGATGCTCTTCGGCTTCGGTGCGGGCGAACAGGTACGAGCCATTGCGTTTGAGCGCCAGGCCCGCCGCTTGCGCCCACTGGCCCCATATTTCGCGGCTTTCCCGCGCCAGGTCGAGCATTGGCCCTGGTGGTTGACCGGTGACCAGCGCCTGGCCGAAGTTGCGCACTGAGGCGCCCAATGGCGTGGCGCTTCGCTCGAACACCTTGACCTTGAGGCCGCGCCTGGCGGCGGCATAGGCGTGGGAGAGACCGAGGATGCCGGCGCCGACGACTAACAGATCACTACTCATACTGTCCTCTGGTTCCCGCGCTCCGCGTGGGAATTCATCCGGTGACGCTCCGCGTCACGACCTTTAAAAGCGGACGCGGAGCGTCCAGAGCGGCGTTACCACGCGGAGCGTGGGAACGATCGGTTACTGTTTTTCCGACTTGCCGTCATAACGCTTACGCCATTCGGCCAAGATGCTGTCACGGTTCTTGGAAGCCCAGACAAAGTCGTTCTTGATCAACCGTTGCTCATAGTCGGCCGGCAATTCGGTCTGTGGCTTGGCGATTCCCGGTTGGGCGAGCACGGCGAAGTTGTCCTTGTACAGATCCATCGCCGCGGTGCTGGCGGAGAAGTCAGCGAGTTTTTTCGCCGCCTCGGCATGGGCCGTGCCTTTGATCACGGCGGTGGCTTCGATGTCCCAGCCCAGGCCTTCCTTGGGCAGGATGATGTCCAGCGGCGCGCCCTGGCGCTTGAGCTGAACCGCCGGGTATTCGAAGGAAATACCAATCGGAAACTCACCGGACGCCGCCAACTTGCACGGCTTGGAGCCGGAGTGAACGTACTGGCCGATGTTCTGGTGCAAGTCGTCCATGTACTGCCAGCCTTGCTTCTCGCCGAAGGTCTGGAGCCAGGCGCTGACATCCAGGAAGCCGGTGCCTGAAGACGCCGGGTTAGGCATCACGATCTTGCCCTTGTATTCAGGCTTGGTCAGGTCCTGCCAGCTCACCGGTTTGGTGAGGCCCTGCTTCTCGGCTTCGACGGTGTTGAAGCAGAGGGTGGCGGCCCACACGTCCATGCCGACCCAGGCCGGAGGGTTGGCGGCGTCGCGGTAGTTTTTGCCGATCTTGTCCAAGTCCTTGGGCGCGTAGTTGTCGAGCATGCCTTGCTGATCGAGGATCGCCAGGCTGGAGGCGGCCAGGCCCCACACCACGTCAGCCTGGGGGCGGTCTTTCTCGGCCAGCAGTTTGGCGGTGATGATGCCGGTGGAGTCGCGCACCCACTTGATCTCGACGTCGGGGTTGGCCTGTTCGAAAGCTTTTTTGTAGGTCTTCAATTGCTCGGCTTCAAGGGCCGTGTACACCGTCAACTCGGTCTTGGCCAAAGCATTCAGGCTGAATGCCGTGAGGACTGCAGCGACCAGCGCCAGGGGCTTGAACATGGAGCACCTCCTTCAGGGATGTTTTATTGGCCAGGTGCGCGCTGGCGCCAGGCTTGGGAGCGGCGCAGCGCGCCACGTGAGGCCCACGCCAGCAGCAGCGAGACGCTGGCCGAAGTGAACAAGATCAGGGTCGACATGGCCGCCGCACCGCCCACATTGCCGGCGTCGTCCATGTTCAGCACGGCGACGGCGGCGAGGATGGTGTCGGGGCTGTAGAGGAAAATCGCGGCGGACACGGTGGTCATCGCCGAGACAAACAGGTAGCGCAGGATGTCCAGCAGCGCCGGCAGACAGATCGGCACCGTGACGCGCAGATAATGGCGGTACAACGGTGCCTTGAGGGACAACGCGGCGGCTTCGAACTCGGCGTCCAACTGGCGCAAGGCGGTGGTTGCAGTCATCTGCGCGGTGGTCAGGTAGTGCGCAATGGTGCACACCACCAGCAACGCCATGCTGCCGTACAACACATGCAGCGGGTTGCCGTTGAGGTTGAAGAAGAACACGTAGCCCAGCCCCAGGACCAGGCCCGGCACGGCCATCGGCACGAAGCTGAGCATGCGCAGCGCCAGGTTGAGGTTCTTCTGGCCCTTGGTCTTTTCCATCAGGTAGGCGCCGGTGAAAATCAGCACGCTGCCGATCAACGCGGTGCACAGCGCCATGGTCAGGCTGTTGCGATAGGCCAGCCAGCCGCCTCCGGCGGTGTCTTCAAACTGGTAGTGCTTGAGCGACAGCGACAGGTTGTACGGCCAGAATTTCACTAGCGAGGAATACACCGCCATGCCGAACACCAGCAGCAACGCCGCGCAGATCAGCAGCACGATGGCCAGGTAGCACCCGTCGCGCAGCCGCGATGGCGCCGGCTGGAACACCTGGGCGCGGCCGCTCATCGCGTCGCCATGCCGACGACGCAACCAGGCATCCACGCCAAAGCTGAACAGCGCCGGCAGCAGCAACACCATGCCGATCAACGCGCCGCGTCCGAACTGTTGCTGGCCCACCACCGCCTTGTAGGCCTCCAGCGCCAGCACCTGGTAATCGCCGCCCACCACCACCGGTACCCCGAAGTCGGTGATGGTCAGGGTGAACACCAGGCAAAACGCGGCGAACACCGCCTGGCGCGTGGCCGGCCAGGTAATGCTGCGAAACGCCCGGGCCGGGCTGGCGCCCATGCTCGAAGCGGCGTCGAACAAACGCGCATCCGCCAGGGACAACGCCGACAGCAAAATCATCAAGGCATGGGGAAAGGTGTAGATCACCTCACCGAGCACAATGCCCCAGAACCCATAGATATTCTCCGAGAACAAGCCGCGCAGCAGGCCCTGGTTGCCGAACAAATAGACCAGGGCAATGCCCGGCAACATCGACGGCGCCATCAACGGCAGCAAGGACAGGCCGCGCCAGATGGACTTGCCGGGGATCAGCGTGCGTTGCAGGGCATAGGCAAACAAGTAGGCCAGCGGCACGACGATGGCCGCCACGCTGAGGGAAACTTTCAGGCTATTACCCAGCAACCAGTGGAAGTTGGCGCTACTCAGTAGTTCGCGTGCTGCCACCAGCCCACCGCCCTGCCCGGCTTCGCTGCTGAAGCCGCGCCAGAAGATCGCCAACAGCGGCAACAGCACCGCCACCACCAACAGGCCCAGCCAGAGCCATTTGCCGCCGACCACAAAGAGGCGGTCGCCCCACTCGGCGCGGGACACCTGGCGCGGTACCGGCAATGTCATCACCGCCCCCATCTCAGGCAAACACCTGCAGGCTGCGCGGCGGCAACGCCACCCAGATATCCTGTGCACCCAGGCGCGGCATGGCTTCCGGCGCCAGTTCAGCCAGCAACGGATGGCCTGGCAACTGCTCCAGCTCAAAGCTCATGCGGCAGCGGTTGCCGAGGAAGGTGATCTCGCGAACCTTGGCCGGGAACAGGTTTTCTTCATGCACCGGTGGGTTGACGCAGATCGCTTCCGGGCGGCAGAACAAGCGGCCCGATCGGGCGACACCCGCGTCCTCAGCCAGGCGCATGTTCAACCCACCCACCTGGGCATGGCTGGCGCTGTTACGGCTGAACGGCAACCAGTTGCCCTGGCCGACAAACTCCGCCACGAACGGCGTGGCCGGGCGGTCGTAGATTTCCTGGGGCGTGGCGTACTGCTCGACCTTACCGTTGTTCATCACGGCAATGCGGTCGGCCATCAACATGGCTTCGTCCTGGTTGTGGGTCACCATCAAGGTGGTGATGCCCAGGCGCCGCTGCAGTTGGCGCAGTTCGGTGCACAGGTGCTCGCGCACGCGGGCATCGAGGGCCGACATCGGCTCATCCAATAACAATAACGACGGCGCCGGCGCCAGTGCGCGGGCCAGGGCGACGCGCTGTTGCTGGCCGCCGGAGAGTTGGCCGGGGTACTTCTTTTCGCTGCCCACCAGGCCCACCAGCTCAAGCATCTGCGCGACCCGCTTGCGCACTTCATCGCGGCCGCTGCCCGTAAGGCCGTAGCCGATGTTCGCTTCAACGCTGAGGTTGGGAAACAACGCATAGGACTGGAACAGGATGCCGTAGTCCCGCGCCTGGGGTGGCAGCAGGGACACGTCCCGCTCGCCCAGGTAAAGCTCACCGCTGTCCTGGCGCTCCAGGCCGGCGATGCAACGCAGCAGTGTGGTCTTGCCGCAACCGGAAGGGCCCAGCAGGCACACCAGCTCGCCGGCGGCGACGTCCAGGGAGACGTTGTCCAGCGCGGTGAAGGCGCCAAAGCGTTTCTGGATTGCGCGCACTTTCATCGGTGCGCCGGGTTGGGTCAGGGCTGTGTGCATGGTGGCACCTCATCGAACGGATGAAGGCCATGCTAGGGAGGGAATGCGTAGCGGGTGTGGCAGGAAGGCAAAAGGAGGTGATAGTGGTATTGGTGGATTTGTGTAGGACTCAAGGAGATGGGTGACTCATGGTCCGCTATCGCAGGCAAGCCAGCTCCCACACTTGAATAGGTTCACACATCAAAATGTGGGAGCTGGCTTGCCTGCGATGGCCATTTAAAAGCCGCCATCCATGTTCAGAGGGGTGACATTTCCTGAGCCAAACCAAGAAACGCCGCCGGCAGGCGCGCACCTTTGCGCTCCTTGAGGCAATACAGATACTCCGGAATCTGCGGTGCATCCTCGATGGTCAGCACGCGCAACTGCGGGTCATGGGGCACTTCCTGGCGGGCGATGATGCTAATGCCGATGTTGCGCAGCACCGCCTCGCGAATCGACTCACGGCTGCCAATCTCCAGCAACGGCCCGTACCCCACGCCGGCGTTCTTCAACATCTCTTCCGTCAGCCGGCGGGTGGTGGAGCCCGCTTCACGCATCAGCAAGGTGTGCCCGATAAGCGCGCTCAACGGTACGTGATCGAGCTTGGCCAACGGGTGATTGCGGTGCACCGCCAGCACCAGCGGGTCCGTGCCCAGCACGCGGCGGATCAGACGGGCATCTTCCAGCAATTGCGATGAGGCCGCGACATCGACGCGGTAATCGTCCAACGCCTCAAGCACCTGTTGGGAATTGCCGATTTCCACCGAGACTTCCACCTGGGGCAGTCGCTCACGAAAAGCTTTGACCAGATCGAGGATGTAATACGGCGCCGTTGCTGCAATTCTCAGCGCACCCTGGACCTGGCCGTTGTTGCGCAGGAAAAACTCGATATCCGCTTCCTGCTGCAACAGCGCCTTGACCATCGGCAACAGCCGCGCGCCTTCGTCGCTGACGGTGAGGCGGCGGCCGCCACGGTAGAACAACTCGACGCCGTAGTGGCCTTCGAGGTTGCGAATCTGGGTGGTCACCGTGGGCTGGCTCAAGCCGAGTTTCTTCGCCGCCTGGGTAATGCTGCCCAGGCGGGCGACCATGAAAAACGCCTTTAACTCAGCACTCAGCACACCACCCTCTCATCCGCTATTTGCGCACCAGGCGCAGGCCATTGAACACCACCAGCAGGCTCACGCCCATGTCGGCGAAGACCGCCATCCACATGGTCGCCATGCCCATGAACGTGACGGCCAGGAAGATCGCCTTGATCACCAGCGCCAGGGCGATGTTCTGCTTGAGGATACTCGACGTTTGCCGCGACAACCGAATGAAAGCCGGAATCTTGCGCAAATCATCGTCCATCAGCGCCACGTCGGCGGTCTCGATAGCGGTGTCGGTGCCCGCCGCGGCCATGGCGAAGCCGATCTCGGCACGGGCCAGGGCCGGGGCGTCGTTGATACCGTCACCGACCATGCCCACCCGACGGCCCTGGCCGTAGAGGGTTTCGATGGCTTGCAGTTTGTCGGTGGGCAACAGGTCGCCCTGGGCCTGGTCGATACCCACCTGGGCCGCAATGGCCTTGGCAGTGTGGGTGTTGTCGCCGGTGAGCATCAGGGTCTTGATGCCCAGGTCGTGCAACTGCTGAATGGCTTCGCGGCTGCTCTCCTTGACCGTGTCGGCCACGGCAAACAGCGCCAGCGGGCCAGACTTGTCCAACAGCAACACCACAGACTTGCCTTGTTTTTCCAGGGCGAAGAGTTTTTCTTCCAACGCCTCTGAGCACAAGCCCAGGTCTTCCACCAGGCGGTGGTTACCCAGGTGATAGGTCTGGCCGTTGATATCACCCCGCACACCGCGCCCGGCCAGGGCCTCGAAGTTATCCACAGCGTGAGTCGACAGGTTTTTATCCACAGCTGCGTTGGCAATCGCCAGGGACACCGGGTGATCGGAGCGCGATGCCAAGCTGGCCGCCAGGGCCGGCGCGCTGTCTTCGATGTTCGGGAACAGCGGCAGGTAGTCGGTTTGCACCGGTTTGCCGTGGGTGATGGTGCCGGTCTTGTCGAGGGCCAGGTAGTCGAGCTTGTAGCCGCCCTCCAGGTACACGCCGCCCTTGATCAGGATGCCTTTGCGCGCCGCTGCCGCCAGGCCGCTGACAATGGTCACCGGGGTGGAGATCACCAAGGCACAAGGGCAGGCCACCACCAGCAGCACGAGGGCGCGGTAGATCCAGTCAAACCACACGCCCGCCATGAACAGCGGCGGAATCACCGCCACACCGAGGGCAAACAGGAAGACAGCCGGGGTGTAGACCTTGGAGAAACTGTCAACAAAGCGCTGGGTTGGCGCCCGTGCCCCTTGGGCCTGTTCCACGGCGTGAATGATCCGCGCCAGCGTGGAGTTGTTGGCCGCGGCGGTGACCTTGTACTCCAGGGCGCCGGCCTGGTTGATGGTGCCGGCAAACACTTTATCGCCCACGGTTTTTTCTATCGGCAGGCTTTCCCCGGTGATCGGTGCCTGGTCGATGGTGGACTGGCCGGCCGTGACTTCCCCGTCGAGCCCGATGCGCTCGCCAGGCTTTACCCGCACAATCGCCCCAAGATCAATGCTTTTGACCTCCTGTTCCAGCCAGGAACCGTCAGCCTGGCGCACCGTGGCCTGTTCCGGAGTCATCTGCATCAGGCCGCTGATGGCGTTGCGCGCACGGTCCAGGGACTTGGCCTCGATCAACTCGGCCACGGTGAACAGGAACATCACCATCGCCGCTTCGGGCCACTGGCCAATCAGGATCGCGCCCGTCACCGCGATGCTCATCAAGGCATTGATATTGAGGTTGAAGTTCTTCAGGGCAATCCAGCCCTTCTTGTAGGTGGTAAGGCCGCCGCTGAGAATCGACACCAACGCCACCAGCGCGATTACCCAGGTGGGCGCCACACCGGTGAAGTGCAGCACCTCGGCCCCCAGGGCACCTACGCCCGACACCGCCAGCGGCCACCAATGTTTCTTGGCGGGCGGCGCGGCAGCGGGGCTGCCTTCTTCGATAGGGTCGGCCTGCATGCCGATGGACTTGATTGCCTCAATGATCGGCGCGGTGTTCGGCAGGTCATGGGTGACGCCGAGGATGCGGTTGATCAGGTTGAATTCCAGTTGCTGCACGCCAGCGAGCTTGCCCAGCTTGTTCTGGATCAGCGTCTGCTCGGTAGGGCAGTCCATGGCTTCGATGCGGAAGGTGCTCAGGCGCGAGCCGGCGGTGGGCGCCTCACTCAGGGTCACGATGGCAGGCCCGGCAGCGCCGGAGCAGCAGGAGCCGGAATGGCCGTGGTTATCCACAGGCGTGAGTTTGGCGGGCCCATGGTCATGTTTGTGATCATGGCCGTGATCGTGATCGTGATCATGGCCGTGATCGTGATCGTGATCATGCTTGTGGTCGTGCTTGTGCGGGGTATGAATGGAGTGGCTCATCAGGTCGCGTCCGTAAAGGTGCCTGTTGCCAAGTAAAGACCCTGTAGCCACTATAGGGTCAAGCGCCCATTTGGAGATTGCTGCGATGAAGATCGGCGAACTGGCCAAACTCACCGATTGCCCGGTGGAAACCATCCGTTATTACGAGAAGGAAAACCTGCTGCCGCCCCCGGCACGCACCGACGGCAACTACCGCGTGTACACCCAGGCGCACACCGAGCGGCTGACCTTTATTCGCAACTGCCGCAGCCTGGACATGACCCTCGAAGAAATCCGCAGCCTGCTGGGTCTGCGCGACAGCCCCCAGGACCAATGCGAAAGCGTGAATGCCTTGATCGACGAGCATATCCACCATGTGAAAGCGCGGATCGACGGGTTGTTGGCCTTGCAGGAACAACTGCTGGACCTGCGCCAACGTTGCGGCGGTGGGAACCAGTGCGGGATCTTGCAGCAGTTGGAAGTCAGCGGCGGGATTGCGGCCAGCGAGGCCGAGCCTTCGCATGTGGGCAGAAGCCACGGCCATTAACTCAAGCGAACACCAAACCCATGTGGGAGCTGGCTTGCCTGCGATAGCGGCGGGCCCGCGACATTGATGTCGCCTGACACTGCGCTATCGCAGGCAAGCCAGCTCCCACAGTTTTTCACCGAGTAAGGCTTTAGATAGCTACGTCGGCCTTGATGCTTGGGTCGGCGTCGTAGCCCACAATCTCAAAATCTTCGAACTTGTAGTCGTAGATCGACGCAGGCTTGCGCTTGATCACCAGTTCCGGCAGTTTTTTCGGCGTACGCGCCAACTGGGTCTGGATCTGTTCCATGTGGTTGCTGTAGGCGTGGGTGTCGCCCGTGGTGACGATGATCTCGTGGGGGATCAGGTCGCACTGCTGGGCCAGCATGTGGGTCAGCAACGCCAGCGCGGCAGTGTTGTACGGCAGCCCCAGGAATACGTCGGAGCTGCGGATATACAGCTGCATCGACAGATGGCCGTCATGCACGAACGCCTGGTACAGCAAATGGCACGGCGGCAGGGCTTGCTTGCCGTTACGCGCGTTTTCCTGCGGGCTCTGGGTTTCGTCCGGCAGGTATTCGACGTTCCAGCCGTGGAACAGGATGCGGCGGCTGTTGGGGTTGGTCTTGAGCGTGTGCACCATGTAGTCGATCTGGTTGATCGTGCCGCCGTCCTTGGTCGGCCAGGCGGTCCACTGCTCGCCGTACACGGGACCCAGGTCGCCGTCTTCGGTGGCCCACTCATCCCAGATCTTCACGCCATTTTCGTTGAGCCACTTGATGTTGGTGTTGCCGCTCAACATCCAGATCAGTTCGTTGGCGATGCTTTTGAAGTGCAGCTTCTTGGTGGTCAGCAGCGGGAAGCCGTCGGCCAGGTTATGCCGATACTGACGCGCAAACACAGCCTTGGTGCCGGTGCCCGTGCGGTCGCCCTTGGTCAGGCCATTGGTCACGACGTCCTGCAGCAGTTCGAGATATTGCTTCATGTTTTTACCCGTATCGTTGAAGCCAAGACCTCCTGGTCTTGGCATTCGAATTTAAAGCGCGGCGTTCTTCAGCGGCTGCGGGCGATTGTACGCCCACCACAGCATGCCCAGGCCCGCCAGGATCATTGGCAAGCTAAGCACCTGACCCATGGTCAGCCAGCCCCATGCCAGGTAGCCCAACTGCGCATCCGGTACCCGTACGAATTCGACGATAAAGCGGAAAATCCCGTAGAACAGCGCGAACATGCCCGACACGGCCATGGTTGGGCGTGGCTTGCGCGAGAAGATATAGAGAATAAGGAACAGCGCCACACCTTCCAATGCGAACTGGTACAGCTGCGACGGGTGGCGCGGCAGTTGCGCCGGGTCGCTGAACGGCGGGAACACCATCGCCCACGGCACGTCGGTCGGCTTGCCCCACAGCTCGGCGTTGATAAAGTTACCAATGCGCCCGGCACCCAGGCCGATCGGCACGAAGGGGGCGACGAAGTCCATCAGCTGGAAGAACGACTTGCCATTGCGCCGGCCAAACCACCAGGCGGCGATCATCACGCCGATAAACCCGCCGTGGAACGCCATGCCGCCCTTCCACACTTCGAAGATCAGGGTCGGGTTGGCGAGATACGCAGACAGGTCGTAGAACAGCACATACCCCAGGCGCCCGCCGACGATCACCCCCATCGACATCCAGAACACCATGTCGGAGAGCTTCTCCTTGGTCCAGGTCGGGTCGAAACGGTTCAGGCGCCGGGAAGCCAACAGCCAGGCGCCGCCGATGCCGATCAGGTACATCAACCCGTACCAATGGATTTTCAGCGGACCGATGGCCAGGGCCACCGGGTCGATCTGCGGGTAAGGCAGCATTGCGACTCCTCGTTAAAACATTTAGTCATGACGCACCGGACCATGCCGATGTGCGATTAAGCCTGCGTTACAGCGGCGAGATCAAATTAAGAAGTTCACATACACGCCAAATAGCCCGGCATGTTAACGGATCAGAGGTGCACGGCCCAACTTCGAGACGATGGAACACCGGCGCGTCTGTGGGTAGAGTGGCAAAAACACAAAAGGGGTCACCCGATGTGCCTGATTGTTTTCGCCTGGCGACCGGGCCATGCCCAGCCACTGATCGTCGCGGCCAACCGCGATGAGTTCTACGCCCGCCCCAGCCTGCCGCTGGCCCAGTGGGCGGATGTGCCCCAGGTTTATGCCGGTCGCGATCAGGAGGCCGGGGGCACCTGGCTGGGGGTGAACGCGGATGGGCGCTTTGCCGCCTTGACCAACATCCGCGACCCGCACCAGCCACCGGCACGCAAGTCTCGCGGCGAACTGGTTGCGCGGTTTCTCAGCGGTTCGCTGCCGATCGACGATTATTTGGCCGATGTGAACGGCCGCTCGATTGAATATGCCGGGTTCAACCTGCTGGTGGGCACGCGGGATGAGCTGTGGCACTACAACGCCAATGATACCGAGCCGACGCGGTTGAAGGCGGGGGTGTACGGGTTATCCAATGCCGGGCTGGATACGCCCTGGCCGAAGCTAGTGAAGGCCAAAGCAGCGTTCAGCGCCGTGCTGGAAAACCCTGAGCCTGAGGCACTGCTGGGAATTCTCAGCGACCCGCAGACTGCCCCGTTTGCTGAGTTGCCGGACACCGGCGTAGGCCTGGCGACCGAAAGCCTGCTGTCGAGCGTGTTTATCGCCAGCCCCAGTTATGGGACACGGGCGAGCACAGCGCTGATCGTGAATGCCGATGGGACGCGGCGGATGCTGGAGCGCAGCTTTGGCCCGCACGGGGGGCGGCTGGGTGAGGTGGACCTGATGTTTTAGCGCTGCATGGACCACCGCTATCGCAGGCAAGCCAGCTCCCACAGGTGAATGCATTCCACAGGTGGGAGCTGGCTTGCCTGCGATGAAGGTGCCTCGATCTTTCATCGTTCCCACGCTCTGCGTGGGAACGCCTCTTGTGACGCTCTGCGTCACGCTCTAAAAGCCGACGCGGAGCGTCCAGGGCTGCATTCCCACGCAGAGCGCGGGAACGATCTGCTAGAAGCTCGCTCCTACAGGGTTTTGGCCGAGGCCGGGTTGATCATCCGGGTCAACCCCAGGTTTTTCAGCGCCAATTGCAGCGAGCTGTGGATAACTTGCGGGTTGTCGATGGTCATCAACTCGGCGAGCAAATCCTTGGCCCTGCTCAATTCCACCTGGCGCAGCATCCACTTCACTTTCGGCAAGTTGGTGGCGTTCATCGACAGGCTGTCAAAGCCCATCGCCATCAACAGCACCGCCGCCGCCGGGTCGCCGGCCATTTCGCCGCAGATACTCACCGGCTTGCCTTCGGCATGGGCGTCGCGCACCACGTGTTGCAGCGCTTGCAGCACCGCCGGGTGCAGGTAGTCGTAGAGGTCGGCCACCCGTGGGTTGTTACGGTCCACGGCCAGCAGGTACTGGGTCAGGTCGTTGGAGCCTACCGACAGGAAGTCCACCTGCCGCGCCAGTTCCTTGGCCTGGTACACCGCCGCCGGTATTTCGATCATCACGCCAATCGGCGGCATCGGCACATCGGCGCCTTCATCGCGCACTTCGCCCCACGCGCGGTGGATCAGGTGCAGGGCTTCTTCCAGCTCATGGGTGCCGGAGATCATCGGCAGCAGGATGCGCAGGTTGTTCAAGCCCTCGCTGGCCTTGAGCATGGCGCGGGTCTGGACGAGGAAGATTTCGGGATGGTCGAGGGTAACGCGAATACCGCGCCAGCCAAGGAAGGGGTTGTCTTCCTTGATGGGGAAATAGGACAGTGACTTGTCGCCGCCAATATCCAGGCTGCGCATCGTCACCGGTAACGGGTGGAAGGCTTGCAGTTGCTCGCGATAAATCGCCAGCTGCTCCTTCTCGCTCGGGAAACGCTGGTTGATCATGAACGGCACTTCGGTGCGGTACAGCCCCACCCCTTCGGCGCCGCGCTGTTGCGCACGGGCTACATCCGCCAGCAGGCCAGTGTTGACCAGCAGCGGTACCCGGTGGCCATCGGGGGTCACACACGGCAGCTCGCGCAGCGAATCCAGGCCCTGGGCCAGTTGCTTCTCTTCTTCCACCACCTCGGCGTATTGCTTGCGCAGCACGTCGCTGGGGTTGGTGAACACCTCGCCGCGATGCCCATCGACGATCATGTCGATGCCATCGACCTTGGAGTACGGCAGGTCCACCAGGCCCATCACCGTCGGGATACCCATGGCCCGGGCCAGGATCGCCACGTGGGAGTTACCCGAACCCAATACCGAAACCAAGCCCACCAGCTTGCCTTCAGGCACTTCGCCAAGCTGGGTGGCGGTCAACTCTTCACTGACCAGGATGGTGTTATCGGGGAAGACCATGTTGGTGCTGCGGTCTTCCTGCAGGTACGCCAACAGACGTCGCCCCAGGTCGCGCACATCCGATGCGCGCTCGCGCAGGTAGGCGTCGTCCATCATTTCGAAACGGTTGACGTGATCGGTGACCACCTGGCGTAACGCGCCCTGGGCCCACTGGCCGGTCTTGATCACAGTCTTGACTTCGTTACCCAGGGACGCGTCGTCGAGCATCATCTGGTACACGTCAAACAGCGCACGCTCTTCGGGGCGCAGCTGGGTGGCCAGCTTGGTCGACAGGTTGCGCATGTCGGCGCGCACGCCTTCGAGGGCGGTCTTGAACAGTTTGATTTCGGCGTCGATGTCACTGACGGTCTTGTCCGGCACCACATCGAGGTCGGCGGGCGGCAGCATGACCACCGCGGTACCCACCGCAGCGCCTGGCGAACCCGGTACGCCGACGAACTTGGCTTCCTGGATACCCTTGCCCTGGCGCCCCAGGCCGCGAATCGAGCCGGTCGCTTCGGCGTGGGCGATAACCCCGGCCAGTTGCGCGCTCATGGTCACCAGGAAGGCTTCTTCGCCTTCGTCGAACTGGCGACGCTCTTTTTGCTGGATAACCAACACGCCGACAACGCGGCGGTGGTGAATGATCGGCGCACCAAGGAACGAGGCGTAGCGCTCTTCGCCGGTTTCGGCAAAGTAGCGATAACGCGGGTGATCGGCCGCGTTCTCGAGGTTCAGGGGTTCTTCACGCGTCCCCACCAGGCCCACCAGACCTTCATTGGGCGCCATGCTGACCTTGCCGATGGAGCGCTTGTTCAAGCCCTCCGTGGCCATCAGCACAAAACGGTTGGTCTCGGGGTCCAGCAGGTAAACCGAGCAGACCTGGCTGCCCATGGCTTCCTTGACGCGCAACACAATAATCCCCAACGCCGCCTTGAGATCCTTGGCGGAGTTAACTTCCTGGACGATCTTGCGCAGCGTATTGAGCATGGCTCGGGGTCGAACTCCGTCGTCAGTCGCGCGCTAAAAGGCGCGGGGCAAGCTCTTTGAGAGCGCGACGATAAACCTCGCGCTTGAATGTCACCACCTGGCCCAACGGATACCAATAGCTGACCCAGCGCCAGCCATCGAACTCCGGTTTACCGGTCAAATCCATCCGCACCCGCTGCTCGTTGGAGATCAGGCGCAAAAGAAACCATTTCTGCTTCTGGCCGATGCACAGCGGTTGGCTGTGGGTACGCACCAGGCGTTGCGGCAAACGATAGCGCAACCAGCCACGGGTACAGGCCAGAATTTGTACATCTTCGCGCTCAAGGCCGACTTCTTCGTTCAACTCACGGTACAAGGCGTCTTCAGGGGTTTCGTCGGGGTTGATTCCACCTTGAGGAAACTGCCAGGCATCTTGGTTGATTCGGCGAGCCCATAGCACCTGTCCGGCATCATTCGTCAGAATAATGCCGACATTAGGACGGAAACCATCGGGGTCGATCACGGCAACAACCTCGCAAACGCATGTCGCCGCATTGTTCCACAAAGGTTGTTCCAGCGGCAACGAGGCTTCTTACCTTATGTGCACTCTTGTGAAAAGACCGTATTCTGGACGCCTTTTTACAGACTTTTCAGCGAGTAACTGCAATGCGCCTGGCTTTATTCGACTTGGACAATACCCTTCTGGGCGGTGACAGCGATCACGCCTGGGGCGATTACCTGTGTGAACGCGGAATTCTCGACGCGGTAGCCTACAAGGCCCGCAACGACGAGTTCTACCAGGACTACCTGGCCGGCCGGCTGGATAACGCCGCCTACTTGAACTTCTGCCTGGAAATCCTCGGCCGCACCGAGATGGCCCAGCTGGACGCGTGGCACAACGACTACATGCGCGACTGCATCGAGCCCATCATGCTCCCGAAGGCCGTTGAACTGCTGGCCAGGCACCGCGCCGCCGGTGACAAGCTGGTGATCATCACCGCCACCAACCGCTTCGTCACCGCGCCGATTGCCGCCCGCCTGGGCGTCGAGACCCTGATCGCCACCGAATGCGAAATGGTGGATGGCCGCTATACCGGGCGCAGTACCGATGTGCCGTGCTTTCGCGAGGGCAAGGTGACGCGTTTGAACCGCTGGTTGGAAGAAACCGGGCATAGCCTGGAAGACAGCTACTTCTACAGCGATTCGATGAATGATTTGCCGTTGCTGGAGCAGGTGACGCACCCGGTGGCAGTGGATCCGGATCAGAATTTGCGCGCCGAGGCTGAAAAGCGTGGTTGGCCGGTGATTACGCTGCGCAGCTGATGACGCTATCGCAGGCAAGCCAGCTCCCACATTTGGAATGCATTCCCCTGTGGGAGCTGGCTTGCCTGCGATGAACGCGACGCGGTCTAACGCTTTAAACCGGCTTGGCGCCCATAAGCCCGGCAATCGCCACAAACCCCACCAGGCTGACCACCGCCAGCACCAGGGTGAAATTCAGGCTCCCGCCCTCGCCCTTGCGCAGCCGATTGAGCCGCGCCACCAGCCAGAACCAGGCCAGCGCCGCCACGGTGTAGAGGATGCTGGAGCCCAAGATCCAGGTTTGCCCCAATGGCCAGCCGAGCAGGTGCACCAGCCACCAGCCGGTGAAGGGCATGCTCACCAGGCAAATCCCCATCAGCAGCCATACAAATGCCCAGGGGCGCTGCACGGTCGCGGCCGGGCCGGCGCTGCGTTTACGCCACGCCAATACCGCCAGGCCCAGGCCGCTGAGCAGCAGCAATACGGTGGCGGTGATGTGGATCACCTTGAGGGTGGTCAGCGTTTCCATGGTCTCTATTCCTTATAGGCCGCTCAGTCAGCGTAGTCGCTCAACCGAGGAACAGCTGGTAAGCCGGGTTTTCGCTTTCATCCCAGTACGGGTAACCGATTTGCGCCAAGGCCGCGGGAACCAGGTGACGCTCGTCCGCCGGTACCTGCAAGCCCGCCACCACTCGGCCGTCAGCCGCGCCGTGGTTGCGGTAGTGGAACATCGAGATATTCCAGCGCCCGCCGAGTTTGTTGAGGAAGTTGAACAACGCCCCCGGCCGCTCCGGGAATTCGAAGCGAAACACCAACTCGTCGCTGACTTTGGCCGCATGCCCGCCGACCATATGGCGAATGTGCAACTTGGCCAGTTCGTTCTCGGTGAGGTCCAGCACCGGGAAACCCTGGCTGGTCAGGCTGGCCACCAACGCGCTGCGCGGGTCGTTTTCCGGGTGGGTCTGCACGCCGACGAAAATGTGCGCTTCGCTGCCGGAGTGGTAGCGGTAGTTGAATTCGGTGATCTGGCGTTTGCCCACCGCTTCGCAGAAGGCCTTGAAGCTGCCCGGCCGCTCGGGGATGGTCACGGCGATGATGGCCTCACGACCTTCACCCAGTTCGGCGCGCTCGGCCACATGGCGCAAACGGTCGAAGTTGACGTTGGCACCCGAGTCGATGGCGACAAAGGTCTGGCCGCTGACACCGCGGGTCTCGACGTACTTTTTGATCCCGGCCACGCCCAGCGCACCCGCCGGCTCGGTGATGGAGCGGGTGTCATCGTAGATGTCCTTGATCGCCGCACAGATTTCATCGGTGCTGACGGTGATCACTTCATCCACGTAGTCTTTGCAAATGTCGAAGGTGTGCTGGCCGATCTGCGCCACCGCCACGCCGTCGGCGAAGATGCCCACGGTCGGCAATACCACACGCTCGCCCGCCGCCATGGCGGCTTGCAGGCAGTTGGAGTCGTCCGGTTCCACGCCGATGATCTTGATCTCCGGGCGCAGGTATTTCACATACGCCGCAATCCCGGCGATCAGACCGCCGCCGCCCACCGGTACGAAAATCGCGTCCAGAGGCCCTGGGTGCTGGCGCAGGATTTCCATCGCCACGGTGCCCTGCCCGGCAATGGTGTGCGGATCATCGTAGGGGTGGATGTACACGTAGCCTTTTTCGTCGACCAGCTTGAGCGAGTAGGCCAGGGCTTCCGGAAAGGAATCACCGTGCAGCACCACTTTGCCGCCCCGGGAGCGCACGCCTTCGACCTTGATCTCCGGGGTGGTCTTGGGCATCACGATGGTGGCTTTCACCCCCAGCACCTTGGCCGCCAGGGCCAGGCCCTGGGCATGGTTGCCGGCCGACGCGGTGACGACGCCGCGTGCACGTTCTTCGGCACTGAGCTGGGTCAGCTTGTTGTAGGCGCCGCGAATCTTGAACGAGAACACCGGCTGCAAGTCTTCGCGCTTGAGCCAAATCTTGTTACCCAGCCGCTCGGAGAGCTGGCGGGCAGTCTGCAAGGGGGTTTCCACGGCGATGTCGTAAACACGCGAGGTGAGGATTTTTTTGACGTAGTGTTCAAGCATCGGCAGGCATCTACTTCACGGGTTGGGCAGGGCCAAGGAGTCTAACCCAGCGTTTGGCCGGGCGACCACACGAATCCCGAGGTTTTGTTGGGTTATACTCGCCGCCCTCGTTAATTCCCCGCCCGTTCCGGAGCCCGCATGACCCAGGATCAACTCAAACAGGCAGTGGCCCAGGCCGCTGTCGATTTAATCCTTCCTAAACTCGACGACAAGAGCATCGTCGGTGTCGGCACCGGTTCCACCGCCAACTGCTTTATCGACGCACTGGCCCAGCACAAGGGCGCGTTCGACGGCGCCGTGGCCAGTTCCGAAGCCACCGCCGCCCGCCTCAAGGGCCATGGCATTCCGGTGTACGAGCTCAACACCGTGAGCGACCTGGAGTTCTACGTCGACGGCGCCGATGAAAGCGACGAGCACCTGAACCTGATCAAAGGCGGCGGCGCGGCCCTGACCCGCGAGAAGATTGTCGCGGCCGTGGCCAAGACCTTCATTTGCATCGCCGACGCGAGCAAGCTGGTGCCGGTGCTGGGCACGTTCCCACTGCCGGTGGAAGTCATCCCCATGGCCCGCAGCCACGTGGCCCGCGAGCTGGTGAAACTGGGCGGCGACCCGGTGTACCGCGAAGGTGTGTTGACCGACAACGGCAACATCATCCTCGACGTGTTCAATATGCAGATCACCAACCCGGTGGAGCTTGAGACGCAGATCAACGCCATTGTGGGCGTGGTCACCAACGGCCTGTTCGCGGCGCGCCCGGCGGATGTATTGCTGCTGGGTACCCCGGAAGGCGTGAAAACCCTCAAGGCCTGACCCTGTGGGAGCCGGGCTTGCCCGCGATGCAGACGACTCGGTGTATCAATGGATACCGAGGCGATGCCATCGCAGGCAAGCCAGCTCCCACATGTGTTAGCGCTCGACTCTAGAGCGATGTAACAAAAACGCTACTTTTCGCAGCACTCCTCGCCAAAACCGTGCGCTCTGTCACGGCATCCCCTGCCCAGCCTGGTATCCAATCCGTTACAAATTACAGCCACGCGACCCACGCGTTTAACAATGCGCCAATTCGCAGCCGCCCATGGAATGAGGCGCGCATTGTGCAAAGGGTCTGGGCTTGCACATTCCCATCACCTCAAGGAAGACCTTGTGATAAAGCCCCTAGCCCTCGCCATCAGCGTTGCCGGTGCCCTGCTGTCCACGCCTACCCAGGCCTACGATTACGGCCAGCACGCCAACACCACCCTGGAAAAACTGATCAACGACTACCCTGGCCGATATCGCGGCACGGCAAATTTTGCCGGGGCAGCCGACTGGATGCAGAGCCAGATGGGCACGGCCTATAGCATCAGCCGCCAGGACTTCACCTGGAACAACGGCAGCCGGGCTTCGCAAAACGTGGTGGCCTCTGCCGCTGGTACCAAGGCCCAGTACGTGGTGATTGGCGCGCATTTCGACACTTACTTCGGCCGCCCGACCCTGCAAGGCCTGGATGACAACGGTTCCGGCGCCAGCGTGCTGACCGAGGTGGCGAAGAACCTCAGCGGCCTGTCACTGGAAAACGGCCTGCAGGTAGTGGGGTTCGGCGCCGAAGAAGAAGGCCTGCGCGGCTCCCGGGCCTTTGTCGACTCACTCAACACCAGCCAGCGCGCCAACATGCTCGCGATGATCAACCTCGACAGCCTGATCACCGGCGACATGATGTACGCCCACGCCGGCCAGAACAGCACCGCCAACCCGGCCTTGGCCTCCTTGCGCGAGCACACCTTCCAGATCGCCAGGGAATTGAACATCCCCTTATTCAGCAACCCCGGCCTGGACCCGCAGTACCCGAAGGGCACCGGCTGCTGCAGCGATGGTGAAGCGTTTGAACCGCTGAATATCCCGATCCTTTATATAGAGGCCACCAACTGGGAACTGGGCGACCTGGACGGCTACACCCAGACCGACAACCCGAAAATCCCCGGCGGCTCGACCTGGCACGACCCGAACGAAGACAACAAAGCCGTGCTGACCGATGCATTCGGCCAGGCGCGCATCGACCAGCGCCTGCGCGACTATTCACGCCTGCTCAGCCGCCTGGTGCTGGAACTGACCAACGCCGACCTGATGGCCTCGACCGCTTCTGGCGGTGCCGTTGCGCGCAATATGCAAGACAACCTGCAGCGCCAGCATCAGGCCCTGGTGCGCCTGCATGATCGCCGTTGGCTGACCCTGCAAGCGGGCAGCCGCGGGGTCGGCAGCTTCGATGGCGAGATCGGCGTGGATGGCGAATACAACCCGGACAGCGGCTTCGACACGGCCCCCAACCCCGAAGCCCGGCGCGTGGGCCTGCATGCCCTCGGCGACTACCAACTGACTTCAAGCCTGAATATCGGCGCCAGCCTCAGCTACCTCAATGGGCGCGACAAACTGGAGCATCGCGGCAAGCTCGACAGCGACACCTGGCAGGCAGCCGTCTATGCACTGCTCAACGATGGCGGGCCACGCTGGCTGGCCGGTGACCTGAGCGTGGGCCACACGCGCTTCGACTCCAAGCGCAACCTGGTCATCCAGGCCAATGGCGGGCCGATCCTGCTCAACCAGCAACTGACGGGCGATACCGATGCCCTGGCGTTGGGCGCACGGGTGCTGGGTGGCTATGACTTTGACTTTGGCGCGATCAAGAGCGGGCCGTTCGCCGGCCTGGACTACAGCCATTACCGCATCGACAAGTTCCACGAAAAGCAGAACCTGCGCACGGCCCTGGAGTACGAAGAGCAGTCTTTCGACTCCCTGGAAGCCAGCCTCGGCTGGCGCGTGCGCGGCGCTGTTGCCCTGCCCTATGGCCTGAACCTGATGCCCTACGGCGACATCGCCTGGGTCAAGGAATTGGCCGACGGCCGCCTGGACGACCTGCAACTCACCGCACGCGCCGATGGCCAGGCCCGCACCGCCAGGCTGGGCTCAGTGGATAAGAGCTTCGCTCGCGCACAACTGGGCAGCCAACTGGCGATCACCCCACAGTTGGGCGTGTTTGCCGAGGTCAATGGCCGCCTCGGGCATGCTGAAGGCAGCCAGACCGGTTATTCGCTGGGTGTGCAATGGATGTTCTGATCAGGGTTTCTTGAACACGTAAAACAGGTTGGGCTCGCTGACCATGTACAGCGTGCCGTCGTCATCCATGGCGATCCCTTCGGCCTGGGGCACGCGCTTGCTCAGGCCATGGCGCCCTTTAAGCAACGACAGACTGCTTAGAGGGCGACCATCAATATCCAGCTCCAAGACCAGGAACGACTCATCCGACAGCGCCAACAGATGGCCACTGCGCTCGTCGTATTGCAGGCTCGACAGGTCGCGCACAAACAGGCCGGCATCGCGCTTGGGGTTGTTGATCACATGTACCGAATAGGTTTTTTCCGGCTTGAAATGGGGAAACCCGTGCACCTCGTAGATCAGCATGGGGTCGCGTTCCTTGGCCACGAACAAGCGCTTGCCCACCGAGTCGTAGGCCAACCCTTCAAAGCCCTTGTTGCCGCCGACGTGCACGCCCAGGGTCATTTGCTCCGCATCGGCGGCGTCGAGGAACTTGGTGTCATCGTCCACATGCACTTTGATCAAGCGCTGCTGGAGCTCATCGCTGATGACGTAGATGTTGTCGCTGATAAATTCCACCGCTTCGGCATCGCCAAAGCCCACCAGCGGAATGCGCCGCAGGATCTTGCCCTCCAGCGACAACTCGACCAGTTCGGCGTTTTTATTGGTGACAGTAAACAGGCTTTTGCGCACGGGGTCGTAGGTCAGGGCCGAGACATCGTCGTCGAGCCCTTCGATCACCTGGCCTTCGAGGGTGACGCGATAATCCGCCAGGCCAATGGCGCGCTCATCCGCAGGCTGGTACCACACCTGCCAGTTGAACCAGGCGCGTTCGAACAGACGGAACTGCTGTGCCACCAGCCCGGCAGTGACCAGGGCGAGCAACAGCAGGATAAAAACAGCAGGTTTAGGGCGGGCAAGTCGACGCATCGGGGCGGGCTCAGAGAAAAAACTGGCGAATAGATATCAAGGTCACCTGAATTTAAACTTAAACGCACCGGACTGCCTGGCGAATGCCGTTTATAAAGAAAACTCTGACGTAATTCGTCAGTTATTTCTGCTTTTCAAAGCGATAGAACAGGTTTGGCTCACTGACCATGTACAGGTTGCCGCTCTCGTCCATGGTCACGCCTTCGGCACGGGGGATCGTGTCTTTCAGGCCATTGAAGCCGCCAAGCAAGGTCATGAAGCTGACTTGCTCGCCCGTTTCATCCAGTTCCAGCAGCAGGTGGGAATCGGCCGACAGCACCAGCAAATGTCCGGTACGTGGGTCGATGGACAGGGCCGACAGGTTGCGCACATCCAGTTCGGTGCTGGCCAGTTTTTGCTTGTCGCCGGTCAGCGTATTGCCATCGCTTTTCCAGGTGAACAGGGCCGGGGGACGTTCTTCGCCCAGCACCAACTGCTGGTTGCGCTTGTCCCAGGTAACGGCCTCAAAGGCTTTGTTCTGATCTTTGGACGGGCCCAGGTCATAACTGGGGAAATCGGCCTTGTTCAGCGCCGTAGTGCCGGCGTCGACCTTGACCACGGTCAGGCTGTGATCGCGTTCATCGACCACCGCCATCAAGCCGTTTTCCATCACTGCCACGCCTTCCGGATTGTTCCAACCGTTGAGCGGCATTTTGCGCAACACATCGCCTTGCAGGCTCAGTTCGACCAGGAAGGGATTCTTGCCCATCACTGAAAACAGGGTTTTGGTCTGCGGGTTATAGGACAGGTCTGATGCCTCGTCCTTCTCCATACCGGGCAGCAACTTGGCGTCGATCACCGCGTGATAGTCCGGCAGCCACACACTTTCCCGGCGTTCGGCCGAACTCTCGAAACGCTCCAGCACCCACAGCAGGCCGCGATCATCCCAGTGCATGGCCCAGGCGATGCCATACAAAATGGCACCAGCCAAAAATACCCAGGAATACCAGCGCATGGACAAGCGAGAGCGAAGCGAGGTTTTCGAAGTGGGCAGAGGCACGACCATTGAGCGCTTTTCCGGAAAGTCAGCTGTAGGGGATAGCACAGGATTCAAGGACCCGCGCGCAAGAGCAGGGAATTATCCGGATAGTGTGTGAAAAAAATGCAAAACGCTGGATCCTGCAGATGTACACAAACAACTGTGGGAGCGGGCTTGCCCGCGATTAAGGGCGTTCAGTCAACTATTCAGTGACTGTCACACCGCCATCGCGGGCAAGCCCGCTCCCACAGTTTGATCGCAGTTTGGCAGTGATTTAGCGCACAACGCTTTCGAAGCGATTGACACCCGCCAGCTCCAACACCACTTCATCCCCCACATTCAATGGGCCAACGCCCGCCGGGGTGCCGGTCAGGATCACGTCGCCCGCTTGGAGGGAGAAGCAACCCGCCATGTACTGAATCATCGGCACAATCGGGTTAAGCATCTGCGCGCTGTTGCCGTCCTGGCGCAATTCGCCGTTGATGCTCAGGCGAATGCCGATATCGGTCACGTCCGCAAAGGTACTGCTGACCACGAAGGGGGCAATCACCGCCGCGCCATCGAAAGACTTGGCGATTTCCCACGGCAAGCCCTTGGCTTTGAGCTCGGCCTGTTTGTCGCGCAGGGTCAGGTCCAGGGCCGGAGCGAAGCCGGAGATGGCGTCCAGCACTTCTTCCCGGCTCGGCTTGGCGGACAAAGGCTTGCCGATCAATACGGCGATTTCCGCTTCGTAGTGCACCGAACCACGCTCGGTCGGAATGGCAAAGCCACCTTCCAACGGCACCACGCAGCTGCCCGGCTTGATGAACAGCAGCGGCTCGGTGGGTACCGGGTTGTCCAGTTCCTTGGCGTGTTCGGCGTAGTTACGCCCGATGCACACCACTTTACCCACCGGGAAGTGGATGTTGGTGCCGTCGACATACTTGTGCTGGTAGCTCATGGAACGACTCCTTCAGGTGCGGTTAAACAGCGAAGATCTTGCCGGGGTTCATGATCCCGTTAGGGTCGAACACGGCTTTGACGGCCTTCATGTATTCGATTTCAACCGGTGAACGGCTGTAGGTCAGGTAATCGCGCTTGGTCATGCCCACGCCGTGTTCGGCGGAGATCGAGCCGTTGTACTTGGCGACGGTCTCGAATACCCACTTGTTAACGGTGGCGCACTTGGCGAAAAACTCATCCTTGCTCAGGTTTTCCGGCTTGAGGATGTTCAGGTGCAGGTTGCCGTCACCGATATGGCCGAACCAGACGATTTCGAAGTCCGGGTAGTGTTCACCGACGATCGCGTCAATTTCGCTCAGGAACGCTGGCACTTTCGACACGGTCACCGAGATGTCGTTCTTGTACGGCGTCCAGTGGGAAATGGTTTCGGAGATGTACTCGCGCAGTTTCCACAGGTTGTGCAGCTGGGTTTCGCTCTGGCTCATCACGCCATCCAGCACCCAGCCCTGCTCCACGCAATGTTCGAACGTTTCCAGGGCGTGGTTGGCGACTTCTTCGGTGGTGGCTTCGAATTCCAGCAGGGCGTAGAACGGGCACTCGGTTTCGAACGGCGCCGGCACGTCGCCACGACCAAGGACTTTGGCCAGGGCTTTGTCCGAGAAGAATTCGAAGGCGGTCAGGTCCAGTTTGCTCTGGAAGGCGTGCAGCACCGGCATGATCGAGTCGAAATCAGTCGTGCCGAGCACCATTGCCGTGAGGTTCTTTGGCGCACGGTCCAGGCGCATGGTGGCTTCGACCACAAAGCCCAGGGTGCCTTCGGCGCCGATAAACAGCTGGCGCATGTCGTAGCCGGTGGCGTTTTTGATCAGGTCGCGGTTCAGCTCCAGCACATCGCCTTTGCCGGTGACGACCTTCATGCCGGCCACCCAGTTGCGGGTCATACCGTAGCGAATTACTTTGATCCCGCCGGCATTGGTGCCGATATTGCCGCCAATCTGGCTGGAACCGGACGAGGCGAAGTCCACCGGATAATACAGGCCGTTTTCTTCAGCGACGTTCTGCAGTTGCTTGGTCACCACACCCGGCTGGCACACGGCGGTGCGGTCGGTGAGGTTCACGTCGAGGATCTGGTTCATATAGTCGAACGACACCACCACTTCGCCATTGGCGGCAACGGCAGCAGCCGACAGACCGGTGCGCCCGCCCGAGGGCACCAGCGCCACCTTGTGCTCATTGGCCCACCGCACGATGGCCTGTACCTGCTCGGTGGTCTTGGGGAACACGATGGCGCTAGGTGCGGGAGCGAAGTGCTTGGTCCAATCCTTGCCGTAAGCCTCCAGGGAGTCGGCGTCGGTCAGCACTTTGCCGGGCTCAACCAGGGTCTTTAGCTCATCAATCAGGGCAGGATGGGTCATCGACAGAACTCTCGAACAATTCATGGTCATCCTGAGAACGCTTCACGTCGCAGGAATAGGTGTTTAGCGGGGTGCGTATGCTAGCATACCGCCCCCGCAGGACAGACCCAAAGGGCGTTTCTGCGGTGACGGCTTTCCTGCCGTCCGGGTCAGCTTGCGCTGCTCGACTCCCTGCCAATTTTCTCCGGGATACAGGTTTACGCAGATGAGCAAGACTTCTCTCGATAAGAGCAAGATCAAGTTCCTTCTTCTGGAAGGCGTCCACCCATCGGCTGTCGACGTTCTGAAAGCCGCCGGGTACACCAGCATTGAGTACATCACCAGTTCTCTGCCGGAAGCCCAGCTCAAGGAAAAGATCGCCGACGCGCACTTTATCGGCATTCGCTCCCGCACTCAGCTGACCGAAGAGATCTTCGACCACGCCAAGAAACTCGTGGCTGTCGGCTGTTTCTGCATCGGCACCAACCAGGTCGACCTCAATGCAGCGCGCGAGCGCGGCATCGCGGTGTTCAACGCACCGTACTCCAACACCCGCTCCGTGGCGGAGCTGGTGCTGGCCGAGGCCATCCTGCTGCTGCGCGGTATCCCTGAGAAGAACGCTTCCTGCCACCGTGGCGGCTGGATCAAGAGCGCGGCCAACTCCTTCGAAATCCGCGGCAAGAAGCTGGGTATCGTCGGCTACGGCTCGATCGGCACGCAACTGTCGGTGTTGGCTGAAGGCCTGGGCATGCAGGTGTTCTTCTACGACACCCTGACCAAGCTGCCATTGGGCAACGCCACCCAAGTGGCCAGCCTGACCGAGCTGCTGGGCATGTCCGACATCGTCACCCTGCACGTTCCGGAAACGGCCGAGACCCAGTGGATGATCGGTGAGAAGGAAATCCGCGCGATCAAGAAAGGCGGGATCCTGATCAACGCCGCTCGCGGCACCGTGGTCGAGCTGGATGCCCTGGCCGACGCGATCAAGGACAAGCACCTGATCGGCGCTGCCATCGACGTGTTCCCGGTGGAGCCGCGCTCCAACGATGACATCTTCGAAAGCCCGCTGCGTGGCCTGGACAACGTGATCCTGACCCCGCACATCGGCGGCTCCACCGCTGAAGCCCAAGCCAACATCGGCCTGGAAGTCTCGGAAAAACTGGTCAAGTACAGCGACAACGGTACCTCGGTATCGTCGGTCAACTTCCCGGAAGTGGCCCTGCCGGCTCACCCGGGCAAGCACCGTCTGCTGCACATCCACCAGAACATCCCTGGCGTGATGATGGAGATCAACAAGGTCTTCGCGGAAAACGGCATCAACATCTCCGGTCAGTTCCTGCAGACCAACGAGAAGGTCGGCTACGTGGTGATCGACGTCGACGCCGAGTACTCGGACCTGGCGCAAGAGAAGCTGCAGCACATCAACGGCACTATTCGTAGCCGCGTGTTGTTCTAAGGCTTCAAGCGCTGGATAAAAAATGGGAGACCCGCAGGGGTCTCCCATTTTTTTGCCCGAATAACGCTTATTTGACGTTAATGGTGATCACTTTCGAGGCGACTGTGGGTTCGAACTGGCGATGCACGTTGTCGCCGGCCACCAGTTGCAGGGTGTGCTTGCCTGGCGTCAGGGTCAGCTCGGTTTCGGTCTGCGCCTTGCCGAAGTGAATCGAAGTAGGCGTGGCCGGGATCGCCTCATTGGCGTTGAGCGACTCCACCTTCTGGTCTACCAACAGGTGGTGGTGCCCGGCGTTAGGCACTTGTTTGTCGATCGGTTCCAGGTCCAGCTTCTTGACGCCGAATTTGACGGTGAAGGTTTTATCAACGGTGGCGCCATCTTTCGGCGAGACGATGAACACTTCGGCACCTTCAGGCGCAGGTGTACGAGGAAGGTCTGCGGCACTGGCCAACATCGAGGTACCCAGCAAAAGGCTGGCAATCGTTGCACGGGACAAAAGGGCTTTCATTCGCTTCTCCAGTTTTTCGGTGAAATCTGTAGGGTTATGACAACTTCGCGATAAATTGCGGTCCAAGGCACCCGACACCATAACAAAACGTTGCTGAACGGCGCCTCGCCTGTACGAATTCTTTAGGAGTGACCATGCGCTTTTCGCCTGGCCTGTTGCTGTTGCTTCCTCTTCTGAGCCCCTTGGCTCATGCCGAACTGATTGACGACGTCAACGATCGCGGTGAACTGCGCATCGCCCTGGAAGCCAACACCCCGCCGTACAATTTCAAAGAGGGCGACAAACTCGCCGGCTTTGAAGTGGAGCTGGGTGAACTGCTGGCCAAGGAGATGGAGGTGCGCTCCTCGTTTATTACCACCGATAACGCGGACCTGCTGTCCGGTGTGGAAACCGGCAAGTACGACGTGGCCATTAACCATATGGCTATGACTGCCGAGCTTGAGGATCGTTTCGATTTCAGTGAGCCTTACCACCAGAAGCCGGCATTGGCGATCCCGTTCCAGAAGGGCAACCCGGCGTTCAAGACCAGTTTGAACGGGGCGTTGAAGCGGGTTAAGGACGATGGCCGGTTGAAGGCGCTGTCGCAGAAATGGCTCAAGGCGCAATAAAATGTGGGAGCTGGCTTGCCTGCGATAGCGGTCTGTCAGTTACACATAAGGTGCTGATACACCGCTATCGCAGGCAAGCCAGCTCCCACACTTGATCTGTTTAAACTTCTTAAAGCTGCGTGAGGGCAATTGCCGCCTGTGGCAACTCCAACTCACTGAACACCTGCACACCATGGCGCTTGAGCAGCGCCGCCGTGACGCCTTCGCCACTGACCTTCACCCCGCTGAAGGTGCCGTCATAGGTCAACAGATTGCCGCAGGATGGGCTGCTGGCCTTGAGAATGGCGATGCGGATGTGATGGCGTTGCACCAGCGCCAAGGCTTGGCGGGCACCGTCGAGAAAGGCGCTGGTGAAGTCTTCGCCCTCGGCCGTCAGCACCTGGGCGCGGCCTTCCCACACGTCGATCCCCTGCCCGCCTGGGATTTCGGCCGGCGGGCGCGGTGTGGGCAAGCCCCCCGCCACTTCCGGGCAGATGGCAACCACGCGGCCGTCAGCTTGCCACGCTGCCAGTGGGTCGAATGGGCCGCTGGCCCCGCCGTCATAGCGCACCTTGTGCCCGAGCAGGCAGCGGCTGACCAGAATCTTTTCCATGTTTAAAACGGCTCGTTGCCCCGCCGGCGAAACCAGCCCGTCAAGGACAGGCGTTCGCGCGTAGCGGGCAGGACTTCGTGAGGCACTTCGCCCGACAGGAATACCACCAGGCAGCCCCCGGTGGGCACCACGTCGTATTCGACACCGCCCTTGAGGTACATGCGCAGTTGGCCGCCATGCTCGGGCAGCCAGGCGTCATTCAAGTAGATCACCGCCGAGACCATGCGCCGGTCATCGTCGCGAAAACGGTCTACATGCTTGAGGTAAAACGCGCCCGGCGGGTACATCGCGAAGTGGCTTTCGAAATCTTCCAGGCCCAGGAACAGGCTGCGATTCATCGCCAGGCGCAGGCCGTCCATGACGCCCATGTAGGTGTCGCAGATTGGCGCGTCCCCCTCCTCCAACCACTGGATATGGTCGCCGCGAATGCCTTCGCGAATCTCCTGGGCCGGCCCACGCCCTACCGCTGCGGGCGCCAGCTCACCCTGCGCCGCACGTTTACGGCACTCAGCCGCCAGCTCCAGGGTCAGAGCCTGGGGCAGGAAGCCATTTTGCTGCGACCAGCCTTTTTCGGCCAAGTCGTCGACGATGCGTTGCAGCAGCGGGTGATCGAGGGGTATTTGCATGGCGCGCATAGTATCCATACGCCTGAAAATCCGACAGCGCCGTTGAGCGTCTGAATGCACTTTAGTCAGGTGACCGATAGGACTTCTCGACAAATCCTACGCCCGACACGGACAATAGTGGCCGACTGACAGGAGTCCTTATGCGTCGTTTGTTTTTTTCTGTGTTGATGTTCTGCGTTTTGCCCGCCTGGGCAGACGGCCATGACCAGTTGTACAAGGTCGCCGGCTGGGCCGAACAACGTGCGCACTTCAATGACGCCCTCAGTGCCGCCCAGCAGCGCTACCGCAATAGCCTGCCGCCGGTGGTGTACCAGGCGCTGGTGGACAACAGCAATAAACGCTTTGCCGCCCAGGCCATGGACCAGCGTGCCGAGGCGCAACTGCGCAAGCACTTGCCCGACCCGAAACCTGCCCTGGCGTTTTTCCAGTCGCCCCTGGGCCGCAAGATCGTCGCCGCTGAGTTGCTGGCCACGCGCCGCGATCAACTGGCGAAAAACGCACAGGGTCTGCCCAAACTCGAAGCCGATGCCACCCGCAGCCTGATCATCGGCCACCTGGCCCAGGCCCTGCCCGCCCGCGAGGCCGGTGCCGAGGTCAGCCTGGCGATTGCAGGCGTGGCGGCCGACAGCTTGAGCCAGATGATCCCCGGCCTGCTCGGCGGTGGCCAGGCGCAAGGAATGTTGAATGGCCAGCGCGAGCGGTTGATGCAGCAGATCGACAAGGATTTGAACAATACCTTGCTGTATGTCTATCGGGATTTGTCCGACCCTGAGCTGGAAGAGTTCGCCACCTTTGCCGAGTCGCCGGAGGGCAAGGCGTATTACCAGGCTGCACTGGCGGCCATTCGCGCAGGGCTGGCTGTCGGCCAAAGCACCTCAAGCCTGACGCAGTAAACCCTGTGGGAGCTGGCCTGCGATTGCGATCTGTCAGTGACACCGCTATCGCAGGCAAGCCAGCTCCCACATTTGAACCGCGTTATTTCAGGTGATCCGTGAGGAAGTTAAAATATGCTTCGCGAATCTGCGGAATTTCATTGGCCAAGTGATGCCGACCCCGCTTGAGCATCAACACCTCAGGCCGGTCGAACTTACCTCGCAACACCTGCAAATTGTACTGCCAGTCCACCGTCATATCTTCCTCACCCTGCACGATCACCGGGCGCCGGGGGCTGCGTGGTGCGGCTTCGATGCGTTTGATCCAGCGCGCCAGCGACCCCACCCAGGCGGTAGGCAGCTGGCGAGGCTGTAGCGGGTCGGCTTCCAGGAACGGCTTGAACGCAGGGTCGTTGGAGTTATCGCTGAAACGCCGGGCGATGCCTTTGACGAACGGGCGCAGCAGGTAATAGCTGACCTGGGACCAACCCCAGGCACGCGGCCGCACCAAAGGCGACAGCAGGAAAGTCTTGCCCTGGGCCGGACTCTGGGCGCCGTGGTGGAGCAGATGGTCCACCACGATGGCGCCGCCGGTGCTTTGCCCGAACAGGTGCCAGGGTTGCGGCAATTGCAGCGCCTTGGCCTCGACGAACAAGGCCTGCACCACGCTCTGGTACACCGCAAAGTCATCGATGCTGGCGCGCACGCCGCTGGACAAGCCATGGCCCGGCAGGTCGCAGGCGATCACCACGAAGCCCTGGTCCAAGGCCCAATCCACCACATGGCGATACAGCCCCATGTGATCGTAGAAACCGTGGAACAGGAACATGGTCGCGACCGGTGCTGGCGGCCACCAGACCTGGGCCACCACCTCGAACCCATCCACCTGCAAGCGCCCCAGGCGACTCACCGCCGGCACCTGGCGTGCGGCCAGGTCGAGCCCGTAGAAACGCTGGTAAACCCTCGCCTCGGCTGACAGCGGCTGCGCATCCACCAG
Organism: Pseudomonas sp. CCI1.1; assembly: GCF_034348165.1. Classification (NCBI taxonomy): domain Bacteria; kingdom Pseudomonadati; phylum Pseudomonadota; class Gammaproteobacteria; order Pseudomonadales; family Pseudomonadaceae; genus Pseudomonas; species Pseudomonas sp. CCI1.1. Next base: position 4,302,565 of record NZ_CP133780.1, read on the forward strand.
GGGGCGCAAGCTTTCGCGCAGATGATCAGGGTCAAAGGTGACGGGCATAAAGGCTTCCAGACTTGCGGTGAAGATGAATATCGAGCTGCGATATTCATCTGTCAGGACAAGCATGGCAAGCTACGCGACCTGCGAGGATACATCCAATGCGACCGCCCTACCGTAACGCCCTGTTCGCCAGCCTGATCCTGGTTATCTGCGCCGGGGTGCTGTGGGCGGCCTATGACTGGTTCCAAGGCCGCTACCTGCGTGCCTTCAGCGAACACACCGCGGTATTTTCCGGCGATGCGCTGCAACTGCCCGCCGCCCTCAGTGGCCCGGGCCCGATTCGCCTGGTGCACTTCTGGGACCCGGCCTGCCCGTGCAATGTCGGTAACCAGCAGCACCTGGGCGAGTTGATCGAGCAGTACGCGCCCCAAGGGGTGGAGTTCTATGCCCTGCAAAAACCCGGCAGCCACGGCCAGTTGCCCGAGAACCTGCGCCACATGAAAGTCCTCGATGCCCTGCCCGGCGCGGACCATATCCCCGCCAGCCCGGCCGTGGGCATTTGGGATCGCACCGGCAAGCTGGCGTATTTCGGCCCCTACAGCGAAGGCCTGACGTGCAACGCCAGCAACAGTTTTATCGAGCCGATCCTCAAGGCGCTTGGAACCGGACGCGAAGTGAATGCCACTCACACCCTCGCGGTAGGCTGCTATTGTTCGTGGCCTAAGGATCTGTAGCCCGTCCACTTTGGTAAGGAATGTTCATGAAGCGCGTCCTGCAGGTTTTTGCGGTGCTGATTGTGCTGGTCGCCCTGGGCGCCGGTTGGTACGTCTACAGCAAACAACCCACGCGCCAGGGCACGGTGACGCTGGCGCACCTGCAAGGATCGGTCACGGTGCGCTACGACGACCGTGGCGTACCGCATATCCGCGCCGAGAATGAGGCCGATCTGTACCGCGCCCTGGGCTATGTGCATGCCCAGGACCGGTTGTTCCAGATGGAGATCATGCGGCGCCTGGCCCGTGGCGAACTGGCCGAGGTACTGGGGCCCAAGCTGCTGGAGACCGACAAACTGTTTCGCAGCCTGCGCATTCGCGAGCGTGCCTTGAGCTATGTGGAGCACATGGACCCTGACTCGGCCTCGTCCAAGGCCCTGCAAGCCTACCTGGACGGGATCAACCAGTATCAGGACAGCCACGCCAGCCCCATGGAGTTCGATGTGCTGGGCATCGCCAAGCGCCCGTTTACCGCCGAAGACAGCATCAGCGTCGCCGGGTACATGGCCTACAGCTTTGCCGCAGCCTTTCGCACCGAGCCGGTACTGACCTATGTGCGCGACCGACTGGGCAGCGCCTACTTGAACGTCTTCGATCTCGACTGGCAACCCAAGGGCGCTCTCAACCTGGCCGCCAGCGATTGGCAGACCCTTGGCGCCATCGCCGCCCTGAGCGAACAGGCCCTGGCCGACAACGGCCTGCCGCAGTTCGAAGGCAGCAATGCCTGGGCCGTCAGCGGCAGCCATACCCAAAGCGGCAAACCGTTGCTGGCGGGTGACCCTCATATCCGTTTCTCGGTGCCTTCGGTCTGGTACGAGGCGCAGCTGTCGGCGCCAGGCTTCGAGTTGTACGGCTACCACAACGCGCTGGTACCGGTGGCGTTTCTGGGGCACAACCTGGACTTCGGCTGGAGCCTGACCATGTTCCAGAATGACGATCTCGACCTGATCGCCGAGAAGGTCAACCCGGACAACCCCAACCAAGTCTGGTACCACGACCAATGGGTGGACATGAGCAGCAGCGAGCAGCAGATCCAGGTCAAGGGCCAGGCGCCGGTGACCCTCACCCTGCGCCGCTCGCCCCACGGCCCGATCATCAACGACGTGCTCGGTGAGAACGCCGGCAGCACACCGATTGCCATGTGGTGGGCGTTCCTCGACAGTGAAAACCCGATCCTGGATGGTTTCTACCAGCTCAACCGTGCCGACACCCTGGCCAAGGCACGTGCCGCAGCCGCCAAGGTCTCGGCACCGGGCCTGAACATCGTGTGGGCCAATGCCAAGGGCGATATCGGTTGGTGGGCAGCGGCGCAGTTGCCGATCCGCCCGGCCGGCGTTAACCCTGCGTTCATCCTCGACGGCAGTACTACCCAGGCCGACAAGCTGGGTTTCTACCCCTTCAGTGCCAACCCCCAGGAAGAAAATCCGTCGCGCGGCTATGTGGTGTCCGCCAATGCCCAGCCGGCATCGCCCACCGGCATGCCGATTCCCGGCTATTACAACCTGGCTGACCGCGGCCAGCAGTTGAACGCGCAGTTGAGCGACACAAGCGTGAAGTGGGATGTGACCAACAGCCAGGCCCTGCAACTGGGCACCACCACCGCCTACGGCCCACGCCTGCTGGCGCCGCTGTTGCCGGTGCTGCGCGAGGTGGTCAAGGACCCGGCGCAACTCAAACTGGTGGAACAGCTTGCCAACTGGAAGGGTGACTACCCGCTGGACTCCACCAGTGCCACGCTGTTCAACCAGTTGCTGTTCAACCTTAGCGACGCGACCTTTCACCCCAAACTCGGCGATGCCTTGTTCAAGACCCTGCTCGGCACCCGCGTGATCGACGCCGCCTTGCCACGCCTGGCCGCATCGGCAGACTCACCCTGGTGGAACGGCAATCGGGCCGACACCGTCAAGCTCGCCTGGGACAACAGCCTGACCCACCTCAAGGCGACGTTCGGCGATGACCCGGCGCAGTGGCAGTGGGGCAAGGCGCACACCCTGACCCACGGTCACCCGCTGGGCCTGCAAAAACCGCTGGATAAAATCTTCAACGTCGGCCCGTTCCCGGCACCGGGCAGCCATGAGGTTCCGAACAACCAGACCTCTCCGATTGGCCCAGCACCGTGGCCGGTAACCTACGGCCCGTCGACACGACGCCTGATCGACTTCGCCGACCCGGCCCACGCCCTCACCATCAACCCGGTGGGGCAAAGCGGTGTGCCCTTTGATACGCACTATGGCGACCAGGCGCAGAGCTATATCGAGGGCAGGTATGAGCAGGCGCACTTCAGTGAGGAGGAAGTGACGGCCAATACCCGCGGCACCTTGAAACTGCTGCCCGCCCGATGATCGTTCCCACGCTCCGCGTGGGAATGCAGCCATGGACGCTCCGCGTCGGCCCTTAGAAACGGGACGCAGAGCGTCCCAAGAGGCGTTACCACGCAGAGCGTGGGAACGATCACGCACGCTCAAACCGGCGCCGCAAAGTTAAGCCTGAACTGTTGCGGCGTGACGCCCAGCCGGCGGTTGAACACACTGCGCATGTGCTGGGCGTCGCGAAAGCCGCATTGATAGGCCACGGTCTTAAGCGGTGCGTGGCTGCTTTCAAGCATCACCCGCGCTGCATCCACGCGCGCCCTCTCGACAAATTCCGCTGGCGTAATCCGCGCTTCACGCGCAAACACCCGGGAGAAATTGCGCGCACTCATATTGGCCGCCTTGGCCAGGTCGGCAATGGTCAAGTCTCCCGTCAGGTTGGCCAGCACGTACAGCTGCACCAGCGCCACCGCCGAGGTGGTTTCGGCATGGGGCGTGAGGAACGGGCTGAACTGCGATTGCCCGCCCGAGCGCTGGGTGAACACCACCAGGCGCTTGGCCACGCTCAGGGCCACTTCCGGGCCGTGATCCTGGGCCAGCAAGTACAACGACAGGTCGATACCTGCCGTGACCCCGGCGGAGGTGTAGAGCTTGCCGTCCTGCACATAGAGGCGGTCGGCTTCGACCTGGGCCGAGGGGCACAGGCGCGCCAGGCTGGCGGCATCGTTCCAATGGGTCGTGACGGTCTTGCCGTCCAGCAAGCCTGCACGGGCCAGCATGAAGGCGCCATTGCAGATCGAGCCAAAGCGCTGCGCCTTCGCGGCGGCCGCGCGCAGCCAAGCGTCAAACTCGAAGCCGAAATCCTCGAAGGGTAACTGCGGGCCGCCGGCGACCAGCAACAGGTCATAGGGTTGCCGGGCTTCGCTGTAGTGCTTGTGCGCCTGCAGTGACAAACCGTTGGAGGCCGCCATGGCGCCGTGGCCAAAGCCGAGTACTTCCAGCCGATAGTGATCCTCGGGCGCCAGGAAGCGGTTGGCCTCGCAGAACACATCCATCGGCCCGGTCACGTCCAGCGACTGGACACCGGGGAAGATCAGGATGGCGACGGTTTTGCCCATGGTCACAAACACCTTTTTCCAACTGGATAAACGCGACCCCCTTGTGGGAGCTGGCTTGCCTGCGATGCAGACGACTCGGTACCTCAGGTACACCGAGGTGATGCTATCGCAGGCAAGCCAGCTCCCACAGGGGATCGCCTACATGCTTGGCACGATGTGGCGGCACATTGGCCGGGATCGCCTCCCTGTGGCGATAGCCGCTTCAGGGTCATGGGACCAGACTGGAATCTTTCCAGAGGAGATCCACCATGAGCACCACCATAGCCGGTATCCAGATCCCTGACAGCGCCTTGGCCAGAGCCACCACCGAATACATCCGTGACGTCGAATCGGACCTGCTCTACCACCATTCGCGCCGCGTCTTCCTGTTCGGCGCCTTGAGCGGTGAGCGCAAGCAATTGGCCTACGACCCGGAGTTGCTCTACGTCGGCGCGATGTTCCATGACCTGGGGCTGGTGGAAGGCCACCGCAGTGACGACGAGCGTTTTGAAGTGGACGGCGCCAACGCCGCCGCCGCATTTCTCAAGCCCTATGGGTTGAGCGATGACGATATCGAACAAGTGTGGTTGTCCATCGCCCTGCACACCACGCCGGGCGTGCCGAAACACTTGCGTCCCACCGTAGCGCTGGTGACCGCCGGGGTGGAGATGGATGTGCTGGGCATGGACTACGCCGCGTTCAGCAGCGCGCAGCGCGAAGCGGTGGTGCACGCGCATCCACGGGGTGAAGGGTTCAAGGAGTGCATCATCTGCGCGTTCGCCGACGGCTTGCGCCATCGCCCGCAGACCACGTTTGGCAATGTTAAGACCGACGTGCTGGTGGACCAGGAGCCGGGGTTCAAGCCGATGAATTTTGTGCAGGTGATCCGCACGTCGCCGTGGGCTGACTGAAACCCGATGTTATAAGCACCGCAAAACTACTGTGGGAGCTGGCTTGCCTGCGATGACGGTGAGTCAGCACCTTATAAGTGACTGATACACCGCCATCGCAGGCAAGCCAGCTCCCACATTTTCACCCTGCTCCGGCAGTCAGACCGGCGCTGGCGCCCGGCGCTTGTCCGGCTGCTGCCAGCCATCCGCTGCGGCTTCTTCAATCGCTTGCTGAATAGCCTTCTTGCGATGCTCTTCGGCCCGACGGCTGAAGAACCACACCAGGAAGGTCACCAGCGACACCGCCAACAGAATCAGGCTCGCCACGGCGTTGATCTCGGGTTTAACCCCCAGACGCACCGCCGAGAACACTTCCATCGGCAAGGTGGTGGAACCAGGGCCCGACACGAAGCTGGCCAGTACCAGGTCGTCCAGCGATAGCGCGAACGACATCATGCCGCCCGCTGCCAGCGATGGCGCGATCATCGGGATGGTGATCAGGAAGAACACCTTCCACGGCCGTGCGCCCAAGTCCATCGCCGCCTCTTCGATCGACAGGTCCAGCTCACGCAAGCGCGCCGACACCACCACCGCCACATACGCCGCACAGAAGGTGGTGTGGGCGATCCAGATGGTGACGATGCCACGTTCCTGGGGCCAGCCGATCATCTGCGCCATGGCCACGAATAGCAGCAACAGCGACAGACCGGTGATCACTTCGGGCATCACCAACGGTGCCGTCACCAGGCCACCGAACAGCGTGCGGCCCTTGAACTGGCTGATGCGCGTCAGCACGAAGGCCGCCAGGGTACCCAACGCCACCGCCGCCACCGCCGTGTAGCAGGCAATTTCCAGGGAGCGGGCCACCGAGCCCATCAACTGGGTGTTGTCCAACAGGCCCACGTACCACTTGATCGACCAACCGCCCCACACTGTCACCAGCTTGGATTCGTTGAACGAGTAGATCACCAGGATCAACATTGGCAGGTAGATGAACAACAGGCCTGCGACCAGCATGAAGCTGGAGAAACGAAAGCGCTTCATATCTTGCCCTCCAGCTCTTTGGCCTGGCTGCGGTTGAACAGGATGATCGGCACGATCAGGATCGCCAGCATCACCACCGCCAGGGCAGACGCCACCGGCCAGTCACGGTTGTTGAAGAACTCTTGCCACAACACCTTACCGATCATCAGGGTTTCCGGGCCGCCGAGCAGTTCAGGAATCACGAACTCGCCCACCACCGGGATAAACACCAGCATGCAACCGGCGATGATGCCGTTCTTGGACAGCGGCACGGTGATTTTCCAGAAGCTGTTGAAGGTGCTCGAACCGAGGTCCGAAGCGGCTTCCAGCAGGCTCTGGTCGTGCTTCACGAGGTTGGCGTATAGGGGCAGGATCATGAACGGCAGGTACGAATAGACCACGCCGATGTACACCGCGATGTTGGTGTTGAGGATCTGCAGCGGCTCGTTGATCAAGCCCATGGACATCAGGAAGCCATTGAGCAGGCCGTTGTTGCTGAGGATGCCCATCCACGCATACACCCGGATCAGGATCGCGGTCCAGGTGGGCATCATGATCAGCAGCACCAGCACGGTCTGCATCTCTTTGCGCGCGGTGGCAATGGCGTAGGCCATCGGGTAGCCGATCAGCAGGCACAGCAGCGTGCTGAAAAACGCCATCTTCAGCGAGCCCAGGTAGGCGGCGATGTACAACTCGTCGCCCGCCAGCAAGCTGTAGTTGGCCAGGTTCAGCACCACCTCCAGCTTTTGCTCAACGTAGGTATAGATCTCGGTATAGGGCGGGATCGCCACATCGGCTTCGGCAAAGCTGATTTTCAGCACGATGAAAAACGGCAGTGCGAAAAACAGGAACAGCCAGAGGAAAGGAATCCCGATGACCACCTGCTTGCCATTGGGCACGATGCGATCCAAGCGCCGCTTGAATTTCTTCATGTTCATGAGCGAAGTACCACGCCGCTGTCGTCTTCCCACCACACGTACACCTGGTCACCCCAGGTTGGGCGCTGGCCACGGCGTTCGGCGTTGGCGACGAAAGACTGCACCAGCTTGCCGCTCGGCAGCTCCACGTAGAACACCGAGTGGCCGCCCAGGTAGGCGATGTCGTGCACCTTGCCGCTGGACCAGTTGTGCTCGCAGGTTGGCATTTCAGTAGTCACCAGCAGCTTTTCCGGGCGAATCGCGTAGGTCACCGACTTGTCTTCCACCGAGGTGGCGATGCCGTAGCCCACGTAGATGTCGCGGTCCAGGTCCGGGCACTTGAGCACCGCGTGGCCTTCAGCGTCGTCCACCACCTGGGTGTCGAAAATGTTGACGTTGCCAATGAACTCGCACACCAGGCGGCTGGTGGGCGTTTCGTAGATATCGATGGGGCTGCCGATCTGGGCGATCCAGCCCAGGTGCATGATCGCGATGCGTTCGGCCATGGTCATGGCTTCTTCCTGGTCGTGGGTCACCATCACGCAGGTCACGCCGACGCGCTCGATGATTTCCACCAACTCCAGTTGCATCTGCGAGCGCAGCTTCTTGTCCAGGGCGCCCATCGGCTCATCGAGCAGCAGCAGTTTCGGGCGCTTGGCCAGGGAGCGGGCCAAGGCCACACGCTGGCGCTGGCCGCCGGACAATTGGTGCGGCTTGCGCTTGGCGTACTGGCTCATCTGCACCAGCTTGAGCATCTCGGCCACGCGTGCGTCGACTTCAGCCTTGGGGATCTTGTCCTGTTGCAGGCCGAAGGCGATGTTCTGCGCCACGGTCATGTGCGGGAACAAGGCGTAGGACTGGAACATCATGTTGATCGGCCGCTCGTAGGGCGGCATGTCGGTGATGTCCACACCGTCGAGGTAGATGCGACCTTCGGTTGGGCGCTCGAAACCTGCAAGCATGCGCAGCAAGGTGGATTTGCCCGAACCCGAACCGCCGAGCAAGGCGAAGATCTCGCCTTTCTTGATTTCCAGGGACACATCGTCCACGGCAATCGTCTCGTCGAACTTCTTCGTGACCCGGTCGATTTTGACCAACACCTTTTTCGGTGTCTGGTCGCCCTCGAGGGCTTTCTTATAGGCGCCGGAGGCAACTGCCATTTACGAAACTCCCAAAAAAAACTGTGCAGCCGGCCCAATGCGGGCCAGCCTTGGATAGTTTTAGCCTTACTTGCCCGTCTTGACCTTGGTCCAGCTACGGGTCATTAAACGCTGCACTTTCGGGGGTAGCTCAAAGTTGACGAATGTCCGCTCGAGAACCGCCTGCGGTGGGTAAACCGCTGCGTCGGTGCGTATCGATTGCTCCATCAGTTTGTCCGCCCCTGGGTTAGGGTTGGCGTAACCGACTTGATCGCTGACCTGAGCGATCACCTCAGGCTGCAGCAAATAGTTGATGAAGGCATGGGCTTCCTTGACGTTGCTGGCATCCTTGGGAATCGCCAGCACGTCGAACCACAGGTTGCCGCCTTCTTTGGGAATCGTGTAGGCGATGTTCACGCCTTTGCCCGCCTCCGCCGCACGGGCCTTGGCCTGGAACACATCGCCGGAGAAACCGGCCGCCACGCAGATGTTGCCGTTGGCCAGGTCCGAAATGTATTTGGAGGAATGGAAGTAGGTCACGTAGGGCCGCACTTTCAGCAGTTTTTCCTCGGCCTTCTTGTAGTCGGCCGGGTTGGTGCTGTTGGGGTCCAGGCCCATGTAGTTGAGTACTGCGGGCAGCATTTCATCGGCCGAGTCCATGAACGACACGCCGCAAGTGGCCAACTTCTTCATGTTTTCCGGTTCGAACAACACGGCCCAGGAGTCGATCTTGTCGACCCCCAGCACTTCCTTGACCTTGTCGACGTTGTAGCCAATGCCATTGGTGCCCCACAGGTACGGCACCGCGTACTGGTTGCCCGGGTCGTTCTTTTCCAGGCGCTTGAGCAGCACCGGGTCGAGGTTGGCGTAGTTTGTCAGCAGTGACTTGTCGAGCTTCTGGAATGCCCCGGCCTTGATCTGCTTGCCCAGGAAATGGTTGGACGGCACCACCACGTCGTAGCCGGTGCGCCCGGCGAGCAACTTGCCTTCCAGGGTTTCGTTGGAGTCAAACACGTCATACACAGGCTTGATACCGCTGGCCTTTTCGAAGTTGGCCAGGGTGTCGGGGCCGATGTAGTCCGACCAGTTATAAATATGCACCGTCGGTGCGGCCTGTACGCTGGCAGCCAGCGTGATACCTGCACCCACCAGCATGGCTTTGCGAAATAAAGAAATTGGCAAGTGGAGGTCCTCTTGAATAGTTGGGGCCTTGAAGTTGTTGCCCGGCAACAAAACCGGCGCGCAACTTACCGTCGATAAACCGATCCGGCAAAACTTTCTTTGATCTAATTTGTGGGAGGGGGCTTGCCCCCGATGGCGATGTACCATCCGAGAGAATCGCCGACTGACACTCCGTCATCGGGGGCAAGCCCCCTCCCACAGGTTTTAAGGCTTACTTGCCCGATTTGATCTTGGTCCAGCTACGGGTCATTTCACGCTGAGTTGCCGCCGGCATGTCGGCAATGGCGTAGAGCTTGGATTGCACTTCGGCCGACGGATAAATACCCGGGTCGCTGGTGATGTCTTTATCGACCAGGGCAGTGGCTTTCTCGTTACCGTTCGGGAAACGCACACTGTTGGTGATCGCGGCCATGACGTCTGGCTTGAGCAGGTAGTTCATGAATGCGTAGGCAGCCTCGACGTTTTCGGCATCCTTGGGAATGGCGACCATGTCGAAGAAGCTGCCAGCACCTTCCTTGGGAATGTCATAGGCGATCTTGACCTTGCCACCGGCTTCAGCCGCACGGGTTTTGGCCTGTTCGATGTCACCCGAGTAGCCCACAGCCACGCAGATGTTGCCGTTGGCCAGGTCGGAGATGTACTTGGAGGAGTGGAAGTAGCCGATCGAAGGACGGATTTTCATGAACAGGTCTTCGGCCTGTTTCAGATCAGCCTTCTTCGTAGTGTCGGTCGGCAGGCCCAGGTAATGCAGCGCTACCGGCAGCATTTCGGTTGGCGAATCGAGGAAGCTCACGCCGCAGCTTTTCAGCTTGGCGATGTTTTCCGGCTTCATCAGTACGTCCCACGAGTCGATCTTGTCCACGCCCAGTGCGGCCTTGATCTTCTCCGGGTTGTAGCCGATGCCCATCGAGCCCCACATGTACGGGAAGGCGTGCTTGTTGTCCGGGTCGCTGACCGATACAGCCTTGAGCAGGGATTTGTTCAGGTTGCCGTAGTTGGACAGCTTGGACTTGTCCAGCTCCTGGTAGACACCGGCCTTGATCTGCTTGGCGAGGAAGCTGTTCGACGGCACGACGATGTCGTAGCCGGACTTGCCTGCCAGCAACTTGGCTTCCAGGGTTTCGTTGCTGTCAAAAACGTCGTACACCACTTTGATGCCCGACTCTTTTTCAAAGTTGGCGATGGTGTCCGGTGCAATGTAGTCGGACCAGTTGTAAACGTGCAGCACTTTATTGTCTGCCTGGGCCGCGCCCGCCATTGCGCCCATCAGGGACAAGGCGAGGAGAGTCTTGCCAGCGTTCTTCAAACCTAATGCCTTCATTTGGTGATGCTCCAATTTTTTCTTTTTTGGGCCACAAGCGTTGTATGTTTTACGGCCCAACCGAAGGGCAACAAAACAGGGCGACAGTCTGGCAAGTTCAGGGGCTGGCTTTCAACCAAAGCCCCTGCCTTTTTAACTGCCCAGTGCACCGCGCACTGAGCCTAGCACTTAGCCCTGCAAGGCAGCCAAAGTCAGGTCCAGGCAATGGCGGGCCTTGGTGACCAGCTCGTCGATTTCAGCATTGCTGATGACCAGTGGCGGCGAAATGATCATAGTGTCGCCCACGGCGCGCATGATCAGGCCATTTTCAAAGCAGAAGGTTCGGCAGATCATGCCGGCGCCTTTGCCTTCGTGACGCTTGCGCGTCGCCTTGTCCTGCACCAGCTCGATCGCACCGAGCATACCGACGCCGCGTACTTCACCCACCAGCGGATGATCGCCCAGTTCCCTCAGACGTTTCTGCAAATACGGTGCCGTTTCGTCGTGCACACGGTTAACGATTTTTTCATCGCGCAGGATGCGGATGTTTTCCAGCGCCACGGCCGCGGCCACCGGGTGGCCGGAGTAGGTAAAGCCGTGGTTGAAATCGCCCCCTTCGTTGAGCACCGCCACCACTTCGTCACGCACGATCAGGCCGCCCATGGGCACGTAGCCCGAGGTCAGGCCCTTGGCGATGGTCATCATGTGCGGCTTGAGGTCGTAGAAATCGCTACCGAACCACTCACCGGTACGGCCGAAGCCGCAGATTACTTCGTCGGCGACAAACAGGATGTCGTACTTGGCGAGGATTTCCTTGATGCGCGGCCAGTACGTGGCAGGCGGCACGATCACGCCACCGGCGCCCTGGATCGGCTCGGCAATAAAGGCGCCGACGTTGTCCACGCCCAGCTCCAGGATTTTCTCTTCCAACTGGTTTGCGGCCCACACACCGAATTCTTCGGGGCTCATGTCGCCGCCTTCGCCAAACCAGTACGGCTGCGCGATGTGGGTAATGCCCGGGATCGGCAAGTCGCCCTGCTCGTGCATATAGGTCATGCCGCCCAGGCTGGCGCCGGCCACGGTAGAGCCGTGGTAGCCATTCTTGCGGGCAATGATGGTTTTCTTGTTGGGCTGGCCCTTGATCGCCCAGTAGTGGCGGACCATGCGCAACATGGTGTCGTTGCCTTCGGAGCCGGAGCCGGTGAAGAACACGTGATTCATGCCTGCCGGCGCGACATCGGAAATGACCTTGGCCAACTCCAATACCGGCGGGTGTGCGGTCTGGAAGAACAGGTTGTAGTACGGCAGTTCTTTCATCTGCTTGGCGGCGGCATCGGCCAGTTCATCGCGACCGTAACCGATCGCCACGCACCACAGGCCGGCCATGCCGTCGAGGATCTTGTTGCCTTCGCTGTCCCACAGGTAAACACCGTGGGCTTTGGTGATGATCCTTGGGCCTTTCTCTTTCAATTGCTTGAAGTCGCTGAACGGCGCCAGGTGGTGATCATTGCTCAAGGCTTGCCATTCACGGGTTTGCGGGTTGTTGCTGGACATACCAATCTCCTAGACTTTTCAGTGAAGGCGCGCCATTTAAAAGGCGCGCCCGGCGCATCAGACGGCGAAGAGCAAGAATTCCCGCTCCCACGAACTGATCACGCGCTTGAAGTTTTCATGCTCGGCCCGCTTGACCGCGACGTAGCCCGTGATGAATTTTTGCCCCAGGTATTTCTCGATGGTCTTGCTGTTTTCCATGCGTTCCAGAGCGTCTTCGATGGTCAACGGCAGGCGCAGGTTGCGCCGCTCATAACCACGGCCCACCACCGGCGCGCTCGGGTTATGGCCTTCGACCATGCCGATGTAGCCGCACAACAGGCTGGCGGCAATCGCCAGGTACGGGTTGGCGTCGGCGCCCGGCAGGCGGTTTTCCACGCGGCGGTTCTGCGGGCCGGCATCCGGTACGCGCAGGCCGACGGTGCGGTTTTCTTCGCCCCATTCCACGTTCACCGGCGCCGAGGTATCGGGCAGGAAGCGGCGGAACGAGTTCACGTTGGGGGCGAATAAAGGCAGCAATTCAGGGATGAACTTCTGCAGGCCGCCGATGTGGTTGAGGAACAGCTGGCTCATGGTCCCGTCTTCATTGGAGAAGACGTTCTTGCCGGTGGCAATGTCGATGATGCTCTGGTGCAGGTGCATCGCGCTGCCGGGCTCGCCGGTCATGGGCTTGGCCATGAAGGTGGCGGCCACGTCGTGCTTGAGCGCGGCTTCACGCATGGTGCGCTTGAACACCAGGATCTGGTCGGCCAGGGACAGGGCATCGCCGTGACGGAAGTTGATTTCCATCTGCGCGGTGCCGTCCTCGTGGATCAGGGTGTCGAGGTCCAGCTCCTGCAGTTCGCACCAGTCGTAGACGTCTTCAAACAGCGGGTCGAATTCGTTGGCTGCTTCTATAGAAAAGGACTGGCGACCGGTTTCCGGGCGGCCGGAGCGGCCAATCGGCGGTTGCAGCGGGAAGTCCGGGTCTTCGCAGCGCTTGGTCAGGTAGAACTCCATCTCCGGCGCCACGATGGGCTGCCAGCCGCGGTCGGAGTAGAGTTTGAGGACTTTCTTGAGCACGTTGCGCGGCGACAGCTCGATCGGGTTGCCTTGCTTGTCGTAGGTGTCGTGGATCACCTGGGCGGTCGGTTCGATGGCCCAGGGCACCAGGAATACCGCGTTCTGGTCGGGGCGGCAGATCATGTCGATGTCGGCCGGGTCGAGCAATTCGTAATAGATGTCGTCTTCGACATAATCGCCGGTCACGGTCTGCAACAGAACGCTCTCGGGCAGGCGCATGCCTTTTTCGGCAATGAACTTGTTGGTCGGCGAGATCTTGCCTCGGGTAATACCGGTGAGGTCGCCAATCATGCATTCGACTTCTGTGATCTTGTGGTCTTTCAACCAATCGGTGAGCTGGTCGAGGTTGTTACTCATAAATGCCTCTGGGCTGGGTTTCCTGGCATCCATTAAAGGCCAGGCGTTGGTTGACGCAGCATCCGCGTCGTTTTTTCATTCAGGGTAGGAGCTTACCTGCCATTTGCCCGCAGGTTGCATTCCTCAGGCCAAAGTTGTGCGCAATTATGATCGGCACGGCGGATGAGGGTCGCTCAGTGGCGTCGGAGATGGCAAAAAGGAGATCGGCCGGGCCGTCAAGAATATTGGCCGGTGCCTGGGCATTCACACGGGGCGAACGAGCTGCGGACAAAGCCTGGCTGGAGCAGGCGCAGACGCCGATTGGCGGCAGGTGAAACATGAAGCACCCCGGTATTATTGCTGTTATGGGTTTGAATCGAGCTTAGCCTTGTTCATTTTTTTACACAACACCCCCGTAAAAAATCCTACACGGCCCGCTCAAGCCTGCAGGTCCCAAGCCCCTAAAACCCAAAAAACCGCCCCAAAACCCCGCAAAAAAGGCTCCATGGCGCTTTTTTAGGGCAAAAAATGCCTCGCTTGACTTCGGCAGGCCGTTCGGGTTGACTGAAACCAGAAAAGATCAATGATTGATATTTTTAACAACAAAGGTGTTGCATCATGTCGGTACCCCCGCGTGCCGTTCAGCTTAACGAAGCGAACGCGTTCCTTAAGGATCATCCTGAGGTTCTGTACGTAGACCTTCTAATTGCGGATATGAATGGTGTGGTGCGCGGTAAGCGCATCGAACGCACCAGCCTCCACAAGGTTTACGAGAAGGGCATTAACCTGCCTGCCTCTTTATTTGCCCTGGATATCAACGGCTCTACGGTGGAAAGCACCGGCCTGGGCCTGGACATCGGTGATGCTGACCGAATCTGTTATCCAATCCCCGACACCCTGTGCAATGAACCCTGGCAAAAGCGCCCTACCGCGCAACTGCTGATGACCATGCACGAACTTGAAGGTGAACCTTTCTTCGCCGATCCGCGCGAAGTGCTCCGCCAAGTTGTTACCAAGTTTGACGACCTCGGTCTGACCATCTGCGCCGCCTTCGAGCTTGAGTTCTACCTGATCGACCAGGAGAACGTGAACGGCCGGCCACAACCGCCCCGCTCACCGATCTCCGGCAAACGCCCGCACTCGACACAGGTCTACCTGATCGACGACCTCGACGAATACGTCGACTGCCTCCAGGACATTCTGGAAGGTGCCAAGGAGCAAGGCATCCCAGCGGACGCCATCGTCAAGGAAAGTGCCCCGGCGCAGTTCGAAGTGAACCTGCATCACGTTGCCGACCCGATCAAGGCCTGTGATTACGCGGTACTGCTCAAGCGCCTGATCAAGAACATCGCCTACGACCATGAGATGGACACCACCTTCATGGCCAAGCCTTACCCAGGCCAGGCAGGCAACGGTTTGCACGTGCACATCTCCATTCTGGACAAGGACGGCAAGAACATCTTTGCCAGCGAGGATCCCGAGCAGAACGCCGCATTGCGTCACGCGATCGGCGGTGTGCTGGAGACCCTGCCCGCCCAAATGGCGTTCCTGTGCCCCAACGTCAACTCCTACCGTCGTTTCGGCGCACAGTTCTACGTGCCGAACTCGCCGTGCTGGGGCCTGGATAACCGCACCGTGGCGATTCGCGTACCCACCGGCTCGTCCGATGCCGTGCGTATCGAACACCGTGTGGCTGGCGCCGATGCCAACCCTTACCTGCTGATGGCCTCGGTATTGGCGGGCGTGCACCACGGCCTGACCAACAAGATCGAGCCGAACGCTCCGGTGGAAGGCAACAGCTACGAGCAGAACGAGCAGAGCCTGCCGAATAACCTGCGCGATGCCCTGCGTGAGTTGGACGACAGCGAGGTAATGGCCAAGTACATCGATCCTAAATACATCGATATCTTCGTCGCCTGTAAGGAAAGTGAGCTGGAGGAGTTTGAACACTCCATCTCCGACCTTGAGTACAACTGGTACCTGCATACCGTGTAAGCGGTTGCTGCAATAAAAGAACGCCGCTGATTTTGGTCAGTGGCGTTTTTTTATGAGTTTATTTTGGAAACCGGGTTCGCCTCATCGCAGGCAAGCCAGCTCCCACATTTGATCGCGTTCCAACCTTCAAATGCGTTCCATTGTGGGAGCTGGCTTGTCGGGTCGCCGCATCGCTGCGATAGCGGCCTGGCAGACAACACACCTTCCTGCTCATACAATGCCCGCTGCCTTGTAGGAGACATCCATGACCACCCGCCCCGCCGCCCCTCGCAAACCCCGCGCCCGCAGCCAGGCCCGGATCGATGCGATCCTTGAAGCCGCCCGCACCTTGCTGGCCGCCGGAGGTGTGGCCAGTTTGTCGATCTACAGCGTGGCCGAACGAGCACAGATACCACCGTCATCGGTGTACCACTTTTTCGCCAGTGTGCCGGCGTTGCTGGAGGCGTTGACCGCTGACGTTCACGCAGCCTTTCGCGCCGCCATCCAGGCGCCCATCGAGCATGAATCGCTCAAGCATTGGCGCGACCTGTCCTACATCGTTGAACAACGCATGCTCAGCATCTACAGCAACGATGCCGCGGCGCGCCAGTTGATCCTCGCTCAGCACGGGTTGGCCGAAGTGACCCAGGCCGACCGCCAGCATGATCTGGAATTGGGCGACTTGATGCTGGCGGTGTTCAATCGCCACTTTGAAGTGCCAACGCTACCGGGCGATGTGGACGTGTTTGCCCTGGCATTGGAGTTGAGCGACCGCGTGTACGCGCGTTCGGTGCATCAGCATGGGCTGATTACGCCGCGCATGGAGGAGGAAGGGATGCGGGTGTTTGACGCGTATGTGGGGCTTTATTTGCCGGCCTATCTGCCCAAGCGCTGATCGTTCCCACGCTCTGCGTGGGAATATATCCCGTGGCGCTCTGCGTCACCTTTGGCACAGCGGGACGCGGAGCGCCCCAGGCGGCATTCCCACGCAGAGCGTGGGAACGATCAGTGGCGTTATCACAACTTGGCAATCGACACCTCAGTGGATTTCACAAAGGCAATCACTTCACTGCCGATCACCAGCTCCAACTCCTTGACCGAACGGGTGGTGATCACCGAGGTGACAATGCCGGACGCGGTCTGCACGTCAATTTCCGACAGCACGTCGCCAACCACGATTTCCTTGATGGTGCCTTTGAACTGGTTACGCACGTTGATGGCTTTAATAGTCATGGTGTTTTTCCTGTGTGAGTTATTGAGCCCAACGCAATTGCGTCGGCAGCGGTGAAACAGGTTCGGGTTCCGGTGGGGAACCGGGTAGCGACAGCACGCGGTTGAGCACTTCGGCTTCCAGCGCGGCCAGGCGGTGTGAGCCACGGGCCCGTGGGCGTGGCAGGTCGATGTTCAGGTCGAGGCCGATTTCGCCGTTTTCAATCAGAATCACGCGGTCGGCAATCGCCACGGCTTCGCTGACGTCGTGGGTCACCAGCAACACCGTGAAACCGTGCTTGCGCCACAGGTTTTCGATCAGTTGCTGCATCTCGATGCGGGTCAGGGCATCCAGTGCGCCCAGCGGCTCATCGAGCAGCAACAGGCGCGGCTGATGGATCAACGCCCGGGCGAGTGCCACGCGCTGTTTCTGGCCACCGGACAACGCCGCCGGCCATTCATTGGCGCGCTCGGCCAGGCCAACCGCTTCCAGCGCATCCAGCGCTTTGGGCCGCCAGTCGCCCTTGAGGCCCAGGCCGACGTTATCGATGATCTTTTTCCAGGGCAGCAAACGCGCTTCCTGGAACATCAACCGCGTATCTTCAATCGCTTCGTGCAGTGGCGCGGAGCCGGCCAGCAGCTCGCCGCCACTGGCTTTGTCCAGCCCCGCCAGCAGGCGCAGCAAGGTACTTTTGCCGCAACCACTGCGACCGACCACGGCCACGAACTGCCCCGCAGGAATATGCAGGTCGATCTCTTTGAGCACTTGGCGGGTACCAAAGGCCTTGCGCAATTTGCGCACTGCCAGCGGGATGCCCTTCAACAGACGCGGAGGTTGTTGAGCCGTCATGCTGCACCTCCTTTGACTTGGTACGCCGGGTGCCAGCGCAGCCACACACGTTCCAGCCCACGGGCTGCCAGGTCGGCCAGTTTGCCGAGGATGGCGTACATGACGATGGCCAGCACCACCACGTCGGTTTGCAGGAATTCACGGGCATTCATCGCGAGGTAACCGATGCCGGAACTTGCCGAAATGGTTTCCGCCACGATCAGCGTCAGCCACATGAAGCCCAGGGCGAAGCGCACCCCCACCAGGATCGACGGCAGCGCGCCCGGCAGAATCACTTGCCAGAACAGGCTGAAACCGGACAAGCCATAGCTGCGCGACATCTCCACCAGTGCCGGGTCGACATTGCGGATGCCGTGGTAAGTGTTCAGGTAGATCGGGAACAAGGTACCCAGGGCCACCAGGAAAATTTTCGCGGTCTCATCAATGCCGAACCACAGGATCACCAGCGGAATCAGCGCCAGGTGCGGCACGTTGCGGATCATCTGCACGGAGCTGTCGAGCAAGCGCTCGCCCCACTTCGACAAGCCGGTGATAAAGCCCAGGGCCAGACCGATGCTGCCTCCGATCACAAAGCCCAGGCCGGCGCGCCAGCCGCTGATGGCCAGGTGCGTCCAGATTTCGCCGCTGACCACCAGGTTCACCCCGGCTTCGATCACTGCACTCGGCGCTGGCAGAATGCGCGTCGACAACCAACCCGCCGACACCGACAACTGCCACACCGCCAGCAATAAGATCGGCAGCACCCAGGGCGCCACGCGATGGCTGATTTTTTCTAAGTCCATAACGGCGCCTCAGCTCTGTGACGCAGCTTTGGGAAGGATGTCGTTGGCAACCATCTCGCCAAACGGGCTGACGTAGCCGGCGCTTTTGGGCAGCTCGGGACGTTCGATATCCAGGTGCGGGAACAACAGCTCGGCGACCCGATACGACTCTTCCAGGTGTGGATAACCGGAGAAGATAAAGGTATCGATACCCAGGTCCGCGTACTCCTTGACCCGTGCCGCAACCGTGGGGCCATCGCCCACCAGCGCCGTCCCTGCGCCGCCACGTACCAGGCCGACGCCGGCCCACAGGTTGGGGCTGACTTCCAGGTTGTCACGGCTACCACCATGCAAGGCTGCCATGCGTTGCTGGCCCACCGAATCGAAGCGCGCCAAGGACGCCTGGGCGCGGGCGATGGTCTCGTCGTCCAGGTGGGAGATCAGTTTGTCGGCGGCTTTCCAGGCTTCGTCGTTGGTTTCGCGCACGATCACATGCAAACGAATGCCAAAGCGCACCGTGCGTCCCAGTTTTGCAGCCTTGGCGCGTACCTGCGCGATCTTTTCCGCAACGGCTGCCGGCGGCTCGCCCCAGGTCAGCACCATCTCCACCTGTTCGGCCGCCAAGTCCTGGGCGGCCTCGGAGGAACCGCCGAAATACAGCGGCGGGCGTGGCTGCTGGATCGGTGGGTAGAGCAATTTGGCGCCTTTGACGCTGATGTGCTCGCCGTCGTAGTCCACGGTCTCGCCTTCCAGCACACGGCGCCAGATGCGGGTGAATTCCACCGACGCCTGGTAGCGTTCTTCATGGCTCAAGAACAATCCGTCGCCAGCCAGTTCTTCCGGATCGCCACCGGTGACCAGGTTGAACAGCGCACGGCCACCAGACAGGCGATCCAGGGTCGCGGCCTGACGCGCGGCCACGGTCGGGGAGATGATCCCAGGGCGCAGGGCAACCAGGAATTTCAAGCGCTGGGTCACGGGGATCAGCGAGGCGGCCACCAACCACGAGTCTTCGCAAGAGCGGCCCGTAGGGATCAACACCCCGCCGAAACCCAGGCGGTCGGCAGCCTGGGCCACTTGTTGCAGGTAACCGTGGTCGACAGCGCGGGCGCCTTCGGCGGTGCCAAGGTAATGACCGTCGCCGTGGGTGGGCAGGAACCAGAAAATATTGAGGCTCATGGAGTTGTCTCCTGAATGAAGTCGGATTACGGCGCTTTGGCAACCGCGGCGGGTGGCGTCCAGATCACGTCCTTGATGCTCAAGGGCTTGGGGATCAATTTGAGTTGGTAGAAGGTGTCTGCGATTTTCTGCTGGGCGGCGACCACTTCCGGGGTCAGGAACAGCGCGCCGTAGCCCTGGCGTTTCACCGATGTGAGGGTGATATCTGCCGGCAGGCCGAGCAGTGGGGCGACCTGCTCAGTCACTTCCTGCGGGTTGGCCTTGGACCATTCGCCTACCGCACGCACCTCTTCCACCAACGCCTTGATCACTTGCGGGTGCTGTTCGGCGTAGGATTTGGTGGCCAGGTAAAACTGATGGTTGTCGGCAATTGCGGTGCCGTCTCGCAGGGTGCGCGCTTGCAGTTGCTTCTCGGCGGCGGCCTGGTACGGGTCCCAGATTACCCAGGCGTCCACGCTGCCACGCTCGAATGCGGCACGGGCATCGGCGGGGGGCAGGAACACGGTCTTTACGTCGGTGTAGTTGAGGCCGGCATCTTCCAGGGCACGCACCAGCAGGTAGTGCACGTTGGAGCCTTTGTTGAGCACGACCTTTTTACCCTTGAGCTCGGCCACCGATTTGATCGGCGAGTCCTTGGGCACCAGGATCGCTTCGCTGGTAGGCGCGGGTGGTTCGTAGGCGACGTAGAGCAGATCGGCGCCAGCCGCCTGGGCAAACACCGGTGGGGTTTCGCCGGTAACGCCGAAGTCGATGGAGCCGACGTTCAGGCCCTCGAGCAATTGCGGGCCACCGGGGAACTCGGTCCACTGCACCTGCACGCCTTGGTCGGCCAGGCGTTTTTCCAGGGTGCCCTTGGCCTTGAGCAGCACCAGGGTGCCGTACTTCTGATAACCGATCCGCAAGGTCTCGGCGGCTTGGGCTTTAACGATGGCGCCGAAGGACACAGCCGCAGCAAAGAGTGCGACCAGACCACGACGCAAGATGACAGTGCGCATGGCGCTCTCTCCAACTGTGCGATTAGGGTTTTGGCTGCACCTGCTTGGCCGTTGTCGGCTGAGTAAGGTGAGGGTTTCCAGCTTTTCGGGGTGAGGCTCAGATGCTCCAGCGAGCACTCAACAAACGTTCATTCAATACGTCAGGGTCCAAAGGTTTTGGCCGTCGCGCCATGGCGCTGTAGAGCTGCTCCAGGGCTTCGTGCAGACGCTGTTCAAGTACCGGCACCAGTTGCGCCTGAACACTGCCTTCGCCATAGGCGATCTGGCTGTCTTCGGCAAAAATACCGTGGAGCAATTCCTGCGCCTTGAGGGCCGACAGCACCGGCTTCAGGGCGTAGTCCACCGCCAGCATGTGGGCGATGCTGCCGCCGGTCGCCATCGGCAGCACCACCTTATGGGCCAGCGCACGCTCCGGCAGCAGGTCCAGTACGGTTTTCAACGCCCCGGAAAACGACGCCTTGTACACCGGCGTGGCGATCACCAGCCCGTCAGCATTGGCGACTTGTTGCAGCAGGTCGATGACCTTGGGGCTGTCGAAGCGTGCGTGCAGCAAGTCTTCAGCCGGGAAGTCCCGTATCTGGTAACTCACCACTTCCACGCCCTGCTGTTGCAGCCACTGACGGGTTTTATCCAGCAAGACCCCAGAGCGGGAACGCTGGCTGGGACTGCCTCCAAGTGTTACGACCAGCATGCAGGAGATTCCTTGAGCAAGTGTCGGCGGTTCGCTGTGCGGCGATGGCGCCAAGATGGGATAGACCTTATCAGCCAATTTATATATCTATAAATCTTATTTATTCATTTGTTTATTCCATAAATACATAAGCGTTTAACCAATCGCCAGGCGAAAAAAAAGGCCGTCGAAACGGCCTGAAAACCCCTGCTGTGTGAGACGGTTTGCAACTTGAAGCCTGTGCTGTTCATCAGGCCGCCATCGCGGGCAAGCCCGGCTCCCACAGGGGAATGCGGTCAACTGTGGGAGCCGGGTTTGCCCGCGATGGCGATATCAGCCTTAACGATTGGGTTGTGGGGTAAGACGCAGGTACGGCTTCACCGCGCGATAGCCCTTGGGAAAGCGTTTCTTGATCTCTTCCTCGTCCTTGAGTGACGGCACGATCACCACTTCATCCCCATCCTGCCAGTTGGCCGGCGTCGCCACCTTGTGGTTGTCGGTCAGTTGCAGCGAGTCGATCACCCGCAGGATTTCATGGAAGTTACGCCCGGTACTGGCCGGGTAGGTGATGGTCAGGCGGATCTTCTTGTTCGGGTCGATCACGAATAAGGAGCGCACGGTGAGGGTATCGCTGGCATTCGGGTGGATCAGGTCGTAGAGGTCCGAGACCTTGCGGTCGGCGTCGGCCAGGATCGGGAAGTTGACCACGGTGTTCTGGGTCTCGTTGATGTCTTCGATCCACTTGTGGTGCGAGTCCACTGGGTCTACCGACAGGGCGATGGCCTTGACCCCACGCTTGGCGAATTCGTCCTTGAGCTTGGCGGTGAAACCCAGTTCGGTGGTGCACACCGGCGTGAAGTCCGCCGGGTGGGAAAACAGCACACCCCAGCTGTCGCCCAGCCATTCGTGGAAGCGAATCTTGCCGGCGCTGGAATCCTGTTCGAAGTCGGGGGCGATGTCGCCCAGTCTTAGGCTCATGGTGTGGCTCCTGATGAGTGCTTATGGAGCCCACTGTGCATGGATTTTTGCTGATTTAAAAAGAATAAATATCGATTTATCTAGACGATAAAGGAATATTAAAAATCAGTTCATTGGACTTGGGAACGGCCTGAGGCCAACATCGCTTACAAGGTTCGAGAAGGCCTTGAGACGCTGCAAAAAAGAGGGATTCAGGAAGGGCTTGCGGGGGTTGAGCCCGACTTGAACAGCAAGACACCTTGCCCGGCATTGCGCCGGGCAAGGTTTTACAGTCTTACAACAGCGGGATCGAGTAGCTGACGATCAGGCGGTTTTCGTCCTGGTTACGTGCGTTGGCGATGTCGCTGCGCCACATAGCGTTTTTCCACGCCACGCCGACGTTTTTCAGCGGACCTTCCGGTACGACGTAGGCAACAGTGATGTCACGTTCCCACTCGGACTGGCCGGTGAACTCGGTACGGTTGCTGGCGACGGTGTCGATATGATCACCTTTCAGGTAAACCACACCCGCGGTCAGGCCAGGTACGCCCACCTTGGCGAAGTCGTAGGAGTAGCGAGCTTGCCAGGTGCGCTCGCCGGCACGGGCGAACTTCTGGATCTGCATGTCGGTGGTGATGTAAGCCGACGAGCCGTCACCCTGGTTCAGCCAAGGGAAGTCGCTGCTGCCGTTGCTGACCTGGTAACCGCCACCGAAGGTGTGGCCGGCAACCGAGTACAGGAACAGGCCGCTGTACAGGTTGTTGTCGACTTTGCCACGGCCGGAGTTCACGCCGCTGTAGTTGCCCGTCGAGAAGTAAGCGGACTGGTTGCCGTTGTTACCATCGTCGGAGCTGTTGAAGTAGCGCAGGTCAGACTTCAGCACGCCTGGACCAATGGCCCAGTTGTGGGTCAGGCCCAGGAAGTGTTGCTTGTAGAAATCTTCCAGGTTGCCGTAGTAGTACTGGGCGGTCAGATCCTTGGTGATCTTGTAGTCGCCACCGGCGTAGTAGAACTTGTTGCTCGAACGCCAGTTCACACCACGGCTGTTGGCGCCGGAGATGGACAGGCTTTCGTTGTTGCTGGAGTTACGGCCCTTGGCTTTTTCGATCTGGCCGGCGACCAGGGTCAGGTCCTTGATGTCGCTGGAGGTGATCTGGCCACCCTGGAAGGTCTGCGGCAGCATACGACCATCGTTGGTGACGATGACCGGCAGCTTGGGCTGCAAGGTACCCAGCTTCAGTTCGGTCTGGGAGATCTTGGCCTTGGCGGTCAGGCCCAGGCTCGAGTAGTTATCAACGGCTTCGCCATTGGACTTGCTCGGGAAGATAGTGCCGCCGTAAGAGCTGGCAGTCGCACCGTTGGTGCCGCCGCCGGAATCCAGGCGAACACCCAACAGGCCGATAGCGTCGAGACCGAAGCCAACAGTGCCTTGGGTGTAACCGGAGATGAAACGCAGATCGAAGCCTTGGCCCCATTCTTCGTTCTTGCTCGGGTTGGCCGTGCCTTCGCGGTTATCGGTGTTGATGTAGAAGTTACGCAGGCCCAGTGTGGCCTTGCTGTCTTCGATGAAACCGGCAGCGCCTGCTTGCTGGGCGATTGCGCCCAACGTTACAGCCACAGCCAAGGTGGACTTCTTCATGTACCGCTCCTCTCATTTCTAATTTTTGTATTTCTTTGGTCTCGGGTCTGACGCCCTCGATCCACAGATGCGCGATTAGCGCCAGATAGTGACCACCAAGTCAATCGTAACCTTGTGTGTCTACTACCTTCGTCTAATCGCAGTTGATTTGGTCCCTGCAGGGTAATGAGTTTTTCATACACCCAAAAAGAATTATTTCATTCTTTTTCATACGATCCAGGAATAAGACTTTCCGTGAAGCTGGTCGGTCAGGATAGACGCGCCGCTCCATAAGCTAATTCCTAAAGGGTATTTAATGGTGCTTTTTTAGATCGATTAGTGTTGCCGTACGGTTGCATACGTCACTCACGATCAAAAAGGCGACGCCATCATGGCCAAACGCACATCCTCCCGTCAATTTGTTACAGTTTTTGTATCGCTATTACTTTCTTTTGGTGTCAACGCCGCCGACCTGACGGTGGGCTACCAGACCGGCATCGATCCCAGCAAGGTTCCCCAGGCCGACGGTCTGTACGAAAAAGCCATCGGCGAAAAAATCGCCTGGCGCCGCTTCAACAGCGGGCCAGAGGTAGTCACGGCCATCGCTTCCGGTGATGTACAAATCGGCAACCTCGGCTCCAGCCCGCTCGCGGCGGCGGCCTCGCGCAACCTGCCGATTGTGGCGTTTATCGTATCGGCACAGATCAACGCTTCTGAAGCCCTGGTGGTGCGCAACGGCAGTGGCATCGACAACCCCCAGGACTTGATTGGTAAAACCATCGCCACGCCCTTCGTCTCCACCTCCCATTACAGCCTGCTCGGCGCGCTGAAACACTGGGGGCTGGACACCAAACAAGTCAAAGTGGTGAACCTGCAACCGGCCGAAATCGCCGCCGCCTGGAAGCGTGGCGATATTGATGGGGCTTTTGTGTGGTCACCGGCCCTGGGCGAAATCCGCAAGACCGGAAAAACCCTGACAGACGCGGCGCAGGTGGGCCAATGGGGCGCACCGACGTTTGAGGTGTGGGTGGCGCGCAAGGATTTTGCGCAAAAACATCCTGAGGTAGTGGCCAAGTTCGCCAAAGTTACCCTGGATGCCTTTGCCGACTATGCCGCCCACAAAGACAGCTGGACGGTGGATTCCGAGCCAGTGCAGAAAATCGCCAAATTGACAGGTTCAAATGCCGACGACATTCCGGAACTGTTGGCCGGTACGACGTTTCCGGATGCGCAGGCACAACAAACCGCTGCGCTGCTCAAGGGCGGCACGGCGAAGGCGATTGGGGAGACGGCGAAGTTCCTGAAGGAACAGGGGAAGGTGGAGACGGTGCTGCCGGATTATTCGGCCTATGTGACCGACAAATTCATCCCACAATAAATACAGTCTTTGGTGGGAGCTGGCTTGCCCGCGATACCAGCAACTCGGTCCTGCAGTTAAACCGAGGCGCCGCTATCGCAGGCAAGCCAGCTCCCACACAGAGCAGTATTCTTTTACAGGGCCTTCTCGAAAATCTTCGAGTTGCGCTGATAGTTGTACAGCGACGCCCGCGCCGACGGCAGGCGGTCCACGCTGCTCGGCACAAAACCGCGTTCGCGGAACCAGTGGGCCGTACGGGTGGTGAGTACAAAGAGGGTTTTCAAGCCCTGGGCGCGTGCCCGGGTCTGGATGCGTTCGAGCAACACATCGCCTCGCGCGCCGTGGCGGTACTCCGGGTTCACTGCCAGGCACGCCAACTCCCCCGCATCCGAATCCGCGATCTGATACAGCGCCGCGCAGGCGATGATCATGCCTTCGCGCTCGACCACGCTGAACTGTTCGATCTCACGCTCCAGCACTTCCCGCGAACGGCGCACCAGAATGCCCTGCTCTTCCAGCGGGCTGATCAGGTCCAGCAAGCCGCCGACGTCTTCAATCGCCGCTTCGCGCACCAGTTCGAATTGTTCCTGGGCCACCAGCGTACCGCCACCATCGCGGGTGAACAGTTCGGTAAGCAAGGCGCCATCTTCGGCGTAGCTGACGATATGGCTGCGCCCTACTCCACCCCGGCAGGCTTCGGCAGCGGCATCGAGCAGTTCGGCTTGATAGTTACTGCCCAGGCGTTGCAGGTGCGCGGGTACTTGTTGTGGGCGCAATTCACGCACCAGGCGGCCGTTCTCATCGATCAGACCGGGATCGGCGCCGAACAGCAGCAATTTGTCGGCGCCCAGGTCGATGGCGGCGCGGGTGGCGACGTCTTCGCAGGCCAGGTTGAAGATCTCGCCGGTGGGCGAATACCCCAACGGCGACAGCAGCACGATAGAGCGCTCATCCAACAGGCGGTTGATGCCCTTGCGGTCGACCCGGCGCACTTCGCCGGTGTGGTGGTAGTCCACGCCTTCAAGCACGCCGATTGGCCGTGCGGTGACCAGGTTGCCGCTGGCCACGCGCAGGCGCGAGCCCTGCATCGGCGAGGACGCCATGTCCATGGACAAGCGCGCCTCGATGGCAATACGCAGATGGCCCACCGCGTCGATCACACACTCCAGCGTCGCAGCATCGGTGATGCGCAAGCCTTCGTGGTAAGCCGGGGTAAGGCCGCGTGCTTGAAGGCGGGTTTCGATTTGCGGGCGCGAGCCATGCACCAGCACCAGGCGCACACCCAGGCTGTGAAGCAGCACCAGGTCGTGGACGATATTGCCGAAGTTGGGGTGGTCCACACCATCGCCGGGCAGCATGACTACAAAGGTGCAGTCGCGGTGGGCGTTGATGTAGGGCGAAGCGTGACGAAGCCAGTTGACGTATTCGGGCATAACACCTGGGCCTGTAATAAAAAGCAGCCAAATAAAGGATCGATCGTGAAAGCGCACAGCGGCTGATGGTTATCGTCGGAACAGGCTTGGCGACACGCTCACTCTCCTTATGTACGAATGGGCAGGGGTTAATTTATGCAGGTTTCAGGCAGTAGTGTTCGATCAGTTCCCGCAATAGACGCACTGTAGGCGTCAAGCGTGACATTTCAAGGTACTCGCCAGGCTGGTGGGCGCAGGCAATGTCGCCAGGGCCGAGCACCAGGGTTTCGCAACCAAGGCGCTGAAGATAAGGCGCTTCGGTGCCGAACGCTACTGCTTCGGCACGATGACCGGTCAAACGCTCCGCCACCCGCACCAACTCGGCGTCTTCGGGCTGCTCAAAGGGTGGCACTTCGGGGAACAACGGCGCGTAGTCGATCTTGACCTTATGCCGCTCGGCCACGGGTTCGAGCTTCTGGCGAATCGCGGCGCGCAGCACCTCGGGGTCCATGCCCGGCAGGGGGCGCAGGTCGAACTCCAGGGAGCATTGGCCGCAGATGCGATTGGGGTTGTCGCCGCCGTGAATGCAGCCGAAGTTCATCGTCGGCTGCGGCACGCTGAATTGCGCGTTGCGGTACTCGCGCTGCCACGCCAGGCGCAGGCCGCGCAGTTCGCCGATGGCGTCATGCATGGCTTCCAGGGCGCTGTGGCCCAGGCTGGGGTCCGACGAGTGGCCGCTGCGCCCGAGGATGTCGATGCGCTCCATCATCACGCCTTTGTGCAAGCGGATAGGCTTGAGCCCGGTCGGCTCGCCGATCACAGCTGCACGACCTAATGGGCGCCCCGCCTCGGCCAGCGCACGGGCACCGGACATAGAGCTTTCCTCATCACAGGTGGCAAGGATCAACAGCGGTTGCTTGAAGGGTTGGTCCAGCAGCGGCAACACCGCGTCGATAACCAGTGCGAAGAACCCCTTCATGTCACAACTGCCCAGCCCTACCCAGCGACCATCGACTTCCGTCAGCTTGAGCGGGTCGGTCTTCCACAGCGCCGCGTCATACGGCACGGTATCGCTATGCCCCGCCAACACCAAGCCACCGGGGCCGCTGCCGAAACTGGCCAACAGGTTGAACTTGCCGGGGCTGACTGGTTGGATATCGATGGCAAAGCCCAGGTCGCCCAGCCAAGCGGCGAGCAGGTCGATCACCGGGCGGTTGCTCTGGTCGAGAGACGCCTGGGTGCAGCTCACCGACGGCGCGGCGATCAAGGCGGCGAACTGCTCTTTCATGGACGGTAACGGCATGCGCGGTCTCCCAACTTCCCGGATGAACCTCACTATAGAGGCATCTGCGCGACACAATAAACCGTTGCGGCACGTTGCCGGGCTCAGTCCTGTACACTGCACGACCTTGGCAGCCACACTTTTCCCCGGCTGCGCTCCCGATCCTGGATTTTCCGGCCATGCAGAAAGAAACCGAAATCAAGCTACGCGTCAGCCGCGAAACACTCGCCGCGCTGCGTGAGCACCCGTTACTGAAAAAACGCAACAAAAGTGGCTGGGAACGCCGTGAGTTGATGAACCAGTACTTCGACACCCCCGAGCGTGACCTGGCCCAGGCCAAGGTTGCCCTGCGCCTGCGCAAGGACGGTGACGACATCATCCAGACCCTCAAGACCCGCGGCCAAAGCGTCGCCGGCCTGTCGGAACGCAACGAATACAACTGGGACCTGCCCAAAGCCAAGCTCGACGTGAAGAAACTCGATGGCGAGTGCTGGCCCGAGCAACTGGCCGAGCTGGACAAAAAGACCCTCAAGCCGATCTTCACCACCGACTTCGTGCGTGAACGCGCCGAGATCGCCTGGGGCCGTGGCAAGGCCAAGGTGGTGATCGAAGCCGCCCTGGACCTGGGCCATGTGGTGGTCGGCAAGCAGAAAGAAGAAATCTGCGAGCTGGAACTGGAACTGCGCGAAGGCGAACCGGCGGCCCTGCTGGAACTGGCCGCCGAGCTGGCCGCAACCCTGGCCCTGATGCCGTGCGACATCAGCAAGGCCGAACGCGGCTATCGCCTGTATGACGCCAGCAGCTACTCCCTGAGCCTGCCGGCGCCACAGATCCACGCCGAAATGCCATTGGACGACGCCTTCGCCGCGATCCTGTGGCACCTGCTGGGCAGCAGCCAGCGCCTGGCTGAGCAATACCGCTTCAATGGCCACTGGCGCCTGCTGCAGGACTGGGTCGAGAACCTCGGCGAGTTGCGCGCCCTGATCGGCAGCCTCGGTCAGGCCGCGCCGCGCCAAT
Source organism: Pseudomonas sp. CCI1.1 (assembly GCF_034348165.1). Taxonomy (NCBI): domain Bacteria; kingdom Pseudomonadati; phylum Pseudomonadota; class Gammaproteobacteria; order Pseudomonadales; family Pseudomonadaceae; genus Pseudomonas; species Pseudomonas sp. CCI1.1. The sequence goes on from NZ_CP133780.1 coordinate 4,331,413, forward strand.
CCACCAGCGAACTGCGCAGCGCCCTGGATGCGTTGCTGGAAGACTGGCGCCCGCTGGTCCAGGCCGGTGACGACGATGAAGACATTCGCAAAGCCGCGCCGGAACAGTTCATCGAAGAGCTGCAAGACGTGCGCTGGGGCCTGTTCTCACTCAACCTCTCGCGCTGGCTGCTGGCCCGCACCTGGACGGCCGAGCGTAATGTGCGTGGCAACCGCCAGGGCGCTGCGCAAATCACCAACTGGCTGCCACGCCTGCTGGCCGACGACGCCGTCGCCCTGCAACTGCAGCGCTACCAGCAACAGCCGGAAGATCTGGCCGAGCAACTGCCGCGTATCGAACGCATCCAGGCCTGGCTGCACCATGCGCGCCATGTGGTGGACATTCCTGAGCTGGACCGATTGTACGGCGAACTGAACAAGCTGGCGCACCTGGCCAACCAGCCGATTACCGATGAATCCCTGGATGCGCGTATGCATCAGGCGATTGCGGTGTATCAGAATCGTGCCTGGAAGACCCTTCTGCGCCTGTAATACCGCTATCGCGGGCAAGCCCGCTCCCACATTTGCTGTGGGAGCGGGCTTGCCCGCGATGAGGCCCTCCCTGTCAGCGCAAGACTGGCAGGCTGGTGGTGGACTTGATCTCCGACAGCGCCACAATCGAGTTGACCTCCTGGATCCCCGGCACCATCGACAACTTCTCGAAGAAAAACCGCTCGTACGCCTCGATATCCGAGGTGACGATACGCAGCAGAAAATCCACCGCCCCCATCAGCACGTAGCACTCCAACACTTCCGGAAAACCGCGAATCGCCTCGGTGAACTCAGTGAAATTGGAGCGACCGTGGGCGTTGAGTTTGACCTCGGCGAAAATCTGCGTATTGAGCCCGATTTTCTTGCGGTCCAGCAGGGTGACCTGGCCGCGGATCACCCCCTCCTCCTTGAGCCGCTGAATACGCCGCCAGCATGGCGACTGCGACAGGCCGACCTGTTCGGCAATCTGTGCACTGGAGAGCGAGGCATCCTCTTGCAGCAAGGCCAGGATACGGCGGTCGTAGGCGTCCAACTCACTGTGCATAAACGCACCCCTGAATAGGCTTATCTTGAATTGTTCTGGTCGATTTATCGCCAAACGGGCTTATTTTAGATAAGAAATCTCCCGAGGCGAATGTAAAAATTTCTCCAGTCTAAACTGGAGAGTCAGCATGCATGCCGTCGAAACCGCCTACCCCGCCACCCGCGTCGATGCGTGGGCCGCCAATAGCAGCCACTGCCAGGCGCACTATCGCATCGTCGCCGAGGCTGAACCGGACGTGCTGTGCCGGGTGCTGAACTACTTCGCGCTGCAATTGCTCACGCCCACCCAGGTCAGCATGAACCGGGAAGCCGACCTGCTGAGCATCGATATCGTGATGACCGGCCTGAGCTGGCACCGCGCCCAGGTGATCGGTGAAAAGATTCGAAACCTGATCAGCGTCTGCACCCTGGAGCTGTGGTCGGCTGATTCCGAGCGGCCTCAAGCGCTGGCGGCGATGGCGCAGTAAAAACCGGCAACACACGCGCCAGCAGGATCTTCAGCGGCTGGCTAGCCTGGGATTACCCCCACGCCCCAGGAAAACCTGCATGCCCGTCGCCGCTCACGATCACCTCTTGGAACTGCAGCAATTGTTGCCGGCGCTGGTCGAGCAAGGGTTGATCACGGCGCAGGCGGCGCAAAAGGTAGCGCCAGCGTCCGGCAGCCAGCATCCCTTGGAATGCATCGCAGCCCAGGGCCCTTGTCTGGAGACCTTGATTCAATGGCTGGCCCGGCAGGTCGGCCAGCCTTACCTGCGCATCGACCCATTGAAGATTGATGTGGCGGCCGTGGTGCCCTTGATGTCCCACGCCTTTGCTCAGCGCCACGGCATTCTTGCAGTCGCGGTGGATGCCCACAGCGTGACGGTCGCCAGTGCCCAACCCCATATCACCACTTGGGAAGCCGGGCTGTCCCAGGTACTCAAACGCACGATCAAGCGCGTGGTTGCCAACCCTCAGGATATTCAGCGCTGTATCAACGAGTTTTACCGCTTGGCCAAGTCCGTCAGCGGTGCGGATCAAAAAATGACGACGCCTGGCAATGTCGACTTGCTCAGCCTCGGCGCCAGCGACAAGGAGCCGGACGCCAACGACGCGCATATCGTCAACATCGTCGACTGGCTGCTGCAATACGCCTTTGGCCAACGAGCCAGCGACATCCATATCGAGCCCTGCCGCGACCAGGGTCGGGTGCGCTTTCGCATTGATGGGCTGCTGCATGACGTCTATCAATTTCCCCCGCAGGTCACCATGGCCGTGGTCAGCCGCCTGAAAAGCCTGGGGCGAATGAACGTGGCCGAAAAACGCAAGCCCCAGGATGGCCGCGTCAAGACCAGGAACCCTGCGGGTGTCGAAGTGGAACTGCGGCTTTCCACCCTGCCCACGGCATTCGGCGAAAAACTGGTGATGCGAATTTTCGACCCACAGGTGCTGCTCAAGGATTTCGACCAGTTGGGTTTGTCCAGCGCCGACCAGCAACGCTGGCACGCCATGACGCGACGCACCCACGGCATCATCCTCGTCACAGGCCCGACCGGCTCAGGCAAGACCAGCACCCTCTACACCACTCTCAGGCAACTGGCGACCCGCGAGGTCAACCTGTGCACGGTGGAAGACCCGATTGAAATGGTCGAGCCGGCCTTCAACCAGATGCAGGTCCAGCACAACATCGACCTCACCTTCGCCAGCGGCATCCGCGCCCTGCTGCGCCAGGACCCGGACATCATCATGATCGGCGAAATCCGCGACCAGGAAACCGCAGAGATGGCTATCCAGGCCGCGCTGACCGGGCACCTGGTGCTCTCGACCCTGCACACCAACGATGCACCCAGTGCCATCAGCCGTCTGCAGGAACTGGGCATTGCTCACTATTTGATCAAAGCCACGCTCATAGGTGTGATGGCGCAGCGCCTGGTGCGGCTTCTGTGCAGCCACTGCAAGCACCCCGCGGGCCTGGAGGACGATGGCGGCTACGAAGCTGTCGGCTGTGCACACTGCCGTGACAGCGGTTATCGAGGCCGGGCCGGACTGTATGAAATCATGCTCATGGGCCCGGCACTCCAGGCGCTGGTCACTCCAGGCGCGGACGTACAAGCCCTGCGCCGTGGGGCACTGGCGCAGGGCATGAGCAGCCTGCGCATGGCCGGCATCGAGAAAGTGAAGGCCGGGCTGACCACGATGACGGAGGTGTTGCGGGTCACGCCAGGGGATTCAGAAACAAATCCTTTGTTTGTTGGGCCATGAAACCGTCCTTATCCGTGACCAGACCGTTACAATCGGCCTAATGTCATTCACTGACACCTTCAGATAGGGAATCGCTATGCAGATCGGAACCGTACTGCTTCTTTTCGTGGGCTTGGCCATCGCCATCCTGTTCATGGGGTTCAAAGTGGTGCCCCAGGGCTACCAATGGACCGTCGAGCGTTTCGGCCGCTACACCAACACCCTCAAGCCCGGCCTGAATATCATCATCCCGGTCATGGACCGCATCGGTCGCAAGATCAACGTGATGGAAAGCGTGCTGGATATCCCGCCTCAAGAAGTCATCACCGCCGACAATGCCACCGTGCAGATCGATGCCGTGTGCTTCTTCCAGGTGGTCAACACCGCCCAGGCCGCCTATGAGGTCAACAACCTCGAACATGCTATCCGCAACCTGCTGCAGACCAATATCCGTACCGTACTCGGCTCCATGGAACTGGACGCCATGCTGAGCCAGCGCGACGGCATCAACGAAAAACTCCTGCGCACCGTGGATGAAGCCACTGCGCCATGGGGCATCAAGATCACCCGTATCGAGATCAAGGATATCAGCCCGCCTGCCGACCTGATGGCCGCCATGTCCGGCCAAATGAAAGCCGAACGGATCAAGCGCGCACAGATCCTCGAAGCCGAAGGCCTGCGGGCGTCGGCGATCCTGACAGCGGAAGGCAAAAAGCAGGCGCAAATCCTTGAAGCCGAAGGCAGCCGCCAGGCAGCGTTCCTGGAGTCCGAGGCCCGCGAGCGCCAGGCCGAAGCCGAAGCGCGGGCGACACAAGTGGTGTCCGAAGCCATTGCGTCGGGCAACGTGCAGGCGGTGAACTACTTCGTCGCGCAAAAATACATCGACGCCCTGGGCAAGCTTGCGTCTGCCAACAACAGCAAGGTCATCCTGATGCCGCTGGAAGCCAGCCAGGTGATTGGCGCCGTGGGCGGTATCGGCGAAATCGTCAAGGCAACCTTCGGCAACCAGAAAGGCTGAGGCCAACACCATGTGGGACTTTTTGCTGCATTTGTCGTTTTGGGACTGGTTAGCCCTAGGCACCGTGCTGTTGATTCTCGAGGTGTTCGGTGCCGGAGGCTACCTGCTCTGGATGGGCATCGCCGCCGCAGCCGTGGGCGTGATCAAGTTCCTGTTCCCGCCGCTGGGGCTGGAATGGCAACTGCTGCTGTTTGCGGTGTTGTCGATACTGACCGCCGTGTACTGGTGGAAACGCCAACGCAGCAGTGCCAAGGCCAGCGATCAACCGGGGTTGAACGAGCGCGGTTCAGAGTTGGTCGGGCGCACTTTCGTGGTGCATCAAGCCATAGTGGATGGCCGCGGCAAGGTCAAAGTCGGCGATGGCGTGTGGATGGTCACCGGTGCCGACGCCCCCGTGGGCGCTCAAGTCCGCGTGGTTGGGCAGGATGGGGTGATTTTGAAGGTTGAAACTGTTTAGTCAGTGATGGAACTGGATCGGGTTAACTACAATCAAAACGTACAGATAACCCACCGGAGTCACCCATCATGCGTCTCAAATATGCTGTCGCAACCCTCGCTGTGCTTTCCCTACCTGTCGGCTCAGCCATGGCCGATAGCTTCTGGCGTAATGTCATCTCGTCGGGCGCCACCACTGGCTCGACTTACCTGACGTTCAAGGACCACAAGCTGGTGGTCGCCGCCCAGGACGACGCAGGCAGCTTCGTCGCCAGCGACGGCGGCATTCGCGGCCCGTACCTGGAAGCGGCCATGCAGAAGGTCCGCGCCGACAACCCTGGCCTCCAAGCCACCGACATGGAACTGGCTAACGCCATCCTGGCGAAGAATGCTGTAACCGAGTAACAACTGCCCTCATAAAAAATGCCGCTTTTTCAAGCGGCATTTTTTTGCCTGCTGCATGACGAATCGTTCATGGATGACAGGCTATATTCAGTCTCAGCGTGCAACCATGCCCTACTGACACGTCTATTTTTCATTGCCTACCTGAAACGGATGCCTTCTTCGTCATGAGCCAACAGCCCTTCCTGCCGTTTTCCAAACCGACCATTGATGAAGCCACCATCGCGGCGGTCGGCGATGTTCTGCGTTCCGGCTGGATCACCAGCGGGCCAAAGGTGCAGGCGTTCGAAGCACAGTTGTCAGACTATTTTGGCGGACGTCCGGTGCGCACCTTCAACTCGGGCACCTGCACCATGGAGATCGCCTTGCGCATCGCCGGGATCGGGCCTGGGGATGAAGTCATCACCACGCCAATCTCCTGGGTTGCCACGGCCAACGTGATTCTCGAAGTGGGTGCCACTCCCGTCTTCGCCGACATCGACCCGGTGACGCGCAATATCGACCTGGCCCAGGTGGAAGCCGCCATTACTCCGCGCACCAAGGCGATCATCCCGGTCTACCTGGCCGGCTTGCCCCTGGATATGCCGATGCTCTACGCGCTGGCCAACAAGTACAACCTGCGCATTGTCGAAGATGCTGCCCAGGCCCTGGGGTCCAGCTGGGATGGAGAACGCATCGGCGCAACTGGCGACTTCGTGTCCTTCAGCTTCCAGGCGAACAAGAACATCACGTCGTCCGAAGGCGGCTGCCTGGTGTTGAACAATGCCGAGGAGGCCCGTCTGGCAGAGAAGTACCGCCTGCAAGGCGTCACCCGCAGCGGCTTCGATGGCCTGGATGTGGATGTGCTGGGTGGCAAGTTCAACATGACCGACATTGCCGCCGCCATCGGCCTGGGGCAATTTGCGCACATCGAGAAAATCACCGCCCATCGTCAGAACCTGGCACGGCACTACTTCAAATGCTTCGGCAGCAATTTCGAAGCCCAATACGGCGCGCAACTGCCGCCGGCCGACTTCGAAAACAGCAACTGGCACCTGTTCCAACTGGTATTGCCGGAGCGCCAGGATGGCCTGCCAGCCCGTGCGACGTTCATGGAGCAGATGCAGGCCCACGGCGTGGGTATCGGCTATCACTACCCGCCGATCCACCTGCTGAGCCTCTATCGGGCACAGGGTTTCAAGGAAGGCATGTTCCCGGTGGCCGAACGTGTTGGGCGTTTGATCGTGTCGTTGCCGATGTTCACGGCGATGACAGAGGCGGATGTGGAGCGGGCTGTAGCGGCGGTTAAAGCCGTACTGAAAAAAGGCTGATCACAACAAATCAACTGTGGGAGCTGGCTTGCCTGCGATGCTGGCACCTCGGTGTATCGGTGATACCCGGGTGATCCAATCGCAGGCAAGCCAGCTCCCACATTGAGGTGTGCTGTTGCAGCTGTTGCGTTTATTCGCCGATCGCGGCTTTGTAGCCGGCGGCATCCAGCAGTTTGTCCAGCTCGGCCTTGTCGCTTGGCTTGAGCTTGAAGATCCAGGCGCCGTACGGGTCAGAGTTCAACAGCTCAGGACTGCCACCCAATTCTTCGTTGACGGCAAGTACTTCGCCCGCAATCGGCGAGTAGATATCCGAAGCGGCCTTGACCGACTCCACCACGCCCGCCTGGTCTTGAGCGGCAAACACCTTGCCCACTTCGGTCAGTTCAACAAACACCACATCACCCAAAGCTTCCTGTGCATGGTCGGAGATCCCGACGGTCACGGTGCCGTCAGCTTCCAGACGGGCCCATTCGTGACTTTCGGCAAAACGCAGGTCGGCAGGGATATTGCTCATAGTCTGTGTCCTCAAGATGAAATGTCAGCGGCCATTGGCCTGCCGGAATTGGTTAGATCAGGGTTTTGCCATGACGCACGAAGGTCGGCTTGACCACTCGAACCGGATACCACTTGCCGCGGATTTCCACTTCGGCCCGGTCGGCAGTCGCCGTCGGCACACGCGCCAGCGCAATGGATTTGCTTAGCGTAGGCGAGAAACTACCACTGGTGATCTCTCCTTCGCCAACATTGGCGATACGAACCACTTGGTGAGCACGCAGCACACCACGCTCTTCAAGGACGAGCCCGACCAGTTTGAACTGCACGCCGGCTGCTTTTTCTGCTTCCAGCGCAGCGCGGCCAATGAAGTTACGCTCGACAGGTTCCCAGGCGATGCTCCAGGCCATGTTGGCCGCCAGCGGCGAGACGGCCTGGTGAATATCCTGGCCATACAGGTTCATGCCGGCCTCCAGGCGCAAGGTATCGCGCGCACCGAGGCCGATGGGGGAAATGCCAGCGCCCACCAGGTCGTTGAAAAAGCCCGGTGCCTGATCGGCCGGCAGCACGATTTCGAGGCCGTCTTCGCCGGTATAGCCGGTGCGGGCGATATACCAGTCGCCATCGGCCCGGCCTTCGAACGGTTTGAGCTGATGGATCAGGATGCCACGGGACTGGGTCACCAGTTCGGCGATTTTCTGCCGGGCGTGGGGGCCTTGGATGGCGAGCATGGCCAACTCGGAGCGCTCATGCAGTTGCACTGAGTAGCTGCCCAGTTGCGCCTGCATCCAGGCCATGTCCTGATCGCGCGTGGCGGCGTTGACCACCAGGCGGTAACCGGTTTCGGTGCGGTAGACGATCATGTCGTCCACCACCCCGCCCTGCTCGTTGAGCATGGCGCTGTATAACGCACGGCCACAGCCGTGCAGTCGGTCGACATCATTGGCCAGCAGGTACTGGAGCCATTCCTTGGCCTGGGGGCCGGTGACATCGATCACGGTCATATGAGATACATCGAAGACCCCGCAGTCGCGTCGCACCTGGTGGTGTTCTTCAACTTGCGAGCCGTAATGCAAAGGCATATCCCAACCGCCAAAATCGACCATTTTCGCGCCGAGGGCGAGATGCAGGTCATACAGAGGCGTACGCTGTCCCATGGGTTTCTCCTTCCGGGCTTGGCGAAGGCGCGCAGAGCTGCCACGTGCGCCGAACACCTTGTACTACAAGGCCCGCAGCCACATACAGCAGGTCGATCCGAAAGACGGAGCGCACCGAATGCCGCGCATTGTAGCCTCAAGCCGTAGGACTGGCACCTAACCGATTTGCCGAGCCGAGCGACGAATCAGCCCGATGACCGGCAACAAGCCGACCAGCACAAGGGTCAGCGCCGGCAAAGACGCCCGTGCCCATTCGCCTTCACTGGTCATTTCAAAGATGCGGACCGCCAGGGTGTCCCAGCCAAACGGGCGCATCAGCAAGGTGGCCGGCATTTCCTTGAGCACATCCACGAACACCAGCAGCGCTGCGCTCAACGCGCCCGGCAGCAATAACGGCAGATACACTTTGCAAAACAGTCGTGGGCCGCTCACCCCAAGGCTGCGTGCCGCTTCGGGCAAAGACGGTCGGATTCGCGCCAGGCTGTTTTCCAGCGGCCCGTAGGCCACCGCCAGGAACCGCACCAGGTACGCCAGCACCAGTGCCGACAGGCTGCCCAGCAGCAAAGGCTTGCCCGCCCCGCCCAGCCAGCCGGAGAGCGGCACCACCAGCTCGCGGTCCAGATAGCTGAACGCCAGCATGATCGACACCGCCAGCACCGAGCCTGGCAAGGCATAGCCGACATTGGCCAGGCTGATACCAGAGCGAATCGCCCGGGTGGGCGCCAGACGGTTGGCAAAGGCCAGTATCAGCGCGACGCTGACGGTGATCAGGGCTGCGATACCGCCCAGGTAGAGGGTATGCACGATCAGCCCGGTGTAACGTTCATCTAGGTCGAAGCGGCCACGCTGCCAGAACCACGCCACCAGTTGCAGCATCGGAATCACGAACGCACAGGCGAAGACCAGGCCGCACCACGCACTGGCCGCCACGGCTTTGAACCCGCGCAAGTGGTACAACGCCTTGCCCCGCGGGCGCTCATTGCTCGGTCGACTGGCCCCGCGCGCACGTCGCTCGCCATACAGCACCAACATCACTACCAGCAGCAGCAGACTCGCCAGTTGCGCGGCACTGGACAGGCTGAAAAAGCCGTACCAGGTTTTATAGATAGCGGTGGTGAAGGTGTCGAAATTGAACACCGAGACCGCGCCAAAATCCGCGAGTGTCTCCATCAACGCCAAGGCCACACCAGCACCAATCGCTGGCCGCGCCATTGGCAATGCCACACGCCAGAACGCTTGCCATGGCGATTGCCCCAGCACCCGCGCCGCTTCCATCAAGCCTTTGCCCTGAGCCAGGAACGCGCTGCGCGCCAGCAGGTAGACATAGGGATAGAACACCAGCACCAACACGATGACCACGCCGCTGGTAGAGCGTACCCGCGGCAAGCGCAACCCGGTGCCGAACCACTCGCGCAGCAGGGTTTGCACCGGGCCGGCGAAATCCAGCAGGCCCACAAACACGAAGGCCAGCACATAGGCAGGGATTGCAAAGGGCAACATCAGTGCCCAGTCGAGCCAGCGCCGCCCGGGGAACTCGCACAGGCTGGTCAGCCAGGCCAGGCTGACGCCCAGCAGCGTCACGCCCAGGCCGACACCGAGCACCAGGGTCAAGGTGTTGCCCAGCAAGCGGGGCATCTGAGTGTCCCAGAGGTGCGACCAGATCTGCGGGTCGATGCTTTGCCAGGACAGCAGCAGCACGCTCAGCGGCAACAGCACCAAGGCGGCGACGCTGAAAACCGGCAGGTACCAGCGACGTTGGGCGGGGTGGGCCAAGGAAAAGCTCTCAGAAAAATAAAGATGTTGAAGCGGCCACTAACCAATGTGGGAGCTGGCTTGCCTGCGATACAAGCACCCCGGTGTATCAGTGATACCGACGTGATGCAATCGCGGGCAAGCCAGCTCCCACAGTCGAGCGGCGCAGCTTCAGTTCCAGCCAGCGCGATCCATCAGGCGAATCGCTTCGGCCTGGCGCTTGCCTGCCACTTCCACTGGCAAGGTATCGGCCACGAACTTGCCCCAGGTCGCCACTTCCGCCGATGGCGGTACCGCCGGGTTGGCCGGGAACTCCTGGTTGACGTCGGCGAAGATCTTCTGCGCCTCAGGCGTGGTCATCCACTCCACCAGCGCCTTGGCCGCTTCCGGGTGTGGTGCGTGCTGGGTCAGGCCGATGCCGGAGAGGTTCACATGCACGCCGCGGTCGCCCTGGTTCGGCCAGAACAACTTCACTGCCAGGTCTGGCTTCTGCTTGTGCAGGCGACCGTAGTAATAGGTGTTGACGATACCCACGTCGCATTGCCCGGCGTTGATGGCCTCCAGCACGGCGATGTCATCGGAGAACACGTCGGTGGAGAGGTTATTCACCCAACCCTTGATGATTTCTTCGGTCTTGGCCGCGCCATGGGTCTCGATCAACGTGGCGGTCAGCGACTGGTTGTAAACTTTTTTCGCCGTGCGCAGGCACAGGCGGCCTTCCCACTGCTTGTCGGCCAGGGCTTCGTAGGTGGTCAGGTCGCCCGGTTTTACCCGGTCGGTGGAATAGGCGATCGTTCGCGCCCGCAGGCTCAAACCGGTCCAGGCGTGGGCCGATGAGCGGTATTGCAGAGGAATATTCTTGTCGATCACAGGAGAGGTGAACGGTTGCAGGATGCCCATCTGCTCGGCCTGCCAGAGGTTGCCGGCGTCAACGGTGAGCAGCAGGTCGGCGGTGGCGTTCTCGCCCTCGGCCTTGATGCGCTGCATCAACGGGGCTTCCTTGTCGGTGATGAACTTGACCTGTACGCCGGTCTTTTTGGTGTAGGCGTCGAACACAGGCTTGATCAGTTCGTCGATACGCGAGGAGTAGACCACGACTTCGTCGGCCGCCTGCACGGTGGTGCTGCCGATCAGGGTGAGTGCCAGGGCAGTCAGGAGGCGCTTGGGTGCCAACATGGGTGCGGTCTCTCATTTGCAAATGGAGGGCAAATGATAAGGACTCACATTTGGTAACGCTTGGTGGAGGCGTTACCAGATGTTGCACAGCCAGAATATGCGCCGGAGCTGACGGCCTCATCGCGGGCAAGCCCGGCTCCCACAGAGGGTTGTATTGTCAGTTCAGGGTTTGGCGAGTTCGGGGAGATCGCCAGTCAATCCGAGTGCCTGGCGCACAAACACGGCTTTGGCTTCGGGCATCTGGTCGACGATTTTCAAACCCGCGTTGCGCAACCAGCGCAGCGGCAGTTGATCGGCCTGGAACAAGCGCTCAAAGCCTTCCATCGCCGCCATCAGCGCCAGGTTATGGGGCATGCGGCGCCGCTCGTAACGGCTCAGCACTTTCACATCGGCCAGGCGCTCGCCGCGCTCGGTCGCCGCCAACAGCACTTCGGCCAGCACGGCTGCATCGAGGAAACCCAGGTTGACGCCCTGCCCCGCCAACGGGTGGATGACGTGAGCGGCGTCGCCGATCAATGCCAGGCCTTCGGCCACATAGCGTTTGGCATGGCGCTGGCGCAACGGTACGCACACACGCGGGTCAGCACTGAGCACGGTGCCCAGGCGCCCCTCGAAAGCACGCTCCAGCTCACGGCAGAAGCCTTCGTCATCCAGCGCCATCAAACGCTCGGATTCGGCGGGCGTGGTCGACCAGACTATCGAACACCAGTCTTCCTGCCCATCGCGCACCAGCGGCAGGAACGCCAGCGGACCGGTGTCGGTGAAGCGTTGCCACGCGGTACGCTGGTGCGGCTGACTGCTGCGCACGCTGGTGACGATGGCGTTATGCAGGTAATCCCATTCACGGGTAGGTGTACCGGTCAGGCGGCGTACGGCGGAGTTGGCACCGTCGGCAGCCACCACCAGCGGCGCGCGCAGCTTGCGGCCGTCGGCCAGGGTCAGCAACCAGTCATCGCCGGAGCGGCGCATCTGTTCCAGGCGCGCACTGGCCAGCAGGCCGAGGTCGCAGTCATGCAGGCGATCGAGCAAGGCATCCTGCACCACGCGGTTCTCGACGATATGCCCAAGCACCTCGGCATGCACACTGGCCGCCGAGAAGTGGATCTGCCCGGTGCCGCTGCCGTCCCATACCTGCATTTCGCCATAGGGGCTGGCACGCCGCTCTACGATACCGTCCCACACGCCCAGGCGCTCAAGAATGCGCTGGCTGGCCGCCGACAACGCGCTCACCCGCGGTTCAAACGCCGCAGCCGGGTCAAATGGCTTGACGCTCAACGGGCTGCCGTCGAGCAGCAGTACTTGCAAGCCACTGCCCTGCAACGCCAGCGCCAGGGCGCTTCCGACCATTCCGGCCCCGACAATCAGCACATCTGCGCGCATGTCCATATTCAAGCCTGTCTCGCTGGCGGCTTGCGCCGCACATAAAGGGTTTTGTCGACCCGCGCCACCAGAGTGCCGGAGCCGTCATGAATCTCGACTTTGAGGTGGGGCAGATATTTCTCGCCACCTTCAGTCTGGCGCCGGATCTGATCGAGCAAAGCGTCGTCGATGGAGAATTCGGCATACACCGGGCCTTTGCCCGGCGAGATGAAGTCGATACTCGCAGCCTTGTCCCACACGATGTAGTCGCGGCCCAGGTTCTCGATCAACAGCAACATGTAGAACGGATCGACCATCGAATACAGGCTGCCGCCAAATTGCGTACCGACGTAATTGCGGTTGTACCAACCCAGGCCCATGCGCACCTTGGCATGTCGGAAATCGGCACTCAATGCCTGCACCCGCACCCCGGCGCCGAGGTACGGCGGGTACAGGGTGAGGAACCAGCGCAACAGCCGCGCCTTGCCCACGCGTTGGGTTAGCCACTTACGCATCGGAACGCGTACCCAGGCCCATGGCCTGACGGGCGAACCAGCGTTTGGCCGGTGGTAACAGGTCGAGGCCAAGCAAGCCCATATTGCGGCCCAGCGCCATCAACGGTTGGGCACTGCCAAACAGGCGCGTGACCTGGTCGGAGAAGCCTACGGTGAGTTGCTGGTCCAGGCGCTGGCGCTCGCGATAGCCTTGCAAGGTCGCCAGGTCACCCGGCACAGCAGGCCCGGCCAACAGGGCTTCGGCCAAGGCATTGGCATCGCGCAGGGACAGGTTGAACCCCTGCCCGGCAATCGGGTGCAGGCTGTGGGCGGCATTGCCGAGGACCACCAGGTGCGAACGCACTTGCTCTTCGGCTTCCACCAGGGTCAACGGGTACAGGTGGCGGGCGCCCACTTGCTTGAGGGTGCCCAGGCGATACCCGAACACACCCTGAAGTTCGCTCAGGAAGCTACGCTCGTCGAGGCTGGCCAAGCGCTGGGCGTCCATGCCGATGCGGGTCCAGACCAGCGCGCAACGGTTGTCCGGCAGCGGCAGCAAGGCCATGGGGCCTTCATCGGTAAAGCGCTCGAACGCCTCGCCATTGTGCGCTTCGCTCGGCGTGATGTTGGCGATCAGCGCGCTCTGGTTGTAGGGCCGGGTTTTCACGCCGATGCCCAGCTGCTCACGCAAGCCGGAACGGCCGCCATCGGCCAGTACCGCAAGGTCGCATTCCAGCACGGTTTCATCGTTGAGGATCAGGCGATAGCCATCGGGCAGAGGCTCCATGCGCGTGACTTCTGCCGGGCAACGCCAGCTCACTACGTCCTTGTCCAAGCCTTGCCACAGGCATTGGCCGAGCCAGGCGTTTTCCACCACATAACCCAGGGCTGGCACGCCCTCCTCCATCGCGGACAAACGCGCGGTGGAGAAGCGCCCACGGTCCGATACATGGATCTGCTTGATCGGCTCCGCCCGTCGGGAAATGGCCTGCCACAGGCCCAGACGCTGGTAAATCTGGCGCGCGCCAAACGACAGCGCGGAAGAGCGCGCATCGTAGCTCGGCTGGTAGCTGTCGCCCGGTGCAAAGGGTTCGATCAGCACGATCTTCCAACCCCGCGCCTTGGCCCCGGCTTGCAATGCCAGGGCCAGGCTGGCCCCCACCAGGCCGCCGCCGACAATCGCCAGGTTGACCCGGCTCATCGGGCAGCCGCCATCAACGCTTCGATCTCGGCAACGGTCTTGGGCACACCGCCGGTCAGGATTTCACAGCCTTGCTTGGTCACTACCACGTCGTCCTCGATGCGCACGCCAATGCCACGCCATTTCTTTGCCACTGTCTGGTTGTCTGGGGAAATATAGATACCCGGCTCCACGGTCAAGGCCATGCCCACTTCCAGCACGCGCCATTCACCGCCCACTTTGTACTCGCCCACATCATGCACATCCATGCCCAGCCAGTGGCCGGCACGGTGCATGTAGAAGGCGCGGTAGGCTTCGCTGGCGATCAGTTCGTCAACGTCACCTTGCAACAACCCCAGCTTCACCAGGCCGGCGGTGATGACCTGCACGGTCGCCTCGTGGGCCTGGTTCCAATGTTTGTTCGGCGCGATCTGCTTGAAGGCGGCTTCCTGGGAGGCCAGCACAATCTCGTAGATCGCCTTCTGCTCGGGCGAAAACTTGCCGTTGACCGGCCAGGTACGGGTGATATCGCTGGCGTAGCAATCGATCTCACACCCGGCGTCGATCAGCACCAGGTCGCCGTCCTTGAGCACCGCGTCATTCTGCTGGTAATGCAGGATGCAGCTGTTGCGCCCAGCAGCGACGATGGAGCCATAGGCCGGCATCTTCGCACCGCCTTTGCGAAACTCGTAATCCAGCTCGGCTTCCAGGCTGAACTCATGCAGGCCGGCACGGCTGGCCTGCATCGCCCGCACATGGGCCGCACAGGAAATTCGCGCCGCCTCGCGCATCACCTTCACTTCTGCCGCCGATTTATACAGGCGCATATCGTGGAGCAAATGATCCAGGGCAACGAATTCGTTCGGCGGCTGGGCGCCCAGGTGCGCTTTGGAACGGATCACGTTGATCCACTCCATCACGTGCCGGTCGAACTCGGCATTGCTGCCCATGGCCGAGTACACGCGGTCGCGACCTTCGATCAGGCCGGGCAGGATGTCGTCGATATCGGTAATGGGGAAGGCGTCATCCGCGCCAAAGTCGCGAATCGCGCCCTCGGTGCCCGCACGCAGGCCGTCCCACAATTCGCGCTCGGCATTGCGCTCGCGGCAGAACAGCACGTACTCGCCGTGCTGGCGACCGGGCATCAGCACGATCACCGCTTCGGGCTCGGGGAAACCGCTCAGGTACTGAAAATCGCTGTCCTGGCGGTAAACATGCTCGACATCGCGGTTGCGGATGGCCACGGCGGCGGCCGGCAGGATCGCGATGCTGTTGGGTTCCATCTGCGCCATGAGCGCTTTGCGGCGCCGGGTGTATTCCGCTTTGGGGATATGGATCATGGGCAGATGGGTGTCCTTTCTCAGTGCAACGACGGCTTGGGAGCAGCGGGCTCAGCGGACTTGCGGGTCTCGGTGAACAGCAGCAGCGGCGCGACGCGCAGGTACTCCATGACTTCCATGTAGTCGCCTTCGCCGTCTTCGGATTCTTCCAGGGCATCTTGCACCTGGGAGATGGCCGCCAGGTCCTGCAGCACTTCCTTGGCGTCGGTGCTCAGCTCCAGGCCGCCGGCATTCACGCCGAAACCGTGGAGGAAACCCTGGCACCATTGGCCCAGCGCGGCAGCGCGATCGGCCAGCGGGGCGTCGTCGGTGGGCAGCAGCAGGACCACGGTGACGTCATCACCGGTCAGTTCGCCCTTGACCATTTCTTGCAGGCCGATCAATGCGTTGCGCACATTGTCGGTGGGTTCGGTTTCCAGCAGCTCGGCCACATCGGCCAGCCAGTTATCGGCATCAAAGCCGACACCGGTGCAACTGCGGCCCAACAGCACGCCGTGCAGTTCAGCAGGCGAGCATGGATGGCCGCTGGCGCTCAGCAGTTTGGAAAAAGCATCGTACGGGGAGTTCTGAATGGGCATGGTGAGCTAGGCGCCAGACGGCGCAATGTCTAGAATGGAGCGCTGTATCCTAGCACCGGCAGACGCACCAAGACTATCGAGGGCGTCAGATCGTTTATCCTGCAGTTGCCATTCATCAGACAAATCCAGTGGAACCCAATGGAAGACACCGACCTGCAAGCGCTGATGGCCAGACTCGAACTGCTAATTGATCGGGTCGAGCAACTTAAGAGTCAAAACGGACTCCTATTAGCTCAGGAAAAGACCTGGCGCGAGGAACGCGCTCACCTCATTGAAAAAAACGAAATCGCCCGGCGTAAGGTCGAATCGATGATTTCGCGCCTGAAGGCCCTGGAGCAAGACTCATGAGTTCAAGCAATAGCGTTACCGTGCAGATCCTCGACAAAGAATATTCGATCATCTGCCCCCAGGAAGAACGCAGCAACCTGGTGAGCGCTGCCCGCTACCTGGACGGCAAGATGCGCGAAATCCGCAGCAGCGGCAAAGTGATCGGCGCCGACCGCATCGCCGTGATGGCCGCGCTGAATATCACCCATGACCTGCTGCATAAGCAGGAGCGCCCTGACGTACAGGCCAGCGGCTCGACGCGCGAGCAGGTGCGTGACCTGCTCGATCGCGTGGATCTGGTGCTTTCCACCGATTCAGACACACCCAAGGGCTGATTGCCGAGCAGGTTTAAGGTATACTCGCCCCACTCCCTGGCGTGTTTGCCAGTCGGCGATGTCCCTGAGCCGATTCGCACTACCCTGGAAGTTGCACGTTGGGCTGGTGTGCATGTCCGCTAGACGGAAAGCCTTAAAGCCTACTGCTTCTTCCACCTTGAACTTTCGGGTTCAAGGGCTAAGTCGACAGCGGCTCTGTCGGGGAGCCTGAATTCCCAAACTCAATGCCAGTCCCCGGACTGGCATTGTTTTATGAGCCGAAAAATCATGACCGAACCTGCGCCGCTTTCCCGTCCGCAACTTCGACGCATGTTGCGCAAGGCCCGCCGCGCGCTCACGCCAAGCGAGCAGCGCCAGGCCGCTCAGGGTCTGTACCGGCAACTGGCACAGCACCCGCTGTTTCGCCGGGCCAAACATATCTCTTTATATCTGCCCACGGACGGTGAAATCGATCCGCGCCTGCTGCTGCGTGCGGCCCAGCGTCGCGGCAAAGCCACTTACCTGCCGGTGCTCAGCGCCTGGCCGCGCACCAAGATGGTGTTCCAGCGCGTACGCCCTGGGGATAGGTTGTTGCCCAACCGCTTTCGCATCCTTGAGCCACGGGTCAATGCCCATCACCAGCGCCAAGTCTGGGCGCTGGACCTGGTATTGTTGCCGTTGGTGGGGTTCGATGATTTGGGTGGGCGCCTGGGCATGGGCGGCGGGTTCTACGATCGCAGCCTGGCCTATCTTGCCCGCCGCCAGAGCTGGCGCAAGCCAACGCTGCTGGGGCTGGCCCATGAATGCCAGAAAGTCGAACGCCTGGCGCAGGCAAGCTGGGATGTGCCGTTGGCGGGGACGGTGACTGATAAGCAGTGGTATGTCGCACAAACGCCGCTGGAAACAGCGGCGCCTTGGTGAATGCTTGAGTTAACGCTTGAACGGTTGTGGCTGCTGCTGAGCCAGTTCAACCGGTGCATCGGTCTTGTTCGACCACAGGCTCTGGGCATAACCGGTGGTCACGACGCCCAGACCAAACAAAATAACCAAAATCCATAGTAAATCCGGCTTACGTTGCATCGATTGCCCCCCTTTCAGGCACCTCGTACACGATGACAACAACGTTCCATAGTAGTCCGTTGCAGCTGCGTCAAGCTTAAAAGCGCGCATTCTGCGGTAACGTGAACCAACACGCAAACCTTGACGCCAACCGACTGTCGGTTTGTCATGCAATTGCCCGACAACTTACCCAATGCCTTTTTCAGGAGCCCAACCATGGCCTACTGGCTGATGAAATCCGAGCCCGACGAACTCTCCATCAACGGCCTGGAAAAGCTCGGCGAAGCGCGCTGGGACGGGGTACGCAACTATCAGGCGCGCAACTTTTTGCGCGCCATGGCCGTGGGCGACGAGTTTTTTTTCTATCACTCCAGTTGCCCGGAGCCAGGGATTGCCGGCATCGGCAAAATCATCCGGGCCGCCTATCCGGACCCCACTGCGCTGGAACCAGAAAGCCACTATTTCGACGCCAAGGCCACCCCGGAGAAAAACCCGTGGAGCGCGATCGATGTCGCACATGTGCAAACCTTCTCCAAGGTGCTGGGGCTCGGCTATCTAAAACAGCAAACTGCACTGGCTGAAATGCCGCTGGTGCAAAAGGGCAGTCGGCTTTCGGTCATGGCGGTCACACCGGAGCAGTGGGCAGCGGTCCTCCAGTTGCTTTAATTGAAACTGGCTTCTTGCGGTGCCTGTCAGGGCCTCTTCGCGGGCAAGCCCGCTCCCACACTGGAAATGCGAACCCCTCTGGGAGCGGGCTTGCCCGCGATAGTCGCGCAGCGACTTACTGGATGATCAGGTTGTTGAACAGCAGGTCTTCTACCACTGGCTTGCCGGTTTCATCATTCATCACCTGCTGCGTTTGCTTCAACGCTTCCTGACGCAGCTTTTCCTTGCCTTCCACACTGCTCATGGTCTCGTTGGTCTGCTGGGTAAA
The DNA here is from genome assembly GCF_034348165.1 of Pseudomonas sp. CCI1.1. Taxonomy (NCBI): domain Bacteria; kingdom Pseudomonadati; phylum Pseudomonadota; class Gammaproteobacteria; order Pseudomonadales; family Pseudomonadaceae; genus Pseudomonas; species Pseudomonas sp. CCI1.1. Next base: position 4,350,033 of record NZ_CP133780.1, read on the forward strand.
CAGCGCCACCAGTTGGTTGCGAATCAACGGGTCGTTGGCCTTGACCAACTTCGCCGCCTCATCACCCGTCACGCGCAGTGCAATGTCGGCCTTGTAGACCTTGAGCTTGGCGGTGCCATCCAGGCCGTAATTGCCCACGAACGGCGGGCTCAGGCTGATATAGCTGACCTTCGGCGCCTCGCCCTCTTTGGCCTCTTCGGCCTGGGCTGCCATCGGCAAGGTCAGGGCCAGCATCAACAGGATCCACGCTTTCACAGTTCATTCCTCGAATTCGGTTGCCGGGTAGCATAACGCTAGCAAGGCTGAGCACAAGCTTATGGGGGCTTATCAGGCGCGGGCATGCTCGTTGACCCACGGGCGTACCCTCCTACACTTATCGGCCACGACGCCAAAAGGAATAGTCCGATGAAAGCTGTGCTGTGCAAAGCCTTCGGCCCCGCCGAAACCCTGGTGCTGGAAGAGATCGCCAGCCCCGCGATCAAGAAGAACGAAATCCTGTTGGACGTGCACGCGGCCGGGGTGAATTTCCCGGACACGCTGATCATCGAAGGCAAATACCAGTTCAAGCCGCCCTTTCCGTTCTCACCCGGTGGTGAAGCGGCAGGCGTGGTCAGTGAAGTGGGTGAGAAAGTCAGCCATCTGAAAGTCGGGGACCGTGTGATGGCGCTGACCGGCTGGGGCAGCTTTGCCGAGCAGGTCGCGGTGCCCGGCTATAACGTGCTGCCGATCCCGCCGAGCATGGATTTCAACACCGCCGCCGCCTTCAGCATGACCTACGGCACCTCCATGCATGCGCTGAAACAACGCGCCAACCTGCAACCTGGCGAGACCCTGCTGGTGCTTGGCGCGTCCGGCGGCGTGGGCCTGGCCGCCGTGGAGATCGGCAAGGCCATGGGCGCCCGGGTGATTGCCGCCGCCAGCAGCGCCGACAAGCTCGCAGTGGCCAAGGCGGCCGGCGCCGATGAGCTGATCAACTACAGCGAAGCCAGCCTCAAGGATGAGGTCAAGCGCCTGACCGATGGCAATGGCGCTGACGTGATTTACGACCCGGTGGGGGGTGACCTGTTTGACCAGGCCATTCGTTCGATCGCCTGGAATGGGCGCCTGTTGGTGGTGGGTTTCGCCAGCGGGCGTATTCCTGAACTGCCGGTGAACCTGGCGTTGCTCAAGGGCGCAGCGGTGGTCGGGGTGTTCTGGGGTTCGTTTGCCCAGCGCCAACCGCAGGACAATGCAGCGAATTTCCAGCAGCTGTTCACCTGGTATGGCGAGGGCAAGCTCAAGCCGTTGGTGTCGCAGGTGTATCCGCTGGAACAGGCCGCCCAGGCGATCAATGATCTGGGACAGCGCAAGGCGGTGGGTAAAATAGTTGTCCAAACCCGATAACACACCTGAAATGCAATCCATGTGGGAGCTGGCTTGCCTGCGATAGCGGTGGGTCAGCTGCTACAGACGAAGCTGACCCACCGCTATCGCAGGCAAGCCAGCTCCCACAGTAGTTACTTCGCGGTCTTAGGACCTAACCACGACCATCACTTATCTATAGGCGACATGTTCGTAAAAGAACATGCAATTGCTCTCGTTTCCTGTGTTTGCGGATAAGAGGCGATGCTATTTTCGGTAACGAAACTGTAACATTCGCATCCGCAGTCAAAACAAGAAATTTGGAGCTCTTGAATGTTTGCTTTCTTTCGTCCTGCCGCACACCAGGCGCCCCTGCCTGAAGAAAAAATAGACAGTACCTACCGACGGCTGCGCTGGCAGATCTTCGCGGGTATTTTCTTTGGTTACGCCGGCTACTACCTGCTGCGTAAAAACTTCTCCCTGGCCATGCCCTACCTGATCGACGAGGGTTACACCCGTGGTGAACTGGGCCTGGCAATGTCGGCGATCGCGATTGCCTACGGCTTGTCCAAGTTCCTGATGGGCCTGGTGTCCGACCGCTCCAACCCACGTTACTTCCTGCCCTTCGGCCTGCTGGTTTCGGCGGGGGTGATGTTCATTTTCGGTTTCGCGCCTTGGGCAACCTCCAGCGTGACCATGATGTTCATTTTGCTGTTCATCAACGGCTGGGCCCAGGGCATGGGCTGGCCGCCAAGTGGGCGGACCATGGTGCACTGGTGGTCGCAGAAAGAACGCGGCGGCGTGGTGTCCGTGTGGAACGTGGCGCATAACGTCGGGGGTGGCTTGATCGGCCCGCTGTTCCTGCTCGGCATGGCGTGGTTCAACGACTGGCATGCGGCGTTCTACGTGCCGGCCACCGTGGCCCTGGCGGTGGCGGCGTTTGCCTTCATCACCATGCGCGACACCCCGCAATCGGTGGGCCTGCCGCCTATCGAGCAGTACAAGAACGACTATCCGGAAGGTTACGACGCCAGCCACGAAGACGAATTCAGCGCCAAGGAAATCTTCGTCAAGTACGTGCTGCGCAACAAAATGCTCTGGTACATCGCCTTCGCCAACGTGTTCGTCTATCTGTTGCGTTACGGCGTACTGGACTGGGCGCCGACCTACTTGAAAGAAGCCAAGCACTTCACGGTCGATAAGTCGTCCTGGGCGTACTTCTTCTACGAGTGGGCAGGTATCCCGGGTACGCTGCTATGCGGCTGGATGTCGGACAAGATCTTCCGTGGCAACCGCGGCCTGACCGGCATCGTGTTCATGGCCCTGGTGACAGTGGCAACCCTGGTTTACTGGCTCAACCCGCCGGGCAACCCGATGATCGACATGATTGCGCTGTTCTCCATCGGCTTCCTGATCTACGGCCCGGTGATGCTGATCGGCCTGCAGGCACTGGAACTGGCTCCGAAGAAGGCCGCCGGTACCGCAGCGGGCTTCACCGGCTTGTTCGGTTACCTGGGCGGTTCGGTAGCGGCAAGTGCCGCCATGGGCTATACGGTTGACCATTTCGGCTGGGACGGCGGCTTTGTACTGCTGATCAGCGCCTGCGTACTGGCGATCGCGTTCCTGATCCCTACGCTGTGGCACACCAACAGTGTCAGCTCGGCGCGTTAACCGCCCAGGCAATCCTTGGCACAACGCTTGAGCCGCGCCTCCAGGTTTTTATCTGGCATGGCGTGGCTACGCAGGGCGTTCACGGTCTGCTCGACATAATCGCGAGTCGTACCGTAACGCCCGCAAGCGCTTTGCAGTACATGATTAAGCACGATATCGGGCAAGTTGCCGGCATAGCTGGGCAAATGCCGCTCCAACACAAACCCCAACGCCTGGACGGTGCTGCCATCTTCCAATCGGCAACTGAGCCAGTGCGGCCGGTACGAGGGGTAAGGCATCTCACGCTGCCACAGGGCGTAAAGCGAGGCCTCCAACTGGTCCTCCGGCAAGCGGTAGGCAAACCCGCTGCAGGAACCACCGCGATCCAACCCAAACACCAGCCCCGGCAGCTCCGGCGTACCGCGATGCTCGTGTGACCACAAATACAAGCCACGGTGATAACCGTGAACCCGTGCACGCACCCGCTCGGTCGACGAGCATTCAGGGCGCCAGATCAGCGAACCATACGCAAACAGCCACACCGGCCCACCCTTGTGCCGAGCCATGGTGGCTTGCATCGAGCTCATCAATTGTTCGTGAGTGAGTTGCGGCCCCAGATCGAGCCGCGGAGGGTAAGCCAATTGCAGAAGATCGGTTTCAATGGCGGTCATGGCGAAAAGCGGTGCGCCTCCTGTGTGTTACCAGTTGTAAGCGACTTTACCGTAATAGAACGCGCCGCTGTAACCGTACGGCGAAAAAGTGCTGTAGGCGAGGTTGCCGCCGCTGCTGGCGAAGGCGTTAACCTTCTCCGGGTACTTATCGGTGACGTTGTCGCCACCCAGGGTGAAGGTCCAGTTCTTCAACTTGTAATCCGCTGACAGGTCCAGCACCCAGGCGGCCTTGAAGGTCTGATCGTTGACCTTGTCCGTCTGATAACTGGTGAACTCACCATAGCGCACCAGGTTAGTGTGCAGCGCCCAATTACCGAAGGTGAAGTCATTGCCCAGGCTCAGCTTGTGCTGGGGCGTGGTATCGCCCAGCAAACCGATACGCTCGCGGCGGTCCACCCGCACCAGGTTGGCCCCCAGGCTGTCGAGAATCGCGGGGTTGGCTTTCACGTCGGTGACTTTGGTGTGGTTGTAGTTGTAGCCCACGGTACTGTTCCAGCGAATGCCGTTATCGAGCTGGTAGCGATAGTTGGCTACCAGATCGACGCCATCGGTGCTGGTGTCCGTGGCGTTGGTAAAGTAACGGGCCGTGGTGTAGTTGATATTGCCGACGCCATTGGCTTGCAGGTAGGCCACCGTGGCCGGGTTGAGATTGAGGTTGGACGACAGGCTGATGCGGTCGCGGATGTCGATGCGGTACACATCGAGCGTGACGGTCAGGTCATCGGCCGGCTCGAGCACCAGGCCGAGGCTGTAGTTGCGCGACTTTTCGGCCTTGAGGTCTTCGGCACCCAGCAGGCGCGCGACCTGACTGTTGGCCGGGAAGGTGCCGGCTTCCTGGATGGTGCTACCGATCAACTGCGATGAGGTGTAGGCAAAATTCTGCTGGGCCAGGGACGGCGCACGGAAACCGTTGGAGATGCTGCCGCGCACGGCCACCTGGGGGGTGAAGTCATAGCGGGCCGACAGCGAGCCGCTGACGTTGGAACCAAAGTCACTGTAATCCTCATGGCGCACGGCAGCCGAGGCGCTGAGCTTTTCGGTGAAGTTGGTTTCCAGGTCCAGGTACTGCGCCCAGTTATGCCGCGTGCTGGTACCGGCATCGGCATCGCGGAAACCACCCAGGCCGGAGCTGCCGGTCTGGTAATAGGACGCGGGCTCGCCCGCCTCGATTTCATAGCCCTGATGCAGGTACTCACCGCCGAACGCCACAGAGACTGGATACGGCAGAAAGCCCACATCGAATTCACGGGACAGGTCCAGGCTGACTTGCTTCTGATCGTTGCTCAGTGTGCCGTTATTGAATTTACGCGGCGTCGCCAGGCCCAGTGAGGTGTTGATGGTTTCAGTCCCCAGTTCGTACTGGTTCTTGCCGTAGTTGGCCGACAAGTCGTAATGCCAGTCGTAGGCCAGCAGGCCGCGCAAGCCCACCACCAGCGAGGTGTCTTCCAGGTTGCCTTTGATCAGTGGCAGGTAGCCGTTGGGGTTGAGCGCCTTGATGTTGTTGGACGCGTTGCTTGCCCGGTAGAAGGCTGCCGTTTCACCGCGCCGCTTGCTGTAGCCACCGAAGGTGTAGAACTCGGCGGCATCGTTGAAGGCATACTCCGAGTTGAACTGGAATTTGCCTTCATTGGTGGCCGGCTCACCTTGGCGGAACACACGCTGGCCGTAAGTAGTAGAGCCGATGCTGCCGGGGCGGTAGTCGTTGCCGGCGCGGTTGGTGTAATCGTTGTCGGCGCCTTCGGCAGACAGGTTGATAAAGCCATTGTCGCCCAATGCCAGGCCCGCATTACCGCTGACATTACGCTGGATGCCGTCACCCTTTTTGTACTCGCCAAACTTGCTGGAAACCGAGCCGCCATGGTCGGCGTGCTTGAGGATCACGTTGATCACCCCGGCGATCGCATCGGAGCCGTAACGGGCAGAAGCGCCGTCGCGCAGCACCTCGATATGGTCCACCGCCGACAGCGAGATGGCATTCAAGTCTGCCGGAGCCGAACCGCGCCCAACCGCACCGCCCAGATTGACGAAGGCACTGGTATGGCGACGCTTGCCGTTGACCAGTACCAATACCTGGTCCGGCGACAAGCCGCGCAACTGCGCCGGACGCACGAGTTCGGCGCCGTCCACCAGGCCTGGTCGGGGGAAGTTGATCGACGGAATCAGGCGCGCTAATACGGCACCCAGCTCATCGGAGCCGGTGCTGCGCAGGGTTTCACCGGAGATTACGTCGATTGGCGACAGCGATGCACTGGCGGTGCGCTCTTGGGCGCGGGTGCCGGTGACGATCACGGTGTCGAGTTTAGGTGCATCAACCGCAGAAGTTTCGTCTGCCAGAACTGGATTGAATCCCACAACGGTCAGCAAATTTGCCGACAAAATCGCCGTGTATAGCGCGTGTTTCCTGTAGCTGCCCATACCGCTCCCCTTTGAATCAAAAATAGAACTGCAATGCGCGAAGTTCGTACGATCGATCCGGCTGGCGGGCGGTGGCGGTCAGTATCTGGTTATGGTCGATGAAGTCGGTAGTCCGTTGCGATATAGCTTAAAGATATTCATCACCCAGAATAAATACCTTAAAAGAATAAGCAAAAGCATAAGCACGCTCGCCCATTCGTCAGGATCCACGCGGCTAATCCCGGTACTTTCAGCCCCGGTTCAGCCTGGGCGGGTGCCAAGCCGTCAAACTGACGCGCCTATAACGACCCACTTAGCCGCTCATCAAATCGACTACCGAGGTCGCCCATGAAAAAATTCCGATTGCCTGGCCTGCTATTGCTTGCCCAGGCCACCACAGCACTGGCTAGCGAAACGCCAACGGTCACTGACGACAAAGGCTTCTGGTACGCCCAGACCAGCATCTACACCCGGCACTTTGCACCCGACCCGCAACACAACAACAAGCAGGACTTGATCGGCCTGGAGCGCAATGAGGCGTCGGGCCTGGTGTATGGCGGGGTGACCTTTCGCAACTCGTTCCGCCAACGCTCGTACTACGCCTATGCGGGCAAGCGCTATGACATGGCCGACTATCCGGTGTATGCGAAGTTGACCGGCGGGCTGATCCAGGGCTATCGCGGCGAGTATCGCGACAAGATCCCATTGAATCGTTTTGGCGTAGCGCCAGTGATCATTCCATCGGTGGGAACGCATTACGGGCCGGTGGCGGCTGAGCTGGTATTGCTCGGGTTCAACGCGGCAATGGTGACGACTGGAGTGCGCTTCTGACACAGCACGGTCGCGGGTGGGAGCTGGCTTGCCTGCTCCCACATTATTCAGCGCAAGGTGTTAGGGCCTTGGGGCGTAGGCAAACACGTCAGCGCGCATCCGGTGAGCATCCATACCGGCGTCGACCAATGCATCCAAGGTGCCATAAATCATCGCCGGTGAGCCGCTGGCGTAGACATGTACCGTGTTGAGGTCGGCAATGTCTTCGCACACCACTTCATGCAGCAAACCGCAGCGCCCTTCCCAGCCACACAGGTCGCTGACCACTTTGTGCAGGAACAGATTGGGCAATTGCAGCCACTGATTCCAGTGCTCGATCTGGTAGAAATCTTCCGGGCGCCGTACGCCCCAATACAGGTGCACCGGGTGCTTGAAGCCCGAAGCGCGGCAGTGCTCGATCAGGCTGTGCATCTGCGCCATACCGGTACCGGCGGCCATCAGCACCAGCGGCCCGTCCGGCAACTCGGCCAGGTGGGTGTCACCGAACGGCAGTTCCACACGAGCCATCTGGTTGCGCTGCAATTGTTCGATCAGGTTGCGCGCACTGTCTTCGCGCACCAGCACATGCAGCTCCAACTCACGCCCGGCATGGGGCGCAGAAGCCAGAGAAAACGCCGACTTTTCGCCGTTCTCCCGTTCGAGCATCAAGTATTGCCCGGCGTGGTAACGCACCGCCTTACCGGCCGGGGCGCGCAGGCGCACACGCCAGACATCGCCGCCGACTTCCACGCACTCGATCAATTGGCATGACAATTTGCGCAACGGCAACTCTCCTGGCGCCAGTACGCCATCCCACAACACAATGCAGTCTTCCAGGGGCTCGGCGATGCAGGTGTAGAACTCACCATGATCGCGCACTTCCCCGGCTTGGCGTACCCGGCCCTCCACCAGCAACGCCGCGCAGACATGGCACACGCCATTGCGACAGGCCTGAGGGCACTCATAGCCCAGGCGACGGGCGCCCTCGAGGATTCGCTCGCCAGGGGCCAGTTCCAGCACAGCACCGGAAGGTTGCAGGGTTACACGCATCAATCTATTCCCAATTCTTTCCAGATCGCATCGACCCGCGCCGTGACGGCTTCATCCTTGACGATCACCCGGCCCCACTCACGCGTGGTTTCGCCCGGCCATTTGTGCGTGGCATCCAGGCCCATCTTTGAGCCAAGGCCCGATACCGGCGACGCGAAGTCGAGGTAGTCGATAGGCGTGTTGTCGATCATCACCGTGTCGCGCTTGGGATCCATGCGCGTGGTGATGGCCCAGATCACGTCGTTCCAGTCCCGGGCATTGATGTCGTCGTCGGTGACGATAACGAACTTGGTGTACATGAACTGTCGCAAAAACGACCACACACCGAGCATTACCCGCTTGGCATGCCCCGGATACGACTTCTTCATGGTGACGATGGCCATGCGATACGAACAGCCCTCGGGCGGCAGGTAGAAGTCGGTGATCTCAGGGAATTGCTTTTGCAGGATCGGCACGAACACTTCGTTGAGCGCCACACCGAGGATGGCCGGCTCATCGGGCGGACGGCCTGTGTAGGTACTGTGGTAGATCGGCTTGACCCGATGGGTGATGCGCTCGACGGTGAACACCGGAAAGCTGTCGACTTCGTTGTAGTAACCGGTGTGGTCGCCGTACGGGCCTTCATCGGCCATTTCACCAGGGTGAATCACGCCTTCAAGAATGATCTCGGCGGTGGCCGGCACTTGCAGGTCGTTACCGCGGCACTTCACCAGCTCCGTGCGATTACCGCGCAACAAGCCGGCGAAGGCGTACTCGGAGAGGCTGTCAGGTACGGGAGTGACGGCACCGAGAATAGTCGCCGGGTCGGCACCCAGGGCCACGGACACCGGGAACGGCTTGCCCGGATGCTTCTCGCACCACTCACGGAAGTCGAGGGCGCCGCCACGGTGGCTGAGCCAGCGCATGATCACTTTGTTACGGCCAATGACTTGCTGACGGTAGATACCGAGGTTCTGGCGATCCTTGTTCGGGCCCTTGGTGACAGTCAAGCCCCAGGTGATCAACGGGCCGACGTCGCCGGGCCAGCAGGTTTGCACCGGGAGCATGGCCAGGTCGACATCATCGCCTTCAATGACCACTTCCTGGCACACCGCGTCCTTGACCACCTTGGGGGCCATGGCGATGATTTTGCGGAAGATCGGCAGTTTGGACCAGGCGTCCTTCAAGCCCTTGGGCGGCTCGGGCTCCTTGAGAAAGGCCAGCAGCTTGCCGATCTCGCGCAGCTCGCTGACGGACTCGGCGCCCATGCCAAAGGCCACGCGCTCGGGAGTACCGAACAGGTTGCCCAGCACCGGGATATCAAAGCCGGTCGGGTTTTCGAACAACAGCGCCGGGCCCTTGTTGCGCAAGGTGCGGTCGCAAATCTCAGTCATTTCCAGCACCGGAGAAATCGGCATCTGGATACGTTTCAACTCTCCGCGCTGCTCAAGTTGCTGCACGAAATCCCGAAGATCCTTGAATTTCATTAACCATGCCACCCGTAAAATAGGCGTACATCCTACCTGCTCTGAGGGCGGCTGGCAGCTTAATTGGCCGTCAATCCACGTGATTGCAACGAACTGAACAACGGTTCCAGGAAGGCTTCGATGTGTCGCGCGCCGACGTCCGAAAGATGGTTATCGTCGGTATACAACGCGCGGCCATTGAGTTCGACCCGGCACAACCCATCGGCGCCGCACAGTAATGGCGCGGGGTCCAGCACCGCGACACCGCTGTCGGCAGCCGCCAATTCATCAAACAATTGCGTGATAAAGGCCTGGCGCTTCACATGCTCGGCCACGGCGAGCCCTTCACCGTCCACGGGCCGGTTCATCATGGCCAGGCGGCTGAGACGGTAAGGCACGATGATTTCCTGCAGCGGCACTTCCTTGACCAACCAGACCTTGTGGCCGGCAGCGCGCAAGTCCCGAATGCGCTCGCGCAGGCCCTGGGCAAAGCGTTGTTCGGCGACGGCACGCACATACTGGCCGGTGCCAGGATCTTTGAGTGCATACTCCTTGTCACCGGACATTTGCCCATACACATACAGGCTCCAGCGGGCGGCCAACACCACATCGCTGAACGTCTGCTCGGCCATGGCCTTCTCGACGCGCCGGTTGAAATGCGCGCAGCGGGCAATATTTTCCAGGCCATCGAGGGGAATACAGCCGGCAAAACTGGCTTCGACCAGGCTGATATCGTGACGATCAGCGCCCTCTTTGAGTGCCGGTATCAGCGCGGTAGCGTGACTGTCACCCCATACCAACGCCGAAACCGATTGGTCTTTCGGGCCGAAATGGCAGAACAAGCGTTCATCGGGCGTATCTTTGTCGGCCATGCACGCCAGCAGGTCAGGGCTCCACTTCTTGGCCTGGGCAAAACGCAACGCCTGTTCGGACAAGCGCGAAGGCACGCCGTCAGCTTCGCGTATCGCAAGGCCAGTGAAGCCCAGCCCCAGAATGCCGACCATGGCTGACGCCAGAATCGCCTTACGCGAAGCCAGCAAACGTTTTTCCCGGAACGGCGTTTCCACGAAGCGCCAGGACAGATAGCCCAGCACCAGCGAAAGCAGCATCAGCCCCCCCAGTTCCAGCGCGCTCAAGCCATCCACCGCGGCGTAGTTGGCGTACACGAATACCGGCCAGTGCCAGAGGTACCAGGAATAAGAGATCAGCCCGATACCCACCATGATCCGCGTGCCCAACAGGCGAGCGACCCAAGTCTGTTGCTGGCCGTTGGCCCAGATCAACCCGACCACACCCAGCACAGGCAACAACGCAGTCGCGCCTGGGAACGGCGTTTTCGCGTCGTAGCCCAGCACAGCGATGAGGATCAATGCCAGGGAAGCCAGGCTGATCCCTTGCGCCAAGGCCCGCGACGCGCGCCACTCACGCTTGGGCTGCACCGCCAGCATCGCACCGGCCAGTAGCTCCCAGGCCCGCAGATGCAACAGGAAGAAAGCTTTCTGTGGCTCATGCTGAACCGCCCAGACGCTCATGCCAAACGACGCCAGCAGCACCGCGAACAATGCCAGGCGCCAGTGCTTCAAACGGCTGGAAAGCAAGGTCAACAGCAATGGGAAGAAAATATAGAACTGCTCTTCTACCGCCAATGACCAGGTATGCAACAGGGGTTTGATGTCTGATGAAGCATCGAAATAGCCGTGCTGGCGCGAGAACAACAGGTTCGAGGTAAAGGTCACCTGATAATGCGCAGACCGCCCCAACTCTTCATAGTCCTTGGGCGCCAACAGAAACCAACCCACTGCCAGTGTCGCCGCGATCATCACAAACAGGGCCGGCAAGATACGCCGGGCACGGCGAGCCCAGAAGTCGATGAAGCTGAAGCGTCCGGCTTGACGCTCACGCCAGATAATTGACGTAATCAGGAAGCCCGAGATGACGAAAAAGACGTCAACGCCAACAAAACCGCCAGTAATGCCAGGGACACCAAAGTGGAACAACACGACTGCAAGGACAGCGATGGCACGCAGGCCATCGATGTCTCTGCGGTAAGCAAGGGTGGTCATAAGAATGTGGTCAGTCTGCGACGAAAGGGATGAGCGAAGTCACGCGTCAATTTTTGTTACTTAACGGATACTTATGCCACAAAAATCGCAGAATCTCGACGCAAAAAAAATGGCGCCCCATTAAGGGCGCCATTTTTTTGGACCTGAAACGCTGTATTACTTGCGTTTCATCGACAGGAAGAACTCGTCGTTGGTCTTGGTGGTTTTCAGCTTGTCGATCAGAAACTCGATGGCAGCGACTTCGTCCATCGGGTGCAGCAGCTTGCGCAGGATCCACATACGCTGCAGTTCGTCGTCTGCGGTCAGCAGCTCTTCGCGGCGGGTGCCGGAGCGGTTGATGTTGATCGCAGGGAACACACGCTTTTCAGCGATGCGACGGTCCAAAGGCAGTTCCATGTTGCCGGTACCCTTGAACTCTTCGTAGATCACTTCGTCCATCTTCGAGCCGGTTTCAACCAGCGCGGTGGCGATAATGGTCAGCGAGCCGCCTTCTTCGATGTTGCGCGCAGCGCCGAAGAAACGCTTTGGTTTTTCCAGGGCGTGGGCATCGACACCACCGGTCAGCACCTTGCCGGAGCTCGGGATCACGGTGTTGTAGGCGCGGGCCAGACGAGTGATGGAGTCGAGCAGGATCACCACGTCTTTCTTGTGTTCGACCAGGCGCTTGGCCTTTTCGATCACCATTTCGGCAACCTGCACGTGGCGGGTTGGCGGCTCATCGAACGTCGAGGCAACCACTTCGCCGCGCACGGTGCGCTGCATCTCGGTCACTTCTTCCGGACGCTCATCGATCAACAGTACGATCAGGTGAACTTCAGGGTTGTTACGTGCGATGTTCGCTGCAATGTTCTGCAGCATGATCGTTTTACCGGCTTTCGGCGGTGCGACGATCAGGCCACGCTGGCCTTTGCCGATTGGAGCGCAGAGGTCAATCACACGACCGGTCAAGTCTTCGGTGGAGCCGTTACCGGCTTCCATCTTCATGCGCACGGTCGGGAACAGCGGCGTCAGGTTCTCGAAGAGAATCTTGTTTTTCGCATTCTCGGGGCGATCGAAGTTGATCGTGTCGACCTTGAGCAGGGCGAAGTAACGCTCGCCTTCCTTCGGAGGACGGATCTTGCCAACGATGGTGTCACCGGTGCGCAAGTTGAAGCGACGGATCTGGCTCGGCGAGACGTAGATATCATCTGGGCCGGCGAGATAGGACGCATCTGCAGAGCGGAGGAAGCCGAAGCCGTCCTGGAGAATCTCCAGCACGCCATCACCGGAGATTTCCTCGCCGCTTTTCGCGTGCTTCTTGAGCAGGGAGAAAATCACGTCCTGCTTGCGCGAACGGGCCATATTTTCTATGCCCATTTCTTCGGCCAGTTGGAGCAGGTCGGTAATCGGCTTTTGCTTGAGTTCAGTCAGATTCATATAGGAATGACGTAATCATTTATGGAGGGGGGAAATTAAGCTTTTGGCTTAATGAGGCCGCGCCGCAGAGAAGGCGACAGGATCGCGTACTAATCGAAAAGGAATGCGTCGGCGACGGCTTGCAGGGGGCAGTGGAGAAACCACTGCGGGGCCGAATGTACCACCTGGATTTCGGAGCGTCTAGCCCTGTTTTACGAAAAAGCCCCGCAATTTGCGGGGCTTTTTTGACGACGCTTAGAGGCTCGCGTCGAGGAAAGCTTGCAACTGGGACTTCGACAGAGCACCCACTTTAGTCGCTTCGACATTGCCGTTCTTGAACAGCATCAGGGTCGGGATACCACGCACGCCATGCTTGGCCGGGGTGTCCTGGTTCTCGTCAATGTTCAGCTTGGCAATGGTCAGCTTGCCTGCGTAGGTGGTTGCAATGTCGTCCAGGACCGGAGCGATCATTTTGCAAGGGCCGCACCATTCAGCCCAGTAGTCAACCAGCACCGGGCCGTCAGCCTTGAGGACTTCGGCTTCAAAGGTCGCGTCGGTGACGTGCTTGATAAGATCGCTGCTCATGGATGTCTCCGGATTGTAAGCAAAAAAAACGTTGCCCATCATAGCCGCCCTTCCCCTGTTCAGGAAGCCGCGTCTGATTGAGTCTTGCTATGAGGTTGAATGAGCGTGGGTATGACTCTGTCACGGCGTGGCGGGCGTCATGAACGCAATGCCCGTGCGCAACGCTGCATTACGTATATGTTCCTGCATGGTTTTCTGCGCCGCCGTACTGTTGCGGCGGGCCAGGGCGCGCAGGATTCTGCGATGTTCCTGCCAGGTTTCCATGGCCCGTTCCGGCCGGATGAACGGTAGCTTCTGACTTTCCAGAAACACCTCGGCGCTGGCGCTCAGGATGCTCACCATGGCCTGGTTACCGCTGGCCAGCAGAATACGCTGATGAAATTCGAAGTCCAGGCGGGCGGCCGCTTCGAAGTCGCCCGCCTTGAGCACTTTGCGCATGGCTTGGACGTTGTCTTGCAGGCTGTCCAGTGCATCGAGGGTCAGTGTCACTGCTGCCAACCCCGCCGCAAACCCCTCCAAGGCGTAGCGCAGTTGGAAGATATCCGGCGGCGTGGCCTGCGCCGCGAAGGGCCAGGCGAACCCCGGTGCCTCTTGCACGTCCTGCACGAACACGCCCTTGCCCGGCTGCACGTTGACCACGCCCAAAGCGCTGAGGGACGACAGCGCCTCACGCAACGACGCCCGGCTCACCCCCAATTGCAGGGCCAGGTCGCGCTGGGATGGCAGCGCGTCGCCCGGCCCAAAGCCTTGCTCCTTGATCAGTTTGCGGATGGCCTGCAAGGCCGCTTCCGGTACGGCTTGGGCAATGGAATTCATAAAAAGCTCAGGGTTCCCGATAGCGTGTGTGACCCGTTGTAAAACTATTCATAGCTGGCTGCAAGCCACGCCCCAAAGGCGCTCGCGGCTTTTTGCAAACGCTCGAAAAGGGTGCGGGAAACCTGACCACTGTTCAGACCAGTAAGACCACTGCACCTCAACAAACATCAGCCTTGCAGACGATCCGAACGGTGCTGGCATGGGCTGTGCACTGGGCAAACTCAGAAAATTCCTTCGCCTTTTTCGGAGAGTTGCCATGACCAAGCGCTACAGCGCCCTGCTCACTGCCCTGTTTGCCAGCCTGATGCTGAGCCAGGCACCCGCCCAGGCGAGTGGTCTGGATGACATCGTCGCCCGTGGCACCCTGAAGGTTGCCGTCCCCCAGGACTTCCCGCCGTTTGGTTCGGTCGGCCCTGACATGCAACCCCGGGGCCTGGACATCGACACCGCCAAGCTGCTGGCCGACCAACTCAAGGTCAAGCTGGAACTGACGCCGGTCAACAGCACCAACCGCATACCGTTCCTCACCACTGGCAAAGTCGACCTGGTTATTTCCAGCCTGGGCAAGAACCCCGAGCGCGCAAAGGTCATCGACTTCTCCAACGCCTACGCGCCGTTCTACCTTGCCGTGTTTGGGCCGCCTGATGCCGCCATCGCCAGCCTCGACGACCTCAAGGGCAAGACCATCAGCGTGACCCGTGGCGCCATCGAAGACATCGAGCTGACCGCGGTAGCGCCCAAGGAAGCCACGATCAAGCGTTTTGAAGACAACAACTCCACCATCGCCGCCTACCTGGCCGGCCAGGTCGACCTGATCGCCAGTGGCAACGTGGTCATGGTGGCCATCAGCGAACGCAACCCCAAGCGCGTACCGGCACTGAAGGTGAAACTCAAGGATTCGCCGGTGTACGTAGGCGTGAACAAGAACGAGCCGGCGCTGCTGGAAAAGGTCAACCAGATCCTGGTGGCAGCCAAGGCTGACGGCAGCCTTGGGAAAAACGCGATGCAGTGGCTCAAAGAACCGCTGCCTGCCGACCTCTGACGCGGAGCTCAAAGATGGCCTATCAATTCGACTTTGTGCCGGTGCTGGCCAATACCGACCTGCTCCTGCGTGGCGCGCTGTTCACCCTTGAGCTGACGGCCATTGGCGCCATCCTCGGCGTGGCCCTGGGCACTGTCGGCGCCGTGGTACGGGCGTGGAAGATCCAACCGTTTGCGTGGGTCTTTGGTGTGTATGTCGAGTTGATCCGCAACACGCCGTTCCTGGTGCAACTGTTCTTCATCTTCTTCGGCCTGCCATCCCTCGGGTTGAAAATTACCGAGTGGCAAGCCGCCGTGCTGGCGATGGTGATCAACCTGGGGGCCTACTCCACCGAGATCATCCGTGCCGGCATCCAGGCCATCCCACGGGGGCAACTGGAGGCGGCCGCGGCACTGGCAATGACGCGCTTTGAAGCGTTTCGCCATGTGGTGCTGCTGCCGGCCCTGGGCAAGGTGTGGCCCGCCCTGAGCAGCCAGATCATCATCGTGATGCTCGGTTCGGCGGTGTGTTCGCAGATTGCGACTGAAGAATTGAGCTTTGCCGCCAACTTTATCCAGTCGCGTAATTTCCGTGCCTTTGAAACCTATGCCCTGACCACCCTGGTGTACCTGTGCATGGCGCTGATGATTCGCCAATTGCTCAACTGGATCGGCCGACGGTTTGTCATGAGGAACAGCCGATGAGTGATTTTTCGTTCTGGGACATTGTGCGCAACCTGCTGACCGGCCTGCAATGGACGCTGTTGCTGTCATTGGTGGCGTTTGTGGGCGGCGGCCTGATCGGCTTATTGGTGATGACCCTGCGCATCAGCCGCAAAGCGTTCTCACGCAATATGGCCCGCACCTATATCGAACTGTTCCAGGGCACGCCACTGCTGATGCAGCTGTTCCTGGTGTTTTTCGGCGTTGCCCTGCTTGGCGTGGACATATCGCCCTGGCTGGCAGCGGCAATTGCCTTGACCCTGTTTACCAGTGCCTACCTGGCTGAAATATGGCGCGGTTGCGTCGATTCCATTGCCCACGGCCAATGGGAAGCCTCGGCCAGCCTGGCCCTCAACCCGCTTGAACAACTGCGCTATGTGATCCTGCCCCAGGCGCTGCGCATTGCTGTCGCGCCGACGGTGGGCTTTTCGGTGCAGGTGGTCAAAGGCACCGCCGTGACCTCGATCATCGGCTTCACCGAACTGACCAAGACGGGCGGCATGCTCGCCAACGCCACCTTTGAACCCTTCATGGTCTACGGCCTGGTGGCCCTCGGTTACTTTTTGCTCTGTTACCCCTTGTCCCTCAGTGCGCGCTACCTGGAAAGGAGACTGCATGCCTCTGCTTAGAATTTCTGCCCTGCATAAGTATTACGGCGATCACCACGTACTCAAGGGCATCGACTTGACGGTGGACGAAGGCCAGGTGGTCGCGATCATCGGCCGCAGCGGCTCGGGCAAGTCCACCTTGCTGCGCACCCTCAATGGCCTGGAGTCGATCAACGACGGTGTAATCGAAGTCGATGGCGAATACCTCGACGCGGCCCGCGCCGACCTGCGCAGCCTGCGGCAGAAGGTCGGCATGGTGTTCCAGCAATTCAATCTGTTCCCGCACCTGACCGTGGGCGAGAACGTGATGCTGGCGCCGCAAGTGGTGCAGAAAGTGCCCAAGGCCAAGGCCGCCCAACTGGCCAGGCAGATGCTGGACCGGGTCGGGCTGGGCGAAAAATTCGACGCCTTTCCCGATCGCCTGTCCGGCGGCCAGCAACAGCGCGTCGCCATTGCCCGCGCCCTGGCCATGTCGCCCAAGGTGCTGCTGTGCGACGAGATCACTTCAGCCCTGGACCCCGAACTGGTCAATGAAGTGCTGAGCGTGGTGCGCCAACTGGCTCAGGACGGCATGACCCTGATCATGGTGACTCACGAAATGCGTTTTGCCCGTGAGGTCGGCGACAAGCTCGTGTTCATGCACCAGGGCAAGGTACATGAAACCGGTGACCCGAAGGTATTGTTCGCCAACCCGAAAACGGCCGAGCTGGCTAACTTCATTGGCTCGGTGGAACAGCCGGGCTAACCAGTTCGAAACGGCCCTGCCCTTCAAGGTGGGCCTGCGTGCGTACCATCAACGCGTCGAAGGGCAGTTCGGTGTCGATATCGACCTGGGCGGTGAGCCTGCGCCCTGTCACCGGCACACCTGAGACTCGCGCAATCAAGGCCTGGCCGGGTAACAACTGGCCGCTGGCCGACTCATCAGGTGCTTGAGCAGACGACCAGCCGACTGCTCGCCCGTCGACCTGGGCATGCTTGAGACGCAAGCGCAAACGCCCCTCACGACCAAACCGAAACCCTTGCCCATCGGCAGGCGCTGCGACAAAACGCAGGGCCATTGCCGCCGGCTCCGCGCAGAGCACGGTCATGCTGAACGTGCGGGTAGCCAGCACCACAGCGGCATTTTCAACCACTGCATCCCGGTATATCGGCCCATAGTCGATGCGCGACTGGCTCAGCGATAGCCGACAGTTTTCAGCTTGCGCATCAAGTGCTGCCAGCAACATGCATAACAGGGCCAAGGGCAGGCTTGCACGCTTAACTACCCTGGCACACAGCCGATACCGCTTCATAGAATTTGTCATTGTCAGGCTTGGCCTCGGGGTCGATGTGCAACAGGCAAGTGGAAGAGTCCGGCAATGAAACTTTCAGGCTTTGCGACTCGGAGACGTCGTTGAGGAAAATCATGCCCTCGCCCACCACACTGGTGATGAAGCGATTGCCCTTGCCCAAGACCGAGGCGCCCTGAGGCAATGGTCGGCCGTGCTGATCGTTGGCGGTTACCAGCATCCGGCGTACTTTCACCACGTCAAAATCCACGTTATTGAACGAGCCTCGGCCTGCCGCAAGGACCTGGGTGCCGTTTTTCAGGTCCACCCGTTTGGGCAAGGAAGGGGTCTGCACCTGGACGCGGCTGTTGGTGTAGGCCGGCAAGCCGGCGATTACCGCCTGGCCGCTGAAGTCGGTCCATACCGGGCCTTGTGGCGTCTCGACTTTCGCCGAGCCGATATCGCCGACCGAGACGATGCCGAACGTGTCCTGCACGCTGTAGGGCGAAAAGGTCAGCCCGCCTTCGTGAGCCACCGCACCACCCTGCCATTGGCCGGTGTAGCTGGTGCCCAGCGGGTCACGACTAACGCCCAGGCCCAATCGCGTATAGCGTGGCAACAAGTCCACTTGCCCACGCAACGATTGCTCCCTGGCCCGCATGTCACGCTCAACTCCCACTTCGTAGTTCACATACTCGTTGACCCGCTCGCTCAGTGCAGTGCCAGCGGTAAATTGCTCCCCACGGCGGCTGGTGTAGCTGCTCACACGGCGATCGCCGCCCAGCGGCACGCTGACCTGCAACCGCAGGGACACATCGTTATCCACGGCACGATCACGCCGGCTGCCTGTATAGGTGGCGTCACGGCCAGCCCGTGAACCCCCTACCTGTGAATCAGCGATCAGCGCCACATCGGCATGGCCAAACGACTTGTTCCATGAGGCAAACACATGCTCGCTGGTTTGCCCGCCAAACTGAGCGCTGCGGGTGTAATTCAAAGAAAATACGCCCAGCGTGGGGTCGGCCCAGCTCACGCCCGCGGTGTACTGGTTTTTAAAGTGGGAATCGAGATCATCGGCCCTGAGCGACTGGCCCACTTCAGTGACTTCACGGTAACCACGCGTCTGGGTAGTGGCGCTGAGGTTGACGTCGATATTGGCCCCGACCGGGCTGCTCAGTGACAGGCTGCTGCGTGAGCCGGACACGGCTTTCTGGCTGTCCCGGGACAGGTTATGGCGTGCGTTGACAGAAACCCGCTGGAAAAACACGCTGCTCAGGGTGCCCCCTGCCGCCCAATAGTCATCGGTACTCAACAAGCCAAAACCCGCAGACGAGTGGCTCCCCAGCCCCCAGGTACCACTGCCCATGGCGATCACCGGTGAAGGCCCTTCCTCACCCGCCGTTCTGCGCAACTCGCCCACCGACAAATAGTATCCAGGCGCCGCCGGGGTAGCCCCCGCGAACGATGCCGCCGGCACCACGAAACTGCGCTTGGCACCCCGCACGTCAATCACACTGACCTCAAGGTCGCTGGTGGTGTTAAGCAGGGGCAAGCCCGTCAGCCGGAACGGTCCTTCAGGCACCAACGTACTGTGGACCAACACACCGGACTGGCGTATTTCGACCCGCGATTGGCTTTGGGCCAACCCCTCGACCACTGCGTTATTGCCGCCTGCGGGTGTTCTGGCCTGCCCATCGGGGGAGAACTGCACGCCCGACAGTTGGATCCCGCCAAACAACGGGTTATTGCTGGAGATCTGGCCTGCCTGGAACGTCGACTGCAACCCGGCGATATCCCGCTGGGCATAAGCGTGCAAGTGTTCGGTACGGGTCTGGCCGTTGTCAGACACATAGAACTGGCGGCTGCGGACAATCCAGTCGTCGAGGTTGAAGCCCGCCTCTGTATAAGCCGACACGAACCGGCTGGGCCCACTGCGCAAATGGCTGTCGTAACCCAGCACGTCATAGTTGAACAACGCTGCCGCGCCGCCGTGGGAAAAATTCCCGCTTTCCCACTGGGGTTCGCGCAAGGCCTGGGTCGGCACCACCAGCACCACTTCGTCGTTGCCGGGGCGCAGCCGCACCATCGTCGCCGGGAATGCGCCGAGAAAGTCATGGCAGGCCTGGTCGGGCCTGGCGCCGGGCTGCAGGATTGTGCCGGGTTTAACCAGCCCGGCCTTCTCAAGTAAACCTGGGGTGAAACACAACTCACCCTGCGAACCAAACCGGGCATCCACCCGCCCAAGCGGGTTGCCATTGACCCGCAACCCCACCACCTGGACACCTTCGCGAAAGCGCGCCGCACTGCGAAAGTAATCGGCAACCTTGGGGTCTATGCCGTGGGCTGTGAGGGCCGCCAGGTCAAACCCTTCCCCGAGTTCCAGCGCGGTCGCCATACCAGGCAGACTCCAGAGCGCCGCAAAGCCGATGGATAACGTGGATCGACCAGGCCAGGCAGTACCGGCAATGTCGCGCCTCGAAGGAACCCTCATGAACCGATCAACCTTCATCGGTGATGACCGGCGCTCGGTAGCTGTCTACCGAAAACCCGTAGACCGTGGCGGGCTGGATCTCTACTTGAGCCACATTGCCCAGAGTACCTTCGCCCTTCGCCACCAATGCCTCACCCGGCAAGATGTAAGTGCGCGGCAATGTCGCCAGTGTGCCTTGTGGCAGCAGTTGCACATCTGGCGCCAGGCGCACCACATAGGCGCTGTCGTTGTGGACGCTGAGCCGGTCCCCGACGCGCTTCCACGTCAACAATTCCCACGGCGTATGGTGTCGCGGCAGGCCTTGGGGGTGCAGGATCAGCGGCAAATTCTGCCGCAGGGTGATGCCAATGGTTGCACCACCCGCAGCCCGCGCCTGGGGGATGCCCTCAAACGACACGCGCTTGAGCCGCTGGGTCTTGAGCGGCTGTTTCAGGGTGCTGATAAAACGCACCAGCTGGGTGTCGCCTGCCTCCACACGGGTAACTGGCGGTGTGACAATCAGTAGCGGCTCCAGGTCTTCAGGCACATTCTCAACCACGGAATGCAGCAGCGCGGGCCCCGCATCGGTGTTCTTGATACTCAGGGTGGCTTCGCCGTCCTCTTCATAAAGCACCACCACTGTTGTTTCCGGCAACATACCGTCGGCGGTGGCAACAGCACTAAAAAAAAGATGCCACAGCCATACACAACTTATTAAAAAACCACGCACTCAGTATTCCCCTCAACTCATGCCATTGACGATTGGCAATCGCGCAGCCATAGAAAAACAGCCAATAAGAAAGGGTTAGTTTCTTGATCGGCTGCTTTCAGTTATTTAGATGTAACTCAATACAAGCGTGGCGCGCCCATCAATGGAAATGTCGCGGCTTAAATCCAGATCCCGAGCCTTGTTGATTACCGCTTTCACCGCGAGCGTACCGGTCAATTGGCTGATAGCGGCAGGGGTAATCGTCGTGCCATTACGCCAAGAGTACTGGCTCGGCGACTGGGCCACTTTGCCATCGCTGTTGTACCAGGCCCCCAGGCCGCTGCGCATGATCGGAAACAGCGTTGTGCCGGAGGACCTGAGGTCCTTGAGAGTCACCGAATAGCCACCGGTACGCCGGGCGCCTACCATACCCAAACCATAGTTCTGTGCTTCGGTGAAGCCCGCGCCGAGGATGCCCGTCACCTTGCTGCCCGCTTGCAGGTCGGTAAACGTGAGCCCGAACCTGGCAGGCGTGGTGCCGCAATTGATCACCAGCGAAGTGGTCCTCTCTTCGCGCGGGTTAAACGCTGTTTGGGACAATTCGCCCGAGCGAATCGTGCCGTAGTCGATGATGCCACTGCCCGCCAGGCTGAGGTTGCAGGCAGCAGGTGTAATGGTGCCCCTGACGACCAACTGCGCACTGGTGGTTGCCTGGGCATTGAGGGTTGCAGCCAGGCACACCATACCGACGGTTAATCCAATAATTTTTTTCATGCTCGTCCTGTCATTAGGAATTAACAGGCGTTCTTTATTTTGGTTTTAGCGACTCCGTCGCTCAACGCTTTATCTTCCGTAACACAAAACTATAAATAAATAACACCCAGGCAGAATTGCCGAATGACAGTCTGGCGCCTTGGTGCCTGGCAAAAAAATCAGACAACACGGTATTTGCTGTGGGCCGTATTAAATTAGGCAACGGTTTTAATCGATCAGCAAAGTAGTCCTCTGACTGAAATCGCATGATCTACAGCCCCGATCACTGTAAGCAATGTCATACACAACTTACGACGACATACAGTTAAAACGCCTCACGGTATCGGATTACCTATTCGTTTAAAGCTTGCGAAGCTGCCCTACACTTCCCAGAGATTTCCCTACAGACAGCATCGGTCCAATTACCGAAGCACAACGCGTTGGCGTCAGCGGTCGATCGTGGCACGATGGCAAGGTTATCGACCGAGATCCTCAAACCATGCCGCAATCCCAAGCCAAGAATCTGTCCTTGATCGCCGCCATCGACCTGGGCTCCAACAGCTTTCATATGGTCGTGGCCAAGGCCCAGAACGGTGAGATCCGCATCCTTGAGCGGCTCGGCGAAAAAGTGCAACTGGCCGCCGGGATCGACGACGAGCGCAAGCTCAATGAAGAATCCATGCAGCGCGGCCTCGATTGCCTCAAGCGTTTTGCGCAACTGATCAACGGCATGCCCCCTGGCGCAGTGCGTATCGTTGGCACCAATGCCTTGCGCGAGGCCCGCAACCGCAACGAGTTCATCCATCGCGCCGAGGAAATCCTCGGGCATCCGGTGGAGGTCATCTCGGGCCGTGAAGAGGCTCGCCTGATCTACCTCGGCGTGTCACACACACTGGCCGATACGCCCGGCAAACGCCTGGTGGCAGACATTGGCGGCGGTAGCACCGAGTTCATCATCGGCCAGCGTTTCGAACCGCTGCTGCGTGAAAGCCTGCAGATGGGATGCGTGAGTTTCACCCAGCGTTATTTCAAGGATGGCAAGATCACTCCGGCGCGCTATGCCCAGGCCTACACCGCAGCGCGTCTGGAAATCATGAGCATCGAACACGCCTTGCACCGACTGACCTGGGATGAAGCCATCGGCTCGTCCGGCACCATCCGTGCCATCGGCCTGGCCTTGAAAGCCGGTGGCCATGGCACCGGCGAGGTGAACGCCGAGGGCTTGGCGTGGCTCAAGCGCAAGTTGTTCAAGCTGGGGGATGCAGAGAAAATCGACTTCGATGGCATCAAGCCCGACCGCCGTGCGATTTTCCCTGCGGGCCTGGCAATTCTCGAAGCCATCTTCGACGCCCTCGAACTGCAACGCATGGACCACTGTGACGGCGCCCTGCGCGAAGGCGTGCTCTACGACCTGCTGGGCCGGCACCACCACGAAGACGTGCGCGAGCGCACCCTCAGCTCGCTGATGGAGCGTTATCACGTTGACCTGGAACAAGCCGCACGCGTGGAGCGCAAAGCCCTGCACGCGTTCGACCAGGTGGCCGAGGACTGGGACCTGGAAGACGGCGTCTGGCGCGAGTTACTCGGCTGGGCAGCCAAGGTGCATGAAGTCGGCCTGGACATCGCCCACTACCATTATCACAAGCACGGCGCCTACCTGATCGAACACTCGGACCTGGCCGGTTTCTCCCGGGAAGACCAACAGATGCTCGCGCTGCTGGTACGCGGCCATCGCCGTAATATTCCCAAGGACAAGTTTGCCGAATTCGGTAAAGACGGCATCAAGCTGATCCGCCTGTGCGCGCTGCTGCGCTTTGCGATCCTGTTCCACCACATCCGCGGCACCCAGGAAATGCCCCAGGTCAAACTGCACGCCGATGGCGATAGCCTGGAAGTGATGTTCCCCAAAGGCTGGCTGGATGAAAATCAGCTGACCCAGGCGGACTTCGCCCAGGAAGCGGAATGGCTGACACGGGTGGGGTTCAGCCTGAACCTGCGCTAAAGCCCACTGCAAAACAAATGTGGGAGCGGGCTTGCCCGCGAATGCAGTGGATCAGTCACCAGATGCATTGACTGACACACCGCATTCGCGAGCAAGCCCGCTCCCACATGGAGTTGCGTATGCCTGGGCTAGTTCACCGTCAGAATCGGGCTACCCAACTTCTCCAATAATGTCGCCTGCGCGCTGCGCGGGTTCTGGTTGCCGGTCGGGGTGTTGCGTACATAACGCCCGTCCGACTGCAGGCTCCAGCTGTGGGTGTTGTCGGTGAGGTAGCTTTCCAGCTCCTTCTTGACCCGCATGATCAGCTTCTTGCCTTCCACCGGGAAGCAGGTCTCCACGCGCTTGTCGAGGTTGCGCTCCATCCAGTCGGCACTGGAGAGGAACATCTGTTCTTCGCCGCCGTTAAGGAAGTAGAACACGCGGGTGTGCTCCAGGAAGCGGCCGATGATCGAGCGCACATGGATGTTATGCGACACGCCCACAATGCCGGGGCGCAGGCAGCACATGCCACGTACCACCAGGTCGATGCGCACACCGGACTGGCTGGCCTTGTACAGAGCACGGATGATCTTCGGATCGGTCAGCGAGTTGAACTTGGCGATGATGTGCGCCGGCTTGCCATCGAGGGCAAACTGGGTCTCGCGGGCAATCATGTCGAGCATGCCCTTCTTGAGCGTGAACGGCGCGTGCAACAGCTTCTTCATGCGTAGGGTCTTGCCCATGCCGATCAACTGGCTGAACAACTTGCCGACGTCTTCGCACAGCGCGTCGTCGGACGTCAGCAAGCTGTAGTCGGTGTAGAGCTTGGCGTTGCCGGCGTGATAGTTACCGGTACCCAAGTGGGCGTAGCGCACGATCTCACCGGCTTCACGGCGCAGGATCAGCATCATCTTGGCGTGGGTCTTGAAGCCGACCACGCCGTAGATCACCACCGCACCGGCCGCTTGCAGACGGCTGGCCAGTTGCAGGTTGGACTCTTCGTCGAAACGCGCACGCAACTCGATCACCGCAGTGACTTCTTTGCCATTACGCGCCGCATCCACCAGCGCATCGACGATTTCCGAGTTCGCGCCGCTGCGGTACAGGGTCTGGCGCACGGCCAGGACGTGCGGGTCCTTGGCAGCCTGGCGCAGCAGGTCGACCACCGGGGTGAACGACTCGAAAGGGTGCAGCAGCAGGATGTCCTGCTTGCTCACCACGCTGAAGATGTTCTCGCTGTTTTGCAAAAGTTTCGGGATCTGCGGCGTGAACGGCTTGTATTGCAGCTCCGGGTGGCTGTCCAGGCCGGTAATGCTGAACAGGCGCGTGAGGTTCACAGGGCCGTTGACCTGGTACAGCTCCGATTCTGCCAAGTTGAACTGCTTGAGCAGGTAGTCCGACAGATGTTTCGGGCAGGTGTCCGCCACTTCCAGGCGCACCGCATCGCCATAGCGCCGTGAGAACAGTTCGCCGCGCAGGGCACGTGCCAGGTCTTCAACGTCTTCGGAGTCCAGCGCCAGGTCGGCGTTACGGGTCAGGCGGAACTGGTAGCAGCCCTTGACCTTCATGCCCTGGAACAGGTCGTCGGCGTGCGCGTGAATCATCGATGACAGGAATACATAGTTGTCGCCAGCGCCCCCTACCTCTTCCGGTACCTTGATGATCCGAGGCAACAGACGCGGCGCCGGGATGATCGCCAGGCCCGAATCGCGGCCGAAAGCGTCGATACCTTCGAGTTCGACGATGAAGTTGAGGCTCTTGTTCACCAGCAAGGGGAACGGGTGCGTCGGGTCGAGGCCGATAGGCGTGATGATCGGCGAAATCTCGTCCCGGAAGTAACGGCGCACCCAGGTCTTGATCTTGGCGGTCCAGTGACGACGACGAATGAAGCGGACTTGGTGCTTTTCCAGCTCCGGCAGCAGGATGTCGTTGAGGATCGCATACTGGCGGTCTACATGGCCGTGCACCAGCTCACTGATACGCGCCAGGGCCTGGTGCGGTTGCAGGCCATCGGCACCGGCTTGTTCACGGGCAAAGGTGATCTGCTTCTTGAGGCCGGCAACACGGATCTCGAAGAACTCGTCCAGGTTACTGGAGAAGATCAGCAGGAATTTCAGCCGCTCCAGCAAGGGGTAGGACTCATCCAGCGCCTGCTCAAGCACGCGGATGTTGAATTGCAGTTGTGACAACTCGCGGTGGATGTACAGGCTGCTGTCATCCAGGTTGGTGACCACGGCCACCGGCGCCGGCGCAGGCGCTTCGGCCACCACCGCAGGCGGTGCGGGCTCCAGCTCCGGCGGGGTCTGGGCGACTTGTTCAACCACCGGGTGAGCGTCTTTTACGGCAACTTCTGAGAGTCCTTCGGTATTCATCGAGTGTTCCTGTGAGGGCTATTGTTGCTCTCTAAGCAATTGGGCGGCGCGGGCGGCGAAGTAGGTCAGAATGCCATCAGCGCCGGCACGTTTAAAGGCAGTCAGGGATTCGAGGATCACCCCTTCACTCAACCAACCATTCTGGATGGCCGCCATGTGCATGGCGTATTCACCGCTGACCTGATAGACAAAGGTCGGCACTTTGAATTCCTCTTTGACCCGGTAAAGAATGTCAAGGTAGGGCATCCCCGGCTTGACCATCACCATATCGGCGCCTTCGGCCAGGTCGGCAGCCACCTCGTGCAGGGCTTCCTGGCTGTTGGCCGGGTCCATCTGATACGAGGCCTTGTTGGCCTTGCCCAGGTTCAGCGCCGAGCCTACCGCATCGCGGAATGGGCCGTAGTAGGCGCTGGCGTATTTGGCCGAGTAGGCCATGATCCGCACATTGACGTGACCGGCCAGCTCAAGGGCTTCGCGAATCGCCTGGATGCGCCCGTCCATCATGTCCGACGGTGCAACCACCTGGGCGCCCGCAGCCGCGTGTGATAACGCCTGCTTGACCAGTGCATCGACGGTGATGTCGTTCTGCACATAACCGTCTTCGTCAAGAATGCCATCCTGGCCGTGGGTGGTGAACGGGTCCAGGGCCACGTCAGTGATCACCCCAAGCTCCGGGAAGCGCTCGCGCAAGGCACGGGTGGCGCGCTGGGCAATCCCGTCGGGGTTCCAGGCTTCAGCGGCGTCCAGGGACTTGAGTTCCGCCGGGGTCACCGGAAACAGCGCCAGCGCCGGAATGCCCAACTCGACCCAATTCGCCGCTTCTTCAAGCAACAAATCAATGGTCAGACGCTCCACACCCGGCATCGACGCCACCGCTTCCCGGCGATTTTCGCCGTCGAGCACGAAAACCGGCAGGATCAGATCATTCGTGGTCAGTACATTTTCACGTACCAGGCGACGAGAAAAATCATCACGACGATTGCGACGCAGACGGGTGGCAGGGAACAGGCGATTGGCAGGGGTAAAGCTCACGACAGACTCCTGAGCCCGTGTTTACGGGCGAGCGTTGCAGTTATAAGCGGCCATTATGACGAATGAATGACAGTTGTGCTTATCGACGCGACCTGTAGTCCCATTCGTCATTTGCATAGGAATTGTTCACTTCGTGACACATCTCGATACTTTCATGAATCTTCGTGAAGGCGTAGGCTGCGCGTTCATTTCGCCAGCACCCTAGACCATGCTTCAACAATTTCTGCATGACTTCGGCTACTTTGCCCTCTTTCTCGGCACGTTCTTCGAAGGCGAGACCATCCTTGTACTCGCAGGCTTCCTGGCGTTCCGTGGCTACATGGATATCAACCTGGTGGTGGTCGTTGCCTTTTTTGGCAGCTACGCCGGCGACCAGCTCTGGTACTACATGGGGCGCAAGCACGGCCGCAAGTTGCTGGCGCGCAAGCCGCGCTGGCAATTGATGGGCGACAAGGCGCTGGAACATATCCGCAAGCATCCGGATATCTGGGTATTGAGTTTCCGCTTCGTCTACGGCTTGCGCACGGTGATGCCCGTGGCGATTGGCCTGTCCGGCTACCCACCGTTGCGCTACCTGGTCCTCAACGGTATTGGCGCGGCGATCTGGGCCGCGGCACTGGGGGCGGCGGCCTACCACTTTGGCGCGGTGCTGGAAGGGATGCTCGGCAGCGTCAAGAAATACGAGCTGTGGGTACTGGGCGCCTTGCTGGTGCTGGGCTTTGGCCTGTGGCTGCGCCGTCGCTTCAAGAATGCCCGCATCGCCCGCCAAGCCTGTGCCGAGGCCAAGGCTCGGCTGGCTAACGAGCCAGCCCCGATCGAAACGCCTAAGACACCCACCGAGTAAGCCGGCTTCTGCAACAGTAGAGGCCGATGAGGCTGAGCAGGCTGTAGCTCGCCAGGCCCAGCCAGCCCAGGTTGCTGGCGGGCCACAACCCTGCCAGCGGCGCCAGCCATACCAAGGGAACATTCAGCACCAGGCGCGCCAGCTCGGCCTTCAGTGCCCATGGGCGATTCTCCAGCGCAACCCCCAGGATAAACAATCCCAGTGCCATCGCGCCCCAACCGAGGACCAGCGCCGAGGTGGGCGAGCCCTCACCCACATTCATCAGATAGCTGCCAAACCCCACATAAGCCGCAAACTGCAAGGCGATGTAGACCTGGTGGCGCACGTCCAGCGGCACCTCGAATTTGCGGAACTGGCTCAGGTCCGGCTTGGCCATCGGGTACTTGGCCTTGACGTCCGCCGGCCGCCAACCGGTGCGCATGAACCAGATGCGCAGCTTGTCCCACCAACGCTCAGTACGCCTGGCGTCGCTCCAGAGCTGCGCATAAAACTGCAGGTTGGCCCACAGCGGATTCCAACTGGCCAGGGGTGTGGTTACGCCGAAAATCACCGGCTCGTTATCGTCTTCCTCTTGGAAGGTGCCGAACAGCCGGTCCCAAATAATGAACACCCCGCCGTAGTTGCGATCCATGTAGAGAGCGTTCTGTGCATGGTGGGCCCGATGATTGGACGGTGTGACGAAAAACCATTCGACCCAGCCGAGCTTGGGAACATGGCGTGTATGGACCCAGAATTGATACAGCAGGTTGAGCGACGCTACGCTGATAAACACCACCAGCGGCACACCAACCACCGCCAGGGGCAAGTAGAAGATCCAACTCAGCAGGAAACCGGTGCTGGTCTGGCGCAAGGCAGTGCTGAGGTTGTAGTCCTCGCTCTGGTGATGCACCGAATGCGCGGCCCACAGGATGTTGCGTTCATGCCCCATGCGGTGCAGCCAGTAGTAGCAGAAATCATAAAACACAAAAGCGAATACCCAGGTCCAGACGCTCTGGGTCGGCAACTCGAACAACGCCAGGTGCTTGAGGGCGAAGGCGTAGGTCAGCAGGCCCACACCCTTGGTGAGCAAGCCGGTGGTGGTGGACAGCACACCGGTGCTGAGGCTGTTGATGGCATCCGCCACTCGGTAGTTGCGCGCGCCGCGCCAACGGTCGGCCAGCAACTCCACCACAATCAGGGCGATAAAAAACGGTACTGCGTAAGGCACGAAGTCCATGGGCTAGTCCGGTCTATTTTTGTTACATCAAGATTAGGTGCAGCGACGTGAGATCCCATTGGCAACAGGTTACAAATTAGTAGACATTTAACGCCATGAATCAGGAGAAATGCCCATGAGCAAAAAGATTGCAGTGATCCTTTCCGGCTGTGGCGTGTACGACGGCGCAGAGATCCATGAAAGCGTGATCACCCTGCTGCGCCTGGACCAGCGCGGCGCTCAAGTGGAATGCTTTGCACCCGACGTTGCGCAGTTGCACGTGATCAACCACCTCACGGGCGAAGAAATGCCCGAGTCGCGCAATGTGCTGGTGGAATCGGCGCGCATTGCCCGCGGCGCCGTGAAGGATATTGGCCAAGCCAACGCCGCAGACTTTGACGCGCTGATCGTGCCGGGCGGGTTTGGTGCGGCCAAGAACCTGTCGAACTTTGCCGTGGAAGGCGCCGGTTGCAGCATCAACCCCCAGGTGCTGGCACTGGCTGAAGCCTTTGCCGAAGCGGGCAAGCCGGTGGGGTTGATCTGCATTTCGCCGGCCCTGGCCGCCAAGATCTACGGCCCTGGCGTGACCTGTACCATCGGCAACGATGCCGACACCGCGGCAGTCCTGGACAAGATGGGCGCCACCCACCTCGAATGCAGCGTGGAGGACATCGTCGAAGACCAGGCGCGCAAGCTGGTGAGTACGCCGGCCTACATGCTGGGCAAGAACATCAGCGAGGTGGCGTCAGGCATCAACAAGCTGGTGGATCGGGTGTTGGAGTTGACTCACGAGAACGACTGACGCCCTCTTTCTGTAGGAGCGAGCTTGCTCGCTCCTACAGTGGTTTCATCAAGCGGGTAAGGATTCGGTCCAGCGCATTGGCAAACGCCTGCTTGTCCTTTTCGCTGTGGGGCGGTGGGCCGCCGCCCATCTGGCCTTGCTCGCGCAGGTCGGTAAACAGGTTACGCACCGCCAACCTCTCGCTCATGTTCGCTGGGCTGAATTCCTTGCCACGCGGGTCAAGGGCCGTCACGCCCTTCTTCACCAGGCGGTCGGCCAAGGGCACGTCGCTGCAAATCACCAGTTCGCCGGGCACGGCGTGCTCCACCAGGTAATCATCGGCGGCATCCGGCCCGCTGGGCACCACGATCAGCTTCACACAGGCAAAGCTCGGTTTGATCTGGCTTTGCCCTGCCACCAGCACTACCTCAAACTGGCGCTTGAGGGCGAACTTCACCACTTGGTCCTTGGCCGCCCGAGGGCAGGCGTCGGCGTCGATCCACACGCGCATGCTACGCCGCCGCCCGGCGCTTTTCGGTCAGGCGGCTACGGCCATACAACACCACAATCGCCAGGATCGCCACGGCCTGTGCCCCCAACGAGTACGCATCGGCGTGGATGCCCAGCCAGTCGAAGTCAAAGAACGCCACCGGCCGCGTGCCGAAGATGCCTGCTTCCTGCAAGGCTTTCACACCGTGCCCGGCAAACACCACCGACAGCGCACACAGCAGCGCGGCGTTGATGCCGAAGAACAGCGCCAGGGGCAACTTCGCCGAACCGCGCAGGATCACCCAGGCCAGGCCCACCAGCAGCACCAACGCCGTGGCACCACCGGCCAGCACCGCGTTGTGCCCGGCAGGGCCGGCTTGCAGCCACAGGGTTTCGTAGAACAGGATGACTTCGAACAGTTCGCGGTACACCGAGAAGAACGCCAGCACGGCAAAACCGAAACGCCCACCGCCGCCCACCAGGCTACTCTTGATGTAGTCCTGCCAGGCTGCCGCGTGACGCCGGTCGTGCATCCACACGCCGAGCCACAGCACCATCACACTGGCAAACAACGCCGTGCAGCCTTCAAGCAACTCACGCTGGGCACCGCTGACGTCAATGACATAGGCCGCCAAAGCCCAGGTACCCAAGCCTGCCAACAGCGCCAGGCCCCAGCCGACGTTGACGCTGCGCACCGCCGATTGCTGGCCGGTGTTACGCAGAAAGGCGAGGATCGCTGCCAGCACCAGAATCGCTTCCAGGCCTTCGCGCAGCAGGATCAGCAAGCCGGAGATATAGCTCAACGACCAGCTCAGGCCATCGCCGCCCAGCAAACCGGCCGATTCAGTGAGTTTGCCTTTGGCCAAGTCCAAGCGCTGCTGCACCTGCTCGATAGGCAAGCCGTCCTGCAACGATTGCCGATAGGCCATCAGGGCCTTCTCGGTGTCTTTGCGCACATTGGCATCGACGTTATCCAGGGAGCTTTCCACCAGTTCGAAGCCTTCCAGATAGGCCGCGACGGACAGATCGTAAGCCTGCTCATGGTCGCCGTTGCGGAAGGCCGCGAGGCTCTTGTCCAGGGTGGCGGCGGTGTAGTCGAGCAACTGCGCAGGGCCACGCTGAACCTGCGGCGGTTGGGCACGCTGGGCGCGGAACGTCGCGGCAGCGCCAGGGCCGTCAGCGGCGAGCACTTCATTGGGGGTCTGTCGGGCCAGGTCGGCAAGGTTGAATGTCTGCTCGCCTTTGGCGGCGGCCGGGTCGGCCGTGAAGCCGGCGATATAGGTTGCCAGGTCCCAGCGCTGGCGGTCGTCCAATTGGTCAGCGAACGACGGCATGTCGGTGCCCTCCACGCCCAGGCCGAGGGTGTTGTAGATCGCGTAGAGGCTCAGGCGATCCAGGCGCGTGGCATCGCGCAGGTTAGCGGGTGGTGGCGTCATGCCCATGCCTGCGGGGCCATCGCCGGCCCCTGCTGTGCCGTGGCACACCGAACAATGCTGGGCGTAGAGCGGCGCGCCGCGCGTCGGGTCCGGCGTGATGGCCGGGGCCTGGCTGACTTCATACGCCACGGCCAGCTTGGCACCCAATTGGCGGGCCTGGCGGGCAACGCTTGCGCCATCCTGGTGGGCAGTGACCGCGGCCAGCAGTTCATCAACGCCCTTTATCAGCTCGGCGCGCTCGGGTTTGTCTGGCAAATCCGCCACCAGCCCCTGCAACACCCCGAGAAATTCCACTTGTTCACGGTATTCCGAGTCATCCACCACCTTGCCCGCCTCCACCGTGGGTGGGTAGTCGGCGCCAATGTAGTCCAGCAAATGCAGGGCTTGCGGCGCGCCCTCGGCGGTCGCGGCCAACAGATTGAAGCTGCACGACAGCAACGCCGGCAACAGCAGCCAGGCGAGAAAGCGGAAAGGGGCGGTCATGAATGAATCTCAAGTGGAAATACGAAGTAACACTATTGTTGAGCTTTAATGGATTCGACTCAAGGTGTTATTTCATATCACCCTAAAACCAATGTGGGAGCGGGCTTGCTCGCGAACGCGGTGCTTCAGTCACTATTTTCTTTGACTGATACCGTATTCGCGAGCAAGCCCGCTCCCACATTTTTGAGCCAGTCGCTTGGTCAGGCCGTGGCGCGATGCAGGCTCGCCAGGAAACCGGCAGCGCCGACAAACAAGCCAGCAAAGGTGCGGTTTACGCGTTTCTGTTGTTTGGGCGTACGCAACAGGCGCAAGACTTTCGACGCCAACCCTGTGTAGCCCGCCATCACGATCATATCGACGCTGATCATAGTGGCACCGAGGATCAGGTACTGGATCAACAACGGCGCCTGCGGGTTCACGAACTGCGGCAGCACCGCCAGCATGAACACCAGCGCCTTGGGATTGCTGGCGTTAACCAGGAAGCCGCGGAACATCATCGCCATCGGTTTGCCGATCGGGCGCACGGCGGCGTCATCGGTCATGTCCATGGGCAGGGCACGCCATTGTTTGATGGCCAGATACACGAGGTAGGCCACGCCAAACCATTTGATCGCATAGAACGCAGTAGACGAGGCCGCCAGAATGGCACCCAAACCACCGGCGACCACCGCAATCTGCATCGCCAGGCCCAGTTGCAGACCGATGGCGTTCCAGTAGCCACGCACAA
The DNA here is from genome assembly GCF_034348165.1 of Pseudomonas sp. CCI1.1. Taxonomy (NCBI): domain Bacteria; kingdom Pseudomonadati; phylum Pseudomonadota; class Gammaproteobacteria; order Pseudomonadales; family Pseudomonadaceae; genus Pseudomonas; species Pseudomonas sp. CCI1.1. The sequence continues at coordinate 4,383,144 of NZ_CP133780.1, forward strand.
AACCGTATTGCAGGCCGCTGGACATCGAGGCGATGGCACCGGCGCCAGGAGAAAGGGAGATGATCCAACTGGCCAGGAAAAAGGCCAGCCATGTATCGAGAGCCATTGCACACCTCGTAAGGGAGTTAGCGGTTGTGCCTTAAGCTAACTCCAGCGACCAAAGGCTGGCTATAGATTTCTGTAGGAGCGAGCTTGCTCGCGCCTACAGGATATTAGTGCCAGACCCGGGCCAACGTCGCACCGAACGCTGGAAGAACAGACTATTGGGCACCTGCACCATCGCGCTGTTGGTCCCGGCTTCCTCGACTTCGATCAGCGTGGTGTAGAGCAAGTTGATCGCCACGACCCGGCCCTTCACGCCCGGCTTGTCGACGGTGTCCACCAGCTCGACGATATCACCCAGGCGAAACGGCCCGACGGTAAAGATCAGGATCGCGCACAGCAAGTTGGACAGCACCGACCACATGGCGAAGAACGCCACGGCCGCCACCGCGACAAAGCCTGACAGGGCCGTCCACAACACCGTGGCAGACACACCCAGGCGGCCCAGCACAAAGATCAGCGCACTGCCCATGATCAGCCAGCGCAAGCCGCCCCGCAGGGGCATCAGCAATTGCGGCGGGAACGGGTAGCGCTCACCCAGGCGCGTAAGGCCTTTTGCGACGAAGCGCTGAGCCAGGTAGCCAGCCAGCAGGATCAGCAGGATTTGCACGCCGATCCAGATGGGTTCGATCCATTGCACCGGTACCGGTAATTGCAACGCCTCCATCAGGACAGCGCCTCCAGCTCCGCTTGCAGGGTTTCGAGCAATTCGAGGGCCTCCATCCAGGTTTCCTCCAACTGCCCCTCGCGCACCTTGAGCTTGGCCTGTTCGGCCAGCAGGTCACGCAGCTCGTCCTTGCGCGCCGCCTCGTACACGGCGCTGTCGCCCAGGCTGGCTTCGATCTTGGCCAGGCGCTCATGCACCTTGCCCAGTTCGGCTTCCAGCTTGTCGGCCTCACGCTTGTGCGGCGCCAACTGCTGGCGCAGCGCGGCGGCGGCCTGGCGCTGGGCTTTCTTGTCGGTCTTGTCCGGGTTGACCGGCGTGTTGCTGGCCGGCGCATTGCGCAGGCGGTACTCCGTCAGCCAGCGCGCGTAGTCGTCCAGGTCGCCATCGAACTCTTCGACCTTACCGTCGGCCACCAGCAGGAAGTTGTCGGTGGTGCTCTTGAGCAGGTGACGGTCGTGAGACACCACCAATACCGCACCGCTGAACTCCTGCAGGGCCATGGTCAGCGCCAGGCGCATTTCCAGGTCCAAGTGGTTGGTCGGCTCGTCGAGCAGCAACAGGTTCGGGCGATCCCACGCGATCAGGGCCAGGGCCAGTCGGGCTTTTTCGCCACCGGAGAAATTCAGCACAGGTTCGTCAATGCGCGCGCCACGGAAGTCGAAACCGCCAAGGAAGTCGCGCAGGGTCTGCTCGCGCTCGGTCGGCGCCAGGCGTTGCAGGTGCAACAACGGGCTTGCCTTGGCGTCCAGCGAGTCCAGTTGATGCTGGGCGAAGTAACCCACCACCGTGTTCTCGCCACGAGTGAGGCGACCGGCCAGCGGCTCAAGCTCACCCGAAAGGTTCTTGATCAGTGTCGACTTGCCTGCGCCGTTCGGGCCGAGCAAACCGATGCGTGCGCCCGGCGTGAGCTGCAGCTTGACCTTCTCAAGGATGGTTTTGTCGCCATAGCCAAGGCGAGCGTCCGAGAGGTCCAACAGCGGGCTGGAGATCTTCACCGACTCACGGAAGACAAAGTCGAACGGCGAATCGACGTGGGCCGCCGACAGCTCTTCCATGCGTTCCAGGGCCTTGATCCGGCTCTGGGCCTGGCGGGCCTTGGTAGCCTGGGCCTTGAACCTTGCGATGTAGCTTTCCATGTGCGCACGTTGCGCCTGTTGCTTTTCAAAGGCCTGTTGCTGCTGGGCCAGGCGTTCGGCGCGGGCGCGTTCGAACGCGGTATAGCCGCCACGGTAAAGGGTGATTTTCTTCTGTTCGACATGGGCGATGTTATCGACCACGGCGTCGAGGAAATCCCGGTCGTGGGAGATCAGCAGCAAGGTGCCCTGGTAACTCTTGAGGAAATCTTCCAGCCACAGGATCGCATCGAGGTCCAAGTGGTTGGTCGGTTCGTCGAGCAGCAGCAGGTCAGAGGGGCACATCAGCGCTTGAGCCAGGTTCAGGCGCATGCGCCAGCCACCGGAGAAGTCGGCGACCGGGCGGTCCATCTGTTCGTTGGTAAACCCAAGGCCAGCGAGCATCTTGCGAGCGCGAGCGTCGGCCGTGTAGCCGTCGGCGCTGTCCAGCTCCGAGTGCAGGCGCGCCTGGGCGGCACCGTCCTGGGCTTTTTCGGCCTCAGCCAGGTCGTGTTGCACCTGGCGCAGGCGCAGGTCGCCATCGAGCACGTAGTCGATGGCGATACGGTCCAGGGTGTCGATCTCCTGGCGCATATGGGCAATGCGCCAGTCGGCAGGCAGCAGGCAGTCCCCGGAATCCGGGGTCAGCTCCCCCAGCAACAGGGCGAACAACGTGGATTTGCCGGCGCCGTTGGCACCGATCAGGCCGGCTTTGTGACCGGCGTGCAGGGTCAGCTCGGCGTCTTCAAGAAGACGTTGCGGGCCACGCTGTAATGTTAGGCTTTGAAGTCGGATCATAATGGCGGCGGAGTCTACCAGCTTCGTTGGCCGCTGGCTTGGGTGTGAATATGTGCGCTGACCTGTGGAGCTTTGCCCTTTCGACCTATGCCCGTCCAGGCGTGGAGGCCGCGTGCCTGCGCTTGCAGGAGCAAGGGGCAGACGTGTGCCTGTTGTTGTGTGGTGCTTGGCTGGAGCAACGAGGTGTGGCGTACAAGCCCGAACGCGTTCAGGCACTGCAACGGATGGCTCATCCGTGGCGGGTGCAGGTAGTCGAACCGCTACGACAAGTGCGCGTGCAATGGCGAGCCTTGGCCCAGCAGGATGCGCAATTGGCATCGCTACGCGAGCAGATCAAGACACTGGAGCTGGAGGCCGAAAGAACGTTGCTGGCGCGCTTGGAAGCGCTGGCGCAGACATGGCCGATCAATGAGGTGGTGGATCAGCAAGACTGGCTTGAAGGCCTGGCGACCGAAGCCGCCAACCTTGACCACGACGCGCTGCTGCAATTGCGCGTCATGGCCACCAACACTTAGGAAGCGCTGGTTGGGGTGGTGCTTGGCGCTACCGGTGCAGGGGTGCTGCTGGCCGATGCAGTTGGAGCGGTGGCTGCTGCCGGGGTGGCAGTGGGTGCTGCTGGAGCGGCTGGCTTTGCGGGCGCTGGCTTGGCGGCTGGCTTCACGGCTGGTTTAGCAGCCGCAGGTTTAGCGGCTGGCTTGGCAGCCGGTTTGACAGCAGCGGTTTTAGCGGCTGGCTTCGCGGCTGGTTTGGCAGCAGCGGTTTTAGCGACTGGCTTGGCAGCTGGTTTGGCAGCAGCAGGTTTAGCGGCTGGCTTCGCGGCTGGTTTGGCAGCAGCGGTTTTAGCGACTGGCTTGGCAGCTGGTTTGGCGGCAGCAGTTTTAGCAGCTGGCTTCGCGGCTGGTTTGGCAGCAGCGGTTTTAGCGACTGGCTTGGCAGCTGGTTTGGCAGCAGCAGTTTTAGCAGCTGGCTTCGCGGCTGGTTTGGCAGCAGCGGTTTTAGCGACTGGCTTGGCAGCTGGTTTGGCAGCAGCAGTTTTAGCAGCTGGCTTCGCGGCTGGTTTGGCAGCAGCGGTTTTAGCGACTGGCTTGGCAGCTGGTTTGGCAGCAGCAGTTCTAGCAGTTGGCTTCGCGGCTGGTTTGGCAGCAGCGGTTTTAGCGACTGGCTTGGCAGCTGGTTTGGCGACAGCAGTTTTAGCAGCTGGCTTCGCGGCTGGTTTGGCAGCAGCGGTTTTAGCGGCTGGCTTGGCAGCAGTTTTAGCAGTTGGCTTGGCGGCTACTTTTGCAGGCGTACGAGCACCCAGTGCTTTAGCTACGGCTTCCTTCACACGGCCAACACCTTGGGCCAGTTTCAGGCTTTCTTGAGCGTCTTTTTTGAGTTGGGAAATGTAGCTGCGGGTTTCGGCTTGGCGATCCTTGAGAGCATCCAGCAGCTCTTCAAGTTCTTTGACCGCGCCTTTGGCTTTGGCTTGTGCCTTGGACTTGCCGGCAGTGGCGGCGTCTTGCAGTTTGGTGCGGGATTTGTGCAGCTTTTCTTGCGCTTTACCGCGTTGCTTTTCCAGTTTGGCGAGCAGCTTTTCTGCATCAGCCAAGGCTTGGGAGCACGCGCTTTCCAGATGTTCGAGCAGGCTGCCCGAAAGTTGTTGGAGCAAGTGCAACGGGGTATTTACAGGCTTCTGTTTGGCCGACATGGTTTACCTCCTGGCTGACGTGGGTGCGGCTCATACTAGCCCTCTGCTCTTACCGCCGCTAGGGCATGTTGACAGTATCCTTTGCGTTGCGTTGCAACGTGCGAAAATTCTTATCGATATAACGGAAAACCGTGCCACTTTTTACGCACTCGCACTGGCATAATCCGTCGCACTTTCGCCGGGAGAATGCCCATGTCGCGTTACCTTTTTCTAGTGTTCGGCTTGGCGATCTGCGTGGCCGATGCAAGCGAGCAACCCTCGTCAAACACCACCGCCGCAACCCCGCACGATCTTGCCTATAGCCTGGGCGCAAGCCTTGGCGAACGGTTGCGCCAGGAAGTCCCCGACCTGCAGATACAGGCCCTGCTCGACGGACTCAAGCAAGCCTACCAAGGCAAGCCACTGGCGCTGGATAACGTGCGCATCGAACAGATCCTCGCGCAGCACGAAACGCAGAACGCCGCCGACGCCCAACGACCTCAAAGCGAAAAAGCACTCGCTGCCGAGCAGCAATTTCTCTCAAGGGAAAAAGCCGCAGCCGGCGTTCGTCAGTTGGCCGATGGGATCCTGCTCACCGAGCTGACACCCGGCACTGGCAACAAGCCGTTGGCCAGCGATGAAGTGCAGGTTAAATACGTGGGCCGACTGCCTGATGGAACTGTCTTCGACAAAAGTACGCAACCGCAATGGTTTCGCCTCAACAGCGTGATCAGCGGTTGGAGCAGTGCATTACAACAGATGCCGGTGGGTGCGAAATGGCGTCTGGTGATTCCTTCAGCCCAGGCCTATGGCGCAGACGGCGCAGGTGAGTTGATCCCCCCCTATACGCCGCTGGTGTTCGAGATCGAACTAATCGGCACTCGCCACTGACCCATAAAAAAACGGTGCGACATGCGCACCGTTTTTCTTACCTCGCCACCAGCTTCAAGCCTGGGTGGCGGGTTCTTCCTTATGAGCGTTGTGCAGCACTTCGATCAAGCAATCTTCCAGCTCGAAACGCTCATGCAACAGCGCCCCCAACTCTTTGAATTTTTCCGCGACACATTTCCCGGCATCACACAGGTCGGTGAACGCCAGCAGCTTTTCAGTGATCACATCGATGCGCGGATAAAGCGTCTCAGCCAACTCCAGGCCACGCTGATCATCGAAGGCTTCGGCCTCCTTGGTCAGTTGCTCGTAGACGCCGAAATGGCCGGCAGACACGTAGTCCACCAACACCTCACAGAACTCCTGCAACGGCTTGCGATTCTCGCCCAACGCTTCGGGCTTGGCGCCGAGAGCATCAAAGGCCCGAACCAGTTCGTGACGTGCCTTCAACCAGCTGTCGATCAGCTTGTGCACCCCACCCCAGCGTTCCTGAGCATTCTGACAACTTTCCAACATGATGATCTCTCTTCCCTATTGGGGCGCCGCAGCTCTGTACCTGCGCAACACTTCAAGGATGAAGCAGCAGACGGACAAGGCCGCGTCTGACAAGCGGTTTGGATAACGCGTGCGGGCCAGATTATGCCCGCATGACTATGGCTTCAAGGTACGCAGGAGAGAATGTTCATACAAGTGTTTAATCCGCTCCTACAATCTGAGTCTCGTTTTCAAGGTGTTGCGAGGCGCAAATGCCTGCCGAACAACAGCCGTGACACCTGCATGAACCCCAGGATCAGCATCGCCACAAAAAACAGCAGGCTCCACTCAGGCAGGCTCAAGTCAAACAGCGTCCAGTTGATTTCAACGCAATCGACCGTGCCATTGAACACCGAGCGCATTGCCTGCCAGACAGACAGGTTTTCAAGCATGTCCTGCAGGCTGGGCCAGCAATCCCCCACCTGGCTTGCCGGCCTGTTCTGCAACAGGACTTGCCGGCCTGCGGTGATGGCGCCCAGCAACGCACAGCCCATGCTCGCCAACCCATAAAGACAAAGGCCGGAACGCCCAGGTTTGTGAAGCGCGGCAATCAGGTTGATCAAGGCAAAAGAGGCGAGGAACAGGCGTTGTACCTGGCATAGAAAACAAGGTCGTAGCAGCGCACCGTATTGAAGGTAGTAAGACGCGCCCAACGTCAGCGCACCCGCCATGAACGCCAGGAAAAACAAAGAGCGTAAAGGGGCCAGAGACATTGTTTATCCGCACTGCAAGAGATAGGTCGCTACGGTAGAGGAAAGGCCCGACCCCTTTCAATACGCCCTAGAGCGGACTTTTCCTCGAAAACATAAGGACATCCCGCCACGGGCCCGAGGAAAATCAGCCAAGACAAGTAGGAATTAGTAACAAAGCCAGTTAAGCCGAGGGGTTGCAGGGTTTGAAGGGTTGGGTGTCAGATCGGTCCTAGCCAACCCATCCACCCTTTCCTACTTCAAACTCGCGCAGGCACTGGCAGCGGCGAGGACAGCAGACGATTGTCGAGCAACCCCAAGCCCTCCTGAAACAGCTGGTTGCTGCGCTCGGTATCGCCCAATTGGGCCAGCAGGCGAGCCAATTCGGCGCAGGCTTCGGGATTGCGCTGTACTTGCAGGCTGCTTTCCAGATAATCCCGCGCCTTGCCCCACAGACTGTTTTGCAGGCACAGACGACCCAGCGTCAGCAGCAGGCTGGCATCGCCTGGATGGTCCTTGAGCCAGCCTTCGGCAAACTTCAGTTGCCGCGCAGGATCACTGCCGCGCAGCAGGCCATACAACCGGATCAGGTGACTGTCATAACCGCGTTTAAGGGCGCCACGCAGCACTTCCTCGGCCTTGGCATCTGCGCCCAATCGACGCAGTTGGTCGGCATACGCCAATACCAGTTGTGGCTGTTGGCGCTGGGCTGCGGTCAGTTGCTCCCATGCGCGCTCCAGAGACTGCAACCCGGCTTCGCCTTGCTCTTCACGCTGGGCCGCCAGACTCAGGTTCTCGCCCCAGGCGCGACGCTCCAGCTCGGCCAGCTCATTGGCGGGCAAGACTTTGTCCTTGCGCAGCTCAGGCAGCAGGCGAATCACAGACGACCAATCGCCACGCTGCTGATGCAGACGTTGCAACTGTCGCAGTACTTGCGCGTTGTGCGGGTGACGCTCATGCATCGCCTGAAGGGTGACCAGTGCGCCTTCCGTATCGCCACGGTCCATCTGCAACTGCGCATGGCTCAGTGCAATGGCCAGTTCGGCCTGGGGCTGGCGTTCCAACGCACGCTCCAGCAAGCCGTCGGATTCCTCATAACGGCCCTGTTCATTGGCCGCACGGGCGGCACCGATGTAATACAGCAGGGGTTGGCGCTCTGCTTCGGCGGCGCGGTGCAGGTGGCGTTCGGCGCTGGCCCAGCGGCCCTCGGCGAGGTCCATCTGGCCTTGCTCGATAGCGATCTGCACACGACGGCTGCGGTTGCGTCGTGACCAGGGGTTGACCACGCCACCGGATGTGCTGACCAGGCTCCATAACACGCGGATCAGGTAAATCGCCAGGCCAATGGCGAACACCGCCACCAATGTCGCCCACAGGCTTGATTCGTAATGCAGCAGGTGAGGATAAGTAATCAACACGTAGCCGGTGTGTTTCGAAATGCCCACACCCAGGGCCAGCGCGAGCGCAATCGCGAGCACCAGGATCACATAGAAACGCTTCATCAGCTCTACTCCTGGGTCGCCGGTTTGCCAGCCGAAGCCTTGGCTTCGTCGGCAGACTGATGACGGCGTTCAAGGTACGCCTGCACAGCAGCCAGGCTCGCAGCCAAGTCAGGCGTGACCACCGACACCGCCTTGGGCTCAAGCTCGGCAATACGCGCCAGCATCGCCTTGCTCTGCGGGTTGTCCTGGTTGAAGTTGTCCTGCAATACGCTGCGCGCTTCTCCCAACGAGCGGCTGTACACCGCCGCCTCGCCGTTAAGCGCAGCCCATTGGGCTTGCTCCAGCGCCAGGCTCAAGGCCAGCCGCACTTGGTTCAGGCCTTGGCCTGCCAATAAGGGACGGATGTTGTCATCCGGGTTGAAGTCGATGCGGAAATAACGGGAGATCTGCTCCCACCACTGGCTCAACTGGTTCTGCGTATCGCTGGTGGGACGCCCCTGGGAAGCAGGCTCCGTGAGCTGATACTCCGGGGCAATCGCCGCCAGTTGCACCACCTGGTCACGCAAGGCAGCCAATTGCAGGTACAGGCCGGTACGGTCCGGTTGCTCGGTGCTGCGCAGCGCGGCCAGGCTCTTGGCCAATTGCTCCCGTGCAGCGAAAGCCCCTGGGTCACTTTGCTCGCGAAGAATTTCGTCGGCCCCCTGCACCAGCGACTGGGCGCTGTTGATGTCTTGCAAGGCGGACAAACGCAAGCTGGCCAGACGGATCAGATGCTCGGCCTCTGCCAGGCGCCAGTCCTTGCGGCTGGCACCCAACACGGTTTCCAGACGCTGGTTGAGACGCTGCTGATCACCCTGCAACTGAGTGACCAGGCGGCGACGCTCTTCCAGCTCATCCGCACCCGGCAACTGCGCCAGGCGGGCGGCCAGCTGTTGCTGGCCTTGCTTGAGGCTCTGGGACTGGTCATCCAGGGTCTGCACCTGGCCCAGTTGGTGCTGGCTGCTGGCTTGCAGGGCACGGACCTGCCAGATCCCCCAGCCGCCGGCGGCTACGCCCGCAGCGCCCAACAGCAAGGCGACGACTGCCAGGCCATTGCCACGGCGTGGCGCGCTGACCGGTGTCTCGACCGGCGCATCAAGCGCGGGCTGAGCTTCATCTTTAGGCAAGGCTGTTTCGCTCACGTATCCGTCCTTTGCGTATCAGAGAGTGGGAACGGGATAGCTCCCTAACGCCACTAACAAAGCCGCGGCACTCGCGCCGCGACAATCCACAACTTTTTCTGCACCCGCGGCCCGCGCCATTTCATATACACGCGGGCTGGGCACGAACAACGGCAGCTGTGCCACCTCTGGCCAATCGGGGCCGGCTAACGCGTGCAGGTGTAAAAAACCCTGCCCACTGCTGACCACCAGGCCGTTCAAGCGTTCCAACTGGATGCGTTGCATCAACGCGCCCTTCTCATACACCGGAAGAAAACGCCGATACAATTCCAGGTAATCGACACTAGCACCTTGCTCGTGTAAACGCTCTGCCAGCAACTCACGCCCGCCCTCGCCGCGCAGGATCAACACCCGGGCACCCGGCGCTGCAATAGCCTCGCGCAAGGCGGGCAGTTCAAGCAAGGCCTCGCTGTCATCGCCCGTGGCGGGAAAGTGAACGTTGAGGCCATGATCGGCCAATATCTGGGCCGTGGCCGCGCCGACACTGAACCAGGGCATTGGCGGCACACTGCCCCCCAACCGCAGCAACGCCAGGCGCGCAGCCGGCTTGCTCACCACGATGACGGCGCGATAGCGCGGCAGCGCGCCGAACACCGCGTGTTGCTCTGCGGTCACCGGCAAGGCTTCAGTCTCCAGCAAAGGCAGGCAGTTGCTGTGAATACCGCTCTGGGCTAATAACGCCGCCAGGGCCGTCGACTCCTCGGCAGGCCGCGTCAGCAGCACTCGCCAGTCGGTCACTGCGGGCCGGCCTCGCCATAGACTTTTTGCAAAATGGTACCCGCGCCTTTTTCCAGCAACGCTTCGGCGACCTGAATCCCCAAGGCCGTGGCATCACGTTGCGGCCCACGTACCTCGGCGGTCAGCAGGTTACCGCCGTCCGGATCACCAACCAGGCCACGCAGCCACAGGTTCTCACCCTCGAGTACGGCATAGCAGGCGATGGGCACCTGGCAGCCACCGTTGAGGTGTTTGTTCAAGGCACGCTCGGCGGTGACGCGCACTTCGGTGTCTGCGTGATCGAGAGGTTTTAGCAGCGCATGAATTTCGCTGTCGGCGGTGCGGCATTCGATTCCGACTGCGCCCTGCCCGCCAGCGGGCAGGCTGTCTTCGACGCTGATGGCCGAGGTGATGCGGTCTTCAAAGCCCAGGCGGATCAAGCCGGCAGCGGCGAGGATGATCGCGTCGTATTCGCCGGCGTCGAGCTTGGCCAGGCGCGTGTTGACGTTGCCACGCAAAAAGCGGATCTGCAGGTCGGGACGCCGCGTCAGCAACTGGGCCTGGCGACGCAGGCTGGAGGTGCCAACGATACTGCCCAGCGGCAATTCGTCCAGGGACGCGAAGGTGTTGGAAACGAAGGCGTCGCGCGGGTCTTCGCGCTCGCAGATACAAAAAAGGCCCAGGCCTTCAGGGAAGTCCATGGGCACGTCTTTCATCGAATGCACGGCGATGTCGGCTTCGTTGTCCAGCAGCGCAGTTTCCAACTCCTTGACGAACAGGCCCTTGCCGCCGATTTTCGACAATGGCGAGTCCAGCAGCTTGTCGCCGCGACTGACCATGGGCACCAGGGAGACCTTGAGGCCGGGATGGGCCTGTTCAAGGCGTGCTTTGACGTATTCGGCCTGCCACAAGGCCAAGGCGCTTTTACGGGTGGCGATGCGGATTTCGCGAGAGGACATGGATCAATCCGTACTGAATAGATACGGCGGATAATAACAGCTCAGGCAAATACGCTTTGATTTGAATCAGCAAGTGCGGGGCCTCCCTGGCCACGTCGCACCGGGATAAGGAATGCAGACCGCGCCGCAACCCTTGGGCTAAAGCTGCTGCATCATCTTGCGCACGCCAGCGACATGGCGTCGGCTGACGATCAACGCATCGCCATTGAGCCCCTTCAGGAATAGCTGAAAGTGCCCCAGGGGCGTGCGCTGCAGGCGCTCGATGCGTTCACGGGCGACCAGCGCGTTGCGATGAATGCGCACGAAACGCTCGCCAAACTCGTCTTCAAGCGCCTTGAGCGGTTCATCAAGCAACACTTCACCGGTCTCGTGGCGCAAGGTCACGTATTTGTGATCGGCAATAAAGTAAACCACCTGGCCGAGTGGGATCAGCTCGATGCCCTTGCGGGTACGTGCGCTGATATGGCTGCGTGGCCCGTTACCACTTTGCGCAGCCGGTTGCGTCAAGGCAGCCAGTTGGGCGCGGCTGGGACGCTCGGCTTTTTTCAAGGCTTTGAGCAAGGCTTCGGCAGTGGCCGGCTTGACGAGAAAACTGACACCGCTGTCTTCCAGCGCTTGTGCAGAAAACTCATCCTGCGCCGCACACAACACCACGGCGGGCGGCGATTCGCGTTCGCTCAAGCGGGCGGCGACCTGCAGGCCATCAAAGCCCGGCATGCGGATATCGAGCAGCACTACATCCGGCTTGTGGCTGTCGATCAGCGTCAACGCCTCTTCGCCGCTGGTGGCGCTCGGTTCAAGGACTGTATAACCCTCGAGTTCACTGACCAGACGGCTCAGTCGCTCGCGGGCTTGGGGTTCGTCATCAACGATCAGGACATTCATATTGCGCTGGATTCCTGCGTGAGTCTCGCACAAGGATAGCGTAGACAGGTGCGGTGACTGACGTCACAGCGATCCACGCTAAGACTAGCGCGAGCGGCAAAAAGTGCCCTGAGAATGGCACCCAAATTTACCCGGACCTGTTCAATAGCGCCCAAGACCCGCTGCCTTCGGGCATCGTCGTAGGGTTCACTGATAAACAATCCGAATACCCCCCTGTTTAATGGATAGTCTGGTTATGACCGCATCACCCGACTTTGGTGCATTCACACACTATCAGTCCAACTGTAGACGCTCACTGAGGCGACATTGCTCAATCGTCAAATATCGTTTCAATAAGTACCTGCCCCCAGTCTCGTCCCGGATGCGGTCGGCGGCAAGGCACTTAGCCATCTCTTACACAAATAAAATTGCCGATCACCCGCAGCACCGCCTCCACGGGCAACCCTGTTATGATCGCCGGCACACCTTCATGCCTCTTTTAAGCAGATCACGAGCGAATCCATGAGCACCGACAAGACCAACCAGTCCTGGGGCGGCCGCTTCAGTGAACCCGTCGACGCCTTCGTCGCGCGCTTCACCGCCTCCGTCACCTTCGATCAACGCCTGTACCGCCACGACATCATGGGCTCCATCGCCCACGCCACGATGCTGGCCAAGGTCGGCGTGCTGACCGACGCCGAGCGTGACAGCATCATCGACGGCCTGACCACCATCCGCGGTGAGATCGAGGCAGGGACGTTCGACTGGCGCGTCGACCTGGAAGACGTGCACATGAACATCGAGGCACGCCTGACCGATCGCATCGGCGTGACCGGCAAAAAATTGCACACCGGTCGCAGCCGTAACGATCAGGTCGCCACCGATATCCGCCTGTGGCTGCGCGATGAGATCGACCTGATCCTGGGCGAAATCACCCGCCTGCAAAAAGGTTTGCTGGAGCAGGCCGAGCGTGAATCGGACACCATCATGCCCGGCTTCACTCACCTGCAGACCGCACAGCCTGTGACCTTCGGCCACCACCTGCTGGCCTGGTTCGAAATGCTCAGCCGCGACTACGAGCGCCTGGTCGATTGCCGCAAGCGTGCCAACCGCATGCCGCTGGGCAGCGCTGCACTGGCCGGCACCACTTACCCGATTGACCGTGAGTACACCGCACAGCTGCTGGGCTTTGACGCCGTGGGCGGCAACTCCCTGGACGGCGTGTCGGACCGGGACTTCGCCATCGAATTCTGCGCCGCCGCCAGCATCGCGATGATGCATCTGTCGCGCTTCTCCGAAGAGCTGGTGCTATGGACCAGCGCGCAATTCCAGTTCATAGACCTGCCGGACCGCTTCTGCACCGGCAGTTCGATCATGCCGCAAAAGAAAAATCCCGACGTGCCAGAGTTGGTGCGTGGCAAGAGCGGCCGTGTATTTGGTGCACTGATGGGCCTGCTGACCCTGATGAAAGGCCAACCATTGGCCTACAACAAGGACAACCAGGAAGACAAGGAACCGCTCTTCGACGCCGCCGATACCCTGCGCGACTCGTTGCGTGCCTTTGCCGACATGATTCCGGCGATCAAGCCCAAGCATACGATCATGCGTGAAGCGGCCCTGCGCGGGTTCTCTACCGCGACCGACCTGGCGGACTACCTGGTGCGCCGGGGCCTGCCGTTCCGTGACTGCCACGAAATTGTCGGCCACGCCGTGAAGTACGGTGTGGACACCGGCAAGGACTTGGCGGAAATGAGCCTGGAAGAACTGCGCCAGTTCAGCGACCAGATCGAGCAGGATGTGTTTGCCGTGCTGACCCTGGAAGGCTCGGTGAATGCCCGTAATCATGTGGGCGGCACTGCGCCGGCACAGGTCAAGGCGGCGGTCGTGCGCGGCCAGCAATTGCTCGCCAGCCGCTAAAATTGTGGGAGGGGGCTTGCTCCCGAAGACGGTGTATCAGACAAGAAAATCTTAGCTGACCCACCGTCTTCGGGAGCAAGCCCCCTCCCACATTGGTTATTTCTTGGCCGCAATCATCGCCATGAATGCCGGCATCGCCGCCTGCCTGTCCGCCTCTACCTTCTGCGCATTGGGCATCCCATTCAGGCGCGCCAACAAGGCTTTCGCCTTCGGCAACGGCTCCAGCAGATCCAGCCCAAACAGCTTCTCGCCCACACCGCAGGCCAGGTTCAGGCTGTACATGAAATACAGGTCCGCAAGGGTGAAGCTCTCCCCCGCCACATAAGGCGCGAACTTCCCGTGCCGGCCTAAGGTACCTACTCCAAGCAGCAGCTCGGCCCTGGACTTCTCCTTGATCGCCTCCGGCACCGCCATGCCGAAAAAAGCCTCGGCGAAACACGCCCGCGCAGGCAGTTCGATGTACAGCTCGATCTCACGGCACAGCGCCAGCACCTGAGCCCGCGCAAACGGGTCGGCGGGCAACAGCGCCGGACCTTCCTGGGTCTGTTCGAGGTATTCGAGAATGACGCTGGTTTCGTTGATGAACCCCTGCTTCACACCCAGCACCGGCACTTTGCCGCGGGGGCTTACCGCCAAGGCTTCGGGAGTTTGCCCAGCATAAAAAGGCACCTCTTCGAAGGGCAGTCCTTTCTCCAATAGCGCCAGCTTGACCATGTTGTAGTAGTTGCTGACCGAAAATCCGTAAAGCTTGAGCATCGCAAAGCCTCCAGGCCGGGTGTGGGGTTGGCTGCAAGAGTTATAGATCCTCGAGGGCACCCTGACCAGCAGCATCACCCACCTGAATGGGGGTAGACTGACGCCCTTTCCTTGAGGAGCCTGCCATGAGCGAGCCGACCGATATCGACAACGACGAAGAAGAATTCACCGAGACCACGCTGATCGAAGCCATCGAGAACCAGATCGAGAGCGATAACCCGCCAGCGGCCAAGGCTACGTTCAACAAACTGACCCTGGTGGGTTACGAGCGCGAAGATATCCTGAATCTGATGGCTCACGTGCTGGCGTTCGAGATCGACGCCATGCTCGAAGATGACCGCGCCTTCAATACCGAGTGGTATGAAACGGCACTGCGGGCACTGCCCGAGCTGCCGCCGGAAAAGGAATAACCCCGGCACGCAGCAACACGCTGGACAGTTCGGCAAAGTGCGTTCACCTTATGGCCTGCTAGCCTCTAATAAATTTTAGAAAGTCTGGAGTCCTTATGTCGTATACCCCTGAGTTGGTTGCCGAACTGGAAATCCTTGTACTCTTCCCCTTGGACAGCACCAAGGAAGGCTTGAAAGTCCATCAGACTGCCGCCCCTACTGCCATCGCCGCTGCCAAGCGCCTCCATGCCAAAGGGCTGATTGACCAACCGGACGGGGGCTACCTGACGAGCCTTGGCCGGGACGCTGCCGAGCAAGCCCAAACCCTGCTGACCATCCTGACCACTGCCAACACCAAAGAAGCCGCCTGATACTTGATACCGCCCATGGAGTCCGCCGCCTGCGGATTCCGCGGGTGTTGCTGCGCGGCATACGAAATTCTGACGCCAAAAAGCCACTTCCCTCTAAAACTCCTACGCTACTGTCTGTAAACTCCTGCATGGCCGCCCGCGTCGGGCTGCGAGCCACCGAGTTCGACATGACCCGCACCCATGAAATCCGCCCCGATCTGGACGAAGGCATCGACCGTAAGGTGCTGACCCAACTGCGCGCGCGTTTCATGACCCTCAATCAAGGCCGCATGGCCCGGGCCGTCGAGGGGCTGACGCCACGCCAGCAAAGCGTGCTGGCTTTGTTGCCGCTGTTTTTCCACGTCAATCATCCGCTGTTGCCGGGCTATGTCTCCAGTAACACACCGGCTGGCCTGTCGAATTTCGAACCGGACGCCCAGGCCTTGGCCGATGCCCAACGCCTGACCCGCTCGTTCTCCTATAAACCGCGCCATGGCAACCCGCCTACGCCGATCCACGGTTTGTTCCTGATGGGCAGCCTTGGCACGCTGGCGCAGGCCGATCAAAGCGATATGGACGTGTGGGTATGCCACGCTCCCGACCTGAGCGAGACCGAGCTGGCCGAGCTGCGCAAAAAGTGCCAACTGCTGGAAACCTGGGCCTTGAGCATGGGCGCCGAGGCGCATTTCTTCCTGATCGACCCGACGCGCTTTGTGTTGGGTGATCGCGATACGCCACTGAGTTCCGACGACTGCGGCACCACCCAGCACTACCTGCTGCTGGATGAGTTCTATCGCACCGCGATCTGGCTGGCCGGGCGCACCCCCATCTGGTGGCTGGTACCGGTCTACGAAGAAAACCGCTACGCCGAATTTACTCACGCCCTGGTGTCCAAGCGCTTCATCCGCGCCGATGAAACCCTCGACCTCGGCCATCTGGCTCATATTCCTCCGGGGGAGTTTATTGGCGCCGGGCTGTGGCAACTCTTCAAGGGCATCGAGTCGCCCTATAAATCGGTGCTCAAGCTGCTGCTGACCGAGGTCTACGCCAGCGAACACCCGAAGGTGCAATGCCTGAGCCTGCGCTTCAAACAGGCGGTGTTCAGCCATCAGGTAGACCTGGATGAGCTGGACCCGTACATCATGGTCTACCGCCGCATCGAGGAATACCTCAAGGCCCGCAACGAGCTGGAGCGCCTGGAACTGGTGCGCCGCAGCCTGTACCTGAAGGTCAACCGCAAGCTCAGCGCCGGCCAGCGCACCGCCGGTTGGCAACGGCAGCTGCTGGAACGCCTGGCGCATGAGTGGGGCTGGGACACGCGCCAACTGGCCCTGCTGGACAGCCGCAGCCAATGGAAAGTGCGCCAGGTCGCCTCCGAGCGCCGTGCTCTGGTCAATGAGTTGAACTACAGCTACCGCTTCCTCACCCAGTTCACCCGCAGCGAACACACCGCCAGCGCGGTCAATAAACGCGAACTCAATGTACTGGGCCGCCGCTTGTATGCGGCGTTCGAGCGCAAGGCCGGCAAGGTCGAGTTCATCAACCCCGGCATCGCCCCGGACCTGGCCGAAGACACTTTGACCCTGGTGCAGTCGCCCAACCGCAAGGAGCCGGGCCAGCACCATTGGGGCCTGTATAACGGCAACCTTACCGCTCTGGAGTGGGAACACTTCGCCCCGATCAAACGCAGCCGCGACCTGCTGGAAATGCTCACCTGGTGCCATCGCAACGGCGTGATCGACAGCAGCACCCGCCTGGCGCTGCACCCCGGCACCAGCGACATGACCGAGTTCGAGCTGTTCAACCTATTGGGCAGCCTGCAACAGACCATCGCCCTGCCCCTGTCCAGTGTCGATGAGAGCCGCTTGCTGCGCCCGGCAGTGCCGGAAGAGGTGCTGCTGTTGATCAACGTTGGGGTTGACCCGCTCAAACATCATCGCGACCTGAATATCCTGATGACCACAGAGCGCACCGACTCCCTGAGCTATGCCGGCGTGCGCGACAATCTGGTGCTGACCCTGGACCAGGTCACGCTCAACAGCTGGAACGAAGTGATGGTCAGCCGCTATGACGGCCCCCACGCCCTGCTCGACTGCCTGCGCGACTACCTCAACCAACTGCCCTCGAACCATCTGCCACGCCTGCGAGTGCGTTGTTTTTGTCACAACCGGGCACAGTTCATTGCCCAGCGGGTGGAAGAGGTATTCGACACCGCGCAGCATCTGCTGCTCGGCCAGGGCAATCATCGCTACCTGCTCCAGGTGCAGCAGCATTATCACGTCATGGAACTGGTACCGGGCCAGGCCACCCATGTGTCACTGCCGACCCAGGACGCGCTGATCGCCTACCTCAGCGAGGAGCTGGTCAGCTATAACCCGTGGCACCTGGACGCCATGGCCTTGGAAGACCACGACCTGGCGCTGCTGCTGCCCATGGGCCAAGCCGAATGTGTGCAGGTGTTCTACCGCGTTAATGAAGGCTTCGCCGACGTCTACGTGCTCGACGAATTCAACGCGCTCTGGCAACAGCGCTTGCCATTTCATGATGAGCAAAGCCTGTTGGCGCCGTTGCAGCGCTTTTTGCAATCGATCCTGTATCGCCGCGAAGCACTATCGTCCCTGGACACCCAGCAACCCGCGGGCGAGATACAGATCCTGTATTACCAACTGTTGCCATCGGGCAGCGGCCGTGCGCGGGGCGTTGAGCCAAGGCCGGCCCCGCAAGACCCGGCCAACAAGGCGTTTTATGACGTGCAGGCCATTATCGGCAAAGGCACGCCAGGCCACGTAGGGATCACCCTGTACTGCAATCAGCGGGAGTTTTGCGAACTGGAATTTGGCGACCAGCTGTTTACGGTGGTCGCCCGGGAGATCGTCGGGCAACGTCGGGAAACCGAGCGTTACCGCTGCTATATCACTGATCTGGATCTGTCGGGGCTGCTCGGTGATGTGCAAAGCCCAAGCAATCTGTACCTGCGCTATAAAGCCGAACTGGAACAGTCACTCAATGCGGCCTTGAATCAGGTTTAGAGCGGGAAGGCGCCGCCATCTTTGGGCTGGCCTTCGACGCTGAGCAATTCCAGCTTCAAGGTCTTGCCGCCTGGCGCCGGCCAGTCGATGTGCTGGCCCACTTGCAGGCCGAGCAATGCGCTGCCCACGGGTGCCATGATCGAAATCTTGCCTTCGTCGGCGTTCGCGTGCTTGGGGTAGACCAGCGTCAGGTGATAGTCCTTGCCGCTGCTTTGCTCACGGCAATGCACGCTGGAGTTCATGGTCACGACACCCGCAGGCACTTCATCGTGACCAACCACGTCTTCGGCGCGGTCGAGTTCGGCTTGCAACGCTCGGGCGCCGGGAAACTCGTCGCCCAAGCGGTCGATCAGTTGCTCCAGACGCTGCACGTCAAGACGGGTAAGAATGATGGACGGTGCGGTGGTCATGATTCAGGCAGACTCCTTTTTTCTGCACAAAAAAGCAAAACCCCGCCAGGAAAAGGCGGGGTTCTCACGGACCTCGATGAATGGAGGTGTATCCGGACACTACCACAGCGACACAAATAAACAAGACGCCGTCAGGCGCTCGCCTTGCGCTGTTCAGCCTCGGCGCAGATCACCCGGCGCCGCGCATCGTCGGCAGAGCGCCATTCCCGGATGTCTTCCACGTGGCGGAAGCAGCCCAGGCAGACTTTCTGCTCGTCCAGGCGACACAAACTGATACAAGGTGACGGCACTGCCGGGCTGACATTGCTAAACAGCGGCTTGGGCGGGCGTACGGTTGCAGGCTCACTCACCATCAGACCTCGTCGAAATCCAGCTCGACGCCGGTGTATTCCTGGACCAGTCGGGTGAGCATCTCACCCAGCAACTCTTCACTCTTGTCGCACTGCCATTTGCCGCTTTCTTCATCGTAGTCGAAGTGAACGCCACCGGAGCGCGCCGCCAGCCACAGCTGACGCAGAGGCTCCTGGCGACTGAAGATCAATTGCGGGCCAGTCTCGAACTTGACGGTCAGCACACCGGCCGAGTTTTCCAGATCCACATCCAGGTCGCTGTCGTCGAAAATATCTTCCAGCTTCTCCTGGGTGGCATCCACCAGGTCGTGAAAACGGGCTTCGGTCAAACTCATTGTGGCAACCTCAAAAGTGTCTGGTTTTGCTCAAGCGCCGCACGATACGGGCGAGCCTCGCCGATTGCAAAGGATACTGATTTGATCACGGATGACGGTACGAAATATCCCCAGGCATCGTAGCCTGCTTCCCTACTGTCTCGGCAAACCCCCGCCGGACGGGTGTTGCGGCGCATAGGCAAGCTGGCGGGTGGTCGGTATACTCGGGCGCAATTAATGCATATTCAAGGATTTCGCCATGAAGCGCCTGATCTCTTCCCTTGCTGCGCTCGTCGCGGTCGCTTGCCTCGTTAGTGCCTGTGGCCAGAAAGGCCCGTTGTACCTGCCGGATGACAGCAAAGATCCAAACGAACAGGCGCAATCGTCGCAAAAGCCGTCAAAAGCCCATAAGCACGACACCTACTAAGTTAAGGGAAACTTATGGACGCTTTTAACTACCGGGACGGCGAGCTGTTCGCGGAAGGCGTGGCCTTGTCCGCGATTGCCCAGCGCTTCGGCACCCCGACCTATGTGTACTCGCGTGCGCATATCGAAGCCCAATACCGCTCGTTCACCGACGCCCTCGACGGCGTGCCGCACCTGGTGTGCTACGCAGTCAAGGCCAACTCCAACCTGGGTGTACTCAATGTCCTGGCGCGTCTTGGCGCTGGTTTTGACATCGTGTCCCGTGGCGAGCTGGAACGCGTACTGGCCGCCGGTGGCCAGGCGGACAAAATCGTCTTCTCCGGCGTCGGCAAGAGCCGCGAAGACATGCGCCGCGCCCTGGAAGTCGGCGTGCATTGCTTCAACGTCGAATCCACCGACGAACTGGAGCGCCTGCAAGTCGTTGCCGCCGAAATGGGCGTTCGCGCGCCGATCTCCCTGCGCGTCAACCCGGATGTCGACGCCGGCACCCACCCGTACATCTCCACCGGTCTCAAAGAGAACAAGTTCGGCATTGCCATCGCCGACGCCGAGGACGTGTACATCCGCGCAGCCCAACTGCCGAACCTGGAAGTGCTGGGCGTCGACTGCCATATCGGCTCGCAACTGACCACCCTGCCACCGTTCCTGGATGCCCTCGACCGCCTGCTGGCCTTGATCGACCGCCTCGGCGAGTGCGGCATCTACCTGCACCACATCGACCTCGGTGGTGGCGTGGGCGTGCGTTATCGCGATGAAGAGCCGCCACTGATTGCCGACTATATCCAGGCCGTGCGCGAACGCATCGAAGGCCGCGACCTGACGCTGATGTTCGAGCCGGGCCGCTACATCGTCGCCAACGCTGGCGTGTTGCTGACCCAGGTCGAGTACCTCAAGCATACCGAACACAAGGATTTCGCCATCGTCGATGCGGCGATGAACGACCTGATCCGCCCGGCGCTGTACCAGGCCTGGATGGATGTCACCGCCGTGACGCCGCGCACAAGCGAAGCCCGCGCCTATGACATCGTCGGGCCCATCTGCGAGACCGGCGACTTCCTCGCCAAGGATCGTGAGTTGGCGCTTGAGGAAGGTGATCTGCTGGCCGTGCATTCGGCCGGTGCCTACGGGTTTGTCATGAGTTCCAACTACAACACCCGCGGGCGTACCGCCGAGGTGCTGGTGGACGGTGATCAAGCATTTGAAGTGCGTCGCCGCGAGACGGTAGCCGAGTTGTATGCTGGCGAAAGCCTGCTGCCGGAGTAAGCCATGCTGCTGCGTTTTACCAAGATGCACGGGCTGGGTAATGATTTCATGGTCCTCGACCTGGTCAGCCAGCACGCGCACATCCTGCCCAAGCACGCCAAACAGTGGGGTGATCGCCACACCGGGATCGGTTTCGACCAGTTGCTGCTGGTCGAGGCGCCGAGCAACCCGGAGGTGGATTTCCGCTACCGGATCTTCAACTCCGACGGTTCCGAAGTGGAACAGTGCGGCAACGGCGCGCGCTGCTTTGCGCGCTTTGTGCTCGACAAGCGTCTGACTGCCAAACGCCAGATTCGCGTCGAAACCAAAGGCGGCGTGATCGAACTGGACATCCGCAACGATGGCCAGATCAGCGTCAACATGGGCGCCCCACGCCTGGTGCCGGCGGATATTCCGTTCCAGGCCAGCGAGCAGGCCACCAGTTATGCACTGGATGTAGACGGCAAGACCGTCGACATCGCCGCCGTGTCCATGGGCAACCCTCATGCAGTGCTGCGGGTCACCGACATCAATAACGCCCCCGTGCACGAACTGGGGCCGAAGATCGAACATCACCCGCGCTTTCCGGCAAGGGCCAATGTGGGCTTCCTGCAGGTGATCGACCGCAACCGTGCGCAATTGCGCGTATGGGAACGCGGCGTCGGCGAAACCCAGGCTTGCGGCACCGGTGCTTGCGCCGCTGCCGTGGCTGCGATCAGCCAGGGGTGGATGGATTCGCCGCTGTTGATCGACCTGCCCGGCGGACGTTTGTCCATCGAATGGGCAGGCCCTGGCCACCCGGTGATGATGACCGGGCCGGCCTCGCGCGTATACGAAGGACAGGTCCGTCTATGAGTGAGCCAAGCTAATGACCGATAAGCCTCAAGTACCCGCACACGCTACTCCGAGTGAAAGCCTGGAGGCCGCTGCTGTCGCGGCGTACCTTGAGGCTAACCCGGACTTCTTCGTCGAGCACGAAGAACTGCTGCCGGCCCTGCGCATCCCTCACCAGCGCGGCGATACCGTATCGCTGGTGGAGCGGCAGATGAAGATCCTGCGCGAGCGTAATATTGAAATGCGCCACCGGCTCTCGCATCTGATGGACGTGGCCCGCGACAACGACCGCTTGTTCGACAAGACCCGCCGCCTGATTCTGACCCTGATGGATGCCACCAGCCTGGAAGAAACGGTGATCGCCGTGGAAGACAGCCTGCGTGAGGATTTCCAGGTGCCCTTCGTCAGCCTGATCCTGTTCAGCGACAACCCGATGCCGGTGGGCCGCTGGGTCACAGGTGGCGAAGCGCAGACGGCCATCGGCGGCCTGCTGTCCGAAGGCAAGACCGTCAGCGGCACCTTGCGCGAGCATGAGCTGGACTTCCTGTTTGGCGCCGAACAGCGCAAGCAGATCGGCTCTACGGCTGTCATCGCCCTCAGCCATCAAGGCTTGCACGGGGTACTGGCCATCGCCAGCCGCGACCCGGCGCACTACAAAAGCTCGGTGGGCACGTTGTTCCTGACCTATATCGCCGAAGTGCTGGGCCGCGTCCTGCCACGCCACACCACCACCCTGCGCGCGGTGCGCTGATCATGGAGCGGCAACTGGACGCTTACTGCGCTCACCTGCGCAATGAGCGCCAGGTGTCGTCCCACACGCTGGAAGCTTATCGGCGGGACTTGAACAAGGTCCTGGCCTATTGCGAAAAGCAGCACGTCAGCAGCTGGAAGGCTCTGGACATCCAGGCCCTGCGTAGCCTGATTGCCCGGTTGCACCAGCAGGGCCAATCTTCCCGCAGCCTGTCTCGCCTGCTGTCGGCGGTGCGCGGCCTCTATCACTACCTCAATCGCGAAGGGCTGTGCGACCACGACCCGGCCAATGGCCTGTCACCGCCCAAAGGCGAACGGCGCCTGCCCAAGACCCTGGACACAGACCGCGCCCTGCAATTGCTCGACGGTGCCGTCGAGGATGACTTCCTGGCCCATCGCGACCAGGCAATCCTCGAGCTGTTCTATTCCTCGGGCCTGCGCCTGTCGGAGTTGACGGGCCTGAACCTGGATCAACTGGACCTCGCCGATGGCCTGGTGCAAGTGCTCGGCAAAGGCAGCAAGACGCGCGTACTGCCCGTGGGCAGGAAAGCCCGCGAAGCCTTGCAGCTATGGCTGCCGCTACGCCTTCTGACCAACCCGACAGACGATGCCGTGTTTGTCAGCCAGCAAGGCCGGCGCCTGGGGCCGCGGGCGATTCAACTGCGGGTCAAAGCTGCCGGCGAGCGCGAGCTGGGGCAGAATCTGCACCCGCACATGTTGCGTCATTCCTTTGCCAGCCACCTGCTCGAATCCTCCCAGGACCTGCGCGCCGTGCAGGAGCTGCTCGGGCACTCGGATATCAAGACCACGCAAATCTACACCCACCTCGACTTCCAGCACCTGGCAACGGTGTACGACAGCGCCCATCCACGGGCCAAACGCATCAAGGGCGGCGAATCATGAGTATCAAGCTGATCACCTTCGACCTGGACGACACCCTCTGGGACAACGTACCTGTCATCATCAGCGCCGAAGCGTCGATGCGTGAATGGCTGGCGACCCACGCGTCCAAGGTCGGCGACCTGCCCCTTGAGCATTTTGCCAGCCTGCGCCAGCAGGTGCTGCAGCGTCATCCCGAACTCAAACACCGTATCAGCCTGCTGCGCCACCGCGTGTTGATGCATGCGTTCGAGGAGGCCGGTTATCCCCAACCTGAGGCCACAGAGATGGCGGATGTCTGCTTCGAAGCGTTCATCCACGCACGCCACCAACTCACCGTGTTTCCGGAAGCCGAGCCGATGCTCAAGGCGCTGCGCCAGCACTTCCTGCTCGGCGTGATCACCAATGGCAATGCCGATGTGCAGCGTGTGGGCCTGGCGGACTACTTTCACTTTGCCCTGCGCGCTGAAGATATCGGCATCGCCAAGCCGGACGCACGGCTGTTTCATGAAGCACTGCAACGTGGCGGTGTGGACGCCAGCGCGGCAGTGCATGTGGGCGATCATCCTGGGGATGACATCGCCGGCGCGCAGCAGGCGGGACTGCGGGCAGTGTGGTTCAACCCCACGGGCAAGGCCTGGGAGGGTGACAAGCGCCCGGATGCGCAGATTCGCAGCCTGACGGAGTTGCCGCCCTTGCTGAGTCGCTGGGGTTAACACTGCCCCCCAATGTGGGAGCTGGCTTGCCTGCGATAGCGGTGGGCCAATCAACACAGGGCTCGCAGATACACCGCTATCGCAGGCAAGCCGGCTCCCACAAGGTATTGCAGCGAACTGGTAAATGGCAGGCATGAAAAAGCCCGCAGCGACGGCGGGCTTTTTCTTACAAGCAGGAGGCAGACCTCAGATAGGTCGGCTTCCGTACTTGTTATCCGGCTTCTTCGGTGGATCAGCCACCACGTTGGCCTCGACTTCCTGCACTTTGCCGCCTTTAGCGAGGAATTCTTCCATCGCACGGGCCAGGGCATCGCGCTCTTTGTTCTTGGCTTCAACGCTCGGCAACTCGTCTACCGAAACAGCCGCCTTGGCTTTGCCTTTGGCTTTGGGAGCCGCGTCATCGCCAACACTGTCATCGACATCCTCAGCAACGTCTTCGGCCGCTACTTCAAGACCTTCTTCGGTGTCGTCTTCATCGCCTACTTCGAGGTCGTCTTGTTCCAGATCATCGTCGCTCATGTTCTACCTCATGACTTGCGAAAAGCAGATTAGTTATAGCCCAGCTTCACCCTCTGTCGAGGTCGCCGGAAAAAAATCAACATCCACCAGATAACCAGTGGCTTATGCCCCTTCACCGTGCAAGGTGGCGAGGACTTTACGAGCACCGCCATGATCACGGTGCTCGCCCAGATAAACACCTTGCCAGGTCCCTATCGCCAAGCGGCCGGCCTTGACCGGCAAACTCAGCTGGCAGCCCAGCAGACTGGCCTTGAAGTGCGCCGGCAGATCATCCGGACCTTCGTCGTTATGTTCAAACCCTGCGCGACCTTGTGGCACCAGCAGGTTGAAAAAACGCTCGAAGTCACGGCGAACCGCCGGGTCGGCATTCTCGTTGACGGTCAACGAGGCCGAGGTGTGCTGCAGCCACAAATGCAACAGGCCCACACGGCACGCCTTCAATTCAGGCAAGCCGGCAAGCAACTCGTCCGTTACCAAGTGAAAGCCCCGGGGCTTGGCCCGCAGGGTAATCAGGGTCTGTTGCCACATACAGTTCTCCGCCCATCGGCGCGCATTCTAGCGCGCTCTGGGAAAAAACAAAGTGCCGAATACGCCTTCATGCCTGTAAGACATTTGCATCCTTAAAAGTGCTGTGTGGATCCCATCACAAAGTCGATAAAAAACCCATGCACCTTTAGCCACAGACAAACGCCAGGCAAAAAAATGCCCGGCAAGCCGGGCATGTTTTTTTCGCCTGGTTACAAGTTGTAGCCGCGCTCGTTATGTTGCGCCAGGTCGAGGCCAACCGCCTCTTCTTCCTCGGTGACACGCAGGCCCATGACCATGTCGAGCACCTTGAGGATGACGTAGGTCACGATCGCCGTGTAGATCACGGTAAAGCCCACACCTTTGCACTGGATCCAGACTTGGGCTGCGATGTCCGTCACGGTGCCGAAGCCGCCCAGCGCCGGGGCAGCGAACACACCGGTAAGGATCGCACCGACGATGCCGCCGATACCGTGCACGCCGAAAGCGTCCAGGGAGTCGTCATAACCCAGCTTGCGCTTGAGGCTGGTCGCGCAGAAGAAGCACACCACACCGGCGACCAGGCCAATCACCAGGGCGCCCATCGGGCCCACGGTGCCCGCCGCTGGCGTCACGGCGACGAGGCCGGCGACCACGCCCGAGGCGATACCCAGTGCGCTGGGCTTGCCGTGGGTGATCCACTCGGCAAACATCCAGCCCAGGGCCGCAGCTGCTGTAGCGATTTGAGTTACCAGCATCGCCATGCCCGCGGTGCCGTTGGCCGCCGCGGCGGAACCGGCGTTGAAGCCAAACCAGCCGATCCACAGCATGGCCGCGCCCACCAGGGTATAGCCCAGGTTATGCGGGGCCATCGGCGTGGTCGGGAAGCCTTTGCGCTTGCCGAGCACGATGCACGCCACCAGGCCAGCCACACCCGCGTTGATGTGCACAACGGTGCCGCCAGCGAAGTCCAGCACGCCCCAGTCCCACATCAGGCCGCCGTTGCCGCTCCAGACCATGTGCGCAATCGGCGCGTAGACCAGGGTGAACCAGATAGCCATGAAGATCAGCATTGCGGAGAACTTCATACGCTCAGCGAAAGCACCGACGATCAGCGCCGGGGTAATGATGGCAAAGGTCATCTGGAAGGTGATGAACACGGCTTCCGGAAACAGCGCCGCCGGCCCGGTGATGCTGGCCGGGGTGACACCCGCCAGGAACGCCTTGCCCATGCCGCCGAAGAAGGAATTGAAGTTGACCACGCCTTGTTCCATACCGGTGGTATCGAACGCGATGCTGTAGCCGTAGACGACCCAGAGGATGCTGATCAGGCCAGTGATGGCGAAACACTGCATCATCACCGACAGAATGTTTTTGGAGCGGACCATGCCGCCGTAGAACAGCGCCAGGCCAGGGATGGTCATGAACAGCACCAGCGCGGTGGCGGTAAGCATCCAGGCGGTGTCGCCGGAATTGAGGACTGGAGCAGCCACTTCATCTGCCGCCATGGCCAGGCTTGGCATTACGATGGACAGCAGGGCTCCGAGCCCTGCGAATTTACGCAGAGTCATATTGTTTTCTCCTGGGGCGTTGGGGTTTGGCGGCTTAGATTGCGTCGGTATCGGTTTCGCCGGTACGGATGCGAATAGCCTGTTCCAGATTGACCACGAAGATCTTGCCGTCACCGATCTTGCCGGTGTTGGCCGCCTTGGTTATCGCCTCGATAACCCGGTCAAGATCCTTGTCGTCAATGGCGACATCGATCTTCACCTTCGGCAGGAAATCGACCACGTATTCCGCGCCGCGATACAGCTCGGTATGACCCTTCTGCCGACCGAAGCCCTTGACCTCAGTAACGGTAATGCCCTGCACGCCGATCTCGGACAGTGACTCGCGTACATCGTCCAACTTGAACGGCTTGATGATGGCAGTGACTAGCTTCATGAAAACTCTCTCCCGAATTTGGTGGACTTGCCCCAGGAAAACAAACCCGTCTCAAGTCTAAGCGCAGTGCCTGGCTTTGTAACGCATCGTCGCCTCGGCATTTGCCGTCGCGACGCCAGCGAACCACTGGTGACGAGCCCTGTACCCCGGATCCGTCGGCGCACTGCATTCGTCACAGCGACTGCATCAGTGCATGGGTCATGATCGTCTAAGCAGAAACCTTGCCAGCTCCGTAAAAACCACCGAAATCAATCCTTTACCCGCTTGTGCCCACCTACGGGGCGCCTGCGCGGCCGCAATGCGCATCAAAACAGTGCGAGGCCGCCCGCCCCAATGCGCGAAAACCGTGCGCAACGGGGCCTGAAAATGACTATAGACGCTGCGTGATACACTGCCGGCCAACTGTTTTCCGGAATATGTCCAATGCTCGCGCCCAAAGACTTCCTAGACGCCCTGAGCGGCCACGCCTCTCGCCTGTTCAGCGGCGACACCCCACTGCCCCGCAATGAAATCGAAAGCCAGTTCAAGGCTTTGCTACAGAGTGGTTTCAGCAAGCTCGACCTGGTCAGCCGGGAAGAGTTTGACAGCCAGATGGTGGTGCTGGCCCGCACACGTGCGCGGCTGGAGAGCCTGGAGGCGAAGGTGGCTGAACTTGAAGCCCGGTTGACGCCACCTTCTGCTGAGTGAACGCGATTGTTGTGGGAGCTGGCTTGCCTGCTCCCACACTTGTTTTGCGTTGCCGCCCGGATACGTTCTGTAAAACCTCCCCCGCCCCGCTCCATCCCACCTCGTCTACCCTTGAAAAAACCGCAGGAAGCGGCCCTCCCATTCAAGGAACGAGCATGTCCCTCGCCATTGTCCACAGCCGCGCCCAGGTCGGTGTGGAAGCCCCAGCCGTCACTGTCGAAGTGCATATGGCCAATGGCCTACCGTCTCTCACCTTGGTGGGTTTGCCCGAAACCGCAGTGAAGGAAAGCAAGGACCGCGTGCGCAGTGCCATCCTCAACTCGGCGCTGCAATATCCGGCCCGGCGCATCACGCTCAACCTCGCGCCCGCCGACCTGCCCAAGGACGGCGGGCGTTTTGATCTGGCGATTGCCCTCGGCATCCTGGCGGCCAGTGTGCAAGTGCCGGCCTTGATGCTCGATGACGTGGAGTGCCTTGGGGAATTGGCGCTGTCCGGCGAGGTGCGCGCGGTGAAGGGGGTATTGCCGGCCGCGCTGGCGGCGCGCAAGGCCGGGCGCACCGTGATAGTGCCGCGCGCCAACGCCGAAGAGGCGTGCCTGGCGTCGGGGTTGAAGGTGATTGCGGTGGATCACTTGCTGCAAGTGGTGGCGCACCTGAATGGGCATGTGCCGATTGAGCCCTACAGGTCCGACGGTTTGCTGTACGTGAACAAGCCTTACCCAGACCTGCGTGAAGTGCAGGGCCAACTCGCGGCCAAGCGAGCATTGCTGATCGCGGCGGCAGGCGCGCATAACCTATTGTTCAGCGGGCCACCGGGCACCGGCAAGACTTTATTGGCCAGCCGGCTACCGGGCTTGCTGCCGCCGTTGAGCGAGCAGGAAGCGCTGGAAGTGGCCGCGATCCAGTCCGTGGTCAGCCTGGCACCGCTGAGCCATTGGCCAAACCGCCCGTTTCGCCAGCCGCACCACTCGGCATCCGGGCCGGCGCTGGTGGGTGGCGGCTCGAAGCCACAACCGGGGGAAATCACCCTGGCCCATCACGGGGTTTTGTTCTTGGATGAGCTGCCAGAGTTCGATCGCAAGGTACTGGAGGTGCTGCGCGAGCCATTGGAATCGGGACATATCGTGATATCCCGCGCCCGTGACCGAGTGCGTTTCCCGGCTCGCTTTCAACTGGTCGCGGCGATGAATCCCTGCCCCTGCGGCTACATGGGCGAACCCAGCGGGCGTTGCCGGTGTACGCCGGAGCAGATCCAGCGTTATCGCAACAAGCTATCCGGCCCTTTGCTGGACCGGATTGATTTGCACCTGACCGTCGCGCGGGAGGCCACTGCGCTGAGCCCCACTCAACCGGCGGGCGATACAACGGCCGATGCCTCGGTGCGGGTAGCCGAAGCACGCGAGCGTCAACAGCAACGCCAGGGGTGTGCCAATGCTTTTCTCGACCTGCCGGGGCTACGCCAGCACTGCAAGCTGCCAAAGGTCGACGAGGGCTGGCTGGAGACCGCCTGCGAGCGACTGACACTGTCACTGCGGGCGGCCCATCGGCTGCTGAAGGTGGCGCGCACCCTGGCGGACCTGGACCAGATGGACGCCATCACCCGTGATCATCTGAAGGAGGCCTTGCAATACCGCCCAGCATCTCTCAGTTGAGCCTCCCACAATTTGATTGGCGGTGCCTCAACGAAACCGATCCACCTCATGACGCAAACCTGCCGCCAAGGTCTCCAGCTCCTTGGCGGTAACCGCCAGGTTGGACACCACTTCACGCTGCTCGCTGTTGGCCAGCGCAATGCTCTGCAGGTTGCTGCTGAGCAAGGTCGCGGTGCTGCTCTGTTCCTGGGTGGCGGTGGTGATCGCCGCGAACTGCTGGCCGGCCGAGCGGCTTTGCTCGTCGATACGCGCCAGGGCCGAGGCCACGTCAGCGTTGCGCGACAAGCCTTCCTGCATCAGCGCATTGCCGTGTTCCATGGTGCTGATGGCGTTGCCGGTTTCCTGCTGGATGCTCTGGATCATGCCGGAGATTTCATCGGTGGCCTGGCGGGTGCGCGAAGCCAAATTGCGCACTTCGTCGGCGACCACGGCAAAACCACGGCCTTGCTCACCGGCGCGGGCGGCTTCGATGGCGGCGTTGAGCGCCAGCAGGTTGGTCTGTTCGGCGATGGCGGTAATCACGCCGACGATCCCGCCGATTTCCTGGGAACGCTGGCCCAGGGTGTTGATCACTGCAGCGGTGCTGTTCAGCGCAGTGGCGATATGTTCCAGGGACGATGACGCTTCTTGCATCGAGGTGCGGCCGATACGGGTTTGCTGGGCATTCTCTTGGGCCAGGCGCTCGGTGTTGCCCATGTTGTCGGCAATGTTCAGCGAGGTAGCACTGAACTCTTCCACCGCACCGGCCATGCTGGTGATCTCGCCGGACTGCTGCTCCATGCCTTCGTAGGCACCACCGGATAGGCCCGACAACGCCTGTGCGCGGCTGTTGACCTGTTCGGCCGCGGTACGGATATGCGACACCATGGTCGACAGCGCTTCACCCATCTGGTTGAAACTGCGCGCCAACTGGCCGATTTCGTCATGGCTGGAAACGTTGAGGCGCGCACTCAAATCGCCCGCGCCCAGCGCCTGGGCCTGGCGCACCAGCTCGCTCAATGGCGCCAGCTTGCTGCGCAACAGCCACACCGTGGCGCCCACTGCCAGCAACATCGCCAACACACTGCCGATCACCAGGCGGATGCCGACTTCCCAGGTCACTGCGCGAATCTCAGCCTTGGGCATGCTCGCTACCACCGCCCAAGGGCCGCCTTCGAACGGCACCGATACGCTATAGAAATCTTCGTTCTTGTCGCTCCAGAAACGGCCTGCGCCCGGCTTTTTCGCCAGGTCGAGCATCACGGCAATCGCCTGATCCGGCGCTTGCACGCCAGCCGGCGGCACCAGCCAGTGCTTTTGCTCATCGAGCAGCGCGAGGGAGCCGGTCTGGCCAATGCGGAAGCGCTTGAGGTTTTCAAACTGGGCGTTCTGAGCATCGGTGTAATCGAAACCGATGAACAGCACGGCGATGACCTGGCCACTGCTGTCACGCACGGGGCTGTATTGGGTCATGTAGGAGCGGTCGAACAACACGGCACGGCCGATGTAGGTCTGGCCGCCCACAACGCGCTGGTAGGCCGCGCCCTGACGGTCGAGCACGGTGCCAATGGCGCGATTGCCATCCTGCTTGGTCAGGGAGGTGCTGACGCGGATAAAGTCGTCGCCGCTGCGCACGAATACCGTGGCCACGCCGCCGGACATCTGCTTGAACTCATCCACCTCTTCGAAGTTGTTATTCAATACCTCGTTGCCCAGGTAGAGGCTTGGCGTCTGCACGCCGGCCACGGCCACGGGCTGGTCCGCACGCACACTCAAGCCGGCGCCGAAGCGCTTTTCAAACAGCCCGCTCAAACGCTGGGTGCTTTCGCGCAAGGTGCTGTGGAAGGTGTTGAGTTGGTCGGCGAGCAGACGCGCCTCGCTGGCCAGGTGTTCCTCGCGGGTGGCGAGGTTGGCGGAGTCGAGGGTACGCAAGGCAAAGACCGTACTGCCGCTGATGACGACAGCGAGAATCACGGCGAGTGCAAGGCCTAACTGGGAGGCAATCCGGGCACGAGGTTGAGACATGACAGCTCCTGGCCGAGGCCAGGATCATCCTGATCTCATAGCGCTGCTCGGCAAATTATCTAGTGGGAAACGTTGATGCACGATGGTTCCAACCTCCTTCTTCGGCGGCATTTGGCAATACTTGAGCGAATCACAGGGGTATCCCGCAAACGATTGCACACACGGTCCGGCCCTACTCAATCGAGGCGTTCAACCTGGGGCAATTCCATCGCCTTGACTTCGCCCTGAAGAAATTCCGCCAGCCGTCGCAAACGCTCCCCGCCCGGGCGAGTTTTCGGCCACACCAGGTAGTAGCTTTCCCCACTGGCGACCGCCGTGGGCCACGGCAGGCTCAAGCGTCCCTGCGCCACGTCTTCGGCCACCATCAGCAAGTCACCCATGGAGACGCCATAGCCACGGGCGGCAGCGATCATGCCCAGCTCGAGCGTGTCGAACACCTGCCCACCCTTGAGTGAAACGTGAGATGACAACCCCATGCGCTGCAGCCAGTAACGCCAGTCGCGGCGGTCCGGGGTCGGGTGCAGCAGTTCGGCGGTTGCCAGCCGCGTCACGTCCCAGGGACCGTCGTCCAACAGATTCGGCGCTCCCACCGGGATCAGCATTTCCGCAAACAGATAACTGGCCTCCCAGTCCGCCGGAAAGTGCCCGTTGCTGAGCAACACTGCACAGTCGAACGGCTCTTGGTTAAAGTCCACTTCATCGATGCTCATCCACGCACTGGTGAGCTGTACCTCATTGCCTGGCTGCAATGCGCGGAAGCGACTCAACCGCGCCAGCAGCCAGCGCATGGTCAAGGTGGACGGCGCCTTCATACGCAGGATGTCATCTTCGGCATTCAAGGTATGGCAAGCACGCTCCAGGGCAGCGAAGCCTTCCCGTACGCCAGGCAGCAACAACCGCGCCGCTTCCGTGAGCTGCAATGTGCGACCGCTGCGCTGGAACAATCGGCAGGCGAAATAATCTTCGAGCGTACGGATATGCCGGCTGATCGCACTTTGGGTAATCGACAACTCCTCAGCCGCGCGGGTAAAGGAGTGGTGCCGGGAGGCGGCTTCAAATGCCCGCAAGGCATAAAGAGGAGGAAGACGACGGGACATTCTGAAAGCTCCGACTGCGCAATCTGGAAACCCTACCAGAATCGCTCAAGCATGAGTTTTAATCATGCCAACGATCGCTTTTATCCTTTTGTGCAATGCGCTGAATGCGCCGAGAATCAACCCTTCCCCACCTTCCTGATTATTCGAGTGTGATGATCATGCAACATCCGGCACGTACCGAACTCTGGGCCATTCTGCGGCTGTCGGGGCCGTTGATTGCCTCACAGTTGGCGCACATGCTGATGGTGCTGACCGACACCCTGATGATGGCGCGCCTGAGCCCCGAGGCCTTGGCAGGCGGCGGCCTGGGCGCGGCGAGCTATTCGTTCGTGGCGATCTTCTGCATCGGCGTGATCGCAGCCGTGGGCACCCTGGTCGCCATTCGCCATGGCGCGGGCGATATCGACGGCGCCACCCGCCTGACCCAGGCCGGGCTGTGGCTGGCGTGGTTGATGGCGCTGGCGGCGGCGTTGCTGTTATGGAACTTGAAGCCGGTACTGCTGATGTTTGGCCAGACCGAAACCAACGTGCAAGCAGCCGGGCAATTTCTGACGATCCTGCCCTTTGCCCTGCCCGGCTACCTGAGCTTCATGGCTCTGCGCGGCTTTACCAGCGCCATCGGCAAGGCCACTCCGGTGATGGTGATCAGCCTGTGCGGCACCGTGGTCAACTACCTGCTCAACCATGCCTTGATCGAAGGCATGTTCGGCCTGCCGAAACTGGGCCTGATGGGCATCGGCCTGGTGACTGCCATCGTCGCCAACGGCATGGCGCTGGCATTGATGTGGTACATCCGCAGCAACCGGGCCTACGCCGCTTACCCGCTGGGCACCGGCCTGCTGCGCCTGAATACCCATTACCTGCGCGAGCTGTGGCGCCTGGGCCTGCCGATTGGCGGCACCTATGCGGTAGAGGTCGGGTTGTTTGCCTTTGCGGCGTTGTGCATGGGCACCATGGGCAGCACGCAGTTGGCGGCGCACCAGATCGCCCTGCAGATTGTCTCGGTGGCCTTCATGGTGCCGGCGGGGATGTCCTACGCGGTGACCATGCGCATCGGCCAGCATTACGGCGCCGGGCAGTTGCTGATGGCACGCCTGGCCGGGCGAGTGGGCATAGGATTCGGGGCCATGGTGATGTTGGGGTTTGCGGCGGTACTGTGGCTGTTTTCCGACCCGCTGATCGGACTGTTCCTCGACCATGACGACCCGGCGTTCCATGACGTCATCGTCCTGGCGGTGAGCCTGCTGGCCGTCGCCGCCTGGTTCGAATTGTTCGATGGCGTGCAGACCATCGCCATGGGTTGTATCCGTGGCCTGAAGGACGCCAAGACCACCTTCCTGGTGGGCCTGGGTTGCTATTGGCTGATTGGCGCACCGTCGGCCTGGTTGATGGCGTTCACCCTGGGCTGGGGGCCCACCGGCGTCTGGTGGGGCCTGGCACTGGGCCTGGCGTGTGCGGCGGTGAGCCTGACCTGGGCGTTTGAGGCGAAGATGAAGCGGATGATTCGGCAGGAGCCAGATGCTCCTGTTGGTTTCCAAGCGGCACTGCCTGACTAGCGAGTACACGCGGTCCATGTGGGAGCTGGCTTGCCTGCTCCCACATTTGAACCACTTTGAAGGCTTAGCCCAACAGCGCCTGCTGGCTTTGACCAAACAGCAGGTATTCCACCAGCTCCGGCAACGGCAACGGCTTGCTGATCAGGTAACCCTGGACCTGATCGCACCCAAACAAGCGCAAAAGTTCAAGTTGCTCAGGGGTTTCCACGCCTTCGGCGACCACTTCCAGGTTGAGGTTGTGGGCCAGGTTGATCATGGCGTGCACCAGCTTGCGGTTTTCTTCGCGCTCTTCCATGCCGCCGACAAAGCTCTTGTCGATCTTCAACAAGGCAATCGGCAGGCTGTTGAGGTGCACAAACGACGAAAAACCGGTGCCGAAGTCATCCAGGGAAAACCGCACACCCAGCCGGCCAAGGGCGTCCATGGTCTGCTTGACCAGGTCGCTGCGGCGCATCACGGCGGTTTCGGTCAATTCGAACTCCAGCCATTGCGCTTCCACGCCGCGCTCGGCAATCAGGCGGCTGAGGG
Source organism: Pseudomonas sp. CCI1.1 (assembly GCF_034348165.1). Classification (NCBI taxonomy): domain Bacteria; kingdom Pseudomonadati; phylum Pseudomonadota; class Gammaproteobacteria; order Pseudomonadales; family Pseudomonadaceae; genus Pseudomonas; species Pseudomonas sp. CCI1.1. The sequence goes on from NZ_CP133780.1 coordinate 4,417,655, forward strand.
TAGACAGCAACTGACTGTCCTGGAACTGGCGAAACGACAGGTTGACCGCCATGTGCAGCGGCGGCAGGCCGCGTTCACGCAGGTCTTGCATGTCGCGCAGGGCTCGGGAGATCACCCAGTAGCCCAATGGCACGATCAAGCCACTCTGTTCGGCCAGCGGCACGAACTCGCTGGGCGGCAACAAGCCGCGCTCGCCGTGACGCCAGCGCACCAGGGCTTCGAGGCCAACGATATGACCGTCGTCCAGGTCCAGGCGCGGCTGGTAATGCAGCTCCAACTCATCGCGACGCAAAGCCCGGCGCAGTTCACTTTCCAGGTCGGCCAGGCTGCGGGCGTTGCGGTTGATGCGCTCATTGAAGATATGGAAGGTGCAGCCCTGGGTACTTTTGGCCTGCTGCATGGCGATATGGGCGTGCCACATCAACGGGTCGGCGCCAGCGCGGGCTCGAGCATGGGCCATACCCAGGCTGCAACCAATCAACAGGCTTTCACCATCCACCCAGTAGGGCTCGGCCATCACTTCGGTGATGCGCTCAGCCATCCACTCGGCGCGCTGAGGCGCCCGGCGGGTATCGATCAACAAGGCAAACTCATCGCTGCCCAGGCGCGCCAGTTGGTCCCCGGCTTCGAGCTGGCTCTTGAGCCGCGACACCACTTGCAGGATCAACCGGTCGCCCGCCTGATGGCCGAGAGCATCGTTGGCATGACGAAAATTGTCCAGGTCCAGATGACCGAGGGCCAGGCCACGGCCGTCATTGTCCGCCAAGCGTGCAGCGAGCAAGGTCTGGAAGCCCTGACGGTTGGCAATACCGGTGAGCGGGTCCTGCTCGGCCAGGCGCTGCAAGGTATTCTCCAGCACGCCGCGCTCGCGCACATGGCGCAGGCAGCGGCGCAATGTGTCGGCGTCCAATGCATCCAACACCAACCAATCGCTGACACCCAGCGGCGACACCAGTGGCTCCTGCTCCAGCAGCAATACACACGGCAGGCTGCACCGGCCAGGGCCTGGCTGCAGGCTGGGCGTGGTCAATAACACAGCACCCTGGTCGTCATCGAACAGGCGGCTTACCGAGTCCCAGTTGGGCGCACTGATCAGCACAGCCCCTTCGCCCATCGGCGCCAGGCACTCGCGCAACAACGCTGCCCACTCAGGCTCATCGGCCAGCAGCAGCAAACGCAAGGGTTCGACAGGCGTAGACACGCTAACTCCCTAGACTCTGCAAAATTTCATTAGCGGTGCCATTATGACGTGCGGCCTGACAATGACAAAGGATGACAAATGATAGGTGTTATCAAATACGCAGACTGTAAATAATCGTCTCGGATATTCCTCCACATCCTGCGGCAAAGTAGCAAAACCGGCAAATTTAGATCGAGTGGTACGTCACACCGTCGTTCTATGGCAGCAGAATCTTTCCAGCCTGTTAAAATGCCCGCCCTTTTGAACAACGACCCCTAAAATTCCGTATGTCCCGACTCAATCCCCGGCAGCAAGAAGCCGTGAACTACGTCGGCGGCCCTCTATTGGTGCTCGCCGGTGCAGGCTCCGGCAAGACCAGCGTGATCACGCGCAAGATCGCGCACTTGATCCAGAACTGCGGCATCCGCGCCCAGTACATCGTCGCCATGACCTTCACCAACAAGGCGGCACGGGAAATGAAAGAGCGGGTCGGCACCCTGCTCAAAGGCGGCGAAGGCCGCGGCCTCACCGTGTGCACCTTCCACAACCTGGGCCTGAACATCATCCGCAAGGAGCATGTGCGACTGGGCTACAAGCCCGGCTTCTCGATCTTCGACGAGACCGACGTCAAGGCCCTGATGACCGACATCATGCAGAAGGAATACGCGGGCGACGACGGCGTAGACGAAATCAAGAACATGATCGGCTCGTGGAAAAACGACCTGATCCTGCCCGCCGAAGCCCTGGAGGCCGCACGCAACCCCAAGGAGCAGACCGCCGCCATCGTCTACACCCACTATCAGCGTACGCTCAAGGCGTTCAACGCGGTGGACTTCGACGACCTGATCCTGCTGCCGGTCAAGCTGTTCCAAGAGCACAAGGACATCCTGGAGAAGTGGCAAAACAAGGTGCGCTACCTGCTGGTGGACGAATATCAGGACACTAACGCCAGCCAATACCTGCTGGTGAAGTTGCTGATCGGTACGCGCAACCAGTTCACCGTAGTGGGCGACGACGACCAGTCGATCTACGCTTGGCGCGGCGCCCGCCCGGAAAACCTGATGCTGCTCAAGGAAGACTACCCCTCCTTGAAAGTGGTGATGCTGGAGCAGAACTACCGCTCCACCAGCCGCATCCTGCGCTGCGCCAACGTGCTGATCTCCAACAACCCCCACGAGTTTGAAAAACAACTGTGGAGCGAGATGGGCCATGGCGACGAGATCCGTGTGATCCGCTGCCGCAACGAAGACGCCGAAGCCGAGCGCGTGGCCGTGGAAATCCTCAGCCTGCACTTGCGCACCGACCGGCCCTACAGCGACTTTGCGATCCTGTATCGCGGCAACTACCAGGCCAAGCTGATCGAGCTGAAATTGCAGCATCACCAGGTGCCGTATCGCCTGTCGGGCGGCAACAGCTTTTTCGGACGCCAGGAAGTCAAAGACCTGATGGCCTACTTCCGGCTGATCGTGAACCCGGACGACGACAACGCCTTCCTGCGCGTGATCAACGTGCCACGCCGGGAAATCGGCTCCACCACCCTGGAAAAGCTCGGTAACTACGCCACCGAACGCAAGATTTCCATGTATGCCGCCACCGACGAAATAGGCCTGGGCGAACACCTGGATACGCGCTTCACCGATCGCCTGTCGCGCTTCAAGCGTTTCATGGACAAGGTGCGCGAGCAGTGCGCCGGCGAAGACCCGATCAGCGCCTTGCGCAGCATGGTCATGGACATCGACTATGAAAATTGGCTGCGCACCAACAGTTCCAGCGACAAGGCCGCGGATTACCGCATGGGCAACGTCTGGTTCCTGATTGAAGCGCTGAAGAACACCCTGGAAAAAGACGAAGACGGCGAGATGACCGTCGAGGACGCCATCGGCAAGCTGGTGTTGCGCGACATGCTCGAGCGCCAGCAAGAAGAGGAAGACGGTGCCGAAGGCGTGCAGATGATGACCTTGCATGCCTCCAAGGGCCTGGAATTTCCCTACGTGTTCATCATGGGCATGGAAGAGGAAATCCTCCCGCACCGCTCCAGCATCGAAGCCGACACCATCGAGGAAGAACGCCGCCTGGCCTACGTGGGCATTACCCGCGCACGTCAGACCCTGGCCTTCACCTTTGCCGCCAAGCGCAAGCAATACGGTGAAATCATCGATTGTGCCCCCAGCCGGTTCCTGGATGAACTGCCGCCGGACGATCTGGCCTGGGAAGGCAATGACGACACGCCCACCGAGGTGAAGGCCGTTCGCGGCAACACCGCCTTGGCGGACATACGCGCGATGTTAAAGCGCTAGAATCGACTACTTTTTAATCTACTTTCGGCGCACAACGCGCCATTAGAGGAAGCTTTCCGTGGAAGCACTGCACAAGAAAATTCGCGAAGAAGGCATCGTGCTTTCCGATCAGGTCCTCAAGGTTGACGCCTTTCTGAACCACCAGATCGACCCGGCACTGATGAAACTGATCGGCGACGAGTTCGCCGCACTGTTCAAGGATTCGGGCATCACCAAGATCGTCACCATCGAAGCGTCGGGCATTGCCCCGGCGATCATGACCGGGCTGAACCTGGGTGTGCCGGTGATCTTCGCCCGCAAGCAGCAGTCGTTGACCCTCACGGAAAACCTGCTGTCGGCCACGGTGTATTCCTTCACCAAGAAAACCGAAAGCACCGTGGCGATCTCCCCGCGCCACCTGACCAGCAGCGACCGCGTGCTGGTGATCGATGACTTTTTGGCCAACGGCAAGGCGTCCCAGGCGCTGATCTCGATCATCAAGCAGGCCGGCGCGACCGTCGCCGGTTTGGGCATCGTGATCGAGAAGTCGTTCCAGGGTGGGCGTGCAGAACTGGATGCACAGGGTTATCGGGTTGAGTCGCTGGCGCGGGTGAAGTCGCTGGCCGGTGGTGTCGTGACCTTTATCGAGTAATCACTGTGTGGGAGCTGGCTTGCCTGCGATAGCGGTGTGTCAGTCGACAGAGATGTCGACTGACAGGCCCTCATCGCAGGCAAGCCAGCTCCCACATTAGCTTTTGCGTTGCGCTGTCAGTGGGCGGTGGCCTGTAGTCCGGCCAGCAGCAAGCGTTGATACAGGTCTTCCTTGATGCCCTCCGGCTTATCCAAGCGCATCCGCTGCAAATGCTCGGGAAACGCCTCCGGCTCCGGCGCGTCGAGTGCCGCCTTGCCCAACTCCAGAATTTCCGTGAGCTTGAATTTGCTCTTGAGCCAGTTCAGCGCTCGTAACAAATCCCGCTCTTCATTCGTGAAGTCGCTGCCCAGGGGGTATTCCGGGAACAGGCGACGATGCCTAGCCTGAATCGCCTGAAGCCGCTCTGGCGTGTTGTCGGCGAAACGGGGATCCAACTGGAAATCCTTGGGCAGTTTGCCGGCCTTTTGCGCCTGCTCAATCAAGTCGTGCTGGAACCTTGAGTCAGTGATGTTCAGCAACGCTTCGATCACCTTGGCATCCGTCTGACCGCGCAAGTCGGCAATGCCGTATTCGGTAATGACGATATCGCGCAGGTGCCGGGGAATGGTGCAGTGGCCGTACTCCCAGACGATATTGGAACTGACCTCCCCCGCCGACTCACGCCAGCTGCGCAAAATCAGGATTGAGCGTGCGCCTTCCAGCGCATGCCCCTGGGCCACGAAATTGTATTGCCCGCCCACACCACTGAGCACGCGACCGTCTTCCAACTGATCAGCCACGCCAGCACCGAGCAAGGTGACCATGATGGCGCTGTTGATAAACCGCGCATCCAGGCGCTGCAGGCGCTTGAGTTCTTCCTGCCCGTACAGCTCGTTGATGTAGCTGATGCGGGTCATGTTGAATGCCTGGCGCTTGGCATGGGTCATTTCCTGCAGGCGCTGGTAAAAACTGCGCGGCCCCAAGAAGAAACCGCCATGAATCGACACGCCATCAGGTTGCGCCGCGTCGTCCAGGGTGCCCGCGTTGGCCTGCATCTGGGTCGCCACATCCGGGTAGACCTTGCGCCGCACGATCCCGGCATCGGCCAATACCAGCAGGCCGTTGACGAACATCTCGCTGCAACCGTAAAGGCCACGGGCAAACGGCTCAACGCCGCCTTCGCGGCTGATCAACGGTGCCCACTGGTACACATCCAAGTCGGTGAGCAACAGGCGATAGGCTTCGTTGTCGGCCTGGCGCGCCAGCAGGGCAGCCGTCAGGGCATCGCCCATGGAGCCGATGCCAATCTGCAACGTACCGCCATCACGCACCAGGGTGCTGGCATGCAGGCCGATAAAATGATCCTGAAAGCCCACCGGCATATTCGGGGTGGAGAACAACGTGGTGCTGTCTTTTTCATCCAGCAGGTAGTCGAACTCATCCATGCCCAACTCGGCATCGCCAGGCATGTAGGGCAAATCGCTATGGACCTGGCCGACGACCAGGATGGTCTCCCCGGCCGCGCGGCGCTTGGCGATCATGGGCAGCAGGTCGAGAGTGATATCCGGGTTGCAGCTCAGGCTCAGGCGGTCGGGATGCTCGCTGCTACTGGCAACCAATTGCGCCACCAGGTTCAGGCCGGCGGCATTGATGTCGCGGGCCGCATGGCTGTAGTTGCTGCTGACGTAATCCTGCTGCGCCGCGGCGCTGTGGAGCAGGCTACCGGGCTGCATGAAGAATTGCTGCACACGGATATTCTTCGGCAGGCTGCCCCTGTGCAGGTCCGCGAGGAAATCCAGTTCGGGGTAGTCGCCAAACACCCGTTCGATGAAGGGTTCGAGAAAGCGCTTTTGAAGACCATCACCCTGCGTAGGCCGACCCAGGCTCAGCGCGGTATAAAGCGTCAGCGCCCGTTCGGGCAACTTTGCGATACGCCGGTACAGCGCGTTGACGAACAGGTTGGGCTTGCCCAGCCCCAGCGGCATGCCCATGTGGATATGCGCCGGCAGGCGCTCCAGTACGTCGTCAACTGCTTGCTCGATTGAACACAACTGCACCATCCGACTGCTCCCGAACATTCCATGAATTAGGGGTTGGACCGAGCTTGCCGGGTCTTTGCTGCAATGAACAGCCTGAATACCAAATCGCGGGCACAAAAAAGCCGCTCGTAAGCGGCATTTTTGACGAAGATCGACCGATTACAGCCCGGACATCTTCTTGATCGCACCCTTGAGGTCGTCGTCCGAGCAATCAGCGCAGGTGCCTTTGGGCGGCATGGCGTTGATACCGGTGATGGCCTTTGCCAGGATGCCATCGAGGCCACCTTGATGGTCGGCGCGCTCTTTCCATGCGGCGGTGTCGCCAATTTTTGGCGCACCCAAAAGGCCGCTGCCGTGGCACGCGTTACAGTGCTTGGCGATGATATCATCGGGGGTTTTCGCGCCGCCGCCGCCGGCTGCCACGGCAACTTCCATGCCCTTGCATTCCTGGCCCTGGACGCAAACCTGGCCCACAGGCTCCAGGCGCTTGGCAATGTCATCATTGGTCGCAGCTTGAGCGCTGACAGCCCATAGGGCCAGTACGGTTGCTGGTGCAGCCAGCATTTTCATAATTAGGTTCACGCGTTCACCCTCAATGGTGGCTATTCACGCCTGCGGCCACGGTTTCGCAGGCGGCGAAAGTATAACGGTTAGCCCGCCTGGCCGAAACAACCCTATTAAATAAAGGGAGATTCGGCCTCACGGTGTACAGCTGCGGGAACCTCTGCAACGCTGGCAGGGCGCCTCTATTCTTAAAAGTTCGCAGGTGTGGCTGCGCTGATTAGTCGCGCCGGCACGTCGAACGGATTGCGAAAACGATGAGGCCTGGTGCTTTCAAAGTAGTAGCTATCGCCCGCTTCGAGCACAAAAGTTTCAAGGCCGACCACCAATTCCAGGCGCCCTTCCACCAGAATTCCGGTTTCTTCGCCTTCATGAGTGAGCATTTCTTCGCCCGTGTCGGCACCCGGAGGGTAGATTTCATTGAGAAATGCGATGGCCCGGCTTGGGCGCGCCCGGCCCACCAGTTTCATGGTGACGGCACCGTCAGAGATGTCGATCAGCTCATTGGCTTTATAGACGATCTGCGTCGGTATTTCCTGGAGGACTTCTTCGGAAAAGAACTCGACCATGGACATGGGGATACCGCCCAGCACCTTGCGCAGGGAGCTGATCGAGGGGCTGACGCTGTTTTTCTCGATCATCGAAATGGTGCTGTTGGTGACGCCCGCACGCTTGGCGAGCTCACGCTGGGAAAGACCTTTGAGTTTACGGATGGATTGCAGTCGTTCGCCGACGTCCAATGCAGGAGCCTCCTAGGATTCAGGCTTTGTTGTAATTGAGCGTTATCATGGCGACAGCGTTCAGTATTTACAACACTTGGGCCTAAATCCCGGCGTGCTCGGTTCGTTGCCGGCGGCTAAGCGCCGCTATAGAGCCTTGGCACTCGGCGCAGATTGCAGAAAATCTGATAAGGGATGGTCTCGGCGGCCACGGCCACATCGCTGGCGAGGATGTGCTTGCCCCACAGCTCTACGGTGGAACCAAGGCCCGCCTGGGGCAAGTCGGTGAGGTCGACACACAGCATGTCCATGGACACGCGCCCCAGCAGCCGGCTGCGCTGGCCAGCGACCAGCACCGGTGTGCCGGTAGGCGCATGGCGCGGGTAACCGTCGGCATAGCCCATGGCAACCACGCCGATGCGCATCGGCTTGGGCGTGACGAACCTGGCGCCATAGCCCACCGGCTCACCGGCCGGCAATTCGCGTACGCAGATCACTTTGGACTCCAGGGTCATCACCGGCTGCAAGCGCGCCGCAATGGCCTGGTCTTCGCCAAAGGGCGTTGCGCCGTAAAGCATGATACCGGGGCGCACCCAGTCGCTGGACACGCTCGGCCAGCCCAATACAGACGGTGAGTTGCGCAGGCTGACCTCAGCCGCCAGCCCCTGACGCGCCGCCTCAAACACCGTTACTTGTTCGTTGCTGCTGACGCAATCGAGCTCATCGGCGCGGGCAAAATGACTCATCAGCACGATTTTCGCCACTTTGCCACTCGCCAGCAGGCGCTGATACGCCTCCTGGTAATCCTTGGGGTGCAGGCCCACACGGTGCATGCCCGAGTCCAGCTTCAGCCACACTGTCAGCGGCTTGCTCAAACGAGCTTGCTCGATGGCGTCCAACTGCCACAGCGAATGCACCACGCACCACAAATCCTGCTCGATGATCAGCGGCAACTCGTCGGCTTCGAAAAAACCTTCCAGCAGCAACACCGGCGCACGAATGCCGGCGGCGCGCAGTTCCAGCGCTTCCTCGATGCACGCCACCGCGAACCCGTCGGCTTGCGCCTCCAGTGCCTGGGCCACGGGCACCGCGCCATGGCCGTAGGCATCGGCCTTGATCACGGCGAGGGCCTTGGCCCCGGTGACTTCTCGGGCCAATTGGTAGTTATGGCGCAGGGCTTGGAGATCGATCAGGGCACGGGCTGGACGCATGTCGGCAGGCTTCTAGGCAGCAAAGTCAATAAAAAAACCGGTGCAGACCAACAACGCCGGCACCGGGAGAGGGATCATTGTTAAGACAGCGCAGCCACGACTGACAGCTCTACCAGAATCTCGGGTTCGCACAGCTTGGCTTGCACAGTGGCGCGGGCCGGGGCGACGCCTTTGGGCAGCCACTTGTCCCACACCGCGTTCATGCCGGCGAAGTCGGCGTCGATGTCTTTCAGGTAGATCGTCACCGACAGCAACCTGGACTTGTCAGTACCGGCCAAGTCCAGCAAGCGCTCGATATTGACCAGGGTTTCACGGGTTTGCTGTTCAATCCCGGCGCTCATGTCGTCGCCTACCTGCCCTGCCAGGTACACGGTACCGCTGTGGACAACGATCTGGCTCATGCGCTCATTGGTGAGCTGGCGCTGGATTGACATGTTGTGCGGACTCCTGGTGGTTGCCATAACGGGAAATATCGAGGCCTGCGGCGCTGATCTGCGGCGTTTTCTTCGCCATCAGGTCGGCCAGCAAGCGACCCGAACCACAGGCCATGGTCCAACCGAGGGTACCGTGGCCTGTATTCAGGAACAGGTTCTTGAACGGCGTGGCACCCACAATCGGCGTGCCGTCTGGGGTGGTCGGGCGCAGGCCGGTCCAGAAACTGGCTTGGGCCAGATCGCCGCCCTGAGGATAAAGGTCGTTGACGATCATCTCCAGGGTTTCACGTCGCCGCGGGTTCAGCGACAGGTCAAAACCGGCTATTTCAGCCATGCCACCGACGCGAATACGGTTGTCGAAACGGGTGATCGCGACTTTGTAGGTTTCATCGAGAATGGTCGAGGTCGGCGCCATTGCCGGGTTAGTGATCGGCACGGTCAGCGAGTAGCCCTTGAGCGGGTACACGGGCGCCTTGATGCCCAATGGCTTGAGTAACTTGGGCGAGTAACTGCCGAGGGCCAGTACATAGCGGTCGGCGGTTTCCAGCTTGCCGTCGATCAGCACACCATTGATGCGGTCGCCTGCGTAGTCCAGGCGCTGGATGTCTTGTTCGAAGCGGAATTCCACGCCCAATTGTTTGCACATGTCGACCAGGCGCGTGGTGAATATCTGGCAATCGCCCGTCTGGTCGTTGGGCAGGCGCAAGGCACCCGCGAGGATATCGGTGACGCTGCCCAGAGCCGGTTCAACCCGGGCAATGCCGGCGCGGTCGAGCAATTCGAATGGCACGCCGGACTCTTTCAGCACGGCGATGTCCTTGGCGGCACCATCGAGTTGGGCCTGGGTGCGGAACAGTTGGGTAGTCCCGAGGCTGCGCCCTTCGTAGGCAATGCCGGTCTCGGCGCGCAATTCGTCGAGGCAGTCGCGGCTGTACTCGGACAGGCGCACCATGCGTTCCTTGTTTACCGCGTAGCGGCTGGCCGTGCAGTTGCGCAGCATCTGCGCCATCCACAGGTATTGGTCGATATCAGCAGTGGCCTTGATTGCCAACGGCGCGTGGCGTTGCAACAGCCACTTGATCGCCTTGAGTGGCACACCCGGCGCGGCCCAGGGCGAAGCATACCCAGGGGAGACCTGGCCGGCGTTGGCGAAACTGGTTTCCATGGCAGCGGCAGGCTGACGATCAACCACCACGACATCAAAGCCGGCCCGCGCCAAATAATAGGCACTGGTCACCCCAATGACGCCGCTACCCAAGACCAGAACGCGCATTTTTATATCCTCATCGCGGGCTTGGCCGCTGACGTGTGTTATTCGAGCAATGATGAGCGCAGTGTAAAAAACAATCGACAGTGCATTTCACTATATAAATGCCTATATTTGGCGACAATTCTTGGCAAAAACCCTTTTGACAGAGGCGTATCCCCTATGCGTACCAACACCCAGACCAAACGGGAGCTGGACAAGATCGACCGCAATATCCTGCGCATCCTGCAAACCGACGGGCGCATCTCGTTCACGGAGCTGGGGGAAAAGGTCGGGCTGTCCACCACGCCCTGCACCGAGCGCGTGCGGCGCCTGGAGCGCGAAGGGATCATCATGGGCTACAACGCACGGCTCAATCCCCAGCATTTGAAGGGAAGTTTGCTGGTATTTGTCGAGATCAGCCTGGATTACAAGTCGGGTGACACCTTTGAAGAATTCCGCCGAGCCGTGCTGAAACTGCCTCACGTGCTGGAGTGCCATCTAGTGTCGGGTGATTTCGACTACCTGGTGAAAGCGCGAATCTCGGAGATGGCTTCGTACCGCAAATTGCTGGGCGATATCCTGCTCAAACTCCCCCATGTGCGCGAATCCAAGAGCTATATCGTGATGGAAGAGGTGAAAGAAAGCCTGAACCTGCCGATCCCTGACTGACCCACTGACACAACACGGTCAAATGTGGGAGCTGGCGTGCCTGCTCCCTTGGTTTTAACCGAGTAAATCCGCTAGACCAACACCTGCCGGGTACTCGCCATGTACTCATGAATCTGCTTCTCCACCCGCGGATGAATCAGCTCCACTGGCCGGCGGCCATTAGGGCACGGCAAGGTCTTGGTGGTGCCGAACAGGCGACAGATCAGCGGCCGCTCGTCATACACCGTGCAACCCTTGGGCCCCAGATGCACGCAGTTCAGCTCGTCCATCGCCGCCTCTTGCTCGGCAGCGGTCTTGCGCGGCAGGCGCGACATTTCCTCGGGCGAGGTGGTCACCGGCCCACAGCAGTCGTGGCAACCGGGGACGCACTCGAACGAAGGAATCTGGCGACGCAGCGCGCTGATTTTCTGACTGTTGCAACTCATCGAAACCTATACCGAACGGCGAATAGACGTGGATTCTGACGCAAAACGCCCCGCGCAGACAGCGTCGTGCGACCACTGTATCCTGCGTCAAATTTTCCAGACAGGGAGGTTCCCCATGACCGCCAGCGCCCGGCACACCGCTTCCTACTACGCCGCCAGCAGCGTGCCGCAACCGGATTACCCGACGCTGACCGGTGAGGTAAACGCCGATGTCTGTGTGATCGGCGGGGGGTTCTCCGGGCTCAACACCGCCTTGGAATTGGCCGAGCGCGGCTTTCGCGTGGTGTTGCTGGAGGCGCGCAAAATCGGTTGGGGCGCCAGCGGGCGCAATGGCGGCCAGTTGATTCGCGGTGTCGGCCACGGGCTGGATCAGTTCACCCAGGTGATCGGCAGCGACGGCGTGCGCCAGATGAAGCTGATGGGCCTGGAAGCCGTGGAGATCGTGCGCGAGCGTGTGGAGCGCTTCCAGATCCCCTGTGACCTGACTTGGGGCTACTGCGACCTGGCCAACAAACCCCGCGACCTGCAGGGCCTGACCGAGGATGCCGAAGAGCTGCGCAGCCTGGGTTACCGCCACGAAGTGCGCCTGTTGCAAGCCAGCGAGATGGGCACCGTAATCGGCTCTGATCGCTATGTAGGCGGCATGATCGATATGGGTTCCGGCCATCTGCACCCGCTGAACCTGGCACTGGGTGAGGCTGCCGTTGCCCAGCAGTTGGGCGTGGCGCTGTACGAGCAATCCCAAGTGACCCGTATCGACTATGGCCCTGAGGTCAAGGTGCACACCGCCCAAGGCACTGTGCGCGCCAAGACCCTGGTACTGGCCTGCAACGCCTACCTGAACGGGCTCAACCCGCAACTGAGCGGCAAGGTGTTGCCCGCCGGCAGCTACATCATTGCCACCGAGCCCTTGAGCGAGGCGCAAGCCACCAGCCTGTTACCGCAGAACATGGCCGTGTGTGACCAGCGCGTGACGGTGGATTACTTCCGCCTGTCCGCCGACCGTCGCCTGTTGTTCGGCGGCGCCTGCCACTACTCCGGTCGAGACCCCAAGGACATCGGCGCCTACATGCGGCCGAAGATGCTGCAGGTATTCCCCCAATTGGCAGACGTGAAAATCGACTACCAATGGGGCGGCATGATCGGCATCGGCGCCAACCGCCTGCCGCAGATTGGCCGCCTGGCCGAGCAACCCAACGTGTATTACGCCCAGGCTTATGCCGGCCATGGCCTCAACGCCACGCACCTGGCGGGCAAGCTGCTGGCCGAGGCCATCAGCGGCCAGCAACAGGGGCGCTTCGATCTATTCGCTCAGGTGCCACACATCACCTTCCCCGGCGGCAAACACCTGCGTTCGCCGTTGCTGGCACTGGGGATGCTCTGGCACCGCCTCAAAGAACTGCTCTGATCAATCGCGCCAGAAGGGTTTCAAACCCTCACGGCGCGCCTGCTCGGCGGTCAGCCCGATGTCGCGTAACTGCTCGCGGCTCAGGTCCAGCAGGGCCTTGCGCGTATGGCGACGGCGCCAGAACAGATGCCAGCGGCCAGGCGCCGCGGCAGTGAGCGCCTGCTCCTGCCCCGCTTCCAGTTCCTGACTGCGTAACGCCAGCCGTACATCGCTCATGCCGCTCATTTGACTGCCCCTCATTGGCCTGTTGCCTTGAGTGACCAGCATGCGCGGGCGGCCAGAACCATTACAGATTCAGCCAACTTTTATTAGATCCATACAGATACTCCCTATGCGTGGCTGAATCCTGTATTTTCCCTTTATCTGTACTGGTCCCTCGGGAGCGACCACCATGACTCTTTACGTCAACCTCGCCGAATTGCTCGGCACCCGCATTGAGCAGGGCTTCTATCGTCCGGGCGATCGACTGCCCTCGGTGCGGGCCTTGAGTGTGGAACATGGGGTGAGCCTGAGCACCGTGCAGCAGGCGTATCGGTTGCTCGAAGACAACGGCCTGGCGATGCCCAAGCCCAAGTCGGGCTATTTTGTTCCGGTGGGCCGTGAACTGCCGGCACTGCCCGAGATTGGCCGCCCGGCCCAACGGCCAGTGGAAATCTCCCAGTGGGACCTGGTGCTGGAACTGATTCGTGCGGTGCCGCGCAAAGACGTCATACAGATGGGTCGGGGCATGCCGGATGTATTGTCGCCCACCTTGAAGCCGCTGCTGCGTAGCCTCGCCCGTGTCAGCCGGCGCCAAGACCTGCCGGGGCTGTATTACGACAATATCCTCGGCTGTATGGAACTGCGTGAGCAAATCGCCCGGCTGTCATTGGACTCCGGTTGCCAACTGAGCGCCGAAGACATCGTGATCACCACCGGTTGCCACGAAGCCCTCTCCGCCAGCATTCACGCCATTTGTGAGCCTGGCGATATCGTCGCGGTGGATTCGCCCAGCTTCCACGGCGCCATGCAGACCCTCAAGGGCCTGGGCATGAAAGCCCTGGAAATCCCCACCGACCCGCTCACCGGCATCAGCCTGGAGGCCCTGGAGCTGGCGCTGGAGCAGTGGCCGATCAAAGTCATCCAGCTCACTCCAAACTGCAACAACCCCTTGGGCTACATCATGCCGGAAGCGCGCAAACGCGCCTTGCTGACCCTGGCCCAGCGCTTTGACGTGGCGATTATCGAAGACGATGTGTATGGCGAGCTGGCCTACAGCTACCCACGCCCGCGCACCATCAAATCCTTCGATGAAGACGGGCGTGTGCTGCTGTGCAGCTCGTTCTCCAAAACCCTGGCGCCCGGTCTGCGCATTGGCTGGGTCGCACCGGGACGCTATCTGGAACGGGTGCTGCACATGAAATACATCAGCACCGGTTCTACGGCTACACAGCCGCAGATTGCCATTGCAGAATTCCTCAAAGGCGGTCATTTCGAGCCGCATTTACGCAGGATGCGCACCCAATACCAACGTAATCGCGACTTGATGCTGGATTGGGTCAGCCGTTATTTTCCCGCTGGTACGCGTGCCAGCCGGCCCCAGGGCAGCTTTATGTTATGGATCGAGCTGCCGGAGGGCTTCGACACCTTGAAGCTCAACCGCGTGCTGGTGGAACAAGGCGTACAGGTGGCGGTAGGCAGTATCTTCTCCGCTTCCGGCAAGTACCGTAACTGCTTGCGCATGAACTACGCTGCCAAGCCAACAGCGCAGATTGAAGAGGCCGTGCGCAAGGTAGGTGCTGCCGCTGGCAAGATGCTGGAAGAGACGGCGGACTGACCTTTCCCGAGCAATTGCCGTCATATGCCACAACCGCCCTGACCTGGAAGCAGTTTCCTTGATGATTCGACGGCTTTTACCGTTTTGCCTGCTGGCCGCCCTGGCCCTGGGCGGCTGCGCCACGGTCGACACCCCGCGCATCCCCAGCGATGCCCTGCCGGCGAAGGACTCCTCGTTCGGTCGCTCGATCCAGGCCCAGGCCGCCCCCTACCAAGGGCGCTCGGGCTTTCGTTTGCTGCCCAACAGCAGTGAAGCCTTCATGGCCCGCGCCGAGTTGATCCGCAACGCCCAGACCAGCCTCGACTTGCAGTACTACATCGTGCACGACGGCATCAGCACACGCATGCTTGTGGACGAACTGCTCAAGGCCGCCGACCGCGGGGTGCGCGTACGCATTCTGCTGGACGACACCACCAGCGATGGCCTCGACCAGATCATCGCCACCCTCGCCGCCCATCCCAAGGTGCAGATACGCCTGTTCAACCCGCTGCACCTGGGGCGCAGCACCGGCGTTACACGCGCCATGGGCCGTGTATTCAACCTGTCACTGCAACACCGGCGCATGCATAACAAGCTGTGGCTGGCCGATAACAGCGTGGCCATCGTTGGCGGGCGCAACCTGGGCGACGAGTATTTCGACGCCGAACCCAACCTGAATTTCACCGACATCGACATGCTCAGCGTCGGGCCGGTAGCCGAGCAATTGGGTCACAGCTTCGACCAGTACTGGAACAGCGCCCTGAGCAAGCCTATCGATGACTTCGTCTCGAACAAACCCTCCAAGGTCGACCTCGCCGTCGCCCGCGGGCGCCTTGAAGCCTCCCTGGCTCAGTCCCGTCAGCAGAACCATGCGCTGTATAACCGCCTGCGCACGTACCAGACCCAGCCCCGCATGGACATCTGGCGCCGCGAGTTGATCTGGGCCTGGAACCAGGCGCTGTGGGACGCACCGAGCAAGGTACTGGCCAAGGCCGACCCCGACCCGCGACTGTTGCTGACCACTCAGCTGGCGCCAGAGCTGGCGGGTGTCAGCCATGAGCTGATCATGATTTCGGCTTACTTCGTACCGGGCCAACCTGGGCTGGTCTACCTCACAGGGCGTGCCGATGCGGGTGTTTCGGTGCGCCTGCTGACCAACGCCCTCGAAGCCACCGACGTACCGGCCGTGCACGGCGGTTATGCGCCGTATCGCAAGGCGCTGCTGGAGCACGGAGTAAAGCTCTATGAGCTGCGCCGGCAACCGGGCGACCCCAGCGCAAGCAGCGGCCCGCACCTGTTTCGGCATGGCAGTTGGCGCGGCTCGGACTCCAGCCTGCACAGCAAGGCGATGATTTTCGATCGAGAAAAGTCGTTTATCGGCTCATTCAATTTCGACCCGCGCTCAGTGCTGTGGAACACCGAAGTCGGCGTACTGGTGGACAGCCCCGAACTGGCCGAACACGTGCGCAACCTGGCGCTGGAAGGTATGGCGCCAGCGTTGAGCTATGAGGCCAAACTGCAGGACGGCCAAGTGGTGTGGGTGACAGAAGACAACGGCCAGATGCACACTCTGACGCGCGAACCGGGCAGTTGGTGGCGGCGGTTCAACGCCTGGTTCGCCACCAGTGTTGGCCTGGAACGCATGCTCTAAAACCCCTGCGGATCACCTGTGGGAGCCGGGCTTGCCCGCGATAGCGGTGTGCCAGACAACAAATCAGCTGGCTGACAAACCGTCATCGCAGGCAAGCCAGCTCCACATTGGCCGCGTTTAAAGGTCAGGCCGGCTGCGTAGCGCCGAAAGCCCCCTGGCGCAGCAACAGCACCACCAAACCCAGCGCCCCGGCGGCCATCAGCAGCGGCAGCGCATGCCCGCTGATCCACTGGCTGCCCGCTCCTGCCACCAGCGGCCCGATCAGGCAGCCAATGCCCCACAGCTGCGCCACGTGAGCGTTGGCACGCACCAACGCATCGTCGCGGTAGCGCTCGCCAATCAAAATCAGCGACAAGGTAAACAAACCGCCGGCACTGGCGCCGAACAGCACCCACACCGGCCAGATCAGCAAGGTGTGCATCAATAACGGCACCGCCAGGCTCGATGCCAGCAACAACAGTGCACAGGCCAGAAACAGAGTGCGTCGCGGCAGGTAGTCGGCCAGCGCGCCAATGGGCAATTGCAGCAACGCATCGCCCACCACCACCGTGCTGACCATCGCCAAGGCGATCTCAGCGGTAAAACCCTGTTGCAGGCAATACACCGGCAACAACGTCAGAATCATCGCTTCGAAGGCAGCGAACAACGCCACAGCCCAGGCAATCGCCGGCAGGCCTAGGCAAAAGCGCCACAGGTCGCCAAAGGTCACGCTGAACGAATCCGCCGTCGGCGCGCCGGTACGTCCCAGCAACAGCAGCGGCGCCAGCACCAAAAGGCCCGCGCCGACCCAGAAGCCGTAGTCATGGTCGGTGCCAATCAGGCCCAACAGCAACGGCCCCGACAGTTGGCTCAAGGCATAACTGCAGCCGTAGAGCGCCACCAGGCGGCCACGCCACTGCTCGACCACCAATTGGTTGATCCAGCTTTCACCCAGGATAAATACGATGGTCAGGATCACCCCGATCATCAGCCTGAGCACCAGCCACACCGGGTAGCTGGGCAGGATCGCCAGCAAGCCGATGGACACCGCACCGGCCCACAGGCACAGGCGCATCAGGTTGGCAGTGCCGAGCCAGGACGCCATGCGACTGGAGACCTTGGCGCCCAGCAGTACGCCGAATGCCGGCATCGCCGCCATCACGCCAATGGCGAAACTGCCATAACCCCAACCTTCAAGACGCAGGGATACCAACGGCATGCTGACACCCAGGGCCAGGCCAACGCTGAGTACCGAGGCCAGCACGGCGAAATATGTCGCCCAACGCATTGCCACGCTCCTGTGGATAATTCTGCTTCGCAAAACGAACTGTAGGAGCGAGCTTATGTGGGAGCTGGCTTGCCTGCGATACAGACGCCTCGGTGTGTCAGCCACACCTCAGTGATGCTATCGCAGGCAAGCCAGTTCCCACACAGGCTCGCTCCTACAGGGGATCAGCAGTGTTGCTTAGAGCTTGATCCAGGTCGCCTTCAGCTCGGTGTACTTGTCGAATGCATGCAGCGACTTGTCGCGGCCATTACCCGACTGCTTGAAACCACCGAACGGTGCGGTCATGTCGCCGCCGTCGTACTGGTTAACCCACACGCTGCCGGCGCGCAGAGCCTTGGCCGTCAGGTGTGCCTTGGAGATATCCGCCGTCCACACCGCCGCAGCCAGGCCGTATTGGGTGTCGTTGGCGATGGCGATGGCTTCTTCGGCGCTGTCGAAAGTGATCACCGACAGGACCGGGCCAAAGATCTCTTCCTGGGCGATCTTCATGGCATTGGTCACGCCGTCGAAAATCGTCGGCTCGACGTAGGTGCCGCCGGACTCTTCCAGGGTGCGCTTGCCACCCGCGACCAGCTTGGCGCCGTCGGCGTGGCCGGCTTCAATGTACGAAAGCACGGTGTTCATCTGCTGCGTATCCACCAACGCACCCACAGTGGTGGCTGGGTCCAGTGGATTGCCGGGTTTCCAGCCCTTGAGGGCCTCGATCACCAGCGGCAGGAAGGTGTCTTTGATCGAACGCTCGACCAGCAGGCGCGAGCCGGCAGTGCAGACTTCGCCCTGGTTGAAGGCAATGGCGCTGGCGGCGGATTCGGCCGCCGCTTGCAGGTTCGGCGCGTCGGCAAACACGATGTTCGGGCTCTTGCCACCGGCTTCCAGCCATACACGCTTCATGTTCGACTCGCCGGAGCGGATCAACAGTTGCTTGGCGATCTTGGTGGAGCCCGTGAACACCAGGGTATCGACGTCCATGTGCACCGCCAGGGCGTTACCCACGGTGTGGCCATAGCCAGGCAGCACGTTGAACACGCCTTTTGGAATACCAGCCTCAACGGCCAACGCGGCGATGCGGATGGCGGTGAGCGGGGATTTTTCGGACGGCTTCAGGATGACAGAGTTGCCGGTGGACAGCGCCGGGCCGAGTTTCCAGCACGCCATCATCAACGGGAAGTTCCACGGCACGATGGCGCCAACAACACCGACGGGCTCGCGGGTCACCAGGCCCAGTTGATCGTGGGGCGTGGCGGCGACTTCGTCGTAGATCTTGTCGATCGCCTCGCCGCTCCAGCTCAGGGCTTGCGCCGCGCCGGGGACGTCGATGTTCAGGGAATCGCTGATGGGCTTGCCCATATCCAGGGTTTCAAGCAGCGCCAGCTCTTCGGCGTTGGCCTTGAGCAGCGCGGCGAAACGGATCATGACGGACTTGCGCTTGGCCGGTGCCAGGCGCGACCACACGCCGGAATTGAAAGTGGCACGCGCATTTTCCACGGCGCGCTGGGCATCGCTGGCATCACAGCTGGCGACAGTGGCCAGCAAGCGCCCATCCACCGGGCTGATGCATTCGAAGGTGTCACCGGAAACGGCGGCGGTGTATTCGCCATTGATATAGGCGCGGCCTTCGATCTTCAGAGCCTTGGCGCGTTGTTCCCAGTCGGCACGGGTCAGGGTGGTCATACGAGTGTCCTCCTCTTATTGAATACAAGGGCCTGGGAGGTTTATCCCGGCGCCATCACGAATGCTTGCCCGACCAGCCTGCTGTTCGGCTCAAGGCAGCTGCCACCCTAAACCAGCGGCTGGGGATGTTTCAATATATTTGACATAACGGCGGCAAACGCCCTTGCGATGTTCATTTTAATAAACATAGACTTTGGACTCTCCAACCGCAGGCCAGACGGGAAATGCACATGAGCATCCAGGACATCGTCGATTTCAGCCAAGCCAACACCGCCCCCGAACGCTACCGCCCTGCCGCCGAGAAAATCCTCAAGGGCGATCCCGAGCAGACACTCTACAACCACTACAACAGCCCATGCGGCCAGATGAACGCCGGCGTCTGGGAAGGTGAAGTGGGCCAGTGGAAGGTCAACTACACCGAGCATGAGTACTGCGAGATCGTGCAAGGCGTGTCGGTGTTGCGTGATGCCGAGGGGAATGCCAAGACCCTGCGGGCCGGCGATCGCTTTGTGATCCCTGCCGGTTTCAGCGGTACCTGGGAAGTGCTGGAAGCGTGCCGCAAGATCTACGTGGTGTTTGAAGAGAAAGCCTGATCATTGATTGATCGACAACGGGACGCTAAGCGTCCGAGACGGCATTCCCACGCAGAGCGTGGGAACGATCAGCAGAGCGTGGGAACGATCAGCAGAGCGTGGGAACGATCAGGATCGAGTAGGAGGCGGATTCACATCCGCCGTCCTCTCACACCACCGTACGTACGGTTCCGTATACGGCGGTTCAGGTTATACGGTTAAGTCGGTTTATCGTATCCAGTATCGAGACCAGCCCGAGGCGGTCCCACAGCTTCTTCGGCAACGCCTGATTCATATGGGGCGCTCCCGAGTTCCACCATGGGCCTCGGCCATTGACTGCCGATTTCCACGCCCGCGCCGCATTAAGTCCCAAGCGTATCAAGTTGCGCGCCCTCGTAGAGGGCCGCTTCCATTGACGCCAGACGATACAGCGAAGCTTGTGACGCACCCAGCCGTCCAATTCCTCAAGTGGCCGTCTGCTCTGGCTCAGCTTGAAGTAGCCCGCCCATCCGCGCAGCACGGGGTTTATCCGCTCGATGACAGTCGCCACCTTGTGGCCCCGCGCTTTACGTAGCAGCTCTCTGAGCCGGTCGCGCAAGCGACCCAGGCTCATCGTCGCCACTCTCAGTCTCGGTTGCTGATGCCAGCTCATCCCGTAACCCAAGTAATCACACATCCAAGACCCGGCTACTCGGCTCTTATCCCGATTCAGCGTTAGTTTCAGGCGCTGATTCAGGAAGCGCTCAACACTGGCCATCACTCGTTCGCCAGCACGAGGGCTGCGCACATAGATGTTCGCATCGTCGGCATAACGCACGAAGCGATGACCCCGCCGTTCCAGCTCGCGGTCGAGTTCGTTGAGCAGGATGTTCGACAGCAACGGCGAGAGCGGGCCGCCTTGCGGCGTCCCTTCCTGCCGTCGGCTGGCGATCCCACCCGCCATCTCACCGGCTTGGAGGTACCGCCGGATCAGTCTGAGCACGCGTTTATCTACGATTTGGCGCGCCACGTACGCCATCAGGAGATCGTGGTTGACCCGGTCAAAGAATTTCTCAAGATCGAGTTCCACGCACCAGCGATGCCCTGCCGCCACATGGGCGCGGGCTGTCTCGATGGCTTGGTGGGCGCTTCTGCCCGGACGGAAGCCGTAGCTGTAATCCGAAAACAGCGGGTCGAAGATCGGCGTGAGCTGTTGCAGCAGTGCCTGTTGGATCAGGCGATCCACGACGCAGGGAATGCCCAGTTGTCGGGTGCCGCCTTTGGGTTTGGGGATGTCGACGGCGCGTACACCTTGCGGGTGGTATTCGCCGGCCAGCAACCTCCTCTGGAGGATCGGCCAATACTGATTCACGTAGTCCGCCAAGTCGTCGACCGTCATGCCATCGGCACCCGGCGCGCCCTTGTTGCTGACCACGCGCTGATACGCACGTCTGAGGTTGGCCGGTGCAAGCACCCGCGCCATCAGCGTGTCCGGCTCCGCGTTCGTCCACGTCACAGATGCCGTCGATACCTTTGCGCTGTCAGCCGTCATCCTCGGATTCTGTCCGGGACTCGGAGTCACAGTCTTCTCTTGGAGAAATTTCTGCATTTCGGTATTCAACGAGACTCTGACGCCTACTGGCGGCATAACCTGTTCGGCCCTTGGTGGCGCGGTTATTCGCCACTTACTACGGCTTCGGCTGACTTCTGCACGCTCATCCCATCGCCTCTCGACGCTCGGTAGCACACTGGCAAACGTGCAGATCTCCCAGGGTAATTCGCGCGACCTTCCTGCTTATGCCTGTCGGATCTACGTCACAGCGTTCCGTGCAAGTATTGGGCTTTGAAGATTTTGGCCTTCTTACCCCGCTGCGCCGCCTCTATCCGCTTCCTGTTCGTCAGGCCAGCATTTTGCCTCGGGCTTCCTTCAGATTCGCAGTCACCCGCGACACCCTTGCCTCTGGCTAACACTTCCCCTTGCCGGGTGTGTAGAGGACTTTCACCTCCCAGTCACCAGCGTGGCCACCACAGCCAAGCTGGTTGCGCTTGCGCGCAACGCGCCATGCCTGGCGCACCAAAAAAAAGCCCGCATCGTGAGATACGGGCTTTTTTTCACAAGGAGGAAAATCAATTACTTGATTTTGCCTTCTTTGTAGATCACGTGCTTGCGAACGCGCGGGTCGAACATTTTCTTTTCGAGCTTGTCCGGGGTAGTACGCTTGTTCTTGTCGGTAGTGTAGAAGTGACCAGTACCGGCGCTAGAGATCATTCGAATCAATTCACGCATGATAGAGCTCCTTAGATCTTGCCAGCGGCGCGGATTTCGGCCAGCACGACAGTGATGCCACGCTTGTCGATAATACGCATGCCTTTAGCAGATACGCGCAGACGCACGAAACGTTTCTCTTCTTCAACCCAGAAGCGGTGATGCTGCAGGTTCGGCAGGAAACGACGACGGGTTTTGTTATTTGCGTGGGAAATGTTATTCCCAGTCACCGGACCCTTACCGGTAACTTGACAGACTCTCGACATGCCTCAGCCCTCTAAAACCACATGCCCAACCCGGCATGGGTTGGCCGCTTAATCTCTCAGTCATTTGGCGCCAGGCGCCGCGTTTCTTTAGGGTCTTACCGGCTACACCTACAGTGAAGGAACCGGGCCCCTAGAAAAGAGCGCTGCTTTATACCAGAAAGACCCAAGTGCAACAACAACCTGTGTACTTTTAGCAGCGTAAATCTTGGCCACAAGTGCCTGAACCGCTGCCAGGAGGGGCCGCTGTAACAGCCGACCGCTCGTCGCACAGAATGATTTACAACGCCTGCGGTCACAGGGAAGTGCACGGCGAAACACGCTGAGGCGCCATCAAAACAGCATTTTGACCAAAAGCACAGGCAAAAATGGGCTAGTCATTTATCAATCAGACCTCTACGGTAGGCTTTTTCCAGACTGCACTCGCAGATGGGCCTTCGATCTGCACAGGAAACCGAATATGCGCCTCGCTGCCCTACCGCTATTGCTTGCCCCTCTCTTTATTGCGCCGATGGCCGTTGCGGCCACCAACTTGAGCGTATGCACCGAGGCCAGCCCCGAAGGCTTCGATGTGGTGCAGTACAACTCACTGACCACCACCAACGCCTCGGCCGACGTGCTGATGAACCGTTTAGTGGAATTCGACGCGGCCAGTGGCAAGTTGGTACCGAGCCTTGCAGACAGCTGGGAAGTGTCGCCCGATGGGCTGACGTACACCTTCAAACTGCACCCCGATGTGAAATTCCATCGCACCAGTTATTTCAGCCCAAGCCGCACCTTGACCGCCGAAGACGTGCGCTTCAGCTTCGAGCGCATGCTCGACCCGGCCAACCCGTGGCACAAGATCGCCCAGAGCGGCTTTCCTCACGCCCAATCCCTGCAATTGCCCACACTGGTCAAGAAAATCGACGCCCTTGACCCACTGACCGTGCGCTTCACCCTCGACCATGCCGATTCCACCTTCTTACCAGCACTGAGCATGGGCTTTGCCTCGATCTATCCGGCTGAATATGCCGATAAATTGCTCAAGGCCGGCACACCCGAGAAGCTCAACAGCCAGCCAATCGGCACCGGCCCGTTTGTGTTCGTGCGTTTCCAGAAAGATGCCGTGGTGCGTTACAAGGCCAACCCGGACTACTTCGCCGGCAAACCGGCGGTGGATAACCTGATTTTCGCCATCACCCCGGACGCCAACGTACGCCTGCAGAAGCTGCACCGCGATGAATGCCAGATCGCCCTGTCACCCAAGCCCCTGGATGTGGGCGAGGCCGAAAAAGACTCGGCGCTGAAGGTGGAAAAAACCGCCGCCTTCATGACCGCGTTCGTCGCCATCAACAGCCAGCACCCACCGCTGGACAAGCCCGAAGTGCGCCAGGCGATCAACCTGGCCTTTGATAAGGGCAGCTACCTCAAGGCCGTGTTCGAAGGCACCGCCGAAGCAGCCAACGGTGTCTACCCGCCGAACACCTGGAGCTATGCCAAGGAGTTGCCAGGCTACCCGCAGGACCTCGCCAAAGCCAAGGCGCTGCTGGGCCGCGCCGGGCTCAAGGACGGCTTCAAGACCACAATATGGACCCGCCCTACGGGCAGCCTGCTGAACCCCAACCCGAACCTCGGCGCCCAACTGTTGCAGGCCGACCTGGCCAAGGTTGGCATCCAGGCCGAGATTCGCGTGATCGAATGGGGCGAGTTGATCCGCCGCGCCAAGGCCGGCGAGCACGACTTGCTGTTCATGGGCTGGGCCGGCGACAACGGCGACCCGGATAACTTCCTGACGCCGCAGTTCTCATGCGCAGCGGTGAAGTCCGGCACCAACTTTGCCCGCTATTGCGACCCCACCCTGGATAAGTTGATCAGCGCGGGCAAAACCACCAGTGAGCAGGGTGTGCGCAGCAAGCTGTATCAGCAGGCCCAGGCGCAGATCCAGCAACAGGCGCTGTGGCTGCCACTGGCGCATCCGACGGCGTTTGCCTTGACCCGCAAGAACATCCAGGGGTACCAGGTAAGCCCGTTCGGGCGCCAGGACTATTCGAAAGTCAGCCTCAAGCCCTAAGGCACACTCCCACCTGTAGGAGCGAACTTGCTCGCTCCTACAGAGGCCGGACCGTTACAACCAACCGTATTCAGCCATCGACAGCGGGTCGCCATCGCCCACGATGATATGGTCCAGCACCCGCACATCCACCACGTCCAGCGCCTTTTGCAGCAGCTTGGTCAATTTTCGATCAGCCGCGCTGGGCTCCGCGCTCCCCGACGGGTGGTTGTGGCACAGGATCAACGCCGCCGCGTTGTACGCCAAGGCGCGCTTGACCACTTGTCGCGGATAGACAATCGCAGCGTCGATGGTGCCCTGGGAAATGACCTCGAACCCCAGCACCCGATGCTTGGAGTCCAGAAACAGGCAGCCGAATATCTCATGGGGCTCATGGCGCAGCAGCGCCTTGAGGTACTCGCGCACGGCCAACGGGCTCTCCAGCACCGAGTCAGCCCGCAAGCGCTCAGCCAAGTGGCGCCGGGACATTTCCAGCACCGCCTGCAGTTGGGCGAACTTCGCCGGGCCCAGCCCCAGATGCTGGCTGAACAACGTCTGGCTGGCCTCCAGTAACGGGCGCAGGCCACCGAATTGCGCCAACAGATGGCGCGCCAGATCCACCGCACTTCGGCCGGCAACCCCCGTACGCAGGAAAATCGCCAACAGCTCGGCATCGGACAGGCTCGCTGCGCCGCCTTCCAATAATTTCTCCCGCGGACGCTCCGCCACGGGCCAATCACGAATACTCATCCCACCTCCCTGTATCTGCTCCGCTGTTGCCCGGCGGGCGCTGTGTTATCGTAGGGCCCTCTTTTTTGCCGGCGATTTCACCTGGGGAGGGGTCATCGCAGGCGTCACTGAACTGGCATCACTGAACTGGAAAGGCAAACCAATGCAGCGTCTGTATCGGAAACGCATCGTTCTCGGCGTCGGCGGCGGCATTGCCGCCTACAAGAGCGCAGAGTTGGTTCGCAGGCTCCTGGACCAGGGCGCCGAAGTGCGCGTGGTCATGACCCGTGGTGGCAGTGAGTTCATCACCCCGCTGACCATGCAAGCCCTGTCCGGCCACCCGGTTCACCTCGACCTGCTGGACCCGGCCGCAGAAGCCGCCATGGGCCATATCGAACTGGCCAAATGGGCCGACCTGGTGCTGATCGCCCCGGCCACTGCCGACCTGATCGCCCGCCTGGCCCAGGGCATTGCCGATGACCTGCTCACCACCCTGGTATTGGCCACCGACGCCACCGTCGCTATCGCTCCGGCCATGAACCAGGCCATGTGGCGCGACCCGGCCACCCAGGCCAATACCCAACTCCTGCAAACCCGCGGCCTCAAGGTGTTCGGCCCGGCGTCCGGCAGCCAGGCCTGCGGCGACGTCGGCCTGGGCCGCATGCTCGAAGCCACGGACCTCGCACAATGCGCCGCCGAGTGCTTCCAGCACCTGGCCCTGACCGGCAAGCACGTGCTGATCACCGCTGGCCCAACCCAGGAAAACATCGACCCGGTCCGCTACATCACCAACCATAGCTCAGGAAAAATGGGCTTCGCGTTGGCAGAAGCCGCGGTCGAGGCAGGCGCACGGGTCACACTGATCACAGGTCCCGTGCATCTGCCGACCCCTGATCGCGTCACGCGGATCGACGTAGTCAGCGCCCGGGACATGTTGGCGGCCTGCGAAGCCGCCATTCCCTGCGACCTGTTTATCGCCTCGGCAGCGGTTGCGGATTACCGCCCGGAGGTCGTGGCCCCGCAGAAGCTCAAGAAAGACCCTACGAGCGGCGACGGCCTGCTCCTGCAAATGGTGCGTAACCCGGACATCCTGGCCACCATCGCAACCCGTCCAGACCGTCCGTTCAGCGTCGGCTTCGCTGCCGAGACCGAGCACCTGCTGGACTACGCCGCACGCAAACTGAAAGACAAAAACCTCGACCTGATCGTTGCCAATGATGTCGCCAACCCGAGCATCGGCTTCAACAGCGAGGAAAATGCGTGCAGCGTGATCGACCGCGAACTGCACGCCACCCTTTTCGCCCAGACCAGCAAGGGCAAGATTGCCCGCCAACTGATCTCTTTTATCGCCCAACGGCTGAACCAGGTTTAATGTCCATGCACGCTTTGCAAGCCAAGATTCTCGACCCACGCCTCGGCAACGAATTCCCTCTGCCGGCCTACGCCACGCCGGGTTCCGCCGGCCTGGACCTGCGCGCCATGCTCAAGGAGGACACCGTCCTTGAGCCGGGCCAAACCATCCTGATTCCCACTGGCCTGTCGATCTATGTCGGCGATCCTGGCTTGGCGGCGCTGATCCTGCCGCGCTCCGGCCTGGGTCACAAACATGGCATCGTGCTCGGCAACTTGGTCGGCCTGATCGACTCCGACTACCAGGGCGAGTTGATGGTGTCGTGCTGGAACCGTGGCCAGACTGCTTTCAACATCGCCGTCGGCGAGCGCATCGCCCAACTGGTATTGGTGCCGGTGGTGCAGGCGCATTTTGAATTGGTGCAGGAATTCGATGAAACCCAACGCGGCGCAGGCGGTTTTGGGCATTCCGGCAGTCACTGACTAAGCTGAACGTGGCCGGATGCAATCGTCCGGCCACGCGCCACCGCCCGGCTTTTCAGGATGAAGAATGCGCGGAAATAATCATCGAGATTTCTCTAATGAAATCAAAGGACTACGTAAAAATAATGCTAGCGCCGAAGCGCCGATGGCATTTTTACACCACGAACTCTCTGCCGAAAACGCCGTCATACCCTTCAGTTTGAGCCTGCCGGCCAGCCACATCAGGCCCGCCTTGCCCCCTTTCAGATGGAGTTTCCCCCGCGATGAGTACCGCAGCCCGCGTAGCCCCGACCTTTCCCGACAGCATTTTTCGCGCCTATGACATCCGTGGTGTGGTCCCCAAGACCCTGACCGCCGAAACCGCCTACTGGATCGGCCGCGCCATCGGCTCCCAGAGTCTGGCCCAAGGCGAACCCAACGTTTCGGTAGGCCGTGACGGCCGCTTGTCTGGCCCGGAGCTGGTCGAGCAACTGATCCAGGGCCTGGCTGACAGCGGCTGCCACGTCAGCGACGTCGGTCTGGTGCCAACCCCCGCGCTGTACTACGCCGCCAACGTACTGGCGGGCAAATCCGGGGTCATGCTTACCGGCAGCCACAACCCGTCGGACTACAACGGCTTCAAGATCGTCATCGCTGGCGACACCCTGGCCAATGAGCAGATCCAGGCCCTGCACACCCGCCTGAAGACCAACGACCTGACCCGCGGCACAGGGACCATCACCAAGGTTGACATCCTGCAACGCTACTCCGATGAAATCACCCGTGACGTCAAGCTCGCCCGCCGCTTGAAAGTCGTGGTGGACTGCGGCAACGGCGCAGCGGGTGTGATTGCCCCGCAATTGCTCGAAGCCCTGAACTGCGAAGTGATCCCACTGTTCTGCGAAGTGGACGGCAACTTCCCCAACCATCACCCAGACCCAGGCAAGCCGGAAAACCTGGTGGACCTGATCGCCAAGGTCAAGGAAGTGGGCGCCGACGTCGGCCTGGCCTTCGATGGCGACGGGGACCGTGTGGGCGTGGTGACCGAAACCGGCGAGATCGTGTTCCCGGACCGCCTGTTGATGCTGTTTGCCCGCGACGTGGTTGCGCGCAATGCCAACGCCGAGATCATCTTCGACGTGAAATGCACGCGTCGCCTGACGCCATTGATCAAGGAGTACGGCGGTCGCCCGCTAATGTGGAAGACCGGTCACTCGTTGATCAAAAAGAAAATGAAGGAAACCGGCGCGCTGTTGGCCGGTGAAATGAGCGGCCACGTGTTCTTCAAGGAGCGCTGGTTCGGGTTTGATGATGGTATTTACAGCGCCGCTCGCCTGCTGGAGATCCTCAGCAAGGAGAAATCCACGGCCGAAGAGCTGTTTCAGACCTTCCCGAATGATATTTCTACGCCAGAAATCAATATCCATGTGACCGAGGAGAGCAAATTCAGCATCATTGACGCATTGCACGATGCGCAATGGGGTGAAGGCGCCAACCTGACCACCATTGATGGTGTGCGAGTCGATTACGCCAAAGGCTGGGGCCTGGTTCGCGCGTCCAACACCACACCGGTGCTGGTCCTGCGTTTCGAGGCGGATACCGAGGCTGAGTTGCAGCGCATCAAGGACGTGTTCCACGCCCAGTTGAAACGTGTTGCCCCTGATCTCCAATTACCGTTCTGATTTTTTGCCCGGAGCCCTGAATGACCCTCGAACGCGAAGCCGCTGCCAACACCGCCAAGGTCCTGTCCGAAGCGTTGCCTTATATTCGACGCTACGTCGGCAAGACGCTGGTGATCAAGTACGGCGGCAATGCCATGGAAAGCGATGAGCTGAAAACCGGCTTTGCGCGCGACATCGTGCTGATGAAGGCCGTAGGGATCAACCCCGTGGTCGTCCACGGCGGCGGCCCGCAAATCGGCGACCTGCTCAAGCGGTTGTCCATCGAGAGTCACTTCATCGATGGCATGCGCGTCACTGACGCGCAAACCATGGACGTGGTGGAAATGGTCCTCGGCGGCCAGGTCAACAAAGACATCGTCAACCTGATCAACCGCCACGGCGGCAGCGCCATCGGCCTGACCGGCAAGGATGCGGAACTGATCCGCGCCAAGAAACTGACCGTGACCCGCAAGACGCCGGAGATGACCCAGCCGGAAATCATCGACATCGGCCAGGTGGGCGAAGTCATCGGCATCAACACCGATTTGCTCAACCTGCTGGTCAAGGGCGACTTCATCCCGGTAATTGCGCCGATCGGCGTGGGTGCTAATGGCGAGTCCTATAACATCAACGCCGATCTGGTAGCCGGTAAGGTGGCGGAAGCACTGAAGGCTGAAAAGCTGATGCTGCTGACCAACATCGCCGGCTTGATGGACAAGGAAGGCAAGGTACTGACCGGCTTGACTACCCAGCAGGTAGACGACCTGATCGCCGACGGCACCATCTACGGCGGCATGTTGCCGAAGATCCGTTGCGCACTGGAAGCGGTGCAGGGCGGCGTCGGCAGCTCGCTGATCCTGGATGGCCGCGTGCCAAATGCAATCCTGCTGGAAATCTTCACCGATACTGGTGTGGGCACGCTGATCAGTAACCGCAAGCGTCCTTAACCGCTGCAAAGCAAAAAGCCCCGCTCAATCGAATTGAGCGGGGCTTTTTGTTTGTACACAGTTCAAATGTGGGCGCTGGCTTGCCTGCGATGACGGCAGTACATTCTAAAATGCACCGCCTGACACACCGCTATCGCGGGCAAGCCCGCTCCCACAGGATTCAGTGTCAGACGCCGAACTGCTCGCGGTAGGCACGCACCGCCGGCAAATGCTGCTTGAGCTGCGGGTCATCTTCCAGGAACTGCAACACCTGGTTCAACGACACGATGCTCACCACCGGAATGCCGAAGTCACGCTCCACTTCCTGGATCGCCGACAACTCACCGTTGCCGCGTTCCTGACGGTTCAAGGCGATCAGTACACCGGCAGCCTTGGCGCCGTCCTGGGAAGCGATGATCTGCATCACTTCACGGATAGCAGTACCCGCGGTGATCACGTCATCGATGATCAGCACCTCGCCGGTCAATGGCGCGCCGACCAGGCTGCCACCTTCACCATGGGCCTTGGCTTCCTTACGGTTGAAACACCACGGCAAGTCCTGCCCGTGATGCTCCGCCAGCGCTACCGCCGTCGCCGCTGCCAGGGGAATACCCTTGTAGGCAGGGCCAAAGAGTACGTCGAAGGAAATACCGCTCTCAACGATGGCTGCCGCATAGAAACGGCCCAGCTGAGCCAGGGCCGAACCTGAGTTGAACAGGCCCGCATTGAAGAAGTACGGGCTGGTGCGCCCGGACTTGAGGGTGAACTCACCGAAGCGTAAAACGCCGCGATCGATGGCAAAACGAATGAAATCGCG
The DNA here is from genome assembly GCF_034348165.1 of Pseudomonas sp. CCI1.1. Classification (NCBI taxonomy): domain Bacteria; kingdom Pseudomonadati; phylum Pseudomonadota; class Gammaproteobacteria; order Pseudomonadales; family Pseudomonadaceae; genus Pseudomonas; species Pseudomonas sp. CCI1.1. The sequence goes on from NZ_CP133780.1 coordinate 4,447,898, forward strand.
CTGATACGCCTGCATGAAAAAAGCCTCAGATACCACGGATTTAGCTAATTGGGTGGACGGCGTGTATCATACACGCACGCGATTTTTGGGGCCATTTATGCGGATCATCAGTGTGAACGTTAATGGTATTCAGGCTGCAGTCGAGCGTGGTTTGCTCAGTTGGCTGCAAGCACAGAATGCCGACGTCATCTGCCTGCAGGACACCCGTGCCTCCGCCTTTGAACTGGACGACCCAGCCTTCCAACTGGATGGCTACTTCCTTTATGCCTGCGATGCCGAAGTGCCCACCCAAGGTGGCGTGGCTTTGTACTCGCGGTTGCAACCCAAGGCGGTCATCAGCGGCCTCGGCTTCGAGACAGCCGACCGCTACGGGCGTTACCTGCAAGCCGATTTCGACAAGGTCAGCATCGCGACCTTGCTGCTTCCTTCCGGGCAGAACGGCGATGAAGACTTGAACCAGAAATTCAAGCTAATGGACGATTTCGCCCGTTACTTGGATAAACAGCGACGTAAACGTCGCGAGTACATTTATTGTGGCTCGCTGTACGTGGCGCAACAGAAGCTGGATATCAAGAACTGGCGCGACAGCCAGCAATCCCCAGGCTTCCTGGCGCCGGAACGCGCCTGGATGGACGAGATTGTCGGCAACATGGGCTATGTCGATGCCCTGCGCGAAGTCAGCCGCGAAGGCGACCAGTACAGCTGGTGGCCAGATAACGAACAGGCTGAGATGCTCAACCTGGGCTGGCGTTTCGACTACCAGCTGCTGACCCCAGGCCTGCGCCGGTTCGTACGCAGTGCACGCCTGCCGCGCCAGCCGCGCTTCTCGCAGCACGCGCCGCTGATCGTGGACTACGACTGGACATTGACCATCTGAGGTCGTTTTCCAGGCACAAAAAAACCGACACTGATGTCGGTTTTTTTGTGGCCGTTCGGTTACTTGACCAGGCGCCAGGTCCACGGATAGCGATAGGCAATGCCTTTGTTGGCCTTGATACCGGCGATGATCGTCAGTATCAACGCCCCGATCACCAGCACGGTCATCAGCAAGAAGCCAACAACCACGAAGCCCAACAAGAGGCACACCAGCCAGGCGATCGCCACGGTGATCTGGAAATTCAGCGCCTCCTTGCCCTGGTCATCGATGAGCGGGTCCATGTCCTTCTTGAATTGCCACAGGATCAACGGCCCCAGCAAGCTGCCGAAGGGGAATACCAACCCCAGGAATGCCGCAAAATGACACAACATTGCCCACTGGCGTACTTCCTTGGACGGGGCCGGGACCGGCAACTGGCTGTCATTCATGGCGCTTCTCCTTGGGGCCGGCTCAGTCAGCCAGCGCGGCGTTCTGCAATTCAAAGATTTCGGTCATGCCTTTCTGGGCCAAGGCCAGCATGGCGTTCAGCTCAGCCGGCTGGAATGGCGCGCCTTCGGCAGTGCCCTGCACTTCGATGAAACCACCGGTGCTGGTCATGACCACGTTGAGGTCGGTCTCGGCGGCCGAGTCTTCCAGGTAGTCCAGGTCCAACACAGGCTCGCCCTGGTACATGCCAACCGACACAGCGGCGATCATCTGCTTGAGCGGGTCACCCGCTTTCAGGCCGCCACGCTTCTTGATCACTTTCAGTGCGTCGACCAGGGCCACCATGGCGCCGGTGATGGACGCCGTGCGGGTGCCGCCATCTGCCTGGATCACGTCGCAGTCGACGTAGAGAGTCACGTCACCCAGCTTGGACATATCCAGGGCAGCACGCAGGGAACGGCCGATCAAGCGCTGGATTTCCAGGGTACGCCCGCCTTGCTTGCCACGGCTGGCTTCACGCTGGTTACGCTCGCCAGTCGCGCGCGGCAGCATGCCGTATTCAGCGGTCAACCAACCCTGGCCCTGGCCCTTGAGGAAGCGCGGCACGCCGTTTTCGACGCTGACAGTGCAGATGACCTTGGTATCGCCAAACTCGACCAGTACGGATCCCTCGGCGTGTTTGGTGTAGTTGCGGGTGATGCGGATCGAGCGGAGCTGATCGGCAGCGCGACCACTTGGACGTTTCATAGGGGATACCTGTACTGAGGACGAAAAACTGCCGAGCATTATAGAGCCGCAAGCCGGTTCGGGGCACTTCTAAAAAATCCGGTTACCAATGCCCGGGTTTGGGCGCCTACCTCCCACTGCGCTACAATCCTGCGCCTCCAGACTGTAGGAGCGAGCTTGCTCGCGAAAAACGCCAACAATTACGGGGGCTTCCTGATTCAGCGCGGCGCCTTGCGTTCTTCGCGAGCAAGCTCGCTCCTACAGGTCGGCCTGGCCAATTTCTATTTATCCAACGCGAGGTACCTCCATGGTGCACAGCATGACCGCCTTCGCCCGTGTCGAAAAAGCCGGGACCCAAGGCACCCTCAGCTGGGAACTGCGCTCGGTCAACAGCCGTTACCTGGAGCCGCACCTGCGCCTGCCAGAGTCGTTCCGCGACCTCGAAGGCGCCGTGCGTGAAGCGCTGCGCCAGGGCATTTCCCGTGGCAAGCTGGAATGCACCCTGCGCTTTACCGAAGAAACCACCGGCAAGCCGCTGCAGGTCGACCGCGACCGCGCCGCCCAACTGGTGGCCGCTGCCGAAACCATCGCCGGCCTGATCAAGCAGCCGGCCGCATTGAACCCTCTGGAAGTATTGGCCTGGCCCGGCGTGCTGGTGGCCGACGCGGCTGACCCACAGGCCCTGAATGCCGAAGCCCTCGCCCTGTTCAACCAGGGCCTGAAGGAACTCAAGGCCGGCCGTGAGCGCGAAGGCACCGAACTGGCGCGCCTGATCAGCGAGCGGCTGACATCGATCGAAGCCGACGTAGTGACCCTGCGTGAACTGGTACCGCAGATGCTCGCCACCCAGCGCCAGAAGGTCCTAGACCGCTTCACCGACATGAAGGCCGACCTCGACCCGACGCGCCTGGAACAGGAAATGGTCCTGCTCGCACAGAAGAGCGACGTGGCCGAAGAACTCGACCGCCTGAGTACCCATATCCTTGAAGTGCGCCGCGTACTCAAGTCGGGCGGTGCCGCCGGTCGGCGCCTGGACTTCCTGATGCAGGAACTCAACCGCGAAGCCAATACACTGGGCTCCAAGGCGTTCGACCCGCGCAGCACCACGGCGGCGGTCAACCTCAAAGTGTTGATCGAGCAAATGCGCGAACAAGTACAGAATATTGAGTAAGGCACCCTCCATGACCCACAGCACCGGCACCCTTTACATCATTTCCGCCCCTTCGGGCGCGGGCAAGAGCAGCCTGGTCAAGGCCTTGACCGACGCTGACGAGCAGATCCGCATTTCGGTCTCGCACACCACCCGCGCCATGCGCCCGGGCGAAGTGGACGGCGTGCACTATCACTTCGTCGAGCGTACCGAGTTCGTCAAGATGATCGAACACGGTGACTTCCTGGAGCGCGCCGAAGTGTTCGGCAACCTCTACGGCACCTCGCAGAGCCACCTGCAACAGACCCTGGACGAAGGCCACGACCTGATTCTGGAGATCGACTGGCAGGGCGCCGAGCAAGTGCGCCAGCTGATGCCCAAGGCGCGCTCCATCTTCATCCTGCCGCCCTCGCTCCAAGCCCTGCACCAGCGTCTGACCAACCGTGGCCAGGACAGCGACGAGATCATCGAAGGTCGCATGCGTGAGGCCGTCAGCGAAATGAGCCACTACGTCGACTACGACTACCTGATCATCAATGACGACTTTACCCACGCATTGGACGATTTGAAGGCGATTTTCCGCGCCAACCAACTGCAGCAAAAGCGCCAACAGCAGCGTTTCGGCAAATTACTCGCCGAATTGCTCGGTTGATTGGCGCTTCCCAAAACAGCTGCAAGGGCCTTACATTGGCACTTGTAGCGGTTTTGCGAAGGCCTGCGAAAAATCAGCGCTTCCCTAAACGCTGGTGATTTTTTAAACTGCTCAGTCCGCTCGCCCAACCGGGCAGCGCGCATCTTGCATTCGCTCCGAGGAATACCATGGCCCGCGTAACCGTTGAAGACTGCCTAGAACACGTGGATAACCGCTTTGAGCTGGTCATGCTCTCTACCAAGCGTGCCCGTCAACTGGCCACTGGCGGCAAAGAGCCCCTGGTCCAGTGGGAAAACGACAAGCCTACCGTTGTAGCCCTGCGTGAAATCGCTGAAGGCCTGATGAGCTACGAGTTCATCGCCAACGCCGAAATCGTTGAAGACGAACCGCTGTTTGCAGCGTTCGAAGGCGAGTCCAACGAGGACGTCTAAGCCTATGCCTGGTCGACGTAGCACGGCGCGGGGTCACAGCCATCGGCAGGAGTTCACACTTTGCCGAGCATAGACGCCCTCGCCGATCGCTTATCGGCCTACCTCGGCGCCGACCAGGTCAACCTGGTTCGCCGAGCGTATTTCTATGCCGAACAAGCCCACGACGGCCAGCGCCGCCGCAGTGGCGAGGCGTATGTCACCCATCCTCTTGCGGTGGCCAATATTCTTGCCGACATGCACATGGACCATCAGAGCCTGATGGCCGCGATGCTGCATGACGTGATCGAAGACACCGGCATTGCCAAGGAAGCGCTCAGTGCGCAATTTGGCGAAACCGTGGCCGAACTGGTCGATGGGGTCAGCAAGCTGACCCAGATGAACTTCGAGACCAAGGCCGAAGCCCAGGCGGAAAACTTCCAGAAGATGGCCATGGCCATGGCCCGAGACATTCGGGTGATCCTGGTCAAGCTGGCCGACCGGCTGCACAACATGCGCACGCTGGAAGTGCTGTCCGGCGAAAAGCGCCGACGCATCGCCAAGGAAACCCTGGAAATCTATGCGCCCATCGCCAACCGGCTGGGCATGCACGCCATTCGTATCGAATTCGAAGACCTCGGCTTTAAAGCCATGCACCCCATGCGTTCGGCGCGCATCTACCAGGCGGTCAAGCGCGCACGGGGCAATCGCAAGGAAATCGTCAACAAGATCGAAGAGTCCCTGAGCCATTGCCTGGCGATCGACGAGATCGAGGGCGAGGTCAGCGGTCGGCAAAAGCACATTTACGGCATCTACAAGAAGATGCGCGGCAAGCGCCGGGCCTTCAACGAGATCATGGACGTGTACGCGTTCCGGATTATCGTCGACAAGGTCGATACCTGCTACCGCGTGCTGGGCGCTGTACATAATTTGTACAAGCCGCTGCCGGGCCGCTTCAAGGACTACATCGCAATTCCCAAGGCCAACGGCTACCAGTCGCTGCATACCACCCTGTTTGGCATGCACGGCGTGCCGATCGAGATCCAGATCCGCACCCGCGAAATGGAAGAGATGGCCAACAACGGCATCGCCGCCCACTGGCTGTACAAGTCCAGCGGCGACGAGCAGCCCAAAGGCACCCATGCTCGCGCGCGCCAATGGGTCAAGGGCGTGCTGGAAATGCAGCAACGTGCCGGCAACTCCCTGGAATTTATCGAAAGCGTGAAGATCGACCTGTTCCCGGACGAGGTCTACGTGTTCACGCCCAAAGGCCGGATCATGGAGCTGCCCAAAGGCTCCACGGCGGTCGATTTTGCCTACGCAGTGCACACCGATGTCGGCAACAGCTGCATCGCCTGTCGCATCAACCGGCGCCTGGCCCCGCTGTCCGAACCACTGCAAAGCGGTTCCACGGTGGAGATCGTCAGCGCACCGGGCGCTCGCCCCAACCCGGCCTGGCTCAACTTTGTGGTCACCGGCAAGGCGCGTACGCATATTCGCCACGCGCTGAAATTGCAGCGCCGCTCCGAATCCATCAGCCTGGGCGAACGCCTGCTGAACAAGGTGCTCAACGGCTTCGACAGCGCCCTGGACAAGATCCCGCAAGAGCGCGTGCAAGCGATGCTCCACGAGTACCGCCAGGAAACCATCGAAGACCTGCTGGAAGATATCGGCCTGGGCAACCGCATGGCTTACGTGGTTGCGCGCCGCCTGCTGGGCGAAGGCGAACAGTTGCCGAGCCCTGAAGGCCCGCTGGCAATTCGCGGCACCGAGGGCCTGGTGCTCAGCTACGCCAAATGTTGCACGCCGATCCCGGGCGACCCGATTGTCGGCCACTTGTCCGCCGGCAAAGGCATGGTGGTGCACCTGGACAACTGCCGCAACATCACTGAAATCCGCCACAACCCGGAAAAATGCATCCAGCTCTCGTGGGCCAAGGATGTCACCGGCGAATTCAACGTCGAGCTGCGGGTTGAGCTGGAACACCAGCGCGGCCTCATCGCCCTGCTGGCCAGCAGCGTCAACGCCGCCGACGGCAATATCGAGAAAATCAGCATGGACGAACGCGATGGTCGCATCAGCGTGGTCCAACTGGTGGTCAGCGTGCACGACCGTGTGCACCTGGCCCGCGTGATCAAAAAGTTGCGCGCCTTGACCGGTGTGATCCGCATCACCCGCATGCGTGCATAACCGATCCATTACAAGGAGTCATTCATGACCAAGACAGTTATCACCAGCGATAAAGCTCCAGCCGCCATCGGCACTTATTCCCAGGCGATCAAGGCGGGCAACACCGTCTACATGTCCGGCCAGATCCCACTGGACCCAAAGACCATGGAACTGGTTGAAGGCTTCGAAGCCCAGACCGTACAGGTCTTTGAAAACCTCAAGTCCGTGGCTGAAGCTGCCGGTGGTTCGTTCAAGGACATCGTCAAGCTGAACATCTTCCTCACCGACCTCAGCCACTTCGCCAAGGTCAACGAGATCATGGGCAAGTACTTCGAACAACCTTACCCAGCCCGCGCCGCCATCGGCGTGGCCGCCCTGCCAAAGGGTGCACAGGTTGAGATGGACGCCATTCTGGTCATCGAGTAAAACACCCGGCGCAGCCCCAAAAGGCTGCGCCGACTTCGTTTCAGAAGGATTTCGTAATGCGCAAAGCGCTTGTAGCCTCTTCGTTGCTCGCCCTGTTGCTCGGTGGCTGTGCCAGTAACCCCGCCGACCTGGATGTAAGCGGTACCTGGATCAACCAGGCCGCCATCGACGCGGCGGCCAAGGGCGGCCCTTTGCGTGAAGCCCTGCAGTCTTATGGCCCCAACCTTGAGTGGGAGGTCAACACCAAGGCCTTGCAGGCCCGCTACTACAACGGTTTTGAAGTGGCGGAAGGCAAGTTGTCGGGTGAAGAGCCCGGCGCATGGAACGTGGATTTCTATGGCAGCTCTGCCACTGAACTCAAGCGCAAAGGCAAGCAACTGCTGCAAGTGGCCAACGACAACGAGCCCGAGCAGCTGTTTGCCCGCGCCAAAGACCCGGCCCCAGAAGGCGCGCCACTGGGCGCCAATTTCGAACGCGCGCTGTACGCGGCCTATATGGGCGGCGACTGGAAGATCAGCGACGGCACCGGCAGCGGCGCCACGGTGCAGTTCCAGGCAGACGGCAAGGTCGCCGGCCTACCGGGGGTTGATCGTTATTCACTCTGCCTGGCAGGCGATTGCGCCTCCATGAGCGGCGGCTATGACAGCATCTGGCTGCAACTGAACGGCCAGGGCAACCCTTGGATCTTCGCGCGCAAGGGTGAGCAACTGGAGATCTTCCAGGCGATCAATACCGCACAGGCCGATGAAGTGCCTTCGTTTACGCCAGGCCCTCGCCAATGGTTGCTTGAAAAGTAATAAAAGCCTCACCCAAATCCAAATGTGGGAGCTGGCTTGCCTGCGATGACGGTATTACATCCAACAAAGATGTGATTGATATACCGCTATCGCAGGCAAGCCAGCTCCCACATTTTTTGCGCGCTTCAGCCTTTCAGAATCGCCGCATAGCCTTCCCGGTAAGTCGGGTATGTCGGCATCCAGCCAAGCGCCTTGATACGCGCATTACTGCATTGTTTGCTGCCAGCACGGCGCACACTTGCATCTTCAGCCCACTCGGTCACACCCAGGTACTCGCGCAACCAGGCCACCACCTCGGCCAGTGGTGCCGGCGCATCGTCAACGCCGATGTAGACCTTGTCCAGCGAACCGCCCTTTTCCACATGCCGCAGCAAAAAGGCGAGCAGGCCCGCGGCGTCATCGGCGTGGATACGGTTGCCATACAACGGCGGGTCAACCGCAACGCGATAGCCTTGGCGAACCTGAGTGAGCAGCCATTCACGACCCGGGCCGTAAATCCCGGTCAGTCGCACGATGGTCGCTGGAATACCGCTGTTGAGCGCCACCTGTTCAGCCTCCAGCATCACCTGCCCGGAATAGCCCTTCGCTTGCGTCTCGGACGTTTCGTCGACCCACTCGCCGTTTTGCTGCCCATACACACTGCTGCTGGAGACAAACAGCAAATGCTTGGGCGTCTGGCCGTAGTCTTCCAGCCACTCCAGCACATGCAGCAACCCTTGCACGTAGGCGGCGCGATAGCCGGCTTCGTCGTGGTCAGTGGCAGCGGCGCAGTACACCAGGTAATCCACCCCGCCGATGGGCCAGGTGTCAGGGCAGTCCTTTTTGAACAGGTCGCCGGCGATGCCGATCACCCCGTCGGGCAGGCGCGAAATATCGCGGCGCAGGCCATGAACCTCCCATTCCGAGGCCAGCAATTGGCTAGCCAGCCGACTACCCACATCACCGCAACCGGCAATCACAACAGAAGGCACAGACATCACAAAACTCCATTCTCAAAGGCGCAGATTAGCCGCGCGAGTGGATCAACGGCCAGTAAAAAGCGAAATAAAGTAACAGTGCCACTTTAGTTAACAAGAATTACTTGCAATAATAACCGCCCATTTGTCCTCGACCCGAAATGGTCTGGAAGGACGATCACCCATTTTTTCTCTCAGGTCCGGCCAGCATGACACGTCATACAAACCCCGCTTCGCCAACCAAGCTTCACAGCCCCTCCCGCGCCTGGCGTGCGATTGCTGCGATGCTGTTCAGCGTATTGCTGGCACCGACCGCCGCATTCGCTGACGCCACTGCCCCCGCCGCTCCGGCAGCTGCCGAGCAAAATGCCGCTACTGCGGCAACGCCTGCCGTCGCGCCAGTGGCCACCGACCCGGCCCAGGCCGCCGGCGCCGCCGCACCTGCCGACGAAACCGGCGTGGTGCTTGAGGAAGACAACACCCTGGGCATGGCCCACGACTTGTCACCATGGGGCATGTACCAGAATGCTGACGTGGTGGTGAAAGCCGTCATGATCGGCCTGGCCATTGCCTCGATCATCACCTGGACCATCTGGATTGCCAAAGGCTTCGAGCTGTTGGGCGCCAAGCGTCGTCTGCGCGCTGAAATCGTCCACCTGAAAAAAGCCACCACCCTCAAGGAAGCGAGCGAAACCGCGACCAAGAAGGGCACCCTGGCTAACCTGCTGGTGCACGACGCACTGGAAGAAATGCGCCTGTCGGCCAACACTCGCGAAAAAGAAGGCATCAAGGAGCGCGTCAGCTTCCGCCTGGAGCGCCTGGTTGCCGCCTGCGGCCGTAACATGAGCAGTGGCACCGGCGTACTCGCCACCATCGGTTCCACTGCGCCCTTCGTCGGCCTGTTCGGTACCGTGTGGGGCATCATGAACAGCTTCATCGGCATCGCCAAAACCCAGACCACCAACCTCGCCGTCGTTGCCCCCGGCATCGCCGAAGCCCTGCTGGCTACCGCCCTGGGCCTGGTTGCCGCGATTCCTGCGGTGGTGATCTACAACGTCTTCGCCCGTTCGATTGCCGGCTACAAGGCTCAGGTATCGGATGCATCGGCTGAAGTCCTGTTGCTGGTCAGCCGTGACCTCGATCACCTGCCTACCGAGCGCAGCTCGCAACCGCACATGGTGAAAGTGGGGTAATCGGCCATGGGCCTGCATTTGAATCAAGGCGACGACGAACTCGTCGAGAACCACGAAATCAACGTCACGCCGTTTATCGACGTGATGCTGGTGCTGCTGATCATCTTCATGGTGGCGGCACCGCTGGCGACCGTGGACATCAAAGTGGACCTGCCCGCGTCCAGCGCCAAGCCGGCGCCGCGGCCAGAGAAACCGATATTCCTCAGCGTCAAGGCGGACCAACGCCTGTTCCTGGGCGAAGAAGAGGTCAAGGCTGAAACCCTGGGGCCGGTGCTGGATGCCAAGACCCAAGGCAAGAAAGACACGACGATCTTCTTCCAGGCCGACAAAGGCGTGGACTATGGCGACCTGATGAGCGTGATGGATGCCCTGCGGGCAGCCGGCTACCTCAAGGTAGGCCTGGTCGGACTTGAGACGGCAGCCAAGAAATGATCACGACGCGCCACAAACTGACGCGTTATGGCACCAGCCTCGCCGTCGTGCTGGGCGTGCATGCCGTCGCGATCATCATCGCGCTCCAATGGTCCGCGCCGCAGGCGATCCAGCTGCCACCTGCCGCCATGGTCATCGACCTGGCGCCGCTGCCAGCGCCACCGCCGCCTCCAGCACCGCCCAAGGTCGTTGCGCCGCCGCCACCACCGGTCGAAGAGCTGCCCCTGCCGAAGCTGGCCGAGGCGCCCAAGCCAACGATCCAGGTGCCCAAGCCGGTTAAGCCCAAGCCTAAGCCACAACCGCCAAAGCCGGTGGAGAAGAAGCCCGAGCCGCCCAAGGAGAAACCTTCCGAGGAGCCACCGAGCGAAACGCCGCCGAGCAACGCACCTGCGCAGAAGTCCGCCCAGCCTACACCGGGCCCGTCGGCACAGCAGCTGGCCGCCCAGGCATCCTGGCAAAGCACGTTGCTGGCGCACCTGCAGAAGTACAAGAAGTACCCGCCCGGCGCCCAACGCAGTGGCAAGGAAGGTATGAACCGCTTGCGCTTCGTGGTCGATGGCGAAGGCAATGTGCTGTCCTACGAACTGGAAGGCCGCTCCGGCAACGCCGACCTGGACCGTGCAACGCTTGAGATGATCCGCAAGGCTCAGCCGCTACCCAAGCCACCGGCAGACCTGTTGAAAAACGGCAGCGTCGAACTGGTCGCGCCGTTCGTCTACAACATCGACAAGCGTCGCCGCTGACAGAGCACTGTGGGAGGGACTGGTGCCCTCCCACGTTCGCTTTATTACCTCAGCAAAATTCCGACACTCCCCACTCAATCCCCAGCAAAGTTCTGATAACGTGCGTCTATCGATTGCAGCCGGTATGCTTGGCCCGCAACCTCATGGACGCCCGCTATGACTCTCACAGAATTACGCTACATCGTGACCCTCGCCCAAGAACAGCACTTCGGCCATGCAGCCGAGCGTTGCCACGTCAGCCAGCCGACGCTGTCGGTGGGTGTGAAAAAGCTTGAAGACGAACTCGGTGTGCTGATTTTCGAGCGCAGCAAGAGCGCCGTTCGCCTCACCCCGGTGGGCGAAGGCATCGTTGCCCAGGCGCAGAAGGTCCTGGAACAGGCGCAAAGCATTCGCGAATTGGCCCAGGCCGGCAAGAACCAGCTGACCGCGCCGCTCAAGGTCGGCGCGATCTATACGGTCGGCCCCTACCTGTTCCCGCACCTGATCCCGCAACTGCATCGCGTCGCGCCGCAGATGCCGCTGTATATCGAAGAAAACTTCACCCACGTGCTGCGCGACAAACTGCGCAACGGCGAGCTGGACGCGATCATCATCGCCCTGCCCTTCAACGAAGCGGACGTGCTGACCCTGCCGCTCTACGACGAGCCGTTCTATGTGCTGATGCCAGCCTCTCACCCGTGGACCAAGAAGGACACCATCGACGCCGGCCTGCTCAACGACAAGAGCCTGCTGCTGCTCGGTGAAGGCCACTGCTTCCGCGACCAGGTGCTGGAAGCCTGCCCGACCCTGACCAAGGGCAACGACGGCGCCAAGCACACCACGGTGGAATCCAGCTCCCTGGAAACCATTCGCCATATGGTCGCTTCCGGCCTGGGCATTTCGATCCTGCCGCTGTCTGCGGTAGACAGCCATCACTACGCCCAGGGCGTGATCGAAGTTCGCCCACTCACGCCGCCGGTGCCGTTCCGTACCGTGGCGATTGCCTGGCGCGCCAGCTTCCCGCGCCCCAAAGCGATTGAGATCCTCGCGGACTCGATCCGTCTGTGTTCGGTGGCCAAGCCGCCCGTTGCGAGCTAAGCCACGGTATGACTGAGCTGTCGCAGGTGTCGGTGACGGCACTCAAGGGTGTCGGTGAGGCCATGGCCGAGAAGCTGGCCAAGGTCGGCCTGGAGAACCTTCAGGACGTGCTGTTCCACCTGCCCCTGCGCTACCAGGACCGCACCCGCGTGGTGCCCATCGGCCATTTGCGCCCTGGGCAAGACGCGGTGATCGAAGGCACCGTCAGTGGCGCCGACGTGGTGATGGGCAAGCGCCGCAGCCTGGTGGTGCGCCTGCAGGACGGCACTGGCGGCTTGAGCTTGCGCTTCTACCACTTCAGCAACGCGCAGAAGGAAGGCCTCAAGCGTGGCACCCGCGTGCGCTGCTATGGCGAGGCACGCCCAGGCGCATCGGGCCTGGAAATCTACCACCCGGAATACCGCGCCATTACCGGCGATGAGCCGCCGCCGGTGGACACCACGCTCACGCCGATCTACCCGCTGACCGAGGGCCTGACCCAGCAACGCCTGCGCCAGTTGTGCATGCAGACCCTGACCATGCTCGGCCCGCAAAGCCTGCCCGATTGGCTGCCCCTGGAGCTGGCCCGCGACTATCAGCTGGCGCCCCTGGCCGATGCGATCCGGTATTTGCATCACCCGCCCGCCGATGCCGATGTGGACGAACTCGCCCTCGGTCATCACTGGGCCCAGCATCGCCTGGCCTTTGAAGAACTGCTCACGCACCAGCTGTCCCAGCAACGCCTGCGCGAAAGCATGCGTTCCCTGCGCGCCCCGGCGATGCCCAAGGCCACGCGGCTGCCTGCGCAATACCTGGCCAACCTCGGCTTTGCGCCGACCGGCGCGCAACAGCGCGTGGGCAATGAAATCGCCTACGACCTCAGCCAGCAAGAACCGATGCTGCGGTTGATCCAGGGTGACGTAGGGGCAGGCAAGACCGTGGTCGCTGCCCTCGCCGCCCTGCAAGCCCTGGAAGCTGGCTATCAAGTGGCGCTGATGGCACCGACGGAAATCCTCGCCGAACAACACTTCATCACCTTCAAGCGCTGGCTCGAACCGCTGGGCCTGGAGGTGGCGTGGCTGGCTGGCAAGCTCAAAGGCAAGAACCGCGTGGCCGCCCTGGAGCAGATCGCCGCCGGCGCACCGATGGTGGTGGGCACCCATGCGCTGTTCCAGGACGAAGTGCAGTTCAAGAACCTTGCGCTAGTGATCATCGACGAACAGCACCGATTTGGCGTGCAACAGCGCCTGGCCCTGCGCCAGAAAGGCGTGGGCGGGCGCATGAACCCGCACCAGTTGATCATGACCGCCACGCCGATCCCACGCACCCTGGCCATGAGCGCCTACGCCGACCTCGACACATCGATCCTCGACGAACTGCCGCCGGGGCGTACGCCGGTCAACACCGTGCTGGTCACCGACACCCGACGTGTCGAAGTGATCGAGCGCGTGCGCGGTGCCTGCGCCGAAGGCCGCCAGGCGTACTGGGTGTGTACCCTGATCGAAGAGTCCGAAGAACTGACCTGTCAGGCCGCCGAAACCACTTATGAAGACCTCACCAGTGCCTTGGGTGAGCTCAAGGTGGGGTTGATCCATGGCCGTATGAAACCGGCGGAAAAAGCCGCAGTGATGGCCGAGTTCAAGGCCGGCAACCTGCAATTGCTGGTGGCTACCACCGTGATTGAAGTGGGCGTGGACGTCCCCAACGCCAGCCTGATGATCATCGAAAACCCCGAACGCCTGGGCCTGGCGCAGCTGCACCAGCTGCGCGGGCGGGTTGGCCGGGGCAGTGCCGCCAGCCACTGCGTGCTGCTCTATCACCCGCCACTGTCGCAGATCGGTCGCCAGCGACTGGGCATCATGCGCGAAACCAACGACGGTTTTGTTATCGCCGAAAAAGACCTCGAACTGCGCGGCCCCGGTGAAATGCTCGGCACGCGCCAGACCGGCCTGCTGCAATTCAAGGTCGCCGACCTGATGCGCGATGCCGACCTGCTGCCCGCCGTGCGCGATGCTGCGCAAGCATTGCTCGAACGTTGGCCCGATCACGTCAGCCCCTTGCTCAACCGCTGGCTGCGGCACGGCCAGCAATACGGCCAAGTGTGACGCCTGACGCACTTATCCGACCAACACCCGTATCAAGCTGGTTATACTCCAATGAATGTAAGAAATTGGATCAGGCCATGTCAGAAGTTGCCCTCGCCACAGCCCCACTGACCGCCCCGCCGGTCATTCGGGCGCTGCTCGCAAAGCTCGCCATCCCCTACACGGAAGTCATCGAACAGCCTGGCCTGAACCCTGCACAAAAGGTCCAGGCGGTGTTGCTTGAAGATGCGGTTGGCGCGCTCATGGTGCTGTTCCCCCAAAGCCAGTTGCTGGACCTCAACCGCCTCGCCGAACTCACCGGTCGCCGCCTCACGGCCGTCGCCCCCGAGCGTGTCGAGCGCATGCTGGGCAAGCATGACCTGAGCCTGCTGCCGGGTTTGCCGCCCCTGACCAGTTCGCCATGCCTGTACGAAGGCCGCTTGCTCAATGAGCCGAGCCTGCTGGTGCATTCGGGCGAAGCCGGGCTGTTGCTGGAAATCCCCAGCGACGCCTTCAAGAGCCTGCTCACCAAGGCCAGCGCCGCGCAGTTCGGGGAACCCTTGAGCAACATCCGCCCGAATCTCGACCGCCCCAATGATGACCGTGAGGAAATCACCCAGGCGATGCAAGCCTTCACCGCGCGTCGTATTCAGCAGCGCCTGGAAGCGACCATCGAGATTCCACCGCTGGCCGACACCGCGCAGAAGATCATCAAGCTGCGCGTCGATCCCAATGCCACCATCGACGACATCACCGGCGTGGTGGAAACCGACCCGGCCCTCGCCGCCCAGGTCGTAAGCTGGGCCGCGTCGCCCTACTACGCTTCGCCGGGCAAGATCCGCTCAGTCGAAGACGCCATCGTGCGCGTGCTGGGCTTTGATCTTGTGATCAACCTGGCGCTGGGCCTGGCCCTGGGCAAAACCCTGAGCCTGCCCAAGGACCGCCCGCACCTGTCCACGCCGTACTGGCACCAGTCGATCTACACCGCCGCCGTGATTGAAGGCCTGACCCGTGCCATGCCCCGCGCCCAGCGCCCGGAAGCCGGCCTGACCTACCTGGCAGGTTTGCTGCACAACTTCGGCTATCTGCTGCTGGCCCACGTGTTTCCGCCGCACTTCTCGCTGATCTGCCGGCACCTGGAGGTCAACCCGCACCTGTGCCACAGCTACGTCGAGCAACACTTGCTGGGCATCAGCCGCGAACAGATCGGCGCCTGGCTGATGCGCTATTGGGACATGCCGGACGAATTGTGCACCGCCCTGCGCTTCCAGCACGACCCGACGTACGACGGGCAATACGCCGAGTATCCGAACCTGGTGTGCCTGGCGGTGCGCCTGTTGCGCAGCCGGGGGATTGGCTCCGGGCCGGATGAATCCATTCCGGACGCACTGCTTGAGCGCCTGGGCTTGAGCCGCGAGAAGGCGGAGGATGTGGTCGGTAAAGTGCTGGATGCCGAAGTGCTGTTGCGCGAATTGGCTTCGCAGTTCAGCCAGGGGTAAATCTGGCGCTTGTTACACCGCTATCGCAGGCAAGCCAGCTCCCACAGTGACCGCGTTCCAACGTTGAAATAGGGTCAACTGTGGGAGCTGGCTTGCCTGCGATGAATTCAACTCGGTCTACCTGACCGCCTACTTCTT
This sequence comes from Pseudomonas sp. CCI1.1, assembly GCF_034348165.1. Lineage (NCBI taxonomy): Bacteria > Pseudomonadati > Pseudomonadota > Gammaproteobacteria > Pseudomonadales > Pseudomonadaceae > Pseudomonas > Pseudomonas sp. CCI1.1. The sequence continues at coordinate 4,463,629 of NZ_CP133780.1, forward strand.
TTTCTTCGGCTTCAAATACTTGGTCAGCCCCTGGAACCAGATCACCAGTGCCGGGTTGCCCTTGATCTGGATCGACTTGTCCTGAATCCCCGTCATGAACGCCAGTTGCTTGTTCTTCGCCTGCATCGTGGCGAAGCCGTAGGCGGCATCCTTGAAGGCAATGGCGAAGGCCGGCGCCGGGTGGACACCTGAGCGGCTGGTGATGCGCTGGTCTTTGACGATGAAGTGACGGGCAACCTTGCCGTCGAGGGTCTGCAGCTGGAAGGCCAGGTCTTTGTCACCCAGTTGCTGCTGGAAGGCGGGGTTGGTGCGGCTGGCTTTGCCCATCATCAGGCCCAGCACCCACAGGAGAAGACGAAATTTCATGCACACGGCCTCGGTGTATTTATTGGAGTGGCCGCAGCAGTGTAACGATTTGCAAAAAGAACGCCACCGATCTCGCGCTTTAGGCGCAGATCGGTTGGCGTTTAACGCTTATAGCAACAAGTACTTAAACGTTAGGACATGGCACTGGCGCCCAATCGGCCAGGTTTGGATTGCGGCAGGTTGCTTCGATCTGGGTCTTGCCCGCACTGGCGACCTGCTTGCTTTCAGCTTGCTTGGCCTGCACGGTCTGGATGCTACGTTCGGTGGTTACCGCTTCTTTCGGCACTGTCGGCAGCACCGGCTTCTTGGCTGGCTTGACGGCTTTCTTGCCCTTGGCCGGAGCGACCACTGGCGTGGTATCGGCGGTGGCCACGGTCACCACATCGCTGCGCTGTACGCCGACCTGTTGCAGGTCTTTCTCGTACGCCTGGGTGTAGTTGTTCAGGTCTTCGCTGGCCTTGCCGTTGACCGTCACGATCAGGTCATTGGATTCCTTCAGACCCGCGACGATTTCCGCCAGGCGCTTGCGGCCTTCGGTGTCGTTGACGGTCTTGGCCTTGCGATCAGCCACCAGCTTGGTGAATGCGCTCTGGTAGCACTGCTGCGAGGCCTTGGCATAGGCGGTGCTGCGGTCGATGTCCGAGGCGCTTTTGTTGAAGTCGGTGGAGTAGGACGCGATGCGCTGGTTGTCATCGGTGATCTGTTTCTGGCGCTCGGTGTAGTAACCCGCCGCACCGCCAGCCAGGGCGCCGCCTGCGGCACCGATCGCGGCATTGCGGCCACGGCTGTCCTTGTCGCCGGTCAGCGCGCCCAGCAGGGCACCGCCGGCCGCGCCGATCGCGGCACCGGTGACGACCGACTTGGTCATGTCCGAATCGGTGGCGCGCAGGTGCTGCACCGGCTCGTAGCAGTTGGGGTAGTACTCGACCTTGGTGCTCGACGCCACCTTGGACGCAGGCGACGTAGCGCAACCAGTCAACACGGTACTGAAACCAGCTGCGATCAGCAGCAGGTGACGCTTGGAAACCGCCTTACGGGAAAAAAGCATAGATGTGATCTCTGTTAAGTTTGACTTGCCCAGCACGGCCCACCGCCGCCTGAGTCCCTTCCAAGCTCGCTAGACAGCCAACGATCAAGACCGCTGACCGCTCGCTGCGAGCAATTCCTTCAAGATCGTTGCCGGGTCGGCCCGCTGTTGCTTGCGGTAGTTGCCGACATGGCGAACGAACAGTGTCGCGCGCGTCACCAGGCTCTTGCCGAGCACTGGCTTGCGATCCAACTCTTCCTTGATCCGTTGAAACTGCGCCTGGATCACCGCATCGGTGTAGCGCGTGCCGGTGGCCAGGTTGTCGATGTAAATCGCCACCGCGCCGTCCAACGCGCTGCGTCCATTGGTAATGGCCATGTCAAACAGCTGCGCGCTGGCCTCGTCCTTGCTGTCCACCGCCTGCTGGCGACTCTTCTGCAGGTTGGCCAGGCGGATGTTGTAGTTGCTGATGGTCTCGGCCACCAACGCCGCCGACTGGATCAAATTGCCCGCGGCTTCTTCGCGTTGCTGGGCGATCAGCGACACGTTGCGCTTGAGCTCTTCGTTGACCAGGCCCAGCTCGGCTTGAAGCTTGGGATCGACACTGGCGGCGATGATGCTGTCCAGGCGCTTGGTCGGGTCCTGGGCGTCGTCGATGGCATCGGTCAGCGCGGCCAGGCGGCCTTCCTTCTGCCATTGGGCAAACAATTCCTTGTAGCGCGAGCGCGGCGCCGACAACGCGCCAATCGCCACGCGAAAGCCGGTGGTCTCGTTGCTTTGCTCGGTGCCATCAGCGGCAAACAACGGGTATTCGCGGCGCATGCCGGTGAACAACGTGCCCTCGCCTTCCAGGTAGTTGCCGCCCTTGACCACAAAGCCGCCGTAGGTGCCCTGGCGGCGGCCAGCGTGTACCAGCTGGAAGGATTCCTGGACCATTTCCGCGGCGTTGCCGATCACGTCGAACATGCCAATGGGGTTGGGCAACTTGGTACCGATGGGCATCAACCGCGCCGCCTGGCCGGTGCCGCCGGCCACTTGGTTGAACACCGCGTAATCGGCCAGCGGACCATCGCTTTCACTGCCCTCGGCGCGCCGTGGATACAGACGGCCTTCGAGGTCCTGGCGGCTCACCGCCTGGCCGCCGCGTGCGGCGTACTCCCACTCCACTTCGGTGGGCAGGCGCACAAAACCCAGGCCGCCGTCTTCGGCCGACGCACCGCGCCCGCTTACCGGCAGCAGTTCGCGGTGGTATTTCATCAGCCAGGCGCTGTACACCGCCGAGAAACGCTCGGCTTCAAAGCGCGACAGTTTCACCTTGGGCAAACGCCCGGCCATGCCGCTGGGCGCCTCACATGCGGGAGCCGGTTCTCCGCTGGCCAGGGATTGCGCCTGGGCCATCACCTGGGCGTACTGGCGAGCAGTCACTTCGTATTTGCCGATAAAGTACAGCATGGGCTTGAGCGGGGTCTTGGCGTCGGTCTTCGGCATCTGCGGCGCGATGACCTTGCTCCAGTCCTTGGGCAAGTCCTTGAGGGTGAACTGGCCGTTGATGAAGTCGCGCCGGTAGCCGGAAATAAACGACTGCTGATAACCCGCCTCGCCTTCGGCAAAGGGGTAGCCCAGGTTGATTTCACGGTCATCCAGGGTGCCCTGGGCCAGAATGTAGGCGTAGCGGAATACCATGTTACCTTCGCAGGGCAGCGGCAGGCTCACGTCGTCCGGCAACGGCTTGGGGTTGTCGAGCTTGTCACTTGCCTCATCGGCCCAGGCCAGCGAGGCCAGGCTCAGCGCCACGCAGGCGCCCAGTAATTTATACATCTCTGATTCCTTCAGAAGCCTGGATACGTGCCACCCGCCAACCACCACAGGCGGCCGCCACGGCACTGACGCCGAGCACCGCCACCAGGGCCAGGCCGTAATGGCGCGCCAACAGGTGGCTGGCGTACTCGCCCGGCACCTGCACAAAAAGCTTGTTCAACGCCGCCTCAGCCAGGCCATACAGCCCAACGCTGAGCACAGCGGCAAAACCCGCGCTGTATAGCGCTTGCAGCAGCACAAACAGCAACAACGCGGCGGTGGAAAACCCCAGCAGGCGCAACACCGAGAGTTCACGGTGCTTACGCGCCACCGCCGCCAGGGTGCCCGCGAAAATAGCCGCAAACGCCCCGGCCAACGCCAACCCGGCGATGATCCAGAACACAATCGACAGGTTGCGGCTCAACGATTGCACTTGAGCGATGGTGTGCGCCTGGGTTGAAACCAACAGGTTCTGCCCGGCGAAATACACCCGCAACGGTTCCACATCACTGAGGCTGCGCGCGTACAGGCGAAACGCTGGGTAGATACGCTGTTCGCTCACGCTCGCCGCTTCACCGGCCCAACCCAACGCCGGCACCGCACGGCCATCGCGATAATCTTCCGCTGCCTCCAACAACGCCAGATCGGCAAACAGGCCCTCGCGAACGAAGGCCTCCAGCGGCAACACCGCCAGCACCTGCAACCGCGTGCGCTGGGCCTCGACGCGCCCCGCCACTTGCCGCGCAAAGCTGGTTTCCAGCCAGTCACCGGGCCTTGCCGCGAGTTTTTCGGCGGCGGTATGGCTGAGCACGATCTGGTCCAGGCCGTGGGGCATCGGCAAGCCAGCCAACAACGGGTCGCCTGCGGCAGTCGGCAGCATTTCCAGGGTCAGGGTGCCCACCTGCGCCGTGGCGGCAATTTGCCGTGTGCGCGGCACAGCAAACGCCACCTCGCTGCGCTCACCCAGTTGCGCGATAAACGCCGCGCTGAATCGACCACCGCCCAATGGGATGATTTCACGGCTGGCGGGGTCGGTCTCCAAGCGTTCGGTCAAACTGCTAACCAGTCCAAATTTCAGCCCGAATAACACCAGCAATGGCGCGATAACCGCCACCAATGCCAACACCGCACAGGCCGACAACCACCCATCGTTGCGGTAGTCCTGCCACGCAAGCGAAGCAACCAGGCCGATGCGCATCAGCACGCCTCCCCGAGGGTTGCGGTGATACCGCCGTCTGGATCGCGCTGGCAACTGATACGCCGCACCTGCAAGCCACTGGCGCGGGCCAGCGGTTCATCATGGGTGGCGATCACACAGGCCGTACGGTGTTCGCGGGCCTGGGCCAGCAGCGCCTGCATCACGCGTTCGGCGTTGAGCGGGTCCAGGGACGCCGTCGGCTCATCAGCCAGCACCAGTTGCGGCCCATGGGCCAGGGCCCGTGCACAGCTGACCCGCTGGCGTTGGCCCACCGACAACGCCGCCGGGCGCTTGGCCAACTGATCGCTGATCTGCAACTGCTCAGCCAGGCGCGCCACGCGGCCGTCATCCTGCAAGCCCAGCAGTTGGCGCGACAGCGCGATATTGCCGCGCACGTCCAGAAACCCCAGCAACCCCCCGGTCTGCGGCACATAGCCCAAGTGCTGGCTGCGTAACGCGGCCAGCGCCGATTGCCGGTCGGCACGCCACAGCGCGCCGACGTCGTGTTGGTTGAATGCAAACTGCCCCACCTGATCCGGCGCCAACACCAGCGCCAGCAGGTCGAGCAAGGTGCTCTTGCCGCAACCACTGGGGCCGACAATTGCCAGTTGTTCACCCGCGCCCAGCTGCAACGCAGGGATCACCAGGCTGTAGCGCTGGCTACCGACGCCCCGGCTCTTGTGCACCGCGCTCAGGTTCAACATTACGGCAGCGTCGACAGCGGCACGCGATACAACGCATCGCCCGGTTCGGCATCGCCGAAACGGACCCAGTTGGCCACGTCGTTATGGAAGGTTTCATACAGACGGATTTTCGAATCCAGCTCGTCGATAAAGTCTTCCTGCTCGGCCACGCTCAATGACAACCACAGGTCCTGGGTCATGTTCAGCGACTTGCTGCGGTACGGCAGGCCCTCCAGGTATTCACCGAGCAGGCCGCCGTCAGCCAGGTTGCCGCCCTTGCGCAGGGCCTGCGGGTCGCGGCTCATATAGGCCGAGGCGCTGGCGATTTCCTGGAAGAAATCCTTGGGCGAGCTTTGGGTCTTGCGCGCCGCATCCACGATCAACTTCAACGATTGTTGCAGATCGTTGAGTTGCAGCTTGGTCAACATCACGCACACCTGGAACGCTGGCAGCGCCGGGTTGGTCAGGTCACGATCAGCGGTCCAGGCGCTGACCAATTGCGGTGCCTGGCTCGCGGTCTTGCGCCCGAGAAAGTCCATGTGCATGGCATAGCCGACGGCGGCGGACTTGTCCGCCAGGCTCGGCGCGGCACTGAGCAACGGCACGGGCTGCGGCGTGTTGCTGCGCACCTGATGCACCAGGTTGGCGAACACCGTGCCGATCTCATCGACGCGCTCACCCAGCTTGCGCACATCGCCCCCTGGCACCGGCGTGTACAGGTCGCCGATCTGCGGGTTGGCGTCGGCGGTGAGGACGCGATACTGGCTCTCGGCGCCGGCATGGGTTTTCTTGCCGGCATCGGTGCGCAGGTGCAGCGCGTAGATCTTGATCTGCTTGCCCAGCGCCGCCTGGCGCACTTCCGCTTCGTTCATCTGGGTGGCGGCGAACGGGTCGTTCTTGCGCAGCGCGCCGGCATCGGAGACCAGCAGGATGATGCGCCCGCCGTAGCCGGACCAATCCATGCCGTCCACTGCCTGCATCACCCCGGCAAACGCATCTTCGTTGAACGAGTGGCTGGACACCGTCGACGCTTTGACCTGTCGCGCCATATCCAGAAAGCGCTGCGGGTCGCGGCCTTGGTCGAGGCTGATCAGGGTCTTGGCGACATACTCAAGGCCCGGCGTTTTCTGGATGCTGCTGCGAAAGCCGACCATGCCGAAGCTGACGCTGTCCAACTCGCCACGCTCAGCAATGCGGGTTTGCAGCTCATGCACCACGTCGCGAATCTGGTCGATGTAGGGCTGCATCGACACGGTGGTGTCCACCACCAGCACCACCGCCGTGCGGAACGCGTCGGCATTGGCGCTGAGCGTCGGGCTGGCGGGTCTGGCAGCGGCGCGGCTGCCTGGGTCGATGGAGGCCACGTTGAGCAACTGCACCGGCTGGCCGTTGTCGTCGAAGCTCTCCTTGGAATCGAAGATCGGCAACAGGTAGAACTGGTTCTGCGGCACCGCGCTGGCGGTGGGTTCCAGGGCCAGGACTTGCTGGTTGTCTTCACGGTTGTTCTGCGCCTTGGCCAAGGCGCTTTTCGCTGCGGCAGGGTCGGCCAGCAGTTTTTCCACCTCACCGGGCTGGCGCAGGAACATCACGGGAGCCCGGCCGGAGCGCTCGGTGAACTTGAGCACCAGGCTTTGTTTCCAGTCGCTGACCTGGGAGGCTGGCAGCCAACCGTCGCTGCGACCATCAGTGGCCGCGCCGACGCGTACCCACTGGCTGCCATCGACCTCTTTGCGCTGGTACACGTAGAGCACGGAAAACGCCGGCAGCGCTTTACCCGGCGTACTCCCGGCGTCCGCTGAAAGCTGGGCGCCGGGTTTGCTGAGTACACGCTGGAACAAGGTTTTCTTGCCTGCCATCAGCAACGGGCGCTGACCGCCATCCACTTCAGCGACAGCCACGGGCGGCGTCACCTTGGGCACCACGGCGGCTGGCGGCTTGGCCGGTTCATCGCCGCCGCTCAACCACCAGTAGCTGGCGCCACCAATGGCCAACGCGACGGCGACTGCCACGGCGGCCAAAGCCAATACCGGCCCACGGCGCTGCTCGGACGGGGCATTGTGCTGCGTCGGCGTCACCACCGGTTGACGCACTATTGGCTGCGGCTGCGGTTTATCCGTCGGAATGTCGATGGTGACAGGGGTCATGCCCGCCAGATCAAAGCTCAATGGAATCGGCAGCGGCCGCACCAGCGTGGCATCCGATTCATCAGCCGGCAGTTGATCCAGCGCCAACAACAACGCTGCCGCATCCGGATAACGTTCCGCCGGGTCCTTGGCCAACAACTTGCGCAGCACGCCCTGATAGCGCCCATGGTGCACAGGCAATTCCGGCAAGGGTTCGGTCAGGTGCGCCAGCGCCGTGGAAAGCGCATCGGTGCCGTTATAAGGCAGCTTGCCGACGAGGATTTCATACAGCACCACGCCCAGCGCGTAGAGGTCGGCGCGGCCATCGATCTCCTGGCCCCGCGCCTGCTCCGGGCTCATGTAGCTCGGCGTGCCCACGGCAAACCCGGCCTGGGTGAACTGGGTGCGATCGTCCAGCGACTTGGCAATCCCGAAGTCCGACAACACTGCCGTGCCATCGGCGCGAAACAGAATGTTCGCCGGCTTGACGTCGCGGTGCACCAGCCCTTGGGCATGGGCATAGCCCAGGGCCGAGGCAATCTGGCGGATCAGCGTCACGCCCTGCTCCGGGGTCAGCCCAGCAGCGATGCGCTCCTTGAGCGTGCCGTTGGGCAGGTATTCCATGGCCATGTAATACAGCTCACCGACGTTGCCGATGTCATGGATGGTCACCGTGTGCGGGTGCGACAAGCGCGCCAGGGTCTTGCCCTCGCGCAGGAAGCGTTCGCAGAAACTCGGGTCGGCCGCCAAAGCCGCCGCCATCACCTTCAACGCCACCTTGCGCTCCAGCGAGCGCTGGGTCGCCAGGTACACGCTGGCCATGGCGCCTTCGCCAATCTCGCCTTCGATGTCATAACCTGGGATGACGATGTTCATGACGAGACCTTCACGACGAGGGTGGTGATGTTGTCCGGTGCGCCGCGATTTAGGCCCAAGTGCACCAGGCTGCGCACGATTTCATCCGGTGCGTCATGGCTGAGCACCTCGCGGATTTCGTGGTCTTCGACGGTTTTGTTGAGGCCATCGCTGCACAGCAAATAGCTGTCGCCGGGAGCGATCAACAGGTCCACCGAGGCGACGTCCAACTGGGCCTCAACGCCAATGGCGCGGGTGACGATATTGGAGCGCGGGTGGGTGCGGGCGTCGGCTTCGCTGAGCAGGCCGCTGTCTTGCAGGTCTTGCACGTAGCTGTGGTCGCGGGAAATGCTTTCCAGCACGCCGTCGCGCAAGCGGTACAGGCGGCTGTCGCCGGCCCACAGGCACACCCCGCGCAAGCCGCGCGCGGCAAACACCACCACGGTGCTGCCCATCATGGTCACGCCACGGTTGGCGGTTTCTTCGCGCACGGCCGCGTTGATGCGCAGCAGGTCATTGCGCAGCGCCGCCGAGTATTCATCCAGAGAGCGGCCCAGCGGCACATGGCGCAGGCTGTCGACGATCAAGCTGCTGACATAGTCGCCCGCCGCGTGCCCGCCCATGCCATCGGCCACCACCCACAGGCGGTTTTCCGGCAGATCCAGAAAGGCATCTTCGTTGACTTGGCGAACCATGCCCACATGGCTTTTGCTCGCGGATTCGTACGTCACGCCCATCTACACCACACCTTCTTGTCCGAGCAAAAACTGCGCAAAATCGCTGGCGGCAGGCAGGCCCTGGCACCGTAATAAACCGGGGGAGATACGCTGCGAGCCTCGCCCCCACCACAGGCTTGCGCCCTCGCACGCCTGTTCGGCCAGTGCGGTCATACGCTGGTGCGGCACGGTGGCTGCCACCCTTTGCAGGCCGGCGAAACGGCTGTCCACCGCCCGCGGCTCGCTGGCCGGCACACCCAACTCGTCGAGCCCGGCGTTGAAGCTTTCGAAGGTCGCGCCGCTGTCGAGGGTGCTGAGCAACAAGGTTTCAGCCTGCTCGAACCAGGCGTCCGAACCGCCCACCAGCGACGCCGGGTTGGTGTCGTGATCCAGCAAGGTCACCACCGCCAGCGGAAAGTAACGCCCGACCCGGTCAATGCTCGGCATCACCACGCCCGCCGCCGCGTCCGGCCCGCACACGCCCGGGGCCAGCACAAAGCGCCACAACGGGCTGACCAGGTACGCATTCAGCCAGTCAGCGCCGAGGCTGTTCTGGCTGGCGAGCAAACCCGCCGCCAGCCAGCTGTCCCACGGGCCGATAAAGCTCTGCGGCAAGGCGCGGCTGACGAAGTCCCCGCGGCTGGCCAACTTGCCGTAGAAACCCAGGGCCGTCATAGCCGCTCCGGCAGGCTGAAGCCACTGAGCACGCGGCTCTTGAACGGGTTGAAGGCACTGTTGGCGCGCAACTCGTAGGCGATGCTCGCGCCATCGACTCGCAGGCGCAGGTTGAAACGATCCGGCGAGTTGCCTGCGGTGAGGTCTGATTGCTCCAGCAGACGGAACCAGGCCCACGGGCCGTCCAGAGTGATGCCGGAGCGACCACTGGCCGACGGGGGCATGATGGAAATACGCACCACGCCAATGCTGCCCGGGTTCGGCCATTGCATCGCCACCGGCCGGCTCGGGCCGTGGTCGTAGCTCAATTGCTGGCCGTCCAGGTCAAGCAGAAACTGAGTGATGGTAGGGTCCATCGACACCGGCTTGAGTTCGAAACGCACGATGGGTTGGGTGCCACCGGAGCGGAAGAACGCGTCCCGAATCGACGCCGCACGCTGGAAGGTTTGCAGCACGCCAGGAGCAATCCCCAGCTTCTGCGCCGCCCCAGGTTGCCAGCGCCAGGTCTGTGCCGATGTGTCCACATAGGGCTGCAGGTATTTGCGGAAGTAGTTGTCCATCACCCCGCCCACGCCGAAGAACTGGCCGAAGTCATCCAGGGTGGCGTCCCGCGCACTGCCCGGCGACATCGGGTAACGCCCGGCCAACGACTGGCGATACACGTTGACCACCTCACTGACCCAGGCCGCGTTCAGCTGGTTACGCACCCCGCCCATCATGCTGTTGGTGGTGGAATTGACCACCGACTTGACCATGCCCTGCACCAGCGGCGGCTGACGCTCGGCGTTCAGGCTGACCCGCGTGGCCGCAGCCGCCGCCTGGTTCTTGGCCTCACCGAGCAAGGCATCGCCGCTGGCACCGACCATGGCACTGACCTGCACATACAGTGCATTCATGTCCGACAGCAGGCCGTCGATGGCCGCCGGTTCACCTTCGTTTTTGCTGACGATGCTGTTGAGTTCGGCAAAGTGCGCGGTCACGGGATCATCCGCCGGTGCCGGTGCATTCGCCGTCGGTTGCGCCTCGCCCAGCAAACTGCCGAGGCGCTCCTTGAGCTTGTCCACGCCGCCTTCCACCGGCACGCCTTTGGCGGCCAGTTGGCGTTCTTCGGCTTGCAGGTCGGTTTCCCTGGCAACCGCCACCAGCAGCTTTTTCAGCGGCGAGGTGGGACCGGAAATCACCCGCAGCACATCGGCGGCCTGTGCCACGCTGGTGATCGGCACAAAGTCGATGTCGGCGAGCAACGCGTCCCACTGGCGCTGGTAATCCTGGAAGTACAAACGGCGCACGTCGGCGGCCAGGCTCACCACGTTCTGCTGGTCGGCCTGTTCATGGCCCAGCACCCATTGCTCTTCGGCCAGGGTGCCGGTCTGGTTCAAGCTGCTGAGCAAGAACGCCTGGCGATAGCCTTTGGCGGTAAAGAAACCACTCAACGGCTCACCCAACGGCTTGCCGCTCTTGCGGCTGAACACTAGCGCGGCATCGCGACCGGCGGCTTCGTTGAGGCGAAAGTCCGGGATACCTTCGGGCAGTTTCTGGCGCTTGACGCGGTCGTACACGCGCTGGGCTACCGGCAATTGCTGCAACTGCCGACGCAAATCGTCGATCAGCCGTGGGTCCAGGCGTGCGCTCGGCGGGTGGCGTTCGAACAGCGCCTGCAAGTGCCCGGCCAGGGCCTGACGCTGGTCGGCCGGCAGGTCGCGGGGCAGGTTGCGGTCCCAGTCCAGGGCGATCCAGGCCTTGATGAAGTCCGGGTCGTAATGCTCGGTGTCGGCGAGCATCAGGTAAGCCTTGAGGCCCTCGTAGAGAAAGTCCGAGTTACCGCCGCCGTGCAGTTGCTCTTCGATACGCGTCACCAGGCGTGGCGCGAACACGGCGATCAACAGTTTGCGGTACACGCTGGCGGACTCGGCTTCGAGCATATCGCCCTGGTACAGCCCCAGCCCTTCGGACCAGCTCGGCGAATCCCCCGCCAGGTTCTTCACCGCATTGAGCAACGGCAGCACGGCGAGCACTTCCCGCTGTGCCGGGCTCAGGTTCTGTACGGTCTGGCCCAGGGGCGCGACCTTCTGATCGACCTGGGCGATATATGCCTGGTTGGCGCGATAGCTCACCCACCACAGGCCGCTGACCACCACCACCAGCGCGCCGGTGGCCGCCAGTACGCCACGGGCGATCCACTTGCGGCGCCGCTCGACTTTCGGGTTCACCCCCACCAGGCCGCGCTCGGCAAAGGCCACGGCGGTGAACAGTTTTTCGATGAAGTAACTGCGCCCGGTGCCGCTCTGGCGCGCCAGGTGCTGGCGGTCCAGGTTCATGCTCTGGGCCATGGCACCGATCAGGCGGTCAATCGGGCTGCCTTCCTGGGTGCCGCTGGTGAAGTACACGCCACGCAGCAACACGCGCTCTTCAAAGGCGTTGGGTTTGAACACGCCTTCGAGGAAGCTTTGCAGGCAATCTTTCAACGCGCCGAACTGCTGCGGGAAGCCGTAGATCAGGTCGCGTCGTGCCGGGTCGCGTTCCTGTTGCAAGCGCTCGACCAGGCGTTCGTTGAGGCGCTGCTCCAGGCCGGCGAATTCGCTTTGCAGGTGCGCCAGCGGGCTGTCGCTGTTTTTGCCGTCGTCCAGGGCAAAGGTCATGCCCCACACCTGGGCGCGCTCTTCCTTGCTCAGGTTGTCGAAGAACTCCATGAAGCCCGGCACCAGGTCGAGCTTGGTGAGCATCAGGTAGATGGGGAAACGCACGCCCAGTTGCGTATACAGCTCCTGGATGCGCAGGCGAATCGCGGCAGCATGGGCTGCGCGCTCGGCGTCGGTGCCCAGCAGCAGATCCGAGAGGCTGATGGCGATAAAGGCACCGTCGATAGGCCGGCGCGCACGCTGCTTTTTCAGCAAGTCGAGAAAGCCCAGCCAGGCGGCTTTGTCCACCGTGGAGTTGCTGTCCTGGGTGGTATAGCGGCCAGCGGTGTCGAGCAATACGGCCTGGTCGGTAAACCACCAGTCGCAGTTGCGCGTCCCCCCCACGCCCCGCACCGCACCGGCGCCCAATTGCGCCGCCAGTGGGAAATGCAGCCCGGAATTGACCAGCGCGGTCGTCTTGCCCGAGCCCGGCGGGCCGATGATCACATACCACGGCAACTCGTAGAGGTTGCGGCGCTCATCGCCGCCCAGCTTGGCCTTTTTCAGCAGTGCCAGGGCTTCGTCCATGCGCTGGCGCAGCGTGGACAGCTCTTCGGCGGTCGCAACGCTGTTGGGGTCGACCGGGGTTTCTGCGGCCAGGCTGCGCATCACTTCGGCGGCCTGGCGACGGGCCTGGATGATGCGGAACACGCGGTAGGCCACCCACAGCGCAAACACCAGCACGATCAGCGCCCAACGGCGCCCTTCGGGCACCAGCACGTCCAGCAGCGGGCCAACAAACCAGATGATCAGGCTCAGGGCAATCAGGCCCAGCACGGGGATCACCCAGCGAATCATGAAACTGAAAAACGCCTTCACTCGACGCCCTCCGCCAATACGGTGATTTCAACCCGACGATTGCGGGCACGGCCTTCGGCAGTACTGTTGGTGGCCAACGGCTCGGTGTCGCTGCGGCCTTCGGCGCTGAAGCGTTCGGCCTGGCCGGTCTTGGCCGCGAGAATCGCCAGCACCGACTTGGCCCGGGCTTCGGACAACGCCCAGTTGGACGGGAAACGCAACGTGGCAATCGGGCGGTTGTCGCTGTGCCCGGTGACACGCACCTGGCCCTTGACCTTGCGAATGGCGTCAGCGATGCGCAGCATCAGCGGCTGGTAGTCATCGACGATGCTGGAGCTGGCCGAGGCGAACAGCTCATCGCCACGAATGGTCACGACAGAGCGGTCGACCTTGTCTTCCACCGCCACGCGGCCGGCCTTGATGTCGTCGGCCAGGAACCCGGCCAGGCGCGGGCGCTCAATCACTTTGGGCTGCGCCACCGGACGGTCGATGGCCTGCACCGGGATCTCGCCCAGGGCATGAATATTCTTGAACACCGGCTCGGCGTCCGAGGCCAGCTTCAGGCGCAGGCCGAACAGCAACGCCAACAGCAGCGCCAAGCCAATCGCCACGGCAATCCATGGCGGCATGAATTGCGCCAGGCGATCACGGGCCACGGTTACACCGCGCCAGTGCGGCGACAGCTCACGCTCGTGCTCGCCACGGGCGCTGCGTATCGCTGCGGCGGTGCGTTCACGCAAGGCTTCCAACTGGCTGCGCCCGTCGGTCATCACGCGGTAACGCCCTTCAAAACCCAGGCACATGCACAGGTACAACAGCTCCAGCAGGTACAGACGTTCCCGTGGGCTTTGCAGACAGTGGTCAAGCAACTGGAAAACCTTTTCGCCACCCCAGGCTTCGTTGTGCACGGTGATCAGCAGGCTCTGCTTACCCCAGTCACTGGTGCTGCCCCACGGCGTGCTCAGCACCGCCTCATCCAAGGCAGTGCACAGCGCGTAACGGGCCAACAGCACTTCATTGCGTGCCACACCGGCGGCTTCGGCGCGCTCTTCGAACTGGCGCAGGTACGCCAGCAACTGCGCACGCAGGCTGGCCGGCGCGGGATGGGCAATGGTGTTGCGCAACCGCGTCAACAACGCCAGCAACGGGCCGGCGGCACTTTCGAGCGGGTTGAGGCCCTGGCTCTTGCCGGTGAGGATCGGCGCAGCCGGCATCGACAGCGGCGCAGGTTCGGCACGCGCGGGTGCAGGTTCTCGGCCACCCGGGCGCGGCATGAACTGGGTGCGGTCATCATCATTGGGATGCATCGCCAATTATCCTCGGATCGCCCAGAAGGCCAGGTTCAAGCCCGGGAACTGCCCGGCGATATGGAAGGCGAAACCGCCGGAATTATTCAGCTGCTGCCAGTGCTCGCTGCCACGGTCCAGCTCGTAGTAGGTGCTGCCAGCGTGGTAAGGCAACTGGCGTGGCGCCACCGGCAACGGCAGCAGGCCGATGCCCGGCAGTTGCAGGTTGACCATGTCGCGGATGTGCTCCACCGAGCCGACCTTGCTCTGCTGGCCGAAACGCGCACGCAGGGTTTCGCCGGGCACATCGGCGCGTACCACGAGGATGAAACTGGCGTTGTCGAGCAGGGTCTTGTCGGCCAACATCGCCACATGGATGCCGTAGGCTTTCTCCACAATGGGGATCGGCGTGGCCTTGCTGTCGATGAGCATCGACAGCGCTTCACGCAGGGCCGCCATTACCGGCATGAAGCTCAGGGCCAGGTCGTCGTGCTGGTACTGCGGGTATTCGTGTGGACGGCGGCTGGAGGTTGAGAAGGTGGAAAACTCACCGGCCAGGCTGACCAGTTCGCTGAAGAAGCGCTCCGGGTGCAACGGGCTCAACTGGCTGAAGTGCTGGATCAGCGGCTGGGCGCGGTTGACCAGTTGCAACAGCATGAAGTCGGCGATCTCAGAGGCACCCCCGGCACCCGAGGCCACCACGCGGCCGGCCAGGGCTTCGCCACGCTGGTGCAACAGGCCCAGCAGTTCGCTGCGAAAGGCCGTCAGCGGCTTGCTTGCGGCCACGTCCAGCACGGGCGGGATGTAAGTGTCATCGAGCACCAACGCACGGTCGGCACGCTTTTCCTTGATGCGTACCAGGCCGATGGCGGCGTAGTCGCTGATGCCGTCCTGCGCCGTCAGCAGGCGCAATGCCCGCGACCCCACCGCCACCGGTGCACGGTTTTCGAACGGGGCGTTGTCGTCGCGCACTTCACGCACCTGGCTCACGTAGCGCGCCGCTTCCAGGGCTTCACCCTCGTCCACCGTGTCACGGGCGCCGGCGCGCTTGAGCGGCAGGGCCAGGTACACCAGGCCGTCGCGCAGGTTGTCGTCGATGTTCAACGGGCTCGGCGCCAGGTCGTCCTGGGGAATATTGAACGGCGTGCCATCGGGCAGCAGGCCGCGGGCCGACACAATCGCCAGCTTGCCCTGGGCCAGCAGGCCCTGGTCGATCAGCAATTCGGAGAACCCCCAGGCACCCGCTGACAACGGACGGCTGCGGGCATCGATCAGGTTTTCCAGGTAACGGTCATGCTGCTGGAAGTGCTGCGTTCCGATGAACATGCCTTCCGACCAGACCACGCGATTGTTCCAGGACATGGGGGCTCCGATTGCTTGTTATTGGGCTGGGCTGGATGGGGAAGCCACGACGTCGGCGCGCACGGCATGCACGTCGAGGCTGATCTGGTATTCGCTGTATTGGCGCGGCGGCACGTTGATGACCGTGCGCCATTGCGCACGGTCCAACTCGCGGTAGCCCACCAGCAAGCCGATCTGGCGCGTGGACGGGTCGAGATCGCGCTGCAGGCTCAGTTGTTGGCCGGGCTGCACCATCACTTCGTCCTGGTCCAGCAGGTCGAGGCCGAGGGTCGATTGCGCACGGTCCGCCAGGGCGAAGTAATCGGAGCGTGAAAAGGTCGCGGCGTTTTTCAATTCGAAAATGCGCACCCGCACCGGCGCGGCCTGGCCGTTGGCACCGGGGTTAAGCCCGGCAATCGCATGAAAATGCAGCTCAACGGCGGCCGTGTCAGCTTCGGCCTCGGCAGCCGCCTGGGGTTTGGCAGTGTCGTTGGCACACGCCGTCAGCAGCAGCGCGGTGGCGGCTGCGAGTAAAAACCTGGGAATCATCCTGCGTCCTCAATGACGTATTTAGCTATCCGTTTTATCCATTAGTGCGAGGCGTTTTCAGCGTCGCTGTCGTGCACTGTGTTCTTCGTAGGCCCGGCTGAATTCGCGACCGAACAGGTCCTGGAAATCGTCCTGGGCCTCGCGGGAAATGTTGCTGTAGAGCTCGGTGAACTGCTGCCAGTACTGGGCCTGGCGCGAACCGTTGAACAGACTCGAGAGGCCGCCGGGTTTGCCCATGCGCTCCTCCAATTGCGCCGGTTCAAAGCGCGTGAGCAGGTGTTTGATCGCCGCTTCCACGCCAGCCATCACGGCCAACTGGTGGGCGCGCAGGTCGTCGAAACTGTCACGTACGGCGAGGTCCGGCGCCATAAACGCCTGGTTGCCATGACGCAGCAACAGCAGTAACGCTTCATCGGCATTCGGGGCGAATTTCAACGGGTTGTTTTCGGCGGGGCGGATCATCGTCTGCTGCATGCGAAACTCGCCCTTGAGGCTGGCACGGGCGCGCAGTACGTCGATCAGGCCCTCGACCATCAGCCGGTAGCTGCGGCCGATGCTTTCCATCTGCGCGCAAGCGTCGGCTTTGTCCAGGCGCAACTGGTCCAGGCCCGCACCGCGCAGAAAGGCTTGCAGGAGGTCCGGTTGTGGCTCGGCATTGGCCACGGGGAGCGCAACAGGCTCGACCACAGGTGGCGGCGGGATGATCGGGTCTGGGGCGGGCGCAGCATTGACCACGGGCGCGGGCGCGTCGCCGAACAGGTCCCAGTCTTCGGGAATCACCGAGCCTTGCACCAATGGCTTTTCGGGCGCCGGTACGGCCACTGGGGCCGGGGGGCGAAAATCGTGTTGCTCGGACGGCACATGGTCCGCCACGGTGGGCGGCGGCACGGCGGTGGGGCTGAGGAAGTCGAACAGGTCTGGCAAAGTTTCCATGGCCGAGGCGCCCTGGAACTGCGGCGCGATCATCGGCGTGGGCGCAGGTTGGCTCGCCACGGCGCCCATCAGCGCTTCAAAGCTATTGGGTGAGTCACCGGCAAATGGCTGGCTGTCGATGGCCTGCACGTTGAAGTCGATACGCGCCTGGATTTCGTAATCGCCGATGCGGATCAATTCACCGTCTTGCAACGGCTCGCTGTTACCCCGACGCATACGAATACCCACCTTGACCAACTCCACACCATTGGTGCTGTTATCGGTCAAATAATAACGGCCATCTTTGTATTGAATAACGCAATGTTGCGAAGAGACGAGACGCTCAGGGTCGGGCAATACCCAGTCATTGTCAGAACTGCGGCCAATAGCCATCACGCCCTGATCCATGGACTTTTCGGGGCATTGCCCAGGTGTGATCTTGTGATAACTAGTGATAGTCAAACACAGCGACATCTTGCCTCCTTGCTGATACATCGCGCGCAGTCTACCCAGGAGGCAGCACCGCCCTGGAGAGTCCCGTCCTGTCGTACAAACGACCGCCAAAATCTGCTTTTACCAGCATGATCGCTGATCTTAACTGGCTTCCATGACAAAAATCCGCTCTGGGCGCGCCTTTCGACTCGCCAGTCGCGCAGGTTGTTAAACACCGCACATCTGTCACAGAGGGCGAATAGCTTACCTTGACAAGCCATAAGTACTACACCAAAAATGCACAACTTCTTGAACATCAGTGATGGCGCAGTAGTGGCACGCTGAGTATATGACCAAGAAAACATGCAAAGTTCATTACGCAACTAATGCATGCGTTGCCCGCCATCCAGCGGGCCGATAAGGAGATCGAATTCAGTGGATGTGCCGTTGCTGCTCACCGCCGTTTCCGCGACGTCGCCCTGTGGCGAGGACATGGAATATGACGCGCAATTTCTGCAATTGGAACGTGATGCCAAGGGCCAACCCGAACGCAGCATGGGCGACTCGATCCTGCCCGCTGAGCCGCCCGAGTGGCGCAGCATCCAGCAGCAAAGCCTCGACCTGTTGCAGCGCAGCAAAGACCTGCGCATCACCCACTTTCTGCTGCAAAGCACCCTCGCCCTCCAGGGTGTGGCCGGGCTGGCCGAAGTCCTCACGCTGATCGACGCCTTGCTGCGCCAATACTGGGCCGGTCTGCACCCGCGCCTGGATGCCGACGATGACAACGACCCCACCGTGCGCATCAACGCCCTTACCGGCCTGACCTGCGAGACCAATATTCGTCTGCTGCGCGAAAGCATCCTGACGCGCTCGCGCACCTTCGGGCCCGTGACCCTGCGCGCAGCGCTCAACGCCAGCGGCCTGCAGAGTTTTGCCGATGAGCAGTTGGGCAACCAGCAACTCAACGCCGCGTTCCTGGACAGCGACCCCGAACAACTGCAAGCCACCCGTGACGCCTTGAGCGCGGCGCGTGCGGCGTGCGAGGCCATTGAGCAACAGGTCAATGACCAAGTCGGTTCCGCCCAGGGCGTGGACCTCAGCGCCTTGAAGCAGCCGCTCAAACAGGCCCTGCAACTACTCAACCAAGCGGTGCCAGGCACCGACAGCAGCAGCGATCCCGAGGCCGTCAGTGAAGACAATGCCCCCTCGGTCGATAACGCCGCCGCGCCCGCAGCTCCTCGCCCTTCTGGCGACATCGCCACCCGCGACGATGTGCTGCGCAGCCTCGACAAGATCCTTGCGTACTACACCCGCCACGAGCCTTCGAGCCCGCTGCCGGTGCTGTTGAACCGAGCCAAGAATCTGGTACATGCCGACTTTGCGGCCATCGTGCGCAATCTGATTCCCGATGGCATGTCCCAATTTGAAAACCTGCGCGGCCCCGAAAGCGAGTAAGCCGCCGGACCGTGCAGTAACAACACCGTCGCTCAAGCGACCAGGAGCAGCAACGTGGCGAAGCAAAGTTCTCAGAAATTCATCGCGCGCAACCGTGGGCCTCGAGTGCAGATCGAGTACGACGTCGAGCTTTACGGCGCCGAGAAAAAGGTCCAGCTGCCCTTCGTGATGGGCGTGATGGCCGACCTCGCCGGCAAGCCTGCCGAGCCGCTGGCCCCCGTGGCCGACCGCAAGTTCCTTGAGGTGGACGTCGACAACTTCGACTCACGCCTCAAGGCCATGCAGCCACGCGTCGCGTTCCACGTACCCAATGAGCTGACAGGCGAAGGCAACCTGAGCCTGGACATCACCTTCGAAAGCATGGACGACTTCAGCCCGGCCGCCGTGGCCCGCAAGGTCGACTCCCTGAATCAGCTGCTCGAAGCCCGCACCCAATTGGCCAACCTGCTGACCTACATGGACGGCAAGACTGGCGCTGAAGAAATCATCATGAAGGCGATCAAGGACCCGGCATTGCTTCAGGCACTTGCCAGCGCGCCCAAGCCTGCAGGGGAGCAGTAATCATGACGGACAATACCGCCCGCGAAGGCAGCCAGATCCTGGGTACCACCGAAGAAGCCAGCGAGTTCGCGAACCTGCTGCTGCAAGAATTCAAACCCAAGACCGAGCGTGCCCGCGAAGCCGTTGAAACCGCGGTGCGCACCCTGGCTGAACAGGCCCTGGCGCAAACCGACCTGGTGTCCAACGACGCGATCAAGTCGATCGAATCGATCATCGCCGCCATCGACGCCAAGCTCACCGCCCAGGTCAACCAGATCATCCACCACCAGGATTTCCAACAACTGGAAAGCGCCTGGCGTGGCCTGCATTACCTGGTCAATAACACCGAGAGCGATGAGCAACTGAAGATTCGCGTGCTCAACATCTCCAAGCCAGACCTGCACAAGACCCTGAAGAAATTCAAGGGCACCGCGTGGGACCAGAGCCCGATCTTCAAGAAGATGTACGAAGAAGAATACGGCCAGTTCGGTGGCGAACCTTACGGCTGCCTGGTGGGTGACTACTACTTCGACCAGTCGCCGCCCGACGTGGAACTGCTGGGCGAGCTGTCAAAAGTCTGCGCCGCCATGCACTCGCCTTTCATCGCTGCGGCCTCGCCGACCGTGATGGGCATGGGTTCGTGGCAGGAACTGTCGAACCCACGCGACCTGACCAAGATCTTCACCACCCCGGAATACGCCGGCTGGCGCTCGCTGCGTGAATCGGAAGACTCGCGCTACATCGGCCTGACCATGCCGCGCTTCCTGGCACGCCTGCCGTACGGCGCCAAGACCGACCCGGTAGAAGCCTTCGCCTTCGAAGAAAACACCGACGGCGCCGACAGCTCCAAGTACACCTGGGCCAACGCCGCCTACGCCATGGCAGTGAACATCAACCGTTCGTTCAAGCACTACGGCTGGTGCTCGCGCATCCGCGGTATCGAGTCTGGTGGTGAAGTGGAAAACCTGCCGGCCCACACGTTCCCTACCGATGACGGTGGCGTGGACATGAAGTGCCCGACCGAAATCGCCATCAGTGACCGCCGTGAAGCGGAACTGGCGAAGAACGGTTTCATGCCGCTGCTGCACAAGAAAAACACCGACTTCGCCGCGTTCATTGGCGCCCAGTCGCTGCAAAAGCCTGCCGAATACGACGACCCGGACGCCACCGCCAACGCCAACCTGGCCGCACGCCTGCCGTACCTGTTCGCCACCTGCCGTTTCGCCCACTACTTGAAGTGCATCGTGCGCGACAAGGTCGGCTCCTTCAAAGAGAAGGACGAAATGCAGCGCTGGTTGCAGGACTGGATCCTCAACTACGTCGACGGCGACCCGGCGCACTCCACCGAAACCACCAAGGCCCAGCACCCGTTGGCGGCGGCCGAAGTGATCGTGGAAGAAGTCGAAGGCAACCCGGGGTATTACAACTCCAAGTTCTACCTGCGCCCGCACTATCAGCTTGAAGGGCTGACGGTGTCGTTGCGCCTGGTATCGAAACTGCCTTCGGCAAAAAGCGCATAAGTAACGATTGAGCTAGCTCGTTCCCACGCTCCGCGTGGGAATGCCGCCCGGGACGCTCTGCGTCCCGGTGACGCGTAGCGTCACAGGATGCGTTACCACGCAGAGCGTGGGAACGATCACCCAATCAAGTGGCATGGGCCACACAGGGAGAAAACATGGCTGTTGATATTTTCATCAAGATCGGCGACATCAAGGGCGAGTCCATGGACAAGGCCCACAAGGACGAAATCGATGTGTTGAACTGGAGCTGGGGCATGTCCCAGTCCGGCAACATGCACGTCGGCGGTGGCGGTGGCGCGGGCAAGGTGAATATCCAGGACCTGTCGCTGACCAAGTACGTCGACAAGGCTTCGCCCAACCTGATGATGCACTGCGCCAGCGGCAAGCACATCGACAAGGTCAAGCTGACCGTGCGCAAGGCCGGTGGCGAGAGCCAGGTCGAGTACATGGTGATCAACCTGGAAGAAGTGCTGGTCACCTCCTTGAGCACCGGCGGTTCGGGCAGCGATGATCGCCTGACCGAAAACGTCACCCTGAACTTCGCCCAAGTGATGGTCGACTACCAGCCGCAGAAAGCCGACGGCACCAAAGACGGCGGCGCCATCAAGTTTGGCTGGAACATTCGCTCCAACACCAAACGCTGATAGCCCTTGTGGCCGTGGCCCGGTGCCACGGCCATTGTGTCCCTCTCGCAACCCGTCCGTGGAGCTGCTTTGGTGGTAACTGAAATCGCTTCCCGCGACCGTCTGCAACCGTCCCTGCTGGACCGGTTGACCGACGACGACCCGACCAACCCCAAGGAAAGCGCCGACAAACGCGTGCTGTCCCTGACCCAATTGAAGGCCTCGGTGCTGCGTGACCTGGCGTGGTTGCTTAACACCACCTCGTTACTCGATACCGATGCCACGCTGCACACCCCGGCCGGCACTTCGGTGGTCAATTACGGCCTGCCAGCACTGGCGGGCAACAGCGCGTCGAGCGTCGATATCAAAGCCCTGGAAGCCTTGATTTACCAGGCCATCGCCACTTTCGAGCCGCGTATTTTGCGCCACACATTGCGGGTCAAGGCGCGCATGGGCCATGGCGAGATGAATCACAACGCCCTGAGTTTCGAGATTGAAGGCGACCTGTGGGCACAGCCGGTGCCGTTACGTTTGCTGTTGCAGACCGACGTGGACCTGGAGTCCGGCCATGTGCGCGTGCTCAATGCCGACCAGCGGAGACGCCCATGAATCCGCGCCTGCTGGAGCTGTACAACCAGGAACTGCACCACGTGCGCGAAAGCGCCGCCGAGTTCGCCAAGGAATACCCGAAGATCGCCAGTCGGCTGACCCTGTCCGGCATGGACTGCGCCGACCCGTACGTCGAACGTTTGCTTGAAGGCTTCGCCTATCTCACCGCCCGCGTGCAGCTCAAGCTCGACGCCGAGTACCCGACCTTCACCCACAACTTGCTGGAAATCGCCTACCCGCACTACCTGGCACCGACGCCGTCGATGACCGTAGTGCAATTGCAGACCGACCCCGATGAAGGCTCCCTGGCCGGCGGTTTCCCGCTGCCCCGGGACACGGTGCTGCGTGCCGCCCTGGGCCGTGAAACCCAGACCTGCTGCGAGTACCGCACCGCGCACCCGGTGACGCTGTGGCCGTTGCAGGTCAGCAACGCCGAATATTTCGGCAACCCCGCCGCCGTGCTCGGACGCCTGGCCGCCAGCGAACCGAAAGCCAAGGCGGGCCTGCGCCTGACCCTGCGCACCGGTGCCGAGCTGCCGTTCAACAGCCTCGACCTGGATACCTTGCCGCTGTACCTGAGCGGCGCTGATGAACAACCGTTTCGCCTCTACGAACAACTGCTGGGCAATGCCTGCGCGGTGTTTGCGCGCCAGCCCGGTGGCGATTGGGTCGAGCGCCTGCCCCAGGGCGCGTTGCGCTCGCGGGGGTTCGATGATGCCGATGCGGCCATGCCGGTGGTGGCGCGGGCGTTCCAGGGCTATCGCCTGTTGCAGGAGTACTTCGCCCTGCCCCATCGCTTCCTGTTCGTTGAGTTCGCCGAGTTGAGACGCGCGGTCAAGCGGTGTGACGGCCAGGAGCTGGAACTGATCGTGTTGTTCGACCGCCACGAACCGAGCCTGGAAGGCAGTGTCGGCGCGGCGCAGTTCTTGCCGTTCTGCACGCCCGCCATCAACCTGTTCCCCAAGCGCGTGGACCGCATCCACTTGTCCGACCGGGTCAATGAACACCATGTGATCGCCGACCGTACGCGGCCGATGGATTTCGAGATTCACTCCTTGAGCGGCATTACCGGCCATGGCACCGGACCGGAGCAGCCGTTCTTGCCGTTCTACGCAGTGCGCGATCCGTCGCGCTATGGCCGCGACCAGGCGTATTACAGCGTGCGCCGCGAGCCACGGGTGCTGTCCAGCGACCAACGCCGCAATGGCCCACGCTCCACTTATGTGGGCAGTGAAACCTTCGTCAGCCTGGTGGACAGCCGCCAGGCGCCGTATCGCCATGACCTGCGCCAACTGGGCGTGACGGCGCTGTGCACCAACCGGGACCTGCCGCTGTTCATGAGCGTGGGCAACGGCAAGACCGACTTCACCCTGGCCGACAGCGCGCCGGTACTGGCCGTGCGATGCGTCGCCGGGCCAAGCCGCCCGCGTGCCAGCCACGCACATGACGCCAAGGCCTGGCGCCTGATCAGCCAGTTGTCGCTCAACTACCTCTCCTTGAGCGAACAGGGCCAGGGCGCCGGCGCCTTGCGCGAATTGCTGCGCCTGTACGGCGACAGCAATGACGCCGCCCTGCAATTGCAGATCGAAGGCCTGCGCGAAGTCAGCAGCAAGGCGGTGACCCGACGCCTGCCGATGCCTGGCCCGATTGTGTTTGGCCGCGGCCTGGAAATCACCCTGGAGTTCGATGAAAACGCGTTTCGCGGCACCGGCGTGTTCCTGCTCGGTGCAGTGCTGGAGCGCTTCCTGGCACGCTACGTGTCGATCAACAGCTTTACCGAGACGGTGATCCGTACCACCGAACGCGGCGAGATCATGCGATGGAAAGCCAAGCCCGGACGGCGTCCGACCCTGTGAGAACCCTGGACGCGATGCACCAGGAGCCCTGGGAATATGACTTCTTCCAGGCATTGCGGCGCATCGAGTGCGAAACGCCCGAGCTGCCACGCCTGGGCCATTCCCTGCGCCTGGCCGATGATCCGCTGCGCCTGGGGCAGCAGGCCGATTGCATCTTCGCACCCGCCACCCTCGCCTCGGTCGCCCCCGGTGGCGACGGCAAGCCGGCGCGGTTGGAGCAGTTCTTCTTCGGCCTCGGCGGCCCCAACGGGCCGCTGCCGCTGCACATCACCGAGTACGTGCGCGAGCGCCAACGCAACAACGCCGACAGCACCAGCAAGCAGTTCCTGGATGTGTTCCACCATCGCTTGTTGACCCTGTTCTATCGGGCCTGGGCCGAGGCGCGGCCAACGGTCAGCCATGACCGCCCGGACGATGACTACTGGTCCGCCCGCCTCGCCGCCCTGAGTGGCCGCGGGATGCCGAGCCTGCTCAATCAAGGGCTGATCCCCGATACCGCGAAGCTGCATTACAGCGGCCATCTGTCGGCGCAAACCCGTTACCCGGATGGCTTGAAAGCGATCCTCAGCGAGTACTTCGGCCTGCCGGTAGAGATCGAGGAATACGTCGGCCAATGGCTGGAACTGCCCGAACGCAGCCGCGTGGGGGTCAGCGCCAACCAGTTGGGCGTGGACTTCTGCCTGGGCAGCCACGTATGGGACCGCCAGCACAAATTCCGCATCCGCCTGGGCCCGCTCACGCTGGATAACTACATGGGCATGCTGCCCGGCCAACAGCCGTTCAACGAGCTGGTGGCGTGGGTGGCCGAGTACCTGGGCCATGAATTGGACTGGGACTTGAACCTGGTTTTGCAACAACCCGAAGTACCGGCGCTGCAACTCAACGGCCAGTTCCGCCTGGGCTTCAACACCTGGCTCGGCCAACCTGCGCATGACGCCAACGACCTAATCCTGGCCCGGCATTACGCCGACCACGCCACCACCTCAAGGAATCCAGAGCATGGGTGAAATCAGTCGCGCCGCACTGTTCGGCAAACTCAACAGCGTGGCCTACAAAGCCATCGAAGCCGCCACCGTGTTCTGCAAATTACGGGGCAATCCGTATGTGGAACTGGCCCACTGGTTTCACCAGTTGCTGCAACTGCAGGACTCGGACCTGCACCGCATCATCCGTCAGTTCAACGTGGAGCCGGCGCGCCTGGCCCGCGACCTCACCGAAGCCCTGGATCGCCTGCCGCGTGGCTCGACGTCGATCACCGACCTGTCCTCCCATGTGGAAGAAGCCGTGGAACGCGGCTGGGTGTATGGCAGCCTGATGTTCGGTGAAAGCCAGGTTCGCACCGGTTATCTGGTGCTGGGCATCTTGAAGACACCGAGCCTGCGCCATGCGCTGCTGGGCCTGTCCGGCGAGTTCGACAAGATCAAGGCCGAGGCCTTGAGCGAGCGCTTTGACGAATACGTCGGTGACTCGCCGGAAAATGCCTTGAGCGCCAGCGACGGTTTCAATGCCGGTGTGCCAGGCGAGGCCAGCGGTGCCATGGCGCCCAGCGCGCTGGGCAAGCAGGAAGCGCTCAAGCGTTTCACTGTGGACCTGACCGAACAGGCCCGCAGCGGCAAGCTCGACCCAATCGTGGGCCGTGACGAGGAGATTCGCCAACTGGTGGACATCCTCATGCGTCGGCGCCAGAACAACCCGATCCTCACCGGTGAAGCCGGGGTGGGCAAGACCGCCGTGGTCGAAGGTTTCGCCCTGCGCATCGTCGCCGGTGACGTGCCGCCCGCCTTGAAAGACGTGGAGCTGCGCAGCCTCGACGTGGGCTTGCTGCAAGCCGGCGCCAGCATGAAAGGCGAGTTCGAACAGCGCCTGCGCCAGGTCATCGAAGACGTGCAGGCCTCGCCCAAGCCGATCATCCTGTTTATCGACGAAGCCCATACCCTGGTGGGTGCCGGTGGCGCTGCCGGCACCGGTGACGCAGCCAACCTGCTCAAGCCTGCCCTGGCCCGTGGCACCTTGCGTACCGTGGCTGCCACCACCTGGGCCGAGTACAAAAAGCACATCGAGAAAGACCCGGCCCTGACCCGCCGCTTCCAAGTGGTACAGGTTGCCGAACCGTCGGAAGACAAGGCCCTGCTGATGATGCGCGGCGTGGCTTCCACCATGGAAAAACACCATCAGGTGCAGATCCTCGACGAAGCTCTGGAAGCCTCAGTGAAGCTCTCCCACCGCTACATTCCGGCGCGCCAGTTGCCGGACAAATCCGTGAGCCTGCTCGACACCGCCTGCGCCCGCGTCGCCATCAGCTTGCACGCGGTACCCGCGGAAGTGGACGACAGCCGTCGGCGTATCGAGGCCCTGGAAACCGAGTTGCAAATCATCGCCCGTGAGCATGCGATCGGCATTGCCATTGGTGCGCGTCAAACCAATAGCGAAGCGCTGCTGACCGCCGAGCGTGAGCGTCTGGCCACGCTGGAAAGCCGCTGGGCTGAAGAGAAAGCCTTGGTGGATGAACTGCTCGCCACCCGGGCAACCTTGCGCGAGAAAGCCGGTGTGGTGGACAGCGGCAACGATGAGTTGCGTGCGCAATTGGTCGACCTGCAACAGCGCCTCACCGCCCTGCAAGGCGAAACCCCGTTGATCCTGCCGACCGTGGATTATCAGGCCGTGGCCTCGGTGGTCGCCGACTGGACCGGCATCCCGGTGGGCCGCATGGCGCGCAATGAGCTGGAGACTGTGCTCAACCTCGACCAGCACCTGAAGAAACGCATCATCGGCCAGAACCATGCCCTGCAGATGATCGCCAAGCGCATCCAGACCTCCCGCGCCGGCCTCGACAACCCGAGCAAGCCGATTGGCGTGTTCATGCTGGCCGGCACCTCGGGTGTGGGCAAGACCGAAACCGCCCTGGCCCTGGCCGAAGCCATGTATGGCGGTGAGCAGAACGTCATCACCATCAACATGAGCGAGTTCCAGGAAGCCCACACCGTGTCCACGCTCAAGGGCGCACCTCCGGGCTATATCGGCTACGGCGAAGGCGGTGTGCTGACCGAAGCGGTACGGCGCAAACCCTACAGCGTGGTGCTGCTCGATGAGGTGGAGAAAGCTCACCCGGACGTGCACGAGATTTTCTTCCAGGTGTTCGACAAGGGCGTGATGGAGGACGGCGAGGGCCGGGTGATCGACTTCAAGAACACCCTGATCCTGCTGACCACCAATGCCGGGACAGAGCTGATATCACAGGTGTGCAAAGACCCGGCGAACATCCCCGAGCCCGAGGAAATCGCCAAGGCCCTGCGCCAGCCACTGCTGGAGATTTTCCCGCCGGCCTTGCTCGGTCGCCTGGTGACCATCCCTTACTACCCGCTGAGCGACGAGATGCTCAAAGCGATCACGCGCCTGCAACTGAACCGAATCAAGAAGCGCGTGGAGAACACCCATAAAGTCGCGTTCGAGTATGACGACGCAGTGGTCGACCTGATCGTCTCGCGCTGCACCGAGACCGAAAGCGGCGGGCGCATGATCGACACCATCCTGACCAACAGCCTGCTGCCGGACATGAGCCGCGAGTTCCTCACGCGCATGTTGGAAGGCAAGGCACTGGCGGGGGTGCGGATCAGTAGTCGGGATAATGAACTGCACTACGACTTCAGCGACACCGAATAACTATTGTTGGAATACGGTCAGTGTGGGAGCTGGCTTGCCTGCGATAGCGGTCTGACATTCAGCATTGATGTTGACTGATCCACCGCTATCGCAGGCAAGCCAGCTCCCACAGTTGATCCGGTTCCGTCAGTGATGACGGTATTTACGGGACTACCGATGCTATTCAACCAAGCCTCACGCCTGGCCAAGATCAACAGCCCCCTCGGGCCGGATGTGCTGCTGCTCAACGAAATGGGCGGCGGTGAAGAGTTGGGCCGGCTGTTCAACTATGAGCTGCAACTGACGTCCCTGGACGCCAACATCGACCTGAACCAATTGCTGGGTAAACCGATGAGCGTCGGCCTGCAACTGGCGGACGGCGGCGAGCGGCATTTCCACGGGATCGTTGCCCGGTGCAGCCAGAACATCGACAAAGGCCAGTTCGCCAGTTACCAAGTCACCCTGCGCCCTTGGCTGTGGTTGCTCAGCCGCACCTCCGACTGCCGGATTTTCCAGAACCTGAGCATCCCGCAGATCATCAAGCAGGTGTTCCGTGACCTGGGTTTTTCCGACTTTGAAGACGCCCTCAGCCGGCCGTATCGCGAGTGGGAGTACTGCGTGCAGTACCGCGAGACCAGCTTCGATTTCGTCAGCCGACTGATGGAACAGGAAGGCATCTACTACTTCTTCCGCCATGAACAGGACCGCCATGTGCTGGTGCTGGCCGACGCCTATGGCGCCCACACCAGCGTGCCCGGCTACGCGTCGATCCCCTACTACCCCAAGGACGAGCAGCAGCGCGAACGCGACCATATGCACAATTGGCACCTGGCGCAGGAGGTGCAGCCGGGCTCGCTGGAGCTGAACGACTACGACTTCCAGCGCCCCAGCGCGAGCATCGACGTGCGCTCGGCCATGCCGCGCCCGCACACCGCCGGCGACTACCCGCTGTACGACTACCCCGGTACCTACGTGCAAAGCGCCGACGGCGAACACTATGCGCGCACCCGCATCGAGGCCCTGCAAACCCTGCATGAACAGATTGAGTTCAGCGGCAATGCGCGCGGGCTGGGCTCGGGCCATCTGTTCAGCCTCACCGGTTTCAGTCGCCAGGACCAGAACCGCGAGTACCTGATCGTCGGTTGCCGCTACTTCATCGTGCAAGAAAGCCTGGAAAGCGGTGGCGGTTCAGGCTCGGCGCAGTTTGAAAGCAGCCTGACCTGCATCGACGCCCAACAGAGTTTCCGCCCGCTGGCCAATACTCACCGCCCCATCGTCAAAGGCCCGCAGACCGCCTTGGTGGTAGGCCCCAAGGGCGAGGAGATCTGGACCGACCAGTACGGCCGCGTGAAGGTGCATTTCTACTGGGACCGCCACGACCAATCCAACGAGAACAGCTCGTGCTGGATTCGTGTGTCGCAATCCTGGGCCGGCAAGAACTGGGGCTCGATGCAGATTCCGCGCATCGGCCAAGAGGTGATCGTCAGCTTCCTCGAAGGCGACCCCGACCGACCGATCATCACCGGGCGGGTCTACAACGCTGAGCAGACGGTGCCCTACGACTTGCCGGAGAACGCCACCCAGAGCGGCATGAAAAGTCGCTCCAGCAAAGGCGGCACGCCGGCCAACTTCAATGAAATCCGCATGGAGGACAAGAAGGGCTTGGAGCAGTTGTATATCCATGCCGAGCGTAACCAGGACATCGTGGTGGAGGTGGATGAAAGCCACTCGGTGGGGCATGACCGCAACAAGAATATTGGGCATAACGAGACGGTGACCATTGGCAGTAACCGCCTGCGGGTTGTGCGCAATAACGACACGGTGATCGTGGGCGGTGCCAAGTCCGACAGCGCCGCCACGAGTTACACCATCGAGGCCGGCGAGAGTCTTCGCCTGGTGTGCGGCGACAGCGTGATTGAGCTCAAGGCTGGCGGCGACATCAACCTGACCTGTGGCTCGTTCAACCTGTTTTCCACCGGCAGCAGCAAGATCCAGACGAAGGGCAAGCTGGACATCAACCTGGGCAGCGACAAAGGCACTTCGCCGGGTGCCCAGGGCGTGCAAAGCACGATCAAGTCCGCCGTCGAGTCAAAATTCCCCGGTAAGCCCGGTGCTGGTCAATAACGAGATTTTGTCACCATGAACTACCTGATCAACGAAGCCCAATTCACCCTTCCCGACGCCGAGGTACAGGACACCTCCATCAATATCCTCAAGTTCGCCAAGCTGGGCACCACCCTGGTGGTGAGCCGCAGCCCGTTGGCGGACGGCGAAAGCCTGCAAAGCAATTTTGAAGGCCAGCTGAAAAAACTCGAGCAGCAGGTCAAAGATCTGCGCTATAGCCCTGCACAAGCGGTCAAGGTCGGCCCAGCGCAGGACATCGATGCGTTTGAAGTGCAGAACCACTTCAACAAAGGCAGCGACAACATTTACCAGTATCAGCTGGCGATGCAGATACCTGGCACCCGCAATCTGATTGCCCTGAGCTACGTCAAGACCCAGCCCCTGGGCCCTGCCGAAGCGGCACACTGGGCAACGCTGAAAAACACACTCCACTTCCTCGCCACGCCCTGAGTCGAGTCTGAGCAATGAGTGAGGATCTTTGGGCGGCCCGCGAAGGCGACGCACTGCTGCACACCTCGGTGATGGCCGATATTCTCGGCGGCGTGCTGGAAGTGGCCGCCTATGCGGCGCTCACCACCGTGGGCTGCCTGGCCGTTGCCGGGGCGGTGTTCCTCGCGACGGGTGCAACCATCGCCACCGGCGGTGTAGCCCTGGTGTTGGTGGTGGGCGCGGTCGTCGGTATTACCGCTGGCCTCACGGGGGCGGACTTGAAGATATCCAGTTGGTGCGAGTCCGCCGCCAACTGGGTGTTCCCGCCGGTGATCGATGCCTTCATCACCAGCGGTTCGCACAACGTGTTCATCAATGGCAAAAAGGCCGCCCGCGCCGCAGGCAAGATGACGGCTGTACCGGTCGCGCCCAGCGAGCCGGCAGCGCCGAGCTTCCTGGATATGGCCGGGGAGTTTTTCTCGCAGATGTGGCGCCCGACCGTCGCCTCGCCCGCCCCCGGCACCGAGCCGTGCCCGCTGGACACCGTGGCTTGCAACAAGCATCCGCCCATGCCCCTGCAGTTTATTGCCGAAGGTTCCAGCTCGGTGTTCATCAACGGGCAGCCTGCGGCACGCAGCGGTGATCGCAGTACCTGTGACGCCAAGATTGGGACGGCTGAGGGCCTGATTTCGCCGGATGTGCGCATTGGTGGTGAGACCATTGTGGTGCAGGAGATTCGTAGCGGGAAAACGCCGGGGGTGGGGCTGGCGATTACTGCCTTGTTGATGCTACGCGGCAATGTGAAGTGCTTTTGGAGCAAACTGCCCTGCCTGTTCGGCAGTGTGGTGGTAGGGGCTGGAGTCTCCTATGGCACCAGCAAAATAACCTCTGCGCTCAAGAGCGCCATGAACGGCTCCCCCAACCCCGTGCACAGTGCGACCGGCGCTAAGATTCTAGGTGATGAGGATGAACTGGATTTCGTGCTTCCTGGGCTGTTTCCCATCGATTGGCAGCGTTTCTACAGCAGCCTCGACGCACGGACCGACGGTCTCTTTGGGGCGGGCTGGAGCGTTGCCTATGAGGTATCGGTCGAGATCGATAAAGACGAAAACTTGTTTTATATCGATGAACAGGGAAGGCGCTTGGAGATCGGTTACATCCCTGCGTCCGGCGGAGCATTCGACCCAGTCGAAGGTCTTGCGGTCAGGCGCAGTGGTGACGCAGCGGTCTTGATCGAGAGTACCGACGGCCTGTATCGGCTGTTCGAACTCGACCCGCAGAACCACTCTCGAATGCGCCTGCAACTGCTAGGTGATCGCAATGAAGGGCGGATCTTCCTTGATTACGATGCCCAAGGACGGCTGTGCCGCCTGCGCGACACCCATGACTTGATGCACGTCGACCTAAGCTACACCGCAGAGCATCCTGGGCGTGTAAGCCATATCGAACGCCGTTACCTGCGCCAAGACCATTTCGATGGGCGCTGCGACGTGCTCGTCAGCTATCGCTATGACAGCAACGGCGATCTTGCCGAAGTCTTGGACGCCCAGGGCACGACCCTTCGCAGCTTTGCCTACGACAGCGGCAGGCGCATGACCGTGCACCGATTGCCGAGTGGCATGCGCTGCTTCTACCAATGGGCTCAAGTACCTGGCCCAGACGGCTCGGAATGGCGCGTCAGTCGGCACTGGACAGATGCGGGTGATGAATACACCTTCGACTACGACTTGGATGCGGGCATTACGCGCGTCACCGACGGGTTGAGGCGCGTCAGCACTCGGCATTGGAATCCGCAGTTCCAGATCACTCGCTACATCGATAACCTCGGCCATACGTGGCAGTTTGAATGGAGCGAAGATCGCCAACTGCTCGGTGCGATTGACCCGCAAAACGGCCAGTGGCGTTTCAACTATGACGCGTGCGGCAACCTGAGCGCCGTCATCGATCCACTGTCCAGAACCAGCAGCACGCAGTGGCTGGCGCATTGGGCATTGCCCGAGGTGGAAACCGATACTGCGGGCCACAGCTGGCATTATCGCTACGACCAGCGTGGTAACTGCATCGAGGAAATCAACCCCCTGGGCAACCGTACGCGCTATGTCTATGACGGTTTCGGCCAGCCGGTACGCATCATCGATGCGACCGAAAAAACCAGAACATTGCATTGGAACGAATGGAGCCAACTGGTCGAAGAAGTGGACTGCTCGGGTTATCCCACTCGCTATCAGTACGACGCCTTCGGCAATTTGGTGGTGCAGACCAATGCCGAGGGTGAATCGGTGCGCTATCGGTACGGTCCTCAGGGGCTACTACTGGAATGCCAGCTTCCAGATGGCCGCGTCGAACTGTTCCAGCGCAGCGCAAATGGTTATCTGACTGCCCACGTTGACCCTGCCGGCAGCACCACACGCTATGACTATGACGTTCGTGGCTTGGTCAAACAACGCCGGGATGCGCATAACCGTTCGGTGATGTTCGATCATGATGCCTACGGACGACTCCGCAAGCTGACCAACGAGAATGGCGAGAGCTATCGCTTTGAGTGG
This sequence comes from Pseudomonas sp. CCI1.1, assembly GCF_034348165.1. NCBI lineage: Bacteria > Pseudomonadati > Pseudomonadota > Gammaproteobacteria > Pseudomonadales > Pseudomonadaceae > Pseudomonas > Pseudomonas sp. CCI1.1. The sequence continues at coordinate 4,496,406 of NZ_CP133780.1, forward strand.
GACGCAGCCGACCGCATGGTGCAGCAGCAGGATCTGGATCAAAGCCGACGCTGCTACACCTACGATTCACTGGACGATATTGTTGCCGTGGACTATCTACCGGGAACAGAGGGCGAGCCGGTAGCGCCGTTGTCGCACCAGTTTCAGCGCGATCCTGTTGGCCGCCTGGTCAGTAAAACCACCGCGGACGGCACCACGGTCTATGAACACGACCTGAACGACCAGTTGGTCGGTGTCACCTTCACCGCCCTTGATGGCCGCCAGCAGCTACTCGGTTTCAGCTATGACGCGCTGGGGCAACTGCTTGAGGAGCAAAGCTCGGCAGGGTCTGTGCAGCATCGTTACGACGAGCTGGGAAACCTGGTTCAAACCGGCTTGCCCGACGGTCGATGGTTGAACAGGCTGTACTACGGTAGCGGCCACCTGCATCAGTTGAACATCGATGGAAAAGTCATCAGCGACTTTGAGCGTGATCGCTTGCATCGCGAAGTACAGCGTACCCAGGGCCAACTCAAAACGAGTACCGCATACGACCGAAGTGGCAGGGTTCGCTCACGACAGCGTCGCAGCATTGACCAGCCTTGGCAGTTGCCTCCCCTGGTCGAGACGGACTATAGCTTCGACCCCAGTGACAACCTGATCGGGCGACGTCGTATAAACCACCAACATGATCATCAAGAACATCTGGGTTACGACAGCACCGACCGAATCCTTTTAAGCCACCAAGTTGGCTGGACCGAAACATACGCCTATGACGCTGCGGCCAATCTGCTGGACCGCCCAAATCAAGGTGGTCTCATACGACATAATCGCCTGCTCGTCTATCAAGACATACGGTATGCCTATGATGCTTTAGGAAGAATGATCGAAAAACGCAGCTCTGCTCGTGGCTTGCAGCGCTTTGCCTACGATGCGGAAAGCCGGCTGGTTGAAGTGCGAAATGAGAGCGGCCACGTGGTCAGGATGACCTATGACCCCCTAGGGCGGCGGATCGAAAAAACCGAACATGATTACAATGGCCGCCCGTTGGGCCAGACGAGTTTCACCTGGGATGGTTTACGTCTGTTGCAGGAGTTCAAACACAGCCAGACCAGTCTGTATCTATACGAAGGTGAAAGCTACGTGCCCCTGGCCAGGATTGACGGCATCGGCCCACTGCAAAAAACCCGCTACTACCACAATGATCTTAACGGACTGCCGGAGCGACTGACCGAGGCCGATGGGCAAATTACCTGGCGTGCGACTTATCAGGTGTGGGGCAATACCTTGGAAGAGGTGCGGGAGCCACATTACATTGAAGAGCAAAATCTACGATTCCAAGGGCAGTATCTGGATCGGGAGACGGGGCTGCATTTTAATACATTCCGGTTTTATGATCCCGACGTGGGGCGTTTTACAACGCCGGACCCTGTCGGGCTAGCAGGAGGTTTTAACCTTTATCAGTATTCTCCTAACCCCTCGGGATGGATCGATCCGTTGGGATGGGCACCGTGCGGCTCAACCACTGCTAAGCTTCAAGCGCATGCCAATGCAGCGAAGAAGGCTGTCTACAGTAACCCCCAAAGGTCATTGACCCCGAGGCAAAGAGCAGCGGTGAAACGAGCCTATGATAGAGGCGATCTCGGACAAGCACGTTCTCGCTATCGCAGGTATGTAGGGCAGAGAATTGATGCAAACTTCAAAACCAGAGTAAAAAATGATCCATCATTGGGACACCTGGAGGTATCGAAATCAGGGCAGCGTCTTCCCGATGTGTATGAAACTAAAACTAAAACCTGGTGGGACCTCACGACTAAGGCTGATTGGAAAAGAGGCACGCATCAGCGGCGTTATGGGGACTGGGGCAATGGTTATGAAGGAATATTATGGTGAATAACAAAATGCCATCATTCGTACTGTCAGGCATACAGCAGGACGGGCTTGTGTTACCTAAAAAAACGCGTTTTGAAAAAGAACGTGTTATCGATTGTAAATTAAAAGATGCGAAGCTCTCCGATCCGATTTTCGATCAGTGTATATTGGAAAGCTGCAGCTTTGAGAAAAGTGATTTTTCCGGTTCAAGATTTTTCAATAAGACCTTATTAGCCCATTGTCACTTCAAGACGGTTGACTTTCAGGCTTCAGGCTTCAGCAACAGCAAATTTGAGAACTGCACTTTCATAAAGTGCAACTTTCGAGAAGCGTCTTTGAAAGATTGCGAATTCAGCAACTGCATATTTACCCAGTGCAAGATCATTGACAACTCGTTCAATGCCAGCAAAATAAAAAACCTCAAGTTTTCGGGAAGATTACAAGAGGTAAGTTTCATATCCGAACCGCCCAACACCCCCCTTCTTGTTGATTTTGAATTGTGCAAACTGGATTGGGTAACGTTTACAGACTGTGATCTTGAGCAGATCATTCCCCCTGCAGATCCCCAGCACATTTTTTTCAAAGACGTGTCTGTTCGCGCCCGCAAAGCGCTCGCATTGATTATCTCTGAGCCAGAAAACCCGATCAATAAGTTATTGAAACGCCGTCTGCAAAAGCTCACAACGCAACGAGGCGCACTCTTCAATATCAAGAATCTTGAAGAGTACGAAGGGCCGGAATTCACCAAACAATTTATCGAGTTTCTTCAGGGCACTTAAAAACAGAGGGGCAATCCTGAATTAAAAGTTCTGATGATCGGAGCCAAAATTAATGACAGGACGCTAAAAATGGGCAGATCACTCAGATCAAAGTCGACACAAAAGTCAGATAAACCTGTCACCTTCATTGGTGCTCTTGCCCATAAAAAGAGACAACGTTATTTAAGCCAATAACGCTCGTCGCATTGCCTGCCCACTTGTTAAATAAACACCATATCTCCCTTACACGCCTGGTGTTTTCTGCGATCTCTGATTCTGAACAATCTTCAATAAATTGATCATTTCATTTATGTGTTGCTGACGTTTTTCAATATTGTCCATACGAGATTCTTCAGTCGGCGCCACTGATGATTCGGCCGCTTCGTACGGTTCGTAAAGAAGTTTGAAACGTTTAGCGAGCTCCGGCATTTGCTCTTCGATTGCATCCATCGACGCCTCAAGGTTCTTCAGGCGCCCATCTGTGTCCTTAGGCGCTTGATCGCTCGGCTGCACCGCATTTGCTTCTGCTCCTAAGTTGAGAAAAATAAACAGGTTGGCCGTTGCCTCATTTTTTATTTCAGCACCGGTGAGGCGAGCCTCCATTTTTTGCTCTTTCGTCGCGGCAGGGTCTACGGTTCCAATCGTGCCATCTGCATTCTGTACTGGCGCTCCTGGCATCTGACTTTGCGCTGTAAATTTATTCTGGAAGTAGTTAGACGTGAATTGCTGGCCGACAGTGAAGGGGCTGCTGATTATGTTGTTTGCACTGGCCGTTATAAAAGCATTACGCACACTGGCCGCTACTGATGGAGGGGCCGGCGGCAAGTTCTGTGGCTGACTCACAATGTTTTGCGCGGTGCTCACTACACCACTCGGAGTGTTCGGCACAGCCGTTGGTTTTGTTGGAGTAGGTGTGATTGGCTTAGGCTTCACAGTTGGCTTAGGCGTTACCGTTGGCTTAGGCTTCACAGTTGGCTTAGGTGTGGACACGGCAGGGGAAGATCCACCATTAGTTCCGCCAGTTCTAGGTTTGCCTGGAGTGTGAGGTTTGCCTGGAGCGCCAGGTTTGAATTTAAGATCTTCGGGGGCAGGAAGGTCTAATTGATCGGGTCCCAAATTATTAGCAATCGCAGCACCCATTTGCCTTTTTTTAGCAGCGATCTCCTCCGGGGTCGCTGCTATGCATTTAAATACCTGCTCGTCCGCGCCACTCGAAACGCCCTCAACGTTAGCGGTGGCTGCTCCGGCAGCACCCGACGCCGACGGAGCCTTCGCTTCTACTTTTTTCTCGTGGGGTAATTGGACAGGTGGAACAAAAGGCAGATCAAGAACTTTCATATATACACCTCTAAATGAGTTTAGAGAGCGCTCCCTGCAGTCTCGCGCTATATGTGTCCTGTCGTTTGGATGTAGTTCCACACTGAGTCAATATAGAAACTCTATAACATCGATTCGATCAATGGCTACTGTACTCACTTATATCTACGCAAGAGGCAACGTCTGTTGTGGTGGCAAAAATGCTTCTCTCGCACAATAAAAATGGGCACCCGACCCAGTCGGCGTGCCCATTTTCTTTACCGCCCCGCCTCCCTTCGAGACGGTACCGCTTAACTTACGGGTTGACGCTGTCTTTGAGCGACTTGCCCGGCTTGAACGCTACCGTGTTGCTCGCCTTGATTTTCACTGGCTCACCGGTTTGCGGGTTTTTGCCGGTGCGGGCGCCGCGGTGGCGTTGCAGGAAAGTGCCGAAGCCGACCAGGGTGACGCTGTCCTTGCGGTGCAGGGCGCCGGTGATTTCTTCGAGGACGGCATTGAGGACGCGGTTGGCCTGTTCTTTGGTGAGATCGGCTTTTTCAGCGATGGCGGCTGCGAGATCTGGTTTACGCATATGTGAAGCCTCTTTGACGGTTTTTTGTTGTTATGTCCGTGCTGCTCTCTGGTGGAGCAGCGCCAAGGCGCCGCAGGCTCTACTCTGCGGCAGACGGGAGTGAGGATGGCACGCCCTCGGGCGCCGCGCCAGTCTCGCGGCGGCCTTTCTACGGGTATGAACGTGATGTTTGCGACAGAACGGGTGGTATTTACGCCAGTAACGGCGGAAGTTCTTTGTTCAGCGCCAGTTTTTCCATGACAGCGCTGCCGGTCAGTGCATAACCCAGCAGACGGCCGCTGGCATCGCGGCACAGGGCCTTGATGTCGGCACCCTGCCCTTCGACGCTCCAGACGCCTTCGGTGCCTCGTGGCGCAGGTGATACCACCAGCGGGCAGACCGGGGTTTTCACGGTGATGGGCATCGGCCCATAGCTCACCGCCGTGGCATTGCCAGCCAAGGTTTGTGCCAGGGCGCGAGCGCAGCTCATCAGCGGCATCACGTACAACAGGTTCAGGCCATCGACCTCGGCGCAGTCGCCCAAGGCGTAGATATTAGCGTGGGAGGTCTTGAGGTGACGGTCCACCATGATTCCGCGGTTGATTTGCAGGCCAGCGGCTGCGGCCAGGTCTACGCGTGGGCGCAGGCCGATGGCGGACACCACCAGGTCACAGTGGATCACTTCGCCGTCCGAGAGGTGCGCTTCAAGGCCATCAGCGGCGCGTTGCAGGCGATTGAGCACCGGGCCCAGGTGAAAGCGCGCGCCGATGCCTTCGAGCCCGGCTTGCACCGCGGCGGCCGCCGCCGGGTGAAGCAGGGTCGGCATGACTTGCTCACAGGGCGCGACCAGGTCGATTTCATAGCCGCCCAGGATCAGGTCGTTGGCAAATTCGCAGCCGATCAGGCCGGCGCCGAGCAGCAGCACGCGCCGTTTGCCAGCAGCAGCGGCACGAAAGCGTGCGTAGTCTTCCAGGTCGTTGATCGGGAAAATCAAATCAGCCGCATCGCCTTCGACCGGTACGCGCACGGTTTCTGCGCCCCAGGCCAGGACCAGGTCGCGATAGGTCACCGCTTCCTCGCCGATCCACAGACGCTTGTGGCCTGGGTCGATGCCGCTGATACGCGTATGGGTGCGCACCTGGGCCTTGAGCTGCTCGGCCATGGCGCCGGGTTCGGCCATGCTCAGGCCATCGGCTTCCTTGTTCTTGCCAAAGCCGGTGGAGAGCATGGGCTTGGAGTAGGAGCGTCCGTCATCGGCAGTGATCAGCAGCAATGGGGTCTCGCTGTCGAGCTTGCGAAACTCCCGGGCGACGTTGTAACCGGCCAATCCTGTGCCGATGATCACGACAGGTGCGTTCATTCCTTTCTCCTTGTAGTACGTTTCTTAAATTCGGGATTACGCGATTTCGATCATTTCGAAGTCCGACTTACCCACGCCGCAGTCCGGGCACAGCCAGTCTTCCGGGACGTCCTGCCACAGAGTGCCTGGTGCAATACCGTCATCCGGCCAGCCGTCCGCTTCGTTGTAAATAAGGCCACAGACGATACATTGCCACTTCTTCATTACGTGCTTCCTCAGGTTCAGGCGTGTTGGCCGGCGGTCGATGGATCCAGCGTTGCCGCGCGGCTCAGGGCGTTTTGTACTGATCGGGGCCGGCAGATGCAAGCACGTTCGACGCAAACGGCCGGTTTGGCGCGGCAAAAGTTCAGGGTGCCATGGTAAGCTCGCCGCCTCTTTTGCTGCCAATACTGACTCACCGTGCCGCACTCAATCGCCCTTCCCGATGCTTGCCAATGGCTGACCCAGAGCCTTCTGAGCCCCTTGCCCACGCCCTTGACCCTCAACTGGCTGTTTGACGAAGGCTCGCTGACGCGACGGCTGACGTGGCTGTCCAACGAGGGTTTCAGCGTGACGCCGCTGTTCGAAGGCTGGCAACCGTTGCGCGATGATGAATGCGCCGCCCTGGACCTGCCGCCGGCCAGTATCGGCTGGGTACGCGAGGTGTATTTGCGCGGGCACGGCCTGCCTTGGGTGTTCGCCCGCAGCGTGGCGGCCCGCAGTGCTTTGCAGGGCGATGGCCTGCACATGGACGAGCTGGGCAGCCGTTCGCTGGGCGAGTTGCTGTTCTGCGACCGCGCCTTCACCCGCCAGGCCATTGAAGTGTGTCACTACCCTCGTGCCTGGCTGCCGACAGCGGACCAGGCCGATAATCTGTGGGCACGCCGCTCGCGCTTCGACCGCGGAGCGCTGAGCGTGCTGGTGGCGGAAGTCTTTTTGCCAGGTTTCTGGCGCGCGTTGCACGATCATCCGGAGAACTGCTGATGTACCAACGTCTGCTCAAGTCCTTGAACCGCCTGAACCCCAGGGCCTGGGATTTCATTCAGTTGACGCGCATGGACAAGCCCATCGGCATCTACCTGCTGCTGTGGCCGACGCTGTGGGCCCTGTGGATCGCCGGCAAGGGTTCGCCGTCGCTGATCAATATCGTGATTTTCGTGCTGGGCGTGGTGCTCACCCGGGCCGGCGGCTGCGTGATCAACGACTGGGCCGACCGCAAGGTCGATGGCCATGTGAAACGCACCGAGCAACGCCCGCTGGTGAGCGGCAAGATCAGTTCGAAAGAAGCGCTGGTGTTTTTTGCCGTGCTGATGGGCATCAGTTTCCTGCTGGTGCTGCTGACCAACGCCAGCACCATCCTGCTCTCCCTGGGCGGCCTGGCTCTGGCGGCGAGCTACCCGTTCATGAAGCGCTACACCTATTACCCCCAAGTGGTGCTGGGCGCAGCGTTTTCCTGGGGCATGCCGATGGCGTTTACCGCCGAGACCGGCCATTTGCCTGCCACCGCGTGGCTGCTGTACATCGCCAACCTGTTGTGGACGGTGGGCTACGACACCTATTACGCCATGACCGACCGCGATGACGACTTGAAGATCGGGGTGAAATCCACCGCCATTCTGTTCGGTGACGCTGACCGCGTGATCATCCTCACCCTGCAAGGCCTGGCGCTGGCATGCCTGTTGCTGGCCGGCGCGCGGTTCGAGTTGGGCGGGTGGTTCCACCTGGGGTTGCTGGCGGCAGCGGGCTGCTTTGTCTGGGAGTTCTGGTACACGCGTGACAGGGACCGCATGAAGTGCTTCAAGGCGTTCTTGCATAACCACTGGGCGGGGTTGGCGATTTTTGTCGGGATCGTGGTGGATTACGCGGTTCGCTGAGGATTCTGTGGTGGCTGTTGGGACGCCATCGCAGGCAAGCCAGCTCCCACATTTTGACTGTATTCGCAGATCAAAAAATTGGGAGGGGCTTGCCCCCGATGGATTCAGCAGCGCCGCAGACTTAAGGCTTGATGATGTGCCAGACGCTACCCTTGCCATCACCGGTCTTGTCACCGGCTTTCTTGTCGTCCTTGTAGGTGTAGACAGGCTTGCCTTTGTAGGCCCACTGGCTGGTCTGGTCGTCGCGGGTGATCACCGTCCAATCGCCGGTCTTGGTGTCAGTGGACTCTGCCTTCAGCGGTGGCCAGTTGGTCGCGCACTGGTCCTTGCACACTGATTTGCCATCAGCGTCCTTGTCGAAGGTATAGAGCGTCATCCCCTTGTGATCCACTAACATCCCGTCTTGGGTCATCGCCGGCTCTGCCGCAAACGCCAGGCCTGGCAGCGTCAACACCGCAGATACCAGCAGGGCTTTCCAGGAAACAGTGCTGTAAGTCATCGGAACCTTCCTTTGTGGTTGTCAGGATTCGGACCCAAAGGGTAGTCCAGAGTGCCGTTAATTGCCCAAGCGACTAAATTACTGTCACACGACTGCAATAATTCCGTTATCTAATGCGGCGCAAGACAGTTAAATGACAAGAGGATTGAGCATGGTTGGCAGGAGCATTCTGATCGTTGACGACGAAGCGCCCATTCGCGAAATGATCGCCGTCGCGTTGGAAATGGCCGGCTATGACTGCCTGGAGGCGGAGAACTCCCAGCAGGCCCACGCCATTATCGTCGACCGCAAGCCGGACCTGATCCTGCTCGACTGGATGCTGCCCGGCACCTCAGGCATCGAGTTGGCCCGCCGTCTCAAGCGTGACGAGCTGACCGGGGATATCCCGATCATCATGCTCACCGCCAAGGGCGAAGAGGACAACAAGATCCAGGGCCTGGAAGTCGGCGCCGATGACTACATCACCAAGCCGTTCTCTCCACGGGAACTGGTGGCGCGCCTCAAAGCCGTGCTGCGCCGCGCCGGCCCGACCGATGGCGAAGCGCCTATCGAAGTCGACGGCTTGATCCTGGACCCGATCAGCCACCGCGTGACCATCGACGGCAAGCCTGCCGAGATGGGACCGACCGAATACCGCCTGCTGCAGTTCTTCATGACCCACCAGGAGCGTGCCTACACCCGTGGCCAACTGCTCGACCAGGTATGGGGCGGCAACGTCTATGTGGAAGAGCGCACTGTGGATGTGCATATCCGCCGCCTGCGCAAAGCCTTGGGCGATGCGTACGAGAATCTGGTACAAACCGTGCGCGGCACCGGCTATCGGTTTTCTACCAAAGGCTGAGCCAGTCCCTTCCTCCCTTAACAGCTGACAAGGACGCATGTTTAAGTGAACCAGAACTGGCACGGCACCCTGATCCGCCACATGCTTCTGTTGATCACTGCCTGCCTGCTGGTCGGGCTGATCAGTGGCTATTACGGCTGGAGCCTGGCCGCCGGCATCGCGTTGTACCTGGGCTGGACCCTCAAACAATTGCTGCGCCTGCATGAATGGCTGCGCCAGCACAAACCCGACGAAGCACCGCCCGATGGCTACGGCCTGTGGGGCGAGGTGTTCGACAGCATCTACCACCTGCAACGCCGCGACCAACGGGTACGCGGGCGCCTGCAAGCGGTGATCGACCGGGTGCAGGAGTCCACCGCCGCACTCAAGGACGCGGTGATCATGCTCGACAGCGACGGCAACCTCGAATGGTGGAACCGCGCCGCCGAGACCCTGCTGGGCCTCAAGACCCCTCAGGACAGCGGCCAGCCGGTAACCAACCTGGTACGCCACCCGCGCTTCAAGGAGTACTTCGAGCAGGACAACTACGAAGAAGCCCTGGAAATCCCCTCGCCCACCAACGACCGCGTGCGCATCCAGCTGTACCTGACCCGCTACGGCAACAACGAACACTTGATGCTGGTACGTGACGTGACCCGTATCCACCAGCTGGAACAGATGCGCAAGGACTTCGTCGCCAACGTCTCCCACGAGTTGCGCACGCCCTTGACGGTGATCTGCGGCTACCTGGAGACGTTGCTGGACAATGTCGATGAGATCAACCCGCGCTGGAGCCGCGCCCTGCAGCAGATGCAGCAACAAGGCTCACGCATGCAAACCCTGCTCAACGACCTGCTGTTGCTGGCCAAGCTTGAAGCCACGGACTACCCCTCGGATAACCACCCCGTGGCGGTGCAGAGCCTGTTGCAGACGATCAAGAACGATGCCCAGGCGCTCTCAGGCGAACGCGGGCAGCAGATCACGCTGGAGGCCGACCCAACCGTATTGCTCAAGGGCAGTGAAGGCGAACTACGCAGCGCCTTCTCCAACCTGGTGTTCAACGCGGTGAAGTACACCCAGGACAAGGGCAATATCCGCATTCGCTGGTGGGCCGACGAGCATGGCGCACACCTGAGTGTGCAGGACTCGGGTATCGGTATCGACGCCAAGCACCTGCCGCGCCTGACCGAGCGCTTCTACCGTGTCGATTCCAGCCGTAACTCCAATACCGGCGGCACCGGGCTGGGCCTGGCCATCGTCAAGCATGTGCTGCTGCGCCATCGGGCCCGCCTGGAAATCAGCAGCGTGCTGGGGCATGGCAGTACCTTTACCTGCCATTTTCCGCCGGCGCAGGTAAACCGTTCGCGAGCGGTCGAGGCCGATGATTAAGTGGAAGTGAGCACGGCCCACTGTGGGAGCTGGCTTGCCTGCGATGGCGGCGGGTCAGCCAAATTATCGGTAGCAGGCAGACCGCCATCGCAGGCAAGCCAGCTCCCACACGGGTTCTGCGACACGACTTTGCAGCCCCGCCCGGCAGCGGGCACTAGGCAAGCGCCCCGTCAGCCGCTACATTGGCCGACTTGTGCCTGCCTTTCAGGCCCACCTGTCACCCCTTATTGAACACACGGAACCTGCAAAACCCCATCATGGACCCTTCCCCTGGCATCACCCTCGCGACACTCTTCGCCGATTTCGGCATGATTCTTTTTGCACTGATCCTGGTACTGCTCAACGGTTTCTTCGTTGCGGCGGAATTTGCCATGGTCAAACTGCGCGCCACCCGCGTCGAGGCCATCGCCCATAAGAACGGCTGGCGCGGGCAGATCCTGCGTACCGTGCACAGCCAGCTCGACGCCTACCTGTCGGCTTGCCAGCTGGGTATCACCCTGGCGTCCCTGGGCCTGGGCTGGGTCGGTGAACCGGCCTTTGCGCACATCCTCGAGCCGATGCTGGGCGCGGTCGGCGTGCAGTCGCCGGAAGTGATCAAGGGCGTGTCGTTCTTTGCCGCCTTCTTCGTGATTTCCTACCTGCACATCGTGGTCGGTGAACTGGCGCCCAAATCCTGGGCGATTCGCAAACCCGAGCTGCTGTCGCTATGGACGGCCGTGCCGCTGTACCTGTTCTACTGGGCGATGTACCCGGCTATCTACCTGCTCAACGCCAGTGCCAACGCGATCCTGCGTATCGCGGGCCAAGGCGAGCCTGGCCCCCACCATGAGCACCATTACAGCCGCGAAGAACTCAAGCTGATCCTGCACTCCAGCCGCGGCCAGGACCCCAGCGACCAAGGCATGCGTGTACTGGCCTCCGCCGTGGAAATGGGCGAGCTGGAAGTAGTGGACTGGGCCAACTCCCGGGAAGACCTGGTGACCCTGGACTTCAACGCCCCGCTCAAGGAAATCCTCGCGCTGTTCCGTCGTCACAAATTCAGCCGTTACCCGGTGTATGACGCGGTGCGCAACGAGTTCGTCGGCTTGCTGCACATCAAGGATTTGCTGCTGGAACTGGCGGCCCTGGACCATATCCCCGAATCGTTCAACCTGGCCGAATTGACCCGCCCATTGGAACGCGTATCGCGACATATGCCGTTGTCGCAACTGCTGGAGCAGTTCCGCAAAGGCGGCGCGCACTTCGCCCTGGTGGAAGAGGCCGACGGCAAGATTATCGGTTACCTGACCATGGAAGACGTGCTGGAAGTGCTGGTGGGCGATATCCAGGACGAACACCGCAAGGCCGAGCGCGGCATCCTCGCCTACCAGCCCGGCAAACTGCTGGTGCGTGGGGACACGCCGTTGTTCAAGGTGGAACGCCTGCTGGGCGTCGACCTGGACCACATCGAAGCCGAAACCCTGGCCGGCCTGATCTACGACACGCTCAAGCGCGTGCCGGAAGAAGAAGAAGTGCTGGAAGTTGAAGGCTTGCGGATCATCATCAAGAAGATGAAAGGGCCGAAGATCGTGTTGGCCAAGGTCTTGCTGCTGGACTGACTGCAAGCGCAGTGCTGTGTGTGGGAGCGGGCTTGCCCGCGATAGCGGTGGGTCAGCCAGCGCATCGTTGACTGAGAGATTGCTATCGCGGGCAAGCCCGCTCCCACATGGACTAAGCGTCGCCTTGAAGGGTCACGCACCCGGCACGAAATGCTTCTGCGCCGTGCCACGGGCGATCAGGCGGGAAATGTAGTCCAGCTTCTGCGCATCCTGGTCGATAAAGCGGAAGGTCAGTTGCAACCAGTCGCTGTCGGGCTTGGGCTCGTAGGCGACGATGGCGTGCAGGTAGCCGTTGAGCCGTGCGACTTCGGCGTTGTCGCCCTGCTCAAGGTCGAGCACGGCGCTTTCCAGCACCTGAGGCAGGACCTCGCCACGCTTTACCACCAGCAACGCTTCCTTGATGCTCAGGGCCTTGATCACGCATTGCTGGGTGCCGCTTGCGAGGCGCAACTGGCCCTGACCGCGACTGCCAGCCGGCGCCGCTGCGGCGGGGGCCTTGACTGGCGGTGTATTGAGCAAACCTTTGCTGGGCGCCGCCACCGGGGCCGGCTTGACCGCTTCGGGTTTGCCGCCGGTCAGGGCGCTCAGGGAGTCGTTGCCAAAGGCTGAGTTCATCTTGGTCGGCGCGCTGGCAATCAGCGCATCGAGGCGACCGATCTTGTGCAGGGCTTGCTTGACCTTGTTCAGCAACTGCTCGTTGGTGAACGGCTTGCTGACGTAGCCGGAAACGCCGGCCTGGATGGCCTGCACCACGTTTTCCTTGTCGCCACGGCTGGTCACCATCACGAACGGCATGGCCTTCAGGTGCGCTTGCTCGCGGCACCAGGTCAACAGCTCAATACCGGACATTTCCGGCATTTCCCAGTCACACAGCACCAGGTCGAAGGTTTCGCGCATCAGGATGGATTGCGCCTTTTTGCCGTTCACCGCATCTTCGATCTTGATTCCGGGGAAGTAATTGCGCAGGCACTTCTTCACCAGGTCGCGAATAAACGAGGCGTCATCCACCACCAACACACTGACTTTACTCATCGACCCTTCATCCTATAAAAACGTCTGCAAAACGCCTGACTGATGGCATTTTGCCAAAACTCGCGGGTCACAGAAGGACTTTATGGCGCCTGCTGTGCAAAAAATTCAGATGCCACAAACGAAAACGCCCGGCCAGAGGCCGGGCGTTAATTTCTCGGGCAACCTTACTTATCGTCAGATTCGCCCGAAACATTAGGGATTAGATCAGCAGTCCCTTCAACTTCGGCTTTCATGCGCTTGAGGCCCATGTGCCGCACATCGGTGCCGCGCACCAGATAAATCACCAATTCCGAGATATTGCGCGCGTGGTCGCCGATACGCTCCAGGGAACGCAGCACCCAGATAATGTTCAAGACCCGCGAGATCGAGCGCGGGTCTTCCATCATGTAAGTGGCCAACTCGCGCAGCGCGGTCTTGTATTCGCGGTCGATGATCTTGTCGTACTGGGCCACCGACAACGCCAGTTCGGCGTCAAAGCGGGCGAAGGCGTCGAGGGCATCGCGCACCATGTTGCGTACCTGATCGCCGATATGGCGCACCTCCACGTAGCCACGGGGGGCTTCACCCTCTTCGCACAGCTGGATGGCGCGGCGGGCAATCTTGGTGGCTTCGTCACCGATGCGTTCCAGGTCGATCACCGACTTGGAAATGCTGATGATCAAACGCAGGTCCGAGGCCGCCGGCTGGCGACGGGCGAGAATGCGCAGGCACTCTTCGTCGATATTGCGTTCCATCTGGTTGATCTGCTCATCAATCTCACGCACTTGCTGGGCCAGGCCCGAGTCGGCCTCGATCAGCGCGGTGACCGCATCATTGACTTGCTTCTCCACCAGCCCGCCCATCGCCAGGAGGTGGCTGCGCACTTCCTCAAGCTCGGCATTGAACTGCGCGGAGATGTGGTGGGTAAGGCCTTCTTTGCTAATCATGTTGGCGTCCTTGGAGCGTCCGGTAAGGTGCGGAAAACCGCAGCGTCAGTGCAATCAGAACCACAGCTTCCTAGCCGTAGCGACCGGTGATGTAGTCTTCGGTCTGCTTCTTCGCCGGATTGGTGAACAGGGTGTCGGTGTCGCCGAACTCCACCAGCTTGCCCATGTACATAAACGCGGTGTAGTCGGAAACCCGCGCCGCCTGTTGCATGTTGTGGGTCACGATGACGATGGTGAACTTGGACTTGAGCTCGTAGATCAGCTCTTCGACTTTCAGGGTGGAGATCGGGTCGAGGGCCGAGCACGGTTCGTCGAGCAGCAGCACTTCCGGCTCTACGGCGATGGTACGGGCGATCACCAGACGCTGCTGCTGGCCGCCGGACAAGCCGAGTGCCGATTCGTGCAGGCGGTCCTTGACCTCGTCCCACAATGCCGCGCCCTTGAGCGCCCACTCAACGGCTTCATCGAGGATGCGTTTCTTGTTGATACCCTGGATACGCAGGCCGTAGACCACGTTTTCGTAGATGGTCTTGGGGAACGGGTTGGGCTTCTGGAACACCATGCCCACGCGGCGACGCAGCTCGGCCACGTCCTCGCCCTTGCGGTAGATATTGGTGCCGTAGAGGTTGATCGCGCCTTCCACACGGCAACCGTCCACCAGGTCATTCATGCGGTTGAAGGTACGCAACAACGTCGACTTGCCGCAGCCCGACGGGCCGATAAAGGCGGTCACACGCTGTTTTGGGATGTTCATGCTGACGTCGAACAGCGCCTGCTTGTCACCGTAGTACAGACTCAGGCCCGGTACTTCGATGGCCACGGTTTCCTGGGCCAGGCTCAGGCTCTGCTTGTCGCGACCCAGGGCAGACATGTTGATGCCGTGGGATTGGGTTTCGTGTTGCATGGGATGCTCCCTGTGCTACCAATTCATTCGTTGAACCGCCGGGGCGGCTTACTCAAATTCTGTGTCTGTGGGAGCTGGCTTGCCTGCGATGGCATCACTGCGGTCTTACTGATACACCGCGTCGTCTGCATCGCAGGCAAGCCAGCTCCCACATTGGATCGCATTAGCTGTCCAGCGCTTTGTATTTTTCGCGCAGGTGGTTACGAATCCACACTGCCGACAGGTTGAGCGTGGCGATCACCAGTACCAGCAGCAAGGCGGTGGCGTACACCAGAGGCCGTGCCGCTTCGACGTTGGGGCTCTGGAAGCCGACGTCATAAATATGGAAGCCCAGGTGCATGATCTTCTGATCCAGGTGCAGGTACGGGTAGTTGCCGTCCAGCGGCAGCGACGGCGCCAGTTTCACCACACCCACCAGCATCAGCGGCGCCACTTCACCGGCGGCGCGGGCCACGGCGAGGATCATGCCGGTCATCATGGCCGGGCTGGCCATCGGCAGCACGATCTTCCACAGCGTTTCCGCCTTGGTCGCGCCCAGTGCCAAGGAGCCTTCACGCACGGTTCGAGGGATCCGCGCCAGGCCCTCTTCGGTGGCCACGATCACCACCGGCACCGCCAGCAGCGCCAGGGTCAGCGAAGCCCAGAGCAGCCCCGGCGTACCGAAGGTCGGCGCAGGCAGCGCTTCAGCGAAGAACAGACGATCGACCGAGCCCCCCAATACATACACGAAGAAGCCAAGGCCGAACACGCCGTAGACGATGGCCGGTACACCGGCCAGGTTGTTCACGGCGATGCGGATGATGCGCGTCAAGGTGTTCTGCTTGGCGTATTCACGCAGGTACACCGCGGCCAGTACGCCAAACGGGGTCACGATCATTGCCATGATCAGGGTCATCATCACGGTGCCGAAGATGGCCGGGAAGATCCCGCCTTCGGTGTTGGCTTCCCGTGGGTCATCGCTGAGGAATTCCCAGACCTTGCTGAAGTAGAAACCGATCTTGGTCATCGTGCCCATGGCGTTCGGCTGGTAGGCGTGCACCACTTTGCCGATGCCGATTTCCACTTCCTTGCCGTTGCCGTCACGCGCCGTCAGGGCGTCGCGGTTGAATTGGGCATGCAGGTCGGCCAGGCGCGCTTCGATGTCCTGGTAGCGCGCATTCAGCTCGGCGCGGTCGGCGTCCATGTCGGCCTGGGCGGCAGCGTCGAGCTTGCCTTCCAGTTCCAGTTTGCGACCGTGCAGGCGGATGCGCTCCAACCCGGCGTTGATCGCGCCAATATCGGTTTTTTCCAGGCTCTTGAGCTGAGCGGCCAGCTTGTTCACGCGGTCCACGCGAGCTTGCAGCTCCGGCCACGCGGCCTCGCCTTCGGCAATCACCTTGCCGTCCTGCTTGACGTTGACCAGGGTGCCGTAGAAATTGCCCCATTCACGGCGCTCAATGGCCATCAGGTTGGTCGGTTTGGTCTGGTCCTTCAACCATTCGCCGACGATCCAGGTGAAGTCGTTGCCGTTCAAATCGCGGTTGCCGACCTTGATCAGCTCACGGGTCATGAATTCCGGGCCTTGGTCCGGCACTGGCAGGCCCGCGCTTTTCAGACGCTCACGCGGCACTTCTTCTTTCTGGACCACTTCGCCGATGACGATGTGGTTGGCCTGGCCTGGCACGTTGTAGTTGGCCTGGATCAGGTCGGCCGGCCAGAAATGGCCCAGGCCCCGCACCGCAATCACAGCCAGCAAACCAATGGTCATGATGACCGCGATGGACACCGCGCCACCGCTGATCCAGACGCCGGGGGCGCCGCTCTTGAACCATCCATTCAGGGAGTTCTGTTTCACAGACTTCTACCTTTCTTAAAGCGACGAGTATTTCTTGCGCAGACGCTGACGAATCAGCTCGGCGAGGGTGTTCATGATGAAGGTGAACAACAGCAGCACCAGCGCCGAGAGGAACAGCACGCGGTAATGACTGCCGCCCACTTCCGACTCGGGCATCTCCACCGCAACGTTGGCCGCCAGGGTGCGCAGGCCCTCGAACAGGTTCATCTCCATCACCGGGGTGTTACCGGTGGCCATCAGTACGATCATGGTCTCGCCCACGGCGCGGCCCATGCCGATCATCAGCGCCGAGAAGATGCCCGGGCTGGCGGTGAGGATGACCACGCGGGTCATGGTCTGCCACGGCGTGGCGCCCAGTGCCAGGGACCCCAGGGTCAGGCCGCGTGGCACGCTGAACACGGCGTCTTCGGCGATGGAGTAGATGTTCGGGATCACGGCAAAACCCATGGCCAGGCCGACCACCAACGCGTTGCGCTGGTCGTAGGTAATGCCCAGATCGTGGGAGATCCACATGCGCATGTCACCGCCGAAAAACCAGGTTTCCAGGTACGGGCTCATGTACAGCGAGAGCCAACCCACGAACAGGATCACCGGAATCAGGATCGCGCTTTCCCAGCCATCGGGAACGCGCAGGCGGATCGACTCAGGCAAGCGGCTGAAGACAAAGCCGGCGACCAGGATGCCAATCGGCAACAGCATCAACAGACTGAAAATGCCCGGCAGATGCCCTTCCACATACGGCGCCAGGAACAGGCCGGCGAAGAATCCGAGGATCACCGTCGGCATGGCTTCCATCAGTTCGATCACCGGCTTGACCTTGCGGCGCAGGCTCGGCGCCATGAAGTAAGCGGTGTAGATCGCTGCAGCAACCGCCAGTGGCGCCGCCAGCAACATGGCGTAGAACGCGGCCTTCAAGGTGCCGAAGGTCAGCGGGGCCAGGCTCATCTTGGGTTCAAAATCGGTGTTGGCGGCCGTGGATTGCCAGACGTATTTAGGCTCGTCGTAGTTCTCGTACCAGACCTTGCTCCACAACGCGCTCCACGACACTTCCGGGTGCGGGTTGTCGAGCAACAACGGTTGCAGCTTGCCACCCGCCTCGACGATCACACGGTTGGCCCGTGGCGACATGCCGAACAGACCCTGACCGTCGACCACCGGGTCCACCAGCAAGGTGCGGTGAGCGGTGCTGTGGAACACGCCGAACTGGCCAGCAGCATCCAGGGCGGTGAAGCCTTTGCGGCGCTCTTCAGCGCTGATTTCGACGATGGGTGCAGTGCCCATCTGGAAGGTGCGGATCTGCTTCAGGCGTTGCTCGCCATCCGGGTCACGGGCCATGAACCACTGGGCCAGGCCGCCTTTGGAGTTACCCAGGATCAGCGAGATGCCGCCGACCAACTGGGTGCTGGCGGTGATTTCCGTGTCGGCGTCTTCCAGCAGCTTGTAGCGCCCGTTGAGGCTCTTGTCGCGCAGGCTGAACACGTCGGCCAGGGCACGGCCGTTGATCACGTACAGCCACTGCTGGCGTGGGTCGATGAAGATCGCCTTCACCGGCTCGGTCATCTGCGGCAGCTCGACACGCTTCTGCTCGCTGGTGACCTCACCAGTCATCATGTTTTCTTCACGGCTCAGGGTCAGCACGTTCAAGTGCGAACCGGCGGAACCTGCCACCACCAGGGAGGTGTCGGTGGCGTTGAGCGCAACGTGTTCCAGCGGGCGACCGGCGTCATCCAGCACGATCGGCGTTTCGCCGTAGGGGTACTCGATCGCTGGGGTGATGGTTTTCTTGCCGTCCGGGTACGACACCTTATAGGTGTGGCGGAACACCAAAGACTGGCCATTGGACAAGCCGAGAATCACCAGCGGGCTGCCCGGCTGATCTTCACCAATGGAAGCAACACTGGTACCGGCCGGAATCGGCAGGTCGACACGCTTGAGCTCGGCACCGGTGTCCACGGCAAAGAACAGCGCCTGGCCCTTGTCGGAAACCCGCATGGCGACCTGGTTCTGTTCTTCGAGGGAGATCATCAACGGCTTGCCGGCGTCCTGCATCCAAGCGGGCGTCAACGCGTCTTCCTTGGTCAACGAGGCGCCCTGGAACAATGGCGCAACCACATAGGCGAGGAAGAAGAAGATCAGGGTAATGGCGGCCAGCACGGCGAGGCCGCCGACCAGCACATACCAACGGGTGAAGCGATCCTTGAGCGCGCGGATGCGGCGCTTGCGTTGCAGCTCAGGCGTATTGAAATCAATGCGCTTGGGAGGGGAAGTCGTCGTCATGGTGGAATTGGCCAGATCATTCATGCGCACACCCTAGCGATCCTGTATGACAGAAAGATGACAGTGCAGTGACGCAACAAATCCGCCGCGAAGCAGGGCTGGCAGCGGATAAAAAATTAGGGATGCAGACTGCTTATGTGGGAGCAGGCTTGCCCGCGATGGCATCAACACGGTTTCAACGCTAAACCGCGTCGCCAGCATCGCGGGCAAGCCCGCTCCCACAGAAAAGCATGCGTCTACATCAGGTATCGCAGGCTTAGTTGCCTTCTTTCAGACCCAGGTCAGCCAGGGCCTTGGCGGCGACTTTGGCTGGCAGTGGGATGTAGCCGTCTTTGACCACCACTTCCTGGCCCTGCTTGGACAGCACCAGTTTCACGAACTCAGCTTCCAGCGGTGCCAGTGGCTTGTTCGGGGCTTTGTTGACATACACGTAGAGGAAACGCGACAGCGGATACTTGCCGTTCAGGGCGTTTTCTTCGGAGTCTTCGATGTAGTCAGTGCTGCCTTTCTTGGCCAATGGCACGGTCTTCACGCTGGCGGTCTTGTAGCCGATGCCCGAGTAACCGATGCCGTTCAGCGAGGAGCTGATCGACTGCACGACCGAAGCCGAGCCCGGTTGTTCGTTCACGTTTGGCTTGTAGTCACCTTTGCACAGGGCTTCTTCCTTGAAGTAGCCGTAGGTGCCGGATACCGAGTTACGCCCGAACAGTTGCACTGGCTTGTTGGCCAGGTCGCCGGTCACGCCCAGGTCACCCCAGGTTTTCACATCGGCTTTGGCGCCGCACAGACGCGTCGAGGAGAAGATCGCATCGACCTGTTCCATGGTCAGGTGCTGGATCGGGTTGTCCTTGTGCACAAATACCGCCAGGGCATCCACCGCAACCGGGATTGCCGTTGGCTTGTAGCCGTACTTCTGCTCGAAGGCCGCCAGTTCGGTGTCCTTCATCTTGCGGCTCATCGGGCCCAGGTTGGAGGTGCCTTCAGTCAACGCAGGTGGCGCAGTGGCAGAGCCGGCAGCTTGAATCTGGATGTTGACGTTCGGGTATTCCTTTTTGTAACCCTCGGCCCACAGGGTCATCAGGTTAGCCAGGGTATCGGAACCGACGCTGGACAGGTTGCCCGACACACCAGTGGTCTTGACGTAAGCCGGGATTGCCGGATCAACACCAGCGGCCACCGCGTTGGCGGTCGCAACGCCAGCAGCGACAAAAGTCATTGCCGCCATCAAACGTTTCAGTTTCATGCCTTGCTCCTAGCAGATAGGGATAATTGGATCGGGGCCAAGTATCGGCAGGCCGTGTGAACACTCTATGTCTGAAATATGACAATTAGATGAAAGGCCACTATCTGAATGTGCAGGCTTCAGCGACCGCGTTTCCACAGATACCCGCCCACCAGCATCCCCATCACACACAGGACGGCCACATAGTAAGCCGGGCCCATCGGGCTCTCCTTCATCAGCAGCGACACCGCCAAGGGCGTCAACCCGCCGAACACGGCATAAGCAACGTTGTAGGAGAACGACAGACCGCTGAAGCGCACCACCGGCGGGAAGGCTTTGACCATCACGTAGGGCACCACGCCGATGGTGCCGACAAACAAGCCGGTCAGGGCATACAACGGGAACAGCCAGTCCGGGTGGGCCATCAGGCTGTGATACAGCGTCCAGGAGGTCGCCAGCAGCAGCGCGCAACCGGTGACCAGCACGCGACCGGCACCAAAACGGTCGGCCAGCGCGCCTGCGGCGATGCAACCCAGGCTCAAGGTCACGATGGCCAGGCTGTTGGCCTGCAGTGCCACCGTGGGGCTGAAGTGATAGATAGTTTGCAGCACGGTCGGGGTCATCAGGATGACTACCACCACGCCGGCCGACAGCAGCCAGGTCAACAGCATCGACAGCACAATGGCGCCACGGTGATCGCGCAATACGGCGCGCAAGGGCAGTTCAGCGGCCAGGCTCTTGCGTTGCTGCATCTCGGCGAAGATCGGGGTTTCATGCAGCCAACGACGCAGGTACACCGACAGCAGGCCGAATACGCCGCCGAGCAGGAAAGGAATCCGCCAGGCGTAATCAGAGACCTGTTCCGGTGTATAGGCGCTATTGATGGCGGTAGCCACCAACGAGCCCAGCAGAATACCGGCGGTGAGGCCGCTGGTCAGGGTGCCGCAGGCGTAGCCGATGTGGCGCGGCGGCACGTGCTCGGAGACGAACACCCAGGCGCCCGGTACTTCGCCGCCAATCGCAGCGCCCTGGATGATGCGCATCAGCAGCAACAGGACCGGCGCCCACAGGCCGATCTGCGCGTAGGTCGGAAGCAAGCCCATGATCAGGGTGGGCACAGCCATCATGAAGATGCTCAGGGTGAACATTTTCTTGCGGCCCAGCAGGTCACCAAAGTGCGCCATGATGATGCCGCCCAAGGGGCGGGCCAGGTAGCCGGCGGCGAAGATGCCGAAGGTCTGCATCATGCGCAGCCATTCGGGCATGTCGACGGGGAAGAACAGTTTCCCGACCACGGTGGCGAAAAACACAAAGATGATGAAGTCGTAGAACTCCAGCGCCCCGCCCAAGGCAGACAGCGACAGGGTTTTGTAGTCGTTGCGGGTCAGCGGGCGCGAGGGTTGCGCACTGCTTGCAGGCACGGAGGACATGGCAAGGCTTCTCTTATAGTAATCATCGTAAAGGACTGCACGCCCGTGACTTGCGGCGGGTTTGGCAAGATAGCAAATCGCCTGAAAAAGCACAGCGCCAGGAGCACAGTTGCGCGCAAAAGCCCCGATACAGCGTCTATTTACCGACCAAATGAGCGTCGGGAGGTCGTCGTGGCGCCAGGGTCTCGATATACTCGCCGGTGCAAGCGCCAGACCCGCTGTCTTGAGGGGCTGCTGTGCCAAAACGCTGTTGGGTACCATCCAGCCGATTTGGCAGAGTTTCCCTTTAGTTCGCCTTACGAGAAACGCATCGAGCGGTGTATGTTGGTGCTGAAACGTTTTTCTGAGAAGACGGCTATCCACTTGAAATACCCATGAAGCGTCACGGGTCAGAGGCACCCTCGGCATGATCGAACTCGAACAAGAAGATCCTATCCCGCAAGGCGACCTCGCCCTGCAAATCACCGCGCTTCCGCGTGAAACCAACGGTTTTGGCGATATCTTCGGCGGCTGGCTGGTCGCGCAGATGGACCTGGCCGGCACGGCAATGGCCAGCAAGGTCGCCGGTGGGCGCGTGGCCACCGTGGCCATTGATCGCATGGCGTTCCTGGTGCCGGTAGCCGTGGGCGCGCAGCTTTCCTTCTATACCCAGGCCCTGGAAATCGGCCGCAGCTCGATCCAGATGATGGTCGAAGTGTGGAGCGACGATCCGTTGTCCAGCGAATGGCGCAAGGTGACCGAAGCCGTATTTGTGTTCGTCGCCATCGATGGCAGCGGCCGCACGCGCTCGGTACCGTCACGGGCGCGTTAAACCTCGCCGGGTTTTAACGGTCAATTGCCCCATTGCCTGCCACTAAGAGAGCTTTGTCATGCCTACGCCCCACGTTGAGACGGTAAAAATCGACGAGCTGGACTGCTGGCGCATCCGCCACAACGGCGCCGAGTTGATGGTGGCCCAACAGGGTGCGCATATCTTCAGTTACCAGCGCGAGGGCGAACAGCCGCTGATCTGGCCGAACCCTGAGGCCGTGTTCAAGCAGGGCAAAGGCATTCGTACTGGCGTACCGGTGTGCTGGCCGTGGTTCGGGGTGTTCGACCGCAACCCGCAAAGCGTCAAAGCCATGCGTCAGAGTAATCAGCCTGCCGGCGCCCACGGTTTTGTGCGCACCGCCCGCTGGGAATTGGCCACCACCGAACTCGACGGCCAGACGCTGCGAGTGGACCTGGTTTTGCCGGTGCCGGCTGGCGGCTTTCCAGGCTGGCCCCATCAGGTAGACCTGACGCTGAGCCTGCTGTTGGATGACCAACTGCACATCCGCCTGACCAGCCACAACCGCGGCGCCGACATCGTGACCCTCAGCCAGGCATTGCACACCTACTTCGCCGTGAGCGATGTGCGCAAGGTTCAGGTCGAGGGCCTGGATGGCGTGGCTTACATCGATACCGCCGACGGGTGGGCCGAGAAACAGCAAGCCGGGCTGCTGCACTTCAGCGCCGAAACAGACCGCATTTACCTGAATACGCCGGCACAGCTGAATATCGTCGATAGCGATTGGCAGCGCCGTATCCAGCTCACCAGCGAAGGCTCGAAATCCACCGTGGTCTGGAACCCCTGGACCGAACGCGCCAAGGCTTTCGACGATATGGCCGATGACGGCTGGCAGGGTATGTTGTGCATCGAGACGGCCAACGTGCTGGACGATGTGGTGAACCTGGCGCCCGGGGAAAGCCACACCTTGGGCGTGAGCATCACGGCCCAGGCCTTGTAAACCCAACCCAATGTGGGAGCTGGCTTGCCTGCGATGCAGGCAACTGGGTGTATCAGGAACACCGAGGCGCTGCTATCGCAGGCAAGCCAGCTTCCACAGGGGTTATGCTTTGGGCTTTAGAGATCAGACTCCTGCACCACCCGTACCTTCCCGGCCTCCAGCGCGTACGCGGCATCTGCCAAGTCGTTATTGACCTTCTCCACCTTCAACGTGCCCGTGACCCACAGCGGCGTGTAGATATCATCCAGCTTCAACCCCTTGGGATAGCGCACCAGCACCAGTTGATTAGGCGGCGGTGGCGGCACGTGTATGCAGGCGCCCGGGTAAGGCACCAGGAAGAACAATGTGCTGCGGCCCTTGGCGTCCGTTTCAAGCGGCACCGGATAGCCGCCAATGCGGATATTCTTGCCGTTCATGGCTGCGACGGTCTTGGTGGAATACATCACCGCAGGCAGGCCCTTGCTCTGCTTCAAGCCACCCTTTTCGGTGAACGTGCCTTGAGCTTCGGGAGAGTTATGGTCGATCTCGGGCATGGCTTCGAGAGCTTTCTGATCCGACAGCGGCATCAGGTCCAGCCAGTCGGTTTCCGGCAGTTCGCCAGCGTGCGCCAGGCCAGAGCCCAGCAGAAGAAGCGTTAACAGAAGACGGCGCATGGAGAGGCTCGGCAAATACAAGTGCCGAGCATTCTAGCCCTCTGCGCCTGCGCAGCGCAGAGGACTTTGTCGGCTGATTACTTCTTTTTGATCAGGCCGTAGATCACCAGCAACACGATGGCACCCACCAGCGCGCCGATGAAACCTGCGCCCTGGCCTGCCTGGTAGATCCCCAGGGCCTGACCGCCGTAGGTCGCGGCCAGGGAACCGGCGATACCCAGCAGGATGGTCATGATCCAGCCCATGCTGTCGTCGCCAGGCTTGAGGAAGCGCGCCAGAAGGCCGACGATCAAGCCGATAAAGATGGTTCCGATGATACCCATGGCATTTCCCTCTGATTGGTATGAGTCATGCCAAAGCCTAGTCAGGCTTTGGCATCCTGCAATCAGAGAGACGCAGAACCCCAATGGTTCCCGCCGTGGCCAGGCTTATTGTTCGGCGATCAGTGCTTCAACCT
The DNA here is from genome assembly GCF_034348165.1 of Pseudomonas sp. CCI1.1. Taxonomy (NCBI): domain Bacteria; kingdom Pseudomonadati; phylum Pseudomonadota; class Gammaproteobacteria; order Pseudomonadales; family Pseudomonadaceae; genus Pseudomonas; species Pseudomonas sp. CCI1.1. Next base: position 4,520,905 of record NZ_CP133780.1, read on the forward strand.
TGAGGATCTGCGCCTGCAGCGTCGCACGATCCTTGCAACGCAGGTTGACGTGGCCGACCTTGCGCCCGGCCTTGAAGGCCTTGCCGTAGTGGTGCACGTGGCAATCGTCGATCGCCATCACACGCTCCACCGGCGGTACAGAGCCGATGAAGTTGAGCATGGCGCTCTCGCCGACCTTGGCCGTGGAGCCCAACGGCAAGCCCGCCACCGCCCGCAGGTGGTTTTCGAACTGGCTGCACTCGGCGCCTTCAGTGGTCCAGTGTCCGGAGTTGTGGACGCGCGGGGCGATTTCATTGGCCTTGAGGCCACCGTCGACTTCAAAGAACTCGAACGCCATCACGCCAACATAATCCAGCTGCTTGAGCACACGGCTGGAATAGTCTTCGGCCAGGGCCTGCAGCGGGTGGTCAGTGCTGGCTACCGACACTTTCAGGATGCCGTTGACGTGAGTGTTGTGCACCAACGGGTAAAAGCGGGTTTCGCCATCACGGGCGCGTACGGCAATCAGCGAGACTTCGCCAGTAAACGGCACGAAGCCTTCCAGCAGGCAGGCAACGCTGCCCAGCTCGGCAAAAGTGCCGACCACATCGGCCGCGGTACGCAGGACTTTCTGACCCTTGCCGTCGTAACCCAGGGTGCGGGTTTTCAACACCGCCGGCAGGCCGATGCTGGCGACCGCGGCGTCCAGGTCTGCCTGGGACTGGATGTCGGCGAAGGCCGGCGTCGGAATGCCTAGGTCCTTGAACATGCTCTTTTCGAACCAGCGGTCGCGAGCGATGCGCAAGGCTTCGGCGCTCGGGTACACCGGCACGAACTGCGACAGGAAGGCCACGGTTTCGGCCGGGACGCTTTCGAATTCGAAGGTCACCAGGTCGACTTCATCGGCCAGTTGGCGCAGGTGGTCCGGGTCGCTGTAGTCAGCGCGCAGGTGTTCACCCAGGGCCGCAGCGCAGGCGTCCGGCGCCGGGTCCAGGAAAGCGAAGTTCATCCCCAGCGGCGTACCCGCCAAAGCCAGCATGCGGCCCAGTTGGCCGCCACCGATTACACCGATTTTCATCAATAACAACCTCAGGCGATGCGTGGGTCTGGATTGTCCAGCACGCTGTCTGTCTGCTCAGCACGGAATTTTTTCAGCACCGCATGAAACTGCGGGTGCTTGGCGCCCAGGATGCTGGCGGACAGCAAGGCTGCGTTGATCGCGCCGGCCTTACCGATTGCCAGGGTTGCCACCGGAATGCCAGCCGGCATCTGCACGATGGACAACAGCGAATCCACGCCCGAGAGCATCGACGACTGCACCGGCACGCCAAGCACGGGCAGGTGAGTCTTGGCCGCGCACATGCCAGGCAAGTGCGCCGCGCCGCCGGCACCGGCGATGATCACCTCGATGCCACGGGATTCTGCTTCATCGGCATACTGGAACAGCAAATCCGGGGTGCGGTGGGCGGAGACCACCTTCACTTCGTACGGAATGCCGAGTTTTTCCAGCATATCGGCGGTGTGGCTAAGGGTGGACCAATCGGACTTGGAGCCCATGATCACGCCAACCAATGCACTCATCGTCGTGCCTCTTCTCTCTGGGCGCCCGCAGGCGCGTCAAAAAACAACAAGCCACGCGGGAGACCGGCGTGGCTTGGTGTACGAATTAAGGCCGGTTGGACCGGCCGAAGGCCGCGCAGTATACCGTAATAATCCAGATAAACAGCCCCTGGGATGACCATCTGTCTAGCGGCGCAAAGTGGCGGTTTTATTGACTTAAGAGTCAGCGAAAACACCACGAAATCCTGTGGGAGCTGGCTTGCCTGCGATAGCAGTGGATCAGCGCAAAATAGGTTGGCTGACACACCGCTATCGCAGGCAAGCCAGCTCCCACATGTGTTCTGCGCTGGGCTCAAGCGCTTTGCGCCGCCCCACCTTCAAGCTTCCTCCACAACAACCGCACATTCGCCTTGCGCACCAACGCGCAGCGATACAGACGAATCTCCAGCGGCACGTGCCATTGCGGCCCGCCACACACCACCAGTTCGCCGCGCGCCAACTCTGCACGTACGCTCAACTGCGGTACCCAGGCGATTCCCAAGCCTTCGAGCGCCATGCTCTTGAGGCTGTCGGCCATGGCGGTTTCATAGATGGTGGTAAAGCGCAGAGCCCTCTGGCGCAGCAGCAAATTCACCGAGCGGCCAAGGAACGCGCCGGCGCTGTAGGCCAGCAGTGGCACGCTGCCCTCGCCTTCCAGGTCGAACAGCGGCTTGCCGTCGGCATCGGCGGCGCACACCGGGAGCATTTCGGTGTTGCCCAGGTGCAGCGACGGGAAAATTTCGGCGTCCATTTGCATCGCCGCGTCCGGGTCGTAGAACGCCAGCATCAGGTCGCAACCGCCTTCGCGCAGGGCGTGCACGGCGTCGCCGACGTTGGTGGCCACCAGCCGCGTGGCGATATTCAAGCCCTCGTTGCGCAACTGCGCGATCCAGCGCGGGAAGAACCCCAAGGCCAGGGAGTGGGCGGCCGCCACTTGCATGACTTCGCCCTGCCCGCCTTCCAGGTGATGCAAATGGCGCAGTACTTCACCGAGCTGTTCGACCACGGTGCGCGCCGTCACCAGAAACAACTGCCCGGCCGCTGTCAGTTCCACCGGCGTGCGTGAACGGTTGACCAACGTCAGCCCCAACGCGGCTTCCAGGCTGCGGATACGCCGACTGAACGCCGGCTGGGTGACAAAGCGCCGCTCAGCCGCCTGGGAAAAACTACGCGTCGCCGCCAGGGCGCTGAAGTCTTCCAACCACTTGCTCTCAAGGTTCATCACTGCCTCCCACGGAATGCACCATTTTGGCACACACGCCCGCCAAGATAACCGGGTCACATCCACATTATGCCGTTTGTGCATAGGCCAGTGTTTAACAGCATTGGCCCAAAAAGTTCTACAAGCCTAGCATTCGCAGCGTTCCGGCCAGTTCCGGGTCCATATTGAGATGATTTCCGTCATGTCCTCTGCTGCATCATTCCGTACCGAAAAAGACCTGCTCGGCGTACTCGAAGTACCGGCTCAAGCGTATTACGGCATCCAGACCCTGCGAGCGGTGAATAACTTCCGCCTCTCGGGCGTTCCGATTTCGCATTACCCGAAATTGGTGGTCGGTCTGGCAATGGTCAAGCAAGCGGCCGCTGACGCCAACCGCGAGTTGGGCCAGCTCAGCGAAGCCAAGCACGCTGCCATCAGCGAAGCCTGTGCGCGTCTGATCCGCGGCGATTTCCACGAAGAGTTCGTGGTGGACATGATTCAAGGCGGCGCCGGCACTTCAACCAACATGAATGCCAACGAAGTCATCGCCAACATCGCGCTGGAGGCCATGGGTCACCAGAAAGGCGAATACCAGTACCTGCACCCCAACAACGACGTGAACATGGCGCAGTCGACCAACGACGCCTACCCGACCGCGATCCGCCTGGGTCTGCTGTTGGGCCATGACGCGCTGCTGGCCAGCCTCGACAGCCTGATCCAGGCGTTCGCCGCCAAAGGCGCCGAGTTCAGCCATGTGCTGAAAATGGGCCGCACCCAGTTGCAAGACGCCGTGCCGATGACCCTCGGCCAGGAATTCCGCGCCTTCGCCACTACTTTGGGTGAAGACCTGGCCCGCCTGAAAACCCTGGCACCGGAGCTGCTGACCGAAGTGAACCTGGGCGGCACCGCCATCGGTACCGGCATCAACGCCGACCCACGCTACCAGGCCCTGGCCGTACAACGCCTGGCCACCATCAGCGGCCAGCCGCTGGTACCGGCGGCCGACTTGATCGAAGCCACCTCCGACATGGGCGCCTTTGTACTGTTCTCCGGCATGCTCAAGCGTACCGCCGTGAAGCTGTCGAAGATCTGCAACGACTTGCGCCTGCTGTCCAGCGGCCCACGCACCGGCATCAACGAGATCAACCTGCCGGCTCGCCAGCCAGGCAGCTCGATCATGCCCGGCAAGGTCAACCCGGTAATCCCGGAAGCGGTCAACCAGGTAGCGTTCCAGGTCATCGGTAACGACCTGGCCCTGACCATGGCAGCCGAAGGCGGCCAACTGCAGTTGAACGTGATGGAGCCGCTGATCGCCTTCAAGATCTTCGACTCGATCCGCCTGCTGCAACGCGCCATGGACATGCTGCGCGAGCACTGCATCGTCGGCATCACCGCCAACGAAGCGCGCTGCCGCGAACTGGTGGAGCATTCCATCGGCCTGGTCACCGCGCTGAACCCGTACATCGGCTATGAAAACGCCACCCGCATTGCGCGTATCGCTCTGGAAAGCGGGCGCGGCGTGCTGGAACTGGTGCGTGAAGAAGGCTTGCTCGACGACGCCATGCTCGACGACATCCTGCGCCCGGAAAACATGATTGCCCCACGTTTGGTGCCGCTGAAGGCCTAAGCGTTTGTTGCACTGCTCACCAGGTTGAGGGACTAGACACCTCTCACCTTTTGAGGGCTTGAAGGCTCGTTCTTCAGGCCCTTTTTTTTGCCTTGAGGTTGCTCCATGACGCCCATAAAAAATCTAATATCGCACCGCAAACCTTCCTCGCCTTGCGCGACCGCGCTGAAACCTTTAATCGCCCCGTGCAGACGGATCACGCTCGCCTAGGTATAGTGCCGCCCCTCTTCGCGTCTGCGGCTGTCGGTAACGAGGCCCGGGAACCACGCGAAAGCGCATGAATAACAACACCCGCAAAAGGATGGGGATCGAGCGTCGTGCACTGCCTGGTGCCGAGCGATGCGTCGGACCGTCCTGCGTTTGCCATTAGAAAAATCAGCGAGGAACACTCCATGCTCGAAGTCATCAACGACTTCCTCTCAGGGAAAGTACTGATCGTGCTCATAGTCGGGCTCGGCGGTTATTTCACGATCCGCTCGCGTTTCGTGCAGTTGCGTCACTTTTTCCACATGTTCTCGGTGTTTAAAGACAGCCTCAAGAGCAGCGCCGGCCAACTCAGCTCGTTCCAGGCGCTGATGCTCAGCCTGGCCGGCCGAGTGGGTGCCGGTAACATCGCCGGAGTCGGCATTGCCGTGACGTTGGGTGGCCCGGGTGCCGTGTTCTGGATGTGGGTCACCGCGCTGGTGGGCATGTCTTCGAGCTTTATCGAGTGCTCCCTCGGCCAGTTGTACAAGCGCACCGACGCTGAAGGCACCTACCGTGGCGGCCCGGCGTATTACATCCAGCACGGCCTGCAGAAACGCTGGCTGGGGATGGTCATGGCGTTCCTGCTGCTGGTGACCTTCGGCTTTGCCTTCAATGGCCTGCAAGCCCACGCTGTAACACACTCGTTGAATAACGCGTTTGGCCTCGACACCACCTACACCGGCCTGGCGCTGGCGGTGTTGCTGGGCCTGGTGTTCATTGGCGGGATCAAGCGTATTGCCTCGATTGCCGACCTGCTGGTACCGGTCAAGACTCTGGTGTACATCGCCGTGACCCTGTACGTGATCGTGCTGCAATTCGACCACGTACCGGCCATGCTCGCGACCATCGTCAAGAGCGCGTTCGGCCTCGACCAAGCCTTCGGTGGCCTGGTGGGCAGCGCGATCATCATGGGTGTAAAACGCGGCGTGTTCGCCAACGAAGCAGGCTTGGGCAGTGCGCCTAACGTGGCGGCAGTGGCGTCGGTAGAACACCCTATCGCCCAAGGCGTGGTGCAAGCGTTCAGCGTGTTCCTCGACACCTTCGTGATCTGCACCTGTACTGCGTTGCTGATCCTGCTGTCGGGTTTCTACACCCCAGGCTTTGAAGGCGACGGCATTGCCCTGACCCAGAACTCCCTGGCGGCGGTGGTGGGTGACTGGGGCCGCATGTTCATCTCGGTGGCCCTGGCGTTGTTCGTGTTCACCTCGATCATGTACAACTACTACCTGGGCGAGAGCAACCTGCGCTTTCTGGTCGGCAATAACCGCAAGGTGCTGATGGGCTATCGCGCCTTGGTGCTGGTGCTGATTTTCTGGGGCTCGATCGAGAACCTGAGCACCGTGTTCGCCTTCGCCGACATCACCATGACCATGCTCGCGTTCGTCAACCTGTTTGCCCTGGCGTTCCTGTTCAAGATTGCCATGCGCATCCTCAATGACTACGACAACCAGCGCGCAGCGGGCATCAAGACCCCGGTGTTCGACTCCAGCCAGTTCCCCGACCTGGACCTGGACCGCAAGGCATGGCCAGCCAACCCGGTGCAAACCGAGGCGGCTCCGGCAGCTGAACTGAGCGCTCAAGCGCAACGTTAATCACGGTTAGATGACACGCCGCCCGGCCTTGGGCATGCTCTGGGCCCGGCGGCGTTTTTCGTTCAGGAGATTTTCGATGCAATCAGCTAACAACGTCATGGTGCTCTACACCGGCGGCACCATCGGCATGCAGGCCAGCGCCAATGGCCTGGCGCCCGCGTCTGGTTTTGAAGTGCGTATGCGAGAACAGTTTGCCGACGCAGACCTGCCCGCGTGGCGCTTCCGGGAAATGTCACCACTGATCGACAGCGCCAACATGAACCCCGCCTACTGGCAACGCCTGCGCAGCGCCGTGGTCGAGGCGGTAGACGCCGGCTGCGATGCCGTACTGATCCTGCACGGCACCGACACCCTGGCCTACAGCGCAGCGGCCATGAGCTTCCAGCTGCTGGGCCTCCCGGCGCCGGTGGTGTTCACCGGTTCGATGCTGCCGGCCGGTGTGCCCGACAGCGATGCCTGGGAAAACGTCAGCGGTGCGTTGACGGCCTTGGGCGAAGGCCTGAAGCCGGGTGTGCACCTGTACTTCCACGGCGCGCTGATGGCGCCGACTCGCTGCGCGAAGATTCGCAGTTTTGGGCGCAACCCGTTTGCCGCACTGCAGCGCAACGGCGGTGTCGCCCTGGCAGACAGGCTTCCCGCCGCGCTGGCCTACCGCAACGACAAGGCCCCGGCCAACGTTGGCGTCCTGCCGCTCGTTCCGGGCATTGCTGCCGCGCAACTGGATGCATTGATCGACAGCGGCATCCAGGCATTGGTACTCGAATGCTTCGGCAGCGGCACCGGGCCAAGTGACAATCCGGCCTTCCTCGCCAGCCTGCAACGTGCGCAGGATCAAGAGGTGGTAGTGGTTGCAATCACCCAATGCCATGAAGGCGGCGTGGAACTGGATGTCTACGAAGCCGGCAGCCGCCTGCGCGGCGTGGGTGTACTGTCCGGCGGCGGCATGACCCGAGAAGCGGCCTTCGGCAAGCTCAACGCCTTGATCGGCGCGGGGCTGGACAGCGGAGAAATCCGCCGCCTGGTGGAATTGGACCTGTGCGGCGAGCTGAGCTGACCGGCATGTAACTTGCTCCACTTCCAGCCATCCCCTGGCTGGAAGTTCCCATGCTGCATTCCCACCTCACCACCCTCAATGCCGTGTCCCTGGTGCTGCGTACCTTCGAGGCCGAAGGCTTGCCCCATGAAGCATTGCTGGCCGGCAGCGGCATCTGTGCGGCGGATTTGAGCCGCGCCGACACGCGTATCGCCACACATCAGGAGATGCAAGTGTGCGCCAATGCCGTGGCCCATCAGCGTGATATCGGCTTGATCGTTGGGCGGCGTATGCATGTTTCCTCGTACGGCCTACTGGGCTATGCCCTGCTCACCAGTGCCACTTTCGGTGACGCTTTGCGCCTGGCCCTGCGGTATCCGGCGCTGTTGGGAACACTCTTTGAACTGAGCCTGGACGAAGACGGCGAACGCATCTGGTTCACGGCCGGCGACTACCGCGAAAACCCGGCACTGACTGCCTTCAATGTCGAGCTGTGCCTGGGATCACTGAAGGTCATTTGCGACGACCTGCTCGGCCATCCCCTGCCGTTGTTGGGCGCTCGGTTCGAGCACGAGGCGCCGGATTATCAGGCCCGCTACGCCGAGAGCTTCGACTGCCCGCTCCAGTTTCAGGCTATAGCCAACGCGTTCGCCTTTGATAAACGCTGGCTCGCCCAACCTTTGCCCCTGGCCGACGCGGTCACCCACCAGGCCATGGTCGAACGTTGTCGCAAACAGAACACCGAATTCACCGGGCGCGAGGCCTGGCTGGGGCGAATCCGCCAGTTGCTGGCTGCACAATTGCACGCCGCACCTGGGCTCGATGGCCTGGCCCAGCAGATGAACTGTTCGGCGCGCACCCTGCGCCGGCACCTGCACAACCTGGGTTGCAGCTATCAGGAACTGCTCGATGAGCTGCGCTTCGAACGCGCCAAACAGTTGTTGGCTAACGACCTGTGGCCGATCCACCGGATTGCCGAGACGCTGGGGTTCAGCGAAACGGCGAGCTTCAGGCATGCGTTCGTGCGCTGGAGCGGCGTCACGCCGAGCCAATTTCGAGCATGACGCGCCAATAAGGGGCGAATTGCGGACACACACTTTGGCCATATTTATCTCCTTTTGGCCGCTCCTGTCGTTCTCATAAAGCGCGTGCGCCGCAAGACTGCACTCACGAATACAGCCTGCGGAGAACAACAAATGCTGACGATCTACTCGGACGATCACCACCTGCACCATGGCCGCTGTGAACTGATGGACGGGCAACTGATGCCCTGCTTCGAAATGCCCTCGCGTGCCGATCACGTGCTGCAACGGGTCAAGGACCGTGAACTGGGCCCCGTGCAGGCCCCTCAGGACTTCGGCCTGGCGCCGCTGCAACGTATTCACAGCCGTGACTATCTCGACTTCTTCAAAGGCGCCTGGCAACGCTGGACCGAGTACGGCCAGGACGGCGACCTGTTGCCCTACACCTGGCCCGCTCGTACGTTGCGCCGTGTGCTTCCCACCAGCCTGCACGGCCAATTGGGCTATTACAGTTTCGATGGTGGCGCGCCGATCACCGCCGGCACCTGGCAAGCGGCCTACAGCGCGGCGCAAGTGGCCCTTACCGCGCAGGCCGCCATCGCGCAAGGCGCCCACAGTGCCTTCGCCCTGTGCCGCCCGCCGGGGCATCACGCCGCCAGCGATGTGATGGGAGGTTATTGCTACCTCAACAACGCGGCCATCGCAGCCCAGGCATTCCTTGATCAAGGCTGCAAAAAGGTCGCGATCCTCGACGTGGACTACCACCACGGTAACGGCACGCAGTCGATTTTTTATGCGCGCAGCGACGTGCTGTTCACCTCGATTCACGGCCATCCGGAGGCAGAATTTCCGTTCTTCCTTGGCTACGCCGATGAGCATGGCGAGGGCGCCGGCGTTGGTTTCAACTTCAACTATCCGTTGCCGGCCGGGTCCGGCTGGCAGGCCTGGAGCGCGGCGCTGGAACAGGCCTGCGCCGAGATCGAGCGCTACGCCGCCGATATCATCGTGGTGTCCCTGGGCGTGGACACGTTCAAGGACGACCCTATCTCGCAGTTCAAGCTCGACAGCCCGGACTACCTGGCCATGGGCGCGCGCATTGCCCGCCTGGGCAAGCCCACGCTGTTCGTGATGGAAGGCGGCTACGCGGTGGAGGAAATCGGCATCAACGCCGTCAACGTGCTGGAAGGTTTCGAGGAAGCAGCCCAATGAACATACTCAAGTCGCTCGCCCTGTGCGCCGTGGTTGTCAGCGGCGCAGCCCAGGCCGAAGAAAAAACCCTGAAGGTCTACAACTGGTTCGACTACATCACGCCCAAGGCGCTGGAAGACTTCAAGGCCCAGCACCCGTCGATCAAGCTGGTGTACGACATCTTCGACACCAACGAAGCCCTGGAAGCCAAACTGCTCACCGGCAACTCCGGCTATGACGTGGTGGTACCCTCCAACGTGTTCCTGGCCAAACAGATCGAAGCCGGCGTGTTCCAGCCCCTGGACCGCAGCCAACTGCCCAACTGGAACCACCTCGATCCCAAGCTGATGAAGCTGATCGAGGCCAACGACCCCGGCAATCAATACGCCGTGCCCTACATGTACGGCACCATCCTGATCGGCTTCAACCCAGCCAAGGTCAAGGCGGCCCTGGGCGACAACGCCCCCGTGGACAGCTGGGACCTGATCTTCAAGGAAGAGAACATCAGCAAGCTCAAGCAATGCGGCGTCGCGCTGCTGGACTCGCCCTCGGAGATCCTGCCCCTGGCGTTGCAGCACCTGGGCCTGGACCCCAACAGCAGCAACCCCAAGGACTACGACAAGGCCGAAGCGCTGTTGATGAAGATCCGTCCGTACATCACCTACTTTCACTCTTCCAAATACATGGCGGACATCGCCAATGGCGATATCTGCGTGGCGGTGGGCTACTCCGGCAGTTTTTCCCAGGCCGCCAACCGCGCCAAGGAAGCCAAGAATGGCGTGACCGTGGACATGCGCTTGCCCAAGGAAGGCGCGCCGATCTGGTTCGACATGCTCGCCATTCCCAAGGGCGCTAAAAATCCGGGCGACGCCTACACCTTCATCAACTATTTGTTGCAACCCGACGTCATCGCACCGGTCAGCGATTTTGTCGGTTATCCCAACCCGAACAAGGACGCTACCGAGCGGGTCGACCCGGCCATACGCAACAACCCCAACCTGTACCCGACCGACACGGCCATGACCACGCTCTACACCCTCAAACCCCTGGACAGCAAAGCCGAACGCGCCAGGACAAGGGCCTGGACCAAGATTAAGTCCGGGAGGTGAAGCGCTGTACTGGCGTACGTGCATTTAACAGCAGGCCTATGTAAGCACCGCCTACCTGTCTGGCCGAGCCCTAGCATGGAAATTCCGAACCTATACCTCGGGCTATCTCCATCAACCGGTCAGACAGGGAAGCCACTCTATGACCTCACCCGCTGCAAATAACCACACGAACGCCAAACGGCTGGATGAGCGCTCAGCGCTGTTCACCCAACTCTATGTCGGCCCTTCATTCAGGGAGACCGCATCGGCTCTGTTGCGCCAGTCACTTCGGGAACAGTACCCGACGCTGGATATCAACCCGGACATCGCCATGGTCGGTACGCCGACCTGGCAACTGATTGACGACGAGATTGTCGCCGGGCCCACGGAATATCAGGCACTCAGCGACATCCTCGCTCAACAGGCAGTTCTGTCAGTGCCGACCCTGTACATCGAGGGCGAACACTTTCTCACCCAGCAACCGATCGTCGAGCCGACGGTTCACTTGCCCGTGCGTATCTGTGAAATCGCCAAAACCCTCAACCTGCTGGCTCCTGTCATGCTGCGGGCCTTCCAGCAACAGTTGGTCGCCTACTGGAATCAAACCAACGGCAGCGGCCCGCATTGGCACGAGTTGTCGAGCATGTTGCGGGCAGTCTGGAATGTCGAGACCGCAGACGACTGGAGCGCCACCGAGTGCGCCATGGCGCGCACCCTGTTCACCCACCCCGATAAAGCCGACAGGAAGGGCAAAGACCCTTACAACCTCAAGGCCTGCCTGATCGATATCGACCGCGTCGACGCTGACCACGTGACGCACCAGAATGAAGTGGTGATCGCGGTACTGCTCGGCGAACATGAAGGGCAGCGTTCGATCCTCATGTATTCACTGCTCAAGGGCTATGAAAAATTTCCTTCGCTGGAGCACCTGGGCAATTCATTGTCGTTGCACCTGCCAGCCTCTGCTTCGAACCAGGAAATTCATTGGCGGCTGTTCGAGCCTGATGGCGACTTTTTTGATCATCAGGCCTGCGCAATGGTGTCCGTGCTGGTCGAGGCCGTGGGTGCAATCGACTTCTCGGACCTGCGCCAGACCCATAACGCCGATGTCGTCCTCGGCACGCCGCCAGCCATCGCCCCGCTTGCCCCTGAAAAGGGCCCAGGGCTTGCCTGGTATCAGAACCAGTTGCCCGACTGGCTGACGAAGGCGTCCGTCGCCGACCAGAACTTCTTTGCCCGGCACTTGAAGGACCTCGCCGCCCTGCACAACCAGAACGCCGGCCGCTCTTACCTCGACGACGTTCCCTCCATCGAGGCTTACGCGTTGAAGGTGATCAAGGCGCAAATGATCAAGGATCATCCTGCCAGCGCCAACGTTCCCTTGGATAAAATCCGCCTGACGGTGAAAAGCCCGGTCATCTGGGGCACCTTCGTGGTGCCGGGTCAGTTCGAAACCACCTCTTTGAGCGTGGTAGAACTGGCCTTGCAAAACCTGATTGCGCTGCCGACCGGCAATCGATCTGTCGAGATCGATAAGGGGTTCAGCCTGCCTGGATGGATGACCTCAGGCTATTTTGTAGACTTGGTCACCGATGCCGATATCGGCAGTGCCTATCCCGCGTTGATCAAACAAAAACTGCTGGACGACCCGCAGGAGTCATTACGCCGTAAAACCCTCTATAGCCAGCACCTGCGTATCCAACTGCCTATGCAGGCCTTGCAAGCCAAGATTCGCCAGCAAGAAGGCATTGACGAGCGAGGCTACCGCTATGTGGCGGCGGTGTTACAAGACGAGGCCACTGACCGCCAGGTTGACGGGCAAACCATTGTGCTCAGGCCATTGGCGTTTCGGCCCCTGCGGCGCGCGGAAGCGACATTGGACACCGTTGCCAACATGTACGTGATCGGCCCCGAGGACATGACGGCCGGCCCATGCCTGTTGTATCGACCGATGTTCACACCGCCCCTGATGCAGTTCCCGACTCCGGCCAATCTGATCTATGGGATTTCGCAATCGAGCACCCTGCGCGAGTCGGTACTGGCCTGGCTACCGGATGCGGTGCGTAACGACTACGCCAATTACGTATTCCCCGGCGCACTACCTACGCCTTGGCAGGTGGCCGATTACCTGATCGAGCCTGACAAACTATGGACCATGAGCGGCCCCATGGCGCTAGGTGAACAAGTGCTTAACGGCGACCGATTTTCCACTCTGTTCAAAGCCAACGCCAATGCCTTGATCGAACTGTCGGATCGGCAATCGGTTTCCAATGCCGAAAACCGTTGGGCCACGTTCAAGCAAGCCGGCTGGCTGATATTCAACGCCGTGCTGCCCTTTCTCGGTCGTACCGTGGGCACGGCGGTGTGGATCTGGCAGGTGGTCGATCAACTGCAAAACTTTATCGAGGCCCAGGAGCACGGTGAGCAGCAAGCCGAGTGGTCGGCGCTCACCGATGTCCTGCTCAACCTTGGCATGGCCATCACCCTGCATGTCGCCAGCCGCAGCCACCGTCCAGGCTACCCACGCAAGGCCCAGCCAACCCTGCCGCAGCCGACAAGCGCCACGGACGTCACCGTCAAACAACAGCCGTCCCTGACCCAGGCGTTGGCGTCCAAATATTCACCTCACTTGCACATCAGTGGCGCAGTCAAGCGCGCCCCTGGCGAACTTGCCACCCTGCTCGACAGCTTCAAAATCAATAAGCCCGACGGCCTGGGCCCCGCTGAAAGCGCGGCAGGCCAGCACCAGCACCTATTCCGGCATGCACAGCGCTACTACGCCCCCGTGGGGGAGCGCTGGTTTGAGGTGAACACCGATGACGATGAAACAGTGGTCATCATCGACCCCAAGCAACCGGAGCGCACAGGCCCGACGTTGATTCACAACGCCCAGGGCCAATGGTTCATCGACACGCGTCTGCGTCTGCGCGGCGGCGGCCCGAAAAAACAACAGCAAAGGTCCAAATCCGAAGCGGACGTCAAGGCAGTGGAAGCCCAGCGGCGATTGTCAGAATTTGAGCGAGACAAGAGCGCCACGCAATTGGAGATACAGGCGGCCCGCGCTGAGATGGAGGACCCCCAGGCCAGCACTTCGGCCGATGCCCGCCGTGAGATCTACCTGCAAAAGCTCGAGGCCCAGCGAAATAACTACGAAACGGCGCTGCAACAACTCAAGATCTTGAATGTGTTTGCCCCGACTGCGAATTATCAAGAGCAAGTCGTGCGCTACGTCGGCGCCCAGTTGGACCTGACGGAAACCGGTATACGCGAAGCTCAAGTCACGTTCACACCGAAGCTTAAAACCGTGCTGGACCAGATTGAGCGCCAGGCCAGCCATCCCGAGGAGCGCCATATCGAGGACGCCCAAACCTTGACCGAGATGAGCCAGGACATGATCGCACGCCTGAACTACACAGAGTCGCGGTTCGCTCAGCTTAGAACGATGGGGCGATCCGGATTCAAGGCTATCTGCCAACACCGCAAAAGCTTGCCGATTTACACGGCCCGCGACCTCAGGTTCCTGCAAGTGACCCTGGCGCGCAATCTGTGCGTGGACGAAAACAGCATGACCACGGCTCCGGATGCCTGGAACGCCATCGACCGTATTGTCGACAGCGCCAATCTGTCGATTCAGACCTTGCGTGAAACCCTGTTCGAACGCAGCGAGTCGCGTCTGGACGAACGCATAGAAACCGTGGGCAGCCTGGTCGAACAGTTCAATGTCCTTGATGAACGCCTGCAGGACTTTCCAGCGGAATTTACCAACGTTGCACTGACCACCCCCCTTACGCGCCTGCGTGAAAAAATCCGCAGCTTCTACAACGAAACCGTTGGCCACCTGGAGCTGCTGCACAGTGACCGGGACGCCATCAGAAACCGGCCAACTCCGCCGCCGACCCCGCCTAAAGCCAGGAAAAAAGTCATTTATACGCGTTACAACGGTGTGCTGGTCGGTGACCCACGCCTGTCAGCAACAGGCGAGGAAACCGGTCTGGTAGATATCAGATCTCCACTGACTCAGGACATCATGGCGACCTTCCACGAAAAGCCCGCAGGCGTCTGGGTACAGCGCGTAACGCCCGCCGAAACACAACCCAGTGTTGTCGTGGACGTTGCCACCCGCATCAAACAGGCACAGGACCTGTTGGACGCACTGGAGACTTTCAAGCAGCGGACCGCCGAACAAGCGGCCAAGCCGGAGCGCACGGCCATCGGCATAGAAACGTTGTTTCACCAGCACGCATTGGCGCTGGAACAGGCGTCTTCGAATATTAAAGAGGCCCTCACCCAAGGCAACGCAACCGAGAGCCACAAGGACTCGGCTGCGCTTGTGGACAGAAAGCTCAACGAGGCGGCCCAAGCCCTCTACAAGGAGGCTTCACGCTACAAGTCGTTGTTGTTCAAAAAGCATCCACCCACCGTTCATGCTCTGGAATGGCTGCTGAGAAACCAAGAGGTCGTCATCAAGAAAACCGTCACGCGGCGACGGCTCAAAGGCCCGGAGAAGGACTATCTGGACGAGTACACCATCCACAACCGCGAAGACCATAGCGTGCTGTGGTATGCCCACTTTCATTACTCAACCGACTGGGTGCCCGCCAAGGCATTCCTGCGCGCGCGCCTGAAAACCCCGCAGGAGCACGCCCGTGGCGCGGAGTCCGACACCCTCAACGGCCTTGGCGAGAAGCAGAAAACCGCGGTGTATCTCAGTGACATCAATCTAGACCAGGCCCGGCGGTTGTTTTTCACGGTGAAATGACTCCCCCTGAGGCGGGGGCGTTCGCGCCCTCGACTCATGACCGCAGCCAGCCGCAGCGCGACGTATCTACCACCCCTGCGGTAACGTCGCTCGCTACCTTGCGCGTTCCTTAAAGCCCGTACGGGCCATTGAATGCAAAGGAGCTGCGCATGCCCAATGACACTGTCAACAATCACCGTCCACCTACTACCTATGAACTGCTGACCCAGTTAACCAGTGGCCCCACTATCCGCGAAGTGGCCGCAACGGCATTGCGCTCAGCTATCAAGGCGCTATATCCCACGCTGGATATCGAACCCGACCTGGCCATGGTCGTCAGCCCTCAATGGGTGGTGGTCGGCAACGACGTCGTGCGTGCGCCGGCCACTGTCGAATCGCTCACCTCAGTGCTGGCCCGCCAGGCACTGTCCAGCGAGAGAGTGACCTATATCGACGGCCAACATTTCCTCACCTTTCAGCCGTACGCTCTGATTCCTGTGCATCTGGCAGTGAAAATCGATGCCATCGCACGCCTGATCAACGAGCTATCCGACCTGCTGTTCACTGCATTCCAGGAACAGCAACTGGACTTCTGGAACGCGTCCAATGGCACCACCGGTCCGCGCTGGCAATCCTTATCCAGCACACTGAGGAAGGTGTGGAACATCACCGAAGAGCAAGGCCTGAGTGAGCACGAAAGCGCGATGGCACGTGCATTTTTCCAGGAACCCGACCTGGCCAGACGCTCGCTGAAAGACCCTTACAAGACCCACGCGTACCTGGTCGACGTGGACATTCTTGAAGCCGGCCGGTCCACCCATGCCAGCTTCCTGGATATCACCGTATTGGTGGGCGAGCACGCCAATCGCCCGATGATCCTGACGCACTCGTTGGTGAGCGGGTATGAAACGTTCGAGTCACTGGCACAATTGGGTGCCGCGCTGCCTGCGCGAATGAGTGCGCCCGCCAGCGACGCCACCTTGCAATGGCGCTTGTATGAACCCGACGGCAACTTCTTCGATACGCTGGCCTGCAATCTGATCTCGTTGCAAATCTACGCCATAGGCAGTTATGGCGAATCCGGCCTGGGTAACCTGGCCGAAGCAAAGGTGCCCGCGACCACGGTTGCCCGCATCGTGCCCAGTATCGAAGAAATGAGCGATCACCAGCTGTCGAATATCCGCGATATTCACCGACAACTTCCAGACTGGCTGGCTTCGGCAACGGACTCCGATATCGCCGCCTACGGCCGCTATATGATCAACCTGGCCCAACTGCACAGCCATTATCACGGCGAAACGTTTCAGGACGGCATTCCAGCCATTCGTGACTACGCCCGGACACAGCTGCAAAACCTTATCCGCTCCCCCCAAGCGGGGGCGCGCCTGAACCTGGATAACATCGAAATCGTTATCGAGAGCCCAGTGCTGTGGGGCACGTTTATCGTCCCCGGAGCCGTGGACACCACACGACGCAGCCTGATCGACCTGGCCTTGGAAAACCTCACCGGCCTGCCCACCGGCAACGTGACAGTGCACTACAACGGCAGGGGCGGTGACGTGCCCGCATGGCTGACCTACAGCTACCTGAAAGACGTGATCGAGGACATCGACATCGGTCAGCGCTACCCCGCGCTGGTCAAACAGCAACTGCTCGATGACCCCACCCAGTCGAGTCACCGCCAACAGCTCTACATCCGCCACCTGCAGATTCAACTGCCGTTGCTGGCCCTGCAGATGAAAATCCGCAGCCAGGGCGGCTTCGATGAGCTGGGTTATCGCTACGTCGCCGCCGTCATGCATCCCGATGAACATGCGCGCCGTGTCGACGGGCACCCCATTGTCATCCGCCGCCTGGCCTTCGTGCCCAGTCTGCGCCCCGGGCCTGAGCAAGACGTGGTCACCAATATGTTCGTGATTGGCCCGAAGCATTCCGGCAACGGTCCCTGCGTACTCTATCGGCCATTGCTGGAGCCGGCCCTGATGCAATTTGCGTCGCGGCAAAACCTGCTCTATGCCATCAAACATGAGCGCTCCTTGCGCGAGTCGGTGTTGGCCTGGCTACCTGAACCGCAAAGATTCAACTACGCCCAATACGTTTTCCCCGACACCCTTCCTTCGCCCTGGACCGTGGTGCGCGCACTGGTCGAACCGCTCACCGTGCTGTACATGAGTGGCCCGGTGACGTTGAGCGATGAAGAAATGGGCAATGACATTTTTGCCACGCTGTTCAAGGCCAACGCCAATGCCATGGTCGAGTTGGCGACACGCCAGTCGGTGTCCAACGTACAGAAACGCTGGGCGACCTTTCGACAGGCCGGCTGGCAAATTTTCAACGCCGCCCTGCCCTTCCTGGGCCGCACCCTTGGCATCGCCGCTTGGGTCTGGCAAATCATGGACGACCTGCAGGCCGCTGAGGAGGCCGTGAACAAGAGTGACCAGCCCGCCTCCTGGACAGCGTTGGTGGATGTCTTCCTCAACCTCGGCATGGCCCTAACGCTGCACATCGCCCTGCGCCACCCTCGAGCGTCCAAGCGATCCGCTTCCCCCAGGGTCGGCACTGAACCCACGAAAACGACGATTGAAACGGTAGGCAGGCCGTCCGTTACCGAGAAGACATTTACTTCAGTCCAACAGGCCACTATTTCCGACAGCCAACTTTCAGCCAAGCATCAAGGCCCCGTGCACACTCGCGGAGCCCTCAGTCACAGCCGCCTCGGACTGGCCAAGACGCTCGACAGCTTCAAGGTCGCCAAGCCCGAAAAACTCGGTGAACAAAATAAAAACCCCGGTCACCATCTCAATCTCTATCCGCTTGCAGATAAGTGGTACGCACCGGTC
This sequence comes from Pseudomonas sp. CCI1.1, assembly GCF_034348165.1. NCBI lineage: Bacteria > Pseudomonadati > Pseudomonadota > Gammaproteobacteria > Pseudomonadales > Pseudomonadaceae > Pseudomonas > Pseudomonas sp. CCI1.1. The sequence goes on from NZ_CP133780.1 coordinate 4,539,058, forward strand.
AGCGAGCGTTGGTTCGAGGTCACGGTGGATGACAACGACAGCGTCGTCATCATCGACCCGAAGGAACCTTCGCGTACCGGCCCACCGCTGATCGGCAACCTCGCGGGGCAATGGTTTGTCGATGTCCGTTTGCGGCTACGCGGCGGCGGTCTTCGAAACCGGCGGCGTGCGGTCAAGATCGATCAGCCGGCGCGCATTGCGGCACTTATGACTCAACTCAACGCCTTCGACGCGGTCGCCGCCCGCCAACAGCTGGACGTGCTTGAGGCAAAGCCTGCGCTGGACGCTGCCCCTGGCCCGTCCACGGACCTGCGACGTACAACGTTCATCGGTAAAGTCGACAGCCGGCTGGCGGCGTATGACGAAGCGATCAGCCAACTGAAGTCCTTGAGCATCATCGACACGGTGCCCACCTACCAGAGCACTATGAGCGGTTACCTGAAACAGCAATTGCAACTGACTCAGATCGCTTTGGAGCAACAAGTGGTGAGTTATAGGGAGGCCCTGAAGTCGTCGTCCCCAATCCTCGACGCCGAGGTGGACATCGACTATAAAAACCAGGCTCGCAGCGCCCAAGACCTGTCCACCCTGAACCAGGCAATCATCAAGCGCCTGCAGTTCATCAACGACCGTTTCAACGATCTCAGAGCATTGGGAGATGAGGGTGCAGCCGTCATTCGTAAAACCATCGGGGAGTTGCCACAGCTGACCCTCACTGAACTCAAATCCCTGGAGATCATCCTGGGCCGCTACTTGTGTATCGATGAAGAGCAACGCCAGATCCCCGCCACGCTGCGCGAGCGGATGGGCCAGATCGTCGATAGCGCCGAACTGAACGTCGAGAGTTTCAATGAGATTGTGGAACGCGGTAATGGCGCATCGCTGGATGAGCGCATCGATGTACTCAACAGCCTGGTAGAGCAATTTTCCAGTGCCGACCAGCGCCTGCTCGATCTTCACGCCGATTACCCACAACACTTGCACAAAAGCCGCCTGGAAAGTTTCCGCCAACAGATTGGCGAGTTCAGCCAAAGGGCCGTGCACGACCTGGCGCAATTGCTGCGAACGAAGAAAGCCCTGGAGCCCAAGCCCGGCAGCTCGAAGACCGAGCCCCGCCCGCGGCGCAAAGTAATCAAAACACGCCATCACGGCTTGGTAATGGGTGAACCGCGTGAAACCGACAGTTCCCTGGTAGACGTCAGGGCCGGCATGACCGGCAAGGTGATCGCCACATTCCATGAAAAGTCGCCAGGGGTGTGGGTCACACGGCACAAAACTGCGCTGCACCCACCCGTGCCTGTTTCGGTGGACCTGGACACCAGCATCAACGCTGGGCAAACGCTATTGGAGGGCGAACACGCCGAAATTCGCAAATACAAGGGTTTCTCAACAAAGCCCTGGCATGCTCCGCAAGACATTCAAGATATGTTCGATGACTATGCGAAGACGCTGGAAGACGCGTCAAAGAACATCGAAGAAGCGCTGACCCAGCGCAATCTCACAGAAAGCGAACATACCTCCGCTGCTGTGACCAATCGTCATCTCAAAGACGCGGCACAACGTTTCTATCGGCAGGGCAAAGAAACCTACATCGACATGATCAAGCGCCAGCCCCCAACCGCGGAACGGGTGAACTGGCTGCACAGCCAGGGGCTGATCACCATCGTCAAGGTCATCACTCGGCGTGCCCTCAAGGGGCCCAGAAAGGACTTTCTGGACGAGTACGAGATTCGCGATAACGAGAATGGCACGGCGCTGTGGTACGCGCACTTTCACTATGAAACCAAGAACGCTGCATTGGAGAATTTCACCAAGGATCATCTCAAGACCCGCGAACAACATCGGCTCGGCGGCGCCCACCAACGTACCGGGCCCAGTGACTGGGACATCATAGAAATCCACCGCCGCAGTATCGGTGAGCAACTGGCCAAGTCGCTGTTCTTCAAGAACTGATCGGCTACGCCTTCCACGCTTGACGCAAACGCGCCAGCGCCTGCGCAATGGCCGCCTCCGGCACGGCGGCAAACCCCATCACCAGGCCAGCATGCTGGTCCGGTGGCGGGCGTGTGCCAGCCAGCCAATAGCTGCTCAAACCATTGATCTCGACATCCACTGCACGGGCCTGAGCGAGCAACGCCTGCTCCCGGGCCAGGCTGTCCACCCGCACCGTGATGTGCAAACCCGCCGCGGCATTTGGCAACGCGCCGACCCCGGGCAACCCGGTGGGCCATCCGGCCAACAACGCATTGCGCCGGCTGAGCGCGGCGCGACGCATCCGACGAATGTGGCGCTGGAAGTGCCCCGCCGCCATGAACTCGGCCATCACCGCCTGGGTGCTGACTTCGGAGTGACGCACGTCCACGGCGCGGCGCCGGGTGAAGGCTTGCACCAGGCCCGGTGGCAACACCAGATAACCCAGGCGCAACGCCGGGAACGCCACCTTGCCGAAGGTGCCCACATACAGCACGCGGCCACTGCGATCCAGCGCGGCCAACGGTGACAGCGGCGCGCCGCTGTAGCGGTACTCGCCGTCGTAATCGTCTTCCACGATCCAACCGCCTGAACGTTCGGCCCAGGCCAGCAATTCCAGGCGCCGAGCCAGGCTCATCACCACGCCCAGCGGGTACTGATGGGAAGGCGTGACATACGCCACGCGGCAATCATTGAGGGTACTGAGCACCTGGCAATCCATGCCCTCGCCGTCGACCGGCACGCCATGCAGTCGCCCGCCGGCCAAAGCGAATGCATGGCCGGCCGCGCGATAGCCAGGGTTTTCCACCGCCACGCCATCCCCAGGCTCCACCAGCAACTGTGCACAAAGGCTAATGGCCTGCTGTGCGCCGCTGGTGATCACAATTTGTTCAGCCGTGCATTGCATGCCGCGCGAGCTACGCAGGTACGCGGCGATCAAACCGCGCAGGCGACCGTCACCGGCCGGGTCGCCATAGCACAGCTGTTCCAGGTCGGGTTTGCGCCAGAACGCCCCATTCAGCTTGGCCCATACCTCAAACGGGAACAGATCGAAGGCGGGTACGCCCACGCGAAATGCCCGGGGCGGTCCCAACGGCGGCTGAGGCAGATGATGGTCTTTTACCCGTGCCAAACCGGCGCTGTGGATAACTTCGTCATCTAAATCCTCGGGCAAATTCGCCCATTTTGTGGATAAGCCTGGGGATAAGCCTGTTGACAACCCTGTGGATACTTTTGTGGATAGTTTTTCGGCCATCGGCAATTGGGCAACATAGGTGCCATCACCGACCCGGCTTTCGATAAACCCCTCCGCGTACAGCTGATCGTAGGCGCGCACCACGCTGTTGCGGGAAATCGACAAGGCCGCCGCCAGATCACGGGTAGCGGGCAGCCGCGTGCCACTGACCAATCGCCCATCCAATACCCGCTGGCGCAGGGCCTCATACAGCTGGCGCGTGAGGCCCTGGCGGCGGTCCAGCTCGATACCGGCGGGGTTGAAGGACAACGGTGGCGAAACAGGCGGCATATTGGACCTATAAAAATAGCGCTAGATGGCTCTTACAACGAACCAATAGCCTGCCTAGGATGCAGGCATTCGCCAAGGAAAATCTCCATGTACACACCCCGCGCCTTTGCTCTCGATGACTTGCCCGAAATCCAGCAACTGATCCAGCACACCCGTCTGGCGCAGTTGGTAACCGTGGGTGAAAACGGCCTGCAAGCCAGCCACTTGCCCTTGCTGCTCAACCCCGATGAAGGGCCCAATGGCACGCTGTACGGTCACTTGGCCAAAGCCAACCCGCAATGGCGCGAGCTGCAAAATGGCGGTGAAGCGCTGGTGATCTTCGCCGGTGCCGACGCCTATATCAGCCCGGCGTTTTACCCCGCCAAGGCCGAGCACGGCAAAGTGGTCCCGACCTGGAACTACATCGCCGTGCACGCCTATGGCACGCCTGCGGTATTCAGCGACGCCGAGCGCTTGCTCAAGGTGGTCACCGCCCTCACCGACCGCCATGAAAGCGGCCGCGCCCAACCCTGGCGTGTCAGCGACGCACCGGCGGACTACATTGACGGCATGCTCAAGGCCATCGTCGGCTTTGCCCTGCCGATCAAGCGCCTGGTGGGCAAACGCAAGCTCAGCCAGAACCGCAGCGCCGCCGACATGGCCGGTGTGCGTGACGGCCTGGCCGCCAGTGCCGATGTACGTGACCAGACCCTCGCCCGCTTTATTCCCCAAGGAGTTTCAGAATGAGCTTGATCGACATTCGCCAGGTTACAGCCGCCGACCAAGCCGCCTGGCTGCCGCTGTGGCAGGCCTACTTGGCGTTCTACAACACCGAATTGCCGGACGCCGTCAGCCAAAGCACCTGGCAACGCCTGATCGACCCCCGCGAGCCGACCCATTCGGCACTGGCCTGGCAGGACGGCAAGGCGGTGGGCATGGTCAACTTCATCTACCATCGCTCCAACTGGAGCATCGAGAACTCCTGCTACCTGCAGGATTTGCTGGTGGACCCGACCCAACGTGGCACGGGCGTAGGTCGCAAGCTGATCGAATTCGTCTACGCCACCGCCAAGGCCGATGGCTGCTGCAAAGTGCACTGGTTGACCCACGAGACCAACGCCACCGCGATCCAACTCTACGAGCGCATCGCCGAACGCCCAGGCTTCATCCAATTTCGCAAAGGTCTTTAAGGAGCACAGCATGATCACTTCCCTCGCTGATTGGAAAGGCGTCCCGGCGCCGACTGCGCAACTGCTTGAAGGGCGTTTTATCCACTTGGAAAAGCTCGACCCGGCGCGCCATGCCGATCAACTGTGGCAAGCCCTTGAAGGCCCAGGGGCCGACCCGAAGCTGTGGGATTACTTGCCCTACGGCCCGTTCACCGAGCGCAGTGCCTTCGACGCCTGGTTGAACAACCACGCCGCCCACAGCGACCCGTACTTTTTCAGCGTGATCGACCGCGCAACGGGCCAGGTTCAGGGCATCCTCAGCCTGATGTCCATCGTCCCGGCGCAAGGCCGTATCGAAATCGGCCACGTCACCTTCGGCGCACCGATGCAGCGCTCGCCGAAAAGCACCGAAGCGGTGTACCTGCTGGCCAAATATGCGTTCGAGCAGGGCTACCGTCGGCTGGAGTGGAAGTGCAACAACGGCAACGCGCGGTCCAAGTACGCAGCCGAGCGCTTGGGGTTCAGTTTTGAAGGGGTGTTCCGCCAGCACATGGTGGTCAAAGGGCAGAACCGCGATACGGCGTGGTATTCGATCCTGGATTCGGAATGGCCGAAGGTCGGTGCCGGGTTTGAGGCGTGGTTGTCGGAGGCGAACCAGAGTGGGTCGGGCCAGTTGAAGACACTCACAGAGTGTCGGGGTTAATACTCACATGTGTGGGAGCTGGCTTGCCTGCGATACAGACACCTCGGTGTATCAGGCAAAACCAGTTGATGCCATCGCAGGCAAGCCAGCTCCCACAGGTTTGACTAGCGGTGAATCAGTCGGTCAGGCGCTGCGCCAGCACCGCAATATGCTCCGGTCCGATGCCGCAGCATCCACCCAGATGGCTAGCGCCGCGCGCTTGCCAATCGGCCGCCCATTGCAAGTAGCCGGGTGGGTCGAGGTCATCGCGCAACGGGTCCAGGCCATCGTTGGCCGTGGCTTCCTTGGGTTGCGGCGGGAAAGCGTTGGCGTAGGCGCCGATCTGAATCGCTACACCCAAACGGTCGAAGGTCTTGCGGGCAGCGTCAATCGCCGCGCCGATCACTTCCGGCTGGCTGCAGTTGAACAGCAATACCTGCACGCCCAGTTGCGCCGCCGCCTCGGCTGCGTCCGCCACCGGTTCGCCGGAGCGCAGGCGCGGCACCTCGTCGGTGTCTTCGTCTTTCAAGGTAAACGACAGCCAGAACGGCTTGCCATCCTTAGGCAGCCCGGCTTGGATCGCCCGTGCTTCAGCGATCGAGCTCTGGGTTTCCGCCAGCCACAGATCGACATGCGGGGCCAGGCCGTTCACCAAGGGGGTGAGCAACTCACTGACGCGCTCGGCCTGGAACAGATCTGGGCGATAAGAGCCAAATAGCGGCGGCAGTGAGCCGGCTACCTGCACGGCTTTACCGGAGGCCTGCACCGCCCGTCGCGCCAACTCACCGGCCAGGGCGGCGAGCGCCTGCCCTTCTTGGGCGAACCGCGCTTCGCCGATATGGAACGGCACCACCGCGTAACTGTTGCTGGTGATCACATTGGCGCCGCTGTCGATGTAGGCCGCGTGCACCGCCTCCACCGCTTGCGGCGCTTCGCTCAAGGCCAGTGCCGACCATTCCGGCTGACGGAACGGCGCCCCACGGCGTTGCAGTTCACGGCCCATGCCACCATCGAGAATTACTGTGCTTACTGCGCCCATATGCTTTTTACTCATATGCTTATGAAAATAACTCACTATGAGAGTCGTTCTTATAACTATTTAATGCGTACCGTTCGGTTAATAACAACCTCTTTTTTATTCAGGTGTTCGATTTTGAAATTCAGACCGCTGTTGGCCCTGGGCCTGACGATGTTGGCTGCTTCAACCCAAGCCTTTGGCGGTGCCACGTTGGATCGTGTCGAGCAGAAAAAAGAACTGGTCGGCGTGCTGATGGAAAGCTATCCGCCGTTTTCATTTCTCAATGACCAGAACCAGCTCGACGGTTTCGACGTGGACGTGGCCAAGGCCGTGGCGCAAAAACTGGGCGTGAAGTTGCGCCTGGAAACTCCGTCCTGGGACGTGATCGCCGCCGGCCGGTGGAGCGGGCGCTACGACATCTGCATCTGTTCCATGACCCCAAGCAAGGCACGCGCCGAGGTGTTCGACTTCCCGGTGGAGTACTACGCCTCGCCCGCCGTGATTGTGGTCAATGCCAAGGACGACCGCATCCACGACGCCCGGGACCTGAGCGGCAAGAAGGTCGGCCTCACCAGCGCCTCGAGCTACGAAAGCTACCTGAACAAGAACCTGGTGATCGAAGGCGCCGAAGACACGCAGTTGCAGTACCCGTTCGAGGAGGTGCAGATCGCCCCGTACGACACCGACAACGTGGCGTTCCAGGATCTGGGCCTGGGCGCTGGCGTGCGCCTGGATGCGATCCTCACCAACCTGGTCACCGCACAGCCGCGCCTGACCCAGGACAAGCGTTTCAAGCTCGCCGGTGCGCCGCTGTACTCGGAGCCCAACTCGGTGGCCATCGAGAAAGGCGACCCGCAGTGGGACAGCAAAGTGCGTGAGGTCTTCGCCCAGCTCAAGCAGGACGGAACCTTGAGCGCGCTGTCGCAAAAATGGATCGGCGCCGATATCAGCCGATGAGTTTTCGCCTACGGCTTTACCTGACCTGGGCGGCGCTGTTCGCGCTGTTTGCGAGTTTCTTCCTGAGCTTTGACCTGAAGTTCTCGATCATCCTCGACAAGCTGCCCAACCTGGTCGGCCTGCACCTTGCGCCCAACGGCTTCCTGCAAGGCGCGGCGCTGACGCTGTTCTTGTGCCTGTGCGCCATTGTCGCGTCGTCGGTGCTGGGCTTTATCACCGCGTTGGGGCGCCTGTCCAAAAGTGCCGTGGCGTTCGGCATCGCCAGTTTCTACGCCTCGTTCTTTCGCGGCACGCCGCTGCTGATCCAGATCCTGTTGATCTACCTGGGCCTGCCGCAATTGGGGCTGGTGCCAGGCGCCATCGTCGCCGGGATCATCGCGTTGTCACTGAATTACGGCGCCTACCTGAGCGAGATTTTCCGCGCCGGCATCCTCGGCGTGCCCCACGGCCAACGCGAGGCCGCGCTGGCCCTGGGCATGCGCGACAGGGCGATCTTCTGGCACGTGACCCTGCCCCAGGCCATGCGCACCATCATCCCGCCGGCCACCAACCAGTTCATCTCGATGCTCAAGGACTCCTCCCTGATCTCGGTGATGGGCGTGTGGGAAGTGATGTTTCTGGCGCAGTCCTATGGCCGCTCAAGCTACCGCTATATCGAGATGCTCACGACGGCGGCGATCATTTATTGGGTGATGTCCCTGGGGCTCGAATTGATCCAGGCGCGGATGGAGCGGCATTTCGGCAAGGGCTACGTGCGGCGCGGTTGACGGTCAGGGCCTGTTGCGCCGCACCTTGACCACGCCCATCTGCAAACCGAAGGGCCGAAACACGGCATTCAGCGATTTCAGGGTTGGGTTGCCATCGCCATGTTCGATATGCACCAGGGTACGCACCGAAATTTTGCACATTCTGGCGAACTGGCTTTGGTGCAGGCCGGTCACTTCGATGCGCAGGCGGCGTACGGCGGAGCCCAGCTCAAGCGAGCCACCGGCCAAGCCTTGTTCGACGCTGTCGATCAACAACGCACGAGCATCCATGCTAATCGTCATCTCAACCCCCACTGCCTGAGACGCAGGTCCAGTTTCCCTAATGGGATGCTTGGGTGATTCAAGGTCACAGCGGGCACGCCACTGGCCACCAGAAGATCCGGTAATGCACGCAGGTGCTCGGCTGTTTGTCGCAGGCGTTCAAAGCTTTGCTCGGGGTCGACGAGGTCGGCCAGAGCCTCGCATACCGCTCGCCAATTGATATCCCCGGCGAGTTCCAAGGGTTTGGGCCATTTGGTGGTTCGAGTGACGGCTTCAGCGTCCATTACCATGGGTGCCAAATCATAAATGGGGGCCAGGCGCAGCGCCTTGGGCTCGCGGATGATCGATGTATTGCGGCCGTGGTTATCCGAATTACCCAGCACTTTATTCAGCAAATCCCGGCGCAAGTACTCTGCGACCAGATCTGCGACGTGGTCCTCTTGTCCCACTGCTCGCCATTGATCGACCAACAGCCTCACCACCTCCAGATGATCCATGTAGCTGCCAGGGGTGGTCACACCGGCCAAGGAATAGATCGACTCGACGGCCAGCCGTTCAACACCGCCCTCACCCAGCCTGCGATCAAAACGATGCATCCACAGGCTGGGTTTTGTCGCCTCTTCCAGCGCCAGCCCTTGGGTGGCGACCGTTTCGATGCCAAGAGACTCAAGCGCCCGGTAATAGTGGTACTCACTTCGCAGGATATCTTGATCAGTCTGCGTAGCCTGGTTGCGCGCGAACTTGATGAACCAGTGCTGAGCGACGTCAGCGTCATTCAGGATCGCGTCTGGATACAGCAAGCCATCTACGCCTTGGGTCATCAACAATTTCGGTGCCTCGCCCCCTGCTCCGGTAGCACCGCCGATGGCAGCACCTTGTTCATAGGCATATTCCAGGAAACGGCTATCGCGACTGACGACCTCATGTCGTGCAAACCCCATCGGGGTTTCACCGCCCAGGGCTTGGATGGACTCCTTGATCCGCATGTTGCCAATCGGCGCCGACGTACTGCGCCCCAGCAAGAACAAGTCGTCATCGATGGCCTGGGGTTTCTCACGACCAAGACGCTGCATCAAAAAGCGCTTGGCCGCGCCGGCTGGCGCGATATCGTGCAAAAAAGCGGGGGCTGACTTGAGCACCGTAACGTCCCAATCCAGCGGGAACCGGGCACTGGCCGCGTAGCAAAAAGGCTGCTGGATCTCTTCGAGGTGATCGGCCAGATAATCCTGGCGGTAATGAAACCTGCAGGGCCCGACAAAACCCCGTTGCGGTTCAGGAAATTCAAGCCGCATAGCATCATGCCAGTGCCCGGCGGTGAAAATTTGCAGCGTCAAAGAGTAAGCGGTGTCTTTCTGCAATTTAGTGCACCTGCTAAGCAGTGATGAGAGCAACACATGCAATATAGTGCATTTCTCACTCATAGAGTGTCTTTATATATGCATTAAAATGCAGATATGGAGGGGAAAGACCTGGAGATATGCAATTTAATGCATACGACTTGACCGTCATCACTGCGACACATTTCTGCAACGACCTTGCGCTATACCAGTCGACTCGCTTGCCATAACAAGGTCGCCCAGCATGCCCCCGTGTCCACAACGCCTCGCGCTCGCCATCACCCTGTTGGCCAGCGGCGGTTTCATTGAAGCAGCCGCAGCCAAGACCCTGCAGATCGACACGCCTACGACACAGGGGCAAACCCTGGGTGGCAGTGATACGTTGACCACGTCGGCGCCTGGCAGCATTACAACCTCCGGGGTGGCGGTGACGCTCAAGGACGGCACCCGCGGTGCGGGGGTGGTGGTGACTAACGCGGGCAAGCTGGTCTCCAGTGGCGGTCGGGGTATCGACAGTTCGGGGAACGTCAGCGGGGAGCGCAGGTACAGCATTTACAACCTTGCCGGTGGGGTGATTCAAGGTGCCAATGATGCGTTGCGCATCAACAGTAACGTTGTCAGCGGCAGCGTGCTGATCGACAACAGCGGCACCCTTCGCTCGGCCACCGGCCAAGGGCTGGACCTGGATGCGCTGCGCAGCAGCAACGTCACCACCACGATCATCAACCGTGCCGGTGGCTTGATTCGCGGGGAGGCCAGCGACGGCATGAAGACTGGCGCCAACGCCTCTATCACTAACTACGGTGAGATCTCCACCGGCAACACCTTCTCCCGCGATGACAAGTTCGATGGCGTGGACATCGACTCCGCCAGCGGCGTGACGGTGACCAACTATGGCCTGATTTCCGGTGGCCGCCATGGCATCACCACGGACGAGGGCGCCACGCTGACCAACTACGGCACGGTGATCGGCCGCAACGGCTCGGGCTTTGGTTCCGATGGCGACGGCACTGTGATCAACCACGGCACCATCACCGGCGCGTTCTCCGGGCTGCAACCGGATGGCGACGGTGACGGCGTGGACATCGACAAGATCGCCCATATCGAAAACTACGGCGTCATCCAGGGTGTCGGCACCGGGGGTGTCGACAAGAACGGCTTTGCCAACGGCAGCGAAGGGATCGCCCTGGGCGGTGGCTCTCTCTACAACGCCAAAGGCGCGTTGATCAGTGGTGCCAACAATGCCATCCTGGTGGACGACGGCAGCGACGGGCCGGGGCTCGCGGCTACCATCCTGGAGAACCACGGCACGATTCAGGGCCTGGATGGCTTTGGCGTGAAGTTCGTCGGCAACTATGCCGACACGGTTATCAATAGCGGCACCATCAGCGGCAGTAATGGCCTGGCCCTGGATTTGGGCGGCGGCGATGACCAGCTGATCTTGCGCAACGGCAGCCGCTTTATCGGCACGGTGGACGGCGGCAGTGGTTACGACCGACTGACCCTGGACGACGTCGCAGGGGGCAGTTTTGGCGACAGCCGCAACCTTGAATGGCTGGAGGTCAAGCAAGGTACCTGGACGTTGACCGGCCAGGGTGATTTCAGCGACGGCGGCAAGGTTTCCAGCGGTGCCAAGCTGGTCAACCAAGGCGGGATTACCGGTAACGTGACGGTCGACACAGGCGGTGTGTATGCCGGCGGCGGCTCGGTGGGCAGCCTGGTGGTGAACGGCACCCTGCAGACCAACACCGCGTTGGGCACCGCCACCATCAACCGCGACTTGCGCATGGGCAGCGGCTCGACCCTGGCCTATGGCGTCAACGCCGACGGCAGCAGCGCGCCGATCAAGGTCGGCGGCACCGCTTACCTCAATGGCGCGACCCTGGCGGTCAACCCCGGCGAAGGCACCTACCCCTGGCAAAGCCATTACAGCGTGCTGCAAGCCGGCAGCATCAATGGCACGTTTGGCAAGGTCACCAGCGACTACGCCTTCCTGACCCCAACCCTGGATTACAGCGCCACTCAGGTCGGCCTTACATACACCCGTAACGACATCGCCTTCAACCAATTCGCCAGCACCGGCAATGGCGCCAGCGCCGCCAACAGCCTGGCAGGCCTGGGCACGAACAACCCGCTGTACAACGCCCTGCTCAATACCACCACCGCCACAGCCGGGGCAGCCATCGAGCAACTGGCGGGCAGTAGCACCGCCAACCTCACCAGCGCCACCCTCAATGCCAGTGCGCAAGTGGGCCACAGCATGCTCGCCGCCATGCACCAGGTGGGTGGCGGTGCGGGACTGCTGGTGGGGCTCAATGACCAAGATACGCCGGTACTGGCCGCCACCGGCGTGCCCGCCGAGGTGCGCAACCTCAATGACCCGAACGCGCGCGGCCGCCTGTGGCTGCAAGGCATCGGCAGCTACGGCAAGCTCGATGGCGAGCACGGCAGCAACGGCTTGACCCAACGCACCAAAGGTACAGTGCTCGGCGCCGATTGGGCGCTGGATAGTGACTGGCGCCTGGGTGTGCTGGGCGGTTACTCCAAGACCGACCTGGACACCACCGGTGTGGACGGCAGCGTCGACAGCTGGCACGCCGGCGTCTATGCCCTGCGCCAGAGCGGCCCACTGGCCTTGCGCCTGGGTGCGGCCTACAGCGGGCATCAGGGCGACAGTAAACGCACGGTGGCCTTCAACGGTTTTAACGACCGCCCCAAGGGCGACTATGACGCCAACAGCCAGCAGGCTTTCGCTGAACTGGGCTACGCCATGGGTAGTGGCCGCTTGAGCGCAGAACCGTTCGCCAACCTCGGCTACCAGCGCTACCAACGCGACGGCTATCACGAAAAAGGCGGCGCCGCTGCGTTGCATGTCGAGGGCCAGACCCAGGACAACTTCAGCAGCACCTTCGGCCTTCGCCTGGCGCACCTGAGCCAGCTGGACAACGGCGTCAGCCTCACACCTCGTGCCAGCGTTGGCTGGAAGCACACCTATGGCGATGTCGACAGCACCACACGCCAGGCTTTCCTGGCCGGTGGCACCGTCTTCAATGTGCAAGGCAGTGCGCTGGATCGGGACAGCCTGTTGCTCGAAGCGGGCCTGGACGTAGGCTTATCCGTCCGTCATCGCCTGGGCCTGGGCTATACCGGCGAAGTGGGCAGCAACAGCCGCAACCATGCGCTGACCGGCCAATGGCAGATGAGTTTTTAATCGCACCGTACTAGAGACAACTCCCGCAAAACGGTGGTCGATAGCCTGACAGTTATCCCCCCGCACCTCGCCTAAATTCCCGGCCTCATTCATCAGAGGTTGGGAATTCATGCCCTTTACACTTCAAAGAACCGCAATCGTCATCGGCCTGGCAGTGGCCGCGAGTTTTCAGCCCGCCCACGCGCGAGGCGATATCGAATACAAGCCCTATGAGAACCATCCCTACGACGCCACCGACTATAGCGGGGCGTTTATACCCAAGTTCGAAGCGCCGCCCATTCCACCGCCCTTCGACGGATTCCTCACCCAGCAGGCCACTTCGCACAACGGCCTGCAGGTCGCCAAGGTGCTGGAGCCGGCAGTGATTCAACTGGTGGCATCCGGCGAGTTGGACTCGGAAGACCTCAAGGAGCTGCAAAAATCTCTTGAGCAATTGAGCAAGCAACCCGGAGGGATCGGCGCAGCCCTTGAGCAACTGGCCGCCAGCCAAAACGCCAACCTGGCCACCGCAACCCAGGCCACCACCCAGCACCTGAGCCGCCAATTGCTCGCCACCCTGCGCACACTGCCTACTGACGACGACGGCCACTTCTGGGTGCAAGGCCTGGGCAACGGCGGCAGCCTAGACGCACAACACGGCAGCGCCGGCTTGAAGCACGATACCCAAGGCCTGTTGCTGGGCGCCGACTGGGCGCTCGACCATGCCTGGCGGGTGGGTGTCATGGGCGCCAAGACCTCCAGCCACTTCGATGCCCCGCGTTATGCCGCCAACCTGGACAGCTGGCACTTGGGCGGCTACGCCGTGCGCCAGGACGGCCCCTTCGCCCTGCGCCTGGGGGCGATCTACAGCAACCATGCCGGGCAGAACAAACGCAGCGTCAGCCTGCTCAATTACCACGACTCGCTCAAAAGCAAATACAACGCCAGCAGCCAGACACTGTTCTCCGAACTCGGCTATCAATTGGGCAGCGGTGATTCCACTGTCGAACCCTTCGTCGGCCTCGGCTACCAACGCTATCAGCGCGACCGTTTCAAAGAGAGCGGCGGCGTAACCGCATTGAACGTCGGCCCACAAACCCAGCGAAACTTGAACAGCACCTTTGGCCTGCGCCTGGCAACGCTGTATCGCTTCGACAACAACATGAGCCTCACGCCTCACCTAAGTACGAGCTGGAAGCACCTGTATGGCGACGTCAATAGCCAGGTCCGCCAAACCTCGCGCTATGCGCCAGGCCTGATCGACGGTTACACCATCACTGGCACCGCCCTGGACCGCGATAGCTTTGACTTGCAAGCAGGCCTGGACCTTGCCTTGTCCACCCAACACAGCGTCGGCCTGACCTATACCAGCCAAGCCGGCAACCATGGCCACGAACAAGGCCTGATGGGCCAGTGGAAAATGAGCTTCTAAGCCCGGGAACGCCTGAATTTCAGGCGAAAAAAAAGGGGAGCACCTGCCCCCCCGAGGATTAAACGTCAGTCTCGAAGGCTGTGATCAGCCTTCGATCTCAATCAGGATTTCGCCAGGATTCACCCGGTCGCCCTTGGCCACATGTACAGCGCTCACCTTGCCGGCAATCGCTGCCTGCACTTCGGTTTCCATCTTCATGGCTTCGGTAATCAGCACGGCCTGGCCGGCCTTGACCACGTCGCCGACCTTGACCAGCACATCGACGATATTGCCCGGCATCGCCGTGCTGACATGGCCCGGTTCGGTGGCATGCTTGCGCTTGCTGCCGCCGCTGCTGACAAACTCGTTGAGCGGTTCGAACACCACTTCTTCCGGCATGCCGTCGATGGACAGGTAGAAGTGACGCTTGCCTTCGGCCTTCACGCCGACACCGGTGATATCCACGCGGTAGCTTTCGCCGTGCACGTCGATAACGAATTCGGTCGGTACGCCTTCGCCGCCAGCACGGGCCACGCCGCCCGCTTCAGGGATCGGCAACAGCACTTCAGGAGCCAAGGTGCCGGCGTCGCGCTCTTCGAGGAACTTGCGCCCGATGTCCGGGAACATGGCGTAGGTCAGCACGTCTTCTTCGGACTTGGCCAATGCGCCGATTTCACCGCGCAGCTTGGTCATTTCCGGCTTGAGCAAATCCGCCGGGCGCACGTCGATCACGTCTTCGCTGCCGATGGCCTGGCGACGCAGTTTTTCGTTCACCGTGCCCGGCGCCTTGCCGTAACCGCCTTGCAGATAGAGCTTCACTTCGTTGGTGATGGTCTTGTAGCGCTCACCGGCCAGCACGTTGAAGAACGCCTGGGTACCGACGATCTGCGAGGTCGGCGTTACCAGCGGCGGGAAGCCAAGGTCTTCACGCACTCGTGGAATCTCGGCCAACACTTCACTCATGCGGTTAAGAGCGCCCTGCTCTTTGAGCTGGTTGGCCAGGTTGGAGATCATCCCGCCCGGCACCTGGTTGACTTGCACACGGGTGTCGACGGCGGTGAATTCGCTCTCGAACTGGTGGTACTTCTTGCGCACGGCGTAGAAGTACAGGCCGATCTCTTGCAGCAGTTCCAGGTCGAGGCCGGTGTCGAACTCGCTGCCTTTAAGGGCCGCTACCATCGACTCGGTGCCCGGATGGCTGGTGCCCCAGGCAAAGCTGGAGATGGCCGTGTCGATATGGTCGGCACCGTTTTCGATGGCCTTGAGTTGGCACATCGCGGCCAGACCGGCGGTGTCGTGGGAGTGGATGAAGATCGGCAGATTCTGCTCGGCTTTGAGTGCCTTGACCAGTTCGCCAGTGGCGTAGGGCGTGAGCAGGCCGGCCATGTCCTTGATCGCGATGGAGTCGCAGCCCATGGCTTCCAATTGCTTGGCCTGGGCCACGAACGCTTCCACGGTGTGCACTGGGCTGGTGGTGTAGGCGATGGTGCCTTGTGCATGTTTGCCAGCGGCCTTGACCGCTTCAATGGCCACGCGCAGGTTACGCACATCGTTCATCGCATCGAAAATGCGGAACACGTCGATACCGTTGACCGCCGCCTTGGCCACGAAGGCCTTGACCACGTCGTCGCTGTAATGGCGGTAGCCCAGCAGGTTCTGGCCGCGCAGCAGCATTTGCAGGCGCGTGTTGGGCAGTGCGGCGCGCAGTTGGCGCAGGCGCTCCCACGGGTCTTCCTTGAGGAAGCGCACACAGGCGTCGAAGGTTGCGCCGCCCCAGACTTCCAGGGACCAGTAGCCGACTTTGTCGAGCTTGTCGCAGATCGGCAGCATGTCGTCGGTGCGCATGCGGGTGGCCAGCAACGATTGGTGGGCGTCGCGCAGGATGGTGTCGGTTACGAAGATCTTCTTGCTCATTGTTATATTCCTCACAGGCCTGCGTGGGCGGCGATGGCGGCGGCGATGGCCAGGGCCAGCTCTTCGGGTTTGCGCTTGATCGAGTAGTTGGTCAGCTCAGGGTGGCTTTCCACAAAGCTTGTATTGAACTGGCCGCTACGGAATTCCGGGTTGCGCAAGATTTCCTGGTAGTAGGCGGCGGTCGTCTTCACGCCTTGCAGGCGCATGTCGTCCAGGGCACGCAGGCCGCGGTCCATGGCTTCTTCCCAGGTCAACGCCCACACCACCAGTTTCAGGCACATGGAGTCGTAGAACGGCGGGATGGTGTAACCGGTGTAGATCGCCGTGTCAGTCCGCACGCCTGGACCGCCGGGGGCGTAGTAACGGGTGATCTTGCCGAAGCTTGGGAGGAAGTTGTTCTTCGGGTCTTCGGCGTTGATACGAAACTGCAACGCGAAACCCCGGTGCTGGATGTCTTCCTGCTTGACCGACAACGGCAGGCCGGAGGCGATGCGGATTTGCTCGCGAACGATATCGATGCCGGTGATTTCTTCGGTGATGGTGTGTTCCACCTGCACCCGCGTGTTCATCTCCATGAAGTACACCTCGCCCTCGGCGAGCAGGAACTCCACGGTACCGGCGTTCTCGTAGCCCACAGCCTTGGCCGCGCGCACCGACAGGTCGCCGATGTAGGCGCGCTGTTCGGGGGTCAGCTGTGGGCTGGGGGCAATTTCGATCAGCTTCTGGTTGCGACGCTGGATCGAGCAATCACGCTCGAACAGGTGCACCACGTTGCCAAAGCTGTCACCGAGGATCTGCGCCTCGATGTGCTTGGGATTGACGATGCATTTTTCCAGGAACACTTCCGCCGAACCGAAGGCCTTGGTGGCTTCGGAAATCACGCGGGGGAAGGCTTGCTCGAGTTCTTCGCGACTGTTGCAACGACGAATGCCACGGCCGCCACCACCGGAGGTGGCCTTGAGCATCACCGGGTAACCGATACGGTCGCCTTCGGTGAGGGCTTCATGGATGTCGGCAACGTTGCCTTCGGTGCCCGGCGTGACTGGCACACCGGCCTTGATCATGCTGCGGCGCGCTTCGGTCTTGTCGCCCATGCGGCGAATCACTTCTGCCGACGGGCCGATGAACTTGATGCCGCGCTCGGCACAGATATCTGCCAATTCGGCGTTTTCCGACAGGAAGCCGTAGCCGGGGTGTAGCGCATCGCAGCCGGTTTCCACCGCCAGGTTCACCAGCTTGCGCGGGTTCAGGTAACCGGCCAGTGGCTCGGCACCGATGCTGTGGGCTTCGTCGGCACGCTTGACGTGCAACGCGTGGCGGTCGGCGTCCGAATAAACCGCGACCGAGCGAATGCCCATCTCGGCGCAGGCACGCACGATTCGTACGGCAATTTCACCACGGTTGGCGATCAGGATCTTTTTTATCACTTGGAAATTCCCTTGAGCCGATTGCTGCGTTCTTCGACCCGCTTGAGGCGGGTCGGCGCGTGACCAAATGTTTCATGACAGTCGCGAGACACACACTATGCGCACAGGAGAATTAACAAAAATCAATAATTATTGGGTTGTGTATAAGTAAAGACTTATAGTTGGCCGGACGACCGGAGAGCTAAGGGCTTATAAAATGCGTAAGTCATTGATGCGTATGACATTGCGTCAACTGCAGATCTTCAATGAAGTGTGTGATTTGCGTTCCTACAGCCGTGCCGCCGAGGAAATGTCACTCACCCAACCGGCGGTCAGCCTGCAAATTCGCCAGCTGGAAGAACTGGTCGGCCAGCCGCTGTTCGACTATGTCGGCAAAAAACTCTACATGACCGAGGCCGCCGAAGCCTTGCAACGGGCCAGCCGCGATATTTTCGGGCGCTTGGAAAACCTCGATATGCAGCTGTCGGACATGCAGGGTTCACTGCAAGGCCAACTGAAACTGGCGGTGGAGTCCAGCGCCAAGTATTTCGTGCCGCACCTGTTCGCCGCCTTCAAGCGCCAGCATCCGGAAGTGCAATTGCAGCTCACGGTGGTCAACCGTGCCCAGGTAATCCGCCGGCTCTCGGACAACCGTGATGACCTGGTGATCATGTCCATGGTGCCCCAGGACATGGGCCTGGAGTTCCTGCCGTTTCTCAACAACCCGATTGTGGCCGTGGCATTGCCGGATCATCCCTTGAGCCTGCAAGGGCCGCTGCGCCTGCAAGACCTGGAGCCTTATACCCTGCTCATCCGCGAACCGGGCTCTGGCACGCGGCTGGCCTGCGAAGAATACTTCAAGGAAAAACGCGTGCACTTCACCCAAACGGTAGAAGTGGCCTCGGCGGAGGCGCAGCGTGAGTGTGTGGCGGCAGGGTTGGGCGTGGCCCTGCTGACGCGCCACGCCTTGAACCTGGAGCTGGCCACCGGCGGGCTCAAGGAGCTGCCGGTGGAAGAACTGCCGCTGTACCGCAGTTGGTGCCTGGTGCAGGCCAAGGCTAAACGCCTGTCACCGGTGGCCCATGCGTTCCTGGGCTTTATTCGCAGCGAACGGGTGCAGATCAGCGCGTTGGCTGAGCGTTTCGCTGGGCAGCCACGGGTGCCTGCCAATGCAGTTCCGGGTAGTCACTGATGCTCTGGAGCAACTGGCGCTCCTCGCAACGATCTTCGATGGCGCGACGGAACGCCATGCGGCGCTGGTCTTCCTGCTGACGACGGGTCTTGACGGTGCTGTTGCTGTCTTCGTAGGGCCGGGTCATTTGGAGTCTCCCAATGCGAGTACGGGGAGTACAGGATGGGCGCGGGGGATGACGGTTTGGCGGCGCGGGGGTTACAGGATGATGAATCTTGCGAAGCTGGCGCAAATCCATGTGGGAGCTGGCTTGCCTGCGATGGCGGTGTATCAGGCAATGAAGAGGGTAACTGGCAGACCGCTATCGCAGGCAAGCCAGCTCCCACAGACCCTCAGTCGTCGAGGGCTTTGACGGATTTTGGCGAGAGGCGAAGGCTGCGCAAACTGCGCTTCACGCTCTTGAGGTGGTTGACCAGGCTCGGGCCACGGGCCATGGCCACGCCCATCGCCAACACGTCGATGACCACCAGGTGGGCAATGCGCGAGGTCAGCGGCGTGTAGATTTCGGTGTCTTCATGCACGTCGATCGCCAGGTTCACCGTGGAGAGCTCCGCCAATGGCGTCTGGCTTGGGCACAGGGTGATCAGCGAAGCGCCGCTTTCACGCACCAGGTTGGCGGTGATCAGCAGGTCCTTGGAGCGACCTGACTGGGAGATACAGATGGCCACGTCAGTGGGCTTCAAGGTCACCGCCGACATCGCCTGCATGTGCGGGTCGCTGTAGGCCGCGGCGGTCAGCAGCAGGCGGAAGAACTTGTGCTGGGCATCGGCCGCCACCGCGCCGGACGCACCGAAGCCGTAGAACTCGACGCGCTGGGCCTGGGACATCGCGGTCACGGCCTTTTGCAGCTCCACCGGGTCGAGCTTCTCGCGCACTTCCATCAAGGTGTGCAAGGTGGTGTCAAAGATTTTCAGGCTGTAGTCGGCGACGGAGTCGTCTTCATGGATTGCAAACTGGCCGAAGCTCGCACCAGCAGCCAGGCTTTGCGCCAGCTTGAGTTTCAGATCCTGAAACCCGGAGCACCCAATGGCGCGACAGAAGCGCACGATGGTCGGCTCACTGATGCCCACGCTGTGGGCCAGGTCGGCCATGGAACTGTGCATCACGGCCGCAGGGTCAAGCAGCACATGATCGGCAACCTTGAGTTCCGATTTGCGTAACAGGTGGCGCGACTGGGCGATATGTTGCAACAGGTTCAAAGGGCAGGACTCTTGTTATTGGCAGGCGCCAGGGATGTAGCAAGCTTGTAGTTATACTACAAGAATTGTCGTTTTGCCCGTGTGATGCATCACTAAATCGCCCTGCTCCCCCCTGATTCAGCGGGCAGGCGCTATGTAGCCATAAAGGCGGCCTACGCTGCGCTAAGAAAAATCTGCATTTTTACGTAACAAATCTGCCAGCCCCTCGGCCCGCATGGGCGGGCTGATCAGGTAACCCTGTACCTCGTCACACTGCTCGCCGCGCAGGAAATCCAGCTGCTGCTGATCCTCCACGCCTTCGGCCACTACCTTGAGCGCCAACCCGTGGGCCATGGCGATGATCGCACGGGTGATTGCCGCATCCTCGCGCCCCTGGCCAAGCCCGCGAATAAAGGCCTGGTCGATCTTTACGTAGTCCACCGGGATACGTTTGAGGTAGCTGAGGGATGAGTAACCGGTGCCAAAGTCGTCGATGGCCAGCTTCACCCCCAGGTCACGCAGTTGCTGGAAGGTGGCGATGATGTGTTCAACGCTGTCGAGCAACTGGCTTTCGGTCAGTTCCAGCTCCAGGTATTGCGGGTCCAGTGCGGTTTCTTCCAGCACTTGGCGCACCAGGCTGACCAGCTTGCCCTGGCGCAACTGATGCACCGACAAGTTGACCGACACGCGAATCGGCGCCAGCCCTTGACGCTGCCATTCGCAGGCCTGCCAGCAGGCCTGGCGCAGCACAAATTCACCCAACGGCACGATCAAGCCGGTTTCTTCCGCCAAACCGATAAAGTCGCTCGGCGGCACCATGCCCCACTGCGGATGCTCCCAGCGGACCAACGCCTCGGCAGCCTTCAGCTTTCCCGTCGCCAGGCACAGCTTGGGTTGGTAAAACACCGTGAGCTGACGCTCGTCGATGGCTTTGCGCAGGTGGTTTTCCAGCTGCAAACGCTCCAGGGTGCTGGCTTGCAGGCTGTCGGTGAAGAACTGGAAATTATTCCCGCCCAAATGCTTGGCGTGCTGCATCGCCATATTCGCCTGGCTGACCAGTGCAGAAATTTCCCGTGCGTTATCCGGCAACAGGCTGACGCCCATCGAGGCGCTGACCACCAGTTCATGCCCCTCCACATTCACCGGCACGCGCAATTTCGCCAGCAGCCGGGTCGCCACCCGCGCCAGGCTCGATAGGTTGCCATAGGCGTCAAACAACACGGCGAATTCATCACCGGACAGGCGCGCAATGGTGTCGGCCTCCGGCAGCGCGTTGATCAAGCGCCGCGCCATTTTCTGCAGCAGTTGGTCGGCCACTTCATGGCCCAGGCTGTCATTGAGCAATTTGAAGCGGTCGAGGTTGATATGCAGCAGCGCAAGGCTGCGACCGCCTTGGCGCACGCGCTGGTGAGCCTCGCGCAGCCGTTCGCGAAACAGCGAACGGTTGGCCAGGCCCGTCAACTCGTCATAGTGGGTGAGGTAGCGCATGCGCTCCTCCGACTCGCGCCGGGCGGACAGATCGGCGAAGAAGCCTACGATATGACTGACGTTTCCCCGCACATCGCGCACCACGTTCAGTTGTAGCCACTGCGGGTACAGTTCGCCGTTCTTGCGCGTCTCCACCAATTCGCCCTGCCAGGTGCCGTGGCTGAGCAATGCCTGGCGGATCAGCGGGAAGTG
Source organism: Pseudomonas sp. CCI1.1 (assembly GCF_034348165.1). Taxonomy (NCBI): domain Bacteria; kingdom Pseudomonadati; phylum Pseudomonadota; class Gammaproteobacteria; order Pseudomonadales; family Pseudomonadaceae; genus Pseudomonas; species Pseudomonas sp. CCI1.1. The sequence goes on from NZ_CP133780.1 coordinate 4,560,695, forward strand.
GCGCCGCGCATCGCGACTGCAGGGCAGTTCCACGACGTTGCGGCCAAGCATGTCGTCGATGTCAAAGCCGGTGACGCGGCTGAACGCCTGGTTCACGGCGATCAGCGCGTAGTTCGGGTCGAGGATCACAATGCCTTCGCTGGCCGCCTCGAACACCGTCGAAGCCAGGCGTTGCTGCTCTTCTACGGCCTTGCTGGCACTGATATCGCGACGCGTGCCCAGCATACGGATAACGCGGCCACTGGGCGTGCGCTCCACGGCGCGCCCGCGGTCTTCGATCCACACCCAATGCCCATCGCCATGACGTATCCGGTATTCCACCTGATAGTCCTCGCTGCGACCCTTGAGGTGCTCTACCAGCGCGTGCTTGAGCAGTGGCAGATCGTCGGGGTGCAAGCGCGGTTTGAGGTGGCTGAGCATCGCCGTGACGTATTCGGGCTCCAGGCCAAACAACTCCTTGAGTTGCGTGTGGTGGACCTCGTCGGTTTGCAGGTTCCAGTCCCACAGGCCCAGTTCACTGGCTTGCAGGGCCATGGCCAGGCGCGCTTCGCTTTTACTCAAGGCGAGGCTGGCAGCATCCAATTGCTGGCTGCGTTGCGCCACACGGTCTTGCAAGCCGACTTGGGCTTCACGCAAGTTCTGCTCCACCTCGCGGCGCTGCTCGACTTCGCGCACCAGGTCTTGGTTCAACTGCTCACTGCGTTGCTGCGCCTGCTGTAAATGCTCGATCAGGGCCTGGTTCTGGAAACGGCGCAACAACCCGCGCTGGATCAGGCGGTTGACCTGCCACGCCACCAGGCTCAGGGACGCCAGCAGGATCAGCCCGAGCACGCCCCAGCCTTGTTGCTGCGGTGTGCCATTCCAGAATAGGTAGACGATGGCCGGCACCAGGCACGGCAAGGCAAACGACAGGTAGGCCCAAAAGCTCACGGCATAGGCAACGCTGGCCGACAAGGTGGCGGCGCCGATCAGGCCAAACACCCAGGCTTGATGCATGAAACTGTCCGTGGGCACCAGGGCAATGGCCGCAGCCGAGAGGGTCAGGCCACTGACCGCCGAGCCGAGCATGAACATACGGCGCCACACGGGCTGGGCCTGCCGGCTGGGCATGGCCGAGTCAAAGGCCGCTACTTGAATCACGCGCATCGCCACCAGGGCCAGCAGCCAGAGCAGCCAGACGCTGTCCAGCAGGTATTGATTGGGGTTCCACAGCAACCAGGCGCAGACCAGGCCGTTGACCAGCATCAGCAGCGTCGGCAGCAACGAGCCCTGATAGAGCAGGCGCGTGCGCTCAACCGCGATTTGGGTTGCATAGTGTTTACGGATGACCTGTGCTGGGGCCGGCGAGGGGCCAAACAGGTCGGTGCTAAGGGTCATAGGCGGTGTTCTTATAATGGTGAGCCCGAAACGTCGACGGAGCATACACAAGCAAGCGCCTGGGCCAAACTGCTACAAGTCATAAAAAACCTGCTGCGATTGGCCGCAAACCTTTGGTCCAGACCGCTTGAGCAAGACACGGCACGGGTTGCGGCCGATGACCAACCGGTCATCACCCCCGTCAGAATGTTCGCCGCGTCGCTAGCCTGCAGGCGTTTTGCACCGACCATCCGGCATTGGGATTTGCCCAGGCCCCCCAAGGCCCATAGAATGCGTCGATGCGCGATGATCTCTCTCTTTTGCTGAACTCCCTCAACGATGCCCAACGCCAGGCCGTAGCGGCCCCCGTTGGCCGTCAGTTGGTCCTGGCCGGTGCTGGCTCCGGTAAAACCCGAGTGCTGGTGCACCGTATCGCCTGGTTGATCCAGGTCGAAAACGCGTCCCCGCATTCCATCCTGTCGGTGACCTTCACCAACAAGGCCGCTGCCGAGATGCGTCATCGCATCGAGCAGTTGATGGGCATCAGCCCGGCCGGCATGTGGGTAGGCACTTTCCACGGCCTGGCACACCGCCTGTTGCGGGCGCATTGGCAGGAAGCGGGGCTGAGCCAGACCTTCCAGATTCTCGACAGCGACGACCAGCAACGCCTGGTCAAGCGCGTGATCCGCGAACTGGGCCTGGACGAACAACGCTGGCCGGCGCGTCAGGCGCAGTGGTTTATCAACGGCCAGAAAGACGAGGGCCTGCGCCCGCAACATATCCAGGCCAGCGGCGACCTGTTCCTGGCCACCATGCGCAGCATTTATGAGGCCTATGAAGCGGCCTGCGTGCGCGCCGGCGTCATCGACTTCTCCGAACTGCTGCTGCGTGCCCTCGACCTGTGGCGCGACAACCCCGGTTTGCTGGCCCATTACCAGAAACGCTTCCGCCATATCCTGGTGGACGAGTTCCAGGACACCAACGCCGTGCAGTACGCCTGGTTGCGCCTGCTGGCCAAGGGCGGCGACAGCCTGATGGTGGTGGGCGATGACGACCAGTCGATCTACGGCTGGCGCGGCGCGAAAATCGAGAACATCTACCAGTATTCCGAAGACTTCCCGGACGCGGTGACCATCCGCCTGGAGCAGAATTACCGCTCCACCGCCGGGATCCTCAAGGCGGCCAACGCCTTGATCGCCAACAACACCGGGCGCCTGGGCAAAGAGTTGTGGACCGACGGCGGGGAAGGCGAAGCGATCAACCTGTACGCGGCGTTCAATGAGCACGATGAAGCGCGCTATGTGGTGGAAACCATCGAAAGCGCACTGAAAACCGGCCTGGCCCGTAGCGATATCGCGATTCTGTACCGTTCCAACGCCCAATCGCGGGTGCTGGAAGAAGCGTTGCTGCGCGAGCGCATCCCCTACCGCATCTATGGCGGCCAGCGCTTCTTCGAACGTGCCGAAATCAAGAACGCCATGGCCTACCTGCGTTTGCTTGAGGGCCGTGGTAACGATGCGGCGCTGGAGCGGGTGATCAATATCCCGGCGCGTGGCATTGGCGAGAAAACCGTTGAAGCGATCCGCGACCATGCGCGCCATGCCGATGTGTCGATGTGGGAAGCCATGCGCTTGCTGATCGCCAACAAAGGCCTGACTGGCCGTGCTGCCGGGGCGTTGGGGGTGTTTGTCGAGCTGATCGAGAACCTGGCCGCCAAGTGCGCAGAGATGCCACTGCACCTGATGACTCAGACCGTGATCGAGCAGTCCGGGCTGATCGCCTATCACGAAGCGGAAAAAGGCGAGAAAGGCCAGGCCCGGGTAGAAAACCTTGAGGAACTGGTCAGCGCTGCTCGTGCGTTCGAAAACACCGAGGACGACGAAGAGCTGACGCCGCTCGCCGCCTTCCTGGGCCACGCCTCGCTGGAAGCCGGCGATACCCAGGCCGACGAGCATGAAGACAGCATCCAGCTGATGACCTTGCACAGCGCCAAAGGCCTGGAATTCCCTTACGTGTTCCTGGTGGGCATGGAAGAAGGCCTGTTCCCTCACAAGATGAGCCTGGAAGAACCCGGCCGCCTTGAAGAAGAACGCCGCCTGGCCTACGTGGGCATTACCCGGGCGATGCAGAACCTGGTGATGACCTACGCCGAGACCCGACGCCTGTACGGTAGCGAAACCTACAATAAGGTGTCGCGCTTCGTACGTGAGGTGCCCAAGGGGCTGATCCAGGAAGTGCGCTTGTCCAACAGCGTCAGCCGCCCGTTCGGCGGTGGCCAGCAACAGAACTCCAGCAGCATGTTTGCCGGTTCCGAAATACCGGAAACCCCGTTCAGCCTGGGCCAGCAGGTCAAGCATGCGATCTTCGGCGAAGGCGTGATCCTCAACTTCGAAGGCGCCGGCGCCCAGGCCCGGGTGCAGGTGAACTTCGCCGAGGGCAGCAAGTGGCTGATGATGGGTTACGCCAAGCTCGAAGCGGTCTGAGCTGGCCACAATAAGCCCACCATCATGAAACACTGCGTAACATGAAGATTATTGGCCCTCCCTTGTTTTAGAGGCGTGCGGGCCAATATCTGTAATTAGTCCTACAGACCCTTCGGATTTGGTCTTACGCAAAAGCCCGAAACATTATGCCGCTAGCCACTGCCACGACACCTGTGCAACATGGCGCGCGTGCAATCCACAAATGGGAATTCCCTATATGAAACGTTTTCTTAGCATCGCCATGGCGTTGTGCATCGGCCTGACGATGAGCCTCGACGCCAACGCCAAACGCTTCGGTGGCGGCAAAAGCTCGGGCGCGGCACCGACTCACCAGACCAGCCAAATGGCTCCATCCGCCGGTGCGGGCGGTGCTGCGGCTACTGCAGGCGCAGCCGGTGCCGCTGGCGCTGCTGCCAAGGCCGGCGGTGCTTCGCGCTGGCTGGGCCCACTGGCCGGCATCGCCGCCGGTGGCCTGCTCGCGTCCATGTTCATGGGCGACGGCTTCCAGGGCATGCAGATCTTCGACATCCTGATCATGGGCGTCATCGCCTTTTTGGTCTTCCGCTTTATCGCCGCCCGTCGCCGCAAGCAGCAGGAGCACCTGGCTCCAGCCGGCGCGCCGATGCAGCGTGAAGCGTTCGAACAGAAGCCTGCCATGGGTTCGATCTTCGGTGGTTCGGCAGCCCCTGCCGCCCGTCCGGTGATCAACGCACCGGCCTGGTTCAACGAAGAGCGTTTCGTCGAAGCGGCCCGCAGCCACTTCCAGTCCCTGCAGCAGCACTGGGATGCCAACGAAATGGACAAGATCTCCGAGTTCGTGACCCCGCAACTGCTGGAGTTCCTCAAGCGCGAACGTGCCGAGATCGGTGACGCCTTCCAGTCGACCTACATCGACGACCTGCGCGTACAGCTCGATGGCGTGGACGATCGTGCCGACAAGACCATCGCCACCCTGACCTTCAGCGGTGTGTCGAAGTCCTCGCGTTTCGACCAGGGCGAAGTGTTCAGCGAAAGCTGGAACATGGAACGCGCCCAGGGCGACGACCAGCCATGGCTGGTCGCCGGTATCCGCCAGAACGGCTAATACCTGCGCGTTTGAGCAAGCGGTAACAAAAACCCCGGACATGTCCGGGGTTTTCTATTTCACGGTTGCACTTATAGCGAGCTACTGTATAAAACGCCCCTATAAACCGCGCCATCTAGCAAGAGGATCCCGGCCGTGGAAGAAATCATCGAACAACTGCGTGAAGCCAACGAACCGGTCCCGGTTCCTTTGGAGCTACCTGACGAAGACCTGCTGGTGGAAATCGAGGAACAACTGTTCATCGACATCCCCTTTGTCTTCCGTGAATTCTTGCTGACCGTCAGCGACGTAGTCTATGGCAGCCTGGAGCCAGTGACCGTCACCGACCCGCAGTCCCACACTTACCTGCCGGACGTCGCGGCCAACGCCTGGGATGCCGGTGTTGATCGCAGCCTGATCCCGATCTGCCAGGACGGCGACGACTACTACTGCGTCGAAGAAGACGGCACCGTGGTGTTGTGGTCCGCCGAAGAAGAATTGGTCACCGAAGAAACCTGGGAATCGGTGTGGCACTGGGCACGGGACGTCTGGCTGGAAAGCTGATACTTGATAGCTTTTGTGGCGAGGGAGCTTGCTCCCGCTGGGCTGCAAAGCAGCCCCCGCCAACGCCAGTCAGTGTTCCGTATCCTTGTGGTTGTCCAGCGTCTCCAGCAACGCAACCTGCATCCGCGTATGCACACGGATAAACCAGCGCCAGAGCACTGCAGCCACCGCCGCCGTGACCACGGCAATCAACACCAGCAACTTGTTGGTCGGCAGAATACTGGCCGACAAGGCTGCCAATAGCAGGAAGATCACCAGCAGCGACAAGAGGGGGATCAGCTCCGCAATCACCCTTCGCACACGCTGGGTATGACGCCCGGCCATCTCTGGCTTCACGCTCATCTCCGCCAGCAGCATCGACAGCGCCTTGAGCTTGCGATACGCCGCAATCAGAAACGGCAACGACACTAGCAGCGCCCCGCCCCAGATCAACGCCTTCTGCCAGCTTTGATCGCTGACCCAGCCTTCCAGATACCCACCGATGCGCCCTGCGAAAAAGCTGCCGGCAAAGAAGATTGCGATCACCAATGCCAGGTTTACCCCGACTTGCAGGATGATCTTGCGGATCATCGCGGCCAACATCGCCCCCTCGCCCTGAGGCTGAATGCTGCGCAACCATTCTCCATACATGCCGAACACTCGGCTCATTCGCGTGGGCATCAGTGCGGCGATCTTCAATGATAGCGGGTCGGCCCCGCGAATCAGGTAGGGCGTCAGCAGCGTGGTGATCGCCGAAACGGCCACCGCCACGGGATACAGAAAGTCGCTGGTGACCTGCAGGGTCATCCCCAGCGCCGCGATGATGAAAGAAAACTCGCCAATTTGTGACAGCCCCATACCAACCCGCAGCGAGGTGCGACCATCGTTGCCGGCGATAAACGCGCCCAGCCCGCACGACAGCATCTTGCCCAGCACCACGGCCACGGTGATCACCGCAATGGGCCAGGCGTATTGCAGCAGAATCTGCGGGTCGATCATCAAGCCAATCGCCACGAAGAAAATTGCGCTGAACATGTCGCGAACGGGCTCGATCAGACCCTCGATCTTAATCAACTGGCGGGATTCAGCCATGATTGCGCCGATCAAAAAGGCTCCGAGCACCATGCTGTATTCCAACTTCACCACCAACAGGCAGAAACCGAAGCACAGCCCCAATACAGTGATCAGCAGCATCTCGTTGCTTTCAAACTTGGCCACATAAGCCAGCAGGCGCGGCACCAGCAAAATCCCAATCACCAGGGCGACAATCATGAACAGCGAGAGCTTGCCGACCGTGGAGAACACCTCGCCGGAGCTGACCGTGCCACTCACCGCAATGCTCGACAGCAACGCAATGATGCCGATACCCAGGATGTCCTCCACAATCAGCACGCCGAAAATCAGCTGGGCGAACCGCTGGTCTTTCATCTTCAGGTCGTTGAGGGCCTTGACGATAATGGTGGTCGAGGAGATTGCCAGGATCGCGCCGAGGAACAGCGAGTCCATAGTGCTCCAGTCGAACCAGCGGCCGATCTCGTAGCCGATCCAGATCATCAACACGATTTCCAGGAACGCCGCGATAAACGCCGTGGCCCCTACCTTGAATAGCTTGCGCAGGCTGAATTCCAGGCCCAGGCAGAACATCAGGAAGATGACCCCCAGCTCCGCCAGGGTCTTGATCGTGTCTTCATCGTGGATCAGGCCAAACGGCGGGGTGTGGGGGCCGATAATGAAGCCGGCAACGATGTAGCCCAGCACCACCGGCTGCTTGAAGCGGTGAAACAGGATGGTGACCACCCCTGCCACCAGCATGATCACGGCCAAGTCCTGGATAAAGCTGATGGCGTGCATGGCGAGGGGCTCCTTGAGGGTGCCGGCGCTTTTCCCACTTCTGGCCGCGCCTTTGAAGGGTCGGAAAAGTCTGCCTTGATCGTAAGAAAAGCCCTGAGAAGGGCTTTTGAAGGGTAACACCGCGACTTCTGCTGGAAAGCCGGTGCAATATATGGAAACAGATCGCTGCGCGCGTGACGGCAAGCCGCCTGACGGCGTCCCGTTAGGGATGGCGCTGCAAAGACTTTGAGTACCCGCAGAGGTGCCTCCCCCCAACCAATGCCTACAACCCGTGAGTGTGCTATGGAACCCGGAAACGCCCAGCTGTCGATGACGGTACTGATGACCCCTGACATGGCCAACTTCTCTGGCAATGTGCACGGCGGCACGCTGCTCAAGTACCTCGACGAAGTGGCCTACGCCTGCGCCAGCCGTTATGCCGGTCGTTATGTGGTCACGCTGTCGGTGGACCAGGTGATTTTTCGCGAGCCGATTCATGTCGGTGAGCTGGTGACCTTCCTGGCGTCAGTCAACTACACCGGCAATACGTCGATGGAAGTGGGCATCAAGGTGGTGACCGAGAACATCCGTGAACGCTCGGTGCGCCATACCAACAGCTGCTTCTTCACCATGGTGGCCGTGGACGACCAGCGCAAACCTGCCGCCGTACCGCCCTTGCAGCCGCAGAACAGCGAGGACAAGCGCCGCTTTGTGCAGGCTCAGCAACGTCGGCAGATTCGCCAGGAACTGGAAAAGCGCTACCGGGAAATCAAAGCCGACGCGCCGTAAACTCCAAGCGGCGAATCAACTCAAAAAAATGTGGGAGCGGGCTTGCCCGCGATAGCAGTGGTTCAGTCGACATCGCTTTGACTGAGATACCGCCATCGCGGGCAAGCCCGCTCCCACATTGGGTTTTGTGTGCTTACAGGCTGATCGGTGTGGCTTCGAAGCGCACACGAGGGTGGGCAATACGGTCCTGGGCCCGCACCAGTTCCAGTTCATAACTGGCGCAGGCCTGGGTTTCCAGCAGCACTTCATGCACGGCCGCAGCGGTGAACTCAAAAGCGGCCACCAGGCTATCACCCAACAGCACCCGCGCCAGGAACAGCCCGGACGTCAGGTCGCCCACGCCCACTGGCTGGCGCGGAAACGCCAGCAGGGGCCGGCGCAAGTGCCAACTGCCCTCAGCTGTCACCAGCAGCATTTCAAACCCTTCTGGCAGTTTGCCTGGGTAATCCAGGTGCTTGACCAACACAGCCTTGGGCCCGCGCGCCAGCAAGGCCTTGGCCATCGCCAGGCAATCGAACAGCGATTGCGGCTTGCGCCCGGCAAAACTGTCCAGCTCCAGTTGGTTGGGGCACAGGAAGTCCGCCATGGCGGCGGCTTCATCCAAGAGGAAATCGCTGACCTCCTGCGGCACGATACAACCCTTTTCCGGGTGGCCCATCACCGGGTCGCACAGGTACAGCGCCTTGGGGTTGATCGCCTTGATGCGCGCCACACCGCTGAGGATGGCACGGCCCTGGTCTGCACTGCCCAGGTATCCGGACAACACCGCATCACAGTTGCCCAGTTCGCCAATCGCGGCAATACCCTCCACCAGCGCAGGAATTTGCTGCGACGCCAACACTTCGCCCGCCCACTGTCCATACTGTGTGTGGTTGGAAAACTGCACCGTGTTGAGCGGCCAGACATTCACCCCGACCCGCTGCATGGGGAACACGGCGGCGCTGTTTCCGGCGTGGCCGAAGACCACATGAGACTGGATCGCAAGCAGGTGAGGTGTACGTTTCATGCGGGAGATTTCCGTAAAACCGTTGAATTTCTGGCCGAGCAGTATGCGACTAAACGCAGCCTGTACGACAGACCGGCGACACAGTTAAGCTGCGCTCACTTTGTTGGAGTTCATGGAATGCTGACCCTGGGAAACATCTTCGTCTTGATGCTGCTGGCCACCGGCGCCGCCTGGGTTTGGCACAACCACGGCTTGCGTGAACGGGCGTTGGCGCGGGTCAAGCAGCATTGCGCCAAGCTCGATATCGAGCTGCTCGACGGTGCCGTGGCGCTCAAACGCATCGGTTTCGTCAAGGATGCCAATGGCCGCCGACGCCTGGCGCGCATCTATAATTTCGAGTTTACGGTGACCGGCGAAACCCGGCACGCCGGGGTCATCACCCAATTCGGCGCCCACAGCGCGCAGATCGAACTGGCGCCCTACCCGTTCGAAACCAAGGAGCCGCTGCCCAGCGCCGAGATCATCGAATTGAGCCAGTGGCGCCAGGACCACGCCAGCAAAAAACATCAGTAACGGCAGGCTGCCAGGGCGCTTTGCAATGCGGCCACGTCCTGTGGTGCGCTGAAGATCAACTCAACACGTGAATCGCGCCGCCAAGCGCTGGGTTGCCAGTGCAGTGGGCTGTTATCCACAGCGTTGGCGGACACCCAGCCGTCAATGCTGTGGATAACCAATTTAGCCCGGCACCAGCCCAAACTCGATAGCCACTGATGCAGACGGCGGACATCGAATCGCTGGCTTGGGTGCCAGCGCCAGCCGATACTCCAGCCGCCCTCCTGGCTCTGGCTCAAACAGATCGGCAGCCCAGGGTCGCTCCAGATCGCCGGCATTTGCCCCACTGCTTCAGGCACCGCAAAGTTATCCACAGCGCTTTGGGCTTGTGCTTTCAAACCGGGCAACCGGTCGAGTGGCAATTGCGCCTGGCGTGTCCAATGGCGCGGGCAATCGGGTAATTGCGCTTCGATCGCCTGACGTTGCGTAGCAGTCAGCGTCTCGTCCTTGTTCAGCACCAGCAGGCCGGCACTGGTCAACGCCTCCTGCTGTGCCTGGGGCAACGGCCTGCCCGCCGCCAATGCCTGGGCATCGAGTACCAGCACACAAGGCTGCACGGCCAGCACGTTTTGCCATGGCGCCTGCCGCAGTTGCTTGAGCAATTGCGCCGGATGGCCCAGGCCTGAGGGTTCAATAAACAGCCGGTCCGGCTTAGCCTTACGCAACAAGCGGCCCAGCCCTACCTGGAACGGTGCGCCGTTCACACAACACAAACAGCCGCCTGCCACCTCGCCCAGGGCGATACCGTCATCGTCTTGGGTGAGTAAGGCTGCATCCAGGCCGATCTGACCGAACTCGTTGATCAGCACCGCCCAGCGCTCGTTGGCCGGGCGCTGGGCAAGCAGGTGCTTGATCAGGCTGGTCTTGCCGGCGCCCAAGGGCCCGGCAATCACATGGGTAGGAATGTTCTGCAGCATAAGAGGCATGGTTCAGGCCGTTTAGAGCGTTTGATCCTACGCGGTTATGCCAGCCAATCCAGCGTCAGGATCAACCGTCGCTCATCGGCCTTGAGCGCCGGCGAACGATGGATCAGGCCGTGCCCTTCATTGCCGTGCCATTTGGTGCCTTTGAGCAGCGCCACTTCACCGCAGTGGATCTGCTCGATGCGCTCAGTGGGCTCGGCATCCGCCTGGCTCAATGTGCGCCGGTCCATGACGCCTTCGCGCAACCATTGGCTACCGATACCGGCGTAGGTGGTGATCAGCCGAACCGGCACGTGATCGACGTGAAAACGCGGGCACATGGCCTTGTCCAACAGCCGTAAACGCACGCCGATGCGCTTGGCGCCCAGCAGGCAAGCGAATGCACTGACCAGCCACGACACATCGGCGATAAACCCATCGTAGCCTTCAAGATCGCGACAACTGGACGCCAAACCTTGCAAGTTCGGCACGCAGTCTTCGCTAACCAACTCGACCACCAAGGACTCGGCCAATGGTTCATTGAGCGCCACCAGCAAAGCGCCAAACTCAGCGATATGCAGGGGCAGTTGGCGCTGCCAGATGGCCAGGTTGACGCCGTCATTGAGGATATCGGACAGCGCCAGCGGCGTTTCCCCATGTGTCTGGCGGATGACGGGGCGCAGGGGAATGACCGGGGCCAGCATCAGGCGACCTGCTCATACCAAGGGCCAAACGGGTCGGGTAGCTGGCGCCAACCTTCGACACCCAGGGCCATTTCTTCATCGGTGAGCAAGCAGGCGTCCAACTCGGTACGCATCTGGGCAAAGTCGATGTTTTGTCCGATAAACACCAGTTCCTGACGGCAGTCACCCGTGCTCAACTGCCAGTTAGCCATGATCGCCGCCACGCTTTCTTCGTCCTGAGGCCACTGGCTTTTCGGCACAAAGCGCCACCAACGCCCGGCAAAACCATGGCGCATCAACCCGCCCGCCTGGGACCAACTGCCCGCATCCTGATGTTTGCTCGCCAACCAGAAGAAACCCTTGGAGCGCAACAGCTTGCCGTTGACCCAGGGGCGGTCGATAAAGTCGAAAAACCGCTGTGGATGGAACGGCCGGCGCGCACGGTAAGCCGTGGACGCTATGCCGTATTCTTCGGTTTCCGGCACATGCTCACCGCGCAACTCCTGCAACCAGCCCGGGGCCTGGGCGGCGCGTTCGAAGTCGAAACGGCCAGTGTTGAGGATCTTGTTCAGCGGCACTTCGCCCATGACCATCGGGATGATTTCCGCCTGGGCGTTGAGGCGCTCGAGGATGGCCATCAGTTCTTCGCGCTCGCGGCTGCTGATCAGGTCGATCTTGCTGATCAGGATGACGTCGGCGAATTCGATCTGTTCGATCAACAGGTCGGTGATGGAACGTTCATCCTCCTCACCGAGGGTTTCGCCCCGTGAAGCCAGGCTTTCTGCAGCCTGGTAGTCGAGCAGGAAATTCATACCGTCGACCACAGTGACCATGGTGTCCAGGCGTGCAATGTCGGCCAGGCTTTGCTCGTTTTCATCGCGAAACGTGAAGGTTTCGGCCACGGGCAAAGGTTCGGAAATACCGGTGGATTCGATCAGCAGGTAATCGAAACGACCTTCTTTGGCGAGTTTTCCAACCTCTTCAAGCAAGTCTTCACGCAAGGTGCAGCAAATGCAGCCATTGCTCATCTCCACCAGTTTTTCTTCCGAACGATTGAGCGTGACGTCGCGCTGTACCTCGCTGCCGTCGATGTTGATTTCGCTCATGTCGTTGACGATCACCGCCACCCGCAGGTTGTCGCGGTTGCGTAGGACATAATTGAGCAACGTGCTTTTACCGGCGCCGAGAAAGCCGGACAACACGGTCACAGGGAGACGATTGGGCATCAGGTATTCCTCATCAAGGTTGGCCGGTCAAACTGCCCGTTTATGGCGTTCGCGCAGCTCTTCACGTTCTTTGGCTTCGATACACAAGGTGGCGGTGGGACGCAGCAGCAGGCGTTGCAGGCCGATGGGTTCGCCGGTTTCACGGCACCAGCCGTATTCGCCACGGGCCAGCAATTCCAGGGCATCGTCGATCTTGTCCAACAGCTTCTTTTCGCGCTCGAGCAGGCGCAATTGCCATTGGCGTTGCTCTTCGGCACTGCCGATATCCGCCAGGTCGCTGTTGGTTTCCTGCTCGCGCAGTGCCTGGAACTCAGCATCGATACGGGCTTGCAGGTCATCACGCTGAGCCAGCAACAATTCGCGGAAGAAGCGCTGCTGGGCCTCATTCATGTAGTCGGCCGCTGGTTGGGCCAAAAGATCGTGTTCGGTCATGGGAAGGGGTTCGCGGGTCGGGCTGTACTTTTATGTTATAGTATAACAATACAAATAAGCCAATCCCTCTTGCTCGCCGCGACGAAGGGCGCAATGCTGGGTCACCTTCTTACGCTGAGAAACCCGATGAGATACCTGCTGTGCGCCCTGCTATTGGCAGCCGCCGGGCCTGCCTGCGCCCAGGCACCCAGCCTGTTGGCCAACTGCACACGCAGCGCCAACCTGCTCGCTTGTGTAGACCCGTTGGGCAATGCCTATAGCGTGGCAACCGTCGGCAGCACTACGTATCTGCGCGGTTTCGAAGTGATCGGCAAACGCTATTGGGCGCAGACCAACAGCCGTTATGGGCAACTGACGTTTTTTACCGGGTTGGCATCGGATGGCGAGGTGTGGGTCGGCTACACGCGGCGCGTGGGCTGGACCACCATCAACCGGTTTTCCAGCTCAGGGGGCGCCAGCGCCAAGTTCACTTGCAGCCGAATGACCGGCTGTTAGACCCAGCCCTTTCAAGGTCTTTTCGTCTTGGCAGCCTTGATTATCCGGTCCGTTGAAACATGCGCATTCACCGCGGTGCCTTTAACCCATGTTTTGGGCTTGGGTACCTTGGGGCCACGGGGGCTTTTCGCAACTTGTTTAGGTTGGATATTTCTGGCAAGCGCCAATAAGTGCTGAGCCAGTTTTTCCAACGGAATGACAGGAAAATGTTCCGAGGGCAGCGCAATCTGCATTCCCTCATATCCACTCCTGACCTGAACCGCTAAATGGTAAATCGAGGCTTCCCATCCTTCAGGCTGGGTATCCCGATGAGCTTGTTCAACACTGCGTTTGAGAACAGCCAGGACGTTGTAAGCCAATACCGCCGTTGCAAACCCCAGTAAGGCAGCCTTTGGGCTGCCAAGGGTTTCGATCTCACTTTCCAGGATCGCTTCCAGTCGCTGGAACATACCTTCAATGCTCCAGCGGCGGCGATACAGTTCGGCGATCTGTTGCGCACTGACGCTCTCAGGCAGGTTGCTCCAGAACATCAAGCTGCTGTCGCCGGAGTCCGTTGGCGAATGAAGCGTCAGTTCGACACGCCGACATTGGTAACCGCCTTTGACCTGGATGATCTGCTCACGCACAGTGCCAGTTTCCACAGGTACTGGCTCTTGCCACTCACCCTCTTGAATCAAGCGTGGATGCTTGGCTTGCTGACGAATGACAAAGCAAGTTTGGACTTGCTCACAAGCCTCCATAACCGGGAGCGTGCAATAAAGCCGGTCAGCCAGCCACACTTGGCCTGGCTCGGCATTGGCCAATAAAGGCAGCACACAAACGCGCTCGCTTGCGTAGGCATCCTCACACGCCTGAAGGTCGACGACCTGATCCAGATCGGGATCGTATGCAACAACCGAAAAACCGGGACGAGCGGCGCCGCGCTCGTTGCGTAAAGCTCCCAGACGTTTTTCAGTGGATGCCAGGTGATTACCGTCCACTACCCGAACCTGCCAACCCGGCAGCATCGCCGTGCAGCCCAGCTCCCGGATGGTTGGAGCCAGGCGCTGTGCACAGCCCGTAATCAGGGCGCGCAACAGAGCAGGCTCGGTACGACTGATCTTGTCGTAGAGAGCCGCCAGGCTGACCGGAAGGTCCTCCAGTTGTCGCGCGGCGGCGTGCAGAGATGGCTTCAAGCCCAATGAAACAAGGGACATTAGCTTGATGATGGTCGAGAACAATAGCTCACGAGAATACTGCCGTTGCCGGTGTTCTTCGAAAACCTGATCAATCCACTCGGGGGCAATAGCCTGCTGCAGCGCCAGTTTGACCATGACACTGGCAGGTGCTTTTTTTTCGAAACGCGCTAGAACTTCCGCCCACATCGTTTAGGTACCCCCTGAATGAATTTCAGGGGATTTTACAGAAGACCTTGAAAGGGCTGGCTGTTAGACCTGGCTGTTTTTCTGCGCCTGCACCCAGGCCATGTAGCTGTTCATGGGGGGGTTCTTCTGGAAGTAACGCTTGAGTCCTTCGAAAAGGCCATCCGCCACCGCCTGTTGATGGCGCGCCGTCACCAGCCGCTGGGCATCCCGAGGGTTGGAAATGAATCCCGTCTCCACCAGGATCGAAGGGACATCCGGTGACTTGAGCACGGCGAACCCAGCCTGCTCCACCCGTTTCTGATGCAGGCTGGTGATGTTTTGCAGGCTGCCCAATACCAAGCTGCCCAACTGCAGGCTGGAGGCGATGGTCGCGTTCATCGACATGTCGAGAATCACTCCGGCCAGCATCGGGTCCTTGTCCTTCAGATTGAGCAAGGTGGTGGCGCCCAGCAAGTCGGCGCCATTTTCGCGCTGGGCCATGAAACGCGCTGTGGCCGAGGTGGCGCCGCCTTCAGACAACGCATACACCGAGGCGCCCGACGCGGTCAGCCGTGGCGCGGCGTCGGCATGTACCGAAATAAACATATCGGCCTTGTGCTGACGGGCAATGTCCACGCGCTTGCGCAGCGGCACGAAGAAGTCGTCGTTGCGCACCAGTTTCACGTCAAAACCCTTTTCGCGTTTCAAGCGTTTAGCCAGTAACTGGGCGATGGACAGCACCACATCTTTTTCGCGCTGGCCCTTGGAGCCGATGGCGCCGGGGTCTTTGCCGCCATGGCCGGGGTCGACCACCACGATGATGTCGCGCTTGGGATGCGCCTTGTCTACCGGCGCCACCAAGGGTGCTGGCTCAGCGGCGATTTGACGGGGCGCACGGGTCGCGTTGGTCAAGTCCAGCACCAGGCGATGGCCTTGTCCCTCCTGCGGCGGCAACACGAAACTGTTGAGCTGCATGGGCTCGACCAGGTCCAGCACGATGCGCGTGTCGCTCTGGCCGAAATGCCCGGAACGGATCGAGGTAATCCCACTGTTCTTCAACGCCAATTGGGAAAAGTCGCCGCTGAGCCCGGCGCCACTCAAGTCGATGATCAATCGGTCAGGTGAGGTTAGGGAAAAGGTCTTGTATTGCACCGGGCCGCTGAGGTCGAACACCAGGCGCAGCTTGTCGTCTGAGCGCCACAGGCGTGCATTGCGAATCTGCGTGGCGTGAGCCCCCAAAGGCAAGGCAAACAAGGGGCTGACCAGCAGCAGGTTGAGGAGCTGACGTCGGTGCATGGCATATACCGCAGATAAAGGAGCATCCCTACTCGACGTGACTGAACAAAGGCAGGTGCAGAAAATTCATCGTGGCTCGTATTGTTATACTATAACATGTCGAATTATTTCCAACGATGGACCTGCTTATGAATGCGCTGACTCTGCCGGATATCGCCGCGCAGGCTTCACGCCAAGCCTTGCCACTCAACTGGGTGGGGATGCGCGGCATCGCCTTGCCAATCCTGATTGACGGTCAACACCTGACCGCCACCGCTGATGCGGGCGTAAGCCTGGACGACGGCACGGCCCGTGGCATTCATATGTCACGCCTGTACCTGGCTCTGGAAATGCTCGATCAACAGCCGCTGACATCTGCACTGCTGCGTAATGTACTGCAGCGTTTTCTCGACACACATGAAGGTTTATCTAAGAACGCTTACCTGCGCATCCACACCCAGCTGCTGCTTAAACGCCCTGCCCTGGTCAGCCCATTAGCCGGCTGGAAAACCTACCCCGTGAGCATCGAAGCGCGCCTGGAAAACCAGATGTTCCACGTGGAACTAAAAATTGACGTTACTTATTCCTCAACCTGCCCTTGCTCCGCCGCCCTCGCCAGGCAGTTGATTCAGCAGCAATTTGTGGATGATTTCGCCAATACGCCGTTACAGCATGAAGCGGTGCTGGCCTGGCTCGGCAGTGCCAACGGCATCGTCGCCACACCCCATAGCCAACGCAGCAGCGCGCAGTTGCACGTTCAGTTGCAAGGTACTGACCTGCCGATAGTCGGCTTGATCAACGCTGCCGAAGCCGCGCTCGGCACCGCCGTACAAACCGCGGTGAAACGCGCAGACGAACAAGCCTTCGCCCTGGCCAACGGGCAGAACCTGATGTTCTGCGAAGACGCCGCTCGCCGCCTGAACCTCGCCTTGAAACGCTCGGATGCCATCAAAGCCTTCCACCTCCAAGTGATCCACGCCGAAAGCCTGCACGCGCACGATGCCGTGGCTGAAAGCCGCTGGACGAGAGACTTTGCATGATCACCTGTAACTCTTTGCGCTGGGGTGCCCCCGGGCAACCGCTCACCCCGGCACTGAATTTGACCCTGGAAAAAGGCAGCCTCACCGGCATCATCGGCGCCAATGGCACAGGCAAAAGCAGCCTGCTCAAGGTCATTGCCGGCCTGCAAAAACCGCTGGCGGGAAAGGTCATTGTGGATGTTCCACGCCGTGGCGGCCTGGCCTTCTTGCCCCAGCAGCAACACTTGGACCGCCAGTTCCCCATCAGCCTGCAAGAACTGGTCGCTGCCGGTTTCTGGGGCATCCAACACACCCCGCAACAACGCAGCCAACGCCTGCAAGCGGTACTCGAAGACTGGTGCCTGACTGGCTTGGAACACCGACCGTTGATGGCATTGTCCGGAGGCGAATTGCAGCGCGCCCTGCTGGCACGCATGAGCCTGGCCGACGCACCCGTCCTGCTGCTCGACGAACCTCACGCAGCCCTCGATGAGGACGGTCAGGCGCTGTGCTGGAAACACATCCACGCTTGGCACAACGAAGGCCGCACCCTGGTGATCGTCTGCCATGACCTGGCCTCCGTGCGTCACCACACCCAGCACGTACTGCAGATCAAAAACACCGGCTGCGTATTCGGCCCCAGCAAAGAGCTGATCCGCCCGCAACCGCAGATGCAGGTGGCCTGAATGCACTTCACTGCCCACTTATGGATGCCGTTTCATGAGTTCGTCTTTATGCGCCGCGCACTCATCGGCGGTTTGGTACTGGCTTGCAGCACCGCGCCGCTAGGAGTGTTTCTGATCCTGCGGCGCATGAGCCTGATCGGTGATGCGGTGGCCCACGGCATCCTGCCCGGTGCCGCCCTGGGTTTCTGGTTCGCCGGCCTGAGCCTGCCCGCGCTGACCCTCGGTGGCCTGGGTGCAGGCCTGAGCATGGCCGGCCTGGCCGCGTGGATCACCCGCCGCACCGGGCTGCGCGAAGACGCCAGCCTCGCCGCCATCTACCCCATCTCTTTGGCCGCCGGGGTGCTGATCCTGGGCCTTGCCGGCAAGCGCCTGGACCTGCTGCACCTGCTGTTCGGCTCCGCCCTGGCCGTGGATCAAACCACCCTGACCGGCATGCTCTGGGTCTCGGGTTTCAGCCTGATCGCCATGGCGCTGATCTACAGACCGCTGTTGCTGGACACCCTCGACCCGCTGTTCCTGCAAACCGTCAGCCGCCTCGGCCCCCTCGCCCATGGCGTGTTCCTGACCCTAGTGGTGCTGAACCTGGTGATTGGTTTCCAGGCCATCGGTGCGCTGATGGTGGTCGGCTTGATGATGTTGCCGGCCATCGCCTCACGCTTCTGGAGCCGACGCCTGCCGGTGCTGATTGCGGTATCGGCGCTGCTGGGCTGCCTGTCGGTGTGGTTGGGTCTGCTGCTGTCGTTCTACTACTCACTGCCCAGCGGCCCGGCCATCGTGCTGGTGGCGGGCGCTGGGTATTTGTTGTCCGTGGTGTTCGGTCCGGTGCACGGTTTGTTGCGCCGCCCGCCTTTGCTCACATCCCAATGAGGTGTTCCGATGCGCGCTCTACTCGTGCTGTTCAGTCTGCTGCTGCCGCTTTCGATGGCCCACGCCGCCGACAAACTCCAAGTAGTCACCAGCTTCAGTATTCTCAATGACATCACCCACCAGATCGGTGGCGAGCATATCCAGATCAGCAACATGGTCGGCCCGGACGCCGACGCCCATACCTATGAACCCACGCCGGATGACGCCAAGGCATTGCTCAAGGCCAAGGTCATCATCAAGAACGGCCTGGGTTTCGAGCCGTGGCTGGACCGCCTGGTTACCAGCACCGAAACCAAGGCAACGGTGGTCACCGCCAGCAAAGGCGTGATTTCCCACACCATGGACGAGGATGGCGAAACCATTCCCGACCCGCACGCCTGGCACAACCTAGCCAACGCCGAGATCTATGTGAGCAACATCACCAAGGCCCTGGTGGCCGCCGACCCGGCCAACAAGACCGCCTACCTGCGCAACAGCCAGGCCTACCTCAAGCAAATCCATAGCCTGCTGGACGAGGCCAAGGCCAAGTTCGGCGCCCTGCCACCGGGTAACCGCCGCATCGTCACTTCCCATGACGCCTTCCGCTACCTGGGCCAGGCCTATGGCATCCAGTTCCTCGCGCCCCAGGGCTTGTCCACTGAACGTGACCCTTCGGCCGCTGAAGTTGCCGCACTGATCACCCAGATTCGCAAGGACAAGGTCAAAGCCGTGTTCATGGAAAACATCAAAGACTCGCGCCTGCTCAAGCAGATCGCTGACGAAAGCGGCGCACAGATCGGCGGCACGCTGTACTCCGACGCCCTCGCTGCAGAAGGCCCGGCCAGCACCTTTATCGGGCTGTTCGAATACAACCTCAACACCCTGTGCGCCGCACTGAGCCAGCCATGATCCGCAAAAATCCTTCCGGCGACCTGCCGGTGATTGCCGAATCGGCCTACGTCGACAAGACCGCGATCATCTGCGGCAAAGTCATCATCGGTGAGAACGTGTTCGTCGGCCCTTACGCCGTGATCCGCGCCGACGAAGTGGATGCCAGCGGCGCCATGGACCCGATCACCATCGGCGCCAACTCCAACATCCAGGACGGCGTGGTCATCCACTCCAAATCCGGCGCAGCGGTGACCATCGGTGAATTCACCTCCATCGCCCACCGTTCCATCGTCCACGGCCCCTGCACGGTGGGCGACCGCGTGTTTATTGGCTTCAACAGTGTGCTGTTCAATTGCGCCGTGGGCGATGGGTGCGTGGTGCGCCACAACTCGGTGGTCGACGGCCGCGACCTGCCCGCCGCTTTCTACGTGCCCTCCACCACGCGTATCGGCCCCAACACCGACTTGTCGCAATTCCCGCCGGTGAGTGTCAGCGCTTCGGAGTTTTCCGAAGACGTGGCACGCACCAACGTCGACCTGGTGCGCGGCTACAAAGCCCTGCAAAACGAGTTCTGAACCATGAGCCGCCTGCTGATCCGCAACGCCCGCCTGGTCAACGAGGGCCAGGTATTCGACGCCGACGTACTGATCGCCAATGGTCGTATCGAGAAGATTGCCGCCAGCATTCAAGGCGATAACGAACCGGTGGAAATCGATGCCAACGGCCAGTGGCTGCTGCCAGGGATGATCGACGACCAGGTGCACTTTCGCGAACCCGGTGCGCCGGAAAAAGGCAGCTTCTACAGCGAATCCCGCGCGGCGGTGGCCGGTGGTATCACCAGCTTCATGGACATGCCCAACACTCACCCGGCCACCTTGAACCTGGAAGCCCTGGCCGATAAAAAGCGCCGTGCCGCACTGCATTCAGTGGCCAACTACGGCTTTCATTTTGGCGTGAGCAACGACAACCTCGACACCGTCGCGGCCCTCGCTCCTCGTGAAGTGGCTGGAGTCAAAGTGTTCATGGGCGCATCCACCGGCAATATGCTGGTGGACGACCCACGCGTTCTGGAGCGCCTGTTTGCCGAGGTGCCGACCATCCTGCTCGCTCACTGCGAACACACGCCCAGCATCCTGGCCAACGAGCAACGCCTGCGCGAACGCTTCGGCGAGCATATTCCCGCAGTCGCCCACCCGCTGATCCGCGATGCCGAGGCCTGTTATCGCTCGTCATCGTTTGCCGTGGAATTGGCCAAACGCCATGGCACGCGCCTGCATGTGTTGCACCTGACCACCGCGCGGGAACTGGCGTTGTTCGAAGACAAGCCCCTGGCCGACAAGCACATCACCGCCGAGGTCTGCCTGCACCACCTGCTGTTCGATGACCGCGATTACCACCACCTCGGCCACCAGATCAAATGCAACCCGGCGATCAAGACCCGCACCGACCGCGACGCGCTGCGCCTGGCATTATTGAGTGATCGTCTGGATGTGATTGGCACCGACCATGCGCCGCATACCTGGGCGCAAAAACAGTTGGGCTATCGGCAAGCACCCTCGGGCTTGCCTCTGGTGCAGCATGCCCTGCCGGCGTTACTGGAGTTGGTGGCCGACGGGCATTTGCCCTTGACCACTCTGGTAGCCAAGACCAGCCACCGCGTGGCCGACCTGTTTGCCATCGCTGATCGCGGCTACGTGCGCGAAGGCTACTGGGCCGACCTGGTACTGATCAAACCGGAGCCTGCCGGCAAGCCGGTCAACAGCCAGCCTATTCTCGCCCGCTGCGACTGGACACCCTTTGCAGAACGCAGCTTTCGCCACAGCGTGAGTACCACACTGGTCAGCGGCCACCTGGCCTGGCACAACGGCCAGGTGGTCAACAGTTGCCAGGGCTTGCCCCTGCAGTTCGGGCGTTAAGCGCGGGGTTTGACCGAACCGCAATCGTTGCCCAGCCACTGAGCGTGGCTGTCCAGGCTACCCTTCTGCTGGATCCCGGTGGCATTGAAGGTACCGTTGACGCTGGTGGTGAATTCTTTCTGGCTCTGAAACGTTGCCACCCCAGTGCCCTGGGCTTTCGGGCAACTGAAGCGGAACTTCCACTGGTTGCCGCTCTTGTCGGTGACTTCCTGTTTGCAGCCCGATTGAGGGTCGGTCAGGGGGATCGAATCGGAGGCCACCTGGGCCGGGGTCAGGCACACCTGTACGCCTTTACCGGCCATGTTAATGCCTTGTTTTTCGAGCATGGCGCGCTGTTCAGGGGTCATCTGTTGCTTGAGTTGACCGAGGATCAGCGACAAGTCCGGCAGGTCCTGGTTATCGACTTTCATATTGCTGGTGGTCAATTCCCACAAGCCCGGCGCCAGCATCTGCGCCTGTGCCGCCACAGGCAGCGACAAACCAACAACCATGGCCAAACCAAGCAGACGAGCATTCATCGGGTAACTCCTGGGTAATTGTGGGCGTTAGACGTCGCAAAGCAGCCAGTGTTGCATGGCAAATAAAATAGCGACATTCACAGCCGTTCATGGTCTGTTACGCACTGGACTGCCTGGAGTTACGTCGTTCATGGATTTCTTTGGCCCGCACCTGCTCGCCTACGTCATTGCCACGCTGCACTTTCTTGGAACGCTCGCCGCGATCCACGCAGTACTGACCGTGCGCACCGCACAAGGCTCGATTGCCTGGGCGTTGTCACTGATGTTCATGCCCTACCTGACGCTGATCCCCTACCTGATTTTTGGCCGCAGCACGTTCGACGCGTACATCCAGGCCCGTCGCCAGGCCAACCAGGAAATGCACACGGCCATCACCGAATTGAACTGGCGCCCCTGGGTGGAGGAAGCGCTCGCGGCGCGCAATTCCAGCGCCTATGCCTCCTTGCGCGCCATGCCCAAGCTGGGCCGCATGCCGTGCCTGGCCAACAACGAAGTGCGCCTGTTGATCAATGGCGATGCCACGTTCGGCGCGATCTTCGAGGCTATCCGTCACGCAAAGACCGCCGTGCTGTTCCAGTTTTTCATCATTCACGATGACGAACTGGGCCGTCAATTGCAGGCCCTGTTGAGGGAAAAAGCCGCTCAGGGCGTGGCCATTTATGTGCTGTACGACCGCATCGGCAGTCACGCCCTGCCCCATCGTTATGTGCAAGCGCTGCGTGACGCTGGCGTGCAGGTCAAGGCATTCGCCACCCGCAGTGGCTGGCTCAATCGCTTCCAGGTCAACTTCCGTAACCATCGCAAGATCGTCGTGGTGGACGGCATCACCGGTTTTGTCGGCGGGCATAACGTAGGCGATGAATACCTGGGTAAAAAACCGCCGCTGGCGCCATGGCGCGATACCCATGTGCAGGTCGCAGGCCCAGTGGTGGCATGCCTGCAGGAGTCGTTTGCCGAGGACTGGTTCTGGGCCGCACGGGAACTGCCGCCGCTGATCCTGCCGGACGCCTACCCGGAAGACGGCGTGCTCTGCCAGTTGCTTGCCAGTGGGCCAGCGGACCCTTATGAAACCTGCTCGCTGTTTTTCGTCGAGGCCATCCATGCCGCGACCAAGCGGGTGTGGATCACCAGCCCCTATTTCATCCCCGACGAGGCGGTGTTTGCCGCCCTGCGCCTGGCGGTATTGCGCGGAGTCGATGTGCGCCTGCTGCTGCCGTCACGGCCCGACCACCGCATCGTATATGCCGCATCCAGCCTGTACGCCAACGAAGCGGTGCGAGCAGGCGTGCGAGTGTTTCGCTACACACCGGGCTTTTTGCATCAGAAGGTGGTGTTGGTAGACAGCGAAATCAGCGCCATTGGCAGCGCCAACATGGACAACCGTTCGTTCCGGCTGAATTTTGAAGTGATGCTGCTGACGGTGGATGAAGCCTTCGCCAGCCAGGTTGAACAAATGTTGCTGGATGACTTTGCCCTGGCCCATGAAGTCAGCCAGGAAGAAAGCCGCGAGACCCGTCGCCTGCAACAACTGGGGATGCGCATTGCACGCCTGATCTCACCCATCCTCTAACCGCCAACACAAAACCAATGTGGGAGCTGGCTTGCCTGCGATAGCGGTGTTTCAGTCGACTCATCCGGTCCTGATACAACGCTATCGCAGGCAAGCCAGCTCCCACAGTTTTGAGCTTCAGTGCCTGGTGGTCAACGGTAGAGATCTTCCCGCGTCCACGGCAGTTCATGCCCGCCATCAGCATGGGGTTTCACTGCCAGTATCTGGTGCAGGTTGATCCAGCCACGGGCAAATGCATAAGCGCAACCGGCCAGGTACAGCCGCCAGATGCGTAGCGCCTGCTCTGGCACCATCTTCGCCGCTGCTTCCAGGTTGTCTTCCAGGCGTTCGCTCCAATGGTCCAATGTGCGGGCGTAATGCATACGCAGGCTTTCGACATCGACCACTTCCAGCCCTGCTTCGCTGATCTCGGCGGTCATCATGGCCAGGTGCGGCAGTTCACCATTAGGGAACACGTAGCGCTCGATAAACTCGCCGGCTCCACGGCCTACGGGGCGGCCGTCGGTGTGCTTGGCGGTGATGCCATGGTTCATCACCAAGCCGCCTTCACGCACTGCGCCGAACAGGGTCCGGCAGTATTGCGCCAGGTTGGCGTGGCCGACGTGTTCGAACATGCCCACGCTCACGACTTTGTCGAAACGACCGTCCTGGGGCAGGTCGCGGTAGTCGAGTAATTGCAGGTCGACCTGGTCTTCCAGGCCTTCGGCTTTCACCCGCTCCTTGGCCAGCGCCAGTTGTTCCTTGCTCAAGGTGATGCCGAACACCTTGACCCCGAACTCACGTGCGGCATAACGCGCCAGCCCGCCCCAGCCGCAGCCCACATCGAGCAGATACTCACCCGGCTGCAGCCGCAACTTGCGGCACAGGTGGCGGAATTTGTCTTGTTGGGCCTGATCGATCGACTCGCTGCCGGTTTCGAAATAACCGCAGGAGTAGGCCATGTCCTGGTCCAGCCATAGCTGGTAGAACTCGTTGGACAGGTCGTAATGGTAGGAAATGGCCGCCGCGTCGGTGGCCTTATCGTGAATCGAGCGCACCGGACGACTCTCCTCGTCGTCATCGACCAAAGCGTGACTCAACTCGTCACACACCCTGATCACTTCGGTGATGGAGCCTTCCAGCTCCAGCTTGCCCTCGACGAAGGCTTCGCCCAGTGAGTCGAGTGTTGGATGGGTCAGCCTGGATACAACCGTGGGGTCCTTGACCACGATGGTGACACTGGGCTCAGGGCCCAAGTTGAATTCATGGCCGTCCCAGAGTCGAAGACGCAGCGGTAGCTGAAGATTCTGTAAGGCCGGTGGAAGTTGCGCGAGCATGAGTAGTCCCCCCTTGTTTCAGACGTCTGCTGTGAGGGTAGACCATGCCAAACAAAGTAGGAAGCTATCGAATGAATAGCTCCCCTTCTATGGCGCTCGGCGCTCGAGCAAACCTTCCTGGACCCACTGTTTCAGCCAAGTGGCCGCTTGCAGCGACGCCCCCTCTGAATAAGTGACCGTCAGCTCAGTACACAGTTCTGAAAAATTCCAGCCCATGGTCACCATGCCCGACAGCGCACAGGCTTCAGCGGCTTCCAGGCTGCGGTAGTGGCAGCGGTTCTGGTTGCGCCACACCAGGCAGATCTGCGCCGGTTCCAGCGCCTGGCTGCCGGGGAAATCCGACTCATCCTTGCTGGCTCGCCAGATCGCCACCGTGTTGAAACGGCAAAGCAACTGCTGCACCGAAGGCGCCAGCGCAACCTGCAAGGTGGGCCAGTCTTCAGGCGCCAGGTGCGCCATGTCATTCAAGGTCAGCGGCTCCCCTTCGGCGGCGTCAAACGCCAAGGTGAACGCCCACTCCAGACGTGCCAACTCAGCCAAAGGCGCACTGTGCGCAGCCATCAGATGCTCAACGATAAACATCGCAAAGCGCTCGCCCAACCAGCGCACGCTGTAATGGGCCGAGGGATAACGGCGGATGTAGGCCTCGGTCAGCGAGCAAAACTGCTCATCTCCCAGCCAATACCAGATGGCACCGAAATCATGGCGCAGTACCTCTTGCAGACGCGACAGGTAGGCGTTGTGGTAAATCGCCAGGCCGGTGTCCACATCCAACGTCGGCCCTCCCAGCAAGGTAGCGGCAAAGCCACTGTTGGCCGGGGGCGCTTCGGATAATAGATGCTGTTCAAACGCCAACTGCCAGTCGATCAGGCGCATAACGCTCTCCGGGCCAAGGCGCTGGCACCCAACTCACGGGCTTTGTTCAACTCGGTGAGTAATTCTTCGAAGGGTGGAAAATGGTCATCGCGTTCCAGTAACGTCGACACGGGGCCCAGATGTTCCAGAGTCTGCTGATACAGCGCCCACACCGGGTCGCACACTGGATGGTCATGGGTATCGACCACATAGTCGCCATAGTCCATATGCCCTGCCAAATGCAGCTGGCGAATGCTTTCGGGTGGCAGGTTGCGAATGAAGGTCCAGGCATCAAAACCATGGTTACGTGCGCTGACGTAGACATTGTTGACGTCCAGCAGCAACTGGCATCCGCTCAGGTGGGCCAAGGCGTTGAGGAACTCCCACTCGGTGAATTCATCCGCCTTGGAACGCACGTAGCTGGAGACATTTTCCAGTACCAGCGGTCGCTGCAACACGTCCTGCACCTGACGTACACGGCCGGCCACGTGGTAAAGGCTTTCTTCGGTGTAAGGCAGGGGTAACAAATCATGTAACTGGTGCGCGCTGCCACGGCTCCAGCACAGGTGATCGGAAATCCATGCCGGCTGAATGCGCTCTGCGAGCTGTTTGATGTGATTCAGGTAATCCATATCGAGGGCATGTGGCCCGCCGATGGACAACGACACACCGTGCATCACCAAGGGGTAACGCTCGGCTATCGCATCCAGGTAGTACAAGGCCTTGCCGCCCTGCACCAGGTAGTTCTCGGAGATCACTTCGAACCAATCCACGGCCGGCGACTGTTCAAGGATCTGGTGGTAGTACTCACTGCGTAAACCCAGGCCGTAACCCAGACTTGGAAGGGACGCGGACATGACTCACTCCAGGGCAAAGTGTCCGCAGCGGTGGCAGGCAGCCGCCGCGGTTGCACTCGTTTGCCGGTTACTCGCCGACTTTACCGCCAGCGGCGTCACAGGCCGATTTGGTCATGGCCTTGAAGCCCATCCCTTTGCACTCGCCCTGGCCCTTGCACGCGTGGTCCTTGGTTTTGCAGTCGTTCATGCCTTTGCAGGAGGTCACGCCGTAGCAGTGAACGGTGGCGTCTGCCGCTTGTACCTGGGTGGCCACACCCGCGAACAGAGAAGCAGCGGCCATTGCGAGGGCGGCACCAGCAGCAGCGGATTTAATGCTCATTGTTGTATTCCTCATGATCAGTAGTGGAGCCGATCTGAACGGATTGTTCAGTCTCGACACAGCACTAGAGTGAGGCCCCCTGTCGGCGTTACAGCCGTGTGCAAATATTTCTGAAATTATTCGTCGAGCTTCAACAGCGGCTCCTGGAAGCGCAGTAAACGCCCGGCGTTCCCCAATACCAACAAGGTGCTGAGGTTATGCAGCACCGCCGCGATCATCGCGCCCGCCGCCCCCAGCCAGCCAAATGCGGCGAACACCACGATGGCCAGTGTCCAGCCCAAGCCAATGATCACATTGACCTGCAACGTCTGCCGGCACTGGCGACTCAAGCGCACACAGGTGCCCAAGCGGCGCAAGTCGCTGCCGATCAGCACCACGTCCGCCGAGGCCAGGGCGATGTCGGCACCGCCCGCGCCCATGGCCACGCCGACCACGCCGGCCTTGAGCGCCAGGGAGTCGTTGATGCCATCGCCCACCACCATTGGCCGGAAGCCACTGCTGATTTCGCCCAGCACGCGGTTGAGCTTGTCTTCCGGCAGCGCTTGGGCTTCGACATCACTGATGCCCACATCCAGCGCCAGGCTGTCGGCCACGCTTTGGCGGTCGCCGGTCAGCAGCAGTTGGCGGCCCAGGCCCAAGTCACGCAGCTCTTGCAGGGCCTGGCGCGCTTCGGGTTTGACGCTGTCGGCCAACAGCAGCCAGGCGAGGAACTCGCCGTTCAACGCCAGCCCGGCAATCGGGCCATCATGGGCGGGCACGGCGGTGGTGACGATGCCCAACTGTTCAAATAACTCCGGCCGCCCTAGCGCCGCTTCGCCCTGCTCGGTCTGGGCGACCACGCCCAGGCCCTGACGCTCGCGGATGTCGCTAAGCACCCGCATCTGCTCCTGGCTCGCCAACCCCGCCAACGCTCGGCTGACCGGGTGACTGCTTGCCGAACCAAGGCTGGCCGCCAGGTTCAGCAGCTTTTGGCGATCCGGCGCGGTAGTCTCGATGGACTGCAAGCGCAGGGTGCCAAAGGTCAGGGTGCCGGTCTTGTCGACCACCAGTGATGTCAGGTCGGCCAGTTCTTCGAGGAACGCCGAGCTGCGAATCAGGATGCCATGGCGCGCCGCCACGGCAATCCCGGCAATCGCCGTGGCCGGTGCCGACAGCACCAAGGCACAGGGGCACGCAGCCACGAGCACCGCGAGCATCGCCTGGGCGTCATTGGTGACAAACCAGGTGACGGCCGCCAGCAGCAACACCAGCACCATGTAGCTGCCGGCATAGCGCTCCAGCAGCCGGGTGATCGGCGGCTTGGACCGCTCGGCGTTCTGCATCAGCGCAATGACTTTGCCCAACGTCGATTCGTTGCCGGTACGCGTGACCTCAAGGCGCAGCAGGCCATCGAGGTTGATCGCCCCACCAAACACCTGCACGCCCACGCTGGCTTCCAACGGCACCGACTCGCCGGTGATCGGCGCCGTGTCCAGGCTCGCCTGGCCGGACAACACCACGCCATCGGCCGGCACGCGGTCACCGGCACGCACTTCGACGATATCGCCGGTGTTCAAGGTGCCGTTATCCACTTCGGTGATGCTGCCGTCCGCCTGCACCAGGCGTGCATGGCTGCGGGTGAGTTTGCCCAGGGCATGGATCGCTTCCTGGGAGCCAATCACGCTGCGCTCTTCCAGCACATGGCCGAAGATCATGATGATCGGCAGCAACGCGGCGGTGAGCAGATCACCGGTGGCCCAGGCGCCGAGCATGGCCAGGGCGATCAATTGATCGGTGATGCCGTGCAGGCTC
The DNA here is from genome assembly GCF_034348165.1 of Pseudomonas sp. CCI1.1. Lineage (NCBI taxonomy): Bacteria > Pseudomonadati > Pseudomonadota > Gammaproteobacteria > Pseudomonadales > Pseudomonadaceae > Pseudomonas > Pseudomonas sp. CCI1.1. The sequence continues at coordinate 4,589,257 of NZ_CP133780.1, forward strand.
GGAAAGCGCAGGCTGTACCAGGCTGAACGCATCACCGGCACCGCCACCAACAGCGAAGCCACGCCCAGCAGCAGCTGGCTGACGCCGCTCTGGTCGGGCGCGAGCCAGCGCCACACCAGGCCCAGCACGAGCAAGCCCAGGGCGAGCATCGCCAAGGTCAATTGCCGGGCAGCGCTGCGCTGTTCGGCAGAGGTCAGCATGGGTGCGCTCATTGTTCGGCTCCCTGGATGATCAAGCGGGAGTCGTCTTTGGGATCGACGGTGGTCACTGAACCGGCCTGGCCGAGAATCTTCGGCAAGCGTTCACGGTACAGGCGCAACAGCAAACCGGGATCTTTGACCTGGGCCAGGCTGGCAACGGTAGCGGTCTGCGCCTGGGCATTGGCCAAGCGCTCACTGGCCTGGGCATGGGCGACTTGCACCTGGCGATCAGCTTCCTGGTTGGCGGTCTGGGTGAGTTTTTCCGCTTCAGTGCGGGCGTTGGCCACGGCTTTATCGGCTTGCTGGCTGGCGGTCAGTACCGCGTTGAACGCATTCACCGCAGGCCCAGGCAGGCTCGACTGCACATCGACGCGGGTGGCTTCGATACCCAGCCCCAAGCCGCTGGCCGCCAACTCCGCCAGGCGTTTGTTGATGCCTTGCACCAGGTCGCCGCGCAGCCGCTCACGCCGTTCGGCGGCGCCATTGTCGCTGCCGATCAGTTCCGGGCGGGCTACCAGGATGGTGTCCAGATCCCGCGCTGCGGTGAGGGCCACGGCGCTGCGTGTCACCAGCCGATCCAGGGCAGGCAGCACGTGGTCGCCCTGCAACACAAAGGCGTAGGGCTCGGTCACCTTGTAGAACACCCGCACGTCCAGTTGCACCACCCCGGCATCACCGGTCAGCAGGTAGCCGGAACCGGCCAGGGCATCGCTTAACGGCGTGGCGAAACTGGCCACGCGATCGGCCTGCAACGCCGCGTCGGAACGCAGCAGGTTTTCCACCCGGCGTTCGATCACCCGGTCGGCCGCTGGCAGCAGGATGACTTGCTCAAAAGGTTGCGGCCAGGCCAGCAACAACCCGGCGTTCTGAATGCGATCAAGGGCGCCGAAGTGCAAGACCACGGCGCGATTCTGCGGGTCGATCTGGCGCACATTGGAAAAGGCCCAGGCCAACGCCGCCAATACGGTGACCGCGTACAGTGCCAGGAACGTCAGGCGCCCGGCCTGGATCCACGGGCTGTCCGGGCTTTCAGGCTCGCTCATGGCTGCAGGTCCTTCGGCCCATCCACCAGGGCGCGGAACGGCGCGGCGTCGGTGCGCAGGATGATCTTGGTCCCCGGCGTGACCACCGTGCCCAAGGTATCCAGCGAACGCAGCAGGTTGTACAGCTGCGGATTGCCAGCGTAGGCGCGGCCATAAATCTGCGCGGCTTCAACCCGCGACTGCGCTTCGATATCGGCGGCTTTCACGGTGGCATCGGCCTGCATGATGCGCGCATCTCGCTCGGCAGCGGAGCGGATCTGCGCCGCTTCGCGCTTACCCACGGCGGTGCGTTCGGTGGCGATGGTCTCACGCTCGGCGCGCATGCGGTCAACCGTGGCGGTGAGGGTCACCGATGGCAACGTCAAACGCTCGATACCGACCTGCGCCACGCGCACACCATAGGTGGTGAGCAATTGTTGATCAATCTGCTGGCGCAACTGCGCTTCAAAATCGGAAATGCGCACTTGGCTGGCGTCGGTGTTGATCAAGCTGGACAGGTCAAAGCTGGCCGCCGTGGTTTCCAGCGCCGAGCCGACAAAGGTACGAATCTGCCGCGCCGCCTCATCCGGCTGGTTCTGCACCGCACGCATAAAGCGCTGCACGTTGTCGGCATCGCCCTGCACCTGCCACGCCACATAGGCCTGCACAATAATCCGCAAGCCATCGCGGGTGCCCACATCCTGCAGGCCGCTGGAGGTGGTGCGCAGACGCAGATCCACCGGGATCGCCGCTTCGAACGGTGCCGGCCAGCGCCAGCCCAGGCCCGGCTCCAGCAGCACGCGCGCAGGGTTGCCGAAGCGGGTAATCACCGTGGCCTCACCGGAACGCACTTGCACCAGGCTTGCCGCTGCCACGGCAAACAGCACCAGCAACACCGCCCACGCCATGCGCCGCCAGGGAAAAGGCCCGGCCGCCTGCTCATCGCCGTGATGGTGATGGTGGTGGCCGTGATGGTGGTGATGGCCGTGATCATGATCGTGGGAATGAGCGCTCAACAGACAGACTCCTTATTGAACGGCTTTGCGCGGCGCCGACGGGTCGGCGGGCAAGGTAAAAGAACGCAGATCGATCGTCGGCGCGCTGTCGGCACCCAAACGATGATCCAGAATAAGCAGCTTGGCCTGGGCCAGGCCCTGGCTCAGTTGGCCCAGGTACTGTTCCAGCACGAAGGCTTGGCCCGCAGCGGCGTAGGCCTTTTGTTCGGCGGCAAAGCGCAGGTTCGCTGCTTGGGCGCCGGCATTCACTTCGCGGGCACTGGCCTGGGCCTGATCGCGGGCGGTACTGGCTTGAAGCAGCGCCTGGTTGGTCTGTTCGCTGGCTGCACCGCGTTCACGGGCGATCAGCGCCTGGGCGCCGATCTGCGCGGCCTGCACACCGTGATAAGCATTGGCGGCACCGGCCGGCGGGTGGATCGCCTCGACCACCGTGGCGAGGATTTCCACTCCGCTGTCGAGGGTTTGCAGGTCGGCTTGCACGCTACGACCAATCTCGTCCGCGAGGCTGGTGCGCTCTTCCCCGAGCAATTCATCCAGGGTGCGCGAGGCAAAATCGTGCACCAGGATGCGGCTGGCGGTGCTGCGGATCAGGGTCGGGATATCCGCGCTGTTGTAGGTGGCGGCAAGCGCAGCCTGATCGGTGAGGCCGATGCGGTAGACAAAGCGCACGTCCATGTTGACGATCTGGAAGCCCTGCTTGTCGCCGCTGCTGCTGGCAATAACCTGGGATTTGTCATTCACATGGCTGGCGTCCCACAGGCGGTTGGCGATCAACGGCGCCGGGCCTTCGGCGGCGGCCAGCTGCGGTGTGGCGGCGTCACTGACGCTGGTCGCCAGCTCATGCACCACGCCGTTTTCCACGTTCAGCACGCGGCCCAACGGCCACGGCAAACCGGCATGCAGGCCGGGGCCGAACACCTCGACCGGTTTACCAAAACGCTCGTAAATCCCACGGCCTTGCAGGGGCACTTCATGCAGACCGGTCAGCGCCCAACCTACCGCCAGCACCACCAGCAACACCGGGAAAAACGCCCGGCGCATGTAGGTAAAGGCCCAGATCTGGCGCAGGTCGATGCCAAAGCGGTTGTGCAACTCATGCTGCAACGCCAGCAAGGGCTGAGGCGGCCAACGCAGCAGGCCGGCAATGAAACTCTGCGCCATCAAGCGCGGCTCAAGGCGCGGCTGACGCGGGCTGAACAGCGACAGCACGCCCCTGAGCAGGAACTCCAACGCTACCAACGCTGGCAACAGCCCGATGAGAGTGGCCAGGCGCAGCGGCCAGACCGACTCCGCATTGGCAAACAGCAGGCAGATCGCGCTGAGCACCAGGCAGATAATTGCCATCCGGCTCAACTGCGCCAACTGTGAGGCTTCCGGCCATTGGGCAGCGGTTTCCTGGGCCAGGCGGCGCTCGAATACCAGCAGGCCAAACGCCAGGGCCAATGCGAGCGCTGCGCCAATACTTGCCGACTGCCCGATGGCGGCAGCGGGCAAGCCCAGGTTCCAGAACTGCAGGATGCTGACCAGCGCCAACAGCGACCAGCCGCCCAACCACAGCACCGGCGCGCCAATCTGCGCCAACAGGCCGTTGCCGAACCGGTTGATCAGGCCTTTATGCCAGGGAGTGGGCTCGATGGATTGTTCGACCGCTTCACCGCTCGGCGCTTCCAACGCCTGGGCACGCCAATCGGCCACCCACCAGGCCGACTGCAAACCGGCCACCAGCAGCAGTAAGGCCGACGCGCAGTTGATCAATACCACCGGCCAGATCGACAGCGGGGCAAACAACGCTACGAACAGCGCCAATATCCAACCACTGAGGGCCAGGGTTGTCAGGCCGATACCGGCTTGGCGCAATCGACGGGCGTGGAACAGCCCCTGCTGAAAACGCGCGAGGCCTTCAACCGAAGCCCCGTCAGCCTCTAGATCCACTTGCATCTGCTCAACGCCCACTTGTACACAATTCGTTACGATATAACACGAAGCGTGAAATTTTTGTTCGCTTTTGAATTCACCCTGAATCCCTTGTGGGAGGGGGCTTGCCCCCGATAGCAGTGTGTCAACCGACTGATTAGTTACTGGTACACCGCAATCGGGGGCAAGCCCCCTCCCACATTTGTTCTGATGGTGTTCTTCTGATTGTGACTAACCCCCTATAAACACGAGCCATCACTGGTGTCGGCTGCGATTAGTCGGCACACTCCAAAACAGTTTTTCGCGGGTTCACGGACAAGGAAGCGCCACCCCCATGATTTCCATCTACCAACTCAAACCGCGTTTTCAAAACCTGCTGCGGCCTCTCGTGCAGCGCCTTTATGACAACGGCACCACCGCCAACCAGATCACCGTGCTGGCCGGGGTTGTTTCCCTGCTGGTGGGGCTGTTGATCGCGGGCTTTGCCCAACACCTCTGGCTGTTTGCGCTGATCCCGCTGTGGATGATTGTGCGCATGGCGCTCAATGCCATCGATGGCATGCTCGCCCGGGAGTTCGGCCAGCAGTCACGCCTCGGGGCTTATCTGAATGAACTGTGCGACGTGATCGCCGATAGCGCGCTGATCCTGCCCTTTGCATTGATCCCCGATGTGAGCCTGGCACCGGTGCTGCTGGTGACGCTGCTGGCGGTATTCAGCGAATACGCCGGGGTGCTGGGGCCGATGGTGGGCGCGTCGCGCCGTTATGACGGGCCCATGGGCAAGAGTGATCGGGCGTTCGTACTCGGGGTGCTGGCCACGGGCGTGGCGCTGGGCTGGCTCGGCGCCGGTTGGGTGGAGGCGGTGATGTGGCTGGTCGCCGCCCTGCTCGCCTATACCTTGGTCAACCGGGTGCGTCAGGGCCTCAAAGAACAACAATCTCTCCCTTCTGCATAAGGATTTTGCGATGCTCGAACAGCAAGAGCACACCTTCAGTACCCATGATGGCGTCGAGCTTTTCTACCGGCACTGGCCGGCCACGGCAGGCGCCGGGCCGCGCAAGGCGATCCTGTTGTTCCATCGCGGCCATGAGCATTCGGGGCGTATTGCCCACCTGGTGGATGAACTGGGCCTGCCTGAATTCGACTTCTTCGCCTGGGACGCCCGTGGCCACGGCCAATCCCCAGGCGAGCGCGGTGACAGCCCCAGCTTTGCCACCAGCGCCCGCGACGTGCAGACGTTCTGTGATCACATCAATGCCACCTACAGCATCGAAGAGGAAGACATCGCCGTCATCGCCCAAAGCGTCGGCGCGGTGATTGCGGCCACCTGGGTTCATGATTACGCGCCAAAAATCCGCGCCCTGGTGCTCGCCTCGCCAGCCTTCAAGGTCAAGCTGTATGTGCCCCTCGCCCGCCCGGGCCTGGCACTGATGCGCAAGTTTCGCGGCAACTTTTTCGTCAACAGCTACGTCAAGGCCAAGTTCCTCAGCCATGATCCGGAACGGGTGGCGTCCTACGACAGCGACCCCTTGATCACCAAGGCCATCTCGGTGAATGTGCTGCTGGGCCTGTACGAAGCCGCCGACCGGGTTGTAGCCGATGCCCAGGCGATCCAAGTGCCGACCCAGCTGCTTATCTCCGGCTCCGATTTTGTGGTGCACCGCAAACCCCAGCAGCAGTTCTTCGACCGCCTCGGCAGCCTGAAAAAAGAGCTGCATATCCTCCCCGGCTTTTTCCACGACACCCTCGGCGAACGTGATCGCGCCGTGGCTGTGACCAGCGCCAAGCGCTTTATCTTGCAGAACTTCGCGCACCCGCTGGACCGCGCTTCTCTACTGGACGCCGACAAACTTGGCGCCACGTGCGCCGAATCCGAATCCCTCGCCGCGCCGTTGCCACGCAATTCACTGCGCGACCTGTACTGGCGCATGACCCGCGCCAGCATGGGCCTGGGCAAGAACCTGTCGGATGGGGTGAAGCTGGGCTTCGACACCGGCTTCGATTCCGGCAGCACCCTGGACTACGTGTATCGCAATAAGCCTACCGGCAAGGGCGGGCTGGGGCGGATGATCGATACCAACTACCTCAATTCCATTGGCTGGCGCGGTATTCGCCAACGCAAGCTGAACGTCGAAGAGCTGCTGCGCCTGGCCATGGCCAAGCTGCGTGATGACCAACGCGAAGTGCGCATTGTCGACATCGCCGCCGGCCACGGCCGCTACATCCTGGAAGCCTTGCAAGGCGTATCGCCGCTGCCGGAATCGATCCTGCTGCGCGACTACAGCGACATCAACGTGCGCGACGGTGGCGCGCTGATTCGCGAGAAGGGCCTGGGGGACATCGCCCAGTTCGTCAAAGGCGATGCGTTCGACCGCGCTGACCTGGCTGCCCTGGCCCCTAAGCCGACGCTGGCCGTGGTATCCGGCCTGTACGAATTGTTCGCCGATAACGCCATGGTCGGCGGCTCGCTGGCGGGCTTGGCCGAAGCCGTGGAGCCAGGTGGTTACCTGGTCTACACCGGGCAGCCATGGCACCCGCAGTTGGAGCTGATTGCCCGTGCGCTCACCAGCCACCGGCAGGGCCAGGCCTGGGTGATGCGCCGGCGCAGCCAGGCGGAAATGGACCAACTCGTCGAAGCGGCGGGCTTTCGCAAGATCACCCAGCGCGTGGATGAGTGGGGCATTTTCACCGTGTCCCTGGCACAGAAGATCTGAACATGCGCGAGCCCGGTTTATTGAAACCTGCGGTGCTCTGGCTGCTGCTGTTGGCGCCGCTGTTTTTCAGCACCTATGGCTTTGCCACCTGGGTCACCAGCCAGCGCAGCGACGTCGGCACCCTGGTGTTCGGCTGGGAAACACACATGCCGTTCTGGGCCTGGACCATCGTGCCCTACTGGTCCATCGACCTGCTCTACGGCTTCTCCCTGCTGCTGCCCAATACACGGCATGAGTTGAAACAACATGCACTGCGCCTGCTGAGTGCGCAGGTGATTGCCGTGAGTTGCTTCCTGATCTGGCCATTGCGCTTCACCTTCGAGCGACCGGAACTGGACGGTGTGTTCGGCTGGCTGTTCGCCGTGCTGGCCGGTTTCGACAAACCGTTCAACCAGGCGCCTTCACTGCATATCGCGCTGCTGGTGATCTTGTGGGTCATGTATCAGCGGCACTCCCAGGGGATTTGGCGCTGGGTGGTGCATGGCTGGTTTGCGCTGATCGGCATCTCGGTGCTGACTACTTATCAACATCACTTTATCGACTTACCCACAGGGGCCCTCGCGGGGTGGTTGTGCGTGTGGTTATGGCCGGTGGAACACCCGAGCCCATTGTTGAGTGCCCGGTTAACGCGCGATACCCAACGCTGGCGCCTGGCTGTTCGCTATGGGCTGGGTGCGATAGTACTGCTGACGCTGGGTTTGTTACTTCGCGGCGGCTGGCTGTGGTTGCTGTGGCCAGCGGTTTCCCTCGGCTTGATCAGCGCCAACTACCTGGTGATCGGCGCGCCGGGCTTTCAAAAACGTACAAATGGCCGCCTGACGCCTGCCGCTCGCTGGCTGTATGCGCCTTACTTGGCAGGGGCGTGGACCAATTCGCGGCTGTGGACACGCAAACATCCACAGCCGGATCTGATTGTGGATAACGTCTGGCTGGGGCGTGTTCCTACAACCTCTGAGCAAGGCCCGTTCAAAGCCATTGTCGATCTGTGTGCCGAACTGCCGATTAATCCACAGGGCCGTGCTTATGCCTGCGTGCCGGTACTGGACCTGATCACCCCGACAGCCGGCGAATGCCTGAAGGCCGCGCACGCCATTGAACGTCTGCGAATGAGTGGCCCCTTGCTGGTGTGCTGCGCCCTCGGTTATTCCCGTAGCGCCACTGCCGTCGCCGCCTGGCTGCTGACCACCGGGCGCGCCGCAACGGTTGACCAAGCACTGGCTATTATTCGTACAGCACGGGCCACTGTGGTCCTGCACCCCGCACACCGTAAAGCGTTGGAGGGTTTGCATTATGCCCGCTGATATGGAACTCCAGGTAGTCGCCAGCCTGCTACGTCGTGGCCGTTCCCTGGATCAGTTATCCACAGGCCTGACGTTGCTCGGCGTACTGTTCGGCCTTGCCCAACTGTTGTTGGCCAGTATTTCGACGACCTGCCTGCTGCTGGCCCTGTGGATGATCGTGCTGGGCCTGCTGCAAAAATACTGGGCGCTACGGGTGGCCTTTGACGCCGATCTGTTCGCCTTGCTGGCCCGCGACGTTACCCGCACGCCAGACCTTGACCAAGCCTTGCAAACCCTTGGCCTGCAATTGCCCAAGCGAGCCGGTCGGCCATGGAGCGAACGCCGGCGCGGCGCTCTCAAACTGTTGCGTAAACAAGCCTGGCTACTGGGCGCGCAAGCGCTGCTGACCCTGGGCGTCATCCTTGCCAGCCCTTGGCTGCCTTTTGCCGGATAAGGAATCCTCATGTTCGAACCCGTGGTCGCCACGCTGATTACCTCCATGGCCCGCACCGTCACCGGCGCTCGCAGCCTGTGGCTGGGGTGCGCGCCAGTGCCGGTGCAGCGCATCTATTTCGCCAACCACAGCAGCCACGGTGACTTCGTGCTGGTGTGGGCGTCACTGCCGCAGAACCTGCGCAAGTTCACACGCCCGGTGGCCGGAAGTGATTACTGGAACAAGAGCGCGTTGCGCCGCTACATCATCAACCGCGTATTCAATGGCGTGCTGATCGACCGCGAGCGCAAAGAGCCTGTGGATAACCCACTGATGCCCATGCTCGCGGCCCTGGAAGGCGGCGATTCGTTGATCATCTTTCCCGAAGGCACGCGCAATCTGGAGGATGGCTTGCTGCCGTTCAAAAGCGGCTTGTACCACTTGGCAAAGAGTTACCCACAGGCCGAATTGGTCCCTGTGTGGATAGCCAACTTGAACCGGGTCATGCCCAAGGGTCGCGTATTGCCATTGCCGTTGTTATGCACCACCAGCTTCGGTGCCCCCCTGCAATTGGAAGAAGGCGAAGACAAAGCCGCCTTCCTCGCCCGCACTCGCGACGCCCTGCTCGCCCTTGCCCCGGAGCATTCCTGAGATGGATAGCCAAACCCTGATGTTATTTGGCGGCATCGGCGCGATCCTGGTCATCGCCTCGCTGATCGGCCTGATCCTCAAGCTGCGCACCCGTGGCAGCCCCAACGCAGTTATCGACAACCTCAACGCCCGCATCAACGCCTGGTGGGTGATGGTGGTGGTCATCGGCATCGCCTTCTGGCTCGGCACCGGCGCGGTGATCCTGCTGTTCTACGCGGTGTCGTTCTACGCCCTGCGCGAATTTCTCACCCTCACGCCCACCCGGCGCAGCGACTACCCGGCCCTGGTGGCCGCGTTCTACCTCGCCCTGCCGCTGCAATACCTGCTGATCTACGCCGACTGGTATGGGCTGTTCTCGATCTTCATCCCGGTGTACGTGTTCCTGCTGCTGCCGATCCTCGCCTCCCTGGGCGGCGACAGTACGCACTTTCTGGAACGGGCATCGAAGGTGCAATGGGGGTTGATGATCGCCGTGTTCTGCGTGTCTTTCGTCCCGGCGCTGCTGACATTGGACATACCGGGTTACGAAGGCCGTAACCTGCTGCTGATCGCCTATCTGGTGATCGTGGTGCAACTGTCGGACGTGCTGCAGTACGTGTGCGGCAAGCTGTTCGGCAAACACAAGATCGCGCCCAACCTGTCACCGTCGAAAACCGTGGAAGGTTTTGTCGGCGGGATCCTGTTGTCGTCGCTGATCGGCGCAGCGCTGTGGTGGACCACACCGTTCAATCCCTGGCAATCATTCCTGATCGCGCTGCTGATCAACCTGCTGGGGTTTGCGGGAGGGATTGTGATGTCGGCGATCAAGCGTGACCGCGGGGTGAAAGACTGGGGCCACATGATCGAAGGGCACGGCGGGATGCTGGATCGGCTGGATTCGGTGTGCTTTGCGGCGCCGATCTTCTTTCATCTCGTGCGCTACTGGTGGACCTAACCCACCCCTTTCTCAAACCCGATGGAGATCAAATGTGGGAGCTGGCTTGCCTGCGAAGGCGGTGGTGCAGTAACAGATGCAGCGACTGACACGCAGCCCTCGCAGGCAAGCCAGCTCCCACAGGGGATATGCGCCTACCTGTAGGTTTTATGGTGCTTTCAATACCTCTAGCCAGTGATCTCGATATAGCTAGACTCTCCGCCTCCGGTCGCACCCGATAGCCAGCCCCAAACGAAACTCAGGGTAGTGCGCCCGGCGTGATCAACACCTACCGTGCCTCGTGACCACCCTGCGAGCAGCTCCCCGTCCAGGGTGACGCACTGATAAAGCAGCTCGATAGTATCTGGGCCGGTCACCCGCCCGACCTGCGTTCCCAGGCGAATTCGGCCACCTTGGTAAGTGCTCGAAATCACGCCGTCTTCGATCTGGTAATGAAACACGGTGCCGGTACCGGACAACCCTTGGGCGTTGTTGGCGACCACGAACCGGCGATTGTGCAAACGTGCGTGGACGGTAGCAGGAGGGTTTTGCATCAATACGCATCCTTGAATTGAGCGAATTCAAAACACAAAAAAGGGGCTGTTGAAAACAGCCCCTTGGTTACCAACAACATAGTTTGACACAGCCCCTCTCGTAAATCGGGGCCTGTAGGATGATCCGGGATCCACACGACAGCAACATAGACTGACACAGACGGGTCGCACTTCAAATACGGGGCTCGATTGGTAACAACATAGATTGACACAACAGCGAGAGCGTTCATTCAGGCCGAAATATTATGTGAGCGCGACCGGTCACTCACCTGTGCGGAAATAGTCTTTTTTCAGCACAGGCTCAGTGCGATGTCTAAATCCGTGTGCAACCTTCGACCAGTCCCCATCAGCACATAAACTGTGTTTTTTGTTCGAAATAAGCAGTCATGGGTGAAGGAAACACCCAGCGTTGTTCGGACCCAATCACCAGGCGGGAAGCGGCCTTTACTGTCTTGGATAACGGTCAAAGCGTAAACGAGAGCAGGAATTAGCTGTCTATCCGTAATGGCTTTTCGCTGACGTGTTGGAATGTCGAGATCCAATATTGCCCAATCAGCAACAAGACAATAGGCATGGGAAGGAAAATGCAGACTGGCGAGGGCCACAGCATCTGAGGTGGTGAGTTGGCACCCATCTATTTTCTCACCCGCAGAAAGCACTGAGACAAAATCTGCCAGATTCATCTGTACCTCCGGCCGATCAAAAAAACGATTCGAACGAGAAGCATCAATCAGCTTAGCTCCCATCGACACACGAGGTTCCGATGCCGAAGACTGGGCCATTTCACAGCTGGTCCGTCTTCTCCCCTCATCCCACTGAACGGGATGATTTCTATCTAGCTGTCACCGGATAAAGTGGGTTTTCGCCAGTACCCAGCTATGCCATTGCCGTGCGTGAACCCTACCTAGCGGTAGGTGCCGATGTGGGTGAAACCTAGTGCTTCATGGATGCCCGTGCATGTCGTATTCGGCAAGGCGACGCCGGTATAGGCGCATGAAATCCATGTTACTCAAGGAGCGGTAGAAGCCGTTTGGCTGCGGCTGAATCAAAATGACATGCCCTCAGACACTTGAATCAGCATTTCTTCGACTAGATGTGTGCCAAAGGTTGTAGTGACCATCGCCGATGGGCTTTCTCCCAAAAAACGGGCTTTGGGTTTGGAAAGCCATTGTTTGGCCTTCCCTTTGTCACCGAAGATCACCTCGGCCATGGCGGTAATATGTGCAAACCGGAACAGGCGATCGCTCTCATGCAACGTTAAAAGCTGATTGGCTGACAGTTTTGTTTTGAGCGTTTTGGGTTGAATGATTCTGTCGCGTTCTTCGTCGCTGAGGGTTCCATCATCACAAAGCATTTTGATCAGGCTGACCGAGAAGCCAGCTACTATCATGTCGTGAATGTCCAGATCCGAAGCATTGACAGAGATATGAAGAAGCGTCTCCAGACGCATGCGGTAAGCATGATAGACATCCTGACGCAGGACGCCAGCAAACATGGGCCGCACTGATGTTGCGTTGCACACGGGCGTCAGGACTAATGTGCCATTCACTACCGTTAGCTCCAGGTCGTCCCCAACACCTAACCTCATTTGGTCAAGCAACTCTTGAGGCAGATCAATGATGATGTCGCCAGTACCGTCCTCAGTTTTCTGGCATTTTACTATCCAGCGCTCAGTTTCACTCATGATCGTCCGGCCCTCATCCGCCATCAGAGAATGACACACATCATTATGCTTGGGCCCAGAGCTGACCAAAGGAACGCGCAATCCGCTGGTAGACAGGCACTGCCGCTGCTCGAACGCCGGATAGCGAGTGAAACAGCAAAAAATGGGGCAATGGCTATACCTGCCTTTCCACCTTCACATGGCTAAGAGCCTGAGCGTGATCAGGTAACTACACGAAAGGATATGACATGCACCCTGATGAGCTTTATGTTTCCGTCGACGTCGAGACTTCTGGGCCTATACCAGGCGAATACAGTCTGCTTTCCATTGGAGCCTGTCTTGTAGCCCAACCTGTAACGTCCATCTATCTTGAACTACGACCTGACAGTCCAAAACACGACCCGGAAGCACTGGCAGTATCGGGGCTGAGTCTGGAGAAGCTGGAGCGCGAGGGCCTCGCTCCGCAACAGGCGATGCTGACATTTGATCAATGGCTGAAATCGTCCTGCCAACCGGGGCAAAAGGTCATTTTCGTAGGACTCAATGCACCGTTTGACTGGTCATTCGTCAATTACTACTTCCACAAATACCTGGAAACCAACCCCTTTGGTTTTACCGCTATCGACATGAAGGCCTACTTTATGGGCGCTGTAGGTTGCAGCTGGCAGGAAACAAAATCATCCAAAATGACCGCTGCGCTGAAGCCACTCAGCGAACCGAACCATAACGCATTGGATGATGCCCGCTTTCAGGCAGAGCTCTTCGCACTAATGCTAGCGGGTAAAGGTAAACGCTGACCTACCTTCCACCGCACTGACTCGAAGCTCATCTGATACAGGTTGCCTCAACATATCTGCCGTCCCTGAACGACCACGCCTTGATACCTTCTGGTTTTTCGGACTTGCCGACAATAACGGCTATTGGGTGCGGCAGATCCTGCGTGTAACGTGCAGCAAATTTGGAGAAACTTCCGATGTCTGCCGGAGAGATCACCGGAACGGATTGGGGATGCGTATGCCAATAGCCCACCAGACGTAACCCTTGTTCGTTGGCAGCCTGGATTTCCTGACGGCACCGCTCCGCATCCAACTCTAGCCAAGACCAGCCTGACCGATCGGCGCGATGAGGCAACGTGGCCAAGGCCAGCAGCAACCCTTTCGGATCAACCGGGTTGACAAATAACTGTCCCCCTCGCTCCACGCCAAAAAGGCCCTGCCGATGACTATCCAAGATGTCCGCGACAGCTTGGGACACCAATAGCTCGGAATTCACCTCCGGCCATCGCCAGCGCCATGCGATATCCGTCATACCGTTTCGTCCTTATCTTCCGGCCATCCGCGCTCGAGTAAGATTTGCTGCGCTCCCTCTGGCAGTTTGGGACCATGGTATTGGCCTCCTAGGCTCAGAACATCTTCAGGCCTGTAGATACTGCTGACCCAAGATGCAGTGGCGATGTTGCCGGTCAATGCGCGTAAGGCCGTGTGCGACACCATAGAGGCGATATTGGTCATTCCCAGCGAGCCGCCTGGGATAAAGCTCTCGCCACACGCGGGCAGTGGAACAACACCGCCTCCCGGCCACTCTGTAAATCTATGCAGAAAATCGCCGACGTCCGTGAACAACTGACGGCCATCAAAGGTGCCGGCTGGTGCGAATAGCGCATGGCCTACCTGGGTATACGGTTCGCTCCAGGCTTGTAAAAGCCCCCAAGGAGCGCCGCTTGATTTGGCTCGCCATACAGTGACCTCCGACTGCCAGTCTGCTGTCGTGATCACCACCAGATCTGCGTTATCAAACACTTCTGGTTTGCTGCTCATCACCACTTCGGCAAAAGTCGCATAAGCGGTGCATTCTGTCGTCGGAAGATCTAACAGAATCTTGTCCCTCAACGCGGAGGCTTTCAGTCTACCTAGGCTATCCGCTCCCAGAACGTGCCTCCCCAGATTGGCTGACACCAAAGTGTCAGGATCGATGAGGGTAAGGTGGCCGACACCGGATCGTGCCAATTGTATTGCCACCGCACTGCCTAACGAGCCAACGCCAACACAAATGTTGGCGCTGATTGAAAACTGACCCACCCTGCCGATTGAAAATTGACCCAGGGCGGATTGCTGATTTTTGTCCCAGCAATTGTGGATAAGCTTAGCAGTAGTGTCCTAGTTGAAGACGCATCTGGCCCCACCGCATGCAGGCATGCGGAAGGGTGTTTACGGTGCAGATCAAAACGGCTCATCGTCCTCAATACCATCTTCGTCCTTGCGCTTTCGTTCACGCGATTTGATCTTTGTCTGAGCGGCCAAGGTGCTGTGTTGCAGGCGGTAGGACTCGTTGCCCGTTTCGACGATATGGCAGTGGTGTGTCAGCCGATCCAGCAACGCTGTGGTCATCTTGGCGTCGCCAAACACACTCGACCATTCCGAGAAGCTGAGGTTGGTGGTGATGACCACGCTGGTGTGCTCGTACAGTTTTGAAAGCAGGTGAAATAACAGCGCGCCACCACTCTGACTGAAGGGCAAATACCCAAGCTCATCGAGTATCACCAGGTCTGTCCGAAGCAGTCCCTGGGCGATTCGGCCTGCCTTACCATCGTACTTTTCACGCTCCAGCAGGTTGACGAGATCGACCGTGGAGAAGAACCGTACTCGTTTGTTATGAGTAGTGATTCCGGACACGGCCAAGGCACTGGCCAGGTGTGTTTTTCCGGTTCCAGGCCCACCGATGAACACGACATTTTGCGCAGTCTCCGTAAACTCAAGGCTGGATAATTCCTTGATTAGACGGGCATCAGCGCTGGAAGCGCTAAAGTCAAAGCCAGCTAAATCACGGTGCATGGGGAGCTTTGCCATGTTCATCTGATGATTCACCGAGCGCACGGCGCGATCTGCCTGCTCCTGTTGGAGCAGATGCTCAAGCAGCCACTTCGAGGATGCCGTCGAAGCTTCTCCCTGGGCCGCCAGTTCTTCCCAAGCCTGCGCCATGCCATGCAGACGCAGTTCTTTAAGTTCTGCCATCAAGTCACGCATTACGGCTCTCCTCATCTGTTGTACGGAGTTGGTCATATCGGGCCGTGTTGGCAACGGGAGCCACCTTGAGTTGCAGGCTGGTTTCTACGGAAGGCGGTGGTGCAGTAGCGGTGAGTCGGGCGAGAACATTTAAGATGTGATCGGCGCTCAGACTTCCCGACTCAAGCACCAGTTCTACCGCTACCAGCACCGGGTCGAGACCGGCGATGGGCACGGCAGCGAGCACCTGCGTCATGATTCGATCACCATTGCTGTGACGTCTCAGGCCCCGTTTGAGAAGCTGCAACGGATTGGGCAGATCGGCAAACGGTGCGCCATTGCGCAGTGCACCCGGCTTGCGTTCGATGAGTGGGATGTAATGCTGCCAGTCAAAACTGACCTGATCTCGATCAAAGAGGCGCTCGTGGCTGGCAATCATTGCGTCATCGGCGATGACCACGATCCGGGATGGGTAAAGACGGCTGCTGACCCACTGGCCGACTCGCTCACAAGGCACCGAATAGCGATTTCGCGCCACGCTGATCAGGCAGGTGCTGGAGACCCGAACGGTGCGCTCGACGTAGCCATCAAAGGCCGTCGGCATCGGCATCATTTCGACCCGTTCCAGCTCCAAAACTTCCGCCACAGTAAGTCCGTTGTACTGCGGATGCAGCAGCTCGCTCCACAGCGCACGACAGCGTTGGCCGAGCCAGGCATTCAGTTCCTCGAAGGTGTGGAACATGCAGTTTTGAGCATCCAGCCAGATGCGCCGTCGGCTGTCTTGGACGTTCTTTTCGACAATACCTTTTTCCCAGCCGGAGGCCACGTTGCAAAAGTCCGGATCGAACAGGTAATGCGCGCACATCACGGCAAACCGGGCATTGACCGTGCGGCCTTTACCCTTGTTGACCTTGTCGACAGCGGTCTTCATGTTGTCGTAGATGCCACGACGCGGCACCCCACCTAACGCGCCAAATGAGCGGGTATGGGCATCGAACAACATCTCGTGGCCTTGGCTGGGATACGCAACCAACCAAAATGCGCGACTGGCGCACAGCTTCATATGAGAGACCTGGATACGCCGGAACAGGCCGCCGATCAGCAGACCTTCTTCGCTCCAGTCGAATTGAAAGGCCTCACCGAGCGCAAACGTCAGCGGTACAAAAGCGCGTAAAGACTTGCCTTGCTCACCTCGCCACGAGCGTACAAACGCCGTGAGCTGGCTATAGCCGCCGTCATAACCCTCGGCCTTGATCTGCTCGAAAAGTGCTTTAGCGCTTCTGCGGTTGTGCTTTGCCCGGAACGAATCGGCTTTCAGCGCCTGTTCCAGCGTGTCGTGGAATGGGCTGAGTTTGTTGAAGGTCGCGCACCGCTGGTACGCCGGCTGAGTGGCTTCGGGCGCTCTGACCCATTTTCGGATGGTGTTTCTCGACAGCCCGGTACGCTTGGCTATCTGGTGCAGCGAGAGCTTGTCGCGGAAGTACATCCGCCGGATTTTTCCCAACATTTCCATGCTGATCACCCTGTGTTCTCCTGCTCGGAAAATGAGCAGAAGCAGTTGAACACCTGGGTCAGTTTTCAGTCGGCAGAACAGCCTTTACTGGGTCAGTTTTCGGTCAGCGGCAACATGTATGACTCAAAATCACGATGCTGGCCATCATCTGCTTCGATATTTGATATTATCTTCAGATGAAAGTCACTGTCCCCTAGTGGGTCTCCAGGATTCTCAGGATGATGTGCACCGGTTAACTCGTACTTGTAACTTACTGAAAGTACGATTGTTAAGAAGCGCGTATGCAGAGAACTGAGGTAGAGCAACAACTGTGGCTTGTAGTGTTTTCTCTCGGCTTTAGAGAGTGCCTTGATGTACCCCTGAAATATCTCACTACTTTGGAGCAGGTAATCCATTTCCTGGAAAGCAAAGAGGTACACACCCCGGAGATTAGCAGGATACTGGCCAATTGGGAGCTCATTAGGAAGTGGCACGCCGCTCATTACCGCGTCATCAATCTCCCAGCTTCGAAGCGCTAGTATCAATAGGTAATGCCTAAAGAAATTCGCCCAGACGATTTCATCACCCGCCCAGTAGATTTCCTTGTACCCCTCTAGAGGATCGTTCAATTGCTCAGGCGGTGCGAAGTAAATCTCAAGCTTCTCAAGCTCACCGGGCACAGCCTCCTTGGTCTCGGTGGCGTCTTTTCCGAGCAGACGATCCGCTGTCCTGAACCTGTAGAGATGTCGATCCATGATTACCCCGCATGTGGCTACGAAAAAGGGCCCCACCGGGCCCTCATTTGTACTCAAACCGATCTTACTGAGTGCGCCAGGACTCAACAATGTCCGCGCCGAATTCAGTTTTCCATTCCTTGAGCTGGCGATGGTTCCCGCCCTTGGTCTCGATCAACTCGCCCGAATTTGGGTTTTGGTAGATCTTGACGTCACGTGCTTTGCGGACACTTTTCGGGGCAGCGGTAGTAGAAGCACGGCTTGCTGCCTGGGGATCGAGGAGAGCGATGACGTTGCGGAGGCTATAACCGTACTCGGCAAGCAAAGCCCGCAGCTTAGTTTCGAATTCAACTTCTTTTTTCAGGCCTTCGTCGCCTTTCATGGCTTCAAGGGCAGCGAGTTGTTCGGCCAAGTGTTTTTCGAGTTGACGGAACTCAGCAAGACGGGACATGAGATGACCTTTATAAAATGATTGAGCAGTATACGAATTGACAAATCTAGCGCAACAACTGAGATCTTAGAAATATCAGGATTAATCGCTATCCCCATGTGATCCGCTTAGCGACCAACCTGGCACGTAAATTATGCTCTTTGAGGCTTTTTCGATTGGTGTAGTGTGTTCGTCGAGAATCACGCTGTCCCTCTCGATTTTCCGTGGCCGGAAGGTGCTTTACTAAGCCAAATCCAATTTGTACAAACATTGGCGTCTTAACTTTCGGCTTTCGGACTTTGGGAGCTTTCGGTTTTTTGATCCGGTGTTCAGATCCTACCGACGTCTGAGGGGGAACATAAGGCGCAAATTGTGGGTATAGATCCTCAAAAAGCTGAACCTGCGCGGATACTGGAGTTACCCTAGTTACCCCGACCTCACCGGACTTGCGCCTAAAGTGATCGTCAGACGAATTCATTCTAGCTACAAAGTCCAGAATCGTCCCCCGAAGAGACCGCCCTGTCACAATGCGACGATGAATTCGTTTCCAGCCATCTTTCAGATTTCCCCTGGTCACGTCCCACTGCTCTGGTGACGAGAACCCCAGCTGTTTCGCGAACTCTATGTAATCTGGTGGTAAATCGTTTGCCATGTCCTTAGCCTCCGATTTTACAAGCATCGATGATGGCATAGAAGAATCAAGGGATGCTATACCAGTTCTGTCGAGAGCCTATCCGTTAGGTAATTGCACAGACTTGCCCAGCCATTTGCATTCGATTTGACCAGTAATTTGCTTCGGATTTGACCTGCAGGCTTCGTGGCCATGACCGGCAGAGGACGACCCAAAGCAGTCATTTGTTTGCGGGATATAGGCTAGAACTTTTCGTCATGCAGAAAAACGAGGCCGCAATCGCGGCCTTGTTTTTTTAGAGTGTTACTCGTGCGAATGTCCGTGCTCAGCGCTCTCGGAGGTTGTGCCTTTCTCACCACCGCCGCATGCCGTCATCAAGCCCAGGAAGCAGAACAGCAGCACAGAACGAATCAGAGTGGTTGGGGATTTCATGGGAATACTCTTCAAAAGTGGATGAAATAAATGGTCTGTGGTCAGGCTGAAGTCCGCGTTTTCGGCAGTAGGACAGCCGTCTCTGTGTCGGATTACTGTTTGACGTTCAGGTAATCACCACTCGTCTTCAACGAAATGGTCACGTCGTTATTGCTGCGATTACGCCAAAACCAACCATGGGTGCCGTCAAAAATGGCGGTGAATTCGCCTTTATTACTTTTGACCTGCTTGCCCTTGTTGTAGCTGTGGAAGTAACCCTTTTCACCGTTGTAGGGCTCGCCATGGGTGTCGTAGTTCACAAGCCCACCAGCCGCTGTCCATTCATAACTCACAGTCTTGTTCTTCAGCACTTCCAGTTTGATCTCTGTCCCTTCACCTGGTTTGAGCGTGACGGTCATTTGATTCGTCTTCATGGCTGGGGTCGGTGCCGACGCTGATTGGGCCACAGGTATTGCAGCAGGTTGGATTTGCGCAATCTGCGGAGCTGGAGCTGGAGCTGAACTAGGAGCTAATGCTTGCGGCGGCGCTGTATCCGCCAACGCCTCTTGGGCAAGGATGATCTTCAATTCGCCCATTTGGGTCAGACCCAGTGCGCGGCCCACACCCGTAGGATCAACGGCGTATTCCGAAGGCATGACAACGGTCATCAGCAGGCCAATAGCAGTCAGCAGTGCAATGACAGTCGAACGAACCAGTTTGCGAGTGCTGGGCAATTCATTAACAGTTGGAAGCGGAGTATTGAACATGGTCAGAATTCCTTAGGCGGAGATAAACAGGCCGGTGATCTGGTAACCCATCAGCAGGAAACCGGCACTCATCATGGCGACGTTGGCGGTATAGGCGTGGCGCCAGAAACTGGCGGTGCGCCGCCAATACCCCATCAGAATGAGAATCGCACTAAGGGCCAGCAACTGGCCGATCTCGACGCCGACGTTGAACGCAAGCAAGTTGGGGATCAGCCCGTCGGGCGAGATCTCGTACTCCTGGATTTTGGTGGCCAGGCCGAAACCATGGAGCAGGCCGAAAATCAGCGTGGCCACTTTGGTATTGGGTTGGAAACCGAACCAGCGCTGGAACGCGCCCAAGTTATCGAGTGCCTTGTACACCACCGAAAAACCGATGATGGCGTCGATGATGTACGAGCTGATGCTGATCTCGGTCAGCACGCCCAGCAGCAACGTCACCGAGTGGCCTACCGCGAACAGTGTGACGTAGAGCCCCACATCCTTCAGGCGGTAAAGGAAGAAGATCACCCCGAACAGAAACAGCAGGTGATCGTAGCCCGTCATCATGTGCTTGGCGCCCATGTAGATGAAGGGCAGCAACATGACGCCGGAACTTTCCTGGATAAAGCCCTTGTCACCTTCCGCGACGGCGTGAGCCATCGCCTCGGGCATCCCGAGGAAAAGTGCAGCGACAAGTAAAAACAACAGCAGTAGCGGGCGGTGCGATGGCGCAGTGAATGCGCCCACGCCGCTCATCGAGTGCGAATGCATGGATAAATCCTACGTTGGAGGGATCAAAGGCCGCTGCGCGGCCATGGTCAGGATGCGAACGAAGGACGGGGTGGACGCTTGATCAAGAATATCGGCGGAGGGGGAACTGCATATTGCGGGGCATCAACCCGCACCGATAGCTTGGGTTGTTCGGCCAAAATCAACAGTGAAGTGAGCTGCGGTGTTTCGTGCTGATGGTCAGGGGTCAGCGGGGAGTGATAGTGATCCGAGCAGCTCGCACACGACATCTCAGTCAGCTCTTCATGAGAGTGATGGGCGTCTTGCGCAACCTCCCAAGCAGGCTGTTTCGACGTCACTGACAACGTATAGGTATGCCCGGCCCAGGCCACAAACATGGCGAGGACAAGCGCGAATACCACCGTTGTTGTCAGTGTTCTGCTGAACATCGTGATCGGGCTTCAACTCGTTTTTCAGGGCTTTGATGCGTTTGACCGCATCCCCTAAGGGGGGATAGGATGCCAGCGTAATTCATTAAGGCCCGAGGCTCAAGTCATGAGTGAAAACGAACACAGCCATCCCCACACTCACCAAAGTCACGAGGCGATCATCAAGCGTCTCAAACGGGCGGACGGCCATTTACGCGGCATCATCACCATGATTGAAGAGGGGCGTCAGTGCGTGGACATCGCTCAGCAGCTGCATGCGGTCGAAAAAGCCGTATGTCAAGCGAAGCGCACGCTCATCCAGGATCACATTGATCACTGTCTGGAGGACACAGTCTCAGCCTTGAACAATGGCGAGCGCGCACCGTTGGAAGCCTTCAAACAAATCACCAAGTACCTCTAGGTCTGACATGCCCAACTTTGCTGAACTGCTGCAACAGGGCGGTACACACGCCTGGCTGTATTTCCCGAGCGCTATCTTGCTCGGTGCCTTGCATGGCCTGGAACCGGGCCATTCAAAAACCATGATGGCCGCTTTCATCGTGGCCATTCGTGGTTCGGTTAAACAGGCCGTTTTGTTGGGTCTGGCCGCGACGCTGTCGCACACCGCCGTGGTGTGGTTGGTCGCCATCGGCGGCATGTACCTGGGCAAAGGTCTGGACGCTCAAACCACTGAGCCGTACTTCCAGCTTGCGTCCTCTGCACTGATCATCGTAGTTGCTCTTTGGATGCTGTGGCGTACCTGGCGCGGTGAGCAGATGTTCAAGTTCGAGCAAGGTGATGACCACCACCACGGTGAGCATGACCATGGCCATCATGATGAAACCCATCGAATCGATACCGGCCACGGGCGCATCGAACTGTCGATTTTTGAAGTAGGTATGCCACCGCATTGGCGCCTGAAAACATTGACCGGACACGCTTGGGCTACATCGGATGTTCGCCTAATGACGACTCGTCCGGACGGCAGCACTCAATCGTTCTCTTTCGTCGAGCGCGAAGGCTTTCTGGAGTCGGCAGTCGATATCCCGGAGCCTCATGAGTTCAGTGCGCGCTTGAGTCTTGGGCATGCGGGCCACTCCCATGATTACGATCTGGCGTTCCAGGAGCATGATCACGGGCACGCGCATTCCGAACTGGAAGGTCTGGAGTTGTCAATTGATGGCTATCAGGATGCGCATGAACGCGCACATGCCAACGATATCCGTAAGCGCTTCACGAATCGTGAGGTGACCACGGGCCAGATCGTCATGTTCGGTTTGACGGGTGGTTTGATTCCTTGTCCGGCTGCCATCACCGTTCTGTTGCTGTGTCTTCAGGTTAAAGAAGTCGCGCTGGGAGGCATACTCGTCCTGTGCTTCAGCATCGGCTTGGCGATCACCTTGGTGGCGGTGGGAGCTGCTGCGGCTATTGGTGCTAAACAGGCTTCCAACCGCTGGCCGTGGCTGGGCACCGTGGCTCGTCGTGCACCGTACCTGTCCAGCGTGTTGATAATCGGTGTTGGTCTGTACGTAGGCTTCCATGGTTGGATCGGCTTGAGCGCCCAAGGCGTCGTTTAAGTGTTCGAACTCGCCAGCTATTTTGGTCTATTTCTGGCGGCATTCGGTGCCGCCACGTTATTGCCCATGCAGTCTGAAGCTGTGTTGGTCGGGATGTTGCTCTCCAACCAATACGTTGCTTCTGCGCTATTGGCGGTCGCCACCTTCGGCAACGTTCTTGGCTCTGCGCTGAACTGGATTCTGGGTCGCTCTATCGAGCGATTTCGCTACAAGCGATGGTTCCCGGTGAGCGAGAGCAAGCTCGAAAAGGCCCAGCAGTCTTACCTGCGCTACGGGCGCTGGTCGTTGCTGCTGAGCTGGGTGCCCATCATTGGCGATCCGCTGACGGTCGTCGCCGGAGTCATGCGCGAGCCATTCTGGAGTTTCCTGCTGATCGTCACCATGGCCAAGGGCGTGCGTTATCTCTTGCTGACCGCCGTCACACTGGGGTGGACATGACGACTGCTCATACAACCCAGCATTCCTCACTCAAGAGCCGAAGCAGTAGCCTGGATCTGATCAAGTGGCTGGCGATGCTGACCATGGTCATCGATCACTTGCGGTTGGTGTGGCCGGAGATGAGCAATCTGTTCATTCTGGGGCGGCTTTCCTTTCCGCTGTTCTGTGTCGCCATTGCTGCCAACGTGGCGCGCTCCAAACCGGGCGAATTACTGACTGCCGCGAATGGACGCTACCTCGCCTTGATGCTGGTGTTCGCCGCCATTTCAGAAGTGCCTTATCGCTATATCAGCACCTCGGGATCATTCAACGTGTTGGTTACCCTGGCATTGGGGCTGGTGATTGCCTGGGGATGGCAACATCGCACCTTGTTGAGCAGCGCTATGGCCTTGATGGCTGCCGCGATTGCCTACGTGCTGGATGACCCGTTGATGTACGGGCTATACGGCGCGCTCGTTCCTGCGGCTGTCTTGTTAGCGATCAAGAGGCCCGGTGCTCTTTGGTTGCTGCCAGCAGTTCTATGCCTGTTGAGCAACACCCGCAGTAGCATCGTGACCAGGGCTATGGATCTTGAAATTCACTCATTGCTGGCCTTGAGCACTGCATTTGCCGCTCCGCTGATCGGACTCTGGCTGCTGCATCAGAAGTTCACCTTCAACGTCTGGCCGGTGCGGCAATGGGGCTACTGGTTTTATCCGGGACACCTTGCCGCTCTGCAAGCTCTACGGTTCTTAATCTGAATGGCAGAGAAAGGACTCTCCCCAAAAACGGTAAACGAGATGCACAGACGTTCATTACTCAATCTATTTTTGGCCGGTTTTGCCTTTGCTTTACCTTTGGGCTTACAAGCCGCACAAGTCCTAAATGTTCGGCTATGGAACACCGACGACAAGCTTCGGCTGGTGCTAGACCTAAGTGGTCCAGCACAGTACAAGACCTTCTCCCTGACGGCGCCGGATCGGTTGATTCTCGATCTGATGGGAACCAGCCTTGCCTTTGATTTGAGCAAACTGCAACTGGGTAACATGCCAATCCGCGCTATACGTTCAGGGCCTCAAGGTACAGGAACGCGGATTGTCCTGGACCTGATAGGTCCCGTGCAGTTGAATACCTTCATGCTGGCACCTGAACAGGCACAGGGGCATCGCTTAGTGCTGGATATTTCCAACTCGGCATCCCCGGCAATACAGCCGGCTGCACCGCAGGTTGTGCTTAATGATTCGGCTCATCCAAAGCGCGACATCATCGTCGTGGTAGACCCAGGGCATGGCGGTAAAGACCCTGGAGCAGTCGGGGCCAATGGCGAGCGGGAAAAAGATGTGGTGCTGTCAATTGCTCGGCAGTTGGCCAAACGGATCGAGCGGGAAAAGGGGTTTACCGTGCGACTCGTACGCGACAGCGATGTTTACGTACCGTTACGCAAGCGGGTGGAGATTGCTCGCCAACACAATGCCGATATCTTCATTTCCATACACGCGGACGCCGCGCCTCGGCGCACGGCCTCCGGAGCGTCGATCTATGCGCTATCGGAAGGTGGAGCCACGTCCACTACTGCGCGCTGGCTCGCGCAGAAGGAGAACGGCGCCGAGTTACTCGGTACGACCAAAAGCCTCGCACTCAAAGATAAGGACCCCATGCTGGCAGGAGTGATTCTCGACATGTCGATGAGCGCTACAGTCGCAACGAGCCTGGAACTGGGCCACTCCGTACTGAGAAGTTTGGCGGGCATCACCACTTTGCACCAGAAGCGTGTGGAGCAGGCGGGCTTTGCCGTACTTAAGTCGCCAGACGTACCGTCAATCCTGGTTGAAACTGGATTCATCTCTAAGGATGGTCTGAAGTAGTTGTGTATTTCTGGCTGACTTCAGCCCCTGCCGATTTTAAAAGCGGCAAATCGATCAAAAACGCTCAGATCACCCGCTTATTTCTGTGTTTTTAGCCGCCGCGAGCACCTCGCGGCAGCCATTTTCCACATTACAGGCGCACCTCTCCTGCATTCGCCAGTAAATGTCGGCGCGCCATCCACAGGTTCGACAGCGCGAACAGCGTCATCAGTTGCGCCGTGTTCTTCGCCAGACCACGGAAGCGCACCTTCACATAACCGAACTGGCGCTTGATCACCCGGAACGGATGCTCGACCTTGGCTCGTACCTGAGCCTTGGCCTTCTCAATCTTGCGCTTGGCTTTGTACAAAGCACTGCGCTTATCAAGCTTCTTGTAAGTACTACGGCGGGCGGCGATCTGCCAGATGACCCCCCGGCCTTCATGTTCAGGGCGTTTCTCGACGCCGGTGTAACCCGCGTCGGCACCGACCATGTTCTCATCGCCGTGCAGCAGCTTATCGACCTGGGTGACATCGGCCACGTTGGCCGCCGTGCCCACCACGCTGTGCACCAAGCCCGACTCATCATCGACACCGATGTGCGCCTTCATGCCGAAGTGGTGAGTCGGCCGCGGGAACTGCCCCCGCAGCCGCTCGCAGAACCGTACGTGACACTCTCGCGTCATACGGCTCCCGTTATCCAACCTTGCTGCCCGGTCACTCGCCAGTGATGAAACAGCCGGGGTACCACAGTCCGCATCTTGTCCAGCCATTGGCTAATGCGCCGCTTGCGCCTATGAAGAGCCTTGTATTTTCGTCGGGCCCAGCGTTCAAGCGCGCGGTCAATGTGCTGGAAGATGCCAAGCATGGCTGTCCGATAGAACGAGCCATAGTATTGCGACCACCCCTGTATCACTGGATTGTAGAGCCGAGCCACGTCGACCAGCGTCACGTGGGTTTGGCGATTGAGTCGCCACCTGCGTACCGCTTGCCGCATCCGCTTTAAGGCATCCGCACTCGCTCCCGGAAGGAAGCTCGTGAAGAGCTGGTCTTGTTTGCTGAGCGCCTTCCTCGGCCTAAAGGTGAAGCCGAGGAAGGTAAAGCTCACATGCGGATAACCTGCGCGACGGTTACTGTCCTTGCAGTACACGACCTTCGATTTCTCGGGGTGCATCGTCAAGCCACAGGCAGCCAGCCGTGAAGCAATGGAGCGCATCACGTACTCCGCTTGCTTTCGACTGCGGCAGTGCACCACCGCATCATCGGCGTAGCGGGCAAACGGGCAGTTGGGGCTGGTACGTTGCATCCAGGTGTCGAAGGCATAGTGCATGAACAGATTCATCAGGAGGGGACTGATCACTCCACCTTGCGGGGTGCCGCGTTCGCGTCGGACGCGCATACCGTGATCCGTTTCGAACGGCGCAACCAGCCACCGCTCGATGTACAGAAGTATCCAGTCCTCCTTGATGTGCAGGCGCACCGCCTTCATCAGCAACCCATGATTGATCTGATCGAAGGCTGCCTTGATATCAAACTCCACCACCCAGTCGTATCGCCAGCAGCGCTCACGCGTGATCGCCACCGCCTGCTTCGCTGATCGTCCCGGCCGGTACCCATAGGAGTCCGAGTGGAAGATCGAGTCCAGCTCCGGCTCGATGAGAAGCTTGACCACGGTTTGCGCGACACGATCACCAACCGTGGGCACTCCCAGCTTGCGCGTGCCTCCCGATGCCTTGGGAATTTCTACTTGCTTGACCGGAGGCGGGAAGTACGACCCCGACGACATCCGATTCCACAGCTTGTAGAGATTCTTAGACAGATCCCGCTCGAAATCGGCGATGGTTTCATCGTCGATGCCGGCAGCACCGCGGTTGGCCCTGACCTGCTGGTAGGCGTCCCATACCGTGCGTTTCGCTATGTCATAAGGTTTCGCCGAGCTCACGCCACTCATCCCCGGAGGTTGGCAACGCTCGTCGGCCGGATAACGCCGCCCCTTCGCTCCACCTCCATTACAGAGGCTTCATCGCTACTACGGGAGGCTCCGCCCCTCGTTCCAGCATCGGTATTCTTCCTCATGGTGTTGGCCATTTGTCATTTTCCTTCGCATCTGGAACAAGGTTCTCACGTTCCGTACCAAAGCCTGTATGAAGATCATGCCGCCTATACACCGGCTGCCATCGGGTCCGTAAGCAGGTAACGCCCCGACTTGTCCTGAAGCCAGTACTCCACCTCAGTTTCGGCAGCACCTTGGGCATAACGATGCGTCATCGGACGGTTTGCTTTCGCTCATCTTCTCCATACTCACCTGCCATCCTCAGGGATGACTTTTCCTCGGTCGCTCACCACCACACCTTTTGGATGCAGCAGCACCGGGTGGTTTGAAGTCCGCTCCTGCAAGCCGACTTCGGAAGGCCTACTTCCATCTTCGGCACAGCAGCACAGGTCATCTGACCTGTGTTCGTGACACACAGTACTGGTTACCCTTCTTGGTCTGATGCATTTCCGGGTCGCGCTTACCGTCCTTGTTCTTGGTCGAACTCGGCGCATTGATCAGCGTGGCATCGACGATCGTGCCTTGGCGCAGCGACAGCCCTCGGTCGCCCAGATAGCCATTGATGACAGCCAAGATGCCGGCGGCTAGTTCGTGCTTCTCCAGCAAACGACGGAAGTTGAGGATGGTGGTTTCATCGGGGATACGCTCCAAGCTCAGCCCCGCGAACTGGCGCAGGATGGTGGTCTCGTACAGCGCCTCTTCCATCGCTGGATCGCTGTAACCGAACCAGTTTTGCATCAGGTGCACGCGCAGCATCGCCATCAGCGGATAGGCCGGACGACCGCCTTCACCCTTGGGATAATGCGGCTCGATCAAGGCAATCAAACCCTTCCACGGCACCACCCGATCCATCTCGATCAGGAACAACTCTTTGCGGGTTTGTTTGCGCTTACCGGCGTACTCGGCGTCGGCGAAGGTCATCTGCTTCATCGGGAAACTCGGTGGGTGGAATCCGGGTATTTTGCCAAAATCTGGAAGTCTTCTTCAGAGTTTCCCTAGCATTAAGCTGGGCGCGACAACAGACGTCTAGTTGGGCGGCACCTGAAGGTTTCGACCAGCCACATAACGGCCTAGGTCAATCGACGGGCAAGAATAGAATGTCTCCTATAGTCCGCTAGTGTGCGCTCTCTTGCTTGGATGGCATTACGTTCTGGCCCAACGTTACTGTAGCGAATCCGCAGCAGTATCAATCAAAGCCTCCTGTATCCCGCGTGAAGAAAGACGCTACGTTGCGCCCGTTCTTCCACGGCTTCGCTTGCCGCCCCGCTACGGCAGATTCGAAGTATTCATCGAAATGTCATCCTTTAGAAGCAGTGCGGTAACAAGGAATTTCTACCCTTTGCATCGCGAACCGCAATTGTGCGGCCAGCAATATTGCGAAAGGTGATCAAATGACGCCCCATCCGATACAGGACGCCGTGCTGCGGGTCGACCGGTTGAGCGTCGTCTATCCAGGCGGCGTGACAGCCCTACGCGATACCTCGATTGCATTTCGGCGTGGTGAGTTCACCGTGCTGCTTGGTCTCTCGGGCGCAGGCAAGTCGACCTTGCTCCGTAGTCTCAATCGACTCGTCACGCCCACTGGCGGCAGTGTCACCAGCGAACTCGGTGAACTCGGCAGCGGCTCGGCCTTGCGTCAGCATCGTCGGCGTACCGCCATGATCTTTCAGCACCACCAGCTAATCGAACGTCAAAGCGCACTGGCTAATGTGCTTACCGGTCGGCTGGCCTTTCACAACACGCTCCGCTCGCTGTTTCCTCTGCCGCGTGCCGATCAGGAGATTGCGCTCAGTTGCCTCGCTCGGGTCGGTCTGGCAGACAAGGCGCTAAGCCGGGTGGACAAACTGTCCGGTGGCCAGCAGCAGCGGGTAGGCATCGCGCGTGCGCTAGCGCAACAGCCGGCGATCATTCTGGCCGATGAGCCGGTAGCCAGTCTCGACCCGGCCACTTCGGTCCGTGTTCTCGGATTGCTGCGCGACATCTGCAAGGAAGACGGCATCACCGCCATCGTTTCGCTGCATCAACTCGAATATGCCCGCCGCTTCGCCGATCGCGTCGTCGGGCTGGCCGATTCTCAGATCGTTTTCGATGCCGCGCCCTCGGAACTCACCGATGCGCAGCTTGAGCGCATCTATGCAGGCCGCTCTACGACTCAGCCAGCGAATGCTCCGGCTGAACCACCTGTCATGCTCGAACCTTCACTGGAGATGTCCCGATGAAACGCTTATCCGCGCTCTTATTGACTTGCTTGCTGTCCGCTGTTTCAAGTTTGTCCGCCCTAGCGGCCGATGCCGATCCGGATGTGCTAAAGGTTGCCCTGCTGCCGGACGAAAACGCCTCCGAGCTGATCAAGCGTAACCAGCCGCTGAAGGATTATCTGGAAGAGCATCTGGACAAGAAGGTGCAGCTGATCGTAACCACCGACTATTCCTCGATGATTGAGGCGATGCGCTTTGGCCGTATCGACCTGGCGTATTTCGGTCCGCTGTCCTACGTCATGGCCAAAAGCAAAAGCGACATCGAGCCCTTCGCTGCCATGGTCATCGACGGCAAGCCGACCTATCGCTCGGTGATTATCGCCAATGTGGCGTCAGGCGTGAATGAGTATGCCGACCTTAAGGGCAAGAAGATGGCCTATGGTGACCGGGCATCGACGTCCAGCCATTTGATTCCCAAAACCGTGCTTCTTGAGACGGCCGATTTGACGGGTGGGCAGGACTACGAACAACATTTTGTGGGCACGCATGACGCCGTTGCCGTCAACGTGGCGAACGGCAACGCCGATGCGGGTGGGCTGTCGGAGGTAATTTTCAATCACGTAGCCGAACGTGGCCTAATCGATCCGAGCAAGGTGAAAGTACTTGGTTACAGCGGCGAATACCCCCAGTACCCCTGGGCGATGCGCTCGAACCTGAGCCCCGAGCTGAAAACCAAGGTGCGGGATGTATTCGTCGGTATCGACGATCCCGAAGTGCTGCGCAACTTCAAGGCCGAGGCCTTCGCGCCAATCACCGACGCCGACTACGATGTGATCCGCAACATGGGATCGCTGCTCGGCCTCGACTTCGCCACGATGTGAGCACCGATATGTCTACTCATTACGACGTGCAGGCGCTGCCTGCAGAGCAACGCGAGCACATCCTTCGAGGCTTCGGCCTCGGTTGGTGGCGCCAGCTGGGGCAGGTGGCGATTGTATTCGGAGTGGTGCTGTTGGCCTGCTGGTACGTGGGGCTGCTCGATGCCACCACGCTGCTGAACGGGCTGCCCTCCATCGCGACCCTGGCAGGCGAGGCCATGCCGCCAGACTTTTCGGGCTATCGAAGCTGGATTCGCCCCTTGATCGACACCTTGGCGATGAGCATCGCCGGTACGGCCATCGCAGTGGTGTTCTCGCTGGTGGTGGCCTTCGTTGCAGCGCGCAATACGGCGCCGCACCCCCTTGTGTTCGGTGTTGCCCGGGTGCTGCTCAATGCCCTGCGGTCGGTGCCGGAGCTGATCATGGGCATCATCTTCGTTGCAGCCGTAGGGTTCGGCGCCTTGCCGGGCGTGCTTGCCCTGGGTCTGCATTCGGTCGGCATGGTCGGCAAGTTCTTCGCCGAGGCCATCGAGCACGTCGACGAAGCGCCGGTGGAAGCCGCTCGGGCGGCGGGGGCTACGCCGATGCAAGTGCTGCTGCACGCGGTTTTGCCACAGGTGACGCCGCAGTTCGCCGACGTGGCGATCTACCGCTGGGAATACAACTTTCGCGCCTCCACCGTGATGGGCATGGTTGGCGCCGGCGGTATCGGCTTCGAACTCATGGGCTCGCTGCGCATCATGCAGTACCAGGAGGTTGCAGCAATCCTGCTGGTCATCCTGGCCATGGTCACGCTAGTAGACGCCTTCAGTGGCGTGCTGCGCAAACGTTTCAAATAGGACAAACCATGCTGCCGAAACTCGTTATAACTCACCGAGTACACGATGAGATCCTGCAACTGCTGGCGCCACATTGCGAGCTGATGACCAACCAGACCGACAGCACGCTGACGCGCGAGGAAATTCTGCGCCGCTGCCGCGATGCTCAGGCGATGATGGCGTTCATGCCCGATCGGGTCGATGCAGACTTTCTTCAAGCCTGCCCTGAGCTGCGTGTAGTCGGCTGCGCGCTCAAGGGCTTCGACAATTTCGATGTGGACGCCTGTACTGCCCGCGGGGTCTGGCTGACCTTCGTGCCTGATCTGTTGACGGTCCCGACTGCCGAGCTGGCGATCGGACTGGCGGTGGGGCTGGGGCGGCATCTGCGGGCAGCAGATGCGTTCGTCCGCTCTGGCGAGTTCCAGGGCTGGCAACCACAGTTCTACGGCACGGGGCTGGATAACGCTACGGTCGGCATCCTTGGCATGGGCGCCATCGGACTGGCCATGGCTGATCGCTTGCAGGGATGGGGCGCGACCCTGCAGTACCACGAGGCGAAGGCTCTGGATACACAAACCGAGCAACGGCTCGGCCTGCGCCAGGTGGCGTGCAGCGAACTCTTCGCCAGCTCGGACTTCATCCTGCTGGCGCTTCCCTTGAATGCCGATACCCAGCATCTGGTCAACGCCGAGCTGCTTGCCCTCGTACGGCCGGGCGCTCTGCTTGTAAACCCCTGTCGTGGTTCGGTAGTGGATGAAGCCGCCGTGCTCGCGGCGCTTGAGCGAGGCCAGCTCGGCGGGTATGCGGCGGATGTATTCGAAATGGAAGACTGGGCTCGCGCGGACCGGCCGCGGCTGATCGATCCTGCGCTGCTCGCGCATCCGAATACGCTGTTCACTCCGCACATAGGGTCGGCAGTGCGCGCGGTGCGCCTGGAGATTGAACGTTGTGCAGCGCAGAACATCATCCAGGTATTGGCAGGTGCGCGCCCAATCAACGCTGCGAACCGTCTGCCCAAGGCCGAGCCTGCCGCATGTTGAATCCGGTCTGGCTGAAGAGCCTGGTAGCGATCGTTCAAACAGGCAGTTTTCAGAGCGCGGCGAGGGCGTTGGGGCTGGCCCAGCCGACGGTGTCGCAGCACTTGCAGAAGCTTGAAGAGCAGGTCGGCGTAACGCTGGTGCAGCGCAGTCGTAGCGGCTGCCAGCCTACCACACGGGCGCTGGCCTTCATGCCGCATGCGACCGCCTTGCTCGACATGCACGCCCGGGCGCTAGAAGCCCTGCATGGCAATCGTGAGCGCGTCGGGGCCAGCTCCAACATCGGCACCTACCTTCTCCAGCCATTCGTGCGCAACTATCTGACGACCGCAAATGAGAGGGGCGAGGTGGATCTGCGCATCGCCGCCAACCCGGATGTGGCCGACCAGCTACTGGCGGGCCAGCTCGACGCCGCGATCATGGAATGGTGGCTACCTCACCCCGACTTCGAACACCGCCTCTGGCGGGTCGAGCCGCTGGTGCTTATCGTCAGCCCCGACCATGCGCTGGCTGAAGCAGGGTGCATAGAACGTGATCGTCTGGTGGACCTGCCGATGCTGGGAGGTGAACCGGGTAGCGGTACCGGACGGCTTCTGACCGAATACTTTGGCGAACTGGGCGTGCCTCGCAGCGGTATGCAGCTAGGCAGCACCGAGGCAGTCAAACAAGCAGTGAGGGCGGGACTCGGCGTGTCGTTGGTGATGGCTTCCGCAGTACAAGACGAAGTTCGCAGTGGCGCGCTGGTAGCTCTTCCCATCCCGGGGCTTGAAAAGCGTCTCCAACTGATCTGGCGCAAACCTCCCGGAAATCTGCACCCGCCGGGATTTGTGCGGCACTTATTGGAGGAGGCAGATCTAGCTGGATAAGGTGATGGATGGTTGCGATCCAGCGCTTGGCTTGTCAGCCTAGGGAAACTCTGAAAAAGACTTTCTGATTTGGCAAAATACCGCGACCCCACCCACCGAGTTTCCCGATGAAGCAGATGACCTTCGCCGACGCCGAGTACGCTGGCAAGCGCAAGCAAACCCGCAAGGAGTTGTTCCTGATCGAGATGGATCGGGTGGTGCCGTGGAAGGGCTTGATTGCTTTGATCGAGCCACATTATCCGAAAGGTGAAGGTGGCCGTCCGGCCTACCCGTTGATGGCGATGCTGCGTGTGCATCTGCTGCAGAACTGGTTCGGCTACAGCGATCCAGCGATGGAGGAAGCGCTGTACGAAACCACGATCCTGCGCCAGTTTGCCGGGCTGAACCTGGAGCGCATCCCCGACGAAACCACCATTCTCAACTTCCGCCGCTTGCTGGAGAAACACGAGCTGGCGGCCGGCATCCTCGCTGTCATCAATGGCTATCTGGGCGACCGCGGCCTGTCGCTGCGCCAGGGCACCATCGTCGATGCAACGCTGATCAATGCGCCCAGTTCGACCAAGAACAAGGACGGCAAGCGCGACCCGGAAATGCACCAGACCAAGAAGGGAAACCAGTATTATTTTGGCATGAAGGCCCACATCGGCGCCGATGACGAATCGGGTCTGGTGCACAGCGTAGTGGGCACGGCGGCCAATGTGGCGGATGTCACCCAGGTGGACAAATTGCTGCATGGCGACGAAAACGTGGTCTGCGCCGATGCAGGCTACACCGGTGTCGAAAAGCGGCCCGAGCATGAAGGACGTGAAGTTATCTGG
Source organism: Pseudomonas sp. CCI1.1 (assembly GCF_034348165.1). NCBI lineage: Bacteria > Pseudomonadati > Pseudomonadota > Gammaproteobacteria > Pseudomonadales > Pseudomonadaceae > Pseudomonas > Pseudomonas sp. CCI1.1. The sequence goes on from NZ_CP133780.1 coordinate 4,622,725, forward strand.
CAGGTGGCGGCACGCCGCAGCACCTACAAAAAACTCGATAAGCGCAGCGTGCTGTACAAAGCCAAGCGCAAGATTGAAAAGGCCAAGGCTCAGGTGCGCGCCAAGGTCGAGCATCCGTTCCGGGTAATCAAGCGCCAGTTCGGTTACACCAAGGTGCGCTTTCGCGGCTTGGCCAAAAACACGGCGCAACTGGTGACACTGTTCGCTCTGTCGAACCTGTGGATGGCGCGCCGACATTTACTGACGAATGCAGGAGAGGTGCGCCTGTAATGCGGGAAATGGCCACCGGAGTGGGGTCCGGGTGGCGAAAACGTAAGAAATACTCGTCGAATTGATTGTTTTTTGATCATTTGGCGAGTTTAAAAGTTGCGCTAGGTGGTATGCCGGGGAAATACATGGCTACTTCAGACCATCCCTAACGCACAGGACTGCCAGCGGTTAGTCAGCGCACGCCATCAGCAAGCGTTGGCGAACTCTTTGTTTGATGGGCTACGGCAACACTTCAGCCGACGCCCTCCAGTGAACACTTATCTAGCTTGGCAGAAGGACCAGGAAAGATCCTAGTCTAGCTTTGTAGTTTCAGGGCGCTGAAAAGAAAAATGAGCAATGACCTCAAGTAGAGAAAAAAACAAACCAATAGTATTTGGTAGCGGCACTATTATCGGTGCCCTAGGTGGGCTGATTGGCTTGGGTGGCGCAGAGTTCAGGCTGCCACTACTCATCGGATTGTTTGGTTTCGGTGCGTTGGAGGCTGTCATTCTCAACAAGGCCATGAGCCTCGTGGTGGTAGCCACAGCTCTTCCATTTCGCGCATTCAGCGTTCCCTACTCTGCGGTCTTTGAACGGTGGGACATCATCGTCACGCTTCTGGCTGGAAGCCTTGCGGGTGCTTGGTTTGGAGCGGGATGGGCAACCAAGCTCAAGAGTAAAACCTTGTACCGCGTTTTGGCAGTGCTGCTCGTAGGCATCGCTGTTGCTTTGCTGTTCGGCCATGAGGCAAGCGCAACTGGGGTCGCCCTGCTTCAAGGCGAGACACTGGCTATAGTCGGGATCGTGGTTGGCTTCGGTATCGGAGTAGTTGCTGCATTGATGGGGGTTGCTGGCGGTGAGTTGTTAATACCCACAATCGTTCTACTATTCGGTGCTGACATCAAGCTCGCTGGCAGTCTTTCACTTGCTGTGAGCCTGCCCACAATGATTGTGGGTTTCACGCGATACAGCCGCGACCAGAGCTTTTCGATAATCCGCGCTCAACGGCCATTCATACTGGTCATGGCAGCGGGTTCCATCATAGGAACATTCATCGGCGGGCAATTACTAGGTCTGATCCCGACAACATATCTCCTCCCGTTGCTCGCCGCCATTCTCCTGATTTCCTCGGTAAAAGTATGGCGTCATAGTTGAACTTTGACTCGGCCGCTAAGGGAAAGGCACTCGCCCATGAACCGAATTTACTGGTCTGGCCAAAAACCTCAATTTAGTAGTACCTGAGCGCACGGCAACCTTGGGCCGCCCTTGTGGTTCGCACTTATGCGGCGGCAATTCTTCAATTTCACTCGCTCGCGGTAGAGGAGGCCACGCCAGCACATCCCTTAAGTAGGTATACGGATCATGGCTTAAAGGTGACGGGTGGATTCTTTGCTAGGATTATCGATAGTGCTCCAAGACAAAATCAGGATTCGCCATGCACGCCCGCCATGTACCAGTTTACCTTGTGCTGCTTGGTGTTCTGAACACGGTCTATGCAGGTTTCGATGAAGGTTTCTCGGCTTTTCAGCGAGGAGATTTCACCGCCGCTTTACGTGAATGGCGACCTTTAGCTGAACAGGGCAACGCTGCCGCACAATCCAACCTCGGAATGATGTACGTCCAGGGCAAAGGCGTGCCGCAGGACTTCAAGGAGGCCATCAAGTGGTATCGCCTCGCTGCCGAGCAGGGGGCAGCCCTCGCTCGATCCAACCTCGGAGTGCTATACGCCAATGGTTATGGGGTGCCGCAGAATCACGTGGTAGCTTATGCGCTCTTTAGCCTGGCGGCCGCGAGCGCTCCTGACAGCATTGCGTTAGAAGAGCGCGATAGGATTACCGCTTCAATGACGCCACAAGAGATTGAGGCCGCGCAGAAGCTGACGCAGGACATGTCTGGCAATCCCATCAAAGCCATAGATGCGTATCTTCACTGAAAAGGCGATGACCTATGGCCCGAAATATTGTGCCGATCATCATCCAGTTCGGCTCAATCGTATGCATAATTCCATTTCAAAGTTGATCAAGACACCCAGCAAGACCATCGCTGAGATTCATCAGCAATTGCTCGTAGTTGTTGGACAAGGGTTTTAGACCAAAGCCCAGCGCATCTAGTTCGGCAAAATGCACTGGCAGGCCATCGCTCAAGGTTTGCGCCAGACGTGGACGCATGGGTGGTTCGCTAAATATACAGGTAGGTCCAGCAGCCTTGAGGCGCTCTCGCATCTCTGCGACGTGGCGTGCACCAGGCGGGACCTCGGCGTTGATTGCGAAAACTCCAGTGTGCTGCAATCCGTAGGCCTCCTCAAAGTAGTCGAAAGCCTGGTGGAAGACGAAGAACGGTTTGCCTTCCAGCGGCTTGAGGCGCGCTTTTAGTTTGATATCGAGGGTTTTTAAGCGTTGCTCGAAGGCATCCAGATTTGCTTGGTAGCGAGCGGCATTGCCTGGATCGACAAGAGCCAGATCCGAAGCCATGTGTTTGGCGATCAACCGTGCATTCTCAGGTCTCAGCCAGAGGTGGGCATCCAGTGCACCGGGTCGATGAAGTTGGTCATGATTATCGACCTGCAATTCTGTTGCCTGCTCTTTTGCATCATGCCCCTCAGATTGATCTCCGACAGGCTCGTCGTCATGTCGATGCTCCTCGCCAAAATGCCTTAGGTGCAGCCCCTGCATGTCCTGCACAGCCACGCTCTTGCCCTTTCGGCCCTCAAGTACGGTAGGCAGAAAGCCCTCCAAGTCTGGCCCGATCCAGTAAACCAGGTCTGCTTCTTTTACCTGACGCAAGTCCGAAGGACGTAACGTGTAATGGTGAGGTGAAGCACCGGCTGGTAGTAACACATCAGGTGTCCCGACACCGTCCTGCACGGCCGCAGCAATGAGTTGCAGCGGTTTGATGCTGGTTAGAACACGGGGTTCGGCGAAGGCCGAGGCGGCCACCAACCAAGTCAGGGTCACGGCGGGCAAAAGGGAAGAGAGGCGAGGCAAGGCGGCATCACTCATTGATTTTTATAGTTACATAATAACATACCGATCAGCCGGCATGTTCAAGTCGATCCGTGAATTCTGGATTGAGCGATGGAGTGCATATCTGCCGTTGCTTTGCAGCACGCAGTACTCCCACGGCAGTGCTTCGAGGAACCGGCCTGCTCCAGGCTGACTTTCAGGGCGAGCTGGTCTCTTCAGATTTTGGCGGCCAATCATGCAGTTTGCCTGGAGCAGCCTTAAAGCAGGTGTTGACGCGGTTACCTATTCGGCCAGCGACGATGTTGATCATCAATGACATATGGATGTTCATGATCGGTGCCGCTGTGTCCGTCCAGGTGAGTATGGTCATCCGACAGATTCTCATGGCTGTGCCTGATACTCTCTTGATCATGGGCCGGACGCCAGATCACGATGCTGACCGCCAATGCGCTACCTGCCACGACAACGAGCCCAACAAACGAGGCCGTGAGGCTGATGTTGGCACCCAGCCATCCCGCCAATGGGTAGGTAATCAACCAGCAGGCATGGGATAGCGCAAATTGGGCGGCAAACAACGCCGGGCGATCTTCGGCATGTGCAGAGCGACGCAACAGTCGACCGCTCGGAGTCTGGGCCAAGGAGTAGCCCACCCCAAGCACCATCCACAGCGGCAGCAGAAAGTTGTAGGTGGTCAGGTTGATGCCAACCGCTAAGCCTGCGACCAATATGCCTCCGCCAAACAGCATGGCCGTTCGGTCTTTGATGTTTTTCAACAATCGAGGCAAGACCAGGGCAGCGACCATCGAGCCGCCACCAAACGCAGCCAGCGCTAATGCCGTAGAACTCTGAGGCAGAGCGAAGCGCGACTGCACCAGCACTACGGTGTTGACGATGACCATTGCACTAGCAGCCGCTACCGTCAGATTGAGAGCCAGCAGCCCCCGCAAGCGAGGAGTGGCCAGGAATATGCGCAGGCCACGAGTGGTTCGTTCGTAGATGCTGCGTCGTGGCGTCGGTTTCGCCTTTGGCAGGAGTACTGTGGCGACCAAGGCCGCTGAGGCAAGGAACCCGATGACGGTGCCGGCGAACAGGTTATGGAAGCTGATCACGGTCAGCAACGCGGCGGCGAGCATTGGGCTGGCGACACTTTCAAGATCGTAGGCGAGACGTGATAGCGACAAGGCGCGGGTGTAATCGTCCTCATCCGGCAGTATGTCTGGAATGGTCGCCTGGAACGTCGGAGTGAACGCTGCCGAGGCGGACTGAAGGACGAAAATCAGCACATAGATTTGCCAGACTTCGGTCACGAACGGCAACGCCAGTGCAACCACGGCACGTATCAAATCCAGCGAGACCAGCATCGCTCGACGGGGTAGGCGTTCTGCAAAAGCGGCGGCAATCGGCGCCACGCCGATGTAGGCCGTCATTTTAATCGCCAAGGCTGTACCGAGGACGGCGCCCGCTTGGGCGCCCGCAAGATCGAATGCCAGTAGCCCCAGCGCGACGGTGGCGAGTCCAGTCCCTACGAGCGCGATTACTTGGGCGAGAAAGAGATGACGGTAGGTGCGGTTGGCTAGGATTTTCAGCATGAGAAATCTCACATGGAGAGGCGTGTGACCACTAGATTGTCGAGCATTTCTCGAAGAAAGAGAGCAACGAGTTTCTCGTTTATAGATGTTCTTATATCCTCCCTAGGGGGATATCACAACATCCTAAACTAGAGGCGGGGACAGCTCAAGAAATAGGCACTCAGCCTTTCATCGAATGTCAGGGAAACAGCGAGGAAGTTGCTTGCTCGATGAAGGCAATTGGCCATACTCTGCAAGGCGTGAGAGGTCTCACGAGTATAAAAACATGAGCATGGAGCAAGCCCTGATGAAACTGTCTGCCCTTTTGATCGCCGCTTTACTTTCGATTTCGTCCGCTGCTGCCTTCGCGCATAGTGGTGGTACTGATTCAAAAGGTTGCCATCGCAACCATAAAACGAACGACTACCACTGCCACTAAACGGCAAAAGCCCAGCGCTAGGCTGGGCTTCAGTGCGAGCTGGTCTCTTTACATTTGAGGAGGCCAGTTGTGCGATTCACCTTGGCATTCCTTGCACCAGGCATAAAGCGCGTCGTACAGGATCAGTCCATGCGAAAGCATTTCATGATCATCGGAATATCGCTGCGACAGCCCCAGTGAGATGGCGTACAGCCCAGCCGATTGTGGCGTCAGATCCAGACGAGAGGTATCTGCTCCCCGCACGATCTTCGCGAGCTGCTGCAAGGCGGGCTCATTGAGCTGGTACTTCTTCACAAACGCGTCGAAGCTGCACAACTCACCCTCATGGGTAAGCTCTACGCCCGGAATGTCGTAGGGTGTCGCATCTTTCTCAGCTGCAATCCGCAGCACATCACCGCTGGGTACGTACAAGAACTCGGCCTGTGGATCGATAAAGCGAGTGATCAGCCAAGGACAAGCAACCCGATCGATCTTGGGTCGTTCACGGGTAATCCACCTCATGGAACACCTCCTGCCTAGCTCAATAGGCTGGGTGGTCAGGCGAGCCCAATGCCCGCCAAAGATTGCTAATCAATTCATGCTTTCTAGCGCAGCAAATGCACAGCCAACCCGACGAGCGCGCAGGCCATCAGTACCTGAATGACGCCTCGCTTGAAGCGGAACAAGGCAATCGCCGCAGCAATCGCGATCAACGCGGAGGGCCAGTCCAGGTTACCGCTGAAGCCTTTCGGCCAAAGTACGTGATAGCCGAAGAAACACGCCAGATTGAGGATAACTCCCACCACCGCCGCCGTAATGGCGGTAAGGGGTGCCGTGAACTTGAGTTCGTTGTGGGTCGACTCCACCAGCGGGCCACCCGCGAGGATGAACAGGAACGATGGTAGAAAGGTGAACCAGGTCACTAGGGCGGCGGCCACAGCTCCCGCCAGAAATACTTGATCGGCACCGAATACTTGCAAGACATAGGCCCCGACAAAGCCGACGAAAGCCACCACCATGATCAGCGGCCCTGGCGTGGTTTCCCCCAGAGCCAGCCCGTCGATCATCTGCGTCGGGGTTAGCCAGCCATAGTGACCGACCGCGCCTTGGTAGACGTATGGGAGCACTGCGTAGGCTCCGCCAAAGGTCAGTAATGCCGCCTTGGTAAAGAACCAGCTCATCTGGGTCAAGGTTCCTTCCCAACCAAAGAGGGCGGTCAAAATCCCCATCGGCAAAGCCCATAGCACGGCGCCGATCAGTGCGAGCGATGCCAATTTCAACCAGCTGAACCGGGCATGTTCCGGGGACGGAGTGTCGTCATCGATCAAGGCTGGGCCGAAGGACTTTTTGGCGGCGCTATGCCCCCCAGCTCTGAACTTCTCGGGAGCCAGGCGACCTCCGACATAGCCGATTAACGCGGCCCCCAAGACGATCAGCGGGAACGGAACATTGAATGCAAAGATCGCGGTAAATGAAGCCGCCGCTATTGCCCACAGCCAATTGTTCTTCAATGCCCGAGAGCCGATTCTATGTGCCGCCTGCACCACGATGGCCGTTACGGCGGGTTTGATCCCATAGAAAAGTCCGGCCACCGCGGGGACATCGCCAAAGGCGATATACATCCACGAAAGAGCGATCAGGATGAAAAGTGAGGGCAGTACAAACAAAGCACCCGCAATAACTCCGCCCCAGGTTCGATGCATTAGCCAGCCAATGTAGGTTGCTAACTGCTGAGCTTCAGGCCCAGGCAACAACATGCAGTAATTGAGGGCATGCAGGAATCTGCGCTCGGAAATCCAGCGTCGCCGTTCCACCAGCTCCTGGTGCATGATCGAGATCTGTCCGGCTGGCCCGCCGAAACTGATGAAGCCGAGCTTCAGCCAGAACCAGAACGCCTCACGCAGACTAATCGGTTCAGGCCTCGACATATCCTCTTCAACCTCTGGTGCCAAAACCTTACTCATTGGGTTGCTCCTCTTTCACGAACCCGGCGAGCAGGCCATCGAAGATGGCACTTGCAGCTGCCAGCAGATGGTCGTCATGGGTAATGGTTTCACGTAGCCCTGCCAGCACCCGTTCGATACCGGCAGCCTCCACCGGCTGGATACCTCCGATATCGAGGTAGTGCACCAATGCGGCGATACGGTTTAGGCCGGGCTCTTGAAGCTCAAAACTGGCTTGTAGGGTTTCGAAGGTGACGCGGTTACCAACATGGCTGAAGGTTGCGTCATCGAAATCAAAACCCAGGGCACCGACTGGACAGTCCTGTGGCGTGTTCAGCCAGAGGATCTGAGCTTGCGCGTCAATGAAGCGACGAATGAGCCAGGCACACGCCAGTCGGTCGACCCAGGGACGCTTGCGTGTTGCCCAGACGCGTCCCTGATAATCATCAACATAGAGTGTCGTTATTGTTTGGTTGCTGCTGTGTGGCTCATCCGGAGACAGGGCCCTGCTAACCGCTGTCTCTAGCTCCTGCAAAGCCAAATTAATTTGCTGCTTCGGCTTACCTGGAAAGTAATCGATGTTGACCAGTTGTTCGTAGGCTTTGCGCAGCTTGCGAATCTGCTTGGTGGTGGCCAGTGCGTTCTCAGCATTGAGCTGTGCACGGCATGCTTCGATCTCAGTGCGTAGCTTGGTGTAGTCCTCGCTACGGTCGAACAGCTCGACAAAGCGCTCACCGTGAGAATCGACGACGGGCAAGACGTAAGCGGTGCCGTTGATGGCCAGGATGTCGCGTTCGACAGACGCTAACGCTTCACGACAGACACCGGTATCAGGCAGCAGGTAAGCACCATCGCGCAAAACTGCCGCACCTGAAGCTTTCAAAGCGCGCCAAGCCCGCATGCGTTCGGTGGCATTAGCGGTGGGTAAGCCAAGAATCAGAGTCAGCCAATTTTTCATGTAGAGATAGCTATTTAATATGTAGTCAGTATTACATTACTCCTAATCTTGGCGTTTGGAAAGCCGCCCTATAGAGCTAGGGTTTTGGCGAGACCAACTGGAGAAGGGGTTGCGAAGGCAGGGTTAATAGGTGCTGTGCGTGTTGGCCTGTCAGTCAGGCTTTCAAGCTTCAGACGTTCGTGATGAGCGTCCGGTTTTGGCCGTTCTCTGCCGGTCATGGCCAAGAAGCGTACTGGTCGAATCCGATGCAAATGGCTGGTTAGGTCAAATGCAAAAGGGTGGTCCAGACTGTGCAATTACCCATGAATGACGCTCACAACCCGAAACAGATAACTATTGACCTTGCCATCGTGTCAACGTTGATGCTGTCGGTGCGGTGAAAAGAGACCGCTCAGCACGAGAGGAATAACCATGTTCGTCTTAGATGTATCAGGCATTGGTTGCGGCAGTTGCGTCAGCAAAATTACCAAAGCGATTCAGTCACTGGACAACGAAGCTACGGTTTCCGTGGATCGGTCAGCCGGTAAGGTGAGTGTTGAAAGCAGCGAAAGCCCAGAGCAGATTCGTAAAGCTGTCGAGGCGTTAGGTTTTCCTTCTCAGATCAGCGCTTGAATGCTGACACCTGCCCCTAGTCAGAGCCCCGTATGCAGGGGGCTCCCCTTGGTGAACCCTCAGGGAGTACCGAAGCAGCCGCGTCGGCCACAATTACCGCTCGCAAGCCCTTGCGCTACTAATCACCTCGCAGAGCTTTGAGCAAACCTTTGAATGCTCCATTCAACCGAGTAAAAGCGGCGTCGAAACGTATTCCATTTTCTGTGTATTTTGCGACCTCGACCTGCTGATCGACAGTATTTTGATCAATGGCAGGTTGAGCTGGTGTGCTGTAAAGCAACGCACCTCCGTAAATATCACCTGCTGATTCTTTTTCGGTAACGTGTTTTACATTTGTTGTTTTCAAATAAAACGGAGTAGCAGGAGTTTCTGTTGTCTGGCTTGCAAGCACAGTAGAAAAATCTAAGTCTCGGGCCTTGAAGTTCGGCGTATCAGCGTTTGCGATATTGTTACTCAGGATCTCAGCTCTTTGACTACGATAAATTAACGCTCTTTCTGCGAAGCCAAGCGCTTTCTCAAAATTAATACTCACGCTAAATCACCCTCAGTAGCGCTACTATTTCCCATGAACATCGAACACTTAAGTGTTGACGCGGTGCATCCAGGTTCAGATATGCAGTTCCAGTAAAGAAACTAAAAAAACATCTTCCCCTTGAAAGTTAACGGAAACTTACAAAGTCACGCACCTCAAACTGATACTCAGTAAATAGCGGTGTGACGCTGGAAGATCGAGACCTTACGGATTAAATAGCGTGTTCCTCAAGAGAAATATCGCAACCTGACACAACTGTAATATTCACCTAAGGTTCCTGACAGGGGATGAGTCTTATAGTCCTATTGAGCCTTAAGCTCACCCCTAAGAATCATCACTTGATGTGGATTCGGGGGTTACCAATACTCATCCGAGGAAATTCAAATGAACCCCATCAAAACTTTGTTCGTCATCGCAGCCCTGACCGTCTCTTCTTTGGCAATGGCTGAAGGCGGTGGTGACCGGGCGTTCGCACGTATGGAAGCGGCTAGGAATAATTCAATGGAATCGTATCAAGTAGCCCAAAAGCAAAGCACCCAACCTCCCATCGCAGAAAGCCAAGCCAAATCGACGGACCACAAGAATTGCTGAATAGCTTGCTGCGCTCCCAAGCTGACAGAAATGTAATCACTGTGGTGGTTCAAATGTGGCAATTTCTGAGCTCGCTTGCCGTAAGAACTCGTTTTTAGTGACGGCGAGCGAGCTCATTCGGGCTCATTACACCCCCCGAGAGAGTGCCTTCACCTGTTTGAGCAACTCATTGGTTGTTTCGCACGGCTTCCCTTTTGACTGATCGGACATAAACGGCATGCATTCCAAAACCTCTAGGCGGACATTCGTTAAAGGCCTGGCCGCTGGTGGCATTCTCGGCGGCCTGGGTCTGTGGCGCACTCCTGTATGGGCAGTGACCAGTCCTGGTCTGCCGAGCGTTCTCACCGGTAACGAATTTGATCTGTTTATTGGTGAAACCCCTGTAAACATAACTGGCTCGCCGCGCACAGCCATGACCATCAATGGTTCGTTGCCCGGACCTTTGCTGCGCTGGCGCGAAGGCGAGACGGTCACACTGCGTGTGAAAAATCGCCTAGACCAAGACACCTCCATTCATTGGCACGGGATCATTCTGCCCGCCAATATGGACGGTGTACCGGGTTTGAGTTTCCATGGCATCGCGCCCGATGGCATGTACGAGTACAAATTCAAGGTGCATCAGAACGGTACGTACTGGTACCACAGCCACTCTGGTTTGCAGGAGCAGGCAGGCGTTTACGGTCCAATCGTCATCGACTCGAAAGAGCCTGAACCTTTTCAATACAACCGCGATTATGTGGTGATGTTGACTGACTGGACCGATGAAGATCCTAGTCGCGTCATGGCCAAGCTCAAGAAGCAATCGGACTACTACAATCACCACAAACGTACCGTGGGCGACTTTATCGACGACGTCAGCAAGCAAGGTTGGTCTGCTGCCGTGGCCGACCGGAAGATGTGGGCTGAAATGAAAATGAACCCCACTGATCTCGCAGACGTCAGTGGGGATACTTACACCTATCTCATGAATGGCCAGGCGCCTAACGGTAACTGGACCGGTATTTTCAAGCCGGGCGAGAAGCTGCGCCTGCGCTTTATCAACGGCTCAGCTATGAGCTATTTCGACGTCCGCATCCCTGGTTTGAAAATGACCGTTGTGGCGGCTGACGGCCAACATGTCGAACCAGTCAGCGTCGATGAATTCCGCATCGCCGTGGCAGAAACGTATGACGTGATCGTAGAACCTGCCAGCGAAGAAGCTTACACAATCTTCGCCCAGTCCATGGATAGAACCGGTTATGCACGTGGAACCTTGGCAGTTCGCGAAGGATTAAAGGCACAGGTACCTGCGATCGATCCTCGGCCGCTTTTGACCATGGATGACATGGGTATGGGCGGTATGGCGGGCATGGACCATGGCAGCATGGCTGGTATGGGCGGCGGCGATATGAAACAAGGTGACATGTCAGGCATGGCGGGCATGGACCACAGCAAAATGGCGGGAATGGACCAAAGTGACATGACCGGGATGACCGGCATGGACAGCGGTGACATGACTAACATGGCCGGTATGGACCACAGCAAGATGGCGGGAATGGACAAAGGCGACATGTCCAACATGGCCGGCATGGACCACAGCAAGATGGCGGGAATGGACAAAGGCGACATGTCCAACATGGCTGGCATGGACCACAGCAAGATGGCAGGGATGGGCGGTATGGGTGGCGAAATGCAAACTCACCCAGCGTCCGAAACCAACAACCCGTTGGTTGACATGCAAGCCATGAACCCAACGCCCAAGCTAAACGATCCAGGCATCGGGTTACGAAACAATGGTCGTCGAGTGCTCACCTACTCAGACCTGAAAAGCACCTTCCAAGACCCTGACGGTCGCGAGCCCAATCGCACCATTGAGCTTCATCTGACCGGTCACATGGAGAAGTTTTCGTGGTCCTTCAACGGCATCAAATTCTCTGACGCCGAGCCGCTTCGTCTGAAGTATGGGGAGCGTCTGCGTATCACCCTGGTGAACGACACCATGATGACCCACCCCATCCACCTTCACGGCATGTGGAGCGACCTTGAAGATGAGAACGGCAAGTTCATGGTGCGCAAGCACACAATCGACATGCCACCAGGTACCAAGCGCAGCTATCGAGTCACCGCCGATGCCTTAGGTCGCTGGGCCTATCACTGCCACCTGCTTTTCCATATGGAAATGGGCATGTTCCGTGAAGTACGGGTTGATGAGTAAAGGAGACGATCTGTGAGCACATACCTAAATCGTAAATCGCTGGTCGGTTGCCTCTTTGCCGTCGGCTTGATGGGTGGACTCTCGTCCGTGGCGCTGGCAGTCGAAGATAGTAGTGTTCATTCACCTGCTACTCCTGCGGAAGCAACGAGCAAGCCTCCAACTGCGACAAACGAGTCAAAGCCCGATCACGGGTCAATGGATCACAGCAAGATGAGCCATGAGTCGATGGATCATGACCAAAAAACCAAAAAGGCAGATTGAGATCATGACCAGTAAGTTTTTACGCCCAACGTTGATAGCACTGGCAGTCTCTACCAGTCCTGCTTTCTTTGTCGTGGTTCACGCCGCTGAAGAGATGGATCACTCCAAGATGGACCACGGCTCAATCGGAGCTATGGACCATAGCAAGATGGGGGCTATGGATCACAGCAAGATGAGTATGGATGACGGGCAAATGGACGGAATGGAAAGTATGGATGGAGGGGCGACTACCACCAGTCGAACCCCAGTCCCCGTACTTACCGACGCTGACCGTGCAGCCGCCTTTCCAGATGTCGCTGGTCATGGTGTCCACGACAAAAAACTAAATTCCTTCATGCTGCTGGATAAATTTGAGTACCAGGATGCTGACAACGGTAGTGCATTGGCCTGGGATGCAAAAGGATGGATCGGCGGTGACGTTGACCGACTGTGGTTGCGCTCGGAAGGCGAACGTACCAATGGCGTAACGGAAAACGCTGAACTCTCAGCACTTTGGGGGCACTCCATCGGTCCATGGTGGGATGTCGTCACCGGCGTACGACAAGACTTCAAACCCGGGTCACCACAAACTTGGGGAGCGCTCGGTATTCAGGGCATGGCCCTCTATAACTTTGAAGCCGAAGCGACCGCCTACATCGGTGAGAACGGTCAAACCGCTGCTCGATTGGAAGGCGACTACGACATTCTGCTGACCAATCGCCTGATCTTGCAGCCGACGGCCGAAGCCAATTTTTACGGAAAAAATGATCCCCAGCGCGGCATTGGGTCTGGATTGGCAAACACCGAAGTAGGGCTCCGATTGCGTTATGAGATTGTTCGCCAATTTGCCCCTTACATTGGTGTTAGCTGGAGCCGCTCCTACGGCAATACGGCAGATCTGGCCAGCGATGAAGGAGAGGATGCCAACGAGGCCCGGTTTGTCGCCGGTATTCGGATGTGGTTTTGAGGGCCTGACATGAAAAGAACATTGAAAACATTGACTGCTGCCGGGGTGGTTGCCGCAATAACAGGTGCCGGCGTGGTTTATTTTGGTGTGATCAATGTTGGGGCGGATGAACCACATTCCGATCCCGTTTACGCGCTACTTTCCACCGCTCGGGATCGCTCGATCGAAGTGCGCTCACGCGACATTAAAGTCCCCGACCTGAGCGAAGAAGCTCTCATCCGCGCAGGTGCTGGCAACTACAACTCTATGTGCATCGGTTGCCATCTGGCTCCGGGTATTGCAGGAACCGAGTTAAGTAATAGCCTTTACCCTGCACCTCCGAATCTTTCAAAACTGGGCGTTGATGGAAACCCTGCCGCAGCTTTCTGGATCATCAAGCATGGAATCAAATCCACAGGCATGCCCGCTTGGGGTAAAAGCATGGCCGATCCCTACATATGGGGAATGGTCGCTTTTCTCCAGCAACTGCCTTCATTGGATGCAGAGCAATACAAAGCTCTAGCAACCAGCAGCGGTGGTCATCAACACGGTGGCGGTGAGAGCAAAATGCATAACCATGAAGGCCAGCATGAGGGCCAAAAAGGCGTTGTCGCGGGGCATCATGACGCGAGTGCAGCCGAAGAGATAGCCGAAGCAGGCGACCATCATGGCGAGAGAAACAGCGCTCATGCCCATGAGGCGGCCGCAGCGCCTTCTCAGGATGAAAGTACCGAACACGCCCATCCTCAGGTTGTGGAGGCTTCACATGACGCCCCTGAAACTCCGGCCACTCAGCCAAAAACTCATACCCACGCTGATGGGAAGGAACATACCCATGCGAAATAACTTTCTTCGTCCCGGTCGGGCACTTCGCCTCGCTGCATTTGCGGCTCTGTTTATCAGTTCAGCTGGTCATGCAGCAGAGTCGCTGACGATCGACGTCCATCGTGACGCTAACTGTGGATGCTGCAAGAAGTGGATCCAGCACCTTGAAGCTAACGGCTTCACCGTCGTTGATCATGTAGAAACCAACATGAGCGCGGTCAAGCAGGATCTCGGTGTTGCTCCACGACTCTCGTCCTGCCACACAGCAATGATCAATGGAAAGTTTGTTGAAGGTCACGTGCCCGCCGAGCAAATCATTGCGATGAGCAAACGTGACGACCTTCTCGGGATCGCCGTTCCTGGCATGCCGGCCGGCTCCCCAGGAATGGAAGTGGACGGGAAACATGACGCTTATAAGGTAATCGGCTTGTCCAAAGCAGGCACAGACCACGTCATTGCTGAATACCCCGGAAACTGATCTTCTAATCTTGTTCCTGCATGGTCAGGGTCATGGCAGTGCAGAGGACATAGCTCATTTTGAACGTAAAAAAGGCGCCACTAGGGCGCCTAAACCGCCTCCCAAACCAAAGGAGAAACAAGGAGGCGGGATGTATCTGGTGGTTGAGCAATACTTCACTGCGCGTTAGAAACCTTTCAACTGACAGAGATGATTTCATAAAATGGATAACTTCAGCCTGTCCTGAAAATTACTTCTACGTCAGCGGGCAGTAAGCTTGTTCGGACAAACGGAAAATTATGTTGCGCTTAAATAATTTGCATGGTCTAGCTTCCATGTGGGCAGTTGTCGGCCATAACCTTATATTCCACGGTGTTAAGCTTGCCGGTAGAGTCTTCGTAGGTCATGCGCGAAGGAGCAATACCACAGGTTTTATTGGCTTGTGTGACACTGACGACCTTCTGGATATCGAGGTTCATACCATATTCATAATGAACAATTTCAGGAGGTGTCTTACCATTTCTTGAGGCGTATTGTTCCATTGCCTGTTGGTTCTCTTGCATCATTCGACCATAAACGCGGTCACCGCCTCCCTCAGCCATGGCCAAAGCAGATAAGGTCAAAATAGTAGCGGCAAAAAATCCTTTCATTGCTGTCATTGCTTTCATAATTATCTCCAGAGCTCAATTATTTCTGAGTTAAAGAGTAACAAGTGAAAGCTTTCAGAAAGCTGCCGCGAATGTTACTAATGTGAAAGGTGGACCCTGCTCCGCGTCTACGCTTAGGGAAACTCTGAAAAAGACTTTCTGATTTGGCAAAATACCGCGACCCCACCCACCGAGTTTCCCGATGAAGCAGATGACCTTCGCCGACGCCGAGTACGCTGGCAAGCGCAAGCAAACCCGCAAGGAGTTGTTCCTGATCGAGATGGATCGGGTGGTGCCGTGGAAGGGCTTGATTGCTTTGATCGAGCCACATTATCCGAAAGGTGAAGGTGGCCGTCCGGCCTACCCGTTGATGGCGATGCTGCGTGTGCATCTGCTGCAGAACTGGTTCGGCTACAGCGATCCAGCGATGGAGGAAGCGCTGTACGAAACCACGATCCTGCGCCAGTTTGCCGGGCTGAACCTGGAGCGCATCCCCGACGAAACCACCATTCTCAACTTCCGCCGCTTGCTGGAGAAACACGAGCTGGCGGCCGGCATCCTCGCTGTCATCAATGGCTATCTGGGCGACCGCGGCCTGTCGCTGCGCCAGGGCACCATCGTCGATGCAACGCTGATCAATGCGCCCAGTTCGACCAAGAACAAGGACGGCAAGCGCGACCCGGAAATGCACCAGACCAAGAAGGGAAACCAGTATTATTTTGGCATGAAGGCCCACATCGGCGCCGATGACGAATCGGGTCTGGTGCACAGCGTAGTGGGCACGGCGGCCAATGTGGCGGATGTCACCCAGGTGGACAAATTGCTGCATGGCGACGAAAACGTGGTCTGCGCCGATGCAGGCTACACCGGTGTCGAAAAGCGGCCCGAGCATGAAGGACGTGAAGTTATCTGGCAGGTGGCGGCACGCCGCAGCACCTACAAAAAACTCGATAAGCGCAGCGTGCTGTACAAAGCCAAGCGCAAGATTGAAAAGGCCAAGGCTCAGGTGCGCGCCAAGGTCGAGCATCCGTTCCGGGTAATCAAGCGCCAGTTCGGTTACACCAAGGTGCGCTTTCGCGGCTTGGCCAAAAACACGGCGCAACTGGTGACACTGTTCGCTCTGTCGAACCTGTGGATGGCGCGCCGACATTTACTGACGAATGCAGGAGAGGTGCGCCTGTAATGCGGGAAATGGCCACCGGAGTGGGGTCCGGGTGGCGAAAACGTAAGAAATACTCGTCGAATTGATTGTTTTTTGATCATTTGGCGAGTTTAAAAGTTGCGCTAGGTGGTATGCCGGGGAAATACATGGCTACTTCAGACCATCCTTAGGAGCCAGATGGGATTTTTATTATCACCTGAGGTTGGCAGACGCTGACGGAATACAGATGCCCTCAAAAGCTTATTGGAACCGGTGGTCCCTCCCAATTCCTCGATACGCCGGTAGATCTGAGCAAGGCCTCCGCGTCGACTCCGGTTCTTGCCAAGCTTTCCAGATCCCACTCGAAGAAACTGGAAAAAACCAGGAAAACCTTGCTTGCTACCGCTGAGGTCAATCTTACCGTCGAGTAATTCACCGGGAGCTTCATCCTGATGAGTTCAGAGACAGTCCACACCAAAGTTCTTAGACGGAAATGCCATACTGACTCTTGATGAATCTTGATCTGTTGATAAGTAAGGGGAAACTTCTGCTTGCGCAGATCCAGTTCATGAGGTAACGAACTTGGGAGCAGCGATTGCAAATTCCGAATGTTCACTCTCTTCGGATCTTTCGTAACTTTGTATAGCTCATCTACGCCCGCTTCGATAAGGGCTGCATACGCGCCGTCTCTAGAGTCGACAGACTTCTCGGCCGTAACTGCAACTTTTTTAGGTGCACGGAGTTTTGCCATTAACCATGCGTTATCATTTTCTAGAATCCATTGCGTAGGTTTGTACGCTTTCTTCCAGAGGTACTCGACATCGGCGTCGGCACGTAGCGCTAAAAGCAACTCAATTTTTTGGCGATATCTAGTTTTTTGGTTAGGATGCGATTCTTCGCCTTTGGGAACTCGCGGAGAAATAGAGGCACTCAGCAGGATAGACTCATTCTTCAGAGCCTCTTCAAAGTCATCTGCACTGGAAAACAAATGAAGAGCAATGATCAAATGCCGCGCGAGCGGCATATTTAGCTGACCTTTGTCTGATTTGAGCCGGATCCATTGCTCATGCTTCCCGGTGTTATAGGCTGGATCAATCTGCGACAAAAGCTCATCGCCGTAAGCGCTTTGGATGCTGTCGAATAGTTTTGCGATACCCGCATTTTTTCCGAAAATGAATCCGCGTTTCTTGCATTGGCGGACGTAGCACGAACTTAATACCGTACTGCCTATCGGAGGAATATTGCGTTGCAAGATATCGTGTGCGAACAGGGCGACTTTCTGTTCCAGATTTGAGCCCTTGTGAGTCGCTGCGCTGTTTAAGGGGCTCCAGCCGCACGCGCATGGCTCAGTCAGATTGGGAAGTAGCTTCAATTTTCGGTAGAACGGGCGAGAGCACTCGGGGCAGGCATGGATCAATGCGTCGCCATGACGCCAACAGACGGCAACACCGGGTATCTGGTGAGATCGATGCCAGTAGGCAGAACCCCGATCAATCAAATCCTCCTGAACGCAGGTAGGACAAAGCTTAGCCTTGCCATGGGTGGACTCTTCTCTGCGGGGCACCCGTACCACCCCGTCATAACCGAGCGGTCCTACGTTGTTCTCCGGACCCTGCTTAACCCCAAGAAAAGGTCGGTAAGCAGGAAAAGTCGTGTTGCTACTGATCAGCTCTGCGAGATTGCTCTCCGATTGCCCCGGCAGCCTGTGGGCGAGCCTCTCGATCTGCTTGGGTACGATGCCACCAATGCAAAAGGGTTTCGATGCGAACAAATCGCGGTAGGTTTCTGTCGCGGTTCTATTGCCTGACAGATAGTGATAGCGGGTGACACGAGAGTGCAGCATTTCATCCGGCATCGATACGGGGAAAAATAATAGATCAGACATCATTTACCGATTAAAGGTAGGGCTCGAAGAGAACGTGCATCCGAGGGCAGTATATATGCAACCCGTAAAATTCTGTATCCGGCCTGGATTTGGAAATGACACAGCCGCTCAACTTTGAATCGTAGTGAATTCATTTAAACCCTGCCGCGACCGTACTCCTTGAATACAACACACGTATCGATAACCCGCGTAGGTCAGCCCATGGCGATTGCTCGCAGGTTAGTACATTTTACTTGCTGATCGTGATCATGCGTATTCCGGACCTATTCTGGAAGGTGCAAATTTTCATTAACAGAAAAACAATGTGTTCACGGTGAATTAATTCAGAACGTTTTTTAGATGGAGGGAATGGCGGGCTGGATTACAGCGTGGGCCGAATGCTCGCGACCCGGTAGAGCGAAGAACGTGATACAGGCTTGCCCTCCGAGAGCAATTTGCGTCTAGCCCATCGCAGACGCCTATCGTGAAAGCCTTCGATTGATTCACATACTTTGTCGAGCATTGCTGCACAGAGAGGAAGCTTGCAGAGCTGCTTTTCGAAGCGAGACAGAACATGAAGCTCCCGGCCAATTCTGGTACGCGAGATGCGGACAGGCTTACCCGCAAGAGCATAAAGCGCTTCAGCACACTGACGGACTTCTTCGGCCAGTCTCGCATCGAGGGCAGCGAACATTTCGGCGCTATTTAGACGGGGCGTACGATGGGGGCTTGGGTTTACAGTTGACTCCGAAAGCCACTGCCTATCGTGGCGATACAGCCACGCATACCCCCTGCATGCATGTGCTTTGTAAAAGCGATAATCAGCCTCGAAAGCCGCGCGTCTTGCGCATAGCTCAATGTGAAATCGTGCCTCCCTCCAAGCACCTTGCCCGCCGGCTACATTTCGGATGTGACGATAGACATACGCCAATGAAACGCCTAGAACGGCAGCGATCTTTTTGGCATCAGCTCCCTCAAGAGCATGTTTCCACACAGCGGCTGACGAACAGTCCAGGCCTTCACCAGGCATCACCGGAGAAAGGCGCGTGTGAAGTCGAATGTGAGCTTTCGGACCACACGCCACCGCCTGTTTCATTGGGCGTTGACCATGCAGCAAGCTCACCATGTCAATGCCCAGAGCACCGGCCAATAAAATGTATTTGAGCGGATGGTGGGAGGTTATTGGCGTACGAAGCAGCTTCATGACCCATGAGGCGGGTGTACCTGCACGAACTTCTCCGAGTATAGAAAATTCCCATTCTCGCGGGAGTGCAGCAAAAAAATCGGCCATGTGCTGCGCCAGCATGTGCAGGTGCAAGCGATGGTTATCAGAGGCAAGGTTAAGCTGCGTTGCCCTTTGTAAAAGCGTGTAGCGCACCGCCTCCGCCGACAAAGCACTGACTTCAGACTCGATGACCTGAAGTGATCGCAACGCTATTTCGTGAAGCGGCGGCATGCGCAGCAACGGGGTATCGAGAAGTACCGTGTGTGCTTGCACATTCTCATCACTCGGCAGATTGAGTTGTCGAGAGCTACGGCTGGACCAGCGAGGATCAAGGATCCTAAGTGACGTGCCGTGATGCGGACATACCAGCACGCCTGGAAGCATGTGGACCCTGTGCCAGTAAGCAACTCCCCGTTGGGCCTGATCTTGGGCGATACATTCTGGGCATAACCGCACTCGGGAGGCGAATCCAATACGGCTCGCGTTGACGCCCAGCTTCAACATCAAGCCCTTCCCATCGGCAGTCATCAGCGTCCGAGCGTGTTCTACCTGGCTCATACTCAAAAACGGCGCATAGTAGGGTAATAGCGTGTGACGCATGAGGACCTCGGCTATCGATAGCTCGGTACCGCTGGGTAGCGCGTCGACAAACTCCCCTAAATGACTTGGGAATGCCACATTTTGCGAAAATGCTGCCGCCGATTTCAGTCCGGCAAATGCTGCTTGGCAATTACGAACACCGCAAAGACGGGCATAACGAGAAATCACGCTGTGCAGCGTCTCGTCGGGAAACGCGGCGGGGAAGAAATGGAGTTTAAGTTGCACTTCACCCCCCCTCCGACTCACGCTTTGTGATACATCGGTGAGAACTCAAACAGGTCCTCGTTGAGCCAGCCCGCAGCGCGCAGAGCGTCGAGGGGAGCGTCATGTTCGCTAAGCGCTTTAGCCTCTGAGTTTTCCACAGCAGTAGCAATCGGCGATGGGTGATCTTTCGCAAAAATGGTCGGAGATGGGTCTACCGGCTTCTCACGGGATACAACGCTTCGAAGCAAGGTGAGGCGATCCTCTCGTGCCAATCCATCGAAAACCATCATTTCGCTCAGCTGATCCTCAATCGGCAGCAAATCGTCAAACTGTCGCATCCGCTTCGGATCACGGCTACGCAGAGCTGAAAGGGCTGGCTTTAGAATCTGCATTTTTGAGTTGCTTACCTTCACCAGGATCTCGGCAGTCAAACACTCCGAGCCACTCTGGACCGCATAACGCTGACTCAATACCAGCAGCTTGACCAGGAAATCCGTGACGCCTTGAGTGTGCTCATACAGCGTGTCAAAAATCTCGTCGGTCAGCTCAGCCGTCTGTTTGCACCACTGATAGCTCCAGAGATTTTCGACCAACAACCGCCACTCCTCATCATCCTTTTCGAATCGTTTGAATTCGAGCGTACCAGCACCACAAACTCGGCGGGCAGTCCGCATGGCTTCTGAGAACAGGCTAATCGTCGAGTTCGTGCCACTGAAAACCACCGGGATACCGATGTTGTTTACCAAGTGCAGGAAAAAATTCAGCATGCTCTCCTTACCACCGGTTTTCGCCAGGTGGAGGTTTTGCAGCTCGTCGATCAACAAGGCGCCGATGAAAAACGTGCTGGCCACCTGCTCCATCTGTTGCAGCGCATCATTGATGTTTCGATGCCGGTAGCGCTTGTGGTAGTCCTTGTCTCCTAGAGCGTCTCCAACCGCATAAAAAAACTGCTGGCAAAATCCAGCCAGCGATCCATCCCGAGGGCAGTCAAGCTTCAGCCATGTGATTTGGGTATGAACAAACTGCTTTCCCTCATAGCGCTCATGACGGATTGTCTGTGGATAAAGGCTCAAGATGGCGTGGAGTGCCGTTGACTTGCCAATGCCGCTCAGGCCGACGACCGTAAACGTTTCTGCAGTGGACTTGAACGCATCGTGGTAACGCTGAGCTCCCGATAAAGAATGCAAATGCCGGACGGTAGCGGGCGACATCGGGTTACGCCCGACATACCCTCGACGGATGAGCAGTGAGAACAGGGCCTCCAGTTCCAGATGTAGCAAGAACGGCTGTACGACGGTTCTCAGCCTGTCGATACAGTGAATTCGAGTGGCTCCTTCGAGCGTCAGCTCTTTCGGATCCACCGGCTGAGGAAAGTTCGAAATCAGTTCAACAGCCGCCGCCTCCGACAATATCGGAGGCAAAGCTTCGATAAGCGGGTTACCCGCATACTCACTAATGTCCTGTCTGACGTAATTGGCAAACGTCTGTGCACCTTTCATTTTGCCTGTCCTGGCCGAATTCTTTTGAGCAAATCGATAACCTGAGCGGTGCGCTCACCGGCATATGAATCATGCGCTTTCTGTGTCGTTTCAGATTGAAGTGAAGCTGGCTCCACCCTGACGCCTTCAGGAACAACCGCATTTTCACGCTCGCGGAGACGTTCTTCTGCGCGGTTCTCGCGGATGTTTCCAGTGGCCTCTGCCTTAGTAGGCGGAGCAGGTTCCTGTTTTCGTTCTGCGAGCGCGTGACTGATGATCTGGTGGACCTGATCGCTAAGCTGCACACGGCTTTCCAGCTCAGCTCGACGGCGAGTAGGCGGTTTTTGGCGATAGGCTTCGAGCAGATCAAAAATCTCGTCCGAGCGATAATTCGCGTAACCGGCATCCGATCGTCGAAGATCACAACGGATAAACTGCTTGGCCTCTCCTTGAATCCAAATGTGTGCCGCAGAGTTCGGATCGAACCAACACTCTATTGACCAAACGCCCCCTTTGCGAGCCTTGGCAAACCAATCTTTCTCTATGGCCATATCACACACGTAGTGCATGCCGCGAAACATCACTCCGCCCTTTTGAACGGTCGCGCGCTCACGCGGTAAAAGGTGGAGATAAACCAGCTCGTCGGGACGTTTGTTGGATTCGATCAGGTCGTTGTCGCAGGCCCAATTCCATATACCGTTAGGCGTAGGTTCTACGCCGTCATTCATCATCGCTTGAGTCAGTCGGTCAGGCTGTCGATGGTGACGGTTATAGTGGAGCACGCAATTGATGAGGATTTGGGTGAACTCTTTGAGGTTCAGCGTGGCATCGAGCCGGTAATCTCGCTCGCCGCGCTCTTTGTCCCGCGCAGCTACCCCGCCAGGTAGCCACCTGATACCCGTCAAATCATTCAAAATGCCAAACCGACTTTCTACCATAGGCTTCCAATCAGGCCGATAAGGTGGGGCAGTGCCCATCTCAATTCCCAACCCTGAGGATAACCCCTCTGCTGCGAGTGACAGCATCTCTCCCCGGTCGGCGTAAATCTGGTGGGGCAGGTGGTGACAATTCCAATCATCTGCATTGATGTCAACGCCGTTCTGAGCGCAGAACTCGACTTTGGAGGTAAACGCGTTGAACAGCGCTTGTCTCGCCCCATTCCAACTAGGGCCCTCCAATCCTACATAGAGACCAGCAATTATTCCGGAGAAACTATCCACTACGATATAAACAACGGGCCGACCAATGAGCATCCGTCTAGAGTAGCTGTTGACCAAATAAATATCGGCAATCGTTGCGTCGATTTCGAACTGATGACAGGGTCCACGCAGCCAATCTCGAACGGTACCTGAAAGCGGACGGCAATCCTTTAACCACCTCCTCAACCCTTTACGGCCACGCTCGGTTTCAATCTCGTCGAAAAAAATCTGTCCCCAATATTGGAACTGCCTCAAGCTGGGGAGTTCTGAACCAGGCAACAAACGAAGCTCTTCTTCACTGTTTTTAGAGATGTCTCGAACAGAGTAGAATCGTCTCAACATTTCGTCATATGCGCTCGAAATAGATGATTTCTTATCTCTTACATAAAGAGCATATCCAACACGGATGCATCGTTTATCAACTGCACTGAGCATCTTGGAAGGCGAAGTAAGAACGCCTTGAAATTTAGGCTTTCGCCCTGGTGGCCTGCTCGGATCATATTTTCTATCGGCAACACCTACCGCCGTATAATTATTAAGCAATGAGTTGCGAACTTGACCATAAAACCAATATCGGTAAAGAAGCCGATAGATCGTTTTCCGCTGGATTCCGAGCTCTGACGCCCGTCTGCTAACAAGCCGGCCTAACTCACCTCGTACAAATATTTGTCCCGGGTATTCAGGATCTAATAGAGGGGCGATGACGGCCCACTTTTCGTCCCGGCCTTGCTTGGCTCTCTCATCCAACTGTTCCTCAAGCACAAGCATAAACTCGGGCGTGGTGATGGCTGCTGGTTTGGTGTGACCAGACGCTATCGAGCGACGCAGCTCATCCAGACCAACCGCGTACGGCTGCCGGGGTGGGTCAGCTAGATCCATCAAAACTGCTAAGTCATGCGTTTCATCCTGGTAAAGGAGCCTGGCTATCGTAGCAATGACCGACAGATCGGTTACAGGCTCGAAAACGTCATTAACGAGAACAGTCATGATAATTTCTCCTTCAACGATACTTGGACAGGGCCCGGTGAAACTTCGAAGCCAGGAACTAGACCAGTAAGGTGGAGAGGAGTGTTAACCAAATCGATTTTCAGTATCTTGTTCCAAACCAGATGAAAGAAAATTGCTTGAGCGTCTATATAGGAAATGGACAGAAGTGATGCTATTTTTCTTAGACAGGTGGCCAAGGTCCACGAATATTCCCGGCTGTTTACAAGGCACTCGATAAAACTCGAATGCAACGGCGCTTTCATTAAATCACGAGAGAGCTTCGAGTACCTCCTGATTAGTCCAAGATTTTTAATCAAATCTCGTGTAAAAAACTCGTCTGTTACGATTTTCCAATCAACACCTTGGCTTTCCCAAAAACGCTTTTCAATTTCAAGTTTTTCAAGCGTTCTTTTACTTCCATTGCCAATTAAATCGGAACGATACTTCACCGTCCTAGCTACCGATTTGAAGTTTCCGCTCGGGTCCTTAACAGTTAACAGGAAGTCTGTTGTCATCACATAAGGCAGTGTTGTTCTAGGGTATCTTGGATAGCGTACATCGATCGCCGACGCTATCGCTTGCGCACGCTCTGTGGGTAGTAAAGGGTATTGCTCCCGTATATCCACGACGTCTTCAGAAAATTCACACACAAGGAAGTACGAACGCTCGAGATCTGACAGGAGGTGATGAATCCTCTCGATCTTCACACCTTGGATCTTGTGCGAACGACCTATCGACGGGACATCTTGTACCCGCAGCCAAGGCACGTAGCTTGCCCCGGCGCCTTCGCCAAATCCATTTGCAATATGCCGTTCAATGTCTTGCTGTGATGCAAACTTACGACCTCGCAACCCACGCCTCCTCAGTCGATGCGGACCGCTTCACCTCACGCCGAGAAAAAGTCGTAGAAGGACATGACCGCCGTAGCGGCCATATTTCAAAGCGTTTTCTAGACTACACCCGCGGAGAGTTGAAGCGATGAATCCAGACCAAAGGGAAAGCCTGGAAAGGAAAAACCCCCATAGATACGGGGGTTTGGGCCTTGTGTCAATCTATGTTCATGAGTGTCAAACTTTATTGTTTTGTGTCAATCTTTATTGTTCAAAACCACCCCTTTTGGGTACGCCAGTGAGGCTTACTCCACCGTCACCGACTTCGCCAGGTTGCGCGGCTGGTCAACGTCGGTGCCCTTGAGCACGGCGACGTAGTACGACAGCAACTGCAGCGGGATGGTGTAGAGGATCGGCGACAGGGTGTCGTGGATGTGCGGCATGTTGATGACGTGGGTGCCTTCACCGTTGGTCATTCCGGCCTTCTCGTCAGCGAAGACGATCAGTTGGCCGCCACGGGCGCGTACTTCCTGCAGGTTGGACTTGAGCTTCTCCAGCAGTTCGTTGTTCGGCGCCACGGTGACCACTGGCATGTCGTCATCCACCAGGGCCAACGGGCCGTGCTTCAGCTCGCCGGCCGGGTAGGCTTCGGCGTGGATGTACGAGATTTCCTTGAGTTTCAGCGAGCCTTCCATCGCAACCGGGTACTGCGCACCACGGCCGAGGAACAGGGTGTGGTTCTTGTCGGCGAACAGCTCGGCGACTTTTTCCACGGTGCCGTCCATGGCCAAGGCTTCGCCCAGGCGGGTCGGCAGGCGGCGCAGTTCTTCCACCAGAGTGGCTTCGACACCGTCGGCGAGGGTGCCGCGTACTTGGCCCAGTGACAGGGTCAGCAGCAACAGGCCCACCAGTTGGGTGGTGAAAGCCTTTGTGGAGGCGACACCGATTTCACGACCGGCCTGGGTCAGCAGGGTCAGGTCGGATTCACGCACCAGGGAGCTGATGCTGACGTTGCAGATCGCCAGGCTGCAGAGGAAGCCCAGTTCCTTGGCGTTGCGCAGGGCGGCCAGGGTGTCGGCGGTTTCGCCGGACTGGGAAATGGTCACGAACAGGGTGTCGGGCTGCACCACCACCTTGCGATAGCGGAACTCGCTGGCGACTTCGACCTGGCATGGGATGCCGGCCAGTTCTTCCAACCAGTAACGCGCCACCATACCGGCGTGGTAGCTGGTGCCGCAGGCGACGATCTGCACATTGCGCACTTTGGCGAACAGTTCAGCGGCTTGCGGGCCGAAAGCATTCACCAACACTTGGTTCTGGCTCAGGCGACCTTCCAGGGTGCGCTGTACCACGGACGGCTGCTCGTGGATTTCCTTGAGCATGAAGTGGCGGAACTCGCCCTTGTCGGCGGCTTCGGCACCGTCGCGGTATTGCACGGCTTCACGTTCCACGGACTGACCGTTCACGTCCCAAATCTGCACGCTTTCACGGCGGATGTCGGCAATGTCGCCTTCTTCCAGGTACATGAAGCGGTCGGTCACTTGGCGCAGGGCCAGTTGGTCGGACGCAAGGAAGTTCTCACCCAGGCCCAGGCCAATTACCAATGGGCTACCGCTGCGGGCGGCCACGACGCGGTCAGGCTGGCTCGCGCTGATCACGGCCAGGCCGTAGGCGCCGTGCAGCTCTTTGACCGTGGCCTTGAGGGCGGTGGTCAGGTCGCTGTGGTCCTTGAGCTTGTGGTTGAGCAGGTGGGCGATCACTTCGGTGTCAGTGTCCGAGGTGAAGACGTAGCCCAGGCCCTTGAGTTGTTCACGCAGCACTTCATGGTTTTCGATGATGCCGTTGTGCACCACCGCCAGGTCGCCCGAGAAGTGCGGGTGAGCGTTACGCTCGCACGGAGCACCGTGGGTGGCCCAACGGGTGTGGGCGATCCCTAAGCGACCTACCAGTGGCTCACCGGCCAGGGCCTGGTCCAACTCGCTGACCTTGCCCGGGCGGCGCATGCGCTCCAGCTTGCCGGCGTTAGTGAAGACGGCCACACCGGCGCTATCGTAGCCGCGGTATTCGAGGCGCTTGAGGCCTTCGATCAGGATGGCAGTAACGTTACGTTCGGCGACTGCGCCAACAATTCCACACATGGTGCTTCTCCTAGATGATTGCCGCGCATATCAGCGTAATGCCGCGGGCTTGGATCTGGTCGCGGGCCTCGAGCGGCAGGCGATCATCGGTAATAAGGGTATGGACGCTGCTCCAGGGCAGTTCCAGGTTGGGAATCTTGCGGCCGATCTTGTCGGATTCGACCATCACCACCACTTCACGGGCGACCTCGGCCATGACGCGGCTCAAGCCCAGCAGTTCGTTGAAGGTGGTGGTACCGCGCTGTAAATCGATGCCATCGGCACCGATGAACAGCTGGTCAAAGTCGTAAGAACGCAGGACCTGCTCGGCGACCTGGCCCTGGAACGAATCCGAATGCGGGTCCCAGGTGCCCCCGGTCATCAACAGCACCGGTTCGTGTTCCAGTTCGCTCAAGGCGCGGGCCACGTTCAGGGAGTTGGTCATCACCACCAGGCCCGGCTGATGGCCCAGTTCGGGGATCATCGCGGCGGTGGTGCTGCCGCTGTCGATGATGATGCGCGCATGTTCACGCAAACGCTTCACGGCCGCACGGGCGATGGCGCGCTTGTAGACCGAGATGGGCTGGGCAGCGTCACCCACCAGCTCTTGGGGCATAGTGATTGCACCGCCGTAGCGACGCAGGAGCAAGCCGTTACTTTCGAGGGCAGCAAGGTCCTTGCGGATGGTCACTTCCGAAGTTTCGAAATGTTTGGCCAATTCGTCCACGCTGACTTCGCCCTGTTCGTTGAGCAAGGTCAGGATATTGTGGCGTCGTTGGGGGGTGTTTCGTTTCGACATGGTAGTGATAAGTTTCGTTTCGAAAGATAACGAAGGCAATCAAAACCTATTGGTGAAAGATCGTCAAGAGGCGGAAGGCATTTTTGTAGAGCTTTCGGACATGCCGCTAAACAACTGTGGGAGCTGGCTTGCCTGCGATAGCGGCGTGTCAGGCGACATCATGATGAATGTCAGACCGCTATCGCAGGCAAGCCAGCTCCCACAGGAGTGAATCTCAACCTATCGAGTTGTGGATAACTCAGCTCTTCTTGATTTTGACCGGGCGTTTCCAGCCGTCGATGTTGCGTTGGCGAGCCCGGGCAACAGCCAGTTGGGACTTATCCACATCCTGGTTGATGGTTGAGCCCGCTGCGGTGTTGGAACCATCGCCGATGGTCACCGGAGCAACCAGCGAGTTATTGGAGCCGATGAACACATCTTCACCAATGGTGGTCTGGTACTTGTTGGCACCGTCATAGTTGCAGGTGATGGTGCCGGCACCGATGTTGGTGCGGGCGCCGATGACGGCATCGCCCAGGTAAGTCAGGTGGCCGACTTTGGCGCCTTCGCCCAGGTGAGCGTTTTTCAGTTCGACAAAGTTCCCCACATGGGCCTTGGCCCCCAGCTCGCTACCCGGACGCAAGCGCGCAAACGGCCCGGCATCGCTGCCCTCGCCCATCACCGCACCGTCGATATGGCTGTTGGCCTTGACCACCACACCTTTGCGCAAGGTGCTGTCCTTGATCACGCAGTTCGGGCCGATCACCACACCGTCTTCAATGATCACGCGGCCTTCGAGGATCACATTGATATCGATCAGGATGTCGCGGCCCACCGTGACTTCGCCACGTACATCGAAACGCGCCGGGTCTCGCAGGGTCACACCCTGGGCCATCAGGCGCAGGCCTTCGCGCAGTTGATAGTGACGTTCCAGCTCTGCCAGTTGTTTGCGGTCGTTGGCGCCCTGCACTTCCATCGGATGGTGGGGCTGCTCGGTGGCGACCAGCAGGCCATCGCTGACGGCCATCTCGATGACGTCGGTGAGGTAATACTCGCCCTGGGCGTTGTTGTTGGACAGGCGGCTCATCCAATCGGCGAGCTTGTTGGCAGGCACCGCGAGAATGCCGGTGTTGCCTTCAGTAATCGCGCGCTGGGCTTCGCTGGCATCTTTGTGTTCAACGATGGCAGCCACCTTGCCGTCGGCGTTGCGCACAATGCGGCCGTAGCCCGTAGGGTCGTCCAGCTCCACGGTCAGCAGGCCCATCTGGCCAGGCACCACGTGCTTGAGCAGGCGTTGTAAGGTTTCCACTTCAATCAGCGGTACATCGCCGTAGAGGATCAATACCGTGTCCGCGGTGATGAAAGGCACAGCCTGCGCGGTCGCGTGGCCGGTGCCCAGTTGCTTGTCTTGCAATACGAAATTCAGGTCGTCCGCGGCCAGACGCTCACGGACCACGTCGGCACCGTGGCCAATCACCACATGAATACGTTGTGGGGCCAGTTGCCGGGCGCTGTGGATAACATGACCCAGCATGGAATTGCCCGCGACCGGGTGCAGCACCTTGGGCAGGGCCGAACGCATACGAGTGCCCTGGCCTGCGGCGAGAATGACGATTTCAAGAGACATGAATGGCTACCAATCCTGGGCGGTCCGGGTTCAGACCAAAGAAGTGTTTTGCAAAAAAGAAAAAGGGTAGCCGAGGCTACCCTTTTTAATCAATCACGCATCAAGCAAAACGGCGTGGCCGCTTACTTCTTGCGGATCTGCTGGAGAGTACGCAGCTGGGCTGCGGCCTCGGCCAGACGGACTGCAGCAGCGCTGTAGTCGAAGTCTGCGCCTTTTTCGTTCAGCGCCTTCTCGGCAGCCTTGACGGCTTCCTGAGCGGAGGCTTCATCCAGGTCGCCAGCACGTTGCACGGTGTCGGCAAGTACCTTGACCATGTTCGGCTGAACCTCGAGGAAACCACCGGAGATGTAAAACACCTCACGTTCCCCGCCTTGCTTGGTCAGAGTGATCGGACCTGGCTTCAAGCTTGTGATCAGCGGGGCGTGACCCATGGCGATACCAAGATCACCCAAGTCGCCGTGCGCTGTTACAAACTCGACCAGACCGGAGAAAATTTCCCCTTCCGCGCTGACGATATCGCAATGGACTGTCATAGCCATCTGATTGCCTCAACCTGATGAGCGCCCGTTTCCGGGCGCCAGGATTACAGTTTCTTGGCTTTCTCGATCGCTTCTTCGATGCCGCCGACCATGTAGAACGCTTGTTCTGGCAGGTGGTCGTAGTCACCGTTGAGGATGCCTTTGAAGCCAGCAATGGTGTCTTTCAGGGAAACGTATTTACCCGAAGCACCGGTGAAGACTTCAGCCACGAAGAACGGCTGCGACAAGAAACGCTGGATCTTACGAGCACGGTTTACCAACTGCTTGTCGGCTTCCGACAGCTCGTCCATACCCAGGATCGCAATGATGTCCTTCAGTTCTTTGTAACGCTGCAGCACGTACTGAACGCCGCGAGCGGTGTCGTAGTGCTCCTGGCCGATCACGTTCGGGTCCAGCTGGCGCGAAGT
The DNA here is from genome assembly GCF_034348165.1 of Pseudomonas sp. CCI1.1. Taxonomy (NCBI): domain Bacteria; kingdom Pseudomonadati; phylum Pseudomonadota; class Gammaproteobacteria; order Pseudomonadales; family Pseudomonadaceae; genus Pseudomonas; species Pseudomonas sp. CCI1.1. Next base: position 4,652,864 of record NZ_CP133780.1, read on the forward strand.
CGAGTCGAGTGGATCGACCGCTGGGTAGATACCCAGGGAAGCGATGTCACGGGACAGAACGACGGTGGCGTCCAAGTGGGCGAAGGTGGTAGCTGGCGACGGGTCGGTCAAGTCATCCGCAGGTACGTATACCGCTTGGATCGAAGTGATCGAACCTTCCTTGGTCGAAGTGATACGTTCTTGCAGAACGCCCATCTCTTCAGCCAGGGTCGGCTGGTAACCTACTGCAGAAGGCATACGGCCCAGCAGTGCGGATACTTCAGTACCGGCCAGGGTGTAACGGTAGATGTTGTCGACGAACAGCAGAACGTCGTTACCTTCGTCACGGAATTTCTCGGCCATGGTCAGGCCAGTCAGGGCTACGCGCAGACGGTTTCCCGGCGGCTCGTTCATCTGACCGTAAACCAGTGCCACTTTGTCCAGAACGTTGGAGTCCTTCATCTCGTGGTAGAAGTCGTTACCCTCACGAGTACGCTCACCAACACCTGCGAACACGGAATAACCGCTGTGCTCGATGGCGATGTTACGGATCAGTTCCATCATGTTTACGGTCTTGCCTACACCGGCACCACCGAACAGACCGACTTTACCGCCTTTGGCGAACGGGCAAACCAGGTCGATAACCTTGATGCCGGTTTCCAGCAGGTCGTTGCCGCCCGCTTGTTCTGCGAACGAAGGTGCTGCGCGGTGAATGCCCCAGCGCTCTTCGGTGGCAATCGGGCCAGCTTCGTCGATCGGGTTGCCCAGTACGTCCATGATCCGGCCCAGGGTCGCTTTACCGACCGGTACGGAGATGGCAGCGCCAGTGTCGACAACGTCCAGACCGCGCTTCAAGCCTTCGGTGGAACCCATCGCAATGGTACGAACTACGCCGTCGCCCAGCTGCTGCTGAACTTCCAGGGTAGTTTCCGCGCCTTGTACTTTCAGCGCGTTGTAGATGCTCGGTACGCTGTCGCGTGGAAATTCCACGTCGATAACGGCGCCGATGATTTGAACGATACGTCCGCTACTCATAGCTGGATCCTCTGAATATTTGAACCGTTAAACCGCGGCAGCGCCGCCGACGATTTCCGAGATCTCTTGGGTGATCGCAGCCTGACGCGCCTTGTTGTAGATCAGCTGCAAATCGCTGATCAGATCACCGGCGTTATCGGTAGCGTTTTTCATCGCGATCATCCGCGCCGCTTGTTCAGCTGCGTTGTTCTCGACCACCGCCTGGTACACCTGCGACTCCACGTAGCGCACCATCAAGCCGTCAAGCAGCTCTTTGGCGTCTGGTTCGTAGAGGTAGTCCCAGTGGTGCTTGAGTTCCTGATCCGGGGTTGCCACCAGTGGAATCAATTGCTCCACGGTTGGCTGCTGGGTCATGGTGTTGATGAACTTGTTGGATACCACGGACAGGCGGTCAATCCGGCCTTCCAGGTACGCATCCAGCATCACCTTCACACTGCCGATCAAATCATTGATCGACGGCTCTTCACCCAGGTGGCTGATAGCTGCAACGACGTTACCGCCGAAGTTGCGGAAAAAGGCCGCACCCTTGCTACCAACAACACACAGATCGATCTCGACGCCGTTTTCGCGGTTTACCGCCATGTCCTTGACCAGGGCCTTGAACAGGTTGGTATTCAGACCACCGCACAAACCACGGTCACTGCTCACTACCACATAACCTGCACGCTTGACGGCGCGCTCGATCATGAACGGGTGGCGGTATTCCGGGTTGGCGTTGGCCAGATGCCCAATTACCTGGCGGATACGCTCCGCATAAGGACGGCTAGCAGCCATGCGCATTTGTGCCTTGCGCATTTTGCTGACCGCCACTTTTTCCATGGCGCTGGTAATTTTTTGCGTGCTTTTGATGCTCGCAATCTTACTGCGAATCTCTTTTGCGCCTGCCATGTAACACCTATCAGGTTAGCAAGCGGAAGCCTTGCGGCTCCCGCTGCGGCTTACCAGGTTTGGGTGGCCTTGAACTTCTCGATACCGGCTTTCATGCCAGCGTCGATATCGTCATTGAAGTCACCCTTCACGTTGATCTTCGCCATCAATTCGGCGTGATCGCGGTTGAAGTAAGCAATCAGCGCTTGTTCAAAGCTGCCGACCTTGGCGATTTCAACGTCGGTCAGGAACCCACGCTCAGCGGCATACAGCGACAACGCCATGTCAGCGATCGACATTGGGGCGTATTGCTTCTGCTTCATCAGCTCGGTAACGCGCTGACCATGCTCAAGTTGCTTACGGGTCGCTTCGTCCAGGTCAGAAGCGAACTGGGCGAATGCCGCCAGTTCACGGTACTGAGCCAGAGCGGTACGGATACCACCGGAGAGCTTCTTGATGATCTTGGTCTGAGCGGCACCACCCACACGGGATACCGAAACACCGGCGTTCACTGCAGGGCGGATGCCCGAGTTGAACATGGCCGATTCCAGGAAGATCTGACCGTCGGTGATGGAAATCACGTTGGTCGGAACGAACGCGGAAACGTCGCCAGCCTGGGTTTCGATGATCGGCAGTGCGGTCAGGGAACCGGTTTTGCCGGTCACTGCGCCGTTGGTGAACTTCTCTACGTACTCTTCCGAAACGCGGGATGCGCGCTCCAGCAGACGGGAGTGGAGATAGAACACGTCGCCTGGGTAGGCTTCACGGCCTGGTGGACGGCGCAGCAGCAGGGAAATCTGGCGGTAAGCCACTGCTTGCTTGGACAGATCGTCATAAACGATCAGCGCGTCTTCACCGCGGTCGCGGAAGAATTCACCCATGGTGCAACCGGAGTACGGTGCCAGGAATTGCAGCGCAGGAGATTCCGAAGCACTGGCAGCCACGATGATCGTGTTGGCCAGGGCGCCGTTTTCTTCCAGCTTGCGAACTACGTTGGCGATGGTCGATTGCTTCTGACCGATGGCTACGTAGACGCAGAAAATGCCGCTGTCTTTCTGGTTGATGATCGCGTCGATGGCCAGAGCGGTTTTACCGATCTGACGGTCACCGATGATCAGCTCACGCTGGCCACGGCCGACCGGGATCATGGCATCGACAGCCTTGTAGCCAGTCTGTACAGGCTGGTCTACCGACTTACGCCAGATCACGCCTGGAGCAACTTTCTCGACCGCGTCGGTCTCGGTGTTGCCCAGTGGACCTTTACCGTCAACAGGGTTACCCAGTGCGTCGACTACGCGACCCAGCAGTTCCTTACCAACCGGAACTTCCAGGATGCGGCCTGTGCACTTGGCGCTCATGCCTTCAGCCAGACTGGTGTATGCGCCCAATACAACGGCACCTACGGAGTCTTGCTCCAGGTTGAGGGCCATACCGTAGACGCCGCCCGGAAACTCGATCATCTCGCCGTACATGACGTCGGCCAGACCGTGAATCCGCACGATGCCGTCAGATACGCTGACGACAGTGCCTTCGTTACGGGCTTGGGAGGTCACATCGAGCTTGTCGATGCGGCCCTTGATAATTTCACTTATTTCGGAAGGATTGAGTTGCTGCATTGCTCTGCTGCCCCTTCAAACTCAAGATTTCAATGCTTCGGCAAGTTTCGCGATTTTGCCGCGAATCGAGCCATCGATAACCAGGTCGCCGGCACGGATAACAACACCACCAATAAGCGATGCGTCCTCCGAAGCTTGCAGGCGCACTTCCCGATTGAGTCGTGCACTGAGAACCTTGGCGAGTTTGTCTTGCTGTTCTTGGTTCAATGCGAAAGCACTGGTCACTTCAACGTCTACCGATTTCTCTGCTTCGGCCTTGTACAGGTCGAACAGAGCGGCGATCTCCGGCAATAGCGGGAGACGGTCGTTTTCGGCAATGACGTGGATGAAGTTCTGCACCTTCACATCAAACTTGTCGCCGCACACTTCAATAAAAGTGGCGGCCTTGTCTGCGCTCGTCAGGCGCGGGGCCTTGAGCACGCGCTGCATGGTGTCGTCTTGCGACACTGCTGCAGCCAGGCCGAGCATGGCTGACCAAGAGGCCAGCTGCTGGTGGGCCTGGGCGTGCTCGAAGGCTGCCTTAGCGTAAGGTCGGGCCAACGTGGTCAGTTCTGCCATGATCGCCCTCGCTTAAATTTCAGCAGCCAGTTTGTTAACCAGCTCCGCGTGCGCGTTTTGATCGATTGTGGCACCGAGGATCTTCTCGGCACCGCCAACGGCCAGAGCACCCAGTTGGGCACGCAGCGCGTCTTTGACACCGTTCAGGTCCTGTTCGATCTCGGCATGAGCCGAAGCCTTCACACGGTCAGCTTCGACGCGGGCTTTTTCAACAGCCTCTTCGACGATCTGGTTACCGCGTTTCTTGGCTTGCTCAATGATCTCGGCTGCCTGTGCTTTAGCTTCGCGCAGTTGCTGACCCACTTTCTCGTGGGCCAACTCCAGGTCGCGAGCTGCACGGCTGGCAGCGTCCAAACCATCCGCGATCTTCTTCTGACGTTCGTGCAAAGCCGCGATGACCGGAGGCCACACGAACTTCATGCAAAACACTACAAAAATGAAGAACGCAACGGATTGGCCAATCAGGGTTGCATTAATGTTCACGCCAACACCTCGCTCATTCGTTGTCCATCACCCCAATCACTCGAAAATTCGAGTGATTAGCCAGCGAGTTGACCAACGAAGGGGTTCGCGAAGGTGAAGAACAGTGCGATACCAACGCCGATCATGGTCACGGCGTCGAGCAGGCCGGCGACGATGAACATTTTAACTTGCAGCATTGGGACCATTTCTGGCTGACGCGCTGCGCCTTCCAGGAATTTGCCGCCCAGCAGGCCGAAACCAATGGCAGTACCCAGGGCGCCCAGGCCGATCAACAGTGCAACAGCGATAGCGGTTAGACCAACTACAGTTTCCATCTTTCCTCCCGACTTTTACGTCGTATGGTTTAGGTTTTTTAGATTTTAAAGCGGTAAAACAAATCGTTTCATAGCCCTGTTGGGCCACCTTCCCGTTTGACCGGGAAGGACATCAGACTAGTCGAGACTGGTCTTAATGGTTCTCTTCGTGCGCCATCGACAGGTAGACGATGGTCAGCATCATGAAGATGAAGGCCTGCAGGGTAATGATCAGGATGTGGAACACAGCCCACGCCCACTGCAGAACTACGCCCAGGCCGCTAAGCCAGAGCAGGCCGCTGCCGAACATCACAGCGATCAGAATGAACACCAGCTCGCCGGCATACATGTTGCCGAACAGTCGCAGAGCCAGGGAAATCGGCTTGGCGACCAGGGTGACGAATTCCAGCAGGAAGTTCACCGGGATCAGCAGGGCTTGAACGAAGATGTTCTTGCTGCCGAACGGGTGCAGGGTCAGTTCGCCGATGAAGCCGCCGATGCCCTTGACCTTGATGCTGTAGAAAATGATCAGCGCGAATACCGACAGAGCCATGCCCAGTGTGGCGTTCGGGTCAGTGGTGGATACGGCGCGGAATGGAATGTGCGGGTCGCCGGAGATCGCCATGGCCAACTGAGGAATCCAGTCCACCGGGATCAGGTCGACGGCGTTCATCAGGAACACCCAGACGAAGATGGTCAGTGCCAGCGGTGCAATCACCGGGCTACGGCCATGGAAGCTGTCTTTCACGCTGCCATCGACGAATTCGACCAATACTTCAACGAAGTTCTGCAAAGCACCTGGCTGACCCGAAGTCGCCTTCTTTGCCGCCATGCGGAAAATCAGGACGAAGATCAGACCCAATGCGACCGACCAACCCAGAGTATCCAGGTGGAAAGCCCAGAAACCCATTTCTTTGGCTTCTGCTGCGGTGTGGGCAAAGCCCCAGCCGCCATTAGGAAGCTGACCGAAGGTCAGGTTCTGCAAGTGGTGCTGGATATAGCCCGAAGCGGTTGTTTCTGCCATGGTTGCCTCAAACGCCCTAAGGTTTCGAAAGTCTTGTTTTCATTAGCAGGGGAGCGAACCAGCTGACCAGTTGGGTCAACACGAAGACGCCGAATACAGCCAGCGGCGCCAATGGCTTCACACCTGCAAAGGTCAGTGCAAACAGCACTGCCGTCAAAATCAGTTTCCCTGCTTCGCCGGCATAAAAAGACCGGACGATAGCCTGGGCTGCTCGGGCGCCGGAAAACCGAAAGGCCCTGTGAGCAAAATACATATTGGGCAGCAAGGCTATCAGGCCTCCGCAGAGTCCTGAATACCCGGCTACGACTCCATGCCAATACCAGAGCGCCAATGCGGCGATCAGCAAAATGACAAATTGAGCCAGTAGAACCGGAAAAACAGCCAAGCGATGGAACGGCAACGTGTTTGGCGTGCGGGTTTCCATCACTCTTGCTCCTCAATGGTCGGCTGCCGGAAATCAATAACTTGGCATAATTTGTGCCGACAAAATGCGCGCAGAGTATAGGGGCGGTTCAGCCCCTATTCAACTGTCGGGTAGTGATTTCCGATCACGCGCTACATAAGCAAATGTTTCAGCGGATGTGGGCAAGGACGCCCTGAAGCTCATCGAGTGAGTTATATCCGATGACCAACTGCCCTTTGCCCTTCTTGCCGTGGCGAATTTGCACCGCAGAGCCTAGCCGCTCGGCCAGGCGCTGCTCAAGGCGCGCGATATCCGGATCAGGTTTGGCGGTTTCGACCGGTGCAGGTTTACCGCTGAGCCACTGGCGAACGAGGGCCTCGGTCTGACGAACGGTGAGCCCTCGTGCGACAACGTGTCGCGCCCCTTCAACCTGTTGATTTTCCGGCAAACCGAGCAACGCACGGGCATGGCCCATTTCCAGGTCGCCGTGGGACAACATGGTCTTGATCACTTCCGGCAGCGCGATCAAACGCAACAAGTTGGACACGGTGACGCGGGACTTGCCCACTGCCTCGGCCACTTGTTGCTGGGTGAGCTGGAATTCCTGCTGCAAACGCTGCAACGCAATCGCTTCTTCGATCGGGTTGAGGTCTTCACGCTGAATATTCTCGATCAGTGCCATGGCGATCGCGGTTTCATCCGGCACGTCGCGCACCATCGCCGGGATAGTCTCCTTGCCGGCCTGCTGGCTGGCACGCCAGCGGCGCTCCCCGGCGATAATCTCAAAGCGGCCACCGCCAATGGGGCGCACCACGATGGGCTGCATCACGCCCTGAGCCTTGATCGAGTTGGACAGTTCTTCCAGGGCCTGGGGGTCCATGTCCCGACGTGGCTGGTATTTGCCGCGCTGGATCAGGTCCAGCGGCAAGTGCTGCAGCTCGCGCTCGTCGGCCTGCACCGCTTGTTCTTCAAGCGATGTGACGGTCGGACCACTCAACAGTGCATCCAGTCCACGTCCGAGACCTCGTTTCTTGACGGCCATGGGGATTCCTTAAGTTGGCTGGGCTGCAGCGGTGCGTGAATTACGGCGTTGGCGGCGAACCATCTCGCCAGCCAATGCCAGGTAGGCGATGGCGCCACGCGAGGATTTGTCGTACGCCAGCGCCGGCATGCCATAGCTTGGCGCTTCGGCCAGACGGATGTTGCGTGGAATCACGGTGTCGTACAGCTGGTCACCGAAGTGTTCCTTGAGCTGCGCCGACACATCGTTCATCAGGCTCAGGCGCGGGTCGAACATGGTCCGCAACAAGCCTTCGATCTGCAGTTTCGGGTTGAGCAACTCGGCAATGCGTTTGATGTTATCCACAAGGTCGCTCAGGCCTTCCAACGCGTAGTACTCGCACTGCATGGGGATAATTACCCCATCGGCGGCCACCAGCGCGTTAAGCGTGAGCATCGACAGCGACGGTGGGCAGTCGATCAAGATGTAATCGTAGTTATCGCGAATGGGCGCCAGGGCGCTGCGCAGACGGCTTTCTTTCATCTGCATTTCCAGCAACACCACTTCCGCCGCGGTCAGATCGCGGTTGGCCGGCAGCAGTTGGTAACCGCCGTGCTCGGAATAATGCATGGCCTGGGCCAGGTCGCATTCGCCAATCAGCAAATCGTAGACCGAGTTTTCCAGGCCGTGTTTATCCACACCGCTACCCATGGTGGCGTTGCCCTGTGGATCGAGATCGATCAACAGCACCCGACGCTTGGTCGCGACCAGGGATGCTGCGAGGTTGATACAGGTGGTGGTTTTACCCACGCCACCTTTCTGGTTCGCTATCGCGAATACCTTAGCCATTCTTGCTTGTGTTCCCAATCATGCCGTGCGGCGCAGTATCAGCAGATGGCGTTGGCCTTGGCAACCAGGTACGGCCAAGGCGTGTTCGCTATCGAGGTGGAAGTCTGCCGGCAATGCTAACAGCTCGTCGCTTGGATGGACGCCCTTCATTGCCAGCCAGCGCGTGTCGCGATCGCCAAGGTGGCGGGTCCAGTTGCTGAAGTTCTCCATGCTGCTGAACGCCCGGGAAACAATTCCGTTGAAGGGCTGTTCAGGCGTGAAGGCTTCGACGCGGCTGTGGATAACTTGCAGGTTGTCCAGCTTGAGTTCGAGTTTGACCTGGGTCAGGAAGCGGGTTTTCTTGCCGTTGCTGTCCAGGCAGGTCACTTGCGACTCGGGAAACAGAATCGCCAGCGGAATACCGGGCATTCCGCCGCCGCTGCCGACATCCAGCCAGCGACCATTTTCGATGAATGGCATAACACTAAGACTATCGAGCAGATGGCGCGAGACCATTTCGTCCGGATCACGCACTGCGGTCAGGTTGTAAGCCTTGTTCCATTTGATCAACAGGGCGAGGTAGCCCAGCAGTAGCTCATGCTGGGCTTCGGTCAGCGCAACGCCCAACTGGCGCGCTCCTGTGGATAACTCTTCGGCGTGTTGCGAGGTGACCAACGAACTCAAGCGCTTTGCTCCAACTGACGGCCCGCGCCGCGTTTTTTCAAATGAATCATCAACAGCGAGATGGCTGCCGGGGTGACGCCAGGAATACGTGAAGCCTGCCCGAGGGTTTCCGGACGAGTTATCCCCAACTTGCTTTGGATTTCTTTCGACAACCCGGAAATCCCGGTGTAGTCGATATCCACAGGCAGCTTGGTGTCTTCACTGGCGCGCAGGCGAGCAATTTCGTCCTGCTGGCGATCAATGTAACCGGCGTACTTGGTCTTGATCTCCACCTGTTCGGCAACTTGTGGGTCTTCAGCGCCCTGGCCTGTCACTTCGACCAAACCAGCGTAGTCGATTTCCGGACGGGAAAGCAGGTTGAGCAAGTTGTACTCATGGGTCAACGGCGTGCCGAATTTTTCTGCGATGGCGTCGCCCTGCTCCGTGCCCGGGCGAACCCAGGTACTTTTCAGACGCTGTTCTTCGAGCGCAATGCTTTCGCGTTTTTTGCAGAAGGCCGCCCAGCGGGCGTCATCGACCAGGCCCAGCTCGCGACCTTTTTCGGTCAAGCGCAGGTCGGCGTTGTCTTCGCGCAGGATCAGACGGTATTCCGCCCGAGATGTGAACATCCGGTACGGTTCCTGGGTACCCAGAGTAATCAGGTCGTCGACCAATACGCCGATGTAGGCTTCATCGCGACGCGGGCACCAGCTGTCTTTGCCCTGTGCACGCAATGCTGCGTTGGTCCCGGCCAGCAAACCTTGGGCCCCGGCTTCTTCATAACCGGTGGTGCCGTTGATTTGGCCGGCGAAGAACAGGCCACCGATCACTTTGGTTTCCAGGCTGTATTTCAGGTCGCGCGGGTCGAAGTAGTCGTACTCGATGGCGTAGCCCGGACGCACGATGTGCGCGTTTTCCATACCGCGAATCGACTGCACGATCTGGATTTGCACATCGAACGGCAGCGAAGTGGAAATTCCGTTGGGGTACAGCTCGTGGGTGGTCAGGCCTTCGGGTTCGATAAAGACCTGGTGGCTTTCCTTGTCGGCAAAGCGGTGGATCTTGTCTTCGATCGACGGGCAATACCGCGGGCCAATGCCTTCGATCACCCCGGAATACATCGGCGAACGATCAAGGTTCGCGGCAATGATTTCGTGGGTACGGGCGTTGGTGTGGGTGATCCAGCAGCTGACCTGTTTCGGGTGCTGTTCTTTGGAACCCATGAACGACATGACCGGGATCGGCGTGTCGCCGGCTTGCTCGGTCATCATCGAGAAATCCACAGAACGCCCATCAATACGTGGCGGGGTCCCGGTTTTCAAGCGGCCGACGCGCAGCGGTAGTTCACGCAGACGTTTTGCCAAGGCGATCGACGGCGGGTCACCGGCACGGCCACCGGAATAATTTTGCATACCGATGTGGATAAGTCCGCCCAGGAACGTGCCCGTGGTCAGTACGACCGAATCTGCATGAAAACGCAGACCCATTTGCGTAACAACACCACGTACCTGGTCCTGCTCGACGATCAAGTCATCGGCGGCCTGCTGAAATATCCACAGGTTCGGCTGGTTTTCCAGGGTTTCGCGTACCGCTGCCTTGTACAGGATGCGGTCGGCCTGAGCCCGGGTAGCACGTACGGCCGGGCCTTTACGGCTGTTGAGCACGCGAAATTGAATACCACCCTTGTCGGTGGCCATCGCCATTACCCCGCCAAGGGCATCGATTTCCTTGACCAGATGGCTTTTGCCAATCCCGCCAATTGCGGGGTTGCAACTCATGGCACCGAGGGTTTCCACGTTATGCGTCAGCAACAGGGTTTTTACACCCATGCGTGCTGACGCCAGTGCTGCCTCGGTACCGGCATGACCGCCGCCGATGACGATCACTTCAAAACGGGAAGGGAAATCCACCACGCACCTCGTGCCTGCTTATGTAGGTAATCAGGAATTGTTTGTTGAAAGGGTTTTAGAGCTTTGCGGGCAAGTATAGGGACTTAGGGCTTCCTAAAGAACCCTTTGCACAAAATTTAACCAGCTGTGGATGAATCACAGACAATAGAAATTAAAAGAGAGAAATTTATTAAATCTTTGTTTTTATGTTTATTTATACTGAGCAACATTTCTGTGGATAGATCTCTACAGGCCCTTATTTTCAATGTGTACAGCGATTCAAAACGTTGTGGTCATCTGCCAATGAGGCCCTTGGATAAGTGCTTTAAGCCTGTGGATTAAGCGACCTGTTATCCACAGATGGGTTTTTACGCAGGTTTCACGCCCTGTTATCAACTGGGCACAGGAGCGGTTATTCACAGGGCTTAATCCACAGAAACGGCCGATTTCGTCCACGGCAAAGCTGGGAATTAATCCCGGGTGGGACAAAAACAGATCTATTGTGGGAAAACACCGGGCCAGTTAATAATAGCGATTATCATTAACCTGCCTTGTCGCGCCTATGCCTCCCTCCTCACATACCGCAGCGGTCCAGCACATCTATGAACAGCACCATTCGTGGTTGCGCGGATGGCTCAAGGGAAAATTGCATAACGCCAGCGATGCAGCCGATGTGGCCCACGACACGTTCGTGCGCATGCTCGGTGGACGACATGCGGCGCAGATCCTCGAACCACGGGACTATCTGGCCACCATCGCCAGGGGCATGGTGATTGATCGGTATCGCCGGCATGCCATCGAGCAGGCCTACAGGCAGACCCTGGCAGAGCGTCCTGAAGCCACGGCTATCAGTGAGGAAGACAAGGCAATCATCATCGAAACCCTGGTGGCTGTGGATAAAGCGCTGTCTGGGCTGGGTGAGCGTGCACGGCGAATTTTCATGCTGGCACAGATTGAAGGGCTGACTTATCAACAGATCGCCGATCTACTGCAGGTATCGCTGACCACGGTGAAGAAACACATGATCCGTGCCCTCACCGAGTGCTCCCTGATCATGGCCAGCCGGTAATGGTCAGCCCTGACCGCAAGACGTTCGAGGTCGCTGCCAGTTGGTATGTGCAATTCCAGTCGCAATCACCGACGCCCGCACAACATCAAGCGTGGCAGCAGTGGCTTAATCATGACCCGTCCCACCAGGCGGCTTGGGACCAGATGGAGCAGTTGCAACGCAGCCTCGGTGGCCTGCCCCCTGATCTCACACGCCGCGCGTTATCCACCACGCAACAGCGGCGCCAGGTACTCAAGTGGATGCTGGTGCTTGGCGGCAGTGGCTACCTGGGCTGGAACGTCCAGCAACATACGTCGTTGGGTAACGCATGGGCTGATTACCGCACGTCGGTGGGCCAGAGGCGGCGCATCGAGTTGGCGGATGGCACGCAGATCAATCTCAATACTCATACCGCTATCGATGTGGCCTTTGACGGGTACCAACGTTTGATCCGTCTGCGCGAGGGTGAAGTACTTATCCACACCGGCACGCGGGGTGGGCACTTACCGTTTTATGTAGAAACTCGCCAAGGCCGGGTCAAGGCGCTGGGCACTCGGTTTACTGTGCGCCAACTGCCGGATGCCACGCGGGTGGGCGTCTTGGAAGAACGGGTTGAGATATCCCCCGGCGACCAACCCGAACTTCGCCGCACTATGGGCGCGGGTGAGAGCGCAGAGTTTGATCGGCACAATGTGCGCCCTGCCCAGCGATATGGCGGTGTACAGGCCGCCTGGGTCGATGGCCAACTGATCGTGCTCGATGCTCGGCTAGGAGAAGTTATCGATGAGTTGGCGCGCTATCGGCCGGGCGTATTGCACTGCGACCCAGCCTCTGCGGGCCTACGCGTTTCCGGGACATTCCGTCTGGACTCAACCGATGCCGTCCTCGCTAACCTGCAAGCGAGCCTGCCGATTCAAGTGAAATACTTTACGCGCTATTGGGTGTCGGTCACCCGGATCGGCTAATCGAAAAATAATCCACAGAGGGGTTATCTTTTTTTGACCTGGTGCGGCCCTACAGGTAATCACGACGCTACCTTCAGGGCTTACTCACCTATGCGCCTTCCCACCCCGCTCCGCAAACGACTTTCCTGCCATGGCATGACGTACGGTCTGCAGTTCATCACCGCTACGACCGGTGTGTTGTTATCCACCACCGTCATGGCCGCCAGCGCAACGCAACACTTTGCCATTGCCGCAGGCCCGCTGGACAACGCCTTGAGCCAGTTTGCCGCCAAGGCCAATGTGATTCTGTCCTTCTCGCCACAGCAAACGGCGCGTTTGAATACGCCAGGGCTGCAAGGTGACTATTCGGTGGACCAGGGCTTTGCGCTACTGTTGCAGAACTCGGACCTGCAGGCGGTCGCACAGGCTCCCGGCAGCTATGTATTACAGGCGGCACCTGCTGGCCAATTGACCTTGGCCCCTACCACCGTCAACGCTTATCAACAGGGCGGCTTCAATCAAGAGATCGCCGGGGATGTAGGCTACAAGGCTCAGAGCAGCCGGATCGGCACGAAGACCAGCACACCGCTGTCCGAGACCCCGCGTTCGGTGTCCGTTGTCACTGGCCAGCGTATCAAGGACCAGAAGTCCCAGACCCTGACAGAAGTGCTGGGCTACGTACCGGGAATCTTCGCCCCACCGTTCGCGGCGGGCGACGGCTTGGCAGGCGATCTGTTTTTCATACGCGGTTTCAACGCCACGGATTACGGCTACGGCCTGCTGCGAGATGGCCTGCGAGTTCAAGGCAATCGATACGACACCACCAGCGAACCCTACGGCCTGGAACGGGTCGAGATTTTCCGCGGTCCTTCTTCCCTGCTCTACGGTGAAAACGCACCCGGTGGCTTGGTTAATCTGGTGAGTAAACACCCGACTGCAACCCCGCAAGGCGAGGTGCAGGTGAGTTATGGTTCGAATAATCGACGCCAGTTGGGTGTGGATATCTCGGGCCCGCTCAACGACAGTGACACTATCCTGGGTCGGGTGGTGATGCTGGGGCGTAAATCCGACACGCAGACCGATCACGTTCCGGACGATCGTCTGTATATCGCGCCATCCTTGACCCTGAACTTCGACGACTACAACACCCTGACGCTGCTGGCCAACTATCAGAAAGACCATACCAACCTGGAACTCGGCCTACCCGCCGCCGGTACCCTGCTTACAAATCCCAACGGCAAGCTGTCCAAACACACCTTGCTGGGCAACCCGGACTGGAACACCTTTGAACGCGAAGCGTGGAGCACCGGCTATGAGTTCAGCCACAGCTTCAATGATGACTGGCAGTTCCGTCAGAACTCGCGCTATATGCAGTCACGTATCAACCGGCACGAAACCTGGCCTGGCTCATTGAATAACGGTGGCTTCGGCACCCGGCTGAACATGAACGCCTACGACCGCTACAACAAGTCGATGGTCTATTCCCTGGATAACCAGCTCGAAGGCAAGTTCCAGTTGGGCAGTGTGGAAAACACAGTGCTATTGGGCGCCAGCTATGACCGAACCTCGTTCAATCAAGACTGGGATGCGGGTTTCGCCGGCACCATCGATGTGTATAACCCGGTGTACCTGCGCGACCCGCTCACTCCCCTGGCAGTGCAAAACACTTTGCTTGAACAGCAGATGAAAGGGGTTTATGCACAGATCCAAAGCAAATACGACCATTGGCTCTTTCTGCTCGGCGGCCGCCAGGACTGGGTCGACAGCGATTACCGAGACAAGGTCAAGCCATCGAGCAATATCAACTCACAGGATCGTAAATTCACTTACCAGGGCGGGGTGATGTACCAGTTCGACAACGGCCTTACGCCGTATGTCAGCTATTCCACCGCGTTTGTCCCCGTGCAGCAGATCTCCAACGCCGGCTCGCCGTTGAAACCGATCACCAGCAGCCAATACGAAGTGGGCGTTAAGTACGAACCGATCGGCTGGGATACGGCGATGACCGTGTCGGTGTATGACCTGCGCAAGCAGGACGATACCTACCTTGATGCCACCACCAACAGCTATCGCCAAGTCGGTGAAAGTCGCGCCAAGGGTGTGGAAGTCGAGGTCAACAGTAACATCAGCTCCAACTTCAACGTGACGGCAGCCTATACCTACACTGACGCTCGGATAACCAAGGATTCGGCCACATCGCTGGTAGAAGGCCGTCAGATGACGGGCGTGCCGCGTAACCAGGCTTCGGTGTGGGGCAAATATCGCTTTCTCGACGGCCAACTCAAGGGTTTCTCCGTGGGCGGCGGGGTGCGCTATTTCGACAGTACCTTTTCCTACACCCCGCCTACGCTCTACGGGAAGCTGGACGCAGGAAGCGTCACCTTGGTGGATGCGGCACTGGGTTATCAGATCAACCCACACTGGTCGGTGGACCTGAACGCCAAGAACCTGTTCGACAAGGAATATGTATCCGGTTGCAACGATGCGGGGCGTTGCTATTGGGGCGACAGCCGTACCTTGCTCGGTACGGTGTCTTACAACTGGTAGACGGTGTGGATAACTCGGTTACTTGCCAATGCAAAAGCTGGAGAAAATCCGCCCCAGCAAATCATCCGAGCTGAAAGCGCCGGTGATTTCACCCAACAGCTGCTGCGCCTGACGCAGATCTTCAGCCAGCAGCTCCCCAGCCCCCGCCAAGGTCAACTGAGCGCGCCCGTGCTCCAGGGCCGCGCTGGCATGACGCAGCGCTTCCAGGTGCCTGCGCCGCGCACTGAAGCTGCTTTCCGACGTCTGTTCGTAGCCCATGCAGGCTTTAAGGTGTTCGCGCAGCAATTCCAGACCCTCACCGGCCGATTTCGCGCTCAAGCTGATCGTGACGTGGCCATCTTCACTGGTTTCCAGGGCGATGGCTTCACCCGTAAGGTCGGCCTTGTTACGGATCAAGGTGACTTTGGCCGGGTCTGGCCGTTGTTCAAGGAATTCGGGCCACAAGGCAAAAGGATCCACAGCTTCCGGTGCAGTGGCATCCACCACCAGCAACACACGATCGGCTTCGCTGATCGCCTTGAGCGCACGTTCCACGCCGATCTTTTCCACCTGGTCGTCGGTGTCGCGCAGACCAGCGGTGTCCACCACGTGCAGCGGCATACCGTCGATGTGGATATGTTCACGCAAGATATCCCGGGTAGTGCCGGCGATCTCGGTGACGATGGCCGCCTCGCGCCCTGCAAGAGCATTGAGCAGGCTGGATTTGCCGGCATTGGGCCGGCCGGCAATCACTACTGTCATACCATCGCGCAGTAAGGCGCCCTGCCCGGCTTCACGCAGCACTGTGGATAACTCATCGCGGACTTTGTCCAGCATCGCCAATACATGGCCATCCGCCAGAAAGTCGATTTCTTCTTCCGGAAAATCAATCGCGGCTTCGACGTAGATGCGCAGACTGATCAACTGCTCGGTCAAATTATGCACACGCAGGGAAAAAGCCCCCTGCAATGAGCGCAACGCGTTACGTGCAGCCTGTGCAGAACTGGCTTCGATCAAATCAGCGATAGCTTCGGCCTGGGCCAGGTCGAGCTTATCGTTCAAGAATGCGCGTTCGCTGAATTCCCCGGGTCTGGCCAGGCGGCAACCCAATTGCAAGCAGCGCTGCAGCAGCATGTCCAACACCACAGGACCACCGTGCCCTTGTAGTTCAAGGACATCTTCACCGGTGAACGAGTTTGGCCCTGGAAAATAGATGGCCAGCCCCTCGTCCAATACGCTGTGGTCGGCATCCAGGAACTGGCCGTAATGGGCATAACGGGGTTTCAGCTCCCGGCCGCTGATAGCCTTGGCTGCCACGCCCGCCAATGGCCCGGAAATTCGAACGATGCCGACACCGCCCCGACCTTGAGCGGTAGCGACAGCAGCGATGGTTTCACGAGGAGCGCTCATCAGCAGGTTCCAGAACAAAAGTGACGGAAAGCAAAACGCCCCACTAGGGGGCGTCTTGAGTGGTTATCCACAGAGTAAATTACGCCTCGGCTTTTTTGGTAGCCGCTTCGATTTTACGTGTGATGTACCACTGTTGAGAGATCGACAACACGTTGTTGACCACCCAGTACAGTACCAAGCCAGCAGGGAACCACAGGAAGAAGAAGGTGAAGATGATTGGCATCATTTTCATTACCTTGGCCTGCATCGGATCCGGCGGGGTTGGGTTCAGACGCTGCTGGATAAACATGGTCGCGCCCATGATGATCGGCAGGATAAAGAACGGGTCTTTGATCGACAGGTCAGTTATCCACAGCATGAACGGCGCCTGGCGCATTTCAACGCTTTCCAGCAATACCCAGTAAAGCGACAGGAACACCGGCATCTGTACCAGAATCGGCAAGCATCCACCCAGCGGGTTGATCTTCTCTTTCTTGTACAGCTCCATCATGGCCTGCGACATTTTCTGCCGGTCATCACCATGTTGTTCTTTCAGCGCGGCCAGTTTCGGGGCCACGGCGCGCATACGCGCCATCGACTTGTAGCTGGCTGCCGACAGAGGGAAGAAAAGCCCTTTGATCAGCATGGTCAGGAAGATGATCGACCAGCCCCAGTTACCGACGATGCTGTGGATATGCTGCAACAGCCAGAAGATCGGCTGGGCAATAAACCACAGGAAGCCGTAGTCCACAGTCAATTCCAGGCCTGGGGACAACTCTTTCAGTACCGCCTGGCTTTTAGGGCCGGCGTACAGGGTAGCGCTGGTTTCAGCCTTGGCACCTGGAGCGACGGTCAACGCCGGGCCAGTGAAGCCAATGATGTAGTTGCCCTGGCTGTCCTTGCGGGTCTGAACCAGGTTCGCGTCACCCTTGTTAGGAATCCAGGCGGTCACGAAATAGTGCTGCAGCCACGCTACCCAGCCACCTTGGACGGTTTCTTTCAGCGAGCCCTTGTCGATATCTTTCATCGACACTTTTTTGTACGGCTCGTTACTTGTCCACAGGGCGGCGCCCAGGTAAGTGGCGGTACCGGTGGCGGTGCTGGAAGACGGATCGGAGCTGGCGTCACGCTTGAGCTGGGCAAACAGGTTGCCGCTCCAGGCTTTGTCGCTGGTGTTGTCGATCAGGTAAGTGACCTTCAAATCGTACAAACCGCGGGTAAAGCTGAAACGCTTGATGTAGTTGACACCGTCGAGGCTGAATTTCAGGTCGACGTTCAACTGGTTCTGGCCGTCTGCCAGTTGATAAGTCTTCTGCTCGGTCGAATAAACCGGACGACCGGTAGCACGTGCATCCGGACCATTGGTGCCGGTCAGGCCGCTTTGCGCCAGATAGGTACGTTCACCGCCGTTATCGAACAGTTGGAACGGCACATCCGGATGGTCTTGGCGACGTGGATAAAGCGGCAGCTTCAGCTGTGCGATATCACCACCTTGTGGGTCGATAGCCAGGTCGAGCACATCCGTTTTTACGTGGATGAGGTCTTTGTTGGTGACCACTGGCGTTTCTAACGGGGCACTTGTCTCGCCATTCGCGCTGGGAACATCGGCACTCGCGGACGCATTGTTACCCAGCGGGGTGTCCGGAATAGCCGGCGCAGCCTGATTGGTAGCAACATTCTGAGTCGGCAGGGCAGCCTGACCGTAGTCCTGGTTCCATTTAAGGACCATGACATAGGACACGATTGCCAGGGCGACGATCAGGATTGTGCGTTTAATATCCATGATTACTCGGCCATCGAAGAAGAACGGGAGGTAGGGATAGGTGGAACCGGGTCATAACCACCGGGATTCCACGGATGACAGCGACCTAAACGACGAAAGGTCAGCCAGCCACCGCGCAGAAGACCATGATTTTCTATGGCCTCTAACGCGTAGCAGGAACAACTGGGGTAGAAACGACAGTGGCTGGCCATCAGAGGACTAATGGCATAGCGATAAAACTGGATCGGAACGATTGCCAGTTTACGCATCAAGGCTGTCTACCCCTACAGTTTCGGTGCTGACTGCTGGTGCTGGCTTGTGGGTACGCGCCAAACGTTTCCAGAGCTTGCCGAAATGCTGAATCAATTCGGGGTTTTCTACATCACCCAAGCCTTTGCGCGCGACGATAACAATATCCCAACCAACCAGAGTGTCCTGGTGGAGGCGAAACGATTCGCGCATCAGACGCTTGAGGCGATTGCGCTCAACGGAGAGCTTTACGCTCTTCTTGCCGATCACCAACCCGAGACGGGGGTGATCAAGATCGTTGTTACGCGCAAGGAGCAGGAGATTTTTCCCCGGAACCTTGCCGGTGGGGGAGTCAAAGACTGCCTTGAAATGCCGGGGGGTTAGCAGACGCTTTTCCCGACTGAAGTCCTGACTCACCACCAGTACCGGATTATCAAACTGCCAGACGCGCACGACCTTTGGCGCGGCGACGCGACAGGACAGCACGGCCGTTCTTGGTAGCCATGCGAGCACGGAAGCCGTGAGTACGGGCGCGTTTGATGGTGCTTGGTTGGAAAGTACGTTTCATGGCGTTGTTACCTGGTTCGTCCACAACGGGCCGGAATGGCCCCCGTTTTAAGAGACCGGCGATTCTAGAGAAAGCAAGCCTCTAGGTCAATTTCCAACCAGCTTTTCCTTTAATTAGATGTCGACGGGGTCCTGGCGCCCTTCTCCCCGTCTGACTTCCATCTGCCATGCGATAGATATAAAAATAAAGAAGGAAGTTATTTAAAGCTTTTCTGTAAAGCTTATAAAAGCTAGGGACGCGATCATCTGTGGATAACTGCCTTGAGCCCTTGTTCCACGTGTTGTACAGAGAATGACAACACGGGGGAGAAGCGGTGCTCTGCCTGTGCTGCGCTATCGGATAAGCTGTGTGTGGAACAGCTACTTATCCACAGGCCGGTTACCCACAGACTTTCGACCCCACTTGTACAACGAGCTTAGGTGGGTTTATCCACAGAGCTTATGCACAGACCACTGGTCGCATTTTTTGCGGTTAAGGCATTGATTTTGGGTGGCCTGTGAACAACCTACATGTGGATAAGTGGACGGCTGGCCGCTACAATGGCGGCTGTTTTTGCCTCACCGGCTTTCAACTTAGGGGATATCCGTGTCAGTGGAACTTTGGCAGCAGTGCGTGGAGCTTTTGCGCGATGAGCTGCCTGCCCAGCAATTCAACACCTGGATCCGTCCGCTACAGGTCGAAGCCGAAGGCGACGAGTTGCGTGTCTATGCGCCCAATCGTTTTGTCCTCGACTGGGTCAACGAGAAGTACCTGGGCCGCGTTCTCGAATTGCTCGACGAACATGGCAACGGCCTGGCGCCTGCTCTCTCCTTGTTAATAGGCAGCAAGCGCAGCTCAGCTCCTCGCGCCGCGCCGAATGCGCCATTGGCCGCCGCCGCGTCGCAAGCCCAAGCTGCAGTGGCGCCTGTCGCCGCAGCACCTGCACCGACAGCTGCGCCGTCCAAGCCGTCGTCGCGCAAAAATAATGCGCCAGAGAATGAAGAGCCGTCCCGCGACAGCTTCGACCCGATGGCCGGTGCCAGCTCTCAACAGGCGCCCGTGCGCTCCGAGCAACGTACTGTGCAGGTAGAAGGCGCGCTCAAGCACACCAGTTATCTGAACCGCACGTTTACCTTCGAGAACTTTGTCGAAGGCAAGTCCAACCAGCTGGCCCGAGCGGCCGCCTGGCAGGTCGCCGATAACCCCAAGCATGGTTACAACCCGCTCTTCCTTTATGGCGGCGTGGGCTTGGGTAAGACGCACTTGATGCACGCCGTCGGTAACCACCTATTAAAGAAGAACCCGAATGCCAAGGTGGTTTACCTGCATTCGGAGCGCTTCGTGGCCGACATGGTCAAGGCCTTGCAGCTCAACGCCATCAACGAGTTCAAACGTTTCTACCGCTCCGTTGATGCCTTGTTGATCGATGACATTCAGTTCTTTGCCCGCAAGGAACGTTCCCAAGAGGAGTTCTTCCACACCTTCAACGCCCTGCTCGAAGGTGGCCAGCAGGTCATCTTGACCAGTGACCGTTACCCGAAGGAAATCGAAGGCCTGGAAGAACGTCTGAAGTCTCGTTTCGGCTGGGGCCTGACGGTTGCCGTGGAGCCACCGGAGCTGGAAACCCGCGTTGCGATCCTGATGAAGAAGGCCGACCAGGCTAAAGTCGATCTGCCTCACGATGCTGCGTTCTTCATCGCCCAACGCATCCGTTCCAACGTGCGTGAGCTGGAAGGCGCGCTCAAGCGGGTCATCGCCCACTCGCACTTCATGGGTCGCGATATCACCATCGAGCTGATTCGCGAGTCCTTGAAAGACTTGTTGGCCTTGCAGGACAAGCTGGTGAGTGTGGATAACATCCAGCGTACCGTGGCCGAGTACTACAAGATCAAGATTTCCGACCTGCTGTCCAAGCGCCGTTCGCGCTCGGTGGCACGTCCACGCCAGGTTGCCATGGCCCTCTCCAAGGAGTTGACCAACCACAGCCTGCCGGAAATCGGTGATGTGTTTGGCGGACGCGACCACACCACGGTCTTGCACGCATGCCGCAAGATCAATGAACTTAAGGAATCCGACGCGGATATTCGCGAGGACTACAAGAACCTGCTGCGTACACTGACTACGTGATGACACCAGCGCAGCTTATTAAGGCAAGGGACTAGACCATGCATTTCACCATTCAACGCGAAGCCCTGTTGAAACCCCTGCAACTGGTCGCAGGCGTCGTCGAGCGCCGACAGACCTTGCCGGTGCTTTCCAACGTATTACTGGTGGTCGAGGGGCAACAGTTGTCCTTGACCGGTACCGACCTGGAAGTCGAACTGGTGGGTCGTGTCCAGCTCGAAGAGCCTGCCGAACCCGGCGAGATCACCGTGCCGGCGCGCAAGCTGATGGATATCTGCAAAAGCCTGCCTAACGATGCGCTGATCGACATCAAGGTGGATGAGCAGAAGTTGGTGGTCAAGGCAGGCCGTAGCCGTTTCACCCTGTCGACCTTGCCGGCCAATGACTTTCCAACCGTAGAAGAAGGCCCTGGCTCGCTGACGTGCAGCCTGGAGCAAAGCAAGCTGCGTCGTTTGATCGAGCGCACCAGCTTCGCAATGGCCCAGCAGGACGTGCGTTACTACCTCAACGGTATGCTGCTGGAAGTCTCGGAAGGTATTATCCGCGCCGTGGCCACCGACGGTCACCGTCTGGCAATGTGCTCGATGCGTGCCGATATCGGTCAGCCGGATCGTCACCAGGTAATCGTTCCACGCAAAGGTATCCTTGAACTGGCGCGCTTGCTCACCGAGCCGGACGGCAACGTCAGCATCGTGTTGGGCCAGCACCACATTCGCGCGACCACCGGTGAGTTCACCTTCACCTCCAAGTTGGTAGACGGTAAGTTCCCGGACTACGAGCGTGTGTTGCCTAAAGGTGGCGACAAGCTGGTGGTCGGTGATCGTCAGGCTCTGCGTGAAGCCTTTAGCCGTACTGCGATTCTGTCCAACGAAAAGTACCGTGGTATTCGCCTGCAGCTGGCCAACGGTCAACTGAAAATCCAGGCCAACAACCCGGAACAGGAAGAGGCGGAAGAAGAAGTGGGTGTCGACTACAACGGCGCATCGCTGGAAATCGGCTTTAACGTGAGCTACCTGTTGGACGTGCTGGGTGTTATGACTACCGAACAGGTTCGTCTGATCCTGTCGGACTCCAACAGCAGCGCCCTGGTACAAGAATCCGACAACGACGACTCGGCTTACGTTGTCATGCCGATGCGCCTGTAATCATGCTCAGCAGAAGCTAGATGTCCCTCAGTCGCGTCTCGGTCACCGCGGTGCGCAATCTGCACCCGGTGACCTTCTCCCCTTCCCCCCGCATCAATATCCTCCATGGCGCCAACGGCAGTGGCAAAACCAGTGTGCTGGAAGCCATCCATCTGCTGGGGCTTGCGCGTTCCTTCCGCAGTGCCCGTTTGTTACCCGTGATTCAGTACGAACAATTGGCCTGTACCGTATTTGGCCAAGTGGAACTGGCTGAGGGCGGTCATAGCAGCCTGGGGATATCGCGTGATCGTGGTGGGGAATTTCAGATCCGAATCGACGGGCAAAATGCGCGCAGCGCAGCTCAACTGGCAGAGATCCTGCCGTTGCAACTGATCAACCCCGACAGCTTTCGATTGCTGGAAGGTGCCCCGAAAATCCGTCGGCAATTCCTCGACTGGGGCGTGTTCCACGTGGAACCACGCTTCATGGCCACTTGGCAGCGGCTGCAGAAGGCCCTGCGGCAGCGGAACTCATGGCTGCGGCATGGTACACTTGACGCCGCTTCGCAAGCAGCCTGGGACCGTGAACTGTGCCTGGCCAGCGACGAAATAGATGAATACCGCCGCGCCTATATCAAAGCCTTGAAACCAGTCTTTGAGCAGACCTTGAGCGAGTTGTTGGACCTCGAGGGCCTGACGCTGAGTTATTACCGGGGTTGGGACAAAGAACGTGAGCTGAGTGCAGTGCTCGCAACGTCCTTGCAACGGGATCAGCAAATCGGACACACCCAGGCCGGCCCCCAGCGCGCTGATTTGCGCCTTAGATTAGGTGCACACAATGCTGCGGATATCTTGTCTCGCGGCCAGCAGAAGCTAGTGGTCTGTGCGTTGCGTATCGCGCAGGGCCATTTGGTTAGCCAGGCTCGACGCGGTCAGTGCATTTATTTGGTGGATGACTTGCCGTCAGAACTCGACGAGCAGCACCGCCGCTCGCTATGCCGCTTGTTGGAAGACTTACGCTGCCAGGTGTTTATCACCTGTGTAGACCACGAATTATTGAGGGAAGGCTGGCAGACGGAAACGCCAGTCGCTTTGTTCCACGTGGAACAAGGCCGTATCACCCAGACCCACGACCATCGGGAGTGAAGGCATGAGCGAAGAAAACACGTACGACTCGACCAGCATTAAAGTGCTGAAAGGTTTGGATGCCGTACGCAAACGTCCCGGTATGTACATTGGCGACACCGATGATGGTAGCGGTCTGCACCACATGGTGTTCGAGGTGGTCGATAACTCCATCGACGAAGCTCTGGCCGGTCACTGCGACGACATCAGCATTATCATCCACCCGGATGAATCCATCACCGTGCGTGACAACGGTCGTGGCATCCCGGTAGACGTGCACAAAGAAGAAGGCGTTTCGGCGGCAGAGGTCATCATGACCGTGCTCCACGCTGGCGGTAAGTTCGACGACAACTCCTATAAAGTATCCGGTGGTTTACACGGTGTAGGTGTGTCGGTAGTGAACGCCCTGTCCGAAGAACTGATCCTCACTGTCCGCCGTAGCGGCAAGATTTGGGAGCAGACCTACGTCCACGGCGTACCACAGGAGCCGATGAAAATCGTCGGTGACAGTGAAACCACCGGTACCCAGATCCACTTCAAGCCATCGGAAGAAACCTTCAAGAACATCCACTTCAGCTGGGACATCCTGGCCAAGCGGATTCGCGAACTGTCTTTCCTTAACTCCGGTGTCGGCATCGTCCTCAAGGATGAGCGCAGCGGCAAGGAAGAGCTGTTCAAGTATGAAGGTGGCCTGCGAGCGTTCGTTGAATACCTGAACACCAACAAGACCGCGGTCAACCAGGTGTTCCACTTCAACATCCAGCGTGAAGATGGCATCGGCGTGGAAATCGCCCTGCAGTGGAACGACAGCTTCAACGAGAACCTGTTGTGCTTCACCAACAACATTCCACAACGCGATGGCGGTACTCACCTGGTGGGTTTCCGTTCTGCGCTGACGCGTAACCTGAACACCTACATCGAAGCGGAAGGCTTGGCGAAGAAACATAAAGTCGCCACCACCGGTGACGATGCCCGTGAAGGCCTGACGGCGATCATCTCGGTCAAGGTACCGGATCCGAAGTTCAGCTCCCAGACCAAAGACAAGCTGGTGTCTTCCGAAGTGAAGACTGCGGTTGAACAGGAAATGGGTAAGTACTTCTCCGACTTCCTGTTGGAAAACCCGAACGAAGCCAAGCTGGTCGTCGGCAAGATGATCGATGCTGCACGCGCCCGTGAAGCCGCGCGGAAGGCCCGTGAAATGACCCGCCGCAAAGGCGCGCTGGATATCGCCGGCCTGCCAGGCAAGCTGGCTGACTGCCAGGAGAAGGACCCTGCCCTCTCCGAACTGTACCTGGTGGAAGGTGACTCTGCTGGCGGTTCCGCCAAGCAGGGTCGTAACCGTCGCACCCAGGCCATCCTGCCGTTGAAGGGTAAGATCCTTAACGTTGAGAAGGCCCGCTTCGACAAGATGATTTCCTCCCAGGAAGTCGGCACCTTGATCACGGCGTTGGGCTGCGGTATTGGCCGCGATGAGTACAATATCGACAAGCTGCGCTACCACAACATCATCATCATGACCGATGCTGACGTCGACGGTTCGCACATCCGCACCCTGCTGCTGACCTTCTTCTTCCGTCAGTTGCCGGAGCTGATCGAGCGTGGCTACATCTACATCGCCCAGCCGCCGTTGTACAAAGTGAAAAAGGGCAAGCAAGAGCAATACATCAAAGACGACGACGCCATGGAAGAGTACATGACGCAGTCGGCCCTGGAAGATGCCAGCCTGCACTTGAATGACGAAGCGCCGGGTATCTCCGGTGAGTCGCTGGAGCGACTGGTCAACGACTTCCGCATGGT
The DNA here is from genome assembly GCF_034348165.1 of Pseudomonas sp. CCI1.1. Taxonomy (NCBI): domain Bacteria; kingdom Pseudomonadati; phylum Pseudomonadota; class Gammaproteobacteria; order Pseudomonadales; family Pseudomonadaceae; genus Pseudomonas; species Pseudomonas sp. CCI1.1. The sequence continues at coordinate 4,678,136 of NZ_CP133780.1, forward strand.
CATGAAGACACTCAAGCGTTTGTCGCGCCTGTACCCTCAGGAGCTGACCGAGCACTTCATCTACCTGCCGGCCGTGAGCCTGGAGCAGTTGGGCGATCACGCCGCCATGCAGGATTGGCTGGCCCAATACGAAGTGCGCCTGCGTACTGTGGAGAAGTCTGGTCTGGTGTACAAAGCCAGCCTGCGTGAGGACCGTGAACGTAACGTATGGCTGCCAGAGGTCGAACTGATCTCCCACGGCCTGTCCAATTACGTCACCTTCAACCGCGACTTCTTCGGTAGCAACGACTACAAGACCGTGGTTACCCTCGGCGCGCAATTGAGCACCCTGCTGGACGACGGTGCTTACATTCAGCGTGGCGAACGCAAGAAGCAGGTCAAGGAGTTCAAGGAAGCCTTGGACTGGTTGATGGCGGAAAGCACCAAGCGTCATACCATCCAGCGCTATAAAGGTCTGGGCGAGATGAACCCGGATCAGCTGTGGGAAACCACCATGGACCCTGCTCAACGTCGCATGCTGCGCGTGACCATCGAAGACGCCATTGGCGCCGACCAGATCTTCAACACCCTGATGGGTGATGCGGTCGAGCCTCGTCGTGACTTCATCGAGAGCAATGCTTTGGCGGTGTCTAACCTGGACTTCTGATCAGGAACATCTGCTAAAAACAAAAGGCCAACGCTTAGCGTTGGCCTTTTTTGTTGGTTCGTAGTCGCGCATTTTTTAAATGCTCCACGTGGAACATCAGGCTATTTAACTTTCCACAGCGGGTGTCACACTCTCCAACCGATACCCGTACCCATAGATCGTCAACAGCTGCCAACCGCGATCCGCGGTCAGCCCTAGCTTGTTGCGCAGGCGGTAGATATGCGTGTCCAACGGCCGCGACGACACCATTTCTTCGTGGCTCCAGAACCGCTCATACAGGTACTCGCGAGACAACGGTCGGGCCAGGTTGGCAAATAGACAACTTGCCAAACGGTATTCCCGTTCTGTCAGGTTAATGGGCTTGCCCGCTCGGGTGACGGTCAGTTCGGCATCGTCGAACGTCAGATCGTTAAAGCTCTGCACTTCCTGGGTAGCCGACTTTTGCAAACCGTGGCGCCGCAGCACGGCGCTGACTCGGGCTTTGAGTTCGTTGGGCCGAAACGGCTTGCTGACATAATCATCCGCCCCGCTGTTCAACGCCGTCACGATATCGCTTTCGGCATCGCGACTGGTGAGCATGATAACGGCGGGAGGCGACTCCATGTGCTCGCGGGTCCAGCGCAATAACGCGATCCCGGAGATATCCGGCAGTTGCCAGTCGAGGATCAGCAGGTCAAAGGTTTCCCGACGTAGCTGGCGTAGCAGGTCTTCGCCACGTTCAAAAAAATGCAGGGACCAGGGCTGTTCAGCCGGACCGGGAATCTGTCGCAGTGTCTGTTCCACCCGTCGCAACTCTGCGGGTTCGTCATCCAGTATTGCGACACGCATGGGCGGGGTCCTTCCTACAAAAATACGAGAGCTTGAATGGGGGGCACATGCTGTACAAATGCCGACCTATGAATCTGAATAATTATGGACGGATTCTACAGTGCCTGGATCTCTCGATACGCTGAAAGCGCCGTAAACTCAATCCACTACGATCCTCAAAGAAGATACCGGCTCCTGTCGTTCCGGAAAAGGGTCGGCGTGATCGCCTCGCCGGGGCGTTATGCTCGCTCCAATGTGCGGTATCGTTCATTGCGCGGTCGTGGGAAGTCCTCCAATGAGACCGAAATAAGCTTCACTGGTTTCAGAACACCGCATGCACTTCATCGCAACCCCATGGAGAGGGATCCTGGGCTTATGACATCTTTACTTAACGACCATCAATGCCTTGGCCCCCTCATGGCGCTAGCCCTGTGAAGCTCTGGCGCAAAACCGAGAAACGCCAACCTACCCAGGCCCAGCTTTTGTTCCATGGGTTGGTTCGTGAATGGCTGCTGATCGGTTTGGTACTCCTGCCCTTTACGGCCTACTTATCCTTGAGCGCTGGCTTAGCGCTCAATAATCCGCTCTATGACAGCCTGCGCCGCCTCACGCCCTTGCCGGTAGATCCACGCATCGTCCTGGTGACCATCGACGCACCCAGCCTGGAAGCACTTGGCCCATGGCCCTGGCCGCGCAGCGTACATGCCGAGCTGATTGAACGCGTGAACGCCGCACAGCCGGCGGGCATTTTGTTGGATGTGATCTTCAGTGAGACCGACCACAGTAATGACGACCAGCGCCTGGCCGATGCCGTATGCAAAGCCGGCAATGTATTGCTGCCCATCGCCGGAGACAGCAGCGTCAGCCCCAAGGCTCCCATAGCGCCGTTGTCGCCACTGCTCAAGTGCGCCAAGGGTGTCGGTCACATCAACGTCGAAGCGGACAACGACGGTGTGGTGCGCAGCGTGTATCTACGTGAAGGCCCGCCGGGAAGCACGCTTCCTCAGTTGGCGTGGCTGGCGTTCGCCATGAGCGAGCATGCCGAGACGATGCCAGGCCTGCCACAAGAGCCTACTGGAGGGCACTGGCATCAGGAACATGAGATTCGTGTGCCGTTCACTTCGGAACCAGACCATTTTCCCAGTCTGTCCTACGTCAGCGTACTACGCGGCGAGGTGGCTCCCGAGTCGCTGCGGGGTCGCCTGGTTCTGATCGGCGCCTCAGCCTATGGCATGGCCGATCGTTTCGTGACGCCGCTCTCTTCCACCGTGGGCACCACTGCGGGGGTTGAGATCCAGGCTGAAGTACTGAATGGTTTATTGCAGGGTCGCAGCATCGTCGATCTGCCCGGCTGGTTCGCGGCGTTGCTGGCAACGTCCCTGGTGGCCCTGCTGCTGGGCCTTCTGCTTGTGCGCCCCCGTTACGCCCTGTGGATGACCTTGGCGTGCATGGCCGTGGCTTTGCTGGGCTCATGGGGCTTATTGCGCCTGGGCCACTGGTGGAGCCCCGCAGCATGCCTGATCGGTTTGTTGCTGAGTTACCTGATCTGGAATTGGCGACGTCTGAGCGTAATTCTCGCCTACTTTGGCTGGGAACTGGCACGTCTGGATAACGAACCCAAGGTGCTTCCGGAACGTCGTCGCGCGCCCGCCAGTAAGGGCGATGTGCTGCAAGGGCGGATCTTTGCCCTTGAACAAGCCGTCAGTCGTACACGCGATACGCGGCGCTTTATGGCTGACGGGCTGGAGTGCCTGCCGGTAGCAACGCTGATCACCGACCCTCAGGGCAGCATCCTGTTGGCCAACCGCGTGGCCCGTGAAGTATTCGGCAATGACCTGGTCGGCGAAAACCTCGTCGAACAGCTCGCCGATCTAGGCTATCCCCCGCTGCACAATGGTGTACGCCCTGCCCTATCGGCACTGGAACTGGTCGAGTTTCGCGATATCCACCAACGCAGTTTGCGCATGGAGCTAGCCCCTTTGCTGCCTGCCGAAGGGGATTTCGCCCTCGGCTGGTTGTTGAGCCTCACGGACCTGAGCAAGGAGCGTGAAGCCCAGCAGCACCGCGAGACGATGCTGCGTTTCCTTTCCCACGACCTGCGTGCACCGCACTCAGCGATCCTTGCCCTGTTGGACGTGCACAACGGGGAGTCCCCGGTGTTTACCCAGATCGAACAGCAGGTGCGGCGGGCCTTGAGCCTGACCGAATCCTTTGTGCAATTGGCCAAGGCTGAAGCGGACGGTTACCAGTTCCAGCCCACCCTGTTTGCCATGCTGGTGATGGACGCCTTTGATCAAGTGGCGGTGATTGCGCAGTTGAAGGGCATCCATTTGGTTCACGACCTGGATGAGGCGGACGAGGCCATGGTCTACGCCGACCAATCGCTGCTCACCCGGGCGTTGTTCAATGTGCTGGAGAACGCGATCAAATACTCCCCATCCGGTACCACCGTCAGGTTGAGGCATGGCAGTGCGCAAGGTTGGTTGGAATGCAGGATAAGCGACCAGGGACCGGGGATTGCGCCTGAGGATCTGCCGGAGTTGTTTAACCAATACCGACGTTTCGATTCGGCTCAAGGCAGTGAGGGGCTTGGACTGGGGCTGACCATGGTTAAAGCAGTGTTGGAGCGGCACGGTGGGCGCATCGTGTGTGAAAGTGAGCTGGGCAAGGGCTCGACGTTTATCCTGCTGCTGCCGTTATTGGAGGACTGAAAAAGCGGCTTTTCTGCTGTGCATAAAAAACCGGTCACAAGGACCGGTTTTTTTATGAAGAAAAAACTTATGCACGTTTTTCTGAATTTTATGAGCTTCAGAAATATGTAAGTAAATCAGCTTGTTATGAAGCAAAAAAGCCAATTCGCCAACAAAGCGTACACAGGTTATCCACAGATGCTCAAACGGCCGGCGTCTCCACCACCACCGGTTCCGGAGGCAGGGAGCCCATGGCCCGTTGCTGCGCCTCATTCCACGCCGCAGCGCGGTCGTTCAGGGCGGCGATGGCACGTGGTCCTTCGCCTTCTGCGTACATCGGTTCGCCGATCACTACGGTGATAGTGCCTGGGCGTTTAGCCCAGCCAGTCTTGGGCCAGAACTTGCCGGCGTTATGCGCAATTGGCAGCACAGGCAGGTTGGCGTTGACCGCCAGGGCGGTACCACCCCGTGAGAACTTACCCACGGTGCCGTAGGGCACCCGCGTGCCCTCGGGAAAGATCAGCACCCAGACGCCGTCCTTGAGCAACTCATCGCCCTTCTTCGCGACATGCTTGAGCGCAGCCTTGGGGTTGTCCCGGTCGATGGCGATCGGACGCAACATGGCCATGGCCCAGCCGAAGAATGGCACATACAGAAGCTCGCGCTTGAGCACCTGGCTCAACGGCGAGAAATACGCCGAGAGGAAGAACGTCTCCCAGGTGCTCTGATGGTTCGAGAGAATCACGCACGGTTGATCAGGAACGTTTTCAGCGCCCTTGACCTCGAAACGAATATTCAGGAACACCTTGCTCAGCCACAACGCGCAGCGGCACCAGTAGACGTTGATAAAGCGATAGCGCGCCTTGAAGGGAAGGAACGGTGCAATAAAAAAGCTCAGGGTGCACCAGAGAAACGAACTGGTGCCCAGCAGCAGGTAAAAGAAAAAGGTTCTGATGGCCTGCAAGATCGACATGGCGGCATTTACCGTTGCGGGACACGGCCCGCCTGCTAAAAGCGCACTCCCGAACAGTCCTTGGTCAGGAAGTCGAGGGCGGCTAGTTGTTGATAAGTTCTGCGGCAACGGCCGCCAGATCGTCAAAAATCAAGGTGCCTACCGGCAGGTTTTTAGCCTGGGTCTTTTCGCCTTTTCCGGTTTTAACCAAAACTGGCTGAGAGTCGACGGCTTTGGCCGCCTCCAGGTCACCGAGGCTGTCCCCGACGAACCATATCCCAGCCAAGGGCACCTTGTAATGTTCTGCAATAATTTTCAACATGCCAGGCTTGGGCTTGCGGCAATCGCAGCCTTCGTCCGGCCCGTGGGGGCAGTAGACCACCAGCCCCACCTCGCCGCCCTGCTCTGCCACTAACGCGCGCAAACGCGCGTGCATGGCCTCCAGGGTCGCGATGTCGTAGTAACCGCGGGCGATGCCGGACTGGTTGGTGGCGATGGCCACCGTCCAGCCGGCTTTGCTCAACTGCGCGATGGCCTCGATCGAACCGGGCAGCGGGATCCACTCCTCCACCGACTTGATGTAAGCGTCGGAGTCGTAGTTGATCACCCCGTCCCGATCGAGAATCAGCAGTTTCAACATGATCAGCCCAGTACGGAGATGTCGGCGATATTGATGAACAAGCCACGCAGGCGCGCCAGCATGGCGTAGCGGTTTTTGCGCACGCCAGCATCATCGGCATTGATCATCACCGCTTCGAAGAACGCATCCACCGGCTCACGCAAAGACGCCAGGCGCGCCAACGCTTCAGCGTAGTTACGCTCAGCGATCAGCGGCTTCACGGCGTTCTCGGCCTTGGCGATGGCTGAGTTCAGCGAGAACTCCTTGGCATCGGCAAACAGGCCCGGGTCGACTTCGGCAGTGCCGAGGTTGTCGGCCTTGCTCAACAGGTTCGACACGCGCTTGTTCACGGCGGCCAGGGCATCGGCTTCCGGCAGCTTGCGGAACGCTTGCACGGCTTGTACACGCTGGTCGAAGTCCAGTGCCGAGCCCGGTTGCAGGGCACGTACCGACAGGTAGACGGAAACGTCCACGCCTTCGTCTTCATAACGCGCACGCAGGCGATCGAACACAAACTCCAGCACTTGCTCGGCCAGGCCGGCTTGCTTGACCTTGGTGCCGAACTGGCCGACGGCAAATACCACGGCCTGGGTCAGGTCGAGGTCCAGCTTTTTGTCGATCAGGATACGCAGCACGCCCAAGGCCGCACGGCGCAGGGCATACGGGTCTTTGCTGCCGGTGGGCAGCATGCCGATACCGAAGATACCCACGAGGGTGTCCAGCTTGTCGGCAATGGCCACGGCCGCACCGGTCAGGGTGCTCGGCAGTTCTGCACCGGCACCGCGCGGCATGTACTGCTCGTTCAGGGCCAGGGCGACATCATCCGGCTCGCCGTCGTTGAGGGCGTAGTAGTAACCGGCCACGCCTTGCATCTCTGGGAACTCGCCGACCATCTCGGTGGCCAGGTCGCACTTGGACAGCAAGCCAGCACGCGCTGCCCAGGCTGCGTCGCCGCCGATACGTGGGGCAATGTAGGCCGCCAGCTTGGAAACACGCACGGCCTTGTCGTAGACGCTGCCGAGTTTTTCCTGGAACACCACGTTTTGCAGGCGCAGGTTGAAGTCTTCCAGCTTCTGCTTCTTGTCTTGCTTGAAGAAGAACTCGGCGTCGGTCAGGCGCGGGCGCACGACTTTTTCGTTACCGGCGATGATCTGCTGTGGGTCTTTGCTTTCGATGTTGGCCACGGTGATAAAACGCGGCAACAACTTACCGTCCACGTCCAGCAGGCAGAAGTACTTCTGGTTGTCCTGCATGGTGGTGATCAAGGCTTCTTGCGGCACGTCGAGGAAACGCTCTTCGAACGAGCACACCAGCGGCACCGGCCACTCCACCAGGGCGGTCACTTCGTCGAGCAGGCTTGGCGGCACGATGGCGGTGCCTTCCTGCAGACGGGCCAGCTCTTCGGTGCGCTTGCTGATCAGCTCGCGACGCTCATTGGCGTCGGCCAGCACGTAAGCAGCGCGCAGGTCGTTGAGGTAGTTGGCCGGCGAAGTGATGCGCACGCTTTCTGGATGATGGAAGCGGTGACCACGGGAGTCACGACCGGCCTTCTGGGCGAGGATGGTGCAATCGATGACCTGGTCACCGAGCAGCATCACCAGCCATTGGGTTGGGCGCACGAACTCTTCCTTGCGCGCACCCCAGCGCATGCGCTTGGGGATAGGCAGGTCGTTCAGGGAATCTTCAACGATGGTCGGCAACAGGCTGGCGGTTGGCTTGCCGGTGATGACCTGGCTGAAACGCAGTTTCGGGCCGCTCTGGTCGATCTCGCTCAGCTCCACGCCACACTTCTTGGCAAAGCCAAGGGCCGCCTGGGTCGGGTTGCCTTCGGCGTCGAAAGCCGCCTGGCGCGGTGGGCCGTCCAGGTTGATGCTGCGATCCGGCTGCTGGGTTTCCAGCGCGGTCAGCAGCACAGCCAGGCGGCGCGGCGCGGCGTAGACCTTCTTGGCTTGAAACTTCAGGCCAGCGGTCTGCAGGCCTTTTTCGATACCGGCCAGGAATGCATCGGCCAGGGTATTGAGGGCCTTGGGTGGCAGCTCTTCGGTGCCCAGTTCAACCAGGAAATCTTGAGCACTCATTGTGCAGCCTCCAGCTTAGCCAACACTTCATCACGCAAATCCGGGGTTGCCATCGGGAAGCCCAGCTTGGCGCGAGCCAGCAGGTAGGCTTGGGCGACGGAACGCGCCAGGGTGCGCACACGCAGGATGTATTGCTGGCGCGCAGTAACCGAAATGGCACGGCGGGCGTCCAGCAGGTTGAAGGTATGGGAGGCCTTCAACACCATTTCATAGCTTGGCAACGGCAGCGGCTGGTCGAGTTCGATCAGACGCTTGGCTTCGCTTTCATAGAAGTCGAACAGTTCGAACAGTTTGTCGACGTTGGCGTGTTCGAAGTTGTAGGTGGACTGCTCCACCTCGTTCTGGTGGAACACATCGCCGTAAGTCACCTTGCCGAACGGGCCGTCAGCCCATACCAGGTCGTAGACCGAGTCCACGCCTTGCAGGTACATGGCCAGGCGCTCAAGGCCATAGGTGATTTCGCCGGTGACCGGGTAGCACTCGATGCCGCCGGCTTGCTGGAAGTAAGTGAACTGCGTCACTTCCATGCCATTGAGCCAGACTTCCCAGCCCAGGCCCCAGGCGCCCAGGGTTGGCGACTCCCAGTTGTCTTCGACGAAACGAATGTCGTGCACCAGTGGGTCCAGGCCGACATGTTTCAGCGAGCCCAGGTACAGCTCCTGGAAGTTGTCCGGGTTGGGCTTCAATACCACCTGGAACTGGTAGTAGTGCTGCAGACGGTTCGGGTTTTCGCCGTAGCGGCCGTCAGTCGGGCGGCGACTGGGCTGCACATAAGCGGCGTTCCAGGTTTCCGGGCCGATGGCCCGCAGGAATGTAGCGGTGTGGAAAGTGCCGGCGCCTACTTCCATATCGTAGGGCTGAAGTACCACACAACCTTGCTCGGCCCAGTATTGCTGGAGGGCGAGGATCAAGTCTTGGAAGGTACGCACGGCTGGCGTAGGCTGGCTCACGAAATTCACCTGTTACTTGGGCTGCGATTTAAAGAGCGGGAGTATACCCGATTCGGCCCCGCCACCACTCCCTGGAGCCTTATGCCACGCTGCTTTTGGTGTTCTGAAGATCCGCTGTACATGGCTTATCACGATCAAGAGTGGGGAACGCCGCTGCGCGATGCGCAGGGTTTGTTCGAGTTGCTTTTGCTCGAAGGGTTCCAGGCAGGCCTGTCCTGGATCACCGTTTTACGCAAACGCGAGCATTATCGAAAGGTGTTGTTCGGCTTTGACGCGCAGCGTCTGGCGCAATTGAGCGATGACGAAATCGAGGTGCTGATGCAGGACCCGGGCATCGTGCGCAATCGCTTGAAGCTCAACGCTACCCGGCGCAACGCCGCGGCCTGGCTGGCGCTGGAAGATCCGGTGGGGTTGCTGTGGTCGTTTGTCGGCGGCAAACCCAAGGTCAATCACTTCAAGGATCGCAGCGACGTCCCGGCGATCACGCCCGAAGCCCAAGCCATGAGCAAAGCCTTGAAAAAGGCCGGCTTCACCTTCGTCGGGCCGACCATCTGCTACGCCTTCATGCAGGCCTCGGGCATGGTCATGGACCACACCCAGGACTGCGACCGTTACGCGGACTTGGTCAACGCCGGTTAGAATGCCGGCTTTGCGCACCACACACGATCAGGAGTGACCTGTGGAAAAGTTTAAAGGCGCCTTGCTGGTAGGCGCTCTTCGGTTGTTTGCCCTGCTGCCCTGGCGCGCCGTACAAGCCGTCGGCACGGGGATCGGCTGGATCATGTGGAAAACCCCCAACCGTTCCCGCGATACCGTGCGGATCAACCTCTCCAAATGCTTCCCGGACATGGACCCTGCAGAACGCGAGCGCCTGGTGGGCCGCAGCCTGATGGACATCGGCAAGTCCCTCACCGAAAGCGCCTGCGCGTGGATCTGGCCGGCGCAGCGCTCCATCGACCTGGTCCGCGAAGTCGAGGGCTTGGAAGTGCTGCACGAGGCCCTGGCTTCTGGCAAAGGCGTGGTGGGCATCACCAGCCACCTGGGCAACTGGGAAGTGTTGAACCACTTCTATTGCAGCCAGTGCAAACCGATCATTTTCTATCGCCCCCCCAAGCTCAAGGCGGTGGACGAACTGCTGCGCAAACAACGCGTGCAGCTGGGCAACCGCGTGGCGGCTTCCACCAAGGAAGGCATTCTCAGCGTGATCAAGGAAGTGCGCAAAGGCGGCCAGGTGGGCATTCCTGCCGACCCGGAGCCGGCTGAGTCCGCCGGGATCTTCGTACCGTTTTTTGCCACCCAGGCGCTTACCAGCAAGTTCGTGCCGAACATGCTCGCGGGCCACAAGGCGGTGGGTGTGTTCCTGCATGCCCTGCGGCTGCCGGACGGCTCGGGCTACAAGGTGATCCTGGAAGCGGCGCCGGAGGACATGTACAGCACCGACACCGCGACGTCCTGTGCGGCGATGAGCAAGGTAGTTGAGCGCTATGTAGGTGCTTACCCAAGCCAGTACATGTGGAGCATGAAACGCTTCAAGAAACGCCCGCCGGGTGAGGCGCGGTGGTACTGACTCACCGCTGACCTCCAGCCCAATGGAGATCAAATGTGGGAGCTGGCTTGCCTGCGATAGCATCACCTCGGAGTGCCTGATATACCGAGGTGTCTGCATCGCAGGCAAGCCAGCTCCCACAGGTGATCACCTCAGGTTTGGCGATCAAGTTTCTTCAGGAACACCGTCATTTCTTTTTCGGCCTGTTTGTCGCCATGGGCCTGGGCGGCTTCGATGCCCTTCTCCCATGCCAGGTGTGCTGCCGCGCGATCTTCCAATCCCAGCCGCGCCTTGCCCAACAACTTCCACGCCGCCGAATACTTCGGATCGAACTCGACGCATCGCTGCAAATGCTCGGCCGCCTTTGCGTTGTCCTTCAGGTCCAGATAACCCTTGCCCAGGCCAAAGCGCAGCAGCGAATTATCCACACCCTTGGCGAGCATTTTTTCGAGGGATTCGAGCATGACTGTGCGTCCTTTAGCTATATAGCGGTTTCGATATCGTCATCGCGGGCAAGCCCGCTCCCACACTTGGAACGCGATCACATGTGGGAGCGGGCTTGCCGCGATGGCGGCGGCAGGCTCACTCAAATTTTTAATCAGAAAAAGCTCAACCCCACGTGGAACAGCTTCTCCACATCGCGGATATGTTTCTTGTCCACAAGGAACAAAATCACGTGGTCTCCGGTGGCGATCACCGTGTCGTCGTGGGCAATGATCACTTCTTCATCGCGAATGATCGCGCCAATGGTGGTACCGGGCGGCAGGCCGATATCGCGGATCGCCTTGCCAATCACTTTGCTGGACTTGGAGTCACCGTGGGCAATCGCCTCGATGGCTTCCGCTGCGCCACGGCGCAACGAGTGCACGCTGACAATGTCGCCACGCCGTACGTGGGCGAGCAAGGTGCCAATGGTCGCCAACTGCGGGCTGATGGCAATGTCGATATCGCCGCCCTGGATCAGGTCGACATAGGCCGGGTTATTGATGATGGTCATCACCTTCTTCGCCCCCAGCCGCTTGGCCAGCAAGGACGACATGATATTGGCTTCATCATCGTTGGTCAGGGCCAGGAAGATATCGGCGTCGGCGATGTTTTCTTCCATCAGCAGGTCACGGTCCGAGGCGCTGCCTTGCAGTACAACAGTGCTGTCGAGGGTGTCGGACAAATGCCGGCACCGCGTCGGGCTCATCTCGATGATCTTCACCTGATAGCGGCTTTCGATGGCTTCGGCCAAACGCTCGCCAATCTGCCCACCGCCGGCGATGACGATGCGTTTGTAGCTTTCGTCGAGCCTGCGCATTTCGCTCATGACCGCACGAATGTTCGCCTTGGCGGCGATGAAAAATACTTCGTCGTCAGCCTCGATCACCGTATCGCCCTGGGGCAGGATCGGCCGGTCACGGCGGAAAATCGCGGCGACGCGGGTTTCCACATTCGGCATGTGCTCACGCAGCTGGCGCAATTGCTGGCCAACCAGCGGCCCGCCGTAATAGGCCTTCACGGCTACCAGTTGCGCTTTGCCTTCAGCGAAGTCGATAACCTGTAGCGCACCTGGAATTTCGATCAGGCGCTTGATGTAGTGGGTCACCACCTGTTCCGGGCTGATCAGGACGTCTACCGGGATGGCGTCGTTGTCGAACAGCCCGGCGCGGGTCAGGTAAGCCGCTTCGCGCACCCGAGCGATCTTGGTCGGGGTGTGGAACAGGGTGTGGGCGACCTGGCAGGCGACCATGTTGGTCTCGTCGCTGTTGGTCACAGCCACCAGCATGTCGGCATCGTCGGCACCGGCCTGGCGCAGCACCGTCGGAAACGACGCGCGGCCTTGCACCGTACGAATGTCCAGGCGGTCGCCCAGGTTGCGCAAGCGCTCGGCATCGGTGTCGACCACGGTGATGTCGTTGGCTTCACCGGCCAAATGTTCGGCCAGCGTGCCACCCACCTGCCCTGCTCCAAGGATGATGATTTTCATCCGGTCACTCCCTTAAAACCATTCAGCCGCGCGCGGCGGCAATCTTGATCAGTTTGGCGTAGTAGAAGCCATCGTGCCCGCCTTCCTGCGCGAGCAGTTGGCGGCCGTGGGGCTGCTTGATGCCGGCGCTGGTGGCGAGGTCCAGTTCGCGCGCGCCGCTGGTGCGGGCGAGGAAGGCTTGGATGACCTCGGTATTTTCGGTGGGCAGCGTGGAGCAGGTGGCGTAAAGCAGGATGCCGCCCACTTCCAGGGTTGGCCACAGCGCGTCGAGCAGTTCGCCTTGCAACACCGCCAGGGCGGCGATGTCGTCGGGCTGGCGGGTCAGCTTGATGTCCGGGTGCCGACGGATCACACCGGTGGCGGAGCAAGGAGCGTCCAGCAGGATGCGCTGGAATGGCTTGCCGTCCCACCACGTCGCGGTGTCGCGGCCGTCGGCGGCGATCAGGTCGGCGCTGAGGCCCAGGCGTGCAAGGTTTTCCCGCACGCGCACCAGGCGCTTGGCCTCAAGGTCCACAGCCACCACACCGGCCAGGTCTTTTTCAACCTCAAGGATGTGACACGTCTTACCGCCTGGCGCGCAGCAGGCGTCGAGTACGCGCTGGCCGGGGGCCAAATCGAGCAGATCGGCAGCCAATTGCGCGGCCTCGTCCTGCACGCTGATCCAGCCTTGGGCAAAGCCCGGCAGGCTGCGTACATCGGCGGCGACTTCCAGCACGATACCGTCCGTGCTGTACACGCACGGGGTGGCGTTGATGGCCGCGTCGGCGAGTAATTGCAGGTATGCATCCCGGCTGTGGTGGCGACGGTTGACCCGCAGGATCATCGGCGGGTGCGCGTTGTTGGCCGCGCAGATAGCCTCCCATTGCTCGGGCCAAAAGGCTTTCAGGGATTTTTGCAGCCAGCGCGGGTGGGCGGTGCGCACCACCGGATCATGTTCCAGCTCGGCCAACAGCGCTTCGCTTTCACGCTGGGCGCGACGCAGCACGGCATTGAGCAGGGCCTTGGCCCAGGGCTTTTTCAGCTTGTCGGCGCAACCGACGGTTTCACCAATGGCGGCGTGGGCGGGCACGCGGGTGTAGAGCAACTGGTAGAGACCCACCAGCAACAGCGCCTCGACATCCGCGTCCGCCGTTTTGAACGGTTTTTGCAGCAGCTTGGCGGCCAACGCAGACAACCGTGGCTGCCAACGGGCGGTGCCAAAGGCCAGGTCCTGCGTAAACCCCCGGTCGCGGTCTTCAACCTTATCCAACTGCGTGGGCAATGAACTGTTCAGCGAAGCCTTGCCGTTGAGCACGGCGGCGAGAGCCTTGGCGGCGGCCAGACGTGGGTTCATTGAGTGACCACTCCAAGCGTGGTGCCCAGGGCGAATTTCTCACGACGACTGTTGAACAAATCACTGAAGTTCAGCGCCTTGCCGCCGGGCAATTGCAGACGCGTCAGGCACAGCGCCTGTTCACCGCAAGCCACCAACAGGCCGTCTTTGCTGGCGCCGATGATCTCGCCGGGAGCGCCTGCGCCATCGGCCAGGGTCGCGGCCAACACTTTCAAAGCCTCGCCGTTCAGGGTGCTGTGGCAGATCGGCCATGGGTTGAAGGCACGTACCAGGCGCTCCAGTTCCACGGCTGGGCGGCTCCAGTCGATGCGCGCTTCGTCCTTGTTCAGCTTGTGGGCGTAGGTGGCCAGGCTGTCGTCTTGGATTTCACCTTGCAGGGTGCCGGCAGCCAGGCCGGCGATGGCCTGGATCACGGCGGGCGGCCCCAGTTCAGCGAGGCGGTCGTGCAGGCTGCCGCCGGTGTCTTGGGCGGTGATCGGTGTGGTGACTTTGAGCAGCATCGGCCCGGTATCCAGGCCGGCTTCCATGCGCATCACGGTCACGCCGCTCTCGCTGTCGCCTGCTTCAACGGCACGTTGAATCGGCGCCGCACCGCGCCAGCGGGGCAGCAGTGAAGCATGACTGTTGATGCAACCCAGGCGCGGTATATCCAGCACAGCCTGAGGCAGGATCAAACCGTAAGCCACCACCACCAGCAGGTCCGGCTTCAGCGCGGCCAGTTCGGCCTGGGCGTCGGCGTTACGCAGGGTCGGCGGTTGCAGCACCGGAATGTTGTGCTCCAGTGCTAATTGCTTGACCGGGCTCGGCATCAGTTTTTGCCCGCGACCGGCCGGGCGATCCGGCTGGGTGTACACCGCGACGATGTCATAAGGGCTGGCAAGCAGCGCCTTGAGGTGTTCGGCGGCAAATTCAGGAGTGCCGGCAAAAACAATGCGCAATGGCTCGGTCATGGGAGTTCTCGGTTAAAAACAGTCACAAAAGAAAAAGGCTTGCCGCAGCAAGCCTTTGGAAGAAGGGCATCAAGCTTGCTGGCGATGCTTTTTTTCCAGCTTTTTCTTGATCCTGTCCCGCTTGAGCGTGGACAGGTAATCGACAAACAGTTTGCCGTTGAGGTGGTCGCATTCATGCTGGATGCACACCGCCAACAGACCTTCGGCAATCAGCTCAAACGGCTTGCCGTCACGGTCCAGCGCCTTGATCTTCACGCGCAGCGGGCGTTCAACGTTTTCGTAGAACTCCGGCACCGACAGGCAGCCTTCCTGGTATTCGCCCATCTCTTCGGTCAGCGGTTCGAACTCAGGGTTGATGTACACCCGAGGTTCGCTGCGATCTTCCGACAGGTCCATGACCACGACACGCAGGTGCACGTTGACCTGGGTAGCGGCGAGGCCGATGCCCGGGGCTTCATACATTGTTTCAAACATGTCATCGACCAACTGACGAACCTTGTCGTCCACTACGGCCACCGGCTTGGCGATCGTGCGCAGGCGCGAGTCGGGAAATTCGAGGATGTTCAAAATAGCCATAAGCGTAATTGCTGCACATGTGAGGAAGAGACAAATCGGCGGTGGGATGGACCCATACGGCCGGTGTGAAACGCTCGGAAGCCGCGAAGGCTATGGCATTTCACGCGAACGCACATAATAAAGGAGATTCACCCCATGAGGAAATCGCTACTCGTCTTGCTGCTGTGGGCCCCGTTCGCCACGGCATTGATTGTGCAACCCACTGAGCGTCTGGATCAGGCCGCGCAACAGGCCATTCAGCATTTTTTACTGCACAACCGTATTTTTGACTCCCCCCACGACCTGGACAACGCGCCTTATATTATTGCGGCTCAAGGCGGGCGCGTGCTGGGTGCCAACGACGAGCGTGTGCATGCGCGCGGGCATCTGGACCCGGCCCAGCCCAGCTACGGGATCTTTCGGCGGGGCAAGGCCTACACCGACCCCGTTACCCAGGAATTACTCGGCATCAATGCCGACGACATCGGCACTGCACGCTTTGTGCTTGCCGACAGCCTCACCACCTTGGCAGTGCAACGGGTGACCCAGGAAATTCGCCCGGGTGACCGTTTGTTGCGCGCCGAGCCTCCCGTTGCTTTGGCCAGCCTGGAACCCTGCAAACCCGCACCCTTGATTACAGGGCACATCATCGACATCCCCAAGGGCGTCACGCAGATTGGCGTGCTCGATGCTGTGACCCTGAACAAGGGCCGCCGCGATGGCCTGATGGAAGGCCAACTGCTCACGGTGATCAAGGCTGGCGCCACCGTGCGAGACGCCCTCACCGGTACGCCCACGCCGCTCCCGGATGAGCGAGCGGGCACCCTGCTGGTGTTTCGCACCTACGAAAAGCTCAGCTATGCCCTGGTGCTCAGTGCTTCAAGGTCGTTGGCCGTGCAAGACCGTTTCGAGACGGCTCAACAAGCGCAATAAATAGCCTGCTAAATAAGTTACCAACAGAGTTATCCACAGCTTGTTCCGGTCAAGGATGATCATATGAATCCGATAAACAGTAGCGATATTTCCCCGGCAGAGCTGGAAGCCCGGCTACGCTTGCACAGGCTGCCAGAACTGGGGCCCAAGCGTTTTCACGTGTTGATCGAAGCCTTTGGTTGCGCTTCCAAGGCTCTGAGTGCTCCCGCCAGCGCCTGGCGTTCCCTCGGTTTGCCCGCCATCAGTGCCGAGGCCCGACGTAGCCCCAAAGTCCGTGACGGTGCCAGTGAGGCGTTGGCCTGGCTGGCGCGCCCGGCCCAGCATTTGCTGATGTGGGACCAACCAGAGTACCCGGCGTTGCTCGCGCAGATCGACGATGCGCCGCCGTTGTTATTCGTGGCGGGCGACCCCGGTATTCTGGAAAAACCACAGTTGGCCATGGTCGGAAGCCGGCGTGCCTCTCGCCCAGGCATGGACACGGCAGCGGCCTTTTCCCGCAGCCTGGCGAGCGCCGGTTTTGTCATCACCAGTGGGCTGGCGGTGGGCATTGACGGCGCGGCGCACCAGGCGGCATTGGACGTGGGCGGCCATACCATCGGCGTGCTTGGCACTGGCCTGGAAAATTTTTATCCACAGCGCCATCGCAAGCTTGCTGCGGCGATGATCGCCCAAGGCAGCGCCGTGGTTTCCGAGTTTCCACTGGATACCGCGCCCCAGGCCGGTAATTTCCCACGGCGCAACCGGATTATCAGCGGGTTGTCGTTAGGCGTGCTGGTGGTGGAGGCCAGTATGTCCAGCGGCTCGCTGATCACCGCACGCCTGGCGGCGGAGCAAGGGCGCGAGGTGTACGCGATTCCGGGTTCCATCCACCACCCCGCCGCCAAGGGCTGTCATCAACTGATCCGTGATGGCGCGGTGCTTGTGGAAACCATCGAGCACATTCTTGAAGGCCTGCGCGGTTGGCAGCGGTTGTCCCATGCTGCGCCGGTGCCCGTGATCCATCCGTTGGTGGCGCTGCTGCACGCGGCACCGCATAGCAGCGAAGCCTTGGCGATTGCC
Source organism: Pseudomonas sp. CCI1.1 (assembly GCF_034348165.1). NCBI lineage: Bacteria > Pseudomonadati > Pseudomonadota > Gammaproteobacteria > Pseudomonadales > Pseudomonadaceae > Pseudomonas > Pseudomonas sp. CCI1.1. Next base: position 4,695,226 of record NZ_CP133780.1, read on the forward strand.
AGCGGTCGGCCGTTGTCCCAAGTACTGGCCACCCTGACAGAGCTGGAGTTGGAGGGCCAGGTGATTTGCGAAAGCGGGCGCTGGCTGGCGCGGTGCCCGCTTTTGTAGTGGCCCGTTTTTGGCGCTAGGTTTTGTAACGAAGATCGGTAAACTGCCCAGAGCTTTAGTCCGGAGAGTAAACAATGGTCAACAGGTGGCGTGTGCTGGAAGCCGCACGGGAAATTCGCGCAGGCGCGGTGATCGCCTATCCGACCGAAGCGGTCTGGGGCCTGGGCTGCGACCCGTGGAACGAAGAAGCAGTGGATCGGCTGCTGGCGATCAAGAACCGCTCGGTCGACAAAGGCCTGATCCTGGTGGCGGACAATATTCGTCAGTTCGACTTTCTGTTTGAAGATTTCCCGGACACATGGATCGAACGCATGGCCAGCACCTGGCCAGGGCCGAATACCTGGCTGGTGCCCCATCAAGACTTGCTGCCCGAATGGGTCACGGGTGTGCACGACACCGTAGCGCTGCGGGTCAGTGATCATCCGTTGGTGAGAGATTTGTGCGCCGAGGTCGGCCCGTTGATTTCCACCTCGGCCAACCCACAGGGCCGCCCGGCAGCCCGCACGCGGATTCGCGTGGAGCAGTATTTTCGCGGGCAAGTGGACCTGGTGTTGGGCGGCGCCTTGGGTGGGCGCAAGAACCCGAGCCTGATTCGGGACCTGGTGACGGGTGATGTGGTGCGCCCCTCGTAGGTGCAGCTCGTTCCCACGCTCTGCGTGGGAACGCCGCATTGGACGCTCTGCGTCCGCTTGTGACGCAGAGCGTCACGGTATGCATTCCCACGCAGAGCGTGGGTACGATCTTAAGGCAGCAGGATGGTCGATCCAGTCGTGCGCCGCCCCGACAACTCCGTCTGCGCTTTGGCCGCCTCTGCCAGCGAGTAGCGCTGGTTGATATCAATGCGCACCTTGCCACTTTTGATCATCGAAAACAGATCGTCCGCCATCGCCTGCAAGTTCGCCGGGTTGTTCGCGTAGGTCGCCAAAGTAGGCCGGGTCACGTACAGCGATCCTTTCGCCGACAGAATCCCCAGGTTCACCCCATCCACCGCACCCGACGCATTGCCGAAGCTCACCAACAAGCCCCGCGGCGACACGCTGTCGAGCGAGGTCAGCCAGGTGTCTTTGCCGACGCCGTCATATACCACCGGGCACTTCTTGCCGTCAGTCAATTCCAGTACGCGTTGTGCGACATCTTCCTTGCTGTAGTCGATGGTTTCCCAGGCGCCCAGCGATTTGGCCAAAGCGGCTTTTTCCGGGGAGCTGACCGTACCGATCAACTTCACGCCCAGGGCCTTGGCCCATTGGCAGGCCAGGGAACCCACGCCACCGGCGGCGGCGTGGAACAAAATGGTTTCACCGCCTTTGAGCTCATAGGTCTGGCGCAATAGGTATTGCACGGTCAGGCCTTTGAGCATGGCACCGGCGGCCTGTTCAAAGCTGATCTCATCCGGTAGGTGCACCAGGTTGGCGGCAGGCAACACATGCAGCTCGCTGTAGGCACCCAGCGGACCGCTGCCGTAGGCCACGCGGTCGCCAACTTTGAATTGGCTGACTTCACTGCCCACCGCGTCCACCACGCCAGCGCCTTCCGCACCCAGGCCCGATGGCAGGGCGGGCGGCGCGTAGAGACCACTGCGGAAATAGGTGTCGATGAAGTTCAGGCCGATGGCCTCGTTGCGCACCCGAACCTGCTGTGGGCCAGGCTCCGCTGGCGTGTAGTCCACATATTCAAGTACTTCGGGGCCGCCATGGGCGCTGAACTGGATACGTTTGGCCATCTGCACTTCTCCTTGGGTTCGAATCTGCGTAGCCCCCTATCGGACTCCTAAGCTTGATCCTCGTCAACTGCTGTGCACCTAAGTGCAGTGGCATGTAGGCGCAGTGGTATCCTGTGCGCCCATTTGCCGCCGACGCCCCATGGGCCTCGCGTAGCTTTGCCCGATTCAAGGTGATGCCATGACTACCCGCACCGAGGCCGTTAAAGCCTACCTGCTTGACCTGCAAGACCGCATTTGCAGCGCCCTGGAAACCTTCGAGACGGACACTCGCTTTATCGAAGACGCCTGGACCCGGCCAGCCGGCGGTGGCGGTCGTACCCGTGTGATGGAAAACGGTTCGGTGATCGAAAAAGGCGGTGTCAACTTTTCCCACGTGTTCGGCAGCGGTCTGCCACCGTCTGCCAGTGCCCATCGCCCTGAACTGGCGGGCCGTGGGTTTGAGGCCCTGGGTGTGTCACTGGTGATCCATCCGCATAACCCTCATGTACCGACTTCCCACGCCAATGTGCGGTTTTTCATCGCTGAAAAAGAAGGCGAAGAACCGGTGTGGTGGTTCGGTGGTGGCTTCGATCTCACCCCGTATTACGGCAATGAAGAAGACTGCATTCACTGGCACCGCGTGGCCGAGCAGGCCTGTGCACCGTTTGGCCCGGACGTGTACTCCCGCTACAAGGCCTGGTGTGACACCTACTTCCACATCAAGCACCGCAACGAGCCCCGTGGCATCGGTGGGCTGTTCTTCGATGACTTGAACGAGTGGGGCTTTGACACCTGCTTCGCCTTCATCCGCGCCATCGGCGATGCCTACATCGATGCCTATCTGCCGATTGTGCAGCGTCGCAAGGCCATGGCGTACACCGAGCAACAACGCCAGTTCCAGGAGTTCCGCCGGGGCCGCTACGTTGAGTTCAACCTGGTCTATGACCGGGGCACCCTGTTCGGCCTGCAATCGGGCGGGCGTACGGAGTCGATCCTGATGTCGCTGCCACCTCAGGTACGCTGGAGCTACGACTGGAAGGCCGAAGCCGGCAGCGAAGAGGCGCGCCTCACCGACTACTTCCTGCAAGACCGTGACTGGCTCGGCGTTGCCGCGCCCAAGGCGGCGGTGTGATGGACCGTTATGTGGTGTTCGGCAACCCCATCGGCCATAGCAAGTCGCCGCTGATTCATCGTCTGTTCGCCGCCCAGACCGGCGAGCAACTGGACTACAGCACGATGCTCGCGCCGTTGGAGGACTTCACCGCCTGTGCCCGTGAGTTTTTCCAACAGGGCCGTGGCGCCAACGTGACGGTGCCGTTCAAGGAAGAGGCCTATCGCTTGGCCAATACCCTGACCGAACGTGCCCAGCGCGCCGGCGCCGTGAACACCTTGAGCAAACTGGCTGACGGCACGTTGTTGGGCGACAACACCGACGGCGCGGGCCTGGTGCGCGACTTGACGGTCAATGCCGGGCTGAGCCTGCAAGGCAAACGCATTCTGTTGTTGGGCGCCGGTGGCGCGGTACGCGGTGCGCTGGAGCCGTTGCTGGCGCAGCAACCCTCGTCGTTGATCATCGCCAACCGCACCGTGGAAAAGGCCGAGCGGCTGGCTGAGCTGTTCGATGACCTGGGCCCGGTGTCTGCCAGTGGTTTCGACTGGTTGCGTGAGCCGGTGGATGTGATCATCAATGCCACGTCGGCCAGCCTGTCAGGCGATGTACCGCCGATTGCCGGCAGCCTGATCGAGCCGGGCAAGACCTTCTGCTACGACATGATGTACGCCAAGGAACCCACCGCATTCTGCCGCTGGGCGAGCGAGCAAGGCGCGGCGGTGGCGATGGATGGCCTGGGCATGCTGGTGGAGCAAGCGGCGGAAGCCTTCTTGCTGTGGCGCGGCGTGCGTCCGGATTCGGGCCCCGTACTGGCCGAACTGCGCCGGCAATTGGCCTGATCCCACACGCTGATGTGGGCACGCTTAATGTGGGAGCTGGCTTGCCTGCGATAGCAATAGGTCAGTTACCCATGTGCTGGCTGATCCACCGCTATCGCAGGCAAGCCAGCTCCCACAGTTGATCGGGTTTAATCTTCGAAATGGAGGGGGCAGTTATCCGGCCCCTCCAGCTTCATCAATTCCTCGACCACCTGCGGCCTGGCCCCACGCAACGTCAAGCTACGGCCCAACCCCGCCAACCGCCGCGCCTCCTGGTGCAGCATCTCCACCCCGGAATAGTCGATAAAGTTGATCTGCTGCGCCTCGATCACCACCCGCTCACCCTGCAGACGTTGCAGGCGCACTTGCAGGTAATGGCTGGCGCCAAAAAAGATCGAGCCGCCCACCCGCAACACATCCGCTTCACCGTCGCGCCAGTGTTGCACCCGTGGCTGCGAGGTGCGTTTGAGGTAGAAAAACAGCGACGCCAGTACCCCGGCATAGATCGCCGTTTGCAGCTCCAGCAACAAGGTGGCGACACAGGTCAGGCTCATCACCACAAATTCGGCGCGGCTGACCCGGAACAGCGCACGAATGCCGCGGTGGTCCACCAGGCCCCAGCAGATCAGCAGGATGCTCGCCGCCATGCTCGGGATCGGAATATGCGCAATCAACGCTGCGCCAAATAACGCGAATAACGCCACCCACAGAGCCGAAAAAACCCCCGCCAATGGCGAACAGGCACCCGCCTCATAACTGAGGCCCGAGCGGGTGAACGATCCGGCTGACAGGTATCCGGAAAAAAATCCGCCCACGATGTTGGATAAACCCTGGGCGCGTACTTCCTGGTTGGCGTCGAGCAGTTGTTGCGAGCGGGCGGACAGCGAACGGGCAATCGACAGGCTGGTCACCAACCCCAGCATTCCCACCGCTACGGCACTGGGCAGCAGGCGTAGTACCAGATCCAGATCCATCGGCAACGGGCTGAACGGCGGCAGTTTGCCAATAAACGAACTGACCCGTGCCACATGCCCGAACATCGCCGGCAACAGCCATGCCGCCAGGCTGCCCAACACCAAGGCGATCAACAATGTCGGCCAACGTGGCACGAGGTACTTGAGCAGCATACCTGCCAGCAATGTACCCAGCCCCAGGGCCAGGGACGCGTGGTCCCACTCGCCACGATGGTCGATCAGCGCCAGCAGGCCATTGATAGCCGTGGCCTGGCTCGGTAAATCCAAGCCGAGCAGGTTGGGCAATTGCCCCAAGGCGATCACTACGGCGGCACCCAGGGTGAAACCCAGCACCACCGAATGGGAGACAAAGTTCACCAACGCGCCGAAGCGCAGCAGGCCGAGCAACCATTGGAATACCCCGGCGAGAAAGGTCAGCAACAGGATGAGGGTGATGTAGTCCTGGGAGCCTGGCACGGCCAGTGGGCTGATGCTGGCGTAAAGCACGATGGAGATGGCGGCCGTGGGCCCGCAGATCAGGTGCCAGGACGAGCCCCACAGGCAGGCGATCAATACTGGGATGATGGCTGCGTAGAGCCCATATTCGGGTGGGAGACCGGCGATCAGTGCGTAGGCAATCGACTGCGGCAGCGCAAGCACAGCGCCGCTGAGGCCGACGATCGCGTCCCGGCCGACGCTGGCGCGGGTTTGGCGCGGCAGCCAGCGCAGGAAAGGCAAGAGTGTATGGCGGTTGGGCCGGGGCATCGCAGGCTCGGATAAAGGGTTTTGGCAAGAGTATCAATATGCATGGGTACCTGTGGGAGCTGGCTTGCCTGCGATGCTGGCGCCTCGGTGTGAGAGGCATACCGGGGTGATGCTATCGCAGGCAAGCCAGCTCCCACGGGGTCGCCGGCAAGCGTCAGAGTTGATCGTTCCCACGCTCTGCGTGGGAATGCTGCTCGGGACGCTCTGCGTCCGATTTTAACGTCAGAGTTTGGCTTTTACCGCCGGCAACGCCTCCTGGCCGTCCAGGGTTTTCACCCCCTCCAGCCACTGGTCCAGGACCGCCGGGTTGGCCTTGATCCACGTCTTCGCCGCCTGCGCATTGCTGACCTTGTTGTTCGCCACGTCAGCCATGATGCTGTTCTCCATGGCCTGGGTAAAACTCAGGTTGGTCAGCAGTTTGCCGACATTGGGGCACGCTTGTGCGTAACCCTTGCGAGTCAAGGTATAGACGCTGCCGGTGGCACCAAAGTACTGCTCGCCGCCCTTGAGGTAGCGCATTTTCAGCTGCACGTTCATCGGGTGCGGGGTCCAGCCGAGAAAGGTGATGAAACGCTGTTTCTTCACCGCTCGCGAGACCTCTGCGAGCATCGCCTGTTCGCTGGACTCGATCAGCTTCCACTGCCCCAGGTCGAAATCATTTTTCTTGATGATCTCCTGCAACGAGATATTGGCTGGCGCGCCGGAGCCGATGCCGTAGATCTTCTTGTCGAACTTGTCGGCAAATGTGTTCAGGTCGGCAAAGTCATGCACCCCGGCGTCCCACACATAGTCCGGCACGGCGAGGGTGAACTCGGTGCCCTCCAGGTTCTTCGCCAGTTGCACCACATCACCGTTGGCCACGAACTTGTCGTAGAAGCCCTGCTGCGCCGGCATCCAGTTGCCGAGGAAGACATCCACCTGGCCGTCCTTGAGCCCGCCGAAGGTAATCGGCACCGCCAGGGTGTCGACCTTGGGTTGATAGCCCATGCCCGTCAGCAGGAAACTGGTGATAGCGTTGGTGGCGGCAATATCGCTCCAGCCTGGATCGGCCATCTTTACCGTTTCGCAGCGAGTGTCTGCGTACACCTGGGCGCTGCTGAGCACCACCAAACTCAGTACCACGGTCAACTTTTGCATGGCCTTCCCTCTGTCTACTTATTGGTTTTGGCAGGGTTGTGGAAAACGTGCTTTGCGCTCCAGGTCATCAAGGTCGATATGGTTGCGCATGTACTGCTGACTGGCGTCTACCAGTGGCTGGTGATCCCAGCTCTTGAGCTTGCCTTGGGTCAGCGCTTCAAACACCAGGCGGCGACGGCGTTGGCTGGCGAGCACCTGTTGATGGATCGCCGGGATGTCCCATTTAGCCCGCGCTTCACGCAAGAACGCCTCGAACAATGGCCGATGTTCAGCTGACTGGCTGAGGTTTTCCTGCTCGCTCGGGTCGTTATGCACATCGAACAATAGGCAAGGATCGTCCTCGCTGTAGATGAATTTGTAGGCGCCCCGGCGAATCATCATCAATGGGCTGACGGTGCCTTCGGCCATGTATTCGCCAAACACTTCGTCATGCCCGCCCTGCCCCTGCAAGTGCGCGACCAGCGAGCGGCCGTCCAGCGGCAAGTGCGGATCCAGTTCGCCTCCGGCCAATTCCACCAGGGTCGGCAACAAGTCGGCGGTCGACACGGCCTGGGCGACGCGGCCAGCGGCGAACTGCCCCGGCGCACTGATCAGCAGCGGCACGCGGGCGGCCATTTCAAACCAGTGCATTTTGTACCAGAGGCCGCGCTCGCCAAGCATGTCGCCGTGGTCGCCAGAGAAAATGATCAGGGTGTCGTCGGCCAGGCCGGTGTCTTCCAGGGTCTGCAGCAGCTTGCCGACGTTGCTGTCGATGTAGCTGCAGGCACCGAAGTAGGCGCGGCGGGCGTCGCGAATTTTATCCACAGGCAGCGGTTTGTCCCACAAGTCATAAACCTTGAGCAGCCGCTGGGAATGCGGGTCGAGGTCGGCCTGGGGCGGCGTCGCGGGCATTGGGATCTCGGTGTCGGCGTAGAGGTCCCAGAACGGCTTGGGAATGGTGTAAGGGTCGTGGGGATGAGTCATCGACACGGTCAGGCAGAACGGCTGGTCGCCCGGCTCGCGGATGTGGTCGAACAGATATTGCTGGGCCTTGAACACCACCTCTTCGTCGAAATCCAGCTGGTTGGTGCGTACACACGGACCGGCTTGCAGCACCGAGGACATGTTGTGATACCAGGTAGGGCGTACGTCTGGCTCATCCCAGTTCACCGCCCAGCCGTAGTCGGCGGGGTAGATGTCGCTGGTCAGGCGCTCCTCATAGCCGTGCAACTGGTCGGGGCCACAGAAGTGCATCTTGCCCGACAGCGCGGTGCGGTAGCCGAGGCGGCGCAAGTAGTGGGCATAGGTCGGCACGTCGGCGGGGAAATCGGCGGCGTTGTCGTAGGCGCCGATCTTGCTCGGCAACTGGCCGCTGACCAAGGTGAAGCGCGACGGTGCGCACAACGGGCTGTTGCAATAGGCAGCGTCGAACACCACGCCTTGTGCCGCCAGGCGGCTGAGGTTGGGCAGCTTGATCGGGGAAGGCCCGTAGAACGGCAGCATCGGCGCGGCCATCTGATCGGCCATGATGAAAAGAATGTTCTTGCGCTTCATGGTTTCTCGGCATTCCATAGGCAGTGTTTATGCCAATGAGCATGCGGTCCTTAAATTATGGGGTAAAGCCCATGCGCAGCAATGACTAGGATAAGTTGAGCTTATGTATGAAGCGCTGGGTGACCTCTCTCTCGATTTGCTGCGCGCCTTTGAGGCGGCGGCGCGTCATCGCAGTTTCACCGCGGCTGCGATGGAGCTGGGTACCACCCAACCGGCGGTCAGCCAGCAAATCAAACGCCTTGAAGAGCAACTGGCGATCCGCCTGTTTGATCGCATTTACCGCGGCATCGAACTGACCGACGCCGGTGCCCTGCTGTTCGAGCATGTGCAAGGCGGCCTGCAGAACATCAATCAGGGCCTCGGCGCCATCACTCAACAAAGCCAGCATGAAGTGCTGCAAGTCGCCACCGACTTTGCCTTCGCCGCCTATTGGCTGATGCCACGCCTGCATCGCTTTCACCAGGCCAACCCGCAGGTGGATGTCAGCCTGGTCACCAGTGAGCGCAACCACGCCACGCTGCGCAGCGATATTGATGTGGCGGTGCTGTTTGGCGATGGCCGTTTCAAGCAGGGCGAAAGCCTGTGGTTGTTCAATGAGGAAGTGTTCCCGGTGTGCAGCCCGCAGTGGCTCAAGGAGCAGGTCGCGCCCCTGACGGTGCAGACCTTGCAAGACTGCCCGTTGCTGCACCTGCGCCAGGAAAACAACAGCCAGTGGTTCGACTGGAATGGCGTGTTCCGTGAATTGGGTATCACGGCTGCGCCGACCCCTGGGCAATTGCGCTTTGACAACTACACCTTGCTGATCCAGGCCGCGATTGCCGGCCAGGGCGTCGCCATCGGCTGGCGCCACCTGGTGGATAACCTGCTGGAGCAGAATTGGCTGTGCCGGCCGATCAGCCACACGGTGACGTCGCGCTTGGGCTATTACGTGGTGCAGCCCCAGCGCAAACGCCGTGGGCAGTTGGTGGACCGATTTGTCGAGTGGCTGGTGGCGGAACAGGCCAGCAGTGCGCAGTCGTTGACCGGGCTGGCCCTGCCGTCGATTGCGGTCTAGGATCGGCGCACAGTGGAACCGGAGTCTGTCATGCAACGTATCAAGGGCTACCACGCCCATATCTACTTCGATGCCAGCACGATCGAGCAGGCGCGCACGCTCTGTGAAGACGCCGCCAAGTTGTTCCCGCTGCGCATGGGCCGCGTGCACGAGCGGCCCGTGGGCCCGCACCCGGATTGGAGTTGCCAGTTGGCGTTCGAGCCGGAATATATCGGCGTGGTGTTGCCGTGGCTGGCGCTGCATCGCAATGGTCTGGTGGTGTTCCTGCACCCTGAAACCGGTGACGACCTCAAGGACCACACCGATTACGCCATCTGGATGGGTGCGATGCGCGAACTGGACCTGTCTATTTTTTAGCCTTTCCTACCCGATAATCCTGCGTCTTTCCCTAAGTAAAAACAGGATGAGTTGTAGGATTAATCTTGTCTTGTCTCATTATATGGGATTGATATTTATATATTGAGATATTCCGCGCCCTCGGTTTATATTCGCCCATCTGCTTTTTTCAGCACCCACTCATTTCAGGTGAAGCGATGCAGGCGCAATTGATCGCGCTCGATTGGGGGACCAGCTCCCTTCGTGCTTACAAACTCGGCCCCGCGGGGGTTGTGCTGGAACAGCGCTCGCAAGCCTGGGGCATCATGCATTTGCCCACAGAGCCCCGGGAAATAGCCGGTGTGCTGTGCACTGACGGCTTTGAACTGGCGTTCGATAGCGCCTGTGGCGATTGGCTTGATGCCCAGCCCGAGCTGCCGGTGATCGCTTGCGGCATGGTCGGCAGCGCACAGGGTTGGAGCGAGGCGGCCTATCGCAGCACGCCCGTGGATGTCGCCAGTCTCGGCCAGGCATTGCATGGCATACGCAGCCTGCGTGGGGTGCAGGTGCATATCGTGCCGGGGGTGATCGAGCAAGTGGGTCTGCCCAATGTCATGCGTGGCGAAGAAACCCAAGTGCTCGGCGTACTGCAAGGGCTAGGGCCCCAGGTGTTGATCGGCCTGCCCGGCAGCCATTCCAAGTGGGTCGAGGTGGTGGAAGGCCGCATTACCCATTTCGATACCTTCATGACTGGCGAAGTGTTTGCGGTGTTGAGCAAGCACAGCATCCTGGGGCGTACCCAACAAGCAAGCGAGCAGTTCCAGGCCGAGGCGTTTGATCGAGGCGTGCGCGTGGCGCTGTCCAACGATGGTCAGCGTGGCGTACTTTCGACCCTGTTCAGTGCCCGTACCCTTGGGCTGACCGCGCAGCTGGCGCCCGACCAGCAACCCGATTACCTGTCTGGCCTGCTCATCGGCCATGAGCTCGCCGGCTTGCCAGATTCGGCCAAACATCAGCCGATCATCCTGGTCGGCGCTGCTGCACTTTGCGCCCGCTATCAACGCGCCCTCGCCCTTTGCGGATTTGCCCACGTCAGCCTGGCGCAAGAAGCCACCGAGCGTGGCCTGTGGCAACTGGCGCAAGCCGCCGGGCTCATTCGACCTGTACTGGAGGCCTGACATGCTCAAGCAAGCACTCGCACAAAACGGTTTGATCGCCATCCTGCGCGGCCTACGCCCCGACGAAGCCCAGGCGGTCGGCCAAGTGCTGTACGACGCGGGGTTTCGCGTGATCGAAGTGCCGCTCAACTCGCCAGACCCTTACACCAGCATCCGCATCCTGCGCGACAGCTTGCCCGCCGATTGCCTGATCGGTGCCGGCACGGTGTTGACGCCTGAGCAGGTCGAACAGGTCAAGGCCGCCGGAGGCCAGGTGATCGTCATGCCCCACAGCGATGCCAAGGTGCTGCGTGCCGCTAAAGCGGCGGGCCTGTACTTGTCGCCTGGGGTAGCCACGCCTACGGAGGCCTTTGCCGCACTGGCCGAAGGCGCCGATGTGTTGAAGCTGTTCCCGGCCGAGCAGATGGGCCCTTCAGTGATCAAGGCATGGCTGGCGGTATTGCCGGCGGGCACATTGCTGCTGCCGGTGGGCGGCATCACCCCGGACAACATGCAGGTGTTTACCGACGCCGGCGCCAAGGGCTTCGGATTGGGTTCCGGGCTGTTCAAGCCGGGCATGACAGTGGATCAGGTTGCGAGCCGTGCCCAGGCTTATGTCGCCGCCTGGAAAGCCCTCGGCTGAGAGCATATTCCGCGCCCACAGGCGCTGCATCTATAAGAGAGACAAGAGATGAAAATCACCAAACTGACGACCTTTATCGTTCCGCCGCGCTGGTGCTTCCTCAAGGTCGAAACCGACCAGGGTGTGACCGGCTGGGGCGAGCCGGTGGTCGAGGGCCGCGCTCACACGGTGGCCGCCGCCGTCGAAGAACTGTCCGACTACCTGATCGGCAAAGACCCACGCAATATCGAAGATATCTGGACCGTGCTCTATCGCGGCGGCTTCTACCGAGGCGGCGCGGTGCACATGAGCGCCCTCGCCGGTATCGACCAAGCGTTGTGGGACATCAAGGGCAAAGCCCTCGGTGTGTCGGTCAGCGATCTGCTGGGCGGCCAGGTACGTGACAAAATTCGCGTGTACTCATGGATCGGCGGTGACCGCCCCGCCGACACCGCCCGTGCTGCCAAAGAGGCCGTAGCGCGTGGCTTCACGGCGGTAAAAATGAACGGCACCGAAGAATTGCAGTTCGTCGACAGCTTCGAAAAAGTCGACCTGGCCCTGGCCAACGTCGCTGCCGTGCGCGATGCGGTCGGCCCTAACGTGGGTATCGGCGTCGACTTCCATGGCCGCGTGCACAAGCCGATGGCCAAGGTGCTGATGAAAGAGCTCGACCCATACAAACTGATGTTCATTGAAGAGCCCGTGCTGAGCGAAAACTACGAAGCGCTGAAAGAACTGGCGCCGCTGACCAGTACGCCGATCGCCCTGGGCGAGCGCCTGTTCTCGCGCTGGGATTTCAAGCGGGTGCTCAGCGAAGGCTACGTCGACATCATTCAGCCGGACGCCTCCCACGCCGGTGGGATTACCGAAACCCGCAAGATCGCCAACATGGCCGAAGCCTACGACGTGGCCCTGGCCCTGCACTGCCCGCTGGGCCCGATTGCCTTGGCGGCATGCCTGCAATTGGATGCGGTTTGCTACAACGCGTTTATCCAGGAGCAGAGCCTGGGTATTCACTACAACGAAAGCAACGATCTGCTCGACTATGTGCGTGATCCAGGCGTATTCGACTATGACCAGGGCTTTGTGAAGATCCCCAACGGCCCGGGGTTGGGCATTGAGATCAACGAGGAGTATGTGGTTGAGCGCGCGGCCATCGGCCATCGCTGGCGCAATCCGATCTGGCGCCATGCCGATGGCAGCTTTGCCGAGTGGTGATTTCCACTTGATTGAAACGCGCTAAAAATGTGGGAGCTGGCTTGCCTGCGATGGCGGTGGGCCAGTCACTGCAGTGGTGCCAGTCATGCCGCCATCGCAGGCAAGCCAGCTCCCACATTGAGCGCGTTCCTTCCTCAACAAATATAAAAAGAGGCACCCCCCATGCACCCTGAATCCCTCACCGGGCAGGCTTCTTTAGTCACGCCCAGCAGAAAGCGCTTTTTCATCATGGTGCTGCTGTTCATCACCGTGGTCATCAACTATCTCGACCGTAGCAACCTGTCGATTGCCGCGCCCGCGCTGACCAGCGAGCTGGGGATCGACCCGGTGCAAGTCGGGCTGATTTTCTCTGCCTTCGGCTGGACGTACGCGGCCATGCAAATCCCGGGTGGCTGGCTGGTAGATCGAGTGCCGCCGCGCATTCTCTACACGGCCGCCCTGCTGCTGTGGTCGATTGCCACCGTGATGCTCGGTTTCGCCGCCAGCTTTATCGCGCTGTTTGTGCTGCGCATGGCCGTGGGCGCGTTGGAGGCACCGGCCTATCCCATCAACAGCCGTGTGGTCACCACCTGGTTTCCCGAGCGTGAGCGCGCCACGGCTATCGGCGTCTATACCTCCGGGCAATTCGTCGGCCTGGCGTTCCTCACCCCGGTGTTGGCGTGGCTGCAGCACCAGTACGGCTGGCACATGGTGTTTGTGGTAACCGGTGGCATCGGCATCCTGTGGGCGGCGATCTGGTATGCGGTGTATCGCGAGCCCAAGGATTTCAAAGGCGTCAACGAAGCCGAAGTCCAACTGATCCGCGACGGTGGCGGGCTGGTGGACATGCAGGCTAAAACCGTCAAGGCACCCTTCAGTTGGACCGACCTCGGCATCGTGCTGAGCAAGCGCAAGCTGTGGGGCATCTACCTGGGCCAGTTTTGCCTGAACTCCACGCTGTGGTTCTTCCTGACCTGGTTCCCGACGTACCTGGTGAAATATCGCGGCATGGACTTTATCCAGTCTGGCTTGCTGGCCTCCTTGCCGTTCCTGGCCGCGTTTGTGGGCGTGCTGTGTTCGGGGGTGTTTTCCGATTGGCTGATTCGGCGTGGGGCGTCAGTGGGCTTTGCGCGCAAGTTACCGATCATCAGCGGGCTGCTGATTTCCACGGCGATCATCGGGGCCAACTACGTGGAATCGACGGGGTGGGTCATCGCGTTTCTGGCGGTGGCGTTTTTCGGCAATGGCCTGGCGTCGATCACCTGGTCGTTGGTGTCGACCTTGGCGCCTGCCCGTCTGCTGGGGCTGACCGGCGGGGTGTTCAACTTCATTGGCAACCTGGCGGCGATTGCCACACCTATCGTGATTGGCTTTCTGGCCAGTGGCTCATCGTTTGCGCCGGCCATCACCTATATCGCGGTCTTGGCGTTGCTCGGTGCGCTTTCCTACATATTGCTGGTCGGCAAAGTCGAGCGGATCGAGCTGTAAAAAGGGCGACCTTCGGGTCGCCTTTTTTGTTCTACGGCACCGACATCTCGTTGCGAAATATATTGTGCGGGTCCCAGCGCTGCTTGGTACGGCGCAAGCGGCTTTCGATCATCAGATCGGGAAAGAAGATTTTGTACCACTGGGGGTTTTTGCCGTTGGCCGGGTTACCCCCTTTGTAAGTCATGTCGAGGTCGGGGTAATTGATGTAGCAGCCTTCGAACGCATCGTTGAGCGGCACGCCTTGAGCGTCGGCAAACGCGTTGAAGTACAGCCCCCGGATCCAGTCAGCATGGACTTGGTCCGCAGCGGCGCTGTCGCCGTGCCAGTAACATTGGGGTTGCCACTTGAGGAAGGACGACCGCTGGGCGGCCGACGACTCCTTGCGTACGGGCGCACTGGCGGCGTTGATCTGGCCGCCGAAGGACTGGATCTGGATCAGGCTTTGTGTCAGGTGGTTGTCTGGGTCTGGCCAGGTCAAGGCCCGCCAGATGGCCTCTAATACGTGAGGGCTGAATCCACCTTTCTGATAGGCCGATTTGTAGCGCCCACGCTGATTGTCTCCCGAACCATTCAATGTTTGCTGGCACGCCAGCCAATCCAGGCGCCGCGCCGCAGCCTGGGCGGATGACACTGAGTCGATGGGGCGCCCGCCGGCTGTGCCAGGCGGCAAATGGACCACATGAAACGGCACCAGCGACTCGGTGGCAGGTAAGCCGATGGCCGTGAGCATCTTGTCGACAAAATCATCGAAGGGCGCAAGGTCGTTCAGCTCACCCTCCTTGTCCACATAATGGATGCCCAGGGTGATATTGCCTGTGTGCTCGTGGCGCATTTCCAGTTTGGTCGCCAGGCCCCAGGTGTCCGGGTTGTTCTGATGGCTGGCAAACCATAGCTGGTAAGCCGCCAGCAGATTGTTCAGTGCATCCTGGGTCAGTACTGACCAATCCCATTCCAACACCAGCGACAGTACTTCTTTGGGGGCCGGTGGCAGGTCTTCGAAGTAATAGCTGGTGATAATGCCGAATTGCCCACCCCCCGCACCGCAGCAGGCGGCGAACAGGTCCAATTCGTCCTGTTGCGTGCTGTCCCGGCTGACATGGCGCGGTTCGAGCCCTTTGCCTTGGCTGTCAGGCACCAGGATATCGACCCCGCTGAGCCAGTCACACACCAGTCCATACTTGCGCGACAGCAGCCCGTAGCCGCCACCACAAATGTGCCCGCCCAGGCCCACTGAGTAACATGAGCCGCCGGGCAGGGTCTTGTTGGCTTGCTTGTACAACGCGCTATAGCTGTCCCAGGCCTGGCTGCCGGCCTCGAGGCGAAAGCGGTAGCGAAAGGGCTGCGTGGGATTTAGCTCGGAACCGATCTGGCCGCTGGCATCGTAGACCACTCGGTTCAGCGCGCTGATATCCAGGATCGATAGCACCTCATGCGGGCTGTCGGGCATCTTGTTGGCGACAAACCCTTCGTAGCAATGACCGCCGCTGCGTACGGTGATGCGCCCATTGGGCAGGGCCAATGCCTGGGCGGCGGCGTCCATGATGTCTTGCGGGCTGCGGCACAGGTAAATCAGATTGGCGCCCTTGGTCGACGACTGGCCCTGCACGTTTCCCAAGGGCCAGCGCAGGTTGAAGCCTTTTTGTAGGGCTGAGTGACGACGGTCTGAAACCGTGACGAGATCAAATGCCATGATGTACTCCTTAAAGAGACAAGAATGACTTCTGATGCGGCTAACTTAACGACCGAGGGGCAAGGACTGCAGGACTTGCGAAGGTGGTTAGACGGCAAAGGGCACGAAGTGCGATAAAAAAGGAGGTGGGCGACATGCCCACCTCCTTTGAAGCCTAGCGTATGAGCTGCGGTCGTTGTGCAGTTTACTTGCGTGCGTTGCGAACACCTTCCGACAGCGCCGCGCACAGGGTCAGTACGCCATCAATGGCTTGCTGGTCGTTCTTGGCCGTGGCGATGTGATCGATCAGCGCCGAACCCACTACCACCCCGTCTGCCAGGCGTGCGATGGCCGCTGCCTGGTCCGGTGTGCGGATACCAAAGCCGATGCTGATCGGCAGGTCGGTATGACGGCGCAGGCGGGTCACGGCTTCTTCGACGTGTTCCAGAGTGGCGGCGCCCGCCCCGGTAACACCGGCGACCGACACGTAATACACAAACCCGGAGCTGCCATTGAGCACAGTAGGCAGGCGCACATCATCGGTGGTCGGCGTGGTCAGGCGGATAAAGTCGATGCCTGCGGCCTGGGCCGGGTCGCACAGCTCGCCGTTGTGCTCGGGGGGCATGTCCACCACGATCAGGCCGTCGACGCCAGCTGCCTTGGCATCGGCAATGAACTGCGACACGCCATATTTATGGATCGGGTTGAAATAGCCCATCAACACCAGCGGCGTGTCGTTGTTGTCCTGGCGGAACTCGCGAACCATCTGCAGGGTTTTCAACAGGTTCTGTTTGGCGGCCAGCGCGCGGATATTGGCCAGTTGAATGGCCGGGCCGTCGGCCATCGGGTCGGTGAAGGGCATGCCCAGTTCGATCACGTCGGCGCCAGCGGCCGGCAAGCCCTTGAGGATCGCCAGCGAGGTGTCATAGCCGGGGTCGCCAGCGGTGACGAAGGTCACCAGGGCGGCGCGGTTTTGTTCTTTAAGTTGCGCAAAGCGCGTTTGCAGGCGGCTCATCAGTGTTTCTCCTGCTTGGACTGTTCCATATGGTGCATCACGGTCTGCATGTCTTTGTCGCCACGGCCCGAGAGATTGACCACCATCAGATGATCCTTGGGCAAGTTTGGCGCGCGCTTGAATACTTCAGCCAGGGCGTGGGCGCTTTCCAGGGCAGGAATGATCCCTTCCAGGCGGCAGCATTTGTGGAAGGCTTCCAGGGCTTCGTCGTCCGTTACCGAGGTGTATTGGACGCGGCCAATGTCATGCAACCAGGCGTGTTCCGGGCCGATGCCGGGGTAGTCCAGGCCTGCGGAAATCGAGTGGGCGTCGATGATCTGGCCGTCGTCGTCCTGCAGCAGGAAGGTGCGATTGCCGTGCAGCACGCCCGGGACGCCGCCGTTGAGGCTGGCGGCGTGCTTGCCGGTTTCGATGCCATGGCCTGCGGCTTCAACGCCGATGATCTCGACGCTGGTGTCATCCAGGAACGGGTGGAACAGGCCCATGGCGTTGGAACCGCCGCCGATGCACGCCACCAGGCTGTCCGGCAGGCGGCCTTCCTGGGCTTGCAGCTGGGTGCGGGTTTCCTTGCCGATCACTGCCTGGAAGTCGCGCACCATCGCCGGGTATGGGTGTGGGCCGGCCACGGTGCCGATCAGGTAGAAGGTGCTGTCGACGTTGGTGACCCAGTCGCGCAGGGCTTCGTTCATGGCGTCTTTGAGGGTGCCGGTGCCGGCGACCACGGGGATGACCTCGGCGCCCAGCAGCTTCATGCGAAACACGTTGGCCTGCTGGCGCTCGATGTCGGTGGTGCCCATGTAGATCACGCATTGCAGGCCAAAGCGCGCCGCCACAGTTGCGGTGGCCACGCCGTGCATGCCGGCGCCGGTCTCGGCGATGATGCGTTTCTTGCCCATGCGCCGGGCCAGCAGGATCTGGCCGATGCAGTTGTTGATCTTGTGCGCGCCGGTGTGGTTGAGCTCTTCGCGCTTGAGGTAGATCTTGGCGCCGCCGCAGAACTCGGTGAGGCGTTCGGCAAAGTACAGCGGGCTTGGGCGTCCGACATAATCGCGCTGAAAGTAGGCCAATTCTTCGTTAAACGCCGGATCTACCTTCGCCGCTTCGTATTCACGGGCCAGGTCGAGAATCAACGGCATCAGGGTTTCAGCGACGTAGCGGCCGCCGAACGCACCAAACAGGCCGTTGGCGTCGGGGCCGTTGCGTAGATCGGTCTGGGACTGAGTCATGGGACGCTCCAGGAAAAATGTGTTTAAAGGCAATGACGGTCACTCTACTCGTGACGCCCTGGCCTGAAAACCGATAAGATCGCCGTAACCTGTCAGGAAAACTCACAGATGAGTCGTGATCTCCCGCCCCTTAATGCCCTGCGCGCTTTTGAAGCCACTGCTCGCCTTAACAGCGTCAGCCAGGCTGCGCAGCTATTGCACGTGACCCACGGTGCTGTCAGCCGGCAGTTGAAAGTACTGGAGGAGCATTTGGGCGTGAGCCTGTTCGTCAAGGATGGACGCGGCATTAAACTCACAGATGCTGGCGTCAGGCTACGAGATGCCAGCAGCGAGGCTTTTGAGCGGTTGCGCGACGTGTGCGCCGAACTCACCCAACGCGGCGCTGATGCGCCCTTCGTTCTTGGCTGTTCAGGCAGCTTGCTGGCGCGTTGGTTTATCCCTCGGCTGGGGCGGTTGAATGCCGACTTGCCGGATTTACGCCTGCACCTGTCGGCGGGCGAAGGCGATCTGGACCCGCGCCGTCCGGGGCTGGATGCCCTGCTGGTATTCGCTGAGCCGCCTTGGCCGGCGGACATGCAAGTGTATGAATTGGCCAGCGAGCGTATCGGCCCGGTCTTGAGCCCCCGTTTCGCCGGTTTTGAACACCTGCGTCAGGCCCCAGCGTCGGAACTGCTGGAGCAACCCTTGCTTCACACCACGTCAAGGCCGCAAGCCTGGCCCAGTTGGGCACGGCAACACGGCATCGAACCCGGTGCGCTGAAGCTCGGCCAGGGGTTTGAGCATTTGTATTATTTACTGGAAGCGGCGGTTGCCGGCTTGGGAGTGGCAATTGCGCCAGAACCGCTGGTGGCAGAGGACCTGCGAGCGGGTCGCCTGGTGGCGCCGTGGGGGTTCAGTGAAACCCCGGCGCACCTGGCGTTGTGGCTACCCAAGCGCGCCGCAGACGGGCGCGCCGGGCAGTTGGCGCAATGGCTCAAGGCTGAGCTGTTGCGTCAACCGGTGTAACCGGTCAATCAGTCACCGCGCTTGCACAGCAGGTAAGCCGCCAGCAGGCCCAGCGCGCCCACGGCGACGCCAGCGGTCGTCCATGGGTGCTCTTGTGCGTAGTCACGGGTGGCAGCGCTGGTTTCGCGGATTTTGACTTTGCTTTCTTCGTAGGCGTCGCTGATCAGATGGCGAGAGTGCTTGAGCGCGTTCTCGGCATTGCTCTTCAAGGCCTTCAGCGTTTTGCGCGACTCATCGGACGCGTCGTCCTTGAGGCTCTCCAGAGATTTGAGCAGGCTCGAAATCTCGGCTTCCATGCTTTCCAGCGACGCTTTGCGTAAAGAAGTGTTGGCCATGTGGACATCTCCTGAAGTGATTGAGTGGCGTGTGTAGATACCGACTGCGCCGGTTTCAGAAAGTGCAGTAATTCTGAACTTTCGCCTCCCAACGGTCGCCTGAAGCAGTACGCACATTCGCTGCTAGTCTTGATTGACGACCTAAAGGAGAAACGCCATGAGTGATCATCACACGTACAAGAAAGTCGAACTGGTAGGCTCTTCCACCACCAGCATCGAAGACGCGATCAACAATGCCCTGGCCGAAGCCAACAAGAGCATCAAGCATCTGGAATGGT
Source organism: Pseudomonas sp. CCI1.1 (assembly GCF_034348165.1). Taxonomy (NCBI): domain Bacteria; kingdom Pseudomonadati; phylum Pseudomonadota; class Gammaproteobacteria; order Pseudomonadales; family Pseudomonadaceae; genus Pseudomonas; species Pseudomonas sp. CCI1.1. Next base: position 4,714,711 of record NZ_CP133780.1, read on the forward strand.
TTGAGGTGACCGAAACCCGTGGTCACATCAAGGATGGCAAGGCTGCACACTTCCAGGTCACGCTCAAAGTGGGATTCCGCATTGCCAGTAGTTGATCGGCAGAGTTGAACTTTGCCCGCTGGCCGATTGCCATAACCTGCGCTACAAACAACGGGTGCCGACGCGATGAGCGTCGGCACGCTCTTTTTGATCAGCGCAAGGAAAGTAACGGATGAAGAAGTTTCTGTTAGCGGTAGGGTTGTTGAGCATTGCGGGTACCGCTATGGCGGCGGGCAAGCCTTGTGAAGAGCTGAAAAGTGAAATCGCAGCGAAAATCGACGCCAAGGGTGCTTCGGGGTATTCGCTGGAAGTGGTGGACAAAGGTGCTACGCCAAGTGACCACACAGTAGTTGGCACCTGCGAAGGTGGCACCAAGGAAATTGCCTACAAGCGCGGCTAACCTCGTGCTGTATAAGCGACGCACCTGTGGCGAGGGAGCTTGCTCCCGCTGGGCTGCGTAGCGGCCCCAAAAAAATGGGAGCGCTGCGCACTCCAGCGGGAGCAAGCTCCCTCGCCACAGGTATATCGTTTTACCATTCAGCCCTTCATCACTTGTGCAAGCAGCTCGTAAGAATGAATCCGGTCTGCGTGCTCATACAGGTCACTGGTAAAAATCAGCTCATCGGCACCGGTCTGCTCGATCAACACCTCCAACTTGCCGCGAATCTTCGCGGGGCTACCCACCATGGCCAGCCCGAGGAAGCTACCCACCGCGTCTTTTTCATGGGGCAACCACAGGCCGTCCATGGTTTTTACAGGAGGGCGCTGCACCAGACTCTGGCCGCGCATCAACGCCAGAATACGCTGGTACACCGAGGTGGCCAGGTAATCGGCCTGCTCATCGGTGTCCGCGGCCACCAGCGGAATGCCGAGCATCACGTAGGGCTTGTCCAGCACCGCCGAAGGCTTGAAGTGATTGCGGTACACGCGAATTGCTTCGTGCATCAGGCGCGGCGCGAAATGGGAGGCGAAGGCGTAAGGCAAGCCACGCTCACCGGCCAATTGCGCGCTGAACAGGCTTGAACCCAGCAGCCACACTGGCACATTGGTGCCGGTCCCCGGTACCGCGATAACCCGTTGGTCGGGCGTACGCGGGCCCAAGTAGGCCATCAGCTCGGCCACATCTTCGGGGAAGTCATCGGCACTGCCGGAGCGTTCACGGCGTAGGGCGCGGGCGGTCATCTGGTCGGAACCGGGGGCGCGCCCCAGGCCCAGGTCGATACGGCCAGGGTAGAGGCTTTCCAGGGTGCCGAACTGCTCGGCGATCACCAGTGGCGCGTGGTTAGGCAGCATCACCCCGCCGGAACCCACGCGAATGGTCGAGGTGCCGCCTGCCAGGTAACCGAGCAGTACCGAGGTAGCCGAACTGGCGATACCGTCCATATTGTGGTGCTCGGCTACCCAGAAACGGTGGTAACCGAACTTCTCCACATGCTGGGCCAGGTCCAGGGAATTACGCAGGGACTGCGCCGGGTTGCCGTCGGCGCGCACGGGCACGAGGTCAAGGGTCGAGAATTTTACGTCGGACAGCGATTTCATCAGCCTGCTTCTCCAATAGGGCGTACAGGCTTTTTTAAACGAGCTAAAACCTGCCGCTGCATGTGCATACCCTATGCAATGAGGGCATATACCCGAGATTCAATAGTAACCGCCAAATTTCCTACTTAATCACTAGGTTTTTCTTACAAGTGAACTTTGCCGCGGCGTCTATCCTCAGAACCCTTACCGACGCAAACCACCGTTCGAGGAGAAAGCTATGAGTATCGTTAAAAAGGCATCCGCGCATTGGGAAGGTGACCTGAAGACTGGCCTGGGCTCCATTTCCACCGAAACCGGCGTGCTGCGCGAAGCGCCCTACGGCTTCAAGGCCCGCTTCGAGGGCGGCAAGGGTACCAACCCTGAAGAATTGATCGGCGCGGCTCACGCCGGCTGTTTCTCCATGGCGTTTTCCATGATTCTTGGCGACGCCGGGCTCAAGGCTGACAGTATCGACACCCAGGCCGAAGTGACCCTGGACCAGGTCGAGGGCGGCTTTGCGATTACAGCAGTGCATCTGATCCTGAAGGCCAAAATTCCAGGCGCGAGCCAGGCGCAGTTCGACGAGCTGAGCAAAAAGGCCAAGGAAGGGTGCCCGGTGTCCAAGGTGCTGAATGCAACCATCACCTTGGATGCCACGCTGGTCAACTGACACAGCAGTCATCTTGTGTGGGAGCGGGCTTGCTCGCGAATGCGGTGGATCAGCCGATATCTTCGGTGCCTGATACTGCGTATTCGCGAGCAAGCCCGCTCTCACATTTTTGGTGCTGCGTTAAATTAGAACTCGTGTTTGCAAAATGTGGTCGAATAGCCCATGCAGCCTAGGCGCACACTCGTGCGCAGCGCATTCAGGGAGCTCCACACATGAAACGTTTTGCCTTGGCAATCATCTGCGGTGTATTGGCCACTTCGGCCGTGGCCGCGCCAAAAGATTGTGAAGAGCTCAGGAAAGAAATCGAAGTGAAGATCCAGGCCAAGGCGATTCCGTCCTACACCCTGGAAATCATCACCGCCGAAGAAGCCAAGAACCATGACGAAGCCATGATTGTCGGCTCATGCGAAAACGGCACCAAGCGCATCATCTATCAAAAGAACAACGACTGACTTAGATGCAGTTCACGCTGCGCTCTTCGGCCAATAGCTGGCGGGTTGAGTCGTACAGCCGGATGTTGGGCGTGAACGCCAGTGATCGCCCTTCCAGCACATAGTGCTGGCCGGCCTGAAAGTGGTCGTACTGCAGCGTCATGAAGCAGGTGCGATACATCATCTGGCTGAGGCCACCCAGGCCGCCGCCGGCGGGCACTTCAAAGTCAAAGCGCACCATCAGCTCGTGAGGGCCGGGAGGCATTTGAAAAAAGCGCCCGTCGTCGAGGTTTTTCCCGTCCAGGCGCTGAGCCATCACCAACTTGGAACCCGGTGTCGGCGTGGTGAAATCCACCCAGGCCTGCTGCGGGTCCACAGGGGGGATGGGGGTATAGGCGCAAGCGCTGAGGAACACAGCGGCGAGGGGAAGCACAAGCTGGCGCATGGCAGGTACTCAACACGAAGAGAGGCTTGAGTATAAACACGCCATGCCGTGGAAAAATCCCCTGCAAGCGCGATAGTCTGGCGAACCCATCATCCAGGAGCAGTCAGGGCATGATCAGGCGTTTTCTTCCAGGGCTGATGGTTGTGCTGCTCAGCGGCTGCTCCAGTGTCAGTTATTACAGCCAGTTGGCGAGTGGCCAGTGGCAGCTGTTGCGGGCCCGGGAGCCGGTTGCCGAGGTCATCGCCGACCCTGCTCGCCCGCCAGTGCTGCGCGAGCATCTGGCTCAATCGCAGAGAGCCCGAACCTTTGCCAGTGAACAACTGCATCTGCCTGACAACCAAAGTTATCGGCTGTATGCCGATATCGGCCGGCCCTATGTGGTCTGGAATGTCTTTGCCACGCAGGAATTTTCTCTGTCACCACAGAACCATTGCTTTCCCATCGCCGGTTGCGTCGCCTATCGCGGCTACTACAACCAAGGCGCTGCGCGGGGCGAGGCGGCGCTGTTGCGGCAGCAGGGCATGGATGTGTCGATTGGTGGCGTGGAGGCCTATTCCACCCTGGGCTGGTTCAACGACCCGATCATGAGTTCGATGATGAGCTGGGGCGATGAGCGCCTCGCCACGCTGATCTTCCATGAGCTGGCCCACCAGCGCTTCTACGTGAAGGACGACACCGAGTTCAACGAGTCCTATGCCAGTTTTGTCGAGCAGGAAGGCACCCGACAATGGCGTGCGGCGCGGGGCCTGGCGCCTGTCGGCGATGCGGCGTTGAAGCAACGCGATCAATTTATCCGGCTGATTCTCGATACCCGCAAACGTCTGGAGGCGTTGTACGCGCAGCCGTTGGCGGCGGACGCCATGCGCCGGGCCAAAGCGGCGCAATTCGAGCAGTTGCGCAGCGAATACCGGCACCTGCGCGATAGCCAATGGGGTGGTGACAAGCGTTATGACGCCTGGATCAACCAGCCGATGAATAACGCGCGGCTTTTGCCGTTTGGGTTGTATGACCAATGGGTGCCGGCGTTTGCGGCGTTGTTTGCGCGGGAAGGCGGGGATTGGGTGAGGTTTTATGCGGCGGTGGAGAAGTTGGGTGAGCTGCCGGTGGAGCAGCGTAAGGCGGCGTTGAGGCAGTTGGAGAGGGTTGGCCGTTAGGGCCTTATCGCAGGCAAGCCAGCCCCCACAGTTGACCGATTTTCAACATGAGAATGCGGTCAACTGTGGGCGCTGGCTTGCCTGCGAAAGCGGTCTCAAGGACGCTGCAAAAACGCCTGATGCATCTGGTCCAACGTCTCGAAATGCCAGGTCGGCGCCTCGGCATTCAGCTCTTCAAAACTACCAAACCCATACCCCACGGCGGCCGAATCCAGCCCATTACTGCGTGCCCCGATCAGGTCATGCTTGCGATCACCGATCATCAAGGTGGTGGCCGGGTCCAGTCGTTCCTCACGCATCAAATGCGCGATCAATTCCACCTTGTTGGTACGCGTGCCGTCCAACTCGCTGCCGTAGATCACCTTGAAGTGCTTGGCAAAGTCGAAATGTCGCGCAATCTCGCGGGCAAATTCCCACGGTTTGGAGGTGGCGATGTACAGCTGGCGCCCTTGGCTGTTCAACTCTTCCAACAACGGCATGACCCCGTCGAACACGCGGTTTTCATACAGTCCGGTAACCTTGAAGCGCTCGCGGTAGAAATTCACCGCCTCCCATGCCTTGGCCTCGTCGAAGGCGTAAAACTGCATGAACGCCTGCAACAAGGGCGGGCCGATGAAGTGTTCGAGCTTGGTCAGGTCGGGCTCATCAATGCCCAGTTTGGCCAGGGCGTACTGGATCGAACGGGTAATGCCCTCGCGCGGGTCGGTGAGGGTGCCGTCCAGGTCGAACAGGACGGTGGGGTGATGCAGGGTCATTGATCGAATCCTTCGGCCAGGTGCAGGTCTTTGAGCTTCACGTAGTTCGCCGCGCTGTAGGTGAAAAAGGCGCGCTCTTTGTCAGTCAATGCGCGAACCTGCTTAACCGGGCTGCCCACATACAAAAAACCGCTGTCGAGTTTCTTGCCTGGCGGCACCAGGCTGCCGGCACCGATGATCACGTCGTCTTCAACCACGGCGCCATCCATCACGATGCTGCCCATGCCGATCAGGACGCGGCTACCTACGGTGCAGCCATGCAGCATGACCTTATGGGCGATGGTCACATCGTCGCCGATCAGCAACGGGTAACCCTGCGGATTGAACGGCCCGGCATGGGTAATGTGCAGCACACAGCCGTCTTGCACGCTGGTGCGCGCACCGATGCGGATGCGGTGCATGTCGCCGCGAATCACGGTCAGCGGCCAAACCGAGCTGTCAGTGCCGATTTCGACATCGCCGATCACCACCGCCGAAATATCGACAAACGCCCCGGCGCCGAGGGTTGGCGTGTGGTTCTGATAGGTGCGAAGGGTCACGATAGCCTCTCTCTGTTGTGCTGATAGCTGCGGTGGGTGTTGATTGTAATTAAGATGGCCCCATCTTTGTTCTACATGTTTCTTCAGCCAAGGTGCCCACCGTGAGCGCGAACAACCCTCTTTTGCAGTCCTACGACCTGCCGCCGTTCTCGGCGATCCGTGCCGAGCACGTCCAGCCGGCCATCGAACAGATCCTCGCCGACAACCGCGTGGCAATCGCAGAGATCCTGCAAAGCCAGGGTAAAAATCCGACGTGGGCCGGCCTGGTCCTGGCCATGGATGAACTCAATGATCGCCTCGGCGCGGCCTGGAGCCCGGTCAGCCATCTCAATGCCGTGTGCAACAGCGCCGAACTGCGCGAAGCCTACGAGGCGTGCCTGCCGGCCTTGAGCGCTTACTCCACCGAAATGGGCCAGAACCGTGAGCTGTTCCAGGCCTTCGAAGCCCTGGCCAACAGCCCGGAAGCTGCCGGTTTCGATGTGGCACAAAAAACCATTCTGGAGCACTCCCTGCGTGACTTCCGCCTGTCGGGTATCGACTTGCCGCCGGAGCAGCAAAAACGCTACGCCGAGGTACAGAGCAAGCTATCCGAGCTGGGCAGCAAATTCTCCAACCAGTTGCTGGACGCCACCCAGGCCTGGACCAAACACGTCACCGATGAAGCCACCCTCGCCGGCCTGACCGATTCGGCCAAGGCGCAAATGGCCGCCGCCGCTCAGGCCAAGGGCCTCGACGGCTGGCTGATCACCTTGGAATTCCCCAGCTACTACGCCGTCATGACCTACGCCCAGGACGGTGCCCTGCGTGAAGAGGTGTACGCCGCCTACTGCACCCGTGCCTCGGACCAAGGCCCGAATGCCGGTCAGAACGATAACGGCCCGGTGATGGAACAGATCCTCGACCTGCGTCAGGAACTGGCCCAATTGCTGGGTTATGCGTCGTTCTCCGAGCTGAGCCTGGCCACCAAGATGGCCGAGTCCAGCGACCAGGTGCTCAGCTTCCTGCGTGACCTGGCCAAGCGCAGCAAGCCGTTTGCCGCCCAGGACCTGCAGCAACTCAAGGCCTATGCCGCCGAGCAAGGCTGCGCCGATCTGCAAAGCTGGGACAGCGGTTTCTACGGCGAAAAACTGCGTGAGCAGCGCTACAGCGTGTCCCAGGAAGCGCTACGCGCCTACTTCCCCATCGACAAAGTGCTGGGCGGCCTGTTTGCCATTGTGCAGCGCCTGTACGGCATCGAGATCGCCGAGCTTAAAGGCTTCGACACCTGGCACCCGGATGTGCGCTTGTTCGAGATCAAGGAGAACGGCGAGCACGTCGGACGTTTCTTCTTCGACCTGTACGCCCGCGCCAACAAGCGTGGCGGTGCCTGGATGGATGGCGCCCGTGACCGCCGCCGTACCGTTGATGGCGTGCTGCAAAGCCCCGTCGCCAACCTGGTGTGCAACTTCACTCCGGCCGACAGCGGCAAGCCTGCCCTGCTGACCCACGATGAAGTCACCACCCTGTTCCACGAATTCGGCCATGGCCTGCATCACCTGCTCACCCGCGTGGAACATGCCGGCGTATCCGGTATCAACGGTGTGGCGTGGGACGCGGTGGAACTGCCGAGCCAATTCATGGAGAACTGGTGCTGGGAGCCTGAAGGCCTGGCGCTGATCTCCGGCCACTACGAAACCGGCGAGCCCCTGCCCCAAGACTTGCTGGAGAAAATGCTCGCGGCGAAAAATTTCCAGTCCGGCCTGATGATGGTGCGTCAGCTGGAGTTCTCACTGTTCGACTTTGAACTGCACGCCACCCATGGCGATGGTCGCAGTGTGGCCCAGGTGCTTGAAGGCGTGCGCGATGAAGTCTCGGTCATGCGCCCACCGGCCTACAACCGCTTCCCCAACAGCTTCGCTCACATTTTCGCCGGCGGTTATGCGGCGGGCTACTACAGCTACAAGTGGGCCGAAGTGCTGTCGGCGGATGCGTTCTCCAAGTTTGAGGAAGACGGCGTGCTCAACGCCCAGACCGGGCGTGCCTTCCGTGAAGCCATCCTGGCGCGTGGCGGTTCCCAGGCGCCGATGGTGCTGTTCGTCGACTTCCGCGGACGCGCGCCGTCGATTGACGCACTCTTGCGCCACAGCGGCCTGAGTGAGGACGCAGCAGCATGAGTGAAGGGCCTGTGATCACCAAAAAGCAATTTATCGCCGGGGCGGTCTGCCCGGCGTGCAGCGAGCCGGACAAGTTGAAGATGTGGACCGAAGACAGCGTGCCGCACCGCGAATGCGTGGCCTGCGGGTATACCGATACGCTGAATGATCAAGGCCTGTCGGTGCCCAAGGAATTGGGCACTAGGGTCAATACCACCGCGTTGAAAGCGCCGGCGGATCCTAAAGTGCAGGCAGTGCAGTTCTTCCCGAACCCGAAGCTGAAAAAAGACTAAAACCGCACTCACTGTAGGAGCGAGCAAGCTCGCTCCTACAATTTTTTCTCTTGCTGGCCCGTTGTGGTGATCCAGTCTTTCATTGAGCACAACGCAAAGGCGCTGGTGCTGCAATCCCCATTCGCCAAAGCTGTACGCAACTTGTCGACATCAGCTTTTATCATGTAGCGAACGCCGTCCTTGAAACCATTGCTGCTGCCAAAGCCGCCCAAGGTCATTTCGTTCAGCGCGTCCTCCTTGCTCCACCCTTGAACCACCACCCGATACATCGCTGCCATCAGGCCGGTGCGGTCGGCGCCGTGCTTGCAATGCATCAACACCGGGCCATCGGCCTCTGCTGCCTGAATCGCCCTGATCGCCGCCAGCACGTCGGCATCGTCGACGTGGTTGGTGCGATAACTCAACTCCACCTGTTTGATATCAGATGACTGGAGCCACTGCGCATCAGGTTCCGGCAGGAAGTTGATGACCGTAGCGATCTTGAGCGTTTGCAACAGCGGCAGCGCACGCTCGTCCGGCAATGCACTGCGATAGAGCGTGGGTGTCATTTGATGCAGGTTGTATTGGTTACCCACCGGCTGGGCCCATTCCGGCGAGCGGATCGACGCAGCCTCATCGGCTTGTACGGTGTTGAGCAGGCTCATGAGCGCCAGGCCGAGAGCGAGCAGTATGCGTGTGTTGAACATGAACGTTGTGACCGAGCGAGGAAGTGGTTGATGGGCCACAGACTCACTCACGGCGGGTCAATAAGGCGTGAGGTTCGCGTCAAAGAATCGTGATACTTGCTATCTGATCCGGTGTTTTTGTCGCCGAATTGACGCCTCTGAATTCTTAGCCTGCTATCATTTGTAACTAATGTTTGCCATTGTGCTGTATCTGCTTGGATCCAATTAGCCGCAAAGCCTTCACGCTGCTCCCAGAAGCGGCGGATAAACCCGTGACCACATGATGAGGTGTACCTATGTCTGATCAAGATCAAGACAACCCCCGGCGTGACTTTTTACGCAAATCCTTGACCTTGATCCCGGTGGTCACGGTTGCCAGCACTGGCCTTGGCGGTTCGATGTTGATGGCCACTCCGGCACCGGCCCAGGCCGAGCCGGCCAAACCTGCGGCGAGCGATAAAGCCTATGAGCCGAGCTATTTCACGGCCGAGGAATGGGCGTTTATCAACGCCGCCGTCGAGCGCTTGATTCCCGCTGACGCCCAGGGACCCGGTGCCTTGGAGGCTGGCGCGCCGGAATACATCGACCGCCAGATGAACACCCCTTACGCCAGTGGCGCTCTGTGGTTCATGCAAGGCCCGTTCAATGCCGATGCGGCGCCGGAGATGGGCTGGCAGAGCAAATTGGTGCCCAAGGAGATCTATCGCCTGGGTATTGCTGCGACGGATGCCTGGTCGAAAGCGTTCAACGGTAAAGCTTTTGCTGCGCAAGACAGCGCTACCCGAGACGATATGCTCAGGCGTCTGGAGGCTGGCGGCAGCGAAGTGGCGGCGCATTTCGACGCGGTGCCGCCCAAGATGTTCTTCAACCTTTTGCTGCAAAACACCAAGGAAGGCTTCTTCTGCGACCCTATCCACGGCGGTAATAAAGGCATGGTCGGCTGGACCATGATCGGCTTCCCCGGCGCCCGCGCCGACTTCATGGATTGGGTGGAACGCAACGAGCAATACCCCTTCCCGGCTGTTTCCATTCGCGGTGAGAGGGCATAAACGTGGCGACCATCATGAAGAAAGTGGATGCAGTGATTGTGGGCTTCGGCTGGACGGGCGCGATCATGGCCAAGGAGCTGACGGAAGCGGGCCTCAACGTGGTAGCGCTGGAGCGCGGCCCGATGCAGGACACTTACCCAGACGGCAACTATCCCCAGGTCATCGACGAACTGACCTACAGCGTGCGTAAGAAGCTGTTCCAGGACATCTCCAAAGAAACGGTGACCATTCGCCACAGCGTGAATGACGTTGCCCTGCCCAATCGCCAGTTGGGCGCATTCCTGCCGGGTAACGGTGTTGGTGGTGCGGGGCTGCACTGGTCGGGCGTGCATTTTCGCGTCGACCCGATTGAGCTGCGCATGCGCAGCCATTACGAAGAGCGCTACGGGAAGAACTTCATTCCCAAGGACATGACCATCCAGGACTTCGGCGTCAGCTATGAAGAGCTGGAGCCGTTTTTCGATTATGCGGAAAAAGTCTTTGGCACCTCCGGGCAAGCCTGGACGGTCAAGGGCCAACTGGTCGGCGAAGGCCGTGGCGGCAACCCCTACGCGCCGGATCGCTCCAACCCGTTCCCGCTTGCGGCGCAGAAAAATACCGTCTCCGCCCAGCTGTTTCAGAAAGCGGCGACCGACGTAGGTTACAAACCTTACAACCTGCCTTCGGCCAACACGTCGGGGCCGTACACCAACCCCTACGGTGCGCAGATGGGCCCGTGCAACTTCTGCGGTTTTTGCAGTGGCTACGTGTGCTACATGTATTCCAAAGCCTCGCCGAACGTGAACATCCTGCCGGCCTTGCGCCAGGTGCCCAACTTCGAGCTGCGGCCCAATTCCCACGTGCTCAAGGTCAACCTCGACAGCACCAAGAAGAAAGCCACCGGCGTGACCTACATCGACGCCCAGGGCCGCGAATGTGAACAACCGGCCGACCTGGTGATTCTTGGCGCATTCCAGTTCCATAACGTGCGCCTGATGCTGCTGTCGGGCATCGGCAAGCCCTACGACCCGATTACCAACGAGGGTGTGGTAGGCCGCAACTTCGCCTACCAGAACATGGGCACCATCAAGGCGTTCTTCGACAAGGACACCCACACCAACAACTTTATCGGCGCGGGCGGCAATGGCGTGGCCATCGACGACTTCAACGCCGACAACTTTGACCATGGCCCCCATGGCTTTGTGGGGGGGTCGCCGATGTGGGTCAACCAGGCGGGCAGCCGGCCGATTGCCGGTACGTCCAACCCGCCGGGCACCCCGGCGTGGGGCAGTGCCTGGAAGCGCGCCACCGCCGATTACTACACCCATCAAGTCTCAATGGATTCTCACGGTGCCCATCAGTCCTACCGCAGCAACTACCTGGATCTGGACCCGGTTTACCGCGATGCCTACGGCCTGCCGCTGCTGCGCATGACCTTCGACTGGCAAGAAAACGACATCAAGATGAACCGCTTCATGATGGAAAAAATGGGCAAAGTGGCCCAGGCCATGAACCCCAAGGCCATCGCCGTGCTGGGTAAAAAGGTCGGTGAGCATTTCAATACCGCCTCCTACCAGACCACCCACCTCAACGGTGGCGCGATCATGGGTACCGACCCGAAAACCAGTGCGTTGAACCGCTACTTGCAGAGCTGGGATGTGCACAACGTCTTCGTCCCTGGTGCCTCCGCTTTCCCACAAGGCTTGGGCTACAACCCTACCGGCCTGGTGGCAGCGTTGACCTATTGGTCGGCTCGCGCGATTCGCGAGCAGTACCTCAAAAACCCCGGCCCACTGGTTCAGGCATAAGGAGCGATGACCATGAAAGCATTCGTTATTGCCTCCCTGGCGCTGTTCAGCAGCTGCTCGATCAGCGCTGCCGAAACCGATCTGATCAAACAGGGTGAATACCTGGCGCGGGCCGGCGACTGTGTTGCCTGCCATACCGCCAAGGGTGGCAAGCCCTTCGCTGGCGGCCTGCCGATGGAAACACCGATTGGCGTGATCTATTCCACCAACATCACCCCGGACAAGACCGGCCTGGGCGACTACAGCTTCGAGGATTTCGACAAGGCCGTGCGCCATGGCGTCGCCAAGAACGGTAGTACGCTTTACCCGGCGATGCCCTACCCGTCTTACGCGCGCGTCAGCGACAGCGATATGCAAGCGTTGTATGCGTACTTCATGAAGGGGGTCGAACCGGTCGCCCAGGAAAACAAGGACAGCGATATTCCCTGGCCCCTGAGCATGCGTTGGCCGTTGGCGGCCTGGCGCTGGATGTTTGCCCCGGCAGTCGAGGCGCATCAGCCGCAAGCCGCTGCCGACCCGGTGATCGATCGCGGTGCCTACCTGGTGGAAGGTCTCGGACATTGCGGCGCCTGCCATACGCCGCGTGCCCTGACCATGCAGGAAAAAGCCCTGAGTGCCACGGACGGCAGCGCCTTCCTGTCTGGCAGTGCGCCGTTGGAAGGCTGGATTGCCAAAAGCCTGCGCGGCGACCACAAGGACGGTCTCGGCAGCTGGAGCGAGGAGCAGTTGGTGCAGTTCCTCAAGACCGGTCGCAGCGACCGCAGCGCGGTATTCGGTGGCATGAGTGATGTGGTCGTGCACAGCATGCAGTACATGTCGGAAGATGACCTGACCGCCATCGCCCGTTACCTCAAGAGCCTGCCGGCGGTCGATCCCAAGGATCAGCCGCACCAGTACGACAAGCAGGTAGCGCAAGCGTTGTGGAAGGGGGACGACAGCAAGCCGGGTGCGTCGGTGTATATCGACAACTGCGCGGCCTGCCACCGTACCGACGGCCATGGCTATACGCGGGTATTCCCGGCGCTGGCGGGCAACCCGGTGTTGCAGACGGCAGATGCCACGTCGTTGATCAACATTGTGTTGAACGGCGGCACCTTGCCGGCCACCCATGCGGCGCCGTCAACCTTCACCATGCCGGCGTTTGCCTGGCGTCTGTCGGACCAGGAAGTGGCGGATGTGGTCAGTTTTATCCGTGGCAGTTGGGGCAACCAGGGCGCACCGGTCAAGGCGAGCGATGTGGCGGATCTGCGCAAAAACGATCTGCACACCACCTCGGGCGATGACCTGGGGCAGGTGACGCAAAAGCACTGATAAGTTCGCTGGCCGCCCAACGGCACTGGTCAGAAGCTTCGCGCCTCGATACTGTATATAAAAACAGTATCGAGGCGTTTTCATGTCTACTGCGCTGCCGCCCCGTGGCCGGGGTACGGCCACTAACCTGCACAATCGCTTTGCACCCACCGTCAGCGTGGCCGAGGACGACGGTTGGTACCAGGAAGTGCCGCCGACCCAAGGCACCGAAGTGCGTATCGAAACGGCCAAGACCATCATCACCCGCAACACCTCCCCGGACTTGCCGTTTGATCGGTCCATCAATCCGTATCGCGGTTGTGAACATGGTTGCATCTACTGCTATGCACGGCCAAGCCACGCCTATTGGGACATGTCGCCCGGGCTGGACTTTGAAACCAGATTGATTGCCAAGAGCAACGCGGCCGATGTGCTGGAACAGCAGTTGTCGAAGCCGGGCTACGTGTGTGCGCCGATCAACCTGGGCTCCAATACCGATCCGTACCAGCCAATCGAGCGCGAATACCGGATCACCCGGCAAACCCTTCAAGTCCTGCTGCGCTACCGCCACCCAGTGACGATCATCACCAAGGGCTCGCTGATCCTGCGCGACCTCGACCTGCTGACCGAGTTGGCCCGCCAGCGCCTGGTGGCGGTGATGATCAGCCTCACCAGCCTGGACGATGAGCTCAAGCGCATCCTGGAACCGCGCACCGCAGCGCCCAAGGCACGGCTGCGGGCGATTCGGGTAATGCGCGACGCGGGTATCCCGGTGGGCGTGCTGTGCTCGCCAATGATCCCGATGATCAACGACAGCGAGCTGGAGAGCCTGCTTACCGAAGCTCACGCGGCCGGCGCACAAAGCGCGGCGTATATGATGCTGCGCCTGCCGTTGGAGGTGGCGCCGTTATTCGAGGAGTGGTTGGCGGCCCATTACCCCCAGCGTGCGGCCCATGTGATGAGCCTGGTGCGCCAGGTGCGCGGGGGTGAGGTGTATGACAGCCGGTTTGGCGTGCGCATGCGTGGTGAGGGGCCGTTTGCCGATTTGCTGGCGCAGCGTTTCAGCAAGGCAATCAAGCGCCTGGGGCTGAATCGGCGGGAAGGGTTCAACCTCGATTGCACGGTGTTTTGCCCACCGGGCAGGCAGATGGCTTTGTTGTAGACTGATGGAGAGACACGCACCTTTGCTGTAGGAATAGTCGCGTTTTGATATCACTGAAACCCGCGTTCTAGAGCGGTTCATTCAGTTTGAGTTAAGTTTCGACGGTTACCTTGTTCAGCGAGTGACTGATGAGTCGGCGGCCTGGCCGGTGCTTGTTTTACAACTATTTCACCGCCATGGCGTCGAACTGACCTGAACCCTCCCCTGCATTGATCAAGAGGATGAATCATGAGTGACAAGGATAAACAGCCGTTGGCTGCGTCGGCTTCAGCCCCTCAGGTGGCGGAATCCGCCGATGCAGCGCTGCAGCATATCGTTGACGGCTTTTTGCATTTCCATCACGACGTCTTCCCCCAGCAGGAAGAACTCTTCAAGAAACTCGCCACCGCCCAGAGCCCACGGGCGATGTTCATCACCTGCGCCGACTCGCGCATCGTGCCCGAGCTGATTACCCAAAGCTCCCCAGGCGACCTGTTCGTGACCCGTAACGTCGGTAACGTGGTGCCGCCTTACGGCCAGATGAACGGTGGTGTTTCCACCGCTATCGAGTACGCGGTGCTCGCCCTTGGCGTACAGCACATCATCGTGTGCGGGCATTCGGACTGCGGCGCCATGCGTGCGGTGCTCAACCCCGACAGCCTGGAGAAGATGCCAACGGTCAAGGCCTGGTTGCGTCACGCCGAGGTCGCCAAGACAATGGTCCATGACAACTGCGACTGCGCCAACGAAGGCGAGAGCATGGCGGTGCTGACCGAAGAAAACGTTATCGCCCAACTGCAACATTTGCGCACCCACCCTTCCGTGGCTTCGCGCATGGCCAATGGTCATTTGTTTATCCATGGTTGGATCTACAACATCGAGACCAGCGAAATCCGGGCCTACGATGCGGACAAAGCGGCGTTCCGACCGCTGAACGGCACCGAGCCGATCCCTTCAGCGACGCCTAAAGCGCGCTTCTAAAACACTTCCCTGCCGGGTAATGCGGTGGCTGCCATGGATGCAGCCAGGCTTTACCGCGCCCGGCGAATGCCTCGGGAGAGTCATCATGCGTGCTGCTCAATTGAAAGCTGTATTGCCACGGGAGCTGCTCGCCTCGGTGGTTGTTTTTCTGGTCGCCTTGCCACTGTGCATGGGCATCGCGATTGCGTCCGGCATGCCGCCGGCCAAAGGCCTGATCACTGGCATCATCGGCGGCTTGGTGGTGGGCTGGTTGGCCGGCTCGCCGCTGCAAGTCAGCGGCCCGGCGGCGGGTCTGGCGGTACTGGTGTTCGAACTGGTGCGCCAGCACGGCATGCTGATGCTGGGGCCGATCCTGTTGCTGGCCGGCTTCCTGCAATTGGTGGCCGGGCGTTTGCGCCTGGGCTGCTGGTTTCGCGTTACCGCGCCGGCGGTGGTCTACGGCATGTTGGCCGGCATTGGCGTGTTGATCGTGCTGTCGCAGATCCATGTGATGCTCGACGGCGCGCCCAAGCCGTCAGGGCTGGATAACCTCGCAGGCTTCCCGGCAGCGCTGGCTGAAGCGATTCCTACCTTTGGCGGCGGCCTCGGCTGGCAGGCTGGCGTACTCGGCCTGTCGACGATGTTGGTGATGTACCTGTGGGACAAACTCCGCCCGCAACAACTGCGGTTTGTGCCTGGCGCGTTGCTTGGCGTGGGCCTGGCGACCGTCGCCAGCCTGGTGCTGGCGTTGCAGGTCAAGCGCGTGGAAGTCCCGGAAAACCTGGCGGACGCTATCGACTGGCTGCGCCCCAGCGACCTGCTGAACCTGGCAGATCCACAGCTTTTGATCGCGGCATTCGCCGTGGCGTTTATTGCCAGTGCCGAAACCCTGCTGTCTGCCGCAGCGGTGGACCGTATGCACAGTGGTCAACGTTCCGATTTCGACAAGGAATTGTCGGCCCAAGGCGTGGGCAACATGCTCTGCGGCCTGGTGGGTGCATTGCCAATGACCGGTGTGATCGTACGCAGCTCGGCTAACGTCCAGGCTGGTGCTACCACGCGTCTGTCGGCGATGTTCCATGGCCTGTGGTTGCTGGGTTTCGTGCTTTTGCTGTCGAGCGTGCTGCAGAGCATTCCGGTCGCGAGCCTGGCGGGTGTGCTGGTATACACCGGGATCAAGCTGGTAGACGTCAAGGCGTTCAAGGCGCTGGGGCGCTATGGGCGGATGCCGATGTTCACCTATGCGGCCACCGCGCTGGCAATCATCTTTACCGATTTGCTGACCGGCGTGCTGGTGGGCTTCGGGCTCACATTGCTCAAGTTGGCCTTCAAGGCCTCGCGCCTGAAAGTCAGCCTGATCGACCTGCCCCAGGAAGGTGAGATGGAGCTGCGTTTGACGGGGGCGGCGACCTTTCTGAAGGTGCCGGCGTTGACTCAGGTGTTGTCGGCGGTGCCTGCGGGGACCACCCTGCATGTGCCGTTGAGCAACTTGAGTTACATCGACCACTCTTGCCTGGAGTTGCTGGAAGAATGGGGCCGGGCCAATGCGGCCAAGGGCTCGACGTTGGTGATCGAGGCGCGTGGGTTGAAGCGTCGGCTGGAAGGTCGGGTGCGAACGACAGTGGGGATCGGCTCAGCGCCTGCCTGACCCCTCAAAAAACTGTGGGAGCCGGGCTTGCCCGGCTCCCACATTGGATCCCTATCGGATCTGAAGTCTACGCAGGCTGATCCAGCGACAGCTCAACCCCAAGCTGGCGCGACAGGCATGGCCAGCGCTTCCAGGACGCTTCGGTCTGCGGGCTCTTGAGCTGTTCGCGATAGGCCTCGACCGACTCCAGCGCAAAGCTTTCCTCGTTAAGCATCTCATCCACCGCCAGGTGCACGGCTTCATCCAATTGATTGGCGAAGTCTTCACCGATCAGTTGATGGGCGATCACGTTGGCCACGGTGGTATCCGCTGGAATCAACGGCTGGCCAAAATGCTTGATATACAGATCGTTTACTTCTTCGACCAGGCGATGCGCCAGGTAGGCCTCATCCAGCAGGCCATCAAGGCCGTCGTGGCCGGCCAGAATCGCTGGCGGCTGCAGGAAGAAATGTTCAGCGATTTTCAGTACCGGTTTGATCTGGCTTTCAATCCCGGCCTCACGGGCCACGTCATTGGCGGCGTCGAGCAAATCAGGAACCAGGTCGATGTAAGCGGTCACAAAACGGGTCATGACCATGTTGCGATCACCGTCAGCCAGGGCGATGGACGAATGCAGGTGCGGCACTTGTTTTTTCAGCTGGCTGACGAGCTGGCCGGTGCTGGCTTCGTGTTGATGGGCACGGGAAATCTGCTCGCGCAATGCGGCGGTGTTCATGAGGGCTCCAGTGAAGCAGGCGTAGGAAAAGGGGAGAAGATAAGGTAGTTCGTTTATACGAGCGCCTAAGACGCATTTGTCATAATTATTTCATGGTTATAGGCAGGGGTTATATCGAAATGCCATCGTTCGTCGGATAAACGATTCCGCTGCCTATTTTACGGGCTCCGTCTGTCTGTTTCTATTCATTTGCCCCCACACATTGCGGGGTTGCTACGGCTGTCTATACTCGATTTTGTACGCAATTAGCTGATGACGCCCAACTGCATGACGCAGGCAAGGCTTGGCGGTTGTAAGCAGTATGGAAGCCGCTCCCTTCGCCGCAGGTGCAAACCGGCGGGATAACAAGAAACATAAAGGGGAACCCGCAATGACGCGACATCCACACGTTTGGATGGGCCTCCTGTTGTGGTCGGTATTCGGCCAGGCGCACGCCGCCTGGACTACGAATATGGCGCCAGGGGCTACTGAAGTCAGCCACGCTGTGTTTGACCTGCACATGACCATTTTCTGGATCTGTGTGGTGATCGGCATCGTCGTGTTTGGCGCGATGTTCTGGTCGATGATCCTGCACCGTCGGTCCACGGGCCAGGTAGCGGCCAAGTTCCACGAAAGCACCACCGTGGAAATCCTCTGGACCGTGGTGCCCTTGCTGATCCTGGTGGCCATGGCTATTCCGGCCACCAAGACCCTGATCAACATCTACGACAGCAGTGAGTCGGATATCGATATCCAGGTCACCGGCTATCAGTGGAAGTGGCACTACAAATACCTGGGTCAGGATGTGGAGTTCTTCAGCAACCTGGCCACCCCCGCCGAGCAGATCCATAACCAGGCCACCAAGGGTGAGCACTACCTGTTGGAAGTCGACCAGCCGCTGGTATTGCCGGTGGGCGCCAAGGTGCGCTTTCTGGTGACCGCTGCCGATGTGATCCACTCCTGGTGGGTGCCGGCCTTTGCGGTCAAGCGCGATGCTATCCCTGGCTTCGTCAACGAGGCCTGGACCCGCGTCGAGAAGCCCGGCATCTACCGTGGCCAGTGCGCCGAACTGTGTGGCAAGGACCATGGCTTCATGCCCATCGTGGTGGAGGTCAAGTCCAAGGCCGACTACGACACCTGGCTGGGGGAGCGCAAGGAGGAGGCCGCCAAGCTCAAGGAGTTGACCTCCAAAGAATGGACACTGGACGAACTGGTGGCACGTGGCGACAAGGTCTATCACACCACTTGCGTGGCCTGTCACCAGGCCGAGGGCCAAGGCTTGCCACCGATGTTCCCAGCGCTCAAGGGCTCGAAAATCGCCACCGGGCCGGCCAAAGACCATCTGAGCATCGTGTATCACGGCAAGCCCGGCACCGCGATGGCAGCCTTCGGCAAGCAGCTCTCTGAAGTGGATATCGCCGCTGTGGTGACCTATGAGCGTAACGCCTGGGGCAATAACAAAGGCGACATGGTCACGCCCAAAGACGTGCTGGCTCTGAAACAGGCCCAAAGCAAATGACGACTTTCATTGCCAATGCCCTGAATCGCCCCGCTCACTCGCTTGCAGGAGAACGGCCATGAGCACTGTGATCGACCACGGTCATGCCGACCACGCCCACGGCCCCGCCAAAGGCTTGATGCGCTGGGTGCTGACCACCAACCACAAAGACATCGGCACGATGTACCTGTGGTTCGCCTTCACCATGTTCCTGCTCGGCGGCTCGTTCGCCATGGTGATCCGCGCCGAGTTGTTCCAGCCGGGCCTGCAGATCGTGCAGCCGGCGTTCTTCAACCAGATGACCACCATGCACGGGTTGATCATGGTATTCGGCGCGGTGATGCCGGCGTTTGTCGGCCTGGCCAACTGGATGATCCCGTTGATGATCGGCGCGCCGGACATGGCCCTGCCGCGCATGAACAATTTCAGCTTCTGGCTGTTGCCGGCGGCGTTCCTGTTGCTGGTGTCCACCTTGTTCACGCCCGGCGGCGGGCCGAATTTCGGCTGGACCTTCTACGCCCCGCTCTCCACCACTTATGCGCCGGAAAGCGTGACGTTCTTTATCTTTGCGATCCACCTGATGGGCATCAGTTCGATCATGGGCGCGATCAACGTGGTCGCCACCATCCTCAACCTGCGTGCGCCGGGCATGACCCTGATGAAAATGCCGCTGTTCGTGTGGACCTGGCTGATCACCGCATTCCTGCTGATCGCGGTGATGCCAGTACTGGCGGGCTGCGTGACCATGATGCTGATGGACATTCACTTTGGCACCAGCTTCTTCAGTGCGGCCGGTGGTGGTGATCCGGTGCTGTTCCAGCACGTGTTCTGGTTCTTCGGGCATCCCGAGGTGTACATCATGATCCTGCCGGCCTTTGGCGCCGTCAGCTCGATCATCCCTACCTTCTCGCGCAAGCCGCTGTTCGGTTACACCTCGATGGTCTACGCCACCGCGAGCATCGCGTTCCTGTCGTTCATCGTGTGGGCGCACCACATGTTCGTGGTGGGCATTCCGCTGGTGGGTGAGCTGTTCTTCATGTACGCCACCCTGCTGATTGCCGTGCCCACGGGCGTGAAGGTGTTCAACTGGGTCAGCACCATGTGGCAAGGCTCACTGACGTTCGAGACGCCGATGTTGTTTGCGGTGGCCTTTGTGATCCTGTTCACCATCGGCGGCTTCTCCGGGCTGATGCTGGCGATTGCCCCGGCGGACTTCCAGTACCACGACACCTACTTTGTGGTGGCGCATTTCCATTACGTACTGGTGCCCGGCGCGATCTTCGGGATCTTCGCTTCTGCCTACTACTGGCTGCCGAAATGGACCGGCCATATGTACGACGAAACCTTGGGCAAGCTGCACTTCTGGTTGTCTTTCGTGGGCATGAACATGGCGTTCTTCCCCATGCACTTTGTGGGGCTGGCCGGTATGCCGCGCCGAGTGCCGGACTACAACCTGCAGTTCGCTGACTTCAATATGGTCTCGTCCATTGGTGCCTTCATGTTCGGCGCCACGCAGATCTTCTTCCTGTTCATTGTCATCAAGTGCATCCGTGGCGGCCCGCCTGCGCCGGCCAAGCCGTGGGATGGCGCCGAGGGCCTGGAATGGAGCGTGCCCTCACCCGCGCCGTATCACACCTTCACCACGCCGCCGGAGGTCAAATGAAGCCCTCCCTATACTCCCCCTGTGGGAGCGGGCTTGCCCGCGATGGCGGTAGGTCAGGCGCTGAATCTACCAACCCTCAGGCCCTCATCGCAGGCAAGCCAGCTCCCACAGAAAGTCCAAAGCCAGGTGGGCGCCATGGCTGACTCCGTCCCGCTCAAGCGCCTGGTCACCCGCCTGCTAATCCTAGTGCTGGCGATGTTCGCCTTTGGCTTCGCCCTCGTGCCGATCTACGACGTGATGTGCAAGGCGTTCGGCATCAACGGCAAGACCGCCGGGCAGTACGAGGGTGAGCAAATGGTTGACCCCTCGCGCCAGGTGCGGGTGCAGTTTCTGTCCACCAACGCCATCGACATGGTCTGGGAATTCCACTCCAAGGCCGATGAGATTGTGGTCAACCCCGGTGCAGTCAACGAGATGCTGTTCGTGGCCTACAACCCCACCGATAAGCCGATGACAGCCCAGGCGATACCCAGCATTTCCCCGGCCGAAGCGGCGATGTACTTCCACAAGACCGAATGCTTCTGCTTCACCCAGCAAGTGTTGCAGCCCGGTGAGCGCATTGAGATGCCCGTACGTTTCATCGTCGACCGCGCGATGCCCAAGGATGTGAAGCATTTGACCCTGGCGTACACGCTGTTCGATATCACTGCGCGCCAGCCGCCCGTGGCCGTCAGGACCGGGGGCTAGCTACTGTTTGCCCCCTCAATCAGGAGAGCGAATACATGTCGACTCATGATACGTACTACGTACCAGCGCAAAGCAAATGGCCAATAATTGCCACGATTGGCCTGCTGGTCACCGTGTATGGCCTGGCCGTGTGGTTCAACGACTTGAAGGCCGCGCGGCCCGAATCCCACGGGCCGTGGATCTTTTTCGTCGGCGGTTTGCTGCTGGCCTACATGCTGTTTGGCTGGTTTGGCGCGGTGATCAAGGAAAGTCGCGCCGGGCTGTACAGCGCGCAGATGGACCGCTCGTTCCGCTGGGGCATGACCTGGTTCATCTTTTCGGAGGTGATGTTCTTCATCGCCTTTTTTGGTGCGCTGTTCTACGTGCGCGTCTGGGCCGGGCCTTGGTTGGCGGGCGAGGGGCCCAAGGGCATTGCGCACATGCTGTGGCCGAACTTTGAGTTTGCCTGGCCCCTGCTGAACAACCCCGACCCTAAGCTCTACCCTGCGCCCAAAGGCACCATCAGCCCCTGGGGCCTGCCATTGGTGAACACCATCCTGCTGGTGAGTTCCAGCGTAACCATCACCATTGCCCACCATGCCCTGCGCAAAGGCCATCGTGGTGCGCTGAAACTCTGGCTGGCGATCACCGTGCTGCTGGGCTTGGCCTTTCTCGGGTTCCAGGCCGAGGAATACATCCACGCCTACAAAGAGTTGGGCCTTACCTTGGGTTCGGGGGTGTACGGCGCGACGTTCTTCATGCTCACGGGCTTTCACGGCGCCCACGTGACCATCGGCACCATCATTCTGTTTGTGATGCTGATGCGCATCCTGCGCGGGCATTTCAATGCCGAGCACCAGTTCGGTTTCGAGGCGGCCAGTTGGTATTGGCATTTTGTGGACGTGGTGTGGATCGGGCTGTTTTTCTTTGTCTATGTGCTGTGACGCGGCTTACCACGGCGCATGAGAGACCAATTGGCCGCTGAAAAAGCCCCA
This sequence comes from Pseudomonas sp. CCI1.1, assembly GCF_034348165.1. Lineage (NCBI taxonomy): Bacteria > Pseudomonadati > Pseudomonadota > Gammaproteobacteria > Pseudomonadales > Pseudomonadaceae > Pseudomonas > Pseudomonas sp. CCI1.1. The sequence continues at coordinate 4,736,743 of NZ_CP133780.1, forward strand.
GGCGATCAAGCCCACGGTGATCACGGCCAGGGTGACACGCACGGTCAAGGCAGTGACGAGGCGGTTAGAGTTGCCCTCGTCCTTGACCAAGAAGAACAAGCCACTGAACAGGCTCACGACGGTCGCGATCAGCATCAGGGCAATGGCGGCTTTGAGCATGGTCTGGCTCCGGGCTAATTGGGGAGGGGCGATGAGATCGAGTATAGCCAGTGCCATGCAACGCTTTCGTCCGGGCATCGCGCCGACGCTGGTGGTACTGGTGTTGCTGCCGTTGATGGTGGGCCTGGGGTTTTGGCAATTGTCCCGCGGGCACGAAAAGCAACTGTTGGTAGACCGTTATGCCGAGCGCCGCGCCGCCGAGCCGGTCAGCAGTGCTCAGCTCAATGACATGGCTGATCCAGCCTTCCGTCGCGTTCACCTTCGCGGGCAACTGGATGGTGCACACAGCGTATTGCTGGATAACCGCATGCGTGACGGCAAGGCCGGTGTCGAGTTGCTGCAACCCTTTCATGACCAGGCCAGCGGCCTGTGGCTGTTGCTCAATCGCGGCTGGCTGCCCTGGCCGGACCGGCGTATCGCGCCCGCCTTTACAACCCCTGAACAGACGCTGAACCTCGACGCCTGGGTGTACGTCGCCCCCGGCGAGACCTTCCAACTGCATGCCGACCCGGCCAGCACGCAATGGCCGCGCCTGCTGACCGCGCTGCACCCTGCCGCCTTGTGGGGCGAACTGGGGCGCAGTGGCTTTGCCTATGAGCTGCGTGCCGAAGCGGGCCCCGGTACCTACGAAACCAGCTGGCCTGTGGTCGCCATGGGCCCGGAAAAACACCTGGCCTACGCTGTGCAATGGTTCGCCATGGCCATGGCGTTGCTGGCGCTTTACCTCTACCTCGGATGGCATAACAAAAAGGAGAAGCCCCATGGGAGCGGTCATGAATCCACCCAGCACATCTGACACGCCTGATCGGCGCAAGGGGCGCTGGCAGCTGATTTTGATCCTGATGATGGTGATCGGCCCGATGGTGCTGGCCACCTTCATGTACAAATTGCAGTTCTGGGTGCCGGACAGCCGCAGCTATCACGGCGAACTGATTGGCAACGGCCAGACCCGCGCCGACATCGGCGTGCAGGCCGATGAACAGCGCTGGCAACTGCTGGTCACCGCCCCCACCGCCTGTGCTGCCAATTGCCAGCAACTGGTCTACCTGGCGCGTCAGCTGCAGATTAGCCTTGGCCGTGATGCATCCCGTGCCAGCCATGCCCTGGCGGGTGCGCAACCGTTGAGCGGCGAATACGAGGCCAAGCTCAAAGCCGAATATCCACAGCTGCAGCGCTACCCGCTGGATGTGTCGACCTTTACCAGGAACGCTGCCGCGCCTGGCGATGCGCAATTGTGGATCGTCGACCCCCACGGCAATCTGGTGCTGCGCTACGACGCCAAGGTCAAGGGCAAGGACTTGCTCAACGATCTGCGCTTGCTGCTGAAACTGTCGAACATCGGATAAGGGCACCCTCATGGCCAAGCCTGGATTTCGCCTCGCGCTGTTTGCCACGTTACTGGCGTTGTTTGTCGTGCTGCTCGGTGCCTATACCCGCCTGACCCACGCCGGCCTCGGCTGCCCGGACTGGCCGGGCTGCTATGGCTTTATCAGCGTGCCGCAAAGCGAAGCCCAACTGGCTCATGCCGAGTTGCACTTTCCCGACACGCCAGTGGAGGCCGACAAAGGTTGGGCCGAGATGACCCATCGCTACTTCGCGGGCAGCCTGGGCCTGTTGATCGCGCTGCTGGCGGCGCGTTCGTGGCGTCATCGACGCGATCCGGGCCAGCCGGTGAAGCTGCCGCTGTTCCTGCTGACGGTGGTGTTCGCCCAAGCGGCGTTTGGCATGTGGACCGTGACCTTGAAGCTCTGGCCGCAAGTGGTCACAGGGCATCTTTTGGGCGGCTTTGCGACCTTGAGCCTGCTGTTTCTGCTGACCCTGCGGCTGTCCGGCGTACTACCGGCGCTGGTCGTGCCCAAGCGCCTGCAATATTGGGCAACGGCGGGCCTGGTGCTGGTGATCGGGCAGATCGCCCTGGGCGGCTGGGTCAGTTCCAACTACGCCGCGGTGGCCTGTGTCGATTTGCCCACCTGCCACGGCCAATGGTGGCCGGCAGCGGACTTCGCCAATGGTTTTCACCTGACCCAGCACATCGGCCCCAATTACCTGGGGGGCCAGCTCGACAGCGAAGCGCGCACCGCCATCCACCTGACGCATCGCATCGGCGCCGTGCTGGTCACGCTGGTGCTGCTCGGTTTGGCCTGGCAACTGCGGGCAGTGGGGATGACGCGCCTGGCCGGCTTGTTGTTGATCGCCCTGGCCGCGCAGATCTGCCTGGGGGTGAGCAATGTGGCGTTCGGCCTGCCGCTGCCGGTGGCGGTCGCGCACAACGCTGGCGGGGCAACGTTGTTGATGACGCTGGTGCTGGTCAATTATCACGCGCGCACCAGCCTGGTTCGGGTGCGTCACCCGCGCCTGTTCGGCTGGCGTTTTATCCCGCGCAAACAGGTGTCAGGCCTGATCACCCTTAAAGGAGAACTGCCATGGCGGCCGTGATCGGCGCACGTCGCGACCGGGCGATCTGGCGTGACTATTTGGAGCTGACCAAGCCCAAAGTAGTGGTGCTGATGCTGATCACTTCGCTGGTGGGCATGTTCCTTGCCACCCGCGCCGGTGTGCCCTGGACAGTGCTGGTGTTCGGCAACCTCGGCATTGCCCTGTGTGCCGGCGGCGCGGCGGCGGTCAATCATGTAGTGGATCGACGGATTGATGCCGTGATGGCGCGCACTCACAAGCGGCCGATGGCTGAGGGGCGTGTCTCGCCGATGGCTGCGTTAGCGTTTGCGTTGTTCCTGGCTATTGCAGGATTGGCCCTGCTGCTGGTGTTCACCAACCCGCTGGCGGCCTGGCTGACCTTGGCTTCGCTGCTGGGTTATGCGGTGATCTACACCGGCTTTCTCAAGCGAGCGACGCCGCAGAATATTGTCATCGGCGGTCTGGCCGGTGCGGCGCCGCCGCTGCTGGGTTGGGTGGCTGTCACTGGGCATGTGAGTGCCGAACCCTTGCTGCTGGTGCTGATCATCTTCGCCTGGACTCCGCCACACTTCTGGGCCCTGGCTATTCACCGCAAAGAGGAATACGCCAAGGCCGACATCCCGATGCTGCCGGTTACCCATGGCGAGCACTACACCAAGGTGCATATCCTGCTGTACACCTTCGCCCTGCTGGCGGTGAGCCTGATGCCCTACGTTATCCACATGAGCGGGCTGCTCTACTTGGGCTTTGCGCTGGTATTGGGGGCGCGCTTTCTGCAATGGGCCTGGGTGTTGTACCGTGGCAGCCAGCCGCACGCGGCGATCAACACGTTCAAGTACTCTATCTGGTACTTGCTGCTGCTGTTTATCGCCCTGCTCGTAGACCACTACTTATTGTTGAACCTATGACTCGAACTCAAAAAACCGTCTTCATCCTCGTGGCCCTGGTGGCGTTGATCATGGGCCTGACCGTCAACAAAGTGCTCTCGGGCAAAGGCCAGGGCGACCCCACTGCGCTGATCGACGCCGGCATCATTCTGCTGCCGCAAAGCCGCCAGTTGCCAGCGGTGACCATGACTGACCAGGAAGGTCAGCCGGTGGTGGTCAATGAGTTGAAGGGCAAGTGGAGCCTGCTGTTTTTCGGTTACACCTTCTGCCCGGATATCTGCCCGACCACCCTCGCCCAGCTTCGCCAGATCAAGAGCGAACTGCCCAAAGAGGCTGTGGATAAGTTGCAGGTGATCCTGGTGAGCGTCGATCCGAACCGCGATACCCCGGCGCAGCTCAAGCAGTACCTGGGTTACTTCGACCCACAGTTCCAAGGCCTGACTGGCGCGAATGTGGAGGATGTACAGAAGGTTTCGAATGCGGTGAGCATTCCCTTCATTCCGGCGGATACCAGCAAGCCGAACTACACCGTCGACCACAGCGGTAACCTGGCACTGATCGGCCCGGATGGTACTCAGCGTGGGTTTATTCGTGCGCCATTGAACAACCAGAAGCTGGTGGCGCAGTTGCCGGGGTTGCTACAGCGCAAGTGAGCACCTGATGATCGTTCCAACGCTCTGCGTGGGAATGCAGTTAGGGACGCTCTGCGTCCCCAAGCGTGACGCAGAGCGTCACAAGAGGCGTTCCCACGCGGAGCGTGGGAACGATCAGATCAGGAGAGATCAGAACGCTGGCTTGATCGCGCCTTTGTACTTCTCTTCGATGAATTTCTTCACTTCAGGCGTGTGCAAGGCTGCAACCAGCTTCTTCACCGCGTCTGCATCCTTGTTGTCTTCGCGGGTCACCAGGATGTTCACGTAAGGCGAGTCGCTGCCTTCGATCACCAGTGCATCCTTGGATGGGTCCAGCTTGGCTTCCAGGGCGTAGTTGGTGTTGATCAGCGCCAGATCGACCTGGGTCAGCACGCGCGGCAAGGTAGCGGCTTCCAGTTCACGGAATTTCAGGTTTTTATCGTTGCCGGTGATGTCCTTGATGGTCGACAGGATGTTGGTCGGGTCCTTCAGGGTGATCAGGCCGTTCTTGGCCAGCAGCAACAGCGCACGGCCGCCGTTGGTGGCGTCGTTCGGGATCACCACGTTGGCGCCGTCAGGCAGGTCGGCCAGTTTTTTGTACTTGCTGGAGTAAGCGCCCAGTGGTTCCAGGTGCACAGCGCCGACGCTCACCAGGTGAGTGCCTTTGGCTTTGTTGAATTCATCCAGGTACGGCTGGTGCTGGAAGAAGTTGGCATCCAGGCGCTTTTCAGCCACCTGTACGTTCGGCTGCACGTAGTCGGTGAAGACTTTGACCTTCAGGTCCACGCCTTCTTTGGCCAGGGCAGGCTTCACGAATTCGAGGATTTCGGCGTGAGGCACCGGCGAAGCAGCGACCGTAATGGTCTCGGCGTGGGCGGAAAACGCAGCCACGGCGGCGAAGGCAACCAGTAGTTTTTTCATCCAGCAAGCTCCTTGTTCGGGCATCTGCCGGCTGCGCGCCGGCAATGGCCGTTATTTACGAGAAAAGTGCACCACCAGCCGGTCGCCGACGGTTTGCAGAATTTGCACCAGAATCAACAGCATCACCACAGTGACCACCATCACATCGGTCTGGAAGCGCTGGTAGCCAAAACGGATTGCCAGGTCGCCCAGGCCGCCAGCACCGACCACACCAGCCATCGCGGTGTAGGAAACCAGTGTAATAGCCGTCACCGTAATCGCCGCGAAGATGCCAGGGCGGGCCTCGGGCAATAGGGCATTGGTGATGATCTGGCGGGTGGTGGCGCCCATGGACTGGGTGGCTTCGATGATGCCACGGTCCACTTCGCGCAGTGCGGTTTCCACCAGGCGCGCAAAGAATGGCGTAGCGCCGACGACCAACGGTGGGATCGCACCGGCAACACCCAGCGACGTGCCGGTGATCAGTACCGTGAACGGAATCATCACGATCAACAGAATGATGAACGGCAGCGAGCGCAAGATATTCACGATCAGCGACAACAGCGCGTACAGGCCTTTTTGTTCGAACAGCTGGCGCGGGCTGGTCAGGAACAACAGCACGCCCAGAGGCAGGCCCAGCAGCACGGTGAAGAACAGCGAGCCGAACAGCATGGTCATAGTGTCGCCGGTGGCGAGCCAGATTTCAGACCAGTCGATATTGGCGAAGAAACTTAGGAACACGTCCATCAGCGCAGCACCTCCATGTGAACGTCTGCGGCGGTGAAGCGTGCAAACGCAGCTTCCATGTCACCGCCGGTGACGGCGAGGGTCAGTTGCCCGTAAGGGATGTCTTTGATGCGGTCGATACGACCGGCAAGAATGCTGTAGTCCACACCGGTTTCCCGTGCGACGGTACCCAGCAGTGGCGCGTAGGTCGCGTCCCCTTGGAACGTCAGGCGCACGATACGGCCTGGCACATGGGCAAAGTCGTCGCGCTGCTCGCCTTCGTCCACCTGTTCGGCTTCTTGTACGAAGCGTTTGGTGGTCGGGTGCTTGGGGTGCAGGAACACGTCGGCCACCGAGCCTTGCTCGACGATCACCCCCGCGTCCATCACCGCGACTTGGTCGCATACGCGGCGGATCACGTCCATTTCATGGGTGATCAACACGATGGTCAGGTTCAGCTCGCGGTTGATCTCGGCCAGCAGTTGCAGGACCGATGCCGTGGTTTGCGGGTCGAGGGCGCTGGTGGCTTCGTCGCACAGCAGGATTTTTGGCTTGGTCGCCAGGGCTCGGGCGATGCCGACGCGCTGTTTCTGGCCGCCGGACAACTGCGCCGGGTACTTCTTGGCGTGGTCCGACAAGCCGACGCGGGCGAGCAGCTCAGCCACACGTTGGTCGATTTCCTTGCGCGACAGTTCACCGGCGAGCGTCAGCGGCAGCGCGACGTTGTCGGCCACGGTCTTGGACGCCAGCAAGTTGAAGTGCTGGAAGATCATCCCGACCTGCTGACGGAAGCGGCGCAGGCCGTTGGCATCCAGGGCGGTGACTTCTTCACCGTCGACCGTGATCTGCCCGCCGCTGGGTTCTTCCAGGCGGTTGATCAGGCGCAGCAGTGTGCTTTTACCCGCACCCGAGTGGCCAATCAGGCCGAACACTTGGCCGTTGGCGACGCGCAGGCTGGTGGGGTGCAGGGCGGGGATATCCTTACCGGCGACGCGGTAGGTTTTATGGACGTTTTGAAACTCGATCACGTAGCGAACCTTGTGGGGCGCATTGAAAAGGGATCAGCGGTTAGCCGGGCGCGCATTTTAGCCTGTCCGTATAGCGTTTCTTAGCATTTATTTCGTATTCATCCAGTCATTTGGCAATAACGCGATCAAAGGTCATAAAAAAGGAACGGTGCAAAACCCAGTCAGTCACTACTTAAGCAACTCGATTTCCCAGGTGCCGTGCCTGGGGTTTTGCTCAAACGAGCCGGGGACCGCTCTGGCCACTTTGAATAAGGAGTTTTGACTGATGAGTACCAAGAAGCCAGCCACCCCGCCGAAGAGTGAACTCGCGGGCACTGATACCCTGGACCGTGGCAACACCAACGCCAAGCTGCAGGCGTTGGAAGAATTCCGTTCCGATGCAACCGGCCAGGCCCTGCGCACCAACCAGGGCGTGAAAATTTCCGATAACCAGAACAGCCTGAAAGTCGGCGCTCGCGGCCCGTCGCTGCTGGAAGACTTCATCATGCGTGAAAAGATCACGCACTTCGACCATGAACGCATCCCTGAGCGCATCGTGCATGCCCGTGGTACGGGGGCCCATGGCTATTTCCAGAGTTACGGCGACCATTCGGCGCTGACCAAGGCAGGTTTCCTGCGCACGCCTGAGCATAAAACCCCGGTGTTCGCGCGTTTTTCCACGGTGCAGGGCCCGCGTGGCTCCGGCGACACCGTGCGTGACGTTCGCGGTTTTGCCGTGAAGTTCTTCACCGACGAAGGCAACTTCGACCTGGTGGGCAACAACATGCCGGTGTTCTTCATCCAGGATGCGATCAAATTTCCTGACTTCGTCCACGCGGTGAAACCCGAGCCTCATAACGAGATTCCTACCGGCGGTTCGGCCCACGATACGTTCTGGGACTTTGTTTCGCTGCAACCGGAATCCGCGCACATGGTGATCTGGGCCATGTCCGACCGCGCCATTCCAAAAAGCCTGCGCGCCATGCAGGGCTTTGGGGTACACACCTTCCGTTTGATCAATACCGAAGGTAAGTCCAGCTTCGTGAAGTTCCACTGGCGTCCAAAAGTCGGCACCTGCTCGCTGGTATGGGATGAGGCGCAAAAGCTGGCCGGTAAAGATACGGACTACCACCGTCGTGACCTGTGGGAAGCGATTGAAAGCGGCGATTACCCCGAGTGGGAGCTGGGCGTACAGATCGTGGCCGAAGAAGACGAGCACAAGTTTGATTTCGACTTGCTCGACCCGACCAAGATCATTCCAGAAGAACTGGTACCGATCACGCCGCTGGGCAAAATGGTGCTCAACCGTAACCCGGACAACTTCTTCGCTGAAGTCGAGCAGGTTGCGTTCTGCCCGGGCCACATCGTGCCGGGCATCGACTTCACCAACGACCCATTGCTGCAGGGCCGTCTGTTTTCCTACACCGATACCCAGATCAGCCGACTGGGCGGGCCGAACTTTCATGAGATTCCAATCAACCGGCCTGTCGTGCCTTTCCATAACGGCCAGCGCGACGCTCAGCATCGCACCGTGATTGATAAGGGTCGTGCGTCCTACGAGCCAAACTCTATTGATGGTGGTTGGCCGAAAGAAACCCCTGCTGGTCCTACCGATGGTGGCTTTGAGTCCTACTACGAGCGCGTCGATGCCAACAAAGTACGTGAGCGCAGCGAATCCTTCGGTGACCATTTCTCCCAGGCGACGCTGTTCTACAACAGCATGAGCCACCACGAGAAAGAGCACATTATCGCGGCCTACAGTTTTGAGCTGGGCAAGGTGGAGCGCGAGTTCATCCGTGCGCGCCAGGTCAACGAGATCCTGGCCAATATCGACCTGGAGCTGGCCAAGCGCGTTGCGCAGAACCTCGGCTTGCCGGCGCCCACCAAGGGCACCGTGCCTGCCCGTGAAACGTCGTTGAAAGAATCGCCAGCCTTGAGCCAGGTGAATTTGCTATCGGGTGATATCAAAACGCGCAAAGTGGCGATTCTGGCAGCCAACGGCGTTGATGGTGCGGCCATTGACGCGTTAAAAGCCGCGCTTGAAGCTGAAGGCGCCCATGCCAAGTTGCTGGGGCCTACTTCGGCGCCGGTAACCACCGCGCAGGGCAAGACGCTGCCGGTCGACGCCTCCATGGAAGGCATGCCGTCCATTGCCTTCGACGCAGTGTTTATCCCGGGTGGCAAAGAGTCCGTGAAGGCGCTGAGCGGTGATGGCGTGGCGTTGCATTACGTACTGGAAGCCTACAAACACCTGAAGGCGATTGCGGTAGCCAGCGATGTGAAGCCGTTGCTGGACCTGCTGAAACTGGAGGAGGATGCGGGGTTGATCGTGGGCGCGGATGCCAAGGCGTTCAAAGCGTTTTTTGCGGCGATTGCCCAGCATCGGGTGTGGGAGCGTGAGCCGAAATCCAAGGCGATTCCGGCTTAACTTATCGGTTGTTTGTTAGGTCGTCATCGCAGGCAAGCCAGCTCCCACACTGTTCAAATGTGGGAGCTGGCTTGCCTGCGATGCTTTTAGTCTGCCTTGCGCGGAATCAGCACAACCTGCGCCGGAATATGTTTCAGGATTTGCCGGTGAATCTTCAGGTCATACCCCGAATCAATCCGCTTGACCCGCTTGGTCAGTAACGTGGCCAGCCACGGGTAATCCTGGGTGCGTGGCACCTGGATGCTGACGTCGCACTGGTAATTCACCACATCGGTGGCGATGGCGTCCAACTGATGGCGCATGTCTTCAACATCCGCAAGGTTCAGCGCCACGGTGGTGCTCGGCGCTGCCGGGTCGATGACCTTGGCGGCAGGCTTGGCCTCAGCGGCTTTCAACGCAGCTTCTGCCTGGTCCAATTCGGCTTTGCGCGCATGGCTGATGGCGCTGTTGACGCCACCGGTCAGCGCAGGGGCCTTGGGCATCAAGGCGCGGGCGCGGCTCAGGGCCGTGGCGGCAGCGTTGACGTCGCCTTTTTGCAACACGATCTGGCTGCGTTGCAGGTAGGCTTCGGCCAATTGACGCTGGTAGGCCTCAAGTGCCGGGTCGTTGGGCGATTGGGCCTGCAATGCAGCCAGCTGGTCTTCGGCGGTGGCCAATTCGCTGCTGGCCAGGTTTTGTTCCAGCTGCGCGATGGCCGCAGCCCGCGGATCCGGAGCCTGGGGGGCAGCGGGCGGCGTACTTTGGCAGGCGCCCAGCAGCAGTGAAAATGCGGCAAGGAGCAGATAACGGGAGGTGAACGGCTTCATTCCTGCGACTCTCTATTTGCGCAAAAAGCGAGCAAGTCTACACCCCTCGACGGGGCAGGACAAAACTCAGCAGAAACAGGGCGGCCGCCGTAACCACAATCGACGGCCCGGCCGGTGTGTCCTTGAACCAGGACAGCGCCAGGCCACCACACACTGCAAGCATCCCCAGGAGGCTGGCGCCCATCGCCATCTGCTCCGGAGAGCGAGCGTGGCGCTGGGCGGCGGCGGCTGGAATGATCAGCAGCGACGTGATCAACAATACGCCGACAATCTTCATCGCGACAGCAATCACCACGGCGATGAGCAACATCAAGGCCATACGCAGGCCTGCGACGGGCAAGCCTTCTACCTTGGCCAGTTCTTCATGCACGGTGATCGCCAGCAACGGGCGCCACAGGGCCACCAGCAACGCCAGCACCGCAGCGCTGCCGCCGAGGATCCAGGCCAGGTCGGTCGGGCTGATCGCCAGCAGGTCGCCGAACAGGTAGGCCATCAGGTCGATGCGCACTTCATGCATGAAGCTCAGCACCACCAGGCCCAGAGACAAGGTACTGGGCGCAAGGATGCCCAGCAGTGTGTCGGAAGCCAGTGGCTGGCGTTGCTGCAGGGTCACCAGCAGCACGGCTAGCAGCAGGCAGCCGACGGTCACGGCGATGGCCGGGCTTACATCCAGCAGAAAGCCCATGGCCACGCCCAGCAAGGCAGCATGGGACAAGGTGTCGCCGAAATAGGCCATGCGTCGCCACACCACGAACGAGCCCAATGGGCCCGCCACCAGTGCCAAAGCCAAGCCTGCCAGCAGGGCGTAGAGCAGAAAATCAGCCATGCTTGCAGCTATCTCCATGAACGTGGGGGGTATCGACGACGGCGCCATGCAGGTCATGGGCGTGGTCATGGTGGTGATGGTAGATCGCCAGGCTCTGGGCGTTCTTGCCGAACAGCTCCACGAACGCCGGGTCGCCACTGACCTGTTCCGGGTGGCCGGAGCAGCACACGTGGCGGTTGAGGCAGACCACTTGGTCGGTGGTGCTCATGACCAGGTGCAAGTCGTGGGAGACCATCAGTACGCCGCAACCATGGCGGTCGCGCAGGCGGGTGATCAGGCTGTACAGCTCGGCCTGGCCGGCGACATCGACACCTTGCACGGGTTCATCGAGTACCAGCAGCTCGGGCTCGCGCAGCAGGGCGCGGGCCAGCAGCACGCGCTGCATTTCGCCACCGGAGATGCTTTGCACCGGGTTGTCGATGACGTGTTCGGCGCCGACTTCCTTAAGCGCAGCCTGGGCGCGGGCGCGGTCTACGCCAGGCACCAGGCGCAGGAAGCGCAATACGGAGAGCGGCAATGTCGGGTCCACGTGCAGCTTTTGCGGCATATAGCCCACGCGCAGCTTGGGCTTGCGCCAAACCGTGCCGCTGTGGGGCTTGAGCAGCCCGAGCACGGCGCGCACCAAGGTGGTTTTGCCGGCGCCGTTGGGGCCGATCAGGGTGACGATTTGCCCCGGTTCCACGCTCAGTGCGATGTTCTCCAGCACGTTTTGCCCGGCGAACGTGACCCCGACCTGCTCCAGGCGGATTAACGCATTGCTCATCAAACCCCCTGGCAGCCTGCGCACAGGCCGACCACTTCGACCGTTTGCCCTTCGACCTTGAAGCCGACGTCGGCAGAGCTTTTGATAATGGCGTCGCTGATGCTTTTTTGTTCAAGCTCAATGGCGGCGTGGCACTCGCGGCAGATCAAGAACTGGCCCTGATGCGCGTGCTCCGGGTGGTTGCAACCGACAAAGGCGTTAAGCGAGGCGATACGGTGCACCAGGCCGTTTTCCAGCAGGAAATCCAACGCACGGTAAACGGTGGGCGGCGCGGCGCGGCGGCCGTCCTGCTCGCTGAGGACGCCCAGAATGTCGTACGCGCCCAAAGGCTTGTGGCTCTGCCACACCAGCTCCAGCACCCGGCGACGCAAGGCAGTCAGGCGCAAGCCTTTCTTTGCGCACAGGGTGTCGGCCTCTGACAATGCGGTGTGCACGCAGTGAGAGTGGTCGTGGGGACGGCTGGCAAGCGGTGTTTTAGGCATGAGCGGCGACAGATATTTGATAGAGACGTTATTATGTTACCCGTTCCTACGCCATCGAGTGGTCATCGTGTCCCGACTTTTTCCCGTTTTTGTCGTATTTGTCACCAGTTTGTTCGTTGCGGGTGCCGCTCAGGCCGAGGTCAAGGTACTGACGAGCATCAAGCCGTTGCAACTGATTGCCGCTGCCGTGCAGGACGGCGTGGCTGTTCCAGAGGTATTGCTGCCGCCGGGGGCGTCGCCGCACAACTTCGCTTTACGCCCATCCGACGTACGGCGTGTGCAGTCGGTGGACCTGCTGTACTGGATCGGGCCGGACATGGAAACGTTTTTGCCGCGTGTGCTCAAAGGCCGTACGGCGCCAACGGTGGCCGTGCAGGACCTGCCAGGCATGAAACTGCGCATCTTCGGCGAAGATAGCCATTCACATGCCGATGAAGCCGACGAACATGACCATGATCACCGCCCAGGCAGTGTGGATGCGCACCTGTGGCTGTCCACGGTCAATGCACGTGTGATCGCCGCTCGGATGGCGGCCGATCTGAGCGCTGCCGACCCAGCCAATGCCGAGCGTTATCAGAGCAATGCGAAGGCCTTCGAAGAACGCCTGAACGCGCTGGATGCGCGCCTGAAGCAGCGTTTGGCGGGCGTTGATGGCAAACCATACTTCGTGTTCCACGAAGCCTTTGATTACTTCGAAGAGGCGTACGGTTTGAAGCATGCTGGCGTGTTCAGCGTGGCCGCCGAAGTGCAGCCGGGCGCGCAGCACGTAGCGGCGATGCGCGCGCGTTTGCAGGAAGTGGGCAAGACTTGCGTGTTTAGCGAGCCGCCGTTGCGACCTCGCTTGGCCGAAACCCTGGTGGCCGGGTTGCCGGTGAAGTTGGCGGAATTGGATGCGTTGGGTGGCTATACGCCGGCTACCGCGCAGGGTTATGAGCAGGTGCTGGAAAAACTCGGCAATGATCTGGCCGGTTGCCTGGAGTCGCTCTAACAGGTAACACAAAACTCCTGTGGGAGCGGGCTTGCCCGCGATAGCGTTGGCTCAGTTGATACCGCTATCGCAGGCAAGCCAGCTCCCACATTGACCGAGTCGGTCTTTTAAAGCGCGAACGGTAGGTGGAGCGTGACCTGCTGACGCTGCGCCAGGCGATGCTCGAACTCAGCCGGGTCGTGAATCAACACATCCTGCCCGGCAAATGACTCGGCCGCGATCAGCCGGGACAGCCAGAACCGTACGCACGCCACGCGCAGCATGGTCGGCCATAGCTCGGCTTCCTTCGCGGTAAACGCTCGTAGCCCCGCGTAAGCGCCCAGCAGCGCCCGGGCACGGTGACCGTCAATCACGCCATCGGCATCCGAGCACCAGTCATTCAAGGCGATTGCCACGTCGTAGAGCATCGGCCCCGAACAGGCGTTGTAGAAGTCGATCAGGCCCGTCAGGTGCGTGCCTTCAAACATCGCGTTATCGCGAAACAGATCGGCGTGCACATTCGCTCGTGGCAGGCCGAGGATGTCAGCCTTGTGAGCGTCGATCTCGGCCAGCGCATCGCGCAACAGGCGTTGCTGGGCCTCGTTGAGGTGCGAAATAAGCTGCGCGCCCTCGCTGAGCATCCACGCCAGGCCGCGGTCGGTCTTGCGTTCAAGTACCTTTTCGCCCTGGGTGGCCAAGTGCAGGTGGCCGAGCAGTTCGCCAACCTGGGCGCAATGCTGCGCATTGGCCTCCTTGATGTGCTTGCCCGCCAGGCGCGGTTGCAGCAAGGCCGGTTTGCCCTTGAGTTCGCGCAAAGCGATACCGTCGGTGGTACGCAGGGCGTACGGCACAGGCAGATCGGCGTCGTGGAGCACGTCAAGCAGTTCGATGAAGAACGGCATTTCTGCCACCGGGCCACGCTCAACCAGGGTCAGGACGAATTCACCCTGTTCCAGGCTGATAAAGAAATTGGTGTTTTCGCTGCCGGCGGCAATCCCCTGGAAATCAAGCAGGCGGCCGAGCCCGTAAGGGGCGAGAAAGGTTTCCAGCTCGGGCCGAGCCAGGGGGGTGAACACAGACATGGTTAAAACTGCCGTTACGGGCGCTGCGGTGGGCAGCGCCGGTTAAAATTAAGAAATCATTTCCATTCGAAGATCTTCCATGACGGGATCAGCATATCCGGCTGGTCAGAGCGGATGAAGTTCGCGTCGGTGCCGTCCGCACGTACCAGAAAGTACGGTGGTGCGCCCTTCGGGGTGACTTTGATTGCGTACAGAAAGCCGTTTTGGCGGTATTCCTGGATGGTTTTGTCGCCTTCCGTGCGAATGGTAACTTCCGGATCACCTCCAGGGGCACTGTCTGCCGCCGTGGCAGCCATCGGAGCGAGTGCAATCAAACCGGTCAACAGCAGGCGATTGAATGTACGCATGATAACCTTGTCCCTTTGTTTTCATTGGTCCGGCTATTCTAGCGCCTGACCCGCCGAAAAGGTTGATCCTGCTCATGAGCCAAGCGCCCCTCGTCCTGGTGGACGGTTCTTCTTATCTGTACCGCGCCTTCCACGCGCTGCCACCGCTGACCACCTCCAAAGGCCTGCCCACCGGTGCGGTCAAGGGCGTGTTGAACATGCTCAAAAGCCTGCGCAAGCAGTACCCGGACAGCCCATTTGCCGTGGTTTTCGACGCCAAGGGTGGGACGTTTCGCGATGAGATGTACGCCGAATACAAAGCCAACCGCCCGAGCATGCCCGATGACATGCGCCTGCAGATCGAGCCGCTGCATCAAAGCGTGATCGCTCTTGGCTTCCCGTTGCTGTGCGTCGAGGGCGTTGAGGCCGATGACGTGATCGGCACTCTGGCCCGCAGCAGCGCGGCCGCCAGCCGCCCGGTGGTGATCTCGACCGGTGACAAAGACATGGCGCAGTTGGTGGACGGCCACATTACCTTGGTCAACACCATGACCGGTAGCTCGATGGACATCGAGGGCGTTAAGGAGAAATTCGGTGTCGCTCCGGAGCAGATCATCGACTATCTGGCGTTGATGGGGGATTCGTCCGACAACATTCCCGGCGTTCCGGGCATTGGCCCCAAGACCGCCTCTGGCTTGCTGGTAGGGGTCAATGGCGGCCTCAAAGAGCTTTATGAGCAGCTGGATATTGTGCCGACCCTGCCCATCCGTGGGGCCAAGACCCTGCCGGCCAAGCTGGAAGAGCATAAGGAGATGGCATTCCTGTCTTATCAGTTGGCGACGATCAAGATCGATGTGCCGCTGGATATCGGGTTGGATGATTTGCACCTGATCGAACCGGATCGCGAAAAGCTGCTGGAGCTGTACACGCTGCTTGAGTTCAAAAGCTGGTACGACGAGATCCAGCGCGATGCCAAGCGTGTCGAGCTCAAATCGGCGAGCGAAGTTGCGCCTGCCGCCGAAATGCCGGTCGAGGCTGTTATATCGGTACCGGTAGAGGCCGTTTACACCACCATTCTGGACCAGGCCACCTTCGACGTGTGGCTGAAAAAACTCCACGATGCGCCGTTGTTTGCTTTCGACACCGAAACTACCGGCATCGACGCCCAGCAGGCGCAATTGGTCGGGGTCTCGTTTGCTGTGCAGCCCCATGAAGCCGCCTACATCCCGCTGACCCATTCCTATATCGGCGCGCCGGATCAGTTGGACCGCGACACCGTGCTGCTGGCCCTGAAACCGCTGCTGGAAGACCCGACCAAACTCAAGGTGGGCCAGCACGCCAAGTTCGATATGAACATCCTGGCCAACTGCGCCATTGGCGGCGACCCTGCCCAGGGCATTACCGTGCGCGGCATCGCCTTCGACACCATGCTCGAATCCTACGTGCTCAATTCCACCGCGACGCGGCACGATATGGACAGTCTGGCGAAGAAGTACCTGGACCACGACACGGTCAGCTTCCAAGACATCGCCGGCAAAGGTGCAAAGCAACTCACGTTCGACCAGATCGCCCTTGAGCAAGCCGGCCCCTACGCGGCCGAAGATGCCGACGTGACCTTGCGCCTGCATCAGCACTTGTACGCGCAACTGGCCGCGATCCCGACCCTGGCCAGTGTGCTGACGGACATCGAGATGCCGCTGGTGCCGGTGCTGGCACGCATCGAGCGCCAGGGCGCACTGGTAGACAAGGACCTGCTCGGCATCCAGAGCATCGAGCTGGGTAACAAGATGGTCGAGCTGGAGCGCCAGGCGTACGAGATCGCCGGTGAAGAATTCAACCTGGGTTCGCCCAAGCAGCTCGGGGCGATCCTGTACGAGAAGCTCGGCATGCCGGTGCTGAAGAAAACCGGCAAGGGCCAGGCGTCCACGGCTGAGGAAGTACTGGCCAAACTGGCCGAGGATGATTTCCCGCTGCCCAAGGTACTGATGCAGTACCGCAGCATGAGCAAGCTCAAAAGTACCTATACCGACCGCCTGCCGGAACAGATCAACCCGCGTACCGGGCGTATTCATACGTCCTACCATCAGGCCGTCGCGGCGACCGGGCGCTTGTCCTCCAGCGATCCGAACCTGCAGAACATCCCGGTGCGCACCGCCGAGGGGCGGCGCATTCGCCAGGCGTTTGTCGCGCCCAAGGGTTACAAGCTACTAGCGGCGGACTATTCGCAGATCGAGCTGCGGATCATGGCGCATTTGTCCAAGGACGAAGGCTTGATGAACGCCTTCCGCAATGACCTGGACGTGCATACGGCCACGGCGGCCGAAGTGTTCAAGGTCGAGTTGAATGAGGTCACGTCCAACCAGCGCCGCAGCGCCAAGGCGATCAACTTCGGCCTGATTTACGGCATGGGCGCCCAGAAGCTGGGTAAGGACATCGGCGTCGATACCAAGACCGCCAAGGCTTACATCGATGTGTACTTCGCCCGCTACCCAGGGGTGCGCGAATACATGGAGCGCACCCGCGCCCAGGCGGCGGATCAGGGGTATGTCGAAACGTTCTTCGGACGACGGCTGTACTTGCCGGATATCAACTCCAACAAGCCCCAGGAGCGCGCGGCGGCCGAGCGCACGGCGATCAACGCGCCGATGCAGGGCACGGCGGCGGACATCATCAAGAAAGCCATGGTGCAGGTGGATAACTGGCTGACCGAGTCGGGCCTGGATGCCAAGGTTATCCTTCAAGTGCACGACGAATTGGTGCTGGAGGTGCGTGAAGACTTGGTCGCGCAGGTCAGCGAGAAGATTCGCGAGCATATGAGCGCGGCGGCGCAGTTGGACGTGCCTTTGGTGGTGGACGTAGGCGTAGGCGATAACTGGGACGAGGCGCACTGATTCTGCGGCTTTGCCATCATCGCCAGTGGTGGCGAAGCGGTTTAGAGCGCAAACGGGGGTCAGTTATTTCCAATAGTTTTTTGAGTCTGTCGGAACTTAACCTGTGAACTGCCACTCAGAGTTACTGAATGGGTGGTGAAGCCCTTCAATGCTCCTATGTTGTGTTAAGTGTTGGCAGATAATTCCGGACCCCGCCCTAGCGGTCCGGAACTTGAACCCCGAACTTCCCCTCCCCAAAAGAAGTCCGGGGTTTTTTTTGCCCGCAGAAAAGTTATTCGGCGATTTCTGCGCCCTTGTCCGCCAATTCCATCCAGCCGGCCAGTACGGTGTAGGCTTCTTCCAGGCCCATGCGCTTGGGGGCGGAGAACAGTTGAATCGTGATGGTATCGCCCCAGCCCTTACGGATTTCGGACTGCACTTTGAGCAGGGTGTTCTTGGCTGCGCCGTAGGTGAGCTTGTCAGCCTTGGTCAGCAAAATGTGCATCGGCATGCCGCTGGCGACAGCCCAGTCGAGCATCAGCAAGTCGAAGTCGGTCATTGGATGACGGATATCCATCATCAGAATCAAACCCTTCAAACTCTCGCGACCACCCAGGTAAGCCTCAAGGTGACGCTGCCAGTGCAGCTTCAGCGGGATAGGTACTTTTGCATAACCGTAGCCCGGCAGGTCGACCAGACGCCGATCATCGTCTAGCTTGAAGAAATTGAGTAGTTGCGTGCGGCCCGGGGTTTTCGAGGTGCGCGCCAGGCTGGCGTGAGTCAGGGTGTTCAGTGCGCTGGATTTACCGGCGTTGGAACGGCCGGCAAAGGCGACTTCAAAGCCCTCGTCATCGGGGCATTGGTCCACTTTGGCGGCGCTGAGCATGAAGGTGGACTGTTGGCACAGGCCGAGGATGGGGTTCTTGAGTTGCATGAGATTTCCGATGTGGGCGGTGCCGAGAAAGGGTGCGGCAAGCGGTGTCGTTTCCGTTTCAGTAGCGCCAGTATATAATGCCGCAGATTTTGTGTGTGCTTTGTCCCAGCGAAGGATGAGGTTCACGGGAGCGAAAGACCTTTATTGCGCATTAGAACGCAAAACGCTCTCAAACCCTGAATAGGTCGATGTATGGACCGACGGTTGCTCGCTTCTGCTGCCCTGATTCCGCTTTACGGCGCTCAGGCTACACAGGATCAACCGAGTTTGCATGGTCAGGCTGACGCAGTGCGTGACCCAGGGTTTCAAGGCAATGCCGCCGCGTGGTTTGTGCATGGACTGCAGTACTGAGGATTACCAGGCCGTCATTGATTTGATGGTGAGTAAACCCGGTAGATAACTCTTAAACCCTTAGCCGTAGTTGGATTAGCTGATGAACAAACTGATCGTGAGTCTGCTGTTGACCTTGGGCATCACAGGCGCTGCCGTCGCTGCAGAGGGCCCCGTCAAAGGTGATGCCACTGCCGGTCAAGCGAAGGCCGCCGTGTGTGGTGCCTGCCACGGGCCGGATGGTAACAGCCCGGCGCCGAACTTCCCCAAACTGGCCGGCCAGGGTGAACGTTACCTGAGCAAGCAGATGCACGACATCAAGGACGGCAAGCGCACGGTGCTGGAAATGACCGGCCTGCTGACCAATCTCAACGATCAGGACCTGGCGGACCTCGCGGCGTATTTTGCCAGCCAGAAGGGCAGCGTGGGAGCTGCCGACCCTAAACTGGTCGCCCGCGGAGAGCAGTTGTTCCGTGGCGGTAACCTGGAAAAAGGCTTGCCTGCCTGCACCGGTTGCCACTCGCCCAATGGTGCAGGCAACGCTGCCGCAGGCTTCCCGCACCTGAGCGGCCAGCACGCCACCTACATCGCCAAGCAGTTGACCGACTTTCGCAAAGAAGAAGCCGGCCGGGCCAACGATGGGGACGCCATGACCATGCGCACCATCGCTCGCAAGCTGAGCGACGAAGACATCGCAGCCCTCTCCAGTTATATCCAGGGCCTGCACTGACGGGGCTGGGCGTTAACGCTCGATTAATCCCGCGATGCAAGCATAAAAAGGGTGGCTCAGGCCGCCCTTTTTTGTGGCCGCTGCCGTTACACTAACGAACTCATGTCCGCGTAGACCTGTCACAACAAAGGTCGCGTGAGGCGACTTTATTTGTCCAGGAGTAAAGCATGCGTAATCTGATCCTCAGCGCCGCTCTCGTCACTGCCAGCCTCTTCGGCATGACCGCACAAGCTGCCGATGTGCCGCTTGAAGCCGGTAAAACCTATGTTGAGCTGTCTAATCCGGTTCCGGTTGCGGTACCCGGCAAGATCGAGGTGGTGGAGCTGTTCTGGTACGGTTGCCCGCATTGCTACGCGTTCGAGCCGACTATCAACCCATGGGCTGAAAAGCTGCCCAAGGACGTTAACTTCCGTCGCATTCCCGCCATGTTCGGTGGCCCATGGGACGCCCACGGCCAACTGTTCCTGACCCTGGAAGCCATGGGTGTTGAGCACAAGGTCCACAACGCCGTCTTCGAAGCGATCCAGAAACAGGGCAAGCGCCTGACCAAACCGGACGAAATGGCTGACTTCGTTGCTACTCAAGGTGTCGACAAGGACAAGTTCCTGGCGACCTTCAACTCTTTCGCTATCCAGGGCCAGATCAAACAGGCCAAGGAACTCGCGCAGAAGTACGGCGTGCAAGGCGTTCCCACGCTGATCGTCAACGGCAAATACCGTTTCGACCTGGGCAGCACCGGTGGTCCTGAAGCGACCCTCAACGTTGCTGACCAACTGATTGCCAAAGAACGCGCTGCCAAGTAAGGGGCTCGCCATGCGCCGCTGGGGTACTGAGCGTGTCGTTGGCCTGCATGAACCGCAGGTCAACGAGCATCACCTGGAGTCCACAGGCCTGCCGGCAGACAGCCGCTTGCGCCTGCTCAGTTTCAATATCCAGGTGGGCAACAGTACCGAGAAGTATCGGCATTACCTCACGCGTGGCTGGCAGCACCTGCTGCCCCACAAGGGGCGTACCGGTAACCTGCAGAAAATCGGCGACCTGCTCAGCGACTTCGACTTGGTCGCCCTGCAGGAAGCCGACGGCGGCAGCCTGCGCTCCGGCTATATCAACCAGGTGGAACACCTGGCTCAGCTGGGCGCCTTCCCGTACTGGTATCAGCAACTCAACCGCAACCTGGGGCGCCTGGCGCAGCACAGCAATGGCGTACTCAGCCGCCTCAAACCCACGGCTATTGAAGATCACCCCTTGCCAGGCCCCAAAGGGCGCGGGGCGATCCTTGTGCGTTTTGGCGAAGGCCCGGAAGCCTTGGTGGTGGTGATGATGCACCTGGCCCTCGGGGGGCGTACGCGCAACCTGCAACTGGCCTACGTGCGTGAATTGATTGGTAACTACAAGCACCAGGTGCTCATGGGTGACATGAACACCCATGCCAACGACCTGCTGCAGAATTCTCCGCTGCGCGACCTTGGGTTATTGGCGCCGCAAGTCGAAGCCACGTTTCCCAGCTGGCGCCCGCAGCGCTGTCTTGACCATATCCTGCTCAGCCCAAGCCTCACACTGGAAAGTGTGCAAGTGCTGGCGCAGCCCATTTCCGATCACCTGCCGGTCGCGGTAGAGATTCGTCTGCCGGGTTCGCTCACGGCTGATGCATTACCCGCGTTGAGCCCAGGCCCTCGCGGACCCCTTGCATGAGCGACGACGCCCAGCGCTGGAAAGAGAAATACCTCCAGAGCATCGAGCAACAAGACAAACTCGAACGCCGCTGGGCTGCCCGCCTCGATTTGCTGCGCCGCGGGCTGGTGCGCAGCACGCTGGCCGCCGAAGGCACCGACCGAGCTGTCGACCAATGCATGAAGGAAATGCGCGATGTCGTGCGCACGGACGACATGGATGCTGCCCTCGCCGCTTTACTGCCACGCCTGGAAAAGGCCGTGCTGGATTCGGAGCAGCGCCGCGAAACCCGCGTCGACCAGATCAGCGCCGCGCTCACCGCTTTGGTCACCCAGTTGCAAAAGCTGCCGCTGCCCCGCGAGGTGGCTCGTCCGCTGAAAACCTTCGCCAAGCAACTCGATGGTCGCGTGGCGCAAGCGCGGGAGATACCGCTGCTGCTCAGTGAGCTGAGCAGCCTGCAGGGGCAGGCGCTGAATAATCTGGAGCCTGAAGGCGAACCCGCACGCCCAGGCCCGGGTCTGTTGCAACGCCTGTTCGGTAGTAAAGAGGCCGCCAGTGAAGCGCTCCCGGTTGACGCGGAGCCACTGCCGGCAGCGCAATTGGCACCGCCAAAGCCTGCAGCGCCCACACCCGCGCCCGAACCGGAAGAACCTGCGCAATCGGAAGAATTGACTCAAGCCTTGCGTGCCTTTGCACCGCTGTCACCTACGCCCGTGGCCTTGAAGCCTGCGCCTGTTGCAGCGGCCGGAGGGCAAGAGGTCGCCAGCGACACGCCGTTATTCGACGCTCCAGAGCTGCCGTCGATTGCGGCGCCTGCGCAATTATCTGAACCCGACGTGCAGGCGCCTCCGGTTGCGGAGCCTGCTCAAGAAAGCGCACTCGCCGCCTTTATCGAACCGCCGCCGGTTCCAGTCGAAACGCCGGATGAAACCACCATCGGCAGCCTGTCGCTGCCCCCTGTGCTGGAAGGTCCCGAGCCCGACGAACTGCAACCGGACGGCACCTACGCCCTGCCTGATTCGCCTGAACCGTCCTATAGTTCGGTGGCCAAGCACATTGAAGGCACTTTGCTCGGCCTGCTGGAAGACCTTTCCCTGCCTGAACGTCACCAGCCCCAGGCCGAGGCGATGCGTGAACGTCTCGCCCATGGTTTGAATTGGTACGAACTGCTCCCGATCCTGGATGACCTGGCCGTGCTGATGCTGGCGGTCACCGACAGTGGCCAGCATGAGTTCGAGGCTTATCTCAAGCAGCTCAACGAGCGTCTCGAGGCATTCCAGGGTCATCTGCAGGTCGCCAGCGAGGGCCACGCCGACAGCAGCCTGGCCGCGCGGGAGTTGGACACGCAGATTCGCGAGCAGGTCGACGGCCTGCAAAGCAGCGTGCAGGACGCTGCCGACCTGGACAGCCTCAAGCAGGTGCTCGAAAGCCATCTTGAAGGCTTGCTCGGCACCATGGATGAACACCAGCAACAGCGTGACCTGCGCGAACAGGAAGTGGCCGCACGCCTCAAAGGTCTGGCTGAACGCGTGGCCCATATGGAGCAGGAGGCCCAGGGCTACCGCGAGCACCTGGAGGTACAACGCCAGAAGGCCTTGCTCGATCCGCTCACCGGGTTGCCCAACCGTGCGGCGTGGAGCGAACGCCTCGATTACGAAGTCAACGCCTGGCATCAGCGCGGTAACAGCCTGTCGCTGGCCATGCTCGACCTGGACCACTTCAAACGCATCAACGACGGCTACGGTCACCTGGCAGGGGACAAAGTCTTGAAGATCATCGCCAATGTGCTGAGCAAGCGCCTGCGGCCGACGGACTTCATCGCGCGTTTCGGGGGTGAAGAGTTTGTGCTGCTAATGCCCGACTCGGCCTTGGCGGATGCCTTGGCCGTAGGTGAAGTATTGCGTGAGGCTATTGCAGCGTGCCCGTTCCACTTCAAGGGTGAGCCGGTAACGATCACGGTGTCCATGGGCGTGGCGCAGTTTCAACCCGGCGAGCGCAGTGACCTGGCGCTCAAGCGTGCCGATGAAGCGCTCTACAGGGCAAAAGCTGCGGGACGTAATCAGGTGCAGGCGGCATAAAAGATGTTCCATTTTGTAATTTGACCGCTTGGCCGTGAGCCGTACGTTACACTGTTGCATTATCGTCTTTCAGTGTAATGCCTCTCGCCATGAAATCCTTGTATATCGCTTTAGCGTTTCTTCTGCTCGCCGGCTGCGCCAGTGGCCCGCGCCTGAACACCAGCCATCCTTCGGTTAACCACGACAACCGCGTGCAGTTCGTTGTGGTGCATTACACCTCGACCAACCTTGAACGTTCCCTGGCGCTGTTGACCCATGGCCAGGTCAGCAGTCATTACCTGATCGGCGACGACGCCTCCGGCACCATCTACAAGCTGGTGGATGAAAGCCAGCGCGCCTGGCACGCGGGGGAAAGCGAGTGGATGGGGCGCACCTGGCTCAATTCCAGCTCCATCGGCATCGAGATCGTCAACCCAGGGTTCAGTGATACTCCCACGGGGCGTGTGTGGTACCCGTATTCCGAAGCGCAGGTGCAGTCGCTGATCGTGCTGCTCAAGGACATCAGCAAGCGCAATGGCATCGACCCCAAGAACATCATCGGGCACAGCGACATCGCCCCACTGCGCAAGCTGGACCCAGGCCCGTTGTTCCCTTGGAAACGCTTGGCGGCAGAAGGTCTGGCCGTGTGGCCGGATGCCCAGGCAGTGGCCCGGTTCCAGGTGCAGTACGCCGCGCAGTTACCAAGCATTACCTGGTTCCAGGAAGAGCTGGCGCGCCTGGGCTACCAGACGCCGCAGACTGGCGAGTTGGATGTGGCCACGCGGCACGTCATCGCCGCGTTCCAGATGCGCTTCCGGCCATCGCAGTTTGATGGCACTCCGGATGCTGAAAGTGCCGCAATCCTGCGGGCCTTGAATCACCGCTGATGGTGTACAGGTAGGAGCGAGCAAGCTCTCTCCTACAGGGGTAATGCCATATAGAACTGCGTACCCTGCCCCGGCCGCGAGTACACACCCATGCGGCCGCCGTGCAATTGCACGATTTCCTTGCACAGTGCCAAGCCCAGGCCCGCACCGCCCTTCTTGCGGCCCACCTGTACAAAGGGTTCGAAGATCCGCCCTTGCTGGCCGTAGGCAATGCCTTCGCCGTTATCCTCGACGCTGATAATCACCCGCTCACCATGCCGTCGTGCCTGCAGACGAATCTGCCCGCCTTCGGCGGTGTGGCGCAGGGCATTGCCCAGCAGGTTGTCGAGCACCCGCTCCAGTTGCACTTGGTCGGCATACAGCCGTGGCAATTCAGGTTGAGCTTCTACCAGCAACTCAATGTGCTGGGCGTTCGCAGGCTCAGCAAATCGGGCCCGTGCGTGCTCCAGCAAGTCGGTGACATCGCACGTCCCCAGGGTGAGTTTTTGCAGGCCGTTCTGGTAACGCGAGAAGTTGAGCAGGTCATTGATCAACTGCATCAGGCGCTGCATCTCTTCATTGACCGTATCCAGCAGGTCCGCCTCGCGGGAGTCCGCAGGGAATTTGGCCCGCTCACGGAACAAGCCGAAGGCCATGTGCATGCCGGTAACCGGGGTGCGCAGCTCATGAGAGGCGCGCAACACGAACTCGCTGCGCACCCGTTCGAAGGCGCGCTGTTCCGTCACGTCATGCAGCACCATCACGGCCCCGAGAATGTGCCCCTGTGTATGGCTAACCGGGGTCAGGCTGTAGGTCAGCAGGCGTAACTCACCCTCGACTTCCACCTCCAGATCATCCGGGGCCCGCTCCAGGTTGCCGCCGCGTAGCACCAGTTGCAGCTGTTCATCCATTTCCGCGCGACCCATGGCTTCGCCAAGCCCTTGACCCAGCCGCTCCTCATCCCAGCCCAATTGGCGCTGCGCCACAGGGTTGAGGTGCTCCAGGCAGCCTTGGCGATCAATCATCAACAGGCCGTCATCGATACTGTCGAGCACCGCTTGCAGGCGCTGCTGGCCGGCCAGCAGCTCATCGATGTTAGTGGCCTGATGTTGGCGCAACGCTTCGGCCATGATGCCGAAACGGCGGGTCAGCAGGTTCATTTCCGCTGCGGAGGAGATCGGCAGCGTGACTTCAAAGTCGCCCTGCCCGATCTTGTCGGCGGCCTTGGCCAGGGCCTCGATGGGACCACCGAAACGCCGGGCGATGCCATGGGCCGTGACGAAACCGATGATCAGCACCGCGAGCCCCACCAGCCCGAGCAGGCCCGCTATCAACAAGGCGCGCTCACGGGATTTGTGCTCACTGGTACTGATATTTTCCAGCGCCCGCTTGTGTTCGGCAATCAAGCCGTTGCGCAGTATGTTGAAGGTTTCGGTGAGCTTTTCCTTGCTGCCCGCAGGCGGTGATGCCTGTTGGGATTGGTCAAACGCATTGAGCAGATTCTGGTAATCCGAGCGTGCCTGGCTGAAACCATGGTTTTTGCCGTCGGCCTGTTCATGGGCGATGCCCTGGTCCAACAGATCGAAATAATGCTGCTTTGAGGCTTGCAGGGCGTCTGGGTCGGGACGCTTCTCCAGCATCATGATCAACTGGTCGCCCAGGCTCTGACGCAACTTGAGCCCCAGGTCCAGGGTGATGAAATTACTGCGGATCAACGATTCCTGGGTCTTGGCCATTTGCATGACGCTGACCAAGCCCAGGATCAACCCCAGCAAAGCCACGGTAATCAACGCTGAGATGCTCAGGAATAACCGGGTGCGCAGTTTCATCGCGAGCTTCATAAAGTCCTGTTCAAAGGTTGTACTGCTTGCGTTTGCGGTACAGCGTCGACGCATCGATGCCGAGTGTGCGGGCCGCTTGGTCCAGCGTGTCGCTGGTCGCAAGTACGGCGCCGATATGAGCTTTTTCCAGCTCGTCCAGGCTCAAAGCCGCTCCGATACGCGGTGCATTGTTGGCCGGTTGCTCGGCCATCCCCAGGTGGCTGATCTCCACCTTTTCCTGAGGGCAGATGATGCTGGCGCGTTCCACCACGTTACGCAGTTCGCGGATGTTGCCGGGCCAGCGATAGTTGAGTAGCGCTTCGCGGGCATTATCACTGAAGCCGCGTGCCGGGCGTGCGTATTCCTTGACGAAGCGGGCAAGGAAGCGGTCAGCCAGGGTCAGGATGTCTTCACTGCGTTCGCGCAGCGGCGGCAAGTGCAAGGTGATGACATTCAGGCGGTAGAGCAAGTCTTCACGGAACCGGCCATCGCGCACCATGTCTTCCAGGTTCAGGTTGGTGGCTGCGAGGATGCGCACGTCGGCGCGGCGAGTGACCGGGTCGCCCACGCGCTCATACTCTTTGTCCTGGATAAACCGCAGCAACTTGGGTTGCAACGTGAGGGGGAAATCGCCGATCTCGTCGAGAAAAAGCGTGCCGCCGTCCGCCTGATTCACTCGGCCCAAGGTGCTTTCACTGGCGCCGGTGAACGCGCCGCGGCTGTGGCCGAACAGTTCGCTTTCCATTAGTTCGGCGGTCAGTGAGGGGCAGTTGATGGTCACGCAGGACTTCTTCGAGCGTTTGCTCCAGCCGTGTATCGCCCGGGCCAACTCACCTTTACCGGTGCCGGACTCGCCGAGGATCAAGATGTTGGCGTCCGTTCCGGCCACCTGCCGCGCGGTTTCCAACACCACCATCATGGCCGGACTATGGGAGTCGAGGCCGTCTTTGGGCTGGCGCACTTCGCCTTCCAGTGCTTCCAACCGCGCTGAGAGCTGACGCACTTCCAGTTGCTTGGCGGTAGCCAGGCGCAATTGGTCTGGGCTGCAAGGTTTGACCAGGTAGTCGGCGGCGCCAGCCTGGATGGCGTCCACGGCGGTATCCACAGCCGAATGGGCGGTCACAATCACCACGCGCATCCACGGAGCCTGCACGCGCATCTGGGCCAGCACGTCCAGGCCATTGTCCTCGCCCAGCCGCAGGTCGAGGAAGCACAGGTCGAACACCTGACGCTGCATCAGGGCATCGGCCTGTGCGGCGCTGTTCGCGGTGGCGACGGTGTAGCCCTCATCTTCCAGGCAATAGCGGAAGGTGCGCAGGATCGCGGATTCGTCATCCACTAAAAGAATGCGGCCTTGAAGTTCCTTGGCTGAATCCATCTGTCCCGCACTCCTTAACTATAAATGTGATGGTGTTTAGTCCCGGAATAATCGGGCAAGTTGCATGGTTTATTCTGATTCATAAAAGGCTTCTTCGTGCAGCTATCTGCGCGCCTTCCTACAGACGTGGTTTGCGGACATTTTAAGGCCTTATTGCTCTTCGACCCTTCGATGTGCGCGCCAAGTGTCTGGTTCCGTCTACTGGGCATCGTGCATTTCGCACGGCCTATACCGAGGCATCGTGCAGGATGCTAGGCGATGATTCCATCGATCAAGTATAACTTATTGATTTTATTAGGTTTTATTTTGCAATAAAGCTGGCATGCACTCTGCAATATCTCCCCCAAGAGCGTCATGAACGAATAATCAGAATGCGGGAGTAATGCTGTATGACTCGCCAAAGCTTCAGCCAATTGCGTGTATCGCCGCTGCGCTTGCAGCAGGGCCTGTTCGCCAGCCTGGCGTTGATGGTCACGTTGATTGCCGGCCAGCAGTTGCAGCATTGGCAGGAGCGTGCGCAGCCAGCCCCGCAATTTGAACGTCCCGTCATGACCCAGACCCATTTCCGTTCCATTGGCAGCGCCAGCGCCGATGTGACTGCCCCGCAATTGAGCCTGGTAGATCAGGGTTCCACTCTGGACGAACTGCCGGCCCATGACCGTTGGGTGTTCTAGGCAAAAAACGTCGCTTATGTTGAGCGACTGCACGGCATCACCGCTGTTACCCCTATAGAAGCATAAGGAGAATCACCATGTTGAGTTGGGCAATCACATTTCTGATCATCGCCATTGTGGCCGCAGTCCTGGGCTTCGGTGGTATCGCGGGCACCGCCACCGGCATCGCCAAGATCCTGTTTGTGGTCTTCCTGGTGATGTTTATCGCTTCGTTCTTCTTTGGTCGCAAAGGCCGAGGTTGAATATGGTCAGCCTGCCTTTTAAAGCCCTTGCTGCTGCCCTGCTGTTGGGCGGCAGTGGCCTTGCCTTGGCCGCCAATGACGGCCAATCCCGGGCTAACGAATTGCTCAGCGCGGATCCGCAGTACCGTGAAACCTGGCAAGACGTGGTGAAGAAAGAGGAACGCCTGCCCGAATGGGTGATGAACCTGTCGGGCACGGCCGAGCAAATGAATGCCGTTGAGGAAGATGGCGACAAGTATTTGGTCGGGCCGCTCTGCGAAACCGCAGACACCTGCCTGAACAAGCGCCTGATCGTCGCCTTCAGCCTCGACAAGGAAGATGCCTACGCCATGTTGGTGGAAGTCCCGGCTGGTTTGCCAGCGGACAAGTCGCCGACACGGCACGCCGATTACCGTTTTCTCGGTAAGCCGGACGAGGGTATGCAAAAGCTGCTGATGGAGCAGCTCAAGAAAGACCCGAATTGGTACTAGGTTCCGTCTGACGGAGCTGGCGTCCATAGAAGGAAGCCCTTGTGCTTCTTTCTGTTTGCATCGCTCCTTGAGTGATGCATGACCAGGGGGCCGGGTTGCTCTGATCGATCAGGATCGGCGTGACCTACGGGTACAGGGAGTACCTGCGCAAGGGCCGGGTCAGGCGAAAAGCTGCGACGCAAGTTCACAAGACCTCAAGCTTGCTGAACTTGCGGCGGGCTTACGACTCTCATCCCCGCGTTTCATGCCGCTCATAGCCGCCGTTTTGCTTTTTGCCTCTGGCCAACCATTACCGGGTATGTCGGTGTGACCATCTATCGAGAATTTTTCATCGGCGCTATAGGATCTTTCTGGCGCTAGGTGATGGATTTCTCAGACATTTCTGCCAATCAATCCGAGTCGTCCAGTATCTCTGCGCGAGCCTGATTTAGCCGCTCAACGGCATATTCACCCGCCGGAATGGCAGATACGAACTGACCGTTTGGACAAATTATTTCAAAAAAAGCCATGCCGATTCGGCATGGGGTAGGCGTTTACGGCATTAGACGTCGCTCCCTTGCATGGGAATAGTTGCGCCTTTTTTCGCCTGCCAGTAAGCCATTTCGGCCACGCTGCGGTGACCTTCCATGGAGGCAGATGCACACACTTTTTCGCTTTCGAGCGTTGCAGCTGGCGCATTTGCCGTAAGTCCACTTGAAGCAAGGGTAATGACATGAAGAAGGCAAAGCTAAGCCTCGCCTGGCAGATCCTCATCGGTTTGGTACTGGGCATTGCAATCGGTGCAGTACTCAACCATTTCAGTGCTGAAAAGGCCTGGTGGATCAGCAATGTGTTGCAGCCGGCGGGCGATATCTTTATCCGCCTGATCAAGATGATCGTGATCCCGATTGTGATTTCTTCGCTGATCGTCGGTATCGCCGGTGTAGGCGACGCGAAAAAGCTCGGTCGTATCGGCGTCAAAACCATCCTCTACTTCGAAATCGTCACCACCATCGCCATCGTGGTGGGCCTGTTGCTCGCCAACCTGTTCCACCCAGGCGCTGGCATCGACATGAGTACCCTGGGTACCGTCGATATCTCCAAGTACCAGGCGACTGCCGCCGAAGTGCAGCATGAACATGCGTTCATCGAAACCATCCTCAACCTGATCCCCTCGAACATCTTCGCCGCTGTTGCCCGTGGCGAGATGCTGCCGATCATCTTCTTCTCGGTGCTGTTCGGCCTGGGGCTGTCGAGCCTCAAGCCTGAGCTGCGCGAGCCGCTGGTGACCATGTTCCAGGGCGTGTCCGAGAGCATGTTCAAAGTCACCCACATGATCATGAAGTACGCCCCTATCGGTGTATTCGCGCTGATCGCGGTGACGGTCGCCAACTTCGGCTTCGCCTCGCTGCTGCCGCTGGCCAAGCTGGTGATCCTGGTTTACGTCGCGATCCTGTTCTTCGCCTTCGCGGTCCTGGGTTTGATCGCCCGCCTGTTCGGCTTCTCGATCCTCAAGCTGATCCGCATCTTCAAAGATGAGTTGGTATTGGCTTACTCCACCGCCAGCTCCGAAACCGTGCTGCCGCGTGTGATCGAAAAGATGGAAGCCTACGGCGCGCCGAAAGCGATCTGCAGCTTCGTGGTGCCGACCGGTTATTCGTTCAACCTCGACGGTTCGACCCTGTACCAGAGCATCGCAGCAATCTTCATTGCCCAGCTGTATGGCATCGACCTGTCGATCGGCCAGCAATTGATGTTGGTACTGACCCTGATGGTGACCTCCAAAGGCATCGCCGGCGTGCCGGGCGTGTCCTTCGTGGTGTTGCTGGCGACGCTGGGCAGCGTGGGCATCCCACTGGAAGGCTTGGCGTTTATCGCCGGTGTCGACCGTGTGATGGACATGGCGCGTACCGCCCTGAACGTGATCGGCAACGCCTTGGCCGTACTGGTTATCTCCCGTTGGGAAGGCATGTACGACGACGCCAAGGGCGAGCGCTATTGGAATTCCTTGCCGCACTGGCGCAGCAAGGAAGCCCTGCCTACGGCACAAGCCACCCGTAGCTGATTGCAGATTGATCGAAAACAAACCCCGGAGAATTCCGGGGTTTGTCGTTTCTGCCAGCCCCGTTATCATTCGCCCCATCTTTCGGGGGATTTATCTGATGCTCAATGGCCTGTGGCTTGGCTTCTTTGTCGTGGCAATGGTGTCAGCGCTGGCGCAATGGCTGGTGGGCGGTAACGCCGGGATCTTCGCGGCGATGGTCGAAAGCATTTTCGCCATGGCCAAATTATCGGTGGAAGTCATGGTGCTGCTGTTCGGTACCCTGACGTTATGGCTGGGCTTTCTGCGGATCGCCGAAAAAGCCGGGATCGTCGATTGGCTGGCCAAGGCCCTCGGCCCGCTGTTTCGCCGCCTGATGCCCGAAGTGCCCGCCGGGCACCCCGCGATCGGTTTGATCACCCTCAACTTTGCCGCCAACGGCCTGGGCCTGGACAACGCCGCCACGCCCATCGGCCTGAAAGCCATGAAGGCGCTGCAAGAGCTCAACCCCATCCCCAATACGGCGACCAACGCTCAGATCCTGTTCCTGGTGCTCAACGCGTCCTCGCTGACGCTGTTGCCGGTGACCATCTTCATGTACCGCGCCCAGCAAGGCGCTGCGGACCCGACGCTGGTGTTCCTGCCGATCCTGCTGGCCACCAGCGCCTCGACGCTGGTGGGCCTGCTGTCGGTGGCGGTGATGCAGCGCCTGCGTTTGTGGGACCCGGTGGTGCTGGCCTATCTGATCCCCGGCGCGCTGGTACTGGGCGGCTTCATGGCGCTGCTGGCGACCCTGTCTGCCACAGCGCTGGCCGGTTTGTCGTCGATCCTGGGCAACCTCACGCTGTTTGGCTTGATCATGCTGTTCCTGGTGATCGGCGCGTTGCGCAAGGTCAAGGTGTACGAGGCCTTTGTCGAAGGCGCCAAGGAAGGCTTCGACGTGGCCAAGAACCTGTTGCCCTATCTGGTGGCGATGCTGTGTGCGGTTGGCGTGTTGCGTGCCTCGGGCGCCTTGGAGTTCGGCCTGGAAGGGATTCGCCATGTGGTGGCCTGGACGGGCCTGGATACGCGCTTTGTCGACGCGCTGCCGACCGCGATGGTCAAGCCGTTCTCCGGCAGCGCGGCGCGGGCGATGCTGATCGAGACCATGCAGACCCAGGGTGTGGACAGCTTCCCGGCCTTGGTGGCGGCGACGATTCAGGGCAGTACGGAAACCACTTTCTATGTGTTGGCGGTGTACTTTGGTTCGGTGGGGATCCAGCGGGCTCGGCATGCGGTGGGGTGTGCGTTGTTCGCGGAGTTTGCTGGTGTGGTCGCGGCTGTTTCGGTGTGCTACTGGTTTTTTGGTTAAGGCTACAATCGCTATCGCAGGCAAGCCAGCTCCCACTTTGACTGTGTTCACAAATCAGACTGTGGGAGCTGGCTTGCCTGCGATGAGGTCCTCAAGGTTTCAGTGCTGTATTGCCCTGACTCACTACCCAATCCACCACCTGCTTATTCAACTGATCCCCAGCCTGGCCAAAAGCAGCCACCACCGCTGGCACCTGGGTGTCACTCACCGGCTGCCTCACTTCAAACCGACGGCTGGCGATAATCCTTTGATCACGCCCACGCACCAATCGCGCGTCGAGGCGAATCACCACCTCCACCGTCTTGCCCCGATACTCGCTCTGAAACGCCTGCAACTGCCCGCCCAGTTCATAGTCGGCTTGCAGGTTGGTCTCGTCAGTGCTCAACAATGTCACGCGCCCGTCGCGCTGGAAGCCATCCAGCAGGCGATTACGCAGCAGCACCGGCGCTGGGTCGCTCCAGCGCGAGTTCGCGTAGTTGCTGATCAAGTTGCCATCTGGCACCACGGCGATGCGCGGGCTGTCGAGAAACTCGCTGGTCTGCGGCTTGGTCACGCGCAGCGACCAACTCACCGGCGTGCCTTGGCTGGCCGGCTGGGTGGACGCCAGGCGGTACACGTCCGAAGGGTCCGGCTTGGGTAGGATCGAGCACGCGCTGACCAGTGCCAGGGCCATGGGGACGATCATGTGATACGCACGCTTCATGGCGTGAACTCCTTGTTCTTGTCGCTGCCCAGCAGGTAACCGCTGGGGTTGGCTTCCAGACGGCGGGAGATGGCGCGCAGCGAGCCGAGGGTTTCACGCAACTCGCGCACGGCTGGCGCCAGTTCGTTGAGGCCCTGCATGCCGCTGTTCACCGAGTCCTGGTTATTGGTCAGCAAGGTATTGATGGTGGCGGTGCTTTGCTCCAGGGATTTCATCGCCTGCTCGGCGCTGCCGAAGGCTTGCTTACCTTGTTCACTGAGCAAACCATTGGCGCTGCGCATCAGCACGGTGGTTTGCTCCAGCGCCGCGCCCGCCTGTTTGCTCACTTGCATCAATTGCTGCATCACCACCTTGATGTCGCCGCGTTGCTCGGCAATGGCGCCGGTGGTTTGTTGCAGGTTGTCCAGGGTGTTGCTCAGGCGTTCGACGTTTTCCCGCGAGAACAGGTGGTTGGCGTTGTGCAGCAGCAGGTTGACGCTGGTCATCAGGTCGTTGCTGTTATTGAGCAGGCGTGCGATAGGCGATGGCGACGCGATGATTTCCGGCAGGTTGCCGTCCTTGCCCTTGAGCTCCGGGCTCTGCGGGGTGCCGCCACTGAGCTGGATGATCGAGGTGCCGGTGATACCGGTCAGGGCCAGTTTGGCCTGGGTGTCTTCCTTGATTGGCGTTTGCCCGGCCAGGCGGATGCGCGCCAGGACGCGGCGTGGGTCTTTGGGGTCCAGGCGCAGGCTGATCACGTCGCCCACCTTGATGCCGCTGTACTGCACCGCACTGCCCTGGGACAGGCCGCTGACCGCTTCGTTGAAGATCACTTCGTAATCCTGGAAGGCGGTATCGACGCTGGACTTGGCCAGCCACAGGCCAAACAGCATCGCGCCGACCACCACAATTACGCTGAACAGTCCGATCATCACATGATGGGCTCGGGTTTCCATGTCATACCTCGTTGAGCGATTGAGCGGCATCCAATGCCGCGCGGCCCCGGGGGCCGTGGAAATATTCGTGAATCCAGGCGTCGTCCGTTTCCGAAACGACATCGATGGCGTCGGCCACCAGCACTTTCTTCTGCGCCAGCACCGCCACACGGTCGGTGATGGTGTACAGCGTGTCGAGGTCGTGGGTGACCAGGAACACACTCAAGCCCAGCGCATCGCGCAGGGTGAGGATCAGTTGGTCGAACTGCGCCGCGCCAATCGGGTCGAGACCGGCGGTGGGTTCGTCCAGGAACAGGATGTCCGGGTCCAAGGCCAGTGCGCGGGCCAGAGCTGCGCGCTTGATCATGCCGCCGGATAACGAGGCCGGGTATTTGTCGGCCGCCGACAGCGGCAACCCCGCCAGGGCCAGCTTGACCGCCGCCAGGTGCTCGGCATCGGCGCGGCTGAGGCCGGCGTGCTCGATCAATGGCAGAGCCACGTTCTCGGTCACCGTCAGCGAGGAAAACAGCGCGCCCTTCTGGAACAGTACGCCAAAGCGGCGTTCTACCAGTGAGCGTTCATGTTCAGGCAGGCTCGGCAGGTTTTTGCCGAACACCCGCACTTCGCCCTCGCTGGGGCGCCGCAGGCCAACGATGCTGCGCAACAACACGGATTTACCGCTGCCAGAGCCCCCCACCACCGCCAGGATCTCGCCCTTGTACAAATCCAGGTCGAGGTTCTCATGCACGCTTTGGCTGCCGAAACGGTTGCACAGGCCACGTACTTCAATCACCGCCTCAGTGGGCGCACGGTGTAGACGACTCACCAGCCCATCTCCATGAAGAACATCGCCGCGACCGCATCCAGCACGATCACCACAAAGATCGATTGCACCACGCTGGACGTGGTGTGCGCGCCGACCGACTCGGCACTGCCGCTGACTTTAAAACCTTCCAGGCAACCAATGGCCGCGATCAAAAACGCAAAGATCGGCGCCTTCACCATGCCCACCAGAAAGTGCTGCACGCCAATGTCCGATTGCAGCAGCGAAAGAAACATCGCTGGCGAAATATCCAGGGCCACCGCACACACCACACCACCGCCGACGATCCCCGAGAGCATCGCCAGGAAGGTCAGCATCGGCAACGCCACCAGCAGCGCCAGCACGCGGGGCAATACCAACAGCTCCATAGGGTCCAGGCCCAGTGTGCGGATGGCGTCGATTTCTTCGTTGGCTTTCATGGAGCCGATTTGCGCGGTGAACGCACTGGCGGTACGGCCGGCGATGAGGATTGCGGTGAGCAATACGCCGAATTCACGCAGGAAGGAGAACGCCACCAGGTCCACGGTAAAGATCGTCGCGCCGAAGCTCTTGAGCACAGTGGCGCCGAGGAAGGCCACGACGGCGCCGACCAGAAAGGTCAGCAGCGCGACGATAGGCGCCGCATCCAGGCCGGTCTGTTCGATGTGGGCGACCATGGGCGTCAGGCGCCAGCGTTTGGGCCGCCAAATGCCGCGGGCGAAGGTTTCGAGGATCAGGCCGATAAAGCCCAACAGCTTCATTGCGTCTTGCCAGACCGTGTCTACTGCACGGCCGATGCGAGCCAACACTTGAATGCCGGCGGCCTCTTCCGGCTCTTTGATCGGTACGCAAAAGTCATTCAGGGAGCGGTAGACGGTCTTGAGCAGTGCACGGTCGGCGGCTGCCAGGGTGCAATCGGTCTGTTCGGCAGAGTGTTCGATGCGTGCAGGGCCCAGCAGCTCTACCAGCAGCGAGGCGCCGGCGGTATCCAGCGCGCCGAGGCCGTTGAGGTCAATGCGGGCGCCGGCGTCGTATTGGCCGTCGAGTGCGGCCGACAGCTTCTTCAGGTGGGCGTAGTGGGCCAGCGTCCAGTCGCCGGTAATCCGTAGCGAAGGCGGGGTGCTGGACGTATCTAGATGGGCCGCGCCGGCCGTCGTGCGAGTGGTCATAAGCTCCGAGCTTGTTTGGCTATCCACAATTGCTACGTAATAGCACGATCCGGCTTACTTTGGGTTGTCCGCTTGTGCTGTGTCTATCACCTTGAAGCGCAGAACGCCGATGACTTGCCCGTCTTCGGTGAGCACCTGCACCTGCCAGCGCCCCACGGCGTCACCCGGGAAGTTCTGCTTGTGGGTCCAGGCGCGATAGCCTTCCTTGCGCCCACCATGGATGTCCAGGGCAATGCGGTCGACTTCCTGGCCGTTGAATTTCCACACATGGTAAATCCGCTCATCCAGCCCGCGTGGTGCGTTGATGGCGGTGTACGCATACAGCCCACCGCTGCGCAATTGGGCGGCGGTGACTTGCTTGAGGTCGTCGCCCGGCGTGCGGTCTTGCAGTTGGGTGCTGATGGCGACTTCGGTCATCCACAGGGTGGCGGGCGGTACCCAGCTGCGCAGGAACCAGCCGGCGCAGCCGATGGCGGCCGTTACCCCCAGCAGCATCGCCCAGCCCTTGAGGCTACGCAGCGGCAGGCTGACGGCCAGGCTCGGGATCGACAGGACCATGGCCACGCCCAACGCCAGTTTGTAACTCTGGGCGGTGGTCAGGTGCATGATGATCGGCAGCGCGGTCAGCAACGCGGCGAATAGGGTCAGGGTGTGCAGGGCCAGGAATAGCGAGCGTTTGGGCGCCAGCCATTTGTAATACAGCGGGTCGATGATCGACACCAGCGCCGCTGCGCCGAGCAGGCCAGTGAACAACGATTGGCCGCTGTTCCAGGCGGTGGTGACGAAAAAGAAGGGCAGGACGAAAAACAGACTTTCCTGGTGGATCATCTGGGTGGCGTAGCGCAGCAGCGGTTCAGGGATCTCGCGATTGAAGACTTTGGTGAACAGTTGCGTAAAGCTGTTCTCCAGCATCAGCCACAACCAGCTCACCAGCATGATCACCGCGATCCAGCTGGCCATGCCCTGCTGGCGGTCTACCAGGATGAAGCTGCCCACCCCCGAGATGAAACCGCCGAGTGCAATCACCCCTGGGTAGCGCTTGATCAGTTCTATAACGCGCTGGATGAGGGGCGGCAAGTTCGGCATGGGCGGTTCACTGGTTGTGGGAAAAATCTCAGACAGAATAACGCCTTGGCCCGATATTCTGTGCCTCATTACTCAACAGGTTTGCGATAAAGCCTCAGGCCGATCAAACCAAGGATGATCAGGCCCAGTAGGCCCGCACCGATCCAGGTCAAGGCGTCATAACTCAACAGCGGTTTTTCGATGCGCCAGTAGCCCGGCTGCTGGAACGCTTCGCGCATGGCCTGGTTGGTTTGCGCCAGGCTCACGGCCTTGATGCGTTTGACCGGGTCGCTGAAACGTCCATTGGAGTAGTCGCCGGCCGCACTCCAGTAATAGTCGGCCAGTGCGCTGTTGCCTTGCACTGCCCACGCTTGGCGGGCAATGGCGGCTTGTTGCAGGCGTGTGAATACCGTTGGGTCGAGGCCATCCTTGAGCAACTGGGCCTTGAGGTCTTGCAAGACCTGCTCGGCTTCAGGAAGGTTTTCTCGCTCAAGGTCGGCATTCAGGCTGAGGAACCCAACGCCGCCGAGCACTTCGCGTTCCACCCATGGGCCGTAGGACAAGCCGTGCTTGAGGCGCAGTTGCCGGTACAGCGCCCAGTCGAGGTAGTCCTTGAGCAGGTTGTAGGTTTCATCGTGCTGGTCGTCCAGCACAGGCTCTGGGAACAGCCAGTGCAGCTTGGCGCCATCGCCCACCCAGCCGCGGATCAGGTCGCGGTGGCTGGCGGCGGTATGCTGGATTTCCGGGAGGGGGCGATGTTCGCTCGGCTCCACTGGGTCGAGTTGACCATAGGTGCGTTCCAGGTAGGCGGGCAGCAGTTTGTCGAGATCGCCGACGACGATCAGGGTCATGTTGTTCGGCGCGTACCATTCTTTGCGCAGCTTCTCCAACTGGTCGCGGGTGAGGTGGCTGACCTCGGCGCGTTCGGCGCACTTGAGGCCCAACTCCACGGCCAATTGGTTACTGGCGCTGTGACCGAGGTCTTGGCGATCCAGCAGGCGTTGCAAGTGTGAGTAATGGCCGCCGTCTTCGCGCTCCACCACCTGTTTGGCGGCGTTGATATGAGCGTCGGTCAGTTGCGTGCGCGTGAGGATTGCCAGCAGCAGGTCCAGTACTTTGCGTTGGTTCTGCGCGGGCGCCTCGATCACGAAAGTAGTGTCGGCGTTGCTGGTGTAGGCGTTCCACTCGCCGCCCAGGGCTTGCATGCGGTCTTCGAGGTCGCCTTCGCCGCCGCCATCGATGCCGCTGAACAGCAAGTGCTCGAACAAGTGCGGCAGTTCTTTTTCTTCGCAACCGAAGTCGTCCAGGCCCACCCCAACCACCAGGCGAATAGCCACGTGCCCACGCTCGGTGCCCGGTTTGAGCAGCAATTGCAGGCCGTTGGGCAAGGTGTAGCCCTCGACTTGCAGACGGTCAAAGGCAAAGGTGTGTACCGAGCCCAAGAGCAGGCAGGCGAGTAACAGGCGACGCATAACAAGCTTCCTGGCGAATGAGGTCCATTGTTAACTGACTTCGCTCGCGGGCGTACGTTCAGGGCGAATGGGTGATGTCGGCAATACTTTCGGCAGAGAGCGCGCCGGTGTCGGACGTTTCCAACACTACATAAGCACTGCTGCAAAACAACGAGTTCAAGCGTTTCATGTCGGCAATCAGTTCCAGATGCAGGGAGCTGGTTTCCAGGCTCTGCACGATCTTGCGCTGCAAGCGGCTGACATGGGCGTGGGCCAGGCGTCGTTCCTGGGCACGGAAGCGGCGCTTTTCTCGCAGTAATTGACGGGCGCTTTCCGGGTCGCCGCTGAGAAACACCGACAGGCCCAGGCGCAGGTTGGCGATCAACTGGCTGTGCAGGCCACTGAGTTCCTCCAGGCCCACTTCGGAAAATTGCCGGCGTTGCGAGGTCTTCTGTTGCTGGACCTTGCGCAGCATGCGTTCGATCAGGTCACCGGCCAATTTCAAGTTGATCGACAGCTCGATGATCTCGGCCCAGCGGCGGTTGTCCTGTTCACTCAGGTCTTCACGGGGCATTTGCGCCAGGTAGAGTTTGATCGCGCTGTAGAGCGCTTCGACGTCATCGCTCAGGCTGCGCATTTCTTGGGTAACGGCGGTTTGGTTGCCGCGCAGCACTTCCTGCATCGAAGTGAGCATATTGTCGATCAAGTCACCCAGGCGCAGGGTTTCGCGGGCGGCGTTCGCCAGGGCCAGGCTTGGGGTATTCAATGAGGCCAGGTCCAGATGGCGTGGCTTGGCCTTGCCGTTGGTTTCGGGGCGTTCCGGCAGCAGCCATTCGCACAGGCGTGCCATGGGCCCGATGGTGGGCAACAGGATCAGGCAACGGCTGACGTTGTAGAGCAGGTGGAAGGTGATGACCATGCCCTGAACGCTGTAGTCCAGGCCGTCCATCCAGCCCACGAGCGGGTCAAGCACCGGAATGATCAGCAACAGACCGATCAATTTGTACAACAGGCTGCCGAGGGCCACTTGGCGACCGGCAGTGTTTTGCATGCTGGTACTGAGAAACGCCAGCACCCCGCTGCCGATGTTGGCGCCGATTACCAGGCCAATGGCCACGTGCAAGCCGATCACGCCGGCACCGGCCAGGGTGGCCGTGAGCAACACCGCAGCGAGGCTGGAGTAGGAAATCATGGCGAACAGCGCGCCCACCAGGGCGTCCAGCAAGATATCGCCGGTCAGCGAAGCGAAGATGACTTTCACGCCCTGGGCATGGGTAATGGGCCCGGCGGCTTCGACGATCAATTGCAGCGCGAGGATGATCAGGCCCAGGCCGATCCCCACCCGGCCCAACTGTCCTGCCCGCGTCTGCTTGCGCGACAGGAAGAAAATCACCCCGAGGAAGATCAGCAGCGGCGACAGCCAGGACAAATCGAACGTCAGCACCCGCGCCATCAAGGCCGTACCGACGTCGGCGCCAAGCATGGTGGCCAAGGCCGGCGTGAGGCTCATCAGCCCTTGGCCGACGAACGAAGTCACCAGCATCGCGGTGGCGTTACTGCTTTGCACCATGGCCGTCACCAGAATACCGGCGACAAAT
Source organism: Pseudomonas sp. CCI1.1 (assembly GCF_034348165.1). Taxonomy (NCBI): domain Bacteria; kingdom Pseudomonadati; phylum Pseudomonadota; class Gammaproteobacteria; order Pseudomonadales; family Pseudomonadaceae; genus Pseudomonas; species Pseudomonas sp. CCI1.1. The sequence goes on from NZ_CP133780.1 coordinate 4,776,264, forward strand.
GCCAGCCAGCGCTTGGACATGTTCTGCCCGATGACTTGGCGCAAATTGGAACCGTAGACCCGCAGGATGCCGGTTCGGACGATATGCGTGCCCCAGATAAGCAGGGTCACGGCGGAAAGCAGATTGAGCAAGGTCAGCATGCTCGGCCCCCCGTGTGGGTGCGCTCCAGCAGGAGCGAAGGAAAGTTACCGCGTGCCGCTCTACGTCTTGTACCTAAGCTGTAGTTGGCGAATGGGCTCTGCGCCAGCATCGCATAGCTAAACTTGGGATTGAAACAAAACTGTCATGAAGATCGTTCCCCACGCTCGGCGTGGGAACGCATCCTGTGACGCTCTGCGTCACTTTGCGGACGCGGAGCGTCCGAGAGGGCATTCCCACGCGGAGCGTGGGAACGATCACTCGCGGGTCAAATTTACTGACCCGGAATGTCCTTGCGCAGTTTCACTGGGTCCTGCTGTTTCTTCTTTTTCGCGATGGCGGTACGCATCTTGATGTTCACCGCTTCCACCGCCAGCGAGAACGCCATGGCGAAGTAGACGTAGCCTTTTGGCACGTGTACGTCGAAGGATTCAGCGATCAGTACGGTACCCACGACCAGCAGGAACGACAGCGCCAGCATTTTCAGCGACGGGTGCTTGTCGATGAACTCGCTGATGGTGCCGGCAGCCAGCATCATCACCAATACCGCAACGACGATGGCGGCAACCATCACAGGCACGTGGGAAACCATGCCGACGGCGGTAATCACCGAGTCCAGGGAGAACACGATGTCGATGATGGCGATCTGGATAATGGTGTAGATGAACTTGCCACCGGCGCCTTTGGGCTCGTCGTGGGTTTCATCTTCACCTTCCAGCGCGTGGTACATCTCCTGGGAGCTTTTCCACAGCAGGAACAGGCCACCGAAGAACAGGATCAGGTCACGACCGGAGATGCCTTGGCCAAACACGACGAACAGGTCGGCGGTCAGTTGCATGACCCAGGTGATCGACAGCAGCAACAGGATGCGCGTGACCATGGCCAGTGCCAGGCCGAAGATCCGGGTGCGCGCCTGCATATGCTTGGGCATGCGGCTGACCAGGATCGAAATCATGATGATGTTATCGATGCCCAGGACGATCTCGAGAGCCGTCAGGGTGAAGAAGGCAATCCAGATTTCCGGATTGGTCAGCCATTCCATGTGTATTCCTTTGAGCAAGTGTTAACCGCGCAAGCTGTAGCGCCGCGCGGTGAGTGAGTCGGTACGATTATAGAGTGCTGAACAGCGGAAAAATCCCCATCAGCAGTGCGGCGAACATTATGCACAGGCACACCAGCACTGCCCACTTGAGCGTGAAGCGCTGGTGATCGCCGAATTCGATACCCGCCAGGGCAACCAGCAAGTACGTCGAGGGTACCAGTGGGCTGAGCAAATGCACGGGCTGCCCGACGATCGACGCCCGCGCCATTTCCACCGCGGTGATGCCGTAATGGCTGGCAGCTTCGGCCAGTACCGGCAGTACGCCGTAGTAGAACGCATCGTTGGACATGAAGAAGGTGAACGGCATGCTCACCAGCGCGGTGATCACCGCCAGGTAAGGGCCCATGGCTTCGGGGATGACTGCCAACAGGCTCTTGGACATGGCGTCGACCATGCCGGTGCCCGACAGGATGCCTGTGAAAATACCGGCGGCGAAGATCAAGCCCACCACCGCCAATACGCTACCGGCGTGAGCCGCGACGCGGTCTTTCTGCTGCTGCAGGCACGGGTAGTTGACGATCATGGCGATACTGAACGCCACCATGAACAGCACCGGCAGCGGCAACAGGCCGGCAATCAGGGTGCACATCAACGCCAGGGTCAGGGCGCCGTTGAACCAGATCAATTTCGGCCGGCGGGCGTCGGGGAATTGCGACACGCTGATTTCGCTGTGGTCGATCTCGTCGCCCTGCAGGTGCAATTCACCCAGGCGCGCACGTTCGCGCTTGCCGTACATGTAGGCAATCACCAGGATCGCCACAACACCGGCGGCCATGGCCGGGATCATCGGTACGAAGATGTCCGACGGGTCTACATGCAGCGCACTGGCGGCGCGCGCCGTCGGGCCGCCCCAGGGGGTCATGTTCATCACGCCACCGGCGAGAATGATCAGGCCGGCCATGATCCTTGGGCTCATGCCGATGCGCTGGTACAGCGGCAGCATGGCCGCGACGCAGATCATGTAGGTGGTGGCACCGTCACCGTCCAGGGACACCACCAGGGCCAGCACGGCGGTGCCGACCGACACCTTGAGCGGGTCGCCCTTGACCATCTTGAGGATCTTGCGCACGGCCGGGTCGAACAGGCCGGAGTCGATCATCAAGGCAAAATAGAGGATGGCGAACATCAGCATCACGCCGGTCGGCGCAAGCTTGGTGATGCCTTCGAGCATCATCGGGCCGATCTTCGGTGCGAAACCGCCGAACAGCGCGAACAGGATCGGCACGATGATCAAGGCGATCAGCGCGGACAGGCGCTTGGTCATGATCAGGAACATGAACGTGATGACCATGGCAAAGCCAAGGAAAGTCAGCATAGGAATACTCCAGGCGTAGCGCGGCTAGGGAATGGCGAACCGAGTGGCGGTCAGCGCAGAACGAAAGGCACGAGGCGTACGGGTGGAGTTGGAGCGAACAGGCGGGTACGAGCGGACATCGGGAATCACCATTGTTGTTGTTAACAGCCGGTCTGTTGCCGGCAGTGAGGGCGATCCTAGACGGGGAAGCTTTCAGCCAGCTTTCGCTGAGAAAACAGCTGATGAAGGGCAGGCATCATTCTTCAGGTTGGTGCAGAACAAAACGTGGGAGCTGGCTTGCCTGCGATGGCGGTGTATCAGCCAACATCTCTTATGGCTGTGACACCGCCATCGCAGGCAAGCCAGCTCCCACATTTGGATAGTGGTCGCTGCCAGACTATCAGGGTAGCTCCAGGCCGCCGGCGGCTTTGTGCAAGGCTCGCAAATGCTCACCCACCTGTTTGAGGTTGGCTTCACAGGCGGCAATCTCGGCGGCGCGGGATGGGTCGAGCAGCGCCCTCACCTCCTTATCCAGCTCGCCGGTCAACGACTGCAACTGTTTCTGGCGTTCGGCGCTTTCTGATTCAAGCCGCTTGGCTTCCGAAGGTTGCGGCAGGCCATAACCCCCACTGTCCAGCAACTCGGCCGGGCGACTCAGGAAGCCGCTGTTGGCGAGAATTTGCTGCAGCGTGTTGTTGGCTTTCTCCATGCCGCCGTATTTCAGCTCGCGGGCATTGAGGTAGCGTTGTTTGACCTCATCCTGGGCGAGCATCAGTTGCTTGCGATAGCTGGCCTGCTCCAGCAGCAACAGCGCGGCGCTGGTGCGCAGGTCGGCCTGGCTGAACCATTGGCGACGCGCTTGCGCATCCAGGGACAACCAGTCTTCGACCTGGGTCTGCTTGATCGGCAGTTGCTTGCGCAGCACATCGAACATGGCCTGGTAGCGCTCGCGGAACGAGTCGAAGTGATACCCCAGCCGCAGTGCCTCGCGCTTGTCATTCAATACGCTGGTATCGGCCAGGCCGCGGGCGCTGAGCACTTCCAGCAAACCGTTGGGGGTGATGTTGTCCAGGCCGGTCAATTGCGGGTTGGCGCTGCCGCTGCGCAACAGTTTCAGGCTTTCGACCGCACAATTGTTGGAGATAAAGAAGTAGTTGCCGTCATAGCTCCAGTGCATCTGCGCCGCATGTTCGACGGTGTCGTTGATTTCCTGACGGCTGAGCTTCAGCGGCACCGACGCCAGGCCACGCAGTTCGGTCTTGGTGTATTCATCAATGACCTGGGCCAACGGCAGTACGAACAGCCGCGACGGGTATTTACCCACCAGGCCATCCCAGCTCGACAGCTGGACGTCACCGACGAAGGCGCGGTAGGACAGCACCAGATGCCGGTCCAGGTCCAGCCGGCAATCCGGGCCACGCGGGCGGCCCGGCGCACAAATCACCAGACGCAACATGCTATGGCCCCAACGGCTCACCAGGTTCTGGTTGGCTTCGGCCAGCAGATAGTCGATTTCATACACGCGCTCCGGATCGATCTGGCCCAGGGGCGTCTTGGCGAAATCGTTGCCCGCGTTCAGGAAGGCATAGGTACTGGCGCAGGTGTCCTGTTCAGGCGGGGCCCAGCCGAAGTGATCCTTGTAATAACGGAACAGCGCGGGGCGGCGACAGGCGTAGCTGGGGTCCAGGAGGAAATACTCCATGTTGACCGCCACGAACTCCAGCGGGCTGGTGGTTTCGTAGATGTCCGGGCTGCGCACCACCTGATGGTTGTGCTGCTCACGCTCTCCGCGCCGACCCACATATTGTGGCCAGCCGGCAAGATCCAACAGGCGTGGGTCGTCACTGAGGGTAAAGCGGCGGTCGTTCTGGCCACGGCACTGGTCGGGCAAGCCGATCAAGCCGGTAATGTTGTTCTGACGGCTGCAGCGCTGGATCAGCGTGCGCTCGTCCTGGGACCACAGGCGCGCACGGTCATAGATGTGGGTCAGTTCATGCAGCACCGTGGCGAGCATTTCCCGGCGCACAGTACCGTGGGGGCGATTGGTTTTCTGGGTGGCGGCGCTGCCGTCAGTCAGGCTGGCGAGCAGGTTCTGGTTGAGGTCCAACTCGGACACCAGGGACGCCTGGCCGTAGGCGTTGTCAGGCATCTTGTCGGTCCAGCCGACATCAATACGTCGGTCCAATTGCTCGACAAAGCGCGGCGGCAAGGAGCGCAGCGCTTCATCCAGCAATGCCTGGCTGGCCTGCTGTTCGGCCGGGCTCAAGCCTTCGGTCTTGAGCCGCAGTTGCAGGCCGGCCTGGGCCGTACTCGCGCACAGCAGCACGGCCCCGGCCAGGAGCCAGGTTTTGAGGCGCCTCACAGAGCGAGGATAGCTTCGGCGAGGGTCTGGTCGCTGGCATCACGGGCTTCTGGCACGCGGGTGCGAAGGGTATCGAACGCTGCTTCCAGCTGGGCGCCACGGATCTCGCCATTGGTGGCGACGAAACTGGCGGCGTCATCGTGGGCTTCGCGCACGATCTTGGAGTCGCGGATGGAGGTGGTGGTGTCCGAGGTGAAATCAATGGTGCGCGCCGAGGCACGCACGACGATGTTGCTGGTGGCCTTCAAGGTTTGCGCCTGGGCGACATCGGCCAAAAACAGCAGGCCGAGGGCGGCGACGATCAGCGGGCTACGCATGGGGTGACTCCAATGACAAAGATAGAAATACAACGATGATTATTGGACGAGAATTGCTTGCGCCAGTTCAAGGTCGCTTGCATGAAGTTTTGGCTGGGTGCGGCGCAGATAGTCCAGCGCGGACTCCAGGCGTGCGCCCCGCCATTGGCCGTCAGTGGCAATGAAAGCGGCAGCATCATCCCGAGCGGCCAGGACCAACTTATTGTCGAACGGCGCAGAGGTCACTTTGCTGGTGGCATACACGCTGACAACCGTGCTCTGGGTGGACACATCCAACGCTGAAGCCATGGGTGACCAGCAGGCGCAAAACAGTACAGGAACAATCAATAAACGGTATGAAAAAGCCATGGGACTCGACAACTGAAAGCGAGCGCCAAGGCTAGCGCAACGGCCGGGCGAGAGCCAGCGCCGAGCCATCCGGGAGCGGCAGGCGCTCCCGTCTGGTTGCCGTGGGTCAGATAGCCAGGATGGCCTGTGCCAGCTGCGTATCGGTAGCGGTATTCAATTGCGGCGCTTGTTGGCGGATCTGGGCCAGGGCGCTTTCCAGTTTCACGCCACGGATGGCGCCTTCGCTGGCGACAAAGCTGGCGGCGTCGTCACGGGCCGCTTGTACGACCTTGTTGTCGCGCAGGGATGAGGTGGCATCAGACGTGGCATCGGAGGTTGCCTTCAGAGCGCCGACGATCGAGTCAGTCGTCATGATCAGGCTGCTCGCGTTGGCATTGGCAGCCAGAGTCAGCACAGCGGCAGTGCACAGCAGGCGAAGACGGGACATGGGGTAACTCCTGTAGACGAATAATAAGGTGGCGCGAAACGGCCACAATGAAACGGACTGGGACTGTCGAGCATCAGACGCACGCTCTACAGGGTTCGCCACGTGGTGAACCGATATTAGGCGTGTGCAGGACTATTCGGAAGCCTGTAATTAAACTGTACCTGTCATATTTTATAAATTTAAAACTGTATCTGTGTGCTTGAATCGAGCCAATCCAATGGGCTATCGCAGATACAACAAAGCCCGCCTCCGGTTACCCGGGGCGGGCTTTGCTTTGACAAATCAGGGTGCTGGCAGTGGACCCGTCAGGTCAGGGCCAGCGGGCGCCACTTAGCGCCAGAACGGCTTGCTCAGCTCTTCGTAGCGTTGAGCTTCGCTGATACCGGCGTCAGCCAGCAGGCGCGAATCCAGGCGAGCCAACTGGTGGCGGCTGGAGATGCGGCGCTGCCACAACATCAGGTTGGCGAGAACGCGCAAAGGCAGGGAAGCCTGGGTGTTTACAGCTTTTTCTTCGAAGAACAGTTCGGAACTGAGTGTACGTTCCATGATGACATCCTTCCGCTTGTGGCGGGATTAGGTAGTGGTTTAACTGATGCCAATGATCCTCCTCCGAGGCAAGACTCTCTAGATACAGTTCACCTGTATTGTGAGAGGCCAGTTAACTGTTTAGCGAGGCTGTACGGTACGAAATTGGGGCAACTGTACCTGTGCGCACTTAAAAGGTGCGAAATAGGCATTTTTGAGTTGGTGTGTGGGATATTTCGGTAGGAAATGACCAGTACAGCAGTACAGTTTTTCCATAAGTGCGGGTGGGTTCACCGAGCTGATGAAACTGTATTTGCATCAGCCCGGATCTGTATTCATCAAGCCTTGAGCATGTGCCCGGTTTCTTCCAGGTTAATGTGCCAACTCAGTGCTTCGCGCAAGATGTGCGGCGTATGCCCACCGATGGCGCAGGCGGCATCGAAGTAAGTGTTGAGGGCATCGCGGTAGGCTGGGTGCACGCAGTTATCGATGATCACCCGAGCGCGCTCCCGTGGCGCCAGGCCCCGCAGGTCGGCAAGGCCTACTTCGGTGACGAGAATGTCCACGTCATGCTCGGTGTGGTCCACATGGCTGACCATCGGTACCACGCTGGAAATTGCGCCGCCCTTGGCAATGGACTTGGTGACGAAGATCGCCAGGTGCGCATTGCGGGCGAAATCCCCGGAGCCGCCGATGCCGTTCATCATCCGCGTGCCGCAGACGTGGGTGGAGTTGACGTTGCCGTAGATATCGAACTCCAGCGCGGTATTGATACCGATGATGCCCAGGCGCCGTACCACTTCAGGGTGGTTGGAAATTTCCTGCGGGCGCAGCACCAATTTGTCCTTGTAGTGCTCCAGGTTGCCGAACACATCGGCATTGCGTCGCTCCGACAAGGTAATCGAACTGCCGGAGGCAAAGCTCAGCTTGCCGGCGTCGATCAGGTCGAAGGTCGAATCCTGCAACACTTCCGAGTACATGGTCAGGTCTTCGAACGGCGACTCGATCAATCCGCACATCACCGCGTTGGCAATATTACCGATGCCGGCTTGCAGCGGGCCGAGCTTGTTGGTCATGCGCCCGGCATCGACTTCTTGCTTGAGAAAGTTGATCAGGTGATTGGCGATGCCTTGGGTGTCGCTGTCCGGCGGCGTTACCGTGGAGGCGGAGTCCGCCTGGTTGGTGATGACGATGGCGACGATTTTCTCGGGCGGGATCGGAATCGCGGTGCTGCCGATACGGTCGTCGACTTTCACCAGCGGGATCGGCGTGCGCGTCGGCCGGTAGGTCGGGATGTAGATGTCGTGCAACCCCTCCAGGTTCGGGTTGTGCGCCAGGTTGATCTCGACGATCACCTGTTTGGCAAAAATCGCGAAGCTGGCCGAGTTGCCTACGGAGGTAGTGGGCACGATATGGCCCTGCTCAGTGATCGCGACGGCTTCGATCACGGCGATGTCGGGCAATTTGAGCTGATTGTTGCGCAGTTGCTCGACGGTTTCCGACAGGTGCTGGTCGATAAACATCACCTCGCCGGCATTGATCGCCTTGCGCAGAGTGCTGTCGACTTGAAAGGGCATGCGTCGTGACAGTACGCCGGCTTCGGTCAACTGCTTGTCCAGGTCATTGCCCAGGCTGGCGCCGGTCATCAGCGTGATTTTGAGTGGCGAAGTCTTGGCGCGTTCGGCCAGGGCGTGGGGGACGGCCTTGGCTTCACCGGCACGGGTGAAGCCGCTCATGCCGACGGTCATGCCGTCCTCGATCAGTGCAGCGGCGTCTGCCGCGCTCATGACCTTGTTCAACAACGAAGGCAAGCGGATACGATCACGGTACATGAATTGTTATCTCTGGCTACGGAAAGCAAGGTGGGCAGTGTAGTGATTTCAAAAAGTTTCGGCCCGCTACCATGGTCGAATGCCAGGTCGCGATTTAGAGCCTTTGGTCGGGTTTCATGTGTGTGCAAAGCGGGACGCAGAGCATCCCTGGATGCGTTCCCACGCGGAGCGGGGGAACCATAAAAAAACCCCAGCCTACGTGAGGCCAGGGTTTCAGGTATTGCGCTGGCGCAGTGTTATTCGACGGCCTTGACCATGTCTTCGATGACCTTCTTGGCATCACCGAACACCATCATGGTCTTGTCCAGGTAGAACAACTCGTTATCCAGGCCCGCATAGCCGCTGGCCATCGAGCGCTTGTTGACGATGATGGTCTTGGCCTTGAACGCCTCGAGAATCGGCATGCCGGCGATGGGTGAGTTCGGGTCGTTCTTGGCGGCCGGGTTGACCACGTCGTTGGCGCCCAATACCAGCACCACGTCGGCCTGGCCGAACTCGGAGTTGATGTCTTCCATCTCGAACACCTGGTCGTAAGGCACTTCGGCCTCGGCCAGCAATACGTTCATGTGCCCCGGCATACGGCCCGCCACCGGGTGGATCGCGTACTTTACGGTGACGCCGTGGTGGGTCAGCTTCTCGGTCAGCTCCTTGAGCGCGTGTTGTGCCCGCGCGACCGCAAGGCCGTAGCCTGGGACGATAATCACGGTGTCGGCGTTGGTCAGCAGGAAGGTGGCGTCATCAGCGGAGCCGGACTTCACCGGGCGTGCTTCTTTGGAGCCCGCCGCAGCGCCAGCATCCGGCGCGTTGCCGAAACCGCCCAACAGCACATTAAAGAAGGAGCGGTTCATCGCCTTGCACATGATGTACGACAGGATCGCGCCGCTGGAGCCCACCAGGGAACCGGCGATGATCAGCATCGAGTTGTTCAGCGAGAAACCGATGCCCGCCGCTGCCCAGCCGGAATAGCTATTGAGCATCGACACCACCACGGGCATGTCGGCGCCGCCAATCGGGATGATGATCAGCACACCCAGCACGAAGGCCAGGGCCAGCATCAGTGCAAATGCGCTGAGATTGCCGGTGAACATGAACGCCAGGCCCAGGCCCAGGGTTGCGAGACCGAGCACCAGGTTCAGTTTGTGTTGGCCGCCGAACTGTACCGGTGCGCCCTGGAACAGGCGGAACTTGTACTTGCCCGACAGCTTGCCGAATGCGATCACCGAGCCGGAGAAGGTGATTGCACCGATAGCGGCACCGAGGAACAGTTCCAGGCGGTTACCGGTCGGTATCGAATCGCCCAAGTGCTTGACGATACCCAGGGACTGCGGCTCGACCACGGCGGCAATGGCGATGAACACCGCTGCCAGGCCGATCATGCTGTGCATGAAGGCGACCAGCTCGGGCATCTTGGTCATTTCAACACGCTTGGCCATGATCGAGCCGGCGGTACCGCCAACCAGTAGGCCAACGATGACGTAGCCGATACCGGCAGTCGCCAGTTCAGCCCCCAGCTTATAAATGAGGCCGACGGTGGTGAGAACCGCCAGCGCCATGCCGAGCATGCCGAACAGGTTGCCGCGCCGCGAAGTGGTCGGGTGCGAGAGGCCTTTAAGGGCCTGGATGAAACAGATCGACGCGATCAGGTAGAGCGTCGTCACGAGATTCATGCTCATTACTTGGGCGCCTCTTCTTTTACTTTCGGGGCTTTCTTCTTGAACATCTCAAGCATTCTGCGGGTGACCAGGAAGCCACCAAAGACATTTACCGCCGCCAGGGCCACGGCCAGTGTGCCCATAGTCTTGCCCAACGGGGTGACGGTCAGCGCGGCAGCCAGCATGGCGCCGACGATGACAATCGCGGAAATGGCGTTGGTCACGGCCATCAGCGGCGTGTGCAATGCAGGTGTTACGTTCCAGACCACGTGATAACCGACATAAATCGCCAGCACAAAGATGATCAGGTTGTAGATACCGGGGGAGATAAGCTCTTCCATCGTCTGAATCCCTGCTTAGGCGTTTTTGCGGATGACTTGGCCGTCGCGGCACATCAGGCACGCGGCGACGATGTCGTCTTCGAGGTTGATTTCAAACTGCCCTTCCTTGGTGAAGACCAGCTTCAGGAAGTCCAGCAGGTTGCGCGCATACAAGGCCGACGCATCGGCGGCGACAGCGCCCGCCAGGTTGGTCGGGCCGCAGATGATCACGCCGTTTTCCACCACGACCTGGTCGGCCACCGTCAGCGGGCAGTTGCCACCTTGGGCTGCAGCGAGGTCGATGACCACCGAGCCGGGTTTCATCTGCGCCACGGTATCGGCGCTGAGCAGGGTCGGCGCCTTGCGGCCCGGGATGAGGGCGGTGGTGATAACGATATCGGCCTGTTTGGCGCGTTCGTGCACGGCCAGGGCCTGGCGTTGCATCCAACTGCTGGGCATCGGGCGCGCGTAGCCACCGACACCGACGGCGCATTCACGCTCTTCATCGGTTTCGTACGGTACGTCGACAAACTTGGCGCCCAGGGATTCGATCTGCTCCTTAACCGCCGGGCGTACGTCGGACGCTTCGATCACCGCGCCCAGGCGCTTGGCCGTGGCGATGGCTTGCAGGCCCGCCACACCGGCGCCGAGGATCAGTACGCGCGCGGCTTTTACGGTGCCGGCAGCAGTCATCAGCATCGGCATGAAACGCGGGTAGTGATGAGCGGCGAGCAACACGGCCTTGTAACCGGCGATGTTGGCTTGCGAAGACAGCACATCAAGGCTTTGAGCGCGTGAAGTGCGCGGCGCGGCTTCCAGGGCGAAGGCGGTGATGCCGCGCTCGGCGAGCTTGGCGATGGTTTCGTTGCTGAACGGGTTGAGCATGCCCACCAACACGGTGCCACTTTTGATCTGCGCAAGTTCGCTGTCACTGGGGGCAACCACTTTGAGAATCAGCTCGGCGCCAAACGCGTCGTTGGCACTGCCAATGGTGGCGCCTGCCGTTTCATAGGCACTGTCGACGATGCTGGCATTGATGCCTGCGCCGCTTTGTACAGTGACCTTATGGCCCTGGCCGATCAGCTTCTTGATGGTTTCTGGGGTGGCAGCCACCCGCGTTTCACCGGTCTGGGTTTCGAGAGGAACACCAATGTGCACGTCAAATCTCCTGCATGATCTTTTTGCTTTTGATCTTTTTGTAAAAAGGCCAGTGCACCGCGAGTGGCGCAACTGGGGCGGCCGATCAGCACGATCCCGCTGAAATGACAGCGGGGCGCGGCATTTTGCAGGCGAACTTTACGGCCATCAAGGGATTATGACGGGTGACGAAAAATTAACTACAAGTCACCCTGTGACTGATTGTCGCAACAAGCTGAAATAACCTCTTTAAATACAGGTCATTAAAGGCGTTCAGGCGTTTTCGGTCCATTTTTCCATTGCCAGTGTGAATAGTCGTGCATTGGCCGGTAAGAGTCGCTACGAGCCATGAGATACATGGCTTTTAGCCTTATTTTTGGCTGACAAGTACAGTCTGTTTAAATGCGACATATACGTATATCTGTAGGATCTTAATTTATTTGACTACAAAGTCAGCAATTGCGCTTTGTCCTTTATTTACATGGGTTGTAGCGTCTTGACTGGTCGAGCAGCCAGTCCCTGAATGCATGCAGTGAGGCGGATTCGACCTTTTTGTCAGGAATCATCAGGTAATAAGCCTTTTCGCTGGTCAGTGCTTCGGTGCTCGCGATTACCAGTTGTTGCTCCTTCAGCTCCCGCTGTATGAGGAAGGGAGGAATCAGTGCGATGCCCATGTCATGCATGGCCGCTTGAGACAGCATCGAGAATAGCTCGTATCGAGGGCCTGTCATGTCGCGAGGGATGCTCAGGTGTTGGGCGTTGAACCATTGGCGCCAGGCGTAGGGGCGTGTGGTCTGCTGCAACAGGGGCAGCTCGGCGATCTGTTGAGGGGTGAAGTGCGTGCGGTCGCCGAGTAAGCGCGGGCTGCATACCGGTACCGGGTTTTCGCCCATTAACCTGTGGGATTGCGTACCCGACCAATCGGCATCCCCGAAGTAGATCGCCGCATCGAACTCAGTATCGGCGAACAGGAAGGGGCGTGTGCGGTTCGTCAGGTTCACCGTGACTTCCGGGTGCTGATGTTGAAAGTCTTTCAGGCGTGGGATCAGCCACTGCGTGCCGAAGGTAGGTACCACCGCCAGTTCGATCACATTGGCGCCCTGCTGGCCCATCACCGACAAGGTGTCGCGCTCTACGGCGTCCAGTTGCGTTGCAACCCTGCGGCTATAAGACAGCCCCGCCTCCGTCAGCTTCACCCCACGGCGTGAGCGGCGAAACAGCTCGACACTCAAAAACTCCTCCAGGCTGGCGATCTGTCGGCAAATCGCGCCTTGGGTGATGGAAAGCTCCAAGGCTGCCTTGGTGAAGCTCTCGTGCCGGGCTGCTGCCTCAAAGCTGATGAGCGCGGTGGTACTGGGGATTTTCCTGCGCATGTACGTTGCCCTCACAGATAAAGCGCATTTCTGGGCTTTTTTAGTGTTACGAAGTGAGAAATTAGCACAAGCCTATGCAAAAACCTCGTTTGCCCTCTGCGCTGACCGCGCCTAGTCTGGTTCCACGACTTCTGATTTTTTCCGCGAGGACTTATTCATGGCTGGCAAGGCAAGCTTCAACTGGATCGATCCACTGCTGTTGGATCAACAGCTCACCGAAGAAGAGCGCATGGTGCGTGACAGCGCCGAGCAATTTGCTCAGGACAAGCTGGCTCCCCGCGTGCTCGAAGCCTTTCGCCACGAAAAGACAGACCCTGCTATTTTCCGCGAGATGGGCGAGACCGGTTTGCTGGGGGCGATGATCCCTGAGCAGTACGGTGGCAGTGGCTTGAACTATGTCAGCTACGGTTTGATTGCTCGGGAGGTGGAGCGTGTCGACTCCGGCTATCGCTCGATGATGAGTGTGCAGTCTTCCCTCGTCATGGTGCCGATCAATGAGTTCGGTACCGAGGCGCAAAAACAGAAGTACTTGCCCAAACTGGCCTCTGGTGAATGGATCGGTTGCTTCGGGCTGACCGAGCCCAACCATGGTTCCGACCCAGGTGCGATGATTACTCGTGCACGCAAAGTGGATGGCGGCTACAGCCTGACCGGCGCAAAGATGTGGATCACCAACAGTCCGATTGCGGATGTGTTTGTGGTGTGGGGCAAAGATGATGCCGGGGACATCCGTGGCTTTGTCCTGGAAAAAGGCTGGAAAGGTCTGAGCGCTCCGGCTATCCACGGCAAGGTGGGGCTGCGGGCCTCCATCACCGGTGAAATCGTGATGGATAACGTATTTGTGCCCGAAGAAAATATCTTCCCGGATGTACGGGGTTTGAAAGGGCCGTTTACCTGCCTTAATTCGGCACGGTACGGGATTTCCTGGGGGGCGCTGGGGGCTGCTGAGTTCTGCTGGCATACCGCACGCCAGTACACACTTGATCGCCAGCAGTTTGGTCGCCCACTGGCTGCCACTCAGTTGATCCAGAAGAAGCTGGCAGACATGCAGACCGAGATTACCTTGGCCCTGCAAGGTTGCCTGCGCCTGGGTCGGATGAAGGATGAGGGGACGGCGGCGGTTGAGATCACTTCGATCATGAAGCGTAACTCGTGTGGCAAGTCATTGGATATCGCGCGCATGGCCCGGGACATGCTGGGCGGCAACGGTATCTCCGACGAATTCGGAGTGGCGCGCCACTTGGTCAACCTTGAGGTGGTCAACACCTATGAAGGGACCCATGACGTGCATGCCTTGATCCTGGGGCGCGCGCAAACCGGTCTTCAAGCGTTCTATTAATAGGAGCATGGGCATGGGCGCGCTTTCGCATCTGCGAGTGCTGGATTTGTCGCGAGTACTCGCGGGCCCCTGGTCCGGGCAGATTCTTGCAGACCTTGGGGCTGAGGTGATCAAGGTCGAAAGGCCGAGCAGCGGCGATGACACGCGCGCTTGGGGGCCGCCCTTCCTTAAGGATGCGGATGGCGAAAATACCAGTGAGGCGGCGTATTACCTGTCGGCCAACCGTAATAAAGAGTCGGTGACCATCGACTTTACGCGGCCGGAAGGCCAGAAGCTGGTGCGTGATCTGGCCGCCAAGTCGGACATCCTGATCGAAAACTTCAAGGTGGGCGGCCTTGCAGCGTATGGGCTGGACTATGAATCCCTCAAAGAGGTCAACCCGGAGCTGATTTACTGTTCCATCACGGGGTTTGGTCAGACGGGCCCCTATGCGATGCGTGCCGGCTACGATTTCATGATCCAGGGTCTGGGCGGGCTCATGAGCCTGACCGGGCGGCCTGAAGGGGATGAAGGCGCCGGGCCGGTAAAGGTTGGTGTAGCCTTGACCGACATCTTGACCGGGCTTTATTCGACCGTCGCGATCCTGGCTGCGCTAGCTCATCGCGATCACGATGGTGGTGGGCAGCATATCGATATGGCGTTACTGGATGTGCAGGTGGCTTGCCTGGCGAATCAGGCGATGAATTACCTGACAACCGGGGCGCCGCCCAAGCGCCTGGGGAATGCTCACCCTAATATCGTGCCTTATCAGGATTTTCCTACGGCCGATGGAGATTTCATTCTCACCGTAGGCAATGACGGGCAGTTCCGTAAATTCGCTGAAGTCGCTGGGCAACCGCAATGGGCGGATGACGTGCGTTTCGCCACCAATCGCGCACGGGTAGCTAATCGTGCGGAGCTGATTCCTTTGATTCGCCAGGCGACGGTCTTCAAGACGACCGCTGAGTGGGTGTCGCAGCTGGAGCAAGTGGGCGTGCCGTGTGGGCCCATCAATGATCTGGCGCAGGTGTTCTCCGATCCTCAGGTCCAGGCGCGGGGTTTGGCGATTGAGTTGCCTCACGCATTGGCGGGGACGGTGCCCCAGGTTGCGAGCCCGATACGCTTATCCAAGACGCCTGTGGAGTACCGGAGTGCGCCTCCTCTATTGGGGGAGCATACGCTTGAGGTGCTGCAGGGAGTTCTGGGGCTGGGAGCTGCTCATGTGGCTGCGTTGAAGGAGGCGGGTGTTATTTGAGTTTTCCCTTCTATATAGAGGCGCAGTGGAGGAGTTGGTTGTTTTTTAACCGAAGCTAACTTATTGATAGAAAAGCAAAATTAAGAGTTGACGGCGAATTATATCTGTCTATAATTCGCCCCACTTCCGGCGCAGTCGAAACGGAAAACTCCTTGGTAAACAATGAGTTACGCAGTTCTCGACAGCAAGTTGCTTCAGTTCATCGAAGCCAAAAGGAAGTTGAAAAAGAGGTGTTGACAGCAGCGTGTAACGCTGTAGAATTCGCCTCCCGCTTACGAGAGATCGCAAGCGCAAGTGGTTGAAGTTGTTGAAGAAATCTTCGAAAACTTCTGAAAATAACCACTTGACAGCAAATGAGGCTGCTGTAGAATGCGCGCCTCGGTTGAGACGAAAGATCTTAACCAACCGCTCTTTAACAACTGAATCAAGCAATTCGTGTGGGTGCTTGTGGAGTCAGACTGATAGTCAACAAGATTATCAGCATCACAAGTTACTCCGCGAGAAATCAAAGATGTAACCAACGATTGCTGAGCCAAGTTTAGGGTTTCTTAAAAACCCAAAGATGTTTGAACTGAAGAGTTTGATCATGGCTCAGATTGAACGCTGGCGGCAGGCCTAACACATGCAAGTCGAGCGGTAGAGAGAAGCTTGCTTCTCTTGAGAGCGGCGGACGGGTGAGTAATGCCTAGGAATCTGCCTGGTAGTGGGGGATAACGTTCGGAAACGGACGCTAATACCGCATACGTCCTACGGGAGAAAGCAGGGGACCTTCGGGCCTTGCGCTATCAGATGAGCCTAGGTCGGATTAGCTAGTTGGTGAGGTAATGGCTCACCAAGGCGACGATCCGTAACTGGTCTGAGAGGATGATCAGTCACACTGGAACTGAGACACGGTCCAGACTCCTACGGGAGGCAGCAGTGGGGAATATTGGACAATGGGCGAAAGCCTGATCCAGCCATGCCGCGTGTGTGAAGAAGGTCTTCGGATTGTAAAGCACTTTAAGTTGGGAGGAAGGGTTGTAGATTAATACTCTGCAATTTTGACGTTACCGACAGAATAAGCACCGGCTAACTCTGTGCCAGCAGCCGCGGTAATACAGAGGGTGCAAGCGTTAATCGGAATTACTGGGCGTAAAGCGCGCGTAGGTGGTTTGTTAAGTTGGATGTGAAATCCCCGGGCTCAACCTGGGAACTGCATTCAAAACTGACTGACTAGAGTATGGTAGAGGGTGGTGGAATTTCCTGTGTAGCGGTGAAATGCGTAGATATAGGAAGGAACACCAGTGGCGAAGGCGACCACCTGGACTAATACTGACACTGAGGTGCGAAAGCGTGGGGAGCAAACAGGATTAGATACCCTGGTAGTCCACGCCGTAAACGATGTCAACTAGCCGTTGGAAGCCTTGAGCTTTTAGTGGCGCAGCTAACGCATTAAGTTGACCGCCTGGGGAGTACGGCCGCAAGGTTAAAACTCAAATGAATTGACGGGGGCCCGCACAAGCGGTGGAGCATGTGGTTTAATTCGAAGCAACGCGAAGAACCTTACCAGGCCTTGACATCCAATGAACTTTCTAGAGATAGATTGGTGCCTTCGGGAACATTGAGACAGGTGCTGCATGGCTGTCGTCAGCTCGTGTCGTGAGATGTTGGGTTAAGTCCCGTAACGAGCGCAACCCTTGTCCTTAGTTACCAGCACGTTATGGTGGGCACTCTAAGGAGACTGCCGGTGACAAACCGGAGGAAGGTGGGGATGACGTCAAGTCATCATGGCCCTTACGGCCTGGGCTACACACGTGCTACAATGGTCGGTACAGAGGGTTGCCAAGCCGCGAGGTGGAGCTAATCCCATAAAACCGATCGTAGTCCGGATCGCAGTCTGCAACTCGACTGCGTGAAGTCGGAATCGCTAGTAATCGCGAATCAGAATGTCGCGGTGAATACGTTCCCGGGCCTTGTACACACCGCCCGTCACACCATGGGAGTGGGTTGCACCAGAAGTAGCTAGTCTAACCTTCGGGAGGACGGTTACCACGGTGTGATTCATGACTGGGGTGAAGTCGTAACAAGGTAGCCGTAGGGGAACCTGCGGCTGGATCACCTCCTTAATCGACGACATCAGCTGCTCCATAAGTTCCCACACGAATTGCTTGATTCATTGAAGAAGACGAAAGAAGCAGCCCGAAATTGGGTCTGTAGCTCAGTTGGTTAGAGCGCACCCCTGATAAGGGTGAGGTCGGCAGTTCGAATCTGCCCAGACCCACCAATTTTGTGTGGGAAACGCCTGTAGAAATACGGGGCCATAGCTCAGCTGGGAGAGCGCCTGCCTTGCACGCAGGAGGTCAACGGTTCGATCCCGTTTGGCTCCACCACTACTGCTTCTGTTTGTATAAAGCTTAGAAATGAGCATTCCATCGTTGTGATGGTGAATGTTGATTTCTAGTCTTTGACTAGTTCGTTCTTTAAAAATTTGGGTATGTGATAGAAAGATAGACTGAACGTTACTTTCACTGGTAACGGATCAGGCTAAGGTAAAATTTGTGAGTTCTCTTAACTGAGAAATTCGAATTTTCGGCGAATGTCGTCTTCACAGTATAACCAGATTGCTTGGGGTTATATGGTCAAGTGAAGAAGCGCATACGGTGGATGCCTTGGCAGTCAGAGGCGATGAAAGACGTGGTAGCCTGCGAAAAGCTTCGGGGAGTCGGCAAACAGACTTTGATCCGGAGATGTCTGAATGGGGGAACCCAGCCATCATAAGATGGTTATCTTGTACTGAATACATAGGTGCAAGAGGCGAACCAGGGGAACTGAAACATCTAAGTACCCTGAGGAAAAGAAATCAACCGAGATTCCCTTAGTAGTGGCGAGCGAACGGGGACTAGCCCTTAAGTGGCTTTGAGATTAGCGGAACGCTCTGGAAAGTGCGGCCATAGTGGGTGATAGCCCTGTACGCGAAAATCTCTTAGCCATGAAATCGAGTAGGACGGAGCACGAGAAACTTTGTCTGAATATGGGGGGACCATCCTCCAAGGCTAAATACTACTGACTGACCGATAGTGAACTAGTACCGTGAGGGAAAGGCGAAAAGAACCCCGGAGAGGGGAGTGAAATAGATCCTGAAACCGTATGCGTACAAGCAGTGGGAGCCCACTTTGTTGGGTGACTGCGTACCTTTTGTATAATGGGTCAGCGACTTATTTTCAGTGGCGAGCTTAACCGAATAGGGGAGGCGTAGCGAAAGCGAGTCTTAATAGGGCGTCTAGTCGCTGGGAATAGACCCGAAACCGGGCGATCTATCCATGGGCAGGTTGAAGGTTGGGTAACACTAACTGGAGGACCGAACCGACTACCGTTGAAAAGTTAGCGGATGACCTGTGGATCGGAGTGAAAGGCTAATCAAGCTCGGAGATAGCTGGTTCTCCTCGAAAGCTATTTAGGTAGCGCCTCATGTATCACTGTAGGGGGTAGAGCACTGTTTCGGCTAGGGGGTCATCCCGACTTACCAAACCGATGCAAACTCCGAATACCTACAAGTGCCGAGCATGGGAGACACACGGCGGGTGCTAACGTCCGTCGTGAAAAGGGAAACAACCCAGACCGTCAGCTAAGGTCCCAAAGTTATGGTTAAGTGGGAAACGATGTGGGAAGGCTTAGACAGCTAGGAGGTTGGCTTAGAAGCAGCCACCCTTTAAAGAAAGCGTAATAGCTCACTAGTCGAGTCGGCCTGCGCGGAAGATGTAACGGGGCTCAAACCATACACCGAAGCTACGGGTATCACGTAAGTGATGCGGTAGAGGAGCGTTCTGTAAGCCTGTGAAGGTGAGTTGAGAAGCTTGCTGGAGGTATCAGAAGTGCGAATGCTGACATGAGTAACGATAATGGGTGTGAAAAACACCCACGCCGAAAGACCAAGGTTTCCTGCGCAACGTTAATCGACGCAGGGTTAGTCGGTCCCTAAGGCGAGGCTGAAAAGCGTAGTCGATGGAAAACAGGTTAATATTCCTGTACTTCTGGTTATTGCGATGGAGGGACGGAGAAGGCTAGGCCAGCTTGGCGTTGGTTGTCCAAGTTTAAGGTGGTAGGCTGGAATCTTAGGTAAATCCGGGATTCTAAGGCCGAGAGCTGATGACGAGTTACCTTTCAGGTAACGAAGTGGTTGATGCCATGCTTCCAAGAAAAGCTTCTAAGCTTCAGGTAACCAGGAACCGTACCCCAAACCGACACAGGTGGTTGGGTAGAGAATACCAAGGCGCTTGAGAGAACTCGGGTGAAGGAACTAGGCAAAATGGCACCGTAACTTCGGGAGAAGGTGCGCCGGTGAGGGTGAAGGACTTGCTCCGTAAGCTCATGCCGGTCGAAGATACCAGGCCGCTGCGACTGTTTATTAAAAACACAGCACTCTGCAAACACGAAAGTGGACGTATAGGGTGTGACGCCTGCCCGGTGCCGGAAGGTTAATTGATGGGGTTAGCTAACGCGAAGCTCTTGATCGAAGCCCCGGTAAACGGCGGCCGTAACTATAACGGTCCTAAGGTAGCGAAATTCCTTGTCGGGTAAGTTCCGACCTGCACGAATGGCGTAACGATGGCGGCGCTGTCTCCACCCGAGACTCAGTGAAATTGAAATCGCTGTGAAGATGCAGTGTATCCGCGGCTAGACGGAAAGACCCCGTGAACCTTTACTATAGCTTTGCACTGGACTTTGAATTTGCTTGTGTAGGATAGGTGGGAGGCTTTGAAGCGTGGACGCCAGTCTGCGTGGAGCCATCCTTGAAATACCACCCTGGCAACTTTGAGGTTCTAACTCAGGTCCGTTATCCGGATCGAGGACAGTGTATGGTGGGTAGTTTGACTGGGGCGGTCTCCTCCTAAAGAGTAACGGAGGAGTACGAAGGTGCGCTCAGACCGGTCGGAAATCGGTCGTAGAGTATAAAGGCAAAAGCGCGCTTGACTGCGAGACAGACACGTCGAGCAGGTACGAAAGTAGGTCTTAGTGATCCGGTGGTTCTGTATGGAAGGGCCATCGCTCAACGGATAAAAGGTACTCCGGGGATAACAGGCTGATACCGCCCAAGAGTTCATATCGACGGCGGTGTTTGGCACCTCGATGTCGGCTCATCACATCCTGGGGCTGAAGCCGGTCCCAAGGGTATGGCTGTTCGCCATTTAAAGTGGTACGCGAGCTGGGTTTAGAACGTCGTGAGACAGTTCGGTCCCTATCTGCCGTGGACGTTTGAGATTTGAGAGGGGCTGCTCCTAGTACGAGAGGACCGGAGTGGACGAACCTCTGGTGTTCCGGTTGTCACGCCAGTGGCATTGCCGGGTAGCTATGTTCGGAATAGATAACCGCTGAAAGCATCTAAGCGGGAAACTAGCCTCAAGATGAGATCTCACTGGAACCTTGAGTTCCCTGAAGGGCCGTCGAAGACTACGACGTTGATAGGTTGGGTGTGTAAGCGCTGTGAGGCGTTGAGCTAACCAATACTAATTGCCCGTGAGGCTTGACCATATAACACCCAAGCAATTTGCGAACTCGAGAGAGGCCAGATTGCGGTGTGTGAAGACGCAATGAACCGAAAGTTCGACGCTCACAAAACACCGAAAACTATTGCATACCCAATTTGCTGAAGCGAGGCCAACTGGCCACGACTCAGTACCCGAATTTCTTGACGACCATAGAGCATTGGAACCACCTGATCCCATCCCGAACTCAGCAGTGAAACGATGCATCGCCGATGGTAGTGTGGGGTTTCCCCATGTGAGAGTAGGTCATCGTCAAGATTAAATTCCGAAACCCCTGTTTGCTAACGCAAACAGGGGTTTTGTTTATGTAGAAGCTCATGAATTTCACCGGCACGTTGCCAACACAACGGTCTGGTACACAGAATTTCTTGACGACCATAGAGCATTGGAACCACCTGATCCCATCCCGAACTCAGCAGTGAAACGATGCATCGCCGATGGTAGTGTGGGGTTTCCCCATGTGAGAGTAGGTCATCGTCAAGATTGAATTCCAAAACCCCTGTCTGCTAACGCAGACAGGGGTTTTGTCGTTTAGGGCAGCCATCACAGCGAATCTGCCTTATCCCTACCGCCTGTCGGTTTCCTACGCTAAAAGAAGATGCTTCTCACAAATTTCTAAGATTTGTCGAAGTTTGGCCGAAAGCCTGACGAGCCATGCGTGCACCGAAATAGAGCGACCGCAGAGTCCGCCTATCCCGTTACATGGAATGTTCCACTCGGCACGCTCACCCCCCTTTGGCAAAAGAAGTCGATGAAATGAATCTCAAGTTCAGTCATAAAATTCTGTTGGCCGCGTCAGGCGTCGTGGTTTTAGCCTTCGCGCTATTTACGCTCTACAACGACTACCTGCAGCGCAGTACCATCAGGCAAAACCTGACATCGTCCATCCAGCAATCCGGCGAGCTGACCGCCAGCAGTGTGCAGAACTGGCTCAGTGGTCGCATCCTGGTCCTCGAGAATCTGGCGCAGAACGTTGCCCACCAAGGCAGTGCGGCCGACCTTCCTGGTTTGGTCGATCAGCCAGCATTCACCACCAATTTCCAGTTCACCTATGTAGGTCAAACCAACGGGGTATTCACCCAGCGCCCTGACGCGAAGATGCCTGACGACTATGACCCTCGTCAGCGCCCTTGGTACAAGCAAGCAGTGGTGGCGGACAAAACCATGCTTACTCCGCCTTATATGGCGGCTGTGGGCGGTCAGATCGTGACAATTGCCATGCCGGTGAAAAAGAACGGCGAGTTATTGGGTGTTGTCGGTGGTGACCTGAGCCTGCAGACACTGGTGAAGATCATCAACTCAGTAGACTTCGGTGGTATCGGCCATGCGTTCCTGGTCAGCGGTGATGGCCAGGTCATCGTCAGTCCAGACCAGGACCAGGTGATGAAGAACCTCAAGGACATCTACCCTGGCACCCATGTGCGCATTGAGAAGCTCAATCAGGACGTTGTCCTCAACGGTCAGGATCGCATCCTTTCCTTCACGCCTATCAGCGGCTTGCCTGGCGCTGACTGGTACATCGGCCTTTCGATCGACAAAGAAAAAGCCTATGCCCCGCTGGGCAAGTTCCGTACTTCGGCCTTGATTGCGATGTTGATTGCCGTTGTCGCCATTGCGGTGCTCCTGAGCCTGTTGATTCAAGTACTGTTGCGCCCGCTGACCACCATGGGCGTGGCCATGCAGGACATTGCCCAAGGCGAAGGTGATTTGACCCGACGTCTGGACGTGACCAGCAAAGACGAGTTCGGCGAGGTCGGCAGCGCATTCAATCAGTTCGTCGAGCGAATCCACGCGTCGATTTCCGAAGTGTCTTCGGCAACGCGCCAGGTGCACGATTTGTCCCAGCGTGTGATGGCTTCATCTAATGCGTCGATCATCGGTTCTGACGAACAGAGCGCGCGTACCAACAGCGTGGCCGCAGCCATCAACGAACTAGGGGCTGCCACCCAGGAAATCGCGCGCAACGCCGCGGATGCGTCCCAGCACGCCAGTGGTGCCAGCGAACAAGCTGACGATGGTCGTAAAGTGGTGGAGCAAACCATCCAGGCGATGTCTGAGTTGTCGCAGAAGATCAGCCTGTCCTGCACTCAGATTGAAACCCTTAATGCCAGTACCGACAACATCGGGCACATCCTGGATGTGATCAAAGGTATTTCCCAACAAACCAACTTGCTCGCCCTCAACGCGGCGATCGAAGCGGCCCGTGCTGGTGAAGCCGGGCGTGGTTTTGCCGTGGTGGCGGATGAAGTGCGTAATTTGGCGCACCGTACCCAGGAGTCGGCAGAGGAAATTCACAAGATGATCACTTCGCTGCAAGTGGGCTCGCGTGAAGCTGTGACCACCATGAACGCCAGCCAGGCTTCCAGCGAAGAAAGTGTCGAAGTCGCCAACCAGGCAGGTGAGCGTCTGGTCAGCGTGACGCAACGTATCGTTGAGATCGACGGCATGAACCAATCCGTCGCGGCCGCCACCGAAGAGCAGACCGCAGTGGTTGAAACCCTCAACGTCGATATCAACCAGATCAACTTGCTAAACCAGCAGGGTGTGGCCAACCTCAACGAGACGCTCAAGGACTGCGATGCGCTGTCCCAGCAGGCCAGCCGACTGAAGCAATTGGTCGATAGCTTCAAGATCTGATCCTGACCGCATCGGAGCGAGGCCTCTCGCTCCGATCGCTTGGCCTCACGTCCAGGGTGCTATTCAGAGGAAGTTGATAGCGCTCAGGTAGTCGCAGCCTTTGCGTAACAGCGCCTGGCTCTTGGGTGGATAGCACATCCCCATTTTTTCCAAGCCCCACCGGGCATTGTCGTAACGG